>CAWIUL010000011.1:0-3654228 GCA_963839305.1 uncultured delta proteobacterium
TGCCAAGGTGGACGTCGAGGGTTCGAACCCCTTCTCCCGCTCTGTCGTCGCTTTGACGGTCTGGCGTTTGCACGGGTGTGCGGGGTGCGGATGAGCGAACGCTTCCCTCTGCCGACCGTTCCCAACGGTTGGTATGCGGTGCTCCTTTCACGCGAGCTGCGCGCCGTGCCCGTTCCGCTACGTGCGTTCCAACAAGACCTCGTCGCATTTCGCGACGGTGAAGGGCGCCCCGTCGTCCTCGACTCGTACTGTCCGCACCTCGGCGCGCACCTCGCGCACGGCGGGCGCCTCGTCGACGGCGAGATCGAGTGCCCGTTTCATGGCTGGCGCTTCGATCGTGAAGGGCGCTGCACGCACGCGACGGGCAGCGCGACGTTGCCACACGTCGGCGTGCGTCGCTGGCACACGACGGAGCAGGATGGGATCGTCTTCGTCTGGTACCACGCGTCCGGCGGCGCGCCGCTCTGGCAGGTGCCCGCGATGCCGTCCGGCGCTCGCCCTTACAGCAGCGCCGTCTCGCTTCGCTGGCAGGTCGCGACACACGTGCAGGAGATCCGCGAGAACATCGGCGACGAGACGCACTTCACCGCGATCCATCACCTGCCGCTCGCGGGCGCGATCGACTTCGACGCGCAAGGCCCGTTCGCGACGCTCTGCTTTCCGTCGACGTTCGAGCTGCTCGGCCGGGTGATGCGATTCGACACGAAGTGCGACATGGCGGGACCGGGAATTCTCTCGATGCGCAACATCGGCTTGCTCGAGACGCGCGTGCTCGTGCTCTCGACGCCGACCGACGACGAGACGAGCGATCTGCGGCTGCTCGTCAGCGCGACCGACCTCGGCTGGCTCCCGCTCACGCGCTGGATGCTCGCGCGCGTCGTCGCGTTTCTCACCAAGCGCGACGTCGACAAAGAGGTCCGCATCTGGAGCCACAAGCGTTACGTCGAGCGTCCGATCCACGTCGGCCCCGAGCGCACTCAGCGCAAGATACGGTCCTGGTACCGCCAGTTCTACGATTAGCGGCACATCGCTTGCTCCGTAGAGTCGGGCCGATGCGCTCCCTTTCGCTCGTTTTCGTCTTCTTGGGCGCGGTGACGCTCTTCTCTTCGACCGGGCGCTCCGAGGCACCGTCGTGCAATGGCTGGGAGGTCGAATACGCGCTCGCGGGGAAGCTCCACCTGAGCGAGACGTTCATGGGTGCAGGAAACGGCGAGCACGACATCGGACCTGGCAAGCTCGTGCTCCAGTTCGACGACGTCGCCGGGCAGCCGGGCGGCAACGTGAAGGTCAAGAGCTACGAGATGACCAACCGCTTCACGATCGACGCGAGGGTCATCGGCGTTCGGACCACGGTCTTGAACGACAGCCTGACGCGCGCGACGCCCGACCAGCGCGGCGTCATCTCCGTCGGGCTCCTCGGCGCCGACGGGTGGGGTCGTTGGTCCAGCCCGTGGTGCAACGTCCAAACCGATGGTCACCTCACGTGCTCGGGGACGTGCGGGAGGTTCGGCGCGCCGCCTCCGGGACGGAGCGAGCTCCACCGCGCTCCGCAGCCGGTCGCGTTCAAGCCCTTCGCGTTCTCGCCGGACAGGGCGACGTTTCGAATGGAGCCCGCGATTGTGGAGAAGACCTCGGTGGACACCGCGAGCCTCGCGATGAGCGGACGCGAGACGTCGCGCAGGTGCGTCGGAGCGCAGTAGCTATACGCCGAGCTCGCGCGCGAGCTCGAACGTGCGCGCGTTCTCGGGGACGCGCGTGAAGAACGACTCGCGGAGCGCGGGGTCGGTCATGATGGCGCCGCGCTCGAGGAGGCGCGCGCGGGCGATCGCGGCGGCGCTCCGCGCGCCCTCGAGATCGCCTCCTGCGCGCAGCGCCTCGACGGCCGCGAGGCGAACGAACGCTTCGCCCTGTTCCATCGCTCCGAGCTCGTCGAGGAGCGCGCTCGACTCCGCGGCGGTCGCGCACGCTTCCGCGACGCGTCCGCGCGCGAGGTGCACGTGCGCGAGGACCGCGAGGCCGAAGGCGCGCACCGGCGGCGTCTCGACGAGGAGCGCGAGCGCGCGCGCGACCTCGGCCTCCGCTTCGTCCAAAGCGCCTGTTTCCAGGGCGATCAGCGCGAGGTAGAGGCGCGAGCCGCCCGCGGTTCGGCCGTCGCCCTTCTTCTCGAAGACGTTCGCGCAATCGAGCTCGATCGCGCGAGCCTCTTCGATGCGACCCAGGCGAAAGAGGACGAAGCCGAGGTTGTGGAGCGCGTTGTACTCGATCGCGGTCAGTCCGAGACGGCGCGCGCGCGCGAGCGCGTCGCGCAACACGGGCTCGGCCTCGGCATACACACCGAGCTCCGCGCCGCAGAAGCCGACGTTGCACTCCGCGTTGCACGCGTTGCGCAGATCGCCGCCGCGCTCGAAGAGGATCGCCGTCTCGCTCATCGCCGCGCGGTAGCTCGCGATGTCGCCCGCGCAGAGCGCGCGCATTCCCTCCGCGGCGCGCACGGCGCCGAGGACCACGTCGTTCGGAGTCGCGAGGCGCGCGAGGAGCGCACCGACCGCGGCCATGAGGTCGTCGGCCTCGGTGAATCGTCCGGCGGCGCAGAGGTGCACGACGACACGCGCCGTCGCGACGATCTGCGTCGCCGCGATGGCCGGCTGAAACGGCGCCGTGAGCATGCTCTCGTAGACGGGCGCGCCGCGATCCCAGCCCTCGCGCTTCAGACACGCGACGACGACGATCGCCGCGCACGACCACCAGAGCGGGTCGTCCGTGCGGCACTCCGTGAGGCACGTCGCAGCCGCGGCCTCGGCGCGCGCGAAATCGGCCTGCCACGAGTGCGCCTCGGCCGCGAGGCGAGCGAGATCCGGCCCGTGGGTCGACGGGTCGCACGCGCGCGCGCGCCCGCAGAGCTCGAGCACCGCGGCGACGTCGCCGCCGAGGAGCGCTTGTTGCGCCGCGCGGACGTAGTACCCGGCTGCGCGCGCGGGCATGTCGCCGAGCGCGAAGTGCTCCGCGAGCGCTCGCGTGTCCGCGCTGCCCGCGGCGACGAGCCACTCGGCCGCGATGCGATGTCCGACGACGCGATCGGCGTCCGTGAGCGTCGCGTAGGCGGCCTCGCGAAGGAGGCTGTGACGAAAGCGATACTCGACGTCGCCCTCGAACTGCGACGTCGGCTCGCGGACGACGAGCTCGCGCCGCACGAGCTCCGCGAGCCGCTCGGCGTACTCCGTCCAAACGACCTCGGTGTCGCCGAGGAGCGCGAGCGCGCTTTGCTCCCAGAACGTCTCGCCGAAGACGCTCGCAGCGCGGAGAAGCCGGCGCGCCTCGGGGTCGAGCGACTGCAAGCGCTCGGCGACCATGGCGAGCACGGTCTCGGGCAACGAGCCGCCTCGGCCTTCTGCCACGGCGCGCACGAGCTCTTCGAGGTGAAGCGCGTTTCCCGCTGCGCGCTCGACGATGCGCGCAACGAGCGCCTCGTCGACGTCGCCGAGGATGCTCGTCACGACGCGACGCGCGGCCCTCGGCGACAGATCCGAGAGCGGAAGCGACAGCGGCGAGCGCTCGCTCCACAGATTCGGAAACCGCTCGTGGAGATCGGGCCTCCCAGCGGCGAGCACGCAAAAGGGTGTATTTTGCAGGTTTCGCATCGTGGCGGCGATGAGTCGAACCGTCGCGAGATCGCCCCACTGCAAATCGTCCAAGACGACGAGGAGCGGCGTGCTCGAGCGCGCGACGAGGCGCACGAAGTCTTCGTACGCGGCGAACAACCGGTCGCCGTAGGACCGCGGATCGCTCGTGAGATCGTCGCCCGTGGCGCGCTCGCTCGCGAGCGTGGCGAGCGTCGCCGCGACGCGATCGCGCTCGTGCGCATCCGCGCCGCAACGATCGAGCAGCGCTCCGAGCATCGCGCCGAGTGCATCGACCGGGTCGCCGCGTCGCGCTTGCGTCGCGTCGCGCACGAGGTCCGCCGTGAGCGCGAACGACGAGCCGACGCTCATTTGATCGCCCCGCGCGATCCACGTGACCATCGACGGGTGCTGCTGCCGCGTGCGGTCGACGAGCTCGCTCAGGAGCCGCGATTTGCCGAGCCCCGCGGCCCCCGTGACGATCGCGCACCGCGGCGTCGACTCCGCGACGCACTCTTCGAGCAGCCCGACGAGCGCGGCGAGCTCGCGCTCACGCCCGACGTGCGGGCTCGGTTTTCCGAGCAGCGTCCGCGGCTCCGCGCGCGCGCGACGTTCGCCGAGGAGCACCGAGTCGTCGCCGTCGCGGATCACGTCGAACCGCGCCTCGAGCAGGCGCGCGCTGAGCCCGTCGACGCGAATGCCGTCGAGCTTGCCCGGCCCGCGATCGAGCATCTGCGCCGCGCGCTCGATCACCTCGCCCATCGGCAAGCGCTCCTCGACGACGGCGAGGCCCGTCGTGACCACGATGTGCCCGTTCGGGAGCCACTTCTGCATGAGGAGCGCGCAGCGCGCCGCCTGCGCGGCGTGATCGACCGCCGATGGCCCGGCGAACGTGGCGGCGAGCGTGCCGTTCACGAGCCTCACGATCTGCGCCTGCGGCGTCGGCCCGCGATCGGACCGTGAGGCGCGCGCGTCGAAAGCCTCCATCTTCTGCGTCGCGTCCGCGGTGACGTCGGGGATCTCGAGGTCCTCGCCGTCGTCCGGTCGCGCGAGCACGACGCTCACGAAACGCCGCTCGGTGAGCGTGAGCGACGGACCCGACGCGTCCGCGGGCGGAACGGACGTGCCGTGGAGCTCGGTCGGGGCGCGCTCGATCTCCGCAACCAGCGCCGCCGCGCTCGGAACGCGCTCGGCCGGATCCTTCGCGAGCATGCGCGAGACGAGCGCTTCGACCTCGAACGGCACCTCACGCCGCCGCGATCGCAGCGGCGCGGGCTCCTCGAAGAGCACCTTGGCGAGCGTCGCCGTCAGGTTCTCCGCGCCGAACGGCGTGGTCCCCGCGAGGCAGCGATAGAGCACGCACCCGAGAGAGAAGATGTCCGCGCGCCCGTCAATCGCCGCGGCGCGCGCTTGCTCCGGCGCCATGTACGCGGGCGTGCCCATGGTCACGCCAGTGCGCGTGATGCGCGTGCCTTGGTGGAGCTGCGCGATGCCGAAGTCGATGAGCTTCACGTCGCCGTCGCTCGTGACGAAGATGTTCGAAGGCTTGATGTCGCGGTGGATCACGCCGCGCGCGTGCGCGTACGCGAGCGCTTCGGCGACGGCGCGCGTCACGAGGAGCGCGTCGGCCACCGAGAGCGGCCCGTCGTGGAGATGCCTCGACAGCGTGTCGCCCTCGAGCCATTCGAGCGCGAGGTACACGCGCCCGTCGTCGGTGGTGCCGTGCGCCACGTACGACACGATCGCCGGATGACGGAGCCCTTCGAGGATGCGCGCCTCTCGCGCGAAGTGCTGCTCTGGCGTGTCGGACACGATCACCTTGAGCGCGACGATCGCGTTCGTCTCGAGATCGCGCGCGCGATACACCGCGCCCGACGCTCCACGATCCGTGAGCCCTTCGATCGAGAACCTCGCGGCCACCCGGGTGCCGCGCGACAAATCGGTGGCACGCATCAAGAGACTCGGAGCCTATCAAAACGCCGCCTCAGCGGCTGTTGACCTCGACACTGCCGAGGTACTCGAACGCGCCGCTCGGGCTGTCGTTGCCGAAGAGCGTCACGTCCCATTTTCCGTGGGGGAGCTCGCACGAGCCGTGCGTGAAGCCGTCGACGTGGCACGGGATCCCGCTGCCCGTCGCGCCGACCGGTGCGTAGTCGAGCAGAAGATACGTCGCCGCGTTTCGCACGCGCACGTCGAAGTGGCCGCTCACGTCCACCTGCGACCGATCGGGCGCTTCGAGCTTCATGCCGCGCGCGTAGAACGCGGGTTGCATCATCGGCTGCCGGATGAAATCGCCGCGCGTGATCGGCTTGTCGCGGAGCTGCCAGGCAGGGTCTTCGGGGAAGTGCGAGACGCCGAAGACGTCGACCGGCGTGTACAGGTAGTCGCTCGTGTACTGCTTGTGGAACGTCGAGCCGTCGAGGTACCCGGCGTCGAACGTCGGATCGACGAGATACCACGCGCCCTCAATTTTCACGGCGTTCCACGCGTGCGAGGCGCCGTCAATCGCGGAGCCGTGCGTGCGAACGTTGCCGACGACGTAGACGATCTCGTCGCCGCTCGCCTTCCCGAGCGCCACGAGCAGCTGGGCGTACCCTGCGCAGACGCCGAGCCTTCGCGCGAACACCTTCTGCGCGTCGCCGTCCTCGATCGGGATGTTGCCCGCGCGATACGCGGGGCCGTCGTAGGCGATCCGATCGGCGACGTAGTCGTGGAGCGCCTTCACGCGGAGGACGGGGTCCTTCTCGTGCGCGGCGATGTACTTGCCGACGCTCTCGATCGACGTCTCTTCTTCGGGCGGGATGGTCCGCACGACGGGGTGAACCGCATGCGGCGTGGGCCACATGGCAGGCTTCGCGGGCGGCGTGGTCTCGCTCGTCGCGCTGCCCGTCGGCGTCGCGGTCGGAGTCGGCGTGGGCTTCGCGGTTTGGTCGGACGGTTTGTATTGGTCGTACGGGTTCGGGTGCGTCGCGTCGTAGAGCCACTCGAGCCCGCCCGCGAGCCGAAACGCGCCGCGACGAACGACGTCGGAGATCCTGCCGTGCCGCTCGCCCAAGAACCAATCGCCCCGCGCCGAGAGCGCGATGAACGCGACCTTCGGACGCACGGCGACGAGGACCGCGATGAACGCGATGTTGACCGCGAGCGTCCGCAAGATCAGTCGATCGCCGAACGTGAGGACGTGCTTCCGCGTCACGCCGCGCGCGCGCCGCCGCCACTCCGAGAGTCCGAGCCATGCGAGCGGCAGCACCGGAAAGAGGACGAGCCCCGAGGCGACGACCCACGAGACGCGCGCGTTGCCGTACGCCGCGAGCGACGACGCGAGCCACACGCCGAGGAGCGGCGCCGCGATCATGAGCGCCCACGCGAGCGCCTTGAAGACGTACGACAGGACTCTCATTCAACGGCGGCGCGTGGCGAGCTCTTGTGCGCGACGGTACACGTCGAGAACGGAGGCGATGACCGCGTCCTTGTCGCGCGGGGTCGTCGTCATCGTCGTCCAGCTTTGGAGACGCTTGACGAGCACCTCGATCTCCGAGCGGAGGTCGCCCGCTTCGATCGAGTGGTCTGCGCGGATGCGCTCGAGCGCCTCGTTGCAGAAACCCAAGAAGATTGCGTGACTCTTCGTGACGGCCATCGGCGCCTCGTTGCCTCAGGCGCGCGATCGCCCGTTGATCCGTATGTACCACGACATGTCATGGCTGATGCGTGCAAGCACGATGCCGCGTGAAACGTCGCGACTGTAAATGCCGTTGCGGTCACGCGCGAACCCGCCGACCATCGCCAAAGTGAAGCCGAAGCGCGCGGTCTTGGCCCTGGCCATCGCCCTCGTGGTCGCCGTGCCCGCACACGCTGCAGAGACCGAGCTGCGCGTCGAGGACGCCGTCGCGCTGGCGCTCACGCGCAACGAGCGCGCGAAGATCGCCGATCTGAACGTCACGATCGCCGAAGCGAGCGTGATGCGCGCGCGCTCGCCGTTCTTGCCGACGGTACAGGTCAACAGCTCGTACACGCAGAAGCCCGACGACGTCGTGGATCCCAAGAGGGCAGCCACGTCGATCTGGAACAGCGCGACCGCCTCGGCCGGCGCGTCGGTCACGCTCAACCAACCGCTCTTGAACGCGTCGGCGTTTCCGCTCTACGCGCAGGCCAAGCAGATCCTCGAGGGGACCGCCGCGCAGAGCGCGGACGACAAGCGCCTCCTCGCGTTCGACGCTGTGAAGGCGTTCTTCTTCGCGCTCTCCTCCGACGCGGTGCTCTCCGCGGCGAACACGCGCCTCACGACCGCGCAGGCGAACCTCAACGACACGCGCGAGCGCGTGACCGCGAAGATCGTGAGCACCAACGACCAGACGCGCGCGGAGATCGATCTCGCGAACGCGCAGCACGAGGTCGAAAGCGACAAGGGCAACGTCGCGGTCGCTTACGTGTCGCTGGCGTACACGATCAACGCGCCCGTGCCCTCTCGGCTCGCGACGCCGACGGCGCTCCTCGCGGCAGGTCGCGCTGCGATCCCGCCGGTCGATGGTCTCCTGCGGCTCGCGATCGCGACGCGCCCGGATCTCGCGTCGAAACGCCACCTCGCGATCGCGGCTCACGATTTTGCGAAGGAGCCTCTCCTGCGCTTGATCCCGACGCTCAACCTCAGCGGCACGTTCCAGCTCGCGACGGACGAGACGCTGTCCAATCACGGCTTCTACAACAACGAGTTTCTCACGCTGTCGCTCGCTTGGCCGCTCTTCGACGCGGGCGTGCGCTACGCGGACAAGCGCTCGCGCGACGCGCAAGCGAACATCGCCGACCTCACGACGGACACGCTCGTACGCAGCGTCGACGCGCAGGTGCGCGAGTCCGTGTACTTGCTCGCGTCGTCGCAGAACGCGCTCGACGCCGCGTCGCGCGCGCTCGACGCCGCCAAGCGAAGCGCCGACGAGACGACCGTGCTCTACAAACAAGGCCTGGCCAAAGCGATCGAGCTCGTCGACGCGAACGACTCGCGCTTCCTCGCGGAGCTCAGCTTCATCACGGCGGAGTACTCGGTCGCCCTCGCGTACCTCGCGCTTCGCCAATCGCTAGGCCTCGAGCCGATCGGAACGGAGCTTCGATGAGACGAGCCCTACTCCTCTTGCTCCTCGCGCTCGGCTGCTCGAAGGGCGACCCGCAAGCCAACGGCAAAGGTGGGCGCAAGCTCGAGTACCCCGTGCAGGTCGCGCCGCTCGAGAAGCGCCACGTGCAGTACGCGGTGACCGCGCCGGGCAGCATCGACGCGTTCCAGCAGGTGCAGATCACCGCGCGCGTCGCGGGCGCGGTCGATCGCGTGTCGTTCGTCGAAGGCCAAAACGTCAAGGAGGGCGACGTCCTCGCGACGATCGAGAGCGATCGCTACCAGGTCGCGGTGGATCAAGCGAAGGCCTCGCTCGCGAAGGCGCAGGCGACGCAAAAGTCCCAAGAGGCGCAGCTCGCGCGGCGCACGGCGACGCAGACGACGAACCCCGGGCTCATCCCCGGCGAGGAGATCGAGCAGCACGAGACGAGCGTCGAGACCGCGAAGGCCGACGTCGCCGCGGCGACCCAGGCGCTCCGCGTCGCGGGGCTCAATTTGCGCGATTCGATGGTGCGCGCGCCCATCGCCGGCATCGTGCAGACGCGCACGGTGCAGACCGGGCAATACCTCCAGCCCGGCGCGGTGCTCGCGACGATCATCCAGCGCGATCCGATGCTCCTGCGCTTCGCGGTCAGCGAGCAAGACGCGCCGCGCCTCAAGCCCGGGATGCAGGCGACGCTCGCGCTGCGCGAGAGCGCGCACACGTACTCGGCGAAGATCACGCTCGTCGCGGGAGCTGCGGACATGCAGACGCGCCTCGTGCCGGTCACGGCGCAGATCGACGAGACGGATCACCAATACTGGCTGCGCCCGGGCGCGTTCTGCGAGGTGAGCGTGCCGATCGGCGACGCGCGCGACGCGATCGTCGTGCCGACGATGTCGGTGCAGCCGACGGAAAAAGGAAACGTCGTCTACGTCGTCGACGACAAGAACATCGTGCACGCGAAGGTGGTCGAGCTCGGGATGCACACGCCCGACGGCAACGTCGAGGTCACGCGCGGCGTGACCGAGGGCGAAGCCGTGGTCGTGCGCGGCATCGAGCCGCTCACCGAGGGCGCCCCCGTGAAGATCACCGATCACACGACGCTCGACGCGCTCAAGGATGGCGGCGCCCCGCCAACTGGACAAGGCGGACAAGGCGGAGGACCCGCCGGATCCGGATCCGCGGCGGGCGCGCACTCCGGCGGTCGCCAGCGCGGAGGCTCTCATTAACATCACCGACGTCTGCCTCCGTCGGCCCGTCTTCGCCTGGATGATCATGGCCGGGACGATCCTCTTCGGCATCCTCTCCGTGATGCGGATCGGCGTCAGCCAGTTCCCCGACGTCGACAACCCGACGGTCTCGGTGAGCGTGTCCTGGCCCGGCGCCTCGCCCGAGGACGTCGAGACCGGGCTCATCAACCCGATCGAGGACGCGATCTCGCAGGTCACGGGCATCCAGGAGATCACGTCGTCCGCGAAGCAAGGCGGCGCGCGCGTCACCGCGACGTTCGACATCTCGCGCAACATCGACCTCGCGCTCCAGGACATCCAGGCGAAGATCGCTCAGGCCCAGCGGCAAATGCCGAACGGCGCGATGCCGCCCGTCGTCTCGAAGTCGAACCCCGACGATCAACCGATCATCACCGTGGGCGTCTCGGGCGCTTTCGCGCGTCAGCTCCTCGCCGACATCGCGCGCTACCAGATCGAAGATCGCCTCCAGACCGTGCCCGGCGTCGGCCAGGTCACGATGATGGGTTACCTCGATCGCAACGTGCGCATCTGGGTCGACGCGGACAAGCTCGTCGCGACCGGCACGGTGGTCACGGACATCACGAGCGCGCTCACCAAGCAGCACGTCACGTCATCCGGCGGTCAGATGACGAACGGCCAGCGCGCGCTCGACGTGCGCGTGCTCGGCGAGGCCGCGGATCTCGACACGCTCAGAAACATCGTCATTCGCAAGGTCGGCACCGCCGAGGTGAAGCTCGGCGACGTCGCGCTCGTCGAGGACGGCTTCCAGGACATCACGACGATCGCGCGCTCGACCACGCCCGCGACTCGGCGTCCCCGTGCAGGCGATGGGCATCTTGAAGCAGCCCGGGTCGAACGCGGTCGGCGTCGCCAAGGAGGTGCGCAAGGCGCTCGACGACGTCCAGAAGACGCTCCCCGAAGGGATGAAGGTCGAGGTCCTCTTCGACACGACCGGCTTCATCGAGGAGTCCGTGAACGAGATCGCGCTCGAGCTCGTGCTCGCGGTCATCCTCACAGCCGGCGTCTGCTGGCTCTTCCTCGGCTCGCTCTCGGCGACGATGAACGTGCTCTTCGCGATCCCCATGTCGCTCCTCGGCACGATCGCGATCCTCTATTTCGCCGGGTACACGCTCAACACGTTCACGCTCCTCGGGCTGTCGCTCGCCGTGGGTCTCGTCGTCGACGACGCGGTCATGGTCATGGAGAACATCTTCAGACACGCGGAGATGGGAAAGGACCGCGTGACCGCCGCGAGCGAGGGAACGAAGGAGATCACGTTCGCCGCGCTCGCCGCGACGATCGCCGTCATCGCGATCTTCCTACCCGTCGCGTTCATGTCGGGCGTCATCGGGAAGTTCTTCTTGCAGTTCGGCGTGACGCTCTCCGTCGCGGTCGCGATCTCGTACATCGAGGCGATCACGCTCGCGCCGTCGCGCTGCGCGCAGATGCTCCAAACGACGCACGCACAAGGAGCGCGCGGTGGACCGCGCGTTCCAGGCGCTCTCGCGCGCCTACGGGCGAACGCTCGCCTGGTCGCTGAAATCGCCTTGGATCGTGCTCTTGATCGGCGTCGCCGTGCTCGGCGCCTCGGGCGTCGCCGCGACGCGCATCAAGCAAGAGTTCGTGCCGTCGCAAGACCAGAGCCGCCTCGCGGTGCGCCTCACGACCGCGGTCGGCGCGGATCTCGACGAGACGAATCGGCTCACGCTGCATCGCGGAGAACATCCTCTCGAAGCACCCCGAGATCGAGCGCATCCTCACGAACGTCAACGTCGGCAGCTCGCAGCTCTCGCTCACGCTCGTCGAGCCGTCGAAGCGCAAGATGTCGCAGAACGACTTCTCCGCGATCATCCGCCGCGAGCTCTCGAACGTGCCGGGCCTGCGCGCGACTGTGCAAGACCTCTCGCAGCAGGGCTTCGCCGGTCAGCGCGGAGGCAAGCCCGTCGAGTTCTCCGTCCGTGGCAGCGACTGGAACGAGCTCGTGAAGCTCGCCACGAAGCTGAAGCAAGACACGGCGGAATCCGGCTTCGTGGTCGACGTCGACAGCGACTACCAAGTGGGCGCGCCGCAGCTCACGATCGAGCCCGATCGCGCGCGCGCCGCGGACGTGAACGTGAACGTGACCGACATCGCGACGTCGGTGAGCGCGCTCGTCGGCGGCGTCATCGTCGGCCAATACTCGACCGCGGGCCGACGCATGGACATCCGCATGCGCCTGCTCGCGGCGCAGCGCACGCGGCCCGAGGACCTGAGCCTGCTCCGCGTGCGCGCGACGACGTCGCAAGCGAGCGCGACCACGACCACGCTCATCCCGCTGTCGTCCGTCGTGAAGACGAAGGAGCAGCCCGAGCTCCAGTCGATCAACCACGCCGACCGCCAGCGCGCGATCCGCATTTACGGAAACGTCGCGCCGGGTCACTCGCAGAGCGAGGCGCTCGCGTTCGTGGAGACGCTCCAGAAGGGCACGCCGCCCGGCTACAGCGTCGTCCTCGGCGGCCAGAGCTCCCAGTTCGGCGACGCGATGGGCAGCCTGATCTTCGCGCTCATCGTCGGCATCCTCGTCGCGTACATGGTGCTCGCGTCGCAGTTCAACTCGCTCCTCCACCCGATCACCGTACTCACGATCCTCCCGCTCTCGATCGCGGGCGCGATGTTCGCGCTCCTCATCGCGGGCCGCACGCTCAACGTCTTCAGCATGATCGGCCTCTTGCTACTCATGGGCATCGTGAAGAAGAACTCGATCATCCTCGTCGACTACGCCAACGAGGTGGGCGTGGCCGACAAGCTCGACGCGCTCGAGTCGATGAAGCGCGCAGGCCCCGTGCGCTTGCGGCCGATCCTCGATGACCGCCGTCGCGACGCTCATGGCCGCCGTCCCCTCGGCGCTCGGCCTCGGCCCGGGCGCCGAGACGCGCGGCCCGATGGCCGACGCGATCATCGGCGGACTCATCCTCTCCACCGCGCTCAGCCTCTTCGTCGTCCCCGCGTTCTACGTGCTCACGGACCGCGCAAAGCGTAGATTCGCGAAGACGTGACACAGGCTCTCCTCGTCATCGCGGACATCGGCGGCTACACGCGCTTCATGAAGGTGCACCGCATCAACCTCGCGCACGCGCAGCACATCGTCGCGCGCCTGCTCGAAGCGGTCATCGACGGCGCGGGTCGCAAGCTCAAGCTCGCGAAGCTCGAGGGCGACGCCGCGTTCTTCTACGCGGAGATGCCCGTCTCGCCCGAGGACCAGAAGCGCGCGTTCGTGAACATCCGAAAGGCGTTCTTGCAGCGGCGCGACGAGCTCTCGATCAACCGCCTCTGCACGTGCGACGGCTGCACGCAGGCGGGCGATCTGAAGCTCAAGTTCGTCGCGCACCTCGGCGAGGTCGCGTTCCAGAAGGTCTACCGCCTCACCGAGCTCGCGGGCGTCGACGTGATCCTCGTCCACCGCCTCCTCAAGAACTCGGTCCCGATCTCGGAGTACGTGCTCATGAGCGAGCCGCTCCACGAGTCGATCGCGCCCGCGCTCGGCGCCGAGACCTCGTCGCTCGACGAGGACCTCGAGGGCCTCGGCGTGACGCGCACGTATTACGTCGAGGTCGACGCGCTCGCGGGCAAGCACGTCGTCGACGTGCGCGCGTCATTCTTCGCGAAGCTCGCGGGTTGGCTCCGCATGACGTGGCGTTCGATCCCGTATTTCCTCGGCATGAAGAAATCGTGCGACGGGTTTCGCAACGTCGACTTCGCGCTCGTCCACGATCCGAGCAAGGTGCGCCCTTCGGCCTTGCCGCCCTCGGGTAAGATCAGCCCATGACGACTTGGACGGTGGAGGTCCACGCCGGGCGGCTCGTCGAGGGTCGCCCGCTCGCGCTCGCGACGAGGGAAGACGCGATCGCGTACGCCGACGCGTTTCGCCGCGTCGTTCCCGGATTGAGGCACGCCGTCATCTGCGCGGACTATCGCGCAGTCGCCGTGTTTCCGCCCTTCGCCGCCGACGAGCTCGCGCGCCTCATGACCGACATGAACCCGCACATCGAGCGGAGCGCGATCCTCGTCGCGGCCGAGCACGCGACCAACGCGCTCCAGGTCCAGCGCGTCGTGCGCGAGACGCACAACGAGAACCGCCGCCGCTTCACCGAGCGCGCCGAGCTCGAGCGGTGGCTCGGCGAGGTGCTGACGCCCGTCGGAGCGGGCGCGCTTGAAGGAGTTCTTGTCATGAAGCGCGCGCTCTTTCTCATGGGCCTTCTCGCGTGCAGCTCGAACGGCGACGCGACGGACGCAGGTCCGGACGCTTGCAACTGCCCCAAGGACGCGAGCCCAGAAGGCGGCGACTCGTACGGACAGTGGGGCGGCCCGTACTCGGACACGTTCCCGATCACCGTCTGGCTTCAGTCGCCGAGCAACGCGCCCGCGTACGCCGCGATCGGCATCAACCGCTACATCGGGCTCTACCAAGGCCCGACGAGCTCCGATCTCACGACGCTCGCTCAAGCGAACATGCCCGCGTTTTGCGATCAGAACTCGGTCGGCTTGGCGAACCTCTCGAACAAGATCATCGCCGGCTGGACGCAGCAGGACGAGCCCGACAACGCGCAGCCCGTCGACGGCGGCTACGGCCCGTGCGTCGCGCCCGCGACGATCCAAGGCCTCTACGCGACGATGAAGACGAACGACCCGTCGCGGCCCGTCTTCTTGAACTTCGGGCAAGGCATCGCGAACGACGCGTGGATCGGCCGCGGGAGCTGCTCGGGCCAGACGCAGGACTACGCCGAGTACAGCAAGGGCGCGGACATCGTCTCGTTCGACGTCTATCCGATCAACGGCGGCCTCGACATCACGCTCGTCGCGACCGGCGTCGATCGCTTGAACCAATACGTCGCTTGGAAGAAGCCCGTCTGGAACTGGATCGAGTGCACGCGCATCGACCAGTCGAACCCGAAGCCGACGCCCGATCAGGTGAAGGCCGAGGTGTGGATGTCGATCATCCACGGGTCGAGCGGCATCGGCTACTTCGTCCACCAGTTCACGCCCACGTTCGACGAGCACGCGCTGCTCGACGACGCGACGATGAAGCCCGCGGTCGCCGCGATCAATCAGCAGATCCAAGCGCTCGGCGCCGCGCTCAACACGCCGCCCGTCACGAACGCGGTGAGCGTGCAGGCCAATTCGAAGATCGACGCGCTCGTGAAGCGCCAGGGCGGCAAGCTCTACGTCTTCGCCGTGTCGATGGGCGCGAGCACCGCGACGGCCACGTTCACGCTCGCGCACGACACGATGACGAGCGCGAACGTGCTCGGCGAAAATCGCCAGCTCACGATTTCTTCTTCACAGGCCACGTTCCAAGACACGTTCGCCGGCTACGCCGTGCACCTCTACGCGCTTCAGTGACTCACTGAAACGTGAGCGGCCCGAGGTAGTCGCGCTTGCCGACGTCGACGCCGTTGTGACGCAAGATCGCGTACGCGGTCGTGAGGTGGAAGAAGAAGTTCGGCACGACGTGCTCGAGGAAGTAATCGCCGCCCTTCATGGACTTGCCTTCCCAGCGCGGCTGCGTGACCGAGCGCGACGCGGCGCCCTCGAAATCCTTCGCGCTGAACCCGTCGAGGTACGTGCGGACCGAGGCGATGCGTGCGCGAAGCTCGTCGATCGTCTTCTCCGTGTCCGGGTGCGAGGGCGCTTCTTTTCCGGTGATCCGCGCGGCGCCGAATTTCGGCGCGTCGCACGCGGCCTGCACCTGGCGGGCGAACGCGAACTGATCGACGACCAATCGGCACCCGAGGAACTGGTTCGCGTCGAACGATTTCTTCTGCGCGTGCTCCGTCGCCTTCACGAGGCAAGTGTCGAGCTGACCGAGCATCTTGTGCATTTGGCGCAACGTCTCGTAGATCATGCCCGGGACCATACAACATGACGCGACGGATGCTCTTCGTCTTTACGCTCGTCGCGTGCGGGCCGCACACGGCCGCGCCAGCGCTGCACGAGCCGCGCGGGTCCAAGCCCGCGCCCGACGACGAGTGGTCCAAGCTCTCGTTCGAGGAGCGTCACGGCGTGATGACGTTCACGGTGCTCCCCAACATGGCGCGTGCGTGGCGCGATTTTCGCGGCACGAAGGACCCCCATCGCGGCGAAGCCGCGGAACCGCCGGCGATGACGTGTCGCACGTGTCACGGCGCAAACGCCGAGGCGGTGAATTACCGCATGCCGAACCCTTCGCTTCAGCCGATCGATCCCGCACGCATCCCGCCGGGTCCCGTCGCGCAGTTCATGAAAGAGAAGATGGTGCCCGAGATGCGCGAGCTCACCGGCGCTCCCGCGCTCGAGTGCAACACGTGCCACACGATCCCATCGGCGCGCAGCGCCGGAGCAGCTCCAGTCGAGGTGACCAAGTGAGCCTCTCGCGCAGGCAGCTCCTCGCCGCCGGAGCGACCGCGCTCGCGACGCGTCGCGCGCTCGCCGGATCGGATGCGCCGAGCCTCATGCCGTGCGGCTTCGTCGGGCACGGCTCGCCGCTCCTCGCGATCGACGCCGCACGTGGCGCGGAGCTCCGAAGCTGGGGCGCGTCGCTCCCGAAGCCCACGGGCATCGTCGCGCTCACGCCGCACTATCGCGCGCGTGGTCTCAAGCTCGGACACGTCGGCAAGGGTCGCGCGCTCTATTCGTTCCCGAGCTTCATGCGGCGGATGCTCCCGAGCGATCTCGACTACCCCACGCCCGACAACACAGCGCTCGCGCACCTCGTCGCCGATCTCCTCGCGCCGCTCGAGCCCACGTTCGACGAGTCGCGCGCCGGCTTCGATCACACGACGTGGATGCCGCTCCGCCATTTGTTTCCCGACGCGAGCGCCCCCGTCGTCGAGATCGCGATGCCGTTCGTTCAGGAGAAAGAGCTCTTCGCGCTCGGGCGGCGGCTCGCGCTCCTCCGCCGTCAGGGCGTCTTCATCCTCGCGAGTGGGAGCCTCACGCACAACCTCGCCGCCATCGATCTTCAGCAGCGCACCGCGCCGCCGACGTGGGCGACCGAGTTCGACGCGTGGACCGAGAAGACGCTCCGCGCCGGAGATCTCCCCGCGATCCTCGATTGGCGTGCCAAGGCGCCCCGCGCGGAGCTCGTTCATCCCGACGACGGCGGTCACTTCCGCGTCATGCTCGTCGCGCTTGGCGCTGTAGCGAAAGACGACACTTTCGCCGCGCCCACATTTCCCGTCACTGGCTTCGAGATGGCCTCGCAGTCGAAGCGGTGCGTCGAGCTTCGCTGATCGTAAATGCGCATGCAAACGGCTCGCGTAGACTGATAATCTTGCAGAGGATGGCCACGGAGCCCGCGGCGCCCATCACGATCGGACGTTACGTCCTGCACGACCGTATTGCGTCGGGTGGCATGGCGGCGGTCTTCCTCGCGCGGCTCGACGGACCCGTGGGGTTCGCGCGCACCGTCGCCATCAAGCGCCTGCACCCGCAGTTCGCGGCGGACTCGGATTTCGTCACGATGTTCCTCGACGAAGCGCGGCTCGCGGCGCGCATCCAGCACCCCAACGTCGTGCCGACGCTCGACGTCGTGGCGACGGGCGGCGAGCTCTTCCTCGTGATGGAGTACGTCCGTGGCGAGTCGGCGAGCCAGCTCGTGCGGCGCGCGGCGCACAACCACGAGCACATCCCGCAGCGCATCGTGGCTGCAATCGTTTCCGGCGTTCTGCAAGGCTTGCACGCGGCGCACGAAGCGCACGACGAGAGCGGGGCCGCGCTCGAGATCGTTCACCGCGACGTCTCGCCTCAGAACATCCTCGTCGGCCTCGACGGGACGCCGCGCGTCCTCGACTTCGGCGTCGCGAAGGCCGAGGGCAAGTTCCACTCGACGCGCGGCGGAGAGATCAAGGGCAAGATCCTCTACATGTCTCCCGAGCAGCTCGAGGCCGACCACGTCGATCGCACGACCGACGTCTACGCCATGGGCCTCGTCTTGTTCGAGCTGCTCACGAACAAGCGCATGTTCCAGAAATCGCAGGACATGACCTCGCTTGGTCGCATCCTGCGCAACGAGCTCACGCTCCCGAGCGCGATCGATCCGAGCCTCGCGCCGTGGGATCCGATCATCCAGAAGGCGAGCGCGGGCGCGCGCGAGCAGCGCTATCCCACGGCGCGCGCGATGGCGATCGAGGTCGAGCGCGTGTGCGGCATCGCGTCGCCCGTCGAGGTCGCCGATTGGGTCGAGAACGTCGCGGGCGAGGCGATCCGCGAGCGCACGCGCCGCGTCGCGGAGATCGAGAGCGGCCGCGCGCAGATCGCTCGCAGCGACATCCAGGCCGCGCTCGCGTCCGAGCTCGCGCGTGGATCGACCGCGTCGGTTCCGTCCGAGGTGAGCGAGATCGCGAGCGCCGCGACCGCGGGCTCGCAAGTGGCGCAGGCGATCGACAGCGACGAGGTCGATTTTCGCCCGAAATCGCGCTGGCGGAAGATTTGGCCCGTGGCGCTCGCGACCGCGGCGGTCCTCGGGGGCGCCGCGTTCTTCGTGCAGCGTCAGGCTGGAGCTCCGCAGCCGACCGTCGCCGCGCCGCCTCCGCCCGTGACGACGGTCGCCGCGATCGCGACGACCGCGACGGCGCAGGCGCAAACCGCGACCATCGCTCCGAGCGTGAAGCCGCCGGCGACGACCGAGGAAGAGGCTCCGAGCGCGACGGCCTCCGCGACGAGCACGAAGCCCGCCGTGACGGTCAAGCCCGTCGTCGCCAAGCCCCCCCCTGCGAAGCCGAACTGCGACAAGCCGTATACGATCGACGCGCAAGGTCATAAACACTTCCGCACGGAATGTCTGTGAAGCGAACCGCCTCGGTCTCGGGCTCGATCATCTTCATCGTCGCAGTCACGTCGCTCGCGGCGAGCGCGCACGCAGCGGACAAGCACGAGGACGCACGCGCCGCGTGCGTCGCGGCCGCGGATCGCGGACAGGTCGCGCGCGATCAAGGCAAGCTCAGCGCGGCGCGCGTGGAGTTCACGGACTGCTCGCGCGCGGCGTGCCCGTCGATCGTCGCGAAGCAGTGCACCGAGTGGCTCGGCGAGGTGAACCAGGAGATGCCGACGGTGACGTTCCGCGCCGTCGACGACGCGGGCAAGGAGACGCTCGACGTCACGGTCTACGTCGACAGCGTCGAGCGCAAAGGCTCGCTCGACGGCGTGCCGCTCGAGGTCGATCCGGGCGTGCACACGTTTCGGCTCGTGCACGCGGGCTCACCCGACGTCCTCCAGCAAGTCATCGTCCGCCCGAAGGAGAAGGGGCGCGTTGTCGACGCGAAGTTCGCCGCGGCGGTCGCCGAAAAGCCGCAAGAGCACCATCACCCATTTCGTTTTCCGTGGACCGCGACGGCGTCGTTCGTGATCGGCGCCGCGAGCTTCATCGGCATGGGCGTTCTCGCGGGCACCGCCGCCCACGACGCGAACGCGCTCCGGGAGACGTGCGCGCCGACGTGCGTGCAAGCGGACGTCGACTGGATCAACACGCGCATCCTGCTCGCGAACGTCGCTCTCGGCGTGGGAATCGGATTCATGGGCCTCTTCACGCTGTCGCTCGTCGTCGCGAACGTCGGATCGAGCGACGACGCACCCAAGGCCTCCCTCGTGGTCGGCCCCGGAAGCCTCGGTTTCGTGGGCCAATTCTGACTCTGTAACGAACGGGTGACGCCGTCGTTACGCGGGCTCCACCAATTGTACGGCAGATGTTGCCCAATCGCGCGCGCGGCGGTGTATCAACGCGCCTCGTGAAAGCACGCTGGCTCTCCCTCTCCCTCCTCTGCTTTGCACCCAAGCTCGCTCTGGCGCAGACGACCGACGCGGGCGTCGCACCCACGGCGCCGACGACGACGGAAACCACGCCGCCACCGCCGCCGCCGCCTCCCCCGCCCCCGACCTTCACGCCACCCCCTCCGCCTCCTCCGCCGCTGGTCGTTCACACCGCTGCGCCGGCCGCGACGACGCCGAACGAGGCTTCACCGTTCGTGCAGATCACGTCGCTCAAGATCATGCTCGACAAGAAGCTGATCACGCAGGACGAGTACGACAGCGCCATGCGAGACATCGCGGCGACGTCCGGCGCGAGAGCCGCCTCCGACACGAACACGCTCGTCCTCAGCAAGTTCGCGATGACGGTCTACGGCTTCGTCGAGGCCGACGCGATCCACGACTCGACCGAGAACCTCAACGACTTGCAAGGCAACTCGCTCATCGCGCGCAACGAGACCTTCGCGGGGCAGCACGGTCAACTGATCGGGACGATCCGCAACTCGCGCCTCGGCTTCCGGCTCAAGGCGCCCGAATTCCACGGCATCCGCGTGAGCGGCATGATCGAAATGGACTTCCTCGGCAGCACGGCCGGCATCGGCTACCCGCCCGGAAGCGGTCAAGCCTCCGAGGCCGCGACGTTCGCGAACGCGGTCATCCGCGAGCGCCACATCAACGTGAAGGTCGAGACGCCGATCGTCGACTTCCTCTTCGGCCAGTGGTGGGCGCTCTTCGGCTGGCAGCCGTACTTCCACATCAACACCGTCGACTTCCAGGGCATCCCCGGCGAGATTTACTCGCGACGCCCGCAGTTCCGGATCTCGAAGACGCTGAAGACCGATCCGGTCAACGTCGAGATCGCCGTCGCCGCGCTCGACCCCGTGCAGAAGGCCTCGGAGGCGCCCGAGATGCAGGCCGGAATTCGCCTCGTCATCAACAAGTGGAAGGGCAAGCTCACGCACGGCTCGACCGGCACCGCCGTCGAGCCCGCGTCCATCGGCGTCTCGGGCGACATGAAGTACGTCAAGCTGCCGACGCCGGTCTCGGCGACGCAGGCGCCGAACAACACGGCCGATCTCGTCGGCAGCGCGATCGCGGTGAACGCGTTCTTGCCGATCATCCCGACGCACGACGCCGGCAAATCGGGAAATAACTTGTCGCTCACGGGCGAGTTCGCGACGGGCTACGGCCTCGCGGATCAGTACACGGGCCTCACGGGCGGCGTGACCTTCCCCGGCAGCGGGACGCCCCCGAACTACCCCCAGAACATCGACAACGGCATCGCCACGCTCGACGCGACGCAGAACCCGCACTTCTTCCAGTGGTACACGGCGCTCTTCAGCCTCCAGTACTACTTCCCGATCAAAGACGGGAAGGTCTGGACCACGGTGAACTACGGCCACGAGGAGTCGCCCAACACCGCGCAGTTCATGGGCACGGCCAAGCACGTCCGTACGTCGCTCGACTGGGTCAACGCGGACGTCTTCGTGGAGCCCGTCCCCGGGTTTCGAATGGGCCTGAGCTATGGCCGAACGTTCGACAATTACGAGGACAAACAGCAGGCCATCAACGATCGCGTGATGGGCTCCGCCTTCTTCATTTTCTGAATCGTCACCCAACTGTCGCAATCGGCCCAGCGGTTGCAGTTATGGGGTTGTCGTGGTCGCAGCCTTGGCTCCTCAGACCGGCTCTGGCGCGAAGATGCGCGCCACCGGAGTGTCGATCGCCTACGGCGAAAAACTCGCCGTCAGGGACGTCTCGCTCGAGGTGCGCGAGCATGAAGTTCTCGCGCTGATCGGACCGAGCGGCTGCGGCAAGAGCACGTTCCTCCGCGCGCTCAACCGTATGAACGACACGATCGACGACGTCCACACCACGGGGACGATCGAGCTCGACGGAGAGCTCATCTACGGTCCCGAGGTCGACCCCGTGCTCGTCAGGCGCCGCGTGGGGATGGTGTTCCAACGGTCGAACCCGTTCCCCAAGAGCCTCTTCGACAACGTCGCGTACGGGCTACGCATCGGCGGCGAGCGTGACAAGTCCAAGATCGCCTCGAAAGTGGAGCGCGCGCTGAAACAAGCCGCGCTCTGGGAAGAGATCAAGGATCGGCTCGGCGAGTCGGCGCTCTCGCTCTCGGGCGGTCAGCAGCAGCGCCTGTGCATCGCGCGCGCTCTCGCGGTCGAGCCCGAGGTGCTGCTGATGGACGAGCCCGCGAGCGCGCTCGATCCCATCGCGACCGCGAAGCTCGAGGATCTCATCAGCGAGCTCCACAAAATCGTCACGATCGTGATCGTGACCCACAACATGCAACAAGCGGCACGCGTCGCGCATCGCACGGCCTTCTTCTACATGGGCCGGCTCGTCGAGATCGACGACACGGACGTGATGTTCACGAAGCCATCGCAACGAGAGACCGAAGACTACATCACAGGGAAATTCGGATGATGAATCGACGATTCTTTTTCGCAGCCGTCGCCATTTTTGCGCTCGCGTGCACGCGCGACAACCCGACGTCCGGCACGAGCACCACAGGCGCTCAGGACAAAACCAATTTCACCATCAAGGGGTCCGACACGATGGTCATCCTCGGTCAGCGCTGGGCCGAGACGTACATGAAGGAGCACCCCGGCGTCGTGATTCAAGTCACGGGCGGCGGCTCCGGCACCGGCATCGCGGCGCTCATCAACGGCACGGCCGACATCTGCGAGGCGAGCCGTCCGATGAAGGACAAGGAGAAGGCCGACGTCCAGGCCAAGCGCGGCGCGCCCGCGGTCGAGACGAAGGTCGCGCTCGACGCGCTCGCCATCTACGTCAACGAGAAGAATCCGATCCAGGAGATCTCGATCCCGGACCTCGCGAAGATCTACAAAGGCGAGGCGAAGAGCTGGAAGGACGTCGGCGGCAAGGACGTGCCGATCGTCCTCTACGGTCGCGAGAACAACTCGGGCACGTACGGCTACTTCAAGGAGCACGTCCTCGAGAACAAGGACTTCGCCGCGCAAGTCCAGACGCTCGCCGGAACGAGCGCCGTCGTGAACGCCGTGAAGGGCGACGAGCGTGGCATCGGCTACGGCGGCATCGCGTACCTCGAGGGGATCCGCGCGCTCAAGGTGAAGAAGGACGCGGGCTCGCCGGCGATCACCCCAACGCTCGCGACGGCGCAGGACGGGACGTATCCCATCAGCCGCTTCCTCCTCTTCTACACGTCGGGCGAGCCGACGGGCACGCAGAAGAAGTTCGTCGACTGGGTCGTGAGCGACGCCGGTCAGAAGGTTATCTCGGAGGTCGGCTACTACCCGTTACCCAGCGCCAAGAAATGACCATGCAACGCAGCGACGTGCTCCCGGTTTCCGCGCGAGAGAAGAAGGCTCGACCTTCGCTCGCGAAGCGCGCGCGCATCGGGGAGCACGCGGCGGAGCTCGCGGTGAAGCTCGTCGCGCTCACGTCGATCGCTGCGGTGCTGCTCATCTTGATCTTCGTGGGCAAGGAGGCGCTCCCGCTCTTCACGAGCGCCGAGGTGCACAAAGAGGTGACGCCGGGCGGGCTCCTCTCGTCGACCTGGCAGCCCGTGAGCGAGGTCCCCAAATACGGCGTCTTGCCGCTGTTCGTGGGCTCGCTCAAGGTCACGCTCGTCGCGCTCATGATCGCCGTGCCGATGAGCGTCGCGGCCGCGATCTTCGTCGCCGAGTACGCGCCCAAGAGGGTGCGAGAGCTCGTCAAGCCGGCGATCGAGCTCCTCGCTGGCGTTCCCTCGGTCGTCATCGGGTTCTTCGCGCTCGTCGTGCTCGCGAGCTGGGTGCAGCGCACGTTCGGCACCGAGCACCGGTTGAACACGCTCGTCGCCGGGATCGGGCTCTCGTTCGCGATCTGTCCCGTGGTCTTCACCGTCGCGGAGGACGCGCTCCGCGCCGTGCCCGGATCGTATCGGACCGCCGCGCTCGCGCTCGGCTCCACGCCTTCGGCCACGCTCGCGCGCGTCGTTCTCCCCGCGGCGGCGCCTGGGATCGCGGCGGCCGTGGTGCTCGGGTTCGGACGCGCAGTCGGCGAGACGATGATCGTCGTCCTCGCGACCGGAAACGCGGCGATCCTCGACGCGAGCCTCGGCCACTCGACGCGGACGATCACCGCGACGATCGCGCAGGAGCTCGGCGAGGTCGTCGTCGGCTCGCCGCACTACAGCGTCCTCTTCGGCCTCGGCGCGATCCTCTTCGTCATCACGTTCGGCGTGAACCTCGTCGGCGAGCGCGTCGTCATGCGCATGCGCCGCCGCCTCACGGGGTCGTCCAAATGAGCTCGCTCGCGCATCGCCTCGGAAGCGGCGGACGCAGCCACACGGCCGATCGCGCGCTCGTGATCCTCACGGCGCTCGCGTGCTTCACGATCCTCGCGATGCTCGTGGTCATCGTCGGCGACGTGATCCTCGGCGGCAGCAAGACCCTCAGCTGGACGTTCATCTCGAAGGCGCCGACGAACGGCATGATGAGCGGCGGCATCTTCCCCGCGATCTTCGGCACGGTCGCGCTCACGCTCCTCATGACGCTCGCGGCGGTGCCCGCCGGCGTCGCGACGGCGGTGTACCTCACCGAGTACGCGTCGTCGTCGTCGTGGGTCGCGCGCGCCATTCGGGTGTGCATCGCGAACCTCGCGGGCGTCCCGTCGATCGTCTTCGGCCTCTTCGGGCTCGGCTTCTTCATCGCGACGATCGGCCGCGGCATCGACAACGTCGCGTACGGCGGCCGCACGGTCTACGGCCAGCCGAGCCTCATCTGGGCCTCGCTCACGCTCGCGATCCTCACGCTGCCGGTCGTCGTCGTGTCGACCGAGGAGGCGCTCCGCGCAGTCCCGCGTGAGCTCCGCGACGCGAGCCTCGCCGTCGGCGCGACGAAGTTCCAGACCGTGACGCGCGTCGTCCTGCCCGAGGCGCTCGGCGGCATCCTCACGGGGAGCATCCTCGCGGTGAGCCGCGGCGCCGGCGAGGTCGCGCCGATCCTCTTCACGGGCGCGGCGTACTTCCTCCCGTACCTGCCGACGAAGCTGAACGATCAGTTCATGAACCTCGGCTACCACGTCTACGTCCTCGCGACGCAGTCGCCCGACGTCGACAAGACGAAGCCGCTCCTCTACGGCACGGTGCTCGTCCTGCTCACGCTCACGTTCCTCTTGAACCTCGTCGCGGTGCTCATCCGCGCGCGAACGAGGCGCCGCGCGAGGTCCGCATTATGACACGCTCACACACAAGCAGAGACTTCGAGGCCGAGCTTCGAGAGCTCCGCGCCCACTCGCTCGCCATGGGCGCGCGATGCGAGCGCAGCCTCCAGCTGGCGGTCGACGCGTTCTGGGCCGGATCGTCCGAGGCGGCCGACGAGGTCGAGCTCCTCGATCGTCAAATCGACTCCGACGAGATGCAGATCGACGCGCTCGTCCTCCGCATCCTCGCGCTGCGCCAGCCGGTCGCCTACGACCTTCGCTTCCTCACCGCCGCGCTCAAGCTCGTCACGGACCTCGAACGAATCGGCGACGAGGCCGTGAACATCGCGGAGCGCGCGAAGGAGGGCCACGGCATCGCGAAGGAGAAGGTCCAACCGATCCTCAAGAAGATGTGCGAGCGCGCGCAGGAGATGGTCCGCGGCGCGCTCGAGGCGTTCGTCCAGGGCGACGTGGCGACGGCCGAGAAGGTCCTCACGAGCGACGACGAGATCGACAAGGGCTACGCCGAGGTCCTCAACACGATGATGGCGTTCATGGCGCACAACACGCAGGACATCCCCGGCGCGGTGCGCGTGATGAAGGTCGCCAAATACATCGAGCGCATCGCCGATCACGCGACCAACATCGCCGAAGAGGTGATCTTCATGGTGCGCGGGGAGGACGTCCGCCACGTGAGGACGCACCCGCCGCCGCGCGCCAGCTGATCTGCTACGCTCGATTCATGCGTCGGCTCCTCTTTCTCTTCCTGCTCGCGGCTTGCGGGAACGACGGCTCGCAGTTCGACGGAGGCGCGGACTCGCCGTTCGGCAAACCGGACTCGGGCGACTCGGGCTTCCTCCTCGGCGACGGCGGCACGTCGAACGACGGCGCGAGCGGCGACGGCAACTGCGGTCCGAACCTCACGGGCATCATCCGCGACTTTTCGATCGCCGGCTCGTCGTGGCACCCGGATTTCGAGCACTTCCTCGGCGACGACCGCGGCATCGTCGCGGCGCAGCTCGGCACCGATCTCAAGCCGGTCTACGCGAACACCAACGGCACGACGCCCACGACCACGGGCAAGGCCAACTTCGACCAGTGGTACCGCGACACGCCCGGCGTCAACTACTCGACCCAGCTCCAAATCACGCTCACGCAGGGCCAGAACAACGTCTCGACGTACGACAACCAGTCGTTCTTCCCCATCGACGGCCAAGGCTGGGGAAACCAGGGCCAGCCGCACAACTTCGGCTTCACGTTCGAGCTCCACACGACCTTCGTCTACAGCGGCGGCGAGACCTTCTCGTTCACGGGCGATGACGACCTCTGGACGTTCATCAACGGGCACCTCGCGATCGACCTCGGCGGCGTGCACGGCGCCGAGTCGCTGAGCATCGCGCTCGACGCGCAGGCGAGCGCCCTCGGCATCGTGAAGGGCCAGCAGTACCCGCTCGACATCTTCACCGCCGAGCGCCACACGACCCAGTCGGACATCCGCATCGACACGGACATCGCGTTCGACAACTGCAACCCCATCATCGTCCACTGACGGTGGGCCTCGCGACGGCGTGGGTCGTTCGGGTGCACGTGCCCCTTGGAGCCAGGTCGCGACTGCGGCCGCTGGCCGAGCTCCGCGCGGTCATCAAGGTCGTGCGCGAGCACCCCACGGCGGGCACGCTCGGCCATTACCGGGACGTCATGCACTTCACTCCGTCGCTCGAGACGTTCGATTCCGTCCGGGTCCCCGCCGTGACCGTGACGACGTACCTGGAGCGGGCGACGCGCGGCGAGGTGGACGACCTCGCTCGAGCGGTCGCCGCGGTCCACCCGTGGCAGCACCCCGTGATCGAATGCACCGGCCCTGACGGCCCATACCTCTGGTCCCCGAAAATTGAGCCCTCCGGGTTGCGTCCGCGAACATTCTGTGGTTACAGAATGTTCAGAGGTGGCCAATGATCGGTTTTGGCTTTCACGAGATCATGGAGGGCTCGATCGAGCGCGTCGGCGAGCGCTTCGACCGCCCGTTCCGGTTCGAGGTCGACGTGAGCACGCCCAAGCTCATCGCGCGCGTGGCGATGTGCGACGCGGAGGGATGGCTCCGAATCGACGGGCTCGCCAAGAACGCCGCCGCCAAGGGGCGCCTCGAGATGTCGCCGCTCGTCGAGCGCCGCATCCGCTACGTCCTCGATTTCACGGGTGACGACGGCAAGCGCTACCAGTTCGACGGGAGCAAGAGGATCGCGCGGTTCGGCGCCCTCCCGCGCAAGCTCCTCAAGAGCTGGACGACGCTCCCCGGCACCGTGGTCGACGAGTCGGGCGAGCTCTGGGGACGCGCGAGCCTCCGATTCCACCTCGGGCGCGATTTGAAGAACCTCGTCGGCAGCATGCGGATCGGGCCGGCCAACCTCTTGAAGGCCGCCCATGCCTGACACGCACGCGCACACGAACGGCTCGAACGGAGACGCGACGCAGCGTCGCCTGCCGATCACCCACAGCGAGCGACCGCACAAAGAGCACGAGCGGCTCGACGAGACCGAGCTTCGCATCGGCGTCGCGCTCGCCGAGGCGCTCATCCCCGGCGGAAAGAAATTCCTCAAGCGCGCCGACGTCGACACGCTCCACAAGCTCGAAGAGACGCTCGCGCAGTTCGGCGGCGCGGCCGTTCGTCACTACGGCGTGATGCTCCGCGCGCTCGAGCACGGCGTTCGACCGTTCACGATGGGCCGAGCGTTCACCGAGCTCCACGAGTACGAGCGGGCGCGTCTGCTCAACGAGTGGTCGGAGCACTCCGATCTCGCGCGCCGCACGTTCATGCTCGCGCTCACGGCGCCGCTGAAAGTCGCCTATTTCGACGACGAGATGATCTACCGCGCCCTCGGCGTGCCGCACCGCTACGCGTCGCAGCCCGAGCGCCCGCGCCACATGGAGCGCGTGACGCGCGCCAGCGAGATCACCGAGGACGTCGAGATCGAGTGCGACGCGGTCGTCGTCGGCACCGGCGCGGGCGGCGCGGTCGTCGCCAAGGAGCTCGCGCAAAAAGGATTCGCGGTGCTGATGCTCGAGGAGGGCCAGTACCACCAGCGCAACGAGTTCACGGGCGGGATCATCGAGAGCGTGACGCGCTTCTATCGAGAGAAGGGCACGGTCGGATCGATCGGCAACACGGTCGTCATCCTCCCGATGGGAAAAATGGTCGGCGGCTCGACGGCGATCAACACGGGCACCTGCTGGCGCACCCCCGAGTGGGTGCTGAACAAGTGGGTCCAGAAGGACGGGCTCACGGAGCTCGCGCCGGACCAGATGGCGCCCTACTTCGACAAGGTGTGGAGCGAGCTCGGCATCGCGCGCGCCGATTGGAAATACCTCGGCGGCGCGGCGCGCGTGGTCGCGCGCGGGTGCGACGTGCTCGGCTACTCGCACAGGCCCGTCGATCGCAACGCGCCCGACTGCGACGGCTCCGGCATCTGCGACGCGGGCTGCCCGACCGACGCGCGCCGCTCGACGAACGTCTCGTACGTCCCCGCGGCGCTCCGCGCGGGCGCCGAGCTCTACACGGGCGTGCGCGTCGAGTCGCTCCTTCGCCACGGCGGCCGCATCGCCGGCGTCGTGGGTCGCAACGCGCGCGGCAAGAAGATCACCGTGCGCGCCCGCGCGAGCATCCTCGCGTGCGGCACGCTCATGACGCCGCTCATCCTCCAGCGCGAGCGCATCGACAAGGGCCTCCCGCACGTCGGGAAGAACCTTTCCGTGCATCCTGCAACCATCGTCAGCGCGCTCTTCGACGAGGCGATCAAGGGCTACACGGCTATCCCGCAGGGCTACTGCGTCGACGAGCTCCAGCGCGATCACGGCGTCCTCATGCTCGGCGCGTCCGCGCCCATCGACGTCGGCGCGTCCCAGTTCGCGTTCGTCGGCGATCGTTTGATGCAGACGATGGAGCGCTACGACCGCATCGCGTCGATGGGCATCATGGTGTCCGACGACTCGCGCGGCTCGGTGAAGCCCGGCCCCGGCGGCCGCCCGCTCATCTTCTACTGGGTCGGCAAGAAGGAGCGCGCGCGCCTCACGAAGGGCATCGCGACGATGTCGCGCATCTTCCTCGCCGCGGGCGCGCAAGAGGTCTACCCGTCCGTGCACGGACATCGCGTCGTCGGCGGCGCGCGCGATCTCGCGAAGCTCGAGAACGCGACGCTCGGCGCGGGCGACTTCACGCTCATGGGGTTCCACCCGCTCGGCACGTGCCGCATGGCGACGAGCTCCGCGCGCGGCGTCGTCGACACGAACAACGAGGTCTTCGGTCACCCCGGTCTCTTCGTGGCCGACGGCAGCGTCGTGCCGAGCTCGGTCGCGGTGAACCCGCAGGTCACGATCATGGCGATGGCGACGCGCGCGGCCGATCGCATCGCCGCGAAGCTGTGAGCTGGGACGCGAGGTTTTTCATCGCGATTTTTCCCAATGGGGAATGGTGCAAAGTGCACACATTTTCCGGCGGAAAACGCGTTGAGTTGCACTGTTTGTCGGCGCTCGAGGGGCTCGACGGTCCGGCGCAGCAGGTCGCGATCATCGGACGCAAGGACCGCGTCGAGCGCAGGGTCGACGACGCGCGCTTCGAGGGTCAGCACGTCACGGCGCGTGGCGTCGAGGCCAACGTCGGCGCGCGCGATCGCTTCTACTGGATCCGCGTGCCGCGCGTGCTCTCGTACTACAGCTCGACCGGCTTCGCGGAGGTCTCGATAGACCGCGTGAAGAAGGAAGCATTCGGCATCCTCGAGCACGCGTGGGGCGCCGAGACGCGTGTCGACGTGGCCGCGCTCGCGCCGCGGAGCTGGCAGTGGGACGTCGTGTCGCTCGGCGGCGAGCGCTTCGTCGCGGGCCTCGCGCTCCACGGCTACGGTTTCCACGGGGCCGCGCGCTTCGAGGACGGCAAGGACCTGACGCGCGTGAGCCGCCTCCGGATCCGCGCGGAAAAACCTGGTGAACGCTGGAGCGGCGCGATGGTGACGAGCCGCGGCGCGCTCCGCTACGAGGCGCGCGCCGCGACGCCCGTGTCGCCCGAGGTCGACGGCGGCGGCTTCGTCGGCTTCACGTGGGAGGGCACGCTCGACGGATCGCGCATCAGCGGCTCGGGATTCACCGAGTTTCGCGCCGCCTAGGGTATGCTTCGTTCGATGACGCGCAGCTCACGCATCGGGCTTTTCTTGGTCGTCGCGGCAGCGACCGCGTGCAGCAGCGACGAGATCGGCACGAGCGAATCGGCCATCGTCGTCTGCGGGCAGACGACCGTGAAGGGCCTCGACGTCTACCACGGCGACAACGGCGGAAGCCCGATCGACTGGAACGCCGTCGCGGCGGGCGGGATGTCGTTCGCGTTCGTGAAGGCCACCGAGGGCACGACGTTCGTGGACTCGTCGTTCGCGACGAACTGGCCTGGCGTCAAGGCGGCCGGCATGGTCCGCGGCGCGTACCACTTCTTCCACTCCGATCTCGATCCCGTCGCGCAAGCGACCTTCTTCCTCGCGACGGTCGGCCCGATCACGCAAGACGATCTCCTCGTCCTCGATCTCGAGACGACCAACGGCCAGACGCAAGCGACGGTCCTCTCGCACGCAGAGACCTTCATGGCGACCGTGAAGGCCCAGAGCGGCACGACGCCGCTCCTCTACACGAGCCCCGCGTTCCTCGCGAGCTACGGCACGCTCGGCTCGTACCCGCTCTGGGTCGCCAACTACGCCGTGTCGTGCCCCAACGTCCCCTCGGCGTGGTCGACGTACACGTTCTGGCAGAGCACGGGCTCGGGCACGTTCGCGCCGGTCTCGGGCAGCGTCGACCTCGACACGTTCAACGGGACGCTCCCGCAGCTGAAGGCGCTCGGCAGCACGCTTTGGCACTTCGCGACCGACGGCGGCGCGCCCGACAGCGGCGCGACCGACGCTGCACCAAGCAGCGACGCGTCGCCGCCGAGCGACGCGAGCAAGAGCGACGCCGCGCAGAACGACGCTGGCGACTTCGAGCCCGCGGGGCCGAGCGGCTGCAGCTGCACCGTCACGGGCGCGAGCACGCGCGGCGCGGGCGCGACCTGGATCCTCGGCGCGCTCGCGCTCCTCCGAAGGCGTCAGCGCAGCGGGAACATCGCGAACACGAAGACGCGCGGCGCGCGCGACAGCGCGGACAAGACCTCCGCGGGCCGAGCGCTCGGGTCCTCGCACGACACGAGCGCCGCGAGCGCCTCGCCGCGCTGAAACACGTCGCTCGGCGGCGGGTCGAGCTTGCCGAGCGCGATGTCCGCGGCCGACCAACGCCGCCGCATGAAGAGCTGCCCTTCGCGCCACTTCAAGTCCGCGCTCCCGCCGTGCCCCGCCTTGATGCGCGGGTTGAGCGTCTGGAGCTTCAAGAACGCTTCCATGTCCGCGTTGCACACGAGGAAGCCCGAGACGACCGGTTTTTCGTCATCGAGGGCGACGTCGACCGGCCGCGGGTGGACGCTCGCGTCCACCGTGAGATCGCCCCAGACGAGCACCGCGTCTCCGCACCCGTCGCCCACGATCGCGATGGCGGCGTCCTTCCAGCTCTTCTTGGGATCGATCCGAACGTGGCTCGCGCTCGCGGGATCGACGGTCGACGCGCGCCAATTCGACGTGGGCGTCTTCGGCGCGGGCTCGCCGCCGCACGCGAGGAGCACGATGGCGAACAAGGCTGAGCAGCGCACAGCTAGAAGCTACATGCTAAATCGTTCTCGGACATGCCCTCGATGTACGCGGAACGCGCCACGGTCGGGCTGCTCGTCGCGGTCCTCGCGGGCGTGGGCGTGTACGTCCTCGTGTCGTTCGCGATCGCCTACGCCCACCACCCGCGCCGCGGTCTCCACCACACGCTCGGATACGCCTTCCGCGAGTCGGTCCTCGCCGTGCTGGTCACGCTGCTCTTTCCGATCTACGTCGCGCTCGGCCACAAGCGCGGAAAGGGCCAGCGTCCCGTCGTGCTCGTCCACGGTTACACGCAGAACCGCGTGGACTTCATTTATTTGTCGCGATTCCTCCGCGCGCGCGGGCTCGGGCCGATCTACGGGTTCAACTATTTTCTTTCGCCGACATTCGCTCGAGCGGCAAGCGCCTCGCCCGGTTCGTCGAGCACGTCTGCAAGGACACCGGCGCGAGCGCGGTCGATCTCGTGTGCCACTCGATGGGCGGACTCGTCGCGCGCTCGTGCATCCGCGTCGCGCCGAGCCGCGTCCGCCGCTGCGTGACGATCGCGAGCCCGCACTCCGGCGTGACCTTCCGCGGGCCGATCCTCGGGCGTGGCGGCCGTCAGCTCCGCGCGGGGACGCGCTTCTTGATGGAGCTCTCGGGCGCGCCGCTCGGCGTTCCGATGCTCAGCATCTTCTCGACGCACGACAACATCGTCGCGCCCGCGCACCCCGCCGCGTCGCTCGCGCCGTGGGGCGGCCGCGACTTCGTCGTCGACCACGTCGGCCACCTGACGATCCTGTTCGACAAACGCGTCGCGAACGCCGTCGCGGATTTCCTCCTCGAAGAAGACCTTCAGGGCAACGGACAGAGCGCGTCCGAGTCGACCGACGCGGGCACGAGCGGAGCGCCGCCGCCCTTCGCATAGCTCGCGAGAAAGCAGCGGTACTGATACTTCGGCCCCTGCTCCTGGAACATGATCTCGTGGCCGTCTTCGATCCCGTCCGAGGCGTGCTGCGTGACGACGGCGGTCAGCCCGGGCGAGACGTTGCTTTGCGCAGGCAGCGCGATCGCGTGGCGTGACGAGAGCGTCAAGAGCGGCGCGATCGGCGTGAAATCCGCGATCTCGGGCGACTGCGTGTCGAGCTCGTCGCCCGCGAGATCGAGCCCGAACGAGAGCGTCGACGCGTTCGCCATCGGCGGCATGATGTAGTGATCGACGATTCCTTGGAACACGAGCACGCTGTGCGGCGCACCGCTGCCGTTCAAGATGCGCGACCCGTACACCGGCGGATCCGACGCCTCCGCCGCCCACTGCACGAGCGAGAGCGCCGCGTCGCCTTCGCTCAGCTTGCGCCCGAGGGTGACGTAGCCGATGAGGAGCTCCGCGAGCGGCCGAATGAGCAGCGGCTTCGATTTGTAGAGCACGTTCTCGATGTAGCTCCCGCCGCACCCGCTCAGGACGACCGCGCCGAACCTCGGCTCGAACGCCGCCGAGAGCGGCGCGATCGTCGCGCCCATCGAGTGCCCCATGAGCGCGAGCTTCGTCACGTCGAACTTCACGCTCGCGGTCGCGAGCGAGGGGCACGCGGTCGCGTCGACCGTGAGCGTGTCGAGGATGTGCGCCGTGAGCACGAGCTCGACCGCGCTCTGCCGGATGTTGTCGCGGATCGCTCCGGGGTTTCCGATGTTGAAGATGAGGAAGTCTTCTTGGTTCGGATCGCCCGTCGGATTTCTCAGGCCTTCGAGCGGCCCGTCGATGCTGATCGCCGCGAACCCCGCGCGCGCGAGCTCTTGCGCGGGGCCCGTGCCCGTCGTCCCCGGCGGCTCCACGCCGCGATCCACGAGCGGACGAGCGCCGCCCGCGCCCGTGCGCGAGAACACCACGGTCGGAAACCCGCTCGGCGGCATCGCCACGCGCGGCAACGTCACGACGACGCCCGCGGTCTCGGTGCGCTGGAAGATCGGCTCGCCCTGCGCGTCGAACGTCCAGTTTCCGCCGTCCTTCGAGTAAGGCGGGATCCCCGTCTGGTAGACGGGCATGTCGATCGTTGTAGAATACACACAGTAGTCGTTGAAGACCTCGTTCGGCGCGAGCGGCGCGTTCAGCGCGGGCCGCGGGCGCGCGAGCACGTCGCCCACCACGGCCTTCATCCCCGCGAGCGGATCGTCGGTGCGATACACGGCCAAGCCCACGACGTCCGCCGTGCTCGGGAGCGCGGCGAGCGCGCCCTGCATCTCGGCGAACGCGGCACCCGAGACGCCGGCGGGCGCGGCTCCCGCGGCGAGCGACTGCATCGGCTTCGACGCCGCGAGCGGCCTCCCGAGCGCGTCGCGCACGCGATTCGTGATCACCGCGGCGTACCGCGTCTTCGCGCGCAGCGGCAGGCCCTGATACGGGAGCACCGTGATCTGGTGCGGAGCGCCGTACGGTCCGCCGTCATCGGAGTAGCTCACGGCGGCGGGGAATTTCTTTTGGTAGCTCGGCGACGTCGGGTCCGCGTCGAGCAGGTACGCGGGCGCGCCATCGACCGTGCTGCCCGCGAGATCGGGCAGGCTCGTCGGATCGATCGCCGCGCTCGCCGAGAAGAAGACGCCCGCCGTCGAAGAGAACCCGCGCGCGTCGCTCGCGACGAGCTGCACCGCCTGCTGCACGATGAGCGCGCTGCTCTGGCCAGGGAACTTCGAGACGTCGACGTGGCCGTCCGCGGTCCGGAGATCCTCGCTCGGAAACGGCGCGTCGTAGAACGACGTGGCGCGCGTGAAGTCCATCGCGATCGTCGTGTCAGGCGGCGGCGCTTGCGCGCTGCACGCGATCGTCACGAGGGAGACTGCGAGGGGGAAGCGCATGAAAAGAAAAACGCCGCGCGATCGAGCGACCGCGCGGCGTTCATCCTAGCAAAGAGAATCGATCAGAACGTGCCGCTGAGGGCGAGCCCAGCCGAGTTCCGCCCGACGAACGGCATCGGCGGGGTGATCTTCACCTTGCCGAGGTCGTTGCGGACGAGGACCGTCTTGGGGACCGCGACGCCGTAGATGAAGAGCGCGAGGCCCGCGCCTTGAAGCACGCCGTCGAGGACGAGGAATACGTCCGAGACCGCGGTGCAGCTCGCGTCGCAATACGAGTAACCGTATGGGTCCTTGCCGCCGAGGTTGCCCATCTGGATGAACGGGCCGAGGACCGGGATGTACAGCGCGTTCGCGCTGCCGCTGTTGGCGTTGGCGGCGGCGACGAGCACCGAGATGAGGTACGGAGCGCCGAACATCGTCGCGCCGCCGGCGATGAGGCCCGTCCTTGCGCGGGTCGCGGGGTGGTAGCCGGGAGGGATCGGGTCGCCCTCGCGCCAGTCCTTGAGGACGCGTGGACCCGAGAGCGCGACGCTCTGCGGGACGTACGTCTGCTGCGTCTGCTGCTGCATCGGCGCGACGTACTGGCCGTTACCCGCGACCGCGTCTTGGGGCGGAGGCGGCGCCTGCTGCACGTAGACCGGTTGCTGCGGCTGGTAAGGCTGCTGAACTTGAACTTGAACTTGCGCGTATTGCGCCTTGGCCGTCATGGGAACGAGCACAAAGGAAGCGGCGGCGGCGGCGGCAATCATGCGAGACACGGTGACCATTTTCGGTTTCCTCCCGGTGACCCCTGCATCTAAGCAATGCGCGGGCCAGAGCTCGACCATTCACAGAACAGCATACATGAAGTCATTTTTCCGTGAATAAGTTCGAGGTGTGAACGCGCGGCAACGTTCGTTGTGCTGTGAGCGTCACGCTGCGAAGCGTGCGACTCACCGGATGCCGGCGGCTCGGCGAGCTCGCTCGAGGACCACGCGAGCCCGCTCACGGGCGCGTTCGGCGCCCTTCGCGAGGACCTCGTCGACCTTCGCGGGGTCCTTCTCGAGCTCGCGGCGCCGCGCGCGGGCGACCCCGAACCGCTCGAAGAAGAGCTCCGCGAGGCGCTGTTTGTAGTGGCCGTAGCCCTTGCCACCCTCGCGGAAGCTCTTGTCGATCTCGGCCATCTCTTCAGGCGATGCGAAGAGCTTCAAGAGCGAGTGGACCGGTGTGCTTTTCGGGTCCTTCGGCGCCTCGACGGGCGTCGAGTCCGTCTTGATGCTCATGATCCGCTTCTGCGTCGGCTTGTCGTCGCCGAAGAGATCGATCGTGTTGCCGTAGCTCTTCGACATCTTCTGGCCGTCGATGCCGAGGACGACCGCGGTCGATTCTTGAATGCGCGCGCGCGGGAGCTTGAGGACGCCGTGCACGTCCTCACCACCCTTCGCCGCGTTCAATCGCGCGACGTACTGCGGGTCGAAGGTCTGGTTGAATTTGATCGCGATGTCGCGCGCCATCTCGAGGTGCTGCTGCTGATCGCGGCCGACCGGGACCTCGTCCGAGTCGTAGACGAGGATGTCCGAGGCCATGAGCACGGGGTACGTGAAGAGGCCCGCGTCGGGCGCGATGCCCTTCGCGATTTTGTCTTTGTACGAGTGCGCGCGCTCGAGCAGGCCCATCGGCGTCACGGCGAGGAGCAGCCAAAAGAGCTCGGTGACCTCGGCGATGTCGGATTGGCGAAAGAGGGCGACGTTGTCACGCGTGGGGTCGAGGCCGAGCGCGAGGTAGTCGAGGGCGACATCACGCGTGAGCTCGCGGAGCTTGTCCGCGTCGCGCACCGTCGTCAGCGCGTGGAGGTCGGCGATGAAGATGAGGCACTCGTTTCCGGAGTTTTGGAGCTCGAGAAACTGAGCGATCGCGCCGAAATAGTTGCCGAGGTGGAGCTTGCCTGACGATTGGATGCCAGAGAGGACGCGCATGTTGGGAACCGCCGAGCTTTGGCGTGGTCTATCCTTAACATGATGCGACGTTCGGCCCTCGCCTTTCTGACAGCGTCCGTGCTCGTGCACGGCGCGATCGGCGGAGGCGGAGCGTGGCTCGCGAAGCGCGCGAAGGACGCCGAGCGCGCAAAGGTCGAGCCGAAGCCAGTCTTCACGGGCGAGACGTTCGACATCGCGACCGCGAGCGAAGACCAGCCGCGCGAGATCGTGGCGACCGAGCCAACGGAGAAGAACGCGGCCGAGGCCGTGCAGCCCGCGCGCCCGAGGATCCACGTCGCGTCACACGGCGAAGGCACGACGCAGTCCGTAGAGGCGCCGCTCGCGTACGGCGCGCTCGGCGACCGCAGCGCGGTCGACGTGACGGTCGCGCTCTCGCGCGGTTTTCCGCAAGCCGCGAGCCCGGATCCGATTTGGCGCACGGTCGCGCTCGGCGACGCGGGCTCCGCGATCCTCGAGATCGAGCTCGCGGAGGACGGCACGCTCGCGCGCTGGAGCCTCGGGGCCGGGGCGTCACCTGCCCTTCGCCAGGCGATCACGCGGACGATGGCGTTCATCGGCGGGCGCGCGTTCCTCGCGCGCGGCCGCACGACGAAGCTCCACGTCGCGGCGCGCGTCGGCTCGGACGCCGTCCGCGACGGGTCGGACGCGGTCTACGCGATCCACAGCGAGCACGAAGCCGAGAACGCGAGCGCGTATTTCTCGCTCGCGATCGGGCGCCGCGTCGATCTCGCCATCACCCCGGTCCGGTGAGTTGCCACGATCGACGCGTGAAGAGTAAGTATCCGCGCTGTGGACGCGTGGCTCGGTAAGCTGAGCGATCGAACGATTGCGCTCGCGAGCGCGGCGTTGCTCTTCGTGCTCTGCGCGTGGCCGCTCCTCTTGGTCGACGTTCCGCCGTACCAGGACGTCGCCAATCACCTCGCCGTTTCGACGATCGTCGATCACCCGGCCGACTACCCCGACTTCGTCTTCACGGGGTTCCTCAAGACGAACGCCGCGTTCTACGCGTGGGACCACTTCGTCGGTCACGTCGTCGGCGCGTACCTCGCGATCCGCCTCTTCGCGGCGATCGTGCTCGCGATGGGCGCGCTGGCCTTCACGCGATTGCTCCTCGTGCTCGGCGGTCGCGATAAGCTCCTCGTCGGCTGCCTGTTCGTCGCGCCGATGGTGCACAACTGGTGCATCGCGCTCGGGTTGCTCGACTTCGCGCTCGGTTTTCCGATCACGCTGCTGATCCTCGCCGAGCTGGTCCTGCAGCGACGCACGCCCACGGCGGGGCGCGCCGCATGGATCGCGCTCCTCTCGGCGTTCGCCTGGTACGCGCACGTGATCCCGCTCTTCCTCCTGCACGTCGTGGTCTTCGTCGAGATCGTCGTGACGGCGTTTCGATCGTGGGCGGAGGCGAAGCGACTCTTCGTCACGTGCGTCTTGCCGCTCCTGCCCGGGACCGCGCTCATGGCGAGGTCGGTGCTCGTGCAGCTCACGAGCCCCGCGCCGATCAAGCTCGTCAGCCACCCCAACATCTGGCTCGCGCCGTGGGACCTCGCCTACAACCTCTGGGCGGAGTGGTTCTGGGCGTTCACGTACCTCTCGCTGCCGACGATCGTTCCATGCCTCGTGCTCGCCGGGCTCGCGTGGTGGCGGCGAAGGGAGCGCGTGCCGTTCTTCGAGCCCGCGGCGTTCCTCGTGCTCGCGGTGATGTACTCGGTGGTCCCGTACGTGCTCGGGTACTGGGCGTACGCGAACACGCGCGTCGCCCCGTTTTTGTGGGTCGCCGCGCTCGTGCGCGTGCCGCCGCGCCTGCCGCGGTGGCTCGTCGTTTCACTCGGCGCGTGCACGCTCGCGTATTCGGTCTCGCTCGGAATCGACTACGTGCGCTTGGATCGCGAACAAAAAGAATTCACCGCCGGCATTCCCTACGTGCCGGAGCACGCGCGCCTCTTGCCGCTGGTCTTCGAACCGAAAGGGATGAGCATCAACACGCGCCCGCTCTCGCACACGTGGGGCTTTTACGTTCACGAGAAGGAGACCGCCGCGCCGCTCGTCTTCGCGTCGTCGCGCATGTACGGCGTCACGTACCGGGAGCCGCCCCACCCGCAGCTCGAGCACATCGCGCTCGAGACTTTCGCCGGCGCGATGCGCGACCCGAAGTGGCTCTGCAAGACGCTCGTCGTCGAGGGCGGCGTGGGCGTCGGAGACTGCGTCGCGACGTGGCGCGAGTACTGGCGAGCGTTCTGGGAGCTCGCCGAGCCTCGCTACGACTGGCTGCTCCTCTGGGACCCGAAGCCGATCACAGAGACGGTCATCGCGCCCGAATACCAAGTGGTCTTCCGTCGCGGAAGACTCGTCATCATGCATCGCGGCCCAAAGCCGACGTGACTACATGCGGCCGCGCACCGCGTCGAAGCGGAGGCGCCACACGACGCCGATCGCTTCCGCGAAGATGCGCCGGCTCATCTTCGAGTGACCGACGCGGCGATCGACGAACACGATCGGGACCTCGACGATGCGGAGCCCTTTGAGCGACGCGCGGTACGTCGTCTCGATTTGGAACGAGTATCCGTTCGACCGCACCTGCGACAGGTCGATCGTCTCGAGCGCGCGGCGCGAGAATGCCTTGTAGCCGCTCGTGAGATCGCGAACGCCCAAGCCGAGAATGACCCGCGAGTAGAGCGAGCCGCCCTTGCTGATGAAATGCCGGCCGAGGCCCCACCCTTCCACGTCGCCGCCGGCGATGTTGCGCGAGCCGATGACGACGTCGGCGCCCGCGTCGAGCGCGCGGAAGAAGTCGGGCAGGTAGCGGACGTCGTGCGACAAGTCCGCGTCCATCTCGAAGAACGACTCGTATCCGCGCGAGAGGCCCCACGCGAACGCCTCGACGTACGCGGTGCCGAGCCCGAGCTTGCCCGCGCGGTGCATCACGTGGACGTGCGAATCGCGCGACGCGATCTCGTCGGCGAGCTCGCCCGTGCCGTCGGGCGAGGCGTCGTCGACGACCATGATGTCGGCGTCGGGTGCGGCGGCGCGAACGCCGTCGATGAAGCGCGGAAGATTTTCGCGCTCGTTGTAGGTGGGGGTGACGATGAGTGTCTTCTTCATGTCGCGTCTCAAAACGGCGTGAGCGTGACCTCGCTCTTGCCGGCCGCGCGGTACCATCTCCGGTCGGCGAAGGTCCGGCGGGCGCACTGCATGTCTTCGCCCGCGCGGAAGTCGGTGATGATGTACACGTTCGGGTTGGTGGCCGTGGGTAGATTTTGAGTGAGGTCCCAAGCCTGCATCGCGAGCTCGCCGTCCCGGACGACCACGACCGCGTTGCGTAGGTCGGCGGTCTCGATCGCGCGGAACAGCGCGCGCTTCTCGTGGAGGCCGATTCGATAGCCGGGATAGACGTCTTCCCCGCTGTTGCGGACGCCGATGGCGACCGCGATCCCAGCGAGCGCGAGCGGCGCCGTGCGCGCGAGCCACGCGCCGCCGTGCTCGAGCGCACGCTCGACGAGCGGCGCGAGAGCGACGGCCGTGCCGACGCTCAGCGGGATGATGATCGGCAGGTGATAGCGCGGGCTGTATCCCGAGTCCTCGCCGTCGCGCCCGAGGTCGACGAAGACGTACGCGAGCGTTTGGACGATGGCCGCGGCGCCCAGCAATCCGACGACCTGTCGGCTGCGGTGGCGCGACATCGTCAAACCGAGCCCCCCGAGCGCGAGGTGACACGGCCACCACCACATCGGGCCCTTGTCGAAGCCGAGGACGGGCGCGAGCTCGTTGGCCTTCGGCAGCGAGAAGCCGATCGCCGGCAAATCGCGGAGCTGACCCGCGATGCCGTAGCCGGTCTTGAACCACACGCCGATCTGGAGGCGCAAGAGCACGAGCGTTAGCCCGCCCCAGAACACGAAGCTCGCCACCGTGGCCACGAGGGCTGGCGTCGCGACGCGCTTTTTGACGATCGACCAGAGGAAGTAGACGGCGACGGGCGTTCCGAGCGCGAGGCCGTCGAGCGGACGAATCGCGAGCGCGAACGCTCCCGCAGCGCCGAGCAAGATCCCCCACCCGATGCGCGCGCGCGGCTTCACGTCGTCGAGCGTGACGACGCACGCTGCTTCGACGAGCCAGGCGAACGCCGTGCAGACCGAGGTATGCGGATAGCGCGAACCGGCGTTCATCGTGGCCGCGCAAGACGCCGAGAGCAGCGCCGCGGCGAGGATGCCGACGCTCGCCGCGACGACGCCGCCCTTCGCGAGCGCGCGGCGCGCGAGCCTCGCGACGCCGACGGCGCCCGCACCGAACACCACCGGGTTCGCGAGCCACACGAGCCCCACGCGCTGGAACGGCGCCATGAGCAGCGGCCAACCCGGCGTGTACTGCGCGAACATCCGGTCGTGCCAGTCGAAGACCCACCACGCCTTGAACACGTTCGGACACGGCGGCGGCGACCCGTACGCCTTGAGGTGTCCGTAGAGGTCGGCCTGGTACGTGTCGGCCCACTCGTCTCCTGAGAGCGTGTGGCGCTCGAGCACGACGACGCACACGATCGCCGCGACGAGCGTCGCCGCCGCGAACACGATCCAATCGGAGCGCCAAATCGGGCGCGCGCCAGCGCGTGCATCCGCGACGGATCGCGGCGCGACGTCCGTGGCGACGACGACCGCGATGCCGAGCATGTGAAACGACGCGAGCGTGGCGATCGAATTCGTGATCACGTTCGACACGCCGAGGAGCGCGAGCTCGACGAGGACCGCGACGACGATCGTCCCACGTCGCCGGCCGACGATCGCGTAGATCGTCGCGAGCGCCGCGGACGTCTTGAGCGCGCCGAGCGCATACGGATCGATGAGCGCTGGGGCAGCCGTCGCGAGCGCGATGGCGAGGCCCGTCAGGAGAAGCCGCAACGGCTCGCGACGGTGCAAACAAACCATCACCGCGATCAGCACGGCGCCCGCGCACATCTGGGTCGCGACGAAGCCTGCGAAGAAGTATTGCCCGATCATCGCGGTTTCTGCCGGCGAAAGATGGCGTTCTCGCCGCGGTCGAGCACGATCACGTCGCCGCCTGTGGTCGCGAGCGCGGCGCTCGGACGCGAGAGCGTCGCTCGGCGCGAGACCGCGGCGGTCTGGAGCAACGTCTCGACCGCGCCGGTCGCGAGGTCGAGGCTCGAGACGTGCGTGTGATCCACGACGAGGAGCGTGCCGTGGCCGCTCGCGGCGACGCTGGTCGGGTGATCGAACGGCGGCGTCGTGCGGAGCGTCGTCACGGCGCTCGTGCGGGGGTCGAAGACGCGCAAGGCGTCGTTCTCGGCGTCGGCGATGTAGAGCACGTCGCCCACCGCGGCGATCCCGCGCGGCGCATGAAGTCTCGCGGCGAGGCCGCTGCCGTCCGCGTTCCCCGCGTCGAACGCCGAGCCCACGACCGTGGAGACCTCGTGCGCCACGAGGTCGATCTTGCGAAGCGTGTGCGTCGCGGCGTCGGTCACGAAGAGTGACGCGGGCGGGACGAACGCGATGCCGCTCGGGTTGCAGAACGTCGCGCGATCGAGCGGGCCGTCGCCATTTCCGCATTGCGCCGGCTTTCCCGCGACCGTTCTCACGGCGCGCGACTTGACGGCGACGGCGCGGATCGCGCGGCTGTCGCGATCCGCGACGAAGAGCCAATCGCCGCCGTCGTACGCGACCGCCGTCGGGCACTCGAAGCGCGCGTCGCGCCCGGTCTCGTCGTAGAAGCCGCGGTCGCCCGCGCGTCCCGCAAACGTGGTGAGCCCGCGCGTCGAGACGTCGACGAGCCGCACTGCGCCGTTGCCGCAGTCCGCGACCGCGACCTCCGTCGGCGACACCCACGCCATGCCTTCGGGGGCGTTGAGGCGTCCCGACGGGCCCTGCCCATCCTCTTCTCCGCTGCGCGGCGGCAGTCCGGCGAGCGTTCGCACCTCGCGGTCCTCTGCGGTCACGATCCGAAGCGAGCCTTCATCGCCGACGCCGATGGCGTTCGGGCCGACGAGCGCGATCGCCTCCGGCGCGCGAAAGTGCGCGCCGACACCCGCGCCGTCTTGATAGTCGTTGCGACCCACGCTCCCGGCGAGGGTCGTCACCATCCGCGTCGCGACGTTCACGCGGCGGATGACGGCGTTGCCGAAGTCGGCGACGTAGAGCGAGTCCGAGGCCGGGTCGTAGTCGATGCCGCGCGGATCGTCGAACCGCGCGCGAGCGCCCGTCGCGTCTTCGTGACCGTCGACCCCGAGATGTCCAGTGCCGACGAGCCACGTCACGCCGCCGTCGGGTGCGATCGCCGCGACGCTGTCGGCGAGCGAATCCGTCGCGAAGAGCGTCCCGTCGGCGCGCGCGGCGAGCCCCCACACGGCGACGAACCCCTTCGCGAGCGTCGAGACCGTGCGCGTCGCGAGATCGAATCTTGCGCACCGCGTGATTGCCCGTGTCGGCGACGAACAGCGCGCCACGGTCGAAGACGAGACCGCGCGGGCTGTCGAAGGTCGCGACGGTCGCGGCGCCGTCGTCGTCGCTTCGCACGTCGACCTTCCCCGCGACGAGCGTGATCGCGCGCGTGTCGAGTCGCACCGAATAGATCGCGTGCCGGAGCATGTCGCTCACGAACAGCGTGCCGTGGCCGTCGCTCGCGAGCCCCGCGGGATGACGAAATGCGCCGGGCTGCGCGAAGGACTCGACTTCGCCGGTGTCGGTCGAGACGCGCCGAATCCCCGCGGTGCACGCGTCGATGACGTAGATCGAGCTGCCTTCGCGCGTCGCCGCTCGAATCGTGCAGAACCGGGCTTGGGTCTTCGTTCCGTCGACAGCCCCGCAGCTCCCCGGCGCGCCCGCGACGAGCTCCACGTCGCCGGCGAGCGCATCGTGATCGAGCGCGCCGAGCACGACCGCCCCCTCCGCATGCGTGTACACGAACCCCGCGTCCGCCTTGAGGAGCACGGCAGCGTCCTTGTTCGCGTTGCAACCAAGCGCGCACAGGAGCGTCGCGAGAACCCACGCGCGCGTCATCGGTGCTTCCAGAGGCCCCAACGCGACCCCTCCCAGACGTGCTCGAACAAATCGTCAGGCGGATAGAACCCAGCGCCGCGCGTGAGGACGTAGTCGAACGCAGGCGCGAGCTCCTCCGTCGCCGACACGCGATCCGGACGCCACTCCCATCCCGCGCGCGCAGGGCTCAAGCCGAGCAGCGCGTGATGCGGCTTCACCTGGACCACCCAGTGCGGGAAGTCCATGAAGTCGTGCTTCACGACTCCGCCCTTCTCCATTTGGTAGTAGCTCACGTAGTGCAGAAACGGATTTTCCTGAATGTAGTCCGACTGCGGGCGGAAAATCAGGCCGACGACGTTCTTCTTCGGCGGGATGTGCCTCAACGCTTCTTCGAAGTCTCCGACGTCCACGCGTTCGAACTGCTCGAAGTGCCAGAACGTGCTCTCGACCGTCACGAGGCAGACCGCGACCATCGCGATCGTCACGGCGTGTCCTTTCCAACCGCGCGGCATCCGAAGGAGCGGAATCGCCGAGAACACCGCGAGGACCGGAAAGCGATCCCGAATGTGCGCGGCGTAGCCGTTGTGCCCTTCGGCGCGGAAATAGAGCAGCACGCAGAAGAGCGGAATCAAGAACAAGAATCGCGGCGCTGACTTCGCGGCGGGCAACCGGAACACGGCGACGACGATCGCGGCGATGACGGCGGCCTCCGCGAAGTGAACCTCGTCGGCGTTGTCGCGATAGACGTCGAAGCCGACGGAGTAGATCTCGCGGATCGCGGTGCCGAGCGGCCAGACGTCGCGACCCGTCGTGCTCGTGACGCGCCACACCTCGTGACCCGAGTCCGTGAAGAGCAGCCAGACGGCGGCCGCGACCACCGCGGGCACGAGCGGCACGAAGAATCGCGCGAACGCTCGCGCCGACGTGCGCGGCGCGAACAGCGCGACACCGAACATGCCGATCACGAACGGGATGATGTGCGAATAGAACAGCGCGACGCTGAACGCGGCGAGCGCGACCGCGTGCAGCCTCGTCGGCCGTTCTCGCTGGAGACACGCCGCGGCCCACGTGCAGAGCATCAGCGGGACGGCGATCAGAAATGGAATGAGCCCGAGGACGACGAGCCCATTGTAGAGACACGGAATGACGAGCAGGCTCGCGCGGCCGTCTTGCTTGAGCGCTCGGAGGAGCCAGTACGTTCCGAGCACCGTGCCGATCATGTACGCCGACACGAGGATCAATCCGGCCGCGCGCACGCCCGTCACGAACGCGAGCAGATGCCCGAGCACGTAGAAGAGGATGTACTGCGTCCGGCCGAGGCTGACCGTGTAGATCTCGGAAAATCCGTACTGCGGATTGTTGAGATCGTGCACCACGCGGAGCGTCGCGAGGTGGAGCGGCAGGTCCTGGAGAGGCGGATGCCGGAACGTCCACAGCGGCACCGCCATGGCGACGGCAAAGGCAAGAACGAGGCAGAGTCGCGAGCGGAGAAAGTGCAACATTCAGAAGCAGCTGCCCGTATAACACGCGCATGCCATCCGCACTGAGCTCCATTGCGGCGCGCGCAAAGGCCTACGTGCAGCCGGTTTGCGCGTTCGTCGCGCTCGTCGCGTTTGGGTACTTCGTGTGGCATCAGACGCGCGCGGTCGCGTTTCCGTTTCCGCTCGACTACGGCGAAGGTCCGCTCCTCGAGCAGGCGCGAAGGCTCGCGCACGGGCAGAACATCTACCACGCCGACCTCGGCGACTATCCGTTCACGATCGCGAACTACCCGCCTGTCTTCCCCGCGCTCCTCTCGCTCGGCGTGCGCGCGTTCGGTTGCTCGTACACGATGGGGCGCGCGCTCACCTTCGTGGCCGCGCTCGCGTGCGCGGCGCACGTCGGCGCGATCGTCCGCAAGGTCACGGGCAGCACGCTCGGCGCGTGCATCGGCGCGGGGTTCTTCGCGGCGACGCCGTACGTCGTCTTTTGGACGACGCTCGTTCGCATCGATTTCGTCGCGCTCGCCTTCTCGCTCGGCGCGGTCTCGCTCGCGGCGCACAAGCCGACGGCTCGATGGACCCCCGTGGTCGCCGCGTTGCTCGTCACGATCGGCGTGCTGACGCGACAATCTCACCTCCTCGCCGCGCCGCTCGCCCTCACGTGCGCGTTCGCGACCCAAGGCCTTCGGCGCGCCGCCGCGTTCGTCGGGCCGTTCGTCGCCGCCGTCGCGCTCGCGCTCGTCGTCCTCGACCGCGCGACGGCGCACGGCTTCTTCTTCAACACCGTCACCGCCAACGCGAACCACTTCCTGTGGCCGTTGTTCACCGTCTACGTGAAGGACGTCGCGTCGCTGTACGCGGTCCCTATCGTCATCGCGATCGGGTACGTCGCGACGCGCGCGCCGTGGCCGCCGTTCACCGCGCGCCTCCTCACCTTCTATCTCGTCGGGGCGACGCTCTCCGCGCTCACGGTCGGCAAGGTCGGCGCGCACGTGAACTACATGCTCGAGCTCGTCGCGGCGCTCGCGATCTTCTGCGGCCTCGCGAGCGCGCGATGGGCGCGAGACTCGTGGCAAAGCGCGGCCGTCAACGCCGCGCTCGCGGGCTCCATCGTCTGGGTGCTCGCAGACGCGATCCCGCGCACCGACGGGCTCGACGCGAAGCTGAATCTTCGCGACGAGTACGCGCAGCTCGTGGATCTCATCAAGAAAGAGCAGAAACCCGTCATCGCGGACGAGGCGATGGGCATGATCGTGCTGACGCCTCACCCGCTCTTGCTCCAGCCCTTCGAGATGACGCAGCTCTCGCATCAGGGCGTGTGGGATCAGGCTCCACTCCTTCGCGACATCCGCGCCAAACACTTCGGGCTCATTCTCATCAACGACGGCCCCGCGACGCCCGCCGCGTGGACGCGCGAGCGCTGGACGCAAGAGATGCTCGTCGCGATCCACGCCAACTACGAGCCGCACGGCGCCCTCGCGGACGCCACGATTTATCGCCCGCACTACGACCAGTAACCTCGACCCGCGATGGCCACGCTCCCCGCACCCAACACCGACAACGTCCTCTTCGTCGTGGACGTCTCGGGCTACGTGTTTCGCGCCTACCACGCGCTACCGCCGCTCTCGTCGTCGAAGGGCGAGCCGACGCACGCCGTGATGGGCACCGTGACGATGCTCGAGAAGGTGGTGCGCGAGCGAAAGCCGAAGATGCTCGCGGTCGCGATGGACTCGAAGGCGCCGAGCTTCCGCAAGACGATCGACGCGAACTACAAGGCGACGCGCCCAGCGCCGCCGCCCGATCTCCACCAGCAGATGGTGCGGTGCGAGCAGATCGTCCGCGCGTACAACATCCCCGTCTACGAAAAAGCCGGCCTCGAGGCGGACGACCTCATCGCCGCGCTCGTCACGCGCGCGACCAAAGAGGGTGTGCGCGTCGTCATCGTGAGCATGGACAAGGATCTCCTGCAGCTCGTCCACGACGAGGACGATCTCGTCGTCATGTGGGACTCGATGCGCGACAAGGTCTACGGCCCGGCCGAGGTGCGCGAGAAGATGGGCGTGCGCCCGAGCCAGATCCGCGACTACCTCGCGCTCACGGGCGACACGTCCGACAACGTCCCCGGCGTGCCGAGCGTCGGCCCGAAGACCGCGACCGATCTCTTGAACGAGTTCGGCACGCTCGACGGCGTCTATCAGAACCTCGACAAGATCAAGCGCCAGAAGCTCCGCGAGAACCTCACGAAGGCGAAGGACGACGCGTACCTCTCGCAGAAGCTCGTGACGCTCGACTTCGACGCGGACATCGCGTGGGACCCCGCGCACCTCGTCTACGGCGGCCGAAACGAGACCGAGCTCCGCCGGCTCTTCAGCGAGCTCGAGTTCACGCGCCTGCTCCAGCAGCTCCCCGCGCCGCCGCCGCCGAAGCGCGAGTTTCGAACGCTCACGCGCAAAGACGAGCTCGTCGCGTTCGCGGCGCGCGCCAAGGCCAACAAGACGCTCGCGATCGATTTCCGCATGAGCGAGCCCGATCCGAACCGCGCGGCCATCGTGGGCCTCGGCGTCTCCGCGGCGCCGGGCGAGGGCATCTACGTCCCGCTCTCGCACCGCTACCTCGGCGCGCCCGCGCAGCTCACCCTCGACGAAATCCGGGAGGTCCTCGGGCCGCTCCTCGTGAGCGCGGACGTCACCAAGATCGCGCACGACATGAAGGAGCAAGAGGTCCTGCTCGCGCGCCACGACATCGCGCTCGCGGGCCCCGTGCTCGACGCGGATCTCGCCGCGTACCTGCTCGATCCGGAGTCGCCGCACGACCTCGTCGGGCTCGCGCGCCGCGAGCTCGACGTGACGCTCCCGACGCCCGAGGCGCCGATGTCCTCGCCGCCCTCGTCGATGGTGCCGTCGTCCGCGCCGAAGTCGTCGAAGCGCGCGCCGAAGACGCCGTTCGATCAGCTCGACGTGCAGACCGCGACGGAGCTGTGCGCGCCCGGCATCGAGGCCACGACGACGATCGCGCGACGCCTCGAGCCGCGCCTCGAGACCGAGGGGCTCGCGAAGCTCTACAACGAGGTGGAGCTGCCGCTCGCGCGCGTGCTCGCGAAGATGGAGCTCGCGGGCGTGCTCGTCGATCCGTCGCGCCTCGGCACGATCGGCAAGCGCGTCGAGCAAGAGATGAACGCGCTCGAGCTCAAGGCCAAGGAGGTCGTCGGGCGCGACTTCGCGATCCGCTCGCGCGATCAGCTCGAGGCGATCCTCTTCGACGAGCTCAAGCTCCCCGTCGTGAAGCGCACGATGAAGGGCGGCCGCTCGACCGACGCCGAGGTGCTCGACGAGCTCGCGCTGAAGCACGCACTTCCGAAGGTCGTCCTCGAGTTTCGCGAGATCGACAAGCTGAAGGGCACGTACATCGACGCGCTCCCGCGCCACATCAACCCGAAGACGGGCCGCATCCACACGCGCTTCTCGCAGACGGTCGCGGCGACGGGTCGCCTCTCGTCGGTCGAGCCGAACCTCCAGAACATCCCGATCCGCAGCGAGCTCGGACAAGAGATCCGCTCCGCGTTCGTCGCTCCGAAGGGTCACGTGCTCGTCTCGGCGGACTACTCGCAGATCGAGCTGCGCGTCCTCGCGCACCTCTCGCAAGACGAGATGCTCGTCGAGGCGTACCGAAAGGCCGAAGACGTCCACCAGCTCACGGCGTCGATCGTCTTCGACGTGCCGCGCGATCAAGTGACCGTGACGCAGCGCCGGCAGGCGAAGACGATCAACTTCGGCGTCATCTACGGCATGGGCGACAACGCGCTCGCGCGGCAGCTCGACATCGAGCGCGACGAAGCGGCGCGCTTCATCGCGAACTACTTCGAGCGCTACCATGGCGTGCGCGAGTTCATGAGCCAGACCCTCGAGGCGGCGCGCCGCGGCGAGACCGTGCGGACGATCCTCGGCCGCCGCCGCTTCCTCCCGAACCTCCACTCGGCCAACCGCGGCCTCCGCGCCGAGGCGGAGCGCGTCGCCAAGAACACGCCGATCCAGGGCACCGCGGCCGACATCCTGAAGCTCGCGATGGTGAAATTGAAGGACGGCGACGTCGTCCCCGGGGCGCGCATGGTCCTCACCGTCCACGACGAGCTCGTCTTCGAGGTGCCCGAAGACAAGGCAAAAGAGGCCTCCGCGCGGGTCAAAGAGGTCATGGAGTCCGCGCTGAAGCTCGACGTACCCCTCGTCGTCGACGTGGGAAGCGGCCACAACTGGTCGGAGGCTCACTGACGCCTCCGGCGTGATACGATTTCGGGGTGGACAGCGAGCTGTGGCCGCCGCTGGGCGCAGTCGTTTGCGCCAAGTACCGCATCGAGCGCCTGATCGGGCGTGGCGGGATGGGCGTCGTCATGCTCGCGCGTCACCTCCGACTCGACGAGGACGTCGCGCTCAAGTTCCTCCTGCCCGAGGCGATGAAGAAGCCTGCGATCGTCGCGCGCTTCGAGCGCGAGGCGCGCGCCCTCGTGAAGCTCAAGAGCCCGCACGTCGCGCGGGTGCTCGACGTCGAGGTCGCCGAGAACGGCACGCCCTTCATCGTGATGGAGTACCTCGAGGGTCAATCGCTCGCGGGCCTCGTGCGCGGCGGGTCCGCGCTGCCCGTCGAATTGGCTGTAGAGTACATCCTTCAGGCGTGCGAGGCGGTCGCCGAGGCGCACGCGATGAACATCGTCCACCGCGATCTCAAGCCGGGGAACTTGTTCCTCACGACGGGCCCCGACGGCTCGGAGGTCGTGAAGGTCCTCGACTTCGGCGTCTCGAAGATCGGCGGGCTCGAGTCTCAAAGCGGCGCCGAGATCGAGACGCTCCCCGACGCGGTCGTCGGGAGCCCGCCGTACATGTCGCCCGAGCAGCTTCGCTCGTCGAAATCGGTCGACCCGCGGACGGACATCTGGTCGCTCGGAGTCGTCCTCTTCGAGATCGTCACCGGCCGCATGCCGTTCGCCGCCCAGAACCTCCACGAGCACTACACGAAGCTGATGCTCGAGGCCCCGCCGCTCCCGACGCAGGTTCGCGACGATCTGCCCGCGGCGCTCGACGCGATCGTCGGCAAGTGTCTCGAGCGCGAGCCCGACGCGCGCTACGCGAACGTCGGAGAGCTCGCGCGCGATCTCGCGGCGCTCGCTCCCGAGCGGGCGCGTGCGTCGGCCGAGCGCACGCAACGAACGCTCACGACGTCGCGGGCGCCGCGCGCGTCGCGCCCTTCGCTCCCCGCGCCGCCGATCGCGCTGCCTCCGTCGATCCACACGATCGACGGCGCGACGAAGCTCACGGTCCCCACGCGGCGCGCGCGGCGAGCCCGCATGCTTCTCGTGGGCGCGTCGCTCACGATCGTCGCGATCGCGGCGTTCGTCGTCTCGCGCTGGCGCACGCCCTCGGAGGCGCCCGCGGGCACGAGCGCGAGCACGGCCACGGTCGCGAGCACGAGCACGGTCGCGAGCACGCCCACGGTCGCGAGCACGAGCACGGCGGCGCCCACGATCTCGATCACGGTCGCCGCGACGACGGCGCCCTCGCCCTCGCCCACGCAAGCGCGTACGCACGCGCCCGCGCCGACGCGCACGCCCCCGCACGCGAGCTCCTCTTCTCAAAGACCCGACATCGACCTCGAACACCGCAAATGAACCGAGCAGCCCGCATCGCCGCCGCGCTCGCGCCGCTCACGTTCGCGCTCTCCGCCAGCGCGCAGACGGATCCCGTCGCCGCGCAGGCGCTGTTCGACGAAGCCAAGCGGCTCATGTCGAGCGGAAACGTCGCGGCAGCGTGCCCGAAGCTCGCGGAGAGCCAGCGGCTCGATCCGGGAGTCGGCACGCTGCTCAACCTGGGCGAGTGTTACGACCAAGTCGGCAAGTTCTCGCGCGCGTGGTCGACGTTTCGCGACGCGGAGGCGATGGCGCTCCACGAAGGACAACCCGGCCGCGCGAAATACGCGAAGGACCGCGCCTCGGAGGTCGAAGCGAAGCTCGTTCGCTTCACGGTCGAGGTCTCGGACGCCGCGCGCGTCTCGTCGCTCGAGGTCACGCGCGACGGCGAGGCCCTGCGCGAGCCGCTCTGGGGCTCCGCGGTGCCGGTCGATCCCGGCGATCACGTCGTCGAAGCGCGAGCTCCCGGGTACAAGGCCTTCCAAGCGCGCGTCGTCGCGGTGCACGATCCGATCGTCGTCCGCGTCGGCCCGCTCGAGCGCGAGAGCTCGGCGCCAGAAGCAATCGAGCCGCCTCCGCCCGCGATCGACACGACGCCGCCCGTCACGATCGAGACGCTCGCGCCCGAGCCGAAACCCGCCCCGCCGAACGCGACGATGCGCACGCTCGGGTTCGCGAGCGGCGGCGTGGGCCTCGCGGGCGTCGCCGTCGGCGCGCTCTTCGGCGTGCTCGCGATCGACCGCGCCAACGCCGCGAACGCCGCGGGGTGTGACGCGAGCACGTGCCCGACCTCGGGCGCGCTCGCCGTCTCGCAAGACGCGAAGACGTTCGCGGTCGCGAGCGACGTGGCGTTCGCGTTGAGCGCCGTCTTCGTCGTGACGGGCATCGTCTTCCTCGTCGTCGCGCCGCGCTCGCCGGCCGCGCGAGTCGCCCGCGCGACGCTCGGCATCGTCGGAGGCAGCTTTTGAGGCGCGCGACGGTCGCGGTCATCCTCGTCGCGCCGGCGCTCGTCGCGTGTGAGGCCATCCTCGGCCTCCACGATCGCACGCTCCGCGAGGACGCGAGCGCCGACGCGAGCGATGCAAGCGCGTGCGACGGCGACTTCTGCGCGTGCAGCACGCACGCCTTCTGCGACGACTTCGATACGTACACGAGCATCCAGGATCTCCAGGGCCACTGGCAGGTCCCGAGCTTCTCGAGCTCGCTCTTCCAGCTCGGCGGCACGGTCGCGCTCGACAACTCGGCGTCGATCCTCCCTCCGACGCCCCCGCACGCGCTCCTCTCGACGGTCTCGCTCCCCATCCCGCTCCAAGGCGCCGGGTTCGTCATGACCCAAGTCGACGCGCAGACGCCGACCGTCGTCGGCGTTCACATCTCGATGCGCATGCACGTCGTCGCGATGGATCCAGCCGACGGCGCGCCGCCGGTGCTCGACTCGGGCGTCCGACTCCTGGGCGCCATCGTCGCGGTCGCCGATCTCACGTCGAAGAACGGCGTCGGCATCTCGCTCTCCGAGCAAGGTGGCTACGTCGGTTACGCGCTCGACCTCCTCACGCCCGGCACGCGCCTCGCGCAAGGCAAACAGTTTCTCACCGACAACCCCCTCATCCTCAACCAGCTCGGGCAATACTTGCCGCTGGATTTCTACGTGATGCAGCGGAGCCACATCACGCTCCCCGTGGATTGCACGCCCGGACCGCCGCTGACGGACGCGGACGCCGGCGTCCCGGACGCGGGCCCGCCCCCAGCCGACCCGGTCGCCGTCGTCGTCGTGACCCCCGTGACGCCGCCCACTTGCGAGCTCGTCAGCGGCGCGCTCGCGTTCCCCGAATGGCTCGTTTCGCCGGTCGTCATCTTGGGGAGCGTGGTCAAAGGACAGGGCGTATTTTCCGTCGAATTCGACAACTTCACGGTCGATTTCGTCACGCAGTAGCGGCACGTCCGGCCTTACGTTACGTTTTCGGAAGGATCCGCCCGCGCAAACATGTCCCAGGAAGTCCTCCCTCCCAGCCGCGGCCTCGTCGCCGGGAAGTACGAGCTGCTCCGCATGATCGGACGCGGCGGCATGGGCTCGGTGTGGGAAGGGCGCCACGCGTCGCTCGGCACGCACGTCGCGATCAAGTTCATCGAGAAGGAGTTCGCGGACAACGACGAGGCGCGAAAGCGCTTCGACAACGAGGCCCGCGCCGCCGCGACGCTCCAATCGAAGCACGCGATCCAGATCCACGATCACGGCGTAACCGACGACGGCAAGCCGTACATCGTCATGGAGATGCTCGTCGGCGAGCCGCTCGACAAACGCATCGAGCGCGTCGGCGTGCTCCCGCTCCGTGAGGCCGCGTACATCATCCAGCAGGTGTGCCGCGGTCTGCAGAAGGCGCACGAGCACGGCATCGTCCACCGCGATCTCAAGCCCGAGAACATCTTCCTCGTGAAGAGCCAAGACGACGACGAAGAGATCGCGAAGGTGCTCGACTTCGGCATCGCGAAGATCCGCACGGGCGGCGCCGACGCGGCGATCTCGAACAACACGCGCACCGGCGCGGTGCTCGGGACGCCGTTCTACATGTCGCCCGAGCAAGCACGCGGCCTCCGCGACATCGATCACCGCACCGATTTGTGGTCGCTAGGCGTCATCGCCTTCAAGTGCACGACGGGCCGCTTGCCGTTCGAGGGCGAGTCGCTCGGCGATCTGCTCGTGAAGATCTGCACCGTGCCGATCCCGATCCCGTCGCAGATGAACCCGCAGCTGCCACCGTCGTTCGACGCGTGGTTCTCGCGCGCGCTCGACCGCGATCCCAATCGTCGCTTCGGCTCCGCGACCGAGCTCGGCGAGGCGCTCGCGTACGCCGCGGGCCTCAGCGTGAAGCAGCGCTCGACGCCCGGCTACGGTCCCGCGCCGAGTCTCGCGCTCCAGACTCCGCAGCCTTATCCATACGGCACGCCGCAGCCGGGCACGGGCACCGCGATGGGCGCGCCATACGCGGGGCAACCGTACGCCACGCCGCCGCCCTACGGTCAGCAGCAGATGAACGTGACGTCCGCGCCGTTCGTCGCGACCAACGAACCGAGCGGCGGCAGCTCGAAGGGCCTCTTCGTCTTCGCGGCGATCGCGGCGCTCATCGGCCTCGGCCTCGCCGGTTGGGGCGCGAAGGTGATCGTCGAGAAGCGCCAAGAAACGACGCCGACCGTGGCGACCTCGCCGCAGCACGTCGTCGAGCCGCCGCCGACCGCGGTCGTGACGCCGCTCGTGACGACGACCCCAACGACCACGACCGCGCCCACCGAGACGTCCACGTCGACGACGCACCCGCACGGCACCGTCGCGGGCCATCCGACGACGCACCCCACGACGACCGCCACGGCGACCACCACCGCGACGACACCGACCGCGACCTCCACGGTCACTTACACGCCGCTCCCGACGACGCGCCCTACGGCCACCGCCACCCACGGTACGGGCGATTTCGGCGCCGGCTTCTGAATTCCTAGGCGGGTGACTCCGTCTCACCCAGCGCGGCCGATCGTGTAGCTTGGGCACGGGTCCCTCCATGAACGCACGGTCTCTCTTCACCCTCGTTGCTTTTTCCATTGGTGCGATCGCGTCTTGTCCGCGGCTCGCGCACGCGCAGCAGGTCGTCTCCGACGCCGATCGCAACGCCGCGCGCGACCTCTACGTCGAGGGCGTGGCGCTCCAAAAAGCGGGCAAATACACGGAGGCGCTCGATCGATTCCAGCGCTCGCTCGCGGTCTACCCCGTGGCGCCGACGACCGCGTACCACATGGCGCAGTGCAAGGAGGCGCTCGGGCAGCTCGTCGAAGCCGCCGAGCAGCTCCGCCTCGTTCGCGACACGCCGCTGCCGCCCGGCGCGTCCGAGGCGTTCAACGAGGCGAAGCAAGACGCCGCCGTCGAGCTCCAGTCGCTCGAAGCGCGCATCCCGAAGATCAAGATCAACGTGCTCCCCGCGGGCATCCAAGGCTTGCAGGTCACGATCGACGGCACGATGGTCCCGACGGCGCTCGTCGGCGTCGCGCGCCCCATCAACCCAGGCTCGCACCGCGTCGGCGCGGCCGCGCCCGGCTACACTGCCGCGCAGCAACAAGTCGACGTGCGCGAGCGGCAGCAGCCCCCACCCGAGATCACGCTCACGCTCCAACCCGGCGGCCCCGCGGGCTACCCGAACACGAACCCGAACACCGGCGTCGGCACGTACCCGAACACGGGCGGTTACCCACCGAACGACGGGAGCGGCGGCTATCAGGGCGGAGCCGGTTACAACAACAATCCGCCTTACGGACAGTGGGTCGCTCCACGCCGTCCGCCCCAAGGCCCGCGCAACGCGCTCATGATCGGCATCGACGGCGTCGCCTCGTTTCCCTTCGGCAACGTCCGCGATCAAGGCAGCGGCGGGCCCAACTGCGGGGTAAGCGGACCCGGCAGCACATGCGGCCTCCCGGACTACTACGGCCCCATCGGCTTCGGGTTCGGCGTCGACGTCGGCCTCCGCCTCGCGCGCATCCTCTATCTCGGCGTGAACGCGCAGGGCAGCTTCTTCAACGGCAACTCGTCGGCCCTCACCCCGACGACGGGCGGGTTCTCTTTCGCGCTCGACGGCGTGCTCGGCCTCATGAGCAACCCCGAGGGCGTCGGCATCTACGGCGAGATCGGCGGCGGCATTCGCACGATCGCCCTCCAGGACAAGGGGCAAACGACGCTCACCGGCGACGTCATGTTCGGCCTCGGCGTGCAGGTCAAAGCGGGCAGCTTCCGCTTCATCCCGAAGCTCGATCTCTACGTCGGCCCGAACGACGGCGATCTCGGCCACGGCTTCTTCACGCTCGGCATCGCGGGCTTCTGGGAGCTTCCGCTCGACAAGCCCGTCGCGAACGTCAACGCCACCGCGCAGCCCGCTTACTGATCGTCGTGCGCCCCCTCTTCGTCGCGCTCGCGACGCTCCTCGCGCCTGCGATCGTCCACGCCCAAGACGCCGTCCCCGTCGCGAGCGCCAACGAGCTCCCGCCCGAGGAGAAGAAGCCCGAGAAGCCGACGGGCCTCGTCATCCCCGTGAGCCTCATGGGCGGCATCCGCGCTGGCGGCGCGCTCAACCTCGGCAAGAACGCGCCCGACGGCATGAGCAGCAACCCGAACGGCGCGATCGCGGCTGCCGATCTCGCGCTCGAGCTCGGGAGCCTCGTCTGGGATCACATCTACGGCGGCTTCATCGTCGGCGGCACGTTCTTCATCTCGCCTTCGAGCACGACGGCGGACGTCCGCTCGCTCCTCGTCGCGACCGAATTCGGCTGGCTCACGAACCCGAACGGCTTCGGCGCGTTCTTCGGCCTCGGCGTGGGCTACCGCGCGATGTACGTGAGCGACGCGCTCGGCAACGCGAACAAATTCGACGGCGTCGAGGGCCTCGCGACCGTCGCGCTCCACGCGAAGATCGGCGCGCTCGTTCGCGTCCTTCCGCGGCTCGATTTCAACGTCGGCCCCTCGGGCGACGGGCAAGCCCACGCGATCCTCACGCTCGGCGTCTCGATCTGGCTGAACGACGACATCCACCCGCAACGACGCAAGCACCCGCCGTCCGAGCATTGACGCGCCGAGACAACGTTTTACAAGTCCGTGACAATTGTTGGGCTGGCGTCGGCAAATATCCCGCGCCATGCACCTGGTTCTGTGCAGTGCGTACTTCGCAGTGCTCCTCCTCCTCGCGAGCTATGGCCTCCACCGCTCGCACCTCGTCCTGACGCTCCTCCGCCTGCGCAAGAAGCTCCGCGCGAACGCGTACGTGCCCCCCGCCTTCGACCCCGCGGACTTGCCGCACGTGACGGTTCAGCTGCCGCTCTACAACGAGGCGACCGTCGCGGTGCGCCTGCTCGATCACGTCGCGAAGATCGACTACCCGCGCGACCGCTCGAGATCCAGATGCTCGACGACTCGACCGACGAGACGGGCCAGCTCGTTCGCGCGGCGATCCGCCGCCTCAGCGAGGACGAGGCCACGCGCGATTTGGATGTAGTCTACATCCATCGCGTCGACCGCACGGGCTACAAGGCGGGCGCGCTCGACGCGGGCCTCAAGGTCGCCAAGGGCGAGCTCGTCGCCATCTTCGACGCGGACTTCCTCCCGCAGCCGGACTTCCTCCGCGCGCTCGTGCCGCACTTCTTCGATCCGAAGGTCGGCATGGTGCAGGCGCGCTGGGGCCACTTGAACCGCGATCTCTCGCTCCTCACGCGCGTGCAGGCGCTCATGCTCGACGGCCACCACCTCGTCGAGAACCGCGCGCGCGCGGCCGCGGGTTGGCTCTTCAACTTCTCGGGCACGGGCGGCATGTGGCGCAAGGCCGCCATCGCCGACGCGGGCGGCTGGGAGCACGACACGCTCACCGAGGACCTCGATCTCTCGTACCGCGCGCAGCTCGCGCGGCTGGAAGTTCGTCTACCGCGAGGACGTCGTGACCCCCGCGGAGCTCCCCGAGGACGTGAGCGCCTTCCGCGCGCAGCAGTACCGCTGGGCGAAGGGAACCGTGCAGAGTGCACGTAAATTGCTCGAGCGCGTGTGGACCTCGCAGCTCACGCTCGACCAGCGCATCGAGGCGTTCTTCCACCTGACGCCGCACTTCGCCTACCCGCTCATGGTCTTCTTGAGCGTGCTCCTCCTCCCCGCGCTCATCCTGATGCCGGCGACCGAATCCGAAGACGATGCTGCTCATCGATCTCCCGCTCTGCATCGGCACGACCGGCTCGCTCGCCGCGTTCTACACGATGGCCGAGCTCGCGCAGGGCCGGCGCCGCTGGGACGCGCTCAAGCAGCTCCCCGCGCTCCTCGCGCTCGGCGCGGGGCTCGCCCCGCACCTCTCGAAGGCCGTCTTCGAGGGCCTCGGCACGATGGCCGGCGAGTTCGTCCGCACGCCCAAGAAGGGCGACAACTCGAAGCGCTACCACCAGCGCGCCGATCTGCCGATGACCGAGGTCGGGCTCTGCCTCCTCTCGTTCGGCAGCACGATCGCCTCGATCGAGACCGGGCACTGGTTCGCGACGCCCTTCGCGCTCATCTTCACGTTCGGCTACGGCTACGTCGCGTCCCTCGTCGCGATGGAGCAGGTCGCGCGCCGCCGCGCCGCGAACCTGGCACCTTCGGCGACCAGCGACAGCCTCCCGCCGGCGCCCGCGGAGATGGAAACCGATACCGAGCTTGCAGCTTGAGCCGCGGCCCTAAACGCGCGTAGTCTCGAGACTAGGCGCTGTCATGACCAAAGCTGAGATCGTGCAAGCCATCTACGCCCGCGTGGGCGGCTTCTCGAAAAAAGAGTCGGCGGACATCGTCGACCTCGTCTTCGAGATGATGAAAGAGACGCTCGCGAAGGGCGAGCGGATCAAGGTGACGAACTTCGGCAACTTCGTGTTGCGCGACAAGGGCGAGCGCCCGGGTCGAAACCCGCAGACTGGCGCGCCGATCAAGATCAGCGAACGCCGCGTCCTCACCTTCAAGGTCAGCAAGAACCTCAAGGACGCGCTCAACAAGACCACCTCGACGCCGCAAGCCGCCGAAACTACGGCGCTGCCGAAGCCCTGACCCGTGAGCGAGTCGCTCCCGCAAAAGCTGTATTTCCGCATCGGGGAAGTGGCCGGCATCGTCGGGGTCGAGCCGCACGTGCTCCGTTATTGGGAGCGCGAGTTCCGCACGATCCGCCCGACGAAGAGCGCGCGCGGCCAGCGCGTGTACTCGCGTCGCGACGTCGAGAACCTCCTGCGCGTGCGCGAGCTGCTCTACACGCAGGGCTTCACGATCGCGGGCGCGCGAAAGCAGCTCTTGCGACCAGGGCAGACCGCGGCCGTCGCTGGGCCCGCTGCGCGCGAAGAAGACGACGACGCGGTCGAGACGAGCCACGGCGGCAAGCCCCCCATCGCCGCGGCCCCTCCGAGCGACGAGACGCCGCGCGATCCGAACGAGGACACGCTGCGCGGGACGCTCGCGGCGCTCCGAGACGAGGTCTCGGCGTTCCTCGATGAGCTCAACACGTGAGCTGAGCATCGCGGTCACGATCGCCGTCACGGTCCCCGAGGGGTTCGGGCGCGCGGAGCTCGCGCCGCTCGATCTGACGCAGACGCCGCAGCTCGCGGTCGAGCAGTGGGAGGGCGCGCGCGACGCGAGCGGACACCTCCTCGCGTGGGGATGCGTCGGCGCCGACGTGAGCGCGTGGAACGCGGACGCGACCGAACTCGCGCAGGACAAGCTCGCCGAGCTCGCCTCGAAGAGCGTCCAGACGCCGATGCACACGGTCCGCGCAACGCAAAACGGCCACGATCATCGGCGCGCCAGCGCCGGAGCAGATGATCGCGCGCTCGCCTCGGACGACGGCCACGCGTCGGCGCGCACGTTCCTCGCGTTCACGGCCGACCACGCGCCCAACGACGTGCACGCCTGCTTCGTCGCGTGCGACGCGGCGGCGTGCGCCCCCGCCGTGGAGAGCGCGAAGGTCACGGGCGCGCTCGGCCCGCCGCCTTCGCCGGGCGTCGCGCTCGGAGCGCTCTCGTGGGCCGTCCACGAGCCGCACTCGGCGCTCGCGGCGTTCGGAGGCCTCCTCGCCCTCGCCGCGGCGCTCGCGATCGCCACGCGCCCCGGAAAACGCAAGAAGACCAAGGCCTCACACTCCTAAATCAACACACGTGCCTAGCTCGGGCGTGTTACAAGGCTCGGCCATGCGGGCCCGAGCTCTCGCGCTTCTCCTCACCCTCGCGCTTCTCCCGCTTTTCGTCGCGCGCGCTGCCAGCGCCCAAAACGCGAGCGACGCTGGAGCGCCGATCACGACGCGTCCGTCGCTCGTGCCAGACACGCAGCCGACGACGACCGCGACGACCGCGTCCACCGCGGTCCCCGCGGCGACGACGCCGACGCCCCAGGCGAAGCCTGCCGTGAAGGCGACCGACGACACCAAAGCCCAACCGGCGCGCTCCGGCGACGACGTCCCCGCGAGCCCGAACGAGGTCTTCAGCGAGGACTGGTGGGGCCGCACCCGCCCCGTGCTCGAGATCCACGGCTACTTCCGCACGCGCGCCGAGCTGCTTCACAACTTCACGCTCGGCCGCCACGAGAACCCCGCCGGTCCTGGCGCGCTCTTCCCGCAGCCGCTCGACAACTCTTACCAAGACTCCGCGGGCACGACGCACACGCTCAGCCTGTGCGATGGCACGGGCTTCGTTTCGGGCGCCGCCCCCTGCAAGGACCAAACGCAGTCCGGCGCGAACATGCGCTTCCGGATCAACCCCGAGCTGCACATCTCGGACAACCTGCGCGTGATGGCGCAGATCAACGCGTTCGACAACATGGTGCTCGGCTCGACGCCCGACTCGTACGCGCTCAGCCCGGGCGCGAGCGCGAGCGGCCGCTACATCAGCGCGGGCTACAACACGTTCGCGCCGATCGGGATGTTCACGACGACGCAGGGGCCGCCGACGAGCGGCATCAACAGCCTCTCGAACTCGGTGAACTTCACGCGCGCCTGGGGCGAGTACATGACGCCGCTCGGCCAGCTGCGCTTCGGCCGCATGCCGAGCCAGTGGGGCCTCGGCATCTTGTCGAACGCGGGAGACAACATCGACGCCGACTACCAGACGAACGTCGACCGCGTCATGTTCGTCACGGGCATCAAGTCGCTCGACCTCTACTTCGCGGGCATGTGGGATTTCGTGAACACAGGCCCGACGAACGCGTCCCCGTACGACGTCTACGGCGGCCAGCCCGTCAACACCTGCAACCTGTGCAACGTGAACGAGTGGGGCCTCGTCATCGCGCACCGCACGAACCCGGAGCTCCAGAAGCTCAAGATCGCGCGCGGCGACCTCGTCGTGAACGGCGGCCTCTTCACGATCCTCCGCAGCCAGTACCTCGACGTGCCGAACGGCCAGGGGCCGCTCACGATCAACCAGAACCCGTCGAACCAGGACCTCTCGAACACGAGCGCGATCCGTCGCGACGCGTGGGCGATCATCCCCGACCTCTGGCTCCAGATCCTCTACAAGAAATTCCGCCTCGAGGCGGAGGGCGTCGCGATCCTCGGCGAGATCGGCGCCATCCCCGGCGGCGCGTTCTCCGCGGGCCGCCAGACGGACGTGCGCATGTGGGGTATGGCCGCGCAGACCGAGTTCCGCGCGCTCGAGGACAAGCTCCACCTCCAGTTCGACTTCGGCTACGCGAGCGGCGATCAGTGGGCGCAGAACCCGCTCGGTACGCCCGGCCTCAACCCGGAGCTCAACAATCAGCCGATCACGACGTTCTCGTTTCACCCCGCGTACAACATCGACCTCATCTTCTTCCGCAAGATCCTGACGCGCATCGAAGGCGCGTACTACTTCCGCCCCGAGGTCGACTACGACTTCATCCGCAACTCGAACGGACAGAAGTTCGGCGGCGGCGCGGCGCTCATCTGGAGCCGCGCGAGCGAGTTCATCCAGGCTCCCGGCCACCAGCCCGACCTCGGCGTCGAGCTCGATCTCCAGCTCTACTATCAGGCGAAGGACGGCTCGCTGAACGACGACCCGTCGAAGGTCGGCGGCTTCTTCACGATGCTGCAATACGGCGTCTTCTTCCCGCTCGGCGGGCTCGGCTATCTGCCGTACCAGCAGGCGGCGCTACCGACGATCCAAGGCGGCTGGGATCTTTCGGCGGCTCAGACAGTGCGCTGGTTCGTCGGCGTCGTATATTAGCGGCCACTTTCGGGGGGCCTGGCGTTCATGCCGAAGATTCTGATCGTCGACGACCAGCGCAACATGCGAACGACGCTCGCGATGATGCTTCGCGGCGTCGGTTACGAGGTCGATGAAGCAGCCGACGGCGAGCAAGGCGCGGCGAGCGGCTCGACGGGCGCGTTCGACCTCGTGCTCACCGATCTCCGCATGGGCCAGAAGGACGGCATCGACGTCCTGCGCGCGATCAAGGAGCGCCAGCCGATGACCGAGGTCATCGTGATGACCGCGTACGGCACGATCGAGAGCGCGGTCGAAGCGATGCGCCTCGGCGCGTTCGACTACATCCAGAAGCCGTTCACCGAGCAGGAGCTGCTCGTGAAGGTCGCAGAAGGCGCTCGAGAACCGCCGCCTCGCCGGAGAGGTCGCGCTCCTCACGCGCGAGTTCAAGGACCGCTACAAGTTCGAGAACATCATCGGCCGCTCGCTCGGTCGATCCGCGAGGTGCTCGGCCGCGTCGTGCGCGTCGCGCCGACGGACGCGACCGTGCTCATCACCGGCGAGAGCGGCACCGGAAAAGAATTGGTCGCGAAGGCGATCCACGCCAACAGCCGCCGCAACGAGCGCGCGTTCGTGCCGATCAACTGCGCCGCGCTCACCGAGACGCTCCTCGAGAGCGAGCTCTTCGGCCACGCGAAGGGATCGTTCACCGGCGCGCATCACGGCGCGCAAGGGCCTCTTCGAAGAGGCCGACGGCGGCACGTTCTTCTTCGACGAGATCGCCGAGACGCCGAGCTCGGTGCAGGCGAAGCTCCTCCGCGCGATCCAAGAGACACGAGATCCGTCGCGTCGGCGAGAACAAGCCCATCCACGTCGACGTGCGCATCGTCGCGGCGACGAATCAAGATCTCCTCAAGGCCGTCGCCGAGAAGCGCTTTCGCCAGGATCTCTACTACCGCCTCAACGTCGCGCGCTTCATCCTGCCGCCGCTGCGCGAGCGCCGCGAGGACATCGCGCGAGCTCCTCGCGTACTTCCTCAGCAAGTACAACAAGAAGATGGGCACGCGCGCGCGCATGGCCGACAGCACGCTCGAGACGCTCATGCGCTACGATTTTCCCGGCAACGTGCGCGAGCTGGAGCACATGGTCGAGCAAGCCGTCGCCCTCGTTCAAGACGGTGTCATCACCGCCGACGACATGATCACGCCCGCGTCGACGAGCTCGCCGCCGTCGTCGGTGATCGCCGATCCGAGCCGCCGCCAATCGCTCGCGGACGTCGTCGACAACGCCGAGCGACAAGCGATCGAGTCCGCGCTTCACGACGCCGCAGGCAGCCGCGAGCAAGCCGCAGAGACCCTGGGCATTTCACCGACCACTTTGTGGCGAAAGATGACCAGGCTCGGAATCGTCTTCGACACGCGCTGAAGATCGAACCGTGGCCGCCTTTCATTCATGAAAGGTGCAGAATGCAACAGTGAACGCGAAAGACGCACCGCGTCGCGTTTTCCTGAGTGATGTCCGAATGGCACCGCCGTTGCTTTGAGCCACGGCGGGCATGGGCGCTTTGCGATCACAACAGCGAGCCGAGGCGAGCGGTGCGTTCCGAACGAAACCGCGCGTGATGGTCGTCGACGACGACGGCGGAGCGGCCCGCCAGATCGCCCTCGCCCTCGAGCTCGAAGGGGTCGAGGTGACCATGGCCTGCGACGGCGACCAGGCCCTCGCCAACCTGACCGATGAGGTCGATTTGGTCCTCATCGAGCTGATGCTCCCGCGCCGGAGCGGTTTGGAGCTCGCGCGCGAAGTGCGCGCCCGCTTCCCGAACCTCCGAATCGTCCTCACGGGGGCCTACCATCTGAGCGAGCGGCAGCTGACGCGGGCAGGCTGTAATGCCATCGCCTTCGTGCCGAAACCCTGCGAGCCCGCGGTCGTCGCGGCGTTCGTGAAACAGAAGGTGACGCGGGTCGTGGAGTAGCTCGTGGAGTAGCTCGAGGCACGCGGCTTTTCCCTCTCGACAACGAGGCCGATCGCGCGAGAACATGGTCGATCGCGATGCGCATCGATCGGCTCAAGTACGACCTGCCCACGGAACGCATTGCTCAATTCCCTTCAGGGGAGCGTGAGCACGCGCGGCTCATGGTCTTGCGCGCGGGACATGGGCCCGAGCACAGGCGCATCGCCGAGCTCGCCGAGCTCATCCCGGACAATTGCCTGGTCGTCCTCAACGACACGCGCGTGATGCCGGCGCGGCTCATCGCTCAAAAAGAGACCGGCGGTCGCGTCGAGGTCTTCCTCGTGCGACTGGTCACCGCCCGTACCATCGAAGTGCACGGCGAGACGCGCGAAGCTCAGATCTGGCGCGCGCTCGGCAAGGCGTCGAAGGCGCTCCGCTTCGGCGTCGACATGCGCGTCCTGCCGGCGTCGCAGGAGACGCAGGCGCAGGGCTCGCTCTTCGTTCGCCTGCTTGGACGCTCGGACGACGACGGCCTGCTCGAGGTCGCGGTCTACACGAGCGGCAAGCTCTCCATCGCCGACGGGATCCACGCGTTCGGGCGCATGCCGCTCCCGCCGTACATCAAGCGCGAGGTCGATCCGCGGGACGCCGATCGTTACCAGACGGTGTTCGCGCGCGCCGAGGGAGCGATCGCCGCGCCCACCGCGGGCCTGCACATCTCGCGCGCGCTCCTTGGAAGGCTCGCTGTGCGCGGCGCGGCCGTCACGACGCTCACGCTGCACATCGGCCTCGGCACGTTCCAGCCCGTGCTCGTCGAGGACCTCGACGAGCACAAGATGCACCGCGAGTGGTACGAGGTCACGCGCCCGACCGCGCTCGCGATCGCCGAAGCGAAGGCCGCCGGAAAGAAGATCCTCGCGGTGGGCACGACGGTCGTGCGCGCGCTCGAGTCCGCCGCGGACGAATCGGGCCACGTGCCCGCCACGTCCGGCGAGACAGCGCTCCTCATCCAACCGGGTTATCGTTTCCGCGTCGTCGACATGCTCCTCACGAATTTCCACCTCCCCCGCTCGACCCTCCTCGCGCTCGTTTGCGCGTTCGGCGGGACCGATCGCGTGATCGCCGCGTACGAAGAGGCCGTGAAGAGCGAATACCGCTTCTACTCGTACGGCGACGCGATGCTCTTGGAGCGCGCCACGTGAAGGGTCGTGCAGAGGGCTTCGCGTTCCGTGTATTGTGCAAGGATGGGCAGGCGCGGCGCAGCGTGCTCGCGGACGCCGCACGGCGACGTCGATCTCCCGACGTTCATGCCCGTCGGCACGCAGGGCTCGGTGAAGGCGCTGTCGATGGACGAGGTCGCGTCGACCGGCGCGCGCGTCGTCCTCGGCAACACGTACCACCTGTGGCTGCGCCCAGGAGAGGACGTCGTCGCGGAGCACGGAGGCCTCCACGGCTTCACGAAGTGGGCGCACGCGATGCTCACCGACTCGGGCGGCTTCCAGGCGTTCTCGCTCAACTCGAGAGAGAAGCTCGTCGCGCCGAGCGAGGACGGGTTCCGCTTCAAGTCGCACCTCGACGGCTCGCCGCGGTTTCTCTCGCCGGAAGATCGCGGTCGCCGTGCAAGCGAAGATCGGCGCCGACATCCAGATGCAGCTCGACGTGTGCCCGCCCGGCGACTCGCCGCGAGACGTCGTCGAGGCCGCGGTGAAGCAGACGACGCGCTGGGCGCGCCGCGCGCTCGCCGCGCCGCGCCCGCCGAAACAAGCGCTCTTCGGCATCGTGCAGGGCTCGTGCTTCGCGGACCTTCGAAAAGCCCACGCCGACGAGCTCGGCGCGATGGCGTTCGACGGCCTCGCGCTCGGCGGCTTCTCCGTCGGCGAGCCGAAGGACAAGATGTTCGCGACGATCGAAGAGGTCGCGCCCACGCTCGACGCGGAGCGCCCGCGCTACCTCATGGGCGTCGGAACGCCCGAGGATCTCCTCGCGTGCGTCGGCTTCGGCGTCGACATGTTCGACTGCGTGCTCCCTACGCGCAACGCGCGCAACGGGCAGGCGCTCACGAAGGACGGGAAGATCATCATCAAGAACAGCAAGCACGCGCGCGACGATTCGCCGCTCGATCCTTCGTGCACGTGTGCGTGCTGCGCCCGCGGCTACTCGCGCGCGTACTTGAGGCACTTGTATCTTGCGGGCGAAATCCTCGTCCTCCGCCTGCTCTCGCTCCACAACCTGCACTTCTACGGCGAGCTCATGGCGGGCGCGCGCGCTGCGATCGAAGCGGGTACTTACGCCGCTTACGCTCGCGCGGCGCTCGCGCGCATGCGCGGCGGCGAATCTGGTAGCGTTGCGGAGGCCTCCGCATGAGCGAACCGAAAAAGCCGCAGATGCTGGGACGCATCCTGCTCCAGCGGAAGCTCATCACGCAGATCGATCTCGACGCCGCGCTCGGCGCGAAGGACCAAGTAGGCAAGCCGCTCGCGTCTCGCCTCATCGACTCGGGCAAGCTGAGCGAGGTCGACGCGGTCCGCGCGCTCTCCGAGCAGCACGGCGTGCCGGGCATCGACCTCTCGGCGGTCGCGATCGACGTCGAGCACCTGCTCCTTCCGCGCGAGGTCGCCGAGGCGCACAAGCTCCTTCCGGTGCTCGTGAAGGAGGACACGCTCTTCGTCGCGATGGCCGACCCCGGCGACAAAAAGGCGATCGACGAGCTCGAGTTCGTCACCGGCAAGAAAGTCTATCCGTACGTCGCGCTCGCGAGCCCGCTCCTCCGGTGCATCGTCGCCGCGTACGACGCGAAGGGACAGGGCGAGCGCTACTACCTCGCCTCGAACGTCCCGCGCGAGACGCTCGTCCGGCTCGGGCTCACGGGCGCGCAGCCCGAAGAGGCGAAGGGCTCGGTGCCGCCGCCGCCGATCGTCGACGAAGAGACGCAGCGCTCGGCCGATCAAGTCGAGGTGACGACGGACGCGTTCGGCCGCATCGGCTCCGACGTGTCGTCGGTCACGCAGCTCCCCGCCGATTTCCAGCAGCAGCTCGCGACGGCGAAGCACGACGCGCAGGCCGCGACGGGCACCGGCGCGCTCATCCTCGTCGTGGACGACGAGGACGAGATCCGCAAGCTCCTCCGCAAGGTGCTCGAGGGCAAAGGACACCGCGTGATCGAGGCCGATCGCGGCCTGCTCGCGCTCCGCATGGTGAAGGAGCACGTCCCCAACCTCATCATCCTCGACGCGATGCTCCCCGAGCTCCACGGCTTCGACATCGCGCGCCGCATCAAGGGCAGCCAGATGTACGGCAAGATCCCGATCGTGATGATCAGCGCGGTCTACCGCGGCCAGAGCATCGCGCAGGATCTGAAGGAGAACTACGGCATCGAGGAGTACCTCGAGAAGCCGTTCCGAATCGCCGACGTGCTCGCCGTCGTGCAGAGCGCGCTCGCCAAGGCGCCGCCGGCCCGCGGAGCCGCGCCCGCCGCGTCGACGACCGCGAGCGCCGAAGCCGAGACGTCGCTGAAGCAAGGCATCGACGCGTACCAAAAAGGCCGCATCGACGACGCGATCGCCCACCTGCAGCGCGGCGTGGCGATCGACCCTCTCGCGTTTCGCCTGCGGTTCCACCTCGGCCTTCTCTATGGAAAGAAAGGCTCGATGTACGAGGGCATCCAGGAGCTCGAGAAAGCGGTCGAGCTCAGCCCCAAGAGCTTCCCCGCGCTGAAGAACCTCGCGGTCCTCTACGAAAAGGCCGGTTTCCGCAACAAAGCCGTGGAGGTGTGGGAGCGCGCGGCGACGACCGCGCCCGACGCCGAGACGTGCGACCAAATCAAGCAGCACCTCCTGGGTCTATTGTGAGCTATCCTCAGGATCTCTCGAGCGCATGAGATTTTTGTGCGAACAGTGCAAGGCGAAGTACCAAATCGCCGACGAGAAGGTCGCGGGTAAGACCGTTCGCATGAAGTGCCGCAAATGCGGCCACCTCATCGAGGTGAAGGCGGAGGTCACCGAGACGAGCGTCGCGAGCAAGGCTCCGCCCCCGCCCGACGCCAGCTCCGCCGAAGACGACGCGACACGCGTCGGCATGGACGTCAACGCGATGATGATGAAGCTCTCGTCGGGGCCCGCGCCGACGAAGCCGCAGGCGCCGCGTCCTGGAGCTCCCGCCGCGCCGAGGCCCACGGGCCTCGCGACGAGCCTTGCCTCCCAGAAGCCCGCGCCGAAGCCCGCGCCGCCGAAGCAAGAGAGCGCGCTCGCCGGCGCGTTCCAGAAGAACGTCGCGAAAGACGACGCGGCGATGCTCGAGATCTCCACCTCGAGCGAGTGGTACGTCGCCATCAACGGCGTGCCCGTCGGTCCCGTGCGCATCTCCGAGCTCCGCCGCAAAGCGTCGACCGGCGCAGTCAACGCGGACTCGCTCGTCTGGCAGGAGGGTATGGAGGAGTGGCGCCCGCTCCAGACCATTCCCGAGCTCGTCGCGATCCTCCAAGAGGGTCTCTCGACGGAGCGCCCGTCCCTCACGGGCCCCGCGCCGAACGTCGCGACGACGCGCGCGCCGTCTCACCCGCCGCGCGCGCACCCGACGCCCGTCGCGAGCGCCGCCGGACCGAAGCCCACGAATTTCGGAGCGCCTCCGCCGCGAAACAACGTGGTCTCGCTCGCGTCGCGCCTCGCGACCGCAGAGAAGCTCGAGCCCGAAGAGATCAGCGATCCGTTCGCGGCGAAGGCTCCCATCTCGGCCTCGTCTCCGCTCTCGTCTCCTCTCGCGCCCGCGCCGCTCGTCGACGCGCCGATCTCCGCGGTCGCCGCGCCGACCGTGGTCCTGCCACGCAAGAGCGGCCCGAACTGGATCGTCATCGGCATGGTGGTCGCGTTCGGCGCGTTCGGCGCGACCGCTGGCATCGCCGTGTTCTTCAAGCCGGCGCCCGCGCAGCCCGCGCCGACGATCGTCGTCACGACGCAAGGTCCTGCACCAACGACTCCGACCACCGCGGGCGGACCTGTCGCCCTGGCGACCGACGTCGCTCCCGTGACGAGCGGCGACCCGTCACAGCCGCGGCCGCAGGGCGGCGTGGCCCGCCCCACGACGACGACCGCGGGCACCTCCACGGGCGCAAAACCGGTCGACCCCGCGCTCGCGGCGCTCCTCGGCGGCCCGGGCAACGGTCCGTCCGTGTCGGGCGCGGGCGGCGGCGGCGGCTCGGGCTCCGCGCTCAGCGAAGAGGCGATCCAAAAGGTCGTGCAGCAGCGCTCGGCAGGCGTGAAGCGCACGTGTTGGGAGCGCGGCGGCGGAACGGAATCGAACGTGAACGTCCGCGTTCACCTCACGATCGCCGCGACCGGAAACGTGCAGAATGCAAGCGCCGAGGGCAACGACCCGATCGTCTCCAAGTGCATCGAGAGCTCCGTGAGAAACTGGAGCTTTCCGCCGTCGAGCGGGCCGACCACGGTCGACATCCCATTCCACTTCCTCCGGCAATGAATCCAATGAGAATGCTGCGATACTTCGTGCTCGCGACACTCCTCGCCTGCGAGAGCAACAACCCGGAGCCGCAAAATCCCACGCCGAATCCGCAATATCCGACTGCGACCGCGGTCGCGAGCGCGGCGCCTCCGCCCGCGACGGCGACCGCGACCGCGACTGCGACGGCGACTGCGACTGCGACCGTCACTTCCGCGCCTCCACCATCCGTCACGGCAACAGCGGCGCCGCCGCCGCCGGCGTTTCCGACGTTCTCACTTCCGAACCTCCAGCTGCCCAACCCGACTCAGCTCGCGCAAGCGCTCCCGTCGATCCCGCTCGACCCGAACCTGCTCAATCAAATCAAACAGGTCGGCCAGCAGATCATGAACCAGGGCATGCTCTCGCTGGGCGATCCCGCCGACGCGGGGCTCAAGGCGGCCGCGGTCCGATACGCGCCGCTCATGATCCCCGAAGGTGCCGCCTACAAAGACTCGGTCACCGCGGGCGCGCACAAAGCCTTCGACGTCACGCTCGCCGGCAACAAGTGTTACACGATCATCGCGTACTCACCGCCGGGCAACGTCTCGAACGTCGACCTGCACTTGCTCGTGCCGCCCTTCTACAACATGGACGCTGGGCACGACGACTCGAACGACTCGACCGCAGTCATCGGCAAAGCCCCCGCGCCGATCTGCCCGTTCACGCTCATCCCGATCCCGTACCGCGTCGACGTCCACGCGAAAGCCGGCCAAGGCCAAGTCGTGGTGCAGGTCTTTTCGAAGGCCAAGTAGAAGCATAGAGCGAGCCACCGCAGGTTTCTCGTATCCGCGAGATCTGTGACAACCACCACCCGGCTCGAGCCGAACGGGAGGCGTGATTGTTCGCCACCTTCTTCCGCTCGAGTTTCCCTCCGCCGTTCGACAGCTCGAACAACCGCCACGCTCGTTGAGCGTCGCCGGTGATTTTTCGCCGAGCCCACTCTGCGTCGCGATCGTCGGCGCGCGCGCAGCGACCAGCGCGACGCTTCGTATCGCACGACGACTCGCGCGAGTCGTCGTCGCGGCGGGTGGCGTCGTTGTCTCCGGTGGCGCTGATGGTACGGACGCGGCCGCACACCGTGGCGCGATCCGGTCGGGAGGACGAACGTGGTGCGTTCTCGGCTGTGGAGCAACGAACTTCACGCCTCCGAGGCGCAAGGCGCGCTTTCACCGGATTCTCGAACGGGGAGCGATCATCTGGCCGTTCCCGCCGGAGACGGTGGCGGCGCCGCAGAACTTCAAACGTCGCAACGGCGTGATCATGGCGCTCTCCGACATCGCGATCGTCGTCCAAGCGAGCATTGACTCGGGTTCGTTGAACGCGGCGAACCATGCGAAGACTTTGAACAAGGAGCTGTGGGTCGTGCCGGGAATGGGTCGGGAGTTCGCCGGGAGCTGGCAACTGATCCGTGAGGGTGCGCGTGTGCTCCACTCCGAAAAAGAGCTCATCGCCCGGTTGCGTCGCACCGAGCTCGACGGTGACGCCCTGACGGTCTTCAACGCCCTCCAATCGAGGGCCAAACATCCCGACGAAATCGCCCTCGAGACGGGACTAACTACCCCGGCCGTTACGACTGCGCTCTTGACGCTCGCATTGGGGGACGTAGTAGTAGAGGGCTCTGCGGGGCTGTTTCAGCGTAAGTGAAATATTATGGGTAAGACGTTGGTGGTGGTCGAGTCGCCCGCAAAGGCGAAGACGATCAAAAAATACCTCGGGTCGGGCTACGAGGTCATGGCCTCGAAGGGCCACATCAAAGATCTGCCCAAAAAAATGGGTGTGGACGTCGACCACGGGTTCAAAGAAACCTACGAGATCATTGCTGGAAAAGAGAAGATCGTCGCCGAGCTGAAGGACGCGGCGAGGGACGCCGAGGAGATCCTGCTCGCGCCCGACCCCGACCGCGAAGGCGAGGCGATCGCTTGGCACCTGGCGGAAGAGCTCGGCGAGAAGCGGTGCAAGCGCGTCGAGTTCCACGAGATCACGAAGAGCGGCGTCCAGAAGGGCGTCGCCACGCCCCGCAAGCTCAACAAAAACCTCTACGACGCGCAGCGCGCAAGGCGCGTGCTCGATCGACTCGTCGGTTACGACGTCTCGGCGCTCGTGTGGTCGAAGCTCGCGTTCGGTCTTTCGGCCGGACGCGTCCAGAGCGTCGCGCTCCGGCTCATCGTCGATCGCGAGCGCGAGATCGAGGCGTTCGTCCCGGTCGAGTACTGGAACTGCGGCGCGCAGCTCGGTGACGGCAAGGCGGCGTTCTTCGCGCGCCTCACCAAGCTCGAGGTCAAGACCGGCGACGAGGCCGCGAAGGTTCGCAGCGATCTCGAAAGGGCGAAGTTCGTCATCTCGAAGATCACGAAGAGCGAGCGTCGCCGCAAGTCGCCCTCACCGTACACGACGAGCAAGCTCCAGCAAGACGCCGTGAACCGGCTCGGCTTCGGCGCGAAGCGCACGATGCAAGTCGCGCAAGGTCTCTACGAAGGCGTCGATCTCGGAAAGGACCTCGGTCAGGTCGGTCTCATCACGTACATGCGTACCGACTCGGTGCGCGTGTCGCCCGAGGCGATCGTCGCGGTGCGCGAGCACATCGAGAAGAAGTTCGGGAAATCACACCTGCCCGCGCAGCCGAACGAGTTCAAGTCGAAGAAGGCCGCTCAAGAGGCGCACGAGGCGATCCGCCCGACGTCGCTCGACTACCCGCCCGACGCGATCCGAAAGCACCTCAAGGACGAGCAGTACAAGCTCTATCGCATGATCTGGGATCGCTTCGTCGCGAGCCAGATGAACGAGGCCGTCTACGATCAGACCGCGGTCGACATCGAAGCGGGCACGTACACGCTCCGCGCGAGCGGACGCATCCTCAAATTCTCCGGGTGGCTCGCTGTCTACGGCGAAGCCGGCCCGAGCGGGCGCATCGGCCTCGCGGGCGAAGAGCAAGACGCCAGCAAGGCAGCCGAGGACGACGAAGAGGCGACGCTGCCCGAGCTCGCCGAAGGTCAGACGCTCGTGCTCGTCACGCCGCCCGGCGTCGTCACGGACCAGAAATTCACGCAGCCTCCGCCGCGCTACAACGAAGGCTCGCTCGTTCGCGACCTCGAGGAGAAGGGCATCGGCCGGCCGAGCACCTACGCCGAGATCATCAGCAAGGTGCAGGCGCGCGACTACGTCGAGAAGATGGACGCCCGCTTCAAGCCGACGACGCTCGGAAAATACGTCGTCGACGGCCTGCTCCAGAGCAAGCTCGACTTCATGGAGCCCGCGTTCACCTCGAAGATGGAAGAGGAGCTCGACGAGGTCGAGAGCGGCAACGAGGAGCGCGTCGAGCTCCTGTCGCGCTTCTACAAGCGCTTCAAGAAGCAGCTCGAGCCGGCGAAGAAGGGCAAGCGCTGGAATCCCGAGCCGGAGCCGACGGGCGAGACGTGCGACGTCTGCCACGAAGGCGAGATGATGAAGCGGTGGTCGAAGAACGGGTGGTTCCTCGGCTGCTCGAAATATCCGAAGTGCAAGAACACGCGCGACCTCGGGCCCGACGGCAAGGGCGCGTCGGTTCGGCTCACGGACGTCAAGTGCGACAAGTGCGGAAAGCCCATGGCGATCCGCAGCGGCCGCTACGGCGAGTTTCTCTCGTGCACGGGTTATCCGGAGTGCAAGAACGCGAAGGCCGTCCCGCTCGGCGTCGCGTGCCCCAAGTGCGGCGGCGACGTCGTCGAGATCCGGCCCAAGCCGAAGAACGGCGCGAAGCGCGGCGGCAAGACCTTCTACGGCTGCTCGAACTGGAACAACGAGACCATCAAGTGCGACTTCAAGCTCTGGCAGAAGCCGATCAACGAGCCCTGCCCGCTCTGCAGCGCGAAGTTCCTCGTCATGGGCGGCAGCAAGATGAAGCCGATGATCGCCTGCGCGAACAAAGAGTGCGGGTACAAGCGCTCGGCTGAGTCCCCGCCCGAAGGCGAGACCACGAGCGCGGCCGGTTCGGGCGCGTCGACGCAGCCCGCGGCGCAGCCTTAGAGCTTCACCGCGTACGCGACGCCGTCGCCGAGCGGCAGGATCACGCCGCGAAATGGCGGCGCGGTCACCGCGCGGTTGAACGCGCGGAGCGCCTCGACGCGCGCGCGCTCGCTCTCGGGCACGGACGAAGACGGCAAGGCTACGAGCCCGCGCCAGAGCACGTTGTCCGCGACGACGACGCCGCCCGTGCGGAGGCGCGGCACGAGCAGCTCGAGGTAGCGCGGGTACTCCTCCTTCACGCAGTCGACGTACGCGAGGTCGAACGTGTCCTCGAGCGCGCCGAGCACCTCGATGGCGGCGCCTTCGCGGACGTCGATTCGCGACGAGAGATTCGCGTCCGTCGCGAAGCCACGCGCGATCTCGCAGAGCTCGGGGGACTTCTCGATCGTGACGACGTGCGCGCCCTCGCGCGCCATCACGATCGCGCCGTAACCGATGTTGGTGCCCACCTCGACGACGCGCTTCGCTCCGAGCGAACGAACCGTGATTGCCAGAAACGCGGCCACTTCGGGGTCGCTGATCGGCTCGCGACGCTCGGCAGCGAGCGCTTCCATCTTTGCGAGAAGCGGGTCGCGTTTCGGCTCGAGGCCCACGACGTACTCGGCTTGTTCGGCGCGAACGATGTCGTCGACGCTGTGCTTCATGCGCGCACAGGGTGGCATAAATAGCGGTGTAAGGTTGGCAATTTCGATAACCCCATGAAACACTTACGGTGACGTGGAGTCTCGACACGACTCGTGTGTCCTGGTCGTTGCCGATCGGGTGATCGTGCGTGCGGATGCTGGACCGCTGGAGGCGGAGTTCGCTCTGTTCACGCCGGATTGCATCGAGCTGCGCACGACCGATCCGGGTGCGGTGCGTGAAGCAGGCTATCGAACGACCGCCGAGGAGGCACGTGCACGACTTGCCGATCACGGCATCACGCCGGAGCTCGCGAGCGCGACGGCGAGCGCGATGTTGTCGAGGCTCGCCTCGGCGTACGCGCGTGGTCCGGTCGTTCGGCGCGCAGTCGCCGAGCTCGGCGCCGCGGAGATGTTCGAGGGCAAGGCGTACCTCTCGGGGCCGCGCGCGTACGAGGGGCACTGGCTCGACCTCGCCGCGCTCACGTTCGAGCTCGGCGATCCGAAGGTCGCGCAGGCGCTCCAGGCGATGCACTTGGCGGCGATGCTCGCCGAGGTCCCGGACGACGCCGACGTGTTCCTCGCGACGCTCTCGCTGACACAGAACCAGCGGCCGGGCGTGCGCACGTTCAAGCGCATCACGTTCCACGACGCCGAGCAGTGGCCGGAGAAGATCGCGAGCTTCGCGAGCGATCACACCCCCGCCTCGCTGCGCGAAGGCGGGCCGACGCGCGTCGAGGTGCTCGACTGGATCTCCGCGAAGATCGAGAGCGGCAACGCGCAGGCGCGCGAGCGCATGGCGCGCATCGAGCGAGCCATCGCGGCGACGCCTCGCCCGCCGCCGAAGCGAGGTCCGCTGTCCGATCCGATCGCGTGGTCCATCGAAGCGCAGCTCGACGCGGGCGAAGCCAGCGCGGCGCTCGCGCGCATCGACATGATGGAGCGCAGCAGCGGGTCGAACCCGTGCGTCGTGTACTTGCGGTCGCGCGCTTCGCTCATGCTGCGCCGCGAAGATCCGCAGGCGATCGCCGAGCGCATCTCGATGCTCGCGGCGAACGCGTCCTTCGACGAGCTCGAGCTTCTCGCCGCGGAGGCGTGGGCGGCCGCAGGAAACGCGGGTCGCGCGCTCCCGTACGCACGCGTGCTCGCGGCAAACCCGCACGCGGCCGACGAGCTTCGGAGCCGCGCCCGCAAGCTCGTCGAGCGAGTCGCGAGCGCGCGCCCTGCGCGCGGACCTTCGGGGAAGCGCACGACGGGCGGCGTCGTCAGTGAGGTCCCGCACGATCCGCACGAGCTGCACGAGCTCGAAGAGCTGCCCGAGCTCGAGGTGGTGCAGGACGAAAAGGAAGCCTCGGGCGTGATTCGGCGAGCGAGCCCGTTGCCCGCCGTCCTCGCGGTGGGCGCGTTCGCGCCGTCGCCCGAGACGCCGCGTGTGCCGACGCTCCCGCTGCGCAGCGCGCAGTCGCCGTCGTGGAAGAATCGCTCCGACGACAAACGCGATCAGCGTCAAATCGCGACGCTTCCGCCACCGGAGACCAACCTTCGGCGATCGCAGCCGCCGAACCACCTCGATGATCCGGCAACGCCGCCACCGGACCCGCCGCGCGAGGACGACCGCACCTACCAGAAGGGCATCTCGCGCCCCGCGTTCCGCGCGGTCTCGACGAACTCGACACCGCCACGCCTCGCGCTCGGCAAGCTCGAGCTCGCGGAGACGTTCGAGGATCCGCCGCCGCCGCACACGCTCGCGGACGAGCGCGTGCGCGCCGCGTACGAGGCACGCCTCCAGTCCACCGCGATGGCGCGAGAGCTCGGCATGCTCTACCGCACGCAGCACGGCGTCGAGCTACGCAACGACATCGCGAGCCTCGAGGCGATCCAAGCCGAGCTCATCGCCCGCTACCACGAGAGCGGCGTTCGGACGGTCTCGGCGATGCTCGACCTGCGACGCCACGGCGCGTACCTGAGCGAGGTGATCGCGCGGACGCTGCGCGCGACGTGGCTCGACGTGAGCCCGACGGAGCTGGGCCACTGGACGATGTTCGTGCCGCCCGACACGCGCGTCTGGCCGTTCGCGCGCGTGCTCCGCTTCGTGACGATGGGCAGCAAGGAGCGCGACCTCGTCGCGTACTTCCTCGAGCTGCACGCGCGCAGCTGCTGAACACAGTTGCTATACTGACCTCATGCCGAAGATGGAAATCGGCGCGGACGTCGAGCACGAGCTCGCCGAGGAGGACGACGAGTCGTTCGATCGCCTCGCGTTCGCGGCGGCTGCGCTCGAGCTCGTGCGTCCGCCGAGGACGCGCGTCGCGATCTGCGCGGGCGCGTCTCGCGTGCGCGTCGAGTCGGGGCGCGCGTGGGGCCGCGGGGAAGGCGCGCGCTGGGCGATGCTGAGCATCCCGGCGCGAGCGTCGAGGCGCGCCATCGCGCTCGCGGTCGCGGAGCTCGCGCGCGGCACGAGCGCGCCGTGGGCGCTCGACGTGCTCCTCTCGGGCCAAGACCCGTACCGAGAATGACCAACTACATCACGCGCGCCGGCGCGAAGAAGCTGCAAGACGAGATCGTGCGGTTGCGCGGCGACCGACCGAAGATCGTCCAAGACGTGTCCGACGCAGCGGCACAAGGCGATCGCAGCGAGAACGCCGAGTACATCTACGGAAAGAAGAAGCTCCGCGAGATCGATCGGCGCATCCATTTTCTGACCAAGCGCCTCGAGTCCGCGCAGGTCGTCGAGCCCCGAACGGACGGCGAGACGCGCGTGTTCTTCGGCGCCACGGTCGACGTCGAGGACGAGGACGGAAAGGTCGCGACGTATCGCATCGTCGGCGAGGACGAGATCGATCTGGATCGAGGCGACGTGAGCTGGCGCTCGCCGCTCGGGCGCGTGCTCCTCAAGAAGGAAGAGGGCGACACCGTGGTGCTCCAGCGGCCGAACGGCGCGATGGAGCTGACCATCGTGGCGGTGCGATACGGTTAGCGCTACCGTTCGCGCATGCGGTTCGTCGCTGCGCTTTCTTGGCTATCCGTGGTCGCGGCTTGTTCCAGTAACGACAACCAGCCGTGCACGCTGACGCAGATCGGCGCGCAGTGCTTGAACGACGCCGAGTGCTGCACGGGCTACTGCATGATCGAGGGCGACGCCGCGTACTGTCAGGCGAAGCCGAAGGTCTATCCGGCGTGCGCCGACGTGGCCGCGTTCTGCACTCAGGATCGGAACTGCTGCAGCGGCCTCTGTCAGAGCGGCCAGTGCTTCGGCGGCGGCGTGGCGCCCGCGTGCTTGGCCCTCGGCTCGTCGTGCACGCAGGCGGACTCGTGCTGCTCGGTCAACTGCGTGCCCGACGGAAACGGTGGGACCGCTTGCGCCCCGCAGCCGCAAGGCGACGGCGGGCTCTCGTGCGGGCTCCCTGGCGCGGCTTGTGCGCTCCCCGGCCAAACCGACCCGGCCGAGTGCTGCTTCGGCGTCTGCGGGACGAACGGACAGTGCGCGGGCGGCACGACTGGCGGCAACAACCCGAACTGCAAGGGCTCCGGCGGCTACTGCCAGTACGGCTCGGACTGCTGCTCGCAGACGTGCGAGAAGGTCTCGAGCGGCTTTCAGTGCAAGTGACGGTGAAAGTCGTCTGGTGTCGACCGTCCTACGCTGATCATCCGTCGACATGCGGCAGCGATGACATTCCCGGCCGGACCGGCACGTGCCGCTGTTGGTCGAAGAATTTGGCCAGGACCTCGGTTCGCCACTCGCGAGCTGACGCGGCAAGTGCCGGCTCCGCCGGTGTCGTCTCGCTGCCGCGTGTCGACGCAAACGTCGACGAGGTCAGGTCGATCCGAGATCGAGCTGCCGCACGTCACTGAATCTTGATCATGCCGTCGGTCGTGTTGCCTTCGTCGTGAAGGTAGAACTGGTACGAGCCCTTCGTGTTCACGTTGTGCGCGGTCTGATCGAGCTGGCCCTTCTGCATGAGCGTGTTGCAGACGCCGTTCGTCACCGCGTCGTGCGGGAACCCCTGCGTCGCGTTGCTCGCGTGGATGCAGTGCGGGGCCGAGTCGTTGTTGAGGAATTTGACGACGATGGGCGCGTTGGTGCCGAAGTTCGACGGCGCGTTGATGACGATCGGATAGTTGCCGAAGGCGTTCGTGCTGGGCGTCGTCGTCGTGCCGGCCATCGCGCCGACGTTCGTCGGGATTTGGATCGTGATCTGCGGCATCACGGTGAGCGCAGGCGCGGAGGTCGCCGTGTTCGAGCCCGACGTCGCGGTGACGGTGAACGGCGTCGTCGCGGGCAGGACGCTCTCGAGCGTCGTGAGCGTGAGCATCGAGGTCGCGCCGGTGGTGCCGCTGACGCTGACGGACGTCGGGTTGAACGCGCCGGTCACGCCCGTCGAGAGGCCGCTCACGGCGAGGTTCACGGTCCCCGTGAAGCCCTGCGGCGCGATCGTGACCTGGACGACGACGGTCGAGCGGAGCTCGACGTTGTAGGTCGTCTTGTCGGTCATGATCTGGAAGGCCTGGGTCTGCGCGCCGCCTTCGGGGAGCGAGACGTCGGCCGTGGTGCCGGCGTCGGAGCTCGTGCTCGTCGTGCCGCCGTCGCCCGCCTGCTCGTTGTTGCCGCTCTCGCCGGTGATTCCGCTCCAGTGGTTGGAGGTGATGTTGCTCGCATCGCCGCACGCGAGGACGAGCGCAGCACACCCAACAAGGAGGTAGACGGAGCGCATGCGATCCTCCTTTGCAAACGAAGAGCCAGCAGGGGACGCTCAGGATTGCGCGTGGTTACGCCTCGCAGCGGGATCAACTGGCTGATGCCGCTGGTCCGTGCGTGATCCAGGGTTCGCGCGGGCGCGCGAGCGTCTCCGGCGAACGCAGAGCCCCGCGAGCGCGACGAGAGCGGGCGCGCCGGGCCACGCGGAACCCGCTGAAATCCCGCATCCGCAGGTCGATCGTTCGGATCCGAACGATCGTGTCGAATTCGCCGGCGGAGGTGCGTCGGCGACTGGGACCGCACTGGCCGCGCTGGGCGCGGTCGTCTGCGTGGTCAGCGTCGCGTGCATCGCCGTCCAGCTCTTGTCGCACGAAGCCCCCGCGCCCGCGTCGCACGCGACCGGACCGAGGACGTCCGCGAAGCCGATGAGCGGCGAGAGCGTCGTGCCGTCGTCGGTCGACACGCCGATCGCGTAGCCGTGCTCGGTGAACGGGTTCGAGCACGAGAAGAGCTTCTCCTTGGAGCGATGCAGGCAGAAGATCGGCGCCTTCGCGACGGGCGCGAAGGTTCGTCCGCGATCGGTCGAGCGGTACAAGCCCTCGTCCGCGTCGCCGGATCCGGCCCACACGGTCGCGCCGTCGGCGCTCTGCGCGAATCCGAACATCGCGCCCGCCATGTGAAGGACGACGTTGAACGTCGCGCCGCCGTCTTCGGACGCGAGGAGATCGCTGCCGCGGTCGCTGAGCTGGCGGACGAGGATGTGCGCGGCGTCCTTCGGATCGATCGCGGCGAGGTAGAGGCGTCCTTGCGTCGGAAGCGAGGGGTGGAGCTCGCGCACCGTGGCGCCGGCGTCGTCGCTGCGGAAGATGTGGGGCTCGGCCTTCTCGCCGACGCGGACGCCCGTCGCATAAAGGCGCGCGCCGAGCTCGTCGAGCGTGTCGACGTAGAAGCCGTCGAGCACGGCGCCGGTCTTGCGGACCACGCCGCGCGCGACGCGCCAGAACGCGGCGGGTTTCCTCGGCGTGGACGTGGCGAAGACGAGGTCGGCGCCATCGGCGGACACGTCGGACACGAGCTCTCCGGCCACCTCGGGGATTGCGTGCACAGTGCACGCATCGGTCGTCCACGAGAGGCCTTTTTCGAGGCCCATCCAGAGGCGGCCGTCGCGCGTCGCGGCGACGGGCGGGTCCCACGTCCCCGAGAAGCCGATCGCGCCCTCGCAGAGCCATCGCCACGATCGCCCGCCGTCGAACGACGCGAGCACGCCGAACGTCGCGCGGAGGAACACGTGGCTCGGGTCGTCCGGCGCGCTCACGATCTGCTGGGCGCGCGGGAAGCGGCCGTTCGCGAACGCCGCGCCTTCCGCGTAGACTGCGGTGGCGAGCATGGCGCAGGCGCACACGAAACGCTTCACGCGCCTCTTCTATCTCGCTTCGTCGCTCGTGGCACTCGTCGCGTGCAAGAAGACGCACGCGCCGCACGCCGACCCGGTGCCGATCGCGGCTCGCTCGGCGGCATACGTCACGAACAACGGCTCGGACACGATCGCCGTGATCGACCGAGACGGCGACGCCGTCGTGATGCGCTCGGTCGACGTCGATCCGAGCGCGCACGAGGCTCCTCACCATCTGGCCGTCGATGGCGCGGGGCACGTCTTCGTCGCGCTCGCCTTCCCCCCCGACGACGCGCCGACAGGCGGCAAGCACGCCGGGCACGGAGGGTCGGACAGCATCGGCGCGCTCCTCCGGCTCGACCAGCGGACGCTCGGCGTCGAGGCCACGCACGACGTGGATCAGAATCCGGGCGACGTCGTCCTCACGCACGATCAGAAGCGCGTCCTCGTGACGCATTTCGACATGCGGCGCGCGATGCAGCAGGCGAAGGCCGCGGGGCTCGCGTCGAGCCTCTTCGCGCGGCTCGTCGTGCTCGACTCGAAGACGCTCGACGAGCTCGCGGGGCGCGCGGTGTGCGTCGCGCCGCACGGGATCGCGATCACCGCCGACGACGCGACCGCGGTGATCGCCTGCTACGGCTCCGACGAGATCGCGCTCGTCGACCTCCGGAGCAACGATCTACCCGTCGCGCACGTGCCGATCGCGCAGGCCGCGGGCGTGCCCGGCGCGCCGCGGTTCGGGCCGTATGCGGTGGCGATCGCGCCCGACCAGAAGCGAGCGCTCGTCGCGGATCTCGAGAGCGCCGACGTGCGCGTGCTCGACCTCGCGGCGCGCGAGCTCGTCGCCGACTCGGCGATCCCGCTCGGCGCGCGGGCGATGATGCCCGATTTCGTATCGAACGACGTCGCGCTCGTCCCGCTACAAGGCCCCGATGGGCTCGCGCGCGTCGACCTGACGAAGGGATCCGTCGTCGCTCGCGTCGCGTTCGGTGCAGAGTGCAAGAACCCGCACGTCGCGCGGGCGGCGAGCGACGGACGCGCGTACGTCGTGTGCGAAGGCGACCACAAGGAGGCTGGCGCGGTCGTCGAGGTCGATCCGGTCACGCTCGCGACCAAGCGACGCTGGGTCGTCGGCGTCTACCCGGACGGGATCGGGTTCAGCGATCAGCCCAAGCGATAGCCGCGCTGCGCTCGACGGGCGTGGTCGCGCCGCCGTGGCGGACCGCGCGCGCGACGACGCGATGGCTCGCGGGGCGGACGAGGTGCGCCGAGCGGACCTCGATGCCGATATGGTCGACGTACGAGAGCACGGAGCTGTGGAGGCGATAGTCCGCGACCACCTCGACGACGTGGCCGCCGGGCGGCAGGTACGCGGTGTCGAACCGCGGGCCGTCGTAGCGAACGGCGCCGTCGACCACGAGGCGAACGCGCTGGAGCCTGTAGCTCGACGGTAGCTCGTTCGCGAACGTGACGACCGTGGGCTGCGAGGCTTCGGTGGTTTGCGCGCGCGCGTGCGGCGCGAGCGTGACGAGGGCGGCAGCGATGGCGATGGCGAGACGCATGAGGGGCACCTCTTGCTCCGTTGGAGCAAGAGGAACGCCAAAGGCGCGGAGCTCAGTCGCGAGCGAGCGCGCGCTCGAGGATCTCTGATCGCCATGCGCGCGTCGTCCGAGCGACGTGCGAGCGCCTGAGCCTCTTCGAGACGCCAGCGCGCGTTGGCGACGTGAGCCACGGCCGTCCGTTCGTGGCCTTCGGCCGTGGCGGCCCGTGCCTCTGCCAAATCGAGATGGCCGCGGTGGACGCGGATGGCGCCCTGGTAGAACGCGTTGCGCGAGAGCAGCTCGTCGGCGAGGTCGAACGACGCGCGCGCCTCGACGACGCGGTCCTGCGAGGCGAGGACGGCGCCACGAATGCCTTCGAAGATGCCCTCGACGCGCAGGTCGCCCGCGCGGCGCGACGCGAGGGCCGCGCGGCGCAGGTGCGCTTCAGCCGATGCGAGGTCGCCCGCGTCGAGCTCGAGCAGGCCGAGGTAGCCGATCACGATGCGCTCGCTTCGCGTCATGCCGAGGCGTCGAAGGATGACGAGCGCGCGATCGTAGTGCTCGCGCGCGACGCCGCTGTCGCCCGACTCGAAGTAGTTCCACGCGAGCCCCATGAGCGCGAGCGCCTCGGCGGCCACATCGCCGGCGCCGTGCGCTAGCTGCATCGAGCGCTCGAACGCGTCGCGAGCTTGTTCGAGCTCGCCGAGCGAGTTATGGAGCGAGCCGAGCTGGCAGTGCACCGTGGCGATCGCTGCGGCGTCGCCGCGTTCACGCTCGATGTCGCGCGCGCGAACGAGGTGAACTCGCGCGGCGTCGAGCTCGCCCAGCTGGAACGCGGCGGCCGCGGCGGCACGGTGCGCGGCGCCCGCGCGGCGCGCGTCGCCCGTGTCCTTCGCGATGGAGAGCGCCGTCTCCGCGTCTCGGCGCGCCTCGAGCAACCGACCGAGCGCGTAGAGTGTGTTCGAGCGCGCGAGCAGCGCGCGGCACAACAGCGTGAGCTCCGTGGCCGCGCCGCGACGGAGCGCCTCGTCGAGGTGCTCGAGCTGCGACTCGCCTAGCCCGCTCCCGAGCGCGAGCGCGTCGAGGGCGAGCGCCGTGTGCAGCATGATGTCTGCGCGCCGCGCGCTCGCGGCGAACGCGAGCGCCGCCTTGAGGTTCTCCCACTCCTCCGACGCATCGGGGACGGACGCGGGGTCTTCGGCGATGGCGCGTGCGCGCTCGCAGAAGTGCTCCGCGTGGCAGCGCGCGAGCGCCGCGGCGTGCACGGCCTCGAGCGACTGCGCCGCGAACGCTCGAATGCCTTCGCACATCGAGAAGCGCATCGGCCCATGTCGCTCGACCCGCAGGACGTTCTTGGCGGCGAGATCGCACGCGAGCGCTCGGGCCGCCGCGCCGAGCTCCGGCGCGATCGCGTCGATCGAGTGAAGCGAGAACGAGCCGCGGAACACGGAGCACCGACGCAAGAGCTCGCGCTCGGCGGGCTCGAGTAGCGCGAACGCACGGTGAAGCGCGCCCTCCGGCGCGGACGGGAGCGACGAGCGCACTTGCGCCAGCACGGACGAAGGGTCCTCTGCGCCCGCACGCGCGGCGGCGAGCTCGATCGCGAGCGGCAAGCCCGCGAGGCGACGCGCGATCTCGCCGATGTTGGAGCGCTCGTCGTCGCTCGGCGCAAACTCCGTCACGCGCGCGCGGACGCGCTCGATGAACAGATCGATCGCGTCATCGCCTTCGACGCCGCCGAGCTCGACGACGCGCTCGCTCGAGATGTCGAGCGCGGCGCGGCTCGTGACGAGAAAGCGGACCTCCGGCGCAACGGCGATCCAGCGCCGCACGACCGCCGACGCCGACGGCAGGAGGTGCTCCAAGTTGTCGAGGATGACGAGCGCGCCGGCCCGGGCCGCGAGCATCCGCCCGAGCGCCGCCTCGGCGTCGAGCTGAGCCCCGCGATCGGCGGCGAACGCGCGAAGCACCGCCTCGGCCATCTCGCTCGGCACGCGCGCGTCGCGCATGTCGCAGAACCACACGCTGCCGAACTGCGCGGAGCGCGTCACCGCGTATCGCATCGCGAGGCGCGTCTTGCCGACGCCTCCAGGCCCAACGATCGTCACGAGGCGCGCGCTGCCCATCGGAACGTCCAATCGATCGAGGTCGGCGCCTCGCCCGAAGAACCGCGAGGGCTCCGGACGCAGGAAGCCACTCTTTCGAGCCGGCGGATTGCTGGTCACTGCGCGCAACTGCCACAGTTTAGCATCTACCGAACATCTGCGCAGCAGCGCACGCCGACCTGCGAACCGGCGTAGATTTCGCCATGTCCGAGCGTTCGCGCGCGGCACGTGTTCTTTCCGGGCAACCACCACGCGCCCTTCATCGTCGAGCGCTGGCCGACGACCGGCGGCGGTTTCCCGTTCGGATCGAGCGTCGCCCACTCCTCGATGTTGCCGCTCATGTCGTGCACGCCGAACGGGCTCACGCACCGTTGATACTCGTGGATCGGCGCGCGCAGATCGCGAAGCCCCGAGTTCGGACGACCGAGGTCCATGCGATCGATGTTGCACGCGGTCGCGTCGCGCTTGAACCCGTACGGATACGGACGCATCTCCTCGCCCTCGCACGCGAACTGCCACTCGCTCTCGAGGCACAGCCTGCGACCTTGGGACGCGCAGACCTGACCCGCGCTCGACCACGATTGATGAGCGAGCGGAAGCCCGCTCGCATCGCCCGGCGGGACGTACTCTTCTTTGTCGATGCAGAATCGTTTGTGCTCGCGTGCGCCCTTGCACTTCGCGGGCTCGACGTACTCCGCGCAGCGATAGTCCTGATACTCACCCGGCGGGTCGAGCCACCGTTTGCAGATCTGGACTGGATCGGGGCAGTACCCCCCATCGACGAGCACCATCCCCGGGGGGCACGGTCCAGAGTTCGGATCCGAACTTTGGGGTGAGCTCGATGCGCTCGGGGTCGGTGTGGTGGTCGCGCTCGGTGAAGTCGTCACGGTCGAAGGGGTCTTCGATCCGCACGCACATGCGATCGTGACTGCAATCGCAACGACGTGTTTCACCACTAAATGAGTGTGCAGTGCGCGGGGCCGCGCGGCCAATTTTCGGGTTTGTGGTCGAGCCGACTTCGACTACCAACGTCAGCTCCGCAGTGCGCAGTACGCAGTACCTCTTCCTGTTGTTGGTCGGCTGTCGTACCGCGTCGGCCGAAACCGTGCTCCCGACCGGGACGCACGAAGTCGCCGACGCGAGCGCAGCCACCGCCGCGCCCACGCTCCTCAGCGCCGAGGTCGTGTCCCCGCCGGCGACGAACGCGCTCGCGATCGTCGAGCCCCAGAAGCCGAGTGCGTGCCCCGCAGGCATGGTGCTCGTCGAGGGCGAGTTTTGCCCCGACGTCGAGCAGCAGTGCCTCGAATGGATGGACCCGCCGGGCCGTTACCAGTTCTTCCGCTGCAAGCACTACGAGCACCTCGGCGACAAGGCGTGCAAGTCGAAGAAGAAGGTGCACGAGCGCTTCTGCATCGACGAGAAGGAGCGCACCGAGGCGGGCAGCGATCTTCCGTTGAATCACCAGTCGTGGACCACGTCGAAGAAGCTCTGCGAGGGCAGCGGCGCTCGCCTCTGCCTCACGCGCGAGTGGGTGTTCGCGTGCGAGGGCGAGGCGATGCGGCCGTACCCATACGGCTGGGATCGCGACTCGACCATCTGCAACGCCGACATCGATCACGGCCTCGGGCACATCGGACGACTCGTCGATCACCGCGCGCCGGCGAGCGCGCACCCGAGCTGCAAGAGTGCGTTCGGCCTCTACGACATGGCCGGCAACGTCGACGAGTGGACGACCATCGAGAGCCTCCCGCGAGGCTCGCGCGAGGTGATGCACGGCTCGTGGTGGATGCCCGGACGAAACGTCTGCCGCGCTTTTCAAGGTGGCCACGGCGCGTTCTACGAAGGCACCGAGAGCGGCACCCGGTGCTGCGCGGACCCCAAAGAATGATCCTCTACGGCGATCGCTTCTGGATCAGCCCGTACGTCTTTTCGTGCTTCGTCGCGCTCCGCGAGAAGAGCATCGCCTTCGAGATGCGCGAGGTCGGCCTCGATCGCGCCGAGCAGCGCGAGCCGGACTATCAGGCGCGGTCGATCACGGGCCGCGTGCCCGCGCTCGTCGACGGCGAGTTCGCGCTCGCGGAATCGCAAGCGATCATCGAATACCTCGAGGACACGCACCCGACACCGCCCGTGCTCCCGCGCGCGCCGCGAGATCGCGCACGTGCGCGACAGCTCCTCGCGTGGGTGCGATCGGATCTCGACGCGCTTCGCGCCGAGCGACCCACGACGACGATGTTCTACGAGCACACGAGCGTGCCGCTGTCCGCGGCCGGAGAAGCCGCGGTCGAGAAGCTCGTCGCGGTCGCGTCGCGCGTGATCCCCGACGGCAAGACGCAGCTCTTCGACGAGTGGAGCATCGCGGACGCCGACCTCGCGTTCATGCTCCATCGCCTCCTCATCAACGGTCACGACGTCCCCGAGAAGGTGCGCGCGTTCGCCGAGACCCAGTGGGCTCGCCCGAGCGTCGTCGAGTACGTGAACCGCGCGCGTCCCGAATACGTGCCTTACTGAGTCAGCTTCCGTATTTGGCGACGATGGCGCGCGCGCGCTCCGCGAACGCCGTGAGCTGGTAGCGCTCGAAGTCGGCCCACGTCGCGAGAGTGCGCGTGTCGACGACGCGGTCCACGAAGAGCTTTCCATCCAGATGATCGAGCTCGTGCTGGAAGGTGCCCGCGGTCAAGCCTTTCACCTCGAAATCGAGCGGCTTTCCCGTGCGATCGAGCGCCTTCACACGGACGCCCGCGAACCGCGGAAGCTCGCCGCGCAAGTTGGGCACAGAGAGGCACCCCTCGTAATTCATGAAGGTCTCGTCGGTCGTCGTCGTGACCTCGGGGTTCACGAGGATCGTGAGCGGCCAGTTGGGCTTGTAGGGATAGCGCGGGTTGTCCTTCACCCAAATCGCGGCAACGCGAATCGGTCGAAACACTTGGTTCGCCGCAATGCCCGCGCCATTGGCGTCGACCATCGTCTCGACGAGATCATCGATAAACCGCTGAACCTCCGCCGTCGCGAGCTCCTCGCGCAAAAGCGGCCGCGCCACCTCGCGCAAAACCGGATGCCCAATCGTCGCGATCTTCAAAATCGCCATAAAAAAAACTCTACCCCGCCCCCACCCCGCGCGCTTCGCCAAACCCAAAGTTCGGATCCGAACTCTGGCTCAAGCTGGCCCCGAGGCCGGCCCGGGCCTGGCCGGGCCACATCCACGGCCGTTCGGATCCGAACTTTAGTCGGCGAATTTGGGCGCCGGGGGGTGGCATGGGGGGTGCGATGGGGGGCGCGGAGGTTTTGATGCATCGCGCGATTTGGGCTGTGAAGAAGGCGCATTGGCGGAGTTGGGCGGGGACGCGGAGGGTTTTGCGGAAGTGTGGAGTGACGCCGGGGAGGCTCGACGTGCTTCAGTGTCTTGCGAATGCGGGAGGGAGGATGGCGCAAGGGGCGTTGCAGGGGGCGCTTGCGGTGGTGAAGTCGACGATCAGCGAGGCGCTTGCGAAGATGGAGAAGCTCGGGCTCGTTGCGCGGACGCGGAGAACGCGCGCGGGGCGCGACGTGATGCTCACCGACCGCGGGCGGGAGACGCTCGAGGGCGCGTACATGGCTCGCATGGCGGTCGACGACATCGTGTCGGTCGGGTTCGGCGCGTATTGGGAGCCGGACAAAGAGCGGCTTTGGGTGCTCGCGCTGGAGCGGCTTTGCAAGTCCGTGCGGCGGATGTTCGGCGAGCGGCGCGCGCCGCGGCTCTACGATTGGTTGAGCTATGATCCCTAGCGCTTTTCGGCGAGGATCAGCGTGCGCGGGGACTCGGGGCCGAAGAAGACGCCGGGCGTCTGGATGCGACCGCTGACTTCGGCGACGCGGAAGCCCGCGTCGTGAAGGAGCTTGCCGAGCTCGTGCAAGCGAGTAGATGCGGATCGAGTACTCGATCTCCTTCGAGCGGCCGTCGTCGAGCATCATCGTTCGCTTCACGCGCATGCGGCTCGTGATCCAGTCGACGGCCATCTCGTCCATGCAGACGCAGCCTTCGCCCTCGAACCACGCGAGCGACGGTGATTGCTTGATGACGAAGTCGCGGCTCACCGTGTCGAGCAGGAACTGGCCGCCTTGGCGCAGCGCCTTGTGGACCTTCGAGATGACGTGCGCGTTCTTCTCTTCTTCGAAGTACCCGAACGTCGAGCCCCAGCAATAGATGCCATCGAAGGCTTCTTCGAAGGTCATCTCGCGCATGTCGCCCTGCACGAAATTGATTTTCTGGTTTTGCTCCTGCGCCTCTTCGCCGGCGCGCGCGAGCATCGCGAGGCTCAGATCGAAGCCCACGACCGCGTAGCCGCGGCGCGAGAGCTCGACGGCCTGACGACCCGTGCCGCAACCGAGATCGAGCAGGCTTCCGCCGCGCGCGACTCCGAGGCTGTCCTCGATGAAATCCACCTCCGCGGCCACCTGGGCCGGCGTGAACTTCGGCATCGTGCGGATGAAGTCGTCGTTGAAGAGGTCTTCCCACCACGGGCGCGCGCGGCGCCGTGGGACGAGGTTCTCCGCGAGCGGCGGCGGCGCGAGCTGCGTCGCGACGTTGGACGCCGGGGTCGGCGCGACGATCGGGATCATCGCGCCCGTCTTCGGGACGTCCTTTGGCGGCGGCGGCTTCGCGGCGGGCGCGGGCTTGGGAGGCGTGGAGACCGGGCGAGCCTGCGGTGGCACCGGCGCGACGAGGTTCTTCGCTTCGGCGATCACCGGCGCGACGGTCTCGAGCTCGGTCGTGTCGATCTCGTCGCCGCTCTCGATCGAGGCCGGCGGCGCGCTCGCGCGCTCGGGCTCGACCTCTTCGACGTTGCCGGCCTCTTCGTCGTCGACGAGCGCGGCTGCGCGCGGGCGCGTCTTCGGCTCCTCGAGGTTCGGCGTGGAAGAGAGCGCGTCCGCGGGGAGCGGCACGGCCGGCGTCTTCGTCGAGATCGTCGGCAGACGAGGGGCAGGAGGAACCGCGGGCGCCATGGGCGGAGCGAGCGGCCGCGGCGGCGGACGCGACGAAAGCACGGCTGCGGCTTCGACGTCGTCGATCTCGAGCGCGTCCTCGCTCGACGGCACCCTCGGCTTCGGCGGCTCCGAGACCGTCTTCGCCTTGATGATCTCCGCGCCCGGCGGCGGCGGCGGGTTGCTCGGGATCGTCGGCATGCGCGGGCGATACTCGGGCTCGTCCTCGTCGACGGGCACGTCGAAGCCCTCGTCGTCGCCGGACGCTTTCTCGGCGAGGTCGACGACCGTCGGACGCGCGATGAGCTCTTCGGGCAGCTCGTTCATCGGCACCGTCGGCGGCGCGCTCGGGACGCGCGGCGGCGGCGGGGCCTTCTCGGCTTCGACAGTGTCCTTGAGCGGGTCCTCTTCGGGCGCCGGAGGCGGCGGGCCGACCGAGATGATCCGCGCGGGCTTGATCTCCGCCGCGTCGTTGATCGACGGCGACGACGAACGCACGCCAGGCGCGATCGGCGTCGCGTCGGCATCGCCGTTGATCTTCGGAGCTTGAGGGCGCACGACCTCGTCGTCCGGGATGCGCAGCGCGAGCTTCGCCTTCGCGCGGCGCGCGCGACGTGCCGCCGCTTTCGGATCGAGCGTCTCGTCCGTCGTGATCTCGATCTCGTCCTCGTCGGGCGACGACGGGCGGGTGGGCTCTTCGCTCACTGAAGCACCTTCGTGGACGCGCCGTTTTCACGCACCGCCGACGTCGCGAGCCGCTCGCCGAAGCGCACGGCCCCCGCGCTCACGTCCCACCGCGCCTTCGCGCACGGCTCGATGAAGACGACCGCGGTCGAGCCCAAGTGGAAGATCCCGATCTCGTCGCCGCGCGCGACGCGCACTGGCGGCTCGACTCGATGCACGCCGGTCGGGACGTCGTGCGCGTCGATGACGCTCACCGTGATGCGGCCGACGACGATCGCCGCGACCATCACCACCGTCACGCGCCCGAGCGTGGGCGTGTCGATCGGGATGACGACGCGCCGGTTGATCGCGAAGAGGTTTCCGACGTGGCTCATGCCGATCGCGTTCACGGGAAAGTAGTCGCCCGGCATCGAGCGAATCTGCGAGATCGTCCCGTCGACCGGCGCGTGGACGCGGTGGTAGTCGCGAGGGGACAAGTAGATGACGCAGCCCTCGCCGCCGACATAGCGCTTTGCTTCGTCCTCGTCGCCGAGAAGCTCTGCCACCCGATATGGACGGCCCTTCACGAAGAACGACGCATCGGGGTGCACCGGGCCCATCGAGTCGATGCGCCCGTCGGACGGGCTCACGAGCGCTTCGCGCGCGCCATCGATCGGGCGCGTCCCAGGCCGCAGCGTGCGCGTGAAGAACTCGTCGAAGTTCGCGTAGCCGCTTCGCTGCTCGCACTCGTCGAAATCGACGTTGTAGAAGCGCGAGTAGAGACCGACGACGGCGCGCCCGACCGGCGGAGACCAACGATGGTCGGCGAGCCTCCCCATCGCGCGCGTGATCTTTTGGCGCGGAAGGACGCGAAGAATCTGAGCAGCCGCGTAAGTGAGGGCGCTCATGCGATGGTTGCGGCCCGAGCCGCGTGGTCGCTCATCGTGAAAAGGCGGGAAGAGCCTGATTTATGCTATCGGCTGCGCGAGCAAGCGGTCAACCAAACCCGGTCGTCTTCCGCCAGACGTTCATCTTTACGGTGAGGGCGGTATGAAACGCTTCCAGGCGGCTTCACGGCGGAGGTTCCGGGCCGCGCCGGCGACCGCGAGGAGCGGGAGATCCCGTTGCCAGCGGCTTTTCGTGGTGTCGTCCGCCTTGGCGAGCGTCACGGTCTTCGAGACGTCGGCGATGAAATCGAGGACGCCGGCGAGCGCCACGTGAACCGCGGGCGACGAAGGATCAGCCTCGGCGAGCCCGCGCAGGGCTGAAATCGAGGCTAGAGCGCGCTCGACGACCTCCCGAGGCTCTTCGTGGGCGCGCGCGAGCCGGATGACGTGGCCCAGCCAGGCCGCGATCACGTGGACGTCCTCGATCGTGCGAAACGGCTTCACGACGCGCTCGTAGCCGTCGCCCTCGAGGATCTCCTCGGGCGCGACGCGAACGCCTCGGAACGCGACGCGCGCGTGCGGGATTTCGGGCGCGAACGCGATGGGGTCGCGGTCTCGAACGGTCACGCCCTCGCGCGAGCGCGGGATACGTGCAACCTGCAACCAAATTCGGCCGTCGCGCTCGCCGCGCGACGCGACGACGAGGAGCGTCTCGGCGGACGACGCGAGCGTCGCGAACGTCTTGTCGCCCTCGAGGATGAACGCGTCGTCATGTGGCGTCAGCGTCGTCTTGATGGCGCGCGGGTGCGCTCCGCCTTCCTCGCTCGCGCAGAGGCTCGCGCGCGAGAGCGTCGGGTCGAGCCGGTAGAGCGCGGCGCGATAGCCCGCGAGGAACGCGTACCCGACCCGATCGGCGAAGAACCCGCCGACCGCGGCGCGATCGACCGAGCGCGGCCAGTCGGCGTCGATCCGCTCGAGCGCTTCGAAGCACGCGCGCGGCGACTCGATCGCGGCGACCGCGGGCTCGCGCTCGAGCAAGAACGAGAGGAGCTCCATCACTCGCGTCCGACGTCGGGGACGCCGTTTTGCTTCGCGGCCTCGCAGAGTGGATCGCCGGCCTTCGCGCCGGCTTCGCACGCGGCCTCGACGTCGAAGGGGTCTTGCGCGATCGCCTCGGAGAAATCGAGCTGCGCGGAGGCGTCGTGCGCCGCGACCGCGAACCGCCCGCGGATCGCCCACCACGGCGCGTAAGACGAGTAGAGCTCCGCGGGCTCGCCGAGCACCTTCTTCGCGTCCTCGGCAGATTCTTTCTCGAGCGCGCGCGCCTTCAGGTAGCGCACGTGCGGATCGCCGAGGAGCGGGCCCGCGACGGCGTCGAGCTCGATGGCTGCGTCGTGCTCGTGACCGCGGCCGATGAGGAGCTCGGCGAGGCGGACGTGCTCGTGCATCACGCGGGCGTCTTTCGTCTCGGCGGCGAGGAGCGCGGCGGGCGGCGCCTCGCCGAGCTTCGACAAATGCGCGCGCCACTTCGCGTCCCACGCCTTCAAGTCGGCGCCCGTCGTCGTCGTCAGCGCCGCTTCCATCGGCGTCCCCGCGCGGAGCGCTCCGAGGAGCTTCTTCATCGCGTCGTCGCCCGCCTCGGTGGCCATGTAGCGGACGAAGCTCGTCACCTCGGCGAACGCGACCATCGCCTGATCCGCGCTCGGGAGCATCGCGATCGACGGACCGAGCTTGTCGAGCGGCAAATCGAGCTTCTTTTGCATGCCGAACGCGACGACGCTCTCGGGCGACGGGCGATCGTCGAAGGGGCTCGGCCCGCGCCAGCGGAGCTCTTCGCGCTTCGCGAGGCCCTCCTGGAGCCAGAGCGGCGCGCGATCCGCGGAGGCGTGCGTGACCGCGAGGTGAGTGAGCTCGTGCGCGAGCGTGTCGCGCCACGCGAACCCGTGCTGGCTCGCGCGCGGCGAGAGGAGCGTGACGCGCCCCCACTTCGCGATGCCCACGGTGCCCGTCGTCGACGCCGACTCGTAGGGCAGGCCCGTCATCGCGGAGAGCGCGAGGAGATCGCGCACGATGACGACGCGCGTCGGCTTCGGCCAGTCGACGCCGAGATCGCGCGTGAGCGTGTCGCGCGCCTTGACGATCGTCTCGACGACGAGCGGCATCAGCGCCCGATCCGCGTCGTCCTGGAATCGCACCCACACGTTCGCGGTTTTGTCCTCGAGCGTGGTCGTCGCCGCGGTCACGCGCGCGCACCCGCGCGCGATGTCCGCGAGGCCCTCGTCGTATTTGCCCTCGTACTCGTCGCGATCGAGCTTCGCGATCTGCGGGTCCGAGAGGATCACCGACGCGCCGTCGCAGTCGCCCTCGTAGATCGCGAGGCGCGCGCGCTCGAGCGCGACGAGGGGGCTCGTCGCGTCGGCCTTCGCGAGCACGGCGCGAGCCGCGTCGTAGTCGAGCCCGATCGTCGCGACGCGCGCGTTCTGGGCGTCGAGCGCCGGAATGACCGCGCCCGCGTCTCGAGCGAGCATCGCGCACGCGGCGGCGACGATGGCGAGCCATCTCGTGGGTTTCATCTGAGGAGTCCCTCCGCGTAGCGCGTGATCGCGTCCTTGTGCTTGCTCGACGAGGGCTCCGACAGACCGCGAAGGACGCGCTTTCGAAACTCCTCCGGGCCCTTGTGCGCGTCCGCCTTCGGGATGTCGGCTTGGCCGCCGGGCAGGCCGTCGCGCCCGTCGTCGACCTCGCCTTCGTTCTCGGGTTTGTCGCCGAGCGCCTGCTTGGCGGCCTCGAGCTCGCGCTGCGCGTCTTGTTGTTTTTGGCGTCCGCGTTCGGCGTCGCCCTTCTTCAACGCGTCGGCCGCTTCCTCCGCGTGGCGCGCGGCGTCGTCGAGCTTCTCGAGCGATTGATCCGGCAGCGCGCCCTTTTCGGCGAGCTTGCGCGCGCGCTCCGCGAGCTTCTGCTCGTCTTCGCCATTCTTCCCGAGCTCGCCGCCGGCGCGCTCCGCGGCGCGCTTCTTCATCTGCTCGAGCTGATCCTCGGCCCATTTCACCTCGGGCTCGAGCTTCTTCTTCGCGTCGTCGAGCTTCTTGTCCGCGCCGTCGCTGCTGCGATCGTCCCACATGCGGTAGCGCTCGCGCGCCGCGATGCGCTTCGCCTCGTCGATCGCCAGGAGCGCCTGTTTTCCGCTCTGGACCGCGTCGTCGGGCGAGCCGCTCTCTAGCGCGTGCGCCATCTGCTCGGCGAGCTCGCGCGCGGCCGCGCCCTTGCTCGACCACGTGTCGCTGCCGCCGCCGACGGTCGGGAGATCCTTCACCGCCTCGCGCACCGCGTTCGCGTGCGGCTTCGCCGCGTCGCGGAGCTGCTTCATCTCGTCGTCGCTCAGGCCCTTGCTGAGCGCCTGCTCGGTCTTGCCCATCGCGCCCGCGTGGTCTTGCTCGAGCTGCTCGAGGTCTTGCGCGGCCTCGTTGAACGCGCGCTCGGCCTCGCTCGGTTGGTCGCTGTCGCCGCCTTGCTGCGAGCCTTGCGCGCCGCCGCCAGACTCGCCCGTCGCGTGGCCGCCGCTTCCTCCGCGCGAGCCGAACGAGGGATCGGCCTCGCGGAGACGCTCGGCGAGATCGCGCGCGGCGAGCTCGGCGTGCGGCAGGTCCCCCTGCGATCGCCCGCGATCGACGCGCACGAGCCCCGCGCGCACCGCGCCGGACAAATCGCGCCCGAGCATTCCGAGGCGCGCGAGCTGCTTCTCGCCGCCGTGGAGCACGGTCGTCCCCGCCTCGATGCGCGTCTTGGCTTGCGTCACGTCGCGGCCGCCGCGCAGGTCGGCGAGACCCGTCGCGAGATCGTCGGCCACGTCGGCGAGCTGCTTCGACGCGCCGCGCGCGTCCTTCCGCGCGATCCCGCGGACCACGCCGTCGATGACGAGCACCATCGTCTCCGTGGTCTTCACCACTTTTTCGTGCGTGGCCTTCGTCGCGCCGCGTCGCTCCGTGCCGAGCGCGTCGTCCACTTTCTTCTGCTGCGAGCGGAGGAGCGCTTGGAGCCGCGGCGGCACGGCGACGCCCGAGGGCACGAGGAGCGCGCGATCGAGCTTCTGCGCGACGTCGTCTGCGCCGCGACGCTGGTCGTCGAGGAACGTGCTCGATTTCCCGGGCGCGTTTTCCATGCGCCACGCGAGCGCGTCGACGTAGGCGTCGCGGAGCGCGCGAAGCCCGTCGAGCCGCGTCGCCTCCGCCTCGCCGATGTCCGGCGGAAGGAGCGTGAACGACTCGCTCGTGCCCCACTTCGGTCCCGTGATTGGATCGTTGTCCTTCGCCTCGACTCGAACGCGCACGGGCGCATGGCTCCGCTTGATGAATGCGTCGCGCGTCGGTCGAAGCACCGAGCCGCCGCGGTCCGAGCGCGTCTCGCCGTCGAGGTGCGCGAGGACGCGACGCTCTTCGCGCGTGCCTGACGTGAGCACGAGCTGCACCTCGCGCAGGCCGTGATCGTCGGTCGCCGCGTAGCGGATCGGCAGATCCCCCTGCCCTTCGGGCGACGTGAGGGCGATCGTCTTCGGCGCGCCTTCGAGCTTCACGATGGGCACTTCGTCCGCGATCGACGTGACGTCGGTCGCGTCGGGCTCGGGCACGACCACGTCGCCAAAGCGCGCGACCACGCGGAGCGGCGCGCTGTCCGCGACGGGCCAGCGCGCGACGACCTTGCCACCGCCGTCGTCGACGAAGGGGACCTCGTTCTTGCCGTCGGTCACGACGAGGCGCCTGCCTGCGTGCACGGCCTCGCCGCGGAACGTGAGGAGCGTCCCGCGCGGAACCGCGAGCTGCCCGTAGACCGCGCGCCGATGCTCCTCTTGATGGAGATAGTCGGGCGGACGCGCGACGAGCGTGAGATCGTTGATGTACGGGAGCCCGACGGGCGCGACGCCGTCTCGCGCGACGAGGACGTCTGCGCCCTCGATCACGGAGAACGCGTGCGATCCGCCGAGGCCGAGGAGCGCGACCGCGAGCGCGATCGCGAGGACGTTCGTGTGGCGCGCCGACCGATTCGCTTCGGCCGCGATGCGATCCTGCGGGAGCGCGGCGAGCTGCCGCGCGACGTGGAGGCGCGCGAGCACGGGCGAGGTCGAGGCGTCCTTGGGCTCGCCGTCTTCGTCGAGCAGCGTGAGGGCGCGGAGCGCGCGCGCCGCGCGATCGGGATCGGCGCGACCCGCGAGCCGCTCGATCACGGTGCGCGGATCGTCCCACCGCCGCCGCTCGCGCAGGAGCAAGAGGACGACGCCGGCGCCGGACGCCGCGAGGATCGCTCCGGCCGAGATGCGCGCGCGCAGCGTTCCGATGCGCGCGACCAGCATCGCGATCACGAACGCGAGCGCGAGCGCGACGAGGAGCGCTCGCCGGCGCGGCCCGCGGAGCGTGTCGCGCCAGACGACGACGAGCCCCGAGAGCGCCTCGCCGATGATGCGCGCGTTCGACCGCTTCTTCCGCTTGCGAAGTTTCACTCGCACGTTCATGGGCCGAACCCCGGGAGCGGCAGGTCCGTCGGTAGCGTGCTCGGAAACGGCGGCAGCGTGCTCGGAAACGGCAGCCCGAGGTTCGGCGGAGCCGTTGTCGCGGAGGCCGGCGGTCGCACCCCCGCGTCGCTCTTCACCGAAGGCTTGGTGCCGGTCGAAATGGGTCCGACGTGCGTCTTCGTGAGCGACGGGATCGCGCTCGGGTGCTCGTCGGCCGTCGCGCTCGGCGACGACACGACCGCGAGGCTCCCCACGGCGGGCGCAGAAGAAGAGACGCTCGCCGCGGACTGCACGCTCGCGTGGGGTCCTTGCGCGACGGCGAGCGCGACGACCGCGCCGATGCCGAGGAGGATCGCGAGCGCGATGAGCGGCAGCGCGCTCGAGCTCTTCGGGGGCGGCGGCGCCTCGGACTCCGCGACGAGATCGTCTTGCGGCGTCATCGCGGGCGCGGCGTGGTGCTGGTGATGATGATCCGCGACGGGCGTCCCGCGCAGCGTGCCCGTGGCGCGCGCCGGAGATTCGTCGCCGTCCGGAGGCGACCGACGCGGCTCTTCCGGCGCGACGCGGCGCGCGGGCGCGAGCGGCAAAGGCAACGTGCCGCCCGCGTCGTGCCCGATGAGCTTCTCGAGCCCGAGGCGCATCTCGGCGGCCGACTGGAACCGCATCTCGGGTCGCGCGGCCATCGCGCGGTGGACGAAACCGGCGATCGGCGGCGGCACGCTCGGGAGCGCGTGCACGAGCGGCTTGATCTCGCCGCGCTCGATCTTGATCGCGTTGACGCGCGGATCGTCGCCCGTCACGGGGCGCGTCCCGGAGAGCATCTCGTAGAGCATCACGCCGACCGCGTAGAGATCGCTCCGCGCGTCCGCGCGATCTGCCGAGAACGCCTGCTCGGGCGCCATGTACTCGGCGGTCCCCATCGTCACGCCGGCCATCGTGAGGTTCGCGCTGGCGTCGTCGCGGCGCACCTTCGCGATTCCGAAATCGATGAGCTTCACGGTCGTCTTGCGCGTGCCGTGCGTGACGAACACGTTCTCGGGCTTCAAATCGCGGTGCACCACGTTGAGCGCGTGCGCGGCCTCGAGCGCCTCGAGGATCTGGAGCGTGAACGCGCACGCCACGCCCACCGACAGCTTGCGCTCGCGCTCGAGGAGAGCGAGGAGCGTCTCGCCCTCGAGCAGCTCCATGACCATGTACGCGTCGCCCTCGGCCGTGCGATCGACGTCGATCACCTGAGCCACGTGCGCGCTCCGGATCTGCGCCGAGACGCGCGCCTCTTGGAGGAAGCGCTCGACGATCCCAGGCCGAGAGGCGATCTCCACATGGAGGATCTTGATCGCGACGCGCGTGCCGAGCCGCTCGTGCATGGCCTCGTAGACCGCGCCCATCCCGCCGTCACCGAGGAGCCGCACCAGCCGGTATTTGCCGTGCAACGCGTGACCAATCGAGATCCGTGACGGCACAGCACGATTCGTAGCAAGGATTCAGGCGGCGTGCAGCGTCGGGGGAATCGAGGGGCGCGGGGCTCGCAGGATTTCGGAGGCGGTCTCGGCGTCGTCGATCGCGGCGAACACGGGCACGAGCGCGTCCGTGTCGTTCGTGTGCTCGCCGAAGGCGCCGCTCGCCGCGAGCGCTCGAGCTTGAGGCCCGTCGAGCACGAGGAAGACGTTCGCCCGCGGAGACCGACCGAGCGGCGCCTCGATGACGTACGCGATGCGCGATCGATCGAGGTGGAGCTCGTCGTGCCCGCGGCGGATGAGCACGCGCCGGTCCGTGATGAAGTAGCGCGTCTCGCGCGTCAGCCGCATCGGCCGGAAGACGGCCCAGTGCGCGATGCCCACGGCCGAGGCGACGACGAGCAGCGTCGCGAGCGCGACGCCCGCGACGAGGAGCGTCGACGCGGCCGCGCCGAGGGCGTGGAGCCCGAGCACCCGACGAAGCGGCGGCACGGCGCGCGCGATCATCATCGCGGAAGCTCCGAACAGCGCGGCCGAGACGCACGCCGTCATCACCCGCCGCGTCGACCACGGCGCTTGCGTCGGGATCGCCGACCAGAGGACGCGCTCGCCCTCGTCGAGACGTTGAGTCAGCGGACGATCGCCGTCGCCGAGCGGGAGCGTCGGAGCCACGCCACGAACGACCGCCCAGAGCCTGTCCGGCTCCTCGACGCCTTGGAGCACGAGCGTGAGCGTGCGACGGAGCGCGCCCGTCGGAACGGCGCGCACGAGGACGAGGTCGCCGACGTTCGGCGCGATCCAGTGGATGCGCGCGTAGCTGATCGCGTTGCGGTCGATGGTGCGCCGCAGCGGTCCGCGTCGCCAGATGACGTGCTTGTCCGTCACGATGTACTCGACGCGCGATTGCCACACGAGCGGCAGGCGCCACGCGCCGAGCGCGACGACCGCGCACCACGCCGCGAACGTGATCATCCCGTCGACGCGCGCGTGGAGCGCGAGCGACGCGACCGTCGCGAAGAGGAGCGCGACGACCGAGAGCCCCGCGGCGGAAGCCGCGAGCGCGCGATAGATCGGAGGAGTTCGCAGGACGGCGGGTTTCCCGGTCCAAACGATGCTCTCTCCAAACAATGAATCGCGCGCCATGCGTGCTCTCGTTCAAGGTGCGGCCGCACGTCGCCGGTGTCCAGCGACGACGCGCACACCGACAAAGACGTACGAGGTGCGCGAAAGATTTGGCCCTATTTACGCGGCTACTGGGGAAGCGCGATCGGGGCGTTGCGCGTCGTCGTGCCGCGCGCCCGCGCGTTTTTTACCAAAGCGTCGCAGAGCGCCGAAAACGAGAGGCCCGCGACGGCGGCCGCTTCGGGGTAGAGGCTCGTCGCGGTCATGCCGGGGAGCGTGTTCACCTCGAGGAGGACCACGTCCTCGTCTTCGGGGACGATGAAATCCGCGCGCGAGAGATCTCGGCAGCCGAGCGCGACGTGCGCGGCGAGGGCGATCTCGTGGACGCGCTTTTCGAGCGCGCCGAGCGCCGCAGGGCAAACGTGGCGGCTCCGGCCGGGGGCGTAGCGCGCCTCGTACGTGTAGAATGCATCCATCGGCGCGGCGATCTCCGGTCGCCGCGAGGACGCGCGGTCCGCCTGGCGCGACGTCGAGCACCGAGCACGTGATCTCCCTGCCCTTCGCGAAGGCCTCCACGATGGCGACGGGGTCGAGCTTCCACGCGGCCGCGATCGCCGGCCGCGACGTCCTCGTCGCTCGCGGTCGCCTCGAACCGCGCGACGCCGATCGCCGACCCGCTCGACGCGGGCTTCACGACGACGGCCGCGGCCGTCTCTGCGCGAGCCCGGCGCGCGCTACGCGAGCGCGTCGCCCCTCTTCACGGCGATCCCGCGCGCGATCGGACAGCCCGCGGCCGCGAGCACGACGCGCGCGACGGCTTTGTTCATCGCGAGCGCGCTCGCGAGCACGTCCGAGCCGACGTATGGGAGCCCAAGCACCTCGAGCACGCCCTGGAGCGCGCCGTCCTCGCCGACCGCGCCGTGCACCACCGGGAAGACGACGTCGAAGCCGCCCGCGCGGAGCTTCTCGCACATCGCGGGCTCGAGCTCGAGGCGCGTGACGCGATGACCGGCCTCTTCGAGCGCGCCCGACACGCCGGCCGCGGAGGCGCGACTGACCTCGGCTTCGGACGACGGACCCCCTTGGATGACGGCGACGTTCACGAGCGCACGGAAGAGACTAGTGGCATCTCAGCGCGCGATCGCATCTTTTGTGAACGTGATAACGTCTTGCCGTCGCGATGGTGGTGAGCGCGAAGAAGACCATCCTCCTCATCGAGGACGAGCCGCACATCGTCATGGGGCTTCGCGACGCGCTCGAATTCGAGGGCTTCCGCGTCGTGTCCGCGGGGCGCGGCAAGGACGGCGTCGCGCTCTGGAAGAGCGAGACGCCCGACGCGATCATCCTCGATCTGATGCTGCCCGACATGAACGGCTACAGCGTCTGCGAGGAGATCCGGCGCACGAGCGTGGTCGTCCCGATCATCATGCTCACGGCGCGCTCGCAGGAGAGCGACAAGATCCGCGGGCTCGACGCGGGCGCGGACGACTACGTCACGAAGCCCTTCAGCGTGAACGAGCTCATCGCGCGAATCCGGGCGATCTTCCGCCGCGCCGCGCGCGCCCCGAGCAGCGCACCCGAGAGCCTCGAGGTCGGCGGCGCCCAAGTGAACTTCACGACGCACACGCTCGTCGCGCGCGGCAAGACGCACGAGCTCTCGTTCTACGAGGTGGAGCTCCTGCGCCTGCTCGCGGAGCGCGCCGGCCAACCCGTGAGCCGCGACGAGATCCTCTCGAAGATCTGGGGCCTCGACGCGTCCCCCACGAACCGCACCGTCGACAACTTCATCGTGAAGCTCCGCAAGAAGCTCGAGCAACACCCCGACAAGCCCAAGCACATCCTCACGGTGTACGGGTTCGGCTACAAGCTCGCGGTTTGATCATGGGGTGAACGCGGGGATTGACGCGCAAATGCCCGGGCGATAACGCATGAATAGGGTCCCATGTCTCCATCACGGCGTTTTCGTTTTTTGCAAAGAATCGCGCTGACCGCGTCGCTCGTCGTCCTTCCGGCGCTCGCGCACGCGCAGGACGTCGGCGCGGACGAGGTGACGCTGAAGAACGGCGGCTCGATCCGCGGCACGGTCGTTTCGTCGGAGCCGGGGACGAGCGTGAAGATCCTCGAGGTCGGTGGGCGCGAGCCGCGCGTGATCCCGTGGTCGCAGGTCGCCGACATCCAGAAGAACAAATACGGACAGCAGCAGCCCGCCGGGCCGCCCGTGCAACCCGGCACCGCGGGCGCGGGGTACAACGCGCAAGGTCAGGGGCAAGCGGTTCCCGTTCAGCCCGTGGTGCAGCAAGAGCCCGCGCCGGTGCTCGGCGCGCCGGGCGTCGTGCGCGTGCACGTCGCGAGCCCCGAGCAGGCGCAGCTCGTGTCGCACGACATCCAACACGGCGCGTTCGGTGGTTACGGCTTCGTCATGGACAACTACGCCGCCGTTTGCGACGCGCCGTGCGATCGCGTCGTCGACGGCAACGGCAAACGCTTCAGCGTGCAGGGCGAGTTTCCGGAGTCGCGCATGGTCACCTTCACGGGACTGAGGGGCGACGTGCTGCTCACGGTCGCGCCGGGGAGCTTCGGACGGCGCACGCTCGGCTTCTGGTCGCTCATCCTCGGCGCCGTCGGCGGCATCGGCGTCGGAGGCACGATGTTGCTCATCGGCGCGGTGGAGTCCTCGAGCTTCGCGACGACCGGGTCCGGCAGTGATGGGCAGGGTCTTTTCGTCGGGGGCGGCATCGCGTGGGCGTCGGCGTCGCGCTCATCGCCACGGGCATCGTCCTCATCGCGACCAGCGGCACCAAGCTCGACGTTCGTGCGGGCGTCGCCGGCCACGCGCCGACCGCGCGGCTATCGAACCTTCGCGTCGAGTTCTGACGTGCGCAAGCTCCTCGCCATCGGGCTCTTGTCGGCCGCGTGCGGCGGCGGTGACTACTACCCGCAGTACGCGCAGCCCGCCGCGTCCTCGGCCGCGCCCACGAAGACGTACACCCTCACCGACGAAGACGTCGAGACGATCATTCGCGAGGTGGCCGCCTCGCGAATGCTTCCGACGAAGCGCACGGTCGCCGTCACCCACCTGAAGCGCGATGCCTTCGTGAAGCGTTACCTCGGCGCGAACGGCGGCGATGACGCCAGCGGCAACGACGGCATCGCGCCAGACTCGGCGTTCCTCCTCGGCTTCAACTTCGTGCCGGAGCCGTCGAAGCGCAAGAACGTGGCCGACATGCGCGCGGTGCTCGAGGAGCAGGTCGCGGGTTTCTACAGCCTCGACGACGACACCGTCTTCATCCCCGACATCGCGATTCACTCGGAGGACGACTGGCGCTTCCAGCGCGCGATCCTCGCTCACGAGGTGGAGCACGCGCTCCAGGCGCAGCACTTCGCCAAGCTCGGCGACCCGACGAGCTCCGACGAGGCGCTCGCGCGACGAGCGCTCTTCGAAGGCGACGCGCAGGTCGCGATGGGCGCGATGCTCGGAACGGAAGGCGGCGCGCCCGTCGGGCGCATCGCTCCGCCGCATCGTCGAGCTGACGAAGAAGGTTCCGCTCGCCAAGATCACGCGCGGCGAGGATCACAGTCGGCTCGACCACGCCCTCGACATCGCGCGCAAGCGCCTCGTCTTTCCGTACGAAGAAGGGATGATGTTCGCCGCGGACATCTACCGCGCCGGCGGCTTCCCGCTCGTCGACACGGTGTTCGCGCATCCTCCGCGGAGCACCGAGCAAATCCTCCACCCCGCGAAGTACCTCGCCGGCGATCAGCCGAGGCCCGTCGCTTCGCCGAAGGCGCCCGCGGGGTACACCGTGGTGACGAGCGACACGCTCGGCGAGCTCGACACGCGCACGCTCCTCGGCCGCTGCATGGATGCCGCCGTGGCGGAGCGCGCGGCGGAGGGCTGGGGCGGCGATCGATACGCCGTGTTCACGAACGCGCGGCGCGAGCTCGCGATGGCGTGGGTGAGCGCGTGGGACACCGAAGACGACGCGCGCGAGATCGAGTCCGCGCTCTCGAACAGCGCGACGTGCTGGCAGAAGAACGCGCTCGGCCTCTCGCAAAACGACTACGTCGTCGGAGACAACGTGCGCGTGCTGCGACAGGGGCGCGTCGTATCATTCACGCGCGGCTTCGCCGACGAGCCCACGCAGCCCTGGTTCCGCTCGCTCGCGTCGCTCGTCGGTCCCGAGCCTCGCGTGACGCCGATCACGAACCTGAAGATCCCCGAGCGGGTCGCCCTGCCGGAGCCGCGCCGCGGCACGCTGAACGGCGACACCTATTACAACGCGTGGCTCGGGCTGGTCGCTCGCGTCCCACCGGGGATGACCGCGCGCGTCGACGGCAGCCTCGACCTCATGATCGAGCGGCCGAACACGTTCATCGCGGGCGGCCTCGCCGTCTCGACGCGCGTCGCCAACGACGAGCAGAACGAGCTCACGTTCCGCGAGGTCCAGCAGGCGCTCGCGACGGACTTCTCGCGCTTGAACGCGCGCATCTCGATGCTCGGCACGCGCCCCATCAACTCGCCGCTCGGCGCGGGCATCGAGCGGACGTGGTCGGTCGAGGGCACGCCGGTCCAGCTCCGCATGGCGCTCCTCCCGATTTGCGCGGGCACGGGCTCCATCGTCATCCTCCAGCTCGACGCCGATCGCTTCGCGCGCAGCGTCCTCGAGGGATGGGTGAACTCGTTCCGCTGGACGAACGGCCGAAACCTCGTCGCGTGCGATTACCTCGACCCGAAGTAGCTATCGCTTCGAAAAATCGATGAGCTCGATGCCGAGCGTCTGCGAGGTCTCGAAGATGCGCTTGTCGCGGTAGAACTCGCCGAACACGATGCGGTTGATGCCCGCGTTCGCGATGAGGCGAAAGCACGACCAGCACGGCGACGCGGTCACGTAGATGCCGGAGGCCTCGATGCGGGCGCCGTTCTTCGCGGCTTGCACGATGGCGTTCGCCTCGGCGTGGACCGTGCGGACGCAGTGGCCGTCTTCCATGTCGTGGCCGGCGTCGTCGCAGTGCGGCAGGCCGCGGATCGAGCCGTTGTAGCCCGTCGCGAGGATCATCTTGTCGCGCACGATGACGGCGCCCACGTGCTTGCGGTCGCAGGTCGAGCGCGTCGAGACCTCGCGCGCGATGTTCATGAAGTATTCGTCCCAAGAGACGCGAGCGCGGTCTTCCGCCATGCCTCCTCGTAACATACTTTCGCTTGACACCACGCGCGTCGTCGCGTCACGTCTCCGGGCGATGATCGTCCGAGGTTTCCTGACGCGCGCGCGTTTGGCGCTCTTGCTCTGCGCCGTCGCGCTCGCGCTCGCTGTGCTGACGGCGTTCGCGTTCGCCGCGAGCGACGACCGCGCCGCCGCCGAGCAGACGATCGCCGAGCTCGAGAAGGACGCTCACACCAAAGAGCTCTGCGCCGACCCCATCGGCAAGGCCCGTGCGGCGCTCGAGCGCGCGCGGCGCATGCGCGCCTCCGGGGACGACAAGCGCGGGCGCCTCGCCGAGGGGCTCGCGCTCGAGTGGACCAACGTCGCGCGTGAGCTCGCGCGCGCCGACGCCGCGGAGACCCGCGCCGCGACGGCCCGCGCCGCCGCGACCGACGCAGGCGCGAAGGTCGAACGCGAGCGCGCGACGCTCGAGCAGCAGCTCGCGGAAAATGGCCGCCTTCAGGCCGAGCTCGCCAAGCTCACGACGCGCGACGGAGGCGCCAAATGAGGGGCCACGTGATGGCGCTCGCGCTCGGCTTGCCGATCCTCGCGGCCTGCTACGGAAAGCCGCCCGAGCTTCCGCTCATGGGCGACATCGAGCGCGCGCGCGCCGGCACCGCGCAAGAGGCACCGCTGGCGCAGCAGGCCTACGCAGAGGCCGACGCCGAGCGCGACCGCGCGCGCGCCGCGTACGCCACGGGAGACGACATCACCGCGTCGCTCCACGCCGAGCGCGCGATCGCCGCGTACCAGCGCGTCCGCATGGTGGCGCGCACCGCCCGCGCGACGACGGATTCTCGCGCGCGCCGAGAGCGAGCTCACGCAGAGGACCGACGAGCTCCACGCGCTCGAGACCGCGCGAAAGACCGCGGAGCGCGACGGCGAAGAGCTCGCCAAGCGCGCCACGATCGAGCGCGAGACGCGCAACCCCGCGCCGAGTGGCCCCGCGGACGCGCAGCGCGAGGCCGCGCGCCTCCAGGCGTCGCGCGCGCTCTCGATGCAAGCGCGCCTCTTGTGCGGCGCGGCGAAGCTCGTCTCGACCCAGGTGCAAGGCCTCGACGCGGCGGTGCAGCAGCTCGACGCGCTCGACAAACGCCTCGAGGGAACGCCGAAGGTCGCGCCGATCGACGACGCCGCGAAGGCGCGGACGGCGTGCCTGAGCGTCCTCACGCAAGCGCGCCGCGCGCAGACGACCACCGCGCAGGCCGTCACTGGCGCCGACGTCCTCCTCTCGGAGCTCTCGGCCGCGAGCCTCGCGCCGACGCGCGACGAGCGCGGCGTGGTCGTCACGCTCCGCGACGTCTTCCGTGGAAGCGCCGTGGATCCCGCCGCGGAGCCGCGCCTCGAAGCGCTCGGTCGCGTCGCCGCCGCGCACGCGGATCTCCCGATCCAAGTCGTCGTCCACGACGCGACGGCTCAGGGCCCGAGCGACGACCGCGCGAAGGCCGCCGCCGCGGCGCTCGTCAAAGGCGGCGCGAAGGCCGACCACATCGCGACCGTCATGGCCGGCACACGCGCGCCCATCGTGGATCCCAACGACGCCCGCAACCGCGCGAGGAACGCCCGCGTGGAAGTCGTCTTCGTTACGGGCAATTGAATTCAGCTCAATTGGCCCAACTCAGACACGTCGCGCTTCCCGCGTCACCGCACTCGGGCACGGTGGTGCACGCTCCGAGGATCGTCGGTCGGTCGGTGCACATCGGAGCGACGAACGAGACGGTGAAGTGGCTATTGGGGAAGGTCAGATCCGCAGTCCCCGATATCGAGCTACCCGCCACTTGAAGGTGCACAGTGACGTCGGTCGCGGTGGTCGTGCCGGTGCCCTGAGGGTTGGCGCACGTGGCATCGCTCAAGGCGAACGCCGCGGACGCCGCGTCGTTCCCAAACGTCCCAGGCAGTGGGTCACCCGTCGCCGAATCCGCGCCGACCTTGATCTCGAGCACGAACATGTTGGCAAAAGGGGTTCCCCGCAGGAGTGGTTCGACACCGCACACGTCGTTGGGGACGACCACGTTCGAGATGGTCAGCGCGATCGACGGGCCCGACCAGCCTCCGGTGAACGATGCGGTCGTCCTCACTGCGGAAGCGGAGTTCCAAGTAGCCGGCGGCATCGCGGAAAGGTTGCTCGTGACGTGCGCGCCGCCGCCCATGAAGAGCGCCGGCGTCGCATTACCGTCGCCGTTGGAGCACCCGAACAGGAGTGGGAGTGTCAGCGCCCAAACTCCGTTCCTCATGATGAAAACGGTAGCAGTTGTGCCGTGCGCGCGACGGGATAGGCCTCGAGCGCACGCGCGGAGACCATGTTAACTGCGCGATAACGCGTTCGTTCCTGCGTTGCGTGGTCTTGGCAAACGATCGCAGCCCCCTGAACCCAGCCAAAATGGCTTCAGCGGTGTCGCTCAAGGCTCACGACGGCGCGCGCAAGGCGTCCGATGGACCGCACATGGTCTAGAACGAAAAAGCCCGCTCGACCTCTTGGGCCGAGCGGGCTCGTTCGTCACGCGGTGGCTGGAATCAGCCGCCGCCGCCTGCGTCGCCGGCGCCGCTCTGCTGGATGCACTCGAGCGAGATCGTCGTGCCAGCGGGCGGACCGGAGCCGCCGAACTTGATGGCTTGCGGACAGCCGCCCGTGTTCCCCGCGCCGGACACGTAGCACCAGCCGGCGTTCTGCGAGCCCTCGCAAGTAACACCCGTGAAGCAGTTGTTTCCGGTGCACGGGTTGGCGGGAACCAGTTGCTGGAAGACGCACGCCACCGGCGTCGGCTGACCACCCGCGTCACCGAGCGACGCTTGGTAGGACTGCTGGAAGCGCTGGAGGATGCCTTGGTACGTCGCGATGCAAGCCGAGTCGCTCGCAGCGCAGCCGCACGTGGTCGGGTTCGCCGGGTTGCACATGCCCGGGTCGGTGCAGCCCGCGCTCTGATCGGTCTGGGTCGGGTACTCGACGAGGATCAAGCACGGGACCGTTCCGTCGGGCGCGATCGTGAGCGCTTCCGGCAGACACTGTCCGCTGAGGGCGTTCTTGAGGCGGTTGACGATGGCTTGCATCGCCGGGTTGTAGCCGAAGGTCGGCGACGTCACGGCGCTCGTGACGTCCTTCGCGCAGAGCGAAGCAACGACGGCCTGCGGGCCGAGGCCCTTGGCGACGCGGAGCTCGCGGATGGTCGGATACGCCTTGCCCTTGATCTGCGTCGTGCGCGTCGAGGTCGAGCAGAGCGGAGGTCCGTCCGCCGCGCTCGCCGCGGTGCCCGTGCAGTCACATGCGCCCTGGTTCGCGGCGGCCGTGCAGTCCTTCGGGGTCGGGAGCGTGAACGTGCACGCGTACTGGAGGTCGATCGCGGCCGTCGACGTGAGCGTGTTCCACTCACGACCGTTGTCCGGGTCGGTGCCGAGGTTGTACGTCGTGCCCGGCGCCTGGAGGTTCGCGCGCGGCGCCGTCGACTCACGCATGTGGTCGTCGATGCCGTCGAGGATGTAGTGCTCCGGATCCTGACCGACGATCTTCGTCCAGTCGGCTGCCGAGAGGTCGATCTTGAAGTTGCCGTTCGCGTCGTCGACGAGCGCGTTCGGCACGCCGCCGATGAGCGCGTAGAAGACGAGGTCCGGCGTGCGCGCGCCGATCTTGAGGCTGCAGAGCGCGCCGGGGCTCGTGTCCGAGCCGTCGGGGAGGTCCTGCGCGAAGAGCGGGTTCGTGCAGTTGCGCTGCGTCGACGCGTACTGCTGGTAGTCGTGCGCTTCGTGATCGCGGTCCGGCGCGGTCGTGAGGCGGAGGCCGTCGACGTAGCGCTGGATGTGGTGCTGGTTGTCGAAGCCGTAGCGCGTCCGCATGTACTGGTTGCCGTAGCGGATGTTCACGCCGTCAGCCGCGGCGATCGGCGTCGAGCTCGACGCGTTCGTCCACCAACCCTTTTGCGGACAGGTCGTCTGGCCGCCCGCACACGAGCTGCACTTCGGGTCGGACCCGATGAGCTGACCCGAGACGGGCTTCTTGCTGCCGGGGAACGCACACGAAGTGCAGTCCGGGTTGTTTGGGCCCCACGTCGTCGGGTTGTTGATGTCCTCGGGCGCGTCGCACTCGCTCGTGCCGAGCGGGCCGACGCCTTGACCGGGGCCACCGGGGAAGTTGGTCGTGCGCGCGGTCCAGCCGTAGCCGCCGAGCCAGAGCGGGTCGCTCCACGAGTCCTCTTCGTCCGTCAGCTGGATGATCGCGACGAGCGAGTCGGAGCGGAGGAAGTCCTTGCGCATCTTGAGGAGCGTCGCGTCGACGCCCGTGTACGAGGCGCGCGGCGGGTTGTCGCTCGACATCGTGATGCTGTCCCAGGGATCGGGTTGGACGAGGAAGCGATACCAAGTCTCGAGCTGCGCTTCGAGACCGCAGCCGTGCTGCTGGACGCCCGAGACGAGCGACGCGAAGTCCGCCTCCATCGCGCCCGCTTGGCCGGTGCTGTAGGGCGTCACGTTCGGCGCGGGCTTGCCCGCGTTCTTGGGGTCGTCCGCGGGGAGCCATGCGAGGAAGTTTCCGCCGTTGCCGTCGACCGGCTTCGCGTTGTTGATCGGCGGGCCGTCGGCGTTGTTGACGAGCGTGCGATTGAGGAGGCGCGCTTTGTCGTTCTGGTGCGTCGTGTCGTTCGTTCCCGACGGCACGCAGACGTCCGGCGAGCCGCCGCCGCCGAGCGACGAGCTCACGATGCCGACGTGGAGGTCGTGGACGGGCGGGAACTCGGCCTTCGTGTTCGGGAGCGTCGAGCACTGCGTCGCGCCCTTGTTGTCGCCCGGCACGTAGCACTGGCCGGCGCCGCCGTTGCCGTTGACGTCGCAGTCCGCGCCCGCGCCGAGGCTCGAGCAGTCGCTCGCCGTCTTGCACGAGCTGTTCGGACCCGACGTCGCGGTCGCGACGCAGTTCGGGTTCAGCAAGCGACCGACGAGGACCGGGACCGCCTTCGCGAGGAGGTCCTGCTTGTCACCCATCGACGCCGAGTTGTCGATCGCGAAGAGCATGTCGACCTTGTCGATCGACTGCTGCTTCACTTGCGCTTGGAAGCTCGTCTTCGTCGTCGGAGTCTCGCTCACGACGGGGCGCGTGAGGCACCCAGCTGCGAGGACGCCACCAGCGATTCCTGCTGCGACGACGACCTTCATGAACTTCTCGACCATGACTTGCTCCTGGCGACGCACACGTCCGTGACGTGAGCCCGCATTGAGAGGGGACCCGCTCCTAATAAAGCACAGACCGAGCCACGGAAGAGTCCACGAATTCGTCGGAAAACACAAGGGCCATGCGAGGTTGCACGGCAACTCAGTTGGCACCACCGGCTCGATGGTTTGCAGAAGAGAGTGGAACAGGGAGATCGGGGAGATCAGGAAGTTTGAGGGTTTCGAAACCCAAAATTCCTGAACTTCCCGATCTCCCTGTTAATCCCTCTTCAGGGCGCCCCGGCTTCGATCCAGTCGCCGATTTGCAGAAGAGAGTGGAACAGGGAGATCGGAGAGATCAGGAAGTTTGAGGGTTTCGAAACCCAAAATTCCTGAACTTCCCGATCTCCCTGTTAATCCCTCTTCAGGGCGCCCCGGCTTCGATCCAGTCGCCGATCAATGCGGGGATTCGTGGATCGAAGGGGGTCGCGTTGAGGGGCATCGAGCCGCCGTCGATTCGGGGGTCGGGCTCCACCTTCCAAAAGAGGTAGCTCTGGTCGGCGGCGAACGGCTTCACGCGGACCATGCTGGGCATCTCGGTCGCGAGGACGTTGATGACGTCGCCGCCGTCGGGATCGAGCGTGAGCGTGAGGTTCGCGGCCTTCTCGGAGTGGCAGCCGGACTCGGGGCCGCCGGCGCATGTCTGACGAAAGAGCGCGCGCGTTCGGACCCCGAGCGACGCGTCGCCGAACGGATCGACGAACGGACCGGAGTCGACGCAGAACGCGGTGCAGCCCGCTTCGCTCGCGTCGGGCGTGCTCGCGTCGCCTGCGTCGCTCGTGTCGCCGGTCGTGAAGCAGGCGCAATACGCGGTCAGCGCGAGCGCGAGGGAAATCTCAAGCCGCCGCATCCGCGCTCCACACCGACGCCGTGAGCGCGTCGAGGAGACGGAGGGATTGCGCCGCGGTCGGCACGCCGGCGAGCGAGACGAGATCCGGGTGCGGCGTGACGCTCATCGCGGCGCGGAGCTCTTCGATCGCGGCGCGGCGTGAGCGCTCCACGCGAGCGCGGGCGCGGGCGTCGAGCTTGTTCGCGAGGAACGACGCGGCGCGCGCCGAGATCGCCGCGTGCATCGTCTCGTCGATCGCGATGCGCTCCATCGCGCGGCGCACCTCGGGATCGCGCGCGTTCGCGGCTTGCCACGTCGCGACGAGCGCGCCGAAGGTCTCGCGGACGCAGCCCTCGACGACGTTCTCGCGCGCCATCGCCTCGACGCCGCGCGCGCGGAAGCGGCGAACGCGCGGCGCTTCGACGCCGCTGCCGAATTTCTTCGCGAGGCGGCCGACGACGCGCGCGTGGCGCTGCTCGTCGCGGATCGCGCGATCGACCTTGCGGAGGAGCGCGCGCGGCGCGCCGAGCGACGCGAGCTCCGCGCGCATGCGGAGGAACGCGGGGATCGACGCGGCCTCGAGGTGGGCCATCGACGCGAAGTACTCGCCGGCCCTCGATTCTGCCGGGCGCGCGCACGGCCGGCGAGCGCGAAGACCCGCGGGCCGTCGGCCGCCGCTCGTGCAGTCGCACGAGACCCAGAGCGGCGAGTCGATCGGGGGGATCGCGTTCGGATCGGGACCGTCGGTCGCCGCGTCCGGATCCGTGGTCGTGCCCCCGTCGGCGCCGGAGTCGGCACCGAACGCGGACGCATCACCCGCGTCGAGCGCGGCGAAGAGCAGCTGCATCTGGCCGTACGTGAGGACCTCGCACGACTTTCCGTTGTAGCCCTTGCACACCTGATCGCAGCGATTGATCTGGTTCGGCGCGAGGGCAGTCGCCGCGTCCATGATGACGTCGTCCGCCGGCAGGCCGCACGGCACGTAGAGGATGTCGTTGCACGAATACGCCGCGATCGTGATGAACTGCGGAGCGCCCGCTTCGCACCATTGCACGTACGAGTCGATGTACGAGCCTTCGGGAAAACCGAGCCCGCCGTCCGACGCGTCCGAGGTCGTCGTCACGTCGTCGGTGGCGTCGGGGCCCGCGTCGGGCGTGTCGGGGGTCGGGCTGCACGCGGCCCACGCCGCGGCGACCGCGGGAGTCGACAGCCCGAGCACCAGCGACCGAAAGATTCGGCGAAGCTCCCGCTCACTCACTCCCACACAGCGAGGCTAGCAGCTCAGAAGGTCAATTCAACGTTCTCGACGTCGCGCGGCCCGCAATTCGTGCTCGGCGGCGCGTGGACGAGCATCACGATCGTGAGCGTGCCGTGAACGGTCGCGCCGGCGTCGGTCGGATCGAGCGCGAGCTCGATGCTCCCCGTCGGGACGTCCGCGCTTCCACCGCTGAACGCGCAGCCCGCGTCGCCCGTCGTGGCCGACGCGGTCCAGCTCGACGCGACCGACGCGAGATCGATCGAGACGTCGAAGCTCGAGACGTTCGCGCCGCTCGCGTGAGCGCTGAACGTGCTGCCCGCGTCGCCGTTCGTGACGCCGCAGGTCGCGCCGGTGATCGTGTCGTCGACGTCGCCGGAGAAATGCACGACGCACGGAACGGCCGCGGGCGGCGGCTTCGACGAGCACGCACACGTGAAGCCGAACGCGAAGAGCGATGGCAGCGCGCGCTTCATAACGACCGCACGTACTCGACGAGCGCCGCGAGATCGTCGGGTGAGAGCGCGCCCGCGTGCGAGGGCTCGAGCATGCGGCTCACGGCGTCGGCGAGCGTCTTCGCGCTCCCGTCGTGGAAGTACGGCGGGCTCGACGCGACGCCGTTGAGCGACGGCGTGTCGAAGGCGCACGCCGCGCGCGCGTTGCCGTCGATGTCGTCGTGCGCCACGTCGGGGAAGTCGCTCGTGACGCACGTGCCGACGTCGTGGAGGAGCACGGGGCCGCCGAGATCGAGCGACGCGTTGCCGCCGCCCGAGTCCGTGAAGCGCGGCCCGCCGTGGCACGTCGCGCAGCCGGCGGACTGGAAGATCGCGGCGCCCTTCGCGACGAGCGTCGCGTCGGTGGTCGGCGGGACCGGCAGCGGGATGCCGTAGTTCACGTACGTCGCGATGAGATCGAGCTGCTTCGCGGTCGCCGCGTCGTTCGGGTCGAAGACGCCGCCTTGCTCGATGTCGATCGTGCGCCAGTAGTCCTGGACCTTCACGCGGTCGGCGGTGCGGAAGAGGAAGCCCGTGCCGAGCATGCCGCCCGCGTTCGTCGGCGTGTCGCGCGGACCGGGCTCGAAGAGCCACGTGACCGCGTCGCTCCGGCCCTCCATGTGGCACGTCGCACATGCAACCCAATGGTTGCGCGTGATCGGGTACTCGTCGCTGTTCGCCGAGTAGAAGAGGTGCTGGCCCGCGCGGACGTCGGGGGGCATCGGGTCGCTCGTGAGCGTGGGGATCGCGGCGCCGTCCACGGTGGCGACGAGCGAGCCGCTCGAGCGATCGAGCGCGAGGACGACGACGTCGTTCGTGTTGCGCTCCTGCACGAACGCGAGCGTGTCGTCCGCCGAGATGACGATGCCCTCGGGTTGGTGGCCGGGGAGCGGGCGCACGAGCGACGACTCGACGTGGGCGCGCGCGTCGACGACGAGGACGTCGTCGCTGTCTTGATCGACCATGAGCGCGAACGCGCCGTCGTGCGTGAACGCGAGCGCGTGCGGCCCCGAGACCACGTCCGCGAACGCGCCGTTCAGGCCGGGCACGTCCTGCGCGTTCGTCGACATCGTGCGAAGGACCGCGCCGCTCGCGTCCGTCACCGTGATCGTCGGGAACGTCGTCGACTCGAAATCGAGATCGGGCTGCGAGGTGTCGGTCCCGAGGAGCGCGTGCGCGATCCAGAGCTCGGTCGCGCCGGGCTGCTGCGCGACGTCGTAGAGGCCGCGGGGCTCTCCGTGCGCGAGGCGCTTGTCGCCGCGCGGGGCGACGTCCGGGATGGGCGACGTGCGCATCACGACCATCGCGTTCGGATCGATCGCGGTCACGGCGGGCGCGAGGAAATGCGTCGCGTAGAGCGTCGTTCCGTCGGCGTCGAACGCGAGCGCCCACGGCTCGGAGGGGACCTTCACCGTGGTGGCGACCGTGCGGCTCGACGCGTCGACGCGCGCGACGAGATCGTCCTGCGTGCACCCGACGTAGACCGATTTCCCGTCGTTCGAGACGACGAGCCCCACGGGCTCGCTGCACACGGAAATTGCGAACGTGGATTGCTCCGCGAGGTTGACGACGTGGAGCTTCCCCGAGCGCTCGCCGGTGACCCAGAGCGTCGCGCCGTCCGGAGAGAGCGCGACCGAGCGCGGCATGATCGCGGGCGTGAACGCGCCCGAAGCGTCCGGCGCGGGGTGCGTATTCGACAGAAGGATCTCGCGGACGAGCGCGCGCGACGCGACGTCGATCTGCGCGACCGAGTCGGCGTCGGGGTTCACGACGAAGAGCGTCTTGCCGTCGCGCGAGAGCGCCATCGAAGACGTGTGCTGCGCGTAGCCGCCCGGCGCGCCCACCGGCGTCGAGCTGCACGCGAGCAGCGCGATGAGCGAGAGCCGCTTTCCGAGGGTGATCATGGCCTCGTCACGTGGAAGGTGACCTGCGCGGCGAGCGCAGAGGGCAAGTGCGCGTCGTCGACCTCGGGCACGCAGTCGTGCTCGCGATCCGAGGTCGCGATTCGATTCGTCGTGATGCCGATGATGTCCTGCTTGCTCCCCGTCTCGCCCGAGAGCGTGCGCTCGGCCATTTGCAGGCCGCCGCGCGGGAGGCCCGAGACGACGTCGATGCACTCGTTCGGCCAATCGACGACGCGGTCCTGGTTGCGGTCGTCCCACCCGTTGAGCACGAGCTTGTTCAAACGCGCCACGCGCGACTCGAACAGCGGCTCGAGCTGATCGTGCGCGGGCCCGGGGCGCGAGATCACGAGCTCGTAGACGTCGCGGAGCGCGCTCTGGAGGAGCGCGAAGCGCACCGGCGTGAAGTCGACGTCGGTCACGGGCGCGGGCGTCGCGCCGTAGATGCGCGCGCTCGGATCGTAGAACGTCGCGTCCATGCGCGCGTAGACCGCCATCGCGCGGTCTCGGTATTTCACGTTCCCCGTCGCGAGGTACATCGCGAAGAGGCCGCGGATCGCCGCGGTGTGCGCGTCGAGCGTGTCGGCTTGATCCACCGGCGCGGACGTCGAGACGTCCCACCCCGTGTACGCGCGCCCGGTCGCGTCCGTGAGGTGGTCGTAGAGGACATCGCCTTGCGCCTGGAGGATCGCCTTCGTGCGCTGCGAGAACGTGGCCGTTCGACGGGTGGTTCAGCGGGAGCGCGTCGAGCGGCGTGGACGCGATCGCGGTGTCGGGCGTGTTGTTCGAGTAGAGCTCGAGCTGCGAGCTCGTCGCGCGGAGCGTCGTTCGGAGCGCGAGGATCGCGTACGCCACGCGAGGTCGTCGACACGGTCGTCCCGCGCTGCGCGGTCGCGCCTTGGCCCGTGATCGTGACCGAGTCGACGAGGACGCCGCTCTGCGGATCGGCGTGCATCCGATCGAGATCGACGACCGCGACGCGGAGCATCGCGAGCGCGCGATCGTGCAGCGTCGCCTCGCCGTCGGCTTTTTGATTGTCCGCTGGAAACGGATCGCCGTCGAAGACGACGCGCGCGGGCTGCGAGCCGCCGACGTCCCGGTTCGCGGTGTCGGTGAGCGCGTAGAACGTCGAGTAGCCGAGGAGGACGCCCGCGAGATCGAGCAGGTCGGAGCTCGAGTCGCCGAGCGCGTACGAAGGCTTCAAGAACGCGGTCCCGTCGTCGGTCTCGGTGACGGCGATCTTCGCGGGGAACCAGCGGAGCGGCGCGCCGTAGTCGTACGCGAGCGCGTCCGCGAGCGTCGCGAAGCCCGAGAGCGTCACGCCGTCGCTCGTCGAGAGGTGCATGAGCCAATCCTCGGCGCGGTCGTCGACCTCGCCGATGAACATCTGCGCCTGGAAGCCCTCGATGTTGCTCGACCCGATGAACGTGCCCTGCGCCGTGGGCGCGCCGTCGCCGTCGACGCCGCTCACGAGGTTGTTCGGCGCGCCGACGCTCGCGAGATCCGACTCGGCGACGCGTCGCGACGCCGGCCTCGTTCACGTCGTGCATCACCTGCAAGTAGTTCATCACCCACAGGCCGAATTTCCACGCGCTGAACCCGTCGGCGCCAGGCGTGACCGTGGGCTCGATCTGCGACGCGTGATCGCGGAGGTGCAGCGTCGTGTAGCTCGCACTCGTAGTCCGCGGAGCTCAGCGCGCCGGTCGCGCCCGGATCGTCGTCCGAGCTGATCGCGCAGTAGAGGTCGACCGCGCTCGTCGGATCGATCGACGGATCGAAGCTCCGATACGGGTGCGTCGTCGGGAGCATGCCGGGCCAGCCGAGCGGGTTCTCGGTCCCCTTCCCCGTGCCCTTCGGGTTCGGATCGCCGCTCGTGCGATTGCCGAGGAGCGCGCCGGGGTTCGACGGGAACGTGTTCGGCGGAAACACGAACCGCCCCGCGGCGGCGCTCCCCTGCGCGAAGTGTTGAACGAGCGTCGCGAGGTTCGCGACGGCCTGCGCGCCGCCCGCATTGCTCGCGTTGACGATCGGCCCGTAGACGAACGACGTCCCCGCGCCCGACTCGAGCGCGACGTTGTTCATCGGCTGCTTCGAGTACTCGTACGACTCCACGGCGGTCGAGAAGCCCGGGAGATCGATCCACGGCGAGCCCCCGTCCGTGTTCGGATCGAAGTAGAGATCCGACGGGACGTGATCGCGGCTGTACCCCGCGAGCTGCGCGGCGTCATGTCCTCGGCGAACGGCTCGCCGCTGATCTGCATCTCGGCGCTCGCGAGGAAGTGCTCGCGCGTGACGAAGCGCGTGCTCGCGACCGTCGCGGTGATCGTTGCAGTCTGCAAGGGTTCGACGGGCGGCGCCTCGTAGGGCACGTCCGCGGCGGCGTCGGTCGTCGGCTGAGAGCCGCCGTCGCACGCGGCGCTCGCGGCGGCGATGGCGCCCGCAGCGATCAATACCGCGGAAATAAAGGCGCGCCGCACGCCCGAAACCTTAGCGTAGCTTTCGGAGGACTTCGACGTGCTTTACGCGGACGCCGGGGACCTTCAAGAGCTCCTCGTCGGTCGCCGCGCGGATCGCGGCGACGCTCCCGAGCGTCGTGAGGAGGGAGCGCTTCAGCGCGGGCCCGATGCCCGGGAGATCGTCGAGGGCCGACTTGAAGCGGCGCGCCTTGCCGAGGCGCTCGCGCGCGCGGTTCGAGAAGCGGTGCGCTTCGTCGCGGAGGCGCGCGAGGAAGAAGAGCGACGCGGAGTGGCTCTTCAGCGGGATCGGGTTCTTTTGGCCAGGCAGGTAGACGCGGTCGACCACCGTCGGCGGCGCGGACTCCGGCTCCTGCTCCGGCTCGGGCTCCGGCTCGGGCGCGGGCTTCTCGGTCTCGGGGATCAACTTCAAGACCTTGGGCTTCGGCGGGAAGAGATCGCGCTCCTTCGCGAGCGCGACGATCGGCAAATTGTGGAGCCCGAGATCGCGCGCCGCGGCGAGCGCGACCGCGAGCTGACCCCGTCCGCCGTCGACGACGAAGAGATCCGGGAGCTCCCACTCGGTCTCCCCGTTCGAGCCGTTCGATGGGCGCGCGCCCGAGGCCTCTTGGACGATCGCCTTCTCCGCGAGCGTCGCCTCTTGCGCGCGCTGACCGCGCCGGAACCGGCGCGCGAGCACCTCGTACATCGCCGCGTAGTCGTCGTTTCGCGCGTCGCTCCCGCTCGGGCCCTTCACGTTGAAGGTGCGGTAGTGCTTTTTGTCGAGCTGGCCGTCTTGCATCGCGACGACCGCGCCGACCACGTCGCCGCCGCCGAGGTGCGAGATGTCGCAACACTCGATGCGCCGCGGGAGCGTCGGCAATCGCAGGCGCTCTTGGAGCTGCGCGAGCCGCTCCTGCACGTCGTCGGTCGTGCGCGATTTCTCGACGAACGCGTGGCGCGCGTTGTCGCGCGCGAGGTCCAAGAGCTGCACGCGCGCGCCGCGCTTCGGGAGGAGCACCTTCGTCTTCTTCCACTCCTCGAAGCCGGTCTCGCCCTCGAACGCGAGCGGGACCACGATCTCGGGCGGCACGTCCGCGCGCTCGCCGTAGTGCTCGGTGAGAAATCCCGACACGATCTCTTCGTCGGGGATCTCGGCGTTCTTGAGCGAGAACGTGACGACGTCCGCGAGGCGCCCCTCGCGCACCTGGAGGAGCGCGATCTCCGCGAGATCGCCCTCGCGATAGAAGCCGATGACGTCGCGGTCGGCGAGGTCCTCGGTGACGATGCGCTGCTCCTCGCGCACGTTCTCGATCGCGCGGAGCTGATCGCGGTACACGGCGGCGAGCTCGAAGCGCGCGTCGGCGGCGGCCTCCTTCATCTTCGCGGCGAGCTCGCGCGAGAGCTCGTCGTGGCGCCCGTCGAGGAACATCGCGACGGCGCGCACCTGATCGGCGTACCAGGCTTTGTCGACGTCGAAGACGCACGGCGCGGGGCAGCGCTTGATTTGATATTGCAGGCACGGCCGCTTGCGCGACGTGAGCTCGAGATCGCCGCACGTGCGGAGCTGGAAGTGTTTGTTCACGAGGCCGAGCGCGCGTCGCGCGGCGGTCGCCGAGTGGTACGGACCGAAATAGCGCGCGGGATCGTCCTGCGCCTTGCGCACCACCTCGAGGCGCGGCCACGGGTGATCGAGCCCGAGGCGCAGCGAGATGAAGTTCTTGTCGTCGCGCAGCTTGATGTTGAAGCGCGGCTGGTACTGCTTGACGAGGTTCGCCTCGAGGATGGCCGCTTCCTTCTCGGACGCGGTGACGCGCGTCTCGAGATCGGCGACCGAGCGCTGCAAGAACGGGAGAAACTGCCGGTCGTCGCTGCCGCCCTCCTGGAAGTAGCTGCGGACGCGGCTCCGGAGGCTCTTGGCCTTGCCGACGTAGAGGATCGCGGCCTTTTTGTCCTTGAAGATGTAGACGCCAGGCTTCGCCGGCAAACTGTCGAGCTTGGTCTGCAGCGCCTCCGGGATCATCTTCGCGGGGGCCAATATAGCGCCCCCGCCGCGTGTCGAACGGCCGTGGTCCTCCGCTCCTCGCTCGATCGTGCTCGTGCTCGTGCTCGTGACCGTGATCGCTTCAGCGGACGCGCCGCAGACGCAGAGAGCGACGCGCATCCTCATCAAGAAGAACGCGCACGAGCTCGCGCTCTATCGCGGCGACGCGCTCGTGAAGACGTACAAGGTCGCGATCGGTCCCGGCGGCGCGGGCTACAAGCACCGCGAGGGCGACAAGGTCACGCCGGTCGGGCACTACCACGTCACCATGCACCAACCGTCGCAGTTCCACCTCTTCATGCGGCTCGACTATCCGAACGCCGAGGACCGCGCGCGCTTCACGAAGCTCATGGCGAGCGGCGAGCTCCCGAAGGACGCGACCATCGGCGGCGACATCGGCATCCACGGCGCGCCGCCGCAGCGCGAATGGAAAGAGACCCACAAAACCGTGGACTGGACGCTCGGGTGCATCGCCGTCGACGACGCAGAGATCGACGAGATCGGATCCCTCGTCGCCGACGGCACACCCGTGGACGTCGAAGACTAGCCGAGGCGCTCTTTGACGGCCTTTCCGTAGCGCTGCATGCGCGGCATCATCGCTTCGCCCGTCTCGCAAAGAGTCACGCGAATGTTGTGACCAACCAGCATGACGTGGTTCAACCGCGCGCGGAACTCTTCGCCCATGTGGAGATCCGTGATCTGCTTCTGGGTGCCCTCGACGATGACGAGGCCCGCACGGTCCGCGTGATTGCCGGTGAGCGGTCCGTAGATCTTGAAGTCGGCGATCTTGCCCGATGTCTTGAGCTCGGTCCACCACGCGACATGGTTCATGAACTCTTCGAGCGCCTTCGTCTCGCGGCCCTCGATCGGCATGCCCCACTCGATCAACAACGCTGTGTTCGTCGACATGAAAACCCCCTTTTTGGTTTTGGGTGCGCGGATGGAGCCACGTCACCCATCGGGCGACAAGTGACGATTGGGATAGTCTCAGCGCGGCGCGTCGGGTTGCGCTTCGGGCGCGGCGCTCTTCACGAACGGTAGGTCAGCGGTCGCGGCGATCGCCGCGCTGACGAGCGGGAATTTCGAGACATCGACGCCGAAGCGCTTCGCGGAGAGGACCTGCGGGATCAAGAAGACGTCCGCCGCGGAGAACGCGTCGCCGAACGCGAAGCGCCCTGGGTTTCGTTCGCGCCCGCGCTCCATGAGGCGCTCGAAGACATCGAGCCCGCGCGCGTTGTAGTGCTTCGCCCAGGCGTTGCGCGCGTCGTGATCGTTCGAGTGACGGAGGAGCACGTTGAGGTTCTGGAGCGGCTGGATGCCGGAGCTCACCGTCTCGACGAGCGCGCGCACGCGTGCGCGATCGCGCGCGTCCTTCGGATAGAGGCGCACCTCGGGGAAGAGCTCGTCGAGGAGCTCGATGATCGCCACCGACTCGACGAAGACCTCGCCGTCGATCTCGAGGGCCGGGACGTACCCGCTCGGCGCGCGCGTGAGGTGCTCCGCGGACGCGTGCTCGCCGCCGAGGAGATTCACGGGGACGAGCTCGTGCTCGATGCCCTTGAACGCGAGCGCGATGCGCACGCGCTGCGACGACGACGATCGCCAATACGAGTAGAGCTTCACGTTCATGTGCGGGCGATCACTCTATCGCCGCGGCGCCGAGTACGTGCAGCGAATCGCGCCCCTCGACGAACACGACGACGCGCGTGCCCGCCGCGCGAGCTTGCGTGACGCGCGTGTGGAGGCCGCTCGCGCCGAGATCCGCGACGTAGCGGAGCGAGCGCGCCACGGGTCCGTGCGCGAGCGTCTCGCCGCGGTTCTCGCCCGCGGTCACGTTCGTGCGGAGGCCGCGCTCGGTCGTCGCGAGCATCGCGTGCGCCGCCCCCTCGCCGCTCGGCGCCGCGCCGACGTCGATCGCGATCGCGTCGCCTTCGCGCGCGAGCCTGACCGAGACATGCGGTGATCGCGCGGCGCGCTCGATCGCGGCGCGCGCGCCCGACTCGTTCGACCCGACGAGCTCGTCACGCCCATCGACGACCATCTGCGGCGTGTAGACGCTCGCAGAATGCATGAAGTATGCATGCATTCTCTGCCGCGCCGAAAACGACGCCTGCGAGAACGGATCGGTCCACCCGAGCCGATTCCAGTAATCGACGTGGAGCTCGAGCGCGATCACCTCCGCCCCCGCGACCGGCTGCTCGCGATCGAGCTTCGCGAGCACCGCGTCCGCAGGCGGACAAGACGAGCACCCCTCGGACGAAAAGAGCTCGACGACGACCGGCACCCGCGGCGCATCCGCCGAGACGCTCCCCGCGCCCGAGGTCGTGACGACGACCGTCGCCGCGGAAGCCAGAAGAAGCCGCTTCATGAAGCGCATACGCGTCAGACGTCCCACCGGTTGCGGTCACGCATGTGACTTCGCCCTCCTCGCCGCCCGCTCAAACCGCGACGCAAACGTCCGTTCCGCAGGGCTGCCCTCGTCTGCTAAATGAGCTTCAAGCCCCCGTAGCTCAGTTGGATAGAGCAAGGTTTTCCTAAAACCGAGGTCATCCGTTCGATTCGGATCGGGGGCGCCCAAGACAGGAAAAGTGACGGTTGCGTGAGACGTTGGCTGTCGCGCGTGGCGGCACCACGCAGCGACGCTACTGTGATGGGCTTGCGCTACCTGCTTGGCTTGACCCTGGTGCTCATCGTGGGGGTCGCGCTGCTTGGCGCGTGCGGCGGCGGTTGCGCGATCTACGTCCAGGAGGCGCTCGACGTACGCGGTGCTTCGAACACGGACTGCAGCCTGACGGTCAATGCTGGCAACAACCTCACTTTCGACGTCCCGGCACCGTCGCCCGCTGTCCCCGATACGTCGCTTGCACCGCGCAATCCGCCGCAGAGCTTCATCAAGGTCGATTACGCGTGCCCAGGTGGAGAGAAGGTCGGCATCTCCACGGATGTCCTGACGTTCGTACGTACGTCGGACGCGCTTTGCGTCGCCTCGACCAACGTCAACGACCTGGCGACGGCCTTGGGAACCCGAGATTGCACGAACGTGACGCTCACGCTCGTCTGCGCTGGGACCACGCTCTACGACCACGTGCCGATCGACGCGTGTTCTTGTCAGGGGTGAAGGTCTTCAGACGCGGCGCGATAGATGTCGCGCTGACTGGCCATTCGACTAGCGATGACTCGTCGCGTTTTGGTGGCCGCCGCGCTCATGGCGTGTGGGGCGCGGACTGACCTCGGCGGAGCAAGCCGCGCGGATGCCGCGCCGCCACCGCCGCAACCGCCCCCGCCGTGCTTTGCGGTCGATTACCTCACGTCCCCGAACTCGCGCGTGGTGAACGAGCCGTTCGTCGTCGACGAATCGAGCGTTTACTACTTGCGGGTGTGGAACGTGCTCTCGCGCATGCCGAAGGGCGGCGGCGCCGTCGAGGACGTCGTCACGTTCGACGACGACGACGCCATCAATGGACGTTTCATCGTCGACGCGACCACGATCTATTGGGCCAACTCGCTCGGTGAGGTGTTCGCGCAAGACAAGAACGGAGGAAGCGTCGTCGATCTCGGCAGCGCACTCGCACCGCTTACGAAGAGCTCGAACGGGCTGATCGCGGCGAACGACACGACGCTCGTCGTGCTCGTCGACCCTGCGACGTTCGGTTTGTTTCCAAAAGCTGGTGGCGTCCTCACCTTGCTCGATCTGAACACACCGCCCACGGGGCCCGTCGTCGACGCGCACGCTGACGCCTCACGGATCTATTGGACGACCGGCGAGCGCGTGTACGGCGCCGACCTCACCGTGGGCGCCGACCCTAGCTCTTACGGCGATTGGCCTACGGCGCTCGCTGTCGACGAGACGTCCGTGTATTGGAGCACGACGAGCAGCACGGTCGAGCACGTACCGAAGAGCGGCGGCTCGGCTCAATCGTTGGGCGTCGAGGCGAACGGCCCAATCGCCGTCGGACAATCCGCTGTGTTCGCGGCCGGCAACAAGTCGATCTTGAAGATCTCGCTGGCAGACGGGACCGCGCAGAAGATCGTCCCCGCGTTCACACCCGTACAGCTCGTGACGGACGAGACGTGCCTCTACTATGCGAGCTCGAACGGCCAGCTGGCGCGCGTTCCGCAGTGAGATAGTTGGAGTTGCAACCGAGGCAAGATGCCACGAGCGCGCGTATGGGCGCTTGGCGTAATGTGTCCCCATGCCAGGTCGATACGCCTCGGACATCTCGCCCGACGAGGTCGCGTGCGGGTTCGACGTGAAGGAGCACACGACGGGCGCTCGCATCGTGACGCGCGAGCTTCGCGGTGGGCTCCGCGCCATCAAGGCGCAGACCGAGGACGGCTCGACGATCTACGAGATCTGCGACGACCGCCTTACACCGCTGTACGCGCCCGCGGTCTCGCTGAGCGACTTGAAGCGGCGTTTCCCCAGCTGAACGAGGCCGCCGGAGGGCGGTGATATCCTCGGGATCGTGACCGAGCCGAAGCTCACGCACCCGGAGAAGCTCCTCTACCCCGAGTGCGGCGTCACCAAGCAGCGCCTGCACGATTATTACGTGAAGGTCTCGAAGTGGATGCTCCCGCACGTCGCGAACCGGCCGCTCAATCTGCGGAGGTGCCCGCACGGGTGGAAGCGCGGGTTCTTCCAGCAGCACGTCGACGGCAAGCTCCCGCCCGGCCTTCGCAAGATCGACGTGATCGACGCCAGCGGAGAATCGAACCGGCTCGTGCTCGACGACGTGATCGGGCTCCGTCAGCTCGCGCAGATGAACGTGCTCGAGATCCACACGTGGGGCGCGCACGCCGAGGACGAGCCGGATCTGCTCGTGTTCGATCTCGATCCGGATCCCGACGTGAAGTGGACGGCGATCGTCGAGGCCGCGCGCACAATCCGGCAGCGGCTCGGCGACGTGAAGATCGAGTCGTTCGTGAAGACGACCGGCGGCAAGGGGCTCCACATTTGCGCGGCGGTCGAGCGCACGATCACGTGGGACCGCGCGCGCGATTTCTGTCGCGAGCTCTCGGAGGGGATCGTGCGCGATCAGCCCGAGAAATACCTCGCGACGGCGTCGAAGGCGAAGCGCAAGGGGAAGATCTTCATCGACTGGCTCCGCAACGGGAAGGGCGCCACCTTCGTCGCGCCGTACTCCACGCGCGCGCGAGCGAACGCGCCCGTCGCGCTGCCGGTCGAGTGGGACGAGCTCGACGGGATCAAGCCGAACCAGTTCTCGCTCGACCAGGCGATCGAGCGACTCGAAAAACACGGCGACGCGTGGGCGCCGATGCTCGCGCGCGCGCAGCGAGTGCCGCCGCGATGAGGACGCTCGATCTCGTCGCGCTCGCGCCGCTCTTCGCGGTCGTCGTCGCGCTCGTGTTCGGCACGCTCACGATTCGTCAGTGGCAGCGCACGCGCCAGCTCACCGCCGCGGCCGAGCTCGTGCGCACGATGCAGACCGCCGAGTTCACGCGCGCGATCGCGCGCATCGTCGAGCTCCCGGAAGGGTCCGCCGCCGACGAGCTCCTCGCGAATCGCGACGTGATGGACTCCTTCTACGCCGTGAGCCACGTCTTCGAGTCGCTGGGCGTGCTCGTCTATCATCGGCTCCTGCCGCTCCACCTCGTCGATCATCTGTGCGGCGGCTACGTGCGCGCGAGCTGGAAGCGGATGAAGCCCGTCGTCGTCGCGCGCCGGAGCGCGCTCGGCGCGACGTTCGGCGAGTGGTACCAGTGGCTCGCCGAGCGCATCGAGCAGTACCCGGCGCCGGGCAAGGACATCGGCGCGCCGGTCGCGTTCGAGAGTTGGAAGCCATGAAAGCGCAGCGCGTCAGAAGAAACCCTTGGGTCACCGCGGCGTCGTGCATTCCGTGGGCGGCCGCGCTGATGCTCACGCTCGCGTGGATGGTGACGGGCGTGCCGTACGCGGTGCTCGCGCCGCACCTCGCCATCCTCGGCGTGTTCGCCTTCACGTACGCGTGGCGACGGAGGCCGCGCGCGCGGCTCGAGCCCGTGCACGTCGCGACCGACGCGTCGTCGCTCCTCGTCGACGACGAGCGCATCCCGCGCGAGCGAGTGAAGCGCGCGGAGCTCCTGCCGAACATCAACAACTCGATCGTACGCGTCGCCCTCGACGGGAAGCTCGATGAAGACTTCGTGGTCGACGACGAGGAGTCCGCGCACGCGCTCCTCAAGCAGCTCGGGTTCGATCCGTCGCAGACGACGGCGTCGTACCGCGCGGGCTCGCTCGCGATCGTGCACTCCCACCTCCGCTTCGCGCCGCTCCTGCTCGTGCCGGTCATCATGGTCGGCACGATGCTCGGAAAGCCCGCGTTTCCCGCCCTTCTGCCGCTGCTCTTGATCGCGGTCGCGGGCTTGTTCATGGTGCCGGCGAAGGTCACGGTCGGCGTCGACGGTGTGCTCGTCCAGTGGCTCGGGACGCGCGAGTTCATCGCGGCGAAGGACATCCTCACCGTGCGGCGCTTCGAGCGCGGCAGCGGCAAGGGCCGCGTGCTCGGCGTCGAGCTCGTCGTGTCCGGGCGCGAGATTCGCCTGCCGATGTCGGACGAGGACCGCATCGCGATGGTCGTGCAGCGCATCCATGACGCGGTCGGCCTCTCGAAGGGCGCGGGGCAGGTCACCGATCAGGCGCTCCTGCTCGCGCGCGGCGATCTCGACGTGCGCGACTGGATGACGAAGCTCAAGGCGCTCGGCTCGGGCGCCACCGCGACCCTCCGCACCGCCGCGGTCATGCCCGAGCACCTGTGGCGCGTCGCGGAAGATCCTGCTCAGCCCGCGATCCAGCGCGCCGCCGCAGCGATCGCCCTCGTACCTTCGCTCGCCGAGACCGACAAACTCCGCCTAGCCGACGTCGCCAAGACGACCGCCGAGCCCAAGCTCCGCATCGCCCTCGAGCGCGCCGCCGAAGGCGCCGACGACGAAGAACTGGAACAAGCCCTCCGCGAGCTCACGTAGGGTCGCAGGTGCCGCTGCAGAATCCCGCGATGTCGCCGTTGCGGAAGAACTCGTTCTCCTGATCCATCGCGGGCTTCAGGAAGCGCACCTCGCCGTGCGGATCGGTTCCGTCGCTCGCGGGGATGTTCGTGAGCGGCGCGGGCGCGAGGCCGAAGTCGTACTCGACGACCGCGGAGCCGTCGGTGATCGGGCCGTCCGCGTCGGCGATGCCGAAGATCTCGCGCACCGCGGGCTTGAGCATCTTCGCGCCGATGGTGCGCGCGATGTAGTGCGCGCCGAGCGGCGTCACCTGGTGATCGCCGAGCGCGTCGGCGATGAGCACGCGGTGCGACGGCGAGAGGAGCTCCGCGTACCCGTTCGGCTCGGTGCGATCCCAGTTCATCTGGATGAGCGCCTGCACGAGCCGCTGATCGAGCCCGTTCGGAAACGAGCCGCGGATGAGGAGCTTGAAGCCGGAGAAATCCTGGCTGCGATCGAGGAGCAGCTCGTACGGCGCGCCGGGCTCGCCGAGCATGCCGCGCGAGACGTCGGTCGTGATCGACATGTACGTCGTGCCGAAGATGCCGCCCTGGCTGTCGCCGCGGTAGAAGCGCTTCGTCGGGTCGACGATCGATTTCCCGTTCATCTGCAGGTTCGGATCGCTCCCGAGCCCGCCCATGAGCATCCGCATCGCGAGGAGCGCGTTCACGAAGCCTTGGTGCTGACGATCGACCGCGTTCTGGAAGATCGTCATGTCTTGCGTGACGGCGTCGATGAGCGTCGGGTTGTCCTCGTGCGCCATGCCGGCCCACGCGACGGCGATGCCGACATAGTTGTATTGTGCACACGTCTGCGCGAAGTACGAGTCCGTGCCCTCGTCCAAGAAGCCGAGGAGGCCGTGGCCGTTCTGGAGGAGCGCGGCGGGCGTCGCGTCCGTGGCGCTCGGCGGGATGAGGACGACGAACGTGAACGGCGCTGTGCCGTTCTTCATCGGCTTTCCGCTCGCGTCGCGGACGATGTGCTCGTCGTCGCCGGGATCGCCGCGGTTGAGGTAGAGCGGCACGTTCATCGTCCCGTGGAGGCGCTTGGCGAGCCACTGGTTCGGCGCGTTCTCCACGTTGTCGATCGTGAACGTGGGACCTTGCGTGCCCACGGTCGCGAGCGCGTCGTCGCGCATCGCGAGGAGATCGCTCGTCGTGTTCGCCTGCGAGGCCGTCGTGTAGTCCCAGGCGAGCTGGAGCGATCTGCGCTCGATGCCGGCGACCTGGAGCTTTCGGAAGATGTCCTCGAAGTGGCCGCGGCGCGCCTCGAGCGGCGCGTACGTCGTCGTGCGATTGTCGCGGAGGGCCTGAAACGACGCGCTCGGCGGGATGACGGCGCCGGTCGCGTCGACGATGTTTCGAATCGCGGCGATGTAGCGCGTGCCGTCCTTCAGGCGCGCGACGGGGTGGATCATGATCGCCTGGTCGTCCTCGTGGAACGTGCCCATGTCGATCTCGGCGAAGTGCGGAACGAGGACGCCCGTGTCGGCCTCCATGAGGATCGTCGGCGAGGTCACGAGGACCGAGTCGGCGATGTGATCCGAGTCCGGCATGCCGGTCGCGGTCGCGCCGGGCAAGAACGTCATCGCCATCTCGCCGGGCGAGAAGCCGTCCTTCCACGAGATGAACGTCTTCGGGTCGAGCGCCTTGCCCATCGTCGGGACGGGGAGCGTGTTCGCGCCGAAGACGACGTGACCGATCGCGTCGCGCCAGAGATCGTTCGGGAACGGAAACCCGCAGTGCTCGGGCACGATCGGATCGCAGCCGTCGGCGACGGGCACCGGATCCGGCGCGGAGGAGCAGCCGAACAGGGCCGCTCCGAGAATGATGCATAATACACGCATTGGGCTCAACCCTCGGTGACGAAGCTCTTCCAGTTACGCAAGTACTTCACGAACGTGTCGCTGACGTCGCGCGCCCGGAGGTCCGCGGGCGACATCGGCGGGCGAGCGGGCTCCCAAGCCGGATCCGCCGCGAGCTTCGGCCAGTCGGGGTTGAGGATCGCCGAGCGGCCGAGCGCGACGAGATCCGCGCCGCGCGCGAGCTGCTCGTCGGCGTCGGCGCGCGTCCAGACTCCGCCACAGGCGATCACGAGCACCTCGGGCGGGAGCGCCGCGCGAAAGAGCGTGACGGCGTGCTCGTCGGGGCGCTTCGTCGTGTTTCTCTTCGCGTTCCATAGCGAGAGGTGCACGTAGTCGACGGACTCATCCGCGACGCGTTTGGCGAGCTCGAGGCTCTCGTCGAGGTCCATGCCCTTGGCGTTGCCGAAGTCCTCGGGCGAGATGCGAACGCCGACGACGAACGTCGGCCGCACGCGGGCGCGGACGGCGCGCGTGACCTCGAGCAAGAGGCGCGCGCGGTTGTCGAACGAGCCGCCCCACGCGTCCGTGCGCGCGTTGAGGGCGCTGAGGAACTGCGTGAGGAGGTAGCCGTGCGCGCCGTGGATCTCGACGCCCGCGAAGCCCGCGCGCTCGGCGCGCGACGCGGCGGCCGCGAAATCTTCGATGACGCGCGCGAGGTCTTCTTCGCTCGCGTCGTTCACCCAGTCGCGAGGCTCGAGGGAGCGGATCCCGCCGTGATAAATCTGGACGAGCCCGAGCGACTCGCTCTCGCGGATCGTCTCGGCGACGCGCACGAGCCCGGGGAGCAGCGCGTCGTCGAAGATCCCGAGCTGCCCGGGGAAGCCCTTGCCGTCGCGCGACACGTGCGACGCGCACGTCGTGACGATCCCGAATCCGCCGCGCGCGCGGCGCGCGAGCCACCGGAGCTCGTCGTCACCGAGCGAGCCGTCGTCGTGGCTCTGGCAGTTCGTCATCGGCGCGAGCACGAGACGGTTCTTCGCCCAGCCTCCCGAACGAAGCGCGATCGGCGCGAGCAGGTCGCTCAATGCGCGTCGCGATCAGTCGAAGCCGGCGTCTTGCACCGGAGCGGGGCAAGCGTTCGCCGAGTACGCGTAGCAGATGCCCGTCGACGTATCGCAGCAGTTCACGCCGTTCGGCACGTTGGGACAGCTGCTCTCGCAGTCCGTGTCCGACGTGCACTGCGAGACGCACTGCTGCTGCGAGCCGCTGTCCTTCGTACCGGAGTCGGTCTTCGGCGCGTCGGCCTTCACCGCTGCGTCGAGGTCGCCGCCGTCGAGATCCGTTCCACTCGACGTGGCGCAACCGGTGGCCGCGAGAACGAGAGCACAAGCAAGGAGTGATGCTGCTTTCACGGGGGTGAAGAACCTTACGTAAGAAGCTGAGCCGTCGCAAGGAGTGCGTTTCTAAAAAAACGCTCACGCGTCGCGTTATGGTGAGGACACGTGCGAGCGATTTTATCGCGTATGCCGACGGGGATAGTCCTGATCCTCGGATTCCTGCTGAATCTGCCAGGACTTGCGTCACCGTATTGGCTCGACGACTTCGTCCACGCGGCGATGGTCCACGGGACCTTCCCCGCGAAGCGAAGTCCGTTCGACCTGTATAACTTCGTTGCGGACGGAGATCGCGCGCTGCTCATCGACCGCGGCGTGCTCCCTTGGTGGACGAGCCCGCACCTCGAGATCCGATTTTTCAGGCCGCTCGCGAGCGTGCTGCGCTGGGTCGATCTGAAGATCGGAGACTTCCCCGCGCTCCACCACGCGCACTCGTTCTTGTGGTGGGTGTTCGCGGTGCTCGCCGCGCGCGCGCTCTATCGCAAGTGGCTCGAGCCCAAGGCGGCCATCGTCGCGACCGCGATCTTCGCGCTCGCGCCGTGTCACGCGACGCCGATCGCGTGGCTCGCGAACCGCGAGGTGCTCATCGCGCTCGTGTTCGGCGCGCTCGGCATCGCGGCGACCGAGCGCCTCCGCGAACACGGCGGCGCGCGCCACGCGCTCGCGGCCGTCGGGCTCTTCTCGCTCGCGATGCTCAGCGGCGAATACGCGCTCGCGTTCGGCGGTTACGTGATCGCGTCGGCGATCTTCGAGCGAGCGTCTCTCGAGCGGCGCGTGCTCGCCGTGTCGACCTTCGCGCTCCCTGCGGTCGCGACGCTCGTCACGCGGCACGCGCTCGGGTTTGGAAACCGCGGCTCGGGCTTCTATCGCGATCCGTTCGCGCAGACGGCGGCGTTCGTCGAGGGCATGCCGCGCCGGCTCGCGCGCACGACGGTCGACGCGTGGCTCGCGTCCGATTCGGGATGGGTCATGGACTTTGCGCCTTGGGTCGTGGCGCTCGTGGTCATCGCGCTGATCGTCGTGCTCGCGGTGGGTCTGCGCGCGACGCTCGCGGATCAACCGGACGATCGCCGGCGCATGGCGCTCACGTGCATCGTGGGCTCGTCGCTCGCGATGGTGCCGATGGTCGGCGTCGCGCCGTCTGCGCGCTTGCTCGGCGTCGTCGTCCTTGGCGTCGCGCCGGTCGCCGCGCTCGTGCTCGAGCGCGCGTGGTTCGTCGTCGAGCCCGCCGACGGGCCGGCGCGGAAGCCGCGGGGCGGGAATTTCGGCGTCTTCGCGATCCTCGTCGCGTTCTTCCACCTCGTGCACGGCCCCGTCACGACCGGCCTCAGCTCGAAGCTCTATTACGACGTGTCGAGCGCGTTCTTGTCGCGCGCGCGCGCGCTGAGCGATCGCGTCGACGACAAGCCCGCCGAGGCGAAGATCGTCCTCGCGCGATCGAGCTGGGAGATCATCCTGTTTCTCCCCTTCGCGCTCACCGACGACAACCGGCTCCCCGCGCGATGGTGGGTGCTCTCGCTTTCACCGCACGCGCTCATGATTCGCCGCAGCGATCGCGTCGTCGAGCTGCTCGTGCCGAAGGGCCACGGCTATTTCCCGACCGGCCCGAACGATCTCTTCCGCGCCGAAGACGAGCCGCTCCACGCGGGCGACGAGGTGCGAGTCCCCGGTCTCCACGTGACCGTCCTCGAGACCGGCGAGCGAGGCCCGGCGCGTTTGCGCTTCGAGTTCGATCAGAAGCTCGAGTCGCTCGTGTGGGTCGCCGATGGAAAAGACGGTTGGCGAGACGTGCCGCCGCCGCAGCTTGGATTCGGGGCGCCTTTGGATCCTTGATTCGTTTGGGCACCCCCAGCTCGGCTTCGCCGAGCTTCCCCCTCCGGCTTTCGGCTTCGCCGAAAGCGAGGGGGAGCGGTGTCAGCTCGTCATGCGGGGGAACGGGCGTTGTCAGGTTGGCGCGATTTGGGTTTTGGTTGATTTGATTTGCGGGAATTTTTGACGGCACTCGCGTTGCAATGTCGCGTTGGATGAGCGCGCGACAGCTGCTGCATCGTTGGTTCGTCGAGTACAACCCGCTGTACATTTTGAGCGCCGCGTTGGTGCTTCGCGGGGTGAATCTGATTTCGGGGTCGCTCGCGGGCGCGGGGCACGTGTATGCGCAGCTCGGCGTGCCCGCGGTCGTCGAGCTCTACGCGTGGACGCTCATCGGCGGCGCGGCGCTCCTCTTTCGGATCGGGCTCAGGCGGCCAGCGGTCATGTTGGCGCTCCTCGCGGTGGTCTATCAGGGCGATCTCACGCTTCACACCGAGACGTGCGCGTTCCTCGGGAGCCCAGGGCTCGTCGCGTCGCTCGTGTGGATGGCGAGCTTCGTCCTCAAGCTCTTCGCGCTCGCCCGCGCGATGCGCCTCCGCGTCTCGAGGTCGGCCTTCGCGGTGCCCATTTTCGGCGCGCTCGGGCTCGTGCTCGTGCCTCGGATGGTCCAGCACGCGAGCGCGCACTCCGGGGGCATGATGGCTGCGGCGTCGCTCTTCGCTCTCTTCGCTGCGAGCCTGTGGACGAAACGTCAAATCGATCACGAGCTCGCCCTCGGCGACTGGGGTCACACCGTCTTGCGACGCACGCGCATGGCGACATGGACCATCTGGGGCGCTCTCGCCGTCGTGCACGTGGTCTTCCTCTTCTCGCAGCGCGCGATGGACGCCTCCGCGCTCGTCCCGCTTCCGCTCCTCCTCGCGACGCGCTTCATGCGACGCGAGTCCTTCGTGTGGGCCACCGCGGTCGGCTCGCTGCTCCTCGTGCGCGCGATCGCTCCGCAGTTCCTCGCGTTCACCGCGCTCCTCTGCGCGATCATCCTCGTGCTCAGGTTCGCAACGGACTTCACGGCGCGCGCGCGCATCGCGCCGCTCGCCCTCGGCGCGCTCTTCTGCGTTCACCTCTGCGTGTGGACCGCGGGCTTCTCCGGCGGCGCGCTCCCGCCGCACCTCCTGCCGCTCGACGCCGCCCTCGGCCTCATCGTCGCGCTCGCCGCGTGGAAGCTCCAAGTCCGCGCCGCGCTCGCCCCCTTCGCCATGCTCGTCACGCACCACATGATCCAAACCCGAATCGTCACCGCCCCCGTCACGTCGCTCGAATGGGGCGTGTGGACCGCCTCCTTCGGCTTCGTCCTCTTGCTCGCGACGATCTTCGCGACCATCCGGGTTCACAAGCTCACTTCAGATCCGCCCGAATGAGCGCCACCCCTACGCAGCAAATCGATCCCGCACCCACAGCGACGGCTTCTCGATGAAGATGTGCATCAAATAAGCGACCGCGGCCGAGAGCGCCAAGAGGACCACGAGTGACAGCGGCCAGATCAACGCGAGCGACACGTGCCTTCGGTCGAGCGCGTGCGCCATCGGGACCACCACGTTGTCGCAGAGCGGGATGTGCACGAGGTAGACGCCGTAACCGAGCGTCGCGATCTTTCGGAAGATCGGCGCGGACAAGAACGCGTGCACGGGGCCGTGGCCGTGGAGGAGCAGGAGCAAGAAGCCCATGTACATGAGCGTCGTGATCGTGCCCCACGCGAACACGTGGAAGAAATTCAGGTTGCCCATCGCGAACGTGTACGGGCGAACGAGCATCCACAAAAGAAGCATCGACGGCAGCGCGACGAGCGCGCGATTGAACGGGTGCAGGAGCCAGCGCCCGATCGGCTCGCGGAATCTGTCGTGCACGACGGCGAGGATGATGCCCGTCACGAGCGTGTCGAAGCGCGTGTACGTCTTGAAGTAGAGCGCGCCGTACAAGAACACGTCGATCCACGGGCCCTCGTGCATGAAATAAACGGCGAGCCTCACGACCAGCGCGCTCGCCCAGAGCGCGACGAGGAAGCCGATGCGCTGCAGATCGCTCTTCATGAACCGGAGCAAGAAGAAGAGCAGCGGCACGACGAGGTAGAACTGCTCCTCGAGCGACAGCGACCAGCCCCAGAACATGAGCGTGTCGAAGCGCGCGGTGGAGAAGAAATTCGTCCCGTAGAGGTACTCCCACACGAGGTGCTTCTTCTGCAGCGGCCCGAGCGGGTACGCGAGCGCGAGCACCGTGAGGACGACGTAGTACGACGGAAACGTGCGGAAGATGCGGCGCAGGTAGAAGCGGCGGATCGGGTGCTTCTGCGAGTCTTGGTGCTTGAGCGAGTAGAGGAGGATCGAGCCGATCAAGAAGCCGCTGAGGATGAAGAACAGGTCCATCCCGAAGAAGACGGCGAGCGAGCTCAGGACCCAGTCGCGATCCAAACGGATCGACTGCTCGAGCGCGAAGATCGACGTGATGTGAAACTGCACGACGCTCACGATCGCGAGCACGCGCAGCCCGTGGAGGTGCGGGTAACGGTTGTCGAGGAGCTCGAGCGCGAAGAATCGCCGCACGCGGGGTGCGGCCGAGACTAAGCGAAAGTCAGCGCAATCCAAGCTGTCTTGTCTAAGCCCCGCCGCCTACATGCGGCAGCGAGACTTCGCGGCCGGGCCGCCTCCAGAACGCGTCAAGACGCGCGTGCGGCAACGTCTGGCGGCTAGCACATGCTCAAACCCAGTGTGCCGGCCCCGCCGGGAAGTCTCGCTGCCGCATGTCCGCTGCGACGCGATTCGAAACTGTCGCGGTGAAACGACTACGACTTTTTACGTTTGACGATCGCGAGAGCTGCGAGCGCAATGGCCCAAGCGTCGCCGCTTCCGCCCGCCGTGTTGCAGCCGCCCGAGCCGCCGCCCGTGTCTCCGTTGCCGTTGCCGCTACCGTTTCCGTTGCCGGTCCCGGTGCCGCCGTCGCCGCTCGGCGACGCGGGCATCTCATCCATGACGTAGATGTCGGGGGCGCCGGTGCCTTGGAGGACGAACGGCGCGAGCGGCCAATCGATCCCTTGCGGGAGCGCGTTCACCTTCGCCGCGGTCCACTTCGTCGCGGCCATCTGCCACGCCGAGAGCGACGTCGGGTTCACGACGTGACGCCGCACCTGCGTGCTGTCCTTCGCGACGTCGACGACCCAGACCTCGGGCGAGCCGTCGTCCGAGATGACGACCGTGGGCGTCGCGGGGAGATCGGGTCCGACCGGGAGCGCTTGCACGGCGGCGAGCGGCTCCTTCGCGACGTCGAGGAGCGGATCGAACTGCCACGCCTTCATCGCGGTGGGGCTCGTGACGTGTCGCTTGATGCCCTTCGGGATCGCGGGCGGCGCGCACGTGAACGACTTCGGCGCGTTCGTGAGGAGCGCGAGCGTGCTGTCCGACGTGTCCGTGCCGTAGGCGTAGACGCTGTGCTTCGCGCCGTCTTGGAGGCCGAGCGGCATGTTCACCGAGTAGGCGTGCTTGGCGTTCGTCGTCGTCTTCATCGAGCCCGAGCCGGCCTTGCCGGTCGGCGCGTCGAACGTGAGATCGACGGTGAGCGGCGACGAAGGCGCGTCCGGATCCTGCGCCGAGCCGGTGATCGTGTCGCACGACGCCGTGTCGAGCGAGCCCGTCGGCGGGTTGTTCGGCGGCTGGATCTTGTCGTAGCGGATGGCCGTGAACGTCATGCCCTCGTACGCGACGTGGATCGTCGAGCCGCTGATCGTGACGTTCGACGTGAACGAGTGCGCGTACGGCGTCGACGAGCTGCACCCGGGCTCCTCGTAGAACTCGGCGGAGCTGCCCTTCGTGATCCACTTCACGAACATGATGATGTGGTCGGCCGGGTAGTTGCACGCGTCGCCCGGCTCGAGATCGATCGCGTTGATGGCGTGCGAGACGGAGTTGTCCGCGGGGGCGAACTGGCTCGTCACGCGGCCCGGCGCTGGAAGTCCCCACGCCCACGAGACGAAGCCGGAGCAGTCGCTGCGGTACGGATCCCAGTCGGGGTTGTCTTGGCGGTTGCACGTCGAGCTGCACGCGGTGTCGTAGTCGTGCTGGTGGTTGGCCGACTGGCAGTAGAGGAGCTTCGCGTTCACCCACTGCTGCGCGCGCGAGATGACGTCGGTCGTCGTGATGTCCGACGACTCCGACGCGACGGGCTCGCTCGGCGTCGAGGTCGTATCGGTGGACGAGCACGCGACGAGCGCGCAGCCCCCCGCGAGCGCAAATAGGAAACGCGAGACCATGCGCGCCCCAATGCGCGCTCCGTACCAACGCGACCCATCACGATCCCCGGCATTTCACGCGGGATCACACTCGATCCACACGCGAGGCCTCGCGACTGCATCGCGAGCCCTCGCGATCAATTCACGTTGGGATTCACGACGACCGTGTTGATCGGGAGCACGCTCGCGCCCGCGGGGTACGCGTAGCTCACGTACGTCGTCTGGAAGCTCGTCGCCTCGCTTCCCCATCCCCACACCGTGAGCCCGAAGGGCTGCGTGCTCGTGATCGTGTGGCGACCGTTGTCGCAGTTTCCGACCTTGGCGAAGTTGCCCGTCACGAGGTCTTGGCGCGTGTACTCGTAGTTGCCCGACGAGCCGAGCGGCTGCCAGCCCGTGAGGTTTCCCGCGCAGTCGAGGTTCACGTCGGCGAAGCCGGCCGAGCCCTTCGTGCGCACGACGACGAGGTTCGTCTCCGAGTACGTCGGGTCGGTGAAGAAGACGTACGACGCGAGGTACTCGGCGGGCGGGACCACGTTGACGAACTCGGGATCGCCGCGGCCAGAGGGATTCACCGTGGCGCCGCCGGTCATGTGGGCCGACATGTAGAATGGGTGTTGATCGTCCTGGCTCTTCACGACGAACGGTCCCGCCGTCTTGAACTCGGCGACCTGACCTCGGTTGAGCGCGCCGGGAGCGCCCGTGGGCGCGCTCGGCTCGTACGTGAGGGCCGTGCCGTCGACGGCGCCGACGAGGCGCCACGGCGGGGTCTCCTCGGTCGTCCCTCGGTTTCGGTAGCGAACGCCGACGTACTCGTGGCCGAGCGCCGACACGGGGAAGAACTGCTGGTGCGCGGAGTCACACGCGGTGTCGCTCACGTCGATGTTGAGGCACGTCGCGCCGCCCCAGACGCCGATCGGGTTGTTCGCGAGGATCGCGCTGCCCGTGAGCTCCGCGGACTGCGTCAGCTGAAGGTACTGCCCTGCGCTGAGGTTGTACGTCGCGGGCTGGTTCGCCGGGGCCGCGGCGACGCCGCCACCGCCAACGATCGCCTGCACCGGACGAATCGTGACCTGCGTGTTGTCCTGCGACGCGAGGATCTGGAGGAAGTTGTTCGCCTCCGCGACGACGACGTCTTTGCGGAACGCGTTCACGCCGATGTAGTTCACGTCCCACGCGCTCGTCGGCACGAGGAGCGTCGCGCTCGTCGCGGCGCTCTGACCGCCGCCGTAGGGGAAGATGTCGTACGCGACGACCGGGTGATCGGCGACGATGTGGAACGCCTTGCCAAGGCCGGTGCCGTGCGTCGCCGCGTCGACGCTCGTGACGCCCGGCGTGATCCCCGCGGGGCAGTTCGTGAGGACGCTCCCGTAGCGCGCGAGGAAGAGGATCGCGACGTCGCCGGGCTGGAGCTGCCCGTTGGTGAGCTGTGTGTATTGGATCGCCGATCCGTTGCCGCTCGGCTTTCGCGCGATCTGGTTGACGCTGAGCGTCTGCGTGCCCCACGTCACGTTGAGCGACACGGGGCGTTCCACGTGTTCGCGATGTACGCCGCGAAGCAAGCGCCCGTGCCCGCGGAGATGATGTCCGGGTCGATCGAGTAGTAGTCGCACCCGATGCTGCTCTTGTTCGCCTTCGCCGCGTCGCACGCGGCCACGCAGCTCGCGCCGCCGCAGCCCTGATCGGCCGGGCACGTCGTCACGACGTTGTTGTGGCAATCGAGCACGTCGTGGAGGTCGGAGGAGCAGTGAAGGTTGCAGCTCGAACCATCTCCCGCGTTGCCGTCTTGGAAGTTGAAGGGGTTGTCGTCGCTCCCGGTGACGTCCGCGGTTTGACCGCCATCACCGCCGTCCTTGTCGAAGCCGGTGTTCGTCGGTCCGCAAGCTGCGAACGAATAAGCGGCGATCGCGGCCATCAACACCGCGAGCGCCAAAAGCGACTTGCGCATCATGCGAAACCCTCCGAGGGCAAATGTACCCTGCGGACGATGGCCGCGGGCGGCTGAATCCATCTGAAAAGACGGATTCAGCCACCACGCGGCGCGTCACGCTTACATGAACGCACGCCACTCGGCGGGAGCCGCCGAGGGCTCGAGACCGAGACGCAGTCCGAGGCGCGCCGGGGGAAGCGTCGTGGGCTTCACCGGGCGGCGCAGGAGCTTCATCTTCGCCTCGTCAGGCGTGAGGTCGCGCTTCTCGTCGTTGCAGGCGCGGCAGCACGTCACGATGTTCTCCCAGTTCGTCGCGCCGCCCCGCGCGCGCGGGACCACGTGGTCGAACGTGAGCTCGCGCCCGCCGAGCGAATCACCGCAGTACTGGCAGCGGTACCCGTCGCGACGGAACACGTTCTCGCGGCAAAAGCGGATCGTGCCGGCGCGCGGGACCTCGGCGCGGTGCATGCGCACGACCGCCGGCGCACGGAGCGTGACCGACGGCGAGCGCACGACCTCGTCGTACTCGGCGACGACGTCGACCTTGCCGAGGAAGCTCAGCACGATCGCGCGCTGCCAAGAAATGACCTTGTGCGGCGCCATCCAGGGCAAGAGCAAGAGAGTGTGCATGGTCGTGATGCACAGTTGGACGTACGAACGGGCCAGAAGTTGACCGGCCTTCGTCGGTTTCACGTAGGTTCGAGCGTCGTTCTCCCACATGTCTTTCAAGGCTTTTGTCGTCAAGCACGGCGACAACCACTGGGTCCTCCCGAAGACGCACGCGATGAAGGTGGAGGCGCACGCCTTCTTCTCGGAGGAGCTCTTCCGCCTCTCCGAAGAGGGCATGTGGCGCCAGCTCGCGCAGGCCGCTTCGTACGAAGGCGTCATCGGCGCGTACGCGATGCCGGACGCGCACGTCGGCTTCGGCGTCCCGGTCGGCACGGTCGTCGTGACGGACGAGACGATCCTCCAGGCGGGCTCGGGCTACGACATCTCGTGCGGCGTCATCTATCTGCGCGCGCCGAAGCTCGACGTCTCGAAGGTCGTCCCATGGGAGGCGCGCGAGCGCTGGGTCCGCGCCGTCGACGCGCGCGTCGCGACGGGCGTCGGCTCGCGTCGTCCCGCGAAGATGAAGAAGTTTCAGCCGCGCGACGCGGAGAAGATCCTCCGCTACGGCGCGAAGGCCATCGGCGTCTCGGCCGACGTGTGCGAGCGCCAGTTCATCCCCGTCCCGGAGGACATCGACCTCGACCTCATCGAGCGCGCGCGCGACAAAGTCCTCCCGCAGCTCGGCTCGGTCGGCGGCGGCAACCACTTCATCGAGATGCAGGTCGACAGAGACTCGGGCGAGGTGTGGATCATGGTCCACTGCGGCTCGCGCGGTTACGGCTGGCAGACCGCGAACCACTTCTTCTACGAGGGCGCGCGCCTGCGTGGTCTTCCGTACAACAAACGCGAGGAGTCGTTTCTCTACGCGAGCGAGCCGCTCGGCAAGGCGTACTGGGCGCACCACAACAGCGCGGCGAACTTCGCGGTCGCGAACCGTCACGTGATCGCCGAAGGCGTCAACGACGCGCTCGAGGAGGTCTTCGGCGTGCGCGCGGAGGTCTATTTCGAGATCTCGCACAACCTCGTCCAAGAGGAGACGATCGCGCTCCCCGACGGCACGACCAAGCGCGGCTTCGTGCACCGCAAGGGCGCGACGCGCGCGTTCCCCGCGGGCCACCCGGATCTCGCGGGCACGATCTGGGAGCCGACGGGCCACCCGTGCCTCATCCCGGGCTCGATGCTCGACGGCGCCGCGATCCTCTTCCCGCTCGCGGGCGCTCGGAAGAGCGGCTTCTCCGTGAACCACGGCTCTGGCCGATTGATGGCGCGCGGCGAGGCGAAGCGCCGCCTCGAGAAGCACCACGACGACATCGACTCGGAGATGCGCCACACGACGCGTTCGTTCGCGGGCACGTCGATCCGCGGCGTCGTCGGCAACACGAAGCGCACGCCGCTCGACGAGTGCGGTCGCGTCTACAAGGATCTCGACGCCGTGCTCGGCGTGCTCGAGGCCGAGGGTATCGCGCGCGTCGCGCACCGCATGTACCCGGTCGCGAACCTCAAAGGGATGGACTGAGCATCAGGTTCCTGCGAACTGCACGCCTTCGAACACGAGCGTCGGCGTGCGCGTCGCCGAGTACGGGTACGGATCGTTTCCGACCGCGGCGAGGTGCTTCCACAAGCTCAGCTGATTCCCCGAGACGTTCATCTCGGAGACGGCCTCCGCGCGCGCGCCGTTTCGAATTCGAAAACCCTGCACGCCGAACGAGTAATCGCCGGTGGTCGAGTTCGAGTTTCCGCCGAGGAAGCTCGTGACGAGGATGCCGTTCTTCACGCCTTTGACGAGGGCTTCGAGATCTTTCTGTCCGAGCGTGAAGAGGATGTTCGACGAGCCACCCGTCGTCGGCGCCATGCCGAGCTTTCGGCCGTAGTAGTCGTCGATGTAATACGACTGGAGGACGCCGCGATCGACGACGGTCATCTTCTTCGCCGCGATGCCGTCGCCATCCCAGAGCCGCGAGCCGAAACCTTTTTGAACGTGCGGATCGTCGGTCAGCGTGAGGAGCGCGCTCGCGATCTGCGTCTTGAGCTTGCCCTCGAGGAACGACTGCTTCTGCTGGAGCGCGCGTCCGCCGAGCGGGCCCATGATCGCGCCGAGCAAGCGGCCCGCGACGCGGTTCTCGACGAGCATCGTCATCTCCGCGCTCTCGACCTTCTTCGCGCCGAGCGTCGCGAGCGCGCGCTTGGTCGCGGTCTTGCCCACGTTCGCCGCGTCGGGAAGCTCCGCGAAAAAGCGCGCGCCGGCGTAGTCGTAGTCCTCGGGGCGCCGGCCATCGGCATCTTTCACCGAGACGTCCGCGCCGAGCCAGTACGAGGTGCGCGAGATCTCGCCCTCGAAGCCGTTCGTCGTGACGCGCGCGGAGGTCGACTGGCTGTCGGAGACGCTCGTCGAGACGCTCAGGATCTTGTCCGCGCCCGGAACCGACCTCGCCGCGTCTTCCATCTGCTTCGCGAGCTCTCGCCGCTGCTGCGCGCTCACCGCCTCGTAGCCCGCGTCGCGGATCGCGAGATCCCCCGTGAATCGCCCGGCGTAGAGCTTCGGGTCGGGCAGCGATCGGTTCGCGTCGGGCGCGAGCGTCTTGCAGAGCGCGATCGTCTCCTCGACGAATTTCGCGAGCGCGTCGTCCCGCAGATCGCTCGACGACACGGACGAATAGCGATGACCGACGTACACCGCGAGCGACACGCCGCGCGTCGTCGCCTCGGTGACCTTCTCGATCTTCCCGTCGCGCCAGCCGACCTCGACCTCGCGCGAGCGATACGCGCTGGCCGTCGCCTCGTCCGCGCCTTTTTGCTTCGCGAGCGCGAGCGCCTTCTTCGCGAGATCCAAAAGGTCGCTCATGACTTACCTGCTCCGCGGCTGTCGCCGCGAGGGTTCGCTCCGCCCACGGTGATCGACGCGACGCGCACCGTCGGCATGCCCTGCGACACGGGGACGCTCTGGCCGTTCTTGCCGCACGTCCAGCCGCCTTCGTCGATCTTCACGTCGTCGGCGACCATGTCGATCTTCTCGAGCACCTTGGGCCCGTTGCCGATGATGTTCACGTCCTTGATCGGGTGCGTCAGCTTGCCGTCTTCGATCATGAAGCCGTTCTTCACGTAGAACGTGAAGTCGCCCGCGCCGATCTTCACCTGGCCGTTGGTGAAGTTCGAGCAGTAGATGCCCTTCTTCACGCTCGCGATGATCTCCTGTTCCTTGTGCGGCCCGGGAAGCATGTAGGTTGCACGCATTCGCGGCATCGGCGGGAATTTGTAGGATTCGCGCCGCCCGTTGCCCGTGGGCTTCACTTTGTAGTGCTTGGCGCTGATCGAGTCGTGGAGGTACGTCGCGAGGACGCCGCTCTCGACGAGGTGCGTGTTGCCCGCGACGTTGCCTTCGTCGTCGACGTTGATCGCGCCGCGCGCGTTGTCGATCGAGCCGTCGTCGACGATGTTGACGAAGGGCTTGGCGATGAGCTTGCCGATCTTGTCCGAGTAGATCGAGGTGTTCTTCCGGTTGAAGTCCGCCTCCATGCCGTGGCCGATCGCCTCGTGAAGGAGAATGCCGCTCGAGCCCGCCGCCATCACGATGGGCATCTCGCCCGCGGGCGCCTGCACGGCCTCGAAGAGGATCGTCGTGCGCTTCACGGCTTGGTCGACGACGCGATCGAGCCGGTCGTCCGAGTAGAAGTCGAAGCCGCTGCGGCCCGCGACGTTGTAGCCGTTGGTCTCGCGGCGGCCGTCTTTCTCCGCGGTGCACGAGAGCCAGAGGTTCGTCATCGGCTGCACGTCCTCGACGAGGCGCCCGTTCGAGTCCGCGACGAGCACCGCGCCGTACTCGCTCGAGATGCCCGTCGACACCTTCTTGATGCGCGCGTCCGCCTTGAGCGCGCGCTCGTTGAGGCGCGTGAGGATCGGGAGCTTCTCTTCGGGCCTGACGTCCTCCCACGCGCGCTTGAGCGAATAGCGCTGCGGGATCGACGGCTCGACGTGAAACGCGAGCGGCGCGCTCGACGAGGGGCCGTCCGCGATCGCTGCGGCGGTCGCCGCGGCGGTCTTGATCGCGTCCGCTGTGAGCTCTTCGGTGTAGCCGTAGCCGGTCTGGTCGCCCTTCACGACGCGCACGCCGACGCCGAGGTCCGTGCTCATGTACGCGCGGTTCACCTCGCCGTCCTCGAGCGCCATCACCGAGGAGACCTTGTGCTGGAAGAAGACGTCGGCGTAGTCGCCGCCGCGCGCGAGGGCCGCCGCGAGCGCGGCCTTGATCATGTTCTCGTCGACTCCGAAACGTGCAAAGTACACGATTTTTGCCTGCCCTTTTCCCTGCGTGTTCTGCGGCACGATCGGCGCGGTGCCCGCCACGCTCTCGTGGGTCCCGCACGCGAGCGTGTGGGCGATGGAGGCCGCGCCGAGCGCGACGCCGAGGTGGAGCACGTCTCGTCTGTGCATGGGGATTGGAATCCTAACTCTCGAAGGGTCTTGGGCCTTCCCTGAAAACGCTTCTGCTGGTGCTACCTTACGGGCGTGATCCTCTCGAGGCGCCAGCTCATCGTCGGATCTGCGGCGCTCGCCGCTTGTCGGACGCGCGACGCGGAGCCGATCTCGCGCGCGGCGGCGTCATCGGCGAGCGCTCGTGAGGTGGCTCGCGTGCTCTCTGCGCAGACGTCCGTCGACGGCGCGGGCGTGAAGCTCCACCGCGCGCTCGGGCAGCGCGGCCTCGCGATGGTCGACCCGTTCCTCTTGCTCGACGAGATCCACTCCGACGATCCGAACGACTACGCGGCTGGTTTCCCCGAGCACCCGCACCGCGGCTTCGAGACCGTGACGTACATGATCGACGGCGCGATGGAGCACAAGGACAGCGTCGGAAACCACGGCCACCTCGGCCCGGGCAGCGCGCAGTGGATGACCGCGGGCCACGGCATCGTGCACTCGGAGATGCCCAAGCAAGAGCGCGGGCAGATGTGGGGCTTTCAGCTTTGGGTGAACCTGCCCGCGGCGAAGAAGATGATGAAGCCGCGCTACCAAGACATCGCGCCCGAGCGCATCGCGGAGGCCCTCCGCGACCGCGCGAAGGTGCGCGTCGTCGCGGGGACCGCGTTCGGCGTCACGGGACCCGTTACCGGCATCGAGGTCGACCCGCTCTTCGTCGATCTCGCGCTCGAGAAGGGCGCCGCGATCGAGCACGCGATCCCCTCGCACCACGCGGCGTTCGTCTACGTGCCCGACGGCGCCGTCCGCATCGGCTCGTCGAAGACCGAGGTGCGCGCCGGTCAGATCGCGGTGCTCTCCGAGGGCGACACGTTCTCGGCGTCGTGCGACGCGACGACGGGGCGCGTGCTCCTCTTCGCGGGCCGCCCCATCGGCGAGCCCGTGGCGCGCTCGGGACCGTTCGTGATGAACACCGACGAGGAGATCCGAAGAGCCTGGAGCGATTACCGCGCGGGTGTGCTCACGAAGGACACGTGAAGATGAAGACGCTTTTCTTTCTTTCAGCGCTGGCCATCGCGTGCGGCGGTCAAACGATCGGCGACGTCGACGGCGGCCAAGACGCCGCGAAGGACACCGGGACGAGCCAGCCGTGCACGTCGAACGCGCAGTGCGGCCAAGGTCAGTGCGGCTTCGCGCAGAGCGAAGGGTGCGCGGCGGTGGGCCAGTGCTTTCCGCCCGCGGGCTCCGTCTGCAACGCGTATCAGCCGGGCTGCTCGTGCGCGGGCGACCCGATCAACCTGATCTGCAACGGCCTCCCCGGCGGGTACACGACCGCGCCGTTCGCGCACTCGGGAAGCTGCAACCCGCCGCTGCTCGACGCCGGCTCGTCGTACCTCTGCGGGACCATGACGTGCGTGCCCGGTCAGGACATCTGTTACATCCCCGCGAACATGCCGAACGGCGGGATGTGCATGCCCGCGAACGGCTGCGCTGACTGCGCCTGCGCGCAGGCCCAATTTCAGTGCGTTTCGACCTGCAAACAGAGCGGGGCCGAGATTTACGTACAGTGCCAGTGATGCTAACGCGTTGGGCGCAATGCTCAACGCATACATCTCTGGCACCGGAGGCTACGTCCCGCCGAACGTCGTGACCAACGACGACCTTCGCGAGAAGTACGGTCTCGACACGACGCACGAGTGGATCGTGCAGCGAACCGGGATCGAAGAGCGTCGCTACGCCGACGAGGGCGTCGGCACGTCGGATCTCGCGGTGCCCGCGTGCCAAGAGGCGATCAAGAACGCTGGGCTCACGCCCAAAGACATCGACATGATCTTGTTCTGCACGCTCTCGCCGGACATTCATTTCCCGGGGAGCGGGTGCTTCTTGCAGCGCAAGCTCGGCATGCTCGACGGCGACAACCCGAAGTTCGTCCCCGCGATGGACATCCGCAACCAGTGCTCGGCGTTCATCTACGGCCTCGCGACGGCCGCGTCGATGGTGCGCACGGGCGCGTGCAAGCACGTGCTCCTCGTCGGCGCGGAGACGCACTCGGCGGCGCTCGATTTCTCGACGCGCGGCCGCACGGTGACGTCGCTGTTCGGCGACGGCGCCGGCGCGGTGGTCGTCAGCGCGACGGAAGAAGATCGCGGCGTCCGCAACTGGACGCTCGGCGCGGACGGCCGCGGCATCGAAGCGCTCTGCCTCAAGCTCTTCGACATCCGCAAGCGCCCGTACGCGAAGATGATCGACGGCGACAAGATGGGCAACGCCATCATCCCGCCCGAAGATCTCTGGCCGCAGATGGACGGCAAGCCCGTCTTCAAGAACGCGGTCGAGCGCATGTGCATGTCGCTCATGCAGGTGCTCTGGGAGAAGCAGCTCTCCGCGAACGACATCGACCTCTTCGCGTTCCACCAGGCGAACATGCGCATCAATCAGTACGTGGCGCAGCAGCTCGGCTTGCCGGAGGAGAAGCTCCTCCACAACATCCAGAAGTACGGCAACACGACCGCCGCGACGATCCCGCTCCTCCTCTGGGAGGCCGAAAAAGAAGGCCGTTTGAAGAAGGGCATGAAGGTCGCGATGGTCGCCTTCGGCGCCGGCTTCACGTGGGGCGCTGCGATCGTCGACTGGTGACATGCCGCACCTCTTGAGGGTGGCGCGCAAGCACGCAGCTTTTCCGAACGACGAGTTTCCGTTTTCGGTCCCCGCGATCCGTGTGCTCGAATCGCTCGACGTGAACGTCGGCGTCACGTTCTTCGTCGGCGAGAACGGCTCGGGGAAATCGACGTTGCTCGAAGGCATCGCGTCCGCGGCGGAGTTATCGACCACCGACCAGCGCGTCGTCTCGAACGATGCGACGCTCGGGCCTCAGCGAAGGCTCGGCGATGCGCTTCGGCTCTCGTGGTCACCGCGCTCGCGCAAAGGCTTCTTTCTCCGCGCAGAAGACTTCTTCGGTCAGATGAAATCGCGCGCCCGCGCGTGGGCCCGCGAGGCGCGCGAAAAAGCGGGGCTGCCTGACGGAATCACCGACAACGGGATGCACGTCGACGAAGTGAGCGCCGCGAGCTTCATGGCCGGCTTCGACACGCGCTCGCACGGCGAGAGCTTCATGGATCTCTTTTCGACGACCATCAAACCGGGCGGGCTCTATCTACTCGACGAGCCCGAAGCGCCGCTGTCGCCGAAGCGTCAAATCGTCTTTCTCGGTTTGATGGAGAAGGCCGCCGCGAGCGGCGCGCAGCTGATCGTGGCCACCCACTCGCCCATCCTGCTCGCGTGCCGAGGCGCGCGCATCTTCGACTTCGATCGCGCGCCGATCGCGGAGGTCGCGTTCGAAGACCTCGAGCACGTCCGCACGACGCGCGATTTCTTGAACGAGAAGTGCTCGCGCGGGAACGGATCGTGATTGGCGCGCGGGGCGCGCTCAGCGATGCCAGCGACACCTAGATATTGAACGACGCACTAGCAGGCTGCTGAAAAACCGTGCTGTTTGGTGATTGCTCCCATCGTCTCGCTCGATGCTGACTGCCTCGATGTCGGATGTCGCTCGGGGGCTACGCCGTGGCCCCCAGAAGACGCGACATCCGAATCAAGTTGTACGCCGCAGCGATCATCGTTGCTGCCAACTGGTTGTTGCCGAGTCCCACGTACCGCGTCTTCCGAAAGTTGCCGACTGTCTTCATCCAGCCGAAGACTTCCTCGACGCGCTTCCGAATGCGCAAACTGATCGCATACCCCTCGGTGCCCGACGTCCTCCCATCGATCGCGGAGTACTTCTTCTGGGCCACGTGTGGCGTGACGTTGCGCGCCCGGCATTCAGCGACGAAGCCGCGCGTGTCGTAACCACGATCTGCGCCGAGCGTGATGCGGCGATCGCCAGGCAAGGTCTCGTCGACCATGACGATGGCCATGCGTCGCTCCGCACGACCGTCGGCCACGTCGACCTGAAAGTCGACGAGCAGCCCGTTGCGATTCTCCATCAGCGCGTGCGCGGAGTACGACAGCTTCGCCGTCGTCCCGTTGCTCTTGCGCGCGAGCTTCGCGTCGGGGTCGGTCTTCGACTCGTGCGTCTCGTTGCTGCGTTTCTCGCCGTGGAAGTCGACGCTCGGGTTGCCGGGGTCGTCGGGCGGCGGCGTGTCCTCGTCGTCCTTCTTCTTGAAGCTCTTCAAGCTCGCCGCCGCCTCGATCAGCGTGCCATCGACCGTGAAGTGCTCGCTGCTCATCAGATGCGCGGCACGCGCCTGCTCGATGACGGCGCGAAAGAACTCTCCCGCCACGTCGTGGGCGATGAGCCGCTCGCGGTTGTGCGTGAACACGGTCGGGACGAAGCTCTCGTCGGCCATGTTCATGTCGAGGAACCAGCGAAAGAGCATGTTGTAGTCGAGCTGCTCGCAGAACTGCCGCTCGCTTCGGATCGTGTACAGCGCCATCAGCAGCGTTGCCTTCAGCAAGCGCTCCGGCGGGATCGACGGCCGACCTACTCCCGAGTACATCGCGTCGAACACCGGCGAGAGCTTCGAAAGCGCCGCGTCGGCGAGCTTCTTGATCTGCCGGATCGGGTGCTCTTTCGGCACACGCGACTCCGGCGACATCAGCATCAACATCGACGACTGCTTCGTGTTCGCGCCTCGCATGATCAATTTAGATCACACCGCGATCTCCGTGTCGATCCCCAAGCGGTGGTTTTTCAGCAGCCTGCTAGAACCGGACGCCAAATTCCACGACAGTCTCGATGGCACCGCCCGCGCCGTTGCCCGACGAGAACATGGCCGGTCCGCCGAGGGCGTCCATCGTGAACGCGCCGAGGTCGAAGCCGAGGCCTGCGCGCAGCGACATGTGCAAGTAACCCTGAGCCGGGGCGCTGCAAGGACATGCGATGAACATTCCACCCACCCCGCCGGCGACCACGATCGTGAACGCATTGCGGCGACTCTCGACGAGGCGCGCCCTCGCGCCGATTTCGGCATCGGCAAAGCCGCCAAAGTAGCCACTCCCGATTCCTTGCGGGTCGCTGAGGAGCGCGAGGCGGCCGCCGACGAAGAAGACTCGCCGCCGGTCCGGGTAATACTGAAATGCAGCACTCCCGCCGACCGCAAAGACGTCGAAGTTGTTGGCAAAGAACGGCACCCAGAACACAGGTCCCGCGTAGACGCGAAATGGGCTCGGCTCGTAGGCGCGAGGCGCTTCGCCATCCGCGAGCGCGGGAGATGCCAAAGTAAGCAAGATGAGGGTGACCACGCGCATTCGTTGATCATGACACGGGCACTCGGTGCCATGACTCGGACGAAGTGCCGGCGGCTCTGGCGCATTTTTTTGCGTCACGCAGGCGCGTGTGGGCGCTCGTCGAACCGGACCAGACCTCGGCGACGCCAGCCCACGCTCGCGAGCCACGTGCGCGGCGCGCGCACGGGCGGCGCACCCACGGGGCGATCGATCCGCTCGACGAAGCCATCGAACCACGCGGCCGACGAGAGCGCGTCGATGCCCGAAGCGATGCGCTCGCCGTGCTTGCGGGCGTTCATCAGTACGTAGACGAGCGCGTTGCGGACCGAGCGCGGGTGGCGGAGCTCGCGGCCGTGGTACCGCTCGCGCCAAATGCTGCCGCGTACGCGCAAGACGCGCTTGATCGCGCGCGCCACGCGGATGTTGAGGCCTTGCATGCCGCGCGAGAGGGCGAGCTTGTCGTGCGCCTCGACGATGAAGTGCACGTGGTTCGATTGAATCGAGAAATGGACCACGCGAAACGCGTCGTTCGAGGCGGCGGCGATCGCGCAGCGCACGGCGTTCGCGAGCGCCGCTTCGCGTAGATTCGGCAGCCCGGCGCGCGCGCGCATCGTGACGTGGAGCGGGAACCGCGCTCGGTGATCGGCGCGCCTGCGGTGCGCCACGGTGCGCCGGTGCCCCGCGGGTCGACCCGCGCCCTCGCGGCGGCCGCCCCAGTTGCGCGTGAATCGCAGAGGAAGTTGCTGGTTTCGTGTCACTTGATTATGGGCAGATATCTAGCAGATCGACCGATTCCGTCAAGCGCTCAACCACGGAGCGACCGCGCCGCGTGACGGGAGCGATCGAGGACGCAATCGTGTTGGCGCGACGCGCGCTCACGACCTTGGAGCGGGCGAATCCAGGCGTGCAGCTGCCGCCGTTGGCACGTGCGCGTTCGGGCCCCGCAGCGCGCTACGGGCGCAGCGCCCGCGCGTCCGCCGGGATCACTTCGCGAGGCCCGCGATCATCGCGTGGACCATCGCCATCTGCGGGCCGGTCTTCGTCGCGAAGTCGGGGCTGTCGTAGCCCCACCAGTCCCAGCAGCCCTCGGGGTTCGAGCCCGATTTCTGCACCTGCGGGTAGAGCACGACGATGTGGTTCGTGTCGGCCCACTCGTTGAGCCCCGCGTGCGCGTAGAACGCGTCGCCCACGAGCGAGGCGCCCTGAAGGCAGCCGTGGAACGCGACGTGCACTTTGCACGTATCGCCCGAGGCGCACGACGCGGGGATGTATGCATAGGCGTTGTCGTCGAGGCTGTGCGAGGGAGGATCCGCGATGAACGCGGCCTGCGGGATCGTGACGATCGAGCCCGTGAGCGTCGTCGCTGCGGGCGAGAGCGTCCCGTAGATCTGCGCGAGCGCCTGCCCTGCCCCGTCGTAGTTGCACGCGCCGAGGTACGGCGACGCGACGACGTCGCACGAGTTTCCGTACGTGAGCGTCGGCCACGTGTGCGACGTGCCCGCGCGGCGATTCACGTATTGGATCTGCGCGCTCGCGATGAACGACGCGTAGTACGCGTCGAGCGAGTCGACGACGGTCGGCTTCACGATCGGATCGTCTGCGCCGCCGAAGAGGAACACGCGCTGCGACGCGAGCGCCGCGGGGTCGTCGATCTTCCCAGCTTGCGCGCTCTGCGTCGTGATCGTCGCGAGCGCCGCTGCGTCGGGCGAGCCGGTCGCGCACGTCGTGAGCGCGGTCGAGACCGAGCCCTTCGAGCACATGTAAGGACCGGCCGCGAAGATCGCCGCGCCCTTCATCGTCGACGAGAACGCGACGTGGAATTGCACCGCCATGAACCCGCCCGACGAGATGCCCGACACGGACGTGCTCGCGAGATCGAGCGACAAGTGCGGGAGCGCGGCCGCGTCGATCGCGACGTCGCCCGCTGCGTCGAGCGGCGCGCCGTCCTTGGGTGCGGAGACGTCGGGCCCGCCGTCGGTAGGCGACGTGGAGTCGCCGCCGCACGCCGAGAACGCGTAAATCCCGGCAAAAATGAGGCCCTTTGCGGCGAAGCGAAGCATTGCGGGCACGTGATAGCATCGTCTCGTGGAGAACGCGCGCACCCGAAACGATCTCGGCGCGGCGCTCGTCCGCTTCTGCGTCGCCGTGGAAGAGCACCGGCGCACGCCTGAAGGACGCGTCCGCACGCCTTCGCAGTTCCTCGAGCACTTCTTCGCGACGCGCGATAGCGCGCCGAAGGACGAGGTGTTCCGCCACATGCCGAAGGAGGTCCGCGGTCCGATCGTCTCGGGCTGGGGCATCCGCGGCGTGAAGGCCGCGCTCCGCGACGACGACGAGAAGATCGCGACGGTCGTGTTCGACGCGCTCGCCGCGGGCGACCTCGACCCCGAGGCGTTCGAGACCGCTCTCTCGGCCGACAAGCTCCTCGCGTGGATCCCGCTCGGGAGCTTCTGGTCGTTCTGGCGCGCGGGCGCGATCAGCAAGCCCTCGCTGCTCCGCGCGTTCACGACCGCCTACGAGCTCCGCTTGCTCGACGCGCGATTCTTCTTCGACCACCTGAAGGCGCGCAACGGCGAGCTCACGAGCACCGACGTGCTCGGCAACGCGCTGAACAAAGACGATCTCATCGAGTGGGTCCGGAAGATCCACGCCGCAGGCGACGGCTCGCCGAAGGGACTTTTGGAAGCGCTCGGCTGGGAGAAGATCGTCCAGAAGGCGTCGACCGAGGCGCTCCTCGGCGCCCTCGACGCGCTCGCGGTGAAGCTCGGTCTCGCCGAGCCGCCCGCGGTGATCGTCGAAGCGTCCGCGAAGATCGAGCCCACGCCCGAGGCGACCACCGCCGAGAACGGCATCCCGAAGGTCGCGCCCGTCGAGCCCGCGCTGCCCGAGTCCGAAGAAGAGATCGCGCCGAAGACCGACCCGCCCCCAGCTCCACTCGACGAGCCCGAGATCGCCGTCGCGCAGGCCACGGATCTCGCGAAGACCGGCCCCTACGCGACATCTGCGCCACGCCCCTCGAAGAACGAAGACGCAGAAGACGACTCCGAAGAGACGAAGCTCTATCGACAGCGCCCGATCCGTCGCTAAGTTGGCGCGTCATGCGACGCGTCTGGATCACGAAAGCCGGCCCGCCCGAAGTCCTCCAAGTCCGCGAGGAGCCCGACCCCGAGCCCAAGGACGACGAGGTGCGCATTCGCTCGCGCGCGTGCGGGATCAACTTCGCCGATCTGATGGCGCGCATCGGCATGTACCCCGAGGCGCCCAAGGTCCCGTGCGTCATCGGCTACGAGCTCGCGGGCGTCATCGATCGCGTCGGCAAGAACGTCACGGCGTACCGCGAGGGCGATCGCGTGATCGCCGTCCCGTATTTCGGCGGCTACACGGACACGCTCTGCATCTCGAGCGAGCAGGTCTTTCGGATGCCCGAGAAGATGACGTTCGAGGAGGGCGCCGCGCTCCCCGTCGTCTACGGCACCGCGTACAACATGATGCTCTTCTGCGGAAACCTCCGCGAGGGCTCGACGATCCTCCTCCACTCCGCCGCGGGCGGCGTCGGCCTCGCCGCGATCGACATCGCGCGCACGCGAAAGTGCACGGTCATCGGCGTCGCCTCCGCGAGCAAGCACGAGTTCATTCGCGAGCGCGGTTGCCAGCACACGATCTCGCACGACGCGGACTACGTGGCCGAGACGCGGAAGATCGTCGGCGACAAAGGCGTCGACCTCGTCCTCGATCCCGTCGGCGGAAAGACGTGGCGCGAGGGCTTCGATCTCCTCGGGCCGTGCGGGCGCATGGTGTGCTTCGGGTTCTCGGCGGGCGTCGCCGGCAAGACGCGGAGCCTCTTCACCGCCGCGATGAGCTTCATGCGAATCCCGAAGTTCTCGCCGCTGGATCTCATGGCGGGGAACAAGACCGTGAGCGGCACCAACATGGCCGCGCTCTTCTCGCGCATCGATCTGCTCAAGAGCTCGTTCGACGATCTCATGAGGATGTACGAGCGCGGCGAGGTGCGGCCGTTCGTCGACAAGGTCTTCAAATTCGACGAAGCGCCGCTGGCTCACCACCACATTCACGACCGAAAAGCGCGCGGAAAAGTCCTTTTGGCCCCGTGAGTTAGCGAGCGCGCCGATTTGGTTTGACCGCATTGTCCTACATCGGATACATGCGCCCACATGATGACGCGTGGGGCACTGTTCTTCGGGGGTCTCGTTCTTCTTTCGGCCTGCAGCAGCGGCGACGCGACGGACACGTCGACGGACGCGCTCGGCAAGAAGAAATATCACTACGAGCCCACGGTGAACGACGTCACGTTCAACCCGGGCTGCGGCATCAAGACGACGACGCAGACCGACTGCACCTACGGCTTCGTCATGAACTACGTGAAGGACTACGCCGACCTCGAGACGACGGTCTCGCACTCGACGAACAACACGGCGAAGACCATCGACGTCACCGTCGACACCTGGTCGTACTCGCAGATCCACTCGATGATCGCGGTGCACCCGGAGGACCACGACCTCGGCCTCCTCGGGGCGAAGCCGGGCTCGACGTACGACGTGACCGTGTACGACCGCAAGCACGTGGTGCTCTGGAGCGGCAAGGTCTCGGCGACGTATCACTTGTGAGAGCGCTCAGCGAAGGCGCACGACGACCGACGCGGTCTTCTCCGCGCCCTCGAACGGCTTGACGATCACGCGGTGAAAGATCGCGTGGACGCACGCGCCCGTCGCGCCTGCCGAGAGGTTCTCGGGCTCGATGTCGATTTGCGTCTGGTACCCGCTCGGCGACGCGGTGACGCGCACCGTGGCGTCGCCCGACTCGTCGCCGCTGCAGCAGCGCTGCGCGAAATCGCGCGCGCCGGCGAGCGCGTCGCCCAGGTGATCGATCTCGACGGGCTCGAGCGCGGGAGGTTTGCACGCGAGCTCGTCGAGTGACGCGCTGCCCGTCGCGCCTTCGTGCGAAGGCAGCGGCGCGATCTCGACGTGCTGCGGCGGTCTGCTCCCGCAAGCGAGGAGCGCGGCGAAGAGCGCCGCTCGCGTCACACGGCCTCGGTCAATAGACGCACGACGAAGAGCGACTCGGCGAGCTCGACGGGGTCGACGCTCGAGAGCGCGCGCGCTGGCGGTCGATCGTGAAGCGCAGGGAGACCTGCGTGATCCACGTCGCGCGGTTCTCCCACTTGGTCTTGCAGTCGATGGTCGCCTCGCCGGTCTGCCGCGCGAGCGGGCGCGCGCCGTAGTGGCGCTGCTCGCGCGCGACGCGACGGTACGCGTTGTATTCGACGGGCTGCGCGAGGTCGTGGACGAGCTCGGTCTTCGCGAGGTCTCCGGGCGCGATCGGGAGCGGCGTGCGCGCGAGCTGGATCGCGGGCTGGATCAAGCCGTAGTCGCCGAGGATCGTCGACCATCGGTTCACGAGATCGGGCGCGAGCTCCGCGGGGTGCGGCACGCGCACGAAATCGTGCGGCGCGAGCACGAGCGCGTGATCGTCGATGTCGGCGAAGGTGCTGTCCTCCGCGACGCGGAACGTGACGAGCGCCTCGCCACGCTCCCGTTCGCCATTTGCGACGTCCCGCTTCGCGGATCCGTCGACTGCCCAGACGACGCCGCGCGCCTGGTGCTTGCCGAGCGGGTGCGTCGCCCACGCTTCGACGAACTGCGCGGCCGGGATTCTGCGCGCCGAGCGCATCGCGTTCTCGAGCGCGTGCACGCGGAGGTGCGCGATCGTGCGGACGTCCTCCTTGAGCTCTTCCCAGTGCTCCTTCGCGAGGCGCACGGCGAGCGCGTCGTCGGACGCCTTGGCGCGAGGGAGCGACGCCAGGCGTTTGTCGCCGGCGAAGAGGAACGGCGTGAGCGTCGTGTCGAAGCCGACGCGGAGGGTCGTCTGGCCGTACGCGAGCGTGGTCGCGCCCTCGGCGTCGAGCTGCGTCGTCGGGAGCATCGTCTCGACGAGCTCGTCGGCGGCCACGTCCTTCGCGGCGGCCACGCGCGCGAGCGCGCCGGTCACGCTCTCGCGCTCCTCGGCGGTCGCGAGCTCGATGAGCGCCGCGCGCTCGCCGTCGCGCGAGAACGACTCGAGCACGAGGTAAATCGTGTCGTGCTTGAGGGCCGGCGTCATGCGGCGGATGACCTCGTCGTCGGCGAAGTGCCGGAGCGACCAGCGCATCCAGTTGGGAAACTTCGCTTGCTGGCGGCGGATCCCGGCGCCGTCGGCGAGCGCCGCGAGGTCCCACGCCATCTCCGCGAGGCTGTGCGGCTCACACGCGCGCTTCACGTCGTCGATGCCCGCGTAGGTCTCGTCGCCGCGCAGCATCGAGAGCATCTCGAGGATGCGTTGAATGACGTCGTCACCCAACGGGCGACCGTCGCGCAGTCGTGGACGCGAGCACGCGTGCGTCGTGGTCTGCTTGGCGACGCGCACGACGTCACGGCGCGGATCGCGCGCGAGTAGTGCGCGCACCGCGTCGGGGTGCTTGGTCGTCTCGGCGATCTCGAGGACGACCTTCTCGTGACCTTCACGCGCGAGGCGGCGCACGGCGATCGCCGCGAGCGGCTCTTTGTGCGCGACCGCGAGGAGCCCCACGATCGCGGAGCGCGGATGCGCGAGGAACCACGCCCAACTCGCGTTCCCCGTCTTGTCGAGGAGCGGCCACGCGATCCTCGGGTCGTCGATCCCCTCGAGGACGTCCATGCCCAACCAGGAGAACGACTGGACCTTCGGCAGCACGCCGGGGATCGCGCGCGCGCCGAATTTCGCGAGCATCGGCAGCACGAACGCGTCGGTCGCGGTGCCCGCGTTGAATCGCGCGAGCACGGTCTCCAGCGGGATGCCTTTTCCTTCGTGGACGACGGTGTAGAGCGTCGTCTTGCCGTGCTCGGACTGGAAGAGCGCGAGCTCCTGCACGGTCATCTCCGGCGCGGTCCCGTGCTGTCTCCCGATCCAGTCGAGCCCCGCTTTCGTTCGCGCCTCGGAGAGGGTCACGCTCGAGGGCCACGCGGTTGGATCGACGCCGAGATCCGGGAGCGCAGGCTTCGGATCGAGCCACGGCGCGTCGCGCAGGATCTGGGGCACCGCGGGATCGTCGAGGCCGACGAGAGGCTCGTCGGCCTCGGTCGCCTTCGTCCCGACGATCTTCAGCAAGAGCGCCTTCGCGAGCGCCGCGTTTCGTGACGCGCCCGCCGCGGCGGCCGGGAGCGCCTTCTGCGCGAGCGCAGGGTGGCGCGAGAAATAGTCGCCGATGACCGAGCGAGTCGACGGGTGCGAGAGGCACGACGCGAGGTGCTTCGCCGGCGCCTCGCCGACGAGCACGCTCGTGGCGAGCGCGTGCGAGAGGTGCGCGTCGTTGCCGCGGACGAGGTGCGCGAGCTCGAGCAATACTGGGAGCGCGCCCGCGCCGAGGCTCGCGACGATCTCGGGGTACTCGACCGCGTGCGCCTTGTCGCGGCGCGCGAGGAGCTTGCGGAGCGACTCTTCGTCGCGCGCGAGCGTGAGCTGCATGCTCTCGAACGTGGGCGCTTGGTCCAGCACCTCCGCGAGCGCCTGCGCGCGCCACGCCTCTTCGAAGAAGAACGCGTGGGCGAGGTGCTGGCGGAGCGCGACGTCGCCCTCGTCCCAAATCGGAAGGATGGCGTTCTTCGCCGCGGCGCGCTCCTCGGCGTTCGCCGCGACGAGCGCCATACGAAGCGTCTTCGTGTGAGGCGGCAGCTTCGTCCGAGACAGCATGTACGAGCCCGAGGTCCAGCTCGACGTCATCGAGGGGCGCGCGAGGACGGGCGCGACCGCCGCGAGGCCGAAGCGCTTCGCCGCGAACTCGCCGACCCGCTCGACGTTCAAGAGCGCGATGAACGCCTCGAGGTCGAGCGAATCGACCGCGGTCGGGACGGTCTTCCAAGCGGCCACGCGCTTGGCGGCGTCACGAAGCTCGTCGTCTGCGCCGTTCAACTTTTCCATCAGGTTCGAGAAGATCTTCGTGATGTCTTCCCAGCCCTTGAGGTGCCAGTAGCCGCGGACGCCCTCGAGGTCCGCCTTGGTATGCGGGGCGACGCGCGCGCGCGCCTGCGCGTGCCAGATGACTTCGATTTCGCTCATCACGCGATTCGCTTTCGAATGACAGCGTAGATCACACAGCTCAGTACGATCGAGCCGGCCGCGACTCCCCCTTCGGACGGCTCGGCGCCGCTCACGAGCGCGATCGAGACGAGGATCGTGGGGATGGCGGGCCACGCGTCGCGGAGCGTGATGCTGCGCTCGCGCTTGACCGCGAACTTGAGCAGCGCGACCGCGACGAGCAGGTACTGCATGACGACCGAGAGGCTCGAGAGCGCGAGGAGCTGCCCGAGGCTGCCGAGCGAGATGAAGATGACGGCGAGGAGCCACGTCGTGCCGAGCGCCGCGAGCGGGACGCCGTTCGCGCTCACGATGCCGAAGCGCGTCCTCGGGACGAGCGCGGAGAGAAACCGCGGCGTCGTCGCGACCATGCCGAAGCAGATGCCCATCGCCGAGATGCTCGTGCCGATCGACACGATGCGGCCGAATCCGTGGCCGCCGTAGGCCTCGCCCATCGCGACGAGCGGCGCCTGCGAGCCCGCGAGCGAGGGCACGCCCGCGACGGCGCCGCGCTGGAGGAGCAAGTAGAGCACCGTCGACAAGAGGAGCGAGCCGAGGACCGCGATGGGGATCGTACGGGAGGGATTACGCGCTTGGCCCGCGAGCACGGGGACGATCTCGAAGCCCTGGAACACGAAGACCGCGGTGAGCGCCGCGCGTCCCCAATGGACCGCGCCCCAATCGGTCACCGCGCTGACGGCGGTGGCGTGCGGCTTGATGAAGCTCGCGGCGATCGCGAGGCCGGCGAGCGGGAGAAGCTTGAGGACGGTGAGCGTGTTCCACACACCCGCGGAGACGCGGATGCCCGTCGCGGCGATCAGCGTGAGCAGCGTGAGGAGGCCCACTGCGGCGAGGTGCACGCCGCGATCGCTGAACGGCAGCACCGCGGACATGAAGCCCGTCATGACGCTGCCCATCGAGAAGAGCGCGGCGACGTACGCGAGCCACCCGACGACGAAGCCCGCGAGCTCGCCGAACGCGGCGCGCGCGTAGAGCACGGGGCCGCCGTCTTCGTGGAAGCGCGCGCCGATGGTCGCGACGGCGAGGGCGACGGGCACGAGCGCGAGGCCCGTCGCACCAACGACGGCGACGCTCGACCAGCCGGGCGCGAGCGCCGCGATTTTGTTCGGCGTGAAGAAGATGCCGACGCCGACGATTCCATTCACGCCGAGCGCGAGGAGCGACGCGGTCCCGAGCGGCCGTATTTTTCTTCCGTCACGTCGTCACGATATCTGTAAAGAAACGCACGCCACCGATGAAATCCGCGTGAATCTTCGGTGGAGCGCTTCTTGCTGAACCGTGGCGTCATGCGGAACGCTCTTTTGCTTTGCGCCGCGGCGCTCGTCGCGTGCGGCGGATCGATCGACTCCACTCAAGACTCCGGCACGCAGCCCAAACCCGACGCGGGCACGACGCCGAACGAAGGCGGCGTGCTCCCGGACTCCGGGGTGCCGCCCGTGCTCGACGGCGGAAAGCCCGCGTCGATCTCGTTCCCGCAGGTCGAGAGCTACGGCGGCCCGGTCCTCACGACGCCGACCGTGATCCCGATCTTCTTCCCGAACGACAGCGAGCAGTCGAAGGTCGAGGACTTCTTGAAGCAGCTCTCGGCTTCGTCGTTCTGGGGCGACACGACGACGGAGTACGGCGTGGGTCCGCTCACCGTCGGAAAATCGATCGTCGTGACCGACACGGCGCCGCAGACGACCGACATCGCGTCGATCGAGTCGTGGCTCGCGGGATACCTCGACGGGACGCACCCGGAGTTCCCCGCGATCGCGCAGAACAACGTCTATACGGTGTTCTACCCGTCGACGACGACGATCAGCGATCAGAATTTCGGGACGAGCTGCGTCGACTTCGGCGGCTACCACTACGAGGCGAAGGGCGCCGGCGGAAAGAGCATCGTCTACGCGGTGCTTCCGCGTTGCTCGTCACTCGGGCAGGTCGTTCAGGGGTTCGACGCGCTCACGGCGGGCCTGTCGCACGAGCTCATCGAGGCCGCGACCGATCCGCTCATGAGCAACCCCGCGTACTCGTTCGTCGACCTCGATCACATGGTGTGGAACATCATGCCGCTCGGCGAGGTCGGTGACATGTGCGCGTACGAGCCGCAGAGCTACCAGCGCCTCGTGGGCTCGTACATGGTGCAGCGGCCCTGGTCGAACCTCTCGGCGAAGGCCGGACACGACCCGTGCGTGCCGACGCTGACGGATCCGTATTTCAACGCAGCGCCCGTCCTCGGCGACACGGTCACGCTCGACTACTACGGCCAGCAGGTGAAGACGAAGGGCGTCACGATCCCCGTCGGCCAGAGCAAGACGATCGACGTCGAGCTCTTCTCCGACGCGCCCACCGCGGACTGGAGCGTGCAGGCCGTCGACGCGACGTACGGGACGAGCCAGCCCAAGCAGCTCTCGTTCACCTGGGACGCGCAGAAGGGCAACAACGGCACCGTGCTCCACCTCACGATCACGCGCGTCGCGAACGGGCCGTACGGCGGGAGCGAGTTCTTCATCTACTCGCAGCGCGGCTATACGACCGCGAACATGTGGTTCGGGTTCGCGGCGAACTGAGCCGAAGCTCACTTGTCGAAGAACGCGCGATCGAGGTGCTCGCCGAAGCTCTTCGAGTCCCAGTCGCGAAGCGTTGGGGCCGCGAAGATTCGCTCGTCGGCGATGACGACCGGGATCGAGGGAAGCAGCTGGGCGTGGAGCTGCTCGAGTCGCGCGCGGAGCTGCTCGCGGCGCTCCGGGTAGAGGCTGCGCTCCATGAGCGCGTTGAGGTCGGCGCACTCGTTCGTGAACGCGACGTGGCGCGCGTTGCGATCGTAGAAGCCGCCGACGAACGGCAGGTTGAAAGGCGCGAGCGGCGGCTCGTCCTTCGCGGCGCGCGTGGGCATGAGCACGAGGCCTCCGTGCGCTTTTCGACGTGTCGCCGACACGCTGTCCACCGCGACGGCCGTCGCGCCGGTGAAGCCGGCCCGCGCGAGCTGCTCGGCGATCGCCTCCGCCACCTTCGGGCCGCCGCTCTTGTCCGAATAGATCGGCAGCGGAGCCTTGGCCCAGTCGGGGTGCGCCTTCGCGAGCGCCGCGAGCGCGCGTGCGTCCGCGGGCGGCGCGGGCGATTCTTCGAGCGCGATCGTGCTCGTGGGCCGCGCCTCGCCTTCGTAGGTGGTCGTCGCGATGGCCTGACGATCGATGGCGGCGGAGAGCGCGCGTCGACCTTCGATGTCATGGAGCAGCGGCACCGCGTAGTCCGGATAGAGAAGGAGCCGTACGCCGCCGTGCCTCAGCGCGGCGCCGGCGACGTGTTTTTGTTGCAGCTCATGGAGGCCGTCGGGCTTCACCGTGTTGGGCGGAGTGAGATCGATCGCGCCGGCCTCGATCGCCGCGATGACCTCCGACGCGCTCGACGCGAACGCGAGCTCGACGTGCGCGATCGCCGGCGGCGACCCCGGGTAGCTCGGGTTCGGCTCGAGCGAGACGCTCTTTCCCTCGACGTGGCTCTTGATCCGATAAGGCCCGAGGCCCGGCACGGGGTGATTCTTCTTGTGGGCGGAGACGGCCTCGTACGTCGTGATGCCGAGCTTCGCGAAGAACTTCTCGGGGAGCACCGCGGGCGCGTCGAGCGCTCTGCCGACGCGATCGTCGAACCGCAAGACGACGTCGCGCTCGCTCGCGGCGCACGACACCATGTGAGGCGGCTTCATGAGGTTCTCGGCGAAGCACACGTCCGACGCGGCGAGCGGCGCGCCGTCGGACCACTTCATCCCCGCGCGGATGCGCCACGTCATCTGCATGCCGCCGTCCGCCAGGAGCTCGAGGCCGCGCGTGCGAACGGACGGGATCTCCTCGACGTAGAGCGGTAGCGCCTCGTCGTCGTCGCGGTCGAGCACGAGGCCTCCGTAGACCAGCGCGCCGAGCGGGGGCGTCGTGAGGCTCGGCGTCGCCGTCGTCGTCATGCGCAACGTGTCGCGCGCGGTCTTCGGCGTACCGAGCGTGGGGATCGGGCTCACCGCGGGGGCCGCCGTCGCGTGCGCGACGCTTCGGATCCACATGGCGCCGACGCCCGCGATGACGATCGGGAAGAGCACGCGCGCGACGCGATCGACGTTGATCGCGAGCGGGAGACGCTCGCGTCGTACGAGATGCGCGACGCCGACGCTCCACGTGAGCGCGACGACCGCGACGGCGTACGTGCCGAGAAAGAAGCGGTCCGTGAGCGTCAGGTACGAGACCTGAGGAAGCGTCTCCGCGACCGAGAACTGGAACGCGAAGCACGTGAGGAGCGCAGTCACGCCGATGCCCGCGCGCGCCTCGAACTCCTCGGGATGGACCCAGAAGACGACGAGCGCGACGAGCAAGATGATGAGGAGCGGCAAGAAGAGCTTCAGCGCGGCCATCACGGACGGACGGTGGACCGGGAGCTCGAAGGCGATCGCGCGCGCGGTCGTAGGCTTGCCTTCGTTCTCGAGCCGGCCCAAATCGGAGGGATACCGACGCTCGTACGTGTGGAGCGTGAAGCGCGGCGTGTAATCCCAGCCGGTCACGGAGAAGTGCTCGGCGATGGAGCTCGCCGCGAGATCCGGCTCGATCGCGGCGACGCGCGTCGGGACCTCGAAGCGGATCGCGATCTTCTGCGAGTCGAACGGGAAGTCGTGGAGGGGAAACTCGGCGCGAAGCGGGCCGCGGAGGCGCCAGCTCACGACGTGCCAGTCGCCGTCGGCGCTCTCGTGCATCTTTTGAAGCGTGGCCTCGGCCGACGCGTTCGCGACGCGCAGCTCGTCGGTGTCGAACGCGCCGCGCCACTTCGCCCAAATCTCCGCGTCCACGTCGAACGTCGCCGCCTTCGGGTCGAGCTGCGTGACGTCGCGCAGGTAGACGCCGATGTAGACCGTGGGCGCGGCCGGCGCCTTTGGCGTCGGCGAGGCCTCTGCCGCGGCGGCCTCGGGCGCGCGCGCGGGCATCGAGAGGCGTCGCCCGTAACGAATGACGACGAGCGTGACGAGCGCGAGCGCGACCACGAGCGCGACGATGCGAAAGATACGGCGTCTCACCTGTCCGCGTTCCATCGTATTCTCGGTCACCTCGTGGATCGACTCATCCTAGCTGGCGACGCGGCGGAGATCTTGGACAAGCTCGGCATCAGCGCGTACGGCAAGCGCGCCGATGGGCGCGTGACGATCGACGGGTGGGCGCGCGCGAACGACAAACGCATCGCGTTCAGCTACGAGGTCGACGAGGACGTCTCGCCGCAAGAGCTCGCCGAGCGCTGCATGGCCAAGGTGCGCGCCGCGCTCGGGGGGGTGTGATGCAACCTCGCGCGATGCTCGGCGGGATCTTCGTCGGAGGCGCGTCGTCGCGGATGAACGGCGTGCCCAAGGGGCTCATGCGGGCGCCCGATGGCGACACGATCGTCGGGCACGTCGCGCGCGCGATGCGCGAGGCGGGGCTCGAGCCCGTGCTGGTCGGCGAGCGCGCCGAGTACGCGGGCGTAGGCGTGCGCGCGATCGCGGACGCGGCGGACGCGGGACCGCTCGGAGGGCTCGTCGCGCTCCTCGAGCTTGCCATCCGCGACGCTCCGCTTCGCGGACGCGTCGACGCGGCGCGAGGAGAGCACGTCGTCGCCATCGCGTGCGACATGCCGTTCGTCAGCGCCGAGCTCGTGCGAAAGCTCACGAGCGCTCCGGACGCGCCCGTCGTCGCGCCACGGAGGAACGGTCGGTGGGAGCCGCTGTTCGCGCGCTACGACGCGTCGCGTGTCCTCGAGATCGCGAAGGCCCGGTGCGCGCGCGGCGAGCTCGCGCTCCAGGGATTGCTCGATCAAGTCGGCGCGAAGGCGCTCGAGCTCGACGCAGGCGAGGCCGCACGGCTCGTGGACTGGGACAGCCCCGAGGACGTCGCCGCGAGCCCGACGCTCGCGAGCGCGACGAGCGAGCGCGCGGTCCTCGTCGTCGCGGACGAGTCGCGCAGCGCGAAGGTCGATCGCGTCGCCGTCGAAGAGCCGCTCGAGATCCGGAGCGGGCGCGACGCGATCGCGATCACGATGCGCACGCCAGGCGCGGACGCGGATCTCGCCGCGGGGTTCCTGCTCGGCGAAGGCGTCGTTCGCGCGAGGAGCGACGTGCGATCGATCGCCGCCGAAGGCCCGCAAGCGGTCTCCGTGGACCTCGTCGACGCGGCGCGCGCTCGGCTCGTTCGCGCCAAGCGCGGTTTTTGGTCCACCTCGAGCTGCGGGATCTGCGGCAAGGACTCGATCGATCGCATCGCCGTGGACCTCCCGCCGCCGGCGCGCGACGAGACGCGTTTTTCGCCGCGCGCGATCTCGCGCATGCCGGGCGCGCTTCGGTCCGCGCAGGCCGTCTTCGATCGCACGGGCGGCCTCCACGCCGCCGGGTTGTTCGACGCGCGCGGCGAGCTCGTCCGCTTCGCGGAGGACGTGGGCCGGCACAACGCGGTCGACAAAGTGATCGGCGCCGAATTCCTCGCGGGGCACGTGCCTCTCGTCGGGATCGCGCTCGCGCTGAGCGGTCGCGTCGCGTTCGAGCTCGTGCAGAAGGCCGCGCTCGCCGGCGTCTCGGCGATCGTCGCCATCGGCGCCCCGACGAGCCTCGCCGTCGACCTCGCCGAGCGCGCGGGCCTCACGCTCGTGGGCTTCGCGCGCGACGGCCGCTTCAACGTCTACACCGGAGCGAGTAGGGTCTCTTCGACATGAAGCTTCGCATCAAGGGCAACTCGATCCGCCTTCGGCTCACGCAGTCCGAGATCGCGTCGCTGCGCCAGGGGAGCTCGATCGAGGAGATCGTGCGCTTCTCGCCGACGTCTCGCCTCGCCTACGTGCTCGAGCGCGGCGGCACCGAGCTCGCCGCGAGCTTCGAGGGCGGGCGCATCGCGGTCCGCGTCCCCGACGCGCTCGCGCGCGAGCTCTGCGACACCGATCGCGTCGGCGTCGAGGGCGCCGCCGGTGACGTGCACGTCTTGATCGAGAAGGACTGGCAGTGCCTCGCCCCGCGCGACGAGGACGAGTCCGATCATTTCCCCCACCCGAACGCGAAGGCGACGTGAGCGAGCTTCGAACGAAGAAGCCGCCGGAAGAAGCGGCCGGCCTCGCCGCGGCGATCTCGAGCCTCGAGATCGTGCGCCCGATCGGCATCATTCGCGGAACGCGCACGCTGCTGCGCCTGAACCAGCACGACGGCTTCGACTGTCCGGGGTGCGCGTGGCCCGAGCCCGAGCGCGAGCGCAACCTCTTCGAGTTCTGCGAGAACGGCGTCAAGCACGTCGCCGACGAGGCCACGAAGCTCCGCGTCGACCGCCATTTCTTCGAGGAGCACACGCTCGCCGATCTCGCGGCGCGATCCGAAGAGTGGCTCAACGCACAAGGACGGATCGTCGAGCCGATGCTCCTCGCCGACGGCGCGGAGCATTACGAGCCGATCTCGTGGGACGACGCGTTCGCGGTGATCGCCGAGGAGCTCCAAGCGGCCGCTTCGCCCGACGAGGCGGTCTTCTACACGTCGGGGCGCACGAGCAACGAGGCCGCGTTCCTCTACCAGCTCTTCGTTCGGCAATACGGGACGAGCAACCTCCCCGACTGCTCGAACATGTGCCACGAGTCGAGCGGCACCGCGCTCAAGGAGACCGTCGGGGTCGGCAAGGGCACCGTCCACCTCGAGGACTTCGAGGTCGCCGACGCGATCTTCGTCGTCGGCCAGAACCCGGGCTCGAACCACCCGCGCATGCTCAGCGCGCTCGAAGCCGCGTCGCGTCGCGGCTGCAAGATCGTCGCGATCAACCCGCTCCTCGAGCCGGGCCTCATTCGCTTTTCGCACCCGCAGCGCTACGAGGCGCTGCTCTCGCGCGGCACGCCCATCGCGACGCTCTTCCTCCAGGTGCGCGTCGGCGGCGACGCGGCGCTCTTCAAGGGCATCTCGAAGGTGATCCTCGAGGCCGGCGCGATCGATCGCGCGTTCATCGACGAGCACACGAGCGGGTTCGACGTGTGGGCGCGATCGATCGAAGCGACGAGCTGGGACGACATCGAGCGCGGCTCCGGCGTCACGCGCGCGGAGATCCACGAGGCCGCGACGATCGCGATGCGCTCCGAGCGCACGATCGCGTGCTGGGCGATGGGCCTCACGCAGCACAAGGGCGCGGTCGCGACGATCCAAGAGGTCGTCAACTTCATGCTCGTGCGAGGCAACCTCGGGCGCCCCGGCGCGGGCCTCTGCCCCGTGCGCGGACACAGCAACGTCCAGGGCGATCGCACGATGGGCATCTGGGAGCGCATGCCCGACGCGTTCCTCGATCGACTCGCGCGCGCCTGCAACTTCGAGCCGCCGCGAAGGCACGGCTACGACACGATCGCGGCGATCGAGGCGATGCGCGCGGGCGAAGTGCGCGTCTTCTTCGCGATGGGCGGAAATTTCCTCTCGGCCTCGCCCGACACCGAGCGCGTCGCCGAAGGCCTCGCGCGCTGCAAGCTCACGGTGCAGGTCTCGACGAAGCTCAATCGCTCGCACGTCGTCACGGGGAGGCGCGCGCTCGTCCTGCCGTGCCTCGGACGGACCGAACGCGACGAGCAATCTTCGGGGCCGCAGGCCGTCACCGTCGAGAACTCGATGGGCTTCGTGAGCACGTCGCGCGGGCGAAACGAGCCCGCGGGCGAGCTCCTGCGGAGCGAGCCGGCGATCGTCGCGGGGGTCGCGAAGGCCACGCTCGGCGCGCGTTCGAGCGTCGACTGGGACGCGCTCGTCGCAGACTACGATCGCGTCCGCGATCTCATCGCCGCGGTCGCCGACGGGTGCGACGGGTACAACGCGCGCGTGCACGCGGGAGGTTTTCACCTCCGAAACGCCGCGCGCGAGCGCGATTTCTCGAGCGTCGAGGGCGGCCGCGCGCGCTTCACGGTGCACGCGCTGCCCGAGATCGAGCTTGGGCCTGGCGAGCTCTTGATGACGACGATCCGCAGCCACGACCAGTTCAACACGACCATCTACACGCAGAACGACCGCTACCGCGGCATCGAGGGCGACCGGCACGTCGTCTTCATGAACGCGCGCGACGTCGAGCGGCTCGGCCTCACGGCGGGCGAGCGCGTCGATCTCGTGAGCCGCGCGGGCGTCTGCGAAGGCTACGCGGTCGTCCCGTTCTCGATCCCCGAAGGAAACGTCGCGACGTACTACCCAGAGACGAATCCGCTCGTGCCGCTCGACAGCTACGCCGACAAGAGCCGCACCCCCACGTCGAAGTCGGTGCCGATCAAGATTCGCAAACGCGGCTGAAGCGCCGCGCACGAATCGCGGAGGGCGCTGCGAAGGTTGCGCCCGCGCAGGCCCTTGCTCGAGCGATGTAACGGCCGGGCTGTTTCGGCGCGCCGATTGCAAGCCCACGCGGCATGCATCGGTCTGAAAATCGGGAGCTCTCGGACTGCATCGACTGTGGCGCGACCATCGATCCGGGGAGAGATCGTGGGTTCGCGATCACCGAAACGACGTGCCTCTGCTTCGAGTGCGCGATCGCGCGCGGCGGCGTCTATGACGAGCCGCGCGACCGCTGGCTCGTCGAGCCGAGGTTCGCGGACGAGCCGGACGAACGGCGTCCACACCCGTAATTTTGACCGAAATTCGCGCCGGCTGTACGCTCGACGCGTGGTGGAACCGGATCTCGACGCGCTCGACGCGAGCTGGGACGAGCCCGAAGAGGGCTCGGCCGACGAGCCCGCGGACGATCTCGACGCGCTCGATGCGGGTTGGGAAGGCGCGGGCCCGCGCTACAAGACCGCCGAGGAGCGCAACGCCGCGCGCAAACAGAAGGCCCTCGCGCGCGAGAACAAGCGCAAGGCGCACGCAGCCGCCGTCGCCGCGAAGCAAAAGAAGAAGCAGCCCAGGGCGCGCGCGTCTGGGGAGATCGCCGTCACGAAGTCGAAGTCGAAGCCGCCGCCGAAGCCGAAGCCCAAGGCGCGCGAAGAGACGACCGAAGAAGAGCCGCAAAAGGCGCCCTCGCGATCGCCCGCGCGAAAGGCTGCGTGGAAGCCGTCGCGGAACACGATGATCGCGATGGCGGTCATCTGCGCGCTCGTGGCGATCGCGGTCGTCGTCGCGAAATCGTGAGCGCCGCCGGAAACGGCAACGGCGCTCTCGACTCCAGTGGGTCGTGGCCAGAAGCTTCATCATGGATGGGATGCGCTGGAGGTGGATCGCGACCGCGCTGATCGCGACGGGCTGCTTCCTCGGAGCCCGCGGATGACACCGTTGGCGACGCGAGCCTCGACGTGACCTCCGACGGCTCGGACGGCGCCCGAGGCGACCGTGTGCGCGGCGCCTCCCGACTCGGGAGATTTGCCTTGCGACGTGTCGGCGGTCTTTGAGAACCGCTGCCAGACGTGCCACACCTCGCCGCCGCAGAACGGCGCGCCCTTCTCGCTTCGCACGTACGAGGACCTCACGTCGGTCTACAGCGTCGATCCTCCGCTGGCAGCGCGTCGCCCAGGTCATCGAGCCGTCGAGCGGACTCCACATGCCGCCGTTCACGCAGCCGCAGCTCACGCAATCGGACTTCGACACGCTCCACGCATGGTTCGCCTCGTGCGCGCTCGCCGTGCCCGAGGGAGCGGGCTGCGACGTGGGCGAAGGCGACGCCGGTGACGCGGGCGACGCATCACTCGATTAGATGCAGGTCGCCGACGTTCGAACGAGCGTCGCGATGCAGCTCTGTGTGGTGTTCACGCCGCCGCAGTCGACGACGAGCGTCGAGGTGGACTGGGTCCAAGTGCCGGTGCAGCCGCTTCGCTGCGCGGAGCCCTCCTCGATCGCGGCGTTCGAGAACGATCCGTCGCTCTGGATCGGCGTCGTGCCCTTGAGGCCCTTGCCGCTGCCTCCGCCGAAGTCGAGCGTGATGGTGCAGGCCGATTGCTGAATGCACTCGTTCACGCTCGTCGACGTGTCGCCGCACCCCGCGCCGGCGAGCTGGATCGTGTAGCCACCGGACTCGATCGGGCACGCGCCCCCGTCCTTCGTCGGAAGGATCACGTCGGCCGTGACGACGTCGGCCGCGGAGCCATCCTTGCCGGACGGCGCATCGGTCGCGCTCTGCGCGTCGCCAGCGTCACCCGTCGATCCGCCATCATCGAGCGGGTTGGGCTGCGCTCCACCACAAGCCGCCACGACGAGAAAGGTCCCGAACCCAAAGGAAAGCAAACGCATGAAGTCCTCCCACGATCAATCTAGCGCTTGCAGCGTGGCGGACGCGGACAAACCTTCGATCGTCCGCGGACAAGCTACGATGACGAAAGCGATGCACGCGATCTCGACATCGGTGGTCCTTCCCTATCGCGACGCCGCGGCCACGATCGTGGCGGCGCTCGAGAGCGTCCTTCGGGAGGACGTCGTGGGCGAAGTGGTCGCAATCGACGACGGCTCACGAGACGCGGGGTTTTCCCTCGCGAACAGCGTGCAAGATGCACGCGTCGTCCACGTTCGAACGGGCGGCCTCGGGGTCGCGGGCGCGCTTCGTGCCGGGCTCGAGCGCGCGCGCGGCGCGTACATCGCGCGCATGGACGGCGACGACACGAGCCACCCAGGTCGCATCGTGGCGGAGGTCGCGGCGCTCGAGCGCGACGCGTCGCTCGCCGTCGCCGCGTGCCTCGTCGAGCCCACGGGCGAGGTCACCGATGGCATGCGCGCGTACGTCGCGTGGCAGAACGCGATCGTGACGCGCGACGAGCACGCGCGCGCGATCTTCATCGAGTCGCCCGTGTGCCACCCGTCGACGACGATCCGCAGGAGCGCGCTCGACGCCGTCGGCGGCTTCCGCGACGCGCCATGGGCGGAAGACTGGGACCTGTGGCTGCGCTTGGACGCCGCGGGCTACGGCATCGCGAAGGTGCAAGAGACGCTCCTCTCGTGGCGGCAACATTCCGAGAGCGTCACGCGGCGCGATCCGCGCTGCTCGGTGGAGCGACTCCGCGAGGCGCGAGCGCGTTACCTCGCGCCTCGCCTCTCGTCGATGCAGCGCCCCATCGCGATGTGGGGCGCAGGCCCGACCGGAAAGCGCCTCGCGCGCGAGCTCGAGCGCCACGGCGTACGGACGTCACGCTTCATCGACATCGACCCGCGCAAGATCGGTCGCGTCCGCCGCGGCGTCCCCGTGATCGATCGCCGCCACGCGGACCGCGAGCACACGATCGTGATCGCCGTCGGAGCCCGCGGCGCCCGCGATTTGGTCCGCGACGAGCTCTTGTCGCGCGGCTTCGTCGAAGGACGCGATTTCATCGCGGCCGCTTAGTCCGCCTTCGTCGGACTTCCATGGGGTAATGTCGATTCGTGAGCGCCAACGACCAGCCCTGGTTTTCCGTGCGGTGCATCTTTCGCCACCCGCTCCGTGTCTACGAAGAGCGCGTCACGCTCTGGCGCGCGGACTCCTTCGAGGATGCGCTCAAGCTCGCCGAAGAAGAAGCCGAGCGCTACGCGAAGGAGTCCGACCTCGAGTACCTCGGCTTCGCCCAAGCGTTCCACTTGTTCGCCGACACGCTCGAACCGGGCGCCGAGGTGTTCTCGCTGCTCCGCGGCAGCGAGCTCGAGAGCGAGGAGTACATCACGCGATTCTTCGACACGGGCGACGAGGCCGCGCAGAAGACGTGATTTTGGGCCGCCCCCCGACTGAAGTCGGGGGCAGGCGAAGAACACCGCTGGATGATCCCATGGCAAGTCCGCCGCAGCGGCGGACTTCCGCGATGTCGTAATCTCGAACGCATGATCCGAGCGCGGTACGTTCACACGAACCTCATCGCAGGCGATTGGCAGAAGCTCGCGCGCTTCTATGAAGACGTCTTCGGGTGCGTGCGCGTTCCGCCCGAGCGCGACTTGTCCGGCGAGTGGCTCGAACGCGGAAGCGGCGTGCCGCGCGCACACATCCGCGGCGCACACCTTCGTTTGCCCGGTCACGGCGACGACGGCCCGACAATCGAAATCTTCTCGTACGACGAGGTCGTGCCGCAGAGCCACCCGGTCGCGAACCGCGCGGGCTACGGACACGTCGCGTTCGCCGTGGACGACGTCGCGCACGCGATGGCCGACGTGGTCGCGCACGGCGGAAAACCCGGCACCACGTGTCGGAGCAAACGCCCGCGGGCTTCGTCGAGTTCGTCTACGTGCGAGATCCCGAGGACAACCTCATCGAGCTCCAGCGCTGGCGCTGACCATTTCTCTGCCCTAATTCAAGATCGCGACTCGACGGGGTAGCCTCGCGATCGTGCAACCGACAACGCAGTGTCCGATCCACGGACCACAGGGCATGGGCTTCGCCTGCGTGCACGTGGCGCGCGCCATCGACACGGGCGAGCAAGTCGGGTTCTTTTGGTGCGACGATCCCGAGATGGCGCGCCCGTGGGCTTGGTGCGCCGCGTGTGAACGGCACTTCGTCACGACGAACAGCAATTGGAAAGAGCTGGCGAGCGTCGCCGAATTCAAGCTCCTCTGCGCCGGCTGTTGGGATGAGGCAAAACGCGTGCTCTTCGCGAAATGAGTTGCCCGCGGGAGTCCGCCGCTTGCGGCGGACTTACCGTGTGATCACCAACGGTGTTCTTCGCCTGCCCCCGACTTCAATTCACTCATGGTGGCCCAATCACTTCGGTGCGCTTACTTCCCCCGCTTCACCGGGGGCGCCTCCCATGAAGCCGCGGTGTCGTCCGGCGAGTACACGCGGAGCACGACCATGAACGCCTCGCCTTTCGGCGCGGGGAGCCAGTTCGAATCGTTCTTCGCGGGCGGGTCGGCTTGCACGATCACGTCGATCGAACCGTCGGCGTTCTTCTTGATGTTCGAGTCCGTGAGCGCGAAGCGTTTGGCGCCGGTGACGAGGCCGCCGGTGCGCGCGGAGTACATCGTGACGCTCCAGAACGCCTTCGCGGGGGAAGCTTCGATTTGTCGAAATGGATGGCGTACTCGTGCGCGCCGGAGAGGACGCGGTCGCCGTCGTCGACGCGCGCGATGTAGACGAGGCCCTCGCTCGCGACGGGCCAGTCGAGGCCGCGGAGGACCCACGCCGATTGCTTGATCGGATCGGCGCCGCGCTGGCCGAAGCCCGCGTCGAGGTCCCAGCCGTTCTTTCGCGTGGGGAGGTGCTCGAGCGCTTGCTCGACTTGCTCCGCGCCGTCCTTGATGCCTTGCGAGAGCGAGGCGAGCTGCTCTTGCGGGAGCGTTTTGTTCGGCGATAGGCCGGGGCCGATGCCGGCCTTCGCGAGGTCGGCGAGCGGGACGTATTTCTTCGCGAGCGCGTCGGTCACGTCAGCGGGCGGCGGCTCGGTCTTGAGCACGTCACCGAGCTCGTCCAAGATCTCTGGGCCGCCGAACTTGAGGTCTTGCGGGCGGCCGAGCGGCGGCGGCGGAAAATCCTTCGGCGCGACGGCGGGCGGGACGGGCTGAAGCGACCACTGCTTCAAGAGCGCCGACACCTTCGCGACGTCGTTGTCGCTCGTGACGCGCGTGCGGCCGAGGAGCCACACGGTGCTCGTCGTCGACTTCATCTCCTTCGCGCCCGCGGGCACGGTGCCCTTGAAGCCGGGCCCCGTGATCGCGACGACCTGCGCCTTGGTGCCGTTCGCCTTCTTCGACACGACGCCGATCGGCTCGCCGTAGGCGTCGAATAGTTGGATGTCGAACCATCGATCGCCCATGTCGGGCAATTTCAGGGTCCACGCGTCGTCGTGGAGATCGATCCACGCAGACGAGAGGAGCGAGTCGAGCGACGGCAGCACGTCGGCCTCCTCCGGGCGCGGCAGGTGCGTCGCGTGCGCGAACATGCCGAGCGGGTGGCGGACGTTCGTCGTCATCGTGCGCTTCTCGCGCTCCATGAAGAGCGGCGAGTAGCCGAACACGAACGCGTCTGACGCGAGCTTCGCGAGCTCCTTGGTCTTGTCGACCGCGGGCGGCGCCGGCCTGTTTTGCGCGCTCGCGCTCGTCGTCGCCAGCGGCGGCGGGTTCTTCGTCTTCTGCTCCTGCGTCTCGCCGCCGCACGCGGCGAGCGCGACGAACACGATGGAAACGGCCCAGGGCTCGTACCTCAGCGTCATGTCGCTGGTCTTACTCCAAATCTGTTACCGTGGTGCGCAGCAATGCGGTTTCTCTACGGCGACTCTGTCCCGTTCCCGCCGCAGTACGACTTCCTGGCGGCCCTGAAGGTCTTCGTCGAGCAGGCGGCCGTCGCGGCGCGCTTCGACGGCGAGGGCCGCGCGGCCCTCGAGGTCGCGGAGGTCGAGGCCACGAACAAGCAGCGCGCGATCGAGGCGCTCGAAGGCGCGCACTTCGCGGCGATGCACGCGCTCCAGACCGCGACGACCGGCGGGCAACCGCTCATCCAGGACTACGCGCAGAAGGTCCAAGAGTTCGCCACGAACCTCGTCGGCGCGACCAAGCAAGAAGCGCTCATGGGCGCCGAGCGCGCGCGAGAAGCCGCGCGGCAGAAGACCGAGAGCGGTCGGCTTCAGGTGCGAAACGCCGTCGAGACGATCCTCATCGCGCTCCGGCCTCCGGTGCAGTCGTCCGAGATCGTGATGGACTTCGCCGACAACCAAAACGAGTTCCAGACCATCCAGCGCTTCCCCGACGGGATCGCGACGGCGTACTCGCTCTCCGTCGAATCGCTCGACGAGTGGCGCAAGCCGAAGCGCGTCTCGGACTTCACGTCGAACGTCGCGCTTCCCGTCGGCCTGAAGAAGAGCATCTTCAAGCGCACGGTCACGCTCGAGCCCGTCGTGCTCGACGAATATTTCCTCAGCGGCTTCGAGCTCGCCGACGACACCGCGCAGCTCCGCCTGCGACGCAAGCCGGATCAGAAGGACGTGCTCGTCTTCGACATGAAGTACACCGACACGGGCTTCTACGCGGAGGTGCAGCACCCCGGAGAGCCCGACGCGGCGACGCTCGATCCGGTGCTCGATCAGACCTCGGCGATCGACCTCGAGCGCTTCGTCATGCTCCTTCGCTCCGCGGCGAACGCGGTCGCGAAGCACAAGAGCCGCGTGCTCGGCATCACCATCCACGGGCACGACGTCTTCGACGACAACCTCGTGAACCAGCTCCTCTCGACCTTCGTGAAGCTCCTCGCGCCGACCGTCGCGGAGATCTCGCGACGCAGCACGAGCCCCGTCGAGCTCACGCTCAAGACCGAGGACGACACGGGCAAGCGCCAGGAGATCTACGTCAAGAAGGCGGAGCTCTACGCGAAGCTCGACGCCGTGCCGGTGACCGAGCGCCCGATCTTCGATCCGCTCCGCGCCGCGCTCGACATCACGCCAGGGACCGCGCCGCCACCGAGCGTACGATGACGTACAACGCCGCCGTCGAGCTGCTCGATCGTCGGCTCGAAGAGGGCCGCGGCGAGCGCATCGCGTACGTCGACGACGCGGGATCGATCACGTACGCCGGCCTCGCGGAGCGCGTGAATCAGGCGGGAAATGCGCTTGCGCGCGCTCGGGGTGCACCGCGAGCAGCGCGCCCTCCTCGTGATGCACGACGCGATCGATTTCCCGACGATGTTCCTCGGCGCGATCAAGGCCGGCATCGTGCCAGTGCCGATCAACACGCTCCTCCAGCCCGCGGACTACGCGTTCATGATCGAGGACAGCCGCGCGCGCGTCGTCGTCGTGAGCGACGCGCTCGCCGAAAAAGTCGGTGCGCCACCAAATGTCCGCGTCATCAAGACGAGCGAGCTCCCGCCTCTTCTCACAGCTCAAAGCTCACAGCTCACAGCCCCCGAAACCCACGCCGACGAGATCGCCTTCTGGCTCTACTCCTCCGGCTCGACCGGCACGCCCAAGGGCGCGATGCACCTGCACTCGCATTTGATGAAGACGGCGGACCTCTACGCGAAGGGCGTGTTGCGCATTCGCGACGACGACGTCGTGTTCTCCGCGGCGAAGCTCTTCTTCGCGTATGGGCTCGGCAACGCGCTCACCTTCCCGCTCGCCGCGGGCGCGACCACGATCCTCACGTCGGAGCGGCCGACGCCACAGCTCGTCTCGCGCGTCATGCAGAAGCACGCGCCCACGATCTTCTGCGGCGTGCCGACGCTCTTCGCGTCGCTCCTCGCGGACGGCGCGTTTCGCGCGTCGCCGAAGCTGCGCGTCTCGATCTCCGCGGGCGAGGCGCTCCCGAGGCACGTGGGCGAAGCGTGGCGCGCGCGCATGGGCAGCGACATCCTCGACGGCATCGGCTCGACGGAGATGCTCCACATCTTCCTCTCGAACCGCCACGGCGACGTGCGCTACGGAACCTCGGGGAAACCCGTGCCGGGATACGATCTCGAGATCCGCGGCGAGGACGGGACCACGTGCGCCGCGGGCGAGGAGGGCGTCCTCTGGGTGCGCGGCGCGACGGCGTGCGCGGGCTACTGGAACAACCGGCAGAAGTCGCTCGAGACGTTCCACGGCGCGTGGACGCGCACGGGCGATCGCTACATCCGCGACGACGACGGCTACTACACGTACTCGGGACGCGCCGACGACATGCTGAAGGTGGGCGGCATCTGGGTCTCGCCCTTCGAGGTCGAGTCGGCGCTCGCGTCGCACGACGCGGTGCTCGAGGCCGCCGTCGTGGGCCACGCCGACCAAGACGAGCTCGTGAAGCCCAAGGCGTTCGTGGTCTTGAAGGACGCGGCGCGCGCGAGCGCCGAGCTCGAGGCGGAGCTCAAGGCGTGGGTGAAGACGAAGCTTGCACCTTACAAGTATCCGCGATGGATCGAGTTCGTGCGCGAGCTGCCGAAGACCGCGACGGGCAAGATTCAACGCTACAAGCTCCGTGACTAAGCACATCGAGTCGGTTTGGGTCGGTCCGAAGTCGGACGCGGCGATCGTGATGCTCCACGAAGGCCTCGGGTGCGTCGCCGCGTGGCGCGATTTCCCAAAGCTCGTCTCCGAGGCGACGGGCCTAGGCGTGTTCGTCTACAGCCGCTTCGGTTACGGCCACTCGGATCCCGTGCCGCTCCCCCGCCCGCTCCGCTACATGCACGACGAGGCGGAATTCCTGCCGGATTTGCTCGCTGCAGAGAAGATCGAGCGGCCGATCTTGCTCGGGCACAGCGACGGCGCGTCGATCGCGATCATCGCGGCGGGCTCGGGCCTCGACGTGCGCGGCCTCGTGCTCCTCGCGCCGCACGTGTTCTGCGAGGATCGCTCCGTCGACGGCATCGAGAAGGCGCGCGACGCGTACAAGCACGGCGATTTGCGCGAGCGCCTCGCGAAGTACCACGACGACGTGGACGTCGCGTTCTGGGGATGGAACCGCGCGTGGCTCGATCCGGGTTTTCGCGCGTGGAACATCGAGGAATACCTTCCGCGCATTTCGGCGCCCGTGCTCGTCGTGCAAGGCGACGCCGATCCGTACGGCACGCTCGCCCAGGTCGACGCGATCGATCGGGGCGTCCCCGCGGGGATCACGCGCGTGATCCTGCCCGGCGTGGGCCACGCGCCGCACCGCGAGCGCCCAGAGGAGACGCTCCGGGCCTTGGAGCTTCTTCGGCCTTGTCTTCTTGACCACCCCGACTGAAGTCTGGTCGCGATGTCATGTTCGAAGCCGCCGGTGTTTCCGGCTTGCACGCGCACAGCGACACAACAACGAAAGCTGGGACGATAAGAGATCGCATGGTCACCTCATATTGGTTCGTGCGCCCGTCGGTGCGCTCAATCGGGGCACCACTTGAGCGTGTCGGGCGGCGCCCACTTCGGGCACTCGCTACGAAATCCGATCTTGAACGAGCCGGCATCGCCTCCCGACTTGTGGAGCGGCGTGCGTTTGACGACGCCGGTCAAGCAGCGATCGAGGCGTGGCGGGAGGATCGTATTTCCCTGCAGCGCGAACGTCGTGTAGTCGCCGGAGGCGGTGACGCCGACTTTGTAATACATCGTTTCGTGTTTGGGCGGCTCGTACTCGGATGCTTTGAAGCATGCCGAGATCTCTGCACCCTTCGCTTCCAGGTCATTGCGGAATACTTCCCACTCGCACTTTTGACAGTCGCCGAAGTCACTACCGCTGAGGAAACCCTTCGAAGCGCTGTATCGATGCTGCACTGGAGCGATCGCTGCCGAAGACGCGACCGTGGATGGAGGAGGAGGCGGCGGTGCGACGGTCGTCGCCACGTTCGAGAGCGCTTGCTGCGCGATGGTCTGACCGAGCGCGATGCCGGAGACGGCGACCGGCGGAAGCTCTTCATGCCGCGCGCTCGGCTCCCGGGCCTTCACGAGGATCGAGACGATCACCACCGTACCGAGCATGAGCACGCCCACGATCGCGACGAGCGTGATCATGATCATGCCGGCGAGCGAACGCTTCGGAGGCTCACCGGCCGATTTTTCCGTCGCTTGCACGTTGGGCGGTGGTGTTCGATGGACGACGATCGGTGTCGCTTCGGGCAGAGGCGTCGCCGCGCCAACCATCGTCGCCGCGGTTGCGGACACGGGTGGTGGGATGCTCGCCGGCAAACCCGACCACGGCGCGAGCGCGCGCCGCATCTCGTCTGCGTCAGCGAACCGCGCGTTTCGGTCCTTCGCCATCGCGCGCTCGACGATCGCCACGAGCTCCGCGGGCACGTCGGGTCGAGCCTCGCGAAGCGACGCGGGGCTCTTCTCGACGATCGCGAAGAGGAGCGCGGGAACGCTCGGTGCTTCGTGAGGGAGCTTGCCGGTGAGCGCCTGATACATCATCGCGCCGACCGCGTAGAGATCCGCGCGAGCGTCGACGTCGACCGCGCCGCGCGCTTGCTCGGGCGCCATGAACGCGGGCGTCCCGAGCATCGCGCCCGTCCCGGTGAGCTTGGCCTGCCCTTCGACGCTCATCTTCGCAATTCCGAAGTCGAGCACTTTGACGGTGTCCGGGACGGCGGCATCCGCCAGCAAGAAGACGTTGTCCGGTTTGATGTCGCGATGCACTACACCGGCGCGGTGGGCGGCGGTCAGCGCCGAAAGCACCTGCGCGGCGATGAAAGCGACACGGCCGAACGGCAGCGGGCTCTGACGCGCGATGCACGCGCCGAGCGATTCGCCGCGCAAGAGCTCCATGACGAGAAACGGCTGCCGGTTGACCTCGTCGGGATAGTGAAAATCCGTGACCTGCACGATGTTCGGATGACCCAGCGAGGCGACCACCTCCGCTTCGCGCCGGAACCGCTCGAGCTGATCGCGATCCTCCGCGAGGCGCGGATCGAGCAGCTTCACGGCGACGCGTCGCCCGAGCCCCTCCTGAATCGCGTTGTACACCGTGCCCATTCCACCCCTGCCGAGCGGGTCGAGGAGGCGGTAGCGCCCACCAAGGAGCGAGGCGTCAGTCACGAGTACAAGTTAGCCGAGATTGCACGCACGCGTTCAATTCGCCATACGCGAGATCGCCGGTCGTCGTGCCGCCGGCGTGGGCCAGCGTGGCAGGGCGCGACTCGAGAGACCAATTCCCGCTAGCATCGCCGCATGCAGGCTCGATGGCTCCTCTGCATCGCGCTCGTCGCGTGCGACAGCTTGCCTACCGTGCCGACTGGCGCGTGCGGCAACAAGGTGATCGATCCGAACGAGGATTGCGACACCTTCGCGACGGCGCCGGGCACGCTGTGCCGCCCGCCGGGCACCGCGGGGCAATGCCGTTACGCCTGCGGCAATCAGCCCGACGGGACGACGACGGCCTGCCCGAGCGGAATGGGATGCGGCACCGACGGCACGTGCCGCGCGGCGAATCGAACGTTCACCGCGGCGACGCAACCCATCGCGGGCACCTTCTCCGATTTGGTCGTGGGCGATGTCGACGGTGACGGACGCGCGGATCTCGTGGGGCTCGAGGCCGCCGAGTTCTCGACGAGCTTCTTCGACGCGACGCTCACGTCGGCGATCGAGGTGCGCACGCCGAGGCGGGCGAGCAGCTCGGTTCACCCCGTTCTACGGGACATCTCCGGCGACGGACGCGCGGACCGGTTGGAGGGACGATGGGCGGAGCGTCCTCGGCGATCACGCGGCCTTCAGGGCGGAGCTCTTGGCTCATCGCCGCGGCCGTGGCTGTCGTGGGCGCGCTCGGCGCGACGTGGTTCGTCGTCAGCCGGCATTCCGGCGCAAGCGTCAACGCGGCCAGCGCGCACTCTGGTGTCGCGTCGGTCAATCCGCCGAAGGCACTTTCTCCGATCGCGCTGCCGAGCGTGGCGCCGAATCCATCCGCGAGCGCAGCCGCAGCGACGAGCGCGAGCGCCAGCGCGACGTCTCAGGTCTCGGCATCGAAACCACGCGTTCGCACGCCGACTCACGCGGCGAGCGCAGCGCCTGGCGACACGAAGAACGACGAGCTCACGTTCTAGGGCGACAACGTGCGGCGGTGCGTCGCGCGGCCGTCGTCGTCGAGCTCGAAGAGCTCTTCGGCGCGATCGGCCACGCGATACGACGCGAGCGGCGCGACGCGAAGGAGCACCTTGCCCAGCGTCGTCGGCTCGACGCGATAACCAGGCTCCTCGCTGCGCTCCACGCGCTCGACGAAGCGCTTGCGCCGCCGCTCGCGCAGGATCGCGATCGCGGTGGACGCGCTGCCGCAAGCGACCGCCGTCGCGAAGAACGCGTAAAACAGGGGGACTGCCGGCGGCGCGAGGCTCGACCACCCCGCCGGCTCGTAGTCGTGTGACAGCGCGAGACCCTGCAGGCGCACGAGGATCACCGCGAGCGCCGACAGGACGATCGACACGCATCCGACGAGCAGCTCTCCGCGCTCCTCGCCGGCAAGGCCCTTCTGCGCAAGTCTTTGCGCGCGCGCGATCGGCAAGCCAAACGCCATGAGCACGGCGAGCAGCGAAGGCAGCCAGAACATCACGCCGAACGTCGCGCCGAGCAGCGCGCCGGTGAAGAACGGTGCCGCCTGGTCTCCCTCGCCCTTGAAGAGCGGGACGCTCGCGCAATACAGCCCACCCGAGATCGCCGCGTTCAGCATCGCGAGCGGAACGGACAGGAGCCATCCATAGCGGAGCCCCGAGCGCGTCGCCTTGCGCCATCGAAGCAGCGTCGCCCACGCCGCGCCCACGACGAACGTCGGCACGCCCGCGACGATCACCCAAGCCCACGACAGCGGATTGAGCCGCATGAACACCGCGGAGGTGCACGCCGCGAGCGAAGTCGCGACCGCCAGGACGTTGAGCACGCGGAGCGACCGTGGCGTCGCGAAGACCACGGGGATTCCTTCCATTACGCCACCATACGTCCGCCGGCGCCGATCCTTCCCAGCGACAACACGCTACCCGCCAGCGCGGCCTGACGATATGCACGCGGCGGTCGGCGCCGATCAGTCGTCGTCGTCGGAGGGCGCCTTCAGCCGACGGGCGCGCTTCGATAGGACGCCTTCGTAGTGCGACCTGTACACGAACCAGATCATGACGGACTCAGGCGGAGAAGAACGTCGCGAGCGCTTCGTTGAAGGCGGCGGGCGCTTCGAGGTTCGGCATGTGACCGGCGCCCGGAATGATGATCTTTTTCGCGCGCGGGAGCGTCGACGCGTAGGCGTCCGCCATCGCGAGAAACGTCGGGAGGTCTTTGTCGCCTGCGATCACGAGCGTCGCGAGTCGAAGCTCTGCGAGACGCGCTAGCGTAGGCGGCGCCGCGCTCTCGAACGTCGTCGAGATTTCATCGCGCCAGTGCGCGCCACCGTAGTCCGTCACCATCGCGCGGAGGAGGCTCGACGTGGCCGGATCGGCGTTGGCGCTTGCGAACAGCGGATCGCCAAGCCAAGCTTCGCGCGCTTCGTTCATGCGATTTTCACGAGCGAGCGCCACACAGCGGTCCCACGCGACGATGCCGGCATTGCTCCCGCGCATGGGCGCGGCGACGAGCACGAGCGTGCGCACGCGGTGAGGAAACGCGAGCGCGAAGTCGGCCGCGATGGCGCCACCGAGCGAGTGCCCCACGACGTGCACACGCTCGATGTTCATCTCGTCGAGCATGTCGAGCACGGTGCGCGCCGTGGTGAGGCCGGGCGAAGCCGGCGCGGGCTTCGGACCGAACCCCGGCAAGTCCACGGCGAGCGAGCGGTGGCTACCGCGAAGCGCTTCGAGCTGCGGTTCCCACATCCGGCCGTCCAGCCCGAACCCGTGGAGAAAAACGATGGCCGACCCTTCGCCGCGATCAATCAACGAGAGCATCGTCCCCTAGTGTAAGGGAAACGCACCGAGCGACGTGCCGGATTAAGTCACTGCTTCGTGAACGACGCGTGTCCCGCGCTTTGCGTGCGCGGCATGCATTGGTCGCTCACGAGCCCGAGCGTCAGGTGCGTGCAGTCCGTGAACGCGACGCTGTAGGTGCCGGGCACGTTGAGGCACGCAAAGAACGCCATGTCTTGTGTGCTGACCGACGTGTTCGTGAACGTGATCTTTCCCGCGGCGCTGTCGTAAGCGAACGTGCCGCCGATGTGCGCGTCGGGTAGCCCACCGCCCGTGCGATCGACCGTGATCGTGTGTGTGGCCGCGACGAGCTTCGTCGTGAAGGTCGCGCGGCCGCCCGCGTGCGTCGACGTCCACGTCCCGTCGAGCGTGCAGCTCGGGGTCGCTTCGGCACTGCCAGCAACAACACTTACGCACAATGCGATGGACATCACCGAGATCAATTTGCGCATCGAGCTACATTTATTCGATCTTCGACTCGTTGAAAAGTTGGCGACGGCCCCCTTCTCTCCGCGCGGGGCGCTCCTATGATCGCGCGATGCGATTCGTCACGCTCGAAGAGGCACGCTCGGCATCGGGGGTGAAGCTCGTCGTCGCCGCGTCTTTGCCGAGCCCGTGGTCGGAGGCGGCGAAAGGCGTGCTGCACCTCAAACGCATCGACGCCGTCCTCGTTCGCTTCTCGAGCACGGACGCGGCCGTGCGCGAGTGGACGGGATGGCACAACGTGCCTGTGCTCCTCGCGCCCGGCGAGCCGATTCGCACGCACTGGACGGAGATCCTCGAGACGGCGGAGCGCCTCGCGCCTCGAGACAGCACGCCTCTCGTTCCGCGCGACGACACGGAGCGCATGCGCCTGTTCGGGCTGGCGCACGAGCTCCTCGGCGAGAACGGGCTCGTGTGGTGCGGTCGCATGGTCACGATCCACCGGGGGCTCGAGACCGAAGGCAAGGAGGGCTTTCCACTTCGCGTCGCGCGGTACCTCGCACCGAAGTACGGGCACGCGGCGGAGCGCGTCGAGGCCGCGAAATCGCGCGTGCGATCGCTCCTCGATCGATTCGCGGAGCTCGTCGCCGGCAAGACGTACGCGCTCGGCGGCGAGCTCAGCGCGCTCGATCTGTATCTCGCGACGGCGCTCGCGCCGTTCGCGCAGATGCCCGTCGACCTCTGCCCAGACACGCACCCCGCCGTTCGTCACGCCTTCGCGACCGCCTTGCACGACGCGGTTCCGTCAGCGCTGCTTGCACACCGCGATCGCATCTACGAGAAACACCTCGAATTGCCCGTGCGGTTGTGATCGCGCAAGGCTAGGCGCGCGCGAAGTCGATGAAGCCGCGCGAAGGCTCGGTCGCGACGAGCTTCACGCGCACGCGATCGCCGACGTCCATCCCGGCTTCGCCGCGCACCACGCGCCCTTCGGCGGGGGGCGTCACCAGGCGCACGAACGTTCCGCTCGGCGTCACGCCTGTGATGATCCCATCGAAGACGTCGCCGAGACGTTTTTGGAGGAAGAGCGCCGCGCCCACCTTTCGCATCGTGCGCTCGACCTTCTGCGCGGCGTGCTCGCGCTCGGTGCAGTGCGAGCCGATGCGCGCGAGATCGTCGTCCGCGTACGGCGCGTCCGCGCGCGACGTGGTCGCCTTCAAGATGCGTTGCGTGACGAGGTCGACGAATCGTCGATTGGGCGCGGTCGCGTGCGTGTAGTCGTGCACCGCCAAGCCGAAGTGCGTCTGCGTCTCGCCGGGACGCTCGACCACGTACTCACCCGGTCCCAAGAGCTTCACGACCGAGAGCGAGACATCGGCGTAGTGCTCGGGATCCTTCGCGCGCCGCTCGTTCAAGAACGTCGAGAGCGCGAGCGAGTCGGGGTTCGCCGGCAGCGCGTGGCCGAACGTCCCCGCGAGATCGACGATGCGATCCCAACGCTTCGGCGTCTTCACGACGCGACGCAGGCCGGCGCGGTGACGCTCGGCCAGCCAGCGCGCGACGACTCCGTTCGCCGCGATCATCAGCTCCTCGATGAGCTGCCTCGAGCGGCTCTCCTCGACGAGGCGCAGGTCGACGATCGCGTCGCCCTTCGTCACGAGCGTCGCCTCCGCGGTTTGCAGATCGAGCGCGCCGTGGGCCTTGCGAACCGCGCGGAGGCGCTGCGCGACGCGATCTTGCGCGCGGAGCTGCGCCTCGATTTGCGCGTCGACGCCGTCGAGCCTCGAGGCGCGCCCGGTGAGCCACGCGGCCACGTCGTCGTACGCGAGCTTTGCGTGGTTCTTCACGATCGCACGATAGACGTCGCCGCTCGCGACGTTTCCCTCCGCGTCGACGACGACCTCGGTCACGACCGCGTAGCGCGGCTCGCCGAAGACGAGCGACGTGAGGTCCGTCGAGAGCCGCTCGGGAAGCATCGGAAAAATCTCCGCGCCCGTGTAGAGCGACGTCGTGTTGAGCGCCGCGTGCGCGTCGAGCGCGCTCTTCGGCCGAACGTACGCGTCAACGTCCGCGATGCCGACGTAGATCTTCGCCGCGCCGCCCGCGAGCTCCTCGATCGCCTCGATCTGATCGAGGTCGCGCGACTCCGCGTTGTCGATCGACGACCATGGCACGCCCTGCATGTCGCGCACGCCGTCGCTCGCGACGACGCGCGGCTCGATGCGAGCGGCCTCCGCGCGCGCCTCGCGCGAGTCCGCCTCGAAGCCGTTCTCGGCCAAAACCCGGCGCGCCACGGCGTGCACGTCGAACGTGTCGTTCACGTGGTGAGCCTAACCCATCGGCCGCTCACTCCGATCCGTCAAATGAGAGCTTGTTGGTGACGGAACGGCTGCCAAAAGCTGGAGAAAGAGTACGCAACTCGCCCGATTTCCTGCCGATGAGCGGGTATGGGCGACACGCGAATCGACAGTTCCAATCCACGCACGTTTTCCGAGTGCGACGAAGAAACGGGCCTTTGCGGCGAGGTGAAGAAACCCGAGCCGCAGGTCAGCAAAGCGGAGCCGCAGGTCAGTCATCCGGGCGACGACTGGCACGCGCCCATGCTTCCGCAGGAGAAGCCCGCCGAGATCGCACGGATCGCGAAGAACATGTCGGCGCCCAAGCCGCCGACGCACACGGAGCTGCTCGCGACCTACGACAAGATGACGGACACGCAGCTCGAGGAAGCGCTGAAGCCTCTGCAGACGAAACTCCAGACTCCGAGCTACGCGGGTGCAGCTGAAGACATGGAGAAGTTCAAAGCGATCGAGCAAGTGATGGGCAATCGCAACGCGGCGATCGAGAACGAGAAGCACAAGGACGACGACGCGTGGCGCGTTCCGATCGCGGAGGACGGATTCGGTCTAGGAGAGCAAGGCGCGCTGAAGACGACCAAGCACGTGAGCTTCGGCGTTGGATCGGCGAACCTCGGCTTGGGGCATACGGGCATCCAGGGAACGACGGTGCATGCCCACGACGAGGGGAATCTCGGTCGGTTCGAGCTCTCGGGAAGCTTCGATGGCCCGAGCGCCGGTTATGACCACGGCATCCACAATAACGACGGGTCGTGGGGCTATCACGGCGGTGGTGGTGCGAGCCTCGATAGCGTCGAGGGCACGGTCCACAAGCCGGGCGTTGGCAGCGTCACGGTCGGACTGAGCGCCGGCGTGAGCGCGCAATACTCGTTGGGATTCAAGAAGGACGGAGACACGACGGAAGTCTGCGGCAAGGTCGACCTTGGGCCGCTTACGGTGGGCGCTTGCCTTCCGTTTGCCGGAAAGAGGATGTGATGAGCCCGTATCGCGACGTCCCTGACGTTACTCTTCACGATGGTCGTGCACGAAAGAAGCCCACCGTGTCGTGGCGGCGGCGCGTGTGCTCCGGGCTGGTCGTCGCGACCATGCTGCCGACGATCGTGTTGGCGTCCCAGCGCGATCCACAGAACCCCGTCGACCTTTCCGCCTTCGATTGGGTCTATTGGCTCGCGCCGATCGGAATGCTCGCGCTCATCGTCGCGGTTTTGCCGGTCGCGGCGAACGATGCGAAAGCGCGACTCTGCAGAACGTTGTGGCGGCGCGGCGATCGCGGGACCGCGTTCGGCGTCTACATCGGATGGATTCCGCTGCGCCTCTCCCAACAACGAATGGATCGCAACGCGCGCGCGGTTCGACGATTCGTCCGACAGCGTCAGCGCGAACGTCAACGTTGGGATGGCGGCTTGCGGTAGCTGATATAGTCGGCCCGCTTGAAGGCTTGGCGCTTTGGGGCGATGTCCGCGCTGCTCGCGGGCACTGCGATCGTTGGCTCTCATTGTAGCGAGGCGGGGGTGTCGACCCATTCGCTGTGGGGCTTCGCGGACCTCCACGCGCACCTCGCGTTTCATCTCGCGTACGGCGCCGATCCGAGCGGCGCGAATCCCGGCGTGGGCATCATGTACGGGCTGCCGGGGATGGCGCTCGACACCGCGAACGTCCAGCAAGACCTCGCGCCGTGCGACGGCGACAAGCACGGGAGCTCGAATCCGATCGCGAACGTTCTTCTCACGCAGCTCGCACAGGTCCTCGGCACGCCACACGGGTCTGCGGGTTTTCCGAGCTTCGACAACTGGCCGCTCGCGACCGCGGGCCTCCACCAGCAGATGCATGTGACGTGGTTGAAGCGTGCGTACGACGGCGGCCAGCGGCTGATGGTCGCGAGCGCCGTCGAGAACGCGCTGCTCGCCTCGGTCTTCAGCGGCGAGATCACTTCGCCGGGCGGCGTCGCGATTCACTCGCACGAGCACGACGCCGTGATCGCACAGCTCCACTTCATCAAGAATTTCGCCCTCGCGAACGCGACGTGGCTCGAGGTCGTGACGACGGGCGCAGCTGCGGAGACCGTGATCGGCAGCGGCAAGATGGCGCTCGTCCTCGGCACCGAGGTGGACACGCTCACGGCGGACGACATCGCCGACCTCTTCCAGAAGGAAGACGTGCGCGTCTTCATCCCGATCCACCTCGCGGACAACACGCTCGGCGGCACGGCCGTGTACGAGGACATGTTCAACATCCACAACGCGTACGTCAACGACACCGGCTACACGGTCCAGACGGACAAGCACCTCGACTTCGCGCTCACGCTGAACCTCTCGCCGATGAAGGTGCTCGGCCTGCCGCTCCTGTCTCCGGACAACCCGGCCAACGACAACGTGTTGCCCGGTCACCGAAATACAAAGGGGCTCAGCCAAGCGGGCAAGGACGCGATCAAGAGGATGGTCGACCTCGGCGCCATCATCGACGTCGCGCACATGTCCGAGGCGTCCATCAAAGACACGCTCGACATCGTCGAGCCGCTCGGGGTGCCGGTGATGGACTCGCACACGGGCGTGCGCACGCCGAGCGAGCGCGGCTTCTCCGAGCGCGATCTCCGCTTCGACGCCGCGATACGCATCGGCAAGCTCGGCGGGATGATCGGCCTTGGAACCGGCGGGATCACCGCTCAGCACGACGCAACGCCAGCGCGCACCTTCTACAACGGGCCGTTCGCCCCGCTCACCGTCGCGACGCCCACACACACGGAGCAGATGCCCGCTCCGCAGCCGCCGACCGCGTGCAAAGGTTTGGCGCTCGCGATCACGACCGGCGACGACGACTTGCGTGGAGGCTCGTCCGCGACGCTCGACATCATCCCGAGCACGTCGACCAAGACACACGACCTCGCTCACGGCCTCCAGTTCGACAACGGCACGCTCCTCAAGACGCTCGTCCCGTTGCCCGACGGCACGCTCGCCTCGCAGGTCGGCGCCACGCTCCATCACGACACGGACCATGGGTTCCTCAAGAGCGACGACAAGTGGAACGTCGCGCACATCACGATGACGTGCGGCGTTCACGCCTTCGAAGCGACCGGCGCAATCACGATCGAGCCCGGCAAGAGCTACCCCGTCGGCGTCAGCACGACGGACACGAGCATGGCGAACGCCGTGACGGCCGACGTATGGACGGGCGAGCACGGCCTCGATGGCTCGAGCTCGATCGACATCGACGTGCACTCGACCTCCGGCACGACGACGTGCACGGCTTCCCCGAGCGGCCTCGGCTCGAAGACGCTCCAGCGAATCCAGTGCACGCTGCCGAACGCGGTCGCGATGAATACGATCGACACCGTCTCGCTACACCTCACGAAAAGCAGCGGGAACTGGGACGTGATCGCTGCGACCGTGGGCCTCGACGACGGCACGCCCCTGTCACCGTCGTTCATCGACGAGCCCTTCGCGCCGCTCGAGCTGAAGAGCGTGCCACTCCTCCTCGCCTCGCCCGTGGTGGCGCAGCGCATGGTGCGGATGACGATCAGCACGGACTGGCAGGGCCTCGCTCGCGGCGTCGACGCCACCGCGACCTTCCATTTCGATTCAGGCCCGGACCAGACCATCCGGCTCAACAAGGGCGCGGCGCTCAACGGCGGTCAGATCGACGCGGGTCTCACGGCGCCGATTCCGATCGGTTCGACGTACCAGTTCTACGTCATTCTGACCGAGGATCGCCTGTCGTCGAACATTCAGAGCCTGCGCATCGACGCGCCGAGCGACTGGCCAATCACGCAGGTCATCCTCGAAGCGTTCGAAGAGCCAGTCGAGCGATGGGTCGCGGAGCTCGATCAAGCTACGCAGGCGCTCGCTCGAAGCACCGACTGCTTCACGACGAACATTCTGTGCGGCGTCGCGCTGGGCACCGATCTCAACGGGATGGCGCCCGGCATACCGGGGACAACGCTCTCGCCGTACGATCCGAATCGGCCCGGCGAGTTCGCCCTCGACTATCCGTTCGAGCTCGGCGCACGACCGAACGTCGTCGGTCTGCTGACGACGGGCTCGAAGACGTGGGACGTGATGCGCGACGGCATCGCGCACGTCGGGATGCTGCCCGACTTCCTCGTGGCCGCCGCGCACGCCCAGCACGTCGATGCCGCGAGGATCGTATCGACGGTCTTCCACAGCGCCGGCGACTTCGTGCGCATGTGGCAGAACATCGAACGTCATCGAGTACAATGAGGTGATCCATGCGCGCGGCCCTTCGCTTTGCTCTGTCATCGGCGTTTCTCGCCTTCTGCGCCGGCCACGTCTTCGCGTGCGGCAGCAAAGGCTTCGCTGTCTCGGACGGCGGTCTCGACGCCGCCGACGGGAGCATCTTCGGATCGTGCGACGGATGCGTGTGCACGCCCGACTCGCTCCTCTGCGTGGGCAACGACGTCCACAAGTGCGCGTCGGACGGGAGCAACTCCGATCAAATCGTCGAGACGTGCGATGCGACGAAGGGCATGGCGTGCTCCGGCGGAGCGTGCAAACCCGCGTGCGACGTCGCGGCGGATCAGCCGTCGAACGTCGGTTGCGAGTTCTGGGCGGTCGACCTCGACCAGCAGGACATGTTCAACGATCCCGCGAGCGCGCCGTGGGGCGTCGTGCTCTCGAACGCGGGGCAAGCCACCGCGACCGTCACGATCGAGCTGAACGACGCGCCCGTCGGACAAACGCCGACGCCCAAGCTCGTGAAACAAGTCGCTGTCGCCCCGGGCGATCTGCAGCAGATCATCCTGCCGACGCGCGAGCTCGATTGCGGCACCAAACCCAACGACTACGCCTCGCCGGGCACGTGCCTCTCGTCGAACGCTTACCGCATCACGTCGTCGGTGCCGATCGTCGTCTATCAGTTCAACGTCTTCACGAACGCGTACTCGAACGACGCGTCTCTCCTCTTGCCTACGAACGCGCTCGGCAAGCTCTATCGCGTCATCGGCTGGGTCGCGGGGCATCCGGTGCCGTTCCAATTCGGGACGACGACGGTCGTCGATCGATCGTACGTCACGGTCGTCGGCGTCAAGGCGAACACGTCCGTCACCGTGAAGCCGGGCTGGAAGATCCGCGGCAACCCGCCCGTCGCCGCGACGCCGAAGGGCGGCTCGATCCAAATCACCATCGGCCCGTTCGACGTGCTCAACCTCGAGACCGACGACGCTACGTTGCAAGACGACCCCGCGACGGTCGCCGATCTGAGCGCGACGCTCGTGCAAGCCTCGGAGCCGGTCGTCGTCTTCTCGGGCACCGAGAGCACCGCGGCGCCGTCGGGCGTCGTGAATGTCCCCACCGGCCCGTCGTGGCAGAGCGGCGACACGTGCTGCCTCGATCACCTGGAAGATCAGATGTTCCCGATCGAATCGGTCGGCATGAACTACGTCGTCACGCGAAGCCCGATCCGCTCGACGGGAAGCTGGGCCGAGCCCGACATCCTGCGCTTCGTCGGCGTCGCCGAAGCCGCGACGGTCACCACGAACCTGCCGCCGCCGTTCGACTCGTTCACGCTCCAGCCCGGCGAGGTGAAGACGACCTGGACCCAGACGGACGTGGTCGCGACGGCCACGAAGCCCGTCACCATCGGGCAGATCCTCGTGAGCAACCAGTACGTCGACGGTCCATACATCGGCGATCCGTCGCTCACGGTGTATCCGCCCGTCGAGCAGTACCGCACGGAGTACGTGTTCCTCACGCCGGGCTCGTGGACGCAAGATTGGGTCGTCATCGCGGCGGAGGTCGGAAGCTCGGTGCTCCTCGATGGCCAACCCACGACGACCTGCATCACGGCGCCTGCGGGCGCGGTGCAGGGCACGAGCTACGAAGCGCGGCGCTGCGCGGTGACCGAAGGCGTGCATCGGCTCACGGGAAACAAGCCGTTCGGCATCATCGCGTACGGCTACGGGAGCGCGGGGTCTTACGCGTTCGCGGGAGGCGCCGATGTGAAGCACATCTACACTCCGCCGCCGATCAACTAGCCTGATGCTCATGCGCGTCGCTCCCTGGGCTCTCTTCCTGCTCGGTTGCGGCGGGAAGATCATCGGCGGCAACGATTCTGGTGTGCCCGTCTGCAAGGCGGACAACTCGACGTGCTCGGCGTCGACCGAGTGCTGCTCGGGCACGTGCGATTCCGTGTCCGGGTCGTGCGGCCCGACCATCGACTGTTCACCCGATCTCGCCGCGTGCGTCTCGGACTCCGAATGTTGCGGCGGCCTCTGCTCGACGGGGGACGGTCTCTGCGGGTGCGTCACGACGAACGAGACGGGTTGCGGGGTCGACTCCGATTGCTGCAGCCCGAGCGACCTGTGCGTCAGCGGCGTCTGCCAATAGACAAGAGCAGCCGTGGCACCTGCCGTTGGATTACTGGCAGTAGCCGTACGTCACGCCATTCACGGTGGTCGTGCTGAGCGTGTTGCAGGTGCCCGACGTGCAGTCGTTTTGTCCGACCCTGCACCACGGCAAGCAGAAGTAATTCGTCTGATCCGTGAGGCAGACTTGTCCTGGCGGACAGATCGACGAAGACGCGTTGCACGTCGCGGTGCTCGTACCGACGGGGTAGCAGTCGACTTTGTCGACGTCGAAGTACACGCAGCCTTCGCCCGCGCCGCCGCACGAGTTGGGATCGGCGAGCTCGCAGTCGTTGTGACAGATGAGCAAGTTCGGGATCGGGTTTTGGCTGTTGTCCGTCAGGTTCAAGCAGTAGTTCGTGTTCGCGTTGGTGCACTTCGCGCCGTCTTGGCCGCAGTACGCGTGGCACTGTCCCCAAATGCACGTGAGGCCGGGCGCGCACTGTCCGGTGGTTTGCGTGCACGCTTGTCCGATGGTCTTCGAACCTGCGGCGACGCACGAAGTCGAACCGTCGAGGGCCGTCTGATTGACCTCGCAGGTCTGCGCGCTTCCGCAGTCGCACTGCGGGTAGACGCCGCACACGTTGCTCGGCGCCGCCTTCTGGCAGTTGTCCGTGCTGGTGTCGGGCGTCGTCCCGGTGTCGGTGGTCCCGGCGTCGGTCGTGCTCGAGTCCTTGCCGACGATGCCGGAGTCTTTGCCGGCGTCACCGCCGGTCGTGCCGCCGCCGCCGGTAGCGCACGCGCTCGCGACGAAGATGACGGTGCTCGCGACGAACAACCACTTCATGACGCCTCCCGCCTTCACATCATACCTCGCCAGGTAACGCGATGTAACACCCGTCACCGACGAGTCGTCGGTAGGGTCCGTCAATGCGCGTCCTTCACGGCACCCTGTTCGGCTGCGGCTTTCTCGTTCTCTCGCGAGCTCTCGTTGCGTGCGCGGGCTCGGAGATCGCGCCCGACGGCGGCGCAGACGCGAGCGGCGCGGACGCGGTCACCGACGTAAACGCGAAGGTCGACGCGGGGATCGACGCCAAGGCAGAAGCGAGCACGAGCGACGCCTCGACCGAAGGCTCAGCAGACGCCGGCGCCAGCGACGTCGTGGACGCTTCGACGTTCGACGCTTCCGCCGTCGATCAAGGTCTCATCGCGTATTGGAAGCTCGACGAGGGAACGGGCGCCACGGCCGCGGATTCGACCGGCGGGAACAACACCGGCACCCTCCAGACCGGCGCGACGTGGGGTACGGGGAAAGTCGGACACGCCGTGGTGCTCGACGGCACGAGCGGGTACGTCCAGGCTGCCAACCTCGTCGAGAACGCCGTGACGGCCTACTCGCTCGCGATGTGGTTCAACACGTCGAGCACGTCGCAGCAGGTCCTCTTCTCCAATCGCGGCGTGAACGTGACGAGCGGCAAGAGCCTCACGCTCGAGATGAGCCAGAGCGGCGCTGCGGGTCACCTCCAGTGGCTGCTCGATCAAGACGGTTGGGGAATCGGCGTCCAGTCGTCGGCCGCCTACAACGACGGCGCGTGGCACCACGTCGTGGCCACGTGGACCGCGCCGGCAAGCACGGCGATCGACTACACCCAGTTCACGCTCTACGTCGACGGCGCGGCGATCACCACGACCAACTTCACGATCAACTGCAACTGCGGCGGCGTCACCTCTCCGCTGAGCGGCGCCGAGGGCGCGCAGATCGGCACGTCGTCGTCGTGGGCGATCTACTTCACGGGCAGCCTCGACGAAGTCGGCGCGTGGAGTCGGTCGCTCACGTCCTCCGACGTGACGCTCCTCTACAACGGCGGCGCGGGCGTCAGCCTTCCCTGACGCGTCATGGCGTAACACCGTGTAACGTGCGCCGCGTGGTGGACGCGTCTAGCATGAAAGAATGAACGAGCTCCGCAGAGTCGTGCTCGCGTTCCTCCTCGTGGGGTGCAGCTCGACAGGCAATGGCTTCTCGGATGGCGGCGGGTCGGATGGTAACGTGCCGGAGGCTGGTCCACTCGATGCGTCGCCGATGGATGCCGCGAGTGATGTCTGCGCGTTCTGCGGTGTGGATGCCCAAGCCGACGCTGCACCCTCTCCGAAGTTCTTCATCCTGGTCACCGAGACTCCTGCCGGTTCGCCCATACAGTCTGCGTGGGGCGGTCTCATTCGTTTCGACATCGCGGACGATTTCTTGCCCGCACAACAGGTCCCCGACGGTGGTGCGTTCGTACCGGCGTCGCAAGTCGCAGATCCCGTCGGCCTCGCGTTCCGGCAGACGTCCGCCGAGGTGTTCGTCGGCAATCGCGGCGGCAGCACGTACAACGGGAGCATTTCGCGTTTCTTGTACGACGCACAAGCTCAAACGCTCACACCCAACGGCACGCTCGCGCTGAACGACGGAAAGGGGAACGTGATGCAGCTCGCGTTCAGCAAAGACGAGCTCGAGCTCTTTGCCGCGCGCGGGTACAACAGCGGGACGCAGGCGAACGAAATCACGCGCTTCAAATTCGATTCGCAAGGCAACGCCACGCCGAATGGAGCGATCACGGGTCTGAGCAGCATGATCGGCGTCGCCGTATCGAAGGACGGGCTGCGTCTTTACGCGACGGAACAATTCAGCGCGACGATCCGCGAGTTCCAACTCCCGAGCGGCACCGAGGTGCCGGGCTACACGATCAACGGCGCGAGCCGCCCGCATCTCATGGTCATGGACACCCAGAACAATCGTCTTTACGTGAGCGACATTCAGTCGAACGACATCTTCGTTCTCGGGGTGGATGGCAACGACGATCTCTCGTTGGCTCAAACGCTGAGCGCGACGAATCCGATCTCGGTCGCGCTCAGTCCAGACCGCAAAGAACTGTTTTCGACGTCGCACAACTTCAGCCCGCCCGACGTCATCGAACGCTTTCAACTCGACAACACCAACAAATGGGTGAGCGAAGGAACGACGACGACGATCAACACTGCGACGGCGCTCGGCGGCACGCTCGTCTTTCTCGCGTCATCGGTCCCCACGCCGCCGAACTGAAGAAGACCACGGTATCGTTGGCGGCATGAGGCCGACGCGCGTTCGCTTCTTCCTCCTCGCGGCGGCTTCGTGTCACGCGGGCGCGGTCTCTCCATCGAAGTCGACGACGGCGCCCAAGGTCGTCGCGAGCACCTCGGCCGCCACGGACGCGTCCCCGCCCCCATCGCCCGCGTCGACGTGCGCGCTGGGCGCTACGGCTACGATCGCCGATGGCGACTCCGGCGAGCTCCTCGGGACGCGCATCGCTGCGTCGGGAGACGTCGCGTTCGTCGAGCTCGAGCGCCAAGGTCATGACGAGCACGAAGGTTGGGACGGCCCGAAGCCCCACTTCGCGTGGATGGAGGCGTCGACGTTTCCCGCGCGCATCGACGAGGCGCCCGTGGGGGTCTCGTCGGCGGTGGCGGCTCCGTACGCGCTGGCCGTGCCCATCGGCGGAGACCGGATCGCGTCGCTGATCTACGGACAGCACATCGACTGGAGCTTCGAGCTCGGGATGCTGTCGTCGCTGCCAGTTCGCAAGTACGAGACCTGGCGGATGTTCGAGGCCAAGAATCAGACCTCGTACGTGCCGCCTTCGTACGTTCCGAACGCCCTCGAGGCTGCCGCGGCCGACGCGACCTCGCCGCTTCGCATCGCGGCAATCACGACCGGGCACGACCTCGGCGGCAAGCGCGTCGAGGACTGCTTCGAAACGATGACGGGTCCGCAGGTCTCGGTGCCGCCGTGTCACAGCTTGCTGTGGGCGGGCGCCACCGAGCTCGCGGTCATCGGCTTTCCACGCACTGGCGCGCCGTGGACGAAGAAGATTCCGGTGCCCGTGGCCATCGTGCCCGGCGAGAAGTACGTCGAGATCGGCCCGATCGCGATCGCGATGGGCAAGACGCGCGGCGCGTACGCCTTTCGTTACAAGAGCGCGATGTGGCTCGGCTGGATCGGCGCGACCGCCGCTGACGTGACGACGCCGGTGAAGATTCGCGACGGGAAGCTCGGCGCGCCCACGATGGCCATGAGCGGCGACGAGCTCGTCGTCATGTGGGCCGAGCGCGCGAGCGACGCCGACCCGTGGCGCCTCGCGTACACGCGCTTCGACGAGTCGAAGACCCCGAGCACGACGGTGACGCTCGAGAGGGGTTTCGCGCCCTCGCTCGCGACGACGGCCGACGCCTACACCCTCGCGTGGATGGACGGCGACGCGAGCGCGTCGGGATGGATCCGCGCCGCGCGCTTCGAGCGCTCGACCACGCCTTCGCTCGCGAGCGCGCCCGCTCTGACGCCGCGGACCGGCAACGCGCGCGACCCCGAGGTGGCCGTGAGCGGCGCGCGCGCGTGGATCGCATGGCAGGAGCTCGCGACGAAATCGAACGGCAAGGTCCGTGTCGCGTCCCTCGCGTGCCCGGGACGCTGACCGGCTCGTCGCGCGCGCGGCCCGAGGCCGTTTGCGGTATCTTCATCGCGTGAACCGGCGCTCACTCGCGTTCGCGGCGTCGCTTGCTCTCGCCACGGGATGCGAGAACAAATACGACCAGATGAAGCAGCAGGCGGCTGCGTCCGCATCGGCTGCGGCGGCGGCTTCCGCATCCGCGCTCGCCGTGGCGCTCGCGCACGCGTCGGCGTCCGCGTCCTCCGCTCCGCCGAAGGAAGACAAGCCGCCCGAGTGGATCATGGCGCAGCACGTCCTCGTCGCGTACAAAGGCGCCGACAAGTGCCCGCGCAAGGTGACGCGCTCGAAAGAGGAGGCGCGCAAGCGCGCGGACGAAGCGCACGCGCGCGCGGTCGACGGCCAGATGGACTTCGGCGACGTCGCGAAGCTCTACTCCGACGATCCGAGCGGCGCGGAGCGCGGCGGCAGCCTCGGCAAGATCGATCGAGCGAGCGTCGTGAAGGCGCTCGGCGACGCGGCGTTCGCGCTCAGGGTCGACGAGGTCAGCCCCGTGGTCGAGACGCAGTTCGGCTTTCACGTCATCAAGCGCACGCAGTGACGCGATGCTACCCTCGCCGCGTGGCGAGGACCTTCGGATGAACGCGACTGCTGCGGGCGTGAAGCGTCCGTGGGTCGCAATCGGCATCAGCTGCGCCCTGATCGTCGCCTTCGCGATCGCGTTCGTGGCCTTCTTCGGGATCGAGAAGCCGATCCTCTCGAACCTGTTCGACGAAAATCCCTACTTGATGACGAAGGTAACGTCCTCGAGCGGCCACAGCCACGTCTCGTATCTGCCGAGTAAGTTCGCCATCCTGGCGGCCATGGTCGGCAGCTTGCTCTGGCTGATCTCGATGCTGCTGCCCCGTGAGGCCGATGGAAGCAGGCGCCGATTCGCCAAGGTCTGCCTGGTCCTGGCGCTCCTGTTCGGCGTGCCCATGCTGGTCCGGCTGGCCGCGCTCACGTTCACGGTCATCGGCTTCGTGTTTGCTGCTCTCGTGATCTTCGCGGTCGTGTGGGGGGTCGTCAGGTACGTTCGCGGGAAGCGCCCTCGAGGCCGCTAGCGTCAGCTCGCGGCGCGCTAGCCGATCTCAATTGATCGGGATGCTACATACCCCGCCGACGCACGTCGCGCCGGTGCAACAATCGCTGCTCGTCGCGCAGACGTCGCCGTCGCCGCGGCACCCCGTCGGCGCGCCACACACCTTCTTGCCTCCGACGTCCGCGCACGTGCCGTCGCAACACTCGAAGCCGGCCTCGCACGAGTCGCCCTTCGCCTTGCACGCGTCGAGCGACCATTGAGCGTCGAAGTTCTGCTTCGCGGTGTCCTGCCCGGGCAACCAGAACGCGGGGTGGCTCGGGTCGACCGTGCCCGTGTTCACGTCGACCGCCGCGACCCAAATCTGCTGGTGACGGCAATCGGAGAAGCCGTCGTTCTGGCAGTGGATCGTGTCGAAGTCGCCCGTCTCCGCGAGCCGATTTCCGTAGGTTCGCAAGCCCGTGAACATGAGCCAGAAGTAGCCGCCTTGGACGACCGGGCTGAAGATCGGGCGATAGCTGTGGAGCTTGTTCGCCGGGTCGCTGCTCGCGCTCGCGCTCGCGAGCTCGAGCACGTTCTTTCCCGTGGAGTCGACCATCCACAGCGACGAGGCGTTCGGTCCGTTGTTCGCCTCGCACGCGACGCCCGAGTGCCATCGGTTCTCGCTGGAGAGCCCGCGCTCGAAGACGACGTGCGTGTCGTCCGGCATCACCGTGGGGAAGACGTTGCACTGCGTGCCCGAGCCCGTGACGAGCGTCCGCGGGTTCGTCGTCGCGTGCGTCGGCGAGTCGTAGTCGGAGATCGCGATGTCGCACGGCCCGCAGAACTCGTCGTGGTAGTGCTTTCCGCCGTAGGTCGCGTAGTCGCTCGCCTGGCGCACCGAGTACGCGAAGAGCTTGCCCGAGCTCGAGAACGCAGGCGTGTTCGTGAGCCCTTGGCTCGGCGCGCCCGTGATCTGCTTTCCGGTCGCCGCGTCGAGGAAGAAGAGCGCCGAGCCGAAGTACTGCCCCGGACCGTACGCGTTGAGCGACGCGATCACCGTGCCATCGGGCGACGTCGCGCGGTATCCCGTCTGCATGGAATTGTCCGCCCACAAGCTGGAGCCGCCGCTCTTCGTGAACGCGCCGCCGTAGACGTAGACCTCCTCGCCCGCCGCGATCACGTCGGCCTTCGCGGCGACCGAGTGACACCCGGTGCAGTGACCGTTCGTGCTGTTCTTGTCGAGGAACACGGACGGCGCTTGCTTGAACGGCATGCGCACGACGTCGCCCGTGCCGTTCGACGGCGTGAGCTGCCAGAAGTACGCGGTGCCCTTCAGGCTGGCGCGCGACGTCGTCCACGTCTCGCTCGGTCCCACGTACGCGGTTCCGTTGGGTCCTCCCGCGAGGCGGTACGTCTCGAGCGTGAGCTTGCCGTCGGGGTTCGACGCGCCGAGCTTGTCCCACTCGGCGAGCGGCAAGAGGTAGCGCCCGGGCTGCGGCGCCGGGAAGAACGCGGTGACCTTCGCGTAGGGCGAGTCGTAGACGAACGCGTAGAGGTCGGACGCGCTCGGCGCGTTCCACATCACCTCGGGCGCCGCGGAGAGGCCGCGCGGGAAGACGGTCTTGTCGTAGGGGTAGAGCAGCGACGACACAGAAGGATCGTTCGTCGTCGCGCCGAGCAGCGCGGTCTTGCTCGCCGTGTCCACGTTGGTCGGATCGAGCGTGTCGACGAGCGTCACGGTGAGCTTTGCGCTCCCGATCGTGCTGCCGATCTTGCAGCTCACGTCTGTGAGGCCGCCCGCGGCGCCGCTCGGCTGGAAGTTGCCGCTGCTCATCGCGCCGAGGTCGGCGTTCGCAAGCGACCACGCGCAGGTCGAGGTGACCGGCGTCCACGTTCCGTCGCTCTGGAGCTCTTCGGCGATGAACGCGATGTTCTTTCCGGTGACCTGTCCGTCGTCGATCTCGACCGACGCCGTCGACGGCGTCACGCGAATCGACCCGAAGGAGCCGATCGTCACGTCGTTGAAGGAGGCCTCGGCGAGCCCGCCGTCGGTGCCGCCCTCGTCGCCGCCGACGAACGCGTTGTGGCTGCACGCGGCCACCACGAGGAGCGGTAAGAATCGAGCGAGGGTCATGAAAATCTCCTTCGACTCGTCCTATGCACGCCACTCGGCGTTTTTTTGATCACGGAGCCGCGAGCGCGCGCTCGACGCGAAGCCGATACGGCGTCTGCGGGTTTGCCGCGAGGAACCGCGCGCCGCGAGCCTTCGCTTCGTCCACGCGCGAGAGCTTCGCGAGCGCTTCGATGGCCGTGACCTCGCGCTCCTGGACGAGCTCTCCGTGGGGAAACTTCGCGGCGTGACGCTCTGCGAGCGCGAGCGCGCGCGCCGGATCGGACGCGAGCGCGGCTTGAGCGCCCTGCACGAGCGAGAGCTCCGTCTCCGCGTCCGGCGCGTCTGTCGCGACCGACACGACGCGCTTCGGCGTGGGCCGCTCGTCGCTTCGTGCGAGCGGCAAATCGTCGATGGCTATCGTGGGAACCTCGGGCGCGGCGGGCGCGTGCGATTCGACCTTCGACGTGGCGCGCGACGTCGCGACGGCCGGTACGACCGCGGCCGGGGTCTCCACGCGCGACGTCCGATGATGACGAGCCCCGATCGCGCCCGCGATCGCCGCGCCCGCGACGATCGCTCCCACGAGCCACGGCTTCACGAGATGAACGCCGAGACGCGCCGGCTTCACCGTCGCTGCGTTCAGCGAGGCCTGCATCCGCGCCACGGCTTCGGGCGATGGACCGCGCGAGCGCGCGAGCTCGACGGCTCTTCGGAGTCGATCTTCGCTCATGAGCCCTCCTCTCCGAGCATCGCCGCGAGGAGCTTCCGCGCCGCGTAGAGGCGCGCGTACGCGGTCTGCAGCGGACAATCCATCGCCGCGGCGACCTCGTGCATCGAGAGCTCCTCGACGTCGTGGAGGACGAACGCGACGCGCTTGTCCTCGTCGAGCTGGTCGATCGCGCGGTCGAGCGACACGAGGAGCGCGACGTCACGCGCGGGTTGGATCGGGTCGTCCGCGGGCACGGCGATCTCGTGCTTGCGATACGCGCGGCGCCGATACGCCGAGGCGACGCGCCTGCAAATCGCGCACAACCAAGCGCGCGGGTGCTCTCCGCCGAACGACGCGAGCTTTCGGTGGGCGACGATGAAGACCTCTTGCGTCTGGTCTTCGAGATCGGCGTCGCGCACGCCGAAGTGACGCAGCATCCTCCACGCGAACCCGACGTGTTCGTGGAACAGTTGCGAGACGCCCACCTCCGGGCGCGCCTCCGCCCGAAGCTCCACGAAGGGTCGAACGGCGGCCGCGGCGTTCATCTCCAAGGTGGATGCACGCTCGGGGGCGCTTTTTTTGATCAATCCAAACGCCACGCGAGGCCCCCTTCGAAATGCGCAGCGATTGGGCTGTTTTGGAGCGTGATCATGTCGCTCCCGTGGACGGTCTGGAACGCGTCGTGGACGAGCGGGAACGCGGCCTCCGCCGCGAGCTCCAGGCGAAGGCCCGAGACGATGCGCACCGAGACGAGCGCGCCCGCGCCGAGCGTCGCCATCGGGGACACGTCGGTGCGGTTGTACGCGTCGAAATTCTGTCCGCGCGCCCAGACGACGCCCGCGCGTGCGATCGCCGCGGGACGAAGCTCGATCCACGTCGCGTGAACCGCGGCGAAGTCCAGGCGCGCGGCGGCCTCGAACATCGAGAACGACACGGCGCCGGCCGAGCCCGCGAATGGCCGAACGTCCGACGCTCCCTCGCCGCCGACCTCGAGCGCGAAGCCCACGACGTCGCCGAAGCGATTGTCGATGCGCGCCGTCGCGCCGAAGCCGGGCGCGGGCATGATGCCGACCGAGACGCACGCGCTCGCCGCAGCGGTCCACGCGATGTGAAGCGGCGGCGGCGGAGGCGGCGGCTGCGGCTTCGAGCGCTCGACGCGCGCTGGAACCGGCGGAGGCGGCACGAAAAAATCCGCCTTCGTCAGGTGCTGGCGGAGCATCATCGCGACGACGAGCGACACCGAGCCATCGAGCGCACGGCAATCCGACGTGGTCTCGTGGACGCGCCGCTCCCCCATCGTCGTGCCCTCGGCGTCGCGCAAGACGAGGATCGCGACCCAACCGGACCCCTCGCGCTCCGCGCGTCCTCGCACGACGAGGTCCTTCAGCTCGACGCTCGCGTCTCCGAGTCGTTCGTGGACGGCCGCGACCATCTCGGTCGCCGTCGCGCACGTCTCCGGCGCGCTCCACTCCACGGGCAAATCCGCCACCAAACCCACGCTCGCAGTATCGAGTGTATGGATTCGAAGTCGAGCGGCGCGCCGTAGATGTAACTCGATGTAACGCGGTGACGACGTCGCGTCCTCGCGCTATTTGGAGAAGTGAGATGCGGGCGCCGGAGAGAACGTCGACGACAGCTGCAACGCTCCTCGCGCTGGCCGCGCTCTCGTTCGCGTGCGGCGGGAACGAGACGAGCGCCTCGGATTCCGGCGTCGACGTGACCGTCGACGTCCCCGCATCGGCCTGCACCGTCTACGACGCTGCGCTCAATTCCGCGTATTCGTCGACGGACGCTGCGGCGGGTTGCCTGCCCTCGTGGGGCGATTACGGCGCCGCAGGCCCTTGCACGGTCGTAGGGCAAGTCTGCGTCTACCCCGAAGGACAGGCTGTTTGCGAAAATCACCCTCCCGACGGCCAATATTGGTCCGTGGCTACGGCGCGCTCAGGTTGCGACGAGCTCCCGCCCTCGCAATGCACGCCGTGCTCGCTCACCCCGGGCGGCGTTTGCACGTACCTGAACGGTCCCGGCGCGAGCGTCACGTTCTGTTGCGACGGCAACCTCCAGCAGTGGGACCTGCTCCCCGAGGGCGGCTGCCCGAACGGGAAGACATGTGGCGCGATCCACGCCGCCGACTACGACCAGACGTGCACGACGGGAGCGGACTGCGCGCTCGTGATCCAGGGCGACCTGTGCACGCTCGGGTGCACCAACTGCCGAAAATACGGCCATCAACAAGGCCGCGCTCACCCAGTACCTGTCCGATTTCGGAACGAAGCTGAGCGTGCCGCGCATCTGCCCGTGCGCGCCGCAACCGCCGCCAGCATGCAAGGCCGGTGTCTGCAGCCTCGGTCCGTGACCGCGTGCTTGCCGCCGAGGACGGCGTACCGCTGACGGCGCCAACCGTGCTAGCAGCGGTTGCATGGACAAGCTCGCGTTCGGCACGTTGCGGCCGGCGTTCGCCTCAGCCCTCGCGAAAAAAGGCTTCTCGAGCCTGACGTCGGTGCAGCAGGCGGTGCTCGATCCCGCGCTCGCAGGCCGGGATCTGCGCATCACCTCGCAGACCGGCTCGGGAAAGACGGTCGCGATCGGGCTGGTCGTCGCGGACATGGTGACGCCCAAGACGGCGGCGAAGGCTGGCGTCGGCGAAGCCGTGCGTGCTGGTCGTCGCGCCGACGCGCGAGCTCGCCAAGCAGGTCGAAGAAGAGCTCGCGTGGCTCTACGCGGCGATCGGCGCATCGGTGACGTCGGTGACGGGCGGCGCGAGCGTTCGTGACGAGCGTCGCGCGCTCGCCGCCGGCCCCGCGGTGATCGTCGGCACACCCGGGCGTCTGCTCGATCACCTCACGCGCGGGGCCATCGACGCGAGCCACGTCGGCGCGGTCGTCCTCGACGAAGCCGATCGCATGCTCGACCTCGGCTTTCGTGAGGATCTCCTCGCCATCCTCGACCACGCTCCGCCCGAACGACGAACGCATTTGGTCTCGGCCACGTTCCCGCGCGACGTTCGCGCGCTCGCCGATCGCGTGCAGAAGGATCCGGCGCACGTCGAAGGGACCAAGCTCGGCGCGGCGAACACCGACATCGAGCACGTGGTTCACCTCGTCGATTCCAGGCAAAGGCTCGACGCGATCATCAACTTGCTGCTCGCGACGCCCGAAGCGCAGACGCTCGTCTTCGTGCGGACGCGCGCCGACGTCGCGCACGTCACGCGCGAGCTCGAGCACGCGGGCTTCCGCGTGAGCTCGCTCTCCGGCGAGATGGAGCAGCCCGCTCGCAATCGCGCGCTCGCGGCTTTCAAGCGAGGTTCGCTCCACGCGCTCGTCGCGACGGACGTGGCCGCGCGCGGCATCGACGTCCAGGACATCGCGCGCGTCATTCACGCCGAGCCACCCAGCGACGCAGACGCCTACACGCACCGGAGCGGCCGCACGGGTCGCGCAGGCCGCAAAGGCACGAGCTCGATCCTCGTGACGCCCGGCGCGCTCGGACGAACGGCGCAGCTCCTCAAGCGCGCGCGCGTTCGTTATCGCCTCGAACCGATCCCGACAGCCGAAGCGATCCGAACGACCGCCGACGAACGCCTCTTCGCAGAGCTGACGCAAAGCGAGGAGTTCGAGGACGAGCGTGCGTGGGCGCTCGCCAAACGGATCAACAAGACCGAAAACCCGACGCGCGCGATGGCGCGTCTGCTCGCGCGCGTGCGTGGTGCGGGCGTGGCCGAGCCGCGCGACGTGCGCCCGATCGCTCCGCCTTCGTCCCTGGAGCGCGACCGCAACGAGCGGCCGCGCGAACGAGGTCGGGACGAGACGACGAGCTGGGTTCCATTTCGGGTGTCCTGGGGACGCGAGCAAGGCGCCGATCCACGGCGGCTGCTGGCGATGGTCTGCCGCCGCGGCAACGTGCGAGGCACCGACGTCGGCTCCATCCGCGTCGCGCGCTCGTATTCGGTCGTCGACGTCGCCGCCGCGGTCGCGGACTCGTTCGGTCGCGCGGCCGAAGAGCCCGATCCGCGGAACCCGCGCGTCACCATCCGCAAGGAATCGCCGGCGGCACCGGCGGACCGCCCCTCGAAGCGCGCGCCAAAGAAGCATTGAGGTCGAGCGCGATGAGATGCTGGGCCCTGAACGGCGAAGTGAAATCAATCGCAAACCGTCGAGCGAACGAATGACCCACGCCGAGCCGCTCCGCCGCGTCGAGAACGCCGAAGCGCTCGCGTGGCTCGCAGAGAACCCTGCGCCCGAAGGCGCCTGCGTGGTGACGTCGATGCCGGACGTCTCGGAGGTCCCGCTCGATTTCGCCGGATGGCGCGAATGGTTCGTCCGCGCGGCGCGAACGATCGTGCGCTGGCTGCCTGCCGACGGCGTCGCGATTTTTTTCCAGAGCGACGTTCGTTTGCACGGCACGCACGTCGACAAGGGCTACCTCGTCATGCGCGCCGCCGAAGAGGAAGGCGCCGCGGTCTTGTGGCACAAGATCGTCTGCCGAAAACCGCCGGGGACGATCGCGCTCGGAAGGTCGAGCTATTCACACATGATCGCGGTCGCGCCGCGCGTCCGCGAGGACGCGAAATTGTACGGGCCTGACGTCTTGCCCGACGCCGGCGAGACGTCGTGGAGCCGCGGGATGGGCCTCGAAGCATGCCGCGTCGCGTGCCGCTACGTGCGCGACGAAGCGCGCGGGCGGGTCGTCGTCGATCCGTTTTGCGGTCGCGGCAGCGTGCTCGCCGTCGCGAACGCGCTCGGCCTCGACGCGATCGGCGTCGACCTGGGGATCAAGCGTTGCCGCGCAGCGCGCTCGCTCGTCATTGCTCCACGCAAATGATCGTGTTCGTGTTGTAACAGGGAGAGCAGCTCGGCGAGTCGAACGACGTCGTCGACGTGACGTTCGTCATGCACCCGTTCTGCGTGTTGTCGCCGATGGTCCAACCGGCGCAGTCGTAGCCTCCTGATCGCGTCGTGCCGTTCGGCGCGGTGTCCGTCCAAGCGAGATCGTACGATGTGGCGCCGTCCTCGGTGACGTTCACGTGGTTTTGGAGCGCGCCAGACGTGAGCTCGGTCCAGTTGTTCGCGACGACCACGCCGTCGACGCGCTTGTAGGGTCCCGTGGAGTGCGTGAAGCGTGACGCGGCGCTCGCGCCGCCATCCGCGAGCGCGATCCACGCGAGAAACGTGCCGCCGAGGCTCTTCGACGCCGCGGCGCACATCGCGTCGGCGCCCGCGACGCCGCCGAGCGCGCCGCTCTTCGTCGCGCTCGTCGAGAAGATGCGCTTCGCGCCGCCCGCTTCGGGGGCCGCGTCCACGCCGGCGTCGCTCGATCCGGCCTCGTTCGCGGCGTCGCCCGTCGTCGCGTCGTTCGTGCTCGTGTCGGCGCCGCTGTCGATCGGCGCGACGGAGTCGTCACCCACGCACGCCGTGATCGCGATCGCCAATGAGAGTGCCGTCGAGCGCAACGTCATGCTCATGCAACGAACGTATCAGTGTTGCGCGTCGCGACCACCGGCATAACATCGGCGCCGCTCCTATCGAGATGGCGCGGCGGTCTCCCTTCTCCGATGCACTCCAAGCGGCATTCGACCGCGAGCTCTTTCCCCTGCTCGCGCGCCTTGGATTCTCGAAGTCGAAGATCGAGCACGTTCGCCCCGGGAACGTCGTCGCCGCGGCGGCGCGCTCGCTCGACGCGGGGCGGCGCGTCGAGGCCGTGCTCTGGTGCAACGCAGCGACGGGCGGAAATCTGTCGTTTCGAGTCGACGTCGTCGTGCCGGGCGCGGGAGCGCCCCTCCATCACGAGGTGAAGCTCCCGATCGCGACGAGCGAGCTCGCGCCTCACGAGAGTCCCGAGAGGCTCGAGCTCGCGATCGCGTACATCGCGGGGAGCTTCGCCGGAAATGCCGAGTTGCTGGCGAGCGCCGCTCCCGCTCTCGCAGCCGACGTGCGACGAGCGAGCGAGACGCCCGAGTGGAAAGCCGCCACCGCGCGAGCAAAAGAGATTTGGGAGACGCGTCACGTCCGCGGCGCGATCGAGGAGCGACCGGTGCCCGCGAAGGTCGTCTTCGTCGGAGCGAAGCTCCTAGTCCTCGAGGCCGACGGCGCCCGGATCACGTTCCACTTCGACACGTCGAAGCTCGATCGTTCCGCGCCGATGTCGATCTCGGGCTGGTTCGAGACGCCCGCCGGCACGCGCAGCGCGACGAAGCTGCTCAACGGCCCACGCACCTGGACGTTCGATTTCCGCGGTCACAACCCGACGGGCGACACGTAACCGCTGATCGTCATGCCCATGACCGCGGGCTTGTTGCCGACGTGGTCCCCGTACGCGGGCGTGTTGAGGATGACGTGCGAGGTGCTGGCGAAGTGCGCCTCGCTGCCGCTCTGGCCGTCCCAGTCGCCGCTGATCGTCTCGATCGTGCCGTTGGAGTCTACTTTGATGACGATCGCGACGTGATCGGCGCTGCCGCCGCCGTGGTAGTCGAAGACGACCGCGTCGCCGACCTTCGGCTTGTTCGAGAGCGTGCCGTGCTTCTGGCCGTAGACGTAGAAGCTGCCAGCGGCCGCCGTCAGCTGCGAGGTGTCTTTCGCGCCCGCGCGGGCCCAGACCCAGCGCGCGAAGTCGGCGCACCAGTACTCGGGCAAGCCACCGTTGCCGGTGCAGCTCGAGTCGAACCCTTTGCCGCCGTGGCTGTTGGTCGAGCACGCGCCCTTGCCGGCGTTCGCCTTCGCGATGGAGACGATGCTCGCCGCCGTGACGTCCTCGGTCGAATCGGCGACGTCGTCGGCTCCCGAGCATCCGACGCCGAGAACCGCCAGGGCACACGCTGCGAACGCGAGACGATGGATCATGGGCGAGCACGATTGCAGCGCGCGTGCCGCCAAGGGAGTCGCGCCTTTCGCGGGAAAACCGGGGCGTCAGCGTGCTCGCCGCTGGATCGTCGATCATCCAAGCGGCCCGCGTTGGGCTCGCATCAATGGGTTCTCTCACTCGCGAAGGTCAGCTCGTAGTCCATCAGCTCGCTGGTCGAGGACATGTCGTCGACCTTCGAGTAGTCGAATGATCGCAGGACCGACTCGATACACCTCGAGAGCTCGACATCCTGTCGCGCTGGTTTGTGAAATGGGCCCCGTATCGTGACGTTGGCATCCCGGATCGTCCTTCCGCGATCGATCACGGCCACGACGCCTCGGAGATTGCCCTCCGGTGGCGCGTCGCTGTCGCCGAAAGCATTCAAGTAGCACTCTCGGAAATTGGACAAGTGGGCAACGAAGAGAGCGGCGATTTGTTGCCTCTTGCGCGTGTCGGCCGAGCTGGGGTTCGACGTGACGCTCACGCGGATGGCGTTCGCGCGTCGTTTGGCGGATGACTGCGTCGTGTGTGTGGTGGTCGCTGTGGCCGAGCTCGCGACCGCGGACGCCGACTCGACGGGCGCCGCCACGGACGCATCGCCCTCGGGCTCGATCGCGGTGGCGGCGACTCGCTGCGGCGCGACGCTCGCCACCGCAGCTGCGCTCTTGGCCGTCGTTCGCGTGTGATGTCGCCACAAGACCGCAGCGGTGACGAGCGCGGTCGCCGCAAGCGAAGCGATGATGGCGCCGATGACGAGCGACTTGGCGCTGTAGCGTCTCGACGCCTCGAGATATCGCGTGAGCGCGCTCGACATCTCGCGCGCACGGCCGAAGCGAGCGTTGGGATCGCGACTCATCGCTCGAGCGACGATCCCTGCGAGCTCGGGATCAACGCCTTGCAGCGGAGGAAGAGGCTGCGTCGCGATCGCCGTCAGCACTTCGGTGGTGGTGCCGCGGAACGGCACGTGCCCGGCGAGAGCGTGGTACATGACCGCGCCCACGCCGTAGATGTCCGTCCGCGCGTCCACGCGCGTTCCGAGCACTTGCTCGGGAGCCATGTACGCGACGGTCCCCAAGAGCGCGCCAGATCGCGTGAGCGCGTCGATGGTCGCGCTGTCGAGCGGACGCGCGATGCCGAAGTCGAGCAGCTTGACGAGATCCTCGCCTGCCTCCGTGCGGCACAAGAAGATGTTGTCCGGCTTGACGTCGCGGTGCACGATCTGGGCGTCGTGTGCGGCCGCGAGCGCCGAGAGCGTTTGAATGGCGAGCCTCGCGAGCCGCTTCGCCTCGACGACCTCGACACGTTCGAGCAAGGCACGTAGCGACTCCCCGTGCAGTCGCTCCAGTGCGATGAACGCCGGCTCCCCAGGGTCATCGTGGTAGTCGCTTATCGCGACGATGTTCGGGTGGGCCAATCGGGACACGAGCAGCGCCTCGCGCTTGAATCGGTCGCCGCTCGCGCCGGCGCGCAAGACTTTGATCGCCACCGCTCGGCGGAGCGTCTCATCGACCGCGGCATACACGTCTCCCATTCCTCCGTGCCCGAGCGGCTCGGCAACGCGGTAGCGACCCGCGAGCAACGCGCCTGTGAGCGGCTTGAGCATCGGCCACTCGAAGTTACCCCGATGCTCCCCGCCTCGCGTGTGCCGCGTGCAAGCTCACATTTCGGCCTGAAACGCGGGGATATCAGCCCTAAAAACGTGCCTGTTTGCATGCGGGGCCTCAAGCTGCATACTGTCCCTCCGATCGCTGGCACACTTCCGAGCCGTGAGAACAATCGAGAACAAGACATGGGTAATCGTCTCTACGTTGGCAACCTCTCTTTCAACGCAACCAAGGAAACCGTTCGCACGGCTTTCTCCGCCTTTGGCGAGGTCACGGACGTTCACGTCGTGACGGATCGCGAGACCGGGCAATCGCGCGGCTTCGGGTTCGTCACCATGGGCACGGCCGAGCAAGCTCAGAAAGCAATCGCCGAAATGAACGGCGCGATGCTCGACGGGCGTCCGCTCAAGGTCAATGAGGCCGAGGAGCGCGGCAGCGGCGGCGGTGGCGGCCGTGGCGGCGGCGGTGGTGGCCGCGGCGGCGGCGGTGGTGGCCGTGGTGGTGGCGGCGGCGGCCGCTGGTAATTCCCGCGACCGACTGCGAGTCACGCACGAGCCCCGCGTTCCGAAAGGAGCGCGGGGCTTTTTTCATCCGGTGCGACAGAGGCCGTGACAGTGTGCCATCTTGTCCGACGTGACGGACGATCCTCAGTCACGCGCGCTGCAGATCCAACGAACGCTGGAGTTGCTCGATCTCCAGGGCGACACCCTGGTGGCGACGGCACGTTCGTCGCTCGCTCCTTCGACCGAGCCCGTCGGCGCCGAGCGCGCCGAGAGCGTGCTCGCGAAGCTGCGCGGAGGCGCCGAGCGATTCGTCTTCGGTGAGCGGATCGGCGAGGGCGGGATGGGCGTCGTCCACGCCGCGACGCAGGTCGCGCTCGGTCGCGTGGTCGCCGTCAAGCGTCTACGCGAGGGCAGCGCCGGCACGAAGGAAGCGCGCGCGCTCGTCGCGGAAGCGCTCGTCACGGGATCGCTCGAGCACCCGAACGTCATCCCGGTCTACGAGATGGACGTCGACGCCGAGGGCTCGCCCATCTTGGCGATGAAGCGCATCGAAGGCGAGCCTTGGTCTCGCCTTCTTCACGATCCGGACGCGGTCCGCGCGCGCTCGCCGTCCGAGCCGCTCGTCTTCCACCTGAAGGTCTTCTGCGACGTCTGCGATGCCGTTCACTTCGCGCACTCGCGCGGCGTCCTTCATCGCGACATCAAGCCCGACAACGTCTTGGTCGGTCACTTCGGCGAGGTCTACCTCGCCGACTGGGGGATCGCGTGCGCGCCCGGGCGCGTGACGCGCATCTGCGGAACGCCAGCGTACATGGCGCCGGAGATGCTGATTTGCGAGGAGCTCTCCGAGCGAACCGACGTCTACCTGCTCGGCGCCGTGCTGTTCGAGCTGCTCACTGGAGATCCGCCTCATCGAGGCGCCACGAGCCAGGCGCTGCTCTCGAGCATCCTCCTGTCGGAGGTCAGCGTTCCTCCGAGCGTCCCCGAGGAGCTCGCTGATCTGCTGAACGCATGCCTCTCGCGTGATCCTGCCGCGCGCCCCGAGTCCGCGCGCGCGGTCCGCCTTCGCATCGACGCGTTCCTCGAGCACCGCGGCTCGACGGCGCTCGCCGCCCGCGCGGACCTGCTCGCCACGGAGCTCGCCGCCAAGATCGCGAGCGACGCGCTCCGCGCGTCCGTCTACGAGACCTTCACCGAGTGCCGCTTTGCCTACCGCGAAGCGCTGCGGAGCTGGCCGGAGAACGCTCACGCGCGAGCGGCCTTGCGCGCAGTCGTCGAACGGATGCTCGATCGCGAGATCGCGAGCGGCGATCTCGCCGCGGCGAAGCTCCTCGCCGCCGAGCTGGCGGAGCTCTCGCCCGAGACGCGCACCGCGCTCGCCGCCCTCGAGCAGAGCCAGCAGGTCGCCGCGGAGCGCATGGAGCGCCTGAGTCGCCTCGAGCACGAGCTCGATCCGCGCGTCGGCCGCGGGGCGCGCCTCGGCTTGGGCATCACCATCGGCCTCTTGTGGACGCTCCTTCCTCTCGCGGGTCAACGCGTCGGCATTCGCTTCGGCCAGCTCGAGACGATCGTGAGCCTTCCCGTCACGATCATCGTCGTCGCGGTGTTTGCGCTCACCGGAAAGCTCGCGGGCTGGCGCGCGAGCCAGCTCAATCGACGGCTCGTCCGCGCCTTCGGCTTCGTGCTGGTCGTGCAGGCCGTCTCGGCGTGCGTGCTCTACGCGATGCACGTGCCGAATCGCTACGTGGGCCGCGGGATGTTCTTCTACTGGTTCCTCGCGATCGGCATCGTCTCCGCGTCGCTCGAGTGGCGACTCTTGCCCGCTGCGCTCGCGTATCTTGCCGGCTTCGCGATCGTCATGGAGTGGCCCGCCACGCGTTACGCCTGCGCGACCATCGTCAACTTCTCGTTCACCGTCTTCATCGCGTTCGTCTGGATCCGCGGCCGCCGCCAAGACGCGCGGTGATCGCGCCTCACGGAATCGGCGGTGGGATCTCGACGCGCTCGTAGGCGATCGGCGTCGAGCTGCTCAGAAGCACGACGTCGTAGACGCCGCCCGTCGGCGCCCAGATGCGCCCCCCGAGATCGTACGAGTCGAGCGGTACCTCCGGGTCGAGATCGGCGTAATACGACGCCGTCTTGCTCGCACCTTGCACGTCGCTTCCGCGCAGCACGATCGGACGAAGCAAGAGGCCGTGACCCGTCATGCCTTGGGCCGCGTACGCGCTCCACGTGAAGTCCACCCAGGCATCGCCCTTCTTTCGCGCGCCGACTTTCACTTCGAATCGAACCGAATTCTCGGGCACCGCGAGCACGGCGAGCCCGCTCGGGTTCGCGAGCACGAAAGACGCGCGACCAACCTTGGAGCCGCGCGCGACGATCGTGATCCCGCTCGCCTCCGACGCCGTGACGGGGAGATCGAGCTCGCCGCTCTCGGCCACTTGTCCGCGCGCGACGGCGTGTCCATCACGCGTCACCTCGAGATCGATCGCGTCGCCGATGGGCATCCCCGCGCGAAGGGCGTAGGGCGCGACGGAGAGCGTGTGGTCCTTGTCTGCTTGCTTCACGTCGAGGTGAAGCATGACCGCGTCGCGGCGGGCTCGCGCGAACCGATTGGCGGCGAGCGCCGCGTCCGATGGCTTGTTGGCGAGAAACTCGGCGATGACGTCGATCGGAGCGACCTCGAACATCCTCACGTGCGCCTCGTCTCCATCCAGGTTGAGCCATGACGTGGCGAGCCCGATCATCTCGACGTCGTCGCCGCGCTGAATCACGACGGGCGCCCCAGACAACCCCGGCCACGCTGGCATGTTGACGAGAAAGCGCGGGCCATTGAAGTTCGAGCGGTCCGCGGCGATGGTTCCCTTCGCAAAGACGGGCCGGCCGAACATGCTCGAGCCGAGCGCCGCGACGGAGGCGCCGACCGGCGGGGTCGCGACGCCGAGCCGCATGCGCAGCGACGCCGGAAGTGGCTCCTCGCTCTCGAGCAGCGCGAGATCTCGATACGCGTCGATGCGCACGAGCGTGGTCGCGATGTCTCTCCCGTTCGGAGCTCGGACCACGAACTTCGTCGCGTGACCCGCGCAATGCGCCGCGGTGAGGACTCCTGCCGCGACGACGGACGCCGTGCAGCTCCCGCTGATCGCGTGATCGACGCCGCCCGCAATCACCGGTCCACTCGTCGAGGCGCGATAGAGGAAGAGGACTTTGCTACGCAGCGCGACGTCGAGTTGCACGTCCGGGCTCTGCGCGGGCCGACAGGCGCCGAGCGCCACGACACCGAGCGCCGCGATGGCCCGAAGGATCTTCACGCATCCTCGTACGCACGCGGCGCCGTCGATTCTCCCTCACTGACACAAATGCATGAAGTGAACGCTCGTGGTCGCTGTCCCATCGACGGCGGCGTACACGATCGCGAATCCGGGTTGATTCGGGCCATCGGCGATCACGTCGAACGACACGACGCTGTTACCGGGCGTGAGGAGCTGGGCGATCATCGGCGCCTTCGTTCCGTCGTACGTGGCGAGGATGAGCCCGCCGTTCGAGGTGACGAAGACGACGTGGAACGCGGTGCTCGTCGCGATGACCTGGAACGACGTACCGAGGACAGATGCGTTCAGCGGGTATTTGTCGTCGACCGTGAGTAGGTTGTTCGACTCGACGACGTGGCTCGACGTTCCGAGGCGCTCGGCGACGCGCACGGCCGTGCACGACGGAGACGTGCTCAGCGCTGCTGGGTTGCAGGTGAACGTGTTCGTGTACGCGCATTGGTAGACGGAGCAGGTGCCGCTCTGGTCGGCCATCGCAGCGAAGAACGAGGAGCTGCCCTGGGCGAGCGCGATGTCCGTGAGATTCGCCGTCACGAGGCCCGCCGTCGTAGCGGCGTTCCCGCTCGAAGGCGCGAACGTGTCGAGAAACGCGGTGGCGTTCGGTGGCTCGATGAACGCGGTGGCGTACGTCTGGTTTCCCATCGGGTGCATTCCGAAGCGGGCCGGCACGGCGCCCGCGATGACGATGGGGCCCGTGAGGAGCGGCGTGCCGTCGATCGCGACGATCGTCGCGTACGCCGCGGACGTGTTCATCATCGCGTAGCTGATCGCGTAGCTCGTGGCGTCGGCACCCAGCGGTCCGAGGGTCGTCGCCTTGTTCGCGGGAACGAGCGTGATGGGCTGTGATTGAGTCAGCGTGCCGCCGAAGAGGTGCAAATCGGAGAGCTCGATGCCGAATAGTGTCGTCTCCCACGCGACGGCCCAACCATCGCTCGACACGGCGACGCGCGGCGACGCTTGCCCGGTTCCCGTCGCGACCGGCACGTCGGGAATCGGCTGACACGTCCCGGCATCCGCGCCTGCCTCCGGCGCGCCGCTGTCTTCGAGTCCGCACGACGAACCTTGGCACGTCACGCCCGCGTCGACGCACGCGCCGCTCACGCACGTCGAGCTCGGGGTGCACGGAACGCCGATGCACGCCTGATCGAGGTCGACCGGAAGCGCGAGCGGGGTGTGCGGATCGAAGGCAATCGTACGGCGCGAGACGATGCAGCCCGAAAAATCCGGGGGGCCGCACTTGTCGGCGCCGGCGTCGATGCCGAGCGTCACGCGGATGCCGATCCGCTGATCGATCGACGCGTGTGGAAGAATGACGGCCGTGCCGATGCCGCCGTCCCCTGCGCAAAGCCTCGTCGTCGTCGCGACGCCGCTGTTTTCGTCGCCCGGCTCACCGACCGCGATCGCGACGCCGTTTTGCGTCACGAGCCCGCATGCGACGTCCGTGCTGATGACGAGGACGATCTCCGTCGGGCTCAGACACGACATCGCGCTGACCGCGAGCCCGACGACGAAGACGCGTCCCCACCGCATGGGTCGAGGTTACGCGAACGTTCGATTGTTGCTACGACCATGGGTGCGAAACACGAATGAACCAAGGCTATAGAGACGATCTCGCCGCGGCGCAGGCGCGCATCGTGGAGCTCGAGGACAAGTTGGCGCGCGGGGGTGCTTCGCCCGCGCTCGACGCGCTCGAGCGCGAGCACGCGGCCCTCGTTCGCTCGGTGCCGAGCCGCGCCCGCGTCGGGCTCATGACCGGGCTCGCGGGCTTCGTTGCCCTGATCTCGGTCGTCTCCATGCTGTTTCTCTCGAGCTCTTACGATCAGCACCCGCGCTTCACGATCGCGATGCAGATGATCGTCATCTGCGGGATGACGGTCGCGGCCTTCGGGACTTGGCTCGCGCGCGTCGGAGGCCTCGAGAAGGTCGTACTGACCGAGCGCCTGCTCGCGGCCGAGCGCGCGCGCTCCGAGCTCGAGTCGCGCGTTCGCGTGGCGGACGCCACGCGCGTCGCCGCGTTCGACGAAGCGGAGCCCGCCGAGTCCGAGTCCTCGCCGGCGAGCGCGCGCATGAAGAAGTAGAGCGTGCTCGAGCGCATGGAACCCGCCGCCCCGCGAGCTCGAAACCGTGCGTCACCCGAAGTTCGGCGACGGCGTCGTCGTGTCGAGGGACGCGATCACTTGCGTTCCGTAATCCGGCGACGTCCGAGCTCGGTCTCGTCGTCTTCTTCATCGAGGGCGACACGAGGCGTTTCCGTGTTTTCCGCATCGACGCGCGTGGACGCGACGACTTGCGCGGCGAGCTTGCGCGCCGACGAGCGCCGCGCCTGGAGAAACGTCACCAAGACCGGAAGAAGGAGCGCCATCGCGACGCTGAGGGGCAGCCACTGGAAGAGGTAGTGGGCGGCGCCGGCGCCGAGCCAGCTCGTATAAAAGCAATTGCGAACGAAGTTGATGAGGATCTCGTCCTTCGCGAGCCCCGGTGTGGACCGTTCGACCCAGACTGCGTCGTCGCTCCCGTCGAAGTCGTCGTCGATGCAGATCGTTGGCGACGCGGAGAGCTCGAGTGGAAGGCTCGCGATGGGCACGAGCAACTCTTCCGCTTTCAGCGGGCGCGCCACACTCGCGTTCACACGCACGTACGCGGCGCCTTTTCTTCGATACACGAAGATCGCATCGGTGCGTGCGCGGACGCATGCGTGCACGTCGTGTTCACAGAGCAACGCGCCGCAGTCGTCACGCGCTAGGAGCGCAGCGCGCTCGGAAGGGTCGAGCTTTCGCCTCGAGACGAGGACGCGCGGCGCGTCCCCGCGCACGACCACCCAGCCCTCGTCGGCTTCGAGCGGCGGCGGCTTTGCTGGCGACCGATAATCGCTTTCGCGTTCGGGCTCGGAGGTCGTGAGCACGATCATCACGCGCTCGGGCTCGTCGCGCGCTTCGGCTGCCTCGAGCCAGTCGGTTCCGTCGCGCGCAGAGAGCGCTCCCGCGACGCTCGCCTCCGTACGAAGCGCGGAGAAGCCGGCACCCCGCGCCCCGACGAACAGCGCGATGCGATCGCGCTGATCGCGACCGAGCCAAGCAGCCTTCATCGGCGCCGCCTGACCTTCATGGCGCGAGCTTCACCACCGCGAGGTCCTCGACGCCCGCGCTCGTGAGCGGACCGCAACCGAAGTCGACCGTGCCGCGAAACTGCGGCGTGAGGACGATGTTGCCGTCCGGCCCGACTGCGAGCGCGTTGAAGTAGAGGTTCTGGTTGTCCGCGTCGCCGTAGAGCTTGCTGAAGACGTGGTTGCCGCTCGCGTCGAGCTCGAGCAAGAAGATGTCGGACGCGCCGGCGTTCTTGAGCGTCCCGCCGCCGAGGTCGACATCGCCGTAGACGAACCCACCAACGAAGATGTTGCCCGCTTGGTCCACGGCCACGGAGCGCGCGTCGTCGTTGGCGGCGCCGCCGAAGCTCGCGCTGAAGACGTGGTTACCGTCTTTGTCGAGCTCGAGGACGAACATGTCGCTCGACCCGACGCTCGTGAGATCCTTGCCGCCGAAGTTGATCGTGCCGGTGAAGTTGCCGACGACGACGATGTTCGATTGGTGCGTCGTCACCGCGGTGGCCGTTTCGTCGGTGGCGTTGCCGAAGCCCTTGCGCCACAGGAACGTCCCGCTGCCGTCGTACTTGGCCACGAAGACGTCGAGCCCGCCGCCGCCGTCGAGCGGGGCGCCGCCGAGCTGCGTGCTTCCGGCGAAGTTGCCGGCGATGACGATGTTGCCGGCGCTGTCGTAGGCGCCCGCGTTGGCGGCGCCGGAGATCGAGCTTGGAAATCCGTGTGCCCAGTCCTGAGTCGACAGGATGTGGGCCACGAAGGCTTCGCTCGTGGCGCCGGACGAGATCGGGAAGCTCTGGCTCGCGACGTCGACCGTGCCCTGATTCACGCCCGGCAGGAGCGCGCCTTTGCTCGGGTCCGCGGAGACGGAGTACGCGAACTGCGAACCGGGCCCGCCCACGAGCGCGCTCCAGATCGGGATCTGATTGCGCAGCTGCGCGAGGTAGACGTCGTACTGCCCGTCGGCGTTCGCCGTCAGCACACCGCCGCCCGCGTCGCCGAGATCGAGCGTGCCCTTGAACGTCCCAGTGACGAAGACGTCGCCGATCCCGTTGACGGCGATGCCCGTCGCCGACTGCTCATTTGCGTCGCCGAAGCGAACGGCCGCGAGGTACTTGCCGGAGGAGTCGAAGCGAGCGAAAGCCACATCGAGACTGCCGGCGCTGACGAGAGCGCCGCCGCCGAAGTCGACGCTGCCTGCGAACGACTCGGAGACGAAGATGTCTCCGCTTGCGTTCATCGCGACCTGTCCGGAGTACTGCTGAAGCGCGTCGCCGTAGCGGTGAGACCACAGGCACGTACCGTGCGGGAGCGGCGCGGCGTCCACGTCGGGGGCCGCGTCCGCCTTCGCGTCGCTCGTCGCGTCATTGCCCGCGTCGCCCCCTGCACCGAGCCCGCTCAGGTCGGTGATGAGCGCGCACCCGCTGAGCGCCACGACGACGGTAACGACTACCCACGGTCGCATGCAGGCATCATCGCACGGCCTGATCATTTAAGCGGCGCAGGCCGACGTCTAGGTCGTCGCGACTTCGGACGTGCACGCCCTGCAACGCTTCGCCTCGAGCGGGATCGTCTCGAGACAATACGGGCACGTCTTCGTCGTCGGCGCGGCAGCGCCGCGCTGGATGAGCTTGCGCACGACGAGGAACAGGATGAGCGCGATGGCGAGAAAATCGATGACCGCGCCGAGCAAATCGCCGTAGCGCAGGACGACGTCGTCCTTCACGTCCGCGGCGTGACGCAGGACGATACCGCTCGTTCGCCAGTTGCCGCTGGGCAACACCAGCGAAACGATCGGCATGAGCACGTCGGCGACGACGGCTGTGATGATCTTCCCAAACGCCGCTCCGATGACGACGGCGACGGCCAAGTCGATGACGTTGCCTTTGAGCGCGAAGCTCTTGAACTCGCCGAAGAGTGACGCTGCCGGCGCGAGCAGCCGAGCCGGATGTGCTTGTGTCGTGGTGCTCATGAGGGCGGATCAAGCAACCATCGCGCCGCTCCGGGAGCGAATCCCCCCTGGGTTCTCGACCCCCACCGGTCCCCGGCCATCCAGGCGGATCGATCGCGATCTATCGACGCGCGCCGATCGCGGGAAATCGCTGGCGTTTGCTTCGCGAGGCGCCGCGGCACATCGGGTGCATTGACGCCGCGCATGCCGCGCTCGTCGAAATGCATCCTCTTCGCGCTCGTCGCGCTTTTCGCGATCGCGTGCGGTCCGGCGCAGGAGATCACCGACAGCTCGAGCGAGGAGCTCGCCGTCGGCGTGTACGTGTCGAAGGCGACCAACATCAACAACGGGGGCTACATCGGCGATTGGGAGCACGAGTGGGGTTACGTGCTCGGGTACATGGGGCCTGGCGCGCGCATCTACGCGAAGACGGTTCGCGCGGGCTCCGTCTACGGCCTCATCACCAACAGCCACTACGGCGCTTGGGATCACGGACACCACTGCGGGTGGGTCTCGCTCAAACATTTGAAGGGGAGCGGGTTCCACTCGAGCGTCGCCGACATTTGTCCGCCGCCCGACAACGACTTCAGCCTCGCGCCGCACTCGGGAGGACCCACCGGATTTCGCAAAGGGAGCTGGACCGAGTGCGACGGGTGCGTGCAGCGCGCGGTCGTGCTCCCCACGTGCTCCGACTTCACCGTGTACGCGAACTACGATCCGGTGACGCACACGTTCCACGATCCCGACGGCGTCGAGGTGGCCACGCGCGGGACGATCGACGGCAAGGGGTCGTATGGCGTTTCCGGCGTCAAAGTGACGCAGGGCTACAGCGGCTTCGGGACGCGCTTCGTCACGAGCGACGGCGTGGCCGTCGAGATCAAAGACACGCGCCGCCTCTGCAACCTCAAGGGCGGGTGCACGGCGTTCGGGTTCATGCACGCAGACTGCATCGGCGGCGAGCTCGTCGGAAGCCCCGCGGGCAAGGGTCCGGGCACGCCGCCGCCGCCGTCGTGCGGCGCGATGTTTCCGAGCGAGCGCTTGAACGCGGGCCAGTCGCTCGCGTCGTGCGACTCGACGCACACGCTCACGATGCAGCCCGATGGGAACCTCGTCCTCTACGACGGGCAGACCGCGATTCTGGTCGACGGGCACCTCGGGGACGGACGCGTACGCGCTCGTCTTCCAGCTCGACGGAAACCTCGTGCTCTACGGCGGCGCGGATCAACCGCGGTGGGCGTCGCACACGAACGGCCAAGGCGCGACGTTCCTCGACGTGCAGACCGATGGAAACCTGGTCGTCTACGCGGGCACGCAGCCGCTCTGGGCGACGGGAACGAAGGGCCAATGAAGACCACAATCGCCGTCGCCGTCTCCGCCGCGCTCCTCGCGCTCGCGTGCTCGAGCCCGCAAGACTCGTGCGCCGCCAGCGCCGGCCTCGTCTTGCACGACGGGGACGTCGCCTACGACGCGCTCGTCGTGCAAGGCGGCTTCGTCTACTTGGAGGTGCCGGGCGCTGGGATTCAGCGGTGCCCGACGAGCGGGTGCCTCGCCACGACGAGCGTGGTCGACTCGCCGGCGTTCGTGAGCTCCGCGCTCGGTGGCGACGTCGTGACGTACACGACGCAGATCGCCGCCGACGACGGGAGCCCCGCCGGAGAGCTCCGCGCGGTCAACGCCGACGGCACGAGCGATCGCGTCGTCGACTCGCCGCTCCCGTATCCAGCGTTCACCGTCGTGGCCGGCGCGCGCACGTTCTGGGCGCAAGACTCGTTCGCGTTCGACGACACGCCCGCGACGGTCCACTGCATCGGGTGCGGCGCCGATCCTTCCGCGGCGTGGATCAGCGGCCTCGGCGGCGGGACGTACGGCATGATGGTCGACGCGACCGACGTCTACGTCCTCGCAGACGATCCGTCGCTCCAATCGGTGACGCTCTACGCGTGCTCGATCGACACGCCGTGCACGCAGCCGCGCGTCGTCCTCGCGCAGCTCGACAAGACGATCACGTCGCAGCAAATCGAGAGCGACGGCGCGTACGTCTACGTCGCACGCGCGCAGCAGAGCGACGTCGTTCGCGTCGACCGAAACGGCGTCGTCTCGACCGTCGTCGACCAGCAAACGGCGACCGCGATCGCGATCGACGCCGGCTCGCTCTACTTCGGCACCGACACGGGCACCGTCGCGCGCACCCTCGCTGATGGCTCGACGACGTTGTCGAGCGTCGCGTGCGGGACGGACCCGATCGCGGCGCTCGCGGTCGACGGCGAGAGCGTCTACTTCCTCACGGGCCCGGGGGGTTCGAGCTTGCAGAAGGCGAGCAGGTGACCGGACCCGCGTGCCGGGAAGGACCGCGGGTATCCGACGTACATGGAGTGATGACCGCGCGGATCATGGCACTATTTTTCGTGCCGTTTTGTGCGTGCTCCGTGTCCACTTCGAAGACGGCTTCAGCGGCACAAACTACGAGCGCGTGCGCGGGGATGAGCGAGCGGGCGTGTGGCAGCGACGCAAGCTGCCGGTGGCTTTCTCCTGGTAGCGGCGCCGCGCGACTCGCGGCTGCGGGCTGCTTCGCGCGCGTCGAGTGCGTCGACGACAGCGCCTGCGCGGCTGGACAGCGCTGTCGCGCGATGGACGCCGATCCGTGCCCCGATCAGGACTGCAAAGCTCCGGACGTCGTCGTGCACGTCTGCGCGTCACCGTAGGTCTATACTGTCCTCGATGAAGGGCGTGTGGGGTTGGTCTCTGGTGGGGCTCGTGGCGTTCGCGGCCGCCTGCTCGCTCGTGACCGATCTCTCGCCGCTCCTCGGCGGAGACGCGTCCGTCGACGCGCCGGTCGTCGAGGCCGCGAGCGACGGCTTCGTGCTGTCTACGACGCCATCGCACGTCACGCTCGATCCGGGCGAATCGATCGACGTCACCATCGACATCGTCCGCGGCGCGACGTTCACCGACATCGTCGACCTCACCGTCAACGGCGTCGGTGGACTGTCGAACGTCCAAACGACTCCCGCGACGCTGACGTTCACGACGAGCGCGCCCGTGACGCTCCACATCGACGTCGCCGCAACCGCGAAGGTGCCACAGGACGGCGCGCTCTCTCTCCTCGGCATCGGCCGAACCACGCAAAAACCAGGGACGACGAGCGTCGGCGTTCGCATCGGCTCGGTCCTGCTCGACACGCGCACGAGCACGACGGTGACGGTCCCGCCATACGCGAATCGCCTGGGCATCAAGGCGTGGGGCGCGGGCGGGGGCGCGGGCTTGAGCTACACCGATTCGAACCAGAACATCGGCGTGGGCGGCTCGGGCGGCGGCGGCGGAATGGCGGGCGCGGTTTTCGCCGTGTCACCGGGTGCGACGCTGAAGATCACCGTGGGCGCGCCCGGTTACTCCGCGCAGTTCGGAAGCGCCGGGAGCGGCGGCGGTTACTCCGAGATCACGCTCGACAACGCGCCGCTCCTTCTCGCGGGCGCCGGTGGCGGCGGCGGCAAAGGCGGCGGTGATCCGTCCTTTTGCAACGCGGTCGGCGGCGGCAACGCGTTCGCCGGCGGCGGAGCGAACGGCGAGGGCACGCTTCGATCGGCGACGGTGAACGCAGGCGGTCCATCAGGCGGCACGAACGCCACTGCCGGCACCACACTGCAAGGTGGCAGTGGCGCCAACCCGCCCACGTGCAAGACATGTGGCGGCTACACCGCGGACGGCGGCGCACCGGGCGGCGGAACCGCGGGCTACTCGTCGTCATGTCAGGGCAGCGCGGGCGGCGGAGGCGGCGGCGGCTGGTTCGGCGGTGGTGGCGGAGCGCTCACGGTGGCGGGTGGCGCGAACGGCGGCGGCGGCGGCTCGGGCTTCGTGAGCGACGCCGGGGCGGACGTGGTCCAAGCGCACGGAATCGGCGCGACGCCGGCCGCGACGTCCGATCCGGATTTCGTCGTGGGCTCCGCCACCGGCGGCTACGCGCAAAACTCATCGAGCGCTGCCGTTCCCGCCACGGCTGGACGCGTCGTCATCCGCTTGCCGAAGCCCTGAAGCTCACGGATTCAAGACGCAACCACCGATGATCTCGCCGTTCCACTTCGCGCGCATCGCCGCTTTGTAGTCGTCGAGCGGGAATTTCTTCGAGACGTACGGTTTGATCGCGCCGCTCTCGGCCCACTTCCACACGCGCTCGAGGCGCGGCCCGCGGATCGAGGGATTGATCACCGCCGAGATCACCGTCGGGCACCCGAGCACGTCGAGCCCCTTCATCATGATCAAGTTCGTCGGGAGCTGATTCGGGCTTGTTTTCCCGACGAACGGCGTCGAGGCCCAGCCCACGATCAAGAAGCGCGCGCCGAACTTCACGCAGCGCATGCTCTCCGCCGAGATCGGGCCGCCGACGCCGTCGTAGACCACGTCGACGCCCTGCCCGCCCGTGAGCGCCTTCACGTCGTCGCGGAGGTTCGTCGTGCCGATCACGTGATCGGCGCCTTGCTCTTTGACGATCGCGAGCTTCTCCTTCGAGCGGCCCGTCGCGATGACCTTCGCGCCCATGAGCTTCGCGACGTGGACGGCCGCGAGCCCCGTCGCGCCCGACGCGCCGTGGATGAGCACGGTCTCGCCCGCTTGGAGCTTGCCGCGCGTGACGAGGCAGTGCACCGCGGTCTCGTAGTTGCCGAGGAGGTTGCACGCTTGGTCGAACGAGAGACCGCCCGGGATCGGCTTCACGGCCTCGGCGGGAGCGACCGCATACGACGCGAAGCCGCCCCACGCTTGATACGAACCGATCGAGCGCGGCCCCGCGAGAAATCCGTCGACGAGCACTGAATCGCCGACCTTCACGTCTTTGGCGTCAGGTCCCACGTGCGCGACGACGCCCGCGTACTCGAGGCCAGGGCAATACGGCGGCTTGGGCATGTGCTGGTACTGGCCGCTCGTCATCAGGAGATCGACCCAGCCGACCTGCGCGCTCTTGATCGCGATGATCACGTCGCGCGGGCCGAGCGTTGCCGTGTCGGGCGGCGTTTGCGGCTCGATCGACGTGTTTCGCTCGATCGCTTCGAGCGGGTTTTCGGAGAGTGCCGAGACGACGACGCGGCGTCCTTTTTCGAGCATGCTGTATGCTAAATCATCGTTCATGCGCCTCTGGCTCGTGTTTTTCGTTCTGACGGTCGCATGCAAAGTGCAAGAGCCCGCGCCGAAGGCCGATCCCGCCGCGAAATCTGCGGCACCCGTCACGAGCGCGAGCGCCGCGTTCGGATCGCCGATCAACGCGTCGTCCAAGACGATCGCGCTGAACGACGCGCCGAAGCACAAAGGCGAGACCGTGGTCACCGAAGGCAAGGTGACGCGCGTCTGCCAGGAGCGCGGCTGTTGGCTCGCCCTGCGCGACGGCAACGTCGACGCGGTCGTCCGCATGAAGGGGCACGCGTTCTTCGTCCCCACGACCTCGGCGGGCAAGCACGCGCGCGTCGAGGGCACTGTGATGCTCACGAAGGACGGCAAGGAGTGCGACGAGATGGAAGCCGCGAACGCGAAGCTCGAGATCGACGCGAGCGGCGTCGAGCTGGACTGACATGGAACACGTTCCCTTTTTGATCATCGGCGCCGGCGTGAGCGGGCTCTCCTTCGCGAACGCCATCCGCGCGGAGGCCGAGCGGCGCGGCAAGAGCGCGCCCTCGGTGCTCGTGCTCGAGGCGGACAGCGAGCCCGGCGGCTACTGCAAGACCGTCACGCAAGACGGCTTCGTGTGGGACTACTCGGGGCACTTCTTCCACTTCAAGCACGCCGAGATCGAGTCGTGGCTCCGCGCGCGCATGCCCAAGAGCGACGTCCGCAAGATCGTGAAGCGCTCGCACATCCGCTTCGGCGGGATGGACGTCGACTTCCCGTTCCAGAAGAACATCCACCAGCTCCCGCGGCAGGACTTCATCGATTGCCTGCACGATCTCTATTTCCGCGATGCGAAGACGCCGCCGCAGAACTTCAAGGAGATGCTCTACGCGCGCTTCGGGCGGAGCATCGCCGAGAAGTTTCTCATCCCGTACAACGAGAAGCTCTACGCCTGCGACCTCGCGACGCTCGACACGGACGCGATGGGGCGGTTCTTTCCGCACGCGAGCATGGACGACATCGTCCGCAACATGAAGACGCCGGACAACGCGAGCTACAACTCGACGTTCACCTACCCGCGCGGCGGCGCCATCGAATACATCCGCGCGCTCCTTCACGATCTCCCGAAGGACGCGGTGGCCCTCGGCGAGCGCGTGGTCCGCGTCGATCTCCGCGAGCGCACGGTCGAGACGACGAAGCGAAAGCTCCGATACGACAAGCTCGTGAGCTCGGCGCCGCTCCCGAAGCTCTTGGACGCGTGCGGGCTCGGCTACGACGGCGACGCGTTCTCGTACAACCGCGTGCTCGTCTACAACCTCGGCTTCGACAAGAAGGGCCCGAAGGGCGTGCACTGGAGCTACTTCCCGGATCGCGCGCTCTCGTTCTACCGCGTGGGCTTCTACGACAACATCTTCGACGAGGAGCGCATGAGCCTCTACGTCGAGATCGGGCTCACGCGCACCGAGGCCGTGAACGAAGGCGCTCGGCGCGAGCGCGTCCTTCAGGACCTCGCGCGCGAGAAGATCATCGACGGCCACGAGCTCCTCTCGTGGCACTCGGTCACGATGGACCCGGCTTACGTGCACATTACACGTAAATCGCTCGCGGAGACGGCGCGCGCGCGAGACGTGCTCGCGGCCGGCGGCGTCTACTCGGTGGGTCGCTACGGCGGGTGGACGTACTGCTCCATCGAGGACAACATCGTCGAGACGCGGGCGCTCGCGTCCACGCTCGGCGAGCTCGTTTGAGGACGAAGACGTTCCGCGAGGGCGGCGTCACGCTGAAGCTGGTCGACCGAGGCTCGCACCACGAGCTCGTGATCGGCGACGTGCCGATCCTCACGAGCGCGCTTCTCGGCACGGAGCGCGATTTCGGGCGCATCGTGTCGAAGAGCGCGAGGCGCGTGCTCGTCGGCGGGCTCGGCTTCGGGTCGACGCTCGCGGGCGTCCTCGACAAGGTCGGGCCCAGCGCGCGCGTGATCGTCGCCGAGAGGCTCGCGACGGTCGTCTCGCTCGTGAGCCCGGGAGGCGAGCTCGCGCGCCTCGCGCGCGGCGCGCTCGGAGACCCGCGCGTCGAGATCGTGCAGGATGACGTGCGCGACGTGATCGCGCGCGAGGAGCGCCTCGACGCGATCCTCCTCGACGTGGACAACGGCCCCGACTGGGCGTCCTTCCGCGACAACGCGCGGCTCTACGATCGACGCGGTCTCGCCACGGCCCACGCCGCGCTGCGATCCGGCGGGATTTACGCGGTTTGGAGCGGATACCCTGCGGACGCGTTCCTCGCGCGCCTCGCGCGAGCGGGGTTTCGTCCGTCGGTCGTGCCCTTCGTCGAGCGCGGCAAGTTGCAGGCGCGCGCGTACGTGGGCAGGAAGCTCGGCCCACGCCGCCGGTGAGGCGAGCGCGCAAGCTCAGCTTGTCGCAGCGTTGGCGCGGATGTTGTTTCGCTACTCCAGTTCATGGCCGTACGTCGCCGCACTGCTTGGCTGATCGCGTTGGGGCTTGGTGTGACCATCGCCATCGCCGCACTGCTCGTGTCGAGCTGGCGTCAGGCGACGCTCGCCGCCGAGTGGGTCCGCCACACGAGCGACGTGCGCGCGGCTGCGTACGAGCTGCAGAGCCACTTGTTCGCTCTCCAGCTCGAGCAGCGCTCGTACATCATCACGGGCGCTCGGGTGCACGCCGACGGCTTCCAGACCCAGCTCGACAGCGCGAACGCCTCGATGGCCCGCATCCGCGCGCTCACGATCGACAGTCCGGCCCAAGTGGTCGAGCTCGACGACGTCGAGCGGATCACGGGCACGATGTTCGTCGAGCTACGCGACACGATGCACGTGCGCGACACCCAGGGCATGCAGGCCGCGATCACGCGCGCCGAGGCGATGCGCACGTTCGACCTGTCGCACGAGCTCGAGCGCGAGCTCGACGACGTCGTGGCGGAGGAAGACAGGCACCTCGCCGCCCGCGAGAGGACGTCCAAGCGGCGCGACGTCGACACGCTCCTCGAGCTCGTGATCGCGAGCGTCATCCTCGGCACGATCGGCACCTTCGCCGCGCAGCAGCGGCGCACGATGCACGTCGTCGAGGACGAGCGGCGGCGGTTCGAGGCGATCTTCGAGAACTCGACGGAGGCGATGATGCTCTTCGACGCCGATCTCGTCGTGCGCGACGCGAACCACGCCGCGCTGGAGATCCTCCGCTTGCCGCTCACGGAGATCCTCGAGCACAAGGCACCCGACCTCTTACCGGGCTGGCCCCAGACCGGTCGGAGCGAGACCGCGAGCGCGCGCTCCGTCCTCGAGTCGCCCCACCGCGTCATCGAGCTCACGACGACGCCGCACGTGCTCCTCGGCCTTCACCTCGTCGTCTTTCGCGACGTGACGACGCGCGTCCACGCGGAGGACGCGCGACGCGTCTTGATCGAGGCGAGCGCGATCGTCGCGGGGTCGAACGACTACGTCGCGACGTTCACCGAGCTCGCGAAGGTGATTACCCGCGGCTTCGCCGACTGGTGCCGCATCGACGTCGTCGACGAGCATGACGAGCTTCGCACGATCGCGCGCGCCCACACCAACCCGAAGATGCTCGCGCTCTCCGACGAGATCGACCGGCGCTGGCCCGACGACTCGAAGCGCGTGGCGCGCGAGGTCGTGCGCCATGGCCAGTCCCGGATCATTCCGCGCGTCGACCACGCGGGGATCGTGAGCTACAACGCCGACCCCGAGTACGTGGCGCTGGTCGAGCAGCTCGGCCTCTCGTCGCTCATCATGGTCCCGATCGTCGGCGCGGGCCGCCCGCTCGGAGCGATGATGCTCGTCTCGTTGGAGTCCGGTCGTTCGTACAGCGAGGACGATCTCGCGGTCGCCGAGGATCTCGCGCGCCGCGCGGGCACCGCGATCGAACAGGCTCGCGCGTTCGCTCGCGAGCGCGAGACGAACCGCGTGAAGGACGAGTTCCTCGCGACGGTTTCGCACGAGCTCCGCACGCCGCTCACGGCGATCCTCGGCTGGGCTCGGCTCATCCCGACGCTCTCGGCGGAGGAGTCGAAGAAGGGCATCGTGACGATCGAGCGCAACGCGACCGCGCTCGCCCGCCTCGTCGACGACGTCCTCGACGTCTCGCGCATCATCACGGGCAAGCTCCAGATCGCGCAGCAGCCCATCGAGCTCGCCGAGGTGCTGCGCGCGTCGATCCGCGTCGTGGAGCCGATGGCCGCCGCGAGAGCCATCACGATCCAGTCGCACATCGACGAGTGCTCGTTCTACGGCGACGCAGGCAGGCTGCAGCAAGTGTTCTGGAACCTGCTCTCGAACGCCGTGAAGTTCACGCCCGCGGGCGGGCGCGTTCGCTGCGAGCTCCATCGCGTCGGCGCGAGCGTGAAGATCACCGTCAGCGACACGGGTCGCGGCATCGCGCCCGAGTTCCTGCCGCACGTGTTCGAGCGGTTTCGGCAGTACGACAGCTCCACGACGCGCTCCTTCGGAGGCCTCGGCCTCGGCCTCGCGATCGTGCGGCACCTCGTCGAGCTCCACGGCGGGAGCGTGCGCGCGGAGAGCGAAGGGCTTGGAAAAGGCGCCCGATTCATCGTCGATCTGCCGGTTCGCGCGGTCGCGGCCGACCTCGCGCCGCCCGCGCAGCTCGAGGAGGCGACGCCGCTTCCCGGAGCGCACGAGCCTTCGCTCCCGCTCGACGGGCTCAGCGTCCTCGTCTGCGACGACGAGGTCGACGCGCGCGAGCTCCTCTGCGCGGTGCTCACGCAGGCCGGCGCGAAGGTCGAAGCGGTCGGGAGCGCAAACGCTGCCGTCGAGGCCGTGCGCCACCACGCGCCGAGCGTCCTCGTGAGCGACATCGGCATGCCACAAGAAGACGGGTACTCGCTCATGCGCCGCGTGCGCGCGCTGCCCGCGTCGAGCGGCGGGCGCGTCCCCGCCGTGGCGCTCACCGCGTACGCGACGAAGGCCGACGTCCAGCGAGCGCTCGCCGCGGGCTTCCAGGAGCACGTCGCGAAGCCCGTCGATCCGGAGACACTCGTCGCGAAGGTGGCCGACGTGACGCACGTGTCGCCTTGACGCGCGGCCGCCGTGCGCGACGCCTACGCCTCACGTGTTGCTTGACGCACGCGCGCGAATCGTGGACGCCTCGGGTCCATGAAACGCGCCTTGTTCCTCCTCGCGAGCACCGCGGTCGCGATGGCCTGCGGGAGCACGCCGCCGCCGCCCGACGTCGTCTCGCTCGACACGATGCGCCAGCCCGATCACTCGTGCGCGTACACATGCCCGCCGACCGCGTGCCCCGAGACGACGACGCCCTACGCGTGCCCCGCGCTCCAGCCGTGGGACGAGCTCGAGCACGACACGACTTGCCCCGCGTGGGACTCGAAGTACCCGGCCGTCACGCAAGGTCAGTGCACCGCGACGGACCCGAGCGGTGACGCGGTCGCTTACGCAGGCCCCGCGGGCGGTCACGTCGTGCTCGCGGACGGCAGGTGGATCGCGCCGTCGGGCGGAGACAGCGTGTTCACGGATCTCCCCGGCGGCCTCACGTCGGGGATGATCGCTCGTCCCCGGGACGGCGCTCGCGCTCACCGTCGACACCGGATACGACGATCACGTCGTGCGCCTGGTGGACGTCGCGGCGATTGGGAGCGGCAACGATCCGACGCTCGCGAAGGTCCAGTTCGCGGCGCCCGAGACGCTCAACTCGGCCATCGCGTACGTCGCGCCCGATCTCGTGCTCGTCGCGACGGACGACGGCGTCGTCCAGGCGCTCACGCTCGACACCGCACAAAAGACGCTCGCGCGCGACGATTCGCGCAACGTGCCGCTCCCGCAGGCGAAGGACGGAAACGGAAACGCCGTGAGCTGGTACGTGTCGGGCCTCGCGGTCTCGCCCGACGGAAAGAAGCTCGTGGTCTCGTCGGTCAACACGACGCAAGCGCTCGTCTTCGACGTCGCGACCAAACAGCTCCAGGGCACCGTGGATCTCGGCAGATACGAGTCGTACGGCGCGTTCTTCGACCCGAACGACCTGGCCGGGACCCACGCGTACGTGACGCTCTGGCAGGATCACACGGTCGTCGAGATCGACGTCACCGATCCGACCGCGCCCGCCGTGTCGCGCACGTTCGACACCGACAAGGACCCTCAGTCGATCGCGTTCCTCGACGCGCGCTATTTCGTCGTGGGAAACGACCTCGGCGACTCGTTCACGCTCGTCGACCGCGTCGCGGGCACGACCTCGAAGATCGCGACCGACGCGCGGATGGCGCTCTACGGACAAGAGCCGACGGCGCTCGCGTACGACGCGACGAACCACCGCCTCTACTCGACGCTCGCGGGGCTCAACGCGATCGCCGCGTACGACGTGGGCACGCAGACCCCGCCGAGCATCACGTTCGCGGGGCGCTTGCCGGTCGGCTACTGGCCTTCGGCGATCGCGACCGAGGCGGACGGGACGGTCCTCGTGACGAACCTCCGCGGTCACGGCGAGGGTCCGCGGCCGCTCTACTTCGACATCGGCAACGCCGACATCGGCGATCGCATGCACGGCTCCATCGAGCGCATCACGCTCCCGCAGACCGCGGACCTCACGAAGGGCGACGCGGACGTCGGCGCGTTCGCCGACGTGGCGTCGCGCGCGGGCGCGCCGACCGTGAGCTGCCCGAACGGCGCGAACGACTTCCCCGTGCCGGCCGACAACACGAGCCCTTCGACGCGCATCGACCACGTCTTCATCATCGTGCGCGAGAACAAAGGCTACGACGCGCTCTTTGGCGATTTCCCGAACGGCAACGGCGAGCCGACGTACGCGTTCAAGAACTTCGACGCCGGGCCAGATGGATCAGATCTGGAACAATCTTCGTTCGCTCGCGCGCACGTTCGCCTTCAGCGACAACTACTACACGCAGGCGATCTACTCGACGCAGGGGCACGTGTGGACCACGTTCGGCCGCGCGAACGACTTCGACGAGCGCACGTGGATCGTCTCCGGCGATCGCACGAGCGCGCGCCCCGTGCCGGGCGGCGGCCTCTTCGACGTGAGCCGCCCGATCGAGGGCTCGCTCTTCGACTGGCTCGGCGCGAACAACGTCCCGTACGACATCCTCGGCGAGATCGTCGGAACGCCCTATAAACCCGCCTCAAACACACTCGCCGACGGACGCGCGCTACCCCGGCGGGCCGTTCCAGAACATCGGCTACAACGATCTCGAGAAGGCTTGCTACGCGGTTGGGCGCGCGAAGGGCTTCTGCAACTTCGGCAACGTCATCTACATGACGCTCCCGAACGATCACACCTTCGGCGTCTCGCCGACGAAGCCCACGCCCGAGACGTACTGCGCGGTGAACGACGAGGCGACGGGCATGTTCATCGACGGCCTCTCGCACAGCCCGCTCTGGGCGACGTCGCTCGTGATGCTCACCGAGGACGATCCGTCGCAAGGCGGCGAGCACGTCGACAACCACCGCGCGCCGTTCCTCATGATCTCGCCGTTCGTGAAGCGCGGCTACGTCTCGCACACGCACCTCGACGTGTCGTCGATGCACAAGACGCTCGCGAACATCCTCGGCAAGCCCTACGTGAACGCGCTCGTCGCGCACGCGCAGATCCCGTTCGACGCGTTCACGTCGACGCCCGACTACACGCCCTACACGTACACGCCGCGCACCTACGCGCTCGAGTGCGGCCCCAAGGGCATGATCAAAGGCGAGAGCGCGCTCACGGATCTCTGGGACTTCTCGCAAGAGGACAACCAGCCCGGCCTCGACGCGCAGGTCACGCGATGGATGCACGGCCACCCGATGGCGACGGTCCCCGAGGAGACGATGTCGCGCGTCCGCGGGATCCAGGCGCGCGGCGGGCGCGACTGATGCCACCGCGAGCGACGCCGCGAGCGCTGCTCGTCATGATCGTGGCGACGCTCTCGCTCGCGGCTGGCGCGGCCGGATTTCTCGCCTTGCGTCACTTCACCGAGCACGTCTCGCCTCCGCGCGCTGTCGAAAGGGCGGAGCCGCCACCCGTGAGCCTCGCCGCGCCCGAGGTGCCCGAGGCGATCGCGACGCTCGCGGCTCCCGCGCAGCCCTCCGAGGTGGCGGCGAGCGCGCGGCCGACCTCCTCCGCGCCACACGCATCGATCAAGGTCCCGCGCGACGGAGGCGTCGCGAGGCCCATCGAGCTCAAGACCAAGTCCATCGATCCGCAGCTCGATGCTGGCGCGATCGCGCGCGAGATCGCGCGTCTCCGGCCGCGGATCGAGGCGTGCTACGCCGCCCCCGAGTGCAGCGAGACGACGTCGCCGTGGTGCATCGACAGCAAGCAAGAGAAGGTCATCGACTTCAAGCTCTTCATCGACGACAGAGACGGCCATGTGGACCATCAGCACTCGACCAGCGGTGGGATGCACCTCCTCAACTGCGTGTCGCACGCGCTCGACGGCATGCGCCTTCCCCCGTACAAAACGAGCGAGGGGGTCGGCTTCCAGAGCCTCGACGTCGAGCTCACGATCAAGTGAGGAGCGCGTCGTGTCAGGATTCGCGCGACCGGGCGTCGAGTGAAGGGCCATGTTTCTCACGTCCCAAAAGCCCCGCCCGCTCCATACGACGCTCTCCTCGGGTCGTCATGGTGGCCGTGGCCGAATGGTCTAGGCGCGAGATTGTGGCTCTCGACACGCGGGTTCGATTCCCGTCGGTCACCCTACTGAACGACTCTCCGTCGTCGTGGATCGACGCACCATGGTGCGATCGTGGTTGTCCAGGTTCGAGTCCTGGCGGAGAGACCGGGCATATGCAGCCCCGTGCTAGCGTTGCATGGGCATGGCGCGCCTCCTCGTGGTCGACGATGATCGCCAGCTCATCGAGGTGCTCTCGATCGCGCTGGCCGACGCGGGACACGAAGTGCGCGCCGCGCACGACGGGCTCGAAGCGCTCGATGTCGTGAGGTCGTTTGGGCCGGCGCTGGTCGTGGCCGACGTCAACATGCCGCGCCTCGATGGCTTCGCGATGTGCAAGAGGCTCCGCGAGAGCGGGGACGCGACGCCCGTCGTGCTGCTCACGTCGCGCGACGGCGAAATCGACGAGACGCTCGGCCTCGAGCTCGGCGCCGACGACTACGTGACGAAGCCGTTCGCGATGCGCGTGCTCGTCGCGCGAATCGCCGCCATTTTGAGGCGCGACGCGATTCGTTCGGGTGCGCAGCGCGGGGCCGCGGCGACCGCGATCGGCGAGCTGTCGATCGACGCTGACCGCGTCGAGGCGAAATGGAAGGGCGTCCTGCTCGAGCTCACGTTGACCGAGTTTCGCGTGCTCGAGGCGCTCGCTCGGCGCGCCGGGGTCGTGCTCACGCGCGACAAGCTGCTCGATCTCGTGCGCGGCGACGACTCGGTCGTCGGCGAGCGCATCGTCGACGTCTACGTGCGGCGGCTGCGCCGAAAGCTCGAAGCGATCGACCCGGGGTTTGCGCGCATCGAGACGGTCGTCGGCTTGGGCTACCGCTGGATCTCGGGATGAAGCGGCCGCGGCTGTCGCTGCGAACGCGCGCGATCGCCGGGATCGGGCTCGTCGCGCTCGCGCCGTACGTCCTCGTCTTCGCGTGGACTCAGCTCGATCGGCCCGTGCCGGGACAGCTCTGGACGAACGTGCGCGACGCGATGGAAGAGGGCCGCGCCGCGCTCGGCCAGCGCTTCGGCGCGCTCGAGGAGGTCTCGAGCCGGCGCGGCGTCCGTTTGCGCGTGGTGCGAGAGGCCGACGGCGCGGTCCTATTCGACGCCGACGCGGATCACCCGACGGGTGTCATCGACCGATTCGAAGCGTTCTTCCTGCGGCCCGCAGGGGCGCCGACACTGAGGCAAATCGACGACGCGATGCCGCGCGTGCTCGATCGCGACGACGTGCGCATGGCGCAATCCACGGGGACGTACGTCGGCTGTCAGTGGTCCGAGCTCCTCTATTGCCAAGCGATCGGCACCGGCGTCGATCACGACGGATCGCGCGTCGTCGTGCACGTCGAGCAGAGCTCGTATCGCGCGGTCGGCGAGGTCTACCAGCTTCGCTCGCAGCTCCTTCGCATGGGGCTCTTGCTCTGGCCCATCGCGATCATCCTCGCGTGGTTCACCGGGAGCCGCATCGTTCGGCCGATCGAGCGCCTCCGCAAGCAAGCGCTCGAGCGGAGCCGCCGCGCGACGCCGAAGCTCGAGCTCGAATCCGGCGACGAGGTCGGCGATCTCACCGCGGCGCTCAACGCGCTGCTCGGCGCGCTCGAGGCCGAGAGGCGCCAGCACGAAGAGTTCGTGGCCGACCTGGTCCACGAGCTGAAGAGCACTGTCGCGTCCGTGCGAGCTTCGGCCGACGCGCTCGATGGCACACCCAACGTCGACGAGCGAACGCGACGCCTCGCGCGCGTCCTCCGCGAGAGCTCGGGAAAGCTCGACGGGACCGTTAGCCGATTTCTCGATCTCGCGCGAGCCGACGCGGGATTTCCGCGCGAGGAGCGCGAGCGCGTGGACCTCGCGGAGATGGCGACCGCGCTCGTCGGGCGCATGCGCGACGATCCGCGTTTTCCAGACGTGGTCTTCGAGGCGGAAGTCGCGAGAGGCGCGCTCGTCTCGGGCGTCTCGATGCGCCTCGAAGCGATGCTGCGCGAGCTCCTCGAGAACGGCGCCTCGTTCGTGCCCCGCGGCGGTCACGTTCGCGCGGCGGTGCGCGTCGAAGGCGACGAGGTCGTCGCGTCGGTCGAAGACGACGGCCCGGGCATCCCCGACGCGGAGCGCGACGAGGTCTTCCGGCGTTACTACACGACGCGCGGTCACGCTCGCGGGAGCGGCCTCGGGCTCGCGCTCGTGCGCGCTGTCGCGGAGGCGCACGGCGGACGCGCCGAGGTGCGCGCTGGACGCGAGCGCGGCGCGGCGTTCGAGGTTCGCTTGCCGCGATTCACGCCGAATTCACACGATCGCGCGTGACGTTTCACACGCGCTGACCTGCCGAGTTCATCCGCGAGCCGCAACGTCTCGTGCATGAACACTTTCGCTCAGCTCGTCGATCTGATCAGCCCACGGAAACCCACTTCGCCGATGTCGCGCGCCGAGCGCTTCTACGTCGCCGGCGTCGCGTTCGCCGGCGCGCTCGGATGCGCCGCGATTTGGGGCGTCGCCGCCGGAAGCGGGAGCGGCACGTTCGCCATACGCAACCTCGCGAGCGTCCCGATGCTCCTCGTCGTGTCCACGCTCGCGTCGCTCCCGCTCGGGATGCTCGCCCTTCGGCTCACGTCGTCCACCGGGCGCACGAGCGATCTCCTCGTCGCGCACTCGGGCGCGACGTTCGCCGGCGCGCTCACCCTGGTGCTCCTGTCGCCGCTCGTCGCGCTCTATCAGCTGTCGAGCGCGTGGGCAGGTCCCATCGTCGCCGTGGCGACCGTCGCGATCGCGTTCGCGTGCGGCATCGCGGTGCTCGTACGATCGCTCGCCAAGCTCGGCACGGACGCGCGCGTGCTCGCGTTGCCCGTCGTCCTGCTCGTCGCGGTCCAGCTCGCGAGCTTGTCGCAGCTCGCCGCGCTCGCGCCGCCGGTCTTGCCGAACCGAACTGCGTTCGGCCACGGAGTCGACGCCCTCTCGTCGACCACGACCGAGGTCGCGCCATGAACGCCATGAACCACGTAACGCTCCAGCCGCACGTGAAGCCGCCCGAGCTCGCGAGCCGTGATCGCGATCTCGGCGCGACGCTCGCCTTCGCGGTGTTCGGCGTCGTGCTCGTCGCGCTCTTCTTCGCGCTCCGGCGCGTGCGCGCGCGGGCGCTCGTCGATCGGGCCGATCGCGAGCTGCGTGACGAGATCGAGAACGTCACGACGGAGGAGCGCTGATGTGGCCCGTGTTTCCGGCGAGCACGTCGTTCGTCGCGAGCGCAGCCCTCGTGTCGCTCGGCGGCGTCCTCGGTCGCGTGCTCTTGCCCGACGTGGCGCGAACGACGACGGCGCGCGCGTCCTTCCTCGGGCTCGTCGCGCTCGTGTCCGTCGCGCACCTCGCGTGGACGCGCGCGCCCTTCGCGCTCGCGTATTGGGGCGCGGCGACCGCGTCCGTGATCCTTTGCCTTCTGCCGCTCACGGTCGCGAGCATTCCCGTCGCGGCCGTGCTCCGTCGCGCCACCAAGGCCGCGCTCCCCTCGCCTTCCGCGGAGGGTCCGACGGTCACGCGGCGCGCCGCGCTCGGCGCCGCGACGGCGATCGCGCCGATCGTCGCGGTGGGCGCTGGCATCTCGGGTTTCACGACGGCCGCGGCGCCTCCGCGCGTCCCGCGTGTGCGGTTTGCTTTTGATGGGCTCGACGCGAACCTCGCCGGCCTTCGCATCCTGCACTTGTCCGACTTGCACCTCGGCGTCGAGAAGCACGTCGAGGATGTCGAGGCGCTCTTCGACGCCTTGAAGAAGACCGGCGAGCGCCCGGATCTCGTCGTCTTCACGGGCGACGTGGCCGAAGACGTACGCCAGCTCGGCCCCACGCTCGACGCCGCGGTGCGTTTCGGTCCGCGCCTCGGCGTCTTCGCGACGCTCGGAAACCACGAATACCTCCACGACGTGACCGCGGCCCGCCGCGTCTACGCGCAAAAGCGAGACGTGCGCCTGCTCGTCTCGGAGGGGACGCTCGTCCGCGCGGGAGCCGCGCGCCTGTGGATCGCGGGCGCGGACGATCCCGTCTTCGTCAACGTCGACCCGACGCCGTTCCTCTCACGCTCGATCGACGACGCTCTCGCGGGCGCGCCCGCGGACGCGTTTCGATTGCTCCTCTGCCATCGACCCGAAGGCTTCGTCCCCGCGGCCGCGGCCGGCGTTCAACTGATGCTCGCCGGCCACACGCACGGCGGCCAAATCGGCTTCAACGGCAAGAGCGCGTTCGAGCCGATCTGGCCCGATCGATATTTGTGGGGACGCTACGCCCGCGGCGCGTCGGCGCTCTACACGACGAGCGGCTTCGGGCACTGGTTTCCGTTTCGCCTCATGTGCCCGACGGAAGCGCCGATCATCGAGCTCAGTGCATGACGCCGCTGGCTTGCACGATCCGCCGCAAGCCGCTCGCGACCTCGTAGCTGAGCGAGCCGCCCCACGCGGTGAGCAGGAGCCATTCGCTGCCGACGCGTACCTCCCACATCGCGACCTGCTCGGTGCGCGACTCGTCGATCTCCCCGACTCCCGCGATCGTCATCCCATCGGGCGTCGATACCGTGAGCGCGTGCGCGTCGAGCTTGCGGCGCTGCGAGGCGATGAAGAGCTGAAGCGCGACGTCTCGATCCCCACTTCGGTGCTGTCGTCGTTCCATGGTGGGATCGTCGTACATCGGCGGCCGGTCGGGCCAATTTTCGTGGGCTCAGCTCTCCGCGAGCACGATCACCTTGTCGCCCTCGGTGAACGTCACCTGGGCCTTCTTGCTCGGGTTCACCGCGACGCCGTAGGCCTTGCCCTGGTCGTGCGCGTCCTTCTTGAGGCGGAAGCCGATTGCGGTCTCGTTCTTGCGCTTCGCGGCCTCGACGACCGTGTGGAAATTCATCGCCTCGCCCATCTTCACGTAGTTGGTCGCGGGCTTCAGGTAGATCTCCGAGCCCTCGGGGTCGAAGAGGTCGTCGAAGACGGCGTTGAGGTGCTTGTTCTCGGAGACCTGCGCGAGCATCAAGCTGACGAGGTGATCGCTGACGATGAAGTCGTCGGCGCGCGTGACCTCGGCGAGCTGGCGGTTTCGCAGATCGAGCATCTCGCTGACGATCGCGAACTCCTTGCCGCTCTTCTCGCTCATGTCGCGAAGGTGGAGCAGCGTCACGAGCGTCTGCGCGTCGGCGCGCTGCGTCTCGAGCTCGTCGGAGTAGCTGAGGATGATGATGTGGTTGAACGACGGGATGTCGAGCCCGTCGAGTAGAATCGCGGTCCGACGTGTCGCCTCGCGTGAACGTGACGTTCTGGTGCTTCGTCTTCGGGAGCTCGGGCGGCGCGACGCTCGCGACGACGCGCGTCTCCGAGCCCTGAGCGACGTATGCGTCGAGCTCCGTCAGGATGTGCGGGCCCCGGCGGTTCCAGCCGAGCACCAGCGTGCGCTCGGGCGCGGGCGGCGCCGCGTCGCGCAGCGCGATCGCGTCGTCCTTGATCCCGTAGCTCGTCTCGCCCGAGAGGTGCACCGTGGTGTCGTCCTCGGAGACCACGATGACCTGATCGCCCGGGCCGATCTTCATGTCCATCGGCGGGTTCACGAGCGTGCGCCCGTCCTTCGTGTGCAGGCCCATGACCGCGCTCTTGTCGTACGTGAAGAGCGACTCGCCGTACGTCTTGCCGACGAGCGCCGGCTCCTCCTTGAAGTAGATCTCGTCGCCGCCGAAGTTGAGGAGCTCGGTGTAGACGACCGAGAGGCCCGCCTGACGGCACGTCTGCACGCTGATGCGCGAGATGAGATCGTCCATCATCACGAGCTGGACCTCGTCGCGCCCAACCATCTGCGCGACGCGCACGTTCCGCTCCTCGCGGATCTCCGCGACGATGTGGTAGCGCTCCGTCTTGCGGTGCGGGTTGTTCGTGATCGCGAGGATCGTCTTGATGACCTGCGTGTCCGCGTCCTCGCCGTCGGGCGCGAGGATCACGATCGACCGCGCGTCGTCCGGGTTCACGATGCGCAATTCGGCTTGATCCAGCGGGTTTCCGGTGCGGCAGACGACGCGCGTCGTGCGCGTGTTCGGGAGCTGCGCGGCGAGCTCGTCCTCCATCTCGATCTTGTCTTTGTCCGCGAGGATCACGATGCACGCGTCCTTGCGGCTCGCGTTCGCCTCGACGAGCTCGGAGATGATCGTGAACACCTGCGGCGACCACCCGATGACGAGCGTGTGGTCTTCCTCGAGCACCCGCGACCGCCCCTTGCGCAGGCTCTGGATGCGGATGTCGATCGCGTTCGTCAGGATGCCGATGAAGATGCTGACGAGGAAGATGCTCCCGAACGTGACGAACAGCATGCCGCCGAGGAACACGAGCGAGCCCGACTTCGTGTCGACGGGGTTCGGCGTCATCGTCTGGAAGAGGATGTTCCACACGATCTCCGGCATGCCCTTGTCGGAGTCCGCCCCGGCGTATTTCACGACGAGCGACACGCCGACGACGAGCACGAGCGAGATGAGCGCGAGCCACCCGATGAGCCCCGCTGGGCCTCGCGACATCGTGTTGTCGAATCGGTATCGCAGGCGGTCGCGGAGGCTGGCGTTCTTCATGACGATCGGGCCACGATACTTGCCGAACGCTGTGAGGCCAAGCGCCCCACCCATGGCGGAAGGGGGAAGTCGCGTCTGACGTGCGTGCGCTGGGCGATCCTCGCGGTGTTCACGTGCGCGTGCGGCGCGCAGGCGCGTTCCGAAGCGATCCCCTCCGCGCCGGCGCACGCCGCGATCCCGCCGTGGCGAGGTCCGAACGTCCTCGAGATCGTCGAGGACACGGTCGTGCTCCCGCGCACGAAGGTGTCGAACGTCTACCTCGCTCCAGATGGAACCGTGAACCTCCCGGGCGGCGTCATCGCGACGATGCGCGCCGACGGTCGCATCTTCGATCGCCGCGGCGAGGTGCGAGCCCACGTCGACGCTCACGGACACGTCGAGCTCATCGGCATGAACGGCTCGATGGACGCAGACGACTCGGGCGTCCTTCGCATCCACACCCCCTCGCGCACCTCCGAGCTCGACATGAAGGCGTACCTCGCGAATTACCCTCGCAAGCTCTGGCGCACGGTCATGGTCGCGTTCCTCCTCGACGTCGTTTTCTTCGAGGCGGAGCAATGCTCTAGACTCGGCACGTGCAGCTCACCGACGCCGAGACCGCCGACTTCGAACGAAAGCTCTCGCGCGCCGTGATGGTCGTCCTCGTGATCGCCGCCGCGGTCTCGGGGTTGCTCCTCGCGCGAAGGAGCGAGATGGGCGTCGCGGTCACGCTCGCGACGCTCGCGAGCGCCGCGCTTCGTCCGTGGCGCCTCCGGAGCAGCGCGCTCTGGGGCTGCTCGCTCGCCTTCTTCGTCGCGTTCCTCGGGGTCACGATCCAGAGCGCGCGCCACGCCGGCGCGCACGCGAGCCACGACAAGCGCGGCATCGAGGTGCTCGACGCGCACGACGTCGAGGCGCTCCTCACGTCGAAGGGCGTCAACCCGAAGAAATCGCTCTTCGTGCGCACGGGCATCTACCTCACGCACATGGAGTTCGCGAGCTCGAACAACGTCGCGGTGAGCGGCTACGTCTGGCAGGTCTACCCGCCGAACACGCCGAAGGAGCTCCAGAAGGGCGTCGTCTTCCCCGAGGCCGTCAACGGCGGCTACGACAACATGCAGCAGGCCTACGACGTGACGAAGCCCGACGGCACCGAGATCCTCGGCTGGCACTTCGATCTCACGTTCCGTCAGCGCTTCGACTACGCGAAGTACCCGTTCGATCAACAAGACGTCTGGATCCGCATGTGGCACCGCGACTTCGAAGAGGGCGCGATCCTCGTGCCCGACTTCGACGGCTACCCGCCTTGGAACCCCGCCGAGACGATCGGCCTCGAGAAGCAGTTCGTCTACAACGGCTGGCACCCGGTCTTCTCGGGCTTCGGCTACCTCGAGAACACCTACGCGAGCACGTTCGGCTTCGGCACGTACAAGCCAAAGCCGCCGTTCCCGGAGATGGTCTACACGACGAGCCTCAAGCGCCTCTCGGTCGCGCCGTTCGTGAACCACGTGATGCCGCTGATGGTCACGTACGTGCTCACGTTCGCGATCTTGCTCTTCATGGTCAAGGACGACGAGCGCTCGTTCAACATCCTCTCGGCGCTCACCGGTTTGTTCTTTTTGACGCTCTTGAACCATCAACAGATCAACACGGTGGCTTCGGCCGATGGTTTGTCGTTCCTCGGGCTCGCGTCGGGGATCATGTACGTGACGTTTTTTGCCGTGGCCGCAAACGGCCTCACCGTCGCGCGGATGAACGTCGCGGTCCTCGAGTGGCGGAGCAACTTGATCGCGAAGGTGATGTTCTTGCCCGTGACGTCGTGCGTGCTGGCGATCATCTCGTCGAACATCCTGCGCGCCTGACCCACGAATTGGCCGCGGGCCGGCCCGTGCCTGGCCGGGCCACCCTGGAGCGCGGAAAATCCCACGTTTCTGCGTGGCACGTGCGCTGCTCACTTCGGCTCTCGGCTGGCGCCAGCCGAGTCGTTCCACTCATTTCACTTTCTCACGAAAGGAAATTCAATCGAACAAGGCTATGCAACGGGACTGAGCGGGTGCAAGTGCACGCTCGTTGTTGGGTCGGCTGTGCGATTTCCTACCGCCGTCAAACGGAGAACGGACTGGGAATCATCAGACAGCTCGGATCGCGGTGTTCCGCATCCGCCCGCAGTACCAACGAGCGATGGGCAACCGCGGAGGGTGCAGGTTCCCTCGCACCTGAAATTCGGGGTGCCGCGATACCAAATGCTCGCAGCAAGCGAGGACTTCATCGCGTCCAGCCACGTCCATCGTTGTAACGATCTCCCGGGCGGAGATCACAAACCAACTTAGACTTTAACCGGGTGCTTCGAGCGCCCACGCGATCGTGCGTCCATCGGGCGAAGCTCGGTCGAGCTTCGACGGCGACGGGAACGCCAGGCGTTGGCGCGGCTCGATCACCTCGCCGTAGCGACGTGCGAGGGCGAGCTGTACGTCAACTCGAAGAAGGTCGTGATCGCCTCGACGCGAACGCCCGTGTCAGCATGAGCGCGAGTGCCGCCAAGAGGACCAGCGGCGAGCGCTCCGTCCTTCCTGCCGTGTCGCAGCCGCAGCCGCTCGTTCCGCCGCCGGAGGTTCCGCCGTCGTTCGACGCGCCCGAGTCGCTCGCGGGCGTGCCCGAATCGGTGGCGCCGCCGTCGGTCGGCGTGCCTGCGTCGCCGCCGCCTCCGCCGAGCTCGTAGGCGCCGATGTCGATCGCGGCGCCTGCGACGGAGCGCGACTCGGTCATTGCAACATGCACGTATTCGTGGTCCGGCGCGAGCGACTGGTTCGATAGGCCCGTGCCGGGCGCGGTTCCCTTGTCGACGCAGGGCGAGCCGGGCGCGAGGTGGTAGTCGTACGCGGCTTGGTTCACGAGCATCGGGTCGCCCATCGTGTCGTCCCAGTTCGTCGTCTGGGTCGCGCCGGAGAGCGACGTGATCGTGCCCTTGCCGCGGAAGACGTTGTTCTCGATGACGCCGGTCGTGCCGCTCGCGAGGTTCACGAACGTGCCGCTGCCGAGATCGTTCACGACCGTGTTGTTCACGAAGTAGAAGTGCTGATCGGGGTTCGACGTGCCCTCCTCGCCCGATGTGACGATGTTCGGGTTTTGCGACGTCGCGGCCTGCTCGATGAGGTTTCCGATCACGTACGACGTGCCGCCGTTGGGGATGTCGATCTCGTAGCTCGCGGTCGTGCCGGTCTCGTCGGTGATGCGGTTGTAGAGGATGAAGTTCGCGTACGCGCGCGTCTTCACGAGGTGACCGACCTTCGCGCCGTGCGAGTACGAGTAGCGCAGCGTGAAGCTCGCGTAGTGGTTCAGGTACATGTTGTGCGAGAAGCCGTCGCCCGCGCCGTTGTTCGCAAACTCCGAGTACTCGATGACGACGTTGCCCTGCCCGTCCGTGGTCGGCGCGCCGAGGATGCCGTCCTGGTTGTCGTGGAGGTAGCAGTTCGTCACCGTGAGGTTCAGGCCTTGGTGGCGAATGCCAGCGCCGTTGTTGCCTGCGTTCGCGGAGATCGCCGCGCCCGAGAGCTCGAAGTTCTCGATCGTCGCGTTCGGCGCGGCGATCGTGAAGATGCCCTTCTGCTGCGCGGGCGTGACGCCGGTGAGATCGATCTTCGCGCGCCCGCCGACGCCGCGCACCGTGAGGTTGTCGGTCGACCACGCGCACGTGTCGCCGTCGTAGTTGCCCGACGCGTCCACCTCGATGACGTCGCCCGCCTGCGCCGCTGCGATCGCCGCGCACGGCTTCGCGTACGTCTTTCCGGGCCCGACGCTCAACGTCGCCGCGAGGGCCGAGCTCGGCAACAAAAGCGAGAGGACGAGGATCCGCACCTTCATCGCTCCGAGGTTAACACCCGTCGCGCCCGATGACTTACATTCCAAAGCGTGGAGACGGGCGCGCTCTTGCAGCGCTGGAGGCGCATCGCGACGGAGCTCGAATCCGTCGCTCGGCGCCGCGCCGTGGGTGAGCGAGGTCCCGCCGGCGTTCTTGCACGCGTTTCGTCCGGGCGGCGCGCGCCTCCCCGAGCTCTTCGAGGGAGCGCCGTCGCTCGAGCCCGCGCTCGCGCGGCTGCAGAAGATCTTCGCGCGGTTCGTCGCGCCGAGCCCGCGCGAGCTCGGGACCGACGGCGTCGTTGCCGCGGCGCGCGCGTGGTTGACCTCCGCGGCGTCGATCGCCGACGGGCTCGGCAAGAACCTCGATCGAGGGGTGCACGCCTTCTTGATCAATCCGAACGTCGAGGTGCGCGCGAGCGAGCCCCCCGCCATGTCGCCTCGCGATCTGCACCCGATGCAATCGACGCTCTATTGGATCGTCACCGAGCTCGGTTGGTCGATGACCCTCTCGGCCGAGGCGAAGCTCCTCGTGGAGCCGCTCTATCAGCTCGCGTGCTCGTACGAGCTCGCGTACTGGGTCCTCTCGCCGCTCGCGCCCGAGACGCGCGAAGACCCGCTCGCGCCCGCGTTTGCGCTCTGGGACGCCGGCGTGTCGCTCCGCTTCGAGGGGCAAGGCGCGGAGCTTCGCGCCATCGCGCACCGCGCCTCAACGTGAGCGGACGAGCGCGAGCGCGGCGCCGAGGGGCACCCATGTAATCTGCATGCATCGAATGAGGAGCGCGAGCGACGTCGCGCGCGCGACCGTGGTCGCGAGGAGGCCCGCGGCGAGCGTGAACGCGCCGTCGGTCGTGCCGAGGCCGCCGGGGACGATGACGCCCACGGCGGTCGCGATCAAGTTGACGCCCTCCGCCGCGAGCGCGCCGAAGGCGCCGACGTGGATGCCCACGGCGTGCGCGGCGACGCCGTATTGCACCGTCTGGAAGACTCGTCCGAGGAAGAGCGCGGCCGACGGGCCCAGGGCGAAGAACCCGACCTGCGCGTTCTGGTCGCGAAACGCCGCGACGCGCGACGCGAACCGCGGGAGCTTTCGCTCGATGAATCGGCCGAGCGCGTCCGCGCGCGTGATCGCGCGAAGGACGACGCCGCTCGTGACGAGCGTGACCGCGTGCGCGGCGGCGGCGTAGAGCCAGAGCGACTGGCCGCCGAGCGCGTACATCGCGAGCCCGCACGGGACCGAGAAGAGGCCGCCCGCGATGAGCGTCGCCGCTTGGTTGACGAAGCCGACCGACGTCGCGGCGGCCGCGCCCACGTACGGCGTGAGGAGCCCGACCTTGATCGACTCGTTGACGACGCGCGGCGCGGGCGCGAGCGCGCTGAGCGACTGGCCGATCACGTGCGCGCGCAAGAGCGTGAGCCGCGGGATGCGCGACGCGAGCGGTCCGAACGCGAGCGCGCTCGACAGCGTGTCGCACGCCATCCGCGCGAGCTCCAGCAAGCAAATCAGCGGGAGCCACACGAGCGCCGGCCGGAGCGACGCGATGATCGCGTCGACTCCGACGCTGCGCACGATGATCACGAGCACCAGGAGCCCGCCGAGCGCGAGCGCGACGCGAAACCAAAATAGGGCGCGGCCACGCGACCCTAGTTGCTGCAGGGCGTCTCCTTGTAAGCCGGCTTCGCGTTCGCGGCGTTCCACGTGATCACGCCGTGGATCGTCCCGCACATCGTCTCGAACGAGACCGCGATGTCCTTGCCCTTCGCCGCGAGATCCGGCGGCGACTCGCCCGTCTTCTGCGCCAAGAGGAGCTTGAGCGCGCCGCCCTCGCGCTTGAAGATGCCCACTGCGCCGTAGTCCTGGTTCATGTCGCCCTTCGGCTTCCCGAGCTTCGCGGGATCGTCGATGATCGTCGTGACGAGGAGCTCGGTCGCGGCGTCCGGCCGCCACGTCCACACGCGCAAGATCGCGGGGGCGTAGGTGATCCAGCCGTTCTCCGTGACACCGATCTGGTCTTTGACCTTCTTGAAGTCGGCGGGGAGGAGCTTCGCGGCTTCGGCGGCGGTCTCCGGCTCCTTGCGCGGACCGACGAGCACGCCAGCGACCGCGCTCGCCTGCGCGATCGCTTTGTTGAAGTCCGCGTCCTCGCGAAGCGACGTGAAATCCGAGTCGCTCTTGGCCTTCTCGAGGAAATTCACCGCGGCGGCGTCGCCGTCGGCCGCGGCGCGCGCGATCTCCTGGATGACCCAGACCGCGTCCTTCGCTTTTCCGTCGAGCGATAGCCCGCACGCGAGGTTGTATCGCGCGGTCATCGCCGACGGTCGCACGACGAGCGCCGCGCGCCACCAGCGATCTGCCTCGGCGTAGCTCTTGGCTTTGTAGCGCTCGTAGCCGCCGTCGTTGAGCGCGTTCGTGAGATCGCGCCGCGTGGACGCGCAGGTGGTCGCGCCGACGTCCTTCGCGAGCGCCGCGGGATCCGCCGTGCCCGCGCTCATCGCCGCGTCCTTGCCGGCCGAGAGCGCGTGGATCTTCGCCTTCGCGTCAGCGGACGTCGTGCACTTCGACGGGAGCGCCGTGTCCGCGGACCAAGGCGGGATGTCGCCCACGCCGGCCGCGGCGTGAAGGGCGGGCGCCGCGCTCGCGGCGGTCGATGCGCTCGGCGCCGTCGCGCCCGTCGTCGCGCTCCCGGCGGCCGAAGCGCTCGGCGCGGGCTTGCCGTCATTCGAGCTCGGCTTGGGACACGCCGCACAAAGAACTGCGAGGAGGGATACGAGGGGTCGGCGCATGGCGCCAGGCTACACGACTCGGCTCAATAAACGTCCTTGCAGTAACGCCCTGCGGCCTCCATCGCGCGCAAGCGCTCGAGCGCCTTGTCGCGGTCGACCTTCGCGCCGTCTGCGAGGATGTCGATGAGCGCGGCTTGGACGTCGGGCGCCATGCGCTGCGCGTCACCGCAGACGTAGACGTGCGCGCCCGATTCGATCCACGCGTAGAGCTCGCCGGCGGACTCGCGCATCTTGTCTTGCACGTAGACGCGCTCTTTTTGATCGCGCGAGAACGCGCAGTCGAAGCGCGTGAGCGTGCCGCGCTCGACGGCCGCGCGAAACTCGTCGCTGTAGAACGTGTCGGCCTGGTTTCGCGTGCCGAAGAAGAGCCAGCTCTTGCCCTTCGCGCCGTTGATCGCGCGCTCCTCGATGAACGCGCGATAAGGCGCGACGCCCGTTCCAGGGCCGATCATGATCATCGGCGCGTCGTCCGACGGGAGGCGGAAATGCGGCGCGGGCTGCACGTAGACCGACAGCTCCGTGCCGGGCGGCGAACGATCGGCGAGCATCGACGACGCGATGCCCGCGCGCGCTCGCTTGCGCATCTCGTAGCGCACGACGTCCACCGTGAGGTGCGCCTCCATCGGGTGCGCTCGCGGCGACGACGCGATCGAGTACATGCGCGGCGCGAGCGGGCGCAGGCACTCGACGAACGTCTGGAGCTCGGGCATCTGCGTCTTCATGAGCACGAGGTCCACGACGTGGACCTCCGGGCTCTTCGGCAAGCCGCACGCGGTGAAGAGGCGCGCGTCGACGTGCTGCAAATCGAGGTGACGCGTGAGCGCCTCGCGGAGCGTCATCGTGCCGCCGCCGTGCGCGCCTTCGTGCATCGCGCCGCGGAGCATGACGACCTCGTCGCCGGCCGCGTGGAGCCCGCGGAGCACGTCCGCGATGAGCGCGGGATCGTTCTCGCAGAAGACGCCGAGCGAGTCGCCCGCGACGTACGTGAGCTCGGGGTCGAGCCCGAGCTCGACGTGGAGCGTCTCCTTGCTCGACCCGGGCGCGCAGAGCTCTCGCTTTCGAAGGACGCGCGCCTCGAGCGGGTTCTTGCGCGTGCCGGGCGGGTGCAGACGCGTCGCCGAAGGCGCGGGCAGCGGCGTGATCTCTTCGCCCTCCTCCTTCGGCGCCTCTGGCGACGCGGCGCGGAGCTCCGCGAGCTTTTCGAGCACGCGATCGAGCCAGCCCTGCCACGGCTCCTCGTAGTCGACGTCGCAGTCCACGCGCTCCACGATGCGCGTCGCGCCGAGCTCGCCGAGCTTCTGATCGAAGTCCTTGCCGCACTGCGCGAAGCGGTCGTACGTCGTGTCGCCGAGGCCGCACACGGAGAAGCGGAGCTTCGGCAGCGGCGCGTTGCGCGCCATGAGCTCGCCGTAGAAGGCCTCGGCGTTCGACGGCGGGTTCCCGTTTCCGTACGTGCTCGTCACGACGAGCACCGTCTCCATCGCGTCGAGCTGGGCGACCGTGACGCTCGAGAGATCCGCGACCTCGGCCTCGAACCCGGCCTTTTTCAGGGCGACGCCGGTGCGATCGGCGAGATCAGCCGCGTTGTTCGATTCGCTCCCGAAGAGGACGAAGATCACCGTCATCGCGCGCTCCTTTCCCTATACTGCCGCGCATGCCGAAACGCGATGGTTCGAATCGACCCATCGAGCTCCTCTTGTGGGGCGCGACCGGCTTCACCGGGCGCCTCGCGGCCGAGTGGCTCGCGAAGCGCTACCCGGACGCGCGCGTCGCGCTCGGCGGCCGAAGCGCAAAGAAGCTCGAAGAGGTGCGTGACGCGGCGGTCGCGATCGACTCGAGGTGCGCGGCGTGGCCGCTCCGCGTGGCCGACGCGCTCGACGTCCCCGCGCTCGATCGCATCGTGCCCGAGGCCTCCGTCGTCGCGACCACGGCTGGGCCGTTCTCGCTCTACGGTCACGAGCTCGCCGCCGCGTGCGCGCGACACGGCACCGACTATTGCGACATCACCGGCGAGGTCCCCTTCGCGCGCGAGCTCATCGACCGAAACGACGAGCGCGCGAAGGAGCACGGCGCGCGCATCGTGCCGTTCTGCGGGTTCGACTCGATCCCGAGCGACCTCGGCGTCTTCGCGCTCCAGGAATTCGCGAAGCGCGAGCTCGGCGCGCCCTGCGCCTCGGCGACGTTCGTCCTCGTTCGCGCGCGCGGCGGCATGAGCGGAGGCACCGCGGCGAGCGCGATGCACCTCATGGAGCAGGCTGGCTCGGACGCGAACGTCCGCGCGATGATGCGTAACCCATACGCCCTCGTCGGCGGCTCTCCGGGCCCCTCGAAGGACGCGCGAGGCGCGAAGAAGATCGACGCCGGATGGACCGCGCCGTTCTTCATGGACACCGTGAACTCGCGCGTCGTGCACCGCTCGAACGCGCTCCTCGGCTACGCGTACGGGCGCGATTTCAAATACGAGGAGCGCATGCTCGTCGGCCGCGGACCCGTGGGGTTTTTGCGCGCCGAGACGACGGCCATCGGCCTCGCGGTGGGCTCGCGCGCGCTCCCGTACGGGCCGATCCGCGCGCTCGCGAAGCGCTTCCTCCCCGCGCCCGGCGAAGGCCCGTCGAGGGACAAGCGCGAGTCGGGCTCGTTCATCGTCCGCGTCATCGGCCGAAGCGCGAGCGGCGACATCGTTGCAGAGTGCAAGGTTTCGGGCGAGGGCGATCCGGGCTATACGGGCGCAGCGAAGATGCTCGTCGAGTCCGCCCTGTGCCTCTCGCGCGACGTCCAAGGTGAAGGCGGCGTCGTCACGCCCGCCGCGACGATGGGCGACGCGCTCATCGCGCGCCTCCGCGCCGCGGGCATCGCGTTCGACGCGTCCAGAGCATGAGCGCGCGCGAGCGACTTCAACGGCTCAGGTCCGGCGCGCGCAACGCGCTCGAGATCGTGCGCTTCGGCCGACTCGGCGAGCCGTACGGCGGCTCGTTCGAGGTCGTGAACGAGGGCCCGCACCACAAGCTCCGGCGCTACGCACACGGCGAATCCGTCGCGCTCCTCGTGCCGCCGCTCATGGTGACCGCAGAGGTCTACGACATCGCGCCCGACGTCTCGGCGGCGCACTACCTCGCGTCACGCGGGATCTCGCCGTTCGTCGTCGACTTCGGCGCGCCCGAGCGCGAAGCGGGCGGAATGCGGCGAACGCTCGACGACCACGTGCGCGCGGTGTCCGCGTGCATCGACGTCGCGCGCAAGCTCACCGGGCGCGACGTTCACCTCTGCGGCTACTCGCAGGGCGGCATGTTCGCGTACCAGACGGCCGCGCTCCGCCGCGGCGACGGCATCGCGTCGATCATCACGTTCGGCAGCCCGATCGATCTCCACCGCGGACTGCCCGCGATCCGCCGAGACGTCGCGGGGGCGATCGTCGAGCTCGTCGAGCCCGCGCTCTCGTCGATGGCCGCGCGCGTCGAGGGCCTGCCCGGCGTCATCACGAGCACCGCGTTCAAGCTCGTGAGCGGTCGAAAAGAGATCCAACAGCGCATCGAGTTCGTGCGCTCGCTCCACGATCGCAACGCGATCGTGCGCCGCGAGGCGCGCCGGCGATTCTTGGCGGGCGAAGGCTTCGTCGCGTGGCCCGGGCCCGCGCTGCGCGTCTTCCTCGACGACTTCATCGTGCACAACCGCATGCTCTCCGGCGGCTTCGTCATCGACGGGCGCACGGTGACGCTCGCGGACATCGACAAACCGATCCTCGCGTTCGTGGGCTCGACCGACGAGATCGCGCGGCCCGCGACGGTGCGCGCGATCGCGGACGCCGCGCCCGAGTCCGAGGTGTCGATCGTGACGCTCCGCGCCGGCCACTTCGGCCTCGTCGTCGGGAGCCACGCGATGACGCAGACGTGGCCGACCGTTGCAGACTGGATCCGCTGGCGCGACGGCCAGGGCGAAAAACCGCGCGCGCTGCTCACTGCGGCATCGCCGCGCGAAGAAGCCGCGGAGCCGCACGAGACCGAGAGCGATCTCGAGCTCCTCCTCGACGCCGCGACCCGCTCCGCGCGCGCGGCTTGGTCGCGCCTCGGCGACGTGACCGCGAGCGCCACCGACGCGCTCGACGCCGTCCGTTATCAGGAGCCGCGCCTGCGCCGGCTCGCGCAGATCCGCCCGGACACGCGCACGAGCCCCGCGCTCGAGCTCGCCGAGCGCGCCGCGGACGATCCCGACGCGACGTTCTTCTTGTGGCGCGATCGAGCGTTCTCGTACCGCGAGTCCGACGTCCGCGTGACGAACGTGATGCGCGGGCTCTGGGCGTGCGGCGTTCGTCCCGGCGAGCGCGTGCTCGTCGTCATGGGATCGCGCCCGAGCTTCTTGTCGATGACGACTGGCCTCGGCCGCCTGGGCGCCATCGCCGTGATCGCGCCACCCGAGAGCTCCGCCGAAGCGCTGCGCGCGGCTGCGAATCGCGAGGACGCCCGTCACGTCGCCTCCGATCCCGAAAACGCCTCGCGCGTTCGCGACGCGCTCGATCGCGAGGTCCTCGTGCTCGGCGGCGGCGCGACCTCGCGCGCGCTCGCCCCCCGGCTCGTCGACATGGAAGCGATCGACCCCGACAAGGTCGAGCTCCCGAAGGACTTCGAGCCCAACGCCGGCCGCGCGAGCGATCTCGCGATCGTGTTCCTCCGTCCGAACGACGCGGGCGATCTCCGCGCCGCCCCCGTGACGAACCACCGCTACGCGCTCTCGGCGCTCGGCGCGGCCGCCGCGTGCACGATCAAGCCGAGCGACACCGTCTACTGCTGCATCCCGCTCCATCACCCGACGAGCCTCATGGCGAGCGTGGGCTCCGCGCTCGCCTCGGGCGCGCGGCTCGCGCTCGCGGAGCGCTTCGATCCCGCTCGATTCGAGAGCGAGGTCCGTCGCTCGGGCGCGACGCTCGTCTTCTACGCCGGCGACATGCTGCGGCCGCTCGTGCACCGCAAGAGCGCGCGCGGCGGCCTCCCGGTGCGTTTGTTCGCGGGGAGCGGCATGCGCAAGGACCTCGCGCGCAAGCTCGGCGAGCGCTTCGGCGCGCAGAGCATCGAGTTCTACGCGGGCACCACGCACCGCGCGATCCTCGCGAACGTCGACAAGCGAAAGCCCGGCGCGCTCGGCCGCGTGCTCCCCGGGAGCGATCCCATCGTCGTCGCGCGCGTGGACCTCGAGAAGAAGAAGGTGAGCCCGGACGAGCTCTCCGCGCCGAACGAGCTCGGCGTCCTCGCGGTGCGGGAGGGCGACGAGCTCATCACGACGAACGACGTCGTCCGGCGCGACGAAGACGGCGACTTCTGGTTCGTCGACTCGCTCTCGGGCTTCGTCGGGCTCGTCTCGACGCGCGCTATCGAGGACGTCTTCTACGAGAAGCTCGACGTCGACGTCGCCGCCGCGTACCGCGTGAAGAACGAGATCTGGGTCGCCTACGTGGGCTCCGCGACCCAGGAAGACGTCACCGCGGCGCTCGAAGATCGCGAAGAGCCTCGCGTCGTCATCCGCCTCGACGAGATCCCGCTGACCGACGGTTTCCGCCCTAAAAAGGCTGGACTCCCGCGTTCCGTGCAGGATGCACGCATTCGCGACGTCATCCGCCGGAGCCGCTGACCCGCTGCACGCGGCCTAGCGAGGGCGCCCACGCGGCGCGTGCTATGCATGAGGCATGCGTTGGCTCGCGTTGGCCGCGGTCGCGGCGTTGCCTAGCGTGGCGATCTTCGCGTGCGGCTCGCGCACGGGCCTCCTCGCGCCCGAAGAGGCGAACGCGACGGACGCGTCCCACAAGGACGTCATCCCGCCGCTCGACGTCGTGAAGAAGGACGTCGCGCCGCCGAGCGACTGCGTCGACGCGGGCTCGACGTTCGTCTACGTGGTCGCGGTCGACTCGGAGCTCCTCAGCTTCTATCCGCCGACGGCCTCGTTCACGCAAATCGGGCTGCTCTCGTGTCCCGCGGGCGGCGCGTCGCCGTTCTCGATGGCGGTCGATCGCAAGGGCACCGCGTACGTCGAATACGACAACGGCATGGTCTTCAAGGTGAGCACGCTGAACGCCGCGTGCACGCCGACGTCGTTCCAACCTCAGGGCTCGTTCAGCACGTTTGGCATGGGCTACGCGACGCTCGGCGTCGGCCCCGACGAAGCGCTCTTCCTCGCGTCCGAAAGCGGCGACCTCGGCACGCTCGACACGACGTCGTTCAAGGTGAAGACCGTGGGGCCCTTCTTGCCGAACCTCCAGAGCGCAGAGCTCACGGGGACGGGCGACGGCAGGCTCTACGCGTACTCGGCGACGGGCAACTCGGGCGGGAGCGCGATCTCGGAGATCGACAAGGCGACCGGAAAAGTGCTCGGCTCGGACGCGTTGAGCTTCGATCGCGGCGACGCTTGGGCGTTTGCGTTCTGGGGCGGAGACTTTTGGGTCTTCACCGCGCCCAACTCGGAGCAGACCACGGTCCGCTACGACCCGAGCACGAAGACGAGCACCGTCGTGGCGCACTACTCGGCGAGGATCGTGGGTGCGGGCGTGTCGACCTGTGCGCCGCAGTGACTGCTAATCGGTCCCTGCATCGAACGCACAGAGCGCTACAGTCGGGGCCGGCAGGTTAATGGATTTGCATACGTCGAGGACGGCATTGCCGCTCGGAAGGTTCCCAGAGTCAACGACTTGCGCGGCGGCACACAAACCACCATCGGAGATGTTCTCGAACACCACTGTGCTCTCCTCGACGGTTCCATCTCCGCAAATGACGTGGATCTTGCAGGTGGTGCCTGCCTGCTCCGAAAACCCTTGAATCGTGTGAGGCGCGGGAGTCGGCGGGCAGTTGCTCACATCGGGTGCACCACACGGCGCAAACTGCCCATTGTCGCATTCCGTGCGAATGCTCGAAACGCAGCCGCCCGCAATGATCGATACCCCCGCGTAGTTAGCGAAGCACGGAGGATCCGGCGTTCGAGTGCACGCGGCCGTCACGCATAGAAAAGCGGCGGCGCCCACAAGAACTCTCATCGACATTTCATAGCACTGCATCGGCCGCCGAGACGTGCGCGGCCTCACCGCGCCAATCGGAGCGGAGAAGGAGGTGCGCTGCACCGAGCACGCAGACGAGCACCATCGTGGCGCACTACTCCGCGAGGATCGTGGGTGCGGGCGTGTCGACCTGTACGCCGCAGTGAAGCGGTGTGCCTGTCACGAGTCGCCAGAATCAGGCGCGTCGCTGCCCGCGTCGCTTTCAGCATCGGCACTGTTGTTTGCGTCTGCATCCCCGGCGTCGGGACATGCGAGCGGGTAACACTGCCAGACACCGCTCGGATACCCGTTGCATGAGCACGCAGCCCCGCACGGGTATGTCGATGCAGACGACATGCACGTCAAAGCCGGAGGTCGATGGTTCGTGCACCCGGACTCGACTCCGCACGGGAGCCCGGGCGTCAGTGAAGACGCGCCCGGGCACGGCTGATTCGGACTGCACGAATTCATCGTGCACTCGAAGGTGGCACCGTTGCACAAGCACGTTCCGCACTCGGTGCCGGGCCAGGAGCAACAGAGCGTCGAGCCACTGCACGCGACGCCGGGTTCAACCGAGGCATTACAGGTGCTCGTCGCGTTGTCGCAGCGCGCCGCGAGCAGCACCAAGCCGAGAAGCGGTGCGGCAACGAGGGCAACCGTTTTCATCAGGCAAAGGATAGCTCGCATCGCGCTGCAGTGAGTTGTCAGCATCCGCGAGTACGTGCGTCGTACTCTCACGACCTTGGAGCTACGACATCACGACACGGGAGATGCGCTGCTCGAGCGCGCCAGAACCTTTCTACGCGCCAAGGAAACGGTTCATAGCCTCCTCCTCGCGCTCGCCGAGCGGACGCCGGAGTCCGAAGGCGAGTCCTACTTCGCCACGGTCGAAGACGAGGGGCGCGTGGTGCTCGTCGCCGTTCGCACGCCGCCGCGTCACATCGTCTTGAGCGAGCTCGGCGACGGCGCGTCCGAAGACGCGCTCGACCTCGTCGTGTCCGACCTCGCACGGCGTCATCCCGCGCTACCCGGCGCAGTAGGGCCGCGCCGTGTCGGTCTGGCGTTCGGGTCTCGTTGGTCGTCGGTGACGGGCGTCGAGTCGCGCGTCCGTCTGAGCTTCAAAGAATTCGCAGCGGAGCGTGTGCACCTCTCGCGCTGGCCGTCGGGCGCGCTGCGTCTCGCGACCGAGAGCGAGGTGGAGCTCTTGGCGGAGTGGAGCCATCGTTTCATCGACGAGACCGGCCTGCCCGAAGAGGATCGCGTGAGCGCGACGCCCGAAGCCGTTCTGCGCCGCGTGCGAGACCAAGCGCTGAGCGTGTGGGCCGTCGATGACCAGCCGGTCACGATGGCGGTCGCCCGAGCGAGCAGCTTGGCGCGGATTGGCGGCGTCTACACGCCTCCAGCGCTTCGGCGACGCGGTTACGCCTCCGCGTGCGTCGCTGCGCTCACCGAACGGCTCCTCGAGCAGGGCGCGCGAAAGGTGACGCTCTCGACGGACGCCGCGAACCGGACGTCGAACAAGATCTACACGGCGCTCGGATACCGCTACATCGGTGATGACGTTTTGCTCGCATTCGAGCGACGCCCATGAGCGTCACGACTCGAAAGTGGCCACACTACTTCCTCTTCAGTCTGACGCCGGGATCGGCGTCGCTGGATTGCCGGCCTCGATGTTTGCCGGCTCCGGCGGGCGAGGCTCGGCGGGCGCCTCGGTGTTAGACTTCCGTTGTGATCGCACGCGCGGCACTCGTCTTCCTGTGTGTCGGTTGCGGCGGTACCCTCGCCGATCCGGGAGACGCGGGGAGCGATGCGCCTCCCGACGTCGTTGCGGCGGAAAGCGGCTCGACGTGTGACCCGCCGCCCGCGTGTGCGAACGCGGGCGTCATCGCTGGGCCCGTCCCGCTGAGCACGCTTTTGGGCAAGAACCAACTCCCGCTCTCGGTCGTCGCGACCGATTGCGGCTACGCGTTTCTGATCGGTCAACAAGCCGGGGTCTCGGCGCTGCCGTTCTGGCGGGATGGCGCAGGCTTCACGCTCGGTGCGCCCTATCCAGTCGCCGTGCCGGGCAACGCGACGATGCTCCCGACTCGTTCCCTGCGCGACACGTTGTTTTTCCGCGCCGATGTGAACCACACCTTTCACTTCTTCGGGCCGGCGCTCGGCGCGGCGTCGGTCGATGTCGTCGTGCCGGCCGACGTGTCAACGGACTCCGTGTCCTTTGCTGCGCATGACGATCGAGTCCTCTTCCTGTTCCAGGAGTCCCCCGGTAACGACACGGTGACCCTCGATTGGATGGAGGCCGCGCGGGACGGCAGCATCACACACGCGCTCGCGCCCGTGCCGGGTGGCTTCGTCAACGGCTACAACGGAGTCGCTCCCGGGCTCGTCGCCTACGCGAACGGGTTTGCGTGGTTTGTACCGACGGACATCACAAGGAGACGGCAACGTCTTCTTTTCGCGGTCGACTGGCGACGTCGTCCAGGTCGCGTCTCCCGGCACGAACGACTTCTTCCCCGCAATCACACCATGGCCCTATGGCGCGGGCGTCGCGTTCAACGGATCCCCATCGAGCGTTGTGCTCGACGACGGGCAGCTCGGCGTCACGCTGACGAGGCACGCTTCATTGTTCTACGCGAGCGACTCGTCCGCCCAGCTCGGGATCATCGACGCGAGTCGCTGGTCGTTCAGTCAGGTCGACGCGAACGGAAACGCGAGCCAAGTGGCTTACGACGGCGGCATGATGCTGAACACGGAGACGTTCCAGCCCGCGCCATTCCTCGTGGTCCGTGGCGGCGAAGCCGTCCTCGTGAATGGCGCGGGTAACGTCATCGCAGTGGGATGCGCGCCGTAGTCACGGCGGAGGAATGCGCGCCCGTCAGGAAGCCTCGCCAGCGACCGCGCTCGCGGGTAGGCGCACTGCGAATCGCTCGGCGACGCGCCGTGATCTTTTGATGCGCGATGGGACCATTTGTCACTGCCGATGGTACCTTCGGGATGAGACACGATGCCTCGTTCCGGGAACACGACCGCTGATCCGCAGTCACTACGAGCGGACGCAGCTTTCGAGGACGAACCGAAGCTCGTGCCGGCGTTCACGCTGCTCTGGTGCATCGAGGAGCCGCATCGCGTCGGCGAGACTGCGCTCTTTCACGGGAACGGTCGCTTCTTCGTCGGGCGCGGGGACGAAGATCTCGACGCCGCGGTGTTCGTTCGGCTCCGGCCCGGCGTGACGGAGCGCACGAGCGCGCTCGCGGGCAAGACGCTGTCGCGGCGGCAGATCCAAATCGACGTGAGCGGCGACGCGGTCGTGATCGAGAGCGTCGGGCGGCTCGTGATGACGGTGAACGGGCGCGAGACGAAGCACGCGCGGCTCTCGGCGGGGAACGTGATCGCGCTTCACGGGCACTCGGGGATGATGTTCTCGATGCGGCCGGCGTCGATCCCGAAGCTCGCGGGCTTCGACGCGCGCGGGTTCGGCGACAAGGATCGGTTCGGCATCGTCGGGGAGTCGCCGGCGATCTGGGAGCTGCGCGAGCGGCTCGCGTTCGTCGCGGGGTTCGACGAGCACGTGCTCGTCCTCGGCGAGAGCGGCACGGGCAAGGAGCTCGCCGCGCGCGCGATCCACACGCTCTCGGAGCGCGCGCGCGGGCCGTTCGTCGATCGGAGCGCGGCGACGCTCCCGCGCGAGCTCGTCGAGGCCGAGGTGTTCGGAAACAAGAAGGACTACCCGAACCCCGGTATGCCCGAGTCCGACGGGCTCGTCGGCGCCGCGCGCTCGGGCACGCTCTTCCTCGACGAGATCGGCGAGATCTCGCAGCCGATGCAGGCCGCGTTCTTGCGCGTGTTCGATCCCGGCGCGAGCTACCAGCGCCTCGGCGATCCGAAGCCGCGCAAGGCCGACGTCCGCTTCGTCTGCGCGACGAACCGCGCGCCCGGCGATCTGAAGCACGACTTCGCCGCGCGCTTCGAGCACCGCGTGGAGCTCCCGCCGCTCGACGCGCGGCGCGAGGACATCCCGCTCGTCGCGCGCGCCCTCGTGCTCGAGGCCGCCGCGCGAAGCCCCGCGGCCGCGTCGCGCTTCGTCCGCGGCGGCGCGCGGCCCGAGGCGAACCTCGATCCCGCGCTCGTCGCGCACCTCGTCCAGCGCGAGTACCCGGCGAACATCCGCGATCTCGCGCGCGTGCTCCGCGAAGCGATGGCCGCTTCGCGCGATGGCGTGCTCCGCGTCACGAAGGCGATCGAGGCGTCCGCTCCGTCGCCCGAACGCGTCGAGTCGGAAGCTGCAGCCCGCGTACGCAAGGCGCTCGAGCAAAACCGATGGAACAAGTCGCGCACGGCGGACGCGCTCGGCATGAATCGCTACGTGCTGCTGCGTTTGATGAAGAAGCTAGGCCTGAGCGATCCGACGTAGACCCTGAGCGCTCGCGCGGAGACCATGTTAACTCCGCGATAAGCCGTTCGTTGTCGCGCTCGGCGGTCTTGGGCCGCGATCGCAGGCGTCTCGAAACCCCACAAAAAGGCTTCGACGGTGTCGCTCAAGGCTCGAGGCGGAGCGCACAAGGCTTCCGCCGGACCGCACATGGTCTTCGCGCGCTCGAACTGTGCGCACACTCTGTGCGGCCGCACAGCGAACCGCACGCTTCGCACGCACGATTTCATGCACTTGGCGCGCGCGATCGCTGGCGCGCCCGTTGCGATGAGGGCCTCACCACGCGCCGCCAATCACGGCGTCGCTTCAAGGAGGCAATCATCATGAAATCGATCAAGGTCAAACCGCAGTCCACCGTTCACCGCACCACCGCCGAGACCGCGCTCCAGCGCGCGATGCAGTTTCTCCGCACCGTCGGCACCGACCCGGCCATCCGCACGCAGCTGCAGAAGGTCGGCTTCGAGCTCGCCGATCTGAAACAAGGTTGGGCGCTCGTGCTCAAGGCGTGCGCCGCCCCGCAGCCGTCGCCGCGCTTCACGCCCGACGACGGCCCCGTCGCCGAGGTCACGCAGCAGATCGAGGCGTGGCAGTCGACGATGTTCCTCCGCGCGCACGCGGCGCTCCGCCGCCTGCACCCGCACCAGGACGCGTTCGTCTTCGACAACCTCGTGAGCGGCAGCGGCTCCGCGGCCGTCGTCGCCGTCTCGGTGTTCCTCCAGCGCCTCGACGCGCTCGAGAGCTCGCCCGATCGCAAGTCGACGCGCAAAGCGGACCACGCCGCCCTCGCGACGATCGAGCGCCGCGGCGTCACGAAGGAGGAGCGCAAGCGCGCCAAGGAGCTCGTGCACATCGTCGAGAATACCGCCGCGCCCGAGGTCACCGACATCGCGCCGACCATCGACGAGCGCACCCCGGCCCTCATGGAGGTGTACGAGTGGATTCAGGACTGGTCCGACTGCGCGCGCTCGGTCATCACGCGCCGCGATCAGCTCCTCCGCCTCGGCATCGGCAAGCGCAAGGCACGCTCGTCCGCCGAGCCGACGCCGGTCCCCTCGCCCGTCGTCCCGCAGATGATGACGACGCCGATCGCGGCGCTCCCCGCGAAGTCGAACGGGATGACCAACGGCGCCATCGCGATCGGAGGCACGCACGCGTGACTCGATTTCACAACTTCGTCGTGAAGAGACGCGCGGTTCCCGGGAGGGACCGCGCGTTTCGCTTTTGTGCGCGGAACGCATCCTGCCGCACACGAGCCGTATCTGGAACTGCCGCGATCGCGACTGGCGAAGTGGTACCGTTGGGCGTGCACGCGCGCCGCGAGCTGGTCTGGATAGCTCTGCTCGTACTCGGGTGCGATCAACCAACCCTTTGCCCGCACCAGCAACTTAGTCCTGTCACTTGCGGCGCGAACGTATGCGGCGTCGGGCAAGGCTGTTGTGCATATCCCTTGGGCGACGCAGGACCCGGCCCTGCGTGTGTGAACGGCTTCGCTGCGTGTGAGCTGGTCAGTGGTGGTGGTCCTCAGGCCCCGTTCTGGGTGACCTGTCGCGACTCGACGAGCTGTCCTGCCGGGAATGTATGCTGCTCGCAGTGGACCAAAGGCGGCGGAACCTGGACCTGCAAGCCGGCCGCACGGTGCCCTAACGGAACCGAGGCGCCGCCCACCAACGGCGCTCCAGGAGCTTTTATTGACCAGGTGTGCACGGCGGACTGCGACTGCGTCTCGCAGTCGTGTGGTGACGCCGGGTTCTGCAACTGATTAGAGCGCGCGTCTCGTTTCGCATGCTCGCCATATCAATCGGCGTCATACTCTTCGCGTGTGGGGTGGCGACTCGGGTTGTTCGTCGGGGTGACGCTTCCTCTGCCACTGCTTGCAGGTTGCTACGCCCCGGTGCCGGCGCAGTTTGCCGAGTCCACAGAGATCGTCCCTCGACATGCAGTTTCGTTGACGCTAGCGGCGGTTGGTGCAGCGGCGACTAGCTTCTGCTCGGGCTGTAGCAGCAGCGGCGAGATTGGTGCGGGTGGCGAAGGTCGGCTTCGCCTCGGCATCGACGGCCGACAGGAGATCGGCGCGAGCGGCTTCGGTGGGTTCGTGAGCGGTACGGGTGGTGGCAGCGTCGGTTACATCGGCGGCGGGAAGTTGTCCTACAAGATCGCGGTTGCGCCATGGTTCGCGATCATTGCGGGAGCTGGCGCCCTCGACGTGTCGTCGACGGCGATCTTCGGTGGCGACCTGGCCGTGGTCGTGGCCCCGTATACTGATTCCCGAGGAACGCAGGTCTACACGGGCGTGCGAGGATCGTTCGGGATCCCCGTCTTGACGAACGCAACTGCATGCGCGCCGTGTGGCCCAGCGTATGGGTCTGGCGAAGGCCTCACGGTTCCACTTGGTCTCGCGTTACACACCGACACGAACGTGCGCGTGTTTCTCGAGGGCGGGATGTTCGTCGGGTTCAGCCAGTTGCACGACCAGAGCCAAGGCATCGGCAACGGCGCGGCGACCACCCTCGGCGGCTACGCGACCGTGGCCGTGCAGTTCGTCATCCGTTGAGCGCTCTCGCTTGCTCTGCGCTTCGTTCGGCCCGGTCCTCCACCTCTGAGTGTGCACGTCAGAAGCGAGCAGCGCGGCCGCGGCGATAGGCTAACGTTTGAAAGTGCGCTTTCTTCGTAGCGTGGGGGTGCTTTGCGCGTTCGGTGCGACACTCGTCGCGTCAACGGCACACGCGGACACGCCAACAGGCGAGCCCCGCGGTCCTACGGTTGGCAAATCGTGGTCGCGGATGCACGGTGGCGCGCTCGCTTCCGTTGGTGGCGCGTTTTGACGAATCCACTCGCCCCGAGCAAGTGGAAACGCAGAGCCAATCAGCGCCCCGACTTCGTCGACTACTCCTTGCGGTCCACGTCCAGGATCACAGCGTCGTACGAGACCGACTTGCCCGTCGCGCCCTGCGTGACCGAGCGGCCGCGCGTGTAGTGGAACGAGATGTCGCCCTTGCACGGGGTGCCCTTCTTGGGGCCCTCCTTCGCGGTTCCCGCGGCCAACATGCCGAAAAAGATCAAATGGCGCATCGGAGCGCCAAGCTACTATTCATGAAGCGTGGGTAAAGTCTCCTTCATCGGCGCAGGTCCCGGCGATCCGCGGCTCCTGACGCTGCGCGGGCGCGGAGCTCCTCGGGCAGGCGGACGTCGTCGTCTACGACGAGGACGTCCACGAAGAGGCGTTCGACAACGCGCGCGAGGGGATGCCGAGCGCGTGCGCGTTCCGCGCGGGACCGCACCGGAGGCGAACGTGCCGGATTTGGTCGCGCGGGCGCGCGCGGGGCATCACGTGGCGCGGCTCTTCTTCGGGGATCCGTTCGCGTTTCGCGGGGGCGCGATCGAGCTCGCCGGGGTGCGGCAGGCGCACGTCGACGTGGAGGTGGTCGCGGGCGTCATCGCGCCGACGGCTGCTGCGGCGTACTCGGGCCTCGCGCTCTCGCGCTACGAGGACATCACGCCGAGCGTCGCGATCGCGGTCGTCAACGAGGCCGAGGAGCTTCACGACTGGCGCAAGCTCTCGCTCGCGACCGACACGCTCGCGCTCCTCACGGACATCGAGCAGGTGCTCGAGATCACGCACACGCTCACGTACTACGGGCGCCGGCCCGAGACGCCCGCGGCGCTCGTGAAGGACGTGTCGCTGCCTTCGCAGAAGGTTCGGCTCGACACGCTCGTCGGGATTCGCAAGTTCATCCCCGAGTTCGCGGGCACGCAGATGGTGCTTCTCGTCGTGGGCGACTCTATCTCGGGGCGCGAGGCGCTCCGGTGGTTCGACACGCGGCCGCTCTCGGGCAAGCGCATCCTCGTGACGCGCACGGCCGATCAGGGAAAGAAGACCGGGTCGGCGCTTCGCGAGCGCGGAGCGGATCCCATCCTCGTGCCGGTGATCAAGCTCGACCCGCCGTCGGACCCGGCGCCGATGACGCGCGCGGCGCGCGAGCTCTCTTCGTACGCGTGGGTCGCGTTCACGAGCGAGAACGGCGTGCGCGCGTTCTTCGACGTGCTCGCAAAAGCAGAACCTCGACGCGCGCGCGTTCGGGCAGTCGCGCCTCGCGGCGATCGGACCTGGGACCGCCGCGGCGCTCGAGGCGCGCGGATTGAAGCCGGACGTCGTCGCCAAGGAGTTTCGCGGGGAAGGGCTCGCGAAGGCGATGCTCGACGCGATGGGCTCGGGCGGCGGAAAGCGCGTGCTCATCGCGCGCGCCAAGCAAGCGCGTGAGGCGCTGCCCGACGCGCTCCGAGCGGGCGGATGCGAGGTCGACGTCGTGCCCGTCTACGAGACGCACCCCGCGCCGCGCGAGATCACCGAGCGCCTCCGCGGCATGCTCGAGCGACGCGAGCTCGACGCGATCACGTTCACGTCCGCGAGCACCGTGTCGTCGCTCTGCGAGGCGCTCGGAGACGACGCGGCGGCCTTGATCGCCAAGAGCGGCGCGGTCGTGGGGAGCATCGGGCCCGTCACGAGCGAGGCGGCCGCCGCGCGCGGCATCACCGTGCACGCGACGGCCTCGACGTACACGCTCGAAGGCCTCATCACGGCCCTCGAGCTCCACTTCACGCGCAGCGCCGCGCGCTGACCGCGACGATCAGCTGCCGAGCAGGATGTCGACGCGGCGGTCGTCGCGCATCGACGTCTCGTCCGTGCCGGTCGCGTCGAGCTCGCCGCGCGAGGTCTGGTTCATGCGCGGCTGCTGGACGCCCTTCTCGATGAGGAACTGTCCGACGATCGAAGCGCGGTTCGCGCCGAGGACGAAGTTGTACTCCGTCGTGCCGCGCGCGTCGGCGCGACCGATGAGGTGGATGTTGCGTCCCGCGAGCGGACCGCTCGTGAGGCACGTGGCGACCTGCGCGAGGACGGCCTCGTCTTGCGAGGAGAGCTTGCTGTCGTCGTAGTCGAAGCGTGGCGCGCCTTCTTCCGTCGGCGCGACGTCGACGTGAAGGTTGCAAAGCCGAACGATCTCCGAGTCGAGCCCGAGCATCTTCGTGATCGCTTGCGCGGTGCGCTGGCCGTCGTCGTCCTTCTTCTCGGAGGCGGCGGGCTTGGTCTCGACCTGCGCGACGGGCGGTTTCACCGCTTCCGCTGTCTGCGCCGGCTTGATCGTGTCGTGGGAGCACGCGGCGAGAAAGACGGCGGCCAAGAGAACGGCGGGAGAGGCGATGCTGGCTTTCATGGCTGACCTTTCTGCGTGAGACAACGATTGAGACCGCAAGCTTGTTCCCTCCCACACCAAGTGGCCAAGTAATCTGCTGTATGCTGACCGGATGCAGAAGCCGGTCCCCAGCGCCGAGGGCAAGATGTCGACGAGCGCGAAGATGTCGCTCGCCGAGATCGCGATGCAGCTCCGCGACGAGCAGCTGCAGGCGCGCGTCATCCACTACAAGGGCGAGCTCGAGACGTCGCCCGAGCTCGACGCGGTGACCGCGCAGGTCATCGCGGAGCTGAAGATGCTCCAGGGAGCGGGCCGCGCGGCGCCTGCGAAGCCCGAGTCGGATCGCTCGCAGGTCGAGATCGATCTCATCGCGACGCTCAAGGGCATGCTGACGAAGGTCTTCGCGCAAGACCGCGTCGCCGTGGTCGTACAGCGCAAGCTCGGCGAGGTCTCGAAGCGATTCGCGCGCCTCTTCTTCGAGAGCGAGCTCCACGAGAAGATCCGCGGCTCCGAGACGCAGCTAAAGACGATGCGCTTCGGCGAGCAAGCGCTCTACCACGTGATGTCGCGCAACGAGGAGCGCCTGCTCAGGGAGCTCGAGGGCTTCGAGTTCGCGACACCCGAGGTGAAGGAAGACGCCCGCGACGCGCTCCAAAACTGGGTGAAGGAGCTCCGAAACGAGTTCCTCGGACGCACGACGCCCGAGCTCAACGCGCTCGTGCGCATCTTGAACGAGGTGCTCACGCTGTTCTTCACGCAGGAGCTGCCGCCCGTCGCGGGCGAGCTCGCGTGGGAGGTCGTGAAGGAAGCCAAGCTCGCCGACGAGGCGATGCGCGGCGGCTACAAAGTCCCCGCGGAGTCGTTCGTGCGATTCCGAAAGACGTTCGAGCGCCGCTTTTTGCAGCGCCTCGTTCCGTTCGCCGCGGACGGGATGCTCAAGCGCGTGCACGCGAGCGAGGGGAAATTCCGCGTCGAGACGCTGCGGTTCGTCGCGGACCCGCACATCTTCAGCGACGTCTGCGAGCTCATCTGCGAGGCGACGTACGACTTTTTGTACAACGAGGGATTCCTCGATTTGCCCGCGGACTGGCGCGCGCGGCTTACCGCGACGACCTGACGCCGCACGCCAACGCCAACGCGCACGCCAACGCCAACGCCAACGCCAACGCCAACGCCAACGCCAACGCCAACGCCAACGCCAACGCCAACGCCAACGCCAACGCCAACGCCAACGCCAACGCGCACGCGCATGCGACTTGAAGATCCACTGAGTCGCTCGCTCGGCTGATCGATTTCGCCGCGGTGCTCGGGCGGTTCACGGCCAAGCCGCCTTCGGCGGTCGGCTTCGCCGAGCCTTGACCCGCCCTGCGCGCGGCGGCGGCAGGCTTTCAGCCTCGCAGGCGCGGGGCGCGGAGGTTCCATGCTCGAGATTTACGAAGTTTCTCTTCGGTCGTTCGCAAGTTGCGTGTCGTCGTTGGGTCGATCGAACGGTTCGATTCCGACCTTGCGAAACAGCTTCGGCGCGCGGCTTCCAGCGTGACGCTCAATCTCGCCGACGGGAGCACGTCGCAAGGGCGCAATCGAAACGCGCGCTACTGGAACGCGCTCGGCTCGGCGCCGAAGTCCGCGCGTGCGTCCACGTCGCAATCGCGTGGGGCTACGTCGAGAGCGTCGACGAAAAGATGCTCGACGAAATCGAGCGCATCGTCGCAACGCTCATCCGCCTCATCGTCTGCGGCGGAGAACGCTGATGAGCGTGCCGATGATGGCATCGAACCGGCGCCGCATGTGTCGTCGACCGGCTCGACGTACGCCATCGCCTCGGCGGAGTCGTATGCGCCCAGCACTTCGTACGCGCTCCCGAGGGCAGAGTGATACCGCTGCTTGCGATTTCCGCCGAACGAGCCGCTCCCTTCGGCGAGATTGAGGACACGCTGGAAGCTGCGCGCCGAAGCTGTTTCGCAAGGTCGGAATCGAACTGTTCGATCGAGCCGACGACAACGCGCAACTTGCGAACGACCGAGAGAGACTGCGTAAATCTCGAAGCATGAAAACCTCCTGGCGCCCGCGCTTGCGAGGCTGAAAGCCTGCCGCCGCCGCGCGCAGGGCGGGTCAAGGCTCGGCGAAGCCGACCGCCGGAGGCGGCTTGGCCTTGACCCGCCCGAGCACGGCGGCAAAATCGAATCAGCCGAGCGAGCGACTCAGTGGATTTTCAAGTCGCGTTCGCGTGCGCGTACGCGAACGCGTTGGCGTTGGCGTTAACTTGGCGTTGGCGTTGGCGTTGGCGTTGGCGTTGGCGTTAGCGTTGGCGTTGGCGTGAGCGTCAGCGCTCTTGCTCCCGAATCACCCCGAGCGACTCGTCCTCGCTCCCCGCGTACTTCTCGGCGAGCCACGCGTCCACGATCTCCCCGGCGACCGGCTCGCTGAGCAAGCGTAGGCTCAGCGCGAGCACGTTCGCGTCGTTCCACTTGCGCGCGCCGCTCGCGGTCGGTGCGTCGACGCAGAGCGCGGCGCGAATGCCGTGCACTTTGTTCGCGGCGATCGCGACGCCCGTCCCGGTCCAGCAGCACACCACCGCTTGATCCGCTTCACCGCGCGAGACCGCGGTCGCCGCGTCGACCGCCGCGCGCGCCCACGCGGTCACCGGGAGCACGCGGACGTCGTGGCCCTTCTCGCGCAGGCGCGCGGCGAGGAACGCGACGATGGGGCGGTCTTCGTCGGCGGCTACGACGAAGCGCACTTCACGTGCCTCCGTCGCGCGAGTCGATCGCGACGGCGGTCTGCGTGGGCGGCGGCGTCGCGAGGACGAATTTCTGTTCGGCGCGCGAGGCGACCGCGCGGAGCGCGCTCTCGGCGGCGTCTCGCAGCTCGGCGTCGACCGCGGATTGCGGCGCGGCGAACTCGGGCGTGACGAGCAGATCGCACGACGCGATCGAGCGGCCCGCGCCAGCGGGGCGAATGGTGATCGTCATCTCGGCCGCGCGCACGTTGCCGGAGACGAGCTTGCCCGTGAACGTTTCCGTTCCGTCCGCGCTTCGTTGCACGTCGCTGAACCGGAGCACCTGCCAGAGCGTCACGAGGCCGTGGAGCACCGGGAGCTGGAAGTAGACGTCGGTCGAGCCAGCGTGTTTGTCGACGAGGCGCGACGTGCGAATGCGGCCGTTCGAGAGGTCTTTGTAGTGCGCGAAGTCGGTCGCTTGCTCGCGAACGAACGACACGGGCGCCGCGACGATCGACTCGGCGTGACCGAAGTGCTCCGTGCGCCCGGGCGGCACGATCGTCGATTTCAGCGAGCCGCCGGACGACTCGAGGCGTGAAACGTCATCACCGCCCGCAGCCGCAGTGGCCGCGAGCAGGGTCGTGATCGCCATCACGAGCGTACGAATCTGGCTCGACCTTCGGAAGCCCACCAATCCCTGAACCTTTGCTGCGCGCGCTCTCGCTCGCGTTTCGGGAGGTCATCATAATACCCGAAAGTCTCTTGCGTCAGGGTCTTCAGCTCTTCTCCTGCAGCCCTGCGGATTCCTGGGGTTTCGTCGACGAGCGCGTCGACCAACCACTCCACGCGGTGACGTGTGGAATTTTGCCCCCACCAAGCGAGCCATTTTCGCGTATCGAGCGCGAAGTCCTGCCGGGTGATCGCGATGAGCGCGCGGCGCGCGACCGTCGCGACCTCGGCGTCCTCGTCGTTCAAGTGACCGATCAAGAGCGCCACGGCTTTCGCCTCGCGCATGTCACCCAGCGCTTCGAGAAGACCAATGCGCGCGGTGCGCGACGTCGACGGCTCACGGACGATGCGACCGATCTCGGCGAAGAGCGCCTCGTGCGCGACCTCGACCATCGCGCGCGCCGCGGCGCGTGCGACGAGGCGCACCTTCGGATCCGGATCGAACAAGCGCGGCACCAAGAGGCGCGCGCCCTCGGCGTACGGAAGCTCCGAGAGGAGGTACGTCGCCCAGAACCGACGCGACACGTCCGGCGACGCGACCTCTTCGAGGACGTACGCGAGCGCGACCTTGCGCTGCCGCGCGATCAGCCGAAGGAGCGGGCCGCAGTCGGTCGCGCGCGGGAGCGGCTCTTCGAGATCGGCGCGCGCTCGCACGAGCGGTCCTGGAAAGCGCGCCATGATCGCGGGCATCGCGCTCGCGCCGAGGCGAAGCAGCTCGCCCTCCGCGACGCCGTCGTCGTGCCCCGCGAGGACCTTGTCGACGAGCGCCGTGAGCTCGCCCGCGATGTCGACGATGATCGACGGGAGCGCGGTCTCGTTGTGCGGCGCGGGCGGGCGGCGCGGACCGACGGCGACCGCTTGCTCCGACTCGGGCCCGGCTGGCGGCACCTCGACGAGCACCTCCGCGCCATCCTCGGCGATCGGCGCTTGCGACGCCGCGATCTCCGCGAGGAGCGCTTGCGCCGAGGCGTCGTCGAGCGTCTCCGATTGAAGCTCTGCCTCGGGCTCTCGCTCCGGCTCGGGCTCCACCTCTTCGAGGTCGGGCTCCTCGCGTGGGATCGGCGGACCGGCGTTGCGATGCACCGCGACCACGTTCGCGGGCGGCGGCTTGCTCGACACGTCGCGCGGACGGAGCGGAATCGGCGCGCTGTCGTCGGGCGGCGCGAGCACGGGCGGGATCGATCCGCGCGCGGCAGGCGTTTGCGGATCCGTCTTCACCTTCGGCGGCGGCTCGCGCGCGGGCTCCTCGCGCGCCCACGCCGAGGGAGCGATCGGCGGATTGGACGGCGTCTTCGGCGAGCCTTCGAACAGCGCTCGACCGAGCGCGGCGGCGCGATTGATCTTCTCGCCGCCGAGCGACGTGGGCGCGGGCGCAGGCGCCTTCTTGTCGGGGATCGGCATCGACGCGAGATCCGCGCGGCCGACCGCGCTGTCCGGCGCGCCGCGCTGGAAGCCAGCGAGCTTCTTGCGAACGATGAGCCGTTCGAAGCCTTGGCCGACGGCCTTCGCGAACCCCGTGACCTCTTTCACCGCGTCGCGGTCGAGCTCGCTTCGCACGTCGGCGTAGAGGATCGCGACCGCGCGATCGCGCACGAGGATCGGCAGGACGAGCGCCTCGACGCCGCGCGGCCTGCGAAGGTCGTTGAGGAGCACGCCGTCGACGCCCTCCGCGCTCGGACGCACGATGACGGCCTCTTTCTTCTCGCGCGCCGACGCGACCATGCTCGGCAAATCGAGCGGCACGCCGATGCCGACGACGCGCTCGCGCGCCGCGCCGTCGCCGAACGCGTCGCGCCCCTCCGCGATGTCGCCGTGCGCGATGAAGAGCGCCGAATAGTCGAAAAACTGCCGCGCGAACTCGAAGAACAAATCGAGCAGCGCCTCGCGATCGGTCGCCCCCTCGAGCTCCTCTTTCGCGGCCTCCGCGGTGAGCGGACCGCGGCGTCGATGCGGCGGGCGCACCGAGTTGCTCGTCGGCTTGACGAACGTCGCCTCCTGACGGAACTCGCCCGTCGTCGTGCGCGCGGGCGCAGGCACCGCGATCGGCGGCGGAGGCGAGGCCTCGACCGGAGCCGGCGCCGTCACGCCGAGGCCTGCTTGCGTGATGTGCCGAGGACGCGAGAGAGGCGCAGGAGGGATCGCTTGAACGGGCACGACCTCGACGTCGCTCACGGGCGTCTCGTCGCGGTTCTGCGGCGCGAGCGGCGAACGCTCGGCCGTCACGCCGTACGCCGGGCTCAATTTGAACGGCGGCACCGACGGCGGACGCTGAAGAGGTGGTTGACTCGGGACGCGCGGCGGCGGCGGAGCGCCCTCGGCGAGCTTCGTGAGCTTCGCGACGAGCCGTTCCATGCGGCGATCGAGCGGCACGCCATACGCGCGCAGGAGCGCTTCGCGGACGCGCGGCTCGAGCGCGATGCGCACCTCGACGCGACCTCCGCCGACGATCGCCGCGATTTGCTCCGACTCTCCGGGCTTGAGAGGCTCCGAGGTCGCGAGCACGATTCGAGTCCCGTCGGCCGAGAGCGGCACGATGCTCCGCTTCGCGGCGAAGTCGCTCGGCACGCGCGCGAGCGCTTCCTTCGGCGGCAGCGCGAGCTGCCCCGGCGGCGCGGCCGCGTGGCCGGACGAATCCGCGAACGTCACCGCGACGCGCCACTCCTCGAGCGGCGCGACCTCGAGCAGGTTCGTCACGAGATCGCCCCCGTAGAGCACCTGCCGAGCGAGCGCTTCTTCGACCTGGCGGATCGTGGCGATCTCGCGCTGGACGATGAGCGAACTGAGCGACATGTCGGTCCCTAGGTTACCATGCTTGAATGGATGAGCCGATTTCAGGTGACGCCCGCCGGGGATGAGCTTCCATAACGAGCGAAGATGCTCAAGCCGCGGCTTCTGCCCGAAACGCTGCCCGAAATGCCCGCGGTCGAAGAGGACCGAAGCGGGCTGCAGCCCGTGGCCGAAGCGTGGGACGACGTCTACGCGCGCATGTGGCAAGCGTTCAAAGGCCGCGACTACGGCCGCGCCGTCGACCTCGGGACGCGCTTCGTCGCGAGTCATCCGGAGCACGCCGCCGCGAAGCTCTTCGTCGAGGAGTGCCGCACGCTGCTCGCCGCGCAGCTCGACAAGCGACTCGACCCGCTCGATCGCGTGCTCGTCACGTGCGCGCCCCTCGAGACGCTCGTCACCGCGCGCATCGACACGCGCACCGCGTTCCTGCTCTCGCAGGTCGACGGCCGAACGACGATCGAGGACCTCGTCGATCTCGCGCCGATGCCGCGCTCCGAAGCGCTCCGCATCATCGCCGCCGCGATCGACGGCGGCCTCGTCGAAGTCGCCTAACGCCGAAGGCTCGCGAACCGCTTGCGCGCTCGGCGCGCCGACACGCAGGTTGCGCGCTCGATGGCGAACGGCGTGCGCATCGGAGCCTCCTGTTTGCCTGAAAAATCAGCGGTATCCGGCTTGCACGCGACATTTTCACGCATGAAACCCAGCGAGATCCGCAAGGAGCTTCTCGGCCAACACAACGCGATTCGCCGCAAGATGGCGGAGGGGCGTCACGCCGCGAGCGCGCGCGAGCTGCATCGCCTGCTCGTCGAGATCGGGGAGCTTTTCCGGGCGCACAACGTCCGCGAGGAGGAGCTCATGACCGACGTCTTCCCGACGCTGGACGCGTGGGGCATGGTGCGCGCGGAGGTCATGGTCGGCGAGCACATCGACGAGCACCGCGAGATCTTCGAGACGCTGCTCGCAGCGAACGCGACGTCGGACGCCGTGGTCGCCAAGAGGAAGGCGATCGAGCTCTTCGACCGCATCCTCGATCACATGAACCGTGAAGAGAAGGTCTTCCTCTGCGAGGAGGTCCTCTCGGACGACGGCTTCGTGCCCGACGCGTTCGGCGGTTAATCAGCGCTAGGTAGTTTCGCGGGGTTGCCTTAATCATGGCCCATGCGAAGGGGCGGAAACACCACGACGGGGGATGACGTCGTCGTCGTCAACGCGGGCAAGCACCCGCTGCGCGACGCTTACATGCTCGTCTTGCGAATGAAGTGGCGATGGCTCCTCTTGCTCATCGCGGCGTTCTTTCTCTTCATCAACTTCTTGTTTGCGCTGATCTACCTCGCGCTCGGCGGCATCGCCGGCGCGGCGCCCGGCTCGCTACGCGACGCCTTCTTCTTCAGCGTCGAGACGATGGGAACGATCGGCTACGGCGCGATGTACCCGAAGACCACGGCGACGCACTCGGTCGTCACGGCGGAGGCGATCGTCTCGATGATCGTGAGCGCGCTCGTGACCGGCGTCGTCTTCACGCGGTTCTCGCAGTCGACCGGCCAGCTCGTATTCTCGGACAAGGCCGCGATCTCGCCGATGAACGGCGTCCCGACGCTCAGCTTCCGCGTGGGAAACGATCGCGCGAGCACGGTGTTCGAGGCGAGGCTTCGCGCGTCGCTCATTCGCACCGAGAAGACCGCCGAGGGGATGACGTTCTACCGCATCGTGGAGCTGCCGCTCACGCGCGACAGCTCGCAGGCGCTCGCGCGCTCGTGGAGCGTGATGCACGCGATCGACGAAAAGAGCCCGCTCTGGCGCGCGACGCCCGAGAGCTGCGCGAAGGAGGAGATCGAGCTCTTCGTGAGCGTCGTCGGCACCGACGACACGTCGCTCCAGCCCGTGCACGGGCGCACGCGCTACGAGCTGAAGGACATCGTCTGGGGAGCGCGCCTCGGCGACGTGCTCAGCGAGCTCCCCGACGGGCGCATCAAGCTCGACGTGGGCAAGTTCGACGAGCTCGTCCCCACCGAGCCGACACCGGATTTTCCCTATCCGCGCTGAGCGTCACTTGGGCGGCAGGAGCACGCCGTCGATGACGTGCACGACGCCGTTCGACGCGGGGATCGACGCGATGATGTTCGCGTCGTTGATTTGCGTCTTGCCGTCTTTGACGTGGAACGTCACGTACGCGCCGTTGGCCATCGCCATTCGCATGCCGTCCTTGAGGTCCTTGGCCTGATAGACCGACACGGCCACGTGGTACTTGAGCACGTTCGTGAGCGCGTCGTGGCTCTCGGGCTTGAGCAGGCCTTCGACGGTGCCCTTCGGGAGCTTGTCGAACGCGGCGTTCGTCGGGGCGAAGACGGTGAACGGCCCCGGTGTCGCGACCGAGTCGACGTAGTCGGCCGCCTTGAGCGCGGTGACGAGCGTCGAGTGATCCTTCGAGCCGACGGCGATGTTGACGATGTTGTTCGGATCGAGCGGACGATTCACGGCCGTGTCGACCACCGCGGCTTGCGATCCACCGGACGCGACCGCAGCGGTCGTGCTCGCCGAGCCCGGGTCTTTGTCGCATGCGAGCCCCAACCCAACGGCGACTACGAAACCGACGAGCTTCATCATGAGAGCCTCCAGTCCTAGTGGCGCACGCTGAGCCTGCTAAGGCCGGGCGTCGCTGACATTTGTCATGTTGCTTGCATCATCTGACTCGCGTGCCGCACGACTTCATGTTCGCGACCGGAATCGAGAACAGCTATCCAACAGTCGGGCCCAACAAGAGGCGCGTCGATGAGATGGACAAGTGTGGCCACTACGACCACGTCGACGACGACTTCGAGCTCGTGCAGGACCTCGGCGTCGAATACCTGCGCTACGGCCCGCCCCTCCACAAGACGTGGCTCGGCCATGGCCGCTACGACTGGGAGCTCGCCGATTACACGTTCAACAACATCGAGGAGCGCGGCATCTACCCGATCGTCGACCTCTGCCACTTCGGCGTGCCCGATTGGATCGGCGACTTCCAGAACCCCGAGCTCCCCGAGCTCTTCGCGGAGTACGCGTGCGCGTTCGCGCGCCGCTTTCCGTGGGTGCAGCTCTATACGCCGGTCAACGAGATGTACGTCTGCGCGAAGTTCTCGGCCCTCTACGGGTGGTGGAACGAGCAGCTGACGAGCGACGAGGCGTTCGTGACCGCGCTCAAGCACGTCGTCAAAGCCAACGTGCTCGCGATGCGCTCGATCCTCGAGGTGCGCGGCGACGCGATCTTCGTCCAGAGCGAGTCGTCGGAGTACTACCACGCGCAGACGCCCGACGTGATCGGCCCCGCGGAGGTGCTCAACGCGAAGCGCTTCTTGTCGCTCGATCTCAACTACGGCAAGCGCGTCGACTCGGAGATGTACGAATACCTCCACGACAACGGGTTATCGCACGAGGAATATCATTGGTTCCTCGACAACCACCTCAAACATCATTGCTTGATGGGCAATGACTATTACATGCTCAACGAGCACCGCGTCTGCGAGGACGGCTCGACGGTCCCCTCGGGCGAGATATTCGGTTACGAGGAAATCACCGTCCAATATTACGAGCGATATCTCATACCGGTCATGCACACCGAGACGAACCTCGCCGAGGGGCCGAAGGGCGACGAGGCCGTGACCTGGCTCCACAAGGAGTGGGCGAACGTGCTCCGCGTGCGCAACAAGGGAATCCCCATCGTCGGGTTCACGTGGTACTCGCTCACCGATCAAGTCGACTGGGACTCGGCGCTTCGCGAGGACGCCGGCCACGTGAACGCGCTCGGGCTCTACGACCTCGACCGAAAGCCTCACGCCGTCGGGCGCGCGTACAAAGATCTGATCGCGAAGTGGCGCACGGTGCTGCCGACGCAAAGCGTCTGCTTGTCCGTCCCAATCGCGCCGCTGCCGAGCGAGCTCCGGTTCTCGCGCTGCGGGAACTGCGGGCCAGCCACCAAGGACCATTGAAAGGACGCCATGAGCACGCTCTCGAACAAAGTCGCGATCATCACCGGAGGCGCGAGCGGGATCGGCCTCGCGACCGCGCAAGAGCTCGCGTTACACGGCGCCGCCGTGGTGCTCGCGGATCGGAGCGACGACGGCCTGCACGCGGCCGAAGCGACGATCCAGCGCGTCGTCCCGGGCGCGCGAGTCGCGACGCACACGTGCGACGTGTCGCAGGAGAACGACGTGCAGGCCACGGTGCAGAGCGCGGTCGCCAAGCTCGGCTCGCTCGACATCGTCGTGAACTGCGCCGGCGTCATGATCTTCAAGTCCATCGAGGAGACCACCGAGGCCGACTGGGTCCGAGTTCTCCACGTCGATTTGCTCGGCGCGTTCTTCTTCATCAAAGAAGCATTTCGCGCGATGCGAAACGGCGGAGCGATCGTGAACGTCTCGAGCGTGCACGCGGTCGAGACCACGCCGCTCGTCGCAGCCTACGCCGCCGCGAAGGCCGCGATATTGTCGCTCACGCGCTCCGCGTCGATCGAGGGCAAGCGCAAGAACATCCGCGTGAACGCTGTCCTGCCGGGCGCGATCGACACGCCGATGCTGTGGAACAACCCCAACGTCAAATCGGGCCTCGAGGCGATCCACAAATCCGACGTCGGAAAGCCCATCGACGTCGCCGCCGTGATCGCGTTCCTCGTGTCGCCCGAGGCGGAGTTCGTACAAGGTGCAGGGCTCTCGATCGACGGGGGTCGATTAAGTCACCTCTGACGAGCACCAGGAACGCGAGCTCTGATACACTCGATGCGTTCCGGGACCGCCGCAAGGCTAGCCTTCCGTCCACGATGCAACGTCGTGGCTGACTACGTCCGACATTGAAGAACGATGAAGAATCGCGAGGTTTGCAGCAATTCCTCGCGCCTTTCTTCTGCGGAGAAAGTAGCCGACGGTCTCGGAACGTTCCTCTTCCTCGCGCTCGTCGTGCTCTTGCCGGCGTGTGGAGCGCGCACGGAGCTCGCTGGCGAGCTCGATGGCGGTGCCGATGACGGAGGCTCGGACGCGCGTCCGCACGTGTGCCGCAACGGCACCGTCGGCGACGGCGTGACGTGCGTGAACCGCTCTTCGCTCGACGACCTCGCGTCGCAGGCGTGCGACTCGTTCACGAGCCGCGAGCTCTACGACGCCGGCGGCGCGTGCGCGCCCGGTCAAGCGAGCTCGGAGCTCTATCACTGCTGCCCGACCTCGTGCTGGAGCAGCGTCGGCCAGGTTAACCAAGGATGCGAGCCGACCTCGGTCGCGGAAGGCCGCGCGCCCGCGCTCTGCCAAACGAAGGGAATGAGCGTGGACTACGTTCACTCGTACCTCGGGACGGATCCGAAGTGCGGAGACGGCATGACGACGACGACGTATGTCTCGTGCTGCCCATAGCCAGCGTTCGATTCTACGCCAAGACGGGGTCGACGGGCCGCGGCGCGCTCTTGGCTGCGCGGCCGCGATCCATCGTGAGGTAAATCACCGGCGTCGTGAACAGCGTGAGCATCTGCGACACGACGAGGCCGCCGATGATCGCGAGGCCGAGCGGGCGGCGGAGCTCCGAGCCCATGCCGCTGCCGAGCGCGAGCGGGAGAGCGCCGAGGAGCGCGGCGAGCGTCGTCATCATGATCGGGCGGAAGCGCAGGAGCGACGCCTCGTGGATCGCCTCGCGCGGCGGGAGGCCGCGCGTGCGCTCGGCCTCGATCGCGAAGTCGACCATCATGATCGCGTTCTTCTTCACGATGCCGATCAGCAGGATGATGCCGATGAGCGCGATCACGCTGAAATCCGTCCCGGTCACGAGCAGCGCGAGGAGCGCGCCGACTCCCGCGGAGGGCAGCGTCGAGAGGATCGTGATGGGGTGCACCCAGCTCTCGTAGAGGACGCCGAGGACGATGTAGACCGTCATGAGCGCGAACGCGATGAGCATCGGCTCGCTCGCGAGCGACGACGTGAAGACCTGCGCGGTGCCCGCGAAATCGCCGTGCACGCTCGCGGGCAATCCCACCTCCGACTCGACGCGGTGGATGGCCGCGATCGCTTGGCCGAGCGATTTCCCCTCGGCGAGGTTGAACGAGAGCGTGACGGACGGAAACTGGCCCTGGTGCGTCACCGCGAGCGCGGTGCGCTGCTCGTGCGTCTTGGCGAACGTCGAGAGCGGCACGAGGCCCGCGACGCCGGGCGCGCGGAAGTACATGCGATCGATCGTCTTCGGATCCTGGTACTCGGGCTTCACGTCGAGCACGACGTGGTACTGGTTCAGCGGCGAGTAGATGATCGCGATTTGGCGCTGGCCGAAGGCGTCGTAGAGCGTGTCGTCGATGGTCTGCGTCGTGAGCCCGAGGCGCGAGGCCGTGTCGTGATCGATGTCGACGTCGAGCTCGAGGCCCGCGGTCTGTTGATCGGTCGCGACGTCCTTGAGCTCGGGCGACTTGCGGAGCGCGTCGAGCATGCGCGGCGCGTATTCGCGTAGCTCCGCGAGGTCCGCGCTCTGCAGCGTGTACTGATATTGCGTGCGCGAGAATCGACCGCCGACGCGCATGTCCTGGACGGCCTGGAGGTAGAGCGAGATGCCCTCGACCTTCGCGAGCTTCTTGCGAAGGCGCGCGAGCACGACGTCCGCGGACGCCTTGCGACCGGGCTTCGGCTTGAGGCCGATGAAGACCGAGCCGGTGTTCACGGTCCCGCCGCCGGGCCCCTGCCCTCCGGTGAACGCGACGAAGTGATCGACGTCGGGATCCGTCTTGATGACGTCGTTGATGCGCTCGCTCCGCTCCTTCATCGTCTGGAACGAGACATCCTGCGGCGCCTCGCTGAACCCCATGAGGAGACCCGTGTCCTGCTGCGGGAAGAGGCCCTTCGGGAGGTACACGAAGAGCGCGACGGTGACCGCGATGCTCGCCACCGTGACGAGCTGCATCGTGCGCCGGTGCGCGAGCGCCCACAAAAGGCCGCGATCGTAGAGGCGCAGCGTCGCGTCGAAGAAGCGCTCCGACGCGTAATAGAAGCGGCCGTGGCGGTCCTCCTCGGGTTTGTGGAGCAGGCGCGCGCTCATCATCGGCGTCAGCGTGAGCGAGATGACGCCCGAGAGCGTGATCGCGACGGCGAGCGTCACCGCGAACTCGCGAAAGAGCCGGCCGACGACGCCGCCCATGAAGAGGATCGGGATGAAGACGGCGAGGAGCGACACCGTCATCGACACGATCGTGAAGCCGATTTGCTTCGCGCCCTCGAGCGCCGCCTCGTGCGGCCTCATGCCGTGCTCGACGTAGCGCGAGATGTTCTCGGTCACGACGATCGCGTCGTCGACGACGAAGCCCGTCGAGATCGTGAGCGCCATGAGCGACAGGTTGTCGATGCTGTAGCCGAGGAGGTACATGACGCCGAACGTGCCGATGAGCGAGAGCGGCACGGCGACGCTCGGCACGGCGGTCGCGCGCCACGTGCGGAGGAACGCGAAGACCACCGCGATGACGAGGAGCACGCTCAACGTCAGCGCGATCTCGACGTCGCGCACGGATGCCTGGATGGTCTGCGTGCGGTCGATCGCGATGCGCATCTGGATGTCGGGCGAGATCGACGTCGCGAGCGTCGGCAGGAGCGCGCGCACGCGCTGGTTCGTCTCGAGGATGTTGGCGCCGGGCTGGCGGCGAATGATGAGGAGCACTGCGCGCTCGCCGCTCTCCCACGCGGCGGTCCGCTCGTTCTCGACGCTGTCCTCGACGTCGGCGACGTCCTTGAGCTTGACCGTGCCCTCTTTCGCTTGGCGGAGGACGACCTCGGCGAAGTCCTTCGCGTGGACGAGCTGGTCGTTGGCGTCGAGCGTCTGGCCGACCTCCGACCCGGCGAGCGACCCCTTCGGGACCGCCGCGGTCGCTGTCGAGAGCGCGGCGCGCACGTCCTCGTACGAGAGGCCCGAGCCCGCGAGCGCGACCGGATCGATCCGCACGCGGACCGCGGGCTGCTGGCCGCCGCCGACGGTGACCTGACCGACGCCCGAGACCTGCGACACCTTCTGCGCGAGGATCGTGTTCGCCTGCTCGAAGATGCTCGAGAGCGGGATCGTCTTCGACGTGAGCGAGACGATCATGATCGGCGAGTCCGACGGGTTCACCTTGCGGTACGTCGGGCGCTGCGGGAGCTCGGGTGGGAGCTCGCCCGAGGCCGCGGCGATCGCGGCTTGAACGTCGCGCGCCGCCGCGTCGACGTCGCGGCTCGAGATCGAACTGCAGCGTGATCTGCGAGGAGCCGAGCGTGCTCGACGACGTGATCTCGGTGATGCCGGCGATGCGACCGAAGCGTCGCTCGAGCGGCGTCGCGACCGCGGACGCCATCGTCTCGGGGCTCGCCCCAGGAAGCGCCGCGCTCACCATGATCGTCGGAAAATCCACGCGCGGCAGCGGCGCGACGGGCAAGCTGAAGTACGCGAGCACTCCAGCCAAAAACAGGGCCGTCGCGAGGAGCGTCGTCGCGATGGGGCGGTTGACGAACGGCGACGAGATCGTCATCCAGCCGGCTGCGGCTCGACGTGCGCCGGTTGCTTCGCGCGGCCGAAGCGTCGTCGCAGCCCCTCCATGTAGAGGTAGATCACCGGCGTCGTGTAGAGCGTGAGCACCTGCGAGAGCAGGAGGCCGCCGACGATCGCGATGCCCATCGGACGCCGGAGCTCCGAGCCCGTGCCGGTGCCGAACGCGAGCGGGACGGCGCCGAGGAGCGCGGCCATCGTCGTCATCATGATCGGCCGGAAGCGGAGCAGGCACGCCTGGTGGATCGCCTCTTCGGGCGTCTTGCCCCCCTCGCGCTCGGCCTCGATCGCGAAGTCGATCATCATGATCGCGTTCTTCTTCACGATGCCGATGAGCAGGACGATGCCGATGAGCGCGATGACGTCGAACTCGTAGCCCGTGACCATGAGCGCGAGCGCTGCGCCGACGCCCGCGCTCGGGAGCGTCGAGAGGATCGTGATCGGGTGGATGAAGCTCTCGTAGAGGACGCCGAGCACGATGTAGACCGTCACGAGCGCGGCGAGCACGAGGAACGGCTCGCTCGCGAGCGACGTGTTGAACGCGGCCGCGGTGCCCTGGAAACCCGCGTGGACGCTCTGCGGCAAGCCGATGCGCCGCTCGGCGCGGTGGACCGCGTCGATCGCGGCGCCGAGCGACGCGCCCTTGCCCGTGTCGAACGAGAGCGTCACCGACGGAAACTGGCCCTCGTGCGCGACGATCGCCGGAGCCCCGGTCTGTTCGAAATGCGAAAACGCCGACATCGGCACGAGGTCGCCCGATTGTGTCCTCAAGTAGATTTGCGTGAGCACGCCCGTGTCTTGTTTGTATTTCGGGTCGAGCTCGAGGATCACGCGGTAGGTGTTGAGCTGCGTGAAGATGATCGAGATCTGGCGCTGGCCGAACGCGTCGTAGAGCGTGTCGTCGATGGCCTGCGTGGCGACGCCGAGGCGGCCCGCGGTGTCGCGGTCGATGACGAGCTTCGCGCCCAAACCAGGCTTCTTCACGTCGGCCGTGACGTTCGCGACCTCGGGCGTGCGATCGAGCTCGTCGTTCATGCGCTGCGACCAGAGCGCGAGCTCGACGGGGTCCGCGTCCTCGAGCGTGTACTGGAAGGCGGTGCCGCTCACGCGCGCGTCGATTTGGAGATCCTGCACGCTCTGGAGGTGCACGTTCATCCCGGGCACGTCGTGGAAGGCGCTCGCGAGGCGCGCGGCAATCTCGTCGGACGAGTGCTTCCGGTCGCCGTGCGGCTTGAGCGTGATCGACATGCGGCCCGTGGTCGAAGTCGGGTTCGTCCCGTCGGAGCCGACGAACGACGCGACGTTCGCGACGTCGGGATCCTGCATCGCGAGGGCCGAGACGCGCGTCTGGAGCTCCGTCATCTTCGCGAACGAGACGTCGGAGCTCGCCTCCGTGACGCCGATGATGAGGCCGGTGTCCTGGCGCGGAAAGAATCCCTTCGGCACGAGCCAGAAGAGGACGACCGTGACGGCGACCGTCGCGAGCGTGGCGAGGAGCGTCGTCCTCCGGTGCGCCAGGACCCAGCGGAGCCCGCGGTCGTAGAAGCGAATCATCCCTTCGTACGCGCGCTCGCTCGCGTCGTAGAGCTTGCCATGTTTCTTGTCCGCCTCGCGTCGAAGGAGGCGCGCGGTCATCATCGGCGTGAGCGTGAGCGAGAGCAGCGCCGAGACGCCGATCGCGACCGCGAGCGTCACGGCGAACTCGCGGAAGAGGCGCCCGACGATGCCGCCCATGAAGAGGAGCGGGATGAGCACGGCGACGAGCGAGACCGTGAGCGACACGATCGTGAAGCCGATCTGCTTCGCGCCCTTGAGCGCCGCGATCATCGGCGGATCGCCCTGCTCCACGAAGCGCGCGATGTTCTCGATCATGACGATCGCGTCGTCGACGACGAAGCCCGTCGCGATCGTGAGCGCCATGAGCGACAGGTTGTTGAGGCTGAAGCCGACGAGGTACATCACGCCGAACGTACCGACGAGCGAGAGCGGCACGGCGATCGCGGGTACGGCGGTCGCGCGGAGATCGCGCAAGAAGAGGAAGATCACGACCACGACGAGGCCCATCGTGACGAGCAGCGTGAGCTCCACGTCCTCGACCGAGGCGCGCACGGTCTCGGTGCGGTCGCTCACGATCTTCACGTCGATGCCGCGCGGCATCGACGCGGTGAGCTGCGGCAAGAGCGCCTTGACGCGGTCCGCGACGTCGATGACGTTGGCGCCGGGCTGGCGCTGGACGTTCACGAGCACCGCGCGGTTTCCGTTCGACCACGCGGCGAGCTCGGCGTTCTCGACGCCGTCGATGGTCGTGGCCACGTCGGACAGGCGCACGGGCGCGCCATTCTTGTACGCGACGACGATCGGGTCGAACGACGCGGCCTTCGTGAGCTGATCGTTGGTGGCGATCGTGAAGTCGCGCCGCGGGCCGTCGATGTTGCCCTTGGCCTGGTTCACGTTCGCGAGGACGATCGCGGACCGAAGATCCTCCATCGTGAGGCCCGAGCCCGCGACGCCCTGCGGATCGGCGCGCACGCGCACGGCGGGCTTGAGCGCGCCGCCGAGCGTCACGAGGCCGACGCCGGGGACCTGCGAGATCTTCTGCGCGAGGATCGAGTCGGCGTAGTCGTCGACCTGCGGGAGCTGGAGCGACGCCGACTGCACGCTGAGCGTGAGGATCGGCGCGTCGGCGGGGTTCGACTTGCTGTAGGTCGGCGGCGCGGGGAGCTGCCGCGGCAGGAGCGCGGACGCGGCGTTGATCGCGGCTTGAACGTCCTGCTGCGCGGCGTCGATGCTTCGATCGAGATCGAACTGGAGCGTGATCTGCGAGCTCCCGAGGCTCGAGATCGAGGTCATCTGCGTGAGCGACGGGACCTGACCGAACTGGCGCTCGAGCGGCGTCGTGACCGAAGACGCGATGGTCTCGGCGCTCGCGCCCGGCAGATACGTGGAGACTACGATCGTCGGATACTCGACCTGCGGTAGCGCCGAGACGGGCAGCTCGCGAAACGCGAGGATCCCCGCGAGGAGCAGGCCGATCGTGAGGAGCGTCGTCGCGATGGGCCGTTCGATGAAGGGCTTCGAGATGCTGCCGTGGCCCTGGCTCACGGCTTCCCCTGAATCGACACGACGCTTCCCGGCTTGATCTGCGCCTGGCCTTCGATGACGACGCGGTCGCCGGCGGCGAGCCCGCTCGTGACGATCGCGCGATCGCCTTCGACCTCGTCGGCCGCGACGTCGCGCGCCTGCGCGTGTTGCGTGTCGTCGACGACGTAGACGAACGTGCCCTTCGGTCCGCGCTGGACTGCCTGCACGGGCACGACGAGCGCGCCCTTCTTCACCTCGAGGAGCAGGCGCGCCTTGACGAACTGGTTCGGCCAGAGCTTCTTGTCGGGGTTCGGCATCTGCGCCTTGATGCGCAGCGTCGCGGTCTGCTGGTTGATCTGGTTGTCGACGACGGTGAGCTCGCCCTGGCCGAGCTCGGTCGCGCCGTCGCGGCTCATCGCGGTGACGCGCGGGACGCCGCGGCTGCGCGCCGCGGAGACGCGCGGGAGATCGTCCTCGGGGAGCGTGAAGACGACCGCGATCGGATCGAGCTGGGTGACGACGACGATTCCGTTCTGATCCGCGGGGTGCACGATGTTGCCCGGGTCGACGAGGCGAATGCCCGTGACGCCGTCGATCGGCGAAGCGATGTGCGCGTACGTGACGTTCAGCGCTGCGGCGCGGACCTGCGCTTCGTCGGCGAGCACCGCCGCGGCGGCCGCCTCGACCGCGGCGCGATCGTTGTCGACCTGCTGCTGCGAGACGAGCCCTTGTCGCTCGAGCTCGCTGTCGCGCACGAGCGTGATCTGGGCGTTACGCTGCGTCGCGACGTCCTTCGCGCGCTGCGCCGACGCTTGCTGCTGCTGGATCTCGAACGGCCGCGGGTCGACGAGCGCGAGCGGCTCGCCCTCCTTCACGAACTGCCCCTCGCGGTAGAGCACTTTGTCGAGCCGACCGTCGACGAGCGTCTTGACGGTCACGGTGTAGAGCGGCGTCACCGTGCCGAGCCCCTCGACGATGACCGGGACGTCCTGCTTCTCCGCGCGCGCGATCGTCACGGGCACGGGGCGATCGCGCGCGCCCTTGTCGGACTCACGCGCGGCCCCCGCGGCTCGCGAGCGCACGACCACGATCGCGATCGCCACGATCGCGGCGACGGTCACGAGCACGACGAGGAGAGGCTTCTTCACGTACTTCATCGATGCGGCCAACGCGCACTCTAGCCAACGGAATTTGCAGAGCTTTACGTGTCGCCGTGGCGTTTTGGCGCGCCCGTTCGTCGGGACGACCTACGGAAGAGCACGGGACGTACCGGTTATTCGAAGAGGAGACGCGCGGCCGCGTGCGCCTGGTCGACGCCAGCGCCCTCGGGCGCGATGGCGGTCACGGCGGCGAGGCGCCCGTCCACTTCGGCGACGCGAACGTGGACGCGCATCGTCTGCCCGGCGAAACATGGCTTTCGGTAGGCGATCGCGAGCTTGCGCGCGAGCACGTCGCCGCCCCTCTTCACGCCGAGCTTCGCGAAGCGCCGCAGCGCCGCCTCCTCGAAGAGGCGCAAGTAGACGAGCGAGTTCACGTGGTGGTTGCTGTCGGTGTGGACCACCCCGAAGGCGGTCGGAAACTCTTCGGGCGAGAGCGCGTCGAGCGGCTTCGCGTCCGCTGGCAGATCGACCATCGACGCAAACGACGGCTGCTCGTAGCGCGGGAGCGTTTTGGGCGCGCCAGACAAATCGAGCTTCTTCACGCGGCGCTCGCCGGGCGGCGCGAACAGACGCGTGAAGACGTGCTCGCCGAAGATGCGGCCGGCGGGCGCGATCGTTCCGGCGTTCTCCGGCGGCGGCGGGTACGTCCGCGCGATGGGTCCGGTGAGGTCCGCCCACATGTTGAGCACGACGCGCTCGGGCTCGCCGCGATCGTTTTCGACCTGCGCGAGGCCGAAGCGTCCGGTGACGCCGAGCGGCGTCGCGACGCCGAAGGGACCCGGCGTGCCCTCGATGACGAAGCGCGAGAGGATCGGAATGACGCCGTGCTCGATGCACGTCCTCACCATGCCGAACGCGAGTCCCGCCTCGGCGAACGCGAGTCGCGCTCGAGCTGCGCGGACCAGACCGCTGCGCCGAGCGCGTTGGGAAGCACCTCGAGGAGGAGGCGCCCGTCCTGGCTGACGTCCTCGTAGCGCAAGTGCACGCGCGCGCTCGCGACCTTCGTTTCGGGCGGAGGCGGCGCGGCGATCCAAGACGTCGACATGGGGTGCTTATAGTACGATGCACGATCGAGTCATGACGTCTCGCGTGCGCAAGGTGGCGATGGTGGCGATCGCGGTCGCGCTCTCGGCGGGCTGCGAGCAGCTCCTCGGGATCTCGCCCGTCCCCGTCCCGGACGGGAGCGTCCTCGACGGAGCGAACGAGACCTCGAGCGACGCGGGCGACGCGGCGCCGAGCACGTGCGGCGCGTTCGGTCAGCCGTGTTGCGATGGCGGCGGCTGCAGCGCCGGTCAGTGTCTGCCGATGGAAGCCGGCGCCCGATGCGTCGCGTTCGCGGGGACGTACGAGAAGGCGTCGTCGACCAGTTGCGGCGTCGTACAGGGCTGCGTGAACGGTAACCCCGCGTCGTCCTCGTGCGGGTGCCCGCTCGGCTGGACTCCTCAGTCCACGAGCTTCGACGTCGGATGCAACGACAGCCTGACGGCGCCCTCTCACCTCAACGGCGAGCTCGATTTTTGCGGCATTTCGACGATGCCGACCGGAACCGATTGGGCCGGCGCGTTCCTCGCCGCGGACATCCCGAGCTGCGAGCCGAACACGGACGCTGGGTGCATGATGGCGAACGCGTTCACGGGCGCGTGCAGCTGCCCTGGAAACGACGCGAGCGTCGAGTCGGTGCAGCTGCGCGTCTTCGTGCCGGGCTACCTCGACGCCGGATGCCAGAACCCCGATCTCGGTGGCCAGCTGACGGTGTGCTTGCCGAGGAACACGAAGCCCACGACGCTCGTCGGCGTGTTCGAGAAGGATGGCCTCGGCGCTTGCCGCGTGCACTCGGAGAGCCTCGCCGATTGCAGCTGCCCGCAGGGCGCGACGCCTTCCATCGTTCGCACGATCGAGGAGGCGCCCGCGGGTTGCACGAACAACTGCACGTCGTACCCCGAGGCGACGATCACGTTCTGTATGGCGCTCTGAAAACGTGAGATAACGCCCGCGTGGGTCTAAGGGGATCGATCGCGTTCGTGGCGCTCGCTGCGTGCAGCGGTCCTCCGCCCGCGGCGCCCGCGGCGGTCATCAACGCGACGCCGTCGTCGGTCTGCGTGGGCGACGATTTTCGTACGCAGATCCACCTCGACTCGCGCGGGAGCTCGCCCGAGCTCACGCTCGTCTACACGCGGCCCGATCCCGACGCGGGCGACATCACCTACGACTGGTCGTTCTCGGGCGCCGTGTGCAAGGGGCTCGATTCGGATCCGAAGACGTGCGACGTCGTCATCGACGGCTCGTCGGTCGACGCGCTCGGTGAAATCAACGGCACCGACGTTCTCTTCACGATGGCGGGTGATCGGCCCGTGGACGTCACGCTGCGCGTGCAGAACGTCGCGGGCGGCCTGACCGAGACGCACTCGACCGTGTCGATCACGCCGCTGGACGACGCGGGGACGTGCCCGCTCCCGTGAAGCGTCGTGCGCTCGCGTCCGCGCTCGTGATGCTCGCGCCGTGCGTGGCGCGCGCCGACGCGGGCGCGGCGTTCGCGGAGACGTCGCGCACGGCCTCGCTCGCCGACGCGGTGAGCGCGCGACCGGGCAGCGCGGGCACGCTCACGATGAACCCCGCGGGGCTCGCCGATCTGCGCGAGGCCGAGATCGTCATCGGCGGTCACGCGGACTACGTCTCGCAGTGGATGCAGCGCACGGGCGATCCGGCGTCGACCGATCGCAGCCGCGGCTTCGGCGGCATCGCGTTCGCCGCGGCGACTCCCCTGCCCGGTCCGTCCTGGGCGCGCCGCTTCGGCGTCGGCGTCGCGCTCGACATTCCCGCGCAATACCTCCTCCACCTCGACGTGCCCGTGCGCGTCGATCAGCCGACGTCGCCCATCTACGACGGACGCCCGGACAAGATCTCCGCGGCCTTCGCGCTCGGTTATCGCGTCATTCGCGGCATCGACATCGGCATCGGGTTCGCGATCTCGCCGACGCTGTCGCTGCCCACGCTCGTGCAGTACCAGGCGGGGCGCGCGCCGAGCGTCAACGACAACGTCGAGGTCCGCATCGACAGCTCGCTCGACCTCGCGGTCTCGCCGCTCCTCGGGCTGCGCCTTCAGCCGCTCGACTGGCTCGGGCTCTCGCTCGTGTGGCGCGACGCTCAGATCTCGCGCGCGACCGGGACGCAGACGACGCAAGCCGGCGGCATCGTCGCGCCCGACAGCATCGACTTCTTCCAGATGTGGGAGCCGGCGACCGTCGTCATCGGCGCGGCGATCACGCCCGTGCGCGACGTCTCGTGGTCGCTCGACGTGACGTGGCGCAAGTGGTCGGGCTTCCGCACGGCGTTCAACCAAGGTTCGGATCCGAACGATCCGACGAACGTGGGGAGCCCCATCCTGCCGCCGTACGGCTGGAACGACACGCTCAGCATCGCGAGCGGTCTCGAGGTGAAGATCCCGCACACGGGCTGGGCGATTCGCGGCGGCGCGGGCGTCGAGCCGACGCCGATCCCCACGCAGACGGGGCCGACGAATTACTTGGGAGCCAATACGTTCATCGCGGCGCTCGGCGCGGGCTTCGATCTGCGCAAGGTGTCGAAGGTCCCGCTCGTGATCGACGCGCACGTGCGCGCGCGCTTCGGCGGCACGCAGAGCGTGACGAAGAATCCGAGCGCCATGACGGACGCGGACGCGACGCTCCCCGGTCAGCAGATCGACAACATGGGCTTTCCGGGCTTTCGCTCGCAGGCCGTCATGATGCAAGCGGGGCTCACGGGCACCTTCTTCATCGGCGGAGGGACGCCTTGAGACGCGCCGCTTTCTTCATCGCGACGCTCGCGTTCGCGAGCACGGCGCGCGCGGGGTTCGAGGACTCGCTCGGCGTGGGGCCGGAGGCGATGTCGCTCGGCGGCTCGTTCGCGGCGCGCGCGGGGTCGTACGCGTCGACGTACTACAACCCCGCGGGCCTCGCGCCCGTCGGGGAGAAAGGCGGATTCCTCGAGATGGCCGCGGGCGCGGTCTACGCGCACCCGACGCTCCACGCGACGAGCGCGTCGGGCGAAAACCTCCTCACGCCGTCCGCGACGCGCAATGGCGCGCCGCTCGGCGTCCCCGACACGGGCGGATTCCTCTTCGGCACTCGCTTCTCGGTCGGACGCCCCTTCAAGCTCGACGGCCTCGACGCGGGCTTCTCGCTCTTCATCCCCGGGCAGCTCTTCTCGTGGCGCAATCGCCCCGACGACGACGTCCGCTGGGAGCTCATGGATGACCGCACGCAGGTCATCTCCGTCCACGCGGGCCTCGCGTGGCGCGTGAACAAATTCATTTCGCTCGGCGTCTCGGTCCGCGCGCTCTTCAACACGCAGACGAACACCACCGGCGAGGTCACCACCGTCGACCTCGACAAGTCTGGCCAGGTCGTCACGCACACGCGCCTCGGAACGGACTCGCAGGTGTTCGGGCAGGCGTACCCGATCGTCGGCGTGCTCATCACGCCCGTCGAGCGCCTGCGAATCGGCGTCGTCTATCGCAACGAAAGCTACGTCGACGACTGGGGTACGACGCGCATCACGGGCGTGCCGGATCTCGGGAGCATCGGGTACAGCTCGCACTTCATCCACTACTTCCAGCCGATGCAGCTCACGCTCGCCGCGTCGTTCGACGTGACGCCGCGCTTCGACGTGTCGGCCGACGTCACCTACGAGCGGTGGTCGGACGCGCTGAGCAACAACCTGAACTTCTGGGGACCCGGGCGCTGGGGAGACATCGTCGTGCCCGCGGTTGGCGCGCGCTGGAAGGCGACGAACGCGCTCTCGCTGATGATGGGCTATCGATTCCAGAAGTCGCCGCTCGACAACCTCGGCGGGCCTTCGAACATGCTCGACTGCGATCGCCACGTCGCGTCGATCGGCCTCGACGTGCACCTCGGCAAGCTCTTCGAGTCGCCGACGTTCGACGTGCACTTCATCGGGGGCCTCCAGTACACGGCGCTGGTCGATCGCACCGAGGTGAAGGATCCGCGGCGTTTTCCGACCGATCAGCTCTATTTCTCGAACCCCGGTTATCCTTCGTACACGTACGGCGGGCACATGATCGCGACCCAGGCCACACTGGAGGCTCGATGGTGAGGCGCTTTCTCCTGACGCCGCTGCTCGCACTCGCGTGCGGTCCGAGCGCGTCGGACACGCCGTTCCTTCGTGACGACGGCGGCGGCTGTCTCCCCGGTTACGGGTGCACCGACGGCGGCATCGTGCTCGACGCGGGGCCGATCACGATCCCCGACGAGCCGCTCGAGCCTTGGGATGGAGGCGCGGGCCCGCTCACGGGAACCTTCGCGGTCGAGGCGACCGTCAAGGTGCGCGCGGGCATCGAGGTGACGAGCAAGCAGCTCTATCGCCTGCGCATCGCGCAGGACGGCACGTTCGTCCACCAGAAGACGACGCTCTGCGCGCTCAGCCTGCCGAGCATCCCGAACGTCGTCACGCTCAGCGTGCCGCCCGCGCTCCAGACCTTGATCGAGTCCACGTCGACGGAGACGTCCGGCGATTATTTGTCGAACGCGTCGGTGCTCGAAGCCAAGTACACGCCGCCGCCGTTGCTCGAGGTGTTCGGCGCGCAGCTCGCGAACCCGGCGACCGATCCGCTCCCGAACATGGAAGCGGGCGCGTCGACGGACGACGACAAAGACAAAAACCCCGGCGTGACGCTCTGGGCGCAGACCGTGACGTGCACGAGCGTGCAGAGCCTCTACGTCGCGCTTCGCGTCTCGGGTCAGCTCGGCGGAACCGTCCAGACGCCCGACGTGATCACCGGCCTCGCGCAAATTCACCTCGACGAGTCGGTCCTCGGCTACAGCGATCCGTGCCTCAGCGTCGCCGCGACGATCTCGATCAAGGTCGAGCCCGACAGCCCGTTCCGCGCGCAGCGCGTGGGCGCCGCGCAAGACGTCGATCAGAACGGGAACGTGTCGTGTCCCGAGATCGTGATCAACGCCGCGAGCATTTTCCCCGACTGGGCGCAGTAATCAGGGCGGAATGCAGTCCGGGCCCGACGCGAAGGCGTTCGTGCACGTCGCGGTCGAGGGGCACGTGCCAGCGTCGCCAGGGCAGCTGATCGTGCACAACCCAGCCATGCCGGTGTTCGGCGTCGTGTAGCCGGTGAGTCGAAGCTCGAGCGAGTCGCACGTGTACCCGGTTGGACACGGTGAAGAGCCGCCGATCGTGCAGAACTGGGAGCAGTAGCCGGTGTTGTTCGTGCCATAGAGGCAGTTGCACACGAGCGCGGTGCTGTCCTTGTCCGTGCAGGCGGCTCCGACCGCCTTCGTCGGCGGCGTCACGCCCGGAAGGCACCAGCCGCGATCGGTCTGGCACTTCTGTCCGTCTTGGCAGTCCGCGTCTTGCGTGCAGCCTCCGAAGCAGTAGCCGACGCCCGCCGAGGCGGTGATCGGGTACGCGTTGCACGCGTCCTTGCCGACGCAGCCCTTCGGCGCGCTGCCGATCTTGTCGTACGTGCACTTGGGGACGCAGAGGCTCGCGCCGCCGCTCGGCACGCAGAGGCCGGGCGAGCTCGGGTCGTCGGGGCCGTCGCAGAAATGGATCGATTGCTTGTCGCTCACCGGCGAGCACGACGGAAGGATGCACACCGCCGTCGGATAGAAGTCCTCGCCCTGGAACGCGCCGTTCGAGCAGACGGCGAGGTTCGGGCCGTTCGCCGTCGCGCAGTCCTTGTCGGTCGTGCACGCCTTGCCCACGACGCCGTCGTACGGCTGCGTCGGCGGTGTCCCGTCGGCGAGGCCAAAGTCCATCATGAGCGGCGCGTCGAGCTTGCCCGCGTCGCCCGCGTCGCCGCCGTCGCTCGTCTCGACGGTGGAGCCGCCGCACGCGACCGCGAGCGCGAGCGCGAAGAATCGCTTCATGGCGATCATGTGCCGAGCTCGTGGGTCATCTCGATCATCGTACGCCTGAATCCCAGCGATTCGAAGAAGCGTTGCGCCGCGTCGTTCTTCGCGGCCGTCATCAAAACGACGCGCGGCGCGCCGAGCGCTCGGAGGCGCGCGCTCATTTCCTCGAGGAGCTTGCGCGCGACGCCGCGCCGACGCGCGGTCGCCTCGACGTAGATGTCCTGGAGCGCGCCGCAGGCTTCTCGGAGGAGCATCCAGTCGCGGTCCTCGAGCGTCGCCCACGCGTAGCCGACCACCTGGCCGCCGAGCTCCGCGACGAGGACGACGGCCTTTTCGTTGGTCGACTCGCGAACGAGCCAGCGACCGTAGCCATGCTCGATGTCGTCGACGATCAAGAAGCGCTTGTCGTCGAGCGCGTGGTGAAACCGCACGAGCTCGGCGGCCATGCGTCCGAGCGCGGTGAAGTCGTCTTCCGTCGCCTTGCGGATGGTGACGTCCATGCGCCATGCTCGCACGTCTTCGCGAGGCGGTCGCGACGCCAAGCGAGGCCGCGCGCCCGGCCGCGCGAAAACTCGGCGCGCACGCGTGGTACGAAGATCGCAGGATGGCGCGCGTGCGTACGCTCACGGCATCGATCGCGCTCGTTCTCGCGAGCTGCTCGAGCGACGACGCGTGGATCGCGCCCGACGCGGGTGATCCGCCCGATGCCCAGGTCGACGCGCCCGCGTTGGTCGACGCCTCGAAGCCCAAGGCGGACGCCGCGGTCGACGCGCCGAGCGTCCCCGACGTCGACCAGATCCCTTGGAAGACCGGCGGCGCCGTGGGCTACGGCGTCGCGTCGAAGGACACCGAGAACCCGCTCGGGAGCTCGATGGCGATCGCGTACGCGGGCTACGACGTCGACCTCGCGTCCGCCGAGGCGTGGGCGACCGCCCTCTACCGCGCGACGCTCGAGAAGCGCGGCGTCCGATACATCTGGGCGGTGCAAGGTCCGGCCGACCCGGGCTACACGCAGAAGGAAATCGGCAACTCGAAGATCGCCGCCGCGATGATCCCGCTCGTGGGCGCGGGCACGCACTTCATCCTCGCTGTCGGCCACTCGAGCGGGAGCTTCGTCGCGCACGAGCTCTTCGATCAGCTCGCGTCGGGCGCCGATCCGAACGACGTCACGAAGAAGCGGATCGTGTACTTCGATCTCGACGGCGGCGGAGGGTTCACGACCGCGGCCATCGAGCGCCTGAAGAACGCCTATTTCGTGGGCTCGCACGACGGCGCGACGCTCTCGCCGAACCACGGCGACATGGCGAGCCTCGGAAGCGCGTACGCGTCGCTCGGCGGGTTCTGGGACAACGACGCGAGCCAATCGGGCTGCGACGCGGGCGCCGAGTGGTGCGTTCACGTCACGTTGATCAACACGAAGCCGCACGATCCGACGACCGCGGATCCCGTGAAGGACTACTCCGATTTCAACTCGCGTCCTGTGTGCGTCAGCTACGTCGCCGCGAAGGCGAACGAGGCGGGGCTGATGTGACGAGCGCTCACTGGTTCATGTCGACGACGACCTCGGCGGTCGTGAGCGCGCGCGCATAGAAGCGAACGTTGTCGATCGCGCCCGGGAGAAAATCGCCGAAATTGCTCGCGCCGATCATCACGGCGGTGCAGGTGCGCGGCGTGTCGTCCGCTGCGCCTCCGCCGACCTGGACGCCGTCGAAATACGCGCGCGCGACGGTGCCCGTGTCGATCACGACCGCCGCGTGGTGCCACTCGGACGCGACGAACGGAGCGGGTGACGTCGCGACGTGACTGACGCCGTCCCAATAGTTCATGAGCGCGTTGCCCTGCGCCTCGAGCGCGTACGCGGCCGCGGTCGGACCATACGAGACGGAGAGCACGAGGTCGTGCGAGAACGTTCCCGTGCGCTGGATCCACGCGGTCATCGTGAACGAGCCGCCGGCCTTCTTGTCGAAGTCCTTCGACGCGGGGACCGCGACGAACTGGTTCGTGCCGTTCAAGAGGAGCGCGCGGCCCGAGCCCGCCCTCGCCCGCGTCGCTTGCGTCGCCCGCGTCCTGTGATCCGTCGCTCACGTCGAGCGCGGCGTCCGTCGAGGCGTCCGGCGCCGCGGCGTCCGCGCCGCGCAGATCGTCGAGCGGGATCACCAGCGCGCAACCCGCCGACACGATCGAGGTGGTCGTGACCGCGCCAAACCAAAGCCGCATCTCGCGCGATTCTACGGCATTTGCGGCACTCCACTCCGGGGGAAACGCACGCACCCACTTACGAAGACACCGAGATCTCCGATGAGCTCACGGAGGACGAGAAGCACTAACGCAGGAGGCGCATGATGCGCGCCTTCTCTTGCGTGAGGATCTCGATGGAACGCGTGAGCCCGATCTCGCTCGCGGCCGCGATGAGCCGCGCCTCGGCGTCCTTGGGAGCTCTGGGCGCGGGAGCGCGCGGAGACGATGAGCCGTTCGCGCTCGAGGAAGGCTTCTTCGGCCCGACGCGTGCTTGCGATCGAATCACGTAGACGTACGCGGTCGAGATCTTGAGGCCGGCGTCCTTGGCCTTTTCGACGACCTGCTTCGCCGGCATCGTCTCGGGCAACGCGCGAACGAACTCGGCCTTCGATGCGTCCTTCTTCGGCATGGTGTCGCGAGCTTACTCGAATGGGTCTACCCTGAGATCTGCGGAGGTACGCGATGCGGCGCTTTCTTCTCGTCCTCGTGGCGTGTGTTGCGGCTTGCGGCGGTGACAACGGCGCGACCGACGGCGGCCCCGACTCGACGACCGACTCACCCCTCGGAAGTGACTCGGGTGACTCGGCGGTCGGAAGCGACGCGTCCGACGCGGCTCAACCCGACGCGCCTCCGCCTTCGTCGATCGGCGACTCGGTGCTCGAGCGCAACCACCACCCGAACCGTGACGCGCAGTACACGCAGCCCACGTTCACGACGGCCGCCGTCGCGACGATGAAGCGCGACATGACGTTCACGGGAACGATCGCGGGCCACGTTTACGCGCAGGTGCTCTACGTCGACAACGTCGCGATGGGCACGGGGTCCGCGAACTGGGTCATCGCGGCGACGGAGAGCAATCAAGTCACCGCGCTCGACGCGACGACCGGCGCGGTCGTTTGGCAGAAGACGATCGGCCCGAGCGCGGCGTCGACCGGCGCGGGCTGCGGCAACGTCTCGCCGCTCGGCATCACGGGGACGCCCGTCATCGACGCCGCGTCGCGCACGATGTTCCTCGACGCCGTCATCGGCACGCAAGCGAACGGAAGCGGCACGATCAAGACGCACGAGATCCACGCGCTCTCGATCGACGACGGCGCCGAGCGCCCGAATTTCCCAGTCGACGCGAAGACCGCGACGTACCAGACGACGACGTTCAACCCGGTCGTGCAGAACGAGCGGAGCGCGCTCGCGTTCGTCAACGGCAAGGTCTACGTCGCGTACGGCGGCCACTACGGCGACTGCGGCACCTACCACGGCTGGGTGCTTGGCGTGCCCTACCCCGCGGGCGGCACGCCCACCGCGTTCGCCACGACGGTCGCGCAGAACACGAGCGCCGCCGGCAGCTGGTCGCCCGGCGGCATCGCGAGCGACGGCACGAACCTCTTCATCGCGACGGGCAACGCGTTCGGCGCCAGCACGTGGGTCGGACAAGAAGCCATCATCCGCCTCCAGCCTGGCCCCGCATTTTCGAACCAGACCGCCGATTATTTCGCTCCGTACAACTACATCGCGCTCGACAGCGGCGACATCGACATCGGCGGCTCGGGGCCGGTGCTGATCTCGGCGGTGAACGCGTCGCCCTCGAAGCTCGTCGCAGCGCTCGGCAAGAACGGATACGTCTACCTGCTCGATCAGTCGAACCTCGGCGGCATCGGCGCGGCGCTCGCGAACGACGGCGTCTTCCGCCTGCACGTCGCGAGCGGCGAGATCATCAACGCGGCCGCGTGGGTCAACACGAGCGCGGGCAACACGTGGCTCATCGCGCACGGCTACGGCGGCGCGACCGGCTTGGGCTGCAAGAAGGGCTCGGGCGACATCATCGCGATGAAGATCAGCGGCACGCCGCCGACGGCCTCGGTCGAGTGGTGCGCGAACAGCGGGTCTCAGGGCGAGCCGATGATCACGACGAGCTCGAGCGCGGGCGCCGACGCGCTCGTGTGGTTCGCCGGCGGAACGCTAGGCGCCTGGGACGTCGAGACGGGCACGAAGGTCTACACGGGCGCCGACGCTCTCTCGAACGTGCGCCTCTTCACGACGCCGATCGCCGCGAACGGACACGTCTACATCGGCGCCGACAACAAGGTGTACTCGTTCCACCTCTGAGCGGATCACGCCGGCTGCGCCTTGGGCAGCTCGAACCAGAACACGCTGCCGTGCCCGGGAGAAGAACGAACGCCGACGTGGCCGCCGTAGGCTTCCACGATGCGCCGCACGGTCGCGAGGCCGAGGCCCACGCCGGGCTGACGCGTCCCGCTCACGCGCCAAAACGGCTCGAACACGTGCGCCTCGGCGTCGGCCGGGATGCCGGGGCCCGTGTCCGCGACCTCGACACGCACGCGCTCGTCGCGATCGTCGACGTGGACGACGATCTGACGAGCGGGCTCCCTTCCTTCGCCGACGTACTTCACCGCGTTGCCCACGAGGTTCGAAAGCACGCTCAAGAGCGCGCCCGACGTGCACGCGACCTCGCGGGGCGGGAACGGATCGACGCGCAGATCGGCCTTCGCCGCGTCCGCCGCGGGGCGCAGCTCCTCCATGACCTCGTCGAGCACGTCGCCGAGCTGCGCGTGCGCGTTCGGCGGCGGGTTGGCGCCGGCGAACGCGAACGTCAGCAGGCCCTCGATGAGGTGGTCCATCCGCTCGACTTGTCGAAGCGCCTTCTCGAGGTGGTCGCGTCGCTCCGCTTCACTGTCACGCTGCATCACCGCCAGCCGGAGCGCGAGCGAGCCGAGCGGGTTCTTGAGATCGTGTGCGACGCGGCCGGCGAACGCTTCGAGCTCGGTGGCCCGCGCCGTGAGGACCGCCTCGTGCTCGGCGGCCATCCGCGCCTGCTTTCGCCCCAGTCGGAGCACGAGCGCGCCCGCGATGAGGGCCGTGGCGATGCTGAAGAGCGACAGGGCAAGCGCGGTCGCGCGGCTGACCGCGTTGGCCACCGCAATGGAGCTCGCCGCCTTCGCCGCTTCGTCGAGGTTGAAGAGCTGGAGCTCGGTGATCGACACGTCGGCGGCCTCGACGAACGGAAGGAGCGACTCGATCTCGTCCTCGTCGTTCGACGCCTGGTGCGACGGAACCATGGACCGCGCGAGAATCGGCGCCATGTGCTCGTCGAGGAGCGCGAGCGCGCCGTCCACCTTCACCGCGCGATCGCGCTCGCCGGGGAACTGCGGAAACTGCGCGTACGCCGCGAGCGCCAGGTTGACGTCGCGCCGCGCGTCGAGGACCTCCATCAGCCTCGCGGCCTGCGCGTCGGTCGCCGGCTCGGCGAGCACGTACGTTCGCGTCGCGGTCTGCAACCTCACGATCGCGGTGCGCGCGTGCGCGAGGTGTCTCACGCTCGGGAGCGCGTTCGCCGTGAGTGCTTCGGTTCGCTCCTGGACCGGTTGGAGCACGGCCTGCGTGAATGCGATCGTCGCCCCGAAGAGGAGCACGACCACGGCGATCCCGTAGAGGCTCCAGCGCGTCAGCCGCAGCATGTGATGCCGCGCACGTGTCCGCCAAAGCCACGCTGTGGCGAGAAGCAACACGAGCGCGGTGATGGCCGCGATCACCACGACGGCCGAGTTCGACGGATTCATGCAGGCTCCCGACGGGTGCGACTGCATGTCCCGCGCCAGATCAGCGCTCGAACGCTTCGTCCGTGATGGCGAGCCCCTTGTCGATGATGTCGAACGCTTGCGCCATCTCCGCCTCGCTGATCGTGAGCGGCGGGTTGCACATGATGCCGCCCCACTGGAGGACCGTGTAGAGGCCGCTGTCGCGGAAGAATTTCCCGAGCTTGGCCATCGCGGGGTGCGTCGTGTTGTACGGCACCAAGCGATCGCCCTTGGCGTTCTTCTGAAGCTCGATGATGCCGAAGAGGCCGATGTTGCGGTGCTCGCGGATCGAGACGTGCTTTTCCTTCATGCGCGCCATGTGGCCGCGCATGACCTCGCCCATCTGCGCCGCGCGCTCGACGAGCTTCTCGTTCTCGATGACGTCGATGACCGCGTCGGCCGCGGCGAGGCACATCGGGTGCGCGTTGTACGTGAGCCCGCCGTAGAAGACGTTCTCGCGGAAGTGGTTCGCGATGCGATCGGAGAGGCCCATCACGCCGAGCGGCATGTACGAGCTCGTGAGGCCCTTCGCCATCGTGACGATGTCCGGCACGATGCCGCCGTGCTCGAACGCGAAGAGCTTGCCCGTGCGGCCCCATCCGCACATGACCTCGTCGCATACGAGCAAGATGCCGTACTTCGAGAGGAGCGCCTTGAGGCCCGCGAGGTAGCCCTTCGGCGGCGGGAGGATGCCGTTCGTGCCGGTGACCGTCTCGATGAACATCGCGGCGATCTTGTCGGTGCCTTCGTACTGGATGATCTCTTCGACGTACTGGAGGTTGTTCCGGACGATCTCGTCGTCGTTCTTGCCGAAGGAGTACTCGTACGGCCAAGGATCCATCACGCGGACGATGCCGGCCATGCCGGGCTCGTTCGGAAGGCGCCGCGGATCGCCCGTGAGCGACATCACGCCGTGCGTCGCGCCGTGGTAGCTGCGGTAGCGCACCATGATCTTCTGCCGGCCCGTGAAGAGGCGCGCGGCCTTGATCGCGTTCTCGTTCGCCTCGGCGCCGCCGAGCGTGAAGAAGAACGTGTTGATGTCGCCCGGAACGAGCTGCGCGAGGCGCTTTCCGAGCTTCGCGCGGATCTCGGTCGCCATGCTCGGACCCGCGTAGCAGAGCGTCTCGGCTTGCTTCTGGATCGCCTTCACCACGTGAGGGTGGCCGTGCCCGATGTTGACGCTCATCAGCTGCGCGTTGAAATCGAGCCATTTCCTGCCGTCCGGCGCGTGGAGCCAGACGCCTTCGGCGCGCGCGAGGGGGATGGGGTCGACCTTGCCGGTGGCAGACCATGAAAAGAGCGTGTGCTTCAGGCACAGCTCGACCATCTCTTTGGAATCCATGGATTTCGCCTTAGCACCACCTTTGGCGAGGGAGAAGCCGCGGGCTTATGATTCGAGCATGCGGGCGACGTGGGCCTTCGTCGTGTGCGTGCTCGGCACCTGCGAGACGCGTCCTCCGCCCAACACGGAGGAGCGCGCGGTCGTGCACGCGCCGGTCGAGATACCGACGACCCTGGCAGAGCCGGCGCCGACCGCGCAGGTCTCGACGGGGCCGTTTTGGGAGCCCGATCCCACCGGCCAGCACGCGGTCGCGATCCTGCGAGAGGACGCGCCGAACGTCCATTACGCCGCGATGGACAAAGCGACGTGCGAGGCGGAGCTCTCGAGGCGCCACGTCCCGTTCGTCGAGGCGGCGCCGACGCTCGGCGTGATGGCGCCGGTGCGCCTTCGCGGACCGCTCGCGGGCGGAGTCACGATCCACTCGCTCCTCACGCCCGCGGAGCGCGAGAAGGCCGCGATGGAGATCTTCGATTGTCGCTTGGTGCTCGCGCTCGACGATTTCTCGGGCGCCGTGAGCAAGCGCGGCGTCGTCGAGATGATCCACCTCTCGGCGTACCGCCCGCGCGCGCAGTTCGGGTGCACGGCGAAGTACGACGGCAAGCAGCACTGCGGCGGGCTCGCGGTCGACATCGCGGAGCTTCGCCGCAAGGACGGCACGACGCTCAACGTGCAGCGCGATTTCCACGGAAAAATAGGCTCCGCAACCTGCCCCTCGCGACCGAACGAGCTCTGGACCATCGTGTGCGACGCGGCCGACAAGGCGACGTTCAACGTCATGCTCACGCCCAACTTCAACGCGCAACACTTCAACCACCTCCACGTCGAGGTCACGCCGGACGCCGGATCGATGCTGGTGCACTGATGGCGATGCGAGGCTGGCTTTCGGGGCGCTGACGGGCGCGTGTCGTGGGGGGGGCGTGGTGTTCGGTTGGTGTTGGTGTTGTGTGAGGTGGGGGGAGCTTTGCTGGGGCGGTTTGGGGGATGCGCGGGGCGTGCTGGTCTGGCGGAGGTGAGGTGCGCGAATCATTGAGCTGCGGGCGAGATGACTCGTGTACGGCTGGAGCCGCTCGTCGATCGATGCTGCCTGACGCGAGAGCTGCTGCGTCGGTCCGTTCCGCGCGTGTCTTCGACGACTCCTCGCGGGGCTCTCGATGGAGGCGTCGGGGCGACGTCGAGTCCCTGCAGACCTGGTCACGCACGCTTACCGCGTCTCCGGGACGCTGGGGCTGATGATGTGTCACGTGATGGGAGTTCGCGACCGCGCCACGCTCTGGGACGCGGCGCACCTCGGCATCGCGATGCAGCTGACGAACGTCGCGCGCACCGTCTCCGAAGATGGCACCACGGCAGGCTCTACTTGCCGGAGGAGCTCCTGAAGGAAGCTGGCGTCTCGAATCTGCACGTCCGGCTCGGCGGCCCGTTTCCGCTCGAGGCGGTCGGCGCGGTCAGCGCAGCCACCGAGGAGCTGCTCCTGCGCGCCGATGCCTACTACCGCTCGGGCGATTCCGCGACGCGCGACTCCCGACGCGCTGCGCGTTCGCGGTCCGGGCAGCGCGGCACGTTCACTCGCGCATCGGAGCGTACATTCGCGCTCAGGGCTGCAGCCCGGTCGCCCCACGCGCAGCGGTCCCGCGGCGCCACAAGATGATGTCGCGCGCGCGCTCCTCGAGACGGTGGTCCATGTGCAGCTGCCGTGCTCGCCGGAGGCGAGGACGATCCCGTCGACGCGTTCGATTTCGGGAGCTGCCGCTCCTCGAGATGCGATGATGAGGGTGAAGATCACGTCCGCGTAGGCGACGTCGAGGGCGTCACGAGCCGGAGCCCGCGCGAGCGCGATCCTCGCGACGCCGGGCTCACGCGCGACGACGTCGAGGCCATGTGGCGCGCGGTCGTGCGGCTCTATCGAAGCGGGCTCCACCCCGCGATTTCGGTCTGCGTGCGCAAGCACGGGCTCATCGTGCTCGAGCGCGCGATCGGTCACCTCCGCGGCAACGCGCCCGGAGCGAAGCGCGACGCGCCGAAGGTCCCCATTCGCTACGACTCGCTCTTCGATTTCTTCTCCGCGTCGAAGGCGGTGACCTCGATGGTGGCGCACCTGCTCGAGCAGCGCGGCGTGATTCACCTCGACGACGCCGTGGTCGAGTACGTGCCGGAGTTCGCGCCGCACGGAAAGGACCGCGTGACGATCCGCCAGGTCCTCACGCACCGCGCCGGCATCCCGACGGTGCGCGAGGCGCCGATGAACCTCGAGCTGCTCGCGGACTGGCCGCGCATCGTCGAGATCCTCTGCAACGCGAGGCCCATCTCGACGCCTGGGCGACGCCTCACGTACCACGCGCTCACGGGCGGCTACGTGATCGGAGAGGTCGTCCAGCGCGTGACCGGCGCGGACATTCGCACGTTCTTGCGCCGCGAGATCCTCGACCCGCTCGGCTTCGAGACGTTCGGCTACGGCATCGACGCGCGTCGCGTCCACGAGGTCGCCGAGAACGCGACGACGGGGCTGCCATCGCTACCGCCTCAGAGTTGGCTCATGGCGCGCGCGCTCGGCGCGGGGCTCGAGGAGGCCACGGCGATCTCGAACGATCCGCTCTTCCTCACGGCGATCGTGCCGTCGGGGAACATCATCGGCACGGCCGAGGAGGCGTCGCGCTTCTTCGAGCTGCTCCTGCGCGGCGGCGCGCTCGATGGCGTTCGCATCTTCGAGCCGCGCACGATCCGCCGCGCGGTCGCGGAGCAGTCGTGGCTCGAGATCGACTCGTTCCTCGGCCTGCCCGTGCGCTACGGCACCGGCTTCATGCTCGGCACGCCGTTCGTGAGCTTCTACGGACTGCGATCCGCTCGCGCGTACGGTCACGTCGGCTTCACCAACGTCGTCGGCTGGGCAGATCCGGAGCGCGACATCAGCGTCGGCTTCATGACGAGCGGCAAGCCGTTCATCACGCCCGGCCAGATCTTGTGGCTCAGCGCGATCTACGCGATCGCGCGGCACACAACGGGTTGGGGCGCGGAGCGCGCGGCGTGACGACTCACACGAAGCACGACCCCGGGATGTTCTCGTGGGCGGACCTCGGCACGACCGACGTCGACGCGGCGAAGAGCTTCTACGCGCCGCTCTTCGGCTGGACCTTCGTCGATGCGCCCTACGCGATCGCCAAGCGCGGCGAGCGCGACGCCGCGGCGATCACGACGCTGAACGAGATCCAACGGCGACTCGGCGCGCCGCCGCATTGGACCTGCTACTTCACCGTGAGCGACGTCGACGCGACGGTCGCGAAGGCACGCGCCGCGGGCGCGAAGATCATCGTGCCGCCGCTGGACGTGATGGACGCCGGACGCATGGGGGCGATTGACGATCCCACGGACGCGGGGCTCGTCGCCGGCAGCCGAAGAAGCGAGAGCGCGCGTCGTGCGGCATGATGCCGATGCCGAGCCGAGCGCCCGCGAACGTGCCGTCGCATCGGCTTCCGTATTTCCAGGTCGACGACTGCGACGTGACGGTGAAGAAGACGACGGTCGGCGGTCGCGTGATCTCGCCCGCGATGAGCGCGTCCGCGGGCCGCTTTGCGACGCTGATGGACCCGCAGGGTGCGGTGTTCGCGATCCTCACGCCGGCGTGACGAACCGGCCCGCGAAGAGGACGACGCCGGTCCCGCGATCGCGCACGAAGAACAAGAACGGGTGATCCGCGCGGAACTAAAGGGTGACCATGACGGCCGTGGCCTTCACGCCGACGACTGCGGTCGCAGCGGCGGCCACCGTGCCCTCTTCGTTCACGTCGACGTACGCTTTGCGAATCACCTTCGAGATCTTGAGCGGCTCGGTGTGCGTGACGCCCGTGAAATCCGCGTTGTTCGTGAACGCCGTGGGCATGCCCATCGCTCCGAGCGTCTCCGGCCAGCTCGAGCTCGGCGCTGATCTCCTGATCTTCGGGATTGTCACGACGACCTCGTCTGCCGGCGACGTCGCGGAGGCGAACGGCGCTGAGCCCTTCGTGCTCGTACGTCGTCTCGACCTCGCCGAGCGAGTGCCCAGCGTCGGGGAGGACGATTGTCATTGACATCTCGGGGCCGTCCTTCATGCGATACGGGAGGTCGAGCACGTGCGCGTCCGCGTGCGAGCCGAGGCCCGCGGCGAGCGCCGCGTGCATCATCGGCGTCTTCGACTCGGTCGCGCCGTGGGAACGCCTCGTCGCGCGTCGCGCGTGCGTCTGGAACGCTGGGTCGCCCACGCGCCCTTGAAGTAAAAATCGCGTTGAGCGAGCACGAAGCGCGAGTCTGAATCGAGCACGCGAGGTCCGATGAGCTCGGGGATCAGCGTGCGCGTGCGATCCGAGACCCACGCGTTGATGTTCTTCCGCGCGCCCTCGGAGTCGTGGATGAAGTCGACGCTCTCCGATGGCGCGACTTTCCCGAACCTGGTTCGATCGCGAGCTGAGCTGTCGGTGTAGATGCGGTTCGCGATCGAGACCTCGGGGCTCTTGCTCGCCGTGAAGCGCGCCATGAGCGCGGCGTAGGTCGACGCGCCCGGTGGCGCGTGGAGCACTTTGTCGAATCTCGTCCTTCGTCGCGCCATGCGCGCCCTGCTCGGTCATCGCGAGCGCGAGTGCGATGCTCGTCGGCGAGTAGAAGAGGTTCTTGTCCTTCGGGAGCGCCGCGTGGAGATCCGCGCCGAACGCGTCGATGGACGTCGCGGCCGCGCGGGCATCGGCGCTCGTCGGGTTGATTGGAGAGACCGCGCCTTCGTTCGTGGAGGACGGCGTGCACGCCGCGAGACAGACGCAAATCGGGAGGATATCTTTGCATGTTCGATCTACGAACGAGCGGCCGCGGCGAATCCCCTACACCTTGACGGCTTCGCGCACCGTCTCGAGGAAGCGCTCTTCCGTCACCGGTTTCGTCAGGCACCAAATGCGCTCGCCGACGAGCTCGCGCGCACCGGAGGGGGTCGTAGCCCGTGAGGAACACGACCGGCAGATCGCCTCGGCGCTCTCGCAAGCGTCGAGCGAGCTCGCGCCCGCTCATGTCGGGCATGACGAGATCCGTCACGAGCACGGCGACGCGAGCGTCGATCGGCTCCCACGACTCGAGAGCGCGAGCGCAGGCCGAGCGAAGGAGGCGACGTCGTAGCCCGCGTGCCTCAGGATGCGCTCGAGCACGGCGCGCACTTCGTCGGAGTCCTCGACGAGCATCACGAAGCCTCCAGCCGGAGCGCGGCTCGGCAACGGCGGGCGCGTCCGCTGGCGCGACCGGCTCGTCGACGTACGGCAAGAAAACGTGGAACGTCGAGCCACGGCCCCGCTCGGATTCGACCTCGAGAAACCCGCCGCTCTGCGAGACGATGCCGAACACGATCGCGAGGCCGAGCCCCGTGCCTTTTCCGGGCTCTTTCGTGGTGAAGAACGGCTCTGGGGGGCGCGCGCGCGTCTCCTCGCTCATTCCCGTTCCCGAATTGTGGAGCGACATGCGAACGAACAATCCGTTCGTCTCGAGCGCGACGCGATTGATGGTGACCGACAGCGCTCCGCCTCCCGGCATCGCGTCGCGCGCGTTCAGCGCGAGGTTGAGGATCACTTGATGCATCTGCGCTTCGTCGGCGACGAGCGTGACGGCGGCTCGGCTCGGCTCGAACGTCGTGCGGATCTCTTCGCCGATGAGGCGCTCGATCATTTTCGAGTGACTGCGCAGCGACTTGGTTCGCGTCGAGCACGCGCGGCGTGCGCGGAGAGCGTCGGCTGAACGCCAAGAGCTGCGTCGTGAGCGCTGCGGCGCTCGTCGCCGCTTCTTCGATTTGTTGGAAGCCTCCCGCGTGACGGCGTCTGCGCGCTTGAGCGCCGCGTTGTTGAGCAGGATGATCGTCAGCAGGTTGTTGAAGTCGTGCGCGAGGCCCGCCCGCGACCCGCCCGAGCGCCTCCATCTTCTGCGCGTGGTGGAGATCGTGCTCGAGCTTTCGGACCTCGGTGATGTTCATCGCGACGCCGACCATGCGCCGCGGGACGCCGCTCTTCGTCGCGGAATATCTGGGCGAGCCCCAAGATCTCGCGAATCGTTCCGTCACGGCGAAGCACTCGGTATTCGGCGCGCTCGGCGACGTCCCCGCTCGAAGCGCGCATCGCGAGCGCTTGCACCGCGCCGCGATCGTCGGGATGGATGCCTTCGATGAAGCTCTCGAACGTCGCCTCCCCGTCGGGTTCGCGCCCGAGGATCCGATAGAGCTCGTCGGACCACGCGACCTTTCCGGTCTTCATGTCCCACGCCCAGCTCCCGATGTGGGCGATCTGTTCGGCTTCGCGCAGAAGCTCTTCGCGCTCGAGCAGGACCTCTCGACCCCAGAGATTTGCCGGCGGGCTCTTCTCCGACATTCGCGCGATCTGAGCACATCTGGAGGCGTCGCGTATTATATTCCTTGACACGTATATACCTGCGGAGTATATAAAGGGCGTGGAATCCGTCTTCGAGATCATCGCCGAGCCGAACCGCCGCGCGATCCTCAGCCTGCTCGTCTCGTCGGAACAGTCGGTCGGCGACATCGAGCGCCGGCTGCGGATGCCGCAGCCGGCCGTCTCCAAGCACCTGCGGGTGCTGCGCGAGGCCGGCTTCGTGGAGGCCACGTGGACGCGCAGCGCCGTCTCTACCGGCTGAGACCCGAGCCGCTTCAGGAGATGGACGCCTGGCTCGCGCCGTTCCGCCGCTTCTGGTCGACCCACGTCGACGCGCTGGAACGGCACCTCGACCGGATGGATCGAACCGACGCCAGACGAAAAGGAAGACAAGGAAGAGAACATGACCGATCGCGAGCAGTACACGCCCGGACCGGCCGCGGGCGAAGTCGAAAGGACGGAGAGAAGTGGACGCTCGTACTCGTGCGCGAGCTGCGCCACTCGCCGGAGAAGGTCTGGGCAGGCGCTCACCGACCCGCGCATCTGCGCGAGTGGGCGCCGTTCGACGCCGACGGGAGCCTGGCTGCAGCGGGAAGCACCGTGAAGCTCACCACGGTGGGCGCGCCCACGCCGCAGCGTCACCGAAACGACGGTGACGCGAGCCGACGCGCCCAAGGTGCTCGAGTACAACTGGGGCGGCTTCGACATGCGCTGGCAGCTCGAGGCCGCTGGGCGGCGGCACGCGCCTGACGCTGTGGACCAACATCGATCGCCGCTTCATCGCGATGGGCGCCGCCGGGTGGCACATCTGTTTCGATGTCCTGGACCGCCTGCTCAGCGGCGCTCCCCTCGGCCGCATCGTCGGTCCGCGACGCGATGAAGTTCGGCGGCTGGCAGCGGCTGAACGCCGAGTACGCCAAGCAGTTCGGCGTCGGGCTGCCGAGCGCGGAAGTGAAGCCATGCCGCTCAAAAGGAATGATCATCGGCTTCTGGGTCGTCACCGCGCTCTTCTGCCTGCAGATGGCTTCACCGCCTACGCGCAACTGCGTTTACCGCAGGTGGCCGAGGCGTTCACGCACCTCGGCTTCCCCGGCTACTTCCGCGTCGAGCTGTCGTGGGCCAAGTTCCTCGGTGTCGCGATGCTGCTTGCGCCGGTGCCGGCGCGGCTCAAGGAGTGGGCCTACGCCGGCTTCGCGATCACCCTCGCCTCGGCGCTGATCGCGCACGTCGCGGTGGGCGATGGCCCGGAGGCGTGGGGCTGGGCCGCGGCACCGGCGTGCTCTGGGCGCTCTCGTACTTCCTCTGGCGCCGCGTGCAGGCACCTCGGGAGCTTTCTAAAGTGGGCGCATGAATCAATCCGTTGCGGCATCGGCGGCGCAGGGGCCGAAGTGCGCGGCTTTCGCGAGCGCATATCCGCCCGGACCGCACTGCGGGACCACGGGTTGGGTGCCGTCGCAGCCGCACACGGATTCCGTGCTCGCGCCGGCGCAAGCCGAGTCATCCGCGCACACGCCCGTGGTCGCCGAACAGTCGCCGACCGCGAAGAAGCACTTCCCGCCGCCCGGACACGCCGCGCCGGGTGTCGTGCACGTCACGACGGCCGCCTCTTGTGCGGCGTCGGTCGTCGCGTCCGTCGATGCGTCGTTCTGTCCGACGGCCCCGCTCGAGCACGCGGCGAGCATGGCCAGCGCCGCGCTCGAGAACATCGTCTTCGCTGCCATCGTGTGTGCGCTCACTTGTCGTAGAAGTATCCGCCGTACGAAATGTACACGTTGCCGCCCGCGTCACCCGTGTCCGGCGTCGCGGCGGCGTCGTAGTAGTCGAGGTACGGCGTCCACGTTTGGTTCGTCGAGTCTTCCACCTCGCCGATCGCCACGACCTTGAATCCGGCGCCCTTGATCTCCGCGCCGTACTTGCCGTCGCGCGCGGTGACGCCGAGCGTGCCCACGTCCGTGAACGGGATCGCGACGTTGTTCGAGTCGACGATCGTGATCGTCAATCGGCCGAAGACCGGGACCTTCGAGTTGTCAGCGAGCAAGATGTTCGTCGCGTTGGTGAGGACGAGCTTGCCATTCGGAAGGTCGGAGTCGGTCGCGCTGTACGTCCACTTCTCGGACGGGACGTCGATCGGACCGTCCAGCGAGAGACCGCACGGCTCCGCCGGGTCGTCGCATACGATCCAATAGATGTGGAACAGGTCTCCGCGCTGGATGTTCGTGTACGTCCACGTGAGGCCGCCCGCTCGACCGAGGTCGCCCGACGGCGTCCACGTCATGCCATACGGCGGCCACGCCGGGTTCAACTTCGCCTGTGAGCTGCGAGTCCGCGCAGCCCACTTTGTCGACGGCGGTCTTCGGCGGTGTCCGGGGCACTTGTCGCTCGTGTCCGGCACACCGTCGCCGTCTTGATTGCAGACGCCGCCGTCGCACTTGGCGGGCGGTGCACCGTCACCGTTCTACGACGTCGGAGCCGCCGTCCGAGCCACCCTTGGTCGCCTCGCCCGTGGCGCAGCTCGCCGCCACGAGGAGCGCAACCAAGACACCACGGTTCCAGAGGCCCATGTCCTCAGTCTACCGCGAACACCGCTGTCACGCCCGAACGGTCCACGAAGCGATCGACATGAGAGACATTTCATGAGGGCGTGATCGCGCTCCGCGTCGTCATCCTCGCGCGCGGAAATTCGGCGCAGCCACCATCACGACGAACGGCGTCCCGAACTACTACGACGCGAAGGACATCGGCCGAAACGGCTCCTGGCTCGCGGTGTTATGCTCCGAGAATGGCGCGCGGGTTCCTTGGCGTCTCGGTGCTCGCGATGAGCGGTGTGGCGGCGTGCTCCGTCCTGACCAATCTCGATGGGCTCGGGTTCGACGCTGGGAGTCCGGACGTGTCGGTCGGCGACGGCTCGCCAGGGGATGCGCCGGGGGACACGACGGCGGATGCGGGAGCCGACGTCGCGACGTGGACCTTCACCGACGACTTCAATCGCGCCGACGCGAGCGTGCTCGGCAACGGCTGGATCGAGAAGCAGCCGGTGTTCTCGATCGCGAGCGGCGTGGTCCAAACCAAGTCGATCGGCCTCGACTACAGAGACGAGGTCGCCTATCGCCCGCCCAGCGAGAACGTCACCGACGTCACCGCGTCGATCGAGGTGAATTACGGCCCAAACTCCGGCGCCTGGCCTCAGCTCCACGTCCGCATCCAGACGTCGACGGTCGTCCTGCAGTCCACGCTCGACGACTACCTGCTGTTTCCGGCGAGCGGCGGAACGGCGAACATGATCATCGCGCGCAACCGAGGGGGCGCGAACTACTTCACGCTCACGACATTTCCGCTCTCGTCGCAGCTCACGAGCGGGCAGACCTACCGGTTCACCCTGAGCGCGATGGGAGGGTCTCCCGTCAACCTTTTGGGGAGGGTGGAGCAGTTCACCGGGAACGGCTGGGTCTCCATCGGCACGAGCCAGATCCAGGATGGTGACGTCAACCAGATCGTCACCGCAGGATCCGTGGGCTTCTCGGAAGGCGACGACTACGTCGGCAACTACACGTACGACAACTTCATGGCCACCGGGAAATAGGCGGCATCGCGACTCGTGCACCCCTGCCAGAGATCGTAAGCTCCAAGAGATGTCACGGGCGCCACTCGCCGGGTGCGTGCTGCTCGCCGCTTGCTACATGGGCGAGACGGTGCATCCCCTGCCCGCGGCGATCGCCGCCGACGGATCATCGGCGCGACTGCGACGTCTCTCGGTGCGTGAGGTTTGCAACGCGTACGCCGACTTGACCGGCGACCTCGTGACGAAGGACGACTTCCTCGCGGAGACCACGGCCATCGGCTTCGACAACGGGCCGGACTTGCTCATGATGCAGACCGACCAAGCCGCGCGCTTCGAAGCGGTCGCGTGGCGGGTCGCCGAGGCGGTCGTCACACGCCGCGAGCCCAACGTGCTCGAGAGCTGCGAGCCGGCGGCGTGTCGCGACGTCGTCGTCTCTCGGTTCGCGCCGCGCGTATACCGCCGCCCGCTGCGAGACGGCGAAGGCGCGCGGCTCGTCGCGCTCTACGATCAAACGAGGACGTCGGCCACGGACGACGTCGCGCTCGAGACGATGCTTGCCGCGATCTTCCAGTCTCCGGCGTTTCTCTATCGTGAGGAGATCGGCACGACGACGGGCGGCGCGACGCGGCTCGCACCTTACGAAATCGCCTCCGAGCTCGCGTTCTTCGTCACGGGCCACCCGCCCGACGACACGTTGCTCGCGACGGCTGCGTCCGGGGAACTTTCCCAAGCCGCGGCGAGGCGCCGCGAAGCGCTTCGGCTCCTCGCGACACCCGCGGCGCAAGTGCAGTGGCGCACGTTCTTGCGACAGTGGCTCTCTCTCGACGACATCGCATACACGGAAAAGATGCCGCCGCTGTCGTTTCCGCCGGAGCTCGCGCGAGCGATGGACGACGACGTCAACGCGTTCTTCGACGACGTGCTCTGGTCGTCGACCGGGTCGCTCACGGAGCTCTTCTCGTCGTCGACGGGGTTCCTGCGCGATCCGTTGCCGGCCGTGTACGGCCTGCGACCCGCCGGGAGCACGCTCAAGCGCGTCGCCCTCGACCCCTCACGGCGCGGCGGGATCCTGACGCGGCCGGCGTGGCTTTCGGTCCACGCGAGCGCCGCCGACTCGGGACCGATCGCGCGCGGCGTGTTCGTGCTGGACGCGCTCTTGTGCGCGCCGCCGCCCGCGCCGCCGCCGGGCATATCGCGCGTTCCTCCGTCGACGCCAGACACGCACACGACGCGCGACCGCTTCACCGCGCACGTCGCGAACCCCCAGTGCCAGACGTGCCACGCCGCGATCGACGGCATCGGATTCGGCTTCGAGGAATTCGATACGATGGGCGCATATCGAACGACCGAAAACGGTTATCCGATCGACACGTCCGGAACGCTGATGAACAGCGCAGGCGGGGATGGGCCGTTCGTCGGCGTCACCGAGTTGTCTCGGAGGCTGCTCGACGGCGACGCGCTCCGCATGTGCTTCATGAAGCAGGTGTTCCGATTCGCGATGGGCGCGCCCGAAGCCGCGAACGCGACGCCTGACATCGTCGCCTCGTCGAACGGCTTCGACACGAAAACGCGAATCAGCGATCTCGTCGTTTCGTTCGTCGAGAGCGATCTCTTCGTCGTCCGCCAGGGGGCGCCGTGATGAAGATCGGTCGTCGCGGATTCGGCACCATGCTCGGCGGGTTGCTCGCGTCGCTGACGCTCGCGCGGCGCACGGACGGCACGCTGCGGAAGCCGCTTCCGCGTCTTGATCCTCGTCATGCAGAGCAACGGCACGCAGCAATCGAACTTCTGGCCGTACTCGGGCTTCACGTCGCCGATCCTCGAGCCTCTCCTCTCGCTGCCCTCCGTAGCCGCGCGCACCACCGTCGTGCGCGGGCTCGAGATCCCGCACGACGCGTTCGGAACGACGGGCAACGAGCACGACATGGGCTTCACGCGGCTCTACAGCGGCGCGCCGATGATGTCGGTCGCGGGCTCGCCCTGGGCTGGCGGCCCCTCCGTCGATCAAATGGTCGCGCAGAAGTGGGACACCGACTCGCTCGCTCTCGCCGTCGTCGCGTCGCAGTTCGAGCCGTACCCCAAGCCCGGCTTCGGCCATCGGCGATCGTTTTCTATACATCGCCCCAGGCGTGCACAAGATCCCGACGCTGAACCCGTTCGACGCGTTCGCGCGTTTCTTCGCGACGGGCAGGACGTCCGCGGACGTCGCGGCGCAGCTCGCGCGGCGAAAGAGCGTGCTCGACGCCGCGGCCGGCGACCTGCGCGACATGCGCACGCGCGTCGGCGCTGCGGGCGGCGCCAAGCTCGACGCACACGAGACGTCGATCCGGCAGCTCGAGGGGTCGTTGCAAACGCTCCTTGCTGCGCGGCAGTGCAAGCCACCGGCGGTGCCGTTCGATTACCGCGCGCGGCCGGAGTCTCCTCGTCAGTCCTCGGACGAAGCCATCCCGGCGCTCGTCGACGCGATGGTCGATCTCACTCGCGACGACGATTGGCTGCGGACTCGCGCGCGTCGGCAGCTTGCAGCTCGGGTACGCGGGCGCGAAATGGATGTTCGGCTGGGAGGGCATCAACCTCGACACGCACGGCCAACTCGCGCACGCCGACACGAGCGACGCGGGCAGCTCGCCGGACAACACGGCGAAGCTCGTCACCGTCAACCGCTACTACGCGTCGGTCGTCGCGCGCCTCGCGAGCGCGCTCGCGGCGACGCCCGACTTCGATGGCTCGAGCGCCCTCGACAACACGCTCATCGTCTGGGGAAACGAGATGGGCCGCGGCGATCACAACTTGTCGAACGTCCCCATCGTCCTCATCGGCGGCCCTCTCGCTGACTCGACGGGACGCAGCAAGCTGGTGGACGCCGGCGTTCAACCGTTCCAGCGACTCGGCTGCACGATCTTGCGCTCGATGGGCATCGCCGCGAACGGCTTCGGCGACGCGCCCGCGTCGGGTCCCATCGTCGGTCTGTGAGCGAAGCTGACCCGGCGCGCGCGAAGCGTCCGTGGCGTAAACGCGTTTGACGTCCGTTCGTTGGCGCCGTCACGTTCGCTTTCCAGCGGCGTCGTACCTCGGTCTCAACATTGCAACGAGGAGCAACATGAAAAGATCGCCGCCAAGGGCGTTCGTGGTCGGTCGGGCGACTTTCATGGGCCGCGAGTTCGCGTGCGAGCCGGGCGTCCTCGCACCCCGCGCCTATACGGCGAGCGTGGTCACGAAGGCGCTGCGTCTCATCGCGGGAATTGCCAAGCCGATCGTCGTCGACATCGGCTGCGGCTCGGGAAACATCGGTTTCACGGTCGCGCTGGAGCATCCGGGAGCGCATGTATTCTGCACGGACTTGATGCCCGCGTCGGTCGCGCTCGCGCAGCGAAACGGCCAAGCGCTCGGCGTCCTGCGGACCGGTCGCGTGCACGTACGGCACGGCGATCTTTTCGCCGCGCTCGCAAGCGATGCGCTCGAGGGGAAGGTCCACGCGATCCTGACCTCGCCTCCGTTCATCTCGACGGGGAAGCTCGCGAAGGAGAGCGCACACCTGCTCGAGTACGAGCCGCGCGAAGCCTTCGACGCTGGGCCATACGGATTGTCGATCCACCAGCGCCTGGTGAAGGAGGCGCTCCCGTGGCTCGCGCCGGGAGGGCATCTGGTGTGCGAATGCGGTGAGGGGCAAGCCAAGCAGGTGCGTATGTTGTACGAGCGGACGCGTTCGTAGACCCATCGAGGTCAGCCAGTTTCCGAGGGAGTCGAGCGCGTGGTCGTTGGTCGCAAGGCGGCGTGACACCGCCCCCGGTCACTTCGTCGACGGGAAGCTGAAAAGATCGCGCCTTCGCGCACGCCCGCGGACGGCCAGCGCTGCGTGATGGTCTTCCGCTTCGTGTAGAAGCGGACCGCGTCCGGGCCGTACGCGTGGAGATCGCCGAAGAGGGATCGCTTCCAGCCGCCGAACGAGTGGTACGCGACCGGCACCGGGAGCGGCACGTTGACGCCGACCATGCCGACCAAGATGTGATCGGTGAAGTAGCGCGCGGCTTCGCCGTCGCGCGTGAAGATGCACGTGCCGTTGCCGTACTCGTGCGTCGTTGATGAGCTTCATCGCCTCTTCGAGCGTCTTCACGCGGACGACGCCGAGGACCGGTCCGAAGATCTCTTCCTTGTAGATGACCATCTCCGGCTTCACGTCGTCGAAGAGGCACGCGCCGAGGAAGTAGCCATTCTCGTGGCCGGGGACCTTGACGCGCGGCCGTCGACGACGAGCTTCGCGCCTTCTTTCACGCCCTGCTCGACGTAGCCCTTCACCTTCTCGAAGTGCTGCTTCGTCACGAGCGGGCCCATGTCGTTCTTGCCGTCGGTGCCGGGGCCGACCTTCATCTTCGCGATCTGCGTCCTTGAGGCCGGCGACGACCGCGTCCGCGGTCGCGTCGCCCACCGCGACGACGATCGGGATCGCCATGCAGCGCTCGCCGCACGATCCGTACGCCGCGCCCATGAGCGCGTTCACGGCGTTGTCGATGTCGGCGTCCGGCATGACGACCGCGTGGTTCTTCGCGCCGCCGAGCGCCTGGACGCGCTTGCCCTGCCGCGCAGCCGCGCGAATAGATGTATTCTGCAATCGGCGTCGAGCCGACGAACGAGCGCTTGGACGCGCGGGTCGTCGAGGAGCGTGTCGACCGCCTCCTTGTCGCCGTTGACGACGTTGAGGACGCCGGGCGGAAGGCCGGCCTCGAGCGCGAGCTGCGAGACGAACAGCGCGCTCGACGGGTCGCGCTCCGACGGCTTCAGGACGAACGTGTTGCCGCACACGACCGCCATCGGCCACATCCAGAGCGGCACCATGGCGGGGAAGTTGAACGGCGTGATGCCGGCGCAGACGCCGAGCGGCTGGAGCTCGCTCCAGGAGTCGATGCCGGGGCCGACGTTGCGCGTGTGCTCGCCCTTCAGGAGCTCGGTCGCGTACGACGCGTACTCGACGTTCTCGATGCCGCGCTGGACCTCGCCCATCGCGTCGCCCGCGACCTTGCCGTGCTCGGCGGTGAGGAGGGACGCGATCTTCTCCGCGTTCTCTCCACAGGTTCTTGAGCTTGCTCATCACGCGCGCGCGCTTGAGCGGCGGCGTGGCGCGCCACGCGGGGTACGCCTTCTCTGCGGAGGCGATCGCCGCGTGGACGGTCTCTTGTCGGCGAGGAGCACGCGCTTCTCCGCGGCGCCGGTCGCGGGGTTCCAGACCTCTTGCGAGCGATGGTCGCCCGCGACGTTCTTGCCGTCGATCCAGTGACCGATGATGGGTAGCTCGGACATGGCTGCTTCTTCCTACTTCTTCGGTTTCTCGCGTTTGACCGCGGTCGGCGTGGCGAGCTCGTTGCGGAGCTTTGGGCGCCCCAGTAATCGGCGAAGGGCGCGCGGCTCACGTACTTGCCCCAACCCTTTTCGGTTTGGAGCGCGTCGTTCTCCCAGAGCACGCGGCCGCGGCTCAGCGTGATCGCCGCGTTTCCGACGACGGTCATGCCTTCGTAGATGTTGAAGTCGATGTTCTGGTGATGCGTCTTCGCGGAGATCGTGCGCGACTTCTGCGGGGTCCCAGACGACGATGTCGGCGTCCGCGCCGACGGCGATCGCGCCCTTCTTCGGGTAGATGTTGAAGATCTGCGCCGCGTTCGTCGACGTGACCGCGACGAACTCGCTCGGCGTCAGGCGACCCGTGTTCACGCCGTGGTGCCAGAGCACGCCCATGCGGTCCTCGACGCCGGTGGTGCCGTTCGGGATCTTGCGAAAGTCGTCCTTTCCGGCGTGTTTTTGCGGGGCGCAGAAGCAGCAATGATCGGTCGCGGTCGTCTGCAGGATGCCGGCTGGAGGCCGCGCCAGAGCGCCTCCTGATGCTCCTTCGCGCGGAACGGCGGGCTCATGACGTGCGCGCGGCGAAGTTCCAATCGGGGTTGCGGTAGACGCTGTCGTCGATGACCAGATGCTCCGCGAGCACCTCGCCGAAGACGCGCTGGCCTTCGTGGCGCGCGCGCGTGACCGCCTCGAGCGCGTCGATGCACGACGTGTGAACGATGTAGAGCGGCACACCCAGCACCTCCGCGATGCGGATCGCGCGCTCGGCGGCCTCGCCCTCGACCGCCGGCGGACGCGAGAGCGGATGGCCTTCCGGCCCGGTGATGCCGCGCTCGAAAATGTCCTTCTGCAGCCGGAACACCAGCTCGCCGTTCTCGGCGTGCACCGTGCAGAGCGCGCCGAGCTCGCGCGCGCGCGTGAAGCTGACGAGACGAGGACCTCGTCGTCGGCCATGATCGCGTTCTTGTAGGCCATGAAGTGCTTGAAGCTGTTGACGCCGTGCTCCTCCACGAGCGTCCCCATGTCGTCGTGCACGGTCTCGTCCCACCAGGTGATGGCGACGTGGAGCAGTAGTCGGCCGCCGATTTCTCCGCCCAGCCGCGCCATTTCCTGTACGCGTCGAGGAGGCGCTCCTTCGGATCGGGGATGACGAAGTCGATGATCGTCGTCGTGCCGCCGGCGGCCGCCGCGCTGTGCCGGTGAAGAAGTCGTCCGACGCCACGGTGCCCATGAAGGGCAGCTCCATGTGCGTGTGCGGGTCGATGCCGCCCGGGCATGACGTACGCGCCGCCGGCGTCGATCGACGCCGCGCCCGCCGGCGCCTGCAGGTTCGGGCCGACCGCGACGATCGTCTCGCCCGCGACGAGCACGTCCGCGCGCGCCTCGCCCGTGCGTTGACGACCGTGCCGCCCTTGATCAAGATGGCAGCTCATCTCTTCGTGATCTCCTCGTAGGCCTCGGGCCGGCGGTCGCGGTAGAACTGCCAGGTCTTGCGCACCTCGTCGATCAGGCCCAGGTCGAGATCGGCGACGACCACCTCGTCCTTGTCGTCGCTCGCTGCCTTCACGATCTGTCCGCGCGGGTCGACGAAGTAGCTCGTCCCGTAGAACTCGCCGATGTTCCACGGTGCCTCGGTGCCGACGCGGTTGAGCGCGCCATGAAGTAGCCGTTGGCCACCGCGTGCGCGGGCTGCTCGAGCTTCCAGAGGTGCTTGCGAGAGCCCCGCGACCGTGGCCGACGGGTTGAAGACGATCTCCGCGCCGTTCAGGCCCAGGCAGCGCGCGCCTTCGGGGAAATGGCGGTCGTAGCAGATGTAGACGCCGACCTTGGCGTAGCGCGTCTGGAAGACCGGATAGCCGCCGTTGCCCGGCTTGAAATAGAACTTCTCCCAGAAGCCCGGCCGCACTGCGGGATGTGCTGCTTGCGGTACTTGCCGAGGTACTTGCCGTCGGCGTCGATGACGGCGGCGGTGTTGTAGAAGACGCCGGGCATCTCCCTCTCGTAGAGCGGCACCACCATCACCATCTCGTGCTTCTTGGCCATGGCGCTGCATGAGCTCGGTGGTCGGCCCGGGGACGGGCTCGGCGGCGTCGTACCAGCGCTTGTCCTGGCTGGGGCAGAAGTAGGGGCCGTTGAAGATCTCCTGCAGGCAGAGGATCTGCACGCCCTTCTTCCCGGCCTCTCGATCAGCGGCATGTGCTTGTCGAGCATCGCCTTCTGGATCTCGGCGACCGGCTTGGTCTCGTCGTTGATCGGATTGCGCACTGGATGAGGCCACAGCGGACGATTTTGCTCATGGGCGTGACCTCCAGGGAGGGGTGAAACCGGAGTCGTCGAGTCCGAAAGCTCCGGGGGCTTGGAATTGCCGACGGACGAAATCCGGCTATCTTGGGGAGCTTCCTGCAGATAGCCGGCGTCGGGCCCTCTTTCTAGTGCGCGCCCTTCTTCGGGCGAAGCTCCTTGCCTTCGTTGACGTGCTCGTTCCAGGTGGCGGGCTGAAGCCGTTTCCACCTCGACCATGGAGATGCAGTCCGGGACCGGGCAGACGATCTTGCAGAGGTTGCAGCCGACGCACTCGGTCTCGTCGATGCGAGGCACGCGCGTGTCTTCTGCGGGAAGATGCACTGGTGGGCGCCGTCGTTGCACGCGATCACGCACAGCTGGCAGCCGATGCACGTCTTGGCGTCGATCTTCGCGATCAGCTTGTACGAGAGATCGAGCTCGCCCCACTCCTTGTACGCGGGCACCGCCGCCGACCAGTCGCGAGCTCTCGAAGCTCTTCTGGTGCAGGTACTCCTCGAGGCCCTCGATCATGTCGTCCACGATGCGGTAGCCGTAGTGCATCACCGCGGTGCACACCTGCACCGGTCGAGCCGAGGGCGATGAACTCCGCCGCGTCGCGCCAGGTCGCGATGCCGCCGATGCCGGAGATGGGCAGCCCGCGCACGTCGCGCGCGAGGGCCGCGACCATGTGGAGCGCGATCGGCTTCACCGCGGGGCCGCAGTAGCCGCCGTTGGTCGAGCGCCCGCCGACGCGCGGGTCGGGGACAAGCTGCTCGAGGTCGACGCTGATGATGCTCTTGATGGTGTTGATGAGCGACACGCCGTCGGCGCCGCCGCGCTGCGCCGCGCGGCCGTGCGACGATGTCCGCCGTGTTCGGCGTGAGCTTCACGAGCACCGGCGTGCTCGCGAACTCCTTCACCCACGCGTGATCTCCGGTTGAGCTTGGGCTCCTGGCCGACGGTCGAGCCCATGCCGCGCTCGCACATGCCGTGCGGGCAGCCGAAGTTGAGCTCGAGCCCGTCGACGCCCGCGTCCTCGACCTTGATGAGGTCCTGCCAGTCGTGCTTCGTCTCGGTCATCAGCGAGACGATGACGCGTGCTTCGGGTACCGCTGCTTGACCTCGCGGATCTCGCTGAGGTTCACCTCGAGCGGGCGGTCGGTGATGAGCTCGATGTTGTTGAAGCCCATGACCTGGCGCCGCGACGTAGTGCCGCCGAAGCGGCTCGAGACGTTCAGGATCGGATCGCCGAGCGTCTTCCACACGGCGCCGCCCCAGCCCGCGTCGAAGGCGCGCATCACCTGCTCGCCGGTGTTCGCCGGCGGCGCCGAGGCGAGCCAGAACGGGTTCGGGCTCTTGATCCCGCGATGTTGGTGCTCAGATCAGCCATCAGCTTGCCTCCCAAGAACGCGTGAGATGCGCGCGCGGCGTTGCTGCCGTCGGCGACGCGTTGACGACTTCCTTGCCGCCGTTGACGCAGTCGCCGCCGGCGAACCTTTCGGGTTGCCGGTGGCCCGTGCGCGTCCGCGACGACGCGCCCGCGCTCGAGCTCGACGCCCGGGAGCGCCGCGAGCACTCGCGGAGCTTGGACTGGCCGATGGCGACGGGCACGAGGTCCGCGCGAGCGTGACTCGGTGCCGGCATCGGCTTCTTCTGCGCGCGAGCGCAGGACCTTCACGCGCTCGACCTTCGCCTCGCGCGCCACGAACGCGACGGGAGGCTGCCACTCGGCGCGGCGCCCTCCTTCTCGCGGCCGTCCTCTCGTGCTCGTAGCCGCTCATGTCCGCCTCGCCGCCGCGGTACACCATCGTCACCTGCGCCGCGCCGAGGCGCGCGCCTCGCGCCGCGTCGATGGCGGTGTTGCCGCCGCCGACGACGACGCCGCGCTTCGCCCGCGGTCGTGACGCGAGCGTCTTCATCCGCTCGATCCACTCGTCGCGCCGAAGACGCCCGGGCGGTCCTCGCCGGGATGCCCAGCTTCGTGTCCTCGCCGAGGCCCGCGCCGAGGAAGACCGCGTCGTGCTTCGCTCGAGCTCCTCGCCGTCACGTCCCGGCCGACCTCGACGCCCGTCTTGATCTCGACGCCGAGCGCCAGGACCCACTCGACCTCGTGGACGCGCGATCGGCGTGGAGCTTGTACGGCGCGACCCCCGTCGTGTTGAGGCCGCCGGGGAGCGCCCGCTTCTCGAAGATCGTCGCCTGGTGCCCCTCAGCGCGAGGTCGTCCGCGCACGCGAGCGACGCCGGGCCGGCGCCGACGAGCGCGACGCGCTTGCCCGTGCCTTGCCGGCTTCGAAGAACTCTGCGGCTTCTTGCTCGCGCGTCTCGGTCGCGAACCGCTGGAGGCGCCCGATCGCGATCGGCGGCTGCCAGCCGTGTACACGCAGGCGCCCTCGCAAGCACCTCGACCGGGCAGACGCGCGCGCAGAGAATCCCGAGGATGTTCTGCTCGAAGATCGTCCGCGCCGCGCCCCTGACGTTGCCGGTCGCGATCTTCTGGATGAAGTCGGCACGTCGATGCCCGTCGGGCACGCCTTGATGCACGGCGCGTCGGCGCAGTAGAGGCACCGGTCCGCTTCGGCGACCGCCTGCTCGCGCGTGTACGCGCCTTTGAAGTCCGGAAAGACGCTCTCCGACCGGTACCTCTCTGCCACGAAACTTTCTTCTCAGACATCTAAAACACTCTCCCAGACACACCTGAAAGCGGCCCCCTACAAAGCGTCTTGTGACGCAAACCGGATCGCCGTATGCAGAGCTGAGCCGCTCTCATACCGTGCAAGTCGGCTCTCGTACCAGAGGTAAAGCGTTGCCCACGCCGATGACGACCGACAGAGGATTTTTCAAGAGCTCGAGCGAGAGCGACGATCCCGAAGCGGAGCAAGTCGAGCACGCAGACGGGCGCGTCGAGCTCGCGAAGGACGGCGTCGTCGCTCGAGACGCGCCCTCTTCAACGAGGACCTCGCGCCGACGCGCGTCGAGAAGCGCACGTGGACGACGTACACGTTCGCGGCGCTGTGGATCTCGATGGCCCACTGCATCCCGACGTACATGCTCGCGTCGGGGCTCATCGGCACGGGCATGAACTGGTGGCAGGCGCTCGTCACGATCCTGGTCGGCAACATGATCGTGCTCGTGCCGATCCTCGCCAACTCGCACCCGGGCACGAAGTACGGCATCCCCTTCCCCGTCTTCGCGCGCGCGGCCTACGGCGTCTTCGGCGCGAACGTGCCGGCCGTCATGCGCGCGATCGTCGCGTGCGGCTGGTTCGGCATCAGCGCGTGGATCGGCGGGCAGGCGCTGCAGACGTTCTTCCGCTCGCTCTGGCCGGGCTGGCCGACGCTGCTCGGCGCAGCGACCACGCTCCGGTTCGGCGGGCACCTCCCGACCGAGTGGGTCGTGCTTCCTCGCTCTTCTGGGCGCTCAACATCCTCATCGTCTACCGCGGCATGGAGCTCCTGCGAAAGGTCGAGAACTTGGCCGCGCCGTACGTGCTCGTGATGACCGCCGCTGCTCGTCGTGTGGGCGATCAAGAAGGCGTACGCGCGCGGCAGCGGGCTCGGGCCGATCATGCGCGGCCGAGCAAGTTCCCGACGCTCGGCGCGTTCTGGCCGGTGTTCGTCCCGAGCGTCACGGCGATGGTCGGCTTCTGGGCGACGCTCTCGCTCAACATGCCCGACTTCACGCGCTTCGGCCGCTCGCAGCGCGAGCAGGCGATCGGCCAGGTCGTCGCGCTGCCGACGACGATGACCGTCTTCGCGGCGATGGGCGTCGTCATCACGAGCGCGTCGCGGTCATCTTCGGCAAGGCGATCTGGGATCCGATCGAGCTCGTCGGGCGCTTCGAGTCGCGCGTCGTCGTCGGCGTCGCGATGTTCACCGTCGTCGTCGCGACGCTCGGCGTGAACATCGCCGCGAACGTCGTCTCGCCGGCGAACGACTTCGCGAACCTCGCCCCGAGCACATCAGCTTCCGCACCGGCGGCCTCATCACCGGCATCGTCGGCATCCTGATGATGCCGTGGAAGCTCATCGCCGATCCGAACGGCTACATCTTCAAGTGGCTGCTCGGCTACTCGGGCGGGCTCGGATCGATCGCGGGCGTGCTCGTCTGCGACTACTGGTTCGTCCGCACGAAGGCGGCTCGCGCTCGCCGATCTCTACCGCCGCGAGGGGCATCGTACGCCGGCTTCGGGCGACTGGCGCGGCGATCATCGCGACGGCGGCGGGCTGCGTCGCTCGCGTGGATCGGGCTCGTCGTGCAGGCGCTGCGGCCGTGCTCTACGACTACGCGTGGTTCGTCGGCGCGTTCGTCGCCGGCGTGGCGTACTGGATTTGGAAGCAAGTCGAGAAGTGACCGCGTTCAGGCGCCTCGTTCACGCTCGGCGAGACAATCCGCTCGCGCGCCCGAGGCGAAAAGATCTCGGCGCGTCGTTCTCCGAGGCGGCGACGTGCTGGGCGAGCTCGCGCAACTATTGGGCGCAAGGTTGGGAGCACAGGCGCGACGAGCGCGTCGCCGCTCGAGCGCGCGGCCGACGCGATCATGTCGGGCCAGGGGTTGCCCGACGCGCTCGACGTCGACGTGCTCGCGGCGTGCGAGCGCATGCTCAACGGCAGCGCGTCGATCATCGGCGCGATCGCGGCGCGGTTCGGCGCGGCCGCGGCGCTCCGCGTGAAGCTGCGCGCGAGCGAGTGGTCCGTCACGAGCGGCCGCAAGGATCAGACGTGGTGGTGGGCGCTCGCGCCCGCCGCGGCGACGACGCCGCTCGCGATCGATCGTCGGGTGGCGCGCGCTGCGCGTCGCGGCGTGCAGCGCGAGCGAAGACCGCGTGGATCGAGGCGCGCGACATCGCCGCGGAGGTGCGCGCGAAGACCGAGGTCGTGCGGCGGCTCCCGATCGATTTCGCGTTCCCGAACGAGCCCGGCTGGGCGCTCGAGGACATGCGCGCGCTCCTCGTGAGCGCGGACTTCGCCAAGCTCACCTACCTGATCGCGCCCCTCTTCGCGTCGCTCGCGGACGAAGACGCGATGATCGAGTTCTTGCGCAAGTGCAACGGCCGCCAGGCGCAGGCGACGCTGGCGTACGCGTGCGACGTCGTCGCGGCGCTCCCGCCGGAAGCGCGCGATTCGCGTGCTCGACGTGATGGCGCAGGCGACGGTCGGCGGCAAGCAGTGGGACGAGCGCGAGATGCAGAAGCTCGCGTGCGCGATGACGGCGATCCGCACCGAGCCGATGGCGCGACGTGCTCGCGCGCTGGGTGCGGCACGCGCGGTTCGGGCGCTACGTCGTCGCGCTCTTCGACGAGAGCCCGGAGCTCGCTCGCGTCGCCCTCGCCGACGCAGCGCGCGCCAAGAGCATCGCCGCCGATGGCGTTCGGAGCATCCTCGAAGGGCACGCGCGCGCGGAGAAGCCCGACGAAGGCTCGCTCGACGACGCGCCGCCGCTCCTGCGCGATCCGCCGTGGAAGAAGCGCGGCGTTCGCGCGCCGCTCGACCTCACGACGTTGCCGTACGACGAGACGATCGCGTGGGAGGCCGGCGAGCGCGAGCGGCTCGCGGAGGCGCCCGCCGTGACGTACGGCAACGCGCAGGTGCGCCCAATCACGGACGACGAGCTCGCGGAGTTCGACGCGCTCCCGCCCGTTCAGAAGTACGTCGACTCGTGGCCGCGGTGGCAGAGCAAGCACTGGCTCGTGCTCGACCTCCCCGACCCGACGCGGCTCGAGCTCTGGAACGGCAGGCAAGCGCGGCTCTATCAGCGGCCGCCGCTCTTCATGCTCGCGCGGTTCGGCGCGCGCGCGCTCGACGGGCTCTTCGCGCGCGATCCGTTCGAGGCGTGGGACGATCGGATGCTCGTCGCGTGCTTGCGCGTCGACTCGCCGCGCGCGGCGATCGTGTGCGCGCGAGTGCTCATGCGGCGACGACAGTGGCGAAAGCGCGCGAAGGCGTGGCTCCTCGCGCACGCGGAGGCGTCCGCGATCGGGCTGATTCCCGCGGCGTTCGGGCGCGTGGGACGCGGGCGTCGCATGGCGGAGCGCGCGCTTCGTTGTCTCGCGGCGCACGAGCCGAACGTCGTGCGCGACGTCGCAGCGCGCTACGGCGCCGAGGCGTCACGGGCCGTCGAGGGCTTCGCGTTCGGCGATCCGCTCGGGCGCATCGACGTGCGCGCGCACACGCCGCGATTCGTCCGCGTCGAGACGCTCCCGCAGCTTCGAACGCGAGATGGCTCGTCGCTCCCGCGCGAGGCGACGGAGAACCTCGTCACGATCCTGCGCTCGCGCGGGGACGACGTTCCGTACGCCGGGATCGACGAGCTCCGCGCCACGCTCGACCCGCGCTCGCTCGCGGACATCGCGTGGGCGCTCTTTCTCGGCGTGGGATCTCCACGGGCGCCGCCGCATGCACGATTGGATGGGCCGCGCGGTCGCCGCGTTTCCGGTCGAAGACACGCTCTCGCGCCTCGCGCCTTACCTGCGCGACTGGGCGCAGTCGGATCCGCGCGCGTGCATCGTGCTCGTCGACGTCCTCGCCGAAATCGGAACCGACGCCGCGTTCCTCGAGCTCTCGGCGATGGCCGGCGTGGCGCGCGCGCCCATCCTCGTCGAATCGGTGAACGAAGCGCTCGGTGTGCGCGGCGAGCAAGACCTCGACGTCGGCCTCGACGCGCGCGGCGAGGCGGTGCTGAATCTCGGCGGCCGCAAGGTGCGCGTGGTGCTCGACGAGTCGCTCGTCCCGATGAGATCGCGCTCGAGGACGGCCGCCGCGTCGCGCAGGTCCCGCGCGCGTCGAAGAGCGACGACTCCGCGAAGGTCGCCGCGGCGATCGCGCGCTTCAACCGGCTCAGGCGCGAGTCGCGCACGATCGCGAAGACCGCGCTGCGCCGCCTCGAGCGCGCGATGGTCTCCTCACGGCGATTCACGGTCGCCGAGCTCGAGTCGCGCTTCGTGCGCCACCCGATCCTCGGTCAAGCCGCGCGGAGGCTCGTGTGGGGCGTCTACGAAGGCGAGGCGCTCGCGTCGACGTTCCGCGTCGTCGAGGACGGCACGTACGCCGACGCGGACGACTCCATAAGCTCGCACCCGACGCGCACGTCGGCATCGCCCACCCGATCGATCTCGACGAAGCGACGCTCGCGCGCTGGGGCGCGCTCTTCGCCGACTACGAGATCCTCCAACCCTTCGACCAACTCGGCCGCCTCGTCTTCACCGGCACGCTCCCAGAAGCCGCCGACATCCTCAAGCGCACGCAAAACACCGTGGTCGAGTCCCGCTCCCTCCTCAAGACGTTCGCGTCACACGACTGGGAGCGCCCCGCGGGCACCCGCGTCGCCAGCGCGTGGCGCGCGCTCCGAGGCACGCACCCGACGGCGCGCGCGGTCCTGACCTTCGCCCCCGGTATCCAGCTCGACAGAATCCGCACGTCGCCCCCAGCAAAAACTGGCCGCGATCACCGTCTCCGTAGCGCCCTCGCTCGACGGCATCGACAGGATCGAACTGAGCGAGCTCATACGAACCGCGTTGACCCTCAGAGGCTAGACGTAGCTCGTCAGTTTCCTCCCATCCCGCGTCAGTCCCCTCAGACGTTCGGGGTGCTCCGGGCCTGGCCCGCAGGTCATCTCGTCCCCGCCGCAGTCGAGCGCATGTTCCGAGAGGGACGCGATGCGCCGCAGAAGCGGCACCGGTCGAGCCACGGATCTGAATCCGTGGACGGGGGGGGTGATCACCAATCGCCCTGATTCGCGCGCGACGCCCACGGCTCTTCGGCGGCAGCGCCTCGCCGCGCTGGAGGAGCTCCACGGAGTGACCATCGGGCGATTTCACGAACGCCATGCGCCCGTCGCGCGGCGGGCGAAGGACCGCGACTCCCGCGCGCTCGAGCGAAGCGCATTTGTAGTAGATGTCGTCGACCTCGAACGCGAGGTGGCCGAAGAAGCGGCCCGTCGGGTACGCTCTCCTTCTAATCCCAGTTGTACGTGAGCTGAATCTCGAGAGCGCCGGATCCTCCGCCGAGAGGAAGACGAGCGTGAAGCGCCCCTGCTCGCTGTCTCTCGGCGCACTTCGCGAAGGCCGAGCTCTCGACGAAGAAATCGGGCGCGGCGTCGAGGTCGCGCACGCGGAGCATCGTGTGCAGGTAGCGCATGGCGTGGAAGATAAACTACGTTCTCGAGATGCGCCGCGACGGCTTCTACGATTTGGTGCTCGACGGTCCGGGGAAGAACGCGCTCGGGACGGCGATGATGGAATCGATCCTCACGCGCCTCGACGAGGCCGCGGGCAATCCCGTGCGCTTCTCCGGCGCGGGCGACGCGCTCTCGGCGGGGCTCGATTTGAAGGAGATCGCCTCGCTCGACCGGGCGGCGATGACGCGGTTCGTGGAGCTCGTCGACGACGTGATGGCGCGCATCTTCGACTACCCGGGGCCCACGGTGGCGTGCGTGAACGGGCACGCAATCGCGGGCGGGTGCGTCGTGACGCTCTGCTGCGATCTCCGCGTGATGACGACCGACAATCGCGCGCGCATCGGGCTCAACGAGGTCGCGCTCGGGCTCGTGTCTCCGCCGAAGATCTCCGCATCGCCCAGAGCCGCGTGCCCCCGCGTTCGGTCCACGAGGTGTTGCTTCGCGGGGCCCTCCACGGGCCGAACGACGCAGTGCGTCTCGGGCTCGTCGACGAGCTCGCCGAGGACGCGCGCGCGACGTCCGAGGCGCGAATCCGCGAGCTCGCGGCCCTCCCCCGCGCGGCTTACGTCGCGACGAAGCGCGCGCTGCGCGAGGGAGTGACGCATTTTCCGAGGGAGAATACGCCGCGGCGCTCGAAATCCGCGCTCCCCGCGTGGACGGGAGACGACTTCAAGCAGCGCGTGCTCGCACGCTTGAAAAAGTGAAAGCGGAACAAAAGACCGACAGTTTTCCCCGAAAACGGCCATAGTTCGCGGCGATGAGGGTCACGCACTACCTGGTCGTGGCGCTCACCGCCTCAGCGCTCGCGCCCGCTTGCGGGAGCCACGGGTTCGGCGACGGTAACGACGCGGGCTCGGACTCGCCGTTCGTGAACGACGTCACCTTCGGCGGCGACTCGCAAGGAAATCGACGGCTCGCCTCACCCCCCCGCGTGCGATCCGGTGACGTGCGTCCGGCGCCGGCGGCACGTGCAAGCGGCGTCGTGCACGATCGTCGAGAACCCGGGCAACGTCGACCCCGGCACGCAGGCCAGCTCGGGGCGGCGGCACCGCCGACGCGCGTTCAAGTGGCTCTACCCGTACGACAAGACGGTGTTCCCGCGCGGGCTCCTCCCGCCGACGCTGCAGTTCGCCGGCGCGGCGCCCGACGCGATGCTACGTGCACATCACGTGCGCCGAGGCTCGACTACAAGGGCTACTTCGGCCGCGTCGAACCCGGGGCGCGTCGTCGCTCGTCGCAGCCGGTCGTGGGACGCGATCACGCTCGCGGCGACGGCGGCCGGACGCCGGTGAAGGTCGAGGTCACGAAGATCTCCGGCGGCGCAGGTCAGCGGGCCCGATCACCGAGACCTGGACGGTCGCGCAGGGCAGCCTGCGCGGCACCATCTACTACGAGACGTACGACTCGCAGATCGTCGGCGGCGTCGGCGTCGGTCGGCATCATGAAGATCGCAGCCGGGCGCCACGCAGCCCACGCCGATCGCGAGCGGCTGCGGCAACGTCTGCCACACCGCGAGCGCGGACGGCTCGACGCTCGTGTCGCGCGCCGGGCTTCGCCGGCTCGAGCGCGAGCTACGACCTCAAGAACAACGCGACGCCGATCACGGCGCAGGCCGACCGAGTCGTTCATCTACGGCGGCCTCTACCCCGACGGCAGCTTTCTCATGTCGGCGACCAACTACCGCACGTGGCTCGGCGACGCCGTCGCGCCTCTACGACACGCGACGCGGCGCGAACGTCCCGCGCCCGGCTGGGACGGCGTCGATCACGAACGGCGGCACGCCCGCGTTCTCGCCCGACGGCAAGCAGATCGCGTTCAACCACGAGGACACCGGCGCGGGCACACGCTCGCGATGATGGACTTCGACGCGGGCGACCAAGACGTTCTCGAACCTCGTCGACGTCGCGACCGATCCGGCGAGCAACCTCGGCTGGCCCGCGTTCACGCCCGACGGCAAGTGCGGTCGTCTACCACGCCGGCATCGAACGCGCGCTTCGAGACCGACGGAGCGGCGCGACGGGCGACCTCTACATCGTCGACGTCGCGACGCAAGAAGACCGCGCGCCTCGACGCGCTCGACGGCTACTCGGCGCGGCACGAGACGTACCTGCCGGCCAGCGATCCGCAACCTGAACTTCGCGCCGACGGTGCTCCCCGAGGCGGTGGGCGGCTACTTCTGGGTCGTCTTCACCAGCCACCGCTCGTACGGCAACACGCTGCCCGTCGCAAGGACAACGGCGACGAGAACGGCAAGCTCTGGGTCGCCGCGATCGACATCGGCGCCCGGCGCCGGCGCCGACCCGAGCCACCCCGCCTTCTACCTCGACGGCCAGGAGCCGACGCCGACAACCTGCGCGGCTTCTGGGTGCTCGCCCCCTGCAGGGCCGACGGCAGACGCTGCGCCTCCGGCGACGAGTGCTGCGGCGGCTTCTGCCGCCGCGGCCGACGGCGGCGCGCTCGAGTGCGTCGCCGCCGCCCGGGCGGCTGCTCCAACGAGTACGAGAAGTGCACGACGGCCGCCGACTGCTGCAACTCGGGCGACCAGTGCATCAACGGGCAGTGCGCAGTCATCGTGAACTGAATTAGTCGCGCTCTCGCAAGAGACGCGCGGCCGCCGCGAGGAGCGACGCGTCGCCCGTTTTTCGGAGCAAGTTGTTCACGTGCTTCTTAAGCGTCGTCGTCGAGATGCCTCGCTCGACGGCAAGCCGATCGCGTTCGGAGCCCTCGACGGCCGAGCGTAGGATCGCCATCTCGGTCTCCGTCAGGCGGTAGCGCTCGCCCCAGTCGCGCATGGAGCGATCGGCTTCTTGCGGGCGCGCGGCCTCGCTGAAGAACGACAGGATGTTGTCCGGATCGGCGGGCTTCACGAGGTAGCGCGCTTCGAGCTCGAAGATGCGGTTGATCGTCTCGGCGTCGTGGACGGCGGTGAGCACGAGCGCGGGCGCGACGCAGCCGGCTTCGCGCGCATGCGCGAGCACGTCGAGACCGTTTCCGTCGGGCAAGCGTACGTCGATGACGAAGGCCGCCCAATCCCTCCGCGCATGAAACAGGCCGATGCCCTGCTCGACGGAGCTCGCAACATGCACGTCGCCGACACACCGCACCGCGTTCGCGAGCACCTGCGCGAGCGTCGGGTGATCTTCTACGATGAGGAAGTGAGCCGTCACGGCCTTGATGATGACGCAATCAGCGGAGCGCGTCGATCGTCGCGAGCGCGACCAAAACCGTTCCGCCGGCGAGCATCCGCGTCGCGAACTCCGCGGCGTGGGACGCGCTGCCCCCGTCGGGCGCGCGACGCCAACGCGCCATCGTGCGCTCGGCGAGGACGAACGCGGGAAAGCCGAGGACGACGAGGCGTGGATAGACGCCGGCGGCCGCGAGCGCGAACACGCAACCGAGCGTCGTCCGCGTGCAAAGCGTGGCAACACGTAGACACGCCGCAGGTCCCCGCGTCACGACGAGCGTGCGGTACCCGCGGCGCGCGTCGTCCTCGCGCTGGTAGGACTGCGCCGCGAAATACAGGCCGACGACGAACAGCGTGAGGAGCGCCATCGCGGTCGCGGTGCGCGCGGTCATCGCGACGCCCGCGACGGCGAACCCCGCGAGCCACGAGAGGATCCCGTAACCCGCGCCGTTCACGAACGGTCCGAGGACGGGATGCGCCTTCCACATCGTGCGCGGGTGCGAGTAGAGCACCGCGAGCGCAGCGCACGCAGCGCCGGCTGCTCCGGACCAAACGCCGGCCGCGAAGGCGAACGCGACCGACGCGACGAGCGCCGCGTATCCGAACGCCGGGAGGTGCGCGGGCCGCTTCTTCTGGTCATGCCGCGCGAAGAGCGCGCCGCCCTCGTCGCCGTCGAGCGCGGCATTCAGCCAAAGCGACCCCGAGCTGAGCAGCACCCACGCGGCGAGAACGAACCCCAGCGCGAGCGGGCGACGCGCCTCGAGCCCGTAATCCCAGTGCGCGAACCCGTAGCCCGTGAGCGGAACTGCGAGGAGGAGCAGCGTGCCCTTCGGCCGCGCGAGCGCGACGAGCGACGACGCAGTGCTCATGCTTCGGAGATTATCGCATGTGATAACGTCTGCGACGGCATGCGCGTCTCGTCGTTCGTCCTCGCGCTCCTCGCCGTGCTCGGCACGGTCGCGTCAGGCTCGCTCGAGTGCACGCCGGCGAAGCAAGCGTACGAGGAACACCGCGGCGCGGAGATCTATTCGGCGGATGTGCGCGGTATGCCACGGCGCGCGCGGCGAAGGGTACAGGGCCGATCAGGCGCCGACCTTGAGCCATCCGGATTTCCTCGCGTCGGCGTCCGACGAGTTCCTGCGCGCGGCGATCGCGCGCGGGCGGAGCGGGACGACGATGTCCGCGTGGGGGATCGAGCGCGGCGGGCCGCTCACCGGCCCGACGTCGACGCGGTCGTCGCGTTCATGCGCGGCTGGGGGTCCGGTCCGCGCGCCAAGCTCGACGAGCGGACGGCGGGGGGCGACGCCGCGCGCGGCGCCGCGACGTACGCGCGCGAGTGCGCGAAGTGCCACGGCGCGAAGGGGACGGGCGGCCCGTACGTCGGGATCGGCGGCGCCGAGCTCCTCGCCGGCGCGAGCAACGGATTCTTGCGCCACGCCATCCGCGGCGGGCGACCGGGCACGCCGATGGCCGGATTCGCGAGCACGCTCGGCGATCCGGGCACCGACGACATGCTCTCGCTCCTCCGGAGCTGGCAGTACGGCACGCCGCTCACGCCGCCGCCGCCCCCCGCGAAGCCGCCGCCGATCCCGCTCGGACCGGTGCCGCTCAATCCGAAGGGGCCCGAGCCGATCGGCTTCAAGGCGTTCCCGCCGGGCGTCGCGCCGGCGGATCTCGTCAAGGCGCAGCTCGATCGCGGCGCGCGCATGGCGCTCCTCGACGCGCGCGCGCCGAGCGACTACGCGACCGAGCACATCCCCGGCGCGGTGAGCGTCCCGTTCTACGATCCCGAGCCGTACTTCGCGTCGCTCCCGAAGGACGCGTGGCTCGTCTGCTACTGCGCGTGCCCGCACGCGGAGTCGGGCCAGCTCGCGCAGAAGCTCGCCGCGAAGGGGTTCACGAAGGTCACGGTCCTCGACGAGGGGCTCGGGGTCTGGCGCAACCACAACTACGGCACGCACACCGGGATCGACCCGTGAAGCGCCTCGCGATCGCGATGACGTTCGCGATCGCCTGCGGTGAGTCGAAGCCGCCGGCGACCGTGACCGTGCCGCTCCCCGTGACGTCGCCGGCAATGGCAATCGACACGCCTTCGGCGCTCTCGCAACCGAAGGAAGCGCCGAGCGCGGACGCCGCGCCCGAGGTGCTCGCGCCCGGCAAGGTCACCGTCGTACATTTCTTCGCGAGCTGGTGCGCGCCGTGCGCGAAGTCGCTCCCCGAGCTCGAGGCGCTCTACACCGCGCATCACGGCAAGGTCGCGGTCATCGGCGTGGGCGAGGACGACGACGAGCCCGACATGCGCGCGTTCGTCGCGCGCGCCCAGGCGTCGTACACCGTGCTCTGGGACAGCGCGAAGGCCAAGGCGTCGCGATGGCGCCCGAGCACCATGCCGACCACGTTCGTCGTCGACAAACGCGGAATGCTCCGCTTCACCCACGCCGGCTACCACGACGCGGAGAGCGAGACGCTCGAGACGGAAGTGCAGTCGCTCTTGGCCGAGCCCTAATCAGCACAAGATCAGGACAAGATGCGGCTCACGCCCGCCGCGACGTCGTCGTCGATCGCCTCGCCGAGCGACGCGATGACGTAACGCCCGCACCGCGACACCGCGAGGCTCTCGTGCATCGGACCGCCCGCGGCCGCGCGAGCCGCGAGGACCGCCACGAGCAGCGCACCCTCGCCGGATCCTGCGACGAGGTGGCCATCGCGCGTGCTCACCGCGAGCGCGTGCGCTCCCGTACGCGCGCGGCACGACGTGAGGAACATCGTGAGCGCTTTGCGAGGTTCGGTGGTGCGCTTCACGCGGCGATCTTCAGCGAGCATCACGGGGGATCGTCGGACGAGCCCGGGGAAATGGGCAAGTTGTTGGCGGGCCCGCCAATGCGCCCGTTCTCCTTTCCTCCGGTCCGCGAACGAGCGAGCGTGTTCGGATGCGCGTGCGCACCTTGGGTTACGTCTTCGTCGCCGCCATCGTGACTAGCTCGGAGACGTTCGTCCTCGAGAGCTGCGGCTCGAGCGGCACGAGTTGCTCGTCCGACTGCGACGCGAGTGGGAGCGATGCGGCGTCGGATTGAGCGGGCTCTCCGTCTTCCACGTCGCGTGCCCGTAGTGGAGCGCGGTCCGATGAAGCACACGCCGCGCTCGGGCGTTCTATTGTGAGTCATGCGCTCTGCGCTCTTGTGTCTCTGTCTCGTCGGATGTCCTGGCTCGCGGTCGCAGCCCGTAGACGCGGCGGTTCCCGTTGTTGCGGCGTCTTCGAGCGCGACGGCGACGGCAGCGAGCGTGACGGCGAGCGATGGTGGGGCCGACGCGAACGCGGTCGCGCTCGCGGACTGCTTCGAGCCGTCGCGCGTCACGCAGCTCGGGACCATCAAGAACGAGAAAGTCGTTTGGGACAACGACCTCGTGTCCGACGGCGCGAAGCACTTCGACCCGGAGACGCTCGCGGCCGTTCCGCCGTCGTCGCGCGCGATCAAGCACGGCACGGCGAATCTGCTCGTGACGGGCGAGCGCGTCGAGCAAAGCGGCACGACGCTGATTGCGGGCGCGCGCAAGCTGCCGAAGCTCGAAAAAGGCGAGAGCTTCGAACGCGTCGAGAGCGGGCGGTGGATCGTGGCCACGTCGGGCGACGTGCAGCGCACCTTGCACGTCATCGACGGGCTCGCAGGGAAAAAGGACGCGCGCGCGTACGTGGCCGTGCGCGGAGACCTCGCGGCCTGGGAGGATCCTACGACGATGGGCGTGACGGTCTCGAACCTCGCGACGCACGCGACGGTGCTCAAGGACGCGGCGCTCTGCACGGCGGGCGGCATTTGGGACTGGTCGCTTTCGTCGCGTTACTTGTGGTGCAACTCGAACCGCGGCGGATCCACGGGCTACGACTTGCAGAGCGGCAAGACGTTTTACGTCGGGCAATCCGCTTCGATGTCGCCCGACGAGCGCTACGTCGTGCGTGTGCCTGGCGTGGGCTGGGGCAGCAACCTGATCTCGGAGGACCGCGTCGAATGGACGAGCGCCGAAACGGGCCGCACCGTGACGTTGACGAAGGACGTGCCGCACGCGACTGATGATCCAGCCGCTGAACGTCGACCGTGCCGGTCGCGTTTTGCGGCGAAGGGAAGCTCTTCGCGATCGTCACGAAGAAGGAGCTCGTCGTGTATCGAGGCGACGCGCGCCGGCTCGCGCTTGCGGGCGCGATGCCCGGCGGCGAGATTGCGTTCAGTCGGAGCGGGCGCTACGTGCTCGACGAACGCGCGGGCGCCGCGACGGTGTACCGTCTCGAGCCGTGAAGCGTCCACGGTGCTCACGTCCCGTCTTGGTCGGGCGGCGGGGGCGCCGGTAGTGGAGCTTGGTCGACGAGCGTCGGGGGCATCGTCATCGCGGCTCCGCCCGCCAAGTCCGTGGGCACGTCCTCGGGCCGAACACAGCCGAGGTCGATTGCGCAAACGTAGATTCTGTCGAAGCCCGCACCCGCGGACGTCGAAGACGTCGTACGCCGCGCCCTTTCGGTGAGGCCGCTGCGTCGCGATCACTCGCTCCGCTTTGCACCCGAACGACATCGCGAACGTGTCCGTCGACTGCGACTGAAGCGATGCTGCCTCACAGCCTGCGACGCTGATCGAGATCGCTGCCAAAAAGAGGCGCGCTGCGGCCATCCACGTGTCGAGTGCAGCGCGCGTGCCACGCGCAGATGCCGGCTTTTCGCGCGACCCGCGCGTTCCGGATCGAAAAAAGCGTGCCCTCGCGGGGAAAACTTCCGGGCTACAAAAGCCCGCCGTGGAAGCGGCCGAAACCGCGCGCGCGCCGACGAGCGCCATCAGCACGAACGCCGGCGGCGAGCGCGACCGGACGTGCTGCGGTCGTTCCGCAGGTCGAAGCTGCCGACGCGGCAGACGAGCAGGTAGCCGACGGCGAGGTTGAAGAAGTCCCCAGAGCACGTTCACCGTTCGACGACGACAGACCCTTCGCCGGGCGGGTGACGCGAACGGGCTCTGGAACGGACTGCCCCGAGATCCCGTTGCCGAGATGCGGGCATGCGCGTTCGCGAGGAAGGCGCCGCCGAAGAAGTACGCGACGTAGTGGTACCAGCGCATCGTTCACTCCATTCTTGTGATCAGTCCCCCAACTCTCCGTGATGCTACCCTCGTCGCGTGAGGATGAGCTGCCGGTGAAACGCCCGTGGATCGCGATCGGAATCGCCTGCGCACTATTCGTCGCGTTCGCGATCGCGTTCGTGGCTTTCTTCGGGCTCGAGCAGCCGATCCTCTCGAATCTCTTCGACGAGAATCCCTACTTGATGACGAAAGTAACGTCCTCGAGCGGCCACGGCCATGTCTCCTATCTACCGAGTAAGTTCGCCATCCTGGCGGCGATGGTCGGCAGCCTGCTCTGGCTGCTCTCGCTGCTCCTGCCCCGAGAGGCCGATGGAAGCAGGCGCCGATTCGCCAAGGTGTGCCTGGTGCTGGCGGTCCTGTTCGGAGTGCCCATGCTGGTCCGGCTCGCCGCGTTCGCCTTCACCGTCATCGGCTTCGTGTTTGCTGCTCTCGTGATCTTCGCGGTCGCGTGGGCGGTCGTCAGGTACCTTCGCGGCAGCCCTCCGGAACGCAAGCCGAAGCCCGGCGACCGCTGAGGCACTACCGTCGAATACGCGCATCGACCGCTCGTCACACGGGACACGCCACTCGTCGCATCGAGGTCGTTCGGGCGCAAGAAGCCGAATAGGACCTCTTCGTGGACGCAGCGCGTCCCAGAAAAAGGAGCGGTCATGAAGCGGTGGATGGTCGTGGTGGGGTTGGGGTTGTTGGCAGTCAGCGCGAACGCGTTCGCCGACGAGAACGCGCAAGCTCCCGTGGTTCACGTCGACGCCAACTCCGACACCGTCCTCGAGCGTGTCGATGGCTCGCATCGAACGGCGGTGTGCCGCGCGCCGTGCGACGTCTCGGTCGATTCGAGCAAGCTCTACCAAATCGACGGCGAAGACATGCGCGTGTCCAACACCTTTCGCATCCCGAACGAAGAGCGACGGTTCAACGTCCGCGTCGATCGCGGCGGCACGGGCTCGTTCACCGCGGGCATCGTGCTGACGGTCCTCGGTGGCGCGTTCCTCGCGGGCAGTGTCGCCTTTCTCGGCGCGAGCCTGGCCGCGAAGGACTTCTCGGGTCTGTTTCTCGGTCCCGCGTCGATCGGGTGCGCGGCCGTCAGCCTCGCGACCGGCATTCCGGGCATCGTGATGCTCGCGAACAACGCGTCTTCGCGCGCGCGCGTCTTCGAAGGCGATCGCCTCACGGGCGCGAGCGCCGCGCCGTCCGTTCCGCGCGGCGTGGGGTTCTCGGTTCCTCTCGTGTCCGGAGTCTTCCAGTGAGCGCCATGCTTCTCTTCGCGTTGCCGCTGGTGGTCGCTTCCGCGCAGGCGGGAGAGGTTGGCCCGTACGTGCACGTCGAAAACGAAGTCGGCACACACGTGGCCGTCGTGCGCGTGGACGGCGAGCCCGCGACCGCGTGCGTCGCACCGTGCGATCGATTCATCGCCCCTGGGACGTATCGGCTCTCGAGCGACGCGTTTCGTTCGAGCAACACCTTCCACGTCTCTGCCGTCGCGCGAAATGTCGACGTGCAAATCCGAGAGACGGGGCGCAGCAAGCTCACGAGCGCGATCGTGCTCTTGACGGTGAGCGGGTTGTTCGCCGCAGGCGGCGCTTCCGCGATCGGCTACCTCGCGACGCGCGGAACGCTCGACGTGGGGTTGGCGATGGGCATCTCCATTCCGCTCTTCACCACGGCGGTCGCGACTGGCATCCCCGGCGCGTTGCTGCTCGGCAGCGCCATCGAGTCGAAGGCCACGATCATCGAGAGCGATCGGCCCGCGCAACCCGTGCCTTCGGGACGTGCCACGTTCGTCGCGCCGCTGTTGTCGGGCTCGTTTTGAGCCTGAGGGCGCCGGGGCGCTGATATCTTCTCGACGATGCGTCTTCACGTGATCGGGTGGGCAGCGCTCGTCGCGTGCGCCGAACCGCCTCGCACCTCGGGGCCCGCTGTGCCGAGCGCGACGAGCTCGCCCACGACTTCTGCGCCGCGCGCGCAGGGCAGCGTCGGACGCAACGGACCGTGCGAGCGTGAGGACGACTGCGCCGCAGGGGCCGCGATGCACGTGCCTCGGCGTGGGCGCGGAGCCGCCTGTGCTGGCTCCTTCGGGCCCTTGCGAGAACACGGCCTGCGGGCAGCGGCTTTGTGGTGTGGATCCCGAGCGAGCCACCTCCGCCGCCGCCGAGCCCCGCGCGCCCGTGACGAAGCCGCTGTCGTTTGCGACGCTCGCAGTTCTCGCCGGATGTGGAGCCGCGCGACCCCAGGCAATCACACCAGCACGTGCACTGCCGATCGCCCCTGTCGTGCACGTCGAAGCTCGTGAGCCCAAGCGAACGCCCGCGCAAGAAGAGTTTTGGGTGCGGGCCGCGACGCGTACGAATCGCGGGAAAGAAGCCCTCGAACGGGCGGCGGCGACGAAGGACGCGTCGGTTGCGGTCGCGGCAATGCTCGACGCGCTCGTCGAATACGAAGCAGCGAACGTCGAATGGGAGCGCTACTTGCAGCAGCCCGCGCCGCTTCCCGTGCTCGAAGCGACGTTCTGGCTCGCCGACTCGCGCGGAAAAGTCGTGCGCATCGAAAACGTTCTACACGTCTCTCATGGTTACCCGGAGCCGGCGTTCGCGGATCTCGACGCCGCTTCGGCGAGCGCAGCGCTCGCGCGAGACACGAGCGTGAACGACGATTACGTGCTCGGTGCCGCGACGCTCGCCATCGAGCTCGCCGACGTGCGGCGCGATTCTCGCGCGCGAGCACGGCATGCCCGAGCGTGCGGAGGCTCGCGCCGAGATCGTTCCGATGCCCGGTCCGGTCGCAGCGACCGTCGCAGCGCGCGATGCCTACGCGCGCGACGCGACGCGCGTGCACTTCCTGGTGGACATTCCGATATACGCGTTCGAAGCGGCCCGCACGCTCTATCTCTATGGTGATTTCAAGTAGAGCACGCGAGCGTCTGTTGCTCGTCTATCGAAAGTACTGTCGCAAAGACGAATTCGCATACGCCGCATGGGAGCTTCTCATCAAGATGGCCGTCTTCGAGCGCGACGAAAACGAAGCGCACCGCCTCGCGGAAGAGAACGCCCAGATCGAGCTGCAAGATGCCTCCGCATCCGTGACCCGGCTCGCGAACGAGCCACTTCGCGAAACGCGGATCACCCTCCGGGGTCGCGACCCATCGCGACCCCTATTTGCGCCAAATTCAGGTCATTTTCCGTCGTGGCACGGCGGATGCGATGGGGCCCCGGAATGCGCTCTGATGATCCTCTGTTGCCTGACCCTCGCTTGCTCGGCGCCGCCCGACGGCACGACCCCGGCTGCGACCGATGACGACGCCGCGGCCCCCATCACGGCCGAAGCGGACGCGTCCGCCGCCGCGACGCTCGACGCAGCGCCCGCGAAGAAGTGCGGAACGAAGGTCGACGTCGACGCGCCGATGTTCCTGTTCTACGGCCTCTACGACAACGTCGGCGACGATCCCGCGACGCTCGAGCTCGCGCCGACCGCAAACGGAGAGCCGACGGTCACGATGAACCGCGGCGCGAAGACGGATTCCTTGAACCTGCCCGAGTTCGACGCGTGGAAGAAGCGCGGCGGCAAGATCGCGCGCACCGTCGATCGCCTCCCGCAAACGCTCGATCCGTGGTTCTCGGCGGGCACCGCCAAGAAGTGGTTCATCGATCAGCTGACGAGCGGCTTCGACTACGTCACGATCGACGAGCTGAAGGACGCGACCGAGTGGCGCGACGGGCAATCACGCTCGAAGGGGTTCGTGCAGCTGCTCGACGATCTCGCCGCGGCCGGCTTCGATCGGCGCGTCGCGCTCTACGTCAACGCGTACAACCTCGCCGGCAGCCTGCACCTCTACCAGAACGCGCTTCGCGCGTGCCGCGATCATTGCCGCGTCATCGCGCTCGAGATCTACGTCACGGTGTCCGACGTGTTCTTGGCGCAGCGCAACTCGCCGGGCCACTGCGAGCAAAGCACCGCGTGCTTCGAGTTCGATCGCCGCCGAGCTCGAGTCGGTCGCGCCGGGATCCGCCGGACGCGCGATCACGATCCTCGGCACGGGCGGACACGTGGAACCAGGGCAGCGCGAGCGCCGACTGCACGCGATCCGGCGGAGGCCACGGCGCGCTCTACGACGAGTACGCGACGCTCCACGCGGGCAAGCTGACGAAGGAATCAGCCCGGCGTCGGCGCGTTCTCGCTCGGAGCGGTGACGCCGAACGGCTCGTTCACGCGGGTGGATCAGGCCAAGTGCATGCACTCGCTCGACAGCTGGAAATGGCCGCGCGCGACGGGCAAGACCGCGCCCGAGTGCACGCCCTGAGCGGAGTGGCGCGCGTGTGCGCGGGCGTGGCATCGTTGGGTCATGCGCTTATCGAAGCTTGCTTTGCTCCTCGTCGCCGCGTGCGGCGGACAGGTCGCCGGAATCCGACGGCGGCACGACGCAATCCGACGGCGGCCTCTGCGTCGACATCGAGCCGTCGGCGTTCGACACGTCGTGCAACACGGACCCCGACTGCATCGGCATCGCCACGGGCAACATCTGCTCTGGCTACAACTGCATCTGCCCCGGCGCGTCGATCGGCGCGAGCAGCCAAGCCGCGTACGACGCGACGCTCGGGAAGGTCCCGAAGGGCCCGAGCGTGTGCTCGTGCCCCGCGCTCGGCTTCTCGCGATGCATCGCGTCGCAGTGCGTCTTCTGAGCAACCCCGGCGTCCTGCCGACAACGGTGACTGTCGGGTTGTCCGGACGCGGGCCCGTGACGCTCGGTTTCAGACCTTGGCACGCGAAGGCGCGCTGGCGCCGAGCGTCGACGCGGTTCGTACGGCCTCCGCGCGGACGCGCGGTCGAGCATCGTCGACGAACCGCGCCACCTCGCTCGCGTCGCTGGGGAGACCCACGTCGGCGAGCGCGCCGAGCGCCCCGACGAGCTCGCGCACGGACGCCGCCGAGCTCGAGAGGAATGCGCGAGCGCGCGCTTTCATGCTTCGCCGAAGGCGCGATCTCGGTAACGCCTCCGGAGGAGCGTCGCCGCCAAGTAGCAGAGGACCGCCTCGTGGTGATCGAGCAGCGCAGCCTCGAGGAACTGGTCGTTTGGCTCGAAGTGCTCGCGCGCGCGGAGCACGACGGACCGCGTCCACGCGGAGTGCGACGCCGCGAGCAGCGGGACGAGCGCGCGCTTGTCGTCTTCGGAGGTCACCGCGAAATGCAGATAAACAGACCAGTGGCGAATCCACGTGTCGCGATCGGCGAGGGCCGCCGCGAGCGCGTCCACGACGGGCTCGCCGTGGAGGCATCGACTACCGAACCGGCGAGGCGAACGACCGGGTCGTCGTGACCGCACGCCGTGACGAGCGCGTCGCGGCACGCCGGCAGCGCGAGGAGCTACCTCGACGGGTGGCACGAGCGGGCCTGCACGCGGCGCGTGCGCCCGCGCAGCATCTCGACGATGGTCAGCGAGCGCGCGAACGCATCCGCGATGCAAGAACCGGAAGAAGGCGCGCATCGATCGCCTGCTCGGCGCGCTCGCGAAGACCCTGGACGATGTCATCGGCGCGAAGAAGCAGGAATGGAACGACGTGCGGATCCTTCGCGTGCTCGAGGTGAACGAGCGCCAGCTCGCGGACGTATCCGCTGCGGTGCATCGACAGCGCCCACCGACCGGTAGGCGACCGCGATGTTTGTCGCTGACCTCGACGAGGCGGGGCGGCCAGCAGTACGTCAGCGGCACGTACCCCGGCCAGACGCCCCTCTTGAACGCCGTGCGCGCGGCCGCGGCGACCTCCGCAATCTCGCGCGCGCTCGCGGCGCGGTACCAGGCGTGGAGCGCGGCCTCCGCGCGGTCGCGCGCGTCGGTCGCGAGCTCGTAGGCCGTCGAAAAGAGATCGGTGAGGGCTCACCCTTCCTCTCTGACTCGCGACGAGCGCGTAGAGGTGGGAGTCGCGCCACACGCCGTCGATTCGGACGCGGTCGCGACAGGGTGTCCTCACGGACCGACCCCAGCTTCTCAATCGTGCGCATCGAGGCGACGTTCTCGGTGTCGCAATGGCAGAAGAGACGGTGCCGCCAGGAGCGCGTCGAACGCGAAATCCACACCGCGGGACCCGCCTCCGTCGCAAGCCCTTTGCGCCAGTGCCGCGATAGCAGGTACGCGCCGAGCTCGGCCTGCTCGTGCTCGACATTTGAGATCGCGGGGGCACAAATTCACAGCAAGCCCGTGTCGCGCTCGTCAATCGCGAGCGCGTACGTGACGCGTGGCGACGCGTGACGCTCGTCGATCGAGCGCTCGACGAACGCGGCCAGCGCCTCGCGCGTGCGCGCCGTCCAGTGCGTGAAGCGGATCACGTCCGGGTCGCTCGCGAGCTCGAGCAACGTGTCGACGTCGCCCGAAGCCAGCTCGCGCACAATCGTCCGAGCGCATGCGGACTCCACGTTACTTCTTCTTCGTCGTCGGCGGCTTCGTCGGCGGCCGCGCCGTGGGCACCACGGGCGTCGCGGTCGTCGCCGCGGGCGGCGTCGCGTGCTCCACGGGCTTCAGCTCGGGCATCTTCACGAGCTCTTCGATGTTCGGCACGAGCACGATCTCGATGCGCCGGTTCTTCGAGCGCCCCTTGTCCGACGCGTTGCTCTGCGACAGGATCGAACTCCGCGTACCCCGCTGCGGAGAGCTGGTCCGCCTTCACGCCCTTCTCGACGAGGAGCTTCACCACGGCGACCGCGCGCGCCGTCGAAAGCTCCCAGTTCGAGGGGAACTCCTTGTTGTGGATCGGGAACGTGTCGGTGTGACCTGCGACCTGGAAGCGGCGGCCCGTGACGCCCTTGAGCGCGTTCGCCACTTCGGTGACCGCGGTCTTCCCTCGGGCTTGATCTCCGTCTTGCCTTCGTCGAAGAGCACGTCGGTCGCGAGCGCGAGCACGATGCGTCCGTGGCGCGTCGTGATGTCGAGCTTGCCCGCGTCAATCATCGACTTGAACTTCTGCACGAAGTCGTCGAAGAGCTTCGCGCGCGCCTCGGCCTGCCGCCTTTTGAGCGCGGAGCTCCTCGAGCTCCTTCTTCGTTTGCTCGTCGAGCTGCCCGCTCTTTCCTTCGAGCTCGGTGATCTTCGCCTTGAAATCCGCAATCTCCTTGTCGGAGTCGGTCTTTTCTTTCTGCTCTTGCGCCTGGAGCGCGTCGTACTGCGATTTCGGGACGCCGCACGCCATCGCGGCGAGCGCGAGAGAAAGCACGATCTTCTTCATGAGGAAGGCGATGCTAGAGCGCCTTCACCCACGCCGTCCACGCGGCGTTCGCGCTCGCGGGCGTTTGTCCCGTCGCGCGCTCGAACGCTTTTTCGCCGGTCGGATCCGATTCGACGCCGTCGCGCCAGGCGCGGTAGAACGGCCAGAGCATGCCGCGCGCGTCGAGCCACTGACACACGTAGCGAGCGGTCGCATAGTAGAGCTTCTCCTTCGGCCCGCGAAACGCGTCGTCCGTGAGCGCGAAGAGCGCGTCGAGGCGGGCGTCCTTGCGCTCCGCGTCCGACGTCATTCCCGAGAGCAAGCGCGGGAGGCGCCAATTCTTCACGCCGTGGATCTCGCCCGCCTTCGGGATCACCGGCGCCTCGAAGAGCGACGCGATGCCCTCGTTGAGCCACGTCGGCGCGCGCGGAAAATCCGTTTCGACGATTGGGTGCACGAGCTCGTGCGTGAGCGTCCCGAGCCCGGGCCCCGCGTTCATCACGATGCGTCGCACGTTCGGGTGATACATCCCGAACGGCGAGTCGCACTCGCCTCCGAGGTGGGCGCGGCAATACGCCTGGTAGCTCTTGGCCTCCGGGAACAAATCAGACGCCGATCGCGCGCTCCGGTTTCTTGTCGAACCGTCCATTGAAATACGCGTCGATCGCGCGCGTCGCGAGGTCGATGCTCGCCGCGAGCGCGCGCGCGTTTGCGCTAGGCGCCGCGACTAGCACGAAGACGCCTTGCGCCGTCTGCACCGAGGTCCCCTCGCCGAGCTCGTCGCGCGCGAGCGACGCGATGCGCGCGCGATCGGCTTCGAGATCATACGGCGCGACGGTAGCGATTGCGGCGATCGCGGTCGTCGGCGGTGTCGACGCAGGTGCGACCGCAGAAGTGACCGCCGGTGGCTGCGCGCGTGAGCACGCGAGGACCGAAATCAACGCGACGACGCAACATTTCATCGACCGTTCGACGCAGAACTTGTCCACACCTTGGGCGTGGTCCGAAACCTGCATCGGGCGCTCACGTGGGAACGAGCCTGCTCATCGTCGACGACGACCGAATCCTCGTCGACGCGCTGCGCGAGCTGCTTTTGCGCCGATTTCCGGGGTCGACCATCCAGACCTGCACGTCGGCCGCGCAGTCCACCGCCCTCGTCGCGCGCGAGGACTACGACGTCATCATCAGCGACGTCCGCATGCCCGGGACGGACGGGCTCCAGCTGCTCGAGCGCGCTCACGAGCTCCGGCCGGACACTCCAATCGTGCTCGTGACCGGCCTCGGCGACTACGATCTCGCGGTCAAGGCGCTCCGCGGCGGCGCGTTCGACTTCCTCACGAAACCCGTCGACACGGACTACCTCGCGGCCACCGTCGCGCGAGCGCTCCGCGCCCGCGAGGTCGCGCGCGAGCTCGAGGCGCAGAAGCGCGCGCTCGCCGAGCACGCGGCCGCGCTCGCGCACATCGTCGATGACCAAACGCGCGAGCTGCGCGAGGCCAACCGCATCAAGGACGAGTTCCTCGCGACGCTCTCGCACGAGCTTCGAACGCCGCTGACGGCGATTCTCGGCTGGTCGAGGCTCCTCGTGCGAAGCGAGCTCGACTCGGCGACGCGGGCCCAAGCGCTCGAGACGATCGAGCGCAACGCGGCCCATCAGGCCAGTCTCGTCGACGATCTGCTCGACGTCTCGCGCATCATGACCGGCAAGCTGCGCCTCACGCCGCGAACCGTTCAGCTCGGCCGCGTCGTCGAATCGGCGGTCGATGCGATCTCGCAGGCGACGCGCGGCCGAAACCTCGTCATCGAGCGCGACATCGACATGGTCGACGCCGGCGTCCACGGCGACGCGAACCGCCTCCAGCAGGTCGTCACCAACCTCCTCTCGAACGCGGTGAAGTTCACGCCCGACGGCGGCCGCGATCAAGGTGCGGCTGCACCGCGAGGGCGATCGAGTCAGCCTCACGGTGAGGGACACGGGCGTCGGGATCGCGCCGGATTTCCTGCCGAAGGTCTTCGAGCGCTTCAGCCAGGCGGACGCGTCGCTCGCGCGCTCGCGCGGCGGCCTCGGCGTCGGCCTCGCGATCGTCAAGCACATCGTCGAGCTCCACGGCGGCACCGTCGAGGTCTCGAGCGAAGGCCGCGACAAGGGCTCGTCGTTCACGGTGACGCTCCCCGCGATCGCGTCCGCGCGCGACACGCCGCCTCCGCTCGAATCGATTCGAGAGAGCAATCTCCAAGGCCTTCACGTGCTCATCGTCGAGGACGACGACGACGCGCGGATGCTCTTGCGCTTCACGCTCGAGCAGAGCGGCGCGCGCGTCACCGACGTCGACTCGGCCGCGAGTGCGCTAGCCGCGATGGATCGCGCCGTCCCCGACGTGCTGCTCTGTGACATCAGCATGCCGCACGAGGACGGCTACGCGCTGATCCGTCGCGTGCGCGAGCGCCCCATCTCCGCCGGCGGCGCGGTTCCCGCAGCAGCGGTGACCGCGTACGCGCGCCCCGAGGACGTGCGACACGCGCTCGCCGAGGGCTTCGACCTTCACCTCGCGAAGCCGCTCGAGCCGCAAGATCTCGTTGCGGCGGTCGTTCGTTTGGCCCACAAAACCACGGAGCGAAGCGTCGCCGATCCTCGAGGGTCGAAACTCCCCGACGTAGCAAAATGCCCGTGGCAGAAATGGCGCTCCGATGAAAGATCCTGATCGTCGACGACGAGCCCGACATCCTCCGTCTGGTCGAGGTGATCCTCGAGGGCACTCGCGAGTGGTCGGTGGTGTGCGCGACGGACGGCATACAAGCCCTCGAGGTCGCGCGTCGTGAACGCCCTCACGCCATCTTGCTCGACGGCCGCATGCCCGGCAGCGACGGCTTCGAAACGCTCGAGCGCCTGCGCGCAGAGCCCAACACTTCCGCCACACCCGTCATCTTGATGACAGCCTTGGCACGCGGCTCGGATCAAGCCGTGCCGCCTGGGTTCGCCGGGGTCATCGCCAAACCCTTCGATCCCATCACCCTCCCCAAACAAATTAGGGATATTTTGAAGTCATGAGCACGATGGCAGCGCGTCTTCGCGATGAAAAATACGAGCAGCTCGTCACACAGTACGTCGCGTCGCTCCCCGAAAAGCTCACGGCGCTCGAGCGTGCGATGTCCAAGGGTCGCACGGGCGACGCGGCGGCGCTCTCCGAAGCGCGAGAGATCGCGCATCGCATCCACGGCACGGGCGGCTGCTACGGCCTTCGCGAGCTGAGCGAGGCGGCGGCCGTGCTCGACGATCTGCTCACCTCGATGAAGCGCGGGGCGGGCGGCAGCTGGGTCGAGGCCAACAGCGCTGCCTTGCTCGTGCGCGCGGTGGCAGAGGCCGCGTGCAGGTTCTGATCAAATCCCGCTTCGCTTGACGTCGGTATCGCCGTCGGCCTTGCCGACCTCGTCGCCGAGCGCTTGGTAGCGCTCCAGCTTGCGGTACAGCGTCTTGCGATCGAGCCCGAGCACCTTCGACGCGAGCGTCTTGTTGCCGCCGACCGCGTCGAGCACGCGAAGGATGTAGCTCCGCTCGACGTCCTCGAGCGGAACGAGATCGACCGGGCCCGCGTCGGCGCCCATCGCACCGATCTGGCCGCGCTGGTAGTCGCGGATCGTGTCGGGCAAATCGTCGACCGTGAGCTGCTCGTTGCGCGTGAGCGCGACCGCGCGCTCGATGCAGTTGGAGAGCTCGCGCACGTTGCCCGGCCACGGATACGTGAGGAGGCGCTGCGCGGCTGATTTCGTGAGCCCCGTGACCTTGCGGCCGCTCACGACGGCGTAGCGCTCGAGGAGCATCTGCGCGATGAGGAGCACGTCGTTGCCGCGCGCGCGGAGCGGCGGCAAGTGGATGCGCACGACGTTGATGCGGAAATAGAGATCCTGCCTGAAGCTCTTGTCCTCGACGCACCTCTCGAGGTCGCGGTTCGTCGCCGTGATGATGCGCGCGTCGAACGGGATCTCCTCGTTTCCGCCCACCGGTCGGAACGCGCGCTCCTGCAGCGCGCGAAGGAGCTTTGGTTGCAGCGCGAGCGACATGTCGCCAATCTCGTCGAGGAAGAGCGTGCCGCCCGCCGCTTGCGCGAGCAGGCCCGATCGCGGCGAGCGCGCGTCGGTGAACGCGCCCTTCATGTAGCCAAACAGCTCGCTCTCGAGCAACTGCTCGGGCACTGCCGCACAAGACAACGCGACGAAAGGCCGCGAGGCACGCGGACTGCGGCGGTGTAGCGCTTTTGCGACGAGCTCTTTGCCCGTCCCGCTCTCGCCGGTGATCAGCACGGAGGCCTCCGCGTCGGCGGCGCGATCGATCAGGTCGAACACGCGCTTCATCGCGGCGCTCGCTCCGACGATCTCCTCGAAGGCCGCGGTCTCCTTCACCGCGCGTCGCAGGCGAAGGACCTCGTCCTTCAAGCGGCGTTGCTTGATCGCACGGTCGAGCGCGATGCGCAGCGCCTCGGGCTCGGGCGGCTTCGTGACGAAATCGTACGCACCGGCGCGAATCGCACCGACAGCCGTCTCCAAAGTGCCCTGCGCGGTCATCACGACCACCGGGAGGTTCTCCCACCGCTCCGCGATGCGCGCGCACAGGTCGATCCCCGAAGTTCCATTGAGGAAAACGTCCACGAGCGCGACGTCCCAGCTCTCCGCGGCGAGCGTGGCGAGCGCTTCCTCGGCGCTGCCGCACGACTTCGTCTCGTATCCGAGGCGCGAGACCGCAAGCTCGGCGAATCGCCTGAAATCGGGGTCGTCGTCTACGACCAAAACGCGGTCGGTCATGGGCCTATCTCGAAAAGCATAACGCCTCTTTCCAGACCAATGCATCGCGAACGCCGTACCAACGCGAATCGTGGCGTTGTGGCATCGCGCCACGGGGACGGCACCGGGATTGCAATCATGACGCTCCCGGTAGCAGGGGTCCATCAATGATGCGAACGAATGGTGCGAATGGCCACGCGATTCCGGCTCGACCGAAGTCGAAATCTCGGAAGCGCACCGCGCACGACGACGAGCTCCGTGGAATTCTCGAAGTGCTCGAGGCGGTGAAGCGCGGCGACTTCACCGCGCGCGTCGAGGTCGGCGGCAAGGTGGGGACGACGCAGCAGATCGCGCGCGAGGTGAACGAGCTCATCGACAGGCTTCAGGGCGTCGGCTCCGAGATCATCCGCGTCGCGCGCGAGGTCGGCACCGAGGGAAAGCTCGGCGCGCAGGCCGAGGTGCGCGGCATGAGCGGCACGTGGAAGGACCTGACCGACAACGTCAACGGCCTCGCGGCGAACCTCACGAACCAGGTGCGCAACATCGCGCTCGTCACGACCGCCGTCGCCAACGGCGACCTGTCGCAGAAGATCACCGTCGAAGCGAAGGGCGAGATCCTCGAGCTGAAGAACACGATCAACAGGATGGTCGATCAGCTCCGCGCGTTCGCGAGCGAGGTCACGCGCGTCGCGCGAGAGGTCGGCACCGAAGGAAAGCTCGGCGCCGTCGCCGAGGTGCAAGGCGTCGCCGGCACGTGGAAGGACCTCACGCACAACGTCAACGCGCTCGCCGGAAACCTCACCAACCAAGTCCGCAACATCGCGCTCGTCACGACCGCCGTCGCCAACGGCGATCTCTCGCAGAAGATCACCGTCGACGCGCGCGGCGAGATCCTCGAGCTCAAAGAGACGATCAACACGATGGTCGATCAGCTCCGCGCGTTCGCCGCGGAGGTCACGCGCGTCGCGCGCGAGGTCGGCACGGACGGAAAGCTCGGCGGGCAAGCGCAGGTCTCGGGCATCGCCGGTACGTGGAAGGACCTCACCGACAACGTGAACCAGCTCGCGGGCAACCTCACCGCGCAGGTGCGCAACATCGCGCTCGTCACGAACGCGATCCAGGCGGGCGATCTCTCGCAGAAGATCACCGTCGAGGCGAAGGGCGAGATCCTCGAGCTCAAGAACACGATGAACAGGATGGTCGACCAGCTTCGCGCGTTCGCCGCGGAGGTCACCCGCGTCGCGCGCGAGGTCGGCACCGAGGGAAAGCTCGGCGGGCAAGCGAAGGTGCCCGACGTCGCCGGCACGTGGAAGGACTTGACCGAGAACGTCAACGTGATGGCGTCGAACCTCACGTCGCAGGTGCGCGGCATCGCGAAGGTCGTGACCGCGGTCGCGCAGGGCGATCTGCGGCAGAAATTGGCCCTCGAGGCGAAGGGCGAGATCGCGTCGCTCGCCGACACGATCAACGACATGACCAACACGCTCCGCGTCTTCGCCGAGCAGGTCACCACCGTCGCGCGCGAGGTCGGCATCGAGGGTCAGCTCGGCGGCCAGGCGAAGGTGCCCGGCGCGTCCGGCACGTGGCGCGATCTCACCGACGCCGTGAATCAGCTCGCGTCGAACCTCACCACGCAGGTCCGCGCGATCGCGGAGGTCGCGACGGCGGTGACCGCGGGCGATCTCACGCGCGCGATCAGCGTCGAGGCGCAGGGCGAGCTCCTCCAGCTCAAAGACAACATCAACACGATGATCGCGAACCTGCGCGACACGACGCGGGCAAACAAAGAGCAGGACTGGCTCAAGACGAACCTAGCGAAGTTCGGCGGCATGATGCAGGGCCAGAGGAGCATCGCGTCGCTCGCGCGCCTGGTGATGAGCGAGCTCACGCCGCTCGTCTCCGCGCAGCAGGGTCTGCTCTACGTGCTCGAGAACGAGGACGAGACGCCGATGCTGCAGCTCCTCTCGAGCTACGCGTTCGAGTCGCGCAAGCAGCTCTCGAACCGCTTCTCGCTCGGCGAAGGGCTAGTCGGGCAGTGCGCGCTCGAGAAGAAGACGATCCTCGTGACCGACGTCCCCGGCGACTACCTCAACGTGCGCTCGGGCCTCGGCAAGGCCCCGCCGTCGAACATCATCGTGCTGCCCGTGCTCTTCGAGGGGCAGCTCAAGGCGGTCATCGAGCTCGCGTCGTTCCAGCAGTTCACGCCCATCCACGTCACGTTCCTCGATCAGCTCGTTCAGTCGATCGGCGTCGTGTTCAACATGATCGGCGCGAGCATGCGCACCGAGGAGCTCTTGCAAGAGCTCCAGAGGTCGAACAGCGAGCTCGGAAACCGCTCGCGTGAGCTCGAGGAGAAAGCGAGCGAGCTGGAGATCAAGAACCGCGAGATCGCGCGCGCCTCGGCGTCGCTGGAGGAGAAGGCGCGCGAGCTCGCGCGCGCGTCGAAGTACAAATCCGACTTCCTCGCGAACATGAGCCACGAGCTCAGGACGCCGCTCAACTCGCTCTTGATCCTCGCCAAGCTCCTCGCGGACAACGAGGAGAAGACGCTCACGCCGCAGCAGGTCGAGTACGCGCGGACGATCTGCTCGTCGGGCCACGATCTCCTCTCGCTCATCAACGAGATCCTCGACCTCTCGAAGGTCGAAGCGGGCAAGGTCGAGGTCAAGCCGCAGGAGATGCTCGTCTCCGATCTGCGCGAGTTCGTCGTGCGCAGCTTCGACAAGGTCGCCGAGCAGAAGGCGCTCGAGTTCAGGATCAACGTGAGGGGCGACGCGCCCTCGAGCGTCCACACCGATCCGCTTCGCCTGCAGCAGATCTCTGAAGAACCTCCTCTCGAACGCGTTCAAGTTCACGAGCAGCGGCTCGGTGATGCTCGAGATCTCGCGCGCGCCGCGCACCGCGCTTTTTCAGGCCGACTCGCTGCAGCACGCCGACGAGGTCATCGCGTTCGCGGTGACGGACACCGGCATCGGCATCCCCGACGACAAGCAGCGCATCGTCTTCGAGGCGTTCCACCAAGCCGACGCGTCGACGAGCCGCACGTACGGCGGCACCGGGCTCGGGCTCGCGATCAGCCGCGAGCTCGCGCGCTTGCTCGGGGGCGAGATCACGCTCCAGAGCGCGCCCGGCAAGGGCAGCACGTTCACGCTCTACATCCCAACGCGCTTCGCGGCGGTGAGCTCTCCGTTATCGCTGCGTCGCGAGCGCGACACGCCCGTCTCGAGCGTGAAGCCGATGGCGCCGGGCCTGCTCGGGCGCAAGGTGCTCGTGGTCGACGACGACGTCCGAAATGCGTACGCGATCCGCAGCTTGCTCGAGCGCCGCGGGATGCTCGTCCTCCTCGCGGACGGCGCGCGCGCGTCGCTCGACGTGCTCCAGAAGCATCCCGACGTCGACCTCGTCCTGATGGACATCATGATGCCCGAGGTCGACGGCTACGACGCGACCCGCAACATTCGGGCGATCGACGCGTTTCGCATGTTGCCCATCATCGCGCTCACGTCGAAGGCGATGGTCGGCGATCGCGAGAAAGTGCTCGAGGCCGGTTGCACGGACTTCGTACCCAAGCCGGTCGACAACGACCAGCTCCTTGCGGTCATGTCGCGCTTGCTTACGCCGCGGGCGCTGAGCTCGCCCGCGATCGAGAGGCCGCAATAGGAGGCGGCAGGTCATGGAACTATTTGACGACGTCGAATCCGTGTTGGATCGAAAAGGCAATCAGGTTTGGTTCGTCGGCCCGGACGCCACCGTGTACGACGCGATCCGGTGGATGTCCGAGAAGAACGTAGGCGCGCTGCTCGTCATGGACGCGGGCGAGCTCCTCGGGATCGTCTCCGAGCGCGACTACACCCGCAAGGTGATCTTGATGGACCGCTCGTCCAAGGCGACCAAGGTCCGAGAGATCATGACCAAGGACGTGATCGTGATCCCCCCGGACACGACCGTCGAGCAGGCGATGCGCGTGATGACCCGCAATCGCGTACGTCACCTCCCCGTCTTGAACGGCGGCAAGGTCGTCGGCGTCGTGTCGATCGGCGATCTCGTCGAGCGCACGATCGCGACGCAGAAGATCGTCCTCGAACAGCTCGAGGGCTACATCATCGGGCGTTACCCCGGCTGACGTCGCTTCACCGCGTCACTCGAGCGTGTGGACGACGCCCACGTCGAACGCAGCGCCCTTGCCGTGACAGGTGTCGCAGCTCTCCGCGTAGCCGCTCGGGTTCGAGACGGACCACGGCGTCGACGCTCCAGCGTTCAGCGTCTGCAGCGTCGTGTGCGCCTCCGCCGCGACCGTGTCGTGACATCCCGTGCACGCGGCCTTCTCCGGCCCCGAGTAGAGGATGTTGGTGATCGACAGGTTGCTCTTCGTGCTGCACGGCGAGGCGTTGCACGTGAGCTGCCAGGTCTGCGTCGGCATCTGCGGCGGCGCCACCATCGGGAGCAGGTTGCCGCCCGGCACGTGGCAGTGCTGGCAGTTCTGCAGCGTGTCGGGATATCGAACCTTCGTCGTGAAGTCGTCGCCGCCGTACCAGACGGTGGCGGTCGTCGCGCGGCCCGGGCTGTTGCCTGGCACGGCCATCCCGAGGTGGATGTTGTGGAGGTACACCTTGAGGTCCACCGGGATGCCCATCGAAGACTGGCTGACCGTCGTGAGATCGCCGGGTGTGTCGTCGTCGGCCTGGTTCGGCTTGTGACAGAGCTGGCAGATCTGCACGTTGTTTCGCGTCAAGCCGTGACCGGGGACCTTCTCGTGGCACGTCTCGCAGCGCGTGGTCTCGACGACCGACGTAGCGGCCTTCCCGACGGTGTTGTCCGCGGCGTTGAAGTAGACGACGGGATTGCTCGCCGTGTATCGAGGTTGCGCGACGCCGTTGACGGGCGCGGCCTGCGCCGTCCCCATCATACCGACGCCCCACGTGCCGGTGAGGCCCGTGACGACGTCGAAGTCCGCTTCGGTCGTCGTGAACGTGAAGACCTTGGTGTTCGTGTCCTGCGTCAGCGTGCCCTTCGTCGCAGAGCCCGAGCCCGAGAACACCGAGTAGCTGTTGGACTGGTTCAGGCCGAACTTGAAGTCGCTCGTCGGACCGCCGAGGACGACGGACAAAGAGCCCTTCGGGCCGAGCAACGACGTGTCGCCGTGGGTGGTCACCTTGGTGGCGTTGTTGGTCACTGCGAGATCGAACACGACGACGAGCTGGTGCGTCGTCGGGTCGATGCTCGCGCTGTTGATCGTGAGCGCCACGGTCGTCGCCGTGAAATGGTGAACGACGTTGAGATCGGTCGCGAGGCCGCCGATCGGCCCCTTGCCCGGGCCGTGGCACGCGAGGCACGCCGTGTCGTCCGACTGAGTGCCGCCGGCGTGCGCCTTCCACATCGTCGACGCGGGCGTCGTCGGCGCGGTCGACGTGAAGTACGTGCGATCGTGGCACGTCGTGCACGCGGCCCTCGTGGGCGTCTGCGTCACGGCGGAGTCCTTCGCGCCGCCGTGGCACTTCTGGCAGTTGCTCGGGTTCTGCGGGAAGTTGACCGTCGAGTAATCCTCGCTCCCGATCATGAATGGATAGAGCGGCGTGCCGTTGCCGTTCTTCTCGGCGTAGCTCGGTAGCGTCCAGTTGACGCCGCCGGGCATGGTGACGAACGGCGCGTTGCCACCGAACGGCGCGTTCCCTGCGTGGATCTTGTGGATCATCGAGGCGAAGTTGATCGTGTTCCCCGTCGCGAGGTTCGTCGTCGTCGGGTTGTGGCAGAGGATGCACAGCTCGATGTCGTGTCGCGCTGCGCTCGCGCCGTTTTCGGCCTTGCCGTGGTGGCCGAGATCGCCGTGGCACTCGTTGCAGTTGTCTCGGAGCACGAGCTGCCGCGTGACGGTGACGTTGCCGCCAGCGGGGATGAAGTTGAACTCTGCGTTCGCCGGGTAGTACTGCGGGACGTTGCCCGCGACCGTGCGCATTCCGAGCGCGCCGACGGTGTGCGTCTTCGTCGCGTTCGCCGGATCGACGTCGATCTTCGTGCCGAACGTGTACGTGTACCAGCCGTCGCCCTTCGTCGAAGCGGCGAACTTGCCAGGGCCGGCGACCGAGCGATCGTCGGTCGCAGCCTTGAAGGCCGTGCCCGCGTCGACCGAGCCGCCCGTCACCGCGGCGAGCGTATAAGGAGTGTAGTAGCCAGGGACCACGCCGCCGTCGCCAGTCGACTGATCGAGCCACGACATGACGAACGAGACGGTCACCTCGTCGGGGACGAACCCGCCGTCGGCCGCGAGCGTTCCAATCTTTCCGTCCGTCGTGATCGGAAGCACGAGCGGCACCGGCGGCTGACCCTTGTCGGTCAGCAGGAACTCGACCGTCGCGTTGTGCTGCGAGTCGATCGCCGTGGAGTCGATCGTGATCGCGAGATCGTCTGCGGGATTGTACGGCGCGTGTGCGCCCGCATCGCCCTGGGGCCCCGTCGAGCCCGCCTCGCCCGCCGGCCCCGGCGGGCCTTGCGGACCTTGCGGACCAGCCTCACCATTCGTTCCGGGAGTACCCGGAGCTCCGTCGCTGCCGCACGCGACTGCGACGGTCACCGCGATCAACGCGGAGCCAAGAATTACCAGCCGACTCTGCAAGCTCATTCCGCACCTCGACGCGCGCGCGGGAGCAACATCGGTGCCCAGCTCTACCGAGCGCAGGTTTGGCGGATTTTCCCGCCTATTTTGCGAGCCACATCAAATCGCGAGCTGCACGCGTTGCATCGCACGAGCATCGATTGCGTTCGCTCGCGGATCGAGTCGATGTCGTCGCTGGCAGCGAGCGTTCCGCTCGCTGCATCGACGGCGAAGATCTTCCCGAGCGACGAGCCCACGACGACCTGCGAGCCGACGACGAGCGGCGCGGTGACGATGGTTCCGTCCCCGCCGAAGGTCCACGAATTCGCAAATGGGCTGATCTGGAACGCTTGAAGCAAATGATAGTTGGGGTGCACGACGAACCCCATGTTGCTTCCGGCGAACGTGGGAATGGCGACACCGTCTTGACCTTGCGAGTAGACCGCCAAGGAAACGCCAGTCGAAGCAGAGAGGACCAAGTTTCCAAAGTAGTCGCGAACGAACAGAAATCCGGCGTGAAGTGCCGTCGTCGCGCCTCCTCCCCAAAGCAGTTTCCGGCGTCGTGCCAGAGCAGGCTGCCGTTGCTCGGATCGAAGGCATACGTTTGATTGCACGTGTAGGACGCGTAAACGCCCGACGAATCCACCGCAGGTGAGCTGTCGCCGCCGAGCACGGATTGGTGCCACATCGGCCCCGCCACCAATAGATGCCTCCCAGCGCAATGGGACCCCATAGCGAGCCGCCGGTCTTCGCATCGAGAGCGTAGAGGTTCGTGCCGTATTGATTTCCGGAGAGCGCGACCGTCACGTAGAGGCGGCCGCCAGCGACGACCGGATATGAGGTCGCCCCAGTGAAAGAAGCCGACCAGCGTTTGCACAATGGGAGAGCGAGATCGTCGAAAGCCTGCACGCCGTCGTGAACCGCGTTGATGTGATATGCGGTCGCGACGGATCCCGTCGGCTTGATCGTGCCGCAAACGAACCCGTCGAACCCGTCAGGCTCCTCGTCGGCATCCGCCGGATTCGCGTCTTGCACGGGCGCCTCCTCTAGAGCATCCGCCTGCGACGCGTCGAAGGCAGCAGCCGCGACCACGGCGAAGGAGACCGCGCGGGCGAGTAGATGCATGTCCTACTGGACGACAACATACGTCACGTCGGGCGAGAGCGGGACGCTTCCGCCTTGCGCGACGGGCCCGATGGGCGCGCCGGATTGCGAGACGAGGCTCCCAGGGCCGCCGGTCCAGGTCGCGCTCGCGTTCGACGAGACGGTCCACGCGGCGACCGCGGTCGTGCCGTTTCCGCGGAACACGATCGCGTGACCATCGGGCGGGAGACCCGAGAGCGGCGCGACGTCGACTTGGGGGCTCGTGTCGCCGAGCGTCGTCATCATCGCCTTCAGCGCGGCGTAGACGGGCTTCGGGGTCGAGTCGTGGTGCAAGAGGCCGAACGCGTCTTCCGGCGGAAACGCCGTGGGATTGGGGCCGTCGCGCAGCGTGTACCAGAAGACGCCCGACGCGCCCGCTCGCACGGCGATGAGCGTCGCGCGCACGGTGAAGCGCGCTTGCGCGCCTTCGTCGACCACGTCATAGACGGGCCAGCCGATCTCGGTGATCCAGATCGGCGTCGCGCTCGCGCCGTGCTGCGCGAGGAGCCACGCATGCATCTGGAGCTTCTGCTCGAGTGGTGCGTCGGAGAGCTGACCGAGCTCCGGCGCGAGCTTCGGCGGATAAGACATGTACGTGTGCACGCCCGCGACGTCGAAATGCTGCGCCAAATCCGCCTGCGCCGTGTACGCGTCCTCGAGCCACGTGATTGCGCCGTCGATGAGCTGCGGCGTGAACACCGTGCCGCCGAGCATCACCTTCGCGGACGGCGCATTCGCGTGCACCGTCGTGTACGTCGCTTCGAGTAGCGCGCCGTACGCGGCGGGATCGCCCTTGAGCGTGGGCTTCCAAAAGCGAAATCCGTTGTTCGGCTCGTTCCAGATCTCCCATGTGTCGACCGAGCCTGCGTAGCGCGCCGCGACCGCCGCGGCGTAATCGGCGTAGTCCTGCGGATCCGTCGGCGGATAGTCGATGTCGCCGTTCGAGCTCGCGTTCGCCCAAGGCACGCCATAGTCGAGCGTCCCGAGCAGCGTGACGCTGGCCGCCTTCGCCTGCGCGACGAGCGCGTCGTACGCGGTGAAATCGAACGTCCCTTTCGCCGGCTCGATCTCGTTCCACGAAAAATCGCGCCGAATCATCACGCCGCCGAGATCTTGCGCCGCTTGGAAATAACCGGCGCGAAGGTCCGACGACGCTGGGTCGGTGCCGAGCGGGAAATCCCCCGGGTTCGACGCGATGCCGCACATCTTCCGGAGCGGCAGCTGCACCGGATCGCGCGCGACGAGGCCGGCGTCGCCCAGCCACGAGGGCGGTGAGTCGTCGCTCGCGTCGGCGCCGCCGTCGCTCTGCGCCGCGCTCGGCGAGCAGGCCGCAACGAGCGCGAGAGCGGCGAGCGCGATCGTTTTTAGCTCCGGTGCGTCGACGCTCGTGACCATGGCTTCCGTGTCGAGCGTACCGCCGACGACTTCTTTCCGACACGGAGCAGCGCAGCGAAACGTCCGGGCCGCGCGAGTCCGTCGTTTGTCTTTGACGACCGCCTGAAAGGGCGGGAGCGCGCGCGCGTGACGAGAATGCACGCCGCACGCCTTTGCTGCACGCACGGACGCCGCGAGCGATCGCGCGCGTGCGCGTTTCCGCGGCGTACGTCGTGGCACCAACTTTGTATGGGCGGCGCCGCCACATCGAAACCAACTGGAGGTGCATGATGGCAGTCGACAACATCGGACTCGTGCGTCGCTTCACCGAAGAAGTTTGGAACAAGGGCAACATGACGGTCTGCGACGAGCTCCTGTCGAACAAGATCAAGGTCCACGATCCCCTCATGGGCGACCTCGATGGGATCGAAGCAGCGAAGCGTCAAATCCAAGGCTTCAGGACGGCGTTCCCCGACTTCCACGTCTCGATCGAGGACGTCGGCGCGATGGGCGACAAGGTCTACGTCCGCTGGATCGCGACCGGAACGCACAAGGGCGCGCTGATGGGCATCACCCCGACGAACAAGAAGGGCGTCAACGCCGGCGTCACGCTCAACCGGCTCGAGAACGGCAAGTTCGTCGACGTGTACTACGTCTGGGACGTCTACAAGATGATCGAGCAACTCGGCTTGTTGCCGCCGCTTCAGAAGCTGATCACGAGCGGCGCCCCGCAACCGTCCGCGCGCGTCTGAAACGAGCAGAGGTCGATCGCGCCGCCGTGCTCACGGCGGCGCGACGACCTACGCGGATTTCGCTAGCGATGGCGCCCGCCGCCACCACCACCGCTGCTCGCTTGGTGCACGCTCGTTTGGTGCGTGACGCGCGTCGCGAACCCGGCGCTCGGGTGGGCGCGCTCGCGGGTGCGCACGCCAGCGTGATCGTGATCCCCCGAGTCGCCGTCGCTGCTCCATAGAAGCGCCCAATCGAAATCGAAGAAGCCCCCAAGGCCGGGCGGCGCCGTGCTCTGCGCGAGGATCGTCGGATCCTCCAAGGTGGAGCGCTGGCTTCCACCCTCCGACGAGGTCCATTCGCTCTGCGGGTTCGGCAGACAGCCGCCGAGGGCGAACGCGATGGGAAGGACGAAGGAGAGGATTCGGCGCATACGCGTGTAGTTTGCAAACGCCGCGCCGCTGCTTTTCCCTCACGACCGAGCCTATTTCTCGCGCGCCGTGATCGCCCGTGGACGCCGGCGCGTGAACGCGCGGGCGCAGTTCGTAAATCAATCCTAAGCGCGGACACCGAGCCAGCTAGGGCAGCTTCAGCTGCACCATCGACAGGGTGTCCGCTTCGACGTCCATCGTCTGTGGCCACAGAAAATAGATGCCGTGGTCGGGACCGGCTGCACAACCGGTCTTCACGGCGTCGAACTCGTAGGTGCCCGGAGGCATGGGGCCGAAGACCGCGACCGCGAAGGGGGTCGTGCTCGTTGCCGTGCTGCTGCGCGTGATCGCATCGGTGAGGTAACCGACCGGGATCTCCGGGTGGCCGTTGACCGATGCCACGAGACCGTCGGACGTGGAGCACGCACCGGCGTCGGTGCCGTTCGGGGAAATCAAGGCGATGGCGTAGCCGCTGCCGCTCGTCCAACCCGTGAAGACGGTGGTCTTGGCGGTCGCTGGCTCCATGAACACGGTCCTGAAGAAACCGCTGGCTTGTGGGGTCGCCTCGGCGTGCGCGGTGACGTAGCCGCTCGCGCTGAGATCAACGTTGACGAGGAGCCCCTGCTGCAGGTCGGCCTGAACGTTTCCTTGGTCGTCGGTCGTCGTCGTGCCGCAGCCGACGCCCGTCAAGGTCGCGCCCGCGATTGGAGCGAGACTCGTCACGTCGACGAGCCGCCACGCGCCCGTGATGCCACCCGTCCCGCACTTGAACGTGTTCACGACGGCGACGTCAGCGCCCGCGTCGTCGCCCGCGCTCGACGACGAGCATGCGACCAAACCAGCTGCCGCGATACGGAGCACCGTGGTGTTCATAAGGTGGAACGTACAGGAGAGCGCACGTCACGGTCACATCCGCCGCAGATCGTGCGACAATCACCCAATGGGCAAAGGGTGGCTCGCAGTCGCGCTCTTGCCGCTCGCCATGAGCTCTCCGGCGTGGGCGACGGGAGAAGCGGTGAACGGTTTCCCGAACTGGCAAGAGCGCGTGATGCACGAGTGGACGAATCGCGCGCGATGCGACCCCGCCGTCGAGATGACCGCGTGCGGATCGAGCTGCGGCGACGCCGCGTGCTACACGCCGCAGCCGCCGCTCCCGTGGGAGCAGACGCTGAACCACTCCGCGCGCTTCCACAGCGACGAGCTCAAGGCGCAAAACTATTTCGCCCACGACTCGCAGTGCACGCTCGTCAGCAACATCGACGCGCTCTTTCCGGGCTCGTGCACGGGCGCCGCGTCGTGCGCGTGCGTCGGCGGAACGCAGTCGTGCAACACGGTGTGCACGTCGTGGAGCGGGCGCGTCGCGCTCTTCGGCGGCTCGCCGTCTGGCGAGATCATCGCGTCGTACGCGGACCCGGACGGCGCGTTCTACCAATGGCTGTTCGAGCCTTACAGCCCGTCGACGTGCGGGTACAACCAGGGCCCGCCGACGAACGGGCACCGCTGGAACATCTTGAAGAGCAGCGGCGCCGTCGGCTTTGGCGAGGACAACGGCGCGCCGTCCGTAGGCGATTTCGGCGGCGGCGGCGCGAGCGCCAAATTGATTTCAGGCTCGCACTATCCGCGGTCGGGCTCGACCGTCGACGCGTGGACGAATTGGAACGACACGGCAGGCCCGAAGACCGCGTACGTCGACGTCGATGGGACGTGCACCGCGATGACGCTCACGCGCGGCGTCGCGACGAACGGCGCCTACCACGCCGCGCTGACCGGCTTGACCGGATGCCACCGGTACTTCTTCTTGTTCACGGACAGCGCGAGCAACGTCGTAACGTACCCGACGACCGGCTCGCTCGGCATCGGGGCCGCGGGCTCGTGCGCGGATTGGGACACGACTCGCCCCGCGACCAGCGCGAGCTGCTCGTGCACGCCGCAGTGCAACGGCAAGCAGTGCGGTGACGACGGGTGCGGCGGCGCGTGCGGCAACTGCAGCGGCTCGACGACGTGTCAAAACGGGCAATGCATCGGTCCGACCGACGGAGGCGTGCCTGACGCGGGCGACGCAGGCGCCTCGAAGGACGCCGGCAATCCCATCTCGGACGCGAGCGTCGCACCCGACGCGGGCACGTCGAACGGCAGCAGCGGCGGATGCGGATGCGTCGTCGCCGGCGGCGAGCGCTCGAGTCACGCGGCCATCGTCGCGGCGCTCGCCATGCTCGCGGCGCTCGCGCGTCGCCGCCAGGTGCGATGACCATGCGGCGGCGCTTGGCTTCGCGTTTGTCGCCTCGGCGTGCGTCGCGTGCGCGGTCATCACCTCGCTCGACGATCTCGGGCGTGACGGCGGCGTCTACGCTGGAGCGGACGCCGCGACGGACGCCGGCACCGACGCGAGCGACGCGCCGTACTGCAAGCAGGCGGATCACTCGCTCTGCGACGATTTCGACGAGCTCCCGCTTGGCGCGCTGTGGACGTCGCAGCACGTCACGACGGCGACTCTCGCGTTCGACGACGACGCGGCCGTGAGCCCGCCGCATTCGCTCTTTGCCAGTGTCGAGACGTCGCTGGGCGGAAGCGCCTACTTGCAAAAGGACTTCACCGGCAGCGCGAGCCGCGTCAGGTGTGAGTTCGCTGCTCGGAGGGACACCGTGCAGGGCGTGCCGATCTTGAGCTTCAGCCTCGGTCTCGCATCGACCGATCCGAGCCGCCCCAACTACAACGTCACGCAGCTGCACACGTCCGCGAAGACGATCTACAGCGAATGGACGGCCTCCGCGGACGGCGGCGGAGGCTCGAATACGGTCGACGTGCTCGCGCTCCCTGCGACTTGGACGCACGTCACCATCGACCTGAATTTCGCCGCGAGCTCGGCCACCATCTTCTTCGGCGCTTCGTCGGTCTAGAGGGTCTGTCCGTTGTTGGGTGGCGCCGGCATCATCGAGTACAGCGCGACGGTCGCGGCGATTCACTTCGACAACGTCGCGTGCGACCTCACTCCGTAGATCTCTCGGTTTAGAACACGATGCGCAGCGAGCCGCCCGCAGGCGACGCGGCCGCCGTGACGCGCACGACCGTGTGGCTTCCGACCACCCACAAGGGTCCGCCGAGGACGACGAGGCCAGCGCCCACCGCGAGCGTGACCGCGCTCGCGAGATCGAACGTCGAGTCCCGCGTCTGGAAGAGGTGAGCGTCGGGGTTGCCGATGCTGAACATCACCGCGCTCGTCGCGGCCGCCAAGCAACCGACCACGACGAGACCAATTCCGAGCTGCTGCAGCTCCGGGCTCCACGGCACGCGCTGCGACCGACGAGCGACGGCCGATACGGTCGCGTTGGCATCCGTGATCCGCTGGTTCAGCACGTCCGCGGCGGCGTGGAGCACGGCGTTGACCCTCTCGGCGTCCTCGGCGTCCGCGTCGGCTTCCAGCACGACGTTCGAGCCGTCCACGCGTCCGCGGATCGCGAGCGCATCCTCCGATCGCACGTCCGCGCCGCAGTGGCGCCCTTCGTATCGCACGTCGAGCACGCGCCCACCGACGCGTATGCCCGAGAGCGTGCACGCGGCGGCCTCGACGACGTGCGGCGACGAAGGAGCGACGAACACGACGCGCAGGACGGGCCTCTCGTCCGCGCGCGCCCGAGGCGCGACGGCGAGCAGCGAGCACGCGATCAGCAGCGCGCGTTTCATGCGATCAGGGCATCGGACGAATGTGCTGAAAGAGGTATTGCACTTCGGGCTTGTGCGCTGCGAGCTTCGCGTCCTCGGCGATGACGATCACCATCAAGTCTCTGTCCGTCACGGGCGTGTCGAGCACCGCGACCATCCAATCGATGTCGACGCCGTTGAGGCGTCCATCGCCGCTGACGATCGCCGCCTTCATGCCGTTGATCGTGGCCTTCGTGGTCTCCTTGACCTTGATGCCCGTGATCGTGGTCGCGAGCGAGCGGTTTGCTGCGTCCGACGCCGCGTCGACCGCGCCGGCGGGCACGACCACGAAGCTTGCGGCGACGTCGCCCGGTGCGTCGGCGACGAGCACTTGCTCCGGCTTGATCGTCGTCGTCCAACCCGTTGGCGCGTCGATCGACACTTTTGCACGCGGGAAATTGGTCGTTCCGGCAAACGCCGACGCCGCGGTCAAGACGAGGATCGAAAACGGCGCAACGTGTTGGGCTCGAATTCTCATGCTCCACATGTGAGCACCCTTTTGGGCGCTCGACCATGCTCAGCCTCGCGTCTAGTCCGTTGACGCGTCGCCCGCGTCGCCTTCACCCACGTCGCAACCCGTTCCTTCGGCAAGCGCGGGCGCGCACGCGTCGAACCACGCGCGCAGCGTGTCGAAGTCCGACTGCGTGAGCTGCGGCTCCGTCGGCGGAGGCATGTGCGGAAAGTTGTTTGGCTCGATCACCTGCGAGACGCGCTGCCATCGCAAGAGATCGGTCGACCCGAACGGCGACGTCAGCTCCTCGTACGTGCGGAGCGGAAACGGTCCCGCGTTCGGCGGTGGTGGCTGCGGCGTCGTGTGACACTTCTGGCAGCGCGCTTGGAAGACGGCAGACACGTCGCACGGCAGATCTCCGGCGTCCGGCCCCGGCGCGCACGTCGCCGCTTCGGGCGCCGCGTCGCCGGCGTCCGCCGTCGCGTCGACGCCGCCGTCATTGGGCGGCGCCGACACGAAACATCCGATCGCGACGAAGGGCGCGATCGCGAGGCACCTCAGTGACATGTCGTGGAGTTGTTGCCCGCGTCGTCCGCGATGATGTCGCCGAGGCAATGATCCGGCGGCACGCTCGACGCCTCCTGCACGTGATAGAGGAGGCACGCGACGCTGTTTCCGTCTTGCACGCTGATGTCGAACTTCACCGTGTCGGGGAACTTCGCGCACTGCGTCTTGCAGTCCTGAAGGCTCGAGTAGACGAGCGCGTTGTTCGCGGAGGTGCAGTACATCATGGCGATCTGGCAGAAGCCGTCGCAGTCGTCTCCGCAGACGCTCGCGCCTCCCGGACCGGCGTGCGCGCAGTGCGTGGCGGGATCCGACTTCGCGGCGGTCGCGTGGTACGAGCGGCAGCCGAGCGTGTTGCCCGACGTGTCCGCGCTCGTGCCGACCGGCATCGCCTTGCACGAGTTCAGGCAGTTGTTGAGATCGGTGTACTGCTGATGGCCGACGGGCACGCCGGCGTCGTCGGTCACGCTCGTGCAGTTCGCCATGATCGTGCTGCAATACGACTGGCATGACGGCGTTGCGCCGCCATCGCTGCTCGCGTCGTTGCCCGCGCTCGAATCGGAGCCCGCGTCGTTGGTCGTGTTGTTGCTGCCGCATCCGACGAGCGCAAAGATCGCGTACGCCGCGAAGATCGAAACTTTCATGAAGCCTCCAAAGAAGCGCGCACCGTCGTCGATCGCACGGCGTCGCACTACAGGCGAATTGCGAGTGATCGTTTCCGGAACGGCAAAGACCGTCGCGACTCCATTGCAGCGCCAGCGAGTGTCCGGCCGCCGTAACATGTTACGACGGAGCGACGATGACTCCGCGACTCGCGCCGCTCGACGGAATTCGCGCGCTCGCCGTGATCGCGGTCATCGCGTTCCACTTCACGTCGACCACCGGTTTTCCGCTCGAGGCGCTCGGTCCCCTCGCGACGCCCGTCGTCCACGGATGGATCGGCGTCGACTTCTTCTTCGGTCTGAGCGGCTTCTTGATCACGCGACTCTGGCTCGGAGACGAGTCGTCTTCACCCGAAGTCCCGCCAAGGCAGCGAGCGCGTTTGTTCTACGCGCGTCGCGCGCTGCGCATCTTGCCGCTCTACTACGTCACGCTCTTCGGGCTGCTCTTCCTCGCGCGGTTCGTTCCTTACGAGTCGCTCGTACCGTTCGCGCATCGTGTCGCAAAACAATGGACGGTGCTCTTGCCGTACGTCTTCTTCTTCGTGAACTACGTCGGGTTCGCGCACGACGGCGCGTTCGGTGCGCGCTGGTCGCTCTGCGTCGAAGAGCACTTCTACGCGGCGTGGCCCTGCGTGCTGCTCGTCGTTCGCCAGCGCGTCCATCGCCTCGTGGTCGCGCTCGTCGCGTGCGGCGCGCTGCTCGTCTTGCGTGCGTGCGCGCTGCTGTTCGCGGACCATCGGCACGGGTGGGGCAGCAACATGATGGTCCACTTCGCGACGCACATGCGCATCGACTCGATCATGTGGGGCTGCGTAGCTGCGCTCGCTTACGATGCGCTCGCGAGCGCCTCTCGCGCGCGGCGGATCGCGCTCGCGGCGTTCGCCGTCGCGTGTGTCGTGTTCATTGCGACGGGGCTCATCACGCAGCTGCGCCCGCCGAGCGTGATCGGCAGCAGCGTCGGGCCGTCCGTGCTCGCGATCACCGCGGCGCTCCTGTCGACCGAGGTCACCGTCGAGCCCAAGAGCCTCCTCGCCCGGGCGATCGCGGCGTTTCCGTTGCCGACGATCGGCTTTCACTCGTACGCGATGTATCTCGTCCACCCGTTCGCGGTGGACGTCGTCGTAGCGCTCGCGTTTCGAAAGGTGACGACCGCGAGCATCGGTTTGTGGTTTCTGGGCGTCGGACTGACGGTGCTCGTGTCGTTCTTGTTCGCGCTGGCGCTCCACGTCGTCGTCGAGCGACCGTTGCGATCGGTGCGCGCGCGATTGCATCCGCACGCGGTGTCGTAGAAGACGCAGTCAGTTCGTGCACCCCGGAAGCGCCGACACGCCCGCGGGCGACCCCGTTTCGAGGAGCGTCTCGACCTGCATCTCCTGCCGCGTCCAGTAGCAGAGCGTGTGCGCGGTGCGCAGGTAGCCGAACGCGTACGCGGTGACGTTCGGATACGCGTCGACGAGATCGTGCAGCGGAAATCGATAGTGCGGCTCGCGGCGCGCCACGACCTTGCCCGCGAGCGAGGTGAACGATTGCGCGCGCGAGAGATCCGCCTTGCCGTCGCCGCCCGCGGCGCGATCGAGGATCGACCGATAGAGCGCGGCCGACTGGCTCGCGCGGAGGCGCGTGACCTCGACGCCGTCCCAGAGCTCCGCGCAGAACGGCGCCGCGCCGGCGTCCATCCCTCGACAGCGCGCGGCGATCGCGCTCTCGATCGAGATCGACGCGGCCGCGAACGCCTCGAGCTCGGAGACCACGCTCGTCGCGAACGTGCTCCGATCGCCCGCGCTCATCGCGAGGACGGCCTCGAACGCGACGCGCTTCGGGTGCGTCTCGTATCCGAGCAAATACCCCTCGTCGACGGTCGCGTTTTCCCCTTGCACGTACGGAAGGAGGCGCTCGTCGAACAAATAGTGCGTTTGCAAATCCGTGAAGCTCGAGACCGCTGATCCGATGTCCGAGCCGCACGAGCCGAACGCGTCGGCGTAGTGCGATATGAAATACGAGAGCGGCTTCTCCGGCTCCCAGAGCATCTTCGCGGTGAGGTAATCGGTGAGCCAGTAGTTCCACTCGTGGCCCGACGAGAACATCAGGTGCGTCTCGAGCGGCGGCAACCCCTTCTGCGCGATCTCCTCGGTGAGCCCATGGACGTCGTTCCACCGCGCCTGCAAGAACTCGGGCAGAAACAGCGGCACGTCGATGTCCGCCGAGATCCAATACGCGGACTCGGGGAAGTAGCCAACGCGCCGCGTGGGCACCTCCGCGAGCATGTAGTCGTGCTGAAGGTGGAAGTCAGCGTGCTTGTAAGTCGCCCAGTCGCGATACACGTCGAAGAGCGAGAGCGTGTGCACCATCTGCCCGAGGCGCGGGTCGGCGAACTGCGGCAGGTGGTAGTAGTAGACGGTCTGTCCTTGGTACTGGACGTAGAGGTTCGGGTAGTTGCCGACGTGGTTCTGCACGTCGACGCGCGTGCTCGGCGAGACGGTCGTCACGTGATCGACGGCGTGATTGAGCCAGTCGATCACGGTCTGCGGATCGGCGCTGATGAACTCGCCGAGCGCGAGCGCGACCGCGTCCCAGCCGACGACCATGATCTTGTCGAGCGCAGCGTCCATTTGTGACTGCCACGCGTTCGCGTTGGTCACGAGCACGTAGTTGTTCTGGAGCGACGCGCCACCCCAGACCTGCACCATCGCGCCCACGCGCACGCCGCGCGAGTGCGCGTACGTGACGATCGATTGCGCGTACGGAATCCACGACGCGAAGTCGACCGTCGCGAGCTCCGCCCACTGGAAATAGTTTTGCCCGGTCTTCACGAGCCAGTCGACGAACCGCTTCGCGTCCGCGAGGTGCTCGTCCGACGGCTCCTGGAACGTGTGCATGTATTCGATCGGGTGGAGCGTGTGGAGCTGGATGCCGCGCGTCGCGAAGGTCGTCGCGCGCTGGACGTTCAGCCCAGGCGGGACGCGCGGCGAAGAGAGCACGGGGACGAGCTCGTCCTTCGGGTGGAAGAACCGCGCCCCGAGCTCTTCGAGGAGCGCGTACGCGCCGAACGCGAGGTTCGCCGAGTCGTTCGCGGTCACGATGACGCGCGCGCCGCTCGGAGGATCTTGGCGAACGATCGCGTAGCCGGTAGGCGCGGTGAAGCCAGCGGCCGCGCGAGCTTCGCTCGTCGCCGAGATCCAGATCGTCAATCGCTTCGAGAAATCGGGCGCGGAGTCCGACGCGGCGAACGCGCCGCTCCACATCTTGCCGAGGTACGACGAGACGTCCGCCGCCACGGGGTCGAGCAGCGGATCGCCGCCACGCTCGACGTGGAGCGCGACGTCCGAAGCGGCGAACGCGTCGCCGCGAGCGACGAGGGCCGCGCTGTCGCACGCGATGACCGGGTCGACCTCGGTGCCCGAGGTGTCGCACGAGAGGAGCGCGACGAGCACGGCCACGAACGCGAGGAGTCGCACGCGCAACGTTCACCTCCCCGTGAACTTCGCCGCGCGCCGCTCGATGAACGACATGAGCCCCTCGCGCGCGTCTTCGGTCTTCATCAGCCGCACGATCTCGGGGAGGAGCGCGCGCGCGGCGGCCTCTTCGTTCCGCGAGCGGCGCGCGGACTCGAGCGTCGCGCGCACGCCGAGCGGCGCCTGCGCGGCGATCGTCTCCGCGATCGCGATCGCGCGATCGAGCTGTTTTCCGGGCTCGGTGAGCTCTTGAACGAGACCGATGCGGTGCGCCTCCTGGGCGTCGAATTCGTCGCCCGTGAGGATCCAGCGCATCGCGTTTCCCCAGCCGACCGCGGTCGGAAAGCGATACGTCGCCCCGCCGAACGGGAAGATGCCGCGCTTGATCTCGATCTGCGCGAAGCGCGTGCTCGTCGCCGCGACGACGACGTCTTGCGCGAGGCAGAGCTCGATGCCGAGCGTGAGGCAGCGCCCATGGACCGCGATGACCGTCGGCTTCGTGCGCTCTTTGCCGTGGATGCCCCAAGGGTCGATCCCGCCGCGCTCGAAGGGCATCTTCCCCTCCATCACGACGGGCGCGACGTTCGCGAGGTCCAGCCCGGCCGTGAAGTGCTCGCCGTTCGCGAAGATCACGCCGCAGCGCGCGTCTTCGTCGCGCTCGAGCTCGTCGAAGGCCGCGGCGAACTGATCGAGCATCTCGATGTCGAACGCGTTCATCTTCTCGGGCCGGTTTACGCCGATGAGCAGCAGGTGCCCGCGCTTCTCCGTGGTGATCTTCGCCATGCGCCGCACGATAGCTGGCGCGCGGCGCGCGGGCGGAGCAAACTTCCTCGATGCGCCGCTTTGCTTTCGCCCTCGCGATCTCCGCGCTGCTCCTACGGCCCGTGCCGGCGCACGCTCAGCGCCCCACGTCGGATTTGATGACGCGGCTCGGCGCGTACGCCGTCCGATTCGAGACGCTGCGCACGCACGCGAGCTACGACGCCGCGGGAAAGCTCGACAGCATCGACGGCAGCGGCCGCGCGGACTCGACCAAGACGATGAAGGGGCACGTCGACGCCGACGGCCACAAGGTCCACTTCTCGATCATGCAATACGTCGAGGACGGTCAGGACAAGACCGCCGAGGCCAAGGAGAAGCAGCGCGAGTCGGAGGCCGAGAGCGCCCAGAAGCCGCCCTCGAACAAGCGCGAGTGGCGCATGCCGTTCCACCCGAACGAGCAACCTCGCTACGACTTCGATCAGGTCGAGGTCGATCCGCGAAACCCGTCACGCGTGCGCATCGCGTTCGTGCCCAAGGTCAAAGAGGAGGACACGATCGAAGGCTCGGCGTGGGTCGATCTCGCCGCGGGCACGATCATCACCGCGGGCTTCAAGCTCTCGCACCCGCCGACGCTCGTCGACTCGGTGCACGTGACGATGTTCTTCGGCGAGCAGACCGCGCTCGGCCCCGCGCCGTCGCGCATCTCGGTCGACGCAGCCGGCGGCGTCCTCTTCTTGCACAAGCGCTACCACGGCGAGGCCGTGCTCTCGGGTTATCGGCTCGTTCCCTGATCCGTCACTATCTTCACTGGTATCCTTGCGCCTGGAGCGCGAACAAATGCGCGTAGCGCCCCTCGGCCGCGACGAGCTCGTCGTGCGTTCCTTGCTCGACGACCGAGCCGTTCTCGACGACGACGATCCGATCCGCCATGCGCACCGTCGGAAAGCGGTGCGAGATGAGGATGCTCGTGCGCCCCTTCGTGAGCCGCGCGAAACGCTCGAACACCGCGTGCTCCGCCTCGGCGTCGAGCGCCGCGGTGGGCTCGTCGAGGACGAGCACGTCGGCGCCGCGTCGCATGAACGCGCGCGCGAGCGCGAGCCGCTGCCACTGCCCGCCCGAGAGATCGACGCCATTGTTGAACCATCGGCCTAGCTGCGTGCCGAGGCCCTCCTTCAGCTCCTTGACGACGTCGGTCGCGCCGCCGAGCTCGACCGCGCCCTCGACGAGCTCCTCGTCGTTCATGTCGTCGACGCTCCCGAGCCCCACGTTCTCCTTCGCGGTGAGCTGGTAGCGGTTGTAGTTCTGGAAGATGACGCCGATGCGCCGGAAGAGCGCCTCGCGATCCCACTCGGCGAGCGGCTTGCCGTCGAGCAAGATGCGCCCCTCGGTCGGCTCGTAGAGGCGGGTGAGGAGCTTGATGAGCGTCGTCTTCCCCGCGCCGTTCTTGCCGACGATCGCGATGCTGCGACCCTCGGGGATGAACAGGTCGAGGTGCCGCAGCGTCCACTCGTCACGTCCCGGGTAGCGGAAGCTCACGTCGTCGAAGCGGATGCCCTTCTCGGTCGTCGGCTCCGCGCTCGCCGCGACGCGCGGAGCCCCCGAGGGGATCGCGAGGAACGAGAAGAGGTTGTCCATGTAGAGGTTGTCCTCGTAGACGCCCGTGAGCGCGGAGAGCATCGACTGGAACGACTGCTGCCCCTGGCGGAACGACACCATGTAGAGCGTCATCGCGCCGAGGCTCATCGCGCCAGCCGCCGCCGCGTACGCCATCTTCGCGTACGCGCCGTAGAACGCGAGCGTCGAGAGGAGCGAGAGCGCCCAACCCCAAATCGCGCGGCGCGCGTTCAGGCGCGAGTCCTCCGAATAGAACGACTCGCCGAGCGTTCGATAGCGCTGGAGGAAGAGCGGACCGAGCCCGAAGAGCTTCACCTCCTTCGCGTGCTCGTCGTTCGAGAGCACGTACTCGAGGTACATGAGCTTGCGCGCCTCGGGCGAGCGCCAGTTGCGCATGCGGAACGCCTTCGTCCCGAAGCGCACCTCGGCGACCGTCGCGGGGATCGTCGCGAGCACGAGCCCGAGCACGACCCAGCCGCTGTAGCCGACGAGGAGCGCGACGTAACCCGCGAGCGTCACCACGGACTGCACGATGAGGAAGACGCGACGCACCACCGAGATCGGTCGCGTCGAGGCCTCGCGCCGCGCCTTCGTGAGCAGGTCGTAGAACTTCGCGTCCTCGAAGTGGACGAGCTCGAGCTCGGTCGCCTTCTGGAGGATGTCGAGGTTCACGTCGAGCGAAAGACGCGCGCCGAGGATCTGGCTCGCGAGATCGCGCGCCTGCGAGGCGAGAGCGAGCGCCGCGACGATCGCGAGCTCGAAGCCGACGTTGCGCACCGTGGTCCGAGCGTCGTGCGCGACGGCGGCGTCGATGATGCGCTTGCCGACCCACGCGACGCCGATCGGCAGGACGGCCGAGAAGAGCGTCGTCACCGCGAGGACGAAGAAGAGCGCCGGGCTCGCTCGGAACACGAGACCCAGCGTGCGCGGAGTGTGCGCGAACCCCGAGAGGGAAAGCACCTTCGCGTTCTCTGGTCGAGCGTCAGCCACGCACGGATACTAGCCTTGCAAAGCAGTTCCTCGAGCTCGACCAAAGGAGAGGTAGATTTTCGGCGTAAGGCTGACAACACAGTTGTCGATGCGCGTCGTCGCGCGAGAGCAGTGACGATATGCCACGCGTAAGGCGAAGAAATGTCGCCGACGACGTCAAATAGTTGTGGCGCATTGCGCTGCGATGAATATTCCTCTCGCCGTGCAACAGGGGGTGATGATCTTGGTCGTCGACCGCGACGACGCGGCAGCGTCGTGGCTGAAGTCGACGCTGGAGGCCGACGGGCACTCGGTGGTGACCGAAGCGTCGCCGCACGCGGCGCTCGAGCTCGTCGCGCAGCGTGAGCTCGACATCGTCATCGCCGACGCTGCGAGCGATGGCGTCGCTTTCTACGAGCGCCTGATCGAGACGCGCCCCGCGACGCCGCTCGTCGTGGCGAGCACCAGCGGCACGCCCGAAGCCGCGGTGCAAGCGATGCGCGCGGGCGCGTGCGATTTCATCGCAAAGCCTTTCGACGCGGACGTGCTCCGGCGCGCCATCGCGCACGCCGCGCGCAAGCGCGCCGTCCTCTGCGAGCTCCAGCGCATCGAGCAGCGCTCGCGCAACGGGGCGACCTCGGCGATCGTCGGGTCGAGCGCCGCGATGCAGCGCGTCCGGTCGCTCGTGGGTCGCATCGCGTCGAGCGACGCGTCGGTCCTCGTCCGCGGCGACACGGGGACCGGCAAGGAGGTCGTGGCGCGCGCGCTCCATCAGTCGAGCGGCGTTCGCGGTCCGTTCGTCGCGCTCAACTGCGCGGCGATGCCGCACAGCCTCCTCGAGAGCGAGCTCTTCGGGCACGCGCGCGGCGCCTTCACGGACGCGCGCACGCAGCGCGACGGCCTCTTCGTCGAGGCCAACCACGGCACGATCTTCCTCGACGAGATCGGCGACCTGCCGCTCGATCTGCAGCCCAAGCTGCTGCGCGCGCTGCAGGAGCGGAAGATCCGTCCCATCGGCTCGAACACCGAGGTGCCGTTCAACGCGCGCCTCGTCACGGCCACGCACCGCACGCTCGAGGACGAAGTGCGCGCGAAGCGGTTCCGCGAGGACCTGTTCTACCGCATCAACGTGATCACGATCGACGTCCCGCCGCTGCGCAAGCGCGGCACCGACATCATCGAGCTCGCGTCGCACTTCCTCACGCAGAGCGGCGCGCGAAACGCGGTCGAGCCGCTGAAGCTCTCGCCCGCCGCCGCCGAGCAGCTCCTCGCCTATCCGTGGCCCGGCAACGTGCGGGAGCTGGAGAACTGCATGGAACGCGCGGTCGTGCTCGCGCGCCTCGACGAGATCGCGGTCCACGATCTCCCCGAGCGGGTGCGCACGTACCGGCGTGAGCCGATCGCGTTCGCCGCAGACGACGCAGCGGAGGTCGTCACGGTCGCCGAGCTCGAACGGCGTCACGTGCTCCGCGTGCTCACGCTCGTCGGCGGCAACAAAGTGCGCGCCGCGCAGGTGCTCGGTCTCGATCGCAAGACGCTCTATCGCAAGCTTCAACGTTGGCGCCATGTCGCTGGGTGACCCAAGTGTGTACGTGAGCCACACCCCGCCGATGCGTAGAACGTCGCGTGACGCGACGTTCGAGGCTGGTACGCACGGTGCAGTTGTGTCGGAGGTGTTCGCGACGTAGCGAACCCGAGGAGGACTGATGTGGCTCAAGGGGGAATCATCCGCGATCGCTGCGCCGCGCCCGTCGTCGGCGCCGCGCACCACGCCGAGCGACCGTGATCTCGCGCTCCTGTCGGAGCTGACGGTGTTGCTCCAAGCCGAGGACCAAACGGACGCGGAGCTGCTCGATGACGCCGTGAGCCTGCTCGCCGAGTCGGCGGGCGCGACGTACGTCTTCGACCTCGTGGCGCCCGTGCGCTGCCGGCGTCGCGAGGGCGGGCGAAGCACGCACCACGAGGCGGCGATCGACCTGCAGACGCTCCGCGCGATGACGCTCGGGCGCGCGGTCTTCTGTCGGCGCGAGGAGGCCGACGCGCTCGGCCTCGATTGGATGCTCTCCGTCCCGATCGACGGCGACGACGGACCGATCGGCGCGATCACGACCTACGCGCTAGTCGACGACGGAACGTTTCCGTCGATGCCGCTCGTCATGGGCGTCGCGCAGCTCGTCGGCAGCTCGCTCACGAGCCGCCACAAACGCGCCGCGATGCGCGCGGCGATCGATCGACGGGACGCCGCCATGACGACGCTCGCGCACGATCTCAAGAGCCCGCTGACGGTCATCCTCGCCGCCGCGCGGCTCCTCCGAAGCGGACGCGCGACGGTCGACGATCCCACGGTCGGCGCCGAAGCGATCGAGCGTCAAGCCACGTACATGCTCCTGCTCGTGAACGACATCCTCGAGCTCGGCGTCATGAGCTCGCCAGGGTTCGTGCTGAACCAGACCGAGTGCGTGGCCGCGCGGCTCATTCACGACGCGCTCGCCGCCGTCCAACCGCTCGCGGCGCCGAAGGACATCACGCTCTCTCCAGACGTGGCGCGCGCGCTGCCGACCGCCTACGCGGACGCGCGGCGTATCACGCAGGTGCTCGTGAACCTGCTCGGCAACGCGATCAAGTTCACGCCGCGCGGTGGGTCCGTCGTCGCCGGATGCCGAAGGCGCGACCGCCTGCTCTCGTTCTTCGTGAGCGACACGGGACCTGGCATCGCCGCCGAAGATCGAGAGCGCGTATTCGAACGATTCTGGCGCGCGGATCAGGGCGCGCCGGGGAGCGGCCTCGGCCTCGCCATCGCCCGCGACATCGTCGAGGCCCACGGCGGGACGATCGCGATCGAGGGCGCCCGCGGGCGTGGGACGACGGTGTCCTTCACGCTACCGACTTGCTCGCTTTCGTGACCGCCGCGCGATGACGACGAGCGGGAGCACCGCCGCGAAGATCCAAGCAGAGGATGCGCGCGACGACGTCTGCACGCTGCAGCCGCCTGCGCCGCCGCCGTTGTCACCGTTCGATACGCCGCCGTCGCCGCCCGAGGTCGTCCCGCCGTCCGCTTCCGGAGGCGGCACGGTTCCAGGCGCCGAGTCGATCACGAAGACCGCCGGGCCGGTGCCGACCACGAGGAACGGCGCCGTCGGCAAATCGGCTCCGCGCGGGTACGCGTAGACCTTCGCGGCGGCCGTCTTCACGACGTCGGCCGCGGTCTGGTTCCAAGCGGCGAGCGACGCGGGGCTCACGACGTGACGTCGCACCTCGCCGTCGATCAACCAGACCTCGGGCGTTCCGTCGTCGGCCTGGAGGAGCTCGGGCGTCGCCGCCCAGTCTGCGCTGACGGGGTACGCGTTCACGACCGCGTCGGGCTCGGGCGCGACGTCCGTGAGCGAGTTGAAGCCCCACGCCTTCATCGACGCGGGATCGACGACGTGTCGCTTCACGCCGGCCTTCGAATCGAGCGGAGGCGTCGCGTTCGCGCACGTGAACTTCTTCGGGCTGCCGCTGAGGAGCGTGTTCGGTCCGCTCTGCGTGTCGATGCCGTACGCGTAGACCGTGTGCGCCTGACCGTCGCGAAGGCCAACGGGGATCGGCGCGTCGTAGCCGTGGTTGCACGAGCCGATGGCGGTGCACAAATCGCTGCGCTTGATGCCCGCGACCACGCGCATCGACGGCGCGCCCTTGGTCCCGGCGGGTCCGTCGAAGTAGAGATCGACGTCGATCGTCGTCGAAGGTTGATCCTGATCCTGCGACCAACCCTGGATGCCCGCGGTGCAATCGGCGGAGTCGAGGTAGCCGCGCGGCGGCGTGTTCGGCGGCTTCGCGTGCCACTGCCCGTAGTCGAGCGCGGTCGCTTGATCCTTGTCGCAGCAGTTCGTGTCGCCCGCGGCCGTGATGCCGTTCAGGACCTGACGAAGCTGCGCGCGCGTGTCCCAGTTTCCATAAGACCACGCGTACGTCTGCCAGCCCCACTTGATCTTGCCCGCGTTGAAGAGGCGCTGGATGGCGTAGTAACCCGCGTACGCGCCCGTGCGCCCGACGCCGATCACGGACGCGACGCCGTCGAAGTACGCGTTGAGCGCGGACTGCTGGCTCGACTGCGCGTCGAAGTCGATCGCGAAATAAATCGGACGCCCCGTCGGCATGCCGTCGCTCGCCGCTTGCGAGCTCGCGGCCTTCGCGTCCGAGACGCCTTGCGAGTATCCGTTGAGCGCCGCGGTTCCGCTCTGCTCCCACACGACGACCACGTCGACGCCCGCCGCCCAGAGCGCCTTGGCTTCGGTCGCGGTGAGGTTCTTCCCCGTCGTGTCGTAGCTCAAGTAGCGCGCCGCGAACGTGTAGCCAGCGGCCTTGAGGCCGCTCGGCGACGGACGCGCCCACGCGTAGTCGACGCCGGTCGCGGTGATGAGCGCGTCGTCGCTCGTCCCGACGTCCTCGCCTGTACCTGGCGCCGAGCCGCACGCGGTGGCGAGGACGAGCGCGGAGACCGCGGCGAGCTTCGTGACGAGACGAGGGATCATCGTCACGGCGAATTGCAGCGCTCGTGCCACGACATTTCCCGACACGTGCGCGCGAAATTATGGGGATTTTACATGGATTCGCGGTGATCCACGCCGCACGAGCACGCGAGCGCTCGCGACCTTTCGCGAGCGTCAGGAGCGGGCTCGCACGGCGAGGAACCGGCCGCAGAACGTGCCGAGCGCCGCGAAGGCGAGGATCGGCAAGACGTGTCCGACGAGCACGTGCGACGGCGGCGCCCTCGCGCAGGACACGTCGACGAGCACCGCGCCGAACGCCGCGGCGGCCGTGCCGAGCGCCGCGCCGTGAGCGAACGGATGCTCGACGACGCGACGAACGCGTATGAAGAACATCGCCGCGAAGATCGGCGCGGTCGAAATGAGCGTCCGCGCGAAGCACGTCGCGTCGGGCGTATCGGGCGCGTCGCGCGCCCACGCGAAGAGCCAGAGGGCACGCGCGATCGGAGCGAGCAGCGCGACGGCCGCGAGCGTCGCCGCGGAGTGACCAAGGAGCGCCTTGCCGCGCCAAGTCGCCGTCGCGACGCAAGCCAACGCGACGAGCAGCGAGCCCGCCGCGACGCTCGCGCCGTCGAGATCGAGGGCGCCGCGCAAGATTGGCGGCCCGGTGCTCGCGAGCGCAGCCATCGCCAATAAGATCAGCGAGCGCAAGCGCCCTTGGGGGCGCGTGCGCGAAGGTTGCGCCGCGACGCCGAGCAAGACTCGGTCGCGCAACGTCGACGTGGGCGTCATCTGTCACAGGGTCTACGCAGAAGGCACGAGCTAGTTTCGGTACGACCGTTGCGTTCGTGTCGTTCATGGAGCCCAAGAGCATCCTCGTGATCGACGACGACGACGACGCGCTCGACCTCATCTGCACCGCGGTCGAATCTACCGGCGCTCACGTCGACCGCGCGTCCACGCGCGAGGACATCATCGAGCGCCTCTTTCAGAACGACCACTACGACCTCATCATCACTGACGTGTGGATGCCTTGGATCTCCGGCCTCCAAGTGGCGAACGTCGCGCAAATGCTCGGCACCGACGTGCCCGTGTTGTTCGTGAGCGGCGTCGAGGATCCGTCGCTCGAGGACCGCGTCCGCGTCTACGGCGACCGCTGCCGGCTCTTGAGGAAGCCGTTCGATCCCGCCGTGCTCGTGCGCGTCGTCGACGAGATGCTCGCGCGCGAGTCGAAGCCGGAGCTCAGCGCTACGACGTGAGGCGTTCGCGAACGACCTGCCCGGAAGCGGCCCAGCCCGTCAAGAGCAGATGGTCGACGCTCAAGAGCCCGAGCGCGATGTGCACGTTGAAGAGCCGCGCGAGCACGCCTGCGATGACGGTCTCGGTCCTCGCGACGCACGTGCCGTCTGCCGCACGAGAGACGTGGATCGTGATGGGCCTCTTAGGCAGCGCGCGCAGCGTGATGCGCACCGTGTCGCCGCGAACCTCTTGACGAGCGACGCCGTAGCCGCGCTGCTCGCGGTCGAGGAGCGGCTCGGTCACGTTCGGGCCGCGCTCGAGCATGCGCCAATACGCGAATACCGGCGCGCTCGAGGTGAACGCGCAGCTGTCGTCGAGGTGCACGCCGTAGTGGACCTGGTTCTTGTTCTCGCTCTTCGACACGAAGAGCACGGACGTGACCGTTCCGTCAGCGCGCGCGCTTGCTGGGACGAGCACGCACGCGGCCATCGCCGCGACGATCGCAAGCCCGAGGCTCGTTCGTCTCATGACCGTTGCAGATTGCAATCACTGCGCCGCGTCCGCCTCCACGTAGCTCTCGGACGAGTGAACTCGGAGCGAGCCGTCCGGAGGCGCGAGGACGTCCTCCATGCTCGCCTTCCCGAGGATCTTCTGCGCGGCGATAACCCCAGAGATCGCGGCGCCTCCGACGCCGTGGCTGAGGGTGCTCGCGCCGCAGTTGAAGAGGCTTCGCACGGACGAGCGAGCCTGGAACGAGAACGGTCCGAGCTGCCAGCGCGTCTTGGCGGTGCCGAGGGCCGCGCCGCGAAATGACTCACAGTAGAAATCGTTGGTGAGCGGCGTGCCGATTTCGAGGAAGCGCACCCCCTTGCGAATGCCGGGGATGATGTTCTCGGCGGCGGCGAGGAGCTTGTCGGCGAGAGAGCGCTTGAACGCCTCGTACTCCTCGCCGCGTACGCCTTGCGTACTGTCGCGCCACTTCTCGAACGGCGCGTATGGGGCGTACGTGAACATCTCGAGCGTGTGGTGTTTGCCGCGAAACTCCTCGGGGTTCTTGAGCGTCGTGATCGTGAGGAACATCCCGTTGACCTGATCGCCGGGGAGCTCGCGCTCCATCTGCTCGTAGACGCCGCCAACGTCGTTGGTGCGAAACCACCAGTAGTTGCCCGAGTCGTAGCCCATCGCGCGCAGGTCGAGATCGACCGCCGCGAAGAGGCTGATCATGCTGATCGAGTACTCCATGCGCTGCGCGCGCTTGCGCTCGCGCGCGCCGTCGCCGCCGTTCAGGAGGCGTCCGTACGTGACCGCCGGATCCGCGTTCGAGACGACGAACCGCGACTTGATGTGCTCGCCCTCGCCCGTGACGACGCCGCAGGCCGCGCCGTTCTCGACGAGGATCTTCTCGACGCGCGTTCGCGTTCGGATCTTTCCGCCGCGCCGCCGGAGCTCCTTGATGAACGCGCTCGGGATCGCCTTCGCGCCGCCGCGCGGGTAGAAGCCGCCGTTGAAATAATGCTCGATCATGATCGCGTGCGGCGGGAGCGACACGCGCGAGGGCGCGAGGCCGTGGTTGCCGCAAGGCGCGGTCAGAATCCCGCGGAGGAGCGGGTCTCTGATCGTCTCGTTCATCAGCGGCTCGAGGAGCGCGAACCCGTTCGTGAGGAGCGACGGGCAGCGAAATGGCACCGTGAGGATCTGCGGAAACGAGAGGAGCTTCTCGACGGCCTGCACGTCGCGCGTCACGCGACGTAGGACGCGGAAGTACTTCGTGAGACCTTCGCGCTCGTCCGGAAAGCGTTGAACGAGGCGCTCGAAGTAGTTGTCGAACCCCGCGGGCACGTCGAAGCGCTCGCCGCCGACGAGCAGGTGATCGAACCCGTCGCGATTGAGCTCCATCCACTCGAGATCGCGCGACACGCCGAGCCCCTCGAGCACGCGGCGCACGCCGCCGCTGTCGTGCAGATCGCCGACGTAGTGCACGCCCGGACTGAACCTGTACTGGTCGAGCGTGAAGCTCTGCGTCCAGCCCCCGGGCAGATAGTGCTGCTCGAGCACGAGGACTTTGTGTCCATGACGCGCGAGTGCCACACCGGCGCTCATGCCGCCAATCCCGGAGCCGATGACGATGGTGTCCCAGTCCATGGCGCGCTTGCAGCACGGGATGTGCCGTCGAGCTCGCGTGAAATTTCGTCGATATCTCACGCGTGCACGTGTGCCGATTCGTTGCAGCGCCACACGCAGACGCGCGCGGACCGTCAGGTCACTTCGCTTCGATCGCGCCGAGCGTGCAGGCGGTCGCGCGCGTCGCCCCCGTCGCGTCCGTCGGCGAGCAGCTCGCGCCGGCGCCGATCGCCGGGCTCCCCGACGCGGGCTTCATCGTCTTCACGGGGCCGCCGTTGTCCGCGAGCGCGCCGAGCATCGGGTCGGCGATCGTCACGTCCGACGTGCACATGACGCCGCCGGCCTGCGGGAACTGGATGTCGGGCGCGCCGCTCGCGTGCGCCTTGGCGCAGTTGGTCGTCGAGTCGAGGGTGCCCTTCACGTTGTTCGCGATGATCGAGTCCTTCAGCGCGACGCCCGTGTCGCCGCCGAAGAGACCATCGCCCGTGTTGCCGGCGATCGTGCAGTTGAGGAGCGTCCCCGTGACCTGATTGGCGAACCAGATGCCGCCGCCGCCGCTCGCGGTGTTGTTCGCGACCGTGACGTTCTGGAGATCGAGGATGTCGGACTGACCCGCCCAGAGCCCTCCGCCGAAGTGGCCCGTGTTGTTCGAGATCGTCGTGTTCGTGATCGTGAGCTTCACGTTCTCGAGGTAGAGCCCCGCGGCGTTGCCGGTCGTCGCGTCGACCGAGTTGCCGTCGAACGTGCTGCGATCGATGGTGACGACCGAGGGCGCGCCGCCCTGATCGTTGTATCCTACACGGAAGGCTGCGCCGCCCGCGGCGTTCGCCTTGTTTCCGGTGAACGTGTCGCCGCAGAGCGTGAGCGAAATGTGAGCGCCGTCGTACGTGAGGCCGCCGCCGTTTCCGCCGTTGCCGGGGTTTCCGCCGGTCCCCGTCGCCGAGTTGTTCGCGAACGTCGAGTTCACGACCGTGACGTTCTCGTCCTGCGTGCCGACGCCGCCGCCGTTCGAGCCGCTGTTGTCCGAGAACGTCGAGCCCACGATGATCAGCGTGCCGACGCCCTGCCCGTTGATCGCGCCGCCCGAGACGTCCTGCCCGGTCGACGCGCACGTGTTGTGAGAGAACGTGCAGTTGATGACGGTGAGCGAGCCGCCGTCCTCGAAGATCGCGCCGCCGCCCTGCTTGGTGCTCGTCGTGTTCGGCACGTCGGTCGTGAAGCCGTCCTGGAACCCGAGGTTCTGCACGGTGAGGAGCGGCGTTGTGACGTTCCACGCGCTCGTGATGTGGAGGATGCGCGATTTCCCGCCGCCGCTCAGCGTGATCTTGCCGCCGCCGTCGATCGTCGTGTCCTTCGACACGGGGATCTCCGACGAGACCGGGATCGTGGCCGTGCCGCAGTTGAACGTGACGATGCCGCCCGCGGCGACCGCGGCGCGGAGCGCGACGTCGTCGTTGCACGCAGTGACCACGGTCGTTGGCGTCGACGTGTCCACGGCCTTCGCCGGCACGTCGCAGACCGTGCTCGGCGGCGGCGGGAGCGCGGCGTCTTGTTGGCTCGTCGACGTCGGGCGAGCCGCCGTCACCGCCGTGCGGGTTCGGTCCCACCGCCACCACACGCGACCGCGACCCCGAGCGCACACGAGAAGAAGATGCCCCGCATGACACGAAGACTATCACGCTGATGAACGCGAGAAGTGTCGCCTGACCGCGGACGCGTCCACGTCGCGTCGCGCGATCGAGGCTGATTTCATGGCTTGCACGGATGGATCGCGCGTTGCACTGGCGCGGGCATGCGCTTCTTCTTTCTCTCCTCTGCGATCCTCTTCGCGTGCTCCGGTAGCTCGCCCTCGACCGACGACGCGGGCGCCGACGCCTCGACGAACGACGCGTCGACGAACGACGTCGTCCAACCGCAAGACGCCGGCGGCTCGGTCGTCACGTTCTCCTACAAGCCGCAGTGGAGCGGGGTGAACGCCGTGAGCGTCTACGGCGCGTTCGGGCAGAGCACCGACTGGACCGCGCCTTTCGTCACGCTCGCCGACGACGGGACCGGGACGTACAAGGGCCAGGCGACGCTGCCGAACGGGGAGTACCTCTACGTGTTCAAGGTCGTGGGCGACGTGGACGCGGGCACGAACGCCGCGAAGCTCTCGCGCTTCGCGATCGATCCCGCGAATTCCGCGTTCTCCGCGTGCCCCGCGCAGTCGCCGACCTACGACGCGATGAACCCGAACCCGTGCTCGCAGCTCACGGTGCCGCAGCAGCCACCGCCGGCGCTCGTCCACGTGACGGGGCTCGTCGTCTCGGACGCCGCGCCGATCGCGGGCTGGCTCGTGCAGCTCGATCGCGAAGAGAAGAATTCGCACCACTTCTTCGTCAATCGCGTCACGACCAAGGCCGACGGCGCGTTCGACCTCGTCGCAGCGCCCGGGAGCTACCGAGTCCAAGTGCTCCACCCCACGTTCCTCAGCAAGATGGACGCGCAGCTCGACCCGGTGGCGCTCGGCAAGCTCCGGCGCGACATCTCATCGGCGTTCACGATCGCGTCGGGCACCGTGCCCGTGCCGAGCGCGGAGATCGCGTTCCACACGTACGCGTCGTTCGCGCCGGTCGGCGACGGCGGCTCGCTGCCGACCACGTTCTCGTTCTCGACGAACGGCGTACCCGCCCGCCTCGACGTCTACGGCACGGGCATGGACGGCGGCGCGCCGGAGATCGGCGATCCCTGGTATGCGTCGCCCCCGACGACGAGCAGCTCCGCCGCGTTCGACGGTGGCTTCAACACGACCCAGGCGCAGCAGAAGACCGTCGCGCTCGGCGAGCGGTACTTCTGGGGCGTCGAGGAGAACGTCGCGACCGACGCGGGCGTCACGTGGACCGCGCAGTCGATGGTGCTCGACGTGACGTGGCACTGAAGGGGGGCACGCGGAGACGTCCAGGGAACCATGTCGCATCACGTAAACAGGCCGTTTATGCGGTGACAACGAGCGGCCCGACGCTTGCTGAGGAGGTCGCAACCATGAGACGGCATCTGATGACGGTGATGGTCCCGATCGCGCTCGGGACCGCGTGCTTCATCGGCGGGAGCAACCCCGGCGGCAACGACGCGGTCCCAACCCCGACGGCGGCGGCGTCCTGCCGTTCCAGGCCGACTCGCCGTTCGTCTACGTCGACAAGGTGAAGAACATCCTCACGGGTCTGCCAGCCACGCAGGCCGAGGTCGACGGCGTCGCGAACGCGGGAGACGCGACCGCGCAGCAAGCGGCGCTCGTCGCGCTCATCGACACGTGGATGGCGCGGCCCGAATACACGCAGAAGATGATGACGTTCTTCGAGCTCGCGTTCCAACAGACGCAGCTCTCGCAGACGGACTTCACCGAGATCGTGCCGAACGGAAACGGCAGCATCGGCACGTCGCCGGCCGTGAACCTCCTCATCGAGAACGCGAAGGAGAGCTTCGCGCGCACGGTGCTCGAGCTCGGCACGGAGGGGCAGCCGTTCACGGCCGCGTTCACGACGACGCGCTACATGATGACGCCCGCGCTCGCCGAGCTCTACGCGTACATGGATTGGAACCAGGTCTCGGACACGCTGAAGGTCACCGACGCGTTCGCCACGCTGATGAAGACGAACGGCGTGACCGTCACCGACACCGCGCCGATCGACTACGCGACCGAGACGATCAACTCGGCCAGCCCCAACTTCATGCACTGGTACCTCCCGGGCTTGAACGCCGTGCAGCCCGCGAGCCCGAGCAACCCCGCGCCTTTTTGCCAGGTCGACACGCGCACGTGGGTCTCGACGAACAACGCCAACATGCCGTCGGCGCACCTCGTTCACCTCCTCCTCTACGGAGGCTTCGAGTCGTACAAGTTCAACACGACCGGCGGCAGCTGCAACGCCTACCAGGGCGGCACGAACGTCAACGCGATCCTCACGCCTACCGCCGGCGATTTCTCGACGTGGAAGATGGTCAACGTGCGCCCGCCGAACGGGACCGAGGGCTCGACGAAGTTCTGGGACGTGCCCGCGCTGCGCTCCGCTACCGAGATCGTCACGAAGATCCCGCGCGTCGGGTTCTTCTCGACGCCGGCGTTCCACGCCAACTGGCAGACGAACACGTCGAACCAGATGCGCGTCACGATCAACCAGGCGTTCATCGTCGCCCTCGGCGCGCAGGTCGACGGCACCGACAGCACGCCGCTGTCGATGATCGGAAATAACCCGCCCGGCATGGACCAGGCGCACGTCTCCGCGGGCGCGGCTTGCGTCGGGTGCCACCAGGTTCTCGATCCGTCGCGCTCGATCTTGATGGCGAGCTGGACCGACGGCTACGGCACGCAGACCAACACGACGCTGCCGAAGGGCTGGTTCGTCTTCAACGGCGTCGTCGACAAGAACATCGGAAACCTCACGGACTTCGGCACCGCGCTCGTGAGCCACCCGCTCTTCGCCGACGCGTGGGTGCAGAAGCTGTGCTTCTTCGTGAACTCGCAGGGGTGCGACCCGACCGACCCCGAGTTCTTGCGCATTCGCGACGACTTCAAGAACGGCTTCTCGTGGAAGAAGCTCGTCGAGGATCTCCTCTCGTCGCCGATCACGACGAACGCCGTCGCGACGAAGACGACGACGACCGAGGGCGAGATGGTCTCGGTCACGCGACGCGATCACCTGTGTCGCCTCCTCGACTCGCGGCTCGGCCTCGCCGACTCGTGCGGGCTCGACGCGATCGCGAAGACCTCGACGCAGATCGAGCAAATCGCAGGGGGCCTCCCGTCCGACGGTTACGGCCGCGGCGCGCCGATCCCCGTGCTCCCGACGGATCCCACGCTCTTCTACCGCGCGGGCCTCGAGAACGTCTGCGAGAACGTCGCGAACATCGTCGTCGACAACACGAAGCCACCGGCGAACGCCGTGACGTACTCGAGCGCGACGACCGCGAGCCAGAACGCGGCGATCGCGGATTTCGTCGCCAACCTCATGGCCATCGTGCCCGACGACCCTCGGTCGAGCGTGATGACCCAGAAGCTCACCGCGCACTTCAGCGCGGCCGTCGCGAACCAGGCCACGAAGACCGACGCGCTCAAGTCGACGTTCGTCGTCGCGTGCCTCTCGCCCAACGTCGCCGCCATTGGAATGTGAAGGAGAAGAAGATGATGACCCTCTCGCGCCGTGACGCACTGATGGCCACCCTCTTCGGAGGGTCCATGATCGGTCTCCGCTCCATCGCGAGCGGCTTGCCCGTGAAGATGCTCATGAACCCGAAGAAGGCGCTCGCGGATCTCCAAACCGCGCAGTGCCTCGGCGACCCGACGAAGGCGCAGTTCGTGATCTTGCAGACCTCGGGCTCGGGCGATCCGTTCTCGTGCAACGCGCCCGGCACGTACGACGACGGCGGCATGGGGACGGGCACCAACTACGCCGCGCTCTCGCACCCGTCGGACGCGGCGACCAACGTGACCGGGATCGACCCCGTGTCGATCGCGCTCGGAGGCCGTAATTTCAAGGCCGCGGGGCCGTGGTCGACGCTGCCGGCGAGCGTGCTCTCGCGCACCTCGGTGTTTCACGTCGATGACGAACACGCCCGTTCACCCGAAGGAGCCGCAGGTGCTCCAGCTGATGGGCTCGACGATCTACAACGAGATGTTCCCGTCGATCCTCGCGATGCAGCTCGCGCCGTGCCTAGGCGGCGGCACTCTCCAGACGCAGCCGATCTCGGTCGGCGCCGCGTCGCCGAGCGAGGCGCTCACGTTCAAGGGACAGGCGCTGCCGACGATTCCGCCGACGTCGCTCGCGGCGACGCTCACGAGCTCCACCGCGACCGCGTTCAAGGGGATGACGAACCTCCAGGCGCTCCGCGATCAGACGCTCAACGACATGTACCAGTACTACAAGGACTCTTCGCAGACCTCGCCCGCGCAGAAGGCGTACATCGACTCGATGGTCACGTCGCAGCAGCAGGTGCGCGGCATCGCGCAGTCGCAGCTCGCGATGCTCGCGGGGATCACGAAGAACGACAGCAACGCGCAGATCACCGCGGCCATCGCGCTCATCTTGATGAAGGTGACGCCGGTCATCGCGGTGCACTTCCCGTTCGGCGGCGACAACCACGCCGACCCGAACCTCACGACCGAGGCGACGCAGACCCTCTCGGGCATGGCGGCGATCAACCAGCTCATGACTCAGCTCGCGGCCGCGGGCCTTCAAGATCAGGTCACGTTCCTCAGCCTCAACGTCTTCGGGCGCACGATGGACGTCACGAAATACGCCGACGGGCGCACGCACAACCCCGACCATCAGGTGTCGATCATGATCGGCAAGGGCTTCAAGGGCGGCGTCATCGGCGGCATCGGTCCCGCGAATTCGAAGGCCGGGCAGACCTCCGGCGACTACGGCTGCTTGCCGATCGACTCGACCACGGGCGTCGCGAGCACGGGCGGAGACGTCGCGCCGCTCGACACGCTCGCCTCGTGGGCGAAGACCGTGATGACCGGCGTCGGCGTCGCCAGCGCTCAGGTCGACGCGGCGATCACCGACACGAACGCGAAGGTGATCAAGTCCGCGCTCGCGTGATCAGGTCCGAGGCCTCCGCCGCCCGCGTCGTCGGCGGCAAGGAGCGCATCGTGTTCGCGCGATGTGGGTGCACGAGGGGACCACGTGGGTCGACGCGAAGACCGCGCGCTTTCGGAGCGGCGCGTCGAGCCCGATGGACTACGGCTTCGAGCCCGCGAAGGACGGCGACGCGGATTGGTCTGCGGTCGAGCGCGCGGCGATCGCCCGAGAGGCCCGATGAGCCCGACGCTCGTCTTCCTGCGGCTCGAGCTCGCCGACGCGCTCCGCTCGCGATGGCTCGCGTTCACCTTCGCGGTCTACGTCGTCGTGTTCGGGCTCTTCGCGTGGCTCGGCCTGCGCGAGTCGACCGTGCTCGGTTTCACGGGCCTGTCGCGCGTCGTCCTCAACGTGTCGAACGCGGTGGTGATCGTGCTCCCGCTCGTCGCGCTCGTCGCCACGAGCCAAACGATCGTGCGCGCGCGCACCACGGGCTTCTTCGAGCTGTTCATCGCCCAGCCGTGCAAGAGGAGCGAGTGGTTCGCAGCGCTGCTCGCCTCGCGCGTCGCGGTCGTCGCGGGTCCGCTCGTCCTCCTCCTCCTGCTCACGCTGCTCGCGGGCGCGGGAGAGCACGAGCTCCCGTCGCTCGTCGCGCGGAGCGCGCTCGTCGCGAGCGCCCTCGTGTGGGCCTTCGCGGGCGTGGGCCTCTTGATGTCGGCGATCGCGCCGACGCCCGAGCGCGCGATCGTCTACGCGTTGATCGCGTGGCTCGGAGCGAGCGCGCTCCACGATTTCGCGCTGATCGGCCTGCTCCTCACGACGCACATCGCGCCGGGCGCGGTCTTCGCGCTCGCGGCGCTCAACCCCGTCGAGGCGGCGCGGCTCGCGATCTTGAGCGGCATCGATCCCGATGTGTCGGTGCTCGGACCCGTCGGATTCTGGCTGTCGAGCACGCTTGGACCGCGCTGGACGCTCGTCATCGGCGTCGGATGGCCAGCGCTGCTCGGAACACTTTGCTCTTGGGCGGCGCTTCGCCGCTTGCGAAAGGCCGACCTAGCCGCATAAGGAGAACGACATGATCATTCGCACGACCCAGATCTTCACGTTGCTGCTCGCGTTCGCTGCGTGCAGCAAGCCGCAGCCTGGCAGCGAAAGCCACGACGCCGCGGCGCCGACGACCACCGCGACGACCGCGTCCGCGGAGACCGACGCGCACGAGCTCTTCAAGACGCGCTGCGTGCCCTGTCACGGCGAGACCGGCAAGGGCGACGGCCCGGGCGCGGCGGCGCTGAACCCGAAACCGCGCAACTACACCGACCCCGCGTGGCAAGCCAAGGTCACCGACGAAGAGATCAAGAAGGCGATCCTCTACGGCGGCGCGGCAGTGGGCAAAAGCCCTGCAATGCCCGCGAACCCCGACCTCGAGGACAAGCCCGAGCTCGACGGCCTCGTGAAAGTCGTACGCGAGTTCAAAGGAAAGTAGTCCACTATCATCGAGCGGCGTGGAGACGCTCGTCATTCCCATCATCGGCATCGCGGTCGCGCTCGGCGTGCTTTTCTGGCGCGCGCGAGACGCGATCACGATCTGCGTGATCGAGGTCGAGCGCGGGCGCGCCAAGATCAAGCGCGGAGGCATGGCGCCCCGCGTCTTCTCCGACATCGGCGACGTCATGAAGAAACCGCGCGTCGCCAGCGCGACGATTCGCGTCGTTCGGAGCAGCGGGCACGCCAAGGTCGAGGTGAGCGGGAAGATCGGCGACGCTCAACTCCAGCAGCTCCGCAACGTGATCGGCTCGGTCCCGCTTTCGAAGCTCGTGAACGCACGTCGTCGCTGAATCGGCGTATGATGGCCGTCCGATGGATGGTGAGTCCGTCCTCCGCGCTGGATATCGGCTCGACCGCTACGAGCTGCTTTGCCCAGTTGCGTCCGGTGGCATGGCCTCGGTGTGGCTCGCGCGCCTCCGCGGAAAGCGCGATTTCGAGAAGCTCTACGCGATCAAGACGATCAAGACCGAGCTCGGCGAGGACACGCGCTTCCAGGAGATGTTCCTCGACGAGGCGCGCCTCGCGTCGGGCATCGAGCACCCGAACGTCGCGCACATCCTCGATCTCGGCGAGCAGGACGGCATCCTCTACATCGTCATGGAGTTCGTCGACGGCGAGTCGCTCGCGAAGGTCGCGCGGCAGGCGCGCAGGCTCGCGACGCCGCTGACGATCGGGCTGTCGCTGCGCATCATGGCCGACGCGTGCGCGGGCCTCCACGCGGCGCACGAGCTCAAGGACCGCAGCGGCGAGACCCTCGGCGTCATCCACCGCGACGTCTCTCCACAGAACATCCTCGTCGCCACGAACGGCGCGGTGAAGGTGATCGACTTCGGCGTCGCGAAGGCACGAAACCGCCGCGCGAGCGAGACGGGCGAGGGCGTCGTCAAAGGAAAGATCCGCTTCATGGCGCCGGAGCAAGTACGCGCGCAGCCGCTCGATCGACGCGCGGACATCTGGGCCGTCGGCGTGTGCTTGCACGAGCTCGCGACGGGGCGTCTCCCATTCGACGACGAGAGCGACGTCGACGTCGTGCGCCGCCTCATCAGCGACGAGCCGCCGCCGCCGTTCGACGACGTCCCGGGGCCGGTCGCGGAGATCCTGAGGCACTCGCTCGTGCGCGATCCGAACGAGCGCTTCTCGACCGCGGCCGCGATGCGCCGCGCGATCGAGCTCGCGATGACCGAGATGCACGTGCAGTCGACGAGCGAGGACGTCGCGGATTTCGTGCGCGCGAACCTCCCCGAGTTCGCCGAAAAGCGTCACGCGGTGATCTCGAAGGCGATGGCCGACGCCGACAAGCGCACGACCGAGCGCGCGTCGGCCGGGCAACTGCCCGCGGCGGACGTGAAGCCCGAGGACGCGTTCGCGCCCACGATCGTCTCGCAGCGCGCGCCGAACGCGTCGCCGTCCGCGACGCCAGCGCTCAAGCCGAGGCCGAGCGCGCGCGACGTGCTCGAAGGCCGAGTGTCCGCCGACGAGTCGGTGGCCGGTGCGTTCACCGAAGAGGAGAAAGCGGTCCTCCCGAAGCGCCGCAACGGGTGGTGGCTCATCGTCGTCGCCGCGATGGCCGCGGGCGCGTATTTCGCTTGGCCACGCGGCGGTCACCTCAAGCTCTTCGGCGCGCAGGCTCCGCTACCGACCGCGCCGATCGCGAGCGACACCGCCGCGCCGAGCGCCTCCGCGGCGCAGTCGGCCTCGGCCTCCCCTTCCGCGTCGTCTGCGGTGTCCGCTGCTCGCGAAGTCGACGCCGCTCCCCTCGCCTCTGCGTCCGCGTCTTCTTCCGCGGCGCCCGTCGCGTCTGCGACGACGACCTCGACCGCGCGCCCCCACTCGACGGACGTCGGGTTCACGACCGCACCGCCGACCGCGACCGCCACCGCGACGACGACGGCCACGGTCACGGTCACCGCACCGACCGCGACGGCGACCGAGCCCGCGCCGACGGCCACGCACACCAACCCGCCGCCAGAAGATCAAAACCCGTACTGAGGGTAGACCGCGGGATTTTGCCCGCGTCACGCACAGAAACGGCACGCTCGCGGCGAAACGCCACAAAAATAGATGTAGTTTGCAGCCTTAATCGCGGCACCGAGATTGCTAGGGTTTCGCTGGGGTTTCATGGCCGCGCATACACACATCTCTCACTGGCGACTGCCGGACACGACGTATCACTATCGCTGTCCCGCGTGCCGGCGATGGCTCTCGTGTGCGTGGTCGGCGCACTCGGATCCTCGCAAGTGTCCAAGCGCAGACTGCAAGCGGCTCCACGTCGCGCCGTCGCCGTCGTTCGATGTCTCGGCTTGGGTCGAGACGCGCGACGCGCCGTACGAGATGGCGCGCGCCGCGTTCTTGCTTCACGGGCGAGTCGAGAAGGGCCATCACCTGTGCACGGCGCCTGGCTGCGATAGGGAAGCGACCGTCCTCGATCACCGCGTCTCGTTCGACGGGAGCGTCGCGCCGGAAGAAAACCCCGGCAAGACGTGCGTCGAGAACCTCTTCCCGATGTGCTCGGAGTGCGATCGCAGCAAGGGAGACGAGGGCTACGAAGAGTGGATCACCTCGCCCGACCTTCGCGTGTTGAACGACGACTGACGCGATAAGCTGCCGGCCGCATGCCGGACGCTCTCAGCCTCGCCGCGCTCTCGCGCGCGACACTCACGCGACAGCTCCTCACCAAGCGCGAGAAGCTCGACGTCGCGACGGCGGTCGAGCGCATCGGCGGGATGCAGGCGCAGCTCGCGCGCGCGCCGTACGTGGGGCTCTGGACGCGGCTCGCCAAGCTCGACCGCGCCGAGCTCGATCGCGCGCTCGACGAAAAGCGGGTCGTCCGCTCGACGCTGATGCGTGGCACGCTCCACCTCACGAGCGCCGCGGACTACGTCGCGCTCCGCGGCACGATCCAGCTCGCGCTCGATCACGGGCTGCGCGGCGTCCTTCGCGATCGCATGAAGGGCGTGTTGCCCGAGGACGTGGTCGCGAAGGCGCGCGCGTTCTTCGCGACGCCGCGCACGTTCGACGAGCTGCGCGACAGCGGCATCCTCGAAGGCGACGTTCGCGCGCAGGCGTACGCGGCGCGGCTCCTCGTTCCGCTCGTGCAGCTCCACGACGGGAGCTCGCGCTTCGTCCTCGCCGAGAAATATCTCGGCAAGAAGATCCCGACCAAGGTCGACGCCGCGCTGCTCGTGCGGCGCTACCTCGCCGCGTACGGACCCGCGACGATCGCCGACGCGCAGGCGTGGTCGGGCATCCCGAGCCTGCGCGAGGCGTTCGCGTCGCTCGAGAAGGAGCTCGTCGTCCTCCGCGACGACAAAAAGCGCGAGCTCTTCGACTTGCCTCGCGCGCCTCGCCCCGACGAGGACGCGCCCGCGCCGCCGCGATTCTTGCCCGAGTTCGACAGCATCCTCCTCGCGCACAAGGATCGCCGCCGCTTCGTCACGGACGCGCACCGCAAGGCGATCTACCTCCCTGCCCTTCGCGTCGCCTCGACGCTCTTGGTCGGCGGCGTCATCGCGGGGACCTGGGGCGTCGAGCGGAAGAAGTCGACCGCGACGCTGACGGCGCGCCCCTTCGCGAAGCTCGCGTCGAAGGATCGGGCCGCGCTCGAGGAAGAAGCGGAGGCGCTCGTGCGCTTCGTCGAGCCCGACGCTCGCGACCACGTGATACGGTGGGCGACATGAGCAAGCTCCCGAAAGAAAGTTTCCTCGCGCTCGTAGCCATCGGCTGGGGCGACAAGCAGCTCCAGCGCGTCGAAGTGACCGGGCTCATGCGCGCCGCGAAGGAAGCTGGGCTCACGACGGACGATCTCGCCGCGATCGAAGCGGCGACGAAGAAGCAAATGGATCTCTCGGAGCTGAACCTCTCCGGCATGGATCCGTGGGATCAGGTCCTCACGTACGCGCTCGGCGCGTGGATCGCGCAGGTCGACGGCGTCGTCTCGACGAGCGAGAGCGACATGCTCGCGGAGCTCGGCACGAAGCTCGGATTGGCCGAGCCGCTGCGCAAGCGCGCGGCCGTCGCGGCGAACGACATCGCGTGCCTCCCCGAAGGCGGACGCCCCGAAAAATACGATTTCCAAAAGCTCATTGGTCGCCTCAAAGAGCGCATGCCGCAGCTCGCGAAGTAGCTGCAGTCGATCGCAGATGCTGCGTCGAGGGGCGCACAAAACGACGTGAATCCCGCGGCGCCCCGCGGTACTTGGATTGCAATCTCCCGAGTCGATGGTCGTTCGGCTCGATGCGCTCCACCGCTACTTCGCGCGAGCGTTGCGCCCGTTCACACGGGTCGAAGCGCGCGAGGTGACCGGCGTCGTCTTGATGACGCTCGCCGCGTTCCTGTTGCTGACGGCGTACTATCTGCTGAAGACCGTCCGAGAGCCGCTCATCCTCTTGCAGGGTGGCGCGGAGGTGAAGCTCTACGCGCGCGCGGGTCAAGCCGTCCTGATGACGGGCGTCGTGTACCTCTACGGCGAGCTCGCGCGTCGCGTCGGCCGGATGAAGCTCCTCGCGATCGTGTTCCTCTTCTTCGTGTCGAACCTCGCGATCTTCGCGGTGCTCGCGCGCACGACGATCCAGATCGGCCTGCCATTCTTCTTGTGGGTGGGCGTCTTCAGCTACACCGTGGTCGCGCAGTTCTGGGCGCTCGCCGCGGACATCTACACCGAGGAGCAAGGCAAGCGGCTCTTCCCGATCATCGGCGGCGGTAGCTCGATCGGCGCGGTCGCGGGCGCGCGCCTCGCGCAGTCGCTCGTGCCCTACGGTCCGCAGATGCTGATGACGGTCGCGATCTTCATCTTGCTCGGCTGCATCGCGCTCATCGTGTGGATCGAGCGCCGCGCGCTCGACGAGATGAGCCACCACCCCGAGGGCCACCCGGACGAGCCGCTGTCCGAGCAGGGCGCGTTCAACCTGCTCGCGCACGACAGGTACCTCTTGCTCATCGGCGCGCTGGTCATCTTGCTCAACTGGGTCAACAGCTCGGGCGAGTACCTGCTCGATCGCACGCTCGTCGCGACCGCGAAGGCCAATGCCCACGGCACCATGACCGCGCAGGCGTACATCGGCGCGTTCAAGGGAAACTACTACGCTTGGTACAACGCGATCGGCGTCGTCCTCCAGCTCTTCGCCGTCTCGCGCGTGCTCCGCGTCCTCGGCGTGCGCAAGGCGCTCTTCGTGATGCCCATCTTCGCGTTCGGCGCGTACGCGGTGGGCGCGATGTTCCCGGTCCTCGCGGTGCTGCGCGTCGTGAAGATCGGCGAAAATAGCCTCCAGTACTCGCTCCAGGACACGACGCGCCACGCGCTCTTCCTCGTGACCTCGCGCGTCGAGAAGTTCGTCGGAAAGACCGCGGTCGACACGATCGCCGTCCGCATCGGGTCGATCATGAGCGCGCTGTTCGTCTTCTACGGGACCAAGCACGGCTGGTCGACCACGCGCTTCGCCGCGATCAACGTGGTCCTCGCGGCGGCGTGGCTCGGCTGCGCGGTGCTCATCGGCCGCGAGCACAAGAAGCGTGGCGCGCATGAGCCCGCCGGGGCCGGAGACGCGGCAAATCCCGCGACCGGCGTGGATCGGCTCGCCGAGCCCGCGCCCGCAGCCTGAACGGGACATTTCTCCTGTAGACTGGCCGATCGATGGCGGCTGCTTCGATCCAGGCAGCGTTCGAGCAATCGGACACCGCGGCCCTCGTCGCGATGCTCGATGGCGCGGACGCCGACGCACTCTTGTCGTGGTGCAAGGACAACGCGCGGAGGCGCGACGTCGCGATGGCGGCGGTGCTCGCCTCGGCCGCGACGCGCGAGCCGCTCCGAGAGCGCGTGCGGGAGATCGCGAGGGAGCGCGTGGTCGAGGGGCCGCTGCTCGACGCGATCGCGTGCGCGCCGCTGCTCGGCGACGGCGCGAGCCTCCTCTCGCCCGAGAACGCCGAGGCGCGCTCGCGCCTCGAGATCCTCGTGTGGGAAGCCGGCGCGAGCGCGCTCGAGGTCGCGCCGCTCGGGAAATGGATCTGGGGATCGGAGAGCACGTTCGACGCGATGATCCGCGATCCCGCGCACGGCGCGCTCCGCGGTCGCGTGCTCGCCGCGAGGTGCCTCGAGATCGCGGCGATGGGCATGCCGCCTGCGACGGACCCCGAGCTCTTCGGGCGGACGCTCCAAGCGCTCCAGCCGCTCCTGCTCCACCCGGAGCCGCTCGTGTGGGTGCACGCGTCGCGCGCGCTCGGCCGCCTCACGGGACCGATGCAGCAGCTCGAGGGCACCGTGCTCGACTGGGTCCTCAGCGACAACCCGCTCCTCCGGCAGCGCGCGCTCACCGCGTTCGCGTCGATGCCCGCCGAGCGCCTCGGCATCCTCTCCGGTCAGCTCGCCGCGATCATCGCCTCGAAGGAAGAGAACGGCTGGGTGCTCGGCGCGATCGCCGCGGCGACGCCGTACCTCTATTTCGAGCGCAAGGATCTCTGGGGTCGGCTCGCGAAGCGCATCTTGGCGGAGAAGGACGCGATCGCGTCGCGCGCGCTCGCTCGCGGGCTCGCGACGCTCTGGCGGCGCGGGATGCGCGACGCCGACATCGACAAGCCGCTCCGCGCGCTCCGCGAGACCGCGCGCGCCGCGCGCCCCGCCGCGCTCAACGAGGCTCGGCGCTGGCTCGAGATCATCGCCGTGACCGACGCGATCGACGGCGCCGAGCGCGATCCGCTCGACGTCGAGCTCGGGCTCGAGAACCTCATGCGCGTCGCCGCGCAGTACGACGACGAGGAGGCCGACGCGCGCTCGGCGCGGTTCGCGAGCGCGCTCGCGATGTCGTTCCAGGAGTCGCGGCGTATCGCGCTCGGGACCGCCACCGCGTCCGCCGAAGGTGGCGCGAAGACACGGGCGACGCCTCTCCGGCATCGCGCGGCCGCGCTGAACACGCTCGAGGGAAGCGCGCGCGCGTTCGCGCTGCGTCTTTGGGCGCCGCTCCTCGCGACGCGCCCGGCGCAGGATCCGATCGACCCGCCGAACCTCGACGAGGCGTGGAACGTCCTCTCCGCCGCGCCCGCGGAGATCCTCGACCTCGTGAAGGAGCGCCGCGCCGCGGAGGATCTCGTCGACATGGATGACGAGCTGCCGCTCGAGGTGCTCGCGATCCGCCTCGGCGGCTACGCGCTCGACGCGTGCGGCGAGGACTCGGAGCTCGGGCCAGGCCGCGGACCGACGGCGCACGCGACCTGCCTCTGGCTGCGCAAGATCGAAGGCCTCGCCGACGGATTCGCGCGACGTGCAGCCCGCGCTCGAGAGCGCGCTCTCGACGCTCTTCTGGCGACTCGTCGACACGACGCGCGGCACCGCGCTCGGCGAGGTCGACGACGTCCAGTGGCTCGGGCCGTTCGCCGCTTGGTGGGCGCTCGTCATCGATCGCCCCGCGATGCTCCTTCAGCTCGGGACCGCGCTCCCGATGATGTCGCAGGCCGCGCTCGAAAAATGCTGCGCGCAGGCGGACACGCTCCGCGCGACGGTGTCGTCCGGCGCAGAGCGCGGCGAGTGGGGCAGCGCCGCAGCCGAGGCGATCGCGTCGCTCCACGCGCAAGACACCGAGCTCGCGAGCGCGCTCCAAGGCCTCGCGAAGGCGCTCGCGTCCTTCGAGGCCGCGGCGGGCGACAAGCCAAACCTCGAGGCGCTCTGCACCGAGCTCGTGCTCGCGGGCGACCGCATGCAAGCCGCGCTCGCCGATCCGGTGAAGGCGCTCCACGCCGCGCAGACCGACGACAGCGCGGACTCGCTGCGCCGCAAAGCGACCGAGAACGCGCCGCGGGTCGCGAACCTCGTCGCGCGCGCGATCCGCGCACGCGAGCCGTCGGTCATCGACGTGTGGCTCGCGTCGCTCGGCCCCATCACCTCGGGCCTCCTCGAGGCCGCCGTGCGCGGCGCGATCAAGCGCACGCCCGCCCCTCCTCCGCAGCCGAAGAAGGCCGAGCCGAAGCTCATCGAAGGCTACGAGCTCCTCAAGGCGCTCGGCGAAGGCGGGATCGGCACCGTGTGGCTCGTGCGAAAGCCCGGCGCCGATCGCGATTTCGTCTTGAAGATCCCGAAGGCCGACGCGCTCCAGAACGCGAACGACACCGAGCGCGCGGGCATCCTCGCGTCGTTCATCGAAGAGGCGAACGCGCTCGCGGGCCTCTATCACCCGAACGTCGCGAACATCATCGATCGCGGCGTCGTGTCGAACGTGCCGTTCCTCGTGCTCGAGTACCTCATCGGCGCGGACTTGAAGCAGTACTCCGACGCGCACCGCATGTCGCTCTACGAGCTTCGCCAGGTCGTCACCGAGGCTTGCGCCGGGCTCGCCGCGCTCCACGGCGCGGGCCTCGTCCACCGCGACATCAAGCCCGCGAACCTCTGGCTCCGATTGCCGCTGGCGGGCGGCGTGAAGTTCGATCCCAAGCTCCACCGAAACCCTGCCGTCGCGACGCCGCTCGCCACGGTCGTCATCGACTTCGGCATGGTGCGCGCGATACGCGTGCCGCAAGACGCGGCGGGCCGCTTCGTCGCGGGCACGCCCGGCTACATCGCGCCCGAGCAGGTCCTCGATCCCGTCGAGCTCGATCCGCGCTCGGACATCTACGCGCTCGCCGGCACGATCTACAACGTGACGACGGGCCGCGCGTTCTTCGACGACATCCAAAGCCCGCGCGATCGCGTCATCGCGCACATGCGCCAGGATCCCTTCGAAGATCCGGAGCGCCTCCGCGGCTGGCCCGTCGCGATCGCGAAGCTCCTCCGCGCGTCGACTTCCCTCGACCCGAAGGATCGCCCGAGCCCGATCGAGTTCGGCAAGGCATTCGCCGCGGCGCTCTGAGTCGCCGGTCACCGCGCCGGCGCAAGTGGCGGCGGTGGTGGGAATCGCGGGTCCACGCACAGGCGCTGACCGCACGCGGAGCTCTCGCACGGGCCGGTGGGACCGCACGGCGGCTTCGCACCCACCCCGAGGCACGTACACGCGAGCCCCGCGGCGCAGTCGTCGTCGCGCTCGCACGCCCCGTTCGTGCCGACGCCGTGTGGGGCGCGCGTCGTGGTCGTCGTGGTCGCGCTAGGCAGCGGAGTGTTTGGCGCGGAAGCGTTCTGCGGGTTGGCGCACGCCGCGAGCCCGAAGCAGAGGATGTTCACCCAGCGATTCACGCGCTGTCAGACGTATCAGCTTCGCGAACGGTGCACTCCAGTGACGCTTCACTCGTACGGCGCGCCGTCTTTGTGGACGAACTTCCAGCGGCCGTCGACGAGCTCGGCGCGTAGATCGTCGTCCGGGTAGGTCGCCTCGTCACCCGGCGTGCGATCGCCGACCTCGAGGTACACGACGTCGGCGTCGGTCTCGTTCAAGAGGTGATGCGCGTCGCCCGTGCCCGCGGCGAAGCCCGCGCACATCCCGGGCGAGAGCTCGGTGCGCCCCGCGTTCGTGACGAGCGTCGGGCGACCTTCGAGGACGTACACGAGCTCGTCTTGTCGGCTGTGCGCGTGGCGCAGCGCGGACTGCGCGCCCGGCGCGAGCCGCGTGAGGTTCACGCCGAAGCTCTTCAGCCCGAACGGATCGCCCAAAGGCCGCTTTTCACGCCCTTTCATGCGCGACGCGAACGGCTCGGGGTAGTTCGTTGGTTTCGTTCGCGGCGCCGTGTCGGCGGCCACGATCGCGATCGGTCGTGAGGTGTCGCCCATGGGCGAAACGTTAGGGCCTCATTCGCCGATGTCGAGCAGGTGATCTTGCACGGCGGCGGACGCGTCCGCTCGCAGCGCCTCGTAGCTCGCGGTGTTCGGCACGAACAATCCCTCGGCGCCGAAGACCGACGCGACCAGCTCCTCGCCGCGTGGCTCGCTCGTGAGCGCGAGGAGCGCCTCGCGCAGGCGCTCGCGCACGGCGAGATCGAGGCTCTTGCGCGCGGCGACGACGTCGGGAGGGATCTCGCCGAAGGTCGCGAAGATGCGGAGCTTGCGTTCGAGCTCGACGTCGTCGAGCCACGGACCTCCGACGACGGCGCCGTTGGGCGCGAGGCGAACCCACGTCGCGCCGAAATCCGCGGCGCCGTCCGCGACGGCTTGCACGACGGCCGCGTGCGATCCGTAGAACTGCTGCGAGGCGAACGCCGTCTTCACGTCGAGCCCCGACTTCGCGAGCTGGATGCGCGGGACGACGAACCCAGCGGCGCTGTAGCGATCGACCCACGCCGCGCGCTTGCCGCGGAGCGCCGAGAGATCGCCGATCGCGGCGCTCGCGCCGACGACGATGGCGCCGTGGTAGTGCGTCCCGCCGCGCTGTGGGCTCGCGAGCGGCACGACCGACTCGTTGCGCAGGAGCGCGATGAACGGGATCGGCGAGACCCACGCGAGATCGAGCGAGTCCTTGTGGAGGAGCTGCGCGACGCGGTCATAGCTGGGGAGCGCGCTGACGACGAGCTCCACGCCGGCCTTCGCGCCGACGAGCTTCATGAGCTCGGTCATCTTGCGTGTCGCTGCGTCCGTGGCCTCGGGAGCTGCGTAGCCGAAGGTGAGTCTCATGGGACGGCATGGTAGCCGTTTTCGGTCAGCGGCTCGGCGCGAAGCTCACGCGGCGGCGCTCGAGCATCTTCGCCGCGTCGATCTTGCCCTCGACGAGCTCGTACCCCATGAGCGCGAACACGCGACCACGCCAGAAGATGGGTCGCGCGTTTCCGTACCAGTCGACGCACGACGCGCGGCACGCGTCGCTCGTGGACCCGAGCGCGGACGCCTCGAGCTCGCCCATCGGCTGGAAGTCGAGCGCGTGGTTCTTGATGAAGACGATCGACGCCGAGCCCTCGACGAGCTGGCTCCAGCCAGGCCGCGAGGCCGAGCGCACCGGCAGACCGAGGACGCCCTCGTTGTCGGAGTCGGGTTTGTAGAAGAAGCCTTGGCTCCGCGTCTCGCCTTGCGAGGCGCCCGCGCGCACGAAGTGGCCTTCCATCTTCGGCGTCCCGCGGAGCGCGATCGCGCTGAAATGAAGGTCTTTCCCGTCGCTGCCGACGACGATCGCGTCTTTGCCCATCTGCTCGATGCGATCGACTCCGTGCGGCAGCGTGATCTGCACGGGCGACGCTTGCTCGTCGGAGACGCGGAGCGCGACGAGGGTCGACTCGGCCTTCGGCTGCGCGTAACCCCACGAGCTCCCCGTGCCGTAGAGGAGCACGTCGTCGACGTAGCGGTTCTGGAAGGCCCACGCGTTGCCCGCGGGCTTCGGCAGGCTCGTGTAGCGCGAAGCGGGCACGTCGGCGACGGCGCTCGAGAACATCGCGAGCGGCACGCGCATCAGCGCGACGTCACCCGCGGTGGTCTCGGGCGACCACATCGCGTCACCGTTCGAGTCGCTGCGCACGAGGACGTCGAGCTGACCGGCGCGCTCGGTGAACGAGAACTGATCGACCGGCGAGCCCATCGTGAGGAGCGCCGAGGGTCCGCCGCCGTCGAGCGGCATGCGCGCGACGAGCGAGCGCTGCGATTTGTCGCCGTGGCGCGTCCAGTCCGTCATCCACACGTAGACGGCCTTGTCCGAAACGTAGAACACGCGCCCGGGTGGCCCCATCATCGCGGTCGCCTTGCACGGGAGATCGCGCTTCGACAAATCGCACACGGTCACCGTGTGGAGCGCCTGCGCGCCGAAGCCCGTCACGGGTCGATAGATGCTGGTCGGCGACGCGATGCGCTGGAACTCCGCTTCGGTCGCGCCCGTGTGCCAGCGCCGCATCGCGGGGAGCGACTTCGTCGCGTCGACGCCGCTCCAGATCGGCAGATACATCGGCGAGTAGAAGACGAGCTTGTCGCCGACGATGCGGCTCGCGTAGTTGCGCGACGAGTAATAGTCGTTCGAGCGCAGGTGATACGTCGCGCGGTACGTGATGCCGCCGGCGCGATCGAGATCGAAGAGGCCGATCTCCGTGCCGCCGCGCTGGTAGCTGTAACCGACGACGACGATCGTGTCGCCGGAGAGGAGCATCTCGTCGTACCAACCACCGCTCGGGTCGATGCCTGGACCGAACGCGTCGACGTGCGACACGGGCGCGAGCGAGTCGTCGCCCACGCGCACCGTGAAGAGTCGGCCGCGACGCAAGACGACGAGGAAGTCGCCGTGCGCCTTCACGATGCCGCCCTCGTCGACGCCCGCGACCTGCGTGTTGGTGATCCCGTCTTCCTTGCTCTCCGTGGTCCCCGTCGCGGCGGAGGCCATCGGCGTGGCGTTCGCCTGGGCGCTCGCGCCTTCGGCTTTGGAACGGCGGGCGGTCTCGCGTTTGTTCGCCTCTGCGAGGTCCGCGAAGAACTTCCCGAGCTCGGCCTCGGATTGGAACGCGGTCAGGTTCGGGCGGCTCGCGGCCGCGACCGTCTTCTCGACCTCGCCCCCGTCAGCGTCCCCGCCCGGATTTATACCCGGATTTGCTGCGGTTTTCGAGCAGGCGGCGAACCCGAGAGCGACCAGGACGAGGTGGAGCTTTCGCATGTCGCTCGTTCGTACGTACGAGCGGCGCGCGGGATCTTCAGTAGCGCTTCGGGCCCTCGGCGGACCACGTGCGAAGCTCGGCGATCGGCTTGCCGTCGCGCACGCTGATCACGAGGTGCGTGCGCGTCGCGCTCCCCGCGTCCGGCTCCTCTTCGGCCCAGGCGCCCAGGTTGATGTAGGTCGAGGCGCCACCGCCGATCGGCCTCTCCGTCGGCGCGTGCGTATGGCCCATCACGACGAATGCCGCGGGCAGGAGTCGAACGAGCTGGCTCGCGCGGTCCACCATCTGCTCGCCAGGATCCAAGTTGCGCTGCCTCGCGAGGTAACGATGGCCGAGCACCCAACCGCCGAGGATGCTCGCGCTCGCGAAGAAGAAATGGTGGTGGAACAGACCGATGAGGCCCGTCCCGACGAGGAGCATCGAGCAGAGGAGCGCGAGCGCGAGCCTATCGAGCAAGACGCTCGCGAGGATGCCGCGGATCGAGCGCGTGATCGGCGGAGACTGGAGCGCGGCGAGCGCGCGGACGCGCTCCTTGCCGATTCGCGTCGCCTCTGCGAGGAGCGCCATGCGTCGCTCGTGCTCTTCGCGGAGCTTCTGCGCGGCGTCGGTGAGGTACGCGCGGCGCAGGCGGAAGAGCTCGACGACCGCGTCGAAGAATCGCACGCCGAGCTTCGCCATGCCGCCGATGCCGAGCTTCATCCCGAACGTGACGTAGCCGAAGAGGCCCATCTGCTCGTGCCCGCTCTCGCGAAGGCCCGAGGTCGGACGCACGACGAAGCGGAGGAGCGTGTCGCAAAAGCCGCGCGCGACGCGGCGCGGGTCGAGCGGCGAGAGCGGCGCCATCAAGTTCTCCGTCGCGCAGAACGGGTCGTACTGGTGGCCGTGCTCGATGTACGCGACCTCGTTCCAGTAGAAGAACCACGGGTTGAACTCGATACGCGCGAAGAACTCGTCCGCGTCGAGGGCGCCGGAACGATCCGAGCGCTCCGCCGCCGAGAGGAGCAGCGCGCGGAAATCTCGCTGCACGTCTTCCCAATGGAACTCCACGTCGTGGTTTCCGTGCACGACCGTGAGAGCGTGACCGCGCGCCACCATGAGGCCGAGCGCCTCGAAGACGTCGGGGTGGCGCTTCGCCACGCGACGGAGCTTGGCACGCGCGTGATCGGACGCGTTGCCGAGGCCGTGCTCGCGCTCCTCTGCGTTCAAATCCGTCACGACGCCGTCGGTCGCGAGCGGATCGACCGACATGCCAATGAAATCGATGAAGTCGCCCGCGATGACCACGCGCCAGCGGTCGGCGCCCTCGGGCGCCTCGCGGTAGTGCTCGAGGAAGTGCACGAGGTCGCGGTCGATGCGCTCCGAGCGACGCACGCGCGTCACGAGGCGGTCGTTCAGATCACTCCCCAGGTGCACGTCCGAAAAGACGAGCAAGCTCTCTTTGGGTGGCTGTGAGTGCTGGTCGTCCACGGTTTCATGATGACGTAAGCAAGAGACGTGCGCTCGTCATGAGGGCGTCATTTCGCGCTGATTTTCGCGCTAGATTCGCGGGTGCGGACTGAAGCGCTCGGTGACCTTGCGCGCGAGCGACAGCATTTGCGCAGCGGGTTGGTAGATGGGAGGGTAGATGACTCTTGGCGCGCGTCTTCGCGCGGCGCGCATCACGGCCACGGCGAGGCTTTGTGGATCGCCGGTCGGCGTGGCGCGCGAGACCATCGTCCGCGGCAGCTGCGCGCGGGCGCGGCGTTCGAGCTCCGACGTCACGGGACCGGGATACACGGTGAGCACGTGTACGCCGTGTGGCTCGAGCTCGAGGCGCGCGATCTCGGACGCCATCGCGAGGCCGGCCTTCGCCGCGCCGTAGTAGCTCGACCCGCGGAGCGGCACGAGCCCCGCGAGGCTCGACACGTTGATGACGAGGCCGCGCCGCGCCTCGCGCATCTTCGGGAGCGCGAGCGACATGAGACGCAGCGGGCTCACGAGATCGACGTCGAGGAGCGCCCGACCGAGCTCCCACGGCGTGCCGGCGAACGTGCGGAGCTCCATAGAGCCCCGAACATCCCGCACGTAGTGACCGCCTAGCCCCGATCTCCGAACGGGAGGACTGTCTGCTTCTCGATGCAGAACACGACGTCGAGGTTGGAGGCCCGGTTGATGAGCATGGCCCCCTCGACCGTGTCCAGCGGCATCGTCCAGTAGCGATGCGGGCCGATGTTGTAGCAGGTGTAGATCTCGCGCCCGAAGCGCAGGTGGTACCCGTGCTTCCTGATGAAGAGGAACGCGGCGGCGAACTCGGCCGGGTCGGCGTTCTCTCGCAGCGTGTACTGATGCGGGTTGTCGGGTGCAGATCTCGCCGTGACCCAGAGATGGTTCCGCACGAACCGGACAAGCTCGCCGTGGGTCATTGGGGTCATGGCTTCACCGGCAGGGACAGCGCCACGGTCTGCATCCCGTCCGCGACGGCCACCAACAGCGCCTTGTTGAAGTCGCGGGCGGTGTCGATTCTCACGCTGCGCCGCGTGCGCGTCGCCCTTCTCCACGGCCTGCAGCGCCGTTTGCAGGCAGGCCCTCACCGTGTCGGTGAGGGCGAGGAACTGCGCAAGCCGTCGTTGGTCCTCGGTGGTGTGTGGTCCCTTGGCACCGCGTTCGATTCCCCAGGCTACGAGCCGCGCGGCGCGTTCGAGGACCACGGGCTCCAGCTGCACGGTGCGACGTGGCCGCAGTTCGGCGGCGAGTTCGATTTCCGCGACGCTCTCCAATGCCGGCACCGTCGGTCGGCCTGCAGCCGCGATGCGTTGGGAGATCGTCCGGGGTTTCTCTTCGGGTTCGCGCCGCGGGTCGTGACGTCGTCGGGGGCCGGTCATGAACGCGCCCCCTTCTTCGCCGGCTTCTTGGCGGACTTCTTCTTGAGCGCCGGGACCGCCTGCATCTGCCCGTCGAAGTCGACGTACGTGGCCGGCGGTTTCTTGGCGTTCGCGATCTTGCGTGCCTCTGCGACGACCTCCTGAATGACGGTCGGCTTCGCGGGCTTCTTCGTCGGTGCGGGCGTCGGCTTCGCGACCGGCGCCTCGGGTCGTGAGGGCGCCTTGGGAGGCGCCTTCGGTGACGTGACGGGTTTGGGTGCGGGGGCCGGCTTCGGCTGCGTCTTGGCGGCGGCCTTGGCTGCTGCGGCGGCGGCCTTGGCGCGTTCGGCGTCCTTCTCGGCGTCGGACAGCTTCGTCCAGGCGCCGTACCTCGCCAACGCCTGCAGCCGGTTCCACGCCGTGTGGATCAGCATGCGTTCGGCGACCTCGTTGTCGACGCCCTTCTGCTGAGCGTAGGTCGCGACGATCTTTTCGGCTTCCGCCGTCGAGATGAGCCGGGTGTCCGGCGCCCGGCGGCTCACTGGTCACCTCCGTCCACGATGCAGACGGCGGCGGCGTCGGGCACGTAGTCCACGGCCCAGCGGAAATCGACGTTGCAGAAGTACGGCGACCCGTTGATGCAGGCGACGTCGCCCGCCACGAGGCAGCACCCGTGCACGACGGGAGGACACACGGCGGCGTCGGTGACGTCGGTGGCCGTGTCGAGATCGACGACGTCCGCTGCAGCGTCGGGAGCGGGGAGCGGGTCGACGGTGCCACCGCAGCCGATGACCAGCAGCCCACCGATCAACAGGGTCAGCAGCCGCTGAACGCCGGACTTCCTCTCGCGGGCGTCCAGCTCGTCGGCGATGCGTTGGGCGGTGCGGGCGTCGACCAGCTCGCCGCAGAGGCTGGCCACCTCCAGGGGCGTCGCGACGTTCGTGCCCTTGTAGGCGGCGGTTCCAATCTCACGGACGCGGGCGTCGCTGACAGGCGGCGCGGCAACAAGCAGACAGTTCTTTGCTACGTTGTTCATGTTCGTACCTCGGTAACGGGGGTTCGGACCACGGCCTCCGGTGGTGACAGCCACGCGGGGGCCATTTCGTTTCGTGACTGGACGTTGGTTGTGTACCTCCTGATCCTGGTTGTCTAGTGCGTTTGATCTCTAGGAATGAAAAGAGTGCGATCCCAACGCACAACCGCGTTTGACCGCCGCGTTCTTGCGTTTGATCTCACGTCGCAGTGTGTCGATCTCTTCGTGTAGGGCAGCGGCCATCTGTTCCAGCTTTGCGAGCCGTGCCGCGTCGGGGTCGTGCCACAGCCAGCGGTCTTGCGCGGCGCGGTCTAGGCCGTTGATCCAACGCGCGTGGTAGTGACGGCAGTCCTTGCAGAGCAGGTAGAAGTTCGCCGGGTTCTGCCGGACGCCGCCGACGTGCACCCGCTTCGGGAAGTGCAGGTGGTCGCAGCATCGCCAGCACGTGGCGTGCGCTCCCTGGTCGGCGATGAGGCGGGCCTTGGGGTGGTGCAGAAGCAGGTGGCGGTTCGCTGCCACGATCTCGTAGTGGCCGGGCGCCACGAGGTTCGCACCGGGGACGAGGTTGTACTTCTCACCGCAGACGGTGCAGCGGATCGGGGACCGCGGTTGACGGCGCATCATGGCTGGTTCTCCTTCACGAGCCGGGCAACGGTCGTCGCGTGCCACCGGGAGCCCGGTCGTGCGGTGGGCAGCTTCAGGCGGTTGCACCATCGGCCAGTGCAGCGATCGAAAACTTCCCGGTCGCGTAGAGGTCGCGGACCCGGGCAACGGTCTCGGGGTGCAGCTCCCAGAGGCCCAACGCGCCTAGCTTCTTGCCGCGGGCCTTGGCGGCGGCCAGGGCGTCGGTGGTCTGTTCGCTGAATCATGTCGGCCTGCAGCTGGGACCACACACCCAGCATCCCCAGCATGGCGCGGCCCATGGGGCTGGACGTGTCGAACGGCTCGGTGGCCGACTCAATCTGCAGGTGGTAGTCGCCGCGGTCGTCCAGGAGCTTCCACGTCAGCGACTGCCGGCGGGACAAGCGCGACAGGGAGTAGACGACCACGACCACGTCGGGCTTCTTGGCCGCTGCCTCCAGGACCGCCTGCAGGCCCGGCCGCTTCTTGACGTCGTCCTTCCCCGAGACGCCGGGGTCGGTGTGCTCGGCGGTGACCGTGTAGCCTCTGTGCTCGGCGTGTTTGCGACACGCGGCGAGCTGGGCGTCGAGCCCTAGGCCGCTGGCGGCCTGCCGGCCTGTCGAAACGCGGGTGTAGAGCACGGCTTTTGTGACCGCGGTGGCGGGAGTGTGTCGCTTGGCCATACACACATCATGCACATTGGTTGTGTGCACGTCAACACAATGTTCGTGGTCATTGTGTATAATCGTCCAAACCGCCACGCCTTCAGACGATGGACCTACTCATCCCACATCCCCAGTCTGCAGCCCCTCAAACGGCCTTTGGACGGGCTGGAGGCTACCAAGGTGCTACCCCCACCCCGAAAACGCGTCCTAGAGGCGCCTGGGATCCGCAAAAGGGTGTCCCGCTGGGTACCGACACCCCCCCAAACCCACCCAGCTAGCTCGGCCGTAGGGCTGCCGGCGAAATTCCGGGCTCTGGGCGCTGCAGGTGGCGGGTAGCCTTTCCCCTCGGCTTGGGGGTCGGGTCTAAGTGTCGGCCCTGGGGACTTGGCCTGCGGTTCTGGACCTGGGTGCAGCCCTCGTGTCCTGGAGGCCGGTGTTCAGACCTTGGTCTTCGCGAGGAGATGCGAGAGCTGGTTGGCTTCGTCCTGTCGGCGCTGTTGGATCAAACCGACGGCGAGACCCATCTTCGTACGGTCGACGTCGTTCCAGCGTTCGAGACTGCCGGACATGCCGGTGAACTCGTGCAAGATCTCACGTCGGTTCGTCCCGCGCTGGTCGATGGCGTCTAGCGCCTTCAGGAAGTCGTCACGGGTCACGGGGTCACCACCACTTCTTCGGCTTCACGACAGACCGCTCGATGACCCTGCGTTCGACCTTCTGCTGCAGGAAGCCGTCGGTCATCTGGTTCGACTCGGATTGCGGTTTGATCTGGGAGGGGTCGACGGGTGTTGGGTGACGTCGGCGGGGAGCGTGGGGTCTTTCTTCATGGGGTCTCCTTGTCGGCTGCGAGAATGCGGCCGAGGTCATACGGTTCGTTCTTCTGAGCAGCGCGGCGGGCAGTGGCTTCACGTGCGGCGATCTCGAACGCGGCCATGTAGTTCTGCCGGCTGGAGTCCGCGAGTCTGGACGCCATGCCGAGAAGGTCCATGCGTGGGCTGATCCGCTTGGGTGCGGCGCCTTCGATGCCGTGACCGGGCAGCGTCTCCCACGCGAAGTTCTGTCGGGTCGCGCAGTCGTACAAGAAGTTCGAGAACGCACGGGCGTAGCTCGCCGACCGGAGGATGCTCGTGACGCCTGGGCTGATCTGTCCGCCGCCGACGTCGCGTGTCAGCTCGACGCAGGTCTGGACGAACCACTGCTCGCTCTCGACGATGAACTTCTCGATCTCGTCGTCCACCTTCCAGCGCTCGATGAGCCGGCCCAACCCGAACTGCTTGGCGAGCTTCATGGCCGTCGGCTTCTTGCGTGGAGTGGCGCCGCCCTTGGCACCGGCGACCTTCGCGCTGTCCTTCGTGAAGCGTCCGTTCGGCGTGCGCTGCAGCTGCGCCGCTTCCACCGGTTCGGGTGCCGGTACCGGGGTGGCTGTTCGTCCGCCGGCAGCACCTCGATCCGCGGCGACCCTGCGCCGGTCCGTGACCAGTGCGCCAGGTCACGGTGCACCTCGGGTCATGGCGACGGCGATGGCGAATACCACCACGAGCGCAACGGCGAAGCGGGCAGCGGTCATCGCTTGGCGTTCCTCATGAGCTGGGCGGCCATCGTCACCTTGATGGCGGCGCCGGCCGACGTGCCGACGCCCGCGACGAACGCGAGCCGGAACTTCTCACCCCAGAGACCGCCCACGATGGTGTCGTTCGCGAGAGCAGGGGTCCCGTCGATCGCAACGACGGTGCCCGTCTGCTGGTTCGCTCGGCCGCAGATGTACTGCAGCTTCGTCGCGACGGCGCCGTTCGCCAGCTGCTTGATGTGACAGAGGTCGTACCAATGCGCGTCGAGGAACGTCTGGACGTACACGTCCAAGGTGCCGCCGGTCGCACCGGGACCCTCGAACACGATCGTCAACATCTCGGCTTCGTCGAGGTTGCTGCTGGAGAGAATGCCGGCGGCGGACCCTGGGTCGGTGTTCGTGACCGTGCCCGTCGAGAACGCCGTGCCCGCTGCGGCGGGTGTCGTCTCGGTCCATTGGAACCAACTAAACATCGTTGTCCTCTCGATCTCGATTGCGTGCGCGCTGGTAACTCGTCCAGTCAGGACCTTGCGCGATGTGCCGCAACGCTGCCTGCTTGCCGGCGTCGTCGAGCCGCAGTGTGGGCGCGTCGATTCGGTTGTCGTGGGCGTGTTGGTTGCGGGCACGATCGAGCCGCGTGCGATGAGCTGCACGCGCAGGTGGGCGGCGTCTGCCTTCGTCAGGTACATCTCAGTAGCTCGGGAAGGGACCGGATGCTTCGAGCCAGAAGAAGACGCGGCTCGTGTTCGTCACGCCGTTCACGTAGAGACGGAGCGCGCCTGCGGTGTCGACGTAGAGGCCGAGGCTCTGCGTGAGCGGCGAGAGGATAGTGGAGTTCACGAAGCAGACCGCGTAGCCCGTGCCGGTGGAGTGCCGGCATGTTCGCCGCGGACTGCACGAAGCTCTGACCGAATTGGAGCGTGATGTTGTTCGCCATCCCCTCGGGCGTGCCGTTGTTGTGAGCCAGTCCGGCGTGAGGTTCGTGGTGTTCGGGTTCTGCCGGCTCTGCGCCAGCTCGTCGAGCCGCTGATTGCTTGCGCGAAGATGGTGGTCTTGAAGAACCGCTGTCGCCAATCACGGGAGCTGTCGACGAGACCGAAGTTCGGATAGCTCCAGTTCGCGCCCGTGCCGGCAGATCGACCGTGACGAGAAGCTCTTCTTTGCCTCGCATCTCCTGCGGCACGAACCACGTCGGACGCGCGGACGTGCTCGGGAGCACCGTTCCGTTCGCCCATGCGGCGAGCACCGTTGCCGACGGCTGCACGTTCGGCGTGTTGAGGTTCGCGCCGCCGTACGACTTGCTGAGCGCAGAGGGCGGCGTTCGGCGACGTTGTAGATCATGAACGGCTGCGCGGTGCTCGTGTTGTTCCAGCCGTTGGGAACGGTGACGAAGGTGAGCGGGATGTAATAGACGCCGCCGGCGTCAGGGGGGATGACCGGGAGCACGGGGTTCGCGTTGGGCGTGCCCGTCACGACACCGATCGTGACCTTCGTCCGAGCTGCGTTGCAGTGCCGCCGAGGGTGACGGTGCCAGTGTTCGGGTTCTTCACGGCGCGCTGCACGCTGTTCGCGTTCGCGTCGGGCGTGACCGCGGCGTAGATCAGATCCCAGCGGTCAAGACCGCTGCTGTTTGCGGCGAGTGCCTGCTTCACCGCCAGTGCCGTGACGGGCGTGGGCGTCGTCGGGTCGGCACCTGCGACGAAGACGGCGCTGCGGATATCGCGCCAGCTCTTGAGCCCGTCGGTGCTGACGTTGGTGCGACTGCCGATCACTGCGCGGAACGGCGCGATGTACACGGAGCCATCGGCGGCGGTCGTCGGGGTGACGGTGCCGCTGTTGTCGCCGCTCCACCCGTAGGGGAAGATCGCACGGCTCACCGCGCCTTGGTTCGGTGCGAGACGCAGCGCTTCTGCGAGCACGCGGTCATCTGCGAGCCGGCGCTATCACCGGCGGTGTTGATTTCACCGGTCTGCAGCTCCTGCCCGTTTTGCGAAAGAATCGTTTTGAGTTCCGCTATCGATCTCGGTTCTGTTCCCCGGGTTTCACTTCATGCCTGGCCGATGCCGCGGAGCGGCTCGACGCTGATGTGACGTTTGCCGTACGGGCAGCGTCCGTAGTCGACGAGACCCATGGGATTCGTGGTTGGCGGTGATGCGGTCGACGTCGGCGATCACGCGGTCGGCGTTCTCCTTGCCGAACGTCTCGACGAGCCACAGCAGAGGGTCTCGCCGCTGTACGGTGTCGAACGTCCCGGCCTCGCTCTCGACGACGACGGTCACGCTGAAGACTTTCGATGCTGTTTCGCGACCGCTTTGCCTTGCGGCGTTCGTAGCGGCGTTCGGCGACCTCGCCCTTGAGGGAATGGCGGTAGCGCTGCGGGCTGTCTGCAGGCGGCGGATGCGCACCTGATCAACATGGCGATGGCGACGTCACGACTGACGCCGTGGATCTGCATGGTGCGGTCGATGGCGGTCTCCACGAGGTTCGCGAGACGCGGGTCGAGTTTGTCGGTGTTCACGGTGCCGCCTTGACGAGGTCGTCGGCGAGACGAACCAGGCGCGGGCGCGGTCGGGGTCGCCGCGCTTGGTGTCCTCCTCGGCCATGTGGTGGAGCCAAATCTTGAGGTAATCGGTGTCGAGCCGCTCCTGGTCGAACGACTCGTGCCGGTCTCGATGCGGTCGTTGCGGTCGTTGCGCCGGACGTGCAGGTGCGGCGCGGAGTAGTGACGCGTGTCGAGCGCCGTGCGAATCGCGTACGCGGTGTTCTTGTGAATCTGGGACATGGGGACTTCCTTCGTGAGTCGGGTGCAGTGGGCTGGCCCTACTTCTTCTTCTTTTTTTTCTTCTTCTTGCTGGACGCTGCGATCTCGGCGCGCACGGCTTGCTCGGCTTTGATCTCGGCGATGGTCCGCTGGACTTTCTTGAGCGCCTTGTTGGAAAGCCTTCTTCTCGGCGGCCTCGCGCTCCATCTCGGCTTCGCGTTCCATCTCGGCGATGACCTTCGCGACCGGCCGGGTCATGGCGGCGGCGCCCTCGGCGATGGCCTGCTTCACCGTGGGCGGCTTCTGCGACTTCGCCGGTGGCGGCGGTGCGAGATCCTGCGGAGTGGGCGCCAAGTTCAGCGGGCCGTGTTGGAGCCCGGCGGCATGCCGGAACATCGCGAGCCCGATGGCCTCCAGCGTCTTGGGGTCGTCGCTCACGAGCGCCGTCCCTTCATCGTGGGATCGGGCTGACCCTGTGGCGACCGCGGCCTGCGCCTCCAGCGTCTTGCGAAGTTCGGGACATGGGGCGTAGGTCTCGCCGACGATGCGGATCTGGTCCGGTCCGACGGTGCCGCCACGAATGACGAGGGCGTGGCGATGCTCGGGGTTCTTGCAGTACGCGGACCGAATCGGGTCGACCTCTGCGCAGATCTCGCAAGCGAATTGGAACGGCAGGTACCGCCGCTCAACGGTGATGCGCTGACCGCGCGTCATCTCGACGCGCACGACGCGCTTTTGGACGACGCGACCTTTCGCGTCGAGCGTGGGCCGGTGGACCGTCGCGATGTTGCCGTCGTCGGTCGTGACCGTCTGCGGCGTGCTGACGACGTCGTGACGGAGCTTGTCCGTCGGGTGCATCGGCACGTCCTCGCGAAGGATGGTGAAGCTGACGCGCTCGGCGACGCATTCGATGACGACCTCATCGCCGCCGGCTTCGCCGGTGCGTGCTTGGGTGATCGGGTTGATGGGCTTCGGTTCGCTCTGCGTGGTCATGTCGTTACCTTTCGGCTGCGGAAGTGGTCGGCGCTGCCGCGCCAAAACTGCTTGTTGATGCGGGCGTTGCTCACGGTGTCGCGGTGCGTGGGCACCAGCACCTCGTCGATGCGGATACTCACGGTCGAACACCTCGGGCTCTGCGAGGGTCAGCGGCTCGAGAGTGACGCCGCGATCTCGGGCGTGTGCCTGCAGCCTCTCGCCGAACGTGATGGCCGCTTCCTCGACGTCGAGGGCGGACGCGATACCAAGCTCTCCGATCTCCGGTGCCAGTTCTCGAATGCGTGCGGACCTTGGCGCTCTGCATCCGGGCGACCTCGCTGGGCCTGGTCGTGCGCGCGTTGGATCTCCAACGCGTGGTCGAGCACGTCGGCGGCAAGCCCGTCGATCAGCTCACGTGCCTTCGAGAGCAGGGCTTCGTCCTGCAAAAGAATGTATTCTGCACGGAGCTGTTCGAGCCGGGCTCTTCGATGGCGCGTTCGGCCTCCAAGAACTTCTGTTCGAGGGTGGCGAATTCACGCAGACTCAAACGGTGGATGCGATCTGCATTCTCCCACCGGGCGGCGGCAGGCTTGCTGCCGTCGAACGCGGCGTCCGCCTCGTCGAAGTCCTTCTTCGCGTCGGCGAGACGTTGACGCGCCTGGTCGGCGTCGGCGTGTCGCTGGTCGCGGAGCTGTTCGAGGTTAATCTGTGTCGTCATCAGTAAACGGTCCTTCCGCCGTTGGAGGTGTGGGGTGCGTCGAACTGGGCGAGCTGCGCCGGGGCGAACCCGGACGCGACGGAGCGCTCGATGCGCGGCGTTCACCTGGTGCTGGTGTTCGGGCTGGTCGGGCTCGAAGAGAGCCCTGCGAGGGCTTCGATGTTGAGAAGCCGCTGCCGCCGGCCCTCAATCGCTAACGGCGTGTTTCGTGGAACAACGCGAGCGCGCTGGCGAAGCGCGTCGCCGATGTCCGCGTGTCGCCCGTCGGGCGTGTGTGGCAGCTCCATGCTGAAGCCGATCGGTGTGAGACTTGACGACGCGCCCGAGGAGGTCGGCGATCAAAGTCTTGTTCTCGGGGATGCTTGATGACGCCGAGTGTCGAACGTCGGTCATCGAAGGACTCCGATATCGCGCTGCGCGGTCTGCGCACGGACCGTTGGACGGAACCGAACGGACACGCCCGTCACGGCGCCAATCTCTCGGAGAGCTTGCTTGGCGTGCACGTCGGTGCACACCGTCAGTCGAGCCGTAGAATGTAGAGGATGTTCGCGCAATCTCTTGAAGACGGAGTAGCAGCGTGCCGACCCTCCACTCCTTCGCGCAGCAAGCAGTGAAGTGCGGGCGCATGCCGTCGTCGGTCTGCTTCTGGATGCCGGCGACGATAGCGAGAGCGAACGCGTTGCCGCGCGTGCAACTCGGAGGGATCGATCGCTACGCGGATGATGGCGTTCTTCGGCGCGGGCAGGACTGACGGACCCGCAGTGCACTGCACGGCGAACGCTGGTCGGCGAGAGCAAACCGGCGATCGGATCTGCGAACTCGCCGAAAACATCGGTTTGATACGACGGCGTCCCGAGCAGCGATGCGCACCTCTCCTCGGTCCACCAAGTCGGATTCGCGATCGGACCCGGACACCGCAAGATCAGCATGTCCTTGGTCGGGTGACCGAAGTGCTCTTGAACGAGATCGTAAATGGGACCTGACGGCGCCCACGGCGAACCGACTCCGAGCCACTGCGCGCTAGGGAGAATGAGACCGATCGCGGTTTAATGAATGTGATTTAGTTCTTCACCGCGTCCTGGGCGCCGATGGCACGAGGCTCCTCGTCGAAGAGAAAGCCGGCGTGCCAAGTAGACGTGACCGAAGCACCAGCACGGTCTATCGCAGCGGGTGCGAACTCGATTTGAAGGCTGATGGGTGCCCAACGATGATGCTGTTCAACGACGGCTCGGTGCCGAGCACGATGAGCGGACGCAGCGCGGGCGTCGACACGCTTCGAGGATGTTGCTCATCATCTGGCGGCAGATGCCGAGGGTGAGGCTGCTCACCGTGATTTGGATCAGGTCACCGCGACGACACGGCGACGTGTCTACGGTTTGGATGCACACGATCGACTTGGCCGCGCCGTCTTAGTCTTCAGCGAGCGGATCGCCGGGATCAGCGTGAGCTTCACGCGGCGGTGCACCGACGTACGGGACGGCGCCTCCGAAGATGCGCAGCACTCGGGGTCGTAGACGAGGTCGCCAAGCGGCAAACCGTCGAGGGCTCGGCACCAGGCACGTTGCGCGTTCGTGATCGTAGAGATACCGAACACCTTCGGGCTCTCCAGCAACGCCTCGGTGGTGATGGCGCTGCTCATGACCGCACCGCGTCCCCGCAACGCCCGCCGAGCCCATGGAAGTACCGACGGGCGCGGTCTGCCGATCGTGCAGACCACAGCGACGGCTACTAACGTTTGCGAGTTGGCGGAGGCGCGCCATGCAGAGAGCTGAAGAGAGCTAGGTTTCTAATCCGACACTCAATCCGTGCAGTCTGCACGTACATAAGGAATCGATCGGGCGAGGGCGTCGAGACCTTCTAGATAGAGGGCGACGCGTTGCCGGTGGTCGCCGCGGTAGCGCGCCGAACGCACGACGGCCTTGGCGCGGCGGAACGTATCCTTCCACGTAGGGTGGACCTTAACGCGGCCGGCGGCGATCGCAGAGAGCGCCATGGCGGTGGACGTCGCGTTGATCGGTCCGATGTTCGTAAGGATCCCCGCGCCTCGAAGACGACCGACGTGTTGGCGCGACCTCCTGAGGTCGGTTCACGTTCGAGGCCATGCGCGCAGCGAGGACGTCGATCTGCACAGCGAAGACCAGCGCGGTCGCTTAGCCATCCCGAGCAGTCGCACGAGACCGAGGTACGCGCGCTGTTTCTGGGCGTGGGCGCGACGGTTGGTCATGGCGACCTGCGACGGTAGAAAGATCGACGGCGACAGTCCGAAGACCGCGGCCGTCCCAAGCCTCGGCACCACCCGTGAAGCGCACCGCGAGCGGCTGGACCTGACGACTGCCGCACACGGCCCCGTCTTGGATTCGACGAGATAGTGTGATTCTAACACAATTATGCGGCGCATGCTGCCCTCCGTTTTCGCGCGCGGCAGTCGAGCTTTGCGCAGCTGCGGCTGCAGTGCTGCGCATGGCTCCGAGCAGTAGCGGCGAGCTCGTCCCCGCACCACCGGCACCGACGAGGAGGACGACGTCCGAGGTCGTACACAACGTGGAGCCAGTCGTCGGCGAGCGGCGACCTCCAGCCGGCATAGACGGAGTTACGAACGACGCAGCAGCGGTAAGAGATCTGTAGAGTACCAACGAATCCACCCGGTCGCGCCTCCTCGAGATCGGTCAAAGGGTTTGGCGTCGAACCAGGCACCGTTGGCGGCCCCCTTCGTTGCCGAGATCGAGGCGGAATCGAAGGTCATGAGGTCGAAGATCGATGCGCAGGACTCCGTGCACGTGGGGATTCCTGGCGGCACCGTCCGAAGCAAGCCAGGTTACGAACGAGAACGGGCCGAGGGACCGAAGCCGGCGAGCCCACGCGTAGACGAAGGAGAGGAAGGCATCGACTGGGACCGGGCGGCTATCTAAGGTGATGGCGACGTCGTTGGCTGGGTCGACGTTGGAGATGAAGGTGTAGAGGAGCGTGTCCTTCTCGCTGTCGTTGGGGCCTCTTCGTCTGGGACCTCAGTACCAGAAAGAGGGGACAACTAAGACGCGTGCGCGCGTGCGTGAGGGAGCGCTGGTGTGCCGGCGTTTCCGCCGTCGTTCGTGGGGCTGGTCCCCCTTTTCGGGGGTGTGGGGACGCAAAGGTGGTCCCCCTTTTGTCGAGTTTTCATAGTCGGGTCGGAGACCCGGATGGTGGTCCGTGGTCACCCAAGAAACATGCGCTCAAATGCTGTTCAACGCCAACGTTTTCGTATGGATGCAGCCATTTTGGCTTGTATCAGCGCTAACTGTTCTAACTGAGTCTATGAACTACACGGTTTGAACAACGATCAAACGTGCGTTAGATTGGGGGCATGAGCCGCGAAGAACGTCGAGCCTGGATCGCCACGTCGAGGGAGGGCGCGCTCATGACCGCGAGCAGAGATCGACCGTGCCGTCCAGGAGTGGCCCGACGAAGACGATTCACTGCAGGAACCAAGGGGAACGGAAAGCGATCAACTCCAATCATGAAACGGCTACTCGCTCTCGTGCTCGCCATCCTCGCGTGCGAGCAAACACCGACTCTCGAACCCGATGCATCCGACGCAGCGCCGGACGTCGTGCGTCTCACGTACACGCCGCCCAAGATGGGCTTCGGCTTCTCGCAGCGGCTCACGTTTACGAGTGCATCGACGGCGTGGACTGCGCCAGATGGCGTCCCCGCGGTCCTCGCGTGCGGGTGCGGAGCTGGTGGTGGCGGTGCTGCTGGTGGTGGTGGAACGGCCGGCGGCTCCGCAGGTGGCGGGGGCGGCGGGGGCGGCGGTGCGATCTGGCAGTGCTACACGGTCGCGATCGTTCCCGGCACGAGCTACACGATCGTTGTCGGAGCGGGCGGTGCGGGAGGTACGGGCATCGCGGGCGTCGCGGGCAACGTCGGCGCCGCCGGCAATGATTCGACGTTCCAGGTCACCTCGTCGAGCAACCTCCTCGCCCACTTCCCCGGCGCGAGCGGCGGCTACGACGGCAACACCGCGGGCGACGCGTTCGCGTTCGGCGAGCGCTACTTCGCGACGAGCGCGGCGGCATCGACACTTCGCCCGCGACCGCACGCAATACGAACGTGTACGCGGTCGGCATTACGATTCCGGTCGCACCGCGTCCACGACGGCGCTCCTTGAGCCGCAGGCGGGAGGCGCGGCTCGGTCACGGGCTCCGCGGGCACGCAGGGCCAAGCGTCATGGACCTCGATCATCACGGGCTCCACAAACTCGTGGATAGGTGGTGCGGGTGGAGGCTCGGGTGCAAACGCGGGTGCGGGTGGTGGCGGTGGTGCAGGCGCTCTCGGTTCGGGTGGTGCAGGTGCTGCAGGCAAGAGCGTCGCGTCCACCGCGGGCGGCAACGGCACCAACGCGAGCGCGAACACGTGCGCGGGCGGCGGAGGAGGCGGGGGCGGCTCAGGCGGCTCGTCGAACACCGGCGGCACGGGCGGCAACGGCGGCTCCGGAGAAGTCGTGATCGAGTTCTAGAGCAAACGGCTGGCCACGTCGGCGATGGCCAGGTCGTCGGCGGTCCTCCACGCGAACCCGGGCGACGCGACACCGCCCTTGGCGGCGGCGAGCTTCACCGACACGGCCAACAGGTTCACGATCTCTCGCCGACGCTGAGGGCTGGCCTTCTCCCACGCCTTCGCGATGCCCGTGACCGTCGTGAGCAGCGCCTTCCGTTTCTTGTCGTCGGCGAGTGGGCTGGGGGTCGGCTCGTCGGCGTCGAGCTTCAGGAGGTGCGCGTCGATCTGCGCGACCTTCGCGGCGAGTGAGTCTTTCGTCATCAGCCCCGAGGCGAACGCGTCCACGTAGCGCTCGCGACGCTGGACGAACGCCGCCCGTTTCTCAGCGGTGCTGCGCGGCCTCGGAGCGGGCTCCTCTGGGGGCGCGGCGAGTTCCCGCCGCAGTTGGACCAGCCTGGTCATGACGAACACGCTCGCGCGGTCCTCGGCGTCCCTCACGCGGATGTACGGCGCCGTGCACCGATGGTCGCGAGTTCGGCCAGCGCAGGCGTAGTACTCGCGGCGATCGGGATGGTGTTTCGTGTGGGACCACGACGACATCATGCGGCGACCGCAGAGCGCGCAGCATGCGATATCTCGGAGCCACCAAGACTGCGTCGTCTCTTCGCCGCGGGTACGTGGGCCGCCGAGTGCACGTGCCTTCAGCGCCGTCTGGGCCTTGGCGAACGTCGCCGCGTCGATGATGGCCGGGTGCTTCCCCTTGATCCATGACCCGTCGAACGTTTTGATCTGCCCGGTGTAGAACCGGCGACGGAGGGCGGCGTGGACGAAGCTTCGCCCAACGCCCATGTCGGCGGCGAGACGGAGCGTCGAGTGACCGGCGACGCAGGCGCGGAAGATCGCGCGTACGACCTTGGCCTCCTCTTCGTGGATGACCAGGTCGTAGACCTCGCGCCGTTCCTCGGGTGTGCGGGCGGTACCCGAGGAGCGCTTGCGCCGGTAGCCGTAGGGCGGTGCACCTTCGGCCAGGTAGCCCTGGTCCCGCAGCCGCGACCGGGCACCCATCATGCGCAGTTTGATCCGGCGGTGTTCGGCCTGGGCTCCAACCGCCATGTACCCGAGCTGCATCTCGCCCGCGTCGGTGCTCGGGTCGAGGTGGTCGATGATGAAGAAATCGACACGCCGCGCGCTCGGAGGTCGCGCGTGCTCTGGTGCGTGAAGATGATGTCGCGGCTCCAGCGGTCGAGCGCGTAGCAGAGGACCAGGTCACCGCGTCGGGCCTCCTTGAGCAACGCGTGGATCTGGTCCCTCTTCTTCGGCGCGTTCCCGGCGCCGCTCTCGGCCTCGACGTAGAACTGCGTGACCTTGCGGCCCAGTGTCTTCGCGTAGGCGGTGATAGCGTTCTGCTGGTCCTGCAGGCTGGTGTTCTTGCCCTGCTCGGTCGTGCTGACTCGCGCGTAGGCGAACACACGTCCGGCGGCTGTTGTCGTTCCGCATGTTCTAGCCCAGGCTACTACGTGCGGGATGTTTGGTCTATGAAGCCAGCGCAGTTCACGAGCACGTCGACGGGCTCTTCGCGCGCGACCTCTTCGTAGGCGTCGGCGAGCGCGTCCGGCTTCGAGAGGTCCCACATGTAAGACCGCGCGCGAGCGACGACTTCGATCGGCCGTTTGTCGACGAGCGAGAGCTGCGCGTTCGGCGCAGCCTCTGCGAGCTGTTTTGCGAGCGCGCCGCCGATCGCTCCCGCTGCGCCCGTCACGAGGACGTGGCGCGCGCCCTCGAGCGGATCACTCCGCATGAAGGGCGAACCACAAGACGACGACGGGGCGACCTTTACTTCTCTTCACCGCCGCAGGCCCGAGGAAGATCTTCGGCGCGACCTCGCGCACCTCGTCGTGGATCATCCGGATCGGCATCGGGTTCTCGGGTTGGTCGTAGTCGAGGATGATCGCCGGTTCGTCGTCGAGCACCGACGGTCCGACGCGCGTCGCGAACGGAAAGAGGCGGCGCGTGCCCGCGAGCTTCACGCGGTTGATGCCCATTCCGGTCGTCTCGTTGTCCGCGTGGAAGCTCTTGCCGGCCCACGGAAAGAGCCGCGCGCGCGCCCCTGCGGCGATCACCCGAAGCGGCGCGCCGCGATCGAGCCGGACCACGGCGAGCATGCGGCCGACGAGGTCGCCGTCGAGCGCCGCGATCGAGTCGGGCACGGAGCCCGCGGCGTAGAGCTCGCGGAGCTCGCGCGCGCCGAGCCGCGCGAGATCGTCGAGCGTGCGCACGAACGTGGCGCGCGCGCCCGTCTTCGACTGGCCATTTTCTCCCAAGCGCGTGGTCCCGACAGCGGTCATCCGTGGCTCCTTTTCGTTTCGAGCTCACATACGCGTTCGTATGTGCGCTTGAGTTTTCACATACGTACGCGTATGTCAAGGGACGATGCCCCGAAAATCGACTGCGCGATCGCGCGCGGAGGCCAAGCAAGAAACGCGCGCGGCGCTCGTCTCGGCCGCGACGCGCCTCTTCGCCGAGCGCGGCTTCGACGCGCCGAGCCTCGACGACATCTGCGAGCGCGCCGGCTACACGCGCGGCGCCTTCTACGTGCACTTTCGCGACCGCGACGCGCTCGTGACCGCCGTGATGGATCGGGTCGGTCGTGCGTTCCTCGACGCGCTCCTCGGCCCCTCGCAGCAAAGCGAGGACGACGATCTCGCCACGATCGCGCAGCGATTCGTCGTGGCGCTCGCGAGCGGCGCCTATCCGCTCACGCGCCGCGGCGGCATCCGCCCGTATCAGCTCCTCGAGGCGTGCGCGCGCTCGCCCGCGATCCGCGCGCAATACGTGGCGCTCGTCGAAGAGACGATCGCGCGCCTCTCGCGCGCCGCGAAGTCCGCGCAGAAGAAGAAGCAGGTGCGCGCCGATCTCTCCGCGGAAGGCATCGGCCTGCTCCTCGTCGTGGTCGTCATCGGCGTGCAGACGCTGATGGACCTCGAGGTCCCCATCGACGCGACGAAGAACGCCGCGTGGATCTTGAAGCTGCTCGCCCCCAAACGGCTATCCTCGGAGACATGAGGTCTCTCTTCGCGCTTTGCGCGCTCTTGCTCGGGTGCTCGAACCAATCGAGCGCAGCGCCCGTCCCGTGCAACGGGCAGACGTGCAAGTCCGGCGAGGCGTGCGTGATCACGACGACGAGCGGCGGCGTCTGCATCATGCCGGACGACGCGGGCGTGTGTCCGAACGGGACGCACTCGACGGGCTGCTGCGACAACACGTCGACGAGCTACGCGTGCGCGGCGATACCCACGTCGTGCAACGGCACGCTCGCGTGCCCGTGCGCTTCGACGCTCTGCCAGTGTGGCGGCTGTAACCTCGCGGACGCCGGAGTCCTCCAATGCACGTGCTTGGCCCCGTGAGCGCAGCGCTCGCCGCGCTCGTCGCCGCGCTGCACGCGTATTTTCTCGTGCTCGAAATGTTCTTGTGGGCGACGCCGTTCGGTCAGAAGACGTTCGGCCGCACGCGCCAGGAGCAAGAGTCGACGAAGGCGCTCGCGGCAAACCAGGGTCTCTACAACGGCTTCCTCGCCGCCGGGCTCCTGTGGTCGCTGTTCGCCCCCGAGCCGATCGCGTGGTCCGTGCGCGTGTTCTTCCTCGCGTGCGTCGTCGTCGCGGGCCTCTACGGCGGAGCCACGGCGTCCCGAAAAATCTACTTCGTTCAAGCCCTTCCCGGTGCCCTGGCGCTGGGGATGACGCTCGATTTCCGAAGCTCTGATACCTTCGGCGATCCCACACGGGAGGAAGCCGATGCCGCGCTACGAATTCAAAGAGGGCAGCTCGAACAAATTCTGGGAGATCTCGCTCGAGGGCACTTCGTTCAGCACGAAGTACGGAAAGATCGGGACCGACGGACAAGAAACGATCAAGGAGTGGGACGACGAAGACAAGGCGAAGAAGGAGTACGACAAGCTCATCGCCGAGAAGACCAAGAAGGGTTACAAGCTCGTCTCCGGCGGCGGCTCCGCTGCCGCGGCTCCGGCGCCTGCTAAAGCGGCGAAGAAGCCAGTCTTCGACGACGAGGGGACGACGAAGAGGAAGCGCCGAAGGCGAAGCCGGCCGCAAAGAGCGGTGGCGGAGGCGGCGGTGGTCACCGTCACTTCGAGTTCGTCGAAGGCTCCTCGAAGAAGTTCTGGGAGATTCTGGCTCGAGGGCTCGTCGTTCACCACGAAGTACGGTCGCCTCGGCACCGACGGCCAGGAGACGATGAAAGAGTTCGACTCGGCCGACAAGGCGAAGAAGGAATACGACAAGCTCGTCGCCGAGAAGACCAAGAAGGGCTACGTCGAGAAGTAAGAGTTACTGGCTCATCTCGAAATGCAGCGTGGCGCCCGTCGTGAGATCGCCGTGATGAACGGTGGCTCCGGCGGGCGCTCCGTTTAAGGTGATCGCGGTCGGGTATCGCGTCTTCTTGCTCGCCGCGGGCGCGTCGATCGTGAGCGCGGGGAGCGTCGCGTGTGGAACGAGCGGGCTCCCGAGCACGTACGTGTCGCTGCCGGCGATCGGATAGAAGCCGAGCGCCGCGAAGACGTAGAACGCGCTCATCGTGCCGCCGTCGTCGTTGCCCGGCAATCCCGCGGGCGTGTCGTCGTAGCTCGTGAGCGTCGTCCAGCGGAGCCATCGACCTTCGCGGACGCGATCGCCGACCGCGCCGAAGATCCAACCGCTGAAGAGATCCGGCTCGTTCGAGGCCCAGTAGTACGGGTTCGGCAAGAACGCGGACTTTCCCGTGCACGCGTAGCGCGTGAAGAGCTGTTCGAGACGACCGAGGAGCACGGGCCTCGTCATCGTGTCCTCGAGGCCCTGCACGTCGTAGGGGACCATGAAGTCGTACTGCCACGCGCTCCCCTCGGTGTACGCTCCGCCGATCGCGGTCGGATCGATCTGCTGGAGCGTCGCCCGCCGTCGTCTTCGGGAGCATGAAGCGCGTCGCCGGATCGTAGAGGTTTCGCCACGCGGCCTTCGCGCGCGCCTGGAACGTGCTCGCGTCGGCCTGATTGCCCATCGCCGCCGCCCAGTTTCCGAGCGCTGCGTCGGCTGACGCGTACTCGAGCGTCTTCGACACGGACGACGATGGGCTGTCGTCCGTCGGCACGTAACCCATCGTCACCCAATCGGTGACCGCGTCTCGCCCGCCCTTCGCGAGCTGCGTCGTCGCTTGCTTGCTCGCGAGCGCGTAGCCCGTCTGCGCGTCCCAACCCGTCACGCCCTTCACGTACGCGTCCGCGAGGGCGATCGTCGCGCCGTCGCCGATCATCCCACCGGACTCGCCGGGGCCGATCGGCCATCGCGGCAAGAACCCGCCGTCGATGCCCATCTGAACGAGGCTCTGCGCGAGGTCCGACGCGTCCTCCGGGTAGAGGAGATCGACGAGCGGGTGGAGCGTCCGGTACGTGTCCCAGAGCGAGAAATCCGTCATGTAGCGAAAGCTTGCATGATGCACGTTTTGGTCGATGCCGCGGTAGCTCCCGTCGACGTCGGTCGCGAGCGTGGGCATCAGCGCCGTGTGGTAGAGCGCCGTGTAGAAGACGCGGCGGTCGTGATCGCCGCGCGTCGCGATCTTCACGCGCGAGAGGCGCGCCTCCCACGCGGCGTCCGCAGCAATGCGCGCGGCGTCGAACGTGGAGTCCTCGGCGTCGAGGTTTTGCTGCGCGTGCGCGGCGTCGACGAGCGAGACGCCCACGTGCGCCTCGACGACCTGGCCCTGCGAGACGTCGAAGTGGAGGTACGCGCCGACGTCGTCGCCGCCCTGGGTGGTGCTCGCGTCGGTGAGCGCTCCGTCGAGGTACGTCCCGTAAGCCGTGAATGGCGCGGAGAATCGCGCGGCGAAGAACATGTCGATTCCGCCGAACGCGTTCGAGTAGTCGCCGTTCACGTGCGAGACGCCGCTCACGGTGCGCGCCGTGGGATCGATCGTGACGCTGCCGCTCTTCACGGTGAGGCCGTCGGCGAGGAGGTGACCGGCGTCGACGATGATCGTCGCGTCGACGTTCGCGGGGAACGTGTAGCGATGGAACGCGACGCGCGCGCTCGCGGTGAGCTCGACGCCGATGTTCGTGTCGGCGAGCGTGACCGCGTAATAGCCGGGCGAGGCCTTCTCGGTCGCGTGATCGAAATGCGATCCGTGGCCGCGCGGCGCCGATTGCGCGGGCGTCATGCCGATCGTCGGCATGAGCGCCGTGCCGCCGTAGTCGGCGATGCCCGCGCCGTGGAGGCGAAAATGGCTGAAGCCGTCGATGACGTCGTCGTCGTACGCGTAGCCCGAGCAGTGATACGCGCTGAACGCCGCGCCGAGGTGCGACGTGTCGGGCCCGGGGCGGACCATGCCGAACGGAACCTGCGGTCCGGGGTACGTCGTGCCGACGCCCCACGCGACGCCGCCCGTGCCGATGAACGGATCGACCCACTGCGTGAGCGGCGTCGGCGCGTCGGTCGCGGCGACGTCCGAGTCATCGGCGATCGCGTCGAGCGGATCGCACAACACGTCGTCCGCGTCGACGCCCACGACGTCCGGTGGAGGCGGCGGCGTCGACGAGCACGCGATCGCGAGCGCGGAGAACGCGGAGAACGCAGAGAACGCGGCGTGTCTCACCGCGCTCATCATAGCTTCACGCCGGGCGCACGGCGACGGGCGGCAAGAGCCTCCGGAGGAACGCGGGCATGTGCTCGGCGGCGATGCGGAGGCCGCGGCGCACGATGTTGTCGTACGGGTCCTTCACCGGGACGTCGAGCACCACCGCGCCCGCGGCGCGATCGATCTGCACGCCGCCCGCGTCGCGGAGCGCGTCGACGACGAGCTTGTTCGACTCGAGCACCTCGCAGCGGAATTTCTCGATGCCGCGCTCGCGCGCCGCGTGGGCGAGCGCCTTCGTGAGGAGCGTGCCGACGCCCTTCTTCTGCATGTCGTCGACGACGGTCACGGCGACCTCGGCGACCGTGGGCTCGTCCTTGCAGCGGACGAATCGCGCGACCCCGATGCCGCGCTCGTCTTTCAAGTCGAGCGACTCGATCACCGCGACGAGCGCGACGTGGTCCTTGCCGTCGACCTCGGTGAGATACTTCAGCGCGGCCGCGTCGAGATCGGCGATCCCGCCGAAGAAGCGCCGGTAGCGCGACTCGGGCGAGAGCGCGAGAAACTGCCGCCGGAGCTCTGCGGCGTCGGACGGCTGGATGTGCCGCAGCACGATCTTGTCGCCGCACGGTAGGACGTGCTCTTCGCGAAAATCGGGCCCGGTGCGCATGGTCAGCGGAAGCGGTCGGCGGCGGTGACGAGCTCGTGGAGCGTGCCCTCTTCGAGCGCGGCGTGACCCGCGTCGGGCACGATGCGCAGATCCGCCTCGGGCCACGCGCGGTGGAGGGCCCACGCGCTCTCCATCGGACAGACGACGTCGTAGCGACCCTGGACGATCACCGCTGGAATGTGACGGATGCGCTGCACGTCGTCGAGGAGCTGCGTCTCTTTCTCGAAGAAGCCGCGGTTGATGAAGTAGTGCGCCTCGATGCGCGCGAACGCGAGCGCGTAGTCGTCCTGCTCGTTCTTGGCGATCAAGTCCGGGTTCTGGCGGAAGAAGCTCGTGCGCGCCTCCCAGACGCTCCACGCCTTCGCGGCGGCGGTGCGCGCGGCGGGGTCGTCCGAGATCAAACGCTTGTAGTATGCACGGAGTAGATCGTCGCGCTCGGCCTCGGGGATCGGCGCGAGGTAGTCCTCCCACGCGTCCGGGAAGATCGCGGAGGCGCCGCGCTGGTAGAACCAGTCGATCTCCTGCTTGCGGAGGAGGAAGATCCCGCGGAGGACGAGCTCGGTCACTCTGTCCGGGTGCTTCTCGCGCGTACGCGAGCGCGAGCGTCGAGCCCCACGAGCCGCCGAAGACCTGCCAGCGCGCGACGCCGAGGGTCTCGCGGAGCTGCTCCATGTCGGCGACGAGGTGCCACGTCGTGTTGTCCTCGAGGCTCGCGTGCGGCGTGCTCTTGCCGCAGCCGCGCTGATCGAAGAGGACGATGCGGTACGCGCGTGGGTCGAAGAAGCGCCGCTGCTTCGGATCCGTGCCGCCGCCGGGGCCGCCGTGAACGAAGATCACCGGCTTGCCCTGCGGGTTACCCGATTGCTCGTAGTAGACCTCGTGCACGGGCGAGACGCGCAGCGTCCCGGTGTCGTAGGGCTCGATCTCCGGATACAGGGTGCGGCGCTCGGCCATGTCGAGCCGTATAGCAAATCTTGGCGCTACGGACTGCGACGAAGGACGCGCGCCTGCTCGTCTCGCTGCGCGGACTCGTCGACGGCGGTCTCTTGCGCGACCCGGAGCTTCTCGTCGAACGAGGCGACGCGGGAAAGGCCGCGCGAGCTCACGCGGTAGAACACGTTGCCCTGATCGTCGACCTCGAGCACCACGTGATCGGGGTTCGACTTCGCGAGCGAGGTGAGAAGCCCGTCTGCGCTCTCGGCCGACATGCCGAGCGCGCGCCCGACGAGGCCCGCGGTCACGGTGTTCTGATTGTGCTCGGCGAGCGAGAAGATCGCGGACACCTGCGTGTCGCGCTGCTCGGCCACGCCCGTCGACTCGAGCGATTTCCCGCTGCGAAGGAGGAGCACGCCGAGAAGCGTCGAGAGGAAGATGATCGGCAGGCCGACGGCCCAGCCCGCGAAGCCCGCCGGGAAGATCGCCTGGAGGATGCCGAGCATCGCGAGGCCGAACGCCGCGCCGCCCGCGAGGACGATCCACCCGAACACGCGCGTGAGCGCGCCGCCGATGATCGACGGCTTGCCCGCGAGGGTCGTCGATTTCGCGACGAGGGGCATGCGCGGAGCGCCACAGGCCGTGCAGTATGCAAGCACCCCGCGATACACGATCGGCGCGCTGCGGCGGCAGCTCGGGCACGTTGCGCCGAACTCGGACGGCATGGTCATGAGGAAGGTGCGCACGGGTTCGGGCGCGTCAAGCGTGATACACTCTCTCGGTGAGCCGCGCGAACGGTAGCGAGTGGGTGCTCCTCAGGCGGTACGACGACGGGCTCGCGGCGCAGATCGCCCTGGATTTCCTGAGGGATCACGGCGTCCCGGTCGGGCTCCGAGGAAACAGCGGAGCGACGGCGATCCTCAACCGCTTCGACACGGTGCTCGACGTCCGGCTCGTCGTCCGCGAGAAGCACCTGCCGCGCGCGCTCGAGGCGCTCGAGGCGCTCGAGGCGCCCGGCGCGCCCATGGAGTCGCGTGAGGAGCTCGCGCCCGTCTCGGGGCACCCGTACCGAGACACGAGCGAAGGGACCGCGCCGCCGCGCGAGCGGTACCGGCGCGCCGCGTTCGCGCTCGCGCTCATGATGCCGATCGGGTCGGGCCACTTCTACGCGGGCGAGAACGTCGCGGGCGGCGTCTTCGCGCTCGCGATCTCGCTCTGCGCGGCCTTTGCGATCGCGATGCGGAGCGACGCTCCCGCGATCGCCGCGATGTTCGTCGTCGCGTGCGACGCGATCACGTCTCGCTCCGCGGTCGAGCGGCACAACTCCGGCGCGCCCGCGTCCGGCGCGTCGCAGACGCTCCGCGCGCTCGCGTGCGTCGCGATCGCGATCGCGTGCGCCGCGCTCCTCGAGAGATGATCAACGTCGCAACCTCGTACCTCCGCTCCGCTCCGGCGTGCGAGGTTGCATGATCATCGTCGGGATCTGCGAGCTCGCGACCTCGGTCGAGGACGAGGCGCCGCACTTCGCGAAGGACAGCGGTCTGGCGCTCTACGAGGCGCGCCTCAGGCTCTCGCAGGCGCCGCCCATCATCGCCGCGAGGACGGCCGATCGCGAGGCCGCGCTGCGCGTGCTCGCGTCGCTGCGATCGAGAAACCACGACGCGGTCGCGTGCGACGAGGCCGCGATACCCCCGCCGGTCGTCGTGCGCGATCCTCGCGAGCTCCCCGCCGAGAGCATCTTGGCGTTCGTCCGCGCGGTACGCGCGCTCCGCACGGAGACGACCGCGAGCGTCACCGAGCGCAAGCTCCGCCCCGGCGCCGCGCTCGTGACCGGCGGCCTCGTGTTGTCGAAGAAGGTGAAGCGCGAAGAGAAGCGGGTCGCGCACGACAAGGAAGAGCTCCTCTACGTCTTCTCGCGCGAGGGCGGTCCGCCGTGGCATCCTCTCGGAGCGGACCACGAGCTACGTCGGCCTCGAGAATCCAGCCGCGTCGCAGCGCGAGAACTTCCTGCGCGTCGTGAAGGACCTCCAAGAGCGCGCGCCGAATGCGGTCTACGACGAGCGCCTCCTCGCGCTCCGCGGCATCGACGACCCGCGCGAGGTCGACCTGCGCGCGCAGCTCGTCACGATCTCGATCGGCCGCCGCGTCTTTCGCTGAGCGCGGCTCGGGTACTACCTATTTTCGCTCGCCCACCCCAAACTATCCTAATAGGGATACACTTGGGAAATGGAGCGCAGAAAATTCGAGCGGGTGCCCATTCGCGTGACGGTCGTCGTCGTGAAGGAGCGAGACGAGAACGTGATCGGCGAAGCGGCGGACCTCTCGCTGGGCGGCATGTTCATCGAGGGTGTGCGCGCGGCGTTCGGCGCGCGCGTCGTCATCAACGTGTGCCTCGGCGGCGACGGGCGCATCATCCTGCTCCCCGCAACCGTGCGCTGGACGCGGGAGACGGGCATCGGCGTGCAGTTCGTGTCGCTTGGCGCCATCGAAACACACGCGGTCACCGATGCCATCGCCAGGACAGCGCCTTCGTGCACGCGTGAGCGCGTCTCGTCGCTTCCGGCGATCGACGTGGACGTCGACGTCGACGTCGGCTGAGCCGCCTCCGCGGCGTCATCGGCAGAGGCGAACGCCTTCGCACGCCAGAGGAAAGTGGTTGCTCGCTTCGCAGCGCTGGTCGCGGATCTCGTTGAGGCATGCCGAGAGGCGCGACGCGTCGACCGAGCTGCAGCTCCGACCGATCACGTTGTGCGTTTCCTTGTCGACGTTGAGCTCGCACGCGCGGCGATCTCGCCACGCGCGGCCCTTGCCGATGTTGCCGCACGAGAGCTGCCGGTTGCAACGGTCGGTCGTGATCTGGTCCGTCGCCGAGTCCACGTCGACCGTGATCCCCGCGCTCGTCAGAGTCGTGGACATCGTGGCAGCTTCGTTCGACCCGCACGCGAAGAGTGCGACGCTCGTGAGCCAAATGAGTTTCATGGTGCGGTCCTCGCCACACACCATGCACTTGGCGCGCCCAATCGCAGCGAGCTCAGCTATCGCGTCATGCTCACGCCGCGGGTCGGCGGTAACGGCTCGCGACCAGCGTCGCTGGACGCACGTGTCGTTTGTCGTCGAGTAGCGACGTGAGCGCGGTGACGACACCGCGAATGAGCGTGTTCTCGACGACGATGATGCTGCCCAGTCGCGTCGAAATCGACCGAGAATCCTGCGTCGTCATTGCCGAAACGATCCATCGAGGCGCCTTTGAGTCGGGTGAAATGGCCCCCACACTCGGCTCCTCCCGCGACGCGGTCTCGACGACCGCGACCGCTCACTGCCCAGCATCGTCCACGCTACAAGACGACTCGCGGACGCCGCCAGATCGACTTGCACGCTCGAACGAAATTTTCGATCAGCGCGGCCGTTCGTCGCGGGTCGGGTAAGGTCGCGTCTCACCGTGCGCGATCGGAACGTTCTCTACGTGTACGCGAGCATCTTGCTCTTGGGGGTGGCGTACGGCGCTTCGCTCTCCGTCACCCCGCTCCAGCTCAAGCGGGAGCACTTCACGAGCCCCGAGATCGGGACGCTCGCGATTTGGTTCGGCGGCGGCGTCGTCGCGATGAGCATTCCGGCGGGGGCGCTCATCCGCCGATTCTCCGCGAAGGCGACGCTCATCGCGTCGCTGCTCGTGTACGCGTGCGCGGTCGTCCTCTTTCCGCTGCAGACGACGTACGTCGGGACAGGTCTCGTGCGAGCGCTCGACGGCGCCGCGAGCGTCGGAGCGTGGGTGGCGTGCGAGACCATCCTCCTCGCGCGCTCGGGGAGAGCGCAGAAGGCGCTCGTCATGAGCTACTACGCCATGGCCATCGCGATCGGTTACATCGTCGGCTCGGGCCTCGCGCGCGTCATCGCGATCTTCGTGGAGTATCCGGTCGTCTTCTTCACGTCGGGCGTCATCTCGGTGCTCACGGCGCTCGGCGTGAGCGCGCGCCTCGACGCGTCGGCGCACGAGTCGCCCGAGGAAGCGCAGGCGCCGGGCGCGGGCGAGTCGCTCGGCGCGCGCGCGATCCTGTGGCGCATCAAGATGTCGTGCTTCGCGACGTTCGCGTACGGCTATTTTCAGGCGTCCGTGGTGCTCTTCTTGCCGCTCTACCTCGTCGCGTCGAAGGGCGTTCGCGAGGAGAGCACGATCCTCATCACGGCGTTCTTCGCGGCGGGGATGTTGATCTTCTCGAGCGTCGCGGCGCGCATCGGGGACCGACTCGGCCACCTGCGCGTGATGACCGTGCTCGCGGCGATCGGCCTCGTGATGATCCTCGGCTTCGTCTACCTCACGTCGTGGCCGCTCATGTGCGTCGCGATCTTCATCGCCGGCGCGACGCTCGCGTCGATCTCGCCCGTGAGCCTCGCGCTCCAAGGCCACGTGGTCTCCTCGCGCGACTACAGCCGCGCCAACGCGATCTACAACGCGTGCTACGCGCTCGGCATGCTCTCGGGCCCGCCGATCTCGAGCGTGATCATGAACGGCCCACGCGGCGGCGTGGGGATGCTCCACCACTTCGCGGCGATGTGGGGCGTGTTCATCGTCGCGACGCTGATCTTTCGCGCGGACGACCCTCGCTACCGGTCGATCACGAGCTTCCCGAACGCCTCGAAGACGTGAAAATCGGGCTTGTCGGTCCGCGGCGGGCTCCACGCCAAGTACGACCGCGTCCCGACGCCCTCCATCCGAAAGAGCCCCATCGGCATCTCCGCGCCGGCCTTGAGCGCCGATGCGATGTCCGCCGCGGGGATCCGCGCCTCGATCCGCGCGCGGTGCGCGCCCTCGTCGACGTGGGTCTTCGTTTCGACGCCGCTCGACCACGCGACGTCGCCCGCGCGCGTCAGGCGATCGATCCGCAAATCCAAGAAGTGACCGCGCGGCCCGAGCTCGATCTCGTCGTACTTCTTCGCGTAGCGCCCCTGCGGCGCCAAGAACATCTCGACGCAGTCCTCCTCGTAGAGGCGCGCTCGATCCACGTTCGTCGGTTTGCTCGCATCGACGTGGAGATCGGTCGCGTCGATCTCGAAGAGCGCGTAGAGCGCGCTCGTCGACCAGAGAAAGCGCGCGCGCGTCGTCTTTCCGCTGGAGGACCCAGCGTAATCGGTGTCCCACGAGACGGGCCGCGCGCGAGACCATGCGGGCTCGTCTCCGTTTCCGTCGATCGTGATCGCGTCGGTCCCGAGCGCGGCCGCGTGCGCAGTCGGACGCGCGCGCTCCACATCCACCGTGAACGGCGCCATGCCGACGAAGTGATACGGCCGCGCGGCGTCGAGCAGCGCGGCGCCGTTTCCGTCGACCGCGGGGCGCTTCGAGACGTCGATGCCGAAGCGCTTCGCCGCGGCCTCGAGCAGCGGCGACGTCGTGTGCCCTCCGAGCTCGCGCGCGAGCTCCGCGCGGCCGAACGCTCCGAGGAGCTCCGCGGCGACCCGATCGACCGCGACCACGTTCGTCCCTCCGATCGCGACGCGATCGTGGAGCGGATACATCTTCTGGAACCCGTCGCCCTGCATCATCGGCGAGCCGTCGGCGAGGACCACGTCGGGCGTATTCACCTCGAGCACGTCGGCGATGCGATCCGAGAACGTCTCGAGCGCCTTCACGTACGCGGCGCGGTCCTCGGGGAGGTTCTTCGTGCGCGCCTCGAGGTACGGGTTGAGCTCGCGGTGCATGCGCCATTTCTGCCTGAACGCGGGTGACGCGTCGGAGAGCGCGATCGTCCCCTGCGTGCCCTTGATCGCGAGCGAGTAGACCGCGAATCGGTGCGCCTTGATCTTCGGCAGCGAGATGAACATGCCGCGCTCGAGCGCGTTCGCGAGGAGCTTCGGCGAGAGCAGCGTGGGGACGCCGGTCTTCTCCATGCCGGTCACGCGGAGCATCGAGCCGGGTTTGTCTCCCTCGACGTCGAAGACTCCGTCGTCGTCCATCGCGACGAGCGGCACGCCCTCGCTCTTCGCCATCGCCTCGTAGCCCGAGACCCTCACGAGCTTCACCCAGTCTTCGTGCCGCGCGCCCCACCCCTCGGCGATGGTCACGTTCGTGTATCCCCTCGCCTTGAGGCAACGCACGACGCCGCGCACGAACTCGGGATCCGTGATGCGCCCGCGCACGCCGTCGTCGCCGTCGTTCTTCGCGGGGTCCTTGAACCAGTCGAAGCCGCCGAGGTTCGGCTTGAGGACGATGGGCGTGTCCGCTGCGACGCGCGGGACCTTCGCCTCGCAGATGCGTTGCCCGAGCTCGCGCGGGGTGCCACCCGAGAGGATGGTCACCGGCGACGTGTCGGCGGCGATGCGCGCGCGGTGTTTCTTTCGGAGCGCGTCGCCGTCGAGCGTTCCGATCGCCGTCGCGTTGCCGGCGTTTCCCGCGTCTTCGATCATCGACGCGTGCGTGCTCACGTCCGGCACGGGCGCGCTCGGCGCGCTCGACACCGAGCTCGGCGCGCTCGGAGTGCCGCTCGCGATCGACCCCGAGGGCGTGTCGTGACGGCACGCCGCGCACGCAAAAAGGACCACGATTAGGCGTGCGCGCCGGACCACGCTTGCATGATAGAGTGGCGGCCGGTGCGGAGGATCGACTTCTACAAGCTCTCGCGGGAGAAGCAGGAGAGGTTCCTCGCGAGCACGAAGGGGGGAGCGCCACCGGCCCCGATCGTGCAAGCGGCGGGAGACGGCGGACGTGCGATCCGTTGGGCCGCTGCGTCCGCTGCGGCGCTCGTCGTGCTGCTCGTCTTGTTCGCGCTTCGCTTCGGCGTGCTCGGCGCGCCGCTCGCCGTTCAGGGAGCGCATTTCATCGTCCTCTACGCCGCGCTCCTCTTCGCGATTCCGTACTGCGCGCTCCGCGCCGTCGGATCGTTCCTCGGCGGCAAGCTCCTGCCCTACAAACCGGGCATCTACGTCTTCCCGATGTGCGCGGTCGACGCGCGCGACAAGACGCTCAGGATCTTCTCGATGACCGACCTCGCGAGCGTCGGCAAGGCGACGCCGGGGGGCGCGCTGCGTTTGTCCTTCAAGGGCGGCGGCTCGTTCTCGTTCCCGTCGCGCGAGCGGCACGAGGCCGACTCGCTGAACCTCATCGTCGAGAACGCCCAAGAGCAGGTGAAGCACGCGCTCGCGAGCGGGGACGACAGCGAGCTCACGACGCTCGATCCCTTCTACGAGGCTCGAAAGAGCTGGATCAGCCCCATCGGCCCGAAGGAGGCGATGATCGACCGCGCCCCCGCGTGGCGCAGGTTCGACTACGCCATCGCGGGCGCGTGCGCCGTCGTCCTGGGGCCGACGCTCTGGTTCATGCACAACAAGGCGAGCGACGACGCGATGCTCAAGAAGGCGGTCGCGGAGAACACGCCCGAGTCGTTCCAGTCGTACCTGTCCGTCGGAAAGCGCCACACCGACGAAGTGTCGAGCACGCTCCTGCCGCGCGCGGAGCTCGAGCGCGCGAAGGCGCAAATGGCGGTCGAGCCCGTGCAAGCGTTCATCGCGGCGCACCCGAACAGCGCGATCGACACCGAGGCGCAAGCGGCGCTGCGCGACGCGCTGAAGCGCGAGCTCGACAAAGCGAAGAAGGGCACGTCGCTCGCGTCGCTCGCGGCGTTCGAGCAAAAATATCCGAACCACCACCTGAACGCGGAGCTCGCCGCGGCGAAGCACGAGCTCTACGTCGCCGCCGTCGCTCGCTTCAAGACGATCGGCCCGAGCGAGGACGCGCAGACGCTCGCGTTCGTGCAGCGCCTCGCGAAGTGGCTCGAGGCGCACGGGCCGAACGTCACGATGGTCTTCCACCGCGAGGTCTCCCCCGCCGTCGTCCAGGCCGACAAGCTCCTCTCGTCCTCTCCGTCGAACCGCGCCTTCGGCCCGCACCAGGTCACGAAGTTCTACGAGCCCGACGCGCAGGACCCGAAGGAGGCCGAGGTCGTCGCTTCGTTCGACAAGACGATGAAGCAGATCTTCTCGCCCGATCTGATCGTCGTGAAGATGGCGCCGCCGCCGCCCGACGACGCCGCGCAGGCCGCGCTCGTCGCGAAGGACGCGCTCGTCTCGGTTCGTTACCGCTACGGCTGGCTCGGCGTCGCGTACGCGAACGTCGCGTTGAAGCGCGCCTTCGCAGGCATCAACGTGAGCGGCGAGGCGAATTTCACGCTCCCCGACAACGCTCCCGAGAAGCGCATTCGCATCGAGATCCCGCCGCCGCGCGGGCTCTTGTTGAAGTACGACGCGACGCACGAGGGTTTGAGCGCCCCGCCGGCGGACGAGTCGAATCCCGAGCCCGGCGTCTACGCCGCAGAAAATCTTCGCGCGCTCGATCACATCGCGACGATCCTCGACAACGCATTCGTGAAGCCCACCAAAGAAAAGTGATGAGGACGAGCGTCGCGGTCGCGCTTGCGCTGCTCTCCTTCGCAGCGCGAGCGAACGCCCAAGCACACGAGCCGTGGATCGACGAGGACCCGCCCGAGGGCCCGAAGCGATACTCGCGCGGCGACTTCGGGTTCCGCGGCAGCGCGGAGTACCGCGCGCAGTGGCTCTACGTGCACCCGATCTCGCTGAACACCGAGACGGCCCGGAACGTGAGCATGATCCAGCAGCGCCTGCGGGTCGACGCGACGGCGGACTTCCAAGACAAGATCAAGATCGTCTTCTCTTCGGACGTGCTCGACGGCGGCCTCTGGGGCGACAACGGCGCCTACGGCGGAAACCCCTCGTCGAACGCGGGCACGAGCATCGACGCGAAGAACCCGAACGACGTGCGCCCGTGCATCGGCCTGCGCGATCCGAACCTCGACCCGCTCGCGTACAACTCGTACGGCACGACGCTCTGCCCGCTCAACCTCATGACGATCCGTCGACTCTACGGCGAGGCGATCCTCCCGTTCGGCGTCGTGCGCGTCGGGCGTCAGGCCGTGCTCGACGGGATGGGCGTCTTCGCGTCCGACGGCGACGGCAGGCACAACCGCTACGGCATCGCGGGGACGGGCAACTACGTCGACCGCATCCTCTTCGCGACGAAGCCGCTCGAGGCGTTCAAGCGCAAGGAAGATCGCGACACGACGCTCAAGCGCGGCCTGTTCGTGGGCGTCGCGTACGACCGCGTCGTGACCGACAACCCGCAGCTCTTCGGAGACGACGTGCACCAGTTCGGCGGCGCGATTCGCTACGTCGAGCCGAAGGTCGGCCCGCTGCGCGATCTCTACGCCAACATTTATCTGTCGCATCGCTGGCAGGAGGGCGTCTCCGGCGTGAGCGGCGCGGGCACGCGGTTCTACGCGCGCTGGCGCGATCTCCGCGTCGGGGTCGACGCGGCGATGAACTTCGGTTCGACGCGCGAGGTCACGATGGCCTACCAGAAGATCACGAACGACCCGATCGTCGATCAACCGGTCCTTCAAGGCGGCGCACGCGTGACCGTGCGCTACGACCGGCCTGCGTGGGGCGTGTACCTCGAGGGCGACTACGCGTCGGGCAGCGACGACCCGCGATCGCGCGCGACGCTCTCGCAGTTCAGCTGGTCGCCCGACACGAACGTGGGCCTTCTCCTCTTCAAGCAGGTGCTCGCGTTCCAGACCGGGCGCGCGGCGGTCGCGGGCGACGAGCTCTTGCGACGCCTCGGCGCGACGACGTTCCCCGCGCAAGCGCTCGACACGCAGGGCGCCGTCACGAACGCGATGGTCCTCTTCCCGCAAGCCGACTTCCACCCCACGAAGGACGTCCTCATCCGCCCCGGCATCATGTGGGCGTGGACCGCGGCGCCGCTGATCGATCCGATCGCGTCGCTCCAGAACCACACGAGCGTGAACTACAAAGACAACGAGGTGAACTACGTCGGCGGCAAACCCGGCCGGTTCTACGGCACCGAGCTCGATCTGCGGCTCCAATATCGTTACCTCGAGCACTTCCTCATGGACGTCGAGGGCGCCGTTCTCTTTCCCGGCGACGCGCTACAAAATGCGGACGGCTACGCCGTCACGAGCTGGCTCCTCCAAACCCGCGCCACGTTCTTCCTGTGATGACCTTCAAGCGCTCCATCCTCCTCGTGTGCGTCGTCGCGTGTGAGGTGTTCCACGCGCCGCCCGAGCCTTCGCTCCCCGAGGCGCAAAATGGGCTCCTCGCGGATCCCGCGGCGCCGGTCGTGGTCCAGTTCGATCGCGCGATCGATCCGAGCACGCTCACGCTCGAGATCGCGCGCGACGTGACGAACGATCGCGGACAGCTCCCCGACGAGCAGGATCCGCCCGGCCTGCTCTCGACGCTCTACACGTACGATCCGCTGCGCGGCGACTACGGTGGGACGAGCGTGCTCTCGGCGGACAAGACCACGTTCACGATCACGCCGAAGGAGCCGCTGCCCTACTCGCCCGCGCTCGTGCTCGTCGTCGAGCCCGGGCTGAAGGACGCGACCTACGAGGTGCCGACGGTCGCGCGGCGCAAGCTCGTCTTCTCGTATCAGCTCGTGCTCTCGTGCACGGCGCCGTCGAAGGTGATGCCCGCGCACGGCAACTATTTTCTCCTCGTGAACGTGGCGAAGCCCGTCGGCACGCAGGTAAAGCTCTTCGCGACGATCGACGTCGACAGCAGCGGCGAGTTTTCGGCCCTGTTTTCCGGGGCGACGCGCAACCCCGATCCGAACCGGTGCTCGCCGGCCTGCCCGTCGACCGACGCGTGCCGGACGCTGCCGGGCCCCGAGGAGTGCGTCGCGCCCTCGACGACCGCGGACTCGACGGACGAGTTCCCCGATTTCGTGATCAACACGTCATCGAGCGCGTACTCGTTCCAGGCGAAGGGCTGCGTGGTCGATCAGCCCGACGGCACGGCGCTCTTCGTGAACGCGCCCGTCGACGTGTTCATCACGAGCCCGAGCGTCACGCTGCGCAACACGAGGCTCACGGCGACGTTCGCGCTCGACGCGCAAAACGTCCTCCGCGGCGCGGGAAACCTCAGCGCCGACGACGTGCTCCTCGGCACTGCGGAGAGCGGCCCAGGCGCGGGGACGCTCACCGCGCGGCTCACGCCGTGAAGGTCGCGCGCGTCACGTCCCGAACGCGACGCGGCTGGAGACGGTCTTTCGCACGAGATCGCCGAATGCGCGCACCTCGTCGAGGCGCTTCTCGGTGAGCGGCCCGAGCGCGACGCCGCGCGCGTTCTGCTCGAGCTCGTCCCACGTCTTCGGCCCCGAGAGCACGACGTCGACGTGCGCGTTGCTCAACGGGAAGCGGTAACACTCCTCGGGCGTCATCGGGCGCTGGTCGCCCGTGGCCTCGAGGAGCTTGCCCCAGCGCGTCGCCGTGTACGCCACGATCGCCGGTCGCTTCTCGGGGAGCGTGGCGAAGATTTCCTTCTCCGCGCCGCGGTGCGCCGCGTTGTAACGGATCATGAGCATGTCCGGCGCGAGCTCGTCGACGAGCTTCCGCGCGAGCGGGCGATCGTGGATCGACATGCCGAGCATCTTCACGCGGCCTTCTTCCTTGAGCTTTCGCATCGCGGGCCACGTGTTGCCCGTCACGTACCAGTGGTACTGAACCCAAAAGAGCTGGAACACGTCGAGGTGATCGGTGCCGAGCGCCTTGAGGTCCTTGTCGAACCCGGCGCGCACGCCGAAGCCCGTCGGCACGTTGGCGCCGCCGGCGATGATGATCTCGTCGCGGTGACCGGATTCGATCAGCCGCCGCACGCCCTCCTTCACGCCGTCGTTCTTGCTCGTGATGAAGAAGTAGTTCACGCCGAGCTCGTGAAACGCGCGCTCGACGCTCGCGGCGTCGATGCCATAAGAACCGGAGAGACCGAGCGGCGCGGCGGAGAAGGGGCCAAACGGCCTTCGTGAGAGCGTCACGGGTCGATTGTAACCACGCCGCGGAGGTTGACCATCACGTCGCGCTTGGTCCCGTCCTTCGCGAAATCTTGCACGACGCGCGCGAGGGCGCTCCCGAGCGCGCCGATCATGGGCAAATGCTCGCCGCCCTCGCACGTGGCCTGCCCGGCGTGATCCTCGGCGTCGGGGACGAATCGCTCGTCCCAGCGGACGATGCCGAATTTTCCGTCGCCCGAGAGCGCCGCGTGGACGAGCGCCTTGTTCGATTTGCGCGCGTGCTCGCTCAAGACGAGGCGGCTCTTCTGGTTGTCGAACGCGTCGACGACGAGATCTGCTCGACCGCAGAGCGCCTCGACGTTCGTGCTCTCGAGCCGCACGCCGAAGGCCTCGCATTTCGTTCCGAAGAACGTGAGGAGCTGCGCCTTCAGCGCCTCGGCCTTGTTCTTCCCGATCGACGCCTTCACGAAGGCCTGCGCCATCAAGTTCTTCGACTCGACGCGATCGAAGTCGACGAAGGCGAGCTCGACGTCCAAGTTGCGGCAAAACCAAGCCGCAGTGGAGCCGAGCGCGCCCACGCCGCAGATGACGATCCTCATCGCGATGCGCGACCGAACGGAACCTTCGGGCGCAGGTAGATGCGCTCTCCGCCGTCGAAACGGTCGACGACGAAGTTGTCGAACGCGCCGTCCGCCAAGTTCGGCACCGCGAGGCCGCGGAGGCCGCCCGCGCGCACGACCTCGACCGCGATGCGCTTCACGTCGGCGTCCGCGAGCGCGACCTGGACGTCGAGCGGGTAATCCGCCGACATTCCGTTGTACGTGATGTTCAAGACCGCCATGCCGTCTCTCCTTGCAGCATTCCCGAGGCGCGGCGCATGAGCGCCGCCCACCAAGGCTCGTCCTCGACTCGGACGCGCACGTCGTCGCCGTTCTGACGCACGACGGTCCCCTCCGGCGCGACGACCGAGAACCGAAGCGCGCGGCCAAGACCCGCCGCGAGCGCCTGCATCGTGGTCTCGTCTTCGTGCGAGAAGCCCATCGGCCCCGCGGGGTGGCTGTGCGAGAGCTCCTCGATCTCGGCGCGGAGGCGCCAGATCGCGTCCCAGCGCTCGCGCGTGTCGGGCAGCGCAGCGGACGACTCGCTCGCGTCCGACCAGAGGATCGCGCCGCCCCGACCGATGACGAAAAAGACCTCGCGCATGGCCCGCTCTCCACTATCGCATATGATTTCGGGGTGCGTACGCTCGCGTTCGCCACGTGGATGCTCGTCGCTTGCGCCAAGCCGCAGAGCGTCTCGGCGGTCACGCTCGGCGGGCCGGTCGCGGCGCCCGCTGCGCCGATCGTCGATCACACGACGGAGCGAATTCGCGCGGCGCGAGACGCCATCGGGCACCAGCGCCTCGACGTCGCGAGCTCGATCCTCCTTGCGATCGTGTGCGGCGACCGAACGATCGACGGCGACGCCGACCTCGCGCGGTGCTCGCCTCCTCCCGGAATCGATGCGACCGAAGCGTGGGGGCTCATCGGGCGGCTCGCGCTCTCGGGTGACTTGGTCCTCGAGGGGCGCGACTGGAGCGCCGCGCAGCGAATCGTCTCGCGGTGGGATCATGCCGACCGCATGCAGCTCGCGGTCGCCGAGATCGCGCTCGCGCGCGCGACCGCCTCGATCACGGCGCAGACCTCCGAGTGGCTCTACGCGCTCGGGCTCGCGCAGCAACGTCGCAAGGAGTGCGGGCGCGCGCTGCCGAATTTCGTGAAGGTGCTCGAGGTCGGGCCGCCGGGCCTTCATGACGAGGCGCTCACGGGCGCGGTGGGTTGCGTGGTGGCGCCGGACTGGGACGACGACGGACAGGACGACGACGTCCACGGGTTTTCGCGGTCCGAGGTTCATGCGGCGCTCGCCGCCCAGAAGCCGTACATCGCCGAGATCTATGCGCGCGCGCTCGAGGCGCTCCTCGACGAGGACGCGTGCAGCGACGCGCGCGTCGGCCTCGCGGAGCTCACGCAGCGCTTCCCGACGAGCCCGGCGATCGCGCGCCTCTCGACTCCGATCCACAACTGCCCGTGATCACCGCCGAGTGATGACAAGCACGCCGAGGTCCATCGCCTCGCGGATCGCGCCAGGCAGGCTCTCGAGCGTGAGCTCCTCGTCGCCCGCGTGGCCGTCGTGGTGGTCCACGAGGCAAATCCCCGCGTCGATCACCTGGAGCGACAGCGCCTCGGCGAGCGTGACGAAGCGCTCGCCGCCGAACTCGAAGCACACCTCGAGCCGCTCGCCGCGCGCGAGGTGACGCACGCTCGTCACGCGCCCGCCCGCCGCGGCGATCGCGTCGTACGCGCGCTCCTCGGCGTTCTCGAGCGTAGCCTCGGCGCGCGTCCGCGCCGCGCGCTCGATCATCGCGCGCACGCGGATCGCCTCGCCCCCGACGACGACGCGGCGACCGCGGCGGAGATCCTCGAGCCCTTCGAGCACCTCGCTCGCGGCCGCGTCGCCGCCGTCGGCGATCTCGTTCGTGTGCGGCCACGCCTCGCGCGGGCTGCACGGGATCCCACGCTCGCGCGACGCGCGCCCGATCGTCGCCCACGCGAACGCCGATCGCAGCGCGGACGAGACGTGCTTTGCGTCCCCGAGGCCGCGGCGCGCGCCGAACGCCACGCGCGCGGGCTCCTCTGCCTCGCCCTCGAGCTCGAGCTCGCCGAAGAAGAGCGTCCCGTCGTGCCAGCGGTGACACGTGCAGGATGCAAACATCGGCGGCTCGTCGTCGGGCATGAGCGCGACGCGCTCGGGCGGCGCGCCGATCGCGAAGAGCGCGCCGTCGGCCAGCACGCCGCGCGCCTTCGGCAGGCGCGCGAGCAGCTCGGGCTCTGGCGACACGGCCTCGAGCGGCGTTGCCTTTCGTCCCTCGACCTCGAACGCCCAAAAGCCTTCTCGCTCCGGGCGCGGATCGAGGCGCACCTCGCGGTCGCGGAGCCGCACGCGCGCGCCGCCGAAATACGGTGCGACCACGCGCTCCTTCTTCCCCAGGAATTTGCGCCAGTCGCTCAACGCTTCTTCGGTCCGATGAGCGAGTAGAGGATGCCGTGCGTCACCTCTTTGCCTTCCGCGTTCTCGACGCGCACGTGCACCTCGAGCTCGCGCCGCTCGCTCGTCTCGGGGATCTCGCACGTGGCGATCGCGCGGATCGGTCCGCGAGCCTTCGCGTGGTACTCGATCGTCATCTTCGAGACGATGAAGCGCGCGTCGTCCGGGAGCGAATATGCAACCGCCATGTTGCCCGTGAGCTCGATCAGGTTCGCGAGCGCCACGGCGTGGATGCAGTCGATGTGGTTACGTACGTCGCGCCTATCCGACATCGTCACCTCCGCGCGCCCCGGCTCCACGCGGACGACGTGCGCGCGGATCGTCGCGGTATAAGGCGCCGCGAGCCCGATCAGCCGCGAGAACGCGCGCGTCCCTCCGGGCAGCGCGTGGAGGCGATCCCAGGCAGCGCGAACGAAGTTTTGTTTTCCGCGATCGGCGAGGAGAGTGGCGAGCATGCGTGCATTCTAGATGGTAGATTGGGATCCATGGGGTCGCGAACCGTTTGGCTCGTGGCGGTCGCTTCAACGCTCGCTTGCGCGGTGGGTTGGCAACCCAACCCCTCGATGCACTACCACCTCAAGATCGATCCTTCTTTCTCGATGGAAGAGGCGCAGGCGATCACCGACGCGGCGACCCAGTGGCAAACGCGGAGCGGCTCGTACGTCTCGTTCGACGGAAACCCGCGCGCGCTGAGCGACGTCATCTCGTTCGAGCGCGGCACTTGGTACGACATGTCACGCGACTTCGACGGCTCGCTCGGCGAGAGCATCTTCGACGGACAGTCGACGCGCATCGTCCTCTACGAGGGGCTCGACATGACCACGTTCCATCAGACCGTCGTGCACGAGATTGGGCACGCCATCGGCCTCGTGCACACCGGACCCGGCACGATCATGTGCAAGGACACGGGGTGCGCGACGTACGAGGTGACGTGCGCCGATCTCGCGCAGCTCGAACGCTCCGTGACGACGCCCTGTACGCCCTGAGTCAGGCGGTCAGGAGCTTCGTCCGCATCACCTTCTCGACCCAGCCGCTCGTGCGCGTGCCGGTCGCGATCGGCGCCTCGAGGAGCGCGCCGAGCACGCGCGTGACCTGGTATGGGTCGTCGAACTGCGCGACCTCGACGAGCGAGAACGGCAGCCCGAGCTCCGCGGCGCACGACACGACCGTGGTCCCGCGCTGATTGGGCTGGTTCACGCTGAGGAGCATCGCCATCGCGTCGGGTTTGTAGCCGTAGCGCGCGAACGCTTCGCCGAACGATTTGCCCGACTCGCCGGCTTCGTCGCCGATGACGATCACGATCAGCTTCGCGCCGTCTGGGACGCGAACGCCGCTCGTGTGGAGCGCGTGGAGCCCCGCCGCGTGCACGGTGCCGCCCGACGCGGAGATGCCCTTCAGCATGTGCTGCACCGCAGCGCGCGAGGCCGCCTTCGGCTTCAGCACCGTGCCCACCGTGTCGAAGGTTGCAATATACACCTTTTCCGCGGGGAACCCGGCGAGGATGCGCGTGAGCACCTCCTTCGACTTCTCGATCGCGCCGGTCATCGAGCCGGACTTGTCGATGAGCACCATGACGTGCACGTCGGCGTCCTTCGTCGCCTCGGCGACCGCCTTCTTGGCGGCCGCGTCTGCGGCGTCCTCGAGCTTCTCGCGGAGCGCCTTGCTCTTCACGTTCTTGGCGATGTGGAGCGAGCGCTGATCCTCCGCGCTCGCGATCGCCTTCTCCCAGCGCGCGCGAATGTCCGCGTCGGTCATCAGGCCGAGCTCCTCGAGCGTCGGCGTGAGGATGCGCAGATCGCGATCCGAGAGCGACGGCACGAGCGCCGCGAGGATCGCGGGCGTCATGCCCATGCCCTTCGGCAAGCGGCCGACGGCCTCCTTGTACCCGAGGCTCTGCGTCTCGATCGTCTCGCAGATCTCCGCCTCGCTGAGCCCGTCGAAGCGGTTCGACTTCTCGAGCTTCAGCCCCTCGAGGCCGATCTTGCGGTGACCGCCCGAGGCCTGCTTCTGCTTCCAACCGAGCACCTCGAAGAACGCCTGCGACTCGGGCTTGTAGCCGCATTTGCGCGCGATGCTCTTGATGGTCTCCTTGTAACCGGCCTTCGCGAGGCCGTGCAGCATCGGCAGGTTCGTCTCGCGCACGCGGAGCCACTTCGTCGCCGCGCGCTTCCAGCGGCCGAGCGGCGCGCGCTTGCTCGCGGGATCGCCGAAGCCCGCGCGGCGGTTCATCGTCGCGATCGACGGCGTCTCGAGAAACTCCGCGACGCGAAGGACGCTCTTCGGCGTCATCATGCGCGTCGACTTCTTTGCATAATGCAAGAGCATCGCCTCGCCGAGCGCGCGCAGGTCGTCGTCGTAGAAGCCGACGTTGCCGTCGTCTTCCTTCACGGGCTGGCCCGAGCGGTTCTGCACGAGCATCAGCGCGGCGCACGCGACCTTGAGATCCCGCCAGTCGGTCTCCGTGAGCGCGTAGCTCGCGAAGTGCGCCATCAAATCCGTGTTGAGCTTGTAGACGTCGAGGAGGCGCGCGTAGAGGCGCTCGGCCGCCGGCGCGTGCAAGCCGGGCGTCACGACCACGGGCTTCGCGTTGGGCGGGAGCTTCTTCTTCCCCTTCGCGGGGTACCACGTGCCCGCGACGTCGACGCCCGGGCGGTTGTGCCACAGGTGCGCCGACGCGTTGAGGATCAAGTCGAGCAGCTTTTCGGCCGGCCCCATCTGCGCTTCGGGAAGGAGCGGCTCGTTGCGGTTGGTCATGCGAATACTCGGACGCAAGTCTAACGCTTGACCCGACGAGCCATCGCGGGTTGTTATCGATGTTTCACGCACCTCTACACGCGACAAGAGAGCGAAGTGTGGTCGGTCGACACGTCGGCCTCGAGCCCCGTGGAGACGAAGATCGCGGGCACGACGCCGTCGGGCAGCACGTATGACTACAACGTCGGCGCGTGCTCGAGCGCGAATTTCACGTCAGCTGCGCGGGCTCGGCGTCATGTCGGATGGGAGCCTAATTGGTCAGACTACTACGCAAACGCAATCGTCCAGATCACGAACCCCGACAATCCGGGTACGTGCGCAGGTCGCACTCGTCGCCGGCACTGCGGGCCCGCTCACCGGGCTCGATCCAAGCAGCAGTAGCACGCTCCCTACGCCCGGCAACCCGGGCGGCCAAGGCTCGGCGGCGAGCTTCACTGCGCCCGCCGCGCTCACCGTCGATGGCTCGGGCAACATCTACGTCGTCGACAAGCGCGTGAGCGACGGCGCGACGCTCGTCCGCAAGATCGACAGCACGATTAACGGTGTCGACGCTCGCGATGCTCGGAACGAACCCCGGCGCGCCGATGGATATCGCGAACTTCACGATCCTTCGTGGCAAGGCTCTACGCCGCGTCGCACGACGATACGAACTCGTCCTACGTTATTCAGATCGACACGACCAGCAGCAACATCACGACGATTTTGGGCGGCGGCTCGTCCAAGTTTCCGCCCGTCTCGCAGGGCGTCGATCCGGCCGTGCATGGCATCACGAACGACGGGAAGAACCTCATCGTCGCGGGCGACGGATTCGTCTGGTACCTGACGATCTCCGGAACTTCACGCTGCTCGCGGGCGCGGAAGACTCGCATCGACTATCTTCCCGACCGGCTACGACCCGACGCAGCGCACCCCGCGATGCAGCTCGCGCTCCCCACCGCAATCGGAACTTCCAACGAGCACGGCTCCGGAGCCTTCAACCACATCGTCTATAATAGCGGCGCCATCTACTACCGCGGATTCGCCGACGGCAGCTCGGCGTTCATCGAGCGCATCGCTTGCCCGTGACGCGATGACGTCCGCGCGCACGCTCGGACACTAGCGGCTACGGAACGATGATGACCACGTGACCGTTTGTGCCACCAGTTCCGATCGCGGTCGCGTTCGACGTCGGATTGGCGACCGGAGTGCCGCCCGTCGCGCTGTTGGCCTTGTACTGCGGCGCGGTGCTGCCCGCGGCCGTGCTTCCGGTCGCTGCAGTCAGCGTGACGTTCGTCGCGCTCCCAAGCGCGAACGCGGAGCCACCACCGCCGCCGCCGCAACCGGCGGTGGCGGCGGTCGTGTAGCCTTCGCCACCACCGTAGTATCCGCCACCCCCGCCGCCCCCGAGCGTGCACAGCCAGGCGATCCGCCCGGCGATCCCGCCACGCCCGCACCGCTCGACACCGAACATTGCGCGCTCAAGACCACGCCCGCCTTGAGTTGCTCTCCGGGCGTCCCTGCGTTCTCCCCGTTCGCGCCCCCCGTAGTCTGCGTTGCGGCGGTGCCGAACGTGCCCACGGTGCCAGTTCCGGGTTGTCCCGCCTGTCCACCACCGCCGCCTCCAGAGCCGCCGGTCACTTGCGCTGGGTACTGGAGGAGAGCGCCGGCGCCCCCGCCACCGCCACCCGCAATGATCCAGTAGTTTCCGATCGGCGCCGCAGCGTCGGCTCCGCCATCCGGAGCTTCATAAACCGCGCTATATCCCCCGCCGCCTCCACCAGGGCCGGCGTAGGACGCCGAGGTGTTGTTTCCTCCGGGGCCACCACCCGTCCCCACAACGACGTTGAGCATCTGGCCGGCGGTCGTCTTGAACGTGGCTTGCGCGAATCCGCCGCCGCCGCCGGGACCTCCGACCTCGACGTGTGTGCCGTCGTTGCGTCCCGCGCCGGCGCCTCCGCCACCGCCCCACGCGTAGATCGTAGCCGAAGTGACGTCGTTCGGTACCGTCCACGTCGTGTTCGTGTTTGTGTCCAGCAGGAGATGTCCGACTCGTACTGTCAACGGTGCGGTGTGTGTGATCGATCCGCTGGTCGCGGAGATCGTCGCGACCGCGACTTGTCCGACGGTCGCCGAGCTCGCGGCGGTGACGTTCAGGACGCCACTCGTCGACGCCCCGTCGACGGTCGCGGACGCGGTCACGCCCGACGGCGCGCCGGTCAGCGAGATCGAAAGCGCGCCCGAGAAGCCGTTGGCGCGCGTCACGGTCAAGTTGACCGGAACGATCGCGCCCCCCGGCTCGACGACCACATAGGTTGGTGAAGCCGCGATCGAAAAATCCGTGACCGGCGCCGCGTCACCGCCGGTGATGACCGGCGCCGCATCGCCGCCGTCCCCGCCGTCGGGATTCGTGCCGGTGGTGTCGCCGACGCACGCCGCAATCACAGCGCAAGCTGCCCAAGCGCTCGCGATGAGCGGGATGACCGCAAAGCCCCTCGTCTTCATCAGAACATCAAAGCAGATATTGATACGCGTCGCGGACACTATCGCGCCAGGGCAGGGAGTCCCGCGCGCGGGCACCTCGCGTCCGCCGCGTTCATGGTTGATCGGTTAGTTCGGTGGCGACGGAGCCATCGAGCTGGCGCGATCAGGCTACGAGCGACGTCGGACTTGGTCGAGCGCTTCGCGTGCCCGTGATCCGACAGCGTCACCTGCAGCGCCTGCGCAGCCGCGAACGGGCTGCGCAGCGGGACCTCGAGCGTCACGAAACGCGGCGAAATCCCTGGGCGCGTCTATTGCCTCACCGAGGGTGAAGCATGGCGCATCCCGCATCGCCAAAGGCCAAGACCGCAGATCCGCGGCTCGAGAGTCTCCTCGAGACAGAGCGACGGATCGAGGCGCGTATCCGTGCGGTGGAGGAGTCTGCGCGGGCTCGCGTGGAGGCCGCGCGCGGGGCAGCGCTCGATGAGGACGAGGCGCGCGCCAAGCGGGTCGAAGCCGCGGCGCGCGCCGAAGAGGACGCGGAGCGCCTCCGCACGGCGGAAGAGTTGAAGCGCATCGAGGAGCGCGCGGCGAAGGCGGTCGCTCGCTTGAGCGGGCTCTCGGACGCGGAGATCGAGCGGCTCGCGGGGATCGTCTACGAGCGCGTCGTGCGAGGTGCGTCGTGATCGTGCCGATGACGCGCGTTCGCATCGCGGGGCCGCGCGCGCGCCTCGACGAGGCGCTCGCCGTCGTGCAGGACGTCGGCTCGCTTCACGTCGCTCCGCCGCGCGGCCCGCGCGCGACCGCGCGCGACGACGAGGCGAAGGCCGTCGCTCGGATCCTCGGCGACGTGGAGGCCGCGCTTCGTGCGATGGGCGCGCCGCTCTCGAAGGGCGCGCCGCCGAAGGCCCCCGTTTCTCTCACGCGCGCGACGCTCTTCGCGCGGCGCACGCGAAGGCGCGCGGATCGCCTCGCGGCGAAGCGCGGCGAGCTCGAGGACGAGCGCGCGCTCTTGCTCCGCTATCGCGAGTTCTTCGTCGCGTTCGAGCCGCTCCTCGGGCGCGCGCTCGCTTGGCCAGACGGGCGCGCGTTCTACGTGATCCTGCGCGCGGGCGCGGCGTCCGCGGCCGACAGGCTGCGCTCGAGCCTCGAAGCGGCGATCGACGGACAAGTCGAGCTCCTCGCGCGGCCGCTCGCGAGCGGCGAGACCGCGGTGCTCATCATCGTGTCGGCCGACGTCGCGAAGAAGGTCTCGGCGCTCCTCGCGAGCTCGCGCGTGCAGGAGCTTCCCGCGCCCGCGAGCCTCGGCGAGGCCAACTTGCTCCGTGCGATGCCGGCGATCGAAGCTCGGCTCGACGCAGTCGCGAAGGAGCTCGCGCGGATCTCCGACGCGCTCGCAGCGCTGTGTCGAGAGACCGCGCGCGAGCTCGAGGCGCTCCGCGCGTGGCTCCACGACCGCGTGATGGTCCTCGATGCGCGCGCTCAAGCGCACGCGGGCAGTCAGCTCTTCGTGCTCGAAGGCTGGCTGCCGAAGCCCGAGATCACGACGCTCGAGAAGAAGATCGCGCAGAGGCTCGGCAGCGACGTGCTCGTCGAGTCGGTCGCGACGGAGCCGTGGAGCCGCGCGGACGCGCCCGTCGCCCTGAAGAACCCGCCGCTGTTCCGCCCGTTCGAGGTCGTCACGCGCACGCTGCCCCTGCCGAAGTACGGGACGATCGATCCGACGCCGTTCGTCGCCGTGTTCTTTCCGATGTTCTTCGGGCTCATGTTGGGCGACATCGGCTACGGCGCGCTCCTCGCCGGGCTCGCGGTGATCTTGCGGCTGAAGTCGAAGCCCAAGAGCACGCTCCGCTCGATCGCCGCGGTCGCGGGCGCGTGCGCTGCGTTCTCGATCGTCTTCGGGTTCGTGTTCGGCGAGCTCCTCGGCGATCTCGGAGCGCGCTGGCTAGGGTTGAAGCCGCACGGGTTCGATCGCGAGAGCGCGCTCATCCCGTTCCTCGCGCTGAGCGGCGCCCTCGGCGTCGTCCACGTCACGCTCGGCATCGTGCTCGCCGTGGTGAACGCGTGGCGCCGAGGAGAGACGCGCGAGGCGCTCGGGCGCGGCGTCGCGGCGCTGATGGTCGCGCTCACGGTCCTCGCGGTGCTCGCGGCGCTCCGCGTGCTTCCGCCGGGCCTCTTCACGCCATTCGCGATCGCCGTGCTCGTCGCGTTTCCGATCTTGATCCTGCTCGAGGGCGTCGTCGCGATCGTCGAGCTCGTGTCCAACTTCGGCCAGATCCTCTCTTATGCCCGCATCATGGCGCTCGGCACGGCGTCGCTCATGCTCGCGGTCGTCGCGAATCAGATGGTGGGCGCGATGGGCAGCGTGCTCGTCGGCGTCGTGTTCGCGCTCTTGTTCCACGCCGTCAACTTCGCGATCGGCGTCTTCAGCCCGACCATCCACGCGCTTCGTCTTCATTACGTCGAGTTCTTCGGACGCTTCTTCAGCCCGGGAGGCACGGCTTATCGGCCTCTCTCACACTGGCACCCCTCGGAGCAGGGGAGCTGAAAGGAACCCTTCATGCACTGGGCCATCGCACTCGCAGCCGCGCTCGCCATCGGCGTGCCCGCTATCGCCACCGCGTGGGCGCAAGGGCGCATCGGTCCGGCGGCGGCGGCTTCGCTGGCGGAGAAGCCCGAGCTGTCCACCACGGCCATCATCCTCATCGCGATCCCCGAGACGATGGTGATCCTCGGGTTCGTGATCGCGATCATGTTGATGCGCGGAACGGGCTGACGCTCATGGGCCTCGAGGAGCTCGTCGCGAGGCTCGAGCGCGACGCCGAGGCGCGCGTCGCGGCGATCGAGTCGAGTGCGCGCGAGGAGATCGCCGCGCTCGAGTCGGCGCACGCGCGCGAGACCTCTTCACGCGAGCACGAGGAGCTCGCCAAGAAGCGCGCTGTCCGCGCAGCGGCGAGCGAGCGCGAGCTCTCGACCGCGCGAAGGCGCGCGAGCGCGGACGTGCTCCGCGCGACGCACGCGGCGTTCGACCGCGTGCTCACGCGCGCCGCCGACATGCTGGGCTCGGCGAACGCGGACGAGGCGTACCGCGCGACGCTCCGAGCGCGCCTCGACGCGGCGCTGGATCACGCGGCGGAAGACTGCGTCGTGCGGTGCCGGGCGGACCTCGCGGACGCCGTGCGCAGCGCGCTCGGTGCGCGCGCGGAGCTGCGACTCGACGACGGCGATCGCCGCGGGATTCGTCGTCGAGAGCGAAGGCGTGCTCATCGACGAGACGCTCGTCGCGAGGCTCGGGCGGATGCGCGATGCGCTCGCGATGACGCTCGCGAGGGAGCTCGGCGATGGGTGACCGCGCTCCTCTCGACGCGCCGACCGCGGACGCGCGCGCGCGCGGGCTCGCGACGCGCCTCTTGTCGCGCGAGGAGCTCGAGTCGCTTGCCGGCTCCGATCTGCGCTCGCTCACGAACGCGCTCGCGCGCGGGGGCCGCCTCGAGCCGATCGCCGACCCGACGCCCGCGTCGATCGAGGCCGCGGCGCGGCGCACCGCCGCGAAGCACCTTCGCGTGCTCTCGCGTTGGGGCAGCGGCCCGGCGCTCGACGCGTTCTTCGCGGAGCAAGATCGGCGGATCGTGCGCGCGATGCTCCGCGGAGCTTCGTCGGGGACGCCGTCGGACGAGCGCGCCGCGGGGCTCTTGCCGACGCCGCTCCTCTCGGAGCGCGCGATCGTCGCGCTGTCGCGCGAGCCCACCGCGGCGCGCGTCGCGGCGCACCTCGTTCTCTTGGGTTACCCCGGCGCGGCGCGCCTCGGTTCGCTCGCGAGCCGCGCGCACCCCGTGCCGTTCGAGCTGGATCTCGCGCTCTTGCGCGACTTCGCCGAGCGCGCCGCACGGAGCGCGCGCGAAGGGGATCGCGCGCTGCGCGACTTCGTCTCTTGGAAGCTCGACACCGAGAACGCCATCTCCGCGCTCGAGGTCGTGGCGAGCCCGCGCGACGTCGCGACGAAGGACTGCTTCGTCGCGGGAGGCACGCTCTCCGAGCCCGCGTTTCTCGATGCGTGCGCGCAGGGCTCGCGGATCGCGTGCGCCGAGCGCCTCGCTCGGGCGATCGCGACGCCGTCGCTCGCCAAGGTCGTGCGCGAGAGCGGCGGAGATCCCGTGCGCCTCGAGCGCGCGTCGCTCACGGCGTCCATCGAGCACGTGAGGAAGCTCGCTCGGCTCGATCCGCTCTCGAGCGCTCCGCTCCTCGGGTTTCTCCTGCGCCTCGCCGCGATGAACGCGGACGTCCGACGCCTCGCGTGGGGCGCGTCGCTCGGCGCGCCGGCCGCGCTCGTCCGCACGGAGCTCGCGACGCCATGGAGCTGAAGGTCGAGGTCCTCTGCACGCCGCCGGTCGCCTCCGGCTTCGCCCTCGCCGGCATCGGCGCGATCGCGACCGAGCCGGCGGGCGCGCCCGAGGCGCTCTCTCGGCTCTGCGAGGACTCGAGTGTCGGTGTCGTCCTCGTCGAGGACGCCTTGCATCGCGCGCTCGGGCCCGAGGTGCGCGCGCGACTCGATCGCCTCGCGACGCCGGTCGTCGTGCCCTTCCCTTCACCGACCTGGGAGAAACGTGGCATCGCCGAGCAGTACGTGCTCGAGATCCTGCGGCAGGCCGTCGGCTACCGTGTGAGGGCGCCATGAGCGGCGCGCCGCGGCTCACCCGCGTCATCGGCGCGCTCGCCCACGCGACCGGCATGCGCGACGCCGTGCTCGGCGAGCTCGTGCGCGTCGGCGAGGCGCACCTGCTCGCCGAGGTCCTGCGCATCACGGGCGACGAAGCGACGCTGCAAATCTTCGAGGACACGAGCGGCGTCGCGCTCGAAGCGTCCGTCACGAAGCTCGGCACGCCGCTCGCGATCGATCTCGGGCCCGGCCTCCTCGGCTCGGTCCTCGACGGGATCGGTCGTCCGCTCGGCGCGCTCGTCGCGCGCGGCGGAGACCTGATCTTCCCGGGGACCGCCGCCGACGCGATCGATCGCACGCGAGAGTTCGACTTCCACGCGACGCTCTCGCCGGGAGACGTCGTCGCGCCCGGCGACGTGCTCGGCACGGTCGACGAGCGCCCAGGCTTCGAGCATCGCGTGCTCGTCCCGATCGGAAAGCGCGGCGCGCTTCGCTCGCTCCGTTCCGGTCATTTCGCGGTGTCGGAGCCGATCGGCGAGCTCGAGGATGGCACCTCGCTCTCGATGGTCCAGCGCTGGCCGGTGCGGCGCCCGCGTCCCGCCGCCGCGCGCGTCACCTCGACGCGCCCCATCCTCACGGGCCAGCGCATCTTCGACTTTCTCTTTCCGGTCGCCGAGGGCGGGACCGTCGCCGTGCCCGGCGGGTTCGGCACCGGCAAGACGGTCATCGAGCAGTCGCTCGCGCGGTACGCCGAGGCGGACGTCGTCGTCTACGTCGGTTGCGGCGAGCGCGGCAACGAGATGGCCGAGGTGCTCCACGATTTCGGCGAGCTGCGCGACGCGCGCACCGGCCGGCCCGTGCTCGATCGCATGGTGCTCGTCGTCAACACGTCGAACATGCCCGTCGGCGCGCGCGAGGCTTCGATCGACGTCGGGCTCACGATCGCCGAGTACTTCCGCGATCAAGGCCTGCGCGTCGCCGTGATGGCGGACTCGCTCTCGCGCTGGGCGGAGGCTCTCCGCGAGATCGGCGCGCGCATGCAGGAGATGCCCGGCGAAGAGGGCTACCCGACCTACCTCGCGAGCCGCACGGCGAAGCTCCACGAGCGCGCGGGGTGCGTGCGCTGCCTCGGCTCGCCCGAGCGACGCGGCTCGCTCACGCTGTTCTCCGCCGTCTCGCCGCCGAGCGGAGATTTCTCGGAGCCCGTCACGCAAGCGTGCCTCGCGGTCGCCGGAGCGCTGTGGGCGCTCGATCCGGCGCTCGCGCACCAAAGGCAATTTCCCGCGGTGGACGCGAGCGCGAGCTACAGCCTCTACAGCGCCGAGATGGAAGCGTGGTTCGGCGCGGAGATCGACGCGCGCTGGCCAAAGACGCGCGCCGCGCTCCTCGCGCTCCTCGAGCGCGACGGCGAGCTCCGCGAGGTCGCGGCCGTGGTCGGCCAAGAGGCGCTCGAGGATCGCGATCGATTGCTCCTCGCGAGCGCGTCGCTCGCGCGCGAGATCGTCCTCGGTCAGAGCGCGTTCGACCCCAACGATGCTTACTCGCCGCCCCAAAAGACGCTCGCTCTGGCCCTCGCGGTGCTCGACGTCCACGAGCGCGGGAAGGCCGCGCTCGCCGCGGGAAAGTCGTTCGACGATCTCGAGCTCGGGCCGACGCGCCGCGCGCTCGTCGCACTCCGTGACGCGCCGCCGTCGAACGGAGGCGCGCCATGAGCGTCGCGCGCACGTACCGCGGAGCGCACGCGGCCGCAGGTCCGCTGCTCTTCCTCCAAAATGCCCGGCGCGCAGCGCTCGGCGAGTGGGTCACCGTTCGCGCGCAAGGACAGTCGCTCCGCGGACAGATCATCGACGTCGGACGCGAGATCACCGTCGTTCAGCTCCTCGAAGAGACGCTCGGCCTCTCGCCCGCGAGCGCCGAGGTGACGCTCACCGGCGAGCTCGCGCAGGCGAAGGTCGGGCGCGATCTCCTCGGGCGCGCGCTCTCCGGCACGGGGGAGCCGCGCGACGGCCTCCCGCCCGCGATCGGCGAAGGCTTCCGCCCGCTCTGGGGAGCGCCGATCAACCCGATTCGTAGGCTCCCGCCGCGCGATTTCATCGAGACGGGCATCTCCGCGATCGACGGCATGAACACGCTCGTCCGCGGACAGAAGCTCCCGGTGTTCTCGGGACCCGGGCTACCCGCGCTCGATCTCGCCGCGACGATCGTCGAGAGCGCGCGCGCCCCTCGCGGCGAGCCGTTCGCCGTGGTGTTCGTCGCGATCGGCATCACCGAGCGCGAGACGCGCGCGTTCCTCGATCGCTTCGCCGCGAGCGCCGCGCTCGAGCGCAGCGTGCTCTTCTTGAGCCAGGCGAGCGACCCGACGATCGAGCGGCTCCTCGCGCCGCGCGCCGCGCTCGCGTGCGCCGAGCACCTCGCGTTCGTTTGCGACATGCACGTCCTCGTCGTGCTCGCGGACATCACGCACTATTGCGAAGCGCTCCGCGAGATCGGCGCGGCGCGCGAAGAGGTGCCGGGCCGGCGCGGTTATCCCGGCTACATGTACACCGACCTCGCGTCGATCTTCGAGCGCGCGGGCGTCGTGAAGGATCGCCCGGGCTCGATCACGCAGGTGCCGGTGCTCACGATGCCCGACGACGACATCACGCACCCCATCCCCGATCTCACCGGTTACATCACCGAAGGTCAGGTCGTCTTGAGCCGCGAGCTCCACCGGCGCGGCGTATTTCCGCCCGTCGACGTGCTCCCTTCGCTGTCGCGCTTGATGAACGCGGGCATCGGCGCGGGTCGCACGGTCGCCGAGCACAGGCGCTGGGCCGATCAGCTCTACGCGATCTACGCGCGCGGTCGCGAGGCGCGCATGATGGTCGCGATCGTCGGTGAAGCGGGCCTCTCGGCGGCCGATCGTCGCGCGCTCGCGTTCGCAGAGGCGTTCGAGCGCGAGCTCGTGGGGCAAGGGACCACGCGCCGGACGCTCGCCGAGACGATCGAGATCGGCTTTCGCCTGATGGACACGCTCCCGCGCGAGGACCTCCTGAAGCTCAGCGACGCGATCCTCGACGCGCGCAAGGCGAAGCGGGAGGCTGCGAAGTGAGCACGCTCGGGAAGGCCGCGGCTACGCGCTCGAACCTCGTCCGCCTTCGGCGAAGGCGCGACCAGGTCGATCGCGGCGCTGCGCTGCTTCGTCGAAAGCGCGAGTCGCTCGTCGCAGAGCTCTTCGCGCGCGCGAAGCCCGCAGTCGACTCGCGCCGCGCGATCGAGGAGCGCGCGTCGGCCGCGTACCAGGCGCTCCTCGAGGCGTTCGCGGCGGCGACGAGCTCGGAGCTCCGCGCCCTCGCGTGGCCGGAGCGCGAGGTCCGCGTCGATCTGCTCCCGCGCGACGTCTGGGGCATCCGCGGCGTCGAGCTCTCGGAGGCCCCGAAGCTCACGCGGAGCTTCGCGGCGCGCGGCGTCGCCGCGGGTCCGAACGACGCGGCCGCCTCGGAGGCCGCGGGCGAGTTCGAGCGGCTCGTCGAGCTCCTCCTCGCCGCGGCGCCCGAGGAGCTCTTCATGCGCCGCATCGGCCACGCGCTCTCCCACGTGACTCGCCTCGTGAACACGCTCGAGCAACGCGTCGCGATCTCGCTCGCGCGCGACGCGGAGACGATGCAGCACACGCTCGAGGAGCGCGAGCGCGAGGAGCACCTTCGCCTCAAGCGCTTCGCGCGCGGCCGCTAATCGACGTCGCAACCTCGTACCTCCGCTTCGCTACGGCGTGCGAGGTTGCATCAAAACATGCCGCCCACGGCGAGCCCGGTCTGCTGCCCGGTGACGAGCGGCGACGCGTAGAGGCTGCTCACGCCGACCTTCTTCTTGAAGTTCGTGTAGTGGAGCAAGGTCGGCATGCCGAACCCCACGGCGAACCCGATCAAGCTCCCCACGAACACGTCGCTGAAATAATGGCGATCGCCCATCATGCGGAGCACCGCCTCGCTCGTCGCCAGCGTCAGATCACGCGCGCACGCGAACGCATCCGCCGCGCGGTTTCCATAGACGCCTTGGAACATGTGGTGCGCGCACGATAGGCCCGCGGCGTTGAAGCCGAGCGCGACGTGCCCGCTCGGAAAGGACGCCGTGAGGCTTCCGTAGCACTCGTTGCTCGGCACCGTGCCGTTCTTGCAGTCTTGGTAGGGCGGGCGCGCGCGGCCGATCGTGTCGTACCCAGTGATCGCGATGAGTGACGTGAGCGTATACGACTCCGCGTCCATCACGAGCAGCTGCCACGCGACGTCCGAGCTTCGTCGCGCGAGCGGGATGATCAGCGAGTCGAGCGCGACGTTCATGATGACGAGCATCGTGCCGATCGTGTCGGCCGCCGCCCACGACACCTGGAGCGCGTGCGGATCGCGCAAGCGGATGCCATCGCGCACGGCGTCGTCGAAGAGGATCCCTCCGGACCAGTGCGGCGGGACCTGTGGCTGCACGACGAAGTACTCCGCGACCGCGAGCGGCCCGAGGATGCCCGTCGCGATGTACTCGGGCAGCGTGAAGCGCACGCGCCGCTCGTCCCAGTGCAGTTTTTTTTTGTCGGTCTTCTGCTGCGAATTTGCGTCCGCGTGCGCAGATGCCGCGCACGTGCAGCTCGCAACCAGCACGAATACGCGCAACCAGCGCATTTCAGCGGCGTTGATGCACGCCGCGTGCCTCAGCCATGCGCGTCAGAGCTTGCCGCCGTGGGCTTCGAGGTACTTCGTGAGCCCGTCCGCCGTGCTCACGAGGTTCGGCCTGATCTTCGAGATCAAGAGCTCCTCGACCGCCTTCGCGACCTTGCCCGACAAGAACCCGGGCACGCCCTTGAGCTTCTTCGGGTCAATCGAGAGCTCGCCCCGGATCTCGAGCTTCGTCTTGCCGCCGTCCTCTTCGAAGAAGCGGTTCTTGCCGATGCACGTGATGGCCTCGGTGAACGCCTGCGGCTCGATCTTCCAGTCGCACGTGAAGTCCTCTTCGTTCCAGGTCGCCGTGTCGAGCCACGAGAGCATCGCCTCGCTGACGAACGCGCGCGCGGCCGCGGGGATGTCGCCGCCGCCCTTCCAGAAATTGAGGAGCTTGGTGACCTTGCCCTGCTCTTCGCGCTTGCGGACCTCGATGCCTCGTACGTTCGGCAAGTAGGGAAGCATCTCCACGAGCTTGTCGCGGTAGGCAGCAAACACGATGGGGCGTTCGAACGGAATGTGCGCGTCGGCGCGGAGTTCCATGATGCGCGAAACATACCCGAATTTCGGTATTCTCCATGGATGTTCGAATTCGGGGCGGGCGGTTTTCGCGTGGCGCTTTCGGACAAGGCGCCGCAAGGTTTGGACGAGCGTCGCGTGACGGTCGATCGGCCCTCGGCCGACGAAGATCTCGAGGCGCGCTACGTGCTCGTGCACCGCGCGGGCGGCGCGCCGACGCTGCTCGTGGTCGGGCGCGTGCGCGCGGGCTTCGACTGCGGCGTGCACGTCGTGCCCGACACGGGCCTCATGTTCTTCGGCTGCGGCGAGTCGATCTGCGTCTACGAAATGTCGACCGGCAAGAAGCTCCATCACGACATCACGCCGTACGCGTTCCATTCTTGGAACCGTCACGGCGGCGTCGTCTTGATGAGCGGCGAGCTCGAGGTCGCGGGCTACTCGCTCGACGGCGCGAAGCTCTGGGCCGCGCCGGTCGAGTCGCCTTGGGACTACGGCGTCAGCGGCGCCAACATGTACACGCTCGTCATGGGCCACCGGGTCGAGTTTCCCCTCGTCGAGGGCCCGGGCGACCGACCGCTGGTCGAGCGTTAGTCAGGAACTGTTTTGCCCGTCCGTCATTGCGTGGTGGATGCACCCCACGGCCCTGGGCTACATTCCGACGAACCGCCCGTAATTCCGCGGGCCTTCGTTTCATCTCATGGGCGCATACGACAAGCTCACGGACGCAGAGCTCTTCGATTTCGTCTTGCAGCAGCGAGCGAAAGGCCAAGATCCGTCTGCCGCGCTCGGCTCGCTGTGCGAGCGCTGGCGCAAGGCGGCCGGCGTCGTCGTGCGCCGCGTTCAAGCCAGCTACCGCGCCGGCTCGCCCGACGACGAGGGCGAGCTCTACCAAGAATCGGTCCGCAAGCTCATCGAGCGCGGGCTCGACCAATTCCGCGGCCTGTCCGAGGCTTACCCCGGCAAGGCCGCCTCCCCGAAGACGTTCTTCCTTCGGATCGTCAAGCACGCCGCGATCGACGCGTATCGCCGTCAGCGCGAGCTGCTCGACGCGCCCGCGAAGGACGACGACGAAGACAACCGCGAGTCCCCGCGTCAGATCGCTTACGCGATCAACCTGTCGAAGCGCGCCTCCGAGCGCGACGAGGCTCAATCACTCTATTGGACCGCCTTCGAGCGTCTGAAAGAGGAGCACCCCAACGAGGCAGGAGCCTGGGACGCGTATCACCATCAAGATCTCGAGGACCACGAAGCATGTGCCAAGAAGCTCGGAATTACCGTCGCGAACTCGTACAAACGTGTCAGCCGCGCCCAAGCGTACCTGCGCCGCTACCTCCAAGAATTAATGGACGAGAACAGCGAACCCTGAAGCTCTCGAGCCGGGGGGACAGGGGGGCTGCAAGCCCCCGTTGGGGTCGAGCCGCAGGCGAGACCCGCAGGGAAGTGAGCGCGCGAAGCGCGCGAGAAGGGATGCAATCCCTTCTTGTGAGGGATTTCCTGTGAGCCCGCCGCCGGATGTCGATGGCGATGCTTCGCCGGAGATTCAGAAACGGTTCGCCGAGGCCCGGCGCGAGCTCGAGACGCTGACGCAGAGCACGGTCACGCAGACGAAAGACGCGGGTCGCGTGCTCGCGCTCGCGGGCGATTTGTGGCGCCGCCGCGAGCTGCTCGGAGACACGACGCGCGACGTGGTCCTCGCCGTCGACAAGATCGAGGCGCACGCGGCGCAGGCGTTCGTCGCGGAGCTCGACGTCGCGGCGGAGCGCAAGAAGCTCACGCGCGCCCTCGACGAAGCGTTCGAGGCGCTCCTCGAGGACGGCGAAGAGCGTGCACTCTACATCAATTCCGCCGAGGCGGCGCTCGCGGCGCGGGACGCGCTCGCGTCGGTGCACTCGGCGCTCGCCTTCGCCGCGACGGCGGACGGCACGGAGTCGACGCGCCAGACGACGCTCCGCACGGCGGGCACGACCCTCGAGCAAAAGCTCGCGGAGATCGATCGCGGGCTCGCCAAGAAGGCCCGCGTGCTCGTCGGGCTGAACGCGACGCGACGCCGTGAGGCCGCCGCGCTCGACGCCGAAGAGCGCGCGAGCGCGTGGTGGTTTTCGGCTCGGTCGCAGTGCGATTTCCTCGTCTCGGTCTATCGCCCGACGGACGGGAGCGAGCGCGTCGACGTGACGCAGAAGCACAACGCCGCGCACCTCGCGGTCTGCGAGGAGTGCCAGCGCGACGTCGAGGCCTCGTCGTTCGCGTACACGCCGAAGCACGTGACCGCGTCGTCGCTCTGGCGCCGCCAGCACGACGAGGCCACGCCGAGCGAGATCAAGTTCATGGACTCGCACTCGAAGGAGTGCCGAGAGTGCCAGCGCGCGCTCGACGCGCTCGCTCAGCCCGAAGAGTAGATGCCCGAGGGCGACACGCTCGCGCGCATCGCGCTCACGCTGCGCGACGCCCTCGTGGGTCACCGCGTCGTCCGGTTCTCGTCGCCCATCCCTGCCCTGCGCGACCAGGAGCTCGAGGGCCGAACCATTGCGAGCGTCGAGACGCGCGGCAAAAACCTGCTCGTCGCGTTCGACGACGGGCGCACGCTCCACACGCACCTGCGCATGGCAGGCGAGTGGCACCTCTACGGGCGCGAGTCGAGCTGGCGAAGGCCGCGTGACACCGCGCTCGTCACGATCGAGACCGACGACCGCGTCGCCGTGATGTTTCGCACCGAGCGCCGCGGCGCGCCGCCGATCGTGCGGCTCCTCTCGGCGGACGCGCTCCGGCGCGATCGCATGCTGCGTTCGCTCGGGCCCGACGTGCTCTCGCCCTCGTTCGACGTCGACGAGGCCACGCGGCGCGTCCACTCGAGCGTTCACCCGACGATCGCCGAGGCGCTCCTCGATCAGCGCGACGTCGCGGGCATCGGCAACGAGTACAAGAGCGAGCTCCTCTTCTTGGCGCGCATCGATCCGCGCCGCGCGCCCAAGTCGATCCCGAAGGAGCAGATCCGCGCCCTCCTCGAGCGCGCGCGCGATCTCATGACGAAGAACGTCGCGCGCGGTCGCTCGGGGCGCTTCGCGATCGCGGGCCGCGCGACGCGCTTCGGTCCGGGCGCGACGCGATGGGTCTACGGGCGCGCGCGAAGGCCGTGCCTCGAGTGCGGCGCGCTCATCGCCGAGCTCCGGCAAGGGCTCGATCGACGCTCGACGTATTACTGTCCGCGGTGCCAGACGTGAGGACTCATGCTCCGCACGGCACGCGCGTGATCTTCGCGTAGTGCACGGTCTTCTGTCCCGTCAGGTAGACGTAGTCACCAATCACGCCCCACGACTGACCTTCGCTCTCGCCGCCCCACGTCATGTCGATCTGCGGCTCGGGCAAAGCGGGCTGGTTCTTCCAAGAACCCAGCTTGCCCGTCGCGGGATCGACGTCGGCGCCGAAGACCTTCGAGCCGCGTACGACGAAGAGCGTCTGCCCCGCGAAGAACGCGTCCCCGCGCTGGTTGTCGTCGCCGCTCGGCACGTCGGGCATTTGCGTGAAGCCCGAGAGCGCGCCCGCGGACGTCAAGCTCGCGCGCCAGAGCGCGGGCGACGGGCCTCCGTACGCGTCGATCGTGACGAAGACGTAGCCCGTCGTCTGCCCTGCTCCGGCGAAAAACGCGCTCTTGCCGGGACGATTGCTCGACTGCGACGCGGGGTGCTTCTGGCCCGTGCTCGTGAACGCCTGCGGGAGCGGCACCTTCGCGGCGAAGACGTTCGCGGGGTACGCGCCGGGCCCGTTTCCGTAGGTGGATTCGAGCGTCATGTCGAAGCCCGAGAGGTGGACGACCCATTTCGAGCCGTCCGAGAACGGCGCGTACACCGCGGAGTCCCACATCCAATAATGCCCGCCGTAGGCGGCCGCTTGGCTCGACTCGGTCGTGATCTCGTTGCCGGTCAGCGCGTCGCCGGTCGAGCTCGCTTCGTACCAGGCGATGTGACCGTTGCGGAACATGTAGACCTTGCCGTCGACCGTCGCCGCGGTGAAGCCTTGATGGCCGCCGTGCGGGTGCGGGCTCTGCTGCCACGGCGAGAGGCTCCCGTCGGCAGCGTTCTGCTTCGCGCAATAGATCCAGCTCTGGGAGGACGCGTAGGGGATCGTGATCGTCCACACGCAGTAGCTGCTGCCGAACGCGACGGAGGGCTGCGAGTGAGATTGGCGCGTGGAGTCCGCGAACGCCGCCGTCGTCGCCCAAGCGCCGAGCGTGCTGCATCGACCGCTCGCGCCCGCGTCGGCGTCGAGCGCGATGCCGTCGGAGGACGCGTCCTTCGGCGCCGCGACGTCGCCCGCCGGCGCGTCACCCGCGCCCGAATCTTGCGCCGCTTCGTCGCTCGAGCAGGCGAGCAGAAACACGCACGCGCCGAAGGCGAACCGACCCATCTCACAAGAACCCTAGCGCCATTGACGAGCTCGCGCGCGCGTCGTTCAATCCATGGGTGCGACGGTTGATCTTCGTCATCACGCTCGTGGCCGCGTGCAGCGCGCAGCAGCTCACCGGGCCCGACGCGAGCACCGGAGCGGACGCGACGACCGACGTCGTGAGCTCCGATGCCTCCGATGCCTCCGACGCTTCCGTCGTGCTCGGGCTCCCGCGCGTGTACGTGGGGAGCAGCGACGGGAGCATCCACGTCTTCGCGTTCGACGACACCACGTACGCGCTCACGCCCGTCGCCGCGACGGCGACCGGCGGAAACCCGTCGTTTCTCGCGTTCGACAAAGCGCGGACGTTTCTCTACGCGGTCGACGAGACCAATTCGAAGGTCGCCGCGTTCTCGATCGACAAGACGACCGGCAAGCTCACGGCGCTCGGCGCGGTCTCGTCACTCGGCCAAGGCCCGGCGCACGTGTCGCTCGATCGCAGCGACGCGCTCGTCATGGTCGCCAACTACGGCGGCGGGACGATCGCGGTCTACCCTCGCGCCGGAGACGGACGCCTCGGCGACGCGTCCGCGACGTACGCGTTCGGCGCGAGCGCGCACTCGCACGAGATCGTCGCCGATCCGTCGAACGCGTTCGTGCTCGTCCCGAACCTCGGGTTGAACGGCGTCGGCGTGTTTCGCCTCGATGGCGGCGCGCTCTCGTACCTCGGCCTTGGGACCGCGCCCGGCGGTCCGCGCCACCTCGCGTTCGACCCGCAGGGCGTGCGAGGCGTACGTGATCGACGAGACCGCGAGCACGATCGAGACGTTCGATTTCAACACGGGATCCGGCGCCCTCTCCTCGACACAAACCCTCTCGTCGCTCCTCGACGGCTCTGCCGTGCCGAACACGGGCGCCGAGATCCAAGTGACCAGCGACGGCAAGCACGTCCTCGCGTCGAACCGCGGCGACGACAGCATCGTCGTCTTCGACGTCGACGTCACGGGCAAGCTCGCCCCTAAGGCGCGCGTTCCCACCGGTGGGCAGACGCCGAGGCATTTCGCGATCGACGAGACAGGACGCTTCCTCTTCGTCGGAAATCAGACGTCGGGGAGCGTCGTCGTCATGAAGATGGACGGAGCGAGTGGCATTCCGTCTCCCGTCGGCGCTCCACTCTCGATCTCAGGGCCCGAGTTCGTCGCGCTCGTGTACCTGAAATAGCTCTGCCATTCGAGTGGGAGGTCGAGCGCATGCTCCTTGCTTGAGGGAGGTGCATGACCAAAGCGAGCATCATCGGAATCACCACGTTGGTCTGGAGCGCGGGCTTCGCCGCCACGGGCGCGTTCGTCTACACCGTCACGCAGCCGCCGCCGCCGCCCCCGACGCCCGCGTCGCCGACGGTCGCGATGACCTCGACGCCTCCGCGCGTGGCCCACGACTGGCGCGAACGCACGATCGTCCTTCCGACCGTCGAGATCGTCGGCGAGCTCCCGCACCGCGCGCCGCCGAAGGTCACGCCGCCGACGCCGCCTACGCCGAACGTCAAACCGCGCGAGCCGCATTGCTCCGAGTGGCGTTCGCTCGAGCAAGGATCGAACGCGGTCCAGATCTGCGATTGAACCGCGGCCATGATACCCTGCGTAGATGCGCGTGAGGTCGTGGGCGGCGCTCGGGACTGCGGCGGCGATCGCAGGGTGCGGTCTCTTCCCATCGCTCGATGGGCTCACGACTCCGACCGACGCTTCGATCGCGAGCGATGCGACGATCGACGTCGCGAATGAAGCCGCGCCGCCCGATGCCTCGGCCACGGACGCGACAGACGCGCCGTCGGAGGCGCCCGCGCTCACGTGCGACGGCGGGCTCACCGCGTGCGGCAACGCGTGCATCGACACGACGACGAGCGCGACCCACTGCGGAGCGTGCGGCCACGACTGCCTCGGGAGCACGTGCGTCGCGAGCCAGTGCCAGCCCGAGACGATCGCGACCGCGCAAAACGGCGCCTACGATCTCGCGGTCGGCGGCGGCGAGCTCTATTGGACGAACGCCTCTGCGGGCACGATCGCGAAATGCACGGCGTCGAGCTGCCTCGCGACGGTGACCATTCTCGCGCAAGGACGCCCGAGCCCCGAGGACCTCGTCATCGACGCGACGAACGTCTACTGGTCGGAGCAGGGCGGCGTCGCGTACTGCGCGCGCGCCGGCTGCAACAAGTCGCCGACCGTGCTCGTCTCCGGAAAGGTCGCCTCCGATGGCGGCGCGCTCGACTACGACGGGATCGCGGTCGGACCGTCGCTCGTCTATTTCCCGCTCGGAGGCTCGTTCCAAGCGTGCGCGATCGCGGGCTGCTCGAACGCTCCGACGACGCTCACGAGCGCCGGCGCGGATGATCTGACGGCAGACGGCACGAACGTTTATGGAACGAGCGGCGGCAACGTCTTCAAGTGCCCCCTCGCGGGCTGCACGGGCTCGACCCGCGTGAACCTCGTGACCGGGCTCGGCTCCGCCGAGTCGGTCGCCGCCGACCAGAAGAACGTGTACTTTACATACACCGCGTCGGTCGGGAGCTGCCCTCTCGCGGGTTGCGTCGCGCCGACGGTCCTCGTGACTGGGCAGGCGAACCCGAACGACATCGTGACCGACGGGGTCAACGTCTACTGGACCGATCCCGGCGCGGACACCGTCTCGCGCTGCGGCGTCTCGGGTTGCAACGGGACGCCCACCGTCCTCGCGACCAGCCAAAGCCAGCCAAAGGGCATCGCCGTCGACTCGACCTACGTCTACTGGGGCCAGGTGAGCGGCGACAAGATCATGCGCGTCGTCAAGTAGCGACGCGGCGACGCCGTTAGATCTTTCGGGCGCCGCGTCCGTTCAATAGGATGCCGCTTCGATGGGATACCTCCGCGCCGCCCTTGGTCTGACCGCGATCCTCGCGGGATGCGGCGGCTCGCCCGCGGCGAAGACCGCAGGACCCGCGCAGTCGCGCATCTCGCGGTCGGACACGCGCAAGTCCGTCGCGGTCACGGTCTACAACGACGGCTTCGGCCTCGTTCGCGAGCTCCGCGACGTCGACCTCGGCACGGGCCGCATCTCGCTCGAGTTCCGCGACGTCTCGTCGCGCGTCGAGGCCGACACCGTTCACGTCAAATCGATGGCCCCAAAGGGGCACCCGCTCTCGATCCTCGAGCAGAACTATCGCTACGATCTCCTCTCGCCGCAGAAGCTCCTCGAGAAATACCAGGGCAAGAAGATCAAGCTCTATCGCTGGAACAAAGAGACCGGCAAAGACGAGTCGTACGACGCCGAGGTCCTCTCGGTGAACGACAACCAGCCCGTGCTCAAGGTCGGAAACGAGATCACGTACGGCTTCCCCGCGCGCTACTCGTTCCCCGAGGTCCCCGCGAATTTGATCGCGCAGCCGTCGCTCGTGTGGCTCCTCGACAGCGAAGAGCCCAAGCAGACGCTCGAGGTCACGTACCTCTCGCAGGGCTTCGGTTGGTCCGCCGACTACGTGCTCACCGTGGGCGAAGAGGCCGCGGGCACCGGAAATTCGAGCGCGGATCTCGTCGGCTGGGTGACGCTCTCGAACGACACGTCGACCTCGTACGAGAACGCGCAGCTCAAGCTCGTCGCCGGAAACGTGCAGCGCGTCCGCGAGGTGCTGACGCGCGGCGCGATGTCGAAGGCCGCCGAGGAGCGCGACGACAGCGGCAAGCAATTCACCGAAGAGAGCTTCTTCGAGTACCACCTCTACACGCTCGATCGCCCGACGACGCTCCTCTCGAACGAGCAGAAGCAGGTCACGCTCCTCGAGGGCAACGGCGTGCAGGTCCACCGCCAGCTCATTTTCTACGGCGCGTCGTACTACTACCGCGGCAGCTACGGGCAGGTCGTCTCGAACCAGAAAGTGGGCGTCTACCTCGAGATCAAGAACGAGGAGAAGAACCACCTCGGCATCCCGCTCCCGAAGGGCACGGTGCGCGTCTACAAGGCCGACAAGAGCGGCGCCTCGCAGTTCATCGGCGAGGACAGCATCGACCACACGCCGCGCGACGAGAAGCTCCGCATCAAGATGGGCGAGAGCTTCGACGTCGTGGGCGATCGCCGGCAGACCGACTTCAAGGCGATCTCGACGTGCGTCGACGAGACCGCGTGGGAGATCTCGCTCCGAAACCACAAGGACGTCGCCGACGAGGTCCTCGTCTACGAGCCGATCGAGGGCGACTGGGAGATCCTCGCGTCGTCCCTCCCCTACGACAAGAAAGACGCCCACACGTTCACCTTCCTCGCGAAGGTGGGCGCGCGCGCCGAAACGAAGATCACGTATCGCGTCCGAGTGAAATGGTGCTGACCATGCGAAAATATTTCTATGGCGTCCTCGGTGTGCTCACGGCGGTCGCTTCTTCGAGCGCGCAGCAGCGCCCGCAGCAGGTCGCGCAGGCGAAGTCGACGAGCGACCAGCGCGAAGAGGTCGGCATCACCGTCTACAACCAGAACTTCGGGCTCGTCCGCGAGGTGCGCACGATCGATCTCGCGGCCGGCCGCACGGCGCTCGAGTTCCGCGACGTGAGCGAGCAGATCGAGCCGCAGACCGTCGCGATCAAGTCGCTCGGCGGGCAGCTCCACGTGCTCGAGCAGAACTACCGCTACGACCTCCTCTCGCCGCAGAAGCTGCTCGAGAAGTACGTTGGTAAAAAGGTAAAAGTTTACCGCTGGAACGACCACACCGGCAAAGACGACGTCTACGACGCCGAGGTCCTCTCCGTAGCGCAAGGCGGCACGGTGATGCGCATCAACGGCGAGATCACGTACGACTTCCCCGGGCGCATCGCCTTCCCCGAGATCCCGCAGAACCTCATCGCGAAGCCCACGCTCGTGTGGCTCGTCGACTCGAGCGGCAAGCAGAAGGTGGAGGTCACGTACCTCACGCGAAACCTCGGCTGGTCGGCGGACTACGTGCTCGTCATCAACGACGCGGACACCGCGGGCGATCTCGTCGGCTGGGTCACGCTCAACAACACGACGGGCACGACCTACGAGAACGCGAAGCTGAAGCTCGTCGCCGGCGACGTGCAGCGCGTCCAGCAGAATCGCTACACGATGGACATGCCGGCCGCGACGGCGTCCGCGGGCAGCGGCGGCGGATTCCGCGAGGAGAGCTTCTTCGAGTACCACCTCTACACGCTCGAGCGCCCGACGAACCTCCTCAACGCGGAGCAGAAGCAGGTCACGCTGCTCGAAGCGCCGGGCATCAAGCTCGACAAGAAGCTCATCTTCTTCGGCGCCGCGTACTACTACCGCGGCAACTACGGCCAGGTCGTCTCGAACCAAAAAGTCGGCGTCTACCTCGACATCCAAAACACCGAGGCGAACCACATGGGCATGCCGCTGCCGAAGGGCACGGTGCGCGTCTACAAGGCCGACAAGAGCGGCGCCAAGCAGTTCATCGGCGAGGACGCGATCGACCACACCCCGCGCGACGAGAAGGTCCGCATCAAGATGGGCGAGGCGTTCGACGTCGTCGGCGATCGCAAGCAAATGAGCTGGAAAACGCTCGGCACGTGCACTTCCGAGAGCGACTGGGAAATCTCGCTCCGAAACCACAAGGACACCGCGACGTCCGTCGAGGTCTACGAGCCCGTCGGCGGCGACTGGGAGATCACGCAAGAGAGCATGGCGCACGTGAAGAAGGACGCCCACACGTTCACGTTCACGCCCGACGATCCCCGCGCGCGGCAACGTGAAGATCACGTACCGCGTGCGCATCAAGTGGTGTTGATCTTCTTGAGCTTCGCGACGAACGTCTGCCGAAGGATGCCGACCTTGCGCGCAGCCGCAGTGAGCGTCGGCTCGCTGTCGCGTGCACGTTTGAGGATCTTGCGTTCGATGCGCTCGAGGTGCTGCGCAGGCTTCCCTGGCATCGCTTCGAGCGTCCGTGCGATGTCTCGGTAGGCGTCCTCCGCCTTGGCGAGGCCGGGCCGCCGTACGTCACCGTGCTCGAGAACGTCGATGAGACCTTCGAGATCGTCGGTCACTCCCTTCTTCAGAAAGTCGATTGCGGCGAGCGCGCGAACCCGGCGCGACAGGCCAAACGTGAGCTCGTCGCTGAGCAGGATCACGGGCGTTTTGTCGCCGCGCTCGCGTAAGTCCTCGACGAGGTCGAGGCTGCACAAGTCGACGATGAATCGATTGAAGCATTGAACCGACATGGCTTCGGCCGCGTGTCGTCGATTGGCGGCCCACGCGAAGACGAGCGACGGTGCGCGCTTCGCGACCAAGCCCGCGACATGCGAGTAGAAGCCAATATCGCTCTCGACCCAAAGTATCGTAAGCGCCAATTCTCCCGCTCCCCTTCACGCAGCATATTGCGGCAGTCCAAACAGCCGAGAATCTTTCTCAATATTACAGACGCGACGCCGTCCGCCCCGATCGGCTGACGGCGTATGCAACTTATTTGCGTTGACGGAGCAGCGCTCGCGTGCGCGGCGCGCGTTTCGCCGGCAGTGATGCCTGCAAAACAAATGCGGCGACGCGTCGACCGCGCGCCGGCACCATCGCCTGCGTGGAAGGTTTTCTCCTCCAGGATTTCATCACCGTCAGAGCGGCGGCCTCGACGCAGATCGTCCAGACATCATCGAGCTGGCTCGATCTCGGCGATCTCGAAGACGTCGTCCTCTACACCGACGTACGCGAGGCGCTGAACAGCGGAAAGCTCGCGTTCGAGACCTCGCCGAGCGCGGTCGACTCGCAGTTCGTCCCGCTCGTCCCTGCGTTCACGCTGGGCGTGGGTTTGCAAACGAACGTGGTCCTCGCGTCGCTCGCAGGAGTCCCACCGGCTCGTTACCTTCGCTGGCGCTTTCAAGGAGTCGTCGGCGCGACCGCGCAGGCGACGTTCCGTGTTTGGGCCGCCAGCTACAGGTGGGCGTGATGAACGCACGAGTTCAGTCGCAGTCCGGCTCACGCACTCGGCTCTTGACGAACTGGGTCACCGTTCGCGGCGCCTCGACGGTGCGAAGCGTCATCCAGGATTCGGACGAGTGGATCGACGCAGGCTCGTTCGCCGACATGACCTTCTACGTCGACGTGAGCGAGATCACGCCGCCGACCTCCGGGCTCCTGCTGCTCTACCTCGAGACGAGCGCCACGATGGATGACACCGGGTTCTTGGCCGCGTGTGGGCCAATTCCGCTGTCCGCGACGATCTCGACACCGATCATCGTCAAGAGCGCGAGCGGCGGCGTCGTTCCGCTCGCTCGATTCGTCCGCTGGCGCGTCTACTCGACGACCGCGAGCGCGTGGGACGTGACCATGCGCATTCGCGGCGTCGGCAACCGCGCGACGTACTTTGCCCCGACGCAGCTCGCGAGCTGCGCGTTTTGGCTGCGCGCCGATTTGGGTCTGACCTTTACCAACGCGGCCGTGACGCAGTGGGCGGATCAGAGCAACTCGAAGGACCCGAACAAGACGCTCACCGCAGGACCGACCGCGCCAACGCTCACGCTATCGGACGCCACCTACGGCAATCAGCCGACGATGAAGATGGGCTCGAACGCATACATGACGACGGCCTCCTGGGCCACCACGCTCGTGCAGCCCGACACGTGGATCGTCGTCGGCCATCCGGCGAACACGGGCGCGATTCAGGTGGCGCTCGAGAGCAACGACCGCGTCTCCGGGCAGAACATCGAGCAGAACGCGAGCAACGTGATCTCGATCGCGACATCGTCCACGCTCGCGTCGACGACCGCGTGGTCTTCGCCGGGCGTCGCGCTCGTGGAGTTCAACGGCGCCTCGAGCAACATCTTCTTCAACAACTTCACGACCGCCGTCAAGTCAGGGACCATCGGCTCGGGAGCCGGCACGGGCCAGGCGAGCCTCACGTTGGGAAGCGCCGACATCGCGTGGAACGCAGCGGGCCTGAACTTCTGGAACAACGGGACGATCGCCGAAGTGATCGCCTTCAGCGCGGTCTTGTCGACGACGCAAAAGCAACTGCTCAAACGCTATCTCAACAACCGCTACTCGCTCGCGATCGTGTGAGGGAAACGCGCCATGCATAGTTTCATTCTTCAAGATTGGAATGCGGCGATGGGCCCGTCGAATTCCGTGCTCACGCAGGACGAGATCGGCTGGCTCGATCTCGCCGCATTCCAAGACGTGGTCGTCTACCTCGACTGCCGCGAGACGTCGGCGACGCCCCCGACAATCGCGTTCGAAACGAGCCCGACGCGAGACGACTCGCTGTTTCAGCCGATCATGTCGACGTCGATGTCCGCGGCTGCAACGCCAACGGTGCTCCGAGGCCTAATGCTCAACAGCACGATTCCGCTCGCGCGCTACTTGCGCTGGAAGATCACGGGCCCCGCGACCGCGTGGGACGCCACGTTTCGTGCGATCGTCGTCGCGAACTCGCCGGGGCTCTGACGTGGACACGTACCTCGCGCAGGACTGGATCACGCTCGTCGGGAGCTCGATCGGCGGCAGTGCCGTGACCCAATCCGAGCTCGCGTGGCTCGACTTCGCCGCTTATCGCGACGTGGTCGCGTGGCTCGACGTGAAGCGGGCATCGACGTCGGGCATCACGATGTCCTACCAAAGCGCGGTCGCGCGACAAGAGTCGCTCTTCGCGACGATGGCGCAGGTGAGCCCGCTCGCGGGCGCCAGCCTCATCGTCACGCCGATGCTTCAGGACCTTCAAACCGGAGGAGCGACTGCCGCACCGCTCGCGCGCTTTTTCCGCTGGAGCCTCAACATCCCGGCGAGCGCCGAGATCGTCTTTCGGCTTTGGGTCGCTGCAAACAAACCAGGGCGAGCGGCCATGAACCGCGCCGCCACGACACGTCGATAGGAGACATTCATGCACACGTTCGTTCTTACCGATTTCATCACGGTCCGCGGAAGCGGCAATACCATCACGCAGAGCGAGTCCGAGTGGCTCGACCTCACCCAATACGAGGACGTCACGTTCTGGATCGACGTGAAGGAGGTCACGGGTACCGTGACCATGAACATTCAGACGAGCCCGACGAAAGACGAGACCTTCTTCGCGAACGTCTACACGAACGCCGCGCTCGCCGCGGGCGTCATCAACCCGGCGAGCACCGGAGGCAAGTGCCTCATGTCGTCGGCCTCGGTCCCGATCGCACGGTACATCCGCTGGCAGGTGACGTCGGCGAGCGCGCCGTTCGACGCGACCTTCCGCATCTTTATCTCCGCCAACGCGCCGGGGGCCTGATCATGTTCTGCTTCCCGCTGACGAACTGGACGACCATGCGCGGAGGCGTCTCCGTGACGTCGATCACGCAGAGCGAGGCCCAGTGGCTCGACCTGCGCGGCTTCGAGGACATCGTCGCGTGGCTCGAGTGCAAGAACGTGACGCCGAGCGGCGCGACCAATATCACCCTCCAGTACCAGACGGCGCCCACGAAGGTATCCGGTGCATAAGCCCACGTTCTTGTCGTGACCTCGGCGCGAGCGCACGCTGCGGGGCATGACGAGCACGGAGGCGACGTGGTCGACGCGCGTCGCGGAGTGGAAGGCGAGCGGCAAGACGGTCGAGGAGTTCGCGGCGGGCGAGTCATACGCGCCGTCGACGCTGCGGTGGTGGTCGAGCCGGCTGCGACGACGCGTCGAGCCCAAGCGCACCAAGTCCGAATCGGTCGCGATGGTCCGCGTGGTTCGCGCGAGCGAGGTCCGGCGCGAGCCGCTCGTCGTCGAAGTCGGTCTCGCGCGTATCGTCGTCGGCGACCGCTTCGATCCGGTGCTGCTCGCGCGCGTTGTCGCCGCCCTTTCGGAGACGAAATGATCCCGAGCGGCGTGCAGGTGTTCGTGGCGCTCGAGCCGATCGACATGCGGTACTCGTTCGATCGGCTCGCGGGCACGGCGAAAGAGCAGGTCGGGTACGACGCTCGCGGCGGCGCTCTCTTCGTGTTCTACGGGAGACGCCGCGACGCGCTCAAGGTCCTCTTCTTCGACGGCACGGGGATGTGCATCTTCTACAAGCGGCTCGATCGCGGGACGTTCAAGCTGCCCGAGCGGCTCGACGCGCGCGACAAGCACGTCGAGATCGACGACGCGGCGCTCGACGCGCTGCTCGACGGCATCGAAGTCGAAGAGCCGAAGAAGCGCGCCGTACACTGACGCACAGGGTGCGATCGAAATGCATGCAGAGTGCACGCGAAGCATCGACACGGATCGCGTGAGGCATTAGAAGGAGCGCGTGACGATGGCGGCGAGCGCGAGCGACGAGCGAGACCGACGCATCGCGGCGCTCGAAGCAGAGCTTGCGGCGAGCAAGACGAAGCTGGCGGCGGTGACGAGCGAGCGCGACAAGCTGCGGCGCGCGTACGAGCAGCTGAAAGAGGAGTTCGAGCTCGTACGTCGGCGTCTCTACGTCGCGAAGGCCGAGCGCGTCGACACCCGGCAGCTCGAGATCGAGTTCGCGGAGAAGAAAGCAGCGCTCGCGGTGCTCGCGGCGTCGCTCGACGAGCAGAGCGCCCCGCCGCCGGATGACGAGCGGACGCGGAAGAAGAAAAAGAAGAGCAAGCCGAGGGGCCGGCGCGATCTGTTCGCGATCGACATGCCCGAGGAGCGCATCGAGATCCTGGACCCGGCGCTCGAGAAGACGAGCGAGCGGATCGGCTTCGAGGAGAGCTGCCGCCTCGGGCGCCGTCGCGCGAGCGCGGTGCGCGTCGTCGTCGCGCGGGCGAAGTACAAGACGACGAGCGAAGCTGGCGAGACGACGTTCGCGACGGCGAAGCGGCCGCGCGAGCTCTTCGAGCGATGCCTGCTCGCGCCGTCGATGTTCGCGCATGTGCTGATGCTGAAATACGGTTTCGGAATTCCGTTCTTTCGCTGCGAAGAGATGCTCGCGAAGGACGGCATCGATCTCGGACGCGCCGAGATGTGCCGCTACGCCGAGGACGCCGGCGCAACGCTCGGACCCATCGTGCTCGCGATGCGCGACGAGGCATTGAAGCACGCGTTCTGTCTCGCCACCGACGCGACCGGCGTCGCGATTCAGCCCGAGCCGATCGCCGACCAGCGGCAGCCTTGCCGAAAGGGGCACTTCTTCGTCGTCCTCGCCGATCGCGATCACGTCTTTCTCGAGTTCAAGGCCAAACACAATAGCGCCGCGGTCTGCGACATGTTTCGCGGCTATTCGGGTTATCTCCACGCCGACGCTCATGCGATTTACGACGCGCTCTACCGAGGCGAGGCCGTCGCGACGGGAGTCGATCCGCCGACCGAGGTCGCGTGCTGGAGCCACGCGCGAAGGAAATTCTGGGAGGCCGCGAGCTGCAGGCACGAGCTCGGTCGCGAAGGACTGCTCCGCCTGCGCGTCGTCTTCGAGCGCGAAGCCGAGTGGAAGGACCTCCCTCCGCAGAAGAAACTCATCATGCGCCAGCGCGTGCTCGCGCCGCTCGTCGACGATTTCTTCGCATGGTGCCGTCGAGAGCACGAGCTCCATCGCGAGCGCGGCCTCGTCTCGGCGGCCTTCGGCTACGCGATTCGACAAGAGGCCGCGCTGCGGCGGTTTCTCGAGGACGGCCGACTCGGCATGACCAACAACGACTCCGAGCGCGCCCTCCGGCACATCGCGATCGGTCGCAAAAACTGGCTCTTCTTCGGCTCCGACGATCACGCGAGCGCCGCCGCCAACCTCTTCTCGCTCATCGCGAGCTGCAAGCTCCACGGCCTGGACGCCGAGACGTACCTCGCCGAGATCATCCGCGTCATGCCGCACTGGCCCCGCGAGCGATACCTCGAGCTCGCACCGAAGTACTGGGCCACGACGCGCGCGCGTCTCGACGCCGCCGAGCTCGCTCGCGAAGTCGGCGAGCTGACGGTCCCGCCGATCGAGCAGCCGGCTGCGCGCGCGTGAGTCGGGCACGCGCATAGTCTCCCCACCTCACGCGGCTTCGTCGAGAACGCGGGCTCGTGCACCGCATACCCACGAAGGACGAGGCGCTCTTCGCGAACATCCTCGCGTCGGCGATCAACCTGGCTTCGGGAGCCGTCACCGTATCGCCCGGCCTTATGTCCGGGGCAACTGTTCCTCTCGCGCGGTGGCTTCGCTGGCAACTCGCGCCCAGCGGCGGCGCACTCGCGGGTTCTTGGGACGCGACCTTCCGAGTGTGGATCGCGGCGAACATCGGACCGCACCCGCTGCGGCCGCGTGTTCAGAACCCAGCGCTTCGGCCGAATGGCAAGAGCTGCAACGGTGACTGCCAAAACGGCGGGAGCACACCGATACATCCGCCCGGACGCGCCGGACAAGGAGTGCCCGCACGTGGGTCGACTACGATGGGCCCGCACGGGCCCAATGTTCGAACAGCACCAGGTGCGCTCAGCAATGTGAAGATGCCGTGGACACCACCACCAGTGTACTGACCAGAGGCACCCGACAACGGCGATCGACTTGCGCGTGGGTGTGCGACTGCTTCCACGTGACGCCAAACGGCGCGACCAGCATCGATGCAGCAAGGTCGGCGGAACGTCTCCGAAAACTCATTCGGCAATGTACCACTGCGCACTGGACTGCGAGCGCCATTGTACAACGTCCCCTGACGCACAACGTTCCCCGCCTAATACACAACGTGTCAACTGATAACGACGTGACGCCATGCGCGTTATTCGACGAACAACCGTGCCTGCCGTCTAAAGGAGTCTCGACGTAGATGCCACCCATCGACGCACTCGTAAAGCAGTGGCAGCTTGCCATTGCGCCAACGCAAATGGCATCCGGATACGGTAACCCCTCACACGTCAACTCCGGTACTGGAAGCCTCGCAGTCAAGGGAGCGCTGACAGGGCTCTCGGCGCTCAGCATGGCCGACGACATCGGCCCGCTTAACGTCGAAAACTCATTGGCGTCGGGTGGCGCGGGTGTCGCAGCTGGTGGAAGCAACTCAAATCCGATGTGGCTGATCGAGCATCTACAGCAGTGGCCGCAATTCGACACCCATGATGACACCAGTACGCCCGAAGGACCGGTGACCGTCACGGTCGAGCAGACGAACGCCATCGAGCCGCTGTTCAAGGAAACAGTCAAACTCTCCCCGAAGAGAACGAGCCAAAGTGGCCCCCAGTTCGCGTGGGGTGTGAACGAAATGCAGTTGGCTAATAGCATTGGGTTTAGCCTTCATCAGAGTTCGCTTACGCCGCTAAACCTTTCGGGCCTTAATTCGACGTTGGTCAACACGGGAGACAACCTCACCGCGCGTCTCGTCACCCACTTCTTCCCCTCGAGCGTTCAACCAAGTACAACCGACTACGCCGACCTTCGATTTCTACTTGCCCCGGAGGCGCGGTTTTACGCCCGCGATCCCGAAGAACTAGGCGCATTCCTCGAAGCCTACATATTCGGTGGCCGAGCGGACGGGCATAACAGACATGCGCCATTCTTACGTCAAGGACTAGCCAGTTTCGACATCCCAACGGCTGCGCTGTCGGCGTTCGCAAGGCCCGACAATTTCGGTGCGCAATTGATCTCGGTTCCCCGCGCCCTATCGCTATTCGCGCCGAGCACGCCACGGCAGACGACGAATTCGGTCGACGCAGATTTCTACGAAACATCCACTCAGCTCTTTGCGGATGACTTCTATGGACCGCTGTCAGCGAATGCGAACGTCACGCCTCCCAATCCGCCGACATTCGCGCAGACAACAAAACCAGGGCCGGGCGTATCGGCCGGCGGATGGACCGCATTCCACTACACGGTTCCCGAGATAAACGCGGTGCATGTGTACCTACCCGGTCTCTGCACGACGACGCTCCCTCTGGCATGGCTGCTGTATGGTGCACCCAATAACCTTCCGCCGCCGCTGAATGCCTTCATCAACTCGAACGCATTTCCGGGAATCGCGACAACGATCGCGTCGGCCCTCAATATCGGTTGCGCTAACCAACTAAAAACGCTCTATGTTGACGACCTATTCATCGTTCCTGTTCTTCGGCACAACGCTGGCAACAGGCAAGACGTCCGAATTCAAATATTCGTTCACATTTCTGCGTACGCCCAGAATACATCGACGTCGCTTGATTGTCATATCATGGGCGACGCCATTTACGATCTGTTTCTTGATGAGCATGGCCACGTCCAGTTCGCACTCAATAGCATTAGCGTAGGGGATGGTGGCGGTTCTGGTTGTGCGGACACAGGTTGGATATCCGGTGTAGCGCTGTTCAACCCGGGGCCGCTCGGACCGTTTCTGTCCGAAATACTGGCGACGACGACAAGCGAAGATTTATTCTCACCGACAGCGGGCGGACACGCGCAGTTACGGTGGCAGTTAGAGACTTATCTGCCAAGTCTGATAAATGCGCAGCTGCAGAATGCGCTCACGTTCGTAACAGCTAAACTGCTTCCGCAGGCGAAAGATGGGTACGGCGACCCGTTAGACCTCAATTGCGGTGCCCTCATCCAATGCCGGCAAGTCCGGGACAAACTATGCAATTTCGTGCGATCTGGATTTAGAAAGGCGCCGCAACCCTGGGGCGGCAATTCGCAGTTTCCCGATACCACCGGGTGCGACGCGACACCGAAGTGGAACACGAGCCCCATCAGCTGGGATGATCACGTCATTGGGCAACTCATCACGGCAATTAATGACGATGCACATTGGTCGTGCACGAATGGCAGGTGCCAGTTCATGCCGCCGCTTAACCGCCTAATCTTGACACCAGAGTCACTAAAATTCGTGTGGTATGACAGTCAGGACCCGACGAATGCTGCGCTCGCAATGGCCTACGCGTTGATCGGTATGACGTATGATCCCGGGCCTCTGCAGCTGTTGGGAGCGTATTCGATTGGTACAGCCGCGAATCCGAACAGCATGTGCCACAACGTCCGCACACTGAACCCGTTCGATAGCTCTCCGAAAGATCAGGTGCGGATACATTACGGTGCGCACACTATGTACTACATGCGAAATGCTTGCTTCTGCCCGGCCGGGTCGATGCCGAATCCATTGAACCCCACCATTTGGAATCCCGCAACAAGCGTGGGCGGTGGGCTGCTCACGACAAGTTGGCTCGATGACACCGGAAACTATTCACTTGCGTGCCCCTGCCCTGGCGGAGGGCACGAATCGAACGGTCTTTGTTGTCCATATGGCCAGAGCAACTCGCACGGCATGTGCTGTCCATCGGGCAAGACGAACGTCGGGGGAACGTGCACTTAAGCGGTCGCTGTTCCCTCAGCGTGATGGCCCATCCCATCAGCATGATGGCCCGACGCTCGAAAGCGTCGTAGACTTTAGCATGCGTTCCTGGCTGCGTCTAATTAGCGTTGCTATATGTGCCTGCGCCTGCAACATAACGCCGGACTGCCCACGACATACGGTGACACTGCACACTGAGGGCCAGTGTTACTACAATGTCTACGCATCGGGTCTCGGATGCGCCATCGATCCAAAGACGTCACCGGCCAACCCCAACAATCGTTGTAATGATGTATGCTGTAGCGCTGTCACCATCGAAGATAACGGGCTGGCGCCAACGGCGACGTGCGATGTAACTGTTGTGTTTCGCTCCACGACATCTGTCGATGCTGCGCCTGCGCGCGAAATGTCTATTGACGTCGGGTGCGTAACGACCGCCGATGTGGACTTCAACTTTCTTGATGGCTCCTTGCCCGGCAGCGTTGTCGATGCGGGTGACGGTGCGGCGGCGCCCTTTCCTGACGCAATGCTTGACGCCCCGGCAGACTGACTGGCTCGAGCGGTGTGCGACGGAACGATCGGCGGTGTGACGTGACACCCGTGACACCTATCTTTGGTCCGTCGATTACGACTTCTTGACCAACAAACTTCATTATCGCTTCCCCACCGTTCACGTCCACGCTCGCCACGACCGCGCCACCACACGCGCCACAGGCCTCGGCAGTCCGCCTGGCGCGTCGCTCGCATGAGCGCGGGCAACCTTGGGGCACCTCACCGAATGCCGCGGGCGTCCGACAAGCGAGCGTGGCGTCCGGACGGACTTGGCTTGGTTGTAGTTGTTGCGTCACCGCTCGATCTCTGCGCGCGCGCGCCGCCGCTCGAGATCGCGCAGGCGATTCGGCGATGCCGCTGCTCGGGATCGATCACGCATGATCGATGGACCGATCACGCGTGATCGATCTACGTTCGCGCGATGAAGACCAAGCCAGCCGCGCTAGCGAAGCTCGGAGTCGCGGAGAAGAAGCGCCTCGCGGCGAAGGGGCGCAAGGCGATCGCGGTCGTCGTGCGCGAGAAGCGGCGGATCGAGTCGTCGTTCTACGCGATGGGGCGCGCGCTCGCGACCCTCAAGGACTCGGGCGTGGTCCACGCGCTCGGGTACCCGAGCTTCGCGGCGCTGTGTGGGTCGATGGGTATTTCCGTAGGGCAGGCCGATCGCCTCGTGCACATCGTCCAGAGCTTTCCGGAGCCGGTCACCAAGCACCTCTTGAGCAGCAAGGCGACGGCGATCATCAAGCTCGCGGGCGCGATCGGCGGCGAGACGACGCCGAAGGGACTCCTCGCGAAGGGGACGGTGCACCTCTCGGACGGCGACACCGTCGATCTCAGGGCGAGCGACGCGAGCCGCATCGACGCGGTTGCGCGCAAGCTCGCTTCGCACGAGAAGAAGGCGCGTCGCGGCGGCGTGGTCGTCTCGAGCGCTGCGCACGCGTTCTTCGTGCGCTTCACGCGCGAGCGCAACGCTGAGAAGCTCCTCGACGTACGCGTCGACGAGATCGCCGCGAAGAAGGCCGAAGGCGGCAAGATGCGGATCACCGCGAGCGTCGCCGACGCGAAGAAGCTCGGGCACGCGCTGATCCGCGCCGCTACTTAGCGTCCTCCGCGCGAAGCATCACGACCCCGACGTGCGCTCGATCCACGCGGATCGCTGGGCGGTCGCTTGGCGCGGCCAGCGCGGGAGCCAGCGCTTGCGGCGCGAATAGACGACGAGGGCCACGTAAATGAGGCCCAACGGGTACGCGAGAATTCGACGGAGGGTGTCCATGCACGGAGCTTGCGAACGCCTCCGCAGGCAGCCATGTGAAGGAAGTCACACGCGCGTGTGACCGGCGTTTGTGACTTCCTGCACATGTGGGCGAAGCCTCCGAGGCGCATCCTCCGAGACATGAAATACGCACACAACGCCGCGCGGGTCATCGAGTCGAACATGCACGAGCGAGTGACCGCCCTCCACGGGCGTCTCCTCCGGCTCGCTCAGGACTGGGCGGCTCGCAAGCCATACGACGCGAACGAGGCCGCGGAGGTCCGTCGCGAGGCGATCCTCTTGAACCACCACCACTACCTCGAGAACATCCCGGCGTACGCCGCGTTCGCCGCGGAGGCGAACATCGGCGCGCTCGACGAGCTCGCGCCGATCCAGAACGAGCTCCTCTCGACCGACGACATGTTCAAGTCGTACGACCCGACCTGGCTCGACGAGCGCCGCTTCGATCGCATGAACGACTGGCTCGGGAAGATCTTCCACGAGCGGATCTCGTTCGACGTCTCCGGCGTTCGCACGATCGACGAGTGGATCGAGGCGCTCATGGCGCGCGGCATTCGCGTCATCTACAGCTCGGGCTCGAGCGGGCGCTTCTCGTTCGTGCCGCGCGATCCGACGACGTGGCACCGCTTCTCGGTCGCGCCCTCGTCGTACATCGCCGCGATGGCGCTCCACCTCGACACGACGAGCGGCCTCCAGCGCGCGCTCCTCGGGCCGGCGATGAAGGTGCTCGATCCGTTCTCGCTCGCGAAGGTGCTCCACGGCCGCGCGATGCCCGACTTCGACGGCGTCTTCCTCGCGTTCCGCGGCGGCCACATGGGCACGCAGATCGTCGCGCAGGAGTTCGCGAAGCGCTTCGGCACGGCCACGTTCCTCTACGACTTCGACCTCAAGGCGCAGACGCTCCGGCAGATCGCGACCGGGCCGAAGACGCCGGAGGAAGAGCGCGAGATCCTCGCCTTCCGCGACGCGACGATCGGCAAGAAGGACGAGCGCATGGCCGCGATGGTCTCGGCGCTCCGCGAGTCGTCGCGCAAGGGCCGCAAGGTGTTCCTCGCGGGCGCGCCGTACCTCTTCAAGGAGCTCCTCGGCGCGACGAACGGCGCGATCCCGCTCGCGGCGGGCAGCGTCGTCATGACCGGCGGCGGCTGGAAGACCTTCAGCGGCGAGAAGATCGAGCCCGCGGTGATGAACGAGATGATCGGCGAGGCCTTCGGCATCCCGGTCTCGAACGTCATCGACGGCTACTCGATGGCGGAGATCCACGGCGTCGTCCCGCGCTGCGAGCACGGGCGTTATCACCTGCCGCCGATGATCGAGGCGATGGTCGTCGACGAGAACATGCGCCCGATGCAGGGCAAGGACCTCACGGGGAGCTTCGCGTTCCTCGATCCGTTCGCGCTCTCGTACCCCGGCTTCATCGCGACGGGCGACCGCGTCCGCATGATCGACGAGCAGTGCGCGTGCGGCACCTACGGCCCCGCGTTCACCGAGATCGGCCGCGCGCCCGGGCGCGAGGTCAAGGGCTGCGGCGGCGTGATGGCCTCCATCCAAGCTTGAACGGAAGAATGACACATGAAAGCCCTCTGCGAATCGCTCCACCTCCTCCATGACGACGCGGGCGTGGTCCGCGTCCCGATGCTCGTCAAAGGCAAGATCGTCGCGCCGCCCAAGGTGACGCGCGAACAGATCGACGCCGCGTTCGCCGGCAAGGGCGACGACGTCACGTACGCGGCGCTCGAAAGCGCTCAAGTGCTGCGCGAGCCGATCATCGACCGCAAGACCATGCAGCACACGGGCGCCTGGCAGTATCAGGTGCTCGCGCGCGTCGAGCCGCTCGATCTCATCGAGCGCGACGAGAAGGAGCTCGTCTCCGAGCTCTACAACCTGCCGTTCTCGGAGATCGTCAGCTACCTGAACGGCCTCACGCAGGTGCTCGAGGACAACGCGGACCTGGTCGAGCGCGTTCGCGAGATCAGCCGGCAGACCGCGCAGCACCCGGACCAATTCCACGACGCGGCGTTTCAGATGTTCCCGCTCATCTTGAGCGCGGACGTCGCGAGCGCCACCGTCGACGCGGAGCTCTCGTGGAAGGGCATCCCCGGTCGGCGCTTCCTCGACGGCTGGTGCGAGGTCGACGGCGAGCTCTTCCCCGGCATCACGAGCATCCTCGCCGGGCAGCTCTTCGAGCACGAGATCCCGACGGACCTCGGCGAAGGCCGCGCGGAGCTCCGCGCGATGCCCACGCGCCAGCTCCACATCACCGCGGGCAACGCGCCCGCGATCCCCGTGTTTTCGTTGCTCCGCGCGATCGCGACGAAGGGCGCCGCGGTCATCAAGTCGCCGTACGGCGCGCTCGTCCCCGGCGCGGTCGCGGCGCTCGCGGCCGCGTCGTTCGCGCCTGACCACCCGATCACGAAGCACCTCTCGCTCGTCTACTGGAAGGGCGGAGACCACGCGATCGAGGACGTGCTCCTCTCGCCGATGGCGTTCGATCGCATCGTCGTCTGGGGCGCGCCCGAGGCGGTCAAGAGCGTGCAAGCTCGAACCGAGATGACGCGCACGATCACGTTCAACCCGCGCTACGGCCTCAGCATGATCGGCAAGGAGGCGTTCGCGTCGGCGGCGTCGCTGCGCGAGGTCGCCATCAAGGCCTCGCTCGACGCGCTCATCTGGAACCAGAAGGCGTGCATCGCGTCGTTCGTGCAATACGTCGAGGGCACGCTCGAGCAGGCCGAGGCCTTCGCGCGCGAGCTGTCGCTCGTGATCGGCCAGTGGAACGAGTTCGCGCCGAACTACGTCTCGCCGAGCGCGGCCGGCTCTCTGCGCCGCATGCGGCGCGGCAAGTACATGAACGCGACGTGGATGCCGAACGTCGTCGTCATGGACGGCAAGTTCGACATGCTCGACCACCCGATGTCGCGCACGATGATCGTCCGCCGCGTCGACAAGCTCGAGGACGTCGTCGGCACGCTCCACCACGGCGTCGCGTCCGTCGGCATCTACCCCGAGCCGCGCCGCAAGGCGCTGCGCGATCTCGCGATGGCGCGCGGCGTGAGCAACGTGCTGCCGCTCGGCCAAGTCGAGCGCACCTTCGGCGGCATGCCCCACGACGGCATGCGCGTCCTCGGCGACCTCGTCGACTGGAAACACTCTTGAAACGAGGCGAAATGCCGCGCGACTTGAGGGATCTTTACGAAAGTTGCAGTTCCAACTACCTCGCCGATGGTCTAGCGTCGCCGCGTCGCAATGAACCTACGAACGATTCCAATCGTCCTCGTGCCGGTGCTCGCCCTCGCGTGCGGCGGCGTCACGCAGTTCGCCGGCGAGCGGCCGTTCAGCATCGCGGGGACCGCGGTGCCGCCCGCGCCTCCGGCGCGCGTCCAGCTGCGCAACAACAAGATCGAGTTCGACGAGAAGATCCAATTCGAAGCGAACAGCGCCGTGATCAAGGACGTGAGCTCGTCGCTGCTCCACGAGATCGCGGAGGTCATCCGCAAGAACCCGCAGGTGAAGAAGATCTCGATCGAGGGCCACGCGAGCTCCGAGGGCGACGTGCCTGCGGGGCACAACAAGAAGCTCTCCGACGATCGCGCCAAGGCGGTCATGACCTATCTGATCCAGAAGGAGTCGATCGACGCGGCCAAGCTCTCGGCGAAGGGCTGGGGCTCGGAGAAGCCGCTCGCCTCGAACGACACCGAGGACGGCCGCGAGAAGAATCGCCGCGTCGAGTTCCTCGTCGTCGACCAAGACAAACAAGCCATGACGGAGAAGAAGCCATGAGCCTCGCGAAGACGCTGCTCGTCGCCCTGGTCGTGCCGTGCGGCGCGTGCGCCGTGCGCACCGCGGACATGTACGCTCGCGACACGGGCGCGGTGCTCGCCACGAAGAACGACGCGATCCACGCGTGCTACGACGGCGTGCTCAAGGCGACGCCGGCCGCGAAGGGCACCGTGAAGATCAAATTCGACGTCGAGACGGACGGCGGTCGCATCACGAACGTCGCGGTCGACCCGTCTGGAACGACGGCGCCCACGGCCGTCTCGGATTGCGTGACGCAGAACCTCACCGGCCTCGCCGTGAACCCGCCCGACGCGAAGAAGGGCCAGGGCACGTGGACGTACGAGTTCGCCGCGCCCGCTGCCCCCGTGACTCCGGCGGCGCCCGTGACTCCCGCTCCCGTCGCTGGGAAGACCTGAGCGTCACCCTTCGCGGCACAACCGATCCGCGCGCGCCACGAGCGTCGGGATGCGGTGGCCGCCGTGCATCGATCGCACCGCGGTCGCGGCCTCCTCGAGCGCGATCCCCGCGGCCGTGACGAAGAGCGGGTTCTTGCTCGCGCCGCGCAGCACCTCGGCCGCGGGCGCGCCGCGGAACTCGGTCTTCGCGATGCCGACGACGACGACCTTGCCGAAGAGCGCGTCGTGCAGGTGCGCGCCAAGCCCCGGCTTCGTCCGCGTGAGGCGCACGTAGCCATCGACCACGATGACGTCGGGCTCGTCTTCGAGCGCGCGAAGCCCCGCGAGGAGCACGGGCAGCTCGCGCAAATAGAATTGTCCCGGCACGTACGGCGCGGGCGCTCCGGGCACGCGCACGACGCGCTCGAGCGCAGGCCTTGGGTCGTTCCATGCGCGAAACCCGACGCACGCGACGACGCTCTCGTGCTCACGGTAGTCCACGTCGAGGGCGACGATCACGATGCGATCATAGTCGCACGCGGCCTTGACGCCGCTATGGTAAGTGTTAACTTACCGTAAGTGAGCGCTAACCAACTGCAGCTGGACGCCCTCGGCGACGCCACGCGGCGCGCGATCTTCGAGCGCCTCGCGCGAGGGCCGCGCTCGGTCGCCGAGCTCGCGAACGGCCTGCCCGTGACGCGCCCCGCCGTCTCCCAACACCTCAAGGTGCTCAAAGAGGCTCGCCTCGTCCGCGTGCGCAGCGAGGGCACGCGCAACTACTACGAGGTCGACGCGGCCGGGCTCGAGGCGGTCCGCAAGTGGCTCGATCGGTTCTGGGATCGCGCGCTCGTCGCGTTCAAGGAGGCGGCCGAGGCCGCGCAGAAGGAAGAGGAGAAGAAGAAGTGAGCAACTCGGTCAAGAAGTCGGTCGTGGTCGAAGCCTCGCGCGAGGTCGCCTTTCGGGTCTTCACGGAGAAGATGACGCTCTGGTGGCCGGCCGAGCACCACATCGGAAAATCTCCGCTCGCGCAGATCATCCTCGAGCCGCGCGCGTCGGGGCGGTGGGCCGAGCGATGCGTCGACGGGAACGAGTGCGACTGGGGGCGCGTGCTCGCGTGGGAGCCGCCGGGTCGCGTGGTGCTCGCGTGGCAGCTGAACGCGAAGTTCGAGTTCGATCCCGAGCTTCGAGACGGAGGTCGAGGTGCGCTTCACCGCCGAGGGCGACAAGAAGACGCTCGTCGAGCTCGAGCACAAGAACCTCGAGCGCTTCGGCGAGGCCCAAGAGCGCATGCGCGCCGCGTTCGAATCGAGCGACGGCTGGAGCCTCGGGCTCGAGTCGCTCGCGCGTCAGATTGCCCGCGAGGGACGCTAATACCTTGACATCAAGATACATGATGCCAAGGTTCTTCGGGTGAACGACACGTCCGGGACGCACCTCTGGCTCGTCCTCATGAAGGCGCACCGAACGCTCTCGCGGCGCGCGGAGCGCAGCATCGAGGCGCTCGACATGTGCTTCTCGGATTTCGCCATCCTCGAGCTCTTGCTCCACCGCGGAGACCACCCGGTCAACGCGATCGGCAAGCGCGTCGAGCTGACGAGCGGGTCGCTCACGACCGCGGTCGACCGCCTCGAGGACCGCGGCCTCGTCGTCCGCAAGCTCGACGAGGGCGACCGGCGCGCACGCGTCGTGTCGCTCACGCCCGAGGGACGCGCCCGCATCAAGAAGGCGTTCGCCAAGCATCAGGCCGCGATGGACGCGGCGGCGAGCGCCCTCACGGAGAGCGAGCGCGCCACGTTGATTCGCCTCTTGAAGAAGCTCGGCCTCACGGCCGAAGAGGGGCTCTGAGCATCATGGCCACAAGGCAAGTCACCAAGCTCATCACCGCACACCGCCAGCGCGAAGGCGGCGGGTTCATCGTGCGCCGTCCCTTCCCCACCGCGAGCTTCGCGCACGCCGATCCGTTCCTCATGCTCGACGAGATGGGACCGGTCGAGTACGGCCCGGGCGAGGCCGTCGGCGCGCCCGATCACCCGCACCGCGGGTTCGAGACGGTCACGTACGTGCTCGCGGGCTCGATGGAGCACGAAGACTCCGCGGGTCACCGCGGAAAGATCGGCCCCGGCGACGTGCAGTGGATGACCGCCGGTCGCGGCGTCGTTCACTCCGAGGAGCCGTCGCGCGAGCTGATGGACAAGGGCGGACGCATGCACGGCTTTCAGCTGTGGGTGAACCTCCCCGCGCGCGACAAGATGACGGCGCCGCACTATCAGGAGATCTCGCGCGACCGAATCCCGCAGGCGAAGACGCCCGACGGGCGCGCCACGGTGCGCGTCGTCGCAGGTGAGGCGCTCGGCGTGAGCGCGGTCATCGAGACGCGCACGCCCATCGGCTACCACGACTGGACGTTCGAGGCGGGTGCCTCGGTCGACGTGCCGATCCCGGCGGACCACACGGCGTACGTCTACGTCTTCGAGGGCTCGGTGCGCGTCTCCGATCGCGTCGTCTCCGAGGGACAGCTCGCGATCCTCGGCGAGGGCGAGAGCGTCCACTTCGACGGGACCGAGCACGCGCGCGCGCTGCTCCTCCACGGCGCGCCGCTCCGCGAGCCCGTGGTCCAGTACGGCCCGTTCGTGATGAACACCGAGCGGGAGATCCGCGAGGCGATCGTCGACTACCAGTCGGGCCGCATGGGCGAGATAGCGCGCTGACTTACTCGGCGGGCGCGCGATACGGCTCGGAGCCGCCGACCTCGGGGTCTTCGAGCGTCGTCGGCTTGATGCGGAAGAGGCGCCGCAAGAGGCGCGCGAGATCGTCGAAGAACGAGTACGCGACGGGCGTCGCCACGAGCGTCAGCAACAGCGAGAGCACCTGACCGCCGACGACGACGCCCGCGGTGGCGCGGTTGAACCCCGCGCCGACGCCGCGCGAGAGCACGAGCGGGATCATGCCGGCGACGAACGCCGCCGTCGTCATCAAGATCGGACGGAGGCGATCCTTGTTCGCCTGGAGGATCGCCTCGAGCCGATCCATCCCCTTCTCGCGGAGCTGGTTCGTGTGGTCGATCTGCAAGATCGCGTTCTTCTTCACGACGCCGAAGAGCACGAGGATGCCGAGGACCGAGTAGATGTCGATCGCCTGTTTGAACAGGATGATGCTGATGAACGCGAAGGGCAGCGTCAGCGGCAGCGAGAGCAGGATCGTGATCGGGTGCAGCCACGACTCGAACTGCGCGGCGAGCACGAGGTACATGAAGACGAACGACAGGACGAGCGAGATGAGGAACGCCTTGAACACGCGGCCCATCTCGCGCGTCTGCCCCGTCGGCGAAGCGACGTAGCCCGCGCTCATGTGCATCTTGTCGAGGATCTTCTGCATCTCGGCGGCGATCTGGCCGTCGCCGAAGCCTGGCGCGGCGTTCGCGAGGAGCGTGACCTGACGCTCGCGGTTCAAGCGATCGATGCGCGCGGGCCCCGTGCCGTGGCCGAGGTGGACGACGTCCGCGAGCGCGACGAACCCGAGCTTCGACGAGGGCACGGTCAAGAGGCGTAGGCCCTCCTCGTTCGCTCGGTACTGGCGCTGCGCGCGCACGTGCACCTCGTACTGCTCGCCGTGCTCTTCGTAGTTCGAGACCTGCTCGCCCTCGACGAGCAAGCGGAGCGCGTTGGCGATGTCCATCGGCTGAACGCCGAGATCCGCGGCGCGCTGCCGGTCGATGTAGACGCCGATCTCGGGCTTTCCGACGATGAGCGACGAGTCCACGTCGACCGCGCCGGGCACCTGCTTCATCTTGCCGACGACCTCGGTCGCGATGTCCTCGAGCTTCTTCAGGTCGGGCCCGCGCACCGTGTACTGCACGCGCGCGGTCGAGAAGCCTCCTCCGCCGAACATCGGGACCTCGCCGACGTTGATGCGGTAATTCTTCGGCTGCTTGGCGACGACGTTCTTTCGCGCCCAGTCCATCATCTGGTTCTGCGTGATCTCGCGCGTCTCGGGCGGCGTGAGCAGGATGTAGATGGTCGCGAGGTTGTGCGTGTGCGCCGCGTCGTCGCCGACGGTCGTCACCGTGAGCTTCACGTTGGAGTTGTCGCGGACGTCACGCGCGAGCCGCTCGGTCGCGATGCGCGTCTCCTCGAGCGACGTGCCCTCCGGCGTGCGCACCGTGATCTGGAAGCGCGCGTCGTCGTTGACCGGCAAAAAACCCTTGTTCGCCTTCATCGCGAGCGGCGCGCACGAGCCGAGCGTCGCGAGCGCCGCGATGACGACGATCCACCGGCGCTTCATGAGGAACGCGAGGATCCGCCCATAAACACGCTCGATCGGGCGATAGAACGCGTCGACGACGCGCTGGCCGACGCTCTTGTAGTTCTCCTCGTGCTTCTTCAGCCAGCGCGAGGACATCATCGGCGTGAGCGAGAAGCTCACGAGCATCGAGACGGCGATCGCGAACGCCATCGTGACGCCGAACGACCGCAGGAACTTGCCGGGGATGCCGCCCATGAACGCGACGGGCAAGAAGACCGCGATGAGCGAGAGCGTGGTCGCCATGACGGCGAGGCCGATCTCCTTGGTGGCGTTGACCGCCGCCTTCATCGGCGTCTCGCCCTTCTCCTCGATGTGTCTGAATATGTTCTCGAGCACGACGATGGCGTCGTCGATGACGATGCCGACCGCGAGCGCGAGCGCGAGGAGCGTGATCGTGTTGAGCGTGTACCCCGCCCACCACATCGTCGCGAACGTGCCGATGATGCTCGTCGGGATCGCGACGGCCGCGATGATCGTGCTCCTCAGGTTTCCGAGGAAGAGGAAGACGACGACGGCCGCGAGGAGCGCGCCCACGATGAGGTGCTCGCGCACGGAGTCGACGCTCGTCCGGATGACGCCCGACTCGTCGCGCACCGACGTGAGCGTGTAGCCCGCGGGGAGCGCCTTCTTGATGTCCTCGACGCGCTGCTTCACGGCGTCGACGACCGCGACCGTGTTCGCGCCCGACTGCTTGCGGAGCGCGAGCAGGACCGTCGGCGTCCCGTTCAGGATCGCCGCCGAGTCTGCCTCTTCCTCCGAGTCTTCGACGTTGCCGACGTCGCGCACCGTGATCGAGTGGTTCTCCGCGCGGCGAATGACGAGGTCGGCGATCTGGTTCGGGTCGGTCACGCGCCCGTGGATGCGGATCGTGAGCTCGGTCGGGCCCGTCTCGACGCGACCGCCGGGCATCGTGAGGTTCTGCGCGCCGATCGCGCGCTGCACGTCGATGACCGTGACGCCCGCGGCGCGCAGCTTGATCGGGTCGAGGAGCACGTTGATCTGCCGCTTGCGGCCGCCGAGGAGCTGCACCTGGCCGACGCCGTCGATCGACTCGAGCGACCGGCGAACGCGCTTGTCCGCGAGCTCGGTCGTCTCGCGGACGCTGTGGGTGTCGCTGCGGAGCGCGTAGTAGAGGACCGGCGACGCGTCCGGGTCCATCTTCTGCACGATCGGAAGATCGATGTCCTTCGGGAGCTGCGGGATGACCGTGTTGATGCGGTCGCGCACCTCTTGGGCCGCGATGTTGACGTCCTTCTCGATGACGAACGTGACGACGACCTGCGAGGCGCCCTCGGTCGTGATCGATCGGAGCTCGTCGATGCCGCTGATCGTGTTGACGGCTTCCTCGACCTTGTCGGTGATCTCCGTCTCGATGTCCTCGGGCGCGGCGCCGGGCTGCGTCGTCGTCACGACGACGACGGGGAAGTCGATGTTCGGAAACCTATCGACGCCGAGCTGCGCGTACCCCGCGAGGCCGACGACGCACAAAACGAGGATGAGGACCGACGCGAAGATCGGCCGCTTCACGCAGAGTGCTGCGAGCCATTGCATTACTGCACCTTCGCGCCGTCGTGGACGTCAGGACCCGGCGAAAGAACCACGTTTTCCCCCGCCTTCACGCCGCTGACCACGGCGACGCTGTCGCCTTGCGAGGACCCGAGCTGGAGCACGCGCTCCTGGACTTGACCGCCCACGACGACGAAGGCGCGCGCGCCGGTCTCGTCTTTGACGAGCGATGCGCTCGGCACGACGGGGTGCGGCTTCTCGCCGAGGACGACCTTCGCGACCGCGAACATGCCGGGCTTGAGCTTGCCGTCCGCGTTGCCGACCACGGCCTCGATGACGAGGTCGCGCGTGGCCTCGCGGACGTTCGGGCTCACGAACCTCACGGTGCCCCGGAACTGCTGCTCGCCGAACGCGGCGACCGAGAAGCCGACGGGCATGTCGAGCTTGATGAGCGCGATGTCGGCCTCGGGCACGGTGAGCTGGAGGCGGAGCGGATCGGGCTCGTAGACCGAGACGACCTTCGTCGTGGCGCCGACGTATTGGCCGACGTTGACGAAGCGCTCGCCGACGACGCCATCGAACGGCGCGCGGACGCGCGTGTCGCCGACGAGCTTCACCGCGGACTGCGATTGCGCCTGCGCGGCCTCGGCGGAGAACTGCTTGGCGGTGCAGTCCGAGGTCTGGCGGTCGTACTCGGCTTGGGAGATCGCCTTCGTCTCGAGGAGGTGCTTCACGCGCTCGCACTCGCGCTGCGCTTGGTCGAGCATGCTCTGCGCCATCTTCGACTGGGCCTCGGCCGCGTTCGCGCTGAGCGACGCGCCGCGCGCGTCGAGCGTGACGAGCACCTGACCGCGCTTCACGGGCTGCCCGCGCTCGACGAGCGTCTGGACGACCTTGCCAGGCGCGTCGGCCGCGACGTCGGACTCCTGGTTGCCGCGGAGCGTGCCCGTGAGCGTCACGTACTCGGGCATCGGCTGCTCGACGACGGGCGCAGTCTGCACGTGGATCGGCGCCGCGGCCTCGTTCGCGGAAGATCCCGCGTCGGCCGGCTTGCAACCCACTGCAAAGAGCAGAACTAAACCGTATAACCGCCGCATCGAGACCGTTTGGTAGGCATAGGCGCCACAAGCGTCAAGGCGAGCCTTGTTAAGAAGTGTGGATGCGCGGACATGCCTGAGCGTTGCGCCTCCATCGGTCGGTTTTGTCGTGAGGCGAAATCCCGTGGATCAGCGGTCGCTTGGTTACGCAGGCGATGCTTCGAATCCCGCCTCGGTCGGTTTCTCACCTCACGGAGGCGATCGACGCGCGGTGCGTGAAGCTCGAGCGCTCCTTCGGCGCGAACCAGCAGCGATCGACCTCGCCGAACGGCTCGCCCAGCAAGCCATCCCCACTGCGGCTTCACCAAGTTACCAGACTACCTTTTTACCGAGGTGACCGATCGCGCGCGGCGGCGCGTCGTGTGCGAAGGCACGCGTGCGCACATGCTCGGCGATCAACTGCGGCGCGCGGAGCGCATCGAGGAGGCGCAAACTTGCGGTGTATCCCGACGACGAGGGCGCACGCCCCGCGACGTCCGCCCTCGAGCGCCACGAGCTCCCCGAGCGGGTCGAAAAAACGACGCGCCAGTGATCGGATCCACCCCCGCGCGACATAGGAGCGTGGATGCGACGCGCGCGATATTTCGCCCCGGTGGATTTCTTCGACCACCACGGATTCTCGGGAAATCGCAAAGTTTTTTGCGATACCTCAGCCGCGAAAGGGTGGTACGCAAACGCATCCTTTTTGGAGGTTGCACGATGCGCAGGATGATCCTTCCGATGCTCGCGACGGTGGCGATGATCGCTTGCGGCGGCGTCGACGATCCGCCGCTCGGCGGACCCTACGGCGGCACGACCAATCCGACCGATCCGAACGGCGGACAGCCCGGCGATCCGAACAACACCAACTCCAACACGAACAACAACAACAACAACAACACGAACACGGGGAGCGATGCCGGCTCCACGAACACGACGCAAAAAGACTCCGGCTCGACGACCACGACGAAGGACTCCGGCACGACGCAGACGCAGCAGGACTCCGGCACGACGCAGACGAACACCAACGCGCCGACGTGGACGCAGATCTTCAACAACTACCTCGCCGGCAGCACGAAGGGTCGTTGCTCGTCGTGCCATAGCCAAGGCTCGAGCAAGGCCAACCTCTACTCGTGGCTTCAGGGCAAGGGCTACATCAGCGGCACGAGCTCCGCGCTCGTCGACTCGAACCAGTCGTGCCTCGTGTGGTACGGCGGCAACATGCCGACGAGCGGCGTGTCGAGCTGGCCGCAAGCCGTCACCGACATGAACGCCTGGGCGGCCGCTGGCGCCCTCAACAACTGAGGACATCATGAAGCTCATCTTCGCCGCCACGCTCTTCGCCCTCACGGCCGCCTGCACGCACGTCGCTCCGTACGAGCGAGGCAAGCTCGCTCACCCGACGATGAACGACGCGATCTCGGCCGGCCCCGCCGCCGAGCACGTCTACTCCGTGCACGAAGGCGCGACCGGCGGTGGCTCCGTCGCCGAGAGCGGCTGCGGCTGCAACTGACCCGATAGGCACCTGAGAGAGAGAAGGCACGCGTGCGCGGGATCGGGAGACGACTCGCGGGGGTTTGTGCGCTCGCGCTCGTGAGCTCGGTCGCGCTCGCCGACGACGAGGCGAATCCCGCCGAGAAGTCGATGGCGCGCAAGGACCACGGCGAGCAGCTCGCCGCCGAGCGCACCGCGAGCACGCGCAAGCTCGACGACACGAGCACGAAGCGCGCGGCGCTCGAGATCGCGACCTACGCCGACACCGACAACGTGACGGTGTTCACGCCGTCGCTCGCGCTCGCGATCGAGAACGTGCTCCAAGGCGCGTCGCTGCGCGGGCGCTACATCGTCGACGTCGTGTCGGCCGCGTCCGCGGACGTCGTCGCGACGGCCTCGCCGCGTTGGCAGGAGGTCCGCCACGCGGGCTCGCTCGAGGCGACCTACAAACCGCACAATTTCGGCGTGACGCTCGCGGGCTCGGTCTCGAGCGAGCCAGACTATTTCTCGTTCGGCCTCGGCGCCGAGATGCGGCTCGATCTCAACGAGAAGAACACGACGCTCGAGGCCGGCTTCGGTTACGGCCACGACACGGTGGGCCGCTGCGGCGCGGAGAACTCGCCCGCGAACACGGGGCCGAGCTGCACTTCGTTCGGCGTCTTCTCGCGCATCGTCAACCGCACGTCGTTCAACTTCGGGCTTACGCAGCTCCTCGGGCCGGCGACGGTCGGCGCGCTCGTCCTGGACATCGGCCTCGACAACGGCGACCAGTCGAAGCCGTATCGCTACGTGCCCATGTTCGCGCCCGACGTCGCGCCGAACGTTCCGAACGGCGCGTCGGTGTCCTACGTCACTGCGAACCGCTTGCCCGAGCGCCCGCTCGAGCAGACGCCGCTCAGCAAGCGTCGCTTCGCGCTCACCGGAAGGCTCGCGCACCGCTTCGAGGGCTCGACGCTCAAGCTCGAGGAACGCCTCTACACCGACAACTGGGGCCTCTTCGCGTCGACGACCGACGTGCGTTGGATCTTCGACGCGGGAAAGCGCGTCGGGCTCTGGCCGCACCTCCGCTTCCACGGTCAGACCGCTGTGACGTTCTGGCAGCGCGCGTACGTCTCGGGCGAGAACGTCGCCGCGCCGGGCTGGGACCTGCCGGTGTTCCGCACGGGCGATCGCGAGATCGGGCCGCTCTGGACCGGGACGGGCGGCGGTGGCATCTACTTCTACATCGGCAGCGCCGCCGAGCCTCAGAAGACGCGGCTCACGTTCCAGATCGATGGCATGTACACGTCGTTCCTCAACGACCTCTACATCACGCAGCGAAGCGGCGTCATCAGCTCGATGACATTGGAGGTGGAGCTGTGAGAACACGCCTCTCGATCCTCTTGCTCGCGATCGTCTCGTGCGCCGACCCGGTCCGCAGCGCGGAGCAGCAGGCGCTCGGCCCGGAAGATCCGAACGTGCCGCACGGCCCGCTCCATCGCCCCGGCCAGCCGTGCCTCGTGTGCCACGACAACTTCGCGCTCGCGGGGACGATCTACTACGAGGACCTGACGACGCCCTTCAACGGCGCGACGATCTCGTTCGTCGACTCGCAGGGAAACCAGTTCCAAGCCACGACGAACGAGGCCGGCAACTTCATCGTGCGAAAGTCCGAGTGGACGCCGGTCTTCCCGATCGGCGCGTACACGGACTCGAGCGGAAATGCGGTCATCGGCGTCACGGTCATCGGGACCGATCCGAACAACGTCGCGCAGATGGTCACGCACATCGGGCGCGACGGCGCGTGCGCGAGTTGTCACTCGAGCGCGGGGCCGTCGGCGAGCTCGCCTGGCCCCGTTTACCTCGCGGTGTCGCCGCCATGAGCGCGCGTCGAACCTTCGCCGTCGCTTCGATCGCGGTCGCCGCGGCAGCCGCCGTCGCTTGCGCGCTCGCGCCGGCGGACGAGCGCATGGGCGTCGTCGGGCCCGACCTCGGTCAGTTCGAGACCGCCGGCGTCGGCGACTACCTCGATCACCGCTGCGGCTCGCTCGACTGCCACGGTCAGTCGACGCGCAACCTCGTGCTCTGGGGCTGCAGCGGCCTGCGCCTCGATCCGAACGAGACGGGCCTCGTGCCCGGCTGCCGCGCGAGCGGCGGCAAGAACACCGTCACGGCGGAATACGAGGCCTCGTACCGATCGCTCGTCGGCCTCGAGCCGGCCGTGATCTCGGCCGTCGTGAGCAGCGGCGGCCAGCACCCGGAGCTTCTCACGTTCATCCGCAAGGCGCGCGGCTGGGACGCACACAAAGGCGGCGCGCTCGTCACGCCGGGCGACGACCAAGACGTGTGCATGACGTCGTGGCTTGCGGGCAACGCGGACGCGACGGCCTGCGGCAACGCGATCACGGAGACCCCGTGAAAAAAGGGCTGTTCGCGATCGCGTCCGTGATGCTTCTCGCGAGCAACGCGCACGCGGGCGCCCGCGAGGAGGCCGCCGCGAAGCAGGCGCTCTCGCGCGCCGTGGCGCAGCACCACGCGCACCACTACAGCCGCGCGCTCGACCTGCTCAAGGCCGCGGAGAAGGCGTGCGAGCCCGACAAGTGCTCGCCGAGGACGCTCGCGGCGCTCCTCCGCGACATCGGCACGATGCAGCTGCTCGACGGCGACGAGGACAAGGCGCGATCGAACTTCACCGCGGCGCTCACGTTCGATTCGAGCATCGACCTGAACCCGGCGTACGCGGCGAACGACGTCCGCGCGATCTGGAACGAGATGAAGTCGCCCGACACCGCGCAGCTCTCGCAGCCGAGCGGCGACTTCGATCACACGCCCGCGCCCGCGCAGAAGAAGGACGTCCCGCTCCCCGTCTACGTCGAGTACCACGGCACCGCGCACCCCGCGTCGGTCATCGTGCGCTACGCGCCGTCGGGCACGGCGCAGTACCGGCGGCTTCAGCTCGTTCGCGTCGGGCGCGGCTGGGGCGCCGTGATCCCGTGCGGCGCGGTGAAGCTCGGCGTCCTCCACTATTACTTCCAGGGGCTCGACTGCGAGGGACTGCCGATCCTCGACGGCGGCGACAAGCGCCACCCGTACTCCGTGCCCATCAAGGCGCAGATCGACAACGCGAAGCCTCACCTGCCCGGCCATCGCGCGCCGACGATGTGCGGCGAGGGGCTCGACGAAGAAGAGACGAACGCCGCCGAGGGTGAGCAGAACGGCGGCGCCGAAGGCGAGACCAAGCCGGCGAGCAACGCGACCCCGACGTACGCGCGCCTCTGGCTCGGCATCTCGGCCGGCGTCGATTTCACCGTGGTCCCCGCGGGCACGGACGTGTGCGCGCGAGACTCGACCACCGGAGCGTCGCTCGACCCGAACTGGTCGTGCACGAGCGACACGCCGACGGGCACCGATTTCCCCGCGGGGAAGACCGAGAACGCGTCGCTCGTCGCCGGCAAGGCCGGTGAGGTGAACAGCGGGCTCCAAACCGCGAACGTTCGCGTCAAGGCCACGCTCGACTACGCGGTCACGCCGAACCTCATGCTCGGGCTCGCCGTCGGCTTCGTCGCGGGCGCGTACAACGGCGGCGTCGCCCCGAAGTTCCCGCCGATCCACCTCGAGGCGCGCGCGACGTGGATCTTCGGAAACGAGCCGCTCATGCACTCGGGCTTCAACGTCTACGCGCAGCTCGCGGGCGGCGCGGCGGAGTTCGACGCGAACCTCACAATCCTCGTCGCACAGAGCAACGTCGCAGGCGCGCGCCCCGTGCAGGCGTGGCACGTCGGCGGTCCTGGGTTCGTCGCGCTCGAGGGTGGTGTGCGCTACGGGTTCTCGCCGCGCGCCGCCCTCTCGATCGGCGTGCGCGGCACCGCGGCGTTCGGCGGGAGCTTCTTCCCCGCGTTCGGCCCCGAGGTCGCGCTCCAGTTCGGGCTCTGATCGCGCAACCTACGGGTTGCCGTTTCCGCCTTTGTTGCCGCGCCACGGAGGCGCGGCCTCCATTTGCTGCGTCGGGTAGGTCGGGGGCGGCGCGATCGCGCCCGCGTCCTTCGGCTTCTTCTTCGTGCCCGCGTCCGGCGGCGTCCACGGCGCGGCCATCTCGGACATGTGCGTGAAGTTAGGGACGCCCGCGTCGGGCGTGGGAGGGACCGCGAGCTGGGTCGCCGTCTCGCTCGGCGCGGCCGCGTCGGCCGGCGGCGGCGCGCCGGTCGCGGTCGACGGAGGCGGCGGCGCCATCTCGGCGAACTGCGTCTCGTTGCGCTGACACGCGAGCGAGATCGCGGCGACCGCGAACAGCGCCGCGTGGTTTCGGCTCCGCGTCGCGCGCACGCGCTCGGGCACGGCGCGGATCTGATCGACGATCGCGAGCCCCTCGCGACGAAGCCGCTCGTCGTCGGACGCCACGCGCGCGCACAGATCGCGCGCGAACGACTCCGAGTCGAGGCCCTCTCGCGCGGCCACGACGACGTCCTCGAGCATGCTCACCGTGCTCTCGTTCACGCGCCGCACGAAGCCCTTCGCGAGCGCGCGGAGCTTCGCGTTCGTCCCGAAGAAATCGGCGCGGATCTGGTGCTCGTAGTCGACCTGCCCGCTCAGGTAGTGGAGCGGGTGATCGCCGAAGTTCCGATCCCAGAAGGCCGCGCGCATCATGTCGAAGGCCCGCTCCGCGGCGGGATCCGCGATCGTGTAGTCGAGCCCCCAGTAATCGCCGCGAAGCCTGTTTTGGATCCTGAGCTTCTTCGCGAGCGGCGTGCCCTCGTAGATCTCCGTTCGACAGAAGTTCATCGGGTTGTCCAGATGCGAACGCAGGAACGCGACATTCCCCGCGAAGTCCTCGAGCGTCGAGTCTGGGTTCAAGAGGAGGAGGTTGAACGCCGTGTGCACGTCGAGCCCGTTCAGGATCTCGAGCGCGCGCACGTTGTCGCGGAGCTTCTGCCCGCGACCGAGCCTCTTGAGCGAGAGCTCGGTGCCCGCCTCGATGCCGAGGAACACGCGGAAGAGCCCCATCGCGCGGAGCTCGGTGAAGAGCTCCTCGTCGACCGAGTCGGGGCGCGCCTTGATTTGGAATCCGATCTTGCCGATGCCCGCGCGGGCCCACGCCTCGTCGAGCGCGCGCGCACGCGCGAGGTTCTCTCCCCGATCGCGCCCGAGGAAGTTGTCGTCGTGGAAGTTGAAGAGCCGAACGCCCTCTTTGTAGAGCGCGGCCATCTCCGCGGCGATGTCGTCGGCGGAGCGCGTGCGGTACGCCGCGCCGCCGTTCATGTCGTGCCACGCGGCGATCGAGCAGAACGCGCACGCGTGCGTGCAGCCGCGCGAGCCGATCATGTTGACGATCGGCAAGCCGAGGTACGCATCGAACGGGCGCCTGCGCGTCGGCCAAGGGAGCGTGTCGAGATCCTGCTCCGGCAAGACGTGATCGCTCCGGCGGATCGCGTCGCCCTCGCGCCAGACGAGGTTCGGCACCTTGTCGATCGCGCTCGGGCTCTTCGCCATCTCGCAGAGGATGCGCTCGCCCTCGCCCACGGCGATGAGATCGATCGCGGGGACGTCTCGCAGGATCTCCGCGGAGTGGAACGCGGCGAAGTGTCCGCCCGCGACGATCAGCCCGCCGTACCCGAGCTCCTTCGCGCGCGTCGCGAGCCGCGCGAACTCGTCGGCGCGGCGCGTGAAGACCATCGAGAGCCCGGTGAAGCACGCCTTCGACGAAACGATCTGCGCGGCGGCGCGCTCGATGTCGCTCGGTCGGTCGAAATCGATCTGCGTGACCGTGTGGCCTTCCGCCTCCAACGCGGCGCGAAGGTACCGAACGGCGAGGTTCTCTTCGAGCTCAGCTCCGACGAGCGCGACGTGCATGACGGCCTCCGATCTGCCCGCACGTTGCGCCTTCGTCGGAGCGGCTCGATGATTTGTGTCATTTGCGGGCGCGCGCCACGCGCACCGAAAACCGCAAACGCTGCGCGATCGTGCGAGCCACGTCCTCCGGAACACGAGGTTCGTAGCTGGTACGCAACATGCGAACCCTCGCGGCGTGAGTGCTCGTTGGGGTCGGGTTTTCGCCGCAAGTGTCGCGTTCGCGACCGCGCGCACGACCTTCGCCGCCCCAGAGGACTCCATCCTCGTCGACCCAGACAAGCGGTCCGATCCGGCGGAATATCGCGGGCGCGAGAACTACACGAACGCCGCCGAGGTCCTCGCGTGGATCCCGCGCGTCGTCTTCTTTCCGGTCTACCTGACGACCGAGTACCTGCTCCGCGTCCCGCTCGACGCGCTCGCCGGCTGGACGGATCGCCACCACGTGATCCCGATCATCCAAAACATCCTCGACCCGACGCCGAGCTTCCACTGGAACCCGGCCGTCGCGCTCGACTTCGGATCGTTCGTCGCGGTCGGCGCGGAGGCGAAGGTGAGCAACGTGCTCGTCCCGGGTCACGACATCACCGCGATGGGTCTCACGTCCGGCGCCGACGGTTACCGCATCGCCGCGCGAGACAGCTGGAAGGCCGGCCCGATGCGCTTCGGCGCGTACGGCGGCGGCTCGTACTACCAGAACCGCAATTTCTACGGCTTCGGCCCGAACACGGTCGACAACGGCGACGTCTCGTATCGCACGTACTACGCCGACACCGCGTGGGAGGCGTTCGCGTTCGAGTCCGTCGAGCATCGAAAGCACGTCTTCTTCGAGGTCTCGGAGGGTTTCCGCAGCGACCTCACGGGCCCCGGCTACTACCCGTCGATCGGCAAGGTGTTCGACGCGTCGAAGGTGCCCGGCTACGGCGCGCAGATGGACCTGCTCATGCTCGAGGCCCAGCTGAAGCTCGACACGCGACGCGACCCGCGCGTTCCGAGCTCGGGGGCGCGCCTACGCAGCGACGCGCTCTTCGCTCACGACGCCTCGAACGCCGAGCGCACGTTCGGCTACGCGTCGCTCGAGGGCGAGATCGCCGCCGAGATCTCGAAGCCGCATCGCGTGCTCTCGCTGCGCGGCTACGTCTCGGACTGCGTCGCGTTCGGAAAGGAAGACGTCCCCTTCAACTACCAGTCGATGCTCGGCTTCGATCACCACTACGGGTTCATCTGGGGACGGTTCCGCGACAAATCAGCGATCATGGCGGAGCTCCGCTACCACCACCCCGTCGCCTACTTCGTCGACATGGAGTGGATCTACAGCGTGGGCAACGTGTTCGCGCAGGACTTCAACGACTTCGATTTCAAATCGCTGACGAGCACCATCGCGGTCGGTCTGCGCACGCGCGAGACGAATTTTCCGCTCCCGATCGAGCTTCTCGTCGGGCTCGGCACCTCGCGCTTCGACGAGCCGTTCGCCGTCAACGCCGTACGCGTCTACCTCTCGACGACGGAGCACCTATGAAGGACCGAACGCTGCTCCTCGCATTCTTCTGCGTGGCGCTCGCGTGCGGCGGGAGCTCGCGCTTCGCGCTCCGCCCGCCCGTCCTGCGCGACACGGACGACAGGCCGCTCGCGCGTGCGCCCGCGCGCGACGAGGAGACCGATCTGGCGAACTCGCTCGACACGGCGCTCCTCAGGCCGATCTCGCACGCGTTTCTCTTTCAAGTGAGCGGAGAGTCTCGCAACGTGAACTCGCTCGACGAGGTCCCCGACTCGACGTGGTTCACGAACCGCGCCGTGACGGCCGAGCAGATCGCTCGAGGTCCCTGCCCCGCTTTCAGCGAGCCCGAGACTCCGTTTCGCGCGACGAGCTCCAAGATCGGCGGCACGACGCCGGGCATCGTCGTGGAAGACGCGCGCGGACGAAAATACCTCCTCAAGACCGACGAGCTCACGGAGTACGGACAGCCCGAGATGAGCACGGCCGCCGACGCGATCGTCTCACGCCTCTACTGGGCCATCGGCTTCAATGCACCCTGCAACGACGTCGTCTTCGTCGACGAGAGCGACATCCAAATCAAGCCGGGCGCGCTCGCCGTCGGAAAGACGGGCAAGAAGCGGCCTCTCACGCGCGAGATGGTGCACGAGGTGCTGCACCACGCGACACGCCGGTGGGACGACAAAATTCGCCTGAGCGCGAGCCTCTACATCGGGGGCCAAAACGTCGGCACGTGGCGCGCCGAGGGACGGCGCTCCGACGACGCGAACGACGTGATCCCGCACGAGGATCGCCGAGAGCTTCGCGGCGAATATTTCCTCGCGTCGTGGGTGCAGCACTGGGACGTGCGCGGGCCGAATACGTTCGACGCGTTCATCCCCTCGCCCCGCGGCGCGGGCGGATACGTGCTCCACTACATGCTCGATTTCAGCGACTCGCTCGGCGGCACGTCCGCGCGTGTCGAGTGGCGCGAGCCGCGCGTCGGCTTCGAGAGCGTCGGCGACGCTCCCACGATCTTCGCCGACATGTTCACGTTCGGGCTCGACCGCCACGCGTGGGACGACATCGTCATCGACTGGATGTACCCGAACCTCGGGACGTTCGAGGTCGCGCACTACGACCCGAAGGCTTACTCGCCGCAGACGCCGGTCGTGCGGTTTGCGCGCGCGCAGACCGCGGACCTCGCGTGGATGGCGCGGAAGATCGCGCGACTCGGTCTGGACGAGGTCCGCGCCGCGGTCCACGCAGGCAAGCTGAGCCGCCCGCTCGAGGAGGCGCGCCTCGTCGAGGTCCTCTGGGGCCGGCGCGACAAGATCCTTCGCGAGTCGTTCGCGGAGAGCTCTCCGCTCGCGCAGATCGCGATCGACTCGGGCGATCGCGTGTGCGCCGTGGACCTCGGAATCGAGACCGAGCTCTCGAAACCCGAAGGCGTGCGGCACCTCGCGACGTTCCGCGGGAGCCCGCTCATGGCGACGCGGAGCGGCGCGCGCGTCTGCGTCACGCTCCCGCATTTCGCGCCGACGGGCGTGCGCGACGACTCGCCCGATCGGTACGCGATCGTCGATCTCGTTCGCATCGAGGCGGGCCGCAAGACGTTACTGCGCGCGCACGTCTACGATCTCGGCGCGACGCGCGGCTACTTCCTCGCGGGAGTGGAGCGGCCCTGATCAAGCACGCGAGCTCAGGCGGTGGCGAGGGCGTCGAATAGCGGGGTCAGGAGGAGCTTCTGGCGCTCCGAGGCGGTCGCCATGAAGCGCGCTTGCTCTTCGGCAAACGCGCGCTCCGCGGACGGAAAGCGCGAGCGGAGCCAGGCGACCGTCTCGAACGCGAGCGCCGCGTGGCGTGCCTCGTCGTCCGCGATCTCGACGAAGAACGCGCAGAGCGCGTCGAGCGGAGCGCACTCGGCGCGATCGGCGGCCTCGTGCGCCGCGAGCGTCTCGCCGATGCAGCCTCCGCGGAAGACGTCGCGCGCGAAGAGCTCCGCGATCGCGTCTTCGGACGTCCCCGCGAACGGCGCGACCGCCTCGGGGAGCGGACCCGGTCCGAGCGCGCCGCCTCCGAGGCGCTCGACCCACTCGAACGTGCGCGTCGCGTGCGAGACCTCGTCGGCGAGCGCGCGCTGCGTCTTGTCGACGAGCCACGCGGGCGCGCCGAGCGCGAGGAGCTGACAGAGCGTCCGCGCGAACGCGGCGATGCTCGCGTGCTCCTCGAACGCCGCGCGTTCGAGCTGAGCTCGCCAAGACGCGAGCGACGCGGCGTCCGGCAAGAGCCGCGCCTCACCGCCTTGCCACTCGCGATGGACCGCGGGAGGCGACACGCGCGCGACGCCCTCGACGTAGAGCGGACGACCGCCGAGCTGCGGCTCGTTCTCGGGTCGACAGTGGCCGGGCTGCCCTTTGATCACGTGCGCCCCGTCGAACGGAAGGACGCACTTCAGCCCGTCGCCGCAGTCACGCTCGTTCATGCACGTCGCGCCGAGCTTCGGGTTCGGCTTCGCGCTCGCGGTCGCGGTGCGGCGGTCGCGGTCGTCGTCGCGGTCGCGCTCGCGCTCGTCGTGGCAGACGCGCTCGGCGCCGCGGTCTCGGTCGGAGCCGGCGTGGGCGTCGCGGACGGCGCGGGAGAGGTCGCCGAAGGTGTCTCCTTCGCGCACGCGAGCGGCGAGGCGGCGAGGTGCGCGAGGATCGCAGCGGTGATGGGACGCATCGGGTCGACCATCGTAGCTCACCGGGCGCGTTGCGGTGTTTCAGTCGTCATCGCCGCGAGTAGCGGTGCTTCACCCCGACCGGGAAATATGCGGGATCGCCCTTGTCGTGTAGCGAGACCTCCGGGCGCTGCGCGCCTTCGGGGACGTAGTGGGCGAACTCGCTGTTCAAACGGCGGAGCTGCGCGAGGACGCCGTCGGCGATCGCGTCGCGGATCGCTTCGGTTGGCTCGACGCCGGACGCGAGCTCGACGGCGACCGCGAGCCGCCGATCGCGTGACTCGGTCTCGCGCGCCTGCATCACGAATTTTCCCGTGACCCACGCGCGCACGGCGGGCTGATCGAGCGCGACGCTGATCATCTCGGGGAAGACGTTGGCGCCGTAGAACGAGATCGCGAAGTGCGAGCGGCCGAAGACGTACGCAAACGGGAGCTCGCGCGGCTCGTCTACCTGCGCGAGCGCGTCGAACCCGAGCGCGCGCGCGCGATCGAGCATCTCGCCATAGCCGAAGAGGCCGCCGTCGTCGGCGATGTGATAGCGGATGAGCGGGACGCCTCCGTCCGCGGTGACGACGAGCGTGCCCTCGTGCTGCTCGAAGAAGCGCGTTTCGGGATCGTATTGCACGAGCGTCGGCAGACGCGCCTCGCCGAAGAGCGATCGCGCGGCGCGCGCGTTTTCAGCACAAAACCGCCGGATCGCGACGGTCAGCGGCGTCTCGGTGCCGAGCACGCCTGCGTCCGCGGTGCCGTAGAGCGACGCCGAGTCGCGGAGCAGGTCCTTCATCCCCGCCCGCTCCGCCATGAGCGCGCGCCACTCTTCGCTGAAGACCTCGCCCGCGCACACGAGCTTGATCGACCACGCGCTCCACGGCACGCCCTCGAGCGCGCCCGCGTCGATCACGTCCTTCAAGAACGGCGGATAACCGAGGAGCACCGTCTGATCGAACATCGGCGCGAGCGCGCGCGCGACGCGGAGGATCTCGGCGCGATCGTTTCCCGGCGTCACCGTCGTGACGCGCAGGCCGCGGCTCGCGAGGTGCCGCGTCGCAGCTCGCCGTGTACATGCCGCCGACCCAGGTCCCGAGCGGGAAGCACACGATCGCGAGCGTGCGCTTTCGATCCGCGCCGAACGAGCCCACGAACACGCGCTCGAAGCTCTCCGCCACCGCGATCTCGTCGGACAGCGTTCGCGGCCAGAGCGTCGGTTCGCCCGTCGAGCCCGACGAGAACGCCACCATGTCGCAATCCGCCACGTCGCCCGTGCGACAGCGATCCGACAGTGGATATTTCGCGAGGTACCCGGCCTTCGTGACCAGCGGGACCTCGGTGAAGTCCTTCACTCTCGAAGCATCGACCCCGTGCTCGGCGAGGAACGCGCGGTAGGCGGGCACCTCGCGTGCAACGCGCTGAAACAGCGCTAATGGTTTACTATCCCTCGTCATGCGCCGCCTCGCACTCGCCCTCGCATTCTCTGCCCTGACGCTCGCGCCGAGCGCTCTCGCGCTCAACCCCGACGCCAACGGCTGGTACCACACCGGAGACGCGGTCCGTCAGAAGACGGTCGTCTTCGTCACCGCGAACGTCTACCAAATCGGCCACGACATGAAGTGCTTGCCCTCGGCGAAGAGCAAGCAGGCCGTCATCGACGCCGACTGCGACAAGAAGTTCACGTGGAAGATGATGCGTGACGTCGGCAAGGACAAGATCGTCGACGCGATGAAAGAGGCGTACCAGAAGAACGGCTACGGCGACTCGGGCAAGATCAACCAGGCGCTCGCCGCGTTCAACGCCGAGTTCAAAGAGAACGCGTACGTGAAGATCTCCTACGACTCGAACGCGAAGACGACGACGTTCTGGGAGCAGAACGGCGGCACGGCGACGGTCGCGGGCGTCGACTTCATGAAGGCGACCTGGAGCGTGTGGTTCGGCAAGATCGACCCGCCGTCCTTGGGCGATCGACTCATCGCGAACCTCTGAGAGATGTGATAATCACGCTCTCGATGAGCGACTTCCCCGAGGGCCTCCAGTACACGAAAGATCACGAGTGGGCGAAGGTCGAAGGCGACCGCGTCCGCGTCGGCATCACGAGCTTCGCCGTCGAGCAGCTCGGCGACATCACGCTCGTCAATTTCGACGTGAAGGTCGGCGACACGCTCACCGCGCACAAGGCGTTCGGAACGATCGAGAGCGTCAAGACGCTGAGCGATCTGTTCGCGCCGCTCGCCGGCAAGGTCGTCGAGATCAACGCCGACCTCGACAAGCACCCCGAGCTCGTGAACGAGGACTGCTACGGCAAGGCGTGGATGATCGTGATCGAGCCCGAGACGAAGCCCGTCACCGGCTTGATGGACGTCGCCGCGTACACGGCGCACGTGAAGGCTTCGCAGTAATCAGTTCACGACGAGCACGGCGTCGTCGTAGTGGAGGGTCGCGCAGACACGGCGCACGACAGCGCGAGCACCAACCTGCTCCGCATCGCTCGACGCTACCGCCTGTGCGATTCGCGAGCTACCTTTCCCGCGTGAAGTCCACCCTCGCGAAGCTCGGTGTGGCGTTTCTGCTCTGCTCCTCTTCTGCGAGCGCGCACACGTTCGACCTCGCGAGCAAGATGCCGCCGCACCTCGCGGCGGTCTTCGCGGTGAACTGGTTCGGCATCTCCGCGTCCGATCCACAGGGACCAGGCGGCGACACGAGCTACGGCAACTGGCTTCAGAAATTCCCGCAGTGCGGGCTCGACAACGACCCATCCGCGTGCGCCGATTTCCCCGACGCGGGCCGCCAGCGTTGGATCGCCTCGAAGCGCCGCCCGCTCGCGGGCATCTACTCGTCGAGCGCGCGCACCGGGGAGAGCAAGAGCCGCATCGACTTGATGCTCTCGTGCGTGCGTCGCCCGTGCGATCTCGGCGGCCGCCTCGACGCGTTCATTCTCCAACTCGACAGCGTGAAGTTCACGTCGGCCTACCCGCAGAACCAACAAGAGCCCACGTGGGATCTCGCGTACCGCGCCGTGCTCGGCTTCCTCGGCGAAGCGGATGCCGCGAAGATGAACGGCGCGGTGTGGATCGGAAACGACTCGACGGTGTACTGGCACTTCGGCAACGTCGTCGGGCTGAACACTCAGGCTTCGCGCAAGGCCGCGCTCCAGGCGGACATCGTCGACATGGCGAAGCTCGCGGCCGCGCACCCGTCGTCGGTCTCGGTCGGCGGAAGGCCGTTCCTCGCGTTCTACGTCGACTCGGCGCTCATGACCGCGACCGAGTGGCAGCAAGTGCTCGACGGCGCGCGCCAGGCGAGCGGCGTTGATTTCTACGCGCTCGCGACGACGCTGAACGCGTCGTACTTCGCCGCGTTCGACGCGCTCTCGCCGTGGGTGAACCTCGGCCTCTGGGCGAACGCGTCCGGCGCGAGCCTCCACGATCGCGCCGTCGACTACGCGACGCAGATGCACGCGCAGCTCCTCGGCGCGCTCTCGTCGAACCCTGGGCGCGTGATGTTCGGCGGCGTCGCGCCCGGCTTCGACGACTACACCCAGAATTGGGGCGCGTGTCAGGCGCGCGAGATCCCGCGCGACCCCGCAGTGCTTCAAGGCCAGATGGACTACCTCGCGTCGCAAAACGTGAAGGGCGTCGTCTACGACACGTGGGACGACTGGACCGAAGGCACCGAGCTCGAGCCCGACGTGAGCGAAGGGCCCGCGAAGCTCGTCCAGCTCAAGCAGCTCCTCGGCGCGCTCTACGGAGAAGCGGCCGATCCTCAGGGCGATCAAGCGCTCGCGCAGCGTTGGCTCTCGCACGGACAGGCGCGAAGCTGCTGCTTCGAGAATGGCCCGTGCGATGCGGGCACGCCTCCGCTCGTCGATCTCACGTGCGCCGCCCCACAGGGACTCGATTCGGGCTTTGATGCGATGGTCGATGCGACCTTCAAAAGCGAGGCTGGCTCGGAGATCGAGACCTTTGCAGGTGGCGGTTGTGGTTGCGATTCAGCCGGGACTGGCGGTCCCGCCCTCGCATGGCTAGGCGCCATCGCTGCCATATCATCGAGATTATTTCGCCGTAAGCGCGCGCCGCGCTGAATCACTCGTGCGGCCAGCTGCCGACCGAGCCCCATAGCGCCGCGCAGCGCGCGGCGATCGTCGCGCGCGCCTCGGCGAAGCGCGGATCGCCGCGGAGCGGAGCGAGGGGTTCGCAGGCGTCGAGCCAGAGGAGGTTCGTCGCCGGGAGCTTCGCGAGCGCGACGAGGTGCTCGAGGGCGCGTTCGTGGTCTCCCATGACGACGTAGTACTCGGTCGCGATCTCCTCCATGAGCGCGCGACGGCGCGGCGCAACCGCGGGGCTCGTGATCTTCGCGAGGATCTCGGCGGCGCGCGGCTCGATCTCCTCGCGGATGAGGCTTCGCATGAGGAGCGAGGCCGCGTCCCACGACGCGCCGGACGCGTTCGCCTCGATCGTCTCGGCCGCCTGGAGCGCGAGGTCCTTGTCGCGAAACCAAACGGCGAAGCGCATCGTCGACACGACCGCCGCGAGCGGACCGCCTCGCGCGACCACGTCGGCGTGGAGCGCGCGGGCCTTGTCCGGGTCGCCAGTGAGCGCGTACTGGAACGCGCGCCCGAACGCGATCTGCGAGCTCGCGGGATCGAGCCGCGCCGCGAGCTCGAGACGGTGGCGGCCCTCGTTCACGTAGAGCGACTCGAAGAGAAGGATGCCGAGGGTCGCGTGCGACGAAGCGTCGCGCGGGTCGAGTCGAAGAGCCTCTTCCGTCGCGCGAACGGCCGCGGCGAGCTCACCGGCGTTCAGGCGAATCTGGCCGATGACGTGGTGCGCGGGGGCGATCGTCGGATCGACCTGCAGCGCGCGAAGCGCGAGCTCCTCGGTGCGCGCGAGCATCGCGCGATCGCGGCCGCCCATCTGCGCCCACGCGCTCAACGTGGCGCGCGCGAGGAGCGTGCGCACCCGCGGATCGCCCGGCTTCTTCGATTCGACGTCCTCGAGGATCGCGATCGCCTTGCGCATGCGCGGGAGCGCGAAGCCGTTGAACTCGGCGAGCGCCTCGTCGTACGCGGATCGCAGTGACGGATCGCTCGGTCCGGGATCGTTCGACATGCGCGCGCGCACGGCGTCGGTGACCGCGCCGACGACGGCGTCCTCGAACGCGAGCGAATCGGCGAGCGAGCCGTCGACGTGCTCGGACCAGACGACGTTTCCCTTCCGCCCGAGCACGCGAAGGCGCGCGCGCACGCGATCGCCCGACGCCCGGAGCGTGCCCTGGACGACGAGATCGGCCTCGGCGCTGTTCTTCACGATCCCGTACACGACGCGCGACTCGGTGAGCGCGTCGGCCACGGCGCTCGTCAAGAGGCGCGCGAGCTCGGTGGTCTCCGCCCCGCTCTCGAGCGGATCGATCGCGACCGCGCGCGGTTGACCGAGGCTCGCGAGCGTGTCCGAGGCGAGAGTCGGCAGCTTCGAGACGAGGCCGTGCGCGCGCGCGCTGTTGCCGCGGAGGGACTCGACGCGATCGAGCACCGCTTGTGCGTCGGGGCGATCCTCGCGCCTCCGCGCGAGCATCTCCGTGACGAGCGCGGCCACGCCCTCGGGCACGGTCGCGCACGCCGCGCGCACGTCGGGCGCGTCCTGCGTCATGCGCTGCGCCGCGATCGAGAGCGCAGAGTCGCCGGCGAAAGGGAGCCTTCCGGCGAGCAGCTCCCACAGCATCGTCCCGAGCGCGTAGACGTCGGTGCGCCCGTCGACGGCGAGGTTCTCGAGCTGCTCGGGCGCCATGTACGCGGGCGTGCCGACGATCATCCCCGTGCGCATGTCGGCGGCTCCGCGGTCGTCGGCGACGCGCGCGATTCCGAAATCGGTGAGCACGACGCGGTCGTCGCTGAGCATCACGTTGTCGGGCTTGAGATCGCGGTGGACCACGCCGGCGACGTGCGCCTCCGCGAGGCCTCGCGAGATCTCCGCGGCGACGCGGAGGATCTCGGGAAGCGCTAGCTTCTCGCGCCGCGCGCGCAACGAGAGCGACTCTCCGACGATCAGCTCCATCGTCAAAAACCGCACGCCGTCGTGCGCGCCGAGATCGAACGTGCGCGCGACGTTCTTGTGCGTGACGCGCCGCGCGAGCTTCACCTCGCGTCGGAAGCGCGTGAGCGCCGCGACGTCGCCGGCGACCTCCGGGTGGAGCACCTTGAGCGCGACGTCCTCGTCGAGCTCGCGGTCGTAAGCGCGAAACACGGCGCCCATGCCGCCCTCTCCGAGGAGCGCGCGGAGCTCGTAGCGATCGGCGATCACGGAGCCGATCGAGAGCGTGATCGCTTGCGTCCTCGCGAGCGCGGCGTCGGCCATCGACCGTCATTGTACACGCGCCGGTGATAACCTCGAACCATGCGCGCCGTGGCCCTACTCTTCTTCACACTCGCGTGTGGCAGCGGCTCGCCGCAGACGAACGACGGCGGCACCACGAACGACGGCGGCGGCACGTGCAACGACACGCTGAAGACCGGCCTCGTCACGACGCAGAACGGCAAGAGCGTCGACTCGTACGACTGCCAGATCCTCCAGTGGGCGGCGACCTACAACGAACCGGATCCGATGGTCTTCAAGGCGATCATCTACGTCGAGTCGCGCTTCGACAACACGTCGGTCGCGTGCACCAACGACCCGTGCGGCACGCCGAGCGGTTGGAGCTCGTCGGAGACTGGGTGCTTCGGCCTCATGCAGATCGTCCCCGCGTGCGGCGGGATGCCGAACAACGCGGGACTCCTCTCGAACGGGCACCCTGATCTCGCGCTCGACGCCACGAGCTCGGACTGGGCAAACTCGGTCTTCAACCCCGACATCAACATCGAGATCGGCATCTCGGGCGTCGCCGGCAACCGAAAACAGGAGCAGCAGAAGTTCTCCGGTTGCACCGTCGACCAGTACACGATGATGGCCATCGGCGATTACAACAGCTACGGCAGCACGCAGAGCTGCACCGTCTACAACACCGCGTACGACAACGGCGTGCTCGACGCGTACAAGCAGTACGCCGCCGCCGCGGGTTACTCCGCGCACGCTTACTGAACGAGGCCGAGCGCCGCCTTGGCCTTCACGGCGGCCGGCCCCGATCCGCGCGCGTCACGCCGATCATGTCGATCATCAGATCGAGCACGCCGTCGTGCGCGAACATGCCGAAGTCGCCGAGGATGTTTGGCAAGCGCTTGCCCTGACGGAGCGCCTTCTTCGACGTGTAGAGAGGCAGGAGCTCCGGCCCGCGAGGAAGAGGATGCGCAACTCGGGCGCCCGGTCGGACTTCGCGTTGTCGGTCGCGGAGACCGCTGGCTTCTTGTCGTCTTTGTGATCGTCGACGAGCTGGACCCAGGGCATCATTTGCACGTTTCTGCCGCTGAAACGGCTCCGTCTCAACCCGTATCTGGGCTTCGACCGCGATTGCGCGGCGGCTCCCGATGAGCACACTGGTCGACGATGACCCTCCAAGAACCGTCGGTCACCCAGAGCGGGAACGCGGATTGGCGCGCGTACTTCCAAGACGCGCCTGACGGCCTCTTGCTCACCGCCCTCGACGGCCGCGTGTTCGCCGCGAACTACGCGGCGTGCCGGCTCTTCGCGCGCACCGAAGCGGAGATCTGCCGCGTCGGACGCGCGGGGCTCGTCGTCGTGGACGATCTCGCGAGGGCGTTCTTGGCTCAGCGCGAAGCCGCAGGAAACGCGCGAGGCGCGGTGACCCTCCTTCGCGGCGACGGGACGACGTTCGTCGGCGAGGTCGCGTCGGTCGTCGTCGATCATCCGCACGGCAAGCGCACCGTGATGTGCATCCACGATCTCACCGCCCAGCGCGCCGCGGAGCGGACGCTGACGATCCTCGCCGAGGCGGGGCGCGTGCTCGGCGCGTCGCTCGACATCGAAGAGACCCTCCAGAGGCTCACGTCGCTGCTCGTCCCTCGCCTCGCCGATCTGTGCACGGTCGACATCGTCGAAGACGAGCTCGTGCGGCGCGTGGCCGTCTCTCACCGCGATCCGGCGCGCGTCGAAGACGTGCGCCAAATCCGCCGTCGCGAGGCATTTGCGAGCGCGGGCGTCGATCGCGTGCTCGCGACGGGCGATTGCGAGCTCGTCCCCGTGATGACGGACGAGTTCTTGCGCGAGGCTTCGCACGACGACGACCATCTGGCGCGTGCGCGCGCGCTCGGGCTCCGATCGCTCGTGATCGTTCCGCTCGTGGCTCACGGTCGCACCATCGGGGCGCTCACGCTCGGCTCGACGGGCGGCGTCCCTAGTTACGCCGAGGCCGATCGCGATCTCGCACTGGCGCTCGCGGAGCGCGCCGCGCTCGCCCTCGACAACGCGCGACAGCACGCCGCCACGATCGAAGCGCTCCGTCTCCGCGACGAGGTCCTCGGCGTCGTCTCGCACGACCTCCGCAACCCGCTCAACGCGATCTCGCTCTCGGCGCAGCTCATCGCGCGCCGCTCCCCGAGCGACGAGGTGGACGCGATCCAGCACGCTGTCGGGCGCGCCACTCACCTCATCCACGACCTCTTGCTGGCCGCGAAGATGGACTTCGCCACGATTCCCCTCGAGCGCAAGGAGGAGCGCGCGCTCTCGCTACTCGACGAGGTGGTCGCGCTGCACTCCGTGTCGGCGTCGCTCAATGCGCTCGAGCTCACGGCGGCCGTCGAAGAAGACGCGATCGTCTGGGTCGATCGGCACCGCGTCGTTCAGATGCTCGACAACCTCGTGGGCAACGCGATCAAGTTCACGCCGAGCGGCCGCGTCGAGCTCCGCGCACGTCTCGAGAAGGACGCGCTCGTGCTCGAGGTGAGCGACACGGGCGTCGGCATCGCGCCGAGCGACCTGCCGCACGTCTTCGATCGCTTCTGGCAGAGCGCGCACGCGCGGCGCGCCGGCGCGGGTCTAGGCCTCGCGATCGCCCGCGGGATCGCCCAGGCGCACGGCGGCGACATCAGCGTAAGCAGCGAGCTCGGGATCGGAACGCGGTTCGTCGCCACGCTGCCCATGAAGCGCTGACGCCGTGTAACATGGGCCGCCATGCCCGAGTGGCTCATGATGTTCCCCGAGTTCATGCGCGAGGACCTGCGCAGCGGCGAGTTCCTCGCCGTGACCCTCGCTGGCGTGCTCACCGGCCTCCTTTGGCTGTTGTTGCCGGCGCATCACAAGCGGCTCGTACGGCAGCCGTTCGTGTTCCTCGTCGTCCACCTCGTGGCGCACACGCTGCGGAAGAAGCTCTTCAACGGTGACAGCAACGTCGCGCACATCCTCATCGTCATCAGCGTCCTCTCGATCCTCGCGTCGATCGGGCGCGCGGCCGTGTCGCTCGTGCTCGACGTGGGCTTCGGCCGGCGCATGTCGCGGCCCACGCCGAAGATCATCCGCGACCTCGTCCTCGGCATCGTCTACTTCTTCGTGGCGCTCGCGTCGCTGCGCGCCGCGGGCATCGAGCCGAGCTCGATCCTCACGACGTCCGCGCTCCTCACCGCCGTCATCGGTCTCTCGCTCCAGGAGACGATGGGTAACCTCTTCGCGGGCCTCTCGCTCCAGATGCAGTCGCCCTTCGACGTCGGCGACTGGATCCAGTTCGGCAACGAGAACAAGACCGTCGGCAAGGTGCTCGAGATCAACTGGCGCGCCACGAAGCTCGTCACGCTCGACGAGGTCGAGGTCATCGTCCCGAACGGCAACCTCGGCAAGACCGCGATCTCGAACTACTCGAAGCCCTCGCCGCAGATTCGCCGATCGATCTACGTGACGGTCGACGCGAACACTCCCCCGCGAAAGGCGCAGCGCGTGATCGCCGACGCGATCCGCGGATCGTTCGGCGTGCTCGACGAGCCGCCGCCCTCGGTCGTCACGAGCGACTTCAACGAGGCGGGGATCCAGCTCTGGGTGCGATTCTGGACGAACGAGTTCCAGCGCTGGGGCATGGTCGAGGGCGAGGTCCGCGACCGCATCTGGTACGCGCTCGCACGCGAGGACATCGCGATCTCGTGGCCGACGCGCGAGCTCTTCGTGCACGAGGTCAACGACGAGCTGCGCGAAAAGAAGAAGACCGCCAAGAGCGCGCAGAACCTCACCGCGCTCCGCACGGTCGACTTCCTCGCCGCGCTCCCGCACACCGAGCTCGAGAAGCTCGCGCGCTCGGCGGAGTCGCAGCTCTTCGCGGAGGGCGAGGTCGTCGTGCGCAAGGGCGACAACGCCGACGACATGTACATCGTGCGCAGCGGGCAGGTCTCGGTGATGCTGCACGCGAACGGCAGCGGCAAGAGGCGCGAGGTCGCGGCGCTCGGCGCCGGCAAGTTCTTCGGTGAAATGGCGCTGATGACCGGCGAGCCGCGCAACGCGGACGTCGTCGCGAAGACCGACGCGGAGCTGCTCTTGATCAGCCACGGCGCGTTCCAGGCGACGCTCGCCGCGCACCCCGAGCTCGCGGAGACGATCAGCCGCGTCATCGCGGAGCGCCAGGCGAAGATGTCCGAGCAGCAGGCCGCCTCGAAAGAGCCCGGCTCGGACAACGTCGAGGAGCGCACGTCGCAGCTCCTCGGCAAGATCAAACAGTTTTTCTCGCTCTCATGATGAAGAACGTCAAGGGCGCGCTCTTCATCGACTACGTCCGCATGCTGCGCTCGAAGAAGGGCGCGGACTGGAGCCGCCACCTCGCGCCCGAGGATCTGCGATTCCTCCACGAGCACATCGAGCCCGACGCGTGGTACCCGATGGGCGCGTTCGAGCGCATGGGCGTCGCGATCCTCGCCGAGATCGCGCAAGGCGATCTCAACCTCGTGCGCGAGTGGGGCCGATACTCGATCGACTGGCTCTGCGCGAAATACCCGAACCTCGTCGCGCACGGCGATCCGTGCGAGTCGCTCATGCGCTTCCAGGTCCAGCGCCAGACCTTCTTCGATTACCCCGCGCTCGCGATGCGCGAGATCCACGACGGCGGCGCGACGGTCGTCATCACGTACGGCATGGGCGCCCGCGCCGAGGAGGCCGCGTCGTATCAGACCATGGGCTTCTTCGAGCGGCTGCTCGAGGTGTCGGGCGCGAACGACGTGAAGGTCGCCTTCGGAGCGCGCTCGTGGAACGGCGCGCCCGAGACGCTCTTGTCGATCGAGTGGTCCTCGCCCGGTCACTCCACGAGCGAGAGATCCAGCGGGTAGACGACGCTCACGACGCCGCTCGGCGACTGCGGGAACTCGAGGGCCGAGAACGTGCGCTGGATGCACGCGACGACGTCCGCGTCGCCGAGATCGGAGCCTGCGTCCGCGACGGCCGCGACGCTCCCGTCGCGCGCGATCACGAACTTCGTCGCGACGCGCCCCAAGAGCTTCGGGTTTCGCTCGAGCCCGTTCATGTAACAGCCGCGGAAGCGCCCGAGGTTGTCGCGCACGACGCGCTGGATCGCCTCGGGCGGAAGGCGCCCGTTCACGGTCGCAGCCTGGAAGCCAAGGGTGCAGACGATGCGGGAGGACCGATGCGCGAACGTCACCGTCCCGCGACCCGTGGTCGTGGTGTGTACCCGGTCGAGCGGGATGCTCCCGCCCGCGGCCTTGCCGCCGCCGCCCTCGCCCGTTCCGGAGAGCGACACGCCCGCTACGCCGAACGCGTCGCCGATCGCGGTACCCCAGAGCCCGCCGTTGCCGCTCGGAGCGTCTGCCCATGCCGTCGTGCCTTCGCCCTGCTCGTGCGCGCGCAAGAGGCCGATCATGCCGAACCCGCGCGCCTCTTCGAGCGAGACAGCGTCGGCCTCTTCGTGGACGGTCTCGCGCTTCGCCTCGATTGGGCCATCGCGGTTCGCGCTCGGAGCCGATCCTTCCGCGCCCGTCCCCGCGAAGGACGAGAGGTCCTCGCTCGGCAAGTCGACGTCGTCGCCCGTGACCAAGAAGCGGTCGTTCGATTGCGCGCCCACCGACGTGCCCCACGCGAGCGACCCGATCACGAGCGCGTGCGCGCACGCCACGATCGTTGCGATCGCGAGGTACGGGAAATCCATCGGCGATCTGGGCGTGCGCGGCGCGGGCTCGACGAGCCGCGTGCGCACCTCGACGCCCTCGCCCTCGGGCACGTCGAGCGGCGCGCGCGGCGAGACGTAATCGACCGAGAAGAGGTCGCCCCGCCAAAATACGGCGATTTCCATGACGCGATCGGGCACACGGGCACAGACCGCGGAGGTGGACGGAAGTTCCTACTCGTAGAAGCGCGAGTGGAGCGCCACGGCCGCGAGCACTGCGACCTCGAACGGGACGTCGCGCTCCTCGCGGATCTCGATCTTGAATTTGTCGCGGATGCCGGGCTCCTTCATCACGACCAGCGCGATGGTGCCCGCGTTGTCCTTGCACTCGAAGATGTCCTTCACGACGCCGACGACGCCGGCGTTCGCGTGGTACCCCTTCGTGCCGACCGTCATCGTGAACGTCTTGCGGAACGCGACCGCCGAGAAATTCAGCGAGGCCATCTCGTCGTTCTTCTCACCGCGGATCTGGAACTTCGTCTTGAGGACGTTGCCCTTGAGCGTCGCGATCTGCTTGTTGTCCTTGTCGAAAAGCTGCAGGGACGGCGTCGTCGTCATGAAGTCGCCCTTCACGAAGTGCTGCGGCGTGCTCTCGCCCTCAGCGATCACTTCGTACTGAGCGGACACCGCCATCAGCTTCTGCGTCACTACGATGGTCTTCGCCACGCGACCCATCCTAAACGGAACGAGGCCAGGAGCGCAAAAACGCGCTCGCTGGCCTCGTTTTTTCTGCGAGAACGGCCAGGTCAGCCGTTTTCGCGTTTGGCGGTCACTCCGCCGGTTCGGGCGCTTCTTCCTTCTTCGCCTCCGACTTGGGCTCGGCCTTCGCCGTCGGGGCGGAGCCCGACTCGATGCGCATGCCGTAGAACGAGCGGTACACGAAGAAGAGCATGATCGCGAAGAGGACCGCCGAGATGATGTGGCGGATCTCTGCGCCATGCTGCTTCTCGAGCATCTCCGCGAGCTGCACGGCGAGGAGGCCGAACAGCGTCGTGAACTTGATGACCGGGTTCATCGCGACCGAGGACGTGTCCTTGAATGGATCGCCCACGGTGTCGCCGACGACCGTCGCGTCGTGGAGCGCGGAGCCCTTCTCCTTGAGCTCGACCTCGACGACCTTCTTCGCGTTGTCCCAGGCGCCGCCGGCGTTCGCCATGAAGAGCGCTTGGAACAGGCCGAAGAGAGCGATGCCGATGAGGTACCCGATGAAGAAGAAGCTCTCGTAGAAAGCAAACGCGAGGGCGCCGAGGAAGACCGTCATGAAGATGTTGAACATCCCCGCCTGCGCGTACTTCGTGCAGATCTCGACGACCTTCTTGCTGTCCTTGATGCTGGCCTTCTTGACCTCGCTGTCGAGCTTGATGTGGCCCTTGATGTACTCGACGGCGCGATAAGCGCCGGTCGACACGGCCTGCGTCGAGGCGCCGGTGAACCAGTAGATGATCGAGCCGCCAGCGATGAGGCCGAGGAGGAACGGCGGGTGAAGGAGCGTGAGGCTCTCGACGTTCTCGGTGAACCCCTTGGTGAGGTCGAGGATGATCGCGAAGATCATGCACGTCGCGCCGACGACCGCGGTGCCGATGAGCACCGGCTTCGCGGTGGCCTTGAACGTGTTGCCCGCGCCGTCGTTCTCTTCGAGGAAGTGCTTGGCCTTCTCGAACTGGACCTTGAACTTGAAGTCCTTCTGGATCTCGTCCTCGATGCCGTCGATGGTCTCGATGGTGCTGAGCTCGTAGACGCTCTGGGCGTTGTCGGTGACGGGGCCATACGAGTCGACGGCGATGGTGACCGGGCCCATGCCGAGGAAGCCGAAGGCCACGAGGCCGAACGCGAAGATCGGGGACGCGTCGATGTGGTTGAGGATGAGGCCGAGGTCGTTTCCGACGCCGAGCTTCGTCACGTAGTACGACGCGCCCATCAAGAAGATGAGGACGATGCCCATCCAGAACGCGCTGAAGTTGCCCGCCGTGAGGCCGGAGAGGATGTTCAGCGAAGCGCCGCCCTCTTTCGACGCGGTGACGACCTCGCGAACGTGGCGCGAATCGGTCGACGTGAACACCTTGATGAGCTCGGGGATGATGGCGCCCGCGAGCGTGCCGCACGTGATGATGATGGAGAGCTTCCACCAACCTTCACCGCCGCCGAGCTCGGGGAGGAGCATCTTCGACACGATGAACGTCATGGCGACCGAGACGACCGACGTGATCCACACGAGCGACGTCAGCGGGTGCTCGAAGTTGAACTTGTCCTTGCTCTTGTAGAGGGCCTTCGCGATGACGTCGTTGATGAAGTACGAGAGCGCGCTCGCGATGACCATCACGACGCGCATGACGAAGATCCACACGAGGAGCTGGACCTGGAGCGTCGGGTTCTTGACGGCGAGGAGGATGAACGTGATGAGCGCGACGCCGGTGACGCCGTAGGTCTCGAAGCCGTCGGCGCTCGGGCCCACGCTGTCGCCCGCGTTGTCGCCGGTGCAGTCGGCGATGACGCCGGGGTTACGCGCGTCGTCTTCTTTGATCTTGAAGACGATCTTCATCAGGTCGGAGCCGATGTCGGCGATCTTCGTGAAGATGCCGCCCGCGATGCGGAGCGCGCTCGCGCCGAGCGACTCGCCGATGGCGAAGCCGATGAAGCACGAACCGGCGTACTCGCCGGGAACGAAGAGGAGGATGCCGAGCATCAGCATGAGCTCGACCGAGATGAGGAGCATGCCGATGCTCATGCCCGCCTTGAGCGGGATCGCGTAGCAGGGGAACGGCTTGCCCTCGAGCGCGGCGAAGGCCGTGCGCGAGTTCGCGAACGTGTTGACGCGAATGCCGAACCAGGCGACGGCCGAGGACCCTGCGATGCCGACGAGCGAGAAGAGCAGGATGACGATGACGCGGTCGATCGGAAACTTCATGATGGCGCCGAAGTAGATCGCCATGATCGTGCCGATGAAGGCCTCGAGGATGAGGATGAACTTCATCTGCTGCTGCAAGTAGGTCTTGCAGGTCTCGTAGATGAGCTCGCTGATCTCGAGCATCGACTTGTGAACGGGCGCGTTCTTCAGCTGCATGTAGATGGCGAGGCCGAAGATCATGCCGAGCAGCGCGACCCCGAGGCCGCCGAGGAGGAGCGTCCGCCCGGGCGTTCCCATGAACAAGACCGTGGAGAACTGCTCGTTGGGAACGACGAGGCTGGCCTCGCCCCCGCCCGCAGGCTCGGCGAGCGCGATGCCCGAAAAGAGCACCGTCGCTACGAGCGACAGGAGTCCGACTACGAGGTGGCTGAACGACTTCATACGAGATCCTCCAAAGAGAGAGCTCTCGCGCCATCGAGACGGCGAGAGAACCCGCGATCTCGAGGGGTTGGCCGCCCTGTACGAACAGGAGCGCTTCAGCACGCCTCGAACTGGTGGCGCTGTTTACCAGCGAACGTTGGGCCGCGCAACGGGGGACGTGCGACCATGAATGTGTGGAACGTTTTCGCGACCCCGATTCCGAGCGTGACATTTGGGTCACCGAGCTCGCGGACGTCGCGGATTGGCCAACGAAAACGCCGTGGTCGTGTGGTTCGTTCGGGCTGCTCTTGGTGCTCGACCACGTGATCGACGTGGCCCCGCTCGCGGAGCGTGCAAATGAGCAGGGGCTGGCCGTTGCGTCGGTGTGGGGTCCGGGCTGCGCGATCGTCGAGGACGCGTTCGACGAAGCGATCGGCGACAGGAGCCTCATCACGAGCTCGCACCCTGACGAGTCGCTCGAAGAGGCGATGGAGTTCTTCTTGGCGGTCGTTCCCGTGCACCGCGGGTGCGACGCGTGGTGCATCGCCGCGTTCGGACCGAAGCGGCGCGCGGCCGTGGAGCGCGCGCTCGAGCACCGCGGCGCCAAGCGCGCGCTCACCCCATGAGCCGACGACGCGCCGCGGACGCGGCGTCTTCGAGCTGCGGCATGACGACCGCGGCGACGTGCGCGGGCATGCCGTGCCGTTTGCCGAGGGAGACGAATGGTGCCGCGAGCGCGCGCGTGTCCACCGGGCCGACCTCCTTCGCCATGCGCTCGAGCCGCGGCCCGAGCGGACGCGGGAGGAGCGACAGCGCGAGGCGCGCTTCGTCCACGCTGCCGACGCACTCGAACGGCATGTGACCCAAGAGGCCGAGGAGCTCGCGAAAGGTCCGGTCGTTTTCGGGGCGCTCGCCGAAATTCTCGTGAAAGGTCGTCTCGACAATCGCGGGCGGGAGGTGCGCGGAGGTCTGGAGCCACACGTACGCGCACTTCGCGCACGCCCCGCACCAGGGCTTTCGAACGTTGCACGAGTGCGTGAGCGGGACGAGCGCGGGGTCGCGCGCGAGCAGCTCGAAGATGACCTCGTCGTGAATCGGCTGGAGCACGCTGAAGTAGCGCACGTCGGCGAGGAGCTCTTCGCGCACGTACGCGTCGAGGAGGACCTCGGCCTCCCAGCTCTTGCCCCATTGGTGGTTCACCTCTTCGCCGCGCCAGACGAGGTTGCTCGCGTTGGCGCTCGCCTCATGCGCGAGGACGAGCCCGCGATAACCGCGCGCGAGCGCGAGCGGTAAGGTCGCGAAGAGCGACGCGGGTGTCTCCGCGGCGAGGAGCGATTTCACGCCGAGCTCCGCGCGAAGCGCGAGGACCGGCGAATCCATGAAGTCGTCGACGACCCACTGGCGCTCTGCGCGCGCGCGCGACGACGTCGACGAGAGCCGCTCGAGGAGCGCGTGCTGCGGCGCCGCGGGGCCGTAGATCGAGTGCGCGTAGCCGAGCGTCGCGAACGAGAGCCCTCCCCGCTCGAGAAGCTTCAGCGCGACGAGGCTGTCCTTGCCGCCGCCCGAGAAGGCGAGCAGGTCGATCGGGCCCGCGGGCGTGTGCGTCGCGCGCGTCGGGTCGGCGCGAGGATCCGTGAACGTAGGGCCCTCGTAGTCGGGGAGATCGTGCTCGTAGCGCCACTGCGCCCAAACGCGCCGAAACACGGTGCGCCAGAGCTCGACGAAGCGCGGCGTCGCGAACCGGGCCCAGCGGCCGAGCGTGATCGCGTCGGGCCGAAGGCTCGCGACGGCGTTGATCTGGAACATCGCGACGTGGAACGCGAGGCGATCGACGAGCTCGTCGCCGTGACGACGCGCGAGCTCGTCGAGGTCGAGGTCTTCGTACCAGACCTCGAAATGGAACCGCAGATCGTCGATCGCGCAGGTCGCGAGGATGCGATCGCGGGCGCGCTCGACGTCGAGCAGTCGAAGGATCCTCACGGCGCGAGCCTACTGCAATCCGGGAGCGCGGGGTCTAGAGCCAAGAGCCAGGCCGCCGCTTGCGCGGCCGAGGCGTGATCGCGATCGACCATCGCGTTCGCGGTCCGCATGTGCTCGACCGTGACGTGCAGCGCGCCGAGGGCGCACGCGACCCGCGCGTCGCCGGCCGCGCGCGGTCCGACGAGGATCATCGCGTCGTACGCGGGGAGGGCTCCGTCCGGATCGTCGAGCACGACGAGATCGTCGGCCGCGATGCGCCCGTCGCTCGAGAACGCCGAGATGAGATCGACGTCTCCGCGCGCGAGCGCGTCGTAGAGGAGCGTGGGATCGAACGTCGTCGTTCGAGCCGGGTGCAAGCCGTACGTGCGCTTCACCGACGCCCACTCCGGACGGCTGAAGAACTCGTAGTCTCCGCCGATCGTGAGCTCGGGCGCGCTCCTCGAGAGATCGCGGAGCGTGCGCAGGCCGTGGCGCGTCGAGGTCGCGCGCGTCGTCGCGATCGCGTACGCGTTCTCGAAGCCGAGCGATCCCAGGCTTCGCACGTGGTGCTCGCGCGCGAGCCACGCGTCGACCTCGGCGAGGACCTCCCAGCGCGGCGGACCGGCGCTCCGCTTCATCGCGTTCGTCCAGAGCGTCCCCGAGTAGTCTACGTACGCGTCGACGTCGCCGCGAACGAGCGCGTCGAACACGACCGTCGACCCGAGCCCCTCGGCGACCTCGACGGCGACGTTCGCGGACTCGAGCCGCAGGCGCATGAGCTCGACGAGGATGTATTGCTCGGTGAACGTCTTCCCGCCGAGCCTCAATCGCGTGACCGCGCCGTGCGCGGCCGGGCCAGACGCCGAAGCGCGCGCGACGCTCTCTCTCGCCGTGACGCGCGGAAGCCCGAGGACGACCGCGACGAGCGCGCCGAACGCGGCGAGCGGGACGAGCGCGCGCTGGCGCCGCCGTCCTCCGATCGCGCGCTCGGTCGCCGCGAGGATCGCGTCGAGCGCGAGCGCGAGGCCCACGGAGAACGCCACGCCGACGAGGAGCATCGCGAAGTTTCGCGTCTGGAGGCCCGCGAAAATGTAGTTGCCGAGCGAGGGTTGCCCGACGGGCGTCGCGAGCGTCGCCGCGCCGACGGTCCACACGGCGGCCGTCCGAATCCCCGCGGCGATCACCGGCGCGGCGAGCGGCAGCTGCACCAGTCGCATGATCTGCCACGGCGACATGCCCATGCCGCGCGCGGCCTCGACCACGGCCGGGTCCGCGCCGCGAATGCCCGTGAGCGCGTTGCGCACGATGGGAAGGAGCGCATAGAGCGTGAGCGCGATCACCGCGGGCGAAAATCCAAAGGGCGGGAGCCATCCGGTCTTGGCGAGGAGCGGCACCATCAGCGCGAGCAGCGCGAGGCTCGGAAAGGTCTGCACGACGCCGGTCACCGCGACGAGCACGAACGCGAGGCGCGGCCGCGCGCTCGCGAGGATCGCGAGCGGCAACCCGATCGCGATCGCGAGCGCGAGCGCCACGAGAACGAGCTCGAGGTGGCTCGCGAGGAGCGGCGGGACGCCGCGCAACAGCTCGTTCACGACGTCCCTGCGAGCGCGCGGAGCTCTTCGCCCTGTCGTCGCGCGGTCGCGACGAGCTCGGCGACGTACTCGTCGGCAGGCGCGGTCATCAGCTCGGACGGGGTCGCGAGCTGGCGAAGCTCACCGCGGAGCATGATCCCCACGCGATCGGCGAGCGTGAGCGCCTCGAGGATGTCGTGCGTGACCATGAGCGTCGTCAGCTCGAGGCCTCGGTGGATCGCGCGGAGCTCGCGCTGCAACCCGACGCGCGTGATCGGGTCGAGCGCGCCGAAAGGCTCGTCGAGCAGGAGCACGCGCGGCCTCGCCGCGAGCGCCCGCGCGACGCCCACGCGCTGGCGCTGACCGCCCGAGAGCTCGTCGGGGAAGCGATCGCGGTACGTGCTCGGCGCGAGCCCCACGAGCTCGAGCAGCTCGTCGACGCGCGCGTCGATCGCGTCGCGCGTCCATCCGAGGAGACGCGGCACCATGGCGACGTTGTCACCCACGGTCTGGTGCGGCAAGAGACCGACGTCTTGGATCACGTAGCCGATGGAACGACGGAGCGCGACGGCTTGCGTGCCCTTCACGTCGCGACCCTCGACGCGCACGACGCCTCCGTCGGGCTCGACGAGCCGGTTCACCATCTTGACGAGCGTCGTCTTGCCGCTGCCGGACGAGCCGAGCACCGCGACGAGCTCGCCGCGCGCGACGCGTAGGGTCACGTCGTGTACGGCGCGCGTGTCGCCGAATCGCTTCGAGACCGCGTCGAGCTCGATCACGCGCGGTCCGCGAGCCAGAGCCGCATTCGTCCGCGCGCGTCGGGCATGACGCTCCGCACGCGCCAACCCGCGCCCGCGAGAAGCGCCTCGAGCGTCGCGGGCGGGTGCTTGTAACAGTGCTCGGTCACGATCGATTCGCCGCGCTCGAAGGCGAACGCGCGATCGCCAACGCGCACGGTCTGGCGCCTGCGGCTGACGAGGTGCATCTCCAAGCGCGAACGGCTCGCGTCCCAGACGACCTCGTGCGCGAACGCGTCGAGCTCGAAGGTCGCCGCGTGCGTGCGATTGAGGTGCGCGAGCACGTTGAGGTTGAACTCCGCGGTGACGCCCTCGGGGTCGTCGTACGCGGCGCGCAGCGCGGCGGCGTCGGCGTTCGAGTCGGCGCCGAGCAGCATGAGCGCGCCCGCGCCAGCGACCTCTCCGAAGCGCGCGAGGAAGCTCCTCGCGTCGTGCGGCTCGAAGTTTCCGATCGTCGATCCCGGAAAGAAGAAGAGCGTGCGCGAGAACTCGCTACGCACGTGCGGAACGCGCACGGCCCGCATGTAATCGCCGTGGAGCGGCGCGACCTCGAGCCCCAAAAACTCTGCTCTGAGCGCGCGCGCGTTCGTCTCGAGCTGCTCGAGCGACACGTCGATGGGGACGTACGCAGCGGGCCGCTCGAGCGCGCCGAGGAGCATCCGCGTCTTGTGGCCCGCGCCGCTCCCTGGCTCGATGATGCGCGCGCGCGCGCCGACCGCGGCGGCGATCGCGCGCAGGTGCTCGCCCAAGAGCCCGATCTCGCTTCGCGTCAGATAGTACGTCGGCAGCGTGCAAATCCGTTCGAACAGCGCCGCGCCGCGCGCGTCGTAGAAAAGGCGGCACGGCAGGTGTTTCCGCTGCGCGGAGAGACCCGAGAGGACGTCGCCGTCGTGTGCATCGCGCGGGATCGAGCTCGAGATCATCGGCCGTCCTTCTCGACGTCTCGCGCGAGGCGCGCGCCGCTCATCTGCCACCGCGCCGCGGGCGGAAAGAAATTCCGGTAGCTCGCGCGCGCGTGTCCGCGCGGAGTGAAGCACGACCCGCCGCGTAGCACCTGTTGGCCGGACATGAACTTGCCGTTGTACTCGCCGAGCGCGCCCGCGAGCGGACGAAAACCGGGGTATGCCGCGTAGCTGCTCGACGTCCACTCCCAGACGTCACCGAACATTTGCGCGAGGCCTTCGCGGGCGTCCGCTCGCGCGGGGTGCAGGCGGTCGTCGTCGGCGAAGTTACCGCGGTCGGGCGCGAGGCTCGACGCGGCGAGCTCCCACTCGGCTTCCGTCGGAAGGCGAGCGCCGCAGAAGCGCGCGATCGCGTCCGCCTCGTAGTAACTGAGGTGGCACGCCGTCTCGGCGGGGTCGATCGCGCGAACGCCCGCGAGCTCCCACTGGCGGCCGGCGCCGTCCCAATAGAGCGGCGCGCGCCAACCCTCGCGTTGAACGGTGTGCCAACCGTCGCTCAGCCAAAGGCGCGGCTCGCGGTATCCGCCCGCGGCGATGAACGCGAGGACCTCGGCGTTCGCGAGGGGACGCATGGCGAGCTCGAAGGGCCGCGCGATCACCGCGTGGCGCGGTCGCTCGTTGTCGAAGGCGAAGCCGTGCGCGGGCGCTCCGATCTCGACCACGCCGCCCTCGAACGCGCGAAAGCGCATCGGGTCGGGCGAGGCGTCGCCGACCTCGCGCGCGAGATCGGCGCGATACGCGGGCCGGAGCGGCTGCGTGCCGAGCGCGTGCGCGAGGTCCGTGAGGATCAGCTCCTGGTGCTGCTGCTCGTGGTGCAAGCCGAGCTCGAGCCGCGCGAGCGCGCCCTCGTCGAGCTCGCCCTCGGCGAGCGAACGCCGGACGCGTCGATCGATCTCCGCGCGGTACGCGTGGACGCGCTCGAGCGACGGCCGCGTCAGCGCGCCGCGAGACGCGCGTTCGATTCGCGGCCCGAGCGCCTCGTAGTAGCTGTTGAACAAGCGCCCGAACTCGGGGTCGAAGGGCTCGCCGCCGAGCACCAGCTCTTCGAAGAACCACGTCGTATGCGCGAGGTGCCACTTCGCCGGGCTCGCGTCAGGCATCGACTGGACGACGTGGTCCTCGACCGAGAGCGGCTCGCAAAGCGCCAGCGTCCGGGCGCGCACCTTCTCGAAGAGTCCCCCGAAGTCCATCCCAGTTTCTAATTCGGTCACCATGCGAACATCAAGGTCGACGCGCAAGGCGTAAGCCTCGCGCGTGGCATTACGCCATGGCCTTGGCCTTGCAGAAAGACGACCCATGAAGAAGGACACGAGCGTGACGATGACCGCGCCCTGCGAGCACGCGGCCCAAGCGACGATCGACTCCGTGACGCGACCGGCCGCGGGCTGCGAAGATTGCATGAAGATCGGCGGCACATGGGTGCACCTGCGCGAGTGCCTTTCTTGCGGTCACGTCGGTTGCTGCGATTCGTCGCCGAACAAGCACGCGACGGGCCACTACCGGGATACGAAGCATCCCATCGTCTCCTCGGCCGAGCCGGGCGAGACGTGGTGCTGGTGTTACGTCGACGCGCGCATGCTCGAGTGATCGCGCCGGTGTGAAGCGTGCATCGACGCGAAGGCATGGACACGCAATGGCCGGCGCTCCCGCGCGAAGCATGGCGCGACACGTGCGAGACGCTTCATCGGTACGTGCAGATCATCGGCAAGGTGCAGCTCGCGACGACGCCGCGCATGTGCCACTTTTGGAACGTCGCCTTCAACGTGACGGCGCGAGGGCTCGCCACGTCCGCGCTGGCGTTCGAGGACCGGACGTTCGACGTCGAGCTCGACTTCGTCGACCACACGCTCACGATTCGCTCGAGCGACGGAGGCAAGCGCGTCTTGCCGCTGCGCTCCGAGGCCGTGGCGGACTTCGAGGCCGAGGTGATGGGCGCGCTCGCCGAGCTCGGGATTCGCGTGGCGATCTGGGATCGCCCGGTCGAGCTCTTCAGCGAGAGCATTCCGTTCCCCGAGGACCGCCTCCACCACACGTACGATCCGGCGTGGGCCTCGCGGTTCTGGCGCGTAGTCTCGCAGAGCGCCGAGGTGCTCTCCGAGTTTCGGTCGCGCTTCATCGGAAAATCGAGCCCGGTCGGGTTCTATTGGGGCACGTTCAATCTGTGCGCGGCGCGATACTCGGGGCGCCGCGCGGCGAATCCGCCTTCGGGCGTCATCGAGGGCGAAGCGTTCTCGCACGAGGTCAGCGAGGTCGGCTTCTGGCCCGGCGACGTGCGCCTCGAGGAGCCGTCGTACTTCGCGCTCCACGCGCCGACGCCGGAGGGCTACTCGCGAGCGCGCGTCCTCCCGAGCGCCGCGTCGTGGAACGCTCGGCTCGGCTGTTTTTTGCTGCCGTACGAGGCCGTCAGGACGTCGCCGTCGCCGCGTCAGGCGCTCCTCGACTTCTTCGAGAGCACCTACGCGGCGGGCGCCTCGCTCGCGGGGTGGGATCGCGCCGAGCTCGAGCGCGCCGCCTGAATCCTCAGTCCTGATAACCTTCGAACATGTCCGACGAGCTCGTGACCGCCGAGCGCGATCTCTACAAGCGGCTCATCGAGCTCGCGGCGCACGACGATCTCGACGCGCTGCTCGACGAGGCGCTCGCGATGGTGCTCGAGCTCGTGGGCGCGAAGAAGGGCGTCATCGCCGTGCGCGAGGGCGGCGGCGAGGCGATCGCGTTCGTCGCGTGCGACGCGCGCGAGGAGCTCTCGAGCGGAATCGTGGGCGAGGCGATCTCTTCGCAGAAGACCGTGAGCACCGCGTCGGCGCGCTCGGACCCGCGGTTTTCGGGGAACAAAAGCGTGCAAGCTGCACGCATCGAGGCCGTCGTGTGCGCGCCCGTCGGAAGGGGCGGCGCGCTCTACGTCGCGGGCCGTCGCGAGCCCGGGCCGTTCGGCGAGCGCGAGGTGCGCATCGTCGAGACGTGCGCCAAGGGGCTCGCGCCGTTCTCGTCGCGGCTCGCGGCGCGCGCGCAAGCCGCGAGGTCCGTCGACGCGACGACCGACATCCGAACGCGCATCGCCGCGCCGACCGTGATCGGACGGTCGCCTGCCCTCGCGCGCGTGCTCGCGATGGCGCACGTCGCGGCGTCGTCCGACGTCGCCGTGCTGCTCCTCGGCGAGACCGGGAGCGGCAAGAGCGCGCTCGCGCGTGCAATCCACGACGCGTCGCCCCGCGCGGGAAAGCCGTTCGTCGAGCTCAACTGCGCGGCGATCCCCGAGGCGCTCGTCGAGTCCGAGCTCTTCGGCGCCGAGAAGGGCGCGCACTCGACGGCGACGCGTCGCATCACGGGAAAGCTCGCGGCGGCCGACGGCGGGACGCTCCTCCTCGACGAGATCGGCGAGCTCCCGCAGGAGTCGCAAGCGAAGCTCCTCGCTTTCCTCCAGTCGAAGAAGTTCTTCATGCTGGGCGCGAACGCGCCCACCTCGGTCGACGTGCGCGTGATCGCCGCGACGAACACGCAGGTCGAAAAGACGCTGCGCGAGGATCTCTACTATCGGCTCGCGGTGCTCACGATCCACGTGCCTCCGCTGCGCGAGCGCCGAGAGGACATCGCGGTGCTCGCGGACGCGTTCGCGGCGCGCGCGGGCCTCCCGCTGACGTTCGCGGCGAAGGCGGCACTCGCGAGCGCGGAGCTTCCGGGAAACGTGCGCGAGCTCGAGGCCGCGATCGCGCGCGGCGCGGCCTTCGCGCGCGCCGATGGGAGCGAAGCGATCGACGCGCGGCACGTGTTTCCCGCGACGCCCGCGGAGTTGGAGCTCGCCTCGTATCAGGCGCAGATGCGCCGCCACCAAGCGCGCGTCTTGAAGGACGCGCTCGACCAGAACGAGACCGTGAGCGACGCGGCGAAGGCGCTCGATCTGTCGCGCTCGCGCTTCTACGAGCTTCTTCGCGCGCACGGCCTGGAAAAGAAATAATGCGCGCGGGCGACGTCGTCGCGGGGTGGACGCTCGAGGATCGCCTCGGCGAAGGCGGCACGTCGACCGTGTGGCGCGTCCGCAGCGGCGAGCGCCGCGGCGTCCTCAAGGTGCTCCGCGCCGAGCTCCGCGGCGAGGCCGATTGGCGCGCGCGTTTGCTCCGCGAGGCCGACGCGCTCCGCGCGGTGAAGCACGAGAACGTGGTCGCGCTGCTCGACGCCGGCACGACCGACGACGACGAGCCGTTCGTCGTGATGCCCGAGGTCGAGGGCGAGACGCTCCGCGCGCGGATCGATCGCGAGGGCAAGCTCGCGCCGAAGGAGGCGTGGCGCGTCCTTCGGCCGATCGCCGAGGCCCTCGCGGCAGCGCACGACGCGGGGATCGTCCACCGCGACATGAAGCCGGACAACGTGGTCCTGTCGTCGCCGCCGAAGCTCGTGGATTTCGGGCTCGCGCGCGGAGAGGGCGTCCCGAAGGTGACGGCAACGGGCGCGCCGGTCGGAACGCCCGCGTACATGGCGCCCGAGCAGTGGTGGAACCACGGCGTGGGACCTCCGGCCGATCAGTACGCGCTCGGCGTCACGCTCTTCGAGGCGATCTCGGGGCGCGCGCCGTTCGACGACGCGTCGTTCGCGGAGCTCGTCTCGTCGCACGTGTCGAAGCCGGCGCCGCGCCTCGAGGTTCGCGGAGCCGACGCGATCGCGGATTTCGTCGCGACGCTCCTCGCGAAAGATCCCAAGGAGCGCTTTTCGTCGATGCGCGACGCGATCGCCGCGGGCGACGTCGCGTTCGGCGCGCCGACCTCGCGCGTCCGCTTCTCGCCCGCGTCGCTCTTCTTCGCGGCGTACGGCGTCCTCTCGCTCGTGCTCTTCGGTTACCCGCGCGCGAGCACGCTCGGCGAGTGGTTCCGCGGCTCTGGCTGGGGCATCTTCGTCACGCTCGGCGCGTTCGCGCTCGGCGCCGCGTGGATCACGCTCCGCGCGGGCGCGCGCGGACGAAGCGCGCTGATCGTCGCGGCCGCGGGGACGTTCGCGACGGCTTCGGGTTTCCAGGCCGTCTTCCGCACGCTCCGCGTGACTGCGCCCGAGGAGGGCTTCGCCCTCTTCCACCAGGGCGCGTGGGAGGCGCAAGCGAACCGCTACGTCGGCTTCACGCTCGCCGCGGCGCTCTTCTTCGCGGCGGAGGTGCGTCGCACGCGACCGCCGAGCGCGCGCGCGCGGGTCGCGTCGATGGCCACGCTCGTCGTCGCCGGCGCCGCGGTCACGCTCGGCGCGCCGTCGTCGGCGATCGCGATCGCCGCGCTCGCCTTCGCGTTCGTGATGCCGCGGACGCCCGCGACGCTCGCGGCGGTCGCTTGCGCGAGCCTCGCGGCGATCACTCGCGCCCACGCGCTCGGCGACGCGGCGTGGAGCCTCGAGCCGACGCGCGCTGCCCGCGCGGTGGCGCTCGCCGCGGCGTCCCACGAGCTCTCGTTCGCTTGGCTCGCCGGGCTCCTCGCCACGATCGCCGCGGCGCTCTTCGTAGGCCGCGGGATCCGCGAGATCGCACGCGCTCCTCGAGCGTGGCTCGCGCTCGGCGCGGTCTGGGCGATCGGCGACGCGGCCCTCGCGACGCGCGCCACGCTCGCGAAGCGTGCAATCTACACGCAGCTCGAGCCCGAGTTCTCGCTCCTCTCGCAGCTCGATCCGCCGCCCGCGCGCGCCAAGCCGACGCCCGTCCCGCCGCTCCGCCCCACGCTCAAGGTCGCGCGCGATCGCGTCGCGATCGACGACAAGCCCGCGCTCGTCCTCTCCGCGCTCGAAGGCGACGCGGGCCTAGCGGTCCTCCGCACGGACATCGCGCACCGCCTCGCGGCCGAGCCCGCGCGAAACGGCGAGGTCGACCTCTTGCTCATGGCCGACGCGTCCATCTCGCCGGCGGTCGTCACGATGTCCCTCCGCGCCGCGCACGACGCGGGCGCGCGCCAGGTCGGCATCTTGCTCCTCCGCGGCGAGCCGCTCGCGAGGGCCGTGTCGATCGAGGAGGACGAAGCCTCGTACGTCTTGCCGCGCGATTTCGACGTACTCGACGTGCGCATCGCGCTCGGCGGCGCGCCGCTCGAGGGCCGCACCTTCGGCGACGCGCTCCGCACCGTCGCGGCGGGAGACGCCATCGACGTGTCGCGCTGATCGTCAGAACGTCGCGCTGACCGACGCGAGGAACGTCCGGCCCGGCTGCGGGATCACGCGCTGCGCGAACTCGACGCTCGGGACCGCCTGGTACCGCCAGTCCATCATGTTGTACGCGCCGACCGCGTAGCGGACGCCGAGCTTCTCGACCTCGCCCGAGAAGACGACGTCCCAGATGAGCCCCGGGTCGGTCGTACCCTGCGGCGCTCCCGTGCCGACGGCGATCGCGTTGTCGAAGCGCGGCCCCTCGAACGACAGGCGCGACATCACCATCAGCGTGCGCCCGATGATCGGCACCGCGCCCTTGAGCGACGCGAGGAAGAGCGGCGAGTTCGGCACCTCTCCGAGCCCGCCGCACGCCTGGGCGAGGCCGATGCACTGGTGCGATTTGCCGCCGGCGTCGTCGACCTGCGTGATGTACCCCGCGCGCGAGACGCTCACGCTCGACGCGAGCATCCACCCGCCGCGCCACTCGCGCCGCACCTCCGCCTCGCCGCCGAGGACGAAGACGGGGTTGTCCGAGTTTCGGTACTCGTTCTTGTACGTGCCCGACGCGTCGCTCACGTTGTCGAGCTCGATGAGGTTCGCGACGTAGTTGGCGTAGACGGCGACGAGCCCGACCACCGTGGGCGAGAAGCGGTGCGAGTACTCGATCTCGGCCGAGTAGACCTGCTCGGGCTTGAGATCGCAGACGTGGTTGCCGGTGCTGTCGACCGGGTCCGTCGGCAGGCACTGCGTGCCCGCGCGGAACTGCTGCGGCGCCTGATAATAGAGCTCGTAGACGCTCGGCGCGCGGAACGCCTTGCCGCCGAGGAGCTTGATCGCGTCGTTCTTCGTCGGCTTGAGGATGAACGCGATGCGCGGGTTGAAGATGTCGAGGAAGCTCGGGTTGACGATCGACGAGTAGTAGTCGACGCGCGCGCCCGCCGAGATCTTCACCGCGGGCGTCGGGAGGATGTCCGCGTTCACGTAGCCGGCGCCGACCGTGAACGGATCGTTGCGCCCGGGATTGCCGTTGTTGTCGAAGAGCACCGGCTGCACTTGGTTCTCGCCGCTCTGCAGCGTCTGGAAGTGCTGGATGATCTCGCCGCCGCCCATCAAGCGGAGCTTTTCGCCGGAGTACTGGATGCGCGCCTCGAGCCCGCCCCAGCGCCCGCGGAAGATGTCGTGCTCGTCGCCCGTTCCGCCGTTCGCGATCGACGGGTAACCGAGCAGGTCGTCGAAGTTGTACATGTCGGCGTGCGCGCGCGTGAAGAGCTGCACGTCCTTGCCGAGCTTGCGGCTCGTACCGCGCCTCGACGAAGCCGCGCGTGTCGGTGAAGTTCGTGTTCGGGTCGTTGAGGATCGTCGCGTACTCGCCCGCCGGGAGAAACTTCTTCCGCGTCGTGAGAAACCACTGGACCGTGAAGTCCTTCCACCAGAGGCGCCCGTTCACCGTGAACGAGCTGAAGCCGTCGACGTTGCGCGCGTCCCCGGTGCACGGAAGGCCGTAGTAGTCGACGCCAGGACCTGCTGCGCCCGGCGTCGTCTGGCAGGCGTTGTAGGCGAGGTTGCTCGGGATGTTCGACCCCGTGCGGAGCTCCTCGAAGTGGTAGTCATTGCCGCCGCCGTGCGCGGAGGCGACGCTCATCCACGCGCCCGCGTCTTTTCCGAAGCGCCAGTAGCCCGTCACGCGCCCCTTGCCCGCGCCGAGCGCGGTGCCCACGGACACCTCGGTGTGCGTGGGCATGTCGCGCGAGCGCGTCACGAGGTTGATGACGCCGAAGAACGCGCTCGTGCCGTAGAGCACCGAGCCAGGACCGCGGATGATCTCGATGCGCTCGATGTCGTCGAGGTCCGTGCGCCCGTCGAAGCCGACGTAAGACGACCAGATGTAGTTGTCGTTCGCCGGGTGACCGTCGACGAGGATGAGGATGCGGTTTCCGTAGTCGCCGGGGCGCGAGAACCCGCGGACGCCGACCGCGTCGTAGCTCGTGTCGTTCGACAGGTACATGCCGCGCACGCCGCGCACGGCCTCCGCGATCGTCGGGTAGTTCATCGCGCGGAGCTCTTGCGCGGTGATGATCGTGACGCTCGCCGGCGCGTCCTCGAGCGACTCGGTGTAGCGCGACGCCGCGGTGACCTCGTCGGAGGTCGTGAGCTGGAGGTCGAGCTTCAGCTGCCCCGTCTTCGTCACCTCGATCGTCTGCTCGATCGGCTTGAAGCCCGAGAGCGTCACGCGGAGCTTGTGGTGCCCGATCGGCACGTTCACGACGGCGGGCGTGAAGCCGCTCGGCTGATCGTCGATCGTGATGAGCGCGTCGCGGAGATCGGTGTTGACGACGACCGCGCCCGTCTCCGCGGAGAGCCGCGCGCGCGTCGTCAGGCTGCCGCGCGGCGGCAGATCGATCGGGATGTCCTGCTCCGCGTAGCCCGGTTTCTGGATGACGAGCGAGTGGCGCCCCGGCTTGACCTGGATCGTGCACGGGATCGTGCCGAGCACGGGGCTGTCGTCGACGTCGAGCTTCACGGTCGCGCCGTCCTCGCCCTCGACGCGCACGGTTCCGAGGATCGGCACCAGCGTGAACGAGACGTTCTGCTCCTTGCCGACGGCGAGATCGACGTTGTCCTTCTCCGCAGACTCGTAGCCCGAGAGCTCGACGATGATTTTGTGTCGCCCCGCGGCGAGACCGAGGTTCGCCGGCGTGTTGCCGCGCGGCCCGAGATCTCTTCGATCGAGGTACACCGTCGCGCCGGGCGGATCCGTCGTCACCTTGAGCACCGCGACCTGCGGCGCGACGCGGCGGATCGCGTCCTCGATACGCTTTTGTTGGTCCGCGCGCGTCTCGCCGGCGAGCGCGTCGGTGTAATAGCGGTACGCGTCGGGCGCGGCCTTCAGCTCCTCGTACGTGCGCGCGATGTTGAAGAGCACGTTGCGGTTCGGCACGAGCCGGTTCGACGCGAGGAAGTGCTCGAGCGCGCCCGTGAAGTCGCCCTTTTGGTACGCCTCCGCGCCGAGCTTGAACTGCAGATCCGCCTCGTCGGCGAGGTTGTCCGCGCGCGCGGGGACCGCGCACGTGAAGACGACTGCGAGTACTGCGAAGATGGCCGTGAGGCGCAGCAGCTTGCGGAGGGTCATCAACGCGTGAGTTGGATGTCGAGGCTCGGGTGAGTTGCAGTGGCGGTCGCCGTGTTGGCCGTCGCCGTGGTGTGGGTCGTCGTCGTGATGTGAGGAGACCTCGAGGTCGTGTGCGTCGCGGATGGCTCGGCCGACGCGGTCGCGGTCTGCGTCGCCGCAGCGCTCGCGGAGGTCACCGGCTTCGCCGATTGCGTCTCGGTCGGAGGCGCGGTCACGAGCGTGACGGTCGGCTGCGCAGTCGCGGTCGTCGGCCGGACGGCGCGGATCACGCCGTACGCGAGACCGACGCCGCTCCCGAGAAGCGCGAGCGCGCCGAGGAGCAGCACCGCAGGCCCGACCTGCTTGCGCGGCGGAACGGTGCCCGCCGAGCCCACGAGCGACGACGAGTGCGAGCCCGACCCGTCCACGTTGATGGGCGTGACCACGCGCCGCGGCTCGGCGCTCGCGCTCGAGCTGAAATCGGGCACGCGCGGCGCCGACATCTGCGCGTTCGGGTACGAGTCGGACTGCAAGAGCGGCGCGGGCGGGTAGTTCGACGGCGGCACTTGGAAGCTCGGATCGGTGATGAGCCCCGCGGCGCGCGTGATCGACGTCGTGCGCTCTGCGGTGATGCGGGCGCGGCGCGGCGCGAACGGCAAGAGCGCGACCGCGAGCTCCGCGACGTTCTGGAATCGCTTCGTGCGATCCTTCTCGAGGCACTTGTCGACGACGGCCTCGAGCGCCGGCGGCGCGTCCGGCCGGAACATGCCGAGCCTGCGGTGCGGCACCTCGAGGATGTCCGCGACGAGCTCGGTGAACTCCTTCGTCTCGTCGAAGATCGTCGTCCCGGTCAAGAGCTCGAACAGCACGACGCCGAGCGACCAGATGTCCGCGCGGTGATCGACGGTGCGCGTCGAGCGGAGCTGCTCGGGCGACATGTAATACGGCGAGCCCATGATGCTCGTCGTGTTGTTCTGCGAGAGGTCGACCGAGCTCGCGCCGACGAGCACCGCCTTCGAGATGCCGAAGTCGAGCACCTTCACGACGGCCCAGCCGTCCCGCTGCACGACGAACAGGTTCTCGGGCTTGAGATCGCGGTGGACGATCCCGCGCGCGTGCGCCTCGCCGACGCCCTCGCACGCCTGGATGAGGTAATCGACGGCCTCTTGGATCCCGAGCGGCCCGTTCTCCGTGACCATCTGCGCGAGGTCTCGGCCACGGAGCAGCTCCATCACCATGTACGGGACGCCGTCTTCGGTCTGGCCGACGTCGCTCACGCGGGCCACGTGCTCGCTCTTGAGCTTCACGGCCGAACGCGCCTCGCGCGCGAACCGCGCGACGACGTCCGGCATCTTCAGGACCTCGCGCCGCAGGAATTTGAGGGCGACGAGCTCGTCGAGCTGCAGGTGCGTCGCCTCCACGACGACGCCCATGCCCCCTTCGCCGATGATGCGCTCGATGCGGAACTTCCCCGCGAGGACCTGCCCCGGAACGACCGGCGGCGGCTCAGAAGACACGTTCGGGTGCGACGTGCTCAAAGCACGCCCCCCACTGTCGCATCCGATCCCATTACAGCAGGTTGAAGGTTACCGAATGCGCCAGCCTTTTTCCACAGTCACGACGGCACTATGACTGGGCGGATGGATGGAGGCGAACGACGCGTTCCCAAAGGGCGTTTGACGCGATTTGCGCGCTTGGCGGCCGCCGGAGCGCGCAGCGGCGCCGGCCTTTTGCTCTCGCGCACGAGCGAGGACGCCGCACAAAAGACGGCAGAAGCGCTCGGAACGCTCCGCGGCCTCGCGGCCAAGGTCGGCCAAATGGCGAGCTACGTCGACGGCGTCGTGCCCGAGCAGCACCGCGAGGCCTACGAGTCCGCGATGTCGCGCCTTCGCGCGGCGGCGCCGCGTTCGAGCATCGGCGAAATACGAGCGCTCGTCGAAGAGGAGCTCGGCGCGCCCATCGACCAGCTCTTCGATGAATGGGACGACGAGCCGATCGCCAGCGCGTCGATCGGACAAGTCCACCGCGCGGTGACGCGCGGCATCGAGGTCGCCGTCAAGGTGCAGCACCCCGGCATCACCAAGGCGCTCGAGGCCGATCTGCAGAACGCCGGCGTCATCGAGCAAATGGCCGGCGTCTTCGGCGCGCGTCGCTTCGACAGCAAGGGCATGCTCGCCGTGATCCGAAAGCGCTTCGGCGAAGAGCTCGACTACGCGCTCGAGGCCGAGCGGCTCCGCTTCTTCAAGAAGCTCCACGAACATGACCGCGAAGCGAACGTCCCTGCGGTGATCGACGAGCGCAGCAGCAAGCGCGTCCTCACGACGGAGTTCGTGCGCGGCATCGATTTCGAGGCGGCGTGCGCGGCCGACCTCGCGTCGCGCGAGGCGTGGGCGAGGACGCTCTGGCGCTTCGTCTTCCGCAGCAACTTGGTCGGCGGTTTGTTCAACGCCGATCCGCACCCGGGCAATTACATCTTCCACGAGGGCGGCCGCGTGACCTTCCTCGACTTCGGGTGCGTGCAGCCGATCACGATCGAGAACCGACGAAACGCGAGCGCGATGCACAACGCGGCGATGGCGCGCGACGAGAGCGCGTTCCGCGTCGGCGCGCGCGCGCTCATCGGCACGCGCCCCGGCAAGATGGAAGACCTGATGTTCGACTACGTGCGGCTCACGTTCACGCCGCTCTTCGAGAGCCCGTACCGCATCACGCGGAGCTTCGCGGCGTCGTGCGTCGACGGCTTCAAGGACATGGGCGTCGCAGCGCGAAAGCTAAAAGACGACGAAATTGTCCCAGTTTCGCCCGACCTATTTTTCATCAACCGACTTCAATTCGGATTTTATTCGGTCCTCGCCCGCCTCGATGTCTCCATGGATTACGCGGAGATAGAGAAGGGTTTCTTGCACGAAGTCGCATAGCGCCCCACTTTATCCTACCTTGTGCGGTGATATGGGTGTATGGACCCGGCCATGCTGGTCCGTCGCTCTGCTCTCGTCGTCGCGGTCTTCGGCTTCGTCGCTGCTTGTGCGAGCGACCCTGGAATCGACAAGCAGCCGCCTCCGCCACCGGACAATCAGGACGCGGGCAATCCGCCGCCGCCGCCGCCGGTCGTCGACGACGCGGGTCCGCCGCTCTGCCCGGACGCGACCGGGACGTACCCCGCGCAGAAGGCTGCGGGCGATGTGCTCTTCTTGATGGACCGCTCGGGCAGCATGCAGATCAAGCTGACCAACGGCGACACGCGCTGGAAGGCGACGAAGGCGGGCCTCTTCAACTTGCTCCAGACGCTCCCGACCTCGACGCGCGCGGGCGCGATGATGTTCCCGCAAGGCGACTCGCCGATCTCGTGCTGCTGGATCTCGACCTCGACGAACGACGTGACGTGCAGCTGCGCGACGGGGCAGCTGCCCGGCATCAACCCGCGCTGCGAGGTGTCGACGTATCAAGTTCCGGTCGGTGTCTCGTCGCTCGACGCGATGCAAGTGAGCGACATCGAGGCGTACATCTCGAGCTCGGACGCTTCGTTCTACTGGGGCACGCCGCTCGCGTCCGCGCTCACCGCGGCGATCGACGCGCAGGTCGCGAGCCCGCTCGATGGCGCCAAGTCCGTCGTTCTCCTCACGGACGGCTACCCGACGTCGTGCGACTCGACGCAGGACCCGACGGCGAACGACATCCAACACGTCATCGACGCGGCAGCGGCCGGCGCGCAGCAGGGCGTTCGCACGTTCGTCCTCGGCGTGATCGACGGCACGAAGGGCGCGCGCGCCGATTACCTCTCGCCGATCGCCGAAGCCGGAGGCACCGCGCGCAGCTCGACGTGCAGCGGGACCGACGACTGCTTCTACGCGCTCAACAACAAGACGTTCACGCAGGACCTGAAGTCCGCGCTCGATCAGATCGAGCTCCAGGCGTTCGACTGCTCCTTCATGCTCCCCGCGACGCAGGGCAAGCCGGACCTCACGAAGCTCAACGTCGAGATCGAGACGACGCAGGGCACGTCGGTGGTCGCGCGCGACACGACGCACACGAACGGCTGGGATTTCCTCCCGAACCAGACGCACATCCAGCTCTACGGCCAGGCGTGCACGACGATCAAAGCGGACGAGACCAACAAGGTCGACATCGTCCTCGGCTGCACGACGCAGGGGAAGTAACGCTCAGGGACCGATCTGCTTCGAGGCGCCCGCAGCGCCCGCGCCGCCCGCGCCGCTGCTCGCTCCGCCGATTCCTCCGGGGCCGAGCGTGTACGCGGCCTCGCCGATCGTGGGCGTCGCGCCGAGGACCCACATCCCGTAGCTCGGTCCGCCGCCGCCGCCACCGCCCGCGCCGCCGCGGCCGCCCGCGCGACCGTCGCCGCCCTTCGCGCCCGTGCCGATTTCGCTCGAGCCTTGGCTATTCGCGGGGCCGCCGGATCCGGGCGTGCCGCCGTTTCCGCCGGTGCCGCCGGATCCGCCTGCGCCGCCGCCGAGCGTGATGAGCTGCACCTTGCCGAGGTTGATCGGGCTGCGGATCGCGACGAGCGCGATCGACGCGCCGCCGCCTTTTCCGCCGCCGCCCTTCGTGCCGCCGCATCCGCCCGCGCCGCCGCCGCCGCCGCCGTTGCCCGCGCCGTCGACGCAGAGCGTTCCGGTTTGACCCGAGGAGCCGCCGCCGCCGCCGCCGCCGGGGCCGTCTTGGCCGTCGACGCCGTCGACGCCGTCGGCCGCGATGTATGCGTACGTCTGCGGGTCGAACGCGCCGGAGGTGTCGCCGCCTTTTCCGTCGGAGCCCGACGCGCCGTCGTTCAACCCGGTGTCGCCGGGCGTGCCGTTGGTGCCGCTGCACGACGCGTTCGTGCCGCCGGGGCCGCCCGTGATTCCTCCGGCGCTGTCACCGCCCTTGCCTCCGCTGAAGCTCGGATCGGATCCGCCTTTTCCGCCGATGCCGCCGTTCGCGTCGGGGCACGCTTTGTTCTCGCCCGCGGGGCCGCCTAGGCCCGGCGCGCTCTGGTTGTCGACGGCGCCGTTGCCGCCGATGGTGCCGCCGCCGCCTCCGCCGCCCTCGGTTCCGTCCGCTCCGGAGGCGCCTTTGCTGCCCTTTCCGGCTTGTAGAATGCACGTATCGTCGATCGACATCTGCGCGACGTCGATCGCCACGAGGGCGAACGAGCTGTCGCTAGGCTGCGCGCCGTCCGCGGCGTTCACGGTCATGCGGCCGAGGCTCGTCGCGAGCTTGAACCCGCGCGCGACCATCGCGGTCGGCGCGCCCATGATCGTCGAGGGCTTGGACGTCGTTCGGGACCATTTGTTCGTCGGGTCGTAGCCGCCGAACATGCCGACGCCGTCAATCAACGTGAGCGTGCTCGACTCCTGGTAGTCGCCGAAGCCGACGAGGATCTGCGTCTTGCTCGTCTGCGACTTCGCCATCTTGAGCGCGGCGCTCACGGTGCGGAGCGGTTTGTCCATCGTGCCCGGGTCGAGGTCGCTCCCGGTCGTCGCGACGAAGATCGCGTTCGCCGCGTTGCCGTCGATGCCGTCGCAGTTCGAGTCGATGTCGTTCGAGTCGGGCAAATCGTCCCCGAAGCACTCCGCGGTGCTGTTCGCACACGCAAGCGCAATCGCGGCGGTCGACACGAGGCCGAACCCGAAAGGAAGAAGGCGGAGGATTCGCACGATCAAATGATAGCTTCGCGCCGTGCGATTCGTCGATAGCTGCGAGGTTCGGATCGTTGCCGGCAACGGTGGCAACGGGTGCGTCGCGTTCCGCCGGGAGAAGTACATGCCACACGGCGGGCCTTCGGGTGGCGACGGCGGAAAAGGCGGCGACGTCGTGCTCGTCGCGGACCCTGGAATGTCGACGCTCCTCGACTTCACCTACCACCACACACTCAAGGCCGAACCGGGCGAGCCCGGTCGCGGCAAGGATCAATACGGCGCCAAGGGCGAGGACCTCGCGGTGCGCGTGCCCGTCGGAACGCAGGTCTTCGACAAGAAGACCGGCGCGCTCCTCTTCGATCTCACCGAGCCGAACGCGCGCACCGTCGTCGCTCGCGGCGGCAAGGGCGGCCGCGGCAACATCCACTTCGCGACGTCGTTCGACCGCGCGCCAAGGCGCGCCGAGGAGGGCGTTGAGGGCCAGGTGATCGAGGCGCGCTTGGAGCTCAAGGTGATGGCGGACGTGGGCCTGCTCGGGTTTCCGAACGCGGGCAAGAGCACGTTCATCCGCGCTGTCTCCCGCGCGCGGCCGAAGGTCGCGGATTATCCGTTCACGACGCTCGTGCCGCACCTCGGCGTCGTGGCCGTCGGCGAGGAGGAGAGCTTCGTCATCGCCGACATCCCCGGGCTCATTCCCGGCGCGAGCGAGGGCGCGGGCCTCGGCATCCAGTTCTTGAAGCACGTCGAGCGAACGCGCGCGCTCCTTCACCTCGTCACGCTCGATCACGCCGAGGACCGCGAGCCGATGAAGGATTACCTCGCGCTTCGCGCCGAGCTGAAGAAGTTCGATCGCGCGCTCGCGAAGCGGCCCGAGGTCGTCGCGCTCTCGAAGGCGGACATCTCCGAGGTGCGCGAGGCGTACCCCGCGTTGAAGAAGGCGTTCGCGAAGAAGAAGATCGCGCTCCACCTCGTGTCGGCGGCGACCGGCGAGGGCGTTCGTGAGCTCGTCTTCGCGCTCTGGAAGGTCGCGAAGAAGAAGACACCGAAGAAATGAGCGACAAGACCGAGGAGCCGACACCAAAACGCCTGCGCAAGGCGCGCGAAGAGGGCGACAGCGGCGTCTCGACGCAGGCCGCGCAGGCGGTCGCGTTCCTCGTCGCGGTGTCGCTCGCGCCCGCCGCGATCGGCGCGCTCGCGGCGACCTCGACGGATTTCCTGAAGAGCGCGATCGCACGCGCGGGGGACGCAACTCCGCACGCGGCCGATCCGACGGTGTTCGCGATGCCAGTGATCATGCTCGTCGTTCCATTGCTCCTCGCCGCGGGCGCAGCGAGCGCGGTCGTTCAGTTCGTCCAGACGGGCGGATTCGTCGCGACGAAGAAGCTCACGCCGAAGCTCGATCGGCTGAACGTCTTCGAGGGGTTCAAGAATTTGTTCTCGTCGGTGCGGGCGCTCGCGGTCGTGCGCGCGCTCCTCGCGGGGTCCATCGTCGCGTACCTCGCGTACCGCGGGATGCGCGAGCACGCGGGCGACGTGGCGCACGTCGCGGGGCGTCTCGGGTTCGTCGGCATGCTCGCGGGCGCGATCGCGCAGCGCGCGTGTCGCGACGCGGCGCTCTTCGGAATCGCGGTCGGCGCGCTCGACGTGCTCGTCACGCGGCGCTCGTGGATGAAGCGCCTACGCATGAGCAAGGACGAGGTGAAGCGCGAGTACAAGGAGAGCGAGGGCGATCCTCAGCTCAAGTCGGCGCGCGAGCGAGCGCACCACGAGATGCTCGCGTCGGCGACGGTCGCGAACGTGAAGAACGCGACGGTGGTCGTCGTGAACCCGACGCACATCGCGTGCGCGCTCCGCTACGACGAGGAAGAGGGCGACGACGCGCCGCTGGTCGTCGCGATCGGCGAAGGCGATCTCGCGCGGCAGATCGTCGAAGCAGCTCATGCGTACGGCGTCCCCGTGCTTCGCGACGTGCCGCTCGCGCGCGCGCTCGTCGAGCTCACGCCCGGCGACAAGATCCCCGAAGAGCTCTACGAAGCGGTCGCCGAGATCCTGCGAGAGGCGTGGGCCGAGCCGCGGTGATACGCTGCGCCGTCGAGGTGACGGCGATGTTCACGGCGCGGATGCAGGCTCGGTACTGGGCGGCGATGGGTTTTGCGGCGGTGCCGATCAGCGTCGCGTGCACGAAAGGACAGCCCGCCTCGTCGACCGTCGCGCAGCCCGATCCGACGAGCACGGGCGCGACCGCGACCTCGAGCGTCGCCGCGACCGCGAGCGCGGAACCGAGCGCGACCGACACGGCGATGGCCAAGAGCGCGCCGCACGTCGATCTTCGCTCGGGCGCGAGCCGCCACATGCCCTCGTGCCCGAATGGGAAGTTCTGCGCGACGCAGCCGGCGCACGTGGCCGCGGACGCAGGCGCGTCTCAGCCCTACGCGATGTGCGCGGCGAGCGTGCCGATGCCGTCGGACGCGGGGATCTTCGGCTCGCCGTACGTCTCGTTCGACGCCGACGGGACGAAGGCCGAGCGCGCGCACGATCCGAAGGCGTGCTGCTACACGTGGGTCATCCCCTGCCCCGGCGGTCGCCCGCTGCGCGACGAGAACGGCGAGACGCTCGTCGCGTACCCCACGCACCGCGACGATTGGTCCGGGGGTGAGGCGATCGATCATGCCGTCGCGGAGGCCGCGAAGTGCCCGGCGGATCAGCGCGACGCGCTCGTCGATCGCTGGACTCGCGACGCGAGCTTCGAGCACGCGTCGATCGCGTCGTTCGCGCGCGTGACGCTCGACATGCTCGCGCTCGGGGCGCCCGCGGCGCTCGTGGCGGGCGCGCAGATGGCCGCGCTCGACGAGGTCGAGCACGCGCGGATCGCGTTCGCGCTCGCGAGCGCCTACGCGGGCCACGCGATCGGACCGGGCCCGCTCCCGATCTCGCGCTCGCGTCCCGCGACGCTGCGCGCGCTCGTGTCCGACGCGATCGTCGAGGGCTGCATCAACGAGGCCGCGGCCGCGCTCGCGCTGCGCGAAGAAGCCACGGCCGCGAGCCCCGCGATGCGCGCGCTCCTCGACCGCATCGCGGAGGACGAAGAGCGCCACGCGGCGCTCTCTTACGCGACGGTCGCGTGGGCGGCGACCGTCGACGCGGAGACCACCGCGGTCGTGATCCAGGAGGAGCTCGCGAAGGCCAGGGACGGCCAGCACGCGCGCATCGTCCGCGAGATCGCGGAGCCGTGCCTCCGCGGGCTCGCGCGGATCGCGGCTTCTCCTACGCTCCTCACGTGATGCCGTGGAGGCTCGGCCGGCGCCCGAGCGCCGCGAGCTGAGCGCCGATCTTCATCGCGCCGCCTGCCGCGCCGACGCGCGCGAAGAGCTTCGCCAAGAACGCGAGGCACGCGGCCTGCGCGCGTGAGTCCTTCGCGTCGCGCGCGCGAGCGAGCGCGTCGAGCCCCTCGAGGAGCGCGTCGTCGGGTTGGCCCGCGGTGGCGAGCGCGAACGCGAGCGCGAGCGCGGACTGACACTGCACGCCGGGCGGCTCGTTGGTCGCCAGCATGCGGCTCTTGCGGAGCGCGCGGATCGCCTCCTCGATCTGTCCGCGCGAGAGACGAGCCATGGCGCGCATGCGATCGGCGAGCGCGTCGTGCTCGCCCGTCGCGCGCAGGCCTTCGCTGAGGCGCTGGAGCGACTGCGCGTTGCCGCTGACGAGCGCGCGCCGACCGAGCTCCACCATGCGCGCCGCGAACTCGTCTGGGTCGAGCGACTCCGGGTTGCTTATGCGATCGACAGACTCGGGCGGCAGCTCCGGCGCTCGCGTCCACGGCGATCGCAAATCGAGGACGAGGCCGCTCGTCTCGTGATCGAGGTCGACGCCCGTGCGGACGCCAGTGGTCGCGAGCTCGCCGCGCGCGAACGCCGAGACGCCCGCGTCGACGAGCACCTCGCCCGCGTAGGCGACGCGACACAGGGAGATCGCGCGCAAGAGAGCCTCGCCCCACGCCAGGTGCCCGCGCCCGAGCGGCTCGAGCTCGCCCTCTGCGAGGCCGCACGTCCACTGCGCCTCGGGCGGCGCGGAGTCGTCACGCAGGCCCGTCGCGAGCAGGATGACCTCCTCCACCGAGTCGAGATCCCACGCGAACGCGATCGTCGTCGCGCCCCACGCGATCAAGCGCGCGCCGAGCGCCTCCGCGCGGCGCGTGAGCGCGAGCGCGCGGTTCAAATAGGCGTGCGGCCCACGCAGGTAGGCACCCGCGGCGGGCATTCGACAGCACGCCACTACGGACGTGTTCACACGCGAATACGTTTCTTCAGCGCAGCGAGATCTTCGTCGATCTCGCTCTCGCCCGACTTACCCGGCTTGCCGCCGAGCCCCCGTTCGAGATCGCGAAACTTCGCCTCGAGGTCTTGCTTCTCGCGCGTGCCGAGCGCGTCTTCGACCTCGCTCATCGCGGCGTTCTCTGCTTCGCGGCCTTCGATTTTGTCTTCGAGCTTTCGGAAGTTGTCGAACGCGCTCGACCCACCCTTCGCGCCGAGACCCTCGGCGCCACCGCCGGCCTTCGCTTGCTGCGCGCGCGCGGCAATCGTGTTCTTGCGCATCTTCACGTCCTCGAGCTTCTTCTCCATCCGCTCGAGCTCGTCCTTCATCTCGATGGCCTGGTTGCGCGCCTCCTGGCGAGACTTTTCGGCGGCCTCCGCCTCCGAGACGACGCGGCGCTTCTGCTTGAGGGCCTCGCGGGCGAGCGCTTCGTCGCCGCTCTTGAGGGCGAGCTCGGCGCGCTTGTCCCACTTCTCGCCTTCGCCGTTCAGGTCGTCGGCCTTTTTCTTGAGCTGCTTCTCGGCCGCGACTGCGCTGATGACCTCTTGGCGGGCGGCCTTGAGCTGCTCGCCCATCTCGTCGACGTTGAGCTCGAGGAGCTTCTTGTCGTCCTCCGCTTTGTCGAGCAACGAGTTGAAGTTGCTCGAGATCACTTTGCCCATTCGGTCGAAAATCCCCATGTGCACAAGGTTATCACGCTGCACGAAACGTCAAGGAACAGATAACCTTACGCGGCATGCCCACTTGCAAAGAGTGCGACGAAGAAGTCGACAGCCTCGTCACCGTGAAGGTCTCCGGCAAGGCGCGGAAGCTTTGTGAAGACTGCGCCGACCGGCTCCGCGAGCAAGAGGCCGTCGCCGAGGAGAGCGAGAGCGTCGTTCAGGGAATGATGGGGTTCAAGGGCCGGCGCTAGTCGGTTACGCGTTCCGTGGCTCCGCCACGATAGTGGCCTCGAGGACCGCGGCGGTGTCGAGCAAGATGCGGACGACGCCATTGCCGAGCCAGACGTCGCGGATGGCACCCGAGACCGGCGCGGTGGCGACGCTCGAGAGCGAGTCGAGCGATGCGACGTGCAGGGCGCGCCCTCCGGCGCAGATGAATTTGGCGCGCGTGCGAACGAAGAGGAGATCGTCGTCCGCGAGCTTGGACTCGTTGGCTCGAGCGATCGCGTCGCTCGTCGCGGCCGCGGCGTGGACGAGCGCTCCGTCGTCGCCGACGGCCACGAAGCCCTCGCCGATCGGCGCGATCGCGCGGAGCGAAGCGCGGCCCGCGATGTGGGCGTGCACCTTCCCGCCGACGATCGCGCAGAGCGTCCCGCGCGAGCCGCAGCCGACGAGCGAGCCGTTGGAAGCGCGGGCCACGGCGTTCATCTCGTAGCCGCGCGCGATGACGTGCTCGACGCGACCCGCGGGCGAAGACTCGATGATCACCGCGTGCGAGGTGGTGTCGGAGCCCGCGAGCACCACGTGGGACGCGTGGTCGACGTGCGCGCCCGCGATCCTCACGCCCTTCGCGGCGTCGAGCGATGCGTACGCGCCGGCGCGCATGAACGCGAAGCCGTCGCCGTAGACGAGCGCCTCGCCGTTCGGCCCCAACGCCATGCCGTAGATGAGCGGCACGGACGCGTCCGCGGGGAGCTCGCGCGCGGACCAGCCGGTGTCGTAAGTCCAGCGCGCGAGGCCCGCCGGGCCGATCGCGAGCGCCGAGGCTCCGTCGTCGGTGAAGCGCGCGACGTGGACCATGCCCACGGAAATCGGCAGCGCGATCGCCTCGAACGCGTCGATGAAGAGCGACGCGCGCTTGCGGACCGCGCCGGTCGTTCGCTTCGACTCCGGCGCGCGAACCGATCGCGGCGGCGGCGCGACGACGGCGCTCGCGCGGGGCCAGTGCGGCGCGAGCGCGTCGAGGAAGGCGCGCGCGCTCTCGAAGCGCGCCTTCGGATCCTTCGAGAGCGAGCGCTCGACGACGCGCACGAGATCCGAAATCGAGATCCGGGCAGATCGCGTCGAGCGGGATCGGCGGCTGCTGCTTCACCGCGCGGATGATCTCGCTCGTCGTCTTGCCCTCGAACGGGCGACGGCCCGCGAGCGCGTAGTAGAGCGTGACGCCCGCGGCGAAGACGTCCATGCGGACGTCCGCGGTCTCGCCGCGCGCCTGCTCCGGCGACATGTACGCCGGCGTGCCCATCGCGACGCCCATGCGCGTGCGCGCGAGGCGGCGATCGTCGTCGAGCGGGCGCGCGAGCCCGAAATCGAGCACCTTCACGAGCTCGTACGGCAAGGCGGACGCGCACACGAAGATGTTCTCGGGCTTCACGTCGCGGTGGACGATGCGCGCGTCGTGCGCGGCGGAGAGCGCGGAGAGGACTTGCGTGAGCGCGCCGACGGCGCGCGCGGGCTCGAGCTTGCCGCCCTCGCGAACGAGCGCCGAGAGCGATTTCCCGCGGAGGAGCTCCATCACCAGCACGGGCTCGTCGGACTTCCCACCTTCGACGAAGTCGATCACCTGGACGATGTTCGGGTGCGCGAGGCCGGCGGCGGCGAGCGCTTCTTGCTTGAAGCGGAGCACGTCGTTCGCCTCGGCCGCGTTCGTGAGCACCTTCACCGCGACGCGGCGCTTGAGATCCGTTTGCTCCGCTTCGTAGACCGAGCCCATCCCGCCCTTTCCGATGAGCGAGAGGATCTTGTAACGACCAGCGACTGTGCGACCGACGAGCGACAACGAGCTACCGCGGATCGAGTCTGGCTTCGACGGTGACGATACCGCTGCCGCCGGGGTTGAACGTCTTCGGGCTCGCCGTCTCCTTGAAGAACGTCGCGAGGCACCGCGCCGTCGCGACGTCGCCCGGATCCGATGCCGGCGCCGGGAGAGCGATGTTGCCGTCGTCGTGCACGTGGAAGAGGACTCGCGCGCGCACCGGCGGCGAGCCGTGATCGGGGCGGCAGCGCTGCGCCTTGGCGGCGACGAGCTGCGACAGCGAGTCGACGGAGGTCGCCGAGACCTGCCCCACGGTCTCGGCTGGGAACTTGAACGCGATGCCCAGCGGAGACGCCGGCGTCGATGGATGCGACGCCTTCGGGTTGCTCGTCGCGGACGGCGTGACGGCGGCTTGCGTCTGCGTCGGGCTCGCGGAGGGAACCGCGTCGTCGTTTTCGCGCGGAGGCGACGTCGCGACGCTCGTCGTGCTCGTCGTGGCGGCCGCGACGGCGACGGGCGCGGGCGCGTTCACGGAGGGGCGGAGCACGCGCCACGCGACGAGCGCGCCGCCTACGCTCGCGAGGAGCGCGACGCCGAGGATGCCGATGACCCACGGGAGCGCGCCGCTGCTGCGCGTCTCGTTGCGGCTCGCAGTGCTCACGACGGGAGGCGGCGCGGTGCGGAGCGTGCTCGGCTCGGGCACCGCGAGCGTGGGCACGCGCGGCGAGAGCGGCGTCATCGGCACGTTCGTCGCGTAGAGCGTCGCTTGGAAGCCGTCGGACGAGGGCGGCGCGATGCCCATGAGCGCGCCGCGGAGCGCGGACGCGAACTGCTCCGCGGTCTGCCAGCGCGCCTCGCGATCGCGCGCGAGACCGCGATCGACGGCGGCGGCGATCTCGGGTCCGACGTGCGGCGCGACCGTGAGGAGCGGCGCGGGACGCGTGGTCGCCACCTGCACGACGAGCTCCTCGTACGTGCGCGCCGCGAACGGCAGCTTGCCCGAGAGCATCTCGTAGAGCGTCGCCGCGAGCGCGTAGATGTCGACGCGCGGATCGGCGTAGCGCGCGCCGCCGAAGAGCTCCGGCGCCATGTAGCCCGGCGTCCCAATCGCGGTGCCGTCGAGCGTGCTCGAGACCTCGGTGAGCTGCTTGCTCACGCCGAAGTCGAGGATCTTGGGAAAATCAGAGCCGTCCGCGTCTTGAGTGAGGAGGATGTTCGGCGGCTTGATGTCGCGGTGGACGATCGAGCGCGCGTGCGCGACGGCGAGGCCGTCGAGGATCTGCACCGCGATGCCGATCGCGCGCTGCGGCGGTAGCGCGCCGGTCTGCGCGAGCACGTCGGCGAGCGTGGGTCCCGAGACGAGGTCCATGACGATGAACACGTCGTCGCCCGAGCGACCGCAGTCGAGCACGCGAACCACGTTTCGGTGCTGCACCGCCGCGGCCGCGCGCGCCTCGGTGAGCCAGCGATCGGCGCCGCTCCGCTGCGCGAGGATCTTCACCGCGACGGGCTGCTGCGTGTGCACGTGCTGGGCGCGGTACACGGTGGCAAACCCGCCCGAGCCGAGCACCGACAGGAGCTCGTAGCGATCGACGACGCGCGGCAGGGAGTCCACGTCCCGGATGATAACAAACGCGAAAGGCGCGAGCACCCGTCGCTCGACGGGGCCCGCGCCTTCGCTTTCGCCAGCTCTTGCGTCAGACCACCCAGAGCACCGCGTACGCGATCGACGTGATGATCGCGAGGAACCCGAGCGGGACCTGGAACTTCACGAGCGAGCGGCGGATCATGTCGCCCTTCTCGATGGCCATCGCGTTGCCGCGGAAGGCGTACGTCGAGATGAGGCCGAACCCGAGGAGCATCCCGACGCCGAAATCGGCGACGCCCGACGAGAGCAGGAACCCCCACAAAAGCGGGTGCGACCCGAGCTGGCCGAGCGTGAGCACGGCGTCGATGAGCTCCCACATGCCCCAACCGAACATGCAGAGACCGATGTAGCCCTGATACTGGGCCAGCTTGGCGAGCTTCTCTGCGGCGCCCGGGGACTTCCCCACGAAGAGCGACGACGCCGCGAGGATGCCACCACCTACACCAATGAGCGCTGCGAGAATTGCGAGAATCATGTTCATCTCCTCCTGCGACGCTCCCTCTTCAAGGCTCGGGCCAACCTCGAAGAGGCCTATTTTCAGCTGATTTCGTGCAGGCGACGCGGACACGCCGGCAAACGTTTGCCGGGTTCGGCAACGCGACCGCGCGTGTATGCTCTGGGCGCTTCATGACCGACGACCGCACACCTCGACGTGGCGACGTCCCGCCTGCAGCGGATCCGTCGACGATGAAGCGCGAGCCGCCTTCGACGCGGGCGCCGGAGCCGTCGCTGCTCCTCTATCACCGTGATGGCGTGAAGGTCGTGCCGCTACGGGCGGGGGCGAGCGTCGTCGTGGGCCGGAGCTACCCCGCCGACGCGGTGGTCGACGATCGCAGCCTCTCGCGGCAGCACGTTCGCTTCACGGCGGACGCCGGCGGCGTCACCCTCGAGGATCTCGAGTCGACGAACGGAACGTGGGTCAACGGCGCGCGCATCGAGAAGGCGCGCGCCTCGTTCGGCGACGTGATCCGAATCGGAGACGTGACCGCGTCGCTGCACGTCGTCCCGGGTCGCGGCGCCTTCGGGCTCGACGGGCACGATCGGTTCGTCGCGGCGCTCGAGGACGAGGTGAAGCGCGCGCAGACGTTCGCGCGCCCCGTCTCGGTCGTGATGCTCTCGGGCGACCACGTGAGCAAGTGGACGGCGCGCGTCGCGGCGGCGCTCCGTCCCGCCGATCGCATCGGCATCTACGCGGACGACACGGCGCTCGTGATGCTCCCGGAGCTCGGACGCGAAGCCGCGATGACCCGCGCGCGGGAGCTCGCCGCGCTCGCGGGCGCGAAGAAGATCGGCCTCGCGGTGCTCCCGGAGGACGCGGCGTCCGCCGACGAGCTCGTCTCCGCGGTGCGCGCGTCGCACAAGCGCGGCCTCGCGGCGACGACCTCCGCGCCCGCTCCGCCCAACATGATCGTCCGGAGCGCGCGCATGACCGAGGTGCTCGACGAGATCGCGCGCGTCGCTGCGTCGATGCTCCCGGTGCTCGTTCACGGCGAGACGGGAACGGGCAAGGAGCTCATCGCGCGCGCCATCCACGACCAGAGCCCACGCCGCGGCGCGCCACTGCGATCGATCAACTGCGGCGCGATCCCGGCGACGCTCGTCGAGGGGATGCTCTTCGGTCACGAGCGCGGCGCGTTCACGAGCGCCGACAGAACAACGCAAGGGGCTCTTCGAGCAGGCGCACGGCGGCACGGTGTTCCTCGACGAAATCGGCGAGCTCTCGCCGGCCGCGCAGGCCGCCCTCCTCCGCGTGCTCGAGACGAAGAAGCTCATGCGCATCGGCGGCGATCGCGAGATCGACGTGGACGTGCGCGTCGTCGCGGCGACGCACCGCGACCTCGAGGCCGATGTGCGACGCGCGGCGGCTTTCGGCGCGATTTGCTCTATCGCTTGAACGCGGTGGTCCTCGAGCTGCCGCCGCTCCGCGAGCGCCCCGAGGAGATCGAGCCGCTCGCGAGCGCGTTCCTCTCGGAGGCGAACGCGTCGAGCGGCTCGCGCGGTGCGCGGCTTCGATCCCGCGGCGCTCGATCTGATCCGACGCTACGCGTGGCCCGGAAACGTGCGCGAGCTGAAGAACGCGATCGAGCGCGCCGTCGTCATCGCGCGCGGCGAGCTCGTGACCGAGGCCGACCTCCCCGCGCGCGTTCGCGAGAACACGGCGCAGCCGCGCGTCACCGCCGCGCCCGACGCGCCCGAGGCGCCGATCGACTTCAAGGAGCGCGTGAAGCAGCAGACCCAGAAGCTCGAGACCGACATGATCCTCGAGGCCCTCCGTCGCGCGAACGGCAATCAGACCGAGGCCGCGAAGCTCCTCAAGATGCCCGTCCGAACCCTGACGCACAAAATGAAGGAGCTCGGGATCAAGAAGTCGTTCGGCTGACGCATCTCAGTTGCAAGTCCCCGCTTCACACGACGCGGAGCAACACTGCGTCGATGTCGAGCACGTCGCGCCGGGTTTTTCGGTCGAAGCGTCGGCGACCTCTTGTGACGAGCACGCAAGGAGAGACCAAGCGGCGACGAACGCGATGCGCACGCGTCATCGTGACGCGCGCGGGTCAGCGGTTCAAGATGTGGATCGCGTGACCGAGGCCGTTCATGTGCGGCCTCCATCATGCCTTCGCCGAGCGTCGGGTGCGGGTGGATCGTGAGGCCGACGTCCTCGAGGAACGCGTGCATCTCGAGCGCGAGCGCGCCCTCGCTGATCATGTCGCTCGCTGCGGTGCCGACGATGTGAACGCCGAGGACCTCGTGGGTCTTCTTGTCCGCGACGACCTTGAAGAAGCCCTCGGTCTCGTTGTTCGCCATCGCGCGACCGAGCGCGGAGTACGGGAATTTCCCGATGCGGACCTCGACGCCCTTCTCCTTCGCTTGCGTCTCCGAGAGGCCGGCGACGGCGATCTCCGGATCGGTGAAGATCGCCGCGGGGATCGAGACCCAGTCCTTCGCCGCCTTTGTGGCCCGCGATGACCTCGGCGATCACCTCGCCCTCCTTCGTCGCCTTGTGCGCGAGCATCGGGAAGCCGCTCACGTCGCCGATGCAGTAGATGCCCGGGACGTTCGTGCGTCCTTGCGAGTCCGTCGGGATGAAGCCTTCTCGACCTTCACGCCGATCTTCTCGAGGCCGAGGCCCTGCGCTGTTCGGCCGCATGCCGACCGCGGTCAAGACGACGTCGCAGATGACGTTCTCGAATTTGCCGCCGCCGAGATCCAGGCGAACCGCGAGCGAGCCGTCGGCTTGCTTCTCGTAGCCCATCGCCTTGGCGTTCTTGAAGATCTTCGCGCCGTGCTTGACGAGCTTCTTCTCGACGACCGCGGTGAGATCCGGATCGGTGCCCGGAAGGAGCGACGCCGTCGCCTCGACGACGGTGAGCTCCGCGCCGAGCTTCTGGTACACCGTCCCGAGCTCGAGGCCGATGACGCCGCCGCCGATGACGAGCAGGCGCTTCGGGACGTTTCGCAGGCTGACCGCGTCACGCGCGCCGATGAGCTGCTTGCCGTCGAACTTGAACGTCGGGAGCTCGATCGTCGAGCTGCCCGTCGCGATCACGATCGCCTTCGTCGCGTCGATCGTCTCGGTGCCGCCCTCGCGCGTCTTCACCTCGACTTGCTTCGCGGACACGAAGCGCGCCTCTCCGTAGAGCAGGTCGACGCCGTTGCCGCGGAAGAGCCCCTTGATGCCGCCGGTGAGCTTCTTGACGATGCCCTCCTTCCAGTCCTGCATCTTGTTGACGTCCATGCGGACGTTGTCGGCCATGAGCCCGATGGACGCGCCGTCCTTCGCCTTCTCGTACGTGTGCGATCGCCGCGATGAGCGCCTTGCTCGGCACGCAGCCCCAGTTGAGGCACACGCCGCCGACTTCTTCCTTCTCGACGCAGAGGACTTTTTGCTTCAGCTGCCCGAGCCGAATGGCGCACCCATACCCGCCGGGTCCGCCGCCGATCACGATCACGTCGTACGCTTTGTTCGCCATGGCGCGTGGAATGTAGAGATAAACCCCGGCGACGCCAAGCTAGACAGAAGGCCATATCGAAGACGTGGCGGGGCGCCCTGCAAGCAGGCCTGGCGGCGGTCTGCGCTGCGGCCTCGGCCTGCACGGGGCTCGTGCTGCTCGGCGTGAGCTTTTTCAACCTCGCCGAGGGCTGCTCGGCAACGGCGACATCCTGCTCGAGCTTGGAGACCGCAAAAACGACGGCACAATCGGTGCGCCGCTGTTCGCCGCCGGCGACAAGGCCGCTGGCCTGGGCATTCGCGTCTCGCCGACGAGCATCGCGGGAACGTTCTGATTCGGCTCGGCTGCAAGACGATCTGAAACGCGCCGCCCGTCCTTTGACGTGGCCATGGCGAAGTATAAATATAGCCCAATCATGTTGGCGCAAACGGACCTCCCATTCCGCACGTGGGGCGGCAAGCGCGCTGGCGCGGGTCGCCAGCGCGTGAAGCCGGGGCGTCCGGGCGTGCCGCACCGCGAGCGCCCGATTCATCGCACCGCGCACCCGGTCCACGTCACGTTGCGCGCGCGCGCGGGGCTTCCGCCGCTTCGCGACGAAGGCATCTTTCGCGAGGTTCGCGACGCCATCCGCAAGGCGAATCGCTCGCCCGCGGTCGGCGAGGCGTTCCGCGTCGTTCAGTTCTCCATCCAAAACGACCACGCGCATTTCATCGTCGAGGCGCACGACAAAGACGTCCTCTCGCGCGGCCTCCGCGGCCTCGCGATTCGCCTCGCGCGCGCCGTGAATCGCGCGCTCCGCGTGCGCGGCAGCGTTTGGGGCAATCGCTACCACGCACGCGCGCTCGAGACCCCGCGCGCCGTGCGGAACGCGCTCGTCTACGTGCTCATGAACGCGAAGAAGCACGGGGCGCGCGTCGCGAGCGGCGTCGATGCGTTTTCGTCCGCGCCGTGGTTCGACGGCTTCGTGGAGCGCGTCGACACGCCGGACGACGCGTGCCCCGTGTACGCGCCGAAGACATGGCTTGGCGGAACGGGTTGGCGCAGAAGAGGTCTCGTGCGCTTCGACGAGCGCCCACACGCGCCACCGTGACGAGCGGTGCTACGATTTCGAGACATGAGGGGCTTGGTCGCTGCGTCCGCGTTGCTCCTCACCGCATGCGGCGCTCGCTCCGAGAATCGCCGGAACCCTCGAAGTCGAAGACGCGTCCGCGTCCGACGTCCACGACGCGGCGCTGGATCACCACGACGCCGCCTCGGACGTCGTCGCGGATGCGGGGTGCAGCGTCATCCTCGCGGTGGGCACCATCACGCCGACGCCTGGGACCTGCTGGATCGACGAGAAGGTCTCGAACCATACGACGCCGCTCACCTGGGACTGCGTGACGGGTGCAGCCGAGGCAGACTTCGAGGTGCCGTTCACCGGCCACGTCGACAAGGGCGGCGGCGTGGTGATCGAAGCCATGACGACGTTCGACTGGAGCGACGGGTGCACGTGGCAAAGCACGCAATCCATTGCCGGTGACCTCACGACCAAGTCGCTCGACTACTCGTACTCGGAGCACCCGATCAGCGGCTCGAATTGCGACCCCGCGTACTGCACGTCGAAGGCGGCAGTCGTCGTCGAGTGAGTGATACATTGGGTGACGATGCGATTTCGCGCCTTCACCGTCATCGCTGCGTGCGTGTGCGCGTGCTCCTCGTCATCACCGAGTGGGAGCCCCGACGCGTCGACGCCGCCGCTCGGGCAACCTGAAAACGGGCGCGCGACGTATTACTCCGCGGATGGAAGCGGGAACTGCGGGTTCGATCCGTCGCCGAACGATCTCGACGTCGCCGCGATGGACGCGGCCGAGTGGAACGGCAGCGCGGTCTGCGGCGAATGCGTGCAGATCACGGGGCCGCTCGGACAGGTCACGGTGCGCATCGTCGATCAGTGCCCGGGCTGCGAGACGGGGCACCTCGATCTGAGCCAAGAGGCCTTCGCGAAGATCGCTGACGTCTCCGCGGGGAACGTCCCCATCACGTGGCAGGTCGTCGCGTGCGCCCCGCAAGGGCCCGTGCAGTACTTCATCAAGGACGGGAGCTCGCAGTATTGGACGGCGATCCAGGTTCGGAACGCGAAGTACGCGATCGCGAAGCTCGAGTACAAGACCGGCGCCGGCGCGTACACGAGCGTGACGCGTGCAGACTACAACTACTTCGTCGTGGACCAGGGCGTCGGGCCCGGGCCGTACACAGTGCGCATCACGTCGAGCACGGGCGCCACGCTCGAAGACGCGATGCCTGCCGTCGTCGCGAGCGCGACGGTGACGGGCACCGCTCAGTTTCCGTAGCGACCTCGGTCTACTTGGTCGTAGCGACCTTCTTGTCGTCCTTCTTCTCGAGCGACAGATCCGCGACGCCGTCCTGGAAGTGGATGCGCGCGACCATGAGCTGCTCCTGGAGCGTGACGACGTCGATCGTCGACTTCGAGAGGCGATCGCTCACCTCGCCCATCTTCTTCTCGAGGTTCGCCATGAGCGGGCCCGCGGTCTTCACCGCCTTGAGCGTGAAGATCTGCGTCGTGGAGCTCGTCCATGCGCTCGCGGTACTCGGCCATCTGCTCGCGCGTCGTCTGGATCTGCTGCTCGATGTCGGCCATGTCCTTGTTCAGCTTGAGGAGCTCGTCGACCTTCGCCTTGAGCGGGCCTTCGACGACCGCGTGCGAGAGGTACGCGCGCACCTGCTCGATGCCCGCGGGCGTGCGCACGTCGATCGTGCGGAACACCGGCGTGGCCTCCTCGATGCCGACCTCCGCCTTGCTGTGCGGCTCGACGACGACGCGGAACAGGTTCGCCGCGCCGAGCTTCTCTTCGCCCGCGCCGGTCGGCGTCTTCGTGAGCTTGTAGCCGGGCGCCACCGTGTGGCGCACGTAGACGACCGCGCGCTCGCCGAGGCGGTTCGTAGAGCGTGAACGTGGTCTTCTTCGTGTGCTGCACCTCGGTCGAGAAGACGCCGCGCTGCACGGTGATGATGCGCGAGATCGCGTCGCGACTCGTCGTCGCCCTTGTCGACGACGATCTGACGATCGAGCGCGAACGGAACGAACGCCATCGCGCGCGCGGGGATCGGCTCGGCCATGCCCTCGCCGATGAAGCGTCCCTCGCCGAAGACGCGTGACCGGTCCGGTCTCGAGCGCCGAGTCGGTCGGGTTCTTGAGGCGCACGCTCTTGAACGGGAACTGCGCGTTGCCGCGCGCGCTCTCCGGATCGTAGAGGTAGACGACCTCGCCGTCGGTGTCGGTGTGCATGATCGACACCATCGCGCTCGTGCCGCGCGGCGACGCTCGTCACGCTGCCCGACTCGAAGTGCGACGTGCCGATCGGATCGGCCGCCTGCGCCTGCGTCTGCGCTTCGGGGCTGCCGTCGCGGTCGCCTCCAGCCTTCGCTTGTCCTTGCCCATGCTGATCTTGCTTCGGCGCCTCGATGACGCGCACGCCGCCGTTTCGTCCGCTCTGCTCGCCGCGACCGACCGCGACGACCTTGCTCGGGTCGAGGCCGTTTCGAACGAGCTGATCGCGCATCTTGTTGGCGCGCGCGAGGCTCGCGGCGTTCTTGTCTCCGTCGCCGGTCGAGGCGAAGCCCTCGACGACGACGTGGTCTGGCGCGGACTGGAGCGCGCGCGCCATGCGCTGGATGCCCGTCGAGCTCCGGCTTCGTCTCCGCCGGCCGGGTGCGCGGCACCGTGCGGGCTCGTGTGCCGCCGTGCTTGCTCATGTTCGCCGCCGCCTCCCGCGCCCATCCCGCCGTACGGCGCGGCGTACGGCGCGGACTGGCCCGTCATGGCGACCGGCTGCTCCTTCGTCTTCTCTGCTTCCTCGGCCGCCGCGATCGTCGTGTCGTCGAGATCCGCGACGAGCTTCTTCTGGACGGCCTCGTTGCCGTAGGTCGAGCCGCCCGTCGGCGGCGCGAGCGCGAACAAATCGTTTTGCTGGAGCGTCTCGCGCTCGACCAAGCGCACCGAGCGCAGGTCGAAGCGGAACGAGAGCGCCGAGCTCGAGCCGACGCCGAGCTTCACGTTGTTCCAGTCCTCGCCGCTCGTGTTGTCGACGATCGCCCACGCCTCGAGGTTCACCTTCCCGCTCGTTTCCGATCACCACGCGGTAGCTCGGCTTCCACGACGGAGCCTCGGTCACGTAGGAGAGCTTCAGATCGTGTGTCCTGAGCCCCTCGCGAGCCCGATGCGCATGTCGATGAGCCCCGCGATCGACGCGGGTGGCTTCGTCGGGTACGTGATCGGCGCTGGCTGGCCCGTCTGGGCGTCGACCACGGTGAGCGACTTGAGGAAGTCGTCGACCTTGTCGGCCGGCACCTGCAAGTCGAGGTGGTCGTCCTTCACGTCGGCCGTGCGCTCGAAATACGCGACACCGTTCCGGTAAACGACGACGCGCCCGAGCGTCGTGTCGGTCGGCGTGTGGACGTAGGAGGAGGCGGAGGCCCCGCATCCGGTCAGGAAGGCGATGAAAGGTAGTACCGTGAGTTTGCGCATGCGGGTTATACGCACGCGCCCACCAAAGGATTTGCACCCTTGCTGCCGCGGCAGGCCTTCTTCTTCGCGCTGTGCGCCGCGTGCACGACCCCGCTCGATCCGTCGGCGCCCGCGTGGAACCGGCTCGAATCAGCGGGACCGAGCGCGCGATGGGGTCACGCGGCGGTCTACGACGACGCGCGCCATCGCATGCTCGTTTTCGGCGGGCAGAGCGCGGACGGCGAGCTCGCGGACCTGTGGTCGCTCGACCTCGATCGTGAAACGTGGACGAAACTCTCGCCGAGCGGACCGGCGCCCGCGGCGCGCGTGAACCCGTCGGCGGTGGTCGATCCCAGCCGCGATCGGCATGATCCTCGTGGGCGGGCGAACGGGCCTCGCGACGATGTTCGACGACGTCTGGGCGCTCGATCTCCGAACGCTCCAGTGGTCGGAGCTCCCGAAGGGTCCGGGCGGGAGACAGCGCGCGCACTACGCGTCGGACGGCACGCGCGCGTGGTTCTACGGCGGCGAAGGCTTCATGAGCGTGTTCGGCGATCTCTGGCAGCTCGATTTCGCGACGTCGACGTGGACCGAGCTCCCGAACGACGGCGACGCGCCCTCGTCACGCACGTGCGGCGCGATGGCGTACATCGACGACGTCGCTCGTCGTGAACGGGGGCCACGACGTCGCGTTCGTTCGCGACGGCACGTGGCGCTACGACCTCGCGGCGCACGCGTGGTCGCGCATCGGGACCGAAGGCGGCACCGCGGCGGGCGCGCACTGGGCGTACGCGGTCGATCCGAAGTGCGCGCGTCTCTACCTCGCCGGCGGAGACCACGTCGACAACTACGACACCGCGCTCACCGACGTGCTCTCGCTGCGCGGCCCCGCGCGGTTCTCGATGCTCCACGTCTCCGCGCTCCCCGACGCGCACGACCACGCGTCGCTCGTCTTCGACTCCGCGCACGACAACATCGTCCTCTTCGGCGGGACGCTCGGCGACGGACAGGCTTACCTCGGAGGCACTTGGATTTATCCAGTCGGCGTCTGTCCGTAGTCGCGGCGCTCGTGCCCTTCGTGTCCGGTTGCTACGCGTTCACGACGCTCGGGCGCGCGCGCACCGTGGAGCGAAGGCGCCTCGAGGTGCTCGTCGCGACGGGCGCGACCGGCACCGGAACGCTCGAGGGCGACTCGAACATTCGCCCCTCGTTCGAGATCGGCGCGCGCTACGGCGTGACCGACGCGCTCGACCTCGGCGTTCGCGTCGGAGACTACGGCGCGTCGCTCGCGGCGCGCGTGCAGCTCCATCGCTCGGAGTCGAAGAGCTCCGGCGTCGACGTGCTCGTCGCGCCGGGCCTCGCGTACACGCTCGAGGACAAGCTCGCCCTCGAGGTCCCGCTCCTCGTGGGCTTCAACGTGAAGGGCGGCCACCAATTCGTCATCGCGCCGCGCGTCGTCTATCAGATGCGATTCGGCGTCGGCAATCTGGATCACCCCGCGCAGTTCTGGTTCGCGGGCGCGTCCGCTGGGTTCGTGTGGCAGCTCACGCACCACGTCGCGCTCATGCCCGAGCTCGGCGCGCTCGTCGCGTTCTACTCGGAGCCCGGCTTCACGTCTTTCACGCAAGCGGGCCCCGCGCTCCAATTCGCGCTCGGCCTCCTCTGGGATCCGTGAGCCTTCAGTGGTGCGGCGCGGGCGGCATCTTCGCGAGGAGCTCGCGCTGCTCGACGAGGTTCCACGTGGGCGTCGCGTAGACGTCCTCGAAGAGCGAGGAGCGATCGGGCGCGGGGAGCTCTTCGACCTTCTTGATCGCGGGGCTGATCTCGTCCTGGAGCTCTTTCTCGAGCTCCGCGTCGCGGGCGTCGTCGAGGAGGCCCTTGCCGACGAGGTGCTTGCGGAGGCGGTCGAGCGGGTCCTTCTTCCTCCACGCCTCGACCTCTTCTTCGCTGCGGTAGCGCGTCGGGTCGTCGCTCGTCGAGTGGGCGCCGATTCGATACGTGAGCGACTCGACGAACGTGGGGCCGCCGCCGCTCCGCGCGCGCGCGAACGCGTCGCCGAGGACCTTGCATAGTGCAAGTAAATCGTTCCCGTCGACGCGGACGCTCGGCACGCCGTACGCGCGGCCCTTGATCGCGAGCGTCTGCGACGCGGTCTGGCGCGAGGTCGGCACGCTGATCGACCAGTGGTTGTTCTGGCAGACGATCACGCTCGGCGTGTGGAAGACGCCCGCGAAGTTGAGCGCGTTGTGGAAGTCGGGCTGGCTCGTCGCGCCGTCGCCGCAGAAGCCCACCGCGACCGTCGGGTCGCTTCTTCATCTTCATCGCCCACGCGCAGCCCACGGCCTGCGGGATCTGCGGGCCGATGCACGACGACCACGAGACCTGGTTCACCGAGCGGCCCGATTGGTGGCTCGGCATCTGCCGCCCTTTGAGGACGTCGCCCGAGTTGCCGAAGACCTGCGCGACGAATTGATCGAGCGGGAAGCCGCGCACGAGCATCACGCTCTGCTCGCGCAGCGCGGGGAAGACCCAGTCGTCTCGGCTCGAGCATCAAGCCGGTCGCGATCGGCGTCGCTTCTTGGCCGTGCGCCGCGCCGTAGAAGCCGACGCGACCCTGGCGCTGCAGGACGATCATGCGCGCGTCGAGCAAGCGCAGGCGCCGCATCTCGCGGTAGCCGCGAAGGAGCACGGCCTCGGGCAGCCGCGGATCCGTCTCGGGATCCGCGGTGCCGTCGTCTCGAAGGACGCGGAGGAGGCCTGTGTCGAGCTCGAGGTCGGTCACTTCCCGCAGATGCCCAACCACGTCGGGAGCGTGCCGCTCCAGTTGATCAGGTTGCATTTCTCGCCGGACGGGCATCCGCCGTTGCCTGCACCGGCGTCCGCCGCGATCTGCGTGTCGTACGGGCCGCTTTGGCCCTTGTTGTAACAGTTCCATTGGCACGTGCCGCCGTCGCCCGAGTTGTAGCAGCCCATGCCGTCGGAGACGCAGTCGTTCAACCCCGAGCACGGCTGGTGCTCCGCGATGTTCTTGCCATCGAGCGGGGTGCATGTCGACGTGCCTTGCGAGTCGCTGACGAAGCAAGCCGCGCCGGACGTGCAGGGCTGCAGCTTGAAGGGCTCGCAGGCCGCGCTGTACGAGCAGACGCTGTAGACGCCGGGCCCGTTCGTCACGACCGAGACGTTGATGTCGCAGCGACCCAGGTACCCTTCCGGCACGGCCTTTCCGCACGCGCTGTCGTCGCCCAAGCAGCAGTGTTTGGCGCAGCGGTTGCTGATGCACTCGAGGCCGGCGACGCACACGTTGCCCGTCTTCGACGGCGTGCACGCGTAGCCTTCTTTGATCGAGCCCGTCGTGTTGTTCATGCACTTCGTGGAGAAGCCCGCGTCGTCTTGGACGACCGTGCACTCCTGACCCGAGCCGCAGTTCTGCGCGACGATGTCGCACGTGCCGCTGATGCCCGCTTCGCAGGTGGTGGGGTCCGCCATCGGGCCCGCCGCCCTCGTTCCCCTGCGAGCCGTCTTTGCCGCTGTCGGTTCCCGTCGTGCTGTCGCCGCCGCTGTCGGGGCCACCGCCGTCAGGGTTGCTCGGTCCGGAGCACGCCACGCCGACCGCGCCGCTCGAAAAGAGCGCCGCTGTCCCGATCAAAAACCACGCGCGTCGAGAAAGATAGGACATGCCTTTGTCATATCACGATTCAAGGGCCGCACATGTAGGTGACGATCCGGGTGACCCAGTCGACTTGTTGCGACGTGGTGTCGGTGATCGACGTGTCCGGGAAGCAATTGAAGACGTCGGGCGGCACGACGTCGCCGACGAGCGCGCCGCACGGGCCGGTCGGAGAAAACGCCGCGTCGTTCTCCTTCGAGCACGCGTCGTGGAGCGTCTCGAGCTCGCAGTTCGAGAAGTCGGTCCCCGTGCACGTGCTGCAAGCCGCGGCTTGGCACGTGTAGAGCTCGAAGAGCTTCTGCCCGCACGAGCTCGCGGGATCGGTCTGACCGAGCGCGTCGTTGACGCACCCCTCGACGTTGAAGAACGCCGTCGACCCGCTGAACACGATGACGCCCCAGGTGTTCGTGCCGCCGTCGGGCGCGTCGTGCTGCGTCTCGATGCACGCGCCGCACGCGGCCGACGGGCCGCCGGCTTTGAACTGCGTGCAGAGCGAGGTGTTCTTCGCGCCCTGGCACTGCGCGTAGTCCGCGATCTGCGACTGCGTGCACGCGTTCTGGTGCGGCGGGCTCGTCGGGCTGATGAAGCCAAAGTTACCGTCGGGCACGCCGGCGTCGGCCTGACACGGGAGCGGCTCGTCGATCGCGTCGAGCCCGCCGTCGGCGCCGCCGTCGGTCGTCGCGGTGGTCGCGCACGCGGTCGTGAGCGCGATGAGCGTGAGCGCGAGCGCCTTCACGGGCCGCACATGTAGCTGGCCATTCGGGTCAGCCAGTCGACTTGTTGTTGCGTCGGTGTCGGTGATCTTCGTGTCGGGGAAGCAGGCTTCGATCGCGGCGGGCGCGGCGTCGGAGAGGAGCGCCGCGCACGGACCGGTCTTCGACTCGACGACCGCGTCGTACGCCTTGCAGCCCGTCTGCACGACGTCGGTGACGCACGCGTCGAACTCGCTGCCCTTGCACGCGGCGCACGCGGTCTCTTGGCAGCCGTAGGACGCGAAGAGCGCGTCTCCGCACGAGCCTTTTCCGCCGCTCGCTTTCTCGTCCGCGACCTGGGAGAGCGCGTCGTCGACGCAGCCCTCGATGTTGTACGAGCCGCTCGGGCCGGTGAAGACGATGACGCCCCATCGCATCGCGGTGGCCTGCGTCTCGATGCACTCGCGGCAGGTCTGGCCGGGTTGACCGTCGGCGAACTCGCTGCAGTAGGACGTGATCTTCGCGCCCTGGCACTGCGCGTAGTCGCTCAGCTGCTGCGTCGTGCACTTGTTCGCGTGCGGCGCGTTCGGCGGCATGAGCGTCTGCGGTTGGTAGCCGCTGACGTCGACGGGTCCGCACGCGGAGGGCACGTCGCTCGAGGCGTCGAGCGGCGCGCTCGCGTCTGTCTTGGCGTCTTGGCCCGCGTCCTTCAGTTGCTCCGACGAGCTCGAGCACGCGACGACCCACGTCGTCGCGAAGAGCGCGACTACGGCGCGGACGAGGACGGAGCGGCCGTGTCGGTGCTGAGCGGCGTGATCTGCCGGATCACCGGACGGCGCTGGAGCGTCGGGTGCTGGGCCCCGAGCACCGGCGCGGCGTCGACCTCGACGATGACCGGCGCAGCTCCAGTCTCTTCGGTGCAGCTCGTGTGACATGCAGGCCCGACAACACACATAACAAAAAAGAACAACGCCGCACGCTGGTGAGGACCAAACGTGCGGCGCCGTTTCAACATGGTTTCTGCTGCTTCAGATCACTGACCGCAGAAGAAGTTCGTGAAGTTCGCGAACTCCGTGTCGGTGTAGCCGGTCTGCGAGGCCGGGAAGCAGTTGTTGACGTTCGCCGGGACGGTGTCGCCGTTGAGCGACGAGCACGACGAGGCGTTGGTGAACGCGTCCGCGTAGCTCTTGCACTGCGCCAGCGACCGCGTCGTTGACGCAGGTGCTGAAGTCGGTGCCCGTGCACGACGCGCACGCCGTGTCCTGGCAGCCGTAGCTCGCGCTGAGGTGGTCACCGCACGAGCCGGTCGACGTCGAGTTCTCTTGGCTCTGCTGGCCGAGAGCGAGGTCCAAGCAGCCCGGGACGTTCAGCTTGCAGCCGTTGTTGTCGCAAACGAGCGGGCCCCAGCCGGTGCCCGTGGTCTGCGTGAAGACGCAGGACAAGCAGTTGGCGTTCGAGGTCTTCTCCGCGGTCTGCCACGCTTGGCAGGTCGACGAGGTCGCGTTGGCCGAGAGACAGGCCGTCACGAACGCCGTCGTGTCCGCCGCCGGGCACTTGCCGGCCTTCGGGCCGATCGGGGTGACCTGCGCAACCGGCGAGAAGCCGCTCACGTCGCAGACTCTCACACGTCGGAGCCGACGAGGGGCAGCCACCGCCACCGTCCGGTGTGCCACCGCTGTCGGGCTTCGGCTTGACGTCGGCCGACGTGATCGCATCCGTGCCGCCGTCGCCCGGCTTCGCTCCGCTGCTGCACCCTTCGACCGAGAAAGCTCCCGCAGCCACCATCAGACTCGAAACCACCATCGCGCTCTTAATCCACTGCATGATCCGCCTCCATAAATCGCGGACGCTGTTAAGAAAGCCCGCGACGGTACCGTGACGTGTTTTTTATGTTCTGCAACTGACCGCGATTGGACTGCGGTTTTCCCCCGAACGGCGCGGCAGTATACGAACGCGTCCCAGTAGGTCAACCGAAACGTGCGACAACGGTCCCCACTTCCTGGCACGATGAAAAACTACGAATAGGCCGGAAATCAGGCGGGTTCGTCTCCTGGCCGCAGCGTGTGGACGAGGAGCACGACGAGGACGATGAGCAGCAGCGACTCGGTCTTGCCGCATCGCTCGCTCCACGCGTGGATGCGATCGAGTCGCTCGCCGAGCGGACCGAGCCCGCGGATCGCTCCGCTCTCGTGGAGCGAGACGATCGCCGGCGAGAGCCACGCGCCTTGGATGACCGCGAGCGCGCCAGCGGACGCGATGATCGCGAGGCGCGCGACGTCGACGCGCGTGACCGCGCGGCGATCGAGGCGATACCGGACGACCTCGGCGACGGCGACGATCGCGGCGCACGTCATCGCGAGCTTGTCGAACCGCGTGAAGACTAGCGTCATCGCGTCGGCGCTCGTCGGCGCGGGGACCTCGCGAAAGACCGTGGGCGCGACGATCGCCCCGAGCACGAGCAGGCCGCCGAGCCAGACGCCCGCGGCGAGGAGCGCGAGCGCGCCGGACGTGAGACGAACGACGTCCTTCTGGTTCGCATCAGACGGCCATCTTCACGCCGTGGCTCGGATCGCGCGTGCCGATCTCGAGCGCGGCGGCGCGCGAGGTGACGACGAACGGCGCTTTGTCGCGCGGCGTGATCGAGAGGCGCGCGGAGGCGAGCTTGCTGTTCAGGCAGTAGGTCATCGCGCCGTCTGGGTTTTCGTAGTGGAGGCCGACCATGTCTTCGGTTTCCGCGGAGAGCTCGCCGGTGACGGAGAGCGTGGGGCCGCGACCCGAAAACTTCCAGCGGCGAAACGTCATCGAGCCCTGGTTTCGGAAGAAGACCTGACCGACGTGGTTGAGCGCGTGCGTCTCGCCGCCGTAGCGGACGAAGAAGAGCGTGGAGGGCAAGAGGACCGGGCCGATGCGCGAGCGCCCGGTCATGCCCTCGAAGACGAGGTCGGTGCCTTGCTCCCAGACGTTGCAGTGGGCCCACGCGTACGCCCACGTGTGGTGCTGGCCCCAGTTGTGAGCGAGGAGGCCGCGCCAGCCGTCGATCTTCCACGCGCGATCGCCCACGCGCACCTCGCCGCGCGCCGTGAGGTTCGGCATGTGCGAGACGAGCTTCAACGTCGAGAACCGGTCGTCGTAGAGGCGCCTGAGAGGAACCTGATAAATCGGCGTCGAAGGATCCTCGAGCGCGAGATCGAACGAGAGACCTTCGTGCGCGCCGCGCACGCGCGATGACGAGAGCGCCAGCGTGGGCATCTCGATGTCGATCGCGTCGCGCGAGAAGCGGGCCGTCGCGTACGGGATCGTCGACTTCTTCGCGACCGGCGGCTTTCCGCGCTCGAACGCGATCGCCCAGCTCTCCGCGACGGGCGCGCCGAACTTCCGCGCGAGGATCGTCGCCTTGACCCAGAGGGCGCGCTCGCCCTTCGGGTCGTTGATCTTGAGGAAATAGCTCTCGACGTGGCCTCTCTTGGCTCGCGCGGACGGATCGAAGCGGACGCCCTCGTACATGTTCAGAGGTGCGCGCGTGAAGCGGCGACGGAAGCGGCCTCGCGACGCTTCTCGTCGCGCGACTCGAGGTCTTTCTTGATCGCGGCGACGGCGCGCGCGTGCCCCATGCGCGCGAGCGCGATCGTCGCGTGGAACGCGCACGTGTCGCGGAGGTGGCGCGTGAGACCGAACGCGCGCCGCTCGAGGTCGGGCATGAGCTCGCGCATGTCGAGCGCGCCGACGAGCTCCACGGCCTCGCGCTCGTCCTCGCGTTGAACGGCGAGCGCGCCCGTGACGATGCGCCGGAGCATCGGCTTCGCGCGGTCGTCGCCCACGTGGCCGAGGAAGATCGCGGCCGCGGTCGCGACGTCTCGCTCTTCGTCGTCGAGCAGCGCGACCGCGCGAAGGCGCAGGCGCTCGGTCGCCTCGCTCGCGAAGTGCTCCTCGGCGAGGCGCATGGCGATGTAGCGGATGTTGAAGTCGTCGTCGGAGCTCGCGCGAAGGAGCGCCTTCACGCGCGTCTCTTCGTCGGCGTCGAGCTTCGACAGCGCGATCGACGGCCTGGTAGCGCATCGACGGGCGCGCGTCCTCGGCGGCGCGGACGAGGCGCGGCACGGCGCTCGCGTCGCCGAGCTCGCCGAGCGCGGTCATCGCGAGCTGGCGCACCTCGTCGTCGTCGTCGTCCATCGCGGCGATGAGCGCGTCCACGTGGACGTGGCCGCCGTCTCCGTCGGCGAGCGCGATCGCCGCGCGGGCGCGGACCTTCGGAGACTCGTCCTCGAGGGCCTTGCCGAGCAGCGCGAGCGCCTTCTCGCGCGTCTCCGGATCGCGCGTGTGCGCGACGAGGTCCGTCACCGCCGACGCGCGCACGTCCGGTTTCTCCGAGCGAACGTCGCGCTCGCACGCGGAGAGCTTCCGCGGGAGCTGGGACGGGAGCCACATGTTCACGCGCGGAGTTCTACTCGATCGCGCGACCCGCGGCGATGACGGACGCGCTCGTCGCCACGATCGCGAGCGCCGCGACCGCCATCACGTGCGGCGCGAAGAGCATGCACGAGACGCCCTGCTCGAGCGCCGAGCCGAGCGAGACGCCGCCTCGAGGGCCGAGGCCGACGAACGAGAGCGCGGCCTCGCTGACGACGATGGCTCCGCCGGTCGCGCCGAGCTGGACCGCGAGCACGCCGATCGAGTTCGGAAGCACGTGCCGCACGAGGAGGCCCGTGCCGCGGACGCCGAGCGCGCGCGCGGCGTCGACGAAGGCCGCGCTCCGAAGGACGCGCGTCTGCGCGAGGGCGAGCCGCGCGAACGGCGCCCACGCGGTGAGCGAGAAGACGAACGCGAGGTGGACGCGGCTCGGCGTCCGCACCGCCGAGAGCACCGCGAGCGCGAGGAGGAACGACGGCATCGCCTGGACCAAGTCGCACGCGCGATCGACGCCGCGCTCGAAGCGCCCTCGAGCCATCGCGGCGGCCGCGCCGAGCGGCGCGCCGACGACGAGCCCGACCGCGGCGACCACGACCGCGAGCGCCGCGCCGCGGAGCACCGCGTGGGCGACGAGCGCGAGCAGATCCACGCCGGCCTCGCCGCAACCGAGCGGGTGCGCGAGCCCGGGCGAGCAGAACGAGAGCGCAGGGTCGAGCCGCTCCGGATCGCGCGTGGGGGCGATGGCCGCGCACACGATCACGACGACCGCGATCGGCGCGACGTACCCGAGCTTGCGCCGCCGCGCGCGCGCGGGCGTCACGCGCGCACCCGCGGATCGACGAGCGCGTGCGCCGCCGCAGCGACCGCTTGAACCACGACGAAGAGCGCGCCCGCGGCGACGATCGCGCCCTCGAGCACCGGCATGTCACGCGCCGCGTACGCCTCGAGGATCAACGTCCCGAGGCCCGGCCGCTCGAAGAGGCGCTCGAGCACGACCGCGCCGCCGAGCAGCGCGCCGAGCTGCGACGCGATGACCGCGAGGATCGGCCCGAGCGACGGCGGCAGCGCGTGGAGGAGCCACGTGCGCGCGGGGCTCGCGCCCTTGGCGCGCGCGACCGCGAGGAACTGCGCGCGCGCGACGTCCTCGAGCGCGGCGCGACCGACGCGCGTCACGTGCGCCGCGAGCGGGAGCGCGAGCAGGCCCGAGGCGAGCAAGAGCCCAGCGGCGCCCGCGTCCGGATCCCCCGGGAGCGGCGCGATGCGGAGGCGCACGGCGAGCGCGTACGTGACGAGCGGCGCGAACGACAGGAGCGGCGTCGACGCGATCGCGACCGCCGCGCGCTCCACCCACACGCGGCGCGCGCCGAGGAACGGCCCCGTCGCGAGCACCGCCGCGAGCGTGCCCGCGATCGACGCGATCACGACCGAGACTCCCGCGAGCTCCGACGTGGGCACCAGCGCGCGCGTGACGAGCGCCGCGGCGCCCGAGCTCGGGTGGCGCAGCGACGGCCCGAGGTCGAGCGTCACGAGGCCGCGCAAGAAACGTGCATATTGCACGTACATCGGCTGGTCGAGCCCGAGCTCCGCGCGGAGCGTCGCGAGGTCCGCCGGCGACGCCTGATCACCGAGGAGGAGCCGCGCCGGATCGCCCGGCAAGAGGCGCAGCGCGAGGAACACGAGCGTCGCCATGACGAGGACGACGACCGCCGCCTCGAGGGTTCGGGCGAGGACCGCGCGCGCGCCGCGTACGTATGTGGCCATGCGTCACTCGCCGAGCGCGTCGGTCGCAGCGTCGCTCGCGTCGGCACCCGAGTCAGCCGCGCCGTCGGCCGCGTCCGCGCCGGCGTCGGTCGAGGCGTCGCCTTGATACCCCGGCGCCGCGTCGAAATCGGGGTTCGTCGGGCCCGAGACGCTGCACACCGGCGCCACGCCGTCTTGCGCGGCGTCGCTCACCGAATAGTTCGTCGCGGGCAGGCACACGCGCTCCGTCTGATCCGTGTCGAGCACGAGGACGCCGTACTTCTCGGGCGTGATGCACGCGTAGCCGTCGCTCTCGCGGCAGTCGCTGTCTTGCGTGCACGTCTTGAGGCACAGCTGCCGACTGAGGCGCGACGGCGCGTGGCGGTCGTCGTACGGGCAGCCGAAGACGTTCGGGTTCGTCTCCACGCAGCCCGAGCCTGGCGGGCACTCGTTCGGGTGGCAGTTGAAGATGGTGCAGTAACCCGCCGGCTGCGAGGTGTCGCAGAGCCGGTCGCCCAAGGCCGAGCAGTCCGTCGATTGGGTACAGTGGTCGCCGACCGACGGCTGACATCCGCCGAGAACGGCAAGCAGAGCTGCGAGGCGAAACCACTGCATTGGCGAGCTGCTTTAGCAGAAAAAGAGTTGGATTTGACACGGGGCCTCGCCGCACCTACTTTTCCGCCGCATTTCATGACGACTTACATCACGTCCGATTGCATCAACTGCGGCGCGTGCGAGCCGGAGTGTCCGAACGAAGCCATCACCGAGGGCGACGAGATCTACGTGATCGATCCCGAGCTCTGCACCGAGTGCGTCGGGTTCTACGACCACGAGGCCTGCCAGGCCGTGTGCCCCGTCGAGTGCTGCTTGCCGGACCCGAACCGCCGCGAAGAAGAGAAGCTCCTTCTCGATCGCGCGCTCCGTCTCCACCCCGAGGACGGCGATCTGAAGAAGCGCGCCGACTCGAACGATTTCCCGTCGCGCTTCCGCAAGTGAGATGAGAAGGACACTCGCGTTCCTCGGCGCGAGTGTGCTCGTCGGTTGCGGCGGGGCGTCGCCCTTGCTCCACCCGGCGCAGGTCCTGCCCGCGGGAGAGCTGCGCGGCGAGGCGGGCATCGCGGCGCGCGCCGCGGTCGGAAACCTCGGCGCCTCCCTCAACGCGGCGACGAACGCGGCGGCGACCGCGCGAGCGCAGAACACGACGCCGACGATCGACACGACCTACGCCGAGGGCGCGCTCGTCGCCGCCGCGATCGCGCCCGATCTGTCGCCCGTCTTCGGCGCGCGCGTCGGCGTCGGCGGAGACTTCGAGGGCGGCATCATGTACACGGGCCGCGGGGCGCGCATCGATCTGCGCCGCGCGTTCTTGCTCGGAAATAAACCGACGGCGTGGGCGCTCTCCGTGGGGCTCGGCTTCGACGCGGCGTTCTCGGGTCGGCAGAACGACACGCTCCCCGGCGTCGACAACGCGAACCTCTTCGGCTTCGGCGGTGATCTCCCGATCCTCGTCGGGTGGAAGAGCACTGCAGGGTTGTATTATGCATGGATGGGCGCGCGCGTCGGCTACGAGCACGACTCGATCCAGCCGCGCAACACCGAGGCCGTCCCGCAGGGCTCGCAGAACCCGGGGCCGCAGCTCCAGGGCGATCGCTTCTCGGTCGGCGGGCTCGTGGGCTTGGCGATCGGGTTTCGTCACGTGCACGTCGCGCTCGAGCTCGAGGGTGACTACGCGGCCGTGTGGGGCTCGTTCGGCGGCGTGAGCGCGCGCGTCGACGGGCTCTCGCTCACTCCCGCGAGCGCAGTGTGGTGGGACTTCTGAACGCCTCGCACGCGGCGGCCGCAGCGCGCTCGTGATTGTCGCGCCACTCGTCTCGCCCGCGCGAGCCGACGGCGTTCGCCACGCCGAACACCGCCGAGAAGCGCACGTTCGCGAGGGCGCACGCGCGCGCGACCGAGAAGGCCTCGAGGTGCTCGACGTGCGCGCCAGTCGCCGCTTCGAGCGCTGACGCGATCGCGTCGTCGGTGGTGACCGCGAGCGTCGTCGCGACGACGACGCGTCTTCCGGAGACGAGCGACGCGTCGACGTCGACCGACGAGGGCATCGCGTCGACGAGCGCCCCGGAGGGCGACGCGAGGACGATGCGCTCGGCGACGACCACGTCTCCCACGACGAGCCCCGAGCCCGGATACGCGCCGACGGTCCCGAGGAGGACGACGCGCGTGGGCTTCTTCTCCGCGATGACGCGCGCGGCCCCGAGCGCCGCCTCGACGAGCCCAACCCCGACGGTCTCACGCACATACCGCGAATCGAGGGCCACGAGCTCGGGTGGAAAAGCCGCTAGGAAGAGCATGGCGTCGACCAGCGTATCGATTTCATACTCATAGCTCACAGGTCAAAGCCCACTTGCGATGGCCATCCGGCCCAGCTACCCTTTAGGCGCACATGGTACGCTCCGTCGTTCCTGCCCCTCGTGTTCCTTGCGGCGACCGGTTGCTCGGCTGTCGTGAGCGGCTCGGGCGAAGAAGCCGACGCCCAGAGCACGAGCGTCACGGGCGTGGTCGTGGTGGACCGCACCGTGAGCGACGAGTCGTCGCGCGGCGAGGCCTCGGCGCGGTTCGTCCGCATTCGCGGCGCGATCGACGACGGCGCGCTGCGCCTCGTCGGCGCCGGGCCTCGATTTGCCGCGCCGTGGGCGAGTGCGCGACCGTGCGCGATCACACCTCGTCTCGCTCCGTCGAGCTCCTCGACGTGGGCGCGATCTCGATCGAGGCGAACAACCAGCGCGTCGCGCTCGCGCAGCGCCAGGTCCCGGACGTCGTCGACCTCGTTTCGGGCAGCGTGTACTCTGCACGTATCGACCAGGCCACCATCCCGAGCGGCGCGAACGTCGCGGTGATGGTCGGCGGGAGCGCCGACGTGCCCGCGTTCTCCGTGCGCGCCAAGACGCCGGACGCTCCGGCGGCCGTGCGATTGACCCTCGACGCATCGTCTTCGTCTTCGGGCGCGGACCTCACGTGGACCGCCGGCAGCGACGTGATCTACGTCGACGTGGGCTCCACGCGTTGCGCGTTCTCGGACGACGGCCACGGCGTCATCCCGGCCTCCGCGTTCGGCGAAGAAGGCACGCTCACCGTTCACCGCGTGCGCCGCGAGAAGCTGTCGATCCCCGGCCTCGACGGCGGCGAGCTCCGCTTCGACTTCGCGCGGGCCGTCGCGTATCGCCGCTGAGGAGCGCCGTGCGCAGCGCTGCACCGATCCTCGGGCTCGCGATCGCGTCGATCGTCGCGACTGCGTTCGCGCAGAACCACGCGCAGAGCACGGCGCCGCACCTGACGCACCCCGTCGCGCGCCCCGCGTACAACACCTACGTGCGCTCGTGGCACACGCCCGTCGCCGATCGCGCGGCGCCCGTCGACGACATGGGGCGCGTGAAGCTCGCGCTCGTCGCGCTGAACACGCAGGAGCGCATGGAGCTCTCCGCGCTCACGCCGAGCGGCGGGTTCTTGCCGCGTGATCTCGATCGCGCCGCGCACCTGCTCCGCGAGCCGTCGTCGGGCAACGAGCACCCGATCGAGCCACGCGTGCTCGACGCGATCTATCGGATCCAAACGCACTTCGGCGCGCAGGAGATCCGCGTCATCTCGGGTTACCGCACGCCCGCGGCGATCGCTTCGAGCCGCGGCTCGCAGCACGGGCGCGGGCGCGCGATCGACATCGTCGTGCCTGGCGCGAGCGACGACGACGTCGCGAAGTTCGCGCGCGAGATGGGCTACATGGGCGTGGGCGTCTATCCGGTGAGCGGGTTCGTCCACGTCGACGTGCGCGATCGCAGCTATTTCTGGGTCGATTCGAGCGGGCCGGGCGGGCGCAACCGCGAGCGAGGGATCCTCGCCGACGTCGCGACGCGCGCGGATCGCGAGGCCTCGGCGCGCGGCGAGAAGGGCCTGCCGCCGGCGCTCGTCGGCGCGGACGTGGACGCGCTCCTCGGAGGACGCGCGAGCCCCGCCGCGCCGGTGCAAGAAGAAGACGAGGACTGAGGTTGGACGCCGACGTAGCCGCGCTCGTCGCCGCGCAACGTGTGCGAGAGGCCGCGGAGCTCGCGGCGTCGCGCGGAGACGCGGCGGGCGCATGCGATTTGTTCGAGCGCGCGTGCGAGTTCGCGAGCGCGGCGAACGCGGCGCTCGACGCGGGCGACGAAGGACGCGCGCTCGTCCTCGGGTGCGTGGCTCGGGACGACGCGCTCGCTGCGCGCGCGCTCGAGGCGCTCGTCGCGCGCGCGCCCGAGCGCCTTCGCGCGGTGGCCTCGCAGCTCGAGTCTCGCGGCGATTTCGCGTGGGCTGCGCGCGTGCACGAGAGGCGCGCGGCGGGGCGCGAGGCAGCGCTCGATTGGGAGCGCGCGGGCGACGCGGTGCGCGCCGCGGCGCTCCACGAGGGCGAGGGCGATCCGGTCGCCGCCGCGAAGGCGCTCGAGGCAGCGCTCCGGCGCGATCCGAACCAACACGGCGTACGCGTCGCGCTCGGCAACCTCCTCGTGCGCTACGGAAAATACGAGGCCGCCGCGCGCGCTCTCCAGCACGTGCCGCGCGAGGCGCTCGAGCGTCGAGACGCGCTCCCGGCGCTCGTTCGCGCGCTCGGCGCGCTCGGTCTATCGCAGGCGCAAGGCGACGCCACGCGCGAGCTCGCGGCTCTCGGAGGTCCGACCGAGGTCTCCCCTGCCCCCGCGCCGGCGACCGAGGTGCAGCGCCGCATTTATGGTCGCTACGAGGTCGTGCGCGAGGTGGCATCGACGGCGACGTCGCGCGTCATCGAGTGCATCGACTCGGTGCGCGGCGAGCGCGTGGCCGTGAAGATCTTCGCGGGGTGGGACTCGCGCGGAACCGGCCGCGACGCGCTCGCGCGCTTCGAGCGCGAGGTGCGCGTCCTCGGCGCGCTCGATCACCCGAACGTGGTGCCGCTGCGCGATTTCATCCCGGAGGGTCCCGCGATGGTGCTCGCTTGGATGAGCGGCGGCACGCTGGAGACGATGATGCAGTCGCCGCTCGCTCCGGCGCGCTCCGTCGAGATCGGGGAGGCCGTGCTTCGCGCGCTCGGCGAGGCGCACAGGCTCGGCGTGCTCCACCGCGACGTGAAGCCCGCGAACGTGCTCTTCGACGACGCCGGCGTCGCGCGCCTCTCCGACTTCGGCGTCGCGCACCTGAGCGATCTCTCCGTGACGGCGACCGCGGCGGTCATCGGCACGCTCGCTTACATGAGCCCCGAGCAGCGCGAGGGGAAATCCGCGACGGTGCAGAGCGACATCTACGGCGTCGGCGCGATCCTCTTCGAGATGCTCACGAACGAGCGGCTCGTCGCGGGCGAGGAGCCGAAGACGCGCCCGAGCGGCGTGCACCGCGATCTCGACGCGCGCCACGACGCGGCCGTGATGCAGCTCCTCGCGCCCTCGCCGCTCGCGCGGCCCGCGGACACGTTCGCCGCGCGCCGCGCGCTGTCGGCGCTCGTGTGGCCGAAGGACGTCGAGCGCGCGGCGCTCCCTCCGCGCGCGGCGCGACCCGCGAGCGAGCGACCGAGCGCGGCGCGCCTCCAGGACGAGCACCGCGACGTCGACGCGTGGACCGGGCGCAAGATCCAACGCGTCGCGCTCGATCCGCTCTCGCTCGCGCGCGCGAGCGCGTTCGCCCGCGCGGCTTCACGCGCGCTCCAGCTCGTCTTGCGCGTCGATCGCGAGGACGAAGCCATCTGGCTCGAGGCGCCGCCGCCCAAGCGGCTCGATCGTCCGCTCACGCCTCGCGAGAGCGACGTGCTCCTCCGGGCGCTCGACGCGCTCCATGCGTGCGGCGTCGTGCACGGGCACGTCGATCGCGATCACGTCGCGATCGCCGACGGCGACGTCACGCTGCTCTTCGACCCTTCGTCGGACGCGAGCGCGACCGCCGACACCGATTTCACGCAGCTGCGCCGGCTCGCTTTGCGCTGAAGAGAGAATCCACCGTCGCCAAGAGGACGCGGGCCATGCCGGGCGCGTGCTCGCTCTCGAGCGCCGTGGGCCAGTGCACGAACCCGTGCGCGACGCGCCCGACGCGCGCGATCGCGATGCCTTCGGGCGCGGCGCCCGAGCGGAGCACGCGCGCGCTCTTCGACGCGAGGCGCGCCGTGAGGTGCGCCGTGTCGTTGCACACGAAGGCGTTCGTCTCGTCGAGCTCGCGCACGATCGCGCCCGAGACCAAGTCGCCGAACGATTCGCGGGCGAGCGCGGCCTCCGCTGCGGCGCGCGCGACGTTCACGTCGAGCGTCGTCGGGAGCGCTCGCGTCGCGCGGGTGGGACGCGGCGGGCGAACGCCGAGGACGTCGACCACGCGCTTCCGCGCGGTCGTCGCGACGCTCTCGAACGTGATCTCGCGCCCGCGCCCTTGCACGCCCGACATGATCACGAGCGAAGCGCGGGTCGCTCGCGCCTCCTTCGCGACGAGCGCGCCTGCGGCCTCCCACACGACGGGCAAGACCATGAGCGACAGCTGCACCGAGAGACCCGACGGCAGCCGCGCGAGGCCGCGCCCGGTCGCGAGATCGCGCGCGCGAAAGGTCCGCGCGTGGAGCTCGACGCCGACCTCGGACGCGAGCGCGCGGATCATCTCCTCGGTCGCGTTGCGCGGAGCGCCCGCGAAGGCGCCGAAACCCGTGAGGACCACGCGCGGGACATCGCGCGCGACGAGCCGCAGCGGACGAAACGACTCCACGAGCGCGCGCGCACGCGCGGCCCCACGCTCGCCCGTGAAGCGCATCACGCCTCGCTGGCGACCGGGAGCTGAATCACGAAGCGCGTGCCGCTCGCGTCGCTCTCGACCTCGACTTGTCCATCGTGGGACTCGACGATCCGCTTCACGATCGCGAGGCCGAGACCCGTGCCGTGCTTTTCGTCCTTCGTCGTGAAGAACGGCATGAACACGCGCGGCAGGTGCGTGTGAGGTATGCCGTGGCCGTTGTCTCCGACGATGATGCGAACGACGTGATCGTTCGACGCGAGCTCGGTGGTCACGTGGAGCTTGCCGCCGTCCTTCGGCATCGCGTGGCACGCGTTCGTGAAGAGGTTCACGAAGACCTGAGCGAGCTGCTCGGGCCGCCCGCGCACGGGCAAGACGCCGTGCCCGAAATTGCGCTCCACCGAGACGTTGGTCTCCTCGAACAAGTGCTCGCAGAAGACGAGCGCCTGCTCGATGACCGAGCTGACGACGACGGGCTGCGGGATCGCGGTCGACGGACGCGCATACGAGACGATGTCGCGCGAGAGGCGCAGCATCCGATGCGCCGACTCGCTGATGCGCCTGAGGCGCTCGACGTCCTCGGCGTCTTCGCGGGCGCCGGCGCGCTTCGAGAGAAAATCCGTGTAGGCGATGATCGACGTGAGCGGGTTGTTGATCTCGTGGACCATGCCCGCGGCGAGCTGACCGAGCGAGGCCAGCTTGTCGGCCTGCATGAGCATCATGTCGCGCTCTTCGAGCGTCGAGCGGAGGCGCTCAATCTCGTCGAGCATGCGCGCGCGCTGGCGGGCGCCCTCGAGCACGAAGAGCGCGCGATGGGCGAGCTGCACGGCGGGCGCGGAATCCTCCGCGAGCTTCGAGTCGTCACCCGCGACGAAGATCGCCGCGTCCGAGTCGGCGATGCGCACGGCGCGCTCGACGGAGTGCCCGGAGAAGAGCTTCGACGCCGCGACCTCGCGCGAGACGGGCGCGGCCGACTCGCGGTTCGTCGGCTCGGAGAGGTACGTCTTCTGATCGGCGTCGCGGCCGACGACCACGGCGATGCCGTGCCCCGGCACGAGCACCGCGAACGACTCGACGAACGCTTGGATCGTCGCGGCCTCTCCTTGTGTGATGGGAAGCTCGGCGCCGAGCGCGAGGAGCCGATCGAGCGCGCGGGATGGAACCTCTGCGAGCTGCACGGTGTGGCTAGCCGACACCTGCTCCTCGGGGAGAACCACGCCCGAAACACTCGTGCGTGCCCTATCGGGCTCTGGAATTCCGACCTTGCTCATGGGGTCCCTCTCAGCCATGCGTGCTCACCCGCCGCTCGGCGGATGCCCCCCTTCGCCCTTCGGGTCTTCTTCGCTCGTCTTGTCGAGATCCGAAGATCTTCGCTTGCCCCACGTAGGGCTTCGTCTCGTACTTGGTGATCTTTCCGATCTTCCGGACGATCTCCGCCATGCGCTCGGCCTCGGCGCGGATCACCTCGGCGATGCCGGCCGCGGGCGACGTCGGTTCGACCTTTCGTCGGAGCAAGTCAGCCGACATGACCACGGTCGTGAGCGGCTGATTGAGCTCGTGCGCCGCGGTGCCGGCGAGCTCCGCGATGACTGCCTGCCGCTCTTGCGCGATGAGCTGCTCCTGCGCCTGTTGAAGGCGCTGCTCCATCCGCATCTTCTCGCGGAGGTCGGTGAAGATGCCGACGGATCCGACGGGCGCGCCGTGCTCGTAGAGGAGCGACGCGGAGAGCGACACGGGCACGGTCTCGCCGCCCGCGTTGAGGATCTCGGTGCGGAGCCCCTCGATGCGCCCGCCGTTCTCGCGGATCATCGACATGACCTGCTTTGCGGTGCCCTCCGGGTAGAGCCGGCGCACGTCCTTGCCGAGGATCTCGGCCGCGGTGACGCCGTAGATGCGCTCGGCGGCGCGGTTGAAGAGCAGGATGTTGCCCTTCAAATCGGCGCTGATGATCGCGTCGACGGACGAGTCGATGACGCGCTCGAGGAAGTTCTTCGTCTGGAGGAGCTCGCTCGCCACCGCGCGATCGTGCGTCACGTCGCGGAAGTTGCAGAGGACGACGCCCTCCTCGCGGAGCACCGAGTTGAACGCGAGGCTGAGGACGATCGGCGTGCCGTCCTTGCGCTTGATGCGAACGTCGACGCCGGTCGGGAACTGCCCCTTCGTGAACCCTTCGCGCAGCTCGCGCATGCGCTGGACGTCTTGGTGCACGAGGTCGCCGAGCTTTCGGCCGCGGAGATCGTTCTCGTCGTAGCCGGTGATCTCGCTCGCCTTCGGGTTCGAGAAGAGAAGGCGGCCCTCTTGATCGAGGACGACGATGCCGTCCGCCGCGCTCTCGAAGAAGTCCGCGTAGCGCTGGAGCGAGCGCATGCGCCGCTCGGCCTCGAAGCGGGCGACGGTGACCTGCTGCGTCTGATCGCGAAGCGACTGGAGGACCCGCGCGTTTCGGAGCGCGACCGCCATCGCGTTCGATACGGTCCGGCAGAGGCCGAGCTCGCGCTCGGCGAACGGCACCGTCTGCCTCGCGCGGAGGAAGATGACGCCCATCGGCCGGCCCTCGTACATGATCGGCACGATCGCGAGCGAGCTGTAGGCCTTGGCTTGCGTGTCGTGTCGAACGAGCTCGAGGAGCGGGTGCGTCGCGGCGTCGCGGATGACGAGCACCTCGCCGCTCTTGAGCACCTGCTTGATCTCGGGGTACTTCGTGAGCTCGATGGGCAGGTCGCGCAGCGACTCGTCGTCGCTCGCGGCGACGACGTAGCCCACGTCCGCGTCTTCGCGCACGAGGACGATCGACACGCGGTCGACGCGCGCGACCTCGGCGATGCGCTTGACGACCGTGAAGAGGATGCCGCGGAAATCGAGGTTCGACGCGAGCGCCTGCGTGACCTCGAGGACGATCTTCGCGTCGCGCTCCTTGCGCTCGAGCTCGTCCATCGCCTGCCGCAAGCGGAGCTGACCGCGGATGCGCGCGACGAGCTCCACGGCGCGGAAGGGCTTGCGCACGAAGTCGTCCGCGCCGGACTCGAACGCGCGCGCGATCTCGCTGTCGGCGTCGAGCGCGGTCAAGACGACCACGGGCACGTCACGCGTCTCCGGGCGCGACCTCAAGATGCGGAGCACCTGATAGCCGTCGGGCGGCGGCATCACGAGATCGAGCAAGACGAGCGACGGACGGATCTGGTCGATCTTCGCGAGCGCTTCGGTGCCCGAGCCTACCGCGACGTATGCGAGGTCGGCCGTAACGAGCGCTTGGCAGAGGACGTGGCGGCTGACCGCATCGTCGTCCACTACGAGGACGAGACCCTCGGACACATCTTAACTCTACGCGGCGGGGGGCTATTTTCCAGGCTTTTCGACGGATTCGAACAAGTCCTGCTGGGAGCGTTTCGGCTCCCCCTCGCCGGCTCCCGCGCTGACGCGCGGATAGTTCAGGTGCTCGAAGGCCTTGCGCGTGGCGACGCGGCCGCGCGGCGTTCGCCCTAGAAATCCCTGCTGCAAGAGGTACGGCTCGTAGACGTCCTCGATCGTGTCGCGGGGCTCGCCCAGCGCGGCCGCGAGCGTCTCGACGCCCACCGGACCGCCCTCGTAGTCCTCGATGATGATGCGGAGGAGGCGCCGGTCCATCTCGTCGAAGCCCACGTCGTCGATCTCGAGGCGCCTCGCGGCGTCGCGCACGGTGGGCTCGTCGATCTTGCCCGAGCCGAGCACCTGCGCGAAGTCGCGGACGCGTCGCAAGAAGCGGTTCGCGATGCGCGGCGTCCCGCGCGAGCGGCGGGCGATGGCCTCGCACGCGGCCTTGTCGATGGGCGTATCGAGCAGCTCCGCGCTCCGCGCGACGATCTTCGCGAGATCCTCGGGCGGGTAGAAATCGAGGCGAATGACGTGCCCGAAGCGCGAGTAGAGCGGCGCGGTCAGGAGGCCCGTGCGGGTCGTCGCGCCGACGAGCGTGAAGGGCCGCACGTCGATCTGGATCGACGACGCGAACGCGCCCTCGCCGGTCATCACGTCGATCCGGAAATCCTCCATCGCCGGGTAGAGGCTCTCCTCGACGACCGGGCTCAGCCGGTGGATCTCGTCGATGAAGAGGATGTCGCGCGGCCTCGAGCTTCGTGAGCAAGCCCGCGAGCGCGCCTTTGTGCTCGATGACCGGGCCGTTCGTCATGTGGAGCGTGACGCCCATCTCGTGCGCGAGGATCTGCGCGAGCGTCGTCTTGCCGAGGCCCGGCGGCCCGCACAAAAGAAGGTGATCGAGCGGCTCGCTGCGCTGCTTCGCGGCCGCGACGAAGACGCGCAGGTTCTCCTTGTGCTTCTCCTGGCCGACGTAGTCGTCGAACGTGCGCGGGCGGAGCGTGCGGTCGAATCGCGCGTCGTCGCCTTGAGCGCGACCATCGATGTCGCGCGGCTCGTCCACACGTGCCTGCGGTTCGGTCTTCGGTCTCGCCATCGGCGAACGCACTCTACCAGGCTTGATGTACGATGGGCTGCATGCGCATCGAGCAGCGAGACGCTCGCGAGCTGGCGGGGACCGCGCCCGCGTTCCGGCGCGTCGAGATCGCGGCGGTGCTCGTCTTTCCGATCGCCGCGCTCGCGCTCGTCGCGCGGACGTGGTCGTCGCTCGCGCGTCCGTCGCTCGCCGCGCTCGCGATCCTCACCGGGTTCTTGCTCGCGGACTTCATCTCGGGGTTCTTCCACTGGTTCTTCGACACGTGGTTCTCGCCGGACACGCCGTTCATCGGGCGCGCGTTCGTGCGCACGTTCCGCGAGCACCACGTCGACCCGACGGCGATCTGCCGGCATGACTTCGTCGAGACCAACGGCTCGAACATGCTCGCGGGCAGCGTGCTCGTCGTCGCCGGCCACTTCTGCGCCGAGGCCGAGGGCGCGTTCGCCGCGGTGTCGATGCTCTTCGCGGGCTTCTTCATGTCGATCACGAGCCAGGTGCACAAGTGGGCGCACTCCGAGCGCGTCCCGAAGCTCGTCGCGCTGCTCCAGCGCGCGCGCTTGATCCTCGGCAAGGCGTCGCACGCGCGCCACCACGTCGCGCCGTTCGATCGCTCGTACTGCATCACGACCGGCTGGCTGAACGCGACGCTCCACCACGTGCGATTCTTCCGCGTGCTCGAGCGCGTCATCAGCGCGGTGACGGGCGCGCTCCCGCGCCGCGACGACATCGGCGTCGCGGCGGCTATCGTCGCGAGCGACGTGCCCGAAGAGCACCCCGCGCCCCAACGCACGGCTTGAACGGCGCTCAGCGCGCCGGCACGACGTACACCGCGACGCTCGCGTTGTCGTGGCCGCCACGGAGGAGCGCCTCGTGGACGAGCGCGCGCGCGACCTCGCTCGGGTCGCGGTCGACGCATTTCACGATCGCCGACATCGCGTCGGGCTTGGCCATGTAGCTCCACACGCCGTCCGAGCAGAGGACGAGCGTGGCGTCGCCTCCGATCGGCGCGACGCGCACCTCGGGGACGAGATCGCCGATGGTGTCGTCGAGCGGGCCGATGCAGCGCGTGAGCGCGTACGCGAGCGGCTGCGCGAGGGCCTCCTCTTCGCTGACGTGTCCCGTCGCGATCATCGCGTTCGCCCAGGAGTGATCGTGCGTGAGGATCTCGGGCCTGCCTTGCTCGGGCACGAGGTACGCGCGGCTGTCGCCGGCCCACGCGATCGCGACGCGACCGTTGCGGATCGCGGCGAGCACGATCGTCGCCCCGGGAGGCTCGGTCGACGGAGGCGGCGGCACCGTCGAGTTGCGCGGGGCCTCGGTCGTGCGATCGGCGGCGAGCGGGCCCGGCGGCCGTGACGACACGCGCGGAGGCTGCGCGGCGGCGACGCACACGGCGCGGTGCGCGGCGATGACCGCGTCGCGCGCGGCGTGCTCGATCGACTCTCCAGCGCGCAAGAGCTCGCTCGCGCGATCGGAGCCCGCGACGCTTCCGACGCGCGCCGCGAGCCCGCCGTCGCTCGACCCCGACACGCCGTCGCACAGCGTGAGAACGGTCCAGTCGTCGCCCGTCGCGAGGCGCACGGCGTCCTGCTGTTTCGGTCGCCTGAACCCGACGTGCGCGAGCGCCGCAGCGTCGCGGTCGCGCTCCGGCTCGAGCCGCTCGGCGCTCGTGAGGATCGCGAGCGCCGCGTCCGGCGTCAGCTCCGGGAGCCCTGGATCGGCGAGCAAGCGCACGATCGACGTCGAGCAGAGCGCGGCGGGCGCGTCGAGCAGCGCCTCACCGAGCGCGCGGAGCGCGGGGCGCACGTCGAACGTCCCCTTGCGACGGAAGACGCCGCGCGCGGACGCGATCGCGAGCGCGCCTTGCTCGTCGAGCACGAAGTCTTCGGGCTGCGGCTGCCACGCGAGGCTCGCGTCGTCGAACTTCCGAGCGAGCGCGATGGTCTCGCGCACGAGCTCGTCGATGCGCTCGGGCGCGACGTTTGGCCCGTCGCCGAGGAGCGTCCGCGCCCCGTCGATGATGCGCACGTCGGCCGGCGGCGCCGCGATCGGAAGGGTCGGCGCGGCGGAGAGCTCTTTGTTCTGCTCCGCGACGAGCACCTCCCCGTCGACCTCGCAAAAGCAATCATCATCGGGATAGAGCGCATGGCACGCCGGACACCGCCGCATTTAAACTTTGTAGTGTACACCGATTCGGCGGGCTCCCTAAAAATCGCGCTATCCTTCGATTGGGAGGCTTTCATGCGCTTGGCGTCATCTGTCGCTCGGTTTGGCGCTGTGGCGTTCGTGCTCACGCTGACGGCCGCGTCTTGCGGGACGAAGAGCTTCGGAAACGGCGACGCCGGCGACGACAGCGGAAACGTCTTCGGCGACTCCGGCAACCAGCCCGACACGCTCCCCGCGTGCGCGACCGGCGAGTACAAGGCCCAGCAGCAGCCCGCCGCGATGCTCGTGCTCCTCCAAAAGAGCGGCAGCATGCTCGCTTCGAACAAAATGGGTCTTCGCAGCGCAAGCGATCGTGCAGGCGCTCGATCAACCCGTCTTCGACACGATGACCGTCGGGCTCATCGCTGCGCCGAACGCCGCCGTGACCGGGCCGGCGTGCGTGGCCAACCTCCCCGTCGCCTGCGGCGTCCCTGCGTTCCCGCAGGTTCCCTTGAAGCCCGCGGGGCAGTACAAATCGACCGACTCGACCGGCGTTCGGCACGACATCTACAACTGGCTCGCGGCGAACAACGCGAGCGACTACGGCGTCGGCGACGGAAACCCGCTCTACTCGGCGATCCAAGCGAGCCTCGGCGCCATCCAGCTCTGGCCTGGACCGGGCAAGCGCATCCTCCTCGTCGTGACCGACGGCGCGATCAGCTGCACGTCGCTCTCGAACCGCACGGCGCGTACACGGACGGCAACGGCTGCCCCGATTGGGAGAACCCGAACAACATCGTCTCGCTCGTGAACCAGGCGAACACGAACCAAACGATGCCGATCGACACGTTCATCGTCGGCGTGCCCGGCTCGGACTCGTACGACGCCACCGCGAAGGCGTACCCGCCGTACCACATGCGCGCCGCGCTCAGCGACATCGCCTACGCCGGTTCGCCCGCGAACGTCCCTGCAAGCTGCACGCACACGAATCCGTTCGCGCAGACCGATCCGGATCCGTCGGTCTCGTGCCACTTCGACATGACTCAAAACTACTCCGCGACGCAGCTCGCGAGCGCGATCGCGCAGGTTCGCGGCAAGGTGCTCGGGTGCATCTTCGACGTGCCGCAGCCCGACGGCGGCACGGTGGATCCGAACAAGGTGAACGTGAGCTACGCGACGGGCGGCGGCGCGCAGAGCTCGCTCTTCAAGCGCGCGACGCCGAGCACGGACTGCTCGACGACGGGGTGCTGGGACTACACCGACTCGAGCGACACGAAGGTCGAGCTCTTCGGCAAGGCGTGCGACGACGTGATGAACGCGACCGACGCGGACGTCGAGGTCACCGTCGGCTGCCAGACGATCGTGAAGTAGCGCATCAGACGAGGTGAACCTCGCCCGCCGAGAGGCGGACGATCGCGCCGTCGTCTTTGCGAACGCGGAGCGTGCCGTCGAGCTCGATGCCGAGCGCCTCGGCGGACGTGCCGTCCTCCGTTCGGATGCGTCTCCCGGAGAGCGCGTCGGCCGCGGCGATGCGCGCGTGCACGAGGCCGAGCCCGCGCGCGGCGACGTGGCCGACGTCGCGATCGAGGCCCGCGAGGAAGTCGGCGAGGATGGAGGCGCGGTCCGGCTGCGCCTTCGCGTGGAGCGTGACGGACGTCGCGCGGCCAGCGATTTCAGCTGGAAACGAGCGTTGGTGCACGTTGATGCCGATCCCGACGACGACCGCCTCGACGCGCGAGCCGCTGAGGACCGCCTCGACCAGCACGCCAGCGACCTTCTTGCCGTCGATGAGCACGTCGTTCGGCCATTTGATCTTCGCCGCGCCGCCGATCGCGTCGCGCGCTGCGAGGCCAGCGACGATCGCGAGCGGCGGGAGCCTGCGCGGCTCGCAGTCGATGCGGAGGAGGACCGACGCGAGGATCGACTCGCCGCGCTCGGCGAGCCACGTTCGCCCTTGCCTACCGCGCCCGCGCGACTGCGACTCGGCGACGTAGAGCGTGCCGTGCGCAGCGCCGTGCTTCGCGGCGCGCTTGAGCGCGTCGTTGGTGGAGTCGATCTCGTCGAACAGCTCGACGGGCTTGCCGATCGAGGCGCCGCGATCCGCGATGCGCGACGCGAGCGCCTCGTAGTCCGAGACGCCCTTCATGGCGTGCGAGGTTTCATTCGAAGTCGAGGCCGATGTCGGCCGCGGGCGCGGAGTGCGTGAGCGCGCCCACGGAGATCGCGTCGACGCCCGCTTCGGCGAGCTCCTTGACGCGCTCGGGCGTGATGCCGCCGGACGCCTCGAGCAAGACGCGACCCTTCGTGCGCGCGACGGCTTCCTTCACGGTCACCGTGTCCATGTTGTCGAGCAGGACGATGTCGGCGCCCGCGGCGATCGCCTCGTCGAGGCCTTCGAGCGACTCGACCTCGCACTCGATCTTCGTCGTGTGCGGCGCCGAGAGCTTCGCGCGATCGATCGCGGCGGAGATCGATCCCGCGGCCGCGATGTGGTTGTCCTTGATGAGCACCGCGCTCCCGAGGTTGTCTCGATGGTTGTGGGCGCCGCCGCAGCGGACGGCGTAGCGCTCGAGCGCGCGGAGGCCCGGCGTGGTCTTGCGCGTGTCGGTGATGCGCGTCCGCGAGCCTTGCGGCAAGGCGCTGACGTACGTGCGCGCGATCGTCGCGATGCCGCAGGTGCGCTGGACGAAGTTGAGCGCGGTGCGCTCGCCCATCAGGATCGAGCGCGCGGGGCCGCGGACCGTCCACATGCGGGCGCCCCACTCGACCGGCGCGCCCTCGGTGACGTGCGCCTCGAACGTGACCTTCGGATCGATCTTCGAAAAGACGCACTGAAAAACGGGGCCGCCGCACGCGACCATCGGGCGACGCGCGACCGCGTGAGCCACGGCGCGGACGCCGTCCGGGATGCACGACTCGGTCGTGAGATCGCCCGAAGCGAGATCTTCCGCGAGCGCGAGATCGACGACGTGTTCGAAAGTGAGGGCGAGCACGGCGCGGAGCCTAATCCCAGCGCGCGCGCGAGTCGACCTTATGCGGCAGCGTCGACGACTCCGGCCGGACCGGCACGTTCCGCCTTGAGAGCCTGATTAGTTCTTCGTTCGCGCAGCGACGACGACCGTGACGAAGCTCGCGAGGACGAGCCCGCCCGCGAGGATGAACGGAGCGCCCGGGAGCTGCGCGCTCGGGCTCGCGATCGATCGCGCGAAGATCTGCGTGAAGACGATCGGCCCGATCATCCCGGTGACGCCGCGCATGCTGCTGAGCGCGCCTTGGAGGCGGCCTTGCGCGTCCGGTCCGATGCGCGCGCTCATGAGCGCCTGCATCGAAGGGCCAACGAGCCCGAAGATCGCGTCGACGGGGATCGCCATCATGAAGAGGAGCGTCGTCGGCGCGAGGCCGAAGAGCGTGAACGCCGCGAAGCCGAACGCGAGACCGAGCAGGAGCGCGCCGCGCTCGCCGAGTCGCGCGACGGCGCGGCCGACGAGGAGCGCGGCGACCGCCGCCGAAGTGAGGCCGACGATCGCGAGCGCGACGCCCGTCGTGCGTTCGGTCCAGCCGTAGCGATATTTCGTGTAGAGCACGAACACGCTCGGCAGCGACTCGTGCGCGAGGAAGTAGAAGAAGCTCGCGGACGCGAGCACGAGCAGGCCGGGCGTCTTGTAGAGGAGCTCGATCGATCCGAAAGGGTTCGCCTTCGCGAAGCTCGCGGGGGCGCGTTTTTCCTTTGGAAGCGACTCGGGCAGGACGAAGACGCCGTACGCGGTGTTTGCGAGGCTGAGGCCCGCCGCGACCCAGAACGGGAGGCGCAACGACACGTTGCCGAGCGCGCCGCCGACCGCAGGTCCCACGATGAAGCCGAGACCGAAAGCGGCGCCGAGCATGCCGAAGCGCGCCGCGCGTTTCTCCGGCGGCGTCACGTCCGCGATGTACGCGGTCGCGGTCGAGAAGCTCGCCGACGTGATGCCCGACACGAGCCGCCCGACGAAGAGCCACGCGAGCGTCGGCGCGAGCGCCATGACGACGTAGTCGACGCCGAGCCCGAAATTCGAGAGGAGCACGAGCGGGCGCCGGCCGTAGCGATCCGAGAGCACGCCTTGCACCGGCGAGAAGAAGAACTGCATCGCGGCCCACGCGAAGCCGAAGACGCCCGTGATCGACGCCGCGCGCGCGTAGTCGCCGTGCTCGAGCTGGACCACGAGCGCCGGGAGCACCGGCACGATGACGCCGAGCGCCAACATGTCGAGGCACACCGTGATGAAGATGAAGACGAACGCCGCGCGGCCCGGCGCATTGCTCATCTTCTATTTCTTGCCGGGCGGCGGGGGCGGCGGAGGCTGCTGCTTCGCCTTCTTCGGGTCGACCACGACGAGCACGACGTCAATCGTGTTGTTCTTGTCGTCGAGCTGCGTCTGCGGCTGGACCTCGAGGTCCTTGCGGCCCTTCTTCTCGTGCATCTCGCCGATCTTCTGCATGTCGGCGACGAGCTTCTGGCGCGAGAAAGGATCCTTCGACTTGAGCGTCATGAGCTTCTTGTAGGCGCCCACGTCGGCGATCGTGTCGCCCTTCACCTCGTAGCGGCGGAGCGTGATCACCGGGCCCTCGTCGACCTCGAAGACGATCGACACCTTGTCGCCGCTTCGCTGGGTCTTCGGCGTGACGTTGCCCTTCGCGAGGCCGTGCGCGTCGAAGATTTCGGCCATCTTCGTCATCGCTTCGTCGATCTTGCTCTGGTCCACGACGCCGCCAGGCGCGTTGATGCGACCGTGGTCGGTGTCGAGGGTGGCGCGGAGGTCCTCCTCCTTGAGCTTCGAGACGCCCTTGAACGCGACGCTGTCGATCGTGACCTTCGAGCCCTCGTGGAGCTCGACGCAGAGATCGACGGTGCCGTCTTGCGCGCGAACGCCGCCGAGCGCGAGGGCCGCGTCCGCGTAGCCGCGCTGGCGCAGGCCTTCGACCAGCGTGCCGCGCGCCGCTACGAGCGCGACGGGATCGTACTGTGCGCCGCCGGCCGCGTGGAGCGCCTTCTCGAGCTCGGGCGCGTCGTAGATCGTCCCGCCGTGGATGACGACCTGGCCGTACGTCGGGCGCTTCGCGATCGTGAAGTGGAGGACGATGCCTTGCGCGGAAGGACGCACCTCGAGGCGCACGTCGTCGACGTCGCCGAGCGCGTAGATCTTTCGGAGCGCGACCTGCGTCTTTTCGAGCGTCACCGAATCGCCCGCGGCGATGCCGATCGCGGCGCGCGCGCGCGCCTCGTCCGGAGCGCCTTCGATCTCGATCTGCCGCGACCTTGCCTTGCGGAAGATCCGTCGGCGCCTCGGTCGCGCGGGCTGGCGCGCTCGGTAGCTCCTTCGCCTTGCACGCGGCGTCTCGGCGCTCCGCGGGGGTCGACTCTCGCTGCGTCGTCTTCGTCGGCGTCTTCGGCGGGATGACCTCGTCGTCGCAGGCGGCGAGCGCGCACATCGCGGCGAACGCGAAGATCGCGGCGCGCGCGCTCACGAGCCGCTCCCGACGCGGATGTCGATGTACATGCGGCCCTTGAGCTGCGCGATCCAATCCTCACGGAGCTGCTGGATGCGCTCCTGGAGGAGCTCGTTGAGGAGCTCGTTCTTCAGGTCTTCGTACGGCTTGAGGTCCTTCGGATCCTTCACCTGCCGCTTCACTTGTTCGTAGCGCGCGCGGAGATCCTTCTCCTCGATGCGCTGCATCTGGTTGCCGCGAAGGAGCAGGAGCTTGCCCTCGAGGAGCTGGCGGCGCAGCGCGTCGTGGAGCTCCTCGGCCTTCACGCCTTGCTGCTCGACGTTCTTGAGGAGCGTCGCCACGCTCGTGTTGTTGCCTTGCGCGAGCTGCTCGACGGCGTGCTCGATCTCGTCGGGCGCGACGACGACCTTCAGGCGGTCGGCCTCGGCCTCTTCGAGGCGCTCTTCGACGAGGCGCTCGGTCACCTCGCGAAGCACGGCGTCGGAGAGCTGCGCGAGCTGCGCGTGCTGCGTGCGGGCGACGAGCGTGGCGCGCTGGCGCACCTCGCTCAGGAGGATCACGTGATCGCCGACGACGGCCGCGACGCGGTCGACGTACGGCGTGGTCTGCGCGTCGAGCGCGCCGAGGCCGAATGCGAGGACGATGGGGGCGAGAATCACGGGGCGCGAACCATATCACGGCCTCAACGAATCGCGACGAGCTCGATCTCGAACACGAGGACCGCGTTCGCAGGGATCGTCGGCGGCGAGCCGCTCGCGCCGTAGCCCATGTCTGGTGGGATCGTGACTCGTCTCTTGCCGCCGACCTTCATGCCCGTGACGCCTTTGTCGAAGCCCGCGATGACGCTGCTCGCGCCGAGCACGAAATCGAAAGGGCCATGTTTCTTGCTCGTGTCGAACACGGTGCCGTCCGCGAGCATTCCCTTGTAGCGGACGGTCACGCGATCGCCCTTCGAGGCGGTCTTGCCCGCTCCGGGCGCGAGCTCGACGACGGCGAGCTTGCCGGCGTCGCGGAGGTCGATCGACAGCCTGACCGTATGGGTCGTCTCGTCGAGCTCCGACTGCGGCTCGATCTCGATCGACTCGTGCCCTTTGGATTTGTCGAGCGCGCGGAACGCGTCGAGGATGCCGACCATCTGCGAGCGGCTGAACACGTCGCCGCGCTTGGCGGTCACCAGCTTCATGTACTCGGCCTTGGGCGCCGCGAGATCGCCGCGCACGTCGATGGAGCCGTAGCGGTAGACGGGACCGTCGGTGACGTCGAGCACGACCGTGAGGCGATCGCCGGTGCGTTCGATGGTCTTGTCGATTTTGTGCGAGAGCAGACCCCGGTCGTAGAGCCACGCGGAGAGCACGAGCACGTCGCGCTCGAGGTAGTCGTCGTCGAGGACCGCTCCGGGCACGTTCTTCTCGTCGGTCTTCGCGAGCTCGGCCGCGAGGGCGCTCGCGAAGGCGCTCTTGCGCACGTCGATTTTCTCGAGGACGACGCGCGGGCCGCGCTCCACGCGGACGCACACGTCGACCGCGGTGCGATCGGCGTCCGCGAACGCCGACGACACGACGACCGTCGCGTCGAGGTGGCCTCTCTTCGCGAGCGCGTCTCGGAGCGCGTGCTCCGACGAGACGAGCGCGACCGGATCGTAGAACCTCCCGGACGCGAGACCGAGCGCGGCGACGTCGGAGTCTTCCGCGGCGCCGACGAAGACGCGAGCGATCGCGCGCTTCGGCGTCACGCGGAAGACCACGGCGACTCCGTCGCCCTCGCGCGACGTCTCGACGACCACGTCGTCGAACCGCCCTTCCCTCCAGAGCCTCCGCATCGCTTCACGCACGGCCTCGGGTTCGAGGTCGGCGTCGTGTCGAATCGGCTCGAGCGTGCGCGCGCCCGTCTCGACGGGACGGCGCGCGAGATCGACGACGCGAACGGAGCGCACGAGCCCGTGATCGACCGGCGCCGAGGGACCCACGACCACCGGACCTTCGAGGGTGACGAGGCTCGCGCGCCCGCACGTGTCGGCCCTTCGCTCCGCGTCCGTGCGCGCGTGCGCCGTGGGCGACGCGAGGATCGCCGGTCGCGCCGGAGGCGCAACGTGACCGCACGCGACGCACGCGAGGATCCCGAAGGCCGCGCGCGCCTTCATCACTGGGCGAGCCTGTCTTCGACGTAGACCTTCGCGCGGAGCTCGGCGTGCAGCGCGGTCGCCGCGTCTTCGAGCTTCTTCGCGTCGACGTGGCGCGCGGAGAGGATCCTCACCGCGAGCAGCTGCGCCCGGATCGACGCGCGGTAAGTCTCCGTGTCGTAGCCCTGCTCGGTCGCGATCGCCACGAGCCGCTCGAGGGTCACGTGGTTCGACTCCGCCATGCTCGCGAGCAATCGATCGACGTCCTGCTCGTCGACGGACACGTGCACGCGCGCGGCCTCGTCGCGCACGAGCGCGTCGTCGATCATGCGCTCGCACGTGTCGCGGAGGATCTTCGTCTCGCCGCGCGCGCGCACGAGCGGATCTTTGTCCTCGACCTGCCGCATCCACGGGGCGGCCGCGGCGCGGACCTCGCTCAGAAGGATGACGTGCTCGCCCGCGATCGCGACGACGCGGTCCACGGTGCGCGCTTGCGCAGCGCCCGAGAGGACCAGCCAAAGCGCGAGTTGTGGTAACACCACGTACGTGCGTGACACCGTCCTCCTTACGTGCGCAGCGGTCACGATCTCCCTCGCGAACGACGCCCACGCGCAGACGCGGTCGGGTGGCGACACCGTCGTTCGCACGGCAACCCCGGACGCGGACGCGGCGCCGAAGCAAGAGCGCCGGAGCGGCCTCGTCGTCGGCGCGACCGGCTTGCTCTCGGCCGGCACCGCCGCGGGCTATCCGAACCAAGCCTCGCAAATCGGAGACCCGAAATACCTCGGCCAAGGCGGCAACATGGCCGGCGGCGGCGTCAACGCGTACGTGATGGCCGCGCTCGCCGACGTGTTCAACTTCGGGCTCTTCTTCGGATACACGGTCATCGCGAACAACGACTGGAGCTCGGAAGGGCTCGGTGGTGGATTTCGCCTCGAGGCGTTTCCGCTCTACTCGCTCGTGCCAAAATTGAAGGACCTCGGGTTCTTCGCGCAGTTCGGCATCGGCAGCGCCAACCTCTTGCCGCAGCACGGCTTCTATCCCGGGGCGGACGGCGTGCAGACGTACGTCTCCGTGGGCGCGTTCTACGAATTCACGTTCGCACGGATGAAGCACGGCCACTTCACGCTCGCGCCGAGCCTCGAATACGACTACGTCGGCGCCCGCTCGATCGATCGCCACACCGCGGGGTTGGGCCTTCGAGTGGCGTTTTACAGCGGGCCCTAGTAAAACTCGGACATGACGGATGTCACGCGACGCGAGTTTCTCGGTGCGACCGCGGCCGGCACGGCGCTCCTCCTAACCGCTGACGCGGCGAAAGCTGGCACCACGCAGCCGCAGCAGCTCGCCGCCAATCCTCCGCAGGGCTTCACGCCCTACGCCGCGCCCGGCCAAGTCGTGCGCGTGAAGAAGTCCGGTTCGCTCATGCCGAACCAGATCTACCCGAAGGCGGACGACGCCAAGGCGATGCTCGAGCGCGTCATGACCGAGCTCACGGGCAAGACCACGCTCGCGGACGCGATGAAGCAGTTCGTCCACCCGCAGGACAAGGTCTGCGTGAAGGTGAACGGCATCGCGCTCACGAACATGTCGACGAACAAAGAGTTCGTCCTGCCGCTGCTCGACGCGATCATCGCCTCGGGCGTCCCGGCCGCGAGCATCACGGTGCTCGAGCAGTACCCGAGCTTCCTCGCGGGCACGCGCATCCACGCGGGCAACGTGCCGGCCGGCGTGAAGGTCGCCGTCCACAACAACGAAGACGCGACGATGGAGTACCGCATGATCCCGGGCACGGGCGTGCAGACGAAGTTCGTCCGCGTGCTCACCGAGTCGACGGCGCTCATCAACGTCTCGCTCGTGAAGGACCACTCGATCGCGGGCTACACCGGCGCGCTCAAGAACATGACGCACGGCATGACGATCAACCCGCACGACTACCACCTGCACCACGCGTCACCGCAGATCGCGATGCTCGCCGCGCAGGACGTCATCAAGTCGCGCATGCGCCTTCACCTCGCCGACGCGTTCAAGGTCACGTGCCACGGCGGCCCGCTCGACAAGCTCCCGCAGTATCGCCTCCCCTACGAGGCCGTCATGGCGTCGACGGATCCCGTCGCGCTCGACACGATCGGCTGGGAGATCGTCGAGCAGCTCCGCGCCACGAAGAACCTCCGCACGCTCACCGCTGAAGGCCGTCCGCCCGCGTACATCGCGGCGGCCGCGGGCCTCGGCCTTGGCGTCGCGGACCGCGCGCGCATCCAGCTCAAAGACGTCACGATGTGATAACGCTTCCGCCGCCGTGAGCCGCGCGAAGTCTGTCATTTTCGTTCTCCTCGCGGCGTGCGGCGCGCGCACCGATTTGGGCGGTCAAGATCGCCTCGCGGCGCTGAAGGACGCGGGCGACGCAGGTGACGCGACGACGACGCCCGACGCGGAGGCCGGACCTCCGCCTTCGCCGTGCAAGGTGACCGCGCCGACGATGCTCTTCTCGGGCGGCAAAGAGATCCAGTTCATCGCGCTCGACGACGCGGACGTCTACTACTCGGACTTCGGCTCGGGGACCGTCGGCGCGACGCCGAAGGGCGGCGGCTCGCCGCGCGTCATCGCTCCGGGACGCGGCAATCCCTCCGGCATCGCCGTCCGCGACGGCACGATCTACTGGACCGAGTTCACGACGAACGTCGTCACGAGCGGCGCGAGCTCGGGCGGCGGGAGCTTCACGACGATCGCCAAGAACCAAGACGGCGCCTACGACGTCGCCGTGTCGGACACTGGGATTTATTGGACGACGTTCCGCGCGTGCACGGTCGCGCGCAAGCAGGGCAGCGCGTCGGCCCAGCTCGACAAAGCGCACCAGCCGTTCACGCAGATCATCACGACCGGCGAGCTCGCGTTCTGGATCTCCTTCCAGCAAAAATCGATCGAGCGGTTCGACGCGACGACGCAGGCTCACACGACGCTGCTCGGCGGCGGGCCTCCGATGACGATCGCGACCGACGGCAAGAGCGTCTTCTACGGGCAGGAGGAGCCCACGCAAGCGGTCGTGGGCTCGGTGCCGATCGACGGCGGGCCGGCGAAGACGCTCTACACGCGGGCCTGCGAGAGCGGCGACGGGGGCGCCGTGGGCACGTGCGTCGCGCGCGTCGCGACCGACGGCGCGTTCGTCTATTTCACCTCGGGCGACGGGTTCGTCCGCAAGGTGCCCACCGCGGGCGGCGCGGCGAGCGTCGTCGCCGATCAACAAGCGCACCCGTTCGCCGTCGCGGTCGACGACTCGTGCGTCTACTGGAGCAACCTCGGCGACGGCACCATTTGGGCCGCTCCCAAGCTATGATGAAGCGGTGACGGATCGCCCGCACGACCCCGAAGACACGGTGACGATCACGCCGATTCGAGCCGAGCCGCCTCCGCGCATGCCGAATTCGCGCGGCGGCGAAGGGTGCCTCGTCGAGATCTACGGGCAGGAGCTCGGGCGCCGCATCCCGCTCACGGGCGGCGTCTTCGAGATCGGTCGCAGCTCGAAATGCGACCTCACGATCGACCAAGACAGCGTGAGCCGCCGCCACGCGCAGATCGCGAGGTCGCGCGACGGCTACTACAGCGTGGCCGATCTCGGCTCGACGAACGGCACGTACGTGAACGACGTCGCCGTCACCGAGCAGAAGAACCTCACCGACGGCGATCAGGTGAAAATCGGCCGCACGATCTTCAAGTTCATGTTCGGTACGAACATCGAGGCGAGCTACCACGAAGAGATCTACCGGCTGATGACCGTCGACGGTCTCACGCAGCTCTTCAACCGCCGCTTCTTCAACGAGACGCTCGAGCGCGAGATCAACCGCTGCAAGCGCTACGCGCGGCCTCTCGCGCTGCTCATCTTCGACATCGACTTCTTCAAGCGCGTGAACGACGAGTTCGGTCACGTCGCGGGCGACGCCCTCCTTCGCCAGCTTGCGCAAGTCGTGAAGCCGCGCGTGCGCCGCGAGGACATCCTCGCGCGCGTCGGCGGCGAGGAGTTCGCGGTGATCCTCCCCGAGGTCGGCCGCGACGGCGCCGTCGTGACCGCGGAGAAGATCCGCGAGGTCGTCGAGAGCACGACGTTCGCCTTCGAGGACATCGTGATGCCCTGCACCGTGAGCGTCGGCGTCACCGAGCTCGAAGAGGCCGACGAGCCGAAGACGATCTACGCGCGCGCCGACGCGATGCTCTACCGCGCGAAGGCCGAAGGCCGAAACCGCGTGATGGGTTAGGGAACCGTCGCGGGGCACGACGAGCAATCGTCGACGCCCGCGCCCTGCGCGATCCACAAACTGATCCGCTCGATCTCGTCGAACGTGAGTGGCGTGCTTCCCCAAGGCATGCGGCGTCCCGTGATGCGCGACGCGAGGCGCGCGGCCTCGTCCGGCGAGGCGAACGACGCGCCCGGGCCGTAGTCGAAAGGCGCGGTGATCGCGCGCCCGCACCCGAGCGTGTACGGCACCGAGGCGCCGCTCGCGTCGGGCACGGTGTCGTCGTCCGCGAGGAGGAGCTTGTAGATCAAGTAGCTATCGCCCGGATTTCCCGGGTCGATGAGCGGCATGCCCACCGGAAAGGCAGGCTGCGGCGCGAGCGGCGTCGTGAGCCCGCCGTTCGCGGTCTCGCGCGCGGGGGCGCCGATGGCGCGGCGCACGCCGTCTTCGCTCTCGAGCACGAGGCCCATCGCCGACGTGGGCGACGACGCGCTCCCGCCGTGACACGCGCTCGCCGAGCACGCGCCGCGGAGCGTCGGATCCGCGCGCGTGGCCGCGAAGATCGGAAACACGTCCGCGCAGAAATCGATCTTCGGCGACGAAGGCGGATTGCCCGTGGGCGGCGCGATTTGAAAACCGAGCGGCCCCGTCGACGGATCGAGCGACGCGCCGTCGATCGTGCGAAGGCCAAACGAGCCCGCCTCGGCGTTCGCGATCGGAAAGACCACTTGGTACGATTTTCCGACCTCGAGCCACGGCTGGCCCGGGTTCGGGTTCGACAGCGTGGCTACGCGCGCGACCGGGTCGTACTGGACGATGGGCGAATCCGGCGCGCCGCCGAACGCGTCGCGAAGGCCGAGCGACTGCCGATTCACCGTGAGCGGGTTCAAGAAACGATCGAACCCGAGCTCGATGACGCCGTCCTGCGGGAGCGGAGCTTGCGTGCCGACGTTCGCCGCCACCACGTGCGCGAAGGGTGGCGGCGGCTGCGGCTCGTCTTTTTGCGTGAGCGCGTCGCAGCTCGCGACGAGCAACACGGCAGGTAAAATCAGCTTTCCGAGTAGGTGGCCAGCTGCTCGCGCATCGTCTCTTCGTGGATGCCCGTGCGGATGTGATCCTTGAGGCAATCGGCGAGCGTGATGAGGAGGTCGTCGACCCCCTTGTCCTCGATCAGCTTCGCGAGGAGCTGCTTCGCCTCGCGGCTCTCGTCGCTCCGCAGAAATTGGCGCACGGTGTCGAGCGAGATCTCCCCTTGGAAATCCAAGTACAGGTTGTCCAATAGGTACGCGACCAGCTCCTTCACGTGCGGCCTCCTTCTCTTTGAACGACTGCGTATAGCGCATCGTCATTGGCACTTCCCAGCGATTTCGAACGGCTGGTGACACACGAGGCACGGGCGCGGGTTTCGCTTCATCTGCATGCCGCAGCTCGAGAGGAAGCCCGGCGGGTGAATGTTGTACCCCGCGCCGAGGCCCGCGCCGCCGTGGCACTGCACGCAATCGTGCTCGACGTGGCACGAAACGCACGCGTTCAAGTTGCGCTGCGCCTCGAACGCGTGGTGCCCGGGGCCACGGATGGGCGAGCTCCAAATCGCCTGTGGTGGGTGAAATCGCGTGGCAGTCTTCGTTCCGGTCGGGCTGCTCTGTCCCACCCCGGCGCGCAGGTGGCACTCGATGCAGAAGCTCTGCTCGCGGTGGCAGCTCGTGCACCGCTCGGTCGCCATGCGCGCGTCGATCGCGTGCATGTTCAGGTAGTCGTTCGGGTGGATGCGGCGCGGGCGAACGCGACCGTCGTGGCACTCCGTGCAGAAATCTTCTTTGTGGCAGTTCGAGCAGAACTCGGAGTCGGCTCCCGCCACGCGGCGGTGGCGCTCGATGAAATCGGGGCCGTGCTCGGCGTTTCGCAGCCAACGCGGCGGCTTCAGCTCGCCTTGGGCGAACGTCGTCTTCATGACGTTGCCGTTGCCGGGCGCGCCGCGGAGGTGGCACGTGTCGCACGAGGCCTTCGCGTCGCCGCGCGACGCCGCGTCACCCATCTGGTGACAGCCAAAGCATCCGCGCATGCGCGGGAGCTGATCGCGCGTCGCCTCGGTGAGCTCCTGCACCTCGCCGTGGCACTGTTGGCAGTTGATGTTCCGCACGGCGTGCCTGCGGTGCGAAAAGACCATGTTCGCCCGCGGGATCACCAAGTCGCGGACCTTGTTGCCGTCGCTGGGCTGGTAGCCCACGTGGCAAAAGCCGCATTTTCCCATCGCGGCGTCGCCCGGCTTCACGTCGGCGAGGTTTTGGTGATCGGTCAGGTGGCACGCGTCGCACGCGGCCGGCTTGGGCATGAGCGAGTCGCCCGCCGAGTCGCTCGTGAGCGCGCCCGAATGGCAAGTCGTGCATGCGCGGTGCTGATCCTGCACGTGGAGCTTGTGGTTGAAGCGGATCGTGAGGTCTTGCTGCGGGAAGATGACGTCGCTCGGACCCGGATCGTCGTCGAACGAGCCCGGCGGGAGGTGGCGCGGCGGTCTCTCGGCCGCGACGGCGAACGCCGCGGAGAGCACGATGACGAAGAGCAGCCAAAGCGACCGCTTCATTTGGTCACCATGAAGCGGAGGTACCCGAGGACGCGCGTGCGCCAGCCGACGAGCTCGTTGACGTCGTTCTCCCACTCGACGCCGAGCTGCGAGCCACGGAAGAATCGGTATGCGCCGGAGACGACCGCGCCGAACGAGCCGTACGACGACGTGCGATCGGGCCGGAGGTTGTCCTTCCACTGCCAGTAGCCGACGCGCCCCGTGAGCACCCAGCGCGCGTCGAAGACGCGCTCGCCCGTGACGTCGCCGCCGTAGCGGTTTCCTTGATCGCCGAAGTTCGCGACCACGTTCGCCGTGAGCAGCGTGTCGCGCCGGCGAAATCGCGCGCTCGCGTTGCCGCCGCCGTTGAACGTGAACCGAGGGATTCCTGGGGCGATTTGATCGACGGGCAAGAGGCTCGTGCCGTTCGGATCGGACGCCGTCTGGTTCTGGAACGCGCGGACGTGGCCGCCGGCGGCGACCGAGAATTTCTTGGTGGCGTTCCACGTGACGCGCCCGCCGACGTCGTTCATCGGGTACGCGCCGAAGAAATTCCAGATCGAGTCCGCGTCGTAGGTCGGCTGGAAGTAGTCGTAGTCGACGCTCGCGATGACGTCCTTGCCGAGGTACGCGTCGGCGGTCGCCCAGAGGTTCGTCGTCGTGTTCGCGTAGAAATCGTAGACGACGCCGCCGCTGACGCCGCCGAATTTCGAGGCGTTCGCGTTCAGGCTGTAGCCGAGCTTCTCCTGCGAGACGCGCGTCCCCGTGTAGACGACGGGGCTGAGATCGCCGTTCTGGAACTGCGAGACGATCGAATCATTTGTATTGTACACGCGCCTGTACGAGAGCCTTCCGTGGAGCCACGAGACGCCCGCGGTCTCGAGCGCGACGCCGATCGCGGGCGCGACGTCGTCCTGTTGGAACGACGGGTACTGCGTCGGGTCCATGCCCGAGCGATCGCCGCGCCACACGCCGTCGGCCTCCCAGCGGCCGACCGAGCCCGAGAAAGGAAGCCCGCCGCGCACCTCGAGGCCGCCATACGCCTCGATCGCGAAGAACGCGGGCGTCGTCACGCGGATGAGCCCGCCGTCGAACGACCACCAGCCGAGCGCGTCGGTGACGTACTGGCGTCCGACTTTGAATCCCAAGAGACCCCGCGCGAAGCGGCGACCCTCGACGTACGCGTACATGAGGTCGATCGGCCCGCGCGAGAACCCGGGGACGAACCTGTCGAACGCCGCGGGCGTCGCCTCGGCGGAGGACGCGCCGTAGTCGGCGTCGTAGCGCATGCGCGCGCGAAACGAGAGATCCGGCCCGAGCTCTTGCCCGGCGCCTTGGGGCTTGTCGAGGAGATCGTAGATCGCGACGCCGAGCGTCGACGTGAAGCGCGCGCGCATGAGCACGGGGACGCCCGTGGGGCTCCGCACGTCGTAGAACTGCGTGAACGAGTCGCTCGAGACCTCGCCGTCGAACGCCGAGGCCTGCGTCGCGAACGTCAGAGCTGCTGCGGCCGCGACGAGTGACCGCTTCGCGCTCACTTGTCGGATGCGCGCTTGCCGCCGAACTCTTTGACGAGCCGGTCGTCGTACGTGTCCGCGACCGCGGAGAGGTGCTTGATGATCTGCTCGACCTCGCCCGCGTCCAATCCCTCCGCGGGGCGCTCCGAGACGGCGACGACGCGATCGTTCAAGAGGCCGAAGGCCGCGTTCGCGAGGCCCCCAGCGTTCAGCTCGAGCAGGCGCTTGTAGAGGCCTTCGCGGTTGCCCTCGCCGGGGACGAGCACCGGCGACGCGACGCGGAGGAACACGGCCTTCTGCTCCGGGCGGTGGACGACGGTGACGAGCACCGACGCGCTCCCACGCATGAGCGTGTAGCTCGCCTGATCGTCCGTCGACTTCACCAGCGACTGCGCCGGGTCGAGCCCGAGCTTCTTCAGCGTCGCCTCGACCGTGCCCTTCGTCTGCGCGAACAGTTCCACGCGCGGAGAATCGCGTGATACATGTTGAAAAGCAAGAGATGGCCGACCAACAGCAACGCTATCGCGTCGTCGAGAAGCTCGAGTCCGGTGGCATGGCCGAAGTCTTCCTCGCCGAGAGCGAAGGGCTCCAGGGCTTCCGCAAGCAAGTCGCGATCAAGCGCGTCTTGCCGCACCTCTCCGAGAAGAAGAAGTTCATCTCGATGTTCCTCGACGAGGCGCGCCTCTCGGCGCAGCTCTCGCACTCGAACTGCGTCCAGGTCTTCGACATCGGCGTCGGTGACAACGCCTACTTCATCGTCATGGAGTACGTCGACGGCGCCAACCTGAAGGCCGTCGCCGAGGTGATGAAGAAGCAGGGCCAGGCGTTTCCGATGCCGGCCGCCGTCTACCTATGCGTCGAGATCTGCAAAGGGCTCGCGTACGCGCACGAAATGAAGGACCCGTCGACGGGTCAGCCCATGAACATCGTGCACCGCGACATGTCGCCGCCGAACGTGCTCCTCACGAAGTACGGCGAGGTGAAGATCGTGGACTTCGGCCTCGCGAAGGCGAACTCGCAGCTCGAAAAAAGCGAGCCCGGCATCATCAAGGGCAAGTTCTCCTACCTCTCGCCCGAAGCGGCGATGGGCCAAGACGTCGACCCGCGCACGGACATCTTCGCGGTCGGGATCATCCTTTGGGAGCTGCTCGCGGGGCAGCGGCTGTTTCTCGGCGAGACCGACTTCCAGACCGTCAAGAAGGTCCAGCAAGCGAACATTCCGTCGATCTCGTCGATCAACAAGAACGTCCCGCCGGATCTCGAGCGCATCATCAACAAGGCTCTCGCGCGCGATCCCGCGGGGCGTTACGTGACGGCGCGCGATCTCGCGCGTGAGCTCACGAACTTCCTCTTCAAGCACGCGACGCCCGTGAGCGCGTTCGACGTCGCGCAGCTCGTCATCGGCGCGATGAAGGATCGCGCCAAAAAGAAGCCGCAACAGGGCTCGATCATCGACAAGCTGATCGAAGAGGCGCTCTTCGAGTTCACCTCGCTCGGCGAGACCGGCACGGGAGAGCACAAAGCCGCGGCCGACGCGTCGCAGGCGACGTCACCGCTGAACCTCGGCGAGTTCGTCGACCCGAAGGGTTGGCTCGACGAGATGGGGCTCGATCTCGCGCGGCCTCCGACCGGCGACGCGCTCCCGATCCCCGCGAACATCACGGCGGGCAATTTGTCGGCGCTCGAGGAAGACGATCTCGCCGGAAAGCGCCTCCCGATGCCAGGCTCGGCGCCCACGCCCGCTCCGCTGCCGGTCATCCAGCGGCCGCCGACTCCCGCCGGACCGATCTCGCACCCGATCCAGACCTCCGCCGCGGCGCAATTGAAGACGCCGGAAAAAAAAGGCAGCGGCGCGCTGATCGGCATCCTCGTCGTCGTGCTCGCAGTCGCGGGTTTTGGCGTCGCCTGGGCGGCGCACATCATTCCACACTGAGATTTCGCGGCGGTCTGCTCCTTGCACGAGCGAGGGCATGGCCGGAGTATTTCGTCTGCCACGAGGGGTGACCGTGATTGACGTGGCTGTCGCCTCCCGCGACGCGGTGGATCATTTTCTGCGGCTTTCGCCGACGAAGCTCGATCTCGCGACTTGGCTCCGCGGCGCCTACCGAAGAGCCACGTCGTTCGTGCCACAGTCGCTGCGTTCGCTCACGCCACCCGAGCAGCCGCTTGCTCCGCGAGACATCGCCGACGTGATTCATCACGCGCAATGCGCGGCGCGTCAGGCGATCGGCGCGGCGTTGTCACCCGGCGCGGAAGGGCTCGCGCGATCGCTCCCGCCCGTGCTCAAGCTCGCCGAGATCGTCGACGTCAACGAGTGTGGAGGCTTCGCCGCGGTGGATGTCCCGTGCTGCCTCGCCGATCGCGTCCTCGCGCTCATCGTCGCCGAGTACCTGACCTGCCCCGAGGAGTTCGTCGACAACGCGGCGTTGCTCCACCCGCCTCCCTCGGCGAGCTCCGGCGTCTTCGAGCGCGCGATCCCCGTGCTCGACCTCGGCGGCACCAGCACGAGCAACAAGAAGAACAAACACCGGTAGTCACGCTCGAAGCGTGATCCGGAAGTGCGCGCCGCGCGGCGAGTCGACGAGCGCGACGTCGCCGCCGTGGGCTCGCGCGACGCGGCGAACGAGCGCGAGGCCGAGGCCCGTGCCCTCTTTCTTCGTGGTGACGAGCGGCTCGAAGAGCGTCGCGCGGACAGCCTCGGGGACGCCTGGTCCGTCGTCGACCACGTCGAGCGTGACCACGTCGTCCGCGCGCGTCGCCCGCGTCTCGATGCGCACGGCCCCCGCTTGGAGCGCGTTTTCGTAGAGCACGCGGAACATCCGCGAGAGGAGCACCTCGCTCCCTCGCACCGCGAGCTCGCGCGCCACCTCGTCGGTGTACGCGAGCGGCTCCGAGTCCTTGCGCGCCTCGGCCATGGCGGTCGTCAAGGCCACGGGCTCGCCGCGAACGGACTCGCCGCGCGCGATGGCCATCAGCGCGTCGACGACGGCCTGCGCGGTCCGCGCGTTACGCTCGATCTTGGCGATGTGGGCCTCGCGCTGGGCCGGGTCGGCGCTCCGGAGGAGGGTCGCGCTCGCGCCGATGACCGCGAGCGCGTTCCGAAGCTCATGCGCAGCCTCTCCCGCTAGCTCGCCGAGCACCCAAAGCTCTTCGCGCACCCTCACGGCGTATCACTAAAGGGCGGACGCGAGCGTCTGTTTTCAGCTACGCTGCTAGCCGTCCCGTGGCGTCAATCCGGCCAGTGCCCAACGAGTCCAAGATCCCCGTTGGGACGATGCTCGCCGGGAAATATCGCGTCACCCGCGAGATCGGCCGCGGAGGCATGGCGGCCGTCTACGAGGCCGAGCAGGTCGCCCTCGGCAAGCGCGTCGCGGTCAAGGTGCTCGCGGCGGAGCTCCAGCACTCGAACATCGTCATCGAGCGATTCTTCCGCGAGGCGCGAGCGGCCGCGAGCGTCCAGAGCCCGTACATCGTCGACGTCTACGACTCGGGTCGCCTCGAGGACGGGCGCCCGTTCATCGCGATGGAGTTCCTCGACGGCGAGTCGCTCTACGATCGCATGGCGCGCATCCGGCTCATCGATCCGACGACGACGTGCCGAATCATCTCGCACTGCGCCAAGGGGCTCATGAAGGCGCACGCGGCGGGCATCGTCCACCGCGACCTCAAGCCCGAGAACATCTTCATCGTGAAGAGCGAGGACGGCGAGGAGATCGCCAAGCTCCTCGACTTCGGCCTCGCGAAATTCTACGCGCCGGTGAAGACCGACGAGAAGACCGCGCGCCTCACGCGCGAGGGCGCCGTGTTCGGAACGCCCGCGTACATGTCGCCCGAGCAGGTGAAGGGCCAGGGCAACGTCGACCACCGCGCCGACCTCTGGGCGCTCGGGTGCATGGCGTACGAGTGCCTCATCGGACGCCCCGTGTGGAACACCGATCAGGGCGTCGCCATGACGTTCGCGGCGATCGCGACGCAGCCGCTGCCGATCCCGTCGAAGGTTCGCCCGGATCTCCCCGCGACTTTCGACGAGTGGTTCAAGCACGCGCTCCAGCGCGATCCCGCCAAGCGCTTTCAATCGGCGAAGGAGCTCGCCGACGCGCTGAAGGACGCGCTCCTCGGTCCGGCGCCGGGGCCCGTGTCGTACGTCAACATCTCGAACATCGACGAGATCGAGGCGATCCACGACGACGCGACGATCGCGCTCGCGAAGCCCCTCAACGTCACGCCGCAGCCGCAGGCCTCGGGCGAGCAATCGCTCGAAGATCAGACCGTGCGCGGTCCCCCGCCGATGCTCCAGCGGTCGCAGAGCGCGACGGAGATGCCGCCGACCGCGAGCACGCCGTCGAAGAACGCGCCGCCTCACACGTCGCCGCTTCGTTGGGCGCTCGCGGGCACCGTCCTCGCGGCGGGTATCGGCGCGGTGGGCTGGGTTTGGGTCAACCACCTGAAGGTGCAGTTGCTCGCGCCGCTCGTCGTCTCGACGGCGACCGAGGCCACGCCGACGACCGCGTCGAGCTCGGCGGCGACAGGCCCCGCGATCGACGAGCCCAAGTGGGGCTCGCTCATCAGCGAGGGCCAGCAGCTCTTCGCGAACGGCGACGCCGCGGGCGCGCAGAAGAAATTCAAAGAGGCGCTCGACGGCGGCGGCGGTTCGCTCGCGCGCGCGTACCTCGACCAGATCAAGGCGGCCGAGACGAGCAAGGGCGCCTGCAAGATGACCCAGTTCGTGCGCCCGCGGTACGACATGCGGACGAACGCGTCACGCCCCGCGATCATCCAGGCCCTCCACGGCCCCGTGATGGTGTGGACCGACGATCACGAGACCAAAGACCACGACCACGTCTACTCGGTGCAGCTCGACGAGCTCGGGCGCGCGACCTCCGCGCCGCGCGACGTGACGCCCGAAGCGTCGGACGCGCAGAAGCCCTCGCTCCTCTCGTCGGGCGATCGCCTCGCGATGCTCTATTGGGATCGCGGCGGCCGCGAGGCCGGCGTGCGCGCGCGCTGGCTCGACTCCGACGGACGAATCGCGGGGGCCTCCAGCGCCGTGGGCGCGCTGCGCTCCGGTCACTTCTGGCCCGCGTTCGACAAGACCCCCGATGGCTTCGTCGTCGTCTGGCAGGACGATCGCGATCACGAGAACGCCGACCTCTTCTATCGAAAGCTGAACGCCGAGCTCGAGCCGCAAGGCAACGAGGTCCGCCTCACGGACTACACCGGCCCGACCCTGGCGAAGGCCTCGCAGGTGCGCGTGCCGAGCGTGGCGGTCGCGAGCAACGCGATCTTCGTCACCTACAAGCTCGAGCGCGAGTCGCAGCACTACGTGATGCGTATGCGCATCCCGCTCGACGACGTGACGCTCTCGCGCGGCCTCGAGGAGCCCACGCCCGGCAAGCTCCGAAAAGATCGCGAGCTCGGAGACGTGAAGGTCATCAACGAGGACAAGCTCCCCGCGGACGCGCCGGTCGTCGCGTGCGGCTCCGAGGGCTGCTTCGTCGCGTGGCACGGCGAGCAAGGCGGCAGCAACATCGCGCTCGTCGAGCCCGCGCAGGGCAAGGTGCTCTGGCGCAAGAAGCTCTCGGCGACGGGCGGTCACCCGTCGCTCGGCGTCGGCGAGAACGGCCAGACGATGATCAGCTGGTTCGACAAGGGCTGGGTGCGCCTCGCGACCGTCACGCGCGACGGCGTCGGCAAGGACAGCGCGTTCGCGAGGGTGACCGGCGAGCCGCCGCGCCCGTGGATCGCGCCCGGCAAGAAGGCCGGCGAATGGCTCATCGCGTGGGAAGACTTCGACGGCAGCCGCTCCGAGGTCGAGGCGGCCAAGGTGGTGTGCTCGCCTTGAATGGCGCTCGAAGCCGCGTGATGGAGCCGCTGATCGCATCGGCGGCCGTCACGGCGATCGTCGGCGTGGGCGCGCTCTTCCTACCGAAGCAGCACATCGCGACGTTCGTCGCGCTCGTCTTCCTCGGCGTGACGTGGCGCCTCGTGTGGACGAAGGACGACGCCCGCGTGCGCGCGTGCGGCCTCGGGCTCGGCGGCCTCTTGCTGCACGAGCCCATCGATTACAAAGCGCTCCTTCGCGAGGGCGCGATCGCCGCCGCGTGGGCCGCGGCGTGCGCCGTGCTCATCTTCGGCCCGTACTATCTCGGCTGGCGCTACTGGTGGAACCCGCACCACGCGTTCTCGCTCGAGCTACGTCCGCTCGGCACGCTGAACGACGCGCTCGGGCAGCTCCTGCTCGTCGCGCTCCCCGAGGAGGCGTTCTACCGCGGGTATTTGCAGACGCGCTTCGACGAGGCATTTCCTTCGCGCGTTCGCGTGCTCGGCGCGGAGCTCGGGCCGGGCGTGCTCATCGCGTCGGTCGTCTTCGCGATTGGCCATTTCGTGACCGTTCCCGTGCCCGCGAGGCTCGCCGTGTTCTTCCCGTCGCTCGTCTTCGGCTGGCTGCGCGCGCGCACGGGCGGCATCGGCGCCGCGATCGCGTTTCATGCATTCTGCAATATTTTTTCGGAGACCCTGGGGCGGGCCTACGGGGTTTATTGAGTGCTTTCCTTCTGTCACGTTCACATCGACGCGTTTGGGTCGCGGGCTGCGCGACGGGCGAAGAGGCCGGCGCGTTCGCAGCGATCCACGAAACGAGGCCATTCGGCTCATCGCGCTCACCGGTTCTGCGATCGCCTGCTCGCGTTGCTCAGCACGGGTCCGACGTGCCCGTCGGATCGTGACTAAATTCCACAGTGCCGTCGACGCGGCGGCGGCCTGAAGTGACATCATGCCACGAGCACCCGGAAGCGAGATGCGGGAGACTATCGACGTGGGCGAGTTGCGCTACGCGAGGGAGCTGACGAAAGACGAGGTCGCAGTCGGCTTCGACGTCCTCGAGCACAAAACGGGGGAGCATGTCGTCGTGCTGCGTCTCGACGGCGGTCTTCGCGCGGTGAAGGTTCGTCTCGACGACGGCGCGACGGCTTACGTCGTATGCGACGACACGCTGCACGCGCTCTATCCACCCGCGATCACGCTCGAGGAGCTCAGGTCGCGCTTTCGCGTTCGCTGACGATCGAAGATACACTGCGCGGCGATGAGCGACGCCGTTTGTAGCCAGTGCGGCGCGTCCCGGGCGCTCGAGCGCGGCGTCCTCGTCGACGAGCCCGTGCGCGCGTGCATGGCGTGCGGGCGCGTGCGCGCCGTCGAGTCCGAGCTCGAATATTCCGACAACCCTCACGTCGACCCGCGCGTCGTGGCCGTGCGCGAGCTTCCGCTCGACGACGCGTCGCGCGCGTGGGTCTCCGCGTTCCCGCGCAAGAGCGCGTGGGGCATGCGATGGATCCCGGCGAGCATGCGCGCGGCCGACGCGAAGGCGCTCGAGGCGATCGAAGCCGCTGCGCCGCCCGACGGGGGCGCGATCGGACCCCGGCTTCGCGCCGCGGGGACTCCGGGAAGCGCGCCCGCGCTGCTCTCCCCTGCGCTCGCCACGCACCGCGAAGTGCAAGAGGCGCTCGCGATGGACGCGACGACGCCGATCGCGCGGCTCGTCGCGATGAAGACGTTCCTCGCGCGGCGCATCGTCGAGGAGAACATTGCGGCGCGCCCGAACGCGCTCGTCGAGATCGCGTCGTCGCTCGGAGCGCTCGGTCCCGAGACCGCGATTCCGCTCGTGGCCGCGGCCCGCAAGCGCGCGACGGCCGAGCAGCTCGATCGGTTCGCGGGCATCCTCGCGGAGCGCCTCGCGCCGCTCGTGGACCGCGCCGACAGCGAGGAGACCGCGATCGATGCGATCGTGAGCATGCTCGCCGTCGTCGGCCCCGCGGCGAAGCGAGCCGATGGCCCCCTGCGCGCGCTCACGAAGACGTCGCTCTACGCGCGACGATCGACGTTGCGCGATCTTGTCGGCCACGCGCTCGCTTGAGTCAGTAGACGGGGCACGTCCAGCCTTCGTTCTTCGGCGGACAATTCGTGCAGCGACCGCCCATGCACGCGCCGCCGCACGTCGTGATCGTCTCGAGCGCGTTCGGCTTCACGCGCACGTAGAAATACGGACCGTCGACCGCGGCCTCGCAATCGACGCCCCAGAGCGGGCCGCACGTTCTCTCGAGTCGGCACCGCTCGCCGAAACGCGCCTTGATCGCCGCGTCCCGCTCGGCGTCGGCCCTCGGCCGGAGGTTCACCGTGCCGGTCGGGATCGCGTTCCATTCCTTCGAGAGGCGCTCGAGCAACGTCGAAGTCGTCGAGGTCGTCGTCGGTGGAGTCGAGAGGCAGCGCTCGCCTTCGAAGTGGCACGTGTGGTCGGCCGCTTTTGGCGCGCAGATCCCGCTGCACACGATCTCGCCGTGGAACGCGTCCGTGCAATCGCCCGAAACGCACCACGGCGCGATCCTCGCTTTGATCGCGTTCGGAGCCCACGTCGGGTGGTCGACGCTCCACACGCCGGGCGAGATCTCGGCGCCGACGCCGCACGTGTAGACGCACCCGCATTGGTCCGCGACGACGGGCAAACACCGCTTGTTGGGTGGCGTGGTCGCGGACGCGCTCGGCGCGGGCGGCGTGCTCGCACCGGCGTCCACGTCGAGCGCGGCCTTCGGCGCTTCGCGCGTGCACGCGACGAGCAGCGTCGCCGTGAGGAGTAACTTCAGTTCATCGTGCATGCGTCCAACGCGCTCGCTAGCGCGATGATACGCGGATCGTTGCTCGGCGTGGCGCGAACGCGTTCGCCGAATGCGTCCGCCCGGGTTAGATCGAGAGACGCGATGAGCAAGGCGTTCACGAGCGAAGAGACCGACTTGACCGAGGTCGTGGCGCCGCGCGCGCCGCTCCCGCCAGGCACGCCGAACTACGTGACGCCGCGCGGGCTCTCGCTCTTGCGAGAGGAGCGCGCGGTCCTCGCGACCAAGCGCGCTCGCGCGGAGGCTGCCGCCGATGTGGTCGCCATGAACGTCCTCGCCGCGCGGCTCGCGGAGCTCGACGTGCGCCTCGCGAGCGCCGAGCTCGTCGACCCCGCGGCGCAACCGAAGGACGTGGTCCGCTTCGGAGCCACGGTCACCGTGCACGGCGAGGACGCTCGCGCGCACGCCTACCGCATCGTCGGCGTCGACGAGGCCGATCCGAAGCGCGGTGACGTCGCGTTCACCTCGCCAATCGCGCGCGCCCTCTTGGGCCACGAGGTCGGAGACGAGGTCACGCTCCGAACGCCGCGCGGGACCGAGGTCCTCGAGCTCGTCGCGATCGCCTGAAGTTGGGAAGAAGGCACCGAGATCGAGGCCGCGGTCGAGAACGACGCGAGCGTCACGGCGACGATCGCGGGCGGGGCCGTGTCGTGGACGGTGAAGACCGGCACGGGCGACGAGAGCACGCTCGATCACTACGAGGTCTACGCGTCGACCGACGGCGTGAAGGCGATCGACCTCGGATCGGTCCCCGCGGGCCGCGCTCGTCGCCCGAGGTCGCGCTGTGCGGCCGAGACGCTCGTTGCCGGCGGTCCTCGCGGGAGGGATCCGCGGCGTTGCGCGGCTCCTCGCGCGCGCCCGCGCTCGATGAGGGTGATAGCGTCGAAGTCGTGGGGACCGAGAGCCCGACCCTTGTCGATACGCCCACCAGCGCGGCCTCGTCGCGCTCGCTCGCGTCGGGGACCGTGTTGCCGAGCCCCGAGACGGTGCTTCGCAGCGCCGAAATCGAGCAGAGCCGGCGCATGGCGATCACGGGCTTGTTGTTCAACGTGCTCGCGGTCGCGAGCTGGCCGGTCATCGGCGGCGAGCCGAAGGCGAAGCTCTTCGCCACCATCTCGCTCGCGCTCGCGGCGGTCAACAACGCGGCGCTCTGGTGGGCCGCGTCCGACGCGCGCCGCTACACGCGAGGCAAGATCGTCGCGTACTTCGTCTTCGCCTCGCTCTTCAACGTCGGCGTCATCTACTTCCTCGGCGTCTTCGGGCCGGTCGTCGCGATGTTCGTGCTCAACGTCTACACCGCGTGCCTCGGCTACGACCGGCGCATCGCGTTCGTCACGCTCGTCGGAAGCATCGCGCCGTACGTCACGCTCGCCGTGCCCATGGCCGCCGGATGGATCGTCGATCCTGGGTTGATGACGGCGACGCACTACCTCGGGACGCTCGGCCGCGCGATCGTCGTCGGCGCCTTCACCGCGTTTCTCTGCCTCGTCTACGCGCAAGCGCGGCGCACGCGCGAGGTGATCGTCACGTCGCTCACCGAGCGCGACGCCGCGGTGCGAAGCTCGTCCCACCGCGAAGCGCTCTTCCTCGAGGCCCGTCGCGATCTCGAGAACGCGCTCCAAGCAGGCGGCCTCGGGCGCTTCACGGATCAAACGCTCGGCTCGTACAAGCTCGGCGCGGTGATCGCGCGAGGCGGGATGGGCGAGGTCTACGAGGCGGTGCACACGAAAGACGAGACCCCGGCCGCGGTGAAGATGCTCCTGCCCGAGGTGCTCACGCGCATCGACCTCGTGCGCCGATTCTTGCGCGAGGTCCGCATCGCGGCCTCGCTCGACTCGCCGCACGTGGTGCGCGTGCTCGAGGTGGGCGACGAATCGGCCCCGCTCCCGTACCTCGCGATGGAACGTCTCGAAGGCGAGGATCTGGCGCAGATCCTCCGGAAGAAGGAGCGCCTCACGGACGTCGAGGTGATCGACCTCGTGAGGCAGGTGGGGCGTGGGCTCGAGGCCGCGAGAGCCGCGGGGATCGTTCACCGCGACCTCAAACCGCAAAACCTATTTCTCACGAACGGCGCGCCGCCGATCTGGAAGATCCTCGACTTCGGGATCTCGAAGCTCGGCGACACCGGCGGGACGCTGACCGAAGGCGTGGCCGTCGGAACGCCGCAGTACATGGCGCCCGAGCAAGCGCGGAGCGGCGACGTCGGCCCCGCCGCGGACATGTACGGGCTCGGCGCCGTCGCCTATCGAGCGCTCACGGGCTTTCAGCCGTTCAAGGGCAAGGACGTGGCCGAGGTGCTCGTGGCGGTGATGGTGACCACGCCGGTGCGCCCGAGCGCGCTTGCGAAGCTGCCGCGCGACGTCGATCTCGTCCTCGCGATCGCGATGGCGAAAGATCCGAAGGACCGCTTCGAATCAGGCGCGGAGCTCGCGGACGCGCTCGAGTCGGCGACCGCGAGCCGCCTCGACGGCAAGCTGCGCCGCCGCGCGGCGAAGTTGCTCGAAGACGCGCCCTGGCGCGACCGCGAGGAGTGAAGGCCAGCTCACTTGGTGAGCTGGCCGCTGAGCTTCTCATGTGATCGAACCATCGCGGCGAGAGCCGCGGAGCAGAAACGATGCGATCGAGCGTCGAAACGGCGGCCCATGTGGTGAGCATTGGAACACTTCGGTCACGCGCGACCCGCCAAATACACGAGGTCACGCATCAGCTCCGAGTACTCGATGGGCGAGAGGGCGAACGCGTCGGCGGAGGTCGCCGACGCCACGGTGTACTCGTTGCTCCACGCGCCAATGGGGCCCGTGAACCCGACGGACACGGTGGCTCCGCCTTCGAGCGCGCGCTCGATGCGATCGTATTTCAGCTCCCAGCCGCGCGCGACGAGCTGGAAGATGCGCCCGCGCGTCGTCATCGTGCCGCTCGGCAGCGCGTCGATCGTCCGCGGGCTCCCCCCGGCGTCGGTGAAGGTCATTCGCGCGAGCTGCTCGAATGGCTGGAGGATCTCGTAGTCGGCGAAGCGCTCGATCCACGCGCGGCGCTCGTCCTCGGTCATGAGGACCGGGTGCGCGAGCGTCACCTCGGCGCGGGGCGAGAACGTCTTGTCCTCGGCATCGGCGAAGGTGCCGTCCTCGGTGACGCGGAACGTCGCGCCCGACGACCACACGAGCCGCTTGCCGAGATGGCGAAGCAGCGGGTGCTCCACGTATCGCTCACGGAACGACGCGAGCGGCTGCGCTTCTTCCGTGCACATGCGCCGCTCGAGCATCGCGAGCTCGTGACGCGCGATGACCTTCGCGTCCTTGACGATCCCCGCGTGGATCTCCTTCGCCCTCTCCCACGCCTTCGCGTCCATTCCCTTGCGCAGACGCGGGAACGCGGCGACGCGCGCGCCCGAGCCGTCGACGAGGTGCGGAGCCAGCGCCTCGTCGAAGACGATGCGGTAGGTCTCGGTCCCGAGGTCGAGCGCGAGCGAACCGCTGGCGTCGAGCCCGAGCGTCGGGATCTTCGCCTCCTCTTGCGACGTGACGTCGACCACGCCCGCGAGCCGCGAGGCCTCCTTGCGCGCGCGCCCGCCCGTGCGTGCAATCTCGTCGAGCAGCACGCGCGCGAGCTCGGAGCCGTGTTGGGCTTGAACTGCGAGCACGCTGCATCCGACCTTCGCGAATTCGTCGTGGAGGTAGCCGCGCGTGCGTGTCCACGCGCGCACGCGCGTCGCGACCGCTCGCGCGGCTTCGTCTCCTCCGAGCGTGCCGCACGCCTCGAGCGGCCACGGCCTGAGCTCTGGCGTGCCTGCCTCGCACCATGCGGCGAGCAGCCCCGTGACGAACGCGTCGAGCGAAGCGCGCTCGCACCGAAAACGGAGCTTCGCGAGCTCGGCGTGCGGATGCAAAAGCGAAGAGGAGCGCAGGAAATCGCCGAGCGCGCGCACGTCCTCGTCGGACAGCGGCGCGCCTCCCTCCTTGAGCACGGGCCGCGGCAACTTCAGCGGATCGAAGAACGCCGGCAGCGGCGCGAACGCCGGGCGGCTCTCGTGCGGCGACTCGAGCTTGCCTCGCGCGGCGCGAAGGGCGAGCGACGGGCTCGTCGCGACGCGCGACGCGAGCTCCGCGAAGGGCGCGAGCCACGCCGGTCGAGCGACCTTCCCGTGCGCCGCGAGGAACGCGAGCGCGCACCCGCAAGCATCGGCAATCCCGCGTTGCGCGAGCGGCGTGAGCACATCCGCCGCGAAGGACGCGTGGCGTAGGAGCCAGCTCTCCGCAGCGGACGGCGCGTAATGCGCTGCCTCGTCTCCCGGCACGTCACGTTCGAACAGGACCGCCGCGGCGCTCTTCACGAGGTCAGCCGACTCGATCGGCATCGCCCCCTCGAAGAGCTCGCGCGGCGACGTGCGCACGAGCGAGACCGCTTGCTCGACGAACGCATCGCCGAGGCGACCGAGGAGGAGCTTCATCGTCGCGACGTCGCACGTCGTCGGCCCGAGCTCCGCGGCGAGCTCGGCGAGCTTCTCGTCACCGAGTCGCGCGATCTCGCTCGCGCGCAGCGGCTGCTTCTTGTCGAGCTCGCCCAAGAGGAGCTCGAGCGCCCGCTCCGCCGCCGCGCCCGCGAGCCGCCCGGGCTTGCCTGCATAGGCCGCCTGTTCTCCCTCGAGCCAAACGAGCGTCATGCGATGGGCACATTATACGTTCGACGCACGACGCGAGATGTGATCGACTCCGTCGCCATGAACCTCCGCCTCGCCCTCGTGCTGCCGCTCGCGCTCGCAGCCTGCAACTCCGTCGGTCGATACAAGTGCCTCTCGCGCCAGTCGGAGGCGAAGTCGACGCTCGGCTCGATCAAGGTCGCCGAGACGGCGCATTTCGCCGAACACAAAAAGTACACGGCGTCGACCGCAGACCTCGGCGTCGAGATCCACCCGAACTTCTACGGCATCGAGCTCTCGATTACGGGTAGCGGCACCGGCTTCAAGGCCGTCGCCAAGGGCGACAAACCCGAGACCACGGGCGACGAGTGGAGCGTCGACGAGTCGGGGACGGTCACCGCTGTCCACGACAAGTGCCACGAGTGATCAATGGCCTTGGCCAGCGCGCGGACGAGCGCAGCGCCCATCGACGTGTGATCGCGCGACGAACGCCGTCCCGATGTTGCCAGTGCCGCCGGTGACGCGGACGAGTCGCGTCAGATCAGGTCGCGCGCTGGCACCCATATCGCATTCGATCTGCGGTTTGCAGGAGAAGCAACATGGGTGAAATGACGCAACAAGAACCGTTCGCGAACCTCGCGGACCAGGCGAAGCTCGACGCCGAGGGCGTAGTCGATCACACGAAGGACGTGCTGAGCGAGCAGCTCCACACGAACGCGGAGCGCGGCGCTGGCGAGCTCGGCAACGTTGCCAACGCGCTCAGGCGCTCGAGTCAAGACCTCGACGGAAGCCCGGCGGCGCAGTACGTCAACAAGGCCGCCGATCAAATCGACCGCGTCGCTCGATACGTGCGCACGGCGAACATCGACGACATGCGGCAGACCGTCGAGAGCTTCGCGCGACGCGAGCCGCTGCTCTTCTTGGGTGGAGCGTTCGCGCTCGGGATGATCGGCGCTCGCTTCCTCAAGAGCTCGGCGCATCACCAGCCGAGGCGGCCATGACGACGGCGATGCAACCGGAGGAGCGCACGGTCGCCGAGCTGATCGGCGATCTCGCGCAAGAGACGGGCACGCTGGTGCGCCAAGAGGTGCGCCTCGCCACGACCGAGATGACCGACAAAGCCAAGTTCGCGGCGCGCCAAGCGGCCATGATGGCCGGAGGCGGGCTCCTCGGCGTGCTCGCGCTGCTGACGCTTTTGGCGGCGCTCGTGCTCGGCATCGGGGAGCTCGTAGCGCTTTGGGCCGCGGCGCTGATCGTCGGCATCGTGCTCGCGGTCACCGCGGTCGCGCTCGCAGTCGTCGGCCTCGAAGAGATCAAGAAGCTCGACGTGACGCCCCAGCAGACCGTGCGCGAGCTCAAGGAGACGAAGACATGGATTCAACAACAAGCTCGATAAAAGCCGATGGCATTCGGCGCGACATGGATCAAACGCGCGCCGAGATGGGGCGGACGATCGACGAGCTCCAGGTGCGGCTCAATCCACAACTACTCAAAGAACAAGCGAAGGACGCGGCATACGACGCGACCATCGGAAGGGTCGGCAACATGGTTCAGAATGCTGGTGAGCAGATCAAAGACACGGGCAGCGGATTCGTGCGGAGCATCAAGGAGAACCCGGTTCCCGCCGCGATCGCGGCGCTGAGCATCGGTTGGCTCTTCATGCGCGCGCGCTCGCAGGCGTCGGGCCGACGAATGGTGACGACGAGCGCCGAATACGAAGGACCGAGCGTGACGGAGCAGATCGGCGAAAAGACCGACGAGCTCAAAGAGCGCGCGGGTCGCGTCGCGGACAAGGCCCAACACCAAATCCAGAACGTGGCGCAGCGCGCCGAGGTGCGTGGGCGCGAGATGAGCGACCGCGTGCAGCGCACCTTCACGGACAACCCGCTCGCGATCGGGCTCGGCGTCGTCGCCGTCGGCCTCGCGATCGGTCTCGCGCTGCCGATCACGCAGAAGGAAGACGAGCTGATGGGCGAGGCGCGCGACAGGTTCCTCGACAAGGCGCAGCAAGCCGCGCACGGCGCGCTCGACAAGGCCGGCGAAGCCGCGCACCGCGGCGTCGATCAGGCCAACCAGCAGCTCGAGCAGGTGACGCAGCCGAACGGCGCGCGCATCCAGCCTTAGCCAAGCGTCATTCGACGCAGTCGAAAAGATCTCGCTCGTGAACGACGCTTGACGCGCAAGGCTCGCATGCAGGTGAAAACGGCGCGCCATGAACGTGCAAAACGCACGAAAACGCGCGCGTTCACGGTTGGAACAACGGTTGCGATAGGCTCGCGACATGCCGAAACGCGTGCTCGCAGCGTCGCTCGTGATCCTCAACGTCGGCGTCGCGCGCGCGGACGTCGGCGCTCAGAGCGGGACGCCGCCTCCGGAGGTCACGTCGAACGTCACCGCTGCGAAGGCCACCACGGCGCCCGAAGCCGCGAAGCCCTCGACGGACTCGACGGTCGCCGCGGTCAACGCCGGCGCGCAGGTCGCGACCGGCAACTCGCGCCTCGTCGCGATCAGCGCGGGCGGCAAGGTCGACGCGCGCGTCGGCAAGGAGGGCTTCGGCGCCGCGGTCGTCGGCAACTACTCGACGAGCTACGACCGCGCCTCGGCCCACTGGAAGGACACGATCCGCAACGTACAAGGCCGCCTTCGCTACGAGCGCTACATCACGACGCCGTTCAGCGTCTTCGCGCAGGTCACCGGCCTCTACGATCCGTTCCAGGGCGTGACGTTCCGGTTCAACGTCGACCCGGGCGTGAAGTACATGTTCGTCGCCAAGCCCAAGGTGAAGTTCTGGGGCGAGCTCGGTTACGACTTCGAGTACGACCTGAACTACACGGACAAGTTCGGCGTCGAGGTCGATCCCGCGGTCGACGGCACCTTGCTGCTCGATCCGAACGGGCTGCCGTACGTCGTGAACACCGACATGACGATGCACTCGATCCGTGCGTTCGTCGGCTTCCAATACCTCTTCAACAAAGAGGTCGTCTTGACGCTCGGTCTCGAGGGCCTGCAAGGGCTCGGCGGCTCCGGCGACGGTTACCCGGAGATCCCGCCGGGCTACACCGACGCGCAGGTCGACCGCGTGAAGCTGAGCCTCACGCGCACGCGCATCGCCTTCGACGCCGTGCTCACCGCGAACCTCGGCGCGGGGTTCGCGATCGGCGCCGGCTTCTCGGCGAAGTGGAACAGCGCGCCGCTCCCGGGCAAGGAGAACCTCGACACGATGAGCACGCTCACGCTCATCTACTCGTTCACGCGCCCCGATCCGAACGCGAAGCCCGCAGCCCCACCGCCTCCCCCTCCCCCTCCTCCTCCTCCTCCTCCGCCTCCTCCTCCTCCGGAGGCAACGACTCCGCCTCCGCCTCCGCCGCCGCCTCCGCCTCCCCCTCCGACCGAGTGAGTCACGGACAGACAAGCATCGCGATCGTCCCCGCCGGTGGCTCGCTGCTTCCAAACGCGATCGACTGCGGGCACGAGCCGCCCTGCACGTAGCACCACCCTTGCGTGGGCACGCCATCGCATGACGCGCCCGCGTAGTCCACTGCGGGCACGAGCTCTTTCAGCAAACACGCGACCGGAACCACGGCGCTCGGGCCAGCGCTCGCGAGGTACGATGCGCGAAAGCTCTGGAGCAAGCTCGTAGACGGCTGCGTCATGCCAAAATCCGTGCAGCCCGCTGCCTGATCGGTCTGCGTCGGATACTCGACGAGCACCGAGCACGTCGTCGTGCCGTCGCTCTGAACCGGCAGCGGCGAAGGAAGGCACTGACCGGAGAGGCCCGCGCGGACGCGATCGCCGATAGCGCGCATCGCCGGGTTGTAGCCGAACGCCGAATCGGTGCTGCTCCCCGTGACGACCTTGGCGCAGATCGACGCGACGACGGACTGCGCGCCGAGGCCCTTGGCGACCTCGAGCTCGCGGATCGTCGGGTAAGCCTTGCCCTTGATCTGCGTGGTGCGCGTGGTCGTCGAGCAGAGCGGCGGGCCGTCCGGCGCGGTCGCGGCGGCGCCCGTGCAGTCACACGCTCCCGCGTTCGCCGCCGACGTGCAGTCCTTGGGCTGCGGCAGATCGAACGTGCACGCGTATTGAAGGTCGATCGCCGCGCCGGCTTGGAGCGTGTTCCACTCGCGCCCGTTCGTCGGATCGGTGCCGAGCGAGTACGTCGTGCCCGGAGCCACGAGCCCCGCGCGCGGCGCCGGCGACTCGATCATGTGCGGGTCGATGCCATCGAATTGGTACGTGCTCGGATCCTTGCCGAGGATCCTCACCCAGTCGTCCGATTGCAGGTCGAGCTTGGGGTTGCCGCTGGCGTCCTCGAGGAGGCCGCCCGGGACGCCGCCGATGATCGCGTAGTAGACGAGGTCGGGCGTTCGCGGTCCGACCGGAAGCGAACAGATCACGCTTGGGCTCGTGTCGCTCCCGTCGGGGAGCGCTCCGGCGAAGAGCGGGTTCGTGCAGTTTCGCTGCACGTTGGCCGCGTACTGCGCCGCGTCGTGGGCTTCGTGATCGCGATCGGGTGCGGTCGTCAACTTGAGGCCGTCGATGTAGCGCCGGACGCTGTGCTGGTTGTCGAAGCCGTAGCGGGCGCGCGAGTACTGGCTCCCGTAACGCACGTTGAGGCCGTCGGCCGCGCGGATCGGCACGGACGGGCTCGCCGGCGTGTACCAGCCCTTCTGCAGACAGGTCGATTGACCGCCCGCACACGCGTTGCAGTTCGGATCGGAGCCGATCGGCTGTCCCGAAACCGGCTTCATGCTCGAGGGAAAGGCGCACGACATGCAATCGGGGTTGTTCGGTCCCGTGGTCGTCGGGTTGTTGATGTCGACGGGCTGGTCGCACTCGGACGTGCCGCGCGGCCCCGCGCCCTGACCGGGTCCGCCGGGGAAGGCTTGCGTGCGCGCCGTCCACCCGTAGCCGCCCAGCCAGAGCGGATCGCTCCACGAGTCCTCTTCGTCCGTGAGCTGCACGATGAGGACGAGCGAGTCCGGGCGCAGGAAATCGTGGCGCATCTTGAGCAACGTCGTGTCGACGCCGGCGAGCTGCGCCTGCGGCGGGTTGTCGTTGTTCATCTCGATCGAATCCCACGGGTCCGGCTGGACGAGGAATCGGTACCAGCTCTCGAGCTGCGCCTCGAGGCCGCACCCGTGTTGCTGCACGCCTTGAACGAGCGAGCTGAAATCGCTCGCGAGCTGCGCGCCCTGACCGTCGACGTACGGCGTCACGTTCGGCGGAGTCTTTCCCACGTTCTTCGGATCGCTCGCGGGCAGCCACGCGAGGAACCCGCCGCCGTTTCCGTCGATGGGCTGCGCGTTCGAGAGCGTGCCCTCGGCGGTCCCGTTGAACGTACGCGCGACGAGGTGGCCCTTGTCGTTGACGTGGGTCGTGTCGCTTCCCGACGGGACGCACACGTCGGGCGAGCCGCCGCCCCCGAGCGACGAGCTCACGATGCCGACGTGGAGATCGTGCACCGCCGGAAACTCGGGCTTCGTGCCCGCGATCGTGGCGCACGCGTGCCCGTCGCTGGGGGCGACGCATCGTCCGCCATTGCAGCGCGCGCCCGCGCCGAGCGTCGAGCAGTCCGCCGCGCCGGAGCAGGTGCTCGCCTGCGCGACGCAGTCGGGAGCGAGCAGCCGACCGATCAGCGCGGGGACGGCGGACGCGAGGAGCGCCTGCTTGTCGCCCATCGACGCCGAATTGTCGATCGCGAAGAGGACATCGACCTTGTCGACGCCGCCCGCCTCGATTCGCGTGAACGTGGGCTGGGGCCCGCCGTCGAGCGGCCCGTCCGCCTTTCCACCGCACGCCGCGACGACAAAACCCGCCAAAACCACGATAAAACGGACGCGCATCCTCCTCTTATGGCCGGACGCGACGAACTTTGCATACGTCGACGTGGGCGTAGCATCGCCTCATGGACGAGCGAGCCGAGATCTGGATTGCGCGCGACCCCGACACCCAGGCCGAGAGCAAGCCGGTCAGCTTGCGCAAGCTGCGCAAGGGCGCGCAGATCGGACGGCTCAAGCCGACCGTCCTCGTCAAGCGCGTCGACGCGAGCGAGTGGATCACGCTCGAGCGCTTCCTGACGGACGTCGCGATCCTCGCCGCGAAGACCGAGCTCATCGAGGTCGAGCCCGACGCGACAGGAGAGATCGAAGCGCCGCCGCCGCCAAAAGGATCCGAGCCGCCCAAGGTCGTCGTGACGAAATCGGAGCCGCCGCCCGACGTCGTCGTGCCAAAGGCCCCGCCGCTTCCCGGCGCCTTCGGGGAGCACTCGCGGCAAGCGAAGACGATCCCACCGGCAGCGCGCGCGCTCGGCCCCGATGACTCGCAACAGTCGGTCACGGCGCAGTGGTTCATGGAGCCGCCGCCCGAGCCCGAGGACGAAGAGCCGTTCTTCCCGCCGCAGGAGTCGCTCCTCGACGTTCGCTTCGAGCGCGTCATGTCGTTTCGCCTCGTGCGGCTGACGTACGTGCTCATGCTCGCGACGCTCGCGGGCGCCGTGCTCGTCACGGTCGTGCGCGCGGGTCGCGGCGCTCACCAGCGGCGATCGCACGGTGATCGCCACGTCGCTCGCGCTCGTGCCCGTCGTCGTGCTCGCGTGCGCCATGGTCGGCGCGTTCGGGCGCATGGCGCTCGAGGTGCTGCTCGCGCTCTTCCGCATCGCGGACACGCTCTCTGCAATTCGCAAGACGACCCGGTAGGATGCGCGCATGAAGAAGACCAAAAAGTCGAAGGCGACCCCGAAGAAGAAGTCCCCGAGCAAGAAGCCCGCGCCGAAGAAGCCTGCGGCGAAGAAGCCCGCGGGCTTCGCTCGCACGTTCCCCGTCGTTCTGACGGAGCTTCACGCGCTCCCCTTCGAGTACGACGGCGGCGAGGGAATGGACTTCGAGCCGTACGACGAGTTCATGGCGCCCGACGAGAACACGTCGTGGATTCGCGCGTGGACGGGCAACCAAGAATTGACGGGGCACGAGTACCGCGTCTTCGGGCAGGATGGGACCGGTGGGTACGCCGCGTTTTGGATCGTTCGACCCGACGCGGATCTCCTCGAGCAACCCATCGTGTTCTTCGGCTCCGAAGGCGAGCTCGGCGTCGTCGCCAAGGACTTCAACGACTATCTGTGGGTGCTCGCGCACGGCGCAGGCCCGCTCGAAGCGATCTCCTACGGCGCCGAGACGAGCAAGCCGAACGACGCGTTCGCGAAATTCGCCGCGAAGCACGCGCCGAAGGCGAAGAAGACCGCGAAGCAAGCGATCGCCGCGGCGAAGAAGCAATATCCGCACTTCGAAAAGCACATCCGATCTCTCGTGAAGCACTGACGGATGATCGACGCCAAGACCGGCGAGATCGCGCTCGGCGCGACGACCATCGGCCCGAGTTTCACGCTCGGTTCGTTTCGTCGCTCGACGCTCTCGCCGCGAGCTCCGCCACTCGTCGGTGGCGGCGCGTGGCAGAGCTTCGACATCGGCAAGCATCCCATCGGCGAAGCGCTCTTCGACATCACGTTGCGCTTCGACGGCGAAAGGCTCGCGATGATCTCGATGGCCATCGCCGACGCGGGCGAGGCTGGTGAGGACGCGTGGTCGGAGAAGGCCGCGCGCGCCGCGAAGAAGCGCCACGACCGATGGCTCGCCCAAGAGCTCGGCTCGCCTCCTTACGAATACGAATGGGGACGCATCGAATCGACGTACGACCCGCGGAGCGTGTCGAGCGGCATCACGATCAACTACGTCACATCCGCGTGAAGAGGTCGATCGTCATTCGGAGGCACAAAAGGGCCAGCGCGGGGTCGTAGCGCGGGCCCTCGTCGCGAAGGAAGGCGTGCGCCGCGTTGAATTCGTGCCACGTGAAGTGCGCCTTCGCGTCGCGCAGCGCCGCTTGGATGCGCAGGCGACCCTCGTCGTCGACGTGCGGGTCTTGTCGGCCCCACGCCATCATCAGCTCGCCGCGGATGTCCTTCGCGCGCGCGAGCGAATCGTCTCCACCGCGACCGAGCGAGCCCTTGTGAAGGTCCGTCGCGTAGAAGCACGCGGACGCGCGAATGCGCGGGTCGAAGGCGCACCGAAACGCGAGGTGACCGCCGATGCAAACACCGAACGCGCCTATCGCGCCGCTACAGTCGTCGCGCGAGACCAGATGATCGATCGTCGCGCGCGCGTCGTCGTCGAACGCGCCGATTGGCTTCTCGGTCTTGTGTCGGTTGCCCGCGTCGGTCCCCTCTTTGTCGTAAGCGAGCACCGTCCCGGCGCGCTCGAGCTCGTGGAAGATCTCTGGCACGGCGACGACGAATCCGTGGCCCGCGATCATCGCGGCCATGCGCGCGATGGGGGCCGTCTGCTGGAAGATCTCGGAGAAGAAGACGATACCCGGCCGCCTGCCGGGCGACACGGGCCGATGGATGTGCGTGCGCATGCGCCCGCTGGGCGTCTCGATCTCGACGGCGTCGGTTTGAACGATCACGTCCCGAGGATAGGTCGAGTCACGTCTTCGTGAACGTCCAGTCGACTTTGTCGCTGTAGGGCAAGGCGCCGCCACCGCCGCTGATCGTGAGGTTGCCGCCTTGAACGGTGAACGGAGCGCCGCCGCCGGTGGAGCTCACCGCTGCGTCGTAGACGCCGAGCGCGCCCGTGGTGTTCTTCGTCGCGGAGGCGCAGCCCGTGCGATTCGTCGAGCCGAGCGCGCCCGTCACGATGAGCCTCCCCGCGTCGGCCGTCGCACCGTTGGTCGTCGACCACGTGCCGCCCGTGAACGTCGTCGTCTCGGTGCACCCTGCGTAGACCGAGGGTGACGACGCGCCGTACGTCTGCGTGAACGTCGCGGCGAACGCACCGGTGACCGTGATCCCGTCCGGCGAGAACTCGCCGCCCGTGAGCTGGACGGAGTAGCTCGACGAGGTAACCCCCGCGTTCTGCGCCTGCGTCGCGAGCGTCGAGCTCGCCCAACTCGTTCCGGCGAGCGCGCTCGTGAATCCGGGCACGCACACCATCACGATCGAAGTGTCCGTGGCGACGGCGGACACGCACGCTCCACCGGGGCAACCATCGGATGGACAAGCCTCGTAGCAGAACGGAGCCGCGCTCGGCCCCACGTCGGACGTGCAGACGCCGCCGTTTGGACAATCGTGGCTCGATCCACAAGAGGCCGTGCAAAGGGGCGCGATGCGCGGCGCTGGCGATTCACACGTGGTCGACGAAGGACACGCGTCGGCCGGCCCACACTGCGCGTAGCGAGGCACGCTCCCATCGCCGCACGCGATCGCGACGATCAGAACGGCGACCGCAGCGACGCGCATGCCGCATCATAACGCGTTCATGACGAGATCACGCAGGAGCGTGCGGTGGCAGTGGGTGTCGTCGGCGCACGCCGACGAGCAGAGGAGCGTGAGGGTCTCGCCGCGCGCGACGCGTGACGCGAGCGCCGCGATCGCGGCGCGCTGCGATTTCATTTCGCGGAGGTAGCGGCGCCGGTACTCGCCCCAGCTGATCGGCGGACCGTGCTTGCCCCAATACGCCGCGTGGAGCTCGCGGCTCGGCGCGACGTCTTTTTGCCACTCGTCCCACGTCTCTTCCTCTTTGCGAACGCCGCGCGGGCGGTAGCGACACACGAGCACGCGCGTCCCGTCGGCGCGCTCGGCGCGGTCGTTCCAGCGCTTCATGCGGATTTCGCCGCGCGCATTTTTGCCACGAGCCATCGTCAACTCGTTCGTGCAAGCGCGATTCCGTGCTTAGACTGCTGCCGGATGCCCCGCGCCGCGCTCTTCGACTTGGACCGCACGCTCGTCCGCAAGGAGACGGCGACGCTCTACGTGAAGTGGCAGCGGCAGGTCGGCCGCGCGACGACGCGCGATCTCATCCGCACGATGTACTGGGTCGCGCAGTACACGCTCGGCATCATCGACGCGCCCGCGGTCGCGAAGCGCGCGGTCGCGACGCTCGCGGGCAAGCCCGAACAGGAGATGATCGACGAGTGCGAGGCGTGGTTCCAGAGCCACGTGCTCCCGCACGTCGCGGACGAGGGGCGGCGCGCGGTCGAGCGCCATCGGCGCATGGGCGACCTCGTCGCGATCGTCACGGGCGCCACGCCCTACGTCGCGCGGCCGCTCGGGCGCCTCCTCGACATCGATCACGTCGTCGCGAGCGAGCTCGAGGTCGACGCGAGCGGTCGCTTCACGGGTCGCCCCGTCGAGCCGCTCTGCTTCGGCGAGGGCAAGGTCACGCGCACCACCGCGCTCGCGAAGACGCACGGCTTCGCGCTCGAAGAAGCTGCATTCTACACGGATTCGCTCACCGACCTGCCGCTCCTCGAGCGCGTGGGCGAGCGGGTGATCGTCAACCCGGACCCGCGCCTTCGTCGGCTCGCGAACGCGCGCGCTTGGCCGGTGGAGCGCTGGTGAGAAAGTGACACCGTGCCCCAGATGGCGGCGTGGACCCCATGCCAGACTGCAGGCCGAGGGAGGGTTCGATGCGCCGAGTCGTGCTCGCTTTTCTCGTGGCCTGTGGAACGCAGTCGCAGACGCCGGATGCTTCTTCGTCGCCCGACGCGACGGTGGAGGCGGGTGACGCGAGCGTCGACGCTGCCGACGCAGGCCCGGCGTTCACGATCTCGCTCGGCGCCGCGACGGCGTTCGCCACGCACACGGACTTCGTCGCGAACGGCTTCACGTGGGGACCTGTCGACGGGACGATGGGCGCCGCCGCGACCGGTGGCGGCAACTACGAGCTCTACGGCGCGGCGCACGGCTCGACGACGTGCGCGCTCTCGCCGTCGATCGAGGGCGCGTATCGCTTCACAGGCACGCTCGACAAGCTCACGGGCGTCCCCGCGGCGCAATGCAAGGCGCTCTTCCCGAAAGGCGCCGCGCCAACGCCTTGGGTCTTCGACAGGGACTACGCGGGCGGCGGCTCGGTGATCCCGTTCAAGAGCGGCACGACCAATGGATTCTTGATGACGTACCACGGCGAGTTTCACTGGACGGCGCAGACCGATAGCGGGCTCTGCGGCCCCGGCGTGCCGTGCTTCTACGGCGGCATCGGACTCGCGGTGTCGACCGACGGCGGCCTCGGGTTCACGTCGGTCGGGCAAATCCTCCAAGCGTACCCGCCGCTCTCCGCGTTCGAGGGCGGTACGGTCAACATGGGCATGGGCTACGGCTCGTTCGTCCTCGCGGATGCGAACGGGAATTGGATCGCCGCGCCGCCCGCGGATCCGACGACCGCGTACCTCTACGACTTCTACGAGGACTACGACTCGAGCGGCCCGGGACCTTGCAGCAAGGGCTCATGCGTCGCGGTCGCGCGCGCTCGCTTCGATCAGATCCTCGCCGCCGTGTACCCGGTTGCCAGCAGCAACCCTGCCACGGTCGCGGGCCTCTTCCACAAATACGACGCCACCGCGACCGATCCGTGGAGCTCACCCGGAACGAGCGGCGATCCGACCGAGAACACCGCGTCGGGCCACTTCACGCCGCTCTTCTCGGACATGGCGGGCTACCTCCCGAGCGTGCTCTGGGACGACGTCGCGAACGCGTACTTGATGGTGCACCAGCACAGCATCGGCGGCGCGCAGCCCACCGAGCTCGTCTTCCGCAGCTCGACGGACCTGATCCACTGGTCGGCGCCGATGACGACGTTCAATCCGCCGGTCGGAAAACAGCCTTTCTACCCCACGCTCATCGGCGAGACGGGCAACCCGCACGTGGGCGGCGCGGCGCCGCGCGTGTACTTCTCGACGTTCCCGATGACTTTCCCGAACTGGACGAGCTCCGAGCTCGATTGGCTCCCGCTGCAGATCACGCTGAACTGACTTATGCTGCGCGCCATGACCGAGCCCGCCCTCGCGCAAATCGACCCGGAAATCGCGAAGCTCATCGACGAAGAGAACGTCCGCGAGCACGACACCATCCGCCTCATCGCCAGCGAGAACTACGCGTCTCGCGCGGTGATGGAGGCGACGGGCTCGTGCCTCACGAACAAGTACAGCGAGGGCTACGCCGGCAAGCGCTACTACGAGGGGCAGCAAGTCATCGACCAGGTCGAGAAGCTCGCGATCGATCGCGTGCGCGCGCTCTTCGCGAAGACCGCGAAGGGCTCGGCCGACGACATCCACGTGAACGTGCAGCCCTACTCGGGCTCGCCCGCGAACCTCGCCGTGTACCTCGCGTTCTGTCAGCCCGGCGACACCATCATGGGACTCGGCCTGCCCTTCGGCGGCCACCTCACGCACGGCCACACCGTGTCGATCACGGGCAAGTACTTCAAGAGCGTCCCGTACGCCGTGCGCAAGGAAGACTGCCGCATCGACATGGACGAAGTGCGCAAGCTCGCGCGCGAGCACAAGCCGAAGCTCATCTGGGCGGGCACGACGGCGTACCCGCGGACGCTCGACTTCGCCGCGTTTCGCAGCATCGCAGATGAAACCGGCGCGATCCTCGCGGCGGACATCGCGCACATCTCGGGGCTCGTCGCCGCGGGCGTGCACCCCTCGCCCGTCGGCGTCGCGGACGTCGTCACGACCACGACGCACAAGACCTTCCGCGGTCCGCGCGGCGGCATGATCCTCTGCAAGAAGCAGCACGCCGCCGCGATCGATCGCGCGGTGTTCCCCGGCCTCCAGGGCGGCCCGCACAACCACACGACGGCCGCGATCGCCGTCGCCGCGCACGAGGCCTCGCGGCCCGAGTACGTGCAGTATGCAAAGAACATCGTCGAGAACGCGAAGGCACTCGGCGAGGCGCTCTCGCAAAAGGGCTTCAACCTCGTCACCGGCGGCACGGACAACCACCTCCTGCTCATCGACCTGACGAACAAGAACGTCCCCGGCAAGCCCGCCGCGCAGGCGCTCGACAAAGCCGGGATCGTCCTCAACTACAACGCGGTGCCGTTCGACCCGAGAAAGCCGTTCGATCCTTCGGGGCTCCGCATCGGCACGCCCGCGGTCACGTCGCGAGGGATGGGTCCGGCGGAGATGCGGAAGATCGCGGAGTGGATCGACCGCGTCGTCTCGGCGCCCGGCGACGAGGCGCTCGTCGCGAAGATCGCCGGCGAGGTGAAGGCGACCTGCTCGAAGTTCCCCGCGCCGGGGATCCGCACGTGAACCTCTCGTCGAGCACCATCTTGATCACGGGCGGAGCGACGGGCATCGGGTTCGCGCTTGCGTCGCGCTTCGTGAAAGCGGGCAGCACGGTGATCATCTGCGGTCGGCGCGAGGACGCGCTCGCCGAGGCGAAGGCAAAGGTCCCCGCGCTCCACACGATCGCGTGCGACGTGTCACGCGCGGCCGATCGCGAGGCGCTCGCCAAGCGCGTCACGACGGAGTTTCCGCAGCTCAACGTGCTCGTGAACAACGCGGGCATCCAGCGCCGTGCGCCCTTCGCGGACGACACGGCCTCGTGGGCCGAGCGAGAGCAGGAGATCGCGATCAACCTCGCGGCGCCCGCGCACCTCACGGCGCTCCTCGTCCCGCACCTCGCGAACAAACCGAACGCTGCGCTGCTGAACGTGACCTCGGGGCTCGCGTTCGTGCCCGCGGTGTTCGCGCCGATGTACTGCGCCACGAAGGCCGCGATGCACTCGCTGACGGTGTCGCTGCGCTACGATCTGAAAAAACGCGGGATCGAGGTGATAGAAATCATCCCGCCCGCCGTGAACACCGACCTCGGCGGAAAAGGTGTCCACCACGAGGGCACCCCATTGGACGAGTTCACGGACGCCGCCTTCGCGGGTCTCGAGCGCGGCGAGAGCGAGATCGCCCACGGTTTCTCCGAGAAAACGCGAAATGCGTCACGCGCGGAGCTCGACGCGATCTCGGCGCGAATGGCCGGCGGACGACCCTGATTCTGGCTCGACGGTACGCCCTTTCCAAAACGGAAATACCCCCACGCAAATCGCGCGTTGAGGGAGCTGGCTTCGATCCCCGACAATGGCGGACGGTGCGAGTGTTCCGCGCCGCCCCCCATGAGCCCCGACCTCAACCTCCGCGCGCGCGCGCGCCTCGGCACGACGCTGCGAGGGAAATACAGGCTCGAGAGCGTCCTCGGCGTGGGCGGCATGGCGATCGTGTACAAAGGCGTGCACCGAAACCGCGCGGAGTTCGCGGTGAAGATGCTCTTGCCGGAGCTCTCGATCGACGAAGAGCTCCGCGCGCGCTTTCTCCGCGAGGGCTATGCGGCGAACTCCGTGAAGCACCCCGGCGTGGTCATGGTCGTGGACGACGACGTCGCCGAGGACGGCTCCGCGTTCGTCGTGATGGAGCTGCTCGACGGCTCCAGCGTCGAAGACCTCGCGGCCAAGCACGGCGGTCGCCTGCCCGCGAACATCGCGAGCTCGATCGGGTGCCAGGTGCTCGACATCATCGCGTGCGCCCACGACAAGGGCGTCCTCCACCGCGATCTCAAGCCCGCGAACTTGTTCGCGACGACGCCCGGGCTCGTCAAGGTGCTCGATTTCGGGATCGCGCGCGTTCGCGATCTCGCGGCGAGCGGCGCGCGCGCGACGCAGTCGGGCGTCTCGTTCGGGACGCCGGCGTTCATGCCGCCCGAGCAAGCGCGCGGCAAGACCAAGGAGGTCGACGAGCGCTCCGACGTCTGGGCGATCGGCGCGACGCTCTTCACGCTCATCACCGGCTCGCTCGTTCATGCGGGTGAGAACAGCGCCGAGGTGATGGTGAAGGCCGCGACCGAGCCCGCGCGGCGCGTCCGATCGCTCGCTCCCGAGACGCCGCCGGAGATCGCGGCCGTCATCGATCGCGCGCTCGCGTTCGCCACGCGCGACCGCTGGCCCTCCGCCGCGCAGATGCGCGACGCGCTCATCGCCGCGCACACGCAGTCTTTTGGCGCGCCGCCCGCGCACGCGGAGATCGCGGCGTTCGTCGCGAGCGCGCCGATGGTTTCCGTGCACACGGACGAGAGCACGACGCGCAAGGCGGCCGTGCCGTACGGCGAGCCCATCGGAGCGACGACCGCCGCCCCGGTCGAGACGGAGAAGAAGAATCACGCCGCCAAACGCAATCGCAGCGTCCTCGTCGCGGCGCTCTCGGCGGGCGGGGTGTTCGTCGTCGGCGCGCTCTTCATCGCGCTCCACGGCCGCGGGACGCCGACTTCGACGATGTCCAGCGCGGCGACGGCCACGGCCACGGCCGCGGCCGCGAGCTCCGCGAAGCTCGCTCCTCCGCCGCCGTCGACCGTCACGCCGACCGCGACGGCGTCCGAGTACGTGATCACGCCCGAGGACCTGCCGATCGACAAACCTCACCCGGCGATCGCGGCGACCGTGAAACACGCCACCCCGAGCGCCTCCGCGAAGCCAAGCTGCAATCCGAACTACACCATCGACAAAAACGGCGAAAAGCACTTCAAGGAGGAGTGCTTCGCCAAGTGAATCGCTCCTTCGTCTTCGCCTTCGCCCTCACCGTGCTCGTCGCGCCCTCCGCGCTGGCCGAGCCCACGGTGAAGCAGTGCCTCGCGTCGAACGAGCGCTCGATCCAGCTTCGCAGCGACCACAAGCTCCGTGACGCGCGCGCGGAGCTCATGCAGTGCGCGACCGCGGCGTGCCCCGCGGAGGTTCGCGGCGAGTGCGAACGCCGGCTCAACGCGGTCGTCGGCGAAATCCCGACGGTCGTCCTCGGCGCGAAGGACCGGCGCGGAAACGATCTCGTCGACGTGCGCGCGTTCATCGACGGCGCGCTCGTCACGCCGAAGCTCGACGGCACGCCGCTCGAGCTCGACCCGGGCCCTCACGTCTTTCGTTTCGAGGCGACCGCGCAACCCGCCGTGGAGAAGCAGGTCGTCGTTCGCGAGGGCGAAAAGGACCGCGCGATCCGCGTCACGATCGGAAAACCGGAGCCCGCGGCGACCGCGGTGAGCCGGCGCGATCCGACGATGCGCACCGCCGGAGTCGCGCTCGCGTCCGTCGGGCTCGCGGGCATCGTGGTCGGCTCCGTCTTCGGCGGCCTCGCGAGCTCCGCGTGGTCGAGGTCGCAGGAAAAATGCTCGACGAAGGGGTGCACCGATCCGGGCGGGGCGATCACAGACCATGACACCGCGGTGACCTTCGCGACCGTCTCGACGATCTCGTTCATCGCGGGCGGCGTGGCGCTCGCGGGCGGCGCGGCGATGTTCTTCTTCGCGCCGGTCGTCAAGCCGCAGACGGTCGGGATGACCTTCGCCTTGCGATTCTGAGGAGCGCGAAGAGCCCCGCGAACGCTGCGTACGCAGACGTGTCGCGATCGGGCGCGCCGGCCGCGCGGCATCCGCACCCGCCCGCTTCGCCGATGTTGCTGCTCCCCGCGAAGCCCGTGAGGTGGACGAACGAGTCCGGCACGAGCGGATCGTTCGACGCGAGGTGGAGCAAGACGTCGAACGGCCCGCTCTGGTGCGGCACGAGGAGCAGCTTGAGCCCCGCGGATTGCTGCGGCGTGACGGAGAAGACGGGCGTGTCGATCTCGGCCATCGGCGCCAGCGTGTCGACCGTGCCCGCGAGGATCTCCTCGCCGACGTTCGTGATCGTCACGTACTCGCTCGTCCCCATGTCGACGGGGATCGTGCCCACGTCGATCGTCGTCTTCGGGATCGAGATCTCGGGGAGCGGCACGTGCACGGGGACCGGATCGAAATCCCACGGCTCCGGCGTCGATGCGGGGAGCGGCAGCGGCAGATCCGCGAGCGGCAGCGTGAAGTCCTGCCCGAGGATCGAGAAGTAGAACGCAGGCACGAAGTGCAGCGTGACCTGGCGAGTGACCTCGCCGTGGATGAAGACGTTCGTGTCGAACGACGGCGACTGCGCGATGAGCAGGCGCGTGTCCGCGTGCGTCGGATCGACGAGCGGAATGTTCGTCTGCCCGTTCACCTCGTCGAACGCGATGCGGAGCGTGTCGTACCAGGCCGAGAACTCCGCGCTCCCGTCGAGCTCGAATCCGCCGGAAATCCCGGGGATGTTGATGATCGCCTGCGTGAGCGGGACCTGCATGATCTTCTGCGTCTGCGTCTGCGCCGTGACCATCGACTTCTTCGGATCGCCAGAGGCCCACGCCCACGGGTCGAACGCCTGCGTTCCGGTCGCGATGAAGTTCACGTTCGGCACGTACGGGATGTTGCCGGTCCACGTGTACGTGTTGCCCGCGACCGTGACCGTGAAGCGCGCCTGCGCGGACACCTCGAAGCCGTCGTCGATCGAGATGTGCCCCTCTTGCGTCGTGCCCTTCGGCGTCAGCGTGATCGGATCAGGCCACGTCGAGTCGAGCTTGCCGGCGAGGTCGACCTGGGTGCGGTCGTGGATCGCAGCGATGAGGCGAATCTGGATCGGCGAATTCGCCGGGACCCAGCCCGTGTCGAAGTCGAAGTCCGCGGGGCCGACCTCGAGCTTCGAGACCGACAGGTTCGCGCGCTCGCACTTCGTCTCCGTGGGCGAGCACATCGCCGCGAGGACCGAGCTCGCGTGCGCCGCGCGCGGCATCGCGATCACGAGAGCGAGCGCACACGTCACGCCGATAGTTCTGCTGAGCCCCACATCGATTCGTTAGCATCGGCGCGTGGTCAGAGGCAAGGATCTCCCCGATTCTTTCGTCTTCGGGACGGCGACCGCGGCAACGCAAATCGAGGGCGGGTGCACCACGTCCGACTGGTGGGCGTTCGCGCACACGCCAGGGAGCGTCCGCGTCGCGCGCGGTGAAACGCCCGACGTGGCGTGCGACCACTGGCGCCGATTCCGCGAGGACGTGGAGCTCCAAACCAGGCTCGGCGTGCGCGGATACCGCATGTCCGTCGAGTGGGCACGGATCGAGCCGGTCGAAGGCCGCTTCGACGACGCCGCGCTCGATCAGTACCGCGAGGAAGTCGCGCTCCTCCGCGCGTCCGGCATCGAGCCGATGGTCACGCTCCACCACTTCTCGTTTCCAACCTGGCTCGCCGAGCGAGGCGGCGCGACCGCGCGCGAGCTCCCACGTTACTTCGCGCGTTTCACGAAGCGCGTCGTCTGCGCGCTCGCCGACCACGTCTCGCTCTGGGTCACGATCAACGAGCCCAACGTGCTCATCGCCCAGGGCTACCTCCTCGGCATTTGGCCTCCCGGCAAGGTCGACCTCCGCGCGATCCCACGCGCGATCGCCATGACGAGGCGCGCGCACGTCGCCGCGTACCACGTGATCCACGACGTGCAGCCGCGCGCGCGCGTGGGCCTCGCGCATCACGTACGCGTCGCCACCCCCGCGTCGCGCCGCTTTGCCGATCGCGCCGCGGCCCGCGCGCTCGATTTCGCGTTCAACCGCCCGTTTCTCGATCTCCCGCAGGACTGGGTGGGCGTGAACTACTACTCGCGCGACGTCGTCCGATTCGCTCCTGAAAAGCCTCGCGAGCTCTTCGCCGAGCGCAGCGTCGCGCGCGGCGCGGAGGTGAGCGATCTCGGCTGGGAGATTTACCCCGAGGGCCTCGGCGAGGTGCTCCGCGCGCTCGCGCGCAAGCGCTTGCCGATCTGGATCACCGAGAACGGCATCGCCGACGCGAGCGACTCGCGGCGCGCGACGTTCATCGTCTCTCACCTCGAGCAAGTCGCGCGCGCCATTCGCGACGGCATCGACGTGCGCGGCTACATGCACTGGTCGCTGATGGACAACTTCGAGTGGGCCGAGGGCTACGCCCCGCGTTTCGGCCTCTACGCCGTCGACTACGCGACCCAGGCGCGCACGCTGCGCAAGAGCGGCGAGCTCTACGCGGAGATCGCGCGCACGCACGAGCTATCGCGCTGATCTGGCAGAGAGATTGCTCACATCTCCGGCATGAAGCGAATCGCCGTAGCGATCGTGCTTCTCGCGTGCTCGAGGCACGAGGACGCGACGCTCACGTCTGCCACGGTCGACGCGAGCGCGCGCAACGTCCGCGAGATGGCCGAGCAGTGGAACCGCGCCCTCGCGAACCGCGACGAGACGCTCGTGACGCAGATCTACGGCGAGCGCGTGAGTTTCTTCGGCGTGCCGCTCCGCCACGACGAGATCGTGCGCGTGCAGATGGCCGCGTTCAACGCCGACCCGAGCTTCACGCAGAAGATCGAGCGCGTGCACGCGGCGGGCACGCACGTCGATTTCACGCGTCGTTGGACGCGATTCGGAAACGGAAAGCTCGCGCACGCGTGGCTCGACGGCGCGCAAGAGGGCGGGCGGTGGGTCGTCACCGGCGTCGGAGACGACGCGTCCGACGCGCGCGCGCGCCGAGCCGCGAGCGCCGAGCGCCCCTTCTGCGAGCAGCTGGCCGAGCGCATCGCTCTCTCGACGCGCGAGGGGAGCGCGCTCGTCATCGGCCCGCCGGGCAACGTGCAGACGCGCGTCGCGGCGACGCCGCCCGAGCTTCCGGGGTACGCGGTCGCGTTCATCACCGACGTGAAGGGTCGGCCCACTGCGGTCGCCTGGTACGACGTCTTCGCGTGCAAGCTCCGCGAGCCCGGCCCCAACCCCGACAAATCCGCCGGCGCGTGCGTCACGCCCGGAGGAGCGGCCGGCGCGGTCACCGACGCGCTCACCGGCAAAGTCCTCACGCCAGACCCCAACCTCCTCGTCGAGATGAGCCAATGTCACGACTGACCCAAGCGACCAAGCGGATCGCGCGCGTATTTCGATTCGTGCACTCGAGCGAGAGGCTCCTCGCGTGCCACGCGCTCGTGCCGCGCCTCGCGCCGACGCTCGAGGTCACGAGCCCCGATTTCAAGAGCGGCGACGAGCTCCCGGTCTCGGTGACCGCGGGCGGAATGGGCATCCCGCCGCGGATCGACGTGAAGAACGTCCCCGCGGAAGCGCGGTCACTCGCGCTCATTTGCGAGACCGCCGACGCGCCAACCGTTCAACCCTTCATCCACTGGATCCTCTATCGCTTGCCGGGCCGTGACGTTCGGATCGACAGCGACGTCGTCGCGATGGCGCACGTAGGCAAGAACAGCAAGCTGCAGGCCGGCTACGCGCCGTTGAACCCGCTGCCCGGGCACGGCGTGTATCGCTACCACTTCGAGGTCTTCGCGCTCGACTCCTCGATGCCCGGCACGCCCGAAGACACGGCGCTCGCGACGGAGGCGTACATGCCCTCGTCCGGCCTCGAGGCGGGCGCCGGCCGCCGCGAGCTCGTCGAGTCTATGCGCGGCCGCGTCCTCGCGTGGGGCGAGCTCGTCGGAACGTACGAGGGTTAGTAGGAGCTCACGACCCACGCTCAAGACGACGTCCACTCAGGCGAGCGCTGGGTTTAGTTGATCGTGATGGGCATCTTCGTGCGCGAGTAGACGTTGTCGAGCTCGCCGTCGACGACGCGCATCGGGTCGTAGTCGTTCTCGCCCCATGGGAGGTTCAAGTGCGTCGCGTTCAAGAGGTCGACGTACGTCGGCTGCTTGCCCGAGATGAGCCCCGTGAGGAACGACGCGACGACCTGTCCCCCGCCCCACACGTACGACGGCGATCCGTTCACGACGATCTCGAGGTTCTTCGTCCCGCCCGGCTTCATGCGGAAGAAATCCTCGTGGTAGTAGTTGTACGAGAGGCAGCTGTTCACCAGCATGATCTGGTAGCGGTCGCTCCAGTTCTGGGGTCCGTAGAGCGTGGGCTCGAGCGGGCCGTGACCGAAGTGCGAGTGCCCGTTGTAGAGGAACACGTCGCCGTACCAGAACGCTTCGAGGTAGCGCCACTGCGCGTGCTGCCGCGCGTCGGGCGTGCCGTCCTCGTAGCCGTAGAAGCTGCGGACCTCGACGGTGAGGCTCTGCCCGTTCACCGTGAGCGGCAGGTCCCAGTAGATCCAGCGCTCGGCGAGCTTCGCGGCGGCTTGCTTGCGGAGGTCCGCGATCTTCGCCGGATCGTTTCCAACCGCGCTCGGGTAGCCCGTCTTGTCGAGCACCCACTGGATCATCTGCGCGTAGGTGACGCCGTCGATCTTGTTTCCGTCGACGTAGAAGTCGAGGAGCATCGCGAACGGGTCGGTCTTCGTGACCTGGAAGCCCGGCTGCGCGGCGAGCAAGCCGCGCAAGAAGCGGAACGCCTCCTGGCCGAGGATGTCGTCGGGGTTCGTCTCGTCGGTGTCGACGCCGAAGAACGCGTACACGACGAGCTGCGACTTGCTCGTGCCGAGCCCGAAGAGCCGGTCGTACTCCGGCGAGAAGTTCTGCGTCGGCGCGTTCGGCGAGCCGAGCTTCGCGGTGACCGGCTGAAACCAACGCCCCGCCTCCGACGGACCAATCGCGCCCGGGTGCGACGCGAGCGCGGTCTGCTCCTTCTGGATGCGCGACGCCTCGTTCGACAAGAGCGACTGGCACGACGAGAGCGCGGGCGCGAAGTGGTACCAGAGCGAGTCGACGTCGGTCGTCGTGTCGTCCGAGCACGACTGGATGAGCGACTGCGCGTGCTGCGAGTAGTCGCCGGCGAGCATCGTGAAGTCGAGCGCGCTCTGTTTCGCGAGCGCCTTGGTCACCACGGCTTTGTCGGCGTACGGGTACGTGACCTTGAGGACCTGCCCCGTCTTCGTTTGCGTGCTCGGGTCGTAGACGTCGACGAGCGCGCGCGTCCACTTCGACGGATCGACGTTGGACTGCGCGCCGCGATCGTCGAAGGCGACCTTCGTGTCGCGGAGCGCGCCGAGCGCGGTCTTGATCTCGCGTGCGACGGCGAACGCGATGTCCGAGTCCGACGACGACGGGTCGACGTACACCCACGAGGTGAACGTCACGGGCCGCTCGACCGAGGACGTCCCGGTGAGATCGTCGTTCGACGAGCTCGCTCCATCCGAGCAAGCGGCGGCAGCGAGCGCACAAGCCATTGAAATCCAAGCGAATCGCGTCATTTGCCTACGCCCTCCTACATTGGAGCCGCGCCTTAGTAACTCATCTCTGAGTGACTAGCAAGCGTGCTCTCATCTACGCATGAAGGTCGCGCTCTTCTCCCTCGCCGCGCTCGTGGCGTGCTCATCGGACCCGGGCACGACCTCGGACGGCGGCGTCGACGGCGACTCAATCAAGACGGACGCGGCAGGAGACTCTGCGCCCGAAGCGAGCGAAGCCGGCGCGAGCGGACCGACGGTCGGCGGGTGTCCGATGTTCCCCGCGGACTACCCGTACAACGTCGACATCTCGACTTCACAGCTCGACCCAGGCTCGGCGACGTACATCGCGAACCTCAAGTCGCGCGCGGGCGCGATCGTCGCCGAGTACCCCGGCATCGAGTACGTCAACGTCGTCCCCGCGTCGCAGGCCTCCGTGCCCGTCGGCGTCACGTCGTCGATCGGGTTCGACACGACCGACAAGTTCTTCAACAACAACGGCGCCGGCGCGGTCGCGCCCATCCCGAGCGGCGTCCTCTATGAAAACTCGGGCACGGCGAACGCCGATCACCACATGATGATCGTGCAGCAAGGCGCGTGTCGGCTCTTCGAGCTCTACGGGTGGAACCCATCTAGCGCGACGAGCGGGTGGTCCGTGATGGTCACGTGGAACCTGACGAACAACGAGCAGCTCCCCGACGGATGGGGGAGCACCACCGCCGCGGGCACGCCGCTCGTGTCGGGCGTCATCTGGTACGACGAGGTCGCCGCGGGCGAGATCAAGCACGCGGTGGACATCGTGATCCCAGGTGCGGCGATCATGCAGTACGGCTACGTGAAGCCGGCCGCGCGCGCGGGCGGCGCGTGTGGCAACGCGTATCCCGCGGACGGCTTTCCGTATGGCGGGCGCCTGCGCCTCAAATCGACCTACGACGACTCGTCGTTCACCGGCACGCAGGCGAAGGTCGTGATCGCCGCGCTCAAGAAATACGGAATGCTCAACACCGACGCGAGCGGCGAGACACGCTCGTCGTTCCGCCTCGGCGACGGGAGCAAGCTCAATCAGACCGACATGAACCAGCTCGCGAAGCTCACTTGGGACGATTTCGAAGTGCCCACGATGACCGTGGTGCAGAGCAAGGCGTGCAACTGAGCGCTCGTGACAATGCTGCAGGTGGTCACTCGAGAATCCACGCCGATATCGCAATGCGCCGTTCGGGCATGGGTGTTGCTCAGCCGTAGTGCATGCTCCAATCAGGGGTGAACCGTCGCTTTCTCCACGTGACGTGGCTCGAGGTCGGACCGAGCACGTTCTATCTGGTCGCACGCTGTGATCTCTGCGACGTCGTCGTCGAGCGCGAGATCAACGACTTGTGCGACGAAGGCGTGCTCAATGCGATCGGCATCGAGCTGCTCGGCGCGCGCTGCGCACACGTGCGTCACGTGGTCAGCACGCGGCACGCGGCCGGTTGAATCAGAGCGCCGCGCGCGCTTCGAGCGAGAGCGAGGAGTCCGAGCCGCGCGCCGCACGGTCGGCGAGGAGCGCGAGCGCCGCGAACGTGGAGACGTCCGCGCCGGGCATCCCGAGCAGGAATCCGTCGACGTCGTCTTGGTCGAGGAACGAGAACGCGTCGTCCTCGCCGACGGGACCTCCGTAGATCAAACGCGCGCGCGCCGAGAGCTCGGGGCTCGTGTGCGCAAGGTGCGCGCGGATCGCGTGGTGCATCATCTCGGCGTCTGCGTGCGTCGCGCGCTTGCCGGTGCCGATGGCCCAGACGGGCTCGTAGGCGATCGTCGCAGGGCCCGGCGTCGTCGCGAGGATCGGCGTCACCGCGGCGAGCTGCGCGTGGAGGGCGTCGAGCGTCCGCCCGCACGCGCGCGCCTCGAGCGAATCTCCGACGCACACGATCGGGACGAAGCCTTGCTCGATCGCCGACACGAGCTTCTCGGCGACGTCGTCGTTCGATTCGTGGAAGAGCGAGCGGCGCTCGCTGTGCCCGAGGATGACCCACGTCGCGCCCGCGTCGCGGATCATCGGCCCGCTCACCTCGCCCGTGAACGCTCCATCGGCGCGCGGGTGCATGTTCTGAGCGGCGACGCGGACGAGGCTGCCGTTGAGCTCTTCGCCCACGATCGCGAGCGAAGTGAACGGCGGCGCGACCACGAGATCGACGTGCTCGAGCCCCTCGACCGCGGCGCGAAACCGTTGAGCCTCGGCGCGCGCCTCGCGCAGCGTGAAGTGCATCTTCCAGTTGGCGACGAGGAGCGGCCTTCGCTGCGTATCCATGCACGACCCATTTGCAACGTCCGCGCCGCGGCCGCGCTGCAGGGATTGCGGAGCGCGTGCGCGGGTTGCGCTCGTTTTTCATGAAGCCGTGCGCCGCGAGCGGCACGGCATGGCGCTCGCTTCGACGTGGTTCATGCATTCCGTCGACTCGTTGGGCGAGCCTCGGTTCGACTCGCCGCTCGATCCGTCGAGCGCTGCGTTCGTCTCCGGCGGGGCCGGCGAGCACGAGCACGCCGGACCGCGCGAGCGCGTGTTTTTCGAGCCCAAGAGCGCTCGCGCCGCGATCGTGACCTGCGGCGGGCTCTGCCCAGGCACGAACAACGTCATCCGCGCGCTCTTCCTCACGCTGTTCCACCGCTACGGCGTGCGCGCGGTGACGGGTTTCCGGTTCGGCCTCGCCGGCATGGTCGCCGGCGGACCGGACGCGCTGCGCCTCACGCCGGAGATCGTGCGTCACGCGCACCGCATCGGCGGGACGATCCTCGGCACGTCACGCGGGCGGCAGAGCTCGAGCGCGATCGTCGACACGCTCGAGCGCCTGTCGATCGACATGCTCTTCATGATCGGCGGCAACGGGACGATCCGCGCGGCCGCCGACCTCCACGAGGAGATCGCGCGGCGCAAGCGCCCGATCGCGGTCGTCGTCGTCCCCAAGACGATCGACGACGACGTCCCCCTGATCGACAAGACGTTCGGCTTCGAGACGGCGGTCGCGCACGCGGCCGCCGCGATCGACGCCGCGCACGCCGAGGCGCTCGGCGCGCAGAACGGCATCGGCATGGTCAAGCTCATGGGGCGCGACGCGGGCTTCGTCGCCGCGCACGCCGCGATCGCGAGCGGCGAAGCGAACTTCTGCCTCTTGCCCGAGGTCGCGTTCGACCTCGACGCGTTCTTCGTCGAGCTCCGCGAGCGCCTCGCGCGACGCGGTCACGCGGTCGTCGTCGTCGCCGAGGGGTGCGGCGCGTGCCTCGAGCAGCCCGGCGCCGAGCGCGACGCCTCGGGAAACCTGCGTTACGCGAGCCACGAGCTCGACATTGGCGTTCACCTCCGCGACGCGATGAAGACGTACTTCGCCCTCGCGCGCGTGCCGGTCACGATCAAATACATCGACCCGAGCTACACGATCCGCGCGGCGGTCGCGGACGCGAACGACGCCGTCTACGCGACGCAGCTCGCGCTCCACGCAGCCCACGCGGCGATGGCCGGCCGCACCAACGTGCTCATCGGACGCATCCACGGCGAGTGGGTCCACGTGCCGCTCGAGCTCGTCTCGAAGACGGAGCGACGCGTGGATCGAGACCTCTGGCTCACCGTCCGCGAGCTCACCGGTCAGAGCGAGCTCGCGAAGGTCAGTGCGTCGCCTCTTGCGCCGAAGTGAGCTCTTGCTCGAGCGTCCCCGTCGGCGAATAGACGCGCACGCGCCAGATGTCGTACGGACGCCCGAGCTCTCGCGCGCGACGAACGGCTTCCAATTTCATCGCGTGCCACTCGCTGATGCTGTCGCCCGCCATGCGAACGAGCCAACCGCCGTTTTGAGGGACGACGTCCCAGGTTGCTTGGGTCATGGCTCACTCGCAGGGCTTGCAAGGCGGGTTGGGCTCGGGGCGCGGGCCGCCGATGGGCACCGCGAAGGTCGGTGCGGGCTTGCCGCCGCCTCCGCTGGGCTCTCCGACCGAGCTCCTGTCACCTGCACCCGAGGCGCCTCTGCCGTCGGACTGCGCGCTGCGTTGCGACGCGCCGCGCGACTGGATCGTCGCGCCGGTGACCGTGGTTTGCTGCACTGGGTTTCCTGCGCTCGGCGACGCAGCCGACTCGTTGCTCGCGTTGGCGCACGCGATGACGGTCGCGAGAGACAACATGCCGATGATTATGAGCTTCATGCTTGTCGCTTTCGCATATCCGGTGCCAAGCGCGACAGCAGCGCCAATCCCCACGCGGCGGCGAGATTTCGCTGCCAGACGCGCGCTCTTCCGCAGGAGCTGCAGTCGAACGGCTGGCATCGGCGATGCACCCCTTCCGAGGCATGGACTCGACACTCGAACGGCGACTGGTTGTTGCGTCGCTCAACCGCTGCATCGAGGCGTGCGTCGACGCGGAGCGCGCTTATGGCGTCGCCGCCGCCACCGCGCGTGACGCGAAGCTCAAGGTGCTCTTCCAGTCGCGCGCCGACGAGCGCGGCGAGTTCGTGATGGGCTTGCAGCGCGCCATCGCGCAGCTCGGCGGTTGGCCGGAGAACCAGGGCACGGCGAAGGGCGCGATCCGAAGGCGGTTGATCGACCTCGAGCACGGGCTCGAGGCGAGCCACCGCGACCGTCGCGTGATCGCGAGCGTGCTCCGCGAGGAGCGCGCGGCCATCGCGACGTACGACGCGGCCCTCCCCGAGGCGCGCGTCGAGGGCATGCCGATCGACGTTCGCGTGATGCTGCGCGAGCAGCGAAGCGCGATGCAGCTCGCGAGCGACGACCTCGATCGCCAGGTGCACGCCGTCAGCTTCGTGAGCTCAACGACGCGACGCTGACCGGCGGCGCGCCTGCGCGAGCGCGCGCGCCCAATACGTGGCGCCCGCGACCATCCCCGCGACGGCCGTCGCCCCGACGATGAACTCGCGGCGCCGCGCGTGGACGAGGATCGCGCCCACCGCGAGGAACTGCAGCACGGTGGTGATCTTTCCCGCGAGGTTCGCCCGGCGATCTCCGTCGACGTGGAAGCCGACCACGTACGCGAGCAGCGGCAGCTCGACGATCTCGCGCGTCGCGAGGAGCGCGGCCTCGGTCGGCGTGACGATCCGAGCGGCGATCATCGTCGCGGTGACCGCGAGCACGAACGTCTTGTCCATGATCGGATCGAGCACTGCGCCCGTGTCGGTGACCTGATTCAACTTGCGCGCGACGAAGCCGTCGAGCACGTCGGTGAGCGCCGCGAGCCCGAGCACGCCGACCGCGAGCGGAGGACGCGACCAGACGAACGGCACCATCAGCGCGAGCGGAAGGCGCGAGAGGCTGAGCAGACCGGGGAGCTTGAAAGCGTCGCGCAGGTCGAGCACCTGGTGCGTGCTCCCGCACTCGTTGCAGCTCGTCGTCGCTGGATCCCTCGGCAAAACCATTGGAACGCGCGTTGCTGACGATCGATCGAGGAGAAGTGCCATGAACGTATCGGACGTGATGCATCGGTCGGTCCACACCTGCTCGATCGACGACACACTCGACTGCGTCGCTCGCGTGATGTGGGAGCACGACTGCGGGAGCGTCCCACTCACGGACGCGAGCGGGCAGATCGTGGCGATCATCACCGACCGCGACATCTGCATGGCCGCCTATACGAAGGGTCAGCCGCTCGCGAGCATCTACGCCTCGACCGCAGCAACGCGCAGTGTCGCCACGGTGCACGAGGGCGCGAGCGTCGAGACGGTCGAGAAGCTCATGCGTGAGCGGCAGATCCGCCGCGTCCCGGTCGTCGACGCCACGCAGCACCCCATCGGGATGGTCACGCTGAACGACCTCGTCGCGCACGCGCACCCGGGCGGGCGCCGGCGCGAGGCCCTCAGCGCGGAGAGCATCGCGAAGACGCTCTCGGCGATTTGCGAGCACGAGAAGTGAACGGCGCGCGACTTGCTACGCGAGGACGCATGTACCGCGAGACAGCCGACTTCGAGCGAGGCGTGCCCTACTCCGCACGGCCCGATGGATTCGATCGAGATCGCCCCGCACCACACGTTCGACGAGCACCGTGGCGAGGTGCGACTGCGCGTGGAGGCAGGCACGCTCCGCGCGATCTTCGAAGAGGGGGCGCGCGCGCTCTGCGAGCTGACCGCAGGCGACTCGCCGCGCGCCGACGAGCGCGCGCCTGCCGTGCGCGTCGTGCTCCGCGCGATCGATCTCGACGCGCTCTTCGCCGATTGGCTCAACGAGATCATTTATCTCTCCGAGGCGCGCAAGGAGGTCTTCCCCGAGGTCCACGTCGAGCAAGTGAGCGACCAAGACCTCATCGCGACGCTCCGAGGCGTCGAGCCGACCCTCGTTCGTACGCCCGTGAAGGCCGCGACGATGCACGACCTCCACGTTGGTCACGACGGCTCGCGTTGGGTGGCGTCGATCGTCCTCGACGTGTGACGTCATGAAGCTGGAGCGCGTCTCCGAGGTCGTGTGGGAGCTCGGCAAGCGCGACGGCATGAACGTCCCCGTGCGCGTGCTCGCGGACGACGTCCTCATCGAGCAAATCCGCGGAGACCACAGCCTCGAGCAGCTCGTGAACGTCACGACGCTCCCCGGCATCGTGCGCGTCGCGTTCGGCATGCCCGACATGCACGAGGGCTACGGTTTTCCAGTGGGCGGCGTCGCGGCCACCGCGCTCCCCGACGGCGTCATCTCTCCCGGCGGGATCGGGTTCGACATCAACTGCGGCGTGCGGCTCCTCGCGACGCCGCTCGCAGCGCCGCGAGCTCACGAAGCTCGAGCCGCTCGTCCACGAGATGAGCCGGAGCATTCCCGCAGGCTACGGGCGCGAGGGGCGCCTCGGGCTCACGCCTCAGGAGCTCGAGCATGTCCTCCAAGAGGGCGCGCCGTGGCTCGTGCGCGAGCGCGGCCTCGGTCACGAGGCGGACCTCGCGTGCACGGAGTCGTCCGGGGCGCTGCCCGGCGCGGACGCGAGCAACGTCTCGGCGCGCGCGAAGGAGCGCGGCCGCGATCAGCTCGCGACGCTCGGCGGCGGCAACCACTTCGTCGAGGTGCAGCACGTGACGCGCATCTTCGACGACGAGGCAGCACGCGCGCTCGGCCTGCGCGAGGGCCAAATCACGGTGCTCGTGCACACCGGCTCTCGCGGCCTCGGCCACCAGGTCTGCACGGACTACGTGCGCGAGATGGACGCGGCGCTCGCGCGGCACCACATCACGCTGGTCGACAGGCAGCTCGCGTGCGCGCCGCTCTCGTCGCGCGAGGGGCGCGACTACTTCGCCGCGATGTGCGCCGCGTCGAACTTTGCATTCTGCAACCGACAGGCCCTGACGCATCGGATCCGCGGCGTCTTCGATCGCATCCTCGGCCGCGACGTCGGCAAAGACATCCACGTCGTCTACGACGTCGCGCACAACGTCGCGAAGATCGAGACGTACGGCGACCAGCGGCTCTGCGTTCATCGCAAGGGCGCCACGCGCGCGTTCGGCCCCTCGAGCCCCGACGTGCCCGAGAAATATCGCGCGCAACGTATCGGTCAGCCCGTGCTCATTCCGGGCAGCATGGGGACCGCGTCGTTCGTGCTCGTGGGGACCGACGCGGCGAAAGACTCTCGCTCTCGAGCAGCTGCCATGGCGCCGGTCGAGCGATGAGCCGCCACGCGGCCAAGGCAGCCGTCACGGGCGCGGCGATTCGCAAGGAGCTCGAGTCGCGCGGCATCGTCGTCCGATGCCCGTCGAGCGGCGAGCTCGCGGAAGAAGCGCCCATCGCCTACAAAGACGTCGATCGCGTCGTGGACGTGGTCGTTCGAGCCGGCGTCGCACGGCGCGTCGCGCGACTCGAGCCGCTCGGCGTCGTGAAGGGCTAGTGACTCGCGGCGACCGCGTGCGACTCGGCGGCGCCGAGGTAGGTCACGAACCAATCGCGCGCGAGGTCCGCGGCCGCTTCGAGCGTGCCCTCCTCCTCGAACAAGTGCGTCGCGCCGGGCACGATCTCGAGCTTCTTCTTGCAGCGAAGCACGTCGAACGCGTTGCGGTTCAAGCGGATCACCTCGCCGTCCAATCCGCCGACGACGAGGAGCGTGGGCGTCCTCACTCGCGCGAGCGACAGCGCGAGATCCGGGCGGCCGCCGCGCGACACGACGGCCGCGACGTCACCACGCGTCGCGGCTGCGTCGAGCGCGGCGGCCGCGCCGGTGCTCGCTCCGAAGTAGCCGACGTGGAGCGCCCTCAGGCTCGATTGCGAGCGCGTCCACGTCGTCGCGGCGGACAGACGCCGCGTGAGGAGCGGGATGTCGAAGCGCAACTGCGCGTCAATCTCGTCCTCCAATTCCTCTCGCTCCGTCAGCAGATCGAACAGCAGCGTCGCGATCCCCGCGCGCTGCAAGATCTCCGCGACGAAGCGGTTTCGCGGGCTCTTTCGGCTGCTCCCGCTGCCGTGCGCGAAGAGCACGATGCCGCGCGCGCCGCGCGGCACGGCGAGCTCGCCGAGGAGCGTGCCTCCAGGGAAGTCGATCGCGACGGAGCGCTCGCCGCCACCGTCACGCGCGCGAGCCCGCTCGAGCAGGTCGATGACCTCGTCGTCGGTCGTCTGCTCGAAATCGTCGTACCCCTCGCCCACCGCGAACATCGACTCGCGCGGCTCCACGCACACGATCTCGTCGACCTCCCGCGCGAGATCTTCCAGCTTGTCGCGCGAGGCGATCGGCACGGCAAGGACGATCTTGGCTGGACCGCGCGCGCGGATCGCCCGGAGCGCGGCGCGCATCGTCCCGCCCGTCGCGATCCCGTCGTCGACGACGATCACCGTGCGGCCCTCGACGTCGGGTGGCGGAGCTCCACGGCGCAGCTCGGCCTGGCGTTCGCGGACCTCTTCGTTCTTCGCCGCGATGATTTCTCTCAACGTCTTTCGCGATACGCCGAGCTCGGCGACGAGCTCCTCGTCGACGAACGGCTCGCCGCCTTCGGCGACCGCGCCCATGCCGAGCTCGGGCTGCATCGGCGCGCCGAGCTTGCGGACGATCCACACGTCGAGGTCCGCGTCGAGCGCGCGCGCGACCTCGAACGCGACGGGGACACCGCCTCGCGGCAGCCCGATGACGAGCGGGTTCGTCTGTCGATACGCGCGCAAGAGCTTGGCGAGCTCCTGACCTGCGTGCGTCCGATCGCGGAAGGCGCGCTCGAACACGGCTCAGCTCTCGGGCTCGGCGGGCATCGGGCCTTCGGCCGGCGGGACCGACTCGCGCTCCGCGCCCGACGACGAGGCCGAATAGGCGCCGATCTTCGCCGGCGGCGCGCCCTTTTTTGCGGCGCCGAGGGTGCCGTCGTAGACGCCGATCTCTTCGTCGAGCTCTTCGTCGTGGTGTGCGTGGCGCTCTTCCTCTTCTTCGAGGACCGCGCCGGCCGCAGCGCCGGCGACGCTGCCGACGATGGCGCCCGCGATGGCGCCGACCGGGCCGGCCATCGCGCCAACGACAGCTCCCGCGATCGTGCCCGACGCGGCGACGATCGTTTCCGTGGGGTTCGTCCGCTTGTGCTTGTCCATGATGTTTTGTGAGCTGCATTCCTCACGCCATTTCGCGAAGCCCGGACAAGACGACGGCATTCGACGCGATCGCTGCAGCCACTGCGCACGAGTGCAACGGCGGCGTGCTACAGCACGCCCCATGCGCTTGCGCGATTGGCTCGACGAAAGACCTTTCACGCTCGCGCTCTCGGCTGGGTTCTTCGGCTTCTTCGCGCACGCCGGTTTCGTGTCGGCGCTCGAGGAAGCCAAGCTCTTCCCGAAGCGCGTCACCGGCTCGAGCGCAGGCGCCCTCGTCGGCGGGCTCTGGGCGAGCGGGACGCCGGCCGCGCGCATCGAGGCAGAGCTGCGACCGCTTCGGCGCGAGCACTTCTGGGATCCCTCGCCCGGTTTCGGTTTGCTTCGCGGCGGTCTCTTCCGCGCGCGCGTCGCGGCCATGCTCGAGTCGCGCGATTTCGAGCACGCGCGCGTCGCCGCGGCGCTCTCGGTGTTCGACGTGCGCGCGCGCCGCACGGTGGTCGTCGAGCGTGGCGATCTCGCGCGGGCGATCTGCGCGTCGTGCGCCTTCCCCTTCCTCTTGCAGCCCGTCGACGTCGAGGGCCGCGCGATGCTCGACGGCGGCATCGCGGACCGCCCCGGCCACGCCGGCCTCGCGAGCACCGGCCCCGTCCTCTTCCATCACCTTCGATCGAGATCGCCGTGGCGACGGGAGGACCCCGCGATTCCGAAGCGCAAGGACATGGTCGCGGTCACGCTCTCCGGGCTGCCGCGGCTCGGCCCGTTCCGTCTCGCCCGCGGCGCCGAGACGTTCGACCGCGCGCGCGACGCGACGAGGCGCGCGCTCGACGCGCCCGTGTCCGACGTCATCACGCGCGACGCGTGACGATCACTTGCCGAAGTTGCGCAGCGGCTCGAACCCCGAGAGCGTTCCCGTGTGCGCGAACTCGAGCGTCTTGATCTCCGACGCGCGCGGCTCGAGCTTCGTCGCGAGCGCCTTGAGCGCGTCGATGTCCTGCTTCTGATCGTCGCTGAAGAGGTATTTCGCCGGTGTGACCTTGCCGTCCTTGCTCGCGCTCGCCGCGTCGCCGAAATAGAGGACTCCGTCGACGAGGTACACGGCGCTCCCAGCCGTGTGGCCCGGCACCGCGAACGCCGTCACGTCCACGTCGTTCACCTTCACGACGTCGCCATCGGCGAGCGTGTGCGTCACGCGCGCGCCGACGTCCTTGGCGCCGAACATCCGCGGCATCGGGCCCTTCGCGCCCACGCGCCCCTCGACGAGATCCTTCTCCGCGGCCATCGCGTAGACCTCGGCCTTCCGAAACTTCGCGCAGCCGTCGGTGTGATCGGGGTGGCCGTGCGTGAGGAAGACCGCCTTCACCGCGTCCAAGTCGAGGTTTCGCTTCTTGAGCTCTGCGCTCACGGCCTTCGCTTCCTTGTCATCGCCGCAATCGACGAGCGCGACCGCGCCACCGCCGACGTCCACGACGCCGACGGTCACGAAGCCGTCTTTGATCTGCTTGCCTCGCGACCCGAGCGCCTCGCCGTCCTTCACGGGCGAGTCTCCCGCCATCGTCACCGCGAACGCGACGAACGGCGTCGCGACGACCACGACGACGACCGCGCCCAACCCGAGGAGCACGCGCTTGATCCGCATGCGCGAAGCTTACCTGCGACGCTCGCCCGACGCGCGCCGTTCCGACGAGGTGCTGAACGCTTCGATGAGCCGCGCGCCGAGCTCGTCCGGGATCGGCAAGCGTCGGCGCGTCTCGCGGCGGTTCTTCAGCATCGAGCGGAGCTCGCTCGCGGTCTCGACCTTGCGCTCGGCGCGGCGGTACATGAGCTCGTGCGTGCCGCACACGACGACGATATCCCCGCGCGACAAGCGCGTTGTACAGAGCGCGCGCGCGTCGGAGTGCCCGCAAACCACGCACTTTCCGAGTTGTTCCGGCATGGGCCGAAGATGCCGAACGTGAACGCGGCGGGCCAAGTTTCCATCTATATAAGGACTCCCATGACGACCTTTCTCGTGACCGGCGGCGCAGGCTTCATCGGCTCGACCCTCGCCGAGGCGCTGCTCGCGCAAGGCGACACCGTGCGGATCCTCGACGATTTCTCGTCTGGACGGCGATCGAACATCGAAGCCCTCCGCGGCAAGCTGGACGTCATCGAGGGCTCGATCGTCGACGAGGCCACGGTTCGCAAGGCCATGCAGGGCGCCGAGGTCGTCTTCCACGAGGCGGCCATCCCGTCCGTGCCGCGCTCGGTCGAAAAGCCGCAAGCTTCGATGCTCGCCAACGTGCAGGGCACGACCGTGGTGCTCGACGTCGCGCGACAGGTCGGCGTGCGGCGATTGGTCTTCGCGGCGAGCTCCTCGGCCTACGGCGACACGCCGACGCTCCCGAAGATCGAGACGATGACCCCGCAGCCGAAATCGCCCTACGCGATCTCGAAGCTCGCCGGAGAACAGCTCCTCACCGCGTTCTCCGCGCTCTACGGGCTGGAGACGCTGAGCCTCCGCTACTTCAACGTCTTCGGGCCCGAAGCAGGATCCGACGAGCCAGTACGCCGCGGTCATTCCGAACTTCGTCACGGCGGCGCTCGCGGGCAAGAAACCCACCGTCTTCGGCGACGGCGAGCAGACGCGCGACTTCTGCTTCGTCGAGAACGTCGTCCGCGCGAACATTCTCGCGGCGACCACGCCGAAGAAGCTCAAAGGCGAGGTCGTGAACATCGCGTGCGGCGAGCGAATCTCGCTCAACCAGCTCCTCACGATCATCGGCGAAGAGGTCGGCAAGAAGGTCGTCGGCCGAGTACGCTCCCGTCGCGCGTCGGTGACGTGCGCGACTCGCTCGCGTCGATCGACGCCGCGCGCGAGCTCATCGGATACGAGCCCAAGGTCAAGGTGCGCGAAGGCCTCAAGAAGACGATCCCCGCGTTCCGATGAGGCGCCTCACGCTCATCGCGCTCGTCCTCGCGTGCGGGTCGTCCACCACGGGCGGCCCCGACGGCTCGACTGCCGACGCAGCGCCGAGCGACGGCGCGACGAGCGACGTCATCGTTCCCCCGAACGAAGGCGGCACGGGTCGCCCCTACCCCGACACGAACGCGACGATCGCGCTCCTCGTCGATCAGCTGCCGACGATGAACGCCGCGCAGATGCAGTTCGCGACGAGCCACTACGTCGGCACCGAGAAGCAGCTCCTCTCGGTCACGCAGCAGCTCCGCGCGCTCAACCCGAATTTCCTCGTGCTCCACTACCACCTCTGCATGTGGCAGTCGGCGCCGAGCACTCAGTTCATCGTCGACGGGCAAAACTGGGGAAACGACTACCCGACGGTCACGACGAACGAGACGTGGTTCTGGCACAACACGCAGAACGAACGCGTGACGAGCAGCGCCGACGCAAAGCTCCTCATGAACGTCTCGGTGTCCGCGTTCGCGCAATATTGGGAGCAGTCGCTCGAAGCGCAGGTGAAGGCCGGCGACTACGACGGCATCATGTTCGACTCGGCGTCGCCCGCGCTCCTCCAAGGCGAGTGCGGCGGCAGCGGAGCGGGCCAAGATCCGCGGCTCGCGGGGACGGCGGCGCACGACACGTCGTTCGCGGAGCTCGGAAACACGACGTGGATCCAGGCTTGGCAGACTTGGATGACGAAGCTCAACGCCGATCTCGCGGCGAAGGGAATTCCCCTGATTCCGAACACCGGCGCGTTCGTCACGGGCTGGGACACGACCGACTACACGCTGACCGCGGGCATCTTCTCGGAGGGATTCGCGAGCCGGAGCTTCGCGGTGAGCGACTGGCAGGCGTCGACGAACGAGCTCCTCAAGCTCGCCTCGCTCGACCGCATCATGATCCTCCAGAATTATCTCTCGAGCGCGAGCGACGTCCCGACGCGCATGTACTACCTCGGCAACTACTTGCTCGTGAAAGGTCACCACGCGTACCTCGACTACTTCGCGCAAGGGCCGCTCGAGTGGTACCCCGAGTGGGCCATCGATCTCGGCGCGCCGACGAGCGCGGCCACGACCGACGTCACCACGATGAAGAGCGGCGGCGTCTACCGCCGCGACTTCACGAAGGGCAGCGTGCTCGTGAACCCGACGTCGTCCGCGGTCAACGTGTCGCTCGGCGCGACGTACCAAGCAGGTGGTCCCGACCGGCGGCGGCGCGGTGGACACGAGCGGTACGCCGCCGGGCTCGCTCTCGATGCAACCGGTCACTTCGGTGAACGTCGGCGCGACGACCGCGGTCGTCATCTTGAAGTAGCGCGCTCGATCACGATCACGTCGAAACCCTCCCACGTGAAGCGATCGCGGATCGTGCCCTCGGCCGACATCTCCGCGATCGCGGCGTTCTCGTCCTCGAACGAGCGATCGCGATCGTGGATGTACGCGACGCGCTTCGCCGCGGCGTACTTCGCGCGGTACGGCGGATATCGATCCTGCGAGGCGTGATACGGCACGACCGGGATCTCCTCGCGCCACAGGAGATCGAGCCGATAGCTCGCCCAATAATCGGCGATCGCGGCCTCGACCTTGCGCTCGCGGAGCGCCGAGAGCACGCGCGCCTCGACGACGCCGCGGCCCGCGTCGGTGCGCTGCGGGAGCGGTCCGCGCACCCAGTCGCCGTGCGCGAGCCACCCGCCGGCCCCCGCGACGAACAGGTACGGCGCGAGCAGCGCGGCCGATTTCGCCGCGCCGAGTCGATCGACCAGCGGCGCGAGCGCGAACGGCAGCATCAAGATGCTCGCCGCGAGGTAGCGCATCGAGAAGTGGTCCATGACCATCAGCGACACGAGGAAGCTCGTGACGTTGAGGACGATCGTGAGCCAAGCGATCGCCGCGAGCGCCCGCACGCCGAGGAGCGCGGAGCGAAGCGGAGCGGTTCGAGAGTCTGGGGTGCTCGAGGGGCGCCGCCCCTCGAACGTGAAGAGCGCGAAGTAGGCCGACGCGAGGAGCGCTCCCGCGAGCGACGCCGCAGAGGCCCACGCCACGATCGCGTACGCGCGTGGCATCTTCCACGCGACGTAGTCCATGACGTGGAGCGGCTTGTACACCTTCGTGCCGATCGCCCAAGGGAGACACTCGTGCGCGAAGAGCTTCCAGTTGTGCGAGAGCACACCCGCGCTCATCGACGTGACGCCGTGCTGCGCCTCCGGTCGCGAAAAGAGGAGCGCGAGGACCACGGTGCCGAGCGTCGCGCCGCCGAAGAACGCGCCCAGCGCGCGGGCTCTCGGCCCGAGCTCGTCACGCGAGCGCATGACCGACACGAACGCGAGCACGAGCGCGGCAGGCAAGAAGATCATCGCGTACGGATCCGCGACCCAGGCGAGCATCGCGAGGAGACCCCCGATCGCGAGCGACACGACGCTCGCCGCGTCGATGGCGAAGAACGCCGCGAACGCGAGCGTGAGCGCGAGCTGCCGCGGCGGATAGAGCGCGTACGAGTGCACGCACGCGGTCGTGAAGACGAGCGGGAGCGTCGCGACGAACGCGCGCCACGGCTCTGTGTGGCGGCGAAGCGTGAAGAACGCAAAGAGCGTGAGCGCGACGTGGAGCACGAGCGCGGAGAGCATCAGCGCGAGCGGCGTCGGCCCGAAGACCGCGAAGAAGAGCGCCGCCCACGTCGAGTCGGCCGACGTCTGATACCCGCTACCCCAGAGAAACGGCGACCACTGATGACCGTGGAGGATGTGGCGCGCCTGGAGCCCCACGATCGCCGCGTCCGAGTTCGTTCCCGCGGCGTTGAGGAGCGCGGGAAGCCGCGTCGCGAACGAGAGCGCGATCAAGACGAGCGCAGCGACGGTCGTCGATCGGCGCGAGTGAGTCGTCATCGCCAGAGCCGAGCCTACCACGCATGTCCTTCACTCTCTCACGCGCACGCACACGCCAAAACGACACGGCTCCCCTCGGCTTGCAAGCTAAGCTCAACGTATGCGGGCGAGGGTCTTGGCTTGGTTTGCTGCTGCGTCGACGGCGGCGGGTTGTCTCATCAGCGCGTGCGCGACCGGTCTTCTCGTTCCTGAAGACGCGGGCGTGGAAGACGCGAGCTGCACGACGTGCAAGGACGGAGGCACGACGAGCGACGCGCACCCGCCCGGGCCCGATGGCGGATGCAACACGGGCGAGACCGCGTGCGCGCAAGAAGGCGGCGCGCCGATGTGCGTGAACACGAAGAGCGATCCGAACCACTGCGGCTCGTGCACCAACACGTGCCTGCCCAACGTGCAGAGCTGCGACGCGGGCGCGTGCGTCTCCACGTGCGGAGCCAAGACGCTCTGCATCCCCGTCGTTCCGGACGCGGGCGCGGATGGCGGCGACGCCGGCACGACGATCGGACCGCACTGCGCGGATCTCCAGAACGACACCAACGACTGCGGACAGTGCGGCACCGTGTGCGGCTCGAGCGGCTGCGCGCAGGGCAAGTGTTTGTGCACCAATGGCACGCAGACGTTCAGCTACACGGGCTCGATGCAGACGTTCGTCGTGCCGTGCGGCACGTCGGTGACGATCACGGCGTACGGCGGCCAAGGCGCGAACGCGCAAGACAAGCTCTCGACCGCGCACGCCGGAGGCCTCGGCGGCTCCGCGACGGGGACGATCACCGTCACGCCGGGTGAGACGCTCTACATCAACGTCGGCGGACAAGGCAGCACCTCGGGCACTGGCGGGTGGAACGGCGGCGGCGCGGGCGGCACGGGCACCGCGGGCTCGGGTTGCTCCGGCGGCGCGGCGGGCGGCGGCGGCGGCATGTCCGACGTGCGCGTCGGAGGGAGCGCGCTCACGAACATCGTGCTCGCGGCCGCTGGCGGCGGCGGATCGGGTCGCGACTACTGCAACGGCAGCTGTCAGCCGTGCGGATGCGGCGGCGGCAGCGGCGGCGGCGGTGGCGCAACGGGAACGGCGGGCGGCGCGGCGGCGGCGTGCGGCTACGGCTACCCAGGATCGAACGTGAACGGCGGCCCCGGCGGAACGCAGAGCGCCGGCGGCGCGGGCGGAACGGGCGACGGAGCCGGCCCCGCGGGCACGGCGGGCCAACAAGGCGTTGGCGGTGTGGGTGGCAACGGTTCCTACGACGTCGCGGGTGGCGGCGGCGGCGGCGGCTACTACGGCGGCGGTGGTGGCGGCAGCGCCGCGAGCGGCAGCGGCGTTGGTGGCGGCGGTGGCGGCGGCGGGTCGTCGTACACCGGCGGCGTGACGAACGGCTCGACGACCGCGGGCGTCCAGAGCGGCGACGGCACGATCACGATCACCTGGAAGTGATCGACGTGATCAGGGCGGAAGGCTCGTGCGATCGCCCGAGACGATCGCCGCGAGCTCGTTGGGCATGAGCCCGTAGGCCTCCGCGGCCGCGATCAAGCCCGCGTTCGACTGAAGGTGTGTGAGGAAGCCGCGCGCGTACGGCGTCCCCGAGAGGCCTTGGACGCGCGTCGCCAGCCGCGGAATGCCGCGAAGGATCGCCTCGCGCGCCTCCGCGAGATCTCCGAGATCGACGCACGCGTCGTGGAGCGCAAGAAACACGGGGCCCTCGTTGAGCAAGCTCGGCGAGCCCTCGTCGAGGAGCTTCGCGGCCTCGCGCGCGATCTCGCGCGATTTCTCGGCGGCGCCGCAGCGTCGCTCGGCCTCGGCGAGGAAGCCCATCGCCACCGGCACGACGTCGAGCATCTTCGTCGCGCGATATCCCTGCGCCGCCGTGCGGAGCAGCGCGCGCGCACGCTCGGCGCACTCGCCGTCGGTCTGAGACTCGCGCAAGAGCTCGAGCCCGCGATAATAGAGGACGCCGAGCGTCGCGCGATCGTGCGGCACCCAGCTGCCCGCGGCGGCCGCGTCGGCGAGGCTTCGCGGATCGGCGAGCATGCGATCGAGCTGCGGATCGGCCCCGAACGTCGCGACCCAGCCGAGCAGGTTCATCTGCCCGTGGCGCACGGTGCCGGGCGAGCCGATCGCCTGCGCGAGCGCGATGCCGGCCTCGATGGCGACCCGCCCCTCTTCTTTCGCGCCGACGGTCGTGAGCGCGAAGCCCACGTTGATCGTGAGCGTCGCCTCGCGCATCTTGAGGCCCGCTTCGCTCGCGGCGCGCGCCGCGCTCCGGCGGGCTTCGAGCGCCGCGCCGACGTCGCCTCGCGTTTGACGAACGACCGCGAGCGTCTGCCACGCGTCGACCACCGCGCCGGGGATCGCGTGGCGCTGCGCGAGCGAGAGGAGCTGCTCGGCGACCTCGGCGGCCGCGTCGAACGAGCCCGCGAAGGCGTAGCGTGACGCCAGCGCCGCGGCGCAGCGCACCTCTTCGTCGACGAGACCGGCGACCTGCGCGTCGCGACGCACCTGCTCGATGCGCGCGCTCGTTCCCTCGTCGCCGCCGCACGCGTCCTCGTAGCGCACGCGCGCGCCCTTCGCGCGCACCTCGCTCGCCTCGTCGTACACGGACTCTTCCATCGAGCGCACGGCGCTGTCACGCTCGGCGGCGCGCGCGTCCTGGCGGCTCCACGCCTCGTCGAGGAGCTGCGCGCGGGCGAACTGCGTCGGCTTTGTCCTCGGCGAACGCGAGCGATTTCTCCGCCATCGTCACGGCGTCCGCGAGCGCGTGCGCCGCGAGCGCGCGACGAGCGGCCTTCTCGAGGTGGACCGCGGCCTCCTCGAACGCGTGCCCGAGCTCGAGGTGACGCGCGACCGTCGCGTCGTCCTCGGCCATCTTCGCGAGCCAGCGCCCCGCGCGCGCGTGCAGATCGTGGAGCGCGTCTTCACCGAGCGCGGCGTAAGCGACCTCGCGCATCAGCGCGTGCTTGAACGCGAACTCGCGCGTGCCCTTGAAGCGCGATTGCGCCTGCTCGACGACAATCTCGCTCGACGCGAGCACGCGCAGCGTCTCGGCGGCGCTCGGCACGCCGAGCGCCTCGAGGCCTTCGTCCCAGCCTGATTGCCCGAAGATCGAGAGCCGCGAGGCAGCGTCGCGCGTGGCGTCGTCGAGCGCGTCGAGCTGGACCTGCATCGCGGCTTCGATCGTCGGCGCTTGCGCGGCGTCGCGACCCTGCGCCGCGAGCCTCGCGAGCTCCTCCGCGAAGAGCGGCGAGCCCGCGGCCTGCGTCGCGATGCTGTCGGCCACCGCGTCGCCCTGCGCGACACGCTCGCCGAGTATCGACCGCGCGATCGTGCGTACCGCGCGCTTCGACAGCGGCCTGAGCTCGATGCGCACGTGGTCGCGTCCAGAGAATCGCTCGGGATCGTCGCGCCAGAACGAAGGGCGCGTGGTCATCATGATCCACAGCGGCGCGCCGGCGCCGCGGCCGAGCAAGTGATCGAGCCACGAGAGGCTCTCGCTGTCGCACCACTGCGCGTCCTCGATGCCGATCACGATCGACGATTTGAGCGCGAGCCCGACGGTGATCTGCGTGAGCGCGAGCCAGAGCGCGTCGCGGGCGACGCGCGCGTCGGCCATCTCCGGCAGCGGCTCGTTGGCGAGCAGGTGCGCGAGCATGTCGAGCGCGTCATCCGCGATCTCCGCGTCGGCCATCTTCGCGGCGTGGCGCGCGCCGAGCCGCGCGTCCTCGAGCTCGACGCCCTTGGGGACGCCCGCGATTTGCCGCGCGAGCTCCGCGGCGACGCCGAGCGGGTGGCTCTTGCCGAACGGCTCGCAGCGCGCGAGGAGAACGCGCGATCCCGACGAGTGCGACGAGATGCGCTGGATCGCCTCGCGGCGAAGTCGCGTCTTGCCGATGCCCGGCGGGCCGGTGAGCGTCACGAGCAGCGGCGTGCGATCGTCGAGCGAGCGCTCGAACGACGCGACCATTTGCGAGAGCTCCGCCTCGCGTCCGACGAACGGCGCGCCGCCGAGCGCGTCCTTCTTGCCGGTGTGCGCCGCGCCGACGAGCGCGCTCCCGTCCTCGCGGATCTGGAACTCGTAGCGCCCTCCCGCGAGCTCCGCGGTGGTCGTGTCGAGGAGCACCTGCCCGCGCTGCGCGTCGCGCGCGAGCGCGGCGGCGCGATCGACCACCTCGCCGATCGGCCGCATCCCGCGATCGACGCGCGATCGCCCGGTCGCGATGCCCACCGTCGCGTTCACGCGCGCGAGCCGCAGCGCGAGATCGATCGCGCGCGTCGCCTCGTCGCCGAGCGCGCGCGAGACGCCGAGGTGCGCGACGACCGCGTCGCCGCCGAGCTCGGTGGCCTCCGCGCCGCGCGCACGAAGGTGCGCGACGAGGCGCGTGCGCGGCGGCCCCTTCGGCACGTGCGTCGCGAGGATCGTCGTGACGAGCCGCGATCCACCCGCGGAGTGAGAGAGCTGGCTCGCGGGCCCGACGGCGCTGATCGGCGGCGCGTCTCCGCCGCCGATCATGTCACGCGTCGTGTCGCCGCCCGCGCGCGCTCCGAGATCCGAGGCGAGCGCGCGAAGCCGCGTGGCCGTGACCCCCGCGTCGGGCGGACGATCCGTCGGATCGGTCGCGAGCAGCTCCGCCATGAAATCGTCGAGCGCGGGAAGGACCTCGGGATAAATGTCCGACAAACGCGGCGGCGGTGTCGTCACGAGGCGCGCGAGGATGGCGATCGGCGTCGGCCCGATGTGCGGAGGACGCCCGGTGATCATCTCGAAGAGCGTCGCGCCGAGCGCGTAGAGATCCGCGCGCGCGTTCACGCCTTCGTCGCCGCGCGCCTGCTCGGGCGCCATGTACGCGGGCGTCCCGATGATCGCGCCCGTGCGCGTGAGCTTCGCGTCCTCCGCGGACGCGACGCCGAAGTCGACGAGCTTCGCGATGAGCGGCCCGCTCGCCGCTGGCCCGCTTCCGACCAAGATCACGTTCGACGGCTTCACGTCGCGGTGCACGATGCCCGCCGAGTGCGCGGCCGAGAGCGCGTCCGCGACCTGCGCGCCGACGTCGAGGCACTGCCCGAGCGGAAGCGGCGCCCTCCTCTGCCGCTGCGCGATGTCCTCGCCCTCGAGCCACTCCATCGCGACGTAGGGCATTCCTCCGGAACCGAGATCGTCGAGCTGCCCGAACGCGACGAGCCTCACGATGCCCGGGTGAACGAGCCCCGCGAGCACGCGGCCCTCGCGACGAAACCGCGCCTCCTCGCCCGCGTCGACGCCCGAAATCGCGATGACCTTCAGGGCGACGGGCTGGTTGGTCACTTCGTCGATCGCGCGGTACACGATGCCCACCGCGCCGCGCCCGATCTCGCGCTCGATCAAGAAACGCCCGCCGACGGACGCCTGGCTCGCGAACGCGGTCACGTCGCTTTTCTCCCCTCACCGATCACGAAGACCTCGTAACTGTTGGAACGCGTCCCCTCGGGTCGAATCAGCCGCTCTTTGTTGAAGAGCGCGCGGACCTTCGCGCGCGCGAGTGGAAGGTCTTCCCCCATGAAAATCTTCCCGACAAAGAACCCGCCCGGCTTGCACACCTTCTCCGCAACCGCGACGGCGCGCATGAACAGATCGAAGCTGCGCGATTGGTCGGTGAGCCTCACCCCCGTCGTGTTCGGCGCCATGTCGCTCAAGACCACGTCGAACGGCCCCTGTTCCTCGATTTCACGATCGTCGAGCGACAGCGCGTCGCCCTGCTGGAATGTGACGTTCTTGGGGAGCGCGACATTCAGCGGCGTGAGATCGATGGCGAAGACTTTTCCGTTCCCTCCGACGCGCTGCGACGCAAAGAGCGTCCAGCTTCCAGGTGCGGCTCCCAAATCGAGCACGTTCATCCCGTGCCGGAATATACGAACGCGCCGGTCGATTTCCTCGAGCTTGAAGACGCTCCGCGCGGGAAAACCCTTCTTTTTCGCTTCGACCGTGAAGTGGTCGGGCTTTTTATAGGGGTTTCTCTCCATTCCGCCACACGAAGCGTAGCGGATCATGCGTGAGCGAGTTGGGTCTTCGTCGATCCACCGTGCATCACGCTGGAGACACGAAATTGCGTGCAATTTCACGCGGTCGAGCTCGGCCTGGCAATTGCTCTGACCAACCCCATGGAAACGCTGATCGACCCGTTCGAGCTTCACGCGCCGGGCAGCGACCCGGTTCCTTCGCCGCGCATGCGGCCGAGGATGCAGAGCATCGTCATCGACGTCGAATGGGAGGACCCTTCTCCGTCGACCTCGTCGATGCGCGGCGTCCGCGTCTGGGCGACCGAGGACTAACCGCGACCCAAAAATGCTATGCCGAGCGCATGGGATTCCCCGTGATTCGGCCTCGGCGACTGCGCGCGACGGCGTCGATTCGCCGGCTCGTCCGCGAGACGACGCTCGCGCCGAGCGACATGATTCTGCCGCTCTTTTTCAACGAGGCGCTCGATGCGCCGAAGCCCGTCTCGACCATGCCCGGCGTCTCGCAGCTGCCGGTGAAGGATGCCGCGAACGTCGCGCGCGAGGCGAAGGCGCGCGGTCTCGGTGGCGTGATCCTCTTCGGCCTGCCGAAGAAGAAGGACGACAAAGGGTCGAGCGCGCTCGACGAAAATGGTCCCGTGCCGCGCGCGGTGAAGGCGATGAAGGACGCCGCGCCCGAGCTCGTCGTGATGACCGACGTGTGCGTCGACGAGTACACCGAGCACGGACACTGCGGCCTGCTCCACACGCGCCGTGACGGCGAGGTCGAAGTCGACAACGACGCCACGATCGCCGTGCTCGCCAAGATGGCCGTGATGCACGCGAAGGCAGGCGCCGACGTCGTCGCCCCGAGCGACATGATGGACGGGCGCGTCCGCGCGATCCGCACGGCGCTCGACGAGTCGGGCCTGAGCGGCACGCCGATCCTCAGCTACGCGGTGAAGTACGCGAGCGGCTTCTACGGGCCGTTCCGCGAGGCCGCGGACTGCGCGCCGAAGTTCGGCGACCGCGCGGGCTACCAGATGGATCCGGGCAACGTGCGCGAGGCGATCCGCGAGGCGAAGCTCGACGAAGAAGAGGGCGCGGACATGCTCATGGTGAAGCCCGCGCTCGCGTACCTCGACGTGATCCGAGCGGTGCGCGAGAGCTCGAACCTGCCGCTCTTCGCGTACAACGTGTCGGGCGAGTACGCGATGCTCCACGCCGCGGCCGCCGCGAAGATGTTCGATCTCGATCGCGCGATCCTCGAGGTGCTCCACTCGATCCGTCGCGCGGGCGCCGACGGGATCCTCACGTACCACGCAGTAAGGGCCGCCGAGCTGCTCGATGTTTAAAGAGGTGCTCGCGTGCGGGCTCGCCGCGTCCGTGCTCGTGTCGTGCTTTCCGCAGGGCGCGTGCACGTCGGATCCGGGGTTCGTGGACTACTGCGGTCCGGGCGACAACACGTGCCAGGGGAAGATCCTCGACGCCACGCACTGGCAGTCGGGACCGATGGAAGGCAACTGGGTCGACTTCTCGCGCGAGAAGCTCATTCTCATGCACTTCCGCGACGCGCAGACCGGGGCGGTGCTCTCTGGGAACCTCGCCGACGTCCAGTTCTTCATCAACTCGAGCGCGTCGTTCTCGGCGCCGCCGAACCAGGCTGTACCAGCCGCGGGCAACAACAGCGAGTTGACCGCCGCTCCCCCGGATGGCGTCTACGTGAAGAACGACACCTGCGAAAACTACTTCGTCTACGTCTTCGCGACCGTCTACCCGGGCGCGACCACCGACGCCGGCGTAGACGGCAGCGCGACCGAAGGCGGGACGTCCAACGATGGCGCCGTCGAATGACTCACGCCTGGCACGACATCCCGCTCGGCGATCGCATCGAAGAGCACTTCGTCTCGATCATCGAGATCCCGAAGGGCTCGAAGGTGAAGTACGAGCTCGACAAGGAGTCGGGCCTGCTCAAGGTCGACCGCGTCCTCTTCTCCGCGGTTCACTATCCGGCGAACTACGGCTTCCTCCCGCGGACGTACTGCGACGACGGCGATCCGCTCGACGTCCTCGTCCTCTGCCAGGAGCCCGTCGCGCCGCTCTGCATCATGCGCTCGCGCGCGATCGGCATGATGCGCATGCGCGACGACAAAGGCGGCGACGACAAGATCATCGCCGTCCACGTCGACGATCCCGCGTACGTGGATTACACGCACATCAACCAGGTTCCGAAGCACGTGCTGCTCGAGCTACGCCGCTTCTTCCTCGACTACAAAACCCTGGAGAACAAGAGCGTCGAGGTCGACGAATTTCAGGGACCCGACGTCGCGAACGAGACCATTCGTGCGGCGATCGAGTCGTACAAGCACCTCCGATCCTGCTAATCTGAACAGGAGCTTCTCGTATGGGTGAGCCCTTTCAGCTCGGGCGCTATGCGCTTCACGCAGAGCTCGCCGCTGGCGGCATGGCGGCGGTTTACCTCGCGAGGCAATCGGGCGCGGTCGGGTTCGGCAAGACGGTCGCGATCAAGCGCCTTCACCCGCACCTCGCGAAGGATCCGTACTTCGCGACGATGTTCCTCGACGAGGCGCGCCTCGTCGCGCGCGTCCAGCACCCGAACGTCGTGCCCATCCTCGACGTGGTCGCGACCGAGACCGAGCTCTTCCTCGTGCTCGAGTACGTGCGCGGCGAGACGCTCTCGGGCTTGCTCCGCGGCCTCCGAAAGAAGGGGCAGAAGATCCCCGTGCCGATCGCCGCCGCGATCACCATCGGTCTCCTCGCGGGGCTGCAGGCCGCGCACGAGGCGCGCGACGAGACGGGCAAACCGCTCAACATCGTGCACCGCGACGTGTCGCCGCAAAACCTCATGGTGGGAGCGGACGGCGTCGCGCGCGTGCTCGATTTCGGCGTCGCGAAGGCGGCGAGCCGGCTCCAGACGACACGCGAGGGCCAGCTCAAAGGCAAGCTCCCGTACATGTCGCCCGAGCAGCTCTCGGGCGAGGTCACCGCGCAGAGCGACGTCTACGCCGCGGCGATCGTCTTGTGGGAGGCGCTGACGGCGCAGCGTCTCTTCAAGGGCGAGACCGAGGCGCAGGTGCTCCACCTCGTCATGACGATGCCGGCGCCGGCGCCGAGCACGCTGAACCCGCAGGTCCCCGCCGCGCTCGACGCGGTGGTGCTCAAGGGCCTCGAGCGCGAGCCCGCGAAGCGCTGGGCTTCCGCGAAAGCGATGGCCGCGGCGATCGAGTCGTGCGTGCCGGTCGCGTCCGCGATGAAGGTCGCCGAGTGGGTCGATGGGCTCATCGGCCCGACGCTCGCCGCGCGCGACGCGATGCGCGCCGAGATCGAGAGCGGCTCGATCTCCGTGCCGTCGCTCCCCGAGCCCATCACGTCGCCGTCGCTCCCGGGGTTTCCGCAGGTGGACTCGTCGGTGTCGCTCCCGAAAGTCGCCGCGAACAACGCGGGCCTCGACGGAGCGTCTACGGCGTCGCTCGTCGTCGTCGCGCCCCAAGCGCCCGCGCGCTCGCGCTTGCCGCTCGTGATCGTCGCGCTCCGCCGCGGGCGCTCTCGGCGTCGTCCTCGCCGTGACGTTCGCGCGCACGGGCGCGAGCACCGCTCACCCCGCGACGGCCGCGCCTCCGCCCGTGACGGCTCCCTCTGCGACGCCGCCCCCCGCGAGCGTGACCGCGGAGACGCCCTCGCCGTCGATCACGCCCGCGCCGCCGCCGCCGAGCGCCGTCGCCTCGCACCACCGCACGGGCACCACGAAACCGCCCGCGCACGCGGCGAGCGCGGCGACCGGAAATCCAAATGACATCAACTCGCTGCTCGATACTCGCTAGCGCGATCGCGATCTGCGTCGCGACCAGCGCGGCGGCGCAGAGCAGCTCCGCGATCGCCGAGGGTCTATTCCGCGAGGGGAAGAAGCTCCTCGACGCGAAGAAATTCTCGGAGGCGTGCCCCAAGTTCGAGGAGAGCGCGCGCCTCGATCCGTCGAGCGGCGTCGAGCTCGCGCTGGGCATCTGCTACGAGGGGCTCGGCAGGACCGCGAGCGCGTGGGGAGCGTACGAAAACGCGATCTCGCTCGCGCGACGCGACAACCGCAAAGATCGCGAGCACGCCGCGACCGCCCGCGCCGCGGCGCTCGAGCCGAAGCTCGCCCACGCGACCATCGACGTCCCCGCGGACGTCGCGCAGCTCCCGGGGCTCGCCGTGAAAGAAGACGGCGTCGCGATCGGATCGGCGGCGTGGAAGAACGCGCCGATCGACCCCGGCTCGCACACGCTCGAAGTGAGCGCCGCCGGCAAGAAGTCGTGGCAGACGACGTTCACTGTCGACGCGGGCGCGAGCTCGAAGACCGTCACCGTCCCGCGACTCGAAGCCGAGGCCGTCCTCGTCCAGCAGGAGGGCACCTCGCAAATCGTGAACGGCACGGTGGTCGTCGCGCAATCGAACCCGATCCGCACGATCGCGATCGCGGGCTTCGCGGTCGCGGGCGCGACGCTCCTCGGCGCCTCCGTCATGGGCGGCGTGGCGATCGCCAACGCGAACGACGCGAAGAAGAAGTGCCCGACCTCGCCATGCTCCGACGCGGCGGCCGTCGCGGAGAACGACACGGCGGGCACGCTCGCGGATTGGTCGACCGCGCTCTTCGTCGCGACGGGCGTCTTCGTCGCGGCGAGCGCCACGCTCTTTTTCCTCCGTCCCTCGCAGCCGCACAAAGAGGCGCACCTCGTCGTCGGCCCGGGTTTCCTCGGCGTCGGAGGGACGTGGTGAGCGCGCGGCGCCCTGGCGCTCGGCGTATCGCTCGCGATCGCCGCGGTCGCGATCGTCGCGTGCAGGCAGGTCGCGGGGATCAACCCGATCGTCTACACGGGCAGCGAAGCGGGCGGCGGCGGATGCTCGAACGGCAAGATCGTCATCTCGACGACGCAGCAGCTCGACCTGCTCTCGGTCACGGGCGGCTTCGCCTTCGCGCGCCGTGATCGGCGCGAACAGCGCGGCGACGTGAACATCGTCGACTGCGCGACGAGCTCGAGCTGCACGCAGCCGAAGGGCCTCTTGAACCTCTCGTTCAGCGACACGCTCGCGGGCTACGCATCTGGCGCGAAGGTCTTCTACACGGTGCAGAGCGGCACCGACGCCGGGACGCTCCACGCGATGGCGTACGACGGCACGGGCGACCAGGTCCTCCTCGGCGGCCTCGCGCGCCCCGCGTGGATCGCCGTGTCGGGCGCGCGCACGTTCTGGGTCGAACGACGACCTGAGCGGCCTCCCCGCGACGGTGCACTGCCTCGGCTGCGGACCGAGCGACGCCACGTGGATCACGAACCTCACGTCCACGGCGGGGATCTTCGCCGACGCGAACGACGTCTACGTGCTCGCGGACGACGGCTCCGGCCAAGCCACGCTCGGCCTCTACGGCTGCTCGGTGCAGACCGCGTGCGGAGCGACGCCGCGCACGGTCATCAAGAACCTCGCGCCCGCCGTCCATCTCTCCCGTCACGCAGTTCGCGAGCGACGGCACCAACGTCTACGTCTCCAACGACGCGACGCAGATCATCCGGATCGATCCCACTGGCGCGCAGCTCCCCATCGCCAAGAACGTCGCGGCGGTCGCGATCGCGGTCGACCCCGTCACCGGCGAGCTCTTCTACGGCGAAGACAACGGCACCATCGCGCGCGTGAAGACCGACGGCTCCGGCGACGCCGACGACGCTCTCGTCGTGCGATCCCGCGAGCCCCAACGAGATCTACGACCGTCGCGCTCGACGACAAGAACGTCTACGTGCTCCTCGTCGACGCCAACTTGGTGTCGTCGGTGTGGGCCGTCCCGCGCTGACTCACTTCTTCGATACGCAGCCGACGACGCAGCGGTCGTAAGCGCCGTCGCATTTCGCCGGATCGTGCCCGGATTTGCAGTCCTGCCAGCCGCGCGCGCAATCGTCGGTGCACGCGGCCTTCGGCGGGCGCGTCGGCGAGCTCGAGCCCGCGTCCTCGGGCGCAGCGGGCGGAGCGACGAACGCCGTGATCACGGGCGGCGGGACGGCGTGCGAGGTCGTCGTCCCGGCGTCGACGGCCGCCATCGCCTCGGGTGGCGCGAACGCGTTCGTCGGCGTGGGCGCCGTGTTCCGCGTCCCCTCACCCACCTCGCCCGGCGCCGCGTGCATCATCGCCTCGTCGGTCGGAAGCTCCGGCACCTGGTTGAGCGCGACGAACCGCGACTGCGCGTACTCGACGCGATCGCGCGTCTGGCCGTACGTGTGGTGCTCCTTCCAGTCCTTCCAGCAATTCGCCTTGCGCTCGAGGCTCGCCGTCGCCGAGTCGTCGAGCGCGTAGCAGTGCTCGAAGCGCGCGTCGTTTTCGTAGATGGTCTGAAAGCTGGGCCCGCACGCGAGCACGAAGAGCAGCGGCGGCAGGAGCTTTCGCATACGCGCCCGAGTATACTCCCGCGACCTCGGCATGTTCACCGGTCTCGTCGAAACCACGGGGAAGCTCGTCGCGCGGTCCCCGCGCGGGCCCGGGGCGCGCTTGACCATCGCCGCGCCGCTGTCGTCCGTTCGCGCCGATGGCGCGCTAGCGCTCGGCGAGTCGATCTCCGTTAATGGCGTGTGCCTCACCGTCGACGCGATCACGAAGGACGGCTTCGAGGCGGACGCCTCGGCCGAGACGCTCGCGAAGACGACGCTCGGCGCGGTCGCGCTCGGCGCGCGCGTGAACCTCGAGCGCGCGCTCCGGCTCGACTCGCGGCTCGGCGGTCACATCGTCAGCGGCCACGTGGACGGCGTGGGCGCCCTCGTCTCGCGCGAGCCGCTCGGCGACGCCGAGCGCGTGGTCTTCCGCGCCCCCGCGGAGCTCATGCGCTTCATCGCACCGAAGGGCTCGATCGCGGTCGACGGCGTGAGCCTCACGGTCAACTCGGTCGAGGACGAAACGTTTGCGGTCGCCATCATCCCGCGGACGCAAAAAGAGACCTCGCTCGGGGGCGTCGCGCCGGGCGGCGCCGTGAACCTCGAAATCGATGTCCTCGCGCGCTACGTTCTGCGCCTGATGCAGGCGCCCAGCCACGCCGAGGGCTCCGCGGAGCGCGACGCGTCGCTGCTCGAGTTGCTTCGTAAAAACGGATATATGTAGAATACAAACATGGCTGCGATCACGATCGACCCGAAGCTCCTCGAGCGCGTCAACGGCGCGATCGACGACGTACGCGCGGGCAAGATGGTCATCCTCGTCGACGACGAGGACCGCGAAAACGAAGGCGACCTGTGCATGGCGGCGGAGTTCGTCACGGCGGAGTCGATCAACTTCATGGCGACGCATGGCCGCGGCCTCATCTGCGTCACGCTCTCCGAGGAGCAGATCGATCGGCTCGGCCTGCCGATGATGTCCGCGCCCGGGCGCGGAGGTCCGCCGCTCGGTACCGCGTTCACCGTGAGCGTCGAGGCGCGCCACGGCGTCACGACCGGAATCAGCGCGCCCGACCGCGCCTACACGACGCGGCTCGTCGCGAGCCCCGTGTGCCGCCCCGAGGATCTCGTCACGCCGGGCCACGTCTTCCCGCTCAAGGCGCGCAAGGGCGGCGTCCTCGTCCGCACGGGCCAGACCGAAGGCTCCGTGGACCTCGCGCGCCTCGCCGGCGTCACGCCCGCGGGCGTCATCTGCGAGATCATGAACGACGACGGATCGATGGCGCGCATGCCCGATCTCGAGGCGTTCGCGAAGAAGCACACGCTTCGGATCCTCACGATCGCGGAGCTGATCCAATACCGCCTCCAGACCGAGCGACTCGTGCGCCGCGTCGCCGAGAAGCGCCTCGTGCTCGACGAGACGGGCACCGAGTGGGCGAGCCACGTCTACGAGTCGGCGACCGACGGGCGCCAGTTCATCGCGCTCGTGAAGGGCGAGATCCAAGGCGAAGAGCCGACGCTCTGCCGCATGCACTCCGGCTCGCTCGTCGGCGATCTCTTCTCGTCGACGCGCCGTGAAGGCGGTCGCAACCTGCGCGAGGCGATCGCGCGCATCGAGGCCGCGGGGAGCGGCATCGTCGTTTACCTGCCGCCTCGTCTCAGCGTCGCGCAGGACCTCGAGGCGCACCGCATCGAGCCGCTCCCGACCCCCGCCGCGGATCACCCGCTTCGTGAGTTCGGCCTCGGCGCGCAGGTCCTCGCCGATCTCGGCGCGCGCAAGCTCAAGCTCCTCACCAACAGCCCGCGCAAGATCGCCGGAATCCGCGGATTCGGCCTCGAAGTCGTGGAGAGCATCCCGCTCGTGTCGATGGGGGAAATTCCGAAGGCGCCGCCCTCGACTTCGCGTATTAAGGGGCTCGCTTGATGAAGACTCTCGAAGGAAACCTCGTCGTCCCCGACGGAGCGAAGTTCGCGCTCGTCGCGAGCCGCTTCAACCACTTCATCGTCGACCGTCTCGTCGAGGGAGCGCAAGACGCGCTCGTTCGTCACGGCGCCGACGCCTCGAAGATCACCGTCGTGCGCGTGCCCGGCGCGTGGGAGGTCCCGCTCGCCGTCTCGCGCGTCGCGCATGGCAAGAAGGTCGACGCGATCGTCGCGCTCGCCGCGGTCATCCGCGGAGCCACGCCGCACTTCGACGTGATCGTGGGCGAGGTCTCGAAGGGCCTCGCGCAGATCCAGGTGCAGACGAGCCTCCCCGTCGCCTTCGGCGTGCTCACGACCGACACGATCGAGCAAGCCATCGAGCGCGCGGGCACGAAGGCGGGCAACAAAGGTTGGGACGCCGCCGTCTCGGCGATCGAGATGGTGACGCTCCTGCGCGGCTTCAAGGGCGCAGGGCTCTGATCCATGGCAGGCGCGCGCCGAAGCGGCCGCGAAGCCGCGCTGCAGATGCTCTTCGGAATGGAGGCCGGCGAGACCGGCGCCGAAGAGACGATCGCGCTCTTCTGGCGGTCGTTCGAGGCCGAACCAGAGGGGAAATCGTACGCCGACGAGATCGTCCGCGGCGTCTCCGCCGACCGCGAGGAGATCGACAAGGCGATCGGCGCGGCGTCCGAGAACTGGCGCATCGAGCGCATGACTCGCCTCGACCGAAACCTGCTCCGCCTGAGCGCGTGGGAGCTCATGAAGCGCCGCGACGTCCCGAGCCCCGTGATCCTCGACGAGGCCGTCGAGCTCGCGAAGTCGTTCGGCACCGCGGAGTCGGGCGCGTTCGTGAACGGCGTGCTCGCCCGCGTCGCGCGCGATCTCGGTCGCGAAAACGAGAAGGCCTGAGATGATCGAAGCGCTGCATTTCGTCGAGCCCGATCTGCGCGCGATCGACACGACCTCCGCGGAGGTCATCGCGTGCGCGATGTTCGAGGACGAGCGCCCGATGCGCGGCCTCGCGGGGCTTCTCGACTGGCGGCTCGCGGGCCGCCTCAGCGCGCTCGCGAAGAGCGATTTCATCACCGGCGCGCTCGACGAGGTGGTGCTCGTGCCGGGCCGGCCGCGTCTGCCTTTCGAGAAGGTGCTCGTCTTGGGCCTCGGCGCGCGATCGAGCTTCGGCGATGGCGTGGTTCGGCGCGCCCTCGCGCGGCTGGTCTCGACGCTCGAGGGGCTGAAGGTGAAGCGCGCGCTCGTCGAGCTCCCGGGGCGCGCGACCGGCGCGCTCGAGCCTGAGCGCGCCGCGGATTTGCTCCTCGAGTGCGCGGAGGGCGCGCTCGAGCACGAGATGTGGACGCTCGTCGACGACGAGAGCGCCGAAAAAACGATGGCCCAAAAGCTCGTCCGGAGGCGCGATGCTCGATCTAGACCCGACGCGTGAAGGCGCGGCGCCGCGCGACGCGGCGACCCTCGTGCTCCTCCGCGACGGCGCCACGGGCGTCGAGGTGTTCTGCGTCGAGCGCAACAAGAAGAGCAAATTCCTCGGCGGCGCGATCGTCTTCCCGGGCGGGCGCGTCGAAGAGTCGGACGGCGACGCGTCGTGGTCGGCGCTCGTGACCGATCCGAGCTCGACGCTGCGCGCGTTCGCCGTCGCCGCGTGCCGCGAGACGCTCGAGGAGGCCGCGCTCCTCCTCACCGACGTCGTCGTGTCGGACGAAGACGTGCTCGCGCTGCGCGCGCGTCAAAACGCGGACCCGGGCGCGCTCCGCGGCTTCCTCGTGGAGCGCGGGCTCAAGCTCGATCTCCGCGCGCTCACCGTGCTCTCGCGCTGGATCACTCCGAAGGTCGAGGGGCGCCGCTTCGACGCGCGCTTCTTCGTCGCGCGCGCGCCTGCGGGCCAGTCGGGCGCGCACGACATGACCGAGACGATGGCGAGCTTCTGGGGCTCGCCGCGTTCGATCCTCGAGCGCTTCGAGCGAAGCGAGATCCAGCTCGCTCCTCCCACGCACCGCACTATCGAGATCCTTGCAGAATGCAAGGACGTCGACGGAGCGATCGCGCGCGCGCGCGCGTCGAGCCTCGATCCCATCTGCCCCGAGCTCGTCCAACAAGGCGACACGATGGCGCTCGTCCTCCCGGGCGATCCTCAGCACTCCGTGAAGGAGGCGCGCATCGCGGGAAAGTCGCGCTACGTCCTCAGGGGCGAACACTGGCGCGCGGAAATCGCCCCGCAGTGATTCGCGTCATCTCCCCTCGCGGTACGCCCTGACCGCGTTCGCGATCGCGTCCGCGAGGCCGTTCTTGTAGTCGTCGCTCGCGAGGCGCTGCTCCTCGGTGGGGTTCGAGATGTAGCTCGTCTCGAAGAGGATCGCGGGCATGCGCGCGCCGACGAGAACGTAGAAGCCCGCGTAGTGGACGCCGCCGTCGAGCACGTCCGGGTGGATAGGCTTGATCGACGCCATCGCGGCTTTTTGTAGGAGCTCGGCGAGGCGCGTCGAGTGACTCGCTTGATCGGCGAGGCGCATGTCCGCGAGGATCGAGCCGAGCTCGGCGGTCGCGGCGGTGCTCGTCGCGTTCTCGCGCGCGGCCACGCGCTGGGCGATCTCGTCGCGCGTCGTGTCGAGGACGTACGTCTCGATGCCGTGCCTACCGTGGCTCTCGGCCGCGTTGCAGTGCACCGAGACGAAGAGATCCGCGCCGAGCTGGTTGGCGCGCGCGGTACGCTCCTCGAGCGTGACGAAGCGATCGTCCTCGCGCGTGAGCACGACCTCCATGCCCGCACGCGCCAGAATCGGCTGCGCGCGCTTGGCGATGTCGAGCGTCACGTCCTTCTCCTTCAGCCCCGTCGGCCCGCTCGCGCCCGAGTCGAAGCCGCCGTGCCCCGGATCGAGCACGATTCGCGCGACCGCGCGCCTTCGCTCCGGATCGAATCGCGGCGGTCGTCGCGCGAGGTCGACGACCACGCGAAAAGGCTCGCGCAGCTCGAAGACGCGTCGATAGACCGTGCCGCCGTCGAGGTCGAGCACCACGCGGAATCCCGTGCTCGTCGGTAGCACTCGAACGCGCGTGACGATGCCGCTGCCGAGCGCGTCGCGCGCGACGCCTCGCGCGCCGAGCGTCGCCCCGTCGACGTCGATGAAGATGCGCTGTGGCATGCCGGCCGTCGCCGATCCCGCCTCGTCCGACACGCGAAAACGCGTTTGTCGCGAGAGCGCGACGACGACGCGCGCGGCGTCCTTGCCCGGCCAGTGCTCGACTCGGTCCACGAAGAGCCCGGCGCGCGTGGAGCCCGCGTCCGCGTCGTACGCCGCGCCCTGCGCCTCGAGACCATGGTCGATCGCCGCGAGCACGCGCGGCGGCGGCCTGAACGCCTCGATCGACGACATGGCCGCGTAGACGCGATCGGCGCACTGCCCCTCCGTGCCCTCGGGCGCTCCCGCGTCGCCCTCGTCCTTCGGCCCGAGCCTGCGCGAGAGCTTGTAGAGTGCAACATACGTGGCCTGCGCGTCGTGCGCGGCGTCGCCCGCGAGCGTCGCCCCACGCATCGCCGCGTCGCAGGCACCGGGTGTCTTGAGGTCCTTCGAGGCCGCGTCGTACGCCGACTGCGCCTCTTTGGCGTCTTGCTCTTTCCCCTCGAGGCGAAAGACGCGCTCGAAGAGCGACCCCGCGAGCGCGTGGAGCTCGGACGCGCGCGCGCCGGCGCCCTCCTTCACCGCGAGCGCCTCGACGCTCTGGGCGACGGCGAGCGTCTCGGCGCGAGGTGGGAGCGTCGCGTCCGCGAGCGCGAGCCCGCGCGCCTTCGCGATCTCGGGCGGCTCGTGCGCCGCATCCGGCGCGCCTCCGCTCCCGTTGCACGCGAGACAAAACACGGCAAAAAGCGCCCAAAACGCGCGCCGCGCGTGGCTGCGGATTGTTGTATTCTGCTCGTCGATTCTCAAGGAGGAGCCTGTTTTGTCCGAATCCACCGCCGCCATCTATTCCGATCGTGCAACAGGACAAGTCTTCTCGGACGCGCGCACGATGGTCAATGCCTACCTCGGCCGATTCGCGGAGCGCGCCGGCATCACGCTCGAGCCGCTCGACCCGACAGGATACACGCAGGTGCGCAAGGGCTCGGCAACCGTCGGCATCAACGTGCTCGACGACCACGGCGTCCTCTTGCTCCTCGCGCCCGTCATGAAGGTGCCGATGACCGGCCGAGAGACGCTCTACCGCCGATTGCTCGAGCTGTCCTTCATCACCACACAAGACGCCGCGTTCTCGATCGACAGCCAAAAGGACGAGGTCTACGTGCGCGCGCTCCGCCGCCTCTCCGGCCTCGATTACGAGGAGTTCGAGGACCTCGTCGAGACCGTCGGCAAGGTGTGCGACGAGTGGGACGACGCGCTCAAGAAGGAATTCGGTCAGAGCTGAAATGTTCCACGCGAGGCGCGGAATGCGCGCTGGTGCTATCTTGATGGGGATCCTTACCTCGTTTCGTCCGTAGAGGGTTTTCATGGCGAACGCTGCGCAGACGCCGAAGCTTCAGATCGGCAAACTGTCTCCCGAGGATGCTGAGAGGCTCGCGTCCACGTTCCGTCCGATTTGGGAGCTCGATGACGCTCCATTCGCGCAAGGCAGCGCGCTGAGCGCAGCGGAGATCGACGCCCTCTCGGCGGGTGCTGGCGTCGCGCCGAGCGTTCGTCAAACCGACGTCGTCGTGGCCGCCGCGAAGCCGGTGCCGGTCTCCATGCCGGGCCACGTGCCCGCCCCGGACGCTCCGAAGGTGGAGGTCTCGATCGAGCTCGACCCGGCCGATTTCGTCACCGCGACGCCGCCGCCCGCGCAAGCTCCTGCTCCCGTCGTCGCAGAGGCACGCCCGCAACCGCCGCAAGCGCCGCCCGCGAGGAAGCCGTACGCAGCACCGCGTCCGCCGCCCGAGCCCGTCAACATGCGCGACGTCGGTGGCTCGGGCGAGTTCGTCCCGGTCAAGAAGTCGAACACCGGCATCATCCTCGGCGTCGTCGCCGTGGTCGCAATCATCGGCGTCGTCATCGGCGTGAAGGTGATGGGCGGCGAAAAGACGGGCACCGCCGACAAGACGAACACGTCTTCGACGAGCCCCGGTCACGAAGAGACGACGCACATCCCGCCGCCGCCCGAGGCGACGCAGGTTCAGGCGCAAGCGCCCACGGCCACGCAGACGCAGGCTCCGGCGCCCGTCGCGACTGTCGCGAAGACCAACGACTCGCCGATCGTGAAAGAGTTCCCGACCACGACCGCGCCGACGCACACGCAGGCGACCGCGACGAACGTCGCCGCGCCGGTCCACACGGCGCACACCGTCGCGACGCACACGGGCGGGGGCACGAAGCCCACGTCCAAGCCTGGCATCGTTCGCGACAACCCCTTCTGATACGCGCACGGCCTTTGGCTGAGCCGCGGTTGGTGATACGAAGGGAGCCATGCTGAAAGCTCGACCGATCGCCTTTGCTTTGCTCGTTGCGTTCGCACCCGCGGCCGTATCGCTGCCGCGCATCGCGAGCGCTCAGAACGCACCGGACGACGCGCTGACGAAGGCCGCGCGCGCGCGCTTCCAAGAGGGCGTCGACGCGTTCGACAAGGGTAACTTCGAGGCTGCGCGCGCCGCGTTCAAGCAGGCGTACGCGCTCAAGCAGCACCCCGCCGTCCTCCTGAACCTCGCGCAGAGCTCGCTCAAGTCCGGCCACTTCCTCGAGGCCGCGCACTTCTTCCAACAGTATTTGAACGACCCGCAGGGCGACAAAAAAGCCGACGCGATGAAGGGCCTCACGGACGCGCGCGCGAAGCTCGGTCGCCTCGACGTGAGCGCTCCGCCCGGCACCGAGGTCACCGTCGACACGGACGTCGTCGGCAAGACGCCGATGAACGAGGCCGTCGACGTCGAAGCTGGCAATCACACCGTCAAGGCGAAGCTCCCGGACGGGACGTCGAGCGAGCAGCACATCGTCGTCACCGCCGGGCAGGTTCAGCCCGTGCGATTCGGCGCGGCCGCGACCGTCGTCAACCCGCCGACGAACCCGACGAACCCGCCGACCAACCCGGAGACGCACCCGCCGGCGAATCCGCCGACGAACCCGGAGAACCCTCCGACCAACCCGCCGCCTCCGCAGAACCCGCCCATCGAGCAGCATGGCGAGAAGGTCCACCCGGCCGCGGCGCTCCCGCTCATCATCGCGGGCGGCGCCGTCGCCGTCGGCGGGTTCGTCGTCGCGGGCATCTTCGCTGGCCTCAAGAGCTCGGCCAACACGAACTACATCAACGTCCAGAATCAAATCATCGCGGCGCAGAAGGCCGACGGCATCAGCCCGCAGACGTGCAACGCCTCGCAGCTGAACGCGACGCAACAGGCGAAGTACACGGTCGACACAACCCAGAAAACGAGCCCCTGCACGACCCTCAAGAACAACCAGGACGCGGTCAACCAAGACGCGACGGTCGCGAACACGTTCTTGGTCGTAGGCATCGTCGGCGCTGCGGCCACGGTCGGCGGCGTGCTCTGGTACGTCTTCGGCGCGAAGAACAAAGAGGCTCCCACTACCGCCATCACGCCGTGGCTCGCGCCGGGCACGGCGGGGTTCACGTTCACGAAGTCGTTCTGAGGCCTCGAGTCGCAATGTAGGCAACATTGCCCCGGCTCCGGCCGACGTCGTCGCATGTCTACGATGACGCTGATCAGGCACGAGCGCAGCACCGCGTTTTGCGCGGAGGTTCAGGACGACGAGAGCACGCGCGCGATCCCGCTTCGGCCTGGTCGATTCGAGGTCGGCAGCGGCAGGCACTGCGCGATCGTCGTCGCCGACAAAGCCGTGAGCTCGCTCCACCTCGTGCTCGAGGTCCAAGAGGAGCGCGTGGTCGTGCGCGACGGCACGTCGAAGAACGGCACGTACGTCGGCGCGCTGCGAGTTCGTGAGGCGAGCGCGAACGCGGGGGCGATCGTCACGCTCGGCAAATCCACCATCACGCTGCGCGCTTCGTCGCCCTTCGACGCGGAGCCCGAGGTCGATCCCTTGCCCGGCGTCATCGGCGGCTCGCTCGCGATGCGCCGCGTCGCGTCTCAGGTGCGAAAGCTCGCGCCGTTTCGCCAGCCGGTGCTCGTCTGCGGAGAGAGCGGGAGCGGCAAGGAGCTCGTGGCGCACGCGCTCCACCAGCTCTCGCCGCGAAAGCACAAGCCGTTCGTCGCGATCAACGTGACGAGCGTGCCGCGCGAGCTCGTCGAGAGCGAGTTCTTCGGCCACGAGAAGGGCTCGTTCACGGGCGCCCACGCGCGCCGTCGCGGCGCGTTCGAAGAGGCCGAGGGCGGCACGCTCTTCCTCGACGAGATCGGAGACTTGCCGCTCGACGCGCAGCCGAAGCTCCTCCGCGCGCTCGACGGATACGCCATTCGCAGCGTCGGCGCGTCGGGCAACTCGACGCGCGACGTGCGGCTCGTCGCGGCGACGCACGCACCGCTCCGCGAGCGCGTGCAGCGCGGCGAGTTCCGGCTCGATTTGTTCCACCGGCTCGAGGTCTTCACGATCACGATCCCGCCGCTGCGGGAGCGCCGCGGCGACATCGGGCCGATCGCGCGCGCGATCCTCCGCGCGAACGAGCGAGACATCGGCGCGAAGGTGTTGTCGAGCGCGGGCCTCGCGCGGCTCGCCGCCGAGACCTTCCCGGGGAACGTGCGCGAGCTCCGCAACGTGCTCCTCCGCGCGGCGTCGATCGTCTCGTCGGAGGTCATCGATGCGCTCGACGTCGAGCGCGCGCTCGCGCCCCACGTCGCGAGCGTCGAGACCACGCCGGCTCCGGCGGGATCGCTTTCGCCCGATCTCGCCAAGGCGCTCGTCCGCGATCACCGCGGCAACGTGAGCGCCGCTGCGCGCGCCGTGCGCTGCCCTCGGTCGACGTTCCGAAAGCTCCTCGGGCGTTGACGCATGGTGTAGGTTCACGCGCATGCACTCGAAGCCGCTGCGCGTGCTCGCGCTCGCCGTCTCGATCGCGTCCGCGCGATGCAGCTCGTGCAAGTCGACCGGCGCCGCCGACGGAGGATCGCCGACCGCGAGCGCCAGCGCCAGCACGACGCCGCACGCGACGCCCGCGGCGCTCTCGCTGCCGATGGCGGCCGATCACGACGCGTCCGGCGGCGTGTGGGTCGCGGGCTTCGTCGCCGCGCGAAACGCGATCAACGTCTCGCGCTTCGACGCGCAGGGTCGGCTCGTCGCCAACGTCGACGCGCTGACAGGCCTCAAATGGAGCGCAGACGCGCACGTCGACGCGATCGCCGCGACGCGCGGAGCGCTCGTCGTGTGGCGCGGCATCCGCGACGGCAAGCGAACGCGCGTCGCGCAGTGGGTCAACGACGACGTCACGCTCGGCGCCGCGCCTTTCGCCGTCGGTTCGAACGCATGCGCCGCTGGGGCCACGGTCTTCACGATCGGAGGCAAGAGCGGCTCGTCGGTCGTCGCGCGCGGCGTCCCCGCGGGCGCGGACAAGTCGCTCGTCACGATCCCCGAGGGCCACGATCCGACGCTCGTCTGCGGCGAGGACAAACGGGCGTTCGTCGTCGACGAGGGTGACGACGACATGGGCGTCCGCGTCCTCGATGCCGACAAGGCGAACGCGCGCGCGGTCCTCGTTCCGCCGAGCGAGCTCGAGGGCGACGAGATGCGCGAGCACGAAGACTTCACGACCGGCGACGTCCTCCGCGAGCTCCTCGTCACCGAGAAGGGCCGGCTCTCGATTTACGAGTACGACGGCACCACGGTCGCGCCGCGTCGCGCGCTCGACACGGCCATCGCGTCCGATGAAGACCTCATGGCCGTCGACGGCAACGCGTCGCACGTCGTGGCCGTCCTCGCCCGCGAGGCCACCGCGCGCTGCGACGGAGATCTCGGCACGGACGTCCTTGCCCTCGACCTCCCAATCCCCGAGGGCAAAGAGCAGGTCCTCACCGTCGGCACCGGCGCGTGCGGCCACGATCTGGGCCCGTATTGGGTCGCTCCGACGACCGACGCGGTCTACGTGGCGTGGGCCATCCGCGGCCCTCGAACCTCCGCGCGCACGCCCGCGCAAGCCCCCGTCGAGGCGCTCGCGTGGTCCAAGGTCGGCGGCGCGCCGAGCGAGATCAAGCTCTCCGCCGAGGACGTCGTCTTCGCAGGATGCGCCAAGGGCCGTTGCATGTTCGTGGCCCTCACGCGACCGGAGGGCACCGACGGCATGGTCCCGGGCGAGGCGCGAGTCATCGCGATCCCCTGACCTCGGCGCCCCGTGGCGTGGCGTATGCAGCGCATGGGTGGATGTTCACTCGTGTGCTTCGCGCTCTCGTCGCGATCGCTGCGCTGACGTGCGCGCCCGTCGCGCACGCGGATGGCACGTCGGAGGGCGAGCGCTTGTTCGTCACGAAGGGCTGCCTCGGTTGCCACGGTGCGAGCGGCCGTGGCGGCGTCGGACCCGATCTCGCGCGCACGGCGCTCAGCGTCGACGACGCGCTGAAGCAGGTTCGTCACCCGCGCCAGCGCATGCCCGCCTTCCCCGCGGAGGTCGTGAGCGATGATGACGTCCGCAAGATCTACGATTATCTGAAGTCGATCGCGCCCGCTCCCGAGCGCATGATTCGCGATCTCCCGCACGGGCAGCAGACCGCCGACAGCTGCGTCGACTGCCACGCGAAATACGAGCCGATCATCGTCGCGCAGTTCAAGAGCAGCGCGATGGGTATGACCGGCAAACAGAACCCGCGGGTCGAATATCCGCAGGACCACATCTCGTGCGGCAACTGCCACGGCTACGACCACGACGAGATCATGGCCAGCAAGGGCCGCGTGCCCGAGGCGATGTGCGGCACATGCCACGCGCAGATCTACAAAGAGGCGATCATGGACACGGGCCACTCGTACGGGCCCGGTCCGCTCGGCGTCGGCACGAACTGGGAGCGCAACATCGCCGTGCCGAACTACCGTGAAATGCCGCGCAAGGTGATGGAGATGGGCTGCGACGCGTGCCACTCGCAGGCAGGCGCGACGGACGACAAGTACTGGAGCAACAAAGAGCACAAGTACATCGACGGGAGCAGCCTGCCCTACCGCAACGGCTGCATCGCGTGCCACACGCGCCACTCGTTCAGCCTCGTCGAGGCGCGCAAGCCCGAGGCTTGCCACACGTGCCACATGGGCCCTGATCACCCCAACTACGAGGCGTACGAGGCCTCGAAGCACGGATCGATCTACGGCGCGCGCGGGGCATCTTGGGATTTCGCGGCGTCCATGACGGAGACGAAGCTCGAAGCGCCGACGTGCGCGTACTGTCACATGCTCAGCGTGCGCGACGACGGGACGCGCGTCACGACGCACAACATGACCCAGAAGATCATCTGGGGAATGGGCACGCAGGCCGCCGGCGGCGAGGTCACGGACATCACCGCGCTGCCCGAAAATCAGAAGAAGCGCACCGAGATGATCAAGGTGTGCATGACGTGCCACTCCGAGGATCGCGCGCGCGAGTACCTGAGCGCCGCCGACGCGCACAAGCTCGCGGGCGACGCGCTCGTCCTCGAAGCGCGCGACGTCCTCGCGGAGCTCTACCAGGAGAAGCTCATCGAGCCCTCGCACGCGAAGCGCTCCGCGGGTCTCTTGCCCGGCCCGCACTTCAGCGCGCTCGAGCTCCCGAGCGGCTTCGCGCAGCACTGGCCCGCGGGCCTCTATTACGACGTGAGCCCGATCGAGCTCGAGTACTTCGACATGTTCTTCTTCTCGAACCTGAAGTCGTACAAGGGCGCGTTCCACATGGCCCCCGACTACGCGTGGTGGTACGGCTACGCCGACTCGCTCGGGCACCTCGCGCGCATCCGCGACGACGCCGAGCGGCTGCGTGACGAGCACCGAGCGCAGCAGCGCACGCGCTTCATGCTCTGGACGGGACCGCTCATGGTCCTCGCCGTCCTCGTGGCGGCGTTTGCGGCGTGGCGCGCGTGGCGACGCCGCAAACCCGCCGAGCGTTAGCCGACCGCGATGCCGAGCGCCTTGCGGAGAGCGAAGTACTGCTCGCTCACCGAGAAGACGAGGAGCTCCTTCATCTTCTCCGCGGGCGACAGATCGCCGGGCAGCTGGGGCTCCGCCGCGACGATCTTCTTCGCGATCTCCATGTCCGCGCAGAGGAGCAGGCCCGCGCGGCACGCGGTGACCTCCACCATCTGCATCCACTTCTTGAGGTCGGCGCGGGCGCCGTCCTCGATGAAGCGTTGGACGACCATGCGCAAGCCGTCACGCTGCACCGGTTGCATGTATTTTACAAGCTCCGCTGCGGTCTGATTCACGGCCTGCGCCATCTCCGGCGGGACCTGGAAGTCCGCGACGATGACCTTCACCGCCGCGAAGAGGAGCACCTTGAGCTCGTTCAGCGTCGGGAAGAGGTTCTTGATGTAGTGCTCGCCTCGGTAATACGAGAGGTGCTTGCCGACGATGAACGTGAGCTCCTGCGGCGAGAAGCCGGTGAGCACCGTCTGACCGGCGACCGAAGCGGGCGGCGCGGCCGGGACCGCGACGAGCGCGCCTGGCACGTCGTTTCGCACGTAGAGCTCGGGCTGCGGGACGCCGAGGACCTGCGTCGCCCACCCGAACGTCTTCGCGAACGTCACGGTGCTCGTCGCGGGATCTTGCTTGAACCGCTTGTCGAGGACCGGGAGCTGGCGAGACGCGCGGAGCTGCGAGGTCTTCGCGACGATCGCCGCGGGCGTGATCATCTCGAAGATCTTGCCGATGAAGAGGTTCTCGTCCTTGTGGAAGAGGTTCTTCACCCACTGCTCGTTGTCGAGGCGGCCCTTCACCTGGATCATGCCGCGCGGGCGATAATCCTCGAAGAAGCGCTGCTCCTCCTCGTCGGCCTTTTGGAGGAACGCGAGCGCCGCGCACATGCACCACGCGCGGTCGTACTCGTGCAGCTTCATGTAGAGCTTGTAGAGGCTCCGGTACGGGTCGACGCGCATCGGATCTTTTTGGAGGACGATCGCGTGCTCGCCGATCGCGGCCTCCATCTGGTCCGTGCTCTCGAAGAGCTCCGCGAGGATCTGGCGCTCGACGGCCTCGTCGGGCTTGAAGTGCGTCGCCATCTTGAACGCCTCGATGGCGCTCTGCATGTCGTGGAGGCGATCGCGGTAGATGAGGCCGAGGTTGTGCCAGAGGTTGTACGCGAGGTCGCCGATTCTCGGTGTTCGAGCCGAGGCGCTTCAGCATCTTGCGGAAGGCTCGTTCGAGGTTCTTCCACTCTTTTTGACCCGTGAGGATCTTGTTGATGCGCTCGAACGCTTCGAGGAACGTCGGGTTCAAATCGAGCGCGGCGTTGAAGAGCTCGACGGCGCGGTCCAGGTCGTTCTCCTTGTCACGATAGATCTGGGCCATCGTGTAGATGAACTTGGACTTGCGGATCGGGTCCTTCTCGAGATCGGCGATCTGTTGGATCGTGTCGATCATCTTCGGCCAGTTCTCGACCTGCTGATAAAGCGCGAGGAGCGTGTGGAGCAGCGGGTGCGAGGTGGGCTGGAGATCGCGCGCCTCTTCGAACGCCTCGACCGCCTTGTTCGGGTTCTTGTCGAGGTCGCGCCAGGTCTCGCCGATCTCGGTTCAGGATCGTGAAGCGCTCCTGCTCGTCGTAGACGTTGTCGAGGATCTGGCGCTTGTACGCGACGACCTGCTTGTAGTCGCGTAGCTCCGTGTAGAGCGAGACCATCGCTTCGAGCGTCGGGCGGTGCGCGTTGTTGACGCTGAGCGCCTTCTCGAAGTTGTTGATCGCCTGCTTGGCCTGACCCTGCTCGCGCTTGATGCAACCGAGTCGGTAGTAGACCTCGGCGCGCGCCTCGGTCTCGTCCTCCGCGAGCGCGGTGAGCACCTTCTGGTAGTTGGTGAGCGCGTTGCCCCAGTCCTTGAGGCGGAAGCTCACCTCGGCGAGGCCCTTGATCGTCACCTGGTCGGTGATGTCGAGCTGGTGCGCCGCCGAGTACGCCTTGAGCGCCTTGTCGTCCTTGTTCAGCGCGGCGCAGACCTGGCCGAGCTTGTTCTGGAGATCGTGCTGCTCGCTCCGCTCGCGCTTGCCGGATTTGCGCACGAGGAGATCGAAGAGCGGCTCGGCTTTGTCCCACGCCTGCACTTCGACGTAGTGGTTGCCGAGCGGGAGCGCGGCGTCCTCGTTCTCGGGGTCGGCTTCGACGGCCGCCGCCCACGCGGCGACCGCGCCTTCGTGCTCCCCGAGCGTCTGCTCGCGGAGGTTGCCGAGCTCGACGAGCAGGCGCGCCTTCTGGCGAGCGCCTTGCGTGTGCTGCTGCTCTTGATCGAGCAGGCGGCCCGCCTTGTCGTAGTCGGCGTTGTCCATCGCGATCGCGCGGAGCGCGGCCAGCGTGAGCAGGTGCGACGGATCGAGATCGAGGGCCATCTCGTAGCGGTCTTGCGCCGCCACGCGATCGCCGAGCTTCTCGTCGAGCGCCTTGCCGATTCGGTAGAACGACTCGACGCGCTGCTTGGTGTCGGGCGTGAGGTCCGCCACGCGCGTCATGAAGTCGATCGCTTGCGTCGCGTCGCCGCGCTTGTCGTAGAGCTTCGCGAGCGCGTCGAGCGCCGGGAGGTTGTGATCCTCGAGGTCGACGATGTTCACGTAGGCCTCGATGGCCTTGTCCGCGTCGCCGATCTCGTCGGCCTGCACCTGCGCGACGTAGCCGTAGAGCTCGACCTTCGTCGCGCGCTCCAGCGTGATCGAGATGTGGCGCTCGTAGGTCTGAACGAGCTCGTGCCACTGGCGCATCTTGCGGTAGTTCCGCTCGAGCGCCGTGTACGCCGCCTCGTGGCTCGGGTCGATCTCGACGACCTGCTCGAGCCTCTGCGCCGCGATGTCCGACTTGAGGAAGTGCTCCTCCTGGATGTTCGCGAGCTGCATCAAGACCTCGATGCGCTCACGCTCGGTCGTCACGACGTCGAGCTGCTGCTCGAGCACCTTGACGAGATCGCTCCACTGCTCGAGCACCTCGCACGTGCGCGCGAGGCCGCGCATCGCCTGGATGTTCGCCTGATCGACCTCGAGGGTCTCGCGGTAGACCTGAGCGGCCTTCTGCGGATCGGCGAGCGTGCCCTCGTAGAGCGAGCCGATGCGAAGCTTCGTGTTCGCGATCTCGGCGGGGTCTTGGAGGGCGGCGACCTTGCGCGTGAGGATGTCGACGAGCTCGCGGTTCTGACCGCGCGCCATGTAGATGCGCTCGAGGTTCTCGAGCGCGGGGAGGAACTGCGGATCGACCTCGAGCGCGCGCTGGAAGTAGCCGATGGCTTGATCGGTCTGGTTCATCGCGGAGTCGAGGAGCTCGCCGAGCTCGTTCTGGATCTCCTTGCGATCGATGTCGTTCACCGCGACTTCGAGCGCCTTCGTCAGCGACGCGCCGTACTGCTGGTTGTTGCCGCTCTTGCGATAGAGCTGGCCCATCTGCCGGAGCGCGCCGACGTTGTTCGGATCGAGCTGGACGATCTGCGCGTAGTAGGGCTGCGCGTACTCGGGCTTGCCGAGGTCGTCGCCGTACCACTTGGCGAGGTGCAGGCAGAGGCGGATCTTCTGGTGCGGATCCGTCTGCTCCTTGAGCCATTGGTTCGCGGTCGTGATGACCTCGTTCCAGCGACCGGTGGCCTGCGCCATGCGCTCGAGGTACTTGGCGGTCTCGCGATCGTGGAAGTCCTCGCCGAGCGCGTTGAGGAGCGCGTCGAGGGCCTGGTTGCGGTCGTCGAGGTGCTCCTCGAAGACCTTCGCGATGCGGCGGAGGAGATCGGTCTTGTCGGTGGTCTCTTCGCGCGTGTCGAGGCGCGCGAGGTAGAGCTCCACGAGCGGCTCCCAGCGCTCGGCGGCGGTGTGGAGCTTCTCGAGCTCGGTGAACGCCTCGTCGTGCGCGGCGTCGATCTCGAGGATCTTCTGCCAAGCCGGCGTCGCCTTGTCGGGCTCTTGCACCGTCTCGCGCCACAGCTGCGCGACCTGGCGGTACTCCTCGATCTTCTGCGCCGGATCTTCCAGCGCGGCGGCGCGCTGCATCTTGACGTCGATGACGTCGGTCCACTTCTCTTCGCCGCGGTAGATCGCCTCGAGGGCGTCCATCGCTTCGAAGTCGGGGCCGACCTCGAGGAGCTTGCGCCACGCGTCGGCGGCGTCGAACGGTTGACCGAGGTGCTCGCCGTAGGTCTTTCCGAGCTCGCGGAAGACCTCTTTGAGCTCGTCGGCGTCGAGCATGGCGGCGGCGCGATCGACGACTTGGTGGAGCGCGTTGACGAGCTCGGTCGGATCGCCTGCGCGACGACGAATCGCCGCGACCGCGCGGAGCGCGGCGAGGTTCGCGAAGTCGAGATCGAGGACGCGGTTCCAGTCCTCGAGCGCGAGCGGATCTTGCCCGAGCTTCTCGGTGAACATGCGCGCCTTGCGCGAGAGGATGTTCACGCGCTGGTCGTCGGCGGTCTCGGCCTCGCACTGGCGCTCGAGCACGTCGATGAGCTCGCGCCACTGCTGCTGCTGCTCGTAGAGGTTCGCGAGCGCGCCGAGCGCCTCGGCGTCCTCGCCGCGGAGGTCGAGGACGGCCTTCCACATTTCGATCGAGCGCTCGGGCTGACCGAGCTTCTCGAAGAGGAGCAGGCCGATCTTCGCGCGGATGTCCGCTTCGGCGGCGTCGCCCGACGCGTTCTCGAGCTCGCGCTCGTGAACGACGAGGAGCTCGGGCCAGCTTCCGAGCGACGTGTACACGCGACCGAGCGCGGCGATCGCCGCTTCGTGCGTCTTGTCGAGCTCGTCGAAGATGCGACGGAACACGCGGATCGCGTTCGTCGTGTCGTTCACCTTCGTCTCGTAGATCTCGCCGAGGCGCGCGTGGTGCTCGATGAGCTCCATGGCGTCGTGTCTGCGACGTCCGCCTTGATCCGCTGTTCGAGGATCTGCGCGAGCTCCGGCCAAGACTCGAGTGAGAGATAGATGCGATCGAGGTTCGAGAGCGCGTCGACGTCGAGCGGCTCGACGGAGAGGACGTACTTGTACGTCTCCTCGGCCTTCGTGATGTCGCCGAGCTCGTCCTCGAAGACGCGCGCGAGCTTCTTGCCGATCTGGCGCTGAACCTCGGGGTCCTCGTGCGCCGACACGACGTCGGCGTACGCGTTCGCGAGGTTGTCCCAGCCGCCGTCGACGACGGCCGCGAGCCGCGGCGACGTCGTCGCCCGAGCGCTCGTCGAGCGGGTACTCCTTGAGCGCGCGAACGTACACCTCGAGTGCGCCCGCCGCGTCGACGAGCTTCTCCTCGTGGAGCTCGGCGATCCGGTAGTAGGCCGCGAGGCGATCTTCTTGGCCACCGAGGCCCTCGCCGCTTTCCGGTTTTTGTGCCGGCGTGTGCGCGAGCTGCGCCTCGTAGACCTTCGAGAGCTTGTCCCAATCGCTCGACGCGCGGTAGAGCGGCTCGAGGATCTCGCCGATTTCGAGCTGCTTCGTGCCGGCGGCGAAGAGCGCTTCGAGCGCTTCCATCGTCGACGTGTGCTCGGGCGCCGCGTTGATGACCTCGCGGTACGCGGCGATCGCGTGATCGATGTCGTTCAGCCTCTGCTCGTAGACCTGTCCGAGGCGGAAGCGGAAGTCGAGGATCTCGTCGGGCGTCTGGCCGATTTCGGCCTCGCGCGCGAGGATCGCGGCGAGGTCGCTCCAGCGCTCGGTCTGCGTGAAGAGTCGGTCGAGCGCGCGGACCGCGTTCTGGTTCTCCGCGTCGACTTCGGCGACGCGGCGGTAGCGGCCGATCGCGTTCTCGACGTCTTCGAGCTGGGTCTCGTAGATCTGCGCGACGCGCAGTCCGAGCTCGACGAAGCGATCGGGCGCGTCGGTGAGCTTGTCGAGCTCCGCGTCGTAGAGCCTGGCGACTTCTGGCCAGCGGTTGACGAGCGTCGCGATGCGCTCGAGGTTTCCGAGCGTCTCCTGGTTGCCGTTGTCGATGGCGACGGCGCGCGCGTACGTGTCGAACGCGGACGCGTGGTTGTCCATCGCGTCCTCGTGGAGGCGCGCGATGCGGTGGAGGAGCTCCACCTTCTGGAAGACGTCCTCGGTGTGCGTGACTTGCACCTCGTGCACCGCAGACGAGCTTCGGCCAGTCGCTCGCGGCCTCGTAGACCGGCTCGAGCACCGCGGCGGCGCCGAGCGGATCCTTGTCGCCGTTCTTGAGCCCCTCGAGGGCTTGGAGCGTCGGCTGGTGATCGGACGCCTGCGAGAGGATGTCGCGATAGAGCTCGATCGCGCGCGCCACGTCCTCGAGGCGCTTCTCGTAGAGATCCGCGATGCGGTACTGGAAGCTGATCGCCTCCGCCGGATCCGCGGTCATCTCGCTCTCGCGCGTGAGGATCGAGAGCAGCTCCTGCCAGTTCTGGGCTTGCTCGTAGAGGACGTCGAGGCGCGAGAGCGCCTGGAGATCGTCCGGATCGAGCTCGAGGATCTTCGAGTAGGTGTCGATCGCCTTCGGCACGTCGCCGAGCTCGCGCTCGTAGACCGCGCCGACTTGGTAGTAGATGCGCTTCTTCTCTTCGGGGTCGGCGACGAGGTCCGCCTTCTTCGTGTAGATGGCGAGCAGCTCGGGCCAGTTCGAGAGGCCGAGGTAGCGCTTGATGAGCGCGTCGAGCGCGCGCACGTCGTCGCCGTCGATCTCGAGCACCTTCTTGTAGACCGCGATGGCCTCTTCGGGTCGCTCGAGCATGTCCTCTTCGATCGCCGCGGCTTGGAAGAGGGCTTCCTTCTTGTCGTGCGGCTCCTCGAGGATCTCGGCCTTGCGCTGGAGGATCAGCGAGAGCTCGGGGTACTTGCCCGCGGTGCGGAACAAGCGCTCGAGCGACTCGGCGGCCGCGAGGTTCACCGGGTCGATCTCGAGCACCTTGCGGTAGCGCGCGATCGCCGTCTCTTGATCTTGCGATGTCGTTCTCGTAGACGCGCGCGGCGCTCGACGCAGAGCGCGCTCGCGAGCGCGACGTCTTCGTTCGACGCCGCCGAGCTCTTCGTAGACGTGCGCGAGATCCTGGAAGCGGCTCGTCGCGCGGGCCACGCGCTCGAGCTGCTGCTGCGTCTCCTCGTTGCCCGCGTCCTCTTTGAGGGCGCGCGCGTACGTGAGGAACGCCTGGTTCGAGATCGCCGGCGGCGTCTTCGTAGAGCTGCGCGACCTGGTGGAGGAGCTCCACCTTGCGCGCGACGTCCTCGGCGCGACGCACCTGGACCTCGTGCACGCCGATGAGCTTCGTGTGATCGCCGAGGTGGCGATAGAGCGGCTCGAGGATCTCCGCGATGAGGAGCTCGTGCTCGGGCATCGTGCCGAGGCGCTCGAGCGCGGAGAGCGCTTGGGCGTTGTTCGGCTCGCGCTCGAGGACGGAGCGATAGCCCTCGATCGCCGTCTCGACCTGGCTCATCTCGGTCTCGCGCAGCGCGGCGAGGCGGAGCATGAGCGAGATCTGCGCGGCGTCGTCGGTCGTGAGCGAGAGCTGCGCCTCGAGGTTCTCGGCGAGCTCGCGGCCACATCTTCTGACGAACGAGGATCGCGTCGAGGGCCGCGAGCGCGCGGGCGCTCTGCGGATCGAGCTCGAGCACCTTGCGGTACGAGGCGACCGCGTCGGTCGGACGACCGAGGCGCTCGTCTTGGACTTGCGCCATCGACATGTAGAGCGCTTCGCGAGCCTCGGGCTCCTGCGCCAGGTCGATGCGGCGCTGGATGACCCCGATGAGATCGTCCCAGCGCTGCGTGCGCACGAAGAGCTGCTCGAGGGCCGCGAGCGCTTCGGCGTCGGCGGCGTCGATCTCGAGGACGTGGGCGTAGCCCGCGGCCGCGTCGTCGACGAGACCGAGCTGCTCGTCGATGGCGCAGACCTTCATCCAGTAGTCGCGAGCGAGCTGCGCGTCGGAGAGGTCCTTCGCGATCTCCCCGTAGAGCTCCACGAGCCGCTTCTGCGCCTCGGAGACCTCGGCGATCTTCTCGAGCTCGAAGCGCGTGTCGTGCTGCGTCGGGTCTTCCTTGAGCGCCGCCGCGAGCGCGTCGAACGCGCGCGTGTAGTCCGTGAGCGCCTCGGAGCTGATTCGCGCGATCTTGCGGCGGAGCGTGACGCGCTTCTGCACGTCGGACTCGCTCTCCGCGAGGATGTCGAGGGCGGCGATGAGCTTGTTCCACTCGCCCTTCTCTTCGTAGATCGACTCGAGGATCGCGGCCGCGTCGGACTTGAGCTCGGGGTGCGTGAGCATCGCCTCGAGCGCGGACTTCGCGCCTTCGTGCTGCGGATCGAGGAAGAGGATCTCGCGGTAGTTCTCGAGCGCGCCCGCGGCGTCGCTCACGTGCTTCTCGAGCGTCGTTCCGAGGCGGAATTTGAGGTCGATCAGCGATTTTTCGTCGTTGTCGAGCTCGATGCGGCGACGGAGCACGTCGACGTACTGCTTGCCACCGCTCGAGGCGTCCGTAGAGGACGTCGAGCGCGCTGAGCGCGGCGACGTCGGTCGGCTCTTCCTCGAGGACCGCGACGTAGGTCGCGATCCCTTTGTCGACGTCCTTCACCTCGGTCTCGAAGAGCTTGGCGATCTCGTAGTTGATCGACTTCTTCTCGGCGGGGTCGGTCGCGAGGTCGCGCTTCTTCTCGTAGATACCGAGGAGGTCGGACCACGCCTGCGTCTGGCGATAGAGCGCTTCGAGCGCGCGGATCGCGTCGGCGTTCTCGCCGTCTGCTTCGTAGACGGCGCGGTAAGCCGCGAGCGCTTCGTCGACCTGGTGGACCTCGTAGACGAGCACGCGACCGAGCTTCAGACGAAGCATGATCGCGAGGTCCGGAGTGTCCGCCGAGTCGATCGCGGCGCGGTACGCGGCGATCGAGCGATCCCAGCCTTGCGTCGCCTTCGCGGCGCGCTCGGCGTCCGTCGCAGACTGCTCGTCGTGCGGAGCGATCTCGAACGCGGAGAGGTACCGCTCGAAGGCCTTCGCGGGCTCCTTGACGCGGCCTTCGTAGAGGCCAGCGACCTCGCGCAAGAGCGCGAGCTTGTCGTCGGCGTTCTCCTGGTGCGAGAGCTTCACCTCGATGGCGTTCGCGAGGAGCTTCGCGTTGCCCGCCGCGGTGTAGATCGGGATGAGCGACTCGGCCGCGCGGAGGTTCTGCGGCTCGAGCTCGAGGACCTTCTCGTACGACTTCGCCGCGCGATCGGACTTCTGCTTCTTGTCCGCCCAGAGCTCGGCGATCTTGAAGAGCATGCCGATCTTCGCTTGCGCGTTCGGCTCCTTCGCCTCTTGCTGCTCGAGGACGCGGATGAACTCGTCCCACTTGCCGGTCTCGGCGTAGAAGACCTCGAGGTCGTCCCAGCGACCGAGCGCGAGGTACTTCTTCTTGAGCGCCTCTTGCGCCTTGCGATCGTTCGGGTCGAGCGTGAGGAGCGTGCGCCACGCGGCGACCGCGCCCTCGTCGTTGTTCAGACGATCGCCGTAGATCGTTCCGAGCTTGTTGAGGATCTGGATCTTCTGCGCGGAGTCGTAGGTGATCTCGGCTTGCTTCTCGAGGATCGACGCGAGCTTGTCGAACTCCTTGCTGCGCTCGTAGAGCACCGAGAGCGCGGCGAGCGCCTCGGGGTTCGCGTCGTCGCTCGCGATGACCTCGTTCCACAGCTCGATGCAGACGTCGGGCTTCTTGACGCGCTCGGTGGCGAGCTTCGCCATCTCGAGGAACTTCGCGGCGCGCTCGGGACCTTGAGCGAGGCCTTCGGCTTCGCGGCGCTGCAGACCGAGGAGCTTCTCCCAGTCGCGGCGCTTCTCGTACATCTGGCGCAGGTAGTCGATCGCGGTCGCGTTCTCCGGATCGATCGCGACCACGGCCTCGTACGCCTTCACGGCCTCGGCCTGGTTCGCGAACTTGCCGACGTAGAGGTCGGCGGCCTTCATGTAGAGCTCGACCTTTTCGTGGTCGTCGGGGACGAGCGCCGCGAGCTGGAGGAGCGTCTTGACGTACTCGTTGAAGCGCTTGGCGCCTTCTTGCTTCTCTGCGAGCGCGCGGAGCTCGGCGATCTTGCCTTCGTCGGCCGCGGGAGCGGCGTGCGCGGGCTCGGGCTCGGGCTCGGGAGCCGGCGCGGGCGGCGGCGGCGCTTCGGAAACTTTCACTTCCACCTCGGCGGGCGCCGGAGGGGGCGCGGTCGGATTCGTGTTCTGCGCAGTGACGTCCGGAGCGCGCGGCGTGGTCGGAGGCGGAGCGTCGTGCGCCGCAGCAGCTGCGTCGCCGAGCTTCTCTCCGATTTGCGCTTCGAACGCGCGGAGCTGCGGGTGATCGGGATGGGCGGACGCGAGGCGCGCGAAGACGTTCTTCGCGCGAATCAAGTTGCCCATCTCGCGCCACGCGATCGTGCCCGCTTGCGCGAGGAGGAACGTCGCGTCGCCGTTCTCGCCGGCGTGCGTCATCGCCTCTTCGGCGAGCGTGAGCACGCGATTCCAGTCGCCGCCCTTCTTGCCGTACACCTCGCGCAAGAAGAAGAACGCGCCGTCCTGCGTCGGGATCGAGCTTGAGCGACTCTTCGAGGAAGCGCGCGCCGATGTCCGACGTTCTGGTGACGCGAGACCCAGCGCGTTCCGAACGTGAGCGCGAGGCGCGCGCGTCCGAGGCGATCGTCGATCTCCTTGAGCAGCGCCTCTTGTTCTTGCTCGAGGCGCGCGAGCTCGCCCTTGTCGGCGAGCGTGCCCTCGTAGAGCGCCGCGGCCTCGCGAGAGTTCGGGTTCGCCGCGTAGGCGCGCGCGAGCATGCTGACCATCTCGTCGGGCGCGAAGCGGCGCGCGATGCGAGCAGCGCGAACGAGCAAGCGCCCGCGCGCGTTGCCCGTGGCTTCGTTCGACGCGCGAAGGAGCTGCGCGACTTGCTGCTCCCACGAGCCGCTCTCGGCCTGCACGTCCTCGAGGCACGCGCTCGCTTCTTTGTTCTCACCGCCGCTCGCGGCGAGCGCGCGCGCGTACGTCGCGGTCGCTTTGTCGTTGTCGCCGAGATCGCTCAGCACGTCGCCGAGCTCGACGAGCAGCTTGCTCGCCTCGGCGCCTTGCGCGGCCTTCAGCTCCAACTCGAGGAGCTTCTGAACCATGTTCAGCTTGCCGAGATCCCAGTAGATGCCTCGAGCCTCCTCGAGCGCTTCGAGCAGCGCCGGGTTTAGCTTGTAAGCATCTTGGAAATGCTTCAGCGCTTTGACGCCGGCGAGAAACTTTTTCTCGAGAACTCGACCGAGCTGCAGATGAAACGCAGCCTTCTGCGCATTCTGGCCCGCTCCCGAAATACCGCGTTCGAGCTCCTCGACTAGCGTTTGCCAGTCGCGCACGGTCTCGAGATACGAAAGACGCTCCGCTTGCTCCATGGATCCTCTGTCATGGGGCCGCCGCGTCGGGTAACCGCGCATGTACGAAGCGCAAACCCGGTGCTTCGGCCACTGCCGAAAGCCAACGGTATCAGACCGTTTGATTCGTGGGATCGGGTATCTGCGCCAGAGCTTGCACGCTTTTTCCCGATCGCGTGTGCCTCATGCGGGCGCTTGACAATCTTGTCAGGGCGCCTGCGAGCCACTCACGAGCTTCTGGATTTCCGAAGCTTGCGTGCACTCGTCGGCGTAGCGCGCTGCCGCGCCACCCTTGCAGATCGTCTTCTGGAACGCGAGGACGTTCGCGTTCGCCTCGCTCTTGCGCGGCGGCGTGTCGTGGGCGTAGGCGGCGCCGAGGTTCAAGAAGATGATGTTCTCGCCCTTCTCGTTGCACTGACCGCACGCCTTCTTGGCCGCCTCGTACTCTTTGATGGCGCCCTTGATGTCGCCCTTTTGCTCCATCAAGAAGCCGTAGAGCGTGTGGACGTTGAAGCCGGACTTGTCGCCCTTGTCCCAGCTCACGCCCTCTTTCGCGACCTTCTCCGCCTCGTCCATGTAACCGAGTCGACGGTAGAGGTCGCCGAGCTCGCCGTATGCAGCGAGCATGTCGGGCTTGAGCTCGATCGCCTTCGTGTAGTGCTCGAGCGCGCCCTTCTCGTCGTCGAGGTGATAGAGGATGTTCGCGAGATCGAAGTGCGGGTCCGCGAAATTCGGATCGAGCTTGATCGCTTGCTCGAGCGGCTCCTTCGCGTCTGCCCAACCCGTGTTCTTCTTCTCCGCGATCTGCTCGAGCGCGTAGCCCTTCATCCAGAAGAAGTCGGCGTGATCAGGAGCGAGCTTCACCGCGGGGGCGAGCGTCTCGTTCACCTTCTCCCAGTTTTCCTTCTTCTTGTAGGTCTTCGCGAGCTTCCAGAGGATGCGGTAGTTCGACGCGTCGAGCAGCTTCGCTTGCTCGTACTTCGAGATCGCTTCATCCGGGTTCGACTCGCGAACCTTGTCTGCTTCGTTCGCGAGGTTCACCGCCTCGATGTTGTTGCGGCTGCACGCGGCTTGCGACGCGCCAGACGAGACCACACACGCGACGGAGAGAACGGCGAGGATGGGCTTACGCATTTTCGGATGCCGAGTGTACGAGCGAGCGTTTCGTCTCGGAAGCGAAAACTGTCGGCGCACAAAAAACGAAGCGCACGCGAAGACCGAGCTTCGCGTGCGCGTCGTGTGCACTCTGCACGTATCGTCTACTGATCGCCCGGCGAGAAGATGAGCGGGTAAACGACGGTGACGATGCCGCCTTCGGGCTGCGGGAACGAGAGGTTTCCGAAGCCGCGAATGACGCACTGGGTGACGTTCGAGTCCGGGATGTCCGAGCCGCCGTCGGCCGACGTCTGGACCGAGCCGTCGCGGCCGATGACGAACTTCACCGCGACGCGTCCCTGGAGCGAGGGGTTATTGCGCAGACCCTCGGTGTAGCAAAGCTTGAAGCGACCGAAGTTCTGGCGAACGATGCGCTGGATGACCTCCGGCGGCAGGCGTCCGTTGACGGTCGTCGTGCCCTGACGAAGCGAGGGAGAGCGCGTCTGGTGCGCGCCGCCGAGACGACCGTGGCCGTTGCCGAAGCCCTGGCCCGTGCCGGTGCCGGCGCCGTGACCGATCGTTCCGATGTTGCCGAGACCGATACCTTCGCCGCGGCCACCGCCGCCTTCGCCGGTACCTGTCAGGCCGAGGCCGCCGGCGCCGAACGAGTCGCCGATCGCGTCACCCCACATGTTGCCGCGCGCGCTCATCGGGTCGTTGCCGAGCGAGTCTTCACGACCCCACGGCGCCGTCGGCGCGTTCGGGTCCGCGCCGCCGCCCGCGTTGAGGAGGCCGATCATGCCGAACTCCGCGGCTTCGCGGAGCGCAGCCTGACGCGCGATGTGCGGGTCTTGGTTGTCTTGCGGACCTTGGACGCCGTAGCGCATGCCGGTCTTGTTGGTGTTGGGGTTACCCATCGAACCCTCTTCACCCTTCGCCTTCTGACCGGTGCCGCCTTCCTTGTTGTCGGCGTTGTCCTCCGTCACTTCGGGCGTGTCGCGCTGCTCTTGCTCGCGCTCGGCCGCCGCTTGAAGGAGGTGCTGCATCTTCAGGATCTGATCGCGGTCGATCGCTTCGCTGTCGTCACCGCCCATCGACGGCATGAAGAACGCGAGCGACGCGAGGATGCCGACGTGAAGGAGGAACGAGAGACCGCTGAAGAGGTACGCGCCCGGCTCGAAGTTCGAGAAAGCGCCCGTCGGTGCGGCCTTGCCCGCGTTGCCGACGGTGACCTGGAACGCGACGCCCGTCGGCAGCTCCATGCGAGCCTTGCCGCCCGGCGGAATCGAGTACTCGTACGCGCCGGAGAGCTCTGCGCTCTGACGAGCCTGGTTCGACGAGATGAGATCTTGGAGCGACTTGCGGCCCTGCCCCGGGATCTCGATCCAGCCCGTCGTGCGCGGGAGGATGACGAACGAGCCGCTCGCCGTGACGATCGGCGCGCGCGTCGTGCCGAGCACTTCGCTCGGGACGAAGAAGTCGCACGAGATCTGCTTGCCCTGCTCTTCGCCGACGTAGAAGCCCTTCATCGGGCCTTTGCCGCCGCCGAGGTGTTGGACGTGCAGGACGTTCTGATCCCACATGACCATCACTTCGATGACCTGAAGGTGCGCGACCTCGACCTCGTCGGGGTTCACGTCGGGGCCGCTCTTCACCATTTGATACGTGTAGCTGCCGGGCGGCGCGTTCGGGTCGACGTCGCTCATCGGCATCGCGACGCCCGCGACGGGAGCCGCGGCGGCGCCCGCGAACGGATTCGATCCCGCGAACGGATTCGCCGGAGCCGCACCCGCGAACGGGTTCGAGTTCGCGAACGGATTCGACGTCGGCGCGGGCGGAGCCGCGGCGAACGGGTTCGGTGCGGACGGCGCAGCGGCCATCGGCGCCGGAGTGGCTTCGACCGGAGGCGGCGCGGCGACGGCAACGGGACCAGCCGCAGCCGGAGCTGCCGCGACCTGATCGGCCGGCGCGGTGCTTTCGAGCACCACGATCGTCGATCCGATCTGGACTTGATCGCCCGGACGGATCTTGCACTTGTTCACGCGCTGACCGTTCACCATCGTGCCCGGCTCGTTGCCGAGATCGATCAGCGTGATGTCGTCGTCTCCGGCGACCTCGATGACCGCGTGCATGCGCGACGCGAGCTCGTCATCGACGCGGAGATGGCTCCGCGGGTCCTTGCCGACCTTCACGATGTCTTGCGCGATGGTCTCTTTACGCAGGAGCTGACCGCCCTGATAGAGCGCGAACGTGAGTGCGAGCTTCGACATCGTGATGATCCTTTTCCTGTCTTAGAGATTCTCGACGGACTTCAGCATCTCGGGAACGAAGGAAGTCCGAGGACGGATCAGCGTCGTGCGCACCGGACCCGGACGAACGCGAATCGTCGCGTCGTTCGGACCGAAGCCACCTGCGCTGAGCGGGTCGTCGGTGAAGTTGTAGCCGTAGCCTTCTTTCGTATCCGTGGTCGCGACGCCCTTGTCTTGCGCGAAGACCGAGGACGCGACGAACAATGTGCATGCTCCCACGAGCACCGAGAAAACGAGCTTCTTTGCCTTCATGATGACCACCTAACCTGCTCCGGCTCGCGCCGAGGGTCCGCGTTACAGTGAGAGTGTATCGAGGCCGTTATGCTCGGTCAAAGGGGAAATCGTTCGTGCGCGTGGGTTGTCTGAGAGACATCCCGCGCGCACGAAGGTTCCGGATTTGAACGAGCTTATTTTTTGGCCGGTTGCGCCGGCTGAGCTTGAGCCGGTTGGCCGGTCGTTCCCTGCGGCTGCGGGGAAGCGGCGTTGTCGTTCTTTTTGTCGTCCGTCGCGCCGGCGGCGTTACCCGTGGGCTTCGGCTGGTTCGGCTCGGGGAGCGCGTCGGGCGTATCCAAGAACGTGATGATGTCGTTCGCGTCCTGGATGCGGTCCTTCGCCTTCTTCAGGGCGCCGTCGTACTCGGTCTTGCCCGAGGCCTTCGACGTGAAGTCCGTGAGGATGGCGATCGCTTGCTTGAGCGCGGCCTTCGTCTGCTCCTTGCCGCCGCCCGCCTTCGCCTTGAACTCCTGCGTGAGGATGCCTTCGTTGTAGTAGGCGTCCGGTCGCGAGCCGTCGATCTTCTTGCACGCGTCGAGCTCGGCTTGAACCGCCGCGAGTTGCTGATCGTAGTTCGAGTCGGTGATCTGCCCGCGGAGCGCGAGCGCGAGACCGAGGTGCGCGTCGTAGTCGTTCGGACGCATCGCGAGCGCCTTGCGGAACGCGCCCTCGGCGGGCTGGAATCCGCGGAACGACAGGTTGACCTCGCCGTAGTTCATCTGAGCTTCGAAGAACGTCGGGTCGAGCGTCGCGGCCTTCGAGAAGAACTGCACGGCGAGGTTGATCTTGCCGAGCTCGTTCTGCACGAGACCCGCGGTGTTGTAGATCGGCGCGTAGCCCGGGTTCTTCTGCATCGCTTGCGAGGCGACGAGGGCTGCGAGCTCGAGCTGCTGAACGTCGGCGCGCTTGCCGATGGCGGCGTTCGTGGCGATCGAGCGACCGCCGCGTCCGCGGAACGCGCCCGCGCGCTTCTTCGCTTGACCGAAGTAGTAGAGCGCGAGCTGGTTGAGCGCGGGCATGTACGCGTCGTCGATGGCGAGCGCGCGCTGAAGGTTCTTCTTCGCGCACTCCATGTCGTCCTTGCAATCGCCGCCGCCGTTCGGCGAGTCACGCTGCATCTGGAGCAGCGCGAGGTTCACGAGCGCGGGGACGTTCTGATACTGCGCGTCGAGAACGGCTTGCTGGAGCTGACCAATCGCGGCGTCGATGTTGTTGTCGGCCTTGAATTGGTAGAGCGCGAGCTGGACCTTCGCGTAGTGGAACTTCGGATCGTCCGAGAGCGCCTTCTGGAAGTGATCCTTCGCTTCCTTGTCGTTCTTGCAGCGCTGGTACGAGAGGCCCGCGTTGAACGTCGCCTCGGGGAACTTGCCCTGAGCCGACGCAGCGCCGTCGAACATCTTCGCGACCTCGCCGCAGACGCCGTCGTTCCAGTCGCCCGCTTTGTCGTGGGCGTTGAACGCGTCGAGCGCGGTTTGGAATTTCTCCTTCGCGCCTTCGTTCACGGCGACACCGGAGGCCGTCGTCGGGCCTCCGGTTTTGCCGGTCGGGGTGTTCACCTTCGTGTCGCCACCACCGCCGCCGCACGCGGCGACGGCGAGAGCGAGCGTCGCGCCAACCAAGAGGAGATGCGTTTTCATTTCTTCGCTCCGTTGGCCGGGGTGGTCGTCGTGTTGGTCGTCGCCTGAGTCTTCTGCGCTTCGACCGCGGCGGGTGCGTGGTAGACGCCACCTCCGATGACGAGAGGCGGCGGACGATCCTCGAGACCGCTGTTCGAGAGCGTCGGAGCTCCGCGGAGCTCGTCGACGACGTGGTACTCGGACTTGTAGTTCTTCGCGAGCCACACCTCGCACGCGCGAGAGTAGTCGTCGAAGTACTGGTACTTCACCGAGTAGTCGAGGCACGCGACGAGCGCGGGCTTCGCGCCGACGCGCTTGCCGTCCATCATCGCGCTGCCGTCCTTGAAGGGCTGCGACGCGGTGTCGAGGTTGTTGAAGTAGTTGAGCTTGATGTCGCGCCAGCTGAGCTCGTCAGCCGTTCCGCACGCCACCGCGCAACCCTTCTTGTTCCAGTCCTGCGGGTACGGCGCGCGACGGAAGTCGTCGACGAAGTCGCCCCAGAGGAGACCGACGCGCGAACCGGCCGCGATGACCCAGCGCGGCGGCGGCTCCGGTTGGAGGTCGATGATCTTCTTGTACTCGGCCTCGAGCTTCACGATCGCGCCGGACTTCTTCTTCATCCAGTCGGCGACCTTGCCTTGCACGTGCTTGAGGACGTCGTCCTTCTTGCCGCTGCCGTGGTACTCGGGGAAGCGGATCGGATCGACGTCGGCGCGCTTGTGCTCGTCTGCGTCGTAGAAGATCGCTTCGCCGACCGCGTCGAGCGCCTTGCCGAGACGGCGGACGCGCGACTCTTGGCTCTCGTCGGGGTAGGCGTCGTTCAGCTTCTTCTGCGCGGCCGCCTGGTCCTTCCAGAGGTCACGCACCTTGGCGAACTCTTGCTTCGCGCCTTGGTCGCCCTTTTGGTGCGCGTAGCAGCGACCGAGGGTGGCGTGCGCCTGCACTTCGACGTCGATGCCTGCCTTGCCAATCAGGCCCATGACGTTCTTCAGCGAGTTGGTGCACATCGTCCAGTCTTCTTTGTCGGCGTAGTGCGCGCCGATGCTGAACGCGATTTGCGCGGCGACCTTCGCGTGGGCCGCGCCGTAGTTGCGCTGGAAGAGAGCGGCGTCTTCGATCGCCTTCTGCTCGTCGCCCGTGCCGAGACGGAGGAGGACGGCGTCCTTGAGGCCGTCATCCGCGTGCTCGCCGGTCTTGTCTTCCTTCGCGTAGCGCTCGTACCACTCCGCCGCTTGGTCGTAGACCGCGAGGGCTTGGTAGTTGCCGCCGATTTCGTAGACGGACTTCTTCGCGAGAGGCGACTTGTCCATCTTGTTGGCGGGGTTGAGGAGGATCATGCGCGCCGCGATCGCCTTCGCGACGAGGCGGCCCGCTTGGAACGCCTTCGCTGCGTTGTAGACGAGCTCGTCGCACTTCTCTGCCTGCGGGACCTGGCCGTTGCGGACCGGGGTCTCGCAATACCTGCGATAGAGCTCGAGGTACTGCGTGCCCGCCGCTTCGTATTGACGGAGCGCTTCGGTGCCGCCCGTCTTGTCAGCGACCTCGACGAGCTTCTGCGCCTTGAGGCGGAGGATGTCCGTCTGGATGCGGTTGAGGATGCCGCACTGCTCCTCGTTCTTCTTGAGCTTGTCTGCGGTGCAGTAGAGCTCGATGAACTTCGGAACGTTCGACGCCATGTCGTCGTAGCAGGCGGTGCGCGGTCCCGGCGGCTGCGTGGTGACGGCGCTCGCGTGACCCGCGACGACGTTGACGCTCTCGAGATAGAGCTGCGCGGCGTAGATGCCCGCGTCGCGATCGGAGTTGTTCATCGCGACGTCGAGGAACGCCGTCGCGGCCTCCTCCCAGTGCTGCGCCTCGAAGAACGTACGCGCGCGCGCGAACTTCACTTCGACGAGCTGCTCCTGACCTTGCTGGTCGGTCGCGGCGGGGTGGATGTAACAGATGTAGCGGTTGAAGGCGGAGACCATGCCCTTTTGCTGGTCGGTCAAATCCTTCGCCTTGAGCTTCGCTTCTTCCGCTTCGGCCGCGGCCTTCTTGGCCTCGTCCTTGTTCAGCTTCGGAAGGTTACCGCTCGACTTGCGCTCGCTCCCCTTCGGGTGCTGCTGCTCGTAGATGTTCTGGAAGCAGAGCACCGACGCGTACGCGGCCTCGGCGGCCTCGGGCGCCTGCGGGTTCTCCGCGACGACGCTGTCGAACGCGGGTCCGCACTCCGCCCACTTCTGTTGGAAGTAGAGGAGGTCGGCCATCGCGTACTTGACCTTGTAGATCGTGGGCCAGTCGTCTTTGACGATGCGCGGGAACTGGAACTTCGAGAACGTCTCCTGGTTCCAGCTGTCGACGACCTTCTTGTAGAGGTACGCCGCGAGCGCCATCGTCTTCGGGTCGCCCGTGCCGCGCTGGCCTTGCGAGCCGACGGTCTCGAGGTGCCACGCCATCGCGGTCTCGCTGATGAGCGCCGCGGTCTTGTTCGCGCACTCGAATTTCGCGTCGTCCTTGTGTTGGCCGTCCGAGAACTCCTTGTAGTGCTTCATCTGGTTGTCGAGCTCTTGGCGCATCGCCTCCTTGTTGCCCGACTTCATCGCGAGGGTCGCCTCGGTGATGTGCGTCTGATAGAGGCACCCCTTCTCGCCGTTGCGGTCGCGGACCATGAGGTCGCGATAGAGCGAGATCGACTCCGGGTAGTGGCCGGTGTCGAGGTAGTTCTGACCGAGGTCGTCCATCATGCGGAACGTCTTGTCGTTCGAACCCGACGCGTCGCCCGAGATGTTGCGGAAGAAGTTGTACGCGGCCGCCGGATCGCCCTTGAGCGCGTAGACCGGGATGACGTCACGACGCGCGCTGTCCGCGAGCTTTCCGGCGCCCGGGTACTGCGTGTAGTTCGTGCCGAAGTCGATCGTCTTCTTGAAGGCGTTGAGCGCCTTGTCGATCTCGCCCTTGTTCCAGAAGACGTACGCGAGCTTGTACCAAGCGTAGCCGTAGACCTTGCTCTTCTCCGGCGGGAACTTGATGACCTCCGTGTACGCCTGCGCGGCGAAGTCCCACTTCGAGGGGTCGCCCTGCGCTTCGTTGAAGAAGAGCTCGCCGAACGCGAGGTACGCGTTCGGGATGTACTTCGAGTCCGGCTTCTTCTTGATGAGATCGTAATAAACGCGTCGCGCGTTGTTCAGATCGTTCGACTGCTCGTACTCGTAGGCGAGGTAGTAGAGCACCTCGTCCAGCAAGCCGTAGTTCGGGTACTGGTTGATGATGAGCGTGTAGTTGTCGACGACCTTCTGTCGCGACCGCAGCATGATGTTGTTCGCTTGGTTCGCGATCGCCTGCTGCTGGCCGGCGGCTCGCGCGTTCGTCTTCTTCAGGTTGTCGCGCGCTATCTCGGCGCGCGTCTTCTCACCGAAGGCCGAGCTCTCGAGCTCGACGTAGTCCTCGGCCAGACGGCGCGCGAGCTGCACGCGATCGGGCGCGTTCGCCGGCGTCGTCTGGAAGAGGTTCTCGAGGCCTTGGATCTCCGTGATGAGGAGGCCCTTGGCGCGCGCCTGCAAGCGACTCTTGCGCTCGTCGCGCATCTGCGTCTCGGTCGGCGCGTTCGGCGTCTTCTGCTGATCGCGCTTCTTGAGATCGGCCGGGGGAGGCGCCGAGTGAAAGTTCACCTGCGGCGCCTTGCCGTGCGCGCCGACGTTGAACGCGCCGGTGCCTTTGTTCTCGCAGGCCGAGAGCGTTGTCTTCGCCGTGTCCGAGATGCACACGCCGCCTGACGAGGCGACTTGTGCGTCGGGGCCGGCCATCGCGAGAGACGCCGAGAACGTGACACCGGTCGCAACGAGGACCGTACCGAAAATTCGCCGAATCATCTTACCTCCCACACTTCGAGGTGATCGTCTGACGGTAGAACCCGAGCTCATCGCGCCAGTACTCGCCGTTGAACGGCCAGAGCACGTGCTCTTCGTCGGGCTTCACGATGTTCGCCTTCGACTCGGCCTGGGTGACCTGGCTTCCGGCGATCGCTTGATCAAGCTGGTTACGTTGAGCTGCAGTGATGTCGATGAGGATCTTCGCGCTGTCGCGGAGGTGCTCGTTGAGCTCGTCGAGGTTTCGCTGGTAGCGCTCGCGAGCGAGCGTGCCGGCGTTGCGCACCGCGACTTCGCGCGCGAGCGAGAGCGCGTCCTTGACGTCGCTGCCGAGCGCGGCTTCCTGGAAGCTCGTCTTCGCCTTCTTGAAGCGGCCCGCTTCGTCGTCGAGGAGCTTCACGTACTCGAGGTTACGGAGGAGCTGACGATCGGAGAGCGCGAGCTGGACGATCGGCTTGATGTTCTCCGGAAGGTCCGCGCTGTTCGTGCCCTTCTCTTTGTCGTTACGGACCTGCTTGAGGAACTTGAAGAAGGGCTCCTCTTGGTTGTCGCCCTTGAAGCGGCCGAGGACCTTGTTCAGCGCGTCGTAGATCGGCTGATACTTTTGCTGGAACTGCGCGACGATGATCGTCGCGTCGTCGTACTGGCAGTTCGCGAAGTAGATGACGGCCTTCAGGACTTCCGCCTCGGGGTAGTACGAGTTCGGGAAGTACGGAGCCTCGATCGTGTGGATGTTGCCGAGCGCGTGGCTGTAGTCGCCGGCCATGAAGTACGCCCACGACTCTTCGAAGAGTCCGTCGAGCCAGTACTCCGACGTGTTGTCGATCTTGTTCCAGTACTTGACCGCGGCGCTGAGCTTCTGCGCGTCGATCGTCGGCGCGTTGTTCTCGTCGAGTCGAACGGACGCCGAGTAGTACGTACGCGCCATCGAGAGGAACGCGAGGTCGCGCATGCGCGCTTCGTCCTCGACGCCCTCGGCGCCCTCGTCGATCGCCTTGACGATCGACTGGAACGACGTGACGGCCGGAACCGACTTGCGGAGCTGCACGTTCGAGATGCCGCTGAAGAACTGGCCTTGCACGAAGTACTTCGAGCGCGGCTCCACCTTCGTGAAGAGCGCGAGCGCCTCGTCGTACTGGCGGTTGCGGTACTTGTAGCGACCGAGCAGGTAGTTCAGCTGCCAGTACAGATCGCGCTGGTTCGGGTTGTTGAACTTCGAGATCTGCTCGTCGGTGTACTTGCCGACGCGCTCGACGATGTCGGCGGGCTCGGGCAAGTCGGTCGCGAGCTTCGCGAGCCAGAGGAGCGTCTCGTTGAACTTCAGGTGGTTCGGCTTCTCCGAGATCTCGGAGAAGATTCCGTACGCGGCCTGGAAGAACTTCATTCGGTAGAGCGCGATCGCGAGGTGATACTGCGCGAGCTGCTTGTTGCCTTCGTCGTCGCCCGTCTCGCCTTTGCGAACGCGATCGAGCGCGAGCGCCGCCTCTTCCCACTTCTCCGCGTCGAAGAGACGCTTCGCCTTCGCAGCGTCTTCGGTCATCTGACCGGCTTGCGGCGGCGGGCCGAGATCTTTCGGAGCGGTGTTCGCAGCACCGGTGCCCGCGGGCTTCGTCGTCGGCGCGTCGAGATCGACGACCTGCTGCGTCTGCGTTGGCGCGGGCTTTCCTTTGCCCTTGCCCTTTTGCGCCGCCGAGTCTTGCGCGATCAACGGAACCACGAGAGCTGCGGACGCCATCACGAACAGCCGCATCACTGAGGACTTACGCATCGTCATCTCCTCTGCCGCCGAAAAAACGTTTCCCATCGCCCACACGACCGATGGTCTTTCACAACTAAAGTATCCGCTGCTGACCGGATCGAAAAGCTGAACGATCCTGCAAACATACTCCCGCGGAGGTGGGCGATGTTACGAATGGGAATTTGCGTTTGTCAAGGCGAATCGCGGAAAGCGGCATCTGTGGCAACAGTGCTGGCGACGGGGCTGACGTCGATCGGCCATTGGGACAATTGCAAGGCGGTCGGTCTTGGGTTCGTGACACTTACATCACGATGCGCTTGACCTATTTCGCTACGGTCGATTAGCTTTTCGGAGCTTTTCGAGCGGTCGCAGTTCACTCCGGGAGAGGGTTCCCATCCATGATTCGCTCCGTCTTCGCATCTCTCGCGGCCTTCGTCGCGATCACGGCGGTCAGTGCGCAGGGCTGTAAAGCCTCGGGTGTCGGCGATCCGTGCATCCCCGAAAAAGAATTCGATCAGTCGTTCCTCGGGTTCGATCCGGGCGAGGTGAACGTCGAGTCGAAGAGCTTTCAGTGCCTCACGCGTCTTTGTCTCGTGAACCACTTCCGTGGTCGCGTGACGTGTCCGTACGGGCAGGACAAGAGCGGCGCGCAGCTGCCGACCGTCGACGGCGCGTCGGGCGGTGCGTTCCAGAATCCGCCCGCGCAGGACTCGTTCAAGCAGAACATCGAGGCGTGCACGATCCCGGGCGGCACGCCTGGCGATCCGAACGCTGCGATCACCGGCCAGGTCGGGGGCGCCTTCGTCGACCCGCAGAACCAAGCGCAGGTTCACCCGCAGTGCGTCGATCGTGAAGCGGTCAACACCGTCTACTGCTCGTGCCGTTGCGCGAACGCCGACGGCAAGACCGACGACGGCGCCAACTACTGCACGTGCCCCGACGGCTTCCAGTGCTCGCAGCTCGTTGCGCCCGTCGGCCTTGGCGACGTCGGCCTCACCGGTGCGTACTGCATCAAGAAGGCGACGGAGTACGAGGCGTTCGGCAGCTGCCTCACGCCGTGCGATCCGAGCGTCCCGACGCAGAACTGCGCGCCGCCGGCGATTCGCTGACGACCGAGAAGAAGGCGAGCGGCGATCGCGCCGAGCGCGCGGCCGAGGCTCACCTCGTCTCGCTCGGTTATCGCGTGCTCGAGCGGAACCTCCGCGTCGGACGCGACGAGATCGATCTGCTCGTGCAGCTCGGCAATCTCGTCGCGATCGTCGAGGTACGCATGCGCGGCGCGGGCGCGTTCGAGGCGCCCCTCGCGAGCATCGACAAGAAGAAACGCGCGAAGCTCGTGCGCGCGGCCGAGCGACTTTGGCGCGAGCGATGGTCGCGCGACGCGGAAGCCCCGCGTCTTCGCTTCGACGTCGTTGGCGTGCGCGTCGACGAGCGCGGCGTCCACGTGGAGCACGTGGCGGGCGCGTTCACCGCGTGAAGATCAGCCGTCGAGCGCGGACCGCATCTCGTCGCGCACCTTGACGATCTTCGTGAGCGCTTCTTCGCTCGCGCCGGACGACTTCGCGGCTTCGATCGCGGCCTCGAGCGCCTCGACCTCTTTCTGCTGCCGCGCCTTGAGATCGTCCGCCATCTTCAAGAAGGCGTCGAAGAAGTGCTGGAGCTCGTCGCCCTTGCGAAGGCCTCCGCGCGGGAAGTTGAGCTTCCCCTGCCCGACTTGTTTGAGGAGCATCTTCATCTTGTAAACGGGGCCGGCGATCTTGTGCGTGATGTAGATGCCGAGCAGGCCGATGAGGACGCAGAGGAGCGTGAGGCCGCCGACGACCGAGCCGAGCATCGCGCGCTGCTGCTGCGCGACGCGGTTGTCCGACGAGGTCGACTCGTCGGTGAACGACTTCATCAGCTCGGGGTTGTCGCCGTAGTCGGTCTTGATCGACATCTTCACGACGTCGGAGATCTTGGCGCTCTCATCGACGACCTTGTTGCTCGTGCGCCACAAGAACACGCCGAGGATGACGCTGATGACGAGCGCGACGCCGATCAGGTAGCCCGTGTATTTGAGCTGGAACGGCGCATCCAAAAGGTAGTTCTTGATGCTGCGCTGGTGGCGGCCCGTTTTCTCGGCGCTGGCGGCGGGGGCTTGGGTGGTCATCGCGCTTTCAGGGTCGCCGCCAGAGAGCGGCGGCGCAATGTGGATGGTGATCGGTTGCGTGTAAAATGCAAAGTTATTGGAAGTTCTGGCTGAACTGCTCGACCGCGCGCTCGGCAACCGCCTGAAGCAGCGAGTCTTCCGTGCCGGTGTCGCCCTTCTTGGCGCCGCTGGCGATCGCGTAGGGCGCGACCTCGCCGCGTAGGTCGCGGCCGGGGTAGCTGAAGACCGCGATGCGCACGAGCGCCTTGAGGCCGCGGTCGGTGTCGGAGAGCTCCGCGCTCACCGCGAGGTAGTAGCCCTTCAAGTTGCGACGCGCGATCACGCCGCGCGCGGCGTCCGGCGACTCGGCGCGCGGCGCGAGCTGGTAGCCGCCGAGGTTGTCGAGCTTGCTCGTGATCGTCCCGAGGATTTTGTTTCCGTCGTGCCCGGTCGAGTTGTTGCTCACCGCGACCGAGACGTAGAACTTCGCGTTCGCGACGTTGCGCGGCGCGCCGCCGCCTCCGCCGCCCGCTGAATCGAGCGCCTCGATCCCGCGCGTGAGCTGGAGCTTCACGTCCGCGTTCGACTCGACCGAGAGGCGCGCCTTCATGCACCCGATCGCCGAAGACTTGCCCAGGCGCTTGAGCGCCGCCGCGCCTGCCTGGCGTACGACGTCGTTGCCGTCGGAGAGCGCGCCGCAGAGGGGCTGCACGGCTGCGTCATCGTTGGTCGCGCCGAGCGCGAGGGCGGCTTGCGCGCGCACGCGGAAATCGTCGCTGCGCAGACGGTCGATCAAGAACGTCGTGCGCCCATCGCCGCGCGCGCTCGGTGCGACCGCGAAGACTACGCAAACGAGCGCAATCGCCCAGCACCGCCGCACGAGGTGGCAGTCCGCCATCGTGCACATCATCGTATCACCATCCGGCCCACTTCGTTCGACGGTGAACTGCGCCGAGCCATGCATTATCGTTCGCTCGTGCGACGCACCTCACTCGCGTTCATGACAGGCGTCATGGTGACAGCGCTATGTGGGATGTGCGCTGACGTGCACGCCGCTCGTAGCCTTCGCGTGCGCGGCGTGCCGAGGATCGACGGGCACGCCGGGCGCAGCCACGGGCATCTTCTCGTCGAGGGACGCGTGGTGGACGACGCGAACGTCCCCGTTCCGAGCGCGGCGCTCGCGATCTCGCTCGGCGCGCGTGGCGGCGCGCGCACGCCGGCCGCGGCGAGCGCGTGTCAGAGCGACGCGCTGCTGCCCGCGGTGAAGACCGACGAGAGCGGACGATTTTGCGTTTGGGTGACGGCCGCGATCGGCGCGTACGACGTCCAGGTCGACGTCGGCGGCAGCGATCTCCTCTCCGCTGCGACGATCACGTACGAGGTCGATCTCGCCAAGCAGTCGGTGTCGCTTCGGTTCGATCCCGAGCCACGCGTCGTCGCGCTCGACGCGCCGGTCGCGCCGCTCGACGCCGTCGCGACGTTCGACGACGAAGCGTCCGAGCCGGCGCCGACCGCCTCCGGCGGATCGACGACGTCCGCGGCGGGCTTGCCGCTCGAGCTCTCGACGGAGACCGGCGAGGTCATCTCGCGCTCGATGACGATTCGCGGAGGGCGCGCGACGTTCCTGGTCGATCCGACGAAGCTCGGCGCGCCAGGCCGCGGCGCGCTCCACGTTCGATTCGTAGGCGGCGACGACACGATGCCGAGCGAGCACGCCGCGCCGATCGAGCGCCACACGCACGTCGCGCTCACGCTCGTGGAAGCGGTCGAGCCCGCGTCGCCGGAGGACGGCTTTCCGATCGAGATCGCCACGGCGCTCACCGCGGGGAACGCGCCGCCTTCTTATGTGATTGGGGGCAGCGTCGAAGCGCGCCTCGGCGGAGTCGTCGTCGGCGCCGCGGCGCTCGAGGCCGGGCGCGCGACGATCCACGCGACGTTCGTGCCGCCGCGCGCGGAAAAAATAACGGCGCTGCAGGTCCGCTACGTACCCGACGCGCCGTGGCTCCAGCCCGCGGGCGATCTCGCGGTGGCCGTTCCGATCCGCGGGCCGAGCCCGTGGCGACAAGCGCCGCTCGCGATCGGCGCGCTCGTGGTCGCCGCGTGGCTTCTCATCGGACGGAGCGCGCGGAGGCTCCGCCTCGATCGCACGATCGTGATGACGCGGCCGCCGACGCACGAGGGCACCGCGGGCGTCTCGGTCGTCCACTCTTCACGCAGCCGGACGGGCAAGTACGGAGGTCGCGTGGTCGACGCGCACGACGGAACGCCCGTCGCGCGCGCGCGCGTCTCGGTGCAAGTGCCCACGTTCAACACGTCGGAGGCAAACGTGCTCGCGAGCGTCTTCGCGGACGACGCGGGCGAGTTCGCGTTCGACCTCGCGCTCGCGCCACCCGACGCCGAGCTCGTCGTCGAAGCGCCGCTCCACGTCGATCTTCGCCAGAAGCTCCCTGGCGGAGGCGTGCTCGAGATCGCGGTCGTCTCGCGGCGCCGAAAGCTCCTCGAGCGGCTCGTGCACTGGGCTCGAAGGCGCGGCCCGCCATTCGATGCGAGGCCCGAGCCCACGCCGGCGCAAGTGCGCCGCGCCGCTGAAAATGGCCAGCCCGCCGTGGCCGAATGGGCAGACGCGGTCGAGCACGCCGCGTTCGACGACGGCGTCGTGGACGCCAACGTGGAGGCCGAGGTCATGGCGCTCGACCCCGATCGCCCAGAAAAACGTCCACGTTGACCGATGTGACCTGCGGTTTCTATAGTCGCCGGGCCTATCTGGAGGCCGCGCCATGACAGTCGTCATCATTCTCATCGTTGTGGCGCTCGTCGCCGGCGGTCTCTATTTCGCCTTTGGGCGAAAGCCCGCAGAGCTTCCTCCCGCGCCGCAGCCGCGCGCGGCTCTCCCCGAAAAGGAGAAAGAAGGAGAGAAGCGACCCGCCGAGGCGCGCGAAGAGAAGAAGCCCGCGAAGCCGGCCGCTGAAGAGCGCGCCGCCGAGAGGGCTCCTTCCATCAAGCCGACGGCAGAGGAGAAGGCGCCGTCGATCCAACCCGCGCCGCCCTCGCGGCCGAAGCGCGACGTCACCGCGCTGCGCAAGGGGCTCGCCGCTTCGCGCGGCGGATTCATCGCACGCCTTCGCGCGCTCGTCAGCGGCAAGAAGGAGATCGACCCCGCCATCCTCGAACAGATGGAAGAGGTCATGCTCTCGAGCGACGTGGGCGTGCAGACCACGCAGGCGATCCTCGGACGCCTCCGCGACCGCCTCGAGAAACACGAGCTCGCCGACGAGAACGCGGTTTGGGACGCGCTCCGCACGGAGGCGACCGAGATCCTCTCCGTCGGCAAGCACGGCGCGATCAAGAGCTCGGGCAAGCCCACCGTCGTGCTCATGGTCGGCGTCAACGGCGTCGGCAAGACGACGACGATCGGCAAGCTCGCGACGCGCTCGCGAGACGAAGGCAAGAAGACGATGCTCGCCGCGGGCGACACCTTCCGCGCGGCGGCCGTCGCGCAGCTCGAGGTGTGGGGCAAGCGCGTCGAAGCCGAGGTCGTGCGCGGCAAAGAGGGGGCGGACCCGGGAGCCGTCGCGTTCGAAGCGACGACGAAGGCGAAAGAGGCCGGCGTGGATCTCCTCTTCGTCGACACCGCGGGACGTCTCCACACGAAGACGCCGCTGATGGATGAAATCAAAAAAGTTCGAAAGACGATCGGCAAGGCGCTCGAAGGCGCGCCTCACGAGACGCTCCTCGTCCTCGACGCGACCACCGGACAGAACGCGCTCGCTCAGGCGACGCAGTTCAAGGAGGCCGTCGAGCTCACGGGCATCGTGCTGACCAAGCTCGATGGCACTGCGAAGGGCGGAATCGTCCTCGGCGTGTGCGACGCGCTGAAGGTCCCCGTTCGTTACATCGGTCTCGGCGAACGCGCGGAGGACTTGCGCGTGTTCGACGCAGAAGACTTCGTCGAGGCTCTCTTCGGTAACGACGAAGAGCGCGCCGCGGCGGAATAACCGCGATACGGATGTGACATTCTCATTGCTCGGCTGAAATCGTGCGTGATATAGTCCCAGGCCACTTTCGCTGTACGCCTGATTCCCCAACCTTTCTAAGCAGTTAGACCTACCGAACCCACACTTGAGTCTGGTACCGTGCCAATCATGCGGTGGCTCTTGTGTGGAGCGTTCCACGCGGATCGAAAAGGGGTAGCGATGAAGCAAGCTCAGTGGCTTCTTTTTGCAGCGGCGCTCGCGCTCGTTCCGAGCTCGGCATTCGCTCAGAAGAAGTCGACCAAAGGTGGGGGCACCACGACCACCGCTCCAACAGGTGGAGCGTCGGGAGGAGGTGGCACCGCCGGCGGAACGATCGACCTCGATCAACCGCAGGGGCAACCTCAACCCGATCAGACGCAGCCGCAACCGCAGCCGCAGGCGGGAGGTACAGGCGGAGGCATCTGCGAGATCGATCCTTCCGCGTGTCCGAAGCAAGCGGACATCGGCGAGGCCGCGAAGAAGGAATACAAAAAAGAGATCTACGCGGTGGAGCAGATCTACGTGCTCCGTTATCACCGCGTCGAGCTCACGCCGTACTGGGGCTTCACGCTGAACGATCAGTTCGTCAGCCACACGGGCCCCGGCCTCAACGCGAACTTCTACATCACGAACGTGTTCGCGGTCGGGTTGAACGGCAACTTCTACTCGGGTCTGAACTCGGACTCGGACTTCAACTTCCAGACGCGCCGCGCGACCCGCGTCGCCGTGCCGCTCACCGAGTACTCGTGGAGCGCCGCGCTGAACTTCACGTACGTCCCCATCTACGGAAAGTTCGCCGGCTTCGGTAGCTTCATCTTCAGCTACGACCTCTACGCGACGGGCGGCGTCGGCGCGATCAGCACGCGTCCGATTCCGGTCATCGACCCGGACAACCGCAAGTTCGACTTCCAGCCGAAGGTGGCCTTCAACCTCGGCATCGGACTCCGCGTCTTCCTCACGCGATGGCTCGCCGTCACCGGAGAGATTCGCGACTACATCTACCCGGAGAAGCTCGAGGCGCTCACCATCGCCAACGGCCCCGTCGGTCAACCGACGACCGCCAACTCCCCGTCGAACCCGAACACTTGGCTGCAAGACGGCGTCGACATCACGAACAACTTCCAAGCGAACATCGGCTTGAGCTTCTTCCTGCCGTTCAGCTTCGAGTACAGGCTTCCGAAATGAGGACGACGATGCGTAAGCTCACCGCCTCTTTTATCGCTCTCGCCGTTTCTGCAGGAGTCCTCGCGACGGCCGAGAAGAGCGCTCACGCGCAAGAGATCGTGCTCACCGGTCCGCTCAAGGGTGCGCCGCCAGTCATCAAGATGCGCCAGTATCGCGAGGGTCGCCTCGAGATCGCGCCGATGGTCGCGTTCACCCTCCTCGACGAGTACCAACACTCGTACTTCGTCGGCGGGCGGTTGAACTACTACTTCACGGACTGGCTCGCCGTCGGTCTCTGGGGTGGTGCGTTCCTCAACTCGAACACCGACCTCACGAGCCAGATCGACAACATCGCGCCGCGCGACCAGTTCACGCAGTCGAACGTCGCGCCTTGCGTTCCGAACGGAGCGCAGACGGCGCCGGGCGCGACGTGCGGCGGGGGTCCGGGCTCGCACCCGACCTTCTCCGATCAGGTCGCGACGCTCTCGTGGGCGGCGATGGGCCAGCTCACCGCGGTCCCGTTCCGCGGCAAGCTCGCCCTCTTCCAGGCCCTCTTCGTCGACACCGAGGCGTACTTGTTCCTCGGCGCCGGCGCGGTCGGCATCAACGAGCGAACGAGCTGCGGCGACTCGGGCCAGCCGTCGTGCAACGACAAAGCGAGCTTCGCGCTCGCCGGTCAAGCCAAGTTCGCGCCGACGTTCGGCATCGGCCTCACGTTCTTCCTGAACGACATCGTCAACATCGGCGTCGAGTACCGCGCGCTTCCCTTCTCGTGGAATCGTGGCGGCTTCGACTCGCGCGGCCTCGGACCGAACAACAACTTCCCCGACGGCAAGGTCAACGGTGACGACGAGACCTTCAAGTTCAATCAGGTTGTCGGCATTTCCGTCGGCGTGATGCTCGGGAAGCGCAAGACGAGCGAGTGACGATCGCGACGAAGGCGGCGAGCATCGCAATCGCGATGCCGCCGCCTTTTTCATTTTGTGCTCGCGAAGGCACCGAGCAGCTGCACCCGCTCGTCGTCTGAGGCTCGGGCTCGGCGCCCACCGCCGCGTCGTTCTGCGTCCCAGCGTCGCCGCCGACGGAGATGTCCGCGCAGTGGTGATAGAAGCAGCCGCCGGGGTTGTTGAGCCCGTGGTCGGACATGAACTCGATCACCTGCAGCGTGCAGTGGTTGCAGGTGACGTTCGACGGGATCTTCACGGTGGTCGTCTGCGGTCCCGAAAACGGCGCCGTGTGATCGAAGACGTCGTCAGCGAGCACCGGAAAAACAGGGGGATTTTCGATCACCGCGGTGCCGCACGGATACGTGCTGCCCGCGTCGACGGCGGGCTCGGGCGGGAGCTCGGTGCGATCGCTCACCGCGAGCGCGATGCGGTAGTGGCCTGGGTGGAAGATCGTCTCGTTGATCGTGACCGTGATCGTGTCGCCCACCTGATAAGCGGTCACGGTGCCGGTCGGCGTCGCGAGCGCAGTGCCGTCGTCCTCGTCGCCGCACGGTCCGAGCTTCTGCGGCGAGCCGAGGCCGTCCTGCGACATCCACGACGCTGGGGCCTGCAGCACGAAATGAGCGTCCGACGAGCGGGTGGCTGAGGCGATCGACGCGACCACGAAAGAGAAGATGAGTGCTCGACGCATTCGCCGAGTCTACTCGCCTACGACTTGCGACGAATCTTTCCCTCACCGTCGATCGAGTATTCCGACGGGAGAAATTTGCGCATGTCCTGGCGCTTGTCGTCCGGGACGACCCATCCGCGCTGCATGAAGCCTTCGCAGACGCGGTTTCGGATGCGGAGCGACTCTTCGTCGATGAACATCTCGACGAGCGGCACGATCGCCGCCTCGTCGCCCTGCGCGAGCACGACGCCCACGGCGTGGAACCGCGAGGTCTCGTTCACGTCGAGGAGGAAGTCCTTCGTCGCCTCGAAGATGCGCGGGTCTTTGTGCTCCTCGAGCTCGACGAGGAGTTGCACCTTCGGGTCCACGAATTTCGCGTACTCGGTGTCCCACTTCGAGAGCCACGAGAGGAGCTCGGTGATGATCGCGTCCTCGTCCTCGCCGAAGGCGGTCTTGAGGATGCGGATCGCCCACGCGAGGCTCTCGGCCTTGGCCGCGTACGTGCGGAGCGGCTCGAGGATGTCCTTGCCGACGGCCGCGATGCCCTCCAAGGCCATCTGCTTCTCTTCGGCGTCGGTGATCGTCGGATCGCTGACGAAGTTGAAGCGCCGGAGGAGCGCGCCAGCCGCGTCGATGCGCGTCTTTTCGTGCTCCTCGAGCTGAGCGCGGCCCTTGTCGGTCTTCTTCAGCTCCTCTTCGTTCTGGAGAGGCTGCGCGAGATCGCAGAGGCCCGCGATCGCTTCCTGGCGATCGTAGTTTTGCGCGCGCTTGTTCGCCGCAGTGTCGGCGAAGCGCGCGACCTCACGGCGAACTTGCGGCGGCTTTTGCCCGACCTTGTCGGCTTTGTTGTCGCTCTTTTTGAAGAAGTCGAACAGGCCCATCAAATCGGGACTGCAAGTAGCACGACCTCGCGGCCGTTGCTCTGCACTTTGTAGCGCACGTTCTTGCCCTTCTGGGCCGACTCGGTCTCCATCGCTTGGATTCGGCTCTGGAAGGCCTGCTCCGTGATGTGATCGGTCTGCTCGCCGAGGGCTTTTTTGGCTGCGATGTATTCGCGGTAGATGCGCGAGTAGTACTGCGCCGGGGGCTCTTGGGCGAGCGCGGCCGCTTCGTTCGGATCGAGGTTCGGCGTGCTGTCGCCGCCGCCGCCCATCGCCGCTTCCATCGCTCCCGCGGTGGGGACGCGCGAGATTCGGCCCTCTTCGTCGGTCGTGTCTTCCTCGACGCCGAGCAGCTGATTCAAGAGCTGATCGATGCGGAACGCGAGGCCGCCGAGCTCGGCGTGCTCGAGCTGGAAGCGCTTGTCGGTCTGACCGTTGATGATCGCGAGCAGACCCTCTTCGAGCCGCGCGATCGGCGCCATGATGTAGCTGCCGAGGAGCCAGCCGCCGATCATGACGAGGATGATGCCGAGGCCGGTCACGTAGAGCGCCGGCATCGCGAGGCTGCCTGCGTCCGGGATGAGGAGCGCGGGCTCGCTCGCGACGATGACCTTGCTCTTGCCGTCGCCGAGGCTCTCGAGCGGAGCGGCGCCGACCATGATGTCGCCCGCCTGCGCCGCGTCGACGTGGCCCTTGTCGAGGACCGAGCGAACGGCTTCCATCGCGCCGTGGTCTTTGGCGCTCTTGGTGACGGCGTTGTCGAGGTTGCTCGTGTCGGCCGCCGAGCGCGAGAGGATTTGGACCGCGTCCTTGTCGGTGGCCGCGAGGATGAGCGGGCGGCCCGTCGTCTGGTCGGCGACGCGACCGAGCTCGTCGTTGAGCTGGATGCCGACGACGAGGGCGCCGATGACCTGGCCCTTGTCGTTGCGGATCGGCGCGTACGAAGCGAGCACCTGATCGACCTTGTTCGACCAGACGTCGCTGCCGGCTTGGCCCTTCTGGATCGCGGTCTTGAAGACCGGGTACGTCGCGCCGAGATCTTCACCGCGGCGGAGCGTCTCCGAGCCGTTTCGGCCGATCGTGATGCCGTTGGCGTCCGTGATGAGCACGAGCGATGGGACGCGACCTTCGAAGTCGGGCGCGGTCTTGGCGGCGGCGACCATGCTGTCGCAAAGCTGCGTCGCGGCGCGGTTCGCGGCCGTCTTGTCGGCTTTGTTCAGCGGGTCCGAGGCGGAGGGATCGGTCGCGCGCACGGTGAGCCATCGCTCGACCTTGAGCCCGTCGACCTCGAGCCGTGCACCCGCGCCGAGCGCGTTGTGTTTGGCCTCGTCGAGCAGCGCGGGCGTGTTCGATGCAGCGCTGATGATCCCCGTGCGCGTCATCACGAACGCAAGGATGCCGACAATCGCGACAATGATCGCGTTCACTAGGATGATCTTGTTTCGCATGGCCGAGGTGGCTCTCCTCCCGTCAAAGGCTTCGCGACGCTACCATCCGTCACCGAGATTCGGCAACATGCGCGGGTGGACGTGAAAAAGCCGGAGGCCATGCTCGTCGACGACGTCGTGTTCGACCGGCACGAACCGCTCGGCTACCACCCCGAGCGGCCGGAGCGTCTTGCCGCGGCGCGCGCGGCCGTGATCGCCGCGAAGGCCCATTTTCGCCGCGTAGAGCCGCGGGACGCGAGCGAGGAGGCCCTCGAGCGCGTGCATGATCCCCGCTTCGTGGAGGCGCTGGACGAGCTTCGCGGCAAGCGGGGCATGCTCGACCCCGACACCTACGTGAGCGAGCGTAGCATCGACGCGGCTCGGCGCGCGGCTGGCGGCGCGGCGGACATGGTCGACGCCATCCTCGAGGGCCAGGCGAAGACCGGCGTCGCGCTCCTCCGGCCGCCGGGGCACCACGCGCGCCCCGCCCACGCGATGGGCTTTTGTCTGCTCAACAACGTCGCGGTCGCTGCCGCGGAGGCCCGCGCGAAGGGGCTGGAACGCGTGGCGATCGTCGACTTCGACGTCCACCACGGAAACGGGACGCAGGAGATCTTCTACCGCGACCCGCACGTGCTCTACGTGTCGCTCCACCAGTTCCCCTTTTATCCGGGCACGGGCGCGGCCGAGGAGGTGGGCGAGGGCGAAGGCACGGGCTACACGGTCAACGTGCCGCTCTTCGCGGGTGGCGGCGACGCCGTGTATCGCGCCGCGTTCGAGCGCATCGTGTCGCCGATCCTCGAGCAGTACGCGCCGGAGCTCGTCCTCGTGAGCGCGGGGTTCGACGCGGCCGTGCGCGATCCGCTCGCGGAGATGGCGCTCACGCCCCAAGGCTACGGCTACATGACGCGAGAGCTCGTGTCGCTCGCCGAGCGCACCGCCAAGGGACGCGTCGGTCTCGTGCTCGAGGGCGGCTACGACCTCGTCGCGCTCGAATCGGGCCTCACCGAGGCGATGCGCGCGATGTTCGAAGACGCGAAATTCGACGTCGAATCAAACCCCGACAGCGCCGACGTCGAGCGCGCGGCGCGCGTGGCAAAAGAGCACTGGAAACTACCCTGAAAGCCACTATGCTCCGCCGCGTTTCGGTGGCCGTAGCTCAGTTTGGTAGAGCGCTGGATTGTGGCTCCAGCTGTCGCGGGTTCGAGCCCCGTCGGTCACCCCAAGGAATCATTGGCGAAGTCGCCGCGTACGCGACACGCTGAGTTTGGCTGCTGCCGCGAGTGCTGCCGCTAAGCGGCAGCGCGCCCACGACCGCGCAAACGCGTCGACGATGGCTTGGGCGGTCGCCACCTCACGCAGCTCGGGGATCGCCTCGTCTAGGGGCGCGCCAGTCGCCCACGTCGAGCTCGGCGAAGGTGCGGGCCGCGCGCCGATAGCGCTCAATCATGGCGTGCGAGCGGTGCCCGGTGCGGTCGCAGATCCACCGCTCGCTTTTGTCGTTCGCGAGCGCGACCGTGACGAACGACGCGCGCAGGTCGTGGACGTCGAGCGCGTCGTGCGTGTCCGTCTCTTTCGCAAGCTCCGCGGCGCGCTCAACCTCCGCCGTGCGAATGTCCGCGCGGAGCTCCTCGGCGAGGCGATCGCGATTGACGGTGCGCGCGTAGGTGCCGCCCTCTTTGAGCGGTACTCGCTCGGACGAACACGGGCGCGTCAGGCGCTGGCTCGCCGCCTGGGTAGATGGCTCGCCACGCGCGCAGCGCCCGCACGACGTCCGCACCGAGCGGAACGATGCGCGGATCGTCTGTCTTGTTCTTGTCGAGGTTCACAACGCCGCGCGCGAGATCGAGCGCCGCCCACGTCAGCGCCGGGATGCGGCGCGTCTTCGTCTTCGAGTCGAGATGACCGCCGATCGCTTCGCTTTTGCGCCAGCCGAGGCGTGCGAGAAATCCGTAGCAGCAGCCGTCGTCCGAGATCGACGTCGACACACGCGAGCAGCCGCGCGTCCTCGGACGGATACAACCAACGCCCCTGCTTCGCGGCGCGGATTTTGGGCATCGCCGTTTTCGGGATCGGGTTCGCCGCGATGAGCTTGAGCGGGTACACGGCGAGATCGAGCGTGCGCCTCATGGTCTGCGCGATCTGCCAAGCCGTCGCGTCGGCGCAGCCCCGCCGCACGAACGCGGCGCATGACCTCTTCGTAGTCCTCGATCGTGACGGCGGCGATCGGCTTCGGGACCGACGACGGGCTCGATCCAGTTCTCCGCACGCCCCGCGTCGTCGGCGCTCGTGCGCTTGTCGCGGACCGCATGCGGGTAGTCGCGCGCGAGCTCGCCGCTCGTCCACTGCTCGCGCACCGCGGCGAATGTCACGCACGTGGGAGCGGCTTGTGCTTTGGCCGATGCACGCCGGCGACGATGCCCTCGACGATCGCGCGCAGCTCCGGCATGCGCTCCTCTGGCAGCGTCCCTCCCTGTTCGAGCAAGGTCGGCAGGTGCTCGTGTTTGTCTGCGTCTCGAAGGAGCTGCGCTAGCGCGTTGACTTCGAGGCCGCGTTCTTCGGCCTTCGTGCGATCGTCGAAGCCGACGAGTTGCACGGCCGGTCGCTTGCTCGGCGCGATCGTCACGCGCATGTAGAGTTTTCCGCGCGATTCAAACACGCCGCTCTGGCGTTGCGCTTGGCGCGCGCGCAGTGCGTGTTTTACCTTGTCGTCCATCGGCGAATGCCTTTCGTCGGTCACGCCGCGGGACGCACGAACGTCGCCGCGGCACTTGTTTTAGACGGGCTCGCGTCGATTTTCACGCAGATGAGCGCGCTCGACCATCACCACCTGCGCATCGCCGCCACAGATGCGTCGCATGCGTGGATCGCCGTAGCGATCTCCCAACAGCGCAGCGAGCTCGCCCCTCGCCTGACATCGAACAGTAAAAATCGTTGGCCTCTCGAAGTCGAATCGCTGGTCGACGATTCGCCCCATGGCTTCGAGGCACTCTCGGCTCTCCTCACCGATGCCGTCCAACAGAAGGAGATCGGCAGCGATCGCGCTGCGTTCGATCTCGCCACGCCTCACGGCGTTGCCGCTCGACTCCGCGGCGAACTGCGAGCCGCCGAGGAATAGCGGGGAACGGATTTTTGCGTTCTTCTCGATTTGCTCGAGAAACGTTGCCACGCTGAGGGCTGTTTTTCCTGCATCCGTCTTGCCGATCAAAACGAGCGGCTCGGGGCCGCGCCAGCGGCTCGCCTCCTCGATCGCACGCGCATCGCGTACTTGTTCGCGAAGCTCTGGTGAGCCAAAGCGCGCTTTGTACGCCGAGGGATGTTCGCTGACGCGCGCGCAGCGCCCACGCGCGCCCGCTCGGCCTCACAGCGGTCGCAACGCGAACCGGTACGAGCATCCGTCGGGTCCCCGCAGTAGGTACAAGGCCAGCAATCGCGCTTGAGATGCTTTCTGCGCGTTCGCGACCATGTGCGTTAGGTGTTCCATGCCGGGATCGATTTTGCTCATGACGGACGCCGCGATCGATAAGTTCGTTGCGAAGCTCCCAATCGGGCTCGCGGGGCGCTCGGAGAGGCGCTTTGCCAGAGCGCCGCGCCAACGGTTGGGGTTTGCCGCTATGTGGAAAAGCTGGTTTTGGTTGTCAGCGAACACGGATCGGCTAGGGCTCGGTGAATCATGGCTTCGACGTCTTCCGGCGTGTGATGTCTCAGGAGCGTTGCGGCGGCACTGGCGTTGCGTCGCGTGACGACCGCGCTCGGGGCCGCCAGCTTCGTTTCGGCGAATCGCTTCGTGGAAATGGGCGAGGACGCGATCGCGTGCCTCCTGCTCGTGACCTTTGTTCATTGGCTCGGCCCCATTTTTTTTATTCAGTTGGTGGTTTTCTTGTTTGGTTTCTTCTTTGTCTACTTCGGGTTCGTTTGACGCACCCTTCGGCATCGCGTCGCGAACCCCGCTCGACGCGACACGACGGTTCGCCTCGCGAGGCCGCGCGAGCCGCGCAGGAGCTCATCGTTCACGCGGTAGCGGTTCGGCTTGTGGCGTTGCGGCGTGCTTTCCACGAGTCCGATGCTGCGCAAGGTGTGAAGCGCTGCGCGCGCAGCGGTCTCCCGATAGCCGCGTCTCGCGCGATTCGTTCGACCGAAGGCCATGCCTCGCCCGCCGCATCGGCGCGCGAACACAAAAAGACGAGCACCGCTTTCGCGGGACCGCGGATTCGCGGGTGATCAGGTCACGAACCGCCCACCATCGCTCAAGCAACGTCATGACCTACACGCGAGACGCCGCGCCGGCGTGGTCACGCCGAACTTCTCGGCCAGGTCCGCAGCGCTTTCGGGCGAGGCGTCGTTCGCCGGCGTTGTGTTGCGAGCGACGCCTCAAAAACGTCGGCTCGAATCAGCCGCGATTTGCCGAGCGCCTTCGCGCCTCGCTCCCGGCGTCGCGAAGGCGATGCCACAGGGCGAGATGCGCGCGGCGGCCGATGGGCGATTCGCGCTGCGATATCCACCCGCATGCGCCGTTGCGTTCGGTCGGTCTCGTCGCGCGCGATGGCGGCACAAAAAGCGGCGGTCTGCTCGTGCAGCTCGGCGAGCTGCGCGAAGAGCTGAGCGCGCCTCCGTTGATGCTTTCGCGCGTATAGGACTCGGCGCGGCGGTTGTCGCAGTACGCGTTGGCAACCGCTGTGCGATCGGCAATAGTGTGCGTTAACAGGTTCCACGGGTCACCTCCGTTGGTCCTCAGAACGCCCCTAGGCTGGCCGGCCGCGGGGCGTTCACGTTTCATTCGCCCGCGTCTTCGTCTTCGTCGTCGGAGTCCTCGTCCTCGAGGGCCGAGTCGTCGGACGCGTCCTCGTCCTCCTCTTCGTCGCCCTCGTCTTCGTCGTCTTCCTCTGGCGAGTCTTCCGCGTCGAAGCACTCGAGCGCGTCTTGAACGCGCCGGCGCGTGCGCGGCAGCAGCGGCAAGCCGGCGATCGCGCGAACGAGCGCGTTCTCCGTGAGGCCGGACGCTTCGCAGACCTCGTTGACGTCGTGATCCTCGACAATCTCGACAAGTTGGTTTCTCTCGTTTTTCGGCAGCGGACGTGCACGCATGGTGGTCTCCATTTCTGGGATCCACGTTGCGCCGCGTTTTTTTCCTAGGGTGAAGATTGTTTTTTCTTGCTCGGAATCTCCACTCGCTCGAGCTCTCTGAGACGGTCGACGTGCCGCTGGTGAAAGTTCTTTCGTGCTTCGGCGAACGCGTTCCGCGTTTGCTCGTTAGGTGCACGAGTCCCAGTGAGCGCGGCGACCGCGGCACGAAAGGCGGTGAGCGCTATCCCGTGCGGCACTGATACGTCAGCCTTCTTCCGTCGACCGCGCTCGGGCTGTTTGTCCAACAGCAGTGAACGGATGCAGGTAGCAACGCTGCTGTGGAACCGGTCGGCGAGATTTGGCGCGATAACGAGTCCAAGCTCGCGCGTGACGCGCTGTTCGACCCACGATGATGCGGAAGAAATCGCGCCGTTGAGCGGCTCGGGATCCACGACGTGTTGTGCCGAGTTCTGGACGGAGCTCGCCGCGTCGACGATGAAGCCAGCGAGCTGCCGCGCTGTGACACGCCTACGGCGCTCCGCATGTGGTTTCGGCGACACGCCGCTGACTGCGTCGTGCAACCGCCCAAGCAGCGCGTCGTCTCCATCGCGGAATGCGTCAAGCGCAGCGAGCGCACGCGGAGAGCGTTCTCGAGCGCGAGCTGCCCACGCTCTTGCGCATCGAGCCGCGCCACCTCGACGATCATTCGCAGTCGATGGGCTTCGGCCTTCTCGCCTTCGAATTCGCCCGTCGGCGTGGTCTTCTTCGAGTGACCCATGGCGCATCATCCGACGACGCGCGTCGGCCGCAAGCGCGATCGAGAGGACGACAAGCTGCCTGTCGAACGTCGCGTGGTGCCGATCAGGTGCCGTTTGGAAGCCGAAAGGGAGCCGAATGGCTGCCGGCAAGGTGCCCAAATGGTACGAATCGGCACCCAGCCGGGGTTTGTTGGGGGCGTTTACGGGCCGTTACCGGGGCATGGGTGGGCTTCGTGACGGGCTTTGACCGGGGCGCTGCACGAGCGCACGGGCAGTGGCGTGCACGCAGAACTAGTCGCCGCGACCAACGCCCGTCTTCTTACGACGTGGGGGACGTGACGCCGGTTTGGCCACGGTAGGCCCGAGCTGCATCGTCAGCTGCTTGGCCGCGTTAGCCTTCGCGAGCGGCGCACGCTTAAACGTCACGTTTACCTGCTGGCTCGGTGGGTACGCCACACGCATGCCAGCCAGCAAGTCGGCGATCGTGAGGATCTGGATCTTTGGGTACTCGCGGTTCCACCCCGAGTAGATGCCCACGTCCGCTGCCTCCGCGCGCATCGGCTGGGTCGGCGGCTCCAAGGTGATCAACACTCCGATCGCGGCCTTCTCGCGATTGACGACGTGACGACAGGTCGCGAACGTCCTTCACGCCGGTGTGCCCGCTCTTCACGGAGAAGATGATTTGCTTCGTCGTCGCGTTCGGCCCGGGGTCGTCGTGGAAGTACAGGCGACCATCTATGCCGCGATCTGGTCCTTCCTGTTCTACGACCGGTCTCGCATCGACGAGGCCGAGCGCCCACCACTGGAACTGGTAGCGGTTCTCGAGCGCGAGCGCCTGAGCGTCGTGAAGCGTTGTCGGCTCGCCCTTCACGTCGGCAACGACATACTCGAACGCGTCCTTCAAACGTCGCTTGATCATCGTGATCGCGAGGTGCGTGATGTCGATCCCGATCCACTTCCGATTGAGCCGGTGCGACACGGCGACGGCGGTGCCGCATCCGCAAAATGGGTCGAGCACGACGTCGCCCTCGTTACTGCTCGCGAGGATCACTCTCTCGAGCAGCTTCTCTGGCTTTTGCGTTGGGTAGCCAAGGCGTTCCTTACCGCTCGGCGCGACGATCGCCACCTCCCACACATCGGACATCGGCGGCCCTGGCGACTCGACGTCCTCGGTGCTCGGCTTGCGATGGCCTGAGGAGAAGTCTGCTTTCTGTTTTTTCGTTCCGTACGTCTTCAACGTCGAGGGCGCCAACTCCTCGTAGCCGTAGAGCACGTTGAACGTGCGCTGCCGCGACCCACCCTTGCTGTAGAAGAGCAGAATGTCGTGCATCCGCTGGAACTGGTGCGCGGTCGTTGGCCACCTGCGGTAGCGCCAAATGACCTCGTTGCGGAAATTGCCGGGCTGAAAGATCGCGTCGAGCAGGATCTTTAGGTAGTGGCTCGCGACCGTGTCGCAGTGCAGGTAGATGCTCCCTGTCGGCTTGAGAACGCGGTGCAGCTCCACGAGCCTCGGAGCCATCATCGTGAGGTACGCGAGCATGTCGCTCTCACCGACGACGAGCCGGAAAGCCTGCATGGACTCAGAAAGCTTCCCGCCACGTTCGACGAGCTCGCGGTACATGTTCACGGCCGTTGTGTCCCATTCCCAAGTGTCCTTGAACGCCTTGATCTGGGCCTCAGCGCGCGTGCCATCCTGCTCGGTGAAGAGCAGGTTGTAGTCCTTCGCCGATTTGAACGGCGGGTCGAGGTAGATGAGGTCTACAGACTCATCGGCGATGTGACGTCGGAGCACGTCGAGGTTGTCGCCGTAGAAGAGCTGCCGTCCGTCTTTCCCACCCATCACGGAATCGTAGTTTGGCGCGAATTCGCGCGGCAACTTATCCGAGCGCCGCGTTTCGCAACCGCCGGCCGCTGTGGCTCGTCTTGTCGACGACACCGGGCAACAAGACGTTCAGAATTGCGTGGGCATCCGTTCGTAGCCGTTCGAGGGTTGCGGACGCGGCAGCGATCTCCTCGGGCCGGTACCGCGCAAATCGCGGGGTTCCGACGTCGTCGCTTCACGGTGCGGGCCGACGCCGTATCGTCGAGCAACCCGACGCGCGGGGATGCGCTGACGGAAGCGATTACGCGGGCACATGTGGTTGCGGATCGACTGTCACGCTAAGCTCGTCAGTCTGCATCGGCCTGCGCGTCAGACACATGGAGGCGATGAATGCGTGCCATCCACGCTGAGCGTCTGTCGCAACCGTTCACCCCAGATGTCGACGATAGCCGCATCGCGCTGACCGACGCGCTCGGTATCCCTTGCCGTGCGATCGACGGATTGTGGAAGCTCATCTTCGACGATCTCGACGAAACCATTTTCGGGATCGGGTGGTGGGCAGCGTACCCAGGTCTGAATGAAGACACGCGCATCCTGCTTTCTGACTACCTGCATCAGACAGTCGCGAGCGTTGAAGGGAATCTGCTCGAAGCCCACATCCATCTCCTCGAGCTAGAGGACGCACTCGACAGGCACCGCGCCTTCATTCGCACCGGACTGCGAGACGACCCGCAGATCCATTTCACGTCCCGCCGCAAACGTCGCCGTACGACTCGATCTTGCAGCTCTTGCCAGAGATTCATGCAGGCGGTTTCCTGCGCGCGATTGGATCGGCGCTCGACTGTCTTGGTGGGGCGATCGTTGGTGTGATGGGTCTGCCGGTTGCGATCGTTCGAACGAGCCTGACCGAAGCGACGAACGCTCTCGCGCGTCGGCCAGAGCCGATGAGCGTCGCCGTGCACGCAGAGATGCAGCGTCTCGAGAACGCCGAGAACCGCCCTGGGTGGCTGCATTGGGCGCTCGAGTATCGCAACATGCTCGTGCATCGGGGGCGGCGACGTCAGAGTTGGCCGATGCGCTTTTCCAACGCGACCACGTGGTTCGATGGCAGTGGGAGCGATCATCGTGGGACGGTTCGCACACTCCCGACAGTGGAGATCGCTCTTGCGCTCGCTGCACACCCAAACCTCACTGATGCCGAGGCCCACGCCCAGTACGGCCCTGCGGATCTCGTGCTTGGTGAGGACGCTTTGACGACACTGCATGGCATCGGAAGGGCAGCCGTTCGATATGCGGCGGGCACGTGTTACGCGCTTGCTCTTGCTTGGTGCGAGAGACGTGAGCATCCGCAACGGATCGTCCAGCCTCCGCAGCAATGGGCGGTCCGTAGAGCTCAAGGACCACACCCACAATTCGCCGGATGGGAACCGAACAGCTTTCGGATCGACGTCGGGGCGCTCCGCGTTCATCCAAACGAGATTCGTCGCCTCAGAGCGGCCAAACTCGTTCGCTAGCCCTTCTTCTCGACCGGCCCCGCGCCTGATCGCGCTAAGCCGCGACGCAGCCCAGACAAGCTAGTGAAACTTCATCGCACGCGTTCCTGCCGTCCGAGGTCGAATGTCGTGCGACGCGCGACGCGCGATGAAACGTCCCAGCGACAGGCGCGTCAGAGATAGCGTCTGCGCGAGCGTGACCTCTCGAGCGAAGGCCAGGCGCTCACCATTCGGCGTGACGAGCACCAAGCGCCTTTGAAAAATGGCCATCGCGAGCTCCTATCGATCTCGATGATGTGGAGCAGTCCGTTCGCTCGGCGACCATGGTGCGCGGCGTGATGCCAATCGAACACTCGCTCTCTCGTCACATGCCGGATTGCTCGCGTTGTGAATTGCGCACGCCGTCGATACCCTCGGAAGTGAGGTGGCCTACCCGCTCAACGATGTCAGGGCCTGCGTTCGTGGCGGGCAGGTCGACTTTTGGGTGGAGAATTCCATCGAGATCCTCGTCAACAAGTACGACTGGAGCATCGATGAAGCGAAGCGCGTCATCCGCGAAACAATCGAGGAGCTGGTCGAGGGCGACTTTTGCAGCACCATCCCCTCGCCGCCACCACCCGCCGATGTGTATGCGACAGAGCGGTTTGATTCTGGCTTCTACATCAAGTTCAAGCTCGTCGCCGGTCGGCTCACGGTGTGCTCGTTTCACCCGCCGACCGGACCCATGCGGACAAAGAAGGGAGATACGGTAAGATGACCTCCATGGCCGACACCACGTGCCCCAACTGTGGCGTCACGATGCGCCTCTCAAGCGGAGCTGGACGTACACGCGCGATGCGCGGTGTAACGATAGAGTTGCCGGCCGACCTCGCATTCATGAGCTGCCCGAATTGTGGTGCGACCGTGATGGGCAATCTTGAACTCGATCGGCTGAACACGATTGTCGAGGCCGCGCGACGCTTCGCGATCAACGCTTCGCGCGAGCCTATCTTCACCGGCACAACGAGCGGCACCGCCACTGTCCCTGCACCAGACGCCACGCGGCCGTCTCGACCGCGACCAGTAGAGCGTCCGGGAGTGCTGAGAATTGCGCTGTCTCGATCGCCAGAGTTTGCGGGCGCAGCCGCACCGGTGACGCGACGCAATGGGTAGGTATCTCGGCACTGTCATTTGCAGGCGTGCGCTTGTCGACGCTGAAACGCGACTCGTTAGCGTCGTCGACATGATCGACCGCCTGCAACTGTTCGGTCTCGCCGCTGATACGACCGGCGTTGTGCCAATTCAGCTCGCAATCGTCACGATGTGGCGAACCGAGGCCGGGGAGCCGTCGAAGGTTCACGATCGGCTAGTTCTCCTGAACCCCAAAGGGGAGCGCACGACCCTTGGTGAGTACGACCACGATGCCGTTGGTGTCAGCCGAGTCATCGCTGCATTGAACGGGCTCCCGCTTGCCGGCAGCGGCATGTATCGCATTGTCGTCGAGCGCCTCGATGCCGAGCAGTGGAAGCAGCTCGACTCGATGGAGCTTGAGGTCGCGCTCGCTCCCATCCCCACGAAGGACCAAGGCGCCCCCTCGTCCGTTAGGTGAGATTCGGGCGCCGCGACCGGCCATCGGCGCCACTCAAAACCGGCCGCCGACCTCGACGGACGACTCGACGGCGCCAAGCGCCGAACGCCCGACGAGCAACGCGGGCCCGACGAGCGCTTGCAGTGTGAAGCCCCCGAAATCGAAACTGACTCCAAATCGGGCAGGCAGATGGAAGAAACCCACGCCGCCGTTCGCGCTGATGAAGCCACCGCCGAGACCGCCACCGATGACGAGAGAGAAGGCATTTTCGCCAACGGCAACGAGTCGCGGCCGAATGCCGAGATCTAGGTCGAACGCGCCGAGCACGCCAGACGAGTCGCCGACAAATCCCGTTCGGAATCCGATGAAGAACACACGAGACTCGTCGGGGCTGAAGTCGAATGCGAGCGTGGCGCCGAAGTCAGTGAGCAGGCCCGGGCCGTACGGATTGCCAAGGGCAAACAACATGGGACCGATGTAGATGCGCGTCGCGCTCGGCTTGTACTCGTCGCTCTTCGGCGCCTGCTTTACGGGAGGTTTCTCGCTCTGCTCTTCGTCGGAGTGCTCAATCGGTCGCGACCGCGTTAGTCGCACGCATTGGGCCGTCTCCGTGCAGCGCTCGTTTGAGGCGCACGGTGGATTGCACGCACTCTTGCACTCGCCGTCGATGCACGTGAAGCCAGCTCGACACGCCGGTTTGCATTGCTCCGCCACGCATTCGCCGTTGACGCATTCGAAGCCGAGCCGACAAGCTGGCTTGCACTCGTCACCATCCGCCGCCGTGTCCTGCGCGAACGCTGGCGCGGTCAGAGCGGTCACGAACAACATCGCGCAGGCCGCGCACCTGATGATAGTCGCCCCCATGTTGAGCCGAGCGTAGCGCAGCGTCTGGCTTTGAAGCGAGCACCGCCGAGCGGCGGCGGGGTGGTTAGCCCCGCGACCGCTCGCGAGCGCCGCCAACATCGTCAACGCTTTGCCCATGACTACTGCGCGCCCTTCAGCATCGTGGCGAGCGCCGTGATCGTACGCGGGCTCATTCTGCCGCCTCCGGTTTGCTCAAGAGGCGCTCCTCGAGCTCGGTGCATGCCCGGCCCGGGCAATCGCCTTGATCAGCGCGTCCGGTCGGCACCCGGACACCGGCAGCAAGCGGCAGCAAGGTCTCCGAGATCGATCGTGGGGTGGGTGCTGGTCACGTCAGAGATCGGTGCGACAGCCTCACGGCGAATGCGACGCTCAACGGGCTGTCGTGACGATCACCGACGTTCAGGAGCTCGCGCGCCCGATGGTCGAGTTCCAGAACGCGTGCCATCCGTGCGGTGTTGGCGACGTGCCCGGTAGAGGAGACTCGCGCCGTCGCTACGCCCTCGAATGACGCGTCACTCGCGTGCTCATTCGAACGGGGTCGTCGCGCGCTGACCTTGTGGTGATAGCCTCCCTTGAATGCGTGAGGGGATCGCATTCATCGCTCTGGGGGTCATCGCACTCGCCGTCGCGGGCGCTTCTGCGTCTTGCGCGCAGAACAGTCCAGGTCTCGATGCTGGAGGTGTCGACGCCGGCGACGCGAGTTTGGACGTGGCGCCGGACGCGCACGCCGAAGCCGCTGCTGCCTGCGCGTTTCCGGAGGGAGGAGCTCCGGGCACGGTCGACGATGGCTTCGCGTATCAAACAATTCCCGGTTCGTACCTTCCGCTCGCGATGGTGGCCGATTCTCAACGGAGCCTCTACGTCGCTGGCATCGACCAAATAGGCCAAACGGGGGCTTGCTGGATCAGCACGACCGTCGAGGCGATCAACGTCGTGAAGGTTCTGTCGAACGGCGCGGTGGACACCACCTTCGGAACCAGCGGGCACTTGTGCATCGCCTTGCCGAACGATTCGCAACAGCTGAACGCGCTCGCATTCGACTCGACCAACGACACGATCGTCGGCATCGGAACACAGGCGCCCGGGACGGGCGTTGCGGTGCTGGTCGTCAAGTTCGACACGACTGGCAAGCTCGTGAAGAGCTTCGGAAGCAATGGCGTGCTGACGTTGACGAACGCGAACAAGCAGCTTTGGGCGGGAACGGGCGTCGCGCTCGACACGTCGTACTCGCCACCGAAGATCGTGCTCGTGGGCAACGGATGGATCGCACGACTCGAGAATGATGGAACGCTCGACCCTTCGTTCAACGGCGGTGCTCCGCTCGTCGACATCACTTATGCGTACTCGGCGCTCAGCGTGACGCCGGATGGCTACTACGTCACTGCCAACACCGGCGCGAGCAGCGCCATCCTACGGCGCGTCACGCGCGGTGGCACTTTCGACCTCAGCTTCAAAGGCGGTGCCGCCGTACCGATCGCGCTGATCTCGCAATACGTCACGGTCTGGGACATTGAGCTGCTCTCGAACAATCGTGTCGCGCTCGCGGCCTGGGTCGACAAATCCCCAACGAGCCTCAATCTCGTCGCGTACGACAACGCGGGCAATCAAGACGTGGCATTCGGAACCGTGCGACCTCGCATCGACGGAGGGGTTCTCGGACCGTGGGTCGGGTCTGTTACTAGCACTCGAATCATGTACCGCGACTGCGAGGGACGCCTCGTAGTGACCGGCACCATCGCCGAGCAAAACGCCGTCTTCGCTGGAATCGCGCGCGTGCTCGACGACGGCGGTCTCGACACGCAATTCGGCGACCACGGCATCGCGACGGTCGGGCTCGACGGCGGAACGAGCGGCGAGGTTTCGATCGAGGACCCGATCACTGGCCGGATCGTCGCTGCGCTCGCGGGACCGAGCGGGCAACTCGTCCTCGTGCGCCTCTTTCGCTGATCGCGACCGTCGCGACCGCGCCGCCGAGTCGCGGTGCAGGTAACGGCAAGAGCGAGCGAGCCGCCTGTCGGTGCGCCTACCTTCCGCGCCCGGCAAGGCTCCGTGCGCGGAGCTCGTCGGCAAGGGCGGCCACAACGTCCCAACGACCTGCCTGGCTCGCACCCTCGAGCGCTTGGGCGAGGGCTGCGTCGAGACTCAATTCAGCGGCAGCAGGCGGCAGCAACTTCTCCAGCGCGTCGCGATCGGCAACTTCGCCACGCGTGTTTCCCGATGAACGCGATGGTTCGCGCGCGGTCGAGGCGGCAGGCTCGCTTTGTGGCTCCAGCTGTCGCGGGTTCGAGCCCCGTCGGTCACCCCAAGATTCAGGCACGCATTAGAGGGGCACGCTTCTTTCATCGCGGGTGGGGCGTATGCGCTACGCCAACCCCGTCTACGGCGGGTACTTCGCAGACCCGTTCGTGTGGCGGAGTGGCGAAGACTACTTCGCCATCGGAACCGGCGCCGAAGAGGCTGCGGGCACGGTCGCGCCGTCGGCGCACGCGAGCGTGTTTCCACTCTTGCGCTCGCGCGACCTCGTGCACTGGGCGGAGGCGGGTCACGCGCTCGTGCGGCCCGACGTAGCTGGGAACGCGTTCTGGGCTCCCGAGGTCGCGTACGACGCCGGGCGCTTCTACCTCTACTACTCCGTCGGTCGCGGCGACCAAGACCACCAGCTGCGCGTCGCTTCGAGCTCTTCGCCGGCGGGGCCGTACGTCGATGCTGGCGCGCTGACGAACGTCGCCGAGGTGCCGTTCGCGATCGACCCGCACCCCTTTCGGGACGACGACGGGCGCTGGTACCTCTTTCACGCGCGCGATTTCCTCGACACGAACGGCCGAGACCGCGCGGGCACGGCGCTCGTCGTCCACGAGCTCGAGACGATGACTCGCCTCGCGCGCGCGGGACGGACCGTGATGCGCGCCCATCACGACTGGCAGCGCTTCGCGGCGAATCGCTCGATGTACGAGCGCACGTTCGACTGGCACACGCTCGAGGGGCCGTTCGTGCTGAAGCGCGGCGGGCGCTACTACTGCTTGTACAGCGGCGGCTGCTGGCAGACCGACACGTACGGCGTGGACTACGGCGTCGCGGATCGCGTGCTCGGGCCGTACGACGACCGCGGCAGCGAGGACGGGCCGCGCGTGCTGCGCACGGTGCCTGGGCGCGTCATTGGACCTGGCCACTGCTCCGTCGTGCGCGCGCCCGACGAGAGGACGCTCGTGCTCGTTTATCACGCGTGGGACGCCGGGATGCGCGCGAGGACGATGCGTATCGATCCGCTTCGGTTCACCGATGACGGCCCGCGCTGCGAGGGTCCGACATGAAGCTCGTGCGCAGCGAGCTCGACGCGCTCTTCACGACGTCCGACTTCCATTGGCTCGCGGGCATCGAGGACACGTTCATCACGGCGCCCTCGCCGACGACGGGCCGCACGCTCGACGAGTACGAGCTCACGGAGCACTACACGCGCTGGGAGAGCGACGTGGAGCTGCTCGCGAAGCTCGGCATCCGCTCCGCGCGCTACGGCATTCCGTGGCACCGCATCAACCCCGCGAAGGGGCACTGGGATTTCACGTGGGCGGACCGCCCGCTCTCGAGGCTGCTCGAGCTCGGCATTCATCCCGTCGTCGACCTCGTCCACTACGGGCTGCCGAGCTGGATCGAAGGCGCGTTCCTCAATCCGGATTTTCCGCAGCACATGGCCGAGTTCGCCGCGCGCATCGCGGAGCGTTTCCGCGGACGCATCTACGCGTACACGCCGCTGAACGAGCCGCGCGTGACGGCTTGGTACTGCGGCAAGCTCGGCTGGTGGCCGCCATTCGGTCGCGGCTGGCGCGGGTTCGCACGTGTCATGGCGTGTGTCTGTCGCGGCATCGTCGAGACGGCGCACGCCCTCACCGCGGTCGACCCGGAGATCGTCCTCGCGCACGTCGACGCGACCGACCTCTACGCTGGCGCGACGCCCGAGCTCGAGGCCGACGCTGCGCAGCGCCAGGAGATCGTGTTCCTCGCGCTCGACCTCGTGAGCGGCCGCGTCGACGAGCACCACGCGCTCTACGCGTGGCTCATCCACCAGGGCGTGAGCGATCGAGAGCTCCACTATTTCCGAGAGCGCCCGGTGCGCCTCGATCTCATCGGCATCAACCTCTACCCGCTCTTCTCCGAAAAGCGGCTCGTGCGCTCCGCGAGCGGCCGACTGCGCATCCAGATGCCGTACGCTTCGGCGGGCATCGTGGATCGCCTCGCGGAGCTCTATTGGAAGCGCTACGAGCGGCCGATCTTCGTCAGTGAGACCGCGTCGGAGGGCTCGCTCGCGCGACGTCGCGCGTGGCTCGAGGACTCCGTGAGCGCGGTGAATCGCGTGCGCGCGCGAGGCATCCCGCTCGTCGGCTACACGTGGTGGCCGCTCTTCGCGCTCGTCACGTGGGGATATCGCGAAGGCCGCAAGCCGCCGGATTTCTATCTGCGGCAGATGGGCCTCTGGGACTTGAAGCCCACCGCGCGGGGACTCGAGCGCGTCGAGACGCCGCTCGTGGATCGGTATCGCGAGCTCGTCGCGCAGGGTCCGAGCCCACTCAGGAGGCAGCATGTTTCGTAGTTTTTACTTGGCAGGTTTCGAGTGCGCGACGGGCTACAACATGCACGGCGAGTGGATCGATCAGATCGCCGCCACGCAGCACGACCACCACGTGCACGATGACTACGCGCGCCTCGCGGAGATCGACATCCACGGCGTGCGCGAGGCCGTGCGTTGGCCGCTCGTGGACCGCGGCGGCGGTCGCTACGACTTCTCGAGCGTCGAGCAGTTCGTCGGCGCAGCGCTCCGGCACCGCTTCGACGTGGTTTGGGATCTCTTCCACTACGGTTACCCCGACGGCGTCGACCCGTTCTCGAGCGAGCTCGTCGAGCGCTTCGGCGAGTACTGCCGCGCCGTGGCGAGGTTCGTCTCGGAGCGCCTGCCCGGGCCGCATTTCTTCACGCCCATCAACGAGCCGTCCTATTTTTCGTGGGTCGGCGGGCACGCCGCGCGCTTCGCGCCGTACCAGGAAAACCGCGGCATCGAGCTCAAGATCAACCTCGCGCGCGCGTGCCTGCGCGGCATCGAGGCGATCCGCGAGGTGTGCCCGGCGGCGCGCATCGTCAACGTCGACCCGATCTGCCATGTCGTCCCGAGGACCGATTCGAGCGCCGAGCTCGAGGCGGCGCGCGAGTTCAACGAGCACACGGTGTTCCAGTTCTGGGACCTCCTCAGCGGGCGCGAGATGCCCGAGCTCGGCGGGCGCCCCGATTGCCTCGACGTCGTCGGGGTCAACTACTACTGGACCAACCAGTGGGAGCTCGGAAGCGAAGGGACGCCGCTCGCCGAGGACGACCCGCGACGACTGCCGCTCGCGGATCTCGTGCGACGCGTCTGGGATCGCTACCACACGGACATCGTCATCAGCGAGACGAGCGCGCTCGGCGAGGCTCGCGCGCCGTGGGTGCACGAGCTGTCGTTGATGGCCGAGCGCCTGCTCGCGCAAGGTGTCGCGCTGCGTGGCATCTGTCTCTATCCGATCCTCGGCATGCCCGAGTGGCACGCGCGCAACGAGTGGACGCGCATGGGCCTATGGGATCTCGAGCACCGAGACGATCGGCTCGAGCGGAAGATCTTCGGCCCGATGCTCGACGCGCTTCGTGTCGCGCAGAGCCGGAACGCGTCGTGCGAGATCGGCCGGCCGCGCACGTTCACGCTCGCGCAAGAGGACAGCGCGCCTTGCACGGTGCACGGCGCGCTCGTCGCGCTCCGCGGGGAGAGCGCTTATCAGCTTCGCCTGATCCGCGCCGACGAGCCTCGGCGGATGTGGCTCGCGAACGTGGGTCTGCGTGACGATGACGGCTGGGTGCATCGCGTGAGCACGGCGAGCGAGCTTCCGACGCTGCTCGACGAGCTCCGCGCGTTGGACCTCGGCGGCTCGTGGCTCGCGACGCTCGACGGCCTCGCCGCGGAGCTCGTGCCGCGCACGTTCGGCGGCCGTTCCTAGAGGCGAATCACTTCAGCCGAACGGCGGGCATCCTCGGCAGCGTCGGCGCGTCGGGGTTCGTGCGGTGCTCGCCGGAAGGCTCGGGCGCGAGGAGGTGGCCTTTTTCGGCGAAGTCGCGCGGACGCGTCAGGTAGTCGGCGAGCACGAGCGCCGTGACGCGATCGGCGAGGCGGCCACCTTCCGCGTCGACAGGGATGAATCCTCGCGCGCCGGTCGCGTCGTGCGCGGCGACGATGTGGACGACCGAAGGCAGCTTTCGAACGAGCGCGTCGACGGCGCCCGCGCCGAGCGCCATGCGGACGACGGTGCGGACCTCGCGCTGCGCGCCCGCGACGATCGCAGCGACGCCTTGCGAGTCCGGCGCAGCGAGCGACACCCGCCGTCGCGGCCCGAAGCGCGTCGCCTCGCGGTAGCCGCCGTTCAACCACGTGTCGAGCGCCTCACGCGACGGCGTCAGGCGAGCAAACTCGCTCACCGCGCGGCGCGACGCATCACACACCTGCGCGAGCGAAACCCCAGCCGGCAAAGCGACGGAACGTTTCTGCATGACCCCCTCGATTCACCGAGGAGTTTAGCCGCTAACTCCACCACGCACCACCACACGATTTCGTCCGGTGCGCTTGGCCTCGTAGAGCGCTTCGTCCGCGGCCGCGACGAGATCGGTGATCTCCTTGGCCTCGGTCGATGGGTAGCCCGCGACGCCGAGGCTCACGGTGACCGGGATGACGTCCGCGGCGAAGACGAATCGCGTTTGGGCGATGGTCGCGCGAATGCGCTCGGCGACGACGCCGGCCTGAGGGATGCTCGCGCTCCGCATCACGACGGCGAACTCCTCGCCGCCGTAGCGCGCGAACATGTCCTCCGTGCGCACGATCGTGCGGATCGTGTTCGCGAGCGTGCCGAGGACCTGATCGCCCGCGAGGTGCCCGAACGTGTCGTTCACGCGCTTGAAGTGATCGATGTCGAGCATCATCAGCGCGAGCGGCGTGCCGTGGCGCCGCGCGAACGCGAGCTCCGTCGCGATCTGCTCGAGCAGGTGCTTCTTGTTGAAGGCCTTCGTGAGCGGATCGCGCAGCGCCGCGTCGTACATCTGCCGCTGGAAGTCTTCTTCGAGCTCGTCGTGGTACGTGAACTTGAGGATCGTCGTCGCGCCGAGCTGGATCTTGTCGCCGTCGTGGAGCGGCGAGGTCGTCACGCGTGAGCCGTTGATCACGGTCCCGTTCGCGCTGCCGAGGTCCTCGATGCGCACCTCGTTGCCATTTGCCACGAGGCGTACGTGCTTGCGAGAGATGCTGTCGTCGCGGAGGCGAATCGTGGCCTGTTCGCCACGACCGATGACCGTGTCGACGGCGTTGATGGGGAACATCTCGCCGACGTGCGGTCCGGCGAGGACGAGCAGGTAGGGGCGCGTTCGCTCCGATTTGGTGGAGGCCGCCGCCGCGTAGGGCTCGACTCCGAGCTTGGTTCGATCTAGGTCGTCATAGTCGTCGTCGTCCGGCACAATCGCCTCCCCGCAGAGCTCGCCCAAGATGAGAGTACTCTGGTTCGTTGCTGCGTGCGCGACCGCGTCCGTGGTCGGCTCGCTGAGCTATCTCACGTACAGCACGGACGCGCCGGCGATGACCCCCACGGAAGAGCCCGCCGCGAACGCGACCTCGTGGTGCGCCGAGGGGCTCGAGCTCCTCTCGGACGGTTGTTTCGCCGCGCCAGCTGAGCCGAAGGGGACCGTGACGATGGTCGTCTACCTCCACGGCCGCTACGCGCCGGACACCGTGCGCGAAGAGCTCGATCGGCAGGCTCGCGTCGCCAAGCTCGCGACCGCCCGCGGGTTCGCCGTCCTCGCGCTCCGGGGCGCGCGCGGCGAGTGCACGTCGACCGAGTTCAAGGACTACTGGTGCTGGCCGAGCAACGAGCGCAACGCGAGCGACGGGCCCGCGTTCGTCGAGCGGTGGGAGGCTCCGATCGCCGACGCGCGCGAGCGGCTCGGGGCCGGGCCCAACGTGCTCCTCGGATTTTCGAACGGCGGATATTTCGCCGAGCTCATCGTCAAGCGGTCGCTCGCGCGGTTCGACTCGGTCGCGATCGCGCACGGCGGACCGATCGCCGTGGAGCCCGTGCGCGGAGAAGGCAGCGCGCCGCCCGTGCTCCTCATCACGGCGGACGACGACCCGTCGGACCCCGAGATGATTCGCCTCGACGACGAGCTCACGCGCACGCGCTGGCCCCACGCGCTCGTCGCGCGCGAAGGAGGCCACGCGCTTCCCGATTGGGACATCGAGTCGGCGCTCACCTTCTTCACGCGCGCCCTTCGTGAGCGGTTGCCGCTCTCGCCTCCGCTCGAGTCGCGCTCGGCTCGCGCGCGCGGCGTGCCGACGTTCGTCGACGCGTCAGTAGACGACGCCGGCGGTGAAGTCGCCGGCGATCGTGGTCTCGACCTTGGCGACCTCTGAGGCCGCGCTCACGAACAGACCGAGCTCGCGGTTCGAGTCGAGCGAGTTCTGCGTGAAGTTGGCGGAGCCGACGTAGGCGATCGTGTTGTCGGCGACGATCGCCTTGGCGTGGACGTACGGCGTCGAGATCTTCTTCACCGGGATGCTGTCGCCCTTGAGCAGCGCCACGGCGTTCGCCATCGCGCTCGTGGGCGTCGAGTCGGAGAGCACCACGCGCACGGCGACGCCGCGATCGTGCGCGGCGGTGAGCGCGGAGACGATCGGGAAGTCGCTCAGCGACTCGCCTTCGAGATCGACCGTGGTCGTGGCGTTCTGAATGAGCGCGACCAGCCCGTCGCGCGCGTTCACCGGCGCGACGAGCAGCTTTCCCGCCGGCGTGATGCTCGTGTTCGTGAAATCGGCCTGGAAAATCGACTCCGCCTCGGCCACGTCGTCCGGATCCGTGTCGAGCGCGAGGTACTCGCGGTTCGAGCTCGGCGAGCTGAACGTCACGTTCATCGTCATGATCCACGCCGACGCTCCGTCGACGATGACGGCTTTTTCGTGCGTGTAGTTGAACGCGGCCGGCGCCCACACGACCGCGACCCCCGCGGCCTGGAGCTGGTTGAAGACCGCCGTGTTGTCGGTGCCCGTCGTGGGGAAGCTCTGGTTGAGCACGACCTTCACCTCGACGCCCGCCTTGGACTTCGCGATGAGCGCGTTCACGAACGTGCTCGACGTGAGCAAGTACATCGTCATGTGGATCGACGTCGTCGCCGCTTGGATCGACGCGAGCAGCGCCTGCGCGTTGTCGCTCGGCTCGACGATGATCTGCACGGCGGTGGTCGTCGTGGCCGCTTCGACCTGTGCGTCGTCGCCTGCGTCTGCGGGCTCGACCTGGGTCTTCGAGCACCCGCCGAGGAGCGCGAGCAACAGGGTCGCAAAGAGAGCCCGCGCCATCGTCTATGAGATTAGCATGGGCGCTTCGTGACGACCGAGGTCCATCCCATCGACGGCCAGGAATTCGTGCGCGAGCTCGGCGTGGGGCTCGCGTTCGCGACGTTCGTCGCGCGCGACGCGCACGGCGCGCTCACCGTGTGCAAGCGCATGCGCCTCGCGGCCGTGGGCGACGCGGCGAAGGCGCAAATGCAGCGTGAGTCGGACGCGCTGCGCGCCATCGGCGGACGCGGCGCGCCGCGGCTCATCGCGACGGGCGTGGACGCGTTCGGGCCATGGCTCTCGATGGAGCTCCTCTCGGGCGAGCCGATGTCGCGCGGGTTCGACGCGCCCATCCTCGACGTCGCGCGCGCGGCATTCACGGCGCTCGCGCTCGTCCACGACTCGGGCGTCGTCCACGGCGACGTCTCGCCGTCGAACGTCTTGATCGGAGAGGCCGCGTGGCTCGTCGATTTCTGCACCGCGCAGGGTTGGGGTCTGCCGCCGCTCGACACGCACGAGTTCACGGGCACGATCTCGTTCGCCGCGCCGGAGCACGCGCGCGGCGAGCCGATCGACGCGCGCGCCGACCTTTTCGGCCTCGCGGCGTCGATCGTGTCGGCCGCGACGGCGCTCGATCCGCGACCGCACGGGGAGCGCCCGATCGGCGCGCAGCTCGCGATGGCCGGGGAGCGGCCGCTCGATCCCGCGTTCGTCGCGCTCGCGCCGGGCCCGCTCGTGGCCTGCCTCGCCTTCGATGCCGCGGCGCGTCCGAAGAGCGCGCGCGCCGTCCTGTCCGAGCTGTGATAACGGGAGCGGCATGACGAAGATCGACACGCTCTGCATCCACGCGGGTCAGGAACCGGATCCGGTCTCGGGCGCGGTGATGACGCCCATCGTCCTCTCGAGCACGTTCTGGCAGGACGGGCCCGGCGGTCACAAAGGCTACGACTACTCGCGCGCGGGCAACCCGACGCGCACGGCGCTCGAGGCGTGCCTCGCGGCGCTCGAGGGCGGCAAGCACGGCATCGCGTTCGGCAGCGGCTGCGCGGCGACGACGACGATCCTCCTCTCGCTCAAGAGCGGCGATCACGTCCTCGTCGGCGACGACGTCTACGGCGGCACGTTCCGCATCTTCGACAAGGTCGTCAAAGACTTCGGCGTCGACGCGACGTTCATCGACATGACCGACCCCGCGCGTGTGAAGGCCGCGATGCGCAAGAACACGAAGCTCGTGTGGATGGAGACGCCGTCCAACCCGATGCTCAAGATCTTCGACATCGCGGCGATCGCCGAAATCGCGAAGGACGCGGGCGCGCAGCTCTGCGTCGACAACACGTTCGCGACGCCCGTGCTTCAAAAGCCCCTCGAGCTCGGCGCGACGATGGTCGTCCACTCGATGACGAAGTACTTGAACGGCCACTCCGACGTGGTCGCGGGGTGCGTGATGACGAGCGACGACGCGGTCGCCGAGCGCCTCCATTTCCTGCAGAAGGCGGCTGGCGCGGTGCCGAGCCCGTTCGACTGCTACCTGGTGCTCCGCGGCCTCAAGACGCTCGCCGTCCGCGTCGAGCGACACGTGCAGAATGCAACCAAAATTGCCGAGTGGCTCGCCTCGCACGCGCAGGTCGAGCGGGTGATCTTCCCGGGCTCGACTCGCACCCCGGCGCGGCGCTCGCGCGAAAGCAGATGAAGGGTCCCGGCGGCATGATCAGCTTCGAGCTGAAAGGCGGGCTCGCTGCCTCCACGGCGTTCCTGAAGGCGCTCCGGGTCTTCGCGTGCGCCGAGAGCCTCGGCGGCGTCGAGTCGCTCGCCGAGCACCCCGCGATCATGACCCACGCGAGCTTGAATCCCGAGGCGCGGCGCGCGCTCGGCATCGGCGACGGGCTGATTCGCCTGTCGATCGGCATCGAGGACGCGGGCGACCTCCGCGACGACCTCGAGCGCGGATTCCGCAGCGCGCTCGGCCGATGAAAGATTCGCGATCGCCATTCGCCCGCGCTATCCTTCGTGGGCTTCAATTTAACGTTCGGAGGGTTTGATGCGTACGCTCGTGAAATTCGGCGTCTCGGGGATCGTCGTCGTTGGCTTTGCTCTCGCGTGCAACAACTCGACGGCCATCCCACAAGCCATCATCGCCTCGAATGTCCAACCCGCGCCGAACGGCGTCGGTTGCAACAGCCCGGAGCAGTTCGTCTACGTGCCGCAGAACGCGAGCATCCCGGGTCCTGACACGAGCAACAACGCGAACATCGTGACCGACATCGCCGCGTGCGAAGCGGGTGTGTGCGACACGAAGATCGTCTGCTCCGTGATCCCGAGCGGCAGCGGCTACAACGTCGACCTCACGGCGCAGATCACCGGCGGCTCCGCGCCGGGCACGCTCCACATCACGGGCCTCATGACCCCGCGCGTGCGCGACCCGAACGGCAACCCGACCGTCGCGGGCGACGCGACGAAGATGACCGGGTTCACGGTCAACTTCCTGGACCCGACCAAGCACCTCCAAGAGAACGACTGCTACGCGCAGTACGTCCTCGTCGACAACGGCAACCCGGGCAACTCCCTCTCCGGCCTCGCGGACGTCTTCGCCGACGACAAGGGCGGCCGCGTTTGGGCGAGCGTCTTCTGCCCGAAGCTCAACAACCTCGACCCGAACAAATCGGGCCTCGACGGCTGCGAGGGCTCGACGACGTTCCGCTTCGAGAACTGCGCGTCGAAGTAGCTAGTTCTCGTCGCTAGGCGGGCGCTCTTGGGTGAGTCGCGCGAGGATCGCGCGGACCTCGACGGCGACCTCGAGCTCTGGCTTCGTGGCGAGGAACGCCTCGAGGTATTTGCGGGCCGCGGCGTCGTCTCCTCGCTCGACGTACGCGAGGCCGACGGCGTGGAGCGCCTCGCCGTCTCCTGGGGCCTGCGAGAGCGCCTTGGTGCCTTCCTTGATGGCCTCCTTGGCGTCGCCGAGCTGCCGGAGGACGTGGCTCAGCGCGACGCGCGAGCCGAGGTGGTCGGGCGCGAGGCGCAGGCACGCGCGGTACGCGTCGCGCGCGGCCTCGAGCTCGCCCACCTCGTAGAGGCCGATCCCGAGGAAGTAATACGCGTACGGGTTCTGCGGGGTCTTCTGGATGACCTCGCGGAGCGCGACGAGCGCCTCGCGGAAGCGCTCTTCGTGAAGCAGCTCGGTTGCCTCTTCGACGGCGTCCCAGTAGGCCTTGTCGTCGTCTTCAGCGATGACCATCCAGCAACCCATAAGTCGCAACGGCGGCTGGTTCAAGCTCTGGGCGGTCACGGTCACGAGCGCGGCCGCTGCTGCGTTCTGGGTTCCTGCGATGCGAGCGTGCCACGGGGACTTTCCGGTGCCGCTCGACGACGTGTTCATCCACTTCGACTTCGCGCGCTCGCTCTGTCGCGGGCACCCGTTCGAGTGGATCGCGGGGCAAGGCTTCAGCTCGGGCGAGACCTCGCCGCTCTACGCGGCGCTGCTCGCGATCGGATGGGGCGTCGGATTTCGGGGTGGAGCGCTCGCGTACTTCGCCGGGGCCGTCGCGGTCGCGTCGATCGCGTCCGCGATGGTGTCGCTCCGCGCGCTCGTCTTCGTCCCGCGACGCGGCGCGCTCGTCGCGTTTGCAGGCAGCGCGCTCCTCGTCGCGATCGGCGCGCTCGATTTCGCGCTCTTCTCGGGCATGGAGGTCGCGCTCTTCGTCGCGCTCACGTTCCGCGCGTTCGTGCTCGCCGATCGCGTCGTGCGCGCGCCGCCGCACCTGCGCGCGGGGCGACAGTGGAGCCTCGGAGCGATCGGCGCGCTCCTCGTGTGGACGCGCCCCGAGGCGGCGGTCGTCGTCGCGGTCCTCGCGGTCCTCGCAGCGCGTCACGCGCGCACGCAATCTCCGCTCGCGGCGATGATTCGCGTCGCGACCCCGGGCGCGCTCGCGACGCTCGCGATCGCGGCGCTCAATCGCGCGATGACGGGCGACTTCGCGTCGGCCGGCGCGCGCCTCAAGCTCCTCTCGTCGAATCCTTATCTGAGCGATCTCGATCGAGCGCGAGAGCTCGCGCTCAACGTGCTCCACTTCGTCTGGAAAGTGCTGGAGGGGAGCGCGGTCGCGCGGCCGGGGTTTTCGTGGCTGCTCCTCGCCTGCGCGCTCGCGCCGCTCGCGTCGCGTCGAACGCGCGACCTGGGGGCAGCAGTGCTCGCCTGCGCCGTGCTCTTCGCGCTGCTCGTGTCATTCAACGGCGCGGCGCGTTTCCAGGGCTTCCGTTACTACGCGCCCGCGGTCGCGATGCTCGTGCTCTCGGTCGCGATGGGGCTCGGCGCGATCTCGCGGCGCTCGCGCGTCGTCGCGGTCGCGCTCGGCGCGTTCTTCGTGGGCGGCGCAGCGTCGCGCGCGGGCGCGCAGTCGCGCTTCTTCGCCGACGCCAGCCAGAACGTCCACGATCAGCAGCGCCGCGTCGGCGAGATGCTCGCGGAGTCGGGCGCGGGGCGCGTGCTCCTCGGCGACGCGGGCGCGATCCCGTATTTCTCGGACCGCTCGGCCATCGACGCGCTCGGGCTCGGCGGCTTTCGACGCCTGCCGTTCACACGCGCGGCGCTCGCCGGCGAGGGCTCGACGCTCGAGCTGATCCAGCGGCTCGAGCCGAGCGAGCGACCGACCACGCTCGCGCTCTTTCCGAACTGGTTCCCCGTGACGACCTCGCTGTTCGCGCGTGAGCCGGTCACGCGCGTGACGCTCGAGCACAACGTGATCTGCGGCGGACCGACCAAGCTCGTCGCAGCCGCGGACTGGCGCGCGCTCGACGGCGACGTGCCGCCTCCCAGGGTCGCCGACGAGCTCGACGTCGCGGACATCGAGAGCGAAGACGCGCACGCCTATCGCTCGCCCGCGCCGCGCGGCGGCTTCGTCGTGGCGACCGTTCGAGACGGAAGGTTCGACGCCGGACGCATCGTGCCCGCGGGCGAATCGGAGTCGTTCACGGCGCGTGGCGCAGGCGGCGCGCTCGTCATCCGCAGCGACGAGGCGATCGACGTGAGCGTCGAGAGCGGCGCCGCGCGCGCCGACCTCCGCGCGAACGGCGTGAGCGGCGGATGGACCGAAGGGCGCGCCGCTATCTCGATCGCGCGCGGGGCTCGCGTGATCGTCCACGCGCGCGGCTGGCTACGCGACTTTCACGTGTGGATCACGCGCTGATCGAGCGCTTCTTCCGCGGCTCGAACCCGAACGCGACGTAGATCTCGTCCGGAATGCGCATCGGGCGTCCCGACGTCGTGTCGACGAAGCCCCACATCGTCAACGCGCGCGCGATCACGACCTCGTCGTGAAGTCGCACGATGTCGTACTTGCGCTCCGACTTCGCGGCCATCACGGTGGCGACGTGCGTACGCACTTCGAGCTCGTCACCGCGTAGCGCAGAACGCAGATAATCGATTTCGTGACGTCGAACGACGAACACTCCACCGAGCTCGACGTAGCGTTGAAACGTGAGCCCGACGGCAGCCGAGTGAGCCACCGCAGCGTCCTGAAGCCAGCGCAAATAGCCGATGTTGTTCGCGTGACCGAGCTCGTCCAGGTCGGCCTCGCCGACCGTCACGCGATGTCGGAATTCCATTTTCTTGGGCCATTAGCACGGAACGTGCATCATGCGCATGAGCATGGCCGCTTGGACTTTGGGGGTCCCAGCCGAAGCAATCGCAACGCTGCGTGAGGTGATGCTCATGCCGCGCGATCTCGCGCCGGTGCTTCCGCGCGTCGCCGAAGGTGAAGCGGTCCACGACGTCGTCGTGCTCGTGCACGGATTCCTCGCGAGCGCAGGCGTGTTCAGGCCGCTCCGCAAGGAGCTCGAGCGCGACTCGGGCACGCACGTGGCGAGCTTCTCTCACGTGCCGGGCGCGTCCGTTCCGAACATCGCGTTCGATCTCGGCACGCTCGTCTCGAAGCTCCCGACCGGTGCGCGCGTTCACATCGTCGGGCACAGCTTGGGCGGCGTCGTCGCGCGCTATTACGTCCAGGAGCTCGGCGGGCACGCGCGTGTGGTCCAGACGATTTCACTCGGGGCGCCGTTCGGAGGCGCGCCGCTCGCGACGCGCATTCCGCTCTTCGTCGGCCGCGATCTCCACCCGAAGAGCCACCTGCTCGCGCGGATCCGCGCGCGCGCGAGCGAGCACGGCGTTCCGCACTTGTCGATCGCCGGCACGCACGATCGCACTGTGCCGCACCAGCACGCGCACGCGCTTCCCCACGGCGAACGCATCAGCCTTCACGGCCGCGGTCACAACGGCTTGCTGTTCGACGAAGAGGTCGCGAAGATCGTCGTCGAGCGCATCCGCGCCATCGCGCGGCAGCACGCATAATCCCAGCGCTCGCGTCGGGTCGACCTTATTAACCCGCGCGGCGCTTCGTCGTCGTGCGCGCGGGCGCTGCCTGGGCCTGCGCGAGCACGTCGAGCGTGATGCCGAGGGCTTCTGCGAGGCGCATGGCGACGAACAGCGAAGCGCCGAGCTCGCCGCGCTCGAGGCGCGCCACGTAGTTGCTCGACAAGCCCGCCGCGTCCGCGAGCTCGACCTGCGTCCAGCCCTTGTGCTGACGCGCGACGCGAATGCGCTCGCCGACCGTCGACGCGAAGTCGTGGGAGTCGACCTCGCTCGTCACCACGTCGGTCTTGAGACGCCGTCCCGTTTGCCCGGCCACGGTTGGACGATAGCAGATGGTTGCGAGCCGAGGTAGGGTCAGACGCACGTGAAGGTGATCGACGTTGGCGAGATCATCGGCGGCAAGTACGCGCTCGTCCGTTTGCTGGGCGCGGGCGGAATGGGCGAGGTGTGGCTCGCGCGGCACCAGGCCCTGCAACAAGCCTTTGCCGTGAAGATCATGGCCCCGCCGAGCGCCGAGCCGAACGCGCCCGAGGGGCTCGAGACCTCACTGAGGCGTTTTCGCAACGAGGCGCAGATCGCGGCCGCGCTGTCGCGCAAGAGCCGTCACATCGCGTCGGTCACCGACTACGGAGTCGAAGACGGCACGGCGTTCCTCGTCATGGAGCTCCTCGAAGGCGAGCCCCTCGACGCGCGCATCGGAGACGGAAAGAAGCTCCCCGTGCGCGAGGTGGGTGACATTGTCGGACAGATCGCGCGAGCCCTCGCCGTCGCGCACGCCGAAGGCGTCACGCACCGCGATCTCAAGCCGGCGAACGTCTTTCTGACGCGAGGCGAGGACGGTCGCACGCTCGTGAAGCTGCTCGATTTCGGCATCGCGCGGATGGCCAAGCGCATCGTGAGCCCACACGACTCGAGCGCGCCGACGCGCCTCACGATCCAAGGCCTCGTGCTCGGCAGCCCGGCGTACATGAGCCCGGAGCAGGCGATGGCGGAGCCGATGGACCATCGCGCCGACGTTTGGGCGCTCGCGGTCCTCGCGTACGAGGCGCTCGCGGGTGTGACGCCGTTCGCGGAGGACGAGGTCGAGCAGACGATCGTTCGAATCTGCAACCATCGGCCGACGCCGCTGCGCGACGTGATGCCAGACGCCTCCGAGGCGCTCGCGGCCGTCTTCGCGCGCGCGTTCTCCGGGCGGATCGACGATCGTTTTCAGAGCGCGACGGAGCTCGCGGACGCGCTCGCCGCTGCCATCTCTCCTCCCACTCCTGTGGCGTCCGTGCGCACGCGCTCGCTCGCGCCCACGCTCGCGATCGGCGGCGTGCTCGGTCTGCTCGTCGTCGTGACGGTGCTCGCGCTCTCGCGGACGACGCACCCGGTCACGCCAGCTCCCGTTCCCTCGGGGACGCACGAGCCCGCGGTGGCGGTCATGAGCGCGACGCCGCCCGCCGCTTCGTCCTCCGCCGCACCGCCCGCGACCGCGCCCACGACGACGGCCGTCGCGTCGAGCGCGCGCCCGTCGGTCACGCGCACGAATGCCACAGTCATCGTCGCTCCGGCGACGAGCGTGACGAGCGCACCGCCCGCGAAGAGCGTCGATCGCAGCGCCGTCTTCTGAGCTATACGTATCGAGATGCATGCCCGCACACTCGCCGCGGCGACGGCGTTCGTGCTGCTCGTCGTGACGCGCGCGCACGCGGACGCCTCGTCGGACGCGAAGGATCTCTTCGATCGTGCTCGCGAGCTCCGCGCGTCGGGCGACTGCGCGGGCGCGTTGCCGCTCTTTCACAAGGCGCACGAGATTTTTCCGACCGCGCTCGGGCCTCTGCGCAACGCCGCGGAGTGCGAGGAGAGCACCGGTCGCTGGGCGTCCGCGCGACGCTCGTGGCTCGATCTGAAGCGCGCCGTCATGATGTCGCACGACGCGAAATACAACGGCTGGGAGGCCGACGCGGACTCGGCGGCGGAGCGCCTCGCGCCGCGCGTGTCGCACCTCACGGTCGACGTTTCGACCGGCGGAAGCACCGACGGCGCGCTCGAGGTCACGATCAACGGCGAGGCGCTCCCGAAGACGCTCGTCGGCACGACGCTCGACCGCGATCCGGGCAAATACGTCGTGCGCGCGCGCGTCCCTGGCGCGGAGCCCGTCGAGCAGTCGACCGATCTGGTGACGGGCGAAGCGCGCACCGTTCGGCTCGTCCTCGCGCCACACGCGGCGACGGTTGCGCCGCCGCCGCCGCCGCCATCGGAGCACCGAGCGATGTCGGCATGGACCGTCGGTGGCGTCGTGACCACGTCCCTCGGCGTCGTAGCGCTCGCGGGCATGGTCGTCGCGATCGGCGTGCGCCAGGGCGCGCTCGACACGCTGACGTCGGAGTGCCACGAATTACGCGTCCTCGTCGTGTCCGCTCTCGGTGAAGGACGCGGTCGATCGCGGCAAGACCGCGAGCTCGGCGGCCACGGTCCTCGCCGTGGGCGGCGCGGTCCTCGCGGCCGCGGGCTTCGTGATGCTTCTCGTCGGCGCGACCTCACACGACACGCGCCACGTCGCGGTCCACCTTTCGCCGATGGGCGCGTTCCTCGAGGGCTCGTTCTGATGCGCGCCGCCGCGGGACTGACCGCGCTCGCCGCGATGCTTGCATCTTGCACGTTTCCGGACGTGACGTTCCTCGACGCTTCGACCCCGGACTCGAGCGTCGATGCGCCCGTGCTCGGCGACGGCGCCGGCGGCGACGCCGGATGCGACGAGGACCAAGACGGCTACCTCTCGCAGGCGTGCGGCGGAGACGACTGCAACGACCACGACGCGCGCGTGCACCCGAACGCGGCCGACGGCGGCTTCGTCTTCGACGTCCCGAGCGGGTTTCCGAACGGCGACTGGAACTGCGACGGCGTGGTCGAGAAGGAGTGGCCGTTCGTCGCGTGCGGGCTCACGTCTTGCCAGGCGCAGTCGTTCGCCGTCGACACCGCGTGCGGCGCCACGGCGCAGTTCGTCTCGTGCACGGGGACACTCGCGTGCGCGGCCGTCGACGCAGGGTCGCGCACGCAGGGTTGTCGCTGATTCGATTCAGCCTTGCAGCACCGACTGAACGACGCCATCGACGCCGTCGTTCGTCCCGGGCACGCCGCCCGCGCCCTTCGGCGCAGGCGTGTTCGGCACCTTGATCGTCGTGGCCGAGTCGATGACCGGCTGCTGACCCGTGTAGACTACACCGACCGAGACGCCTCCAGCTCCGCCGCCGCCTCCGCCGCCCTTGCCGCCGCGGCCGCCGACGCCACCGGCGCAACCCGGAGACGAAGCCGTGCCCGCGTAGCCGCCGAGCTGACCGTCTTGGCCCGCGCTCCCTGCGCCGCCCGCGCCGCCCGCGAGCGTGACGACGTCGCACGAGACGAGCGTCACCTTGCTCGCGACGATCGCGAGACCGATGCTCGCGCCGCCCGCGCCGCCGCCCTTGCCGCCTGCGCCGCCGCAGCCGCCGCAGCCGCCTCCTCCGCCGCCGCCCGGCGTCGTGACGCTCGCGACGCCGCCGCCACCGCCGCCTCCCTGACCTGGGCCGCCGTTCGGCCCGTCTTGGCCGCCCGCGGGCGACCAACCCGACGCGCTGAGCTTGCCGTAGCCCGTGGCGCCGGGCGCAGACGTGGCGGCGAGCGCGTCGTCGCCGTTGTCGCCGACGCTGCACCCCGACGCGCCGCCCTTGCCGTCCGTCGGCTTCTGGCCGCCGAGCGAGGGCTTTCCGTCGTTGCCGCCGGTGGCGCTCAGCGTGACGCCCGTGCCGCCGCCGCCGCCCGTGCTGTTCACGCTGTCGGTGCAGAGCGAGCACGTGTGATCGCCGCCGCCGGTGCCGCCGCTCGCGTTCTTGCCCGCGATGCTCGCGTCCGACTGCGCGACGGTCGTCCAGTTGCTGCCGGTCGTTCCTGGCTTTCCGTCCTGGCCGCCCGCGGGGCGAAGCTTCACGCGGCGCAACGTCACGTCGGCGCTCGCGTTGACGAACGCGGCGATGCTCGAGTCGCCCGGCTTCGCCCCCGGAGCCGAGACGAACGCGAGATCCGACAGCACGATGGGCTTCGTCACGCCGTCGACGTGGAGCGCGAGCGACGAAGCTCCGACCGTGGGCAAGCTCCCGTCGTACGCCCACGTGCCGCACGCGAGGCCGCCGAAGACGCTGAGCGCGCTCGCCTGCGTGAGCGAGACGTCCTCGGCGTACGTCCCCGCGCACGCGTAGACGCGCGGCTTGGCGCCCGCGGCCGCGATCGCCTTCGCGAGCGTCTTGAACGGGCTCGCCTTCGTCCCGGGGTTGGTGTCGTTGCCGCTCGTCGCGTCGACGAAGACGCCGATGCCGTCGTCGATGCACGCGGGGCTCGCGGAGACGTCCGCGTTCAGATCGCAGCTCGGCGGGACGACGACGTCACCGCCACCGTCCGGCGAACCGTCAGCGCCTGCGTCGATCGCGTTGAGCGAATCGCCCGAGCACCCGATGACCAGCGACAAAGACCCGATGAGAAGAGCGCGCATGAGATCCTCCGAAGCGAGGAGCTCAGTATACCCATCGGGATAGGCGTGTCCATCCCTAATGGGATAGTACCCTATTTCTCGTCCTTGCCGTCTTTCGCCTTCGGGAGCGTCTGCGGCGCCGGGGTCTGGTCTTCTTGCTTGATCGAGTAGCGCACGAGCGACCGAAGCACCTGGTTTCGCTCCGTGTTTCCGAGGAGCGCCTTCAGGTCGTCGTAGACGCTCGGGTCGACGAGGAGCGCGCCGAGCGTGCCCTTGCCGCTCTTGACGCCGGACACGATCGACCGGAGGTCGTCGCTCATGGCGTTCATGTTCGTCATGAGGTGTTGCGAGTCCGTGTCGCCGTAGACGAGCGCGTGGACGAGGCCGTTGCCCTTTCGGATCTGCTCGAGGTCCTGGTGGATCTCGGCGAGCGACCCCGAGGCGTGCTGCGAGAGCTCCCCGTCGTAGACGACCGCGTGCGCGATGCCTGGCCCGCCGCGGACGTGCTGCGAGACGTCGCGGAGATCCGAGAGCACCGCGCCGAGCTGGGCGGTGTCGTTCTGCGTGTTCACGAGGATGCCGTCGATGTGATCCGCCGTGCCCTTGTCGAAGACGAGGCGGTGCGCGAACCCGTCTTTGTGCGCGACGCCGTCGCTGATGTCGTGGATCGCGCTCATCGTGCCCTTCGAGATCGCGCGCGAACTGCGGATCGGCGAGCGCGCCCGTCGCCTCCTGGAGGTTGCCGAGCACCGCGTTCGTCTTCTGGACGATGTCGTCGACCTTGGCGACGTACTGCGAGAGGTCGAGCGGCTCCTCGGTCTCGATCGGCGTCTCGGGATCGAGGAGCGGCGTGCCCGGCTCTGCGAGGCTGAGCGTCATCATCTTGTCGCCGAGCAGGCCCTTGTTGACGATGCTCGCGACGGTGCCCTTGCGCACCACCTTCTTGCCGGTCTCGTCGTAGACCGACTTGCGGATTCGCTCGGCCTGCGAGCGCACGATCTCGAACGACACGTGGATGTGCGGGTCCTTCACGTCGTCGGAGTAATGCACCTTGGAGACCGTGCCGACGTCGACGCCGCCCATGGAGACCGGCGAGCCGGGGCGCAGGCCCGCGACGTCGTGGTAGACCGCGTGGTACGTGATCTTGCGCTGCCAGAACTTTTTGTTCTCGCCGATCAAGAACACGCCGAGGGCGAGGATGAGCAGCCCCACGGCGACGAAGATTCCGACTCGCTTCTCTTTCGTCATTCGCTTTTCCTAGGAAGACGCGAGCAAAGACGCGACATCTTCGGTCTCCGGTGCCTGACCTTCGATGAAGTTGCGCACGAAAGCGTCGCTCGAGTGCTTGAACTCTTCCTTCGTCCCCACGAAGCGCACGCGACCTTTGTGCAACATCGCCATGCGATCCGAGACGGAGAACGCCGTACCCATGTCGTGCGTGACGACGATGCTCGTGAGCTTGAGCGCGCGCTTGATGCCGTTGATCAGGTGGTTGATGCGCGCCGTGTTGATCGGATCGAGCCCGGTCGTCGGTTCGTCGTAGAGGATCACCTCGGGCTGGAGCGCGAGCGTGCGCGCGAGGGCCACGCGCTTGCGCATGCCGCCGGAGAGGTCGCTCGGGCGCATCTGCTCGACGCCCGGCAGGCCGACGAGCTCGAGCGACTGCGACACGCGCGCGCTGATCTCGTCCTCGCCCATCTTGCTCCAGAACTGCTCGCGCAGGCCGTAGGCGACGTTCTCTTTCACGTCGAGCGAGTCGAAGAGCGCGGCGCCCTGAAAGAGGTACGCGATGCGCCGGCGCACTTCGACGAAGTCCTTCTCGGGGACGTGCTCGATGTCGATGTCGTCGAAGCGGATCGTGCCGCCGTCGACGCGGAGCAGGCCGATGAGCATCTTGAGCATGACGCTCTTGCCCACGCCGGAAGGGCCGAGGACCGTGAGGACCTCGCCGCGCCGCACGTCGAGCGTCAGGTCCGTGTAGATGACCTTCGGTCCGAAGTGCTTCTGCACGTGCGAGAATTGGATGAGCGTCTCACCGGGTCCGACGGGCACGGGTCACAAGGTAGCAAAACCACGGACGCGTGCGACGCGAACCATGTGCTTGAGCGGATCGAAGTGCCCCGCGGGAAATACGCGGAACTCCGTGGCGCGAAGGAGCTGCTCGAAGAGGCGCTTTCCGCGCGCTCCCCCCGCGTCGAGCAAGAAGCGCGTCACGCTCGCGCGGAGCGGCAGCGGTAGCTTCGACGAGCCGACGATCGCGTCGTTCGGGATCGGCCCCGCGCTCGCGAGGAGCTCGACGGCGCGCGGCTTCGCCCCTTCGACGTCGGTCCACCCCGCGTTGACCACGCGCGTCGTGCCAGGTGCGAAATTGCAGAACGTCGCGCCGAGCTCGGCGCGACCCGTGACGACCGCGTCGACGACGGCCTCGTGCGTGCGCTGAAAGGTCTCCGAGCCGAAGAAGGTCTTCGGGTCGAGGCCGAGCGACGCGAGGTGAATCCTCGGGATGACGTAGCCGGACGCGCTCTCCGCGTCGACCCACGCGACGCGCTTGCCCTCGCACTCCTTGATCGTGCGCGGCCCGCCCTTCCGCGTGATGAGCGCGGCGTGGTACGTCGCGAGGCCCTTTCGAGCCGGGAGCGCGAGCACCAAGCCTTGGCCTTTGTCCTCGAGCTCGATGGCGGGAATGGGCGCCATCCACGCGATTCCCGCACGCCCGTCGCCGAGCGCCGCGGCGAGATCGCGGTAGCTGCTCGCGAACAGCGGAGCGAATTTCTCGCCCGTCGCGGCGCTCACGAGATCGCAGATCTCCGCGAGCGCAGCCTGCGGTGCGCTCATCGTTTCGGCGCGAACGATGCCGAAGCCCCAACTCGACACGATCGCCGACCGTAGCGGACTCGATCAGTGGCTGTCGACGCGGATCGTCATCCACACGTCGTCGAGCGCGAGCTCTGCGCGTGCGTTCTCGGTCACCTTGAGATCCGCCGCGCGACCCGCACGCCCATCGACGATGATGCGTGTGCGCGTCGGGTCAACGCGCCCCGTGATGCACGGACGGTGTCCTTGGAGCGGTGAGATGGTGACGTTCGCGGGGTCGACTGCGGTGATGATGCCGCGAATGCGACGCTGCGTCGTCCCGTAAGCAACGGAGGCGGCGAAGGTCGCACCGAGCGCGACGAACACCGCGAGTTTGTAAACTCGACGCATGACCCAAACCTCATGCGTGACTTAACCCGAACGGCCCCGCTTGTAAAGAATCAGCCGGGGATTTCCCTGGACCGCGTGATTGGTCGACTCTGCCGTGTTGACCGAATCAGGTCTTCACGGGGTCGTGGTGCGCGATTCGCTTGGCGCCGCCGCGCTTGGCGAGCTGGTGGTCGATCCACTCCGTGAGCGGTGCCGCGACGTAAATGCTCGAGTACGTGCCGGCCACGATGCCGACGACCATCGCGAACGCGAAGTCCTTGATGATGCCCGTCCCCCAGATGAAGAACGCGAGCATCGAGAGCATCGTCGCGCCGGAGGTGAGGACGGTTCGAGACAGCGTCTCGCTCACGCTCAGGTTGATGATCTGCGCGAACGACTGGCCGCGGTGCTTGCTGAGGTTCTCGCGGATGCGGTCGTACACGACGACCGTGTCGTTCATCGAGTAACCGACGACTGTCAAGACCGCCGCGATCGTCGAGAGCGTCACCTCCTTGTGCAAGATGACGAACACTCCGAGGACGACCATCGCGTCGTGCACGCAGGCCACGACGACGCCCGGCGCGAACCGCAGGTCGAAGCGGAACGCGAGGTAGAGCATGATGAACACGATCGCGATCGCGACCGCGTTGCGCGCGCTGTCGCGGAGCTGCTTTCCGGCCTTCGGGCCGACCCACTCGACGCGGAGCGCCTTGTCCGGGACCATCTCGGCGCCGAGCTGCTTCTGGAGCGACTCGATGAGCTGGTCGCCCTTGCTCTGGAGTTGGATCTCGACGTGGTGGTCGCGCGCGTTGAGCAGCTGCGGGTTCGTCGACGAGGGTCGCATCATGACGCCGGGGACCGTGCCGATCTGCTCGGTGATCTTCGCGAGGTCGGGGTCGGTCTCGTAGCGCGTGTCGATCTTGTCGCCGCCGAGGCTGAACTTCACCTCGGTCGCGCGGGCGCTGGGCGGGCAACGTGCTTCGTCGGGCTTCTCGCCTTCCTTCACGAAGCAGAGCGCGCTTCGAAGCGAGTCCTTCTCTTTGTCGGTGATCGCGGTGACTTCCTGGACGCGAATGAGGAAGTGGTACGGGTTCTTCGCGTCGACGACCTGGACGATGTCCGGGGTCGCGAAGCCGGCCTTCTCGACGGCTTGGCGCAGTTGCCCGCTGTCGATCGGCTTGAGGAACGCGAGCTCGACCTCGGTGCCGCCGCGGAAGTCCGTTCCGTAGTTCGGTCCCGGGTAGAAGACGAGCACCGTGGAGGCGACGACGAGCGTGATCGAGAGCGCGATCCAGTACACGCGCACGCGCATGAAGTCGTAGACGCGGCCGGGCTTGAAGAACTCCATTACTTACCTCGATGCCCCGAGCTCATGGCGTCGCGGCAGCGTTGTCGTCGACATGCGGCAGCGAGACGACTCCGGCCGGACCGGCACCTGCCGCGTCGACAAGACTGCGTGGCCTTGCGCCTCTCGTCTCTGTTCAACTGGAGCGGCACGTCGGCGGCCTCGCCGCACGTCTCGCTGCCGCGTGTTGGCGTCCACGCCGTGACAAGACTCGACGTTCTTGCGCTGACACAACATCTAGAACTCCGCTCCGACCGAGAGCCGCTTCACCTTCGCGCCGCGCACCCAGTAATCGAACACGAGGCGCGTGCAGAAGACGCCGGTGAAGAGCGACGCGATGATGCCGACGATGAGCGCGACGGCGAAGCCCTTCACGGGGCCCGTTCCGTACTGCGCGAGGATGAGGCCCGAGATGAGGACCGTCACGTGGCCGTCGATGATCGACGGGAACGCCTTGTCGTAGCCCGCTTCGACCGCGGCGCGCACGCCACGCCCGCCGCGGAGCTCCTCGCGTATGCGCTCGTTGATGAGCACGTTCGCGTCGACGGCCATGCCGATCGTGAGCGCGAGGCCCGCGATGCCTGGGAGCGTCATCGTCGCCGAGAACGACGCGAGGATCGCCATCTGCAGGAACAGGTTGAAGAGCACCGCGATGTCGGCGACGACGCCGGACTTCCGGTAGTAGAAGATCATGAAGCCGAGCACGAGCCCGACGCCAACGAGCATGCCTTTGACGCCCTGATTGATGGCGTCCTTGCCGAGCGACGGGCCGATGAGCGACTCGTTCGACGGAGAGATCGGCGCGGGGAGCGCGCCGCTGCGGAGGACGAGCTCGAGCTTGCGCGCCTTCGCGAGCTGCACCTCGGGATCGCCCTCGCCGAGCGTGATGGTCGCGCGGCCGCCGCCGATCTTCGTGCGGATGACCGGGAGCGAGTCGATGACGTCGTCGAGGATGATCGCGAACCTGCGCTGCACGTTCGCGCCCGTGACCTCTTCGAAGCGTTCGGCGCCGACGTTGTTGAACGCGACGGCGACGAGGTAGCCGCCCATGTGCTCCTGATCCTGCTGGACCGACGCGTCGGTGATGAGGTCACCGGTGATGTCGGCGCGGCGGTAGAGGAACCACGTGCGCCAGCCCTTCTCTTCCGTCTTGAGCGTGTCGGGGTCGTAGTCGACGTCTTCCTGGTAGCCGATCTCGCGGTCGTCGGGCACTTCCTGCTCCGATGCCCATTTCTTGAGGCGCTCGTAGCAAGCCTGCTGCGTCTCGTTCGGCTGCTTCTGGACGTGGATGAAGGGCGTCTTGACGGTCTTGCCCGGTCCGTCTGGCTCGTCAGACTCGTAGATCGCGAAGCCCTGGTTCGCGGGGAGGCAGTTGCTGTCGCCGGCCTTGCAGTTGTCGGCTTCCTTGTAGCGCGAGAAGAAATCGCGCTGGCCGACGACGTCGACCATCTTGAACTCGAGGCGCGCGGTGCGGCGGATGATGTCCTTGATCTCTTCGAAGGCGGCTTTGTTCTCGCCCGGCACCTCGACGATGATGTCCTCGTCGCGCGTCGTGACGCTCGCCTCGCGCAGGCCGAGCTCGTCGACGCGCTTGTTGACGGTGTCCTTCGCCTGGCTCACGGCCTTGTCGCGGATCGAGGTCTCGACCTCCGTGCGAATCTTGAACGTGATGACGTTCTCGCCCGGGCCGCGCTGCTGGATGAGCTCCGTCGCGAAGCGCTTTTGGTAGCGCTCGTCGAGCTTCGAGATGTCCGCCGGATCCTTGAACGTGACGCGGACGATGTTGTTCTCGGGCGACGAGACGTGGACCTTGTCCTCGAGCTTGTTGAGCTCGTCGCGCGTGACGAGGCCTTCGCCGGAGTGGAACCCGTAAATCGTCGCGAGCTCCTGCCGCATGTCGTCGGCGTAGCGGAGCGTCTTGTCGCGGATCGCCTCCTCGACTTCGACCGTGTACACGAGGCGCAGACCGCCGCGGAGGTCGAGGCCCGGCGCGATGCCGAACGTGATGTGCGAGCGCACGTACCACGGGCACTTGAGCTTGCCGTCGGTGACGTTGTCGAGCGTCGGCCAGAGCGCGATGAACGCGGCGCACGCGGTGACGGCGACGAAGCCGACCTTGAGGCGCCAGGTCGAGTCCATCACCGGGAGCATGCTGAAGAGCGCCCACACGGCGACGAGGCCGCACGTGATGACGCCCCAGAAATTGTCGGCGCCGCGATGGAACGCGTAGGCGCCCGCGGCGCACAGCGCGATGACGATGAGCGCGTTGCGGCGCGACGAGTTCATGCCTTCCCTCCCTTTGGTCGGTCGGCATAGGCAAGCCGCTCGCCCTTCGGGCTCGCTCGCATGTTCACTTCGACTCCACCGGATTCTTCGCCTTCGCGTCCTTCGCTTTGGCGTCTTTGGCGTCGGCGGCGGCGGCGGGCTTTGCTTCTTCGAGCGGCGACATCGCATTCGCGACGATCTGGACCGTCACGCCCGGCGCGATCTTCACCTTCGCGAAGCGCTCGTCGACGTCCATGATCTCACCGACGAGACCGCCGGCGACGACCTTGTCGCCCTTCTTCATCTTGCCGCGCGCCTCGGTCTCCTTCTTGTTGCGCCGCCACATCATGAAGATGAACGGCAAAAAGAGGAGCATCAGGAAGATGGGCGACCCGAAGATGCCCATCGACGGCGGCGGCTGACCACCTCCGCCGGACGGCGCCTGCGTGGACGTTTGCGTTTGCTGCGCCGGAGCAGCGACGGGGGAGCCGGCTTTGGGCGCGGCGGGTTGGAGGATCAGCATGGAAAAAGCCCGCGAGGGATAGACTTTCGGGGGGCCGTAGTCAACCGGGGTGCGCCGCGCGGCATTCCTGTACTGTTGGCGGGCCCATGCGTCCGTCGACCCCGATTTCCACGCTCCTCTTCGTTCTGTCGCTTTTGGCCGGCGCGACGGTGGGATTCGTGCTCGGCGCCGAGACGCGCGACCCGATCGCCTTCGGGTTGCCCGTCATTTGCGGCTTTTTCGTGGGGTTGTTCCTCCGCGCGAGCGTGAAGATCGTGGCGCAGTGGGAGCGCATGGTCGTGCTCCGCCTGGGCAAATTCCAGGGCGTGGCCGATCCGGGCCTTCGCCTGCTCATTCCGGTCATCGACACGCCACTCTTCGTGAACATGCGCGTCCAGACGGTGGACGTGTCGAAACAGCAGGCGATCACGCAGGACAACGTCCCCGTGCTGGTCAACGGCGTGATCTTCTTCAAGGTCATCGACCCCGAGGCCGCGGCCATCAAGGTCGAGAACTACTGGCAGGCCATCATTCGGCTCGCCCAGGCTACCCTCCGTGACGTCGTCGGCAAGCTCTCGCTCGACGAGCTCCTCTCGCACCAAGAGCGCCTCGAGGCGGAGATCGCGCAGAACGTCGAGGTCGCGAGCAAGGCGTGGGGCCTGCACGTCGAGGCGATCAAGCTCGAGGACATCGACGTCCCCGAGGAGCTCAAGAAGATGATGTCGCGCCAAGCCTCGAGCGAGCGCGAGAAGCGCGCGACGATCATCAAGGCCGACGGCGATCGCCAAGCGGCCGCGGCCCTCTCGGAAGCCGCATCTACGATGGCCGCGTCACCCGGCGCGATGCAGCTCCGCGTCCTCCAGACGATCGACGGCCTCGGCCCTTCGGCGTCGAACACCGTGGTGCTTGCGGTGCCGCTGGAGATCATCGAGTCGATGCGGGCGTACGTGGCGTCGACGGAACGTAAGAACTGAATCTTGTTTTTTTGGGGTGAAACCCACACGATCGTTCGGAGCCGAACGATCGTGTCGAATTTGGCAGGTTCTTGCGGGTTTCGTGGAGATCGTTCGGGTCCGAACGATCTCACCGTTTAGGAGTCCTTGGCGCAGCGGAAGCCCACGTTCGCCCCGGCTTCGAGCGCTGAGCCCCAATTGCGGGCGGTGGTGCGCGAGTCGATTGGGCGTGAGAGCCAGCCGCCGCCTCGGAGGACGTGGCTCGCGCCGGACGTGGGGCGCGCGCCTGAGGCGACGTGCTCGACGTACCAGGTCGCGGTCCACTCCTCGAGGTTGCCGGCCATGTCGACGGCGCCGAACGGGCTCACGTTCATCGCATAACTTCCGACGCGCGCGGGGCGTCGGCCGGTGCAGCTTCGGCCGGTCGCGTCGTGGAGCAGCGTCGCCGCGAGGAGGCACGAGCTCGCGGAGTTTCCCCAAGGGTACTTGAACGCGCCGCCGCCGCGCGCCGCGAGCTCCCACTCGATCTCGTTCGGGAGGCGTTTGTTCTCCGCGCGGCAGAATTCGTCGGCGTCTTCCCACCGGACGCAGCTCACGGGAAGCGCGTCGTCACCGAGGTCGTAGGTGCACGTCGGCGCGGACGCTTGCGGGCGCGCACATTTGTGAGTGTCGACGCACGCGCGGTACGCGCCGACCGTGACCTCCGTGCGATCGATCCAGAACGCGCCGACGTTCGCCTCGTGCGAGGGCTTTTCGTTCGGGGCGGCCTTTGCGTCGCTCGTGCCCATCGTGAACCGGCCGCCCGTGACGAAGACCATCCCGTCCTTCTGCACGACGGCGTGCGGTGAAGGGAGCGCGTGCGCGGGCGCGAGGGGCGCAGACGCGGCCGCGCTCGGGACGGCCTCGCCTTCTTCGGTGCCGTCGTCGCGACCTTGGGTCTGCGCGATCGCGAGCGGCGCCGCGAGGACGACGAGCGCCACGAGCACGAGCCAACGATTCACGATTTCATTTGTATCATGCGCGCATGTGGACCGAGCCCCCGTGGACCAGCCCTCTCGACGTCGAAGGGTGCATTCGAGCGATCCCGGCGACCGCGACGATGACCGGGATGTTCCTCGAGAGCACGGCCGCGCTGGCACGACAGAAGGGGCACGTCGTCGGGTCGGCGCGCGCGCGTTACACCGCGTTTCAGCCCTATCCGCTCAAGGAACACTGCCAGATCCTCGTCGAGGTCGCGCGGCTCCTCTACCCGAAGAACCCGCTTCGCGAGGGGCTGCGCAAGCTCGGTCGAGGAGCGCCGCACGTGCTCCTCCAGTCGACCGTCGGTCGCGTCGTGCTCGGCTCGGCCGAGGGGCCCATCGCGACGATCGAAGCGATGGCGCGCTCGTACGCCGTCCACATGCGACCGGCGACGCTCGCGATCCAGCGCGAAGGACCCAAGTCGGCCATCATCCGCCTCAGCGACGTCCACAACTTCCTCGATTCGCACAACGTCGGCGTCTTCGAGGGCGTGATGCGCCACGCGAAGCTCGACGGAACCATTCGCATGCGCTCGTACTCGAGGACGAGCGCCGATTTCTTCTGCGAGTGGAACTAGAGGAGGTTCGCCGCGAGCTCGGCGAGATCGCTGCGCTCGCCCTTCGCGAGGACGATGTGGCCCGCGAGCTTCTCGCCACGGAATTTGTCGGCGGCGATCGTGAGGCCGTTCGACGCGCTGTCGACGTACGGGTTGTCGATCTGTTGCGGGTCGCCCGTGAGCACGATCTTCGTGCCGTCGCCCGAGCGCGTGATGATCGTCTTCACCTCGTGCGGCGTGAGGTTCTGCGCCTCGTCGACGATGATGAACTGCTGCGGGAGCGAGCGGCCGCGGATGTACGTGAGCGGCTCGACCTGGATTTGGCCGCTCTCGAGCAGCTCCGCGTACGCGCGCGGGCCGCGGCGCGTCCCGCTCGAGAAGAGGAACTCGAGGTTGTCGAAGATCGGCTGCATCCACGGGTTCAGCTTCTCGTCGACGTCGCCGGGGAGGTAGCCGATGTCGCGTCCGAGCGGCATGACGGGGCGCGACACGAGCATGCGCGTGTACGTGCCGTCTTCGATCGTCTTCTTCAGGCCCGCGGCGATCGCGAGGAGCGTCTTGCCGGTGCCGGCCTTGCCGACGAGCGTGACGATGCGGACGCTCTCGTCGAGCAGGAGATCGATCGCGAAGCTCTGCTCTTTGTTGCGCGGGCGCACGCCGATGATGCCTTCGCGCGGCGTACGGAGCGCGACCAGCTCGCGGCGCGTCGAGTCGTAGCGACCGAGCGCGGTGTGCGAGGGGCTCTCGCGATCGCGCAGGAGGATGCAGAGGTTCGCGTGGATGCCGTCGCTCGGAAGCGGCAGGCGGCCTTCCTGGAAGAAGGTGTCGATGTCGCGACCGTCGACGTCGATCTCCTTGATGCCCGTGTCGAGGCGCTCGGCCTCGACGCGCATGTTCTCGTACGTCTCGGCGACCATGCCGAGCGCGTCGGCGCGGATGCGGAGGTTCGTGTCCATCGTGACGAACACGGTGGGCTTGCCGCCGTCCTGCTCGCGGCAGTCGAACGCGGTCTGGAGGATCGCCGCGTCCATCGCCGCGTGGTCGATCGCGTACGGCCAGCTCCGGGCGCTTCGCCGGGACGGCCACGCGCAGGCTCCCGCCCGAGGCGAGCGGGACGCCGGTCGAGAGCGAGCCGCCTTTGTCGCGGAGATCGTCGAGGAGGCGGGCGATCGTGCGCGCATTTCGGCCGCGCTCGGTGCCTTCGCGCTTGAACTGATCGACTTCCTCGATCACGTAGATCGGGATGATGACGTCGTTGTCCTCGAATCGGAAAATCGCGCGGGGGTCGTGGAGCAGTACGTTCGTGTCGAGGACGTAGTTCTTCTTCACTCGGAGCTTGTTTACTGTGGGCGAGGTGCGAGGACAAGTCACAGAAGAGGCCAGAGCCGTGATGCGCGCGGTCCGGCTCATCGGCGCGGCGACTCCTCGGAACGCCAACGCGGAGCTCGACCGGCTCGAGGCGTGTTTCACCGCTGGAAAGGCCGAGCTGCCGCGCTGGGTGTACGAGCAGCGCGACGTGAAGGACGTCTTGCTCCAGCTCGGGGCGCTCGGCAGACGCGTCCGTGCGCGCGCCACGCCCGCGCTCGCATCGTTGTATTCTGCACGTATTGTCGAGCTCGAGCTCGAGGCGGCGATGGTCGGCCGGGTCGGCCGGGTCGGCTTCGGGGACCTCGCGAAGAAGCGGTTCTCGGCGACGCCGAGCGCGCGGCGCGAGGCGGACGCGGTCGCGGCGCGGTGGGCGAAGGCCACCGCGGAAGATGACGAGGGGGAGCGGATCGCGAGCGACGCGAGCGATCCGCGGTCGCTGGTCTCCCAGGTGCGCGCGGCGATCGGCGCGCACCGCGCGCCGTTCGCCGTGCGCACCGTGGACGCCCTGGGTGCGCTCGCCGCGACCGGCGAGCGCACCGTGTACGTCGCGCGGGGGCGCGCGCTCTCCGAGCGCGCGGCCCGGCGCGTCGCGCTCCACGAGGTCCTCGGCCACGTGCTCCCGCGGGTGCGCGCGGAGCGCGCGCACCCGATTTTCTCTTTGGGCACCGCGCGCGGCACGGACGACCAAGAAGGCCTCGCGCTCCTCTACGAGGAGCGCGAGGGCCTGCTCGACGCGCGGCGGCGCGTCGAGCTCGCGCGGAGGCACGTCGCGGCCGCCGCGATGCGGCGCGGCGCGGACTTCGTGGAGGTCGTGCGCGCGCTCGTGCGCGCGCACGACACCCCGCTCCGCGACGCGCTCCTCGCCGCGTCGCGCGCGTTCCGGGGCAGCGACGGCCGCGCGCCCGGCCTCGGCCGCGAAAGCGTGTACATTGCATCCTTCTTGCGCGTCCGCGCCCACGTCGCCCGCCGCCCCGAGGACGAGCGCACGCTTGCATCCGGCCAAGTCGCCGTCTCCACGCTACGCGCCCTCGAGCGCGCGCTCGGGGCTCAGTTCGCCGGCAAGCACGCGAGCCCCGTTCCGCCTCCGGCGACCGCCACGGTCTGACACACGTACCCCTGCCGGCACGGATCGGTGCTGCAGTCGAACAGACAAAACCCGTCGCTGCGACACACGGCGTTGCGCTGCGGATCCTTCGGGCACGGGTTCGACGCCGAGCACGCCGCCGTGCACAGCCCGCCGGGCACGTTCACCGCGCACGCTCCGCCGGTGTACGGACACGCCGCGTTTCCACAGCACGGATCGCCAATCCAACTTTCCCCGACCGCCCCTGGATACGCGAGGAAATTGGCGAACTCTTGATACACGTTCCAGAAAAACCAATTACCGCCTTGCTTGTTCTGCAAGACGATCGGCGCATATTGATAGAGCGCTGCCGTCCCCTCGTTGTAAGGCGTGACGCCGACTCCATCGAGCGTGGTCGACGTCACCCCGACGGCCCACCCGCTTGGCGTCGTCTGCGCCGTGCCGCAGACCGAGTCGAGGTAGCTCCGAAGCGTCCTAGCCAGGCAATCCACTTGCTTGTCGAACCCAGCGAACGCGGGATCGCAACGCGGCGTCGGATTCGACGGCGAAGGCGTCACGTCGCACCCGCAGCCGAAGGCGTACTCGACGCGCGAAGCTGGCGACGGATACGTCGTCTGCGAGAGCAGCGCTTGATCGATCTGCGCGCGAACGAGAAACACGAGTGGATTGATTTGATAAGTCGACGCCGCGTCGTTGATCGCGGTCGACGCGCTGACGCCGTTCGACGCGTACGTCGCGAGGAAGCTCTCCGACCCGTACGGCGTCTGCAGCAAGAACGTCTGCACGCTCGACGCGAGCGGCAGCGCGTACGGATCGGTGAGCGACGCCGTCTGATCGATGATCAAGCTCGGATCGAACGGCAGCCCGCCCTGATCGGCGAAGTCCGCCTCGGGCCACGTCCAGCTCGGTCCGCTCGAGCACGCCATCGCGACGATCGCCACGAGGGCGAGAATGGATGACGCGCGCCTCACGCCACGATCATAACATTCGCGCTCACTTCACGATGACCGGGAAGTCTACCCACGCCGCGCCGCCGCGGTTGTCGTGCACGACGATGAACAGCCTCCCCTGCCCCGGCATGCTCGGCGCGAGGTAGTTGTTGTCGTTTTCGGTGACGCGCCCGGTGCGCGCGTCGAAGATGAGCTTGCCGTCGGAGTCGAACCCGTCGAGCGTGTAGTAATAATCGGCCCAGATCTGCTCGTGGAGCTCGGTCCCGTCGGGCTCGACCGGCGACCCCGTCGCGAGCTCCCAGCTCGAGTCCGGGATCGTCACGTTCACCTTGTGCGCGTCGCACGAGCCCGACACGTTCGGATCGCAGCGCGGCACGACGACGCCCGCGTTCGTGTCGATCGTCTGCCCGTCGAACGTCACGCCGTCGATCTCGGGGTTCGCGTTCGTCGCGGTCTCGTAGGAGTACACGCGCGCGAACGTGAATACGTAATCATCGGGCCCGAGCTGGTTCCCCGCGTCGTCGAAGCACCCGAGCGGCACGGTCTGCCCATTGCCCGAGGTCGGATCGATCGCCAGCGTCTTCACGCGCCCCGCGCACGCCATCGCGAACGTGAACACGACGCCATACTGCTCGGGCAAGCCCGCGACGGGCGCGTGCTTCGTGATGACGTCACTCGGCATCGTGAACGTCGTCGACATCCCTTGCTTCAACAAGTCGGTCACGTCGAGGTTCGGCGGAAAAACCCCGCCGCCCGCGCCGCCGTCGCCGCCGCCGCCCGAGACCAGGCTCGAGAAGCATGCATAATACAAGTCATTCGACGGGTCCTCGCAGAGGAACGGCAGCCAGTAGATCTTCATCGACGACGCGCCCGCGTCGAGGTTCGTGCGCGCGTCGAACGCGTCCATCGTGAGCGTCACGGTGTCGCCGGGCTTCGCGTACGGCGCGTCGGCCTTCGCCGCGAGGACGCGCACGCTCTGGAGCTTGCCGATCGGATCGAACCCCGCGGGCCCGCACGCAATCGCAAGCGCGACGAAGAGAAGAGCACGTAAAGACTTCACAGCTCACCTCGCAGGCCGATGCTCGGCAAGAACGGCAACCCCGTGATGTAGGACGTCTGCGTGAAGTTGTAATTGTAGCTGACGCCCTCGACGTTGCCGGAGTTGTAGACGTTCTGAACGTCGGCGTAGATCCCGAATTGCCAGTATTTGAACTTCCAAGTCTTGTCGACGCGGATGTCGAGCTGGTGAAAGAGCGGCAATCGCGAGTTGTTCGGCGGAAAGCTCGTGAGCGGCAGGTACACGCCCGAGTTCGCGTCGTAGAACCCATACGTGTTCGGCGTGTACGGATTTCCGCTCACGAGACGGAACCGCGCGCCCACTTCCCAGCCGCGCCCGAGCCTGTAGCTCCCGAGCACCGTGAGGATGTGCGTCTGATCGAACGGCGCCGTGCGCACCGGCCCGTCCGGGAAATCCTTCCGGAGCGACTGCGAGAGCGTGTAGGCGACCCAACCAAAGAAGTGCTTGTCGGGTTTGTATCGAATCAGCGTCTCGAGCCCGTACACCCAACCCTGTCCGCTATTTCCATTTTGCGCGACGACGAGGCTGTCGAGCTGTTTGTAGAAGCCCTCGAGCGAGACCTCGAGTTGCTTGGTGAACTCGCGCTCGACGCCGAGGCTGTAGTGAATCGCGCGCTCCGAGACGAGGTTCGGCTGGCCGAACACGGGATCCGTCTGCTGCGGCTGCGGCGCCTCGTAAAAGACGCCGACGCCGCCCTTGAGCGTCGTGCGCGGAAACGCCGGACCGACGTCCTGCCGCATGATCACGCGCGGCGCGAGATCCCAGCGGTTCGTGACCTTCGTGTAGTCGAGGCGCACGCCCGGCACGATGCGCGCGCCCTTCCACGGCGTGAGCTCGAGCTCCGCGTACGCGGCCGGAAGATAGTTCGTCCCGGTCTCGGACGCGGCGACCGCCGGCGTGCTCCCGAACGGGCCGCCCGCGGGCTGCCCTGGCGGAGGCGGCTTCGGCAGCTGCGCGTTCACCGAGTACGGCGTCCACACGAGATCGATGCCGACGTTCGCCGTCGCGCCCGCGAAGAGGCGGTGCGAGAGCTCCGCGCGACCGCTCAGCGGCAGCGTGTCGAGCGTGAAGTAGATGTTGCCGAGGTAGAAATCGATTTTGTCCTCGCCGAACGCGGCGACGACTCGAAGCTCGGTGTCCTTGTCGAAGCGCTGCTTGTAGCGCGCCTGGAGGCGCCAGAAGAACGTGTGCAGGCTCACGTCGCCGACGAGCGCCGGCTGCGTCGCGCTCGTGTCCTTCGTGAGGATGTCGACGCAATCGTCGCTGCCGAAGAACAGGAGCCGGAACTGCTGGTTCTTGTTCCAGTCCTTTTGCACCAACGCTTGCCAGTCGTAATAGACGGGCGCCGCCGTGACGCTCGCGCCCGTCGCCGTGAGCACCGGCCCGAGCCACGTGTCGACCCACGAGCGTCGCGCGCCGACCGCAAAGCTCCATCCCTTGCCGATCGGCCCCTCGGCGAGCGCGCGTGCGTCGATCAGATCGACCTGCGCGAGGCCGTGGATGCCGCACGTCGCGCCGGGCGCGGTGTCGGTGACCGTTCCGCGGCGCGGCTTTCCGTCGCACGGCGGCGACGGGTCGCGCACGCCGACGTCGATGATGCCGCCGAGCGCGCGGCCGTATTGCGTGCTGAAGTTGCCCGGATAGAAATCGATCTTCGAGAGCATCTCGGTCGGCACGACCGAGGACAGCCCGCCGAAGTGGTAGACGAGCGGGATCGCCGTCCCGTCGACGAAGATCTGCGTGTCTTGCGGCGACGACCCGCGGACGATCAGCAAGCCCGCGAGCCCGGGCGGTCGCGCGATACCCGGCAAATTCTGGAGCGCACGAAGCGCGTCGCCGTTGCTGCCGGGAACGCGCAAGAGCTCGCGCTGATCCATCGTGCGCTTCGTCACCTCGCGCGGGGGCTTCTCGCCGCGCACGACGACGTCCTCCACGTCCTCGATCGGTTTCTGGGCGCCCGCGTCAGCCGTCTGCGCCGCGACTGCCACCGCGACGGGCGCGAGCCGCACGAGCGCGCTCACCTCTTGCCCGGGCGCGATCGACTGCGTCGACGCCTGATCGACGAACCCCTCGGCGTGAGCGGTGACGCGATAATCGCCGAATGGCACCTCGTCGAATTTGTACGAGCCCGTGTCGTCCGTCGTGGTCGTGCGCTCCGTCCCGTTCGCTTCGCGCAGCGTGACCGACGCTCCGGCGAGCGCACGATCGCCACGCTGTGACACGACGCGTCCGACGAGCCTGCCCGCGGGCGGCGCGAAGACGTACGCGTACTTCACGCGCGCGGCCATGGGCTTGCCATCCTTGGTCGCGGGCGTGAACTCGAGACCGCTCGCCGCTTCCACGGCGGCCTCGTCGAACCCGTGCCCGCGCGGAGTCTCGGGCGCGGCGTTCGTCACCGTGCCGCCCGCGTCGATCGTGAGGACGAGCGTGACCGTGACCGTCTCGCGCACGTCGTCCACGAGCGCTTGCTTTGGGTACGTCGCGGGCGAGTCCTTCTTCAGCACCGGCGCGACGACCACGGGCTGCTTCACCGCGTCCTGCGCGAGCGCGAGCGGCGCGCTGCACACGATCGCGAGGAACGCGAGCGCGACGACCGAGAGGACTCGCAGGCACGTGGCCATCGTCGAAGCCCGTCTCATGGCGCCCTCACCGTTACCCTGCAGGGTTCCGATGCTCAAGCACGTCGAGCGATCGCGGGGAGAACGACCGCGGCGAAAATCCGCACGGCGTCCTCGTCGTCACGCACGACTTTCGCGGCGGCGACGACGAGTCGCGCCACAGCTGCGCCGCCCACGTCGTCTTCGTCCGCCCGCGTCCGAGCCTCGACCACCACCTCGCACGCCGTCCGCGCGAGCGCCCACCTGGCGTCGGCGGCCTCGGTGCCGCCTTTTTCACGCATGCGCTCGAGGATCGCGCGTGCGGCGTCGGCGCTCGCGGTCGCCGCCACGCCCAAGAGCTCCGTGACCGCATCGGGGCGCGGCTCCGGCCACGCGGTCTCGAGGACCAGCGCGGCCCAGCTCGGCTGAGCGCGCACGACGATGCGCCCCGCGAGCTCGACGCCAAACGCGAGATCTCCGCTTCGCCATCGGGCGCGCGACTCGTCGCCGAACGTCGCGATCGCGCTCTTCGGCGTCACCTGCGTTGCGGCGGTCGCGTAAGTCACCCACGCGCTCAAGAGCGCCTGCGCCCACCCGAGGTTTCGCAAAATGCGCCCCGCTCGGCCCGCGTCCTGCCCGAGCGCGACCGCGACGGCGAGCCCGAGCATGACGATGATCGCCGAGATGGCGAGGCTCGCGCTCGCGGGCGCGCGATCCGTCAAAAGGAGCGCACAAGCGCCGATGGAAACGCCGATCGCGACCCCCACGGGCACGGCGATCTCGGTCATGTGCATCGCGTAGACTCCGCCGGCCGCGACCGCGACGACCGCGAGCGCGATATGAGGCAATCCTCCGGAACCGCCGCGTTGCATGCCTCGTAGTGGTATACGACCCGCGTGCGCGCACTGCGCGATTTCGTCCTGCGGTACGACCGCGCTCTCTACGTGCTCTGGGCGGCCGTCTGCACGATCGCGTCCGCGCGCCAGTTCTACGGCTACATGATGCTGCAGACGGGCGGCGAATGGAGCGCTCCGCTCGACGACGTCTTCATCCACTTCGACTACGCGCGCGCCGCCGCCGAGGGACACCCCTTCGAGTGGTTTTCCGGCAACGGCTTCTCCTCCGGCAACACGAGCCTGCTCTACCCGTTCGTGCTCGCGGCGGGGTGGCTCCTTGGTTTCCAAGGTGCGTTCTTGATGAAGTGGGCGGCCATCGTCGCGATGACTTGCACGTTCGTCTGCCTCTGGGCCGCGCGTGGCCTCTTCGTGCGCTCGCTCGCACCGCGCAAGACGGATCTCGCGCGCCTCACGTCGTTCATCTTGCCGCCGATGTTCCTCGCGCTCGGCGCGCTCGATTGGTCGCTGTGGAGCGGCATGGAGGTCGCGTTCCTCCTCGGCGTCTGGGCGCTCGCGCTCCTCGCGTATTTCGGCTTCGAAGACGCCAAGGACGCGCGCGCGCGCGCACGCATGGGCTGGGCGCTCGGCGGCGCGGGCTTTCTCCTGGTCGTCACGAGACCCGAAGCCGCGACGACGATCGCGGGCTTCGGCGTCGCCGCCGCGCTCGGCCGCGGGCTGACGAGGGGCGAGCGCGTCGCGACGCTCCTTCGCGCGGGCACGCCCGCCGTGCTCGCGCTCGTCGCGCAGTCCGTCGCGAACCGCGCGCTCACCGGCGAGGCGAGCGCCGCAGGCGCGATCGTGAAGCTCGCGATCAACAACCCGTTCCTCTCCGTCGACGAGAAGCTTGCAGACTACACACAAAACCTGCGGTACGCGATCTTCAGGAACCTCGAGTACCACTTCACCGACTGGGCGTTCGTCGACTTCATCGTGCCGGTGCTCGCGCTGCTCGCGCTCGCCGTCCGCGAGACGCGCAAGTACGCGCTCATCCTCGTCTGGCAGGTCGTCTCGTGGATGCTCGTCGTCGCGCTCAACGGCCAGGTGCGCTGGCAGAACGAGCGCTACACGATGCCCGCCGTCGCGTGGCTCCTCGTCTGCGCCGCGCTGGGCGCGTGCGCGCTCTTCCGCCGCGCCGCGCGCCCATCGCTCGTGGTGTCGGCGTTCGCCGTCGCGCTCGGCGCGCACCTCGTCGCGATCGTGCTTCGCCCGCCGAACACGATCCCCGAGCTCCGCCTCGCGTGGACGATCGCGCTCGCGATCGGCCTCGGCGTCGCGCTGATGCTCCGCGCCTGGGTCCTCCGCGCGCCCATCGTTGCCGCCGCGCTCCTCGTCGCGAGCGATCACCAAATCGCGAAGGTGCGCGACCAGAAATGGTTCTTCGGCCGCGCGTGCCGAAACATCCGCGATCAACACGTCCGCGCCGGCGGCGTGCTCGCGCGGCTTCGTCCGCGTCGCGTGCTCGTCGGTGACGCAGGCGCCCTCGTCTACTCGTCGAACAGACCCGGCCTCGACATCATCGGCCTCGGCGGCTACCACGACCTGCCCTTCGCGCGCGCGGGCGTGAACGGCCTCGCGGCGAGCATCGAGCTCATCGAGCGCATGCCCGAAGAAGACCGCCCGGATCTCTTCGCGATCTACCCGTCGTGGTGGGGCACGCTCCCGACGTGGTTCTCGAGCGAGGTCGTCGCGCGCATTCCTGCGCCAGGCAACGTCATATGCGGCGGCTACGAGGACGTCATCTACCGCGCCGACTGGCACGTGCTCGGCACGGGCGAGCGCCCACGCGTCGCGATCGGCCGCGTGCGCGACGCGATCGACTTCGCGGATCTCGTGAGCGAGCGCGAGCACGGCTACGCCGTCTCGCGCGGCAGCGGCTGGACCGACATGAAGATCCTCCCTGATCTCGCCGATCCGAAGAGCGACGTCTTCGACGGCGGGCGAATCCTCTACGCGCAAGCCACCGAGCGCTTCACGCTCAAGAACCTCGAGCCCCATCGCCCCACGCAGCTCGCGTTCCGCACCGCGCCCGCCGGCGCCTCGAAGATGCGCGTCCGCGTGAACGGCTCGGAGATCGCGACGATCGACCTCGCGCCGATCGACGGTTGGGACGAGCGCATCATCGCGGTCCCCGCGGACCTCGTCGGCGACGCGCAGGTCCTCGTCGAGATCGCGAACGACGGTCCGGGCGAGCTCCCCCTCTTCCACATGTGGGTGGGGCAATCGTTTTGACGCCGTCGAAGCTCGCGGTGGTTCTCGGCCGATGGGGCCCTCCGCCGGACGACGCGGCGTGGGCGGCGCTCGCGTTCGGCCTCGCGTGCATCCTCGCGACGCTCGCCTCGCGCGATGTCCTCGAGAGCGCGCATCGCGCGAGCCGCGCGCGATTCCTCACGGGCGCGGGGCTCGTCGCCGCGTTCCTCACGCTCGGTTACGCCGCGCACTACCTCCGCGGCGGCCCGCGCATCATCGACGCGACGACGTACGTGCTCCAAGCGAAGGCGCTCTCGCACGGTCATCTCTCGTGGCACGTCCCGTTTCCGTCCGCGAGCTTCCGCGGACGCTTCCTCTTGTTCCAATCGCCGGATCGCATCGCCGGGCTCTTCCCGCCCGGATGGCCGCTGCTCCTCTCGATCGGCTTCGTCCTCGGCTCGCCGATGATCGTCGGCATCACGCTCTCGGCCGCCCTCGCCATCGCCACGTACGCGCTCGCGCACGAGCTCGCGACCGACGACGCGACGCGCGAGCCCGTCGCGCGCCTCGCGGCGATCCTCTCGATCGCGTGCAGCGCGCTCCGCTATCACACCGCCGATCCCATGTCGCACGCGGCGACCGCGCTCGCCGTGACGCTCGCGCTCCTCTTCGCGCTCCGCGCCGCGCGCGCGCCATCGCTTCGTTCGTTCGTCGTCCTCGGCGCGTGCATCGGGTTCGTCGCGTGCACGCGACCGATCTCGACGCTCCCGATCCTCGCCGTGTCTGTCTTCCTCGTTCGCCGCGCGCCCGCGAGAAACCTCGCCGCGTTCGCGCTCGCGGTCCTCCCCGGCGTCCTCCTCCTCCTCGCCGCGCAGCACGCCGCGACGGGCAGCTTCTTCGCGTCGACGCAGCGCGCGTACTACGCGACGAGCGACGGCCCGCCCGATTGCTTCCGCTACGGCTTCGGCGACGGCATCGGTTGCATCCACGAGCACGGCGACTTCGTTCGCGCGCGCCTCTCGCACGGCTTCACGCTCCTCGCCGCGCTCGGCACGACGCTCCGCCGCCTCCACATGCACCTTTCCGATGCGCTCGACGCGTGGCCCGTCTTCTTGATGGCCGCGCCCGCGTGCTTCGCGGCCGCGCGTCGCACGCCCCGCCTCCGCATCGCGTGGGCGCTCGTCGCGCTCCAGGTCCTCGCGTACCTCCCGTTCTACTTCGACGGCGACTACCCCGGCGGCGGCGCGCGCTTCTACGCCGACATCCTCCCGATCGAGCACGCGCTCGTCGCCGTGTCGCTCGCGTCTTTCTTTCCGGCGATCGCGTTCGAGAAGAAGACCGCTGTCCTCGTCGGCCTGGTCGCGATCGCGTTCGCGCTCCACGCGTCCTACGACCACCTCGCCCTCGCCGCGCGTGACGGAGGCCGCCCGATGTTCGAGCCCGAGCGCCTGCAAGAGGCCCACATCGAGTCCGGTCTCCTCTTCATCGATACGGATCACGGCTTCGACCTCGCCAACGACCCGAGCGTCACCGACGCCAAACACGGCCTCGTCGTGGCGCGCCTGCGCAACGACGCCCACGACCGCCTCCTCTTCGAGCAACTCGGTCGCCCGCCGACGTGGGCCTACCGATTCGGTTCCACCGCTGCCGAGCACGCCGAGCCGACGCTCCTCCCCTTCACGCCGCCCGCCGCGGAGGTCGCGGGACGAGAGCTGTGGCGTTTCGAGACAGAGGTCGACTGGCCTCCACTCGCCCAACACGGTGCGTGGGCCGAGCCCACGTACGCGACGGGCGCGCGTCAGAATTGCCCATCCGCGGGCCAGGTACTCGCCCTCCACCCAACCCCCGAAGGCGACGTGACCATCGCCGTCCCTGTTCCCCGAGCGGGATCGTGGAGCGTGCGCCCTGTCTTGCTCTCGCGCCCCGGCGATGGCCCCATCGCCCTCACCCTCGGCCCCCTCAAGTGGTCGTTCGCGCGAGATCGTTCGGATCCGAACGATCTCCCTCAATGCATCGAGCTTTCCGCCGAAACAGCAGAGCTCGCGCAGGGCGACGTCCCCCTCGTCCTGCACGTTTCGAACGGCCCAGCAGCGATCGACCGGGTCGAGCTCCTCCCCCATTGACCTAAGCCGCGACTTACTTCATCTTTTCGGTGAAACGCGCTGCACGTTTCGGGGAGGTCGGGACCATGACGAAAAGCGAGCTCATCGACGCCATGGCGGCGCGAGCCAACCTCACGAAGGCGCGCGCAGAGCTCGTCGTCAATTGCATCTTCGATGCGATGACCGAAGCGCTCGAGCGCGGCGAAGGCATCGAAATCCGTGGCTTCGGCAGCTTCACAGTGCGTCCGTACAAAGCGTACTCGGGTCGCAACCCACGCACGGGCGAGCCCGTGCCCGTGCCCGCGAAGCGGCTTCCGTTCTTCAAGGTCGGCAAAGAGCTGAAAGAGCTGGTCAACAGCAGCCGCCATCTGCCGATCACGGGCGGCGACAGCAAAGACGACGACGACGACGACGACACGGACGAGACCTCCGACGAGTAGTGAGTTGACTCCGCAAGACCAACTCGCGCTCCTCACGCGCGGCGTCGTCGATGTCCACGTCCGAGCCGAGCTCGAAGAGCGGCTCGCTTCTGGGCGCCCGCTCAACATCAAAGCGGGCTTCGACCCGACGCGCCCCGACTTGCACATCGGCCACGCCGTCTTGCTCGCGAAAATGCGGCAATTCCAGCAGCTCGGGCATCACGTCGTGCTGCTCGTCGGCGATTTCACGGCGATGGTGGGCGATCCGACGGGCGTCAACGAGCTGCGACCTCGCCTCACGCGCGAGCAAGTGCAGAGCGCCGCGAAGACTTATACGGACCAAGCCTTCAAGATCCTCGACCCGAAGGCGACGGAGGTTCGTTACAACTCCGAGTGGCTCGACGCGCTCAAGCCGAGCGAGATCGTGGAGCTCATGGCGAAGATGACGGTCGCGCGCATGCTCGAGCGCAGCGACTTCGCCAAGCGTTACGCAGAGAACAGGCCGATCCACCAGCACGAGTTCCTCTACCCGCTCCTTCAAGGTTACGACTCGGTCGCGCTCGAGAGCGACGTCGAGCTCGGCGGCACCGACCAGCTCTTCAACCTCCTCGTCGGCCGCGACATCATGCCCAAATACGGCAAGCGCGCGCAGCTCGTGATGACCACGCCGCTGCTCGAGGGCATCGACGCTCGCATCGAGAACGGCCAAGTCGTCGGAAAAAAAATGTCGAAGAGCGCCGACAACTACATCGGCCTCACCGAAGACCCGCTCGCCATGTTCCGCAAGGTCATGCAGATCGACGACGAGGTCATCTTTCGGTACTTCGACCTCCTGTCGGACAAATCGAACGAGGAAATCGCGCAGCTCCGCGCCGACAAGCGCGGCGGCCGAAACCCGATGGAGATCAAGGCGATCTTCGCGCGCGAGCTCGTCACGCGCTTCCACGACGCGCCCGCCGCCGAGAAGGCCGCGGCCGATTTCGCGAGCATCTACTCGAAGGACGCGGTCCCCAGCGACGTCGCCGAGCACGAGGTGAAGGTCGAGGGCGACACACTCTGGATCGCGAAGGCGCTCTCGAGCGCGGGCCTCGTGAAATCGACGAGCGAGGGCCGCCGCATGGTGGAGCAAGGTGGCGTCGAGCTCGATCAAAAACCGATGCGCGATCCGCAACACCAGCTCGCCTCGGGCGGCCGGTACCTCTTGCGGGTCGGGTCGAAGAACCGGCGATTCGCGTGGGTCAAAGTCGTTCGCTGACAGCCACGATCGTTCGGATCCGAACGATCTCGCTCGCTCTGCTGGTTTCTTGCGGCCCTCCGGCGCAGGTCGCGCCCACCGAAAAGCCCATCGAGCTCCCCGCGCTCGTCGATCTCGCCCCCACAGCGGGCCTCGATTCGCTCGTCGACGCCCACCCACGCGAGCTCCTCGCCCACCCGGAGCTCCTCCCGCTCGTCCTCCAAGTCATTCCCGAGTCACAGCTCCGCACGTTCTCCGAGCGTCACGCGGGCGTCGACCTCCTCAAGCTCGAAGACCTGGTCGTCGCGAGCTACGGCCCGACGACGCTCTACCTCGGACAGGACGACTTCGACGGCGCCCGCCTCGAGCGCGCCTTCAAAGATCGCACGACCGCCGTCACCGGACGTTTCGTCGACAAGCCGGGCGGCCCACTCTCGACCATCGTCCGGCTCGACGGCGACGTGCTCGGTGATCACGTCGAGATGGTCGCGTTCGGGCGTCGCGTCGCCGCGCTCGAGACCCACGCGGTCCCGAATCGCGTCGGGCCATTGCGTGTGTCCGAGCTCTTTGCGCTCCACAAACTGCAGCGCGCGCGTCCCGCGCTCCAAACGGCGCCGCTCGACGCCGCGGCAGCCGCCCTCGGCGACGCGCCGGTCCGCATTTTCTTTCCTGGTCCGTTCGAAGGGGATTCCGCCAAAGGTCTCGCCGGCTTGCTCGGCGCCGCGACGGCCGTGGCCATCGCCGTGCGTCCCCACATCGACGATCGTTCGGATCCGAACGATCACCGCACCAAGCTCGACGTGACCGTCGATTTGCTAGGCGCCTGGAACGACGACGCCCAAGCCGCCGGCCAGCGCTTCGCCGCTGCCGTCGAAAGCATTTCCCGTAGCGATCTCGGCCGCTTGTGCGGATTGAACGAACCCATTCGCGGTCCAATACTGAAGACAACCCCAACGATTCTATCGCTTTACGCCGTTATCGACGCTTCGCGTCTCGCGTCCGGAGCACGCTCCGCGACCGGCTCGCAAATTGATGAGATCATGAAATAATTCGGTGCCATTGACTACCGACCCTTGGGAATGTTAGGGCACGCCACCTCGTTGAGGGCTCACAGCCGATAATTACGAGGCCTTCCCAACCCGCCCAGCGACCCTACGTATCGCAGCCCGCTGAGCCCAAAACCCCCGAGTCCCAACCGCATGTCCCTCCGCTCTGCTCGTGCCCGTACGGCGCGTCCCGCCGCTACACCCGTGAAATCAGCCCGGAAAGTCGCCAAGGTCGCGACCGCGCGCACCTCGCGCCCGAGCGCTGCTCCGCGCCCCGTTTCGACGCCGCCCGCCGGCCGTCCCAAGGTCGCGGCCGTAGCCGTTCCGAAGGCCCCGGGAGCTCCCACTGGGCTGCCCATGGTCCGCCCGCCGATCTCGGCGATCGCGCCCACCAAGCAGCAGTTCAAGCTCGGCGACAAAGCGGTCCACCCCAAGCATGGCGTCGGTGAGATCACCGCGGTCGACGAGCGCGAGCTCGGCGGCACCCGCGCGGTGTTCTACGTCCTCAAGATCCTCGACAACGGCATGAAGGTCATGGTCCCTGCGAACGCCGCGGCCGCCGGCGGCCTCCGCTCGATCATGAGCTCCAAAGAAGCCGACGCCGTCCTCGAGACGATGCGAGCTCGCGAAGTCGCCGTCGACGTGCAGCCGTGGAGCCGCCGCTTCCGCGCCTACACGGAGATGGTCCAGAGCGGCTCGCCGCACGAGGTCGCCAAGGTCCTGCGCGACATGCACCGCCTCAAGTTCGACAAGGACCTCTCGTTCGGCGAGCGCCACCTGCTCGACCGCGCGAAGAGCCTCCTCATGAAGGAGCTCGCGTTCGCGAAGAAGGTGCCGGAAGAGAAGCTCGCGGCCGAAGTGGCCAGCATCTTCCAAGCCTGATCCCCGTAAGCGCCGCGGTCCCCTCCTAGACCCCCGCAGCGCACGAAACGCGGAGAGCCCGAAAGGGCCCTCCGCGTTTGTTTTTGTGCGCAACCGCGCCTCCCACCGGCCGATGGGCTCGTGAACGGAGGTCCGCGATGGACGCACGAAATTTCCGAGAAGAGCTCGAACGCCAAAACGCGCAATTCGAATCCGCGATGAAGTCGCTCGAGTCCCTCGGCGAAATCGGCATCGCCATCCCGGAGGAAACCCTCCGTTCAATCGACGAGGCGTGCACGGTGCGCGCCGTCGTGAACGTCAGCTGCACCGCAATCCGCGGATAAGAGGGAGCACGTCATGTCGTACATCATCCAAAACAACCCAAATCAGACGCAGACCGTCTCGCAGATGTGGCAGGGCGAGCAAGCTGCTGCTGCTCAAGCGATGCAGGGCTGTGCGTACCTCACACCTGATTCACTCATGGCGTACTGCCAGTCGCGTCTGCAGGGCCTCGATACGCAGGTCAACGAGGCCTTTGCCCAGCAGCAACACTCGAACCAAGTCTCCTCGCTGTTGTCGAAGCTCTTGGGCGACCCGCGCATGGCGATCCCCAGCGACACGCTCAAAGGAACTGACGCAACGAACAAAATTCACGACGCAGAGCAGGCGATTCGAGATGCCTTGCACGGTTTGGACAAGGACAGCCCCGAGTACAACGCGCTCGTCGATCTCGCGAACAACATCGAGAAGCTCGGGGATCCCCTCAGCCCAACGACTTTTCAGAACAGCGTCGTGAACCCGGTCAACGACGTCCAGAAGCAGATCAACTCGTCATCGGAACTGTCGATGATCGGCCTCCAGTCGCTCGTCTCCCAGCGGCAGCAAGCGATTCAGGTGTGCACGAACCTCGTCCAGTCGCTCGGCGACCAGTGCAACAAGATCGCCGAAAACATCGGGAAGTGAGGGTGCCATGACTGCGATTGATGAAGCACTCGAAGCGCTCTACGCCACGGGCCACTGGCTTCTCGGCCAAGAGCGCTTCAAGGACGCAGCAGACGTATTCCGCGCGATGGCGACAGCAAAACCCGAGGACGAGCGCGGTTGGCTCGGCCTCGGCCAAGCGCACGAAGGTGCGACCCATAGGGTGATCGCGCGCGAGATGTACGTGACGGGGGTCAGCCTCGCGAAGAGCGGACGGTGCGCAATAGCGCTCGCTCGACTACTGCGCGAGCACGGCGACGATGCGGAGGCGGCTGAGGCGATCGATTGCGCCGATTCGTTCGCGCGTGACCTCGACGACGAAGAGCTCGCCGCGCTCGTCGCTTATGAGCGAGGGGCGTCATGAACAGTTCGCTCAGCATTTCGCCTACGCGTGCAATCGACTTCGGCACGCCCCATCGACCGCCGGACTCCGTGAATGTGAGGCCGGTGCTGATGCCCGACCCCTCACCGCTTGCCCCGTTGCCGACTGACGGCATGTCGATGCTCTACGCGCTGCTGTCCAAACAACGCGCAACCAACATGTCGAGTGGCGAGGCCCGCGTCGCTCAACACGCCCAAATGGAAAAGGCTGAGGAGAACCAGCAACTCGACGCCCTCAAGAAACAGCAGGAGGCGCAGGACAACGCGGCCACTTGGGGCATCTTCGGCAAGGTTGCATCCGTGGTTGCGATCGCGGTTTCTGCCGTTGCTGCGGTTCTCTCGTGCGGCGCAGGTTCGGCATTGTGTGTCGCTGCGTGCGCGATCTCGGTGTGCGCGTTCGCCGAGGGGGAAGCGCAGGTGCTCACGAAGTTGACGGGCGATCCGAACGCCGAAAAAGCGTTCCAGATCACTGCTGGCATCTTGTCCGCGGTCTGCAGCGGTGGTGCCGGGATCGCTAACCTTGCCGCGGCGGGAGCGAAGACAGCGATCGGGGTCCTCGGCTCGGTCGGCCAGATCGCGAGCGCATCATGCCAGATCGGACAAGAGAGCCTGAGCGCTGTGAATGACAAAGGCTTTCAGGACGCAGCAATGGCCTTCGGGATCGCTGGGTCCGTATGTGCGCTGACAGGCTCAGTTGGAGGCGTCGGTAACGCGGGGAAGAGCGCCGCTGGCGCCGTGAAAGCGACAGCCGACGTGGTCAACGGTGCCGTCGAGGTCGGCAACGGCGTCACCACGATCGTCGCCAGCCAGTACACGGCGGACGCGACGGACCGCGGCGCGGACGCCAAACAGGCGCAGCTCGCGATCGCACATCTTCAGCAACTCACGCAGTGGGTGATCGATGGGGTGAAGGACACGGACAAGTCGCATGAACGGGCGCTCCGCACGCTCAGCGGCGCCATTCAAACGCAGGCACAGACGCTCGTGATCGCGTCAGCGAGGGTTTAGTCATGAGAATCGAAGGATCGATCAGTGGTGCACTGGAATCCGTCTCGGAGGCTCCGGGCCAGAAAGCCGCACCGAAGTCACACGCCAACACCGAGCCAAGCCTCATGCCGAACATCGCGAAGATGATCTGCACCGGCGATCCCGGCGCGATGTTCGCGGCGCTCACGATGCAGACGGCAAAGAGCGAGAGCGACACGTCACGAAAGATGCGCGACGCCGCGCTCTCGGCGCAGGCCAAAGCCGATGACGCCGCGGTTCAGGACATTCACGACAAAGCGAACCTGCAGCGTTGGCAAGGCGTCGTCGACGGTGCACTCCAGATTGGCGAAGGAGTTTGCGATGTCGGCATGGGCATCAACGAGGCAAAACAAGTCACGGACACCGGCGCTGACCAGAAAAACGACAAGCTCCGTGCAGCTTGGCTCGGTGGCGGGTCGACGTTCTCCAAGGCCGCGCAGTCGATCGCGCACGGGGTCTTTCAGGGTGCGATCAGCGACAAGGACGCCGACGAGAAGATGCACGAGGCTTCCTCGGCCACCTTCAAGCGCATCGCGGACGACGCGCACGACAACGAGAACGACGCGAAGGCGCTACTCAACAAGGCGATCGACTTCTACAAAGAGTACGTCGACACCAAGAACCAAACGGCGATGGCCGCGATTCACCGCGCGTGATTAACTCCGGCGCGTGAAGATCTACACGAAGACCGGGGATGACGGGACGACGGGGCTGTTCGGCGGCGGGCGCGTTAGGAAGGATGACGCCCGCGTCGAGTCTTATGGGACCGTCGATGAGCTCAACGCGGTCATTGGAGTGGCGCGCTCGCTCGAGCTCGGTGAGTTGAGTGAAGACGTGCTCGGGCGCGTGCAGGTGGATTTGTTCGCGCTCGGCGCGGAGCTCGCGTGCGTGCCGGGGAAGGAAGAGAAGCTGCCGATGACGCGGCTCGACGCGGGGGACGCGGAGAGGCTCGAGCACGCGATCGACGCGGCGGAGGAAGGGCTGCCGGCGCTCACGAATTTCATTTTGCCGGGCGGGTCGCCGCAGGCGGCGTCACTGCATCACGCGCGGACCGTGTGCCGGCGCGCCGAGCGCGGGATCATCGCGCTCGGCGGGGCGCGCAGCGAGATCGTGATTTACTTGAATCGGCTCAGCGATCTGCTGTTCGTGCTCGCGCGGCGCGAGAATCACGAGCGGCGCGTCGCCGACGTGCCTTGGGCGCCGCGCGCCAAGTGACGTGATCAGGCGGCTTCGCGCATTTGATCCGCGAGGAGCTTCCGGCCTCGGTGCAGGCGGCTCATCACCGTGCCGACGGGGATGTTCAGGCGGGCGGCGGCTTCGCGGTAGCTGCGCTCTTCGATGTCGACGAGCTCGATGACCGTGCGGAACGTGTGCGGCATCGCGTCGAGCTTCTTGCGCGTCGTGCGCGTGAGGCCGTAGTCGCTCGGGGCGGGGTCGCGCGCGGGCCGCGTCCACGCGTTCGGGTCGATCGTGAGATCGCGTAGCGCGTTCTTCTCGCGGCGGCAGCGGCGGTAGCGCGTGACGAAGACGCTGAAGAGGATTTGGTACGCCCACGCGCGGAGGTTGGTGCCGAGCTCGTACTGCGCGCGGAACTTGAGCGCGCGCTCGATGGTGTCTTGAACGAGGTCGTCGGCCGTGGCGGCGTTTCCGCAAAGGCGGAGCGCGCGGCCTCGGAGCTCCGGGACGAGGCGAACGAGGACGGTGTCGAAGGTCTTTTGGTCGTGGGCGACGAGTGCGGACATGACCACTGCTTGAGCAACCTCGATACCGTCGGTTTGCTGGTGTCATTCCAAGGACTTGCGCTCACGGCGCGGGTCTTGTGGAACACGAGACGTGGGCGACGGAACACGCCGGATCGTTCGGATCCGAACGATCTGTCGCTTTCTAGCGCCCGAGTGAGGCGAGCACGCTTGGGACCTGGTCGGCGATCTCCGACGCGAGGAGGCCCCGGTGGCGGCCGCCGGCGGTCCACATGTCGGCCGCGGCTGCGTGGAGGTACACGCCGGCACACGCCGCGTCGAATGGTTGCATGTTGCACGCGTTGGCGCCGATGATCCCCGCGAGGACGTCGCCGGAGCCTGCGGTCGCGAGCGCGGGGTTCGCGATGGGGCTGATGACGATGCGGCCTTCGGGGTTCGCGATGAGCGTGTGGGCGCCCTTGAGGACGACGACGGCGCGGGATTTCTTGGCGAGCGTCGCCGCGGCGGTGAAGCGGTCGGACTCGATGGCTTCGGAGGTCGTGCCGAGGAGGCGCGCGGCTTCGCCCGAGTGCGGCGTGAGGATGAGCTTCGCGCGCGAGGACGCGAGCTCGTTCGCGCGGCCGCTGTAGAGCGTGAGCGCGTCCGCGTCGAGGACGACGTTGCCGTCGTAGCCGACGAGGAGAGCGCGGATCGCCGTCGCTGCGCGCTCGTCGGTGCCGAAGCCTGGGCCCGCGACGACGGCGCGCTTGGCGGAGGCGAACGACGCGGCGACCTCGATGAGCGGCTTCTCGAGCGCGTCGAGCGACGTGGTCATCACTTCGAGCACGCGCGCTTGGAGGCTCGGGAGCGCGTCGTGCCACGTCGCGACCGTGACCGCGCCCGCGCCCGCGCGGAGCGCGCCGCGGCCGACGAGCAGCGCGGCGCCTGTTTTTCCGGACGATCCAGCGAGGACGCCGACGTGGCCCGCGCGGTATTTGTGCGTGTCGGGCGCGCGTGGGGTGACGAGGCGCGCGATGTCGGAGGGCTCGAGGAGCTCGGCGGCGTGCGCCGTCGCGAGCGACGCAGGGACGCCGATGTCGACGACGTGGACGCGACCGCAGTGTGCGGCGCCGTTCGGCGTGAGGAGGCCGAGCTTGTGGTGCGCGAACGTCGCCGTGTGCGCGGCGCGGATCGCCGACGCCGAGGACTGCGCCCGTTTGTGCGTCGAGGCCGGATGGGATGTCGACGGCGAAGACGCGATCGCTCGCGGCGTGCGTCGCCTCGATGACGTCGCGAACGAGGCCTTCGATGGGGCGATCGAGGCCGGTGCCGAAGAGCGCGTCGACGATGGCGTCGGCGCCGTCGATGGAGCTCGTGATCGACTTCGTGTCGACGATCGATTCGGCGAGGTTGCCGAGCGCCATCCAGGCGTCCGCGTTGGCCTTCGCGTCGCGCGAGAGCTTGTCGCGCGAGCCCGCGAGCTCGACGGAGACGCGCGCGCCGCGCACGAGGAGGTGGCGCGCGATGACGAAGCCGTCGCCGCCGTTGTTGCCCGTGCCGCAGAGGACGACGACGCGCTTTCCGCGCGCGCTTCCGCCGAGCATCTCGCGCTCGAGGACGTCGGTCGCGTTGCGGCCTGCGTTCTCCATGAGCACGAGGCTCGGGACCGAGCGGCGCTCGATGGCCTCTTTGTCGAAGCCGCGGATTTGTTCGCGCGAGAGGACGGGGATCAGTCAGGATTCCAGGATCGACGACGGCCGCGGCGATGCCCGCGTCGTGCGTGATGCTCACGTGCCAGCGTAGCGCGCCTGCGCGTGACGCGAGCGACTCGGCGGCTCGAAAGAGGACCATTTGCGGGCGACCGCTCGCGCTGCGGCGAATTTCCACGTCGTGCCACGGCGACGCCGGGCGCGCCGTCGAGCGCCTTCGCGAAGGCCTCCTTCGCGGCGAAACGGCCGGCGAGCGACATGCGCGTGGTCGGCGGCCTGCGCGAGGTCCGCGCGCTCCGCTGCGCTGCAGATGCGCGAGTAGAAACGGTCGCCGTGGCGCTCGAGCGCGCGCCGCATGCGCTCGATGGAGCACACGTCGAGGCCGATGCCGACGATCACGTGTCCAGTGTACGCGGGATTTCGCCGAGGACCGAGAGCATCGCGCGGACCGAGCCCGCCATCGAAAGAAAGATGGCGTCGGCGATCATCGCGTGGCCGATGTTCAGCTCGACGATCTCGGGGATGCGAAGGAGCGCGCCGACGTTGTCGCGCGTGAGGCCGTGGCCCGCCGCGACTTCGACGCCGACCGCGTGCGCGACGCGTGCGCCTTCGGCGAGCCGCGCGAGCTCCTCTTCTTGCCTCGGCGTCCCGAACGCGTGCGCGTATTCGCCCGTGTGGAGCTCGATCTGCTCGACGTGGAGCGCGTGCGACGCGCGGATCTGTGCGGCGTCGGGCGCGATGAAAAGGCTCACGCGGAGGCCCGCGGCGCGGAGCGCGCCCACGCGTTCCCCGAGCTTCGCGCCGCCGCCGATGACGTCGAGGCCGCCCTCGGTCGTGCGCTCCTCGCGGCGCTCGGGGACGAGCGTGACGCAGTCGGGGCGAAGGCGCGTCGCGATCGCGATCATCTCGTCGGTCGCGGCGCACTCCATGTTCAGGATCTGCGGGAGCGTCACGAGGTCGCGCAGGCGCGCGAGGTCGTCGTCGACGATGTGCCGGCGGTCCTCGCGCAGGTGCGCCGTGATGCCGCCGGCGCCGGCCTCGAGGCAGGCGCGCGCGGCAAATACCGGATCCGGATAAGGCGTCCCGCGCGCGTTACGGACGGTCGCGACGTGGTCGATGTTGACGTGCAGCCTCATGGGCGCGGCAGTCTACTCCGGCTCAGTCGTCGCCGCCGCCTGCCGCATTTTCGGCGAGATCGTCTTCCGTCTTGGGCGACGCGAGGAGCTCGCCGTTCGGGCCGTCTTTGCGGATGATGAACACCTTGCGGGTCGTCGTGTCCGGGTTCTCGCGCGCGACGATCGCGACCACGTTCGTGCCGGGCCGAAGCGGGAGGTCCGCCTCGAACGACATCTTCTTCGGGTCCTGGCCGTTGCGGTTCGAGCGATAGAAGACCTTGCGCGCGCCGACGAAGACGTACGCGTCGAGGAGGCGCTCGCCGTCTTGGGCGACGCCGTTGATCTTGATGTGGCCGTCCTTCGTCGCGAGCTCGGGCGGCGTCGCTTCGATCGCACGGCGGGGCGTGGAGCATGATGTCTTCGAACGCGACCGTCTGGCCTGCCGCGCCGCCCGCGGAGAGATCCGCGGACTTCGCGAACGCGAAGCGCGTCGGCGTGAGGCTCACCTTGAGGAAGCCGTTGGCCTCGCCGAGCACGTTGACGGAGGTGTTCGCGGGGAGCTTGCCGAACGCGCGCGCCGAGGCGTTGGGCGCGCCGTAGAGCATCGCGCCTTGCGCGCCCGCCTTCATCGCCGACGGATTTCGCGGTGATTGGCGCGGGCTGCTCGATCGGGATGCGCACCTTCTCCGAGACGCGCTCGCCGAGGTCTTGGTCCTCGACGGTGAGCTCGAGCTTCACCTCGGGCTCGGTGAGCTCGGGGCGAACGTCGAACGTGAACGCGACGCTTCTTCTCTTCGCCCGGGTTCATGTTGGAGACGTCGTTGAAGCGGCCGTCGCGGAGGAGGACGCCGGGGCCGGAGAGGTTGTGGAGGTTCGCCTGCGCGTCGTACGAACGGCCCTTGCCGGTGTTCTTCACCGACAGGTACATCGTCATCTCCTCGCCCTTTTGGATGCGGCCGTCGCCGTTGCCGTGGCGGTTGTCGACGATTTGGTACGAGTACGAGAACGTCGGGCGCTCGAGCGCCTTCGTCGTGACGCGTGCGTCGGGCTCGGGGAACGAGAGCGCAGCTGCGCGCCTCTTCGAAGTGGAGCTTGATGCCGTCGGCGCGGGTGAGCGCGTTCTTCGGCAGCTTGCAGACGCGCGGCGCGTCCTTCGGCAAGACGGCGGTCGAGCCGAATTTGTGGCCTTCGACGTCGCACCAGCCGAGCGGCGCGGTCGCGGTCCTCGACTTGCCCGGGTCGAGCTTGCCGAAGACGAGCTCCTTGTTCTCGAACATCGCGTTGTCGCTCTTCGTCGTCGCGAAGAGCCGGTACACCGGCGCGGTGCCTTTGTTCGTGACGGTGACCTTGAGCGGTCATCGGGTCGCCGGCGCTGACCTCGTTGTTCGGGCGGTCGGTCTCGATCTTCACGTCGAGCGGCGGCGCGGTCTGCGGCGTGTCGCCCGCGGGAGCGTCGGACCAGTCGATGCCCATCTTGCCGAGCTCGGCGGCGACCTTCGCGAGCTCCGCGGCGCGCGTCGCCTCGATGAGCGGCTTCGCGGCGCGGACCTGATCAGGGCGCGTGCCCTGCGGGACGCGCGACGCGAGATCGCGCGCGAACTTGATCGGGAAATCGAGCGCGAAGTTCTCGTCGGGATCGCCGCCGCGCTCGCGGAGCTCCTGGCGATCTTTCTGCGAGAGATCGTAGCGAAGCGTCTCGGTCGGGCGGCCGCCGTCGTGCGCGCGCGAGTTCGAGAGGCTGCGCGAGAGGTCGCGCTCCTTGAGCGTCGTGCCGTCGACGGCGAGGTCCATCTCGAGGTTGTCGACGGTCATCGGGTCGAGCTCGATGTCGGGCGTGATGCCGGTGCCTTGGATCGAGATGTCGCCCGGCTCGGTGAGGTACTGCGCGATCGTGAGCTTGAGCGCGGCCTTGTCGGGCATGTCGTTGAAGACGAGCTGCACGGAGCCCTTGCCGAACGTGGTCTCGCCGACGATGACGGCGCGGTCGTGGTTCTTCATCGCGCCGGCGACAATCTCGCTCGCGCTCGCGCGAGCTGCCGCTCACGAGGAGCGCGATCGGGTAGTTCGGCTCGGTGTCTTGCGCGTGCGCCGATTTCTCGTCGCGGCCTTCGCTGTTTCCGACCGTCGCGACGATGGGGCCGCTCACGAGGAACTTGTCGGCGACCTTCACGGCTTGCTCGAGGAGACCGCCGGGATTTCCGCGGAGATCGAGGACGAGGCCTTTGAGGCCGCCGTTCGCCTTCATCTCCTCGAGCGCTTTGTCGAGCTCGCTCGAGGTGCTCTGCGTCGGCGACGCGATGAACTGCTTGATGCGGACGTAGCCGATGTTTCCGTCGAGGAGCTTGTGCTCGACGCTCGCGACGTGGATCGTCTCGCGCTGGAGATCGAACGGACGCGAGCCCTGCCAGCCCTCTTGGCCGTCGCGGTGGATCCAGACGGTGACCTTCGAGCCTGGGACGCCGCGGAGGTGGTTGACGGCCTCGTTGAGGCCCATGTTGAGCGTCGACTCGGCGTCGATCTTCATGATGCGATCGTACTTCTTGAGCCCCGCGCGCGACGCGGGCGTGCCCGGCATCGGGTTGATGACCGTGAGCTGCTGATCGCGCAGCGAGATGACGATGCCGAGGCCGCCGAATTGGCCGGTCGTCGACATGTTCATGTCTTTGTACGCCTCGGGCGAGAGGAGCACGCTGTGCGGGTCGAGCGTGTGGAGCATGCCGTTGCACGCGGCGTATTCGATCTCGCGGAGATCGACCTCGGTGCCGCGGAGGTTGTCTTGGATGAACGCGAAGATGTCGCGCAGGCGCGCGGAGACGTCCCAGGGGCCTTGGACGTTGTCGACGCGGAACTCTTTCTCCTGCGTGTCGACGCGGACCTTCACCGTCGCGGCGCCCTCTTCGTGGAGGACGATGATCTGCGCGACGTCGCGCTGGACGTAGTTGAGCGCGCTGAGGAGCATGTCGCGCGGCTTGACGCGCTTCGGGTCGACGTATTTCTCGCGCACGATGCGGAGCGTCTCGTTGACGACCTTGAGCTGGGTGAGGTCGTACGGACCAGCTTGATCGCCCGCGTTGCTCGCGGCGGCGATCGGCGTGAGGCCGCGCCAGAGGCCGCCCCCGCCGAGCTTCAGCGCGAGGGCGCTGGAGATCGCGAAAGCAAGGACGACTGCACCGGTTTTGATGACTCGTTCGACGGCTCGGGAGCGCATGCGGCGTTGAGTATAGACATGGTACGTGGGTCGCGCCCTTTGGATCTTTTTTGAGCCTCAGGCTTGAGACCTCTCGGATTTAGCCGCCGCCGTGCCCGCCGCCGTGGAATCCGCCGCCGCCCCAGTGGGCGTGGCCGCCGCGGACCGTCGGCGTCGCGCGGATGCCGCCGAATCCGCCGTGCGCGCCTACGTAGAAGAGCGGGTCGTTGATGACGAGCTGGCGCGGCACGATGTCGATGACCGTGTCGTTCATCGCCGCCTCCCACGGGTACGGACCGGGACGCTCCTGGAAGCCGTCGAGGTCCATCATCGAGACGTGGACGCCGCCGGCCTGGTACGCGGCGAACGCGTCGTGGAGATCGTCCTCTTCGACCTCGGTCTCGTCGAGGTTCTCGACGACGTAGAGGACGCGCTTGATGCCGCGCTGCGCGAGGACCTCGGCGATCGGCATGTCGCACGACCATGTAGCGGTTGTCGACCCAGCCGGGATCGGCCTGGTCGAAGCGGAACGCGAGGCGCCACGCGTCGAGCAGGAACACTGGGGCTCCGCCGCCCTCCGAGCTCGCGCGCGGCTGATCGTGGACGAGCGCGGAGAGCGTCTCTTCGGCGGGGATGACCTCGTCTTCCGCGGGCCAGTTGTTGAACGTGAGGACGAGCGACACCGGCGAGCTGCGCGACGCGACTGAGCTCCGCGCCGAACGCGACCGACGCGGGACCGCGGAGATCGACGACGAGCATCGTGTCCGGCGGGCAGACCCGCGGCGGCGATGCGCTGCGCGGCGGTCGCGCGCGTGTTGGACGACGTCGAGCGCGTTCGTGTCGGGCAGGCGCGTCGATTCGTCCATGTCGTCGAGCGACGTGAGGAGCGTCATCTTCTGGTACGGCGCCCACGGGTCCGTCTCGGGGAGCGCCCAGCGCTGCATGACGTCGCTCGAGTGGACGTCGCCCGTGACCGTGTGGCCTTCGGGGACGGGCTGCGACCAGTACGCGACGGGGACCGAGGGCGTCCACGGCTGCGTCGCGCACGCGGAGGAGAAGACCGCGAACGGAATCGAGCGGAGGACGGTGACGGCTTGATCATGCGTCGCCTCCGCCGTCGCAATCCTCGACGAAGACGGGCAAGACGAGCGCGTCGTGCGAGACGTGGCTCGCGGAGGTGACGCGCGCGAAGTAGCCGACGAACTTGCCGTCGAGGAGGTAGACGCCGAGCGTGAGGAGGCGCGGGCCCCACGGCGCCTCGATCGGGCGCTGCGCGGACGAAGCGCTGCGCGATCCACGACTCGCCCGCGCGGCGCTCGGCGAGGATCGCCGTGAGCGCGAGCTCCCAGTCTTCTTGCGCGAGGAGCGGGCCGACGACGACGTCCTCGCCGACGCGGCCGTACGCGCGCTTGACGACCCAATCGCCGCGCTCGCGGCGGAGCCTCGACTCGTCGACGTCGAGGACGTCGTGCGTCTCGGGGACGTGCGCCACGAGGGCGGCGCGCGCGGCGGGATCGAGCGAGGCGGCGTGGGCGTGCGCGCGCGCGAGCGAGAGCTTCGACTGCGCGTAGACGTGGGCGAAGCTCGAGAGCGTGCGGACGCGACCGCTCGCGACCGCCTGCGCGATGTCGGAGATGTTCTCCTGGCCTTCCATGTATTCTGCAGGAAAGTACCTGTAGAGTGCACCGATCTTCATGCCGCGGATCGAGAGGCCGCCGTCGTGACCGAGGACGGGCGCGGTCGGCGGCGCGAGGATGGCCTCGACGCCGATGCGGCGGAGCTCGCGCCGGATGATGGCGCACACCTGGAGGTCCTCGGCGTACGCGGTCGCGAAGATCATGCCGACCGCGGCGCGCGTCGCCCTGCAGGCGCGCGAGATCCGCGAGGCGCTGCGCGAGCGCGGGGACGACGTGCGTCGGATCGTGGCCGCGCGCGTAACCCGCGGCGCGCGCGAGGCGCGGGAGGCCGAGCGCCTCGTTGTGGCCGCCGGGGCAGTCGGCGTTGATCTCGCACGCGTGAAAGTCGCCGTCCTCGCCGAGCGAGAGGTCGACGCGCACGAGCGAGGCCTCGTCGCGCGCGAACGCGGACGCCTCGGCGAGGCGCTGCGCCGACGCGGGCAAGTGGTAGCAGCGCGCGCTCGTTCGCGATCCGCGTGGGCGCGCGCCGCAGCGAGCGAGACGGCGCGCATGACGGACTCCGACGCGGACACCGCGCGCTCGTGGAGCTCGCGCGAGAGGACGATCGGGTGGAGGTCGACGCGACGCTGGCCCGCGACGAACGCGTCCCACACGAGGTAGCGCTGCTCGAGCTCGCGGCAGGAGCGACGGGACGCGCAGCGGATCGCCGATCCGCCGATGCGCAGACGGACATGCCGTGCTGGCGCGGCATCATTGGCTCGCTCCTGCGATCGCGGCCCATAGCGCGGGGTCCTCGGCGCCGAAGCCGTAGTAGACGACGCCGACGTCGATCGGGAGCGTCTGCGTGTCCCACGCGGCGAGCGTGACGAGCGTCGAGGTCGCGTCGTCGTACCAGAGCTCGTGGGGCTGCTTGCTCTCGTCGCTGTAGTCGAGGAAGAGCTCCTGCGTCGCGCCGCGCGCGGCCGTCGCTTTGTACGTGTCGGCGAGACCGAGCGCCTCGAGGTACGTCGTGAGGCGAACGCCGCCGCTGCCCGAGAGGGTGAAGTCGTTTCCGTAGAGCGGGAACGCGACGTCCATCGCGGTGCTCGGCGCCGAGAGTCGCGCGAAGCGGACCGCGTCGACGGCCCAACCCGAGTCGATCGTGGGGCCCGCGACGTTGCCCGAGTAGTCGAGCGTCATCACGCGGAATCGATCCGTGTATTGTGCAAGCGCCGTCGACGTCGAACGCGTCGCCGCCCGGCACGTCGCTCGGCGCGACCGTCGACGGCGGGAGGAAGACGCCGAGCTTCTTCGCGGGGCGCACGCTCGTCGCGACGGCCGCGACGAGCTGCGTGACGTTCGCGCGCGCCGTCGCGGGGAGCTGCTCGAGATCGAGCTCGACGCCGTCGGCCGCCGTGGTCGCGACCTGCGCGATGTTCGTCGCGACCTTCGCGACCCACGCGCTGTCGGCGAGCTCCTTCGCGGTCTGCGCGCCGTCGAAGACGTAGCCGTTGTCGGTGACGAAGCTCGCGGCGAGCGAGACGCCATAACCGAGCTTGTGGAGCTGATCGACGAGCGCGTCGAGCTGGGCTTGCGAGCTCGCGTCCGCGGGCCCGACGCTTCCATCGGCGTGCGGCACGAGGCAGTCGAGCACGACGTCCTTGATGACGAGCTTCGCCGCGGCAGTCTGGAGCGTGCCCACCTGGAACGTGTCGAGCGTGCAGCCATCGGCGATGACGGTCCCGCGGCGCGCGGGGACGCTCTTGATGTCACTCTGCGAGATCTGATGCGAGCTCGTGAAGCCGCAGCCAGATGCGAGCACCACGACGAGAAGCGCGAGCACCGTTTCCTTCATGATCCAAGCTCCCATCGCAAAGAAACCGAGCCGCCGTTGCCCCAGCCCCATTGGTAGATGTTGGGGGTGACGCTCAAGCAGAGGCGCTCGAGCGGATCGAAGCGCCTGCACACGGAGAGCGAGGCGCGAAGCGTGAAGGTCGCGCTCGTGAGCGCGTCGGTGTCGGTGAACGTCTTGCCGTCGGCGACGGCGGCGGGCACCGCCATGAACGCGAAGCCTGGCTTGATCGTCGCCTCGAACATCCATCGGCGCTTCTTGAAGCGGGCGCCGAAGCCGAGGAGCTCCGCGTCGAACATCATCGTGCCCGCGGGGTGCAGGCGGAAGAGCGAGCCGTCGGCCGACGTGATCGTGTCCGAGTAGAAGCCCATGATGCCGTAGAAGCCGACGTCGAACGCGGGGATGATCCAGCGATCGGACGCGACGAAGTCGAGCCCGGCGCGGACGCCGAAGAAGCCGGTCGCGAAGCCGAACGGGGGCGTCGAGCCGTCGATGTTCGCGCGCGCCGAATTCGAGACTCGCGCGTCGCGTCGAGTCGACGCGCGAGTTTGGCATGTACGTGCCCGCGCCTTCGATCCAAAGCGTGGCGCCGAGACCATAGCCCATCGGCGCGCGCGTCGCGTGCGAACGAGAACGTCGCGACGACCGCGCAAACGCAAGCGAAGGAGCGAAGACCCACGAAGCGCGAGTGTGCGAGAACCTTGCCACGCTCGCGCCGGCGCGAAATCCGGCGAAAATCAGGCCTTTCGTAGGACGACGACATGAAACCCCGCGAGGTACGAGGCCAGCGTCGGGGCGAGACGTCGCTCGAGGCGTGGCAAGATGGCCCGCAGCACGGGGATGCGCATCGCGAGCGCTGCGGGCGTCACGATGCGGACGCCATAGCGCGCTTCGAGGCGCGTGCCCGGCGGCAGGATGCGATGCGATCTCCCACGGCGCATCGAAGCGCGTGAACACGTCGCTCTCGCGCTTGCGAGCGGAGACGCGACCGGCCGGGCCGAGGCGCTTGGCGAGGCGCGCGGAACGAGAGCGGGTTGTAGAACTCGGCGATGATGACGCCGCCTGGGCGCGTCACGCGCGCCATCTCGGCGAGCGCGCCGCGGATGTCCTCGACGTGCGCGAGCACCTTGAACGAGCACGTCACGTCGAACTTCGCGTCGGGAACGGGATCGCCGTGACGCTCGCCTCGCGGACGTCGAGCCCGCGCGCGCGCGCCTTCTCGAGCATGCCCGGCGAGAGGTCGATGCCCGACGCGTGATGCGCGAACTGCGCGATGCGCTCGAGCAAGAGGCCCGTCCCGCAGCCGCACTCGAGCACGTTCTTGTTCTTGCCGTAGCGCTCGACGATGTCGATCTCGAGATCGTCGACGAGCGCGTGGTAGCCGTGCGGATCGTTGGGGCGCCGCTGCGCTTCGTAGGCGGCGGCGAACTCGTCGTAGTAGGCGCGGGTGTTTATCAACGTCGGCTCATTTCGAGGCGCAATTCAGGCGTTCGGACCAGCCACCACCATAGCCGGTATATGCGATGACGACGCCGCTCGCGCCATCGCCGGCGATCGCGACGTCGATCGGCGTGCCCTCGGTGGGAACGACGCCGAACGGGACGAACGCGCTCGAGGCGTCGATCGAGCCGAGCTCGAGCACACGCGGCGAGCCGAATTTCGCGGCGGAAGGGCGAACGCGCGCGACCATCACGGACGAGCTGTCCGCGGAGATCGTCGCGGCGATCGGCGCGGGGTCGAGCCCGTTCGGGTACTCGCTCCACGTGACGGGGGAGTCGACCTTCGGATCGCCGTCGATCTTCACGGTCGCTTGGCCGAACGCGAGATCGTGCGCGACCGGCAGGAGCGCGTACGCGGTGTGGCCTCGGACGCCGAGCGTCACGCGCGTGTACGTCTCGGCGGTGCCCGCGACGAAGAGCACGGCGTCCTTTCCGAGCGCGAGCTTGGGCGAGGCCGTGAGCACGCGCGCGTGGACCGGGCTCATCGCGCGGCGCGCGTCGACGTACGCCGCGACCGCGTCGGTCCCGCGGGACGCGAGCGCGATCGACGTCGCGCCCGCGCCGTCCTCGGAGAGGCGCGTCTCGGTGCCGTCGTCGCTCTCGACGTAGGCCTCGGTGACGTTGCCCTCGCTGGTCGTGCGATCGCGCAAGTACGCGACGAGCGTGTGACCCGAGACGAGCGCGGCCGCGACGGGCGAGCCGGGCCGAGCGCGCGCGACGAAGTTGTCGGACTCGACGCGGTCGCTCCCGAGGCGATAGCGGCGGACTTCGCCCGCGGCATTCGTGCAGAATACATGTGTCGTGCCGGCGCTCGCGCACGCGGGGACCGCGCTGCGCTCGGCCGGGCTCACCGGAGGCGCGTTGCCGGTCGGCGCGGAGCCGCGCGCGTCGACCTTGACGGAACCCGCGAGCGCGGGCGCGCCGTGATCCTGCGCGTAGAAATCGACGAAGCCCATGCGCGAGACGGCCGTGAAGGGGCCGGGGCGCGCGAGCTTCGTCGGGCCGTCGATCACCTTGCATGCGCCGGCGCCCGCGTCGCTCGGAGGCGGAGGGAGCTCGGCCTCGCGCGTGGGCGTCGGCGTCGGCGCGGGCTCGGCGCTCGCGGTGTGCGAGGGAGCGTGCGAAGCCGTGGGCGCGGACGCGTCGGGGGTCGAGGGCGCGGGGTCCTTGCAGCCGAGAACGATCAACAAGACGTACGCCGCGTGCGCTCGCATCGACCCACGAGCATAGCCGCGTCGCGCGCCGCGCGCGCTCTCAAGCGACGAGCGTGACCGAGCGGCTCGCTTCGCCGAATACGACGGGCATGGCGCCGTCGACGATCGCCGCGGCGCCGAGGATCTTCGCTGCGCCGTGCGTGCGCGATTGCGGCTTGTGGAGGTGACCGTGCGCGACGAGGACGTTCTCGGTGCGCTCGATCAGCGCGAGGAGGCGCTTTCCGCCGAGGAGGCCATCGACCCACTGCCACGGACCCGGGCGCGGATGAGGCGGGTGGTGAACGGCGATGATGACGGGGACCTTCGTGAGCGCTGGGTCCGCGAGGCGCTCGGCGAGCGCGCGCTCGATCTCTTCCGTGAAGCGCGCCGCGGAGCGCGTCACGGGCTGGTGGAACGTCGCGTCGATCGGGAGCACGAACGCGCCTCCGAGGTCGACCACCTTGCCGTGGTCGCGCGCGGCGTTTCGTGCGTACGCGCGGAGCGGCCCGTCGAGCGCGTCGCGCCACGCGTCGGGCGCGGTGTACGCGTCGTGGTTTCCGGGGACGAGCGTCACCTCGTCCGGGCGAAGCTTGCATTCTACAAGGAGCGCGGCGAGCGCCTCGAGCTGCGCTGGCGAGCCCGTCTCGGTGAGGTCGCCCGTGAAGAGGAAGTGCTCGGCGCCTTCGGCGCGCGCGTGAGCGATCGCGGCGCGCGCCTTGTCGAGCCGTCCTTCGGCGTCGAGCCGCCGGCCTAGGCTCACGAATCGGACGTCGAACCCCTGCCGCTCAGTCGGCTCGAGAAGGTGCAGGTCGGAGAGGTGTGCGATGCGCATGGTCGCCTCCCATTCGTTGCGTGCACAATGCACGCGTCATTCATCGCGGAGGGGGCGCGATTGCAACAACTCGGGAACGAATGCGGCCGGGGACGTCTCTGCCGATGTCGAAAGAGATGCGGTCGACGCACTCCATCGCGCTCGCGGCGGCGAGCTCGGTGCCGACGCCGCGCGCGCCCGCGTTGCAGCCGGCGAAGTACAAGCCGCGGATGGGCGAGTAAACGGGCGGGCGATTCTTGCCGACCTGGTCGGGCGTCTGCGCCGTCGAGACCGCGGGACCGAACTCCTTGCCGATCCACTTCTCGATGAACTCGACCGAGAAGCGATCGATGAAGACCGCGTGCTCCTCGAGGCCGGGCACGACGCGCGAGAGCGCGCGCATCATCGCGTCTTCCCAGGCGGGCGCGGGGTCGTCGAGCGCGACGTCGCTCGTCGGCGCGACGGCGCACGCGGTGAGGAGCTGGTGTCCGGGCGGCGCGAGCGACTCGTCGAAATTCGTCGGCACGGGGCAGTAGAACGGGACGATCGCGGGCACGCGGCCTTCGGTCACCGCGGTGAACATGCGCCGGAGCTCCGATTGCGACATCGACACGATATCGACCTGCTCGGCATCCGAGTCGCGCCGACGCTCGATGTCGCCGACCCCGCCGCAGATCGCGCCCGGGATGACGAGCTTCTTCTTCAGCCCGATCTTCGCTTGCACCGCGATGTACGAGCCGCGGATGCCCTTCACGCGATCGACGTAGCTCGGCTGGGAAATGCGACGCGCCGACGAGGCGCAGCACGGTCGTGCGCAGGCTCGACGTGCTGACGACGAGCGTCGCGGGGAGGAGCGTTCCGTCCTCGAGCTCGACGCCGCGCACGGCGCCCTCGCGGACTTGGATGCTCTTGACGCCCGTGCCCGTGCGAACCTCCGCGCCGAAACGCTTCGGCGAGCTTCACGTACGCGCTCGGGATCGCGATGCTCCCGCCGCGCGGGTAGCTGAGCGCGTTGTCGAAGGCCATCGCGCGGAAGCAGTGGAGCGCCTCGCCCGCGGAGACCTGCCAGAACGGCAGGATGAAGTAGAGCCCGAGCAGGAACCCGAAGACGCCGAGCGTGGGTCCGTGGTTCGTGTATTGCCCGACGAACTCGTCGAGCGTCCGCCCGTCCCACGCCTCGACCTCGGCGTCGCTCATCGTGAGGATGCGCGCGAAGAGGCGCGCCGCGCGAACCGCTTCGATGGGCGGAAGCTGCATGGCGCGCGCGAGGTTCCACGCGAAGCGCGGCATGCGCCGAAGCTCCGCGGGCACCGCGACCGAGACGAGCTCGCGCTCGCGGGCGAAGCGGAGCTCGGCGATGTCGCTCGTGCGGCGGAAATCGATCGCGCCGCCATGTCCGACGCGCCGGAGCACGTCACCGAGCGGCCCTTTGTCGCCGCGGCAGAACATGTGCGTGCCGATGTCGACGTGAAAGCCCTGCTTTTCGTAGCCGGAGCAAGAGCCGCCGATGCGCCGGTTCTTCTCGACGAGCGTCGTCGGGATGCCCGCGTGCGCGAGGAGCATCGCCGCCGCGGAGCCGCCGATCCCGGATCCGATGACGACGGCGCGCTGCATCACGCGGCGAACATCTCGCGGAGCGCACGCGGCGACTTGATCGCCGCCTCGCACAGGTACACGAGCTTGCGCGCGTCGATGCGGCCGTCCTTGCTCGTCACTTTGTTCACGACCGCGATCGTGCGCGGCGTGCCCTTGCGGAGCATCGTGAGGAGCGCGTCGTAGATGCCCTGCTCGGGGAACGCGGGGAGATCGCCGGTGACCTCTTGATAGTGCGTGTACATCGCGTCGAGGATCTTCGCGAGGTCGACGTCGAGCTTCTTCATCGGGTTGACGAGCTCGTAGCCCGCGGCGAGAAGGACGATCGTCGTCGCGAGGTTCTTCGCGAAGATGCGGTGCCGGTTCTTGCGGAACTGCGAGTAGACCTCGGGGAAGAAGCGCTGCCCGGCGGCGATGTGGCGCGACTCGTCCTTGCCGATGAGCGCGAGGACCTTGCGAACGGTGTCGTCCTTCGCGACGTGGTTGATGCGGTGGAAGATCTGGTTCGCGAGGTGCTCGCCGATGATGTTGATGCTGCCCATCATGAACGCGACGTCGTCCGGGTCGACGACGCCGAACGAATAGAGCAAGCGGATCGACGCGCTCGGCTCGCCGAGCGGCTTGCCCGGTGATCTTGCCGTAGATGCGACGGAGCGCGTCGAAGTGCTTCGCCTCTTCGAGGGCTTGCTCGACGAAATAGAACTTCGCTTCCTCGGACTGCACCTTCGTCGAGATCATCGACGCGCCGTGCACGGCGGCCTTCTCGCCCGGCGCGAGGAACGCGATCATCGCGGCGATCGCTTCGGCGTACTCGGGGTCCTCCCGCACGGGGACGCTCCAATCGACCGCGGTCGGCACGGCCCAGAACGACTTCTGTCCGAGCTCGAAGATGTCCCAGCCCTTCTTGTTCGGGTGCTCGCCGGTGTTGTCGAACACGCCGCCGCCGAGGACGACGTGCCGGAGTGACATGGTCGCGGTGTCGCGCTCGACGCTCGTTCGCTTCATTGGCGTATCTTAGCGTGCATGGGGCACCTCAAGCTCGTTCGAAAGCAGCACATCTCCAGCTTCCGCAAGCTCGCGATCGGCACGTGGCAAACTGCCTACGACCCGACGGTCTACGGATCGATGAGCATCCGCATGGAGAAGGCGCTCAAGTACATCGAGCGATTTCGCGAGGTGCACGGCGTCCGTCTCACAGTCACACACCTCGTCGCGAAGGCCGTCGCCGAGGCGCTCCATCGCTGTCCGGACGCGAACGCGATCCTTCGGCTTCAACAAGATTTACCTGCGCCAAGGCGTGACGATTTCGATCCTCGTCGTGCAGACGGATCAGGGCGACGGCAAGGTCGACCTCACGGCCGCGAAGATCGAAGACGCCGACAAGAAGTCGCTCAAGGAGATGGCCGACGAGCTCCAAGCGACGATCGATCGCGTGCGGCAACGCAAAGAGGTGTCGCTCGAGAAGGGCAAGAGCACCGTCGCGCTCATTCCGTTCATGCTGATGAACGTGTTCCTGAAGGTCCTCGCGTTCTTCATGTACACGCTCAACCTGAAGGTGCCCGGGATGCCGCGCGACGCGTTCGGCGGCGTGACGATCACCAACGTCGGCTCGCTCGGGCTCGACATGGCGTTCGTGCCGCTCGTTCCGTACACGCGCGTGCCGATCTTCGTCGCGCCGGGCGCGGTGGTCGACGAGCCGGTCGTCGAAGATGGGAAGGTCATCCCCGGAAAGGTGATGCGTGTCTGCGCGACCTTCGATCACCGATTCATCGACGGGCTCCACGCGTCGATCCTCGCGAAGACCGTGCGCGAGCTCCTCGAGAATCCGTTCGAGAAGCTCGACCCGCTGACTTGACGTCGACCGCGGGCAAGCCGTCGAGGCTCTTGGCGTTCTTCTCTCTTTGGTATTCGACGAGCGCTTGCGGGCCGCCCTTCGCGAGCTTCTTGCTGCCCCACGCGTTCACCTGCGTGCGCGCGCCTTCGAAGCGCATGAGCGGGACGCCGTAGCCGCACGAGTCCGCGACGCGCGCGACGTGGACGACGACGATCGCGCGCCGCACCTCGGGGATGTACGCGTCGTCGAAGCGAGCGCGCGCGATGAGCTCGGCGAAGCGCTTCGAGCCGGGCAGCACGATCTCGCCGCGGCCGTGCAAACGAACGATGCGCGGCGGTCCCTCGAATGCGCAGAGCATGACGACGATGCGCCCGTTCTCGCGCACGTGGGCGATCGTCTCGGCGCCGCTGCCGACGATGTCGAGGTACGCGACGGTCGTGTCGTCGAGCACGCGGAGCGAGCCGATGGGCCCCTTCGGCGAGACGTTGACGTGCCCCTTCTTGGAGAGCGGCGCGGTGCCTACGAAGAAGAGCGGCTGGCGCTCGATCCACTTGCGCAGCTTCGGTTCGATGCGATCGGAGGGCTCACCCACGCAAGAGCTCGTCTACCACGACGAGCGCGAAGAAGACGATGCTGACGTAAGCGTTCACGTCGAAGAACGCCTTGTCGATGCGCCGGAGATCGCCCTTGCCGACGATCGCGTGCTCCCAGACGAGAAGGCCCGTGACGATCGCGACGGCGGCGAAATAGGGCGCGCCGCGGTGGAGGAGGACGCCGGTGAGCGCGAGGCACGCGGCGGTGACCACGTGCGCGACGGCGCTCGTCACGAGCGCGCCGCCGACGCCGAAGCGCGAGGGCACGGAGTGAAGGCCGTGCTCGCGATCGAAGCTTGCATCCTGCAACGAATAGAGGATGTCGAACCCGAAGAGCCACGTCGTGACCGCGCCCATGAGCGCGAAGATGCCCGCGTTGGGGGTCGCGCCGCACGCGAGCCACGCGCCGCCGGGCGCGAGCGCGCTCGCGACGCCGAGCCACGCGTGCGCGGCCCACGTGAAGCGCTTGGCGTACGAGTAGCCGAGGAGAACGAGGAGGACGACCGGCGAGAGCACCGCGGGCCAGAAGCCGAGCGTCGCGGAGAACGCGATGAAGACGGCGCCGCTCCCGAGCGCGAGGCCGAGCGCTTCGCCCGCGCGCACCGCGCCCGAGGGGACGTGGCGCGTCTTCGTGCGCGGGTTCTTCGCGTCGATGTCGCGGTCCGCCCAGCGGTTGAACGCCATCGCGCTCGTGCGCGCGGCCGCCATGCACGCGAGCATCGCCGCGGCGCGCATGATCGTGAGCGGGACGTGCGGGACCGCGCGCGAGAGGACGACCGCGCTCGCCGCGAACGGCAGCGAGAAGATCGTGTGCGAGAACGCGACGAGCCCCGCGTACCTGCGAACCGCGGCGATCACGTCAGCGACCCTCCTCGGCGCTTTGAGGTTTTGGAGGAGCCACGCGCACGGGTCGTTGCTCGATTTTGCCTTCGACCGCGACGAGACCAGGCTTCGCGCCCTCGGCGATGACGCCGTGGCGCGGGAGACCGAGCGCGCACGCGCCGTTCCACGTGGCCATCTTCACGAGCTCCCACGCGGGGACGCTGCGGGAACCGATCGCGCAGCGACTTGGCCTCGGCGAGCACGTCGAGCGACGCGTTCGACGCGAGCGAGTCGGTGCCGAGCGCCGCTTCGATGCCCGCCTCGCGCACCGCGAGGAGCGGCGGGAGCTTGCCCTCGATGTGGAGGTTCGATCGCGGGCACAAGACGACGGGCGAGTTGCGCCCTCGCGACGCGCGCGAGCTCGTCGGGGCGCGCCTCGGTGAGGTGCACGAGCAGGACGTCGGGCGAGAGCGCGCCGAGATTCTCCGCGACGTCCATGACGGGCCGCTTCGGCCACGTGAGCGACGCTGGATCGACGCGGCTTCGCTTCGGCAGCCACTCGACGACGGGCCCCTCCCCGCGCTCGATCGCGCGGCGCTCGGTCGCGTGCTCGAGGAGGTGGAGGCTCGTGCGCCGCCCGCGCGTGCGACACTCTTCGAGGATCATGCGCGCGACGTCCAGGTGGAGCGTGTAGAGCGTGTGCGGCGCGGGCGCGTAGGCGAGATCGCGCGGACGGCCAATGCGGGACGCGCTCGCGGAGCTCGGCCTCGAGCCCGAGCACGCGCTCGCGGAGGCGCGCGAGGTCCTGACCGAAGACCTCGTGAAAGATGCATCCTGCAATCTTCGCCTCGGCGAGCGGGACGACCGCGCCGAGCCCGTTCGTGACCTCGCCGACGGCGACGGTGCCCGACGCGCGAAGCTCCGCGACGGCGTCGCGAATCGCGGACTCTTCTTCGTCGGCCTGGAGCTCGACGCGCGCGCCGATGAGACGCTCGACCCAAGGCAAGAACCCGTCGCGCCCGGGGACGCGACCGCGGAGCGCCGAGAGCTCGAGGTGCGTGTGCGCGTTGACGAGGCCTGGCATGACGAGGCCGTGGATTCGCTCGTTTGCTTGGGCGCCGCTCGTCGTGACGGCAGCGATCGTTCCGTCGTCGCCGACGTGGATCGCGGCGTCGCGAAGCGGCTCGCGGTCTCCGAGAACGACCCAGTCGGCGTGGATGATGCGCATGATTTCGCCACGAAAATTCTCACGACGGCGTCGTGAGCCAGTCGTACTTCACGTTGCGGCGAGCCGCGCGGAAGCCGCTCGTGCGGATGCGCCGCTCGATCTCCGACGCGTCGATGCAGTACGTGGTGCCGGCGCTCGAGACGACGTTCTCCTCGAACATCACGCTGCCGAAATCGTCCGCGCCGAAGCGCAGCGCGACCTGGCCCACGTCGGGTCCTTGCGTGACCCACGAGGCGCCGATGTGATCGACGTTGTCGAGCATGAGCCGCGCGACCGCCTGCGTGCGGAGGTAGAGGCTCGTCCCGCCGTCGCCCGCTTCGACGTGGACGCCGCTCTCGTGCTGGAAGTCCCAGCAGAAGAACGCGGTGAAGCCGCGCGTCTCGTCTTGGAGATCGCGGATCTTGAGGAGGTGTAGGACGCGATCGCGCGGCGAGTCGACGGTGCCGTACATCATCGTCGCGCTCGAGCGAAGGCCCAGGTGGTGCGCGGTGCGCATCACGGAGAGCCACTCCTCGCTCGTGCACTTGGCCTTCGCGATCTTGCGGCGCACGCGATCGACGAGGATCTCCGCGCCGCCGCCGGGCACCGAGTCGAGCCCCGAGGCGACGAGGCGCTGGAGGACGTCGCGCACGCTCATCGACTCGAGCTGCGCGATGTGGATGAGCTCCTCGGGCGAGAGCGCGTGGAGGCCGAGGCGATACTCGGATTTGATCCAGCGGAAGAGATCCTCGTACCAGCCGATGCGGAGCTCGGGGTTCAACCCGCCTTGAAGGAGGATCTGCACGCCGCCGGCATCGACGACCTCTTGCAGTTTCTTTCCGAGCTCGTCGCGCGTGAGGACGTAGCCCTCGCGGTGCCCGACGGGGCGATAGAACGCGCAGAAGCGGCAGCTCGTCGTGCAGACGTTCGTGTAGTTGACGTTTCGATCGACGATGTACGTGACGACGCCGTCGGGGTGCTTGCGCGAGCGGACCGCGTCGGCGGCGAGGCCGAGATCGAAGAGGCTCGCTTCGGAGAGGAGGCGCTCGCCCTCCGCGGCGGAGAGGCGCTCGCCGTCGGCCGCGCGCTGGAGGAGCGTGTCGAGCGAGGTCGGGCGCGAGACCGGCGGCAGGAGCGTCGCCTTGGTCGCCTCGATGAAGAACCGCGCGAGGCCCGCCCGCGCGTCGTCGTCGAGGTCGTAGCGGATGTTTTCGTGGAGGTAGCGGCGCTCGGACTCGTTCTTCGCGATGGAATCACGGGTTTCAAGCCCGATTTTGCGTGCATTCTGCAAGAGCTCGACCTGCGCGGGCGTCGAGCGGCTTGCGCGCGTACCAGGCCGCGAACACGAACGGCAGGCCCGTGCGCTCGCGCCACGCGGTCGCGAGGTCGAGCGTGTGCGCGAGCTTCCCTTCGTGCTCGAGCGCGGGATCGCCGATGACGACCGCGCCGCGCTTCGGCTCGCGCGCGAACGCGAGCGCTTCGTCGGGCCTCATGCCGCGGAAGCGGAGCTTCTTGCTCCTTCAAGAGGACGCGCGCGAGGACGACGCTCGTGCGCGACGAGAGATCGAGCGCGAGCTCCTCGATTTCGTCCGTCGGGCACTCCGAATACACGACGACGCTCCGCACGGGCCCGCGCGACGAGATGCAACCCGCGTCGACGAGCGTCGCGTCGCCGAGCGCCGCGGCCGCGGCGACGGGAAGGAGCGCGACGTCCGCCTCGTCCTCCGCGAGCATGCGCGCGACCTCGCTCGGCGCGGCGAGCGTGAGCTCCACGCGGTCGTCGTCTCGAAGCGGCTCCCAGAGCGGCCGCGCGTTCAGATACCCGACGGCTGCGACGCGCAGTTTCGGGTCACGAGAGCACCTCGAGGTGTTTGCCCGCCTTGCGCTCGCGGACCTTCACGGCGGCTTCGGGGAGCGCGACGCGCGGGTGCTCGCGGACGACGTTGTAGAGGGTGTCGCGCTCGATGGGGGTGCGGCCCGCCTCGCGAATGAGCCGAATGAGCTCGCTTTCGCGAAGGCCCTGGGGAACGCGCGAGCCGGCCGCGTGATAAATCGTCTCGTGGACGATCGTGCCGTCGAGATCGTCGGCGCCGAATCGGAGCGCGATCTGCGCGACGTCGGGCCCGCTCGAGACCCAGTACGCCTTGATGTGATCGACGTTGTCGAGCAAGAGGCGCGAGACCGCGATCGTGCGGAGATCGTCGACGGCGGTCGGCGCGGGGAGGTTCTTCATCCCGTTTCCGTCGGGGTGAAACGCGAGCGGGATGAACGCCTGGAGGCCATGCGTCTGGTCCTGGAGATCGCGCAAGCGCATCATGTGATCGACGCGGTGCTCGAACGTCTCGACGTGGCCGAAGAGCATCGTCGCGTTCGTGCGCATGCCGATTCGGTGCGCGACGCGGTGCACCTCGAGGTACTCGTCGGCGGTCGCCTTGTCGTTCGAGATGCGCTTGCGGACGTCGGGGTGGAAGATCTCCGCGCCGCCGCCGGGGAGGCTGTCGAGGCCCGCCGCGCGGAGCTTCTCGAGCACCTCCTCGTAGGTCATCCCGTAGTGCTGCGCGAAGAAGTGGATCTCGACGGCCGTGAAGCACTTCATGTGCACGTCGGGCTTGATGCGCTTGAACCCGCGGAGGAGCTCCTCGTAGTACGAGAACGGAAGGCCTGGGTGCAGGCCGTTGACGATGTGGACCTCGCTCGGCGGATCGTCCATCCGCGCCTCGAGCTCGGCCCAGGCCTCCTCGAGCTTCATCGTGTGCGAGCCGGGCGCGCCCTCTTCGAGCTTCGCGAACGAGCAGAAGAGGCACGACGCGACGCACACGTTCGTGACCTCGACGCGCATGTTCTTGTTGAAGTACGTGCGGTCGCCGTGGCGCTTCTCGCGCACCTCGTTGGCGAGCGCGCCGAGCGCGAGCAAATCGGGCTCGCAGAAGAGCGCGACGCCGTCCTCGAACGAGAGGCGCTCGCCAGCGCGGACCTTCTTCGCGATCGCGTCGATGCTCATGTCGTCGCTCCATGGCACGGGCTCTCGTTTGGCGCGGCGCACGAGCGTGAGGATCTCCTCTTGCTGCGAGCGCGCGGAGGGCGACCATGCCCTTGCCCTTCACTTTCTTTGTGCGCGTCGTCGGCGATCGGGAGGCCCCGCCGGTTCGCGATCGGACCCGCGAGCTCGCTCGCGCCGAAGCCGAGGGCGACTTGCGCGATCTCGAGGCCGCTCGCGCCGAAGTCGACGCACACGCGCGCGCCGCGCGGACCGAGGACGCGCGCGATCGCCGACGGCGCGGAGCACGTCGAGGCCTCGCCCGGAGATGGCGCCCGGCGGGACGTCGCCGAGGTGAACGCGCACGACCGAGCCGACCTCGTCGCGGCGCACGGCGTCCGCGAGCGCGCCGAGCGCGAGGAGATCCGCGTCGCGCAGCCGGCGTTCGAAGCTCTCGAGGGTCGCGCCCGCGCGCCGCGCCTCGAGCACGTCGAGGAGACCTTCGCGCAACGAGCGCGCGTTCGACGAGCGGCGTCATGGGGTTCCCCAACGCTTGCCGATGCGGTGCTCGACGCTTCGCGTGATCGAGGACGCGCGCGACGACCGTGTCGATCGAGATCCGTCGAGCGTCTCGGGCTTGCCGTAGAACGACGGCATCGCGGGCACGATCGTCGCGCCCGCTCGCGCGAGCGTCGTGAGGTTCTCGAGGTGAACGACCGAGAGCGGCGTCTCGCGCGGAACGACGACGAGCGCGCGCTTCTCCTTGAGCATCACGTCCGCGGCGCGCGTGAGGAGGTTGTCGGAGATGCCGTGCGCGATGCGCGCGACGGTGCCCATCGAGCACGGCGCGACGATCATCGCGTGCCACCCGGCGCTGCCGCTCGCGAACGGCGCGCGGTAGTCGCGCAGGCCAAAACAAGGCACGTCGAGCGACGCGAGGTGCTCGCGGACGTCGCCGCCGCACTCGAGCGCCCAGACCTCGGGCGCGGTCTGCGAGAGGCACACGGCGAGCTCCACGTCGCCGTGGGCTCGCCTTCGGTCCACGAGCACGTCGAGGATGCGCTTCGCGTAAGGCGCGCCGCTCGCGCCGGTGATGCCCACGACGATCTTCATCGAGACTTCTCCGCCGAGAAGCGCGCAGTGGAGCGGAGCGCTTCGAGTTGATCGGGGGTGTCGGGGGCGGAGCCCCTGACCGCAATGACGACGCCGGCCACGCCAAGCGTCACGTCGTATCCGCGCACCGCGCAAAACCCGGCCTTCGCGAGCACGCCTTCGAGCTCTCGGCGCGTCATGAACTCGCCGACGCTCCGAACGAAGTATTCGTAGGCCGAGCGATCGCGCGAGACGAGCGCGCCGAGCGCGGGAAACGCGCGCGCCACGTACGCGCGATGCAAGAACGCGGGCAGCGTGCGCTCGGGCCGAAACGCCTCGAGCACGACGAGCACGCCGCCCGGCCGGAGCACGCGGTGGACCTCGCGCGCGAACGCCTCGACGTTCGACACGTTGCGAACGCCGAAGCCGCACGTCGCCGCGGCGAAGGTCTCGTCCTCGAACGGGAGCGCGCACACGTCCGCGACCACGGTCTCGGCGCGCGGGGCCTTCGAGCGGCCCTGGCGCATCATCTCTTCGGCAAGGTCGACCGCGACGACGCGCTCGTCCGGCCACGCCTTCGCGAGGAGCGCGGTGAAGTCGAGCGTACCGGCGCAGAGGTCGAGCCGCGGACCGAGCGGCGCACGCACGAGCTCCTCGAGGGCCCGCTTGCGCCAGCGCACGTCGAGCCCGCCCGTGACGATGCGGTTCAGCAAGTCGTAGCGCGGCGCGATGCGGTCGAACATCGCGCGCACGCCCGCGTCGTGCTCGCGAGGCGAGCTCTTGCGGGCTTCGAGCGAGGGTTCGGGTCGGGCGGCTTCCATCGAATGTTTCAAATAATTTTGAAGCATTCGAGATTTTAGGCCCCAGGGTGCACCCCGTCAAGGCACGCCTTAACATGCGGAAAAGCCGTGCGACCTGCCGATCACCCCGAGTTTTTCCGCATGCCGCCGCCCGAAGGGCGCTCGCGCGAGAGCACCATTCGGCTCGACGCCAACGGGCACTTCTTCCACGAGGGCGAGCGGGTCGAGCACCCCGGCCTCGAGGCCGCGATGCACACGTGGATCGCCACGCACCCCGACGACGGCCGCTTCATCCTCACGAACGGCTACGACTGGACGTATTTCACGGTCGAGGACGTCCCCTTCTTCGTGCGCGCGGTTCGCGTCGAGCCCGAGCGCGTCGTCCTTCGTCTGAGCGACGGAACGGAAGAGCCGTGGGATCCCGTGAAATCGCGCGTCGTGGGCGACCGTCTCTACGCGAAGGTGAAAAATGACCGCTTCGAGGCGCGTTTCGATCGGCACGCGCAGAACGCCCTCGGCGAGGTGCTCGAGGAAGAGGACGGAAAGCTCGTCGCGCGCATCGGACGCCGCGCGATCTCGCTTGGAACGTGACGCGTCTAGCTGTACGTTCCGGCCGGATTTCCCGCCTCGTAGCACATGCGACTCCTCATTGCCGACAAGCTCCACCCGCGCGCCATCGACGAGCTTCGCGCTCTCCCGCTCGAAGTCGAATACGCGCCTGACCTCACCGCAGAGAAGCTCGAGACGCGGTTGCCCGGCTTCGGCATCCTCGTCGTTCGCTCGACGCCCGTCACCGCGAAGGCGATCGCGAGCACGCGTGAGCTGAACCTCATCATCCGCGCGGGCGCGCAGGTCCAGACGATCGACGTACGCGCCGCGGCGCGCCGCGGCATCTTCGTCGCGAACTGCCCGGGGAAGAACGCGACCGCGGTCGCCGAGCTCGTCTACGGCATGATGATCGCGCTCGACCGCCGCATCGTCGACGCCACCAACTCGCTCCGCGACGGCAAGTGGCAGCGCTCCGAGTTCGCCAAGGCCGAGGGCCTCTGGGGCAAGACGATCGGCATCGCGGGCTTCGGCGCCATCGGTCGCGAGGTCGCGATGCGCGCGCGCTCGTTCGGCCTCGAGCCGCTCGGGTGGGGCCGCGCGCTCTCGGCGACGCGCGCCAAGGAAATCGGCGTCACGCACGTGAACTCGCTCGACGAGCTCGCGTCGCGCTCGGACATCCTGACGCTCCACCTCCAGCTGAACGACCGCACGCGCGGGATCGTGAACGAGCGGGTCCTCTCGAAGCTCCCGCGCCACGCGATGCTCATCAACACGGCGCGCGCGGACCTCGTCGATCAAGCGGCGATGCTCCGCGCCGTGCGCGAGCGTGGTCTCCGCGTCGCGCTCGACGTGCACCACGACGAGCCGAAGGGCAAAGACACGTACGAGGCGAAGGGCTTCGACATCCCGGCGACCGCCGACGGCGGATTCATCTACGGCACGCCGCACATCTCGGCGTCGACGGACCAAGCGCAGCTCGCGATCGCGACCGAGACGGTGCGCGTGATTCGCTCGTTTCTCCTCGAGGGCAACGTGCCGAACGTGGTCAACGTCGTGAACGCGTCGGCCGCGCGCTTCTTGCTGGTCATTCGCATGATGGACAAGGTCGGCACGTTCGCGAACGTGCTCGCGGTCATCAAGCGGCACGGCATCAACGTCGAAGAGGTGGCGAACACGGTGTTCGACGGCGGCGCGGCCGCGTGCGCGAAGCTCCGCGTCATCTCGCGACCGAGCGAGGCGTGCCTCCGAGAGATCTGCGCGTTCGACGAGGTCCTCCACGTCGACGTCGTGACGCTGCCCAACCTGGCCTGACGATGCGGCTCGCCGCGGCGCTCCTGTTCTCGGCGCTCGCGGGTTGTAGCGGCTGCAACGACGCCACCGGAGCGCCGCCCCGCGCGGACGCCGCGGCGCCCAAAGACGCCGCGCCAAAATCGGACGCGACGGTCGTCACGGTCGACGCGGCCGCCGCCGCGGCCGCAGCAGCTTCGAGCTTCGAGGATTTTCCCGACGCCGGCGCGCGCGATCTCGACACGCGCGCCAAGCACTTGCTCGAGGCGATCGCGCAGAACGACGCGTCGCTCGCGGCCGACATCGTCTTGCCGCGCGAGGCGTACGTCGCGGCGCGCGACGCGCAAGATCCGGGCGCGCTCTACGAGTCGAAGTTCAAGTCGAGCCTCGCGTCGCACGTCGCGCGCATCCACAAGCACGAAAAGGGGATCGAGAACGCGGTCTTCGTCTCGTTCGAGCTCGGCCAGAGCACCTCGCGCGTCGTCCCTCACAAACACGAGTGGAAGGAGCCGCTCTGGCGCGCGACGCGGAGCATGCTGACGTTCACGATCGAGGGGCGCGTGCGCCGCATCGAGATCGCGGAAATGATCGCGTGGCGCGGAAACTGGTACGTCGCGAAGCTGAAGTGATGCGCTAACCTCGTCTCGATGCTTCGGCTCGCACCGCGTGAGGTCGTGGCGCGCCGCGCGGGCGACGCGTGGTATCTCGAGTCGCCCATCGCGCTCGGAGAGCACCCGCCGCGCCTCGGAGATTTGCTGAGGCGCGCGGCCGAACGAGCGCCGTCACGAGACTTCCTGATCGAGCGACGCGGCGACGCGCTCCGTCGCGTGACCTACGCCGACGCGCTCCGCGCGGCAGAGGGCGTCGCGGATTGGCTCGTGCACGAGGGTCACGCTGCGCCCGTGCTCGCGCTCTCGGGGAACTCGGTCGATCACGCGCTCTTGATGCTCGGGTGTTTTTTGGCGGGCGTCCCGTTCGTTCCGGTGTCGCCCGCGTACTCGCTCATGAGCAAGGACTTCGCGAAGCTCCGCGCGGTCGTCGAAAGGGTGCGGCCGTCGGTCGTGTACGTGGAGACGCGCGCGCCGTTCGAGCGTGCGCTCGCGGCCATCGGCGAGGTCCCGACGCTCACGGGCTCGGACCTCGAATCGCTCTTCGCGCGGGCGCCATCCGCCGAGGCGCGCGCGCGCGAGGCTCGGGTGACCAGCGAGCACGTCGCGAAGATCCTCTTCACCTCGGGGTCGACGGGCTTTCCGAAGGGTGTCCCGAACACGCACCGCATGCTCTGCGCGAACCAGCAGATGATCCTGCAGCTCTGGCCGTTCCTCGAGCGCGACGACGCTCCCGTGCTCGTCGACTGGCTCCCGTGGAGCCACACGTTCGGCGGCAACCACAACTTCAACATGGTGCTCTTCCACGCGGGCACGCTCCTCGTCGACGAGGGCAAGCCGACCGAGGCGCTCTTGCCCGCGTCGCTGCGAAACCTCGTGGAGGTCCCGCCGACGCTCTATTTCAACGTGCCCGCGGGCTACGGCATGCTCGTGCCGCACCTCGAGCGCGACGACGCGCTGCGCGACGCGTTCTTCTCGCGCCTTCGCGTGATGTTCTACGCGGCGGCCGCGCTCCCGCCCGATTTGTGGACGCGGCTCGTCGCGCTCGCGAGGGCCGCAACCGATCGCGACGTGTTCATGACGACGGCGTGGGGCTCGACGGAGACGTCGCCGCTCGCGACCTCTGCGCATTTTCCGCTCGAGAGCGCGGGAAATATCGGCCTCCCGGCTCCAGGCGTCACGCTGAAGCTCGTGCCGAACGGGCGCAAGCTCGAGGTGCGCGTGAAGGGTCCGAGCGTCATGACCGGCTACCTCGACGAGCCCGAGCTCACGAAGCAAGCCTTCGACGACGAGGGCTTCTATCGCATCGGCGACGCCGTGAGGTTCGTGCGCGAGGACGACCCGTCGAGCGGGCTCTTGTTCGACGGACGCGTCGCGGAGGACTTCAAGCTCTCGAGCGGCACTTGGGTGAGCGTCACGAACGTGCGCACGGGCGTCGTCGCCGCGGCGAGCGGGCTCGTGACGGACGTCGTCGTGTGCGGTCAGGATCGCGACGCGATCGCGATCATGGCGTGGCCGACGCCGCGCGCGACGCGCGAGGACGTGCGCGACGCCATCGCGCGGTGGAACGAAAAGAGCCCCGGGAGCTCGACGCGCGTCTGGCGCGCCCTCTTGCTGCGCGAGCCGCCGAGCATCGACGCCGGCGAGATCACGGACAAGGGCTACACGAACCAGCGCGCGACGATCGAGCGGCGCGCCGCCGACGTCGCGCGCCTCTACGCGCGCGATCCCGACGAAGACGTCATCGCGCTCGACTGACTTACTTCACGAACGGAGCGAGCGCGCGCGACATTTCGCGCGCAGTGCCGTAGCGCTGCTCGCGATCGGGCGCCATCGCCTTCGCGATCACGGCCTCGAGCTCGGGCGGGATCTCGTCGCGAAGCTCGCGCGGCGAGCGCGGATTGCCCTGGAGGATCCGCAAGAGGAGCGCGTGGAAGTTGTTCGCCTCGTACGGGATCTCGCCCGTGAGCGCCTCGTAGAGGACGACGCCGCACGAGTAGAGATCGGTGCGCGCGTCGACGTCGCGAAGCGCGCGCGCCTGCTCCGGCGAGACGTAATACGGCGTCCCCATGACGATGCCCGTCTGCGTCAGCGCGCTCCGCTCGTCCCACTCGTTGCTCGTATTTCCCGCGACGACCTTCGAGACGCCGAAATCGAGCACCTTCACGGCGAGCGGCTGGTTCTTGCGCTCCGCGAGGAAGACGTTCTCCGGCTTGATGTCGCGGTGGATGATGCCGCGCTCGTGCACGGCGTCGAGCCCCGCGAGCACGTGCATGATCGTCGCGACCGCCTCGCGGATCGGCAGGCGCATGGCTTGCTGGAGCCGTTCGGCCATCGTCACGCCCCAGAGGCGCTCCATCACGATGAACGGCCCGCGATCCGGCAGGAGGCCGACGTCGTACACCTCGCAGAGGCTCGGGTGGCCGATCGATCCCGCAGCCCACGCCTCTTGGTGAAAGCGCTTCACCGCGGTCGCGTTCTCGATCTGCGACGGGTGGAGCGCCTTGATGGCGACGATGCGCCCGATCGCGACGTGCTTCGCCTCGAAGACCGTGCCCATGCCGCCGCTGCCGATGATCGAGCGGACCTCGTACTTGCCGTCGATGAGCTGCCCCACGAGGGCGCGGTGAGACGAGGGGATGGGTCTCTCGCTCATCGCCCTTTGCGCTCGTCGTCGATCTCGCGCAGGAGCGCTTCGACGCGCGTCTGGCGATCTTGGCCTTCGTCGTAGAAGAAGCGGAGCTCGGGGACGATGCGCGTCTTTACGCGCCCGGCGAGCTGCCGCTTGAGCATGCCGCTCGCGCGCTCGAGCGCGCGGAGCGTCGCCTTGCGGGTCTTCTCGTCGTCGCCGCCTTGGAGCATGCGCACGTGCGCCGTGAGCAGGCCGAGGTCGTCGGTCAGCTCGACGCGCGTGACGACGACGCCCACGAGGCGCGGGTCGGACACCTCGCGCGAGAGGAGGTCGGCGAGCGCTACCTTGAGCTGCTCGCCCACGCGCACGGAGCGCTTCGGTCCAGGCATCAGTCTTCTCCCATCGTGACGAGCTCGGTCTCGCGATCCGTGAGGATCGCGTCGGGTTGCACGGAGGCTTCGTGGGCGACCTTCTCGAGCACCGAGTCGCACACCGCGGCCTCGTTCGACACGACGGCGACGCCGAAGACGGCGCGCTGGTGAAGGTCCAGAGCGCCGACCTCGGCGACCGACACGTCGAATCGCGCGCGCACGCGATCGCGGAAACGCCTCACGACCGAGCGCTTGTCCTTGAGGGAGCGCGCGTGCGGGATGTGGAAGGTGAGCCGCAGGACCCCGACGATCACGTCCGGTTCATAGCACGCCTCGTCACTTCCACCGTCAAGGCTCGATGGCCATGAAGCGCTCCTCGGCTCCGCGCTTCACCTTGAGGAGGACGGGCCGGCCGTCCTTCGCCGCGCGGAGCTGCGCGATCGCGTCGCTCGCGGAGGTCACGGGCTTGCGGTTGACCTCCTCGATCACGTCGCCACGACGGAGCTTGCCGTCGGCTGCGCTGTCGGGCGCGACGCGCTCGACGACCGCGTGGCCTCCGTCGTCGCTGAGCGCGAGGCCGAGCGGTCCGCGCTCGACGTTGCCTGCGCCGCTCTGTCGTTCCGCCTTCTCGGTGGGCTCTTCGTTCAGGGCCTCGAGCGCGACGTCGAATTCGCGCTTCTGTTTGTCGCGCAGGACGCCGAGCTTGATGTGCGAGCTCGGCGCGTGCGAGGCGACCATGCGAGGGAGCTCCGTGGCGCTCGCGACGTCATGGCCGTCGACGCTCGTGATCACGTCGCCCGATTTGAGGCCGCCCTTGTCCGCGGGGCCGCCTGGCGTGACCTGCTCGACGAGCGCGCCGTGCGCGCGGTCCATGCCGAGCGCCTTCGCGATGTCCTCGTCCATGCCTTGGATCATCACGCCGAGCTGGCCGCGCGCGACGTGGCCGCTCGAGATGAGCTGCGGCAGCGCTTGCTTCACCTCGTCGATCGGGATCGCGAAGCCGATGCCCTTGCCCTGCGGGTTGATCGCCGTGTTGATGCCGACGACCTGGCCGTGGAGATCGAACAGCGGTCCGCCGCTGTTTCCAGGGTTGATGCTCGCGTCGGTCTGGATGAAGTCGTCGTACGGGCCCGCGCCGATCACGCGGCCCTTGGCGCTGACGATGCCCATCGTGACCGTGTTTCCGAGGCCGAACGGGTTTCCGATCGCGACGACGTACTCGCCGACGCGCGTGGCGTCGCTCGATCCGAGCGACGCGACGGGGAGATCCTTCGGCGGGTTTTCGAGCTGGAGCACGGCGACGTCGAGGCGCGTGTCCTTGCCGACGACCTTCGCGCGGTACTCGCGGTCTCCGTCGAGGCGCACCTTCACGACGGTCGCGCCGTCGATGACGTGCGCGTTCGTGACGACGTGACCTTGCGCGTCGACGATGATGCCCGAGCCGAGCGCCGACTCGTGCATCGTCGAGTCTTGCTGCTCTTCTTCGCCTTGACCGCCGAAGAACTGTTCGAACCCGGGGATGTTCGGCATTCCGCCGCGCGTGCGCGGGACCTTCACGTCACGCGTGCTCGTGATGTTCACGACGGCGGGTTTCACCTTCGCGACGAGAGACGCGACGTCCGGCGCGCCCGAGAGCATGGGTGGCGACGCGAACGGCGGAGGTTGGTTTGCGGCGTGCTGTTGCGCGCTCGCGGTGTGGTTGCAGCCCACGCCGAGCGCGAGCGCGAGGACAAAAGGCGTTACGAACGATTTCATCTCATGGCCTGCAACCGTTCGCGCGCGATTCTATTTCAGCGCGTCCGTGGCAATGACCGTCCAGTCGTCGTGAGCGTGGCCGCGCTCGATGTAGCGATCCATGGCCGCGGCGATCGCCGGGATGACGTCGAGCGAAACGTGCTCGCGCTTCGTCTCGTCGATCATCAATCGAGCGTCTTTTCGCGCCATCGCGAGCTCCCACGAGGCGTTCTTGAAATCGGCCTCGACCATGCGCTTCGCGCGGATCGGAACGAACGCGCCCGGGTTGAAGTGTTGGAAGAGCGAGACCGCGTCCTCGGGCGTCACGTGCGTCGCCTTCGCGAGCGCGAGCACGTCCGCGAGGCCGGCCGTGAGCGCCATGAGGAACGCGTTACCCATCAGCTTGAACGCGGCCGCGCGCTCTGGCTGGGGCCCGAGGTAGACGAGCTTGCCGGTCATCTTCGAGAGCTCGGGCGCGAGCGCCTCGTAGCGCGCAGGATCGCCCGACGCGAGCATGATGCCGGTCGAGTCGAGCGCGTTCTGCGGGCCCATGAACACGGGCGCGTGCTGGAACGCGACGCCGCGCTCGGCGAAGCGCGCGGCGCGCGCGGCGGTGCCGGTCGGCGAGGTGGTCGAGTGATCGACGATGAAGACCTTGGCGTCGAAGCCTGCCTTGGCGCGCTCGAGCACGTCGTCGACGGCCGCGTCATCCGAGAGCGTGACGTGGACGCGCGAAGCGCCGCGCGCAGCGGCAGCCGGGTCGTCGAAGGCCTTCGCGCCGACGCCCTCGAGCGCGCGCGCCTTCTCGGGGCTCCGATTCCACACGTGAACGTCTTCTCCGCGCTTGCGGAGCGCGCGCACGAAATTCGAACCGAGCAGGCCCATTCCGAGGAAGGCGATCATGCGCCTTGTCTTACTACAGCCAAGGTTTGCTAGTGTCGCGGCCCCTCATGTCGGAATGGGTCGTTCACAAGTTCGGCGGGACGAGCGTCGCGGGCGCCGAGCGCTATCGCAACGTCGCCGCGCTGCTCACGCGCGAGCCGGGAGAGCGCAAGGGCGTCGTCGTCTCCGCGATGTCCGGCGTGACCGACGCGCTCCTCGGTCTCGTCGATCTCGCGACGAGGCGCGACGACGGCTACAAGAAGAAGGTCGACGAGCTGCTCGCGAAGCACGTCGAAGCGGCGCGTTCGCTCGTTCCCGCGGCCGAAGCGGAGCGCCTCGGCGCGATCTTCGCGTCGGACATGCGCGACCTCACCGACGTCCTTCGCGCCGTTTGGCTCGGAAAGAGCAGCTCCGAGCTGACGCGCGAGCTCGTCGCAGGGTACGGCGAGATTTGGTCCGCGCAGATGCTCGCGGCGCACTTGCGCGCGAGCGGCGCGGCGGCCGAGTGGCTCGACGCGCGCACCGTGCTCACCGTGCGCCCCGCGGAGCTCGGGCCGCGCGTCGATTTCGAGGTCTCGACGGAGCGCATGCGCGCGTGGCTCAACGATCACCCCGCGTGCATGACGATCGTGATCACCGGCTACGTCGCCTCGACGCCCGAGGGCGTGCCGACGACGCTGAAGCGCAACGGCAGCGATTTCTCCGCGTCGATCTTCGGCGCGCTCCTCGACGCTTCGGCGATCACGATCTGGACCGACGTCGACGGCGTGCTCAGCGCCGATCCGCGGCGCGTGCCCGAGGCCGTCGTCGTCGAGGCCATGTCGTACAACGAGGCGATCGAGCTCGCGTACTTCGGCGCGAAGGTGCTCCACCCGCGCACGATGGAGCCCGCGGTCGCGCGTGGCATCCCGATCTGGATCCGCAACACGTTCAACGCGTCGCATCCCGGCTCGCGCATCGACGCCACCGGAGCCCGTGGGCGCAGCGTCGTCAAGGGCTTCTCGACGTTCGACGGGATCGCGCTCGTGAACCTCGAGGGCACGGGCATGATCGGCGTCCCTGGCGTGGCGCAGCGCCTCTTCGGCGCGCTCCGCGACGTGGGCGTGAGCGTCGTCTTGATCTCGCAGGCGAGCTCCGAGCACTCGATCTGCTTCGCCGTCCCGGAGCCGCAGGGCGAGCTCGCGCGCGCGACGACGGAGAGCGCGTTCGACCCGGAGATCCGCGCGGGCCACGTGCAGCGCATCGATCTCTTGCCGTCGTGCAGCGTCCTCGCGGCCGTGGGCGACGAGATGGCGAACGCCCCAGGCGTCGCGGCCACGTTCTTCGGCGCGCTCGGAAAGGCCGGCGTCAACGTGCTCGCCATCGCGCAGGGCTCTTCGGAGCGGAACATCTCCGCGGTCGTCGCGCGCGCACACTCGACCCGCGCGCTCCGCGCCGTTCACGCTGGGTTCTACCTCTCGAACCGCGTGCTCTCGATCGGCGTCGTCGGTCCTGGGCTCGTCGGTCGCACGCTCCTTCGCCAGCTCGCCGCGCAGATCCCCGTGCTCCGCGAGGAGCATCGCATCGACCTGCGCGTCCGCGCGATCGCCAACCGAAGCTCGATGCTCACCTCGGAGACCGAGCTCGATCTCGCGACCGCGGATCTCTCCAAGGGGCGCCCCGTCGACCTCGCGGCGTTCGCGGATCACGTGCAGGCCGAGCACCTTCCGCACGCGGTCATCGTCGATTGCACCGCCAGCGACGAGGTCGCGGGCCACTACGAAGCGTGGCTCAAACGAGGCATCCACGTCGTTACGCCGAACAAACGCGCCGGGGCGGGTCCGCTCGCGCGTTATCGCGCGATCCGCGCGCTCGGCCGCACGCTCTCGCGCCACTTCCTCTACGAGGCGACCGTCGGCGCGGGCCTGCCCGTCATCACGACGCTCCGCGATCTCATCCAGACCGGCGATCGCGTCGAGAAGATCGAGGGCGTCCTCTCCGGAACGCTCTCGTACGTCTTCAACACGTTCGAGCCTGGCCAGCAGTTCGCCGAGGTCGTGGAGCGCGCCAAGGAGCTCGGGTACACCGAGCCCGACCCGCGCGACGATCTCTCCGGCATGGACGTCGCGCGAAAGCTCGTCATCCTCGCGCGCGAGATGGGCGTCGAGATCGAGCTCGCCGACGTCGCCGTCGAGAGCCTCATCGATCAGGACCAGTCGATCATGCGCCGTCGCGACGAAGCCGACGCGCGCGACGAGGTGCTTCGCTACGTGGGAGTCGTCGACGTATCCGCGAAGCGGGACGTCGCGAACGGCAACGACGCGAGCGGCAAGGCCACGGTGTCGCTCCGCCCCTACCCTCGCACGCACCCGTTCGCGCGCATCAGCGCGACGGACAACGTGATCGCCTTCACGACCGCGCGGTATCACGCGCAGCCGCTGATCGTGCAGGGTCCGGGCGCGGGCCCCGACGTCACGGCGGGCGGCGTCTTCGCCGACATCTTGCGGCTCGCGGCCTACCTGGGGCAGACGTAACCGCGAACGGTTCGGCCGTAGCTCACGAGCCGCACGCTTTTCCCACCGAGCGGCGCATCGCGCACTCGATGTCCGTTTCTCCCGGGCAACATTTCGGTGGGGGCGGAGGCTTGGCGACGTGACTCGCCGTCACCACGGGCACGGCGTTCGTTCGCCCGTGCGGCGCCGGCGGTGAAGCGAGGTGCTCGCTCGCGCTCGTGATCGGCGACTCGACGCTCGTACTCGGGACGGGCGCGTCCGCGCTGGTGCTCGTGCTCGTGACCGGTTGCTTCGCGATCGCCGCGGGCGCGCGCGTTGCGATCAGCACCGCCGGAATGACCACCGCCCCAACGAGCGCGATCGCGCCCCCCGCCACCCACCCCGCGACGGCGCTCGGCGCCCTCGCTGGCTCCGGCACGGCCGGCGCGGTGAGCAGCGGCGCGAACACGTCACCTGCGCTGATGTGCGCGATGTCGTCCACCGGTGTCGGCGCGGGGGGTTTTGGCGCCTGCTGGGTGAGCATCGCGAGCGAGAACATCACGCTCGCCTCCGAAGCGGCTGGCGGCGCGGGCCGCGCGTCCACGACGAGCCCCGTCCCACACCGCTTGCACCGGAGGCGCACGGTCTTGCCCCGCCACCTTCTCGTCCGGAACCCTGTATTTTGCATCACACGAGGTGCATTCGATCAGCATCGTCGAGTAGACGTCGGGAAACCCCGGGCGGTTGGCGCAAAAGATTTCTCCAACCATCGCCCGACCTCGCGCGTCTAATCCGTGGATGTCCATTGTCGCTCCGGCGTGCGAGGTTGCATGAACGCCCAGCGCGAGGCCGCCACGGCGACGCTCCTCGTCGAGCGCGCCAAGGGCGGCGACCCGGCCGCGTTCGACGCGCTCGTGCGCCGTTATCGAAAGCGCATCTTCGCGCTCGCGCTGCATTTGAGCGGGTCCGAGAGCGACGCCGACGACATCACGCAGGACGTCTTCTTGCGCGCGTACCACACGCTCGATCGGTTCGAAGGGCGCAGCGAGTTCTTCACGTGGGTCTACCGGATGACCGTGAATCGCGCGCTCGACGCGCGTCGCGCGCGGGCCAGGCGGAGCGAGTCGTCGATCGAGGGCGACCCTCGCATCGAGCGCGCGATCGAGGTCGACGCCCACGGCGATCCGCGGCTCGCCGCGGAGCTACGCCAGACGTACGCGCAGGTCCTCGCGGTGCTCGACTCGCTCCCCGCGGAGATGCGCACGACGGTCATCCTCGTCGCGCTCCAAGGCCTCTCGAACGCCGAGGCCGCGGTCGTCCAGAAGTGCTCGCGCGGCACGATCGCGTGGCGTCTCCACGAGGCGCGAGCGCGCATCCAGCTCGCGCTCGATCATGCCCCGAGGCGCGCGTCGATCGCGCGTCGCACCGCGGACGCATCCGCGGGCAGCTCGATCGGCGAGTTCTTGTGGCGCGCGGTGACGCCTTCGAGCGTCCCCATGTGATACGCGCGCTTGAACTCGGTGAACTTGAGGCCGTGCGCCGTGCTCACGACCACGACGCGATCGCTCTTCTTGATGATCCCGCGCTTCACGAGCTTCTCCGTCGCCGCGAGCGCGACGCCCGTGTGCGGGCAGTTGTACATGCCCGTGCGATCCGCGCGCGCGACCGCGTCCGCGAGCTCGTCCTCGGTCGCCTGCTCGACGACGCCGTTGGTCGCCGAGAGCATGCGGATCGCACGGTGGACGCTCACCGGATCGCCGATCTGGATCGCGCTCGCCGCGGTGCGCTGCGCCGTCACCGGCGCGTATTTGTCGAACCCGCGCTGATACGCGAGGTAGAGCGGATTCGCGCGCTCGGCCTGCGCCACGCATAGACGAGGGAGCTTCGCGATGAGCCCGAGCTCGCGCATCATCATGAAGCCCTTGCCGAGCGCGTAGACGTTGCCGAGGTTTCCGCCGGGAACGACGACCCAATCGGGCACCGCCCAGTCGAACTGCTGGACGATCTCGATCGCGACGGTCTTCTGCCCCTCGATGCGGAGGCTGTTCATCGAGTTCGCGAGGTAGATCGATCCGTCCTCGGTGAGCTCGCGCACGATGCGCATGCAGCCGTCGAAATCGGTGTCGAGCGAGAGCACGATCGCGCCGTTCGCGATCGGCTGAAGGAGCTGCGCGATCGAAACCTTGTCGCGCGGCAGGAGGACGAGCGCCGGAAGCCCTGCGGCCGCGCAGTACGCCGCGAGCGCCGCGGACGTGTCGCCCGTGCTCGCGCACGCGATCGCGCGGACGTTCTTGCCGCGCCGGATCATCTCGCGCACGGCGGAGACGAGCACGGTCATGCCGAGGTCCTTGAACGAGCCGGTGTGCGAGTTTCCGCACTGCTTGATCCAAAGGTCGTCGACGCCGATCTCGCGCCCGTAGCGCTCCGCCCACAAGACGTTCGAGCCGCCCTCGGCGAAGCTCACGATGGAGCTGTCGTGGATGCCCGGGTAGACCCACTCGAGCTTGCCCCAAACGCCCGAGCCGAAGGGCCACTCGGTGCGCATCCAGCGGCGATCGAAGAGCGTCATCCACGCGGCGGCGCTGCGCTCGCGGAGCGCGTCGAGATCGTGCTGCACGTCGAGCAACGACCCGCAGCGCTTGCAGCGGTAGACGATCTCGTCGAGGGGATAGCGCTCGCCGCAACCTGCGAAACAGACGAACTCGGCGGATGCCATGGCGCTTCTTATAGTCGAACAATCAACAAGTCGTTGCTCATGTATTCCGCATGCGCATGGAACGCGCGATCTTCGAGCGCCTCACGCGCGGCGAGTCGTCCGTGAAGGACCTCTCGAAGGCCGAGTGACTCACTTCGGCAAGAGGATCATCGTCCCGGTCCAGCCGCTCTGCGGGACGTCGAGCTTGTCGCCCGCCTCGACGGCGCGCTGGAAGATCGTGACGCGCGTGCGCTTGCGATCGTCGTACGAGAACGTCGCGCCGGGCACGGGCGTGAAGCCGGCGAGCGCGTCGCCCTTCGTGAGCGCGTAGATCATCGCGCGGCGCTTGGCCGTGATCGCGACGCGCGCGTGCTCTCCACCCGCCGTGCGCGTGTAGCGCCACCCAGCGAACTGCGCGGGGACGCCCTCCCAGACGTAGCCGCGATTGGAGAACGCCTCGCCGCTCGATTCGAGCGTCGCGAGCTCGACGTTCGTCGCTTCGAGCGAGAAATCCGCGCCGTCGAAGGTCACCGGCGGCGACACGCCGATCGCGACCGAGTCCTTCGGTCCGAGCTCGCGGAAGCGCGCGATGCGGTGGAACGTGAGGAAGTTGGCGTTGTGATACGTGTCCGCGCCGCCCTCGCCGTCGTCGAACGCGGTGCGCGCGACCGCGACGAGATCATCGCCGTCGAACTGCCAATCGACGTACTGAAACGCGTGCTTGTGGCGATCGGGGTGATGGAGGACGACCGCGCGCACCGTCCACGTCGCGAGATCGGGCGACGACACGAGCGCGAGCGTGTTGCGCGTCGCCGCGGGCTTCGGGTGTCCGAGCTCGGGCGGCACGTAGTTCGAGAGCGCGAAGTAGACCTTCGCCTTCGGGTCGAACCGGATCGTGAACTTCGTCGCGCCCCCTGGAAACGGCGCAAAGTCCTTCAGCGGATCGAACGACGACGTCTTGCCGTCGTCCGAGACGTGCACGATCGCGCTCATTTCCGGGCCGACGCCGTCCACGCGAAGGACGTCGACGACGTGACCGTCCGGTGTGATGACGGCGTTTCCCTCGAGCCAACCGCGGAAGTCGCCGTCCATCCACGATGCGTCGCCCGCGCGCGGCTCGCTGGACGTCCAGCTCTTCGGGTCGAGCAGATCCGCGCTCGACGACGCGGACATCACGAACGCGCGAAACCCCTCGGGCCACTTCACCGGATCGCTCTGCTGCTCCATCGCGCGCCAGACACGGCCCGCGTGCTCCACCACGGGCACCGGCGCGCAGTGGAACTTGCCGTCGCCTCGGAGCACGCTCGGCTCGGTCCACGTCCTTCCGCCGTCGCCGGATCGCCGGATGACGACGTGGCCGTAGTGGCTCGCCGTGCCGATCACGTAGAGAGCTCCGTCGTGGACGAAGAGCGTCGACCAGAGCTGCCCGTCGAGCGTCGACGCGAGGGACCACGTCTTGCCGCGGTCGCCGGAGGAGAACACGTTCGTCGTGCGCCACGCGGTTCCCGGTCCGAAGAGATCGTGCGACGCGACGTACGTCCCGTCCGGGAGGATCGCGAGGCTCGGCGAGCCGATGAACGCCTTCGACGACGCGGGGCTGTGCGCGATGACGACGCCTGGGACGCCCGGCCACGCGGCCACGACCGCGCTCGCCTCGACCAACGCCGCGCGCTCGCGCGGCGGGCTCGTGTGCGGCGTGCAACCGGCGAAGATCACGATGGCAGCAAGCAGCGAGCGCACCTTCGAATCGTACTACGCTGCCCGCGCATGAAGCTCTACGGCTTTTGGCGTAGCTCGGCGACGTGGCGCGTGCGCATCGCGCTCGCGCACAAAGGCCTCGACTACGAATACGTGCCCGTGAAGATCGCGCGCACCGGCGGCGAACAAGACGAGGCGCCGTTCCGCGAGAAGAACCCGATGGGCCTCGTCCCCGTGCTCGAGCTCGAGCTCGGTCCCGGTCGCACGACGCGCACGGTCGCCGAGTCGATGGCGATCCTCGAGATGCTCGAAGAGGAGCACCCGACGCCGCCGCTGCTCCCGAAGGAGGTCTTCCTCCGCGCGCGTTCCCGTCAGCTCGCGATGCTCGTCGTCTCCGGCATCCAACCGCTCCAGAACACGTCCGTGCAGCACTGGGTCGAGGCGGAGCTCCACGCCGATGGCCCCGCGTGGATCGCGCATTGGGTGACGCGCGGCCTCGCGGCGCTCGAGGCGCTCACGCGCGAGACCGCCGGCGACTTCTCCGTGGGTGACGCCCCATCCTTCGCGGACGTGTGCCTCGTGCCGCAGCTCTATTTCGCGCGCCGCTTCTCGCTCGATCTGTCGCTCTATCCCACGCTCGTGCGCATCGACGCGACGTGCGCGGCCCTCCCCGCGTTCGAGGCCGCGCACGCGAGCAAGCAGCCGGACGCGCCGACTGTCGCTTAGAATTCACACGCGAGAAGCCCATGCGGCACGAAATACATGCAGCATGCACGCATGGGAATCATCGAAACCGTGGCCGTAGTCGCAGCGATCTACGCCGCCCTCATGGCCGAACGCCACTTCGCGCGGCCCTGACGGCTCACAGCTTCTGCTTCACTTCCTCGACGTCGTAGCTCTCGAGGATGTCTTTTTCCTTCAGCTCGGTGAATCCATCGACGCTGATGCCGCACTCCATGCCCTCGGGGACTTCCTTCACGTCCTCCTTGAGGTGACGGAGCGAGCCCACCTTGCCGGTGTGAATCACGACCTCGTTGCGGATGACGCGGCACTGGCTGCCGCGCGTGAACTTGCCCTGCGTGACGTAGCAGCCGGCGATGACCATCCCCTTGATCTTGAAGATCTGGCGGACCTCGGCCTTGCCGTTCGGCTTCTCGACGAGCGTCGCGGGGAGCAGGCCCTCCATCGCGGAGCGCACGTCGTCGACGGCGTTGTAGATGATGTTGTAGAGGCGAATCTCGATCTCGTTCTCTTCCGCGAGCGACGAGGCCTTGCCGGCCGGGCGCACGTTGAAGCCGATGATGATGCGCCTTGGACGCGATGGCGAGGTTCACGTCGCCCTCGGTGATCGCGCCGACGCCGGCGTGGATGATCGAGAGCTTCACGCGATCCGTCGAGAGGCGCGAGAGCGCGCTGCCGACGGCCTCGACCGAGCCCTGCACGTCGCCTTTGATGATGACGCGCAGATCGAGCATGTCCGCGTCTTTGAGCTGATTGATGATGCCTTCGAGCGAGGCGCGCGCGTCGACCGGGATGAGCGTCTTGGCGAGCTTGCCCTTGCGGCTCTCGGCGATTTCCTGCGCCTTCTTCGGGTCGAGGACGGCGTGGATCGGATCGCCCGCGCCGGGGACCTCCGCGAGGCCGAGGATCTCGACCGGCGTCGACGGACCGGCTTCGGTGATGTTCTTGCCGTGCTCGTTCGTCATCGCGCGGACCTTGCCGAAGCCGGGGCCTGCGAGGACGAAGTCGCCCGTGCGGAGCGTGCCGTCTTGGACGAGGATGCGCGCGACGGCGCCGCGGCCGCGATCGAGGAGCGCCTCGAGGACGGTGCCGCTCGCGGGGAGATTCGGGTTCGCCTTGAGCTCCATGACCTCCGCTTGGAGGCTGATGCGCTCGAGCAGCTCGGGGATGCCGTCGCCCGTGAGCGCGGAGACGTTCACGAACATCGTGTCGCCGCCCCAGTCTTCGGGGACGAGGCCGAGCTCGACGAGCTCGCGCTTCACGCGCTCGGGCTCGGCCGACGGCTTGTCGATCTTGTTGACCGCGACGATGATCGGGACCTCGGCCGCCTTCGCGTGCGCGATGGCTTCCTTGGTCTGCGGCATGACGCCGTCGTCCGCGGCGACGACGAGGACGACGAGGTCCGTCGCGCTCGCGCCGCGCGCGCGCATCGCCGTGAAGGCCTCGTGGCCCGGCGTGTCGAGGAACACGATCGTGCCGTGGTCGGTCGAGACCTTGTACGCGCCGATGTGCTGCGTGATGCCGCCGGCCTCGCCCTCGGCGACGTTGGCCTTGCGGATCTTGTCGAGGAGGCTCGTCTTGCCGTGGTCGACGTGACCCATGACGGTCACGACGGGCGGGCGCACGACGACGTCCGCGTCGGTCTGCTCGGTGTCTTCTTCGCCGGCGCGCGCTTCTGCGAGCGCCGCCTCGTCGCTGACCGCGAGGTCTTCGACTTCCCAGCCGAACTCGCTCGCGAGGATCTTCGCGGTGTCGGCGTCGAGCGTCGAGTTGATGTGGACGCCGGTCATGCCCATGCCGAGGAGCTTCATGAGGAGCTCGGTGGCCTTGAGGCTCATCTTCGCGGCCATCGACGAGAGCGTGATGTTCTCTTCGATGCGGACGCGCTTCTTGTGGGCGCGACATCTCCTGCGTCGAGCCACCCGGCTTGCGCGGCTCACCGCTGCTCGAGCCGCCGCCACCACCGCCGCGCATGTAGCCGCCGCGCTGACCGGGGCGACCGCGTCCCATCATGCCGGGACGCATCGGGCCGCCCGGGCGCATGCCGCGCGCCGGACCGCTGCCCGCGCGCGGATCGTATTGAACGCGACGCGGCATCGAGCTCGCGGGGCCGCCGCCGATCGCGGTGCGCTGCGCGCTCGCGGGGGTCGGCATCGGCACGCCAGGACGACCGGTCCAGTACTCGACGCCGGTGCGCTGAGCGCGCGGCGCGGGAGCAGCCGGCTCCGGCGGCGGGGGCGTCTTCGGAGCAGCCGCCACGGGCGGCGCAGGCGGAGGCGGGGTCGGCGCGACGACGACGGGCGCGGGCTCCGGCTCGGGAGCCGCGACCGCGGCCACGGGCTCGGGCTCGGGCTCCGCGGGAGCTGCGGGCGCCGAGACGTCCTCGGCGATCTTGCGGGTGCTCTTCGCGGCGTGCGGATCTGTCGCTCCGAACGGGGGGCCTCGACGGCGCGGGCGCTCTTGCGCTCGGCGGGGATCGGCGGCGGGGGCTCCTCGACGTGCGCGTGGCCGTTGCGGCCGCCGTCGCCTTGCGGGGCCTGCTCGACGATCTTCGCCTCGGAGACGCGCGCACGCGGCACGCTCGGCGCGGGCGGCGGGATCTGCGGGGCCGATGCTTGCGGCGCTGGCACGTCACCACCGGAGCGTCGGCGACTTCGCGATCGCGCGACGCTTGATCACGCGACCGTCGGTGCGGACACGCTCCTCGACGACGTCGTGCGTCTTCTGTTTCTCGAGATGGCGCTTCACGCGCTCGATCGCCTCGGGCTCGACCGAGCTCATGTGATTGCGCACGTCGTTGATGCCGATGGCCTGAAAGAGCGCCACGGCCGCCTTCGGGTCGACGTTCAACTGCTTCGCCGCTTCGTAAATGCGCACCTTGCTCATCGCTCCTCCGCTTCGCCTGTGATCGCCAGCGCCTCTTGCAATGCGCGTGCGACACCTTCGTGATTCACGGCGAAGACTGCGGTCTCGCCCCTACCAAACATTTTTCCGAGCGCGGCCTTGGTGCCGTACACGGTCGCGCGACCTTCTTTGATCGCGCGCTCGAACTTCTCTGCAATGCTGCCCGCGTCAGCCGCGACGACTACGAACGGCGAGCTCGCAGTGACTTCGTTCCCGCCGATCGAAAGATGACCCGCTCGGCGCGCGCCGAGGATGAGCCCGACGGCGCGACGGTCGAACGCGTCGCGAATGCTCGCGGCGAGCTCTCGGGTGTCCGCCTTCACGTCCATCTTGAACGCGCGCGACAGGCCGCCCTTGCAAGCCTTCTCGACGCACGCGCGAGCCGCGTGGACGTGCGCGCCGCGCCCGAAGGCTCCGCCCGCCGCGTCCACCGCTACGACGAGGGGCTGCGCCCCTCGAGCTCCCCTCAGCGCTCGTCGCTTGCGCTCCTCCCGCTTCGGCAAGGGGAGCTCCGCGCTCCCCTTGAACCCCGGCGGGAGCGAGCACGAGGCGCACGAGGGCCTTCGCGGGCGCGCGTTTGCCGCAACCCACGCAGGTCCGCTCGTGCTTGTTGTCTCGTGCTCGGTCATCATCATGTTCACGCCTTCGGTTGCTCCGCGCTCGGCGGCGACGCGCTTGCGCGCCTCGTCGATCGTCTTCCACTCACCCGCGAGGAACTGCGCGGCGCTCGCCTTCACGGCCTTCGCCTTCACGCCGCCGAGGCCCGCCTTCTGCGAGAGCTTGTCCTCGTCCTCGCGCGCGACGTCTTCGACGGACTTGTAACCCGCCTCGTCGAGGAGGGTCGCCGTACGCTCGCCGATCCCCTTCACGAGGAGCAGGCGCGCGCGCGGCTCGAGCGGCTCGGCCGAGGCCTTCGCCGCGGCGACGCGCTCGTCACGGAGGACGTCGAGGGTCTTCTCCGCGTCTGCCTTGATTCGCTGAGCGGCTTCGACCGAGCCCACGCCCGGAATGCCGGAGAGCTCCGCGTCGCTCGCGTCAGCGAGCTCTTCGACGGCGCGGAATCCCGCGCGGTACATGCTGCGCGCGATCTGCTCGGTGACGCCCGGCGTGCGCTGGAGCGTCGCGATCGCGTTCTCTTCCATCGTCTTGAATTTCGACTCGCTGATGATGTCGAGCTTCCAGCCGGTGAGCTGCGCCGCGAGGCGAACGTTCTGGCCCTTGCGGCCGATGGCGAGCGAGAGCTTCTCGTCGGGGACGACGAGCTCCATGCGGTGGTCCGCCTCGTCGACGATGACCTTGTTGACCTCGGCCGGCTGGATCGCCGCGCACACGAAGCGCGCCGGATCCTTGTCGTGGGGGACGATGTCGATCTTCTCGCCGCGGAGCTCTTGCACGACGGCTTGCACGCGCGAGCCCTTCATGCCGACGCACGCGCCGACCGGATCGACGTCCGAGTCACGCGAGGTGACGGCGATCTTCGAGCGCGCGCCCGGCTCGCGGGCGCAGGCGACGATCTTCACGATGCCCTCGTAAATCTCGGGCACTTCGGCCTCGAACAAGCGCTCGACGAGACGCGGGTCCGAGCGCGACAGGATGATCTGCGGGCCGCGCGCCTCGCGGTCGATGTCCTTGATGTACGCGACGACGCGGTCGCCCGGGCGGTACGTCTCGCGCGGCGTCTGCTCGCGGAACGGGAGCACGCCCTCGGTGCGATCGAGATCGACGATGAGGTTGTTACCTTTCTCGAACCGCCGGACCGTGCCCTTGATGAGCTTGCCCTTGCGGTCCTTGAACTCGTTGAAGATGAGATCGCGCTCTTCGTCGCGGACGCGCTGGAGGAGCACTTGCTTCGCGGTCTGCGCCGCGATGCGGCCGAACGCGGCGCGCGCCTGCTTCACGCGGAGCAAGTCGCCGAACTCTTTGTCCTGCTCGGCGGCCTTCTTCGCGTCCGCCGGGTGCCAGAAGATTTGGAAGCCGAGCTCCTCGCCGAGCTCCGCCTGGAGGCCCGCTTGCTGCGCGTCCTCGAGGGCGATCTCGCGATCGTCGTCCGACGGATCGTCGACCACGGTCATGTACTGGAAGAGGTCGACCTGGCCGCTGTCCTCGTTGAAGCGCGCCTCGAGCTCGCGGTTCGGACCGAAGACGCTCTGCGCGGCCTTCAGGATCGCCTCTTCGATCGTCTTCACGAGACGAAGGCGATCGATTCCCTTCTCCTTCGCGACCATTTCGATCGCTTGGAGCAGGTTGAGATCCGGAGCTTGCGGAGCGGACTGTGCAGCCATGGTCATTTCCTTTTCGGGCCTTTGTTCATCTCGAAGACGAGCCGAGCTTTCTCGATGTCGGCGAGCGGGACCTCGTGGGTCCGCTTTCCTTCAACGACGGCGAGCGTGCCCCCCGTGACGGGCCCAATCTCGCCAATGAAGACTTTTTGCGTGCTCGCGCTGTCGTGGCGGAGCTTGATCTTCGCCTTGCGACCCACGAAGCGCTTGAAGTCCTGCTCGCCAAAGAGCGGACGTTCGAGACCCGGCGAGCTGACCTCGAGGTTGTAATGATGGGGGATGAGGTCCGCCACATCGAGCGCCGGCGACGAGATCGCGAGAGACGTTGGCGCAGAGCTCGAGATCGGCGCTCTCGGTCCCGGTCTTCTCGACGAAGACGCGGAGAATCCAGCCGCTGTCGTTCTTGAGCTCGAGCGTCACCACGTCCGCGCCGTGGGCGCGCGCGATCGGCTCGACCACGGCGCGAAGCCGGGTCATGTCGACGATCGATTTGGAGTGGGTTTGTTCGAGCATGTTCGAGGCAAAAAAAAACGCGGCGCCCCGGATGGGGTCCGCGTGCGGAACACCTTTTCCTGTGGAAGGGGCGCTCGCGAAAGCGCTCCCTCTCACTGGGGCGGCGTTTAATAGCGTTGATGGGCGCTCCGATCAAGCTCCGTGGCACAAACGTTACCCAGGGCGAGCGCGGCTGAAAAACCGTTGAGTTACGTGCTCATCGCGAGGGCCTTCTCGAAGACCTCACGGGGCTGCGCGCCGGAGAACGCGTACTTCTCGTCGAAGACGAAGAAAGGGACGCCGCTGATGCCCTCCGCGGCCATTTCGGCGGCCTCTTTTCGCGACCGAGTCGAGCTCGGCGTCGTCCTCCACGATGCGCGCCACCTCGTCGCGGTCGAACCCGTGGGCCGCGCCCACGTCTTGGAGGACGTCGAGGGCGCCGATGTCGCGTCCTTCGAGGAAATAAGCCTCGAAGAGGGCGTTCGCGAGCGCCCGCTGGGTGCCCTTTTCGCCTGCGTGGCGCGTGAGGGCGTGCGCCCGCAGGGTCGACGGGTAGCGGCGCACCTTGCTGAAATCGAGGGCGATCCCGGCGGCGCGCGCGGCCTCTTCGACGCGCCCGAACATCGAATCGGGGTCGCGGCCGAACTTCCGCTTCAAATTCTCGCGGAGATCGACGCCCTCGATCGGAATGCGCGGGTCGAGCAAGAACGGCCGGTACGACACCTTTCCTTCCTTGCCCGCGATGACCTGCTCGAGACGACGCGTGCCGATGAAGCACCACGGACAAACGAAGTCCGAGACGACCTCGATGCGATAAGGTTGGCTCATGCGACGTCTCCTCTTGGCCTTTCTATGCGCGTGCTCGAACGGTTCGCAACAAACCACAGATGCCGGTAACGGCAACGACGTCGCGACGACGGACGACGGAGGGAGCGACGCCGATGGTGCCGTGGCCGAGTACTGCCCTGCCGGCTACACGCTGACGCCGTTTCTCAGCGACACGGCGACGACGCACAAGTTCACGAAGGCGGATCAGGTCGCCGACTCGACCAAAGACTACGTCGCCGTGCTCGAGACCGACGCGCCCGGGCGCATCGTGTGGCACTTCCACCAATCGACGGCGCCGCTCGCGACCAACTCGTTCATCTTCCTCGCGCTGCACCACTACTTCGACGGGATCGCGTTTCACCGCGTCATCACGAACGTCATCGCGCAGGGCGGCGACCCGAAGACGCTCCAGCCGAACACCAACACCAACGTGTGGGGCACGGGAGGACCCGGCTACTCGTTCGCCGACGAGCTCACGCCGACGCCGGTCTACTCCGCGCTCACCGTCGCGATGGCGCAACTCGGGCCCGAACACCAACGGCTCGCAGTTTTTCATCAACATGGCGGACAACAGCAAGACGTTCGGGCCGAACTACACGCTCTTCGCCGACGTCATCGAAGGCTCGGCCACGCTGCCGCTGCTCGCGACGAGCCCCGACGCGAACGGTATGACGCCCCCGACGACGCCGACCCGAATGACGGACGTCCACATCTGCGAGAAGTGAGCTACTTCGCGACGCGATAGAGGTACACCGCGCGCGACCCCTTTTCCCGGGTTCGTCGGGACGCTCGTCAGCGTCGTCGGCGTGGTGTTGCATCCGGCCGCGGAGCATTGGCGAATCACGACGTGGCTCGCCGACGAGTCGGTCGCGACCCAGTAGACGTTCTTCGTGAGGTCGTCGACCGTGAGCGCGCCGGATTGGTAGCCGATGTGCTCGGTCGTTCCGAGCTCCGCGCTGTTCGAGCACGAGTTACTCACCTGGCAGCTCCAGATGTCGTTGCCGCTGCTCGTGGACGTGACCCACGCGACATACGCCGAGCTCGCCTCGATGAGGCCTGGGCTCTCGTTGTTCATGCTCCAGAAATCGCTGCCGCTGTTCGCGACGCCGTCGGTGCCGACGCGAACCGTGTGCGTCGCGGCGTTCTGCCAGTAGACGAGCTGCGAGCTCGGCGGCGCCGCGACCCAGTTCGTTCCTTCGTTGCCGTTGCCGAGGTTGACCTCGTTCGAGCCGTCGGTGTTGAGCTCGTAGGGTTGCACGCCGATCGACGCGATGACCTTGCCGCCTCGGAACGCGAGCCCATCGACGTTGCCCGAAACCGCGAGGTTCACGGTGCTCGGTGCCTGGTTGCAGCCTCCGACCGAGCACGTGAGGAGCTTCTGGCCGTTCGAGTCCGCGACGAACGCCGTGGTCGCGTTGCCGTCGAGCACGAGGTCGTACGCGTAGCCGATCCCGCCGAAGAGCTTCGAGGGCGTCGTGCAGCCTTGCTGCGAGCACGAGTAGAGCGAGCCGCTGTTGGTCCCGTTCACCGTGATGAAATACGCGTTCGCGCCGTCGAGGCGAACGCGCCCAGGCATCGTGTCGGTGACCTTGCCGAGCTGGAGCGGCTGGCACTGGTTCGTGTTGCAGCTCGTGCCGAGGCAGTCGTGGCCGCACGCGCCGCAGTTCTTCGCGTCGTTCGACAAGTCTTGGCACGTGCTGCCGCAGCACGTGCCCGTCGTGCACGTGGTGCCGCAACACTGAAGGCCGATGGTGCCGCACGTCGGGCCCGTCTCGGCCTCCGCGGGGGAGTCCTTCACGACGACGTCGGGCGAGACGTCGGGGGGCGCGTCGGTCGTCGCGTCCACCGTGACGTCGTTCTCGTTCGACGCGTCGATCGGCGCTGAGCGCGTCGCTGACGGTGAAGTCACCGAGCAGCGACGAGCACGCGGACAGCGCGGCAGCCGTTGCCGCGCCGCCGAGAACGACCCCCCACTTCTTCAAGACGGGCTTGCGATCAGAACGGAACGACCGTGTTGCGACCGCCAGTGTCCTTCGCGCCCGAGGCCTTGTCCTGGTCGAGGATGATGAACTGGACGCGGCGGTTCTTCGCCTTGTTCGCGGTCGTCACGTTCGGGACGAGCGGCTTCGACTGGCCGTAGCCCTTGGCGACGAGGCGGTCCGGCGAGACGCCGTGCTGCACGAGCCAGTTGCGCACCGAGCCCGCGCGGCGCTCGCTGAGGTCCTGGTTGTGCTCGGGCGTGCCGGTGTTGTCCGTGTGGCCCTGGACCTCGACGCGCTTGATGCGCGGGTTCTTGATGAGGACGTCCGCGATCTCGAGAAGGAGCGGCGTCGATTCGGGCAGGATGACGTCCTGGTCGAGCGCGAACTGCACCTGCTGCTTGATCGTGATCTCCTTCTCGCCGACGGTGACGAGCGCCGTCTTCGGCTTGTGGCGGATGATCGGATCGAACGTGTTCTCCTGGCGGACCTTCACGTTGGCGTGGTCGACGTACGCGAGGTAGTCCGGCGCCTCGACGGTGATCTCGCCCTCGCCGGGCGCGACGCCTTCGAAGCGGAAGCCGCCGGTCGAGTCGGCCGTGATCGAGAGCTCCTTGCCGCTCGAGTCCTTGTACTTGACCGTCGCGTTCGGGACCGGTCCGTTGGTCTCGCCGTCGCGAACGTGGCCGAGGAGCGTACCGACGCGCGGGAGCGCCTCGAGCGGGCAGTCGAGCTGCACGTCCGCGGTCGACTTGATCTCGGCGGCGCACTGGCCGTCCTTGAAGCCGTCGGCCTTGATGTTGAACGCGTAGTTGCCCGGGTTGAGCTCCTGCGTGGTGAAGCGGCCGTCCGGACCGGTGTAGAGCGCCGTGAGCTCGGGGTGGTTGTCCCAAGCGACGACCGCGCCCGCGACGCCTTCGGTCTTGTCCTTCTCGTGGACGAAGCCCTTCACGTGGCCGCGGATCGGAGCCTTGCCCTCGATCTTCTTCTCGACCGTCTTGATCTTCTCGACCGGCGGGCGCTCCCACGTGTCGAAGCCCCAGCCGACGCCGAGGTAGACCATGTACGGCGCGTTCGGCGCGAGCTCTTCGATGAAGTTCTGGACGCCGGTCATGCCGACGTCGACGGCCGCCGTGAGCGCGAGGCCGCGCCACGGGAAGAAGCGCGCGCCGATCGTGAGGTTCGTCGGCACGTCGGTGTCGTTCGCGAGGCAGTTGTCGGCGCTCGGGTTCTTCGTGTGGCACGCGTAACCCTGGCGGTTCGCGGCGCCGACGAGCGAGAACTCGAGGAACGGACGGATGCGGTCGTTCAGGATGAACGTCTCGGCGCCGAGGTGCACGTCGAACTGGTCGACGCGGTTGATGCCGAGGCCGAAGCGCTCGATGCGCGTGATCGGCGTGCCGCGCGCGGTCTCCGTGTCCTTCACGATCGCCGAGCTGTTGTCGATGGCGTACGCGAGGTTCAAGGTCGTGCGGAGCGGGATCTTCGAGGAGAGCTGGCGGAAGTCGCCGGTCGCGCCGAGGACGAAGCGCGCGCTCGTCGCGCTGCCGAAGTAGCCGACGCCGCCGGCGCCGCCGAGCAAGCGGAGCTCGGCCGCGGCGAAGGGCCAGAACGCCTTCGTGCCGAAGTCGTAGGCGCCCTTCAGGCCGATGTTCATGTCACCCATCTCTTGGAGGAGCGTCGGGTGGTTGTTGTTGTCGCCGGTCGCGTTCGCGTTCGCGGTCATGTACGCCTCGAGGTAATCGAGGATCGACACGCTGAGGGCGACGGTCGCGCCGACTTGGCTCGTGCTGTCCGTCGTGATCGCCGCGCCGCCCGCGGGGTTCACGCAGGGGTACGTCGGCGAGCACTGGAAGCCGGCCGCCATGAAGTTCGTGAGGAACTGCGCGTGGAACTGACCGGACTTGCCAGGCTGACCCTGCATCGTGTGGATCAAGCCGAGGCCGCCGAAGAGCGTGTTGCCATCCATGATGGCGTTGTCGCGCGCTGCCCACTCTTCCGTCGGCGGAGCTTCTTTCTCTTCCGTCTTCTCTTCGGTCTTCGTCGTCGTGCGCGGTGCTCGCGGTCGTCGCGGTCGGCGCGGGCTGCGTCGTCGTTGCTGTCGAGCTCGCTGCGCCTCCGCCGCCGCCGAACGTGATCTTTTGCGCGGACGCTTCGGATGAAGCGAACATCGCAAGCGCGGTGGTGAAAGGAAGAGCGGCGAAGAGCCAGCGTGAGCGCGGTTTCATGCTGGCTCAGCGTTGTAACACCCCTTTTGTCGGCTGGGGAAAGAGAAACTATGCTGCGGGGCATGGCCTCTCGCGGACGCATTCTCATCGTGGACGACGAGGCGAACGCCCGTGCCGCGCTGAGTGAAATTCTCCACGACGAAGGCTACCAAACCGAGACCGCCGCCGACGGCTTCAAGGCCCTCGGCAAGCTCGAAGAGTTCGCGCCGGACGTCATCCTGACCGACGTGAAGATGCCCGGCCTCGACGGGATCGCCTTCATGGACAAGGCCCGCTCGGCGGCTCCGACCGCGGTGTTCGTCGTCATGACGGCGTTCGGCACGATCTCGAGCGCCGTCGAGGCCGTGAAGAAGGGCGCGGAGAATTACCTCACGAAACCCCTCGAATTCGACGCACTCTCCGCGATCGTCGAGCGCGCGATGGAAAAGTCGCGCCTCCTTCAAGAGACGCGGCGCCTCCGGGATCGCCTGCGCGATCGCAACGCGTTTCATCACATCGTCACCGACGATCCGAAGATGAAGGAGATCCTCGCGCTCGTCGCGCAGGTCGGCGCGTCGCGCGCGAGCGTCCTCATCACGGGCGAGAGCGGCACGGGCAAAGAGCTCATCGCCGAGGCGATCCACACCGCCTCCCCCCGCTCCGACAAACCGCTCGTTCGACTGAATTGCGCGGCGCTCGCCGAGGGCCTCCTCGAGAGCGAGCTCTTCGGGCACGAGCGCGGGGCGTTCACCGGCGCCGTCGCGCGGCGCGAGGGTCGGTTCAAGCAGGCCGACGGCGGCACGCTCTTCCTCGACGAGGCGAGCGAGATCCCGCTCGGCACGCAGGTGAAGCTCCTTCGCGCGCTCCAGGAAAAGAGCTTCGAGCGCGTCGGCGGAAACGAGACGCTCAAGGTCGACGTGCGCATCATCGCGGCGACGAACCGCGATCTCCACGCGGCGATCAAGGCCGGCACGTTCCGCGAGGATCTCTTCTATCGGCTCAACGTCGTGCCGATCGAGCTCCCGCCGCTGCGCGATCGGCGCCGCGACATCCCGCTGCTCGCGAGCTTCTTTTTGAAGCGCTACGCCGACGAGAACGGACGGAGCCTCGAGTCGATCTCCGAGGACGCCCTCGAGGCCTTCGCCGCGTACTCGTGGCCCGGAAACGTTCGCGAGCTCGAGAACACGATCGAGCGCGCGGTGGTGCTCTGCGACGGGCGCCGGATCGAGAAGCGCCACTTGCCGCAAGCGCTTCGTGGAGACGACGCGACCGGCGACGCGAGCGCGGGAACGCCGCCCGTGCCCGGGACGAGCATCTACGATCTCGAGCGCTGGGCGATCTTGAAGACGCTCGAGGCGTGCGGCGGCTCGACCTCGAAGGCGGCGATGATTCTCGGCATCTCGACGCGCAAGGTGCAGTACAAACTGCACGAATATTCGAGGACGGAGCCGCGCAAAGAAGACGATGAGTGACCATCGAACCTCGCAAGCCGAAGCGAAACGTAGGTCCGAGGTTCGGACTGGCGATCCCGTCGTTGTCGTACGCGATCTGCAGAAGACCTTTCGCAAGCCGTTCTCCGGCAAGAAGGTCGAGGCCGTGCGCGGCGTGTCGTTCGAGGTCGCCGCGGGCGAGGTGTTCGGATTCCTCGGCCCGAACGGCGCGGGCAAGACCACGTCGATCAAGATGCTCACGGGCCTCATCTTTCCGACCGGGGGCAGCGCGACGATCTTCGGCGAGGCGGTGCCCTCGCCTCGCGCGATGGCGCGCGTCGGGTTCTTGCCGGAGAACCCTTACGTCTATCCGTACCTCACGCCGCGCGAGTTCGTGACGCTCTGCGCGGAGCTCTCGGGCGTCCCGCGCGCGGGCCTCGCGGCGCGCGTCGAGAAGACCATCGCGCGCGTGGGCATGAGCGAGGCGATCGATCGCCCCGTGCGCGCGCTCTCGAAGGGCATGGGGCAGCGCGTCGGGCTCGCCGCGGCGCTCGTCCACGATCCGGATTTGTTGATCTTGGACGAGCCGATGAGCGGCCTCGATCCCGTCGGACGAAAAGACGTGCGCGATTTGATCCTCGAGGAGCGCGCGCGCGGCAAGACCGTCTTCTTCTCGACGCACATCTTGAGCGACGTCGAGACGCTCTGCGATCGCGTGTGCATCTTGCGCAAGGGCTCGGTCGTCGTGTCGGGCAAGCTGCAAGACCTCTTGAAGAGCGAGTCGACGCGGACCGAGATCGCGATCGCCGCGACCGACGCGGTGAAGAAGGCGCTCGAAGAAGCGGGCTATCCGGGCAAGACGATGGGCGACGCGTTCGTCGTCGAGACCGAGGGCTACGAGGCGATGCGGCGCGTGCTCGATCTGACGCACGAGCGCGGAGGCCTCGTTCGCAGCGTGAACCCGAAGCGCGAGACGCTCGAGGAGCTCTTCGTGCGACGCGCGCTCTGATAGGCGCATCGCGACGCACCGCGAATTTCGCCGATTTTCGCGATGGGGTGGTCGCGATCCACCGCGATTTCTGCGATGATTCGTGTGGAACGTTCGCTGCAAAGGAGTCGTCGTATGCGGTCGATCGTCAGCGCTCTTGGTGGCTTGGTCGTGGTGGTCGCGGGTTGCTCGTCTTCGCCGACGGAGAACGTCGGCCAGTCGAACGACGCGGTCGATTACATCTGCAACGAGTCGCCGGCGGCGACGCTCGACGGCATTCCCGCTTACGCGTACTGCGGCAACTTCAACGTCTTCTCGAACAACGGCTCCGACACGAAGAGCGCGTCGGGCGGCACGGGCTGGGTGCAGACCGAGGGCGGCTACGGCTACCAGTGCGTCGAGTACGCCGTCCGCTACGAGCACTTCAAGTTCAGCGTCGGCACGGGCTGGGGCATCTCGTACGCGTACCAGATGTGCAACACGCACCCGACGGGGATCGCGAAGGCGACGACGCCCGTCCACGGCGACTTGATGATCTTCGCGCCGGGAAGCTGCGGCGCGGACGGAACCGCGGGTCACGTCGCCGTCGTCGACACGGTGGGCTCGACGACCGTGAAGGTCGTTCAAGAAAACACGGCGGGCTCGTACACGTACAACAAGAGCTGCGCGAGCTGCTGGCTTCACGCGTCGGCCAACTCGGGCACGACGGACCCGTGCGCGACCGCGCCTTCGAACGGTCTCTACTGCGGTCAGTCGACGCAGTTCGGTGGGGGCACGAAGGACGTGCTCTACGATTGCCAGAACGGCGTGACCGCTTCGACGCAGAAGTGCGCGTACGGCTGCACCATCGAGCCGCCGAACACGAACAATCAATGCGCGCCCGCGCCGGCGGACGCGGGGAGCGACGCGGCGACGACGAGCGACGCGTCGGCGAGCGACGCGGCGACCGCGAGCGACGCGGCGCCGAAGAGCGATTCGGGGACGACGCAAGATGCGGCGCCTGCGGCGGATGCTGGGGACGTCGGCGGAGGGACGAGCGGGTGCTCGATCACGAGCACGGGCACCAGCACGCGAACGAGCACGGGCGCGATCGCGCTCGGGATCGCGGCGCTCGCGATCGCCCTTCGGCGGCGACGCGCCTAGTTACGAGCCCTTCTTCGGCACGTTCACGCGCATGGGCGATGACCTTCTGCGCGTGCCGTGCTGCTCGCCCGAGACGGGCGGCGGCGTCGTGATTCGTGGGGGAGGCGGCGTCGTCGACATCCCGGGCGGCAAGCTCCGCGCGCGCACCACTTGGCCGTCGTAGAGCACCTCGATGCCGAGCGCGCGGCATCGCCTCGCGAGGCGATCGAGATCGACGCCGGGCGCGACGAGCAGGCCTCCCGTGGGCGACGGCTCGACGAAGAGGTCCGACGTCGTGCGGCGCGTCCGCAAGAGCTCGCGGAGGTTTCCGTCGTCGACCCACAAGAAGCCGGACGACGCGACGAACGAGCTGCGGCCGAGCACCACGCTCGCTTGCGCGAGCGTCTTCGAGAGCGTCTCGGGCAGCGGCGCGACCGCCTCGATTCGCGCGCGCACCGTGTCGGCCTCGAGCCCCGCGGAGAGGGCGCGAGCGAGCGTCTGCGGAGCGACCATGAGCTCGAGCGCGTCCGCGCAGCGCGCGACCTCGACGAGCGGCGCGATCGCGAGCACGCTCGCGATGCGCGTCTGCGGGCCGATGCGGAGCACGTGCGAGTCGACGAACTTCGCGCCGCCGTCGGTCGTCGTCGAGCGCCCCGCGAGGAGCGCGCGGCCGCGCGGCGTGAGGCGGAGCATCAGGTTCGCGTCCTCGACCGGATCGCCCTCCGCCGCCGGCGGCGAGTCTTCGAGGTTCTCTTCGCCCGCGTCAATCATGCCGAGCGCGGGCAAGCTCTCCTTGATGATGCGGCGCGCCGCGGCGATCGGCTCGGCGTACGTCGACGCGTTCTGCGAGCGCTCCGCCCAGCGCCGGAAGAGACGAGTGAGCCCCGCCATGCGCTGATCCGATCGCAGATAGCGCTCGAGCGCGGGCCACGGGATCCAGCCCTCTCCGAGCTCGACGAGCGCCTCGAGCAAGAGCTCGCGGACGACGCCGATCGGGCTTGGATCGCGCGCGTCGACGGCGAGGCGTAGCACCTCGGGCTCTTCGCGCGCTTCGTCCCACGCGCCGCCGCGGCGCCACGCGGAGAACAAGAGGCTCGGCAGATCGGAGAGCGCGAGCGACCCGGGCGGCGACGACGTGACGAGCGCGGAGGGCTCCCACAAACCCACCGCGCGCGAGAGCGACACGAGCATCGCGACCGTCGTCGAGTCGCGACCGAAGCGGCCGCCGAGCTTTTGCGTGAGCGATTTGGGCGTGCCGATGTTCGACTTGATGTCGCTGCCGCCGTCGCGCGCGGCGAGGGCCAGCGCGAGCACGAGCGGCGACGGATCGAGCGCGAAGCGCGCGCGCCTCGGCGCGTGATCGCCGGAGCGTAGGAACCGCTTCACCTCTTCGCGTCGCTCTGCGCGCTCTGCGCGGTGCGCCGCCGAGGCGATGAGCGAGACCTCGGTCGGCACGATGTGCCGGTTCGGGTGCACGGGGATCAAGAACCCGCGGCGCTCGAGCGCGGAGCCCACGCCGCGGCGCGAGGGAGACACGCCCGTCGCCGTGCGAAGGCGCAGCGGCTCGCGCTCGATCTCGAGGAGCTCCTCGGTGTCGACCTCGCCGCCCTCGCGATCGACGGTCTCGAGCACGCGGAGCTCGCTCGGCGCGAGCTTGTCGATCTCGGCGCGCAGCAGCACCGGATCGGAGAGCACCTCCCAGGCCGGCTCGAGCGCGAGGACGATCGGCGGCGTCGCGGGGCGACCCAGATAATGCGAAGCGATCGCGCTCGTCGTCTCGAACGAGGCTTGGGCGAGCAGGGCCCGCACGCCGCGCGGGTCTTCGCCTTCCCACGAACGAAGCTGGAGCAAGTGCGCCGTCGGGAGCACGAGTTCGACCGCTCCCCGACCCGCGCGCGCGGGCGCCGCCTCGGGCTCGGGCCCCGCGGAGCGCGCGAACACGAGCCCGCGCGCGAGCAAGGGCTCGAGCGACGGCGGGACGGCCGTGACGAGGAGCGTGCCCCGCGCCTCGGCGACGCGGTGAAGGAGGTCCACCGCGGCGGGCGGAAGGCGCGCGGGCTCGCGGAGCTCCGGGAGAGCGACGAGCGAGCGGGCGACCTGAGAGGGCGTATCGAGGCGCTTCGCCGCGTCGATGCGAATGCCGAGGCGCTCGATGAGCGCGTTCAGCTCCTTGGCCGGGAGCGCGCGAAGGACGTCGACCAGGCGGCCGCTGACGTCGATCATGGTTTGCCCCCACTGCATATCCACCATCGCCTCATGATCGTTGTCCGGACGAACCCGTCGGAATTGTGAAATATACACCCCCTTTTCGTCTTAAGCTGCCGAAGTGCCTTCGGACGCTCGCCTCGATTGGCCGGGACGAAAGTGGACGCCTTCTCAGCCACTCCCAAAACCCCGCGCCGCGACGACGATCGAAGCCGGCGACGAGAGAGCTACGCTCTTCTTTGGTGACGCTCTAGACGCGGCGGCCGCGGTTTTCGCGCGCGGCGAGCGCGCACACCTCGTTTACGTCGATCCGCCGTACGCGTCGCAGACGGATTACGTGTCCGAAGCGCGACTCGATGGTGTGGCAGATGGGCGCACACGTCGTTCCGTCGCGTTCGGGGATCGATGGCGCGGGCCGGAGGGGATCGGCGCGTACCTCGAGATGCTCGCGCCACGCCTCGACGCGGCGGCGAGCCTGCTCCGCGACGACGGGACGATCTGGGTGCACCTCGATTGGCGCTCGGCCTACCTCGTCCGCGTCGTGCTCGACGAGATCTTCGGTCGAGACCGGTTCATCAACGAGATCGTCTGGCGTCGCGCGCCGAACCTCGGGCGACAGGCCGCGAGCGCGCAGTTCGGTCGCACGCTCGACACGATCATCGTCTACGGCAAGGACAAGGCGAAGATCACGCCGCCCACGCGGCTCGAGCCGATCGACCCGCGCGCCGTGCGGCTCGACGATCAGAACCGCCCGTTCACGACCGCGCCGCGCGGCGACTACACGGACGCGTCGATCGAGAAGCTCGCGCGCGAGGGCCGCGTGCACCGCACCGCGACCGGCCGCGTCTACATCAAATATTTCCTCGTCGAGAAGGACGGGCAGCACTTCCGCGAGCGGCGAGTCGACGCGCTGTGGACCGACATCGCGCCGCTTCGCCACGCGAAGACCTGCGAGCGCACGGGGTACCCGACGCAGAAGCCGCTCGCGCTCTTGGATCGCATCGTGCGTTGTGCGAGCCCCGAGGGCGGGCTCGTCGTGGATCTCTTCTCGGGCAGCGGCACGACCGCGGAGGCCGCGGTGCGCGCAGGACGCCGCGCGATCGCGTCCGACAAGAGCCCGATCGCCATCGCGACGGCGCGCTCGCGCCTGATGCGCGCGGGCGTCGCGCCGACGATCGAGGCCCTCGGCGACGAGCTGCCGCATGGCTCGGCGCGCGCGTCGCTCGATCACCACGGTCCCGGGCGCGGCGTGCGCGTGATCCTCCTCGAGCCCAGCATGCCGCTCGCGTGGGCCGTCGACGCGCACGGAGCGTCTCGCCCCGCGTTCCGCGCGACGTGGCACGCGGAGCGCACGCTCGGGAGCGCGCCCGCGGCGCTCCCCACGTTCGTCGACGTCGCCGACGCGAAGAGCCCGATTCGCGTGCGCGCGTGGGCCGACGACGGCACGCTGCACGAAGCATCGCTCCCGTTTTGAGGTAAGTTCATCGACCGATGATCCTGCGCGACCCGATCCACGGGCTCGTCTCGTTCGAATCCGAGGAGGAGCTCGTCGCGCCGCGCCTCATCGACACGCCCGAGGTCCAGCGCCTTCGCCGCGTGCGCCAGCTCGGCGTGACGTCGTTCGCGTTCCCGGGTGCGGAGCACACGCGCTTCGCGCACGCGGTCGGCGCGGCGTTCGTGATGAAGCAGCTCCTCGTTCGCCTTCGTTCGATCCACGGGAGCCTCCCGTACTGGCAGCAAATCACGAGCGACCGCGCGCAAGACGCGATCGCCGCGGCGCTCCTCCACGACGTCGGCCACGGCCCGCTCTCGCACCTCTTCGAGGACGCGATACCCGGCGTCCCGATGCACGAGGAGTGGACGCGCCGGATCGTGCTCGACGAGAGCACCGGCGTTCATCGCATGCTCGCGTCGATCGACGCCGCGATGCCCTCGCGCGTCGCGGCGCTCGTCTCCGGCAAGCACCCGCTCCCCTACCTCGCGCGCTCCGTCAGCGGAACGTTCGACGTCGATCGCTGCGACTACCTGCTTCGCGACGCGCACGCGACGGGCGTCCGGTACGGCGTGTTCGATCTCGACTGGCTCCTCCGCTCGCTCTGCTTCGCACCGGCAGCGACGAAAGACGCCGCGCCGTCGCTCGCGATCGACGGCGCCAAGGGGCTCCCCGCGATCGAGGCGTTCTTGGTCGCGCGCCTCTTCATGTTCCAGCAGGTCTACTTGCACAAGGCGACGCGCTCGGCGGAGTGGATGATCCGCGCGATCCTCTCGCGCGCCGCGCGCCTCGTCGGCGAAGGCGTGCGGCTCGAAGGGACGCCACGCGCGATCGAGCTCGCGGCGCACGGACAGGACATCCCGCTCGGCGAGTACCTCGAGCTCGACGACGCGACGCTCGCGTGCGCGATGCACGACTGGGAAGACTGCAAGGACGAGGGCCTGCGCGATCTCACGCGGCGCATTCGCGTGCGCGCGCTCTTCAAGACGTACGAGCTCTTCGGCGAGCACGCCAAGCCCAAGGCGCGCGAGCACGCGCTCTCCGTGGCGCGTGACGTGGCGCGCGCGCAAGGCTTCGACCCGGACGTCCACGTGGGCATCGACGTCGCGACCGACGTACCGTTCGAGTCGGAGGAAGAGCCGCTCGTCGTCTACGCGAAGGGACCGCCGCGGCCGCTCTCCGAGGTCTCGTTCCTCTTGTCGCGCCTCAAGGGCGAGACGCTCGAGCGCGTGCGGCTCGTTTTCGCGCCCGAGCTCCGCGAGGCCATCACGGCCGCGCTCTCTTCCGAAAGCGGGGGCGACGCTGCTCCCGCTCGCTGACGTCGTCGCGATTTGTTCGGGCTCCATCTTCACGCCCGTCGTCGACGGCTCGTACGGGCGCCTCGACGGAGACTCCGCGCTCGTCGTCGAGGCGGGCGCCGCGTTCGACGCGCGCGGTGTGCGCGGCGCGATCGACGTCCGGTACAGATACTTGCAGTCTGCAGGCATTTTCGTCGGCTACGAAGAGGGATTCGGCGCGGGCTCCGAGCCGCTCCGATTGGCCATCGCGGGCTTCGAGCTCCGGCCGCTCTTCCTCGCGCGCTTCCTCCAAGGCCGTGAAATCGGCTGGCCGCGCACCGATCTGCTCATCGACTCCATCGGCTTCGAGCTCGGCGCGTTCGTCGCGCAGCCCGCGTTCGGTGATTTCGGGAGCTCCGCGGGCCTCTCGTTCGGCCTCGGCGCCGAGTTTCCCTTCTTGCCGCAGGCGACGACCCCGTTCCTCGCCGTGCGCGCCGCCCTCCGCTGGAGCCGCGAGGCGCTCTCCGCGGCCGACACGACGACCGTCGACGTGCGCGCGTTCGTGGTCACCGTGGCGTTCGGTTTCCAGGGAGTCTTCGGCGGGCACGTCGTCGACGTGGGCGACGTGCGCCGCTAGCTCGCCTCAATTCCGACAGCACAGCGCGCCGCCGAACGTCGCGTCGAGGTGAACGAGCACGTACGCCTCGCAGAACCCCGTGGGATCGCCCGCGCATGACCAGCTCGAGCCGTTCAGGTTGCCGCACAGGTTGTTCGTGAACGAGTCGAGCGGCCCGCAGTCGACGAGCGAAGTCGTGGCCGCGACGTTGCCGCAGCCGAACGCGTCGTTCGACGTGCGCTCGGTCTCCAAACAGCCGGCGACGCACGCCTCCGAGTTGCAATTCGAGGCGGTGCTCGTTCCCGTGGCGCAGATCGCGCAGCCGTTGCTCGATTGCCGCGTGACGAAGAAGAGCGGCGGATCGCTCGGCTGCGTCGCGCCGCTACACCCGCTCGGCGAGTGTTGCGCGACGTCCGCGGAGCTCGTGCACACGTGCCATCCCGCTTCGCACAAATCTGCGACGTCGCAGCCGACGCCGCTCGGGTTCGCGCCGTCGTCGCCCGCGCCGAGGTTGCACGCGGGGACGGTCGTGTCCTTCGGGACGACCGACGTGCAGATCGCGACGCTCGTCGGGTGAAAGGGCATCACGCCACCGATCGAAAACCCTCCGCTGCAGCCCGCGATGTTCGGAAACTGCTTGGGGTCGACGAAGCCCTCGCGCTGTCCGTCGGCGCACCCGGGCACGGCGGGCGGCGGCGGCGGCGGTGGCGCGTCGAGGATCACGTCCTTCGCCACGTCGGCGACGACGTCGTGTGGCGCGTCATGAGGCGCATCGACGCCTCCGTCGACCGTCGCGCCCGGCGCGAGGAGCTCGGTCCGGGCGCCGCAGGCCGCGAGCAGCAAGAGCAGCGAGCGCCTCATGGCCCTAGAATAGACGACGATGACGCCGCGCGAGATCGTGCTCGACTCATTTCGCGCCGCGTGCGCGCGCGTCGACCTCGCGGGCCGCGTGGCCGCAGCGCTCGGGTCCGAGGGGCCGTTCGTCGTCGTCGCGGCGGGAAAAGCGGCGAACGCGATGTTCGCCGGCGTGCGCAACGTCGATCGCGCGCTCGTCGTGATCCCGCGGGGATCTGCCGCGCCGCCGTTATCGCCGAACGTCACCGCGATCGAGGCGTCGCACCCGCTCCCCGACGAATCATCGGTGCGCGCCGCCGAAGACGCGCTCGCGCTCGCGGCGTGCGACTCGCCGCACGAGCGGCTCTTTTTGATTTCGGGCGGCGCGTCGTCGCTACTGTGCGCGCCGTGCGAAGGGCTCACGCTCGAGCGCAAGCGCGAGATCACTCGGACGCTCCTCGATGCCGACGCGGACATCGACGAGATCAACGTCGTGCGCCGTCACCTCTCGCGCATCAAAGGCGGCGGTCTGGCGCGCGCGTGCGGAGCTCGCCCGAGGCGCACGCTGATCCTGAGCGACGTGCTCTCGAACGCGCCGTGCGCCGTAGGCTCCGGGCCGAGCGTCGAAGATCCCACGACGGTCGCGGACGCGCGGCGCGTCGCGAACGCGCGCGGCCTCGGCGCGCTCCCGTTCGTCGAATCGTGGAAGCACGCGGAGCAAAGCGCGATCGTCGCGAGCCCGTCCGCTTTTGCAGACCTCGTGGCCGAAGAGCTTCGCGCTCGCGGGATCGTCGCGAAGACCGCCGCGATGCCTCACCCCGACGTCACCGAGTGCGCGCGCCGCTATGCGAAGCTCGCCGCGGCGATCCCGCGCGGTGACGCGGGCGTCTTCGCAGCCGAGCCAACCTTGCGCGTCACCGTGCGTGGCGCTCGCGGCGGCCGCTGCACGCACCTCGCGGCGCTGATGTCGTCACGCTTGCCCGCGGACGCGATCTTCGCCGCGATCGCGACCGACGGCGTCGACGGGGCGAGCGGCACGGGCGGCGCGATCGTCGACGGCCCGCTCCGAGGCGCCGACCTCGCCCTCGCGTCGTTCGCGACAGGTCCCCTTCACGTCGCGGCTGGCACCGCGATCCCTCAGGCGCCCACGGGGCTCAACTTCGCCGACCTGCACGTCCTCTTGCGGACGTGACTCAGGGAATCGACGCGCGGACCGCTTGCGCGAGCGAGCAGTTGTTCACCTGGCGCTTCATCGCGTCGAGCGTCTCGTCGTCCGTCGTCGGCCGGCCGTTGGCGAAGACGAATTGGCCTTCGGCGCGGCGGCGAACGCGGAGGATCTCTTTGTCCTTGGCGAGGTCGAGGACGTGGACGCGGGCCCAGTGCGGCGCGAGCTGGATCGCCTCTTCGGCGGTGTCGACGCCGCCGTCCGACCAGCGCGGCTTCGCGTCGTCGGGGTTGTCCGCGGGCTCGTCGAGCACGAGCAGGAAGAAGTCGGCCTTCTTCACGATGTCGATCGCCTGAGGGATCTCCTCGCGCTGCGCCTTGTCGTACTGCTGCTCGAAGATGCGCAGGCGAATCGACTCGTCGGAGTCCTTCACCTGCGAGACCCACTCGGGCGTGAGGATGCGCGTCGCGGAGTAGGCCTGGCGCAGGTTCCACGGCTGCTCGGGGAAGATGCCCGCGTCGGGCGTGCCCTGCGCGAGCGCGGGGTGCTCGGTGCGGAGCATGCAACCGACGAACGCGTCCTTCATCGAGTCTTGCGCCGCCGCACGGATCTTCTCCGGCGTCTTCGCGTCCTCGAGGCGGATGCGCAGGTAGAGCCCGCTGGCGACGTGGTTGCTCCACGCCTTCGCCTCGGGCTCGACCTTGTCCTCGCCGAAGTTGCCGCTCCGGTCCGTGACGAATTTTTCGAGGCGATCGCGGAGCGGCGCCCACTCCTTGCCGATCGTCGCGTCGTCCGCGCGCTGCTTCGCGAGGAGCGACGTCTTGCGCGTGCCGAGCTCACGACCGGACACGGTCCGGTAAATGATGAGCGACGCGGCGAGGCCGACGATGAGGATTAAATGAGTGCGGCCCGTGGGACGGCTCCACCGTCCCGCGAGCCGCTGCTCACGTCCCTCGTGTACCGCCGCGAGTCCCGGTTTTTTTCGTTCGGGCGGCTGCGTCGGCACGATGGCCTACTGACTAGTGACCGGACTTCGGGAGCTGGTCGACCATGAACGACACGTTCGGGTAGCCCGCGAACGCTGCCGTCTGGAAACAGCTCTTCACGACGACCGCGGGAACGTCCTGGTCGACTTGAAGGACGACGACGCCCGGGAAGTCCTTGCCCGGGTGAAGCTGCTTCCACACTTCGCGCTTGCCCTTCAAGATGTTGAAGAGCTCGTCGATGCGTTGGAGGCGCTTGTTGTCCTCGATCGCGTGGGTGTTGCCTGCGGCAGACCCGTCGACGAGGATTTGGCTGCCGTTGATCGCGACCATCGGCGCGTCGATCATGTCGAGCGTGTTCTCTGCCTTCGGGAGCTGCACGCCCTTGGACGGAGGCGTCTCGCCCGACGCGCTGAAGGTCATGAGGAGGAAGACGACGACGACGATCAAGAAGTCGATCATCGACGTGAGCGACAGGCCTGCGTTCGTAGAACGCCTTCCGTGACCAGTCGCCTTCTCCTGCACGAAGTGCAGGGGAACCATGTGCATCAGCCGTCGGCCAGGTTGCGCTACGGGCATGATCTCCTCAGTTCGTTGCGAACGTGACGTTGAAGGCCGGAACGTCGTCGGTCTTGCCGCTCGGGAGCGTGAGCTTCCGGTGCGTGCCGTAGATCGCGTCGATCACGGCGATGACGTAGACGTACTGGGTGTCGTTGTCGGTGTGGAGCACCGCTTGATCGAGCTTCTTGTCGCTCGGGTCGCGGTGGCTGCCCGTGTTCTTCCACTCGTCAGCGATCTTCGTGGCGAGGTCGGGGTAGCGAACGATCTTCTTGCCCTTGTCCTCTTTCACGTCGTCCTTGCGGGGCACCTCGATCGAATTGACGACCTGGGCGCCCTGCTTCCACACGAGCGTGAACTTCTCGGGCGTTCGCATCTCGATGTGAAGGATCTTCTCGGGCTCGACCTTCTCCTGCTCCACATCGGGTCGCGGAGGTCCGGGGACCTGCGCGTCCGCGTTGATTCGCGACATGTGCGACCAAACCGCGGTGATGAGGAGGAAGGAGATGGTGACCATCAGGAGGTCGATGAACGGGATCATGTTGATCTCCGAATCGAGCGACCTCCGTTTGCCTTTGCCACCACCACCTACGTCTACGCCAGCCATCGATCAGCTCCTCTCACTGCGGCACGCCGCCGAGATTCACCTTCTGACGATTGTTCACGACGAGGTTGAGCACTTGCACGCTCGACTCGTTGATGTCGTCCTCGAGACCTTGCGTCTTGCCGTTGAGGACGGCGAAGCCGACGAGGCCCGTGATGGCGACGATGAGGCCGAAGGCCGTGCAGTTCATCGCTTCCGAAATACCTTCGGCGAGGATGCGCGCCTTCTGGCTCGGGTCGACGCCTTCGCCGGAGACCGCGCCGAAGCTCTGAATCAGACCCGACACGGTGCCGAGAAGACCCGAGAGCATCGCGAGGTTCGCGAGGAGGGCGAGGTAGCCAGTGCGCCGCGCGATCTTCGGAAGCTCGCGGAGCGCAGCTTCGTCCATCGCAGCCTGCACTTCTTCGTCAGGGCGATTCACCTTCACGAGACCCGATTGCACGATACGCGCGAGCGGCGCGTTCGCGGCGCTGCACATCTTCACGGCCTTCGCGACGTCGCCGGCGAGGATGCACTTCTGCATCGTGGCGAGGAAAACGTCCTTGTTGATCGACGAGCCGAACAGATACAGGGCGCGCTCGATGATGATGCCGATCGTGAGAATCGACCAGAACACGATGGGGTACATGCCCCATCCGCCGTCCCTGAAGTGCTTCCACAGTGCAGCCATTTTTTTTTCCTCTCCTCGATGTGAGCGCGAAACATGACGCGCGTGATGCGCGTCGGAAATTCGTAAAGCGAAGGCAGACTACAGGAACGCTGAGAGCCGACGCAAGCTGAGCCCTGTTTTCTTCGCGTCGTTTGCCCGCGATCGCCGCCGCGGACTGAAGAGCACCGACAGCGGTGCGACGATCAGCATGCAGAATCAGACGCGACGGCGTCAACTGCGTTTGGGTGATTTCGATCCAAAAATGCCGGGGAAATCGCGCGTCTCTCGAAGTTTGCAGCGACGACGTAACCAAACGCCTCGAGTGTGGCGTGGATGGGGACCTCATCTTGTGGTCTCGTTGACTTCGCCGATCCGGGGGCTGTATCGTCACACGCGGATCTCGTCTCGATTTTTTCACAACCGAAAAGGAGCGTCGGATGTTCGTGGGACTTCTGAATGCGGCACCTGCGGCTGCAGCAAGCGGTGGCGGCAGTGGCGGCAGCGGATTGATGGAGGCGTTCAAGGAGAACCCGACGTTCCTCTCGATCAACTTGGTCGTGAGCGCCATCGTCATCGCGATGGTCGTCGAGCGCTTCGCGTTCCAGGTCACGAAGTACCGCGTGAACTCGAAGGAGTTCTTCGCGCAAGTGAAGAAGCTCGTGACGGCCGGCAACATCGACCGCGCGATCAAGCTTTGCGACGCGGGTGACTACCCGACGCTGCAACTCGTGAAGGCGGGCCTCACGCACGCGAACAAAGGTCCGGACGAGATCGACGCGGCGATGAGCGAGAAGATCGGCGAGCTCAAGCCCGCCGTCGAGAAGCGAATCGGTTCGCTCTGGTCGCTCGCGAACATCGCGACGCTCGTCGGCCTCCTCGGAACCGTCCTCGGACTGATTCACACGTTCGGCGCCGTCGCCGCGCAAGGCCTCTCGCAAGCCGAGAAGCAGCGCATCCTCGCGAACGGCATCGCCGAAGCCATGTACAACACGGCGTTCGGCCTCGGCATCGCCGTCGTCTGCATGATCACGCACCTCGTCCTGCACCAGCGCTCGAAGAACATTCAGCACGATCTGGATGCGACGCAGGAGCGCGTGTTCAACCTCCTCACGATCACCGCGCGACCGGGCGGCTACTGATCTGAGTCATGGCTGAAGAGAAGCTCAGCGCAGCGCAGCGGAGCAAGATTCGGCGCATCTCCGCGCCGAGAGAGATCGCGCCCGACGAAGAGGGCGGCGAGCTCAACATCGTTCCGTTCCTCGACATCATCACGAACGTGCTGATGTTCGTGCTCGCGACCGTCACCGTGACGTTCACGGCGACGATCGACACCTTCCCGCCGAAGGCCGGCGGTTCGGCGGCGCGTCCCCCGACGACGCCGGTCCTCGGCCTCACGATCCTCGTCGTCCAAGACGGGTTCAGCGTGAAGGCGCGCGGCGGCAACGTCGCGCCCGGGTGCAACGAGACCGGTCAAGGCCTCGCGGTGGGCAAGGCGCCCGACGGCAAGGACTACGACTACGACGCGCTCAAGAAATGCGTCGCGCACCTGAAGAAGGAGTTCGTCGCGTCGAACCCCGACTCCGACGAGTCGAGCGTCACGATCAGCGCGAACCCGAACATTCCGTACCAGGCCGTCATCGGGACGATGGACGCCGTTCGCAAAAACGACGACGGCAAAGAGCTCTTCCCCGACGTCAACTTCGGGTTGGCAAGGTAAGTCGATGCAGCCGCAAGGACCGCAGCAGGACCGCAAGGACCGCAAGGGTCGATGCCCGCGCGCCAGAAGCCGGCGAGCATGGCGACTTACAAGCGCATGCTCCGCAAGGAGATCAAGCGCCGCGCCCTCGAGCCCGAGATCAACTTCCTGAACATCACGGCGATGATGGACATGATGACCATCATCCTCGTGTTCTTGCTCAAGACGATGAGTGCGTCGTCGGCTTCGCTCCCGCAGTCGAACGACCTGCAGATGCCGAAGAGCATCCTCACGACCGAGGCCTCGCAAGAGGGCGTGCCCATCATCATCTCCAAGTCGCAGATCATGGTGGAGGACGAGGCGGTGGTGCCCGTACCGCAAGACGCCACCCACGGCGTCGAGGCGAAGTACAAGCGCGGCGGGCCGAACGATCTCTACATCACGAAGCTCGGACAGACCGTGAAGTCGTGGCGCGACACCGATCGTCAGATTCGTCAGGCGACGGGCAAGGACGCGAGCGGCAGCGAGGCGATCATCATCGCCGACAAGGACACGCCGTATCGTCTCCTCGTCGAGGTGCTCTTCACGCTCGGCCAGAACGAGTTCAACAAGTTTCACCTGATGGTCATGCAGAGCGGCAAGTCAGGCGGCTAGGCTTCGGGCTCACGCGATGCTCGAGATCGCGTTGGTGGCCATTTCTTCGATCCTCGCGCTCGTCGGCGCGGGGTTCGCCGCGCGTTTCGCGCACGACGGGGTGCTCGCGGAGACCGCTCGATCGACGCGTCACCTGCGTGACGACGCGATCGTCGGGGCGATCGCGAGCCTCGTCGTGTTCGTCGCGACGGCGCTCGGGCGAACGCAAGGCGCGATGGTGCTCGCGGCGTGGAGCGGAGGCGCGTGCGCGACGGGCGTCCTCGCGGCCATGGGCGCGCGCGCGTGGCGCGATCGCGTAGCGACCTCGTCGAGGGCTGCGGCGGTCGTCGGCGAGCAGGTCGTCATCGTCGTCGCGCTCGGTGTGCTCGCGGGGATCGCGGCGGGCGCGGCGCGCGTCTACGCGGATCCGCAGCGGCTCGCGCCGCAGCTGCCGGAGATGGTCGTCGCGTTCGCGGTTGGCTGCGCTGTGCTCGATCTCGGCGCGCGCGCGCTCCCGAGCGCCGCGGCGATGGTGCTCGCGAGCTATTTCTTCGACTCGAACGCGGGCATGCTGCGGAGCGCGCCTTCGTACGCGAGCGCGCTCGGCGTGGTCCTCTTCCCGCTCGCAGCGACGGCGCTCGGCGCGCTCGGCGCGGCCGTCGCGGTCTCGACGACGCGCGAGTCTCCTCGCCGCGCGCAGATCGCGAGCGTGCTCGCGCTTCCCGCTGCCGCAGGGGCCGCGCTCGCGATGCTCGGGTGGATGTGGCAGCCCTTCGCGCTGTGCGCCGCGATCGGCGCGACGATGACGCTCGTCCCGAAGCTCGCGCGCCAAGGAGAGAGCACGCGCGCGAGCGAGGCCGTGACGCTCCTCGCGATCGCCGCGGGCGCCATCGGGAGCTACGCGGTCGCGCGGCACTCGGGCCTCGCGCACGCGGGCCCGTTCGGCCTGGGCGTCGCGGCCGTCGCGGCCGAGTGCGCGGCGCTCGTGGATCGCTCGGACGCCGGATCCGCCGCAGGCGGGACGGCGCGAACACCAGACGCCGAGGGCGATGGCGCGCTCGCGGATCGCCAAGCGGCGGCGCTCGCGGCGATCGCGGTCTCGCTCGCGGTGCTCGACGGCGCGACGCTCGTCCGCTGCACGAAGATGGCGGAGGCCGCGCGCGCCCCCACCGAGGACACGGCGGTCATGCTCGCGCACTGCACGTTCGCGAACGTCGCGCCGGCGCGCATCGACTTGAGCCAGCCCGTCGTCATCGTCGCGGCACTCGCAGGCCTCACGCTCGCCGTGCTCCTTCGCGCCGAGGCGACGCTCCGCAGCCGCGCGTTCGTCACGATCGTCACCGTCGGCGGCGTCGCCATCGCGGGCGCCCTCGCCCACTTCGGGTTCGGCCTCGGCCTCGAGGCGATCGCCGCGGCGACGCTCGCGTCTTCCCTCGCCGCCGCGCTCTTCCCCTCGGCGTGCTCGCGCGACGTGGCCGCGCTGATCGCCGCGTCGTCCCTCGCGCTCGGCGCCGTCGCAGGTTAGGCCATGCCGACGCTGACCCTCCCCGACGCAGAGCTTCACTACGACGCGCGCGGTCAAGGCGACACGATCCTCTTTCTTCACGGCCTCGGATCGAGCGCGGAAGCGTGGGCGCCGCAGATCGCGCATTTCTCCGCGCGTTATCGCTGCGTCGCGCTCGACGCGCGAGGGAGCGGCCTCTCGCGGGACCTCGCGCATCCGCACGGCCCGTTTTCGCTCCGCACGTTCGCGCGCGACGCGGCGACGCTCCTCGATCGCCTCGAGGCGGGTCCCGCGCACGTCGTGGGCCTCTCGATGGGCGGCATGATCGCGTTCCAGCTCGCCGTCGACTCGCCGCGCAGCGTTCGGACGCTCACGATCGTGAACAGCGCGCCCGCGGTCGTGCCTCGGACGCCTCGCGAGCGCGCGGCGCTCCTCGCGCGCAAGGTGACGGCCCGCGTCTTCGGCCCGAAGGCGATGGGCAAGATGCTCGCTCCACGCCTCTTTCCGAAGCCCGAGCAAGCCGCGCTCCGTGCGTCGTTCATCGCGTCGATGGCGAAGAACGACAAGCGCGCGTACGTCGCGACGACGAACGCGATCATCGGCTGGAGCGTCGAAGAGCGCATCGGCGAGATCGAAGTCCCGGCGCTCATCCTCGCGGCGGATGGCGACTACACGACGGTGGCGTCGAAGGAGGCCTACGCGCGCCGCATGAAGAACGCGCGGGTCGTCGTGGCCCCGAACGCGCGCCACGCGTTTCCAGTCGAGGACCCCGAGCGGTTCAACGCCTACCTCGAGGAATTCCTCGCAAAAGCCAATACTCAAGCGAACACTTGACTGTTGGCGAGGCGAGCGCATAGTTAAGCGCGTGCTTGAGCAATCCCTCGACTCGGTTTTCCGTGCGCTGTCCGATCCGACGCGGCGGCGCATGGTCGAGCGCCTCGCGCGCGCGCCCTCGCTGAGCGTGAGCGCCCTCGCCAAGCCGCTCGACATGACGCTCGCGGCGGTCGTCCAGCACGTGCAGGTGCTCGAGGAGTGCGGCGTCATCCGCACCGAGAAGATCGGGCGCGTGCGCATGTGCCGCGTCGAGCCCAAGGCGCTCGGCGCCGCCGAGCAGTGGATCCACGAGCGCCGCGCCCTCCGGGAGCACAGGTTCGATCTCTTGGAAGAAGCCCTCAAGCCCTCGAGGAAGAAGCCATGAGCAAGGTCACGCACGACTCGTTCACCATCGAGCGCACGCTCGACGCCTCGCCCGAGCGTGTCTACGCGCCGGAGGGCCAGAACGACGGGCGCCTCGCGGGGACGCAGGCTCTCATCGATCAGCTCGTCGCGGTCGTGACGTCGTAGCGCGCGTCGCCGTCACATCCTCGGCGTGAGCTGGAAGCGGCGCATCGACACGTTCATCAAGAGCCCGAGGCCGATCATCACGGTCATGACGCTCGAGCCGCCGTACGAAAAGAGCGGCAGCGTCACGCCGACGACCGGGAGCATGCCGGTGACCATGCCGAGGTTGAAGAACACGTGCCAGAAGAGGAGCGCCGAGACGCCCACGGCGAGCACGGCGCCGAAGCGGTCGCGCGACGACTGCGCGATGCGAATGCCCCACAAAACCAGGAACGCGTAGAGCCCCACCGAGCACGAGGCAACCGACGAAGCCCCAGTCCTCGGCGAAGACCGGGAACGGGAAGTCGGTGTACTGGTCCGGCAAGAAGAGGAACTGGTTCTGCGTGCCGCGCATGAACCCCTCGCCCAAGATGCGACCGCTGCCGATCGCGACGCGCGCGTGGTGCGCGTGCCAGTTCGCGCCGAGGATGTTCTCCTCCGGGTTCAAGAACGAGAGGATGCGCTGCTTCTGATACGGCTTGAGCAGGTACGACCAGACGAGCGGCCCCGAAATTCCGAGGAACGCGCCGAGCCACGCGAGGCTCCGCCACTGGATGCGCATCATCAGGGCGATCGACGCGAAGATGAGCAGGAGGATGAGCGCGGTGCCGAGGTCCGGCTGGCGGAGGACGAGCGCGACGGGGAGCGCCGCGATCGCCGCGGGCACGACGAGATCGCGCAGCGTGCGGCCCTCGCTCTTCGGGTCGTCGTGGAGGTACTTCGCGAGCGCGATGATCAGGAAGAGCTTCATGAACTCGCTCGGCTGGAGGCTGAACGAGCCGATCTGGATCCACCGCGAGCTGCCGCGGATGTCGCGCCCGAGCACGAAGACGAGGAGCAGGAGCACGACGCCGAAGCCGTAGAGCGCGTAGCCGAGCGCTCGATGTGGCGGTAGTCGATCGCGGCGACGAGCGCGCGCGAGGATGCCGCCGGCGACGAGCCAGTAGACCTGCTGCACGTAGAGGTCGGAGAGCGACGCGCGGACGACGCTCGTTGCAGAATACAAGTTCACGACGCCGATGACCGCGAGCCCCGCGGTCACGAGGAAGAGCGCCCAGTCGAACTGGTCGCGCGGCGCGTCGAGCAGGCGACGCGCGGAGAACCCGGAGGACGCGCGGCTGATCACAGGCGCGCCTCCGTCGGGCTCGATCGCGGTCGCCGCGGCGGCGTCGTCGCCCGCGTCCTCGAGCCACGCTTGCGGCACGTTCGGCTGCGGGGCGTTCGGGTACCACGTGAGCTTCGGCGGCAGCGCGGGCGGCGGCTTCACGTGCGGGCCGCGCGTCGCGGCGAGGCGCTCGTACTCGCGCACGATCTGGATCGCGATCGGCGCGGCCTGCGTGGGGCCCGAGCCGCCGTGCTCGATGAAGACGACGACCGCGATCTCGGGCGAGCGCGTCGGCGCGAACGCGGCGAACCACGCGTGGTCGCGCGCGTAGTACGCCGGCGTGCTTCGGGTCCTCGCCCTTCGCGGGGATGTAACCGGTCTGCGCGGTGCCGGTCTTTCCGGCCATGTCGAGCGACGGATCGCGCACGGGGTACGCGGTGCCGCGCGGATCGTTGACGACGGCGCGGAGCGCGTCGACCACGCGCGCGAGGTTCTCGGGCTTCACCTCGACCTTGTGCGGGCGGACGCGCGGCGAGAAACTCCTGCGCGACCGCGCCGTCGCTCGTCTCGATCGCGCGCACGATCTCGGGCGAGTACACGGTGCCGCCGTTCGCGAGCGCGGCGTACGCGAGCGCGAGCTGGAGCGGCGTCACGAGCGAGTCGCCCTGGCCGATCGCCGTGTTGAGCGTGAAGCCGATGCGGAACTGCCCCTGGTAGCGGAGCGCGTACCACCCGCGCGTCGGCACGCGGCCCGGCCGCCTCGGGGTTCGTGCCGAGGCCGGTCTTCTCGCCGAGGCCGAACTCGTTCGCGATCTTCGCGATGCGATCCATGCCGACCGTCTCGGCGAGCTTGAAGAAGTAGACGTTGCACGACGCGGCGATCGCGTCGTGCATGTTCACCTTGCCGTGCACGTGGGTGCAGTGGAAGATGCGGCGGCCGAACATCAAGTAGCCGTCGCAGCGCTCCTTCTCCTCGGGGTCGACGATCTTGTCCTCGAGGCGCCGCGAGCGCGGAGAACGGCTTGAACGTCGAGCCCGGTTGGAACGCGCCGCTCATCGTCTTGTCGAGCATCGGCCGGAGCGGGTCGCTCGAGAGGCGCGCGAACGTCTCGCGGACGCGCTGCTTTCCGCCGGCGCCGCTGAGATCGTTCGGGATCGAAGTCGGGCTTGCTGTACGCCGCCAAGATGCGGCCCGTGCGCACGTCGACGACGACCGCCGCGCCCGCCGCGTGCGGCCGCATCGCGCGCTCGATCGCCTGCATCAGCTCGATGTCGATCGTGAGGCGCAGATCGCGCCCGGGGATCGGCTCCTGGCGCTTCGGGTCGTCGAGCAGGCGCTCGGCCTCGGGGCCCGTGCGGTAGCGGCCGTGCGCGTCGACCACGCGCTTCTCCCAGCCGCGCCTGTCCGCGGAGGTAGCTCTCCCACGCGCGCTCGACGCCCGTCGCGCCGAGCGCGTCGCCGACGTCGTAGTTGAGCGGGTTCACCTTCTGCCGCTGCTCGGCGTTCATCTGGTCGTAGCCCTGCGGGCGGAGCTTCGCGAGCGTCTCGGCGTCGATCTCGCCGACGTAGCCGAGGAGGTGCGACGCCGAGGTTCTTGTAGGGGTAGTAGCGAACGGGGACGGTGACGACCTCGGCGCCCGTGAGCTCGCTCGCGTGCTCCTTGAGCTGCGCCTCGATGTCGCGCGAGATGTCCTCGCGCACGAGCATCGCGCGCCAGCACGGCGAGCGGCGGCGATCCTCGGGCGAGTCTTGCCACGAGGTCGCCTCGCACGCGCCCTTGAGGCGCGCCTCGAATTTCTGGCGCTCGTCGGGGTTCATGCGGAGCGTGTCGGCGACCTTCGTCCAGCTGTCGGGGGCCTCGGCCACCGAAGATGGCCGGCGCCCGGACACGGCGCTCGGCATCGCGCGCCCCGGGACGATCGTGACGTTCGACGACGGGCGGCTCGACGCGATGCACGTGCCCGTACGCGTCGCGGATCGCGCCGCGGATCGTCGGCGACCGTCACGCGGCGCACGATGTTCTCGTGCGCGATCGCCGCGTAGTCCGCGCCTTGAATCGCCTGGAGCTGGAAGAGCCGCCCGATGAGGACGGCGAACGCGAGCAGCACCGCGACCGCGAACCACTTGTACCGCTTGCGGAACTCCGACGCGGTCTCGCGCGGGACGAGGAGGCTCAACGCGCCGCCTCCCCGCGCATCGCCGACGGCGTCGACCCGCTGCGCGGGCGCGGCGACGTCGCGAGGTGCACGCGCCGCGCGAGCCGGAAGAGCAGCGGCGACACGATCGCCCGTCGCGAGCACGTGCGGGAGCGTCAGCGGGTAGAGCGCGCGCGGCACGTACGGCTCCTTGCCGAAGATCGCGAGGAGCACGAGCACCATGAGGCTCTGGACGAACGCGAACCCCGTCCCGAGCACGAGCTGCATCAGCGCGGTCTGCGCGGCGAGGCGCGATCCCGCGGCGCGCGCGAGGACGAAGAGCGCGACGTACGTGAACGTGTAGAGCCCGATCGGCGCGATGCCGAGCAAGTCGGTCGCGTACCCGAGCACGAACGCGATCGCCCGCCCCGCGCGCGAGCGCTTGCTCGACACGCCCATGAAGACGACGAGCGGCAAGACGAGCGACGGCACGAGCCCCGGCACGTGCATCCACCCGAGCACGCGAAAGAGGTTCGATTGAATCAGCGAGAGCACGAGACCCACGCCGATGAACGCGGCGGTGGGCATCTGCTACTTCGCGCCCTCTTCTTCGCGCGTCGGGCTCCGAGCGGCTCGCGTCTCGCCGGGCGGCGTGAGGAGGATGAGGACCGTGTCGAGGCGCGTGAAGTCCACGGTGGGGGCGGCTTCGACTTCTTGTGTGCGGCCGAGCTCGCGCTTGTTCACCTTCGTGATGCGCGCGACCGGGAGGCCGCGCGGGAAGCGCATGCCCTTGCCGCTCGTGACGAGGAGATCGCCGACCTCGACGAGATCGCGCGAGTCGACCGCTTCGACGTTGCACGCGTGGCGCGAGGCGTCGCCGGTGCCGCGGACGAAGCCGCGCGCTTTCGTGCGCTCGTCCTCGACGTCGACGACGAACGCGCGCGTCGACCGCGAGCTGCACGTCGGCCTCGTCGCCCGAGACGTGGAGCACCACGCCCACGACGCCGTCCGGCGAGATCACCGGCATGTTCGGGCGCACGTCGCGCGAGCCGCGGTCGAGCACGACGCGCGTCACGCGGAAGAACTCGTTGAAGTCCTTGCCGACGACGAGCGCGCTGATGGTCTCGCCCGGCGTGTTCTCACGCAGCTGGAGGAGCCGCCGCAGATCCTGGTTCTCGGTCTGCGCTTGCTCGAGCCGGTGGACGTTCTCGCGAAGGCGCGCGTTGTCGTACGCGAGGCGCTCGTTGTCCTTCTTCACGTCGACCAGATAGACGTAGTCGCGAGACGACGCTCGAGATCCCGCGCGCGAGCGTCGCGGCGCCGTACTCGATGGGCGCGCGAGACGCGCAGGAGCGCGCGATCGAGCGCGTTCAAGTTCTCCGGCTTCTTCATGTTCGCGCGGAGCATGAAGAACGGGAACGGCGAGGAGAACCGCGACGATGGCCGCGTCCCGGTATCTCTTCAGCGGCGACACGACTCACGGGTACTGCTCACGATCGCACGCGTGCTAGCCGATCGTGACCTCCTTGAGGAGCTCCAGGTGGTCGAGCGTCTTGCCGCTGCCGAGCACGACGGCGCTGATCGGGTCGTCGCAGACCATGACGGGCAGGCCCGTCTCTTCGCGGAGGAGCACGTCGAGGTTCTTGAGGAGCGCGCCGCCGCCGGTGAGGACGATGCCTTTGTCGACGATGTCCGCCGCGAGCTCGGGCGGCGTCTTCTCGAGCGCGAGGAGCACGGCCTCGACGATGCGCGTTGAGCGGCTCGCATGAGCGCCTCGCGGATCTCGTCGGAGTTCACGACGACGGTCTTCGGGACGCCGGCGACGAGGTCGCGGCCCTTCACCTCGCGTCGTGAGCTGCTGCTCGAGCGGGTAGGCGTTGCCGATCTGCATCTTGATGCGCTCGGCCGTCTGCTCGCCGATCGCCAGGTTGTACTTGCGCTTCAGGTACGCCTGAATCGCGTCGTCCATCTTGTCGCCGCCGACGCGGACCGACTGCGAGTAGACGATGCCGGCGAGCGAGATGACCGCGACCTCGGTCGTGCCGCCGCCGATGTCGACGACCATGTTGCCGCACGGCTCGGTGATGGGCAGGCCCGCGCCGATCGCGGCCGCCATGGGCTCCTCGATCAGGTAGACCTCGCGCGCGCCGGCGCTCTCGGCGCTCTCTTTGACGGCGCGCTTCTCGACCTCGGTGATGCCGAAGGGGACGCAGATGATGATGCGCGGCTTCACGAGCGTGCGCCGGTTGTGGGCGCGCGCGATGAAGTAGCGGAGCATCGCCTCGGTGATCTCGAAGTCGGCGATGACGCCGTCCCGCAGGGGGCGCACCGCGCGGATGTTGCCCGGCGTGCGCCCGAGCATCTCCTTGGCCTCGCGGCCGACGGCGAGGACCTTGTTGCCGCCGCGCGCGTCGCGCTGCACCGCCACGACGGACGGCTCGCACGAGACGATGCCCTTGCCCTTCACGTAGATGAGCGTGTTCGCGGTCCCGAGATCGATCGCGAGATCGTTCGAGAAAAGGCCGCTCAACCAGTCGAAAACCATGGGCGAGCGCCGCTTCTACCACACAACGCCGCGGCCGTGTCCATCGGGGAACGGCCGAGCTAGACGAATGAACAGGTGCTCGAGCAGAGAACGCGAGCTCTCACGCCTTCGAGATCTTGCCCTCTTTGTGCGGGAAGTGCTTCCGGCACACAGGGCAGAACTTCTTGATCTCGAACTTCTCGGTCATCGTCCGCTTGTTCTTCGTCGTCGTGTAGTTGGCGCGGCCGCAGTTGCCGCACGTCATTTTGATGAGGTCGCGCATGGTGGATCCGGGCGGCGGAATCTACCCGTCGGCAATCGCGTGTCAAGCCGCTCCGCACGCTCGAGCGCGGCAAAAGCTCGGAGGGGACGGCAAGTGCTATCGTCGAAACGATGCGCCACGCCCTTCTTTTTACCATTCTTGCGGCTGCAACTTCAACCTGAGCTCGGTCGCCGCGTTCGACATCCCCTACGACATCCCCGAACAGACCGTCCCTGGAAACGCGGTGGCGAACGCCGCGGGAGTCGTGATCGACGCCCCGCTCGCGGCGTTCCCCATCAACGTCGACGTGGCGCAGCAGGCCAAGAGCGCCGGCGTGAGCGGTGCCATCTCCACCGTGACGCTCACATCGCTCGCCTCACGATCACGAAGGCGAGCGGCTGCTTCGACTTCGTGCAGGACATCTCGATTTCGATCTCGAGCACGAAGCCCGGCTCCACGCTTCCGCCCGCCGTCATCGCGACAGGTTCGAACCCTGGGTGCGTCACGACCTGGAACCTCACGCCCTCGAACGTGAACCTCAAGCCGTACCTCGACGAGGGCGCCCAAGCGACGCCGACCGGCAAGGGCATCCCGCCCGCGAGCGACGTGAGCTTCAATGGGCACTTGGTGGCGCACGCGTCGCTCTGACGTCTTTTTTTTTGGGTGTGCCCCTCCCAGCCGTGCTCGGGCTGGTGCTCGGCCGTGCTCGCCGGCCATTGAGTGCAGTATACAAGCTTCCGGCTGCGCGCGGCTCTGCGCGCCAGCCCTGCGCGCGGCTGCCTCCCCCACGGCGTCGCTCCGCGCCGCCGGGGGAGGTCGAAGACCGATCGATCAGTGTGACAGGCGATAGAGCGTCGCTGCGATTCGATCGAGCCTTGCGATCGCGTCCACATCGAGCGGCACCTAGCCGAACGCTTCGGCGACTTCGAGGCTCGACATCGTCTCCTTCGTCGATCCGAGCGCCGTTCGAAAGCGTTCGCGCCGATGCCCGTCGTCGCTCCCCGCGCCTTCCGCCGTATTGAGCGCCACACTCGAAAGCGCCCGCCTAGCCTGCCGAGCAAGATCGACATCGTGCTTGGCAATCTCGCGAATGATCGGCGACACGACCCGAACCGTCTCGAGCACGAACGAATAAATCTTCAAGGTCATCATGCGGTGCCTCTCCTTTTGCGAAGGCACCGCCCCACCCGCGTCGCGCGCAGGCGCCGTCAAGGATTGCGAAGCAACGCCGAAGGCGGCGCGCCGAAGGCGGCGACGCCGAAGGCGTCGTCCTTGACGGCGCCGAGCACGACGCGAAAATGAGAAACGCCGAGCGAGCCACCCTCTCAGCTCACCCCAACCCGACACACCGCCACCGCCACTGCTCCCGTCACCGCAACGGCAACGGCTCAGTCGTCATCACCCCAGTCGCGCTTGTCCCAGCGGTCATCGTCGCGATCCGACTTGGTCCCCTTGCCGGTCGCGCCACGCGCGCGCGGCGGACCGTCGTCGCCACCCGACGCGTGCTGCTTGCGTCGGCGATCGCTGTCGAAGGTCTTGCGTCCACCGGGAGGCGCCGGAGGGCCGAAGCCGCTTCCACCGCCGCCGCCGCCGCCGCTGTAACCGCCGCCACCGCCGGTACCCTGGTACCCGCCGCCCGCGGGGCGCTCGCCCTTGGGGTGTGCGAGGTTCACGACGAGACGACGACCACGCAGGTCGGCGTTCTTGAGCGATTCAGCGGCCGCCTTCGCGGTCTCCGCGCTCGACATCGTGACGAAGCCGAAGCCGCGCTTGCGACCGTCGGGATCCATCGGCATGTGCACGCGAACGACTTGGCCGTTGCCAGCCGTCGCGCCGTTGATGAGCGTCTCGAGCTCGGGCTGCGTGCAGTCGTAGGGAAGGTTGCCGACGTAGAGCGTGCGATCGGGCGCGCCGGGACCACCACCGGGACCGCCCCCCGGGCGCGGACCGCTCGGAGGTCCACCCGGACCACCGCCCATGCCGCGCGAAGGCGGACCGCCCTCACCACGACGCGGCGGCTCCGCCTGGAACGGGCGCACCGAAATCGATCGGCCCGCTTGCAGCGAGCCGTCGAGCGAGTCGCGCGCGGCTTGAGCTTGCTGCGGGCTCGACATCGTGACGAAGCCGAACCCACGTGGGCGGCCCGTCGTTCGATCTTTGGGAAGGCTCACTTGCACGACCGTGCCGCCAGTGGCCTCGAAGAGCTGCTTCAGTACGTCTTCCGAGATGCTGTCGGGCAGCCCAGCCACGAACAGCTTCGCGTCGTCATTCCCCATGATGATGAAACCTTGCCAAACCTTTTCTTCTTGAAATTGAGAGTGACACGCTGCGGGGAGCGGCGCGCCTCTGCTTAGACGATATCTTGCGCGTTTTTCCCGTCAACTGCCATCGCCTTTTCGAAATCGGGCGAGCACGGAATCGACAAGACGAACGTGCTCCCCTTCCCGAGCTCGCTCTCGACGCGCGCGGCCCCACCGTGACTTTCGGCGATGTGTTTCACGAGCGCGAGGCCGATGCCGCTGCCGCGCACGGGAACGCCGTCTTTGTCCGCGGTTTTCGTTCCACGGACGAATCGCTCGAAGATGCGCTCGCGCTCGGAGTCGGGGATGCCCGGACCGCGATCTTGGACGCGCACCTCGACGCGGCCATCCACCCGCGCGGCTGAAACGCGGACCACGGCGTCCTCGCCAGCGCTGCCGTATTTGATCGCGTTGTCGATGAGGTTGATGACCGCGAGCTGAAGCGCGCGGTCGTCGATACGGCACTCGGGGAGGTCGCCGGGGACGTCGACCTCGAGCTTCACGTGCTCGCGCTCGGCGCGGAAGCGGAGCACCTGCGCCGCGCGCGACACGACCATCCCGACGTCGCCGTCGGCGAACTCGTAGGCGCCGCGGCCGCGCTCGACGCGCGCGAAGTCGAGCACGTTCTCGATGAGGCTCGAGAGGCGCTCGCTCTCGTTGACGATGATGTCCAGGTACTCCTTGCGCTTGTCGTCGCTCGCGACGCGCCCCGATTGGAGCATCTCGGCGAACATGCGCACGAGGGCGAGCGGTGTCTTGAGCTCGTGGCTCACGTTGGCGACGAAGTCCGTCTTGAGCGCGTTGAGCCGCCGCTCGCGCTCGACCGCGAACAAAATCGTCGCGACGCCCGCGATGACGACGACGCACGAGAGCGTCACGAGCACGAGCTCGAGCGTCTTTCGGTTCTGCACGCTCCGCGCGATCTCCTCGCCCGCCGCGGGCGACACTTGCAGGCGCCAGTTGTAGAGCGTCGTCGGAATGCGCACGCCGACGGTGAACTCGCCGCTCCGGAGCGGCGGCCCGTAGATGATGCGACCCTGCTCGTCGATGATGTTGAGCTTGCTCTGCACCGGCTCGCTGAAGAGCGTCGGGAGCGTGTCCTTCACGATGCGCCCGATGTCGTGCCACGCGACGATGATGTAGCGGCGGCCCTCGCTGACCTTCTGCCAGTAGCTGACGAGGTAGCTCTGCCCGTCGTACTCGCGGTGCAGGTGGCGGAGCTCGCTCTCGGGTTGGCTGCCGAGCTCCATGTCGTTCAAGAGGCGCCGCACGAGGAGGCGCCGAAAGTCTTCCTCTTCGCCCCACGCGCCGCCCGCGCGCGACGCGAAGGCGAGCACGTCGCGCGCGTCGTCGAGCACGAGGATCGCGCGGACCGTCGGAGTCTCGCGCTGCGCCGTCGGGACCCATCGCTCGGTGAGCGCGCCGAGCTGCGCGGGGTCGGCGATCGCGAACACGGTGTTGTCTTCCGTGATGATGCGCTTGTCGAGACGATCGGCCCGCTCGTTCGCGAGCGCGAGCGTCGACTCGAGGACCGACTGCTGACGGAGCTTGTCGAGTTGAAACGTGGTGCGAAAAGTGAAGTACGCGAGGACGAACGCGGCGAAGAGGACCGCAGGCAAGAGCGCCCACGTGACCCAGCGATTTCGACGCGTTTCCACGGGACGAGTCTACGCCATCCCATTATGCTGTCGCGTGGGTATGGCTTTTCTTCGAGCTCTCGCCGCGAGCGGTGCGGTCGCGTTGGCCCTTGCGGCGTGCGGTAGCAGCGGAGACTCGGGCGACGCGGGCGCCGACGTCGTGTACGGGCATCACGCGATCGACGCCGCGGTGTACGAGGCCGAGGCCGCGACGAAGACGCCGTGGAACCGGCTCACGCCGCACGACGGCGACGTGCTCTCGAGCGCGCACATCCGCACGATCTACATCGGCGCGGACGGCGTCGACGCATCGCAAAGCTTCGACGCGTACATCACGTGGCTCATCACGTCGCAGAGCTGGTGGGGCGCGGTGCTCGCGCAGTACAAAGTCGGCTACGGCACGTTCGACGGCTTCACGCGCATCGACACGAACGCGTTCTTCCTGCCGGGCATGGTGCAGAACGGGTTCATCGATTGGTTCGTGCTCGATCAGCGCATCGCGCAGGTGGTCCACGGCGTCACGCCTGACGCGGGCGCGGGCGACACGGATCCCGACGCGTCGACGTCGCAGCCCCCGCCCATTCCGCAAGCGGACGCGTACGTCTTCTTCTTGCCGAACGGCGTGAACGTCAACTTGGGGAACAACGAGGCGACGTGCGCGCAAGCCGGCGGCTACCACGACTACGACGGCCAGGAGCCCTACGCGATCATTCCGCCGTGCGGGCGCTCTCGGCTCGTCATCTCGCACGAGATCGCGGAGATGGTGACCGATCCGCTGCCGGGTCACGGCTGGTACAGCGATCCCGACTCGACCAACAACGGCGGCGAGATCGGCGATCTCTGCAACCAGCCGACGACGGTCGAAGGCCAGCAGGCGACGCTGCTCTGGTCGAACAAAGACGGCGACTGCGAGCCGCTCTGAGCGCCTGAAATCAGTGCTGCTGCGCGGCCGGCGGCTGCGAGATGCGCTCTCGATCGAGCTGGATGCCGCGCGCGGCGACGAACTCGGCGTACTGCTCGGCCATGTACGTGATCGCGTTGGCGTCGAGCTCGTTGTACGGGTGCGTATCCGACGGGTCCGCGAGCTCGATCGCTCCGAGGAAGCGGCCCGCTTGCATCACGGGCGCGAGGAGAACGTGCTGCGCGCCGCCGATCGTCGTCGCGTGCGTGGCGATGTCGCTCGGCGTCAGGAGCATCGCTCGGCGCTTACGCATCGCGGACGAGAGCACGGGCGCGTTCTCGGGAAAGCGCTTGCCGATGATGCCGGGCGGCGCGGTGCCGAGCACCGAGACGATCACGAACTCGCGCCGATCGATGTCGTAGAGGTAGACGATGCCGATGCGCGACGGCAGCTTCTCGAGCGCGAGGTGGAGACAGAAGTCCGCGCCCTGGATCGAGTCGGGCAGGAAGTTGAGATCGTGCATCGCCTCGAAGAGGACGCTGATGAGCTCGTCGCCGCGCACGCGGCCCTTGGGGACCGGCGGTTTTTCGCGCGTCTGGGAGACGGGCGGGGCGAAATCGGGGGCTGCGACGACCGCGATTTCGGAGCGCGGGAGCCGGAGCCGGGAGCGGCGACGGGAGCCGGCGCGGCGACGGGAGCGGGCGCGACGGCCACGGGAACGGCAACGGCAACGGGCGCGGGGGCGGGTTTTGGTTTTGCGCGGCGCGGGTAGCTGATCGCGGGCTCGGGCTTCCAGTCTTTCCACGTGAGCGTGGCGAGCGGGAGGATCGTCGGACGGCCCGTGAAGATTTGATCGAACGCCGCGAGGTTCACGAGCTTGCCGGCGGGCGAAGCGGCGATGCACGCTCTGAATGCGCGAGAGCTGCTGGAGGAGCGCAGTCGCCGCGGCTTCCTCCGACGTGCCCGAGCGCGAACGCGAACCCGTACTCGCGGTACGTGAGCGGGACCTCGGCCGTCGGCTCTTGCTCGCGTTGGACGAGGATCGGCGGGATCGCGATCATCGCGGCGGGCGTCGGCGGCGCGAGCATCGGCGTCGTGGCGGGCGCCGAGGGCGCGGCCTTCGCGACCGACGGCGCGCTCGGCGGCGGCTCGACCTCCGCGACGGCGCTCGCGTTCATCTTCACGGTCGCGTCGGGCATCTTCGGCGCGGGCTTCGGCGGCTCGGGCTTCTGCGGTTTCGCGGGTGGTGCAGCCTCCGGGCGCGGCGGCGCGCCGGAGATGCGACGCTTCGAAGGCGCGGGCGCCTCGGCTCCGGGCGTGAGCGGGGTCGCGTCGGTCGTGCGCTTCACCTCGTAACGAAGCTTCTTCGATGGGTCGACGGCCTTGCACCCGTCGTTGGTGATGTCGATCGAGAAGCCCGCCATGCGGCTCTCGTCGCCGCGGAGGCGGCGTGCGGATTGGAGCGCGCCCTGCCAAGACTCCGCTTCGACACAATAGTTCTGCGCGGGCTCTTTGCCCTCGAGCGAGCTGACGTCGACGATCCAGCGCATTAACTCAAAGCCGCCTTAGCGATTTACGTCTTATCAGTCCGACTACTCCGCGCGCAAGCCGTCGGCGGGCCTGAGGCTCGCGGCGTAGTACGCGGGGAAGACCGTCGCCATCAGGCAGATGACGATCGACACGATCCCCGTGATGAGAAACTCCGTCGGGCGGACGAGCACGGGCAGTCGCGAGATGAAATACACCTTCGGATCGAGCGGGAAATCCGTAGGCGAGGAGGACCTTGCAGCACAGCGTAGCCGAGCCCGAGCCCGACAGTCGTCCCGACGACGCCGATGATGCCGCCTTGATAGAGGAAGACTCTGAGCACCCCGTAGTCGCTCATGCCTATCGCCTTGAGGAGCGCGATCTCCTTCTTCTTGTCGAGCACGACCATGATGAGCGTCGCGATGACCGTGAACGCGGCGACGACGATGATGAGCGCGAGCACGACGCTCATGCCGATCTGCTGGATGAGCAGCGCGGTGAAGAGGCCGTGGTTCAGGTCCATCCAGTCCATCGTGTGATAGACGCTGTTCGAGAGCTTGTTGTCGATCGCCTCGACGACCTCTTTGGTGTGATCGATGTCGTCGACCTTCATCTCGACGCCGGTCACGCTGTCGCCCTGATCGTAGAACGCCTGCGCCTCGTAGAGGTCGGTGTAGACGAGCTTCGAGTCGTACTGATCGAAGCCCGCCTCGAACATCGCGATGACGCGGAACTGCTTGGCGATGGGCGGGCGCGACTGCGCGCCGAACGTCGCGCCGATCGTCGGCGAGGTGACCTGCACGCAGTCGCCGATGTCGACGCCGAGCTGCTTGGCGAGCGTCCTTCCGACGACCGCGCCAGGGAGCTTCGCGACCTGCTCCTTGCTCTTGCACGGATCCGGATCGATCGAGTCGGGCAGCACGTCGACGTCGGGGAGCTGGCTCTTGTAGCCGCCTTGAGGCACGACCGATCCCGAGATGCCCGCGTCGGCGATGTCGAGCGCCGCGATCTCGTCGGGCGATTTCGTCGTCGGGCGCGGCCGCGAGCGGCGCTCCCGCGTCGCGCGGTCTCGCGTTCGATCTCCGCGAAGAGCGAGTGTCGCCCGCCCGGGATCACGTCGTGGTGCGGCTCGGTTTGGTTCGGGTGATCCGGAACGGTGAGGCTCGCGCCGGCGTCCTCGTCCCAATCGATGCGCGACTTGAAGCTCGAGTCTTTGCGCTCGGGCGGCTTCGCGCCTTCGCGACGAAGCCCATCGAGGCTCCCGCCGGGAAGGATGTGCTTCGGAAGGTCGAGCACCTCGGGCATGCGCTCGGGGTCGACGCCCTTGAGGAGGACGCCGGTCGCGGTGCGCTCGCCGTGCGTCACCATCATCGGGTTGATCGTGAACGGCGCGACGCCCGTGACGTGCACGGTGTTCGAGCAGATCTTCGTCATGATCGGCCAGAGCGCGTGCGGCGACGGAATGCACGGATACTCGACCTGCATCCCCTCCACTTGCTTCATCACGTCTCGGTACTCGTGGAAGTCCACTGAATACTTGAGCACGAGCACGTGCGCGTTCACCCCGAGCACCTTCTCGCGGAACTGCTCTTGGAAGCCGCCCGTCACGCTCATCACGATCGAGAGCGCGGCGACGCCGAGCATCACCCCAAGCGTAGCGAACGCCGTCCCGACCGAGACGGACGCGCGCTTCTTCGATCCGAGGTATCGAAGCGCTAGCCTGAGGGGGAATTCCATGAGCCTTCCTATTACGTTGGCGCTATCATTCTGACAAACGCCTTCCTTCGCCTCTTCCAAGATGCCCAACGAAAACAACATCGGCGGCGCGGTGACCGAAGACGCGATGCCCGCCATCGACAACTCGACGCAACCTCCGCCGGCGGCCGCGCCCGACCCGTACATCGGCAGGACGATCGACGGCCGCTACCTCGTCGAAGAGGTGCTCGGCAAGGGCGGCATGGGCGTCGTCTATCGCGGCAAGCACAAGCTGATCGACAAGAAGGTCGCGATCAAAGTGCTTCGCGGCGATCTCGCGCGCGACAAGGAAGTCACCGAGCGCTTCTTGCAGGAGGCGCGCGCCGCGTCCGCGATCGGTAACCCGCACATCATCGACATCTCCGACTTCGGCGTCCTCCCGGACGGCGCGACGTACTTCGTCATGGAGTACCTCGGGGGCACGAGCCTCGGAAAGCTGATGGAGGATGCGCGGCCGATCCCGAGTCCCGCGCTTGCTCAGCGTCGGCAAACAGATCGCGCAAGGCCTCAGCGCGGCGCACGCCGCGGGCATCATCCACCGCGATCTCAAGCCCGACAACGTGATGGTGATCAACCGCGGCTCGGAGAAGGACTTCGTCAAGATCCTCGACTTCGGCATCGCGAAGGTCCAAACGGGCGACGCGTCGCGGCTCACGCGCGCGGGCGCGGTGTTCGGAACGCCGCACTACATGTCGCCGGAGCAAGCCGCGGGCGCGACGGTCACGTTCGCCGCGGACATCTACTCGCTCGGCGTCATCCTCTACGAGATGGCCGCGGGCAAGGTGCCGTTCGACGCGGAGAACTTCATGGGCATCATGACGATGCACATGTACAAGGCGCCCGTTCCGATGCGCGCGCTCGTCCCCGCGCCGCAAGAGATCCCTCCGGGCCTCGACGCGGTGGTGCTCAAGTGCCTCTCGAAGAAGGGCGAGCAGCGCTACGCGTCGATGGACGCGCTCGTCGCCGATCTCGAGAAGCTCGAGAAGGGCCAGCTCCCCGACGCGGTGAACGAGATGATGGCGCGCTCGGGCGGCTTCAACGTGCCCGCGGATTATTTCCGCTCGAGCAAGATGCCGCCGCCGATGCCCGCGGAGCCGCGGCGTGGCCGCTCGAAGCTCCCGCTCATCGCGGGCATCGTCGCGGTCGGCGCGGTCACCGCGATCGCGGTCGGCGTCCTGATGAAGTCTTCGACGACGAAGGCGGACTCGCAGCCGAGCGCGACGACGACGAGACACGGTCGCGAGCACGACGGCGGTCGCGAGCACGTCCACGGTCACGCCAACCGCAACAGTCGCCGCCCCCGTCAAAAAGCCGATCGCGATCGCGACCGTGCCGGCCGACGCGAAGATCCTCTCGACCGAAGGCAAAGAGCTCAAGTCTCCGGTCATCCTGGAGCTCGCCGCGAACGAGACGCAGACCGTCACGGTCTCTCACGCGGGCTACGTCTCGCAGACGGTCACGATCACGGGCACCGACGACAGCCGCGTGGTCGCGCTCGTCGCCTCGGGCGGCGCACGTCCGACCGGCGGAGGCGCCACGCGCCCCACGGCCACGTCCGCCGGCATGGGCCTCGGGCCCGATCCGTTCGCGAACGACAAGAAGAGATAGTCGCTCAGGGCGTCTTCGCGAACGTCGACCCGTTGAACGCGTAGCGCAGGTGGTCGATGCCGCCCCACGGCAGGAGCAGCGGCTCGAGCGCGCCCGCGCCGGGTTGATCCTGCGAGAACGGGTACGTCTTGTCGGTCCAGCCTTGCGCACGACCGGGTCGCACGTCGATCTCGAAGCCCTTGTTGCCCGAGCCGGGGACCATCTGCACGAGCCCCTGGATTCGCTTCGCGCCTTGCGCGCGCGCGGTCTCGATGCCGAAGACGCGCGTGATGACCTCGCTCTTCAGCTGGTAGACGAACATCACGTGCATGTCGATCGTGCCCGCGCCCTGCGCGCTCACGTGGCGGACGCCGCGCACGACGAGATCCGCGGCGCCGTCGCCGGTGAGGTCGCGCGCGGTCATCTCTTCGATGTCGGCCGCGTCGGCAAACTGCGAGAGCGTGATGTACGCGTACGCGTTTCCGCCCTTGAAGCCGGGCCCGAAGACGACGATGTCGCGCCCGACGAGGAGCACGCGCTCGGGCCTCTGGTCGCCGTCGACGTGGACCTGGATGTCGAAGCGCGGGCGATCGCTCGTGCCGCGATCGGCGCGGTATTTCGCGAGGAGCTGCGACGACAAATCGCCGCCCGCGTGCTGGACCGGAGTCGGCGGCTCGACGCGCGTCGTGATCGTCGTGTTCGTGCTCGTCGTGGTCGTGGTCGTGCCCGCGCTCGTGCTCGGCGGGGTGCCCGCTTGCGCCACTTCCCTCGCCTTCGCGAACTTCGTCCCGTCGAACTTGAACGTCTGCGACTTCACCTGACCCCACGGCAAGATCACCGGCTCGGTGTCGTTCGCGCGTGGTTGCTTGTAAGACGTCGCATCCCAACCGACTGCGGGATCGTACGTGACCTCGATCTCCTTGCTGGCGAGGTGGACCGCGTTCGTCACGCGGTTCGAGCCCTGCGCGACGCTGATCTCGTGCGAGAAGACGGTCGTCGGCTCGTCGCTCATGAACGACCACACGTCGAGCCACTCACGCGGACTGTCTCCGCCGAAGCTGCGACGCAAGACGAGATCCTGCTTGCCGCGGCCCGTGAGCTCGCGCGCCTCGAGCTTCAGGACGTCCGCGCCGAGGTCTCGGTAGAAGAACTCCTTGCCGTCGCGGTAGTTCGGGCCGACCACCGTGAGGTAGTGGTCGTAGACCGCGACGCGCTCCTTCATCGCGTCGCCGCGGATGTCGGCGAGGAGCTCGACCTTCGGCGCGCCGAGGCCCTTCGGGATCAAGAACTGCTCGATGAGCGCTTCCTCGGATTCGGTGGGGAGCGCGGGCATGTCGGTCGGCGTCTTCTCGTCGCCGTTTCCCGACGCGACGACGTTGCCCTTGCCGTCGTGGAACCTCGCGACGCCGCGGAGCGCGACGCGGATCGAGGGCGGCGCGATCGCGCTCCACGGGATCTGCGCCTCGAACGTGTAGCCCGCGGGCTGCGCCGTCTCGGCCTCGACGAGCTTCGCGCCCGGCACGTCGCGGCCGTGGATGCGCACGACGCCCGCGGTCTCGCCGGGCTTCCCCGCGAAGAACGTGACGACGACGGGCGAGCCGCCCGGCGCCGCGACCACGAGCGACGCGTGATCTTCGTCCTCCGCGAATCGCCGCGCGTGGCGCAGCGTCACGCCGGAAACATCACCTGCAAAGTACACGTAATTCGAGTCGTACGCGAGGCCGCACCTGAACGTGACCGCGTTTTCGGAGCCCGACACGCGCGTGCGCGCGGAGACGAGCGTCCACTCTTTGACGACGCCGTCGACCTTGATGGGGTTGTCCTTGTCGGCGAGCTCGAGCCGCAACGAGCCCGAGCTGCCGCCCCCTCCTCCGCCCCCGCCTTGGCCGCCGCCGAGCGCCGGCAGGCCTTCACGCAGCGCGATGTCGCCGATCGAGTCGTCCGCGTTCGCGCCTCCACCGGCGCCGTGCGCGGTCTTCGCTCCACCCGATTGTGCGTCCCCGCCGCCGCATCCGAACAGGATGAGGGCAGCAAGCAGCCCGTGTCTCATCAGGCCATGCAATATCTCACGCCGCGTCGAGCTTGCCCATCAGCTCCGCGTGGAAGCTCGCGAACGCGCTCTGCGCGGGCCAATCGGGCGCCTCGGCAATGAGGCGTCGCGCGCGATCGCTGTCGCCGTGGTCGATCGCGACGATCGCCTCGCCGTAGCGCATCGCCCAGTGGACGATCGGCGACGCCGACGCGGCGCGCTCGAGTCGCTTTTTGTCCGCGCCGTCGGACTGGTGCGAGAACGCGCGAACGAGCGCCGCGATGCCTTGGCGGAGCTGGGTCACGCGCCGGCGCATGAAGACGCCCGAGCGCGGGAGCGGCAAACGCTCGAGCTCGCGGAGCTTGTCGAGCGCGGCCTCTCGCTCGCCCTCGAACGTGCAGAGGAGCGTCTCGACGAAGAGGCGCTGCTCGCGCGCGGCCTCCCACGCGGGCCCCTTCACGGCGCGCGAGAGCGCCATGCGCGCGGCCTCGAGCCATCCGTACGACGCGTACGCCGTCGCGATCATCAGCGGCGCCATCGTCTCCGGATGAGGCGCGCGGTCCATCGTCGGCTGCCACGCGCGGAGGACGCGGTGGACGTCGCCGGATTTGAGCACGCGACGAATGCGGCGGCGCGCGAGCAGCGCCGGCAAGAGCGTCACGGCCGCGACCGCGACGCTCGGAACGAGGTAGCGCGGGTCTTCGAGGCTCATCCGCAAGAGAAGCACCACGCAGATGCTGCTGATGAAGAGTGGGAGGATCGCCAGCGGCCTGAAGCGCACGACGAAATTATAAGTCTCGCCGGGCGCCAGTCACGAGGTCACGAGCCGGCGTATTTCTTGGGGTCGCCGATGCCGTGACGGCGGAGGTAGCCGCGGACGTGCGCGCGCTCCATCGCGGCGCGGCGGCCGATCTCGCTCACGTTGCCGTTGCACTCGGCGTAGAGCGCGGTGAAGTACTCGCGCTCGAAGCGCGCGAGCACGTCGCGCTTGGCGTCTTGGAACGTGCGGCCGCGGACGGGCGTCGTCTCGCTCGGCGACGCGAGCGGGTTCAGGTGCTGCGCGAGATCGATCGGGCCCTCTTTGCCGAAGGCCATCGCGACGGCGACCACGTTGCGGAGCTCGCGCACGTTGCCCGGCCAGTCGTGGCGCATCAGGCGCTCGAGCGAGTCGTGCGTGACGCGCTCGTACGCGTCGGCGTCGCCGAGGTCCGCCATCATGCGGCGGATGAGGATGGGGATGTCCTCGATGCGCTGGCGAAGCGCGGGGAGCTCCACCTTGAGCTGCGCGACGCGGAAATAAAGGTCGCTCCGGAAGCTGCCCGCGTTGACCTCGCGAACGAGGTCGCGGCGCGTCGCCGCGATGACGCGGACGTTGACGGGCTTGTACGTGTTCGAGCCGACGCTCTTGATGCGCTGCTCGGCGAGCGCGCGGAGCAACTTCGGCTGCACGTCGACCGGCAGCTCGCCGAGCTCGTCGAGGAAGATCGTGCCGCCGTCGGCCTCGGCGAAGGGCGAGATGCGTTTGTCGACCGCGCCGGTGAACGACCCGCGCTCGTGACCGAAGAGCGCGCTCTCCGCGAGCGACGGCGGGATCGATCCGCAGTCGACGACGACGAAGGGCTTGTTCGAGCGCGCCGACGCGAGGTGGATGGCCTGCGCGACGAGCTCCTTGCCGGTGCCGGTCTCGCCCGTGATGAGGACGGTGAGCTCCGTCGGCGCGGCCTTGCGGAGCCGCTCGAAGACCGCGCGCATGGGCGGCGACTGTCCGACGAGCGGACCGAAGCCCGCGACGTCCGGGACGCTGACCTGCTCGGGGTTCGACGGCTGGAACTCGAGCTGGGTGTCGCCGCAGACGATGAAGCCGGCCTTCGTGAGGTAGACCTCGCCGATGCGGGTGTCGCCGACGAACGTGCCGTTTCGAGACCCGAGATCGCGGACGCGGACGCCGCGCTCGGTCGCGACCAGCTCCATGTGGACGGCGCTGACCTTCTTGTCCTCGAGGACGAGATCGCACGCCTCGTTGCGCCCGACGACCTGCGTCTCGGGCCCGATTTCCAGCTCGTTTTTGTTGCCCGAGCCCTTCGAGATGCGGAGCTTGCCACCCCGGACCTCGAAACGGCCCTTGGCGACGATCGTGGCGTCCACGACCTGAGCTTCTACCACGAAACCCGCGTCGTCTCGCAAGCTTTACCCGCCGCGGCGGGAACGTGCCGGTGCGGCACGACTCGATTCTCGGCGAGTAGGTTGTCGCGTTTCAGCGCTGCAGTATAACGGGCGCTTCGTTGTAATTTTACGGGAGGACGAGAATATGAAGTGGAGTCACGCAACTGGCTTGTTGGTAACGCTCACGACGATCGCCGCGGGCGGCGTCTGGGCAGGCTGCAGCAGCAACGACAACGGCAACGACGCGGGCACCGACGGCGGTGGAAGCGACGTCGCCCAGCAGAAGGACACGGGCACGACCGACTCGGGCGGTAACGACTCGGGCGGTGGCGACGCCAGCGACGGCGGCGGCATCGCGGTCGACGCCTCGGCGCTCGACTGCACGTACTACTGCGCGAGCATCATGCAGGTGTGCAACGCCACGTCGAACAAGCAGTACGTCGACAACGCGACGTGCCTGTCGATGTGCGCGAACATCGCGAACGACGCCGGCGCTGGCGCCACCTCGGGCGACTCGCTCGCGTGTCGCATGTACCACCTGAGCGTCGCGGCCCAGCAAGGCAACGCCGACACACACTGCCCGCACGCCGGTCCGTACGGCTACGGCGTCTGCGGCTCGCTCTGCAACGACTTCTGCAACCAGGACTTCGCCACGGCGGGGCCCTGCAAGGGCAACAACTACCCGTCGCGCGACGTCTGCAACACGTACTGCGCCGGCGCGGCCGGCGCGGACGCGAGCGCGGGTGCACCGGGCAACGCCGCAGGCTCACCGTCGATGCTCTGCCGCGAGTACCACCTCGAGGCGGCCTACCAGAGCGGCACCGCCGCGCCGCACTGCCCGCACGCGGGCGAGGACGGCGGCGGCGTCTGTCAGTGACGTAACGAGTTACCTAGGTAACAAAGAGGCCGCGCCCTTTCGGGGTGCGGCCTTTTTTTTTGTTTGGTGTGCCCCCTCCCAGCCGTGCTCGGGCACGTGCTCGGGCGTGCTCGCCGCCAATGCGTGCACTATACAAACTTCGGCTCCGCGCGCCCTTGCGCGCGTGCCCTGCGCGCGGCTGCCTCCCCCACGGCGTCGCTCCGCGCCGCCGGGGGAGGTGGGAGAGAATCACCGCGTCCTCGCGGGCCGCCGGTTGGCGCGCCGTAACAACCTCCCCCGGCCGAGCGAAGCGACGGCCCGGGGGGAGGACGGCGCGCGCAGCGCACGCGCGCAAGCTCGCGCGGAGGCGGCCGGCGCTCGGGAGGTTATCGTTGTTCCGCCGAGCACGAGCGAGCACGTGCGCGAGCACGCCGGGCGGGGGCTACAAAGTCAGCGCCCGTTGAACGTGCCGTCCGTGAACGTCTGCGCGGTGACCTCGGTGCGGTCCGCGTCGGGCCACTCCTCGCGGACCACGAGGTTCTTGGGGCGCTCGGTGATCGCGTCGCCCATCGCGCCTCGAACCTTGCGCCACGCGTCGAGCGCCTCTTTTCCGCTCGCGTAGCGGCGCTCGCGGTCGCGCGCCATCATCTTCTCGAGGAAGCGCTCGATCGACGCGGGCCACTCGTCGCCGGTCGTCGCGGCGAGCGACGGCGGCTCGCGATCGAGCTTGAGCGCGATGAGCGTGAGCGCGTTCGTCCCCTCGAAGGGCAAGCGCCCGGTCAGCGCACGGAAGGCGACCGCGCCGAGCGCGTAGAGATCCGCGCGCTCGTCCACCCGCGCCGAGCCGCGCACCTGCTCCGGCGCCATGTACGCGAAGCTCCCGAGCGTCGCGTCGAACGCGGTGAGCGAAGGCTCGCTCTTGGCGGACGGGCGCGCGCTGCGGCGCAGCTTCGAGATGCCGAAGTCCAAGATGCGCGTGCGCTCCTCCGGCTCGCCGGCGGCGATCTGCTTCGCAGTGAGCTGGCGGCGCTCGATGTAGAGGTTCGCGGGCTTGATGTCGCGGTGGATGACGCCCGCGCCGTGCGCGGCCGAGAGGCCTTGGAGCGCGTCGTCGAGGATCGGCGCGACGTCTCCGAACGAGAGGTACTGCTCGCGCCGGAGTCGCTCGTCGAGTCCCTCGCCCTCGAGGCGCTCGAACGCGATCCACAAACGTCCGTTGCGATCTTTTCCCGCGCCGAGGATCGCCGCGACGTACGGCGATTTGATGTGCGCCGCGATCGCCGACTCGCGCTGGAACCGCGCGACGAGGTCTGGGTCCTTCGCTGCGCGTTCGTGCAGCACCTTGAGGGCGACCTTCTCGCCACCCTTTCCGTCGGCCGCGTAAACCTCGCCCATCCCTCCGCTGCCAATCAAGCGGCGCACCCGATAGATGCCGCCGACCGTAGTCCCGATGAGAGGTGAGGCTTCGGCCATTCCCTGGTCACAGAGGATACCACGACCGCCCCTACCCATGTGCTCGCAGCGCGCTTATGTTGGCGTTCATGCGCAGCGCGAAGGACGTCGAAGCCTATCTGACGCGGCTCAATCGACAGTTCCACCAAGTCGACGGAGAGTCAGGGACGTACATCATTCCATCGGACGGAACGCAGATTGCTTTGAGAGTCGACCCACCGCTCGTCGTCCTCCGCGTGCACATCGGCGACGCGAAGGAAGGCGACGGCGACTCGGCCCTCTACCGACGGCTCTTGCAGCTCAACGCGAGAGGTCTCGTCCACGCGAGCTACGGCATCGACGACAACCGCATCGTCCTGTCGGCCGCGCTCGAGCTCGAGAACCTGGACTTCAACGAGCTCGAAGCCACGCTCGACGAAATCGACATCGCCCTCGCGCAGCAACTCCCCGAGCTCGCCTCTCTCGCCAAGAAATAAGAACATGGGAATCTTCAGCCGCCTCGCTCAACTCATCAAATCGAACATCAACGATCTGATCAGCAAATCCGAAGACCCGGAGAAGATGCTGAATCAGGTCGTCCTCGACATGAACAACCAGCTCGTCGAGGCGAAGAAGCAAGTCGCCGCGTCGATCGCCGACGAGAAGCGCCTCGCGAAGCAGGCCGAGCAGGAGCTCGCGAACTCCGCGGAGTGGGAGCGGCGCGCGATGATGGCGCTCCGCGCGGGCAACGAGGAGCTCGCGAAGGAGGCCCTGAACCGCAAGAAGGAGCACGACACGCTCGCGCAGACCTTCAAGGATCAGTGGCAGAAGCAGAAGGACGCGGTCGAGAAGCTGAAGCTCGCGCTCCGCATGCTCAACGACAAGATCGAAGAGGCGAAGCGGAAGAAGAACGTCCTCATCGCGCGGAAGAAGCGCGCCGAGGCGCAGAAGGCGATCCAGGAGACCATGAGCGGTCTCAAGGATCAGAGCGCGTTCGAGACGTTCGACCGGATGTCCGCGAAGATCGATCAGATCGAGGCGGAGGCCGAAGCGGGCGAAGAGCTCGCCGAGGAGTACACGGGCGACGTGCTCGCGCATCGAGTTCGCGACCCTCGAGAAGACCGCCGGAGCGGACGACGAGCTCGCCGCGCTGAAGCGCAAGATGGGCCTCTTGCCCGCTGAAGAGAAGCCCGCGACGACGGAAGAAGTGCAGGCCCGCGTCGAGGCGCCGCCGCCTTCGAAGAAGACCGCGACCGAAGAAGACCAGCTCGCCGCCGCGCTCGAGGAGATGGAGGCGGAGCAGCAACAAGAGCAGAAGAAGATGGGCCGGTGATCCATCGAGTTCGGTCTGAAGACTGTCGCGGTCGCGCTCGCGCTCTGCGCGTGCGGAGCGCGAACGGAGCTCGCGGGCACGAGCCAGGGTGACGCAGGCGGAGACGGCGCCGAGGTCGTCGCGCCGGACGCGAGCGCGTGCCACGACGAGGTGATCGCGTCGGATCCGAGCGGCGCGACCGCGCTCGCGGTCGATGGCGACGCCGTGTTTTGGGGGACCACCGACGGCCTCGTGAGAAAGCGCGAGGCGGGCGTGACGACGACGCTCGCCGCGGAGCCGTCGGCGATCAGCGGGATCGCGGTCGACGCGACGAACGTGTATTATGCAATCATTGGCGCCGTGCGGCGCGTCCCACGCGCGGGCGGCGCCGCGACCGATCTCGTGCCGAACGCCGGCGAGCCCTTCGCCCTCGCGACGTCGAGCGAGCCCGCGCCGTTCGGCGCGAGCGTCTACTGGGTCAACTACGGCTCCGGCATCCTCGCGGGCTCGGCGCACTCGATTGCGCCGGGCGGCGCGGGTGGGGTCGATTCCGCGTCGAGCCTCGACACGCCCGGCGGCCTCGCGGTCGGCGGCGGCCACGTCTACGTCACGTGCGCGCTCGCGGGCGTGAACCAGCAGGCGGTCATGGGCCCGCTCCTTCGCGTCGACCTCGACGGCAGCAACCTCGAGGCGCTCACGCAAGGCCTCCACGATCCGAAGGGCGTCACGCTCTTCGGAGGACGCGTCTACTTCATCGAGCAGACCGGCGCGCACGCCGACCTCCACGGCGGCGTGCGTTCGATTGACGCGAGCGGCGGGGCTCCGAAGATTGAGATGGCGACCGACGGTCTCTTGCCGGTCGATCTCGCCGTCGACGAGACCGGCGTCTACGCCACTGCGCTCTCGCAGCCGAAGGCCGTGCTTCTCCACCAAGGCGTCGAGCTCGCGTCGACGCCCGGCGTCGTCTACGAATCGGTCCGCACGAGCAAGACCGCCGTGTACTGGACGATCGGCTTCACGAGCACCCCGCACGCGGACGGCGCGAGCGTTCGCAAGCTCTGCAAATGACCTGACATCTGATACTCCTCCTTCCGTGTCCAGCGCTGCGACCGAGTCACCACCGATCGCGGAGCGTAAGCCCGTCGTCACAGTCGCTCACGCCGAGGAAATCGACGCGCTCGTCGAGCGGCTCGGCGCGGACCCGCAGAACGGGCTCACGGGCGACGAGCACGCGCGGCGAATCCTCCGCGACGGGCGCAACGAGCTCCCGACGCCGCCTAGGCCGAACTGGATGCGGCGGCTCTTCGGGCAGTTCGCGAACCCGATCGTCCTGACGCTGCTCGCCGCCGCGGTCATCGCGCTCGTCGACGGCGCGCGCAACACCGCGCGAGCCGATCCTCGTGCGCTTCGGCGACGCGACCGCGATCCTCATCATCGTCGCGATCAACGCGGTGCTCGGCTTCTACCAGGAGCGCCGCGCCGAGGCCGCGCTCGACGCGCTCCAGAAGATGCAGACGCCCGAACGCGCGCGTGCGGCGCGACGGCAAGGTCTCGATCGTGCCCGCGACGGAGCTCGTCGCGGGCGACGTCCTCGAGCTCGAGGCGGGCGACGCGATCCCGGCCGACGCGCGCCTCTTGCAGACGGCGAACGTCGCGGCCGAGGAGTCCGCGCTCACCGGCGAGTCGGTGCCCGTCGGAAAAGAGGCGAACGCGCCGCGTGTCGCGACGACGCGCCCATCGGCGATCGCGCGAACATGGTCTTCCTCGGCACGAGCATCGTGCGCGGGCGCGCGACGCGCGATCGTCATCGCGACGGGACCGCGCACCGAGATCGGAAAGCTCTCGACGCTGATCCAAGGCGCGGGCCAGGAGCCGACGCCGCTCGAGCAGAAGCTCGAGACATTCGGCAAGAAGATCCTCTGGACGTGCCTCGCGCTCTCCGCGCTGCTCTTCACGCGCGGCTACCTCGCGCACACGGCCAAGCTGCAACGTGCTCCTCCTCGAGGCGGTGAGCCTCGCGGTCGCCGCGATCCCCGAGGGCCTGCCGGCGATCACGACGATCACGCTCGCCCTCGGCATGCAGCGCATGGCCAAGCGCGGCGCGATCATCCGCAAGCTCGCCGCGGTCGAGACGCTCGGCGCGGCGACCGTCATCTGCTCCGACAAGACCGGCACGCTCACGCAGAACGAGATGACCGTTCGCGAGGTGCACGCCGCGGGCATCACGTACGACGTCACCGGCGTCGGCTACGATCCGAAGGGCGACATCCGGCACCCGACGGGCAAGAACGTCACCGACCCGCCCGAGACGCTCCGCCAGCTCCTCGCGACCGTCGCGCTCTGCAACAACGCGACGCTCGAGAAGAAGGAGGGCAAGTGGAAGGTCATCGGCGATCCGACCGAGGGCGCGCTCCTCACGCTCGCCGCGAAGGGAAACCTCCCGCGCGAGTCGATCAGCGCGCAGGTCCTGAAGGAGCTGCCGTTCGACAGCGACCGAAAGCGCATGACGGTGCTCGCGCTCGACGAGCACGGGCGCGAGGTCGTCCACGTGAAGGGCAGCGCGGACGTGCTCTTGAAGATGTGCTCGTCGCTACGCGACCGACGACGGGACGCACGCGCTCACCGACGCGAAGCGCGAAGAGTACATCCACGAGACCGAGCGCATGAGCAGCGACTCGCTCCGCGTGCTCGGCGTCGCGCGCCGCATCTACAAGGAGCGCTCGAGCATCGTTCCTGGCGTCACGAAGAAGCACGAGTCGAACGACGACGAGCTCGAGGCCGAGCTCACGTTCCTCGGGCTCGTCGGCATGATCGACCCGCCGCGCGAGGGCGTGAAGGAGGCGGTCGCGCAGTGCGCCGCCGCGCACGTCCGCGCCGTGATGATCACGGGCGATCACAAGCTCACCGCGATGGCGATCGCGAAGGAGCTCGGTCTGTGGGACGAAGGCGCGATCGCGCTCACGGGCAGCGAGCTCGAGAAGCTCGACGACCAGAAGCTCGCCGACCGCGTCGACTCGGTGCGCGTCTTCGCCCGCGTCACGGCCGAGCAGAAGCTCCGCATCGTGAAGGCGTTCAAGGCGCGCGGCCACGTCGTGGCGATGACGGGCGACGGCGTCAACGACGCGCCCGCGCTGCGCGAGGCGCACATCGGCGTCGCGATGGGCCGCGACGGCACCGACGTCGCGCGCCAGGCGGCCGACATGGTCATCGCGGACGACAACTTCGCGACGATCGTCGAGGCCGTGCGCGAAGGCCGCGCGATCTACAGGAACATCCAGAAGTTCATCTTCTTCCTGCTCTCGTCGAACGCGGGCCTGCTCGTCGCGGTGTTCGTCGCGTCGTTCATCCCGAACGTGACGCCGCTGACGCCGCTGATGATCCTCTGGATCAACCTCGTGACGAACGGCCTGCCCGCGCTCGCGCTCGGCGTCGATCCGCCGGACGACACGCAGATGAGCGAGGCCCCGCGCAAGGCGAACACGGGCCTGCTCACGGCGCGCGAGTACCTCGGCATCTCGTTCGTCGGCGTGTGGATGGGCGCGTGCGCGATCGCTTGTTACCTCTGGCCGTGGCCGGTCGACGCCGTGCCCGAGGGCGCCGTCGGCGCGCGATCGATCGCCTTCTCGCTGCTCGCGATCTCGCCGCTCTTCCACGCGGTGAACTGCCGCTCGGGGACCGCGTCGTTCCTCTCGCTGCGCCCCATCTTGCCGCGCGCGCTCGTCGCGGCGTGCGCGATCAGCTTCGGCGATCCACCTCGTCGCGATCGTCGTGCCGGCGCTCCGCCCGGTGTTCCGCACGTTTCCGATGGGGGTCTACGAGTGGACCGTGCTGCTCGCGCTCTCGGCGTCGATCATTCCGGCCATCGAGCTCCTCAAGCTGCTCCAGCGCAAGGGAATGCTCGCCGAGCGACTCGGGCCGATCTCGCGTCGAGGTTGACCGTGGCCGCGAAGAAGAGCGCGAAGAAGGCAGCCGCCGCGCCTCAATCGCTCGCGGATCGGCTCGCGTGGGTGAAGGCCGCGCCGAAGCTCTCGAGCGCGATCGATCCGAACGCCTTGCCCGTTCTCTCTCCGTTCGACGCGGCGACCACCGTCGACGTGCTGCGCGCGCTCGCGTCGGCGAAGGCGGACGACGCGCTCGCCGCAGCGCTCCGGAGCGAGACGAGCGCAGAGAGCCGCGACGCTCTCGCACTGGCGCTCCTCGAAATCTGGAAGAAGAAGGACTTTCACGGACGCCTCGGTTGGATCATGGAGGCGATCGTCGCGCTCGGCGGCGATCGCGCGATCATGGCGCTCGCGGCCCACGTGTCGTCGTGGCCGAGCGAGGGCGACACGGGTCGAAAGCGCGCGATCAGCGCGGCTGCGGCGCTCGCAGAGGCGGGGACCGACACCGCGGTGCTCGAGCTCATGAACTTGCGGCAGTCCGCGGTGCTCCCGAGCGTCCTCGAGGCGACGATCGCGGCGCTCGCGCTCGCCGTGAGGAAGCGCAAGACGACGTTGAGCGAGCTCTTCGACGTCGTCACGCCGACGCTCGGCCTCGACGCGACCGGCACGCGCACGTTCGCGCACGGCGGGCGCACGTACACCGTCGCGTTCGACGACCACTTCGAGCCGCGGCTCCGCGACGCCGCGGGCGATCTCGCCGAGCTCGACGAGGAGCCCACGTGGAGCACGATCGCGGGCCAGCTCCGCGACGCCGTGAAGGTGCAGACGTTCCGACTCGAGCACGATATGGTCTCGGGACGACGTTGGAGCGTCGCTGGTTGGACGCGCGCGCTCCGCGATCACCCGCTGCTCGTGAGCTTCACGCGCCGGCTCGTGTGGGGCCTCTACGACGAAGACGGCGCGCTCGTGACGGCGTTCCGCACCGCGGAGGACCGCACGCTCCTCACGCGCGACGGCGAGTTGACGCTCCCCGAAGACGCGCGCATCGGCCTCGTGCACCCGCTCCACCTCGACGACGCCGCGCGCGCGGAGTGGGGAGAGAGCCTCGCCGACTACGAGATCATCCAGCCGTTCCCGCAGCTCGGACGCCCGATCTTCCGAGTCGAAGAGGGCGAGCGCGCCGAGAAGTACGTGAAGCGCTTCGCCGCGTCGCGCTTCAAGTCGGGCGTGCTCCGTGATCAGCTCGTGCGCGGAGGTTGGGAGCGCGACACCGCGTTCGTGCGCAAGGAGTACGAGCGCCACTTCGCGAGCGAGGGCGTGTGGGCGATCGCGACGATGGAGCCCGGCGTGCAAGCCGGTGAAGCGACGTACGACACGTTCGATCAGACGATCGCGACGATCGAGTTCCGCGAGAAGAAGGGCGGCGGAAAATCGCGCGAGCCCGCCGCGCTCGCCGAGGTGCCCGTCGTGGCGTTCAGCGAGGCGGTGCACGACATCGCCGAAGTGCTCTCCGCGCAGGACTAGGGCCGAATCGGCGAGAGCTCGATGGCGTTCGCGGCGCGGAGCTGCGGCGTGACGGCGAGCTCGTCGAGCGGCGGGACCTCGCGGCGAAAGGTCTTCTCGAGCCAGGCGGCGCACGCGCGCGTCCCGTCGTTCGCCCATTGGTACTTCACGGAGAACGATACGCACGCCTCGGCGGCCTCCCTCGCGCGGTCTCGCAGATCTTCTGCCGCGTGGCTCAGCTTGTCCAAGAACGCCTTCGACGCGTGCGGCGGGAGCCGAGCGAACATCTCGTCGCTCGCGCGCGTCCACATCATCGCGACGTGGGACGCTGCGTCGATCACCCGGCTCGGCGGGGGAATCGGCTCGATCTTCGTCACCTTCGCGTACCCTTCCATGACGACGCGAATGGCGGTCGAGCGCCTCGTCACCCACGGCCTCACCTCGTCGATGATCCACGCGTTCACGTCCCCTCGCGTGTACGCGGGAAACGCCGGCCAGTGCGTCGCGTCGCGGCGCTCGTCGGCCGCGAAGACGAGCGCCTCGCCGAACGCATCGGCGCCGCGCGCCCACCAGCGAAGCGCCTCGTCGCCGCCCGTCGGCCCGGGGGCGTGCTCGGCGAGCGACCGCACGAGCGCGTACTCTCGCGACGCGCGCCCGTCGCCCGGGTGCTTGGCGTACGCCCGCGCGAGCGCCGCGTGACCGACGAGCGCGAACGCCGCCGGGCCGCGCTCGACGAGGACCATCTTGCGTTGCGCCTCGCGCTCGACCGTCGCCCAATCGTCACGATCGCTCGCGTGGAGGAGCACCGCGAGCACCACCTTCGCCGCGTCCTCGGTGCGCGACGCGTACGCCTTCACGTATCGATCGGCCGCGTCGTACGCCTCGCGATCTTCGCCGAGCGCCATGTGGAGCGCGATCGCGTCGCTGAGCGCCTTTGGCGCCGATTCGTCAGCCGGGCTCTGGCGCGCGAACCGCTCGAAGGCCTCCGCGGCGCGAGAGAATTCGCCGATGTTGCGGAGCTTCACGCCGTCGTCGTAGACCGCCACGCGCTCGGGCTCGGCGTGCGCGACCTGCGACGCCAGCAAAGACCGCGAGAGCCAGCGCGAGAACGGTGACCCGGGCTCGCCTCATGACGACTCCGACATCGGCCGAAGCGAAACGTTCCGCTCGAACGTGCGGATCAGGGCCCGCAGAGATTGGCGTACGTCATGCCCGCGAGCCACACGCCGGTGTTCGCGCCCGAGTAAGTGAGCTCGACGCGCCGAATCGCCGTCGCGTCGTCGTACGCGAAGAGCACCGTGCCCGTTCGATCGCTGATGGCTCCGCTCACGAGGGTTTGGTAGCGATTGCTGCCGAGCGCGCTCACCTTCGTCTGATCCACCACGTACGCGTCGTTGCCGGTGTGCGCGGCGCCGAGCGCGAGCGCGGTCATCGTGGACGGGCTCGCGAGGAGGTTGTCGGTCAGAGCGATCGCCGTGCCGCCGGTCGCCGTCGCGAACGCGTCGACCTGGACCACCTCGGACGTGAAGTCGAGATCCGTCACGCCGAGCTTGAAGCCCGTGACGGGCGCGTCGAAGGTGATCGTGATCATGTGCGTCGAGGCATTGCCCTGCAGGTCGATCGAGAATGCCTTGAGGTGCCCGTCGTCGAGCGAGCCAGCCACGTCGTCCCACGGCACGCCCTCGCCCACGTCGGAGTCGTACACTCCGAAGGTCACGCCAGTCGCCCCGCTGACGTGCGTCACGGACACCGTGTAGCCGACGTGGGCCGCGTTGCTGCCCTGGCCGGCGACGCTCGCGTCGGCGAACGCGGGGTAGCTCACGCTCCACGGCTCGGTGATCGCAGGCTCGTCGTTCGCGGAGTAGACGAGCGTCGCGCAGGGCCCCGCGTCGGAGCCGGAATCGATTGCGCCATCGGCGCCCGCGTCGGTGCTGGCCTCCGCGGCGGTGGTGTCAGCGGCGACGTCGGCGCTCGCGTCGGGCGCGCTGCCGTCGGGCTTTCCGGATTCCGTGCTCGAGCACCCTGCCCACGCGAGCATGCTGGAGACGACGAGAACGAGTGAAGCAACCTTGATCGGCGACGAGGTCATGGAACCGCGAGCAGTACCTCAAAACAAGTCCGGGCACCTCACGAAGTACGGCGCCGATCCTATTCTTCGCGGAGCGCGATCGGCCCGAATTTGCTCGGATCGTGCGGCTTCGGCGCGACCTTGGCGTAGTACGCGCGGAGCTTGTCCATGTCGGCGCGCGCGTCGCCCGTCATCGTGATCGGCGGCCCGAGGCCCGCGCGCTTTCGACCGTAGTCGAGGTATCCGGGGATCACCGGCACGCCGGCGCCGAGCGCGATCCGATAGAAACCGGATTTCCAAAACGCCGTGCGCCCGCGCGTCCCCTCGGGTGGAATGCCGAGGAGGAATCGATCTCGCTTCGCGAACTCCTCGACCATCGCGTCGACCACGTGATGCGGCCCACTGCGATCGATCCCCACCGCGCCGACCTTCCGCATCACCGGCCCAAGCGGGCCACGCATCCACGAGCTCTTGAGCATCCACTCCATCTCGAGCCCGATGCTCCGGAGGAGCGTCACGAGCAAGAGCCCATCCCAGTTGCTGGTGTGCGGCACCGCCAGGCACACCGCCTTCTTCACGGTGGGCACGTCGCCCTCGTACTCCCACCCTGCGAGATGAAGCGACGTCTTGGCTAGCTTGCTCGGCTTCACGCGCGCACCACGGTACAGGATTCGCTCGCGGCCCGCGTTGACGTTTCACGTCGCTCGGAGATGATGCCTGGATGAAGACACCGAACGACGTCCTCGCGTTCTGGTTCGGCGAGCCCCCGAACACCGCAGACGAGCTCAAGGCGAAGATCCGTCGGTGGTTCATGGGCGGTTCCGAGGTGGACGCTGCGATCAAGCAGTCGTTCGGCGAGACGGTCGACGCGGCGCTCGTGGGCGAGCTCGACGGGTGGCTCGCCGAGCCGAAGGGGTGGCTCGCGCTGCTCGTCGTGCTCGACCAGTTCACGCGCAACTGCTTTCGCGGCGACGCGCGCACGCACGCGGGCGACGCGCGGGCGGTGAAGCTCGCGACGAACGCGCTCGAGAGCGGCGCGCTCGACGCCCTTCCGATGCAGGAGCGCCACTTCGCGCTCATGCCGCTTCTTCATGCGGAGGACGCGGCGTGCCAAGCTCGCTACCACGCCGAGTACGAGAAGTTCATGGCCGCCGTGCCCGAAGCGTTTCGACCGCTCTACGAGAGCGGCCGCGAGCAGGGCGAGAAATACGCCGAGATCATCCGTCGCTTCGGCCGCTTTCCGCACCGCAACGCGATCCTCGGGCGCAAGTCCACGCCCGAGGAAGAATCGTTCTTGGTCGATTGGGAGCAGAAACGCGCGCCGAAGATCGCGCGCGAGCTCTGACCCGCCTCACGCGATGAGCGCGATGGCCGCGAAGTGCAACGTGCTCGCCGCGAGCACGAAGAGGTGCCAGACCTCGTGGAACCCGAACCGCTTCGGCAGCGGGTCCGGCCACTTCATCACGTAGACGACCGCGCCGAGCGTGTACGCGATGCCGCCCGAGACGAAGAGCGCGAGCGCCACGGGCGGCGTCCCCCGCACGACGTCACCGATGCGCACCGCCGCGAGCCAGCCCATCGCGACGTACGCCGTCGTGTACGACCAGCGCGGCGCGTTCATCCACACCACGCGAAACACGACGCCGAGCACTGCGGTTCCCCAGAGAAGCCCGAGCATCACCGTGCGCACGCCGCCCGTGAGCGCTTGTTCGAGCACGGGCGTCGCGCTCCCCGCGATCATGAGGAAGATGGCCGCGTGGTCCAGCCTGCGGAGCCGGCGCGTGACGGCCTCGCCCAGGTCGACGAGGTGATACGCGGAGCTCGCCGCGTAGAGCGCGACGAGGCACGCCGAGTAGACGAGCGCCGCGACGCGGTGGTGGCTCGCGACCGCCAACCAGATCGCGCCCGCGACCGCCAGCCCAAGACCGACGAGGTGGCTATAACCGCTGAAGGGCTCACGCGCCCGCGACCAGTTCATCACGGCTCACATTGCGCCTCGGCCACGCGCGACGAAAGCGCACGGCGCGATCCTGACCAAAAGATGTCCGCGCCGTGACGCCTTCAGCACGAACGGGGGTGTGCTAGCTTCGCGCAAGTGACCGAGGCCAAGCTCAAAGTCCTCTACGCCGACGACGAAGACGACGTCCGCGAAGTCTTCCAGGCCGTCTTCTCTCCCGACTTCGAAGTCCGCACCGCGCCATCCGGCGCCGACGCGCTCGCGCAGCTCTCGAACGGCGAATTCGACGTCCTCGTGAGCGACATGCGCATGGAGCCGATGAAGGGCTCCGAGCTCCTCTCGCGAGCGCTCGGCTCGCACCCGGACGTCCAGCGCATCCTCCTCACGGGCTACAGCGATCACGACGATCTCGCCGACGCGGTGAACCGCGGTCACGTCTTCGCGTACGTGCAGAAGCCGTGGGACAGCGAGCAGCTGAAGCTCACGATCGAAAAAGCCGGCAAGCAGCGACGGCTCGAGCTCGAGAACCGCAGGCTCGTCGAAGAGCTCCGCGCGGCCAACGCCGAGCTCCACGCCGACGTCGAGGTCGCGACGCGCACCGCGGCCCCGCGTCCGAAATTGATGGTCACCTCGCCCGCCATGGCGAAGGTGCTCGAGCAGGTCGTCGCGGTCGCCGCGACGGACGCGAACGTGCTCCTCATCGGCGAGACGGGCGTCGGCAAGGAGCTCGTCGCGCAAGCCATCCACGATCGCAGCCCGCGAAAGCGCGGTCGCTTCGTCGCGCAGAACCTCGCCGCGCTCCCGCCCGAGCTCATGACGAGCGAGCTCTTCGGCCACGTGAAGGGCGCCTTCACGGGTGCGAGCGGTCCGCGCCGAGGTCTCTTCGAGCTCGCCGACGGCGGCACGCTCTTCCTCGACGAGATCGGTGAGGCGCCCTCGTCGCTCCAGGCGATGCTCCTTCGCGCGCTCGAGTCGCGCGAGATCTGGCCCGTCGGCTCGAGCGAGCCGCGGCGGATCGATCTCCGCATCATCGCCGCGACCAACCGCGATCTCCTCGCGACCGCGAAGGCCGGACAGTTTCGGCTCGACCTCTACTACCGGCTCGCCGTCGCGCCGATCCACGTGCCGCCGCTCCGCGATCGCCCCGAGGACGTGCGCGGGCTGGGTCAGCCGATGCTCGAGGGCGCCTCGCGCCGCATGGGCCGCGCGCTCCCTCGCGTCACGGACGCGGCCTGGCGCGCGCTCGAGCGCCACGCGTGGCCGGGCAACGTGCGCGAGCTGTCGAATTTGATGGAGCGCCTCGCGATTTATCACGCCGGCCGCGAGATCGACCCGGACGACCTCGATCTCCCGCCGAGCCTCGGGGACGAGACGATCGAGCGCATGGAGACCCGCGCCGTGGGCCCCGGCCCGACGCCGGCCGCGGGCTCGGCGGTCGCAGGCAGCGCGAGCACGGGCAACATCGTCCTCGACGTCCCGGACGCCGGGACCACGTTCGACAGCCTCGAAAAATCGATCCTCGCGCAGATGCTCTCGCGCCACGGCGGAAACCAATCGGCCGCGGCTCGGGCGCTCGGTCTCAGCGAGAGCACGCTCCGCAGCCGGCTGAAGCGCCTCGGGCTGAAAAGCTGATATAAAAACTGGCGATGGTGGCGCCGTTGGCACCCGCCGGAACGCGCAGCCTTCCCGTGCTCGCGAAATACGACGTGATCGAAGAGATCGGTCACGGCGGGATGGCGACGGTGTATCGCGCGATGGACAAGCGCCTCGCGCGCGAGGTCGCGGTCAAGGTGATCCACCCGCACCTCCGCGAGTCCGCCGAGGTCGCGCACCGGTTCGTCGTCGAGGCGCAGGCGGTCGCGAAGCTGCGCCACCCGAACATCGTCGAGGTGTTCGACGTCTCGGCGGAGGAGGACCCCGAGAAGTTCCTCGTCGTCGAGCTCGTGCGCGGCGCGACGCTGCGCAAGCTCCTCAAGGAGCGCGCGCCGCTCCCGCCGGAGATCGCGAGCGCGCTCGCCATCGAGCTCCTCGCCGCGCTCTCGCACGCGCACGCCGAGGGCGTCGTGCACCGCGACGTGAAGCCCGAGAACGTGCTCATCGAGCACCGCGCTCGCCCGCGAAGCACGGCGCGAGCACGCCCGCTGCCGAGCTCGGGCGATCTCGACGCGCCGCGCGTCCGCGTGAAGCTCACCGACTTCGGCATCGCGAAGCTCCTCGACGCGCAAGGCGTCACGTCGACCGGGCAAGTCCTCGGGAGCCCCGCGCACATGGCGCCCGAGCAAATCGAGGGCGGCGCGGTCGACGCGCGCGCCGACGTCTTCGGGATGGGCGTCCTCCTCTACGAGGCGATGGTCGGTCACCTCCCGTTCGAGGGCCAGAACCCCGCGCAGGTGCTACGTCGCGTGCTCGACGGACAGTACCCGTCAGCCGAGGTCGAGCGGCCCACGGTCGGCAAGCGCCTCAGCGTGATCCTCGATCGCGCGCTCGCGCACGATCCCGCCGCGCGCTTCGAGTCGGCGACGGCGATGCGCGACGCGCTCCTCGCGGAGCTCCGCCGCGTCGGCGTCGAGTCGCCCCCGCGGGAGCTCGAGGCGTACTTCGACGACCCGGAAGCGTACGCGAAAGACCACAAAAAGCGGACGATCGCGAAGCTCTGCGAGCTCGCCGCCGAGGCGCGCAAGGACAGCCGCGTGCTCGACGCGGCCGACGACTACAACCGCGCGCTCGCTTACGCCCCGGACGATCCGCAGCTCCTTCGCATCGTCTCGGGCATGCAGCGAGACGCCGCGCGCGCGCGCATGCTCCGCCGCGCGGGTCCGCTCGCGCTCGCGACGGTCGTCGTCGCGGTGCTCGCGTATTTCGTCACGCAGTCGCTGAAGAACCATCCGACGCAGCCCATCGCGTCGACGTCGACCACGGTCTCTGCCTCGGCGACAGTCTCGGGCACGACGAGCGCGACCGCGAGCACGGGCACGGTCGCGAGCACGAGTACGGTCGCGAGCACGAGCACGAGCTCGAGCACGGTCGCGGCCACGGGAACCGGCGCGGGCACGAGCACGGCGAACGTCCACGTCGAGCGAACGATCACGCTCACGGTCTCGGGCGACGTCGCGGCCTTCTTCGTGTCGATCGACGGGCGCGACGCGGAAAGCAAGAGCACGGGTGACACGATCCGCGTCGACGAGCGCGATCACGCGCTTCGATTCTCGTGCGCTCAGGATCTATGCGAGGCGCAGTCACGCAAAGTCGCCGCGGGAAAGGGAGACGAGACGGTTTCCGTCGAGCTTCACAGCAAGCCCGCCACGCTCATCGTGGATGGTCCTCCTGGTGCGTCGTACAGCATCGACGGCTACGCCGGGCTCGTCATCAGGTCGGGCACGCCCATCAACATCAAGGTACCGCCCGAGCGCTTCGTGATGCTCCGCGATCTCGCCAACCCCGCGCGGCAACAGAAGGTGGATGTCGAGCGGGGCCAGCAGGTAAAGGTCAAATTCTGAGCGTGTGGCGCGGCGTCTTCGCGATCGCGCTCGCGGGCGCGCTGGTCATGTGCGCGAACGCGCTCAGCGTTCGTGTCGAGACGGCGCCTGAGTTCGTGCCCGCGCACACCGTGTCCGTGTTCGGTGTCTTTCACGACGGCCGAATGAGCGAGCCCGCGTGGACGGCGCTCTCCCCGAAGATTTCGTCCGCGCTCGGCAAGGCCGAGTGCGAGCTCGGCTACGGCAATCGGCTGAGGAACGGCGACCCGGAGCTCGCGTCGTGGCTCGAGCGCAACGTGCGCGAGAACGGCATCGACGACACCGTGCTCGACAAGATCGCGCCCTACGCCGAGGGCGATCTCGTGATGGTGCTCCTCTCGTATCGCAAGCTGCCGGGCTCGCGCGACGCGGGCGTTCGCGTTCGAGCCGCGCAGCCCATGGCGATGGGGCGCGGCATGGCGCGCCCGCGAGGCTCGTACGCGCCGCCCGAGGACGACCACGTCTTCGAGCTCTCGGCGTCGCTCTTTTCGCCGAAGGAGCACAAGCTCGTCGCGCAGATCGATCTCCGCTACGCGGGCGACGACCTCGACGAGGCGATGGGCCAGTTCACGGCCAAGCTCCGCGGGCTCGTCCCTGGTGCGAAATGCGCCGGGTGGAATTGGCCCAACCCGGACGAAATCGCCGACGCGGGGGAACCAGAATAGCCGTGTGCTATCGATTAACGCGTGAAGTGGCTCGCGCTCGCTTTCGGTCTGCTCGCCTGTAACGGGCCCGCGCCCGAGCCGAGCCCGAGCTGCCCTGCGATCGACGCCTCGGCCTGCCAGCAGCCCGTCCCGAGCTACGCGAAGGACGTCGTCCCGGTCCTCGATCGCACGTGCAACAGCACCTGCCACGCGCCCGGCGTCGGTCCCTGGCCGCTCAACAACCACCAAGACGTCGTCGATTGGGGCAGCATCATCGCGGGCGACATCGAGCAGTGCTCCATGCCGCCGCCCGACGCTTCCGCGGGAAATGGCGTCATGACCGACAGCGAGCGCGCCCTCGTCCTCGATTGGTTCGCCTGCGGCGCGCCCGACAACTGAATGGCGTTGCAAATAGGCGCGGTTGCATACGATCGTGTGGCGTGCGCCTGCGCCCGCTGGTCCTCGTCGCTTGCCTCGCGTGGGCGTCGCTCGCGCTGGCCGACGAGAGATCGGATTTCGAGAAGGCGCGCGTCGCGTACCTGAAGAAGGACTACGTCGAGGCCGACGCGCGCTTCCGCGCGATGCTCGATCCGACGACGGGCTCGGTGAAGACACCGGAGCTCGTGCACGAGGCGCAGTTCTGTTGGGGGGCGACGCTGTTCGCGCGGCAGGACGTGACGGGGGCGCACGCGATTTGGGAGCGCGTCATCCGCGACACGAACAACCAATACCGCCCCGACCCGCTCACGTACCCCGCCGCGGTGCTCAACGACTTCATCAATTTTCAGTCGAGCTTGAGCAAGTCGATCGAGCAGCAACAGCAGCAGCAGGCGGTCGAAGCCGCGGCGCAACGCGAGCGCGAGCGCAAGGAGCGCGAACGCCTCGAGGCGCACGTGAAGGAGCTCGAGAGGCTCACCGCGGAGGAGACCGTCGAGGTCAAGAGCTCGCGCCTCGTCGCCATGCTCCCGTTCGGCGTCGGGCAGTTCCAGAACCGGAACACGGGGCTCGGCTGGTTCTTCTTGCTCACCGAAGGCGCCGCGGTCCTCACCACGTTCGCGCTCTTCATTCCGTATCGGTACAACGTCGACCAGTACAACGCGGTCCTCAGCGACAACACCGTCTCCTGGACGGAGCACTACCGCCGGACGCTCGCGAACCAGTACGCCCTCGTGGCGCAGGACGTCCGCACGGCGGACCTCATCACCCTCGGCGCCCTCGGCGCCCTCATGATCGGCGGAATCCTCGAGGCGCAGATCGACTACAAACCCTCGTTCGAATACAAACACCCTAGAAAAAAGGCCTCTTCGCTATGGCCGAGCTTCGCCCCCGTCGTGGGCGGCGGCGCGCAAGTGGGGCTCCAAGGCCGCTTCTAAGCTGCCCGGCGCGGTGCTAAATCGTGCCGCATGGCGGTTTCTCTCGAGCACCCGGATCGGTTCGTCACTCGTCACGTTGGCCCGAGCTCGCAAGACGTCGAGAAGATGCTCGCGGTCGTCGGCGCCAAGTCGCTCGACGCGCTCGCCTCGGAGACCGTGCCCGAGAACATCCGACTGAATCGCGCGCTCGCGCTGCCCGCGCCGAAGTCGGAGGCCGAGCTGCTCGAGCACGCACGCAAGCTCGGAAAGAAGAACCGCGTGATGCGCTCGCTCCTCGGCATGGGCTACTCCGACTGCGTCACGCCGCCGGTCATCTTGCGCAACGTGCTCGAGAACCCGGGCTGGTACACGCAGTACACGCCGTACCAGGCGGAGATCGCGCAAGGACGCCTCGAGGCGCTGCTCAACTTCCAGACGATGGTCGAGGACCTCACGGCCTTCGAGATCGCCAACGCGTCGCTCCTCGACGAGGGCACCGCGGCCGCGGAGGCGATGCACCTCGCGTACGAGTTCAAGGGAGGCGAGCACAAGAACGTGTTCTTCGTCTCGAGCGCGTGCCACCCGCAGACGATCGCCGTCGTGAAGACGCGCGGCGAAGCGATCGGCATCGACGTGCACGTCGGCGACGCGGACAAAGCCGATTTCGAAAAAGCGTTCGGCGTGCTCCTGCAATACCCGACCACGGACGGCGCGCTCGTCGATCCGCGCAAGCTCGTCGAGCGGGCGCACGCGGCCGGCGTGCTCGTCGTCATGGCCGCGGACATCCTCGCGCTCGCGCTCGTGACGCCGCCCGGCGAGCTCGGCGCGGACGTCGCGGTCGGATCCACGCAGCGCTTCGGCGTCCCGCTCGGCTACGGCGGCCCGCACGCCGCGTATTTCGCGACGAAGAACGAGTTCGTCCGCAAGCTCCCCGGCCGCATCATCGGCGTCTCGCAGGACGCCCACGGAAAGCGCGCGCTCCGCATGGCGCTCCAGACGCGCGAGCAGCACATCCGCCGCGAGAAGGCGACGAGCAACATCTGCACGGCGCAGGCGCTCCTCGCCGTCATGGCCGGGCTCTACGCGGCGTACCACGGGCCCGAAGGCATCCGCCGCATCGCGACGCGCGTCCACGCGCTCACCGCGACGCTCGCGCACGGCCTCGGGAAGCTCGGATGCAAGATCGAGCACGCGAATTACTTCGACACGATCCGCGTGCGCGTCTCGCACGACACGTGCGATCGCTGCGTCGAGCTCGCGCAGTCGCGCGGCTTCAACCTCCGCCGCGTCGACGGCGAGACGATCGCGATCGCCCTCGACGAGCTCTCGAACGAGGCGGAGATCGAGTCGCTCCTCGCGGTCTTCGGCGGCGAGAAAGGTCACGCGATGAAGGCGCGCGACCTCGCGAAGGAAGCGAACGTCGCCATCCCCGAGTCGCTCGCGCGAAAGTCGAAGTACCTCCAGCACCCCGTCTTCAACACGCACCACTCCGAGACGGAGATGATGCGCTACATCCGCATGCTGCAGGAGCGAGACCTCTCGCTCGTGCACTCGATGATCCCGCTCGGCTCGTGCACGATGAAGCTGAACGCGGCCGCGGAGATGCTCCCGATCACCGAGCCCTCGTGGAACGCGATCCACCCGTTCGCGCCCGAGGATCAGGCCGAGGGCTACAAGGAGATGTTCGGCGAGCTCGAGTCGATGCTCGCTGAAATCACTGGGTTTCACGCCATTTCACTTCAACCCAACGCGGGCTCGCAGGGCGAGTACGCGGGCCTGCTCGTCATCCGGAAATACCTCGAGGGCAAGGGCGAGAGCCACCGCAACGTGTGCCTCATCCCGCAGTCGGCGCACGGCACGAACCCCGCGTCGGCCGTCATGGCGGGCATGAAAGTCGTCGTCGTGAAGACCGACGAGGGCGGCAACGTCGACGTCGCGGATCTCGAAGCGCAAGCGAAGGCGCACGCGAAGGATCTCGCCGCGCTCATGATCACGTACCCGTCGACGCACGGCGTTTTCGAGGAAGACATCAAGCGCATCTGCGCCATCGTCCACGCGAGCGGCGGTCAGGTCTACATGGACGGCGCGAACATGAACGCGCAGGTCGGCTTGTGCCGCCCCGCGGACATCGGCGCGGACGTCTGCCACCTGAACCTCCACAAGACGTTCTGCATCCCGCACGGCGGCGGCGGTCCCGGCATGGGCCCGATCGGCGTCGCGAAGCACCTTGCGCCGTTCCTTCCGAGCAGGCAGTGCGAGGGCACCGTGATCAGCGCGGCGCCGTACGGCAGCGCGAGCATCCTCCTCATCTCGTGGGCGTACATCCACATGATGGGCGCCGAGGGTCTCACGCACGCGACGAAGGTCGCGATCTTGAGCGCGAACTACCTCGCGAAGAAGATCGAAAAAGATTTCCCCGTCGTCTACGTCGGCAAGCGCGGGCGCGTCGCGCACGAGTGCATCTTCGACGTGCGCGCGCTGAAGAAGACCGCGCACATCGAGGTCGACGACGTCGCGAAGCGCCTCATGGACTACGGCTTCCACGCGCCGACGATGAGCTTCCCGATCGCGGGCACGTTGATGGTCGAGCCGACCGAGAGCGAGCCGCTCGAGGAGCTCGATCGCTTCGTGACCGCGATGACGCAGATCCGCGAGGAAATCCGCGCGATCGAGAGCGGCAAGATGCCGCAGGACGACAACCCGCTCAAGAACGCTCCACACACGCAGGGCGCCGTCACGGCGACCGAGTGGTCGCATCCGTATCCGCGCGAGCAAGCCGCGTTTCCCGCGTCGTGGACGCGCGCGCGCAAGTTCTGGCCGGCGGTCGGGCGCATCAACAACGCGCTCGGCGATCGCAACCTCGTCTGCTCGTGCCCGCCGATCGAAGACTACGCTTGAACGTGGTCGTGCGTTAGCATGTCGCCCTTCGGGGGGTGCGTTGAGAACGGTCAAAGTCCCGGCTGCGATGGAGGGCGCCTTCGAGCAGGCCGAGGAGATCGTCTCGAAATACTTTCGAGAGCGGAGCGACGATCCGAGCCACGGCGCGATCGAGATCCACGGCGAGCGCTACGTGCTCGTGCGCGCGGCGTCGCTGTCGGTCGAGTTCTTCCGCGTCGTGCATGAGCTCTACGGGCCAGGCCGCGAGCGCGAAGCGGACGAGTTCGCGCAGAACATCTTGTTCGACCTCGCGCACACGATCGGAAAATCGGACGCGCGGAATTTCCACGCCAAGATGGGCCTCGTCGATCCGATCGCGCGCTTGTCCGCGGGGCCCGTTCACTTCTCGCACACGGGCTGGGCGTTCGTGGACATCTTCCCCGAGTCGGCGCCCGCGCCGGACGATAGCTATTTCCTCGTCTACGAGCACCCGTACTCGTTCGAGTCGGACGCGTGGCTCCGCGCCGGGCAAAAGACGGAGTTTGCCGCGTGCATCATGAACGCCGGGTACTCGTCGGGGTGGTGCGCGGAGAGCTTCGGCATGGAGCTCGTCGCGACGGAGGTGCTCTGTCGCGCGCGCGGCGACGACTCGTGCCGCTTCGTGATGGCGCCCCCGCATCGCATCACCGAGCTCGCTGCGAAGTACGTCAACGGTCACGCGCAGACGCGCGCGGCGTTTCGCGTGCCGGATTTCTTCGCGCGCAAGCGCATCGACGACGAGGCCGCAGCGCACCTCGCGCAGGCCCAACGCCTCGAGTCGATCGGTCGCCTCGCGGGCGGCATCGCGCACGACTTCAACAACCTCATGGCCGTGATCATCGGCAACGCGGGCCTCGCGACCAAGCAGCTCCCGCCGGATCACCCGGCGTGCGGGTTCCTCTACGAGATCGCCGCGGCGGGCGAGCGCGCCGCGTCGCTCACGCGGCAGCTCCTCGCGTTCAGCCGCGCGCAGGCATCTGCGCCCGAGCTGCTCGATCTGAAGGGCGTCGTCGCCGAGCTCGGACGCATGCTCGAGCGGCTCATCGGCGAAGACGTGGAGCTCATCGCGAGGCTCGCGGACGTCGAGCTCGTCGAGGCGGATCGCGCGCAGGTCGAGCAGGTCGTCGTGAACCTCGTCGTGAACGCGCGCGACGCGATGCCGCACGGCGGGACGCTCATGATCGAGACGACGCCCACGGAGATCGACGCGGCGCGCGCCAACGTGCTCGGCGTGCGCCCCGGTCGCTTCGTGTCCCTCTCGGTGAGCGACGACGGCGTCGGCATGACCGAGGACGTCGCGGCGCACGTCTTCGATCCGTTCTTCACGACCAAGCAGCCCGGCAAGGGCACGGGCCTCGGCCTCTCGACCGTGTACGGCATCACCAAGCGCGCAGGGGGCGCGATCACCGTGACGACCGAGCCGCGCGCCGGCTCGCGCTTCACGGTCCTCCTGCCCTCGCGCGCGCAGTCGAGCTCGAAGCCCGACGACGACAAGATCGCGACGGCCCCAGGGAGGCACGGAGACCGTCCTCCTCGTCGAGGACGCGCCCGCGCTCCGCTCCATCGTCGGCAACGTGCTCCGCTCGGCGGGCTACGACGTGATCGAGACGAGCGACGCGCGCGAGGCAGAGCGGCTCGGCCACGAGCACCCGAAGCCCATCCACATCCTCGTCACCGACGTCGTCATGCCCGCGATGACGGGCCCGCAGCTCGCCCTGCGGCTCATGGGTAAGCGCCCGTCGATCAAGGTGCTCTACATGTCCGGGCACCCGGCGGAAGACGTGGGCACGGCGCTCTTGCTCAAGCCGTTCGCCGCCGATGTCCTCCTCGCGCGCGTGCGATCGATCCTCGACGAACGCGGCTGACGTATACTGCGCGATCAGTGACGCTCCCCGCACGCATCCGTGATTACGAAGTCTGGGGGCGCCTCGGTGAAGGCGGCATGAGCGAGGTCTACCTCGCCAAGCACGCGATCCTCGGCATCCCCGTCATCATCAAGACGCTCAAGCCGGCGCTCACGGCGGGCACGAGCGCGCGCAACGTCGAGGTCGATCGCGTGATCAACGAGGCGCGCTTGATGGCGCGCATCGTCAACCCGCGCGTCGTTCGCGCGGTCGACGCGGGCGTCCACGAGGGCACCGCGTATTTCGTCCAAGAGTACGTCGACGGGATCGACCTCGCGGAGCTCGACAAGCGACGGCGCGCGTCGCTCGGCGTCGGTCTCCCGCTCTGGTTCGTGTGTCGCATCATGAGCCAGGCGTGCGAGGCGCTCCACGCCGCGCACCAAGCGGGCGTCGTCCACCGCGACGTGAAGCCGTCGAACCTCTTCGGCGCGCCCGAGACCGGCATTCGCCTCGGCGACTTCGGGATCGCCGTGCGCAGCGTCGAGCACTCGCACGAGGCGAGCGGCACGCTTCGATTCATGGCGCCCGAGCAGCTCAGGTCGGGCGACGTCTCGCGCCGCACGGACGTGTGGGGCGCGGCGGCGACCGCGTGTGATCTCCGCTACGGCCACCCGCCGTTCGGGTCCATCGAGGACGCGACGGACCCGTCGAAGCCCGCGCAGATGCCCGCGGCGAAATCCCCCGCGGAGGCTTATTTCCAGCACCTCTTGCGCGCGATGCTCGTGAAGGACGAGCACCTGCGCACGCCCGACGTGCTCGAGCCCTCGCGCCAACTCGGTCAGCTCGCGCAGACGATCCAGTCGACCGCGCACCACGCGCCGTTCGTCTACATGGACCGCCACACGTTCCGCATCGGCGAGTGCACGATCACGTTCGTCGCGGGCAACATCGCCGACGCGCGCGCGGACGGGATCGTGTCTTCGGCGAACTACGAGCTCAAGATGCGCAGCGGCGTCGCCGAGGCGCTCCGCGTGAGGGGCGGCGACGCGATCGAAGAAGAGGCGATGAAGGGCGGCCAGCACGCGCTCGGCGAGTGCATCGCGACGAAGGCGGGCAAGCTCGCCGCGAAGAACGTGCTCCACGCGGTGAGCGCGTGGAACGAGGCGTCGTGCGTCGGCCGCTCGACGCAGCGCGCGCTCCTCCTCGCCGACGAGCTCGGCGCGCGCTCCCTCGCCTTCCCCGCGCTCGGCACGGGCGCCGCGCGAGTCACGCTCGAGACGAGCGCGAACGCGATGATGAACTCGCTCAAGTGGCACCTCCAGCTCGGCGGCACGCGCCTTCGCCACGTCGAGATCGTCCTCGCCGACGAGACGAAGCTCTCGATCTACCGCGAGGTGGCCGAAGAGGCGCTCCGCGAGGGCGATCGTCGCGCCGCGATCGACGTGGGCCTCCCCGCCGACGAGCGCGCCGTCGACTCGAAGAGCGCCACGTGCCTCGACGTGAACGACGTGCGGAACGAGATCAGTGAGGGGTCGGGGGAACGATGACCGAGTTGATCGGCGCGACGTTTCCGCCCGCGGGATAGGCGTACGACGAGGCCGAGTCGAGGCCCCACACCATGACGCCGAACGCGCCGTTCGAGCTCGCGGTGTGCGGACCGTTGTCGCACGTGCCGTTCTTCGTGCCGCCGCGGATCAAGTCGATGTTCGTGACTTGGTATTTTCCGGCCGAGTCGACGTTGGTCCACCCGGTGAGCGGGCCCGTGACGCAGTCGAGGTTCACGTCGGCGTAACCGTTCGTGCCTTTGACGCGCGTGAAGACGAGGTTCGTCGTCGGGTACGTCGGGTCGGTGAAGAAGACGTACTTCTGGAGGAACTGCGCGGGCGCGAGGATGTCGACGTACTCCTCGTCGCCGAGGCAGCACGTCGTGTTGCCCGCGCAGCCGACGCGGCTTCCGCCCGTGACGAAGCAGCCCGTCATGACCTGCCCGATGTAGAACGGGTGGTTGTTGTCTTGCGCTTTGACGACGAACGCGAGGGTCGTCTCGAAGTCGACGACCTGCCCGACGTTGAGCGTGGTCGGCGCGCCGCTCACGGGCGGGTCGTACGTGAGCGTCGTGCCCTTCACGGCGCCGACGAAGCGATACCGGATCGACTCGGGCTTCAGGTCCAAGCGCCGCGTCGTGTATGGCGGAACCGCGTACTCCGAGCCGAAGGCGGAGACCGGCGGCACCTGCTGGTGAGCCGAGTCGCAGCCGCCGCCGGTCGACGTGGTCGACGTGTAGCAGTCGTAGCCGAGGCCGCCGAAGAAGCCGACCGGGTTGTTCGACGAGATGATCGTGCCGCTCATCTCGTTCGACTCTTGCCACTGGATGTACTGGCCGGCGTTGAGGTTGTAGTTCGTCGCGGTGTTCGCGGGCGCGGCGGCGACGGTGCCGCCGATGTTCCCGCTCGGGAGCGACACGTTCGGAAACACCGTCACTTGCGTGTTGTCCTGCATCGCGACGATCTGGCCCCACTGCGGCGAGCTCGTGCCGCGCTGCGGGACGATGCCGAAATAGTTCGTGCCCCACGACGACGTCGGGAAGAGGAGCTCGGCGCTCGGCAGGTACGACTTCGCGCCGCCGTACGGCAGGATGTCGTACATCGTGACGGGGAAATCGGTGCTCACGTGCCACGCGGCGCCGATGCCGGTGATCTGCGGGTTCGAGCCCGACCCGGTGAGCGCCGTGCCGTACTGCTGCGAGACGGCGGGGTTCACGCCGATGTACGTCGCCTTGCTGCACGCGAGCGAGCCCGCGTTCGTCGAGTTCGGATCCTCTTCGAGGAAGAGCACGCCGACTTGTCCGGGTGGCAAACCCGTCGACGGGATCGTCGCCCACGTGTTCGCCTGCGAGCCCGTCGCGGCGATGCGCCCGAAGCCCGAGCTCGCGTTGTACGTCTTGCCCGAGCGCGAGATGCTGATCTGCACGGGCTTGACCCAGTTGTTGGTGACGAACACGGCCCAGCACGGCGGCGCGATGCCCTGGTAGAACGACGGCGTCGGGATGACGTAGTCGCACCCGACGGTCCCCTTGCTCGCGCCCGCGGCCTGACACGCGGGCACGCACACGCCGCCCGCGCAGCCCTGATCGTCGGGGCACGTGGTGATCACGTTGCCGTTTCCGTCGATGACGTTGCGCAGGTCTCCGCTGCATCCGCCAGCGGTTCCGCCTTCGTTCGGGCCCGAGTCGAAGCCGCAGAACGGACATCCGCTGTCGCCGTTCACGGTCGAGTCGCTCTCCCCGTCGAGCGAGCCGCCGTCGGGCAACCCGCTGTCGAAGTTCGAGTTGCCCGTCGGACCGCACGCGAGCGCGAAGACGCTCAGAACCACCGCGACTTGAATGCGCATGAGAAACCTCAGTGTGGGGTCGGGGGAACGACGACGGCGTTGATGGGCGCGACGTTGCCGCCGGCCGGATAGGCGTACGAGGAGTAGGTGTCGAGACCCCACACCATGACGCCGAACGTTCCGTTCGAGCTCGCGGTGTGCGGGCCGTTGTTGCAGCTGCCCTGCGGCGCGCCAGCCTTGATCAGCCACACGTTCGCGAGCTGGTACTTGCCCGCCGAGTCGATGTTCTTCCAACCCGTGATCGGCGTGTTCTGGCAGTCGAGCGTGACGTCCTGGAATCCGTTCGGCCCCTTCACGCGCGTGAAGACGAGGTTCGTGTTCGGGTACGTCGGGTCGGTGAAGAAGACGTACTTCTGGAGGAACTGCGCGGGCGCGAGGATGTTCACGTACTCCTCGTCGCCGAGGCACCCGTTCCAGCTGCCGCCGCTCACCGAACAGCCCGTCATCACTTGACCGATGTAGAAGGGGTGGTTGTTGTCTTGCGCCTTCACGACGAACGCGAGGGTCGTCTCGAAGTCGACGACCTGGCCGACGTTCAGCGTCGTCGGCGCGCTCGACACGGGCGGATCGTACGTGAGCGTCGTGCCCTTCACCGCGCCGACGAAGCGATAGCGAATCGACTCGGGTTGGTTGCTCGCCATGCGCGTCGTATACGGAGGGACCGCGTACTCGGAGCCGAACGCGGAGACCGGCGGCACCTGCTGGTGCGCGGAGTCACAACCGCCGCCGCTCGACGTCGCGTCCGAGTAGCAGTCGTAACCGAGGCCTCCGAAGAAGCCGACGGGGTTGTTCGACGAGATGATCGTGCCGCTCATCTCGTTCGACTCTTGCCACTGGATGTACTGGCCGGCGTTGAGCGTGTAGCTCGTGGCCTGGTTCGCGGGCGCGGCGGCGACGGTGCCGCCGATGTTTCCGCCGGGGAGCGCGACGTTCGGAAACACCGTGATTTGCGTGTTGTCCTGCATCGCGACGACCTGGCCCCACTGCGGCGAGCTCGTGCCGCGCTGCGGGACGATGCCGAAGTAGTTCGTGCCCCACGACGTCGACGGGAAGAGAAGCTCCGCGCTCGGCAGGTACGAGCTCGCGCCGCCGTACGGCAAGATGTCGTACATCGTGACGGGGAAGTCGGTGCTGAGGTGCCACGCCTGCCCGATGCCGGTGATCGACGGGCCGCTGCCCGAGCCCGTGAGCGCGGTGCCGTACTGCTGCGAGACCGCGGGCTGAACGCCGATGTACGTCGCCTTGCTGCACGCGAGCGGCCCGCGCGTTCACCGAGTTGGGATCCTCTTCGAGGAAGAGCACGCCGACCTCGCCAGGCGGAAGGCCCGTCGACGGGATCGCCGCCCACGTCGTCGCTTGCGTGCCCGCCTTCGCGATGCGCCCGAAACCAGACGTCACGTTGTACGTCTTGCCTGCGCGCGAGACGTTGAGCTGCACGGGCTTCACCCAGTTGTTGGCGACGAAGATCGCCCAGCACGGCGGCGCGATGTACGCGTAGAAGGACGGCGTCGGAACGACGTAGTCGCACCCGACGGTCCCCTTGCTCGCGCCGGCAGCCTGACACGCGGGAACGCAGACGCCGCCCGAGCAACCCTGATCGTCGGGGCACGTCGAGATGACGGTGCCGTTGCCGTCGATCACGTTGCGGAGATCGCCGCTGCACCCGAGCTGCGCGCCGCCTTCGCTCCCAGAGTCGAGGCCGCAGAACGGACAGCCGCTGTCGCCCGGATTGACCGTGCCGTCGTTGCTTCCACCGTCGAGGTTGGTCCCTCCGTCACCGCCGAAGTTGGTGTTGCTCGGACCGCACCCGAAGAGGGCCAGCAAGCCGACGACCCACGCGATTTGGATGCGCATGATGAACCTCCGAGATCAGTGCGGTGTCGGCGGGAGCACGACGCTGTTGATGGGCGCCACGTTTCCGCCAGCGGGGTAGCCGTACGAAGAGAACGAATCGAGTCCCCAAACCATGAGACCGAACGGGCCGGTGCTCGTCGCGACGTGCGGGCCGTTGTCGCACTGGCCGTTCTTCGTGCCCGCGCGAACGAGGTCGATGTTGGTGAACTCGTATTTTCCGCTCGAGTCGATCGGCGTCCAGCCGGTGAGCGGCGAGCCGACGCAGTCGAGCGTCACGTCCTGGAAGCCCGCGTTCGTCTTCTCGCGCGTCACGACGAGGTTCGTCGTCGGGTACGTCGGATCGGTGAAGAACACGTATTTCTGGAGGAACTGCGCGGGCGGAACCATGATGACGTACTCCTCGTCGCCGAGGCAGCACGAGCCGAACTTCGAGATCGCCGCCGCGCTGCAACCCGTGCGCGAGCCGCCCGTCACCATGCACCCGGTCATGAGCTGCGAGATGAAGAACGGGTGCTGCGGGTCCTGCGACTTCACGACGAAGCCGCCCTTCGCCTCGAAATCGACGACCTGACCCTCGATGAGCGACGCGGGCGCGCCGCTCACGGGCGGATCGTAGGCGAGCGTCGTCCCCGCGACCGCGCCAACGATGCGGTACTTCTCACTCTCGAGCTGTAGCGACAGCATGCGCGTCGTATAAGGAGCGATCACGTACTCGCTCCCCATGGCCGACACGGGCGGGATCTGTTGGTGCGCGGAGTCGCAACCGCCGCCGGTCGACGTGCTCGAGGAGTAACAGTCGTACGTCGTCCCACCTACGAAGCCGACCGGGTTGGTGGACGAGATGACCGTTCCGCTCATCTCGCCGGAGTCTTGCCACTGGATGAAGTCGCCCGCGTTGAGCGTGTAGATCGTCTGCGCGTTCGCGGGAGCGGCCGACACGTTCGTTCCGCTCGGGAGCGCGACGTTCGGCAAGACCGTGACCTGCGTGTTGTCCGTCATCGCGACGAGCTGACCCCATTGCGGAAAGCCGACCGTGCCGCGGGCCGGCACGATGCCGAGGTAGTTCGTGCCCCACGCGCTCGTCGGGAAGATGAGCTCCGCGCTCGGCAGGTACGAGGTCGCGCCGCCGTACGGCAAGATGTCGTACATCGTGACGGGGATGTCCGTCGAAATGTGGAACGCGACGCCGCGCGCGGTCACGTTCGACGCGCTGCTGTTCGATCCCGGAACCGCGGTGCCGTTCGCCTGCGAGATCGCGGGCGTGATCGGGCACGTCAGCGGATCGAAGTTCACCGACTGCGGATCGTGCGACATGAAGAGCACCGCGACGTCGCCCGGCGGAATGCCCGTCGACGGGACCGCGGGCCACGACGTCGCGGGCGAGCCGGGTTGCGCGATGCGCCCGAACTTCGTCACGTCGTACGTCGTCCCACCACGGGTGACGCTGACGTTCACGTCCTTCGGCCAGTTGTTTGCGACGAAGACCGCGAAGCACGGCGGCTTGTCGGGGTAGTAGAACGCTGGCGTCGAGACGACGTAGTCGCAGCCGACGCTGCCCTTGCTCGCCGCCGCGGCCTGACACGCCGCGATGCACTTGCCCGCGTTGCAGCCTTGATCAGGCGGGCACGTGCTGACGACGTTGCCGCTGCCGTCGATCACGCTTCGGAGATCGCCGCTGCACGCGGTGCCACCAGCGCTTCCGTCGCCCGCGTCGCCGAAGATCGGGTTGATAACGTCGGCGGTGCTCCCGTCGCCGCCGTCAGCGACGCCGCCATCGAAGTTCGATGACGTCGAACCGCAGGCCACACAAAAGCCGAGCACGAAGAGCAGTTCGCTACGCAATCGAACCTCCAAGCAAGATTTCGTCGCAGCGAAAGTTTACGCCACGACCGTAACGATTGCACCTACGCAGCGCGCCTCATGATCATGGCCGCGCAGGCCAAGATCGTTGACGCGCCGAGCCAAGACGCAGGGGCGAGGTGCTCATTGTGCGCGAGCACGGCGATCCCGACCGCGACGAGGGGCTCGAGCAGCGTGAGCGTCGAGGCGTCCGCCGCGCGGGCGCGACGAAGCGCCCAGATGAAGAGCATTCCACCGAGCGCTCCTGGGCCGATGCCCCCACCCACGAGGACGAGCGTCGCGGGGAGGGTGAGCTTCGCGAATTCCGCCATCGGCGCGAGCGCGAAGAGCAGCGGGGTCGCGACGACCCCGTGGAAGGCCATGAGCTCGATCGGCGTGAACTTGGTCACGAGGCGTTTGTTGACCAGCACGTTCGACGCGTAGAAGAACGCGCTGCCCGCCCCCGCCGCCGCGCCGACGAGATCGTGCCGCGCGAGCTCTCCGCTCCACGGGCGCAGGAGCATCGCGAGCCCGATGAGGCCTCCGATGGCCGCGAGCCACGTGCCTCGCTGCGCGCGCTCGCGGAGCGCGAGCGGCGCGAGCGTCGCGACGAGGATGGGCGCGAGGTAGTGCGTCGTCACCGCGATCGCGACGCTCGTCTGCGCGTACGCCGCGAAGAGCAGGTAGACGTTCAGCGCGTCGGCGACGCCGAGCCACGCGACGCCGAGCCAATCGCGTGCGCTACGCGCCGGGCGCTCGCCCCCGCGCTTGTCGAGGGGAAGAACGGCGAACCCGAAGAGCGTGATGACGAGCATCACGACGGCGCTCTCGACCCGCGCGTCTAGGCCCGGTGCGCGCGCCTCCGCGGCGAGCAGGATAAAACGCCAAGTGCCCCACGAGCACGCGGCGAGCATGACGGCTGCGTATCCCGCTCCCATCCACGCACGCTCATACCCGAAAGCTGCGTTGCGGTGCGCGCGATCGCGTGATAGCCCAGCCGCAACCCGGGAGGGCCTCATGCGCGTACGCTTTTTGGTGGCTTTGGTCGCGACGATCGCTTGCGGAAACGCGGAAGAGCCGAAGACGGCTCAGCCGCCGGCGGCTTCGACCTCGGCGCCGGTCGCGAGCGCGACGAGCGCCGCGCCCGTCGCGAGCGAATCGGCCGCGCCGGTCGTGAGCGCAGCGCCGAGCGCGAGCGCGCCCGCGCCGCCCGCGTTCACGAAGACGCTCAAGGAGCTCCTCGCCGACGCCAAGGTGATCAAGCTCACGTGGCGCGAGAAGCTCGACTCGAACGAGGCGAAGACGGTCACGATCCCTGCGCAGTCGCTCAAGGGCATCATCGACGCCGTGGGCGCCGACCAGACGCCGGGCGGCAGCGCGCCCGCGTACATGTCGACGTACTCGTTTCGCTTCGAAGACGCGAAGGGCAACCCGATCGCGACGATCAGCCTCTACGCGTCGGCGTCGCTGAGTGACAGCAACAAGAAGTATGGCCGCATCGACACCGCCGACGGCAAGTACGGCGGCATCGTCGTCGCGAAATACGACGAGCTCCAAAAGAAGCTGAAGGCCCTCGGCGTCGCCCTTCCCTGACGGGTCAGAGCTGCTTCTTGAGGGACGCGATCAGCTGGAGCGCGTCGAGCGGCGTGAGCCTGTCGACGTCGACCGCGCGCAGCGTCGCGACCGCGGGGTGCTCGGGCGGCTTCGACGACGACGGCGTGAAGAGATCGAGCTGAGGGCGGCGCGGCTGGTGGCGGCCGCGCTCGAGTTCGTCGAGGATCGCGCGGGCGCGCGCGAGCACGGGCTCGGGGACGCCCGCGAGGCGCGCGCACGCGACGCCGTAGCTGCGCGACGCGGGACCGTGCTGGAGCTTGTGCAGAAAGATGACGTCGCCTTGGTGCTCGCGCGCCGAGACGCTCCAATTCTCGCAGCCCGAGAGGGTCGCGGCGACCTCGGTGAGCTCGTGGTAGTGCGTCGCGAACATCGCGCGGCACTGCACGACGTCGTGGAGGTGCTCGGCGACGGCCCACGCGATCGCGAGGCCGTCGTACGTGCTCGTGCCGCGGCCGATCTCGTCGAGCAGGACGAGCGAGCGCTTCGTGGCGCGCCGGAGCACGTTCGCGGTCTCCTTCATCTCGACCATGAAGGTGCTCTCGCCGCGCGAGAGGTTGTCGCTCGCCCCGACGCGCGTGAGGATGCGGTCGACGAGCCCCAGGCGCGCGCGCCGCGCGGGCACGAACGAGCCCATCTGCGCGAGGATGCTCGCGAGCGCCACCTGGCGCATGAGCGTCGATTTCCCCGCCATGTTGGGTCCGGTGACGAGCCAGAAGCGCGAGGTCTTGCTGCCGTCGCCCGCGTCGAGCAACACGTCGTTGGGCACGAACTGACCGTCGGCCGCGAGGCGCTCGACGACCGGGTGGCGACCGTCCTCGACGTCGAGCGCGAGGCTCGAGTCGATCTCGGGGCGCGCGTAGTCGCATCGGTGCGCGTGCTCCGCGAGCGCGGCGGCGACGTCGATCTCCGCGAGGCGCGACGACGTGCGCTGGAGGCGCAGCGCCTCGTGCGCGAGCGTCTTCACCGTCTCGTTCCACAGCTCGCCCTCGCGCTCGGCGCAGCGCTCCTCGGCGTGCGCGATTTTGTCCGCGAGGGCCTCGAGCTCGTCGTTCGTGTAGCGCTCGCCCGTCGCGATCGTCTGCTTGCGACGCCAAGCGCTCGGGACCTTGCTCGTGTGCGAGCGCGTGACCTCGATGTACCAGCCGAAGACGCGCGTGTAGCGGAGCTTGAGGCTCGGGATCTGCGTCGTCTCCTTGAGGCGCGTCTCGAGCTCCACGACGAGCCGCTGCCCGTTCTGCGAGACCTCGCGCCACTCGTCGAGCTCCTTGTCGAAGCCCGCGCGCATCGCGCCGCCGTCCGACACGCGGAGCGGCGGGTCCTCCGCGACGCGCTGCTCGAGCGTCGCGTGGATGTCCTCGCACCCGTCGATCCACGGCTCGCCCTTGCGCACGCCGAGCGCGTCGCGGCCGCTCGCGTCGGGGCAGTTCTCGAGCGAGTCGCGGAGCTTCGGAAGGAGCGCGAGCGTCTCGCGCATCGCGGCGAGATCGCGCGGCGCGACGCGGCCGAGCACGACCTTGATCACGAGGCGCTCGAGATCGCGCGCGCCCGCGAGCGCCTCGCGCACCTCGCGGCGTAGGCCCGGTTGGATGACGAAGAACTCGACCGCGTCGAGCCTGCGGCGGATCTCGGCGACGTCCGTCTTGGGCGCGAGCAGGCGCCTGCGGAGCATGCGCGCCCCCTGCGCGGTGCACGTCTCGTCGATCTCCGCGAGGAGCGAGCCGCGCGTCTCGCCGGCCATCGTGCGCACGAGCTCGAGGTGCGACTGCGTCGCGTCGTCGAGGAGCATCGTGTCGCCGAGCTCGTAGACCGCGAGGCGACGAACCGGCGGATCCTTGCCGGCCTCGCAGTTGCGCGCCTCGGCGAGGACGCGCGCGGCGGCGCGCCGAACGAGCGGCGAGGCATGCTTCGGCTCGTCTCCGAGCATCTTCGAGAGCCACGCGTCGGCGCCGGTGACCTCGTACGCGTCGACGCGCACGACCGCGCGAGGCCGCGAGGCGCGCAAGACGTCGGTCGCCGGCGCGGCGCCGAGCGGCGCGAGGACCTCGGCCGGGTCGAGCCGCAAGAGCTCCGCGCCCGCCGTGGGCGCGTCCGGCGCCTCGCACGCGACGAGCTCGCCCGTCGACATGTCGAGCGCGGCGATTCCGTACTCCGCGCCATCGGTCGAGACGGCGACGAGCCAGTGGTTCTTCTTCGCTTCGAGCCCGGTCTCGTCGAACACGATCCCCGGCGTGACGACGCGGACGACCTTGCGCGGGACGATGCCCTTCGTCTTCGCGGGGTCGGCCATCTGCTCGCAGATCGCGACCTTGAACCCCTGCTCGAGCAGCCTCTGGATGTACGTGCTCGCCGCGTGATACGGCACGCCCGCCATCGGGATGGGCTCGCCCTTCTCTTTGTCTTTGTTTCGCGCGGTGAGCGTGAGGTCGAGCGCGCGCGCCGCGATCGGCGCGTCGTCGTAGAAGAGCTCGTAGAAATCGCCGAGTCGGAAGAAGAGCAGCGCGTCCGGGTGCTCGGCCTTCGCCTCGAGGAACTGCCGCATCACCGGCGTCGCGCTCTCCAAGCGGCTTCGCAAATCGGCCTTCGGCGACATCAGAAGAACGGGCTGCCGCCTGCGATCTGGAGGGTGTTGAGGTCGATGATGAAGAGGCCCTCGGACGAGCCGTCGACGACCCCGATGGCGCCGAGCGGCGGGATCCACATCGACGACTGCGGCACGACGGCCGTGTTCGTGCCGGTGAGGCTCACGCCTTGCGCGGCGTACCCTCCGCGCGTCTGGAACTGCCAGGTGTAGTCGCGCAGCGAGCTCACGAAGAACGACTTCGTGTCGTTCCCGGTCACCACGGGTGCGGCGATGAAGAACGAGAGCATCGGGTCGCGCATCGCGAACGGGCTGTTGCGCGTCGGCGGCGTGGTGATGACGAACGCGCCGCTCGGGTCAGGCGGGGGAATCGCGAGCTCGGGCGCGCGCGCGTTCAGGAGCACGGCGCGCGAATCACACGACTGCACGCACGCGTTGTTCGCGGTCTTGTCCGGCACGATGTGGTGGATGTACGAGCTCACCGAGCCGAGCGCGACCCACTCGCCGCCCGTGCGAACGCGGAAGTGCGCCTGCTCGTGGAAGCAGCACTGCGCGAGCTTGAAGTCGATCTGCGCGGCGGTGTCGCGCGCCGCGACCACCCTTCCGTTCCCGGGGCGGTTCGTGGGGTCGAGGTAGAGGTAGCGCCCGAGGACGAGGTGGTCTTCGTACGCCTCGAGGATCGGGAAGTCGCGCTGCGTGCTCTGATCCGCGCCGTACGCGCCGAATTTGTCGAAGCACGTCTGCTGACGGTGCGAGGCGAGCGCCGTGTCGTTCGGATCGCTCTCGAGCGACTGGCCGCTCGTCGTCGTGAGTCCGGTCCAGCACGCTTGCGGCTCGTGCCAGTAAGGATCGTCGGTGGGCGTGGTCTGCCCTGCGTCGACGAAATCCGGCGCGCCGAGGATGTCGTCCGTGATCTGCACGTAGTCGCCGACGCGCTGATCGAACGCCGTGGGCATCATCGTCGCCACGGCGTTCGCCTTCGCGAGCTGCGCGTCGTCCACGCCCATCGCCGTGAAGCGCTGGAGCCCGAGCCGGTGATCCTCGACGCCGTGGCTGCAGAAGAGGGCCGTCGCGCTCGAGAACGTGAGCGTCGTGAAGTCGGTCGAGTCGATCGACGCGGCGACCCCGTCGAAGCCAGGCAGCGGTCCCTCGTAGACGACGTTCCACGTCTGGTCGATGTGAACGTCGGGCACGTCGTGCGCCATGAAGACGTTCGGCGCGGTCGGTGTCGGGGTCGACGCGATCGAAGTCGTCGTGTTGGGCTTCGCCGCCGTGAGGACGGCGTAGTTGCTGCCGACGATCGACACAGGCGCGGCGTTCACGAGGAGCTGAGGCGCCGACACGAGCGCAGGATCGTGCAGGCCGTTGATGCCGGTGAGATCGTCGCGGACCTCGTTGAACGAGCGGATGCGGTTCGGCTGGATGATCGGCCACATCGACTCGTTCGTCACCGAGAGGATGCCGCCGTCGGTCGCGAGCGCGCTCGCGCTCGGCGCGTGATACGGGTCTGTGTCGCCGAGATCCGGCTCGCTCTTCGCGAGGTCGCCGGTGGCGAAGTCGACCGCGAGCGTCAGCGGGCGTCGGCAAGGCGAGTCCCAGTCATCCACGTCGACCGCGACGATCTGCCCGTTCGTCAGCGTGGCGAACGCGAAGACGCCGCGGAGGCGCTTGGGTCCGAGCGGAACGGAGAGGGTGCCGTTCGCGCCATACGCGACGCCGTTGTCGGTCGCGTTCGGGTTCGGGTTGCAGAGGAGGCCCGTCTGCACCCCGCCGCTGGTCGGGATGGGGAAGTCGTGGCGCGCGAGCGTGAGCGTCGCGACCGGCGCGTTGAAGAGGATGCGGTCGGGTGCCTGCTGCGGGTCGAGCTCGGGGTTCGGGCGCGTGAGCGGCAGGTGCGGTCCGTTCACCGGATCGGTCACGTCGTAGACCATCACGCCGTTGCCGAGCGTCGCGTCGACCGCGTAGAGGTAGCGCTTGTAGTCGCGCGTGACGGGGCTGACCGCGAGCTCGCTCGTCGTGACGACGCGGGTCGGATCCGTGATGCTCGTGGCGACGAGCGGCGCGAGCTCGACCAGCGGCGAGGTCGACTGCGTCGTGTCGAGCACGTGGATGAAGGGCTTCGCCTGATCGGCGACCCACACGTAGCGGCCGTCGGTCGCGATGCCCTTGCGCGTGCGCCTGCCCATAGCTCGCAACGCTGACGGCCGACGCGTCGCCCGCGCCCGCGTCCGCGCCCGGCGCGTGCGCCAAGCTCGGGCACGACCAGAGCGGCAGCTCGTAGTTGGTCGAGGGTTGTACGCTGCCGGTCGGCGCCGTCGTCTGGTAGAGGTCGATCCCGCCGTCGACGTAAGGCATGCCGAGCGGCCACGCGGGCCCAGGCGTCCACGATTTCGGGAGCGCCGAGGGGTTCTCCTCGAGCTTGATGACCGATTTCAGCGGACACGGCGCGAGCGATCCCGGCGTGAGCGCATCGAACGCGGCGACGTCGATCACGCCGGCGAGCGCAGGCATGTCGACGCCGTTGCCCGGCATCACCACGACGATCTCGTAGCCCTGCGCGACGCCAGCGTCGGCCCCGCCGTCGCCTGACACCGCGCCGGTCGGCACGACCACCATGCGCCCCGGCGCTTGCGGGAGACCGCACACCGGCCAAGACGGCAGCGACGTCTGCTCGGCGGCTTGCGTCGGCTCGGCGAGGATCTCCGAGTCGCCGAGCAGGCGCGTCGACGGGATCTCGTAAATCGCGGGCTTGTTCGTCTCGGCCGCGGCGACGAAGACCCTCGACGCATCCGGCGTGACGACGACGTCGGTCGGGTTCTGCCCGACGGGCAGGAAGTTGATGCCGGGAAGCGAGCGGCTCACGTCCACGACTTGACCCGCCGTGAGATCGACGACCGCGAGCTCGCCGCGGAGCGTCTGGGTGACGAGCGCGATGAGGTGAAAGATGTGGGGCGTGACGTCGCCGGTCGCCACCGGCGCGCACTGGTCGAGCGCGACCGGCACGGCCGGAATCGGCTGGCCCGCCGTGAGCGGATCCGTCGACAAGACCTGCATGCACAATACATCCATGCGGCCCGCGCGCTCGAAGGTGCGCACCGGCACGTCGACCGGCGTTTGCCCGCAGCTCGACTGCGTCACCGCGATGCCGGAAGCCAGAGTCGCCGAAAGGACCACGCCCGCGGAGAGCCATCGGAAGGGATACTTCATCAGCTCCCCTTCGGCGGCGTGGGGACGCCCACGGTGTAGACGACGGTGGCCCACGTGCTCTTGTCGGTCGCGCTGTTGTCGAGATCGAGGACTTGCATGTACGACTGCGTGAAGCTCCCGACGTAGGCGAAGCGGAATTTCTTGATCCCGAGATCGGCGTCGCGCGGGTCGACGTCGACGTGCTTGCCGAGCGCCGCGGCGGTGTAATCGAACGGATCGAACGCGAGCGCGAACGGCCCGAGGCCGACTGGGATCACGGCCTCGATGAGCTTCTGATCGGGGTCGTAGTCGATGATCTCGTTCGAGTCGAAACACACGACGAAGACGCGCAGCGCGTAATTCCCCGCTTGATCGATGACCGGGGCGATCTTCACCGCCGACGGTCCGGGCGGCATCGGGATCGTGTCCGTGAAGGTGACGAGGTCGGCGTTGTAGCTGCTCTCGAGCGTCGACGGCTGCCCGACCTGACCCACGATGAGCGACGCCGGGCCGCGGCTCGCGATGAAGACGCGCGCCGGGATGCGCGCGCACGTCTCGGCTTGCGCTTGGTACGTCGGGTCCGTCATCGGAACGGTGATTTGCCCGAGGCAGCGGATGCGCGGCGACGGGTCGATCGCGATGCCGCGCGCGAAGTCCGTCGTACCCGCGTTCGTGTTGAGCGTGAAGAGCGCGTCTTCCTGGATGAACGGGCGATAGAGCGTCGAGGTGCCGTGGTCGCCCATGTCGTCGTAGTAACGAAGGAGCGCGACCTGCGCGGACGAAAGGCTCGTCTGCAAGAAGGAGGGTCGCGGGAAGACGGCCTGGCACTGCGGCGCGGTCGCGTCCGGAAAGCACTCGGGGTACGCGAGCGGATCGTGCGGGACCGCGGCGATGCCGATGCCGCCCGGGGGCACGCCGTCGAGCACGAACTGGAGCGCAGGCGGGTTCGGAACGGCGAGCTGCGGCGTGTTCGGCGGGAGCCTCGGAAGGAACGACGTGAAGAGCGTCGACTGCGTCACGCTCTGGCTGCGTGATCACGATCGACTTGCCGTCCGTCGATTGCGCCATGCCGAAGGGCTCGCCCGCCATCGTGAGGAGGCGCGTGTCGCCCGGCTGCGTGGCGACGTTACCAACGCGGTGCGAGAGATCGCAGCGGCGATGCGCGTCGCGCGTGCCGCAATCGAGCTGGAACGGCAGGTACGTGTCCGCGGTGTCGGTCGCGCTCGGCGCGACGTTGGCATCGTCATTGACGATGTCGGCCCACGTGAGCGAGGCGTCGCCGCGGATCGACGAAAAGAGCCGTGACTTCGTCGCGTCTTGCGGATCGTTGATCAACGAGACCTGGAGGTCCGTCGCGAACGCGCCGATCGCCACCGAGTCGCGCATGTAGAAGGAGGCGTTCGTGGGCGGAGCGCACGCCCAACCGGGCTCGGCGCCCGCGTCGTTCACGCTCGTGATGACGGGCGGGCCGTTCGGGCACGAGGCGTCCGGATCGGCCGGCAGCGCGAGCGGCAGGTTTGGATCGGACGGGTCTTTGATCGCCGTGACCGCGTGGCGGCGAATCAGGTGCAGGTCGAGCGACTGGATCGTCCCCCCGTTCCACTGGAGGTCGAAGTCGGAGTTGACCACATAGAGGACGTTGCCGCCCTTCGACACCGCGAGACCCACGGGAAAGTAGAAGTTCAGCACCGGCGGGTCGACGCCCACGCCCGCCGCTGGGTAGCACGCGGCCGCGATCGCAACGACGGCGAGCGGTAAAACAAGCGGAAGAAGGGTGCGAACGCCCAAGCGCATCCGCCGCGCACCCTAGTGTGATGCGGAGAGGTTGTCGAGCCGACCGCGACGAGGCGCGCCGCTCACAGCTCGATGATGGTCACACCGCGTTTGTCGGCCTCTTCGCCGCCACCGCGAGGCATGGGCGGACGCATCGGCTCGAGAGGCAGCTCGAGACGAGGCTGCTCCGGCTGCGTGCGTTCTTCACTCTCACGCTTGCGAATCTGCTCGATGATGAACGGAGGGAGCATGGGGTGAGGCCAATTCGTAACGTAGCAACGCCGTCCCAGGGGTCAAGAGAACGGAGGTATGCTCTCCGACGTATGCGTATGTGCTTGCGCAAGGCGTTCACCTTCATGCTGGCCTGCGTCATCGCACTTTTCTGCAGCTCCCCCTCGAGCGCGCTCGCCGCGTACGACGTCAAGAGCTCGGACTGGGATGGGCTGAGCGATTTCATCCAGCTCGCCAAGGACGAGGCGGGCGCGGGCAACGTGGTCACTTCGGCCTCGCTCGATTTCGGGGCGCTGGGGCCGCAAGACGCGATCGTCTTGCTCCACCCCGAGGGCTCGCTCGACCTCGAGTCGGTGTCGCGCTTCCTCCGCGAGGGCGGTCGCGTCGTGCTCTTCGACGACTTCGGCTCGGGCGATCAGCTGCTGCGCCACTTTCAGATCCAGCGCGTTCCGTTGCCGGCGAAGCCCGCGCTCGAGCTGCGCCACAACCCGGCGCTCGCGATCGCGGAGCCAGCCGAGCACCAGACCGTCCACGGCGTCTCGCGCGTCGTGCTCAACCACGCGAGCGGCGTCTCGCACGCCGAGCTCTCGCCCCTCCTCTACGTGCGCGAGGATGGCACGGACGAAAAGACGTACGTCGCGCTCGCGGGCGCGGTCGAGAAGGGACACCTGCTCGTCGTCGGTGACTCCTCCGTGCCCATCAACGGCATGCTGCGATTTCCGGGCAACAAGACGTTCGTCCGCAACGTGCTCCACTATGCGTACGGCGGCGTCGGCGACGTGCCCGCGAAAGGAAAGATCTTCATCGTCTCGGGCGCGTTCGAGCAGGCCGGTTCGTACGGCGACGCGAGCGAGGCCTCCGCGTTCTCGAAGCTCCACGTCGTGGTCGACGTGTTCCGCGACTTCAAGCGCGACGGGTTTCCGCCCATGGTCGCGTACCTCGCGGCGGGCTTCATCGCGCTCGCGCTCGGCTTCTGGGTGTGGACGCGCGCGACGCGCGTTCACCGCGCCGCGACGCCGCGCTACGTGAAGCCCATCCCGGTCGCGGTGCAGGGCGGCATCGCGGGCCACGCGGCGGTGATCGCGGCGAGGAGCACGACGCGTGCGCTCGCGGTGCTCGAGATCAAGACGTCGCTCGAGGAGGAGCTGTGCTCGGCGCTCGAGCTCGATCGTGCGCCCGCCCCGGACGAGCTCGCGCGCCGCGCGAAAGATGCGGGCTTCATGACCGAGGCGACGGCCGCCAGCCTTCGGAGGCTGCTCGCGTACATGGGCCAGGTCGAGACGCTCGTGCTCTCGCGCCGGGCCGAGGCGATGCGCCGCGTGCGCGACACGGACGTGGCCCGCTGCGCCAAGGAAGCCGCCGCGATCCGCGAAGAGGTACGCGCTCGCAGGGCAGCCTGAAGTGCTAGAGTCGAAAAACGTGCACGCCGCCGCAAGCAACGAGATCACCGCAGCAAAGGAACGCGTAGACGAGCTGCGTCGTGAAGTGTCGCGCATCTACGTCGGATCGACGCGCTCGCTCGACTTGATGCTCGTCTCGCTCCTCGCGAAGGGGCACGTGCTCCTCGAGGGCGTGCCTGGCGTCGCGAAGACGACGCTCGTGAAGGCGTTCGCGGTCGCTCTCGGCTGCACCGCGCGCCGCATCCAGTTCACGCCGGACCTCATGCCCGCGGACATCACCGGCACGTACGTGCTCTCGCCGCGTGACGGGACGTTCGCGCTGCGCCCGGGCCCGATCTTCGCGAACGTCGTGCTCGCCGACGAGATCAACCGCGCGCCCGCGAAGACTCAGTCCGCGCTGCTCGAGGCGATGCAGGAGCGGCAGGTCACGATCGAAGGCGATCGCTACGAGCTTCCGAACCCGTTCCTCGTCCTCGCGACGCAGAACCCGATCGATCTCGAGGGCACGTACCCGCTTCCCGAGGCGCAGATCGACCGCTTCCTCGTGCGCGTCCCGATGGGCTACCCGACCGCGCGCGAAGAGGCGCAGATGCTCAAGACCTTCGGCGTCGAGCCGCCGCAGTCGCGGCCCGTGCTCACCGGCGCCGAGGTTCAGCAGCTCCAGTCGATCGCCGCGCGCATCCACGTCGAGGACGATCTGCTCGACTACGCCGTCGGGCTCGCCGCGTTCACGCGCAACCACCCGCGCGTCGCGCTCGGCGCGTCGCCGCGCGCTTCGCTCGCGCTCATCCAAGCGGCGAAGGGGTACGCGCTCCTCGGCGGGCGGCCGTTCGTCGCGCCCGACGATCTCCGCACGATCGCGCCGAGCGTCCTCGGGCACCGGCTCGTCCTCTCCGCCGACGCGGACCAAGACGCGCGCGTTCGCCAACACGTCGTGGACGAGGCGCTCGCGAAGGTCGGTTACCGCCGCGGCGTTCGCGCGCTCTGAGCCGTCGTCGTCACACGTTTCGGTAGTAGCGCTCGGTGCGTGCGCGCCTGTGACGCGCCGACCGCACGAACGCGCGCTGGAGCGGCGCGTGGCCGAGGTCGCCTTCCCATCGCCCGAAGAGGACGAACGGAAAGAGCGAGAGCGCGGTCATGAGGCCCATGAAGAGCATGAAGGGCGCGGTCATGATGCTCGTGGCTACGAGCGCCCCCTTCTGCCACGCGGGCAGCTCGCCGAACCCCTTGAGCATGGAGGAATCTTCGTCATCGAGGTCCATGCCGGACGACGCTGCATTGCACGTGCCTCACTGCGACAAGACAATCACGGATGGGCTTCACGCTCATCCCTACGGGGTACGCGTAGCTCACGGCTTGCCGGTCAGAGTATGCTCCGCGCGTGAGACTGCACCCGACCAAGCCCACGTTCCACGTCGCTGGGGCAGGCGCGGTCATGCTCGCGCTCGGGCTCCTCTTGGGGCTGCCGTTCTGGGAGTCGCGCGGAGGGGCGGCGGCGGTGATCGCGTTCGGTGGATCGATGCTCCTCGCGGTCGCCGCGGGGCGCGCGCTCGCGAACGGGGCGGTCACGCGCCTGCGCACGGCGGGGTTCGAGATGGTGTGGAGCACGCCGAAGCGCGTCGCGCGGACGTGCCGCGGGGGCGTCGTCGAGCTCGAGGCGGAGCTTCGCAACCGCGGAATCGACGACGTGCGCGGCGTGCAGCTGCGCGTGCTCTCGTCGAGCTTCGTCGAGGCGGAGGTGAAGCCGGCGATCGTCGATCTTCCGCCCGAGAGCCGCGCGTTCGTGAAGGTGACGCTCCGAGCGAAGCGCGTGGGGCGATGGGGCGTGCACGGCATGGCGCTCGAGGTGCGCGGCACGGAGCTCGGCGGCGAAGGGCTCTACGAGGTGCCGCTGATGTTCGCGAACCCGTTCGGCGTCGAGGTGCTGCCGGTCGCGATGAAGATGATGCTCGACTCGCCCGTGGGCGGTCGCGCGCGGCGCGGCGTCGAGGCCGGGCGCCCGACGAACCTCACGGGCGAGGGCGACTCGCTCAAGGAGCTCCGCGATCACGTGCCGGGCGACTCGTTCAAGCGCATCGCGTGGAAGGCGAGCGCGCGCCGCGGAAAGCTCGTGGTGCGCGAGATGGAGCGCGATCAACGCGATGTCGTGTGGCTCGTGATGGACGCGTCGGTGGAGCTCTGGGCCGGCGAGGCAGGGCACGCGCCGCTCGATCACGCCGTCGAGGAGGTCGCGTCGTGCGCCGCGCGCCACCTCGCCAAAGGCGATCGCGTGGGGCTCGTCGTGAGCGCGTCGCGCCTTCGCAGCTGGCTCGCGCCCGCGACCGGTCCTTCACAGGCCTCGCGCATCGCGGCGGCGCTCGCGAGCGCCGCGAGCATGGTCGACGCGGATCGATGCGACCTCGACGAAGCCGACATCGCGCTTCGCGTCGCGGAGCACGCGCGCCCGCTCGACCCGCGCGGCCTCGCGGACATCCCGCGCGGGAGCATCGACTTGCTCGCCGCGCGCGCGGAGCTCCTCCGCACGCGAGCGCCGTTCGCGCCGCGCCTGCCCTTCGCGCCGAACGCGCGCGAGCGCTCGCTGCGCCACTACCTCGCGAGCTTCGGCGTCGAGTGCCCGCCGCGCTCCGAGGGCGAGCGCGAGAAGACCGCGACGACGCTCGCGCACGCGCTCGACAAGGCATTGCGTGAGAAGCCGCGGCCGAGCGTCGTCTACGTGTGGGCGCCCGCGCCCGAGGAGGGCTCGGTGCTGGCGCAGTCCGTGAGGAAGCTCAGGGCGCGCCACGTCGACGTGCGCTGGCTCCAGCCCGCGATCGATTTCCATGCGGCCGAAGGCAACGTCGTGGAGGCCGCGGTCTACGACGCGGTCCGCGCGCGCGCGGAGGTCGCCCACGAGCGCGGCGCCCGCCTGCTCAAGCGGCTCGGCGCGCGCCCCGCCTCGCTGCGCCGCGGCGTCGCCGGAGACGTGCCGCTGCCCGCCACCGGCGCGAGGCTCCTCACCGCGCCCGACGACGAGCCCTCACCGCCGAGCAGCGACGCACCCGATCTGTCGCCGCGCGCCGGGGAGCGATGACCGATCGCCTGTCCGATCCGCGCGCCGTGCTCCGCGCCGCTGGCCTCTCGCCCAAGAAGGGCTTCGGACAGAACTTCCTCGTCGCGACCGACGTCTCGCGAAAGATCGCAGAGGCCGCCGTGCGCGACGGCGAGCGCGCGACGGTGATCGAGATCGGCGCGGGGACGGGCGCGCTCACCGTGGAGCTCGCCGCGCGCGCCGCGCGCCTCGTCGCGATCGAGCGCGATCGCGATCTCGTCCCGCTGCTCCGCGAGGCGTTCGCGGCCTCGCCCAACGTGGAGATCGTCGAGGCGGACGCGAAGACCGCCGACTACGTCGCGATCGCGGGCGACGCGCCGTTCGTGCTCGTGGGGAACCTGCCGTATCAGGTGACGGGGCCGCTCATCGAGCTCGCCACGAACCTCGCGCCGCGGCTCGTGCGCGCGGTCTTCATGGTGCAGCGCGAGGTCGCCGAGCGGCTCGCGGCGGATCCGGGCACGAAGGAGTACGGTGCGCTCACGGTCTTCGTGCGCGCCGCGTTCGAGGTGACGCGCGTGATGCGCGTGCCGCCCGGCGCGTTCTTCCCGCCGCCCGACGTCACGAGCGCGGTCGTCGCCTTCGTCCCGCGCGCCGAGCGGATCGACGAGACGCCGAGCTTCCGCGCGCTCGTTCACGCCGCCTTCGAGAAGAGGCGCAAGACGCTGCGAAACGCCTGGCGCGGGCTCGCCCCTGACGATCGCATCGCGGCCGCCGCGGAGCGCGCGAGCATCTCGCTCGACGCGCGCGGCGAGACGCTCTCGGCCTCGCAGTTCGACGCGATGGCCCGCGCGCTAGGCTAGCGCTGCCCGCCGGGTTGGTACGTCTCGCCCATGTTCGAGAGCGCCTTCACCGCGTCGCGGCGATCCGGATCGTTCATCGATGCGATCTCGAGGAAGCGGCGGTACATCGTGATCGACTCGGCGCGCTTGCCCGTGCGGTTCAGCGCCTCGCCCGCGGCGAACTCGGCGGGCGCGAGCCACGGCGGCTTCACTTCGAGCTTCATCGCGTCGTCGACGGCCTGCGTGAGGTGCGTCGCGGCCTCCGTCGCGCTGCCGCGCTCGAGCATGAGCTTGCCGTACCGGTAGTGGTAGTACGGGTTGTGCGCGTTGCCCGCGACGGCCTTCTGCCAGTTGCCAAGCGCGCTCGCTGGATCGTTCTTGTCCTCGTAGCACTCGGCCATCGTGGCGTACGCGTCGATGCGCGACGGCCGAAGCTCGAGCGCGCGGCGGAGATCCTTGATCGCGTCCTCGACGGCGAGCCGCTTGCGCTCGAGCACGCCGCGTTGCCAGTACGCGTCCGCGAGGAGCTTGTCCAAGTCGAGCGCCTTCTGGATCTCGTCCTGCGCGAGACCGAGCTGCGCCGGGTTCGAGTCGTTCGCCGCCCAGCCCACGTAGAGGTGGTACTCGGGGCGGTTCGGGTCGAGCTCGACGGCGTGCTTCAAGTAGCGCATCGCCTCGGCGGTCGCGCCGTCCTTCGCGAAGATCGCACGACCGAGGTAGTGGTTCGCCTCGGCGCTCGAACCGCGCTTCTCGAGCACCTTGCGGAGCATCGGCAGGGCGTCGTCGGGGCGGCCGATCGCGACGTACGCGGCGCCGACGCGGAGCTGGAGGTCGATGTCGTCGGGCGCGCGAGCGAGCGCGTTCTTGAACTGCTCGAGCGCGCGCTCCACCTCACCGGACTCCTCGAAGAGGAGACCGCGCTCGAGCGCGAGGCCCGGGTAGTCCTTGTCGATCGCGAGGACCTGATCGAACTCCTGCGCGGCGAGCTCGGGCTTGCGCATGTGACGGTACGTGACGCCGAGCTTGAAGTGTGTCGACAGGCTCGACGTGCTGAGCTCGAGCGCGTGGCGGAACTGCGCGACGGCGTCGTCGTATTTGCCCTGCGCCGCGTCGTACTCGCCGAACGCGACGGAGACCGGGGCCTCGTCGGGGAGCTTCGACTTCGCCTCCTCGATCACCGCTTGCGCGTCCTTGTCTCGGTTGTGCGCGACGAGGAGCGTGGCGAGCGCGATGTACGGCGCGACCGACTCGGGATCCTTCATCGACGCGTAGTCGATCGCCTGACGGAGATCCTTCTCGGCGTCGCCGGCGTTGCCCAGCGCGGTCTCCGCCTGCGCGAGCGCGAACGTGAGGCGCATCGACTTCGGGAACTTCGCGCGCCCCGCGACGAGCTGGTCCTTCGCTTCCTTCAGGCGCTCGAGCTTCACCTTCGCGAGCGCGTCGTAGCTGATCGCGAGCTCGTCGTCGGGGCGCGCTTGGAGCGCGGTGTCGAAGCGCGTGAGCGCCTCGGTGAAGCGGCTCTCTTGGTAGAAGACGGTCCCCTGCCCCACGAGCGCGTCCACGTTGCGGCTGTCGAGCTTGAGCGACGCGTCGAACGCCATGCGCGCGTCGCCCGCGCGACCGCTCTGCAAGAAGATCATCCCGCGGTTCGCGAGCGCCTGCGCGATCTCGCCGCTCGACGCGAGCGGCTTCGCTGGGCCTTCGGTGATCTGGGCGAGATCCGCGAGCGCGTCGGTGTCGTCGCCCTTGGCTTCGTAGCGATGCATCGCTCGGAGCAAGAGCGCGCCCGGATGGTGCGGCGACGCCGCGAGCGTCGCGTCGCACTCGGAGGCGACGGTCGCCCAGTCGCGCGCGCGCATCGCGACCCGCGCGAGCCCGTAGTGCGCCGAGGCCGTCGCGCCGAGCTTCAGCGCGGTGTCGAACGCGGTCTTCGCGGCCTTCGCGTCGCGCGCGGAGAGCTCGACTTCGCCGCGCAAGAGCGCGATGTCGCGCTGGATGGGATCGCCCGCGTCGCGCTTGCTCGCCGCGTCGAGCGCCGTCCGAGCCTTGTCGAGGTTGCCGCCCGCGGCGTCCTGCGCGGCGAGCGCCGCGTTGAGGTACCGCGCCTCGGGGGTCGCGGCGAGGTCCGCGAGGATGAGCTTCGCCTTCGCGTTGCGATCCGCGTCGGCGCCGAACCGCGCCTCGTACGCGAACTCGGCGAACGCGGCGTACGCGGTGAGGCCGGTCGCGCGTGGCATGCGCCAGTGCGCGGCGAACAAATCGTCGACCGAACCGCGCACCTCGGGGAACGTGTCCTTGTTGGCGCGCGTGCGCGCGGCCGCCGCCTGCGCGTCCGCGAAGGTGCGGTAGTCCTTTGCGTGGACCGTGTCGCTGATCGTGAGGTACCCGAAGGCGCCGTGCTTCGTGAACTGGAGCGCCGCTCCGCCGAGCAGGAGGAGCAGCGCGGCGACCATGAGGACGCGCGGCGCACGCGAGGGCGTCTCGTCGTCGTGCTCGACGCGCGCGCGGCTCGTTTGGATCGGGAGTGACAGCTCGACGCCGCCCTGCGCCGCCGCAGCCGTGCCGCCCGAAGGCTGAGCCGCGGGCGATTCGGGGAGCGAGAGCTCGTCGCCGCCTTGCGGACCCGCCGGACGCGGGGCCTCCTCCATCTGGATCGGCGCCATCGGCGCGGAGGCGGCTGCGCCGAGATCGACCTCGCCGTATTTCAGCGCGCTCGTCGCCTTCTCGACCGCAGGCGTCGGCGGAGGCGGCGGCGGCTCGTGGAGCGGCTCGTGGACGGCCGGCGGCTGCGACGGCGGCAGGCTGTGCATGTCAGCGCCGTCGAGATCGAGCTCCGCGAACGGCGACATCGATTTCGACGCGGTCGGCGCGGGCTGCGCGGGAGGCATCAGCGGCGGAGGCGGGATGTCGAGCTCGCTGCCGCCGAGCGGGCCGAGATCCACCTCGCCAAAATCGAGCGTCTCCTTGTGCGACGGCGCGAGGCGCGCGTCGTCCATGATCGCGGGCAGCTGCTGGCCGATCGTCGGCAGCACGTTCGCGACCGCGGGTAGTGTCCCCGCGGCGGTAGGCAGAGCGGACGCGACCTGAGGAAGCGACGGCTGTAGCTGCGGGAGCTGCGCGTCGAGCACGGGCAGATCGATCTCGCCGAATGCGGGCTCGTCTTTCTTCGTCGGAAGAGACACCGCGAGCTCCGGAAGGCCGGCGAGCGGCGCGGGCAGGTCGGCCGCAGGGGGCCCCATGAGATCGAGCTCGAGATCGTCTTTGACTGCCGGCGCCGCCGCCGCCGCCTTCGGGTTCGGCAAGTCGAGGTCGAACGAGATCTCATCGTTTGCCTTCGCCTTGGGCGGAGGCGCGGGTTGCGGCTTCGGCTCGGGCGCCTTCGGCTTCGGCGCGGCTGGCTTCGTCGCGGAGGGAAAGCTCGCGGCGACCTCGGGGAAATCGATCTCGCCGAACGCGGCCTCCGCCTTCGGCGGAGCAGGCGCGGCCGCCGGTGGTGGCGGCGCAGGAGCGCGCGGCGGCGTTTGCCCGGAGGGTCGCGCACGTTGCGCGGCGCGCGCCGCGGGCAGATCGAGGTCTTCGATCTTTCCGAGCGCGGCCGGGAGCGACGGCTGCTGCGCGCGTGCCGCCGGCAAATCGAGATCGAACGACTCCGACGCGGGAGGCGCGGGAGGGGCGGGTGGCGCAGGCTTGGGCGCCGCTGGAAGCGGCGGCTTCGCGGCTGCGGCTTGCGGGCGCGGCGGAGCGGGACGCGGCGGCATAGCGCCCGGCCTCGGCGGCACGGGGCGCGCCGCGGGAAGATCGTCGTCTTGCACCGAGGGCTTCGACGCGGGCGCCGGTGGAACGCGCGGCGCCGATGGAGCGGCCGCGGGCACCGCGGGTTTCGCGGGCAGCGGCGGCGATTTCGGGAGGTGCGCAGGCCTCGTGGGGAGCGCCGCGTCGATGCTCTCGCCGAGCCCGACCATCGTCATCTTCATCTTCGCCGCCGCCGCGGGCGCCGCGGGCGCGGGAGCAGCGGGAGCAGGCGGCGCTTGTCCACCCGCTTGCACCGAGAACGTGTGCCCGCATTTCGGGCAACGCATCTTCAGTCCCTGCGGCGGCACGCGGCGCTCGTCGACTTGATACGGCGCGTGGCACGACTCGCACTCGATCCGCAGCATTTCCGTGCGAGGCTACCACACGCTCGCGACCGCTCGCAGAATCCGGTGGTACGGTTGCGGCGTGCCCAAGGCGCCAAATCCCGCTTACGAAGCTCGACTGGAAGCGCGCGAGAACGCGCTCGCCTCGGCCTGCGTCCACGCGGGCGAACAGCCCAACGAGTGGAACGCGCTCGCGACGCCGATCGTGCTCGCGAGCGCATTCTCGTTCGACGACGCGGCGCACGCAGCCGCCGCATTTCGCGGCGAGAGCGACGCGTACATCTACGGCCGTTGGGGTAACCCGACGGTCGAGGCGCTCGAGGGGAAGCTCGCGCGCGCTCGAGAACGCTCGACGCCGCGTGCGCGACGGCGAGCGGAATGGCCGCGGTCGTCCGGGGCGCTCCTCTCGATCTGCGAGTCGGGGTCGCACGTCGTCGCGCCACGCTCGATGTACGGCGAGAGCGCGCGGCTGCTCCGCGAGCGGCTGCCGAAGCTCGGCATCGAGACGACCTTCGTCGACGACCCGACGCCCGAGGCGTACGTCGCCGCGGCGAGGCCGACGACGCGTGTATTCTACATCGAATCGCCGAGTAACCCCACGCTCGCCGTGACCGACGTGCGGGCCGTCGCGTCTGCGGCGCGCGCGCGCGGGCTCGAGACGATCGCCGACAACACGTTCGCGACGCCTTTCTGCCAGACGCCGCTCGATCTCGGCGTCGACCTCGTCGTTCACTCGATGACGAAGGCGCTCGGCGGACACGGCGACGCGATCGGCGGCGCGATCGCCGGCTCGGAAGAAGACGTCGCGCGCGCGAGAGACACGGTGGTGAAGGGCTTCGGCGGCGTGATGGCGCCGCTCACGGCGTACCTCGTCGCGCGCGGGATGCGTCACCTTCGCGCTGCGCCAGCGCCGCGCGTGCTCCACGGCCGCGCGGCTCGCGCAGGCGCTCTCCGAGCACCCCGCGATCGCGCGCGTGCATCACCCGTCGCTCGCGCCCGAGCGCAGCCGAGCACATGCACGCGTTCGGCGTCGCTGCTGTCGTTCGAGCTCGCGGCGGTGAATCGCCGCTCGCGCGCGGGCGCGCGCTCCTCGAACGCGTGAGCCATGGAGGACGCCTCATCACGCACGCGGTCAGCCTCGGCGACGCGCGCACGCTCATCACGCACCCCGCGACGACGACGCACGCGAGCATGCCCGCGGACGCACGCGCGCGCGCGGGAATCGGCGATGGGCTCTTGCGCCTCAGCGTCGGCATCGAGGCGCCAGACGCGCTCGAGCGCGAACTGCTGGCCGCGCTGTGATTCGGCCTTAACATGCGTTCTTCCATGGGGCGGGCCTCACCGAAAATCCGCGTCGAGCCGAGCAGTGCGCCGCACGAGCGTGCGGCGCGCGTGGCCTCGCTCGACCGCATCACGGTCGTCGGCGCCCGCCAGCACAACCTTCAAGACGTCACGATCAGCCTCCCGCGCGGCAAGCTCGTCGTCCTGACGGGGCCGAGCGGCTCGGGCAAATCGTCGCTCGCGTTCGACACGATCTACGCCGAGGGCCAGCGCCGCTACGTCGAGTCGCTCTCCGCGTACGCGCGGCAGTTCCTCGAGCAGCTCGCCGAAGCCCGACGTCGAGCGCATCGACGGCCTCTCGCCCGCGATCGCGATCGAGCAGCGCCCGCTTTCGAAATCGCCGCGCTCCACGGTCGGCACCGTCACGGAGATCGCCGACTACCTGCGCGTCCTCTTCGCGCGCGCGGGCGTCCCCCACTGTCCGAACTGCGGCAAGCGCATCGAGGCGCAGACGGTCCAGCAGATCGTCGATCGAATCCTCTCGCTCGGCGAGGGCTCGCGCATCCTCTTGCTCGCGCCGGTGTGCCGCGCGCGAAAGGGCGAGCTCAAGCTCGAGCTCGAGCGGCTGCGGCGCGAGGGCTTCGTGCGCGCGCGGATCGACGGCACCGATCGTCGACCTCGGCGACGAGATCGAGCTCGATCGCCAGAAGCCGCACGACCTCGACGTCGTCGTCGATCGCATCGTCCTCAAGGACGGCGTCAAAGGGCGCGTGACCGACAGCGTCGAGCTCGCGCTCAAGCTCGGCGAGGGTCGCCTGCTCGTGCAGCAGGAGATCACCGACGGCGAGTCGCCCGAGCCGTTCTGGCTCTCCGAGCGCTTCGCGTGCATCGATTGCGGGATCTCGCTGCCGCCGATCGAGCCGCGCATGTTCTCGTTCAACGGCCCGCACGGCGCGTGCCCCGCGTGCGACGGCCTCGGCGCGCGCACCGTGGTCGATCCCGAGCGCGTCGTCGGCGATCCGCAGCGCACGCTGCGCGAAGGCGTCGTGCTCGCGTGGGGACGTCGCGCCTCGGTCGCGCTCGCGACGGAGCTCGCGCGCGTGGTCGAGTCGACTCGGCGTCGACCCCGACGTCGCGTGGCAAGACATTCCCCAAGAGCAGCGCCACGCCGTCCTCTTCGGCGCGCCGGGCAAGGGGAAGAAGAAGAACGCTTACGTCGGCATCGTCCCGCGCCTCGAGGCGCGGCTCGAGGGCGAAGAGGTCCGCGACGAAGAGCCCGACGACGATCCCGACGCGAGCGAGGGCGCGGTCGGCGGACGACGAGCTCGGGCGATTCTGCGTCACGCGCAAGTGCAGCTCGTGCAAGGGCCGGCGCCTCCGCCCCGAGGCGCTCGCGGTGAAGCTCGGCGAGATGGACATCGCCGAGCTCGGCGCGATGCCGCTCTGCGATCTCCGCGCGTTCGTCGCGACGCTCGGGCCCGACAAGTTCAGCGCGAAGGAGCTCGCGGTCGCCGAGCCGCTCCTCCGCGCGGTCGCCGCGCGCCTCGGCTTCCTCATCGACGTCGGCCTCGATTACCTCACGCTCGACCGCAGCGCGCAGACGCTCTCGAGCGGCGAGGGACAGCGCATCCGCCTCGCGACGCAGATCGGCGCGGCGCTCGTCGGCGTCCTCTACGTCCTCGACGAGCCGAGCGTCGGCCTTCACGCGCGCGACAACGCGCGCCTCATCGAGGCGCAGGTGCGCCTTCGCGATCTCGGCAACAGCGTCATCGTCGTCGAGCACGATCGCGAGGCGATCCTCGCGGCCGATCACGTCGTCGACATGGGCCCCGGCGCGGGCGTCCACGGCGGCCGCGTCATCGCCGCGGGCACGCCCGAGGAGATCATGAACGACCCGCAGTCGGTCACGGGTCCGTACCTCGCCGGAAAGCGCCAGCTCCCGATCCCGAAGCAGCGCAAGAAGAAGAACAAGACGCAGATCGTCGTCGAGGGCGCGCGCGCGCACAACCTGAAGAACGTCACGGTGCAGGTCCCGCTCGGCCTGCTCGTGTGCGTGACGGGCGTCTCGGGCAGCGGCAAGTCGAGCCTCGTCGTCGACACGCTCCTGCCCGCGGCGCGCGAGTCGTTTGTATTCTGCAACCGCGCCGATCGGCGAGTGCGACGCGGTCGAAGGGGCTCGACCACGTCGACAAGGTCGTCTCGATCGACCAAGCGCCCATCGGCCGAACGCCGCGCTCGAACGCCGCGACGTACACGGGCGTCTTCTCGCTCCTCCGCGAGCTCTACGCGACGCTCCCCGAGGCGCGCGCACGAGGCTACAAACCCGGGCGATTCTCGTTCAACGTGAAGGGTGGTCGCTGCGAGGCGTGCCAGGGCGACGGCGTCCTCCGCGTCGAGATGCACTTCCTCCCCGACATCTTCGTCACGTGCGACACGTGCGGCGGTCGCCGGTACAACCGCGAGACGCTCGAGATCCTCTACAAGGGCATGTCGATCGCCGACGCGCTCGATCTCACCGTCGAGCAAGCGCAGACCGCGTTCGAGGCGATCCCGCGCGTGCGCGAGCGGCTCGACGCGCTACGCCGCGTGGGCCTCGGTTACCTCACGCTCGGCCAACCCGCGACCACGCTCTCCGGCGGCGAAGCCCAGCGCGTGAAGCTCGCGCGCGAGCTCGCGCGCAAGGCTACCGGCTCGACGCTCTACGTCCTCGACGAGCCGACCACCGGCCTCCACTTCACCGACATCGAAGCGCTGCTCCTCGCGCTCCTCGATCTTCGCGACCAAGGAAACACGGTGCTCGTCATCGAGCACAACCTCGACGTCGTCGCGTGCGCCGACTGGGTGATCGACATGGGCCCCGAGGGCGGCACGGGCGGCGGCGAGATGGTCGTGTGCGGCACGCCCGAGCAAGTCGCGGAGCACGAGCCCTCGTACACGGGCCGCTACCTACGCGAAGTGCTCGACCGCCACCGCTGACGTTCGTAAGACCTCAGCCGAAGTCTTTCTCCATGCGCTCCTGATCCTCTTTGCACTTGATGCAGAGGGTCGTTTCAGGACGCGCCTCGAGTCGTTTCACGGAGATCTCTTCGCCGCACTCTTCGCAGACGCCGAAGGTGCCGTCGTCGATCTTCACGAGCGCCTTGTTGATCTTGTCGAGGAAGCTCTTCTCGCGGCCCCGAAGGCGGAACGTGAACGACTGGAGGTACTCGCTCGAAGCGAGGTCCATCTCGTCCGGAAGATCGTTCGCGTCGAGCGTCATGTCTTCCTCGAGCGTCTGCTTCGCCTTCTTGACGATCTCGTCACGCTTTTCGAGGAGGAGCGACTTGAACTTCTTCAGCTGCGTCTTGTTCATCATTTTTCTTTCGCTCGAATTCGGGGCGCAAGACGGTAAGCACCCGGGGCTCGTCCGTCAACGGAGAACGGTGTGTGGCGATTTCGTGGGGCACATGTGTTAGCTCGTGGGGTCGTGCGCGTCGTCGGAGTCGATGAAAATGGCCTGGGCCCGCGCCTCGGTCCACTCGTCGTGACGGCCGTCACCGTCTCCGCCGCGGACGAAAAGGCTGCAAAGGTCGCGCTCGGACGCCCGGGCCGCGCTTTCGCCACGCGGATCAACGACTCCAAGAAGCTTGTATCCTACAAGGAGCGGGCGCTGGGCGAAGCGTGGGCGCGCGTGCTCTCGACGTCGCTCGGCGCCGGCGCGAGCTCGCCCGGGGAGCTCGTGTTCTCGCTCTCGCTCGATCCGGAGCACACTCTTCGAGCGCCTTGCCCGACCGAGGGCGACCACGCGCACCAATGCTTCTCGACCTCGGATGAAGCGTTCGAGGCCGACGCCGATCTGCTCGGGCTGGTCGCGTCCGACCTCAAGCGGCTCGAGAAGCGCGGGCTCAAGGTCGAGTCCGTGCGCGTCGCGCTCGTCTGCACGAAGAAGCTCAACGAGGCCGCGGCGAAGAACGTCACGCGATTCCAGGTCGACCTCCACACGATGGAGAAGCTCGTGCTCGACGCCCGCGCGCGCGGCGACGAGGACGTGATCGCGGTCTGCGGCAAGGTCGGCGGATACAACACGTACGGCGACGCGTTCGGACCACTGTCGGGCCGACTCCACGCGGTCGTCTGCGAGGGCCGCGCGAAGAGCGAGTACCAGCTCCCCGGGCTCGGGCGCATGGCGTTCGTCCGCGACGCCGACTCGAAGCACCTCGTCGTGTGCCTCGCGTCGCTCGTCGGAAAGTACGTGCGCGATCTCGTGACCGCGCGCGTCGTCCGCCACCACAAACGAACGATGCCTCACCTGCCGATGGTGAGCGGCTACCACGATCGCGTCACGAACAAATTCATCGACGACACCGACCACGTGCGCGCGGAGTCGAAATTCCCCGCCGATTGCTTCGAGCGTCGCGCGGTTCCGGGCGACGACGACGCGGTCGACAGCCGCGAGGCGTTCGAGGTCGAAGATCTCGCGCCCACGTCGCTCGTCGATCCTGCCTCGCGCGTCTGATTACTTCAGCGACGCGCGGATTTTTTCGAGCTTCTCGTCCTTCGTGAGGCGCGTTTTCGGGTCTTGCGCGACGAACTCTTCGTCGCCGACGCCGAGCACGCTCGCGCCTTTGCGCGCCACGATCCACTCGATCTTCGCGCGCTCGGGCGACGGCTGGAGGACCACCTGCACCGCTTCGTCGCCGACGTTCGGGACGGGGAGCGCGCCCGGCTTGCCGCGGAGCGCGTGGAGGAAGTCCTTCGCTTGGTCGACCGCTCCAGCGCCGTCGCGCAGCGACGAGACGACGCGGTACCGCTTTCCGCTCGCCGCCTTGTAGTAGCCCATCGCGCCGACGCCCGTGACGCCGAGGAGATCCTTCGGGAAGTACTGCACACCGTTCGCGATGCGCTCGGCGTCGGGGAGCGCCTTGGCCGACGCGGGCACGTCGGGCGCGCTCGGGAGCTTCGCGGCGACGTCCTTCGCGATCGCGGCGAGGATCGCGTCGCTGCTCTTCTTCATCTGCTCGGGCGTCTCTTGATCGTTGGTGTACGTGAGCTCGAGGAAATACGGTCCGCGCTGCGCGTACGCCTTGCCGGTGCCGATCGCGCCGAGCCCCGCAGGCAGCGGGAGCGGGCGCGCGGCGTGCTCGTCGAGCGGGTCGATCTCGCCCGTGAGGCGCGTCGTGTAGATCGCGTACGCGCCGTCGCCCGCGAACTGCGAGAGGAACACCTCGACGGCGCCCGTGCCCTGGTTGGCGACGTAGTGGACGATCACGCTGCGCGTGACGCCGAATTTTTTGTACTCCTCGCAGCCGCCGTCGAGCGCGGTCGTGCAGAGCTCGTCGATCTTGAGCTTGCCCTTGTCGCCGTAGGTCTTCTCGTCGCCGTGCGGGTCGAGGCAATAGCCCGACACCGTTTGCGGAAAGAACGGCGCGCTGATCGCGTCGGTCACCTTGCCGCCGCCGCCGGCGCACGCGGCCGACTGCGCGCTCGCGCTCGGGGGAGGAGGCGGCGGCGTTCCTTGCGAGCGCGGCTCGTCTTTGCAGCCGAGCGCGAGGGCGAGAGCCAAAAGACAGAGCGCACGTTTCATCGGTTTCCGTGACTACCACAATCACCTACGCGTGGAGCCACCTCGCAATCATTTCATAGCTTCGCAATCGTTACGCGGCGGAAGCTCGCCTACATGGTGAAAACCAGGCAAAATCGTGGGTCATGTCGGGCTCTATGCCGGTACGTGGCTTGCTCCTCTCACGCCGTTGGCGAGCGGTGTGCTCTCCGCACGCTCGCAAAAACTTCCAACCCATGGCTCCCCGTTTCCATCGCCGCGCTCGGACTCGAGGCTTCACGCTCATCGAGCTGGCCGTGGTCGTGATGATCATCGGCATCCTCGCGATGCTCGCGATGCCGGAGATGGGTGACGCGCAGCGTGAGCGCCACACGTACGACGACGCGGGGCAGATCCTCGAGCTCGTTCACACGGCGCGCACGCGCGCGATGGGACGCGGCGCGGCGACGATGGTCACGTTCGACACGATCACCGCGGGCCAGACGCGCGGCAACTATCGCATGTACGAAGCGGTGAGCCCGAACCCCGGTGGTGCGGCGGACAACACGGCGCGCCTGCCGAGCGCGTCGTGCACGTTCCCCGCGACCGCGTGGCTCGCGGGCGCGTCGACCAACACGTTCATCGACGGCGTGAACCTGAACGGCACGTTCGAGTCGACCGCCAACATCACGTCGCGCGTCGTCACGTTCGACAGCACGGGGACGCCGACCGTGAGCTCGAACGTCATCGCGATTTGCTTCACGCCGCTCGGCCGCACCTACTACTGGGCCGGCGGGTCCGGCGGCACGCCGCAGTTCAGCGCGGCCGCGCCGTTCCTCGGTACGCTCGCCATCGACGTCGCGCGCCTCTTCCAAGGCCAGACGTCGATCAGCGCTACGAGCACGCGCGGCATCACGCGCCGCGTGATCGTCCCGTCGAGCGGCAACGCTCGCATCGTCTCCACCATGACGGCACCCGCGCCATGAAGAAGAATCGAGCACGAAATCGCGGCTACACGGCCGTCGAGGTCATGATGGCGATGACGCTGATGCTCATCGGCTCGGTGGGCGTCATGGCGATGCAGCGCGCCGCCATCCAAGGCAACGCCGACGCGCGCGAGCTCGACGTCGCGAGCTCGATCGCGCGCACGTGGATCGAGCGGCTCGAGCGCGACGCGACGCTGTGGACGCCCTCGCAGATCGCGGTCACGCCGCCCGCGAACATCGGCAACGCCACGCTCGTGAACGAGAGCACCCTCAACGGGGTTTGGTACGTCCCGCAAGCGCGTTACGCCGCGAGCGGCTCGCAAGGTGACGTCGAGAGCGCCGCGTTCGACATCCTCGGTCAGGACGTCGATCCCGCGTCGGCCGGGGCTCGGTACTGCGTGAACGCTCGCCTCACGCCGCTCACGACGGACCAGACGCTCATCCGCGCTGAGGTGCGCGTCTACTGGCCGCGCAACCTCACGCAGGCGCCCGACGCGAACTACTGCGCCGCGGTGCCGCAGGGCATCGACGCCGCGGTTCAGAAATACCACTTCGTCTACGCCGCGACCGCCGTGCGGCAGAACGTGTCGCCATGAACGCGCTCCGCCATCGATCCCGAGGACAGCGCGGATTCACGCTCATCGAGCTGATGGTCTCGCTCGTCGCGGGCCTCTTCGTCGCGCTCGCGGTCGTGGGTCTCTCGACCCAGGCGACCAACACCTTCCACGAAGAAGCGCGCACGGCGGCGTCGGAGATGACGCTCCGCACCGCCGTCGAGCGCCTCCGCGCGGATCTCCAGCGCTCGGCGTTCATGAGCACGGGCAACGTGCAGCGCGACCCGATGATCGCGCACGCGCCGAACGCGCCGAACATGCCAAACACGGGCGCGTTCAACGCGCTCTATCGGCTCGCCGGCATCCACCTCTATCAAAACGGCTCGGCGACGAACACGCCGCTCAGCGTCGCCGCGGGCCTCTCGCCCGACGCGATCGAGCTCGCGGGCAACTACACGTCGACCGACGACTACGTCGTTCGCTACAGCGATCCCGGCGCGTCGGTGTGCGGCGGCACGCGTCTCTGGCTCGCGACGGACTCGCCCGCGATGTGGCGCGTGCTCGGCCAGAACGACCCCGACGCGACGCTCGCGGCCATGTTCCAGCCGGTCTCGGGCGCGACGTTCGCCGTTCGAGTGACCGACGACACGGGCCACTACCAGTACATCCCGCTCTGCGCGGGCAAGTCGGCGGCCGTCAACGGCGCGGGGATCGCCGCGACGGCGTACGTCGACCTCAACACGAACGCGATCCCGCTCCTCACGGCGGAGCAGACGGGGACGAACGGCGGCGCGACGGGCCTCGGCGTCGGCAAGCTGCGCGTCAACCCGGTGCAGACGATCCGCTGGGAGGTGCGCCCGATCGACATCTCGAAGGCTGGCGACGCGCCGTACGCGCCGCTCGTCTCCGCCGCGGGCGACAAGTACGAGCTCTTTCGCACGTTCGTCGACGCGACGGGCACGGTCACGCAGCAGCCCGAGCTCGTCGCCGAGTACGCGGTCGATCTGAAGTTCGCGTTCAGCGCGGACCTCCAGCTCGCAGGCCTGACGAACCGCCTGCTCACGGTCTACGGGCTCTCCGATCCGACGAACCAGACCGCCGCCGACGACGTCTCGACGAACCTCGTGACCGCGCCGCAGCGCCTTCGCTCGGTGCACTTCCGTTTGACGACGCGCTCGGCGATCGCAGATCGCGCCGAGCCCTACAGCATGCCCATCGCCAACGCGCAGCAGGGCGCCTACCCGACGCGATACTGCGTCCTCACCACGTGCACGGCCGGACAAACCGGCTGGGCGCGCGTCCGCTCCGTCACGAGCGAGGTCCAGCTCCCGAACCTCGCGAAGCTCTTCTACTGACCACCATGAGCCAAGCCCTCCTCCTCGCCAAAGAAAACGCTCGCCGTCGCTCACGCGAAGGCGGCGCGGTGATCTTCATCGTCGCGATGACGCTCGCCGTCCTCGCTTCGCTCGGCCTCTACGCGCTCCAGTCGGCGTCGGCGGAGGTGAAGACGAGCGGGTACTCGCGCCAGAACGCGCAGTCGCACTACCTGAGCGAGTACGGCACGCTCACCGGCGTCAACGCGATGTCTGGCACGACCGGCCAGCTCTACCTCTCGATGATGCGCAACCCGACGCAGATGGACACGTCGTGCCTGTCGCTCCAGGGCGTCGACATGACGAGCGCCTCGAACCTCACGAAGGCGTGCCGTCGAATGGGCGCCGCGGAGCTCTCGAGCGCGTGGCAGTCGTCGGTCCCGGCGATCGTCGCTGCGCAGCCCAACGTCGCGGGCAGCCTCGGACCGTACGCGCTCACCGGCGACTTCTACGTCGAGATCACCGACCCCTCCACGGGCGCGCAGATGTGGGGGATCGACACTCGGCTCGGGCTCTGCTTCCAGCAGTTCACGCTGATGGCGGTCGGCATCACCGAGCCTGATCAGGCGATGCTCGCGCAGCAGAACGTCACGCTCACGCCGACCGCGCTCTACAGCGCGCAGGGGATGGAAATGTCGCGGGCGCGCGTCACCGCGGGGCCGATGCGCACGGGATGTCAGTAGGAGGGTCGATGAGATCGTATTCGAGACTTACGGCAACGATCCTCGCGGCGACGGCGACGCTCGCGATCTCGGGAGGAGCGCGCGCGCAGATCGACGTCAACCCGCCGCTGCCGAACGTCCTCATCCTGCTCGATACGTCGGGCTCGATGGAGAACATGCTCGACGGCAACACGCCCGAGTCCGAGAACGCGACGTGCGCCTACACGTACAGCGGCAACACCGTGCTCGTCGACACCACGGCCGCCTCGACCGGAACGTCTCCGAACCGTTGGGGCATCGCCGTGCAGGCGCTCACCGGCTCGATGTCGCCCGCGTACAACTGCGTGTCGATGCCGCGCGCGGCCGGCTCGTATTTCGCGACGGAGTACTCGATCGACGGCAAGACGCCGTACGACACGAACTACTACCTGCCGTACCACCGCCCCGTCGTCGGCACCGATCTCACGACCGCGTGCGTCGTCGCGCCGGGCATCTTGCCGGGCGACTCGGGCGGCGGCGTCGGCAGCCCGATGAAGGGCACAGGCGGCCTCGCGACGGATTGGCCCGCGGGCGCGATCGTCTCGCGGCTCTTGAACGGCAACGCCGGCACTTGCACGTTCTCGCAGTTCCAAGACGGCATCCTCGACTCCGCGCGCGACATGCTCCGCTTCGGCCTGATGACGTACGACCAGGACACCGCGGCGGGCATCGGCGTGTCGGGCGGAAGCCTGCAGATCGCGAACACGCCGAGCTCCACGTTCGACGGCAACTGGAGCTACTTCGCCGGGTGGAACGGAGCGGGCTCGCCGAAATCGGGCAACCCGGCCGACTGCGCGTCGAGCGACATCTTCGAGATCGGCGCGCGTAACCCCGCGGCTCCTCCGTGGGAGGGTCGCTTGATGACCTTCCCGTCGCCGAGCGCGACGGTCGCGCAGGTCGAGACGCAGAACGATCAGATCCAGCTCGCGATCAACGCGATGCGCCCGTACGGCGCGACGCCGACGGCCGGCATGTTCGCGGACGCGGAGTACTACTTCTGGGGCGACCCGGTGGGTCCGCAGCAGAGCGACGTCTACGTCCAGGGCAACTGCCGCGACGAGTACATCATCCACATCACCGACGGCGCGCCGAACCTCGATCTCCGTCCGTCGTGCTCGCAGACGCCGACCGATCCGAAGAAGCCCGGCAACTGTCCGTACAAGCTCCCCGAGGAGTACGCCGCGGAGCTCTATCAGGGCGGCGGCGGCAACCACTCGGTGAAGACGTTCGTCATCGGCTTCGCGGTGAGCACGGTCAACAACGTGTCGTGCGCGACGCTCACGCCGAACGATCCGCACTGCGCGAACAACGACCCGGGGTTCTCGTCGTGCTGCGAGCTTCAGAAGATCGCGTACGCCGGCGGCACGAACCAGGCGTACTTCGCCGACACCGCGGGTGACCTCAACAAGGCGCTCGGCGCGATCATCGCGTCGATCGCGCAGAACGTCACGACGCGCACGGTGCCGGCGTACTCGCCGGTGGTCTCGTCGAACATCAACCAGAACGCGCAGCAGACGAACTCGTCGCTCTTCCTCTCGTCGTTCGCGCCGATCCCCGGCAAGCCGTGGGTGGGTGACATCCAGCGCGAGCGCTTCCAGTGCACGTTCAACAACAACGCGTACACGGTGCCGCCGCCCGTCATCGATCCGATCCAGGGCGACGACTTCGCCGCGAACTTGAACCTCGCGGGCTCGCAGGCGAACAGGCAGTTTCGCACCGTGCTCGCGACCGCGAGCGGCACGACGATTCCGTCGGACGGGGTGATTCGTCCGAGCATCACGAACAACGCGCTCCCCGGCGTCCACCGCGACGACCTCCTCGGCACGCAGAACGGGACGCTCGTCGGCACCACGCCGACGTCGATCCTGACGTTGCCGCCGGCGGCGCTGAACCTCACGTCGACGAGCTGCCCGAACACGCTCAACACGTCGTACCTCTCGACGAGCGCGTGCCGTGACCTCGTGCTGAACTTCGCGATGGCACAACCGTCGACGGACCCGATGCCGGACATCACGTTCCAGCCCTTCCAGTCGCGCGCCGGCTACGCGTTCGGCGCGGTCTACCACGCGACCCCGTCGGTCATCGGCCCGCCCGGCGCGAACCTCCAGGACGAGTCGTACCAGACGTTCGCGACGACGAACGGGACGCGCAAGACCGTGCTCTACGTCGCGACGGTCGACGGCATCCTCCACGCATTCGACGCGAACACGACGCAGCAGACGCGCACGCAGAGCGAGCTCTGGTCGTTCTTCCCTCCCGGCGTGCTCTACGGACTGCGCTCCTCGTACCCGAGCGCGAACCCGCTCCTCCTCGACGGTCCGCCCGTCGTGAAGGACGTGGTCTTCGATCGCAGCAAGGGGACGGGCAGCCTCCTGCTCGGTTCGAACTGGCACACCGCGCTCGTCGCGGGCTACGGCCAAAGCCACCGCGGCTACTACGCGCTCGACGTGACCGACCCGATGCCGAACACGGACCTCACGAAGGGCCCGCAGTTCCTCTGGCAGCTCACGTCGATGCCGCAATACAAGAACCAGGCGCAGACCGAGCTCTTCGGCCAGCACTCCGCGACGCCGGCCGTCACGACGGTGTTCGCGGATCTCGACGGCTCTGGCGCGCACGAGGTCGGCGTCGCGATCCTGCCGGGCGGCTCCGAGGGCGCGGCGGTCAGCGGCTCGTGCGCGCGCCTCGGTCAGGCGGGCACCGACGACGCCGAGGCGGCCGCGTTTCCGCGACGCGACGCGGTGCAGTGCTGGGCAGCCACGGGTCAACCCGTCATCGGCCGCAGCGTCACCGTCGTGCGCCTCGACACGGGCGAGGTGCTCCGCGTGTTCGGTCGCAAGGCCGACATGCCCGCCGCGCTCGTCGACTCGAACCGCGTCGGCGCGGTCGAGACGAAGCTCGACTCGCCGATGACTGGCGTCCCGGTCGTGTACCCCGACTCGCCCGGCGCGATCGCGCAGAAGGTCTTCATCGGCGACGCCGACGGAACGATCTGGCGCTTCGATCTCACCGACGCGAACCCGCAGAACTGGACGGGCAAGCTCTTCCTCGACGCGTACAACAAGACCGTCGACACGAGCGTGACCGCGTACTCGGATGGCCAGCCGATTCAAGTGCCGCCGGTCGTCGCGACCGATCGCGTCGGCGCCGTCGTCGTCGGGGTCGCGACCGGCGACCAAGAGACGTACACGCCGACGGGCAAGAACTTCGTCTACTCGATCAAGGAAGTCGCGGACACGTCGAACAACCTGCTCCGCGCGAACGTGAACTGGTACGTGCCGTTCACCGGCGGCGAGCGCACTTCGGGGCCGATGACGATCTTCGACAGCGTCCTCTACTGGGCGTCGTTCGCGCCCGCGCCGTCGACCGCCGTGTGCGCGGGCGGCACGGCGAAGATGTGGGGTCGTGACTACGAGCTCCCGAAGGACACCAACGATCTCTCGCAAGGTGGCGTCCCGCGGCTGCAGTCTCCGGTGAACCCGCCGCCGACGCCGCCCGACTACATCGTGCCGGCGACGTACGATCCGACGCTCGCGGGCAAGCTCATCCCGGGTGTCTCGGTCAACGTGACGCCCGCGTGCGCGGACACGTCGCAAGCAGTCACGGACTCGTACACGGGCGGCTCGCACACGATGGCGAGCTACGTCGCGCCCGGCAGCTACTCGCTCTTCGCTCAGGTCGGCGGCAAGAACACGGGCAACAACGGCGCGGCGAACTCCACGTTCCAGGTGTCGCTGCCCGCGCCGACGACATCCGCGGTCGTCGACTCGTGGGCGGCGGTCGTCGAATGAAACCTTTCGCGCTCCCTCTCTTTCTCGCGCTCGTCGCTTGTCACAAGGGCGACGACGTGACGGTGATCCCCGCCGACTCCGCGGCGGCCTCGGCGAAGCCGATCGATCACCTCGCGAAGAACGAGCTGCTCGAGGGGAGCGCGAAGGCGTTCGGGCTCACGCTCCCGCGCGGCGTCTTCATCGACGCCGCGTTCGGCGACGTGGTGTTCGCGAGCGGTCGCGTCGAGACCCCTGCGGCGGTCGAGTACGTGCGCACGCGCGTCCGCGAAGGCAAGATGCTCCAGCCGTCGTTCGCGGAGACGAAGACCACGTTCGATCACGTGCGCTTCCCCGCGACGCCCGACAAACAGTACGTCGTCTCCGTGCGACCGAAGCTCGGCGCGGTCGGCGTGACCGAGCTCGAGATCCGCGACGTGACGCCCCAGAAGGCGCCCGATCTTCCAGACGAAGCCGCGCGCTGGCGAAACGCGGGCCTCGCCCCCAACGGACGGGTCCTCGACCCGACGCACCTGCAATGAGCGTGGTAGCTTCACCCCATGAGACTGGCGCTCGCGCTCGCGCTTCTCGCGTCGTGCGATTCGTCGCCGCCGCCGGCTTGCACGAACGGCGTCCTCGTCGTGACGACGGACTTCACGTCGACCGAGGTGGGCTCGCTCCCGCTCGACGGCTCGCCGCCGTCGCTCTTGTCGGGCAGCCAGCTCGGCGGCGATCCGGCGCTCGCGAGCTCCGCGGGGCGGAGCTTCCTCATCGCGCGCGATCTCGACATGATCTTCGAGGTCGACTCGTGCGGGCGCGGGATCGGTCAGTTCTCGGCGGTGACGCTCGGCGATGCGCACGCGGACCCGCAAGACGTCGCGGTGGCTTCGGATGGATCGAAGTGGGTGACGCGCCTCTTGCTCCCAGGGCTGCTCGTCGTGGGCGCGCAGGAGACCGTGATCGATCTCTCGCAGTTCGACTCGGACGGCGTCCCGGACATGAGCGGCGTCTCGATCGTCGGTCCGAGCGCGTTCGTCGCGCTCTCGCGGCTCAACCCGTATCCCACGTCGTCGCAGCCCTCGCAGATGCTCGTGCTCGACACGGCGAGCATGAAGCTCGTGAAGCAGATCACGCTCGCGGGACGAAATCCGTTCGGGCACATGGCGGAGGCCGCGGGAAAGCTCTACGTCGCGGAGCCAGGGAATTTCGCGAGCGCGACGGAGCCGGACGCGGGCATCGAGGTCGTCGACACGCAGGCGATGACGAGCAAGCTGCTCTTCACGGAGAGCGCGCTCGGCGGCTCGCCGCTCGCGATCGCGGCGAGCGGATCGTGCGGCGCGGCGATCGTTGCAGGTGCAACCACCGCGTCGAAGGACAACTCGACCGCCCTCGTCACGTTCGCGCTCGACGGCTCGAGCGTCGTGCCGTCGAGCGTCTCGTCGCAGAGCTTCGATCTCCGCGGCCTGCTCTTCACCTCGGACGGGCGCCTGCTCGTGGGCGACAAGCGCTCGAATCCCAGCGGCTTTCCCGTCCACGTGTTCTCGATGGGCACCACGTGCGCGCTCGTGCAAGGGGCGGATCTGTTCGTCCCGCAGATGGCGGCGCTCGCTTTTTCGAACTAAAATCTGCGTTTAGGCGTAACTTTTATGAAGGGGAGTTGCGACCATGAATCGCCCTAGCTTCGGTTTGCGCTCTTGGGTCGTGTTCGCGTTCGCGAGCGCAGCGGCGGCGATCGCGGCGTGCTCGAGCGGGCCCCCTCCCCTTCAAGATCAGGACGGCTCGATCAAGCCTCCGATCGGCGGAAACACTTGCTCGACGCCCCACGACGGGTGCCCATGCTCCACCGACGGCGCGCAGGTCGCGTGCGGGACCGTGGTGCGCCAATCGGGCAGCTACGTGACGTGCTCCGAAGGGCAGCGCACGTGCACCGCGGGAAAATGGGGCACGTGCGTCGGCGATCAGGTCTACGTGAAGAGCTTCCAGTCGACGACGCTCGGCGGTTTCCAGACGCAAGACCTCCAATCGAACCCGACGCCGTGCACGGACGATCCGTGCGATCCGCTCTGCAACAACTACGTCGACAACGGCAACGGCCTCGACGCAGGCAACGGCCTTCAGCCGACGGACGCCGGCGGCATCTCGCTCTCGCAAGCGGATGGCTCGCAGTGCCAGAACCTCCAGTGCCAGCTCGTCGCGTGCGACGCGGGCACGTACACGACGATCACCGGTCGCGTCGTCGCGGGCACCATCTCGACCTACGGCACGCCCGATCCCGTCCCCAACGTCCTCGTCTACATCCCGAACGCGGCGCTCAGCCCGTTCGCTGCGGGCGTGCAGTGCAACACGTCGTGCAACGCCGAGGTGAGCGGCAGCCCGATCGTCGAGACGCTGACGAACTACGACGGAACGTTCACGCTGACGAACGTCCCGGTCGGCTCCAACATCCCCGTCGTCATCCAGCTCGGTCGCTGGCGACGCGAGGTGCAGTTCACGATCCCCGCGTGCGCGACGACGCCGGTCGGCGACATCCACATGCCGCGCAACAAGAACGACTCGACGCCGGCGTCGGCGGCGAACATTCCGTTCACCGCTGTCTCCACGGGCAGCGTCGACGCGCTCGAGTGCGTGCTGCTCAAGATGGGCGTCGATCAGGCCGAGTTCACGCAGCCGGGTGGCGGCGGGCGCATCGAGATCTACGACGGCAACGGCGCCAACGCAGGGTCGGGAACGCCGAACGAGGCGACGCTCAACCCGACGACGCTCACGACGTCGCCGCTCGACAACTACGACCAGATGCTATTTCCGTGCTGGGGCGGGCAATACAACAAGAACAGCAACCAGCTCGCGAACCTCCTCGCGTACGCGAACGCGGGCGGGCGCGTCTTCGCGACGCACTACAGCTACACCTGGCTCTACACGAACGGCGCGTTCGCGGGCACGGGCAACTGGAGCGTCAACGCCAACTCGTGGAGCAGCCGCACGGACACGATCGACACGTCGTTCGCCAAGGGTCAGACGCTCGCGAGCTGGATGCAGCTCCTCGGTCAGCTGAACATCAGCAACAGCCCGCCCGAGCTCACGATCACCAACCCGCGCCAAGATCTCACCAGCGTGAACTCGCCGTCGGTTCGGTGGATGTACGACACGTCCTCGGGCGTCCCGATGCACTACACGTTCGACACGCCGGTGAGCGCGTCGCAGACGTGCGGACGCGTCGTCTTCAGCGACTTCCACGTCGCGAACAGCAACTCGTCGGGTTTGACGTTCCCCGCCGAGTGCACCGCGGGCGCGATGAGCGCTCAGGAGAAGCTCCTCGAGTTTCTCCTCTTCGACCTCGCTTCATGCGGCGCGACCCTGCCGCCGCTCGTGCCGCCGTATCCGAACGCTTCGTCGTTCGCGGTCGACTACCAGGGCGTCTGCCCGACGGGACAGAGCGTCGTCTGGCGGTTCTTCGACTGGCAGACCGTGACGCCATCGGACTCCAACATCGTGTTCAACGCGGCGACGGCCGCGTCGCAGACGGCCCTCGCGACGGCGACGCCCGTCGTCTACCTCGGCACCGCGTCGGGCGCACCGATCACCTCTTGGATCGGCACGGACGTGAGCGCGGCGCTCTCGCCGAACCCGTCTCAGAACTGGCTGCGCGTGACGATCACACTCAACCCCTCGACCGACAAGTACTACGCTCCTACGCTGACGGCGTGGCGGCAGAACTACGATTGCGTCCCGACCCAATGAGGTCTCTGTTCATCGCCCTCGCGATCGTCGCGGGCTGCTCGGACAACCCCGGAACACCCGACGGCGGTGACGCCGCGCAAAGCGACGCGCCCGCTGGCGACGGCGGCAACCCCGTCGACGCGAACGACAGCGGCGTCGTCCTCCCCGTGTGCTCGACGACGGTGAAGTACCAGTCGGGGACGCTGCTGCCGATCTCCACCGCGCAAGCGGACACGTTCGGCGCGGTCACGCCCGACGAGCTCACGATCGCGTGGATGACGACGGCGGGCTCGGTGCTCTACGCCGATCGCGCCAAGGCGACCGATCCCTTCGGCTCGCCGAAGACGCTCACGGCGGGCATCGCGCTCGGTCGCGTCGCGCTCTCGCCCGACGGGCTCACGCTGATCGTCGCGGTGACGGACCGCAGCATCCTCGCGCAGTCGACGCGCTCGTCGCGGAGCGCCGCGTTCTCTTCCACGCTCGACACGGCGCCGTTCGCGACGCTCGATCCGGTCGCGACCGAGGGCGACGCGAGCACCCAGCCGACGCACGGCTCGTTCGCCGACCCGATGCTCTCGGCCGACGGGCAGTTCCTCTACTACTCGCAGTACGGCGTCTCGACGCTGACGATGTGCGAGTCGTATCGAAAGACCGGCGACACGTCGCCCTGGGGCCAGGGTCGCAACCTGCTCGAGTCCCAGCTCGTCGCGCCGGACACGAGCGGCACGCGCATGATCCCGACGGGCATGTCGATGGACGACCTCACGCTCTTTTACTGGGATGGCGTCGCGCAGACGGAGCGCATGGCGTTCCGCGACAGCGCGCTTTCGAACAACACGTACAAACAGTTCGTCACGCTCGGCCCCGCGTACCAATACGCGGCGCCGACGGCCAGCTGCGGCCGCATCTACTTCTCCAGCGCTGGCGACGCCGGCGCGCTGGATCTCTTTTTTGCCGACGGCAACTGATCCGCCGCTCGGCCGCCGCGCGAGCCTTCGCATCGTGCGGTTCGGCCCGCCGGGCGCTTATTTGTCGCTCGGAGACGGGCGCGGCGACATCCTCTTGCCGAACGCCGAGGTCCCCGAGGGCGCGCGCGAAGGCGACGAGCTCGATGTCTTCGTCCACCTCGACTCGGACGATCGACCCATCGCGACGCTCCGCGAGCCCGCGATCATGCTCGGCCAGGTCGCGTTCCTCGAGGTGAAGGACACGACGAGCTTCGGCGCGTTCGTGGAGTGGGGCCTCGTGAAGCAGCTCCTCGTGCCCCTCGCCGAGCAGACGCGCGACGTCCACGTCGGCGAGCGCCACCCGATCGGGCTCATCATCGATCGCACGGGCCGTCTCGCCGGGACGATGCGTGTGAGCGAGATGCTCCGCAAGACGCCGCCGTTCGTGCGCGATCAATGGGTCCTCGGCGAGGCTTGGCGCAACGATCCGGAGATCGGCGTCTTCGTGATCCTCGAGCGCGAGTACGTCGGCCTCCTTCCGAAGACCGAGCCGCAGAACCTCTCGCGCGGAAAGCCCGCGCGGTTCCGCGTGACGAACGTCCTACCCGACGGAAAAGTCGAGCTCTCGCTCCGCGGTCCCGCGCACGAAGAGCGCGACGCGGACGCGCAGAAGATCCTCGACGTGCTCTCCCAGCCCAAGCCGCCCAAATTCGGCGACCACTCGACCCCGGAGCAGATCAAGCACCTCTTCGGCCTGAGCAAGAAGGCGTTCAAGCGCGCGGCAGGAGGCCTGCTGAAGCGTGGTCTCGTCCGCGTCGACGCCGACGGCTGCTTCGTGAAGGCCTAGAGCGCCTCGAGCTCTTCGGCCGCGGCCTCGAGGGCCCACGTCGCGACGGTCGCGGTGCGGCCTTCGCGGTTTTGCACGAACGCCTTCGTCTTGCTCGACGCGAAGAGCCACGTCTTCGAGAAGAAGGTCCGCGTGTACTCGACGCCCGGGTACGTCGACGCGAAATCGCTCGCCGCCCACGACCCGCTGAACGCGACGTAGTCGGCGGGGCTCGCGTACCAAGGATCGCTCTGGTTGATCGCGGCGTAGCTCGGCGACCACTTCTGGAACGCCAAGAGCTCGAAGTGGTCCCACGTCGACGGGGTGTTCTCGTGCCAGACGCCGAGCGCGTGCGCGGGGACGCCGAGGTCCTCCACGAAGTGAAGCAAGATGCCGACGAACCACCACGCCTTCGCGTGATCGCCCGCGAGCCATCGCTCTTGCGCGTGCGACCAGTAAATCTCCGGGTGCTGGCAGCCGCCGTTGGTGCCGCCCGCTTCGACGCGCAGGCGCTCTTGCTCGGCGTCCTTCACCGGGAGCTCGTGGAGCTCGAGGTTCGCGCCGGTGATCACCTGCGCGCGGTACGTGACGAGCTCCGCGTGCTCGGCTTGGAGCATGTCGAGCGCGTGCTCCGTGAGGTAGCTGTGCGTCGCGTGGGTCGGGTTGCCACCCTGGCTGTCCCAATCCTGCTCGGTGACGTCGGTGTCCGCCGGTGCGGAACATCCGAGAAAGACGAGAGAAAGCGAAAACGGAAGGAGGCGATGTAGGTTAGTGTAAGGCACGGTGCGGCCATGTAAACCTAACGCGCCGCGTTGTCCATGAGTATTTTGATGAGCTCAGGGCATTGGGTGCTCGGTGAAGAACGTCCACATCGCGTCGGTCGCGTTGATGTCCGTCGTCGTGTAGCCGAGCGCAGGAACTGGAAGCCCGCCCGGCCAGGTGTGGCCGCCGCTGTCGACGGTGCAGAGCGTGACCGTCGCGCTCTCGCCGCAGCCCGCGTACGTCGAGCAGTGGACGTCGCCCTTTTCGTAGGTGACGGTTGGTGTTCCTTGGCACGCGTCACGCGAGGCCCAACCCGCGAACGTGTCGGGCACGGACCGGAACCCGAGCGTCGCGCTGCCGTCGTAGGGCACGAGCGGATCGAGCGTGCCGTGGAAGTGCATCACCGGAACGGGACGCGTGGGCTTGCACGCGTCCGTGCCGAGGACGCCCGCGACGGGCGCGATCGCGGCGATGCGATCCGACAGCTCGCAGCCGAGGCGATGCGAGAGGAAGGCGCCGTTCGACATGCCCGTCGCGAACACGCGCTTCGTGTCGACGCAGAGCTGCACCTCGAGCGCGTCGATCAGATCGCTCGCGAACTTCACGTCCTCGACGCCGTCCGTCGCGGACTGCCCGCAGCACGCTCCTGCGTTCCAGCTCGAGTTGAGGCCTTGCGGATAGACGACGACGAAGCCTGCCTGGTCGGACTTCGCCGACATGTTCGACAAGAGCGCTTCCTGAGTCGCGTCGGACGTGAAGCCGTGGAAGTTGAGGACGACGGGCGTGGGCTTCGTCGGGTCGTAGGTCGCGGGGACGTGCACGTTCGCCGTGCGATCGACGCCGTTCGAGACGAGCGTCCACGTCGCGTCGAGCGGCTGCGCGAGCTTGCCGGAGCAGCTCGCAGATGCTGGCTTGGCGGCCGCGTCCTCTTGAACGCCGGCGTCTTCGACGATCGGGTTCGGCAGAGGAGCTCCTGACGAGGAGCCGCAGCCGACTAGCACGAGCGAAACGAGAGCGAGATGACGCATCACTTCCTCCTCTTCTTTTGTTGGCGGAGAGCGCCCGCGAGGTTCGCGTCGACGAGCGGCTCCAAGATCGGCACGAGAGAGCCCGCGCGCGGGCTCGAGACGGAAATGCAGGACCGAGCCGAGATACGAAGCCATGAGCGACGCGGCGAGCGTCTCCGGGTCGACGCTCGGCGCGAGCAGGCCCGCGGCGTGCGCGGCCTTGGCGTCCTCTTTCATCTCGGCGAAGAGCTCGTCGAAGAGCGTCGTCGCTTCGCCGCCGACGTCCTGGCTCTCGAGCGTCGCGGCGAGGACGCCGCGGCTGAGCGTGCGACTGACGCCGGCGCGCGCGGCGAGCGTGATCACGGCCGCGCGGAGCGCCGCGATGGGGCCCTCGGACTCGAGCGCCTTCTTGCGCGCCTTGCGGGCCGCGCCGGTCTGGATGCCAACGAGCGCCGCGATGACCGCGTCCTTCGACGGGAAGTGAACGAAGAACGTCCCCTTGGCGACGCCCGCGGCCTTCACGATCTCGGCCACGGTCGTCGCGTGGTAGCCGTTCTGCGCGAAGAGCTGCGTCGCCGCGGCGAAGATCTTCGCGCGGGTCTCGTCTTTTTGCTGCTGGCGTGTGCGGGGCTCGGCTTCGGCCTGCATCGAGGGTGGGTGACCCTAAGTCACTGACCATTGGTCAGTCAATGTGGCATTTTGGTCGGTGTGCTATCGACAGACGCATGCGCGTCCTCGCGGTGGGCCTGGTCGTCGTGACGGCGGCCTGTGGAACGACGACCTCGGCGTCGGACGCGAGCACGGACGCACAACCCGCCGCCGATGCCGGAGGCGCGTCGGACGCGCCCACGACCGACGTCGCGATCACCCCGTGTTGGGCCGCGGACGCCTCGCCGCCGCCCGACGCGACCGCCTCGCAGCTGGCCGGCGTCGGCATCTGCTGCACCGGGGCGAGCGACTGCACCGTGAGCACGACCATCTGCGTCTCGGGGCGGTGCTGCATTCCGATCCACGACACCGGACGCCGCTGTCACGCGAACACGGATTGCTGCTCGCTCCAGTGCAGCTGCGGCGACGCGTGCGATCCGAGCTCGGCCGGCGGCGGCGAGTGCGCTCCGTATCCGTGAGGGACGTGCTATTCAGCGCGGCGTGACCGGGCCAGAAAACGAGGGCGCGAACAAAATCGCGAAGCGCGCGGGCGTCGGCGGCATCGCGGTGCTCGGCGCGAAAGTGTTCTTCATCTTGTCGGGGCTCGTGCAGCAAGCGCTCTTGCCGCGCTTCATCGGGCGCGCGGGGTACGGCGCGCTCGCGCTCGTGCTCGCGCCGGCGAACATCGTGAACAACGTCGTCGTGGCGGGGTCGACGCAGGCCGCGAGCCGCGCGGTCGCCGGTGCGCCAGGCCACGAAGACGAGGCCCAGCGCGCCGCGATGCGCGTCCACGTGCCGCTCGCCGTCGCCGCGGGGCTCCTCTTTGCGCTCGCGGCTTGGCCGATCGCGCGCTTCGAGCACGCGCCGTACATCGCGGCGCCCCTCGTCGCGATGAGCGCGGTGGTGCTCTTCTATGGCCTGTACGCGCCGCTCGTCGGCGTGCTCAACGGGCGTGGGCTCTTCGTGCGCCAGGCGACGCTCGACGTGATCTTCGCGACGATGCGCACGGCGGGCCTCCTCGGCGTCGGCTGGCTATTTCTGCGGCTCGGGAGATCCGGCGAGCTCGGGTCGACCATCGGCTTCGCGCTCGCGGCGCTCGCCATCGCGACGATCGCGACGCGGATCACGCGCGTGCCCCGCGGCCGCTCGATCGACGAGACCGTGCTCACGGGCGCGCGGTACCTCGCGGTCCTCGTGCCGCTCGGCGTCGCGCAGTTCTTCACGAACGCGCTCATGCAGGTCGACATCATGCTGCTCGGGCGGTTCCTCCACGAGGCCGGACACGCCCCGACCGAGGCCGACGAGTGGGTCGCGGCGTATCGCGCGTGTCAGCTCTTCGCGTTCTTGCCGTATCAGCTCCTCTTGAGCCTCACACAAGTGCTCTTTCCGATGCTCGCGCGCGCGAAGGCCGAGGAGAGCGCGGGGGCCGTGCGCGACTACGTGGCCCGTGGCGCGCGGCTCGGCGCGATCGCCGCGGGGTTGATGGTCTCCGTCATCGCGGGCATGCCCGAGACCGCGATCCGATTCGCCTACGATCCCGACACCGCGGCGCGCGGGGCGAGCACGCTGCGCGTCCTCGCGCTGGGGCAAGGCGCCTTCGCGATGCTCGGCATCGGGTGCACGGTGCTGTCGAGCCTCGGGCGCGAGCGCGTCTCCGCGATCCTCACCGCGACGGCTGCGCTATTGGCTGGCGGCGCGTGCGCGATCATCGTGCCGATGCGCGCGTTCGGGTCGGCTCAGCTCGAAGCCACGTCGGTGTGCATGGCGGGCGTCCTCGTCGTCGCGCTGGGGGCGTGCGCGGTGCTGGTCGTGCGCGTCGCGGGGTCGTTCGTGCCGCTCGCGTCGGCGGGACGCGTTGCGCTAGCGCTAACGATCGTCGTCGGCGTCGGCACGCGGATCCACGCGGTCTCCCGCGTGCTCGCCCCCGTCGTCGCGGTCGGGCTCGCGGCGGTCGTATTTGCTCGTCCTCGCGATTTCCCGCGAGATCGGCGCCTCGGACTGGCGTTGGATCTCGCGCGCTCTTTCGCGCTCGCGAGGCGCGTAGTTCCGTGTAGAGTCGATCTTCCGATGCGGTCGCGCCACCTCGTGGTGTTTGGCGTCTTCATCTTCCTCACGGTCCTGTTTGGCCGCAGCGGGTGGGCGTTGCCGCTCGACGCCTCCGCACCGCGAGACGCCGCGACGGACGTGGCCGTGGAGGCGCAAGCCCAAGATGCGGAGGCCGAGGCCGAAGCGCCCGCTGCGGTCGCGAGCGTGGAGCCGGTCGCGAGCGCGAGCCCCTCCGCGAGCGCTGCGAGCTCCGCGAAGCCGAACGAGGCGCTGCCCGAGGCGCGCGAGATCGCCGAGGGCTCGCCGGTGCGCCTCCACGACAAACGCGTCTTCGCCATCCGCGTCGCGCGCGCGGGCGTGAAGCCAGAGGAGCGCGCGCGCAAAGCGTCGACCGCGCTCGAACGCGCGTTCGAAGAGAACGACAACGACGACGTTCGCATCGACGAGTCGCAGCCGAACCTCGCGATCGTCCTCGTCGGAAACCGCCCCATCGTCGAGCTCACCCCCGAGGACGCCGAGGCCGCAGGCGACGCGTCGCTCAACGTGCACGCCGCGGCCATCGGCGAGAACGTGCGCTCGGCGCTCAAGGCCGAGCGCACGCGCCGCGACGTCTCGAAGCGGGTCTTCTCGTGGTCGCTCGTCATCTTCAGCGCGCTCATGCTCTTCCTCGGCATGCGCAAGGCGCGAGATTTCGCCGTGAGCGCTCGCACTTGGATCACGGACAACCCGAAGCGCCTGCCCGCGCTGCGCATCGGCAGCGTGGAGGTGATGCGCCCCGCGGCGTTCCAGGGGCTCTTGCGCATCGGCGTGTCGCTCCTCGAGCGCACGGTCCAGTTCGCGATCCTCTACCTCTGGATGGTCTTCGTGCTCTCGCAGTTCGAGAGCACGAAGGATCTCGGCGGCAAGATCACGACGACGATCCTGACGCCGCTCGGGACGCTCCTCGGGCGCATCGCGATCTCGCTGCCGCTCCTCGTCATCGGCGTCATCGCGATCATCGCGGTGCTCATCGTCGTCCGCTTCATCCGGCTCTTCTTCCGGTCCGTCGAGGTCGGCGAGACGCAGCTCACGTGGGTTCCGCCCGATCTCGCTGCGCCGACGAGCGCCATCTTGCGCCTCGGCGTCGTCATCGGCGCGCTCGTGCTCGGGGCGCCGCTCGTGACCGGCACCGATCAAGGGACGGCGTCTCGCGCCGGCTTCGTCGTGCTCGGCGCGCTCGGCCTCGCGCTCGTTCCGATGTTCGCGTCGATCACGATCGGCTTCTCGACCGTCTTCTGGCGGCGCCTGCGCATCGGCGATTTCGTGTCGTTCGACGGCCGCCAAGGGCGCGTCGGCAGCGTCACGTTGTTCGAGGTGCGCGTGCTCGACGGCGAAGGGTCCGAGCTTCGCATCCCGCACTTGCTCACGCTCGTGCGCCCGCTCCGCGTGAGCGGCGCGTACCCGCTCGCCACGTTCGAGATCGTCGTCGACCCGAAGGCCCCACAAGAGCAGGTGCGCAAGGTGATGGCGAGCTCGGGCGCGAGCAAGCACGGCGAGCCGCGCGTTCGCCTTCTGTTCATCGACCAAGGCGGCGCTCACTACGAGATCGTCGCGAAGCGCGCGCTCGACGAGGAGGATCCCGCAACCGCCGTGCTCCGTGCGCTGTCGGATGCCGGCATCGGTCTCGGGAAGCACCGAGGTGGCGGGTGAATTCGCTACTCCTCTTGATGGGGCTGCTGCTCGTCGCTTACCTCGGCAGCTTCCTCGTCGGAGGCGAGCGCTCGGTGAGCGGCGTCGGGCTACCGTCGAGCGTCGAGTGGGTCGTGCTCGGCGCGGTCGATCGGGCCGCACGCGCTCGGCGTCGTGTCGGCGTCCGTCGTCGACGGCGTGCAGTCGGTCATCACCGTCGCGCTCTCGTGGCTGATGCTGACGGCGGGCGTCCAGTACGCGACGACGAGCCGCGGCAACATCACGTTTTGGCGCGTCCTCGCCGCGCTGCCTTGGGCCGGCGCGACCGCTGCGGCCGTGTTCGGCGGCCGTTTGGTACGCGCTTCCGCGCGTCGCGCCCGAGCTCGTGAAGGATCGCCTCGTCCTCGGCCTCGCGCTCGCCGCGGTCTCGTGCGAGACGACGAGGCACGCGATGCGCTGGGTGCGCGAGCGTTATGCCGCGCGTGGACCGGTCATCGACTTGCTCGAGGACATCGCCTGCGCCGAGGACTTCGTGCCGATCGGCCTGCTCGTCGCGCTCGTCGCGCTCGCGGGGAAATCGCAAGCTCGCGTGGCTCGGCGTCGCGGGCGTATCGGGCGTCACCGTCGGCCTCGGCGCCGTGCTCGGCGCGCTGTGCGCGATGCTCCTCGGGCGCGAGTTCCGCCTTCGCGAGAGCTGGGGCACGGTGCTCGGCATCTCACTCCTCGCGATCGGCGTCTCGGCGATGGTGGGCCTCGCGTTCGTCGTCGTGTCGTTCGTCATGGGCGTCATCCTGGTGCTCGCGTCGCGCCACGCCGGTGAGGTTCGCGCGATGCTCGGCCCGACTCAGCGCGGCGCGCTCCTTCCCATCCTCATCGTCTGCGGCGTCAAGCTCGAGCCCCAGGCGATCGCTCACACGTTCGCGATCTTCGGCGTCGTGCTCGGCGCGCGCGTCGTCGCGAAGATCGTGCTCTCGCGCATGCTCGTGGCGGCGTTCCCCGCGGCCAAAGGCGCGGGCGCGTCGCTCGGCCTCGGCATGATGTCCGCCGGCGCGATGTCGATGTGCGTCGGCCTCGTGTGCGCCGTCAATTTCCCCGGTCAGGTCGGAAACACCGTGCTCGCCGTCTCCGCTGCGCTCTGCATCGCCGGGGAGCTCGTCGGTCCGCCCGCGCTTCGCGCGACGCTTCGCAAGCTGGACGAGCTTCACGAGGCGCCGCCGTCCGAACACCCTGCAGCGGCGGAGAATGCGTCATGAGCTCGGGATCGCATGCTTCGAAGAAAGGCTTCGCGACACGGAGCATCCAGGTCGTTGGTCTCGCGCTGAGCTTCGCCCTTCTCTGGGCGGCGACGCACATGTCGCCGCACGCGGGCACGGTGGCGAACATCGCGGCGCTCGGCTTGTTCATCACGGGCGGCACGCTCGCGAGCGAAATCCTCGAGCCCCTCAGGATCCCTCACCTCACCGCGTACCTCGCCGTCGGCATCATCGCGGGGCCCTACGTGCTCCACCTCGTCGGGCACGAGTCGGTCGAGTCGCTCCAGTCCGCGAACGGCCTCGCGCTCGCGCTGATCGCCTTCGCGGGCGGGGCCGAGCTCCGACTCGACATGCTCAAGAAGAGCATGCGCTCGCTCGCGTGGGCGACGGTGATGCAATGCTTCTTCGTGCTCGTCGCGATGGCGCTCGTGTTCGTCGCGGCGTCGCCGTTGATTCCTTTCGCGCACACCGGCGGTACGACGATGCTCGATCGGCATCGCCCTGCTCGAAGGCGTCATCGCGATCACGCGCAGCCCGTCCGCGGCGCTCGGCATTCTCTCCCAGACGCGCGCGCAGGGCCCCATCGCCAACTTCACGCTGGCGTTCGTGATGCTCTCGGACGTCGTCGTCATCGTGCTCGCCGCGACGGTGATCACGCTTACGAAGCCGCTCGTCCAGCCGGGCGCCACGTTCTCGATGACCGCGCTCAGCCACCTCGGCCAAGAGATCCTCGGCAGCGTGGCGCTCGGCACGTCGCTCGGGCTTCTGATCGTCGCGTACCTCAAATTCGTCGAGAAGAACTTCCTCGTCGTCCTCGTCGCGCTCGGCTTCGGCTTCACCGAGGTCATCAATTACCTGCAGTTCGAGCCGCTGCTGACGTTCTTGATGGCGGGGTTCCTCGTGCAGAACCTCTCGAAGCAAGGCGAGAAGCTGCTCCACGCCGTGGAGGACACCGGCAGCGTCGTCTACGTGCTCTTCTTCGCTACTGCGGGCGCGCACCTCGACCTTCCGCTGCTGAAGCAGCTCGGCGTCGCGGCGTTCATCATGTTCTTCGGGCGCGTCGTCGTGACGTATGCGGCGAATCGAGTGAGCACGCGCTTGGCGAAGGACGAGCCGGCGCTGCGGCGTTGGGGCTGGGCGGGGCTCGTTTCGCAGGCCGGCGTCGCGCTCGGCATCTCGGCGACGATCGAGCGCGCGAATCCGCAGTTCGGCGCGTCCTTCAAGGCGCTCTCGATCGCGACGGTCGCGCTCAACGAGATGATCGGTCCCATCATCTTCAAGTACTCGCTCGACTCGATGGGCGAGTCGTCGAGCGCGCCGGAGCCGTCGCGTGCGTCGGTGTACAGCGTTCCGCCGCCGCCGGCGCCAGCATCATGAAACTGTCGTCGTGATCTCGCAACCGTCGCGCGTGACGACGATCGTGTGCTCGAACTGAGCCGATCGCGAGCCGTCCACGGTGACGACGGTCCAACCGTCGTCGAGCGTCCGCACTTCCGGGCGACCAGCGTTGATCATCGGCTCGATCGTGAGCGCCATCCCCGCGCGGAGGCGTAGGCCTGCGCCGCGCGTTCCCACGTGCGGCACGTGCGGCTCCATGTGCATGCTTCGGCCGATTCCGTGTCCGCCGTACTCGCGCACGACGCTCACGCCCGCAGCGCGTGCGCGCTCCTCGATGGCCGCGCCGATGTCACCGAGCCGCGCACCTTCGCGAACGACCGCGACGCCGGCGTCGCGACACGCGCGCGCGATCTCGACGAGCGCCCTCGCGCCGGCAGATGGCTCGCCGACGACGAACGTCGCGGACGTGTCGCCGTGGAATCCGGCGAGGCACGTCGTCACGTCGACGTTGACGATGTCACCCGGCGCGAGCACCTCGTCTCGGCGAGGGATGCCGTGGCAGACGACGGAGTTACGGCTGGTGCAAACCGCAGCGGGAAACCCGTGGAATCCGAGCTGGCTCGGCGAGCCGCCGAGGCGCGCGGTGTGCTCGCGCACCCACGCGTCGATCTGCGCCGTCGTGATCCCGGGCGCGATGCGATCGCCGACGAACGCGAGCGTCGCGGCGGCGCAGGCGCCAGCGCGACGAAGGGCCTCGACCTCGCGCGGACCGTGGAGCGTGATCACCCGTGCATCGTGCGCGCGATCGGCGGGGCGAATCCAATACCGTTTCGATCTCGGATAAGCTCGGCTGCGTGAGCCTCCAACAAGTGCGCTACTTCGTCGCGGTCGCCGAGGAGGGACACGTCGGTCGCGCCGCCGAGCGCCTCCACGTGAGCCAGCCCCCGCTCAGTCGCCAGATCCGCGCGCTCGAGGACGAGCTCGGCGCGCCGCTCTTCGAGCGAACGCCGCGCGGCATGCGCCTCTTGCCTCGCGGGCAGCGTGTTCCTCGAGCACGCGCGGCGCATCCTCGCGTCGGTCGAAGAAGCGATCAGCGCGGCTCGCGCCACATGAGCCAGAGCGGCGGCCCGTCGGCGCCGATGCGAAGCTCCTCGGTGACGCCGAAGCCGTAGCGCTCGTAGATGCGGGCGTTCTTCTCGGTGGAGGCCTCGAGGTACGCGGGGCTCTTGGTTCGGTCGCAGCGATCGAGCACGCCGCGGAGCAGCGCGCCGCCGAGCCCGCGGCCTTGCATCGAGGGGTCGACGCCGATCGCGAAGAGGTACCAGTGCGGCGCTGCGCGGGTGCTTGTCGGCCACGTGCTGCGCCGCGAGCGCCCGCGCGAGCACACGCTTCGCGCCGACCGCCGCGACGAGCGCTGGGGCCATCGCGATCAACCGAAGGCCTTTCGGGCCCCACTTCCCCGGCGGCGTCCACAGCGCGACGCCCGCTTCGTCCGCGATCCACGCCTCGTCGTGCGGCAAGACGGCGTGCTTGAAGAAGGCCCCGAACGCGCGCTCCAACCCGTCGCGCCGAAGCATGTAGTTTGCAACTGGATCGTGCGCGAACGCGCGAGCGAGCACGCTCACCACGAGGTCGTGATCCGCTGTCTTCGCGCGCCTGAGCACGCGCCAATCTTACTCCGCTGGCAGCGCCGTAGGCGGGACTCGAACCCGCATCGCACCCGCAAAGAAGTCCTTTGGGAAAACGCGCTTCCCTCCCCGCCGATCTCGACGGAGCCGGTGCATCCGCAACCCTGACTTCACCCCACCGCGCGCGGCATTCCCGCGAACATCGCCCGAGGGCGCCCGCGCGCAGCAGGTCTTTGGCACGCCGGATTAGGGACCCGGTCCTGGCTCGTTTTCCGGTGCCTCTCCATTTGGCTACTACGGCATCCCTCATCGACGACGGCGGGCGCGCATCACTGACACGTCGCGCGCCGCGCGGGGTCGAGCCGGCACTCGAGCTTCGGCACGAGCGGGCTCTTGCTCATGCCGTTCTGCGGGTCGAGCATCATCGCTTGAACGCGCTTCGCCGCGGGCTCGTCGGCGGACGCGATGAAGGCGAGCGCGGCGTTGTAGGCGATCTCGTCGCACCGCACGGCGGGCGAGGCCGCGGGCAAGCAGTGCGCTCGCAGCATCGCGAGGAGCTGTTCGCCGCTCGCGTGCACGAGCGACACGTCGCCCTTCGCGGCGCCCTCCTCCATCAAGCGCGAGGCCCGGAGGCGCTCGACGTCGAGCTGGATCTTGTCGAGCATCCCGCACATCTCTTCGTTCTTGCTCCGGCGCGCGGCGCAGTAGACGTCGTGCAGCGCGGCGGCGTCACGCGCCATGTCGTCGTAGCAGCGCGCGCGGTGGGCGTGCGCGCCGAGCTGGTTGAGGCACTCGAGGTAGAGCTGCGACGCGTAGATGCCGACGTCCGAGTCGGGGTGATCGAACGCGATCGCGCGAAACGTCTTCGCCGCCTCGACCCAGTGCTCCGCTTCGAAGTAGACGCGTCCGACCGCGAAGCTCCGCTCCGGCTCGGTCATCTTCGCGAGCTCGGCGTTCTCGAGCGTCTTCTTGTCGATGGGCTTTGCGCCCTCGAGCGCGGCCAGGCACGCGGGCTCCGGCGCCGCTGCGTCACGCGCGCTCGCGGACGCGCGCGGCGTCGCCTGCGGGGCCTGCAGCGTGACGCGCTCGCGCGGCTCGCCGCCGCACGATGCGACGACGAACGCTGCGACGCAAAGTCGATTCAGGGGCACGTGTGTGTCGACAAGATAAGCGGATCGCGCGGCGGCTGGGTGAAATCGAACGACGCCATGAGCGAGCCGGCCGTCCCGTCGCGCGCGTGCTTGTCGCGCGCGGTCATGAACTCCATGCCCCACAGCTCTTCGACCATGCGCGGGATCGACGCTTGCTCCGCGGGCGTCGAGAGCACGAAGCCCTTCTTCGCATAAGCCGAGATGACGATCGCGGGCAGACGGAACCCGCTCTGGAAGATCTTCCCGTTGGCGCATTTGTGCACGGGTGGCGCGACGTGATCGTAGAAGCCGCCCCAGTCGTCCCACGTGACGACGATCGCCATCTCCTTCCACTGCGGGAGCTTCATCGCGGCGTTGATGATCTCGACGGTCTGGTTCTCGCCCGCGCACGGATAGGCGACCGGATGCTCCGACTCTTCGCCGCCCCACAAGTGCGCGATCGTGAGGTTCGCGACGTGCCCCGCTTGGAGGTCGGTGAGGAGCGCCGCCTCCTTTCGGAAGTGCGTCGCGTATTTCGGATCGGCCTTCACCGACTTCGTCATGAGCGCGAGCGCGCCGCCGTAGTCGGTCCACGTGAAGCCCGCCGGCAGGTGGTCGACGATCGTCGGGACGTCGAAGCACGGCGCGACGGTCTTCGTCGTGCAGTCGTCCGGGTTGTACGACGTGACCTTCACGTCCGCGCCCGCGGTGCAACCGAACCCGCCGCACGCCCCTCCGTCGACGGTGCACTTCGCGTTGTCGAGCACGAGCGACTGCGCGTTCCACATCACCGCGTGGCCCGGCGTGCTCGGCCCGAGCGTCGTCGAGAAGAGGTGATCGGCGAGCACGAAATTGCGTGCATACTGCCAGTAATTCGGGATCTGCTTCTCCGTGTAATAGACGAACGGAAGCGTCGTGCCCGAACCCGTGAGGTCGAACCCGTTCATCGCGCCGTTGCGATACGCCGTCTCGCCGCAGCTGTTCGCGTGGCAGATGTCCTTCGAGAGCGGACCGCTCGGCGCGACCGGTCGCGTGATCGTGCTGCCGTTCGAGAGCTTCGCGGTCTTCGTCGTCGCGGCGCCAGGAAAGCCCGTGAAGTAGTTGTCGAACGTGTGGTTCTCTTTGACGAGGACGATGACGTAGCGAATCGGCGTCGGCACCGCCGTGCCGCCGTCATCCGAAGCCGCGTCGGGCGGAGCGCTCGCGTCGTCGTCGATGCCGTCGGAGTCGGGTTGATCGTCGATCGTGTCGGCATCGGGGACGTCGGGTTGCGTGCTGCTACACGCCAAGAGCAACGACGTCAGGAGCGCGAAGATTGCGGAGCGAGCCATCGTGCGCTGGTTTGCGAAACACGTGCCACGCCTTTTCCGCGTCTTCGGTGCGTGCAGTGTGCCGCCTCGCGCGAGCGCTCGCGAGATTTCGCGCGGAGTCGCGAGACGACCAACCGAGAAAGATCCGGATGGATCGCGATCGATCAGTGCGGACGGCGCTTCTCGAGGGCGTCGAGGCGCCTCTCGAGCGCATCGAGCCGGTCGCGCTCTTGGCGGTGATCGAAGTCGTGCCTCAGCTGCCGAACGTCGGCGCGCAGCCCACCGACCTCCGTGCGCAGCTCGCCCACTTCGGCGCGTAACTCGGCCACCTCGGCGCGTAACTCGGCGACCTCGGCGCGCAGGACAGCGACCTCGACGAACAGCGTTTTCACGCTGTCTTCGAGCAGCGTCAGTCGGTTCTCGACCTTCTGGAAGCGCTCCTCGAGCTTGCGATCGAGCGACTCGATCGCGCCCATCACGCCTTCGTACGTCGCGCGATTTTGCGCGCGAATGTCTTCGAGAAGAACGTTCATGCGATCGATCGCAGAGATGCGCTTCGTCACGATTTCACCTCAACACGGCTTTCGTTGGGCGACAAGGGACGCCCTCTCGCGAAGGGCGTCCCTCGTCTTCGCTCAGGACTCCGCTTCGGTGCGTCTGCCCGGCTTCACCGGGCCCGCGGCGACGATCGCTTGCCGGAGCTGGAGCTGCATCTCCGGGCTCGCGGCGAGCGCGTCGCGCGAGCGCTCGCGTCCGTTTCCGAGCGCGGTGCCTGCGAACGCGTGGTGGTTCCCGGTTTTGTCGACGAGCCCGCGGTTGAGGCCGAGATCGAGCAGCTCGCCAAGCCCATCGACGCCCGTGCCGTAGCGGATCTCGAACTCCGCTTCCGTGAAGGGCGGAGCGCATTTATTTTTTGCGATCTTGACGCGCGTTCGACCGCCGACGATCTCGTCGCCGATCTTCACCTGGCCGATGCGGCGGACGTCGAGGCGCATCGAGGCGTAGAACTTCAGCGCGTTGCCGCCGGTCGTCGTCTCGGGGCTTCCGAAGACCACGCCGATCTTCTGGCGCAGCTGGTTGATGAAGACGATCACCGTGCCCGTGCGGTGCACGATGGCCGTGAGCTTGCGGAGCGCCTGGCTCATGAGGCGCGCCTGGAGGCCCATGTGTTGATCGCCCATTTCACCCTCGATTTCCGCCTTGGGCGTGAGCGCCGCGACGGAGTCGATGACGACGAGATCGATCGCGCCGGACCGCACGAGCGTCTCCGCGATGTCGAGCGCTTGCTCGCCCGTGTCGGGTTGAGAGACGAGAAGGCGCTCGGTGTCGACACCGATGCCTCGGGCGTATTGGACGTCGAGCGCGTGCTCCGCGTCGATGAACGCGCACACGCCGCCGTTCTTCTGCGCCTCGGCGATTGCGTGGAGCGCGAGCGTCGTCTTGCCGCTCGACTCGGGCCCGTAGATTTCGACGACGCGCCCGCGCGGGTAGCCGCCGACGCCGGTCGCGAGATCGAGCGCGAGCGATCCGGTCGGGATCGTCGAGACGGGCTCGGTCTCGCCCTCGTCGCCGAGCGTCATGATGGCGCCCTTTCCGAACTGTTTCTCCACGCTGCTGATGACCGTCTTCAACACGCGCATCTTCTCTGCGATCTGCTCGAGCATGTTCATCTCCTCTTTCGAATGTGCTTTGCGCGACACGAGCGTCGCGCTGGGCTCCTCTAGGCGGCCGCGATCCCCAGCTCCGTCTTGCGGTCGAGGACGCGCAGGCCGACGGCTTCGGCGACGTGCTCGGGGCCGATGTCTTCCTTGTTGGAGAGATCGGCGATCGTGCGAGAGACGCGGACGACCTTCGCGTGGGCGCGCGCGGAAAGACCGAGGCGCTCCGCTGCGGCGCTGAGCAGGCGCTCGGCGGGTGGCGCGAGGCGCGCGATGCGCTCGGCGTCGCGCGGCGACAAAAACGCGTTCAGCGTGGCCGAGAGATCGAGGTCGCGCTTTCGCTCGAATTGTTTCGTGCGCGCGCGGTGGACGCGCTCGCGAACGAGCGTGCTCGCCTCGCCTCGCTGTTGAGCGCGCAATGCCGCGATGCCCACGGGTGGCAGGCGAACGTGGACGTCGATGCGATCGAGCAGCGGGCCGCTGAGGCGCTGGCGGTACGCGCGCACGCGCTCGGGGGCGCACTCGCAACGACCCGATGGATCGCCGTGGAAGCCGCACGGGCAAGGGTTCATCGCGGCCACGAGGAGCGGACGCGCCGGAAACGTCGCGCGGCCCTGCGCGCGCGACACGGTGACCGAGCCGTCCTCGAGCGGTTGGCGGAGCGACTCGAGCGCGCCGCGGCGAAACTCGGGGAGCTCGTCGAGGAACAAGACGCCGTGGTGCGCGAGCGAGACCTCTCCGGGGCGCGGGATGTCGCCGCCGCCGACGAGGCCTGCTTCGCTCGTCGAGTGGTGCGGCGCACGAAACGGCCTCGCGCGGACGAGCGCGCGCGACGAGCCGAGCACGCCGGCGACGCTGTGGATCGCGGTGACCTCGAGCGACTCGGACGCCGCGAGCGGCGGGAGGATGCTCGGCATGCGCCGCGCGAGCATCGTCTTGCCAGCGCCGGGTGGACCGATGAAGAGCAGGTTGTGGCCGCCCGCCGCGCAGATCTCCAGCGCGCGCCTCGCGCCTGCTTGGCCGCGCACGTCCGCGAGGTCTTCGACCAGCGCCGCTTCGTCGGGCGGCGGCCCTTCTTTCGCGCGCGGGAGCACGCCGCCGCTCAGCGCGTCACGAAGCTCGCCGAGCGTCACGACGGTGCGCACGTCCATGCCGGTGACGAGAGACGCCTCTTGCTCGTTGGCGCGCGGGACGATCGCGCCGCGCACCCAGCGCTTCATTCCGAGGAGCTTCGGCAAGACGCCGCGCACGCCGTGGACGCCGCCTCCGAGCGCGAGCTCGCCCAAGAAGAGCATGCCCGCGATCGACTCCGCGGGGACGACGCCAAGCGCCGCCATCGTCGCCGCGGCGATCGCGAGGTCGAAGCCGCTGCCGAACTTGCGCTCGTCGGCCGGGGCGAGGTTCACGATGATTCGGTACTCGGAGAGGTGGACGCCCACCTGCGCGAGCGCGCTCTTCACGCGCACGCGCGACTCCCTCACCGCCGCTTCGGCGAGGCCCACGAGCTCGAAGGACGGAACGCCGCGCGCCGCCTCGACCTCGACGCGAACGGTGGATGCATTGAGCCCCAAGAGGCTTGCGCTGAGCGCCATGGCGAGCATGCGACGCGCTTTTGCGACGCACGTGCCATGACGAACCGGCTCATTTCATGCGGGATCGACGTGGCCTGGCCTGGCCAGGGCCTGGCCCGGGGCCAGGTGTCGTCATCTACGTCGCGACACGACGGCCGCGAACACGAGGCCGATCGGGCCGAGGAAGGCGCAGAAGGCGAACCAGAAGCAGCCGCCGCGGCCTTTCGACGTCGCGATCCACGCGCCGAGGATTCCGCAAATCAGCCAGATGGGGATGCCGAGCCACTCGCGATGGTGCACGCGGACAATCTACGCACGCGTCACCCGCGCGCAACGCTTCAGCGCTCGATCCAGTCGAGCACGGTGAGCGCGCTGGTCGTCCTCAAAGCACGCGCCGTGGTCTTCACGATGCCCTGCTGGGTCGCGTCGAGGAAAACGAGCGCGTCCTCTCGGTCGTAGCTCATCAAGTTGTTCTTCACGCTCGAGTGCGGCTGGATGCCGAAGAAGTGACCGAGCTCGTGGGCGAGCGAGGATTGGGCCGCGGTGGCCGCGAGGATGATGAAGCGTCGGCTTGGCCCGTTCTCGCGACTGATACGCGAGTCCCACGTGACGCCGTTTCGGTAGACGCCGACCTGCGCGTCGTCGCGGAGCGAGCGCACGACGAAGACTTGGATCTCGTTGGGCGTGACGAGCGGCGCGAAGCGGTCGCGCATGCGCGGGTCTTCGATCCGCGCGAGCTCGCTCCCGAGGGGGCGCACGTGGTCTGCGCGGACGTGGAAGCCGAGCGGGCCGTAGACTCGCTCGGCGAGGCTCATTTCGGCGTCGATCCACGCGCGGTCGACCACCGCGCCGCTCTCGTCGGACGTCACGGCGACGTCGACGGGAAACACCGGCTCTCGGTCGGCGCGCGCCACGCTCGGAAGGGCGACGAGGGCGAGGACGACCAGAGACCTGCGCATGAACTGGATACGCGCGGCGCGCGCTCGATGTTCCTCGCGCTCAGCGCCGACACTGCGCGCACACCACGAATTCCCCATCGCGGCGCGATGCATGGTGCACGGCGACCTCGCGCGGGGCGACGTCGCGCGCCACGACGCGCGTGGAAACGACATCCGCGCCGCCGCCTGGCGACGCGCCGCCGTAGCCGCCGGTGCTCAGCGAGACGTCACGGGACGACTCCGCACAACCGGCGCACGCGATCACTGCAGCGAGGAGGACGATGATCTTGCTCATGCGCCCTCTTCGCTCGAGGTCCTCGATTTATTTCACGCGGCGAGTCATAGAGCGCGCGTGAAGGCCAACCGACCGAGCGTGACCGCGGCTTGGGTCGCGGCGTGCCGAGGGCTCGGGGTGCTCTTACCCGAGCACGAGCGGCTCGCTGACGATCCCTACGGCGTTCGGTTTTCGCCCGCGTCTCGCCTCGTCCACTTGCACGCGGTCGCGCGCACGCTCTTTCCGCGGCGGGTGCTCCTCTACATGCAAGTGCGCACGCGCGTGATCGACGACGCGCTCCGCGCGTTCGTGCGCGGCGGCGGAACGCAAATCGTGATCCTCGGCGCGGGCTTCGATTGTCGCGCGCTGAGGTTCGCGCGCGAGCTCGCTGACGCGACGGTGTTCGAGGTCGATCACCCCGCGACGCAAGAGAAGAAGCGACGCGTGCTCCGCGGGTGCGCCGGCGCCAAGACCGAATACGTCGCGTGGGACTTCGAGCAAATGCCGATGCGCGAGCTCGGCGCGATGCTCGCGTCTCGCGGCCACGATCCCGAACGCCCCACGCTCACGATTTGGGAGGGCGTGACGATGTACCTCACGGACGGCGCAATCGATGCGACCTTGCGCGCAATTCGAGGGTACAGCGCGTCGGGCTCGCGTCTCACGTTCAACTACACGGATCGCGCTCGCATCGAAGCCCCCAGCGCGCGATCGTGGCTGACTGCGCGTGTCGTCGCTGCGCTCGGCGAGAAGTTCCGCTTCGGTTGGGATCCGCAAAGGCTCGGAACGTACCTGGAAGAGCGCGGGTTCCTGCTCGAGCGGAACGCGACGTTCGCGGAGCTCGCGCGCGAGCTGCTCGGCGAGCGCGGTGCGAGAGTGTCTGCGAGCGATCGGCTCATCGCGATCGCGCGCGTGCCGTAGCCGCGGCACGAGAGATGCTCTCGTAAGGAGCGAGAGGTTTGCCATGCGCAGCGTTGTCCTCGCTCTGGCGACGTGTAGCCTCCTCGCTTGCTCGTCTGCCCCGTCGACGAACCGCCTGGAGAGGATCGCGTGCGTGTCTTGCGACTCGACGCCGTCGAGCGGTCCTCCGCTGATCACGTTCGTGCTCGTGCCCTCGTCGATCGAGCCCGCGGCCGACGGGACGTACAAGCTCGGCGTGACGCTCTCGTTCACCGACGAGAACGACGGGCCTCACTCCGTTCGCATCGAGACGAGCTCGTTCACGCTCGAAGCGCCGCTTCCGGTCGGCGCGCCGAACTCGCTCGTGTCGACCGAGCTCGCCCTGCCCGCTGGCGAGGCGAAGGGCACGCTCGATTTCTCGCTCACGGTCGTCTCCTCGAGCGACGTCGAGAGCGTGCCGTACAAAGACTCGGTGTTTTTGCTCTGAGCAACGCTCTGGCTTGAACGCGCGCGCGAGGCGCGGCATGGTGAGTGTGTGAGCAACGAGCTCGCCGTTCGCGGCTTCGTCGTCAGGCGCGTGAAGGACGTCGTCGACGTGCGCTCCCCGCAGCCCTTCGCGGAGCGCTTCGCGGTGTTCGGATCGGCGCTCTACGCGATCGCGGTCGTCGTCGAGGCGATCCGCAGCCGCGCGTGGCTCGCGGCGCTCGTCTTCGTCCTCATCGCCGCGACCGCGCTCTGGGTCGCGGGCGCGCGCGTCCGCTACCGCCTCGGGCGCGCCGAGCTCGAGGTGAGCACGCAGTTCGTTTCACGGGGCCGCGCGATACGCATTCCGACGATCGACGTGCTCGATTTCGTCGCGAGCGCGGGCGTCGTGCGCGTGCTCACGCGAGGCAGCGGCACGCTCGAGCTGCCGCGCGGCACGATGCGCAGCGACGACGAGGCGCGCGCCCTCGCGGAGTTCTTGCGTGCCGAGCTCGGAGAGCTGCGCGAGCGCGAGGCTCGTTATCGCTCGTTCTGAACGCTGGTAACCTCGTCGGCCATGCCGATCGTGTGGAACGACAAAGCGCGCGCGCAGATCCTCCCGCGCACGCGCGAAGCCGCCGGCGCGTTCAAACCGGCGAAGCCCGAGGCGAGCTGGGCCGTGGTTCGAAAGACGTTCGCGAAGCGCGGCAACTACGAGCCGATCGAGGGCACCTTCGTGAAGGGTCGCTCGCTCGCGACCCCCGAGCTCGCGGCGCTCATGGAGAAATGCGAGCTCGTCGCGCGCAGCGAGGACGTGCCCACGATCGAGGACGTCGACGTCGCCGCCGCGTTCTTCGCGCTCGCGAGCAAGCACGCGCACGGGCACATGCTCACGTTCCTGCTCGCGACGATGCCCGTGCCGCGCGCCTTCCACGTGCACCTCCGCTCGCGCGACTTCGACGTGACCCCGAAGTACACCAACTGGAACAACCCGTTCTACCTCCACGCGGCGCCGGCCAACGCCGACGCGTTCGACCCCGAGTGGCGCAAGGTGCTCCTCGCGCAGCCCGACGAGATTCGTGCAGAGTGCAAGCGAATTGTCGAGGATTTCTGGCCGCGCGCGAACCTCGGTCAGAAGACGACGATCGCCAACGCGTTCTTCGAAGAGGAGGCGTGGTCCGACGAGGTCTGCCGCGCGTGGCTCGCGCGCGGTCCGAAGCGCGACGTGCCGCTCAACGATCTCGTCACGGACTTCGAGCTCGCGAAGGCGCTCGTCAAGCACAAGGACGGCTCGTGGAGCTACATGCGGCTCGTCGAGCGGTTCGGCGACGCGATGCTCCCGACGCTGATCGAGCTGGCGGACGCGCCGTTCGATCGCTGGCACGCGCGCGACGTGGCGGAGGCGCTCGCGATCTTCGATGATCCGCGCGCCGCCGGCGCGATGGTGAAGCTCCTCAACCAGGCGTCGTCGCGCCCGCACGCGCTCGCGTATTTCGGAAAATATCCGCACCGCGCGGAGGCGGCGCTCGAGTCGGTCGCGACGATGAAGGGGCGCGCCGCGAAGATCGCGCGCGAGGTGCTCACGGGCGCGCAGCGCGCGGTCACGGGCGCCGTGAAGCCCGAGGACGAAGCGACCGCCCCGGAGCTCCCGCGCGTGCTCGCGCGACCGCCCTGGCTCGACGAGAAGAAGCCGAAGAAACCGCACACGACGCTGGCGCTCGAGCGGGTCGATCTCCCCGAAGAGATCGACTGGCAGCCGGGCGAGAAGGAGCGCGCGCTCAAGCTCTTTCCGAAGCCCGAGAAACCCGCGACGCCCGAGACGCTCACCGACTACGCCGAGGCGCGCGCTGCGAACAAATTCGTCGACGTCGTGAAGCACAAGAACGAGGCGCTCCCCGACGAGCTCGTGCTCGAAGCGTGGAACGCGGGCCAAAAGACGTACGGCGGGACGCTCGGCAACAAGGTCGCGTTCATCCTCGCGAAGTACGGCGAGGCGGCGTACCCGGGGCTCTCGGAGTTCGTCGACCATTTCGCCAGTGGCTGGGGCGACGCGCCGGTCTTGCTGCGCGTTCGCTCGTGGCGGCTCGCGCTCCCCTTCGCGCATCACGTCGCGCACAGGCGCATCGGCAAGCTCGCGTGGGCGTGGCTCCAGCGCCACGCGGAGCTCGCGGTGCTCGCGCTCGTGCCGCCCGCGTTCGGCGAGGACAAAGACGAACGCGAGCACGCCGAGCGCGCGCTCTTCCGCCTGAAGGCGAGCGGCGTCGACGTCATCGGCATCGGCGCACGCTATGGCACGGAGGCGAAGGCCGCGCTCGACAAGCTCTTCTCGTGGGACCCGGTCTACGATCTTCCGAAGACGACGCCGAAGCTCGGTCCTTCGTGGCACCCCGAGACGCTCACGCGTCCGCGGCTCGCGAACGGCAAGGCGCTGTCGCTCGCGGCGCTCGACACGATCGCGACGATGCTCGCGTTTTCGCCGCTCAATCCGCCGTACGCGGGCCTCGTGCAGGTGAAGGAGGCGTGCGATCCGCGGAGCCTCGCCGAGCTCGCGTGGGACGCGGCGCGCGCGTGGGAGAACGCGGGCCACAAGAAGAAGGAGCAGTGGATGCTCATGTCGCTCGTGCACTTCGCGGACGACGAGGTCGTTCGCCGGCTCACGCCGGGCATGCGCCCCGACTTCGCGGTGCAGGCGCTCGAGGTCATCGCGACCGACGCGGCGCTCATGGAGATGGCGACGATCGCGGGCCGCACGGCGTCGCAGGGCAGCGAGTGGACGCTCGGCGGGCGCATCGAGAAGCTCCTCGACGCGGCGGCGGACGCGCGCGGCATGACGAAGGACGAGCTCGAGGAGGATCTCGCGCCCACCGCCGACCTCGACGAAGAGGGCTCGCTCTCGCTCGATTTCGGCCCGCGCAAGGTGAAGGTCGGGTTCGACGAGTCGCTCGTGCCGTACGTGAAGAACGACTCGGGCACGCGCGGTCGCGCGCTCCCGCCCGCGCGCAAGGACGACGATCCCGACAAGGCCGAGCGCGCGAAGACGATCTGGCGCGATCTCAAGGAGGACGTGACGGTGATCGCGTCGCGGCGCATCAAGGCGCTCGAGCGCGCGATGACGACGGGGCGAACGTGGACCCGCGAGCGCTTCGCGCGCGTGTGGCTCGATCACAGCCTGATGAAGCACATGGCGCGAGGCGTTTTGTGGACCGAGCTCCGCGGAGCGGAGTCCATCGCGTTCCGCGTGGCCGAGGACGGCTCGCTCTCGAACGTGGAGGACGCGCCGCACGTGCTCGTGGACCGCGCGAAGATCGGCGTCGCGCACCCGCTCAAGCTCCCGAAGGGCGACGTCGAGAAGTGGCGGACGATCTTCGAGGACTACAAGGTCGTTCAGCCCTTCATGCAGCTCGGGCGCACGTACCCGAGCCTCGACAAGACCGCGACGCGCGTCCCGTGGCAAATGCCCGCGACGAAGGTCGGGGAGCTGTCGCTCCATTTGCGCGAGCGAGGGTTCGTCCACTCCGCGTGGAACAAAGGCAAGCAGACCTTCTCGCGCCAGCTCCCGAGCGGCGGCGCGCTCCACGTCGAGTTCGGGTTCGACAAGAACGTCGTCACGGACGGCGCGCTCGTGTTCATGGTGGACGGTCCCAAGGAGGTCGCGGCCGGCGAGCTCGACCCGATCCACCTCGCGGACGCGATCTACGCGATCAACGCGCCGTGACCGCTCAGCGCTTCCGCTGAAAGCGCCTGAAGAGCGTGGTCGCGGACCACGAGGCGGCGAGGAAGAACGCGCCCCCCGCGATCAGCGCCACGACCGCGCGGCTCGCCGTTGCACCTTCTTGAAGCGACTGCACGCCCGTCGCGAGGAAGAACACCCCGATGAAGCCGAACACGATCGCGATGCGGAGGTGAAAGCCGTTCGTGAACGTCACGCGGTTCAATCTACACGCAACGCGAAGATCAGTGACAAGCCGTGCTGTCGTGGAGCACGCAAGTACCCGCGGCATCGAAGCCGGAATCGGCCGTCGACCCCACGTCGAAGCAGTCGGAGAACGTGTCGCACGTATCGCTCGGGCTGCAGGGTTGTCCGTCGGGGATAACCGCCGGACACGCGCGCGATCCGAAGACGGGGCATGAACCGACGAGGCAGAGAACGGAGTCGCCATCGCAGGGCTCTTGCGGCGAAGCCCACGTGACGGACGCGCATTTTCCGGATGGGGACGACGCGGTCACGCACGAGAGGCTTGCGCTGCAGTCCAACGCATACGCGCAGGGCGCGCCCGTCGAGCTGATGCCGCACGTCGACGAGCCCTGAGGACCGATGCAAGCGAGCGGTGCGACGCATCCACCGGGGTACGCCGGAGGCTTGCCCTCTCCGCACGGAGCGCCGCTCGACCCGAGCGCGGCGCACTGCCCTGTCTGCGCTGCGCAGTAAAGCCCGAGCGCGCAGCCCGACGTCAGGCCATCGCATGACGCGCCGACGGCGCCGCGCGCGACGGGCGTGCAACGGTACGTCGGGGAGCCAGCGTCGGCCGTTGGATCGGACAGGCAGATCGCGCTCGGATCACACCCAGCCGTGAAGTTGCCCGAGCCGCACACCTCGCCGAGCCCCACGAGCGGCGCGCACGTGCCGCACTTCATCGGCGTGATCGGCCCATCCGGACTGAATCCTTGTTGGTCCCGGCACGCTCCGCTCGCGCATTGGACGGCGTCGGTGCACGGACCGCCGCCTGGAACGGCGCCGCGGAAGTCGCACGCCGGCGGAGGCCCAAAGGGCAACTCACACGCGGAGAGCTCGAGCGCGCTCGCGCACGCGACGAGCGTCGCCTGCGTGACGCCGCTTCCCGAAAGCGCGACTTCGTTCTGGCACGCGCGCTCGAAGCGCGCTTTCACCCGAGCGTCCTCGTCGGATGGAAGCCGCGGGCCGCCGCAGCGATTGAACCGTGCGTCGTAATACTGGTCGCACGCGGCGAGCAGCGCGGAGCTCTCGGCGTCGGCCGAGGCGTCCCCGAGCGGTGAAGCGTCGGGAACCGGGTCGATGATTCGTCCGCACCCAACCAGCGCGATGAAGGTGAAAACCGGGCAGGCTTCGCGGAGGATCACGTTCGGCACCGTTTGAAGGTGAGAAGCAAGCACGGTGCCCGCAAGAAAGCGCGTGGTTTGTTGCTTCCGTCACTTCCTTGACGGCACTTACCGGACATTACGCGGATTGGCGTTTGCGTCCCCTTCACGATGGCGCTGCGTGAATGGGCGGATGTTCGACGGACACGAGTCGTGCGCGCATTCGTATTCACGGAAACTGCTGAAGCCGCGTCCGCATCTTTTCCCGCCCGAGAGCTCTTGCGCCACTTGGGGGGCGCCTTCGCGCGGCGTGCGCTACGCTTTCGCACATGCGCCTGCTCATCATCGCCGTTGTCGCGCTGGCCGTCTTCCTCCTCCTCCGTCGCCGCAAGGCCAACGTTCGAGTCGAGCTGCCGAGCTCCTCGCCCGCGGTGGATCGCTGGCTCAAGGAGTCGCTCCCCGCGGTGCTCGCGGAGCGCCTCTCGAAGAAGGGCGTCGACAAGGCGCACCTCGCCGAGGTGCTCGGCGGCAGCCACGACGCGAGCGTCGTCTCGGAGATCGAGCAGGCGGTGAAGGCGATCGAGGTCGAGTACGCGCGCGATCACCAGTCGCCGCACCTCGACGTCCGCGCGCGCGTTCGCTTCAACGACGGCACCGAGGAGAACATCTCGACGCGCATCGCCTACACCGAGGCCCCCGCGAGCGTGCGCGACGATTTCGAGCGCAAGGCGACCGCCCGCGCGTTCCGAAAGTGGGAGTTTCCCTGGATGTCGGCGAGCTGAATTCTTGCGATGATGGGCCGCATGAAGGCCGCATCGCTCCTCGTCTCTCTCTCGTTCGTCCTCGCGTGTGGTGGCAGCGTCGTCAGCGTCGATGACTCCGGCGCGGACTCCGGCCCGGGCAACGACGGCGGCGCGAGCTCGAAGTGCCCGTCGTCGCCGCCGCAGTCGGGCACGGCGTGCGTCTCGGTGAAGGGTGGGCCGACTTGCGAGTACGGCTCGAACCCCGATCCGAATTGCAACCAGACGTTCGTGTGCACGCAGAACGTTTGGGTCAATCAAACGAGCGGCACGGCCTGCCCGCCGCAGTCGCAGTGCCCCGGGAGCTACACGTCGGTGCCGAACGGGCAGGACTGCACCCCGGACCAGCTCTCGTGCGCGTACCCCGAGGGCGAGTGCATCTGCACGACGAGCTTCGGCGGCCTCCAGAAGCAGACGCCCGCGTGGGACTGCTTCCCCGCGTCGCAGGGCTGTCCTTCACCGCGGCCCGACATCGGCACGGCGTGCAGCGGCAGTCAGACGTGCAACTACGGCGCGTGCAGCGGCGGAGTGGAGCTCCAGTGCGTCGACGGCTCGTGGCAGACGGTCGTCACGCCTTGCCCGAAGTGACGCGTCAAGAGGCGAGCGCGGCCTCGCACGCGGCGATCGTCGCGTCGATGTTCGCGTCGGTGTGCGCGTTCGAGATGAACGCGGCCTCGAACTGCGACGGGGGCCAGTAGACGCCGCGCTCGAGCATGCCGCGGTGCCATCGGCCGAAGCGCTCGGTGTCGCTCGCCTTCGCGTCGGTCCAGCTCTTCACGGGGCCCTTCGTGAAGAAGAGCGTGAGCATCGAGCCGACGCGCTGCACGCACGCGTCCACCTTCTTGGCGCGCGCGGCCTTCACGAAGCCGGCCTCGAGCCGGGCGCCGAGCGCCTCGAGGTGCGTGTAGACTGCATCATTCAGGCGATCGAGCGTCGCGAGTCCCGCGCTCACCGCGACGGGGTTTCCGCTGAGCGTGCCGGCTTGGTAGACGGGGCCGAGCGGCGCGATCTTTTCCATGATCGCGCGCTTTCCGCCGTACGCCGCGAGCGGCATGCCGCCGCCGATGATCTTGCCGAGGCAGGTCATGTCCGGCGTGAGCTTCGTCCGGCCTTGCATGCCGCCGATGCGCGACGCGGCACCCCGTCATGACCTCGTCGAAGACGCTGACCGCTCCGTGTACGTTTACACGTATTGATGATCGCCTCGAGGAACCCCGGCTCGGGCGGCACGCACCCCATGTTGCCGACGACCGGCTCGACGATGACCGCGGCGATCTCCTTGCCGCGCTGAGCGAAGAGCGCCTCGAGCGCCGCGACGTCGTTGTACGGGAGCGTGATCGTCGCGTTCGCGGTCGGCGCGGGCACGCCCGCCGAGTCGGGGACGCCGAACGTCGCGAGGCCGCTGCCCGCCTTCACCAAGAGGAAGTCCGCGTGGCCGTGGTAGCAGCCCTCGAATTTCACGATGGCGTCGCGCCCCGTGAACCCGCGCGCGGCGCGAAGCGCGGCCATCGTCGCCTCGGTCCCGCTCGAGACCGCGCGCATCATCTCGATCGACGGATAGAGCGCGCGAACCTTCTCGGCGAACGTCACCTCGAGCGCCGTGGGCGCGCCGTAGCTCGTCCCGCGCTCGGCCGCGCTCGAGATCGCGCGCACCACGTCTTCGTGCGCGTGCCCGAGGATCGCAGGTCCCCAAGAGCCGACGTAGTCGATGTACTCGGTGCCGTCCTCGTCCCACATCTTCGCGCCCTTCGCGCGCGCGATGAAGGGCGGCTCGCCGCCGACCGCTCGAAACGCGCGCACGGGGCTGTTGACGCCGCCCGGGATCGACTTTTGCGCGCGGGCGAAGAGCTCTTTCGATTTGGGTCCGGACATGGGACGGGAGTAAACATCCGAACCGTGAGATCGCCAAGCTCCGCCGTGGTTCTGTGTCTGGTTCTTGCGGCGTGCGCGAGGAGCAGCGCGCCGGCGCCAGCGGCCACAAACACGAGCACGAGCACGGCCACGGCAACGGCGACGGTCACGGCCACGGCGACCGCCACGGTTTCGGCTGCGGTCACCGCGACCGCCACCGCCGAGCCGCAGAAGACGCACCACAACGTTCCGTGCAAGAGCCAGTCGGACTGCGCGCCCGACTCGGTCTGCTCGCACACCGGTTTCGCTGGCGCGTACGAGCGCCTGTGCCGACTGAAGTGCACCTCCTCGTCCGTGTGCCCGGCATCCGGCTCGCCCAGCGGACGCTGCGAAAACGGGCTCTGCGCGGTCGTAGGCCCCGGGCAGTGAGCGACGCGAAGAACGCCGCGGGTTGGGACGCCATCGCCGAGCGCTATCAGCGCGAGCGCGGTTGGCCGAGCGACGATCTCTGCTGGGGTCACCGCGTGGCGCCGGAGCGCGAGCTCCATGTGCTCGGCGACGTCGCGGGAAAACGCACGCTCGTGCTCGGGTGTGGCGGCGGGCAAGACTTGGTCGCGCTCGCGAGGCTCGGCGCCACGGGGCTCGTCGGCGTCGACGTGTCGAAGACGCAGCTCGCGCACGCGCGCGAGAACCTCGCGGCCGCGAACGTCACGGCGACGCTCCACGAAGCGAGCGCGTCGTCGCTCCCCATGCTCGAAGGCGCGAGCTTCGACCTCGTCGTGAGCGTGCACGCGGTCTCGTACATCGAGCATCTCGACGCGTGCTTCGCCGAGACGCACCGGGTGCTCGCGCCCGGCGGAGTCTTCGCGTTCAGCACGCAGCACCCCGTCGACTGCGCGACGAGCGACGCGCCGCCCTACGCGTTCCAAAAGAGCTACTTCGAGGTCGTCACCGAGGAGACCTGGCGGTCGCTCGGGGGCGAGGGCGCCCCGTTCCGCCGCTACCACCGCACGATCGCCGACCTCTTCCAATCGTTGCAGACTGCACGCTTCACGATCGAGGCCCTCCTCGAGCCGCGCCCGACAGCGCGCGTCGTCTGGGAGAGCCACGAGTACTTCGACAAGCTCGGGGTCGTCCCCGGGACGCTGATCTTCCGCGCGCGAGCGCAAAACCCAGCGCTCGCGTGAGTTGACCTTGTCTCGAGCATGAGTGGTGATGAAGAATGTGGCCAAAGCCGGTGCGCCACGCCGCGAATGTCTCGCTGGCGCGTGTCGACGACAACGACGGTGGAGACCGACCGGATTCGCACCGGCGTCTTGCTCGCCGAAGCGTGCTGCTCTCCTCTTTGAGCTACGGCCCCGTGTCTCGGTGACCGACGCGCGAGAGCGCGTGGACTGACGCCTGTCAGGGGCAGGTCGCCGTCTCGTACTCGACGCCGTCCGCGGTGCGAAGGGCGTGGACGATGGTCCCGTCGGCCTCCACGGCGAAATCGCGGAACGTCTCCTCCGGGTCGGAGCTCATCTGGAGGACGACGCGCCCGAGGACGTGTCCGTCGGTGGGATCGAGGCACGCGATCGTCGCCGACTCGGGCTGGCCCGCTGCGACGCCCGTGTAGACGACGCCGGCGTTGTCCGAGTCGAGGAGCACGATGAAGCTCGAAGGGCGCGGCATCTGGACCTGGCGCGCGAAGCGGAGCGTGCTCGTCCGCCGATCGATCGCGTTGACCGTGAGCTTGCCTTCCGCGGCCGCGAGCGTGCCCGTCACGAGGAGCGCGCCGTCCTTCGTGGGGCGACCGCCGAGCGTCGAGGGCGACGAGAGCGGTTGGCCGTCGGTCGTGCCGATCCCCGTGAGGCCGCCGTGGCCTTCCTCGACGTAGACCGTGTTGCCGTCGACGAAGACGCCCGTGAGCATCCCGGGATCGTTCGTCCCGAGGGAGAGCGAGCCGACGCGTCGACCGCTTCCGTCGGTGAGGGTCACGGTCTTTTCGCCGAGGCGGTCGAGGAGCGCGACGGTTCCGTCCTTCGCGACCGCGACGTCTTGCACCGTGCTCGCAATCGTCGAGGTCCCCTTCACCTTGCCATCCGCGCCGTAGCGGACCATCCGCCCGTTGACCTGATCGAGCACGAGGAGGTCCTTTCCCGCGGTCGCGAAGCTCATCGGGCCCTCGGGATTTCCCTCGGTCGGACGATTTCGCCCGAGCTCACCGCGGCGCGATCCCCACTTGGCAGAAACGACGCTCGGCTTCGCCGCGTCCGCGTTCGCGACGGGATCGTGCTCGCCCTCGTGGCTCGTGCTCGCAGCCGTGGCCGTGCTCGTGCTCGTGCTCGCGCCCGTGCTCGCTGAAGCCACGACGGAACTTTCTTTGTCGCGCCGCCCAAAGAGCTGGATCGCGATCACCACCAGGGTGATCGCCAAGAGGCCGCTCGCGATGGATCCGCGACGGCTCACGATCGCGAGCCCTCGCGCGTGAAATCTCGCGAACAGGATGTGCGCAGATGTGATCGCATGCAGGATTTATTTCCGACCCGCGGATCAAACTTCCGCTCGCCTTGCGCGAAATGCGCGAGCGCGAGCGTGGGCCTGACCCTTGCTCTTGCACATAGCATGCGCTCACTCGTCTTCGCCCTCGCGATCCCGGCGGCGATGCTCCTCGGTTGCTCCGCCAACAACCCGAACTTCAGCACGGGTGACAACGGCGACGGCCCGGTCGTCGGCGCGGACGACTCGCAGACGAGCGCCGCCGCCTCGAACCTCTCGGCGGGCGACGCGATGACGACGCTCGCGAACCTGAACCTCCGCAACGGCCCCGGCACGACGTACGGCATCATCGTCGTCATCCCGCAGGGCTCGACGGTGAAGGTCGTCGACGGGACGTCGCAGAACGGCTTCGTCAACATCACGTGGAGCGGCAACACGGGCTGGAGCTCGGCGAAGTACCTGCAAGTGACCTCGACCTCGACGCAGAACCAGAACAACCCGCCTCCCACGTCGACCGACCCGAACGGCCCGCCCTCGCCCGACAACGCGATCGCGCGCGCGGCGACCTCCGTCGGCTTCTCCTATTACTGGGGCGGAGGCGCGTGGCTCGCGAGCGGCGCGACGAGCAGCAACGCCGGCGTGTGCTCGGGGAGCTGCCCCTCGTGCACCCACTCGGGGAGCTACGGCGCGGACTGCTCGGGCATGGTCGCGAAGGCCTGGCAGTTCGGCAACGTCGCGCTCAACGTGAACTCGCACCCGTACAGCACGTCGAGCTTCGTCAACGACGTCGCGGGCAAGTGGTCGACGGTGTCGCGCGGCTCGCTCAACGCGGGCGACGCGCTCGTCTACAACTCGGGCGGCTCGGGCCACGTCGTCCTCTGGGAGAGCGGCGACGGCTGGGGATCGTCGACGGTCTACGAGTGCAAGGGATGTGCGTACGGATGCGTCCACGACACGCGCACGTTCTCGTCCGCGTATCACGGCATTCGCCGCGACGGCTTCTGAGCTATCCTCCGAGGCTCCATGAGCCTCGCGTCGCCCGATCTCGGCCCCTTCGCCCTCGGCCCGAAGATCGGCGGCGGCGGAATGGCGACGATTTACCTCGGGAAGTACGTCGCCGCGCCGGGCGAAGAGGCCCCGACGGATCAAGAGGTCGTCGCGCTCAAGGTCATCAAGGGCGACTTCGTCAAGAACCCCGAATACGAGAGGATGTTCCTCGACGAGGCGCAGATCCTCACGCAGCTGTCGCATCCCAACGTGATCCGCACGGTGGGTTACGGATCGCAGGCGGGCTCGTGGTTCATCGCGATGGAGCTCCTCCTTGGGCGATCACTGCTCGATTTGTACGAGGCGGCGCTCGCGGCGAAGCGCACGATCCCGACCGAGCTCGCGGCGCACGTCGCTCGCGAGGTGGCGCGCGGTCTCGAGCACGCCCACGCGCTCGTCGACGACGAGGACAAGCACCACCTCAACATCGTCCACCGCGACGTGAACCCGAGCAACGTGTTCATCGGCTACGACGGGACGGTCAAGCTGATCGACTTCGGCCTCGCCAAGGCGCGCAAGCGCCAGACGCAGAGCACGCAGGGCGTCATCAAGGGGAAGATCCCGTATCTCTCGCCCGAGCAGATCAAGGAAGACAACATCGACGGGCGCTCGGACGTCTACGCCCTCGGCACGACGCTCTGGGAGATGGTGACGATGCGCCGCCTCTTCAAGCGCGACACCGACGTGGCTACCGTGCGCGCGATCCAAAAAGGCGAGGTGCCGGACGTGCGCACGATGCTCCCGGGATTTCCGGACGCGCTCTGGACGATCCTCGAGCGCTCGCTCAAGCACGATCGCGAGGCTCGCTATCCCTCGGCCGCCGCGATGGCCGACGCGCTCGACGCGTTCCTCGCGAAGGAGCGCGGCCTCGCGGGCAAGCTCGCGAGCCTCGTCGAGGAGCTCTTTCCCGGCGAGCGGGCGCAGCAGGACGCGTGGCTCACCGAGGCGACGGGCAAGGAGCGAAAGATACTCGCGCCCGTCGTGCCGATCGCAGAGGTGCCCGCCGTCGAGGAGAGCGTGCAAACCCTTCCGCCGACGCCGGAGGTCCTCGAGGAGCTCGAAGAAGACGAGCTCGAAGACGCGGAAGAGGAGGAAGAAGAAGAGGAGCCGCCCGTCTCCGAAGCGCCCGTGAAGCCTCAGAGCACCGCGAGCGTCGTCCTCTACGCGGCGATCGGCGCGATCGCGGGGTTCATCGCGATCGGTTTGTGGCTCGCCTTGCGCCGTTGATTCGGTCGAGGCTCATCCGAGCGCGCGCGTTTTGGGTGAGCGTCGACGCGCTCGCCGCGGGTGTCGTCCTCGTCTTGTTCTGTGTCGCGCCCGGCATGAACCGCTTCTTTGCCGCACGTGTCGCGGACATGGTCCACGGGACCGCATACAAGCCATACGCGTATCGCGCGCTCGTGCCGTTCGTCGCGCGGTGCGTCGTCGGGGCGATCCCGCGCTCGGTGAAGACCGCGCTGGTCGAAGCCGCCGCAAACAACCACGCACTTCACGCGATGTTCACGGCCGCCGGGTACCCCAGCGAGAGCGCGCCCGAGTGCGTCGTCGCGACGGCGCTCGTGTACGCGTCCTTCATTGCTTTTCTCGTGACGATGCGGCGCGCGTTATGCGCTTTCTATGAAGTGTCGCCGATCGTCAAACGGCTCATGCCCGTCATTTGGTTGCTGATCGTGCCCATGTGCTTTGGTTACGCGAGCTTCATGTACGACGGTTCGACCTTGTTCTTCGCAGCCGCGGGCCTGCTCCTCATCGCGCGAGAGAAATGGAGTCATTATCTGGCGTTATTCACGATCGCGCTGTTCAACAAAGAGACGGCGTCGCTGCTTCTCGTGCCGTTCGTCGCGAGCCAAGTGGCAACGATGCCACGCGCGAAATTCACGATGTTTTTGGCCTATCAACTCGCGGCAGTCGCCTTCAGCCGAGTGATTCTACACGCTTTGTTTGGTCGCAATCGCGGCGAGTACTTCCTACTTCAGCTCACGACACACAACTTGGAGCTGCTCCAAGGGCCTCGCGTCGCGAAGCTCGTATTTTGCATCGTCCTCGCCGCGCTGGTTGCGTGGGGCTGGCGCAGCAAACCGCTGCTCCTTCGATGGTCCATGCTCATGCTCGTTCCGCTCGTCGTGGCTTGTGCGCTCTACGGGTATCTCGACGAGCTGCGCGCATACTATGATGTCTATCCGGTCGTCGCTCTCCTCGCGGCGCCGAGCGTTGCGCGTCTGGTGTTTCCGCGTGGCGGGCTCAGTGCGGCACCGACGCGATGTGCGTCTTGAACGCGGTGCCATACGCCCCCGCAGGCGTGCCGCCGTAGTCGTTGATCAAGACGAGGCACCCGCCCCACGTGTCCCAGACCCAGCCGAGGTAATGCTGCTGGTGGGAGTCGAGCCAGCCCATGAGCGTCGTGATGAACGCGCCGGAGCAGTCGTCCTCGCCGATCTCGGTCGTCACGATCGGGTACGTCTGCGCGACGACGCCCGCGTACTTGTCGTAACAGGCGGTGCTGCTGCACCCGTTGAAGTTGTAGACGTGCCACGCCGCCGCGATGTTCTTGTCGGGATCCGTCGGCGCGTGCGCGACCCACTCGGAGAGGGAGTTCGAGTACTCGATGCCGCCGAGGAGCACGAGGTTGTGCGCGCCGGCCTGCCGGACCGCGTCGAGGAGATCCTGCATGCCCGCGGCCTGGTAGTTGATGCCGGGGCACGTGCCGCCGCTCTGCCAGCACGTCCATGCGGCGGCGGTGTCTTGGTTACTGTCGGGGAAGGGCTCGTTGAAGAGCTCGAAGACGACGTTGCCGCGGTCCTTGAACGTGGCCGCGACGTCGGACCAAAAAGCGATCGCGTGGTCTTTGTCGGGCATCGCGACTTGCTGGGTCGCGAGCGTCGTGCCGGGCGCGGTCCAGTGGAGCTCGACGATCGCGTACATGCCGTGCGCGAGGATGCGATCGACGAAATCGCTGATCGCCTTCTTGTAGGTCGCGCCGGAGGTCTGCGCGGAGACGCCGTTGATCGCGAGCCAGCAATCTTCGTTGAGCGGGACGCGCACCGTGTTCGCGGTCCACGTCGCGATCGACGCGAGCGCCGCGTCGTCGACGGGGCCGTCGAAGATCTGCGTCGCGTTCTGGACGCACATGTACTCGGAGCCCGAGCGATTCACGCCGAGCAGGCGCACGGCCTTGTCATTGGCGTCGTGGATCGCGCTGCCGACGACGTGGAGGCCGCTCGGGCCGGGGCTCGAGTCGCCCGCGACCACGTCGTTCGTGGGTGAATCGAGCGCCTGCGCGTCGGTCGCTTGCGCGTCGCCCGCGTCTCCCGCGTCTCCCGAACCGTCCGAGCACGCGAGCGCGCACGCGGCCAAAAACAGCACCACCCCACGCATTCGTCGAGGCTATCACCCCTGCGCGGCGACCGCGCGCACCAGCGTGAGGATCTCCTGGGGCTCGGAGGTGCTCGGGAGCCAGCTCGCGCCGCTCGTGCTGAGGAACGCCGACTCGCCCTCGTCGCGGGCGATGAAGACGACGCGCTTGGCCTGCTCCGGCGCCGCGCGCGTCACGAGCGTGAAGAAGTCCTCGCCGCGGATCGCGCCGCCGATGACGCACACGACGCAGGCGAGCGGAGCCCCGCTGAGCCGCTCGAGCGCGTCGAACGCGGTGGTCGCGTCACGCACGATGAAGCCATCGCCGAGCGCCTGGACGATGGTGTCGATGTTCACGCCCGGGTCGTGCACGACGAGCACGTAGACCCCGCGGATGTGCCCCCGACCGGTGGTGAATTCTTCTCTCACTGGCTGTGATTGTACACGCTGGAAATCACGACGGCGCGGTCTCTTCGCCGTCCGTGAGCTCGTCGATCTTCACGTCGCGGCAAATCGCGGCGCCGTCCCGCCGGAGCGAGACGACGCGCACCATCGGTAGCTTCGGGGCCGTGGTCGTCGCGCGCTGGAGCTCCGCGTCGAGCTCGTGCTCGAGCTCGCTCGACATGACCTTCACGTCGGCCGCGCGCTTGCGCGTGGAGACGACGACCACGACGCGCTTCGGGCTCCGCGCGAGGTGGGCGAGGAGCGCCGCGGCGATCGACGGCAGCGCTTGAAGGAGCGCTCGGTCCTCTTCGTCCTTGAGGTCCAGGTTGAGGCTCATCGGCGACACCCTCAGCTTACGCCCGTGATATCCTCGCGCCGTCATGTTTCGACTGCGCACCGTGCGCGCTAAGCTCCTGTCGCTGGTCGCGCTGTCGATCGTCGTGACGATGGCGACGCTCCCGCTCTTGTCGTGGCTGCTGCACAAGCAGCTCCTCGAGGAGGTCGACGACAGCGTGCAGAACGCGTCGGCCGCGTATCAGGCCGAGCTCGACGACGACATCCTCGACATGCGGCTCGCAGCGACGCTGCTGTCGAACGACACCGACGTCCACAAGGCGATCGAGGCCGACGACGCGAAGGCGCTCCAGGAGATGACGGAGGCGTACGCGCAGATTTACCCCGACATCGACATCGTCTTCATCCGCAAAGACGGCTCGCGGCTCGCGCGCATCGGGTGCGATCCCGACGGACCGAACCTCGCTGACCGAGGCGTCGTGAAGCAAGCGCTCGACGGCCACAAGGCCGAAGGCCTCTCGGCGCGCGGGTGCAACAAGGCGCCGCTTCCGACCTTCCTCATCGCGATGCCCGCGAACCAGAAGGGCGTCGTCGTCGTCGGCATGGAGTTCAGCCAGGCGGGTCTCGAGAACACGGGCAAGAAGCTCAACCTCGAGCTCGCGCTGGTCGATCCTCACGGAGCTCTCGTCAACAAGACGAAGAGCTTCCCGCCGAGCGGCGAGAAGATCGCGCCGAACGATCCGCAGCTCGTCGAGGTCGGCGACCGCGCCTACATCATGCAGCCCTTCTTTCCGCCTCAGCTGAAGCACGACAAAGAAGGACAGTTCACGCTCGTCGCGGCGCTCGACGTGACGCAGGTGCGCGCGGTCATCCGGCAGAACCTGATGCTCGCGATGGGCTTCGTCGTCTTCGCGGCGATCATCGCCGTCGCCGTCGGCCTCCGGCTCGCGTCGATCATGTCGGGCGCGATGAAGCGCATCAACGCGGCGCTGAAGAAGCTCGAGAATCAAGAGTACGTGAAGGTCCAGGGCGTCAACACGGGCGACGAGCTCGAGGATCTCGCGACCGGCTTCAACACGATGGTCGAGGGCCTCCAGGAGCGCGACAAGCTGAAGACGACCTTCGGCAAGTACATGACCGAGGCGGTCATGGAGCACTTGATGGCCGGCAAGGTCCAGCTCGGCGGCGAGACGCTCACCGCGACGATCCTCTTTTCGGACATCCGCAGCTTCACGTCGATCAGCGAGAAGATGGACGCGAAATCGCTCGTCGCGCTCTTGAACGAGTACTTCACCGAGATGGTCGACGTGGTCATCAAGGAAGACGGCGTCGTCGACAAGTACATCGGCGACGCGATCATGGCGGTGTTCGGCGCGCCGGTGACCAAGAAGGACGACGCGCTCCACGCGGTGCGCGCGGCGATCGGCATGCGCAAGGCGCTCGCGAACCTCAACGAGAAGCTCAAGGCGCGAGGAATGAAGCCGCTGAAGACCGGCATCGGCGTCCACACGGGCGAGGTCGTCGCGGGCAACATCGGCAGCGAGAAGCGCATGGAGTACACGGTCATCGGCGACGCGGTGAACCTCGCCTCGCGCCTCGAGAGCTCGACGAAAGAGCTCGGCACGCCCGTGCTCATCAGCGAGGACACGTACGCGCTCGTGAAGGATCACGTCGACGCTCGCGCGGTGAAGGAGATCACCGTGAAGGGCCGCGAGAAGCCCGTCATGACCTACGAGGTGCTCGGCCTGCGCGGCGAGACCGCGAGCCCGAAGAGCGATCCGGCGCCGATCCCGGCGGAAGCCTAGCGCTCCAGCTTGTAGACGACGCGCGTGCCGAGGAGCACGTCGTGGACGCCGAGCTTCAGCGGGTTCATCGCCGCGAACAAAAGGCCGAGCGCGTAGATGCCGAACAGGACGAGGTGGCTCACCGCCGCGGTGAACGCGAGCTCGCGGAGCTTGTCGACCTCGGTCGTGTGGAGCTCGGCGACCGCGTGCGCGAGCGCGCTCGGGCCGCTGCCGAAGAGCATCAAGAGCGCGCCGAGGATCGGGTACCAGAGCACGGCGAGCGTCCGCAGCGCGGCGAGGCGGAGACCGAGCTTTCGGCCGTCGGCGCGGACGACCTGGATGCGCATCAAGTATTTCCCGAGCGTCTGACCCGAGTACGCGTGGGCGAAGGTGACGTACGCGAGGTGAATGACGAGGCCCCACACGCCGAGGGGCACGGTGAGCACGAGGCCCATGACGAGGTTCAGCACCACGGCCGCGGCGCGCGGGCACACGCCGGCCGCCTCGAGCTTCAGAGGCGCACACGCGTGGAGCTCGTCGATGAGCTCGTCGTGGCTCGCGAACCGCTCGCCCGGGTCGCGCGCCATCATGCGCTCGATCACCGCGGCGAGGCGCACGGGAACGTTGCGCGCGTGGGCGCGCAGGCTCGGGCGACGCGCGTGGACGTGCGAGGTCATCACGGCGAGCGCGGAGCTCCCATCGAACGGCGGAACGCCGGCGAGCAGGTGAAAGAAGCTGCACCCGAGCGCGTAGAGGTCCGAGCGAAAATCGACCGCGTCGCCGACGGCCTGCTCCGGCGCGATGTAGTAGGGCGTCCCCATCACGGTCCCGGTCTTCGTGATCTGCGAGTCGCCGAGGTCGTAGCTCTTGGCGAGCCCGAAGTCGGCGATCTTGAGGCAGTCCTCGCCGTCGATCTGCTCGACGAGCAAGTTCGAGGGCTTCACGTCGCGGTGAACGATGCCCGCGCGGTGCGCGTCGCGCAGGCCGCACGCCGCTTGGAGGAGCAGCTGCCGCGCGCGCTCGGGCTCGAGCGTGTCTCCGCGCTCGAGGATCGCGTCGAGCGACTCGCCGTTCACGAGCTCCATCGCGAAGTAGAGCCGGCGGGGCTTCTGCACGCGGCCGACGGAGTGGAGCTGCACGACGTGGGGCGAGCGAAGGCGCGCGTGCGCCTGCGCCTCCTGGATGAAGCGCTCCTCGAGCTCGGGATCATTCGAACGCGGCTTGATCAGCTTGAGCGCCACCCGGCGACGCAGCGTCGTGTCGAGCGCGAGGTGCACCGTCCCCGAACCGCCCTTGCCGAGCACGCGGTCCACTTCGAAGTGATCGATTCGAGTCGTTGCCATGGCCACCCTCCATCGAATGCGTTCGCAAGCACCGTGCCCACGCTCACACTCGCGGATGGCGGGATTTCCCTCATGTGCCGGAAGTCATACGCGTACAGCGCGCTTCACACCGTGCACAGATCGGTGCGCGCCAGAGAGCCTTTTCCGCGTGTTTTTTCGTGGTCTCGGGGTTGCAGAGGAGGGCGCATGCAACGCCTCGTGACCCTCTTCGCGCTCGTCGTCGTTTCGTTCGTCGCCTCCGGCTGCACGGTGCTCGGCGCGGGCATCGGCTCGGCGATTCCGCGCTACGAGAGCGTCGACGGCGCGAACGTCGGCGCGCGCCTCCGCGTCGAGGCAGACAACGGGCAGGAGTTCGAGGGCACCGTCACGAGCACGCGCGGCCACTCGCTCGTCCTCGCGACACCCGAGGGATCATACGAGCTGCCGTTCGAGCACCTGCGAAGGAGAATCGGGAGCTACGCGGACAAGGGCGCCGAGATCGGCGGAGTCATCGACGCGGTCTGCATCATCGCGAGCGTGATCACGATTGGCGTCGCGGTCGGGACGAGCGCCCACCACGGGTCGATCATCGGCGGCATGTGAGTCTGGTGTAGGATGCGCGCATGACGGATTTCGCGCACGCGCCGCACACGATCAAGCTGGGTGACCTCGAGGTGCGACGGCTCGGGTTCGGCGCGATGCGCCTTCCGGGGCCGGACGTGTGGGGGCCGCCGAAGGATCGCGAGGCTGCGAAGCGCGTCCTCCGGCGCGCGATCGACCTCGGCGTGAACCTCATCGACACCGCTTGGTTCTACGGGCCCCACGTCTCGAACGAGCTCATCGCCGAGGCGCTGCACCCGTATCCGAGCGATCTCGTGCTCGCGACGAAGCTCGGCGGACGCCGCGGCGACGACAAGAGCTGGGGACCGTACGCGCGTCCGGAGCAGCTTCGCGAGGGGCTCGAGACCGATCTGCGAACGCTCAAGCTCGAGCGCGCCCACGTCGTCCACTTGCGGTACATGCCCGGAAACGGCGTGCCGTTCCTCGAGTCTTGGGGCGCGCTGGTCGACGAGAAGAAGAAGGGGCGGATCCGGCACCTCGCGCTCTCGAACGTGGGGGTGAAGGAGATCGAGCAGGCGCTCGCGCACGGCGGTCCTGGTAGCGTCGTGTCGGTGTCGAACATGTTCACGGTCGCGGGCGGCGGCGGGCCGATGGCGAAGATGACGCACAGCGAGGTCGAGAACCCGGACGCGGTGCTCGAGCTCTGCGCGAAGAAGGGCATCGCTTTCCTGCCGTATTTCCCGCTCGCCGTGGGCAAGCACGATCAGGTGAAGCCCGCGCTCGTCGAGATCGCGAAGAAGCGGAACGCGACGACCGCGCAGATCGCCCTCGCCTACCTCCTCGCGCGCTCGCCGGTGATGCTCCCGATCCCGGGGACGAGCTCCGCCGAGCACGTCGAAGAGAACTGGGCCGCGCGAAAGATCGCGCTCGACGCGGCGGACATGGCCGCCCTCGCGGCGAGCTGATGGGCGAGGCGCTCGAGTCCGTCCTCGGCGGCCTGTCGATCTTCGAGCTCTTGCGCCCCGACGAGATCGGGCGCGTCGCGGCGAGGTTCGAGACGCACGAGCTCGCCGAGGGCGCGACGTTCGAGGTCACGCGGGAGGCGCCGCGGCTCGTCGTGCTCGCCGCGGGCTCGGCGGATCTCGAGGTGGACCTCGGGCACTCGAAGACGCGCGCGCGGATCGACGCGGGCGATCGATGGGGCGACGCGCAGCTCCTCACCGGCCTCGCGCGTGCCGCGAAGGTGACCGCGCGGCGTCCTTCGACGGTCGCGACGATCGATCGCGAAGGCTTCGACGCGCTCCTCGCCGAGCTCCCCGCGATCGGGCTGCCGCTCGCGCGCGAGCTCGCCTCGAGCCTCCGCGCGAAGAACGACGAGCGCCGCCAGATCCTCGAGCTCCACGCCGAGGGCCTCGCGACCGACCAGCTCGAAGAGGCGATCCGCGAGCGCAAAAACGCGATCGCCGAGCGCGGCGCGCGCGTGTCGCGTTTGTCGCCGCGCGCGCTCTTCCAGAAGCTCGTCGTGCGCACCGGCGCGGAGCCGCCGTTCTGGATGATGGTCGGCTTCCTCGGCTCGCTCGGCGGCGCGCGCATGGTCGTCGCGCTCATCCTGAAATACGGGCTCGAGAAGCGCCTCTTCGCGCTCGTTCAGGGCACCGACCCGAACCCGATGCACGTGCACCACTTCAACTACGGGCTCATCGTCGCGAGCATCTCCGGCGTCGCGTCGCTCTTTCCGCTCGGGCGCCGCGCGCTTCGCCTCCTCTCGGCGACGTTCGGCATCGGCATCGGCCTCATCTTCGACGAGTTCGCGTTGATCTGGAACCTGAACCCCGAGTATTCGCAGAGCCTGAGCTTGATCTCGGCCGCGCTCATGCTCGTCGTGCTGATCAACCTCGTCTACTTCCGGAGCTTCTGGGGCGCGCTCGTGCGCCGCCTCGCCAATCGGGTGGCGAGATGACGTCGAGCGTGGAGGTGCTTCGCGAGGTCGAGTTCCTCCACGGCGTCGACGAGGAGACGCTCGCCGAGATCGCTGCGCGCGCGCAGAAGCGGACGTACCGCTCCGGTGCGCGCCTCGTGTCGGAGCTCGAGCCCGGCGCGGACGTGTTCGTTCTGCTCTCGGGTGAGGCCGAGATCTGCGTCGAGGGACAGACCGGCGAGCGCCAGGTGCTCGGAGTCCTCGGGCGCGGCGGCGCGTTCGGCGAGATGTCGTCACTCACTGGCGAGCTTCGCTCCGCGACCGTCATCGCCGAAATCGGATCTCGAGGCGCTCGTCATCGCGGACGCCGAGTTCGATCGCTTGCGCGAGCGTCGCCCGCAGATCGCCGTGGCGCTCGTGCGCGTCCTCGCGAAGCGCTTCGCCGAGGCCGAAAAGAGCGTCGACGCGCTTTTGTCCGGAGCGCTTCCGTCCGAGGCAAAGACGCAGCGCCCGCTCGTGGTTCGGCGCGGCTCGCTCGCGCGCGTCTGGGGCGAGCTCGTCGCGGGTCGCGGCCGCGATCTCGCGTTCCTCGCGCTCGCGTCGTTCGTGATCACGCTGCTCTCGATCCGCGGCATCGTGTTCGCGGCGTTTCGCTTCGATTTCGCGCCGCGCGACGTGCTCCGCACCGCGTACATGACCGGCTTCGCGCTCGTGCTCTGCTCGTCCGCCGTCGCGCTCCTCACGTTTCGTCCCTCGTGGCGGCGCTACATCGCGATCGCCTACGGCATCGGCGGCGCGCTCATCCTGAACGAGCTCGGCGTCACGCTCGCGTTCGACATCTTCTACAAAGACATCCACACGCCCGACCCGAACATCGCCTTCGACGTGGAGCGCCTCTACCGCCGCACCGAGCCGCTCCGCGCGATCGTGATCGGCCTCGTCGTGCTCATCCAAGCGGCGTATTTGCGGACGTTCTACGCGCGCGCGTTCTTCATCTTGCGGACGCGCCTTCGACGGCGGCGGTAGCCGGGAGCGGTTTGCGCATCGTGAACGCGTCGCGGCTGGGCTCGAAGGGCCGGATGCGAGCCTGGCGTGCAGCGGCGCCTCGAACGGCACCGGTGCGCGCGCGGACGCGAGCGCGCGGGCGGCGGCCCAGGTGCCCGTGACGACGGTCTCGAGCATCGCGACGTTGTCGGCGCGCGCGGCAGCCTCGCACTCCGAAAGCAGCCTCGACGCGATGCCTCGACGACGCGCGGCCGGATCGAGGTACGCGCGGATCGGCTCGCCACGGGAACGGTTCCGGCCCGGCGGCGTCGCGCTTGCCGACCGTGAGCAGCGCGGCGAGATCGCCGGCGTGTAGGCGTGCGAGAAGCGCCGCGACGCGCTCGTCGTCGCAGGAATCGAAGGGCCTCGGTCTCGTCGCGATACCAACGGCGGAAGCGCGGAAGCATGGGTCACGGCCAGTCATCGCCGCGTCAACCCGGCGCGCGAGGTCGCTCGTCGAAGCGCACGAGCCCTCGGCGTCGCCAACCCGTACCGCCGAGCCACGTGCGAGACACGCGAACAGGACAAGGCTCCTCTGGAAGTGCGATGCGCTCCGAGAAACCACCGAACCACGGCGCCGACGAGAACGCGTCGATGCCCGAGGGGGTTCGCATTCCGTGCTTCTTCGCGTTCATCAGCACGTAGACGATCGCGTTGCGCACCGCGCGCGGCGTCGAGAGCTCCCGCGCGTGATAGCGGTCGCCCCAGACGGGGCCGCTCACGCGAAGCGCCCGATTGACCGCGCGCGCAAGGCGGATCGCAAGGCCTCGTAGCCCGCGCGACAGGACGTCTTTGTCGTGCGCCTCGACGATGAAATGCGCGTGGTCGTTTTGGATCGAGAACTCGACGACGCGAAACGCGTCTCCAACCGCGGGCGAGCGGTTGGCGCCCCGAATCGCAGCGCGCATTTGCTGGAAGATGCCCCGGTCGCGAAGCGGCGGCAGCCCCACCCGCGCGCGAAGCGTCACGTGCGCCAAGTTCGCGCTCCGATGTGGCGGCCGCTCGCGATGCGCAACGCAGGGCCGCCCGGGCCGCGTGCGCTTCCGCCCCGCACCCTCCCGCTTCCCGCCCCATGTGCGAAAGGCGAATTCGGTCTGCCGCCCAAACATGATTGGGCTATATTTATCCATCGTGACCGTCTGCGCAACTCCTGACGGCATGAAATAGAGGGGTGCAGACCGGATGGAGCCCTGACGCTCGCGGTGCGCAATCCGAGGACGTCGATGACAGCGCGAGCACCAGCGCGACGTTCGTGATGCGTGCGCCGCTTCGGCGTCGGGCTCCCCGCCGAGAGACGCGCCCAATCTCGCCGTGACGCACCCGCTGCGCTTGACGCGACGGAGCTCGACCTCGCGGAGCTCGGAAGCGGGCTCACGGAGGTCTCGTGTGTCGGCTCGGACTCGGCATTCGCGTGCACCGAATCGCGTCGGGCAAGCCGCAGCAGAACGGCCGCCAAAGGCGATCAGGGACTCAACCGAGCGAGTCCGCGAGCGGGTAGAGCTCCTCGTTCTCGCGCGTCACGCGGCCGCCGAGGGTGCGCATCACGCCTTTGGTGTCGCGGATGAAGCCGGCTGCGTCCTTTTGGATCGACTCGGCATTGGGCCAGCGCTCGGCGTAGCCGTCGACGGCTTCGTAGATCGGGCCGACGTCGCGGAAGATTGCGCCCACCTTCTCGCGCACGGCTTCGTCGGGGTGCGCCATGAGGCGCGGGTAGAGCGCCTCGTTCTCCATGCGCGCGTGGACCACAAGCAGGCCGCGGAACTTCGCGACGAGCTTTCGCACCTCGCTCGCGTCCTCCGCGAGCTTCGCCGGATCGAGCAGCGCGTGGATCGCGCTGGCGAGCCCGAGGAGCTCTTCGTGTTGTCTTCGGAAACGCGCGGTGGGCAGATCCATGATGATTAGACGCCGCTCGCCCGACGGCGTTCCGATTGGATCGCGTGCCAAATTGCCTCGTGCGTCGCGGGGGACGGGAGGTCGACGACGCCAGCGGGACCGAATGCGGCGATCGCGTCGCGGATCGCCTCGCGCACGCTGATCGCGAGCATCAGCGGCGGCTCGCCGACCGCCTTGCTGCCGTGGATCGTGCCGGGCTGCGCGGCGTCTTCGAGCAGCTCGACGCGGAAGTCGTGCGGCGCGTCGCCGATCGGCGGGGATCTGGTAGGTGCTCGCCGAGTGCGAGAGCAGCGTGCCCTGCGCGTTCCACTTGAGCTCCTCGCACGTGAGCCAACCAAGGCCCTGGACGAACGCGCCCTCGACCTGACCGCGATCGACGCCCGCGTTGAGCGAGTCGCCCACGTCGTGGAGGATGTCGACGCGGAGCACGCGCTTCATGCCCGAGAGCGCGTCGACCTCGACCTCGCTCACCGCGGCGCCGTACGCGAAATAGTAGAACGGCGTCCCCTTCCCCTTCGCGCGGTCGTAGCCGATGCCGGGCGTGCGATAGAAGCCCGTCGCGCTCAGGCTGATCTGCTCGGCGTGCGCGCGCGTCGCAGAGCTCCGCCATCGTCACCGACGCGGCTCGGGTTCGACGCGTCGAACGCGCGCCCGCCCTCGAAGCGAATGGTTCGCATTCTGCACGGTCGAGCATCTTCGCGGCGAGCGGCGACGAAACGCTCGCGGAGCGCCTCGCACGCGACGCGCACGGCGTGGCCGTTGAGATCCGCGCCGCTCGAGGCGGCGGTCGCCGACGTGTTCGGCACCTTGTCCGTGCGCGTCTTCATCACGCGCACCGCGTCCTCGGAGAGACCGAGCTCGCGCATCGCGACGCCGCGCATCTTCGTGTAGAGGCCCTGCCCCATCTCGGTGCCGCCGTGGTTCACCTGCGCGGTGCCGTCGCGGTAGAGGAGCACGAGCGCGCCCGCCTGGTTCAAGATACGTCGCGGTGAACGAGATGCCGAATTTCACCGGCGTCATCGCGATCCCGCGCTTTTTATGGGCGTTTCGCGCGTTGAAGGCGGCGAGCTCGACGCGGCGCTTGGCGAGCTCGGACGACTCCTCGAGCTTGCCCCAGATGCGACCGATGCGGCAGTGCTCGATGGGCTGGCCGTAGTGCGTCTCGTCGCCGTCCGCGGTAGAGGTTCTTCTTGCGGACCTCTTCGGGCGTCTTGCCGAGCGTGCGCGCGACGCGATCGATCGCGTCCTCGATGACGACCATCCCCTGCGGCCCGCCGAACCCGCGGAACGCCGTGTGCGAGACGTGGTGCGTCTTGGCGACGCGCCCCGTGACGTCGACGTTCGGGATGGAATACGAGTTGTCGATGTGGAAGAGCGCGCGGTCGCAGATCGACTCGCTGAGGTCGAGCGCCCATCCGCCGTCGGAGACGAGCGACGCGCGGAGCGCGAGGAGCTTGCCGTCGTCGTCGAACGCGACCTCGTACTCGCCGTAGAACGGGTGGCGCTTGCCGGTGAGCGTCATGTCGACGTCGCGATCGAGCTGCACGCGCACGGGCGCGCGCGTGCTTCCACGCCGCGAGCGCGACGAGCGCCGCCCACGTGTTGCCCTGCGTCTCCTTGCCGCCGAACCCGCCGCCCATGCGCGGCGACGTCACGACGACCTTGTTTCGCGGGAGGTGGAGCACGTGGCAGACGACCTGCTGGATCTCCGAGGGGTGCTGCGTCGAGCTCGTGACGTGGAGGTCGCCGTCGTCGCCGCACTCGGCCCAGGCCGCTTGGCTCTCGAGGTAGAAGTGCTCTTGCCCGCCGATGTGGAGTCGCCGCGCGCACCACGTGCTTCGCGCTCGCGAGCGCCTTCTGCGCGTCGCCGCGCGCGATGCGGTGCGGATCGTTGTGGAAGCTGCCCTTCGCGATCGCGTCCTCGATCGAGAGGACCGCGGGGAGCGGCTCGTACTCGACCGGACCTTCGCGGCGGCCGCGCGGCACTGCTCGTACGAGTCGCCCACGACGACCGCGACCATGTGGCCCGCGAAGAGCACTTCGTCCTTGGCAAGAAGCGTCTCGTCCTGGCGGATCGCGCCGACGTCGTTGCGGCCTGGGACGTCGGCCGCGGTGAGGACGCACGCGACGCCGGGCATCGCGCGCGCCGCCGACGCGTCGATCGAGACGATGCGCGCGTGCGCGTGCGGCGAAGACACTGGCCAGAGGACGAGCATGTCGCCGCGCTTCTGCGCCTCGTCGTCGACGTACTGCGCGGCGCCGGTGACGTGGCCGATGCCGCGCTCTCGTGGTGGAGCGCGCGGTCGGTGCGCGCGGTCCGCCGAGTGCGGGACGCGCGATCGATGCGCGAAGCCGAGGAGCGCGTCCTGGCCCTCGCTCGACTCGCCGCGGACGAACTTTTCGAAGAGCGACGGGATGAGGCCGCGGCGGAAGTCCTTGCCGGCGCGCACGTCGTCGATCGGCGTCGCCTCTTGCTCGAGGATCGGGAGGACCCGGGCGAGCGCGTCTTCCACGCGGAGGCCGACGAGCGCGGCCTCGGTCTTCTTCGCGCGCGACGGGCGTCGCGGCGACGCCGCCGTACGCGAGGCGCGCGCGCTCGATCGACGCCGCTCTTCACGTCGAGCACGAACGCGGCCGCGACGATGCTGATGTCGAGCTCGCGGCGCTTCGAGACCTTGTACGTGTCGAAGCGGCGCGTGACGCCGGGCGGCGCGTGCGGCCAGGAGATCTCGGTGACGACCTCGTCGCGCGCGCGCACCGTCTTGCGGTAGCCCGTGAAGAAGGAGTCGATGGGCACGCGGCGCTCGCCGCGCACGGAGCGGAGCGTGATCTCCGCGTCGAGCGCGAGGAGGATCGGCGGCATGTCGCCGATGGGCGACGCGGTGACGATGTTTCCCGAGAGCGTCGCGCGGTGCCGGATTTGCCGCGACGCGAACACGCGGAGCATCTTGTCGATCGCGGGGAGCTCGCCGTTCGAGCGCTTCTTCGATTTGCGGTGAGCGTCGCCGCGCCGCCGACGTGCCACCCGCGGTCGTCGCGCGTAGACGCGCTGGAGCTCGGGGACGCCGTCGGTCGCGACGAGCGTCGGGAACGCGCGGGCCTTCTTGTTGATCTCGACGCCGATCTCCGTGGCGCCCGCGACGAGCTCGGCGTCCTCGTGCTCCGCGAGGAGCTTGCAGAGTGCATCGATCGTCGTCGGCCGGAAGAACCGCTCGCCCCGCGCCGCGTGCTCGATCGCCGCGAGCGGCGCTACGTCCTTCTTCAAGCGCAGCTGGAAGAGGTCGTCGGCCTTGCGCGGCGCGGCGAGCGCGGCGGTCATCGCGTCGCGAATCGGCCGATAGCCGGTGCAGCGACAGAGGTTTCCGTGGAGCTGCTCGCCGATCTTCGCGGGGTCCTTCTCGTCGCGGTAGTAGCCCTCGAACATCGACATCACGAAGCCCGGCGTGCAGTAGCCGCACTGCGAGCCGTAGGTCTCGACCATCGCGCGCTGCACGGGGTGGAGCGCCTCCAATTTCGGCGCGTCAGCGCCAGCGAGGCCCTCGACGGTCCAGATCTCGCGGCCCGCCATCGAAGGCAAGAGCGCGATGCACGCGTTGATCGCGCGGTACGTCGGCGCGCCGTTTCCGCCGCGCTCGACGATGACGACGGTGCACGCGCCGCAGTCGCCCTCGGCGCAGCCTTCTTTCGTTCCGGTGAGGCCTTCGCTACGCAGCCACGTGAGCAGGCTGCGGTGCGCGGGCTCGTCGCGCACCACGCGCGTTCGGCCGTTGATCACGAGCTCGAAAGGCATGCCCCATCATAGCCGTTTCGCTATGGCTTCGGCGAACCGCACGGGCGCTTGCGGGTGCGCGCGAAGGAAGAGCTCGGGCTCCACGACCTCGAGCTCCGTGAGCACGAAGCCGCCGAGCGAACGGCTCATGATGCCGTCCACGCGCGCGAAGAGGAAGGTCTCGCCCGCGGCGGCGATCGCGCGCTCGGCGTCCGCGAGGATCTCGCGTGGTGGCGCGGTGTGCTCGACGCTTCCGCCGTGCTCGACGTGGATGCGATACTCGCCGGCCTTCGCGCGCTTTCGCACGGCGTGGCTGTAAACGCCGTCGAAGAACACGAGCGACCACTCGCCCTCGGTCTCGACCTCTTCCACGAACGGCTGCACCAAGTAGAAGCCGCCGCCCACGTCGAAGTCGATCGTTCTGTGCGTGCGGTCGATGCGCGCCATGCGATGGCCGCCCGCCGCGAGCGAAGGCTTCACGATGGCGACGGGCCACTTCTCGGCCATCGAGAGAGCCTCTTCGGGCCCATGCGCGCCGAGTGTCGGGATGATTCGAACGCCGCGCTTTTCGAGATCGAGGAGGTACGACTTGTCGTGCCAGCGGATCGCAGCTCGGTTCTCGACGCGATAGGGCGCCTTCTCGAACGTCTCGAGCAGCGCGCCGAACCGCGCTTCGTGATCCTGCCAGTCCCAAGGCGAACGGATGATCGTCATGTCGAACGACGCCCAATCCGGATCGCGCGTCCAGACGGCGGGGACGACCTCGTGCCCGCGCGCGCGGAGCGGCGCGATCGCGAGCCGATCGTCGTCGGTGAGGTCTTTCAGCTCTTCGCTGGTGAGGAAGGCAATCGTCAACGGCCGGAGGTTACCCTAATGTCCGCTTCCGAGATGGCTTACGGCTCGCTCCGAGAGTGCATCGACGACCTCGAGAAGTCGCGGAAGCTGCGCGTGATCGACGCGCCGCTCGATCCCGATCTCGAGATCCCCGCCGTTCATCGACGCGTCTTCGCCGCGGGCGGCCCGGCGCTCTTCTTCCGCAACGCGAAGGGCTCGAAGTTCCCGCTCGCGTCGAACCTGTTCGGCACGAAGGAACGTGCATATTACATCCTTCGCCACGGGCTCGACGCGGCGCGCGCGCTCCTCGCAGCGCGTCTCTCGCCCGCCCAGATGCTGCGGCACCCGCTCTCCGCGGCTTCGCTCCCGGGCGCGCTGTCGCACGCGCTCCCGCGCTTCGTGCGCAAGGGTCCAGCGCTCGAGGTCCAAGCGCGCGTCTCGGATCTCCCGCGTGTGCGGGCGTGGCCGCGCGACGGCGGGCCCTTCGTGACGTTGCCGCTCGTCTACACCGAGCACCCCGACGCGCCCGGCGTCTCGAAGTCGAACCTCGGCATGTACCGCGTGCAGCTCTCGGGCAACGACTACGTGACCGATCGCGAGGTCGGCCTCCACTACCAGATCCACCGCGGGATCGGCGTTCACCACAAAGCGGCGCTCGCGCGCGGCGAGCCGCTTCGCGTCAACGTGTTCGTCGGCGGCCCGCCCGCGATGACGCTCGCGGCGGTGCTCCCGCTGCCCGAGGGCGTGCCCGAGGTGCTCTTCGCCGGAGTCCTCGCGGGCCGCGCGACGCGATGGGTGCGCGGGACCCCGAGCATCTACGCCGACGCGGACTTCGTCATTCGAGGACACGTCGACGCGAGCGCCTTGAAGCGCGAAGGGCCGTTCGGCGATCACCTCGGCTACTACTCCGAGGCCCACGATTTCCCCTTGATGCGTGTCGAGTCGGTGACGCACAGGCGCGACGCGATTTGGCCGTTCACGGTCGTCGGCCGACCGCCGCAGGAGGACTCGATCTTCGGCGAGATCATCCACGAGCTCTTCGGCGCGACGGTCGCGAGCGTGCTCCCCGGCGTGCGCGAGGTGCACGCCGTCGACGAGGCGGGCGTGCACCCGCTTTTGCTCGCGATCGGAAGCGAGCGGTACGCGCCGTACATGGCGACGACGCGCCCGATGGAGCTTTTGACGCAGGCCAACGCGCTCCTCGGGCAAGGCCAGCTCTCGCTCGCGAAGTACGTCTTTATCGTCGACGGCGGCGACTACAAGGACCGCGCGAGCGACGTGCGCGCGTTCTTCGCTCACCTGCTCGAGCGGATCGATCCCACGCGCGACCTGCATTTCCAGACGCACACGACGATCGACACGCTCGACTACTCGGGGTCCGCGCTCAACGAGGGCTCCAAGGTCGTCTTCGCGGCGTGCGGCGAGCGGAAGCGGACGCTCGCGACCGAGTCCGCTCTCGGGCGCGTGGCGATGCCGGGCGTGCTCGTGGTCGAGACGCGCGAGACCGCGGAGGCGTTCTCGGCGCGGTTCTCGGGCGACGCGATCCGAGGCTTCCCGCTCGTCGTGATCGCCGACGACGCCGAGCTCACGGCGCGCACGCTCGCGAATTTCCTCTGGGTCACGTTCACACGCTCGGATCCCGCGCGCCACGTGCATGGCGTCGGCGCGTTCGTCCGCGACAAAGCGTGGGGCTGCACGGGGTCGATCGTGATCGACGCGCGCCTCAAGCCGCAGCACTCGCCCGTGCTCGAGGAAGATCCCGCGGTGACGGCGCGCGTCGAGGCGCTTGCCGTCCGCGGCGGTCCGCTCGAGGGGCTCTTCGGATGATCCGCGCGTACCGCAAAGAAGACCTCGACGCCGTCGTCGCGCTCGTCACGACGGTGCTCGCCGAGTACGGATTCTCGTCGCACGCCTCTGGAGTGCGACGCGATCTCGAGTCGATCGACGACGGCTATGGCAACGCGAAGGCCGGGTTCTGGGTCGCCGAGCTTGAAGGCAAGATCGTCGGAACCGTCGCGATCCGGCCAAAACAAGGCGCGACGTGCGAGCTCAAGCGGCTCTACGTGAGCAAGGGCGCGCGCGGACGCGGCGTCGGCCGCGCGCTCTACGCGCACGCCGAGGCGTTCGCGAATAGCGCGGGCTACGACCGCATCTGGTTGGACTCGTCGCGCAAGTTCGTCGAGGCACGAAGGCTTTACGAGAAGAGCGGCTTCGTGCTCATCGACGAGCTCGCGAACGAGTGGTGCGACAACGTGTACGAAAAGCGGCTCACGTGATCACCGAAGCGCGAGCGTGAGCCCGTTCGACGCCGCCCAGCGCGCGAGCACCTTGAGCTCCTCGTCGGTGGGCATGCGGTTGAAGCGGCCGCGCGCCTGAACGACGGCACGCGTGGCGTTGCGCACCTCGATGGTGAGCATCGCCCAGCGGCCCGTTGGACCAGTGCCGTCCTCCATGGTCAGGATCCAGATCGACGTGGCGCCGGACTGGACCGCCTGCACGTACGAGTACACGCAGTGGCCCATGCGGCGGCCCTCCTCGAACAGATCCTGAGCCGTCATGATCTCCTCCACGCGCCAGACGACGCGCGTCGGCTTCTCGCGCGCGAGCTCCATCGGCTGCAAGCCCGAGGGGCGGAACATGGACTGCTCCACCTCGCGGAGCTTCGCGAGGTCGACGTGCCACGCGCGCGCGTCGCGGAGAAATGCCTCCACCGTGCGGCCCTTCATCGAGAACGCGGGGTTCTCGGCGAAGCGCGACGCGGCGTAGTCGATCAGGATCGGGACGTCCTCCGCGCGGTGCTCGCGCTGCGCGAGCCACTCGAGCACCACGACGAAGAACGCCTCGAACGCGCGCGTACGGATCGCCGACGCGTGGACCGAGTCAGCCCACGCGTTCGCGAGCGCCGCGTCGCCACCGAGCGCGAGAACTTGCGCGCGACGGATCGCGTGGAGGAGCGAGTCCTCCGAGCGCGCCGCGAGCGCGAGGTGGCACGTCTTGCGGGTGAGCGGGATCGCGAGGCGCGACTTCGCGTACTCGTAGAGCGAGCCGCCGGAGGCGACCCACACGACGAGCGGCGCGAGCACGTTGCGAGCCGCGTCGAAGAAGCCGCGCCAGAGCACCGACGGCACGGGCACCGTCGCGAAGAGGTGCTCGAGCAGCGACATCAGGCGAGCTTTGCGGCCCTTCGCGCGCGGCGCCCACGCGTCGACGAGGCGCGCGTGAGGAAGCGTCGCGACGAGCTCGAGCACCGGGAGGTAGTCCGGCTCGAGCAGGCTCGGCGCGCGCTCGGCGACGACGCGGAGGAGCGGGCGCGCGAGCGGGGTGGCGTTCTCGACGTGGGCATCGACGCGGCGATGGCGGTTGTCGACCGCGAGCACCTGCGCGATGCGCGCCTCGTCCTCCCCGCGGGAGCGCTCGCCCACACGCGCGCGCTCGTACGCCTTGCGGAGCTCGGCGCGAATGCGGGTTGCGTTGCGGCGTGCGCGGTTCATGACCGCCATACAAGACGGACAGCCCGCGCCGACCGGACATCACTTCAAAGCGGGTACGCGGCCGACGGGATCCGAGGCGAGGTTCGCGACGAATTGCGCCGCTTGGTCGCGGCACGCGGGGATGTCGAAGACGACGAAGTGCCCGTCGCTCCCCTGAAGCGGCGCAAACTGCCCGAGCACGCCGCTCGCCTTGCCGCCCGCGAGGTTTCCCGCGAGGCCCGTCGGCGGGACCGTGACGTCGCCGATGTTTCCGTAAGAAGCCTCGAGCACGGGGCGCACGCCGGGGAGCTCACGCGGGAGGCCCAGCGCGACCGACGCGATCTCAATCCCGTGCGGCGGCGCGTAGCTGTCGCCGTTCTCGCACACGCTCTGCGCGTTGCATTTCCACGGCGCGCCGGGGCAGTCCGCGTCCGTCGTGCACGCGTCGCCGAGCGCGATGCCCTCGGTCTGGTAGATGCTCTTCGCGATGCCGTGACGCGGGTGCGAGATGATGTACGGCATGTAGTGAACCGGATCGGTCGTATCGACGATCGTCTGCGCGAGGTTGATGACCGGGTGAAAGAGGTTCAGCTCCGTGTCGTAGTCGGCGCTGGCGAGGCCCAAGAGCGTGCGGACGGCGCCGGCCACCGACGGCGCGGGCTGCGTCTTTTCGAGGAGCGCGACGGTGATCATCGCGCCCGTCCCCGAGAGCACGCCGCCGCGAGTCTGATCGTCGGCCGCGAGGAAGAGCGGGCCGTTCACGCCGCCTTGAGAGTGACCGACGAACATGAGCTTCGTCGCGTCGAATTTGATCTCCTTGCCGCTCGGCGACATGAACGCCGGCACGGTCGCGTGCGACTCGGAGAAGAGGCGCGCCTGCTGCACGACGTCGACCGCGGCCTGTCGCCCGTTGGTGCGCGCGGCGACCGGGTTGAACAGGTTGAAGAAGAGGAGGTCGACGTCGTTTTCGTAGTTGGGATCGTTCGGCGGCGGAGCGCCCGGGCGCGCCCCGTGGAAGATCTGATCGACGCCCATCGCCGCGACGCACTTCGGCGGGAGCGTCGTGCCGAAGCCGTTCGCTTCCTTCCACACGGACTCGAAGCTGCCGCCCGTCCCGTGCGCGTAGAGGACGAGCGGGTAGCCCTCCGCCGGCATCGGGCACGTCTGCTCGCGCGGCACGACGAGCGAGAAACGCATGTCGAACGTGCTCTGGAGCACGGGATTTCCCTGGTCGTCGAACACGAAGCCGCCGCCGTCGCCCGCGTTCTTGAACGGCAAGACGCCGGCTTGGTAGTTCGGCGCGGGCCCGTACCAACCCTCGAAGATGTCCTTGTAGAGATCTTCTTTCACGAGCGTCCACGATGACGGGTCAATCGTCGGCGCGGGAAAATCCTTCTTCTCGGCGTCGATCACGCGGAAGAGCTCGTCGGTCGGATCGTTCGTCGTGAACACGGTGAGCTGCACGATGTCGGCGCGCGGGACGCCCGCAGCCTCGAGCTCCGAGACGGACGGCGCGAATGCGTCGTGCGTCGCCTGCGAGTGAGGCGACGTCGGCAGGAGGTCCAGGACCTCGAGCAGATCCTTGCTCGGCAAGACGAGCCCGCCGCCGACTCCTCGCGCGGCGCGCGTGACCACGAGCGCGTAACGCGTCTTCGGCCGGAGCGGATAGCCGTGCGCGGGCGCGACCGCGAGCGTGTGCGGCACCCAGTACATCCCCTCGCTCGCGCGGAAGTACCACTCGACGAGCTTGCGCTGCCCGTGCTCGGGCGACGCGGGGTCCACGTCGACGAGCTGGATCGACGAGCTCGCCGAGAGCGCGCCTTGCGGCGAATTCGGGAGCGTCGACGTGTCGAGATCGCCGTCGAACAAGAAGTACGCGGACGCCGCGGGCGAGAAGCCGTCGAGGAGCCCAATCGTCGAGTCCTCGTATTGCTGCACGACTTTGTTGAGCGACGGGTTGAGCATGCCGCCGAGGTGCACCTTGCCGTCGGCGTCACGGCGAATGTCGCTCGGGAACGGGTGATCGAAGAAATGCTCGTTCTCGAGCTCGTCGAGGCTCGTCGGCGCGATGAACACGCCGTGCACCGTCTGCGGCGAAGAGCACGCGCCGAAGCCAAAGACCGCGACCGAAGCCGCGGCGACGAGGATCGGGCGTACGGACATGCCGAGCACCTTAATAACAGTGTCCGGTGTCGAACTTCACGCTCACATTTCGCACGCGGTGATAGTTCGTGTCGCCGCCGGTTCCACCACCGAAGCCGAGGTAATAGGACCCGTTGGCCCAGCCCGAGGGCGTATAATTCGAAAATTGTGCGGTGTTGTTCGCGGTGACGTTGAACGCACCGTTGACGATTTGGACGACCATCGTGTGCCAGACGCCGTCGGCGATCGTGAACCCGGGCGAGTCGTTCTCCACGAGGGCCGTGGGCATGCCGCTGCACGACACGAGGCTGTCGATGCCGGTGTGGTTCGCGCTCGCGTCGAGACAGGCCGCGTTGTTGTACGTGTCGAGCTCGACGGCGAAGCCGCTGAGCCCGCTTACGCCGAATCCACCGCCGCCCGCGCCGAGCGCCGTGGAGCCGTCCTTCTCGAGCACGAACGCCATCCCGTCGGCGCCCGTGCCGCCACCCACGTAGAAATCGAACTGGATCGTCGCCGAGTCGATCGTGATCGGGTGCGCGTAGATCCAAGTGCCCGCTTCGGCGGTGCCGGTGTCGGTGAGCTGCCCGGCGTTGTCTCCGCTGTCGTACGTGGCCGAGCCGTTCGCGACCCAGTTCGCCGGCTGCGCTCCGGTGAACGCGGTGTAGCTCGTGCCGCACGAGTAGCCCGCGGCGCAGGTCGCGCCGCACGAGCCGCAGTGGTTCACGTCGGTGTTCGTGTCGACGCACGCGCCGCTGCAGCACGCGACGGGACACGTCGTGCTCGTCGCCCAATTCCCCGACCCGTCGCACGCTTGCTGCGTATTCCCGCTGCACTGCGTCTGTCCCGGCGCGCAGACGCCAGCGCAGGCCCCGTTCACGCACGTCTGGTTCGTGCACGTAAGCCCGGGGTCCCAGTTTCCGGACTCGTCGCAAGTCTGCGTCGCGGCCTTGTCGTCGGTGCAGCGGAGCTGGCCTGGCGTGCACTTCACGCTCACGGCGTCGGCGGCCGTGTCGCTCGCAGCGTCGCTCGGGCTCGCGACATCGAGCGAGCCGCCGTCAGCGGGCGCATTCGGCGATTGACCGCACGCCGCGAGGATCGCGCCGACGAGGACGAGAGTGCGTCGCACTCATGGATTCGACCACGAGTGGAGCTCTGCAGCAAATTCGGCGGTCAGGCCGCGGGAACGGCGCGCTCGACGGGCTCGAGCACGGAGCGGACCTCGCGCACGAAGCGATCGAATCGACCGGCGCCAGTCCCCGCGGAGGTCGCGCTCGCGCAGCACGAGCACGTCGGCCGGACGACGACCCGACGCACGCTCCATCTCGCGGAACGCACGTTCGGCGCCGCGGCCGCCCATCGTGCAGAAGAACGCGACGCGCTTCAGCTGAGCACGGTTGCGCGTGAGGAACGCGCGCACGGGGCTCGAGACCGAAGCGTTCCAGATCGGCGTGCCGATGACGACGAGGTCGTACTGCGACAGGTCGTGCGTCGGCGGCGCGATGTCCGGCATGCGTCTGGTCGCGGCCTCGAAGCCGCTGCGCAAATAGCCGATGAGACCGCGGCGCTTCGTGCCATCGCCGATCGGCTCGAGCTCCGCCTGGAGCGCGTCGGCCACCGCGCGAGCGACCTGTTCGGTGTGTCCGGAGCGAGAGAAGTAGACGACGAGGGCTTTCATGCCCACGTGTGAGGCATTGGGCGTGCCGTCGTCGGCGGCACAGGTTGCGCTTTATGCTGCGCCCGTTGCGGGGCTGAGGCGCTCGCTCTTGTCGCGCGCTCGAGCGGGCTTGGTGACCGTGCCGTGCGTCACCGCTTTGTGGAGCACGGTCGGCGCGAGGCCCGGCGTCAGCGCCGTCGGCGTGATCTCGGTCGACGGGAACATCTGGCAGAACGCGGGGCGCCCCTTCACGCGATCGACGATCGTGCGCTCGAGCACCATCGACGTGTGCTGATCGGCGCCGCTCTCGGGCGTGTTGTCGTTGATGAGCACCTCGAGGTCCTCGCGCATCGCGGTCGTCGCGACGCCCGGGATTTCGCTCTCGAGCGGCGTCCAACAGTCGGCGCACGTGCCGTTCTCGCTCGTGCCCCAAACGCCCGACTCGGTGTTCACGAAGAGCGTTTGGTTTCCGCTCGTGTGGCCCGGCGTGCGGAGGATCATCACGCCGTCGCCCATGAGGAGATCACCGTCGGTGAGCGTGACGCGCTTCGTGCTGACGCCCTTGCGCCCGTCGGCGATGAACCACGCGCGCTGCATCGGGTGGAGGTCATCCCAGTCGTCCCACTCGGATTTCGGCGCGAGCAGCGTCGCGTTCGGAAATCGTGGCGCGAGGCGGCCGTCGTCGGTGCCGAGCTGGCCGCGGAGGTCCTGCGTGTGGAAGTGATCGAACGCGATGTAGTCGATGTCGGCGTTGCCGAGCCCGAGCGCCTCGAGCTGCTTCTCGAGCGGGTCGTAGCGCTTGATCATCAGCTTCTCGAAGCGCCCGAACTTCTCGATGAGGTACTTGAAATACGGCGTCTCCCGCGCGGCGACGATGTCCGTCGGGTTGAAGAGGAGGTTCTTGAGCGTGCCGCGCTGGAAGAACTGCACGAGCAGGCACCGATGCGTGAACGACACGAGCGGCACGGGCGAGATCGCTGCGCCGCGGAACGCGTACTTCGTCGGGTAGAGCGCCGAGCTCAGAGGCAGCGTGCGCACCGAGACGCAGCGCGGCCCGCTCGCGAACCGCTCGCGCACCTTCTCGGCGCCGACGCGGATCCCGCGGTAGCGCGTGCCGGCGCGCGGGAGCGTCCAGGCGTCGTCGAGGTCCGTGATGCGCGAGGTGCCCTGGGGTGCGGGGAGCGGCATGGCCGGACCTTAGCGCCTGGCGCGGCGAAGGCAACGTGCGCGGACCGCGAGCTTCACGGCTTCGGCGCGGCCATGATCGCGCCCGCGGTGCCGGTCTGCGGCGCGCTCGTCCAGTAGACGCACGTGTCGTCGACCACCACGTCGATCGGCGCGAAATCGGGCGCGACCGAGGCGACGTCGGTGACGGGACCGGTCTTTCCTGCGATGCGCCGCACGCGGAGGTTCTTGCCGTCGGTGAAATACAAATCGTTCGCGTCTTGCGCGAGCGCGAACGCCCCGACCGTGTCGGCGATCGGCGCGGTCTTGAGCGACGGAAGGAGCAGGTGCATCACGCGCGCGCCGTTCGTGACGTCGTTGCTCGTGAAATAGAGGTCGTTGCCGGAAATGGCGATGTCGGACGCCGGAAGCCCGCTCAGGTGCTCGAGCGCCGGCGTGGGCTGCGCGAAATCGATCGCGACGACGTCCGGGTCGGACGCAGCGTACGCGGTCTCCACGGGTCCGAACGTCATCTCGATCGGCGCGTGCTGGAGGAACGCGCCGCCGGCAGCGGGCTGTCCGCCGAAGTCGTAGCGCCAGATGGGCGTGTCGATCGTGACGCGCGACCAAACGTAGACGCGCTGCGAGCTCGCGGAAAAGCCGGGCTTCGGCACGTGATCGATGAGCATCGACGGCTCGCTCGAATCGAGCGGCGCGCGCCAGACCTCGTCGGCGCCGCTCCCGTAGTAGACGTGCCCGCTGGCGATCACGAACGCCGAGAGATCCGGCCAGAAATACGCAGCGGAGCCCACGACGGTCTCCGTCGCGGTCCAGTCGGTCTTCACGCGGAAGATGCCCGTCTCGTCGTGCCAGTAGATCCAGCCCTGGTCGAGCGCGATCTCGTCGGGCTGGCTCCCCGTCGTCGCGAGCTGCACGAGGCCCGACGTGCACGCGAGCGGCGTGACGTGGTCGCTCGACGCGTCGCTCGGGGACGCGTCGGGCGCGCTCGAGTCGCCGCCGCCGCCGCGGAGCTCGGTCCTCGCGCCGCACGCGGCGACGAGGCAAGCGAAGGCGAGCGCGACACGCACGCCCCGAAGTTATCACGCGCAGGTGAGGACGATCTTGCCGCGCACGTGCCGTGACTCGCTGAGCTCGTGGGCCTCGCGCGCCTGCGCGAGCGGGAGCACCTTCGAGACGTTCGTGCGGAGCTTTCCCGCGTCGATCATCGTCGCGATCGACGCGAGCTGATCCGCCGAGGGTTGGACGAAGACGTAGCCCGCGCGCGCGCCGTGCGTGGCGGCGACCTCCGCGCTCGGCGGCGAGACGATCGACACGAGGATTCCGCCTTTTTTGAGGGTCTTCCACGATCGCTCCGCCGTGTCGCCTCCGACGAGATCGAGCACCACGTCGGCGTCGTGGACCGCGTCCTCGAAGCGCGTCTTGGTGTAGTCGACGACCTCGTCGGCGCCGAGCGAGCGCACGAACTCCACGTTCGCGGTGGAGCACGTGCCGATGACGCGAGCGCCGTGCTGCTTCGCGAGCTGCGTGGCGAACGACCCGACGCCGCCCGACGCCGCGTGGACCAGCACGGTCTGCCCCGGCTGGAGGCGCGCGCCCTGGAAACCGGGCGGCGCGTCGAAGAGCGCTTGCCACGCGGTGAGCGCGGTGAGCGGCACGGACGCGGCCTGCACGTGGTCGATCGACTCGGGCTTCTTCGCGAGCTCGGTCGCGCGCACGGCGATGAGCTCCGCGTACGCGCCGTTGCGCTTGATGTCGGGGCGGCCGTAGACATCTTCGCCCTTGGTGAGGAAGCGCGTCACCCTCGCGCCCGTCGCGAGCACGACGCCCGAGAGGTCCCAGCCCGGGATCATCGGCAGCTCGTACTTCAGCGAGTCCTTCGCGAGGCCCTTGCGGACCTTCCAATCGACGGGGTTCACGCTGGTCGCGTGGACGCGCACGAGCACGTCGTCGTCTCCGAGGATGGGATCGGGCGCGTCTTCGTAGCGCAAGACCTCGGGCCCGCCGTATTCGTGGATGCGGATCGCTTTCATTCGGCGCGGAGCCTACCGCGCCGCGGCGCGTGCGCCAGTGGTGCAACATGCTACGAAGGTGCCGTGCGCTCGCTTCTTCTCCTTGCGCTTTGCGCGTGTAGCTCCACACCGAAGGTCTACGGCCCCACGTACGACGGAGGGTCCGACGCGGCGCCGGACGCTCCGCCCGTCGTCGACTCGGGCAACGACGCGCCAGAAGACGCGCCGGCAGACGCGCCCACGTGCGCTTCGACGCTCGCCTTCCTCGGCGGAAATGCGACGTCGGCGTTCGGCGCCGGAGGCCCCGCGGGCTCGTCGATCCTCGCGGCTCCGCTCCCCGGCTCGGTGAACGACTGCGGCACGGAGCTCGGTTGCGCCAACCCGATCGCGATCGCGCGCTTCGACGGTGGCCTCCTCGGCGTCCTCGCGCAGAGCGGCGGCGCCCTCGAGTCGACGCCTTACGTGTCCTCGTGGGCGGACCCGGCGCCCGTCGCGTCCGCGAAGACGATCGACGGCCCGTCGCTCGCGCCCCTCTCGGGCACCGCGCACCTCGTCTTTCAAGATGTAAACTACAAGTATGTTCATGCAGAGTACACGCAGAAGACGTGGGACTCGGCGAGCGATCCCGTCGGCGGCTCGGGGTCGAGCCAGAGCTTCGGCGCGCGCGCGCCGAGCGCCGCGGCGACGGGGACGGATCTCGTGCTCGTGCAGGCCGGGTCGAACTCGTACCTCTACGATCAGAGCTGGAACGCGACGTGGCAGCCCGCGCACCAGCAGTCTGGCGCCGCCGTGCAGAACACGATCCCGCCGTCGATCATCACGCTCACCGGCGGCGCGTCCGAGCTTCTCGCCGCGTACCTCCGCGTGACCGATTACAAAGTGATGGCCGTCGATCGCAAGGGCGGCACGTGGAACGCGACGCCGATGCTCGTCGACGCTGAACGCGTTCTCGAACGATCCGATCACGCTCGCGCCGCTCCCCGGCGGCAAGGCGCTGCTCGTCTTCCGCGGGTCCGACAAGAAGCCGTATTTCTCGACGTGGGACGGCGCGAGCGCGTGGACCGCCCCTTCGCCGGTGGTCGCGCAGAACGACCCGGTGATCCTCTCGGCGCCGTCTGCCGCGCCGGGCGTGTGCGGGACGGACGCGGTCGTCGCGTGGGCCGAGAGCGGCGGCGGCGTCAAGTACGCGACGTTCACCGCGGGCACGTTCTCCGCGCCGCAGTCGGTGGGCGGCACGGGCGGCGCGAAGTTCGTCGCGGTGGCCACGATCCCGTAGCGATGTGGATCTTCGGTTACGGCTCGCTGATCTTTCGTCCCGATTTCCCGTACGTCGAGCGGCGGCGCGCGTACGTGTCGTCGTGGGCGCGGAGGTTCTGGCAGGGCTCGCCCGATCACCGCGGCGTCCCGGAGGCGCCGGGCCGCGTGGTCACGCTCGTCGCGAGCGATGGCGCCGTGTGCGGCGGGTGCGCGTACCGAATCGATCCGCGAGGCGCTGACGCGATCCTCTCGGCGCTCGACGCGCGCGAGCAAGCGGGGTTCGAGCGGCTCACGCTCGAGCTCTTCGACGCGCCAGGGAGCGCCGCGTTCGCGCGCGCCGTCACGTGGGTCGCGGGCCCGAAGAACGAGCACTTCCTCGGCCCGCTCTCCGAGCGCGAGATCGCCGAGGTCATCCGCGCGCGCCGCGGCCCGAGCGGCGCGAACGCCGACTACGCGCTCCGCCTACGCGACGCGCTCCGCGCGCTCGACGTGATCGACGAGCACGTGGAGTCGATCGCGGCGCTCCTTTGAGATCCACCCGCTCTCGGTTGCAATTTGTCCGGGATCGGCGACGCTTTCGCACGGTGACTCCTCTTCGCTCGCTTCTCTTCCTCGCGCTCGCAGCGTGCGGCACGAGCTCCGCCGCGCAAGACGCGTCGACCGACGCGGCCGTCGAGGCTGCCGTCGGGCTCCGCGCGAACGGCACGGTCGGCCTCTGGCAAACACTCGCGCCGCTTCCGCACGCGCGCGCGAACTTCTGCGCCGCGGTCGTCGGCTCTTACGTCGTCGCGATCGGCGGCAACTACGCTTCGGAAGGCGGGTTCACCAAGCTCGACGAGATCGACGTCGCCAAATTCCACGACGACGGCACGCTCGATCCCTGGAAGGTCGCCGGTCACGCGCCCTCGCCCGTCACGGAGTGCACCTCGGTGGGCGTGGGCAGCACGCTCTACGTGATCGACGGCATCTACGACGACGCGGCGAACACCGGCCACGTCTACTCCGCGGACATCGCGAGCGACGGCACGTTCCCGGTCTCCGGCCTCGCTCAGGCCGGCACGCTCCCGGCGGGCATCGACACGTTCGACGCGCTCGCGTTCTCGACGGGCGATCACGTGTGGGCGACGGTCTCGAAGCTCTCGGGCTCGTGCGCGCTCTTGCGCGGTTCGGCGAGCGCGCCGCTCGACGCGTGGGACGATCTCGATTTCCTCTCCGAGTTCCGCGGGCGGCCGCAGTGGGCGACGGCGAACGTCTCGGGCACGACGTACGCGTACGTGCTCGGCGGCTACTCGGACGCGGACGCGGGCAACGTCGTCTTGAAGTCGGGCGCGGGCGCGCAGATCGTCCCCTCCGGCGTGCAGGCTCCGATCGCCGTCGCAGATTTGCCGAAGCCGACGACGTTCGGCGTCGCGGCCTCGGCCGACGATTGGGTCTTCGTCATCGGCGGGCGCGATCAGATCTTCGGCGGGACGACTCGAAACGACGTGATCTCGGCGCAGGCCGGCGCGAGCGGCGCGCTCGGCGCGTGGACCACGCAAGCGCCGCTGCCCTCGCCGCGGACGAACGGCGCCGCGGTCGTCGCAGGCAACTATCTCTACGTGCTCGGCGGCGCGAGCACGTCCGCGACGGACACCGTGTATGCAGCACAAGTGAGGTTTTGATGGAGCACATCGACGTCATCGTCGTCGGCGCGGGCCTCTCGGGCATCGCCGCCGGTTACCACCTGCAGACGAAATGCCCGCGCCGCTCGTACGCGATCCTCGAGGCGCGCGGCGCGATCGGCGGCACGTGGGATTTGTTCCGCTACCCCGGCATCCGCTCCGACTCGGACATGTACACGCTCGGCTACTCGTTCCGCCCTTGGAGGGGCGCGAAGGCGATCGCCGACGGCCCCGCGATCCTCGAGTACGTGCGCGACACGGCGCGCGAATTCGGAATCGACCGGAAAATCCGCTTCGATCACCGCGTCGAGAAGGCCTCGTGGTCGAGCGACGCCGCGCGCTGGACGCTCGAGGTGCGCACCGCGTCGGGCGAGATCGTCCGCATGACGTGCAACTTCCTCCTCATGTGCAGCGGCTACTACGACTACGACAAGGGCTACACGCCGGACTTCGAGGGCATCGATCGCTTCCGCGGGCGCGTCGTCCACCCGCAGAAATGGACCGACGACGTGGAGTACGCGGGCAAGCGCGTCGTCGTGATCGGCAGCGGGGCGACCGCGGTCACGCTCGTGCCCGAGCTCGCGAAGCGCGCGGCCCACGTGACGATGCTCCAGCGCTCGCCGACCTACGTCGTGTCGCTCCCCGCGGTGGATCGCGTCGCGGGATTCCTCGCACGAAAGCTCCCCGAGCACGTCGCCTACGACGTCACGCGGTGGAAGAACGTCGCGATCGGCATGGCCATGTACAACCTCTCGCGTCGCTTTCCCAAGCGGATGAAGCGCTTCCTCGTCGGCGCCGTCCGAAAGAACCTGAGGGATCGCGTCGACGTCGACGCGCACTTCACGCCGACCTACGACCCGTGGGACCAGCGGCTCTGCTTCGTACCCGACGGCGATCTGTTCGAAACGCTCAGAGACGGGCGCGCGGAGGTCGTGACCGATCGCATCGCGAAATTCGTCGAGAAAGGCATCCGGCTCGAGTCGGGCAAGACACTCGAAGCCGATCTCGTCGTCATGGCGACGGGCCTCCGCATTTCGCTGCTCGGAAAAGTGGAGCTCACCGTCGACGGCAAGCGCATCGACGTCGCCAAGACGCTCACCTACAAAGGCACGATGTTCAGCGACGTGCCGAACCTCGCCGTCGCGCTCGGCTACACGAACGCTTCGTGGACGCTCAAATGCGACCTCAGCTGCGAGTTCGCGTGCCGAATGCTCAACGAGATGGACAAGCGCGGGCAGCGCATCGTCGTCGCGCGAAGGCGCGGCGAGGTCGACGAGTCGCCGATCCTCGACTTCAGCTCGGGATACATCCAGCGCGCGCTCGACCAGCTGCCGAAGCAAGGCTCGAAGTCGCCGTGGCGGCTCTACCAGAACTACCTGCTCGATCTGCTCACGCTTCGCTACGCGCGGATCGAAGACGACGTGATCGAAATGCGGGGCTGACGCACCCCGTTCGTGCGCGTGCGCCGCACGATCGCCTGGATCGGGGTGGCGCAAGCGGGTTGGCCGCGACTTTGCAAAGCTCGAGGGCATGAAGACGTACCCCTTGGCGCTCGCGGCGTGCATCGGTGTGGCTTGCAGCGGCGCGTCCACCACCTCGGACACGAGCGCCGCGTTCACGACCGGCGTCTGGGCGAGCTCGCTCCCCGCGAACGTCACGTCGACGACGCTCGGCGCGACGGTGCAAGCGCGCGACTGCGAGTACACGATCGGCACCGCGGTGGCGTCGCCGCCATATCCGCCGCAGTACCTCGCGTTCGTGCAGCGCTCGGGACACGAGCCGCACTGCACGGCGGCGTACATGGTGATCGGCTCGTCGTACGCGCAGCCTTCGGTCGCCATCGCGTCGGGTCACGGCGGGCTCGTCGCCGACTACACCTCGAAGGCCACGCCGAGCGGCGAGGCGCACACCGCGCTCTTCATCGTCGAGCTCGACGAGAAGACGGGCGACGTGATCAAGACCGCGTCGCTCGCCGCGATGTCGCCGGATTTCTACCACCCGCAACAAGGCAACGTGTGGAACGGCGCGCTCGAGATCGGCCCCGGCGGAACGCTGACGGTCACGGGTGACAAGGACGGCATCATCCCCGGCGAGCTCGGCACGGGCTGGCACTACATCGCCACGTACGACAAGTTCCTCCATCGCTCGGACACGCCAGCGCCCACGTCGGTCGTCGTGTTCAACGCGCTGTGAGCATCACGGCCCGCAGCGGTGCCAGTAGTTCTGCTGGATGAGGCGAACCTCGGGCGCGTTCGGGGCGAGCTTCTTGAGCGAGGTGATCGCGGCCTTCGCGTCGCGGCAGTTTCCCGCGTCGATCGCGCGCGTGGCGTACGCGAGGCGCTCGTCGACGCCCATCGTCGCGAACGGATCGGTGAGCGTCCGGCGCGCGACGCCGAGGCCCGCGCCCGCGACGATGCAGCCGCAGAGGACGACGATCCACGCGCTCGCCGATTTCGAGTACGCCTCGCCGCGCCTCCACGCGAACGCGACGCTCGCGCCCGCGAGCGCGCCGCCCGCGTGCGCGGCGTTGTCGAAGCCGGTGCTCGCGCCGCCCAGCCTCAAGAGGAAGTTCACGAGGAGACCGAGGCCGAAGAGCGTGAAGAGCCAACGCGCCATCGCGCGCATGATCGGGCTCTTCGGTCCCTCGACGCGGTAGCCGATCACGAGCGCGGCGCCGATGAGCCCGCAGATCGCGCCCGATGCGCCGACGCTGAGGCGCTGCCCGCCCGAGAGCCAACCGAAGAACGTGCTCCCGGTGCTGCCCGCGAGCCCGCTGAGGAGATAGAGCGGCGCCATTCGCCCGGGCCCGACTGCCCGTTCGACGAACGGCCCGACTTGGCGGAGCGCGATCATGTTGAACGCGAGGTGGATGAGCGAGCCGTGGACGAAGCACGACGTGAGGAGCGTCTCGTAGCGGTACTCCGAGAGCGTCGCGTTCACCTCGTTGCCGCCGAACGCGTGGAGCACCCAGCCCGGCATGCCCGCGAACCCGCCGAAGCCCGCGACGAAGATCTGCCCCGCGAACACGAGCACGTTCACGGCGATGATCGCGAAGGTGAGCGGCGCGACGCGATGGAACGGCGGCTCGACCGTGCGCGGCTCGGGCGCGGCGCGCACGGGGATGGGCTCGTTCGACCCCGGCAAACGCGGCGCCGGAATGGGCTGACCGCTCGACATGGCGGGACACCATACCACCCGCCGCGCGACGTGCCGTATAGTGCGTAGGGCGTGACTCGAGCGCACTATAATTCGGAGCGGCGCGACGCGTTCCTCGCGAGCCTCGGCGCGGCCGTACGCGCCAAGCGGAGCGAGCGCGGCTTCACGCTCAAGTCGCTCGCGGAGACGGCGCACGTGAGCCCTCGCTTCTTGCTCCAGCTCGAGGGCGGCGAGGGAAACGTCTCGGTCGCGCGCTTGCTCGACATCGCCGAGGCGCTCGGGACGACGCCCGCGGCGCTCCTCGCGATCGCCCAGAAGGCTCCTCCGGCGTTCGGGGTCATCGCGCTCCTCGGGCTCCGCGGCGCGGGCAAGAGCACGGTCGGGTCGCTCGCGGCCAAGCACCTCGGCGTGCCGTTCGTCGAGCTCGACGCGCTCGTCGCCAAGCACGCGGGGATGAGCCTGCCCGTGATCTTCGAGATGCACGGCGAGGCTTATTTCCGGCGCGTCGAGCGCGTGGCGCTCAAGAAATTCCTCGAGGAGACCGATCGCGCCGTGCTCGCGACGAGCGGGTCGATCGTGACCGACAAGGAGACGTACGCGTTCCTCCGAAAGAACGCGAAGACCGTCTGGCTGCGCGCCGACGCGGACGATCACCTGCGCCGCGTCGTGGCGCAGGGCGATCTCAGGCCGATGCAGGGCCGCCCGGCGGCGAGCCGCGAGCTCGGCGATCTCCTCCGCACGCGCCGCCACCTCTACGCGCTGGCGGACGTGACGCTCGACACTTCGAGCCTCGGCCTCGAGAAGAGCGTCGACCGCATCGTGGAGATTGCGTCGGAAATTGGGCCGAAGCGTTAGGTCCAAGCGACGATTCCGAGATGAATCGCAGTACTCGGATGACGCTTCCGGGCGTCGAGCTCGCGGGGTTGGGACTCTTCGTTTTTTCCACCTATTGCGCGCAGCGGTCCGATCCGCCCGCTCAAACCACGGCGGCGGTGACGGCCACGGTCGCGAGCGCGGTCGCGGTGACGGAGCCGGTGGTCACGCCGCCCTCGCCGGTCGCGGTCGCCGTCGAAGCTCCGGCGCCGAAGAAGACGCCGCACGTCGTCCTCCACATCGGCGATTCGATGGTCGGCTACGGGCACGGCCTCTCGCTCGCCATGAAGAAGCGCTACGAAGGCGCGGGCGTCGAGTACCACTGGGACGCCTGGACCAGCGCGCAGATCTACACGATCGACAAGAAGCGCATGGACAAGCTCCTCGGCGCGTACAAGCCGGACCTCGTCCTCTTCAACCTCGGCACGAACATGATGTCGATGCCGCACCCCGAGGCCTTCGCCGACGGTATCAAGAAGCTCGCCGCGCACCTCGCCGAGAACGGCCGCGAGTGCGTGTGGATCGCGCCGATTCGCCCCAAGTGGTCGTACAACCCGAAGATCTACGACGTGCTTCAGGAGAACGTGGCGCCCTGCAAGTACTTCGACGCGGGGCCGATCGATCCGGTGCTCCAGACCGATCACATCCACCCGACCGACGCGGGCGGCGAGCAGTGGGCAGCGCCGCTCTGGAATTTCTTGCAAGCCGACGTTTGAACGGCCGAGCGGCCATTCGCTACGGTTGAGACCGTGCGTATCGCCGTTTCCCTCGCTTCGTTTCTCTTCGCGTGCGGGAGCGCGCCTTCGGGAGGCTTCGATGCTGGGGCCGACGCGGGGTTCGACGCGGCGACGACGATCGATTGCGGCGCGGGCTCGACGCCGAGCAGCACGTACCCCGCGCCGCATCCCGCCCTCCCCTTCGCGAAGAGCGCGGGCGGCCCGACGATGGCGCAGCCACACATCGTCCCGGTCGTCTTCGCCGCGGAGGATCGCACGAGCGACATCGCGGCGTTCACGAAGGCCATCGGCGCGTCGAGCTATTGGGCGAGCATCGCGACGCAATACGGCGTGGGTGCTGCGACCGCGATCGCTCCGATCGTCGTGAGCGAGACGCCACCCGCGACGCTCACCGACGCCGACGTCATCGCGTGGCTCCAAGGGAAGCTCGACGGCGCGCACGTCGAGTTCGGATCGCCCGATCCGAGCTCGATCTACGTCGTCTACTACCCGGGGGCGACGACGATCCAAACGAGCTGGGGCGACAGCTGCGTCACGTGGGGCGGATATCACTCGGAGGCGATGGTCGGCGCGACGTCGATCGTCTACGCGGTCATCGCGCGCTGCGTGAACGGCGTGCACTCGATGACCGGCATCACCTCGCACGAGCTCTTCGAGGCCGCGACCGATCCGCACGTCTGGACGACGCCCGCGTACGACGCGCTCGACGACGACGGAAAGCTCCAGACGTACCAGGCCGAGATCGGCGATCTCTGCCAGGACGAAGCCGAGGTCGTCTCGAGCGAGCTCGGCTATCCCGTTCACCGAATCTGGTCGAACGCCGCGTCGCTCGCGGGGCACGATCCGTGTCAGCCCGCGGTGAACGCGCCGTATTTCCAGACGATCGCGGACGTGAGCGGCCCCGGACGGAGCGTCGCGCTCCCCGCCGGCGCGACGACGACCGTCGACCTCGTCGCGTTCAGCGACGCGGACACCGGCGGCCCATGGACGATCAAGGTGACGGGAAGCTGGACCTCGCTCGACGACGAGCTCACGCTCTCGCTCTGCCGAACGAGCGCGCGAAACGGCGAGCGCGTCCCGCTCACGATCACTCGCCCCGCGGCGAGCCAGGACACGAACTGGATCACGATCGAATCGACGCTCGGCGGCGTGTCGACCTGGTCGAGCCTGTTCGTCGGTTATTGAGGCGTCAGCTCGTGTAGCCTCGGCACGTCAGGAGACGCCCATGAAGCTCGCCGAAGCCCTCCTCCTCCGCGCCGACGTCCAGAAGAAGATCGCGTCGCTCCGCGAACGCATCGTCGCGAACGCCGTCGTGCAAGACGGCGACAAGCCCCACGAGCAGCCCGCCGAGCTCATGAAGCAGGCGGTGGGCGCGCTCGGCGAGCTCGAGAAGCTCGTGACGAAGATCAACCGCACGAACCTCAAGACGAAGCTCGCGGACGGCCGCACGCTGACGGACGCGATCGCGCACCGCGATACGCTCGTCGCGCAGCACGCGCTCTACATCGCGGCGATCGCCGGCTCGAAGAAGGAGCCCGAGCGCTACAGCGCGCGTGAGATCAAGTGGGTCGCGACGCTCGAGGTCGCGAAGCTCCAGAAGCAGGTCGACGATCTCGCGAAGAAGCTCCGCGAGCTCAACGCGGACATCCAAAAGGCGAACTGGAGCGCCGATCTCGGCGGCTGAAGGAGGGACTTCGGGTGAGCGTGGGGTCCCAGCAATCCAGGCCGGGGGACCGTAAATATACTGGGCTGGCTAACCGCGCGGTGGGCAGCGCAAACCTTCTCACAACGATTGCCCATCACTCGGCACCGCTGAAATCGCATCGCGCATCGCGCACCACCGCACGCTGACGAAGTCTCTCCTTCAGGTACCGAGATGGACCTCGACCAAGACGGCTACGCGGTGGTCGCGCGCGCGATCGATTCTGCGCACGTCGATCGTTTGCGCCGGGCGTTCCAAGACGCCCCGGCGCAAGCGGACGGCACGCAGCACGTCCCGCTGTTCGACGAAGCGCTCGCGACGCATCCGGCGATCGCGAGCGCGGCGCGCGTGGTCTTCGAGGGCGCCGAGTGGCGAGTTCGCGCCCATCGCGAAATCGCTGGCCCAGCCAACGCGCTGCTACGATTGAAGCGTGAAGCGGTGGGGGATCGTCGTCCTTGTCGCGTGCGGCGGCGCAATCGTCTCGTATCCGATCGTTCGCGATGACGGAACCGTTGTAGAGGCGGACGGCGCGACGTACGGACCGAGCGTCTGCAACGGGTGGGACGCGTCGGGTTGGTACGTTTTTTCGCCGAGCTGCAGCGGAATCAGCGTCGGCAATCCGGTCTGCGTCGCGTGGGCAAACGCGAGCTTGCCGATGTTCGCCGGCGGAGGATGCGCGCTTGCGGGTCCTGATTTCGAGGCGGGCGTTTGCGAGCGTGGATTCAACATCCCGCTGGGGTCGTGCGATCCGACGGACGGCGGTGACATGTACTGTCAATCGATCGTGAAGCCGTTCGTGCCCAACCATGCGCCCGCGTACTTCTGCGAGCACTTTTCGATGGGCGGTCCACCCGCGCAGTGGTGGGCTTGCGCCGCGAACCTCGGATGCAACTGTCCGCTCGACGAGATCTGCGTTTTCCCGGAGGCTGGCGCCACCAGTTTCGCGTGCGTTCCGCCGTGCATCGAGTGAGGTGAAGCGCGGCTCGGCGGCACGGAGGACCCACTGAATCGACCAGACGCCGTCGGATTCGAGCGCGTTGAGAAACGCGAATGCGTTATCGACGACGTAGCGCACCTACGGCGTGCAACCGACTGCGATGAGATTCCCCGCTGCGCAAGGAGGACGAGCGAACTGAGCGAGGGAGCGTCGTTGCGGCGAGCGATCCATGAGCTCCCATCGCGTCCCATGGCCACCGCGTCCCCTCGGCGGCGGCGAAGCCGACGCCCGGAGGGGACCTGCCGCGCGCAGCCGCTCCTGCGGCGAGCACGGCAGAGGGGAGCCCCAAAAATAAAATGCTACGTTCCCCGCCGCAATGATCGAGCTGAAAAGCCACGTGGGCGGTAACTGGGTCGCAGGGCAAGGCAAGCACACGACGCTGGTCAACCCGGCGACGGAGGCGGAGCTCGCCAAGGTGAGCAGCGACGGCGTCGACTTCGCGGCGGCGCGCGCGTACGCGCGTGACGTGGGCGGGCCCGGGCTCCGCGCGATGTCGTTCGCGCAGCGCGGCGCGATGCTCAAGGCGATGTCGGGCGTCATCCACAAGAACCGCGACGCGCTCCTCGACTGCGGCATCGAGAGCGGCGGCGTCACGCGCTCCGACGCGAAGTTCGACGTCGACGGCGCGATCGGCACGCTCGCGTACTACGCGGACCTCGGCGCGCAGCTCGGCGAAGCGAAGCTCCTCGAGGACGGCGAGGCGTTCCAGCTCGCGCGGAGCCCGCGCCTCTTCGGCGCGCACGCGTGGGTGTCGCGGCTCGGCGTCGCCGTGCACGTCAACGCGTTCAACTTCCCCGCGTGGGGCCTCGCGGAGAAGGCCGCGTGCGCGCTCCTCGCGGGCATGCCCGTCATCAGCAAGCCCGCGACGTCGACGGCGCTGCTCTCGTTCCGCATGATGGAGCTCCTCGTCTCGGAGAAGATCCTCCCCGAGGGCGCGCTCTCGTTCATCGCTGGATCGACGGGAAATCTGCTCGATTTGCTCGACGGCCAGGACGTGCTCGCGTTCACGGGCTCGAGCAACACGGGCGCCATGCTTCGCGGCGGCAAATCGGTCGTCGCGCACAACGTCCGCGTGAACGTCGAGGCCGACAGCTTGAACGCCGCGGTCCTCGGTCCCGACGCGGACGACTCGTCGGACACGTTCAACTTGTTTTTGGGCGACGTCGTCCGCGACATGACGCAGAAGACGGGCCAGAAGTGCACGGCGATTCGCCGCGTGTACGTGCCGAAGGATCGCGTCGGCGCGGTCGTGGACGCGATCAAGGAGCGTCTCGCGCAAGTGAAGGTCGGCGATCCGTCGAAGGAAGAAGTGACGATGGGCCCGGTCGCGACCGCGCAGCAGCTCCGCGACGTGCGCGAGGGAATCGGCAAGCTCGCGTCGGTCGCGAAGATCGCCGCTGGCGGCGCCGGCGCGATCGCCGACAAAGGTTACTTCGTCGCGCCGACGCTCCTCGTCTGCGAGTCGCCGAGCGCGAGCGATCCGATCCACAACCACGAGGTCTTCGGTCCGTGCGCGACGGTGATGCCGTACGACGGCACCGCGGACGACGCCACGCGGCTCGTTCGCGCGGGCGGCGGAGGGCTCGTCTCGAGCATCTACTCCGACGATCGCGACTTCATCCAGGGCGCGGTCATGGGCGTCGCGCCGTCGCACGGGCGCGTCACGATTGGGAGCGCGAAGGTCGCGGGCCAGGCGATCCCGCCCGGCACCGTGATGCCCTCGCTGATCCACGGCGGTCCCGGCCGCGCGGGCGGTGGAGAAGAGCTCGGCGGAAAACGCGGGCTGGCGTTCTACATGCATCGCGTCGCGCTCCAGGGCGACCGCGCGCTCGTCGAGGCCGCACTGGGCAAGCGCTGAGGTCAGCGCCATAATCGAAAGGTTGCGAGGGGGGCATGAGCGACAGTTTCCCGGACGAGCCGGTCACGGCGGGCAGCCGACCTAGCGTGATCGTCGTGAACGAAGACGACGTGAAGCGCCGGCTCATCGCGAGCGCGCTTCGCAAGGACGGCTACGACGTCGTGGAGAAGCGCTTCGCGACCGAGGCGCTCGGGCTCTTCGGCGAGACGGTGCGCGCGCCGGACGCGGTCGTGGGCGGCGGCCTCGCGCTTCTCGTCGGCGTTCGCGAGCGCGGCTGGAGGACGCCCGTCATCCTGACCGAGCCGACGCGCGCGGTCGCGATGCGCTACGCACCCGACGCGATGTTCGGCGAGCCGTTCGACCTCGAGGCCTTCCGCAAGACGATGGTCTCGCTCCTCTGGCCGAGGACGACGTTACCGGCGGATTAGTCCCCGCCGCCCACGCGATTGAGCATGTCTTCCCACTCGGCGTCGCTCGACCATTCGCGCTCGACGCCGTCGCAGCGGACGCCGAATGCGGGGCAGCACACGCATCCCTCGCCGCGCGACGCATCGATGAAGGGCTTCGCGCCGTAACGCTCGACGAGCTTCGCGGCGTCGTCACGCGCGAGGCGCTCGTCGTCGTCGGGCTCGCGGTCGTCGAGCTCGAGGAGCGACACGCGGCGGAAGCGCGACTCGCACTCGGGAAAGAGCACGGTGTTCTCGGCGTCGATGTGGTGCAAGAGCATCGACGCGTAGCGCTTCACCGACTCGAGCAGCGCCGCGCCGTCGCGCGTGGGCCACTCGCCGACGAGCGACCCGAGCTCCTCGTGATCGGCGAGCAGCGAGGCGATGGGCCCGCGATCCGCAGAGACCTCCGTGTGCTCCACGAGCGCGGGAAAGAGCACGCCCTCCTCGCGCCCGTGGTGGAACTTTCCCGCGAACGTCTCGAAGAAACGAACGAACCGCGACACGTCCGCGGGATCGCCCTCGCCTCGCGCTCGCGCTTCGCCGTAGCCGACGAGCGCCGAGACGACCGGTTCGATGATCGCATGCTCGCGCCTCAGCGCTTCGAGGAGCTCCACCCTTTCATGGTACGCGCGATGCAGTCACACCGGGGCGAGATTGGAGGTGACAAATCATGCGCAAGGTTCAAAGGACCATCGACATCCGCGCTCCGGTCGAGCGCGTATTCGAGTTCATCAATCAGCCGAGCAATTTGCCCGGCGTTTGGCCTCATATGGTGTCGGTGTCGAACGTCAGGCCCCGCGGTAACGGCGCGAGCGATTTCGACTGGGTCTTCAAGATGGGCGGCGTGCACTTCAACGGGCACGCGATCGTCGAGGAGGCTCGGCCGGGAGAGTACGCGCGCGTTCGCACCGAGGGCGGAATTCCGAGCACGTTCGTCTGGCGATACACGGGCCTCAACGGCTCGGGCACTCGCCTCAGCGTTGACGTCGCGTACTCGATCCCGGGCTCCGTGATCGGCAAGGTGGCCGAGGCGCTCGTCGCCAAGAGCAACGAGCGCGATCTCGACGCCATGCTGCACAACATCAAGGAGATGCTCGAGCACGAGCGCGCGGGAGTTCCGATCACACGGCCTATCGAGCATCCGCCGTAGGCGAAAGACCCGTCCTGGCCTCGCTTGGCTAAAGGCGCTCCAGGACGATCTCCGGCGCGCCAGGCGGGCCGTACGATCCCTCGAAGCGAACGAGCTCGTGCGGGCCGCCCGGGCGCTCCGCGAACCACATGTGGTACTTCGGCAAGAACGGCTTGATGAGCTTCGTGACGACGGTGCCGAGGTGAACCCAGTCGTTGATGTCGGGGTACATGACGACCTCGGTCGTCTGGAACTTCCCCGCGGGCACGCGGATCTCGGCGTGCTTCTTGTGCACTTCGTAATAGACCTTCGCGACGAAGCGATCGCAGATCCACGCGTAGAGCGAGCGGCGCTGCGAGTCGAGCGGGTGAGCCCGCAAGAGGAACGGGAGCATCGTCTCGGGGTACGTCGCCTCGGGGAGCTTCGGCACGATCGACGCGAAATCAGCGTGTTCGTGGCGCATCACGCGCTCGCCTCCACGCAGCGAGCGCTCGAAGCTCGCGGGCCGCAGGTGCGGCGCCGTGTCGAACGTGCAGTGCTCGTCGAAGCGACCGCTCACGACGGGCATGTGGACCTCGAGCTTGCCCGTGCCGCCCTCTCGCGACCACGTGATGGTCGCGGGCTCCTTCGACGTGAAGAGATCGCTCGCGTCGAGCGCGGTGTGGAAGACGCGATGCTCGCGCGGCTTCACCGCGTAGCGCACGACCTCGCTGCCTTCTTGGAACGGATTCGCGAGGGGCGCTGGGGAGCTCACGTCGCGCAGTCTAGCCGAGCCACTTCACCATCGCGTTCGCAATGTGGTCGCCGCGATCTTCTTGGACGAAGTGCCCGCCCCAGAATCGTTCGTGCGGCTGACCTCGAGCGCCCGGCACGTGCCGCTGGAGCGGTTTGTCGGCAGAGCCGAGGATCGGATCGTTCTTCCCGAAGAGCGTGAGGAACGGTTTGTCCCAACGGCCGAGCTCGGCCCACGCAGCGCGGTTCGCGGGCACGGCAGGGTCTCGCGGATCGGTCGGGACGAGCGCGGGAAACGCGCGCGCCCCCGCTTTGTACGCGCGCGAAGGGAACGGCGCGTCGTACGCGGCGCGCACGCGCGCGTCGGGCTTCGTCACGCAACCCGACGCGACGATGCGCCCGATGGGAAACACGGGCGAGTACGTCGCGAACGCGCGCCACACGCTTGAACGCCCGCGGCGCGGGCCTGTCCGCCGTCGGCAAGAAGCCGTTGCCGATGACGATGCGCGCGAAGCGGTCTTGGTTCTCCATCGCGACGCGGAGGCCGACGAGCGAGCCCCAGTCCTGCGCGAAGAGCGTCACGTCACGAAGATCGATCGACTCGATGAGCGCTCGCGTCCACGCGACGTGGCGCGCGTACGTGTAGTCCGATTGCTTCTTCGGTTTGTCCGAGCGGCCGAAGCCGATCAGATCCGGCGCGACCGCGCGGAAGCCCGTGCGCCACGAAGATCGGGATCATCTTTCGATACAAGAACGACCACGTCGGCTCGCCATGCATCAAGAGGACGACGCGTCCGTCGCGCGGCCCCTCGTCGACGTACGCCATGCGCAGGCTCGAGCCCACGTCGGCGTAGCGCGGCTCATACGGAAAATCAGGCAGATCGCGGAAGCGGTCGTCCGGCGTGCGCAGCGCGTCCATGCGGCCCGGGGTAGCATGTTTCTGGTAAACCTTGCCCGGGATGCAGTTCGCGAGACTCTGCGAAGCGCTCGAGGCGGCGAAGGGCACGAGCTCGCGAAACGCGAAGGTGAGCGCGATCGCCGCGGCGCTGTCCGAGGCTGCAGACGCGGGGACGCTCGAGCTCCGCACCGCGGTGCGCGTGTCGCTCGGCGATCTCGCGCGCCTCGGGGTCGGATGGCGCGCGCTCGCGGGCGCGCTCGCCGCGCGGCTCGGCGAGACGAACGACGCGGCGATCATCGAGGCGACGCGCCGCCTCGGCGATCTCGGCGACGCTGCCGAGGAGCTCGTTCGAAAGCGCAAGCCGAGCGAAGCGGCGCACGCCGAGCCGCTCGTGCTCGCGGACGTGGCGCGCCTCGTCGAAGGTCTGCGCGCCGCGCCTTCACGCGCGCGCCGCGCGGCGCTGATCACGGCGGCGCTCACGCGCTCGAGCGCGCTCGAGGTGAAGTTCCTCGTGAAGGCGCTCTCGGGCGAGCTCCGCATCGGAGCGGCGCCGGGCGTCGTGCTCCTCGCGATCGCCAAGGCGTTCAGCGCGCCCGAGACGGACGTGCGGCGCGCGCACGGCCTTTTGGCGGATCTCGCAGAGGTCGCCGTGCTCGCGTTCGAGAAGCGCCTCGGCGAGGCGGAGGTGAAGCCCGGTCGTCCCCTCGCCTTCATGCTCGCGACGCCGATCGAGACGGTGAAGACGCCGATCGACTTCGCCGCGATGGTCGCCGAGGAGAAGCTCGACGGCGTCCGCGCGCAAGTCCACGTGCACGACGGCAAGGTGACGATCTTCGCGCGCGGCCTCGAGCGCGTCACCGAGTCGTTCCCCGAGGTCGCCGAGGCGCTCGCGCACGCGAAGACCGAGCTCGTGCTCGACGGCGAGATCCTCGCGATCGGCGAAGGCGGTCGGCCGCGCCCGTTCCAGGCGCTCCAAATGCGCCTCAACCGCAAGACCCCCGACGAGCAGCTCATCGCGCACGTGCCCGTGAGCTTCGTCGCGTTCGACGTGCTCGTGCGCGGCGATGAGTCGCTCGTCGACAGACCTTGGCGCGAGCGCCGCGCTGCGCTCGAAGCCATCGTCGAGGAGCTCGGAGCGAAGCGTAGAGCTCCGAGTGAAGGGGGTGTCGGGGGCAACGCCCCTGACCGTGAAAGGCTCGACGGCGCAATCGTCGTGAAGGAAGCCATCTCGGTCGACGGACAAGAGGCGCTCGACGCCGCGTTCGAGCGCGCACGAAAGGCCGGAAACGAGGGCCTCGTGCTCAAGCGCCGCGACGCGCCCTACGAGGCGGGCAAGCGCGGCCAGTCGTGGCTCAAGGTGAAGAAGGCGACCGCGACGCTCGACGTCGTCGTGACCGCGGCCGAGCAAGGCCACGGAAATCGCGCGAAGGTGATCAGCGACTACACGTTCGCCGTGTGGAAGGACGACGCGCTCGTCGACGTCGGAAAGGCGTACAGCGGCCTCACCGACGCGGAGATCGACGAGCTCTCGCGGCACTTCATCGAGACCACCCTCGAGCAGCGCGGCGGCTTCCGCCGCGTGAGGCCCGACGTCGTGCTCGAGGTCGGCTTCGACGGGATCCAACGCTCCGATCGTCACGCGAGCGGCTTCGCCCTCCGCTTCCCGCGCATCCTGAAGATCCGCACGGACAAAACCCCCGACGAGTGCGACACGCTCGACACGGTCGAGGCGCTCTTCCTCGCGCAAGTGGAGAGCGGCCACCGCGAAGAGCCGATCGATCCTCCCAAACCAAAGCGCTCCAACAAACCCACTTCGCAGCTCTCTCTCTTCGACCCACCCCCACCGAAGAAAGCCTGACCGTCTCTCTCACCGCCTCTTCTTCTTCACCTTCGGCTTCGGCTTCGTCGTCGTCGCGGGCTTCGCGGTGCTGACCGGCTTCGCAGTCGTCGCCGTCGGCGTCGTCGCGGCCGCGCCCGCGTCGTCGTCGTCGAGCTCGAGATCGTCGCCGCCGTCATCGTCGCTCGCGTCCGGATCCTCGAGCGCGAGGGCGCTGCTCGACGCCGACGCCGCACCCGCGGCGCGCGCGTCGCCACGAAGGCGCGGCACGCCGTACGCGATCCCCACGCACAAGAGCGCGAGCACCCCGGACGCGGCCAAGATCGGCACGAGCGCGCTCTTCTTTCGCGGCGGTTTGGGCGGCTCGGGCGGCGTCGCCTTCGTGTGAACCCAGAGCGACGGCTTGGGCGACGAGTCGTCGGGAAGCGAGGGCTGCGACTTCGCCTTCACGAAGTCCGACACGGGGATCGTCGGCGCCGCGTCGTCCACGTCGTCGCTCGCCGGAGGGGGCGTCGATTTCTTCGGCGGCTCGAGCGAGGCGAGCGCGTCTTTCACCGCGGCGCGCATCTCTTCCGCGCTCTGGAAGCGATCGAGCGGCTCGTACGAGAGCACCTTGTCGATCAGCGCGGCGACCTTCGGCGGGACGTCCGGGACGACCTCGGCGAGCTTCTTCGCCGGCTCCGTCATCGCGAGGAGGAGCACCTCGTTCTGCGTCTCGGCGATGTGCACGTAGCGGCCGGCGATGAGTCGAAACATCATCGACCCGACCGCCCAGAGATCGCTTCGGCCGTCGATGTGCTCGGAACGGCCGCGCGCTTGCTCGGGCGGCATGTACTCGGGCGTGCCCATCACGACGCCGGTGCGCGTCTTCGCCTCGCCCGTGTCGAGCACGCGCGCGACGCCGAAATCGAGCACCTTCACGCCGCCGTCCAACGTGAGGAAGATGTTGTCCGGCTTGAGATCGCGGTGGACGATGTTCTGCGCGTGCGCCGATGCGAGGACGTCGAGGATGCCCTCGGCCACGACGAGCACCTCTTTCGGAGAGAGCCTTCCGCCCTCGGCGTCGACGCGCTGCGCGAGCGATTTTCCGAGCAAGAGCTCCATCACGAGGAAGACCGCTCCGTCCTCGTCGATGCCGTCGTCAATCGCGGACACCGCGCCGGGGTGCCCGACTTTGTTCGCGACGTAGCCCTCGCGGAGGAATCGCGTGCGCACGGACTCGTTCCGCTGGAGCTCCGCGTGGAGCACCTTCACCGCGACGCTCTTCAAATTGTTCTTGTGCGTCGCCTCGTAGACCGCGGCCATTCCGCCGACGCCGAGCAGCTTGTCGAGCCGCCACTTGCCGCCGAGCGTCGTGCCGATGCGCTTCTGGGCCGCTTTGACGTCGTCGTCTACGTCGGCCGGATCCATGCGGGGTCCGAGTGTACTACTTCTTCGTCGCGAGCGCGGCCTCGACCGCGGCCTTCGGCTGAACCGCACCCCAGCCTTGACGATCGACGGCGATGTCCGGGACGCGCTTGGCCGTGCGGATCAAGATGCGCTTCACCTCGGATGGGGTGAGCTGCGGGTTCGCCTCGAGCATTTGCGCGACGACGCTCGACACGATGGGCGCCGAGAAGCTCGTGCCGTCGACCATCTTGTAGTGCTCGTCGATGACCTTCTCGTCGTGGAGGCCCGCCGTGACGATCTGCCGAATGAGGTACGGCATGCGCTCGCGCGCGTCGTCGAGCGCGGGGAAGATACCGTGGTTCTCGTTGATGATGCCGGCGAGCTCTTCGTCGCGCGCGAGCTCGAGCCGGCGAAGGAGCTTCGCCTGCTTCGACGTCGGCGTGTGCGGGAGGATCGGCGCGGGGATCCAGTCGGCGAGCGTGACGATCTCGGGCTTCTGCACGCCGTCGATCGTCGGCCCGTACGACGAGCGGTACGCCATCACGCGGCCGATGTCGGGGTTTCCCTCGTCGTCGATGCCGCCGACGCTGATGACGCTCGGCACGCTCGCGGGCGGAACGACGTAGCCCGGACGGTGCCCCGCGTTTCCGACCGCACACACGACGACGATCCCCGCGCGCACGCACGCCTCGGCGAAGCGGCTCAACGGATCGTGCAGGTGGCTCACCTCGTAGTCGCCGCCGCACGAGATGTTCAGGATGCGAATGTCGTAGCGCGCGCGGTTCACGAGGACCCACTCGATCGCGCGCGCGATGTCGTCGTGGTGGACGCGCTGGAGCGTGCCCGCCTTGACGAGCACGAGCCCCATGTCCGGCGCGAGCGACTTGAAGCGCCCGTTCGAGAGTGAGCCGTTCCCCGCCGCGACGACGGTCGACATCATGCCGTGCCACGACGAGACCTCGGGCGTCTTGATGTGCTCGATGCCGCTCTTTTCGTGGATGACGTCGTAGTACGCGTGGATGCGCGAGTGCGGCGTCATGAGGTCGGGGTGGTCATAGAACCCCGAGTCGATGAACGCGGCGACGATGCCGCGCCCCGTCCGTGCCGCGTCGGCGCCGATGCGCTCGGCGATGGGCCTTGGATCTCGCTCGCGCCCGCCGCGAGGTTGCGAAACGATTGCGAGCTTTCCTTCGGACCGCCGAACCACGTGCGCTCTTTAGCATGACGGTAGCGAAATCCGCTGGTTTTGCTACGATTACACGGCCCCATGCCACATTCTTCTCGGGCGAACCTTCGCGTCTGCCTCGTCGACATGAACAACGGCGTCGCGAACCAGGCGACGCGCTGCTTCAGACGAATCGTCGAAGCCTTCGGCGCGCGCGTCCGCGCGAAGAACCCAAACGTCGAGCTCGTGTTCAAGCACGTGCAGCCGCGCAACTTGGGCGAGCTGCCCGCGCACGACGACGACCTCGTCCTTTCGTCCGGCGGCCCCGGCTCTCCGCACGACGGCTTCGACGACGCGTGGGCCGTCGGGTTTCGTTCGTTTCTCGATCACGTCGTCGAGAAGAACAAACACGCTCCGCACGCGGCGCCGAAGGTGCTCGCGGTGTGTCACTCGTTCCAGCTCTCGGTGATCCACTTCAAGGTCGCCGAGATGCGCAAGCGCCCGTCGCTGAAGTTCGGCCTCATGCCCGCGTACATGACGCAAGAGGGCGAGCGCGCGGACTTCCTCGGCCCGTTCGGCTACCGCCTCTTTTGCTGGGAGCACCGCAACTGGGAGGCGCTCAACCTCGACAAGAAGAGGCTCGAGGCGCTCGGCGGCACGGTCCTCGCGAAGGAGACGCACCACACGCACGCGCCGGTGAAGCACAAAGGCGACGCGATCCTCGCGCTCCGCTTCGCGCCCGGCATCGACGGCACGCAGTTCCACCCCGAGGCCGACAAGCCCGGCGTGATGAACTGGATCGAGCGCCCCGAGCACAAAGTCGCCGTGCAAGACGCCTACGGCGAGGTCCTCTACGACCGCATGGTGAAGAGCCTCGCGAACCCCGAGCGCCTCGCGAAGACCTTCGCGCTGCTCATCCCCGGCTGGCTCACGCACCGCTTCAACGAGCTCGCGCCGTCGCGCGACTGGAAGCCGCTCGACCAGCCCTCGGCCGACATGGCCTCGTTCGACGTCGCGGTTTAGTGCGTCGCGCAGCCGATCGCGGTCTGCGACAACGAGCTTCCTTCCAGAGCATGCGCCGCCGTCGGGACGTCCTCGGTCCGATCTTCTCCGTCCACGCCCTTGCGGCTTCGTCGATGTCTGCTAAATCAAGTTCGTGAGACAGCTCTCGATGCGCTTTCGTGGGTGGGGTGGGGCGCGGAAGAACGCCGGCCGCAAGCCGAATGGGCCGCGCGCGGGGGTGTCGCACCTCGCTCGCGAGCCGTTCGCGCGGCTTCTGCCGGTGCACGTCACGGTTCGCGTCGCGGAGCACGTGTACAACCTGAGATCGCGGCGTTGTTTCTCGGTGCTCGCGCGCGCCTTCGCGGCAGCCGCCGAGCGGTTCGGGGTGCGCATCGTCCAGTTCTCGGTGCAAGGCGACCACGTTCACCTCGTCGTGGAGGCGAGCTCGAACGAGGCGCTGGCGCGCGCGATGAAGGGCTTTTCGGTGCGCGTGGCGCGCGGGCTCAACCGCGTGATGCGGCGACGTGGGCACGTGCTCGGCGACCGCTATCACGCGCGCGTGCTGCGGACGCCCACGGAGACGAGGCGAGCCGTGCGTTACGTGCGACACAACGGCGTGCACCACGGCGTCGTCGCGATGGCCGAGGACGACACGTTCGCGTCCCCCGGCGGGAGCATCACTCTTCCGGCGCCACACACGTGGCTGCTGCGCGAAGGTTGGGAGCGCGCACCGCGGGGCAGAACACCTTCGTAACGCAAGTGGATAGCTGATAGCTTTCGGCGCCATGACGGAGAAGATCGGCATCATCGTCGGGATGGAGAACACCTTCCCGCCGGCGTTCGTCGCGAAGGTGAACGAGACGCCCGGGTTTCACGCGGATTTGATCAAGGTCGGCGGCGTGCGCGAGCGGCTCGGCGAGAACGGGTTCGATGGTTATCGGGTCATCGTCGATCGATTGAGCCACGAGGTTCCGTTCTATCGATTCTTCCTCAAGGCCGCCGCGCTCGCGGGGACGTACGTCATCAACGATCCGTTCTGGTGGAGCTCGGACGACAAATTCTTCGGCTACTCGCTCGCCTCGAAGATCGGCGTCGCGGTGCCGCGCACGGTGATGCTCCCGCAGAAGGCGTACATGAAGGGGATCGACCCGGGGCGCTCGCTGCGCAACCTCGAGTACCCGCTCGATTGGGACGCCATCTCGCGCTACGTGGGCTTCCCCGCGATCTTGAAGCCCGCGGACGGCGGCGGCTGGAAGAACGTCCACCGCGTCGACTCGCTCGAAGACCTGATGCGCATCTACGACACGACGAACGAGCTCGTGATGACGCTCCAGGAGTTCATCGACTTCGACGAGTACGTACGATGCATCTGCATCGGGCGCGAGTTCATCCTGCCGATCCAGTACGACCCGAAGAACCGCCGCTACATCGAGCACGACTCGCCGTTCATGCCGAAGGCGCTCGAGCAGAAGGTCCTCGACGGCGCGTACGCGCTGAACCACGCGCTCGGCTACGACATGAACTCGGTCGAGTTCGCGTGCAAGGACGGCGTCCCGTACGCGATCGACTTCACGAACCCCGCGCCGGACTTCGACATCCACTCGATCCTGCCGAAGCACTTTCACATGGTGGTCGACGAGATGGCGCGATTCTGCATCCGCTGCGCGCACGAGGGGCGCGGGCACTCCGGCGACTACGCCTACCGTCGCTACGTCGAGCAGTCGATCGAGAGCCGCCCGCGAAGGTCCAAGTAGCGCCTCGAAATCCGCAGCGGTTGCGCTCGCGTTTTCGCCCGCGCGCGCCCACGCTCTCGATCGATGACGACGGATCTCGCGAGCATCATGGGCGGCCTCTACGGTGACGGCATCATCGCAGCGAAGGGAGCCTTCGACGCGCGCTGGGCAGACGAGCTCTGCGTCGACGTGCTTCGAATCTTCGAGCAGGAGAAGAAGCGCCCCGGCGGGCTCGTCCCGAGAGGACCCAACCGTTACTACGTCGAGATCCAGCCAGAGCGCATCCGCCACTTCGTCGACCTCGCGACGCATCCGTGGATCGCCCGTGTCGCGCGCGCGGTCCTCGGGCCGGGATACAAAATGGTCGAGGTCGGCTTCGACGTCCCCTTCCCGGGCGCGCAGGATCAGCCGTGGCATCGCGATTTCGCCGCGGGTGAAGCGACGCTCGTCGGGCGCCGGCTCGACTCGCTCGCGTTCAACGTGACGCTCGTCGACGTGACGCCCGAGATGGGACCGTTCGAGATCGCGCCCGGCACGCAGTGGGACGAGCCCGAGGGCTTCGACGCCGGCATGTTTCCGCCCCTTTCGTGCTACGCGCGCTACGAGGCGCTCGCGCAGAAGAAGATGGCTCGCCGTGGCGACATCTCGGCGCGCTCGGCGCTCACGATCCATCGCGGCACCGCGAACCGTTCGTCCGTCGCGAGGCCCGTGCTCGTCCTCGGCTTCGACGCGCCAGGCGCGCCCAACGCGATCCGCCACGATCTGCAGGTGTCGCGCCGATTCTACGAGACGCTCCCGCGGCGCCTCCGCGATCACCTCGCGTGCCGCGTCGTGGAAGATCTCGAGCCCATCCACCAGGCTCACCAGATCGAGGGCCTGCTCCGGGGAATGGCCTAGCGCCGCGCGAGTGAGCTTCACTCGACGACGACGACGCCGCCTTCGTCCGCGAGCGCGGTGAACGCAACGGTCGTCTCGGCGGTTTGCAAGCCGAGCACGGCGAGCGGTCCTTCGCGTAGGAGAGCCACCGCCATCACGTAGCCTTGCGCAGGGAGCCGCGAGAACGCGTGCGCGCCCGTCGGGAGCACGAGCGCGCCTCCGGCTGCCGCGACGGCGATCGTCCCGTCGTCGCCGACGCTCACGTCGGACACCGCGCTCAACGCGCCGTCGAGCGCTCGACCAGGTCTCCCGTCGAGCGGCGCGAGCTCGAGACCGTCGTCGTGCGCGATGACCAGGTCAGTGCCGCGCGTGCCGAACGCGGCGAGCGGTCGACCGTCGTCGTGCGTCGCGAACGACCCGTCGGCCCCCATCACGAAGAGCCGCGCGCGCGTGCTCGCGACAATCGCGGCGCCGTCCATCGCGACGTCGCGCAGCTCGCGGTCGACGAACGTGCGCTTCGTTTCCTCGCCCGTCGTCGGATCGAGCGTAACGAGATCGCCGCGCTCGCACGCGACGATGATTGCGCCACCGACGTGGTCGAACGCGAGCCCTCGCGGCGACGCGCACGGGCGCAAGCGCGAGACGACGGCGAGCGCCGTCGGATCCACCGTGGCAATCTCGTCGCTCCCGCGAAGCAGCACGTGCGCGAGCCCACGGTCGTCCACCACGATGCGCCCAGGGCGCTGCCCTCGACCGAACGCGACGTCTCCGAGCACGCGAGCGCGAATCGCGCCATCGTCCGACACGTCGACGCGGATCACGCGCGCGAGATCGAGCTCCGAGATGACGGCGATCGCGAACGTCCCAGCCGCGGTTTGCGCGAACGCGAGCGTGCCGCCCGTGGGCTCTTCGGGGCCCGCGGCGAACGACGCAGCGTCGTGACGTCCTTCGACGAACGCGCCGTCGGGCGCCGCAACGACGAGCATGCCTCCGTCACCCGAGGAGGCCACGAGCCCCGATGAGGTCGTGTTGCACGACGGCGGCGGCGGGCACTCTTCCCAGTCCCATTTGCAGTTGCACCCGAAGTCGAGGAATCCGGTCGGACAGTTTCGCGTGCAGTTGGGCTGAAAGGCCGCGAGCAGACAGAGCGCGCTCAGGAGCTTCTTGCCGTTGTCCATCAGAACGTCCCTCCAATCGCGAACGGCGATGTGAGGATGCGCGCGACGTTCGACTTCTTCGACGACGTCGAGCCCACGAGCACGAGGACGAGCCCCGCGATCTGGACGGCATTGAACGTGGAGCTCAGGATGATCGAGAGCGGGCGATTGCTCGGACAGTTGCAGTCCGCGACTTGCGTGTACGTCGCCGAGAAGACGGTCATGCCGACGAACGGCACGAACGGCCACACCGGCGACGTACCCGGATACGTCGAGCTCCCCGCTATCGCGAGCCCGACGAGCGTCGTCGGGACCGACGCCAGCGTCATCATCACCGTGCCCGCCGTGATGAGAGACTTCGACCCCTTCCGCGCCGGCTCGGCGGCGGTCTCGTCACCACGAGGTTGCGCGTGGGGTGGTGGCAGCTCAGGGGTCGCGTCGAGCGCGACGCGATGAACCGCGTCCTCGGCTACGCGCAGCGCGGCGCGGTAGTCCGCGAGCACGGCGGGTGACGCGTCCGCCGGTGCGTCGATCGCCAGCGTGACGCGCGACGGATCCCCACGCGAGACCATCCGAACGAGCACGAGCAGCGCGTTCGGATACGACGTCTCCGTCGCGCAGAGCTCGACGCCGTCCTCGAGCGCGTGAACCTCGAGCGGACGCGCCTCGCCGTCGACGCGCGCCACGAGGCTCAACGCGCACGCGCCGTTCGCGAGCTCCGCGTGCGACGCGGCCGTCGGGAAATCCGCGGTGAGCTTGGGTCCGTCCGCGCGCGCGCTGCCGGCGAGCAGACAAAACACAACCTGCAATCCCCCGAAAGCAAGCAAGCGCATGAGCACAGTCTGGCCGGCGGTCAGCGCGTGCTGCCATGGTCAATTTGTCTTCGATCGACGCCGCAGCACGCTGTGGCCGTAGCCGTAGCCGAAATAGACGACGAGGCCGATCGCGAGCCACACGACGAGGCGGAGCCAGTTCGAGATCTCGAGGCCCGCGATGAGCGCGACGCACGCGAGCGCCGATAGGATCGGCGTCACCGGGAAGAGCGGCACCTTGAACGGGCGAAGGCGGGTCGGATACCGGTAGCGCAGCACGATGACGCCGAGCGACACGAGGATGAAAGCGAAGAGCGTCCCGATGTTCGTGAGGCCGATGGCCTGATCGGGCGTGAGGATCGAGCAACCGATCGCGACGATGAAGCCCGTGAGCCACGTCGAGACGTGCGGCGTGTGGAAGCGCGGATGAATCTTCGCGAAGACGGGCGGCAAGAGCCCGTCGCGCGCCATCACCATGAAGATGCGCGTCTGACCGAGCTGGAAGACGAGGAGCACCGCGGTCATCGCGATGACCGCGCCGAAGCCGAAGATCGTCGCGAAGTTCGAGTAGCCCATGTACTCCATGGCCTTCGCGAGCGGATCGTTCGTCGTCATCTCGCTGATCGGCACGACGCCCGTGAGCGTCGCCGCCGTGAGGATGTAGAGCACCGTGCAGATGACGAGCGACCAGATGAGCCCGCGCGGGAGATCGCGCTGCGGGTTCTTGCACTCCTCGCCCGCCGTCGAGACCGCGTCGAAGCCGATGTAGCTGAAGAACCCGAGCGCCGCACCCTGCCAGATCCCCTTGAACCCGTTCGGCGCGAACGGATGCCAGTGGTTCTCGCCGCGTTTGAACACCGTGCGGATGCCGAGCACGATGAAGATCGCCACGAGCCCGAGCTTGAGCGCGACCATCACCGCGTTGACGCGCGCGCTCTCCTTGATGCCCAGGAAGAGGAGCAGCGAGAGCGCCATCGTGATCGCGAACGCGGGCAGGTTGAACGCGAAGACGTGGCCGCCGATGTGTGGAAAATACACGTTCGCGTTCTCGGGCGCGGCGGCGAGCGCGGACGCCGTCTGCACGTCCTTCGTGAGCCAGAGCGGGAGCTGCGTGCCCGTGAGGCCGTGGAGGAACGTCTGGAAATAGTCGCCCCAGCTCTGCGCGACGTAGATGTTGCCGATCGCGTACTCGATGATGAGGTCCCAGCCGATGATCCACGCGACGAGCTCGCCGAACGCGGCGTACGAGTACGAGTATGCGCTGCCCGAGGCGGGCACCATCGCGGCGACCTCGGCGTAGCAGAGCGCCGCGAGGCCGCAGGCGACCGCCGTGAGCACGTACGAGAGCATCACGGCCGGTCCCGCGCCGTGCATCATCAAGTGACCCTGGGCGTCGAAGCGCCCGACGATCATCTCCTTGATGCTCGAGAAGAGACCCGCGCCGATGATGGCGCCGATGCCGAGGAGCGTGAGGTCCGCGGCCGTGAGCGTACGCGTCAGCGCGTGCTCGCTCGGGGGCGCTTCGTGCTCCTCTTTGCGCAGGAACAAGTCCATCGGGCGCGGAGCATATTAGGAAGGAGTTTCCCGCGTTGGCGTAAAATGAGGCGTGAAGCTCTTTCGACGCGAGTTGATCTTCCCTGCGCTCGTCGTGGCGTTCGTGAGCGCGTCGGCCCACGCCACGCGCGACGAGCTGAGCGCCCAAGCCGCGTCGGACATGCACTGCAACAGCGTCTCCATCATCCAGAGCTCCGATACGCAGTTCCTCGCGACGGGCTGCGGGCAGGATCGCACCTACACGTGCGCGGACGATGGGACCTGCACGCTCGAGAGCGACGGCTCGAACGTCCACGTCTCGGGCGTGCCGAACGGCGAGGGCGACGACGCGGCGGCCGAAGCGATCGCCGAGTCGATCATGGAGCTCGGTTGCGCGTGCGCGAGCGCAGCGATGACGCACGGCGGGCATCACCACTCGAGCTCGGGGAGCTCGCGGAAGAAGAAGTGACAGGGCGCGGCTGATTTCGTGTTTCATGCGCGCATGCGCGCATCGCTCTCTTTCGCGTTTCTTCTCGTTGCGTGCGGCTCGGCTCCGCCGCCTCTCGCGTCGCCGCCGCCGAAGTGTCCGACGGTCGCCGCTTCGTCGACTTCACCTGCTTCATCGACAACCGAAGCCGACGGGTACTGGACGGGCGTGCTCGCGGGGAAGCTCCACCTCGCGCTCGATCTCCGTCGCGGCGCCTACACGGGCGTGCTCGACAGCGTCGATCAGGGCGCGAAGCTCCCGATCGAGAACGTGACGCTCGACGGCTCCGCGCTGCGCTTCGACGTCCCGCTCGTGCAGGGGAAGTTCGACGGCAAGCTCGACCCAGGCGGCGCGCGCGTCGAGGGCACGTGGACGCAGAACGGCGTCACACAACCGCTCGCCTTCACGAAAGGCACGCGCCCGGCCGAGACCAAAGAGGCGCCGAAGAGGCCGCTCGACGCGCCGATCGACGTCTCCTTCGGGGCCGCGCCCGTCGCGTTTCGAGCCGGCGATCACATGCACCTCGCGTACGAGATCCACGTGATGAACTTCGCGCATCGGCCGATCACGCTCGAGCGCCTCGAGGTGACCAGCGGGCCGCGGTCGCTCGCACGATTCGAAGGCGATGCGCTCGCGCACATGATCGACGAGGGAGGGCGCGTCGGCCCGAGATCGATCGCGACCATCTTCGTGTGGCTCGACGCCGACGACGTGCCGCAGGCGCTCGATCATCGCATCACCGTGAAGGTCGGCGAGGACGAGATGACCGTGTCCGACGTGCGCGTCGCGGTTCGCGCGATGAAGGTCCCGGTCATCGCGCCGCCGCTCCGTGGCCGGTTCTGGCTCGCGGCGAACGGGCCGTCGAACGCCTCGCAACACCGGCGCGCGCAGATCCCGATCGGAGGCCACGCGCACGTCGCGCAGCGCTTCGCGATCGACTGGGTGAAGCCGAGCGACGACGACGGCAAGACGTTCTCGGGCGATCCCTCGAAGAACGCGAGCTATCACGCGTACGGCGCGGAGGCGCTCGCGGTGGCCGACGGCGTCGTCACGGAGGTGAAGGACGGAATCCCCGAGAACACGCCAGGATCCACGCGCGCGGTGCCGATGACGCTCGAGACGCTCGGCGGCAACCACGTCGTGGTCTCTCTCGGCGGCGGGCTCTTCGCGTTTTGGGCGCACCTCCAGCCGGGGAGCTTGAAGGTGAAGGTCGGCGATCGGGTCAAGCGTGGCCAGGTCCTCGGGCTCGTCGGCAACTCGGGCAACTCGACCGAGCCGCACCTCCACTTTCACGTGAGCGACGCGAGGTCGCCGCTCGGCGCCGAGGGCGTCCCGTGGGCGCTCGAGGCCTTCGCGATGCACGACGGGACCAAGCGCACGAACCAGATCCCGATGGAGGACGAGGTCGTCGCGCTGCCGTGACGGCCGCGCCCGGAAAGCGCTGCGCACGAGCTTGACTCGCCACGTGGCTGGACCATCTAAGGGAAGTGCGACGCGCCGCTTTCGCCACGCTCGTCTCGCTGGCGCTCGTTTTGTCTCGCGCCTCGATTGCCCGCGCCGCCGATCCGACCGTCGAAGACTGGGTTCGGAACGTCCAACTCGAACACGTCCAGAACGTGCGCGACCTCGGAGGACTTCGCGGCAGCCACGGGTTCATTCCGCACGGGCGATTCTTTCGCGCGGCGACGCTCGTCAACGCGAGCGCCGCGGATCGCGGCGTGCTCGTCTCGCGCGGCGTGACGCTCGACATCGATCTGCGGACCTCGCTCGAGGCCGACGGGCGCGGCGATCGCTTGTCGCACGATCCGCGCTTCGCCTATCGGCGCATCTCGCTCCTCGGCATGGACGTCACGGATTGGTTTCGCGGCCTACGCGGGCTCTACGTGCACGTCCTTCGCGGGCACCAGAGCTCGCTTCGCGAGGTCTTCCACGCGATGGCCACGCACGGTGACGGCGCGGTCCTCTATCACTGCACCTCCGGCAAGGATCGCACGGGGATGGTGACCGCGCTCCTGCTCGACCTCGCGGGGGTCGAGCGCGCGACCATCGTGCGCGACTACGCGATCTCCTCGCATTACCTCGGCCGCCCGGAGAGCAGCAGCCCACCGGAGGCGATCGCGCTCTTCCTCGACGCGCTCCACGCGAAGTACGGCGGGGCGCGCGCGTTCCTGGCGACCATCGGGATCACGCCCGGCGAGATCGCGACGCTCCTCACCAAGCTCGGTCAGACCTGACATCGGTCGTGGGTCACGGTAACCTCCGTTCCCACTTGAGAAAGCTCGAGCTCCTCGCGCCGCAACCCGCGCACGTCGCCGTACGTGCCCGCGAGGTCGACGCCGTGCCCGCGAGCTTCGAGCTGCGCCTGCGCGCCATCGCCGAAGCGCTCTTCGCGACGGACGCGGGCGCGCCGGATCCCACGCGCGTCGCGTGGGTGTGCTCGGACTTGGGGGACTTCGCCTCGCGCGCGGCGGGGCGCGGGCGGTTCGTGCTCCTCGCGAGCGTCTGGTTTCTCACGTGGATCGCGCCGCTGCTGGTTTGGCGCTTCGGCCCGCTGTCGGCGTTGCCGCTCGCGCTCCGCGCCAAGGCGCTCGAGCGCGTCGAGTCGAGCGCGATCGGCTTCATCGCGCTCGCTCCGAAGGCGATGCTCTGCCTCATGTGGTTCGAGCACCCCGACACGCAGCGCGAGACGCTGACGGAGACGTCATGCTCGAAGTGATGTCCGGCCGCGCGCGCGGCCGCGATTTCTCGGCAGAGTGTGACGTCGTCGTGGTCGGCTCGGGCGCGGGCGGCGCGGTGGTCGCGACGACGCTCGCCGAAGCGGGGTTCGACGTGATCGTCCTCGAGGAGGGTCCGCACGTCCCTGCGAACGAGCTCGGCGCGATGCGGCCCAGCGAGAGCATCCGTCACGTCTGGCGCGACGCCGCGATGACGCTCGCGCTCGGCCTCGGCGACTCGCCTTCGATCAACGTGACCGCGGGGCGCGGCGTGGGCGGCTCGTCGGCGCTCACCGGCGGCGTGTGCTTCCGCGCGCACGACCACGTCCTCGACGAATGGTCGAAGGAGGGCCTGCCTGAGCTCGGCCCGCGCGAGATGGACGAGTGGTACTCGATCGTCGAGCGCGACGTGCACGTCGAGACCGTGCCCGAGGCCATGCGCTCCGAGAGCACGCGCCTCTTCATCCAAGGCGGCGAGAAGCTCGGCATCCCCTTCCACTCGATGCGCCGCAACACGGACGGGTGTAACGGGTGCGGCCGCTGCAACTTCGGGTGCCCGCACCAGGCGAAGATGAGCGTCGACATCGCTTACCTCCCGCGCGCGGTTCGCGCCGGCGCGCGCATCCTCAGCGACTGCCTCGTCGATCGCGTGCAAATCGACGGCTCGCGCGCGGTCGGCGTCGTCGGTCGCTTGCTCGACGGTCCGAAGGGCAAGCCCGGAAGCTCGGTCTTCGTGCGCGCGCGTCACGTCGTGCTCGCCGCGAGCGCGATGTACACGCCGCTCCTCCTCCGGCGGAGCGGAATCGGCCGGCGCTCGAACGCCGTCGGCAAGAACCTCACGCTCCACCCGAGCTTCCGCGTCATCGGGCGGTTCGACCAGCCCGTGCGCGGATGGGAGGGCGCCCTCCAGAGCGCGTACTCCGATCACTGGGAAGACGAGGGCATGATCCTCAACAGCGTCTTCATCCCGAACGGCGTGATGGTCGCGACGATGCCCGGCTTCGGCAAGACGCACGCGCGCTGGCGCGACATGGCCTCGCACCTCGCGATCTTCGGCGGGATGCTGCACGACGACGCGGGCGGCCGCGTGTGGAGCAACCCCTTCGGACGCGAGCCGCTGATGACGTACCGCATGTCGAAGCGCGATCGCGCGCGGCTGCCGATCCTCCTTCGACGCATGGCGGAGATCTTCTTCGCCGCGGGCGCCGCGGAGGTGTTCTTGCCCGTCTTCGGCGCCGAGCCGATCACGAAGGACGAGCTCGACGCGTTTCCGTTCGAGTCCATCAAGGGCCGCAACTTCGAGTGCTCGTCGCAGCACCCGCTCGGCAGCTGCCACATGGGCGCGTCGGAGTCGACGTCGGTCGTCGACCCGAACGGCCGCACCTGGGACGTCCCGAACGTTTGGATCTCGGACGGCAGCATCCTCCCGACGAGCCTCGGCGTGAACCCGCAGCTCACGATCATGGCGATGGCGACGCGCATCGCCGCGAAGATGCTCGACAAGATTTAGACGCGAAGCTCACTTCGACATGCCTCGCGACGACGCTGTTGCGAACACGCGGCAGCGAGAGTTCCCGGCCGGCCCGGCACGTACCGCGTCAATCCGCAGATGTGGCCCCGAGCTTGGTGCGGCACGCGCGAGCTGACGCTGTCCAGCGGCGGTCCCGCCGCGAATGTCTCGCTGCCGCATGTCGTCTGCACCGTCGCGTCAAGATCACGTCCACTCAGGCGAGCTCCGAACTAGATCTTCACGGGCTCCAAATCCGCCCAGTTTTTGCCGGCTTCGACGCCGACGACGAGCGGCACCTCGAGCGCGTATGCGCGCTTCATCGCGTCGGCGCAGACCTTCGCAGCCTTCTCGAGCTCCGACTCCGGGACGTCGAAGAGCACCTCGTCGAGCACTTGAAGGACGGGGACCGTGCCGAGCCCCTCGCGCTGAATCGCGCGGTCCGCGTCGAGCAACGCCTTCCGCGACACGTCTTGCACCGAGCCCTCGTGCGTCGCGCGGCGCGCCATGCGCTCGGCGTACGAGCGGAGCTGGTTGTCGAGCGACTCGAGATCGCCGATGGGCCAATGGCGCCCCGCGATGGTCTCGATGTAGCCGCGCGTCTTCGCGAGGCGGAGCTGCTCCTCTTGGAACGCGCGCACCTTCGCGTAGTGACGATCGAAGCGCGCGATGTACTCCTTGGCCTCGGCCGCGGAGATGCCGAGCTGCTGCGAGAGCGCGCTCGCGCCCTGCCCGGCGAACGTGGCGAAGTTGACGACCTTGCCGAGCTGTCGCTCTTCGGTCGTGACGTCCTCGGGGCGCCTCTCGAGGATCGCCGCCGCGGTGAGCACGTGCATGTCGGCGCGGCTTCGGAGCGGCTCGACGAGCGCGGGATCCTTCGTCAGGTGCGCGAGGACGTGCAGGCCGAGCTGGTTGAAGTCGACCGACATCAAGAGCCGTCCCGGCGCCGCGACGAACGCGCGACGAACGCGCGCCATCTCGGGCGTGCGCCCGGGCACGCGCCCGAGATCCGGGTTCGAGTTCACGATCTGCCCTGAAAACGAGCGCGCCGGGTTGAAGCGAGAGTGCACGCGACCGTCTCGATCGATCGCGCGCCGGAGCGAGTGGAGCCAGTTGTCGCGGAGGCGCCGGAGCGCGCGCCAGCGGAGCACGAAGCCGACGATGGGGTGTGCGTTCTCGATGCGCTCGAGCGCCTCGATCGACGTGCTCCAGCCCGTCTTCGTGCGGATCACGATCGGGAGCTTGAGCTCTTGGAAGAGGACGTCGCCGAGCTGCTTCGACGAGTTGACGTTGAACGTGTGGCCCGCGAGCTTGTCGATCTCGGCTTGGAGCTCACGCTCGATCTCTGCGAACGCGACCTCGGCGCGATCGAGCTCCGCGCCGTCGACGAGCAGCCCCGTGAGCTCCATCCGCACGCAGACGTCGCCGATCGCGAGGTAATCGGCGACGAGTCGTTCGTCGAGCGTCTCTGCGAGCTTCTTCCAGATGGCCGCGGACGCGTCCGCGTATTGCCCGGCGTGAACCGCGACGCGCTCGGGCGGAAGGGCCTTCCACGCCTTTCGCCGCACGCCGACGCCTCGGATCGCGTCTTCTTCGGGGAGCGCGCGTCCGAGCGCGTGCTTGGCGACGATCGCGAGATCGTGCGGCGCCCAGTTGCTCGGCTGCGTGAGGTGCGATGCGACGGCCGAGTCGCCGGCGATCCCGCGGAGCTCGATGCCCGCGCGCCGAAGCTCGACGGCCGCGGAGACGAGATCGTGCCCGACCTTCTTCGCGCTCGCGTCCGCGAGCCACGCGGCGAGCTCGGGCCACGCCGCGGAGCCGTTCGGAACCCAAGAGGTCTCGCCGCCCCCGTTCGCGAGGGAGACGCCGGCGATCGCGACACGACAGGGGCGCCGGATCCTCGAAGAGCAACTGGATCGCGATCGGCGAGCCGAGCTTCGCGATCGCGGCGAGCGCCTCGCCCTTGCGCTCGCACACCTCGGCGCTCGTCGATCCGCCATCGGCGACGAGGAGCTCCGAGAAGCCAAGGCGCTCGTAGAGCGCGTTCACGTCCTTCGCAGCGGGCGGCGTCCACGCGAGCGCATCGAGCGGGATCGGAAGCGCGCGCTCGCGGTCGAGCTTCGCGCGAGCGAGCTCGCGGGGGACGTCCTCTCGCGCCGCGCGGAGCGCCTTGCCGAGCCGCCCCTCGAGGCCGTCGAGCTTGGACATCGCTCGAGTGATCGACCCGTGCTCGAGCGACGAGCGTCGTCGCGCCCTTCGCGCCGATGCCCGCGACGCCGGGGAGCACCTCGTTTCCGCTGTCGTCACCGACGAGCGCGAGCCACTCGGAGACCACGTCCGGCGAGACGCCGAAGCGCTTCTTCACGATCTCGGGCGTATAGCGGACGTCTTTGTTCGCGTCGTACCACCACGATCGCTCGCCCACGAGCTGCGCGTACCGCTTGTCGACGCCCGCGACGACGACGTCGTCCCCCGCGGCGAGCGCGGCCGCCGCGTAGCTCGCGACGAGGTGGACCTCGTCCTCCGATTCGACGACGGAAAACCCGAGCGTCCGAAAGAGCTCGGGGAGCCGCGCGTGCTGCGCGTCGAGGATGCTCGGCCACTCGGCGCCCGCACGCTTCGGCTCGATCACCGCGACCGCGCGCGTCGGAGGCTTGTTCGCGATGACGCGATGGATCGCGCGCGCGACCGCGAAGAGCGCGTTGACCGGCGCGCCGTCAGGCGCCTTGCGATCCGTCGCGACGACGAGAAACCCGCGCGCGAGGAGGTTCGTTCCGGAGGCGACGAGCGTTCGCTGGGCCATCACTTGGCGTCGAAGTCGAAATAGAGCACGTCGGCCCAATAAAGACCGAGGTCCTTCTCCCAGCTCTTCGCGACCTTCGCGACCCACGCCTTCTCCTTGCCCGCGATCGCCGCGTCGACCTTCTTCCTGACCGCGGGGATTTCATTCTCGACGAGCCGGTCTGCGCTCTTCACGAGATCCTCGTCGAGCATGTCGAAGATCTCGCCGCACTCGAGCAGCGCGAATTTCCCCGCGTGCTTCTTGCTCGCGAGCGTCTTCTTCGTCTCCGCCGCGGCCTCCGCGAAGGCCTTCGCGTTCTTCGGCTTCGCCTTCGAGAGCACGTCGAGCAGCGCGAGCAATCGCGCGCGCCCGCCCGCGAAATCCGCGACGACCGCGATCTCGTGATCGCCCCAGATCACCGACTGGCACCGCTTCGGGGCCTCGCTCGCGAGGATTTTGTGCGAGAGCGGGATGTCCCAACCCCACTCGCTCAAGCTGCGAATGGGCTTGGGCGTCTTCTTCTTCGTGGGAGCAACATCGACCGTATAGAGGTACGAACGGTTGGCCATGCGCGGATGTTAGGGAACTCCGGGCTACCTGGGACGTACGAAACGGTATGCCCTTCGCTCGCCGTATGCTCGCCGGCTTGATGTTCTTCGTCGTGCTGGTCGTCGCGCCGGCCGCGCGGAGCGCGCCGATGTACACCGATTTCGCGACGATTCGCGCGAGCGCAAGCCTCGTCGCGCTCGGCACGATCCACCAAGCGCTCGGGCCGAACAACACCGCGCTCCTCACGCTGAACGTCGACAAGGTCATTCGCGGCACGGCGGCGCTCGGCCCGATGTCCGTCAAGGAGTCCCCCGACGGAACGGTCGACGTCGACAACGCGCGCGTCGTCGCGTTCATCGACAACACCGGGGCGCTCCGCTGGATCGGCACGCTCCTCGCGGGCGCGTCGCTCGAGACGGGCGTCATCCACCTCCGAGGCTTCTTCGATCACAACGCGCACATCGTTCGTCCCGGGACGCTCACGCTCGCCGAGCTGCAGAAGCTCCTCGCGACCGGGCAGCTCAATCAGACGTTCGACGCGACGCTCGCCTTTCGCGACGGCCGCGGCGGCGTCGCCGCGTCGTCACGCAAGCTCACCGTGCAGTACTCGCCTCTCACGCGCGCGCTCCACGTCATCGGCTCGACTCCCACGTGCCTCACGCCGAGCTCGCTCTTCGGCCTCGAGTGGGAGAGCTTCGAGCTGCGGTTCAACGACACGTGCCCTAGTAGCGCGCCGAACGCGCACTCGCGCGACCTCGATCTCGACGGCAAGGTGACCGGCGTCGACGCCTCCACCGGCCACATCCAGGTCGAGCTCGTGCCGACGCGCCCGTTCCTGACCGAGAGCGAGTACGCGTCGTTCGCCGCCGATGGCGCGATCGCGGACATGATCAGCGTCGTCGGCATCGCGCTCTCCGACGGCACGAGCTGGACCTGGCGCCTCGAGAAGGACCTCGTCGATCCGAGCGGGAAGTCGCACGCGGCGGGAGGCGTGTCCATGTCGAGCCAGACCGTGAACGGCAAGACCGTGGCGCAGGACGAGTACGGCTTCGACGGCGGCGTGAAGATCACCATCAGCCCCGGCGCGAGCGCGGGCTCGCCCGGCGGCAACGCGCGCGGGGTCCTGACGATCGTCGACGCGAAGGCGATCGGCGCCTGCACGTTCGCGCAGAGCGGCCACGCCGACCGCTCCTGCATCTTGTCCGCGCGGCCGCCGCTCGTCGTTCGGCGCTGAGGGGGCCGCTCGTGGTATCGTCGATCCCATGCTCGAAGGGCAGTTCACGCTCGGCGTCGAAGAGGAGTACCAGATCGTCGATCCGCAGACGCGCGAGCTGCGGAGCTACATTTCGCGCCTGCTCGAGGACGGCAAGAGCGTGCTCCGCGAGCGCGTCCGCATGGAGATGCACCAGTCGGTCGTCGAGGTCGGCACGAGCGTCTGCAAGAACATCGGCGAGGTGAAGAGCGAGCTCTTCGAGATGCGCGGGCAGCTCAATCGCCTCGCGCAGAAGGGCGGCCTCCGCATCGTCGCCGCGTCGACGCACCCGTTCTCCGACTGGAAGACGCAGGACATCTCGCCGAACGAGCGCTACCACGAGATCGTCGCGGACCTCCAAGACGTCGCGCGCGCGAACCTCATCTTCGGCCTCCACGTGCACGTGGGCATCGTCGATCGCGAGGTCGCCGTCGCCCTCAACAACCAGATTCGCTATTTCCTGCCGCACCTCCTGGCGCTCACGACGAGCTCTCCGATGTGGCTCGGTCGCAAGAGCGGCCTCATGAGCATCCGCTCGCAGATCTTCAAGCGCTTCCCGCGCACGGGCATCCCCGACAGCTTCGAGTCGCCCGCGCAGTTCGACAACTTCGTGAAGCTCCTCATCAAGACGGGCTGCATCGACAACGGCAAGAAGATCTGGTGGGACGTGCGCCCGCACCACTTGTTCGACACCGTCGAGGTCCGCATCTGCGACATGCCGACGAAGCTCGATCACACGATCGCGGTCGTCGCGCTCGTTCAGGCGCTCATGGCGAAGCTCTACTTGATGCACCGCCGCAACACGCAGTGGCGCAACTACGCGCGCAGCTTGCTCGAGGAGAACAAGTGGCGCGCGGTCCGTCACGGCACCGACGCGAAGCTCATCGACTTCGGGCGCAAGGAAGAGCGGCCGTTCTCCGAGCTCATCGTCGAGCTCGTCGACTTCGTGAGCGAGGCCTCGGACATGCTCGGAACGACCGACGTGGTGCGGCGCACGATCGACATCCAGCGCGAGGGGACGAGCGCGCACCGCCAGATGGAAGTCTTCGATCGCACGAACGACCCCAAGGCGGTCGTGGACTGGCTCATCGAAGAGACGATGCGCGGGATCTGATGCGTCTCGCCGTCGCGCTGCTCGCGATCGCGGTGTGTTGTAACGACAAGCAGGCCGCGACGACCGACGCCGGGCCGGCGAAGCCTGTCGCGAGCGTGAGCGCGAGCGCCAGCGTTCGCGCGACGACGAGCGTCGCAGCGAGCGACTCCGCGCCCCCCGAGCCGCCGCCGCCTCCCACCGACTACAAATCGCTCGCGCTCGCCGAGGCCGACGGCGACAAGGCCATCGGCAAGACCGTCCTCATCAGCGCGAGCCGCGGCGCGATCTTCAGCGACGCGGTGGTCCTCCACCCGTGCGTCTTCGACGTGCGCGAAGTGCGGGCAATCCGCGCGACGTACTCCATCGACAAGCGCGCGCTCGTCCGCGCGATGCCGAGCACGATCGAGTCGGGCCACTGCAAGCGCACGATCGTGAAGATCACGGGGCCCAAGAGCGAGCACGGCTACGAGCACGCCGCGCTCGTCGACGTGGTCGACGTGCGCCCATCGAACACGCCAAAGCCCCCTCCACCCGCGGGCGTCGACTTCGCGTCCACCGACGACCTCCTCCTCGCCGGCGACGCAGCCGCGGGCAAGATCGCGCAGCTACCGGTCCGCTTGACCGCGCTGCCCACCGGTAGCGCGTTCGACGCGCAGACGTGCGACGTCGCGGGCGTCGCGCTCCGCATCGAGTACCGGCCTGCGCAGCAGGCGCTCGTCGAGAAGTTCCCCTCGGGCTTTGCGCCGTGTCGCACGGTGCGCGTGAAGCCCAAGCGCCTCACGAACCGTCACGACGGGACGTGGCTCGTCGAGCTCCTCGATTCGCCCTAATAGGATTTCCTGCGGGGCGCCGTGAGCGTCTTCGCGCAGCGGAAGCCGAGGCCCGGTCCCGTCGTGAGCGCGAACTGCCCGCCCCGCGACGCCGCGCGCGACCAGTTCTGGTCCGCGCGCCAGCTTCCCGAGCGGACTTGGCGCCAGCTCGACTCACCGCGCTCGGTCCCAGGCTCGGGCTCGGGCTCTGCCGCGAGCTCGTTCGCAGTCTTCTCGCCGAAGAGGTCGGCGACCCACTCGCGCATCCCTCCGGCCATGTCGCGAACGCCGTACGGCGACTCGTCGAGCGGGAACGTGCCCACGGGCTCGGGCTGCTGCTGAAAGGATCGCGAGTCGCGCATCAGGCAGAACGTCGGATCGAAGCGGTCGCCCCACGGAAAAATGCGCCCGTCGGTCCCGCGCGCGGCCTTCTCCCACTCGAGCTCGGTCGGCAGGCGAATCGTCACGCCCTCGACCTCGCTGCGCCATTTGCAGAACGCCACCGCGTCGAACCAGTCGACGAGGTGCGCGGGCACGCGCCACAGGTGCCCCCCCTCCATCGGGAAGAGCTTGCATGCCTCGCCCTCGATGATGCGCGGGTGAGGCTCCCACTTGCCGTCGGCGCCGCGCCGCACGGCGAGGTCGTCGGACTTGTAGTTTGCACGCTTCTCGACCATGCCCGGAGCGGCGCGATCGAGGTGATCGAGGAACGCGCAGTACTCGCGGAGCGTGACCGGGTACTCGGCGATCGCGAAGTCGCTGGCGAACGCCTCCTGCCGTGGTAGCGAGTCGTACGCGTCGGGATCGCCGCCGATGATCGCCGTCCCAGCGGGCACGTAGACGAAGCCCTGTCCGATCTCCTCTTCGCGGTAGAGGTTCACTTCGCCTTTGTGGTGACCGCCGCGCGCCAATAGCAGCGGATAGCGCGCGTCGCGAAAGCCGCTGCCCTTGATCGTGATGAGGTAGCTGCCCGGCTCGAGGCCCGCGTCGACGAGCGGAGTCCTCCCGAGGTATCGCTCCTCGCCCGGCACGAGCACGTGATCGCGCTCGAAATACCGCTGCGCGATGACGTGCGCGCCGGACGGGTTCGAGCGGAGCGACACGCGCGCGTCGGCCTTGAGCAGATCGGCGTACTTGCCGCCGACGTCGTGATCGGTGACGAGCGCCTCGTAGTAGACCTGCTCGGCGGGACGACGCTCGCGCTCCGCGAGGCGCGCGCGGCTCCAATAGAGCTCGGCGAGGCCGCGGTGGGCGTCCTCGCACTCGGCGTCGTAGCCGATCGCCTTGGTATAGAGCTCGATCGCCTCGGCGAGCGCGCGTCCCGCCTCGCGGTCCGCGTCGTTGGCGCGCTGCTCGAGCGTCCACGCGGGCCGCTTTCGCTCGACGGGCTCCCAACCCTTGATCGTCTTGAGCGCCTCGCGCGCCTCCTCGGCCAGACGCCTGTGATCGTCCTCGAGCGATTGGAAGCGTGCGACCGGCTCTCGCGCGCGCTGGCAGAGCGAGCGAGCCTCCACGCGCCGGCGCTCCTTCTCCTTGGCGCCTTCGAGGAACGCCTCGACGTCGGCCGCGACGGCGTCGGCGTTCTCGGGACGACCCGCCGGATCCTTGGCGAGCAGCTGGAGGCACAAGTCCTCGAGCAAGAGCGGACAGCCCGGGACGATCTCGCGCGGCAGGCGCGGCTCGTTCTGGCACGTCGCGAGCATCATCGCGGTGCCGGTGCTCGCCTGAAAAGGGTGCTGTCCCGTGAGCATCTCGTAGAGGACGACGCCGAGCGCGAAGAGGTCCGCGCGGTGATCGATCTGATCCGCGTCGCCGCGAAGCACCTCGGGCGCGATGTAACCCACCGTGCCCGAGGTCGAGCTCGAGACGTGACTCGCCGAGTGCTCTCCGGTCGCCTTGATTTCGCTCTGCGGAGCGACCTTCGCGATGCCCCAGTCGGCGACGTAGACCTCGCCGAAGTCTCCGAGCAGGATGTTCTCCGGTTTGATGTCGCGGTGGAGGACGCCGCGCGAGTGCGCGTACGCGAGGGCGCGCGTCACGTGGAGGAACACGGTGAGCAAGCGCGCGAGCGGCCAATAGCTGCGGAGCTCCTCGCGATAGAGCACATCGCTGAGCGAGCGCCGCTTGACGACGCGCATCGTGTAGAACGGCTGCCCGTCACGAACGCCCACGTCGTAGACCGGCACGATGTTCGGGTGCTCGAGCTGCGCCGTGATGCGCGCCTCCTCGAGGAAGTCCCGCACGACGCGCGGCTCGTTCTGGGCGACGGAGTTGAGGCGCTTGAGCGCGACGACGCGGCCCGTGTCGCGATCGACCGCCGCCGTGACCACGCCGACCCCGCCGCGCCCGAGGATCTCTCCCGGCGAGTATCGCTCGCCCGGCGCGCGCAGCGAGGGCGCGGAAACCAAGGGAGCCGAATCGAGCGGTGGCGGAGCGTCGGACTGCTCCGTCACCTGCCCGATCGTCTCCATCGTTCGCATGCCCGCGGTGATCGAGGCGATCTGCTCGGAGTCGAGCGATCGCCCGAAGAGATCACGTGCCGTCGCGGCGCGCCCTTCGAGCACCCAACGGCACGCCGCGTCCCAGATTTCGGAAGGACCGATCCACCCACGCGCCGCAGCTTGCAGCGCGATGATCCGCGGATCGGTCGTGTCCTTCATCTACCGCCGTATGTTACGGCGCCGGCGCGATCGTGAGGACGTTGTTCGAGCCGTCCGGGCTGATGGCCGTGGTGCACTGGTTCGACGCCATGAGCCTCAAGATCGCGACCCACGGTTCGTTCGGGTTCGGCGGGTGATTCGGGTTCGGCGGGTGGATGTGGTGCACGACCAGCGCGTTCCACGCGTTGCCGAGACCCTGACACGCGGGCGTGCCGCCGGGGACGCCGACGATCGGGTTACTCTGGCCCGTCACCTGATAGGTCGTGGGCGTGGTCTGGTTGTTCGCATAGCCCATCAGAGCGCCACTCTGCTCGTCGTAGTCTTGGAGCGCGACGATGTCGGGATTCGACGAGAACGCAACGCCTCCGACGAAGAGGACGGCAGATGCGGCGAACGCTTGTCGAAGTCTACGCATGATCATCGTGGTCTCCTATTGGCGCTCTTGGCGTGTTGGGCGACACACCACCAGCCTTTCGCAGCTTAACGCGCGCTACTGCAATGAGACACGCGAAAACGTAGAGCCATTCGAATTTTGGTCGGAGAGTGTCAGAGCGAATCACCAAATGCCGACACTGCCGCCAGTCCAGAGCGTGTCGGCGCTTTTGTTTTGATCCACGCCGAGCATTTTCCCGCGGGAAAGCCGCACGAGCGGAAGGAGCGGCTCGAGGGGCCCGTCGTCGTCGCCGCGCATCAGCATCACTCGCACCTCCGCCTTCACTGCGTTGTGCGCACCGAGATCGTCGCCTGGTTCCGCATTCGGCATGCGGATCGCCCACGTGTATTCGACCTTGTGCTGGAGCAAATACGAAGGTCGCATTTCGATCGGCACCTTGTCGAAGTCTTCTTTGGTGAGGTCGACGATGACGCCCGATCCCGCGAACGAGAAGAGCGGCTTCAAGACGAACGACTCGAGGTTCGCGGGCGCCTCCGCGAAGTCGGAGAGGAAGCGCGAGCGCGGCGCGGCCTCGTGATCGAGGAACGGCAGCGAGAACTTCGACCAGGCCCAGTACCAGTTCGGGTGCGAGCACCACGTGACGTCGAGCTCCTCGTTCCACGAGAACGGGATCGCCACCTTCTTGACCTCGAGCTCGTCGAAGACCATCCGGTTGTAGATGCGCTTCACCTGGATGCGCTTGCCGTCCTTGACGCGAAAGAGCTTCTTTCCTTCTTTGATGAGATTCGTGACGCACACCGAGTCGACGTCGAATAGATATTTGGTCGCGACGAAGTCCGGCGCGGTCTTCTGTTTCTCGGGCTGGTAGTCGACGAGGACGACCTCGCGCGGGTCCTCGCGGCCGACGATCGCGCGGCGCATGAGCGACATCGCGTGCTCCCGGCTCTCGAAGAAGCACGTCCAGTCGCGGCGGAGCTCAGGCACGTCGCCCAGCGCGCTCGCCCACATCTCCGCTTCGACGGTCTCGAGCGCGTAGAGCGAGGGGAACGCCTGGAGCTCGACGAGGCGTCCCACGAAGTCGCCGCTCCGTTCGTCCTTGCAGATCGCGAAGTCGACCTGGACGCAGTGCGGGAGCGCGTCCATCCCCGGCGCGTCGTATCGCTCGGGGATCGCCTTCTTCAGCTCGGCGAGCGTGTCGGGCCGCGAGAGCTGGCCGGCGATCTCGACCGCGGAGGTCTTGAGGTAGTCGCGCAGCGTCGGCGTGAGGAAGAACGGCGTCTCCGCGAGGCGAAACGGAAACGGACCTCCGAGCCTGCCGTAGAGGCGATCGCGGTACGTGTCGAAGATGCGGCTCGAGTCGTGGCGGTTGAACAGCTCGCGTACGGCGGAGTCCATCAGCGCGGTCCTCGCAGGAGCGCGTCCCAGCGGTAATCCGAGGGCGGCCGCGACTTGGCGAGGTCGATGACGAGCTCGGCCATCTTCTTCACGACCCACGCGAAGTGAGCCTCGCCGAGCGACGTGATGTCGAAGTCGGGCGCGGAGTTCATGTAGTCGATCGCGTACGGCACGTCCCCGTTGAGCGCGAACTCCACGGTGTTCATGTCGTAGCCGAGCGCCGACGTGATCTTGAGCGCGTCGCGCGTCACGCGCTCGATCGCGCCGGGGTCGAGCGAAGGCATCGTCTCGTGCGCGCGCGTGTAGCGCTCGGAGTGACCGAGGCGCGGATCCCAGAGCGCGACGCGGCACGTCACGCTGGCCGATGACGATGCAGCGCACGTAGCGCTGCCAGGCGATCGCCTCCTGCGCGATGAGCGTCTTCTGGCCGCTCTTGTCGTACGCGGCCATGAGCTCGTCCATGTTCTTCACGCACGACACGTCGCGAAAACCGCCGCCCCAGTGGGGCTTCACGTACATCGGGAAGCCGAGGCGCTCGATGAGCGCGTTCCAGTCGACGTAGCGCATGTTCTTCTCGAGCGAGCCGCTCGTGACGTCGTCGCCGTACGCCTTCTGCGGCAGGAGCACGGTCTTCGGAACGCACACGCCGAGGCGCGCGGCGAGGCCCGCGTTGAAGAACTTGTCGTCGGCGATGCGCCAGAAGGGGTTATTGACGATGCGCGTGCCGTAGAGCGCCGCGAGCTTCAAATACGGCTGGTAGCAGGTGATCTCGTGCGAGATGCGGTCGACGAGCACCTCGTACGGCGGCGCGACGTCCGCGCGCGGCGCGTCGAACGTCGCGTACTCGCAGACGACGCCCACGCCGCGCCGGTTCACTTCGTCGATGAGCGCGTCGGGAAAGGACCGCTCGCGCCCGACCAGGATTCCGACGCGGAGGCTCACCAGCCCACCTTCTCGCCGAGGTAGTGCGGCAGCATCGCGCGCCACGTCGGCCAGTCGTGCTTCATGTCGTGGCCCCAGACGTCGAGGTTGTTCCAGATGCCCTTGTCCCAGAGCATCTTCGAGAAGCGGCGGCTCGCGTGCGGCGCCTCGTAGTCGCCCTGACCCGTGACGATGTGGACCTGGCTGTGGGCGCGGATGGTCGCGAGGTTCTGGCCGTTCATGCTCGGAACGAAGCTCATCGGGTTGTTGAAGTAGATGTCGTCGTTCATCCAGCCGTAGGTGTAGTCGGGCTCGAGATCGTAGAAGCCGCTCATCGCGACGAGCGTGTCGAACGAGATCGGGCCTGCGGAAGAACTGGTTCGCGGCGTGGAAAGCGCCGAAGCTCGCGCCCGTCACGCCGATGCGCGCCGAGTCGTTCTGCACCGCGCGGCGGATGTGCGGGACCACCTCTTCCTCGACGTACGCGGAGTACGCGGCCTGGCGGCTCGCCGCCTGATGCACGGACACGTTCCGGTTCATCCACGCGTGCGCGTTGATGCTGTTGATCGAGAACACCGTGACTCGACCGGCGAAGATGAGCGGCTCGATCGCCTTGATGAGGAAGAAGCGCTCGCAATCGAAGAGGTCGCTCTGCGCGGTCGGGTAGAGGAGGAGCGGATGCCCCCAGTTTCCATAGCGAACGATGGGCATGTGCATGCCGAGGCGGTGGCTGTGCCAGCCGAAGACCTCGCGCGGGAGCGACGGATCGACGAATTCCATGTGACCGCGAAGCATATCATCGGCACGAGGCTCGCAGGAGTGATCGCGTGGCGATCCTCTCGGCGCTGCTCAGCTTTCTGCTCAGGCAAATCGGGAAAATCTTCCAGGCCGTCTTCGGTTGGTCGATCACGGCGCTCTTCGGAAAGCTGCCCCAGACGAAGCAGACCGCGATCTCCGTGGCGCTCCTCTTGTCGGTGGTGTGGCCGGTGTTCCTCGTCGGGCTCGCGTTCCCCGCGGCGGCGGCGTGGGTGATCGCGTTTCTGCCTCTCCAGAAGTGGATGAGCGCCACGGCGATGCGCATCTTGTGGTGCACGCTCGCGGTGATCACGCCGGCGATCGTCGGGCTCATCACGCACTGGGTCGCCCCCGCGAAGCGCGGCGGAAAGCTCAACGCGATGATCCACGGCTACCCGCTCGCGCTCGGCTACGCGTTCGCGTTCCTCATCACGGTCGTCACCGTGCCGATCATCAAGATCTCGAGCGCCGCGAAGCGCTGGACCGATCAGCACGTCTACGTGCAGCCGCGGCCGAACCGTTATCAGGCCGTGCTCCACGAGCTCGCCGAAGCGTTCGTGAGCGCGGGCTTCGTGCCGGAGGTCGCCGACGTGCCCACGTCGATGGCGCTCTCCACGAAGGTGATCCGCGCGGTCGCGCGCGGAGCGATCGCGCCGATGGTCGAAGACGATCCGAAGATGCTCCGGACGAAGGACGTCGAGCTCTACCTCTACCCCGCCGACATGCTCCTCCGCGGCGACAAGACCAAGGCCGCGCACGTGCGCGCGATGATGACGCGAACGATGCTCGAGCGCGACGCGTACCTCGTCACGACGCCGCGAGCGCAGAAGCTCCAGGACGCGATCATCGACGCGCACGGGCGAGAGGCGCTCGCGCGCGTACGCGGCGAGATCGACCGCGCCGACATCCCGTTCGAAGACTGGACGATGCTCGAGAACATCCTGCGGCACGCCGAGCGCGAGCTCGAACGACCGCGCCAACGACACGAGCAAGAGAAGGAGACGACCATGGCGACCGAGAAATCGACGGCCGACCTCGTGATGGAAGCGGCCGATGAGGCGAAGGAGCTCGTACGGATCGAGGTCGCGCTCGCGAAGGACGAAGCGCGAAAGGAAGTGAAGGAGATCGAGGGCGCTGCTGCGGCGTTCGCGGCCTCTGCCGCGGCGCTGGTCGTGTGTCTGGCGCTGGTCGCGGTCGCGATCGTGCTCGCGGTGGGCGCGACGGTACCCGCGGCTTTGATCGTCGCCGCGTGCTTCTTCGTCCTCGCGGCGATCGGCGCGGGCGTCGGCTACGCGCTCGTCCCGAAGAAGCCGCTCGAGCACACGCGCGAGCGCGTGGGCACCGACGTCCACCAACTCGAGGAGCACGCAGCATGAAACCGACCACGATGGATCACTCCGAACAGCTCGAGCGCGAAGCGGACATGGCCCGCAAGCGCTTGATCAATACGGTCGACGAGCTCGACGCGCGGAAACACACGCTCGAGAGCGCGAGCCTCGTTCCGCTCGGGCTCGCGCTGCTCGGCGGCGTCGCGATCCTCGCGGGCATCAACGGCCGGGTCGATGCCTGGTCGCACCGCCGGCGGCGTCGCCGCGCGTTCAGGCGGTTCGCGCGGGCGCTCCACCTCCGCTGATCAAGGTTTGTGGATGACGACGCGGAGCGCGCGGTCCTTCGGTGACACGTGCACCTCGGCGTAGCCCGAATCGGGCACGTCGATGGCGCCGAGGATCGTGCGCGACGTCGCGACCGCGATGAACGCTTGGTGACCCGAGCGCACGGAGATCCACTCGGGCTTGGCGCCCACGTCGACGGACGACTCGCCGAGCGCGAAGCGCGCGCTCTCGTCGCTCGTGACGACGACGTTCGGCCGCGGGAGGTTCGGCCCGACGGCCGCGGGTGAGGCGCTGCCCGTGTCGCTCGCGCAATCGACGCTTCCGCTCCAAGTGTCGTCGGGGAGGAGCAGCATGTCGGGGCCGTTGGTGGTCGAGCGGACGAGCACGGGATCGGTGACGACCAGGTGCGGCGCGAGCTCGCTCTCCTCGCCTTGCGCGTCGCGGGGCCTACCGCCGAGGACGCGCACGGTGACGAATCGGGCGGGTTTTCCGCCTCGTCCGAGGAATCGCGGAAGGCCATCCGGCTCGGCGTGGTTGGCGCCGACGAGGATCGCGAAGCGCTCGGGCGGCATCGGATCGTCATCGGAGAGGCCCGCGTCTCCTCCGTGGAGCGGCGCGACGCTCGGCGCGATCGCGCGGAGCGAGCGCGCGCAGTGGAGCTCGCGCATCGCGCGCTCGGCCTCGCCTCCCCCGGTGAGCGACGTGCGGAGCTCGGGCGGCATGTCGCACCCGAAGAGAGGCATCCCCGCGCCGCGCGCCTGCCAGACGAGCGACGTCATCGCCTCGAGGTAGCCGTACTTCCACGCGGCGTGATCGAAGCGCTCCTGGCGATCGCGGATGCGCCAGAGCGCGCCCTCGTCGATCGGCGCGCTCCCTTGCGTGAGCGTCGCGAGATCCGCGTCGTCCGCGCTGGGCGTAGCGGCCGCGCCGCGCCATTTTCCCGACGCGCGAAACTGCTCGAGCGCGAAGCCCCACGGCGCCTTCATGCGAAGCACGATCGACGCGACCGCCTCGAGCTGCGCGCGCGAGTCGTGCATCGTGCCGAAGAGGAGGTACGACGCCTTCGCCGCGTCGCCGTTCATCCAGCCGTCGTACGCCTGCGCGATCGCGGCTTCACCCGCGACGAGGTGCGACGTCTCCGGCTTCAGCGTGAGGAGCTCGTTTTCGTCGAAGCGATGGATCTTCGGCTTCGTGGTTTCTTTCGTCGCGATCGCGCGCGCGGCCTCGTCGGTCTTCGGCAGCTCGTCCCACGTCGCGTCGGTCGGCGGCTTCCACGGGATCGGCGGATCGTCGTTCGCCTGGCGCGAGCAGCCCGCGCACGCGAACAAAACGAAGATCGCGGCCACCGAGCGCATCGCGCGGCATCGTACACGCCGTGTGTCCGCCGGGAGACACCGAATGCGCGCTCGGTGGCTATTTTCGGCCGATTTCGCTGCGGCACGACGGCTGCAATTACCCCGGGCATGCACACCATTCGCTCCTACGCCTCGCTCGTTGCCCTCACGGTTGCCTTCCTCGCGCCCTCCGCGCACGCCGACACCACGACGTCCGACGTCGAGGTCGTCCGCTCGCAGTTCACCGACAAGGTCGAGCAATCCAACCCCGTCGCGAGCTCCGACCAGCTCACGACGGCGACGCGCGTCACGTACTGGGTCGCGGTGAAGAACGCGAAGGAGCCCACGACGATCACGATCGTGTGGAAGCTCGACGGAAAAGAGTCGGGCCGTCAGACGCTCGACGTCGGCACGTCTTCGTCGTGGAAGACGTGGGGCACGCACGCGCGACTCGGCGCGAAGGCGATCGAGGTCGACGTGCTCGACAAGAGCGGCGCGACAATCAAGACCGACACGCTCTCGTTCTAGAACGAGCCGCCGAGCACGGGGAAGCTCACCGCGGCGAGCCGCGAGGGCTGCAGCGCGGGCGCGTCTCGCCAAGCCGGGACGCGCACCGTGGTCGCGCCGGACGTGACCTTCGTGCGCGAGTTGCCCGTGAGGAGCACGGAGCCGACGATGAAGCTCGCGAGGCCGACGCCCGTGAGGATGCCTCCGGCGATCATGAAGTCCCTGAACGTGTTTTGCGTCATGACGTCCTGATCGCCGACCCCGACGATGAAGAAGCTGATGCCGTTCACGAGCAAGACGCCACCGCCGATCAAGAGCGCGAGCCCGCCGTTGCGCGCTGCCGACGACGCCGGTTTGACCTCGAGCGTCGTGCTCGGCCCCTCGACGCGAAACGCAGACGACCTGCGCATGCCTGGCGCGTCGACGCGGTAGATCCCGTCGCTCGCGAGCGGCTTGTCGCACGAGCCCGTGCACACCGTCGTCCAGGCGTTCTCGGTCCCGTTCGCGTCGAGCTTCTGAACGATCGCGTCAGGACCGACGCCGTTCACGTGGACGACCGTGCTCGACGCCGGCGCCGCCGTGGTCGGCGCCTTCGCGCGATCGATGTCCACGCGATCGATCGCAGGCCACTCGATCGTACGCTTTTGCCCGTCCGGCAGCGAAATCGTGAGCGATTGCCCCGGCGTCATCTCGCCGACCGTGCCGTGGAGGATGGTCCCGTCCTTGAGGACCACCGTGTCGCCCGAGTGCCCGCCCGTGGGCGGCGTCACGATCGTTTGCGCCGATGCCGTGGCGGTGACGAGAACAAACCCAAGCGCGGGAAGGAAGTGACGAACCATGCGCCGAACCCTACCTCGTCAGCTCGCGCCTGGACAACGCGTCCGACTCGCTGTATCTCGTCACGCGTTCCTGGGGCCGTAGCTCAGCTGGGAGAGCGCATCCATGGCATGGATGAGGTCAGGGGTTCGATCCCCCTCGGCTCCACTTCGATTCGTCCGGTCACTTGAACGTGGCGATGGCGCCCGACCACGTCGCGCCCAACGAGCTCGTCACGCTCTCACTCACGGTGCCGGGACCAACACCGATTCGATAGTCGGCCGTGTAATGCGTCCTCGTGGTGCCGGTGGTGGAGCCGAGAGCGGTCCAACCCGTGGTCGGCGTGTACGTGATGAGCTGCTGCTGGCCGGTGGCTTGACCGAAGGTCGTGATCCCGAGCTCCCCGCCGACCGTGAGAGCTGCGCTCGTCGACACGGTGACCGAAGTCGTCGCACTCGACGTCGACGCCGATCCCGTTTGGTCGAGCGACGTGACTCCGCTCCACTCGGAGAGTTGCACGGCGAGCGCGCCGCTGTTGCTCGACGTGAACGTCACCGTCGTGATCCCGCCCCCGTTGTTCGCCATGTACCAAATCGACGAGCAGGTCGCGAATCCGGTCCCGGTCACGGCGAGCGACCAGCCCGTCGGCGCGCCGAGCGTGGCCGTCGTCGAGTCGCACGTGAGCGTGGCGACGAGGAGCGTGCCCTTGCTGCTCGCGGACGGCAACGTCGGCGCGACGCTTCCCCCTGACGCGGCGAATGCCACCGGCCCGATCTGCACGCTCGATATGACGACGCTCGAACCATCCGTGGCGGAGTCGTTCACGCTCGAATCTGGCACACTCGAATCTGGCGCTCCCGAATCGAATGGAGCAGCGTCGGAAGCGTCCGCGCTCGACGCGTCGGCGCCATTGAGGCCGCTGAGATCGGTCACGATGCTGCAGGCCAGAGCAAAACAAGCTGGGAGCGCGAGGAGAGGCCGAAAACGCATTCTCTCCGAAGATACCACTCGGCGGCGACGCGAACGCCTCCAAGAGTGCGTGCTTTAGCCCGCCGACTGCTCGGCGAATCGGCGGGCGTTCTTCACGTAGTGCGTCGAGGCCTCGCGGATGTCGGTGATCTCTCGATCCGTGAGCGTGCGGACCGCGCGCGCGGGGGAGCCGATGATGAGGCTTCGCTCGGGGAAGGTCTTGCCCTCGGTGACGAGGGCGCGGGCGCCGACGATCGAGTGGCGCGAGATGCGCGAGCGGTTGAGGAGCACGGCGCCGATTCCGATCAGGCACTCGTCTTCGATCGTGCAGCCGTGGAGCATCGCCATGTGGCCGACGGTGACGCGCGCGCCGACGTGGAGCGGGATGCCCTCGTCGGTGTGGACCACGCAGCCGTCTTGGATGTTCGACGCGTCGCCGATCGAGATGAGGTCGTTGTCGCCGCGGATGATCGCGCCGAACCACACGCTCGAATCCACGCCGAGCTCGATGCGGCCGACGAGCGTGGCGTTCTTCGCGACGAACGCGGCGCGTTCGATTTTGGGCGTCTCGAGCTTGATCATGAAGGCTTGCTGGTCGCGACTTTGAGCCGGCGCATCATCTTCTGCAATCCGAATCGCGACAAGCCGAGGAGCTCGGCGGCCTTCGTCTGGTTGCCTTGCGTCTTCGTGAGGGCCTCGCGAAGGAGATCGGCCTCGAGGGCGTCGACGCGCGAGCGGAGATCGAGGCCGATCTCGCGCAGGCCTTCGCCGCGGAGGAGCTCGGGCGAGAGATCCGCGGCGTCGATGACCGCCTCGTCGGCGCCTTCGGTCGTCGCGCACATGACGAGCGCGCGCCTCACCTCGTTCTCGAGCTGACGCACGTTGCCCGGCCACCCGAAGCTCACGAGGCGGTCCATCGCGGTCTTCGTGAGGCGAACCTTCTTGCCGGCGGCGTGCTTCTTCAAGAGGTGCGCGACGACGAGCGGGATGTCCGAGCGGCGCTCGCGGAGCGGCGGCATGCGCACGGTGATGACGTTGAGGCGATAGTAGAGGTCTTCGCGGAACGTGCGCTTCTGGACCATCGCCTCGAGATCGCGATGCGTGGCGGCGATGAGGCGGACGCTCACGTGGCGCGTGCGCTCGGAGCCGACGGCGCGGATCTCGCCGTCTTGTAGGACGCGCAGAAGCTTGGTCTGCATCGCGAGCGGCATCTCGCCGATTTCGTCGAGGAAGAGCGTGCCGCCATCGGCGACCTCGAAGAGGCCGGCGCGGTTCTGGTTCGCGCCGGTGAACGCGCCGCGCACGTGGCCGAAGAGCGTCGACTCGAGGAGCGGCTCGGGGACGGCGCCGCAGTTTTCGCTCACGAACGCGCGACGCGCGCGCGGGCCGTTCTGGTGCATCGCGCGCGCGACGAGCTCTTTTCCGGTGCCGCTCTCGCCGACGACGAGGACGGGGACGTCGCTCGTCGTGACGCGGTCGACGACTCGGAGGAGCGCGCGCATCGGCTCGCTTCGGCCGGCGATCGCGTCGTATTTGAAGCGCGTCTCGTCACCGCGCACGTGCGAGAGCTCGGTCTGCGTCGACGAGCAACTCGGCCTCGCGCTCGGCGAGGAGCGCGTTCGCGCGCGCGGTGGCTCGCTCGGCGCGGCGCGCGGCGCGCCTCAAGAGGACCTGGTCGCGCGCGTCGGCGATCGCCATCGCGGCTTGGCTCGCGAGCAGGCGCACCCACGAGAGCTCGCGCGGACCGAAGGCGCCGCGGCGCCCGCGATCGTCGAGGTAGACGACGCCGAGCGTCTCGCCGCGCGAGAGCAGCGGGACGGCGAGGACGCTGCGGAGGCGGAGCGCGTGGACCGAGGCGTGCACGTCGCCGAAGGTCGCGAAGGCGTCTGTCGCGACGACCGCTTCGCCGCTCTCCATCGCGCGCTTCGCGAGCGTCATCGAGAGCGTCAGCTGCTCGCCGCGCAGGTCTTCGCGCGCGAGGTTTCGCGCGGCGCGAGGGACGAGCTTTCCGTTCGGCGCGCGGAGGAGGAGGAGGCCGCGCTCGACGCCGACCCAGAGGACCATCGCGTCGAGCACTTGGAGGAGGAGCGGGCGGAGGCGATCGCGCGTCGAGAGCGAGCGGATGATCGTCTCGAGCTGCGAGATCTGAGCGGGGGCGAGCGAATCAGCGGCGGCGTCGCGGCGAAGCGCCGAGCCCTCGGCGTCGCGCATCCACGCGACCGCGGCGAGCGACTCTTTGTGGGCGTCGGGCGTCGTCGCGCGGAGCTTGTCGGCCGCGGCGCGGCGGAGGGTCTCGAAGCGCTTCGCGGCGTTGCCGTCGCCGAGCTTCATCGCGAGATCGCGCGCGGCGGCGAGCGCTGGCCCGCGCGACGCGAGCGGCGCGGGCGTTTGCGCGATCGCGAGGAGGCGCTCGAGGACGCGCTGCGCGGAGTCGTCTTGCGCGCCCGTGAGGCACGCGCGCGCGCGCGCGCCGAGCCACTCCCACGTGGCCGAGGGCGACGACTGCATCGACGCGATGTCGAGCTCGGCGACGCGCGATGCGGAGAGCGACTCGGGCGACCAGAGGAGGGCGCGGGCGGCGGCGCGGAGCGCGTCGTCGCCGCCGTTCGTGCCGAGCTCGGCGAGCGCGGCGGAGGCTTCGGCGCGGGCGATCGCGTCGCCTTCGGGGCGAGTCTCGACGCGGGCCCAGCGCGCGTAGGCGCGAGCCTGGACGTCCGTCGACGCGCGCGCCGTGACCTCGGCGGCCGCTTCGTCGGCGCCGTGGACGTCGCCGACGGTCGCGAGGGCCGCGGCGCGAACGAGCCACGCGCGCGAGGCTTCGCGGAGGCGTCCGAGCCGCTCGAGGAGGAGCGCCGCGCGGGTCGACGCGGCGAGCGCGCGGCCGACGTCGCCCGCGTCGGTCGCGGCGGCGGCTTCGCCGGCGAGGTACGTCGCTTCGTCGGCGACCGCTCCGGCGCGCGACGCGAGATCGACGGCGCGCGCGTAGTCGGCGAGCGCCGCATCGGCGCGACCGGCGACGTGATCGACCCAGCCGCGCGCGCCGTGGAGGCGCGCGGAGGCGACCGCGTCGGCTTCGTCGACGAGGGCTTCGTCGATCGCGGCGAGCGCGGCGTCGAACGCGCCCTTGCGACACGCGACGAGCGCCGCGACCTCCGCGACGCTCGACCCGCTGTGGTCGACGAGCGCGCGCGACGCGCGCTCGTCGTCCCCAGCGTCCCACGCGACCCGCGCCGCGACGGCGGCGGCGCGGGCGCGGAGCGCCCGCGACGCCCCCGCCGCGCCTGGCGCGTCGAGCGCGGCGCGCGCGAGCGCGCCGGCGCGCGACGCGTCACCGAGGCGCCGCGCCGTCTCGGCGCGGCGCACGAGGGACTCGAGGTCCGCGCCGTCACCGAGGGCCAACATGGCGCGAGCGTGCTCGCCGGCGCGCGAGAGCGCGTCGGCGAGCGCGCTCCGCAGGGCCCAGGGGGTCTCTGACGCGCGGCGCTCGGTGTCCTCGAGGACGCCGCTCGGCGGGTGCGCTCGCGCGAGCGCGAGCGCGACCGCCGCGTCGTCCGTGAGCGATTCCTCACCGGCGCTCCCCTCGCCGCGCAAATCCGCGTAGGTCCAGGCGCCGAACGGCGCGCGTTCGGCGAGCGCACACAGACGCTCCGCGAGCTCCCCCTCGTCGCTCGTCAACGTCGGCCACCCCGCAGCCGACGAACCCACGAGCCCGACGACCCAGCGCGCGCGCACGAGCGCGCTCGACGCGCCGAGCGGCGCTCCCTCGGCGTGCGCGCCACCGAGCTTCTGCGCGAAGCGAATCGCGTCCTCGAGCCACGCGCGCGGCGGCCCCTTCACGGCGTCATCGACGCGTGACGCCTCTGCGATCTCGCGCGCTCGAAGCGCCAAATACACGCGCCGCACGGTCGCGACGCGCACCTTCGCCCGCGCCGTCTCCACGCGCTCCATCCCGAGCGACGCGCGCTGCGCGCTCCGCGACCCAAGCCGCGGCCGGTCGCGCGCCAGGAGCCCGCGCGCACATCGCGTCCGCGAGCCGCGCGAGCTCCGACTTCGCGTGCTTCTCGCCGAGGAGCTCCTTCGCCATCACGCCGAGCGCGTAGACGTCCGCGCGCGGCCCCACGTCGCTGCCCGCTCGAAGCTCTGGCGCCGCGTAGTGCGCCGTGCCGCCGCGCGCCGATTCGCCAACGTCCGCCGCGAGCCCGAGATCGATCAGCGTCGCGCACCGCTCCTCGGCGACGTCGCGCGCGCCGTCGCGCCCGTGCCACACGACGTTGTCGGGCTTCACGTCACCGTGTCGCACGCCCGCGTCATGGAGCTCTTCGAGCGCGCGCGCGACCGCGTGCACGACGCCCCAGACGGCTCGCTCGTCACCCTTCACGCGATCCAGCGACTCGCCCGTGACCCACTCGGTGACGACGAACGCGCGACCGTCGTCCAAGGTCCCCGCATCGAGCAGCGCCGGCCCCCAAAGCCGCCCGAGCCGTGCGAGGAGCGCCGCCTCCTCGAGCCCGAACCCAAGCTCGAGCACCTTCACGGCGCCCCGCTCGGTGCCCCTTCGCCCCTCGTAGACGACGCTGCTCGCCCCCGCACCGGCCTTACGGACGAGCTGCCAACCGGCGGCCTCCGCCAACTCCGATGTCACCGCCCGTTCGCCCGCCATTTGCCTTCATATGGCCTGGATCGTGAAGTTCCGTCAACTCGGATGACATCCTCTTGCGCCCGACCTGCCCGCCCTTACCTTGAACTCCATGACGAAGCCCCGAAGCGAGGTAATCGCCGAGTCCCGCAAGAAGGCCACCGCGGCCGGCGCAACCGCCGTTGTCGCCGTTGGTGTTGGCATCCTCGGCTTCCCGGTCACCGCTGCCGTTGCTGCCGTCCCTGCTGCCGTCCTCACTTGGCGCTGGTGGAAGCATCGCGCCGAGAACGGCATCAAGTTCTGACCGCGATCGTCACGGAAACGCGAGTCCCCTCGCCTTCGCTCGCACGAACCGCGCGAGCAAGTCGACGTCCGCCGGGCTGAGGTCTCCCGCGAACTTGGGCATGTGTTTTTTTCCGAGCGCGTTGCGGCGATACGTCGCCTCGCTCGACGGATCGGCGATCTGCGCGCGCACCCACGCGAGCGATCCGTAGTCGGCGAGCTCCGGCGCGACGCCCTCGCCGTTGTCGTCGCCTTCGCCTTCGTAGAGGTGGCACGTCGTGCAGCGGTCCTTGACGATCTTCTCGCCCGCCTCGTCACCTTGGCCTGCGGATCCGGCGAGAAACGCGGCCACCACCGTCATGTCTTCCTTCGACATCGGCTTGAACTCGGCCTTCTCTTTCTCGTCCTTCGGCGCGACGTCCATCGACGGCATCTGATCTTTGTAGATGGTGCGGCCGAAGCGCTCGTCGCCGTCGGGATCGTGGAGCATCGCGAGGATCCACGGCTGCGTGCTCCAACCGTCGAGCACGGGCGCGTCGGCCTTCTTCTTGTTTCCGAGGTCGCCGAGCACGTGGCACGACGCGCACTTGTCCGTGAAGATCGACTCGGCGCGCAGCTCCGGATCGTTTCGCAACATCACGAGCGGCCCCGCCGGCGGCACGCCCTTCTTCGCGAGGGCGATCGCCACGTTCGCGCGCTTTCTCGCCTCGGCGTGTGCCTTCTGGAATTTCGAGTCGGCGGCGTCGTGCTCCATCGCGAGGTACGAGAGCGGCGCGATCGTCGCGCACGCGAGGAGCACCGCCATGACGCCGAGCGCGCTCACGCCGTGCGCGCGCTTGTCGACCCACGGAAGCCCGGCGAACGCGAGGAAGATCACCGCCGGAACGCCGACCGTGCCCCATAGCTCGAGGCTCCCGTGCATGTGCTTGCGCAGCTCGAAGAGCCACGCGAGGTACCACTCGGGTCGCGCCGGATAGTCGCTCGAAGGATCCGCAGGCGCGTCGAGCGGCGCGCCGTGGAGCTTGTGCGTCATGTAGCCGACGAGGAGCGCGACCGACGCAGCCATCGCGAGATCGCGCGCGAGCTGCCGCGGCACGTACGACTCGTAGCCCACCGTGTGGCGCGCCGCGATCTTCTCGCCGAAGGTCCACTCGCTCCGACGTCGAAGGCGAAAGAGCCCCGCGATGACGAGCGGCAACACGACCGCGTGCGCCGCGTAGAAGCGCGTGAGCCCGAGCTGGCCGAGCTCCGATCCGCCCTGAACCAGCCGCACGAGCTCTCCGCCGCCTGGTCCCATCGCGACGATCGCGAGCTCGACGCGGCGCGCCCAATAACCCTGCTGATCCCACGGAAGGAGCGCGCCGCTCACGCACGCGGCGGCGATCGCGAGCACCGCGAGCAGCGCGGCGAGATATCCGAGCTCCCGCGGCCTTCGATGCGCGCCGCGCATCGCGAGCATCGCGACGTGCGCGCACGCGAGCACGAGCATCGCCTCGCCCGCGAACCGATGAAGCCCGCGCAAGAGCCACCCGTGGGGCATCAGGTACGTCGTGAAATGCACGCTCGCCCAAGCGGCCTCGACGGTCGGCGCGTAGGTCGTCATGAGCGCGATGCCCGTGGTCGTCAGCGCGACGAGCAAGAAGAGGAGCGTGAAGCCGACCGACGTCGCCCAGCTCGGACCGCCCGCGATCGGGTGCTCGATCGCCGCGCGGAGCCGTCGCCGGAAGCCGATGCGATCTTCGAGATAGTCCCCCCAGCTCACGTCACGCCTCGACGCGTGCGGGTGTGCCGAGCTTGAACCGCCGAAAATCGATCTCGACGATCCCGTCAGTGACGCGCGCCTCGAGCGGGTCCATGTCGCGCGGCGAGGGGCCGCTCTCGCGCTTGCCGGCGGAGTCGAACGACGAGTCGTGACACGGACACGAGAAGCCTTTGTGATCCTCGGTCGCGTCGATGGAGCACCCGAGGTGCGGGCACACGACCGAGAGCGCGCGTACGCCGTCGCCCGTTCGGATCAACCACACCGCGCCGAGCTCCGCGTCCTTCTCGAGCTTCCAGGCGTCGCGCTCGTCTGCGACGAGCTTCACTTTGCGCGGGCGGCCCTCCGAGAGCTGCGCGAGCTTCACGGTCTTCACCCAGCGTGCGCCGCTCGCTCCGCCTGGCGTGGGCGCGACGACGAACGCGATGGGAGGTGCGACCGCCACGGCGCATAGCGACGCCGCGCCGCTCGCCAACACGACCTTCAGGAGCGTGCGCCGATCAGTGTTCCCCATGACCTTCGCTGTCGAAGCGCGCGAGCACATCGAGCATCGCCGGGGTCGGCTTCAGCATCTGCGGTTCGCCGGTCTTGCCACCGGGCACGAGCCACGCCCACGAGCCGTCTTCGAGCGGCACGCGCTCCACCTCGCCCCGCTGCTCGGCGTGCCACATCACATGCGCCACGTCTTCGGGCGTCATTTTGGGCCCGCCGATGCCCGCGAGCTTCTTGCTCGCAGCGGCCGCGAGCTTTCCTTTCTTCGGCTTCGGCTTCTTCTTGGTCATGGCCCCTTCTACCAAAGGCTCGACTTGGTCGAAACGTCGGAACCCTCGCCTCGGCCGTTTGTCGGAAGAACAAACCCTTTCCGTGCGTAGATCGTAGGGAGTCGCATGCGGGCCATCGTCTGGAAGATTTCGACGTTCTCGGCGCTCGGCGTGGCCGCTGTGCTCGCTTTCCGTCCGCTCGGGCCTCGTGACGAGAAGGGCGCCGCCGCCGCGGAAAAAACGGCGCACTCCTCCGGCGGAATCTTTTCGTGGATCACGGGCGGCGGAGGCTCATCGAGCGATTCGACCGCGCCGCATACAGGCACCCACCTCCAGCAGCTCCGCGCGGCACGCAACACCGACGAGACGTGCGAGGCGCTTCGCGTGCTCGTCCCTCGAAGCGACGGGCGACGAGGAGGCCGCGTCCGAGATCGAGACGCGCACCGATTCGTCCCAGCCGCGCGCCATAAGGACGTGCGCGATCAGCGCGCTCGAGAAGGTGCGCTCGGCGGGCGCGCGGACGTACCTCGGCGAGCTCTCGGCCGATCCCGACACGTACGTTCGCGACGCCGCGCTCGCAGCGCTCGCGACGAAGGCGAAGGACGACCCAGAGGCGCGCTCGATGGCGCTCGCCGCGGCGCACAGCGAAGATCGCGAGACGCGCATCGAAGCGCTCATCGCGCTCGGCGACGCGCACGTGCCCGAGGCGTCTGCGCTGATCCAAGACGCCATCAAGCGCGAGACCGGCGACACGCAGAACCGGCTCATCGCGGCGCTCGGCGAGACCCACGACGCGGCCGCCGTCGGGTCGATCACGAAGATGCTCGACGACGGCTCGACGCAGACGCGCATGGCGGCGCTCGAGGCGCTCGGGTCGATCGGCGGTGACGCCGCGGTGACGGCGCTGAAGGACAAGCTCGCGACGGGGTCGCGGGAGGACGTGGCGGTCGCGGCGCGCGCGCTCGCGCGCACGGGCGACGGCGCGGCGAAGCAGGCGCTCGTCGACGCGCTCAAGGGCGATCGGCGCGACGCGCAGCTCGCGGCGCTCCGCGCGCTCACACAGGTCGAGGGCGAAGACGTGCGCGCCGCGATGGTCCAGAGCCTCCACTCGTCGGACCCGCAGATCGTGGCGGCCGCGTCGGGCTGGTTCTCGTCGCACTCCGATCGCACCTCGGTCGCCGAGCTCGCCACGCTGCTCAAGACGGCGCCGCCGGCTTCACGCGGGACGCTCGTGAACGCGCTCTCGAGCATCGGCGGAGATGACGCCCGCGACGCGATCGCGACGCTCGCGCGCTCGTCGGGGCCCGATCGCGTCCAAGCGCTCAACAGCCTCGCGAACATGCCGGGCGGGCGCGACGAAGCGCGGAAGATCGCCCTTCGCGTCGTGAAAGAAGGCGGACAGGACGCGAGCTCCGCGCTCGGCGTGCTCGGACAAGACGGCTCGCCCGAGGCGCGCGACGCGCTCGTCACGATGGCCCGCGCCGGCGGCAACGTTGCGCCGCAGGCGATCATGGCGCTCGCCGAGCACGGCGATCCCGACGCGATGCGCGCGCTCGGCGATCTCACGCGAACCGCGAAGACGCCCGAGCTCCGCGGCCGCGCGGTGAGCGCGCTCGCGTCGACGGGCAATCCGCAAAACGCGACGCTCCTGCTCAACGCGACCCACGACAAAGACGGCGCGGTTCGACACGCGGCGCTGCTCGGCCTCGCGCGGCTCGGAGGGGACCGCGCGGAGCGCGCGATCGTCGACGCGACGACGGCCACCGACGCGCCCACGCGAACCAGCGCGATTCGCGCGCTCGGGACGCTCCACACGCAGAGCGCCGCGACCGCGCTCGAGAAGCTCGCGACGAGCGACGGCCCCACCGCGCGCGCCGCGTTCCAATCGCTCACGTCGGCCGCGCCCGATCGCGCCGGGGCGATCGCCGATCGCCTCATGAAGAGCGGCGACACGGAGACGCGTCAGGCGGTGCTTCAGTCCGCCGCGCAGCTCCCCGGCGACGCGGCGCGACGCATCTCCGTCTCGGCGCTCCACGACGCGGACGCCAGCGTCGTCTCGAACGCGATCTCGAACCTCGAGAACATCGGCGGCCCCGAGGCGCAGCAAGCGCTTCTCGACCTCCTCTCTTCCGAGGCGCCCGAAGTGACCAAGCGCGCCGCGGCTGACGCGCTCGCGGGCTCCGGGAGCGACATGGCCCAGCAGCATCAAGCGCTCATCGACCGCTTCAAGTCGGCCCCGACCGACGACGAGAACCCCGCGGACCTCATGGAAGGCGACCGGGAAGAAGACCTGGACTGAGCTCGCGCGTTGCGCAACGCTTTGGTTCATGCGCTTAGCTCATCTTGCGCTCTCGGCGGTGACGCTGGCGGCGCTCTTGGCGTGCGGCTCGCGCACTCCGCTCCTCGTGCCGCCGCCGGACGCCACGGTCCTCTCCGTGAGCGGCAAGGTCGATCTCCTCTTCATGATCGACAACTCCGGATCGATGGGTGACAAGCAGGAGCTCCTGCGCGAGGCGATCCCCGATCTGCTCGATCGCTTGATCAGCCCGAAGTGCATCGACGACTCGGGAAACATCCTCGGCGACTCGCAGAACGGGCAGTGCACGACGGGTCACCTCGAGTTCAAGCCGGTGCCGGACATCCACGTCGCGATCGTCACGTCGTCGCTCGGCGGCGCGGGCTCCGATCAGTGCGACGCCGCGCTCCGCGAACCCGAACGAGCCGAACCTGCTCCGTCACAACGACGATCGCGGCGAGCTGATCAACCGCACGAGCAACCAGGACCAGCCCGTGCCGGCCGCGCAGCCGTCGAACTTCCTCGCGTGGTTCCCCGACGTCGAGGCGAACAAGGGAAACCCCAAGCCGCCGGTCACGGCGATCACCGATCCGCAGAAGCTCGTCACGTCGTTCCAGGATCTCGTGGGCGGCAGCGGAGAGTTCGGCTGCGGCTTCGAGGGACAGCTCGAGAGCTGGTATCGCTTCCTCGTCCAGCCCGATCCGTACAACCAGCTCGTGAAGAACGGCGATCAGGTGACGTACTCGGGCATCGACGACGTCGTGCTCAAGCAGCGTCATGATTTCTTGCGACCGGACTCGCTCCTCGGCGTCATCATGGTCACCGACGAGAACGACTCGCAGGTCGACCCACGCGCGCTCGGCGGGACCGCGTGGATGTATTTGAACTCGACGTTTCCCGGCTCGCCCTCGCAGGCGCCGCCGCGGCCGTCGACCGCGTGCGCGACGACGCCGATCGATCCCTCGTGCGTGCCGTGCCTCGTCGCGCCGCCGGGCGATCCGAACTGCGCGCCGAACGGCGGCTTCTACACGACCGACGAGAGCGCGCTCAACGTCCGCATGTTCCACATGCGGCAGCGCTTCGGCGTCGACCCGCAGTACCCGATCCAGCGCTACATCGACGGCCTCAGCGCGGCGAGCGTGCCCGATCGAGAGGGCGAGCACCCGAACGACGGCCCCGACTACGTCGGCACGAAGAACTGCACGAACCCGATCTTCGCGCAGAACCTCCCGACGAGCTCGAGCGGCGAGATTTGCAAGCTCGAGCGCGGACCGCGAAGCCCCGACCTCGTCTTCTTCGCGCTCATCGGCGGCGTGCCGCATCAGCTCCTTCAGGTCGATCCGCAAAACCCGGACAGCCCGCAGAAGAACCAGCTCACGCCAGCCGACTGGCTCACGATCCTCGGAAAGGATCCGCTCTCGTACGACTTCACGGGCGCCGATCCGCACATGCTCGAATCGACCGATCCGCGCCCGGGGCTGCCGCCGCCCACCTCGCCCAACGACGCCGACCCGATCCACGGTCGCGAGTGGACGACGCAAGGAAACTTCCTCGAGTACGCGTGCACGTTCGCGCTGAAGTCTCCGCACGACTGCAACGACCCGCAGTTCGCGTCGTTCTGCGACTGCCCCGCCGACGACGCGAACCCGCCGCCCGTCTGCGACGCGACGACGCCCACGTTGCAAGTCAAGGCGAAGGCGTACCCGACGATCCGCGAGCTCGTCGTCGCGCGCGAGCTCGGGACGCGCGCGACGATCTCGTCGCTCTGTCCGATCCACATCCAAGAGTCCGGACCGAACGATCCGCTCTACGGCTATCGCCCCGCGATCGGCGGCATCGTCGAGGGCCTGCGCAAGGGCCTCGTTCACTGAGCTAACGGCCGCCGACTGGGATCACGTAGAGCGGCGTCTCTTCCGTCGCCGCACCGACCACGCGACGGACCGCGTCGTCGTCGAACGCGCCGACGGGCGTCGCGCCGAGGTGAAGCGACGTCGCCTCGAGCAAGAGGTTCTGCGCGGCGTGGCCCGCCTCGAGGTACGCGTACCGCTCGGCGCGCTCGCCGTATTTCTCGCGCGTGCGCGCGACGACCGCCGTGATCACGAACGCGACGTTCGCCTGCTTCACGACGCCTTGTCCGAGCGCCGCGCGTGCGAGCGCGTCGCGACGATCGTCCGAGGTGATGCGCGGGAGCGCGTTCTTGTGCGGCTCGTAGTGAAAGACGCCGTCGGCGCCGACGACGTAGAGCTCGAGCGGGTAGCTCGCTCCAGCCGACGGCGCCGTTCGCAAACCCGAGGCGCGCTCGGTGATGCCCTGCGCGGCCCAGCAGAGGCGCCCGACCTCGTCGCGCGTCACGACCGCACCCGAGAACGTCCGAATCGATCGCCGCCCGGCGAGCGCCGCCTCGACCGTCATCGCTCCACGATCGCGCGGCTGATCGGCGGCGAGGACGCCGGCGGCGATCAGGGCGAACAGTCGAGGTGTCATGCACGTGCCTTCTTAAATGACGAAAGAACGGGTGGCTCGACGTGCGTGGCGTCTCGCGTCCGTTCTTCCGGCCTGATTTTCTCAGGACTTCACGGATTGCGATGATTTGTTCACCGCAACCATCCGCGGCTGCTCCTTCGCTTTCTTCGGCACCGCGACAGTGAGAACGCCGTCTTTGAGATCCGCTTTCACGGCCTCGGTGTCGGCGCTGTCCGGCAGTGTGAAGGTGCGCGCGAAGCTGCCGTAGCTCCTCTCGTACGTGTAGAACGTGTCGCCGGGCTTCTTCTGCTCGGTTTCACGCTTCCCGCGGATCGTCAGGCGATTGCCGTGCAGCTGGACCTCGATGTCCCTTTCCTGCACGCCAGGTACGTCCGCTTGGAAGACGAACGCTTCGGGTGTGTCCTTGACGTCGAAGGCCGTCATGAGCTGTTGCTCGTCGCCGCCGAAGTTACGCGGCATGTGCGGCGCGCTGAGCTCATGAAACGGATCCCACGAGAGAAGGGCACGCATGATGCGCGCCGGCTCCCAATCGGAGCGGCCTGGCTGCTGACCCTGCTGAAGAGCCTGGTTCTGCGGTACGTCGCCGTCGCGGCGTACGTTGATGTTGCTAGCCATGGTTACCTCCGACTGCGAATAAGGTTTTGCCGGAGATCGGAAAAATCAAGTCGACGGTTGCTTGTCGACGACGAATCCTCCGTGACGCTTCACCCACTCGCCCGTGAAGGCCGCGCCGAGCAGGAAGATCTGCGCGGAGTAGTGCACCCAGAGGAGCAGCACGACAATGGACGCGGCGTCGCCATACGACGCGGCGATCTGCGTGTGCGTGAGGTAGACGCTGATGCCGTACGCGCCCGCGGAGAACATCGTGGCCGTGACGCCGCCGCCGAGCAGAGCCCATCGCCACGGAAAGCTCCCGCTCGGTAGCAGCCGAAAGATGATGGCGAAGATGAGCGTGCAGATGAGGAGCGACGCGCCGTTTTCGATGGCGTGCCACATGAGCGGCGCCTCGATGCCGAGCTTCGTCGTGGCCGCGTCGAAGACGAGCTTCATGATGACGAGCGCGATGAGCACGAGCCCGGTGCCGAGCACGAGCGCGAAATTGAAGAGCCGGCGCGAGACCTCGCGGCGCACGTTCTCGAGGAACGACTCGGACGGTGGCTCGGGCAGGCTCCACAAATGGTCGAGCGCCTTCTCGAGCTCGTTGAAGAGGCGCGTCGAGGCGTAGACGAGGACGACGCCCGCGAGCGCGCCGCGCCAGCCCGCGCCGGGCCGCTCGACGCGCGAGATGAGCCCGCCGATGGTGGCGGCGCCGCCCGCGCCGACGTAGTGCGAGAGGCTCTCGAGGAGCGCGTCGCGCGCGAGCTTCTCGCTCGTCACGAGGCCGGAGACGAACAGCGCGATGACGAGCAGCGGCGCGACCGAGAGCATCGTGTAGAACGCGATGGCGCCGCCGAGGAGCGTCCCGCCGCGGCGCGAGAAGGTCGACCACGTGGCGACCAGAAGCTCCCACGTGCTCTTCATCGTCGCCCGCATCATACCCGTATGAGGCGTGCCTACGGCACGACTCATGCACTCTTGCTGGGAAGCGCGGCGACAGCCGCGCGTTCCCAATGTGCGCTATGCCTCCGGCTATGGATGCCGAAGCGCAGGCGAAGCTCTCGCGGTTCGTGATCGAGCGCCTCTCGACCGACGAGGCCGCGTTCCGCGCGGACGTCGCGAAGGCCATCGACGGGCTGCTCGCGACTCCGCTCGAGATGATCCTCGACCCCGAGAGGCTCGAGGCCGCGATCGACGCGTCGCTTTCGAAGGAGCAGCTCGAAAAGGGCGCGCGCCCGCTCTCGAAGACGATCCACATGGCCGTTGTGCGCGGCATGCGAAACGACAAGACCAAGCTCGGCGCCCTCGTGCCGCCGAAGGCGCGCGCGCGAATCGACAAGCTCCTCGAGAAGAAGCGCGTGGTGAACGAGAAGCTCATTCGCCAGCTCATCGAGCAAGAGGCGATGGAAGAGACGCTGCGCGACGTCATCTTCGACGCGCTGAAGGAGTTCAACGAGAAGTTCAACCCGTTCGTCGCCGATTGGGGTTTGCCCGGGCTCTTGAAGGGGCTCGGGCGGTTCGGGCTCGGGCCGCTCACGAAGTCGATCGACAACGTGCGCCTCGAGTTCGACAAGCGCCTCGAGCCCGAGATGCGAAAGTTCCTCCAGAGCTTCTCGCGGCGCGCGGTGCGGCGCATGGCGGATCTCGTCGTGCAGAACAACGACGACCCGAAGTTCCTCGCGCTCCGAAAGAGCATGGTCGCGTTCCTCTACGAGCAAGAGCTCCGCGAGCTCGTCGCGAACGTCGACGACGAGAGCGCCGAGGCGTGGAACGCGATCGCGGTCGACGTGATCGAGCACTCGCTCGCGCTCGAGTCGAGCAAGAAGCAGCGCCGCGAGATCGCCCTCGCGCTCCTGCGCGACCACGGCAAGGAGCCGCTCGGGCGCGTCCTCGATCGCTACGGGTTCACCGCGAAGCCCGACGCGGACGCGGTCGCGCGATCCGTGTGGCCCATCGCCCGCGCGATCTTCCAAGGACCCGCGGCGCACGCTCGCGTCGAGCAGATCGTGAAGGCGTTCTTCGAGTCGGGCTCAGAATCGAAGTGAGAAGCCGACCGCGGCGCCGCCGCGGGTCGGGCCGACGGTCGGCGTGAAGCGGACCTTCGACGTGTGGACGGTGACCGCCTCGTGCGACGCGTGCCAGTGCTCCCACGCGACCTCCGCGGGGCCGCGCTCCCAGGCAATCTTGGCGATGGCCTCGCCGATCGAGCCCGCGGCGGCGACGCCGAACGCGACGCCGAAGAGCGCTCGGTTCGTCGAGGCGTTCGGATCTCCGACCCAGAGATCGTTGTCCGCGGCGAAGACGATCGCGAGCGCGGCTTCGAGCCCGCCGAGGATCAGGTTCTCGACGCCCGTCGTGTAGCGGAGCGAGCGCTCCGCGTTCGACATCGCCTCGAGCAACGCCTCGCCGCGATGCAGGCGCTCGGAGGCCGAGAGCGACGTGTCGATCGCGATGGGCGCGTAGCGCTCGAACGCGCGCTCCATCGGCGACGACGCGAAGAGCGAGATGATCCCGTCGATGATCGTGAGGCCGCCGCTGACCATGCCGGCCACGGCGAGGATCTCGAAGAGCGTCTGGAACGACGGGTCGACGTTGACGGTCAAAAGGAGCGACGACGCGAGGACCGCGCCGCCGCCGAGGACCATCTGCGTGGCCGACGAGCCGTAGCGACGGGCGCGCGCGCGCTCCGCCTCGAGCTCCAGCATGCGTCCGAGGTGGAGCGGCTCTTGCTCGGAGACGGCCGCGACCGTCGGCGTGGGCGTGGGCGTCTGCGTCGGCGGCGTTGGCGTCTGCGTCGGCGTGGTCGTCGGGACGACCGTCGTCGTGGGAGCGCCCGCGTCCGTTTGCGTGGGCGCGTCTTGCGCGGAGGCGATCGACGCAACGGGAATGGGCGCGAGTGCCGCGATGAAGCTCAATGCGTAGAGGCTGCGACGCACGCGCCTTACGTTACAGTGCAGCCCGTGGCGCGCCAACGCAAAGAGCGAGCTCTGGCTGGAGCGTTGATCGACCTGGGCGCGTTCGAGGCGCCCGGGCTCGCCTCGCGGCGCGCGCGTGCGTACGTGCCTTCACGCGGGCCTCGCGACGCGAAGCGCCCCGTGCTCGTCATGCTCGACGGGCAGAACGCCTTCGGCGACGAGGGCTCGTTCGCGGGCGGTTGGCACGCGCACAGGAGCGCGGAGCGAATGGCGGCGGAGCGCGCGCCCGTCGTGATCGCGGTCGACCACGGCGGCGCAGAGCGCATCGCGGAGCTCGGAGCTCCCGGGTCCGCCAAGCTCGCCGCGTTCATCGACCTCGTCGTCGACCGCGTCCTTCCCGCCGCGCACGCGCGATTCTCGCTCGCCTACGGCCCGAGCGCGCACTACGTCGCGGGCTCGTCGATGGGCGGATTGGCTGCACTCTACATGCATTTCAAGCGGCCCGAGGTCTTCGGCGGAGCGATCGCCATGTCGCCGTCGCTCTGGTTCGCGCGCCGCGGAATCTTCGAGTTCGTCGCGAAGGAGCCGAACCCCTACCGCTCGCGCGTCTACCTCGACGCGGGGGCGCGAGAGGCCGGAGGGCGCCTCGTTCCGCTCGTCCAGACGATGGGCAGCGCGCTCGAAGGCCGCGGGTGGAGGCGCGGCGGAAGCGTCGGCGATTTGCGCGTGGTCGTGCACGTCGACCCACGCGGCACGCACCAAGAAGTCTGTTGGCGTCGCAGGCTGCCCAAAGCGCTCCGCTTCGTGTTCGGCCCGTAGTACGATGCTTCGTGATGCGTAAGCTCGCACTTCTCTCGCTTTTGCTTGTGCCGTCGAGCGTGATCGCGTGCAGCGCGATCCTCGGCGACTTCACCGTGAGCAACACGTTCGACGCTGGCGACAGCGGCGACGGCGGCGGCGGCGACGTCGTGAGCGACGCGCCGAGCGACGCCCCGACGCTCTTCAAGCTGAGCTGCGTCGAGTCCGCGAACCAGCGCGTGCAGATCACGAAGAACCTCTCGCTTCACCCGCAGCGCATGCGCATGGCCACGATGGCGAGCGGCCTCGTGCGCATCATCGTCACCGATCAGCCTCCGGTGCCCGACGGCGGCAATCAGAGCGAGCCGGTGACCCTCCAGTCGTTCACGATCGATCCGCACAACACGAACAACGGCTTCAACCCCGTGCCGTTGCAGACGAACGCCAACAACGTCTCCGCGATCACGCGCTACGCGGGCCCCAAGCCGGGTTTCGCCGCGATCTACGCGGTCTACGATCAAAACTCGAACACCAACGTGTTCTACGCCGTGCGCATGCCGGACGACGCGAACGCGTGGACTACGCCGGTCACCCTCATGACGGTGCCCAACGGCAACAACAACAACAACGTCGAGGTCTCGTTCACCGTCGTCGATCCCGCGAACGAAATTTATTACGTCGTGATGAGCAGCAACGACGGCTCGACGCAGACCATCTCGGCTGCGCAGGTCACCGGCAACCAGGCCGGCTCGCTCGCGACGATCAAGACCTTCGCCGACACACAAGCGGGGCGCAACACGTACGACTTCGTCGAGCCGATGATCGCGATCCGCGGACCGCAAGCGTTCATCATGCTGCAGCCGAGCGGCAACAACGGCCCGCCGCCGCAGGGCACGCCCGCGCTGATGCTCGTCCCCGGAAAGCCCGACGTGTTGCTCCAGCCGCCGAGCAACCTGAACTACTTCCCCGTCGGGTTCGAGGGCGCGGTCGATCCGCAGAAGGTGAACGCGGCCTTCCTCGTCGCCGATCTCAACGCGCTCGCCGGCTCGTACAACGTCGGGCAGGTCGCCGCTTCGGCGCTCAACACGCTCGACCCGCAGAGCCTCCCCTCGACCACGCCTCCGACGTCCGATGGCGGCTCGTTCACGCTCGCCGATTTGTTCGTCAACGGACAGTCGGACCACTGGGAGGTCGCGGGCACGGGCGAGCAGTTCCTGATGACCGCGCCGACGGCGGACCCGCTCACGCAGAAGGTCTTCGGCGGCATCAACTTCGGATGGTGGGACGGCCAGAGCGGCACGCTCCGGTCGTACGCGGCGGGCTCGAATCGCCTGCTCCAGGACGTGCCGTACATCGGCGCCACCGACACCTCGTTCACGCTGCTCGTCGGGAGCATCGCGTCGCTCTGGGTCGCCTACACGAGCTACCCGACGCAGCCGACGCAGAATTACCCGCCGCCCGCCGCGGACTTGTGGATCGCGACGCTCGGCTGTCAGAAACAGTGAGCGCGCGCGTCACTCGTGCATGTCCAAAACGGACGGTGCGCTCCTCTGCGGTTCTTGCGAGCCGCGGATGACCGCGGTGACGCATTCAACGTGACGATCTCCGCGCTCGCGCGGAGGCCGGCGACGCAACGCCGGTACTGACCGCGCTCGCGTGGCGAAGTCTCCGGTGGGAGCAGTCGCGCGCGGTGCCTGGCGCCCACTCTTCGACCACCATCGGGCGTCTTTGGGCAGTTTCTATTCCACGCCGTCGATCGAATGCGTGACCCGGTGACGCGAACGCAGCGCCCGTAGATACGGCCGGTCGCGACGGAGACGTTTCGCGCGCGGGGCGATTCGAGCGCCGCGCGTGGTGAGCTTCGTCGCGACCGGCCGAGTTGGCTTACGATGTCCCGCCGTGCGCGATCTCCGCTGCTTCCACCTGCTCCTCGAGCGCCGCTGGGAAGACCCTGATCTCCCCGAGCTCCTCGAGCTTCTCGCGAAGCGCACGTCACGGCAGCGCGCGGCGTTCTTCGGGCCCTTGCTGGATCTCTTGTGGAGCGAAGACGCCGCGGCGAAGGCGCTCCACGCGCGCGCGCTCGCGTGCGTCGGAGATGCCGACGGGCACCTGATCGTCGAGGCGGTGGTCGCGGCGCTGGACGGACGCTGGCTCTCGCGATGCGGCGCTCTCCGCGCTGCGGCGCATCGCCGCGAGGCAACCGGCGCGCTGGGTGCACGCGCTCTTTCACGGCGACGCGGAAGTTCGCGCGCTCGCGGTCGCGGAGGCCCCGCCCGCCGACGCGCAGCCCTTCGAGCTCTTCGCGCTCGCGGACCCGACGCTCGGACCCACGATCCTCGCGCGCGGGCCGAAATGCGGCGCGGAGGGCATCGGCGCGGTCTTGGAGCTCCTCGCGGCGGGCGTGATCGACGCGGCGCTCGCGCGGTCGCTCCTTCGAGACGACGCCGCGCTCATCGAGTGGCTCGGGCGCTCGCGGCGTCGGTCGGACGCGACGATCGGCGCGATGGGTCAGTGGATCGCAAAGCCCGCGATCTTCGATCCGAGCGCGCTCGATCGCGAGGCCGACGACCTCGACACGATCCTCGATTTGTTCTGGGACGAGGCGCGTGGCGCGACGTTCTTCTCCGCGCTCGCCTCGGAGGCCGTGCCGCTCTTGAATCGCGCCGTCCTCTCGTTGCTCGCGGTCGCGTCGCGGCGCGGGTCGTGGTCGCCGCGCGCGCTCGAGCTCCTCTTCGCGCTTCACCCCGGGATGATCGCGTGGACGTTCTTGCCCGAGCGCGTCCGGCGCGAGGCCGCGGAGCGAACGCTGGCGCTCGCGGCGCCGCTCCGAAGGCTCCAGCCCGCGTTCACCCAGCAGCTCCTCTTCCACGCGATGTGCCTCCACCCGGACGGCGGCGCGGACCTGCGCGTGTGCGCGGCGATCATGATCGTGACGAACACCGGCGAGGCCGCGAAGCAGCTCGCGCAGTGGATCGGCGAGCACAACGTGATCGACGCGATCGTCGCGCGCCCGCGCGAGGCCGCCGCGTTCTTTCGCCTCCTCGACAAAGACGACATGTTCAAGACGGAGGTCTACTTCAACCTCCCGAGCGCCGCGCGCGAGGCGATGCTCTCGGCCTTCGTGCGCGAGGCGCCCGAGCACACGCTCCCGTTCCTCGCGCACTGCGACGGCGCGCGGCTGAACGCGGCGCTCGCCGAGCTCGTGAACCAGGAGCTCGCACCGTCGCGCGCGCGGGCGCTCGCGGAGATCGCCGTTCGGAGGCTCGACAGCGTGCTCCTGAACGATCTCCTCTTCCGCTGGCACCCGCGCGGCGCGCTGACCGAGGACGGTCCGGGCGTGCAGCTCGGGCTCGCGCTCCTCTTCGCGGCCGCGCGCGTCCTCGAGGTGGAGCGCTTCGTCGGCGCGATGACGCACACCGTGCGAACGCTCCCCGTGATCCTCGGCGTGATCGACGAGAGCCCGTCTTTTCCCTATGGAAAAGAGATCGCGCTCGCGCTCGCGCTCAAGGACAGCCCCGATCCGTACGTGCGCCGATGGGCGCAAGCGCGCGTGCGAGCTCCCGAGCCGGCCGCGGCCGTCGCCGCGCCACCGAGCGACGACGCGCTCGCGCGCGCGATCGTGACGTGCAAGCGCACCGATCTCGGCAAGCTCGTCGAGCCGTTCGTCCGCGGCGGTCGCGCGGGCCTCGCGGGCGCGCTCGCGAAGCGAACCGACAACCCCGCGTCCGACGCGCGCATCTGCGCGGCGCTCCTCGCGTGTCGGGATCCGATCGACGCGATCGACGAGCAGCTCGTTCGCTACGGCGGCGATGACGACGAGTTCCTGCGAGCGGTCGAGATCGAGCTCGTGTCGCGTCACTCGCACGGGAGCGCGGAGCTCTCGGTGCTCGGGCACGCGACGCTCTGGCGCTTCGAGCGTCACGGCAAGGCATTCCTCGCTCGCGCGCTCGAGTCGTGGAAGGCGCTCCCGGACGTCGTGCGCGGCGTCCTCGCGCTCCGCTGGCCCGTCGCGCGACGCGTGGGACTCCAGGCGATCGCGGACTCGATCGCCGTGATGGGCGCGCGTGAGAAAGAGCGCGCAGCGAAGGTGATCGACGCGCACCTCGTCGAGGCGCTCGTGGTCGCGCTTGCGACGGACGCGTCTTTCTGGGCCGCGGACGCGCTGCTCTCGACTTGGAGGCACTCGCCCGCGCTCCTCCCAGCGGTCGAGGGGCGCGTGCGCGCCATCCTCGTCGACCGCGACGAGCCCACGCGCGACAAGCTCGGCGGCTGGATCGACACGATGGGCCTGCCGACGCGCGCGCCCGTGATGGCGCGGCCCATCGAGGCCGACGACGAGACGCTGGCGCGCGTCCGCGCGTGCCACGACGTGACGGAGCTCGGCCGCTTTTGCGCCGATCCGCGCGCCGCGATCGTCCACGAGGCCACGCTTCGGCTCCTCGAGCTCGGCGAGGTCGGCCGCGCGGAGCTCGCGCGCATCCTCGAGGCCGCCACCGAGGACGCGCAGGTCGGTCCGATCGCCGAGAGCCTCGCCCTCTGGGACGACGGCCCGGCGCTCGCGCGCGTTCGCGCCATCCCGCTCGACGCGGCGCGCCCTCCACACGCGCGCTTCGCGATCGCGATCGCGCTCCTCGAGCGTCGCGAGCGCGCGCTCGAGCGCGTCGCCGTCGAGTGCATGCTCGCAGACGCCGAGCGCGCGTGGTTCCGCCCCGAGCACTGGACGAAGCTAACGGGTCCGCTCGGCATGGACGCGACGAAGCTCGCGATCGACGTCGCGACCTCGCCGCAGCCGCACGTCTACCTCACGGCGGTGCAGCACCTCGTCGAGCACGGCGAGGGCGACGCGTCGCTCGCCGCGCTCCGCGCGTTCCTCGACGAGGGCACGCAGCGCATCGGCTCGCTCCGTCGCCTCGCGGCCGAGCACCTCCACGCGAACGGCGATCTGCACGCGTTTCCGCTCGTCCTCGAGCAAGAGCTCGAGGCCTCGAAGGGCACGTCGACGCTCCTCGCAGGCGCGCCGAGCGCCATCGTCCGCGCGACCACGCTCTCGTTTCTCGCCGCGGGAAACGGCATCGCGAAGGAGGCGTCGCTCCTCTTCCACCTCGCGCCGAGCGGCGTCGACTTCCTCGCCAAGGACGAGGCCTACGAGACCATCCTCCTCCACTGCGCGTCCGATCCGATTCGCCAGCGCGCCGCGCTCGCGATCCGCAGCGGCCTCCGGCGCCTCCACAAGCTCATGCGCGTCGCCGAGACGTTCGCGTGGGGCGCGCGCATGGGTCAGGAGCTCCTCGGCCGCCTCTATCGCGTGCAGATGACGGGAGGCCAGAGCCTCGGCCACACGTTCATGCAGGAGCGGAAGATCCACGTGACGCCGCTCCCGATCCTCCGCGGCGACAGGCACGGCCGCGAGATCGTCGAGGCGCTCATCCTCCACGAGTACGGCCACCACATGTATCACCGCGGCGCGGACGGCCTCGCCGTGTGGAAGGAGGCGGAGACCGAGGGCATCCACAGCCTCTTGAACCTCGTCGCCGACGAGCACCTCGAGCGAAACCTCCGCGCGCTCGACGCGAGCTTCGGCGACCGCCTGAAGCGCCTCGCGGCGTACGCGTTCCAGCACACCGAGCGCGAGGTCCAGGTGCGCTCGCTCCTCTCGCACCTCGCGGGTCACGCGTTCGGCGTGCTCACCAAGACGCGCATGAAGGTCGCGCGCGACCCCGATCGCGTCATCGTCGAGAGCGGCGAGGTCCTCTTCGCGATGGAGAAGGAGGAGATGGCCTTCTCGCGCTTCATGCGCGCGCTCCGCATGGGGCTCGGAAACCGCCACGGCGATCCTCTCGTCGAGCGAGGCCTCGCGCTTTTCGAAGGGAATTTCCGCCACAAAACGATGCGCGAGCTCTACGACATCGCCCTGAAGCTCCGCGAGATCTTCGGCTGGCAGGTCGAGCTCGTGAAGACGATCGGCCCGCACGAGACGCTCGAGGAGTCGCCGCGCTCGGAGGACATCATCTGGGGCGAGGGCCTCACGCAAGAAGAGGTCGATCGCATGGTGGAGCGCGTGCTCGACCCGAAGTCGCGCGAGGGCCCGCCGCCGACGGAGGGCTCCGCGAGCAAGCCGATGATCAACATCGCGCCCAAGAACGACTTCGACAAGATCACGCACGTCGAGCGCGTGCCGTTCGACGCGACCCAGCACCGCGACTACGCGCGCAAGGTCGCGCGCCCGTCGTCGATGATGCGGCGCTACCTCGAGGAGCTCGGCCTCCACCACGTGCCGCAGCACGGGCGCCTGCGCGGCTCACGCTTCGACAAGTCACGCGTCCTGCCGCTCGTGATCCGCAACGAGCCGCGCGTCCTCCTCCAGCGCGAGCTCCAGACGCGGACCGATCTGTTCATCGGCATCGTCATCGACTGCTCCGGCTCGATGGCGTCGCGCGACAACATGGAGCGCGCGCGCCAGTTCGGGATGCTCCTTGCGGAAGCGTGCAACGGGTTGTCGGGCGTCGACCTGCGCGTCTTCGGCTTCACCGACAAGACCATCTACGACTGCGGCGACGCCCGCCGATGCGCCGCGTACTCGCTCCGCGCGAACGGCGGCAACAACGACGCCGCCGCGCTCTTCCACGCGGCCAACGTCGCCCGCGCGAGCCAGCGCCGCGCGAAGCTCCTCGTCATGATCAGCGACGGCCTGCCCACCGAGTGCACCGTCGCCTCCCTCCGCGAGCTCGTTCAAACGCTAGGCCGCCGCTACAAAATGGTCTGCGCCCAGGTCGCCGTGCAGCCGCTCGCGGAGGTGTGCTTCCCGAACTACGTCGTCTGCAACGATCCGACGATCGAGCAGACCGTGATGCGCTTCGGCAAGGTGATCATGAACCTCGTGAGGAAGACGCTGAGCGCCTAGAACCCGCACTCGTCGTCGCGCACGAGATCGGGGACGAGGCGCACGTTCTCTGGAAGCGGGAGCTCGCCTTTGGGCGCGATTTCGGCGACTCGCGAACCTCGTTGGACGAACATCGTGCCGCTCTTCGTGAACGCGACTGCGGCGGCGCCGTCGCCTTCGCCAAGGGAGGTCACGTTCTTGGTGCTCGTGTCGACGAGCGACATCTTGAAGTGCCCCGGAACCTTCGATCCGTCGCACTGGAGCGTGGCCGCGTCCCACACCTGCGCGACGCGATCGCCCGTGGGCGAGGGCACGACGCGCGGCGCGTCCGCGGCGTCGCTCTCGTGCGCGAGATCGCCCCAGTGGTTGTAGCCGACCTCGATCCACACGGGCCGCTCGTGCGAGAGCTTCACGCGCGCTCGCGCGCTCGAGGTCACGGTCTTCGTCGTCATCGGCGAGCCCCACGCGGGCAGGTCGAAGAGCACGGAGGTTCGATCGGGCGAGCCTACGCCGATGCTCGAAAAGACGTAGAGCGTCGCGCCGGTCGCGCCGAGCGAGAGCGTCGCCTGTTGCGGATCGGCGTCCACCTTGAAGGTCGCGACGGGCACGCCCGCCGTGGAGACCGGGTAGATGATCACGCGCTCCAGGTTTTTTCCCGTGTCGAGATCGCCGCCGAGCATGTCGCGCACGGTCCCCGTCGCGAGCACCGCGTAGGGCGCGAGCGACGCCGAGAACCCGAAGATTGCGCTCCGGCTCGGCGGCGCGACCGCGATGAAGCGCTTCGTCGCGGAGTCCCAAACGCCGACGCGAAGGAGCGACGGCTTGAGCCGCCCGCGCGTCCCTGCGCCCGCGCGCCAGAGGATCGCGCGGACGCCGCGATCGATCACCGCTCGATAGCGTGCTTCGTACGAAGGGATCTGCGCGGTGAGCCGCGCGCCCTCGGGGCTCTTCCAGAACGCCGCGAGGTCCGAGTCCTCGCTGGCGTGCGCGCGCATCCCGACGAAGTCCACCTCGAACACGGCCGTGAGCTCGCGCTCCGCCGCGTCGAACGCATTGGCGCGCGCGTGCGCGCAAGCGAGGTTGTAGCGGGCGAGCACGAAGTCCGGCGCGAGCGCGAGCGCCCCCTCGAGCTCCGCGATGGCGTCCGTCGGTTTTCCTGCGGCGAGGAGCGTCACGCCGTGATCGTTCTTTGCGACCGCCGCGGCGGGCGGCAGCGCGAAGGTCGAGAGCCCCACCGGCGTCGTCGGCGTCGCCGGCGCAGCGCTCGAAACGCTCGGCAAGACCGAAGGCGTCGCGCTCGGCGCGCCGTCCGTGGGCGCGTGCGCGTGGTGACATCCGACGAAGAAGAGGAGACCCACGAGGCGACGCATTTCCCCGACGATAACGCTTCGGCTGCTTCCGAGCTTCCGCCTCGAGAATGAAAGCGAGTAGAACGCGTTCGATGATCCTCCGTCCCGCCGTTGCCCTCGCGATTGCTCTCGCTGCCGCCGCGTGCGGGCCGAACCTCCCGCCCGACGTCGCCACGACGACGAAGACCGAGTCGCCCGAGGCTGCCATTCGCAAGGCCGTCGCGATGCCGCACCGCTCCGAGGCCAACCGGAAGCGCGACGTGTACCGCCACCCGATCGAGACGCTCGCGTTCTTCGGGCTCAGGCCGGACATGACCGTGATCGAGATGCAGCCGGGCGCCGGCTGGTACACCGAGATCCTCGCGCCGCTCCTCGCGGAGAAGGGCAAGCTCGTCGTGACGAGCGTCGACCCGAACGGCCCGCAGGACAAACCAGGAAACAAAGCGGCGCACGATCTCCAGGAGCGCTTCAAGGCGCAGCCGGAGCTCTTCGGAAAGGTGCAGGTTACACGCGTCGATCCGCCGGACCACTTCGACCTCGGGCCCGACGGCTCCGCCGACATGGTGCTCACGTTTCGGAGCGTGCACGACTGGGTGCGCGACGGGATCGCCGACAAGGTGTTCGCCGCGATGTACAAAGTGCTCAAGCCCGGCGGCACGCTCGGGCTCGTCGGGCACGTGAGCCCGAACGCGGACGCCGCGGCCGCGGGCAAGACCGGTTACCTCCAAGAGGGCTACGTGATCGAGCTCGCGAAGAAGGCGGGCTTCACGCTCGGGGCGCGCTCCGACGTGAACGCGAACCCGAAGGACGCGCACGATTGGCCCGAGGGCGTGTGGACGCTCCCGCCGACGTATCGCCTCGGCGACAAGAACCGCGATCTCTACGCGACGATCGGCGAGAGCGATCGCATGACGCTGCGGTTCGTCAAGCCCGCCAAGCCGTAGTAAGTTTTCGGCATGCTTACTTCTCGACTTTCGCTTCTCTTGTTCTTCTTCGTCGCCGCCTGCGGCGGCAAGACCCTCGAGCCTCTCGACGACGCCGGCACGACCGACGGCGGCACGAAGCCCGACGTGCTCGTGACGGACGGCGCGCCTCCTCCCTTCGACGCGATGCCGCCGCCGCCTCCGCCTCCCTCCGATGGTGGCGTGTGCAACAACGTCGATCCCGGCACGAACATCGTCACGATCGTGCAAATGCAGGGCAGCCCGCCGCCGTTCGCGAGCACGGGCGATACGATCCAACCCGGTCTCTGGAAGCTCACGGCTCTCACGGTCTACGGGGCGTCAGGGCAAGGGACGAACGTCACCGCGCAGCTGCGCGTGAGCCTCGTGTCGAGCGGCTACATCTTCCAGATCGGCTCCGTGAGCGACAACCAGGCGCCTCAGCACTCGACGGAGCAGGCGCAGCTCGTCAGCGCGTCCGACATGATCATCACCGAGACGTGCAACGGCTCGCCGAATCAATACAAGGCGATGGTCTCCGCCGAGCCCACGACGTTCACCCTTCGCGTCTACGAGGCCAACCTCGCGGCCGACGAAACGTTCGTGTACGTCGGGCCCTGAGGATTGACAGAAGCTCGCGGCGAGCGTTGGCTGGCGAACATGGACGCGAAAACGTTCGCCGCGAAGATGCAGAAGGCCTACGGCGTGGAGCTCCCCGCGCGTTACCGCAAGTTCCTCGACAAGCGCGAGTACGCAGCGCTCGGAAACCTGAAGCTCGTCGACGGTTACTTGCGCGGCACGTTCGAGGTCGACTTCATTGACGAGCTGCTCGCGGACCTCGGCGCGCTCGGCGAGGAGCACTGGATCGACGACATCGACGACGTCGATTGGCCCGGTGAGTTCGGCGACTACGTGCCGTTCGGCCGCCTCACGGACGTGCGCGGCGAAGAGGACGACGAGCCCGTGAAGGCGTTCCTCATCGTGTCGGTGAAGGACGCCGCGTGCCCCGTGCTCGTGTGGGACTACGACGGCTGGATGATTTACCCGCTCGCGAAATCGCTCGACGACTTCGTCGACGGCGTCGCGAAGGCCGGCAAGCTCACGCACGAGCGCGCAGGTCAGGCGTACAAGAAATTCGAGTGGGTCGAGCCGGACGAAGACGAAGACGAGGACGGCGAGGACAGCGACGACGACGAGGACGAAGACTGATAAAATCGCTCCATGCCGGGAAAATGGCTGATCGAGGAGCTGAAGGTGGGCGCCGTGATGGAGGCGACCTTCTGGCAGAACCCCGTCAGCGAGTCTCAGTTTCGTTTTCGCGCGACGCACCTCGACGGGCGGCGTGCGCCGAAGGTCGTCTTGTGCGACGACGTGCGCATCCGCGCGGGCGTGCCGTGCATGGTGCGCCTCACGTCGATCACCAAGCCCGAGCGTGACGACCGCGGGACCATCGAGGTCGAGTTCGTCCGCGCGCAGGACTTCAAGCTCGAGGGCGTCTACGTCGACCCGATCATCTCGAAGAAGCTCCAGGTCGCGCTCGAGAGCGGGCTCAACATCCTCCTCGACGGGCCGCAGGGCTGCGGAAAGACCGTGCTCGCGCGCACGATCGCCAAGCAGCTCGGGATGGAGTTCGTGTTCTTCAACTGCGGCGCGGTGGTCGACGCGACGGATTTCCTCGCGACGATCCACGTGCGCGCGAGCGCGACCGGCTCGCCCGTGACCGACTTCGTGAAGACCGACGTGCTCACCGCGCTCGAAGAGGCGCACGAGCACCCGACGCGTCGCTACCTCGTCTTCTTCGACGAGTTCAACCGCTGCCAGGAGAGCGCGCGTAACGCCCTCATGCCGGCGCTCGACTCGACGCGCCGCGTGTTTCACCCGATCAAGAACGGGTTCATCGCGATCGCCGACAACGTGCAGTTCATCGCGGCCGTCAACCGCGGCGCGGAGTTCTCGGGCACGTTCGGCATCGACGCCGCGCAGCTCGATCGCTTCGCGCCGATCCAGATGGACTATCCCCCGCCCGAGGAGGAGAAGAAGCTCCTCGTCGCGCGGCACCCGGAGCTCGGCGCGTCGCTCGTCGAAGAGGTGGTGAACCTCGCGAAGGCCGTGCGCACCGCGCCCGAGCTCCGCGCGACGCTCTCGGTCCGCGCGACGGACGAGGCGTGCGTCTTCTTGAAGCACCCGCTCTTCGAGGGCGACCAGCGGCGCATGCTGCCCGAGGTGCTGAAGTCCTCGTTTTGTGGGCGATTCAGCGGTCGGTGGGACGACGTGAACAGCGACGCCGGCGCGGTCTGGTCGGTTTTGTCGCGAGCGCTCCGCGAGGGATCGCCGACGCCGTCGTGAAGCGCGTCGCCGCGATCGCGTGCGCCTTGCTCTTCGCGGCGCAGTACGCGGCGCTCGATTTCGCGCTGCGCCGCCCCGCGTGGCGCGAGTGGATCGCGGGCGCCGCGGCGAGCGCCGCGCTCGGGCTCTTGCTCGCGTCGCTCTCGGAGCGGCGCGCGGTCCGCGTCGCTGTCTCGCTCGTGACGGCGTTTCTCCTCGTCGTGCAGCTCTTGTTCTTCCGCTACTACCACGTGTTCCTCGACGACCACGCGATGGCCGCCGCGCGTCACATGTGGGGCGACGTTCGCCCGACGGTCGTGCGCGTGCTCCCCACGGTCATCGGCGTGAGCGCGCTCGTCGCCGTGATCGAGTTCGAAGCGCTCACGTACGCTGCGCGCGCCAAGAGCGCCGCCGCGCGAGGCGTCCTCGGAGCGATCTTCGCGGCCTCCGCGTTCTTCGCGCTCCGCGCGCACGCGACCTCGCCGGAGCTCTCGGCGCTCGCGTCGTTTCGTGTCTTCGCGCGCGCTCCCGAGGCGCGGGCCGCGACGAGCGTGCAGATCCCGGCGCTCGGCACGACGCGCGCGCGTCTGCCGAACGTGCTCTTCATCCTCGACGAGAGCGTCCGCGCGAGCGACTACGACGCGACGACCGCGCCCGAGACCGCGTCGCTCACGCGCGGACGTGCTGATTTGCGCCAGATGCGCAGCGTCGCGAGCTACACGGCGATCGCGGTCTCGTCGCTCCTCACGAGCCTCCCGCCGACCTCGCGCGAGGACGCGCTGAAGCGCGCGCCGTACGTCTTCGACTTCGCGCGCTCGGTGGAGAGCGTGAGCCAGCGCGTCCACGTCGCGTACTACTCGTCTCAGACGGACTCGCTCTTCGAACGGCGCGACGTGCGCGCGGCCACCGACGCGTTCGTCACCGTCGACGATCTCGTCGGTCACAAAGTCGAAGACCTCGACGACGTCATCGACTCGGGCGTCGATCGCCTGCTCGCGTCGCGCGTCGAGTACGCGCTCCCGCGGCTCGAGAAGCCGTTCTTCGCGACGGTGCACCTCTCCGGCACGCACGCGCCGTATTTCGTCGACGACACGCGCGCGCCGTTTCGCCCGTATCGCCACAGCGTCTCGTGGTCGGGGCTCGACGAGCTCCACGCCGCGTACCGCGACGCGATCTACGAGCAAGACCGCTCCGTCGCCCGGATTCTTCGCGCGTTCTACGCCGCGTGCGGCGACGAGCCATGCCTCGTGATCTTCACGAGCGATCACGGCGAGGCGTTCGGCGAGCACTCGGCCATCCACCACGGCCAGAGCCTCTACGACGAGCAGATCCACGTGCCCGCGTGGATCTACGAGCGAAACGGCGGGCTCACGCAAAACCAGGCGGCCGCGCTCTTCGCGCACGAAGACGATTTCGTCACGCACCTCGACGTCGTCCCGACGCTGCTCGACGCGTACGGCGTGCTCGAAGCCTCCGCGATGCGCGAGTGGGCGCGCGGCTTCGGGGGTCGTTCCCTGCTCCGGTCGGGCGACGCGGACAGCGCGATCGCGATCACGAACTGCACCGACATGTTCCCCTGCCCCGTCGCGACGTGGGGCGTACTCTCGGGCTCGCGCTCGCTCGTCGCCCAGCAGTGGGACGACGGCTGGCGCTGCGTCGATCTCCGCTCTGGCGCGCTTCAAGCGGACGATCCGTCGTGCGCCGTGCTCCGCGACGCGTCGCGCGCGTTCTTCCCCACGCTCCCGAACGGCCGCGAAAACCGATGATTCTCGAAGATCTGCGCGACGACCTCGACATCTGGCTCGACGAGCGCGACGACTGGATCGCGCGCGGCCTCTTGCTCGCGTACCTCGCGTACGGGCTCGTGAGGCACGTCGCCGACCCGATGTATCGCACGTGGTTCGGCCCCATCACGCTCGCGTTCCACGAGATGGGGCACATCGTGTTCATCCCGCTCGGGCGCACGATGACGATCGCGGGCGGGAGCATCATGCAGCTCCTCGTCCCGCTCGCGGCGGCGATCTACTTGCTCAAGAAGCAGCACGACTGGTTCGGGTTCGTCGTCGGGCTCGCGTGGCTCTCGTTCAGCATGTTCGACCTCGCGACGTACATCGGCGACGCGGCGCGCATGGAGCTCCCGCTCGTGAGCATGAGCGGCACGGGCTACCACCACGACTGGAACACGCTCCTCAGCGAGTGGCGCATCATCGACTACTGCGACGGCATCGCGCTCGCGGTGCGGATCCTCGGCGGAGCGCTCGGCTGCGGCGCGATCGCGCTCGGCGGATACATGGTCTGGCGCATCGCGCAGCGGCGCCTGCGACAGGGCCGCGAAAAGCCGTGAGCTGAGATATCGTGCTGCGCATGACTCGCTCGTTCGCCCTTCCGCTCCTCGCTCTCGCGTGCGGAGGCCGCAGCTCGGAAGCGCAACCGACGGCGCAGCCGACCGCGCTCCCCACCGCGACGGCGACCGCGACCGCGACGGCAACCGCGACCGCGACGACTTCTGCTGCGCCTCCCGCGACGACCGACACCGAGCTCGTCTCGCAACCGCCGCAAGGCACCGTGGTCGTCGATCGCGACGTGTGGTCGACCGCGTTCGAGGCCGCGCTCCCCGTCGCGCTCTGCAAGAACGGCAGCTACTTTCGCGCGTGCTTCACGATCACGCAGGCCGAGTGCGAGCAGACCGCGGCGTCCGCGACGCGAGTGTGTCTCGGCAAGGTGCGAAAGCAGCTCCCGATGAAGCTCCACCAGCCCGACGAGGGCACCGCGTGGGGCTCGAAGATCGGATCGTGCGCGGGGACGAGCTACGACGCGGTGCTCGCGCCGAAGAAGATCCACAACGCGAAGTGCGACGACCCGAGCGCGTGGACCACGCCGCCCTGAGCGACCTAAGGACGCGCTGACGAGCGTGTTCAAGCCGTATGAAGCTCCGGCGAGGTGCGCGCCGTCACCGCCACGCTCGACGGCTCCGCGGTCGACAAGGACGGCTACAACCTCGAAGCCACCGTCCGCATCGCCGCTGACGATGACTTCGGCCGCGAGCACTTACTTCGATATGGCGCACGCCCGCCTATGTCGCTCGCGCGTCTAATCGAATTACCAAGCGGCAAGCTCGGATACCGAATCAAGCAACTACGCAATGGCCGCAGCAAGCTCCGAGTCATGACCCGCTCGAGCTCCTCGCCCGCCTCGCCGCCCTCATGAAGCCCTAACAGAAAATGTGACTTTGTGCGACCAGTTTCCGCTGGATGGTTTCATACACTTTTCAGTGCCTACTCGTTATCAAACCATCCATAATGGTATTTACAACGCCACGCAGATCACAACTGGTACGTGGGAGACATTTACGAACTGGCTAGGTAAGCCTGGGAAACCACAATGCCCGTACGGGGTGAGCGTTGGGCCTCAGGGCGACCCAAGTCTTTACTACTGAACCAATGTTCGACCGTGCCACAGAGAACCGGTACACTTTCATCATGCGCATCGTCTGGATGGTCGGCGTCTTGTTGGGGACGTTCGACTGTGGCGGAATGCTTGCAGATGATATCGATGCCAATACGTCGGAAGCCTCGCTGAGCCAGGCTTCCGACGCGAGCGACGCATCGACGGTCGACGAGGATGCGGCAAGCGCCTGCGCGATGATCGACGCGGGAAATTGCAAGGAAGGACAGCACATTCTGGCTTGCGGTCATGGCATGTGCGTGACCGATCAAGACACTTGCCCCATCCCGGGAGCAGACGCCTGTGTCAGTGTATGTGACGCTGGCGAATATGGTGCGGCATGCGGTGGCGGAGTGAACGGGAACGAATCTCCGCCATCCAGCCATTGTCGCGAAGTCGCCGTGCTTTCATCAGGTCTGGCTATGTATTGTTGCCCATGCAAGTGAGAGTCAATGTGCTAGCCTCTTGTAACGATTGTGCGTCGCACCCACCCATGTAGGCGCGCATCATCGGAACGTACGCGCCATCCGGCATGATAAGCGACTTCGCCGGGTCTCAAATCAGTCCGTGATTCCAGCCTCATTGGACCTCGCCCCTCAAGATCGCATAATGGGGCGTTAGCAGGCTGCTGCAAAACGGCTGTTTGAGGCGCGCGGCGTGACCCATCTCTCGTCGCCGACGACGGCGACATCGCCTCGATGGTCATCGTCACACGGGCTGCTCGAGCAGAGTTGCGATTCGGATCAGGTTGTACGCCGTGGCGATCATCGTTGCTGCGAGCTGGTTGTTGCCGATTCCTAGGTAACGAGTCTTTCGAAAGTTGCCGACGGTCTTCATCCACCCGAAGACTTCTTCGACGCGCTTTCGAATTCGCAAACTGATCGCGTAGCCATCCGTGCCGGAAGTCCTCGCGTCGATCGCGGAATGTTTCTTCTGCGCGACGTGCGGCGTCACGTTGCGAGCTCGGCACTCGGCAACGAATTCGCGTGTGTCGTAGCCCTTGTCGCCGCCGAGCGTGACGCGGCGAGTGCCTGGCAGACTCTCGTCGAGCATCACGAGAGCCATGCGTCGCTCGGCGCGTCCGTCGGCGACTTCGACTTGAAAATCGACGAGCAGCCCGTTGCGATTCTCCATCAGCGCGTGTGCCGAGTACGAGAGCTTCGCCGTCGTCCCGTTGCTCTTCCTCATCAACTTCGCATCCGGATCGGTCGTCGACTCGTGCGTCTCGTTCGTGCGCTTTTCGCCGTGAAAATCGACGCTCGGATTTCCGGGATCGTCCGGCGGCTTCGTGTCGTCGTCGCCTTTCTTCTTGAAGCTCTTCAAGCTCGCCGCCGCTTCGATCAGCGTACCGTCGACCGTGAAATGCTCGCTACTCATCAACTGCGCGGCGCGTGCTTGCTCGACCACCGCGCGAAAGAATTCTCCCGCGACGTCGTGCGCGATCAGTCGCTCGCGATTGTGGGTGAAGACGGTCGCGTCGAAGCTCGACTCCGTCATGTCCATGTCGAGAAACCAGCGATAGAGAAGGTTGTAGTCGAGCTGCTCGCAGAACTGGCGCTCGCTCCGAATCGTGTAGAGCGCCATCAAAAGCGTCGCCTTCAGCAGCCGCTCGGGCGGAATCGAAGGCCGGCCCGTCCCGGAATACATCTCGTCGAAGACCGGCGACAGCTTCGCGAGCGCGTCGTCGGCCAGCTTCTTGATGCGCCGAATCGGGTGATTCGTCGGCACCCGCGACTCCGGCGACATCAGCATTAACATCGACGACTGCTTCGTGTTCTCGCCTCGCATGACCATTTTAGATCACACGGAGACCTCCATGTCGATCCCCGAAAGCGACTTTTTCAGCAGCCTGTTAATGGGGCGTTCTGTAAACGTTGTCCAAGGGGCTCCCGCTTTGCACCCGCTTTGCATTTCCTCTTCTCTCGCAACGGCGGGCAGATCCGCACGCGCACGCGAGTCGCGCAGATTCGCGTCGACAAACACCGCGCCGTGGGCGTCGAGCTCGACACGGGCGAATTCAACGTCACCGCGGGGTCCGCGTTGCAGACGACGTCCTTCGCTTCGATCTCACCGCAGCGCAGCAGGTCCTCGGACTTGCGTCGCGACTCGATTGCCTCGCGAAGCCCGACCGATCGCTGCGGATTTACCAAGCCGAGCAACCCGAGGGCTGGGTGCAGCACGCGGCTTGAAGACGCTCGGTGATCAAAACGTCGGGCGGCGCGCGAAGTAGATGTCCGTCCAAGGCCAGTCACTGTTGTCGATGAGGCCTGTGGCGAGGCTCGTTCCGTCGTCGAACGTCAGCGAACATTCGTAATTGCCGGCCATGATCATGTCGCCTTCATCCTCGAGCTCGAGGCCGTCGATCGTCACCAAGGGCGGCTCGCATCCTACGTACGTGATCGCCGTGTAGGTCCGAGCCCCGTTGCCGCAGGCATCCATCGCGACGACCAAAGGCGGGTCGAATCGCGGCCCCCGCGCGACGTAGTAACCGAACGGCGCGGAAATCGGGACGCCGAATGCGCCACCGAAGGCGCCTGCAGTTTGCGACTCTAGGTTCAAGGACGTGTCGAGCTTCGCAACGGCGTCGATGCCGGTGAGCAGCAGCGCGTTGTCGATGTAGCGAAGCTTGGAATCGAGATGAACCGAAATCGGTGACGAAACCGCGTCGAGCGTGCCGCTCGGCGCGAGCTTGGCAAGGACGGCGTTGCTCGTGCCGTTGGCGAACACGGTCGTCCCGTCGTCGAGGTCCGTGATCGTCGTGCCGAACGTGCTCACGAAGTACACATCTCCGCTCGGCGAACGTGTCTCGTCCGAGATGAGCATGCTGAAATCGGATTGATACGACTTCGCGCGACTCACCGTGGGTGACGATCCGTCGACGAGGTGAATCATCGCGAGCGCCATCGCTGGAGGTGGCGCGGCCTTGATCGAGAAGGTTCCGAGACCGAACTGGGCGCCTTGGTACTCGCAACCGACGTCGATCTCGCCGCCCGAAGCCACGACGGTCACGCACTCTCCTTGAACGTTCGGATCATATGACGCTCGCCCCCCATCGAACGTGATGCCCCAAGCGACGCTGCCATCCGTCGCAGACAACTTCGCGACGAACGAGTGTGCCGGTGCGCTGCCGGACGCCGGCGGTGCAAATGTGACGACGTTCGTGCCGAACGCGATCGACGAGCCGAACGCGGAACCCACGACGAATACGCCGTCGCCATCGACCGCGAGCGCATTCACGACGCTGTGGTTCGTGCTGGGGCTGCTCGTCGCCGACGCGAGCGTAGTTGCCCAGACGAGCTTGCCGCTGCTGGAGTCGACTCGGAAGACGAACGGATCCATCCCCTGCGGCGCATCGATGCGGATGCCGTCGTGGTCGAGCGCGGCGTTCAAACCGCCCGCGAGGATCACGTCACCCGAGGCGTGGCGCTTCATGTCCGTGAGCAGCGAAGGCGTGTGGAGCGACGTCGTCCACGAGGGGGAATGCGCGGCGTCGATCCCTGCGTCGAATCCGACTGCGCCACATCCGGCGTCGACGTCGGGGGGCGGTCCGATCGGAACCGCTTCCGACGTTCCGCAAGCCGCGAGAAGGAACACGAGCGCAGCGCGCATCACCTGAATCCTAGCGGAATCGCGGACTGCTTCCGGGGTGGACGCGTCGGCGGGCCGGGACTCCGTCACTTCGGACACTTCACCACCGTGCCCGCGATGCCGTTGGTCCAATACGCCGACGTCTCGTCGACCGCGATGCCGCTCGGACCAAGCTGACCTGATGCCAGCACTGTGGGTTGTTGATTGCAGCCATTGATGGCGCACTTCATCACCGTGCCGTGTGCGTAGCTCGTCCAATAGACGTTCGCGGCATCCACGGCGATGCCGTACGAGGCGCCCGGAAGGCTCGCCAAGACCGACGGGCTGCTACCGCATCCCGTGAGAGGACAGCTCAGGACGAGGCCGACTTGCGTTACCCAATAGACGTTGTTGGCGTCGATCGCGATCCACGTTGGATCTTGTGCATCGGACGCGATCACGGTCGGCGCGTCACCACACCCACCGATTGCACATTTCACGATCGTGGCGTCGTCGTAGTTCGACCAGTAGACGTCCACCGAGTCGACGGCCATGCCGAGCGGATAGTTCTGCTTCGTCGCGAGGATTGCAGGCGCTCCGCTGCATCCGGCCGTGGGGCAGTGTTCGATCGTTCCCGTTCCTGAGATCGCGCTATTCCAGAAGAGCTCGTCGCCGTGCAAGGCAATGCCCATGGGCAACCACACGTTCGATGCGAGCGCGGTCGGCGCGGAACAACCCGTGATCGCACACCGCGCCACGGCGCCAGTGCCCCCACTCGCCGTCCAATACACGTTGGCCTGGTCGAGCACGAGCGCAGCGACGTTGACTTGATGCGACGCGAGGGTCGTCGGCGCATTCGCGCAGCCATCGAGCGCGCACTTCATCACCCCGCCGTCGAGGTCCGCGTTCGACCAGAAGACGTCGGTGCTGTCGACGACGATGGCGAACGGCGAGGCTTGTCCGTTCGCGATCGTGATGATGTCCGAGTCCTGCTGCGCGTCGCTCGTGCTGTCCGTCCCGGCGTCAGCGACATGTCCGTCGGACACGTCGACCCATTCGCTGGCGTCGATCATCACGATGGAGGCGTCCATCTCGACTTGGCCGCCGCCATCGACAATCGGCGCTTCGAGTCCGCCGCATGCAACGGTCGCCAAAACGGCGATTGCCCTACGCCCCACGTGCGCTCGGAACGCAAGGTCAGTGCCGCGCGGAAATCTCGTGTGATCGCGGGGGGTCGTCACGGACCTAACGGTTCTTACGGCACATTACTTCAGTACGGACAGCTCACCGTGATGCGGCCGGCATCGACCGCGCACACGCAGCCCGGGACGACGAAGCCGACGATGCACGTCGTGTTGCACCCGTTCGGAAGCGCGCGGCAGATGCCGTGATCGAGGGCACCGCCGACCTCGACGCAATACTCGGAGTTGGAGTCACACGTCATATCGGCGCAGGCGAATGCGCCACCGTTCACGTGGCACGAATCGGGAAAGTCGTCGCCCGCGTCGAATGCGCGCGCGTCGAATGACGGTTGCTCGTCGCCGCCGGCCTCGACGATGCTCATGCCGGCAATTTCGCTTCGCGCGCCACAGCCCATCGTGAGCACGAGACTCGCCAGTACGCCGATCTGGCCCTCACGCAACATGTCCCCGATGCGCTGCAATCACAATGCCATTCGCATTAGCGAGTTTGGCACGATGTCGTTAGAAATGTGACGGCGGCGTTCGCCGATCGCTTTCAAAACGTGACCAAGAGGGCCAATCAGTCCGTGATTCCAGCCTCATTGGACCTCGCGCCCTCAAGATCGCATAATAAGGCGTTCATCGGTGTTCTGTAAACTTTGTCCAAGGGGCTCCCGCTTTGCACCCGCTTTGCATTTCCTCTTCTCCCGTCGCTCGACCACGGCTGCGGCTTCGACGGCCAGTCCACGTGGCCTGCTTGGTGACGATCCGTCGCATCACCTGCACGCTCATTCTCGCCGTCGCATGCGGCGGTGAGACGCTGCCACCAGTCCTTGGCGATAGCGACGCGAGTCATGACGCAGGGTTCACCAGCGATGCTGCCGGAGCCGACGTTACGGACGGCGGCAGCGCGTCTGACTGGTCGCAATCGTTGGCGCCACCTTCCAGCCCTCTCTACGCGATCTGGGGAATTGCAGCGGCGGACGTCTGGGTCGTGGGCGCGTCAGGCACGATCTTTCATTGGAATGGTAGCGGCTGGTCCAGCTTCAAGTACGCGTTTGGCAATCTCTACGGCGTGTGGGGCAGCAGCTCGACGGACGTCTGGGCCGTCGGCCAAGACGGCCTCATCATCCATTGGAACGGGAGCGCTTGGCAGCCTGTCACCAGCGGCACCTCGACGTACCTGCTCGGCATCTGGGGAAGCGGCGCGAACGACGTTTGGGCGGTTGGTCAGAGCGGCGTCATCCTGCACTGGAGCGGCGCATGGTCACCGGTCTCCAGTGGAACCTCGAACGACCTTCTGCATGTGTGGGGAAGCGGACCGAATGATGTCTGGGCCGTCGGGCGGGCTGGAACGATCTTGCACTGGACCAACAGTGGCTGGGCGAGCGCGCCGAGCGGAACGCTCGTCGACCTGACGGGGATCTCGGGAAGTGGTTCGAGCGATGTGTGGGTGGTCGGGTTGGGAGGCGTCATCCTGCACGACGACGGAAGCGGTTGGCAGAGCTCGGCGAGCGCCGCTACAAACGACCTTTACGCGGTCTGGACGAGGAGCGCGCTCGACACGTGGGTCGTCGGGAAAGTATCCGCGCTGCACAACGACGGCCATGTTTGGACCGAGACTTCTTTGGGGGGCTTCGATGCACTCTGGGCCGGTCAGCAGCTGTGGGCTGCTGGGCCGAGCGGAGCTCTCGTCCACCAGTAGGCGTGCTGACCGGCAACGTTGCCGGTCGGGCAGCAACGTTGCCGGTTCACGCGGATCAGAGCTGCTTGAGCAGGTAATCGTGCGCGCTGCCGTCGATGAAGAGCTGATCGGCCTGCGCCTTCGCGAGGAACTGCCAATACTCCTGATCGCTCATCACGGCGGTCATCGTCTTTTCGTAGGTCGCGAGATCGGGGTAATCGATCTAGCGCAGCGTCCCGATCAAAGGTCAAACGAACGAAAAGCAGCGTCACCGTGAAGGTCGCCGACGCAGCCTGCGGTGCGCCAATCGAAATCCAAGCCCCGCCGGGGTGCAGCTACGCCTTGCGCGACGTCGGCGGCGGGACGTACCAGATCTCGTGCGTCGGTTATTTGGGTGCGGACCTCACGATTGCGACCTTCGTTCGCCGGAGGTGATGGATCGAACGAGCCCAGTACTTCGTCGCGATCACCAAGAGCGCCCGTCGTCGCGAAGACGAAGCGACCGCGGGGGCGGAGCGCGCGAAAGATCGACGCGGCGAAGCGCGGCTCGTCCTTCACGGTGAAGCGTCGGATCGACAAGCTCTCAGAGTCCACGCTCGAAATGAAGCAGCCGCTCGCGGCGTGCGCGCGCGTCGCGCAGTCGCGAGGCGACCTGCGCACCGAGACCGCGACCCTCGACGCATCCGACGAACCCACGCCGCCGGAGCCGCACGACGGCTCCGCGGTCGACGAGGACGCTACAACCTCGAAGCGGCCGTACGCATCGCCGCCGACGACGACTTCGGCCGCGAGCAAATACTTCGATATGCCGCTCGCCCGCCACATAGAATTACCGTATGGCAAGCTCGAATATCACATCAAGCAACTGCGCAATGGTCGAAGCAAGCTCCGCGTCATGACCCCGCTCGAGCTCCTCGCGCGCCTTCTTGCGGCGCTCATCCGGCCGCCGCGCCACCCGCTCGTGCGCTTCCACGGCGCGTTCGCGCCGCGTCGTCGTGACGCCGCGAGGTCATGCCGAAGCCGCGCGAGCCCATCTCCAAACCTCTGCACGCGCACACTCCCCAATGTCGACCCGAACAGCCACCGCCCGCACGAAGAACACGCCCACGCAGCACACCCACGTCGCTCGTCGCGACCCTCGAGCGCGACCCCTCGACGACTCGTGCTGACTTTCCACGGCGCGCCGGCCGCCCCCCCGCTAAAATGTGCTCGGATTAGTAATGCCGCGATCGGTAAACTTTCGCGCAGGGGAGACGCTTTGGATTCCTTAGTCTCTACACCGTTCGTGCAGACGAGCCCGAACTCGCATCGCGCGCCAATCATCCAATCATCGAGTTGAGTGGGAGCTATTGGGAGCAGACACGGATCTCCTCGATCTCCTCGTTGGTGGACCCTGAGCCTCACTGACAACGAATTCGCGCGACGCCCTCCCCGACGGTGACCACCTGCACTCCGGTCGAGGCGATGAGCCCGAGCGCCGTCGCGAAATCGGAGATGCGATAGCTGTACGCGTCGGGCGGCGTGCTGGTGGTGAAGTTGTGGAAGACGAGAATGCGCCACCCCTTCGCAGTTTGCGCCTGCTGGACCAGCTGTTGGACCGCGGCTGGGGTCGTGCTCGAGAACACTTCGTCGGCCTTGAGCTGATACGGATCGTCGCCCGCGTAGTTCAATCCGTTTCGCACTGTCCTCAGCGATTGATAGTAGTTCTTCGCGATCGAGATGACCGTCGCGTTGTCGGCTCCGTAGGGCGTCGCGAACGAGTTGGCCTCCACGCCGAGGTTCGTCTCGATCCATTGCTTCGACTGAAGCATCTCCGCGTCGATTTGGGCGGGGGAGAGTTGAGTCAAATCCGGGTGGGTCACCGTGTGCGAGCCCATCTCGTTGCCGTCGTGCGTTAGCGCGAGCGCTTGCGACAGGTTCAAATAGCCGGACCAGTTCTGCGCGATGGCAAGCGTCACGAGATAGAGCGTGGCCTTCATGTCGCGCGCGAGGAGGTACTGCCGCGCGAGGGTGTATTGCGCGGCGTAGCCGTCGTCCATCGTGATGCTCACCATCCCCGCAGAGAGGGTGCACGGGTTGGGCGGCGGGCCTCCGTCGCCGGCGCCGCCGTCCGTCGTGGGCGTGCAGGCGAGCACCGGGCCCGCGTTCATGTACGGGAACCAGTCGCTCGTCGCGGACTGCGTGCCGCCGCCGAACGGATGCGTCGCGGTGACGCGGACGAGCGTGCCAGCGGGAACGGGCGCGTTGCCGGTGCTGCCCGTGAACTTCCTCTGACCACCGCTGACCGGGTAGATCGTCGGAAGATTGATGAGGCGCGTCGTGCCGTCGCCCCTGTCGACCTCGACCGTCATGGCGTTCGTCGTCGTGTCTCTGACGGAGAACTCCATCCACCAGGCGTTCTGAGTGCACCCGACGAGCCCGAAGCCAGGATCCCAAGCGCAAAGCGCGTTGCCGTCGGTCGCTGCATCGACGATGGGGGCCGCATCGAAGGCGGCCTCGGGCGCCGCGTCGGCCTCGGGTGCCGCGTCGCGGTCCGGTCCGGCGTCCGGCACGGCCCCATCGGGACAGTCGAAGACCGGAGTAGCGTTCACGTACGCGAACCAGTTGCTCGTCGCCGACTGGGTGCCACCGTCGATCGTGCGCGTCGCCGTTAGCCTGACGAGCGTGCCCGCCGCGACCGGCGCATTGCCCGTGCTGCCGACGAACTTGATCTGACCGTAGTCCGAATAGATGGTGGGAAGGTTGATGACGCGAGACGGTCCCCCATCGGCGCCGGCGACTTCGACGCGCATCGTAGACGTCGTCGTGTCCTGAACCGAAAACTCCATCCACCAGGCGTTTTGAACGCAATGGAAGACTCCAAAGCCCGGATCCCACGGGCAAGCAGCGCTGACGGCCTCGAAGCTGCTCCCGGATTGGGGCCCGCACGCCGCCGCGACGATGAGCGCGGCGGCGACCACGCCTGCAGCGCTCACCGTGTGGCGCACGCGACGCTCATGGATCGCTTCGGGCTTTGCATGCGATTGCGCCGAGGACATGCGTAAGTGCGAGTGCAAGGCAGATTCCATGCGGCGTACTGCAGGCCAGCCGCTTGCGGGCGCAGCGCCGTTTTGCGGGCGCGAGAGCGACGACCCCGGGAGCGAATCCAGCGATCGGTCCAACGAACGCGCCCCGACCGGCGTCCGCCGCCTCGGTCAGCCTCGCGCTGCGGTCGAGCCGATGGCGCATCGAACTTCATGTCGGAGAGAAGACGAAATGCAAACCGAGACGCGTCCACGCCGATGGGCGTCCGATGCACCTGCGTGTGCAAGGTTCCGCGCCTTCGATCGATCACGCGTGATCGGTCAGCGGACGCCGAGCTTGCGGAGCACCCCTCGACGCTGAGGTGCGCTACTTGTAGAAGGAGCTCACCGCGGTGGCGAACGTTTGATTCCAAACGGCGCAGCCCGTTGCATTCGGATGCACGTCTCCCGGGTCGAAGTACTCGGGATGCCCGACTGTCGCCTCGTACAGCGGCACGGCTGGCAAGAGCCCGTTGCTATTCACGAGGGAGTCGACTGCCGCGTTGAAGAACGGTCCGTTCTGGTAGCAGTAGCTCGTGTTGTGCCTTGCGCGTCGCCGCTCGGAGCCGTATCTGCGCCGATGTCGGTCGTCGCGTCGACGCCACCACCATCGCCGGCCAGCGTCGGCGCGAGCCCCACGTCGCCGGTGGCGACTTCCCGGACGAGCCTGTTGCGTTCTACAGCGAACTCGAGCGTTGGGAGAGGCGAAAGGTGGTTCGGTTCAAGGATGGGCACTACGGATATGCTAGTGCAGAGGGCGAGTCGGGCTACGGTCTAGCTCTGATAGCACTCCCCGAACTGGACGAGTTATCCCGGGCGAAGATCGTAGAAGGATTGATGGGAAGCGTTTCGTGGAAGACCACCACTGAATTCGACGTGGACATCGAGCGCGCTCTGCGTCGCGCGCAGGAAGAGACGTTCGCGCGCGGCGAGTACGGCTTCACGTACAAGATGACGCGCCTTTATCGCAGCATCGGCAAGCCGCCACCGGCGCTGCCTCCCACGCCAAAGGCGAGGTCGATCGACGACGCTCGCAAGCTCGCGGCCGAGGACGGCACGTGCAGCGTGCTCGACGTCTACGAGCTCGGAAAAAAGCCGGCGCCGGGCGTCGCAGCGCCGCTCACGATCGACGTGAATGCCCCCACGAAAGAAGACATCGAGAACGCGCTACCCGATCTCTACGAGAGTCTCGGCCGCGGCGAAGCTGGCTACTTGGTCTGTCACGAGAACGGCAAGCCCGTGAGCATTTGGTTCATCGGGATGTCGTTCGACTGAACGCAGCCTATGATGCGTCGATGCGCGTAGCGGCTGGTCTCGTCATCGCGGCTTGCGCGGCACCGGCGACGGTCACGGTCCCCGTCGTGAAGAGCAACGTCGCGACCGGCGCGGCGGGCGCGGAGCTCTCGCGACACGACTCGGTCGACGCGTTCTGCGCGTCCTTCGCGGAAGAAGAGGCAACGCCGAGCAACGGCCCGTGCGAGTACGAGCACGGGAGCTGCGGCAGCGAGCCCGTGAAGGACGTCGCGCCCATTCGTGCGTTGATCGTGAGGTGGAACAACGGCTCGTCGCCCGATCGCCACGAGGACGTCGCGTTCGAGACGCCGCGCGGAGTATTCTTCGTCGGGCTCGACTTGATCGTGAAGACTTGCGATCCAGAAGACACCGGCCCGCCGAACGGTGGCGTCGCGCTTTCACGCGATCACGACGCGCTCGTCGCGACGTACGACGTGTTTCATCGCACCGTTCGCGTCGGGCCGGACTCGCCGCCGAGCACGAAGCAAACATGCACGGTGCGCTGCGACGTGCGCGACCGTCCGCGCTGCGACCGGCCCGTGTGTGGCGCGTGGTCCGACGTGGATTAGGGACTCTCCGCGAACGCGTCGACGTCGTTGTCTGACGATCGTCGTTCCCCTCGACGGCGGCGCACCCGTCGAAATCACGACGGATACCGTGCTGGCCTACGAGGTCGCGTCGGACACCATTTATCGGGAGACGATTGACGACAGCGGCGTGAAGCTCGAGTCGATGCCGAAACACTCCCCGTGATGACCGTGGACGGCCACCGAAGCGCGGCGGAGGAGCTTCCGTACGCCGACGCGACCTTCGACGTCGTGCTCGGTCGGCCCGCTCGTCAGGACTTCTTGATGTCGCGCGCGATCAAGAGCTGATTCACCAGCACGCGTCGTCGCGGCCCACGTTCACGCGGCACCCGTTCGCGCAGGCCTTCACGAAGGTCTCGCCGTGGCCGCTCGAGCTGCATCGGTACAAATCGTTCTTGTTGCCGACGACCTTGTCGCCGCCGCAGTAATACCCGTCGGGGACGCAGTCGACGACGGGCGGCGAGCTTCCGAGCTTGCGCAGGTGGTACCAGCCGAGCGCGGGCCACGAGACCGTGTGCGGGTGCGGGGCTTTTTCCTCGTGCGCGACGTAGTTCGAGTCCATCACGTAGATGTTCTTGCCCTCGACGTGATCGACCGACGCGACGTGGCCCCACGGGTCGCCGCCGATCTGCGGGTACACGATCATGTCGTACGTCGTCGGGACGTGCGCGCCGTCGTTCGCGATGCGCTCCCACACGTTCGGATCAGGACGGTTCGCGGGGTCCTCCCAGATCTTGCACGCGCCGTACGCCGCGCAGCTCCCGTACGAGCCAGGGCCCGCGACCGGGACGTGGACGCCGAACTTCGCCGGGTAGAAGCCTTGAACCGCTGCGAGGCACTGCCCGTTCGGAAAGAGGTGCCAGTCGCCGACGGTCTTGCTCGAGACGAGCTCGTCTTCGCCGGACGAATACGACGCGTCGCTCCCGTCGCCCGCGGAGCACGCGACGACGAGCGTGGAGGCCACTGCGAGCGTGACGAATGCCGATGCGAGCTTCATGCGGCCTGACCTTGCACCGGATGTGCCGACCGAGAGACCGCCCGCGGTTCGCGACGAACCGCGGATTACCGCGCTGCGTCGCGAAACTCGGGCGTCCGAGCGCGCCGCGGGTGGATCGGCCTTCCGACGATGGAGCGCTCGCGATCCGTTTAGACTCGAGCCGTGAAACCAGCGAAAGGCGCTGCTGAAGATCGCGCCGAAGCTCTGCGCGCTCGACGCGCAGCAAATCAGTCCGTGATTCCAGCCGCATTGGATCTCGCGCCTCAAGATCGCACGCGTACTCGAGCTTCAACCTCGAGACGACATCGCTCCGCGACGGCTCCTATCGCTTGGCCGCGACCAACTTCGGGCTCGCCGCCTCGCGCGCCGTGCTCGGAAGCGCGGCGTAGCCGCGCGTTCCCAACTGATCGCGGACCATCTTTTCGTAGACCGTCCGGAACAGGTTGTTCGGGTCCATGCGCCGCTTGATGCGGGCATAGCGCTCGCAGTCGTAGATGCGCGCGAACGTCGTCTGGTCGTAGTGGTTTCGCGAGATGAGCGTCTTGATGCCTTTGGCGACGAGGGTGAGCTCCTCGAGCTGCTTCGAGAGCTCGCCCGGAGCGCCGTAGATCGCGAAGTCGAGGTACATGCCCGCGGCCGCGTGATCCTGCCGGATCCACGGGTATCGCCGCTCCATGCGGTACGGCACGATCCACAGCGGATAGAACGCGACGGCCTGCTCGTACCATTCGTAGAACGCGTCCGCGGCCTCGTCGGGGATGAAGAGATCGGTCACGACGGGCGGGTTGTTCTGGAGCTTGAAGATCGGTCGCAGCGCCTCCGACCACTCGAGCAAGTTCGTCGAGCCGAGCATGAAGCGACCGAGGAGGCGCCGTCCCAAGCGCGTGCGCATGAACGGGAGCGACGACGCGGTCCAGTGGCAGTCGGTGTCGTAGCGAAAGAAGTAGTCGAGCGTCGTGAGGTGGTCCTCGCGGCGCTTGGCCGTGCTCAGGTAGTAGATCTCGTCGGCGCGATACGAGCTCGTCTCCGGCGCCGAGCCCACGAAGCGACCGATGCACAAGACGAGCTCGTCCTTCGCGTGGACGATGGCGTCGACGAAGTCAATCTCGGGATCGCGCGTCGCGCGGCGCATGGCCGCGTGGAAATCGCGCCACTTCGAGAACGCGACGTACTCCATCTTCACGAAGGGCGAGGCAAGGGTCAGCTCGAAGGTGAGCTCGGTGATGATGCCGAGCGTCCCGTAGGAGCCGTGCATCATCTCGAACAGCTCGCAATCGTGCTCGCGCGAGCAGCGGACGATGTCGCCCGTTCCGGTGACGACCTCGTACTCGACGCAGTTGTCGTGAAAGCCGCCCCAGCGATGGGCCATCGACTCGACGGCGCAGCCTGCGACCGCGCCTCCGATGGTGATGGTCTCGAGCTCCGGGACCATGCGCGGCGCGAGGCCGTGCGCGAGCGTGGCTTCGACGAGCTCGCGAAACGTGACGCCGGGCTCCGCGACGCAGCGCTTTCTCTCGACGTCGATGGAGAGGATGTGGTTCAGATCCGAGACGTCGATCTTCTGATCGCGATGGCGCGGATCGCGCGGATCGGGGACGAAGTGCGAGACGCTCGCCTTCTTCAGCGACGCGACGCCGCCAGTGCGCGCGGTGACGTCGCCGGCGACGCGTAGAACGCGATCGAGGTGCGTGCTCATGCTGCCCCCTCATGTCTTCGCGAACGCGAACGATGCGGCTGTCGTAGCCCATCGAGGGATCGGTCACGAAGCGATAAAGGACGCCGGTCCACGACCTGTGCGAGACGAGGCTGTCGTATTCGCCGACGAGCCGTTTGAGCTCGGGCAAGCGCCAACCGGAGACGTTCATGAAGTCGTGGTGCTCGTTGTGGTAGCCGACGTTGAACGCGATACGGTTGATCGGGCCGTAGTACGAGAACGTCTCCTGCCCTTCCGCGAACGTGTAGTGCTCGTGGACGAAGTGCGCTGCGACGGGATGGAGACCGTGGGCGAAGAAGAATGCGATCGCGAGGTACGCGAGCGCGCTCCATCCGAACGCGAGCACGATGCCCGCATTCACGACCAACATGACGGCGCCTCCGAGGAGCTCCTGCACGTTCGGGCGCTTCGCGAACGTGAAACCTCGCGCGATGTAGACGACCGGATGGAGAAACAGCCACGCGAGCTTGCGCGCGGCCCTGCGACCGACGAGGCGCGCCTCGAAGGCAAGCGGCAGATCGGTGTCGGCGCCGAGCACGTCGAGGTAGCGGTGGTGATCGATGTGGTAGCGGTGGAAGGTGAACGCCACCGGGAGGACCATCGGGAGGTTCGCGACCATCGCGACGGCGGCGTTGCCCCGCGCGGTGCGAGCCGCGAGGCGGTGCGACGTCTCGTGGATGGCCATGGAGAGCCAGTGCGTGAGCGGCGCGCCGACGGCCCAGGCGAGGATCGCGATGGCCCACCACGGGAGAGGGGCAACGAGCGCCGCGAGCGCGAGCTGCATCACGGAAACGGCGATCGCGACGTACGCGGTGCGCCGATCGAACCCGAAGAGGGCGCGAATCTCGGGGAACCGCGCGATGAGCGCGCGCCGGCGAAGCGCGTGCGGCTCGCCCGTGCGTGTCAAGACGAAGGGAGACGTGAGCTCGTTCATGCGCCTGTTGAAACTCGAACCGGGCGACGCTCGCCACGATGGCGCGACGAGCGGCGGGCGCTACGCGACGAGCGGCAGGTAGCGTACCCTCGTGCTAGGAGTCCGTTGTGAAGAAGCGACCTTTCATCGAACGCGAAGCGCTCTACTGGCTCACGTTCTTTGCACCTGCGATCACGCTGCTCATCTCGCGATGGGGCGGTGACGCGCCGCTATCGCGCGTCGTCGGGTGCTTGCTCTCGACGTGGATTTCCACGGCGATCTGCGGGCTCGCTGTGCACTCGGTCGTGAACTTCGTCGCGCCGCGCATTCTCGCGCGCACGTCACAAGTCGTCGGCGCCGCACTCATCGCGGCGATCGCCACGGTGACGGCGGTCGCCGTTCTCGTGGTCTTGTTGCCGCGTCTCGTCGTCGTGGACGCGAACCTCTCGCAGCCGATCGCGCCGTTCGTCTTTCAAGGCATCGCCGTGTGCCTGCTCTACGTCGCGGGCGGAAGGCTCGTGACGTGGCTCCGCCAGCGCGAGGCGGACGCGCTCGAGCAGAAGCTTCGCGCGCGCCTCGCGGCGCTCCAGGCGCAGGTGAACCCGCATTTCCTCTTCAACACGCTGAACGCGATCGCGAGCCTCATCCCGAAGGATCCCGCGCGCGCGGAGGAGACCGTCGAGCGACTCGCGAGCGTGCTCCAGTACTCGATCACCTCGACCTCGAAGGGTCGCGTGACGCTCGGCGAAGAGCTCGCCGCGGTGCGCGATTACCTCGAGATCGAACAAGCGCGCTTCGGCGAACGCCTCCGCTCGAAGATCGACGTCGACGACGCGATCGAGGCGGACGCGATCCCGCCGATGCTGCTCCAACCGCTCGTCGAGAACGCCGTGCTTCACGGTCTCTCGAGCCGGGACGAAGGCGGCGCGGTGACCGTGCAAGGACGCATCGAAGAGGACGCGATGATCCTCAAAGTGTCCGACGACGGCGTCGGTCCCGGCGGTTCGAAGCGACGCGGGAACAAGACGGGCCTCGCCAACCTGCGCGAGCGGCTCGCGCTCACGTACGGCGCCGCGGCGCAGCTCTCGGTGGGACCGCGTCCGGGCGGAGGGTTCGAGTGCGAAATCCGAGTGCCGCGGACGACCTCCTGAAGGTCCTCGTCGTCGACGACGAGCCGCTCGCGCGAGAGCGCCTCGCACGCGTGCTCGAGCGCGTGGGCGGCGTGACGATCGCGGGCGAAGCGTCGAACGCGCGGGAAGCGCTCGCGCAAATCGCGACGCTGGCGCCGGATTTGGTGCTCCTCGACGTGGAGATGCCCGGGATGAACGGCCTCGAGCTCGCCGCGACGCCCGGCATCCCGCCCATCGTGTTCACGACCGCGCACGTGCACTTCGCGGCCGACGCGTTCGATCTCGAGGCCGTCGATTTCCTGACGAAGCCCGTGCGCGCGGAGCGGCTCGAGCGCGCCCTCGAGCGCGCCCGAAAACGAATCGCGAGCGGCACGACCTCGACCTCGAAGGCCCCTGCGCGCACGCTCGCCGTGCACGAGGCCGGCACGATCCGATTCGTCGATCCCTCGGGAGTCGCCGTGTTCCGCGCGCGAGACAAGTACACGGAGTTCGTGCTCGGCGGAAAAGAGCTCCTCGTCCGGGAGAGCCTCGACGCGCTCGAGACGCGCCTCGGCGACGCGTTCGTTCGCGCGCATCGCTCGGCGCTCCTTCGTCTGGACGCCATTCGCGAGCTCGTGACGAAAGACGGCACGCTCGCCGCGCGCCTCGCGGACGGATCGCACGTCGAGGTGAGCCGAAGGGCTGCGCCCATCGTCCGCAAGGCGCTCGGCGTCCGCAAGTAGCCGCTCGTCGCAGCCGTGGCGAACCCTCAGCGTGACGTGACGCCCGCACACGCGCACGGTTCCGGAAACTGCGACGGATCCGTCGGCTTGATCCAACCTCTGCCGCCGCAGCGCGGGCACGTCTGTGGCTTTGCGGGCGCCTTGGGCGCAACGAGCGCGTCGCCCGGAGCCGTCGTGGTTCGGTGCTTCTGATACGGGAACCTTTCGGTGACGAGACCACCCACGCGCTCGTCGAACGATGCCGCGATCCCATGGACGCCGAGGACGCGTGACGCTTCGTCGACGATCGCTTGGAATTCGTCGCGTCGCATGTCGTGGGGCCACGGCATGACACCGCGCGCCTGAAGCGCTCGGCCGTCGTACTCGATCTTGAGCACGATCTGACGACCGCGCTCGGGGTCCTGAAGCGGGTCCGCTTCGTCCAGCCAGCACGTCTCGGCCTTCGGATCGTCTTCTTGCCGCGGTGACACGAGCTTCACGATCGGATGAGGACCTTTCGCGAGGTCGCGCAGCGCGTCGTCGAACCGATCGAGCTTGGTTCGCTCCGTCCAGGTCGCTTCCAGCGTCACGGCGCGCTCCCACGATGCGGCGAGGTGAGCGCGCAGCGCGGCGAGGATTGCGGCGCGCACCGCCTCGTCGTCCTCGTCCATGGTCGCGACTTGGTCCGCGACGGCGTCGTCGATGTGCTCGGCCGTCCAGTGGCCCGAGAGGCACCCGACCTCGATGCGCCGCTTCTGCCACCCGATGAACTCCTCGTGGCTCATGGCGGACGAGACATACCATGCGAGCGCTCGCTCAGCCCGCGCTGCCCTCGCGTGGGCATGACCGCGTCCGTCAACGTCGCCGTCGCCAAAGGCGGCGGCAAGTGGGCGGTCGAGATCTGGTCCGACTGATTCACCCACGTCAGCGCGGCGCCGTCGCGGGCTCCCAGATCGGCGGCCTCGGCTCCCACCACTCGACGTGCTGCGTCTTGCTTGAAGCAAATCGACGCAGCCTCGAGCACGATGGCGTCGTTCGAGTATGCGACATGGCAAGCGCGAGATCCAATGCGGCTGGAATCATGGACTGATTTCGGGAGGTTATTGCAGTACGTCACAGCCCGTGCAACACGGCAATGTAATTGACATAAATATTCGAGAGTTTGATTCGAGAAACAATGGGGCGTGCGCGCCACTTTGTGTGCGGTCTGGGTTACTGGACTGTGGAACGAGCCGCCGTCGAGCGGAGTCAGCCCTCTGTCAGGTTCGTCGCGCCGAAGGCAGCCGCGCCCTCGTCGCTTCGCTCGAGGAGCTGATCGGCGCGTGAATCACGCGTCGTTCGATCTCACGGCGCACCCGACGCGCTCATGCGGAAGACGATCGCGCCGCCGGTGTGCGAGACGTCGCCGAGGACGCGCGTGGGGAGCGCCGCCGAAGCATCGAGCGTCGCGCCGAGGTCTTTCGTGTCGGCTTCGAAGTGGAGCGGCGACACCGTCGCGATCGTAGGCTTCACGTCGAGCGCGGCGGCGTCCTTCGCGAGCAAGAGCACCCAGCGCTTGTCGAGCTCGACGACTTTCGCGAAGCCGTGGCCGGCCTTGGTGGTCTTGCCGATCGGGAGCTTCGTCGCGCCGGCGCATTTGTCCGTCGCGAGCGAGCATTGCGCCTGCGCGGCCGTCGTTTGGTACGGCAGGACCCCGTACCAAATCTCCTGATCGCTCGTGGTCCACGATTCGCCGATGCGCTCGAAGCGGCGCGCGACCTCTTCGGGCGGTCCGGCTTCGTGCATCGTCATGGAGATGTCGCGCGGCGCCTCGGCGAAAATCTCGGGCAGGCCCACGAGGCGCGCGAAAGTGGTCCCATGTTGCGCGAGCATGAGCGGGTGCTGCGGAAAGGACAGCGCGTTCATCCACGCGACGTTGCCGCTCACCTCGACGCGCGCGCCGGGGAAGAGGAGCGCGGTCGACCCGACCCAATTTCCGGTCGGCGGGACCGTCGTGGCCGCGCTCGGCGTCGCGCGCACCGTCAGCTCGAACGGCGCGATCGACGCGGCGACCTCGACGTGATCGAAGAACGGCTTTCCGTCTTTCTCCGCGAGCGAGAAGACCTCGTTCGCCTCTTTGAGCCCGAGCGCGAACACGCTCTCTTTGTGCTCCTGGTCCACACCCGCGCCCGCGATCGCGCCGATCGTCTGCGACATGCCCATCAGGAACGGCACGGGCGCGAGCGCTTGCGGGGACCACTTCGCGCGGAGCGCTTCGCGCTGCGCGGCGGGTTGCTCGAGCGGCCCGCCGAGTTGGTGCTCGAGCGCCGCGAGATCTGCGTCGATGCCGAGCGCCGCCGCGATGTCGAGCGCGACCCGCGCGCCGGCGCTCGCGATGCCGAGCGCCTGATGAGGGACGACGAACCCGCCGCCCTTCGCCTTCCAGCCGGCGTGCGTCACGAGGTCGCGCAGCTTCGCCGCGAGCTTCGCCGGATCACTCGCGGGGAACAGCACACGGAAGCCGAACAGGAGACCGATGCCGTCGAGGCGGCGCGCCGTGTCGATGACCGGGCCGGGCGCCGTTCGCATGTCGTGAACGAACGCCGTCGCGTCAGGCGCGAGCGGCGCGACCGCGAACGCCAACGGTCGTTTCGTGTCGACGCCCAGGTCCGCGAGGTTGCCGGAGAACGAGCCTTGCGGGAGCCGGAGATCATGCTCGATCTCGCTGCTCAGCGTGCCGAAGACCGATGTGACGGCCGCGACGTCGAACGTGGCGACGAACGGCGCGTCGCGAGGGATCCCGAGCGGCGCCGGCGGCGGCGCGGTGGCCGTCGACGCGGTGGTCGACGTCGTGGGCGTCGCGACGTGAGCGTTGGGCGTTTCGTTCCCGCCGCACGCGGCGACGACAAGAGCGTCCGAAGCATGTTGGACGCATCCTATACCAATGCGAATGAGGTCTCATGGTCCCCAAGCCGGTCGCGGGCGTTCGCAAGCCGAGTGCTGGGGCTCGAACTCGAACGGCCAGCTCGACGACGGCACGACCGTCGATCACGTCGCGCCCGCGCTCGTCGTGTGGTGATCGGCTACTTGGCGAGCTCCGCGATGTCGTCGATTTCGAGGACGTGCTTGTTCGAGCCTTTGGTCACTGTGTGAATCATCGCGCGGCCGACTTGCTCGAGCGTGAGCATCGGCATGAAAAGCCGCAATATGGGAAGCAGCACGAGCAGAACGCGATAAAGCGTTTTGATACTGCGTTGACCCGGGGTCGGCTTCATCAAGCCAGGTCGAAAGTGGTAGACCGCACGGAATGGCAGCCGCATCCGCGCGTTTTCCGCCCGGCCCTTCACGCGTGCCCAATTAGGCCCGTGATTCCAGCCCGATTGGACCTCGCCCCTCAAAATCGCATAGTACACGTCCACTCTGGGATGATGTGCGGCGTCATTCGAGCGTTTGTTTGGACCCAGGGCCTAGCTTCGACGCGCAGGGGGGAGCGACATCTCAAGGCGGGCAACAGATGGTCTCTGCGTTCGCGAGGCCCGCATCGACCTGCGAGGGCGCTCCTCCGTCGCACGACGCCGTTGCGGGAATGTACTTCCACGATCGTATGATCGTCCCCGACGCAGTCTGCGCGCTGCAGGTGCTGTCGACGTTCTGCGCGTAGGCCAGCGACAAGCAATTTCCATCGCCGTACAGGTCGACCGTGCCGCCGCAGGTCCCGTTCATCGTGCATCCGGCGCAAGTACAGGCCACCGTCACGTCCGTGCCCGCGTGGTGCGCGACGAGCCCGCCGGGGCACGCGACGTTGCCCGGAGCCGCGTAGCACACCTTGAACGTCCCCGTGGCGGAGCACGAGGCCCCGCACGTCGTCGGCGCGCAGACGCGCACGTTCGATCGGGAGACCACGCCCGGATTGGGAGTGGCCGCGTTCGAGCAAGCCCCCGCGTCGAGCGGGGGTGGAGACACGACTTCACCGTACGCGGCCAGCGTGTAGTTCGGCCCCTTGTCACAGCCACCCGTCACCCCGAGCACGGTCGAGCTGGTGCAGCTCGTGGTGCCGAAGTGGAACTGAAGGCTGGTCGGGAGGCACGACGGTTGCTGCGACACGGTGCACCCGCACGCGCAAGCGGCGCTCGGTGCAGTTCCCGGGTCCGCGACGAGGTCCTCGGTCTGCGTCCCGCTCGGGCACGTCGACGTGCGCGTCGGTTCGAACAGGACCGGGTAGAAGCCCGCGGGCGCTCCGCAGCTCGCGTCACACGCCGGCGGGACGAAGACATCCTGCGCGTCACCGCCCGCGTCGCCCGCAGGCGCGTCGACGGTCACGTCCAGCCCTGCGTCGCCAGACACGACGTCTGGGATGTCGACGAAGCAAGCTGCACCGAGCAGAGCGGAGAGGACAAGCAGGGTGACTGCGCGAGGTTGTTTCATGATCAGAAGCGCCCGGTCACGAGGCCAGGCAGGAACGTGATCTCGGTCTTCTGTTTGTGAACGGTCAGGAGCGCGCCGATGCCGAGCGCGCCGGTGACGATCGCGCTCACGAGAACGACGTTCGTCGCGAGGCGGAGGCTCACCGCTTGATCGTGCAGCGCTTGGTCGTGGTAACCGGATGCCTGGTAGTCGCTCGCTGCGTTGAGCGTCGCGACGCCGAGCCCGATCGTCACGGCGGTCAGCCCCACGGCGACCGACGTGAGCGCCACTCCGACCGCGAGCGTCGGCTTGCCGATGATGCCCGTGAGCGGAGCGGACGGCTTCTCTTCCGTGACCGGCGGGAGAGGCGCCTGCACGGGCGGCGGCGCAGTCGGCGTGACCACGGGCGGTGCGATGTCGACGCGCACCTGCGCGCCCGCCGCCACGTCGACGTCGCGATCGACCGCGCCCCCGCTCGTCGTCGCGTGGATCGTGTAGTGACCCGGCGCGAGCCTCACGTCGGTTGGGACCGGCGCGGCGTCGAGCGATCCGATTTGCACCTTCGTCCCCGCGGCGCCCTCGACGTGCACGCGCCCGATCTTCGGATCGAGCTTCGCGAGGTGCTCGCGCGCCGTCGTCGCGAGGTTGGCGGGTAGATCGCTGGCCTTCAGCGAGAGATCGAAGTCGTCGGCGGCGCGCGCGAGGTCGCCGACGCTCTCCCAAGAGAGCGCCGCGTTGTAGACGCTCGCGCCGTGCGGCTCCTCTTTGTACGCAGCCTCGAACGAGGTGGCCGCGGTCTTGAAGTCGTTCTTCGCGAACGCCGCTTCGCCTGCGTGATAGAGCGTGACCGCGCGCGCGCGATCCGCGTGCGCCGCGCCGGCGGCGCAGAGCAACGCGAGGGTTAGGGCGAACGTTCGGGCTTTCATGTCAAAAGGGGCTCGGTGCGAGCTTCGATCCGCTCGTCTTGGCCGGATCGGCGAATGGCGAGGGAGCGAGCTTGGTCGTGCTCGTCGGCTTCGCCGCGGCGGTGGTCGTGGCCGTCGCCGTTGCGGTCACGACCGGTGCGGTCGTCGCGACGGCGGTCGCGGTGTGCGTCGGATTCGAGGTCGGCGCAGCCGAAGCCGTCGCCGTCGTGATCGCGGTCGTTGTGGCCGTCGCGGTCGCGGTCGCGGTGGCGGTCGCGGTGGTCGTGGCGGTCGCGGTGTTCGGTGCGGTCGCCGTCGTGTCCGTCGTACCCGTCCGAGAGCGCTGACGAGCGACGACCACGAGGCCTACGGCGAGCGACAAGACGAACACGGTAGCCGCCACGGCGATCTTCGAAGCGACGCCGCGCCCCATCGGCGCTGCGGACATCGCCACGGACGAGTTGGTCCCCGTCGAGGGCTGCTCCGTCACGGTTGGCGCGGCGGGCCCTTCTGGCGCGGGCGACGGAGACGAGATCTGCGTGGCGTCCTCCGACACCTCGCTCGTGGGCTCGGGCAACGACGGGGCGCTGACGCGCAGGTTGCTCGGCGTCGCGAGCGTCTGCTCGGCGACCTCACCCAGCTTGTTACGCAGCTCGAGCGCGGCGTTCGCCTGCTCGCGGCGGTGCTCGAGCTTCTGCCCGACCGCGCCCTGCACGAACGCGGCGACCTCGTCGATCTCGGCAAGCCAGTCGCACTTCACGAGGGCGCGCACGAGCGCGCTCGAGAACGCCGCGGCGGTCGGCCAGCGGTCCGCGGGCTCGACGGCGAGCGCCTTCATGATCGCCGCCTCGACCTCCTCGGGGACGTCGGGGACCGCCTCGCGAAGCGACGGCGGCGCTTGGGTGACGAGCTTGATGAGCGTCGTCATGTCCTCCTCGCGCGGCCACATCTGGCGGTTCGCGACGAGCTCCCACGCGACGACGCCCGCGGCCCAGACGTCGCACCGGCGCTCGACGACGCCGCCGCCGCGCGCTTGCTCCGGCGCCATGTAGGCCACCTTGCCCTTGATGATGCCGGTCGCGGTGTGTCCACTGCGCGACGCGGCCTTCGCGATGCCGAAGTCGGTCAATCGACCCACGCCGTCGGTCCCGACGAGGATGTTGTGCGGCGAGAAATCGCGGTGAACGATCGCGAGCGGCTCGCCCGTCACCGGATCGCGTGTCTCGTGCGCGGCGTGCAGGCCTGCGAGCGCGTCGAGGAGGATGCGAAGCCCGATCCGCCGCGGCACGGCTTCGCCGCTGTTTCGCGAGCGCCGCACGAGCCCCGACAGCGTGTCGCCCTCGACGTAGTCCATCACGAGGAAGAGGCCCTGCGGGTCGTCGCCGACGTCGAGCACCGACACGACGTTGTTGTGTCGGATCGCCGCAGCGACCTTGGCCTCTTCGACGAGCACGTCGTGGAACTCGGGCACGTCGCGCAGGTGCTTGTGCGTCAGTTTGACGGCGACGTCGCGCTCGAACCCGTGCGCCCCGCGCGAACGTGCGAGGTACACCGTCGCCATGCCGCCGCTCGCGATCGGCACGAGGATCTCGTAGCGACCCACCCAATGTGGGATGCTTTTGTCCCTCTCGGGGATGGCAGGCGGCACACCGTCGAAATATCACGGAAGACAGCAGAGCGTTTGGCTGCCAGCAAGCGTCGGGCTCGAGGTGCCGGACGGGGTGCATCCGCCCGCGAAGGTCCCCGTGTAGTTGTATGATGCCGACGACGCGGTCGCGTCCTCGCAGCCGCCATCGACGATGTCGTCCTCGGCGAGCGTGCCGCAGGCGGTGTCGGAGTAGCGGTGGAGAACGCCAGTGCAAGTGCCGCTGACCGTGCACGGCCCACACCCGGCGCACGACAGGCTCCCCACACCGACCGGGTGCACCACCGTGAAGGGCGCGGGGCACGCGACCTGGCCCGACGCGATCGCGCAGAGCTTGAAGCCAGGGGCGCTGCACGCCTGGGTCGTGCAGCTCGTCGCGACGCACGCGACGCTCGCGGTCGACGTGACCGCACCTGCGTTGGCCTTGTCTTGGGGCGAGCACGTGCCGCCCGTCGCCGTCGGCGGCGTGAACGAGCGGTGCAAGATGCCGCTGAGGAAGGCGTGCTGGAGGCACGACGCGCCCATGATTTGGAGCTGCGACTCTTGCTGATTGCAGGTCGGTGTAGCCGTGTTGTCGCGCGCGCGCTGGATCGTGCCGTTGTTGCAGTCTGGTTGCTGGGTGACGCTGCACCCGCACGTGCACGCGGCGCTCGCGTCGGGATCGACGCTGATGGGGTTCGGCAGCGAGCCCTGCGGGCACACTTGGCTGCCGTTCGCGAAGAGGACGAGGCCGAAATTCGACGGGAGCGAGTAGCCGCAGCCCCCGTCGCACGTCGGGGGAGTGACGATGACGTCCGCCGGCCCCGCGTCGCTCGCGTCGCCGCCGGACGTCACGTCGTGGCTCGTGCTCGAGTCGTCGCCGCCGTCCGTCACGACGTCGGGGATGTCCACGGCGCACGCGCCCGCGATCGCCGCGACGACCATCCCCAGGCCGATGACCGCAGTCCGCCTCCGCACTCGTTCATCGTACCACACGGCAGACGGTGGGCCGCGACACGTACCTTCGGAGCGTAAACGAAGAAGTAAGCACTTTCGCGTTCGACGCCGAGGTCGATCGGGTTACCGTCCGACGCGGAGGACGAATCATGAGCTGGGGGCCGCCGCAAGGACCGCAGGGCTATCCACAACCCGGCTATGGGCAATACCCGCAGCAGCAACAGCCGCAGCGCCCGCAACAGCCCCCGCCCCCCAAAAAAGGAATCGGCGCCGGCGTGATCATCGCGATCCTCGCCGCGGTGTTCGCGCTCATCGTCGTCGTCGGCGGCGTCGTCGCGTTTTTTGTCTTCCGGTCCAGCGGGAGCAGCGAATCGTCGTCGCCTTCGTCGTCGTCAGCCAACGCCGATCAATCCGCGGTGCTCAAGACCAAAATGGAGACGCTGGTCGCAGCGGTGAAGACCGGCAAGGCCAAGCAGGTCGAAGAGCCGCTCCTCGAGCTCATGACGACCCCGGAGAACGCGAAAGCGTGGTTCGACGCGACCTTCGAACCGAAGGCCGCGGACGATCTGTATGGCTATTGGAACAGGCAAGTCTTTCCGAACCTCACCGACATGGTGAAGCCGATCAGGTCGGCCCTCGCGGCCAATCAAACGGCGGTGCGCGTGACGCGGCTCGCGAGCATGGCCGACGTCGAAGCGTGCCAGCTCGACTTCTGCAAGTGGAAGGAGAAGGGCAACCTCACCAAGCTTTTTGCCGCGATGAAGAAGCCGCAGGCGCTCTACCTCGTGTCGCTCGTGGATCCCAGCTCCACGTCCGGCCAGAACGACACGGAAATTTATTACTTCGCAGAGGTAAAAGGCGGATTCGCGTATCTCGACTCGCTCCTCATGTGAGCCGCCCCAGTGCGCGCGGGCCCCACAGCGCGAAGGTGGCGCCGACGGACCACGTCCCGACCACGCACAGAGTCCAAGTCTTTCGTCGCATCCTACGAACAACCCAGGCAGACGACTTGCGCGTAGCCAGCGTCGACGACGTTGCACCAACCACCGCACCGCGTCCCGAGCTGATTACGGAGTCATCACGCGCTGCGACACGACAGGAACATTCGCGAGCGCGGCTTCGTGGTCCACGTTCGACACGACGACCATCAACGCGAGCGCGGCAGGCTTCGAAGCGGCCGCATTCGACGGACGCTACGTCTACTTCCTTCCGCCTTTGAATTCTCCGGATGGCACCAGCATCGCCGCGCGTTTCGACGCGAAGAAACCGCCATCGATGCCCGCGCTGCCTGCTTGGTATGGCTCATTCTTCTGACGGCGAGCAGAGATCGAGCGCCCCAGCGGGTGCGGCATTTTCGACCGCTGCTCGGCGCGCAAATTCGAGAAACCGCTGCTTTGCAGCGCGGCGCGAGGATTGCTCTGGGCACCTGACATGAAATGGGGCTTGGCAGTCTTCGGACTGGCCGCGACCGGCTGCGTCGCGAACATGGAGAACGTCGTGGCCGTCGACGTGCACGTCGAGCGCTGCGACGACGCGCGCGCGCTCGCTTCGGTCGAGGGCGGACTGTCCGACTACGGCACGTGGTCGGAGGACGACACGTACGGAACGATCTGGACCCCGAACGACGAACCCTTCGTGCCCTACGCGACCGACGGTCGCTTCGCCGACGTCGGTGGCGACTTGGTGTGGGTCAGCGACGTGCCGTGGGGGACGACGCTCCATCACGGGCGCTGGGTTCGCTGCAAGGACCGCTGGAGCTGGGTGCCGGGCGCAAAGTACGCCGGCGCGTGGGTGACAGTGCACCGCGACGGCGATCGCATGTCGTGGGCGCCCGCGCCGCCGACTCAAATCTGGCGACACGGCGTCGCGGTGGCGATCACCGCGCCCGAGGAGCCGATCGTCGGCTCACGCTCCGACGACGAGCTCGCGCTGATCCCGCCCGACCCGCCGCCGACGCGCATCGACGAGCCGCGCGCCCCGAGCGCCGACGAAGAACGCGAGCGCACGTATCAGGCGATCGGCCGGCAGATGGCGGACCTCGGCGACGAAGCGAGCACTTCGTTCCACGACGATTTCGGCGGCGGCGGCTTCGGTCGCGGAGGAGGCTCGCATTTCGGCGGCCGATCGAGCGGCAGCGCGCACGGCAGCGGCAGCGCGCACGGCGCGCACGTCGGTGGTGGGCACTCGTCGCACGGCGGCGCGCACTCCGCGAGCGGGCATCACTGAGGTTTTGCGCCCGAAGGCGCGTGCGTCGTGACGTCGATGCCCGACGTCTCCGAGGTGCCGCTCGACTTCGCCGGATGGCCTCGACGCACTATGTCCGGCTCGGTGTTCTTCGCGGAGCGCGTTCAGTCTGGCGTGATTGTTCTCGCCGTGGCGCAATGCGCGGCCAGACCGTCGAAAAACGAGAACCTTCGCCGCGAGCGCGTGTCGCAACGACATGGGGATCGAGGTGCGCGTGCTCTGGGGGGGCGACGTCGTCCACGTGGCGACGCTCGGGCGGCTCGGAACGTTCGAGCCCGTCGTGAAGCGCGGCAAGCTCGCCGCCGGAGAAGGCACGTTCGCGCGCGTCGAGGCCGACAACGGCGTCGCGTACGAAGCGCGCGTCGTCGCGCCCGCCGATTTCTCGAGCTCCGTCGAGCATGCGCCGATCCTCACGAACGGCCTCTCGGCGCTCTTGCACGTCGCGCTCCTCGGCGCGTTCGCGCTCGCGACGCCGATGCTCGCAGATCCGGACGCCGCGCACCGCGAGCGCGTGCAGGCGATGCACCAGCTGCTCTCGCGCTCGGACGAGCACGTCGAACAGCCCCCGCACCTCGACGACGACATGCGCGACACGAGCGGCGTCACGGAGGGCGGCACGGGCGCGGTCTCCGCCGGCCCGACGGGGCGCATGGGCTCACGCGAGCATTCGCGCGCGAACGCGCAATTCGGCATTCGCGGGTGGGCCGACAACGCGCACCCGGAGTCGTCGCGCGCGTCGATGCTCGAGGAGGCCGCGACGTTCGGCATGATCGGCGTCGTGGGCAACACGCCTGCGGGCCTCGTGTCGACGCCGTGGGGCCACAGCGCGCTCGGAAACGAAGCGAACGACGCCGCCGGCAACATGTGGGGCGATCGAATCGGTGACGCTTACGGCACTGCGGGTCTGTCGCTCTCCGGCACCGGGCAAGGCGGTGGTGGCCGCGGCGAGGGCATCGGCATCGGCACGGTCGGCACCATCGGTCACGGTCTCGGCCACGGCATCGGCGGCGGGGTCGGGTCCGGCCACGGCCACCTCGAAGGCGGCTACACGCCAGGCGTGCCGTTCATCCGAGAAGGCGCGACGAGCGTCAGCGGCCGCCTCCCGCCCGAGACGATTCAACGCGTCGTGCGCGCGAGCTTTGGTCGCTTTCGCGGATGCTACGCCGAAGCGCTCGCCCGAAATCCGACGCTCGAAGGCCGCGTCGTCGTGAAATTCGTCATCGATCGCGCCGGCTCCGTCAGCACCACCGCCGACGCCGGCTCCGACATGAGCGCGCCAGTCACCGAGTGCGTCGTCCGTCGCTTCGGCGACCTCTCGTTCCCACAACCGACCGGCGGCATCGTCACCGTCGTATACCCGCTGGTTCTCACGCCCACGCAGTGAGCATCATGGGCGCGCTGCTCGAAAATCGGGTGGTTCGTGGGTCGGGGTCGAACGATCTCAAAACGCGCCTCGACACCCATCATAGCGGGAGCCGTGCCGACGCCGGGACCGACGACGATGCCGTGGGGCAATCGCTGTTGGACGGAGTCGCGGCGCTCAGTCGCCGCCGACGCCCGCATCGCCGGAGGGAGCGCGATAGCTCGGATCCTTCGACAGGATGATCGTGCCTTCTCCGCTCCTGCACGCGATTGCCAGATTGCCAGCCTCCGTGCTGCGGTAACAGAGATCGAGCGTGCGGAGGGTCCTCGTCACGTAGCCGGGCTTCTCGATCTTCAGCGTAGACTTCGGAACCTCGAAGGCGCTCCCGACGCCGCCGAGGTGAATCCCTCCCACGGGGTCTGCGAATTCGCTCTCGGCACGCCCCGACGGAAAGACGACCGTCACCTTCGCGCCGCCGACGGGCGCGCCGAGCGCCTCGTCACCTCCTGCGCGAGACCTCGGTCGATCAACTTCGCCTGGTCGAGTCGTTCACTCCCGCTTTTTCGGTCCGGTCTCATGAAGGGCTTGTCTCCGAACGAGAGCGCGACTTCTGTGACGGCTCCAACGCGCACTTCGCATAAGTAGTATTAGCTAGACACTTGAGAAGATCAGAGCGATGGCCCGTTTTGAAGCGCTTCTGCTTGGACCGTCTTAAGCGATCGAAACCGCTCCATCTTTTCGCCCCTCGACGCGACGCTAAACGGTCACCGATGAGTAGGCGATCTGTAAACTTTCTCGCAGGGTTCCGTTTTGGATTTCTCGGTCTCCACCCGGGAGACGAGCGCGAGGTCGACGTGGAAGGCGAGAGGGTTCGCGCACCATGGACATGCGCGTCGTAGTCGTTCGTCGACTGTCATAGTCAAACGATCCAAGAGCCGCGGATTCGCCGGGAAAATCGCGTCGGCACGAGCGTTGCTCACGGCTCGCGCATGAAGAACCTTCGCTTCTTGCTCGTCGTCGTGGTGGTCGCGTGCGGCGGCATCACGACGAACGGGACCCCCGCGACGATCCCTGGCCAGCCACCGCCGCAGCCGGGCCCCGACGACACGGTTCCGGCCGGGACGACGACGACCACGTTCGCGATCGACCGCCTGTTCCTCGGCGAGCGCCCGCGCGACGGAGCCCCGACGAACACGGCCTGGAAGGCGTTCGGCTACGACCTCGATCACAAGGATACGACGAAGACGTCGACGAACGTGTGCACGCTCGCCGAGGGCTCGCCGACGTGGAACCAGGTCGACGGCAACGACGGGATCGACAACGCGTGGGGCTCGGTCGTCATGCCGATCCTCGAGACCTCGCTCTCCATGCCGTCGCCGACCGACGTCGTGTCGAACGCGATCGACTCGGGCGCGACGACGCTGGAGCTCGTCGTCACGGGCCTCCCGTCGGATTCGTTTGCGAGCGCGCTCGGCCTCTCCGCGAGCGCGTTCGTCGGCGCGGCCGTCCCTGCGGCGTCCTTCGACGCGAGCGCTCCGTGGCCGGTCGATTCGAGCTCGCTCGCCGACGGCGCGACCCTCGCGAGCGGAGCCAACGTGCGCTTCGATGCGGCATACGTGAACCACGGGACGTTCGTGAGCGGTCCGAGCGCGTCGCCGCTCGCGCTCGTCCTCCCGCTCGTCACCACGCCAATTCACCAGACCGCGCCCACCACCTTCATGCTGCGGCTCTCCATCCACGACGCCGTCGTCACGTTCGATCGCACGACGGGCGACGCGGTGTCGGGCACGATCGCCGGCGTGCTCGACGTCTCCGAGTTCGTCTCGGCGGCGCGCGATCTCGCGACGCGCGTCGATGCGGAGCTGTGCACGGACTCGACCGCCCTCGCCGGCATCTCCGCGCAACTCGTGGAAGCTGCGGACATTCAGGTCGACGGGTCGAACGAGCCCGGCGCTCGGTGCGGAGGGATCTCGATCGGCCTCGGGTTCGAGGCTCGGCGGATCGCGAATCCCGTCGCGGCAGCGCAGTCACCGCCTGCGGCGGCGGCGTGCAACTGACACGAGGGCCGCGAGCATTCCGGTTTGCACGAAAGACTCGGCGACGTCGAGCGACGTGGGTGCGCTGCTTCGGAAGGAGCAAGGGCTTTCGACCGTTTCGATCGTGGAAGACGGTTTCGCTCATCGGCGCAATCCGACTTGGCGAGAAGCCCAAGATCATGACGAGCGAGTCGGCCGTCGACGGTCGAAAGTTCCTTCGCTTCGTCAAGGAGCGACTGACGCCGTGGATTTATCCGGGCGACATCGTCGTCATGGACAACCTCAACATCCACAAGATGCATGTTGTCCGCGAAGCGATTCTCGACGCCGGCGGCTTCCCCGTTTACCTGCCGACCTACAGCCCGGAGCTGAATCCGATCGAACGCCTCTGGGCGGATATCAAACGACGACTTCGCTCGCTTGCCGTCTCCGCGCACGATGAGCTCCTACGCGCAGTCCGCCGACTGCGCGCTTCGACGCCCGTCGAGAAGATCGCTGGCTGGTTTCGGCATTCGCTGCAGAAGCTCAGCTCAACTGATCGCCGTGATAGCGCTCGCCGATGACGACGCGCGCGCCGTCGAACGGCATCCGCACGTGCGAAATGAGGTATTTCACCGTAAGCATGTTGTCCGCGTGCTCTGCGTGATCGCCCGCAAAGGCGCTCAGGATCGCGGGCGCGGCCGCCCTCTCGATCGAGACGAGGTCGAAGCGTCCGGTCTGCAAGAGCGCGTCCGCCGAACGCAGCGCGCAACGCGGCGGCTTCACGACGTGAAACCCGATCTGCACGCGACCGTCCCGCGGCGGCTCCCACGACTCGTCGTCCGCCTCGCTCGCGAGGAACCCGGAGCGCTCCACGCACCCGCTCGCGTCGACCTCGACCAGCCGATGCGAGTCGCCGTCGTGCACGTCGTATTGGAAGACGGGAGTGCCGAGCTTGATCGCGAGATCGCGCAGGAGCGGCGGGTCCTCCACGAGGAGCATCAGCGGCGCCGTCTTGATGACCGTGAAGCCCGGCGCGCCCGAGAAGATCGCCGCGCCCCAGCGGCTCGTCTCACGCTCGCCGTACTGCATCGGGTCCATTCGCGCGGCGACGCGCCGCGAGGGACGAATGCGACGCCGGCCGTGCTCGGCGAAGATTTCGACGAGGGAGCGCTCGACGGCGTCGAGGTCCGACGTCGCCGCGAACGCCGTGTTCAACCAAAGGCCCACGCCGTACTTACGTACCAGGCTTGCGATGGCTTCCGCCGATCGTCCTTTTGCCGCTACCGCCTCTTTCGCGTCCCGGTGCTGCTCGAGTGGTGGTGCCCGCCGTGGGTCATGGCGGCGCTCGCGCAGGCGCAGCCGAGATCCATGATCGACTCCGCGACGACGTCGGCAACCGAGTCGGCCTGAGAAGGCCTTCGAGGAGCGCATCGACAAGCTCAGGTGAGGACTGGTTTGTTCTTCAGGTCGGCCACCATCTGCGCGCGCAACATCTCGCGCTCGGCGCCTTCGTCGACGGGGTAGTCGTAGGGCGTCGCCAGAAAGCCCCGCTTCTTCATCTCGGCCGGCGAGCGCAGACACCGATTCTTCTTCCAGTCGAGCGAGCGCAGGTGCGCGCGAACTCGATCGAGCCTGTGATCCGGCTGCCATTTCTCGCTGACGTCGAGCAGGTCCGGCGGTAGCGGCCGGCCCCAGTGGCGCAAATAGAAATCAGCGCGCCCTTCGATCGAGAGCTTCTCCTCGTCGACCACCGCGAACGCTTTCCTGTCGCGCGCCGAGAGGTTGCGCTCGTCGAACTTGCGCACCTCCTTGGGCTTCGGCGCCACGGCCTTCACGCGCGCGAGCATCGCGTCGAGCCACTTGCCGAACGCGCGCTGCTTGTTCTTCGGCAAGATGTAGCGCACGAGGTACGAGCCGTGGAACGCGGCGTCGAACGGCTGGTAGTAGCTGAGCCACCAGTCTTCTTCGTCGAGCGCGCGGCGAATGTAACGTCTCACGTTCTGCGCCGCGGCTTTGGCCGTCGGCCGCTGATCCGGCTTGTCGCCCGGCACCACCTCGCGGTCGACGTAGGTCGGGTGGATCTGAAACGCGAAGCTCGCCTCGATGAGATCGAGCACTCCGCGTACATCGGCCTTCTTTTCGAGGCGCCAAGCGCCCCATGAAAGGATCCCGGCGATCTGCGTGAGCATGCCGCACGTCGTCTTCGAGCCGATGTCGTCGAAGCGCTTGTTCACCGTCTCGACTGGCCCGATGTGCTCGTGCGGATCGTCGTCGAAGTCGATCGGGGCACCGATGATTTCCCTGTCGATGTAGGACGGCGGCGATCGGTCGACCATGGCGCGAGCCTAGCGCCAAGCCAGGCCGTACGGCGACCGGCAAGAAGACCTTCGGCCGTGGAAGTTCAGTCAGCGCGGAAGGACGAACTGTGCTGAGGTCGCGTACGACGTCGCGATGCGTTCACGGGTCGAACCGCCGCTGTGCAAGGCTCTGCAGCGGTGTGCAGCGCGACTCACGCTCAGTTGCCGCAGACGTCCGCGCAAACACCGGGATCCGAGTATGGCGTTACGAGCTCGTTCTCTGGGCGTGTCGCTCGAACGAAGTCACCGTCGAGTACACGGGGAGCTCCTCTTCATCTGATCGATCTACTGGTGCATGTGATCGTGCGTGTGAGCACCTGTGCTGAGGGCGATGTCATGCGCTACAATTTTGCGGTGCGCGCGTGGCTCTCGTTTCTCCTGGTGATCGGCTGCGGTCACGCTTGTCCGGTGTTCACGTCGCCCGCGTTCGACATCACCGTCACGAATGGCGCGACAGGCTTCGACGTCTGCGACGCGACGGTCACGGCGACGAGCAGCACCGGTACGTTCGGATTGAGCGTTCTCATCGACGACCCGTCGTGCTCGTATGGGACGGTCAACTCGCTGCCAGCGGGCCTGTACACGCTCACGGTCGCCGCGCCAGGGTTCGCGCCGGCGACGCTCGCGGACGTGCTCGTCACGAAGGACGACTGCGGCTTCGACCAAACGGTGACGCGCACCGTCGTGCTCAGCTCGTCGTGAGCTCCGTCGCGGCGCGAAGTTCGCGGTCCGCGCAGATGAACTAACGCGATGTAACGGCGCATGCCGTCGGAAGCGGCCATGATCGGAACATGCAACTGCGCCGCGACATCAGGCGGCAACGTGCGCATGACCGCGACGCCGTGAAGTGTCAGCGCGATGGATTGCGCATGCACCCCTGCCGGCCGCAGATGTATTCGGCCTGCCGACCACAGCCGCTCGCACGGTAGTAGCCGATCTCCTCTTCGGTTACGGCGATCTGGGTTTCGGGGCACGCCAGCTCGGTCTGAGCGAGCGGCGCGACGACGTCTCGAACGGCGGTAACGCGATATTCCGTCGAGCAGCGCGCACTCAACGCGACGAGAACAAGGACGATCAAGACGCGCCGGTTGACGTTTCTCATGTGCGGATGAATGGCGATCAGTGACCGCACGTCGCGGCGGAGAACGTGCCCGAGAGGCTCCCGCCGTCGGCGCTCCCGCCGTTCGCGTCGCCGAGCTGCACCATAAACGAGCCCGCGACGACGTCGCTCGTGACGGTCGTGACGTCGATCGAGCCGCTCACGCCGTTCCAGGTCGCGAAGGCAACGCCCGCGTCGTCGAATTGGAGCACCTGGAACCACGCCGTGGATCCCGATGGGATCATGCAGAAGTCCTCGTCGGGCACCTTCTGATCGCCGACGATGTAGGAGCCGGGCGCGAGCGCTTGCGTGTGCGTGACCGTTTGGCTCAGTACATACTCCGGCGTCGCGATGCCGATCTCGACGAGGTCGCCGCGCGCGCCCGCGAATCCCGCGTCGCCGCACGCCTGCGCCGTGAGGTCGTTCGCCGCGAGCAGGATCGCGGTCGCGGCGAGCCCGCCGTCGGGCGTCACGTTCGATCCGCCGCAATGCTGCTTGGGCATCGCGGTGTCCATCCACGTCCACTTCACCGGGAAGGCTTGCGCGCCCGTGAGCGTCGCGCCGCCGTCCGACGGAACGACGACGTCTGCGCTCGCGTCCTTTTGCCCGCCGTCGCTCCCGGCTTCGGTCCCACCATCCGACGAGCCGCCGCCGCCGCTGCATGCCCAAGCCGCAAAGCTCATCCAAGCGAGCCCCGCTGCAAACAAGCACCCTTTATTTCCAAGCAAGCTCATTCACGGAACATACCACTCAGTGGTGGTCGCTCGCGGCGACGAGTGACGCGTGGACGCCGATGCCGATCGCGAAGGAGCCGCGTAGACGCCCTGCGATCGGAGCCGGTCACTTCATACGTACTTTCTCGCAGGGGGGTTCCGTTTTGGATTTCTTAGCTTCGGCTCGAGCGGACTCTCCAAATCGATGGGCACGAGCAGCTTCTCAAACGGTTTCACTGGACGACGCCGAGACGCATGACCTGCATGTTCGGTTCGAGCTTCCTCGGCGCAATCGGGGCGCGGTACAGGCGATGCAGCACGCGTCGGCATGGACTGGATTCGACCGTTCGTGGAGCTGGGCATCGACGACGTCGGCATCGTCGGCGGGAAGAACGCCTCGCTGGGCGAGATGCTTCGCGCGCTCGAGCCGCTGGGCGTTGCCGTGCCGGATGGATTTGCGACGACCGCCGACGCATATCGCGCGTTCGTGCGCGAGTCCGGCCTCGAGCCGCGAATCGACGCGCTGCTCTCCGGGCTCGACAAACACGACGTCGCCGAGCTCGAGCGCCGCAGCGACCAGATTCGAAAGCTCGTCCTCGAGACGCCGCTGCCGGGCGAGCTCGAAGCCGCGCTCCGCGAGCACTACGCGCGCCTCTCCAAGCGCTACGGTGAAGACGCCACCGACGTGGCCGTGCGCTCGAGCGCGACCGCCGAGGATCTGCCGAGCGCGAGCTTCGCGGGCGCGCAGGAGTCGTTCCTGAACGTTCGCGGCGGAGGCGACGTGTGCGACGCCGTGCGGAGGTGCTTCGCGAGCCTCTTCGGGGCGCGCGCGATCATGTACCGCGAGGACATGGGCTTCGATTGGCGCCGCGTGGCGCTCTCGGCCGGCGTGCAGAAGATGGTGCGCTCCGATCTCGCGAGCGCGGGAGTGGTCTTCACGCTCGACACCGAGACCGGTCACCGCGGCCTCGTGCTCGTCTCGTCGAGCTGGGGCCTCGGGGAGAGCGTCGTCCAAGGGCGCGTCGTGCCCGATCAGCTCTGGGTGCACAAGGCCACGCTCGCCGCGGGGTTCGCGTCGCTCGTACGCCGTCAGCTCGGCACCAAGGAAGTGCGGCTCGTCTACGACGCGAGCGCGCACGCCCGCGTTCGCAGCGAGGAGGTGCCCGAGCTCGATCGCGCGCGCTTCTCTCTGTCCGACGAAGACGCGCTCACGCTGGCGCGCTGGGCGGTCGCGATCGAGCGCCATTACTCGCAGAAGAATCAGAGGGACACGCCGATGGACATCGAGTGGGCGAAGGACGGCGTGACCAACAAGCTCTTCATCGTCCAAGCGCGTCCGGAGACGGTTCACTCGCGACGCGCGACGACCGAGCTTCGCTCGTACACGCTGCGCGAGCGCTCGAGGGTCCTCGTCTCGGGCGTCGCGGTGGGCGAGGGCGTGCGGAGCGGCTCGGTCCACGTCATCCGCGATCCTTCGCAGATCGACCAGTTCCGCGCGGGCGAGGTCCTCGTGACGGAGACGACCGATCCCGACTGGGAGCCCATCATGAAGACCGCGGCCGCGATCGTCACCGATCGCGGAGGCCGCACGTCGCACGCGGCGATCGTCGCGCGTGAGCTCGGAATCCCCGCCGTCGTCGGCTCGCGCAACGCGACCACCACCGTCTCACCCGGCGCGATGGTCACCGTGTCCTGCGCCGAAGGGGAAACGGGCCGCGTGTACGAAGGTGCCCTCCATTTCGACGTCGAGTCGATCGACGTATCGACGCTCCCTCGCACGCGCACGCGCATGATGATCAACGTCGGAAACCCGGAGCAAGCGCTCAAGCTGTCGCTCCTGCCATGCGACGGCGTGGGTCTCGCGCGGATGGAGTTCATCTTCGCCGGCTGGGTCGGCGTGCACCCGCTCGCGCTCACGCGGTACGCGACGCTGGACGCGGCCGCGCGAGACGAGGTCGATCGCAAGCTCGCCGGCTGCGCGGACAAGACCGGTTACCTCGTGGATCGGCTCTCGCAAGGCATCGCGACGATCGCGGCCGCCTTCCACCCGCGCCCCGTCATCTTGCGATTCAGCGACTTCAAGACGAACGAGTACGCGAAGCTCGCCGGCGGGCGATCGTTCGAGCCCCACGAGGAGAACCCGATGCTCGGCTGGCGCGGCGCGAGCCGCTACTACCACCCAGGCTACAAAGAAGGCTTCCTGCTCGAGTGCGCCGCGGTCAAACGCGTGCGCGAGGTCTTCGGCCTCACGAACCTGAAGGTGATGATCCCGTTCTGCCGCACGCCCGAGGAGGGACAGCGCGTGATCGACACGATGCGAGAGGCCGGCCTCGCGCGCGGCGACAATGGCTTCGAGGTGTACGTGATGGCCGAGATCCCCTCGAACGTGCTCCTCGCGGAGCGCTTCGCCGAGATCTTCGACGGTTTCTCGATCGGGTCGAACGATCTCACGCAGCTCACGCTCGGCGTCGATCGCGACAGCACGACGGTCGCGCCGCTCTTCGACGAACGCAACGGCGCCGTGCGGTGGCTGTGCGAGCACTTGATCGAGCGCGCGCATGCCGCGGGGCGCACGGTGGGCATCTGCGGCGAGGCGCCGTCGAACTACCCCGAGTTCGCGGCGTTCCTCGTCGAGCGCGGCATCGACTCGATGAGCCTCAGCCCCGACGCGCTCGTCCGAACGAAGAGGAACGTCTTCGAGCTCGAGCGGAAGCTCACGCCCGTTCGAGCCGCCCGAGCAGGTACGCCACACACGCGTCGAGCGTCGTGAGCTTCGCGTAGTCGCGCTCGGGCACGTCGACGCCGAGCGCGTCGTGGAGCGCGACGACGATCTTCAAGAAATCCATCGAGTCGATGTCGAGCTGATCGCGGATGGGCCTCGCGCGATCGATCGCGCTCGCGTCGGTCTCCGGCGCGACGGACGTGATCGCCGCGACCACTGCGCGCTCGATTTCTTCACGCGTCTTCATAGCTCCTCCGGTTTCTGCAAGAGGCGTGCGATCGCCGCGAGGTACACGCCGCCGCGATGCCCGTCGCTCACGCGGTGATCGCCCGCGAGCGTCGCCTGCATGACGGGGCGCACGCCGACCATCCCGCGCTCCGCCCATGGCCGCGGGGCGACGCGACCGAAGCCGACGAGCGCCACTTGGGGCGGGTAGATCACGCCGAACACCGTCTCGACGCCTTGATCGCCGAGGTTCGTCACGGTGATCGTCGCGTCCGTCATCTCGGAGCTCCGCAGGCGGCCCACGCGCGCGCGCGCGACGAGGTCGACCAGCGTTCTTTGCAGCTCGACGATCGTCAGGCGCTCCACGTCGTGGATCGCGGGAGAGACGAGCCCGCCCTGCCTGAGCGAGATCGCGACGCCCACGTGAACGCTCTTCGAGAGGCGAGCCGCGTCGTTCTCGAAGAAGCCGTTCATCTCCGGGACCTCGAGGGCCGCGCGCGCGGTCGCCTTGAGCAGGAGGGTGGCGAAGAGGACCCGTTCGGTCACCGGCTTGCGCTCGTTCTCGGCCGCGAGCCACGCTTGCGCGAGGGACACGTCGATCTCCGTCGCGAGGTAATAGTGCGGGATCTCGCGCTTCGAGCGCGCCATCGCCTTCGCGATCGCGCGGCGCATCGCGGCGAGGTCCAAGCCCGCCTGCGGCGCCGGCGGCGGCGGCTCGCGACGAACGGGTGCGGGTGCGGCGGCGGGTGCGGGTGCGGCGGCGGGTGCGGGTGCGGCGCGCGCCACGTCTTCGCGCGTGATCGAGTCATGCGGCCCGGTCCCGCGCACGTGCGCGAGATCGACGCCGAGCTCGCGAGCGAGCTGCTTGGCGGCGGGCGACGCGCGAATGGAAGGAGGCGGCGGCGTGGCGCTCTGCGGCGCAGGGGGAGGCGCTGGAGATTTGGCCGGTGGCGCGCCGTTCTTGAGCGTGGCGAGCACCGTGCCCACGGGGACCTTGGTGTGAGGCTGCACGGCGATGGTGTCGACGACGCCGTCCTCCCAAACCTCGACCTCGATGAGCCCCTTCTCGGTCTCCACGAGGGCAATCACGTCACCACGCTTCACCGCGTCGCCAGGCTTCACGTGCCACTCGACGAGCGTGCCCGCCTCCATGTCCGCCCCGAGCGAAGGCATCTTGAAGTCACTCATGGCGCCCCATCACTTCCAACACGGCGCGCACGATCTTCTCCGGCTGCGGCACAGCGGCGTCCTCGAGCTGCTTCGCGTAGGGGATCGGGACCTCCTCGCTGCAGACGCGCGCGATCGGCGCGTCGAGATCGTAGAACGCTTGCTCGACGATGCGCGTGCACACCTCGGCCGCGAGGCTCCCGGTGCGCCAGTTCTCGTCGACGATGACGACGCGCCGGGTCTTGCGCACGGAGGCCATGATCGTCTCGTCGTCGAGCGGCCGCAGCGTTCGCAAATCGACGACCTCGGCGTCGACGCCTTGCTCGGCGAGGGTGGTCGCGGCGACGAGCGCCTTGCCGACGTTGGCGGAGTACGTGACGATCGTCACGTCTTTCCCGACGCGCCGCACGGCTGCGCGGTCGATCGGCACGGCGCCCGCGTCCTCGGCGAGCGCGCCCTCGAGGCCGTAGAGCGTCGCGTGCTCGAAGATGATGACGGGGTCGGGCTCTTGGAGCGCGGTCCAGAGCATCCCGCGCGCGTCTTCGACCGTCGCGGGCGCGAGCACCTTCATACCGGGGACGTGCGCGTAGAAATTCTCGAAGCTGTGCGAGTGCTGCGCGGCGACCTGTCTGCCTGCGCCCGTCGCCATGCGGATCACGACCGGCACGCCGATCTGCCCGCCGGACATGTGGCGGAGCGTTGCCGCGTTGTTGATGATCTGATCGAGCGCGAGCAGGCTGAAGTTGACCGTCATGATCTCGACGATCGGGCGCATCCCCCCGATCGCCGCGCCGATGCCCGCGCCCACGAAGCCCAGCTCGGAGAGCGGCGTGTCGCGGACGCGCTCGGGGCCGAACTCGTCGAGCAGACCGAGGCTGCACGCGTAGGTGCCGCCGTACTTCCCGACGTCCTCGCCCATGAGGAACACGCGCGAGTCCTTCTGCAGGGCCTCGCGCATCGCGGCGCGCACGGCTTCGCGATACGTGGTCATCGCGCGCAAACGTCCTTCCCGAGGTCCGCGATCGGCTCGAGCGTGCCGGCGTCGGCGAACGCGACCGCCGCGGCGATCTCTTCGTCTGCTTCGCCTTCGATCGTGCGTACGTCGTCCTCGCCGAGGAGACCTCGCTCGCTCGCGAGGCGCGTGAACGTCGCGATGGGATCGCGCTCGCGCCACCGCTTCACCTCTTCCTTCGAGCGATAGAGCTCGGGGTCGTACGCCGAGTGCGCGCGGAAGCGGTACGTGATGAGCTCGAGGAAGAACGGCGCGCTCGTCTCGCGCACGCGCTCGATCGCGTGCTGCACGGCGGCGCGCACCGCGAGCACGTCCATGCCGTCGACGCGCTCGGCCTCGATCGCGTACCCGCTCGCCTTCTGCGCGAGGTTCGTCTGCGACTGGTAGCGCGGGAGCGCCGTGCCCATCGCGTATTGGTTGTTCTCGCAGAGGAAGAGCACGCGCAGCTTCCAGAGCGCCGCGAGGTTCATCGACTCGTGGAACGCGCCCTCGACGACGGCGCCGTCACCGAAGAAGCACGCCGTCACGTTCTGCTCGTTCCGGAACTTGTGCGCGAGCGCGAAGCCGACGGCGAGCGGGATGCCTCCCGCGACGATCGCGTTGCCGCCATAGAAGCGCCGAGACACGTCGAAGAGGTGCATCGACCCGCCGCGTCCGCGGCTGCAGCCCTCCGCCTTGCCGAACATCTCGGCCATGATCGCGTTCGCAGACACGCCGCGAAGGAGCGCGTGAGCGTGCTCGCGGTACGTCGAGAAGATCGCGTCGCCCTCCGCGAGCCGCGGAATCACCCCCGCGGCGATGGCCTCTTCGCCGATGTAGAGGTGCAGGAACCCGCGGATCTTCCCTGCGGCGTAGAGCTCGGCGCACTTCTCTTCGAAGCGGCGGACGCGGACCATCGCGCGAAGCAGCGCGAGGGCCTCGTTTCGGTCGAGCGTGAGCCAGTCGTTCATGGCGAGGCCTCGAGCGTCGAGGTGTCGCCCTCGGGCAGGCCGAGCTCTCGCGCCTTGAGGAGGCGACGCATGATCTTGCCGCTCCGAGTGCGTGGCAGCGCGCCGAGGAACGCGATCTCCTTCGGCGCGACGACCGCGCCGAGGCGCTTGCGGGAGAAGCCGAGGAGCTCGCGCGCGAGCGCGTCGCTGGGCGAGAACCCGGGCTTGAGCGAGACGAACGCCTTCACGATCTCGAGCGCGAGTGGATCGGGCTTGCCGATCACGCCGGCCTCCGCGACCGCGGGGTGCTCGAGGAGCGCGCTCTCGACCTCGAAGGGCCCGATGAGGTGTCCCGACGACTTGATGACGTCGTCGGATCGACCCACGAACCAGAAGTATCCGTCGGGATCGCGGCGCGCGAGATCGCCCGTGAGGTACCAGCCGCCGGCGAAGCACTTCGCGTAGCGCTCGTCGTCATGCAGGTAGCCGCGGAACATCGAGGGCCAGCCCACCGCGAGCGCGAGCTCGCCCTCCTCGCCGTCGTTCATCACCTCGACGCGGCCATCGTCGCCGCGCTTGACGACCGCGGCGGTGATGCCGGGCAGCGGACGACCCATCGAGCCCGGGCGAATGTCCATCGCAGCGTAGTTCGCAATCATGATCCCGCCGGTCTCCGTCTGCCACCAGTTGTCGTGGATCGGCAGGCCGAACGCGTCTTCGCCCCAGAAGACGGCCTCGGGGTTGAGCGGCTCGCCAACGCTCGCGATGAAACGCAGCGCAGGCGACGCGAATCGCTTCGCGACGTCGGCGCCCGCGCGCATCATCATGCGCACGGCCGTCGGCGCGGTGTACCAGACGCTCACGCGCTCGTCGCGGAGGATGCCGTACCAACGCTCGGCGTCGAAATCGCCCTCGTCGACGACGCTCGTCACGCCGAGCGTGAGCGGCGAGATGATGCCGTACGACATGCCGGTCACCCAGCCGGGGTCGGCCGTGCACCAGAAGACGTCGTCGTCGTGCAAGTCGAGCGCGATGCGGCCGGTCATGTTGTGCGCGACGACGGCGCCGTGGACATGGACCGCACCCTTCGGCTTGCCCGTCGTGCCGCTCGTGAAGTGGAGCAGGGCCATGTCGTCGGCGGTCGTCCGCTCGAGGTCGAGGTCGTCGCGGGCGCCGGCGAGCAGCTCGGCGAAGTCGAACGCACCCGTTGCCCCGCCGACGACGATGACGTGCGCGATTGGGAGCTCGGCGCGTATCGGCGCGATCTTCTTTTCGTAGAGCTCGCGCGTCGTGACGAGCACCTTGCCTTCGCCGAGACGGACGCGCGCCGCGATGGGCTCCGGTCCGAACGCGGAGAAGAGCGGCGAGAACACCGCGCCGATCTTGAGGGCGCCGAGGCAAGCGACGTAGAGCTCCGGCACGCGACCCGCGAGCGCGAACACGCGATCGCCCTTCTTCACGCCGAGCCCGCGCAGCGCGTTTCCGAATCGGTTCGTCAGCGCGCGAAGCTCGCGGTACGTGATCTCCCGTCGCGCGCCGGTCTTCGCGAGGAAGCGGAACGCGACGCGGTCGGCGCGCGCGCCCGCCGCGTGACGGTCGACCGCCTCGTGCGCGATGTTGAGCGCGCCGTCCGGAAGCCCATCGAGCGCGTTGCGCGCGGCCTCCCACGAGAAGCGCGAGCGCTCGAGCTCGTAGTCGAGCATGTTGGGCGCGACGCGCCACGACCGGGCCTTCTCGACGATCGCGCGGCGCATCGCTCACGAGAGTGCAAGCAGAAGGCCAGCCCCGCGCTGGCTCTACCGTGGCACCAGTTCATCAACTGGGCGCGCGCAATGCATTCGTGGCGAGCGCGCGAGCTGCGTCAGGCAACGTCCGCGTGCGTTAGTCATCCAGCGACGCGCGGCCTTCCGTGGACGCGCTCGGAGAACGACTCGTCCTGGCCACCCGATCGACGAACCGTGAGCACGGGGCAAGGGCTGTTGCGCACCACCGCTTCAGCGACGCTCCCGAGGAGCGAATGCAGGCGTCCGATGCGGCCGTGCGTTCCCATGACGATCAGGTCGGCCGAGACCGCGCTCGCGAGCTCGAGGATTTGCTCGGTCGGGTCGCCGTGGACGAAGCGCAGCTTGAGTCGCTCGCCCAGCACGTCGTGCGCTTCTCGAACCGCCTCTTCCATTTCGTCGAGCGGCTCGTCGTCGGCCTGGACGTAAACGAGCTCGAGTGTCGCTCCGACGTCCTCGGCGAGCTCGGTGGCTTGCGTCAGAGCAGCGAGCGACGCCGGCGACCCATCCACCGGCACGAGGATGTACTTGATGTGCGCCATTGCGTGGAGCGAAGCAACGCGCGTACCTCGGGAGCGCCGTGCTGGCATCGCGTTCGCATTGGGCGCGGGCATGGAAGTCGAACGCATCATCAGTCGCGGCGTGGAGTCGGCGCCCCGCACGCTCGGTGTCATCGAAGCCGCGCGCCGAATGCGTGATGCGCACGTCGGCAATCTCGTCATCGTCGACGAGCTCGAGGGTAGGAAGGTCCCGGTCGGGATCGTCACGGATCGAGACATCGTCGTGGCCGTGCTCGCGCCCGAGGGCGCACACCTGCGCCTGCTCGAGGTCGGCGACGTCATGGAGGAGGTGCTCGTGACCGCGACGGAAGACGAGAGCATCGAGGACGTCCTTCACCGCATGCAGTCGTTCAGCGTGCGCCGCGTGCCCGTGGTCGATGCTGCCGGTTCGCTCTGCGGCATTCTCTCAATCGACGACATCGTCGTGGCGCTCGCGGACGAGCTCTCGAGGCTGGCGGATTTGCTGTCGCGCCAGCGGCACGAGGAAGAACGCCGACGGCCGTCGCGGACAGGCGCCGTGCGTCAGCCGGCCTGAGGACTTCTGCGCGCATTGCGCGGAGGTCGTCGGTGCCGAGATCCAGCTCCGGGGCGGCGATGTCCTTCGCCACGTTGGCCGGCGCGGCGAACCTACGTCGAAGCGTAGGTCAGCACGATGTTGCTCGACAGTCTGCGCGGATCATGAACGGACTCGATGCGTCCCCACGCGTAAGGAGGAGGCCCGAGGTGCTCGAAGAGCCACGCGGCGTGCGCGGCGTCTGGGTCGGTCGCCGAGAGCTCCACCATCGCGAGACGCTCGCCGTCGAAACGCAGCGTCATCGCGAACCAGCGCTCACCGAGTTTCTGCTCGCCAATGTCGAAATTACGCCATTGGCCAAAGCGGTGGAGCGACAAGACACGCATCGACAGCGAACTCGCAGAAAAGGATTCGAGCGTGAGCGAGGGCCCGATGACGAGCGTCTCGAGCACGATATTTCCTTTTGCGCGATCGATCACGGATGTCACGTTCAGCCTTCTTCTTCACCGCGAGCCGAGCACGACAAGCGCGCCTGCCTTGCTGCTCTTTCGAGGCGGCTGTTGCGGCAGCGGATACGGCGCTTGGTACGGACTCAGCTGGCGGCGATTGTACGCGCAACCACGCCATTTCTTTCCTGGGGACACTCGAGAAGCGTGCGTCGATGCGAATCACGCCGTCCTACGTCGCGGCGCTGGATCGATCATGCGTGTTCGATCGACGGTCCTTCGCGGCGGGCCGCGGAAGAAGCGCACACGAATTCGAGTACATTTGCCCGATGCGGGTACTCCTCGTCGCCATCGGCCTTGCGACTGTCGCGTGCGTTCAAGAAGAGCCCCCATCGACTCCCGAGGAGAGTGCAAACGCACAATCCACGGCCAACGCGTCGATCGATCGCTACGTCCAGTGGAGCAAGGAATGCGACGAGGGCAATGCACGATCGTGCGGTCTGAGAGGCGACTACCTGGTGCGCGCGAGGGAAACACTCGGTCACGGCCGCGGTGACGAACAAGGGGCGCGCGACGCCTACGACAAGGGATGCCGCCTCGGCGACGCACACTCGTGTGACGCATTGGGATCGGGCGCTCGCGTCACGAACGATTCCGGTACGGTCGACGAAGCACTCGCCGCGCTCGATCCAACCATCCCCGAGACGTGTCAGAAGTACGCGCGCAAGGCATGCCACGATCATCCACCACAAGGTGTTGCGCAGAGCGCGGCGTGCCAAGCCATCATCAAGAACGCGAACGAAGCTGGTCACAAGCCGGACGCGAAAACACGTTGCGCCGCGGCGTGGGACAAGGAGATGCGTCGAGTGCCTTGAGCAGCGACGCTGACGTCAGCTTGCGCCGCGTTCGACGGCTCGCAATGGTCGGGGACCGGCGACATCGACCAGGACGGAACGACCAAGGTCGGTTCGTGGAGCGCGACGAAGAAGTAGCTGCAGTTTGACGGGTATCCTGCTGAGTCACCGCTTCTTCTTCGGCTTGTTTCTTTTTCGCGGCTTCGCTGGCGCGCAGTCCTCGACGATGTTCCGCACGACCTCGCTCATGTACGTGCCCGTCCTGCGATCGAGCGCGGCCGTCGCGAGCATCAGCGGGCACTCTTGCGTCCCGTCGGGCAGCTGGACGACCGGGTACCGGTAATTGACGTTGCGGTCGTTCTCGAGATCGATGGTCCAGCGCGCGCCTTCGACGTTCAAGATCAGCACGAGCCCGACGTGCCGCGCCGCTGCGTCGATGACGCCGCGCTGATCGAGCGCGAGCGCCGCGGCGATCGTCCGATAGCGCTTCAATAGAAACGCTTCGAGCACGTCGAGCGACTCGATCTCGACGCCGAGCTCGACGCCGGCGAGCTGCTCGAGCTCTTCGCGCACGTCTTCGAGCGTCGCGATCCAGGTCTCGAGCTCCTCGCGCGAGTGCATCCGCATGCGTTCGATGCCAGCCATGCGTCCGAGCATAAGCCGAGAGGTGCGCGCCGTCGCGGGCACGCCGGGCTACATCGCGCCCGAGCAGGTCCTCGATCCCGTCGAGCTCGACCCGCGCTCCGACATCTACGCGCTCGCGCACATGCGGCAGGATCCGTTCGAGGATCCGGAGCGCCTCCGCGGCTGGCCTTCGCCGCGGCGGCTATGACGCGCAAGGATCCGTGATCGACAGCGCGCCGCGCTCGAGCTGGTGCAGCGTCTCGAGGCCGTGCCTCGCGTACTCGTCCGAAGGAAGCGCGTTCGGGTGACGCGCGAGCCACGCGTCGAGATCGCGCACGTACCGCCGTCCGGCTTGGCCGTCGTGCAGCGCGAACGCGAGCACCGCGCGGTCCAAGTAGATCGCGATCTGCGTCGCGTCGTTCTCGCGCTCGGGCTCGAGCGCGACGATCCGCTCGTAGGTCTCCTTCGTCGCGGCGTCCGAGACCTTCGGCGGCGGCTCCCACATCACGATTGACGGGAGCCAGCGAGAGGCGCAACGTGAAGGCGGCGCGTTTGGATCAATCGCTTTGCCGCAAGCGATCAATACGAGCGCAACGAATCCGATCGTCGTCGAACATCGACGCATTTCCACCCGCGAATCATGTTCTGACTCACCTGCGTGCGCGTTGATCGCCGTCATGTTTCCGCAGAGCGCCGGCGGAGGTCTCTCGCTTCAAGCAACGTTTTGAGCGCCCTGCAGATCACTTCGTGTCTTCACCGCCGCCTTTGTCCCGAGCGTATGCGAGCGGGAGAACCAAGAAACCGGCAAGCGCCAACCAACCCGACAAGACGAGTTTTGGCCCGGGCTCGTTGGTCCACGCCTCGAGCTGGAAGAAATGCAGCGCCCCGAGCACGATCAGGAGCGAACCAAGTACCCAAGCAGCTTTGCGATCCACGAGCTCTTCATACATGCTCGCTCTCCTCTCGTCGCGAGGCGCGCCCAACTCATCGCGAGGTGCCGCGCGAGCCATCGCACTGATCATTGAATGGGGCTGGGCGGAATGACGAGCGGGTTGATCGACGCGACGTTGCCGCCCGCGGCGTAGGCGTAGGAAGCGGCGCTCGACAGGCCCCACACGGTCACGCCGAATGGCGCGTCGCTCGTCGCTGTGTGTGGACCGTTCTGGCAGCTGTTACCTTGCGCGATTTTGTCTCGAACGAGATCGACGCTCGTCCACTCGTACGTGCCGCTCGCGCCCATCGCCTTCCAGCCGGCGACGACACCGACGCAGTCGACGTTGACGTCCTTGAAGCCCGTCGAAGCTTTGACGCGCACGAGGATCAGGTTGGTGGAGTCGAACGTCGGATCGGTGAAGAAGATGTACTGCTTCAAGAACTGCGCGGGCGGAAGGACGCTCGTGTAGTCCTCGTCGCCGACGCACTTTCCTGTCGAAGGGATGACGTCGCATCCGCTCATCATCTGCGCGACGTGAAATGGATGGCTCGCGTCCTGGCTCGCGACGACGAACGGTCCCTTCGCCTCGAACTCCGCCATCTGGCCGAGCGTGAGCGTCGTCGGCGCGCCCGGCACCGCGGGGTCGTAGCTGAGCGTCGTGCCTCCGGCGGTGCCGACGAAGCGATACAGGATCGACTCCTCGCCGGCGGCGAGTCGCGACTGGTACGGCGCGACGGCGTATTCGAAGCCGAGCGCCGCGACGGGCGCAATCTGCTCGTGATCCGAATCACAGCCGCCGCCTGACGACGTCGCGGAGCCCAGACACAGGTAGCCGTTGCCACCGTTGAACGCGATCGGGGCGTTCGATGAGAGGATCGAACCCGACATGTCCATCGCGGTGCTCGCGGGTGTCGCGGAGCTGTCGTACGGACCCTGCCACTGGATGATCTCGCCCGCGCTGAGCGTGTACGACGTGGTCACGTTGAACGGCGCCGCCTTGACGCCGGAACCGCTGGGGAGCGCGGTCGTCGAGACGATCTGCACGGTGGTGTTGTCTTGCATCGCAACGATTTGCCCCCACTGCGGACCGCCGGACATTCCTTGCGCGGTGCCGCTCGTGAGCTTCGGCAGCGCGGCGATGTAGTTCGTTCCCCACGCGCTCGTCGGCAAGAGGAGCGTCGCGCCCGGCAGCGCCGACGCTGCACCGCCGAATGGGAGAATGTCGTAGCCGCTGACCGGAAATGTGGTCGTGATGTGCCACGCCTTCCCGCGTCCGGTGCCGTGGATCTCTGCGCTCGCGGAGACGCTCGTGATCGCCGGCGTGATCGGACACAGGAAGGATCCCGAGTCGTTGTGCTCGAGAAAGAGGACGCCCACTGCGCCGGGCGGGATTCCGGAGCTGGGGATCGGCGACCACGCCGACGGCGCGACGCCGGCTTGGGCGATCAAGCCGAACTGGCTCGCGCCAAACGTTTGGCCGTTGCGCACGATCGTGACGACGGCGTCCTTTCCCCACGCGTTCGCGAGAAAGACGGAAAAGCAGGGACCGAAGTCGACCGGATAGAGACCCGCGAAGAACGCCGGCGTCGCGACGACGAAGTCGCACCCCACGCTGCCCTTCGCCGTGCCCGCGGCAGCGCACGCCGAAACGCAAACGCCCGCCGCGCAACCTTGATCGGGTGGACACGTTTGAATGACGTTGCCGTTTGCATCGACGACGTCGTGCAAGTCGAGGCTGCATCCGGGCGGCGTGCCCGCATCGACTTTGGCATCGACCGAGAAAGTCGGATTCTCCGCGATCACATCGGCGCTGCCGCTGTCCGTCGAAGCATCGACATTCAATGGAGAGCTCGTCCCGCAACCCGCGACGATCGCAGCGCACGCCGCGGCGCTGCCCATCCGCGTCAAGATCGCGACCTCGACCGCCACACTGTTATTTGCGGGCAAACCGCGGCCTCGTCCAGCGATTTCGCGCGTCACTTTTTTCGCGCCAGAGAACCGCCGCGACCGCCCGTCGACTGTTCCCATCTTCTCAAGACAGTATGGGTTCGAATCCCTTCGTTGGTACTTGCATTACTTGCATTGGGGGCGTCGTTCCGTGAGACAAGACCGTGGACTCACGTGAGCTCCGACATCAGTGCCTGGGCTTGTGGTGCCCGCCGTCGTGACCAGCGTCGCGGCGTCCGCCGTCGCGGCCGCCGTCTCGTCCGGCGTCTCGACCGGCGTCGCGGCCGCCGTCTCGTCCGCGGGCGTCGAGGGTCGCGTCCTCGACGTGTGCGTCCACGACCGGCGCGCTGACGTCTGCGGCCGCGGTGAGCGTCGCGTCCGCGACGGCGTTCTGGGCGATCTCGCTGGCGACGTTGACGCCCGTCTCCGATGCCGGCGTCCGCGACGCGTCCGCCGTGGCGCCACGATCGCGATGCGCGATGCCGACGATGAGCGCGACGAGCCCAATGGCGCCGGCCGCTCCGACGCCGGCTGCGATGAGCCATTTCTTGGGAATCGCGTTCACGCGCCGCGGTAGATCGATCGGCGGCTCTGGAGCAGCTTGGGGTGGCGGCTCGGGTTGCGGCGGCGGCCCTGGCGGCGCCGGTGGTGGCGGTGGCGCGGGCTCTTCTTCGGTGACTTGCAGTTCGGCTTCGGTGACGTGCGCTTCGGCTTCGCGCGCCTCCGATTCGATCTGCGCGACGGGCAGCTTGGTTCGCTCCGTCTTCTCGATCTCAGCGTCGCCGCGGGCCGCGGCCGCTTCGGCCCTGAGCGCGTCGATGACCTCTTGCGGAACCGCTTCGGGCGAGAACGAGGGCGACGACGTCGGCGGCGGCGGCGCGATGCCGATGACGGTCTGCGAGCGGCGCGGCGCCGACGCTCCGCTCAGCGCGTCGATCGCCGCGAGCGACTCCTCGGGCACGGTGACGAACTCGATGCCCATCCCCGCGGGCAGATCGCGCACGCTCTTGTCACGCACCCACACCACGCGGGCCGTCCCGACGATGGGCTTCGACACGCCAGGCAAACGGACGACGAGCTCGATGGTCTCGCCGACCTTCGAGGCCGACGGCGACGTGATGAAGCAGCCCCCGCGGCTGATGTCGCGCAGCCAACCACGAAGCGGCGTGCCGCCGTCAACGTTGAACGTGACCGAAGCGGATATCCGTTTCCGCGCATGCGCTCGCTGCTCTCGCTCCATCGGCCTCGTGTCAGCAATACTGTCTCGCCGAGCTACGCGCGTAACTTTTCGACGTAGACCGCTTCCCCGAGCGGCTCGACGCGCAGGCCGTCCCACGCAGCATGTCATCGAAGCGGTGTTCGTCGACGCGCGCCATTCCGTTGTAGATCAAGAGCTCGGCCTCGACGGTGCTGGCCACCGTCGCTGACGTGAACATAGCCTCTCATCGAAGTGGCGATCGGCGGCTACGGCGCGCTCGGCCTTCGGGTGGCGCTCGGCGAGCCCGCGACCGCGAGGTAGCCCATTGGACCTCCCGCCTTCCTGATCGCATGATGCGATCGGTGAACTCCATCGATGGCCACGGCAGACGAGATGAAGATCGGCGCCAAGCCACGTAGAATTACGGAGCGACGTTGATGCACGCGAGCCGCAAGTCCACGTTGGTGTTGGTCGCGTTCGCGTGCTCGCGAAGCGCGCTCGACGTCCCACCAAGTGGACCGTGGAACGCCTTGCAGCTCGACGCAGGTGGAGCGGACTGCGTCTCGACTCATGTCGCCGTGACACCGTGCTCGGGGTTGCGCGTGGTGACGCCAAAACAGCCAATCGATCTCGACGCGGCCTTCGTGTACGGCGTCGTGCTCGTCGCCAAACAGGGGCCAAACCTCGAGCTGGTTGCAGGCGACGGACGTCTGGTTCGTTTGGCCGTGGCAAGCGATCCGCCGGTTGCTCAGATGACGACCCAAGGGCAACTCCACCTGGCAACGAACGACGTGGGCTTCACCGCCGCCGCGACGGACGGCTTCAATCTCTACGGCTGCGCCGAGCATGACCAGCCGAGGTTCGGCGGGACGTTCTATTCCTATGATTCGCTCGATGCGTCGAGCGGCACCATCGAGCTTACGGGATACGTTCAGAATCGTCCGAGCGTGGCGGCTCGAGATGGCCTTGCGCTCGTCGGCTACAACATCGTGGCACACACGACGGAAGCGACGAACGGCCGTGTCTTCTTGACCGATGGCGCGAAGATCCTCTGGGACCGCGTGGGCATCGGGCTTCCCTATGCCGCGACGTCGTACGAGTGCGGCCTTGCGTACGTCTCGGCGGGTAACGGCCACTACAGCATCACTCCGGCTCTCCTCACGATGCTGCCGTTCGACGGGCGTCCGGAAGCCTCCGCTTCGTTCGACCTCGAGTGGGAGCCGCTCCTCTATTCATGGCCCTATGACGCGCAAACGGTCGCAATCCTCACGCGACCGGACGGCCCTGGGTCGTCGCCTTCCGCGCAATGCCAAATCACGATTCGACTCGTCAATGAAGACGGGACTGCCCGCACACGTACGATCGACCACGATTGCAACTTCCCGATCGCGAGCGAAGGTCACGTGCAGGCGTCGCTGACGATGGCGTCGTTCGGTGCAGTGCTTCACGACGGCGCCGGCAACTTTCAGTTGCTCGACGAGAACGCATCGCCCGTGGGCGAAGTCGTCAGCGTTCCGCTCATCCCGTACATAAGCGATGTCTCGGTCGGTTCGAACGGCAAGTATGTCGTGGTCTTCACGTCCGAAGGCGACGCAAACGGTGACAAGCGCCTCGTGTCGCAAACCGTTCTCGCGTGTGCGGACTAAGCGCCGTTGGATCCTTACTTCGGCGCCTCTCATGTTGCGATTTGCACGCATGTAGGGAGCGACGACCGTGGCTCGCCTGCGTCTCGTTGCGACGTTCAGTGGGACGTCGCGCGCGCTCAGAGCGCGTACGTGCGTCGACGCCGGTCGACAAGATCGCTGGCTGGTTTCGGCATTCGCATGCAGAAGCTCAGCTCAACTGATCGCCGTGTTAACACCTGCGCGCGCCGAACGAGGTCTCGCCGGCGCGATGCATGGCGATGCCCGCGGTCGTCAATCGCGCCGCCATCGCTTCGAGCTCGTCGCGTGTCATCGAGAGGCACACGTGATTCAAGGGCGTGCCCGCGCCGACGGCGTCAAATCGAGGATGGATTCCTCCGAGACGCGAACGGCTCGGGAACGGCGCCGTGTTATACGGGCTCAAGTCCATGAGCTACGACATCAACGTCGAAGGGGGTAGCGCGATCGACGTCGGCGACTGGGCCGCTTCGCTCCTCCATCTGGGCGTCCGCTGCGCGTTCGATCCCGCGTTCGTTCCCGCCGCTTGGTTTGGGTCCGTACCCGTCCGGCTCGAGGTCCTCGACCCGACGCTCTTTCGCGGCGCGGAAAGACTCCACGCGGCGGGCACCATCTTGGCGTCGTTCGAGTTCTCCATGAGCAGCGTCGCCGACGACACGCCGCTGCACGACCTCGATGCCCGCTCACGTTTCATTGCTGCGACAGTCGCGCAGCTCGAAGCGCTCTCGGTGCCAAGCGTCGTGATCGATTGCGAACGAGCAAAATTCGAGTGCGTACGCGCCCAACTTGCCGGCGCCCGCTCGAACGAACCTGCGTGCGCGTTGTTCAGCACACTCGGCAGCGCGGCCAACTACGTCGCGGCAATCTACAGTGCAGCCGCGCTCGCGCAGTGCACGAACGGTTCGCTCATCGATACGTACGGCGGAAAGACGTGGACGGGCAGCGCGATCCTCGACGCCGCCGCTCGAATGGTGGAGGCGGTCGGTCTCGAAGACGAGGCGTTCGCTGCCGAGAGCCACTCTGGAGACTGATCGCATAGTAGGCGATGGTAGTAGTAGTAGTGGCGCGGCGAGTGCGTGCGCTGACGTGAAGAAGACGACCACGGACGAAGGGGCTGCGCGCGGGAGCGCTTCAGCGAGCCACGCGCGCGCTCCAACGTCCCGTTCGGCGCGCCACTGGAACGTCAGAGGCCGTTCGGCTCGTCTTCGATCGCGATCGGCAGGCACTCGGTCTCGTCGAGGTCGCTGACCAACGACATGCAGCGATACACGACGTACCGCCCGCACCCGTGAAACGCGGGCATCGTCGCGCCGAGCGATCTGTGTCGCAGATGCGAGACGCGTTCGCCCGAGCAGCGAAGGTCCACCGGGGCAAGCTGCGCCGCGACGCGATCCATCTTGAACGGGGCCGCGAGCACGCTGCAGCCCGTCCGAGATTCATGCCGCTCGCATTGCGCGAACCGTGCCACGCCTCACTGGGGACACGCCTCGGCGCTGAAGGTCCCATGGAGCGGTCGCTTTGCGGGCGCGTGGCCCACGGCGCGATCATAGCAGCAGCTCGCTAGTCGCAGAATCGTGCGAGGTAGATCCCGGGGCTCGGCGTCGCGGACCAGAAGGCGATCGCGTACGACGTCGCGGGCGAGTCCGCGACGGCGTCGAACGCGACGGCCGCTCCCGGAAAGCCCGTCGCCGCGATGACCGACTTGGGTTGGGCTGCGCCGAGGTTCGTGACGTCGGCGGTCATGCGCGCGATCGAGCCACCTGCGCCGGAGACGACGTGAAAGGTCGATCCGCTCGCGGGAAGCGCGACGATGGCTTGCGAGTCGACTTGACCGAACGCGGCCGGCGTCGTCGAGGTCGCCGAGTCGGCCAGCCTCAGGAGCCCAGCCTGCTCGAACGCGAAGAGCTGCACGCCGGGCGCGTTCTCCGCGAATCGAATCGTGCTGCAAGCGCTCCACGTGAACGTCGGGCCGAACGTCATGCCCGAGGCGTTCGGCGTCCCCGTGTAGAGTTGGCACAGCGTCGTCCCGACGTGAACGGAGCCGTACGCGATGCCGTTGTAGAACGCGAACGCGGGGTCGCCGTAGTTCACGCCGCCTGGGCTGATGGAGAGCGCTTGCGACCCGGGCGTCCAGACGACCCACGTCGGGGTTCCCTTCTGCGTCGCGAACGTCAAGAACGACGTCCCGTCGAAGTACACGCCGCGAACCGGCGGCAGCGGCGCCACGAAGTTGGTCGACGTCGTGACGAACCCGCCATCGATCGCGTACTCGTCGAGCACGAGGCCGAGCTGCGACACGTACGTCGTGACGTAGTGCGCGCCGTCCGTGCCGAACGCGCCGACGGGGATGGTCGTCGCGACCGCGGTCGACGACGCTTGGATCGGTGGCGATGCGACTCCGCTGGGCGTCACCGCGACAATCTCGTAGGCGTTCGCGCTCGTCTCGTACCCGATCGCGTAGCCCGTAGCCGTCGTGATGAGGTGGGGCGTGGCCGGCGTCGTCAGCGGCACGACCAGCGTGGGCACGAGGCCACCGCACGCGCCCGCGTCGGGCGCCGGGAGCGGGCACGTGTTCGTCGGATCGCACGACGGTATGCCCGCGTCGATGCACGATCCGTTCAGGCACGTCGAGTTCGGATCGCAGACCTGGCCAAAGCAGCTCTGTTGGAGCGCGATGGGAAGCGAGAGCGTCGCGTGCGGGACGAAGTGGAGCGAGCGGCGCGCGACGATGCAGCCTGGATAATCGGGCGCGTGACAGACGTCGGCCTGCGCCGCGCCCACGCCGAGCGTGACGCGAATCCCGACGACGTCGTCGAGGCCTCCGCTCGGCGTGACGACGAGCGTGCCGATCGCGCCGCCGTCGGCGCAGCTGGACGTCTTCGCACCAACAGCGCGCGAGTCGTCGCCTGCAGGTCCAACCGCGACCGCCGTGCTGTTCACGTCCTTGCACGCGACGTCGGTGGAGATCTGCACTTCGATCTCCGTCGGCCCCAGGCAGTCCGAGAGCCCGATCACCGCGATGGCGATCGCGCTCTTGTGGGTCACGCTCCACACGAAGGCGAGCGTAACACCTCGCCGTTCGTCCCGAAGACGACGTCTCCCCTCATGCGCCGCAGCAACGGGCGACGAGATCAGCGCTCGTACGTCCCGATGATCTCTCCCCACGCGATCACGTGGCCGCGCATCTCTTCGAAGAGCTCGCTTCGGCCCGCGCCGACGGCGACGCCCTCGCCGGCTTGTTCGCCTTCCCAGCTCGGCATCGCTTCGGGCGAGCCCGGCAAGACGTCGTCGAGCGCGAGGACTTGAAAGTGGTAGTGGTGCGCGCCGTGCCCGGGCGGTGGGCTCGCCGGCGCGTAGCCGATTTCGAGATGGCTGTTCTTGCCCTCGCCGGCCTCCATGACCGCCTTCGGGTCGATGGTCATGTCGCGGCCGCCGAGCCAGAACACCGTCCAGTGAAGAAACGGATGCGGCATCGGGGCGTCCGGGTCTTCACAGACGACTACGAGTGATTTCGCCTCGGGCGGGACGTCGGCGACCACGAGCGTCGGAGGCGTGCCTGTGCCGTCCGCGGTCGCGGAGCGTGGGAGCGGCGCGCCGTCCTCGAAATCCGGGCTCGTCACCGAGAGCGTCGGCTCGAGCTTCGGCGCGAGCTCGTGCGCCGCGAGCCGACCATCGCCCGCCCGCACGCGACGAAGCGGACGACCGACGAGCTGCGGACGACCGACGAGCTTCTTCAACCTGCCTACAAGGTCCATGGCGAGCGTACGTGCGACGCGCGTGCCATCCGACTGACGGGCTCTACGGGCGGTTTCTTCTTCGCGAGCGCCATCGCGTCCGCGCTCGGCCTGCTGATTCGGTTGCAAGAGGAAGCTCGGATCGCCACGACCGAGGTGTCGGTTACTTCAGGTCGCGCATGTACGGGCAGAACGCGTGCACGCCCGCAGAAGACTTGCTGCTCGGAAGGCGGCAACCCCAAAGCACGTGATGACCGCACCCGGTGAGCTCGAAGAAGTCGACGGACCAGGGCTGCGGTTGATTGGATTTCCACACCGCGAGCCGTGCGGGGTCGGCCGCCACTTCGGCAGGCGGCGTGACCGGCTTCTCGAATTGCGCGGCTTGGATGTCTGACCGGGCTTTGCTCGTGATCGAGTCGATGGGGCAGGAGTATTGCTCGGAAAACTCTTCGCGCGTTTGCTTCGGCAACGCCGTGAACGATTTGTAGATGAAAATGGCGGGCATGATCGAGAGGGCGACGACCACGACGACGACGCCAAGAGGTCCGTTCATACGCGAGGGTTTCGGTTGCTGCTCGTCATGGCGCGCCATCACCTCTCCAAATAGCAAAGAATCCCCCGTTACGGTCAGCGTGTAGCTCCCGTGCGCCTCCGATGGCTCGATGCGAACGCTCGAGATCGATCTCGACGTGGACGGGCAGCGGCCGTATGCCGCCGAAACCGCAACAGGATGTGAGCGCGTGGGATTAGCGCACGTGGCCGTTTTCGTACGTCCAGGATCGCGCGGGAACGAACGCCCCGTCGGGTGAGAATGACTTTCGTGCCGACGATGGCGACGTTTGGATCGAGGCGCGCGCGAACGTGCCGTCCGCGTGGAGCGTGACGAAGCTGTAACCGTAGTCGAGGCAACCTTGCGATGGACCCCGCCAGCGGAGGAGCACCACGCGCTCGCTCGCGACCGTGCCCACACTCTCGATTGTTGGAAGCGCTCCGGGCGCAACGCGCCCATCGGATCGCGCAACGACGACCGCACCGAGCCGCACCTCGTACGACTCATCGTGCCGGATCTCGACGATGACGAGCGGGAACATTCACCGTCAAACGCTCGAACGCCCTGCCAACCCGGAACGAACGGCGACCCGAACATCGTGAGCCGCGGGAACTACTGCACGTAGGGCGATGCGCGTCGGCTACGGAGTGGGAGGGCAACCCTCGCTGCAGGCCCAGTGTCTCTTGTTCAAGTCGAAGCTGCACGCGTGCGTCGAGCAATCGCTGTCGTCGGAACATTCGTCGTCGGACGTGTGGCAGTAGTAGGCCCCGAACACGCGAGCGCAGATCTCCGGGTGCTGGTACGCCGAGATGACGCCGCGCCACATCGGCCATTCACACCGCTGGTGCACTCAAGATCGCTCGAGCACACGCACACGCCGCTGTCGCAGCCGGCGTCTGGCGGCAGCGCATAAGGCATAAAGGGCGCGCGAGACGTCGAGCACGTGGTGGCGCTAGCTCGATGAACGGCCGGAACGTGTTGCGGATTGCACGCTGCGAACGTCAAGGCGACGACGGACCAAAGCGAATGGCTGACGAGGTTCAAATGCCCCCTTGATTCTCCCGCCGAAAAAGCGGGCTTAGGCCCACGGCAAGCTTCATCGATTCGACCGCGCGTGGAAGTCCCGCGATCGCCGCAGTGACCTCGTCGACTTCCGCATTTCGGGCGCGCACGAGCGCGACGAAGGCGGCGTGACGCGCTGCCTCGACGCGTTTCCGGGCGATCTCGTCGAGGCGTGGCTCGACCCAGCGCGCGACTTCCCAAGCGAGCGCCGCGTGCGCGATCTCGTCCGGTGCAATCTGCTCGAAGGCCCGTCTCACTTCCGAATCTTTCGAATGCGCGCTCTGCCACAGTGCGACGAGCGCTCCGTAGGTCTCCCCGACGCAACCTTCGACCGCGTTCTCCGTCGCGATCGCTTCGAGCGTGCGCCGCTTGGACCGCCGAACTCGCACCGCGGGTGGCTTCGCGCCGTGCCGTCGCGCAAGACCACCGACGAGTCTCGCGTGGCGCGCCTCCTCTCGACTCGCTCTTCGCGCTGCCTGCACGAGCTCGCGCGGTGCCCCCTGCTCGCCGAGCTCACGCGCGAGGCGCGAGAACGCGCCGATTGACGCCGCCTCCAGCCATGCCATCTCAGCGAACGCAGCTGCCGGGGCCCCGGCCGACGAAACCGCGTCGATGAGCCCGTCTGGGCGCCTTCCGCACAAGTGGAACCGATCGCAGTGGAGCTGCGCAGCGCCGGCATCGCGCGAGACTACGGTGCAGCTGAAGCCACCGCCGGTTTGCCCCCAGTAAGCGGGATACGGATCGTTGGGCGGGTCCGCCTGGCTGCACGCGAACGCCATCGTTCCATACAGCTGACAGTCGTCGTCCACGACACACGAGGCGTCCGCATCGGCGTCTGCGCCCGAATCGGAACACGTCGAAACGGTCGTGTCGTATTCGAACCCGAAGACCGCGCAGTCGACGGGATTGTCGAAGCAGCAACATTGTGTCGCAGTCTGGACGCATGGCGCCTTCTGATCCGGAGCGCTCGGAGCATCGCCGATCGCCGCGTCGGCGCTCGTCACGCCGGCGTCGCACGCCGAGAGCACGGTCAACATGAGCGCACGCAACGCCGCACGCGTTCGCACGAGTGTGTCGGATGCTGCCAGCCCCTGATCGTCGTGTCTCGCCCGCGCCCCACGAAGACGGCCAGAAGACATCATCTTCGGCAACGTTAGCATCGGGTGTGCCGTACCAGAGAGGACTCGGCGAGCCCTCCGAGCCGCCTCCCTCCTTATTACAAGAGCGCCGTCATCCGCAGGCTCACGCGAGGGCGAGATTTCGCCGCGCGAACGCGCGCTCGAGGAATTCTTCACCACGAAGAACGCGGGCTCGGGCTCGGCCTCGCGTTCACACGTCGCGTGGCCGAAGCGCACGCCGGCCGGCTCGTGGTCGACTCGGAGGGGACGCGTGGTGATCGAGTTGCCCCTGAAGTGAAGCGAGCTTGCGTCCGTGAGTGCGACACTTCCACGGGTCGGACGCTTGTCAGCCCGCATCGCTAGGTCAGATCCCCACGAGTGAAGGCATGCGGTGTCCGCGAAATGCGTCACTTCTGGGCGCGCAGGGCCTCGATAACCGGAAATTACGCATCGGCGTCGCGTAAGTGACGTATAATTCGGCGCTAACGACGTATCCGGAGGCGCTGACAGGCCTTCCAGTACGGCTCGACTACGTCATCACGCTGTTGACATGCGACATCTCATCGAAAGAACGCGCCAAAGGCTCGGAATGTCCCAAGTCGGTCTCGCGCGTGCCGTCGGCGCGTCGCCGCGCAGCGGTCAAAGGTGGGTCGGCGGACAATCGCGACCACGCCGCGCGCAACTAATCGCGCTGATCAAGCTCGTCGCGCCCGTCGACTTCGCTCTCGCGCAGGAGCTCGCGCGTGAAGCGGGCGTCACGCTCGCTCCGCCGACACCCGTGGCGCCTCCACCGCAACGCGCGACGCAGGTCGACGCGCGCCTCGTGTCCGATGCGATCGTCTGCGCCGCGTGCGACGCGACGGATCTCACGCCCCACGTGGTCCGCCGAGTGCTCGTTGCGGCCGTCGCGCGCGCACGGGAGCTCTCGACGCAACTGGACGCGCTCGATTTCGTTGTGTCGCGGTGAGAAGCCGTACCCGTACGGACGGTGTTCTCTGCGTGCGTCGGGGCATGGGCGCCGTCATCACGCGCCGCGTGCGCAGCGCGCCGGTCGATGCGCAGCCGGTCCCCTCGCCCGCCGAGCCTCCGCAGCTCGCAACGACGCCGATCGCCTTTTGTTCTACTTCGGTGTCTTCTTCACGTTGCCGACGCCGTATTCGACCCAGTACACGCTCGTAGAATCCACGGCGATCGAGCTGGGGCTCGTCTGCCCTGATGCGAGCGTGGTCGGCTTGTTCGAGCAACCTCCCACGGCGCATTTGCGTACGTTGCCGGCGCCCTGCTCCACCCAATATACGTTCACTCCGTCCGTCGCGACGCGCAGCGGGTTGTTTTGCGCTGTCGCGAGCGTCGTGGGCTGATCGTTGCAGCCCGTCACCGCGCACTGCTGGATCGTCCCGCTACCGCTGTTCGCCCAGTAGACGTTTTTGCCGTCCGTCGCGATCCCCTCCGGCGCGTTCACGCCGCCCTGCCCATCCGCGATGAGCGTGCCGCTGCTGCATCCGGTCTTCGCGCACGAGTAGACTTCGCTGCCGTTGCTGCGATTCGTCCAGTAGACGTTGGTTCCATCCACCGCAAACTGGTTGTAGTTGCCGCCAGAAATCAGCATGGGTGGCGGCGTCGTGCATCCGCTGATGGAGCACTTCGCCAAACCCGGATGGGTTCCATCGGCGTAGAAGACGTAACTGCCGTCTGTGGCGAGGCCGCTTCCGCCTTCACTCAGCTGCGTCGGCGAGTTGTTGCAGCCACCGACTGCACACGCAGACGCATAGCCCGCTTGAAAATAGACGTTGACGCCGTCGGTCGCGATCGACGTCGTCGAGTAAGGAGCGTTCGTGACTAGCGCGGTCGGTTGACCGCAGCCGTTGACGGAACACGACATCACGGTCTTCGCGGCTGTCCAGTACACGTTCGAGTTGTCGACGGTGAGCTCGACGATCGAACTTTGGCCGGTCGCGAGCGTAACGATGTTCGGACCGCCATCTCCGGCGTCGCCCGCGTCCGTTACGGCGTCGAACGTCGTCGCATCAGCGACGTCACTGACAACGTCGATCGACACGTCCTTCGCGCTCACATCTGGCGCGATCGCATCGAGCTGTGCGGCTTCGTCATGAGCGTCGTACGGTGCACCGTCGACATCCGCGACGTCGGCATCCGAACCACCGTCGGAGCCCACGAGGGGGAGCTGGCCGCAGCCCAGAATCAACACCAAGGACCAGCGCCAGCGCACACGATGAGTCTACGCCAGCGTTCGGGAGTTAGTGACGAATGTAATTCGCAGTAATGAAGTGCATGCCGTGACGGACGGTATGCGCCTTGGGTATGGTGGTCTCGAATGCGCCGCTCCAGAGCCATCGTCTGCGCCATCGTGCTGGCGGCCACTGCCGTGGCGGGGGCAGACGACAGTGAGCTCGGAGGTCCGGGCGAGTCGTGTCGCGCGCGCAGTGACTGTATGCACGGTCTGAAATGCGTCGCGAACGTATGTGTTGATCCGCATGAAGGGGCCGAGTGCGCGAGCAAGGCAGACTGCGGGCTGCTCGATTGTGTCGCGGGGCATTGCGCCAACCCGACAGCGGCTGGCAGCGCGTCGCAACCGCCGCCCCCCGCGAGCACGACGCCTCCGCCTCCGAGCGTGGTCCAAACGCCGCCGCCGCCCGCGACTACGACGCAACCTGTCGTTTCCCCTTCGACGCCCGGCGAGCCGACCAGCGTCAAACGCATTCATCCGTTTCTGGGGGTCACGTTGGCCGGAGGGTTCTTGAACGGCGGGTACTTCGCGTCGCAGGGCTCGCTGTGGGGAGGCGGCGCCGACGGCACGTTTCTGTTCGCGCTGCGCGGCGGATTGTTGGTTGGTCAACACGAGATCGCGCTCGAGCTCGCGCCCGGAACGGATTTCCTGGGATCTCGTCGTCGAGCGTGGGCCCGCTTTCGAAGCGAACCTCTGCTATGGCTACCTCCTCGCGCTCGACCGCCACCACACGTTGGCGTGGCCGCTTCGGCTTGGCGTTGGCGTGCTCGCAGGCGGCGACAACACGGGCTCGAACGTCTTCTTCGAGGTGCGCGTCGACGTGATCGGATTGCGAGTTCAATCACGGCACTGGGCTCTCGACCTGCACGCGCCCTCGTTCCGTTACGCCATCACGAACGGCCACGTGCCGGGCATCGCCGTCGAGGGCGTCACGACCAACTACCTTTCGTTCTTCTTCGGCGCGAGCGTGTCGTACATTTTTTGAAGGAGCACGGATGAAGGGTCGGTTCGCAGTCATCATCGTCGCCGCGTGTGGTGGCGGATTGCCTGCGCTGCCCGGAGCGAACGGGAGCACGCTCGCGATCAAGGTCACGGCACGAGAGAGCTCGTCGACTGCGCTCGCCGGCGCGACGGGCTATGCGGAGTACGCCGATGGCACGAACGAGCTCGTCATCGCGGACGACAATGGCATGCTGTCGTTTGCGTCGACGAGTGTCGCAGGTGGCGTCACGTCGCTCTCCGTCGGTTCCGCCGGGCGCATCGTCAGGAGCATCGTTTCGCCGGATATTTCGAAGTACCACATCGATGGTCTGTCGCTCGAGCTATACGACCTGACGCCGCAGCCAACCGCGACGCTTTCGGGCGTCGTGAAGAACATGACGAGCCCAGCCAACAGCGTCGAGCTCGGCGCGAGCCTCTTCACGTTGGCCGGCGAGACCGTTACGACGGGCAAATACAGCTTCGTTCTCCCGCAGAATGCCCCGTTCACGATCGTGGGCCTCGACGTCTCCGTGCCTGGTGGCACGGGCCGCGACCGCACCTATGACGTCGCCAAGTGGTTTCACATCGACTTCGACGCACTCACTGGTGATCAGTCGTTCGACATCGATGTGCGCGCGCAGGCGGCCGACGCGCTGACGTCCGTGTCGAACAAGCTCGTCATCCCTGACCCGACGGGCGCGTTCGGCTCGACGTGCGAGGGAGACGTCGAGGTGTACATGCTCGACCCCACGAAGAATCAGCTCACGCCGCTCATCGGTGTCGCGCGGCTGATGTCACTCTCGAGCGACAAGACGTTCTTCGCGTTCGAGGTGGATTACCTCACGATCTTTGACGGCCCGATCGTCACGCTCGCCGACCTATTCGAAGCCGACGGTTCGTTCAGCACGCGGCTGCTCGTCGGTCCGCCCTCGGCGACTGCGCCCATTGATGGCCTGCGCGTTCCGCTGAAGATGACGGAGAAGAGCGTGAACGCAGGCGACGTGCTCGACGTGACCGGCGCGACCGATCCCGTTTCGTTCTCGGTCAATACGCTGGCCGACGATCCAGTGTGGAGCGTGGAGCTCGACTCGGGCTCCCAACTGCGCATTCCCGTGTTGCCTGACCAACTCAAAGCGCTTTTCGCCGCTCAAGCGCCCTATCAAGGCACGCTCCAGACTTGCGTGCGTGCGCCGGGCACGGACCCGACGCTCGGGGGATTTTGCTTGTTCAGGACTGGCTCGGCAGCGGCGACGGTGAAGCCGTGAAGCGCGTCGTCGCACTTGCATCGTGTGCTCTCGCGCTGCTCGCGACGCGCGAGGCGTACGCCCTCAAACCGATCGACGTCTACTCGATTTGGTATTCGGTCGACATGACGAACAAGCTGCAAGTCGAGACGTTCGAGAGCTGCTTGATGTCGACCTCGACCTTCGCCGGGGGCTGGGCATTCCAGTGGGGTATCGGACCGTTCACACACCACCCGCCCATCGTCCTGACGACGTCGCCGCCAAACCCGCTCCAGATCACCACGACGGCCATCGCGGAGGTAAACGCCGGAATGGTGAACGGCAAGATCCCCGCACCGACGGCCAACAACAACACCGTCTACATCATCCACGGTCCCGCGAGCGTCCGTAACGAGGACGAGGTCGGCGCGCGCATGTGCTACGACAGCAAGGCGTGCGCGGAGCACTGGGTGGCCAATGCGCCGCTCGACGCGGGCACCGGATACCAATACCAGATCGCGATTGTTCCGCTCGATTGCCCTGCGTGCGGCAAGTCGCTGAACGAGAGCACCTACGGCACGTTTCACGAGCTTGCCGAAGCCGCAGCGGATGAAGGCAGCGCGACATTCGAGGTCGCCGACGCGTGCGAGTCACACCCGGCGCAGCTGATGTGCTGCGGTACGCTCTACGATGTCCAGTGGCTCGACAACAGCGGCGGCCCCGGTCAGTGCGCGCCCATCAGCGCGACGGGCCCGCAATGTGGATGCGGCGTTACGGGCGTGGCGTGCGCGGAGAACAATGCGTGCTGCGAAGGGCTCGTCTGCGAGCTCAACACGTGCTGCTTCGAGAACGGGCAGAGGTGCTACGGTCCGAACGACTGCTGCGGATCGCTGACTTGCTCGTCGAACGGAGAGTGCACGTGCGTCGCTGAGGGGAGCGCGTGCCAGCGGAACAACGACTGCTGCGGAAGCAACGTCTGCGATCCGAACACGAAGCGGTGTGCCCCTGCGCCGCCCGAAGCCGATGCAGGCGCTGATGCGTCCGACGGTGGTGGCGGAGTGGGTGGATGTTCGTGCCGGACGGCGACTGGTGGTAATGGACGGGCGCCATCGACGCTGCTCGCTGGGCTCGTCGTGCTGGGCGTCGCACGACGCATGCGTCGCGCTACGGCGTCACACGCGCGAGGAACGCGAAAGGTGCACTGATGCTGGCGTCACCGATGGTGAGCGGCGCGCCGCCGGTGAAGCCGAGTACATAGAGGTCGGGCGAAGGCGCCGCTGCCAAGAGGTACGGAAGGATGTTGGTCGATGCGGGCCAGAGCGTTTCGGACTTGTACCCGCCGTCGGGCGCATAGCGCACGAGAAACGCGTTGGACGACGTGATCGACCCACCACCGAGATCGATGCTCGCATCGGGCGCACCGCTCGCGGCGCCGGTCACGACGACGTTCCCTGCGTCATCGGCGAGTAGGCCACCTCCCTGCGCCTGCGGATACGTCCCGCCCTGAATGCACTTCGTCCACAACGTCGCGAGCGACGAGTCGAGTTTTGCGAGAATGAATGCGAAGTCGCCAGCACACACAGAGCTCTGCGGAATGGTCTGCAGCAACACGAAGGAGTTACCAGCCGAGTCCACGGAGATTGCGCCGGGTGAGGAGTAGTAATCGCCGATCGACACCGCCGTGCACGTACCGCTGCCGTTGACGTGCGCGACGAACTGGCTTCCGGTCGAGCCACACACGAGCCCGGTGCCGACGAACACCGCGCCGCCAGCTCCATCACTCGCAATGGCCTGGGGAGGGTTGTTGCCGCCGAGCGACTTGCTCCATGCGACCGAATCGTCCGAGGTGAGCTTGACTGCATACACACCTCCTTGGCTCATCGCCTGTCCGCCCGCGACGTTCACCGTGCCACTGTAGGTTCCTGTTGCGATCAGGGCGTCGCTCGCGGCCAGCGCGACGCGCGGACCGCGGTCGGACGAACCCGGCACCAGCGACTTGCTCCATACGAGCGTGCCGTCGGGCGCGAACTTCGCGATGAAGCTCCCGCTTCCGAGCGTCGCGCCGCCGACGTTGAAGGACGCGCCGAACCCGAGGCCGGTCAGGATCACGTCATCGGTTGAGTCGACCGCGAGCCCAGAGCCAAGCGCGCCACCGGCGAACACCTTGTCCGAAATCACATTGCCGTGTGGATCGAGCTTCGTGAAGAACAGGGTCTGCGAGTTGCTCTGCCCCGTGATGATCACGTTGCCTTCTGAGTCCGAGGCGAGCGCTTGCGGATCGCCATCCATGTCAACCGGCAAGATCCACTCGTTCGCGGTGCGCAGCACGACGTCTGGAGTCGCATCGGTCTGGTTGGTCACATCGAGTCCCGCGTCAGGAGGAGTGACGTCTGCTTCCACGTCACTACCGCTGTCCCCAGCATCCGACACGCCCAGCGGCAGCGTGCCGTTGCAGGCCCAAGGCATCAATGCCGCACTTCCAAGCAAGAAGGCATACCGCGCCATGCGCATGCCCGGATTCTGTCGCGCTCGACCCATGTACGCAACTGCGCGAGCGCCACTAGAGCTTCGGCGTGGAGCGGATCGTATTGTCGCTTCCGTTCAACCAATAGACGCGCGTCGCGTCGGTGACGACCCCGAAGGGTCGCGGCTGCTGCACCCCGATGTCGACGCTCGCACCACCGTCGAGCGGCACGGCGGTGATCGTAGCGATCGTAGAGGCGTATACGTAGCTTGAGTCCATCGCGACCTGGAACGGGTAAGCAGGAACGAAGCTGGTTGCGATCGCGCTGCCGTCGAGCGCGTAAAGCCCGATGACCCCTGCGTCGCTGCTGTTGCCGTAGTACTGACCAAGGGCGATGACGTTCGCGCCCACCGCGATGTTGCCGACGACCTGCGTTTGGCCGAGCGGGACGACGGTGCCTCCGTCGATGGGGACCTTCGCAAACGTGTTGTAGTTGACCCAATACACGGTCGTCGAATCCACCGCGATCGCCTGCGGATAGTTGGGATTCGCAGCGAGCAGCGTGACCGGGCCACCGCCGCTTCTCGGAGCTTGATTGATCGACGAAGGAGTGACGCCGTTGCCGTTCGACGCCCAGTACAGATTGGCGGAATCCATCGCGAGGTTCGTCGTGCCGTTGCCGAACGTCTGATTCGGGTAGAGCGTCACGGGTCCGGCGCCGCCATCCACGGGGATCGAGTCGATCGCTCCGTTCGTATAGGGCAACGCCGGCACGGTGAAATAGATCGTGGTGCCGTCGGTGACGAGGACGCCCGGCGGGTTGCTCAACGCGGTCGTGACGGGCTCGACCGAGCCGCCCGTCTTCACCACGCGATAGATCGCGTTCGTCGCGCCCCAATAGACGTAAGTGGCGTCGACGGCGATCGCATAGTCGGAGATCGCCGTCGGGCTCGTCGCGAGAATCGTGGGCGCGCATTTCCCCGCGACGCACGACGCGCCCAAACAATCACGTCCGCAGATGCCGCAGTTCTTCGAGGTCGTCTGGAGATCGACGCATGCGCTGCCACAGCTCGACGCGCTTCCTTGGCACTGAAAGCCGCAGACCCCAACGTTGCACGTCGCGATGGCTCCACTGGGCACGCTGCACGCGTTGTTGCACGCGCCGCAGTTGGCGGGATCCGCGAGCGTGTTTGCGTCGCATGCGGGTTGCTCCTGTATGACGTCGGACACCGAGCCGTCCCCCGCATCATCGCCAACGAGCGGAAGCCCGCCGCTGCAAGCCACCAAGAGCAGGAGCACTACGTTCGTTCGTCGGTGCATGCAGTTACTTCACGAGCCTGTAGATCGTCTGCGCGGCGGAGTCGCTCCAATAGATAGCGTCGGTGTCGACCGCGATGGCGACGGGGTTCACGTTGCTCGTGACCGTCGAAAGCGCGTCGGCACCACCGTCGAGCGGGTGGGAACCAATTTCGAAATTGGCATTGATGGCCATGTAGAGGTCGAGCGCGTCCACCGCGATCGCCGCGACCGGCGCGCCGGGTGTGAAGCTCGTCGACGATCCGCCATCGAGCGCGATCGAGCCGATGATTCCGTTGGCGGTCGCCGTCGAGTAGAAGAGCGATCCCGAGCCGAGCGCGAGCCATTCCGGATATGCGTCGGTCGCGATCGGCGTGACCGCGCCGCCACCGATTGGCGTGGACCACACGTGTCCTGACTGAAGCGTGTCCGCCCAATAGACGGACGTCGTGTCGACGGCGATCGAAACGGGATCGCCCTGGTTCGTCGCGAGCGGCACGACCGGCCCGCCGCCGGCGATTGGCGCTTGGCTCACCGACGACGGCGCCGAATTGAAGGCACGCGCCGTCCAGTAGACGTTGGCCCCGTCGGCTGCAACAGCGAAGGCGCCGAGCTGGTTCTTGTAGAGCTGCACGAGCGCGCCGCCACCGTCTGGTGCGAGCGGCACCGAGAGAACGTTGTAGCTGTCGGAGAAATACGCGTTGGTCGCGGTCACGGCGAAGGGACCGCTCGGGAACGCGAGCCCCGAGGCAAGGGTCTGGACCGCGCCGCCGTGCTTCGGAACGCGATAAAGGCCCGCTGTGTTGGGTTGGCCGCCGCCCCAATAGACGTAGAGGTTGTCGAGCACGATCGTCGAGCCGTTGTTGGCGTTCGTCGCAAGCGCATACGGCGTGCACTTTCCAGCAACGCAGTTTCCGCCCTGACAATCGTGCCCACAGGCGCCGCAGTTCGTCGCGCTCTTTGCGAGATCAACGCACGTCGCGCCGCACATCTTCGATGTGCAGACCTCGGCGGAGGCGTCGTCCGATGCTTCGGTCGCACCGTCAGCGTCGGGGATGGTCGCGTCGGGGCCCGCGTCGGACGTGGTCGTCGGCAGGGAAGGTCCGCACGCGCCAACGAGGGCGAGCCATGCGATTTTTCGAGTCACGCAACTCCTCCCTCGCACTGAAGGATCGCACCCGACGCGCCTGCGTCAATCTCAAACGATGGTGAATCAGTCGTGCCCAGCGTCGGGCGAGCGTGAGAGCTGCGCGTCGCACCGCCGCCGAGCAGGCTGCCGTTCTTCGTGCTCAATGAAGGGTGAAGCCGCCGCAGTCGCGGAGGAAGCTCGCCACCTTCTTCAGCGTCTCCATCTCGAAGCCGGCGCGGTTCGCCACGCCGGTTCCTTTGCACAAGTAGCAATCGGAAGTCTTGCCCCCGCAGTAACAAGGGAGCTCCTCGGCTTGGATCTCGGCGAGGTACTCGGCGGCGGCACCCGACTCGATGCGCGCTTCGAGAACGTCGCCCAGAAGCGACGCCTGCTCGTCGTCCAAGCCTTGCCCGTTGCTGCTCCACCACTCGTCCAGCTCACCGGCCGTGTCGGGGTCGACCTCGAGACAGTAAGTCCAAATCTCTTTCCAGGTCCCACCGGGGAATTCGATGGATCTGCCCCGCGACGCTTCGCGGCGCGACTCCTTTCAACCAGTAGCCCATGACGACCTCAGGATACGGCCGATCGAGCAGCATCCGAGGGATGTGCGGGCGATTCGGGAAGAGCGTCTTGCGGAGATCCGTCGGGCGCGTGCCCGTCTCTTGGTAGTAGCCGCTGAGATGCACGGTCATCGCGGTGACGAGCTCGAGCCTCGTTCGGTTGGCGATCTTCATCATCGCGATCGTGTCGCCGCGCAGGGAGCCCGTGTCCGCAATCGCCCAGCCCGTCTCCGTACTTCACCGGCTCGGCGCCGAGATGACGCAGGTACGCGAACGACTTCTCCGACGCCGTGCCCTGCGGACGTGGCCGTTTCAGCGCGCTTTCGCACAACCCTCTGCCGCACCGAGCGTGCATGCGCGCGTGTAGAGCTCTTTCGCGCGCGACGCGTTCTTCTCGACGCCGACGCCGTCGTGCGCGAAGTCGCCCAAGTGCAAACACGACTGCGCGACGCTGGCGTTGCACGCTCGATCGTAGAGCTCGGCGGCGCGCCTCGAATCCGGCGCGATGCCTTTGCCCTTCTCGTACGCGATGCCGAGGTTGTGGCAACCGTCCCCGTCGCCGCGGCTGCACGCGCGTTGCAAGAGGCGCGTGGCGCGAACGTCGTCGCGTGCGACGCCGTCGGCTTGGCGATACAAGAGCGCGGACATGACGCAAGCGCGGTCGAAACCAGAGCGGCAAGCGTGATCGAACATCGGCACCGCAGCCGCGTGATCCATTGGGACATCCTGGCCAACCATGTGTAGTCGTCCGAGCTCGGTGCATGCGATGCCGTCGTTCTCGGCACAGGAATCCCCGTACATCGCGAGCGCGCGCGGCACGTCCTTCGCGACGCCGTCGCCGGTGCGAAGACGCAAGGCGAGCTCGCTGCAGTTGCGCGCCGAGCCTGCTTCGCACGCATGACGGAGAAGCTTCTCGCCGCGCGCGAGGTCGCGCGCCATTCCGTCGCCGGTGAAGTACGCGTTCGCGAGATCGCCACACGCGTCTGCGCTGCCGAGCGTGCACGCGCGCGCGAAGAACGTCGCTGCTTTCGCGCGGTCCTGCGGGACGCCATCGCCGCGGTAGCGGAGCCCGCCCATGTTCACGCACGCGATGGCGTCGTCCTTTGCGCACGACTTGTCGTAGAGGCTGGCTGCCGACGCGTGATCTTCGGTGACGCCTTTCCCATGCATCGACATGAACGCGAGCACGTCGCAGCTGTTCATGTCCCCGCCTTCGCATTGGGCGCGACACTCGGTGGAGTTGCCGAACGCGCACAGGTACGGCGTCGTGACGGGCGGCTTGGCGCAGTGCGAGCGCGTGACGACCATCGTGTCGGGACAGACGCCGATGTTGAGCACGGCATCGCTCGGCGCGTGATCGAACGTCGTCAAATCGTCGAGCTCGGCGATCGGGCTCGTGCGGATCTCGACGATCGTCTTGCACGTCGCGGGAGGCGCCGCATCGTCAGGGTGTGCGTCGCTGCACGCGCCGGACGACACCGCACCGATGTCCGCGGCGGTGACGAAATGCGTCGCGCCCGCGCAGTCACCGGTGAGCTCCTTGGGCTCGAGCGCACCTCGCGTCGTCGCGCGGACGCCCGCGACCACGTAGCTCACGTGAAGCGGCGCGCCCGCATCGACTGTGGAGGGTGCGCCCGAAAGCGGCGCGTTCACGCGAAGCTCTTCGTCGGTCGACAAATCGTACGCGTATGACGCGACCTTCTGGCCGATGTAACCGTAGTGACCGCTCGCGTGGCACGCGGGCAGAAGGCGCGCGCCGCGGCAATCGTCGGCGGCGAGGACGGCGACGCCGGATTGCATCGCCCGCTCGAGCGCGTCTCGCTCCGCGGGTGTCCAACGCACGAGCGAAGGGATGCGCGCGCCGGCGATGCGGCAAAGATCGACCACGGGAGCCGCGTCGAGCTGCGCCGTCGTGGACGCGTCGGCGCTCGTGGTTCGCGGCGCTGGCGGCGACGGACGACACGCGACCAGCGCAACGAGGAAGATGCGACCTCGCATGGAAGGCAGTGAACCTTGTGTCCCGAGCGTTGTCCATAAAGCGCGCGCGATAGCCTCAGCACGCGCGCGTGGTCACGGGCTCGAGGCGAGGCGCATGAAGAGCGCGACCCAGTCCACGTCACCGTAGCCTTTGCCGAAGCGCACGAAGACCATTCGCGCTGATGGGACCACGAACACGTACTGCCCGTCGTAGCCCTTGGCGAAGAACGCGCTCCCGTCCTCGGTGAGGAACCACTGGTACTTGCCTCGCTGCACCCAGCCGTCGGTGGTGTGCACGAGGCCGGGAACGGGGTCGTGCTCGAGAGAGTCGGCCACCCAGTCGCGCGGCACGACCTGCGTGTCACCGACGCGGCCATCGTTCAAGAAGAGGAGCCCGAGGCGGGCGTGGTCGCGCGCGGTCGCGTTGAAGCCCGCGGCGAATTTCTCGACGCCACTCCACGCGCTATCGAGAGACCACGTCGCGTCGTGCGTGGAGCCGAGCGGCCACCACACGCGCTGCTCGAAGTATTGCGACACGGTCTGCCCCGGGTGGAGGTTGCGGTGGAGCACGTCCTGGAGGATCTGCGTGGTGATGCTCCCGTATTCGTAGTGGCGGCCGGGCTTCCACTTGATGCGGTACTTGTAGACGTGCTGGGGCAAGTGCCGCGAATAGTAGAGCTCGGCGCCTCCGTACGACTCCTCCACGTAGTCGATGCCCGACGTCATGCGGAGCAGCTCGTCGATCGTGATGGCGGAGTAGCCGGGATGGCGCGCGACCTCGGGGACGTAGCTGACGAGCTTTCAATCGACGGGGCCGAGGATGTGGTCGGCGACGGCGCATCCGACGAGGAGCGCCGCGAACGTCTTGCTGATGGAGAAGTCGGCGACGAGCGTGTTTGCGTCGAAGCCGTCGAAATATCTCTCGTAGACGACGCGATCGTCTCGCACCGCCACGAACGCGCGCGTGCCGCTCGCCTCGAGCATCTGATCGAAGGACCCGTACTTGCGGCGCTCCGCAGGCGTGAGTGAAAAATCTGCTTCGTGCGCGGCGCTCGGAAGGGGCTGGGGCGACGGCGAGGCGTGGACGACGCGTTGGTCGAAGTAGTGAGCGTCCGAGAGCCTCGGGATGTTGTGAAAGATGATGCGCGAGTAGATGCACCCGCCGTTCGCGAGGCCCGAGAGCGCGACGGCCGCGAGGAGCGCTCGAGCGTTCGACGGCTTCATGCGCTCCAATGTGCGCGGCGCGGTCATCTCGTCACGGCTCCGCACTTCAATCCGGGGTCGTCCCTAGCCGCCGCGCGTACGGGCTCCGCCAAACGGCCGCGAACGTGCGCGCGAGCTCGCCGGGGACCGAGCCGTGCTCGAAGAAGAGGCCGACGTTGCGGCTCTGGAAAAAATAGTCGCCCTCCCAATTGCTCGTGCCGACCCACGCTCGCGCGTTTTCGTTGCGACCCCGCTCTGAGGGGTCGGCGTCGAACAAGGCGTATTTGGCGTGCGCGACGCGGGCGAACGGGATGTCGCCGCCGGAGAACTTCGGGATGTCGAGGACGCGCACCTCGACGTTCGGCTCGCGCGCGAGCGACGTCACCGCGTCGTCCTTCTCGCCCCACGTCGACACGAGGAGCTCGACGTGGACGCCGCGCTTCGCGGCCGCGCGCATCGCGTCGTCGAGATCGTGGAAGTCGCCGCCGTGGCGCGTCTTGATTTTGTACGTGAGCACCTCGACGCGGAGCGTGCTCGTCGTCGCGTTCATCCACGACAAGAGGCGCGGGAGATCCCAGAGCGACTCGGGGACGAGCTTCTTGGGGCTCGCGCCGAGGATGATCTCGCCGCCGTCGATCTTGTCCGCGAAGAGGGGCGCCTCGAGGTGAAACGCGCCGCCGCCCGCGACGTCCCAGTCGGCGCGGAAGATCGCCGCGAGCGTCGCGACGACGTGCGGCGTTCGGACGCGCGCGCCCATCTCGACGATGTGCTCGAGCGAGCGATAGTCGAAGTTCTGGCTTCCGACGAACGCCTCGCGCCCGTCGACGACGAAGTACTTCGCGTGGAGCACGCCCGGACGAAGATCGATTCGGCGCGTCTCCATGTTCGCGCGGTGCGCCCACGCGTCGGGGATCTCGGGGTATTTCGCGTAGAACGTCTCGTCGACGAGGAGGCGCACGTGGACGCCGCGCGCCGCGGCGCGCTCGATCTCCTCGAGCACCGCGTGGAGGCGCGAGCCGGGCGCGTCGCTCACGTAGAACTCGGCGAGGTCGAGCGTGCGCGCCGCCGAGCGGATCATGTCGAGCCACACGTCGGGCGCGTTCGGGACCCACGCGTGGTCGAGCTCGGTCTCGAGCGGCACGGACTCGGCGAGCTCGGCGGGCGCGGGCGCTCGCGGACCGGGCGAAACGTGCGCGATCGGCCTCGCCGACGAGCACGCGGCGAGCCACGCGAGAGCCAGGAGCGTTCGAATAGAGCCGCGCACGCGGCCGATATACCATCGAACGATGTCCTCCGGTCCCGAGACGCGACGCGCGCCGTCGATGCACGACGCCGACTTCGCGGAGACGCTCGACGATCACAAGGACGCCCTCCACGCGCGCGCCGCGGGGCTCGAGGTGACGTCGGGTCCCGACGCGGGCCTTCGGGCGCGGCTCGATCGCCCCGTGCTCGTCATCGGGAGCGGCGCCGCGGCCGACGTGCGCCTCACGGACGACACGGTCTCGCGCGCGCACCTGCGCCTCTCGCTCGGACAAGACGGCGTCCACGTGCGCGACGAGGGGAGCAAGAACGGCACGTGGATCGGCGGCGTGCGCGTCGAGTCGGTGGTCCTCGCGGCCGACACGCTCCTTCAACTCGGCGCGACGTCGCTCGCGGTGCGCATCGACGCGGAGCACACCTCGATCGCGCTCCACCCGACGTCGGGCTTCGGCGAGTCGATCGGCGTGAGCGAGGCGATCCGCCACGTGTTCGCGACGCTCGCGACCGCGGCGCTCACCGACGCGACGGTCCTGCTCGAGGGCGAGCCCGGCGTCGGCAAGGACGCGCTCGCGCGCGCGATTCACGGACACTCGCCGAGGCAGGGCGCGCCGCTCGTCTCCGTCGACTGCGCGGGCTTCTCGGCGATGCTCCTCGAGGACGAGCTCTTCGGCCACGAGCCGGGCGCGTTCGAGGGCACCGGAGAGTCGCGCGCAGGCGCCTTCGAGGAAGCGCACGGCGGCACGATCGTCCTCGAGGAGGTCTCGGCGCTCCCGCCCGATTTGCAGAACAAGCTCGCGACCGCGCTCGAGGCGCTCTCGACGACGCGCATCGGCGGCGGCGACCGTCACGCGTTCGACGTGCGCGTCGTGTCGACCTCGCAGCGCCCGCTCGCGGACCTCGTCGCCGCGGGTCTCTTTCGACAAGACCTCTACTACCGCCTCTCGATCGCGCGCGTCTCGGTGCCGCCGCTCCGCGATCGGCCGGACGACGTGCTCCCCATCGCGACGCACTTCTTGAGAGAGGCGACGCGCGACGAGCACGCGGAGCTCCCGCCCGAGCTCGCGGGCATGCTCGTCGCGTATCGCTGGCCCGGAAACGTGCGCGAGCTTCGCAACGTCGTCCTCCGCTACGCGACGCTCGGCGCGCGAGATCGCGACGCGCTCTTCGGCAGCGGCGCGTTCGGCGATCGCCGCGGCATGCCTTCGCTCGAAGACCTCGCGCAGCTCGGCTACCACGACGCGCGGCAGAAGGTGCTCGAGCGCTTCGAGGACGCCTACATCCCCGCGGTACTCGAGCGCGCGGGCGGCGTCGTGTCGAAGGCCGCGGAGCTCGCTGGCGTCGCGCGACCGAGCTTTTACCGCATGGTGGACCGCCAGCGGACCCGCAAGAACATGTGACTTCCGGCACATGAGCGCGTTCGTGAATTCCGTCACGATGCGAGCATGACGACCTCACCGATGGCCTCGATCGCGTTCGCGAGCGTGAAGTGCCTCGCTTGCCAGTCCTGTCGCATCGTGAGCATGACCGCGGCGACGAAGCTTCCGCGCGTGTGCTCCTGCCACCACGACGAGCCCGAGCCCGAGCTCGACGTCGAACGAGCGAAGTGGACGATTCGCCCTGGGACGACGCCCTCGTCGTTCGCGTTCGAGGCCGTCGTCGCGAACGCCGCCTACGTCGCGGCGCTCTTCGGCGTCGTCGTGCTCACCTGACCTCGGCGAAGAAGACCCCTCGGAAGTCGCCCTCGCGAAAGCCGCGCGCGACATCGGCCGGGTAGCGCGCGCGGATCGCGGCGTCGACGGAGGGCGCCACGTGCTCGCCGTGGCATTGGAGGCACGGCGCCTGGACCCAGATCGGCTCGGCGTATCCATATCCGCCGGTCGGCAATCTCACGACGCGGTGCTCGGTGGATCCGCTCGGCAGCCTCGCGAGAATCGTCCATCACGGGGACGAGCCACGCGGGCGGAGCGTTCGCCGCGCTCCTGAGCTTCTTCGCCGAGCGGCCGACGCGCACGTCGGGCGTCGAGTGCTCGGCGGCGAGGACCGGCGCGCGGCTCGCGCACGCGTCGACGGCTGCCTCGGGCCCTTGCGCCAGCGCGCGCCCGAGCTCCGACTTGAGCGCGCCTTTGAACGGCGCGAGCGCGGCTGTGGCCTTCGACGCAATGGCAGCGTCGTCGAGGGTCGGCGCAGGTTTGGCGCACGCCGCGAGGAACGCGACGAGGCCCAACCTCATCAAGCGGTCTGGTGCCGGCCTTCCCACGCCCACACCGCGAACCAGGTGCTGAACATCACCGATGACCAAAGCGTCGCCACGAGAAGTGCGCTCATGAATCGCTCCTTTTGGAGGTGAGAGCCAGCGACGCCGGCGCAAGGTTCGATGGTAACCTCTTCCGTCGCGGCAGCGATGCACGACAACTCGTTGGAAGGGGTGACGGTCGTGGTCACACGACGCGTGAAGGCGGGACGCGAGGCGGACTACGAAGCCTGGCTCGCGCGGCTCGTCGAGAAGGTGAAGCACATGCCGGGCTACCTCGGCATCACCGTGCAGCGCCCGGCCGAGGGAGCGCCGCGCGAGTACACGTGCATCTACCGCTTCGAAAACCTCGACGCGCTGCGCGCGTTCGAGAACAGCGCCGAGCGCAAGGAATCGCTCGCGGAGGTCGGCGGGCTCGTCGAGTCCGACGCGACTTGGGAGAAGCTCACCGGCCTCGAGACCTGGTTCACGGCGCCGCCGGGCGCGCCGAGCCCGTCGAGGCTGCGCATGGCGATCGTCATGATCGCCGTCGTCTACGCGTTCGTGCTCGTGCTCGGGCCGTTCGTCTCGCTCTTCATCCCGCGCGCGCCGTTCGAGCTCCGGCTCTTCATCGCGATCGCGATCGAGATCATGTTGATGACGTACGTCGTCATGCCGCGTATCACGAGGTGGCTCGCCCCGTGGATTTACCCGAAGAGGTGACGTGGAGCTCGACCCGCTACTGCCCAAGCCTGGGTCCGTGATCGCAGGCAAATACCGCATCGAGCGCGTGCTCGGGCTCGGCGGCATGGGCGTCGTGTACGCGGCGAAGCACGAGCTCATGAACCAAGACGTCGCGCTGAAGCTCCTCTTGCCCGAGGTCGCGAGAGACAAAGAGGCCGTCGCGCGGTTCATTCACGAGGGCCGCGCGACTGCGCGCCTCCAGTCGCCGCACGTGGTGCGCATCATCGACGTCGGCATGGAGGCGAGCGCTCCCTTCCTCACGATGGAGCTCCTCTCGGGCGAAGACCTCGGCCAGATGTTCGACAAGCGTGGGCGCTTCTTGATCACCGAGACGGTCGACTACCTCATCGAGGCGATGGAAGGCCTGTCGCACGCGCACGCCGCGAGCATCATCCACCGCGATCTCAAGCCGTCGAACTTGTTCCTCGCGCGCGGCGAGGGCGACTCGAAGACGATCAAGGTCGTCGATTTCGGGATCTCGAAATCGATCGGCAACGAGAGCGGCAACCTCACGTCGACGAGCGCGGTGCTCGGCTCGCCCGCGTACATGGCGCCTGAGCAGCTCCGGAGCTCGAAGCACGTGGACGCGCGCGTCGACGTGTGGTCGCTCGGCGTCATCGCGTACGAGCTGCTCACGGGGGTGATGCCCTTCGAGGGCGAGACCGTCGGCGCGATCTTCGCCAACGTGCTCGAGAAGGTCCCCGCCCGCCCGCGCACGCTGCGCGTCGAGATCCCCGGCATGCTCGAGGAGGCGATCCTCAAGTGCCTGCAAAAGTCGCCGGACGCGCGCTTCTCGAACCTCGCCGAGCTCGCCTCCGCGATCGCGCGCTACGGCACGGGCCGCTGCGATCCGCTCGTCGCGAGCATCGAGAAGCGGTTCGCGTCGGCGGGCTTCACGCCGATCCGCTCCGCGTCGATCCCGGATCTCGAGCTGCCCCTCGTGGCGCCGCCATCGAAGCCGACGATCTCCGTGCCGAAGCTCCCGGCGCCGCCGATCTCCGCGCCCGTTCTCGGCGGCCTCGGTGGCGGCTTCGACTTCGACGACGAGGCGCTCGCCGGCCCGTCGCTCGTCACGGTCGACGAGGTCCGAAGGGCGCCCACGCCCTCGAAACCGGCCGCAGCCGGCGCGGCGACCGTGATGACGAGCCGCCCGCCCTCGTCGTCGTCGCAGATGACCGCTGCGAGCTCGGAGGTCTTTCGCGAGACGATCCTGCCGGTCGCGCTCCACGCGGCGCTCGCGGTCGCCACGTTCATCCTCCTCTATCGCTTCGCGTCCGCGGCGCGCGGGTGGGATCTCGCTTCGATGCTGCCCGGCACGACCGAGGGCGCAGCGTCATCGACGAGCGCCATCGTGGGCGGCGTCTTCGCCGCGTCGGCCATCGGCGTCTCGATCGGCGCGGTCGCGAGCCGTCCATTGCGCTGGGGCCTCGTGGTCTCGACGCTCGGCTTCTGCGCGATGGCGCTCGGCATGTTCCTCATCATGGGCTCGGCGACCGGCGGCGTCGTCGGACCGCTCGCGGGTGAGCGCGCGTTCGTGAGCGTGGGCTCGCCGCTCGTCGCGCTCGGCGTCGCGGGCGCGGCGCTCGGAAAAGCGCGCGAAGCGTGGCGCGACTACGCGCGGGTCCTCCCGCCGATCCTCGCGATTTTCGCGGGGGCGCTCGCGTTCTGCGCCGTGGAGCTCGCGCGCGTGCTTCTGCGTTAGCCTGTGGCCTCATGGCCGCCAGCGATCCCCTCGCGCAGCTCGCTCTCGAGACTTCGGTCAAACCCGGCACGCACCACGCGCTCGTGCTCGGCCTCGCGGCGCATGGGAAGAGAGCGATCGCGGTCGGCGGACAGGGACGCGATCTGTTCCTCGCGTCGGACGACGGCGACAAGTTCCGCGTCGGCCACTCGCCGAACGGGGGCCTGCGCTCCGCGTGGATGGAGCCCGACGGCGGCGTCTGGGTCGTCGGCGAGTACGGCTACGCGGCGCGCTCGAGCGACGGCGGCGGCACGTGGGAGAAGATCTCGACCGGCAAGTGGTCGCGCTACTCGGGCCCGTGCCTCTTCGGCATCGTGCGCGACGCGGACGGCACGTTCTGGCTCGGCGGCGACGGCGGCTTCCTCATGCGCTCGACCGACGGCGCCACGTTCACGAAGGTGAAGGGCGTCAGCGAGTCGATTGGCCGCATGACGGCGAGCCCGCTCGGCGTCCTCGTCCCGACCGATCCGGGTCACGTCTTCGTCGCGCAGGGCAAGAAGGTTCGGAAGCTCGGAGCCAAAGCCGGCGCCGGCCTCATGATGGCGCGCGTCACGAAATCGGGCGCGATTGTCGCGGTGGGCGAGAAAGACACCGTGATCCGCTCGACCGACGAGGGCGCCTCGTTCTCGAAGGTGAAGGTGCCCACGACGGGCCTGCTCGCGGGCGTCGAGGTGCTCGCCGACGGGCGCCTCGTGATCGTCGGAGAAGGCGGCGCGGTGCTCGTCTCGAACGACGACGGCGAGTCGTTCACGAAGATGGCGCAGCACGTCTCGAACGCGCAGCTCTGGTGCGTGTGCCGCTACGGATCGGGCGCGCTCATCGGCGGGACCGCGGGCGTCGTCTTGCGCCTCACGAACGACGCGGTGACGGTCGAGGAAGAAGCGTCTCCCGCGATTGCGGCGGCGGCGGCTCCTGCTCCGAAGCCCGAGCCGAAGAAGGCTCCGCCGGCGAACCCCGCGTGGGCCGCGCCCGCATCGTCCACCGCGCATCAGACGTGGAAGGCCCCGAAGCTCCCCGTCGAGAAGAAGAACGGCGTCTTCTGGACGCCCGCGCTCCGCGCGCTCATCCACCCGCGACGCGGCGGCGTCGAGACGGGCGTGCGCCCGCTCCCGACGATCGAAGAAGCTTGGGCGCGCTTCCGTCGCGCGGCCTGGGCTGACGATCGCATCGGCATGCAGCGCAAACAGAGGCGCTCGACGATCTGGGGATGGGTCACGTCGTTCGACGCGACGGAGCGGCGGCGCGGCGAGCGCCTGCTCGATGCGAAGCCGAACCGCGCGAGCTTCGAGGACGACGCGGGGCTCATGTCGGCGACGTTCGAGCGCTACGGGAGCTTTCCCGCGGAGCTCCACGACGAGCTCTGGGAGTCGCTCGCGGATTTCTTGGTCGCCGCGGAGGGCCTCCCGGAGGCGCTGCGGCGCGCGTACGTCGGCCTCGACGACGAGCTCCCGTATACGGGCGTCGGTCCCTTCGGGCGCTTGCGCGAGCTGCTCGTGATCGCGGACGACGCGACGTACGCGGCGGCGAAGAAGGCGATCCTCGAGAGCTTCGAGGTCGAGTGCGCGAAGGCCAAGGGCAGCACGCACCGCGAGCCGGATTTGAAGTGGACGACGACGTTCCTCTTGCCGCTCGGGCCCGCCGCGGGCGACGACGAGAAGCGCGTCCACGAGTCCGCGATGAGGCACGTGAAGAAGTTCGGCGACTTCGGCGTGCACGCGTGCGGCCTCGCCGCGGGCGATCTCTCGACGCTCGAGCGCTTCCTCAAGGCCAACGGCAGCGTGCGTCACGAGTTCTTCGCGGGCCACCCGCGCCGGCACATCGCGTCGATCCTCGACGTCGAGGGCGGGAGGGCGGCCGAGACGCTCTCGAAGATGAAGCTCGCCTCGCCGTTCGAGGACTCTGCGGCCGAGAACATCAAGTGGTGCGAGCTCCTCGCGCACCTCGAGAGCGAGGTCGCGCTCGAGGCGCTCTTCAAGGAGCGCAGCAAGAAGCTCTCGGAGTCGTGGGGCATCGCGGCGCTGCTCACGGCCGCGCGCATCGACTTCGATCGCGTGATGTCCGCCGCGAAGAAGCGCTCCGACACGGAGCTGCTCGGTCTGCTCGAGCGCGAGCGCGGCAAGCCGCCCGAGGAGCCGTCGCCCGCGTTCGAGGATCCGAACGTGGAGCCGCTCGCCGCGCCGACCGAGTACGTCCCACCGCCGCCCGCGCGCCCCGTGCTCCTTCAGAACCCGCTCGGCCTCGAGCCCGAGACCACCTGGCGCGACGGCGAGCGCTCGAACGAGGACTTCGATCGAGAGCTGAAGTGGAACGGCGAGGATCTCTCCGCGCGCGAAGCCCGAAGCGCTCGAGGCGTTCGTCGCGCACTGCGAGAAGTGGGCGCTCCCATCTGGCCTCCTCGCGATCGCCTCCACGCCTGCGCGGCTCCACGGCCGGCTCTTCGCGCTCGGGTTCGACTACAGCCAGACGTACTGGGCGAGCTACGTGATGCGTCCCATCGTCGAGGCGCACGGCGTCGCGGCACTCCCCGCGCTCGTCGCGACGCTCCAGCACGGCGAGAGCTTCGAGGCCGCGCTCGGCCCCGCGCAGCCCGTGGGCGACGTGTCGATCGCGCCGATGATGATCGAGGCGTTCGCGGGCAAGAAGCACAAGGCGCAAGCGCGCTCGTGGATTCTGCGCCACCCGCGCCACGCGGCCGCGGGCGCGCTCGAGCTCTTCACGAAGGACGAAAGCGCCGACGCCGCGCGCGTGCTCCGGTTCCTCGACACGCGCGGCCACCGCGACGCGATCGTCGATTTCGCGCAAAAGCTCGGGAAGCGCGACGCGGTCGTGGCGATGCTCGATCAGGATCCGCTCGCACAGAAGAACGTGAAGAAGCCCGTGCTCCCGCCCTTCGCGAACGCCGGCAAGCTCCCGAAGCTCGTCTCGTCGTCCGACAAGGCCGCGTCCAAGGAACAAATCGAGCGGCTCCTCCTCGAGCTCGCGTACTCGAACGCCGACGAGATCCACCCCGGCGTGCTCGCGGCGAAGCGCACGTTCACCGCGGCGTCGCGCGCGGCGTTCGCGTGGAAGCTCTTCGAAGATTGGCTCGCGGCGAGCGGCGATCCGAAGCACGGCTGGTGCATGCAGACCGTGGGCTTCCTCGGTGACGACGACTGCGCGCGCAAGCTCGCGACGCTCGCGAAGGCGTGGCCCGGCGAGGGCAAGAGCGCGCGCGCCCAAGCAGCGCTCGACGCGCTCCTCAACATCGGAACCGACACGGCGCTCGTGAACATCAACGTGCTCGCGGAGAAATCGAAGTTCCCCGCGTTCAAGGCCGCGGCGCGCGAGCGCATCGACGCGATCGCGGACGCGCGCGGGCTCACGACCGACGAGCTCGCCGACCGCCTCGTGCCGACGCTCGGCCTCGACGAGGAGGGCGCCGCGACGCTCGACTATGGCGCGCGCAAATTCACGATCGCGTTCGACGAGCGCCTGCTTCCCGTCGTGAAGGACGCGAGCGGCGCGGTGCTCGGCGATCTCCCGAAGCCCGCGAAGACCGACGACAAGGACCTCGCGAAGGCCGCCAAGACGAGGCTCTCGGGCCTCAAGAAGGACGCGAAGACCACCGCGTCGCTCCAGATCGCACGCCTCGAGCGCGCGATGCGCACGGGGCGCTTCATCGAGCGCGCGCTCTTCCTCGACGCGTTCGCGGGGCACCCGTGGATGCGCCACCTCGCGCAGCGCCTCGTCTTCGGCGCGCACGACGCGAGCGGCAAGCTCGTGGCGACGTTCCGCGTCGCGGAGGACGGGACGCTCGCCGATCCGAAAGATGCAACCTACACGCTTCCCGCGAACGCGAAGGTCACGGTCCTTCACCCCGCGCGCATGCCGAAGGACGCGCTCGCGAAGTGGAGCCAGGTCTTCGCCGAGTACGAGATCCTCCAGCCGTTCCCGCAGCTCTCGCGCCCCGTTCACGCGCCGACGGAGGGCGAGCGCGCGGCGCGCGCGATCGAGCGCTTCCGGGGGCGAACGGCGACCTACGGCGCGCTCCGCGGTCTCGAGTCGCGCGGCTGGCAAAGGTGGATGGACGACTCGGTCCGCTTCGTGAAGCCGCTCGAGGGCCGCGCGTGGGTCGAGCTCGAGACCGACCCCGGATGGCATCCGTCGCAGACCGCGGAGGACATCGAGCCGCAGAAGATCGGCGACGTCTTCGTCCACGAGCCCCTCACGCTGGGCGCGCTCGATCCCGTCGTGTTCTCGGAAATCGTCTACGACGTGGAGTCCATCACGTCGTGAGCTATGGTACGGGCCTCCTCGTGACGCCCTCGCGCGCCTTCGACAGCTCCATGCCCTTCGCCCAACGCTTCGGCGGCGCGGCGCTCGTCACGGGCGCGTCCGCGGGGATCGGCGACGCGTTCGCGCGCGCTCTCGCGGCGCGCGGCATGGACCTCGTGCTCGTCGCGCGCCGCCTCGATCGCCTCGAGGCGCTCGCGAGCGAGCTCTCGAAGGCCCACAAAATCCGCGCGATCGCGATCGCGCACGATCTCTCCCGCCCCGACGTGCACGTCACCTTGCCCGAGGCGGTGCGCGCGCGCGACCTGAGCGTCGGCCTCCTCGTCAACAACGCAGGGTTCGGCGCGTACGGCGAGTTCGTCGACGTGGAAGCGGAGATGCAGGCGCGCATGGTGGACCTGAACTGCCGCGCGCCGCTCCTCCTGACGCACGCGTTCCTCCCGGAGATGCGCGCGCGTGGCACCGGCGCGATCCTCTTCGTCGCGTCGATCGCGAGCTATCAGCCGACGCCCATGTACGCGACCTACGGCGCGACGAAGGCGTTCGATTCTCATGCTCGCGGAGGCGCTCTGGGCCGAGCTTCGCCCGCACGGCATCGCGGTCCACGCGGTCTCGCCGGGCTACACGCCGACCGAGTTCCAGAGCGTCGCCAACAGCGAGGACCCGCGCCCGCCCGGCGGCGCGACGTCTCCCCAAGAGGTCGTCGAGACCGCGCTCGACGCGCTCGGCGGAAGCGCCCCGAGCGTCATCCCGGGGACGATGAACTGGCTGCTCGCGTCGGGCGCCCGCTTCGCGCCGCGGCGCTTCGTCGCCGAGATGGCGCTCAAAATGAATCGTGACCGCGCGCCCCGCGGTCCGGAGGAGTCATGAGCAAGGGCTTTCAGTGGTTCGTGTGCAAGATGCTTCTGACGTTCTTCACCGTCGCTTGCGTCGACCTCGTCGCGCTCTCGCTCCTCACGCAGAAGCTCCGCGTCTGGTTCCCCGTGTGGTTCGACGCGCAGTGGTCGACGCGCGAGCATCCGTGGGTCGTCTACTCGCAGAGCTACTTCGCGGGCATCTTCTTCATTCCGCTCCTCGCCTGGGCGATCGACCGCGATTTCCTCAAGTCGCGCGTGTCGGGCGCGGTGCGCGGCGCGTTCTGGGTGGTGCTCATCGGCGTCTTCGGCTTCGTCCTCACGTGGAAGGGCGAGCTCATGGTGCGCTTCGGCAAGCAGTGGGAGGCGGCCGCGTGGCTCGCGCTCACGACCGCGATCTGGACGGCGATCTCGATCGCCGAGCGCCTCCCGCGCTGGCTCGAGGACATGACGCCGAAGCGCATGGCGCGCGGCCTCGCGCGGGGCGTCGCGACGTTCTTCCTCGTCATGGCCGTGCTCGATCCCACGCTGCAAATCGGCGTGCAACACCTCGGGTGGTCGAGCGGGCTCCTGGTCGAGGTCGGATTCTTCGTTCCCGCGGGGATCGTGCTCTCGATCGTCGCGTACAAGCTGCGCGACGCGCGCGCCCGCTCAGCGCGAGCGTAGGCCTCTCCTCGGACGCGGCGCGAGTAGACGCCATTCGCCATGAGCGACGTCGCCTCGCGCTCGCGCTGCGCGTAGACGCGCCGGCGCACGCCCCAAACGCCCGGGTCCTCTGGCGCCGCGTCGCACGCCATCTCGACGAGGTGACACGCGAGCGCCGTGTCGCCGGACGCGCGGAGCGCCTCGGCGCGCTCCGCGAGCTTGCCCGCGCCGCCCGCGACGCCGGCGATTTCGCGCGCGAGCGCGCGTCGCGGGGCGGGCTTCAGGTTCGCGGGGTTGCCGTCCCACCACCCTCCGTAGAGGCGCCACACGTTGCGCACGATGAACTCGGGCTCGTCGTAGAAGGGCCGCAAATACGGCCTCTCCAAGAGCGCGGCCGGCGCGCGCACCTCGTGGATCGCGTCGTCGAGCCTCGCGCCGTCGTTCATCAAGCGCAGCGTCTGATCGCAGAGCGACTCGAGCAGCTCTGCCGTCTCGATCAGCGCGCGCCGCACGCGCTCCTTGCCCCAGATCGGCAGGCCGTGCCCCGGACACAGGACCTCCGGGTTCTTCGCGGCGATCCTCCGAAGCGCGTCGGCCCAGTCGCGCGGGTAGCGCTGCACCTTCTGAGGGTTGCCCGCGTTCGGCGACGCCCAGATGAAGAGGTCCCCCACGCACGCGAGCTCGCGCTCGGGCACCCACACCCAGGTCGCGTCGTCGGTCTCGCCGCGCGCGTGCTCGAGCTCGATGCGCACGCCGCCGACGTCGAGCGCGAGCGCGTCGCGGTACGTGAGATCAGGGTAGCGGTATTCCGCGGGCCACTCGACGGGCGACTGGAACTGCCGCGAGTTGATGCACGCGTTGTAGCCGCGCGTCCGCTTGTAGCGGTCGAATCGCTTCGCGACGTCCTCGTGACCGACCACGCGCAGCGCGGGCCATGCGTGCTCGCGCGCCTCGGCCTCGTAGCGCTCGGTGCCGAACACGTGATCCACGTGCCCGTGCGTGTAGATCGCCGCGTTGACGCGTGCGGGCGACCACTCGCGCACGGAGACGAGCCGAAGCTACACTTCGGCACATGGCGCGGAGGGGCATCGTCGTCGGGCGGCAGATCACGGTCGCTGATCGTCGCGTGCGGCTCGCGCACCGGGCTCTTGGCGCCGGCGGAGACGTCGAGCTTGGACGCGCACGCGCCCGACGCGAGCGACGCCCACGTCTTCGACGGACCGATCCAAGACGTCACCTACGAGGCGCCGGACTTCGGCGACGCCGCGCCGCTCACGTGCGAGCAGGCGAGCCAACAGAAGGCCTCCGCGGGGTGCGACTTCGTGATCCCGACGCCCTCGTTCTACGCGCTCATCGCGCCCCCGTGCTGGGCGGTGTTCGTCGCGAACGACGGTACGACGCCCGTCCACGTCGAGGTCGATCGCGCCGGCCACTCGTACGACGCGACGCAGTTCGGCCGCCTCGCCGCGACCGGGACCGACGTGCCCACGTGGCCGTTCATTCCGTCGACGGGCATCCCGCCGGGCGCGGTCGCGGTCCTCTTCATGGAGGACGACCCGAGCTCGTCGAACAACGGCTACTCGATGGCGTGCCCCATCACGCCCGCGGTCTCGCAGACGTACGGCACCGCGCTCTCGGGCGCCGGAACGCAGACCGCCCTCACGGGCCGCGGCGCCGCGTGGCACATCTCGACGGATCAACCGGTCCAGGTCTTCGACATCCTGCCGTACGGCGGCGCGAGCACGTATTTGCCGAGCGCCGAGCTCGTCTTTCCGACCGCGTCGTTCGGCACGAACTATTTCGGCGTCGTCCCGCAGCGCGGAACGAACTCGCCTCAATGGGGCCAGGTCGTCGCCGCGCAAGACGGCACCACGGTCACGGTCTTCCCGAACGTCGCGCTGCCGAGCGGAAACGGCGTGCCTCCCGCGCCCGCGAACGTCGCGACCACGTTCACGCTCAACGCGGGCGAGTACCTCCAGTGGCAAGACTCGAACGAGATGAGCGGGACGATCATCTCCTCGAGCCGCCCCGTCGGATTCTTCGGAGGCCACGGCTACGTCTGCTACTCGGACAAGACCTCGACGGGCGGCGGCTGCGACTCCGCGCACCAGCAGGTCCCGCCCATCGTCGCGTTCGGATCCGAGTACGCGGTCGCCGCGTACACGACGCGCCTCGCGGGCAACGTCCCCGAGTCCATTCGCTACCGCTTCGTCGGCGCGGCGAACGGCACGTTCCTCTCGTACGATCCGCCCGTCGCGACCGCGCCGAAATCGCTCTCCGAGGGGCAGACGTTCGACTTCGAGACCACGACGTCGTTCGTCGTGCGCTCCCAGGACGCGAACCATCCGTTCTACGTCGCGCAAGTGATGACGGGCTGCCTCCTCACCTCTGCGACGTGGACGGGCCAGTGCCTCGGCGACGAAGAGTACGTGGACATGCTCGCGCCCGCGCAGTTCCGAAACAGCTACGTCTTCTTCGCCGACCCGACCTACGCGTACACGAACCTCGTCTTCACGCGCGTCAGGGGCCCGAACGGCTTCGAGGACGTGAAGCTCGATTGCATGTCCGCGCCGCTCACCGGCTGGACCAACATCGACAGCGCCGGCAAGTATCAGAGGACCGACGTCTGGCTCGTGAAGGAGGCCCAGCCGCAAAACGCATGCAAGAACGGCCCGCAGTTCGCGAAGAGCAACGGCGCGTTCGGCGTCATGGTCTGGGGCCTCGACTCGTACGCGTCCTACGCGTACCCCGCAGGCGGCACCATCGCGCCGATCAACACGCTCGTCGTCCCGCCCGCGCCCCACTGACCTTGCGCCGTCGCGCGGCCGAACGTATGCCTAGTATCTCATGCGCAACACAGACGACTTCGCCCGCACGTTCATCGAGGGGCTGCCCGAAGACGCCGTCATGCGGATCTCGAACGCGCCGGTTCGTCGCGAGCGATACGTCGCGACCTACCAAGGCATGTCGCTGAAGATCTCGCAGAAGCTTCGCGACGAGCTGCTCGCGTCGGGCCGCGGCATCGAGGACTCGTAAGCGCGCATGAAGCGCTTGGCTTGGTTGGTCGTCGGCGTCGTCGCCGGCGCAGCGACGCCCGCACGAGCCGAGAGCGAGCCCGGCGGAGACGGTGCCATCGCGCCGCGCTACGTGGGAGGCGCCTTCGGGGTCCACGAGGGCGGCGGTCTCGGCGGCTATGAGCTCACGATGGTGGGCGTCGACGTCTTCACGGGTTACCGCTTCTCGCGCTGGATCTCGCTCGAAGGCTTCTTCGATGGCCGCGTGGCGACGTCGTCATCGGCGGACCACGAGGGCGTCGGCGCGATGTGCGCTGGCGGATGGAGCAACTTGCGCACGACGATGCTCGGCGCGCGACTCCTCGTGCACGTGGTCCATCAACGCGCGGTCGACGTATCCATCTTCCCTTCGGCCGCAGGTGGAATCACCCTCGATCAAGGCATGATCGTCGGGGGCTTCGTTCCGCCGGAGGGTTGCGCGGTAAGGTCGGTGACGCGCACGGGCGTCGCGCTCAGCGGCGGCCTCGGCGTCGCCGTCGAAGTGCGCGCCTCGCGCTGGCTCGCGTTTCGAGCCGCGTTCGAAACATCGATCGACGCAGGCGACTCGGTGACCGGCGGTTACGCCGTGCTCTCGCTGGGCGGATACGTGGGCCCAGTCTTCCGTATGTGAGCGATCACTTCACGGGCGGGTCCGCCCGTACACGACAACGCAGTGAACGACTTTCATTGCTCGCTCGCATCCAGCACGGGAACGGTGACGCACAGAGCGAGGTCGGGATAGCGATCGTCGCACTTCCATGAGCCGTTCGTACATTGGCAGACGTAGCCGTCGTACAGCGGAGCGCCCGCGTCGCAAGGTTTCGTGATCGTCATCTGACACGAAGCGGCGCCGGTGCACGAGCCTTTCGGGAGCGCGCTCATCGGATAACCGCTCCCATACGGCGCGTCGGCGAAGCCACCCTGCGGCTCACAGGGCGTGTCTCGAGGCGAGCACGCGATCGTCGCGGCGATCGCAGCAGCAATGAACCGTCGCATGGCCCCTAGAACGTTAGCCGACGGGCGGAGCGTGCGCTGTGCGCTCGGTCGAGTGCGCGCACAGCCGTTCGATCACGCGTGGTCTGTCCAGCAGCCGCATCACGCGGCGTGCTGCACCCAACCGTCGGGCTGCTCCGCCTGATAGATGCGCAGCGATCCATCGGGCTTCGCGAGACAATCGAGGCGCGACGCGAGACCAAGGACCTGCTGCGCCGCGGTGAGGCCGCTGAGCGAAGCGCCGCCGACGCCGTGGCTCAGGGTGCTCGCGCCGCAGAAGTGGAGGTGGTCGACGCCCATCTTCTGCGCGAACGAGAACGGTCCGAGCTGAAACGGGGTCTTCGCGGTGCCGTATGCGGCGCCGCGGTACGTCTCGCAGTAGAAGTCGTTGGTCAGCGGCGTGCCGACCTCGAGCATCTTCAGGTGGCGGCTGAAGCCGGGGATGATGTTGTCCGCCGCGTAGACCATCTTCGCGCCGAGCCAGCGCTTCAGCTCTTCGTACTCGGGCGCGCGCCTTCCCTGCTCGGTGCTCTGCCACTTCGCGAAAGGCTCGTACGGGACGAACGTGAACATCTCGATCGTGTGCGGGCCGTCGCGGTGCGACGAGGGATCCTTGAGCGACGAGACCGCGAGGAAGAGGCCGTCGACCTGCACGCCGGGGAGCTCGCGCTCCATGCGCTCGTAGAGGCCGCCGACGTCGTGGTCGCGGTACCACCAGTAGTTGCCCGAGTCGTAGCCCATGCGCCGCAGTGGAAGGTCGACGACGCAAAAGCACGAGAGGAAGCTCACCGAGTACTCCGTCTTGCGCACCTTGCGGAGCTCGGCGGAGCAGAGCTCCTTCGGCAGGAGCTTCCCGAACGTCACCGCGGGGTCCGCGTTGCAGATCACGTCGTTCGCGTCGATGACCTCGCCCGTGTCGAGCTCGACGCCGACGGCGCGGTGCTTCTCGACGCGAATCTTCGCGACGCGCGCGCGCGTGCGGATCTGCCCGCCGTGACGGCGGAGCTCGCGGATGCACGCGTGCGGGATCCGCCGCGCGCCGCCTCGCGGGTAGTACGCGCCGTCGAAATAGTGCGCGCACATCACGGCGTGGGCGGCCATCGAGACGCGCGACGGCGCGAGGCCGTGGTTTCCACACTGCGCCGAGAGGATCGCCTTGAGCAGCGGATCTTGGATGAGCTTCGCGAGGAGCGGCTCGAGCGCAGAGAAGCCCCAGCGGAGCAGCGTCGGCGCGCGGAACGGCACCGACAGGACCGCGGGAAACTCGAGCAGCTCGTCGCACTTTTGCACCTCCGCGACGACGCGGACGAGCGTGGCGAAATACTCCTCGATGCCCTCGCGCTGGTGCGGAAAGCGCGCGATGAGCGTCGCCTTCCAGCGCGCGAGGCCCTTCGGCTGGTCGATGCGATCGCACGCCGACGATGAGGTGATCGAAGCCGTCGGGGTTCATCTCGACGAACTCGAGATCCTTCGAGAGGCCGAGCCCTTCGTACAGGTTTCGGATGCCCTGCCCTTCGCCGCACTCGCCGATGTAGTGCACGCCGGGGCTGAAGCGGTGTCCGTCGAGCGAGAAGCTGTGCGTCCAACCGCCTGGCAAATAGTGTTGTTCGAGCACGAGAACGCGCTGCCCCGCGCGCGCGAGGGCGACTGCGGCGGTGAGGCCGCCTGCGCCGGAGCCGATGACGACGGTGTCCCAGGCCATGCTCGAGCAGGAGCATCGGTCGTGCCTGAGCGTTCAGCGAAGCTTGAAGCGCGCTTTGATTGCGTAATGGTCGGACGCGAAGGTTGGAGGCTGCGCGTGGGACTCGAGCGCCACGTGGAAAGTGCGCTCGATCGCCACGCTCCCGATCACGTTCGATGGATCGCTCAAGAACATGTAGTCGAGGCGCTGCGGCGGCTCGGTCGGCGCGTGGCGCTTCGCGAGCTCGTTGTGCTCGGTGTCGAACGTCACGTCGTCGGCGGCGGCGCCGAGGTCGACGAAGCCGGGGAGCGCTCGCGCAATCTCCGCGTACTCGTCGCGACCGCTGCGCGCGAGGCCGTCGATGTTCAAATCGCCACACACGATCATCGGCGCACCGGACCGGCCGACGTCCTCGACGAACCGCCGCAGCTGCGCGAGCTGGCGCTTGCGGATGACGCGAGCCGCGAGGCCCATGCCCGACTGCATGTGCGTGTTGACGACGTCGACGAGGACGTCGCCGATCCCCACGCGCGTGTGGAGCATGCCCTTGCGCGCGAAGCGGTCGCTGTGGGCGAACGGCGGATCGAACGCGCGTTTGTCGTGCGCGGCGATGCGCACGCGTGACGCCGTGCCGAGCCCCGAGCCGACGACGCTGAGGGGCCAGAGCGAGTTCCTGTTGTCGTCGCGCAGCTTGAAGAGGTGGGCGAGCGCGTCGAAGAACCGCTCCGCCTCCGAGAGGAAGACCTCCTGCATGCACAGCACGTCGACCTCGGACGCAGCTTCGCGCACGGCCGGGTGCTCGAAGCGGTGCGCGTCGGGCACGCCTCGCCAGAGCAAATACGAGAGCGGGCCCTGTCCGGCGCCGAACGCGTTCCAGGTCATCAGAGAGAAGGTCACGGCGAGTGAACGATAGCAGCCGGGCCGAAGACCAGGGCCGATCGGAGAGGAGCTACAAGCTTTTCAGCGGAGGAACCCCCCTCGGCTTGCAGGCACGCGCGCGGCTCTCGGAGCAGCCCCGGGCTTCGACCCGGCTGTTTTCGTTCTGGATCAGCTCGCGGCGGCCTCCTTCGCATTCTCGGGCGGGACCTGCGCGATGCGCTCGAGGTCCGCGTCGTCTTCGACGGCGTGGACGCGCACGCTCGGGCCGAGCGAGTCGCGGAAGACGTTGCGAAGCACGCGGCTCGGCGCGAGCACGACCACGTCGGTGATCGCGTAGCGCAAGAACGAGTCGACGACGATGCGCCAGGCCGGCGGCTCGACGAGCGACGCGCCGACGTCGGGCGATTCGTCCTCGGCGAGGATCGCGCCGTCGTACGTGCTCACCTGCGCGACGTCGCGCATGTACCGAGGGATCTGCGCGAGCGCCGACGCGAGCGTCTCGCGCGCGGGCGCCATCGCGATCGAGCTCCACCCGCCCGGAGACGAGCGACGCCCGACCGGGTACAACAGCGACGCGAGCTGGACCGCGGCGCCGCGCAGCGCGGCGAGCTTGATCGCGTCGCGATCATCGATCGCCCCGCTCGCGCACCACGCGCTGATCTCGCCCGCCCCTTGGCCCGTGACGAGCGTCGGCGTGACGCCGAGCGCGCGGAGCCTCCGCCACCCCACGAGCTGAAGCGCGACGAGCGCGGGCTGGACGACGGCCGCCCCCATGACGGTCCGCCCGCTGAGGGCGCGCGCGAGGTCTGCGCCCCCAATCGAAGACGCCTCCCCAACCAGCGGATCGGCGAGCCACGTCGATGGCGCCGAGAGCACCCGCTCGATCGGCTCGCCGGGAAAGACCACGGCGAGCCGCCTCGGGGCCGTCGGCCGCGGACCCGTAACACGCGGAGTCGCAGGCGGCTTGGTGCGCATCGTCATCACGCCTCGACCGTTTGCAGCCAGCGTGCCGCGCGGCGAAATAGCTGATTTTGCGCGTTTGGGTTCACAGCGAGTGTGCAGCGCGCTGCACACCTACTTCACACCCCTTTACGCCTCTGAAGTAGGAGCAGGAGCGCAGGCAGCGCGACGACGGCGGTCGTGAGGCATGAGACCTCACCCATGACCGCGACGACGCCGAAGTAAAAGAGCGCGCGCGTCTTCGCGATGAGCAGAGACGAGTAGCCGATGATCGTCGTGCAAGACGCGAGGCCGACCGCGCCTCCGGTCGACATGATCGCCCCGCGCACGTCGGATTCGCCGTCTTGCTCGTAGCGCGCGATGACGTTGACGGCATAGTCGACGCCTATGCCGAACGTGATCGGGAACGCGATGAAGTTCGCGAAGTTTATCTTCACGCCGAGCGCCATCGTCGCGCCCGCGAGCCAGAGCACGCCCACGAGGAGCGAGCCGATCACGTAGGCCGTGGCCTTCGGACGGCGGATGATGACGAGCACGACGAGGATGACGCCCGCGAGCGAAGCGGTGCTCGCGATGGGCGCGTCGCGCGTGATGCTGTCGATGATGTCGGACGTGAGCGGGATCGATCCCGCGACGCGTCCCTGCGACGAGCCGCGGATGTCGGGGGTGAACGCGAGGCCGCGCAGCGTCGAGACGAACTCGTGCATCGCCTCGGCCTGCCACAAGAAGTCGTTCGGCTTCGGGAAGACGAGCACCTGGCGCCCGATGGTGCCGTCGCGCTCGCGCAGGCCAGTGAGGAACGTCTGCGGGAGATCTTGGAGCGTGATGGGCTTGAGGTCGTCGTCGCCGAGGATCTCGTCGAGCTTGTCGAGCTTCTCCTTCGGGACCGCCGCGCGCACCGCGGGCGTGAGCGCGTCGCGGATGGCGCGCGCCTCGGCAATCTTCTCGGGCTGGTCCTTCGGCAGGACGTCGTCGGCCGCGCGCACCTCCGCGAGGTAGCGCTTCAGCGTGCCGTGCTCGAACGAGTCGCGGATCCTCTTCTCCGCTTCGGCCGCCTGCTGCGGCGTGTCGAACATGATGATCGTCGGCGTGAGATAATGGCCGAGGAGGTTGTCCATCTTCCGGCCCCAGAACCCCTCGCCCGTCTTCCAAGTGTCGTAGCGGCGGAGCTTGGCGAAGTCGTACTCGAGCTGCGACGAGTTGAACTTCGAGACCTTCCACGCGGCGCCGGCGGTGAGCACGGTCGTCACAATCACGATCGCGGTCGGAGCCGAGTGGGCGAGCTTCGCGACCCAGCGCATGATTGACCCGCGGCGCTCGACCATGAGGCTCGGACGGGACTCCGGCGGCGGCGGGATCGACCCCGCGGGGAGCGGGTTGTTGGCGCCCTCGCGATCGAGCCACTTGAGGAGCGACGGCACGAGCAAGAACGCCGTGGCCCACGACGTGAGCATGCCGAGCCCGCCGATGAAGCCGAACTGACGAAAGCCGCGGAACTCGGTGATGATGAGCGACGCGTACGACGCGCCGGCCGCGAGCGCGGCCGCGAGCGTGCCAGGGCGCGCGCCCCAAATCGCGAGCTCGAGCGCGCGCTCGATCCCCTCGTTGCGCCCGCGCTCTTCGCGGTAGCGCGCGAGCAAGATGAGCGAGAAGTTGATTCCGTTTCCGATGATGATCGTGCCCAAGAACGCCGTGTTCGAGTTGAGCTCGGTGATGTTGAACGGCGGGGCCGACGCGAGCGCGAACGCGTACACCGCCGCGAGGAGCAGCGGCGGGATGAGCACGGCGATGCTCCGCCACCATCGGTAATACGCGACGATGACGCCCATGACGGCGAGGATGACGAGCACCGACGCGAGCGAGAGATCCGCCTGGAGCGCCTCCAGCTCCTCGACGGAGATCGCGACGTCCGACGCGTAGCCGAGGCGCATCCCCGAGCCGTATTTCGCGAGGTCGAGCTCCTTCACGTCGGACTTCACGCGGTCGAGGAGCGCGCGCGCCTTCTCGGCGCCCGTCGTGAAGCCGCCCACCTCGACGAAGAGGAGCGTCACATGCTGCTGCGCGCTCGAGAAGCGAGCGGTGGTGTTCGTGTCGTCGGTCGTCGCGCGCGTGCGCTCTTTGTACTTGCCCTCGAGGTCGCTCATGTCGACCGACGGCGGCTTCTCGTCCTCGTCGAGCGCGGTGCCGCTCGCGTGCGACACCTCGTAGTCGCGTCGCGCCTCGACGCGCTCGCGGATCTTCTTCAGGTCGGCGAGGTCGACGTAGAGCGGCGCGTGCTTCTCGACGAACGTGCGCTCCTCGCTCGTGCCGGTGCGCACGCTCCGCACCATGTCGGGCGGATACTTCTCGATGCGCGCCGCGAGAATCGTCGAGGAACTTCTCGCCCTCGGGGAGCTTGTCGGCCGTGCCCGTGTCGACGACGACGCCGAGGTACTGGAGGCCCGAGTTGCGCGCGCGCATCTCGTCGATCGCGACGACGCTCGCGGCCTTGCGCGGCAAGAGCTCCTCGAGGTCGCTCTTGAGGTTCGCGTAGAGATTGACCGTGCGCCAAGTCGCGGGAATCGCGAGCAAGAGGGCGATGGCCCACAGGAACTTTCCGTAGCGGACCGTGAACGCGACGAACGCTCGCGTCTTCTTGCCGGGTCCACTGCTCCGCTGGATGGCCAAAACGCCGTCACCATAGACTTAATCGAGCCGCCGCGCAGCGAAATGGGCGCGCTTGCCGCGCGCGGTGCCGGCCGACTAGGTTCACGCGCGATGGACGACCAAGACGGCTTCGCGCTCTCGACGATGATCGCAGCGGCTGAGGCTGGCGCCGCGATCTTGCGCGATCGCTTTCACCACCTCGCCGAGCTCGTGATCACCGAGAAAGGCCCGAGCGATTTCGTCTCGGCCGCGGACCTCGCCTCGGAGGAGGCGATCAAGCGCACGATTGGCGCGGCCTTTCCCGGCGCGCGCTTCCAGGCGGAGGAGACGAAAGAAGGCCGCGTCACGAGCGGCGAGCGCTTCGTCATCGACCCGCTCGACGGCACGACGAACTTTCTCTGCGGCATTCCGCATTTCGCGGTCTCGATCGCGTACTGGGACGACTCGGGCGCGCGCGCGGGCGTCATCCTCGACCCGGCGAAGAACGAGCTCTTCCATGCGGCGCGCGGACGCGGCGCGACGCTACGAAGCGCGCAGGGCGAGCGCGCGCTCCACGGATCGACGCGGCGAACGCTCCGCGACGCGGTGGTCCACACGGGCGTCCCGCACCGCGGTCGCGGCGATCACGAGCGCTACCTCCAGCAGCTCGCGCGCGTCATGAAAGAGGTCGCGGGCATTCGCCGCCTCGGCGCCGCCGCGCTCGATCTCGCGTATGTCTCGGCCGGCCGCGGCGATGCCTTCTTCGAAAAAGATCTCCAACCCTGGGACATGGCCGCGGGCATGCTCATCGTGCGCGAAGCCGGCGGCGTCATCACCGATTTCTCCGGCGCCGACGACATGATGCAGAATACACAGGTCGTCGTCGCGATGCCCGAGGTGCACGCGGCGCTCCTCGCGCTGGTCCGCTGACTCGAGGTTAAAGCTTCGTCGGCGCCTGGCCTGGGCCGAAGAGCGGGCCGCTCGGGATCGCAGAGGACCAATCGACGTCCTCCGCGACCGAGAAGAGCGCAGTCGCGGGGAGGTTCAGCGAGTCGATGTCGAGCGTCCACGTGCCGGCCTTCGGTGTCGCGCGGATCGCGAGCGCCGACGTCACGTGGTCGTTGCCCGTGAGGCGGACCGCGTCCATCGGTAGCAGCGTGCGGCGCGGCGCCTTCCGCGCGCGCGACGCGCCATCCATCAAGACGCTCGTGATGCGGCCGGTGTCGAGCCACATGTAGAAGTTCGCGTCTTGCGGGAGCGAGCCGAACGCGAGCTCGTGCGCCGCGTTGGTGGCGAGCGTCGCCTTGTTCGATCCGAGCGCGTCGAAGGCGCGCGTCGTCAAGGCAGGGCTCGCGATGACCGCGACGATCTGTTTTCCGTCGTATTTCACCGTCAAATTCGGCAGCGGGAACGTCGCGGCGGTCTGCGGATCCGCCTCCCACGTCGTCGCATCGATCGTGCGCACCTTCACCATGCTCGCGGCGTCGGGCGTCTCGAGCTGCGCGCGGAGCTTCGAGAGGATCGTCTTGGCCTTCGCGTCGTCCTTCACCGAGAGCGCGTAGACGAGGCCGAAGCTCGACAGCTCGTCGGCGACGCCGTTCGTCGTGTCGAGCTTGAAGCCGGGATCCATCGTGATCGCGATCGCCGTCTCGTCACCGACCATGTCGACCACGTCGTCGAGCTTGAAGCCGATGGCGCGCTCCATCTCGTCGAGGTTCGAGCGGAGCTCGCGCCCCGCGGACGGATCGCTGTCCTCGGCGCTCTTGACCAGGTACGCGCGCATCGCCGCGCCGTTCAACTTCGTCTTCGTCGACATCGCCATGTACGCGACGGTGTCGGCGGGGAGCTTGTGCGGGAAGACGAGCTTGCCCGCGGGAGGCGTGAGGTCGGCCGGCGGGAGGCTCGTGCCGCTGAGCGTGCCGTGCGCGTCCATCATGACGCCAGCCTTCACGAGCTTGATCGCGCCCGTGAGCGGATCGCGGTTTCGCAGGTACCCGTCGAGCGCCTTGCGGCTCTTGGGGTCGCGCGCGTCGTCGAGATCGTGCGTGTCGAAGAAGAACGCGACGTCAGCGCCGCCCTCGAAGGTCTTCTTCGCGGCGATGTAGACCGCGTTCTTCTCGAGCGAGTCGGCGCTGCCGTCGATGACCGAGCCCATGTCGGTGACGATCTGGTCGTCGCCGTAAACGAGGAGGTTCTTCTTCGCGAACCACACGAGATCGGTCGTGTGCGAGCCGTGGCCGGTGTCCATCTGCGAGAGCCCGACCTCGACGGGGCCCGCGTTGGGCGAAATGTCGAACGGCGATTTCGCGAGCAGCGTGTAGCGCATGCCCCCACCGACGAACGGGCCGACCTCGGAGAAGCGCGTCGAGTGCAGGAGCTTGTCGACCGCGGAGCCGTTCGAGATCGAGACAATGACCGCCGCCTTTCCGGCGTTGTTCGTGTCGCGCGCGACGAACGCGGCCGAGTCGAGCGCGGCGACGAGCGTGTGAGCCTCGGGCTGCGTCAGCGTGAACGCGCGCGCGAACGCCGTGTCGAGATCCTGGACCATGAGCTTGTCGTCCACGCGCGACGAGTCGAGCGGCTTCATCGTCGCGGCGGAGAGGATCGAACGCTTGAAGCTCGGCATCTCCACGTAGACCGTCGCGGACTTCGGCACGTAGCGAGCGAGGTGCGGCGTGGGCTTCGACCCGAGCACGAAATACGCGATCGCCGCCATTCCGGAGGCGATCAGCACGAGGACGAGCATCAGGATCAGCGCGATGGCCGCGCCCGAGCCCTTCTTCTGCGGCTGCATCGGCTGCATCTGCGGCGCGAACTGCGTCGGCTGCTGCCACTGTTGCTGCTGTGGAGGAGGAGGATAGCCATAACCGCCGTAGCCGCCTTGCATGCGGCGGAACGTATCACGCGAGGCTCGCCTTGAGCGCCGTCGGCGTGACGATGGTCGTGAGCACGACGACGACGACGATCGCGGAGTAGGCCGCTCGGTCGAGGACGCCGAGCTGCTGACCGAGGCTCGCGAAGATCAGCGTGACCTCGCCGCGCGGGATCATCCCGATCGCGACGGACAATCGGCTGACGCCGGCCTTCGGGCCGACCGCGCACGCGAGCTTGCCGAGGATCGCCGCGACCGTCAGCGCGCCCGCGAGCAGGAGCGTGCTCGCGTGGCCGAACGCCGAGACGTCGGCGCGCATGCCCATCACGACGAAGAAGATCGGCGCGAGGAAATCCGAGATGGGCGCGATGAGCTCGTCGAGCGCCTTTTCGCCGCGCGCGACGAAGCGCGCGGAGTGGAGCTCCTCGAGCACGAGGCCCGCCGCGAACGCCCCGATGATCGGCGCGAGCCCCATCGCCTGCGCGCCCCACGCGAAGAGGAAGCAGAACGAGAGTCCCACCGAAAGCAGCACGCCCGGCGCGCGAAGCCTCGCGGCGGCGGCGAAGATGCGCGGCGTGACGCGCACGCCGACCGCGATCGCGATCGCGAGGAGCCCGAGCGTCTTCGCGAAGAGCCACGCGAGGCTCGTCACGGAGGTCTTCGTGCCCTCGCTCTTGCTCTGGATCCACCCGGTCACGAGCGCGAGCACGATGAGCCCGAGCACGTCGTCGAGGACCGCCGCGCCGAGGATCGTGCGCGCCTCGCCGCTTCGCGTCTGGCCGATGTCCTTGAAGACGCGCGCGGTGATGCCGATGCTCGTCGCGGTGATCGCCGCGCCCACGAAGACGTGCGTCTCGCGCGTCGCGTTGGGCAGAACGAGGAGCGCGCAGCCGAACCCCAAGACGAAAGACGCGATCGTGCCCGAGAGCGCGACGCGCGCCGCGGCCGTCCCCACTTCGAGGAGATCGCGCACCGTCGAGTGAAGCCCCACCTCGAACAAGAGGATGAGGACGCCGAGCTGCGCGAGGAGGTCGACCGAGTGGTCCGAGGCGATTTGGCGCACGAAAGCCGACGGAACGGCGCCGAGCGCGATCCCGGCGAGGAGCTCCCCGAGCACGGGCGGCTGTTTCGCGCGGGATGCAACGTCTCCCGCGAGCCGCGCGACGATGAGGATGACGGCGACGACGAGAGCGACGTGGGCGATCGAGTGTCCGTCCAAGGCGTCGCGATCTTTGCCTGGCCAGCGCTTTACGTCACATGTTTTCGGCTATTCTCCACGCATGAGCGCACGATTCCTTAGTTTCATCGTTCCCGTGGCGATTGTGGCGGCTTGCGGAGGCGGCGGAAACAAATTCGGCGACGCCGGCGCCGATGGAAGCCTGAACAACGACGGCGGCCCGACCTTCGGCGACACCGGATCGGGCGACGGCGCGGGCACCTACGCGACGTGCGCAGACGCGACGGCGAAGAAATCGTACGTCGGCTGCGACTACTGGCCGACGGTCACGGGCAACAACGTCTGGTCGATCTTCGACTACGCCGTCGTCGTCGCGAACGCGAGCGGCCAGCCCGCGCAGATCACGATCACCGGTCCGAACGCGACGAACCAAACGGCGACGGTCGCTCCGGGCGATCTCCAGAAATTCTATCTTCCGTGGGTCACGTCGCTCAAAGGTCCGGACGCGGATCCCGACGGCGTCGCGACGCCGATGACCGCGTCGGTCGTCGCGCACGGCGGCGCGTATCACCTCGTGAGCACCGTCCCCGTGAGCGTCTATCAATTCAACGCGCTCGAGTACAAACCCCAGGGCGGTCCCTCGAACAAGGACTGGTCGGCGTGCCCGAACGACCAGATCGCCGGCATCTCGTGCTTCTCGTACTCGAACGACGCGTCGCTGCTCCTTCCGAGCACGGCGATGACGAACAACTACCGCGTCATGGGCCAGAAGGGCTGGAGCAACCTCGGCCAGGCGATCATGGGTCCGTCGTTCTCGATCACGGCGACGCAGAACGGCACCGTCGTCAACGTGAAGACCTCGCCCACCTCGCAGGTGCTCGCGGGCGGCGGAATTCCCGCGACGAACGGGTCGGGCACGTTCCAGCTCGCGATGAACGCGGGCGACGTCGCGGAGATCGTCGGCACGACCGGCGACCAGAACGACTTCAGCGGCTCGCTCGTGCAGGCGCAAGACGGCGCGCACCCGATCCAAGTCATCACGAGCCTTCCGTGCATCGATCAGCCCGAAGGAACGCAGGCGTGCGATCACATCGAGGAGTCGGTGTTCCCGGCCGAGACGCTCGGCAAGCACTACTTCGTCACGGTGCCGACGGGCCCCAAGGGCAACGTCGTCGGCCACATCGTCCGCATCTTCGGCAACGTCGACGGCACGACGCTCACGTACACGAACAAGCCCGCGGGCGCGCCGTCGACGATCAACGCCGGTCAGGTCGTCGACCTCGGCCAGGTCAGCCAGGATTTCGAGATCACCGGCTCGGCGGCGTTCGGCGTCTTCTCCGGCATGCTCGGCGGGCAGCTCCTCGATCCGTCGAACCCCACGGCGGCCGACGGCGATCCATCACAGAGCTTCGCGATCGCCGTCGAGCAGTACCGCACGGCGTACATCTTCCTCGCGCCGAACGACTACGACATCAGCTACGTCGACATCGTCGGCCCGAGCGGCGTCAACGTGCAGATCGACGGCGCGACGGTGAGCGGCTTCACGGCGATCGGCGCGAGCGGCTTCGGCGTCGCGCGTTACAAGCTCGGCACGGGCAACGCGGGCGCGCACGTGCTCTCCTCGGACAAGCCCGTCGGCATCCAGGTCATGGGCTACGGCCAGTACACGAGCTACCAGTACCCGGGCGGCTCCGACCTCACCGCGATCGCGCCGCCTCCCGTGAAGTGAGTATGTGACGGGCGATCTCGTCGACGCCTTCGCCGTGCTTGCACTGCGCGAAGACGATGGGACCGCCTTGTCGCATGCGCTCGCCGTCGCTCCGCATCACGTCGAGGCTCGCGCCCACGAGCGGCGCCAGATCGGTTTTGTTGATGACGAGCAGATCGCTCTGCGTGATGCCCGGTCCGCCCTTGCGCGGCACCTTGTCGCCGCCCGCGACGTCGATCACGTAGATCGTGTAGTCGACGAGCTCCTTGCTGAACTGCGCGGCGAGGTTGTCTCCGCCGCTCTCGAGGAGGAGGAGCTCGGGGTGCTCGTCGAGCTGGAGCTGCTCGAGCGCGTCGAGGTTGTGGCTGATGTCCTCGCGGATCGCGCCGTGCGGGCAGCCGCCCGTCTCGACGGCGCGAATGCGCGCGTGCGGGAGCGCGTCGCTCCGCCAGAGGAACTCGGCGTCCTCGCGCGTGAAGATGTCGTTCGTCACGACGCCGAGGCGCACCGTGTCGCGGAGCTTGTTGCATAGTGCAAGGACCAGCGCCGTCTTGCCGCTGCCGACGGGCCCGCCGATGCCCACGGTGAACGCGCGCCGCGTGAAATCGCGCTTTTTCGGGGCTTCCCGCTCGTGAAAGTGGCCCCTACCGTGTGAGGCGTGGTCGTGGCCTTCGTGTCCTTCGTGACCCATGGTTGTGCTCCTAAGAGACGAACATCTTCGCGTCGAGTCGATCGTGAGCGCCCGCGAGCAAATCCAAGATCGGCGCGGTCTGCGCCGCCTCTTCGGCGCGGAGCTCGCCGCACGTCTCCACGATTCGATCGAGGAGCGCAGCGCGCGCCGCGACGAGCCGCTGCGCTTCGTTCGGACCGACGAGCCCGAGGCGCACGGCCGCGGAGGTGATCGTGCGGAGCGCTCCGTGGAGGTGCACGTCGAGCGCGTCGCGCCTCGAGAGGTCGAGCTCTCGCGCGAGCGCGCCGAAGGCAGGCGCGAGGTGGACGCGGAGGGTGCGCGCGCGGCACGCGTCGTCGATTTCGCTCGAGTCGAACACGCGCGCGCACGTCGCGGCGAACGCGCGGCCTTGCGCGCGGCTCGCGCGGTTCGCGACCGCGTTCAAGAGCATCGCGTCACAAAGCGCGTCGAGCTCCGCGAGGCGCGAGGGATCCTCGTGCGCGCTCGCGACGAAGGGGAGCGCACCGCGCCCCGCTTGCCAGAGCGCCGCGTCGACGAACGCGCCCAGATCGTCGACCTCGCCGAGGCGCATCGCCGCCTCGAGCCCGCTCGAGTGCGCGAAGCCGCCCGACGGAAACGCCGAGTCGACGAGCTGAAGGACGCGCCACCGGCTCATCAGAAGAGACAGTACTTTCGCGCGAGCGCGACGCGCGGCGCCGGATCGCACGTGAGGAGCACGCCGTCCGCGCGGACCTCGTAGGTCTCGGGGTCGATCGCGAGCTTCGGGAGCGCGTCGTTGAGCTTCATGTCGCCCTTGCCGATGCCGCGGCAGCCCTTCACCGCCGAGAGGCGCTTGTTCAAGCCGAGCTTCTGCACGACGCCCTCGTCGAGCGAGCGACGCGACACGAACGCGATCGACGTCGAGCCCACCGCGCGCCCGCGCGCGCCGAACATCGGCCGCATGTACGAAGGCTGCGGCGTGGGGATCGACGCGTTCGGATCGCCCATCTGCGCCCACGCGATGAAGCCGCCCTTGATGACGATCTCCGGCTTGATCCCGAACATCGCGGGCCGCCACAAGACGAGGTCCGCGAGCTTGCCGACCTCGACCGAGCCGACCTCGTGCGCGAGCCCGTGCGCGATCGCGGGGTTGATCGTGTACTTCGCGATGAAGCGCTTGATGCGCGCGTTGTCGCTCGCGCCTTGTCGACCGCGAACGGATTTCATCTTGTCCGCGGTCTGCCACGTGCGCGTGATGACCTCGCCCACGCGGCCCATCGCCTGCGAGTCGCTCGAGATGATGCTGATCGCGCCCATGTCGTGGAGGATGTCCTCCGCGGCGATCGTCTCGCCGCGAATTCGGCTCTCGGCGAACGCGACGTCCTCGGGGATGCTCGGGTCGAGGTGGTGACACACCATGAGCATGTCGAGGTGCTCGTCGAGCGTGTTCACCGTGTAGGGCCGCGTCGGGTTCGTCGAGCTCGGGATGACGTTCGGCTCGCCGCAGACGCGCAAGATGTCCGGCGCGTGCCCGCCGCCCGCGCCCTCGGAGTGATACGTGTGGATCGTGCGTCCCTTGAAGGCCGCGATCGAGTCGTCGACGTAGCCGCTCTCGTTGAGCGTGTCGGTGTGGATCGTGACCTGGACGTCCTCGTCCTCGACCGCGGTCAAACAGCAGTCGATCGCGGCCGGCGTCGTTCCCCAGTCCTCGTGCAATTTCAGGCCGACTGCGCCCGCGCGGATCTGATCGAGCAATCCCTCGGGGCGCGACGAGTTGCCCTTTCCGGTGAGCCCGATGTTGAGCGGGAGCGTGTCGGTCGCCTCGAGCATGCGGTGGATGTTCCACGCGCCCGGCGTGCACGTCGTCGCGTTGGTTCCCGTCGCCGGACCCGTGCCGCCGCCGACGAACGTCGTGACGCCGCTCGCGATCGCCTCGAAGGCCTGCTGCGGCGCGATGTAGTGGATGTGCGTGTCGATGCCGCCCGCCGTGAGGATGAGCCCCTCGCCGGCGATCGCCTCCGTCGTGACGCCGACGATCATGTTCGGCGTCACGCCGCGCATCACGTCGGGGTTTCCGGCCTTTCCGATGCCGACGATGCGACCGTGCTTGATGCCGACGTCGGCTTTGTAGACGCCTGTCCAGTCGACGACGAGCGCGTTCGTGATCACGACGTCGAGCGCTTCGGCGTCCGTCGCGCCCGCGCGCTGCCCCTGCGCGTCGCGCAGCACCTTTCCGCCGCCGAACTTGCACTCGTCGCCGTACGAGGCGAAATCGCGCTCGACCTCGGCCCAGAGGTCCATGTCGCCGAGGCGGACTTGGTCACCCGTCGTCGGACCGAACATGTCGGCGTAGTGGCGATTGTCCATCTGGTAGCTCACGGGTAGCTCACGAGGCGGACGGTCTTCTCGTCGCCGGGCTCGAAGCGCACGGCGGTGCCCGCGGGGATGTCGAGGCGGCGACCCATGGCCGCGACGCGATCGAAATCGAGCGCGCGGTTCGTGCGATCGAACGGGTAGTGGCTGCCGACTTGAATGGGCCGGTCGCCTTGGTTCTTCACCGGGATGGAGATGGCGTCGCGTCCTTGGTTGATCGTGATCGAGCCCTTCTGCACGCGGATCTCGCCGGGGACCTCGTCGTCTCGAACGTCGGGGAACGCGGTCGCGTCGGGGATCGGCAAGAACGATCCGTGGAGGGCGAGCGCGAGATCGCCCTGCATGCGCGCGATCGGCTCGTGGACCGTGACGAGCTTCGTGCCGTCCTCGAACGTGCCCTCGACCTGCACCTCGTGGATCATCGCGGCGACGCCCGGGAGCACCTGGGCGCGGCCGAGCATCGTGCGACCGAGGTCCATGAGCTCCGCGACCGATCTTCCGTCGCGGATCAGCTCGAGGACCTGCGACGCGACGAGCGCGACCGCCTCCGGGTAATTGAGGCGAAGGCCGCGCGCGAGGCGTTTCTGCGCGAGCGATCCGGCGCCGTGCAGGAGGAGCTTGTCGAGGTCCCGCGGGGAGAGGTGCATGCGCGAGGGATTACCACTTGCGGGCGAAGGGATCATCGCCGAGCGACGCACGGACGTCGATCAGCGCGTCGCGCACGAACGCGGTCACGGCGCCCGCGCTCGCGCCCGCGACGCGGACGCACGCGCCGAAATCGCCGAGGGGCGTCGCGGTGAAGATCATCGGCGCGCGTTTTTCCGCGAGAGGGCGCGCGAGGAGCGCCGCGCGCGTCGCTTCGAGCTCGGGCCCTACGAGGAACATCGTGGCGATCGCGTCGAAACGGCCCATGGAACGCGGGAGATCCTGCGTCGCGGCGTCGAGGACGAGCGCGTCGTCGCAGACGAGACGGTCGGCTCGAAAGATCCGCGTGCGCGACGCGTAGCTCGACATCGCCCAGCGCTCGCCGCGCGAGGCTCGACCGCACGAGAGCACGTCGACCCACGCGAGCGACGCGCCGTCGTCGAGGCGAAGCGTCGCGCGCTGCTCGTAACGCGAGCCCGCGAACGGGACGAGCGGATCGGGCACGACGACGAGGAGCGCGCCGTCGGCGACGGCGGCCTCGAGCGACTGCCGCGCGTGCGCGCGAGGGCATCGGTAGACCTTCTGAGACGCCTGCGTCGCGAGCACTGCGCGCGCTCCGGGCCCGAGCCGCACGTCGAGCGCGATCGCGTCGCCGTCGACGAGGCCTCCGCCGTACGTCGCGACGAAGGTCCAGCGCGCGCTCCCGTGGTTCTTGGGCGTGAGGAGCTTCAGGGGCGCACGCGCTCGCGCCGACGCGATCGCCGTTCGCGATCCAACGACGTCGAACACCAGAGCCCCCTCGCCTGCGAGCACGGGCGGAGTATCGCCCAAGCTCACGACGGCGTGCTCACCGACTCGTTCGGAAGGCTCGTCGTCTCGCGCGTGAGGGTCGCGAGGATCATGCAGAGCGCCGCGAAGAGGAGCTGCGATGCGCGGAGGACGAGCGCGACGCTGAGCGCCTTCGCGGGCGCGCCGGGAAATCCGAGAATGTCCGTGAACGCGACGTACGCGCCGTCGACGACGCCGACTTGGTTGGGGACCGCGGCGCCGACGGTCGCGCCGACCATGTGAATGCCGTGGCCGACGAATGCGCCGCGCAGGCTGAGCGTGCCGCCGACGGCGAGCACCGCGACGCCGTATTGCGCGACCTGGAGCCATCGTCCGACGAAGCTCCACGCCGACGGGAGGATGCCGTAGAAGCGCGGCGTCGCCACCTCGTCGCTCGCGTTTCGCGCGATGCGCGGGAACTTGCGCTTCACCCAGTGCGCGAAGCCTCGGTGGTGCAGGAGCAGGAAGAGGAGCACGCCGAGCGTGCCCGCGAGGACGAAGTTGCCGCCGAGCATGAGCGCGAGCTTCCCTTGATTGCCGAGCATCACGTAGATGCCGAGGCCCACCGCGCCGCTGATGAGCGCGTCGGCGATGAGCGCCGCGGCCTGGAGCTCCGCGCCCGCGGCCGCGGAGCGAAACGCACCCGTGTATTGTGCAACGACCGTCGCGCGCGCCACCTCGCTCGCCGTGCGCCCCGCGGGGAGGAGCGCGAGGCAGATGAACGAGATCGCCGACGAGCGGACCCACCCCTTCCCCGAGATCGCCTTGCGCCGCTCGGGCCCGAGGATCGTCGCGAACGCCATCGTGTCCGTCGCGAGGATGACCGCCTCGAAGAGGATGATCACCGGGATGTACGGCCCGGCCGAGACGAGCGCGTCGGCCACGTTCCGCGCGCCAGCCTTGTGGATCAAGTACGCGATGAACGCGATGCCAGCCGGCGAGCAGCACCCACCGCGCGGCATTCTTGATCGCTTCGCTACGCTGGCTCATGGGAGAGATTGAACAGGAAGCCCAAAAGGCAAGAAGTGTTCTGGTTTCTTACCCCCAAACACCCTTTTGATCTCCTCGATCTTCCTGTTCAACCCTTCTTCATGAACGCGCCGACGATGCCCTCGCGGGCGTGCCACACGCGCGCGAACGCCTCGGCGTAGCGGTCGACGGTCGCCTCGGTCTGCGCGATGAGCGGGCACGATTGCGAGAACAGCACGAGCGACGAGTCGAGGAGCGCGGTGGTTCGGCGGTACTGCGTCGGCTCGTAGTTCTTCGCGAGGTCGGTCCCGCCGGGCAACCCGCGGAACATGTACTCTGCACGTTTCTGGAAGACGGGGTGCGCGGGGAGCGCGGTGCCCTGCCAGAAGACGACCTCGAGCCCCTCGGCCACGAGCGCGGCCTTGATCGCGTCGCGGAGGACGCGCGGCGCGACGCCATCGAGCCCGGCCTTCTTCGTGTCGAAGCGGACGCGGTATTTGTGGAACACCGTCGTGCGCCCCGGGAGCTCGCGCGGCGGAAGGACGCCCGGGAGCTCCGCGAGCTTCTTCGCGAGGCGCTTGCCGCTCTCCTGCGCGCGCTTCGTGAGCTCGGGCAGTCGCGCGAGCTGCGCGCGACAGAACGCGGCCGCCATCTCGTTGCCGCGGTACATCGAGCTCACCGCGTGCGACACGAGCGCGCGGTCGCCGGAATCCGCCGGAGGCGGCACGGCGCGACGGTGAACCGCCGTCGAGCGGGCGCTTGGGATCCCATTCGTCGTTCAAGCTCACATCGAGCCCGAAGTTACGCGTCTGGTTGGCGCGCTCCGCGGCCTCTTCGTCGTTCGTCGCGAAGAGCCCGCCCTCGCCGGCCGTGAGGTTCTTGCTCCCCTGGAGCGAGAAGCCGCTCGACACGCCGATCGCGCCGACCTTCTTCCCTTCCCATTCGGCCCCGTGCGCTTGCGCCGCGTCCTCGACGAGCGCGAGGTTCTTTTCCTTGCAGAGTGCAAGCAATGCGGTCAGGTCCGCGGCCTCGCCGTGGATGTGCACGGGCATGATCGCCTTCGTGCGCTCGGTGATCGCGGCGCGCGCGAGCGCCGGGTCCATGTGGCCGGTCTCGGCGTCGACGTCGACGAACACGGGCGTCGCGCCCTGGAGCGCCACGCAGAGCGGCGTCGCGACGAAGCTGTACGCCGGTACGATCACCTCGTGCCCTGCCTGCACGTTCGCCGCGGAGAGCGCGAGCTGGAGCGCGCTCGTCCCGCAGTGGGTCATGAGCACGCGCTTCACGCCGATGTACTGCGCGAACTCTTCCTCGAGCGCGCGAGTCTCGGGCGCGTGAACGCCCTGCATGATCCCGCGATCGAGCACGCGCATCACCGCGCGCTTCTCTTCGTCGCCCACGATCGGCCAGTTGCGATGCACCAGCTTCTCCATCACGGACTCCTTAACGGAAAATCGCCAAGACGCACGAGGCCGTCTTGGCGATCTCCGGGTTTCAATCAGCGCGTGGTCTTCTTGCCCAGCGTCTGCGCCCAGTCCAAGAGGAGCTTCTCCTGCTTGAAGAGGTCGTGCGCGGGGGTCTCGCCCGGCGCCGCGTACGGCGACTTGAAGAAGAGCGACAGCTGGCGCTGGATGCCCTTTTCGCCGTTCTGCTTCGCCATGTCGATGAGGCGGACGAGGTCGAGGACGATCGGCGCCGCGAGCGCGCTGTCCTGGCAGAGGAAGTTGATCTTCATCTGCATCGGCACACCGGCGAAGCCGACGAGGTCGATGTTGTCCCACGCCTCTTTCGAGTCGCCGCGCGGCTTGTAGTAGTGGATGTGGACCTGGTGGTTCTCGACCGGGTAGCCGACGATCGAGTCGAGCACGCTCTGCTTCGAGAGCACCTTGGTCTTGTTCGCTTCCGGATCGGCGAGGACGAAGCCGTCGTTGTTGCCGAGGATGTTCGTCGAGTACCAGCCGTCGATGTGGAGGCGACGGACGCGGAACATCGCCGCGATCGCGGTCTTCACGAGCGTCTGGCCCGTCTTGCCGTCCATGCCGGCGTACGGGTTCTTCATCTTGTCCGCGTGCTCGGCGAGCGCGGGGACGTTCGTGAGCGACGGCGTGAAGTTGACGTACGGGACGCCGAGCTCGTTCGCCGCGAAGAAGTAACGCATGGCCGGCGTGATGACCTTGTCGTTGTTCTTGATCGCCGCTTCGAACGCGGCGAGCGTCTTGTGGGCCGGCGCCTCCGCGAGGTACGGCTCCGTCGACGCGAGGTTCACCATCACGACCTGATCGAGACCGTTCTTCTCTTTGAAGTCGGCGATGTTCTTCTTGATGATGTCGATCTGCTCGCGGATGTTCTCGACGAGGACGAAGTTGCCTTCCGGCACCTTGCCGTTCTTCGCGATGACCGCGGGCCAGCCGACGGTCGTCTCGAGCTGCTCCTTGATCGGGCGGAGCTGATCGGCCGGGAAGACCTTGTGGTGAAGAGCGCCCTCGTAGACGTTCTTGAAGCGGAGATCCCAACCGCCGAACACGAGGTTCTCGAGCGGCGCGAAGTCGAGCCAATCGGCGATCGACTCGCTGATGGCGGCCGGAGTCTTCTCGGTCACCATGCCGTAGCGGGGCGCGAGCCCCTTCACCATCATGTGGACGCCCGCGATGACGGTGGACGCGACGGCGCCGTGAACGCCAACAATACAAACTCCGAGCTTCTTCATGTTCTACTCCGTAGTCAATTCGTCTAATCGAGCTGCTTGGATTCTGCGTAAGCCATTACCGTGGCTTTTTTCGACGGGTCGATGATTCGTGGGAATTTGCCCTGCACGTTCCCGCGCGTGACCTTCTCCAGGTAAGCCTTGGCGCCGTGCGCCTCGAGCGGAACCACGACGGGCGGAAGGAGCGCGACGTCGTTGTTGCGGTGCTCGCGATACACGCGGTTCTGCGCGCAGAGCCCCTCGTCGAAGGCCCTCGCGAACGCCTCGAGGTTCTCGGGGCGCTTGCTGAACTCGACGAAGAGCACGTAGCGGTATTCGCTGCCCACGTCGGCGCTGCAGCCGAAATCGACCGTCGTGCACGGCACCTTCTCGATGGCGTGGGCGACCGCTTTTTCGATCTCGACGTGCGTCGTGAGCTCTTGGGTGACGGAGAGGCAACCGGTGAGGCGCCCCATGAATTCCATGCGATTGCGGCGCGGAAAGCGGACGATGTCGCCGAGCTTGTACGCGTAGAGGCCCGAGACCGTCGTGACGACGATCGCGTACGGTTTGTCGAGCTCGACCTCCCAAAGCGGGACGCGCGTCGCGTTCTTCGAGTCGACCTCTTCCAGAGCGATGAACTCGAAAAAGGTTCCGCGGTGCGGCTGCATGAGCATGCCTGGCTCGCCGCCGGGCGAGTGGTCCGAAGAGGCGTAAATGCCGCCCTCGGTCGCGTTGTACGTGTCGACGAGGAAGACGTCCGAGCGACCCATCATGTCGCGGATCACCGGCAAATAAGGCTCCGCGGAGACGCCGCCGCCAAGGAGGTAGCGCAGGTTCGGCCAGATGTCCTTGATGTGGCGAGCCGAGCGGCCGCGGCGCTTGGCCTCCGCGAGCACCTTCTCGAACATCAGCGTGAACCAGCAGGTCGTGCCGCCGAGCGCGCGGATGTCGTGGTCGATGTATTTTTCGGCGATGCGCGCGAGCTTCGTGTCGTAGTCGGCGATCTGCTTCGTCTCGTCGTCCGGCAGGAACGAGGGCTTCGAGATGAGCGGGAGCGTCGCCATCATCAGCGCCGGGTTCGACGTGATGAGCACGGGGCCCTCGGGCTTCATGGTCGTCGGCGGGAACAGGCCAAGCGTGAAGCCCGTCACGAAGTCGTCGTCGCCGAGCTTGACGAGCGTGCGGAAGAGGCCGTCCGTCCCAGCTTTGCGCTGGATGCGGACCTGACGCTCGGTGATGGGCAGAAACTTCTGCTTTCCGTGCCCCGAGGTGCCCGAGGAGTTACCGAACCAGCGCACGAACTCGGGCACGAGCAGGTTCTTCTCGCCCTGGCGCATGCGGTCGATGAACGGCGAAAACGAGTCGTAGTCGCCGACGGGGACGCGCGCCGCAAAGTCGCGGTAGTTGCGGATCCCAGCAAAATCGTGGGCTCGGCCGTACTCGGTCTTCTCCGCATGGCGGATGATCTGCTCGAGCACGCGCTCCTGCTCGAAGTGGACGCGCGTGAGCGCCTCGTCCCAGCGGCGCGTCTGCGCGCTCGCGAGCATCAAGAAGCCCTTGCCCGCGATCGCTGGGTAAATCGCCTTCTTCAGCGTGCGCGCTCGCTCCGGCTCGGCCGACGCTTCAGCGTGTTGCCGCGTGGCGGAGACCGAAGGCTGCTCGGACTGCATCATCGCTGAAGACGTTTATCGCCGCTTTTTACTCATCTCCATGGGCAGGTAGTCAGCTCGAGCTGCAAACGAATGGACGCAGCTGTGCACGCCGCTTCGCACTTTGGCGGTTCAGCGATGGGCGCAAGAGGCTTCAGGGCATCGCGGCGGCGCGGCACGTCGTGAAGTTGCGCGAAACGCGAACCGGATCGCGGCTACGGCGGCGGCGCGCCGATCTCGGCGCCGAGCTGCGCTAGGAACTCGCGCATGAACGCCGCGCGGCGCTCGGCCTCCGCGCGGCCCGCGGCGGTGCGCAGCGTGGGCGGCAAGCGGAGGAGCTTCTTGAAGAAGTGATCGACGGTGTGCGCGGCGTCGTCGAGCTCGCGGCGCTCGGCCCACGGATCGTCGGCGTCGAAGTAGTCCGCGCCCATGCGCGCGCCGCACGACGCCGTGCGAAGCACGCCGAGCGCGCCGAGGGCCTCGAGGCGATCGGCGTCTTGGAGCGCGTCGCCGAGCGGCGAGCGCGGGACGCGGCCCGTGCTGTAGCTGTGATCGTGGATCGCGTCGGCGACGAGCGCGATCGAAGCGGCGTCGAAGCCGAGCTCGAGCAAGAGCGAGCGAGCGAAGTCCGCGGAGCGCTCGCTCGCGTGCGCGCGCTCGGGTGAGTCCTTCGCGAGGTTCACGATGTCGTGAAGCAGCGCCGCGGCGATCGCATGGCGCGGATCGATCGCGTCGCCGCCGAGGCGGATCGTCCAATGCGCGACGCGGAGGCAGTGCGCGACGTCGTGGCCGGGATCGTCGCCGAGTCGCGCAGAGGCTTCGTCGAGCACGCGCTTCAGCGCGGCGTCGGATTCGATCAATCGGCGAACGTTCATTTCTTGATGAGCGAGAACGTCGTGCAGCTCGGGTTCTTCATCGTGCCGCTGAAGACGCGGTTGTCGGTGACGGCGCCCTTGAAGCCGACGGCGACGTAGCCGGTCGGACGCGTGACCCAGTCGCCCGGGTCGAGATCGACGTCGCCCGTCGCGGTCATCTTGCCGTGGACTTTGTACTGGCCCGCGACCGTGCGCGTCTTGAAGTCGAGGATGCCGTCGATCACGTCGTTCGACACGTTCGTCACGTGGAGCGTCGCGGCCGTCGGGCCCTGCGCGCAGTTGTACGCGCCGGACCAATCTTGCTTCGCGAGCATCCACGTGGGGATCTGCTGCGAGGCGATCGGCGCGACGAACGCGGGGCGCGTGCCGTGACCGGCGAGGTGGTTCACGAGGCGCACGCGCCAGATGTCGTAGTTGTTCGCGACGTCGGCGGAGAAGTAGATGTCGTCGCCGCTCCACGCGGGCGTCTCGACGTCGGCCTTGCCGTCGGTGAGCTGCTCGTTCTGCGTCCCGTCCGCCTTCATGACGTAGAGGTCCCAGATGTTCTTCTTGCCGCGCGTGTTGCCGCCGCAGTTGCCGACGTACGCGATGTATTGCCCGTCGGGCGAGAAGATGGGGTCCTCGTGGTCGCACGTGTCGGTCGTGAGCTGATACGTCGTCACCATCGCCGTGCCGTCGTAGATCATCATCATCACCTGCCGGTAGCTGCCGACCGTGCGCGAATAGGTGATGTGCTGGCCGTCGGGCCCCCACGTCGGGTTGATGCCGCCGGTGAGCTGCTTGCTCGGCGAGCCGTCGAGCGCACCGATGTAGATGTACCAACCAGCGGACTTCGTCTCCGCGGCGGCGAAGACGATGTGCTGCCCGTCGGGCGCCATGCTCGGCACGTCGATGTCGTACGTGAACGAGTAGAGATCGCGCGACGCGGAATACGGCTGGAGCGAGTCGACGCGGCGAAGGACGTCCTTCTTCATCGTCGAGACGTAGAGGAAGCCCTTTCCGTCGTTGAGCCACAGCGGGCGGATGGCGTGGAACTTCTCCATCGTCATCTCGGTGCCGCGGAACGCGCCGGTCGAGGGCGCGCTCATGATCGACTCGTCGCTGTCCTCGCCGGGGACGCGGAGGTCGTAGAGGAGCGTCTTTCCGTCGGGCGAGAGCTTCGGCTGGAACTCGTTGAATGGGTCGTACGTGATGCGCTTGAGATCGCGCGCGTCGCCGATCGCCTTGAGCGGGTTCGGCGGGTGCGCGCTGAGGCGCACGAAGATCGCGACGACGACGAGGAGCGCGAGCGCGATGAACGCGGAGAAGCGCCACCGCGCGCGCTCGTTGCGACGCTGGAAGAGCGCGTCGTCGAGCGAGTCGACCTGCGCGCGGCTCTTTTGTGCGTCGCCGCGCACGTCGAGGCCGAGCACGTTCTCGGCGCCGCAGTAGACGCAGCGCGCGAGGACGTTTCCGGGCTCGGCGTTGAGCGGGCCGTTGCACTGGCGGCAGTGGTGAAATCCGCCGGCCTCGGTCGGCGCGCGCGCCGCGAAGCCGAGCGTGAGCAAGCGGAGCGCCTGGCGATCACTGAGCTGGCCGCGGACGAGGTAATAGAGCGCCGCGATGACGCCGAACGACGCGAGCGCGAGGAGGAACCCGTTCCACACGCGGAGGTAGCAGAGCGCGTAGAGGACGCCCGCGCCGACGATGGCTGCGGGCCACGCGAGGAGGCTCGGGATCGCCGCGAGGAAGACGAAGAAGCTCGTTCGTAGCGCGCCGGGCTGGTTCACGAGCTTCGCGACGAGCTTCTCGGACTTCGCGTTCGCCGCTCGGCGCTGATCGACCGCGCGAATGCGCGCGCGCACGTCGTCGGGCATGCGGATGGGCGTCTTGCAGAAGTGGCACGGCACCATCTCCGCGTCGCCCGGAACGGCGGGCGCGAGGCAGCTCGGGCAACGGAGCGGCGCCTGGGGCGCGGCCTTTTGGACGCGCTGCTCGCCCGGCTTCGTGAGCGACGCGCGGATCGAGTCGCAGAGCGACTGCAACGAGTCGCGCTCGCGCGGATCTTCGGCGCTCGCGAGCTGCTCGCGGCTGCCGTCGCGGAGATCGAGCACGAGGCGCCAGAAGTTTTCCTTCTTGCTCTCCTTCTCGTCGACGAGCTCGAGCTTCTCGTGGCGACCGACGACGCGCGCCGCCTCGATGTCGACGAACGCGATCTGCGTGCCGTTCTTCGGGCCGCCCTCGATGCGGAGGCCGTCCTTGCCGAAGACGACGTCGCTAGGACGCTCGCGGAACGCGAGCCCGACGTGCTTGCGCGCGTAGAGAATGAGCGCGATGCCCGCGAAGATCGCGAACCCGTACGGCACGATGAGGTGCGGATAAATCTCGGCGGCGTCGTCCCACGGCGCGAGGAGCGCGGGAAGCGCGATCGATCCGATGAGCAAGCACCCCGGAACGAACGTGGCGGCTGCGTGTGCGAAGCCCGCGAGCGACGACGTCCCCACTTGGAGCGGCAGGCGCAGCTCCCCCTGTTGATGAGCCATTCCGGCTCACTACTATCTCAAAACATCAGAGGCGCGCCGCGATTCGTTCGGCGGCGCGCGTCGCCATCGCCATGATGATGACCTGCGGGTTGACGCCGGGCGGACCGGGAACGGTGCTCCCGTCGACGATGAAGAGGCCGGGGACGTCGTGCGATTGGTGATCGAGATCGACGACGCTCGTCTTCGGGTCACGCCCCATGCGGCACGTGCCGAGCGGGTGATAGCTGACGAGCGCCATCTCGGAGGACTTCGGCTTGCGCGTCTTGAAGCGCTCGAAGTCCGCGGGGCTCTCGATCGGGTCGCTGCCGAGGAGCGCCATGTAGAGGCGGCGCGCGCCGGCGGCGAGGAGCATCTCGCCCGTGTGGATCATCGCGCGGTGCATCGTGTCGACGTCCTCGGGGACGAGGTTGTACGTCATCGCGGGGTTGCCCTTCACGTCGGTCCAGATGCGTCCGCGCGTTTGATCGCGAATGAGCGTGCCGAACCCGGCGATGTAGGGGAGCTCGTCCATCGCGCGCATCAGCCTCGGGCCGGTGTACGGGAAGAACATGTGGCCGATGTTGACGTCGGGCTGCGCGCCGACGATGAGCATCCCGTCGCGCAGGAACTCGTCGACCATGTAGCCCTGCGGGATGTGCTTGTCGGGGTCGAGCCGATCCGGCATGACGCCGGCGACGCCGCCGCTCGGGTGCAGGCTCAGGTTCTTGCCGACCTCGCCGCTCGCGTTCGCGATGCCCTGGCGTAAAAGGAGCATCGGCGTCGGCACCGCGCCGCCCGCGAGGATCACGGCCTTGCCGCGCACGCGGAACTGGTTGCCCGCTTCATCCCGCGCGGAGACGCCCACGGCCCGGCCGCCCTCGATCATGATCTGGTCGGCGCGGAGATCCGTGACGACGAGCGAGCCCTTCTCGAGCGCGCCGGGCAAATACGAGATCTCGACGCTTCGCCGCGCGCCGGCCGCGCAGCCGTAGTCGCAGAACCCCTGCCCTTCGCAGCCGACGGCGTTGCGCGGGATCGCGCGCGCGCTCCAACCGTACGTCGCGCAGCCGCGATCGATGACGTCGGCGATGGGCCCGATGTACTTCCGCTCCGCGGGCGACACCTGGAGGATGCGCTCGACGCGATCGAAGTACGACGTCATGGCCGCCGGCGAGAAGTCGTCGGTGTCGAGGCTCTCGCTCCACTCGTCGAGCACCCACGGCGGCGGCCGAAGGCTCGTGCCCGTGTTCACGGCGGTCGAGCCGCCGACGAGCTTGCCCATCAAGAGCGTGACGGGCGACGGGCTGATCGTGAACGTATTTCGGAAGTAGCTCGAGTGCGCGTGGATGAAGCTCCCGACGAAGTCGTTGCGCTTTCGGTACGAGCCCTCCTCGATGAAGACGACGGCGTACCCGCGATCGGCGAGCTCGCGACCGACGACCGCGCCGCCCGCGCCGGTGCCGATGATGACGACCTCGCACTCGAGGTCGCGCGACTCGGTCCACGTGCGCGCGCTCTGGATCTGGCGCTCCCAGCGCGCGGTCTCGACGTTGTTGATGACGCGGAGCTCGCCGCCCATCTTCGTGTACGTGCGCGGCGAGTCGAAGTGGGCGATCTTGAAGATGTAGGAGAGCGCGTGGAGCGGGCCGCGGAGGATCGGGCTCTTCTCCCAGCTCACGAGGACGTGGTCTTGCTCGGCGCGCGAGAGGGCGTGAAACGGCTTGCCGCGCTGCAAGCGCACGGCTTGGTCGAGGAGCGAGAGCGCCGAGCTCCAGCCCGTGACGACGTGCGGGCTGACGGCGCGCATGACCTCTTCGAGGCGCGCGATCGTGGTCTCGTCGGCGCCGGGCGTGCTCGGCGACCCGGGAATGATGGCTTCTGCGAATGCGAGCGCCGCGCGAAGCTGCGCGGGCGATAGCGTCGGCGACGACGGCGCGACGTTGTAATGCGACAGCACGGCCGGTTACTTAGCAGCGGCCGCGCCGACGATCCACGAAGCGTTTTGGTCGTCGGCTGGACGTCTGGCGAGGAGCTCGTGCGGAACGAACCCGGATTTGTACTCGAGGGACTCGCAACCGCGGACGCGATAGCCGAGGTACATCCACGCTTTTTTTGCGGCGCGCGCCTCCTCGATGAGCGCGACCACGTTCGCGACACCCAGCGAATCCCGCCGCAATTCGGGGTCATAGAAGAAGTAGACGGCGGAGAGCGCGTCGGGCGTCTCGTCGAACAGGCCGACGCCGACGAGGCGATCGCCGTCCCAATACGTGGCCTCCCGCGCGGCGGGATGCGGAAACGCGAAGTCGAGTGCGTAACGCTCTGCGCGGAGCGGAGACGGCTCCCAGCCGCGGTGGGTCTCGCGCTCCGCGTGCCACTTTCGATAAAGGTCGAGGCGCGCGTGGTCGACGATGGGCCGAGAGACCACGCGGCGAAGGCGCGCCGCCCGGTTTCGCGCGCGGCGCTGGCTGCGCGTCGGGTGGAAATCGTCGACGCGGACGCGCAGCGTGACGCACTCCTCGCAAGCCGCGCACTGCGGGCGAAAGTAGCAGGGCCCGAAGCGGCGCCAGCCGCGCGCGAGCATCGTGCCGAGCTCGCTCGGCGTGACGTCGAGCATCACGCGGACCTCGAGCGACGCCATGCGCTCGGGCAGGTACGAGCACGGGTGAGGATCTTCGACGATGCGTTGGACGAGTCGCACGCGCGGACGACGAGCATACCAAGAGATGCTATGTGCTGCCCGAACCACGCCATGCGTACGCTCGTGCTGGGAGACCTGCATCTTTCGTCTCACACGCCCAAAAACGTGGAGCGCGATCTCGCGGCGCTGATGGCAGCGCATCCCGGCGCGCGACTCATCTTCGCGGGAGATTTCCTCGACTTGTCGGCCGAAGAGCGCGGCGCGCGCGATCTCGCGTCGGGTTTCCGAGCTCATCCGCTCGCGACCGCCGCCGTCAGCGAGCACGTCGAGCGCGGCGGCGAAATCGTGTGGCTCGCGGGAAATCACGACCCGGAGGTGGCCGCGTCGGGCGACGTCGCGCGAGCGCTCGAGCTTTCCGGGGACGCCGCATCGCGCGTGCGCGTGACGCCGTGGTTCCATCGCCAGGGCGCGCTCCACGTCGAGCACGGCCATTTGTACGACCCGGACAACGCGCCCGCGCACCCGCTCGCGTCCGCGCGCGGCACGCTCGGCGTGCACTTCGTCGAGGAGTTCATCGCGAAGACGGGCGCGTTCGCCTACCTCAACGCGAACGACAAGACGCCGCTCGAGCTCTTCACGAGCGCGTTCCGCTGGTACGGCCGCCGCGGACCATTTGTAGTCTACACATATTTCCGCGCGGCCTTCGCGGCGCTCGGCAAGAGCGGCCGCTTCTGGGACGGCGAGCGTGACGCCGCGCGCGCCGAGGCGTCGCTCGAGGCGTTCCTGACCGACGCGGGCATCGACGAGGCCACCGCGCGCGCGCTCATCGCGGAGCGCGCGACGCCGACGATGACGAGCCTCCGCGCGACGGTCGCGCGTCTCTACCTCGATCGCGTGACGGCGACGGTCTCCGTGCTCGCGGGCCTCACGGCTTTCGCGCTCGGAAAGAGGCAGCTCGCGCTCGTCCTCGGCGCCGCGGGTCTCGCGGGCCTCGCGTGGAGCTGGTCACGCGGCCACGATCGCTACGGCGGCAAGGTCCCCGCGCGACTCGACGACGGCGCGAGGCGCGTCGCGCGCGCGAGCGGCGCCGAGCTCGTCGTCTTCGGCCACGCGCACGAGATCGCCGACCGCGACGGCTACTCGAACACCGCGAGCTTCGCGTTCCCACGCGGCGTCCCCGGAAGGCCATTCCTCGAGATCGCCGGCGACGCCGCGCACCCGCGCGCCGAGCGCCGCTTCTGGACTACGTGACGAACGGCACAGGCCCGTACGTGCTCGGCGGATCCATGTCCGCGAAGAAGAAATAGTAGTCCGCCGGATCCCACGGATAGAGCGACCGTGCGCGTGGCAACTCCCAACCGAGCTCGTCGATGAACCTGGCCGTGAGCGTGATCAGCTCGATGCGAGATCGCGCCGGGTCGACCTCGAACTGACGATCCACAAGGACGGCGTCCACGTAAACCGCAGCGTCGCCGCTCTCGACCCATCGCGCGTACGCGCGCTCGAATACGTCGCGTCCACGTTTCGTCAGCGAGACGAGCCACGTTCGCCCATCCGCCGCGCGAACACGCTTCACCCAGCCGAGCTCGAGGAGCGCACCGACCATCTCGGACACCACCGAGCGCACCACGTTGAGCCGCCGCCACAAATCACACTGCCGCGCCCCACGTCGCCCGAGCGCATTCATCAAATCGAACCGCGCAGGCGTGAGCGCGAACGGTCTCAACGCCCGCCGAGCAAATCGCGATGCCGACAAGTGCCCGCCCTTCAACCCAAACAAAACAGCGTCCATGACGCCGCCCAGAGCACTCGACGTGCCACCCAAACCCCACCCCTTCAAGACACGAAAATGCGCCAGATCGTTCGGATCCGGACGATGCGTCGCTTTTTTCTCCCTTGGCACGTTGGCCCTTTGGGCCGGCACGGGGCCAGGTCAGAGCTTTTTGAGGATGAGGACGTAGTTCTTTGAGGCGAGCGTAAAGAGGAGGGGTTTGTTGGCGGCTTTGTGTTTTTGGTAGTCGGCGTACCAGGGCTGTTTGCGCCAGTTTTCTTCGTCGGTGATGAAGTCGGGAACGTAGAGGTCGAGCTCGACGTAGCGGTCGACTTGCTTCGAAAGCGCGGGGCCGTACGACCATTGGACGCGCTCGGCGGGTGGGGATGCGTCGTTGTGGAGAGCGCCGCCGTACGTGACGACCATCTTGGCGCCACGGCGCTCGATCATCTTCGTCGCTTGGTTCGTCGTGAGGCGCGCGATGGTTTCAAGCGAACGCTCGATGGCGTCGTCGCCGGCGTCGTTGATCGCGGCGAGGTCGTCGCACGTCGGGCGGAGCAAATCGGGGACGATTCCGAGCTTGCGCGCGGCCTCGCCCATCGCGACGTATTCGTTTTGGTTCGTCTCGGATTGTTGCGCGACGACAGGCTTTTGCACGCTGCGCATCGTCTCGGTTTGTTTGACGCAACCCTTCGGCGGCATCATCAGCTCGACGAGGAGGTCACTCGTTCGGCCAGCGAGCATCGGGAGGAGCTCGTTGGTGAAGCGCTTCGTCGACGAGGCGGCGGTCGCGCCGCGCTGCGCGTGGGCTTCGCCGATCGCGAGCACCGCGGGGTCGTCTTTGAGGACCGCGTCGAAGGCGTCCTCGTCGCGATCGAACTCGCGCACCGTCTCGGCGGCGGCTGCGTCTTGGGCCTTCGGAGGATCCTTCTTCGAGCACGCCGCGCAAAACGTGAGCGCGAGGACCAGCCATCTCACGGCGCGCCGCTCGCGAAGCCGTAGATCTCCGGCTTTTGGAGCGGCGGCAGGTCGCCCTTGCGAACGAGGAGCGTGCGCACGGCCCACACCTCGCGGAAGACGCGATATTTCAGCGCCGTCGTGTCGAGGTAGTCGACGCCAGCCGAGCCGCCGGTGCCGGTGCGTCGCCCGATGACGCGTTCGACCATGCGCGCGTGCCTTTGGCGGAAGACGACGAACGCTTGCTCGAACGCGACGATCGCGTCGATGACCTCTCGCGGCCACGCGAGCAGCGGGAGCTCACGGTAGCTCTCGATGAAGACGAGCGCGGAGCGAACGCGAGACGCGCGCGCGCGCTCCTCTTCGGGCGCGTCCATCGCGCGCAAGAACGACTGCGTCGCGGCGATCTCCTTCTCGAGGCGATCGCGGACCTCGGGCGAGTCCCCGCGCGGGGCGAACGCGGCGCGTGTCACCTTCTCGTGCACGGCGCAGTAGTCGTCGATGAACGCCGAGACGGCGCGCTCGTCGTCCTCTTGCCCTGGCATCGAGCCTTGGATCGGTGTGCGATAGAGCCAGTCGCGGATGGCCTCGCGGAGCGACGGTTTGTCGGCGAGCCGCATCTGCACGCGGTGGTACGCGCTCGAGGGCGCGCCTTTTCCGTCGCGGAGCGCCTCGAGGTAGCTCCCCTGCCCGCCGCCGAGGCTGATGCGCTCCTCGTCGGGCAGGCCGAGCAGGATTTCAATCTCGCGCATCTGCCCGCTCTGGAAGCCGCTCGCGGAGCCGAGCTTGTCGCGGAAGTCGAGGTAGTCGCGCGTCGTCATCGTCTCCATCAGCGTGAAGTGCGACGCGAGGTGGACGAGCAGCTCCTGCATTCGGCGGATGCCGCGCACGGCCGAAGCGAGCGACTGCTCCGGCACGACCGGCTGCGCGAACAGATCGCGCACCGACACGAGCTCGCGCAGCACCAGCTTGAACCAGAGCTCGTCGATCTGATGGATCGTGATGAACATCACCTCGTCGTTCGAGAGGTTCTCGTCCGTCGCGGCGTTGCCGCTCTGCAGCGCGAGCAGCTCTTCGACTTTGATGTAGTTCCAGTACGCGGTCATCGGAAGAATTCGCGAATGCGTTTGGCGCGCCGACGCAAGAGGAGCGGGAGCTTCGCTGCGCCGAGGATATCGCCAAGCTGCGCTTTCACCAGCGCTTCGCCGAGATCGCGGAGCGTGCGGTCGAACGGCATGAAGAACGGCTCGAGCTCGTTTTCGTCGATGGCGATCGTCTTCGGGTGCGCGAACGTGAGGAGCGAGAGGTCGCTGTTGGCCACGCCGAACCCCGTCGAGCGCGTGCCCGACCACGGCAGCTGCGGAACGGCGCCCGTGAACTGGTGCGTGTTGACGCACGCGACCCCGACGTCGAGCCGCTCGATGAGGCGCTCGGCGCGCGCGACGTCCTTCGTCCAGATCGACGCGCCGAGGCCGTATTTCGCCTCGTTGATCGCGCGCACGGCCTGGTCGGCGCCGAAGACGCGCACGATCGCCAGCACCGGGCCGAACGTCTCCTCGCGGACGACATCCATGTCCGCGGTGCAGTGGTCGAGCAGCGTGGGCATGTACCCGCGGCCCGTCGTGCGCTTGCCACCCGTGACGAGCGTCGCGCCCTTCGCGAGCGCGTCCTTCACGTGCGCCTCGACGATCTGCAGCTGCTTGTCGTTGCCGAGCGGCGAGACCTCGACGTCCTCGTCGCCGGGGCCCGTGCGGAGCTTGTCCCACGCGCGACGCATCTTCTCGACGAACGCGTCGGCGATGCGCTCGTCGACGTACGCGACCTCGATGCCGCCGCACGACTGACCCGCGTTCGCGAGCGTCCAATGGGTGATGCCCATGACGGTGCGATCGAGATTGCAGTCCGCGAGCACGATCGCCCCGTCTTTTCCGCCCATCTCGACGCTCGACGGGATGCCGAGCTCCGCGCACCGCGCGCGCACCTTGCTCCCCGCGCGCACCGAGCCGGTGAAGACGCACGCGTCGATGCCGCTCTCGACGAGCTGCGCGCCGACCGCGCCATCACCCTGCACGACGCTGATGACGCCTTGCGGAACCTCGCGCGCGAAGTGGTCCGCGAACCACGCGCTCGCGCGGGGCGTGTGCTCGCTCGGCTTGAGCACGACCGCGTTGCCGAGGAGCAGCGCGGGGATCACGGAGCGGTAGAGCCCCGAGACCGGGAAGTTCCACGGCGCGATGATCCCGACGACGCCGCGCGGCACCATCGTGATGCGCGCGCGCTTCTTCGGAAAGGCGATCGGGTTCAGGAAGACGCGCCGGCTCTGCGAGCGCGCGACGATCTTCTTCCACGCCTTGATCGCGTCGAGCGGCCCGAGAGCCTCGGTGAAGAGCCCCTCCACCTCGTGCTTGCCCATCTCGTCCTTGACGAGATGGAGCAGGCTCCCGCGGTCGCGGAGCATGCGCTTGGCGGCGCGCTCGAGGGCGGCGTAGCGATCGTCGAGCGTGCGCGAGGCCCACTCCGGCTGGACCAGGCGGGCGGCGTGAACGGCGCGACGAGCCTCATTTTCCGCCGTTTTGGCGTCGTGCCGCGCGACGCCGTTGCCCGTATTCAACATCCGCGTCTCGCTTAGCACACAACGTCCGTTTGGTCCGAGTCGCGCGTCCGTGATAGAGAGGCGTCCGCTTTTATACGTCCCCATCGTCTAGAGGCCCAGGACCGCGGCTTTTCACGTCGCTAACGAGGGTTCGAATCCCTCTGGGGACGCCACTTCCAACTCAGCGAGATCGCGCGCGCTCCGCCTCAGGGCCAAGGTGCCCACACCTGCTCGCCGTCGAAGCCGTACCCGTGATCGAGCGCGGGATCGAACACGTCCGTGGTGCTGTTGGTCGTCGGCCCTGTCTGTTTCCATGTCGCGTTGTTCACGGCCTGCGACCCCGTCGCGGCGTAGGTGTCGTTGCCCCCGAGGTCGAGGAACATCCCCAGGCTGATCGTGTTCGCGGTCTGCGGAACTGCCGTGCGATACGGCGGGTTGGATGTCGGCATGTCGGTCATGCCGAGCGCGTACGCGCCCATCACGCCAGGGAGGTTGTATTGGTCGTCACCGGCCTCGTTGATCAGCACGCCGATGCCAGGGAAGCGCGCGACGCCCAAAACCTCGCCCCACATCTGCTTGTCCGCGTCGAACTTGTAGACGTCGGCTTCCGGGCCGCGGTCGATGTGGAAGCCGACGCTCACGTCGTAGCCGAGCCCCACGCCCTCGCTGCCGCCATTCGTCGCGATGCCGCCCGAGGCGTACTCGTAGTGGTCGGCGCCTTGCGCGTCGATGAACACGGCGGCGGCCTGGTGTGTCGCACCGCCGAGACCGTATTTGTGCCAGACGGTGTACGCGTCGTTGCCGCTCTGGTCGTAGAAGAGCCCGGTGCCGTAGAAGTAGCCCCACGCCTGGCACATCACCGCGCACACGTACGTGTCGTTCCCGGCAAAGTCGAACAACCCGCCGAGCCCACCCGAGAGGTACGCGACGGGGTTGCCGTTCGAGTCCCAAACGCGCAGCCCCCAGCCAAAGCCTTGCGCGCCCGAAAAATTGCTGCCCTCCTGATCGTAGGGTGCGTTGGCCTGATCGTTGGGGATGAGCGTCGTCAGCGCGGTGTAGTGGTCGTCCCCGGCGTCGTCGACGAGCCAGCCGATGCCGCGGGGTCCGCCGAAACCCTGACTGTTGTGGAGCGTCTCGTAGGTGTCGTTGCCGCCGCCGAGGTCGACGAGCAATCCGTAGCCGAAGTCGGCGGCTCCCTGGCTGCGTGAGTAACCTTTGTAGGTGTCGGTCCCGCCGTGATCGACGAGGACTCCGACGCCCCACGTGCCGTACGCCTGGTAGTACTCGCTCTCGTACGTGTCATCGCCCGCGGCGTCGTCGAGGATGGCGATGCCGAACCAGCCGGCGCCTTGTCCCGTGCCCTGGCCGCGGTCGACGGGGGCGCCGTTGGTCAAGGGGTCGTACGGCTTCGTGGGGAGGTACTGATCGTTGCCGGCGAGATCCAGCGCTACGGCGACGGGGTGAAAGAGATCCGCGTTCACCGCGATGTCGCCCTGGTAGACGTCGTCGCCCCCGCCGTCGACGAGGAGGAAGAAGTCGTTTCCCGACCACGTGTCGTTGCTCTGCTGGAGCGACACCATGACGCGACCGAGCGGGCCGGTGAGGTCGAGCGTGGTGCCGTCTTGCAGCGGCTCGTTCTTCAGGGCGAGGCGCAGGGACTCGACGGAGCGAACCGCGAGCTGACCGGCGCGTGACAGCAGATCGTAGTCCGTCGCCGCGGTCATCGTGTTGGCCGCCGCGTAGGCTTTGCCGAAGGTGGTGACGGTGTTGGTGTTCTTGCCGGCGAAGTAGGTCTTCATCTGCGCTTGCCAGTCGGTGAAGCCGAGCGCGCCACCGGTGAGCGCTTGGTCGCGCAGGTCCGCTGCCGCGAGGAGGCCGAGGATGGCCTGCGCGAGCGCCGTCTGCGCGTTCGTCGAGAAGGTCGCCACCTGCGCAGCGACGCTCGCCGCCTGGTCGCTCCAGTCTGGAAACGGCGCGCGGGTGTCACCCGCGTACATCGGGTGCGTGTAGAACTGCTGCAGGGCGGCGAGGAGCGGCTGCGCCGCGGCGTCCACCGCGATGGCGCGGTCGTACCGGCTCACCTGGTACTGCGTGCGGTTGCCGTAGATCCCTTGCGCGACGAGCAGCTCGCGCACGGTCGTGTCCGTGTCGCCGAGCGCGACGGCCGTGCGCACGTCGCTCGCGACCATGCACGCGAGCTGCGGCGCGAGGGCCGCCTGGCCGCGGATCTCGTCGCTCCAGTGCAGGCGGTTGACGTCGTTGGCCATCGTCAGCCCGATGTTCGGCATGTTCAGCTGCTGCGTCGTCACCGAAGCGCTCGTGAGGCCGTCGTAGAAAGCCTTCGGCAGCGGACAGCTCGTGGTGAGGGTTCGCGGCGTGTGATCGTCGATGTCCTGACCGACGGTCACGAGGGCGGGACCCGCGTCGGGCGTTGGAGGAGATGAAGAGCCGCACGCGAGCGCCGCGACCAAGGCGACGCCCTGCAGGACCACGAGCCCTCCGACCTTCATGGGTGGATCTCCTCGACAACACACTGGGCCGGCGTGCGATGGTCCGTCAAGGACTACGCTTCGCCGGTCCACTCCCGAAGCAGCGCGAGGGTGCGCGCGTGCTCGGGGACGTGCGTGAGGAAGTCGTCGCGCGTGCTCGGGGAGCGAATCTTCCGAGCGCGCTCGAGGAGCTGGTCACGCGCGTGGCGGAGAGCCGCCCGCGCGCCGGCGTGGTCGCCGAGGTCGGCGAGTAGCTCCGCGTGCGTGAGCCTCACGAAGGCCTCTCCGTCCTCGGCGCCGTGCGCTTCGAGGGTGGAGATCGCCTCCTTCGCAGCGCTCGCGGCGCCGTCGAGATCTCCTCGCGCGCGAAGGGCCGCGGCGAGGGCGCCGAGGGCGTGCGCACGCAGAGGCGGCAAGGACTCGATCAGCGCGAGCGCGGCGCGAGCCTCGCTCTCCGCGCGCGACGCGTCCCCGCACGCGAGCGCGATCCGCGCGAGGTAGATGCGCGAGGCGCCTTCCATCCGCGTGTCCTGCTCGAAGGCGCGAGCGGCGTCTTCCTCGACGCGCCGGGCATCCTCGAGATCCCCGGAGCGGGCGAGCGCCCAGCCCAGGTTGTGCAGCGCGGTCGCGCTGATGTGATGCAACCCCATTCGCTCCGACTCGGCGGCGACGGCTCGGAGCGTCGCCGCCGCGTCTGCGTGCCGGCCGAGCTCGATGAGACCGAAGGCGTGGTTGACACGATGGCTCAATGCAGGCCGAACGAGGCCTGCACGCTCGAGGAGGTCGTGCGCTCGTTCGAGTCCCTCTACGTAGGCCGTTGGATCCCCGTCGAGGAGCGCGCAGTGAGCGCGCGCCGCGGCCACCCACGCCGCGGCGACCGCGCCGCTCGCTGGCGGAATCCGCGCGAGGAGCGCCTCTCCGCGTTCGCGCTTCCCCTCGTGAATCAAGCTGAACGACACACGCGCGGCCGCCGCGTGGACCGACGGGCTCGCGTCGCTCCGCTCGATCGCGGCGGAGAGCTTGTCGGCCCACGCGACCAATTCCTCGCGTCGGCCGAGTTGAGCCGCGAGCGCCGCCGACAGGGAGGCGACGTCTCCCCACTGCGCTTCGCCCACGAGCGTCGCGGCCTCGGACGCGAGCTCCGCGGCGAGCTCGCTGCTGTCTCCGCGCCACGCGTACGCCTCCGCCTCGACGAACAGCAGCGCGCCGAGCAGCTCTCCTTCTGCGCCGCAGCCGATGCCGCGCTCGGCACGACCTAGCGCCGCGCCGAGATCGTTTCCATCGAGGGCATCCTTCGCGGCTCGAAGCCAGAACGGCGTGGCGCGCGTGCGCTCGGCGCCCTTCTCGAAGTGCTCGGCGATCGCCGCCGCGTCGGTCTCGCCGACGCCCTCGAGCCACTCCGCCGCGTGACGATGCGCGAGCACGCGGTCGTCGTCCGTCAGCATCGCGTAGGCCGCCTCCCGCATCAGCTCGTGACGGAAGACGTACTCGCGCTCGTCCGGGAATCGCCCGCCGGCGACCGAAGCCACGAGCTCGCGCTCGGCGAGCGTGTCGAGGAGCGCGTCGAGCAACGTCTCGGGCACGCCGGTGAGGCCTCGCACGGCGCCGCGCCAGAAGGTCCTCCCGAAGACGCTCGCCGCGCGAAGAAGGAGCCGCAGCTCCGGCGCGAGCGCCTCGAGACGAGACTGGAGCATCGCCACCACGCTTCCCGGTGCCTGCGCGCCGTGCCCTTCGAGCTCGGCGCGCACCAGCTCCTCGAGGAAGAGCGCGTTGCCGCCCGCTCGCTCGACGAGCAGCGCCACGCGCTCCGCGCTCGCCGCCGGGCAGAGCGCACCCACCAGCTTCTCGGCGGCGCGCCTGCCCAGCTCGCCGAGCGGGATGCGCGTCGCGGCGCGTTCGCTCCAGAGGTCGCGGACCAGGGACGTGTCGGGGCGCGCGGTCGCGACGACGAAGAGAGGCCGCTCCGACGCGAGGCGCAGCGTGGAATCGACGAAGCTCACGCTCGAGACATCACCCCAGTGCATGTCCTCGAGCGCGAGGACGAGCGGCTCGCGTTTGCACGCGGCGAGCGTGAAGTCCTCGAAGGCGCGACGCATCTGATCACCCATCGCCTGAGCGTTGCGTCGCGCGATGGCGAGCTGTTCGCTCTCCGCTTCGTCGAACGGCACGCCCACGAGCTCTCCGAGAAACCACGCGACGCGCGGCTCGAGCCCGAGCCGGCGAGCCGCCTCGCGGATCTTGTCGCGCCCGGATTCGACGTCCTCGCCTGCGTGCACGCCGAGCGTGCGCCGCAGGGCGTCGCCGAGGATCCCAAAGGACGAGCCGGCGCTCATCGAATCGGCGCGTCCGATCCACACCTCGAGCCCCGGCCGCGCCGCGCGCAACTTCTCGATGAGCTCGTGGAGCAGGCGCGATTTGCCGGCCCCCGCGGGCGCGGTGACGATCGCCGCGTGCCCCGACTCCTCTTCGACGCACGCGCCGAAGAGCCCCTCGAGCGCGGCCAGCTCGCTCGCCCGCCCGACGAAGGGCACGGGCTTGCCGAGCACGGTGCGGAGAGAGCCCTCCATCGGCCGCTCTCCGCGCAGCACGTCGCCGTCCACGTCGAAGCGCGCGTCGAGCAGTCCACGCGTCACGTCGTCGATCCGCACGCCGTCGCCTCGAGCGAGCATCGAGGACGCACGGTCGATGGCTTCGCCCACCGGAAGCCTCTCGCCCAGCGCGGCGCGCCCGGTCGCGAGCGCGCACCGCGCCCCGGTCATCGCAGCGAGCACGAGCGTGAGCCGCGCCGCAGCGGCCGCCTGGTCCTTGGCTGGACCGGGCTGGGCGAGCACGGCGAGCACCGTACCGTTGGCGAGAATTTCGGCGCGCGCCCCAAATGCCGATGCCGCCGCGCGCAGCGAGTCGAGGTCGATGGTGCCTCGAACGAGCACGACGCTCGCGAGTCGCGACTCGCTACCGCTGAGCGAGGGCGGCGCGGTCGGCCTCCGCGCAGGCCCGGGGACCATCGTCTCGTCCTCGCCGCGCGTCAGCGCCTCGAGGGCCGCGATCTCAGCGAGCGCCGCCGCGCCGTCGGCAGGGCGCGCGGCGGGATCCTTCGAAAGAAGTCGCGCGACGAACGAGCTGACCTCGACGGGCACGCCGGAGAGGCGTGGCGCGTCCTGGACGAGCACCTTCGCGAGGATCGCGACGAAGTGCGCGCCTGCGAACGCTGGCACTCCAGCGATGCACTCGTAAAGCACGCAGCCGAGCGAGAACACGTCCGCGGCGGGGCTGACATCACGCTCGCCGCGCGCCTGCTCGGGCGCCATGTAGCCGGGCGTGCCGATCGGCACGCCCGTTCGCGTGAGGGACGGCGACATCACGCTCCGCGCGATCCCGAAGTCGAGGAGCTTGGCGTCCACGATGCGGCCGCTTGGCAAGAGGACGTTCGCGGGCTTGACGTCGCGGTGCACGACGCCGCGCGCGTGCACCGCGGCGAGCGCTTCGGCGAGGCGTCGCGCGAGCGTCACGCTCGCGCCGAGCCCGAGTGGCCCCCGCGCCAGACGTGCGTGCAGGTCCTCGCCCTCCAGCCACTCCATCGCCACCCAGAGCTCATCGCCCGCGCGGCCGTGCGCGAGGTATCGGACGATGGCCGGGTGCGCGAGCTCGGCGAGCAGCGCCGCCTCTCGCTCGAAGCGCTCCGCGTCTTGTGCCCCGCGCATCACTTTCAGTGCCACCGCGGCGTTCGACGCACGGTCGAGCGCGCGCCACACGGAGCCCATCCCGCCCTCGCCGGCCAGGCTCTTCAGCTCGAAGCGCTCTGCGACCACGTCGCCAACACGCATCGAAGCGAGTATGGCACGCACGGGAAGGCGCGGGCGCTTGACGATTGTGCGCCGCTCCCGCCCTGCGACCGCGACGCCAACTGCTACGGCCCGACGTCGTCCCGAAAGTGGCCGCTTCAGTTCGATGGCTTCTCGACTTTGGGCCTGGCCGGCTCGGCGGTGGGTTTTCCCGTCAGCTCTCGCCCGCGATGTTCGGCTTTGTTCGCGAGCTCTTTTGCGCCGTGGATCACCTTCTCGACCCTCTCCTGCGCCGTGTGAACCACCTTCGTGAGGATCTCCTTGGCGGCGTGGCTGGCCTTCTCCGCGCTCTCCTGAATGCGGTGCTCGCCTTTGTAGGTCGTCTTGGCGACCTTCCCTTCCGCTCCGCTGGCGGCGTCGCTCGCCTTGCTGGCGACCTCGGCGACCTTGGCACCGGCCTTCGCGGTCAAGTCTTTGGCCTTGGCCGCGACGTCATCGATCTTTGCGTTGATGTTTTTCGTTTCCATGATGTGCCATTTGTCAGCATCAGATGTGCCGAGTGAGCGCCGCGCAGCTCGTCCGGTGCGCGAACTCACGCCGGAGATGCCGACGTGGCACCCGCATTGCTCCCCCCGAGGGTGTGGATGGAGCGGCTGTACCGTCGACGAAACTCGCGAAGCTGAAGCTGAAGGTCGACCACAACCTCGAGCGAGGGCTCGTCCATTTCGTCGAGAAAAGCCTGAGGTTCGCGCGCTCCGAGGTCAGGAGCCGGATCGTCTTCCGCAACGCCACTCGCGTGGGCATCGGAGCGCGAATCCTCGGAAGGTCACCCCGGCTCAACAACGCCGGAGGAACGCTCATCATCGGAGACGAGGTGGTGTTCGACGCTCCGATTACGCCGATCTACTTCGATCTGAAGCCGAACGCGCTGCTGCGCATCGGAGATTCTTCGTACATCAACGACGGCGTCTGGTTCGGCTGCACCGAGCGGATCACCATCGGGGAGCGGGCGTTGATCGGCCCCGGGGCGCGCTTCTTCGACAGCCCGTACCACGGCTTGTATCAACGCCGTGTGCCTCCCGCCTCGCGGCCGATCACGATCGAGGACGATGTGTGGATTGCGTCCGACGCGATCATCCTGCCGGGCGTGACGATCGGGCACGGAGCCATCGTCGGCGCTCATGCGGTGGTGGTGACCGACGTGGCCGCGTTCACGGTCGTCGCCGGCAACCCTGCGCGGGTTGTTCGCGCTTTGGATCCGAAGCGCTTCGACGAGGCCGGCTGAGCAACGAGGCAAGCCGGCACGAATGCTGCCCCTCGATGCTTCATGGAAACTCTACTGACTCCGCGCTGGTCGTATCTCCTGGTGCGCGGCATCGCGAGCATCGTCCTCGGTGTGCTCGCGCTTGCATGGCCGGGTCCCACGCTCGGGGTGCTCGCGCTGATGTTCGGCGCGTACGCCTTCGCGGACGGCATCATCACCATCCTCGTGGCGGCAAAGCGCGGACCGGCACCTCATCGCTGGATGGTCGTCATCGATGGGCTCATCGGCGTCGGCGCCGGTGTCGCGACGCTCGCGTGGCCGGGAATCACGCTCTTGACCCTCCTCCTGCTCATGGGCATCCGCTTCCTCGTCGCGGGGTTCTTCCAGGTCGCCACCGCCGTCGCGATGAGGCGCGAGCTCGATGCGCCCTTCCTCTACGGGATCGGCGGGGCCGCGTCCGTCGTGCTCGGGCTGCTCACGTTCATCATGCCCTCCGCGAGCGCGCTCATCATCGTCACGTTTCTCGGCATCTACGCGATCATGTTCGGCGTCGTCATGAGCATGCTGTCGTTCCGGCTCCGTCGCGTCGACCACGCGTTCCACCACAGGTTCACCTGACCTAATCGTCTTCACGCAAGCAGCGTTAGCGAGCGCTTCGCCAAACACCGCGAAGCTCTCGAAGCCGAGATGGGGATCGATATCCGCGTGCTCACCTGCGACGGCCTCGGCGCGCCCGGTGAGGACTGACAGCCCTGTGCCGGACGTAATGACCACGACCCATTGACCATGGCGACGAGCGCGACGAGCGGCACGCTTGGACCATGCGACACATGGCGCTCTTCGCGCTCGCGGCCGCGCTACTCGCGAGCGTCTCTGCCCGCGCCGACGATCGGCCGCACGCCGATCTCGACGCCGTAGTCGGCCCCGTCTACGCGCACCGGGGCACCGACACCGCGGCCTGGGGCCTCCCCTCCTTCGGAGGCGAAGCACGCGTTCGCGAGGGTCGCAACGGCGGCGTGTTTGCGTACACGGTCGTGCCGACCGAGCTCTCGATCGCGGGCCTTGGGCACGGGCCGGCGCTCCATTTCTTCGACCTCCTTTATTCGTATACGGCGATGGCTGACGGCGCGGGAGCTCTCTCCTTCGACGTGGGTCCGTCGGTCGCCGCGGTCGAGCGGACGTTCCGTGACACGACCGGCGCGCAGCAGGCCGTGGTGGACGTTCCGTGGCACGCGACCTTTGGCGTGCGCGCGGGTCTCGCCATTCGCGGGCAGATCTCGCGGTTCGTCATCGGGTTCGAGCTCGGCTATCGCGGCGGCATTCCGCTTGGAGTTTCCGCGCCGTGGGAGGGCGCCGCGTTCGCGCTGCTCACGCTCGGCGGCGAGATCACGCGCCGTTGAGGGCGAACCCTTTCGGGGAGCCGCGTGCTCTCATCATGAGACGATGTCGCTCTGGGACGACCTGCGCACCTGGAACCCCTTCGGCTCGGTCCCCGAGGTCGCGCCGCGAGAGCTGTTCGAGGCGCTGCGCGGCGAGAGCTCCCCGGTGTTGCTCGACGTGCGTACGAGCCTCGAGTGGGAGAAGAGCCGCATCGCGGGATCCCTCAGCGTCCCGGTGCTCTCGCTCGGCGATCGCCTGGTCTCGCTCGCGCTCGATCCCTCGCGCCCCGTCGTCGCCATCTGCCTGTCGGCTCACCGGAGCGTCCCGGCCGTGCGACTGCTTCGCGAGCACGGCTACGTCGCCGCGCAGCTCGCGGGAGGAATGCTCGCGTGGTGGGCCGCGAAGTTGCCCGTCGTGAAGGGCGCGTGATTCGCCGTTCCCTCAGAACGTGTGTGTGGGCCCGTGATTCGCTGTCCCGCGGCGATTACGGAATCGACCGCAACGTCTAGGAGCGCACCGAGATCATCCGTCACGCGATGCGGTCATGCTGCCGCAAGCAGGGCCGCTGCGCCAGTGCGAGCGCGGCGCGATCAAGTAAGATAGAGGGGATGGCTCGAGGCCTCGCGATGGCGATGGGCGCCGCGCTCGCCGCTGCGTGCTTCACGGGCGGCGGACCGGGCGACGCTGGCGCGGACGCGAGCGACGCGACGGTTCTCTCCGAGCCGGCCGCGCTTTTCTCGACCACTTGCGCGACGAGCGGGTGCCACGTCGGAGCCGATGCGCCGCTGCACCTCGATCTCTCGCCGGGCGCCTACTACGCGAACCTCGTCGACGTGCCCGCGAACGAGGGCGCGGGCGTGATGCGCGTGAAGCCCGGCGCGCCGAGCGACACGCAGAGCTTTCTCTTGTGCAAGGTCGATCCCGAGTGCGCGGCCATTGGACAGCACATGCCGTCTGGGGGTTCGCTCACGAGCGACCAGATCGCGATGCTCCGCTCGTGGGTCGCGTCGCTCCCGCCGGACGACGCTGGGCCGCCGCCGGGCGGGCTCGACACGACCGGTCCCACGTTCGCGGGCGCGGCCGCGGCCACGCCGGGGCCGAGCTCGATCACGCTGACCTGGGCGCCAGCGACCGACGACGTCACGCCGCAATCGGAGATCGTCTACGGCATCTTCGAGTCGACGACGCCGGGCGGCGAAGACTTCGGGGCGCCGCTCGCGTTCACGCCGCCGGGCGCGACGAGCTACGCCGTCGGGCCGCTTCCGCCGAATACGACGTACTACTTCGTCGTGCTCGCGTTCGACTGGGCGCACAACGACGACGGCCACGACAACCTCGAGGTGAGCGCGACTACGCCGTCCGCGGTCGATTCGACGCGCCCCACGTTCGGCGGCGGGGCGAGCGCCGTCACGAAGTCGCCCGGGTCGGTCGCGCTCGCGTGGGCGCCCGCGAGTGACGACGTGTCGCAGGCGTCCGCGATCAGCTACCTCGTGTACGCGTCGAAGACGAGCGGCGGCGAGGATTTCCAAGCGCCGGACGTCGTGACCGTGGCGGGGGCGACGAGCGCGACGGACTCCGAACTCGGCGGCGACACGCTCTACTACTTCGTCGTTCGAGCCAAGGACCAAGCCGGCAACGTCGACACCAACACCACCGAGGTCACCGCGACGACCACGCACGTCGGCTTCACGGCCGACGTCGCGCCCCTCTTCGTGCCGACGTGCACCACGTCCGGGTGTCACGCCGGTTCGAGCGCGGCGGAGTCGATCGACCTATCATCGCCGCAATCCGCGCACGACACGCTCGTCGGAGTTCCTTCGCCCGAGTGCGCTGGGATGTCGGTCGTCGCGCCCTCGCAGCCTCGCGCGAGCTACCTTCTCCAGAAGCTCCGCGGCCACGGAAGCTGCTTCAACGGCTGGCCAATGCCCGAGCAGACCGCGCCTCTCACCGCCGCGCAGATCGACCTCGTCAGCGCGTGGATCGGCAAGGGAGCGCCGCTCGACTGAGGGTCAACGCAGGCTCGCGAGGTCGATCACGAAACGGTAGCGCACGTCGCTCTTGAGGACGCGCTCGTACGCCTCGTTGATCTTTTGAATCGGGATGATCTCGACGTCCGAGACGATGCCGTGCTTGCCGCAGTGGTCGAGCATCTCCTGAGTCTCGGCGACGCCGCCGATGAGCGAGCCCGCGAGGCGACGGCCGCCCATGATGAGCGAGAACGGGCTGAGCGACATCTCCGTGGGCGGCGCGCCGACGATCGTCATCGCGCCGTGCGGCCGAAGGAGGCCCAAATAGGCGTTGTAGTCGTGCGGCGCGGCGACCGTGTCGACGATCAGATCGAGCTTGCCCGCGAGGCGCGTGAACGCGTCGCCGCCGCGCGTGACGGCGAAGTCGCTCGCGCCGAGGCGGCGCGCGTCGCCCTCTTTGCTCGGCGACGTGCTCAGCACGGTGACCTTCGCGCCCATCGACGCGGCGAGCTTCACCGCCATGTGGCCCAAACCTCCGAGCCCGATGACGCCCACGCGATCGCCCGATTTGCAGCGCCATTGGCGGAGCGGCGAGTACGTCGTGATGCCGGCGCAGAGGAGCGGCGCGGCGCCCGCGGGGTCGAGTCCGGCGGGGATGCGGAGCACGAAGCCCTCGTCGACGACGACGCGGGTCGAGTACCCGCCGTACGTGCGCGTCGTTCGATCCATCTCCGTGCCGTTGTAGGTGAGCGCGCTGCCCTTCTCGCAGAACTGCTCGAGCCCTTCGTGGCACGGCGGGCACTTGCGGCACGAGTCGACCATGCAGCCGACGCCCACGAGATCGCCCTCTTTGTATTTCGTGACGTCGCGACCGACGCGCGCGACGCGGCCGACGATCTCGTGACCCGGCACCATCGGGAAGAGCCCGCCGGACCACTCGTCGCGCGCCTGGTGGATGTCCGAGTGGCACACGCCGCAAAACGCGATGTCGATGACCACGTCGTGCGGCTTCGGATCGCGGCGCTCGATCGTCATCGGCGCGAGCGGCGCCTTTGCGGCGGAAGCGCCCCAGGCTTTGATCGTCTCCATCGTCACCACCCGGTCCCTTCCGGCATCGGTTTCCGCTGGTCGGCGGGGACGTCCCACCAGCCGTCGCCCCCGCCGCACATCGATTTGTGCACGGTCCAGTCGCCCTCGCACGTGAGCTCGCGGCACGAGTTCGTCATGACGATGCGCGAGTTGTCGAGGCAGTCCCACACGAGGACGCGCTGCTTGCCGCCGCCGTGCTCGAGGAGGTACTGCCGGTCGGGCACGACCTTCGGCGCGCCGGCCTGCGACTTCGGGTTTGGCACCTGCATGCACGCGGCGAGCGAAGCGGCGATCACGAACGGGAGTATCACCCTCATGGCGTGATGATACATTCGACGCGGCGATGTTCAGCTCCGATCCGGCGACGGCGAAGCAACAGATGCTGGCGATCGTCTTTCTCCTGACGGCGTTCGGGCACATGGACGGGAAATTCGCGCTCTCCGAGAAGCGCTTCGTCCAGGAGAAGATCGCGAAGCTCGTCGAGGACCGCATGCTCGAAGCGGTGAAGGACCCGCTCGCGCGGCAGGTCGCGACCGCTCGCGTCACCGGACAATTCCAGCGCGTCGCGGCGGCGATCGATCGCGAGATCGCCGCGCTCTTCACGGAGTCGGTCGCCGAGGGCGAGAGCACCGAGCAGTTCGTCTACGCGAAGCTCGCGCTCCGCTGCTACGAGCTTCTTCGCCCGTTCGATGCGGCGGCGCAGGCGAACCTCTTCGAGATCGTCGGCGAGCTGATCCTGGCCGACGGCGTCGCGCACCCGAACGAAGAGCGCCTGCGCGACGACATCCAGCGCCTGCTCGCGGAGCCGGTCGAGATCGAGATCCTCGAAGCGCCTGACACGGTCGTCGAGCGTCGCATCGTGATCGAAAAACCCGAGGTGCTCGTCCCGCGCGTGGACGACCACCCGTTCTTCTCGCGCGAGGAGCGCGCCTACGCGCGCGATCCGGCGGGCTTCGCGAAGGCCGCCGCGCAAGACCTCGAGCTCGTTCACAAGGTGACGAGCGCGCTCGAGGCGCAGCGCGCGAAGGCCGCGAGCAAGCTCGCGGGCGCCGCGACCTTCGGCGATTTCGCCGGTCAGGCGCCGTTCCTCGACGGGCACGTCTACGTCCTTCCGCCCGATTCGCGCGCAGAGTACGAGCTCGTCGTCCTCGGCGATCTCCACGGATGCTACGCGTGCCTCAAGGCCGCGCTCATGCAGACCGATTTCCTCGCGAAGGTGCAGGCCCACGCCGACGATCCCGCCAGCACGCCCGACGTGCGCCTCGTCCTCCTCGGCGACTACATCGATCGCGGCCGATTCAGCTTCGACGGCGTCTTGCGGACGGCGATGCGCCTGTTCGTCACCGTGCCGGACTCGGTCTACTTCCTCCGCGGCAACCACGAGTACTACGTGGAGCATCAAGGACGCATCCTCGCGCCCGTGCGGCCCGCTGAAGGAATGATGGGGCTGCAAGGCGTGGCGAGCGACGCGTTCTTCGCCGAGTACATGCGCATGTTCGAGGCGCTCCCGACGTCGCTCGCGTTCGATCGGTTCTTCTTCGTCCACGCGGGCATCCCGCGAAACGCGTCGCTCGCGGAGAAGTGGAAGGATCTGTCGTCGCTCAACGATCCGGACCTGCGCTTTCAGATGATGTGGAGCGATCCCAGCGACACCGAGGTCGTCCCGGACGAGCTGCAAGCCGCCGCGGCGCGCTTCGGCTACGGCTCGCAGCAGTTCCGACATTTCCTCGCGCGCATCGGCAGCAGCGTCTTGGTGCGCGGTCACGAGCGCATCGTCGAGGGGTTCCGCACCACGTACGACGAGACGCTCTTCACGCTCTTTTCCGCCGGCGGCGCGACGAGCAACGATTTGCCCGAGACCAGCAACTACCGCGAGGTGACGCCGATGGGCCTCACCATTCGCTGGCGCGACGGCGTCAGCCGGGTCACGCCCTTCGCGATCGACTGGGCGCGCTACAACGACCCCGCGCGGAACCGATTCCTCGCTTCGTAGCCGTGCGCGCGTTTCTAATCAGCCTCGTCGCCACGATCGTCTTCGTCGCGATCGTGCTGGTGAGCGCGGGTCGTCTCGTCGTCTGGCAGGCGTGGGTCTATGGAGGCACGAGCCTCGCGTTGAACGTCGCGCAGCGCGTGGTCCTGCGGGCGCACCCCGATCTCGCGAGCGAGCGCGCGAAGCTCCGGGCCGACGCGCGCCCGTCGGACAAAGCGCTCCTCGGTCTCGGCCTGCTGCTCACGCTGGCGATGCTCGTAACCGCGGGCGTGCAGCTCCGCTCGGGACCGAGCCTCTCGATGACTTGGTTCATCGTCGGCGTCCTGCTCGAGCTCGTGGGAGCGGTCCTCTTCTTGTGGGCGCTGCGCGAGAACACGTTCTTCAGCGCCGTCGTTCGGATTCAGAAGGACAGGCAGCACGCGGTCTGTACGACCGGGCCGTACCGCTTCGTTCGTCATCCAGGAAACTTGGGCATGATCATCGGCGCGCTCGGGTATCCGCTCCTCATGCAGTCGACTTGGAGCTTCGTCCCAGCGGGGCTCTTCGCCGTCACGCTGCTCGTGCGGACGCACCTCGAGGACGCCTTGTTGACGAACGAGCTCGCGGGCTACCACGAGTATCGTCGCGCGACGCGGTTCCGGCTGTTTCCTGGGCTTTGGTGAGTATCGCTCAGTAAGCGTGAAGCACGTGCGGGTCCTTCGTCGTGCCGATGGTCGTGTCGCAGCGCGTGCAGTGGAAGTCGATGTGCGAGGGATACGGCGTCGCGCCGAAGCATAGGAGCACCCACTTCGGCGGCGAGTAGTGGAGCTCGGGGACCACGAAGGGGTTCTCCAGGTTGAAGCCACACCGGCAGCGCGATCGAGACATCATGACGCCCATGGTGGAAGCGTACGACCCGCGCGACGGTCGTTCTTGACCGTCGTCAACCCGCACCCCTCGTGAGCTAGCCGATGGTGACGGGTTCATGCGCGTGCTCCTCGTGTCCGCCAATCGCGAACGGTTGCCCTCGTGCGTCGTGCCGCTCGGCGTCTTGGCCGTGGCGGGCGCGGTGCGCGACGCGCACGACGTGAGCGTCCTCGACCTGTGCTTCGAAGAGCGCCCGCTCGTCGCCATCGAGGAGCGCGTGCGCTCGTTCGAGCCCGACGTCATCGGCTTGGGCTTGAGGAACCTGCAGACGAGCTCGTACTCCGGTGTCGCGGAGCGGTTGCTCGGCGAGTACCGCGCGATGGCGGCGGCGATCCGCGCCGCGAGCCGCGCTCCGCTCGTGCTCGGCGGCGCGGGCTTCAGCTTGCGCGCGACCACGCTGCTCGCGGAGCTCCAGGCGGATCACGGCGTCGTCGGTGAGGGCGAGTGGGCCTTCCGCGATCTGCTCGCGAAGCTCGTCGCGGGAGGCGCTGCGCCGAAGCTCACGTACGGCGCGGCCTACGCGAAGACGCCACTCGACGCGCTGCCCGAGCCCGCGCGCGATCTCGTCGACCCTCGTTACTACGCGCTCGAGGGCACCGACAACGTCCAGACGAAGCGAGGTTGCGCGTTCGATTGCGCGTACTGCGCGTACCCGGAGCTCGAGGGGAGCGAGGTGAGGTTCCGCGATCCCGAGCGCGTCGCAAGCGAGCTCCTCCAACGCGCGGCAATACGCGACGTGTCGTGCGTGTTCTTGGTCGACGCGGTCTTCAACACTCCGCGCTCTCACGCCCTCGAAGTGTGCGACGCGATCGCGCGGCGTGGCTCGCCGGTGCCCTGGGTCTGCTACGCGTCGCCCGCCACGCTCGACGAAGAGCTCGCCGCGGCGATGGCTCGGGCGGGCTGCGTCGGAGCCGAGATCGGATCGGACTCGGGCAACGAGCGCGTCCTCGCGCGGCTTCGCAAGCCATTCAAGGTCGAGCGAATCACGCGCGCCGAGGAGGCCTTGCGACGCCACGGCATCCGCTCGTGCCACACGTTCTTGCTCGGCGCCGAGGGCGAGACCCCCGACGAGACCGCGACGACGTTGCGCTTCGTCGAAGCGCTCCAGCCGACCGCGGCCGTCTTCATGGCGTTCACGGAAGACCGCGAGGACCGCCCGGGCGACCTCGCGCCGCACCGAGCAGCCATCCTCGAGCTCCTGCGAAAGGAGGCCCCCAAACACCCGACGTGGGTGGTGCCGGAGCTCGGCATTCGCTTCGGCGAGAAGGTGTCGCGCATCGTCGCTCGGCGCGGCTTGCGCGGTCCTTCCTGGCTTCATCTCGCTCGCATGGTCTAACGTTCACGGGAGTGGAGCCGTTCGAGCATCCGTCAGTCACGATCGGCGGCTTCGCTCGGGCAGGCGCGTGAGCCTGTCGCTCAGCTCGCCCGAGCACGTCGCCGACATCGCAGCGCGCATCGAACGAGGAATCGCGGCGCTCGCTTCCACGCCGAAGGCCGCGGAGCCTCCCGTCCTTGGCGAGCGCGTCACCGACGCGGCGCGCGTCGCGGAGCTTCGCCGGCTCGGCGCTGGGGACGCCAACTATCGCGTCGCGGGCCTCGAGCGTGACCAACTCTGGGAGGTCATCGAAGATCCCGCCAACGGCGCGGCCGTGCGCGCGAACGCGGCCGCCGCGCTCTCCGGCCGGCTCGACGAGGCAGACCGCCGAAGGCTCCGATTCGCCGCGTCGGTCACGGCCTCGCCAAAGGTGCGCGTGGCGCTCGAGATGTCCGCCTCGAACGCCACGGACGAGCAGCTCGCCGACGCGCTCGCCAACATCGAGCCCGACGGGTCACACGAATGAGCTAAAAAAAGTGCGCGGGCTTGTCGATCCGGCCCACGCCCGTTCGTCGCATGATCGAAAGAAGGGAGAACCCATGAAATACCTCACGTTCATTCGCCACTCCGAGTCGTACCGCGCCTCGCCGCCGCCGGCCGCGCTGATGGAAGCGATGGGAAAGTTCGTTCAGCAGTCGATGAAGGATGGGACGCTCGTCGACACCGGCGGCCTATTGCCGAGCAAGGACGGCTTTCGCGTGCGCCTCTCGGACGGCAAGCTCACCGTGACCGACGGCCCGTTCTCCGAGAGCAAAGAGGTGATCGGCGGCTGGGCGATCCTGAACGTCAAGTCGAAGGAAGACGCGCTCCGCATCGCGCGCGAGTTCATGGAGCTCCACCACAAGCACTGGCCGGGGTTCGAGGGCGAGTCCGAGTGCCGGCCGATGTTCGACCCCGGCATGGGTCCCTGACGCGCGCGCGTCAACCGCCGCTCGACGCGTCCGTGGGTCCGCTGTCGGTTCCCCCGTCGGGCGGCGGCGCTCCGCCGCACTGCGCGCCGAAGAGCTTCTCGGCCGCGGGATTGAACGACGTCGGATCGCGCGATAGGAGCGTGCCGTCGATGCAAAATCGCTCGGGCGCGTTCGCCGGCAGCGCCGCGACGCAGTCGGTCACCGCCTTCACGTAGCTCGCGCACGGGCCGGAGTCGGCCGCGTACGTGCAGTCGATGTATGCCCTTTGGTCGTTTCGGATCGTGCCTGCGTCGTCGGTCGCGGTGGTCGGAATGGGACAGTTCGTGGTGCACGCGTAGCTCTCGCACTCGAGCTGCGCGTCGATCGCGTCGGCGCACGCCTGGCCGGCGGGCGACGGATCCATGAGCGCGACGCACGATCCGTAATCCCAAAACTCGATCGTGCCGGGGTTGGTGATCTTCACGAGCGGTCCCCACGAGCTCGACGTGATGTCCGACGCGATGGGGCAACCGGTGAGACAGCTCGAGTTCTCCGGGATCGCCTTCCACGCCGTGCACGCGGTGTTGTCCGGCAGGCTCGGGTCGAAGCACTGCGTGACGAGGCTCGTGATCTGCGCGTCGGTGCAGACCGGGTTCACGAGCGGCGTGATCTTCACGGGCGAGAACGCGTCGGTCGGCGCGGGCTGGCACGCGCCTGCGGCGTCGTTCCACGCGTACACGTTGCCGTCGCCGCCTTGGTAGTACGTGACGTCCGCGCTCGCGTCGCCCGCGCCGGGCGTGTTGCTCGAGCACGCGGCGCCGAGCACGAGCGCCGCGGTCGACGCGGTCACGAGGAAGCGGTCACGGCGCATACGCCACCTCCGTCACGCCCTGCGTGAGCGTAATCGCATAGTTCGCGAGGACGTTCGCGTACGTCGACACCGAGTGGCTCGCGTCGGGCCAGTGGACCTCGATCGTGTCGATGTCGCACGCGGCGCCGAGCCCGAACGTGAGCACGAGATCGCCTTGCACGTTGCCGTGGCCGTAGCCGCCGCTCACGTACTGAGTCTGCGTCTGACCGCCGGCCGTCACCTTCACGACCGCTCCGATCGCGGACGGGCTCGCGCCTCCCGCGGCCGGGCCTGCGCCGACGAGCCGAATGCGCGTGAGGTTCTGGTTCTGCCCGACGAGGTTTCGGTAGACGTGGATCGCCTGCCCGTTGGCTTGTCCCGCGACGATGTCGAGATCGCCGTCGCCGTCGACGTCGACGAACGCGGGTCCTTGCAGGTTCGGCACGTCACCGTTCGCGAGGAGGCCGACGGGGTACGTGATGTCCTGGAATTTGCCGAGCGACGTCTGCCGCCAGAGGTGGTGCGTGTCGGAGATTTCGTACGCGCCCGTCGTCGTGCTGAAGACGTCCTTCAGGCCGTCGAGGTCGACGTCGACCATGACCATGTTGTCGTCGCCGTGGTTCCAGTAGAGACCGCGCGACGGCGGCTCGGGCCGATCGAGCCCGTTGGTCGTGTTTCCGGGGCGCGTGAACTTCCCTCCGCCGCCGGGATTCATGATGAGCTCCGAAGGATCCTCCGAGCTCCCGACGTCGCCGTGCTGGATCGTCGCGCTCATGAGATCCATGAGGCCGTCGTTGTTCATGTCGCCGCAGGCGAAGCTGAAGTAGTTGCCGCCGAGGTTGTACGGTTGATCGCCGGAGCCCGGATACCAGTTGCGGAAATACGGCGGGCACGTGACGCTCGGGCACGCGTAGTTGTTCTGCTTGCAGAACTCGCAGCAGTCGACGATGGGCGCGGGCGGCGTCGGTGAGCACGCGGTCGACGTCGGGTTCGCCTCGCAGAAGCAGCGATACGATTGGTCGTCCTGATACGACTGGCGATCGTCGTGGTCGATGCCGAGATCGTGCGCGACGTTGGTGAACGTGCCGCTGTCGTTGCGCCAGACCTGGTTCTCCTCGCGGCCGTAGTCCGCGAAGATCATGTCGTCGTCGCCGTCGCCGTCGATGTCGCACGCGACGACCCCGAAGACGTGCCGCCACTGTTTTCCCGAGGCGGCGGTCCCGTCGGCGGTCGGCAGGCCGACTTGCGCGGAGACGTTGGTGAACGTGCCGTCGCCGTTGCCGCGATAGAGCGTCGGCGGGTCGTTCGGGTCGGTCGGATTGTACGGCCAGTGCGCGACCGTCGCGGGCCAGAAGTCGAGGACGCCGTCTTGGTCGTAGTCGAGGAGCGACGCGCTCGGGTACCAGTGCGGCTTCGTGTCGAGATCGCTCGGGGGCGCGAGCGTGAAGTGCCCCTTTCCGTCGTTGAGGAACGCGTCGCACGGATCCTGAGGCGCGTAGCTCGTCGTGATCTCGTCGGACGGGCACAAGACGAGATCCACGGTTCCGTTTCCGTCGAGATCTCCCGCGTTCGTGATGCCCCAGCCGCGGCCGCCTTGCCCGTCGCGCGTCGCGAGCAGGCCGGAGTCTTGCGTCGCGTCGACGAACGTGCGCGCGCCCGGAACCAATGGGTTCGGCCGACTGAGGAACAAGAAGTGCGTCGGCTTGGTCGAGCGCGCCGAGGAGCCTCCGCTCGTGACGAGGTCCGACCAGCCATCACCGTCGAAGTCCGCGGCGATGACCACGATCGCGGGCGTCGACGCGAGGCCGAAGTCCGACGTCACCTCTTGGAACCAAGGAAAACCCGGCGTCGCGGGCGGCGCCTTGCAGATGCGCGGCGGCGTCGCCTTCGCGGGCTGCGCGGAGTTGCACGACGCGACGGGCAAAGCGACGGCGAGGGCGAGAAATGCAAGCGCTCCGCGTTGGTGCCCCATCGCGCCATCTTATGACAAGCGCTCGACCGCGTGACCTTCTACTTCTTGTCCCAGTCGTCGATGCCGCCGAGGTTCGTGACGCGGTCATGGCCCTGCGACACGAGCGCTTCCTTCGCGCGGCCCGCGCGCTTTCCGGAGCGGCAATAGACGACGACCGGTTTGTGGACGTCGCCGCCGGTGAGCTTCGTCACTTGCTCGGGGTGGCTGGCGACATCGTCGACGGGGACGTTCACCGCGCCTTCGATGTGGCGCTCGGCGTACTCCTCGGGGGTTCGCACGTCGATGAGCACGGCGCCCTCGGCGACGAGCTTGTGCGCGAGCGCAGGGTCGCGATCGGGAAGCGGCGCGGCGGCGCTCGTCTGCGTCGTGGTTTGCGAGGAAGCGGGCGTCGTGGTCGCGGGCGCGCTGCCGCCGCACGCGGAGACGATCGCGACGAGGATGATCGGGAAGACGGGTCGCATGACCGTGAGTCTTCTCCGTGCGACCCTCGGTTGCAAGCCGATGCACGTGATCGCGAGGACGGCCGCGACGGCGACGAGGCCGACGTCGATCCACACACCGAGCCGAAAGGCTCCATAGAGGCCATAGACGAACCCGGCGCCCGCGAGCACGAGCCGATACGCGACGCCGAGCGGCGCGAATCCGAAGAGCGCGAGGCCGATCACGGCGTAGAGCGTCGCGCAGGGGACGACGCCGAGCGGCGACGCGAACGCGTACGCGAACGGAGAGCCGCTCCGGAAGTGCGGATAGAACCAACCGAGGACGAGCGCGAAGCTCGCCGCGATGACGATGGGCGAGCGCTCGAGGGTGGCGCGCGAACGCTCGCGCTGGGCGAGCAGCGCGAGCGCGAGCGTGAGGACCGCGAACACCAGCGCGTTGAAGACGTGCTCGTGATCCGCTGCGACGATCGAAACGGACGCGAGGGGCGCCGCGAGCAAGCCCCCCGCGACGCGTCGCGAGGGGCGAAAGCCCAGCGCTAGCCCGAGCCCGAGCAGCAGAAAACTCGCGTGCCACGCAATCGCGACGCCCGCGCCGCGCTGGGCAGCAGCCCCGAGCTGCGCGAGGATTTGCTCTGCTGCGGGCATGGTTGGGAGGAGTCGCAAGAAGCGTGCGAAGTGGTATGTTCTGGCGCTCCATGAGCTCCGTCGTCCGATTCGCGATGGCCACGACGCCGCAAGCGGGAGCCGCTGCGGTCCTCGAGATCGGCGCGCTCTTCGACGAGATCGGGCTCGAGCTGCAGCCGGTCTTCGTGCCGAGCTACCGCGCGCTCTACGACTCGGTTCACCTGCACGAGGCCGACGCGGCCTGGTGCCCGCCGATCGTCGCGCGCGATCTCCGGCGTGATCGCGCGGCCGACGCGTGCGCGGCCGTGCTCCGCAACGGAAGCCCGTCGTATTTCTCCGCGATCGTCGGGACCGCCGCGCTCCACTCGCCGAGCGAGGTTCACCGCTTCGGTTGGGTCTCGCAGCTGAGCGCCGCGGGATACCTCGTGCCGCGCAGCTACCTCGCGTCGCTCCCCACGCCGGTCGATTTCCGCGAAGAGCGCTTCTTCCACACGCACGCGCGCTGCATGGAGGCGCTCAAGGCCGGCATCGTCGACGCGATCGCGACGTACGCGACGTACGAGAACGACCAGCCCAACGTGCCGCACGCCTTCGAGGGCGCGAAGGTCCTGACGACGATCGGGCCCATCCCCGGCGACGTGATCGTGCTCTCGACCACGATGCCCGCGGAGCAAGGCGAGCGAATCCGCGAGATGCTCATCGCGGCGCAGATCGACCCGAAGGGCTCGATCTCGAAGCTGATGGGTACGATGCACTTCGGGCCCGTCCCGCACGGTCACCTCGAGTCGCTCTCGAAGTGGATCGCTCACCCGGTCTTCACGAAGCGCCAGTCCGATCATCCGTGATCGGCGTCGGCGGCAGCGGCGGCGTCCCGCGCTGCGTGACGTCGGTCGCGACGAGCGTCAGCAGCGTCGCGACGAGGAACGCCGCCGCGAGGAGCGCGAGCTTGAACGAGGCGCGCTCGCGACCGATCTCCATGAACACGACGCCGACGAGGACCGCCTTCGCCGCGGCGATGCCGAGCGCGACCAAGAGCGACGCGCCCCCGAGGTGGACGTAAGACACGCCGAAGCTCACGGCCGCGAGCCCCACGAGCGCGCCTCCGACCGCGAGTTTTTTCGACGTCGGCTTCATGCCAGATAAAAGAGGGGCCAGAGGAAGATCCAGATCACGTCGACGAGGTGCCAATAGAGCGCCGTCGCCTCGAGCGCGTACGCGTGCGTCGGCGAGAAGAGATCGCGCGCGCCGCGATACGAGAGGACGCCCACGCCGCACGTCACGTGGATCGCGTGGAGCCCCGTCGCGAGGTAGTAGAGCGTCCAGAACGTCGGGAGGCCCCGCTCGTGGTGCGTGCGGAAGAACTCGCCGCGCGCCCCCGGGTAGATGCCGTCGTGGAAGTGGTGCGAGTACTCCGTCAGCTTGATGATCACGAACACGACGCCGAGCCCCGCGGTCGCGAGCGTGAGCCACGCGGCGGCCTTCACCCGATCCGCGCGGCGGAGCTCGACCGCGACCGCCACGAGCATGCTGCTCACGAGGAGCACGCCCGTGTTGATCGAGCCGAGTATCTTCGTGTTGTGGTGAACGCCCTCCGCGAACGCCGCGGGCCAATCCGCGCGGTACGCCGTGATCAGCGCGAGGATGCCCGTGAAGAGGAGCGCCTCGCTCGCGAGGAACGCCGCGAGTCCGAGCTTCACGGCCTGCGCTTGCTGCGCGAGCGTCGTGAAGTGATCGTGGCGCTCGGCCGTGTGCGTCACGGCAGGTCCTTCCGCGACGTGTAGTCGTAGGCGCCGATCGTGAAATCGACGGGGCCGCGGAAATTGCGGCGCGGCGGAGGCGAAGACGTGCGCCACTCGAAACAGCGCGAGCCCCACGGGTTCTCGGGCGCTCGCGGACCGCGAACGAGCGCGTGCCCGATGTAGCCGAGCACCACGAGCATCCCGAGGCCGAGCGCCCAAGATCCGACGGTCGAGATGACGTGGAGCGTCTGGTATTGCGGCGGGTAGTCGTAGTAGCGCCGCGGCATGCCGCCGTTGCCGAGGAAGAACTGCGGCGTGAACGTGACGATGAAGCCGCCGAACACGAGCGACCACGCGATCATCGCCCAGCGCTCCGAGTACATCTGCCCGTGATCTTCGGGAACCAGTAGTGGAGCGCGGCGAGGTACGCCGTGAACGTCGCGCCGACCATGATGAAGTGAAAGTGCGCGACGACGAAGTACGTGTCGTGCCAGTGCACGTCGAGGCTCATCGTCGCGACCGCGACGCCGGTCATGCCGCCGAACGTGAAGAGGAAGAAGAACGCGAACACGTAGAGGAGCGGCACCTTCGGATCGATCGAGCCCTTGTAGAGCGTGCCGACCCACGTGAAGACCTTGATCGCCGAGAAGATCGCCACGAGCATCGAGAGGATCCCGAACGCGCCAGCGTCGAGGCGCGAGATGCCCGCGACGAACATGTGGTGGCCCCACGTGAGGAACCCGACGAACGCGATGCCGAGCGTCGAGTAGACGATCGCGCGGTACGAGTAGGGGTTCTTGCGCGCGAACGTCGGGATGACGTCGCTCACGACGCCCATCGCCGGCAGCACCATGATGTAGACCGCGGGGTGCGAGTAGAACCAGAAGAGGTGCTGGTAGAGCACCGGGTCGCCGCCGCGCGCGGGATCGAACAGGCCCCAATCGAAGCGGTGGTCGAGCCCGATGACGATGAGCGCCATCGCGAGGACGGGCGTCGCGAGGAGCTGGATGATGCTCGTGCCGTAGATCGCCCACGTGAAGAGCGGCATGCGCATCCAGCCGACGCCGCGCAGGCGCATCGTGTGGACCGTCGCGATGAAGTTGATGCCCGTGAGGATGCTCGACCAGCCGACGATGAAGATGCCGATGAGCGTCGGGACGACCGTCGCGGGCGTCTTCGAGCTGTAGGGGACGTAGAACGTCCAGCCCGTGTCGACGCCGCCCGCGAGGAGCGAGCCGATCACGATGAGCGCGCCGACGAGGTAGAAGTAGTAGCTCGCGAGGTTCAGGCGCGGGAACGCGACCTCGGTCGCGCCGATTTGGAGCGGCACGATGATGTTGCCGAAACCAGCTGGAATGGCTGGGATCATGAAGAGCCAGACCATGATCACGCCGTGGAGCGTGAACATCCGGTTGTAGGTCTCGGCGCTCACGATCGTGCGCGTCGGCGTGAGGTGCTCGATGCGGATGAGGAGCGCGAAGATCCCGCCGAGGAGGAGCATCGCCGTCGTCGAGAACAAGAAGAGAATGCCGATGCGCTTGTGGTCCGTCGTGAGCGCCCACGAGCGGAACGTGGTCTCCACGCCGTAGAAGCTCTTGGGCGAGCTCTCTGCGCCGGGCGGGAGGACGAGGTCGGTCGCGGTGGTCATCGTGCGTCGGCTCCCGCGTCGGTGGCGCTCGTGACGGCGAGCGCTGGGAGCGCGAACGTCGGCGTCGGCGCGCCGTTCGCGAGCGAGCGAATGAGCTCCACGAGCGCGCCCACCTCCTCGGCGGAGAGGACGCCGCGGTAGCTCGGCATGACCGCGGGATAACCGGCGACGCGATCGGCGAGCGGCTCCATCATCGACCGCGTGAGGTAGGCCTCGTCGGCGACCACGTGCGTCCGTCGTCGAGCTGGACGCGCGATTCGTAGAGGCGCGCCCACGAGGGCCCGATGTGGCGCTGGCCGTCGACCGTGTGGCACGAGAAGCACCCGTTCTTCGTGGCGACGGACCTTCCGCGCGCGATCATGTCGACGGCGTCGTCGCCGCCGAGCCATTTTTCGTACGCGGCCGCGTCGAGCACGCGCACCTCGCCGAGCATGCGCGAGTGCGAGACGCCGCAAAACTCGGCGCAGTAGATCGGGTAGCTCCCAGCCTTCGCGGCGTCGAGCCAGATGCTCACGTACCTATCCGGCAAGACGTCCTGTTTGATGCGAAACGCGGGCGCGTAGAAGCTGTGGATGACGTCGCGCGAGGTCATCACGAGGTGGACTGGCGTGTTCTCGCGGACGAAGAGCGTGTCGTTCGTGGAGCGGCCGCTGGGGTAACCGAACTTCCACATCCACTGCTTCGCCGTGACGTAGACGATGCCCGCGTGCTTCGGCGGCGTCTCGATGTCGAGGTATTGCGCGTAGCCGATGACCCAGAACGCGATGAAGAGGCCGAGGAGGACGGTCGCTGTCGTCCACTCGCGGAGCCCGCTCGCGACGACGCGCGGCGTGACGTCGTCCGGGGTTCGACGGCGATAGCGCGAGACCCACGCGAGCGTGACGAGCGCGACCACCGCGATCGAGACGAACGTCGTGCCGATGACGGCCGCGTGGAGCGCGTCTACGCGCTTGGCCGTCTCCGTCGCCTCGGGCGGCAGCCCGAGCGCGAGGCGCGCCCAGTCGGGGAGCGTCATCGCTGCTCCTTCACGGTGAGATCGATGGCCTCGTCGATCGGCATCCGGGCGATGCCCGCGTCGCGATCGACCCACGCCCAGCGCTCGAGATCGCGCGCGCGCCTTCGCTGGAGCTCGGGTCCGCGCTCGGTGTTCGCGACGAGCGAGCGCTCGAGCGTGTCGCGCGGCGGCGGCACGGGCGCGTTCTCGACCGAGAGCGCCGGCTGCGCCGCGCCGAGGACCGAGCCGGCGAAGATCGCGATCGTGACGGCGGCGACGACGAGCAGCGCGCGAAGCGGGAGGTGATCGGGCTCCTGCGTTTGCGCGCTCATGAGGCCTCGTAGGCGAGCGCTTCGTCGATCTTCGGATCGGCGGGGAGCGCGTCGTGCCGGCGGAAGCGAAGCGCGGCGACCGCGAGGCCGCACGCGCCGAGCAGGGCGATCGCGGCGAAATCGAGCACGCGCGGCGCGCTCGCGACGTCGGGCACGACGAGCCACACGCACTCGAGCGCGTGCATCACGAGCGTGAGCGCGCCGAGCGCGCCGACGAACGCCCAGTGCCGCTTCGGCTCGCGCGGCAAGAGCAAGAGGAACGGCACGACGAACCGACCAAACGCGATCGCGATCAAGATGCCGCCCCAGACGCCCCGCTCGCGCGCGAGGAAGAAGGTGATCTCGCGCGGCAGGTCCGCGATCCAGATGAGCATGTAGACCGAGAACGCGATGTACGCCCAGACGCAGTGCGCGACGAGCTGGAGCCTACCCATCGCGCTCGAGTGCTCCGCGGTCGCCGCGGAGGCGCACGGCGAGGCGCGCCGAGGCGAGCGTCGTCGTCGCGAGGCCCGCGCCGAACGAGGCGACGAGCGCGTAGAGACCGAACGCGTCGGACGTCCAGCCGCGGGGCGCGAGCACGTCCATCGCGAAGAGCCCGAACGCGAGGCTCACGATCGGGAGCGACGCGGCGGCGATCGCGTTCGCGCGCGGTTTGTTCGCGAGCGACGCCGAGCGCAACCACTCCTCGAAGAAGACGACGACGGCGAGCGCTACCCCGTCGCGGACGTGGAGCTCGCGGACGAGCGGCGCGAACGCGAGCGCGCCGAGCGGGAGGACCCCGGCGATCGCCTCGTGCACGCGGCGCATCGGCACCGACCATTTCGCGCCCGAGACGCGGAGCACCGCGCCGACGAGGAACGCGCCGAGGCTCGTCGTGACGAGGAACGTGGCTCCCGCGAGCCACGCGATGTAGAGCTGCTCCTTCATGGAGCCCTCTCGAGCTCTGCGCGCCTGTCCGCGGGGAGATCGCGCGCGACGACGTGCTGGCTCCGGCGAAGCGCGAGCACGTAGTACGCGACCTCCCAGCGCTCTTCGGCGTCGAGCTTCGTCGCGTACGAGGGCATGAGGCCGTAGCCGTCGCGCGCCACGTCGTGGATCTCGCGGGCGTCGAGCGCGAGCAGGCGCGCCTCGGTGAACGAGGGCGGGCGGCGCTTCATCTTCGTCGCGACGACGCTGTCTCCGTCGCCCGCGACGCCGTGGCACGCGGCGCAGAGCGTCTCGAACCGCTCGCGCCCCCGCTCGATCGCCGCTCGCGTGATCTCCGGCCGCGGCGCGTCGTCCTCGTGCGCGTCGATGGGTCGCGTGCCCTTCGGAGGCGCGCGCATGACCATGCCGTCCTCGAACGCCGAGGTCGCGCCGTAGGTGTCGGCGCGCCTCTGCTCCATCATGCGCGACCACGTCGGGTCGAGCTCGTGGATCGGTTGCCCGTCACACGACGCGAGCGCAAGCGCGAGGGCGAGCGGCGCGAGGTTCATCGCTCCCCCTTCCTCGACCGTCGCGATCTCGGTCGCGCCGCGCGCGCGGAGCACGTTCTCGATCGCGCCGGAGAACTCCGGATCGTGCGCGTCGATCGCGAGCCAGAATCCTTCGCCCTGGCTCTGGAGCTCGAACCACCGGTGGTGCAGCTGCGGCAGGCGCGACGCGGCGAAGAACGCGAGGAACGCGGTGATGCCCGACGTGAGGATCATCGTCTCGAAGATGATCGGCACGTCGGTCCAGAACGAGTGGAGCGGCCGGCCGCCGACGTCGATCGGGTAGTCGTGCGCGTTGGTCCACCACAAAATCAGCCACGCGGTGAGCCCCGCGCTCGCCGCGACCGCGCCCGCGAGCCACGGGATGCGCGAGTGCGGCGCGTCGAGCGCGCGCTCCACCTCGACCGAGCCCCACGGCGTCGCCGCGTCGATGCCGTGGTACCCGCGCTTTCGCAGGTCGCGGATCGCCGAGGCGAGCGAGCGCTCGTCCGGAAAGCGCGCGAGGAGATCCTTGCCCTTCACGAGCCCGCCTCGTCCGCTTGCACCTCGCGGATCGGAATGAACGGGATGAACCGGAGGACGAGGAGAAATCCGAAGAGGAAGAACCCGAGCGTCCCGAAGAGGATCATCGCGTCGATGACGCTCGGCGCGTAGTCGTGCCAGCTCGACGGGAGGTAATCCTGCGTGAGCGAGCCCGTGACGATCATGAATCGCTCCACCCACATGCCGATCTGGATGAAGATCGACAGCACGAAGAGCACGCCGGCCGACTTGCGCGCGCGAGACCACCAGAGGATCTGCGGGAGCGCGACGTTGCACGCGATCGTGAGCCAGAAGGCCCACGCGTACCAGCCGCGCGCGCGCGTCACGAAGTCTTGGTGCGCCTCGTACGGATCGTGTCCGCGGGCGCCGGTCCAGAGCTCCGACGCGTACGAGAACGCGACGATGAGGCTCGTGACGAGCAGCATCCGCGCCATCATGTCGAGGTGGCGCGTCGTCACGACGTTCTCGAGCCGGTAGAGGCGCCGCGCCGGCAAGAGAAGCGTGAGCACCATCGCAAACCCGCTGAAAATGGCCCCCGCGACGAAGTACGGCGGGAAGATCTCCGAGTGCCAGCCGGGGACGATGCCGATCGCGAAGTCCATGCTGACGATGCTGTGGACGGAGACGACGAGCGGCGTCGCGATGCCCGCGAGCATGATGTAGACGGCGCGGTAGCGCGTCCACGTGCGCACCGAGCCGCGCCAGCCGAGCGCGAAGATTCCGTAGAGGATCTTCGCGCGGCGCGACGTCGCGCGGTCGCGCATCACGGCGAGGTCCGGGACGAGCCCGAGGTACCAGAAGAGGACGGAGATCGTGAGGTACGTGGTGACGGCGACGACGTCCCACGTGAGCGAGCTACGAAACTGCGGCCAGACGCGCATCGTGCTCGGGTAAGGCACGAGCCAGTACGCGAACCACGGGCGGCCCAGGTGGAGGATCGGGAAGAGCCCCGCCTGCACGAGCGCGAAGATCGTCATCGCCTCGGCGAAGCGGTTGATGCTGTTGCGCCACTTCTGCTCGAGGAGGAGCAAGAACGCGGAGATGAACGTGCCCGCGTGGCCGATCCCGATCCACCAGACGAAATTCGTGATCGGAAACGCCCACGAGACGGGCACGTTGTTGCCGAACACGCCGATGCCCGCGACGAAGGCGTAGAAGACGCACGTGAAGAGCATCGTCGTGACGAGGAACGTCACGAGCAGCGCGGGGCCGATCCATCGCGGCGGCTTGAGCACCACGTCGGTGAGCTGCACCTCGAGCGCTTCCGTGGCCGCGCTCATCCGATCTCCTTGTTGCGATCGGTGATCTTCGGGAGGTAGCGGACGCGGGGACGCGTGCCGAGCTCGTCGAGCGCCGCGTAGGATTCGGCGTTCCTTCGCGCGATCGCGACGCGCGAGCTCGCGTCCTCGACGTCGCCGAAGACGAGCGCGCCGGTCGGGCACGCCTGCGCGCACGCGGTGTTCACCTCGTCGTGATGGAGCGCGCGGCGCTCCACCATCGCCTGGTGCTCCGTCTCGCGGATGCGCTGCACGCAGAACGTACATTTCTCCATCACGCCGCGCGCGCGCACGGTGACGTCGGGGTTGTGCGCGAGCTGCGCGAACGCCGTCTCGTCCTCGTGATAGTTGAACCAGTTGAAGCGGCGGACTTTGTACGGGCAGTTGTTCGAGCAGAACCGCGTGCCGACGCAGCGGTTGTAGACCATCTCGTTGAGGCCGTCGGAGCTGTGGACCGTCGCGTTGACCGGGCAGACGTACTCGCACGGCGCTTCGTCGCAATGCTGGCAGAGCATCGGCTGCATGACCGTGCGACCGCGTGACTCGTAGCGATCGATGCGGAGCCAGTGCATGTGACGGCCGTCGCGAACGCCTTTTTCGCCGACGACGGGGACGTTGTTCTCCGCCTGGCACGCGACGACGCACGCGCCACACGCGGTGCACGCGGCGAGGTCGACGACCATGCCCCACGCGTGCGGACCGTGCGTCGGCGGCTTGGCGTACATCGAGAGGCGACGCGGCTCGGGCTCCTCGAGCGGCGCGTCGGATTTGTCGCGCATCCGCGCGATCGCATGCTCGCGGTCGTGGAGGCCGAACTCGTTTTGCGTGCGCGCGGCGGCCCCGTCGCGGCCCGTGCGCGTCACGCGTACGCCGGACGCGCTGGCGAGGACGAACGCGTTCGCGCCGACGTTCGACGCGAGCCTCTCGACCGCGGTGCGCCCGTACCCGAGCGCGATGGCGACGACGCCGGCCGCCGTGCCTTCGTCGATCGCGAGGGAGAGCTCGATCGACGCGCGGTCGCCGGCGACGCGCACGACGTCGCCCTCCTTCGCGCCGAACGTTGCGGCGGTCGCGGGAGCGACGACGGCGTGGTTTCCCCATGTGAGCTTCGTGATGGGCTCGGGGAGCTCGAGGAGCCACGCGTTTCCCGCGAAGCGCCCGTCGTACGCCGCGTGCGACTCGTGGAGCGCGAGCTCGATGGGTTCGGAGGCTGGGATCTTCCACGCGTCGAGCGCGCGCGCGACGGCGTCCGCGTCCAGCTTCGCCGTCGCGGGCTTCGTCGCGGTTCCCTCGACGATGCCCGCCTCGAGCGCGTCGTTCCACGCACGCTCGTCGCGACCGAAGGCGTCGCGCGTGATCGCGTGGGCGTCGCGCGCGTCGCCGAGGAGCGCGTCGAGCACCTCGGCGACCGTGATCCCGGCGCGAAGCGGGTCGATGAGCGGCTGCGCGATCGACAGCGCGCCGTCGGGAGCGCGCAGATCGGCCCACGACTCGAGCGGGTGCGCGAGCGGCGCGTGCCAGCCGCACGCGCGCGCCGTCTCGTCCTCGAAGATGCTGACGCACGCGGAGTCGCGCGAGCCCAGCGCCTGGGCGAAATCGACGTCATGTGCAGAATACACGGGGTTTGGGCCGCACACGACGACGCCGTCGGCGGAGGTCATCGCGGCCGCGAAGGCGGCGAGATCGAAGCTCGGTCCGCCTGCCTCGAGCACGGGTGAGGGGCGAAGAAGCATCGCCTCGCCGAACGCACCGAGCGCGTCCGCCAGCGCGTGCGCGAGGAGGTGCAGCTCCAGCGGCTCGCGATCGCCGACCACGACGGCCGCGCCGCGCCCTGCCGCGACGAGATCCTTGGCGCACGCGCGCGACGCGGGGGTCGCCGCGCCGTCCGCGGCGAATCGCGCTGCCAGCGCGCGAATCGGCGACGGCGCCTCGACGCTGGAAAGGACGTCCGCGAAGACCGCGCGCGCGAAGAGGGCCCGCTCGCGTGTCGTCGTCGCGACGCGATGGTCGGCGAAGACGCCCGTTGGCGTACGGCGCGACTCCGTGACGTACACGCGCGCGCCCGCGCGCCGCCTCTGGGCGACGAGCGCTCGCGCGTCGCGCACGCACCACGGGCCGGACGCGAGAAAGTCGGCGCCGAGCGAGAGCACCGCGCGCGCGTGGTCCGCCGCGAGCTCCGTCTCGAGCACCTGCCCGGTCGCGAGGCGCGCGGCGTTCCACGCGTTCACCTTCGAGAGCGGCGCGTAGAACCCAATCGCCGCGCCGCGCGCGCGAAGTCGCTCGACGCGCGCCGCGAGCGACGGCGACGAGGTCGGCTCGAGCAGCACGGCGAGCCTACTTTTGCCCGCGAACGCGACGCGCAGCGCTTCCAGCGTCGATGGCCCTCCGGGTCCGCGTATGCCCGCGGCGCGGTCGGGATCATAGAGCGACGCGATGAGCGCCTGGTCGAGCGCGCGCGTCGCTCCGAAGCTCGCCGGGTGGCGCGGGTTTCCCTCCACCTTCGTGGGCCGTCCGTCGTGGCTCTCGACGACGAGCCCCATCGCGTACCCGTCGATCGCGTGCGCGGTCGCGTATTTTCGAGGCACACCCGGCCGCACGTCCTTCGGCTGCGACGCGAACGGCACGATCTGCCTTCGCGGCGCGCGCGAGCACGCGGCGAGCGCGGCCGACGCGGCGCTCCACTCGAGCAGCGCGCGACGCGAGAATCGATTGTCGCTTGGGTCGGTCATCTTCACCTGTGACACGTCGTGCAGTTCGTCGGGACCGCGCGCTTGCGGTGGCAATCGAGGCACCACGACATGTTCATCGCCTCCTTCGCGTAGACGGCGGGCATGAGGTCGACGCGTCCGTGACACTCCTCGCACTGGACCCCGCCTTGGACGTGCACGCCGTGGTGAAAGAAGACGTGGTCGGGCAGGTCGTCGACGCGACTCCACGACAGCGGTCGATTGGACGCGACGGCCTCGCGTACCGGTCGCAGCTCGGGGCTGTCCGTCCAGATCTGATCGTGGCAGCCCATGCACGTGGCCGCGTCGGGCACGCCCGCGTACCGATCGCGGCGAGCGCCGTCGTGGCAATAGAGGCACTGGATTCCGTCGTCGCGCGCGTGGTGGCGGTGATCGAACTTGACCGGCTGATCGCGCTGGTCGTTCGTGTGCATGAACAGCGGCGAGCGCTCGCCCGCGAGGAGGAGCGCGGGCACGAGCACGCCGAGGGACGCGACCGACCCCAGCGCGATGCGAAAGAGCGTGTCGGCATATGCGGGGAAGAGCTGCACGGCTCACATGCGAGACATGCGGACGTAGCGACGCAGCGCGGGCATGTCCTCGAGGAGGAGCAGCGGCGCGACGAGGACCGCGCCCGCCGCGACGATGATCGACCAAACGCCGACGATGACGTTCTGGAACATGCTCGCGACCATGCGGAGAAAGGAGCTGAATGGCTTCGTCATGGGGCACCTTCTTTCGAGATGAGCTGCTGAATCATTCCGATCGCCGGCTCGATGGCGCGCTCGACCGGCTCGCTGAGCGTCATCCCCTCGCTGATGTCGGCGGGCTCGCAGCCGACGATGCGCGTGCGCGGCATGATGCCGCCGAGATCGCGCAGCGCGCTGAAGACCGCGCGCGGGTCCATCGCGTGTCCGTCGGGCGCGGCGGCGTGTCCGCCGCTCTCGAGCTCGGGGTCGATGACGTAGAGCGTCCCCGGCGCGCGTCCGCGCGCGACCGCGTCGACGAGCACGAGCAAGCTCGGCGTCGCCATGAGCTCGTACGCGAGGTGGACGCCGCGAATTCCGTAGTCCGCGACGACGGTGCGCGGGGGTAGCTCGCGCCTCGAGAGGCGTCGCGCGACCTCGACGCCGAAGCCGTCGTCGTTGAAGAACACGTTGCCGATGCCAGCGACGAGGACGCGGCTCACGAGGTGCCCTCCTCGAGCTCGTCGACCGCCTCGACCTCGTCGTCGTAGTAGTAATGAAAGCGGCCGTACCAGCGGTGGAGCTCGGCGGCGGGATCTCCCTCGAACGTGACCGCGTAGCAATCGCGGCCGTCGACGTCGCGCATCACCTTCTCGATCGTGGCCGAGCAGCCCTCGTAGAGGACGTCTTGCGCGTCGGTGCGACGACCGCTCGCGCGAAGCCGCACGCGCGTTCCGCACGTGAGCGGCGCGCGATCGCGAACCGCCCCGTGCATCTTGGCGAACGACGACGCCGACGTGCGCTCGGCGCGATCGACGATCGCGGCGGCGCGCGCGTCGGTGGCGCGCGCGAGCGCCTTTTCGTGCGGCGCGAGCGTCATCGTCCGGAGCACGAGGAGCTCGTCGATCTCGGTCGCGTCGCAGAAGTCGCCCTCGCTCTCGGGCGCGACCTTCGGATTGTCGTAGAGGATGATCGGCGCGCAGAGCATCAAGTCCTCGCCCACGGTGACCGGGTGCGTGTTCTCGTTGGCGCAGCACGACGCGGCGCCGCTCGCGTGCATCGGGGGATCGATGACCGAAAAGACGCGACCGCGCTCGACCCCGAGCAGGAGGTGCGTCGATGCGAGCGCAGCGCGCACCGCAACGGCGCGGTCCGCATCCGGATCGAACGGCGTTACGTTCTCGACGCGTACGATGGCGCGCACGGGCTCCGTTTCGCGCGAGATGCGCGCGTAGATCACGGCGTCGAGCGACGCGCGCCTTCGTACGACGGTCCCCGCGCCGACGTCCTGGCGCTCCTCCATCGCTTCGAGCACGACGGGCACCTCGAGCTCCTCGTCCGACGCGATCGGGAGCGTGAAGTCGATCTCGGTGAGCTCGCCCTCTTCCCAGGGCAAATACGTGCGGTCGCCGACCTCGAGCCGCTCGACGGCGCGTCCTCCCTCGTCGAGCACGATGCGCTCGACGACGCGGAGAAAGCGGAGCCTTCCGTGGAGCACGGCGCCCTCGACGGGGACCTGCGCCTCGAGCCACCACGGGTCGAACGCGCGCGACTCGGAGACGCTCCGCGGCGCGAGCACGCCGAAGGTCCACCGGTAGCGATTCTTGGTCGACGTCGCGCGATACGGATAGAGCACGTACCCCTCGAGGAGCACGGCGTCGGCCACGGCGGCCGCGCGCTGGAAATTCATTTTCGCCCCCTCGCGCGTAGGCGCTCGACGATCTCGTCTATCGCCTGATGCGCCTCGTCTCCTCCGCCGATTCCCTTCCAGTGGATTCGCAGCGACGCGACGCACTCGTAACAGACGTCGATCGGCGTGATGAAGCAGTCGCACCGGCCGTCGCGATTCGTCCGCACCATGACGGCCTCGACGTCGTCGCGCGCGGTCCGAGCGAACGCGCTGTCCTCGAGGATGCACGCGGCGTCGTCCTCGACGTCGGCTTCGGTCGCGCCCGCTGGGCTCGGAAAGATCGCCACCCAGCGCGCGAGCGCAGACGACCGCAAGAAGAACGCGAGGCCCACGGGGACGCGAAGCGCGTCGCGCTGAGCGGCGTCGAAGGGCTCGGCCGCGATGCGGACGTCGGTCGGCACCGCGCGGAGGCGCCCCTTGTCCTGCTCGAAGACGAGCGCGCACGGACGGCACGCGCACTTGAGCTTGCGATCGATCACGTCGACGACGTGACGGTGCTCGGCTTCGTCAATCGCCATCGAGCACAGCTCGCACTTCGCGTGCGCGACCCTCTCGTTCGCGCGACGCGCGTAGCGCTCGAGCGGACGAAGCTCGATCACCGCGCCCCTCGCCGGACGAGCTGCTCCACCCCGAGGAGCTTCTCGGGCGGCGCGGGCGCGAAGCCATCGACGCGCACGGAAGCGATCTCGGGCGCCTCGCGCTCGATCGCCTTCGCGACGAGCGCCGTCAGGTTGGTCGCCGCGATCGCCTGGTTCACGCCGGACGCGCGAACGGTGACCTCGTCGTCCGAGACCTTCTCGATTTCGACGCGCGCCTCGCCGATCGCGTCGCGCACGCGGTCCATCGCGCGCTCGAGGCGCTTCTCGAGCGGGACCGGGTGCACGCCGTGGAGCGAGAGGAGGCTCGCGACGACCTCGTCGCTCGAGAGGCGCGCTTCGAGCTCGCCCGGTTCGCGCGCCGACGCGCGCGCGTGCGCGAGGAGGCGCACGAGGCCTTCGCCGTAGAGCGACACGAGCTCGGTGACGAGCGACTCCACGCGGCCCCACGCGTTCGGGCCGACGGCGCTCTCGACGTCCGCGAGCGTCCGCGCGAGGCGCGCGCCGGTCTCACGCATCGACTGGTCCGTCGCGGGCGTCATGCCGACGCCGCCTGCTTTCGTATCCACGAGCAGAACCCGTCGATGCCCTCGCCGGTCCGCGCCGAGACGCGGAGGACCTCGACGCGCGGGTTCATCGCCTTCGCGCGAGCCACGCACGCCTCGACGTCGAAATCGACGTGCGGCAGGAGATCCGTCTTGGTGAGCACGAAGCGCGACGCCGCGCGGAACACGTGCGGGTACTTGAGCGGCTTGTCGTCGCCCTCGGTCACCGACATCACGACGACCTTGGCGCGCTCGCCGAGGTCGAAGAGCGCCGGGCAGACGAGGTTTCCCACGTTCTCGACGAAGACCACGCCCCCGCCCTTCGGCTGGAGCGCCGCGACGCCGTCGCGGATCATCGTCGCGTCGAGGTGACACCCCGCGCCCGTCGTCACCTGGATGGCGCGACATCCCGCGCGCCGAATCCGCTGCGCGTCGCGGTCTGTGGCCTGATCGCCTTCGAGGACGGAGACGTCCATCGCGTCCCGCAGTCGCTCGATCGTCCGCTCGAGGAGCGTGGTCTTGCCCGCGCCGGGAGAGCCGATGAGGTTCAAGACCGCGATCGACCGACTCTCGAGCATTCGCCTATTTTCAGCCGCGAGCGCGTCGTTCTTCGCGAGCAGATCGCGCTCGAACCGCACCCGCCGCGGCACGTGCTCGTGCTCGTGAGCGTGCTCGTGCTCGTGAGCGTGCTCGTGACCGTGATCGTGCTCGTGGTCATCGCAACCGCAGGTCGTACACATCAAGCCACCTCCACCTCTTTGAGCCGCAGCGCATCGCCGTCGGTCTCGTGAATCTCCAGCGACGCGCCCTCGAGCGACGTCCCGCGCGAGCACACGTCGAAGCAGAACGAGAGCGCGCGCGGGACCGCGCCGGCGTCCCGGCCCACCTCGAGAAACACGGCGAGGACGCGCGCGTCGCCGACCTCGCTCGCGATCGTGGTGACGAGATCATCCATGAGCGCGAGTTCGTGCACGGCGGGCGCGCGTTCAAGAAGCGCGCCGAGCGCGTCCGTGGATCACGCGTCGTCGCAGCGAGCGTGGGGGCGCGATCGCCGCGACGCGATCGCCACGGCTCATCCGATTTGCCACGCGTGCGGGCGCCGTCTTGCGCTCGTTCCCCGCTGGCACGTGGATCGCTTGCGTGCGGCCGAATGTGTCTCGCGATTCCGGGCGAGGTCGCGTCCGTCGAGGAGCGCAACGGCGTCATGTACGGCGCTGTTCGCTTCGGTGGGATCACACGCGACGTGTGCCTCCACGCGCACCCCGACGTGGTCCCGGGCGAGTTCGTGCTCGTGCACGTGGGCTTCGCCATCGCGAAGATCGACCGCGACGAAGCCGCGCGCACCTGGGCGCTCCTCGAGGAGCTCGGTGAGCTCGAATGAGATACGTCGACGAATACCGCGACCCGAAGGTCGTACGAACGCTCATCGACCGCATCCGGGGCGTGACGACGCGCCCGTGGGTGATCATGGAGGTGTGCGGTGGGCAGACGCACTCGATCGTGCGCTACGGGCTCGATCGGCTGCTCCCCGTCGAGATCGAGCTCGTGCACGGGCCTGGTTGCCCCGTGTGCGTGACGCCGCTCGAGACGATCGATCGCGCGCTCGCGATCGCCGCGAGGCCCGACGTGACGTTCACGTCTTTCGGCGACATGCTGCGCGTCCCTGGCTCGCGTGAGGATCTACTCGCGCTGCAAGGCCCGCGGCGCCGACATCCGCATCGTGTACTCGCCGCTCGACGCCGTGCGCGTCGCCCGCGCGAACCCGTCGCGCAAGGTCGTCTTCTTCGGCATCGGATTCGAGACGACCGCCCCGGCGAACGCGATGGCGCTGCGCGAGGCCAACCGGCTCGGCGTCGCGAACTTCTCGATGCTCGCGTCGCACGTCCTCGTCCCGCCGATGATCGCGTCGATCCTCCAGTCGAAGGACAACCGCGTCCAGGCCTTCCTCGGCCCGGGTCACGTCTGCGCGATCATGGGACAGCGGCCCTACGAGGCGCTCGCGCGCGATCTATCGCGCGCCGATCGTCATCACGGGGTTCGAGCCGGTCGACCTGCTCGAGGGGATCTTCCGGTGCGTCTCGCAGCTCGAACGCGGCGCGTCCGAGGTCGAGAACCCCTACGCGCGCACGGTGTCACGCGATGGCAGCCCCGCGGGCCGCGCGCTGATGGACGAGGTCTTCGAGACGACCGACCGAAAATGGCGCGGCATCGGCACGATCCCGAAATCTGGCCTGCGCATTCGTCACGAGCTCCGCGCGCACGATGCGGAGGCGATCTTCGACGTGGGCGACGTCGAGACGCGCGAGCGCAGCGAGTGCATCGAGCGGGCTCGTCCTCCGCGGGCTCAAGAAGCCGTGCGACTGCCCCGCGTTCGGGACGACGTGCACGCCCGAGACGCCGCTCGGCGCGACGATGGTCTCGGGCGAGGGCGCGTGCGCCGCGTACTTCAAGCACGGCCGCCACGTGGCGCTCGGGGTCCTCCAGTGAGCCCCACGCTGCGCAAGGCGCGCGAGAGCGCCGAGCTCGTCACGCGCTTCTTCGAGACGCACCAGATCGAGATCGACCACTGCGCGCGCGCGCTCGCCGAGCGCCTCGCGAGCGGCGGAAAGCTCTTCACGATGGGCAACGGCGGCTCGTCGTGCGACGCCGAGCACGTCGCGGTCGAGTTCACGCACCCGATCATCGAGAAGCGGCGCGCGTTTCCAGCGCTCGCGCTCGGACGGAGCGTCGCGCTCACGAGCGCGATCGGCAACGACGGCGATTTCTCCCGCGTGTTCGCCGACGAGCTCGCGATCTCCGCACGCGCGTCCGACGTCGCGCTCGCGCTCTCGACCTCGGGCGCGTCCGCCAACGTCAACCGCGCGCTCCGAAAGGCGCGCGAGCTGCGGATGCTCACGATCGGCCTCGCGGGACGCGACGGTGGGCCGATGCGCGAGCTCTGCGATTTCGCGTTCGTCGTCCCTTCGTGGTCGCTCCATCGCATTCAAGAGACGCACGTCGTGCTCATGCACGTGCTGTGGGATCAGGTCCATGTCGCCCTCGGAGAAGACGATGTCATCTGACTGTCCCTCCCCATTCGCGAGCGCGACGTCGTGCTCCTCGGTCACGGCAGCGGCGGCCGCCTCACGGCGGACCTCATCGAAGGGACGATCGTGCCCGCGCTGTCGAACCCGCTCCTCGACGCGCTCGACGATCAGGCCGTGCTCCACCTGCGCGACGGCGCGCGCGTCGCGTTCACGACCGACTCGTACGTCGTCAGCCCCATCTTCTTTCCGGGCGGCGACATCGGCGAGCTCGCGGTAAACGGCACGATCAACGATCTCGCGGTGGGCGGCGCTCGGCCGCTCGCGCTCTCGCTCGCGTTCATCCTCGAGGAGGGGTTCCCGCTCGAGGAGTTTCGCCGCGTCGTCGACTCCGTGAAGCGCGCAGCAGCGCGCGCGCGGCGTCCCGATCGTCACGGGCGACACGAAGGTCGTCGGTCACGGCTGCGGCGACGGCGTATTCATCAACACGTCGGGCGTCGGCGTCGTACCCGACGGCCTCGATCTCCGCTCGGCGCGCGTCCGCCCCGGCGACTCCGTGATCGTCTCGGGGACGCTCGGCGATCACGGCGTCGTCGATCCTCGCGTGCCGCCAGGGCCTCGACCTCGGCGGCGGCCTACGCAGCGACACCGCGCCGCTCCACGAGCTGACGGGCGCGCTCCTCGAGGCGTGCCCCGACGTCCACGCGATGCGCGATCCCACGCGCGGCGGACTCGCCTCCACGCTCGTCGAGATCGCCTCGCGCAGAAAGCTCGGCATCGACGTGATCGAGCGCGCGCTCCCCGTGAAAGACGACGTTCGCGGCGCGTGCGAGATCCTCGGGCTCGATCCGCTCTTCGCCGCGAACGAAGGAAAGCTCGTCGCGTTCGTCCCCGAGGAGCACGCGGACGCGGCGGTCGCGGCGATGCGCGCGCACCCGCTCGGGCGCGACGCGGTGTGCATCGGCAGCGTGACCGAGCTTCACCCGGGCCACGTCCTGCTCCAAACCCCCTACGGCACGAGCCGCGTGCTCGACCTACCGCTGAACGAACCGCTCCCCCGCATTTGCTGACGGAGGCACGCCATGGGCGAACAAAGAAGAAGAATGCCGGCGTCGACGAGGTCCACATCCTGTGGATCTCGGAAGGAATGAGCTGCGACGGCGACACGGTCTCGGTGACCGCGGCCTCGCAACCCAGCATCGAGGACGTCGTGCTCGGGCTCGTTCCCGGCCTTCCCAAGGTGCACCTGCACAACAAGGTGCTCGCGTACGAGACGGGCGAGGACTTCGTCGCGCCCTTTCGCAAGGCCGCGCGCGGCGAGCTCGACCCGTTCGTGCTCGTGATCGAGGGCTCGATCCCGAACGAGAAGATCCACGGCGAAGGTGGCTTCTGGACCGGATTCGGCGTCGACCGAAAACCAGCAGCCGATCCCTCTCGAACAGGTGGATCGACGAGCTCGCGCCGCGGGCAGTCGCGGTCGTCGCCGTCGGCACGTGCGCCACCTACGGCGGGATCCACGCGATGGCTGGCAACCCGACGGGCTGCGATGGGCCTCGCCGACTACCTCGGTTGGGACTTCCGCTCGAAAGCGGGCCTGCCGATCGTCAACGTCCCCGGCTGCCCGGTGCAGCCCGACAACTTCATGGAGACGCTCTATTGGCTCCTCGAGCAGGTCGCCGGTCAGCGCGCCGATGATCCCGCTCGACGAGCAGCTCCGGCCGACGTGGCTCTTCGGCAAGACCGTGCACGAGGGCTGCGATCGCGCGGGCTACTACGAACAGGCCGATTTCGCGCTCGGACTACGACTCGCCCAAGTGCCTGGTGAAGGTCGGCTGCTGGGGCCCGGTGGTCAACTGCAACGTGCCCAAGCGCGGCTGGATGAGCGGCATCGGCGGCTGCCCGAACGTCGGCGGCATCTGCATCGCGCTGCACGATGCCGGGCTTCCCCGACAAGTTCATGCCGTTCATGGACGAGCCGCCGGGCTCGGCGCTCTCGTCGACGCTCCTCACGCCGTACGGCAGGCTCATCCGCGCGCTCCGCGCGATCACCAATCGCACGAGCAACAAAGAGCCGAAGTGGCACCACAACCAGCCCGTGCTCACAGCGGGCTACGACCTCGCAATGGCCCAAGGAGAAATCGATGACGCTGTCTTCATCAACGCCACGCGAGCGAACGCCGCCTCGTCGAGATGTCGTGGGATCCGGTCACGCGCATCATCGGCAACCTCGGCATCTACACGAAGATCGACTTCGACAATCGCGAGGTCGTCGAGTGCAAGAGCACGTCGTCGATGTTCCGCGGCTACAGCGTCTTCATGCGCGGCAAGGATCCGCGCGACTCGCACTTCATCACGAGCCGCATCTGCGGCATCTGCGGCGACAACCACGCGACCTGCTCGGTCTACGCGCAGAACATGGCGTACGGCATCAAGACGCCGCCGCTCGCCGAGTGGATCTTCAACCTCGGCGAGGCCGCCGAGTACATGTTCGACCACTCGATCTTCCAGGACAACCTCGTCTTCGTCGACTTCTGCGAGCAGATGGTGAAGGAGACGAACCCGGGCCTGCTCGCGCGCGCCGAGCAGACCGCGGCGCCGCACGCGGACATCCACGGGTACCGGACGATCGCGCGACATCATGCGCGCGTTCAACCCGTTCACCGGGAAGATCTACAGGGAGGCGCTTCAGATGAGCCGCCTCACGCGCGAGATGTTCTGCCTGATGGAGGGACGCCACGTCCACCCGTCGACGCTCTATCCCGGCGGCACCGGCACCGTCGCGTCGCCGCAGGTGTTCAGCGACTACCTCGTCGCGGCTGCTCCACTTCATCGACTTCGCGAAGAAGGTCGTGCCGCTCAACGACGACGTCTTCGACTTCTTCTACGAGGCGCTGCCCGGCTACGAGCACGTCGGGAGAACGGCGCGTCCTGCTCGGCTGCTGGGGCGCGTTCCAGGATCCGGACGTCGTCGACTACCAATACGAGACGATGATCGAAGTGGGGCCGCGCGATGTACGTGACGCCCGGCATCGTCGTCGACGGCAAGCTCATCACGACCGATCTCGTCGACATCAACCTCGGCATTCGCATCCTGCTCGGCAATTCGTATCTACGACGACTGGGTCGACGGCGAGCGTCTTCGTCAAGCAAGACCCGCTCGGCAACCCGATCGACGCGCGCCACCCGTGGAACCAGACGACGTACCCGAAGCCGCAGAAGCGCGACCTGAAGAACGGGCCCTACAGCTGGGTGATGAGCCCGCGCTGGTACGACAAGCGCTCGGGCGACCACCTCGCGCTCGACACGGGCGGAGGTCCGCTCGCGCGGCTCTGGGTGACGGCGCTCGCGGGGCTCGTCGACACGCCGTTCGTGAAAGCGACGGGCAAGAGCGTGAAGATCCACCTGCCGAAGACCGCGTCGCTCGCCGGAGATGGACCTCGAGTGGAAGATCCCGAAGTGGGCGAACACGATCGAGCGCGATCGCGCGCGCGCGTACTTCATCGCGTACGCCGCGGCGATGGCGCTCTTCTTCCTCGAGAAGGCGATGCGAGCGCGTCCGCGCGGGCGATCTGCGCGTCTTCCAGGACTTCAAGGTCCCCGACGAGGGCTTCGGGTGCGGCTTCCACGAGGCCGTGCGCGGCGTCCTCTCGCACCACCTCGTCATTCGCGACGCGAAGATCGCGAACTACCACCCGTACCCGCCGACGCCGTGGAACGCGAGCCCGCGCGACACCTACGGCACGCCTGGTCCGTACGAAGATGCGGTCCAGGGGCTGCATCTCTTCGAGGAGAACGGCGAGAAGAGCTTCAAGGGCATCGACATCATGCGCACGGTGCGCAGCTTCGATCCGTGTCTGCCGTGCGGCGTGCACATGGACGTCGGAAACGGCCGCATCATCGAAGAGCGCCACTCGCCCATGTTCGGCGCGCCACAGCACAAGAGGTAGCCATGCAAGTCATTCCGCACGTCATCGTCGGCAAGGAGCAAGTAAAGCTCACGACGCCCTCGCACGTCCCGGGCGTCAGCGAGGGCAACGCGAACCGCACGCACGAGCACGTCGCAACGAAACCCAATCGCTCGACCGGAATCGACGCGAAGCGCCACGAGCCCATCGACCCGGCGATGCCGAAGCTCACGCCCGCTTGATCCATGCGCATCGCGGTCGTGGTGCATGGGACGGTGCAAGGCGTCGGCTTTCGTCCGTTCGTGCGCCGCGCTGCGATCGCGCGAGGCCTCACGGGGTGGGTGCGTAACTGCCGCGACGCGGTTCGGCTCGAGGTGCAAGGCTCGGCCGAGGCGGTCGCGTCGTTTCGCGACGCGCTGGCGTGCGAGCTCCCCGGGCCCGCGAGCATCACGTCGCTCGACGCGCACGAGGTGGTAGAGCGCGAAGAACGAGCCTTCACGATCCTCGAGAGCGCGGCGGACGCTGCGGGCGCCGCGCTCCTTCCGCCGGATCTGGCGACGTGCAGCGCGTGCTGGGCCGAGGTGCGCGACGTGCACGCGCGACGCTATCGGTATCCGTTCACCAACTGCTGCGCTTGCGGCCCGCGGTACTCGATCGTCACGGGGCTCCCATACGATCGCCCGCGCACGTCGATGCGGAGCTTTCCGATGTGCGACGCGTGCGGCGCCGAGTACGACGACGTCGACGATCGACGTCACCACGCGCAGCCCATCGCGTGCCCGCGCTGCGGCCCCGAGCTCGCGTGGATCGACACGACCGGACGGCGCGTGTCGCGCGGACACGGCGCGCTCGACGCGGCGCTCGCGGTGCTGTCGGCGGGAGGGGTCGTCGCGCTCCGCGGGCTCGGAGGTTTCCAGCTCCTCGCGATCGCGACCGACGCGCGCGCGGTCGCGACGCTGCGCGCACGCAAGCGGCGGCCGCACAAGCCGTTCGCGGTGATGTTCCGCGATTTCGAGTCGCTCGAAGAGCACGCCGGATTGTCCGAGGACGAGCGCGCGCTCCTCGCGTCCGCCGGCGCGCCGATCGTGCTCGTCGCGAAGCGCGCGTCGTCTTCGCTCGCGGAGGAGGTCGCTCCCGCGAGCCCTTGGCTCGGCGCGATGATCCCGTACACGCCGCTCCATGGTCTCTTGCTCGACGGATCGCGCGCGCCGCTCGTCTGCACGAGCGGAAACCTCTCGAGCGAGCCAATTTGCACGAGCATCGAGGAGGCCGTCGTGCGCCTCGGCTCGCTCGCGGACGGCTTTTTGTCGCACGATCGCGAGGTCGTGCGTCCGCTCGACGACTCCGTCGCGCGCGTCTCGCCGCGCGGCCCCGTGCTCCTTCGACGCGCGCGCGGGTGGGTCCCCGCGGCGGTCGGGCGCGTCGACGCGCGCGCCTCGGTCCTCGCGCTCGGCGCGCATCTGAAGAGCACGGTCACGCTTGCCGCGGGAGGTCGTCTGGTTCCGAGCCAACACCTCGGCGATCTCGACTCGCTCGAGACGCGCGCGCTCCTCGAGCGGACGGCCGAAGAGCTCTGCACGTTCTTCGACGCGAAGCCCTCGGTCGTCGCGTGCGATCTCCACCCGGACTACGCGTCGACGAGGCTCGCCGAGAAGATCGCGAAGAGCCTCGGCGCGCGGCTCGTGCGCGTGCAGCACCACCACGCGCACGTCGCGGCGTGCATGGCCGAGCACGAGCTCGACGGCGAGGTCCTCGGGCTCGCGTGGGACGGGACCGGATATGGTCTCGACGGCACCATTTGGGGCGGCGAGGCGCTCGTCGCGTCCGCCACGGATTTCAGGCGCGTCGCGCACCTTCGTCCGTTCCCGCTCCCGGGCGGCGATCGGGCATCGCGCGAGCCGCGTCGCGCCGCGCTCGGTCTGCTCCACGCCGCGCTCCCCGACGACGTCGAGTCGTGCGCAAGGCCTTGGTTTGGCACGAACCTCCCGCTCCACCTCGCGGCGCTCGAGCGGCGAGTCCAGGCGCCGACGTGCACGAGCGCGGGACGCGTGTTCGACGCGGCCGCCGCGATCCTGGGGCTCGGAGGCGAGATCACCTACGAGGGACAAGCCGCGATCGCCCTGGAAAATGCGGCCGCGCGCGCCCCGCGAGATCACGCGTATCCGCTCCCGCTCGACGAGCTCGGCGTCGCGGACACGGCGCCGCTGCTCGCCGCGCTCCTCGCGGATCTCCGCCGCGACGTCCCCACGAGCGTCATCGCGCGCCGCTTCCACGAGGCGTTCGTCGACCTCGGCTGCGCGATCGCGGAGCGCGCGGGCCTCCCGCGCGTCGTCTTGTCGGGCGGGTGCTTCCAGAACCGCATCCTCGTCGACTCCCTGACCGATCGCCTCGAGGGCGCGGGCTTCCAGGTCTTCACGGGCGCGTCGATCCCCGTGAACGACGGCGGCGTCTCCGTCGGTCAGGCCTTCGTCGCGTCTCAGCGCAGGGGCTTGTGAACGAAATGCTCCCAGGTGTAGCCGAGGATCATCTTCGCGATGAACGGCGCGCTCGCGTTCGTGAGGCCCTGGCCGAAGCCTATGTTGAGCTCGAAGTTCTCGATCGCGAGCACGTTCACGACCTCGAAGACGTAGTGCTCTTGATGGCCGACGTCCGCGAACGCGGAGAACGCGCCGAGCGAGCCGTAGTACTCGAACCCGAGCGACACGCGCTCGCCGAATTTGAAGAGCGCCAGCGCCGCGGGCTCGAACACGGGGCCCGCGCGGAAATCCGGCCCCGAGAGCGGAACCCCGATGATCGGGTTCACCGCGAGCTCCCAGTGCGCGTTCTCCCACGCGATGATCGGGCGAAACTCCATCCCCCACTGCGCCGTGTCGAACTCCTCGGGCACCGACGCGAGCTCGATGTTGAGACCGAGGCGCAGGTTCGGGTGAAAACCCGGCGGCGTGACGAACTTCGATCGCAGCTTCGCGCCAGCGAAATCGAACGAGCCGTCCGGAGTGATCGCGGTCTGGAAATACGCGCCGAGCTCCCACCAGGGAAAGAGCCCATACGAGGGCTCGAGCGTGAAATGCGTTTGATGACCGAGGGGGAGCTCCGGCGGCGGCGGCGTTTCCTTCGCGCCGCGCAGGAACGCGTTCACGTGAAGCTCCAAGCCGATCGCGCGCTGGGCGTCCGCCGTGCCGTCATAAACTTGGATCTCGAAGGCATCCATCGACGGCGAGCATATCGCGACGCGGCACGCGACGTGCACCCGACATCGACGAGGTGACGTGATGAGACGAGCGAATGTCGAACTGGCCTTTCTCGACGGCGGCAAGAAGACGAAGCACGATCCGCTCGCCGACGAGCTCGCGCTGGAATTCGTCGAATCGATCACCTCCGGCGGCGCCGATCGCGGCGTCGAGCTTCGCGACGAGTTCTGCGAAGAAGAAATCGGCGGCCCCTTCGTGACGAGCACCGGCGGACAGGAGTTCGCCGACGGCGCCGACGAATCGAACCCGGTGCGCGCACGCCGCGAGCCGTTTCCCAAGACGTGAGGACGCATCACGCGCGCGCGCGCGCGCACGGGCTGCAGCTCAGTGCGACAGCTGCGTCCCAGCGTCGATGCGCTGGAGCAGCGCGCGAAGTCGCTCGAGCTCCGCGGCCAGCGCGTGCTGGAGCTCGCGTTTGTCGGTGCGGACCAGCTCGTTTTCGACCACTTCGAGGTGACGAGCCAGGTGCGTGCGGAGAAGTTTTGCTTCTTGCGGAGAGAGCTCGAGGTTCATGCCCGGTCGAACGCATCGATCGCGCCAGACTGGTCCGCCGCTTGCTGAAACGTCTTGCATGACGGACGACGCGCTCATCCGCTTCGACCACGTCCAGAAGCGATTCGGTCCGAAGGTGATCTTCGAGGACCTCACGCTCGACGTGAGGCGCGGCGAGGTCCTCACGATCGTCGGCCCGTCGGGCGTCGGAAAGAGCGTGATGCTCAAGATGCTCATCGCGCTCGTGCCGATCGATGGCGGAGAGATCACGTACCTCGGCAAGAGCATCGGTCGCATGAGGCCGCGCGAGCTCGTCGATTTGAGGCGACACGTGGCGTACCTCTTCCAGGCGTCGGCGCTCTTCGACTCGTTCACGGTGGGTGAGAACGTCGCGTACGGCCTGCGCGAGCAGTATTGGAACAAGATGACGCGCGCCGAGATCGACGAGCGCGTCGAGCGCTCGCTCGCCCTGGTGGGCCTGCCCGGAACGGAGGCCATGGCGCCTTCGGATTTGTCGGGCGGCATGCGAAAGCGCGTCGCCCTCGCGCGCACGCTGGCGCTTCAGCCCGAGGTGATCCTCTACGACGAGCCGAACACCGGGCTCGATCCGGTCAACACCGAGCGCATCAACGAGCTCATTCGCCACATCCAGAAGACGCTCGGCGTCACGAGCCTCGTCGTCACGCACGACTTGAAGACCATCTTCGGCGTCTCCGACAGGGTCGCGATGCTCAACAAAGGCCGCGTCGAGTTCGTCGGAACGCTCGACGAGCTCAAGTCCACGACGAACGAGACCGTGAAGCGGTTCGTCGAAGGACGCGTCGCCGCCTACGAAGACGTGCGCACGTTGCTCAACGGCTGACGCCGGCCCGCCACACTTCCGATCGAGGCGATCACGATCGCGATCGTGCACATGAGGCCGCCGAAGACGACGCCGTTCGCGTCCGGGCGCACGAGCATCAGCGGAACGCCCGCGATCGTGAGCGCGAGCGCCGGGATGAACAGGTAGCGCAGGTACTTCTTCGCTTTCATGCCGCAGCTCTATGCACGTCGCGGACCCCCTCGAGCGCGCGCGCGAGTCGCAGCCGGAACTGCGCGTCGAGCACGGAGAGCCAGCGCTGCTCGAGGCGGCGCCTGAGCTCGTCGCGCGCCTTCGCCCGCGCGGCGAGGTACGCGTCGAGCGCGCGTGACGGCGCGATCTTCTCCTGGCTTCGCCAACGCTCGAGCAGCTCGATCGCGATCTCGTGATCGTGGAGCTCTCCGATTTCGTCTTGGCGCGCGTGGAGCTCGCGCGCGATGGGGTCGAGGCCGGGGAACGCATCCTCGAAGGCTTCGAGCGTGAAACGCAGCTCGCGGCACGCGGAGCGCAGCTTGTGCAGCGTCTCGATGTCCGCGGGCAGGCGCGCGTCGAACGCGCGCATCGAGTCGTAGCGGCGCCAGACCTCGGCGTGCGTGAAGTGGCGCACGAGCTCGGGCGCGGCGCGCGCGGGGTTCTTCGGTTGGTGGAGGACGACGTTCTTGCGCCGGATCGCGTCGAGGACCGTGTGGACCAAGCCCTCGCGCGCGCGCCCGTCGAGCATCACGCGGGCGCGACGGATCGCCCGGCGGCGGCGGCGCGCGAGCCGAGCCGAGACGTCGTCGAGCGCGCGCGTGTCGCCGTGCTTTCGGCGCGTCCAGGCACCGAGGTGCTCGAGCAGCACGTCGGTGTCGCGCGCCTTCGCGAGCGACCGCTCGACGTCGTGCAGCCGCGCGCACGCGCGCGAGGTCGCGCGTCCGTCGAACGCGGTGTGCCCCATCGTGTCGAGCTCGGCCCGGATGCGACGCAGCTCCGTGCGGCTGTCGTGCACGCCTTTCGTCTTTCCCGCATGCGCCTTCTTCAGGCGCTTGTCGAGCTTCTGAAGGCGCAGCTTCACTTCCTCACGGAGCGCGTCGTCCAGCCTCGTGTAGTCGTCCATGATGGGACGACGACCCTGCAATTGCGGTTCCTCACGCTACTGCGTCGAGATCGCACCGCCATCGGCCGAGGTCTTCGGCGCGAGCGTCGTCGAGGCCGCGCCCCACCACGTGACTCCACCGTCGGTCACGAGGTCGACCGTGACGAGCCCCGCGTCGCCGCCTCCGCCGATCGAGAACGAATCGCCCGTCGCGTCGAAGCCGTAGAGCGACCCTGCCCAATACCCGAGCCCATAGACGGCGCCGTGCGGAAGCGCGCCGTAGCTCTGGATCATGTCGCCCGTCTTCGGGTCGACCTGGAGCAAGCAGTCGGCGCAGCCGTTTCCCGTCACCGTGAGGAACGTGCCGCCGCCCACGACCGAGACGATGTCGCCGCTCGAGGCGTAGCCTCCGGTGAGCGTGCCGATCGTCGTCGTGTTGCCGCTGCTCGTGTCGATGCGCACGTACGAGCTTCCGAAGTACCCGACGAGCGCCTCGACGTTCGGGTCGAGCGTGCCCGCGGGAACGAACGACAAGCTGTTCGGGTACGAGCCCGTCTTGAGGAGCGTGCACGTCGCGGTGCCGAGGTCGACGGAGTAGATGCCGTCGAACGTCGTCGCGAAGGCGTTCATCTGCGAGTCGATCGCGAGATCGATCACCTGCGTGAGCGTCGTCTGCGAGCAGCCCGAAAACGGCCCGACGAGCGCGACGTTGTGCGTGTCCACGTCGAACGCGTAGAGCGTGTCGGGCGTGTGCCCGAAGACGATCGGCTTCGGCTGGGACACGTCCGGCACGTCCGCGGTCTGTGCGTCGAGCGTCGAGCCTCCGTCGTCTTGAGGGGCCACGTACGCGTCGGCGGTGGACGCTGCGTCCTTCTTCGGCTGAGCGCCCGTGTCTTTGCCGGACGAGGCGTCGTTTAGTGCTACGCCGGAGTCTTCGCCGCTCGCATCGGCGCCGCTGGCGGCGCAAGCGGCGACGAGGCCGAAGAGCGTGGAGGCAAGAACGCCGAGGAGGATCGTCGAACGGCTCATGCCGCGCACGGTGCGCCCCATGAGGATCTCGGCCAACTAAATCAGCCTGAAATCACCGCGCGCGGCCGAATGTCACTTCGTGACGCCGAGGCACCGTGCGGTCGACGCGCAGATGCACATGCGAGGTCGAAGCACCTCGGAACACCTCGTGCAAGTTCGACGGCCGATGGCCACTCTAGTGACCGGCGGCGCGGGATACATCGGTTCGCACATGGTGCAGGCGCTCGTGAAGAAGCGCGTGGCCGTGGTCGTGATCGACAACTTCATCAGCGGGCACCACGACGCTCTACCAGCGAGCGTGCCGCTGCTCGAGGCGGACGTGGGAGACAGCGCGCGCGTCGTGCCGTTCTTGAAGCGTCACGGCGTGGACGAGATCCTCCACTTTGCCTCGCGCATCCAGGTGGGCGAGTCGGTGACCAACCCGCGCCTCTACTACGACGACAACCTCGGCGAGGCGATCTCGCTCGTCGGCTCGGCGCTCGAGTGTGGCGTCCGTCGGTTCATCCTCTCGTCGACCGCGGCCGTCTACGGCGTGCCCGAGGAGATGCCGATCCCCGAAGATCACCCGACGAAGCCCATCAACCCGTACGGCGAGACGAAGCTCGCGATCGAGCACATGCTCGGCAGCTACGGGCGCGCGTACGGCCTCCGCTGGGCGGCGCTGCGTTACTTCAACGCGGCGGGCGCGGCGCAGGACGGCTCGCTCGGCGAGCGACACGATCCGGAGACGCACCTCGTGCCGCTCGTCCTCCGCGCAGCGCTTTCGGGAAAGCCCGTCACCGTGTTCGGTCGCAACTACCCGACGCGCGACGGAACGTGCGTGCGCGACTACATCCACGTGCTCGACTTGGTCGATGCGCACCTCGCCGCGCTCGAGCATTTGCGCGCGAGCGGAGAGGGCGGCGCGTTCAACCTCGGGACGGGGCACGGCCACAGCGTCGCCGAGGTGATCGACGCATGCCGCCGCGTGACGGGCAAGGAGATCGCCGTCGACGTGGGCGAGCGGCGCGAGGGCGACCCGCCCGAGCTCGTCGCTGCCGTGTCGCGCGCGCGCGAGGCTTTCGGATGGCGCGCGACGAGGTCCGACATCGACACGATCGTTCGCGACGCGTTGCGCTGGCACGCGCGCGCGCATTCAACCAACTACGCGGAGACCGCTTGATGAGCACGCAGCCTGACATTCTGTGCCTCTCACACCTGCGCTGGGGCTTCGTCTACCAACGCCCCAACCACTTGATGAGCAGGTTCGCGCGCGAGCGGAGGACCTTCTTCTTCGAAGAGCCGATGTTCGACACGAACGAGGCGCAGCTCGAGCTGCGCCGCGTGACGGACAACCTAGTCGTCGTGACGCCGCACCTGCCGCGGGCCGAGGCTCACGAGACCGTCCAGAAGCAACGCGCCGTGCTCGATCGCTTGATGCACGACTTCGACGTGAAGAACCCGGTGCTCTGGTTCTACACGCCGATGGCGCTCGCGTTCGCGCCACACGTCAAGCCTTCGCTCACGGTCTACGACTGCATGGACGAGCTCTCCGCGTTCGACGGCGCGCACCCCGAGCTCCACGTCCACGAGCGCGAGCTCTTCTCGCGCGCGGATCTCGTCTTCACCGGCGGCCACAGCCTGTGGGAGGCGAAGCGCGACCACCACCCGCGCGTCTACGCGTTTCCGAGCAGCGTCGAGGCGGAGCACTTCCGCAAGGCGCGCGAGCCGCAGGACGACCCCGCCGATCAGGCGAGCATCCCGCACCCACGCATTGGCTTCTTCGGCGTCATCGACGAGCGCATGGACCTCGAGCTCCTCGAGCGCATCGCGGACGCGCGGCCCGACTGGCACGTCGTGATGCTCGGTCCGATCGTGAAGATCGACGCGAAGGCGCTCCCGAAGCGCCCGAACATCCACTGGCTCGGCGCGAAGAAGTACGAAGAGCTCCCCGCGTACCTCGCGGGCTGGGACGTCGCGATGATGCCGTTCGCGCTGAACCAATCCACGCGCTTCATCAGCCCCACGAAGACGCTCGAGTACCTCGCCGCGGGAAAGCCCGTCGTCTCGACGGCGATCCGCGACGTGGTGCGCCCGTACGGCGATCGCAACCTCGTTCGCATCGGCGATCACTCGAGCTTCGTCTCCGAGCTCGCGCAAGCGCTCGCGGAGGACGGCGCCGCGCGACGCGAAGCGGCCGACGCCTTCGTCGCACAAACCTCATGGGACCACACGTTCCACAAGATGTCCGCGCTGATGCACGAGGCGGCGCGCGCAAAGCAAGGAAACACGGCATGTTCGACTACCTGATCGTCGGGGCGGGGTTCGCCGGGAGCGTGCTCGCCGAGCGGCTTGCGTCGCAGCTCGGCAAGCGCGTCCTCGTGTGCGACAAACGTCCTCACATCGGGGGGAACGCGTACGACCACTTCGACGACGCGGGCGTGCTCGTCCACAAATACGGGCCGCACATCTTCCACACCGCGGCGGCGCGCGTGTTCAAGTACCTGTCGCAGTTCACGAAGTGGCGCTCGTACGAGCACCGCGTGATCGCGTCGGTGCGCGGCACTCTCGTGCCGTTTCCGATCAACGTCGACACGATCAACACGCTCTACGGAAAGAATCTGTCCCCCGAGGAGGCCGAGCAGTTCTTCAAGGAGAAGGCGGAGGCGATCAAACACCCGCGCACCTCCGAGGAGGCCGTCGTCGGCAAGGTCGGGCGCGAGCTCTACGACCTGTTCTTCAAGAACTACACGCGCAAGCAGTGGGGCCTCGACCCGTCGGAGCTCGACGCCTCCGTCGCGGCGCGCGTCCCCGCGCGAACGAACCACGACGACCGCTACTTCACCGACGAGTTCCAGGCGATGCCGCTCCACGGCTACACGCGCCTGTTCGAGAACATGCTCGATCACGAGAACGTCTTCGTCCTGCTCAACACGGACTATCGCGACATCGTCGACGAGGTTCAGTTTCGCGAGATGATCTACACGGGGCCGATCGACGCGTACTTCGACTACCGCTACGGCAGGCTCCCGTATCGCTCGCTCCAGTTCAAATTCGAGACGCACGACAGACCGGTTTTCCAGCCCGGCGCTGTCGTCAACTACCCGAACGAGCACGCGTACACGCGCATCACCGAGTTCAAGTACTTGACCGGGCAGGCTCACCCGAAGACGAGCATCGTCTACGAGTTCCCTTGCGAGGGCGGCGATCCGTACTACCCGGTGCCGCGCCCCGAGAACGCGGAGCTCTATCGCCGCTACAAAGCGCTCGCGGACACCACTCCGGGGGTGCGCTTCGTCGGAAGGCTCGCCACGTACAAATATTACAACATGGACCAAGTCGTCGGGCAGGCGCTCGCCGTCTTCGACCAAATTCGCCGCGTCGCCGAGGGAGGCGATGCCTCGGAACGTGCCGCGTGACTGACATGCCCCGTCGTCACCTGTCGCAACTCGGAGCGATCGGCGCTGCCCGAACGCGCGCGGACAAACCCATGTCCGATCGCGGCTACCCGCGCCCGCAGCTCGAGCGCGACGTGTGGACCTCGCTCGACGGCTCGTGGGAGTTCCAGCTGGACGTCGACGGACGGTTCGTTCACCCCGCGGAGATCGCCTGGCACGACCGCATCATGGTGCCCTTCTCCCCGGAGACGAAGCGGAGCGGCATCAACGACTCGGGCCTCTACAAGGCCGTCTGGTACAGGCGCTACTTCGAGCTCGAGCCGCTCCACCCGGACGAGCGACTCGTCCTCCACTTCGGCGCGATCGACTACGAGGCGACGATCTGGATCGACGGCGCGATCGCGTGTCATCACGAGGGCGGCTACACGCCGATCGAGATCGACGCGACGCCGCACCTCGGCACGAAGACGACGCACGAGATCGTCGTGCGCGCGCTCGACGACCCGAGCGACATGTGCAAGCCGCGCGGCAAGCAAGACTGGCGCGTGGAGCCTCACTCGATCTGGTACCCCCGCACGACGGGCATCTGGCAGTCCGTCTGGTACGAGCGCGTCTCGTCGATGCGCATCGCGTCGCTCCAGTGGACCGCGAGCCTCGAGCGCTGGGAGATCGGCATGGAGGCCGAGATCATCAACCACACGCCGAGGCAGCTGCGCCTTCGCGTCGAGCTCGCCGTCGACGATCTCCTGCTCGCGCGCGACGAGTACGCCGTCATCGCGTCGGGCGTCCACAGGCGCATCGCGCTGAGCGATCCGGGCATCGACGATTTTCGAAACGAGCTCCTCTGGAGCCCCGAGTCGCCGAAGCTGATCCAGGTCGAGGCCCAGCTGCTCGACGACGAGAACAACGTCGTCGATCAGGTGCGCAGCTACACCGCGCTCCGGAGCTTCACGGTCCAGGGCGACAAGCTCGTGCTGAACGGACGCCCCTACCCGCTCCGGATGGTGCTCGATCAAGGCTATTGGGAAGAGACGGGGCTCACCGCGCCGAACGACGAGGCGCTGCGCCGCGACGTCGAGCTCGCGAAGAAGATGGGCTTCAACGGCGTCCGCAAGCACCAGAAGATCGAGGACCCGCGCTACCTCTACTGGGCCGACAAGCTCGGGCTCCTCGTGTGGGAGGAGATGCCGAGCGCGTATCGATTCACGCGGCTCTCGGTGGAGCGGCTCGGCAAGCAGTGGCTCGAGGCGCTCGCGCGCGACGTGAGCCACCCGTGCATCGTCGCGTGGGTGCCCTTCAACGAGTCGTGGGGCGTCCCGAACCTCCCGCAGAACGAGGCCGAGCGGCAGTACATCCGCGCGCTCTACCACCTCACGAAGACGATCGATCCGACGCGGCCCGTCATCGGCAACGACGGCTGGGAGAGCGTGGCGACGGACATCATCGGCATCCACGACTACGACGACGACGGGCGCAGGCTCGCGCGCCGCTACTTCACGCATGACGTCCTGCCGAAGCTCCTCGCGCGCGAGCGGCCAGGCGGCCGCGCGATCGTGCTCGATCGGGCCGCGCACGCCGAGGTGCCGATCGTGCTCAGCGAGTTCGGCGGCATCGCGCTCTCGAAGCAAGAGAACGGCGACTGGGGCTACTCGCGCGCCAAGAGCGCGCAGGAGCTCGCGCAGAAATACAAGTCGCTGCTCGCGACCGTGACCTCTCTCGAGCTGCTCGCGGGCTTTTGTTACACGCAATTCGCCGACACGTTCCAGGAGACGAACGGCCTCCTCTACGCCGACCGCACGCCCAAATTTCCGATCGAGGAAATCGCCGCTGCGACGAGCCAGCTGATGCCAACGACGACGCTCATGGATCCGGTGCTCGCGCGGGAAGGAGCTCCACCATGACAGCAGCACGCACGATCGACACGCGCCACATCTACAAACGTCAGCTCGAGAAGCCGGACGGGCGCGCGCTCTACTTGTATTCGCGCTCGCCGATCGAGGAGACGACGGCGCCCGCTCCGAACGACGGGGGCGAGCTCGCGCGCAACCCGCACGTGCGCTGGCACCCGCTGCGCGGCGAGTGGATCGCGTACGCCGGGTATCGCCAGCACCGCACGTTCTTGCCGCCCGCCGAGTACGACCCGCTGGCGCCCACGCGCGATCCCTCGCACCCGACGGAGCTGCCGGGCGGCGCGTACGACGTCGCCGTGTTCGAGAACCGGTTCCCCACGTTCTACGAGGGGTCGCACGATCCTCCGAAGGAGATCATCGAGACCGCGCCCGCGCGCGGCGCGTGCGAGGTCGTCGTGTACACGAAGGAGGCGCAGGGCTCGCTCGGCGCGCTCCCGCTGTGGAACGTCGAGATGATCGTCGACGTGTGGGCCGATCGCACGCTCGAGCTCGGGGCGCGCGAGGACATCGCGTACGTGTTTCCGTTCGAGAACCGCGGCGTCGAGGTCGGCGTCACGCTTCACCACCCGCACGGGCAGATCTACGCCTACCCGTTCGTTCCCCCGATCGCGGAGCGCGAGCTCGGCGAGATGCGCGCGCACTACGAGCGCACCGGCAAGGGACTCCTCTCGGAGTACGTCGAGAGCGAGCTCGCGGACGCGCGCCGTATCGTCTACGCGGGTCCGCGCTGCGTCGCGTTCATCCCCGCGTGCGCGCGCTGGGCCTACGAGACGTGGATCGTTCCGCTCCGGCCCGCCGCGCGCCTCCCCGAGCTCTCGCCGAACGAGCGCGCCGATTTCGCGCGCGCGCTGAAGACCGTGCTGATGAAGCTCGACGGGCTCTTCGAGAGACCGATGCCGTACGTGATGGCGCTCCATCAAGCGCCGTCCGATGGCGGCGCGCACCTCGAGGCGCACGTCCACATCGAGATCTACCCCGCGCTGCGCATGCCGAACCGCATCAAGTACCTCGCGGGCAGCGAGATCGGCGCGGGCGTGTTCACCGCCGACACCTTCCCCGAGGACAAGGCCGACGAGCTCAGACGGGTCGAGGTGAACGTTGACTGAAAGCAATCACGGGTTCCAGGACACGTTCGATCGAGCGCCGACGGTGGTCGCCGACGCGCCCGGTCGCGTCAACCTCATCGGCGAGCACACGGACTACAACGGCGGCTACGTGCTGCCGATGGCCATCCCGCAGCGCACGACGGTCGAGCTCGCGACGCGCACCGACGACGTCGTGCGTCTCTCGAGCGCGAACGTCGACCACGAGATGCCGACCTACGCGCTCGGCAGCGAGCACCGGAGCCGCACGTGGTTCGACTACGTTCAGGGCGTCACCCAATCGCTCCGCGAGGCGGGTTACACGCTCCACGGCTTCGACGCGCGCATCGACTCGCGCGTGCCGATCGGGCGCGGGCTCTCGTCGAGCGCGGCGCTCGAGGTCGCGATGCTCCGCGCGCTCCGCGAGGCGTTTCACCTCGAGCTCGACGACGTGGCCCTCGCGCTCCTCGCGCAGCGCTCCGAGAACGAGCTCGTCGGCGCGCCCGTGGGCGTCATGGATCCGCTCGCCTCGAGCCTCGGCGACGAGCACACCGCGGTCTTCATCGACACGCGCTCGCTCCACGTCGAGCGCATCCCGCTCCCGCGCGACGTCGCGATCGCCGTGATCGACTCCGGCGTCGCGCACGCCAACGTCGGCGGAGGCTACGCGCAGCGACGGAAGGAGTGCGCGGAGGCCGCGAGGCTCCTCGGCGTCCCGCAGCTCCGAGACGCGTACGCGCTCAATCGGATCGACGAGCTCCCCGAGCCGCTGCGGCGCCGCGCCAAGCACGTCGTCACCGAGAACGCGCGCGTGCTCGCCGCGGTCGACGCGATGCGCGCGGATGACCCAGTCGCCCTCGGCGGCCTCTTCGTCGAGTCGCATGTCTCGATGCGCGACGACTTCGAGGTCTCCGTGCCGGAGGTCGACGCGATCGTCGAGCGAGCGCTCCGCGATCCCGCGGTCTACGGCGCTCGGCTCACGGGCGGAGGCTTCGGCGGCGCGGTCGTCGTGCTCACGCGCGCGGGCGAGGCGCGCGCTGCCGCCAACCGAATCGCGTCGGACCTTCCCGGCGCGACGGTGGTGCTCCCGTGACGGGTGACGAGCTCGAGCTCTGGGCCGGCGTCGAGTGCACGGTGGCGCGCATCCGCGACGACTACCGCGACGAGGTCTTGCTCACCGGCCACGAGACGCGGCTGGACGATCTCGATCGCCTCGCGTCCATGGGCGCCCGCGCGATCCGCTATCCCGTCCTCTGGGAGCGCGTGGAGCGCGACGGCTGGGCGTGGACCGACGAACGCCTCGAGCGCCTGCGCGAGCTCGGCCTTCGCCCGATCGTCGGCCTCGTCCACCACGGAAGCGGCCCCCGCCACACGAGCCTCCTCGATGCGTCGTTCGCCTCGGGACTCGCCGACTTCGCGCGAAAGGTCGGCGCGCGCTACCCGTGGGTCCTCGATTTCACGCCGGTCAACGAGCCGCTCACGACCGCGCGATTCAGCGCCCTCTACGGCCACTGGTATCCGCACGCGCGCAGCGACGCCGCGTTCACCCGCGCCCTCGTCAACGAGTGCGTCGCGACCGCCCGCGCGATGCGCGCGATACGCGAGGTCACGCCGAGCGCGCGCCTCGTCCAAACCGAGGACGTCGCGACGGTCTTCTCGACCCCGCACCTCGCGTATCAGGCCGAGTTCGAGAACCACAGGCGCTGGGCGTCGCTCGATCTCCTCACGGGCCGCGTCGTGCCGGGTCACTATCTGTGGCGCTACTTCGTCGACAGCGGCGTATCGCAGGACGAGCTCACCGAGCTCGCCGCGAGCCCGTGCCCGCCCGACATCATCGGCCTCAACTACTACGTCACGAGCGATCGCTTCCTCGACGAGCACCTCACGCCCTATCCGCCCGAGTATCACGGCAAGAACGCCTTCGAGCCGTACGCGGACGTCGAGGCCGCGCGCGCTCGGCCCGAGGGCATCGTCGGGCACCGCGGAGTCTTGAGCGCCGCGTGGCAGCGCTATCACCTGCCCGTCGCGATCACCGAGGCGCACCACGGCTGCACGCGCGAAGAGCAAATGCGCTGGCTGCTCGAGGCGTGGGAAGGCGCGAAGGCCGCGCGACGCGATGGCGCGGACGTTCGCGCGGTCACCGTTTGGTCGGTGTTCGGCTCGGTCGACTGGCGAAGCCTCCTCACGGAGGCTCGAGGTCACTACGAGACCGGCGCGTTCGACGTGCGCTCGACCGTGCCGCGCGAGACCGCGATCGCGACGATGGCGCGCGATCTCGCGAAGAGCGGCGCCTCGAGCCACCCCGTGCTCGCGACGCCTGGTTGGTGGCGCCGCCCATCGCGCTTCGGACACTCGCGGCTCCGCGTCGATGACGAGAGCGTCGTCAAAGGTCGGCCGATCCTCCTCGTGGGCGCGTCGGGAGCGCTCGGGCGCGCCTTCGTTCGCGCGCTCGAGCAGCGCGGGCTCGCGTTCGAGGCGCTCGATCGACGTCAGCTCGACATCTCGAACGAGCACGACGTGGGCGCGACGATCGAGCGCGTACGGCCGTGGGCGGTGATCAATGCGGCGGGCTACTCGAGCGTCCGCAAGGCGGAGATCGAGCCCGATCTTTGCCGCCGCGACAACGCGCTCGGTCCCGCGATCCTCGCCCGCGCCGCAACGGACAACGACATCCGCATCGTCACGTTCTCGTCGCACTACGTCTTCGACGGGCGCGCACACGAGCCGTATGTCGAGAGCGCGCCCGTGGACCCGCTCGGCGTCTATGGTCGCAGCAAGGCCGACGCGGAGCGCTGGGTCCAAGCCGTGGCGCCGAGCGCGCTCGTCGTCCGCTCGAGCTCGTTCTTCGGTTGCGCCTTCGGGTGCACGATCGCTCGCGCTCTCCACGCGCTCGCGTCCGGCCGCCGCGTGGAGCTTCACCACGATCGCATGGTCTCCGCGACGTACCTCCCCGACCTGGTCGACGCCGTGCTCGATCTGCTCGTCGACGGCGAGTCCGGCATCTGGCACCTCGTCAATGCGGGCGAGGTCTCGCCGTTCGAGATCGTCAAGCGAGCAGCCCAAGCGTCGGGCATCTCGGACCGCGCGCTCGTCCCCACCTCGATCGACCACGACCGTGTGCTGCCGCGGTACTCCGTCCTCGGGAGCGAGCGATGGACGCTCCTGCCGCCGCTCGAGGACGCGTTCGCGCGCTGGGCGAGCTCGCGTCAGCTCTAGGGCTGACAGCCGTTCGTGCCCGGATCGGGCGCCGCGGGCACGGGCGGATGGGGGCCGCAGGAAAAATCGAACATGTCGAGGAGCGCGTCGCTGTTGGCGTCGCGCGCGGTGAGCGCGGGCAAGTCGAAGAGCGCCTCGATGAACCGGGTGATCGCCGTGTGATCGCGGACGACGTGCGAGACGTATCCACGCTTCGCCCAGGGCGAAATCACGGCGAACGGCACGCGCGGCCCGAGGAGCGTGAACGGCGACGTCGACGGGAGCGCGAGACACGCGCTCGGCGGCGGCACGTGATCGGCGAACGCGCCCGCTTCGTCGTACGTCCACAAGACCGCGAGCCTCTCCCACTCGGGGCTCGTCATCGCGGCGTCGATGATCTTCTTCGTCCACACCTCGCCCTGCTGGAGATCCGCGGTCGGGTGATCGTCCTCTTGGTTCTCGACCCCGTCCACGAACACGACGTTGGGGAGCGTGCCGTCTTTCAACGCTGTGAAGAGGTCGCCCATCGGGTGAACGCCAGGATCGTTCGCGCTCCAGTCGAGCGTGTCGCTGAGCGGGCCGCTGTCGGTATAGACGCCCCACGTGAAGCCGGCCGCGATGAGCGTCTGGAAGATCGACGGCGTGCTCGGCGACGGATAGAGGATGCCCGTGTCGACGACGCCCGCGTTCGTGCCGAACATCATGAAGTCGCGATTCGCGAACGTGCCGCTCGCGGTCGACGCGAAATGGCGATCGCCGAGCGCGAAGGTCGAGGCGAGCCAGTAGTCGTAGGGAAGATCGGACTCGTCGTAGTAGCTCATGGCGAACGCGCCCTGGTCCTGAGACGTGGTCGTCGCCGCCGCGTTCCGCACGAAGCCGTCCATCTTGCCGTCGTCGATGCACGCGAGGACCGATTGCGACTGATGGTTCGGGTCGAACAGGATGCACGTGGTCGTTGCGCGCGCAGGAAACACCGCATTTCCCGCCGGATCCGGGTTCGAGTACGTCGACGGGACCGCCTCGACCTCGGGCAGGCGATCGTGGAGCTTGCCGAGGAGGTGATCGAAGCTGCGGTTCTCTTTCATCATCACGATGACGTGACGGATCGGGATCGACGCGAGCGTCTTCTGATCGACGCCGAGCGACGCGGACGCGTGCGTCCCGGCGGAGAACGCGCACGACGCACGCTCGGGCGCGAGCGTGTCCTCGGGAAACGTCGCGCCGCACACGACGGGTGGATCGGCGGGCGTCATCATCGTCTCGATCGCACCGAAGCCCCAGCTCGCCTTCTGCGGATCGCACGCGCAGAGGGCCAAGAGGACGAGCGCGCGCTTCACGGCGACCTCCAGAGCGGCAGCCCGTAGAAGATCGACACGTTGAAGCGCGCGGCGGCCGCGGTGTCGAACGTCGTCCCGTTCGTATATGCGACGTGGTCCGTGTCGCGCTCGTAGGTCAGCGCGCCGCCGATCCACATCCCGTTCCCGAAGATCTTCCGCGCGGAGGCGCCGATCCACGCGCGAGTCGTCGTGTCGCTCAGGCCGCGGAGCGCGTCGTCTCGGCTCGGCGTGAGGCTGAAGCCGCCCTCGAGCGTCGCGGTGATCGAGCGCGGCGAGTCGACGCGCAGGCTCGCTCCGAACCCCGTGAACGCGCGCGAGGGCGTGTTGATGCGAGACGGCTGGAGGAGCTCCTGCACGAACGCGACGAGGAGCACCGAGCGCCGAGCGTCGAGGAACGAGCCACCCGCGGTGACGCGCGCCCACCCTTGCGCCGTGACGCCGCCGACGCCGTCGACCGAGTTGATCTGATCGAGGTGCGCGACGTCGGGATTTCCGAGGAGCTGCACGTCGCCGCCGATGCGCGCGCCGAGGTAAGGGCTGAACCCAGTCGTGTTCGACGTGCGCACGCCGCCCTCGACCCACGACGCGAGGTGCGGACCGATGAGGAACAAGAACGGGTGCTCGCTGCCGAGGTAACCGCCCTTCACCGTCGCGAGCACCTCCCACTGCATGACCCAGCGGAGATCGCGCGAGGCGCGAAGGCCGAGCCAGTCGCCGCCGAGCTCGCCCATGATCGTGTCGCCCACGGGCGTGGTGCCGAAGCCGAACGACGCGGTCGCGCCGCGCGTGACGTTCTCGAACGCGTGCGCTGAGCTCGCGATCGAGAGCGAGATCGAGAGCGCTGCCGCAAGCACGCCGATTGAACGCACGGCTCGTGAGTCTAACGTGACCGCAGCGGTTGCGCGACACGCACCTCATGCAGCGAATGCGCGCGTGAAAGCCACGGAACCGCGCGCGGCTCGCGCGCGGCACGCCGTTCGCACGTCATTGCAGCATGAGCCACGACAATCGCACCGTCATCCTCACCGCGGTGGACGCGAACCGATCCGCCGAGCAGGTCGTCGCTGCTGCGGCGCGCATCGCGACCATGCCCGGTGCCGAGCTCCACCTCGTCCACGTCATCGAGGCGCCCGAGATCAACCACCTCACGAAGCAGCTCGAAGAGGCCCGCGCGATCGTCGAGCGCGCGTCCGCGTCGCTGCCAGCAGATCGCGAGTACACGGTGCACCTCGCCGCGGGCGAGCCCGCCGCGCAGATCCTCCAGGTAGCCGCGAACGTCCACGCCGACATGATCGTGATCGGGACGCGCGAGATGTCGACGCTCGAGCGCTTCTTGCTCGGGTCGGTCGTCGAGCCGGTCACCCGGCGCGCGCAGTGCCCCGTCTACGTCGTGCGCAACAAGGACTACCACACGCGCGATCTCAAGGAGATCCAGCCGCCGTGCGCCGACTGCCTCGCCAAGCAGCGCGAGACGAACGGCGCCGAGCTGTGGTGCGCGCGGCACGCCCAACGTCACGTGCACGCGCACCTCCACTACGAGCTGCCCGAAGGCTTCGGCGCGGGCACGCAGCTGATCCAATTGGACGCGCCGCACTGACGGGCGCTTCGGCCTATGACGAGCGACACGGAGCTCACCGGGCTCACGTCGGAAGAGGTCGCCGCTCGCCGCGCGGAAGAGGGCTGGAACGAGCTCACGAGCGGGCGCAGGCGCGGCCTCGCCGCCAGCGCGCTGACGCTCGTGCGCGAGCCGATGACGCTCCTCTTGCTCGTGTGCGGAGGGATCTACGTCGCCCTCGGTGACCGACGAGAGGCCTTCATGCTCCTCGCCTTCGTCGTGTTCATCATGGCCGTGTCGCTCTTGCAGGAGCGCAAGACCGAGCGCGCCCTCGAGGCGCTGCGCGACATCGCCAGCCCGCGGGCGCTCGTCGTTCGCGGCGGAGAGCGCGTGCGCATCTCCGGGCGCGAGGTCGTGCGCGACGATCTCGTCGTGCTCGCGGAGGGCGATCGCGTCCCCGCCGACGCGATCGTGCTCAGCGGCAGCCACCTCGCCGCCGACGAGTCGCTCGTCACCGGCGAGTCGATGCCCGTCCGAAAGACGGTGTGGGACGGCAAGCTCGCCGTCTCGAGGCCCGGCGGCGAGGACCTGCCCTTCGTCTATGCCGGCACGCTCGTCACCGCGGGCGCGGGGATCGCGCGCGTGTTCGCCACCGGGTCTCGCTCGGAGATCGGTCGCATCGGCAAGGCGCTCGAAGCTCGCGAGATTCAGGACACGCCGCTCCAGGCCGAGGCGCGCCGATTGGTCCGGAAGCTCGCGTGGGTCGGGGCGTCGCTATCGGCGGTCGCCGCGGTCGGCTACGCGATCGTCTCGCATAGCGCGCTCGCCGGGGTCCTCGGCGGCCTCACGCTCGCCATGGCGATCTTGCCGAACGAGTTTCCCGTCGTCGTCACGATCTTTCTCGCGCTCGGCGCGTGGCGCCTCTCGCAGCGAAGGGTCCTCGCGCGCCGAATCCCTGCGGTGGAGTCGCTCGGCGCAGTCACCGTTCTCTGCGTCGACAAGACCGGCACGCTGACCGCGAACCGCATGACGGTGAGCCGCATCCGCGCGAACGGCGAGACGTTCGACGTCGAGCGACTTCGGTCGGAGCCGCTACCCGAGTCGATGCACGAGACCGTCGAGTACAGCATCCTCGCGAGCCGACGCGATCCGTTCGATCCGATGGAGCGGGCGTTCAAGGAGCTCGGAGAGCTGCACCTCGCAGGCACCGAGCACCTACACGGCGATTGGAAGCTCGTCCGCGAGTATCCGATCACGCGCGAGCGGCTCGCGGTCGTGCAGGTGTGGCAGGCGCCTGATCGCGAGGCCTACGTGGTCGCCGCGAAGGGCGCTCCGGAGACCATCGCCGATCTGTGCCACCTCTCCGAGGACGAGCGCGCATCGATCGAGGAGGGCGTGGGCGCGCTCGGGTCGGAGGGCCTGCGGGTCCTCGCGGTGGCGTGCGGCGAGTTGCGCGCGCCGCCGCCCGACGATCCCCACGCGATGAGCTTCGCGCTGCTCGGCCTCGTGGGCCTGGTCGACCCCGTCCGCGAGAGCGTCCCAGCCGCGGTCGCGGAGTGCCGAACGGCGGGCATTCGCGTCGTCATGATCACCGGTGACTACCCGTCGACCGCCGCGGCCGTCGCTCGCAAGGTGGGCATCGACGCTAAATCCGTCATCACGGGCCCGGAGGTCGCCGCGATGAGCGACGCGGAGCTCGAGCCATGCGCAAAGAGCACGAACGTCTTCGCGCGCATGCTCCCCGAGCAAAAGCTTCGGCTCGTCGACGCGCTCGCGGCGAACGGCGAGATCGTCGGGATGACGGGCGACGGCGTGAACGACGCGCCGGCGCTCAAGGCCGCGCACATCGGGATCGCGATGGGCGCGCGCGGCACCGACGTCGCGCGCGAGGCGGCCGCGGTCGTCCTGCTCGACGATGACTTCACGTCGCTCGTGCACGGCGTCAGCATGGGTCGGCGCATCGTGGACAACCTGCGCAAGGCCCTCGCGTACATCCTCGCCGTTCACTTGCCCATCGTCGGTCTCACGCTGGTCCCGCTCGCGACCGGGTCACCGCTCGTGCTCATGCCGATCCACATCGCGTTCCTGCACCTCGTCATCGACCCGGCGTGCTCCGTCGTGTTCGAGGCCCAGCCGCCCGAGCGCGACGTCATGAAGCAGCCGCCCCGCAGCCCGCGCGCGCCGCTCTTCGGCCGGCAAGTCATTGGCTTGAGCGTCGCGCAGGGGCTCACGGTGCTCGTCGTCGTGCTCGCCGTGTATTTCGGCTCGCTCCGCTTTCTCCGGCAGGAAGAAGAGGTGCGCGCGATGACGTTCACGACGTTCTTGATCGCGAACCTCGCGCTCATCTTCACGAACCGCTCGTGGTCTCGCACGATCGCGGCGAGCTCGCTCAAGGACGCGACGCTCTGGCTGGTCACGGCCGGCGCGCTCGTCTTCTTGGCGCTCGTTCTCTACGTTCCGCTGCTCGCGAGCCTATTTCGCTTCGCGCCGCTCGGCGCGGGCGATCTCGTCGTGTGCGTCGGCGCGGGCCTCGTGAGCATCACGTGGTTCGAGATCGCGAAGCTCGTCGGGCGCCGCCGTCGGTACGTCGGACGCATGCCGAACATGCGAACGTCATAGGTGACGCTTGGCGACCGCGAGAAACCGCGCGCGCGCCGCCGCGTGCTCGACGATCGGCTTGGGATAGCGACGCGGGACGACGCCGGGCGGCGCGTCCCACGGCGCGTGAAGGTGCTCGGTCGGCACGCTCGCAAGCTCGGGCACCCAGCGGCGCACGTACGCGCCGCTCGGATCGAAGCGCTCACCCTGCGTCACTGGATGGAAGACGCGGAAGTACGGGTGCGCGTCGCACCCGCACCCCGCCGCCCACTGCCAGCCGAGATCGTTGTTCGCCCAGTCGCCGTCGGTGAGGCTCGCCATGTAGTGCGCCTCGCCGCGACGAAAATCGATCAAGAGGTGCTTCGTGAGGAAGCTCGCCGCGATCATCCGCGCGCGGTTGTGCACGAATCCCTCTGCGAGGAGCTGGCGCGCCGCGGCGTCGACGACGGGATAACCCGTCTTTCCGGTGACCCACGCGCGCCACGCTGGTTCGTCCTCGCGCCAAGGAAAATTCGTCCACTCCGCGCGAAAGGGCCGCTCGAGCAGCCACGGACGCTCCCACAGCATCGCGTACGCGAACTCGCGCCACACGAGCTCGCGCGTGAAGGCGCTCGAGCCCGAGCAGGCGTGCCAGACCGTGCGAACCGAAATCGTCCCGAATTTGAGGTCCGCCGAGAGGCGGCTCGTCGCGTCGAGGTCGAGCCGGTCGCGTTCCTTCGCGTAGCGCCTCACGACGCGCGCGAATCGCCGAAGGCGCGCTCGGGCCTCGCGCTCGCCGCCGCGCAGCCGCCCCGGGCTCGTCGTGAGGTCCAGATCGCGCTCGGACGGGATCGCGATCGAGCGCGTCTTCACGTCGCTCGGAAGCCGCGGCAGCCGCCTCGGCGCGGGCAGCGGCGCGCGGACGTCCCGAACGAGCGCGTGCGCGCGCGCGAACGGCGTGAACACCGAGAACGGCGCGCCGGCCTTCGTGCGCACCTTCTCGCAGTCGACGAGCGTCTCGCCCTCGAAGAGCACGAACGGCACGCCGAGCGCCGCGCGGACGCGCCGGTCGCGCTCGCGCCCCACGGGCTCCGTCCACCTGTGCGCCACGACGCGATCCGCCTTCCACTCGCGCGCGAGCCGCGGCACCACGTCCACGCTCTTGCCCGAGACGACGACGAGCCTCGACCCGAGCCGCGTGATCGCGCCTTCGAGCTCGCGCAGCGACTCGAGCAAGAACGCGACGCGGTTCGGCATTTTTCGCGCGCGCTCGGGCGCGAAGAAATACGGATCCAGCACGAATAAGGGGATCACCTCGCCGTGATCGATCGCGTCGCGGAGCGGCGCGTGGTCCGCGACGCGAAGGTCTTTTCCGCGAAACCAGACGATGGTCCGCACGGCGCTCCGTCTAGCATGTTAGATTTCGAACATGCGCTCTCTTGTCTTCTACGCCTCTTTTTCGCTGCTCGTCGCGTGTGTCGGCGACTCGACCGTGCTCCCGGACGCCGGGGGCAACGACGCCTCGACGACCCAGGACGTCGTCGGCAAAGACTCCCCCATCGCGGACGTCGCGATCGACACGCCGCTCGTCTGCGACGGTGGCGCGACGGTCATCGCGTGCAACGGCTCGTGCGTCGACATCACGTCGAGCGGCGCGAACTGCGGCGCGTGCGGTCACGACTGCGGCGGCGGCACGTGCACGGGCGGCGCATGCCAACCGATGATCGTCGTCGACACGCTCACGAACCCCGTGTTCGACACCGACGGGACGAACGTGTTCTATCAAAAGGGCTCGGGCCAGGTCGTCGACCTCGTGTCGTGCTCGGCGGCGGGCTGCAAGCTCCAGCCGACGACGATCGGCGCGCCCGGCTACGTCTACGCGTCGAACGAAAACGGCAACGTGCGCCTGTTCGGAAAGAACATCGCGTTCTTCGGCGAGCTCGGAAGCAACCCCGGTCGCCCGCGGATCTTCGCGTGCGATCCCGTCGGCGGGTGCAGCACGTCACCGGTCACCATGCTCAACGCGGGCCTCCAAGGCTTCGGCTCCGGGCTGGACCTCACCGTCGACGGCAACGACGTCTACTTCACGTACTACCACTACCTCGAGCACGTCGTGTGCACGGCGCCGAACACGTGCGGCGCGCCGGAGCAGCTCGTCACCGCGACAGGCCTCTGGCCGCGCATCGGCCTCTCGGCCGACAGCAATGGCATCTATTACATGGACCCGACGACGCACAACCTCGTCACTTGCGCCAAGTCGGGCGCGTGCGTGCCGAAGACGCTCGCCGGACCGCTCGCGTCGACGATCCAAAACACGTTCGCGTTCAACAACAACGTCTACATCCTCGACTCGCAGCTGAGCGGCTACCAGAAGGGCTCGATCAGCGTGTGTCCGAACGTCGGCACGTGCACCGCGTCGAGCTTCGTGACGCTGCAGTCGTACCCGACGATGCTCTGGGTCGACGCGGAGGGCGTCTACTGGTTCAACGGCGACACGGGCGACATCAAGACGTGCCCGCTCACGGGCTGCAAGCCGAGCCCGCGCACGCTCGCGTCCGCTCAAGCGCCGACGCTGCTCCGCAGCGACCCGAAGTTCCTCTACTGGTCGACCGCGACGCAGATCCTCCGCGTCGCGAAGTGACTCACCACAGGAACGGCACGAGCGCCTTCCGCTTCGGCGGATAATCCGGGAACGTCCGCCGGTACCACGCGTGGTGCGAGCTCGCGCGCGGCGCGAGGTTCGCGAACGTGTAGAACGCGAACGCCGCGCCGCTGAGCGACCAGCTCGCGATCGCCCAGCCGATCCACTCGATGATCTCGCCGAAGTAGTTCGGGCAGCTCACGCGCTCGTAGAGCCCGCCGCGCGGAATTTTGTACGCGGTCTCGCCCGGCGCGCGCAGCGCGAAGAGGCGCCGATCGGCGTCGAGGTTCAGGAGCATGCCTCCGAAGAAGAGCGCGGCGCCGAGGACGAACCGCGCCGACGCGAGCCACCTGTCCTTGACCCCATATTCGGCGAGGTCGGAGATGTACGACGCGTTCGCGGTCGCGTTCGTCACGTTGAACGCGATCGCCATCGCGACGATCACGACCGGCATGCGCTTGCCGTGCGTCTTCGTGCGGAGTGGATAGACGAGCGTCCGGTGCGCGTAGTGGAGCGGCCCACATCGCCCAGAGCGCGAGCGGCGCGGCCTCGGCGTGGTGCTTGCCCGAGAAGAAGACGATCGAGAACCACACGAGCGACGGGCTCTCCATCACGAGCCAGCCGACGCGATCGGGCACGGTGGGTCCCCACCCTCCCCGCGCGTGCCTGCCGTAGGGCGCGACGATGAACAGCAGCGCGACGAACGTGAAGACGCCCGCGACGAAGATGCCGATCGTGAGCGCGTCGTACGTGCCGCGGCCGATCATCGGATTGCAAAACCGTGACACACGCCGGAGCGGCGGCGCGCTAGCTGAAAAGGGTCATGGGACACGCAGTCGCCGGAGTGTACAGCTACGCGGAGTTTGGCGCGTGCGTCGCGGCGTTCCTCCCGATCATGGCGGTGTCGAAGCTCCGCCACCGCGATGACCCGACGCAGCGCCTCCCGGGTCGTTGGATGCGGCGCCTCGGCCGCACGACCGGCGCGCTCACGCCGCTGTGGAAGTTCACGATCGAAGGGAAAGCGCCCGACGACATCGATCGCCGCGGGTACGTCGTCATCGCGAACCACGAGTCTTTGGCTGATCCCTTTCTGCTCTCGTGGCTGCCCTGGGACATGCGGTGGATCGCGAAGGCGGAGCTCTTTCGCCCGCCGCTCACCGGTTGGGCGATGCGGTTGAGCGGGGACATCCCGCTCCGGCGCGGCGAGGGCGAGAGCGTGCGCGCGATGCTCGCCGAGTCCGAGCGCGCGATCGCAGGCGGCATCTCGGTCATGATGTTCCCCGAGGGAACGCGCTCCGAGAGCGGAAAGCTCGGCGCCTTCAAGGACGGCGCGTTCGCGCTCGCGATCCGCACCGGCGCGCCGATCCTTCCCGTCGCGATCGCCGGCACGCGCCAGATGCGGCCCAAGCACTCGAAGTGGTTCGGCAAGGCCCACGCGTGCGCGAAGGTCCTCGCCCCGATCTCGACCGACGGCCTCGCCGAGGGCGACGTCGCGCGTCTTCGCGAGCGCTGCCGCGACGCGATCGACGCCGTGCTCCCCGATCTTCGCGCGCGTTACGGCTGACGACGTCGGCGCGCGATCAGCGCGAGCGCAAGGAGCCCGAACGGCCACGCGCCGCCGCCGCGCGCGCCCGCCGCGAGGCAGCCGCAACCGTCGGTCGTCCCTGGATCGACGCCGCCGTCCGCGCCGCTCGCGTCCGCGCCGCTCGCGTCGGGGCCCGCCTCGATCGAAGCGTCCGCGCCCGCGTCGGGCTGCGGCGTGACGCATTTCTGGAGCTTCGGATCGCACACGCCCGCGCAACAATCCGCGTCTCGGAGGCAAAACTGCCCGAGCGCCTCGCACGCGCACTTGCCGTTCGAGCACGCGAGCCCGCCGCAGCAGTCGTTCGTCGAGCTGCACGCCTGGTCGAGGTCGTAGCAGCACACGTCGCTCGGCGTGTCGCCGATCTTCGCGACCCACGGCTGGCACGTCATCCCGCTGCAGCACGCGCCGCCGTCGCCCGCGCACGCGCTCTGGACGACGCCGCACGTGCACATCGAGCCCGTCGCGGTGATCGTCTGACACGCGCCCGGACCTTGCGGAGTGTCGAGCTGTTGGATGGTGTAGCTCTGCCCGCAGCACTGGAGCTGCGTGAGGTTCTTCGACGCCTCGCATTTGTCGCCGACCTCGAAGGTCGCGGTGCCCTCGTCGGCCGCGGCCTCGGCGAGCTCGTGCTGGCCGATCCACGTCGCGGTCTTGAGCGTGCCGCCGCACAGCGGACAATCGAGCGGAACGAGCGCCGCTTGATATCCCTTCGCGCCGACGACGCCGGGCCCGTGCTCGCCGCAGCTCACGCCGTTGTAGCAAAGGTGCGTCCCGTCGCCCGCGTTGTTGGTCACGTTCGAAGGCCCGTGCACGATGTAGATCGTGTTCTCGGTCGCGGTGGGCGCAGGGATCAGGCTCGCCGCGATGGCCTTGTTGATCTCGGCCTGAACGGAGGTGTCGATCTGAAGCGGGTTCGGCGGCGCGGTCGTCAGCACGATGGGCGCGTGCAGGTTGAACGGGCCGACGCCCCAGAGCGCGCCCCAGCTGCTCCCGAACGTGCTCGAGGAGCACAGGCACCCGTCGAACGTCTCGATCGTGGTCTCGTCGGTCGTGTCGCTCGAGTACCAGATCGAATAGACGTCGATCGGCTTCGTCGCGGCGTGCGCGCTCGTGACGGTGGCGACGATCGCCGCGGCCAGCGTGAAGCGGAGCTTGGCGCTCACGGGCCCGTGATCTTCGCCATCGAAGCCGCTTGCGTCTTGCCGGTGACCTTCGTGCCGGCCATCGTGACCTTCGAGAGGCCGTCGGCCTTCACGGCGAACTTCGAGCCGTTGAGGCTCCCGCCCGTGACGGTGATTTGCGCGTTGCCGGTCGACTCGATCGCGGTCGGCGCGGTGACGTCGACGTTCACGAGCGTGAGCACGCAGTTACCGGCCGCGGAGATCGCGGTATCGGAGAGGCTCGCCTTGACGCCCGTGATCGTGATCGTGTCGTTTCCGCCGCACGTGAACGCGTTCTTGCCGTCCCACTTCGCCGCGGCCGCGGTGCGCGACGTCGTCGTGGAGGTGGACGGCATGCTCGCGACGACGGTCCGGTAGACGTACCAGCCGAGCCCCAGGATGAAGACGCCGACGACGAAGACGATGGCGCACCCGATGCCCCACCAGATGATCTGCGACTTCGCTTTGTCCTTCAGCTGATTCTGGAGGCCCTGCGTGTCGAGGCCCTTGTCGGAGCTCGCGTTGATGCGGAGGCCACCGACGTCGATGCGCGCGTCGACCGCGTATTGGGGCTGTTGCTGTTGCTGCGGCTGTTGCTGCTGCGGGGCCGCGCCCGCGGGCGCGTGGCCGTCGATGCCGAAGTGCAGCGTCAAGCCGCCGATCTGGATGCCTTGCTGCGCGACGCCCGATGCCGTGATGATCTCCGGCAGCGCGCGCAAGAGCTCGCTCGTTCCTTGCCCGAGGTGACGGAACGTGAGCTCCCCGCTGGCCATCTTCTGACCGATGACATTTCGAACCGCGTTCAGTACCTGCGCCTTGAGCCAGTTCTCGAGCTCCGGGCTCGACGGGTTTCTCGACATGTACTCGATGGTTCCGAAGACGTTGACGGGGACGTCACGCTGCTGGACGTTGTCGCGGAACGGGCCAATCGGACCACCGAACTGAAGAGCCATTCGCGCACGATACACAGCCCGCAGTCACGACGATACGCGCTCGCGCACGATCGAGCCGTCATCGGTCGTCAAGCGAGAGCACGACGTCGCTGAGGAGAACGACGCGCGTGTCCACACGCCCCATTCAGCAGCCGTCTGGCTTCATGTCGCCGCAAATCTTGTAGGCGCCGCACGTGGTCGGCGCGACGCCCGCGTCGCCGCACGTCACGTTGCAGTTGTCGACGCTCGTGCAGTCGACGGCGCAGCTCCCCGTGCACGTCACGTTGCACGAGCCCGAGCTCGTGCAGTTGATGTTCGAGTCGTTGCCCGCGGTCACGGTGCACGCCTTTGCGCTGTCGCAGTTGTAGTTGCAGTTCTCGCCGCACGTCGTGTTGCACGTGTCGCCTGATTTGCATCCGACCGTACACGAGTTGCCACACGACACCGAGCAGTTGGTCACGCCGTTGCAAGTCGCGCTACAGCCAGTTTGGCCGGCCGCGCACTGCACGTTGCAGCTCGCGCCGCCGTCGCATCCGCACGAAGACCCAGAGCATGAGCAGCTCGGTCCGGTGCACGTTGGGATGCTCGTCGAACCACCGCTGCAAGCGAGCACCACCCCCGCGGTCACTCCGCAAGCCACGACGACGGCACGCCACCAAATCGAACCCGACATGAGAACCTCCGTGTACGGAATCAGTGCTTACGCCGGCGACGGCGGTTACGAAAATTTTCGGCTAATTGCAGGTCGCAGGACCGCAGCGGTTTTCGTTGCACGTGCCGCTGCAGCAGTCCGACGCGCCCGAGCACGGCGCGCCGTCCGAGAAGCAGCTCGAAGCGCAGACCGCGACGCCCTGCGCGTTCGCGACGCACGTGCCGGCGCAGCAATCCGTGTCGCTCATGCACGGAAAGAGCGGCGGGCGGCACTGCCCCGGACCGACGTCGCACCGCTTCGATTGCGGATCACAGACGCCCGAGCAGCAGTCGGCGTTTTGCGCGCAGCGCTCGGCCGTGCGCACGCAAGTCTCCTCCGCGGCGGTGCAGACGTTCGCGTCGCAGTGGCTCGAGCAGCAGTCGATGTCCTGCGCGCACGAAGAGCCGGCGACGGCGCACATGACGTTCGTGCAACGGTTCTGCTCCGAGCAGCCGAGAGAGCAGCAGTCCGATGCCTTGTCGCACTGCGCGCCGAGCGCCTTGCAGAACGCGAGGCACACGCGCTTGTCGCTCTGCGGCTCGCAGAGGCCGCTGCAACACGACGCGCGCGAGGAGCACTCGGCGTCTGCCGCGGAGCACGAGGTCGGCGTGCAGCTCTCCGCCGCGGCGTCCTTTCCGAGCTCTTTTTTCAGATCGACGTCCTCGGCGCCGCACGCGAGCGCGACGATCGACAGGACGACGAAGATCGGAGCGCGCCTCATGGCACCTCCACTCCGATCCGCAGCGCGTAGAGCATCTGCCCCGGCGGGACCGCGAGCACCTGCACGCCCTCGACGAGGTAGTGCTGGTAGTGGAGGAGAAAGCTCGACCCGATCATCGGCGAGACGCGCAGCACCTTCCACGCGAGCTCCGCGCCGAGCATCGCCTCCACCGAGCCGTCGATGCGCGAGATGCGGCCCGAGAGCTGGAGGGACGACGAGCTCCCCTCGAGCGCGCTGAAGTGCAGGCCCCCGCCGGCGCCGAGCTCGAGCGCGAGCCACGAGCGCAGCGGGATGCGCCACCTGAGCGACGCGCTCGCGACCGTGTCCGTGAACGTGCCCGTGAAGAGCGGGTCATGCTCGACGAGCACGCTCGGCCCCGTGTCGACGGCGAGCGCGAGCCCGAGCTTCTGGCGAAACCACGACGGAAACCACGTGATCTCCGCGCCGAAGCGCGCCGCGAGGACGTCGTTTGCGTTCGTCGGAATTCGAAATCCGCCGAGCGTGTCGATGCGCACCGTGTGGATCGTCGGCGGAGGCTGCCGCGGCGCGGGCGTCGTCGGCTCGGGCTCCGGCAACCCGCCGAGGTGATCGGGCGCGGGCTTCTCGAAAGCGCTGAAGAGGAGCGTCTTCACGGTGAGGGCGATCGCGGCCGAGGTCGCGTCGTCGTAAGGCGGCGCGGACGGGAGCGGCCTCACGACGATCGCGTGCGCGCGATCGTCGTAGACCCAGAGCGAGTACGCGTTCTTCGAGGCTGGGTCCGGCGAGAGCCAGACGACGGCGCGGGCCTGCGACGCCCGCGCGATGCGGTGCGCGGTGCGGATCGCGTCGTCGAGATCGCGCCCGGGCGCGGGCCCTTCGGCCGTGACGACGTCCACATGCCACGACGTGAGCGCGACGCGCGTGGCTTGCTCGAGGTGCGGATCCGGCGCGATCGCGACGACGCGTCCGCTCGGCTCTGCGGCGGACGCGGCCTTCGCGGCGAGCACCGCAGCGAGCAGCATCCATCTTCGGCAGCGCGGCATCGGAGGTCGAGGGAAGCGCCTAGCGCTTCCACCGCGACGCATCCTACTGCAGCTTCGCCGAAAGCTCGCGCGCGTCGTTCGCATTGGGACCTGCCGGATACCGCTGGAGGTATTCTGCGAAGCGCTTGCGCGCGGATTCCTTGTTTCCGCGTTCGAGCTCGAGGCGGGCCTCGGCGTAGAGGGCGTTCATCGCCCAAGAGTCGCTGCCCGAGGCGAGCTCGCGATAGATCGCGAGCGCTTCGTCCGGGTGGCTCGCTTCGAGCGTGATCGCGCGGTCGTAGCGCTCGCGCGGCGAAGGCTGCGCCTTCACGGTCTCGGGCGTCTGCGCGTTCGGGCTCGTCGTCGCGTTGTTCGTCGCGAGGACGGGCGGCTTCTGAATCGGCGGCGAGTTCGTCGAGCTCGAGCACCGCGGTCGTCGTCGCGCTCGGCGCGTTCCGCGCGACCTCCGGCCAGCTCGACCCCGCGCGCACGAGCGTCGTCGTGCCGCGCGACTCGACCTCGACGGCGCCGTGCTGCACGCTCACATGCGTCGCGCCGTCCTCGCGATCGACGTGGAAATGCGTGCCGACGACGCGCACCGTCACGTCGCCCGCGTGCACGATGAACGGTGGACGCCCATGGCGCGGCGCGACCTCGCAGTCGATGCCGCCGTGGTCGAGCGACACGTTCACACCCGACTCGTCGTTGCCCTCGATGCGCGCGACCGAGTGCGAAGCGACGTTGAGGCTCGACTCGCCGACCTCGACGTGCGACGGCGCGTTCTGCGTCTCGACGCGCGTCACGCTGCTGCCCGCGAACGGGCCGTGCTCGGCCACGTGCTGCGCAGGACGAACCTTCTCCCAAGCGAGCGCTCCGACGAGCGCAGCCGCCGCGCCGGCCAGGACGAACCCGACGGCAACGGACGATCGCGACGCTCGTGGCGGATAGGACGCGGGCCTCCGCGCGAGGACCGGCTCTCGTTCGAGGCGGTCGCGCAGCTCGTGCTCGATGCGCTCCCAGCGCGCCTTCTCGAGCGGCTCGATTTCTAGCCGACGCATCAGGATGCCTCTTTGCTTCCCACGAAGCCCGCGAGGAGCGGGTCGTGTTGCGCGCGCTTCTCGACGATGCGCGCGGCGCGCCAGGCGCGCACCTTGGTCGTGACCACGCTCGCGTTCATGATGCCCGCCACCTCGGGGATCGGGCGGCCATCGATGACGTGGAGCGTATAAGCGATGCGTTGATTCGGTTCGATGCGATCGAGGATCGCATAAAGTCTGCGGGCGGCTTCGCGCGCGGTCGCGCGGTCCTCGGCGTTCGCGTCCGTCGCCGGCGCCTCGGGCACGAGCGAGAGGCGAACCGTGTCGGGCTTGCGCCGAGCGATGTGCGCGTAGGCCACGCGCACCGTGATGCGATCGATCCAGGTCGACAGGAGCGCGTCCCCGCGGAAGGTCTGGAGCGAGCGGAAAATCTCGATGAACGACTCCTGCACGAGGTCGTCCATGTCGGCGTTCGACCCGAGGATGCGATAGAGCGTCGCGTGGACCCGCTGCTTTTGGCGGCGGAAGACCTCCATCTGCGCCTTGGCGTCGCCCGAGACGCACCTGCGCGCGAGCTCGACGTCGTCTTCTCTGCGCCTGATGGGTGCCACGTCGATTACAGTGCCTGAACCCCCCGTGAAAGTTACGGGAAAAAGGCTCGCCATTTTGGTGCTTTTGGCGCCGGCGCGCGCGCTCGGTGGGCCCCCGTACGTCACCGACGATCCCGAGCCGGTCGAGCACCGGCATTGGGAGCTCTACCTTGCGTCCCAGACGCTACGGGACGACGACGCCTGGTCAGGAACCCTGCCGCACATCGAGGCGAACTACGGGGTCGTCCGCGACGTGCAACTCCACGTGATCACGCCGCTTGCGTTCTACGCGCCCGATCACGCTCCCCTGGCATACGGTTACGGCGACACGGAGCTCGGGGTGAAGATCCGCTTCGTCCAGGAGCGGAAATGGGTCCCGATGATCGGCACCTTCCCGCTCGTCGAAGCCCCCACGGGCTCCTCTTCGTCGGGCCTCGGAAACGGCAGCACGCTGATCTTCGTTCCAGTCTGGCTACAGAAGAGCTTCGGCGCGTGGCAGACTTACGGCGGCGCGGGCGTCTGGATCGACCTCGGCGATCGCGATCGCCACTGGTGGTACTTCGGCTGGCAGCTCCAGCGGCGCATGGCCGATTGGCTCTCCGTCGGCGCGGAGATCTTCCACCAGACTCCGCAGACGCACGGCGGCGCGAGCGACACGCGCTTCAACGTCGGCCTCGTCTTCGACCTCGGAGAGCACCACCACGTGCTCCTCTCCGCCGGCCGCAGCATCGACGGTCTGATCCAGTTCCAGAGCTACCTCGCCTACCAGCTCACGTTCGGGCCCAAGAAGCCGTCGCCGCAGGCGCAATGACGTGCCTCACTCGAGCGAGCTTTCGGGCGGCGCCTTGGCTGGCGGTTCCGGCAAATCCGTCATCGTCGCTTCGGTCAGGAGCAGCATACCGGCGACGGAGACGGCGTTCTCGAGCGCGACGCGGACCACCTTCGTCGGATCGATGATCCCGGTCTCGACGAGGTCGATGTATTTACCAGTCGATGCATCGAAGCCGCGATTGCCTTCGCCGCTTCGCATGCGTTCGACGACGACGCCCGCGTCGACGCCCGAGTTTTCCGCGATCTGGCGCGTCGGCGCCTCGAGCGCGTGCCGCAAGATGCGAAGCGCCGTGCGCTCGTCGCCGTCGCAGCTTGCTTCCTCGCGCTCGAGCACGTCGCTCGCGCGAATGAGCGTGAGGCCCGCGCCGGGCACGATCCCTTCCGCGACCGCGGCCTTCGTCGCGGCGATCGCGTCCTCGAAGGCTTCCTTGCGCGACTTGAGCTCCGCCTCCGAGGGTGCCCCGACACGAATCACGGCGACGCCGCCCACGAGCTTCGCGAGCCGCTCTTGGAGCTTCTCGCGATCGTAATCGCTCTTCGTCTCGGCGATCTGTCTCCTCAGTTGCTCGACACGGGCTGCGATGGCGCTCTTGTCACCGAGGCCGCCGACGATCGTCGTCGTGTCTTGTTTGACGACGACGCGGCTGGCTCGACCGAGCTGCGCGAGCGTCACGTGCTCGAGCTTCAAGCCGGTCTCCTCGGAGACGAGCTGGCCGCCCGTGACGACCGCGATGTCTTCGAGCATGGCGCGGCGCCGATCTCCGAAACCGGGCGCCTTGACCGCAACGCAAGTGAGCGTGCCGCGGAGCTTGTTCACGACGAGCGTCGCGAGGGCGTCGCCCTCGACGTCTTCGGCGACGAGCAAGAGCGAGCGGCCCCCTTTTGCCACCTGCTCGAGCATCGGCAACAGGTCCTTCATGACGCCGATGCGCTTGTCGTAGACGAGCACGAGAGGATCCTGAAGCACGCACTCCATTCGCTCCGGATCGGTCACGAAATACGCCGAGAGATATCCACGGTCGAATTGCATGCCCTGCACGACCTCGACGGCGGTCTCGGTTCCTTTGGCTTCTTCCACCGTCACCACGCCTTCGCCACCGACCTTGTCGATCGCGTCGCCGACCAATCGCCCGATCGTCTCGTCGTTGTGTGCGGAAATGGTTGCGACCTGCATCTTTTCCGTGACGCTCGCGACCGCGCGCGACGACTTTTTGATCACGTCCGTCGCGATGCGAAGACCGCGGTCGAGACCTCGCTTCAAGTCGATCGCGCTCGCGCCCGCGGCAATGTTGCGCGTGCCCTCGGCGTAGATGGCGTGCGCCAAGATCGTGGCCGTCGTGGTCCCGTCGCCAACGGCATCTCCCGTTCGTTCTGCGGCCTGCCGCACGACCTGGGCGCCGAGGTTCTCCTCGGGGTCCTCGAGGTCGAGCTCCTTCGCGATCGTGACGCCGTCATTGCAGACGATCGGGGCGCCCCATTTTCGTCCGATGAGCACGCTCTTCGATTTCGGCCCGAGCGTGACGCGCACCGCGTCAGCAAGTGCGGTCGCGCCGTGGAGGACTTTCTCGCGCGCCTCGGCGCGAAAGAGGACGTGTTTGTGGCTCATCCCCAGTGACGCAGCAAGACACGTGCCGCGAGCGCTATTGGGAGCCGAGACGGCGTCTCGCAAATCGTCGCACGCACGTCGCGAGCAGCGGCGCGACGGAGACCACGGTGACCCCCGTGGGCGCGCTCGAGATCGTGTCGGTCACGAAGAACCGTTGGATGCCCGCGTCGCGGAGGCGATCGAGCGCGCCTGGCGCAAAGACACCGTGCGTCGCGGCGACGACGATCTCGTTCGCGCATCCTTTCTCGCGCAGTGCACGCGCCGCTGCGACCATCGTGCTTCCCGTCGCGATGATGTCGTCGACGATGATGGGACGCAGCCCGTGTACCTCGCCCGCGACGTGCTCGACGAGCACGTCCGTCGCGCTCGTTCGCAGCTTCTGCGCCACGGCAAACGGCAGTCCCAGGATGCGTGCGTATTCGCGTGCGAGGCGCGCGGCTCCCAGATCGGGCGCGACGACGACGGAGTCGTTTGCGATCACCTTCGTGAGCGCCTCCGAGAGGACCGGCGCGGCGCTCACGTGCTCCGTCGGACAGTCGAGGGACGCCTCGGCCGTCTCGCCGTGAAGGTCGACGGCCACGACGAGGTCGAGACGGGCGGCGCCGAGCGCCTTCGCGGCGACACGCGCTCCGAGCGCTTCGCCCTCGTGCTTGCGGCGATCTTGTCGAGCGCACCCGAAGTACGGAACGAGCGCGGCGATCGAACGTGCACCGCCACTTCTGCACGCATCGGCGGCGAGCAACAATTCGAACGTCGCTTCGCTCGCTCCGTTCGGCGTTGGCTGAACGAAGACGACGTCGCGCCCCTCGATCTCACGAGGGTCGACCTCGACGTGCTTCTCGCCGTCGGGGAAGCGCTGAATCGCGCACCGTCCAAGCGACAACCCAAGCTCCCGCGCAAGAGCCGCAGCAAGGGTTGGGTTGGTCGAGCCACTCAGCACGACGATGTTCGGCGGCACGACGCTCATCGTGCTCCGAGTCGCAGATCGCGTGCCGAGAACCGACGCGCGTCACGGCTGACGCGCAACTCGATGACGACGATCAACTCGTCAAAGATTGCGATAATTTGTAGGCGCGATTGGGATTGAACCAACGACCCCTACCGTGTCAAGGTAGTGCTCTACCACTGAGCTACGCGCCTAGGGACTGGGGTGAACTACCGTCCGACCGACGGCGTGTCAAGCGGACCACTGACGGACCATGGAGAGCCGGTACAAAGACGAAGCGGCGCAGCGCCTCGTCGCCGATCTCGCGGTCGGCGAGACGCTCGGCCTTCGCACGTACACGGCGCGCCTGCTCGGGAGCGTGCCGGAGCTCGTCATCCACGGGGGCGGAAATACGTCCGCGAAGGGCACGATCCGCGACCGCCTCGGGCGCGACGTCGACGTCCTCTACATCAAGGGGTCAGGGTGGGATCTCGGCACGATTCAGCCCGCGGGTCACCCGGCCGTGCGGCTCGCGCCTCTCCGTGAGCTCCGAAGGCTCGAGAAGATGTCCGACGAGGACATGGTCGCCGAGCTCCGCTCCGCGCTGATCGACCCTTCGTCGCCGACGCCGAGCGTCGAGACGCTGCTCCACGCGTTCTTGCCCGCGAAGTTCGTCGATCACACGCACGCCGACGCGGTGCTCGCGCTCGCGGATCAACCCGACGGCGAGCGCGTCTGCCGCTCCGTCTACGGGTCGAGCCTCGTGTGGGTCCCGTACGTGATGCCCGGGTTCTTGCTCGCGCCGCGCGTCGCGGAGGCGTTCGAGGCCGCGCCGAAGGACGCGTGGGTGATCGTCCTCCAGCAGCACGGCATCTTCACCTTCGGCGAGAGCGCCAAGGAGAGCTACGAGCGGATGATCCGCGCGGTCACGATGGCCGAGCGCGCCATCGCGGACAAGCGGCGCACGGTGATGACGCGCGGCGCGGTCGCGGTGCACGGCATCGAGTCGCGCATTCTCCCGCGCATCCGCGGCATCCTCGCGCGCGCCGGGTCCGATCCCGTCGAGCGCGGGCCGATCCTCCACGCGCGCACGAACGACTCCGTGCACGAGTTCTTGAACCGGAGCCACGCCGAAGAGCTCGTCCAGATCGGCCCCGCGACGCCTGATCACGTGCTCCGCACGAAGCCGACCGCGCTCTTCATCCGCGATCCGGACTACTCGGATCTCGAGGGCCTCGGTCGTCGCATCGAGGCGGCCGTGCAGGAATACGGCGAGAAGTACGACGCGTACTTCGCCGAGATGTGCGCGAAGAAGAGCGTCGACAAGAAGAAGCTCGACTCGCTCCCACGCGTCATCCTCCTTCCCGGCTTCGGCATGCTCACGATGGGCAAGACGCTCACGGAAGCGCGCGTCGTCGCGGACGTCTACGAGCACTCGATGGCCGTCATGATGGACGCGGACGACATCGGCTCGTATCGGCCGGTCTCGCGAGAAGATCTCTTCGACGTCGAGTATTGGAGCCTCGAGCAAGCCAAGATCAAGCCCGCGCCGAAGCTCGCGCTCGCGGGCGCGGTCGCGCTCGTCACGGGCGCCGCGTCCGGCATCGGGCGCGCGGCGGCGAACGCGTTCGTGGAGCTCGGCGCGCACGTCGTGCTCGTCGATCGCGACGAGGCCGGCCTCGAGGCCGCGCGAAAGGCGCTCCCCGCGGATCGGACCGCGACGTACCGCGCCGACATGACCATCGAGGGCGAGGTGCGCGCCGCGGTCGCGCACGCGTGCCGCACGTTCGGCGGGCTCGACATACTCGTCTCGAACGCGGGGGCCGCGCCGCAAGGCCGACTCGACACGAGCGAGGGCGCCGAGGCGCTGCGCGCGTCGCTCGAGGTGAACCTCCTCTCGCACAACCACGTCGCGCGCGCCGCGAGCGAGGTGATGATCGCGCAAGGCCGCGGCGGCTCCCTCCTCTTCAACGTGAGCAAGGCCGCCTTCAACCCGGGGCCGAAATTCGGGCCCTACGCGGTCGCGAAGGCCGCGCTCCTCGCGCTCGCGCGACAGTACGCGATCGACCTCGGGCACCGCGGCATTCGCTCCAACGCTGTCAACGCGGATCGCATCCGCACGAAGCTCTTCGGAGACGGCGTCGCCGAGCAGCGCGCGCGCGCCCGCGGAGTCTCCGTCGACGAGTACTTCCGCGACAACCTCCTCTCGCGCGAGGTGACCGCGGAGGACGTCGCGCAAGCGTTCGCGCACCTCGCGCAGCAGCGCGCGACCACGGGCTGCGTGATCACCGTCGACGGCGGAAACGCCGCGGCGTTCCCGCGCTGATCCGTTCGGTGTGGACGACCCCGGACTGAAGTCCGGGGCCGTTTGAAGAATGAACGATGCCGTGTCGTGCTCTGCCGGCGTCGGGAGAACGTACTGCACCGTTCACCAAGGCGCTGCAAATCCGCGCGGCGCTCCTTTGATCTCTGCATGGCCCCGGACTTCAGTCCGGGGTCATCCATCCGGCCTCGGCTGCACTCCGGTTGGTCATCCAGCCTCGGCTTCGCGTCAGAAATAATGCCGCTGGTGCGCGACCCACGCGGCCGCACTGGCGATCGCGACGAGCACGAACAGCACGACGACCCACGCGCCGCTCCGTTTTGGTTGCGGCTCGGGCTCGGGCTCTTTTGCGAACGCGTCGGGGCCCGAGGTGGTGAGCGCGCGAATGCGCACGCTGTCGTCGATCGAATCGGCGAGGTGCGACCACTTCCCGGTGCCGAACGGCACGAGCGCGCGCGAGAGCTCGGAGACGTCCGCGTAGCGCGACGCGAGATCGCGTGAGAGCGCCTTCGCGAGGACCGCGTCGAGCTCCTTCGGCACGTCTTCGCGCAACCTCGACGCGGGGACGAGCGCGTCGCTGAGGATCGCGCCGAAGAGCTCGCCCATCCCTTGAGAGGACGCGCCGAACGGGACCTTGCCCGTCACGAGCTCGTAGAGCACGACGCCGATCGACCAGATGTCGGTGCGGTGATCGATCGTGCCTTCGTTTCGGACTTGCTCGGGCGACATGTACATCGGCGAGCCGACGATCGTGCCGCGCGCGACGCGCATCGACTGCGGCGGTTGCCCCGCGTCGTCGAGGACGACCGCGATGCCGAAATCGAGCACCTTCACGGTGGTGGTCCCGTCGGGCTGCTTGGCGAGGAAGAGGTTCGCCGGCTTGAGATCTCGGTGCACGACGCCGAGCGCGTGCGCGTGCGCGAGGCCTTGCAGAGCCTGGAGCACGTAGTCGACCGCGTCCTCGATCTTCGGCCGCTGCTCGAGGAAGAGGAGCTCGTCGAGGTTACAGCCCTCGAGTCGCTCCATGACGATGAACGGCGCGCCGCTCTCGAGCGTTCCGACGTCCATCACGCGCGCGACGTACGGGCTATCGACCTTGGCCGCCGCGCGCGCCTCGACGAGGAATCGCTCGGCGAGCGTGGGAAACGCCGCCGAGTGCCGCGCCTCGGGCGCGAGCACCTTGAGCGCGACGCTCTTGTCGAGCAGCTCGTGGTGCGCCTCGAGCACGGTCGCGACGCCGCCGGCGCCGAGCACACCGAGGATGCGATACTTCTCCGCGATGAGGTCGCCCTCCTGCGGAAGCACCAAGCTCTGACCCCCTCCATCGAGCAGCCGTTTGACGGCGTTTGCGTCGAGGTATCGTTCGGTCATTCGTCGGGCACGAACGGAGATTAGCACGACCTCCGGACCACGTTCGACCGCGACAGTCGTTCCCGCCGCGTGTCTCAGCCGCGTCAACGCGCGCCACGCGAGCGCGCAATCCAGCCAATTTCAGCCGTCTTCGCGATGGCACGCATCGTGGAAGAGCTTCGGATCATGCTGGCGCGCACACTCCTCTTCATCACCGCGTGCATCGCGTCGAGCGCGTGCACGAGCACGTATCACCCCGAGTACCACCCGGTCACCGTCACGACGATCCATCAGTCGCAAGGTGCGACGCCGGTCGTCGTGCAGCAGCCCCAGCTCGCGGACCCCGAGGTCTTCTTCCAGGCGCCATGAAATCGGTCGTCGTCGCCGCGATCGCGCTCGCGCTCACGCGCTGCGCGAGCGAGTACCACCCCGAGTATCACCCGGAGACCGCGACGAACATCAACGAGACGTTCAACTACGGGACGGTCGTCACGCAAGAAGGAGCTCCGCCCTCGTATACGCAGCAGAGCGGACGCGATGCTTCCGGTGTGCTCGTCCTTCAAGGAACGCATCTCGATCGGCCCGCGGAGGTCGTCGGCGTCGTCGACGCGCATTTGAAGGTCGGCGATCAAGAGCAGGCGCTCGCGGCGCTGAGGCGTCGCGCCGCGGACATGGGCGCTGACGCGGTCGTCGGCGTCGAGTTCCACCACGGAGAAGGCGCGGGCGAGCCGATTCACTTGTCGGGTCTCGCGGTGAAGTTTTTGAAGACGCTGCCGCTGAGCAGCCAACGCTAGGGAGACGTCATGAAGAACATCGCGGTCGTGTGTGCGCTCGCGCTCGCGAGCGCGTGGGGATTCGCCTGCGATCCGCCCGGCGTGGGCAGCGCCGAGGGCGCAAAATCGCCCGACGGAGAGAACAAATACGCAAGGGAGAGCGAGGAGCCCGTGACGCCCGAGCTCGAGGCGAAGGCCGCGAAGGTGCAGGTCGTCCAAAACGCGGACAGCCTCGGCTGCGCGACCGAGGTCATCGGCCTCGTCGACGTGCACGAGCCCGTGAAGACGGTCGACGAAGCGCTCCACGAGCTCCGGCTCGACGCCGCGCGCATCGACGCGCAGGCGGTCGTCGGCGTGGAGTTTCACCACGGCGAGCCCGGCGAGGAGCCGACGCATTTGTCGGGCGAGGCCGTCCGCTGCAACGATCTCGTGAAGGGCCGCTCGTACGACGTCATCGGCAACGTCGAGGTCACGCAGAAGATGGGCGACGAGGACGGCCTATACAAATCGATGAAGCAAAAGGCCAAGTCGCTCGGCGCGGATCTGATCCTCGACGTGAAGTTCGATCACGGCGAGGGCGGCGAAGAGCCGCTCAAGATGAGCGGAACCGCGATCCGCTTCAAACCCTAGATCGAGAGAGAGTGAACAGGAAGATCAGCGAGATCAGGAAAAGGTTTGAGTTGAAACCAACCCCAAATTCCCGATCTCTCCGAACTTCCTGTTAAACCCTCAAAACCGGAGCGTGAGCTCCGTGCGCGCGCCCTCGAAGGGCGGGAACACGCGGCAAACGCCGCTGATGCATTTGAGGCCGCCGCGCTGCTGGCCGACGAAGAACTTGATGTTCGAGTCCTTCGTGAATTTGTAGACCGCGCCGAGGCTCAGGTAGAGCCACGACGGGTAGTCGACGCCGAGGAACTTCACGTTCGGCGCGAGATCGCGCGTCGAGTACTCGAAGCCCTGCGTGAAGACCCACTTCGGCACGATGCTGAGGCCCGCGTAGTTCTCGCCCTCGACCCACGCCTCGGCTTTTCCGTTCGGGCCGAGGTTGTCGATCGCCTCGTAGCGCACGCGGTGGCGGCCGATGAACTCGATCGCCACGTTCTTACCGAGCGAGTGCGACACGTTGTACGTCGCCTCGAGCTGGTAGAGGAACGTGTCGCCCGTTCCGAGCCAGTCGTCGCGGCCGCCGATCGTCGCGTACACGTGGGACTTCTTGGTCTCCCACTGGATGCCCCCGAGCCCGTCGACGACGTAGTCCGTGAGCGCGTCCGTCGAGCCCTTGGTCGCGACGAGGTCGCCGCTCCGGTTGCACGTCGCGTTCTGCTCGCCCTTCGACACCGAGAAGATGCCCTGCCCGTAGAGGAGCAGCTCGTCGCTCGTGCGCACGTCCGTTCGAAGGCGCACGCCGTCGACGCAGATGTTGAAGTTGTTGAGCATGTTGTCTTGCGTGATCGACTCAATCGTCGGCACCGCGGAGTACGCGACCGGCGAAAACGCGGAGACCTGCGTGGCGTTGATGCTCCCGACGGCGGGATAGAAGTTCCGATAGTCCTTGAACTCGATCGTGTTCGTCACGCGCTTGCCCATCGAGCCCGTGTACGTCGCGTAGAGCGCGGTGCCCTGGTCGTAGTCGGACACGTCGACGGCCGGATCGACGCCGTCGCGCTTTTGGATCACGCCGACGACGTAGATGCTCCCGAATTTTCCGAGCTTCGGGATCTCGAGCGCCTGCGCGACCGTGCTCACGTGGCGCGCCTCGCGGATGGTGCCCGTGCCGGGAAGCGAGCCGAGCCACGTCGCGACGTCGGTGTCGTCGCAGTAGCCGAGGAGGCCGCTCATGAAGTCGGGGTTGTTGACGTGGCCGGGCTGGGCCGACGTGGGGCCCAAGTACGCGTTCGGCGCGCAGCGATTGAGGTACGAGAAGCTCGTGGTGAGCACGACCGGCTTCTCGCGGCCCGCTTGGATTTCCGCGCCGAAGAGCTGATCGGCGCCGAAGACGGGCTGCGCGCCTCGCACGCCTGGCCACGCGGGGCTCGTGTTCGGGACCGACTTCTGGTTGAAGAGCGCCTGACCCGACGCCTCGTCGACGCGCGACGGGTTCGCGAGGCCGCCGATGAGCGTGACCGAGAACGGCCCCTTCGTGACCGCGCCCTTGAAGCCGCGGATCGTGTTGTCGAGGCCGAGGTCGTCGAGCTTGCGCATCGAGAGCACGAGGCCGCGCGCGAACTGGACGTAAGCGTCGCCGACGATCACCTCGACGCCCTTCCGCTTGTAGCTCGCCCAGAGCTTCGCCGGATAAATCGAGTTCTGATAGCGCGCGAGATCGTCACGCGCGATCTTCGGCGCGAGGGTCGAGCACGGGATGTCGCCGCCCGAAGAGCCGATCGTGTCCGTCGGGACGTGGCACTGCGATTTGAGCGTATTCCAGTACACCGCCGAGTCGAGGCGCATGCCGAGCTCGACGTGGTTCCAGTCGAGCGTCGCGTTCAGGCGGTTGATCCACTGACCCCACGGGCCGCCTTCGTTGATCGGATCGACCTCGCGCGAGTCGAAGCGCTGCGCGACGATCGACACCTCGGTCACGTCGAGCGAGAGCGGCTTGCCCCAGAGCTTCGGGAGCTCGAGCGCCTCGGCACGTGACGACGTGAGCATCGCGCCGAACAGCGCGAGCGCCGCACACGAGACACCGAGTCGTAGTCGCAACCTCGTACCTCCGCTTCGCTTCGGCGTGCGAGGTTGCATGCTCCTCCGCGCCACGAGGATTGCGACGTTAGAGGTTTCGGATGAGGTCGTCGAGACGTTACTTCGCCGTTGGCGCGGGCGGAGCAGCGGTCTCCGTCGGCGCGGGCGCTGTCGTCTGCGTCTGCGTCGTGGTCGGCGGCGGCGCGCCGATCCCGAGGACCTTCTCGACGTCCTTTTGGACGTAAGCCTCGTCGCCCGGGTTGTATCCTTCGCGCACGGCGGCGATGTGGCCGTTCTTGTCGATGATCGCCGAGAGCGGCGCGCTCTTTCGCGGGTTGTAGATGCTCGCGATGCTCGAGTCCTCGTCGAGCAGCACGGTGAAGTTCATCTGGTTGCGCTTCGCGAACGCGGGCACGTCGGCGATCGTCTCGGGTCCGTCCATCGACACGGCGACGACGAGGAAGCCCTTCGACTTGTAGTCGTCGTACATCTTGCGGAGGTGCGGCATCTCCGCGAGGCACGGCTGGCACCACGTCGCCCAGAAGTCGATGAGGACGACCTCCTTGCCGATGTGATCGCTCAGATGGAACGTGTTGCCGTCGACGTCACGCGCGGTGAAGTCTTGCGCGGTGCTGCCGACGTCCGCGGCCGACTTGACGTCGCCGCACGCGAAGCAAACGGCGCCGAGAACGAGCGCGCCGAGAAAAAACTTTTTCACTGCTTCGCGGGGTTCTTGTCGATCCAGGGGAGGACCTGGTTCTTGATCGTGAGATCCATCTGCGTGTCGAAGCCGACCTCGCTCGAGAGGATCTCCATCGAACGCGCGTCGATGTTCATGTTGAACGGAACCGCCGCCGCGTCGAAGAAGACGCCGAGGTTCTGCACGCCCGGATCGAGCATCGACGTGAAGTCGTTCGCGTGGTGGTTGATCCAGCTGTTGAGGTCCGTGATGGTCGCGCCGGTGCCGACGACGGGGCCGTCGCTCAGCGCTTGCACGAAGACGACGCCGAGCGGAGCGAGCTCCGCCGCGAACGCCGCTGGCGGCTGGCTCGTGTTGGTTCCCGTCCAGTTCCCGCCGGAGATGAAGTCCGTCTCCTGGTTGCAGGGGCCGCACCACACCGCGGCGACCGTGAGGTGAATCAGCTTCACCGGAACACCGCCGATGACGCCCGGGATCGGCTTGAGATCCGGGTTGTAGTACTTCGCGAGGTTGATCGTCGTCGGCGTGCCCGGCGTGACGAGCGTCGTGTCGGTCGCGGGGTAACCCGTGAACGCGAAGTTCGCGATGCGCTGACCCGACGTGCCCGTCGCGCTGAAGTTCGTTCGCGCGCCGACGCCGATGTCGCTGCCCGGATAGCAATCGCCGAACGCGTTCTTGTTCGCGTCGCTGCATGTCGTCTGCACCGTCGGCGCTTGCGTTCCCGGATCCGGCGGGACCGAGGCGCTGCACGCGAGCAAAATAGACGAACCCAAGACCCCGAGAGCCGCTTGCTTCATGGTTCCGAAATCCTACCCCGGCTCTGCCAGGAATCAAGGCGTGTATTGAGGGGCGCGCAGTTGGTTTTTTTGATATTCAGACTGCGGCGAGGGACCCCATGTCTTTCTTTCGATCGGTTATCGCGACGGTGACGGCAGGATTTGCGGTGCTCAGCGCGGCTGCCGCTTGCGGACCGAGCGGCGCGGCGTGCTCGGCAGACTTCCACACGCTCCTCGATTCGGCGGGAAATGCCTCCTCCACGTGCCCTCCGACCGAGGCTTGCGCGTCGACCGGAACTTCGGCCGCTTGCGTCAAATGCGACCCGACGCAGTGCCGCCAAGGAAACGACTGCATCTCCGGATGGGCGTTCTACGCGGACTATCTGAAGGGCGACAAATCCAACCAGACGACCGAGTGTCGTTTGAAGTGCAGCGCGCCGACGGATTGCCCGTTCAACTTTCACTGCGTCCCGAGCGACTCGGGTCAGGGATATTGCGCGAAGGATCGCACGCCGGGCTTCCTCGGCGGCGACTACAAACCGGCGCAGACCGGCGCGGCCGCCGCGGGCGCGCCGTGGGGCGTGCCGTGTCAGCCCGGTGACGGCTTCGACAACAACAAAGCGTGCGACACCGCGCAGAGCTTCTGGTGCTACGGCACGTCGCCGACGGACGCGAACGCGTACTGCACGCAGTACCAATGCACCGACGACGCGGATTGCCCAGGCGGCTGGTGGTGCGCGTCGATCAACGACTCGCCGAACGTCACGGCCGCGAAGCGCGGCGACTGGGGCTCGACCGGCGTCACGAACTTGTGCATGCCGCGCGCGTACAACCTCAAGCCCGGCTCGTACTGCGCTCCGTGCAAGAGCGACCTCGATTGCCCCACGAACGACGGCACGCCGCAGCACTGCGTGAGCGCCGACGCGAACGGCGGCGCGGAGCTCGTGTGCGCGGCCGAGTGCACCGACGACCACAACTGCCCGCTCGACTACACGTGCCAAGATCCCGGAAGCGGAACGCCCGTGTGCGTGCCGCGCGCGGCCACGTGCATCACCAAGCCGGCGGACGCGCAGTTCTGCACGCCGTGCCACTCGGACGCGGACTGCGACGCGATCAACGGCTACTGCGTGATGGCCGACTACTCGACCGAGCACTACTGCACGACGAAGTCGGGCGTCGCGTGCTCCGTCAGCAACAACACGCTCACCGCGCAGTGCCCGAAGACGACCGGCACGCCCTCGAACGCCGGCGTGAGCTGCGCGTACAACGGCATCGACTTCGCGTTCCCGAAGGACCAGTGCTTCGGCCTCGTGAACTTCGGCACCGGCACCAACGCCGCGCAAGTCGGCGGCTGCTGGACGAAGCACTGAGAGCCGTGAGCTGAAGACCAACGATTAGTCGTTGGTCTTCTGGCTCTGGCTCACGGTGAGCGACTTCCACATTGCGCGGTCGTCGACTGCGGCGAGCGTCGTCCAGATGGCGGCGGCCGTGGCGGCGAGCGCGCGGAGCGGGACGTCGAATGCGCCTCGGCCGAGTAGGGCGAGGGCGAAGGCGCACACGACCGCGGTGAGCTGACTGCGCGTGAGCGCGCACGCGAGCGCGAGGAGGATCGACGCCGCGACGAAGAACGCCTCGAGCGCGCCGAGCGTCGACTGCGCCGTGGTTTGTTGGCCGAGGCCCGAGCGGAGAACGTACTGCCACGAGGGCGAGGACATGTCCGCGCGGCCCGCGATCCACACGAGCACGAACGCGGCGGCGAGCGCGACCGCCGTGAGCGCCGAGCTCGACATGCGACGGCGCGTCGAGAGCCACGCGACGACGAGCATCTGCGCGACGCCCTCGGCGATGACGCCCGCCGACATGAACGTGCGCGAGACCGTGTACGCGCGCACGCTGTCGGCGAAGAGCGTCCCGAGGAGCCACGCAATGAGGCGTGACAATCCCGCGAAGCCGAGCACGAGCTGCGTCACGGCGAGCGCGCGCGTGTGCGGCGCGCGCAAGCCCGAGACCGCGCCGCCGATGACGACGAGGATCGTCGCGCACGTGAGGATGAGCGAGCCGACCGGCGTGAGCGATCGCACGAACGCGGGCACGAGCATCGCGAGCACGCCGGGCGCCCCGAAGAAGAGGAGCGCGCGCGACACGATGCCGACGCGGCGCGTGCGCGACAGATCGAACGCGCCCGTGAGGAGCAGGCCGACGAGCAAGAAGCCCATCGCGTACGCGAGCGCCGCGGAGATGCGCTCCCACTTCATGATCGTCGCGTCCGTCGCGACGCCGTGGAGGCCGGGGATCAAGATGGAGCCGAGCGCGGATCCGGCGATCGACGCGATCGCGCAGGTGCGCAGGAGCCACGCGGAGCGGAGCGCGGGCGACGCGAGGCGCTCGTACGACTCGGGCGACCGCGAGCTCGCCGGGTCGGGGGCTTTGAGATCCTCTCGTGCGTCGGTCACTCGGCTTCGCAGCCTACTCGAAGTTCACCCGTGAGGCGGAACCGCTTCACGGAGGAGCGGGAACGGCATGTAGCCTTCGCGGTTGTTGCCGCCGGGGAGCGAGCGCTCGTGGGGACCGCTCGGGTTCGGGTTGACCGGGCCGGGCGTCTGCTCCGTCGGCGGCGCGGAGTTGAGCATGATGGGCCGCGCGTTCATCGTGGAGCACGCGTACACCTCGTCGCGGTGGAACTCCCAGTGGAGGTACACCTGACCGTCGGGCGAGCGGATCGCGCCGGGCGCGGGGCCGAAGGGCGACGCGCGCTGGACCGAGTCGAGCGCCGCGATGTCGAACGCGGTGACGCCGCTCGTCTTGAGCACGCCCATCTTCACGATGTGACCGTCGGTGGTGAGCACGATCTCGAGCTTCGTCACGAGGTGCTGATCGTTGAGCGCGTGCGTCGGCGGGAGGTTGTCGAGCGACGCGAGGAACGAGTCCGCGAAGATCGGGTGGATGCGGTTGTGCATCGCGTTGAGGTACGTCGCGAACGGGACCGCCGCGGTGTTGAGCGCGGTCTGGTTGCCCGGCTTCACGCTCGACACGTAGTTCTCGATCGCGCTGCGCCAGCGGTCGAAGTTCGACGACGACCAGACGCCGCGGTGCTCGCTGCGACGACGCTCGCCGTCCGCCTCGCGCTCGCGACGTAGCTCGTCGGACCCGACGACCGCGACGACGCCTTTGTTGTCGAGGTTCAAGTTCACTTGGCCGGGGCCGGGGCGACCGCCGAGACCGAAGGCGCGCTCCGTCGACGACGACGGGTTCTGAAGGACGCGGCTCGTGGTGCCGGGGCCCGTGCGCTGCGCGTCGCCGCTGCCTGGTTGGCGCGCGATGTTGAACGTCCAGTGCGAGTCGTCTTGAGAGACGATTTCCGGCGAGGGTGGCGCCGTGTTGCCCGGCGCGATCTCGGGGTTCTGCTGCTGCGCGGGCGTGGGCTGTCCGTCGCCGCCGGTGCGCGGAGCCTGTTGGTTCTTCGGTCCGTCGAGGTGTTGATCGGTGCTCGCCGTCGCCGGCCGCGGATCGTGCTGGACCTCGTACTCCATGCCGCGCTCGCCGGGCGCCTTGTTCTCCTCGCCCTGGTGCTCGTCGGCCTCGGCGACCTTGGTCTTGTCGCTGTCGCCCTTGTCGTTGTCCTGACCTTGGCGCGGCTTCGAGGGCGTCGGGTTCTCGTCGTCGCGATCATGCGACGTGAGCTGCGCGACCTGCTCCTCTTTGACGTGGTTCGCCTCGTTGCCGATGAAGTGAGCCTCGGGGTTGTCCTGCTGGTTCGGATCGACGTGCTGCTTCACCGCGATGCGCTTGTCCTTCTGGGGCTGCGCCATCGGCTGGACGGCCTTCTTCTCTTCCTCTTTCTTGACGACGGCGACCTTCTTCTCTTCCGCCTTCTTCTCTTCCGCCTTCTTCTTCTCTTCTTCCTTCTTCACCTCGGGCGGGGGCGGCGTCTGCTTCTTCTCTTCGTCCTTCTTCTGCTCCGGCGTGAGGGCCTCTTGCGGCGGCGCGTTTGCCTGCATGTTCGCCGCTTCGATCGAGATCTCCACCGGGCGCGCGCGGCGGTCGATGTCGGTGCCCACGCGATCGGCGAAGGTGAGGAGCGCGTTGTGGTCGTCGTGCGTCACGCCGACCTCGTAGCCGGCGACGCCGAGCCCGAGATGGAACCAGGCCGCGACGCTTCCCCAGAGGAAGACCATCAAAGCGAACGGGACCGCACTTTTTCCGTCGCGCAGGCTCATGAGGAACAGCTCGATAACGCTAGCATCCGTCACACCAACGGTCGACGCTAACGTAAGGCTGCGCTGAGCCGAGTCACGGCCAAATTTTCAGCACGACCGCCACGAACGCCCAGCGCGACACGTGCATCCGATGCGATCGCGGCGCACGTCGAGAGCGGCCCGCCGCCGAGCGCGAACGACACGAACGCCCCGCGTCTTTCCACGTGAACGTGGCTCGCCGAGCCGGTGAAGGGGCACGCGGGCCCGCCAACGTCGAGCTCGAGGCTCGGAGCGCGCAGGACCACGTGAGGAGGCGCGGACGCGTCACCGTCGACGTCGATCGCGACGTCCAAAAAGCGCGCGTCTGCAACGAAGACGGTTTCGTCGTTGCTGAGCGAAACGCCACTGCTCGGGTCGAAAGAGGGCGCTGGAAAACGATCGGGCGTCGTGAACGAAGCGTCGGTGAGGAGGTACGGCCCCTCGGTCGAGAACGCGTTGCGAACGGAGTCGCGCCACACGAAGAGCGTGCCATCCGACGCAATCCACGCGCGCATGCCCGGGTCGCTCGCGACGATCGGCGAGGACGCCTCGGGGCCTTTCGTCGGCGCGTTCGCGAGCGGACCAAAGCCGGTCCACGCGTCGTAAGCGAGCCACGTCGCGCCGGTCCACAAAAGCGCGCCGCCTCCAGCGAGCGGCGCCTTCGAGTACGCCGCGCGCGGAAAGAGCTTCACGTCGGTGAGCGGCGCCGTGATGTCCGGATGGATCGGCGTGGGCGCGCCGGACGACGGCGAGATGAACCACGCGCGCTGGAAGTCGATCGGATCGGTCGGCTCAGGCGCCGTGATGAAGAGGGCGCCGCCTCCGTCGAGCGCGACGAACGCGTGCTTCGAGTTGACGACGAGCGGCTGCGACTTCACGGACGTCGCGTCCGGCGTGAACATGTCCAAGCCCGGCACCGGCGCGCCGCCCGAGTCGAAGCCGCCTCCGACGAGCACGCTGCCGTCCGCGAGGCGGAGCACGTAGGGCTTGAGGCGCGTCGTCGTGAGCGGAGGGGTGGTCCCCTCGTTCGTGCGCCACGCCGAGGTCGCCGCGTCGAACGTGATGCGCTCGGTGGCTTGCACCGGCGCGGTGAGCCCCTGCCCGCCCGCGACGAGCACGTCGCCGTTCGCGAGCGCGACGGCTCCCGGATCGGTTCGCGGCTCGCGCAGGGGGAACGTCGTCGCCTCGAAGTCTCCGGTCGCCTCGTCGAAGATCTCGACGCTCTGCTCGACGATCGATCCGCTGACGCCGCCGATGACGAGCGCGCGCCCGTCGCCGAGCACCGCGGTCGCCGCGTGCGTGCGCGGCGTGCCGATGCCGTTGGTCATCCTGACGACGTGGCCCGTGCCGAGGCTCACGTCGTAGCTCGGGTGAAGCTGGTTTCCGGTCGTCGAGCCGCTCGCGATGAGCGTGTGCGACGAGACGGCCGCGAAGACCATCGCGTCCGCGTATCCGACGACCGTGTTGAGCGCGCACGCCGAGGCCTCGGGCAAGAGGAGCATGTCGAAGTCGCCCGAGGGCGGCAGGAGCGACACCGCCTGCCAGCTGGTCTCGTCGGGCGGCGTCACCAAGAGCGCGAGGGACTGCGCGTCAGCGGGAATGCCGTCGATCGATTGCCCTGCCTGATCCGTCGCGATGAGGCGCGAGTGGTTGCTCGCGGGCGCCGCGTAATCGCCCGTCGCGACGTACTCCCCGAACGAGCCGCTCGGGAGCGGGCACGCCGTCGTCACGTTCAGGTTCACGACCCGCGTCACGGTCTCGGTCCGCGCGCACGCCGCGATCGACAGCGTGACCACGAGCGAGCGAAGGCGCACGGGTTCGTTGTACAATACCTCTAGGCGTGTATCCCCAGATCTTCGGAAAGTACGTGCTCGAGGGCGAGCTCGCGCGCGGCGGGATGGCGCGCCTCATGCTGGCGACGCTCCGCGGGGCGGGTGGCTTCGAGAAGAAGCTCGTCGTCAAACAGATCCGCGACGAGCTCGCGAGCGACGAGACGTTCGTGAAGCGCTTCGTCGACGAGGCGAAGACGACGGTCGCGCTGAGCCACCCGAACATCGTCCCCGTGTACGAGCTCGGCGTCGAGCAGGGCACGTACTTCCTCGCGATGGAGCTCGTCGAGGGCGTGAGCATCGCGGAGCTGCTCGATGGGGGCGTCTTGACGCCCGAGCAAGGCGCGTACGTCGGCGCGGAGGTCTGTCGCGCGCTCGACTACGCGCACCGCCGCATGAACGTGATCCATCGCGACATCACGCCGCGCAACGTGATGGTCGACGAAGAAGGCCAGGTGAAGCTGATCGACTTCGGCATCGCCGCGCTCGCGAACGCGAAGAACCAGGTCTTCGGCTCGCCCGGTCACATGCCGCCGGAGCAGATGGAAGGAAAACCCGTGGGTCCTCCCGCGGATTTGTTCGCGCTCGGCGCGCTCTTGATGGAGGCGTGGAGCAAGAAAGCGCCGTTCCGCCGCAAGACCGACGACGAGATCGAGGCTGCGCTACGCGCGCCGCGCAAGAAGCCGAGCGATATCGACCCGCGCCTCTTGCCGCTCGACGACGTGATCTCGCGCACGCTCGCGAGCGATCCGAGCGAGCGCCCCCAAGAGGCGGACGAGCTCGGGCGCGTGCTCCGGAAGTTTCTCTCGGGCGTCGACATGGGCGACATCGCGCGAGAGCTCGGCGGGCGGGTGCGCGCGAGGCGCGAGGCGATCCGCGCGAAGAAGGACGTGCCCCCCGCGTCGAGCGACAAGGGTGAGCTTCAGCGTCCGCCGAGCCGCGGCGAGATGGTGACCAAGACCTTCGCGTCGCGCCAAGAAGTGAAGACGTGGAGCGAGCCGCCGACGAGCACGCGCAAGATCGAGACGATCGCGACGCGGCCCATCGAGACGCCCGCGTCGCCGAAGTCTCCGCCGTCGCGCGCTTCGTCGCGCCTCGTGGGCGCGCTCGCGATCGTCGCGTTCGCGGCGGGCGGCGCGTACTGGCTCCGCGAGCAGCGCAACGTGAACCCGGCGCGCTCGGTGGTCGAGCGCTCGACCGCGACGACGGCGACGAGCGCGACCACGGCCGCGGCCGCGAGCACGAGCACGGCGACGAGCACGGCACCGACGAGCACGAGCGTGAACCCGCCCGCTTCGGTGAGCTCGGACACGCGCGTCCTCGGGCACGTCGCGCTCTATGGCGATCCCGGCACGCGCGCGCTCGTCGACGGCGTCGCGAAGGGCACATGCCCCGTGACGGATGTCACCGTCGAGCCGGGCGAGCACGACATAAGGTTCGTCTTCGACGCGACCGGCGAATCCAGCGGCACGCGCGTCAACGTGAAGCCCGGCGAGCACATCAAGCTCCGCGCGGATTTCACGGGGGCGACGCCCACAGTCCGCGTTCAACATTAAGTGGTAGAACACCCAGCGCCATGCCCGATTTCTTCGACCTCTCCCGCCATTTCTCCGACGAAGAGCGCACGGTCCAGCGCACGGTCCGCGCGTTCGTCGAACAGCGCGTCCTGCCGACCATCGCCGAGCACTGGGAGAAGGGCACGTTCCCGAAGGAGCTCATCCCCGAGATCGCGGAGCTCGGCCTCCTTGGTTGTAATCTACAAGGATATGGCTGCGCGGGCCTGAGCGAGATCGGCTACGGCCTCGCGATGCAAGAGCTCGAGCGCGGCGACTCGGGCGTGCGCTCGTTCGCGAGCGTGCAGGGCAGCCTCGTCATGTATCCGATCCACGCGTTCGGCTCGGAGGAGCAGAAGAAGAAATACCTCCCCGAAATGGCGAAGGGGAAAATCATCGGCTGCTTCGGGCTCACCGAGCCCGACTTCGGCTCGAACCCCTCGGGCATGCGCACCGTCGCGCGTGACGACGGCGACAGCTACGTCATCAACGGCACGAAGCGCTGGATCACCAACGGCAACATGGCGCAGGTCGCGCTCGTCTGGGCGAAGCTCGGCGGCGTCGACGGAAAGGTCCACGGCTTCCTCGTCCCGACGGATCGCAAGGGCTTCGAGGCGCAGCTCATTCACAAGAAGGCGAGCCTCCGCGCGAGCGTCACGAGCGAGCTCATTCTCGAAGACGTGCGCGTCCCGAAGGACGCGATCCTCCCGAACGTCGCGGGCATGAAGGGGCCGCTCTCGTGTCTCACCGCGGCGCGCTTCGGCATCGCGTGGGGCGTCATCGGCGCCGCGAACGCGTGCTTCGACTGCGCCGTCGACTACGCCAAGCACCGCGTGCAATTCGGCGGCAAGCCGATCGCGTCGCACCAGCTCGTTCAAGCCAAATTCGCCGAGATGCTCACGCAGATCACGAGCTCGCAACTCCAAGCCCTCGAGGTCGCGCGCCTCAAAGAGGCGAAGAAGCTCGAGCCGCAGCACGTCTCGATGATCAAGCGCCACAACGTGCGCGTCGCCCTCGAGACCGCCCGCACGTGCCGCGACATTCTCGGCGGCAACGGCATCACGCTCGAGTACCCAATCATGCGCCACCTTTGCAATTTGGAGACGGTGTCGACCTACGAGGGTACGCACGACATCCACACGCTCATCCTCGGTCAGCACGTCACGGGGATCGCCGCGTACGAGTGATGGACGACCCCGGACTGAAGTCCGGGGCCGCGAAGAGGGAACGGTGCCGTGTGGAGGTCTGCCGGCGCTGGGGAGAACGCGGCAGTAAGCCCAGCCCTTCGGGCCGGGCTCGCCATGCGCGCTCGGTTCGAGCCCGTACGCATCGGGACGACCCCGGACTGAAGTCCGGGGCCGTGAAGAGGGAGCGGCGCCGTGTGGAGATCTGCCGGCGTGGGGAGAACGCGGCAGTAAGCCCAGCCCTTCGGGCCGGGCTCGCCATGCGCGCTCAGTTCGAGCCCGGCCCGTCAGGGCTGGGCTTGCTGCTCCTCCCGCCATGGCGCTGGCAAACCAACACGGCGCTGCGTTGATCTCTCCATGGCCCCGGACTTCAGTCCGGGGTCATCCCGGCAGGGCAGGCCCGCTCTCGATGTGTGGATCATTCTCGGGGATCATTCTCGGAAGATTGTTCTCGGGACGGTCACTCGCCCAAGAACGGGGCGTCGAGGGCACCCATTTTTCGGAGCGACTCGAAGAGGACGATGCTCACGGCGTTCGACAGGTTGAGGGAGCGGACCTTCCCCAGCGTGGGGATGGCGAGGACGCGGTCCTTGTATTTTACAAGCAAGTCCTCGGGGAGGCCGACGCTCTCCTTGCCGAAGACGAGGGCGTCGCCGGGGGCGTAGGGGGCGGAGAGGTAGCTCTCTTTGGTTTGCGCGGAGAAGAGGTGGAGGGCGCCGCCGGATTCTTTCTCGAACGCGTGGAGGAATTGGGCGAAGTCGACGTGGGTGCGCACGTCGACCAGGTGCCAGTAGTCGAGGCCGGCACGGCGGACGGCGTGGTCGTCGATGCGGAAGCCGAGGCGGCCAACGAGGTGGAGCACCGAGCCGGTCGCGGCGCACAGGCGCGCGATGTTTCCGGTGTTGGGCGGGATCTCCGGCTCGACGAGCACCACGTGGAGCGGCTTGTCGAGGGGCTTGGCGCGGAGGCGAGCACCCGGCATCGACGCCCCATAACATGGTCACGCGCTTGACGGGTGCGCGCGCGGACCCGTACTGTTGGCCCAGCCAAAGATGTCGCGAATGCGCGTCTCCCTCGCCGCTGCAGCAGCCGCGCTCGCGCTCGCCGCGAACGCGCACGCCGGCAGCATGGATCCGGCGACGGAGCGGCTCGTCTTGCAGCCCGGAGGGCTCTCGGGCGGGCAGACTTGCCAGAGCATCGCGGCGAACCCGACGAGCGCGCCGGGCGGAAACCCGAACAACTTTCCCTGCGCGCCCGACAACATCGCCTTCGCGAACCTCATCTCCGAGCTCGGCTTCGCGATGGCGCCGAACGCTTTTCACCCCGCGCGGACCACGGGCTTCGGCGGGTTCTTGCTCAGCGTCGAGGCGAGCTACACGAAGATCAACTCCGACGCGTTCAGCACCGCGGTCGACGGCACGAAGACCCAGTACTGGCACCTCGGCACGCGCGGGCCGACCGATCCGAACACGAAGAATTTCTCGACGGTGAACGACAGCCCGGACTCGCTCCTTCAGGTCTACTCGCTGAAGGCGCGGAAGGCGCTGCCGCTCGGCTTCGAGATCACCGGCGCGCTCGGCTACCTCGCGAACACGTCGCTTTGGATGCTCGGCGCCGACGTGCGCTGGGCGCCGTTCGAGGGATTCCGCACCGGCGCCGGCGGCATCTTGCCGGACATCTCCGTCGGCGGCGGCGTGCGCACCGTCATGGGGACGGACAAATTCTCGCTCACGACCGTCGGACTCGACGGCGAGCTGTCGAAGCCGATCGCGATCGCCGACACGGTCTCGATCACGCCGTGGGTCGGGTTCCAGCGCCTCTGGGTGTTCGGCGACTCGACGGTGATCGACGCGACGCCGAACGTGAGCGCGATCGATCAGTGCGGCTACCAAGGCCACGATCCCATCACGGGGCAGCCCGTGTGCAAGAACGCGCTGCCGAACGGGCAGCCGAATAACGGCGACTTCAACAACAACGTCGTGTTCGGCAAGGTCCGCACGCAGCGCAACCGCGGTTTCATCGGGCTCGCGTTCCGATGGGAGATGCTCTGGCTCGCGGCGCAGTTCCTCATCGACCTCACCGAACCGACCGCGGACAACCAGGCGTTCTTGAACCCCTCAAGGCAGTGGACGACCTCGTTCGAGCTCGGCGTTCACTTCTAGTCGCGCTGGTGCTCACCGCGGCGTGCTCGCCCGCGACGCGCGAGCTCGTCGGCGTGTCGAACGGCGGCGCGCTCGAGCACGAGCAGAAGGACGCGAGCGTGAACGCGCCTCCCCTCCCCGGGCTGCCGAGCGATTTTCGAACGACGTGGAACAAAATCGGCGCTCGCATTCCTTCCGAGCACGGCCGCTTCGCCGCGGACGTCTACGAGCACGATCACGCGCGCTGGGCGGAGGACCTGTTCCTCGCGGACGCGAGCGCGGGGATCTACTTGATCGATCGCAGCGAAGGCGGCGTGCGCTTCGCGATCGGCGATCCGCAAGGTCACGCGATCGCCGACGGTGACGCGGGCGCGCTCGAGGCGTGCGCGCGCTGTCACGCGAACGCGCGCGACGTGGTCTTTCCGATCGTGCCTTGAGATTAGCGAACGAGCGCGACCGCGATCGCCGCGAGGATGATGACCGCGCACGCGATCGTCGCGAGGGCGGCGCCCACGTAAGAAGCGTTGAGCGCGGGCTTCGCCTGGTCGGCTTCGATGTGGTACGCGCCGCGGAGGAACGCGACGGAGCTCCGCGTCGGAAGGCGCACGGCGGTGCGCGCGATCGAGAACGCGGCCTTCGGCCCGTCCTTGAAGAAGAACACGAAGAACCCGATGGGGCCGACGACGAGGTCCCACCCGGCGGCGTAGAGGCCGAAGCGGAGCGCGCGTGACCATTGCGGTGAGCGCGCTGCGGTCACGCGGCGCGCGCCGAGATCGAGCGCGAAGCCGTGCGTCGCGTGCGCGCCGACGAGCAGCGCCGTGAGGCCGCACACGGCGACGAGGGCGACGCGGAATGCGATCGCGAGCGACGCGCCGTCGGGGAAGAGACCAAAGGCCGCGAGCAAGAGCGCGGCGCCGCCCGCGAGCACGCCGAGCATCGTCGCGGACGCGCAGAGCTCGGCGAGCGCGGCGAAGCGTAGCGCCGGCATGATCGGGCCGTCGGGGAGCGCCTCGAAGAAGGACTCCGCGTTTTCGGACGCGGCCCTCGCGGTCCACCACATGCGCGCGAGCGTCGGGCCGGGGCGCTCCCACGCGACGATCGAGATCACGCCCGAGCGCGAGCGCTCTTCGGCGCACCCGAGGCAGTCGGGGTCGCCGCAGAGCGCGCAGACGACGGCTGCGGGCACCTCGACGAAGTCGTTCGACGCCTGCGAATCGGAGGCGTCGGCGGCGGACGGAGCGATCTCCTCCGCATCGTTGGCGATGCGTCGCGCGGGGGACATGGCCGCAGAAAGAATGCCTCCATCCCGAGCTCAGCGCCAGCGCCGGATATCGCACCGCGTCAATCGGTCAGTGGAGCGCTTCGCCCGTCACGTGGCCGCGCGCGACCGTGATGTCGTCCACGCGGCCGCCGAGCCTCATCGAGAGGACGATCGCGACGGTCGAAACGATCGCCGTCAGGAAGAACGCCGGCTGGAACTCGAAGTGGGGTTTGTAGTGCGGGCTGTGCGGCGGGAAGAAATAGAGCATCGCGCACGAGACGAGCGACGTCGCGCTCAAGAACGCTGCCGCGACGCGCGCGCCGCGCATCTGCGCGATCGTGCGGCGGCTCAGCACGGTCGGCACGAGCACGAGCCATCCGACGCCCGCGCCCCAGAGCCAACCGATGCGGCGCGAGAGCAAAAAACCCGAGAACACGTAGTCGTTCGGGAGCGTCTGGTGAATCCACGGCAAGAAGAAGAGCCCGACGCCGACGAGGCCCGCGACCGCGAGCGCGGCGCGCATACGGCCTTTGTACGTCCATGGGAGCAGCTCGTGCAGCGGGTCCTTCGGCAGGCCGAACTCGTCGTGCGTCTCGAGCGACGGCGGGAGCTTCTCGAAGGCGACGAGGGCCATGCCGCACACCGGGCACTCTTTGGCTTCGCCAAGCTCGAACATCTCGCGGCAGAACGGGCAGGCGACCAGACCCATGGAGGCGCGCGCAGCATAGCGCGCCCGATCGCGACGGGGTGAAAACGCGGGGTCATTCGAATAAGCTCGAGCCATACGAATCATGACAGCCGCTCGGTGAAGGAGTTCCCGCCATGCGCCCTTCCAAGCTCAACGCAGAGACCCTGGAAAAATGGCTCGAATCGCACGCTGGCTGGGAGAAGGCCCAGGCCGGCGGGCAAGAGGCCATCGCGCGCACGTTCAAGCTCGGCGATTTCTCGCAGGCGCTCGGATTCGTCGTGCGCGTCGGGCTCGTCGCGGAGAAGCGCGACCATCACCCGGACATCGAGCTCGGCTGGGGGCGCGCGCGGATCGTGTGGACTACACACGATCAGAAGGGTGTGACCTCGCTCGACACCGAGCTCGCCGAGGCGACCGACGCCATCGCGGGAAACGGATGACGCTCGAGGAGGCGCGCGCGGAGTTGCGAGGCAAGCTCGCCGCGATCCTCGCGAGCGACGCGGAGATCCCGCGGCTCGGCGAGGCGCTCACGCACCCGAGCTTCTCGAACGAGACCGGGCTCGCGCACAACCAGCGGCTCGAGTTCCTCGGCGACGCGGTGCTCGGCCTCTGCGTCAGCGAGCTCTTGTCGACGCGCTTTCCCGACGCCGACGAAGGGACGCTCACGCGCATGCGGAGCGCGCTCGTGAACGCGACGGCGCTCGCGCGGTTCGCGAAGAAGATCGGCCTCGGAGATTCGCTCGCGCTCGGCCGCGGGGCGCGCAGCTCGGGCGAGCGCGAGGGGCTCAACGTGCTCGCCGACGCGGTCGAGGCGATCGTCGCCGCGGTGTACGTCGCGCTCGGCCTCGAGGGCGCGCGCAAGGTGACCGCGGCAATCGTGGCGGACCCGCTCGCCGAGCTCGACGAGGCGCCGTCGCTCGATCCGAAGAGCGCGCTCCAGGAGCGCGTTCAAGCGCGCGGCGAGCCGACGCCGACGTATCGCGTCGTGAAGAGCGAAGGCCCCGCGCACGATCCGCGATTCGTCGTCGAGGTGCTCGTCGGCGAGCGCGTCCTCGCGCAGGGCGAAGGCGCGAGCAAGAAGGCCGCAGAGCGCGCGGCCGCGACCGCGGCGCTCGCGAGCGAACCGTAATCACCGGCTGGCGTTCGGCGCGACCTGACCCGGGCGCTTTCGCGGGACGATGACGCCATCGGGCGGCGCGACGTCGATGCCCGTGAGGATCTCGGGGTTGTACTCCTTCACGTTCTTCGTGCGGAGCTCGCCGAGGAGCTTCTTCTTCTCGTCCTCTTCGCGCTGGCGCATGATCGCCCACTGGATTTGATCTTTGACGTCGGCGACGGAGCGATGGCTCGCGCCGACGGTGCCGCGGCGCCACACGACGGCGAAGCCGCTGCCCTCGGCGACCGGGTCGCTCACGATCTCGCCGTCTTTCACGGTGGACGCGGCCTTCGCGACCGCGGGCTCGATCTTGAGGCCCGTCTCGTTCGACGCGCCCTCGAGCGTCACGAAGCCGACGTTGCCGCCGCGGAGGTACGTCGCCTTGTCGAGGCTGTGATCGCGCGCGAGCTTGTTCCAGTGGGGGACGGTGGGATCCTTCTTCGCGTCGGCGATGACGCTCTGCGCTTCTTCCCTCGTCGCACACGAGATGCGCCAGATTTGGTAGCGCTCGGGCGCGTCGTAGCGAGCCTTGTTCTTGTCGTAATAGGCCTGCACGTCGTCCATCGAGACCGACTGCGGCGGACCGAGGCGCGCCTTGAGCGCGCGGAGCGTGGCCTGCGCGCGCGCGCGATCGAGATCGAAGCGCGTCGGCACCTGCGTGTCGATGTGGCGCGCCGAGGCGCCCTGCGCCCAGAGGGCGTCCGGGATGATCACCTGATCGATGAACGCGCGGCGGACCTCCGCGTCCGTGCTCCCGAACGTGCGGAGCTGGAACGGCGGGACCTGCGCCATGCGGTCCTCGACCTCGCCCACCGTGATGTCGCGCGGGCCGACGTGGACGCACACCGCGGCGCGCCGCGCATCGTTCGGCGCGTCCGCGCGCGCGACCCCGAAGGCGAGGAGCAGAGCAGCGGATGCAAAGACGCGACGCACCCGGTGTTGATACCTCAAACCCGAGCGGGCTTGCTGCGCTTCTTCTTGTCGCCCGCGGCGACGACGCCGACTTCCTTGAGGAGCTCGTCGCCGATGCCCACGAAACGGTAGACCTCGGGGCGGAAGTTGTACGCCTTGTGGAGGCGCGAGATCGCGAGCGGCACGTCGTCTCCGAAGCCGACCTTCTTCACCTTCACGACCTTGCGGAGCGCGCTGACGCCCTCGCCGAGCTCGAGCAGCTCCTGGACGCGGAGGAGCACGTCGAGCGGCTTCGAGATCGCGCGTGCCGCGGGCCTTGCCGGTCTCGAGCTCCTTGAGCAGGCGCTGGCGGCGCTTCTGCGTGCGCCCGTCGAGGCGTTGGCTCGCGGCGCCGCGGCCGCCAAGCACGTCGTTGAAGAATCGCGCCGCGCGGCGCTTCTCGATCGCCTCGGGGCTGCCTCGGCGGTTCTGCACCTTCGGAGCTCGGGCCTTCTTCACGGTCCAGCAGGCTAATCGCTGAAAGCGCGATCGTCAATCGCGTCTGTCCACTCGTTCAATGCGACTATCTCGAGGCGAGCACCGCGATGATGACCGCGATCAATGCGACAACCCAGACGAGCCAAGTGCGCTTCCAGAACTCGCCAACGTCCGTCGCAAATGCCGTCGCGGACGCGCGCGCGAGCGCCTTCTTACCGACGACACGACGCGCTTCACGCGCGATTTCGTCGCGCTCTTCCTCGTCTTTCGGATCATGACCGAGGAGGTGCGCCTCGTGGTGCTCGAGCTCGTGCTCGATCGTCTCCTTCACCTCGGCCTCGACGTCGTACGCGCCGTCGTCCTTCCACATCGCCGCGAAGGAGCGGTAGTAGACCGTGATTTCACCGGGATTTGCGGGCGATTGCGCGTCGCCCTCGTGGGACGGCACGTACGATCCGAGGAGCGGCTCGCCGCCGTCGTCGCACGCGGGGACGCCTCCCTCCACGACGAGCACCGGCACGGGCGGCGGCGCGTCATCGACCAGCGGCGCGCCGATGCGCTGCACGAGCGCGTCGAATTCCTCGAAAGACGGGAAGACCTCGCTCGAGACCTCGCTCGACTCCTCCCAAGGCGGAAATTCCCTGTCGTACGGCGCGTCCACGTCGTTTCGCGTGCCGCAATGCTCGCAAATCACGAGCGCGAAGAGCCGGAGCGGGTAGTGAGCCGCTAGAAACAGGTTCGTGATCTCGCCGAAAGCGCGATCATCGCAGCGCCGCAAGACGCGCGAGATCTCGCGTGGATCGCGCGATTCCCCGAGCGCGACGATGCCCATTGCGCGGACGACCGCGGCCGTAAGGTCGAGCTCGCGCGCCGCGAGCGCCGCGTGGAGGGGCTCGGCTTGCGACGCGGTGACGCGGCCGAGGCGGATCGTCTTTTTGAGCGCGGGGACGTCGTGCTCCGCGTCGAGCTCGAGCAGCTCGTCGAGCTCTTCGTCGTCGAGCTCCGCGTCGGCAAACGGGCCGATGGGCATCGCCGCGCACGGCCTGACCTGGAGCATCGCCTCGCAGTTGCGGCACGCGATCTCGACCGCGTCCTCTTCGAGCCAACCCTCGTGCGTCGCGATCGCGCGGAGCGCGTGAAACTCCGCGAGCGTGAGCGATCCGGGATCGACTCCGACGATCTCGACGTCGCTCGAGAAGAGCTCGCGCGCGCCGGCGTAGAGCATCTCCTTCGAGTCGCCCTTGCGTGGGCGTGGCTCTCGCTTCACGCGCAGCAGGGCGACGCGCCCGCCGGGAAGCTGGAATTTCATGCCGCCTTGGACTCGTGCGGCTCGGGCTCGATGCCCATCACCTTCACGACGAACGCGTGCACCGCGTAGACCGCGGGTGTGAGCGCGATCGCCACGACGAGCTTGATCATGTACTCGCGCCCTGCCTTCGCGCCGATCCAGCCCCAGTCCTTGCTCGCGGTCCAGCGCCAGAAGATGACGTTGATGGTGACCGTGTCGATCACCTGGCTCAAGACGGTCGAGCCCGTCGCCCGGAGCCAAAGGTGCTTCGACTGCGTGAGCCCCTTCCAGAACTGGAAGACGTGGATGTCGAGGATCTGGCCGATCATGTACGCGACGATCGACGCGATGAAGAGCTGCGAGCTTCCGCCGAAGACCTTCGAGAACTCGGGCTGCGTGAAATACGTCGATGGATCCGCGTGGAGCCACGTCGAGACCTGGAGGACGACGTACGCGAGGACCGCCATGAAGAAGCCGAGCCACGTGAGGAACACCGCGCCTTTTCGGCCGTAGAAATCGTTCACCACGTCGGTGAGGAGGAACGTGACGGGAAACGGGATGATGCCGACCGAGATCGGGCCCATGGGCGTCGAGATGGTCTTGCCGCCGATGATGTCGCCGAGGAGCAGGCAGGCGACGAAGATCGCTCCCAAATACACGTAGAGCTTGTGGGCGGGGAGCAGGTCGCGCATCGAGGGACCCCTTATACAATGAGGAACATGAAACCGCCGGTCCTCGCCAAGGAGCTCGCGCTCGCCAAGCTCGAGACGCTCGACGACGCGGAGGTCGAAGAGGTGCGCATCGAGAAGTGCGAGCTCGGCAAGCGTCGCGCCACGCGCGCGCGGTTCGAGGGTGTGCACATTTCGGGAGGGACGCTCTCGGAGACGCGCATCGACGCGATCACTTGGATGGACGTCTTGTGCGAGCGTTGCGATCTGTCGCTCGCGGAGTGGCCCGGCGCGAAGCTCGCGCGGGTCGAGCTGCGCGATTGTCGCGCCACGGGGCTTCGGCTCGTCGACGCGGAGATCGAGGACGCGCGCTTCGTCGGGTGTCAGCTCGACTACGCGGTCTTCTCCGGCGCGCGGCTCCGGCGCGTCGCGTTCGAGAAGTGCCGGTTCGTCGACGCGGATTTCGGCGGGGCGGATCTCATGGGGACCGTTTTTACGGACTGCGAGCTCGCGTCGGTGGAGCTCGGCGGCGCGAAGCTCGAGGGCGTCGACGTGCGGTCCTCGCGGATTCGCGACGCGCGCGTAACCGCACGCGACGTGCGCGGTCTCGTCGTGACCCGCGATCAAGCCGCGGTGCTCGCGGAGCTCTTTGGGCTCGACGTGCGGGATTAATGTGAAGACGGCGTCATCTCGCTCACGGGCGGCGGGCCCTCGACGGGCAGGACCATGCGGAACTCCGCGCCGCGAGGGCGCGGCACGTACGAGAGCTCTCCACCGTGCTCGACGGCGATGCGCTGCGCAATCGCGAGCCCGAGGCCGGTGCCGTGCGCCTTGCTCGTCGCGTACGGCTCGAAGAGACGCGGGATCATCTCGGGCGTGACGCCCGGGCCGTCGTCGCGGACGCCGATGGCGATGCGGTCTTTGTCGAGCGCCTCGATGACGACGCGCACCTCGCCCTCTTCCCTGCCCGCGCCGCGGATCGCGTCGACCGCGTTCTGGACGAGGTTCGTGAGGACCTGCACGATTTGATCGCGATCGGCCATGACGTGCGGCGCGCCGCGCGGCGCATCGACGCGGAGCGCGATCTTGCCCGCGCCCGCCTCGTGGAGCTTCACGACGTCACGCGCGACCGCGGGGAGATCGAGCTCGGTGGGCTTGGGCGGCGGAAGGCGCGCGAACCGCGTGAACTCGGTGACGATGTCGTTGATGCGCTTCACCTCGTCGAGCACCGTGCGCGTGGCCTCGTCGAAATAGCCGTCGAACGCTGGGTCCTCCCGCGCGCGGAGGCGCCGCAGCGTCTCGACGGCGGCGCGGATCGGCGCGAGCGGGTTCTTCACCTCGTGCGCGACGCGCCGCGCGACCTCGCGCCAAGCGGCGACGCGAGTGGTCGCCGCGAGGCGCCTGCGCGTCGCGCCGAGATCCTCGAGCATGCGATCGAACGCTGTGCCGAGCTCGGCGACCTCGCCTCCGCCGCGCACGCGAACGGGCCTCGCCTCGCCGCGCGCGACCTTGCTCGCTTCGTCCGCGAGCTCCGAGAGCGGCCGGCTGAGCGTGCGCGCGAGGGCGAGCGCGAAGAGGAGCGCGACCGCGAACGACGCGCCGCAGTACGCGATGATCTTCTGGTCGATCGCGTCGAGAGCCTCGCGGAACTTGGTCGTGTCCTTCGAGACGACGATCCCGACGCGGCCGCCCTTGGCGTCGTCGATGGTGCACTCGGCCTGCGCCAGGGCGCTCGTCGATTTCGCGCCGCTCCCGCGCTTGACGGTGACGCCCATGGTCTTGCCGATGCGATCGAGCATCGGATCGAGCCGGCGCGCGCCGACGAGACCGACGCTGGCTCCGCTGGACTCGCGCCGGCAGCGCGAGACGATGCTCGGCGCGGACGCGAGCGGCGATTTATTTCCTTCGGTGAGATAGTGCGCCGGGTCGCTCGAGAGCTGCGCGACGGCGTCCTTCGCGGAGAGCGTGAGGATCGAGCGCGGATCGGCCGCGAGGACCTCGCCCGCGCCGCTCACGAGGACGAGCTCGTCGACGCCGAACGACTTGCGCGTCTGCGGGATCAACTGCCCGAGCATCACGCGACGATCCTCGCCCGCTTGGATCGCGAGGAGCGTGCGGTCGACGAGCTCGCCCGAGTCGCACGCGTTCCGCAAGACCGCCTCGTCCGCGTCGGCTTGCGTCTTCACTTCGTCCTTCGCGCGGAGACAAATGGATCGCACCTCGTCGTCGAAGCGGTCCGTCTCGGACGTGCGGCGGTCTTCGCGCAGGAGCCAGCCGAGCGTGCCGGTCGAGATGCTCACGAGCAGGCCGAAGGCGATCACGAATCGCGGGGCGAGCCTCACGTGCGCCGCCCGCGAGTCGCGCTCGCCCAGTCGACGCCGCCGGCCGGCGCGGATGGCAGCGAAAGATCCGCGACTCGACCGCCTTGAACGCGGATCTCCGCGACGACGCCGACGCGCATCGTGCGGGCGATCGTGCGCGGAGGAAGCTCGCCGATGTGCGGCGGGTGGCGGACCACGTCGAGCGCGAGCTCGGGGTTGTCGCTCGTCGCGAGCGCGGCGAGCGTCCCGAGGAGGCCCGGCGCGAACGGGCGAACGGCGTCGATCGCGAGCGCGTACGCCCGCGACGCGCGACGCTCGCGGATCGTGGCCGCCGAGACGGGACGCGCGACGACCTCGTGCGACGGCCGCGAGAGCGCCGCCGCGACCGAGCGCGCGAGCTCGACGAGGTACGGCGCGTCGTCGCGCACCAAGAGCTCACACGGCGCTCCGCCCCAGCCCTGGTCGGGCTGAACGCTCCACGCGGGCCCCGGCGCGAGGTGCGCGAGGAGCGACGGCGCGATGCCGTCCGCGAGGCGCTGCGCCGTGCCCGGCATGTCCCACACGCCCGCGTCGCGTCCGGTCCGGAGCAGCGCGTACGCGACGGGCCCTGCGTCGAACGCGCGTGCGCCCGCGCGCGGCTCGTGGAGGCCGAGGCCGAGCCAGCCGAGATCGTCCGCGCCCGCCTCGAACGAGCGGAGCGACTCCGCGAGGTCCGCGGCGGGGCGCACCGTGATCGCGTCGAGGAACGACGGCCCCTGCGCCGCGCGCGCGTTGCGAGAGAGCCCGAGGGCCGCGCCGTCGTGCGAAGCGGCGAAGGCGCCCGTCGCGTCGGGTCGGTCCGCGGAGAACGAGGGCGGCACGATCGCGCAGAGCGGCGACGCGAGCTGCGCGGCGAGCTTGGCGGGATCGATCGCGCCGAAGTGGATCGTGAGGTCGTCGATGCGCCGCGGGATCGGAACGTCCGCGAGCCACGCGCGACCGTCTCCAGCGCGCGCGCGCGCGATCGACGCGAGGACCTCGCGGGCGGCGATCGGGCGACTACCCGCGGTCAGAATTCCGCCGCGCAGGCGCACGCGAACGCCGTCCGGCGCGGCCTCGGGCATCGACTCGGCGAGCGCGGGCACGACGCGCGCGCCGTCGAACGCGTAGAGCGAATCGAACAGGGCCGAGCCGAGGATCGCGCACGTCACGTCGTCGAGCTTGTGCGGATCGAGCGTCGCGACGGGCCACGGCACGCGAAGCTGCACGCGACCGCCCACCGGGGACCTGCCGCGCGCCAAAGCCGAGCGCGTCGCGAGGAGCGCGCCCGCTCCGGCGATCAGCGCGCGCCGCCCGATGGAGCCTTCACCGGACAAGCCACACCTCGCTCCCGACGACCGCGACGAGCGCCCCGGAGCCGCCGTCGATCGACGGGCACGCCGCGAGCGCGCGAACGCCCGCGGGCGCGGCGATTCGATTCACGACGCTCGCGACGCCGTCCTTCCACGTCACGATCGTGATCACGTCGTCGGGTCCCTCGTTGGTGAACGCGAGCTCGGGGACGCCGTCGAGGTTCGCGTCGAGCACGGCGACCTGCGCGCCAGCGCCGTCGAACGAGCCCTTCTCGACGCCGCCGACGCGGAGCTTGAGCTTCCCGCTTTCGCGCGTCGCGATCGCCATGTGCCTCTCGCCGCTCGGCGCCACGAGCTCGAACGCGCTGGCGGTGTCGAACGATTCCCGCGCGGTCCCCGCGGCGGTCGCCGTGGCTGGCTCGCAGGCCGAGACGCTCCCCTCGAACGCGCTTCGCAGAGGCGCGATCGACGCGCAGACCCCTGCGCCGATGGGGATCCCGCTCGTCACGCGCGGAGCGCCGAGCGACTCGTCGAGGATCACGCCGCCGCGATCCGACGTGCCCACGCGGACGCCCTCGAGCGCGATCTCCGCGCCGCCGAGCGGCTCGCGCAGCGGGACCGGAGCGCGCTTCGCAAGCGCGGACCACGCGACGCTCCGCTCCACTTGCATCTTCCCCGCGCGAAGCCGCCCGAGCGCCACGCGATCGCGAGACACCAAGAGGAGCTCGGCGCCTCCGTCTCCATCGACGTCGCCGCACGCGGCCGCGAGCACCTCGCCTTCGACGTGCGTCGCCTTGTGCACCGTCTGGAGCTCGAGCGGCAGGCTCGGAAAGAACGCGCGCACCTCCGCGTCGATCGGCGCCGCGGCGTACGCGTGCGCGGTCGGCGGTGGCGGCGGAAGCCGCGCGCGATCCCACACGTTGTGGACGACCGGATACTCGTCGACCGTCACGCGAAGCTGCCCTTTTTGAAGCTGCACGCGCACGTACACGAGCACTGCGGCGCGCGCGGCCATCGCGCGCGCCTGGTCGAGCGACGCGGTCCTCGTCTGCACGTGCGCCCCGGCGATCTTCCCCGCGACGAGCGACGCGACGCGAAGCGCGAGCTCGTCACCGCGATTCGAAAGCGGCGCGACGTCGCTCTCGAGCGGCGCCGCGACGACGAGCGCGTTCTGCGGCACCGCGCCGAGCGGCGGCACGACCTGCTGCGTGGTATTTCCGATGCACGACGCGCTCGCCGGCTCGGAAAAAGCGAAGGCCGCCGTCGCGATCACGAGCGCTGCTGCCCAACGCATGAACAAAGAGCATACTTGGTGCCCGCCGATGCGACAGCACCTTCTCCAGTGGCAATGGGAGCTCTACCCCGAGGGGCACACGCGCAAGCTGACGTTCGTCGTCCACTTGCTCACCGCGCCGCTCTTCACGTGTGGCTCGCTCATGCTCGGCGCGACGCCGCTCTTCGGCTGGCACTACGCCGTCGCGGGCCTGTCGTTCATGGTCGCGACCGTGTTGTTCCAAGGCTGGACGCACAAACAGGAAAACGCCAAGCCCGTCCCTTTCCTCGGCCCGCTCGACTTCGTCTCGAGGTTCTTCGTCGAGCAGTGGGTGACCTTCCCGCGCTTCGTCTTCAGCGGGAAGCTCGGCGAGGCTTGGAAAAAGGCTCGCTGATTCAGCCGGGCTTCTTGCCCGCGACGATGCGGACGGCGATCGCGCTGATCACCATCGGCACGAGGACGGCTCCTGCGACCGTCCACGGGCCGAGCTTCCACCATTTGTGGGGCGAGTAGACGGCGTAGGTCGCGATCGGAAAGAGCGGCGCGACGATCGAAGAGAGCCACGCCTTCTTGCCGTTGACGAGCGTGCGCACGCGAACCGCGAGGAGCGCGAGATCGACGAGCGACTGCAACAGCACGAAGACGAGCGCCCAGCCTGTCGCGATCGCCATGCCGACGACCCAAAACACCGAGCGCGGGAGGAGATCCGGAAGCGGACCGACGGCGGCGTATGCCGAGATCGCGCCATACGCCGCGACGAACGCACCGACCGTGGTGGGCAGGAGCCAACCCGCGATCGAGGGACGAACGTACTTTTCCTCTTTTTTCATGGCTCTATGGTTTACGTAGCACCGCCGGAAAAGATTCCCACTCGGTCCGGGGATTGCTAGCCGAGTCACCGGCACGCGCACCTAGTGGCCGTGACGGCCGCCGCCACCGCCGCCCACGTGCACGTTTTCATGGATGTTCACGTGGCCGCCGCCGCCGACGATCACCGGTCCAGGTGCACCCACGACGACGCCGGGTGCGCCCACGATGACGCCGGGCGCGCCCACGACGACGCCTGGCGCGCCGACCACGACGGCGGGAGCGCCGACGACGACGCCCGGCGCACCGACGACGACCTCACCGTGGTGTCCGTGGCCGTGTACCTCGACCACTTCGCCCGGCCACGCCTCGACCGCCATGACGTGCACGCGCGGCGCGGTGGGGCCGACGACGACGACCGCGCCAGGTTGCCACCCGACGAGGCACGCGTGCGTGTGACCGTGCTCCTTCACCACGACCGTGACGTTGATCGGATCGACGCGCGTGCGCACGTGACCCACGACGAAGTGCGCCGTCGGGTCGGGCGCGAACACGACCGTCTCGGGTTGGTCGCCCTGGAGCGCGACCGTGATCGTGCGATCGCCCGGATCGATCGGCTGATTGTTCGGATCGAGGACGTACGCGCGCATCTCGCCGCTGCCTTTGTTCGCGACGAGCTCGACGCGATCGGGGCCGACGATCTGCACGACGCCGCCGTGCGGTCCGACGCTCGGCGGAGGCGTCGCGACGTTCAGCTTCGCGTTGTCCACGAGCTCCTGCGTGCCGTTGATCGGAACGGCGAGCGATCCGGTCCACGGCTTTCCGTCGACGGTGAGCGCGTAGTCCACGGGCGTGACGTCCGCGGTGAGCTTCGGGCCCGCGGCGCTCACGACGCCGGTGCTCGCGTCGTACAGCACGGGGACCGACTGCGGAGTGCCGTCCGGGTTCTGGAAGGTGACCTGTCCAGTGACCGTCCCCTTCACGGGCGTGCCGCTCGGATCCTTCAGCACGGCGCTCACGGCGCCGTCAGGGCCGACAATCCACGTCGAGGTTCCTCTGTCGCTCTGCTGCACGATCGCGGCGGCTGATTTCTCGATCGCGTCCGCGGTCAGGTGTTTCTTGCAGCCGCCCAAGAACGGCGCGAGCACCATGCCCGCGAGTGCGACGTTGTGAAGAATCGAACGCATGAAACCTCCAATGTAAAAAAACTACGGCGCGTCCGACTCAGCATCGGACGTGCCACCGTCCTCGTTCGCGCCGCCGACGTCGGTCGGCTCGGTACCGGCGAGGAAAACTTCGTCCATCGTGTCTGGATCTTCGTCGGGTGGAAGCTTACCTGTTCGGCGATCGATACGCACCGTGACCACTCCTGCAGGTCGGGGAAAGTCGGATACGGGTTTGTGCTCGTGCGCGAGCTTCATGAAATCCATCCACGCGGGGAGCGCGACCGACGCGCCCGTTTCTCCTCCGCCGAGAGATTTTCCGTCGTCGTAACCGATCCACACGATCGCGCAGAGCTCGGGCGAATAGCCCGCGAACCACGTGTCCTTCGACGCGTTGCTCGTTCCCGTCTTTCCCGCGAGCGGACGACCGAGGAGCTTCGCGCGCGCGGCGGTACCGTGATCGACGACGCTCGTGAGCATGCTCGTCGTGACGTACGCCTCGGCCTCGTCGAGCACGCGCCTCGGCGGTGGGAGCGGCTTGAGCTCGAGCTCTTTTCCGTCGGGGCCGACGATCTTCGTCACGAGGCGCGGCTCTTCGTAGATGCCACCCGCAGCGAACGTCGTGTACGCGCCCGCGAGCTCCATCGGCTCGACCTCGTAACTCCCGAGCGCGAGCGAGAGATCGGGCTTCATCGTGGACTCGATCCCGAGCGACTGCGCCCACTGCACGACGTTCGCGGCGCCCACGTCGAGGAGCACGCGCACCGCGACGACGTTCACGGAGTTCGCGAGCGCCTCGCGTAGGCGCATCAAATCCTGCCCCGCGTAGCCTTCGTAGTTCGCAGGGTGATACCCGCCGGGGAAGACCTCCGATTTCGGATCGACCAAGCTCGCCGGCGTGAAGTGGCGCGCGTGGAGCGCGTACGAGTAGAGGATCGGCTTGAACGTCGAGCCTGGCTGCCTCTTCGCTTGGGTCGCGCGGTCGAGCGCGCCGGTCTGCGCCTCGTAGCTCCCGACGAGCGCCTCAATCTCGCGCGTGCGCACGTCGACCGCGACCATCGCGCCCTCGGGACCGCTCTCGATGCGGAGCGGAACGCGTATGTCCACGTTCGGCGAAGCGGGCGCGAGCAGCGACACGCGCATGAGCGAGCCCCGCGGCGCGAACGCGCTCGCGACGAGGCCCTGCGGGTTGTACCGCGCGTAGTCGGAGAGACGCACGGTGCCCGTGATGGTGCCGACGCGGACGTCGAGCGTCTCCTTCGCGTCGTCCGCAGCGACGACCTCGCCGATGAGCACCTTGTGATGCTCGAACGCGGGCGTCCCCTCGAACGGAGGCTCCTTGAGCGGCGGCGGCTTGACCGTGCGGCCCTTCTTGTCGACGGTGGGCCCGGGCGGCGGTTTGTAAGGAGCGAGCGCGCCGTGCTTCTTGTCGTACGCGCCGAGCGCGTCACGCAGCGATTTGCGCGCCGCCGCTTGGAGGCGCGGATCGATCGACGTCGTGATGGTGTAGCCACCACGCGAGGCGCTCTCGCCGACGAGATCCTTCAGCGTGTGCCGCGCGATCTCGACGGCCTCGGGCGCGAGCTGCTCCTCCGCTGTGACGGGCGGCGCGAGCTTCACGGGCTCGTCCTTCGCGAGCTCGTACTGCGTGTCGCTGAGGAACCCCTTCTCGTGCATCTGCGCGAGGACGAACGCGCGCCGTTGCAAGGCTTTTTCGGGGTGCTTGCGCGCGTTGTACGCCTCGGGCCCGGCGACGTTGCCCGCGAGCATCGCGGCTTCGGCGATCGTGAGGTCCTTCGCGCTCTTTCCGAACATGCCGCGCGCGGCCTCTTCGATGCCGTAGCGCCCGTCGCCGAAATAAATGTGATTGAGATAGAGCTCGAGGATCTCGTCCTTGCCGAGCTCTTGCTCGAGGCGACGCGCGAGGAGCGCCTCGCGTGCCTTTCTTCGGAACGTGCGCTCGGGATCGAGCAGGAGGTTCTTCACGACCTGTTGCGTGATCGTCGAGCCGCCTTGCTTGAACCTGCCGCTCTTCAGGTTGACGAGCATCGCCCGCAAGATGCCCCAGTAGTTCAGGCCCTCGTGCTCGTAGAACCCCGCGTCCTCCGCCGCGAGCACCGCGAGCTTCACGTGCGCGGGCAGCGACTGGATCGAGACCACCGTGCGGCGCTCGGTGAAGATCTCGGCGAGGAGCGTCCCGTCGCGCGCGAGCACGCGCGTCACCTGGGCCGGGTGGTAGTTGCCCTTCAAGTCCGCGACCGACGGAAGGCCCTCTTCGTAGTGCACGACCACGCGCCAGAGGACGATGAAGCCGATCACCGTGAGCACGCCGAGCGCGATCGACGCGCGCTTTCCCCATTTCAGCGACCACACGCCGACGCGCTTCGCGATGCGCACGAAGCGCTCCTTCGGCGTCTCGGCGACCGTGGACACGACGGGCGGCGAAGATGAATCGTCCCGCAAGAGCTCGCTCACGCTGATCTCGTCAACGCCCGAGCTGGACCTTTTCGTCCCGCGGGTTTTCGGCGGATCGCTCACGGCCGAAAGGTCATACTATTTTTCCCATGCGCTTCCTCTTATTCGCCGTCTTTTGCATCGGCTGTGGTGGAAACCTCGCGAGCGGCGATGACGCCGGACCAAAAAAAGACGCAACGAGCGACGCGCCGACTCCAGACGCCGGCTTCGTGAGCTCGCTCACGTTCGAGAACGTCAACGGACAAGGCGGACAAGGCGTGTTCTTCGGCCGGTTCTTCGCGACCGCGCAGCAAGCGAACGGAGGCTGCACGACGACGAAGACGGGCAACTGCTCCACCTACATGTGCCCGAGCACGGGCCCACAAACGCTCTCGAGCGCGGGCACGCTGACGCTCACGGTTGGATCGTCGACGTCGACGGTGACGCAAAACGCGAACGGCGACTATTCATCGACCACGAGCGCGTTCGCGGGCGGAGACGTGCTCGGCGTGTCCGCGTCGGGTGGCGACGTGCCCGCGTTCGGCGCGCAGACGGTGACGAGCCCGGGCATGATCATCGTATCGCCGGCTCCGCCTTCGACGATCTCGACCGCTCAAGATCTCACGTTCACGTGGTCGAGCGGCGAGCCGGGCGCGTCGGTGCTCGTGGCCATCGCTCGGCAGGGGTTCAATGCGTCGGAGAGCGTGGGTTGCACGTTCGACGCGATCGCCGGCACGGGCACGATCCCCCAAGCGCAGCTCGCTGCGATCAGCAGCGGCTCGCCGAGCGGCGAGATCTTGATCGGACAGGAGCGCAAGACGACGTTCTCCTCCGGGACGTTCGTGATCGACCTCGCGGCGATCCAAGACGAGAGCCTTCCGATCACCTTCCAATGAGCGTGCGATCGCTAACGGCCCACGCACGAAACACCTAGTTTTCAGCACGTTTCGCGCGTGGCATCCCGATTGCTGACGTAAGGGGGGATGACTGTGCGCGACTGGTTGAAGCTCGATCGCGCGGTGAGCTCTCAGGTCGCCGTGCGCGGGTGGGAGAAGGTGTCGGCGCTGCCCTTCGCCGCGGCGCCGGGGGCGCACGACGCGGTCGAGATCTCGCTCGTCGAGTCCGGCACCGTGAAATACGAAATCGCCGGCAAGGGAGACGCTCGTGCCCGAGGGGCACGTGTTCGTCGTTCCGCGCGGGGTCGAGCACGCGACGTCGTTCCTCACGCCGGTGCGCGCGCTCGCGCTCTGGCTCGGCGCGGATTTCGTCGCGGAGGTCGCCGACGCGATGGGTCCGGACGTCGCCAAGTGCGCGCTCGCGACGGGGATCGCACCCGCGAGCGCGACGCGCGTCCGAACGCTGCTCGGGCTCCTCGTCGACGAAGTGAGCGGAAGCGCCGCGGGGCACCTCCGCGCGTCGGAGGCGCTCGCGGAGAGCATCGTGATCGAGGTGCTTCGTCACGCGCCGCGCGAACGCGCGTCGAGCGCGCGCGATCCGCGCGTCGCGCAGGCGATCGCGCAGATGAACGCGGCGTACGCCGATCCGCTCGGCATCGACGATCTCGCGAAGACCGCGCGAATGAGCCGATTCCATTTCAGCCGCTTGTTCCGCGACGAGACGGGTCAGGCGCCGTATCAATATTTGCTTCGCGTGCGGGTGGCGAGGGCAGCGGAGCTCCTCCGCGGCGGGCACCACTCGGTGACCGAGGCCGCGTTCGCGTGCGGCTTCACCGATTTGAGCCGCTTCGCGAGCACGTTCAAGAAGCACACGGGCAAGCGCCCGAGCGATCTCGCGAAGACCGCATGATCGGCGTAGCGAATCGCACGAAACGCGCAGCGGCCGATTCGCGCGAGTGACACGGTGGCGGCATGAACACCTCGCGCGTTTTCTTGTTCGTTCTTTCGGCTTCCACCTTCGCCTGCGGCGCCGTCGCGCCCGACTCGCACGACGCCGCGATCGCGCCTGATGCGGCCGATTCGGCCGACGCCGCCGTCGACGCGTCGCAAGAAGCGGACGCCGCCCCCGCGCCGCTCGGCGCGATGAACGCGTCGCGCGCGCTCTTCGGATCCGCGCTCTGCGACGACGGCAAGGTGCGCGTCTTCAGCGGCTACAGCCAGCTCGTGCTCCTCAGCTCGGTCGAGTCTTACGACACGACCTCGAACGCGTGGACGAAGGGCTCGTTCGGAAAGCTCCAGCGCTACGCGCACGCCGTGACGAAGGGCATCGACGGGAGCGTCTACGTCGTCGGCGGCACCGGAAACGGCTCGACCGCGACCGGAAGCGTCGAGGTGTACTCGCCCGCGACGGACGGGTGGTCGAGCATCGCGGATCTCCCGACGCCGCGACTCGGGCTCGGCGCCGCGACCGCGAAGGACGGACGCATCTTCGCCATCGGCGGCGGGCTCCCCGGAAATCCGACCGACGTCGTCGAGATCTACTCACCCGACACGAAGTCGTGGACGACGGGCCCGAGCATGCCGACGGCGCGCCTCTCGCTCCAAGCGGTCACCGGCAGCGACGGGCTCATCTACGCGATCGGCGGGCGCGACGCGCAGACGACGCCGCTCGCGGTCGTCGAGGCGCTCGATCCGGTGAAGGGCACGTGGACGACGATGCCGCCGATGCCGACGGCGCGCTACTGGTTCGGCGCGACCGCCGCGAAGGACGGGCGCATCTACGTCGCGGGCGGCATCGGCGATCTCGGGTTCCTCGACAACGCCGAGTCGTTCGAGATCGGCGGCGCTTGGTCGAAGCTCCCCGCGATGCCCTACGCGCGCGGTTGGTTGACGCTCGCGGGCGCGGCCGACGGACGCGTCCTCGCGATCGGCGGCGCGGAGGACACGGGCGCGGGGCAGCCTCCGCCGGTCTCGACGATGTTCGCGTACGACCCCGCGTCGAAGGCCTGGGCTCAGTAAGCGCGCTAGTCCGTCGCTGCGTCGGCGGCGCACGGGCCGAAGTGCGCGGCTTTCGCGAGCGCGTATCCGCCCGGACCACACTGCGGGACCACGGGCTGGGTGCCGTCGCAGCCGCACACGGACTCCGTGCTCGCGCCGGCGCAAGCCGAGTCGTCCGCGCACACGCCCGTGGTCGCAGAACAGTCGCCGACGGCGAAGAAGCACTTCCCGCCGCCCGGACACGCCGCGCCGGGCGTCGTGCACGTCACGACCGCTGCCTCTTGCGCGGCGTCGGTCGTCGCGTCAGTCGATGCGTCGTTCTGTCCGACCGGCGAGCTCGAGCACGCGGCGAGCAGGCCGAGAGCCACGCTCGAGAACATCGTCTTCACTGTCATCGTGTGTGCGCTCACTTGTCGTAGAAATAGCCGCCGTACGAAATGTACACGTTGCCGCCTGCGTCGCCCGTGTCCACCGTCGCGGCCGCGTCGTAGTAGTCGAGGTACGGCGTCCACGTCTGGTTCATCGAGTCTTCCACCTCGCCGAGCGCGACGACCTTGAACCCGGTGCCCTTGATCTCGGCGCCGTACTTGCCGTCGCGCGCGGTCACGCCGAGCGTGCCCACGTCCGTGAACGGGATCGCGACGTTGTTCGAGTCGACGATCGTGATCGTCAATCGGCCGAAGACGGGGACCTTCGAGTTGTCCGCGAGCAAGATGTTCGTCGCGTTGGTGAGGACGAGCTTGCCATTCGGGAGATCGGAGTCGGTCGCGCTGTACGTCCATTTCTCGGACGGCACGTCGATCGGACCGTCCAGCGAGAGACCGCACGGCTCCGCAGGGTCGTCGCACACGATCCAATAGATGTGGAACAAGTCTCCACGCTGGATGTTCGAGTACGTCCACGTCAGGCCACCCGCGCGCCCCAGCGCGCCCGCCTCCGTCCACGTCATGCCATACGGCGGCCACGCCGGGTTCAACTTCGCGGTGAGCTGCGAGTCCGCGCAGCCCACTTTGTTGACGGCGGTCTTCGGGGGTGTGTTCGGGCACTTGTCGATCGTGTCCGGGACACCGTCGCCGTCTTGATCGCAGACGCCGCCGTCGCACTTTGCGGGCGGCGCGCCGTCACCATTGGCGACGTCGGGACCGGAGCCTCCGTCCGATCCACCCTTCGTCGCCTCCCCCGTGGCACAGCTCGCCGCCGCCAGAAGCGCGAGCAAGATGCCACCTCGGAAGACCATGTCTCGAGTATAGCGCCGTGCCGGAGCGCCGCACTCCTTAGTGGCAGCCGAGTTGCTGCGTGAAACACTTGTTCGTGGGGCATTGGCACGACTGCACGTTGTGGCTGTTCTGAGGAGAGCAGCCGCACGCGCCGGTGGTGCACGTGCTCGGGAAGTCCGTCGTGTTCTTGCAGCAGAGCGCGGTGCTGACGGTGCCGCCCGTCGAAGTGCAGAGCACGCCGAGCCCGCCGTCCGTCGCGGCGTCGGTTGCCCCGCCGTCCGTCGCCGCATCCAAAGACGCGTCCTCGGCGGCGTCGCTCGTCGCGTCCGTCGCGCCCGAGTCTTGCGTGCTCGAGTCCTGCGCGCTCGCGTCCTGCGTCGTCGAGTCCACGACGTTCACGTCGGCCCCGCCGTCGGTCGCGCTGTCGTCGCCGCACGCGATCATCGAGAGCGCTGCGAAGGAGAGGCACACGCGGACAACGGAGGATCTCATGACGCCGACTCTACCACCGGTGCCGACTAGTTTCGCGTATCACGGGGTGTAGAACGTGGTGGACGGCAGCATCGATAATTGCGACATCGCAGCGTCGTGCTTGTGCGGCGGAGCGAACGTGCACGCGGGCAACGTGCCGGCCGACGGCGTGCTCGAGGCGACGCTCACGAACGCCTACGAAGCGCAGATCACGGCGACGTTCGGCAACGTGGGCGCGTTCGCCGTGGGCGACGTGATCTGCGTGAACCAGAGCGTGGTCGGGGCGACCATCCTCGTACCCGTCAGCCACAGCGACGCCGCGCAGGTCGTCCTCCCTCCGCCCGAGGGAGGCACGTGCGTGCCGAACTACGCGTTCAACGTGCTCCTCGACGACGGCGGCCGCCCGCTCTCGTGCAACGCGGGCAACGAATCGCAGCTCGCCCTGACGACGCAGCAAGCGATCGACGCGCTCCTCGCGAGCGACTGCACCGCGTCGCTCGCGAAGAACGACTCGCGATGGTCCGAGAGCGCGTGCGCGCCGAGCGGCGGATGTCAGACGAGCGCGAGCGCGCCCATGGGCGGCGCGCTCGTGACGCTCGCGGTGCTCGGGTGGCTCGCGTTCAGTTCCCGACGAGGCCGACCCAGAGGTTCTCGCGCGCGCCGAGACGCGAGGTGAGGATGAAGCCCTCCGCCATGTACTGAGAGGCTTTGAGCACGGTGATCGTGAGGTGGAGCTTCTCGCCGTTCTGCCCGCTCGTGCGGTCCCAATCGAACTTGAGCTCGGGCGACTGCTGTTGCAGCGTCGCCGTGTCGACCGCGCTCACCGTCCACGGGCCCGAGGTCGCCGCGTCGCTGAAGAGGTCGACCTCGATCGTCTGCGACTGACCCACGGGGATCGAGACGCCCTTCGACACGAGCTGACCGCCCGCGAGCGAGAGCGTTTGAGTCAAGACGGGCATCGAGTTGAAGTACGGTAGCCCGTCCGTCGGGAGACACGGGTTGTGCCCCGCCTTCGCCGACTTGTTCGACCACGAGCGCTGCACGACGTTGCCGATGTCCGTCGGGGCGTAATACGCGTCGGGAGACTGCGCGCACATGTCGCCGACCTCGCCGCCGCCGAGCGTGAACATCCAGATGATGTGGTTGTCATCGACCTGCGCGAACGCGCCGTTCGTCGCCGGGTACGGATCCGTCGCGGCCTCTTCGAGCTCGTGGCTCGTCGCCGCGGAGACCGCGTCGAGGCCCTGGAGCGAGCCGAACTTGCCGCAGCGCGGGATCACCGCGTACGCGATGTTCTGCGTCCCGACTTTGATGTTGTTGTGGTAACCGCCGAACGACTGACAGCTCGATTGACCTTGGAGCGTGATGGTCGAGCCGGTCGGATAGAAGATCGTATAGATCGTGTTCACGTCCGCCGCGGGCAATGTCGCGCCTATGTTCGCGGCGAGCCAGGTCTGGATCGCGGCGTCGTCGATCGTCGGTGTGGGCGCGTTCTCCGTGAGCTGCACGGGCGCCGCGACCGAGAGCGCGCCGACGCCGTACTCGGTGAGCGCGGGCGGAGTCGGGCCCCAGAAGGTGGACGACGCGAGCTTGCCGAGGAACGTCGTGACGTTCCCGGTGAACGTCGTGTCGTCGTTCGCGAAGTAGACCGGAACGACCTTCGGCGTCGCGAGCACGGGCCCGCCACCGGTCACCACCTGCGGAGCGTCGACCTTGAACGCGGGGTACGTGGAGCTCGGCGCGCCGTTGTCGACGTCGGGCGCGGCCTCGACGACCACGTCTTGGCCGCCGCCGTCGTCGGTGCTCGCCTCGTCGCCTCCGTCGGTCTGCGACGAGCTGTCGCCGCCGCACGCGAGGATCGAAAGTGACGAAGCAAAAGTAACGAAGACAAAGAGACTGCGCATGGTGAAGACTCCGCGGTTGGGCGCGCATTTCGCCATCGACGCGCGCGACTTACAACCACGGATAAAATTCTCGCTCGGGGCGAATTTCAGCGCGAATTTCGCGGCCCGACGCCGCGCGTCACTGGAGCGGTCTTGCAGGTCTCGAGGCCGGCCTTCTTGATGTCGACCGCGCCCGCGGCGATCGCCTCGACGGACGACTTCGTGCGGAGCTTCTTCCACATGCACTCGCACGCCTTCTGGTGATCGGCGCCCGAGCCCTTGTTGCAGCCCGTCATGAACTCGCCCTTGGCGACCTCTTCGGGGAGCTTGCCCTTGCACGTGGTCGCGACGTTCTTCTTCGCCTCGTCGAACTTCGGTCCCTCGAAGTCCGACACGAAGTCGGCGAGGTCGAGCTTCGCGCGGAGCGCGGTCCACTCGCAGTCGCAGAACGCCTGCTTCTTCGTGTTGTCGCCGACGCACGCGCTCGCGAAGCTCGGCTTCACGTCGGCCTCGGTGAGCTTCGATGCGCAGTTGCCGATCGTCTTCTGCTTGAGCGACTCCATCTGCGCGTCGGTGGGCTTCTGCGTGAGGTCCGCGTCCTTGAAGACGTCCTTGAACTGGTCGAACGCGCACGAGCAATACGCCTGCGCGGGCATGCGGCGCATGCACGCTTGAACGAACGGGTCGCGCTGCGTCTCGATGTTCGGCTTCTGCTCGGGGGCGCCCGCGTCGGGCGTCGCGGTGTTCGACGCGACCGGCGCGGCGGCATCCTGCGCGGGCGGCGGGTTCGTGTTCGTGTTCGTGTTCGTCTGCGCGCCTCCGCAAGCAGCGACGACGACGAAGGCGGCGATCGAGAGGCAGCTCAGGCTTTTCACGGGCGCGACTGTAGCCGAATTGTTGCTCATGGGTAGCGACGAAGGCGAAAACGGTACCGCTTGGATCTACGCGCCATTCCGCCCGAGATTCTGGTCGCGATCGCCGCGATCGCCGTGCTCTTGGCGCTCGTCGCGCTCGGGCGCGCGTGGATCCGTGGCGTTCGCGCGCGCGCGCGTTCGGCCCGGGCCTACGCGGGCGAGCGCGCGGCGGCCAAAGTGCTGCGCGCGCACGGCTTCGCGATTCTCGGCGCGCAGGTCCCCGCGGAGTACCCCGTCGAGGTCGACGGCGAGACGATCCTCTGTGGGCTCCGCGCCGACTACGTCGTGTCGAAGAACGGCGAACGCTTCGTCGCCGAGGTGAAGACCGGAGCGCTCGCGCCCCGCATCGAAACGGCATCCACGCGACGACAGCTGCTCGAGTACGAGATCGCGTTCGGAGTCGATGGCGTCTTGCTCGTCGACGTCGAACGCGACGTCGTCCACTGGGTCACGTTCCCGATGCTCGACAGGTCCCAATCGCGAGCGCGGCCGCGCCGTCACGCCGCGGGCAAGAACGGCGGCTGAGGAGGCTCGGGCGGCTCACCTTCGTGCCACGGCAGCGGCTCGTTCGGCTGGGGCTGCTTCGGCTTCTGACGATTGTGCTTCTTCGGCAGCTGGTAGACCGGGGCTTGCGTAGGCATGTACGCCGCCGATCGCAAGTGACATTCCACGCGCGACGAGTGGGCGTCACCCGTAGCGGGAGGCGGTCAATTCGCCTCGCACACCGAGGGGCACGGATCGATCACCGTACCGCCTCGGCGCAAGAACGCGTCGATCTGCTGCATCGCCTGCGGCACGTTTCGCAGGCCGTTGTGGACTCCGTTGTCGGTCGGCGGCTTCGCGACGCGGTAGGGCTCGGGCGAAATCCCGAAGTCCCACATCGTGAGCGCCGAGGTGAGATTTCCCGCGGGCGCGAGCGGGACACCCCAAGCGATCGCGGGCGTCGGCGACACCATCGAGAGCCCGAGCGCGCGCGCGTGGAAATACGTCGCGCAGTTCGGCACCTCTGCGTCGCCGATCCCCGCTTGAAGGATGACGCGCCGATCGGGGTTACCGGGCAGGGTCGAGCCGATCAGGTAGGGCGCGTACGTCGCCGGGTCGATTTTGTCGAGCGCGCTCGCGAGCATCGCCTCGACCGTCTGCGCGCCGAGCTCGGCGCCCATGGTCGACTTGATGAAGAAGTTGAATCCGGCGAACGGCGTCGAGCGCGGCATGATCTGCTCGTAGCCCGCGCCGCCGACCTCGAGCGCCGCGCGCTCCACGTCGGGATTGAGCGCGCTCATCACGCCGCCGAGGATGTGCCCGAGGCTCGCTCCGAAATGATAGACGGCGCCCGGATCGTAGAGGAGCGAGCCGCCGTTGGTCGTGCCGTCGGGGTGCATGATGACGCCGTCGCCGATGAGCGGACGGTGGAGCGCCGGCTCGTTCGACAGCGACGTGCGCATCGCGCGCGTCATCACCATCCAATTCGCCATCGCTTGATAGACGCGCTCGACGAACTGGCCCGCCTTCGACGGCGTGACCGAGATGAGGCCGATGACGGTGCCGAGGTCTTCCTTCGACATGCCCCACCAGTCGATCCCGAAGCCGACGACGCCGAGCGTCGAGAGGAGCGTGCGCGCCTCTTGCCCGTCGAGCTCGTCGGTGCTGCCGAAGAAGCCGTGGCCGAAGGCGACCCCGCGCGCGGCGCCCCAATGCGACGTCACCGTTCGCGGGACGACGATCTTGAACGGGACGTCCGCGGTCCCGTTCTGCGCGACGTTGCCGCTCGCGTCGCGGTTCAGCACGCCGCCGCTCGCGGCCTTGTCGAGGTAGAGCGGCACGGTGATCGTGCCGGTGATCTCGCGGTAGTACTCGGCCGGATCGGGCGCGACGCTCGTGATCGTGACCGCGGGCGAAGGGTTCTGCGCGAGCCACGCCTGAACGAGCGCGCGCAGATCCAGCATGTCCTTCTCGGGCCACACCTTGCTCTCGGTCGTGAAGTCCCACGCGAGCTGGAGATCCTTTCGCGCGATGCCCTTCTTCGCGAGCGGCGCGAACACGTCGGCGTCGAACCTCGCGACGAGCGGCGCGAGCGACGGATCGCGCGTCGTGTCGTGATCGCGGATTCGACGAAATCCCTCGGCGGGCGCGGCGAGCTCGCCGCTCGCGTTCTTCACGCCGTAGAGCGCGACGACGTAGCGATGCGCGGGCGCGAGCTGAGCGAACGGCCGGATCGAGATCGCGACGTGCGTCGCATCGTCCGGCGCGACGTCGAGATCGACATAGTGCGCGACGACGTCGCCGGTGTCCGCGTCGAGCATGAGCGTCGGCGAGCGCACGGGGTTCATGCTCACGCGCGCGTCGTCGAGCACGTTGGGGAGCCCGTCGGAGACGACCGCGTCCGGGAGCGCGCACACGATCGCGGGCTGGCGCGAGAAGCCGTCCGCGCCGAGGGGCGTCATGAGATCGGCGTCGACGCCGCTCGGAGTCTGCGGTTTTCCCGCGCCTCGAAGCGTGACGACCTTACCGTCGTAGAAGAAGTTCGACGGGTACGGGAGCGTGCACGAGAGCTCGCCCTCGAGCGGCTGACATCCATCGGGCACCGTCAGCGCTGGCACGTCGACACACGACGCGAAGGCGACGAGCGCGACGAACGTCTTGTTCATCACTTCCTGAAGAGCGTCATGCCGACAATCGTGAGCACGACGCCGACGAACAAGAACGCGACGGCCACGCCGACGAGCAGGCCGGTGTTCGATTTCGGGATGTCGGCGCGCGTCGGCGCGGGCTCGTTCGAGACGCCCATCGGAGGAGAAACCGCGAGCGCGCCGGACGCGCCTTGCGCGGGCGAAGGCGCGGCGGCGTTTGGTGTGGGGTCCCCGCTCCGCGGGGATGAGCCCGGCGTGACCGATTGCGGCAGCTCGCGCCGTCCCTCGAGCACCGCCTGGAGCGCCAGCCCGAGGTCCGCCATCGACGCGAAGCGATCTTCGATCTTCTTCGAGAGGCAGCGCGCGATGATCTGATCGAGGAGCGGCGGAAACGTCTTTCCGGCGACGCGCTGCGAGAGCGGCGTCGGCTTTCCGGTGACGTGCAGCGAGAGAAATCCATCGCGCTCTTCGCCTCGAACGGGAGCTTGCCCGTGAGGACCTCGTAGAGGATGACGGCGAGCGAGTACTGATCGCTCGCCGGCGTGAGCGTCTTTCCCTGCGCCTGCTCGGGGCTCATGAACTCCGGCGTGCCGAAGACCATGCCCTCTTGCGTGAGGATGATCGAGCCCGGGCGCATCTCTCGTTCGGTGACCTTCGCGAGCCCGAAATCGAGCACCTTCGGGAAGTCCTTCATGCCGGCCGACTGGCACAAGAAGATGTTCTCGGGCTTGAGATCGCGGTGAATGATGCCCGCGCGGTGCGCCTCTTCGAGCGCGCCGCAGACTTGGATGATGACGGGCAGCGCGCGCTCGACGGGGAACGGACCTTCGCCGCGCACGGTCTGGTTGAGGTTCTTGCCCTCGAGGAACTCCATGATGATGTAGAGCGAGCCGTCGTCGAGCTCGCCGTACATGAACACCTTCACGGTGTTCGGGTGCGTGAGGTGGCTCATCGCGCGCGCTTCGCGGCCGAAGCGGGAGACGAGGTCTTTGCGGTTCGCGAGCTTCGGATGGAGGATCTTCACCCCCACCATCCGGTTCATCTGCGGCTGGGACGCCTTGTAGACGGCACCCATCCCCCCAGATCCGATCTTTTGAAGGATCTGGAACTGGCCGTTGAGAATGTCGCGTCCGATGAACGGATCCGGCTGCGCCATCGGACCGTCGTTGTTATCACAGGCCTCGAGACATGTCCGCCCTCGAGAGCGCGCTCCTTCGTGCCGCAGGATTTCGTCACGGGTTCTCCGTTCGCCCCTGGGATTTCAAGGGGGACCGCGAGGCGAGCGAGGACGCGATCGCCCTGATTTTGAGGCTCCCGCGGGAGCGCATGTTCCGCGTCTCGCAGGTCCACGGCGCGCGCGCCGTGCTCGCGCCTTGCGCGCCGACCGAAGAGGCCGACGCGCTCGTCGCGACGGCTCCGGAGACCGCCGTGGGCGTGCGCGTCGCCGACTGCGTGCCGATCCTCCTCGCGGACTCGAAGACGGGCGCGGTCGCCGCGGTCCACGCGGGTTGGCGCGGCGTCGTCGCGGGGGTCATCGCGTCGGCGTTTCGCGTGCACGCGTTCGACCTCGCGGCCATCGGCCCGTGCATCGGCCCGTGCTGCTTCGAGATCGGCGACGACGTCGCCGCGAAGCTCGCGCCGTTCACGCTTCAAGGCTTGAAGCAGCGCGGAGATCTCCGCGCCGCCGTGCGCGCGCAGCTCCGCGACGCGGGCTTGCAGAACGCACACATCGACGACGTCCCCGGCTGCACGAAGTGCGACCCGGCGCGCTTCTTCTCGCACCGCCGAGACGGCGAAGCGGCTGGACGTCACCTCGCGGTCATCGCCACGCGATGATCCCCGAGATCGACGGGACGTGGACCGAGCGACACGAGGACTTCGCGATCGCGCAGCTCGAGGCCACGCCCGATCTCGCTTTGGCCGCGGGAAGCGCAGGAGGGTGGGCCGTGGTTCGCGCCGCTGGGAGAACGGCGCGCTGCGCGTCGCGCAGTACCAAGAAGTTCCTCGACCGAGGTGGCGAGAGGCGCACGGCGAGGTCACCGCGTACGTCGCGATCGACGAGAGCGGTCCGAGCGCGGCCGTGAACCGCCGCGAAGAGCAGGGCGGCTCGTTCGGGATCGTCGTCTATCCAAACGACGAGATCCCTCCGCCGACGGAAGAGACGGACATCGGCTTCGGCGTGCCGCTCGTCCTTCGAGGCGATGACCTCTTCACCGTCGGCGCCGGGTTCTCCGTGGGGCCCGACGAAGCCCTCGTGCACCACTACCGGCGCGCGGGCGCATGGTCTCGGTCGGAGCTGCGGGTGGATCGGGCACTATGCGTCGGCTGGCAGCTCGCGCTCTCGCCGGACGCGTGCACGCTGGCGGTCACGGCGAGCGACGACGGCCGGCATGGCCTCGAGATCTTCGAGCGACGCGCGAATGGCTTCGTGCACGCGCGCTCCGTTCCGCTCCCCGCCGAGCCCACGGGCGTGGTCTTTGCGAACGACGCGCTGATCGTCGGGCTCATGAAGCCGGCGCCCGACGGCGCGGGGCTCTTGGTCTACGACGCGGTGCACATGGCGATCGTCGATCGGATCTCGGTTCCGCTCGAGACCAACGGGACCGCCGTTCACGCGCTCGATGCGCAAGACGGGCTCGCCGTCGTCGCGCAGATGGATTCACTCTGGGCGATCGACCTGCGCGCGCGGAGGATCGCGGCCCGCCTCCGACTCCCGACGCGCGCCGATGGCCGTTCGCCTCGACCGCTCGCCGCGGTGTTCGGGCGCTACATCCTCGCGTCGGTCGACGATCGCGTGGGCATCTTCGACGTCTCGCGCGTGGTAAGTGCGTGAGTGATGGACCCGAACGCGCTCAAGCAGATGATGGAGGACTTCATCCCCTTCAATAAATTCCTCGGCATCAAGGTGCACGAGATCACGCCGAAGCACGTTCACCTCACGCTCCCGTTTCGACCGGAGTTCGTGGGCGATCCGATGCGCCCCGCGATGCACGGCGGCGTGATGAGCACGCTCGCCGACGTCGCGGGCGGCCTCACCGTGTGGGCCGGGCTCGAGGATCTCCGCGCGCGCGTCGCGACGATCGATCTGCGCGTCGACTACCTACGGCCCGGGCGGCTCGAAACGATCGACGCGAAAGCGCACGTCGTCCGCAAGGGCAACCGCGTCGGCGTGGTCGACGTGGTGCTCTTTCACCCGAACCACCCGAACGAAACGGTCGCGACGGGCAAGGGCGTCTACAACATCGTGCTCCGAAAGGAGCCGTGAACGCGGCATTTTCGCGTAAGATGAGCTTGGGAGGGTTTGTGCAACACCGGCGCATTCTCATCGGGCTCTTTCTTTTGTTCGTCATCGTCACCACGGCCGCGAGCTGTGCGAAGGCCGTCGAGGCGCTCTCGTGCTCGAACGGCCAGACTCCGTGCGGCGACATCTGCGTGAACGTGCAAACGAACACGGAGAACTGCGGCAAGTGCGGCGCCATCTGCCCCTCGACGCAGGCGTGCGTCGCGGGCGCGTGCGTGACCGACTGTCCGAAGGGCAACACCAAGTGCGGCGGCGACGCCGGCTCGGCGACGTGCGTCAACACGAACACCGACAACGACAACTGCGGCGCGTGCGGCAAGGCGTGCAGCGCCGGTCAGATTTGCTTCGCGGGTCAGTGCAGCGGAACGTGCGGCGATGCCAAGAGCGGCATGACCATCTGCGGCGACGGCGGCGTTCCTTATTGCGCGAACTTGAGCAGCGACACGCAGAACTGCGGCACGTGCGGCCACGTTTGCCCGAGCGGCCAGTTCTGCGCGAGCAGCGTCTGCCAAGGGACGTGCACGAGCACGCAGACGCTCTGCGGCGCAGACGGCGGCGCGCCCTACTGCGCGGATCTCACCAACGACAACGCCAACTGCGGGGCGTGCGGCGCGGCCTGCTCGGGCGCGCTGAGCTCGTGCGAGAACAGCGCGTGCACGAACCTCTGCGGGCCGCTCCAGAAATCGTGCGCGGGCGACGGCGGCTCGTTCTGCATCGACTCGCTCACGGACAACAAGAACTGCGGCAGCTGCGGCAACGCGTGCCCGACGAACACGCCGCTCTGCCTCGGCGGAAAATGCTCGACGCTCACGGGCGGCGGCACCGTGCGCTTCACCAACCAGACGATCACGAACATCACGTACGTGCCTTGCGGCAACGGGACGAACACGAACTGCACCGAGCCCGTCGCCGAGACGTCGTGCACGAACATCGGCCTCAAGCTCGTGAGCCACGCGTCGAACGGAACCAGCGCGGTCGTCTCGCTCGGCGCGACGGTCTCGTGCGAGTGGGACATCTCGTATTTCACGAACAACAACCCCACCGTCGCGGGTCAGTGCCTCATCGGCGTGTCGAACGCCCAGTGGTCGGGCTGCTGCGGCACGTCGTCGTGGCACGGCAACATCGTGACCGTGCCGACGACGCTCGGGCAGCAGTTCGGCTACGTCTACACCACCGACAGCGGCTACAACTCGGGCCTCACGAACGTGACCGGGACCACGTGGGGTTGCCAAGCGAACAGCTCGCCGCCGCCCGCGCGCTCGGGCTGCACCACCTATTACGTCGCGTGCATGTGATGAAGAAGACGCTCGCATTCCTCGCCATCGTCATCGCGCCGACCGCGGCGCTCGTGTTCGCCGCATGCGACGGCCAGACGGTCGCCGGCTGCGGCGCGTCGCAGACAACGTGCAACGGCCAGTGCGTCAGCACCTCGAACGATCCCGCGAACTGCGGCGCGTGCGGCAACACGTGCAGCGGCACCGAGCTGTGCTCGCACGGCGCGTGCGTCTCCGTCTGCGCGACGAACGAGCAGACGTGCCAGGTCGAGGCCGGTGCATTCTGCACGGATCTCCAGAACGACAACGCCAACTGCGGCACCTGCGGCGCCGCGTGCAAGCCGCTCGAAAATGCACCGCCGGACAATGCGGCGCGGGCTGCTCGGGCACGCAAATCGGCTGCGTCCCCGAGGGCGGCGGCGCGCCGTATTGCACGAGCGTCCAGAGCGACGGGCGAAACTGCGGCGGCTGCAACATCACGTGCAAGGTGCTCGAGGTCTGCAACGCCGGGCAGTGCTCGTCGTCGTGCTCGTCGGGCCAGACGGCGTGCTTGAGCGACGCGGGCCCCGGTTACTGCGCCAACACGAAGACCGACAACTCGAACTGCGGCTCGTGCGGGAACACGTGCGGCGTCCTCGAGACGTGCACGTCGTCGAAGTGCGCGTCGGCGTGCACGTCGAGCCAGAGCACGTGCGTCACCGACGGCGGACAGCTCGCGCCCGACGGTGGGCCGCTCGCGCCGTTCTGCACCGACACGTCGAGCGACAACGCCAACTGCGGCTCGTGCTTCAAGCAGTGCCCGTTCACCACGCCGCTCTGCGTCGGCGGCAGCTGCTACTCGCTCGACGCGACGCCGGGCTGATCCAAGACGAAACGGCACGTGCCGGTCCGGCCGGGATGTCATCGCTGCCGCATGTCGAGCGAACGCGTCAGCGTCGACAGTCGAGCACGGCTTCGGCTTAGGAGCTCGACTTCGCGAGGAAATCGATCAGGTCGATCTTCGTGACGATGCCGACGAGCTCCTCGCCCTCGGTCACCATCGCGACCTTCGCGTCGGACGAGCGCGTTCTGGAGCAGCTCGATCTTCGTGTCGGGCGTGACCGTCGCGTAGTCGCCCTCGGCGAGATCGCCGATCGTGCGAGTCGAGCGTCTTCTTGCCGCTCACGAGGTGCCGCAGGAGGTCGACCTCCGCCACGATGCCGCGAAGCTTGCCCTCCTCGACGACCGGGAGCTGGCTGATGCCGTGCGATTTCAGCGACGTCGATCGCCTCTTGCACCGTGGACGTCGGCGAGACCGTGACGATCTTCTTGCGCGTAACGCGCGCCGAGGAGATCGCGCACCGTGCCGAGCCCCGGCTGCTCGTCGAGGAAGCCGTTCTCGCGCATCCAGTCGTCGTTGAAGATCTTCGAGACGTACTTCTGACCGGCGTCGCACAAGAAGACGAGGATCTTCTGGCCGGCCTTTCCGTGCTCGCGCGCCTACTTGATCGCGCCCGCGACCGCCGCGCCGCCGCGAGCCGCCGACGAAGAGCCCCTCGAGGCGCGTGAGGTCGCGCGTCATGAGGAAGCACTCCTTGTCGTCGACGCGCACGATGTCGTCGAGGATCTTGAGGTTCATCGTCGTCGGGAAGAAGTCCTCGCCGATGCCCTCGACCTTGTACGAAAACGCCTTCGTGATGCGGCCCGTCTTGACGAAGTCGTAATAGAGCGAGCCGACCGGATCGACGCCGACGAGCTTGACGTCGGGCTTCTTCTCCTTGAGGTACTTGCCGGTGCCGCTGATCGTTCCGCCCGTGCCCATGCCCGCGACGAACACGTCGAGGTCGCCGCCGGTCTGCTGCCAGATCTCGGGGCCCGTCGAGGTGTAGTGCGCCTCGGGGTTCGCGGGGTTGTGGTACTGGTTCGCGTAGAACGAGTTCGGCGTCTCCGTCCGCGATGCGCTTCGAGACCTGGTAGTAGCTGCGCGGGTCCTCGGGCTCGACGGCCGTCGGACAGACCACGACGCGCGCGCCGAACGCGCGGAGGTTCGCGATCTTCTCCTGGCTCATCTTGTCGGGCATGACGAAGACGCACTTGTATCCGCGCACCGCGGCGAAGAGCGCGAGCGACGCGCCGGTGTTGCCGCTCGTCGCCTCGACGATCGTGCCGCCGGGCTTGAGGCCCGCTTCCTCGGCGCGACGGAGCATGTTCCGCGCGAGGCGATCCTTGTGCGCAGCCGCCCGGGTTCAGGTACTCGCACTTCACGTAGATCTCGCACGGGACGTCCTTCGCGACGCGATTCAGGCGGACGATGGGCGTGTTCCCCACGGCCTGCGTGATGTTCTCGAGCGCGCCCTTCATCATGTCGTCACCTTGGGGCCACTCTAGTACGACGGAACGAGCCATGGAACGAATCGCGGACGACATCTGGGTACAACGCGCCAACCACCGCTTCATGGGCCTCGCCGTCGGGACCCGCGTGACGATCGTGAGGCTCGCGGACGGGCTCTTCGTTCATTCGCCGATCCCGCTGGCCCCGATTCGCGCCGAGGTGGACGCGCTCGGCGAGGTGCGTCACGTCGTCTGCCCGAACCTCTACCACCACCTCTACGCCGGCGACTGGACGAGCGCCTACCCCGACGCGAAGCTTCATGGACCGAAGGCGCTCCACCGCAAGCGGCCCGATCTCGTCTTCGCCGGCGCGCTCGACCGCGACTGGGGCGGCGAGCTCCTTGCGATTCCGATCGAAGGCTCGATCCTGAAGGAGACCGTGTTCTTCCACCCGAGGTCGCGCACGCTCATCACGAGCGATCTCGCCGAGAACTTCCCGACGATGGACGACTTCGTGACGCGCCAATACCTGAGGATGAACGGGACGCTCGGCAAGGTTGGCTGGCCTCGCGTGCTGCGCGTCGCTTACCGGGACAAGGCCAAGGCCAAGGCGAGCATCGCGCGCGTGCTCGAGCACGACTTCGAACGCCTGGTGCTCGCGCACGGCGAGATCGTCGAGACCGGCGCGAAGGACGCCATCCGCCAGACGTTCACGTTCCTCGGCTGAAGCAAAGACGGCACGAGGCCTGCACGCCCGGAGCACATGGCGCGCGTCGTCTCGAAACGCTTCGGCCACGACCTGCTCACGAAGATCAAAGAAGACCGCGTCGTGAACGGCGCAGCCGCGCTCGCGTTCTACTGGATGCTCGCGCTCTTCCCCGCGGCGATCTTCCTGCTGACGCTGCTTCCGTACCTGCCCATCCCGAACCTCGAGCAGGCGATCATGGCCCAGCTCCGCCACGCGATGCCGCCCCAAGCGGCCGATCTTCTGTCGGGGACCGTGAACGGCGTCGTCTCGCACCGTAACGCGGGGCTGCTCTCGTTCGGTCTGCTCTTCGCGCTGTGGTCGGCCTCGAGCGGGATGTACGCGGTGATGCAGCAGCTCGACGCGACGCACGACGTCGTCGAGAGCCGAGGGTTCTTGAAGGTCCGCGCCGAGGCCATCGCGCTCACGATCGGCTTCTTGCTGCTCGTCATCGTCGGCTTCGCGCTGCTCGTCTTCGGAGACGTCCTCCACCACTGGGTCGCCGCGACGCTCGGCTGGAGCCAACCGGTCCTCGCCGTCTTCGCGCTCGTCCGGTGGATCGTCGTCGCCGTCGCGCTGCTCTTCGCGATCGCGATCCTCTACAAATTCGGCCCTGACGTGGATCGGAAGTTCAAGCTCTTCACGCCGGGCACGGTGCTCGCGACGGTCACGCTCGGCGCCGCGGCGTTCGGCTTCCGCGTCTACGTCACGAGCTTGGGGAGGTACGACAAGATCTACGGGAGCCTCGGCGCGTTCATCGTGCTCCTGATGTGGCTCTTCGTGATGGGTCTCGTGTTGCTCGTCGGCTCCGAGGTCGACTCGCTCAGCGTGCCGTATCGGCCGCGCGGCAACGAGGAGCCAGGCACGGTCCGCGGCGCGGCGGCGGAGTGAGCTCAGCGCGTCCAGTGCTGAAGGTTCGCCGCGAAGCCGCGCATGTCGACCACGAGCTCTCGCGTGCGCCGAAGGCCTGCGCGCTCGAGGACGCGGTTGGTCGTGCGCGGGTCGGGCGTGATCCACACGAGGCGGCCGCCAGGCGAGAGCACGCTGGCGATGTTCTGGAGCGCGGCGGTCAAGAGAGCTTCGAGGTTCCCGCTCTGCACGCGGCGGCCCATGGGCGGGTTCGTGATCACGAGCGTCACGTCCTTCGGGCGATACGTGCGAGCGTCGGCGCGCTCGAGCCTCACGTCGGCGCCGGCTTCGAGCGCCGGCGCGATTCGGAGGCGGCGGGCGGCTTCGAGGTTCTTCTTCGCGGCGGCGAGCGCGCGGTCGTCGGTGTCCGTCCCGATGAGCGCGCGACACGGGCCGAGGCGCGCGCGCTCTACGAGCTCGACGCCCGAGCCGACGAACGGATCCCACACGACGTCGTCCTCGCGCGGCCCCGCGAGGCGCGCGATCGCCGCGGCGATCATCGGGTGCGACGCGGCGGGCACGTCGGCGACGCGGTACGCGAAGCGCGCGTCGTCCCAGCTCTTGGGGATCGCGTGGATCGAGACCTTGCGCTTGCCGCGCTCGCGCGCGATCTCGATCTCCCAGTCGCTCGCGATCGGATCGTTGACGAGGTCCGGCACGATGGACGCGACGGCCTCCGCGAGCTCGCGCGTCGCGGCGCGCTTGTGACCCGCGCCGAGCCACTCGACGCGCCAGCGCACGGCGCCCTCGGTGAGCGCGCGCAAGAGCGGCGCGGCGTCCGCGATCCATCGCGCGAGCTCCGCGTCGTCGACGTCTCGCCCCTCGTGGATCACGAGCGCCGCGGTCGACCACGTGCGCGACACGGTGAGCTCTCGAAGCGAGCGCGCCTTGGCGCGCACGCGCCCCGCCGAGACGACGCTGGCGCCGGGGATCTCTCCCGCGAGGATCGTCTCGAGCCCGTCGCGGCAGCGAAGCTCCACGTCGAATGCGTCGATCGCGCGCTCCGCCGCGATGCGCGAGGGGGCCGCGCGAGACTCGGTACGCTCGATGCGGCGCACGGCTTCACGCCGCACGCGCTCGGCCTGCGCGTCCGCCTCGCTCGCTCCGAGCGCCGCGACGTCCGCGGCGCCGCCGATCTTCCCGAGCGCCTCGACGATCGCGCGCTTCACCTCGGGGCGATCCTCGGTCGAGAGCCGCGCTCGAAGCGCCGTCGAGGACGCCTCGCGAATGGTTGCATCTTGCACGCGTCCGAGACCTCGCGCGGCCGCCTTGCGCGTGCGCGGGTCCGCGTCGGAGAGCGCGGTCACGAGCGTCGCGCGCGCCGCGTCACCGCGAGCCCGCGCGACGAGCGCGACCAGCCGATGGCGAAGCGGCGCCTTCGCGGCCGTCCACTCGCCCTCCGCTCGCTCGGCCGCGCGGGGCACGGCCGCGAGCGCACGGATGACCTTCGTCGCCTCGTCCTCCTCGGCCGCCTCGAGCAGCTCGAAGAGCGGCCCGACGTCGCGTTTCCCCGCTGTAAACCCAGGGTCGCTCAGCTTGGCTCGAATGGCGTCGAAGTCGGACATATTGTGAAACCCGAAACGCCGAGCATGCGTAGTCCATCCGAGCCATGAGTGAGGAGCCTTTCGTGACGGACCTGGACGAAGACCGGCCCAAGATGTCGGATCGCCGCACCTTCTTGCGCGTGCTCACGGCGGGCACCGTGCTCACGGTCCTCGGCGGCGCGTACGTCGTCTTGGGCGACGAAGAGACGCGTAAGGCCCGCAAGCTGAAGCTGCCCGACGGCCGGCCGCGCCTTCCGCCGAACCAATCGCTCATCCAGCGCCTGCGCCCCATGGGCGGCCAAGAGGGCGATCCGAGCCCGAGCGCGTTCAAGCTCAAGGTCCACGGCGCGGTCGAGAACCCGTTCGAGATCGATTTCGCGGGCCTGCTCGCGATGCCGCAGGTCAACCAGACGTGCGACGTCCACTGCGTCACGAAGTGGTCGCTCTTCGACAGCCACTGGACCGGCGTGCGCTTCACCGATCTCGCCGCGCGCGCCAAGGTCAAGCCGAGCGCGCACTACGTCATCTTCGAGGCCAACGCCGGCTACACCGCGAACATCCCGCTCCGCGAGGCGATGCGCCCGAACGTGCTCATCGCGCACAAATACGAGGGCAACCCCCTGCCCCGCGCGCACGGCGCCCCGGTGCGCGCGCTCGTCCCCGACTCGTATTTCTGGAAGAGCGCGAAGTGGCTCACCGGAATCCAGTTCAGCGAGGTCGACAAACCCGGTTACTGGGAGACTCGCGGCTACAGCAACCACGCCGACCCTTGGAAGGAAGAGCGCTATTCCTGAGAAGATCAAACTCAGGCCGTGGGTTCGCGCGATTCATCGCGACCTCGGCTACGTCGCGGTCGGGCTCACGTTCGTCTATGCGATCTCCGGCTTGGCGGTGAACCACGTCGCCGACTGGGACGCGAACTTCGTCAACGTGACGCGAAACTACACGGTGCAGATCGCGCCCGGCGAGCACACCGACGACGACCTCGCCGCGCTCGTCGCCACGAGCGGCGGCATCACGGACAAACCCAAAGAGGTCTATCGCGAAGGCGACGATCTCGAGATCCTCTACGACCACCGGACGCTCCACGTCGACGTGCCGAGCGGGCGCGTCGTCGACGAACAGCAGAAGCCGCGGTTCTTCCTCCGCGTCGCGAACTGGCTGCACCTCAATCGCGGCAAGAAGGCGTGGAAGTATTTCGCCGACGCCTACGCCGCGGGCCTCTTGCTCCTCGCGACCAGCGGGCTCTTCATGATCCCAGGCAAAAAAGGCCTGATCGGACGCGGCGCGATCCTGGTGGCGATCGGCGTCGCGATCCCCGTGCTGTACGTCACCCTCTCGAAGGGGCCGTGATATTCCACGGACATGCGGAAAGCAGTCCTCGCGCTCTGCGCGCTCGCGTGCGCATGCGGCGATAGCGGCGGAACGAACGACGGCGGCGCGGACGCCGCGAGCGAGGGCGCGACCGACGGCGGCGGCAAGGACGTCGTCGAGGCGGGCCCTTCGTGCGGCACCGGCTCGTGGCTCACGTACGGCCACGACGGAGCGCGCACGTTCGCGAGCGACGGGTGCATCCAAGGACCGCTCAGCGTCGCGTGGTCGTACACGCCGGCGCCGCAGACGAACAAAACGGTCACCGCCGTCCACCACGCGCTCGCCGCGTCGGACGCCGTCTACCTGCAGTGGGCCGGGTCGAACAGCCCGTACATCGGCACGACCGCGGCGGACAAAGTCTCGACGGCGGGCGCGCGCGTGTGGACGTTCGACTCGGGGTCCGACGCGAACATGGGCAACTGGGCGTCGGTGAGCGGCTCGAACCTCGTCATCCAGGACGACGGCGCCTACTTCGTGCCCCTCGCGGACGGAAAGATGACCGTGACGACCGGCGTCGACTGGTGGGGACAGACGATCGCGGACACCGCGGGCGGCGTGTGGTTCGCAAACACTTCGAAGTCGGACGGTCCCGGGTTGTTCGTCGGAGATCTCGACGTCACCGCGAAGACGAGCTGGCAGGGCAACAAGCAAGGCACGGCCTGCGGCGACGCGCTCGGCGACGTCATGGGCGGCATCGCGCTCGACGGCGGCGTCCTCTTCTACGCGCCTTCGTACACCGCCGGCGGCACGGTGCAGCCGACGTTCAAGTCCGGGCTCTACGCGTTCGACGCGGCCGCGGGCACGCCGAAGTGGAACGTGCAGACGACGCCGACGAGCACGATCAGCGCTGGAAACGGCTTCGTTTATCTCGTCGAGGCGAACGCGGTCGTCGCGCGCAAGCAGAGCGACGGCACGATCGGCTGGACGAAGCCGCTCGCCGGCGCGGGCGCGCAAGCTCCCGTGCTCGCGGGCGGATTCGCGATCGCCGCGGGCTCGGCTGGCGTCTCCGCGTTCGACGCGAAGACGGGCGCGCCCGCGTGGTCGACGCCGCTCACCGGCGCGGCCGCGCACGCCTACACGATGACGATCACCAACGGCTGCAGCGGCTCGCAGAACCTCGGCGCCGCGATCGCGACGACGATCGCCGCGGCGGTCCCGAGCAACACGCTCGTCGTCACCGCGAGCGACGGCGTCCACGTGCTCTCGATCTCGACGGGCGCGGACACGTGGAGCGGCAAGGTGACCGGCGCGAAGAGCGTCGTTCACGATCCGGTGATCGTCGGAAAGACGGTCTACGTCGTCGACTCGCCGCCCTCGGGCATCGGCGGCTTCGGCCCGGGTCAGCTCTTCTCGCTCACGGGCACCTAGAAGGTCCCCACGGCGCCGAGGTGGAAGCTCGCCTCGGTCTTCACGCCGTTCACGTCGGGATCGGTGAACTCCCAGAGCTCGGTCGACGCCTTCACGCGGAAGTGACGCTCGACGAGCACGGCGATGCCCAGCGTGAGGCGACCGACGGCGCTCTCTTTGTCGAGCGCCGACGTGATCGGGACGTCGCCGAGGCGCAGCAGGCCGTCCGCGCGCACGATCAGATCGAGCTTCGGCGCGAGCGGCTGTTCGAGCTCGACGTAGGCGCCGTGCTTCACGAAGAACGCGTTGTCGTCGGTGATGACGTATCGGAGCTGTACGCCATCCGGGTCGAACTCTTGCCTTCGCACGAGCCACTCGGCGCGCAGCGTCGTTCGTCCGACGCGAAGCACCGCGTCAGCGCCGAAAATCCAGTACCAGAGCTCGCGGTTCGGATCGAACGTGCCCCCCATGCCGCTGCCGCCGAGCGTGAGATCGCTGCGGTCGCCGAGCTTGATCGTGAGCGCCAAGCGGCCACCGAAGCTCGGGACGTCGTTGTTGTCGACGTAGTAGTAGCTGCCCGAGCGCGATTGGACGAAGTCGAGATCGAATCCGGAGTAGTCGCCCTTGAAACCGCTCACCGCGTATGCCGCGTAATCGAGCTGCGCGCGGTTGCCGAACCAGTGGGTGCCGCTCAGCTCGATTCCGTTGTCCGGAAACGGGCTCGGAAGAACGCCCATGTTCCAGTCGCGGAGGCGCAGCATGCGACCCATGTCGTACGGCAATGGCTTGTCGCTCGTGCGGTGGTTCGCCGGGTCGTGGCGCAAGTTGAACGAGCCGAAGCTCGGGCTGAATCGGCCGACGCGTATGTTGAATTCGTCGGCGACGCGATAATCGAGATACGCCATGTCGGTCTCGAAGCCGTGGCACCCGAAGCAGATCTTCACGTTCGCGGAAAAGTGATCGCTGAGATCTGCGGTGAGCTTCGCGGCGAGCTCGACCGTCGCGCCATCGAACGGCGGCGCCTGGGGCCTGCGCAGGTCCTCCGGCGCGAACGCGTAGTCGGCCTGAAGGCTCGCGGCGAACGTGTGATCGAGCGCGCTCGCGACGCGAGCGAGCAACAAGACCGCGAGGAGCATGAGGAGCGTGCGCTTCACAGCCGTTCCCCCTTCTTCTTTTTCTGCTCTTCGGAGAAGTAGTGAAGGAATCGAAGTATCGGCGGCTCGTCGTCCGGCGATATGCCACTAGACGGCTGGCGCCGCATGCGCTCGACGTAACGGCGCCAATACTCGTCGTCGTCGATTCCGCTCGTGAGCGGCCGAGCCAGCGAGTGACACTTCGAGCAGCGCTGCGCGAAGATCGCGTAATCGCCGCGCAACGACGCGGGCATCTTCGCCGTGTCCACGTCGTCCGCCCCATGCATCGGCCCGCACGACGCGAGCGCGACCACCCCCACGACCAGCCATTTCCTCATTCCGAGTCGTCGCCTTTCGCTCCCTGTGCAATCCACGTCGCGACGAGATCGATCTGCTCGTCCGACAAATACGGCGGGCCGTTCTTCGGCATGCGCACGCCGACGCTGAACGTTCCCCGCAGCTTCAGGACGAGCGCGCTGCCGTCGGGCTCGTACGGAATCGCGATGTTCTGGTGCGTGTCGTTGCCGCCGCGGCGGAGCGCGCCGAGCGTCGACATGTCGAGCCCGCTCGCATCGGTGCCGACGTGCGAGCTCTCTGTCGAGTAGTGGCAGGACTTGCAGCGCTGATCGAGGATCGGCCGGATGTCGCGCGCGAAGAGCACCGGCGCGCCGGCGTCGATGGGCGGCGAAAGCTCGCCGATCTCCGGGCCGCACGCAGCGATCGTCGCGAGGAGGAGCGCCCTCATCGAAGAGCGAACCTGAGCGTGACCCTCGCGGTCGCCGCGCCCGTGTCGGCGCTTCGCACGCGCGTGCCGAGCGCGCGCTGCGAAATGCACTGCCGCAGGCTCGACGCGAACGGGCCACCCACGAGCTCCGCGCGCGTGACGCGTTCCTCGTCCATTTCGACAGCGAGCGTCGCGGTCCCGTCGCTCGAGCGCGATTGAGCGACCTCGGCGCGATAGCAGCTCGTGAAGTCGACGTGCCGCAGCGCGCTCTCGACGCTCGACGCGCTGACCCGATCGGCCTGTACGGGACCGAGATCGACGTGGACCCGCGCGGGGTCCGCGCGCTCGATGGCCGATGGTTGGGGTGGCGGCGAGCTCGTCGCGGTCGCCGTCACCGTCGCGGTCGGCGGTGGCGGCGTGACCGTCGCGAGGACAGGCGGCGGCGGCGGCTCGGGATCGGCGGGCGCGGTTTGCTGCGGTCGCGCGCTCGGGACGCGTTGAAGCGTGGGCGTGGGCGTTTGCGTGAGCGTGCGTGTGGGCGCGGGCGTTTCCGTGGGCGTGGGCGCGGGCGGTTCCGCGCGTGTGGGCGCGGGCTGCGCCGCCGCGATCGCCACCGGCAGCGCAGGCGTCATATCGTGCGCCTGCTTTTGCGGCGCGCGACGCGCGAACACCGCGTAGGCGCCGACCACGATCGCGAGCGCCGGACCCGCCCACAACATGCGCGCGCTGCGCTTCGCGTGAGGCGCCACGGCGGTCGCGCTGATCGTCGGCGCCGACGCATACATCTCGCGCGCAGACGGAGGCAGCGCGGGCGTCGCGTCCTCCAGCAACGGTCGCAGCGCGATGCGCATCTCGCGCGCGGTCGTGAAGCGCGCGTCTCGATCCTTGCGGAGCGCGCGGAGACAGATCGCCTCGAGCTGCGGGTCGACGTGCGGATAGATCGACGAGGGTGCCGGCGGCTCGGTCTCCGCGTGGTGGAGGAGCACCTCTGCGGGGGTCCCCTCGTGGAAGGGCGCGCGACGCGTGAGCATCTCGAACAGCACGACGCCGAGCGAGTAGAGATCGCTGCGCACGTCGAGCTTCTCGCCGCGCGCCTGCTCGGGCGACATGTACTGCGGCGTCCCGACGATGACGCCCGCACGCGTCGCGTTCCGCAGCTGCGGGGTCGCGGCGATCTTCAGGTCGAGGATCGCCGAGCGCGACGCGCCGTCGCTGTGCTCGCTGACGCCCTCGAGCTTCGCGATGCCGAAGTCGCACACCTTCACGACGTCGATGCGGCGGTCCTCGTCGTCACGCGACTCGAGGATGACGATGTTCTCGGGCTTGAGATCGCGGTGGAGCACCTTGAGCGCGTGCGCCGCGCCGACCGCCGAGAGCGCCTGACTCATGATCGCGGCGATGCGCGCGGGCGCGAGCGGGAACTCCCGGTCGAGCAAGTCAGCAAGCGTGCAGCCGTCGAGCAGCTCCATCGCGATGTAGAGCAGGCCGTCGGGCTCCTCGCCGAAATCGAGCACGCGCGTCGAGTGCGGGTGATCGAGCCGCGACGCGGCGCGCGCCTCGGTGTGAAAGCGCAAGACGAACTCCGGATCGTCGCGCAGCTCGTCGCTGAGAACCTTGAGCGCGACGATCTTGTCGAGCGCGATCTGTTTGGCGCGATAGACGCTGCCCATCGCACCCTGTCCGATCATGGACTGGACGGCGTACTTGCTCGCGATGACGCGACCAACGAGCTCCCCAGACCCTTCCACGCGTCACAGCATGGGGGTTGCCTCAGCCTCGTTCGACTTTCCTTTGGAGAAAGACCTACGACGACAAGCGTGTGGCAAAATTGCGCGAGATCAGCGGTCGCGTTCGCCGGTTTGACGAACTGCGCTTGGTACACCGTATGGCAATCCAGCATCGCCAAGGCGAGGAGCGATGCCGAGAGCCCCCTCCGCATGCGAGGAGGCTACACTCTTCGCGCGACGCACGCGGCTGAAGCCTAGCGCCGCGACCACTCCGAGCAGCGCGCCCGCGAGGATGTCGCTCGGAAAGTGGACGCCGAGCGCGACACGCGAGAGCGCGATCCCAATCGCGACGACGAAGAGGGCGATTTTTGCGAATCGATGGATGCGCGCCTCGAGGGCGACGAACGCGGCGACCGCAAAGGCTCCCGCGGCGTGCCCGCTCGGAAACGATGGATCAGTCGGCGTGCGGAAGACGAGCGCGTGGACCTCGGCGAGCGACGTGCACGGGCGCGGGCGCCCCACCATGAACTTGATCGAGAACACTGCGATGGCGACCACGAGCAAGAGCCCCACGAGGCGGAGCGCGTGCTCACGCGTGCGCTTGAACGCCGCGAGCGACGCGATCGGGATCATCGTCCAGCCGCTGCCCACGACGGTGAGCACCGACATCACCCCTAACCAGAGGTGGGGGCCGCCGTAGAGGCGCCGAAAGAGCTCCAGATCCAGATGCATCGCGCAAATACATTGCACCAAACCGCCACGTCGGTCCAAACTCACCGAAGCGTGAAGCTCTGCATTCGGATCTGCGTGTCGCTCGTGGCGGCCACATTCGTGTGGCTGCTCGCGCCCCAGGCGCGCGCGGCGGCTCCGCTTTGCGACTCGCGCGGCGCGATCACGTTCGCGCCGAACCCCACGCTCGAGGAGCCGAATTCGTCCGTCGACGTCGGCCAGGACGACTGCAACGGCTCCAGCACGGACCAGCAGAGCTACGACCACGGGCGGAGCCCAACCGCCATCGACTCGGCCAGCGAGAGCGTTCGCGCGCTCGTCGCCAAGTCCCCCACGATTTTGCCCGCAACACCTTCGGACGTGCTGGAAGACGCGGCGACGACGTTCGTTCCTCCGAGCGGCGTTCGCTCTCGCGTGGACCGTCCGCCGCGCGCCTAGCGCGTTTCCTCATCCGCTCCTCACACCGCAACTCCGCGATGCGCGCTCGACGACTCTCTTCAACGTCGAGTCGCCAATCGCTTGTCCTTTCTTCATTCAGGAGATCTCATGTCCAAAGAAACTGAAAAGAGCTCGGCGGCATCGACCGCCGAGACAGCCGGAATCAACACCGGCGTAGCGATCATCGGCTTCATCCTGTGCTTCCTCGCGGGCGCCATGCTCATGTGGGGCTACGACCAGAAGCGCATCCGCACTGGCGAAATCGGCGCGGACACGGCCTCGGCAGGCGCGGAGTGGAGCGACAGCGACTCGCCCATTCCCGTCTCGAGCAAGGACCCGGTCTGGGGCTCGCGCACCGCGCCGGTCACGATCGTCCACTTCTCCGACTTCCAGTGTCCCTTCTGCTCCCGCGTCGATGCGACGATGGATCAGGTCAAGACGACGTACGGCCCCGACAAGGTCCGCATCGTCTGGAAGAACGAGCCGCTCCCGATGCACCCGAACGCGAAGCCCGCGGCCGAGGCGGCCCAGGGCGTCTTCGCGCTCAAGGGCAACGACGCGTTCTGGAAGTTCCACGACAAGGCGTTCCACAACCAGAAGGACCTCGGCGAGGCGAGCTACGAAGAGTGGGCCAAGGAGGCCGGCGTCGACGTCGCGAAGTTCAAGGCTGGTCTCGCCGCGCACACGTGGGCGAAGAAGGTCGAAGACGATCACGAGCTCGCGAAGAAGGTCGGCGTCAACGGAACGCCCGCGAGCTTCATCAACGGCATCTCGCTCTCGGGCGCGCAGCCGTTCGACAAGTTCAAGGCCGTCATCGACCAAGAGCTGAAGAAGGCGGAAGCCAAGCTCGCGGCCGGCACGGCGAAGGACAAAATCTACGTCGCGATGACCGAGGAGAACAAGAAGAACGCTCCTCCGGCCGAAGACGAAGGCGAGAAGGAAGACACGAAGACCGTCTTCAAGGTCCCGGTCGGCAAGAGCCCGGCGAAGGGCAACCCGAACGCGCTCGTCACGATCGTCGAGTTTTCGGACTTCCAATGTCCGTACTGCAAGAAGGTCGAGCCGACGCTCAAGGCGATCTTCGACAAGTACGGCGACAAGGTCCGCCTCGTCTGGAAGAACGAGCCGCTCCCGTTCCACCCGCGCGCGGAACCCGCGGCTGAAGTCGCGATGGAAGCGAAGGCCGAGAAGGGCAACGACGGCTTCTGGGCCGCGCACGACAAGCTCTTCGACATCCAGCCGAAGCTCGACGACGCCGATCTCGAGAACGCGGCCAAGGACCTCGGCCTGAACCTCGACAAGGTTCGCGAGGCGATGAAGACGCACAAATACAAGAGCTCGATCGACAACGACTCGGACGAGTCCGAGGACTTCCAGGCGTCGGGCACCCCGCACTTCTTCGTCAACGGACGTCGTCTCGTCGGCGCGCAGCCGCAGGACAAGTTCGAGAAGATCATCGACGAAGAGATCAAGAAGGCGCAGGGCCTCCTCGCGCAGGGCACCAAGCCGGAGCAGCTCTACGAGACGCTCGTCAAGGACGGAAAGGGTCCGGCGGCCGCGGAGAAGAAGGACGTCGCGCTCTCGCCCAACGCTCCGGCGAAGGGCAACCTCAACGCCAAGGTCGTGATCCAGGAGTTTTCGGACTTCCAGTGCCCTTACTGCAAGAAGGTCGAAGACACCGTCAACGAGGTCATGAAGAACTACGGCGACAAGGTGAAGTTCGTTTGGCGTAACTTCCCGCTCGACTTCCACCAGGACGCGCCGCTCGCGGCGCAGGCCTCGATGGAAGCCTACAAACAGAAGGGCCCCACCGGCTTCTGGAAGATGCACGACGCGCTCTACAACGCGCAGGGCACCCAGGACGGCATCAAGCGCGAGAACCTCGAGAAGCTCGCGCAAGAGCAAGGCCTCGACATGGCGAAGTTCAAGAACGCGCTCGACAACTCGACGCACAAAGCCGAAATCGACGCGGACACCGCGGCGGGCAAGGCCGCGGGCGTGAGCGGCACGCCGGCGTTCTTCATCAACGGCTACTCGCTCTCGGGCGCGCAGCCGTACCCGAAGTTCCGCAAGCTGATCGAGAAGGCGCTCCAGGAAGCGGGTCAGAAGTAACCGCTTCGTAGAGAGTCACGATGACGGCCCGGAGGCGAGAGTCTCCGGGCCGTTTCGTTTTGTTCGCGCGCGATCAGACGAGCCCACTCCACGTGGCGCCGTGTCGCTCGAATCGTGCGCGAATCTCGCGGGCTTCCTCGAGCGGCCCTTTGCGCGCGACCTCGATCGCGCTCGCGAGGTGGGACTCGCTCGTCGTGCCGATGAGCAGATGCGAAACGCCCGACCAGGCCGCGAAGCGAACCGCGGTCTCGAACGAGGGCGGCGCGTCGAACATCGCGCGCATGCGGTCCCAGTACACGGCGCGGTCTTCGCGTGCGGGCCTCTGCGTCTCGCGCCAAACGGCGTTGCCGAGGGCGCGCTTCGCGAGCACGCGCTTCTTCGTCCGCGACACGATCGGCAACGCCCGCTGATCGAACAAGCTCATCGAGCACTCGAGCACGTCGAAGACCTCGACGCCCTCCGCCCACGCGAGCCCCTCGCCGTCGCCGGAGTAACCGATCGTGCCGATCTTGCCCGCGTCGCGCGCCCGCACCAGCGGCTCGACGAGATCGTCGCGCGGCGGGCACGAGTGGAGCAGAAAAGCGTCGACGCGGCCGAGGACCGAGAGCGCGCGATCGACGCCGCGCGCGATGCACTCGCGCGTCCAATCCGCGCAGCCCTCGACGCCGTAGCCGCCTTTGGTCACGACGAACGCGTCTCGCCCGCGGAGCGCGCGCCCGACGTGCGACTCCGACGCGCCATAGCTCTTCGCCGTGTCGAAGACGGTGACGCCCAGATCGATCGCGGCGTGGATCAAGCGCGTCGCGTCGCGCTCGGTCATCGCGCCGAGCTGGCCGCACCCGAGGCCGATCGGAATCATCGCGAGAAGACGACCGCGGCGTACGCGCCGAGCTGCACGGGCAGGGTGAACGGCTGGCCGTCTTTGGTTTGGGCGATCGTCTGCACCGTGCCCGACGCGCCGCCGCCGAAGTCATCGCCGTAGGTCTTCCAGTCCGTGTCGAGACGAATGCGCCACCCGCCGCCGCTCGGGACGCCCACGTCGTAGCGCGTGTACGCTTTGTTTCGCAGGTTCACGACGACGATCACGTCTTCGCCCGACGCGCCGTGGCGCAGGTAGGCGATGACCTTGTTCGTGTCGTTGCGGTGCAGGATCTGGACGTCCGTGTCGAGGAGACCGCCGGATTGCCCGCCGAGGTTGCGACGGAGCGCGATCATGTCCGTGTAGAACGCACGCATCTTGTCGCCGAAACCGGCCGGTATCGCCGACGCGAGCGGCGCGGGCGGGTTCGCGAACGTGCCCGTCGCGAGCGACTCCTCGCCCATGAAGATCATCGGCACGCCTGGCGTCGAGAGGAGGAGGACGCCCCCGAGCATCGAGCGCCTGCGCGCCGAGAAGCTCGTTGGGTCGACGGGATCGATCTTGGTCGCGATGCGCGCGCCGCCGTTGCCGACCGTGTCGTGGTCCTCGATGAAGAGCAGCCGCGCGAACGGGTCGCCCGCGTAGCTCCCGGTGAGCGCGCCTTGCACCGCGCCGAGATCGCGCTGGTCGTCGTTGCCCTGCGCGAGCACGCCCGTGATCGCGTAGCCGAAGCCGTCCCACTGCGCGTCGAAGCCGAAGCCGCCGTTTTGAGGCGTCTTGGTGATCGCGTCCCACCCTTTGAGGTCCTCGGCCGTGCTGAGCGCGCCGGCTTGGTGCGCGATCGCGTTGGCTTCGACGAGCAGGTCGCGACCGCCGGGCGTCGTGCCGTTTCCGTCGATGGCGCGAATGTTCGACACCGAGTCCCAGCGGAAGCCGTCGCCGCGGAACTCGCCGAACCACGTCGAGACCGACGCGAGGAGCATCTCCTTCACGCGCGGCTCGACGTAATTCGGCCGCGGCCCCCACGGCGTGGTCGCGTACGTCCCCGGCGGGAAGAAATAGACGCCGTGCGATCCGTTCGCGCAGCTCCCGTCGAAGCAGGCGAGTGGCGCTTGCGACCATCCATCCATGTGGTTCATGACCGTGTCGAGCCACACGCCCATGCCGCTCGCGTGCGCGTCGTCGACGAGCGCGCGCAGATCGTCCGCGCTCCCGTAGCCGGATTTCGGCGCGAAGAAGAGCTGCGGGTTGTAGCCCCAGCCGTTCGTCTTTCCGCCGAACGACTGCACCGGCATGAGCTCGATGGCGTTCACGCCGATCGCGGCGACGCTCGCGAGCGACGCGCGCATCGACGCGAACGTGCCGCCTGCGCTGAAGCTCCCGACGTGAGCCTCGTAGACGACGGTGGCGTTGCGCTTCGCGCGCGCGAAGGCGCCCTTCCACGCGTACGCGCTGGGGTCGATGACCGTGCACGCGGAGCCGTCGGCGAGGACCTGCCGGCAATACGGATCGATGCGTTGGACCGCGCCCGCAGGACCGTCGAAATCGAAGCCATAGGTGGTCCCTGCATGCGCGCTCGCGACGAGCACGCTGAAGACGCCGCCCCCCTCTGGGCTCATCGCGGCCTTCTGCTCGGGGAAATCACCGATGACGGTGGCGCTCGTCGCGTTCGGCGCCCACACGCGAAAGAAGACGCCGCTCGCGCCGACGACGTTCGCGCCGAATCGAAACGTGACCGCGGGCGCGAGCGGCGTCGGCGCGGTGAGCGAGCGCGCAGAGGCCGAGGGAGCGAGCGGCGCGGCCGCGTCGATCTCCGTGTCCTGCGCTTGCGCGCCGCACGCGGCCGCCGCGAGAAACAGGATTCGTAGCCGACGCATCGAGACGGATGGTAGTCACGCCACGGGCGCGCGCTTTCGAGCGGGCGTCAATTCCTTCCGCGCCGCCGTCGCACGGGCGTTTTTCCGTGGGGCGGCAAGTGCGCCTGTGCGCGCGGCTTCACGTTCGATGGCGCGGAGCCGAACCGCCTCCGGAACGCGACGGTGAACGCCGAGAGGTTCGCGTACCCGACGCGCACGGCGACCTCGCTGACCGTGTAACGACCGGACTCGATCAAGAGGAGCGCCTCCTCGAGCCTGCGGTTTCGCATGTAGGCCGTCGGCGGCACACCGAACGCGCGGCGAAACGCGCGCAGCAGCGTGGACTCGCTCGACCCGCAGTGACGCGCGAGCTCCTTCATCGCAAGGGCGTCGAACAGGTGCGCGTCGAGCCACGCGCGCGCCCGCTTCGCGACGTCGTCCTCCTCGCGAACGACCGACGCGCGCGTCTTCCGCCCGAGGTGTTCCTTGCCGAGGAAAAATAGCTCTTTCGTGAGCTCGGTCTCGAGGAAGCGCGCGGCTGCGCTGTCGTGCTTCTCGCACACGGTCCGCTCGAACACGTAGCGCTGCACGATCTCGTCGACCCACCGCGTGCGCAGAAGGACGCGCGGCTTCGAGACGATCACGTCGAACGTGCTCGCGGAGAAATCGCCGTCGTACTCGCGCCGCGCGGCTGCGCGCGCCGCGTGCCCAATGCCAATCACGACGAGCGCCACGCTCCCCGACGCCGCAGCGCGGTGAGGGACGCGCGCCGGCACGAGCGCGAACGTCGACCGATCGACGCGGTGCGACCCGCCGTCGACCTCGAGCTCCACGACGGAGCTCTCGAGCGGAAAGAACATCACCGGCACGGCCTCGACGCGCGCCCGCTCGAGCAGCGCCGCGTCGCGGACCACGCGCACCGTCATGGGCTCGGTCATCGAAGGCGGGGCCAACGGCGTGTAGCCTACACTCGTGGTTGCACTCCGTCGGCCTGCGTAGGCGTTCGGCGGCGGACGCGCAGCGCGCAGCTTCGTACGCGACGCAATGCTCACGGTTTCGAGCTTTGCGTTCGTATCGCGTCGACAACACGCGTGCGCACGACTTGGCACGACGCGTGCTCGTGCGTGCCGCTCATGCGCCAGGCTGTTCTCGCTGTTTCTTTGATGACGACGGGCTGCGTGACGAGCTTCGACTTCGTGCCCGTCGCGCAACCCGAGCTTGCACGCGCGGGGCACGAGCTCGTAAACGCCGATCGAGCGACGGTTCACACCGCGCGCGGCGACGAGAAGGTCGACTCGAAGACCCTGTTCAAGTTGGACACGACGAGCGGGCTGCACACCGGACCTTGGCCGCTGCGCGACACCGCGCTGGATTGTTGGAGCAACAGCGACTGCAAGCTCGCGCAGCAGGGCGCGTACGCGGTCAGCAAACCGCATCGACGCGTCGACGGCGACACGGTCACGTCGTACGTCGTCGGCAGCGTCGTCGTCGCGGCAGTGGCAGGGCTCGTCGCCGAGCACTTCGTTTGCTTCTCGGACTCGACCTGCCAAGACACGGCTCGCACCGGGCTGATCGTCACCGACGTCGCGCTCGGCGTGACCGCCGTGGCCGTCGTGGGCGCGGCAGCGTTCATGCTCGCCGTCATGAAGGGCTTGAACAATTAGCCCCGTGTCACCGCTTCACATACTCACGGGAAAATCGCTCGCGGTTGACGAGCGGCGGGCGCGGTTTGACCTCGGGCGGGCGTGGAAGCGGCTCGCGCGGGTGAACCGGAATCTGACCGGCGCCGCCGCACACGTGACACCAGCCGTTGCAATACGGATCGACGCTGCAGTCACGGCCTTGACCGTCACACGATGGACAGAGCTTTTTGCCGCCACACTCGTAACAGAGCGCGTGCTTCGGCGCCGGATGAACAATCGGGCCGGGTCGCCACGTCACCCGTTCTTCGGGCGTGAGCACGTACGCGGCGAAATCGTCCTGGTCGTCGCGTTTGAAGAACACGACTCGTCCTACGGTTGCGACACGAACCACGTGCCCTCCCTCGCGCGCGCATTCGGCCGGCGCTTCGCGCGAGCGCTGCCGGTGCACGTCGCGGAGCGGCTCGGGATGCGCATCGTGCACTTCGCGGTCGAGGGGAACCACGTGCACCTCATCGTCGAGGCCGCGGAGACGCAGGCGCTCTCGCGCGCGATGCAGGGGTTTTCGATTCGCGTCGCGAAGGGGCTCAACGCGATGATGCACAAGCGCGGGCGCGTGCTCGGCGACCGGTACCACGCGCGACCGCTTCGCACGCCGACCGAGGCGCGACGCGCGGTGGCCTACGTGCGGAACAACCACCGCAAGCACATGAACGAGCTCGGCAAGCCGCTTCCGCGCACGTACGTGGACGACTACGCGTCGGACGCGGCGTCGATCACGTTGCCTGCGCCGCGGACGTGGCTGCTGCGCGCGAACGAGTGAGCAGCGTGGCTACCAGCTCACGACGAGCGGGAGACGCTCGCTCAGCGCGATGCCGAGCCAGCCGCGCAGGTCCCTCAAGAACCGGATGGTTTCGGCGTCGGTCTCGCTGACGAAGTCCGCGTCCGCCAAATGCTCGTCCACGATCGCGAGCATCGACTCGACGCTCGCGAGCACGCGCGATTGTTCGCCGACCGAGAGCGACTCGGCGCCCTCGTAGGCGGGCAAGAGCAATCGCCGTGGTCTTCGAAGAGCCAGAGAGACTCGGAAGGGAAACGCGCGATGCTCTCGCCCGCGTGGGGCGGCTTGTCGGAGCTCGCGATTCGCTCGAGCGGCGACGGCGTACCGCCGTGGACCCGAACGGGCACGCCGTCGAGGACGTCGTGAAAGACGACGTTGGGCGCCGCGTCGGCGACGCGAAGGAGCATCCGTTCCGAAGTCTCGGCTACCGTCGAGAGCGCTGCGATCGAAAAGCTCAAGGTGCCGCCGGACATGGAAATCGATTGTACAGGGATTGGCCCCGCGGCGCGCGATGGGAGTACGCCGGACGCCATGCGCAACGCCAAGCGGCTCCTCATCGGCACGCTCGCTCTAGACGGCACCCTCGTCCAGCGCCGTCATGAAGTCGCGATGGCCACGACGAATCCCGCCGCCAACACTCCGAACGCGATCGCGCGCTGCGTTCCGTCGCTCGGCACGGCTCGGGCGTTGAAGCGACGAACGGCGAGCGGCGCCAGCACCGCGTCGGCGACGACGATGAACATCCATGCGTGGAGCAGCGACGGCATCCCGATGATGGCGCCGACAATCGCCGCCACGGAGCCAGCGGCGAAGATGGTTCCTGCCGCTCCGTGCCGCGCGTAGAAGTGTCCCGCGCCGATGGGGACGAGAAACGCGAGGACTACCGCGTACGGCCATTTGCGAACCTCGACCGGGGCCTGGTAGCTCTCCGGCGCACCGGCCTGGCTCCCGCGGAAGGGATGATCGTCGGTCTTCCCCTCGCGCAACGCGACGAGCGCTTCCTTGGCTTGCGCGAGCATGTCCTCGGGGACCTCGATGCGCACGTCCGTCAGCCCGATCGTGGGGAGCGCGCTGGTGGCGCCGCCGCGTCTTTGAACCGGGATGCCATGGTCCGCGAGGAAATCGACGAGCATCGTGGCCTCGACTGGGTCGTGCACGCGCGATAGCTCGACCCAGCGATCGTCGTGTTGTTCGTCGTCAGCCATCGCAACAGCTTATGCGAGGGGCGACGATCACGCGATCGGTCTCCAGCACCGCGAGCACACCCACGGCCACCTCGGGTCGAGGCGCGCGCGGTAATCTGGAGGGAGCGTGCTGATGTGGACGCCGGTCGGCGCGCGGCACGCGGCGCAGAAGGGGTTCGTCGTGCCGGACGTGTCCGACTCGACGGCGGCGCCGACGACTTGCGCGGTGAGGGCGACGCCCACGCCGCCGAGGACCGCGATGCTCTCGAGATCGCTCACGATGCCTCGCTGCTCGGAGCGGTGGATCTCGTCGCGTAGGTTGCACGAGGGGCAGATCGAAAAGCCGCGGAGATCGAAGACGATGTCCTTCGGTGGAGTTGGCGCGCCGCAGCGCTGGCAGGGGCGCATCGTTCGGAACGTCGCGTAGAGGCGCTCGGCTTCGGGGCGGGCGTTCGATTCGGCGACGCCGGCTTGGACGAAGTGCGCGACGACGTGCTCGACCTGTGCGCCGCGCGCGAACATCCAGTTGGCCTCGCCGCGGAGGCGCGCGGGGTCCATTGCCACCGCTTTGCGTTGGAGCTGGGCGAGCTCGTCGAGGACCGCGCGCACCTCTCCGGCGTCGGCCCCCTCGGCGACGAAGACGACGCGCAGCTCGTCCACGGTGCGGCCCTCCTTCATCAGCATGATCGCGCGCTCACGCAGCGTTCGGGACATGGTTGGGTTATACCTTCCGGGCTCCCATGCAGATTAGTCGACTCGCAGCGGTTGCGGCCCTGCTCTTCGCGTGCGGCGGCGCCGCGCAAAACAAATCCGACGTCGTCTCGCTCCCGCAGCAGACCGGCGGCGGCGGCCCGGGCACGAACGTCTCGCTCGCGCAGCCCACGTACAAGGACGAGTCCAAGGCCGCGGTCCCGATCGGCTCGAACGACGCGACCTGGGGGAGCCGCACGGCGCTCGTCACGATCGTCGAGTTCTCGGATTTCCAGTGCCCGTTCTGCTCGCGCGCGGTCGAGACCGTCGCGCAGCTCGAGAAGGACTACGGCGAGCAACAGCTCCGCATCGTGTTCAAGCACGACCCGCTCCCCTTCCACCCCGAGGCGAAGCCCGCCGCGGAGGCCGCCGAGACCGTGCGCTCGCTCGGCGGAAATCAAGCGTTCTGGACGTTCTACGATCTCGCGTTCCACGATCAGGCGAGCCTCGGCGCGAACGCCTACGAGGCGTGGGCTCGCTCGGCCGGCGTCTCGACCCCCGCGTTCCGCGAGGCGATGTCGTCGCACCGTTTTTTGCCAAAGGTCGAAGCCGATCTCGAGCTCGTCAAATCGCTCGGCGTCAACGGCACGCCGCACTTCTACATCAACGGCGTCCAGCTCACGGGCGCGCAGCCGCTCGACAAGTTCAAGACGATCATCGACGCGCAGCTCGCCGCCGCGAAGGACAAGCTCGCGAAGGGTACGCCCGCCGAGGACCTCTACCTCACGCTCGCGAACGAGAACTTCAAGAAGCAGCAAGACGACGACGACGTCCACGAGGACACGAAGACCGTGTTCAAGGTCCCCGTCGGCACGAGCCCGCAGCTCGGGCCCAAGACCGCGCTCGTCACGATCATCGAGTTTTCCGACTTCCAGTGCCCGTACTGCAAGCGCGCCCTGCCCACGCTCCAGCTCCTTCGAACGACGTACGGAAACGACGTGCGCCTCGTCTTCAAGCACGAGCCGCTCCCCTTCCACCCGCGCGCCGAGCCTGCCGCGCAGCTCGCGCTCGAAGCGCGCGCCGAGAAGGGCGACGCGGGGTTCTGGGCAGCGCACGACAAGCTCTACGACGCGCAGCCCCACCTCGACGACGCGGACCTCGACAAGGTCGCGACCGATCTGAAGCTCGATCTCGGCAAGGTGCGCGCGGCCATTTCGACGCACAAATATTCGAAGACGCTCGACGACGACCAGAACGTCGGCGACGATTTCCAGGCGTCGGGCACGCCGCACTTCTTCATCAACGGGCGGCGCCTCGTCGGCGCGCAGCCGTTCGAACGCTTCAAGGCGATCATCGACGAGGAGATTGCGAAGGCGAAGGCGCTCGTCGCCGCGGGCACGAAGCCCGAGAGCGTCTACGACGAGCTCACGAAGAGCGGAAAGACGCCGCCGCCGCCCGAGCAGAAGACGGTCGTGCTCACGGGCACGGCGCCCGTGAAGGGCCCCGCGACCGCGCAGGTGACGATCGTCGAGTTCTCCGATTTCCAGTGCCCGTTCTGCAAGCGCGCCGAGGACAGCATCGCCGAGGTGCTCAAGGCGTACCCGACGAAGGTGAAGCTCGTCTGGCGGCAATTCCCGCTGAAGATGCACGCGCAGGCCGAGCTCGCCGCGGAGGCGAGCGTCGAGGCGTACAAACAGAAGGGCAACGACGGCTTCTGGAAGATGCACGACGCGCTCTACGCGCATCAGACCGATCAAGACGGGCTCGAGCGCGCGAGCATCGACGGCTACGCGAAGACGATGGGCCTCGACATGGCGAAGTTCCGTCACGCGCTCGACACGGGCGCGAACGCGAGCTCCGTCGACGCGGACGCGAAATCGGGCGAGAACGCCGGGGTCAGCGGCACGCCGGCGTTCTTCATCGGCACCGGAAACGCGACGGGCTCGTGGACCGCTTATTCCCTCTCGGGCGCGCAGCCCGCGGCGAAGTTCAAGAAGCTCATCGAGCTCGCTCTCGCGGCGCACCCTTGAAGAGCGCGCTCGCAGTCGCCGCAGTCCTCCTCGCGCCGAGCTCCGCGTTCGCGTTCGAGCACCAGCACCACCTCGGCGTCGACGGCGGCGTCGCGTTCATCTCGATCGACCAGAAGCCGACGCTCTCGGTCGGCGGCGGCGGCGGCATCCACTACGCCTACGGCCTCACCGACGCCTTCAACCTGCTCATCGAGGGCGCGTTCTGCCCGGTCGCGCTCCAGGAGGCGAAGAACCAGCCGCCGCAGCTCGACAACCGTCCGACCATGATCGAGAACTTCGGCGCGGGCGTCGCGTACACGCTCGACGTCCTTCGATGGGTTCCGTACATCGGCCTGATGGCGAGCGGATTCACGCTGCACGGCGGCGCGCTCGACGGCGTCCGCGGCGCGTTCGGGCTCACGATCGCGGGCGGCATCGACTACCAGCTCACGCGCGGGCCGAAGCACCTCTCCCTCGGGGTCGCGGTGCGCCAGCACTTCATGTTCTCGGACATCGTCAACTACCCGAGCTACACGCAGATCTTCCTCCGCGCCGAGTACGTCTGGGGCTTCTGAGCGCCATGTGGAACGAGTTGGTTCGAGATTACGCGTCGACGTCGCTCGTCACGGTGGCGCCCGACGCGTCGCTCACGGAGGTGCAGCGCATCTTCGAGCAGCGCGACATCTCCGCGGTGCCGATCGTGGACGACGGCGGCGCGCTCCTCGGGATCCTCACGACGACCGATCTCCTCCACGTGGCGCGCATCGAGATGAGCTCGCCGCGCGCGCTCGTGCGCGTCTGGCCGCCTTCGCGCCTCGCGCGAGACGTGATGCGCTCGCCCGTGATCACGATCGACGAGCGCGGCGAGCTCCGCGAGGCCGCGGAAAAGCTCGTGCGCAGCCGCATCCACCGCCTCGTCGTCACGCGCGAGGACAAACCCGTCGGCGTCCTCAGCACGCGCGACATGATGCGAGCGATCCTCGAGCACCACGTCGAAGACTCGCTCTCGACCGTGATCACGACCAACATCCTCACGGTCGACGTGGGCGACACGATCGACGCGGCCGTGGGTCGGCTCGACGACGGCAACGTGCACGGCTTGGTCGTCCTCGAGGGGTCGTGGCCCGTCGGCGTCTTCACGCACGTCGAGGCGCTGAAGGCGCGCGCCCTGCCGCCGATGCTCCGAAAAAACCGCGTCGATCGCATCATGAGCTACGAGACGATCTGCCTGAACGTCACGACGCCGCTCTATCGCGTCGCCGGCCACTTCTTCCAGATGAACGTGCGGCGCATCTTGGCGGTCGAGCAACGAAAGCTCGTCGGGATCGTGACGGGCTTCGATCTCGCCCGTTTCATGACGTTGCAGCAAGAATCGAAAGTTCGCGCCGAACCGAAATGACGAAGATGCGCGTGGACAGCCGCGCGTAGCTGAGGCAATGGGGGCGGTCATGAGAAGTCCGTTCGTGCTCCTTGCCGGCGTCCTCCTCTCCGCGTGCGCAGTCGGCACGGGCGGCGAAGGAGAGACGACCGCGCACGACTCCGGGACGCAACATCACGACGCGGCCGCGCAGCCCGACGAGGGCACGCAGCAGCCGCCGGCGTTCGACGACGCGGGCACGACGACGACGACGCCGGACTCGGGCAACACGAACACGTCGGGCTGCTCCTTCACGGGCGTCCTCGCGACGTTCGACTTCACGGGTCAACCCGGCAACCAGACGTCCACGAACGCGACGTCCACCGCGAGCGGCGTCACGGCGACGGCGATGACTCGCTCGAGCGGCGTCACCGCGACGAGCGGGCTCGACTCGATCAACTCCACGAACTGGGCGACGTCCACGTCGCTCGACAAGACGCGCTACTACACGTTCACGATCAAGCCCTCGGGCTCCTGCGCGCTCGACCTCACGTCGATCTCCGTCGGCTCGAAGGCGAGCTCCACCGGCCCGGCGACCGCTGCGGTCGCGACGAGCGAGGATCAGTTCGCGACGACGACGACGTTCACGCCCGGCGCGACCGGCTCGCAGAAGCTCTCGGTCACCGGCGCGACGGGCGCCGTCGAGGTCCGCATCTACGGCTACGGCGCGACCTCCACGGGAGGCACGATGCGCGTCGGCACGACGCTCACGATCTCCGGCTCGCTCAACTAAGCTGGATCTTCTCACCACTCACGCTTTCGTCCGTGCTGGACGAGCGTTGATCGATGTCACGCCGCTCACAGTGACACGGAACGAAAGGCCGCTTTGGAGGCCCGCGCCGCTGCGGCACGACGCGTGCTCTTCGAGCGAGCATGCGATCCACCTCGTTGCTCGCCGCGCTCGTGATCGCGTGCGGGGGCTCTGACCACTCGACCTTCGACGCGCTCGAGAGCGACTCCGGGGCGCACGCCGACGCGCACGCGACCGCGGTCTTCCACGACGGCGGCGCGACGCTCGACAGCGGCTGCGATCCCGACCTCACGGGCACGCTGCGCGACTTCCGCGACGACCACCCCGATTTCGAGAAGTTCCTCGGCGACGATCGCGGCATCGTGAAGGACGCGCTCGGCACGGATCTGAAGCCGGTCTACGCGTCCTCGACGACCACGCCGACGACCACGGGCGCCGCGGATTTCGACCAGTGGTACCGCGACGTGCCCGGCACGAACATCAGCATCCCGTACGCTCTCGTCCTCACGCCGAACGGCAACGGGGTCTCCACGTTCGACGCGCCGTTCTTCTTCCCGATCGACAACCAGGGCTGGGGAAACCAGGGGCGCCCGCACAACTACCACTTCACGTTCGAGATCCATTTGAAGTTCGCGTACTCGGGCGGCGAGACGTTCACGTTCACCGGCGACGACGACGTCTGGATCTTCATCAACCGCAAGCTCGCGATCGACATCGGCGGCGTGCACTCCGCGGAGAGCGAGTCGATCGACCTCGACGCGCGCGCCGCCGAGCTCGGCATCGTCCCGGGGAAGACGTACGCGATGGACGTGTTCAGCGCGGAGCGGCACACGGTCGACTCGCACTTCCGAATCGACACGACGCTCACGTTCACGAATTGCGGAGTCGTCGTCCACTGACGTGGTCACTGCTCTTACCTATTTTCATAGGGTCGAGCCGTTTCAGCGTCTCAGCCGCGAGCGATTGCGCTCGAGCCGCGATCCGGATGCGTAGAGAATTACGCGCGAAATCCGCTACGGTCGCGCTTTAGCGCATTATCGCTGCCGCGCAAAACATAGTTTGATAATGACGGCACACTTTCCCTCATTGTCTCACCTATTTGCATATGCTCGAGTTGCTATATGCTACGCGGCCGTGCTTTGGTCACCGGCATGCGTCACCTGATGTACACACTCCCATTGGTTGTGCTCGGCTGCTCCTCGCAGTCGGGGACGGATTCGACGGAGGCGTTCCGCTGGAACCACCACCACCAATGGACCGATCCGCACGTCATCGTGCAACAAGCCGCGGACGCGTCCACCGGAGCGGACGGTGGCGTGACCACCACCACGAACGACGCCGGTACCACCAACACGGTCGACTCCGGCACCACCAACACGGTCGACTCGGGCACCACGTTCATCCCGAGCGGCTGGCTCTACACGCAGAGCGGCAAGATCTACGTCTCGAACGGGACGAGCGGCACGCAGTGGATGGGTCGCGGCGTCAACGTCGATGACACCCACCTCTGCGGTTACAACAACTCGCTCTGGATGACCAACGGCGGCTCGACGCTCGACACGATGATGTCGGGTCTCATTTCGAGCTGGAAGCCGACGTTCATCCGCATCTCGCTCAGCATGAACAGCTTCTCGCCGACGCAGAGCTGGATCGGCACGTCCCAGTACAAGACGGACATGACGAACACGATCAACACGCTCGGCGCGAATCCGGGCGTGTACGTGCTCGTCACCTTGCGCAGCGACACGACGATGACGACGCAAGTCGACGAAGCGACGTTCTTCCCGTCGACCGCGACGGACTCGGTGTACCAGGCGCTCGTCGACACGTTCGCTAATGCCAAGTACGTCATGTTCGGCATTTCCAACGAGCCGGGCGGAAACACGCTTTCGGACGCGACGATCCGCTCGGGCATGGATCACGCGGTCAGCGTGATTCGCGCCGAAGAGGACAAGCTCCAAGTCCCGCACCACCTCGTCTCCGTTCAGGGCAACAACTGGACGAGCAACATCGGCTTCTACTCGACGAACCCGCTCACCGAGGACAACGTCGTCTACGAGGTGCACGGCTACCCGCCGCCCGCGTCCTCGTACACGTACTCGAACATCCCGGTGATCATCGGCGAGTACGGGACGCTCTCGAACCCGAGCACGTTCTTCGCCGACCTCGAGTCGAAGCAGATCCCGAGCACGGCTTGGGACTTCGACTCGTACAGCAACTGCGCTCCGGATCTCGTCACGGTGAACCAGAGCCCGACGAACCTCGTGGCCACGACCTGGGGTTCGACCGTTCAGCAGTACCTGCTCGCGCACTGACGGAGCCCCCGAGGCGCGGGGTGCGCAATCTGCGCCGCGACGCAGATTGCGCGCTCCGCGCCTTTTTTCATGCAGGAAATGAACGGATTGCAGCTGGCACGCGCAGTGCTCGATGCAACTCGTGCCGTTTCTCACCCTCGATGGGAACGAGGCCGTCGCCTCCGTCGCGCACCGCGTCAGTGAGGTGATCGCGATCTACCCCATTACCCCTTCGTCGCTGATGGGCGAGCTGTCCGACGAGTGGTCGGCGGCTGGCAAGACCAACGTGTGGGGCCAGGTCCCGCGCGTGATGGAGATGCAGTCGGAGGCCGGCGCGGCGGGCGCCGTGCACGGCGCGATTCAAGCGGGCTCGCTCGCGACGACGTTCACGGCGTCGCAGGGGCTCCTCTTGATGATCCCGAACATGTACAAGATCGCGGGCGAGCTGACGCCGTTCGTGATGCACGTCGCGGCGCGGACGATCGCGACGCACGCGCTGTCGATCTTCGGCGATCACTCGGACGTGATGGCCTGCCGCCAGACGGGCTTCGCGATGCTCGCGTCGGGCTCGGTTCAAGAGGCGCACGATCTCGCCATGGTCGCGCACGCGGCGACGCTGCGCTCGCGCATACCGATGCTCCATTTCTTCGACGGCTTCCGCACGTCGCACGAGGTCGGGAAGATCTCGCCGCTCGGAGACGACGATCTCCTCGCGCTCCTCGACGACGGCGCGATCGCCGCGCACCGCGAGCGCGCGCTCACGCCGGATCACCCGGTCCTTCGCGGCACCGCGCAGAACCCGGACACGTTCTTCCAAGCGCGCGAGGCGTGCAACGGCTTCTACGACGCGTGCTCCGGCTTCGTGCAGGCCGCGATGGACGCGTTCGGAGCGCGCACGGGCCGCAAATACAGGCTCTTCGACTACGTGGGCGATCCGAACGCGGATCGCGTCGTCATTCTCATGGGCTCGGGCGCGGAGACCGCGCAAGAGGCCGTCGAGTGGCTCTCTGCGCGTGGCGAGAAGGTCGGCGTCCTCAAGGTGCGGCTCTACCGCCCCTTCGACGTCGCCGCGTTCACCGAGGCGCTCCCCAGGAGCGTCCGCGCGCTCGCGGTGCTCGATCGCACGAAGGAGCCCGGCGCGGTCGGCAATCCGCTCTACCTCGACGTCATCACCGCGCTCCGCGAGGCCGAGCGCGACGTGCCCGTCGTCGTCGGCGGTCGCTACGGCCTCTCGAGCAAGGAGTTCACGCCGGCGATGGTGAAGGCCGTCTTCGACGAGCTCCGCGCCAAGAAGCCGCGCAACCACTTCACGGTGGGCATCGTCGACGACGTGACGCACCGCTCGCTCGCGTACGACGAGGCGCTCGACATCGAGCCCGACGACGTCGCGCGCGCCGTGCTCTTCGGCCTCGGCTCCGACGGCACCGTCGGACAGAGCAAGCAGTCGATCAAGATCGTGGGCGAGCACACCGACCGCCACGTGCAGGGCTACTTCGTCTACGACTCGAAGAAATCCGGGTCGATGACGATCTCGCACCTGCGCGTCTCGACGCGGCCGATTCGCTCGGCGTACCTCGTGCGGAGCGCGCGCTTCGTCTCGTGCTCGGAGCCGCAGCTGCTCGAGCGCGTCGACGTGCTCGGGTGCGCGGCGCCCGGCGCGACGTTCCTCCTCAACACGATGGCCCCGCCGGAGAAGGCGTTCGCCGAGCTCCCGCGCGAGGTCCAAGAGACCATCATCGAGAAGAATCTCAAGTTCTACGTCGTGGACGCGTTCCGCGTGGCGCACGATGTCGGGCTCGATCGACGCATCAGCGCGATCATGCAGACGTGCTTCTTCGCTCTCAGCGGCGTCATGCCGCAAGAGGGCGCGATCCCGCTCGTGCGCGAGTCGGTGACGAAGGCGTACAAGAAGCGCGGCCCCGAGGTCGTGCGCAAGAACCTCGAGGCGATCGACGCGGCGCTCGGCCACATGCACGAGGTGCCCGTCCCCGCGAAGGCGACGAACGAGCGCAAGCGTCCCCCGCCCGTCCCGCGCGAGGCGCCCGAGTTCGTGCAGCGCGTGACCGCCGTGATGCTCGCGGGCCGAGGCGACAGCCTCCCCGTGAGCGCGTTCCCCGTCGACGGCACGTGGCCCGTCGGAACGTCGCAATGGGAGAAGCGCGGCATCGCGCTCGAGATCCCGATCTGGGATCCCGGCATCTGCATCCAGTGCAACAAATGTGCGTTCGTTTGCCCGCACGCGGCGATCCGCGTGAAGGCGTTCGAGCCCAAGGAGCTCGAGGGCGCGCCCGAGGGGTTTCGCGCGGTCGACTACAAGGGCAAGGACCTCGGGACCGCGCCGAGCGGATCGACCTGGAAATACGCCGTTCAGGTCGCGCCCGACGACTGCACCGGGTGCGGGCTCTGCGTCGTCGTGTGCCCCGCGAAGGACAAGTCGAACCCGCGCCACAAATCGATCGACATGCAGCCCATCGCGCCGAATCGCGAGCGCGAACGCGAGAGCTTCGCGCATTTTTCGAAGCTCCACGATCCAGAGCGCGCGCGCGTTCACCTCGACGTGAAGGGGTCGCAGTTCCTCCCGCCGCTCTTCGAGTACTCGGGCGCGTGCTCGGGCTGCGGAGAGACGCCGTACGTGAAGCTCCTCACGCAGCTCTTCGGCGACAGGCTGCTCATCGCGAACGCGACGGGTTGCTCGTCGATCTACGGCGGAAACCTGCCGACGACGCCTTACCGAACGGGCCCCGACGGGCGCGGTCCCGCGTGGGCGAACTCGCTCTTCGAGGACAACGCCGAGTTCGGCCTGGGCATCCGCCTCGGCGCGACCGCGCGCGCGGAGCTCTCTCGCGCGCTCCTCCGGCGCCTCGCTCCGAAGCTCGACGGAGTGCTCGTGGACGCGATCCTCGGCGCGACCGAAAAAGACGACGCGGCGATCGCCGCGCAGCGCGCGCGCGTGGTCGAGCTCCGAAAGGCGCTCGCGAAGGTCGCAGAGACCGACGCGCGAAGGCTCGAGCTCGTCGCCGACGACCTCGTCGACAAAAGCGTCTGGATCATGGGCGGAGACGGCTGGGCCTACGACATCGGCTTCGGCGGCCTCGATCACGTCATGGGCTCGGACGTCGACGTGAACATCCTCGTGCTCGACACCGAGGTCTACTCGAACACGGGCGGCCAGCAGTCGAAGTCGACGCCCATCGGCGCGTCCGCCAAGTTCGCGTCCGCGGGCAAGGAGATCGCGAAAAAGGATCTCGGGCTCATCGCGATGAGCTATGGCCACGTCTACGTCGCGTCGATCGCGTTCGGAGCGAAGGACATTCACACGGTGAAGGCGCTCCAAGAGGCCGCGTCGTATCCGGGGCCGTCGCTCGTCATCGCGTACAGCCCCTGCATCGCGCACGGCTACGATCTCGCGCGAAACACCGAGCAGCAGAAGCTCGCCGTCGAGTGCGGGATCTGGCCGCTCTATCGCTTCGACCCGAGGCGCTTCGCGAAGGGCGAGCCGCCGCTCGCGCTCGACTCGGGCCCGATCAAGGCCAGGGTGCGCGACTTCATGGCGAACGAGGGGCGGTTCCGCTCCGTCGAGCTCAGCGATCCGAAGCGCCACGCCAAGCTCGTGAAGCGCGCCGAGCACTTCGTCGCGGATCGCCGCGCGATCTACGAGCAGCTCGCCGGGCTCCGCGTAGCCCTCGCCCCGCAAGGAGAGGCCGAATGAGCGATCTACGCACGAAGTACCTCGGGCTCGATCTGCCGCACCCGATCATGCCCGGGGCGTCTCCCCTCGCCGACGACGTCGACGGCGCGCGCGCCCTCGAGGACGCGGGCGCCGCGGCGATCGTGCTCCGGTCGCTCTTCGAGGAGCAGATCGACGAAGGCGCTGCCGCCTCGGCGCAGCACATCGACGCGCACGATCACGCGTCCGCCGAGGCCGGCTCGTTCTTCCCGTCGAACGCAATGCTCGTGCACGGCCCAGACCAATACCTCGAGCACATCGCGAAGGTGCGAAAGGCCGTGAAGGTGCCGGTCATCGGGTCGCTCAACGGCGTCACGCTCGGCGGGTGGCTCGATTACGCGACGCTCATCGAGCAAGCCGGCGCGACCGCGCTCGAGCTGAACCTCTATCGCTTGCCGCTCGAGGCCGACGACGACTCACGCACGCTCGAGCAGCGCGACGTGTCCATCGTCCGCGCGGTGCTCCAGCGCGTCCGGATCCCCGTCGCGGTGAAGCTCTCGCCTTTCTACACGTCGCTCCCGAACCACGCGCGAAACCTCGAGGAGATCGGCGCGCACGGGCTCGTTTGCTTCAACCGCTTCTACCAACCCGACATCGATCCCGAGGAGCTCGAGGCCAAGCGCGAGCTCCACCTGTCGAACGCGACCGAGCTCCCACTGCGCCTGCGCTGGCTCGCGGTCCTCTCGGCGCAGCGCACGATGTCGCTCGCGGCGAGCGGCGGCGTGCACGACGCGGTCGGCGCGGTGAAGGCGCTCATGGCCGGCGCGCACGTCACGCAGATGGTCTCGGCGCTCCTCCGCCACGGCCCGCACCACATCAGCGCCGTCGTGCGCGAGCTCGCCGCGTGGCTCGACGAGCACGAATACGAGTCGGTGACGCAGCTCCGCGGGAGCATGAACGTCGCGCGGAGCCCCGACCCGCGCCCGTACGAGCGCGCGAACTACGCCCAGATCCTCCACATGTGGAGCCGCTGAGAGTGTCAACCGCGAATGATCAGTGACCGCGTCGGTCGCCTCTAGCGCATGACCGTATCGGGTCACGCCTCGGGCTCGATCCGAAGGACGTGATTGGTCCCACGACGCGTGCGCCCGCTGCGCGCTCAGCGTAAGCCGATGAAGGCGGCGCCGATCGCGATGAAGCTCGTCGCGTGAACGATCACCGCCGAGTGCCGGTACTCCGCGAGCCCGAAATGGAGCGCCAGCGACGTATGCCCGCGTACATCGCGAACGCGACGCCGATCACGATGAAGATCAGCATGTCCCAACCATGCCGCAACCCTTCGGAATACGACGCAGATCGGTAGGCCATCGCGGCGCCGAACACCACGACGCCGATCGACAAGACGCGCCAATGGATCTTCATGTTGCGCTCGCGCAGCGTCATCCCATGATGCGATCTTTGCGGTAATTCGATGAGGCGCGTGAGCTCTTCACTTGATCCCGACGAGCTCGTGCTTGAACTCGCGCGTCGCGAGGAGCCTGAGCGCCTCGAGGAGCGGGCGGCCTTTGTGGAGCACGAAGTGGACTTGCTCGATGATGGGCGAGTCGATGTGGAGCTTCTGCGCGAGATCGTACGCGGCGTGCGCCGTGTAGTAGCCCTCGGCGACGGTGCGGCGGCTCTTGACGTACTCGGTGGGGTCGACGCCCTTGGCGACCTCGACGCCGAGCTGGCGGTTACGCGAGAGCTCGCCGGTGCACGTGAGCACGAGGTCGCCCATGCCCGCGAGGCCGAGGAACGTGAGCGGGTCGGCGCCGAGCGCGACGCCGAATCGCGTGATCTCCGTGAGGCCGCGCGTGAGGAGCGCCGCGCGCGCGTTGAGGCCGAGCGAGAGCGCGTCGCACGCGCCGGCCGCGATCGCGATGACGTTCTTCAGCGCGCCCGCGACCTCGACGCCGATCGGATCGGCGCTCGCGTAGACGCGGAACGTCGGCGCGTGGAGGAGCTTTTGGATCGGCTCGCACGCCGCCATGGACTTGGACGCGGCGACGATGTCGCACGGGAGGCCCTGCGCGACCTCCTTCGCGAACGTCGGGCCCGAGAGGAACGCGACGCGCTCGGCGGCGACGTCGGGCATCACCTCGGCGAGCACGTCGCTCATCAGCTTGAGGCTCGACTCCTCGATGCCCTTCGACGCGACCGCGACGAGCGCGCCCTTCGGGAGCGCGGGACCGACGAGACCCGCGACGTCGCGGAGGAACCTCGAGGGCGGAACGAGGATCGCGAGATCGACGTCGCGCACGGCCTCGGCGACGTCGTGCGTCACGGTGATCGCGCGCGTGAGGTGAAACCCCGGTAAAAAGGGCGTGTTCTCGTGCGCCTTGTGGGCGGACTCGACGACCTCGGGCTCGCGCGCCCAGAGGCGCACCGTGTGCCCCATGCGGGCAGCGTGGATGGCGAGCGCGGTACCCCACGCGCCCGCGCCGACGACGGCGATGATCGACATGGCGCCATCCGGAGTAACACGAAGTAACGACGGCGGCGCGCGCGTTCGGCCATGATGAAAACATGGGACGAGGGCTTGCTGCGGCGTTCGTGATTTTGATCATCGACTGCGGCGGCGGCGGGCAGTCTTCCCCGACGGACGCGTCGACCGACGCCGGCGACGTCGGCTCGAAGTTCGACGCGAGCTGGGTCGTGGACGGAGGCGACACGGACGCGGGCGCAGACGTGGTGCCGCTCGAAGCGGGACCGCCGTGCGTCGAAGGAGACTTCTACCTCGACATGACCAACGACGCCGGCACGACGACGCTCACGAGCGGGTGCGGCGACGCGGGAGCGCCGAGCATCGCGTTCGACATGGACTGCCTGGACTGTCAGAGCGTCGGGTTCTCGGCCTGCGGCGGCGGCAGAGTCGATCAGGGGGAGCCGGCTCACCGTGAATCCGAGTCGGCACGTTCAGCCGGCACGGAGATCGATCGCACCGACTCCGACGGAGGCATTTGCCAGTTCAACGGCGACCCTGACGATCTTCAACTGGGCCGACGCGGGCGGCACCGTGCAGGGCGCGTACGCCGTCGTATTGGACCGGCCCGTGTACGACGAACCCGACGCCCGATCTCCGGTCACTTCTGTTTGCAGCGCCAGTGACACGCCGTAAGATCGCGGGCCGATGGCGGCCGATCTGAAGACGGGGGCAGAGCGACTCTGGAAGCTCATCGAGGAGCGAACGCACGCCGGCGCGGACATCGCGGCGATCGATCGACGCGTCTGGGATCTCTTCGGCGAGGAGTGGGCGATCATGTTCACCGACCTCTCCGGCTTCTCGCGGCAGGTCGCGAAATTCGGGATCATCCACTTTCTCCAGATCATCTTCGAGAAGAAGCGGCTGCTCCTTCCGATCATCGAGAAGCACGACGGCATCCTCATCAAGGTCGAAGCGGACAGCTTCCTGCTCCTCTTCCGCAAGCCCACGCAAGCCGTCGAGTGCGCGATCGAGATGCAGCGCGTCTGCAAGAGCTACAGCGCGAGGCGCCCGCCCGAGGAGCACGTCATCCTCTGCGTGGGCATCGGCTACGGCAAGCTCCTACGCATCGGCGACGAGGACGTCTTCGGCCACGAGGTGAACCTCGCGAGCAAGCTCGGCGAGGACACCGCGACCGCGCACGAGATCCTCGTCACCCCCGCGGCGAAGGCGGGCGTGGGCGACGTCGCCGGCGTGACGTGGGAGGAGTACGCGACGAGCTACGCCGGCGAGAGCGTCTGCTGGCGCGCGAGCTACTAGGCGTGCGCGTCTATGCGTATCGCTGGGTCGTCCTCGGCGTCTTCGGGCTCTTGAACCTCACGATCCAGACGCTCTGGATCGCGTACGCGCCGATCACGCACGACGCGGCGAGCTATTACGGCGTCTCGGAGCTCGCGATCGGCATGCTCGCGATGAGCTACATGATCGCGTTCGTGCCGCTCTCGATGCCCGCGTCGTGGGCGATCGACGCGCTCGGGTTTCGGCGCGCGGTGAACGTGGGCGCGGCGCTGATGCTCGTGTGCGGACCGCTCCGCGGCTTCGCTGGAAAGAGCTACCCGCTCGCGCTCGCGGCGACGATCGGCCTCGCGATGGCGCAGCCCTTCTTGCTCAACGCGTGGACGAAGGTGCCCGCCGTGTGGTTCGCCGTCTCGGAGCGCGCGACCGCCGTCGGCGTCGTGACGCTCGCGAGCCTCGTCGGCACGGCGCTCGGCATGGTGCTGACGCCGATGCTCACCGCGTCACACTCGATCGCGTGGGTCCAATCGGTGTACGGCGCCGCGGCCGCGCTCTCGGCGATCCTGTTCTTCGCGTTCGCGCGCGCCGAGCCTCCGACGCCCGCGTGCGCGCCCGGTGAAGAGGTGCGCGCGCTGATGCGCGACGGCCTCGTGCACGCGCTCCGCGTGAAGCAATTCTGGATGTACTTGGCGATCGCGTTCATCGGCATGGGCATCTTCAACGGCGTCTCGACGTGGATCGAGGCCATCGTCCACCCGCGCGGGTTCACGTCGGAGCAAGCGGGCGCGCTCGGCGCCGTCATGCTCGTCGGGGGCTTGATCGGCGCGATCGTCATCCCGCAGCTCTCGGACAAGCAGCGAAAGCGCCAGCGCTACCTCCTCATTGGAAACGCGCTCGCGATCCCGGGGATCGCGGGCCTCGCGTTCGCGCAAGGATACGCCACGCTGATCGTCTCTTCGTTCGCGATGGGGTTCTTCCTCATCAGCACCTTGCCGGTCGGCATGCAGTACGCGGCGGAGATCACGCGCCCGACGCCGGAGGGCACTTCTGCCGGGCTGATTCAGCTCTTCGGGCAGGGCGCGGTCGTGTTCGTCTACCTGATGGGCGCGATGCGGACGTCGTCCGGCGCGTTCACGCCGTCGCTCGTGCTCGCGATCGCGTTGATGGTCGTCGCCGTCGCGCTGGTGACGAGATTGAAGGACGCCACATGAAGACGACTCTCGCGCTCTCGATCGTGCTCGCCGCTTGCGGCTCGTGCTCGACACGTTCGTCACGATCGACGCGCGCCCCGCGGCGGCTGGGGTGGAGCTCCTCGCCGCCGTGAGCTCGTTGCCGCGCACGGCGAAGTTTCGTTCGTTCAGCGTCGCCGACGCCGCTTTCGCCGGCGATCACGGCGCGGCCTCGTCGTGCGTCACTGAAAGTTCTGAACCGCCCAGTCCTGCTGCGAGCCGACGGTGCTGAAGCCGCACGCGACCTCGGTGAAGTAGTCGGCGCTCATGTTGATGTAGTGGCCGCACTCGGAGCCGTAATTGCCGTAGAAGTCGCACGTGCTCGTGCTCATGCAGTTGAGCAGCGACTGCGTGAGCTGCGAGCCGTTGCACGCCGCGCAGCCCTTGCAGTTCGGTTGCAAGCGCTCGTCCCACATCGCAGTCGAGGCACGCGACGACCTCGCTCGGCGAGTTGCCATATCCGAGACACTCGTCCTGGGCGTTGCCGTTGCAAGTCGGATATTTGTTGTTCATCCACGCGTCGTGCGCGCTGCTCGCTTTTTGATCGTACGTCGCTTGCTGGTCGACGCACGTGTCGATCGCCGTCGTCTCCCAGAGCGCGTAGGCCTTGTGGCCCGCGCCCGTGCGGAGCTTGTTGATCTCGTTCACGCACGCCGTTCGCGCCGCGCCGAAGCCGTCCTGCGAGTTCGCGATGATGCCGCCCGAGTCCTGCGTCGTGCCGGAGTCGACGACCGTCGTCCCGCTGTCTTGCTGCGACGTCGACGAGTCCTTCGTCGTCGTTCCCGAGTCCTTCGGCGCCGTCCCGTCGCTCGTCGTCGTGCCGCCGTCGTCGCTCGCGGTCGACGCGTCGGGGTCGGTCGTGCCCGTCGTGTCGTCACCGAAGCCCGGCCCGGCGCCGCACGCGGCGACGAACATCGACAGAAAGAATCCCCCGAGAGCCGACGTAGACTTCACGCACTGAACCTAACAGCGGCTCATCCAAAATCGACTTGGTTCGCTGGCACCGTAGTTATGCAGCATAATCGTCAATCGATGCAGCCTTATCAAATGTGGTCGCAGCCTCCGCAGAAGCCGTCGAACAACGCGTGGATCGGCGTAGTTGTCGGCCTTCTCGCGGTGCTCTTGCTGGTCGGGCTCGTCGCGGTCATCGGCGCGTTCTTCTTCCTGCGCGCGAAGACGAAGTCGATCGCGACCGCGCGCGCGGCGGCGAGTTGGAGCGACTCGGCCTCGCCCGTGCCCGTCACGAGCCAAGATCCGATCTGGGGCGATCGCGCCGCGCCGGTCACGATGGTCGTGTTCGCCGATTTCGAAGATCCGTTCTCGGCGCGCCTCGGGACGACGATCGACAGCCTGAAGAGCCTCTACGGAGCGAGCGAGCTCCGCGTCGCATGGAAGCACCAGCCGCTCTCGTATCACTCGAACGCGCACGAAGCTGCCGAGGCCTCGGCAGCCGTGTTACGAGCTCAAGGGCGCGGACGCGTTCTGGCACTTCGAGGAGCGCGCGTTCGCGAACCAGAGGTCGCTGAGCGCGACGTCCTACGAGACGTGGGCGGGCGAGTCCGCGGTCGACATGATGCAGTTCCGCGACGGGATGCTCCGGCACAAATGGGCGTCGAAGGTCGACGATGACGATCGCCTCGCGAAATCGCTCGGCGCGATCCCGCCCGTCGCGTACGTGAACGGCATCAAGGTGGCCGGCGCGCAGCCGCTCGCGACGTGGCAGAAGACGATCGACGACGAGCTCTCGAAGGCGAAGCTCTCGATCTCGTCGGGGATCTCCGGGGATCGAATCTACGTCGTTCGCTCGACCGACAACTATGGGACCTCCGCGACGCCGTCGCCGACCACGACGTACGCCCCGCCCGTCGTCACGACCGCCGTGCACCGCGTCCCCGTCGGCACGAGCCCCGTGCTCGGCAAGGCCGACGCGCTCGTCACGCTCGTCGAGTTCGCCGATTTCCAGTGCCCGTTCTGCAATCGCGCCGAGGCGACGGTCGCGACGCTCCGCGCGAAATACGGCGCCGACCTTCGCGTCGTCTGGAAGAACATGCCGCTCGCGTTCCACGTCCACGCGCTGCCCGCGGCCGAGCTCGCGCTCGAAGCGCGCGAGGAGAAGGGCGACGCGACCTTCTGGAGCGTGCACGACGCGCTCTACGCCACGCAGCCCGCGCCGCTCGACGACGCAGCACTCATGCGCATCGCGCGCGATCACGGCGTGAGCGAAGCGAAGGCGAAGGCCGCGATCGCGAGCAACAAGCACAAGGCCGACGATCGACGCCGACCAGACGATGGCGAAGACCGATGGGCGCCACGGGCACGCCCACGTTCTTCATCAACGGGCGCATGCTCGGCGGCGCGCAGCCCGCGTCGAGCTTCGAGGTGGTCATCGACGAGGAGCTGAAGAAGGCGAAGGACCGCGTCGCGAAGGGAACCGCGCGAGCGAAGGTCTACGACGAGATCATGACATCCGCTGTAGATTAGGCGCGTGAAGGTCCTCGCCCTCGTCTTCCTCGTCGCGTGCGGAGCGACGCAAACGCCGCAAGAAGCGCCCGCGCAGCTCCCGACGCCCCCCGCGACGGCGTCCGCTTCGTCAGCGAAGGTCGACATGCCGCCGCCCGGCAAGTTGGTGACGACGGCGAGCGGGCTCCAGTACATCGACGAGAAGATCGGCGAAGGTCCCTCGCCCGCGAGCGCCGAGTCGAAGGTCACCGTGCACTACACGGGCTACCTCGAAGACGGCAGCGTGTTCGACAGCTCCATCAAGCGCGGGCAACCGGTCACGGTCAAGCTCACGCAGGTCATCAAGGGCTGGACCGAGGGAGTCGGGACGATGCGCGTCGGCGGCAGGCGTCGCCTCATCATCCCGCCCGAGCTGGCTTACGGCGACAAGCACACGGGGAAAATCCCCGCGAGCTCGACGCTCACGTTCGACGTGGAGCTGCTCGGGGTCGAAGACGCGCCGCCCTGATCGTTTGGTGCTAGGTTCCCCGCCGTGCGGGCTTTGGTCTTCTTGGGCGCCGCTTTCGTCCTCGCTTGCAGCAACGGCAACGGCAACGGCGACGGTGGCACGGACGCGGGCAACAACGGCGCGGCGACGTTGGTCGTCAACAGCACGTCGAAGCCCAGCGCGATCGCCGCTGTTTCGCCGTCTGCGGGCAACGTCTACGCGCAGCTGAACGTCACGCTCGGCAATGCGGGCAGCTCGGCGCCGATCGGCGCCGGCTACGCGTTCTACAAGGTCGAGACGGATCAATCGCTCGTCTTCATCGTGTCGAACGCATCCTCCGTCGTCGCGTCGCCGTGCTCGCCCACGACGTCCATCGCGCAGGGCGGGTCGTACACGTGCAACCTGGTCTTCGAGATCCCCACGGGGCAGACGCCGGTGACGCTGCTCTACGACGACAACGCCGGCGACACGTCGTCCGCGAGCGTTCCCGCGCCCGCGCCCACGACGTGCGACCAATACGACGCGATGAACTTCGGCGCGGCGAGCTGTCAGGCGTGCGGGAAAACCGCGTCCGCCGGCGCGTGCGGGAACCAGCTGCTCAAGCTGAACAGCGTGTGCACGAGCTCCGCTGACGCCATGTGCCTGCAAGGCTGCGCGTACTTCACGTGCGCGTGCGTGAGCGCGTGCAACGGCGTCGACGACGCCTGTGTCGCGGCGGTCGAGGCGGACGACGCGTGCATCTACGCGGCGTGCGGCAGCTCCTGCAAATGACGCCTCACTTCTCGGCGGCGAGGCCGAAGCCGTCGTGCAGCGTGCGCACGGCCAATTCCGTGTACTTTGCAGGTACCAGGACGGACACCTTGATCTCGCTCGTCGAGATCGCCTGGATCGGGATGCTCTCCTTGCCGAGGAGGCCGAACATCTTCGCCGCGATGCCGGCGTGCGAGCGCATGCCGAGGCCGACGATCGAGACCTTCACGACGTCCGAGTCGTAGCGGATCTCGCGGGCGCCGAGCGACTTCGCGATCGCCTCGATCTCGGGCTTCGCGCGCGCGAGGTCGGTCTTCGGAAGCGTGAACGTCACGTCCGCGCGGCCCGGCGACTCGGTGTCCGCGGTCTGGACGATCATGTCGACGGAGATGTTCTTCTCGGCGATGTGCCCGAAGAGCTCCGCCATCGCGCCGAGCTTGTCGTCGAAGCTGACGAGCGAGACGCGCGCCTCGCCCTTGTCGTAAGCGACGCCGGCGACGACCACGTCCTCGAGCGATTTGTCCTCGCGCGTCACCCACGTCCCCTCGGACTCGTTGAATGACGTGCGCACGTGAACGGGAACGCCGTACTTCATCGCAATCTCCACGCTTCGAATTTGCAAAACCTTGGCGCCGAGCGACGCGAGCTCGAGCATCTCCTCGTACGAGATGCGCGAGATCTTGCGCGCCGACGGGCAGACGTTGGGGTCGGTCGTGTAGACGCCGTCGACGTCGGTGTAGATCTCGCACGCGTCTGCGCCGATGGCCGCGGCGACCGCGACCGCCGTCGTGTCGGACCCGCCGCGACCGAGCGTCGTGATGTCGCCGCGCTCGTCCACGCCCTGAAACCCCGCGACGACCGCGATCTGGCCCTCGCGGAGCGTCGAGAAGATCTTCGAGCCCTCGATCGCCTTGATGCGCGCCTTCGTGTACGCGCCGTCGGTGAGGATCTTCACCTGGTGACCGAGGAGCGAGCGCGCCTTTCCGCCCTCGTGGTGGATCGCCATCGCGGTGAGCGCGGCGGTCACTTGCTCGCCCGTCGCGGCGATGGCGTCCATCTCGCGCGCCTCGGGCAGCTGCGTGACCTCGTGCGCGAGCCCGAGCAAGCGGTTCGTCTCGCCGCTCATCGCGGAGACGATGACGACGACGTCGTTGCCCGCGCGCTGCGCCGCGAGGCACCGCTTCGCGACGTTGCGGATGCGATCGATGCTCCCTACGGATGTGCCGCCGAATTTCTGTACGACGAGTGCCACGATGACCGCGCGACACTTATCACGCCGCTGAGCAGCGAGAAATGCGAACGCGCTCCGAGCCCGGTGCGCCCTTCGCCTCTGCCGTAGCGACCCCTCATGCTCCTCGCGGTTTCCCTGGCCGACGCGGCGAGCCTCGGCCCTCGGTCGCGGCTCACCGTGGTCGAAATCGCCTTGTACCTCGACGAAATCGCCCGGGCGGCTTGCGCCAAGTCACTTGTCTGCTAAATCAAACGCGTGAAACAGGTCCCTTTTCGTTTTCGTACCCACGGTGGCAAGCGCAAGAACGCGGGCCGCAAACCGAACGGGACTCGGGCCGGCGTATCGCACCTCGCGCGCGAGAGGTTCGCCCGGCTCCTGCCGGTTCACGTCGTGGTCCGCTTCGCGGACCACGTCTACAACCTGCGCTCGCGGCGCTGCTTCTCCGCGCTCTCCCGCGCGTTCGGCGCCGCAGCGGAGCGGTTCGGCGTACGCATCGTGCAGTTCTCGGTGCAAGGCAACCACGTCCACCTCGTCGTCGAGGCGGAGTCGAACGAAGCGCTCGCGCGTGCGATGAAGGGCTTCTCCGTGCGCGTCGCGCGCGGGCTCAACCGCGTCATGCACCGGCGCGGCGCGGTCCTCGCGGACCGATACCACTCGCACGTGCTGCGGACGCCGACGGAGACTCGGCGCGCCGTGCGCTACGTGAGGAACAACGGTGTCCAGCACGCGACAGTGGCGCACGTCGACCAGGACTCCTACGCGTCGCACGCATCGCACGTCTCGCTCCCCGTGCCACACACGTGGCTCTTGCGCGAAGGCTGGCGGCGCGCGGCCGGACCATCCTGATCAGCGATGCTCGAACCGCGCCGTCACGGCGCGCGCGGCCACGTCGACGCCCGGCTCCTCGCGCGCCATCGAGTCCGCGAGCTCTCCCGCTGAGCGCTTCATCGCGATCGCCCGGTGAAGATCGCGCGCGACCGCGTCGGGCTTCGCCTTCCAGAACGAGCGCGGCGCGGCCGCGGCGCCGAGCTGCGCGAGCCGCATGCCCCAAAAGCGTTGCTCCATGATGAACGGAAGCACCACGGACGGCAGGCCCGCGCGCGCCGCGGCGTGCGTGGTCCCCGCGCCGCCGTGGTGAACGACGGCCGCGCACCGCGGGAGGATGTGCCGGTGCGGGATCCACGGCACGAAGAAGAGATCGCCGTCGCGCCCTTCCTCGCGCTCGCGCTTCGTCTGGACGAGGGCGCGCACCTTCGCTGCCCGCGCGGAGGCGACCAGCAGATCGCGCGCGCGATCGGGCGCCATGTGCTCCATCGATCCGAGCGACATCAGCACCGGCGGCCCCGACTCGAGGAACTCCGCGAGCGCGGGCGAAGGCGTCCACGGCTCGTCGCGCTCGTCGACGGCGAGCTCGCCGCAGACGACGTGCGACGCGCCCCAGTCCGGCGCGGGCGGACAGATCGCGGGGCTCGCCGCGTGGAGATCGAGGACGCCGGAGTGAATGACGTCGGCCGCGTGCTTCGGCTTCGGGAGACCGACCTTCTCGAACAGCGCCGCGGGATCGCGCAGGAACGCCATGTCGAGCATGCGATTCAAGACGACCCATCGAAGCCCGTTGAGCGGCCCCCAATTCGCGAGCCCCGTCGGCGGCACGACGCGCGACGGCACGACGGGCATGTAGTCGACGACGGCGAACGGCACGCCGACCGACATCGCCGCGGCCTTGAGCGGCCACGACGACGAGGTCCCGATCACGACGTCGCTCCGTTTGCAGAGCTCGCGCCCCGCCTCGTACATCGCGTCGACGTACGGACGAAACGCGCGCGCGATGACCGCCTCGAGGATCTTCGTCGGCCCCGCGTCCGGATGCTCGCGCACGATCTCGTCGACCGTCACCACGGCGCCCTCTGGCACGACGCGCATCGTGACGCCCTAAGCGCGCGCAGAGCGGCGCGTAGTCTTTGTCGTCGACCACGGTGAAGACGAGCTCCGGCTCGTGCCCGAGCTTCCGGAGGCGCCCCGCGAGCGCGACGAGCGGGCGCAAATCGCCCTCGGATCCCCAGCTCTGGATGCCGATTCGCATCAGGGCGCTCCGAGCCGGCGCGCGCACACGTCTTCGAACGCGATGCGGCGGAGCACGAGGAGGATCGGCTCCCAGAGGACGATCGCGAGCGTCGCCGCGTAGGCGCCGCGCGTCTTGCTCGTCACGAGGTGCGCGTTCTCTTCGAAGTCGCGCGCCGCGAGCGCGCGCATCGCGTCGAGGTAAGGCTCGAACGCGTCGACGGGCACCTCGGGCCCGATCGCCGCGCGGAGCACGACGAGCGACGCGGCGAGATCGGCGACGGCCCTCGCGCGCGGACGAACGCGCACGCGCTTCTTCGCGAGAAACCGCGCGACCTCGGCGCGCGCCTCGGCCGTGATCGGCGCCGGCTTCGACCTCCGCCCGAGCGCGTCGATGGTCTTCGGGATCACGTCGGCCGACGCGCGCGCGCTCGTCGTCGAGCGAGCGACACACCTCGCGCACCGCCGCGACGCCGAGCCCCGCGCCGCGAAGCGCGCGAATGAGCCGCAGCCGATCCGCGTGCGCCTCGCCGTAGAACGCGCGGCGAGGCTGCGCGAGGTCGGGCGGCGGGAGCAGGCGCTCGCGCAGGTAGAACTTGATCGTCGGGATCGAGGTCCTCGCCGCAGCGGCGAGCTGCGACACCGAATATTGCGCGACGGCCATTTCGGATATCGATACTATCCGAACTAGCCCGACGCGCGTGAGCGTTCGCTCGCCGGTGTCGTGCTCGCCGTCTCGGCGTGCTCGCTCATCGTCGACCTCACGCCGCTCGAAGGCGCCGACGCCGGCGACGCGGCAAGCGAAGCGTCGCCCGAAAGGGGGCGCGTGCCCTTCGCTCCACGGGCCGCCGATGGTCGAAGCGTCGGGCGTGTGCATCGACTCGACGCTCGTGACGAAGGCGATGTACACGGAGTTTCTCACTGCGGGCGTTGCCGGTGAAGACCGACGGCCCGTGCGGGTTCCAGACCTCGTACACGCCGCCCTCGGGCCTCGGGCCGCTCGGCGTCGACTACTTCAGCGAGGCCGACGACGCGCCAGTGATCGGCGTTGATTGGTGCGACGCCCGCGACTACTGCGCGTGGGCCGGAAAGCAACTCTGCGGCGCGCTCGACGGAGGCGCGACCCCGTACAGGGAGCCTGCCACCAACGACACGCAGTACGCGCGCGTGTGCTCGCAGAACGGCATCTTCCACGTTCCCTACGGCGCGTCGACGAACGACACGGCCATCGACGGATATTGCCACCTCGCCGGAGACGCCGGCGTCCCGGACGGCAGCGGCCCAGTCCCCGCGGTGACGTTCCCGCGATGCGAGGTCGGCGACTCCGGCATCTTCGACATGCTCGGCAACGCCTTCGTCTGGGTGAACGAGTGCGACGAGGCCGACGCGAGCTACGGCGACTCGGGCGGCTCGGTGGCCGAGGCCGGCTACCCGAACGGATTCTGCGCGTTCGTCGGCGGCGATTGGCTGCAGTCCTACGTGTTCACGGGCTGCGAGACGACGTGGGGCGGCGATCGCGCCTCGAGCGCGTACTTCGGCTCGGCTGGGATCCGGTGTTGCTCCGTGCCGAAGTGATCTCCATCCTTCACGGGAGCGCGACGCGAACGAGCTGCTCCGCCGTCTTCACGTAAGCGCACCCGTTCGATACGGCGACCGCGAGGGGCTCGAGCGTCGTCACGACGTCATCCTGAGCGGCGCGGAGCGCGACGCGATGCAGCGCGTGGTTGCTCGACCGATAAGCGTAGTTCGCGTCGAGCGCGAGCGTGCCGTGTCCAGGCTGCAGCGTCTCGTCCTCGTCGAGGATGCAACCAACATCCGAACAGACGGCGTTTGGCCCAGCGATCGCCGGTGTGAGGCAGGTCATCAAGTTGGAGAGCCAATGTACGGATCCGTCGGCGCGATCGATGCGTCGAATCGTGCAGTCGTCGTAGAGCGGCTGCTCCACGTAGAGGTAACGATCGGTCACGGCGACCGGGTTGATGGGGGGCGACACGTGCTCGTGAAGGATCGGCTGCGTCCAGCCCTCTTTCATCGAGGTGACGCTGAGCGTTTCGTCCGTCGTCGAGCCGTCGTAATCGCGCCAATAGAGGAGCGGCGGCGCGAACACGCCCCAGTGCATGGAGCGCTGCGCGAGCCCGTCCGCGCGGATCCATTGGCCTTCGAGCTCCTCTCCCGCGTCGTCGAAGTACGACACGTCCGTGTAAACGCCGTCGTCGGCGGGCGTGAGATCGGAGAAGCCCGATTGGGGCATTTGAACGAGAACGGTGCGCGCTCCGTCGACCGCGCTGATCCGCCAGAGCGTCCCCGGGGCCTGCGTGCTCACGTACACGGATGCGCCGTCCGTCGCGATCTCGTCGCGCCAATGCGTGAGGAGCCCGTCGGCGAGCACCACCGGCGGATCGCCCGGATGACACGTCACGACGGGCCGCACGAACGCGCCCGCGTCCTCGCTCGACGAGCCTGCGATCTCCGTGCGCCCACCGCACGCGAGCAGCGCAAGCGCCGCGAAGCCCCACCTCATGTCGCTCAGTTTAGCGATTTCCCCGCGCCGAGCTGGTTCTTGATCGCCTGAAACTTCTGCTTCAGCACGTCGGCCTCGTAGGCCATCTCCGTGAAGTCTTCGTCGCGCGCGGTCTTCGCGAGCGACGCGGCCTCCTCGATGACCGGCGCGATGTGCTCTTGCGCGGTGGCCACGGCAGTCTCTTTGTCTGCGGCGTCGAGCGTCGCGGAGATCGTCTGCAGGAGCTCCGCGGCCTTCGCGCCGAGCGCGGCGTATCCCATCATGAGCTCCGCGAGCCGAGCGCGGCGCGCTTGGATTTGCTCGGCGCGTGAGCGAAGCGCGGTCACCGCGGCCTGCTGCCGCTCCTGCATGTTGGCCATCGCTTGGCCGAGCGCGCGCAGCGACACGGCGAGCTGCTCCTGCTGCTGGAGCGCCTCTTGGAGCTCGCGCCCCGCGCGGTTGATCGTCTTCTCGCTCTGGAGCTTCGTCTTCTCGAGCGCGTACGCGAGATCTTCGAGCCTGCGTTGATCGTTTTCGATCGTCTGCGCGGCCAGCACGAGCTCGGCTGTCTCCTTGGGCATGCAGAAGTTTTACAACGGATTACGAGCGAAGCGCTCGGCCGCGTCGAGAAAGTGCTGCACGCCGGGATATCGAGCTCCTCGTTCGTCTCCTCGTCGATCTCGCGCCACTTTTCCCACTCGCGGACGGCGCTCGACCGCGGCACCTGGAACGCAGGTCTTCGAGCACCTCGGGGGATTTTCGCCGAGCCACCGTTCGAGGCGCGCCCAGGTGCGTGCGGTCTTCATCGGGTGTGCTTCGTAGCGATAAATTGGTTATGGTGCGCGCGGCCATGGGGAGCTACGCGGGCTATTTGATCGAGACGTTCGTGACGCTCCTCGTCGTGTGCGCGCTCGCGTTCGTCGTGCTCTATGGCGCGCGCCGCTTCGGCATCGGGCGCGCGACGGGCTCGATCAAGCTCGTCGGCCAGCTCCCGCTCGACGCGCGCCGGGCGATCTACCTCGTGAAGATCGGCGAGCAGGTCATCGTCGTGGGCGCGTCCGAGGGCGGCCTCACGAAGCTCGGCGAAATGCCCGCGTCCGACGTCCCGCAAGAGATCGAGAAGGCGCCGCTGAAATTCGCCGACGTGCTCGCGCGCGTGCGCGGAGACAGTGCGAGTCCGCGCCGAACGCCTTCGGCGGATCGGCGGCCGAAGAGGCGGACGATGCATAGCCCGCCCGGCGACGATCTCCTCGGTCGCCCGATAGTCCTCGTCGTCGCGCTCGCGCTCGTCTCGCTCCTTCCCTTCCTCTTCATGAGCGTGACCGCGTTCGTGAAGATCTCGACGGTCCTTCAAATCGTGCGGAGCGCCATCGGCGCGCAGAACGTCCCCTCGAACACCGTCGTCATGGCGCTCGCCGCCGCGCTCACGCTCCTCGCGATGGAGCCCGTCGGCGAAAAAATCTGGACCAAGGCCGAGCCCCTCTTCACGACGACGAAGGCGCTCGACACGGGAACGCTCGTGAAAGACGGCATCGACGCCGTCAAAGACCCGATGCGCGACTTCTTGAAGGCCAACACCAGCACGAAAGAGCGCGCGCGGTTCGTCACCGTCGCCAAAGAGTCGCGCGCGGCCGCCGAGCGCTCGAAGGTCAGCGACACCGACTTCACCGTCCTCGTTCCCGCGTTCGTCGTGACCGAGCTCACCGAGGCCTTCGCGATCGGCTTCCTCCTCTACTTGCCGTTCCTCGTCATCGACATGGTCGTCGCGAACGTCCTCCTCGCCCTCGGCATGCAGATGCTCAGCCCCACGCAGGTGAGCCTCCCGTTCAAGCTGCTTTTGTTCGTCGCGATTGACGGCTGGGGGCTTCTCGCTCGCGCGTTAGTGTCCGGGTACCACACCGGCTAGGTTCGAGCGCGGCGTGACGAGCTCCACCCAGCCGCGCCACGACCAGCACGCGTGGACGGGTCGCCAGCACCAACCGCGTTCGTAGACGCGAACGGGCACCCGGACCTCGCGTGCTCCCACGATAGGAGGCTCTTCGCTGACGAGCCGTCCGTCATGCCAGGCATAATCGGCGCGCATCTCGAAGTGCGGTGCGCCGCTCTCGTCGCGCCACGCCAGGCCGTGATCGCGCTGCCCAGCGTCGAGCAGGTGGGAACGCTCGCCGCTCCGCGCGACGCGCACGAGGGCGATTTGCCATGGATCGCGAAACGCGATCTCCGTCGCCTCGCTCGCGCACGCGCTCGTGAGGCCGAGGACGACGAGCGTGGCGACGCGTGTTTGCATCACGCGCGGCAGTGCAATCGCCGCGCCGAGCTTGGCGCCGCTCGTGACCTGAATCGTCGCGCCCGTGATGCTCGCGTCGAGGAGCGAGAACAGCGGCTCACGCCGGTGGAGGCGCGCGCCGCCAACCTTCACGCAGTAACCACGTGTGCGGCGTGGGCAACGCGACGTCCGCGGCGTGCGACGCGTACACGTCGTGCTCCGGGCGCGCCGCGGTTGCGTGTTTGACACCGTTGTTCCTCACGTAACGAACGGCGCGCCGAGTCTCGGTCGGCGTTCGCAGCACGTGCGCGTGATAGCGGTCCGCGTGGACGGTCCCGCGCCGGTTGATCACGCGGTTCAGCGCGCGCGCGACGCGCACGGAAAAGCCCTTCATCGCGCGCGAGAGGGCCTCGTTCGAGCTCGCCTCGACGACGAGGTGCACGTGATTGCCCTGCACCGAGAACTGCACGATGCGAACGCCGAACCGCTCCGCCGCAGCGCCGAACGCGCGGGAGAGCGCGGAGAAGCAGCGGCGCGACCGCAGGTTGTAGACGTGGTCGGCGACGCGAAGCGTGACGTGAACCGGCAGCAGCCGGGCGAACCGCTCGCGCGCAAGGTCCGACACGCCCGCGCGAGCGCCGTTCGGTTTGCGACCGGCGTTCTTGCGCTTGCCGCCGCGCGTGCGGAAACGAAGGGGGACCTGTCTCACGCGTTTGATTTAGCCGAGCAGGTCAGGACTTGCAGGAGACGGTGTCGATGTCGGCCTTCGCGACGACGACTCGGCCGCTGTCGAGCGTCACGGTGCGCGCGTCGTCGCGCGCGAGGTCGCCGCGAAGCGTGCGGCCGTTGCGCATGTGGAGCGTCACGGGCGTCCCCGCCGCGATGCGAAACGCGTCGGGCGACGACGCCAAAGTGCCCGGCGTGCACGCGAGGGCGTGGAGGGCGACCACGACGGCGGCCGCGCGTCGGGCGTCCATGCGATGAGGCTACGACGCCCGCGACGGGGCGGCCGTAGTCATTTGATTCACCCGCTCGGCACGCCGCGGCGTCAGCCCTCCCGCAGGAGCCAGGTGTGCGGCGTTGGCAACGTTACGGGCGCGACGTGCGACGCGTACGTGTCCTCTTCGGTTTTTGCGATGACGCCGTGTTGGACCGCGTTCTGTCGCACGTAGCGAACGGCGCGCCGGGCCTCGGTGGGCGTGCGGAGGACCCGCGCGTGGTAGCGGTCCGCGAGCACCGCGCCGCGCCGGTGCATGACTGGTTCAGGCCGCGCGCGAGGCGCACGGAGAGGCCCTTCATCGCGCGCGCGAGCGCTTCGTTCGATTCCGCCTCGACGACGAGGTGCAGGTGGTTCCCCTGCACGGAAAACTGCACGATGCGTACGCCGAAGCGCTCCGCGGCGGCCGCGAAGGCGCGGGAGAGCTCGGAAAAACAGCGCCGCGAGCGGAGGTTGTAGACGTGCTCCGCGAAGCGCACCGTGACGTGAACCGGCAAGAGCCGGGCGAACCGCTCGCGCGCGAGGTGCGACACGCCCGCGCGCGCGCCGTTCGGTTTGCGGCCGGCGTTCTTCCGTTTGCCGCCGCGGGTACGAAAACGAAAGGGGACCTGTCTCACGCGGTTTGATTTAGCAGACAATTGGCCATCGCGCAACGAATCTCGCTCTTTTTGGCGTTGTGAGTGGTTTCGCGATGCGATTGAACCGGGCACGGGCGGACCGCGGACGTGCCTGACACGTGCGGCTCTCACGGCAACTCGCGCTCGAGCGCGTGCACCATGGTGCCTTCGAATGCGCGCGCCGCGGGCGCTCTTACTGCCACACGGCCACGTTGCTCGAGAGCCAGGCGGTGCCGAGGCGGCCGTAGAGCTTGTACTCCGTGCCGGGGTTGAAAAACCCGCTGTTCGACGCGACCAAATCGAGCACGTGCGTGCCGGGGGCGAGCGACACGCGGCACGGATGATCGTTGACGCGTTGGCCATTTTCGCAGACGCCGAGGACCCACGTGTTCGCGCCGGTCGTGAACGAGAAGCCGAGCGGCGGGATCGGGTCCTGCTGGACGAGCGTGTCCCACTGCTGGCCGCCGGCGGGCTGGCCGTTCATCGTGGTGACCAAGATGAGCGCGTCGAACGCGCCGACGGCGGTCGCGCCGAAGTGGGCGTCGGGCTTGCCGTCGGGGACCATGCCTTGGTCCGCGGGCGAGACGCGGTCGGCGCCGATGCCGATGATCGAGAGCGTCAGCGAAGGCGCCGCGGCGTCAGCTCCGGCCTCCGCGTCGACGTGCGCGTCCGTGGCCGCGTCGTGCCCCACGTCGACCGCGACATCGAGCGACGCGTCGCTCACCTTGGGGCCGATGACGTCGAGCTCCGCGCGCGAGCCGCACGCCATCGTGAGCAGCAATGGCCAACCACCTCGCACGAGCACGCTCACTCGGCCGTCGCGGACTCCGCGTCTTTCACGATCGCCAGGAACGCCGCCTCGTCGATGCACTCCGTCCCGTATTTCCGCGCCTTCTCGGCCTTGCTCGACCCCGAGCTTGGGTCCGACATGACCAAATACTTGAGGTCCTTCGTCACGCCGGAGAGCACGGAGCCGCCGTGTTTGTCGACGAGGTTCTCGTACTCCTTGCGCGGACGCGAGAGCGCGCCCGTGAAGCAGAACGTCTTGCCCGACAAACCTCCGCCCGCGCTCGGCGAGACGGGAACGACGCCGACCGCGAGCAATCGCTTGATCTCGGCGGCGCGCGCCTTGAGACCGTCGGCGACGGCCTTCGCGCGCGTCGGGCCCATGCCGCGGAGCTTCGCGAAGTCCTCGGCGGTCGCGGCTTGCACCTTCTCGAGCGTGTCGAAGCCGGAGCTCACGAGGAGCTTCGCGGTCTCGAGCGCGAACTCGTCGATGCCGAGCGACGCCAAAAATATCGGCAGCGTGAGCGGAAGCTTCGCGCGCAGATTCTCGATGACCTTCTTGCCGATGACCATGCCGCGGCGCTCGAGCTTCGCGATGTCCTCCGCTTTCAATTTGTAGAGATCGCTCGGCTCGTGAACGAGCTTCGCGTCGACGAGCTGCTCGATGAGCTTCTCGCCCCACTCGTGGATGTCTTGCACGCCGACCCACCGCTGGATGCGGCCCTCGACGAGCGCGCGGCACTCGAGGTTCGTGCACACGAGGTACTCGCCGCGGCGCGTGAGCGGCTCTTTGCAGACTGCACACGTCGTCGGGATGTCGACGCGCTTGCCGTGCTTGACCACGACCTCCTCGAGGTGCGGGATGACGTCGTTGCGGCGCGACACGAGCACTTCGTCGCCGACGCCGATGTCGAGCCGCTCCACGTTCGACACGTTGTGGAGGACGACCGACTGCACGACGGCGCCGACGAGCTCCACCGGCGCGACGGTCGCGATCGGCGTCACGCGACCCGTCGGCCCCGTGTCCCACTGGATCGCCTTCACCGTGCTGATCTTCGCCATCGAAGGGAATTTGAAGGCGATCGCCGCGCGCGGGCGGCCGCCGAGCTCGCCGAGGAGGTGCTCGGAGCGGACCTCGTTCGCGCGGACGACGAGCCCGTCGATCTCGTAGTCGAGCGAGGAGCGCTTCTTCGACTGGTACTCTTTCTGGATCTTGATGACGCCGGCGAGGTCGGTCACCGTGAACGTCGGCACGATGAGCCCGAGCTTCACGAGCCGCTCGAACTTCTCCTCTTCGGTCTCGTGCTCGACGTCGCCCTCGATGTCGTAAAACATCACCGTGAGAAACTCGCAGCCGGCGCCGTCGTAGCGCTTCGCGGTGCCCGAGGCCTTGTTGCGCGGGGAGCTGTCGTAGCCGGGGAAGCCCTTCTGCATGTCGGAGAGCTTCAAGATGATCTCGCCGCGGATCGACACGTCGAGCGCCTTCGGGAGCTGCTTCGGAACGCCCTGCATGCGCTTGGCGTTGGGCGTGATGAGCTCGCCCACTTGTCCGTCGCCGCGCGTGATCGCCGAGACGAGCTTGCCCCGCTCGTAGTTCACCGCGAGCGAGAGGCCGTCGAGCTTCTCGGTCACGAGGAGGTTCTTCGAGATCGGCGGCAGCTTGCTCTCTTGTCCGAGCTTCTCGCAGAGCGCCGCCCACTGCTTGAACTCTTCGTCGCTGACGACCTTGTTGAGCGACCCCATCGGGATGGCGTGGCGCGCCTTCTCCCACTGCGTGACGGGACCGTGCGCGCTCGACACCGGCGCGCCGACGGTCTGGAGGATCTCGTTTTCGGGGTCGAGGTCGCGGAGCTCGTCTTCGAGCGCGTCGTACGCGGCGTCGGAGACGAGCGGGCTCTTGTTGTAATAGGCGTCCTTGTACTTTCGGAGCAGCGCCTCGAGCTCTTTGATGCGGGTCTTGTCGCTCACGGGGGCAATCTTACTACCGGCCCGAGCCCAACTGTAAGGTGCCGCGGAGCTCGGCGTTTTCCCTTCCGTGAACACACAACGCCTTTTCCCCATGCTTGCGCTGGTCGTGGCGGCGACCGGATGCGGAGCAGCACCCTCCCCCGCCGCAACGATGCCGAGCGCGTCCATGTCCGACGCGCCGCAGGCGCAGATGGAGTCGACGGCGAGCGTCGAGAGCGCGCCACAGCGCTCGAGCTCGAGCTCGAATTCGAGCCCCGCGCCGATGGTGCAAGCGAAGGTCGCGATGCAATCGACCACGCCGCCCACGCAGACCGCGCGCGAAGACCGCCGCGCCGGACGCGAAGAAATCCGACGCGCAGTCGCCGGATTTTCTCATCATGTACAACGGCGACGTCTCGATGATCGTCGACGACGGCAAGATCGCCGCGACGATCGACAAGGTCATCGACGCGGCGGAGTCCGTCGGCGGTCACCTCGCGGGGCGGCGCGATTCCAGCGTCACGATCCGCGTCCCCTCGGCGCACTTCCGCGAGGCGCTCAACAAAGTCAGCGAGCTCGGCGAGATCACGCACCAGTCGGTCACGGCCGAGGACGTGAGCGAGGAGTTCCACGACGCCGAGGTCCGCCTCGCGAACATGAAGGCGCGCCCGAGCGCGCCTTCAGGAGTTTCTCGCGAAGTCGGGCAACATGAACGACATGCTCACGCTCGAGCGCGAGCTCGAGCGCGTCTCGATGGACATCGATCGCGTCGAGGGCCGCATGCGCTTTCTCCGCGAGCACGTCGCGTTCTCGACGCTCAGCGTCGCGCTCACCGCGCGCCCGAAATCGCAGGCGGTCGTCGCCTCGCGGCGGCCAGACGCACCCCGTGACCTCGCCGCCTCGCATCATGCACCTCAACGCCGAGTGGCTCGACAACCTCGGCGTCGACAAGCTCGTCAGCAACTGAAGGAGATGGTCATGTTCCGCAAATTGGTTATGGGACTCTCGCTCCTCGCGGCCGCGTGCGGCCCTGTCTCGAAGCTCTCCGCGCCCGACGGCTTCGCGCACGTCGGCGGCACGTACGACGACCGCGTCGCGACCGCGACCGGCGTCGTCATCGGCACGCGCGTCGTCCCGAACGAGCCGAAGGCGAACCTCGATTTCTGGACGCAAGCCATCGATCTTCGCCTTCGCCAGCGCGGCTACGAGCCCTACGAGCAGCCGCAAGACGTCAAGAGCGACAGCGGCCTCCCCGGCCGCTCGCTCCACTACGTCTTCTTCGACGGCACGCGAAAGAACCGCTACTTCGTCGACGTCTACGCGACGACCCGCCGCATCCTCTTCGTGGAAGCCGCCGGCGACGCCGCCGACTTCGACGCGACGATGCCCAAGGTCGTCTCGACGATGCGCTCGGCCCACCTCGGGTCGTAGCGCGCGTCAGACCTCTCCCACCGAGCGCGTCCTTGACTTCAGACGGCGAGCGCGTAGATTCCGCCGCCGCCACGAAAAGTCTGGGGCAATAGCTCAGCTGGGAGAGCGCCGCGTTCGCAATGCGGAGGTCAGGGGTTCGATCCCCCTTTGCTCCACCGGATTTCACAGGGGGACGTATCGTAGGGGTGAATGGCGCAGCCAGGCTACCTTCACGGCTACAGTCCGAAGGAGCGCGAGCGGCTTCATCGCCAGGCGCGCTTTCTCGAGCCGATGGTGCACGATCGGCTTCCGTATCGCCGGCGGCGGCGCTTGCTCGAGGTCGGGTGCGGCGTGGGCGCGCAGACCGAGATCTTGCTCCGCCACTTTCCCGAGCTGCACGTGACGGGCATCGACATCAACGACGAGCAGCTCGCCGAGGCGCGACGCTTCCTCGCGAGCGTGCCGTGGGCGACCGGACGCTTCGACATCCGCAAGATGGACGCGCAAAAGCTCGACTTCGATCCGGAGACCTTCGACGCGGCGTTTCTCTGCTGGGTGCTCGAGCACGTGCCGAGCCCGTCGCGCGTGCTCGGTGAGGTGCGGCGCGTGCTCGCGCCGGGCGCGCCGATCGTGTGCAGCGAGGTCTTGAACGCGACGTTCTTCCTCGACCCGTACAGCCCCGACACGCTGCGCTATTGGATGGCGTACAACGATCGCCAGCTCGAGCTCGCGGGCGATCCGTTCATCGGCGCGAAGCTCGGCAACCTCCTTTTGTCGGTCGGCTTTCGCGACGTCACGACGGAGGTGAAGACGTTCCACCTCGACAACCGCGCGCCCGGCGAGCGCGCCGAGTTCCTCGCGTATTGGAGCGAGCTGCTCCTCTCGGGCGCCCCTGCGCTGCTCGAGGTCGGCAAGGTCTCGCAGGAAGTCGTCGACGGAATGGCGCGCGAGCTCGAGCGCGTCTCGCGCGACCCAAACAGCGTCTTTTTCTATTCGTTCATTCAGGCGCGCGCCCGCGCGTGGTGAAGCTGGTTTGCACCGCGTAGAGGTAGAGCGCGACGCTACGGGTGACAGAACACGCTCGCGAACGCGACGAACGAGGTCGATGACCCGTCGCTCACGCGGCACGCGGGTGCGCCCGCTTCCGACAAATCGCACTCGGCGCTGACGTAAGAGCTGCAGCCGCCGACGTCGGCTTGTTGCATGCACTGCTCGCGCGGGAGCGGCGTGTCTCCGCCGATGAACTGGCAGCCCGCGCACGCGGTCTCTTCGCATCCTTGTGCCGCCGCGATCGCCGAGGCGCAGGTCGCGTCGCCGGCGAGCGAGACGCAACCGGCGACGTTGAAGTCCCACGTGGTGCTCGTCGTCACGATGGGGCCCCAGGTCGAATCGGAGCGCGATGAAAGGAGACACGACGAGCACGTGGCGTTCGTCGCTTGGAACGCGTCGCACGTGGTCCGCGCCGCCGAGGGGCCGAGGCACGCGTTGTAGAAGGCGGTGAGCTGCGTCTGACTGCACTGGAGCGCCGGAGCTTTCGGAGGCGTGAGCGGCGCTGGCGTGTAGCTCGACACGTCCGCGGGCGTGCACGAAGCCGAGGAGGCGTCCACGACGCCGCCATCGCAAAGGTTCGGTCCGTTGATTTCCTGGACGGTCTTCGTCGGGTTGGCGATCTGGACGGCGTTGAAGCGAATGCCGATCGAGATCGCGTCGCAGGGCACGCCGGGAGCGTTGGTGCCGTCGTGGAGGATGTCGCTGGACTGCCGAATCTGATCCGCGATGCCGATGAACGCGTTCCCGCACAAGCTCGGGCTGATGATCGATGCAACGGCTTGTCCACTCGCGACCACGTCTTCGGTCTGCATGACGCCCGCGATGATGCCGTCCTGGAGGTGCGTCGGATCCGCCGCGGAACGTTTGAACGTGATGGTCGCGTGGCGAATCGGGAGAATGAGCGCGTCCATGAGCTGGATGGACAGCACCGCGTCCGTCGGCACCGAAGCGACGACGGTTCCATCGTTCGCGACGTAGGCGTCGCTCGTTTGCCACACGGGCGACGACGCCAACACGGGCCAATCGGTGGTCATGTCGAAGCTCGGCGTGCTCCCGAAGCGACCGCTTCGAAACGCGCGCACGGTCAAGCCCGTCACAGGGCCCGAGCCCGGAACGAGCCCGTCGACTTGGATCTGGAGCGTGTACGCGCCAGATTGGATCGTTTGCGTCGTGCTGATGCTCGGTGTCGGAAGTGATGCCGCCGTCTCGAAAATGGGCAGCAGCGTCGAGCCAAAGCCGTTGTCGATCCCGCCCGTGCCGTCGACTTGATTGGCAGTCGGGGCGCCCGTGTGCAGCGTGCAGACGTCGCTCGAGCTCTTCGTCGTGACGAGCCCGTCAAGGTCGTAGCCGTAGTCCTTCCACGCCGTGTTGCTCGGAGCGCCGCCTGCGAGCGGCGCTTCACCGAGGAAGATCTCGTTGATCGCGAAGGTCTCGAGCGTTTGGCCGGTTGCCGCGGTCGCGTCGGGCTTTGAGGGGATTTCGCCGGTCGGCGTGGAGGTCGACGAAGAACACCACGTGACCGCGAGCAGCCCGAAGACAAGCCAAGATCGTTTCATGTAAGTCCTTGAAGCGTAATCCACGAACCGCGCACGAACCATCGCGGGCGCGCGGCGCGATCGCGTTGTATCTTTCGCCCATATGCTTAAGCGTGCTCTTCCGGTCGTTTCGGCCGTCCTTGGGTTCGTGTTTTTGTTGATCGTGTCGCTCGCGTGCGGCGGCGGGCCCGGCGGAACGATTTGCGATCAACCCGTCGCGCCACCACACGCGACTGCGTCGGGCTGCACGCTCGTGTGTGACCAAGGTTGGTACAACTGCGATGGCAACACCGGCAACGGCTGCGAGGCGAGCGAGCCGTGCTCGAACAAGCCCGTCGACGGCTCGGTGCCGCCCACGACGAAAGGCCCGCAGCTCATCGCGACGCTGAGCGGCGCGCCGCACGGCATCCGCGCGTGCGGCTCGAGCATCTATTACCTCGACGGCAACTCGCTCGCGACGCCAGCCGGCGTGCTCTTCACGTTGCCGCGCGCGCCCGCAGGCGGCCTCGCTTGCAGCGGCAACGAGCTCTTCTTCGCGACGTCGTCGGACGGCAGCCCGAACCCCAACGGCGCTCTCTGGCGTTACACGATCGGCGCCCCAGCTCCCGTGCAGCTCGTCACGGGGATTGATCCCGGTCGCGGCGTGGACGCGCGTGGCTCGGACGCGTATTGGCTCACCCGCTCCGCCGACGCAGGCGCGTCGCTCGCGCGAACGAGCGACGCCGGTTGGTCCAGCGTCGTCCCCGCCGACGAGACCTCGACGTACAAATCTTTCGCGCTCCTCGACGACGGCGACTACGCGATCGCGGCCGGCAGCATCTGGCGAAGCGATCTCGACGGCGGAACCTCGACGCTCTCGTTCGACGCGAGCGCCGCGCGCGCTCTCTTGAGAGGCACGGGCGTTCAATCGCCTTACGCAGTCGTCACCAGCACCGCCGGTGACATGCTCGTCGTGGCCGACGACGCCTCGACCCCCGTCGCGCCGTTCCCCACGATCGTCGCCACCGCGCAAAACGGCGCCGACATCGTCCTCGCGACGGACGAGACGGTCTTCTACGTGAACGTGAACGTCAAAACTCCGAGCGTCATCGCGAAGCCCTTCCTTCACATCACGGACGTCACGCTCGACTCCACGTACGCGTACTGGTTGACGAGCGGCGCAGGCGCGACTCCCGGCGCGGTGTGGAAGGCGCCGCTCAAGTAGCCATGCGGTGGCTGTTCGTCATCGCGCTCGGCGCATGCGGAGGGCTCGAGCTCGTCGAGCCCGGCGACGGCGGCATCGGTGGCGATGCGAGCGTGACGCACGGGCAGCTGTGCACGCAGAGCTCGTGCACGTCGTCGGTGAGCACGCTCACGACGATCGGCACGTCCGAGGGCGAGCAGATTCAGCTTCCGGGGCTCGCGGTCGGAGGCGGCTACGTTTATTGCAGCACGGTCTCACACCTCGTGCGCGCGCCCATCGGCGGCGGCCCTCTCGAGCAAGTCGCGCCGAGCGATCTCACGTACGCGATCGTCGCTGACGACACGAACGTCTACTGGTCCACGATCACCACGCGAGGCGTCTTCATGCGCCCACACGCGGGCGGCGCGACGACGGCGCTACCCGTTGCGCAGACGTGGATCGCGCCGAACGTCTTCGTCGACGCGACCAACGTGTATTGGACCGAGACCACCGACCTCGTGAGCGTGCCCATCGCCGGTGGTCCCCGGACGACCTACCCCGCGCCAACGCCGGACGCCGTCGTGCGTGGCCCCAACGTCTACTTCGCGCCGTGCTCCACGACGCTCGCGCTCGGTGTCGCGTCGACCTCACCCCAGGTCACGTCGGGCTACTCCGTGACCGCAGACAATGACGCCTGCTACTGGACATTCAAAGGAATCGGAACGGGCCCGCAAGGCCACGACTCGATCCTCGAGCTTCCGTTCGGCGCCGACGCAGCCGTCGAGCTCGCGGCGGGTCCCACGACCGAGAGCGCGTTCAACGGTCAGCGCATGGTCGTCGACGGGGACGCGGTCTACTTCGGCTCGGTCCCCGGCGGCGCATTCGGCAGCTTGTCGAGGGTCCCGCGCGGAGGCGGCTCGGTCATTGCCGTCACGGACGACGTGGTGCTCGCCTACACGGTGACGACCGACACCGTCTTCTGGGCAACGTTCGACGGCGCGAATGTCTCGATCAAGCGGATGCCGAAGTATCATTAGTTGCCATCAATCGGCGCTGGCGTCGGATGCGCACGGCCCTTGAGCGGCGACGTTGACGCCTTCTCCATTCGCGATGCACGCGTAGGGGTACGTCACGCCGTCGCAGCCGCACACCTCGCCTCCGCCATCGGCTGGCGAACAGTAGTACGTGGCCTGTAGTCCCGGCCGTTCCGTGCACATGCCCGTCGCCGTGAGATCGCACGTGGACTTCGAGCAGAACTGGTACTGCGGATCGCAGTCGGCGTTCGACGTGCACGAGCCGAACGACGCGACGTCGGCCTCGGGGCTGCCCGAATCACTCGGCGCACCGATGCCGGTGGTGCAGCTCGCGACGGTCGTGCGCCCGCCGGAGCACGTCGACGATTTCGGCGGGAAGTTGCTCGCGCTGCACGTCGAGACGGGCGAGCCGCCCCCGCCGCACGTGTGTAACCCAGCGCCGCACGCGCAATCGCCACTTGGGAACTTGCAGCAGATTCCGAGTGACGATTGCGTCGTCGAGCCTCCCGGAAAACAGGTGACGCCGGTCGTTGCTCCGGCGGAGGGCGGAAAGAGCGCGCAAACGCAGCCACTCGAACCATCGTTGAAATAACCCGTGACGATGCCGCAGTACGTGTCCCCCGTTCGGCACGTGCAGGTCGTCGTCGTCGATGGCCAACCCGGATCGGCGCAGCACGTCGTACCGGGAAACGCGGTGTCATCGCACGCGGACGCAGCCGGCGACCCCGTCGACGTGAACGCGGAGCACGAGCACCCATCCGGGTCCGCTTGGCACGTGACCGCGGTGTACGTGCTGGAGCACGCGAGGGGCGCGCTCGCAGCGAGAAGCGCACCAACCAGAGCTCGCACGACCGCCCCCATTCATCTCAGCGTGACCGCGGTCACTGCCGTGGTCAATCGGAGAACGTGCGAGCATGACGCGATGGACCTCGCGACCATTCCGTTCTTCGAGCGACTCTCCGGATGCAAGTCGGTCCTGCTCGCCGGCGCTGGCGGTGGCTACGACGTGTTCGCGGGACTGCCGCTCTACTTCGCGCTGCGCGCGCGCGGCGTCGAGGCGCACCTCGCGAATCTTTCGTTTTCGCGCGTCGACACCGTCAGCGGCCATCGTCCAGCGCCGAACGTCGTCGCCGTCGAGCCCGACTCGGATGGCCCTGCGGGGTATTTTCCCGAAAAGCATCTCTCCGCGTGGCTGCGCGAGCAAGGCGAGCGGCCGCGCGTCTTCGCATTCGACAAAACCGGTGTGGTGCACTTGCGTGCTGCCTACGACGCGCTGGTGAAGGAGCTCGGCGTCGACGCGATCGTTCTCGTCGACGGCGGGACGGACAGTCTGCTGCGCGGCGACGAAGCTGGACTCGGCACGCCGAGCGAGGACATGGCGAGCATCGCCGCGGTCGATGACGTCGACGTGCCGACGAAGCTGCTCGCGAGCATCGGCTTCGGCGTCGACGCGTTCCACGGCGTCTGCCACGCCCAGGTCCTCGAGACGGTGGCGGCGCTCACGCGCGACGGCGGCTATCTCGGTTCGTTCGCCCTGCTGCCGCAGATGCGCGAGTTCGCGCTCTACAAATCCGCCGTCGACGCGGCGCATGCGGCGACGCACGCCCGTCCGAGCATCGTCAATGCGTCCATCATCTCGGCCGTCGAGGGCGACTTCGGCGACGTTCATCGCATCGAGCGAACAAGCGGGAGCAAGCTCTGGATCAACCCGCTCATGGCGATGTACTTCACGTTCGAGCTCGGCACCGTCGCTCGGCGCGTTAGCTATCTGCCGCGCTTGAAGACGACGCAGACCATCTTCGAAGTGTCCGCGCTCATCGACGGCTATCAACGCACCTGCGACTCGCTTCGTCCGTGGACGTCGATCCCGATTTGACGCGCCATCTGTCAGGAATGAGAGCGCCACTTCGTCGGTCCCCGGCGATGCACCCGACGTCCAAATCCACGACGCTCGCCCGGAGCTCCAAGGAGCTTGCTGGGCCGTCGTGCGTTTTGTCCGTCAATTATCTCGAGGTCGATACGTAGCGGCGGTTCTTCCATCACGCGCATCGCGCGCAAACGGAAGGTCGCCTCGGAAACCCGAGAGCGGCCTTCGTCGTTTCTGGACCGAGGGGTGCGTCCGGAGCAGTGGTAGCTCCAGCCGGCCGTAAACCGGTGGCCTTCGGGCAAGTGGTTCGACTCCACCGCATCCCACGATGACGAGGCTCGACATGACGAAACGCAAACTCATGCCCGTGCGAGACGGGCGAGAAGACGAACGGGACGTTAGCAACAACGGTGATGCAGCCGCCTTTTAAGCGGCAGGAGTCCGGTTCGATCCCGGAACGTCCCACGCGATGCGCCCCCATAGGTATGCATCTGGTGAGGCAGACCCGCTGTCTACGGGTTGAGGTCGGTTCGATCCCGATCGAGGGCGCCAGAGAAACTCGAGACTGGTTGCATCCACGCGTCATGGAGGACGCGCATCGCGTTCTCGTGACAGATCTTTCGGGCGAGCGGGTCGCCATAGACGCTCACTAGGTGCGCGGCGAGGTCGAGGTGGTTCGCGGCGCTCGAGAGGCCCGCGAGGGTTGGCTTGATGAAGCCGTCGAGGTCCGAGCCTATCGCGAGCACGTCGTCGCCGGCCCACGCGCGGAGGCGTTCGATTTGGGTCTCGATGACGTGGAGGGTCTGCTCGAGAGTCTTCGTTTGGCGGAAGCGGCCGTCGCGCATGTAGTGATCGCAATAGATGATTCCGCAAACGCCATTTCGCTCCGCGATGCGCTCGACCCACCGCTGCTTCAGGTTGTAGGCGTACTTTCCAAACGAGCACGCGATGTGCGAGGCGATGACGGGAACTTTCTTGTTGGGGTCGAGCTCGTCGAGCAGCGCGAAGGTGTCTACCATCGACTTCTCGCTCATGTGCGTGACGTCGACGAGGATGCCGTGGCGGACCATCTCCGTGATCATCGTGCGGCCGCGCGCGTCGAGGCCCACGTCGTCCTGCTCGAAGATCGCGCTGTACATCGCGTCGGGCAAGAACGGGATGGCGGGGACGTTGGTGGCGACGCGCCGCCAGAAGAGGTGCGCGACCGTGACGTAGCCGACGCCGAGCCGAGCGAGCTCGCGCGTGTGCTTCACGATGCCCTCCTCCGTTCCGCCGACGTGGAAGCCGCCCTCGACGGCGTGGATGATCGCGATCTTGTCGTCGCGGCGCGCCGCCTCGAGCTCGTCCCACTAGCGCACGATCCGCGCGCGCGAGTCGGCCTTCACGTGGGTCTCGACGTCCTCGAGGAGCTTGTGCAGCGTCTCGAAGTACCCGTCGCGCGGCGGCGAAGCGTACGGCTGCTCGACATCCATCTCCGAAAACGGCCAATACGCGACGGAGAGCGCGACGCCGACGTTCCCCTCAGCGAGCGAATCGATCGTGACCGCGGGCCCCGCCCACGGGCTCCGCCAATTGAGCAACCAATCCGCGATCTCGAGCAGCTCGAACTTCAGCCGATCACCGAGCTTCTCGTGCCGCACCGCGCGCCGCAGGTGCCGTCGAAAGCTCTGATTGGGATCCCACTGCATCGGCAAGTGCGCGTGGTCCACGACGAAGGCGGCTTGGTCGTCACCGGCCCGATGATAAGCGACTCTGCGCCGCAGGAAGCGAGCCGCGCGGTGAAATCCCTATCGGAGTGATCCAGTGCTCGGTGACTTCGAGTGGTAGAGGCGCGGACTCTTGACGTGCCGGTCGACCGTGACGGCGCGCACGGCGTGTGCGGCGACGATGACGACAATCGCGCCGGGGCGGCCAATCGACGGCGGAGCTATGCGAACACTCTACTGCGCGTGCTGAGGTATAATTGAGCGATGCGCGACGAGGACTTCGAGACCCGCGCCGCCGAGCGGCGCAAGCGCTGGCGCGGCGGCGTGGCGCATTCGCACGCGGACATGGCCGCGCGCGATCTCGAGTTCTGGGCCGCCGCAACGCCGGAGGAGCGCCTCGCCGCGGTCTTCGAGCTGATGGAGCAACTGCGCTTGCTCGGAGGCAACGATGGAACTGCCCCGCGACTTGATCGATCTGTTGGTGGCGTTCGACCGCGCAAAGGTTGAGGTCGTCGTCGTTGGCGGCCACGCCGTCAGCTTTCACTCGGTGCCGCGCGCGACGAAAGACTTCGACCTGCTTTTGTCGAACACGGCGGGCAACCTGGAGCGCGCGGCCGAGGCGCTCGCGGCGTTCGGCGCGCCGCGCAACGTCGTCGACGCAACTCGGTCGATGACCGACGACGAGATCGTCTACCTCGGCCAGCCTCCGCACCGCATCGACTTGCTACGCCGAATCGACGGCGTGAGCACGGCGGACGTGTTCGCCCACGCCGTACAGGCGTCGTTCGGCGGCGTCGGCGTCAAGGTGATCTCCTTGCCCGACCTCATCGCGAACAAGAAAGCCGCTGGGCGGCCACAAGACCTCCTCGACGTCGCCACGCTCGAACGCGCGCAGCGTAAAAGTTGAGATGAACATCGAGCGACTGCACGACGTGAAGATCCTCGCGTCGCCACACACGGTGCTCTTCACGCCGGACGGCAAGCAGCTCGTCGGCGCGGGGAGCGCGCTCTGGCTCTACGATTTCAGTGGGAACGTCGTTCACACGTTTCGCAAACCGTCCGGGTACGGAGTCTCGAGCGTCTTCGCGACGCGGACGTCGCTCGTCGCGAAGTGCTCGTCGACGATCCGCAAATGGAATTGGAAGACGCGCGCGCTCGAAGCCGAGCTCGTGCCCAAGGCGCTCGGGTATCACGTGCTCGCGTCCGTCTCGGCCGATGGCCGTCGCGCGCTCACCACGACGCAGAACAAGGCGTTTCACGTCTGGGACCTCGCGACGGGCGCCCTCGTCGCGACCACGAAAGAGAAGAAGAGCTTCGTCGTTTCGGCGGCGCTCTCGGCCGACGGCGAGACGGTCGCGTACGGCGGGACCGACGGCGTCGTGCGCTTCTTCGACGTCGCCTCGAAGGAGCCGGCGGGGCGCGCGCAGAGCCGCGGGTGGATCGAAGTTGCCGCGCGATCCGACGACGGGCGATTCTTCGCGACCGCGGGTCGCGCCGGCGTCGTCTCGATCTGGACGCGCGCCGGTGGGCTTCATCGCGAGCTCGCGCAGGGCGGAAAGTCGCGCTACGTTCCACCGAACGGCAGCCGTCGTCGCGCACGGCACGCCGGGCCCGGGCGTGTGGAGCGAGAGGAGGGCCGCCGCGTCGCGACAATCGACGACCGCGAGCGGAGCGGGCTGCTCGGCGGCACGCGCGCCGTGCGCTTCTCGAACGACGGCAAGCGCATCGTGACGATGGGTAACGACTGCCGCGCCGTGGTCTCGCGGGTTCAGCGCTGACGTCAGGGTTCCGCTTGCGGCTAGTCGAGTGACCCGTGGACCTTCGCATTCGGAACCTCGAGCACCTCGATGCGCGCGCCGTGACGCTGCCGCATGGGACCGAAGTGGTCACGCGGGTCGACCGGGCGCTCGGGGAGCGGCGCGTGCCGCAGGGGTCCATCGGGCGCGTCGCGAAGGTCGAGGGAGACGCGGTCGACGTGATGGTCGTCGGGATCGGCGTCGTGTGGTATGCGCGCGGAGAGCTCGTGCCGCGGCGCATCGGGCAGGCGCTCTTCGCCCATCGCAGTACGGCGCGCCCGCTGAGGCCCGCGACGGTGGTGCCTCACGGAGCGCCGAGCACGTCGTAGAGCGCCTCGCGCGCGCCGACAATCAGGTCGTGGGACTTACGCGCCAAGGACCTTGCGCAGCTCAGGCTCGAGCCCGAGCTCTTTGCAGACCGTCTCGAGCTTCTCGCGATCGAGGGTCGGGTTGCGGTCAATCAGCTCCAGCACGTCCAGCTCGTTCTTCCTTCCGCCGGCATACAGTTTCAGCGCGACGAGGTGCGGCAGGTCCGCCACTGCAAGCGGACCGAGCACGTTAGGCGTGGCCGTCTCCACCGCGGCGCGTCCTGCGCTGCCAGCTCCTGGACGATACGGATTGTCGAAGTTGACGATCTGGACGAGATCGAAATCATCGCCGCTGACGTTGAGACATCCACCGAGCGGATCATCGGCGTCGGGCGTGATCAGCTCGACTTCGTAGCGCGAAGCGAGCTCCTTTTCGACGAGGCCGAGCACTCTGAAAGGGTCGGTCGCCGTCGCGAGGTCGAAGTCTTCCGTGTCGCGAACGTATCCGTGCACCGCGAGGGCGACGGCGCCGATTACGGCGCACGGCACGTTGTGCTTCGAGAGCGTTTGCGCGACGTCCGTCGCGACTGCGAGCGTCCGCTCAGCGCGGGTCATGGGTTCGACGTGACAACTCGACGAGGTAGCGGCGGCGTTCCCCGAGCTCGAGCGCACGCAGCGCGCGTTCGACGGGCGTCATCGCGGCGACGCGCTCGCGGTCGCGACGTCGAGCCGCTTCGGCCGTCTTGCTCGGGCGCCCGTGAAACGGAGTCATGAGCACATTCTAGCATCAGAGTGGCCCGCCGAGTGAACACGCGCGCAGTCGCGCGTATCCGCACCACCGGTTCGACCCGTCGCACGTCGCAGATTGCACCCATGCGAACGTGGATTGCATTTCTGTTCATGACAGCGTGCTCGAGCAGCAGCGGGACTGTCGGCGCGCCGTGCACCAACAACAACCAGTGCGGCTCGCTCGCGGCGGGCTATTGCGCGAACGCGGGCGTGTGCTCGCGGCCGTGCGCGGTCCACTCGGACTGCGGGTGCGCGGCGAACACGACCAACGGCGACATCGCGCAAGGCAAGTGCGACGCCGCGTGCACGAACTTCGGCGGCACGGTCGGCGCCGTGTGCACGCGCGTCTGCGCGAACAACGCCGGCTGCGAGGGCGCGACGACGTGCAACCCGGCGACCGAGAACGGCCTCGACCTCGGCTACTCGGTGTGTGACTGAGACCCACGCCGCAACAGGTCGCTGCCCCTCGATGGGTCGCCCGACGGCGACGGACGTGGCGCGCTCACCTCGCGCTTGCGTTTGCGTAGGCGAGTCACTTCTTTCCTAGAACGATGGTCACCGTGACGGTCCCTCCTGGAGGGCCGCCCACCATCGGACGTACGAGCGTGAGGTCGGCCGAGCGCTTGTCCTTCAAGTAGCGCGACGGCACCTCCACCTTTTCGCAGCTCGACGGCGAGCTCCTGCAGCTGTTCTCCGACGTGCTCCAGTTGCCGTTCTGGAAATCCCCGGGGCCGAAGGCGTGGCGGAGCGTGCCGAGATCGGAGCCGAACGACTCCACGCTGCCACCGGGACCTGCGCCCGCCGGCGCCATGCACGTCGTCATCACGTCGACCACGTCCGGGTTGGTCTCGAGCGATGTCCCCTTCGCCGGGCTCGGAATCGTCGGTACCACCGTCTGCCCGGGGAGGAGCTTCACACCGCCGCCGCCCCCCGCCGTCACGTAAAACTGACCGCTCGCAAACTGATCGCCGCACGTCTTCGCCGCGACCTCCGCGATCTTTCGTGCGTCGTCACGGACGCCATCGAGCGCCGGCTTGATCTCGGGCGGAACACTCTTGCCGCAGCTCGCCAGGAGCACGAGCCCACACGTCGACGCGACCCAGTTCGAGCTCACCTCAGAACCCGGAGACAGGCTGCGGCGTGTCCATGATCATCGTCGTGCCGTCGCCGAGCTGGCCGGACGAATTACTGCCCCAGCACACGAGCTGTCCGCTCGCCCGCACGGCGCACGTGTGCCAGCTCCCCGCGCAAATCGTCACTGCGTCCGTCAGGTTCTTCACGGGCGACGCCGTCGCGTACGCCAACACCTGCGCGTTTCCGAGCTGCCCCGCGGTGTCGTCTCCCCAGCAAGAGACGCTGTTGTCCGAGAGGCGGGCGCACGCATGCGCGTAGCCGAGCGCGAGCTGCACCGCGGGCTTCGTGAGCGAGAGCACCTTCACGGGCGTGCTCGATCCCGAGATGCTGCCCGATCCCATCTGCCCGGAGCCGCCCGTGCCGAAGCAATAGACGTCGCCGGCCGGGTCAATCGCGCACGTGAAGTCGGCGCCGCCGGCGATGCTCGACGGCGCGAACGTGACCGCGGTGGCCTTCTGCGGGGTGCCGATGCCGCCGGGCGATTTGCCGTCGCCGAGCTGCGCGCTGTCGTCGTCACCCCAGCAGAGCAAGCCGCCCGTGCCGAGTGCGCAGTTGTGACCGGTGCCGCCGCCGAGGAGCGTCACGCCCGCGACGCCCTGCGCGGCCGTGGGTGTGGAGCTCGTTCCGCTCGTCGTGCCGTTGCCGAGCTGTCCGTCGTAGTTCTGGCCGGCGCAAGGCACCGTGCCATCCGTCGCGAGAGCGCAGATGTGCTTGTAGCCGACGACGAGCTGCGTGGCCGTGACGCCGAACGGCGCGGGCAGCGAAGGATCGCCGTTGCTGTCGTGACCGAGCGCGCCGTATTGGTTGTCGCCCCAGCACGTGACGGCGTTGGAGCCGTCCATCGCGCAGGCCATTTGCGAGTACGGCCCCGACCGAATCTTCGCGATGCCGCTGAGGCCCGCGACGACCGTGGGCGTCGCGGTGAGGAGCGGCGTGGCGACGGCCAGCTGCGAGCTCTCGTTGTCTCCCCAGCAAGCGACGCTTCCGTCCTTGCGCGCCGAGCACGTGAAGTCATCGCCGCAAGCCACGTCCGCCACGCTCGACTCTCCGCTCACGTCGTTGGGTTGCGTCGCGAGGACGAGCGTCCCTTGGCCGAGATCGCCGTTGAAGTTTCCGCCCCAGCACATCACCTTGCCGCTCGAGAGGAGCGAGCACGTCTGCGGGCTCCCGGCGCCGACCGCCGACACGCCCGAGAGGCTCGCGACGGGAACGGGAACACTGATCGAGCCGCCGTGTGCGCCGACGCCGCACTCGCCGAAGCCGTTGCCGCCCCAGCAGGCGACCGTCGCGTCCGCCTTGACGACGCACGAGTGCCAAGCGCCCACGCTGAGCGCGGTCACGGTCGAGAGCCCCGTGTCCGACACCGTGTTGCCCGTCTTCGCCGCCGGGTTGCCGAGCCGCCCGTCCCACGACGCGCCCCAACACGAGACGTGACCGTCCGTCGTCATCGCGCACGTGTAGTAGTCGCCTGCGCCGACCGTCGCGGCGTTGCTGATGCCGGCGACCTGGGTCGGCGTCGTGAGGCCGGCCGTGCCTCCGTTCTCGCCATAGTCGCCCGCACCCCAGCACCACACCGCGCCGGACTTCGTGGCAGCGCACGCGTGCGAGTAACCAACCGCGACGCTGATCGCGTCCGTCACGCCGATGGCCTGTTGCGGGAGCGGCACGGACGTCGCCGTCGAGCCGATCCCGATCTGCCCCGACTCGTCGAGCCCCCAGCAATAGACGGTGCCGTCGGCGCGCGCAGCGCACGTCGCTTGCGAGCCCGCGGAGACTACCGTCGCGTCCGGGATCGTCGTGACCATGACGGGCGACGACGAGTCGGAGGTCGAGCCGTTTCCGAGTTGTCCGTAGTCGTTGCGGCCCCAGCAGATCAGCTGCCCGGACTTGCGGATCGCGCACGCGTGGTTGTGTCCGACGGAGACCTGCGTCGCGTCGTTCACGCCCTGCACGAGCACCGGCGAGCTCGAGTCCTGAAAGGTTCCGTTGCCGAGTTGATCGCCCTGTCCCCAGCACGCGATCGTTCCGTCCTGTCGCACGACGCATGCCGCGTTCTCGCCCGCCGAGATCGACGCGCCTCCGACGGGCGGAATGTTCCCATCGGCGCCGCCGTCGCACGGGCCGCTCAGGCAGTCGAGGCTGATGCCGAAGTTGCACGCGAGCGGCGCGGCGCACGTGATGACCAGCGCGCTCAAGGTAAGAAAACCGACTCGTAAGCCCATCGTTCCTGCATTATCGCGGCGTTCGCAATCATCCGCAACGGTGGTAGCCTTCGATCGTGGAGGCCGAATCGCCCGCGGCGCCGATCGTCATCGGCCGCTACGAGCTCTACGATCGCATCGCCTCCGGCGGGATGGCGTCGGTGTACCTGGGGCGGCTTGCGGGCCCTGTCGGTTTCACGCGCACCGTCGCCATCAAGCGCCTCCACCCGCAGTTCGCCGCGGATCCCGAGTTCGTGACGATGTTCCTCGACGAGGCGCGCCTCGCCGCGCGCATCCAGCACCCGAACGTCGTGCCCACGATCGACGTCGTCGCCACGAACGGCGAGCTCTTCCTGGTGATGGAGTACGTGCGCGGTGAATCGGCGAGCGTCCTCATCCGCCGCGCCAACGAGCGGCGGGAGCGCATCCCGCCGCGCATCGTCGCGGCGATCGTGTCGGGCACGCTCCAGGGCCTTCACGCCGCGCACGAGGCGCGCGACGAGGCCAACAAGCCGCTGAACATCGTCCACCGCGACGTCTCTCCGCAGAACATCCTCGCCGGGATCGACGGCACGACGCGGGTGCTCGACTTCGGCGTGGCGAAGGCGGAGGACAAGTTCCACTCGACGCGCGGCGGCGAGATCAAGGGCAAGATCCTCTACATGTCGCCCGAGCAGCTCGAGGGCGACGCGCTCGATCGCACGACCGACGTGTACGCGATGGGCCTCGTCTTGTTCGAGCTGCTCACGGGCAAGCGCATGTTCACGAAGAGCGAGGACAGCACGTCGCTCGCGCGCATCCTCCGCAACGACCTGACCTTGCCGAGCCACGTCGACCCGTCGCTCGCGCGGTGGGACGCGGTCGTGCGCGGAGCGTCGGCGCGATACGCGCACGAGCGCTTCCCCACCGCGCGAGCGATGGCGCTCGAGGTGGAGCGCGTCGTCGGGAACGCCGCGTCGCCGGTCGAAGTCGCCGACTACGTCGAGCGCTTTGCCGGCGAAGGCATCATGCGACGCAGCCAGCGCATCGCCGAGATCGAGAGCGGGATGCGCGTCGGGCGCGAGCAGGTCGTCGCGGCGCTGGCGAACGAGCTCGCGCGAAGCGGCTCGGGTCCGAGCGTCACCGCGGACGCCGACGCGGCCTCGACGAAGAGCGAGCGCACGGGCGGCTCGCAAGTGTCGCTCGTCGCTGGCCAGAGCCAAATCGTCACGAGGCGCAAGAGTCCCGTGTGGATGATCGTGGCGGCCGCAGGCGTCGTCGCCGCAATCGCGGGCGCGTTCGTGATCGGCCGCCACGGGACCTCGAGCGAGCCGTCGGCCGCCGCGCCTCCTCTTGCGACGACGACCGTGACCGTACGGCGGCGACGACCGTGGTCGCCGCGCCGCCCGCCACTTACGCCGAGCCCGCAGCGACGCACACGACCGCGACCGCGACGGCCGCCGGCGTCACCGCCGCTCCGGTCGCCAAGCCGCCCGCGCACGACACGACGAGCACACCGAGCGCGGTCAAGCCCGCGGCCCCCGCCGCGACGAAGCCCAACTGCGAGCGCCCGTACACCGTCGACAGCGCGGGACGGATGCACTTCCGCTCGGAATGTCTATGAAGCCGCTCTCGCTCGTTCTTTCGTCTTTTGCGCTTGTCCTATTCGCGAGCTCCGCGCGCGCGGACGCGCGAAAGGCGTGCGTCGAGGCCGCGGATCACGGCCAAGAGCTGCGCGACAAGGGAAAGCTCATCGACGCACGCCAGGCGTTCGTGGCTTGCGCGCGCGACGAGTGCCCGACGATGGTCGCACGCCAGTGCACGACGTGGCTCGCCGACGCGGATCGGCAGATCCCGAGCGTGATCATTCGCGCGCGCGATCCGCAAGGCAGAGATCTCGTCGAGGTGACCGTCTCGGTCGACGACGTCATCAAGACCAACTCGCTCGACGGCCGCCCGATGCAGCTCGACCCGGGCGTGCACAAGCTCCGCTTCACCCACGCGAGCGATCCCCCGGTGGAGCAGGACGTGGTGGCACGCGTAGGAGAGAAGGAGCGCCTCATCGACGTCCAGCTCGGCGCGGCGAAGGTCACGGCTCCCCCGCCGGAGCCGCCGAAGACACCGCCGAGCGAGTCGCCAAAGAGCGGCTTTCACTTCCCGGTCTTCGCGGGCGTAATGCTCGGCGTCGGCGTCGCGTCGTTCGCGGGCATGGCCGCGCTCATCATCACCACGTCGAACGACGCCAACCACATGAAGGCGACGTGCGGGCAGACGAACAGCTGCAAGCAATCGGACGTCGATTGGGCCAACACGCGCATCATCCTCGCGAACGTGGCGATGGGCGTCGGCATCGCAGGCATCGGCCTCACCGTGATCTCGCTCATCGCCGCGAACGTCGGCCACTCGTCGCCCGCGCCGAGCGCGTGGCGCTTCGACGTCGGTCCCGGGAGCTTCGCGCTGTCTCGCACGTTCTAGCACGTTCGCCTGGCAGCTTTGGCACGCCGACCGCGCAGCCAGCGAGGACGAGGAGCATCGAGAGGAGTCGGACCATGCACTAGTTAGCGTCCTGGATCAGCACGCGTCGCTGCTCATGCGCACCGTTTGGTTCATCACCGACGCAGACGGGAAGTACAGCGAAGGGGAAGCGATTCTCCCAGGATCTCGCGTCCACCGTCACGCTCGACGCTGCGACGGCAACACCGTGAAAGTGCTGTTCTCGCCAGCATCCATGTTTGTGATGGTGCTCTAGTGAGCGTCCCGAGCGCGCCGGTGTAGACTTGCTCCTCGATGGCCAACGAGACGGGAGGCGACGTCAAGAAGTGGGCGCGCGCCCGCCTCGGCACGGTCATCAAGGGGAAGTACCGGCTCGATGACGTGATCGGGGTCGGCGGGATGGCCGTCGTGTTTCGTGCGACGCACCGGAATCAGGCCGAGTTCGCGTTGAAGATGCTTCTTCCCGAGCTGAGCTTCCGCGAGGATCTGAAGACGCGGTTCCTTCGTGAGGGGTACGCGGCGAACTCCGTGAAACATCCGGGGGTCGTGCAGGTCGTCGATGACGACACGGCCGAGGATGGCTCCGCGTTCCTCGTGATGGAGCTGCTCCAGGGCGAGGGCGTGGATGCGCTGTGGGCGAGCCACAACCACCGGTTGCCGGTGAGGGCAGCGGCTTGCATCGTCGAGCAGCTCCTCGACGTGCTCGCGGCGGCTCACGACAAGGGCATCATTCACCGCGACATCAAGCCCGCGAATCTGTTTCTTGCGAAGGACGGCACGCTCAAGGTGCTCGACTTCGGCATCGCGCGCGTGAAGGACGCCGTCGTGAGCGGCGCGCAGAGCACGCACACCGGCATGCTCCTCGGGACGCCCGCGTTCATGGCGCCCGAGCAAGCCAAGGGGCTGACGGCGGAGATCGACGCGCGCACGGACGTGTGGGCTGCCGGCGCGACGCTCTTCACGCTCGTCTGCGGCGAGTTCGTGCACAAGGGCGAGACGCCCGCGCTCCTCCTCATTAACAGCGCGACCTCGTCGGCGCGGTCGCTCTCGTCCATCGCGGCGCACGTCCCCGCGCCCATCGTCGCGGTCGCCGACCGTGCGCTCGCGTTCGACAAGTCCGCTCGCTACGAGAACGGCGCCGCGATGCGTGATGCGCTTCGCGACGCGTACCGCGCAGCGTACGGCGCGTTGCCTTCGCGAGACGCCCTCGTGTCGTCGCTGTCGGGCCCCGCGTCCGCGGTCGCTTCCGCGGTTCTTCCCCAGCACACGGTCCGCCTCTCGCCCGTGTCGACGCCGCCTCTCACGGCGCCGGCATTCATCGGCGGCACGACGGCGCAGCCGGTGTCGAGTCGAGAGGCGCCGCAACCTCCGAAGCGATCGATGATGCCGCTCGTGATCGGTGCGAGCGTCTTCGTCTTGGGCGGCATCGGCGCGGGCGTCGTGGTCGCGAAACATCACTCGTCACCCAACGCCAACGGCACGAGCGCTGCCTCACCCGTCGTGCACGACCCTGTCCCGTCGAGCTTCGCGAGCGCGCCTAGCGCAGCGACGAGCACTGTGGCTATGCCGACAGCGCCTCCGAGCGTCTCCGTCGCGACTGCGACACCGCGAGCCAGCGTGCAAGTGACTCCTCATGCGAGCGCGTCTGTGGCGCCGCGTGCGTCTGCGTCAGCGCCCATCGCGAAGCCCGCAGCCAACTGCAATCCGCCGTATATGTTTGACGCCAACGGCATCAAGGTCTTCAAGAAGGAATGCATTTGAGGACGGTTGGCGCTATCGCGGTTGGGTTGCTCGCGCTCGTGGCGGTCCCGGCGATCGCGCGCGCAGAGCCGACGAAGGACGAGTGCGTCGACGCCGACACCCGGGCGCAGGTGGCTCGACGCGCCGGAAAGTTTCGCGATGCGCGCGCGCAGCTCGACATCTGCGTCTCGCCCTCGTGTCCCGCCGTCGTCCGCTCCGATTGCACCGAGCGCCTCGACGAGGTCCTTCGCAACGCGCCCACGCTCGTCTTCGACGTGAAGGACGCGTCGGGCGCGGACATCTCGGCGACCGCGATCACGATCGATGGCAAGCCGCTGGTCGAGCGGCTCGACGGCAAGGCCGTTCCCGTGGACACGGGCGAGCACACGCTCGTCTTCACGTCGCAAGGACACCTGCCGCGCACGCTTCACGTCGTCGTCAGCGACGGCGACAAGGATCGTCGCGTGCCGATCGTCCTCGGCCAACCCGCGGAGGAGCAGCAGACGTCGTCGCCCACGACAGAAGCACCGACGCATCCGACGCATCCGACGACGACCGATGCGAACGAGCCCGAGACGCCGATGGCCGGACACCCGCTTCGTATCCCCGGCGTCGTCATCGCCGTCGTGGGTCTCGTGGGCGTCGGTCTCGGCATCGGCTTCACGGCGGCGACCTATTCGAGCTGGAACGCCTCTCAACAAGAGTGCAGCGCCGCGGTCGCCCCGAGCTGCCCCGCGCACGATCAGGCCGCCATCGATCATGACAACGCCGTCACCTACGCGACCGCGGCGACCATTTCTTTCATCGCCGGCGGCGCGCTCGCAGCGGCCGGTCTGGTGCTCGCGATCACCGCTCCGCGCTCGGAGGTTCGTGCCGCGCGCCTTCGCGTCGCGCCTTCCTTCGCTCGCGGCGGCGCGGGCGTGTTCCTCACGGGAGAGTTCTGATGGCTCGCCGAAGACTGGCGGTGATCATCGCCTTTGCCGGCATCGGCGCAGCAGCCGCATGTGCGGACATCGTCGGGATCGTCGACGTGCCCGACGGCGCCGTCGCGGATTCGTCCAGTAGCGACGTCGCCGATGCGGGCAACTCCGACGCCGCAATGTGCGACCCCTTGGCGCCGTTCACTTCGCCGGCCGAGACGGTCTCCATTCCACCGGACGTTGCCAACGTCAGCCTCTCCGCCGACGAGCTCACGGCGTTCTTCTGTCGCATCACGTCCAGCGAAACCGTGTCGTTGACCTACGCCAAGCGGTCCGACACCTCCAAGTCGTTCATCGGTCAAGAAGTCGCCGTTGCCACGGACAATCGCGTGTGCGTCGCGACCATGGGAAGGGACAATCTCACGTACATCTGGACGCAGGTCGATCCGTACGACGCATCGCCGAACCCGCCGATACACCTCTTCATCGGCAAGCGCGCGAACGCGTCACAGGCCTTCAATATGCTCGGCGGTACGCCGCTCACCGGATTAAACGACGCCGCCGAGGTGTATCCGTACCTTCCGCCCGACGGGACGCAGCTCTATTTCCTGGAGGTGGCGGGAACGTCGCAAACGGCAATGCAGTCCGCGGCGGACTCCGGCTTCTCGACGAGCACGCTCCTGCCAGGATTGCCGAAGAGCGGCCTGCTTGGCTTCGTCGTGACGTCGGACGGGCTGGTCGTGTACTACGGCATCGGTGGCTACATCAAAATGGCCACGCGCGCCTCGACCGTCGACAACTTCCCCTACGCGAGCAACGCGGTCACGCAGCCAGTCGGCACATACAACATAAGGCCGGTGCTCATCACCGATGATCGCTGCAAACTCTACTACATCCTGGATCGCGACACCGTCATGGGAGACGGGAGCGTCGCCACCACGACAACGATGTACGTCGCGACGAAGACGCCATAACGAAAGTGCAGTCCAAGCCTCGACGCCGACGGCGATCGATCCTGGCGTCACGCCGTTCGTCTTCGCGAGCGCGAGCGGCTGCCGCGCCATCTGCATCAGGTTCGCTTGGGCATCCAAACATGCCGCTCAGGCCCGGCGAGCTCTTCGAACGCCTTCGAGTTGAACCCCGCCGCGCGCACGCTGCGTGAGACGCGCAGATCGACGAACATCGGCGCCTCGAAGCCGCGCGCCTTGCGGTCCGCGGTCCGCACGGCGTGCAAAAACGACTTGCCCATCGCGGTGGCAGTGCTCGGCGCGAGCCACCTGTTGTCACCCTGCAGCAATCTTCACGTCCGCAAAGAACTCAGGCGGAGCCGGCCGTTCGAGCGCCCACACGATCCGCATTGGCTTCTCCGACTCGTGCGACACGTACTCAACGGGGCCCAGGAACAGATACGGGCTCGTGAAGCCACGCTCGTCATCTGCGCGTTGTCGCACGAAGAGCAAGATGCGCCAGTTGCGCGACGCGTGCGCTTGATACCGCCGACCTGTCTCGGAGTTTGCGCGCGTTTTCGACTGCGACTCCCATTGGAATCGAGTGGGGCTGAGGAAGCGATCGTCGTAGAGCGTCGTCGGCGTGTAGTGCTTTGGATCTTTGTCGAGCTCGACATAGAGGACGTCAGCACTCGCATCGTCACACTTGAAGACACCGCCCTGCGTACGCAGCAGCTTGTCCTTCCGTACTTGGAGCAGACCTGCGCTGATTTCGTCGCGGCTGTACGTCGCGTGCACTCGAAACGGCAGGCCGCGCGTCGCGAAGGTTGGGCGTCGTTGGCGGTCGGCGACGATCGTGAGCAGGTCGCCGATCTCTTCGCGTACATCCGGTGCCGCCCACAGCTCTTGGAGCGATCGCTCGAGCTCTGATACCGGCCGCCGAACGAACCCGATGCTGGCGAAGAGCATCAGCTGCAGTGGATCGTTGGGGTCGGCTGCAGGTGGTGTCGGTTGAGAGAGCCACGACCGCCAACGATCAAGGCGGTGGTCGTCATCAACGTAAGTTAGGCGCGGGATGGCGCGCGTGATCTCGGTGTCGATTGTAGTCGCACGCAGACCAGCAGCGTGACGGAGCGCGGTGAAGGTGCGCTTCGGCCGCGCGTACAGATCCTCGAGGTCGAGGCCGGCGGTTTCGAGAAACTGCGGCATGCGCACGTCGCCGACGCTGCGCAGATCGTCCGCCATCTCCTGCCACACGTTCGCGACCGACGCGCGCAGGTTCGCGAGGATGATCTCGCGCGCGTCACGATCAAGTCGGATATCGCAGCCGCTCGGGAGGTGCGGGAACCCATCTTCGACTGCTTGCCGAACAGCAGCGCGCGTACCGCGTGAGAGGGCACGATACCGATCGGCGAACCGGAATTTGCGGTGGGCGTTGCCGATAAAGTCGAGCACTGTGAGGCACGTCTTCCCCTCTTCCAAGCGAAGCCCACGACCAAGCTGTTGAATGAAGACGGTCGCGCTTTCTGTCGGGCGGAGAAAGAGGACCGTGTCGACGGCGGGCACGTCGATGCCTTCGTTGAATAGGTCCTTGGCGAACACGACGTTCACGTCGCCCTTGCGCAATCGCTCGAGCGCGGCGCGACGGTCTGCGTCAGAGGTCTCGGCATGCACGGCAACCGCAGGTATGCCCTTCGCGGTAAAGAAGCTCGCCATAAACTCGGCGTGCGCCACGGAGACGCAAAAACCGAGAGCTCGCATCGCACGTGGGTCGCGGATCTTCTCCGCGATGGCGCGTAGAACGAGCGCCGCCCTCGCATGGTCGCCGGTGTAGAGCTTATCGATGCTCGCCACGTCGTAGCGTCCGTTCGAGAAGTCGATCGCCGACAGGTCGGTGCCGTCGTGGATGCCGAAGTATTGAAACGGAGCGATGAGCCCGAGATCGAGCGCGTCCCACAACCGCAGCTCCGTGGCGATTCGACCATCGAACCAGCCGAGCACGGACCGTCCATCCGCGCGCTCTGGCGTTGCCGTGAGCCCTAGAAGGATCTTCGGTTTAAGGTGACGCAACAGCGCCTCGTACGACTGCGCTGCAGCATGATGGAATTCGTCGACGACAACGATGTCGTAGGCATCCGGCTTGAGCTTCGCGAGGCGCTCCGAGTGAAGAGACTGAATCGCGGCGAAGACATGGCGACCTTGTATCGGCCGCTCGCGACCGACGAGTAGCTCGCCGAAATTTCCGTCGCGCACCGCGGCGCGGTAGCGCGCCATGCTCTGACGCAAGATCTCCTCACGGTGCGCCACGAAGAGGAGCGTCGGATCGCCACCCCATTCCTTCCGCAGGCGTGCGTAGTCGAGTGCGGCCACGACCGTCTTCCCCGTGCCGGTCGCGGCGACGATTAGGTTTCGCAGATGGCCACGCGAGCGCTCGAGCGACAGAGCGTCGAGCGCGACCTGTTGATGTGGATGCGGCCGCAGCGCAACAGCCTGAGCGAGTGCGTCGAGATCCGGATTGCGCCGACGCGCGACAGCTTCTTGGAAGCGTTCGCGGTCGTAGGGCTCGAATACGTCGGTGTCTTCCCAATACTGTTCGAACGTCGCCGCGAACTTGTCGAGGATCGTGCGGTTATCGACTGCCGACAGCCGGACGTTCCACTCGCAGCCGTCGAGCATCGCGCTTGGCGAAAGATTCGAAGACCCAACGAGCGCCGTGGAGAACCCGCTTTCGCGATGAAAGAGCCACGCCTTCGCATGCAGACGTGTTGCGCGCGTGTCGTACGAGACGCGGATGTTCGCGCCGAGCTGCGCGAGATCGTCGAGCGCTTCGGGCTCCGTTGCTCCCATGTACGTCGTCGTGAGAATGCGCAGCCGACCAGGGTTACGCGCCGCAAAAGCAGCGAGCTCCGGGCGGATGATCCGAACGCCGTTCCATTTGACGAACGACACCAGAATGTCGACGGCATCGGCAGACGCGAGCTCGCGACGCACCTCGCTACCAACGCGCAGGTCGCGCGGACCATTGACGAGCAGATCGCTATGGCGAAGCGGTAACGATGGGCGAACAACGTCCGATGTTCCAAGCCGACTCTTGTCAGCGGCCTGAACCGCGAGAAGAAGCTCGGCAGGATCGAGCACGTTGTCGTCCACGTCGAAACCGGCGTTCGGCGCAGCATCCGCGAGTGCCGCGAGAACCCGGTTCGCGAGCGCTACCTGTCGTGAGGCTCGCTCGTCTTGGGGCACGTTCCGCAGAGCACGCACGAGCGCGTCGTAGAGGTACCGAGCAACGACATGCGGCGCCCCCTCCTCTTCGAGCAGCTCGCGGACAACACGCGTATTGGGATCTGCCTCGGATAACGCGCGCGAATCGCTCTGCGTCAGGAGCTTCTCGTAGAGCCCACGAACGAGCTTCATGCGGGCAGCGTAACTCAGCTAGAAGCGGTGCCACGTTCCACCGAGAGCAGTCGCGGACTGCGTGCCGCCGAAAGATACGGCGCTCACGAAGGTCGCCTTGGCGAAATTACGAACCCGGCCGCTCTGGCGCCTCGGCGGCGCGCGCGAGCACAGTGGCCATCTCTGGGGAGGCGCGCGCGATCAGCTGCAAGAGCTCACCGACGAGGCTTTGATCCAAAGCCAATCCTACCGAGGAAGAGCTCGCGGAGCTCCGTCGCCGTGCGCTGGATGGACAAGCACGCATTTCGGCCGAGCACGTCTTCGCCAACACCGAAGCAAAGCTCGCGCCCTGACCTCTCCTCTGGACTGGCCGGAGATGCGACAGCTCCGAGCGGCGCTCGAGGGGTGTCTCGCGACGCTCGACGATTTTAAAGGCGGACGCGACCGCGACCTCTCACGCCGCATTGGACGGCTGCAACGTATCGTGCGTCACTGGCCGGGGGGGTCGCCGCTTCGCGAGGAGGTCGCGCGGTTGCGGTTCGACTTCGAATGTCGGCGTGGAGGTTTGGTCGGCGATCTATACACGCGGCTCGGCGAGGCAGAGCGACTCGTTACCAAGCAGCGTTCGGAAGCCGTGCGGCACCAACGACTGGCCTATTTGCGCGCAGAGTGACTCGCCGCGGCGAGGCGCGGGTCACGATGCGAGCGCCGTGACGCTCACGGATCTTCGAGGCCGAGAGCCTCGATGATGCCGAAAGCAGCCATGAGCTGCTCGTCGGTCATGTCGGGATGCTCGGCGCGCACGAGGTACACCTCGAGTGGGATCGCCGGCTCGTCGCCAGGAATGGTCTGCACGACGGCGCGCACTCGCTGGCGGTGCCACTTCGTCAATCGGTCGATTCGCTCGAAGAGCGGACCGAGCGACGATTCGATGTCCTCGTCGATCACGAAGATGCCGTTCATGAGCGAGTGTCGCCCGATGGGGATCGCGCAGCCGCCCGCCGCGCGGTTGTACGCGACGACGCGCTCCTTGCATGCGTCGCAGAACAAGACGCTCCACTTCGAGCCGCTCGGGATCGTCGCCGCCGCGCAGCCTCGGCAAAGCTCGATCGCCGGCGGCTCCTTCGGCTCGCACGCGCATCGCTGCGTGCGCTCATCGCGGCACGGACCACGCAGCGTGACGGTTTGGTCGAGCGCCGCGCGGCTCAGGGGCTGCAGCACCGCACGCCGATGTCGGTCCCGCGCAAGCTGCGGGGGTCCGAGTCGGCGCTGTCGCAGCGGGCGGGCGTGCCGTAGGTGTAGTTGAAGCTGTCGCCGAACTCGTGGCAGACGTCGTTCGCGCCGCCCTCGGCGTTCTCGACGCACGAATCGGTCCACTCCTCGACGTTGCCGGTGATGTCGAAGATTCCGGGATAGCCGCCGACGCACTGCGCGAACGACGCCACGTCCGCGGCCGCTGGTTGCGACGCGTCGTAGAGGTCCTTCGTGTTGCAGTCGCCTTTCACGTAGGTCGCGCCGTACGGATACGCGCGCGTGGCGTTCGCCGAGCACGCGACGAAGCTCTGGTTCGAGGTGGTCGCATACCCGGAGAAGTCGAGCACGCCGCCGTCGACCGCGCCGCAGAGCCGCTTTCCGGCCCATGCGCAGTAAGCGTAGGCGTCGCACCAGTCGATGCAGCCGACTGCGCGGTTCGGGTGCGCGTTCGGATCCGTCACGTCCGGCGTGCAGCTTGAGCCCGTCGTCAGCGGCGCGATCGTCGCGTTCCAACCGCAGACGCCCCCGGGCGGCGTCGCGACCGTGGCTCCTTGCGCGACGGCGGAGACGAACTCGGCGTACTGCGCGTTGGTGACCTCCGTCGCGTCGATGCAGAAACCCGTCGGGACCTGCACCATCGCGGGGCCGTGGAGCGAGTCGCAGGGGCCGTCGGGCGCCGCGTCGCTCGCGTCGCTCGCGTCGCCGTCGCTCTCCGCCTGCACGTCGTTCGCGACGTCGCCGGTCGCGTCGAGGCCGCCCGACAAGCCGTCCAGCGACGGAAACAAGCCGCAGGCCGTGCCCAGGAGGGTCCCGCCGACGAGCACGAGCCGATGCACCCTCACACCGACATCTTAGCCGCTCTCCCAGGAGAGCAGGCATTTCAAAGCGGAACCTGCGCCGAGAAAGTTTACCGATCGCTGGAAGATCACGCGACAAGCTCGAACGGTCTGTTACGCGCTCGTTGAGCGGCACGCCCCAAGAAGATCGGTGTCTCAGTTGGCGCAGCACCGAAAGCCCACGTCGTTCCACGTCGACGCGCGCGTCTCGTCGCTGTCTCCGTAATACATGGATCCGCCGCGCGTGCTGCACTTGTCGTTCTTGGCGGCGAGCCCGGAGCTCACGGTCTCGCACGAGTCCTCCCACTCGGCGACGTTGCCGCTAACAGCGTCATCTGCGTCGTCGCGGAGATCAGCGCCTTCGTACCGCTGATGATCGGCAGGCGCTCCGACGTGCCGAATCCGCCGCCCACGAGCGTGCGAAACATCGAGTCGGTGTGATGCGCCGCGAGCGGAAACCCGAGCGCGTCGCCGAGCGCCCCGCCGAGCATGCAGCCGGTGAACCGAGAGAGCGAGACCGTCATCAGCTCCATCTGTAACGACCGCGACTCGCGAAACCCCTGGAGCGATTAGACGTGGCTGCGCCGGCGTTCAGCGTAGATTCGAACGATGACGGAGCTCACGATCAAGCTCGTACGCCACGGCGAATCCGAGGCGAACATCAACAGGGCCTCTGTGCAGGAGATCGGCGATCACGCCATATCGCTCTCCGAGCGCGGGCGAGAGCAGGCGCGCGAAGCGGGGCGGCGCCTCGGGCGCGAGTTCGTCGAGCAGGCGCTCGTCTACCGATCGCCGTATCGACGGACGCGCGAGACGCTCGAGGGCATCTTGGAAGGGGCATCGCTCGCCCCAGAGGGCGTGCGCATTTACGAAGACCCGCGCCTACGCGAAGTCGAGCACGGCTACGAGGACGTGGAGGCTCAAGAGGATCTTCGGAAACGTCATGGTTGGTTCTATTACCGGTTCCGCGGCGGGGAGAGCCCGGCCGATTGCTTCGACCGAACGTCGAACTTCCTCGAGTCGATGATGCGCCAGGCCGAGCGCAAGAAGGTCGATCGTGTGCTCGTCGTCACACACGGCCTCACGATTCGGTGCTTCGTCATGAGGTTCTTGCACTTGTCTGTCGAGCAGTTCGACAGCCTCGCGAACCCGAAGAACTGCGCCATCGTCACGCTCGCCGCGCGGAGCAAGCTCGCACATTGCCAGTTCTCATCGGGGAGCTGGGGTTGTGACGGCCTCGAGCTGCGAGCGACGACCTGAATTATTGCTCTTCATTCGAGGCCGAGGGCCTCGATGATTCCGAAAGCCGCGATGAGCTGCTCGTCGGTCATGTCCGGGTGCTCGGCACGCACTGCATCGAGCAGCCGACGCGCCCATGCAGGTGCGTTCGCGATCGTGCGCGCTCGCTCGAGGTACACGTCTAGTGGAACCGCTTCGTCGCCGGGAAGGCTCTGCACGACGGCGCGCACTCGCTCGCGGTGCCACTTCGTGAGTCGATCGATTCGCTCGAAGAACGACACCAGCGAGGACTCGACGTCCTCGTCGGTCACGAAGATGCCGTTCATGAGCGAGTGCCGCCCGATGGGGATCGCGCAGCAGCCCGCCGCGCGGTTGTACGCGACGACGCGCTCCTTGCACGCGTCGCAGAAGAAGACGCTCCACCGCGATCCGCTCGGGATCGTCGCCGCCGCGCAACATTGGCAAAGCTCGATCGCCGTGTTGTAGTCGTAGCCGTTCCACAGCGGCTCCTTCGGCTCGCACGCGCACCGCTGCGTGCGCTCACCAAGCGGACCGCGCAGCCTCAAGCACTCTCGGCATAGTTCCATTGGGTCCTCATCGACTCCGGCGTTGGCACCTTGCGCGTTTGCGTAGGTTGCCGAGGCGGTCGCAGGGCCAGGTCCCTCACGCCTCTCTGGATGACACGTGGAGCATGACCACGATGTGAGGGAGCGTCAACGTCGCGACGTAGGTGGCCCCGCGGGCCAAACGGGCCAACGGGGCCACCCTCGACGGCGGGATTTCTCGACGAAATCGCGCGGCACGCTCGCTGCATTTGCGTGCATTGCGCCGGCGAGATCGGCGGTGTTAGCTGGAGGACCGATGGCGGCAGGAACGGACTACGCAACCAAGTCGGACGTGCGAGCGCTCGAGTCGAAGCTCGACGTCAACTTGCGAGCGCTCGACAAGAAGCTCGACGCGACACGTCACGATCTGACGGCGCTCGTCGAAGCGACGCGTGATGGCCTGGACGCGAAAATCAACCGCGTCGGCGTATTCCTCGAGAGGCTCGAGGCAAAGGTCGATTCGATCATCGAAACGCTTTCGACGAAGGCGAGCGTGACCGAGGTGCACTCGCTCCGCGGAGAGCTCGAGAAGCGCGTCTCGTTGCTGGAGAACGTCACGCGTGAGACATCAGCCGATGTGCGCAAGAATTCGAAAGACGTTCGGCTGCTTCGCACCGAAGTCGCGCGCCTTCGAAAAACCGCCAGCAGAAAGTAAGCGGGGTATCCTCTCCGCTCGTGAGTCGACGTGCACCGACCGAGACTGTCGCCGGGATCATCGGCGCGTTCCTCGATCATCGAACGTGGAAACAAGCCGAGCTCGCGCGGCGGCTCGAGATGACCGTGCCCGCGCTGCGCAAGCGCCTCCTCGAGCTTCAAGGGCCGCTTCGTCTGGAATCAGAAGAAGAGCACCCGCACGTCTATTGGTCCGTGCCGAAAGACTTCTTCCCGGGCGGCCTCCTCATCAAGCGCGACGAGGTGCCCGAGCTGCTTCGCCTCCTGGCGCGGCTGCCGAAGAGCGTCGCGCGGAATCGCATCATCGACGCGATCGTGGAGCGCATTCCGCAGGCGGCTTCGCCGACGGTGCCCATCGACGCGCCGGAGATCAGCGCGCGCGAGGAGCAGCACCTCTCGGTCATCGAGGACGCGGCGCGGAAGGGGGTCGCGCTGCGGTTTCGGTATTACACGGCGAGCCGCGGGGCGGAGGGGCTGCGGCACGCTTCGGTGCATCGCGTGTTTCCTGGGCCGCCGGCGCGGTTCGTCGCGACGTGCCACCGCGCGCACCGCTTGAAGTGGTTTCGCGTCGACAACGTGACCGACGCGGCGCTCGATTCGCACGCCGAGTTTCACGCGGCGAAGGGTGGCGCGCTCGACGCGTTCCTCGCGGAGTCGCTCGACGGCTTCCACGAGGGCGGGCCCGCGCAGGAGGTCGCGTTCTTCGTGCGCGAGCCCGAGGCGCGCTGGGTCGCGCGAAACCTCATGAGCGGAATGAAGGCCGAGGATCGACCCGGCGGCATGCGCGTCACCGTGAGGACGAGCTCGCTCGGACGCGTCGCGCGGTGGGTCGTGTCGCTCGGCGACGCGGTCACGTGCGAGACGCCGACCCTCGGCGCGGCGGTCGCGACGATCGCGCGCGGGGCGCTCGGCCATTGTCCCGACGCCTAGGCCTGAGATCGTGACGACTGCGCGTCGTGCACGTCGCCGTCTTCTTGCGCGAACGCGCCGAGCGCCTCGAAGATGATCGCGAGGGCCATTTTTGGCTGCTTCGGTTCGTTTCTGCTGGACCGTAGCAAGAAAAAGGGGGCAAGCGCACGTGGGAAACGCCATCGCTTTGGTGGCGATTGGACGGCGACGAAGCTCGCGATCGTCGGCGAGTACTTGGCGAGCTACACGAAGGCACTCAAGAACCAGCCGTTCAAGATCGCGTACGTCGATGCGTTTGCTGGGACTGGCTACCGCGTGCTGCGCGAGCCCGGCGACGACGACGCGCTCCTCTTTCCCGACGCGGATGACGCTGCCCAGCGATTGCTCGACGGTTCAGCACGCATCGCTCTGAAGACCGAGCCGCGCTTTCACAAATACATCTTCGTCGAACAAAGCCAGCAGCGCTGTCGTGAGCTCGAGTCGCTCAAGACCGAGTTCCCGGATCTCGCGCGCGACATCGACGTGAGACACGGCGAAGCAAACGCGGAGATTCGCAAGCTGTGCTCGCGACGCTGGACGACGCACCGAGCGGTGATGTTTCTCGACCCGTATGGGACGCAAGTCGAATGGGCCACGATCGAAGCGATCGCCAAGACGCGAGCCATCGACTTGTGGCTGTTGTTCCCTCTTGGAATCGGAGTGAACCGCCTCCTCACGACGTCGGGAAAGATTCCGGACGCATGGCGACGGCGACTCGATCTACTTCTCGGCACGAAGGACTGGTACGACGCTTTCTACAAGGTGGAGCACGAGCCGACCCTGTTCGACACGGTGGAGAAGAAAGTCGTCAAAGCATCGACCGAGACGATCGGGCGCTATTTCAACGATCGGCTGATGACCGTGTTCGCCGGCGTCGCGCCAGAGCCCCGCGTTCTGCTCAACTCGGCGAACTGCCCGCTATATCTGCTCTGTTTCGCTGCCGGCAATCCGAAAGGGGCGCCTATCGCAGTCGGCATCGCCGACCATCTGCTCAAGAGGGTGGCCTGATGGCCCATGGCTCTTCGATCGAGTGGACCGAGTCGACGTGGAACCCGGTGACGGGCTGCGACAAGATCAGCCCAGGCTGCAAGCACTGCTACGCCGAGCGGATGGCCGAGCGACTGCAGGCGATGGGACAGCCTAACTACAAGCGAGGGTTCGAGCTCACGCTGCAGCCGCAGATGCTCGAATTGCCGCTCGCGTGGAAGAAGCCACAGACGATCTTCGTGAACTCGATGAGCGATCTGTTTCACGACGACGTGCCGGTCGCGTATGTGAAGCGTGTCCGAGGTGGCGTGTCTTCGAGGTGATGCGACGCGCGCACTGGCATCGCTTTCAGATCCTGACGAAGCGCGCTGAACGCCTCGCCCGCCTCGACGCCGAGCTGGAATGGCCGACGAACGTGTGGATGGGCGTGAGCGTTGAAACCGCGAAGTACGCGAGCCGCATCGACGAGCTGCGATCCACGCGAGCGAAGATCCGGTTTCTTTCCCTCGAGCCGCTGCTCGGCGCTCTACCGAATCTCGATCTACGCGGCATTCATTGGGTCATCGTTGGCGGCGAGTCCGGCCCACGGGCGCGGCCCATTGACGCGGATTGGGTAATCGACATCCGCGATCAGTGCAGGCGCGCGCGCGTGCCGTTCTTCTTCAAGCAGTGGGGAGGCACGAACAAGAAGCGCACGGGGCGTTTACTCGAAGGGCGGACATGGGACGAGATGCCGAGGCCTTCTTGCACGTCGCAGCGCGATGGCGGACGCCAATACGATCGTTTGGGAGCCGCTGAGCGACGCTGACAAGACGTGGCTCGTGGAACATGGCGAGAGCTGGTTCGGCCCCATTGCGTCGCGCCGCGCGACATCGTTAGGTCTGCGTGTGAATGCTCCTCGGGACTGGCCGGAGATGCGACGGCTCGAAGCGTCGCTCGAGCGTTGCCTGACAACGCTCGACGACTTCATCGGCAAACGCGACCGCGAGCTCTCGCGCCGCATCGGACGGCTGCAACGCATCGTGCGTCATTGGCCGAGGCGGTCGCCGTTTCGCGAGGAGGTAGCGCGGTTGCGGTTCGATTTCGAATGTCGGCGTGGAGGTTTGGTCGGCGATCTGTACACGCGCATTGGCGAAGCGGAGCGCGTCGTATCGAAGCAGCGGTGGGAAGCCGTTCGGCTCAAATGTCTCGCCTATTTGCGCGGAGGGTGACTCGTCGCCAGTTGCGCGGCGAACGCCCGCACGTACGCGGGGCGCGCTTCGCCGCGGGCGACGTACGCGGCGAGGTTCGAAAATTCGTCCAGAATGCCCGAGGCTCTCAGCCGGAGCAGCACCGACACCATCAGGAGATCGCCCGCGCTGAACGCGCCCTCGAGCCAGTCGGCGTCGGCGAGGCGAGCGGAGAGTCGTTTCAGCCTGTCGCGAACGCGGTCTTTCACGAGAGGGAGGCGCTCGGCGCTCCAGGGTTTGTCGCGCTCGAGCAGCACGGCGTTTGCGAGCTCGAGGATCGGCGGCTCCACCGTGCTCAGCGCGGCGAACATCCAGGTGATCGCGCGCGCCCGGGCGCTCTCGTCTTTTGGCAAGAGACCCGCGTGGCGCTCGGCGATGTGGAGCACGATCGACCCCGTCTCGAAGAGGACGAGCTCGCCTTCCTCGTACGTCGGGATCTGGCCGAACGGGTGAAGCGCCAGATGCGCGGGCTCCTTCATCGCGCGAAACGAGACGCGCCGAACCTCGTGTTGGTCCGAGACTTCAGGCCCGGAGATGCCAGGCCTCGAGCTCTTCGTCGGAGGCGTGGCGGACGCGTCGATGACGCTCGTGGATGCGCGCGTCGATCGCGCGCACGACGAAGAGACCGAGCATCGCGCTCGCGATCGACAAGAGATCGCCGAGCACGCGAAGCTGAGCTTCGCCGATTCGCGTGTCGCCATAGTCCAGAAAGCGCGCGGCGCAGAAGAGGCCCCACCAGAGACCGATCGACGTGTGAGGCACCGGTAGCCGCGGCGGCGCGCTCTTCATCTCGACGTGGCGATACCCGCCGGAGCCGTCGAGGACGGGCTTCGGCGCGGGTTCCGGCATTGCGTCGGGCGCGAGCAGGTCGTGCATGTCGCGAAGGACCTGATACGGGCGCCACAACCCGACGATCGGCATGAAGAAAGACCACACCGCGGCGGAGCTCGTCCACTTGAGGCGAATCGTGCTCATCGTCGACGCGATCGACACGGCGCGCGCGAGCCAGCGCAAGAAGACGACCGCGGTCACGATCAACAAGACGAGCTCGACGCCCGAGAGCACCGCGAGGCCCTCGAGCGAGCTCGCCGTCGCCGCTCCCGCGAGCAGCACGTGAAGGAGCGCGGTGGCGGCGAGCGCCCCCATCGCGATGCGCGCGCGAGACGTCTCGACGGCGACCTCACGCGCCCACTCGGTGCGCGCCGCGTCCCAACGGTTCTCCATGGGCTCAGGATCGACGAAGCTCACGCGAGTTTCAATGGTCGCAGTAGACTTGCCCCGTGCGCGAAGTGTCTTGCAAGGCCACGCGGATGATCGCCGACGTCCTCGAGGGGGTTGGGCTGTCCATCGGCAGCTTCCTCGAGGGCCTGCCGGTCGGAGTCGAGCACGTCACCGACCCGCGTGAGCGCATCGACTGGGACGTCTTCGCGGAGATCCTCGAGCGCGTCTCGCGCGAGATCTCGCCCGAGGAGATCGGCGAGCGCACGGCGAAGCTTCCGACGTTCGTGCTCCGGCGCCTCGGTCAGCTCGTGGTCGGGCCTCGTCAGCTCTACGACCTCGCGTTTGCGCTCGTGCCGGCGGCGCTGTTCGCGAACGTCGTGGTCGAGCACGAGTGGGACGCGGCAGGCAGGCTGGTCCTCACCGCCGAGGTGCTGCCCGGGTACCGAGAGTCGACGGCGTTCTTTCGCATGTGCGGCGCGAACATCGCCGCGGCGACGCGCGTGATCGAGCTGCCGGCCTCGACCATCGAGGAGCAAAGCTACATGGGTCGCCGCGCGCGGATCGTGTTCCGACCTCCGCGCTCGCACACGCTCGCGCAGCGGATTCGGCGTCGCGCGAGCCTGCTCGGGTCGTTTCGAAAGACGTGGCAGGTCGTCGAGCAGCACCAGAGCGAGCTCGAGGCGAGCCTCGCGGCGCTGCGAGCGTCGCGGCAGGAGCTAGAGCAGCTCCTCGAGAGGCTGCCGGACGGCGTGCTCATCCACGAGCGCGGGATCATTCGGTGGGGGAACGCGGCGGTCCTGGAGATCTTCGGCGCTTCGGAGATCGTGGGCCGTCGGCTCCTCGACTTCGTGCCGCCCGGCGACCGCGAGGAGCTCGCCAAGGCGATGCGCCGGGCGTCGCCCACGCAGATCGCGACGGGCCCGAGCGACTACCACGTCCTACGCGCCGACGGCTCTCTGCGCCGCGTGCAGGCAGGAACCACGCAGATCGTCGACTTCAAGGGCGCGCAGGCGCGGCTCCTCGTGATACGCGACGTCACCGAGCACCAACGCTTGCGGGAGCGCGCGGCCATCGCGGATCGGCTCGCGTCAATCGGCGCGCTCGCCGCGAGCGTCGCGCACGAGATCAACAACCCCCTCACGTACGTGCGCCTGAACCTGGAGATGGTCGAGCGACGCGTTTCCAGCAGTCACGACGACGAGCTGCGAAAGTCGCTCTCGCTCGCTCGCGAAGGGACCGACCACGCGCTGCACATCGTCCGCGATCTGAAGCTCCTCTCGCGCGCGAACGACGAGCGCGGCGAAGCCATCGACGTCCCCGCCCTCCTCGACTCGACGCTCGCGCTCGCGCAGGGCGCGATCAACGGCAAGGCGCGCTTGGTGCGGCGCTACGATCCTGCGCCGCTCGCGTTCGGGCCGCGCGCGAGGCTCGCGCAGGTCTTTCTCAACTTGCTCTCGAACGCCTCCGACGCGATCCCCGATGGCGCTCCGGCGGACCACGTCATCCGCGCGACGATCTCCACCGACCCGAAAGGCCGCGCCTTGGTCGAGATCTTCGACAGCGGCTGCGGGGTTCCGCCCGAGCTCGCGAACCGCGTGTTCGACGCGTTCTTCACGACGAAGCCGCTGGGCATCGGGACGGGCCTCGGCCTGGCGATCTGCCACCGCATCGTCGGCGAGCTGGGCGGCGAGCTCAGCTTCGAGTCGGCCCCCGGCGCGACGACGTTTCGCGTGGCGCTGCCCCCCGCGCCGTGACCCGCGTTAGTCCTCGATCAAGAGCGGCGCGACGAACGTCGCGATGAAGTCGTCCGGGTCCCACTCGGCGCGCTTCGCGACCTGGACGAGCTCGTCGTAAAGCGGCTTCGGGAGCGCGCGGGCGATGCGCACGAGGTCGGCGGTCGTGGCGCGTTTGGGATCGATGCCGAGCTCGCGCGCCTCGGCGCGGAGTCGCCGCGCGAGCACGTGCTTCGAGCCCTCGCGCGCGCTCATCGGATCGCGACCACCGGCGCGTCGTGCACGGGGGCGGAGTCGAGCTGCGCGAGCGCGTCGTCGTTCTTCGCGAACGCGCCGAGCGCCTCGAAGATGCGCTCGACCATGGCCGCGTTCCCCGACGCGACCGCCGCCTCGAGGATCGGCGCGGCCGATGCCGCCACGCGAAGGAGGTGCTCGCGACAATCACGAATGTTGCGCGGAAACTCGATGACGCTCATGCCCTCATTCGTAACGCCCCGAACGCACGCAACGGCTCGCTCGCATAGACGCGCCTGGGCGCGTGTTCACTGGCCCGGGGGCGGACCCAAGGGCCAGCGGGCCACCCTGAAATGCGCTCTTTCCGAGAGAATCGCGCGGCACGGGCAGTGCAGATGCGTGCATTGCGCCGAACGGATCGGCGGTGTTAGCTGGAGGCTGGATGGCCACGCGAGCGAGCTATGCGACGAAGTTGGACGTGTCCGAGGTGCGCGACGAGGTTCGCATCGTTCGCGGGGAGCTCCATGAGGTTCGCGGGGAGCTCCATGAGGTCCACGGGGAGCTCCATGAGGTCCGCGACACGCTTCGCGGTGAGATCGGCGCACTCCGCGGGGAGCTCCACGTGGTCCGCGACGGGCTTCGCGGTGAGCTCCACGACTTCCGCGACGAGCTCAAGGCCGACATTCGTGCGGTCGGCGTCATGGTCGAATCGCTTCGCTCGAACATGAGCACGATCGCCGAAGCGTTTTCCACTGTCGCGCGCAAGAGCGAGGTCGCAGAGGTGGACGACAGGCTTTCGGCGCGCACGGCGCTCCTCGAAGACTCCGTCCGCGAATTGGCCGCTGATGTTCGCAAAGCGCAGCGCGCTGGCGGCAAGCGCTAGCGGCTCACGGAGCTTGCAACGGACACGGCGTGTTCCTGATGCGTCGCGATCGCCAGTGCTAGGGTTGGAGCTGATGAAGCTCGTGGTGTGGAGTGCGCTCCTCTTCGCGTGCGGCGCGTCGCGACAGGCGTCCGTCACGATCGCGGCGTCTTCGGCGTCCGCGTCGTCGGCGCATGCGCCCGCGACCGCGTGCCCGACCGACTTCGCGCACGTGACGATGGCGCAATGCACGCAGGGCCAGGTTTGTCGTTACCCCGAGATCACCTGCATTTGCCGCATGGTCCCGTACTGCCCGGGCGGCGTGGTGCGCGAAGGCCCGCCGCCCCCTCCAGAGAGCCTTCAGCTCGAGTGCCTGCACCCCGACTGCGTCGGCGCGGTCGAGGGCGCGACCTGCTCGAACGACGGCCTCGCGTGTCGCGCCGCGGCTTGCTACTCGCGGCTCACTTGTGCCGCGGGCCATTGGAAGCTCGTCCAGCTCGGGCCGCCACCGTGATGACGCGAAGCTGGCTTCTTGGTTGTGCGCTCGCTCTCGGAGTCGTGGCTTGTGGCTCCGCCACGAAGCGCACGGCGGACGTCACGACGGCGCACTTCGCGGTCACGACGCTCGCGCTCCCGGGCGGCGGCCCGGACGGCGTCGCGATGGACTACCTCGCGTTCGACCCCGAGACTGCGACCATCTGGGTGCCGGCTGGCAACACGGGATCGGTCGACGTGATCGACACGAAGAGCGGCAAGATCTCGCGCATCGACGGGTTCGCGACGCAGCAGCTCGAGGGGCGCGGCGGAAAGACGCGGACCGTCGGCCCGAGCTCGGTGACGTTCGGCGAAGGGATCGTTTACGTCGGCAATCGCGGCGACTTCACGGTGTGCACGATTGATCCGAAGAAGCTCGAGCGCGTCGCCTGCGGGCCGAAGCTCGACTCGATGCCCGACGGCATCGCGTTCGTCGCGGCGACGCAAGAGGTGTGGGTCACGACGCCTCGCGACAAGTCCATTCGCATCCTCGACGCGCGGACGCTCGCACAAAAGGAGCGCATCGCGTTCGAGGGCAGCCCCGAGGGATACGCGGTCGACGCGCGGCGCGGGCGCTTCTACACGAACCTCGAGGACAAGGACGTGACGCTGGCCATCGACTCGAGGTCGCGCAAAACGCTCGCGCAGTGGCCGGCGCGCTGCGGCGAAGATGGACCGCACGGGCTGCGGCTCGCCGAGCCAGACCTTCTCTTCGTCGCGTGCAGCGACAAGATCGAATCGATGGACCTCGCGCACGACGGCGCCATCGTGAGCACGATCGGCACGGGCGACGGCGTCGACGACCTCGACTACGCGCCCGCCACGCGCCTGATCTACGCGGGCGCTGCGAAGGCCGCGTCGCTCGCGATCGTCCGCGTCGACGCTCACGGCGCGCTCTCGCTCGAGGCGAAGGTGCCGACGGCCGAGGGCGCGCGGAACGCCGCCGTGGACGCGAGCGGCAAAGTCTATTTGAGCCACGCGAAGGGCTCGGAGATCCTCGTCGTCACGCCGTGAGCCCTAGGCTGTCGCAGTGACCCGGGGCCCTATGTAAAGTCCGCTCGGTTCGCTTGACCCAGGCCGCGCGGAGGCTTACGCCGACCGCGATGAAGAAGCTCGCATCGATTCTCGTCGGAACGCTCTTCGCGACCGCGGCGTGCACGCAGACGCCGCCACCGCAACAACCGCCGCAACCGCCTCCTCCGCAGCCGATGGGCGCGTCGATGGGGTGCCCCATGATGATGGGCCACGGCGACATGATGGCGATGCGCCACGAAGAGATGCGCGGCGAGCACGCGCGCCGCCCGCGCCGCGACCGAGAGAGGATGCACCGCGGACCCGAGGGCGATCACGAGGTGATGAGGGAGCTCGCGATGCTCGGCGTCCACTTGTACCCGCCGCCGAGGCTCCTCATGCGCGCGCAGAAGATCGGGCTGACGCCGGATCAGATCGCGAAGATTCGCCAAGAGGTTCTCACGACGCAGGCTCGCTCGGTCGACCTGAAGGGAAAGATCGAGAAGGCCAAGGTCGAGTCGATGCGCCTCCTCGCCGCGGACAAAGCTGGATCAACACGCCGTCGACGCGCAGATCGACGAGGCCTCCAAGGCCGCCGGCGAGCTCCGAAAGCTCCACGTCGGCATGATGCTCCACGTCCGCGACGTGCTGACGCCCGACCAGATCAAGAAGCTCGAGGAGCGAAGCCCCGAAGCCAAGCCGGGCGGCCCGGGTCCGGGCAAGCAGGCGATGGACGGCGACGATGACGACGACGATGACGACAACGACGGGGACGAAGGCTGATTCGCCCTAGCGTCACGGCGTCACGACGACGTTGTTGATCGGCAAGATGCTGGCGCCTGCGGGGTACGCGTACGACACCCACGTGGTCTGCGTGCTCGTCTGCTCCGAGCCCCAACCCCAGACGGTCAGGCCGAAGGGGGTCGCGCTCGTCATCACGTGGCGGCCGTTGTCGCATTGGCCCTGCGGCGCGAAGTCGTGTCGCACGAGGTCGATGCGCGTCGCCTGGTAGCCGCTCGCGCCGATGGGTTGCCACCCTCCGAGCGGGCCCGCGCAGTCGAGGCTCACGTCGTCGTAGCCGTTCACGGAGCTCGGCTTTCGGATGACGACGAGGTTCGTCTCGGGGTACGTCGGGTCGGTGAAGAACGTGTAGGATGCAAGGAATTCTGGCGCCGGGATGACGTTGACGAACTCTGGGTCTCCGCGTCCGCTCTTGCCGCCGGAGTACGGGCTGTCGGCGCCCGTCATGTACGCGGCCATGTAGAACGGATGAGCGGCGTCTTGGCTCCTCACGACGAACGGGCCCGGTGACCAGACCTCCGCGAGCTGGCCGCGCCCGAGGGTCGTGGGCGCGTTCGCCACGGGCGGATCGAACGTGAGCTGCGTCCCCGCGACCGTGCCGACGAAGCGCCACGGGACGGTCTCCTCGACGCCGTCGTATCGGTTGCGGTAGCGGACCGCGACGTACTCCGAGCCGAGCGCGCGCAGCGGCGGGAGCTGCTGGTGCGCGGAGTCGCAAGCGGTGTCGTTGACGCCGATGTTCACGCACGTCGCCCCGGCCCAGACCGCGATCGGCTTCGAGGACTGGATGATGCTGCCCGTGAGCTCGGCGCGCTGCGAGATCTGGAGCTCTTGTCCCGCCGAGAGCGAGTACGTGACGGGCGAGCCCGCGAGCGCTCCGGCCACGCCGCCGCCGGCCGTGATGTCGTGCGTCGGGTTGATCGTGATCGACGTCGCGTCTTCGGTGGCGACGAACGCGAGCGTAGGCGCGGCCTCGGGCACGACGACGTCGGAGTCGTACGGCGCGACCGCGACGAAGTTGTTCGCGAAGGGCGACGTCGGAAGGAGCAGCGTCGCGCTCGTCGCTGCGCTCGGCCCGCCGCCGTAGGGAAAGATGTCGTAGGCCGCGATCGGCGCGGTCGCGGTGATGTGGAACGCGTGCCCGAGGCCCGTCCCGTGAATCGCGGGATCGCTGCTCACCGCGGGCGCGACGCCGTCCGGGCACGACGTGAGGAGCGTGCCGTGGCGCGCGAGGAAGAGGATCGCGACCTCGCCCGGTTGGAGCGTCCCGTTCACGAGCGGCGCGTACGTGAGCGCCTTGCCCGAGCCCGTTGGGATGCGCGCGAAGCCCGAGAGGTCGAACTGGAAGCCGGCGCGGTCGACGCCGATCGTGACGGGCGTCGTCCACGTGTTCGCGACGAACGCGGCGAAGCACGCGCCGACGCCGAGCGAGATGATGTCCGGGTCGATCGCGTAGTACTCGCAACCGACGGTGCTCTGGTTGATCTGCGCGGCTTGGCACGCAGCCGAGCAGCCGGTGCCGTCGCAGCCTTCGTTGGCTGCGCACGTGATGAGGACGTTGCCGTTGCAGTCGAGGACGTCGTGGAGATCCGCGGAGCAGTGGGTCGTGCACGCGTCGCCGAGTGGCTCGACGTCGATCGGCGCGTCGACGCTCGCGTCTACGCTCGCGTCCACGTGGCCCGCGTCGCCCGGCGCGAGGAGCGGCGTGCGTGCGCCGCACCCGGCGCAGATGAACAAGACGACACGCGCGCGCCCCAACCGCCCCATACAGCCGAATTTAGCACCGACTTCGCGCGTTGCCCGCATCGAGCGTCAACCGACGCGTGCTCATTGCTCCAAGTCACCCCAAACCCAACCGGCGTGCTGCCAAGCGCCCGGCTTGAAGCGCGTCCACGTCGTGGGCGACGTCGCATGTTGGATCGCGCGGACGTGCCCGCTCGCGTCCACCTCGAGCACGTCGCCGGGCCTCAGCGCGATGCGACTCGGACCTTGCGGCAGCGGCATGCGCTCCGCGTAACGCTCCTGCGGCATCATCGACACGGCGCCGCACGACGCGCACGTCGTCAGATTGGCCGGCGTCACACACGCGAATGCCAACATCCAAGCAGCGCGCACCGCGTTTCAGGCGAGCACACTCGCGCGGCGCGGTCCATGGTCATCGATTCGCGCGCGCTACCGACGGAACGCGAGCCGCGTTTGGCGCACCTCGCCGCACGGCTGCGCGCTTGGTCCTCCGCTGCCCACGTCGCAGCGCTTCACGTGCAACGTGACGTGCTCGCCGAGCTTCGCGAGCGGCACCTCCATCTCGACGACCCACTCCTCGTCGCGGTCGCCGGGCACGTCGAGCGTCCCGTCGGAGTCGCACGCGAGGCGCGCGCCGCTGTTCCACCCGTGGTCGTTCAGCTTGCAGCTCGGGCTCACGTCGAGCGTTCGCTCGACGCCGTCGACCTCGAGCACGACGTGAAACGAATCCGCGCTGACGATGTCCTCGTCGGCCGCGTAGAGGCCGATCCGCAGCGCGTCGTCCGTCCACGTGAAGCGCGCGTCGGAGTACGGCGTCGCCTCCTTTCCATTTGGCGCGAGAAAGGCGCCGGATCGCGCGGCGGCGCGCCAGCTCGGCTCGTCGAGCTCGCCGTCGAGCCGGAGCGCGTCGCTCGTGTGAGGCACGATGAGCTCCGCGGCGGGCTCGGATGGGTTTGCTCGGCTCCGCGCGACGCGAAACGTGAACGCCAAGGTCGCAACGACGACGACCGCGGAGGCGACGAACGCGAGCTTCTCACCACCATCGAGGGAGCTCACTGCGTCGGCGTCCCGTCGGGTTTGACGACGAAGTGGAAGCTCGAGTCGGCCTGCATCGTCGAGTAGTCGTACGCGTCGACCATGATCGCGCCGTCGCCGCGCTGCGTGATGAGGCCGAACCCGTAGTTGCCGCTCGTGAGCGGCGCGCCGCCGTTGCCGAAGAGGACTTCCTTCGTGCTCGGGTGGCTGTACGTGTGCGCGTGCCCGACGATCGAGAGCGTGTAGCTGTACTGCTTCATGATGTTCTCGCTCGGCGTCACGCCCGGCGCCGTGCTCGCCGTCGCGGACTCGTGGCGGATGACGAACGTGTACGTGGTGGGTTGCGCGAGCGTCGACGAGAGCCAGCTCGCCTGCGTCGCGTCCCACGCGTTGGCCGCGACGAACACGAATTTCGCGGTCCACGCGTTCGTGGGCGACGACACGTTGATCGAGTAGTACGGCTTCGTCTTCGAGATCGGCCCGAGCATGTCGCTCATGAACGCCGAGTAGTTGCTCGTGACGCCGTCCGTGTTGCCGGAGCCGCAGTTCGACGTGGTCGCGCCCGTGCACTCGTGGTTTCCCATCGCGGGGAAGTCGACGCCCGAGTAGCTCGCGCGCGCGCCGAGGTAGAGCTTGAGCTGCGGCGAGGCCTGCGAGCCGCTCGTCGACGCGAACATGTAGTCGCCCGTCGTGACGACGAACGGCGGCTTCGGGTTGAGCGAGCTCACGTCGGAGAAGATCTTCGTGATCGTCGTCGTCGGATAAGCGGACGTGTCGTCGATGACGGCGGGGCGCGTGTCGCCGATCACCGCGAAGTACAGCGTCGACTCCGTGCCGCCGTTCGAGCCGATCGTGGACGTGACGCCGCCGTCGAGCGTCTGCACGCTTCCGTCGAAGCCGCCGCCGCCGTCGACGCTCCCGCCGCAGTTCGTGGGCGCCGCTTGGCACTTGAGCGTCTGCGTGTTGCACCACCAGCCGCCGTAGCAGCCGTTCGGCTGACACGTCTTGCTCGTCTGAGAGCACGAGGCGCAGCTCGCGGTGGTCGTCGGCCCGGCGAGGCCGGGACAAGAGCTCGTCGTCGGAGGAGGCGCGCCGCCGTCGGTGGTCGGCGGCTGCGGCGCCGCGCCGCACGCGTTTCCGTTCGGCACGCACACGTTCGCCTCGGTGCCGTCGACGGCGCTCACCGTCTGGCACGTGTGGGTCGAGTCGCACTCGTTGCCGCTCGGGCAGCTCTTCGCGCAGTACGAGTCGCCGCCGATTTGCGAGCAGATCGATCCGCTCGAGCAATCCGAGTCGGTCACGCACGGCGGGCAAATCGCCGCGTTCGGGGCCGCCCCTCCGTCCACGCCAGGCGCCGGGAGGCCGCCGTCGTCCCAAGCCGAGCCGTCTTGCGCGCAGCTCGTGGTCGCGCCAGCGGTCGCTGCGGTGATCGACGCGACCACGAACCACACCGAGAATCGATTCGCGACAAACATCAATGCTGCGATGTCGACGCGTGGCCGCGTTGATCAGAAATATCTGCTCGCTCGTCGCAATCGCCGCTGGAGCAGAAAAATTTCAGCGCGTCCGTGCGTCAGAGCGTCGCGACGAGACGCCGTGGCGCTGTAGGTGGAAGTCGGCGAGCGGCTTCAGTTGAACGTCGCGGTGCCGCTCGTCGACGTGCTCGACGAGAGCGTCACGGTCGCGTTGTCGGGCGACGCGTCGGACGAGATCGTGCGCGACAAGGAGATGATGCCCGTGTCCGCGGCCGAGAATTTCTGGAGGAGCGCCGACGGGACGCTCATCGTGCCGGTGTCGGTCGTGCTCGAGCACGTGATCGAGCCGTCTGCGGAGGTGCCCTTGAGCGCGACGAGCGTGAGCTGGATTCTGCCGGTCGCGCTCGTCCAGGTGACGTTGAAGTCGGCCGCGCGCGAGACGACGACGGGCGTCGTGAACGACAGCGCGGGGCTCACACCGAGGAGCGTGCCGACGGCGGTCACGGCGCCGTTGAACGCGTGAACGGCGTCGCCGGCCGCCGAGACCGCGAGCGAGTCGCCGGAGTTCCACGTGAGCGCGCTCGTGGGCGGGTTCGAGACGGGCGTGTAGCTCGTGCCCGACGGCGTCATCGTCGCGAGCGTCGTCGTGCCGTCCTTGATCGTGACGGCGCCTGCGCCGATCGCGGTCCCGGTCGACGTGGTCCCCGCGTCGCTCCCGGAGCTCGGCGGCGTGTAGCAGCAGCTCCCCGATTGCATGCCGCTGCAGGCGGGCCCGATCGTGCCCGCGTCGCCGAGCGCGAGGAACGCCGCGGCCGCCGAGAACGTGTCCGTGGTTCCCGTCTTCGTCTGCGAGAACGTGACGAATCCGACGTTCGGCTTCGAGGAAGTGCCGGTGTCGCTCCCGGTCGCCGAGTCGCTTCCGCTGCTCGAGTCGCTTCCGCCGTCGGTCGTCGTTTGATCGCCGCTGCTGCACGCGATCGAAGCCAAGAACGAGAGAGCCATTCCGTAGTGGATCGATTTCAAGGTTAGCCTCCTGATAGGACTATCCTCGTACGTATAACTATCTCGTTGGAGATAGTCAATCCCGGAGGGCGAGCGCGGCGTGGGCGGTGATGTCGCACCTGAACACGGGGGCGATCGGCGACGCGCGGAACGCGCCGAGCGTGCGCGGGTGGAGCGCGGCGGGCACGTCGAGCACTTGCCTTGCGCGGAGAAACTCGCGCGCGAGGCGCACGGCGCGGCGCGCGGCGGCGCTGCGGTGGGGCGCGAGCGACTCGACCGCGACGGCCGTGAGCGCCGTCTCCGGGAACTGCGGTGACGCGCGCGCCGCCCGAGAACGGCGCGGGGTGCGCGATCGAGTCGATGATCGCGCGAGCGCAGCGCTCGATCACGGCTCCATCGGCGCGCGCGCGAGCGGCCATGAGCGTGAACGGCGAAAAGGGCCGCTGCTCGAGCGAGCTCACGCAAAGCTGCCAGAGGCGCTCGGGCGTGCGCGCGCCGAGGACCGAGGCCGCCTGCGCCGCGTGCCACGACGAGCACGCGCCGACGTCGATTCGATCCGCGAGCTCCTCGAGCGGCGCTTCGACGCCGGCGCGTGCCGCGAGCGCGAGCGTGCCGAGGATCGCGTCGGGGCGATCGGGCCAACCGTCGACGCCGCGTGCGACGCCGCGTGCGATCTCCGCGGCGAGCCACGCGCGAGCGCCGCGCGCCTTCGGCGAGCCGAGCGCCGCGAGCGCCTCGACCGCGACGGCGATCCGCCCGTGACGCATGACGCCCGCGTGGCGCGCCTCGCCGGTGCCAGGATCGATCTCGAAGGCGACGCGGCCGTCGCGATCGACGAGCGACTCGAGGTGACGACGCGCGGCCGCGCGCGCATCGGACGCGCTCGCGCGTCGCGACGAGACCTCTTCGACGTCGAGGATCCACACGAGGCCCTCGCGCTGCGGCGCTCGCCCCGTCTTCTTCCAGAGGAGGTCGACGAAGCCCGCGGCGTCGTAGCCGCGCTCGCGCGCGACCGAGGGGAGAAGCACCGTCGTGCCCTCGGGCGCCGCGAGGGCGATGCCGTGGGCTCCGGGCTCGATCCGCGCGATCGCCTCGTCGGCGCGGCACGGGCGCGCGCGCGCGATGTACGCGACGTCGGCCGCGAGATCGTGCCTATTTTCCGAGGAGATCCCGCCGTAGCGCGTGTCCGTGAGGGCGCGAAGGAACGCGCGCGCGAGCCGCTCGCCCGGCGCGCCCTCGTGGCTCCCGTAGCATCCGCGGAGCGCGCCGCTCGCGTAGAGCGAGACGTACGGCGTCGCGTCGGGCGCGCGCAAACGCGGAAAGACGCGGAGCGTTCGCTGCCACGCGAGGAGCTGCCCGAGGCCCTTCGCGAGCTCCGCGCGCTCTCGCGCGCCGAGCGCGCGGCCGAGCGTCGCGACGTCGTCGCCGAGCCTCAGGCGATTCGACGCCGTTTTGCCCATGCGTGCGAGGCGCCGAGCCCGAGCGCGTCCAGGCCCGGGACGATCTCCTTTTCCATCAGCTCGCGGACGATCTTCCGCTGGCGCGCGGTGTCGAGCACGCCGAGCGCGCGCGCCGCCTTCCCCGCGCCGCGCGGAGCGTCTCGCCCGCGGCCGAAGCGCGTCTCGATCTCGACGACCATCGCTCCCGCGTTGTCCGCGACGCGCTGGCGATCGTCGTTCGTCCACTGCGGCGCGCGCCAGAGCAGGTAATACCAGCCGAGCCGCGCGTGGTGCACCTCGTCGGCGACGATGTTCGCGTACACCGCGTGCGCGACGGGGTCGGTCGCGCCGTCGCGGCACGCGGACAAGAGACCGCACGCGAGCGTCTCGCCGATCGCGATGACCTCGATCGCGAACGAGTCGAGATCCTCGAGCGTGAGCCGCTCGTGCCAGCGCGACGGCGACTGCTTCTCCTCAAGCTCCACGGTGACGTCGCGATCGGCGCAGAGCGACGCGAAGCGAAACGCGAGATCGGCGTGGCGGATCTCGTCTTGCGGGACGCGCGACGCGGCCGAGAGGATGTCGAACGGCACGGACGCGCGCGCGAGCCCGTCGACGAAGCGCGCGAAGAGGCTCACCGCGGAGTACTCGCCGAGCGCGAGCATGCGCTGCGCGTCGTACGCGAGCGCCAGCGCCGCGTCGGGGTACTCGTCACGACGAAACGAGCCCCACGGGACGGCGATTCCCTTTCGAGGACCGCGCTGGAGGATCGTCCGCTCGTGGAGTCGCGCGAGCGGCGTGCTCGTGAGCACGCGCTGGATGCGCACTCAGCCTCCTTCGGACGCGTCGCCTACGTCAACGGTCGCGTCGCTCGGCGCGTCGCCGAACGCGGCGTCCGCGACGCCCATCGCGTCGAAGCAGCAGTACGCGACCGCCGCCACGCCGAAACCGACGTCGGCGACGCCGTACGCGACGTCGCTGCTTCCGTCCTTGCCGCCGTCTTGCGCGTCGGTCGTCCCGCCGCACGCGGGGATCACCGCGGCGAACGTCGCCGTCATCACCAAACCGGGCACGATGCGCGTTCGCTTCTTCACGTCAGCCTCCCTCTTGGACGTCGCCGGGCGCGTCGGTCACGGCGTCGCTCGGCGAGTCGGCGCTGTCGCTCTTCGAGTCGCTCACGGCGTCGCCGTCGCTCGCGTCCGCGTCAGTGGTGCTCGCCTCGAAGCAGCAGTACGCGACGGCCGCGACGCCGAGCACGGGCCCGCTGCTGCACGCCTGGATTCCGAGCGCGACGCACGCGGGAACGACGCCGCCGAAGCTCACGCCGAACACCGCACGCGGCACGATCGCCGAACGTCTACGCGCCATCATCGCCTCCCACAGACGACGATATCACGCGTCGTGGGCGCCGGCCCATCGCTTCTCCAAATCGAGCGTGCGCGCGTTCTCCCACACGTTGGCGAGAAAACCCGCGCGCAAGGACGCATCCGCGATGCGCGAGGCCCGAAGGCGAACGCGGTTCGCGGCCTCGTTCAGCGCCTCGCGCGCGTCATCGCGTTCGCCGAGCGCCCAGAGCGCCTCGGCGTACGTCAGGCGGCCGAGCGCGTCGCTCTCCTCGAGGCCGCTGCCGAGATCGTCGGCGACCGCGACCGCCGCCCTCGCGATCTCCGCGGCCTTGCGCGCGTCGCCCTTCGCCAGCGTCGCGCGCGCGAGGATCGCGTTCGGATACGCGGCCACCGCGGGCGTCGCCGAGAGCAGCTCGACGGCGCGCGCCGCCTCGCGCATCGCGCCGTCGTGCGCGCCGCTCATCATCAGGATCTCCGCGAGGTACGTGCGCGCGTTGCCCTCGAAGTGCGCAGCCTCGCGCGCGCCGCAGTCGACGACGAGCTGCTCGCCGACCTCGAGCGCTTCCTCGAGCCGCCCGAGTCGTCCGAGCACCGAGACGAGGTTGAAGCGCCCGACGAGCATCGAGTGGCGCATGTCCATGCTCGCGGCGTCCGCGAGCGCGCGCCGAATCTGTCGCTCGCCCTCCGCGTACGAGCCGAGGAGGATGTGCGAGGCGGAGACGTTGAACCTCTGTCCGGTCGCGTTGCGGAGGTCGCCTGCGCGCTCGAACGCGGCGACCGCTTCCAGCGTGAGGCGCGCGGTGATCTCGTGATCTCCCACGAAATAGGCGCGCATCGCGCGGAGCTGCGCGAGCCGGCAAGCGACGGTGGGCTCGGACGCGAGCGGCGCGGCGAGGCGCTCGACGAGCTCGGCGAGCTCCGCCGTGAGATCGAGCATGCCGAGTCGCACGACGCCACCCGCGATGCGCACGGCCGACGCGACGCACGCCGCGACGGCTTCGGCGAGCGGCTCGCTGTCGAGGAGCAGCCTCGCGGCCGCGCGCGCCTCGTCGGGTTTTCCGCGTCGCGCGAACGACACGCCGAGCTCGGCCGCCGCGCCGAACCACGCGGCGCTCCCGCGCGGCAAGAGGTCGAGCGCCTCGCGCGCCGCGCCCTCGCTCTCCACGTACTCGCCGCGCCAGTGGTGGCCCTCGGCTTGGCGCAGGCGCAGCATCGCGAGCGTGTGGCCGCTCGGACCGAGCGCGACGCCGCGCTGCGCACGCGCGATCGCCGAGACGTAGTCGTTGGCGCCGATCGCCTGCTCCGCTGCGGTCACGTAGAGCTCCGCGGCGTGCGCCGAGTCGCCGCCGAGCTCGTAGTGTCCTGCGAGGACGGAGGCGTCGCCGAGGCCGCTTCGCTCGAGCCACTCGCCCGCGAGCCGATGACCGAGCTCGCGATCGCTCGGCGTGAGCGCCATGTACGCGGCGTCGCGCACGAGCGCGTGACGAAACGTGTACTCCGAATCGTCGGCGATGCTGCTCACCGCGCGACACGTGATCACCTCGCGCCGCTCGAGCTGGTCGAGCCACGCCGCGAGCGAGTCGCCGGACATCCCGCCGAGGAGCGCCTCGACGCCGCCGCGCCAGAACGACTCGCCGAAGATGCTCGCCGCGCGGAGCACGCGCCGCGCTTCGTCCTCGAGCCGCTCGATGCGCGCCTGCACCATCGCGAGCACGCTCCCAGGGAGCTTTTCCTTGTTGCCCTCCGACGCTGAGCGAATGAGCTCCTCGAGGTAGAGCGCGTTTCCGGACGCGTGCGCGACGAGCCGCGCGGTGGTCGCGTCGTCGATCGCGTCCCCGAGCATCGCGACCACGAGCTTCTCGCTCGCCTTTCGCGTGAGCTCGCCGAGCGGCATCGTCAAGACGACGCGCTCCGCCCAGAGGCTCGCGAACGTCTCTTTGATCTCCGGGCGCGCGAGCGCGAGGACGAAGAGCGGGCGGTCGTGGCAGCGCGCGAGCGCGCCATCCATCATGCGGACCGAAGGGAGATCGCCCCAGTGGAGATCTTCGAGGACGACGACGAGCGGCGCGTCCGCTGCCTCCGCGGAGACGAGCTCGTCCCACGCGCGACGGACCTGGTCGCCGAGGAGCTGCGGGTCGCGCCGCGCCGCGCGGAGCTGCACGCTGCCCTCGTCGGGGAAGGGCACGCCGGCGATCTCGCCGAGAAACTCCGCGACGCGATCCGCGCGCTCTTCCGGCACGCGGCGACCGACGCGCGCGCGGAGCTTGCGCGCAGACGACGCCGTGGGCTCCCCTTCGAGCACGCCCGCGGTGCGCCGGATGATCTGCGCGATGAGCCCGAACGGCGAGCCCCGTGTCATCGCGTCGCCGCGCGTGATCCAGATCTGAGCCTCCGCGCGATCGGTCGCGATTCGATGAAGGAGCTCGTAACGAAGGCGCGACTTCCCCATGCCCGCTGGCGCCGTCACGAGCGCGGCGCGCGCGGCGGGCTCCGAGACGCACTCGTCGAAGAGGCCGAGGAGCGTGCCGATCTCGCGCTCGCGCCCGACGAACGGGCTCTCCTTCCCCAGCAGCTTGCGCTTCGCGTCGGCGGTCTCGCGCTCGCCGAGGAGCATCATCGACGCGCCATCGGCGCGCACCTCGAAGCGCGCGTCGAGAAGCCCCGCCGTGACGTCGTCGATGGAAACGCCGTCGCGCGCCGGAGCGGTCGCGAGCATCTCCGTCGCGCGGTCAATCGCGTCGCCGAGCGGGACGCGCCCCGAAGAGAGCCCATGGCCGATCGCGAGCGCCATCGGAGTCGCCCCGAAGAGCCCTCGCAGCGCGAGCGCGCACCGGGCGGCGTGTGCGGCGCGATCCGTCGCGCTGCCGAGCCCCGTGAGCGTGAAGACGAGCGTTCCGTCCGCGAGGCGCTCGGCGCGCGCGCCGAAATTGGCCGCCGCCGAGCGCACGGGGTCCGCGGTCGCCTCCGCGTCTCGCTGCACGACCGTGTCGATCGTCGTCGTGCGCGTGCGCTCGTCGTCGGGCGGCGCGGCCACGAGGATCACGCTCACGAGCCGTCTCTCCTGTCCGGTGAGCGACGCGGGCGCTCGAATCGTCGCGCGCGCCGGGACGTCGTCGAGCGTCGCGTCGATGCGCTCGAGCTCCGCGGCGACCTCCTCGGCGCTGCGCGGGCGCGCGTTCGGCGATTTCGCGAGCATGCGCGCGACGAGCTCGTCGAGGTCCTGCGGCACGTCGGGCACCGACTCCGAGATCGCCGGGACCTCGTCGAAGAGGATCTTCGCGAGCACCGCGACGGCCGTTTCTCCGGGGAACGCGACGACGCCTGCGAGGCACCGGTAGAGCAAGCAACCGAGGCCGAAGATGTCCGCGCGCGCGTCGATCGCGCCGTCGCCGCGGGCCTGCTCGGGCGCGGTGTACCCGGGCGTCCCGACGATCATCCCCGCGCGCGTGACGGGCGCGCTCGCGTCGAGCCGCGCGATGCCGAAGTCGATGAGCTTCGCGTCGTCCACGACTCCGCCGACGAGGAAGACGTTCGCGGGCTTCACGTCGCGGTGGATGATCCCGCGGCCGTGCGCGTGCGCGAGCGCCGTCGCGATTCGTCTCCCGAGCCGCACGCTCTCGCGCATGGTCAGCGGGGCACGCTTCAAGCGCGCCGCGAGGTCCTCGCCGTCTAGCCACTCCATCGCGAGGAATCGCCCCTCGTCGGTCTCGCCGTGCGACACGTACCGGACGATCGCGGGATGATCGAGCTGCGCGAGCGCCTCGGCCTCTCGCGCGAAGCGCTCTGCGTCGTGCTCGTCGTGCCTTCCGCTGAGCACCTTGAGCGCCACGAGCGAGCGCGTCGTCGTGTCGAGCGCTCGATACACGCTCCCCATTCCCCCGGTGCGACCCGCGCCTTCGATCGCGAAGCGCGCGCTCGTTGAAGAGGCGGTCACGGCGTCATTTTACCAGCGAGCAGCCCTCGAGCTCCACGTCGACGATTTTGTCGCCGCCGCCGGTCAACATGTCCCGCGGCCGGACCGTCCCCGTCACGGTGATCGGGTCGTACTGCCGAGCTTTGGCCGGCGCGGTCTTCGAGTCGGCGAGGCTGCACGAGATCATGTTCTTCAAGTCCGCCTTCGCGGCGGTGATCGACACGTTCGCCATCTCGACGCCGTTCGATTCGAGGTGCGTCGTGCTCAGGTAGAGCCCTTTGACCGTGACCTTCGCGCCGCTCCATTTCGAGCGCGCCTTCGTGACGCCGTCGCGCAGGTCGACGACGCCGATCGCCTTTGCGTCCGTGGGCGGCCCGGGCGCGTTCGGATCTTCCGCGGCCTCTTTTCGAACGCCTGCGCCCGTGAGGCACTCGTCCCAGTTCATGATCGGCCCGCCCTTCGAGACCTTCATCGGGCCCATCACCATGCCGACGGTGCCGTCTTTTTGTTTCTCGACCTCGACGTAGAAGCAGTCGTCGCCCTGCGCGACCGCCCACGTGTTGCGATCGCCCTTCACGAGCGTGGCCTTGCCCATCTGCGCTTCGAGCTTCGCCTCCGCGGCGGGCCACGCGTCGAAGGGATGAACGAGGTCCTTCGCGCCCATCACGCGATCGCCCGTGAGCGCCCCCGTGAATGGCGTGGATGGAGCCGCGGACGCGGCAGCCTCGGCCGTGACTCCGGTCGATGCGTCGGGTTTGTTACAAGCGAGTAGCGCGAGCGCGATGACGAGACGCTTCATGGGGCCCGCATGGTATTCCTCGCGCGTGCGAAGGGCTCTCGCGATTTCGGCTTTTCTCTGCGGGTGCGCGTCGCACGAAGCCTCGCGCGCAGTCCCGGTTGCCACCGCGTCGGCCTCCGCCGCTCCGCCTGCCGCGAAGCACGCGCCGATCGTGCTCGCGCTCGTCGTCGATCAGCTCGCCGGGTGGATGGCCGCGGAGCGCTTCCCCGAGCTCCCGAAGTCGGGCGGGTTCGCGCGCCTCGTTCGCGAGGGCACGTACGCGCGCGACATGCGATACGCGCACGCGGTGACCGAGACGTCGCCCGGCCACGCCGCGCTCTTCACGGGCGCCCCGCCCTATCGCTCTGGCGTCTACGCCAACGAGACGATCGACGCGCACACCCGCCGCCGCCAATCCTCGCTCCGCGACGCGCACATCCGCACGATCACGCCCTTCGCGGTCGACGCGACGAGCGGCATCGGCCTCGATGGGCTCGCCGTCGAGACCGTGGCCGACGTGCTCCGCGCGCGCGCTCCGCACGCGACGATCGTCTCGCTCTCGCTCAAGGATCGCGGCGCCGTATTCGGCGGCGGCAGGCACCCCGACGCCGTGCTCTGGTACGAGACGCGCCGCGACGGGTTCGTCACGTCGAGCGCGTTCACCCATGATTTCCCCGCGTGGGCGCGCTTCATCGACGACGGCGTGCTGGTCGACATGCGCAAGGAGCCCTGGTCGCTCCTCGATCCGGTGTTCGTCTCGTCGCACGCGAAGCAAGCCGACGCGCAGACCGGCGAGAGCGACGTCTTCGGTTTCGGCTCGACGTTCCCACACGCGTTCTCGTCGGCGCGCTTTCCGACGATCGCGTTTCGCGCGAGCCCGCGCGGCGACGACGCGCTCCTCCGCCTAGCGACCGCCGCGATCGACGCGCGCGACGCGTCGCAGCCGATGTTCCTCGCCGTCTCGCTCTCGTCGTTCGACTACGTCGGCCACTTCTTCGGCCCCGACTCGTGGGAGGCGTGGGACGAGCTCGAGCGACTCGATCGCTCGCTCGGCGAGTTCTTCGCGGTGCTCGATCGCAAGGTGGGCTCCGAGAATTGGTCCGTGGTGCTCACAGGCGATCACGGCGGCCCTCCGCTCCCCGAGCTCGGCGACGAGACGCGCCCCTGGTGCAAGGACGAAGCGGCCGATTTCTGGCAGCGCCCGTGCAAGGCGTCGGGCCGCATCTTCCCCGACGCGCTCCGCGACTCGCTCGAGCAAGCCGCCGCGAAGGCGCTCGGCCCCGGCGACTGGATCCTCGGCGTCGCGTCTCCGTATGTATTCTACAGCCATTCCGCAGCGGATTTGCCGCCCGATCGCCGCAAGAAGCTCGACGCGGCGATCACCGCCGCGCTCCTCGCCCACCCCGAGATCGATCGCGTCTTTCCCCCTCGCGCCGAGGGCACGACGTGCCCGCCCGAGTCCGACGAGTCGATCGACGCCCTCGTGTGCCGCTCGCTCTGGCCCGGCAACAAAGACGCGCTCTACGTGCTCACCAAGAAGGGCGCCTTCATCGACACCGAGTACGACCTCGGCAAGGGCATGAGCCACGGCGGCCCGTACCTCTTCGATCGGTCCGTGCCGCTCCTCGTTCGCGCGCCCGGCCGCGTGCGCCCCGGCTTCGCGCTGAACGAACCGATAAGCTTCGCGGCGTACGCGCGCTCGCTCGCCGCGCTGCTCAACATCCCCGCCCCGAGCGCCGCGAGCGAGGCGAGGGAGATCGTCCCGCCGCGCTGACGTACAATCATGTGATGGCGGGAAAGCGTCTCATCGACTCGGTCATCTTCGGTTTCGGTGCCACCGCGGGCAAGCGCATGCTCGAGGAGCTCGAAGAGAAGCTCCTCCCCAAAGAAGAAACGCCCGAACAAAAGAGCAGCGCGAAAAGAAAGAGCGTCTCGCGCGCGACCTCGCGGAAAAAGAAGCCGCAAAGGCGGCCAAAGCCGAAGCAGCCGCGAAAGCAAAGGCAAAGGCCCAGCGCGAAGCCGAGGTCGACCGCGAGCTCGCCGCGCTGAAAAAACGCCTCCGAAAGTGACCCCCGCCGACACACGTATGCGTCGACGCTCGATCGAGAGCACCCGGTTAAATTTCAGAACGGTTTGTGATCTCCCATCCGGGAGACTTGCTTCAGCAAACTAGGGAGTGGCACCAAGTCCTCGCTCTTTACGAGCATTTGTTGACGCGGCGTCCCGAATTCAGGTGCGAGGAGACCTGCACCCTCCGCGGTTGTCCCGCGCTCGTTGGTACTGCGGGCGGATGCGGAACACCGCCATCCGAGCTGTCTAATGACCTGGGTAGCCCGACGCGACACTTAACCGGTGTCTTCGTCCTCGATGAGGACGCTCGGGCTCGGCAGGATCGCACAGCCGACCTTCCAACGAGCGTGTGCTTGCACCCGCTCAGTCCCGTTTGCATAGCCCTTGTTCGATTCAGTTTCCTTTCGTGATCGTGACGAGAAATGGCTGGCCAGCCGCGCCGGATGGAGCAGCGCGCGTGCCACGCGGAAACCGCGGGATTCCCCGTGATCGAGGGTGGCCGGGCCTGGCATCGGGCCGGCCCGGGCCACTCGCGCTATTCGGCGATCTTGCGACCGGGAACCGGCGTCTTCGTCAGCACCACGGTGCTCGTCGGTTTGAAGCCGGAGGTCTGCGACGCGGCGAGCGCGAGGTCGAACACGACGCCCCACTTGATCGTCTCGTCGCCCGCGACGAAGTCGACGCTCGCGTCGCACGCGTTGGCTGCCTTCGCGAACGCCGCGGAGCCGAGCGTGATGTCGGGGCCGGCGAAGCCGTGCGAGAAGCGCTGCGCGACGGAGCCCGCGTAGGTCCACACGTTGATCGCGTTGTCCTTCGTGATCATGCCGACCGCCGCGCATGGGCTCGGCACAGGGTGCTCGAGCGCGACCGTGAGCGAGCCCATCGTCCGGTCGCGCTGGGCCGTCTTCACGGTCAGGGTCTTGGCCTTGGCCTCGCGGAGCGCGTCCACGGCCACCGCGAAGTGCGCCATCGTCGTGTCTCGCAGCGCGTCGACCTCGAGTGTTTGCCCCACGACGAGCGGTTTGTTCGCGAGCATCGCGACGATGCGGCCCTTTGCGTCGGCCACGGTGATGTCGACCCGGTCGCCCGACGCGACGAACGACGCGTCGTCCACCGTGACGAGCGGGGGCTTGGGCGCGGGCGGCGGCGGCGAGACCGATGCCGCCGAGGTCACAGACGTTGCCGGCGCGGCATCTACCGCGACCACCGCGGGTTTTTCGTCGCAACCCGAGCCCAACAGCACGATCAAGAGGAGCCGCGATTTCACGGCGCAAAGCGTACCGCTATCCGCTACGCTGAGAATCTCTCTTTTTTCATGTCGAACGAGCCGACCCAGCACGACTCGCCGGACCTCGAAGGGTCTCTCGTCGCCGGCAAATACCGTGTGCTGCGCCTCATCGGGTCAGGCGGCATGGGAACGGTGTGGGAAGGCGTCCACGAAACGCTCGGCACGCGCGTCGCGATCAAGTTCATCAAGCCGAACCACGCCGCCGCGGCCGACGCGCGCAAGCGCTTCGAGATCGAGGCGCGCGCGGCCGCGAAGCTCCAGTCGAAGAACGCGGTACAGGTCTTCGACTACGGCGTGAACGAAGCCGGCCTTCCGTACATCGTCATGGAGTACCTCCAGGGCGAGTCGCTCTCCGACGCGCTCATCCGACGCGGACCGCTCCCGGCCGGCGGAGGTCGCGCTCGTCATCGGACAGGCCGCGAAGGCGCTCGCGAAGGCGCACAAGGCGGGCATCGTCCACCGCGATCTCAAGCCCGACAACATCTTCCTCGCGGCGACCGACGGCGAGACGATGAGCGCGACGCCGTACGTCGTGAAGCTCGTCGACTTCGGCATCGCGAAGATGTTCGACCCCGAGCCGGCCCAAGGCAAAGCCGCGCCGATGGGCGGCCCCACGCAAGAGGGCGCGGTCATCGGGACGCCCAATTTCATGGCCCCCGAGCAGCTCACGATCGGCGGCGCGCCCGACGCCGCTCACCGATTTGTGGTCGCTCGGCGCGTGCGCGTTCGCCGCGATGATCGCGCGCATCCCGTTCGAGGGCGAGGTGCTCGGCGACATCGTGCTCAAGGTCTGCGCCGCGCCGATCCCGACTCCGTCGAAGCTCAACCCGAACGTGCCCGCGGGGTTCGACGCGTGGTTCGCGCGCGCGTGCAACCGCGACGCGACCAAGCGATTCCAGACCGCCGACGAGCTCGCCGAGGCGCTCGCGAACGTGTGCGGCACCGGCCGCGTGCGCACCGCGACGATGAGCGAAGACCAGGTGCAGTATCAGCTCAAGCCCTCGACGCCCGATCTCGCCGCGCTCGCGGAGGAGATCGAGGTGCCGAAGAGCATGTCGCCGAAGACCGCGCTCATGGCGGGCCTCGTGCTCGGCGTGACGATGATGGTCGGCGTCCTCGGCGCGATCGCGTGGCGCGACAAACAGCGCGAGCAGGATCAGCTCGATCAGCCGCACCCGACGGCGAGCGCGTCGGCGAGCGTCAGCGCGGCGCCTAGCGTCTCCGCGGCGCCGCCCGTGAGCGCGAGCGCAGCGCCGTCGGCTTCTGTTGCACCGACGACGCGCGCGACGACGCACGCTCGCCCCGCGCAAACGGCGGCGACGAGCGCTCCCACGACGACTTCCACCGCGACCAGCGCGGCTTCCCTGACGGGGGACTAGTTCTTTTGCTTCAGGCCGCGCGCTGACGGAGCGCGACACGCAGCGTGTCGAAGCTCGGCGCGGGCAGGCCCTGAGCACGACGCAGCAAGAAGAGCGCGTGGTGGACCTCCGCGTCGTCCGGCGCGGAATTCGAGCCGTCGAGCGCGTTGCGATCATGCGCGAGCGCGATGGCGGCCGCGAGCTCGTCGCCCTTGGCGGCCTTCATGTACGCGCGCGCTTGCTCGGGGGTGAAGCTCTTGAGATCGGAAAGCATGGGTCGTTGCATGGTTCTTTCTTCTTCGCCCGTCACCTGGACGGACTGCGACCGACGCGCGAGCGAGCGACGAGCTGACGCCGCACGCTGCGCGTGGAGAGTGTCTCGGAGCGAAGACCTACGCGCTCGGCCGCGCGTTGCGGCTCGATACTGCGCGCTGAATCTCCACTGTGCTCCTGTCATCCTCTCATCGAGGCGCCGACTGCGCGCCCTACTACGAAGCTAGCCAATGGATTGCAGAGCACAAGTATTTGTTTGTGATCTGCAAGAGATTTCACCACATGTGATCCGAGCTGCTTCCAGCTCAACGCTTCGCGTCGGCGGGGAGTGCGAGCCACCTGAGCATCGCGCTGCCAGCGTGCTGAGCGTAGTCGATGCGGATCTGCCAATCGACCTCGCTCCCCGGCATTCCGCCACGCACCGCGTCGGGATCGGCCATGAGGTGCTCGAGCTGCCCGTGGAATTGCTGCCGCGCGAGGAGCGCGAGCGAGCGGCGAATTTGCGATCGCAGGCGCGAGACCTCCGCGGGATCGACGCGCGCCTTCACCGCTGCGTCGAGCGTCGCGACGCCGGCTTCGCATCGGCTCGCGACCGGCGTGAAGCGCGGAGTGACGAGCGGTCCCACGCCGAGAGCGCCGTCGCAGTCGATCACGCAATCTTCTTTGTGGAGCTGAACGGCGCGGTTGAATGCGTGCCACCTGAAGGCAAAAGTCGAGCGCGCTCGGGTTCGGCGCGTCTGGCCACGTCTCGCCGACGACCTGACACGTCCAATGCTCTTCGGCGAAGTAGTAGCGGTTGCCGAAGAAGTGCCACGCGGGGCCCGTGAGGTACGCGACGCTCTTGCGCGCGCCTTCGAGGTAGCGCGGCTCGCCGAAGATCGCGTACGCGCGCGTGAGCGCGAGCGCCGCTTCGCCCGAGAAGTAAGGCAGCTGCACGTCGACGGTGGAACCGTCCTTGTGGATCTCGTGCATGAACTCGCCGTCGGGGCGCTGGAGCGAGGCGATCGTCTCCGCGAGATCGTGCACGAGCGGCTTGAACGACGTGTCGAGGTTGCTCGACACGATCTCCGCGAACGCGACGGTCGTGAGCGCGGCCGAGCCGATCTCGAACGAGTCGCCCTCGCCGATGCACTTGTGCGTCCCGCACGGCGAGAGCGCATGAGTCGCGAGGAGCATCGCTGCGCGCAGCGCGGCGCGGTCGAGCGTGGTCGCGTCCGGCGCGGCGATCGCGTGCGCGTGCGCCGCGGCCTGCGCGAGGAAATAGGTGGCCCCCGCGTGGCGCGGCCAGTCGTAGCCGCCGAGGGTCTGGTTCGTGGGCACGTTGATCAAATAACGAAAGCGGCCTTCGCTCGAGACCCCGCGCGCGAGGTGACGCGCGGCCGCGAGCACCCAGCGCGAGGCGATCTCGTCGTCGAAGCTCGACTCGTCGATCGGCCGATCCGGCAGCCTGCCAGGGATGACGCGCTCGGTGCGGATGCGGCGAAAGCGCGCGTGCTCCTGCACGTCGATGGGGTTCTTGCCTAGCCGCTCGGCCGCGAGCGCGACGACGACCGGCATGTCGACGCCCATCGTCAAACCGATCGAGTCGAGCGTGAGGCCGTGGTCGTACGCCTGACGCGCGAGGAGATCGTCCGGCGTGACGTACGCGGTCTTGCCGTCGAGGTCGACGCGCACGCCGTCGCGCGACGCGACCAGGCTGAGCGACATCGCGTCGGCGGAGAAAGCCGGCAACCAGCTCTCGCCGAGGACGCGCTCGAAGACGAGCGTCCCTTCGATCTCGTCGAGCGGCGCGCCGTCGGGCGCCTTCGTCGTCGTGCGACCGACGAGCTTTCCGCCCTTCCACTTCGACGCGACGAACACGGGCTCGTTCGTCTCACGAAGCCTCGCGAGCGCGCGCCCCGAGAGCGTCGCCATCACGACGAGCGCCACGAAGACGACCATGAGCTGCACGAACGTGCGCGCGGTCATTTCTTCGAGGGTCCGAGGTACAGGAGCTGCGCGCCGGGGAGCGCGATGAGGTAAGGCACCGCGAGGAGCGCGACCACGACGAGCACGCCCGCGCCGCCCTTTCCGACGGGGCCGTAGATGCCCGAGAGGTAACCCGCCGTCGCCGCGAGCACGATGACGAGCACGAGGCCGAGCGCGAGCACCGCGAGGTTCACGACGCGCGCGACGCGCTCCTTCGGCCCGCGGTTCGCGGCCATCATCGCGCCCGACGCGGCGCACGCGAGCGCCACGATCACCGCCGTCACGTCGACGGGCGCCCACCTCGCGGGGAGCCCGAGAAACACGCCGCCCGCGACGACGAGCGACGACGTGAAGCTCCCCACGGCGCAGAGGATCCGCCCGCGCCGCGAGAGGCTCAAGCCGCCTTCGCCTCCGACTGGACCGCGGCGAGCAGCTTGTTGATGCTCTGCTTGGCGTCGCCGAAGAGCATGAGCGTGTTCTCGTTGTAACAAATCGCGTTGTCGACGCCCGCGTAGCCCGCGCTCATGCTGCGCTTGAGCATCACCACGCGCGCGGCCTTCCACGCCTCGAGCACGGGCATGCCGTAGATCGGGCTGGTCTCGTCGGTGAGCGCGCTCGGGTTCACGATGTCGTTCGCGCCGATGATGAGGACGACGTCGGTGTGCTCGAACTCCTCGTTGATCTCCTCCATCTCCTTGACGATGTCGTAGGAGACGTTGGCCTCGGCGAGGAGCACGTTCATGTGGCCCGGGAGGCGCCCCGCGACCGGGTGGATCGCGAATTTCACGTCGACGCCGCGCTTCTGGAGCGACTCGGTGAGGTCCTTCACGGGGTGCTGCGCCTGCGCGACGGCCATGCCGTAACCGGGCACGATGATGACGCGCTTCGAGGCGGTGAGGAGCGCGGCGACGTCGGGCGCTTGCGCCTCGGTGACCTTGCCGACGATCTCGGCGGCCTTGCCCTTCGCCTGAGGCGTCGCGCCGAAGCCGCCGAAGACCACGTTCCAGATCGAGCGGTTCATCGCGCGGCACATGATCGTGCTGAGGATGGCGCCGCTCGAGCCGACGAGCGCGCCCGTGATGATGAGGAGATCGTTTCCGAGCATGAAGCCCGCCGCGGAGGCGGCCCAGCCCGAGTAGCTGTTGAGGAGCGAGACGACGACGGGCATGTCGCCGCCGCCGATCGCCATGACGAGGTGGATGCCGAGGAGGAGCGCGATGGCCGTCATCGCGAGGAGCCACGCATGCCCTCGGGGTTCGGCTCGCGCACGAAGAGCACGCCGAGCACGACGCACGCGATGACCGCGACCGCGTTGAGCACGTGGCGCCCCGGCAAGAGGAGGGGCTTGCTGCCGATCGTGCCGCGGAGCTTGAAGAACGCGATGACCGACCCGGTGAACGTGATCGCGCCGATGAGCACGCCCGCGAAGACCTCGACGTCGTGCGCGACGTCCCGTCTTCTTCTCGGGCTCGAGGTAGCTCGCGATGCCGACGAGCACCGCGGCCGCGCCCACGAAGCTGTGGAGGACCGCGACGAGCTCGGGCATCGACGTCATCGCGACGCGCGCCGCGAGGACCGCGCCGACGATCGCGCCGATGGCGATGGCCCCGCCGAGGATCGCGAAGCCGATGTCGGCGTTCGAGCCGGCGTGCGCGGCGCCGAGCGAGAGCGCCGCGATCAGCGCGTAGCACGTCACGACGAGCGCGAGGCCCATGCCGACGATGCCGAACGCGTTTCCGCGGCGCGCGGTCTCCTGCGTCGAGAGCCCGCGGAGGCTCAAGATGAAGAGCATCGCCGCGACGAGGTACGCGATGTTCTGCGCGGAGACGATCATCGTCGCAACCTCGTACCTACGCTTCGCTCCGGCTTGCGAGGTTGCATGATCATCGCGCCGCCTTCGTGGGCTCGGGTCCCTTGCGGAACATCTTGAGCATGCGCTGCGTGACGAGGAACCCGCCCGCGACGTTGATCATCGCGACGAGCACGGCGACGCCCGCGAGCACCGTCGCGACGTGGAGCCCGCCCGTGCGGAGCAGGAGCACGCCGCCGACGAGGATGATGCCGCTGATCGCGTTGGTGACGCTCATGAGCGGCGTGTGGAGCGCGGGCGACACGTTCCAGATGACGTGCCAGCCGACGACGCACGCGAGGAGGAACACCGTGAGGTGCTCGGTGAACTCGGTTGGCGCGAGGATGCCCGCGGCCGCGAGGAGCGACGCGACGAGCATCAGGAAGATGGGCCCGATGCGGCTCGTCTTCGGTTCGATCGGGTGCTTGGGCTCTTGCGGCTTCTCGGGCTGCGGCGCGTGCGAGTGCGGGCGCGGGCGCGGCTTCACGGGCGGCGGCCACATGAGGCGGCCCTCCTTGAGCACGACGCAGCCGCGGTGGACCTCGTCCTCGAGATCGAGCGCGATGTCGCCCTCGTCCTTGTCGAAGACGTCCTCGAGGAGGTTGTAGATCGTCGTCGCGTAGAGCTCGCTCGTCTGCGCGGCCATGCGGCTCGCGAGATCCGTGTAGCCTACAATCAATACGCCGAACTTCTCGACGGCTTTGTCGCGCTCGGTGAGCGCGCAGTTTCCGCCCTGCTCGGCGGCGATGTCGACGATGACCGAGCCGTGCTTCATGCTGACGACGGCGCCCGACGTGATGAGCTTCGGCGCGGGGACGCCGGGGATGACCGCGGTCGTCACGATCACGTCGACGTCCTTGGCGTTCGCGGCGATGAGCGACTGCTCGGCCTCGATGTACGCCTCGCTCATCTGCTTGGCGTAGCCGCCCTCGCCCTCGCCCGACTCGTTGAACTCGAACTTCAAGAACTGCGCGCCGAGGCTCTCGACCTGCTCCTTCACGGCGGGGCGCGTGTCGAACGCGCGCACCACGGCGCCGAGCGAGCGCGCCGCGGCGATCGCGGCGAGGCCCGCGACGCCCGCGCCGACGACGAGCACCTGCGCGGGCTTCACGCGGCCCGCGGCGGTCACCTGGCCGGGGAGAAATCTCGGAAACGCGTTGGCCGCTTCGATCACCGCGCGGTAGCCGACGGCGTTCGCGGTCGCGGAGAGCGCGTCCATCTTCTGCGCGCGCGTGATGCGCGGCACGCAGTCCATCGCGAGCACCGTGGCCTTGCGCGCCGCGAGCGACTCGACCGTCGTCTTGTTGATCGCCGGCCAGATGAACGAGACGAGCTTCGCGCCCTCTTTGAGGAGGTCGGCCTCGTTCTTCCCGTCGGCGCGGAGGATCGGCGGGCGCACCTTGAGGACGATGTCCGACTCGGCCCAGAGGTCTGCGGTCGACACGACGCGCGCGCCGGTCTCGACGTACGCGCCGTCTTGGAAGTGCGCTCCCTCGCCCGCGCCCGCCTCGATGAGGACCTCGAGCCCGAGCTTCTGCAATTTCTTGACGCTGTCGGGAGTCGCCGCGACGCGCTTCTCGCTGGGAGCTATTTCTTTGGGGATGCCGACCTTAAGTCCCAAGGCGCGCACACCATAACACCAAACTAATCAGGCGCTCACCTCAGTCGACCAGACCACGCCATCGTCGTCGTCGAGACGCGGCGCGCCGCTCGCGCGAGCGGCGGCTCAGAACTGGCCGTAGACGAACGGCTCGGCCTTGGCCCCCGCGATCGCATGCAAACAGAAGCCGACGCCCGCGAGCGTGAGGCCCTGAACGAAAGCCGGCGCGCGGACGAACGCGTCGCGCGCGCGAAGGACGAGGTGCTTCGGGACGAAATGGACGAGCAACGCGAGTGAAACGACCGCGAGCACGCGCGACGAGAGGTTGACCGTCCCGAAGTTGAGCGCGCCGAGGCGCGTGAGGACGAGCTTCGCGTGGCCGAACGTGGGCGCGCGGAAGAAGATCCACGCGAAGCAGACGTACTGAAACGTGCAAAATACATTGAACGCGTGCACGTACCACGGGCCGCGCGGCACGAGCGACGTCCCCTTCCGCGAAGGCAGCGGCGCGCTCTCTCCTTCCGGGCCGAGCGGCGCCTTTCGGCGCTCTGCACGCCACCGCTGCCACATGCGCGTGACCGCGAGCGCGAGACCGTGGAGCGTCCCCCAGATGACGAAGTTCCACGAGGCGCCGTGCCAGAGCCCGCCGAGGATCATCGTGATCATCAAGTTGCGATACGTGAGGAGCGGCCCGTTCTTGGAGCCGCCGAGCGGGATGTAGAGGTAGTCGCGCAGCCACGTCGACAGCGAGATGTGCCAGCGGTGCCAGAAGTCTTGGAGGTTTCGCGCGGTGTACGGTTGGTCGAAGTTCTGCGGCAGGCGATAGCCGAAGAGGTGCGCGCTCCCGAGCGCGACGTCCGTGTAGCCCGAGAAATCCGCGTAGATCTGGATCGCATACGCGTAGACCCCGACGAGCACCTCGATCGACGAGAAGCGCTCGGGGTTGTCGAAGACGCGCTTGACGATGTTCTGCGCGAGGAAATCTCCGATGACGATCTTCTTCACGAGACCGCCGGCGATCATCCAGAGGCCCTCGGCCTGCTCGACGGCGTCGTAGCGCGGCTCGCGCGCGAACTGCGGGAGCATCTCCTTCGGGCGCACGATCGGCCCCGCGACGAGGTGCGGGAAGAACGCGACGAAGAGGAGGTAATCGAGGTAGCGCTTCGCGGGCTCGAGCTCGCGGCGATACACGTCGATCGTGTAGCTCATCGTCTCGAACGTGAAGAACGAGATGCCGAACGGCAGCACGATGCGCAGGTGGACTCGTGACACGTGCCAGCCGAGCGCGTTCGCGGCGTCGGCGAACGAGTCGACGGCGAAGTTGAAGTATTTGAAGATCGAGAGGACGCCCAGGTAGTAGACGATCGACACGAGGAGGAGCGCCTTGCGCGCGCGCGGTCGCTCTTCTTTGCCGAGCGCGCGCCCGACATAGAAGTCGATCGTGCTGCCGACGAAGATGACACCCAGGCAGAGGACGCTCCAGCCGATGGGCCCGAGCGGCGGGTTCTGCTCGCGCGCGGCGTCGAGCGTTCCGTAGAAATAGAAGCCGTAGCTCGCGACGACGAGGAACACGGCGCGTGCGAGTCGCTCGCGGCGGAGCGCCCAGAACACGAAGAAGCACGCGACCACGAACGCGCCGTAGAGGGGCGAGTTGAACAGCAAGGCGCGGGCACCTTAGCCGAAGACGTCGCTTTTGCGCGCACGCGAAAACGGCGCGCCCCTGCGCGGCGAATGCGCGGGGAATCCCGCGCGGCACACGACATGCCTGTTGCGCGAAACATGAAACGCACCGCGATGGCGCTGGCCGCATGTCTCGTCACGCTCGCCAGCAGCGCAGGCGCCGAAGATGCAAAACCCTGGGTCACGGTCGGCGTCGGCGCGGGGGTCGCGGCGATCGGGATCACGTCGTTCGTCGGCGCGATCAAGGCGCACGACGACGCGCAGTCCGAGGCGCTCGCGAAGGGGTGCACGACGAGCCCGACCGTCGTCTGCCCCGCGGGCGTCGACGCGACGAGCTTGAAGACCAACGTCGACGGCGAGCACGCGATGAACGTCATCGGCGTGGTGCTCACGGCGACCGGCGGCGTCGCGATCCTCGGCGGCCTTTTGTGGCACTTCCTCGAGCACGATCGCGCTTCGTCGAAGAGCGCCGCGATCACGATCGCGCCCACGCTCGGCGGGGTCGTCCTCTCGGGTCAGTTCTGAGAGGCGTGGAGGATCGAGATCGCGTCGAGGTCGAACCCCGCCTGGTTCTGCGGGGGCGTGCACGTCTCACCGCTGTGATCGACGATCCGCACGTAGCGCGCGTGCGTGACGCCTAGGTCCGCGAGGTCGAACGCGTCGCCGCCGCACGCGGGATAATCCGTCGGCGAGGCGGGCGGCGAGAGCACGGGGGTCCACCCGGCGCACTTGCCGTAGGGCGGATTTCCCGCGGTCGCGGTGCACGGGTAGGTCGCCCACGTGACGCCGTCGTCGCTCACGCTCACCTCGCCGGGCTCGGCGAAGATGTCGCTCGGGTTGCCGCCGACCCAGAACGCGTTCTCGAAGACCACGAAGTCCGGTCCGGGGCCGTCGACGATCGCGTTCGGCGCGAACGACACGACGATGCTCCCGCCGACGCCGAGCGAGACGACGTCGGTCGAGCCTTGCGAGGACCCTCCGCCGAGCGGCGGCCCTTCGACGATCGAGGGCATCTCGGCCGCGCCGAAGCCGGAGCACGCGCCCGCCTCGAACGACACGACGCCCGTGACGAACGGTCCGCCGTCGCGCGCCACGTCGATCGACGCGTCACCCGCGTCCCCGCCGAACGAGATGTAACCGCCATCTGGCTGCGGCTCGTGCGAGATCGCGCCGCAGCCCGTGCACACTACGACTATGAGAAACCTCTTCACCGAAACCTCCTCGCGTGCTCGCGCGAAATCAGGACGTGCTTTCGGGGAGGTTTTCTGGCTTCCGGATCGCTCCGGTTACAGTGGCGGCACCGCGCCGGCTTCGCACCGGCTTGCCCTCGACGTAGGCGAGGCAGTCATAGCAGTGTTAATCCGGTCCGGTGAGCGATTCTCTCCGTTTGTCCGACCGATTCAGTCGGACGCGGATTCGTTCTTCGACGCGAGCGGGCCGCCCGGCGTCTTCGGGGCGATCTCGGTGCGAACGCGCGACGAGAGCGACGCGCGCTCGAGCATGTCGAGGCGCTTCACGGCCTCCGCGCGGAACGCCGCGACCTCGCGTTGCAAGGCCTCGATCCCGACCTCGTTCTTCAGGTTCACGCGGAAGTCGGTCTCCGCGGTGGCGCGGTCCTTCATCGACTGCCGGTTCTGGCTCATGACGATGAGCGGACCCTGGAGCGCGACGAGGATCGCGAGCGCGAGGTTGTAGAACTGGTACGGGTACTCGTCGAAGGGCTTCGGCAGGACTTTGTTCGCCATCGACCACGCGACGGTGAGGCCGAGCAAGAAGAGGATGAACGCCCACGAGCCGTTCAGCTCGGCGACTTTGTCCGCGAGGCGCTGGCCCCACGTGAGGTTTTCTTCGATCTCTTTGACGACGTCCTTCGCGGCGCGCTGGCTGAGCATCGCGTTCGTCTCGCGGAGGCGGTTCGCCATCTCGCTCAAGATCGCGAGCGCCGCGCTCTTCGATTTGTGAAGGTGCTCGCCGAGCTCCTCGCGCGTCAGCTCGAGGAGGATCGTGTCGACCGTGGATTTCGACGCTCGCCGAGCGCGGTTTGTCGTCGAAGAGCGACAGCTCGCCGAAGTACTCGCCGGTCCGCACGTCCTTCAAGATGACGGGCGGGGTGTCCTTGTCGGGCGGCGGCAGGAAGATCTGCACCGCGCCCGCGAGCACGATGTACATCGACGACCCCTGATCGCCCTTGCTGAAGACCATCTCCTCGGGCTTGAAGGTCTTCTCCGCGAGCCGCTGCGCCAGCGCTTCGCGATCCTCGTCCGACAGACCTTCGAACAGCGGGATCTGGGCGAGGAGATCGGCGTGACGCATCTCGGTTCATCGTCGCCCGATCGGCCCGTTCGCGCAATAGTGGTAGAGGGTAACGATGAGCTCGCGATCCGAGCGCGTTCGGGCGGTTTTCCGCGTCATTGTCGCGCTCGCGATGATCGCGGTCGGCGTGGATCATTTCGCCTCGCCGAGCTTCTTCGTGCGCATCGTGCCGAGCGCGCTCCCCGCGCCGCTCCTGCTCGTGCAGGTGAGCGGGTTCTTCGAGGTGCTCGGCGGCGTGGGGCTCCTCATCCCGCGGACGCGGCGCGCGGCGGGCATCGGCCTCGTGCTCCTCTACGTGGCCGTGTTCCCGGCGAACGTGAACATGGTCCTTCATCCCGAGCTCGGCGGGTCTCTACCCCTCTGGGCGCTTTGGGTCAGGTTGCCCTTTCAGCTCGCGTTCATCGCGCTCGCGCTGTGGGTGTCGCGTAAGTAGAGTGCGCGCGTGCGGGCTCAGGCGACGGCATGCGCGGCAGCGCTCGTGATTGTCACGACGCTCGCGCTCGCGCAAAACGGGACCGAGGGCGTGCGCCTCGATTACCAAGTCGACGCGCGCTGCCCCGGGCAGGACGCCTTCATCGCGGAGGTCCATTCGCGGAGCCCACGGGTGAAATTCTCGGCCGAAGCGGCGCGCGCGCTCGTCGTGCGCATCGAGCCGCACGGCCCCAAGCTCGCGGGGCGAATCGAGCTCGGGAGCACGCAGCGCGCGGTGACGGGCGCGACGTGTGAAGAGGTGCTCTCGGCGCTCGGGCTCGTCACGGCGCTCGCGCTCGATCCACTCACTGGGACGAGCGCAGGCGCGACAGTCGACGCGAGCACGAGCACGAACACGGACACGGGCACGGGCACGAGCACGAGCACGAGCGCGAGCGCGAGCGCGGAAGCGGGCGCAAACGACGCGACCGAGACGGACGCGGGCGCGCCGCACGAGGACGACGAGCGCGACGTCCCGGTCGAGAAACGAACCTGGTCGTTCGGCGCGGGCGCGGATCTCGAGGCTGTCTTTGGCGTCGCGCCCGATCCGCTCTTCGCTGTGCCCGTGTTCTTCGAGGCCACACGCGCTCTCTCGCCGCACGTCGCGCTCGGCGGAGCGCTCCGGTTCGCGCGCGCAGGCGAGAGCGCCGTCACGGCCGGCGTGGGCGCGGATTTCACCTGGACCGCTGGCGCGCTCGATCTCTGCGTCGTTCTTCGCTCGGGCCGCTTTCGGCTCAACGCGTGCGAGCGCACGTCCGTCGGCGCCATCGACGCGCAAGGCGTCGGCGTGATTCCGGCGCGCAGCGCGACTCGACCGTGGGCCGATTTGGGCCTCGCGCTCTCGCTCCGCGCGCGCGTCGTCGGCCCCGTGTTTGTCGAAGCAGCGGGACATTTCGGCGTGGCCCTCGTTCAAGACCGATTCTTCCTCGAGCCGGATCAGACCGTGTTTCAAGCGTCGTGGCTCACCGCCGACGTGGGCGGGGGTCTCGGCTTCGAAATCTGGTGATCGCGCGCCGGCAGGTCGGACATTGTCCCTGTCAGCGCTATGATGTCTGCCGTGTCCGCTTTTCAGCTCTTTCCGCGCCGTTCGGCGGAGGTGCAGGCGGCGCCCGTGAGCGGCGTCGTCGCGCGCGAGGAGACCGAAGCGACACGCATGGCCGCCGCCTCCGACCGTGACGCGCGCCTCCGCGGGATGGTCGCCGCGCATTTCGAGTTCATCTGGCGCACGCTGCGCGGGCTCGGCGTCCCCCACGCGAACGTCGACGACGCCACGCAGCAAGTGTTCTGGATCGCCGCGCAGAAGCTCGACCTCATCACGAACGGCAGCGAGCGCGCGTTCCTCTTCTCGACCGCGCGCGGCGTCGCCGCCAACGCGCGCCGCGCGACGAAGCGAAACCGCGAGCAGGGCGACGACGGCTCGCTCGAGCTCGTGAGCGACGCCGCGCCCGATCCCGAGCAGGCCGCGCAGAAGTCGCAAGCGAAGCGCTTGCTCGAAAAAGTGCTCGCCGAAATGACCGAGGATCTTCGAACCGTGTTCGTGCTCTTCGAGCTCGAGGGGCTCACCTCCGTGGAGATCTCCGAGCTCCTCCAAATTCCCGTCGGAACTGCCGCTTCGCGCCTGCGCCGCGCGCGCGAAGAGTTCCAACTCGCCGTGACCAAGCTCCAGCTCGACCGAGGTGCGCCGTGAGCGACCCGACCCGTCTTCTCGCGTCACCCGACGCGACCGATTCTCGAAAAGCAGCTGCTCGACTCGTGGGCAGACGAACGTCCCTCGGAGTCCGCGCGCGACAAGACGCTCGCGATGCTCGGCCTCGCGGGCGGCGCGTCCGCCGCGGGCGCAGCGACCGCGTCGATCGCGCCGAAGGCCGCGGCCGCAGGCTGGGCTGCGCTCGCCAAGTGGATCGCCGTCTCCGCGATCGCGGTCGGCGGGGCCGTCGCCGCGATCACCGTCGTCTCGCACGCGCGTCACGCGGATGAAGTCGCCCCCATCGCGACGAACGCGCCCGCGCCGCTCGCGAACGCGAAGGCGCCCGCGCCCATCGAGACCACCGAGGCCACGCCGCAGGCGCCCGCGACGATCGAGCTCCGCGAGACGCACCACGCGCAGGCGAAGGTCGCTCCTCCTGCGGCGAGCACGCTCGCGCAGCAAGTCGCCGCGCTCGATCGCGCGCGCTCCGCGCTCGACTCCGGTGACAGCGCCCGCGCGCGCCACCTCGCCGACGCGTACGAAGCCGAGTATCCGGGCGGCGCGTTCACGCAGGAGGCCGACGTCGTCCGCATCGACGCGCTCGTGCACGAAAACAACCGCGCCGAGGCCGAGCGCGCCGGAAAGCGATTCCTCGCCGCGTACCCGAAGAGCCCGCACGCCGCTCGCGTCCGGACGCTCTTGGGGTACGATCCCTGAGTGCGCTTCTTCGCGACGACGCTCCTCCTCTTCTGCGCCGCGTGCGGCACGAACGTCGACCTCGGCGGCACGAGCCCCTCGAGCTCGGACGGCGGACTCGTGAGCAAGTGCGGCGATCTCCGTCTCGCCGAGCACGGACGCGGGCTGCAAGGCGTGCGACAAAACGTCTGCCGACTGCCAGTCGAACGGTTGTTACGGCGGCTATTGGTGCAACGTCCTCTTCAACGACTGCGAGCAGCCGCCGAAGACTTGTCCTTGAAGTGATCGCGGCGCACGCCCGCGCACATTGAACGCGTGATGAAACTCTCCCTCGTCGCGCTCTCGGCGCTGCTTCTTCCTGCGTGCGCGGTCGGCACCGAGCACCCCGGCTTCGGCAACGGCAACGGCGCGAGCGGCGACGGCGGGGCCGGCTCGTTCGGCGACGCGGGCGGAAACGGGAGCGCCAACGGTGATCCGGTGATCTACGCGCACAGCGACACCGAGCTCTTCGCGATGGATCCCACGACGCAGGCGCTCACGGACCTCGGCGCCTTCGACGACGGCACGAGCTCGACGCCGGTCATCACGGATCTCGCCGTCGACGCCGAGGGCACGATCTGGGTGAACTCGGAGTCGGCGATCTACAAAGCCAGCGTCGGCGGCGGCGCCGTGTCGCTCACGCTCGTCAGCAAGATCGCGCTCAAGACGAACCAGAAGTTCTACGCGCTCGGCTTCGCGCCGGCGGGCGTGCTCGGCTCGAACGAGACGCTCGTCGCGGGCGACAACCTCGGCGTCCTCTACGCCATCGAGCAGAACGGGCAGACCGTGCAGCTCGGCTCCTTCGGCGCCGACGGCTCGGGCAACCCTTACGAGCTCTCGGGCGATGTTGTATTCTACACGCAAAGCAACGTGGCCCGCGGCCTCGCGACGGTCCGCTCGTGCTCCAAGACGGGCTCGTGCTCCAGCACGAACGACATCCTCGCGGAGATCGACGTCCCCGCGATGTCCGCCGCGTACGCGAGCAAGACCCCCGCCGCGTCGCTCAAGAAGCAGCTCCTCGGCGGCGGCACCGGCTACGGCCACCTCTACGGCGTCGGCGCGTGGAACGACTCGGTCTACGCCTTCGCGCGCGCGAGCGGCACGACCCCCGCGCAGCTCGTCATCGTGAACGGCTCGGGCGCCGGGTCGGTCGTGAAGACCTTCGGCGACATCAGCTCGGGCTGGTCGGGCGCCGGGGTCACGACGAAGGCGACGATCACCGTGCTTCCGAATTGAGCGCGCGCGAGTATGCTCGCGCGCCCATGACCGAGAGCGTGGTCACGACTCCAGAGCTGCCCGACGGCTTTCGGCAGCGCCGCGCGATCAACTGGCTGCTCGCCGGCGCCATGTACGCGTTCTTCTACATGGCGCGTTACAACTTCACCGCGATCAACGCGTACCTCGCGGACATCTTCGGTTGGTCGAACACCGAGCTCGGCTACTTCGACAGCGCGGCGACGCTCGTCTACGGCTGCTCGGTCTTCTTGAACGGCCCGCTCGCGGATCGCATCGGCGGTCGTCGCGCGATCCTCTTCGGCGCCGCGGGCACGGCGCTCTTCAACTTGATCTTCGGCTTCGGCCACCTCTTCCTGGCGCACGGCGCGGTCTGGGAGGGCGAAGGCAAGGCGCGCCACGTGGTCACGCCCGCGGTGCTCAACTACGGCATGACCGGCACGACGGTCATCGCGATGCTCGTCACGATCTGGACGATCAACTTCTACTTCCAGTCGTTCGGCGCGCTCTCGATCGTGAAGATCAACGCCGCGTGGTTCCACGTGCGCGAGCGCGGGCTATTTTCCGGCATCTTCGGCATTCTCATTCGCGCGGGTCTCTTGCTCGCGTTCTACGGCTCGCCGTTCATCCTCGCGTCGCTCCCTTGGCAGTGGGTCTTCTGGGTTCCTTCGGCGTGCATCACGGTGCTCATCGTCGGCAGCTATTTCTACGTGCGAAACACGCCACCCGAGGCGGGCCTGCCGCACCTCGACACGGGCGACGGCGAGCACGACGACCACGCCGGCCCGAGCTCGCTCGCCGCGGTGCTGAAGAAGGTCTTCGCGAACCCGACGATGTGGACCATCGCGCTCGGCTCGATGATGATCGGCTTCGTGCGTCGCTCGGTCGTCGACGCGTGGTGGCCAAAGTATTTCGTGAACGTGCACCACGCCGATCCGAAGGCGCTCAAATCGTTCTTCGCCTATCAGATCGCCGCGTGGGGCATCGCGATCGCGGGAATCATCGGCGGGCTCACGTTCGGGAGCATGAGCGACCGCGTCTTCGGCGGACGCCGCGCGCCCGTGGTCGTCATCGGCTTCCTCGGACAAGCAGCCGTGCTGCTCGTCTTCGGCTTGCTCAACCAGGCGGGCGCGTCCGCGGTGATCGCGGCGTCGTGCATCGTCGTCCTCTCGTTCTTCGTCAACGGCGCGCACGGCATGGTCGGCGGCGCCGCGAGCATGGACTTCGGCGGGAAGAAGGCCGCCGCGACCGCAGCCGGCCTATTCGATGGGGTCCAATACATCGCGGGCGCCCTCGTGGGCGTGGGCCTCGGACGGCTCCTCGACACGCGCGGCTGGGGAATCTGGCCGTTCGCGCCGATCCCGTTCGCCCTCGCGGGCGCCGCGATCATGGCGCGCCTCTGGAACGTGCTCCCAGGGCGCAAGGCGCACTGACGATCAGAGCGTCGTCTCGTTCACCACGTGCTCGGGCGGCGCTTGGACTTGGTCGCCTGGCTGCTGCTGCGTCTGCCCGGCCGCGTGCTGGTGGTGCTGATGCTGCCCGTGGTGCGCGTGCGGGTGCGCGCGGTTGTACGCGCGGATCTCGTCGGCGGTGACGACCTTGTCGTGGTTCGCGTCGACCTCGGTGAACCACGCCTGAAGGCGCGCGGGGACCTCGCTCGCCTGGAGGACGCCGTCGTGGTTCGCGTCGAACCTGCGGAGGCGCGGCGGCGTCCGGTGCGCGCGGAGCTTCACGTTCTCGAACGAGCCGTCCTCGTCGGCCGCCTGTGCGGACTGCGCGGACTGAGCCGAGGGGTCGCCGTTTTCTTGGGGCGTCGGCGCGCCGATCGCCGCGTCACCGCAAGCCGAGACCAAGAGCGCCAAAAGACCACCCGCGACGAGCTTCGACATCATTGAAGTGCCTCCTGTTCCTGGGACGCCGGCGCGCGGCCCGTCCCTACGGAAAAGAAGTCGATTTATTTTCGTAGGGAGTAGCCTCGCGCCGCCGTCGAAGGGGTAGGAGCCAGTGTCGACCTTGGAAGACGCCGCGCGGCGTGTGCAGCGCGGCGACGCCTCCGCGTTTCGCGAGATCGTGGAGGCCACCTCGACTCGGCTCGTTCGATTGAGCGCGAGGATCATGGGAAGCGTCGCGGAGGCAGAGGACGTCGTGCAGGACTCGTACGTGAAGGCGTATCGCGCCCTCCAAGAGGGACAGTTCGACGCGCGGGCGAAGCTCGAGACGTGGCTGCACCGCGTCGTGGTGAACGCGTCGCTCGACGCGAGGCGCAAGCGTGCGCGCGCGCGAGAAGAGGCGATCGATTCGAGCCGCGGCGCGGAGGGATCGGCGGAGTCCGCCGTCGCGCTGCGCGAGCTCGCGCGGTGGCTCGACGCGCTGCCCGACGATCAGCGCGCGGCGCTCTTGCTCAAAGCGGAGGGCGTGTCTTCGGCCGAGATCGGCGCGATCCTCGGCTGCACGGAGGGCGCGGTCGAGCAGCGGCTCGTGCGCGCGCGCACGGCGCTCAGGGAGAGGAGATCGTGATGGAGCGAGACGAGATCGACGAGCGCCTCGCGCGCTTGATGGACGCGACCGAGGGCGTCGCGCCGCGCGAGGGATTCACCGCGCGCGTGATGACCGCCGTGGAGACGGAGCGCGCGACGGGTCTCTGGGCGTTTCTCCCACGCGCCGCGAAGCGCACCGTGCCCTTCGCCGCGATCGCCGCGTGCGCCGCGATCGCGTGGGCCGTGCTCGCGACGCGCGACGCGGACGACGCGGTCGCCGGATCGCTCGACACCGTGGAGGTCGAGTGGTGAAGAGCAAAGCGACCGCGTACCTGCTCGTCGGGTTCGTCTTCCTCCTCGGCGTCGTCGCTGGCGGCGGCGGAGTCCTCGCGTGGACGTCGTCCGAGCGCGCCGCGATCATGCGCGAGGGTCCGTCGGGGCACCACAAGCTCCGCGCGCTCTCGCGCAAGCTCGACCTCGACGACAAACAAGAGTCGCAGATCGCGACCATCCTCGCGAGCGACGAGGGCGAGTCGCGCGAGCTGCTCCACGATCACCGCGCCCACGTCGACCAGGAGATCGAGGCCGTGCTCCGCCCCGATCAGCGTCGCCGCTTCGAGCGCATGCTCGAGCAGCGCAAGCACCCGCCCCGCTTTCGTTGAAGTGGTCCAGTGGCCCAGCGGGCCGGCACGGGCCAGGCCCGGCCACCCTCGCCGCGCGTGTTTTCAGCCGAATTCGCGTGGCACGCGGCTTTCAAAGCGCGCGGCATGCTCCCGCTCACCTTCCCGCTCGTGCTCGCGCTCCTCACGGTCGTCGCCGACGTCCGCCCGCCCGAGCCTCGCGTGACGACGACGCCCACGACCACCATCCCGCTCGGTGACATCGCGCAGCGCGCGGCCCGCGTGGCGATCCGCACGGCGGGCCTTTCCGAGAACGACGCGGAGCTCGACCGCATGGCGTCGCGCGCGCGCATGAGCGCGCTCCTCCCCGAGCTCCGCGTCTCGGCGCGGGACACGAGCGCCGGCCCGCGCGACTACATCTCCGAGAGCGGCGCGCTGACGACGAGCTACTACGGCCCCTCGTTCCTCATCGAGGGCTCGGTCACGTTCCACCTCGATCGCCTCGCGTACTCGGGACAAGAAGCGCGGCTCGAGCGCCTCCGCCTCGAACGCGTCGAAGCACGCGCGCGCATCACGCAGCGCGTGATCGAAGAGATCTCGCGCTGGTCGAAGGCAACCGCCGAAGAGCGCGACTCGCCCGAGGGCACCGAAGCGCGCTCCGAGGCGACCGCGCGCCGCGTCGCCGCGCAGATGGCGCTCGACGTGTGGACGGCCGGTTGGTTCAGCGAGTGCCTCGCCGGCCGAGCGCCGTGACGGATGCGCGCTATGCTTGGCGCGATGAGCGCCGCGAAGAAGATGACGCTCGCCGAGTGGTACGAGCTCGACGAAGACGATTCGCGCGAGCTCGTCGCGGGCGCGCTCGACGAGGCGGAGGTGACTGATCGCCTCCACGAGATCGTGGTCGCGTGGCTCGTCATGTTGCTCGGCCCGTGGGCCGCGCGACGTGACGGCTTCGTGTTCGCGTCGGGCCTCAAGCTCGCCGTGCGCAAAGACACCGGACGCTTGGCGGACGTCGTCTGCTACACGCGCGGTCGCAAGCCGAACGAGGGGCTCGTGCGTACGCCGCCCGACATCGTCGTCGAGGTCATCTCGCCGCGGCCGCGCGACGCACGGCGAGATCGCGTCGTGAAGAGCGCGGATTACGCGGCGTTCGGCGTGAAGCAGTATTGGCTCGTCGACCCGAAGCTCCGCACGTTCGAAATCTGGGAGCTCGACTCGAAGCGTCGCTACGTGCGGCTCGCGGCGGCGACGTCCGGCAAAATTCACCGGCTGAGATCGCTCGCGGGCCTCGTGATCGACGTCGACGCGCTGTGGGCCGAGTGTGAAAGGTTGGGCTCGTAGCGGCGTTGAACCGAACCGCCGACACTCGATCGCGGTCGCCTCGGTCTCGCGCGCCGCGCAGAGGCGCTCGAGGACGATCTCCTGAGCACGGGCGCGAGGATGCCGCGCTTTGCGGCCCGCGAGATCGCCGCTATACATTCGAGTCATGCTCTCCGAGACGCGAGCCACCCTCGATGACCTCAAGAAGCGCCTTGCTGCGCTAAGGGGGCATCTTTGACGTCCCTCGGCTCAAGCGCGAAATCGATCAGCTAGGCGAGCAGACGCTCGTCCCCGGTTTTTGGGACGACCACCAGAAGGCGCAGAAGCTCACGCGCAAACGCTCGGGCATCGAGGCGAAGGTGACGGCGTTCGAGAAGCTCGACAAGGACGTCGAGGACGCGCAGGTGCTCCTCGAGCTCGGCGCGGAGTCGAACGACGAGCCGACAATCGCGGAGGCCGCCGCGCTCGTCCCCGATCTCGAGCGCCGCGCGCGCGCGATGGAGCTCGGGCGCATGTTGAGCGGCCCGGCGGATCACGCGAACGCGATCGTGAGCATCCACCCCGGCGCCGGCGGCACCGACGCGAAGGACTGGGCGGCGATGCTCCTCCGCATGTACCTGCGCTACTGCGAGAAGCGCGGCTACAAAACGGAGATCGTCGACTACCAAGAAGGCGACGAGGCGGGGCTCGACGCCGTGTCGTTCACGGTCGAGGGCGATCACGCCTTCGGATATTTGCGGAGCGAGGTCGGCGTTCACCGCCTCGTTCGCATGAGCCCCTTCAACGCAGACCACACGCGCCAGACCGCGTTCGCCGCGGTCGAGGTCACGCCCGACGTCGACGACGACATCGACATCGTCGTCAACGAGAAGGACATCGAGATCACGACGATGCGCGCCGGCGGCAAGGGCGGCCAGAACGTGAACAAGGTCGAGACCGCGGTCCGCCTTCGTCACATCCCGACGGGCCTCAACATCGTGTGCCGCGCGGAGCGAAGCCAGCACCAAAACCGCGCGATGGCGATGAAGATGCTCAAGTCGAAGCTCTACGAGATGGAGCTCGAGAGGCGCGAGCAGCAGAACGCCGCGTACCAAGCGAGCAAGAGCGCGATCAACTTCGGCAGCCAGATCCGCAACTACGTCCTCGCGCCGTACCGCCTCGTGAAGGACGCGCGCTCGAGCTACGAGCAGTCGAACGTCGACGCGGTGCTCGACGGCGATCTCGGCGGCTTCATCGAGGCGTACCTCCTCGCGGCTGCCGGCGGCTCGCTCAGGAAGGGCGGCGCCGTCGAGGACAACGCGGACGCGTGACGCGCTGGGTCCTCTTGTCGTTGTCGCTCGCCGCGTGCCACCACGACGAGACGCGCACGAACGTCGTGACCGCGCCGAGCGCCTCCGCTGCGGTCGAAGCGGCGTCTGTCACCTTCGACGTCGCGACGCACATGAAGAACGGTGCGCAGGCGCGCGCGGGCGACGTCACGTTCACCGTGCGCCTCTTGCCGAAGCTCATCGTGTCGGGCCCGCAGCCGGAGATCGAGCAGGCGCAGATCGAGGTCGCGCGCGCCGCCGATCACGCAACGCTCCAGGTCGACACGCTAAACAAACGCGCCGAGTGGGGCGGCGTCGTGTTCGAGCTCGGTTACGCGGACGTGTACCACGACGACATCGAGCTGACCGTGCGCAAGAAGTAGGTCGATCGATGCGACTCGAGCTCGAGCGCTACGAAGATCAGCTCGCTCACTGGCCGACGAGCGGCGCGCACGTGCTCGCGCAGTTCGACGACGAGTCGGTCGTCGTCTATCAGGCGTACAAGCCGTCGATCGGCGAGCGCGCCGCGCGCGACGGGAAATTCGGCGGCGACTTCTCGTTCTCGCGCATGTCGTGGATCAAGCCGAATTTCCTCTGGATGATGTACCGCTCGGGCTGGGGGACGAAGGTCGATCAAGAGGTGACGCTCGCGATCCGCATCTCGCGCGCGGGGTTCGACGAGATCCTCCGGTCCGCGGTGGCGTCGAGCTTCGGCGCGAGCGGGCTCGCCTCGAAAGAGGAGTGGGAGCGCGCCGTCGCGAGCTCGGACGTGCGCCTCCAGTGGGATCCGGATCACGATCCTTCGGGCAACGCGCTCGAGCGCCGCGCGATCCAGCTCGGTCTTCGCGGAAAGGCGCTCCGCAAATTCAACGACGAGTGGATCGTCTCGATCGAGGACATCTCGTCGTTCGTCGCCGCCAATCGCGGGGTCGAACGCGCGAAGCTCGTCACGCCGCGCGAGCGCGTTTATCCATTTCCTCGCTAAGGCACGTTCGTCGGGCAGGCGCCGCAGGATCCGGCGCACGCACGAACGTCGACGCGCGCGCCCTTCGGAACGCGAACGAGCTCGGTTCGCGGCGCTTCCGCCGCGAACCGGGCGTTTTGCGCGTCCTGGTAGCTACCCGGGTTTCCTCCGCCGCACGGCGAGCACTGTCCCGTGAAATACGAGCGTCACGCGATCGCCGCTCGTGGTCTCGCCGACGAGGCGCGCTCGATCGCCGCCGCCCGCGCGAACGAGCGCGACGTCCGTCGTCGCGAAGTTGGTCGCCGAGACGAACGCCTCGACTCCGGGACCCGACACGGACTTTAGCTCGTCGCCCGAGCGCGCGATCTTCAAGCTCGAGGCCGGCGCTCCAGCGGCGCCGACGGACGCGGCGCTCTTGACGGAGCTCGGGATGCAGTCGCCGCATCCGATGAACGAGACGAGCGCGAGCGCGAGGATCTTCATTGGGGCTCCTTCGCGCGCTTCAAGAATCGGCGCGAGCACGCGCGCGGTGCCGCTCCGCACGAGGCTCGGCGCGACGCCGCGGAGCGCCACCGCGACGCCGAGCTTCGCGGGCACGATCACGCGCGTCTTGCCTTCGGCGAGCGCCTCGAACGTCGCGCGCGCGACCTCTTCGGGATCGATCGCCGTCTTCTTCGCGGACTCGGGCATGCAATCGAGCTCGTCGTCTTTGACGAACTCGCCCCGCACGGCGCCAGGACACACCGTGAGGACTTGCACGTGCGGCTCGAGCTCGATCGAGAGCGCCTCGCCGAGACCGACGAGCGCGAACTTGCTCGCGGTGTAAACGGCTTCTCCCGGGACCGGCAAGAGGCCCGCGACGGACGCCATGAAAACGAGCCAACCTTCGCCGCGCGCGAGCATGCGCGGCGCGAGGGCGTGCGCGAAGTAGAGCGCGCCGAGGACGTTCACACGCAACAAGTGCTCCGCGTCTTCGAGATCGTGCTCGACGAACATGCGATGTCTGCCGACCCCGGCGTTGATGATCGCGACGTCGACGCCACCGAGCAGCGAGTCGGTTTCTGCCACGCACGCGAGTGCAGCGTGGCGATCCGCTACGTCACAAACGATGACGTGAGCTTCGCCGCCGCGCGAACGTACAGCGTCAGCAACTTCATCGAGTCGATCTTTTCTGCGAGCAACGAGCGCGATGCGCGCTCCATCGCTCGCTGCGCGCTCTGCGATGGCGCGCCCGATGCCTGAGGACGCGCCCGTGATCATCATCGATCGACCACGAACACTGCGTAACGGATTCGCCATTGGCGTCGAGCTTACGCGCCGCGAATGGTGTTGCAATTGCGGAGTCAGAGCGTACGGTCCCTGCCGCCATGCGTGACGCGCTCTGGGGGTTCCCGATCCCGTGGCTTCGCAGCGACGCATCGCGCGACGCTGCACTGTGCCGGCGACTCTTGCCGCAGGTGTCGCGCACGTTCGCGCTCTCGATCGAGATGCTTCCGCCATCGCTGCGTGATGCAGTGTGCGACGCGTACTTGCTTTGTCGGATCGTCGACAGCATCGAGGACGACGCGCGGTTGTCGCTCGAGCGTCGACTCGCGCTGTTCGACGCGTTCGACGCGGCGCTCGCGTCCGACACCGCCGACGAAGGCGCGCTCGAGCGAGCCGCGCGCGATGCGAACGTCGGCGACACGGCCGCCGAGATCGAGCTGTGCGCGCGTTCGGGCGCGGTGCTGCGCGCGTTTCGCTCGCTCGATCGTTCGCAGCGTGAAGCGATTCGCCCACACGTGCTCGAAATGTCACGTGGCATGCGCGCATACGCCACGCGCGCAGCGAGCGAGGGTCGCCTTCGAATCCGCGACGTCGCCGACCTCGAGAGCTATTGCTACTTCGTCGCGGGCACCGTGGGCGGTCTCTTGACCGATCTGTTCGTGCTCGAGGTCCCCGGGCTCGACGCGGAGACCCGCGCGGAGCTCCAACGCCTCGCCGTGTCGTTCGGTCTCGGGCTTCAGCTCGTCAACATCGTCAAGGACGTCGCAGACGATCTCGAGCGCGGCGCGTGCTTCCTGCCCATGAGCCTCGCAGCCCGCGAGGGGATCGAGCTCGAAGAGCTCCTCGATCCGAAGAAGCGCGCGGAGGCGATGCGCGTCGTGGGCGCGGTGTGCGCCCTCGCGGAGGACAAGCTCCGCGACGCGCAGACGTACATCCTCACGTGGCCCGCGGAACGCGCGCAGGCCGTTCGGCTCTTTTGCACCGTGCCGCTCGTGCTCGCGCTCGCGTCGCTCCGCGTCGTTCGCGAGGGCACGAACGCGCTCGTCCCGAACGCGACGCCGAAGGTGAGCCGCTTCTCCGTCTTCACGATCGTACGCGACGCGATCGCGGCCGCCTCGGACGACCGCGCGCTCGCGCAGCTCTTCGCACGCCACACAAGCTCCCAAAACACGCCCGGAGATTCGATGCAGCAGCCCTCGTTCGAACAAGCCCGAGAGTCCAACCACCGCGAGCGGACCGATCGCGCGCTCGCGCAAGCGCGCGAGTGGCTCCTCGCGCGGCAGGCCAAGGAGGGCTACTGGAAGGGCGAGCTGCAGACGAACGTCACGATGGACGCGGAGGATCTCCTCCTCCGGCAGTTCCTCGGCGTTCGCACCGAGGAGCAGACGCGCAAGGCCGCTGTGTGGATCCGCTCGCAGCAGCGCGCTGACGGCACGTGGGCGAACGCGTACGGCGCGCCGGCGGACCTCTCGACGACCGTCGAGGCGTACGTCGCGCTGCGCCTCGCGGGCGACGCGATCGACGAGCCGCACATGAAGCGCGCCGCAGAGCTCATCCGCGCAGAGGGCGGCATCCCCGCGACGCGCGTCTTCACGCGCATCTGGCTCGCGCTCTTCGGCCTGTGGGAGTGGAGCGCGCTGCCGATCCTGCCGCCGGAGATGAACCTCCTTCCTTCGTGGGTGCCGCTCAACGTCTACGACTTCGCGTGCTGGGCGCGCCAGACCGTGGTCGCGCTCACGATCGTCATGACGTACAAGCCCGTGCGCCCGATCCCCGGCCTCACGCTCGACGAGCTCGCTCCGGCGCGCGCCGCCGATGCGCGCTCGCTCTCGTGGCGCGGTCGCGCGTTCCAAGGGATCGATCGCGCGCTGCGCGTCTACCAGAAGCGTCCGCTCTCGCGCCTTCGCGAGCGCGCGCTCGCCGAGGCGGAGCGTTGGATCGTGCGACGCCAAGAGGCGGACGGCTCGTGGGGCGGCATTCAGCCTCCGTGGGTGTACTCGCTCATGGCGCTCTCGCTGCGCGGGTATTCGCTCGATCACCCGGTGATGCGCGCCGGGCTCGCCGGGCTCGACGGATTCACCGTTCACGAAGGCACCGAGCGTCGGCTCGAGGCGTGCCAATCGCCCGTGTGGGACACGGCGTACGCGATCCAAGCGCTCGCCGACGCGGGCGTCTCTCCGAGCCACGAGTCGCTCGTGCGCGGCGTCGACTGGCTCCTCTCGCAAGAGATCCGCGTGAAGGGCGATTGGGCCGTTCGCCGTCCGGATCTCACGCCGAGCGGCTGGGCGTTCGAGTTCGCGAACGTGAACTACCCGGACGTCGACGACACCGCCGAGGTCGTCCTCGCGCTTCGTCGCGTGGTCCACCCCGATCCGCAGCGCGTCGAGTCGACCATCGCGCGCTCCGTGCGATGGATGATCGGGATGCGCAGCGCGAACGGCGCGTGGGGCGCGTTCGACGCGGACAACGTGCAGACCCTTTGCCGCGACATTCCGTTCTGCGATTTCGGCGAGGTCATCGACGATCCGAGCGCGGACGTCACCGCGCACGTCATCGAGGCGCTCGCGAAGGAGGGCCTCGATCAACACGCCGTCACGAAACGCGGCACCGAGTGGCTGCTCGAGGCGCAAGAGAAGGACGGCTCGTGGTTCGGTCGCTGGGGCGTGAACTACGTCTACGGCACGGGCGCGGCGCTGATGGCGCTCGCGGAGAACGGCGAGCCCTCGTCGTCGCCCGCCGTTCGTCGCGCGGTCGCGTGGCTCGAGTCGCACCAGAACCGCGACGGCGGCTGGGGCGAGGACGTGCGCTCGTACGACGATCCGAAGTGGGCCGGCGTGGGTGACTCGACCGCGTCGCAGACCGCGTGGGCTCTCCTCGGTTTGATAGCCGTCGCCGGATCCGCCGAAGGCGGGACGGCGCAAGCGTTGAAGGGCGAGCGTGGCAAGGCGGTCGAGCGCGGCGTCGCTTGGCTGCTCGACGCGCAGAAATCCGACGGCCACTGGGACGAGCCGCAGTTCACGGGCACGGGTTTCCCGGGCGATTTCTACATCAACTACCACCTCTATCGTCAGGTCTTCCCGATGATGGCGCTCGGCCGATACGCGGCCGCGTGCGCGGGCAAACCCGTCGGCGTCTTGCCGCTGCGCGACCACACGCTCGTGCAGCTGCGGATCAACTGAGAGCCGATGGAGCCGCTTCTCGTCTGCGCTCCGCTCGCCGTCGAGGCCTTGGCCCTCGGCAAGAGCGCGCACGTGCGCGTCGTGCGCACGGGCATGGGCGCCGCACGCTCGCGGAAGGCAGCCGCGAAGCTCGCGCGCGAGCCGGGACGCGGCGTCGTCGTCGCGGGCTTCGGCGGCGCGCTCGATCCGTCGCTCGAGCCGGGCGACGTCGTCGTCGCGGACGCGGTGAGCGGACCCGACGGACGCGCGACGTGCGTCTCTTCGGCGCTCGCCGAAGCGCTCCGCGCCGAAGGGCTCCGCGTCACGATCGGCACGATCGCGTGCCGCGATCACCTCGTCGTGGGCGACGAGCGGCGCGCCCTCTTCGAAGCGGGCGCGTGCGCGGTCGACATGGAGTCGGCGTGGCTCGCGGCGGCCGCTTCCGATCGACCGTTCGCCGTCGTGCGCGCCGTCGTCGACACGCCGAGCCGCGAGCTCTCGCGCGTCCTCGCCACGCTGCGCGGCGGCACGCGCGGCCTTCACTCTCTCTCGCGCATCGGGCGAACGCTCGCGCGCTTCGTGTTCTGACAGGAGACATCCCCAGTGGGCATTCCGATTACACAGCAGGTCGTCCTCGGCAGTTACCTCCTCAAGAAGAAGCTCGCTCGCACGAAGCGCTTTCCGCTCCTCGTCGAGATCGAGCCGCTCTTCGCGTGCAACCTCGAGTGCGCGGGCTGCGGGAAGATCCAATATCCGCCGGAGATCTTGAAGAAGCGCCTCTCGGTCGAGCAGGTGCTCGGCGCGATGGAAGAGTGCGGCGCGCCGATGGTCTCGATCGCGGGAGGCGAGCCGCTCATCCACCCCGAGATCGACGTGATTGTCCGCAAGCTCCTCGACCGCGGGATCATCGTGTTCCTCTGCACGAACGCGATCCTGCTCGAGAAGAAGATGGACCTCTTCGAGCCGCACCCGCGCTTTTCGTGGACGGTGCACATCGACGGGCTCCGCGAGCGCCACGACGCGGCGGTGTGCCGCGACGGCGTGTTCGACAAAGCGGTCTCCGCCGTGAAGGAGGCGAAGCGGCGCGGATTTCAGGTCACGACGAACACGACGTTCTTCAAGAGCGACACGCCCGAGGACGTCCGCTCGGTGCTCGATTTCTTGAACGACGAGCTCGGGGTCGACGGGATGATGATCTCGCCGGGCTTCGCATACGAGAAAGCACCGCGGCCGGACGAGTTCCTCACCGTCCCCGCGGCGCGTCGTCTGTTCCGCGAGGCGTTCAAGAACAAGCGCGACGAGTGGCGTCTCAACCAGAGCCCGCTCTTCCTCGACTTCCTCGAGGGCAAGACCGAGCTCGAGTGCACGCCGTGGGCGATCCCGAGCTACTCGATCTTCGGTTGGCAGAAGCCCTGCTACCTGATGGCCGACGGCTACTGCGCGACGTACAAGGAGCTGCTCGAGACGACGGACTGGGAGCAGTACGGCCGCGGCAAGGACCCGCGCTGTTCGAACTGCATGGCGCACTGCGGATACGAGCCCTCGGCCGTGCTCGCGACGATGGGATCGCTCAAGGAGTCGATCCGGGCGGCGGTCGCGACATGATGCTCCCGGCGACTTCACCCGAGCCGCGCGCGCACTCGTTCGTCGCGCTCGCTCGTTCGACGAAGCTCGACATCGACTCGGCGCTCGCGAAGCTCGCGGACGCCGAGGTGAAGAAGGCGCGCGCGCTCTCGACCGACGCGGGCGTCGTCATCGAGGCGCTCTTCGAGCTCGCGACGCGCGGAGGCAAGCGCCTTCGGCCCGCGCTCGTCGCGACGGCGTACGCCGCGTGCGGCGGCGAAATCGGGACGTCGGCGGTGACGGAAGCCGGCGTCGCGCTCGAGGTGCTCCAGGCCTACCTGCTCATTCACGACGACTGGATGGACGACGACGACGTTCGTCGCGGCGGGCCCTCCGTCCACGCGGCGCTTCGCGCGCGGTTCGCCGATCGCGCCGCGGGCGACTCGTGCGCGATCCTCGCGGGCGACTACGCGCAGGGCCTCGCGCTCGACGTGATCTCTCGCGCGCGGGTTCCGGCGGTGCGCATGGTCGCCGCGTTCCGCGAGCTCGCGGCGATGCTCACGGCGGTCGTCACGGGCCAGATCCTCGACGTGCGCGGCGCCGCGAAGACGCCCGCGGAGGTCGAGACGATCCATCGCCTCAAGACGAGCAGCTACACGACGCGCTCGCCCCTCGCGCTCGGCGCCATCTTGGCCGGCGCGGACGCGACGACGTGCGACGCGCTGCGCGCGATCGGCGATCCGATGGGCATCGCGTTCCAGCTCCAGGACGATCTGCTCGGCACGTTCGGCGACCCGAAGAAGACGGGGAAATCCGCTCGCAGCGATCTCCGTCAAGGAAAGCGCACGGCGCTCGTCGCCGAGCTCGACGGCGATCCCCAAGCGGTGAAGCTCCTCCCGCGCGTCCTCGGCGTCGCGGCTGCGTCCGACGAGGACGTCGACTCCGTGCTTCGCCTCATGATCGACTCGGGCGCGAAGGCGCGCGTCGAAGCGCGGCGCGCGTCGCTCGTGGCGGACGCGTCGTCGAAGATCGAGCGGCTCGCGCTCGGCTCCGAAGCGAAACAGCTCCTCCTCGGAGCAGCCAACGCGCTCGCGGCGCGAGAGGAATGACGATGACGAGCCCGGGTCGAGCGTGTGGAAAGTTGATCCTCGCGGGCGAGCACGCGGTGGTCCACGGCGTGCCCGCGGTCGCCCTCGGGATCGATCGCGGCGCCACGGCGGTCGCTCGCGCGAGCGCGTCGAGCGTCCTCCGCGTCACGACGTGGTCGACCGAGGTCACCGAGGACGACGAGCGCGATCTCGGACGAGCGTTCCGCGCGCTCCTCGCGTCCGTGCGCGCGACGCGTTCGCTCGGCGAGGTCGAGGTCGAGGCGAGCACGGAGCTCCCCGCGGGCGGCGGGCTCGGATGCTCGGCGGCGCTCGGCGTCGCGATCGCGCGCTCCGTCGCGCCGGAAGCGTCGGATGACGAAGTCCGTGAGCACGCCATGGCGTGGGAGCGAATCTTCCACGGAAACCCCTCCGGCATCGACGCCGCGGTCGCCACGCTCGGCGGCGCGGTTCAGTTCGTCCGAGAACGAGACCGAAGCGTCATCGAGCCGCTCGTCCCGCGCGGGTCGCTCTTCTTCGCGATAGGGCACTCGGGCGCGGCGTCGAGCACGCGCGCGATGGTCGAATCCGTCGCGACGCAGCGCGCGGAGCGCCCTCAGCGCCGTCGACGACGATCTTCGAGGCGATCGGCGCCGTGGTCTCGGGCGTTCGCGCGGCGATCGAGTCCGGCGATCGCGACGGCCTCGGCGAGCTCCTCGACGACAACCAAATGCTCTTGGCGGAGCTGTCGCTCTCGACGCCCGCGATCGACACGCTCTGCGCCTCCGCTCGCTCGGCCGGCGCGCTCGGGGCGAAGCTCACCGGCGCCGGCGGCGGAGGGTGCGTGGTCGCGCTCGCGGAGTCGCGCGTCGCGGCCGAGCGCATCACGTCGGCGTGGCGCGCGCGCTCTTTCGACGGCTTCGTCACCGAGATCCACCAGCGTCCGCGTCACGTGCACGATCACGCGAGCATCGAGCTCGCTGCAACTTAGGAACACCATGGCACGCACCTCCAGATTTCCGGGCTTCTACAAGATCAGCGTCGAGGAACGGCGCGCGCTCGTCGGCGAGGCCACAGGCGCGAGCGTGAAGGACATCGAGACGCTCGCTCGAGGAGGGCGGCCTCGACGCCACCACCGCCGACAAGTTCGTCGAGAACGTCCTCGGCACGTACTCGCTCCCGTACGGCGTCGCGCTCAACGTGCGCGTCAACGGACACGACTACGTCGTACCGATGGTCGTCGAGGAGCCGAGCGTGGTCGCGGCGGCTTCGAACGCCGCGAAGATGGCGCGCGAGGGCGGCGGGTTCATCGCCGAGATGGATGCGCCGCTCATGGTCGCGCAGGTCCAGCTCGTCGGCGTGCGCGATCGTCGCGCTGCGGCGGAGCGCGTGCTCGCGGCGAAGAGCGAGCTGCTCGTCCTCGCCGATCGCGCGATCCCGGGCCTCGTCGAGCGCGGCGGCGGCGCGCGCGACATCGAGGCGCGCCTCGTCGGCCTCGACGAAGACGCGATGCTCGTCGTCCACGTCATCGTCGATTGTCGCGACGCGATGGGCGCGAACCTCGTCAACGGCGTCGCCGAGCGCCTCGCGCCTCGCCTCGCCGAGCTCGCGGGCGGTCGCATCGGCCTCCGCATCCTCTCGAACCTGTGCGATCGCCGGTGCGTACGCGTCCACTGCCACATCCCCGCTTCGGCGCTCGCCACCGAGGAAATGGCTGGAACCGCGGTCATCGACGGCATCGTGAACGCCTCGCGCTTCGCCGAGCTCGATCCGTACCGCGCGGCGACGCACAACAAAGGCATCATGAACGGCGTCGACGCCGTCACGATCGCGACGGGCAACGACTGGCGCGCCGTCGAAGCAGGCGCGCACGCTTTCGCGGCGCGCACCGGTCACTACTCGCCGCTCGCGACCTGGCGCCGCGCGCCGGGAGACGTCCTCGTCGGCCGCATCGAGCTGCCGATGGCGCTCGGAACCGTCGGCGGCACGCTCCGCGTTCACCCCGCCGCGCGCCTCTCGCTGCGCTTGCTCGGCGTCACCAACGCGCAGGAGCTCGCGGCGATCGCGGCGTCGGTCGGCCTCGCGTCGAACCTCGCGGCCCTCCGCGCCCTCGCGACCGACGGCATCCAGCGCGGCCACATGGCGCTCCACGCGCGCTCCGTCGCGGTCGCCGCCGGCGCGATCAACGAGGAGGTCGAACGCGTCGCGACGATGATCGTCGAGGCTCGCGACATCACGCTCGACGCCGCGCAGAAGGCCCTCTCGGTCGTCCGCGCCCCGAAGAACAGCGATCGCGCCGTCTCGCAATGGGACCAGCTCGACGACTGACGCCGGGGCTCTGATGCGCGTGGTCGATCGTCGGATCGGGCATCTTCGGCGTCACCGGCGCGCTCGCGCTCGCGCGTCGAGGTCACGTGGTGACGTTGCTCGACGCTGGCGAGATCCCCCACCCGCTCGCCGAGTCGACGGACGTCAGCAAGGCGGTCCGCATGGATTACGGCGCCGACGACTTCTACACCGCGCAGATGGAGACCGCGCTCGAACGCTGGCGCGATTGGAACGCGTCGCTCGGCGAGACGCTCTTCCACGAGACGGGCACGATGTTCGTGACGCGAGCGCCGATGGCCGAGGGCGGCTTCGAGCACGAGAGCTTCCTGACGTTGTCACGACGCGGGCACGCGCTCGAACGCCTCGACGCGCGCGCGATCGAGGCGCGCTCCTCGCTCCGCGGTCACGTCGACGGTTACTTCAACCCGCGCGGAGGATGGGCCGAGAGCGGCCGCGTCGTCTCGCGGCTCACTGCCGCCGCGCGCGACGAAGGCGTCACCGTGAACGAGCGCGCGAGCGCCACGGCCGTTGCTTCACGTGGCTCTCGCGCGACGGGCGTCGTCCTCGAGGGCGGCGAGATTGTCGCCGCGGACGCCGTCGTCCTCGCCGCGGGCGGCTGGGTCCCGACGATCTTGCCGGAGATCGCGCCGAGCTTTCGCACCGTCGGGCAGCCGGTCTTTCACCTCTCCGCGCCCGAAGACGTTCGCCTCCCCGTCTTCGGCGCGGACATCGCGCGCACCGGTTGGTACGGCTTTCCGCGCCACCGCGACGGCTTCGTGAAGATCGCGAACCACGGCGTCGGCCGCGTCGTCCACCCGAGCTCCACCGATCGCGTCGTGAGCGCGGACGAAGAGTCACGCGCCCGCGCGTTCCTGCGCGAGTCTCTCCCATCGCTCGAAGACGCGCCGATCGTGAAGACGCGCGTCTGCGTCTACTGCGACACGGTCGACGAGCACTTCTGGATCGCGCCGCACCCGGCCGCTGCGAACCTCGTCGTCGCGACGGGCGGCTCGGGTCACGCGTTCAAGTTCGCGCCGCTCCTCGGCGAGTGGATCGCGCGCGCGCTCGAGGGCGACGTCGTCCCGCGCTTCCGCTGGCGCGCCGAAATGCGCGACGCTCGGGGCGAAGAGGCCGCGCGCCACCGTTGAGCGAGGTTAGTGCTTCTTCTTGGTCGTGCTCGACGCCGACGGGTGCGCCGACACGTTCGTCGTCGGGTGGTGGCTCGTCGTCGCCGGCGCCGCGGGCTTCACGTGCGTCGATGCTCGCGCTCGGAGCGCTGGCGCTCGCGACGAGCACGGAGGACGTCGCCGTGACGTCGGGCGGAAGCGCCGACGGGTCGAGCCGCTTCAGCAAGTGCGCGTTCACGAGGAGCCCGTAAGTCGCGCCAGCGGTCGCGACGACCGCGAGCGCCACCCACGTCTTCGTCCGTCGCGGGCGGAGCTCGGGGACCGAGTCCTCCGTGACCGCCGGCGCCTCTTGGGTCGTCGACGTCGCGCTCACTTGCGAGGTGCTCGCGAGGGCGACGGGCTTTACGATCATCGCCTGGCCCGAGTAGCGGCGGAGCTGTTGCCGGAGCGTCTGCTCGATCGCGTCGGGGATCAGCGCGCACGCGCCGCTCCCGAAAGGCGCGATCGCGCGCGCGAAGTGGGCGACGTCGGGGAAGCGCTCGTTCGGGTCGTGCTTCAGACATCGCATGATCGCGGCTTCGAGGTCGGGCGGGATGTCGGGCCTACGCATCCGCGGCGACTGCGCTCGCCTGTTGAGGACGGCCGCGATCGTCTCGCCGACGCCGTCTTCTTCGATCGGCGGCTGCGCCCGTGAGGAGCTCGTAGAGCACGACGCCCATCGCCCAAATGTCCGTGCGGTGATCGACGTGCTCCGACGCGCGAATGTGCTCGGGCGACATGTACGTCGGCGAGCCCACCGCTTGGCCCGCCTTCGTCATCCGGTTTCCCGTGTCGATCTTCGCGATTCCGAAATCGAGGATCTTGATGATCGACGTGCCGTCGGCTTGGTGCGCGAGGAACAAGTTCGCCGGCTTGAGATCGCGATGCACGATGCCGAGCTGGTGCGCGTGCGCGAGACCTTGCAGCGCTTGCAGCACGTAGTCGACCGCGTCGGGGATCGCGAGCTGCTTCTCGAGCCGAAGGAGCTCCTCGAGGTCGCAACCGTCGAGCCGCTCCATCACCATGTAGGGCAGGCCGCTCGGCAGCGTGCCGACGTCCATCACGCGCGCGACGTTCGGGCTGTCGACGCGCGCCGCTGCTCGCGCCTCCGTGAGGAAGCGGTTCACGACCTCCGGCAAATGCGGCAGCTCGGGCGAGAGGATCTTGATCGCGATCGGCTTGTCGAGCAGCGTGTGCTGCGCCGCGTACACGACCGCCATCCCGCCTTCGCCGAGCTGACCGTCGATACGGTACTTGTCGGCGATGACGTCCCCCACGTCCGGTAACGAGGGTGTCGACATGACGGCCCAAACTAACGATACACCAAACGCGCAAAAGAAAACTCAGCGCTTCACCATCTTTGCGAGCCCAAAGGCCGCTTCCCTTGCACTTTTGCCTCATCCGAACGCAAACGGCGCGGGTGCGCGCGGGTGAGCGCTTTCAGCAGGTGTAGAATATCGACCATGACGACCCTCGATGCGGCGTTCGCGGCGATCTCCGCGCGCTACCCGGGCGAATCCGCCGCGCGCCAGCCAGTGCATACCGTTTACGGAGGAGGTCACCTCTTCAAGCGCGACACCACGCAGAAGCTCGGCGTTCTCGCGAAGAAGGCGCTCGAAGCGAACGCGCCCGACGCGAAGCACCTTCGCAGGCGCCGTGGGTCTTCCCGCCGACCTCGCCGAGACGGTCTACGCACGCGTCGTCGCGAAGCTCGAGCGCGAGCCCGTCGAGGATTTCCGGATCGATTTCGAAGACGGCTACGGCACGCGACCCGACGCGGAGGAGGATCACGACGTCGAGGTCGCCGCGAAGGAGGTCGCAGCGGGCCACGCGGCGGGAACGCTTCCGCCGTTCATCGGCATTCGCATCAAGAGCTACTCGCGCGAGCTCCACGAGCGCGCGACGCGCACGCTCGACGTCTTCCTCACGCACCTCGCGCGCGCGGGCGGGCTCCCGCCGAATTTCGTCGTCACGTTTCCGAAGATCCAACACATCGATCAGGTGCGCGTGTTCGTGGAGCGACTCTCGGCGATCGAGAAGCGCCTCGGGATCGATCGCGTCCCGATCGAGATCATGGTCGAGCAGCCGCAGACGATATTCACGCCGGACGGGCGCGCCGCGCTCCCGCTCATCCACGACGCCTGCGACGGGCGGCTCTTCGGCGCGCACTTCGGGACCTACGACTACACGGCGAGCATGGGCATCACCGCGGCGCACCAGCACATGCTCCACCCCGCGTGCGACTTCGCGAAGAACATGATGCAGGTCGCCTTCGCGGGCACCGGCGTGATGCTCTCGGACGGCGCGACGAACGTGATGCCCGTCGGGCACGCGCGAGACGGTGCACGCCGCGTGGAAGCTTCATGCGACGCACGTGCGGCACTCGCTCGAGACGGGGTTTTATCAGGGCTGGGATTTGCACCCCGCGCAGCTCCCGACGCGCTACGCGGCGGTGATCTCGTTCTTCCTCGAGTCGAAGGCCGCGGCGACCGAGCGCTTGCGGAATTTCGTCGAGAAGGCCGCGCAGGCGACGCTCGTGGGCGACGTGTTCGACGACGCGGCGACGGGGCAAGGTCTGCTCAACTTCTTCCTCCGCGGGCTGACGTGCGGTGCGCTGACGGAACAAGAAGCGCTCGCCACGGGTTTGACGCTCGACGAGCTTCGCTCGAAGAGCTTCGTGAAAGTGCTCGAGAACCGGAAAACCCGCTGATGAGCGAGCCGCGGTTTCCTCCGCCCGGCGGTCCGCAGGCCGGGTATCGCGACGCGCCCGCGCCGTCGTCGGAGCGACCGCGCCCGCCCGAGCTCACGGAGCCGCCGCTTCCGCGCGGAAAGCGCGTCGTCGCGAAGCGACCCGACGATCCCGAGGTCGCGCTCGCGAAGGCGTTCTACCCGGGAAAGCCGCGCCGCATCGCGCAGGTGTCGCGCGTGGGCGTCGCGATCGTCGTCCTCATCGTGATCGCGTGGCTCGGCGTTCAACTCGCCGTGAGTGTGACGTCGCCTGTGCATCGGACCCGGCCGGCGGCGGGCTCGCCGCGCTGACGATCGCCGCGGCGATCGCGCCGAACGGGATCGCGACGAGATCGGTCGGGTCGCGCACGAGCACGATGCGCTCGGAGAACGCGGGCCGCGCGAAGACGTGCACGAGGACGAAGCGCATGGGCGCGCGAAGCGTCTCGAAGAACACCTCGTAGGCGCGCGTCGCAGGAGCCCACGTCTTCGTCAGCGCGAACACGATCGCGACCGCGACCACGCACCCCCACGGCGCGCGGCGCCCCGTGATTCTTTCGACGAGCGCCGCGAGCACGACGGGCGCGAGGATCATCCCCGCGACGTCGGAGAGCTTGCCGGTGATCACGCCGGGCCACCACGCCTTGAGCACGTGGTCGTTCACGACGAGCACGGCGAGCGCCGCGAGCGTGATCGGGTGAACCAGCGATTTCACGGGACGACGCGCACGCTGTCGACGTGGATCGTTCGAGGCGGCGCGCACGCCTTCCCAGGCGCGGCGCACGCGCCGTAACCGGTCGCCTCGGCGCTGAGGTCCACGTCGTGCACCGCGCCGAGCGCCGAGTCGAAGATCAAGAACGTGCACGATGCGGTCGCTTTCGCGCTCGCGGGGTCGAGCCCGCACGATCGCTCCTCGTTGAAGATCGGCAGCCCTCCACCGCGCGGACGAACGACGAGCCGCACGACGGCGAAGCTCGCGCCCGAGACCACGACGTCGACGCGCGAAGCGATCGAGCTCTTTGCGTGCGATGGCAGCGTCTCCTTGGTCGCGCCCGTGTCACCGTCGATCCACACGTCCGTCTCTTTGACGTCTGCTCTGACGAACGCGCCCGGCGGCGGCGCGCACGTCTTACAGCCGCCGCACGTGCCTCGGAGCTCGAGACCCGTCAGCGGAGCGTCCGGCGGCAGGAGGCACGTCATCTTGCCGCCGACGAGTCGATCGAGACACGGCGCATCGCTGACGCCGCTGGACGACGCCGGAAATCCCGTCGCCGAGATGCGCGGCTCCTGGCTCGCGTCGATCGCCACGAGGAGAGCGCGTCCCGGCGCGGGAGTCGTCGGCCCCGTGATCGTCCCGGCCACCGACCAGCGCGCGGGGCTCGTCGCGAAGAGCGCGAGCGACGACGCCGCGAGGACCAGGCCCGTGACCCAGCGGCGCTCAGCTGCCACGATACGTCGAGTATCCGTACGGGCTGAGCAAGAGAGGCACGTGGTAGTGCTGCGAGCTGTCGCGCACGTCGAAGACGATCTGCACGATCGGGAAGAAACACTCGAGGAGGTTCTTGCGCGCGTACGCGTGCGTGTCGAACGTGATGCGGTACGCGTTCGGCGTGAGCGCCGCGTCCGGCGGGATGAGCGTCTTGCAGCGGCCGTCGAGGTCGGTCTCGCCCTCGCCGACGAGCTCCCAGCCATCACCGTGCGCGGCCTCGAGCTTCACGGGGACGCCTCGCGCAGGCGCGCCGCGCGCGGTGTCCAAGACGTGCGTCGTGATCCCCATGTCAGGCTCCTCCCACGAGCTTTCGCAACCGCAGCAGCGTGATGTCGGCGAGCTCGTTCGCCGCGTTTTTCAGCTCCGTTTCACGTGTATTCTGCAATCGTCGCCGCGCGGCGTCGAGCACCTCGTCCGCGGTCTTTCCCGTCGCGTAGACGAGGAACACGAAGCCGTGCTTCTGCTCGTACGCGCGGTTCGCCTCGGCGAGCGCCGCGAGCGTCTCGGGAGAGCCGGCGCGCGCGCGGGCTTGCTCTTGCGCGCTCGCGCTCTCTCTGGATTTGTCGCCGACGCGCGGGTGGCCCGCGAAGGCCTCGAGCAGATTGGCTTCAGCGAGCCCCGCGACGATTTCGCGCGCGCGCGCGGACATCGACGCGCCCCCGGCGTCGAAGGGTCGCTCCCTCGCCATCGTCTCGACGAACCGGCGCGACGCGCAGCACGCGTGCAAGCGCGCGCGGAGATCGCGCGGCGACGACGACGCGAGGAAATGCGCGGCGGCGTCGTCGCGCGCCGCGGCCTCGAGCTTGCCGAACGCCCGGAGCCGGCTCACGCCGCCGTCGGGGAACACTTTGAGCCGAAGGTGCGTGAACGGTCCGCGCGCAGCGAGCTCGCTCGAAAACAGATGCCGTGTGTGGCCCATGAGCTTCGTGCGCGGGAGCACCACGTGGAACTCCGCGCTCGCGGGATCGCCGTCGCAGCCCTCGACGAGCGCGGTGTCGGGGAAGTTTCCGAGGAAGAACGCGGTGTCGAGCTCGAGCCGGTCGATCGTGCCGCGCCCCGCGAGCTTCACGAGGACCCAGTCGTGAGTCTCGCTCGTGACGCCGCGGCGGCGCTTGGTCTCCCAGCCATCGCTCATGTTCCGCGCGCGACCCGGTTGGATGAGGTTGTGCTTCGGGCCGAAGAACATGTCGCTGCACGAGAGCACCGAGCCGCCGCTCTCGAGCGCCGCGAGATCGAACGCGCCTGCCGCGCCGCCGATGCGCAGCCAGTCGGGCGCGGGATCGCCGTGGACGCGAAGGCGCGCGACCCCTCCGTCGGGGAAGATGCGAAGGCGCACGTGCGTGAACGCGATCGGGCTCTCGACCATGAACGCGTTCGCGTGGTTGCCCTGGAGCGCGCTCCTCGGGACGATCTCGATCCACTCGGTCGCGTCGGAGAGGAGCTCGGCGACGAGCGTGCCCTCTCGCGCGGTCGTTCCTTCGATCGCGCAGTGCTCGGGGAAGTTGCCGCGGAAGAACGCGGTGTCGACGACGACGCCGCGGATCACCGCGGGGAGCGCGAGTCGAACGATCGCCGCGTCCTCGACGTCGGGACCTACGGCGCGCTTCCGCCGCGACTCCCAGCCGTCCATCCACTTGCCGCGATCGGTGTAGTCGTGCTCGCGCCACTCGGCGGGGCGATCGCGGAGGAGGTTCTCCTTCTCGGCGAAGAAGTCGTCGCTCGCCCAGAGCGCGACCGCGCCGAGGCGCTCGGAGGCGACGTTCGGGAGATCGTGAAAGCTCACGACGCGCCCCGCTTCAACCAACGCCCACGCGCCGCGGTCGAGCTCGAGCTCGCGTCGACGCGCTCACCGCGGAGGTACGTCGCGTCCACGACGCCGTAGAGCGTTTGTCCTTCGTAGGGCGTCACTTTGTTCTTGTGCAGAATACAATCTTTTTTCACCGTGAAATCAGCCTCCGGACGCCAGACGACGAAATCCGCGTCGCGCCCCGCTTCGATCGCGCCCTTGCGCGAGAGCCCCGCGAGCTCGGCGGGCGCCTCGCTCATCCAGCGCGCCACCTCGGCGATCGTCACGCCTCGCGCGCGCGCCTCGGTCCACACGACGGGCAGGCCGAACTGGAGCGACGCGATGCCGCCCCACGCGGCCTCGAAATCTCCGAGGTCGAGCTTCTTGAGCTCCGGCGTGCACGGCGAGTGATCGGTCACGACCATGTCGACGACGCCGTCGCGGAGGCCCTTCCACAGGCGCTCGCGGTTTTCGTGCTCGCGGATCGGCGGCGCGCATTTGTAGGCGGTCGCGCCGTCGGGCACGGACTCGGCCTCGAGCTTCAGGTAATGCGGCGTGGTCTCCGCGCTGAGCGGGAGGCGCTCGTCCTTCGCGCGCGCGAGCGTCGCGATCGCGCCGGCGGCCGAGAGGTGGACGACGTGCGTGCGCGCCCTCGTCCGCGCGCACTCGCGGTGGAGCAGCGCGATCGCCTCGATTTCAGCCTCCGGGGGGCGCGACGCGAGATAGCGCAGGTAGCTTTTGTGGTCGCTCGGAAGCGAGCTTTGCGCGCGCTCGAGCGGCCCCGGGAGCTCGGCGTGAACGAGGAGCGGCGCGCCTTGGCCTTCGCGCGCGAGCACGTCCATCGCGCGCGCGAGATCGCGCTCGCCGAGGTGACCGAACTCGGGCACGCCCGAGTCGACGAGGAAGCACTTGAAGCCGAGCGCGCCCGCGGCGAGCAGCGCGCCGAGCTCGCCGTCGTTGCCCGGAACCGCGCCGCCCCAGAGGCCCACGTCGACCGCGCACTGCCCCTCGAGCGCCGCGGCCTTCTCCTCGAGCGCGCGCACCGTGGTCGTCGCGGGGATGCTGTTGAGCGGCATGTCGACGATCGTCGTGACGCCTCCCGCGCAGGCCGCGCGCGTCGCCGTGAAGAAGCCCTCCCAAGACGTGCGGCCCGGCTCGTTCACGTGCACGTGCGAATCGACGACGCCCGACATGATCACGGCGTCGCCGAAGTCGGTCACGGGCGCTTCGCCCACGTCGGCCCAGTCGGTCACGCGGGCGATGCGCTCTCGCTCGATCCAGACGGCGCGCGGCGCGAGGCTTCCGTTCGCGACGACGCGTTTCGACCGGAGGACATGCACGACGCGCGAGCGTAGCGCACTCGCCCGTCGTCTTCAGCGAGATCGTTCGCGAGAGCGAGTGGTATTGTCGTGTCGATGGCCACGTACCTCTTCGAGACCGACGAGCACGCGGCGCTCCGCGCGCAGGCCCGCAAGTTCGCCGAGCGCCACATCGCTCCGCACGCGCACGCGTGGGAAGAAGCCGAGGAGTTCCCGCGCGCGCTCTACGGCGAGCTCGCGAGCGCCGGGTTGCTCGGCCTCGGCTATCCGGAGAACGCGGGCGGCGCGGGCGGCGACATCTCGCACGTGCTCGTCGCGTGCGAGGAGCTCATCCTCGCCGGCAAATCGGTCGGGACCGTCGTCGGGCTCGGGAGCCACGGCATCGCGCTTCCGCCGATCATCCGGTTCGGCACGGAGGCGCAGATCGAGCGCTTCGTGAAGCCCGTCCTGCGCGGCGAGAAGATCGCAGCGCTCGCCATCACCGAGCCGGGCGGCGGCTCGCGACGTGGCCGGGCTCAAGACGCGCGCCGTGCGCGACGGCGACTCCTACGTGGTCGACGGACAGAAGACGTTCATCACGTCGGGCGTTCGCGCCGACGTCGTTCACGGTCGCCGTGCGCACCGGCGGCGCGGCGCCACGCGGGCATCTCGATGCTCGTCGTCGAGCGCGGAACGCCCGGTTTCTCCGCGTCGAAGAAGCTCGAAGAAGACCGGCTGGTGGGCGAGCGACACCGCGGAGCTCTCGTTCGAGTCGTGCCGCGTGCCGGCCTCGAACCTGATCGGCGAGGAGAACGGCGGCTTCGCGATGATCGTCGCGAACTTCGTCACCGAGCGGCTGTTCCTCGCGGCGCAGTGCGTCGCGATCGCCGAGCTCGCCTACCGCGAGTCGGTCGCGTACGCGCGCGAGCGCCACGCGTTCGGCAAATCGCTCACCGGCTTTCAGGTGACGCGCCACAAGCTCGCCGACATGGCGACGCGCATCGCCGCCGCGCGCGCGCTCACGGGCGAGGTGACGACGCGCTACATCCGCGGCGACGCCGGCCCGCAGCTCGCCGCGATGGCCAAGAACACCGCGACGGACATGTGCACGTTCGTCGTCGATCAAGCGGTGCAGATCCACGGCGGCTACGGCTACATGCGCGAGTACGTCGTCGAGCGCCTCTATCGCGACGCGCGCCTCTACCCGATCGGCGGCGGCACGCGCGAGATCATGAACGAGATCATCTCGAAGGCCGAGGGCTACTGACGTGAAGCGGGGGATCGCGGCGCTCTCGCTCGTCCTGACGACCGCGTGCACGCGCACGCTCTACGAGGCGCATTTCGCGGCGCCCACGGACATCGCCAAGATCGCCGAGGCGGCGACGCGCGCCCCGTTCATCAAGTGTCACATGGCGGACGGCCGCGTGTTCGTCCTCGAGCGCTGGTCGATCGAAGAGGGCACGAATTCGATTCGCGGGCGCGGCCTCGAGTACGGCCCGAATCGCGTTCGCGTGGGCGGCGAGCGCAACATCACGCTGTCGCTCACGGACGTCGCGCTCATCGAGACGAACCGGCCTTACGATGTCGATGTCGGCACGGGGTCGATGATCGGCATGGCGATCGGCACCGGCGCGTCGCTCGCGCTCACGGTCGTGTGCCTCGCGAACACGAAGGCGTGCTTCGGATCGTGCCCGACGTTCTTCGCCGAGGACGGCAGCGGGACGTCGCTCCAGGCCGAGGGCTTTTCATCGAGCGTCGCGCGCTCGCTCGAGGCGACCGACGTCGACGCGATGTGGACCGCGAAGCCGAAGAGCCGCGACTTCGACGTGACGATGACGAACGACGCGCTCGAGACGCACGTGGTCGACTCGGTGCGCGTCCTCGCCGCGACGCGACCTCCGGGCGGACGGGTCCTCCGCGCGAAATCGACCTATTTTTCCGCCACGAGCTTCCGCGCGCCCACGTCGGCGAAGGCGGGCGATCGCGACGTCACGCGTACGCTCGCCGCGGCCGACGGCGACGAATACAAATCGCCCGCGAGCTCGACCGACCTCGCCGAGCGCGAGACGCTCGACGCGACGTTCCACCGCGAAGGTCGCGAGCGCGTCGGGTTGCTCGTCGTCGACAGGAACAGCCTCCTCAACACGTTCCTCTTCTATCAGGCGATCGCGTTCATGGGCTCGCGCTACGGCGATTGGATGACCGCGCTCGAGCAGCAAGGGAAGGCCGCGTTCTCTTCGCCCGGAGCGCTCCTCGGCGACATCGAGGTCGGTGCGCGCGCAGCGAACGGCGCATTCGTGAGCGCGGGCACGGTCGGCGAGGTCGGCCCGATCGCGCGCGAGGCGGAGCTCGTGCTCCTCCCGGACGATCTCGCCGCCCGGCGACGTCACCGTTCGGCTCACGATGGCCAAGGGGAACTGGAAGATCGATCAGCTCGCGCTCGTGAACGTGGGCGACGCGGTGACGCCCGTCGCGCTCGATCCCGTCAAGGTGACACGCTCCGGTGAGCCGGACGCGCACGCGCTCGACGCGCTCCTCGACCCGAAGAAGCACCTCGTCACGCACCCCGGCGACGCGTACACGCTCGCGTTCCGTTTGCCCGAAGGGGACCAGGAGCTCTTCCTCGAGTCGCGCGGCTACTACTACGAGTGGATGCGCGACGAGTGGCTCAAAGAAGAGGACCAGCTCGCCGCGCTGCAGCTCGTGATGAACCCGAGCGCCGCGCTGAAGAAGCTCGCGCCGCGCTTCAAGGTGCTCGAGCCCGACATGGACCGCATCTTCTGGCAAACGCGGGTGACGCGATGAAGCGACTCGCGCTCGCGGCGCTCTCGCTCTTCGCGTGCGGAGACCCCGGCCAGCTCGGGCGATCCGCGGTCGCGCCGAGCGACGTGACCCTCCGCGTGCCGATCGAGGACGTCCCGGTCAGCGGCGCCGAGGTGACGGTCGTGCGCGTCGACGAGTCGCGGACGACGGGCGAGCTCCTCGATGCGACCGAGGATCGCGTCACGCTCCTCGAGGGCACCGCGCTCGTGACGATCGAGACGAGCGACATTCGCCGCGTCATCCTCACGCGCTACGCGAACGGCACGCTCATCGGCGTCCTCGCGGTGTGGTCGGCGGTCGGCGGCCTCGCGACGCTGTCGCACGGTTTGTTCCTGATCTTCACGGGGCCGATCTGGGGCGCTATCTCGACCGGCGCGCTCTTGCCCGTCGCCGCGGACCAAGGGCGCTTCGCGTTCGCCGACAAGAAATCCGACCTCGCGTTCTTGCACGAGTACGCGCGCTTTCCGCAGGGCCTGCCGGCGCAATACAGGAAGCGCGCGCGCTAGGCGCCCATCGACTCGAGGAGCGGCTCGACGAAGAGCGGCGCGGTCGCGGCGAAGACGCCGAGCGTCCACAGGTGACCGAGCGCGCGCGGCCAGCGCGCGACGCGCAGCCGCGATTCGAGGACGACGACGACGCCGTGGATGAAGAAGAACGCGCCCATCTGCGCCGCCGCGCGGCCGTTGTATGCGATCCACATCGGCACGAGGTGCAAGACCGCGCTCGCGACGAACGCGGCCATGACGCCCGCGCCGAGGCCGAAGCGTTTGGCGACCGGGCGAAACGCGTTGTCGTCGAGCCACCGGTGGACGGAGCGGTTCCACCTGCGCCCCCAGAGCTCGCCCACGCTGCGCGCGAGGATCGGCGCGTCGTGGAGCGGACCGATGTCGAGCCCGAGCCCGCTCGACACGGCGGTGAGCAGGCGCGCCGTGCCGTCGACGAGGAAGTACGCCGAGGCTCCTCCGACGAGCGTGCGCAGCGCGTTCGGCACGCCCGAATACGGCGCGGCGGGCGGCACGAGCGCGGCGCACCGAAAGAGCGCGAGCGCGAGGAGCACGTTGACCGCGCCCACGATGAACGCCTCGGGAAGAAACGCGCGAGGCACGCGCGCGACGCGCCGCGCGTCGATCACGGGGAGCGTCGCCGCGAGGACGCGACCGAGCAGCGGCGAGTCGGGCCTGCGCACGATCGCGATCACGCGATAGAGCGACGCGACCATCGCGAACGCGAAGACCGTTCGGAGGATCGGCCACTCGCGCGTGAGAAAGCGCGGCGCGAAGACGCCCGCGATCGAGAGCGCGAGCGCCAGCGTCGCGCGCGGCGCGCTCGGCTTTCCGTACGGCGCAACGAGCGCTCCCGCGAGGCTGCCGCACGACACCACGAAGAAGAGGACGAAATTCACGCTCGGGGAACGACGATACCGGCATCGAGCAAAAGCCGCACGGCGCGAAAGCGGTGCCCGCGGAACGGCTCGAGGAGCTCCACCATGCGTTCGTCGCTTCCCCGCGCCTCTCGCGCGAGCGCCCACGTGACGAGGTGCGGCAAGTGCAAGTCCGCGAGCGGGAGCGCGTCGGGATCGCCGTAGCCGAAGCCGAGCGTCATCTCGGTCGTCCACGGACCGATGCCGCGGACGGCGTGCATGTGCTTGCGAACGCGCGCGAGGTCCTTCCACGAGAACGTGCCGCGCCTTTGCACGTCGCGCGCGAGGCCGATCATCGCGCGCGTGCGCTTCGGATCGACGCCGAGCTCCTCGAAGCGCCACGAATCCATCCGCGAGATGCTCTCCGCGCTCGGAAAGACGCGGAGGCCGCCCACGGCCGCGCCGTAGCGCTTCGCGATGCGACCCCACTCTTGCCACGCTTCGCGCACGGTGACGCGCTGCTGGAGCACGGCGCAGCACGCGACGTCGAAGCGCCACGGGACGCGCACGAGGCGGAGGCCCGCGCGCGCGCGATGGAGCTTCGCGAGGAGCGGGTGCCCCGGAGAGAACGCGCGCACGCCGTCGTCGGTCTCGAGCGCGTCGACGAGATCCGCGACGACCTCGGCCTCGGTCGCGCCGTCCGCCGACACCGTCACGCCGTCGCCCTCGACGAGGACCTCGACGACGCAGTGCGCGTCAGCGGACACGGCGAACGCCTTCCGCAGCTTGCGCGCGGAGAGCTCGGCCGTGGGATCGTAGAGCCCGAATCGCTGGAGCGCGAAGGAGCGCACGAGATCGAAGGGCTCGATTCGGACGTGCGCTCGGATCATTCGAGCTTCCAGCTCGAGGGCACGAGATCGCTCTCGACCGGCAATTTCGTGCCGGCGCGGATCTCCGCGGCGTGCTTGCCGGCCCACGCCTTCCAGCGCGCGGCGAGGACGGGGCGCTCTCCGGCGGGGACCTCGCCGCTGCTCGAGCGACCGTGCGAGTCGAGGAGGCCGACGAGCTCGCTCATGGCCTCGTCGAACGTGTCGCTCTTGCCGAGCAGCGCAATGAGCGCGTCCACGCGCTCTTTCCGCGCGCCGAGCGCGTAGGCCGCGTTGCTCACGATGTTCAGACGGAGCCCCTTTTGTTTGCCCATCGCACGCACGACGTCGTTCGCGAGCGACGCGACGTGCTCGCGCTCTGCGAGCTGCGCGGCCGAAACCACGACGTCCGCGTCGGCGTGCGCGAGATCGCTCGCGACGACTGGCACGAGCGACGCGGGAAGGCCGGTCGGCGCGTGGTCGAGCGCGAGCTCGCGAACGTATGGGATCGCATGCTTCATCGCGCGCTCGAGCTCCGCCTCCCAGCCGCGAGGCTTCGCGCGTCCGAGCGCGACGAGCCACACGGCGATCTCACCCGGCGTCTTCGGCGACGCGCTCGGCGCGAGCCCGCGCGCGACGAGCATCTCCGCCGCGCGCAAGAGCTCCTGGCACGCCCCGCGCGGGACCGGGTAAATGTCGGTCTCGGCGGGCACGGTTCGCGTGCGCTCGATCGCGGCGTCGAGCGCCTTGGTGAGGTCGAGACCCTCCGCGGGCGTTCCGACGGCCTCGAGCATGAACGCTCCGTCGGCTTGATCGCGCGAGTCAGCCGACGTGAGGCGCGATTTCGCGGCGCTCCGCACGTCGGGCTCGAACGCGCGCGACCACGCGTGCGCCGAGAGGTACTTCCGCTGCGGCGTCATGGCGTTCTCGAACGGGTTTCGCTTTCCGAGCGCGCCCGTGAGCGCGGGATCGGGCAAGCGCATCGCGAGCCCACGCGCCGCAGCGCGCGCGACGTCCGCGTTGGTGCTCCCGAGGAGGCTCACGAGAGCGCGAGTCGCGTTCTCCGTCGGGATCTCGGCGAGCCCCGCGATCGCGCGCACGTCGTGACCCGCGCGCGCCGAGAGCGGCGTCACGTACGCGTCGTAGCGAAGCGTCGAGTAGTCCTGGTAATCGACCGACGTCTTCCCCGCGGACGTCTCGGGGTCCGCTGGAAGCTTCTCCATCGCCGCGACGACGCGCTCCGCGTCCGCCGCGGTCGGCTCCACGAACGTCACGCTCGCCGATCCGCGCGGCGCCGGCGCGCTCCATCCGAGGTCGTGGGTCGCGGTCACCGCGTACGTCCCCGGCGCGTCGACGCGCGCGTACCGCACGAGCGGCAGCGACTGACACCACTTGTCGCCCGGCGCGATCTTCGGCGAATACCCGAGCCCGCCGAAATTCACCGGCTCCGGATCGGGATCCGGAAGGAGCGCGCCGCTCTTGTCGCGCACCTCCACCTTGAACCGAAGGCTCCGCGACGATCCGCGGTAGTCGCCGCCCACGCTGATCTCCAAGGGCGTCGAGCTCGTGTTCACGACGCAGAAATCGACGAGCACGTTCTCACCCAAGAAGTACGTCGCCTTTCGGACGCCGAGCTCGACGCGCGCTCTTCCGAGCAGGGGCGCCAGCCTCGGCGACGGGCGGAGCCGCCGACGCGATCGTCGCGGTAACCTGCGGCGCCGTCGTGTTCGGCGCGGGCGCGGCGCAACCCGCGGCAAAAATGACGATGAGCGCGGGGCGATTCATGAGGCTACTGACGCGCGACCGCGTCGATTGTTTCATGGTTTTGGACTAAACCATCGCCTGCCATGAGCGAGGCGCAAAAACCGGAGAATCTGGGAGCTGAAGCGGCCATTTTGGAGGCGCGCCGCCACAAGCTGCAGCGCATCCGCTCGCGCGGGGAAAACCCGTTCGCGAACGACTTCGCCAAGTTCGGCGGGTCGGTGGACGACGTCGCGGCCGTACGCGAGAGGTGCGCGCCTGCGCGGCAGGCCGACGGCAAATACGATCCCGCCAAGGTCGACGCGCTCGGCGCGTCCGCGCACGTCTCGGGTCGCGTGATCGCGCTCCGCTCGAGCGGCGCCCTCTCGTTCGTTCGCCTCCGCGATCGCACGGGCGAGCTCCAGCTGCTCCTCGATCAGTCGAAGCTCGGCGACGCGTACGCGCGCCTCGAGGACGTCGACGTGGGCGACATCCTCGAGGCGAAGGGGACGATCACCGCGAGCAAGCGCGGCGAGCTGTCGATCGCGCCGAGCACGTTCCGCGTGCTCACGAAATCGCTCCGCCCGCTCCCCGAGAAGTGGCACGGCATCACCGACGTCGACACGCGCTACCGCCAGCGATACGTCGACCTGATCGCGACCGACGAGGCCCGCGAGATCTTCCGCGCGCGCTCGCTCGTCGTGCGCGCCGTCCGCAAGATCCTCGACGACCGCGACTTCCTCGAGGTCGAGACGCCGACGATGACGACGCTCATCGGCGGCGCCATCGCGCGTCCGTTCACGACGCACCACAACGCGCTCGACCTCGACCTCTTCCTGCGCATCGCGCCCGAGCTCTTCCTCAAGCGCTGCGTGGTCGGCGGCCTCGAGCGCGTCTACGAGATCGGCCGCTGCTACCGAAACGAGGGCATCTCGACCCGGCACAACCCCGAGTTCACGATGCTCGAGTACTACTGGGCGTACGCGACGTACGACGTCCTCATGGACTTCACCGAGGAGATGCTCCGCTTCGCGGACGCCGAGCTCGCCCGCGCGATGCCGGAGGCGCACAAGAGGTGGAGCGCGGCGCGTCCCTTCACGATCGACGAGCCCTTCGCGCGCGTTCCGATGTTCGACGCGGTCGCCAACGCAGCCAAAAAGACCGAGATCGGCGACTTCGCTGGCGGCGACATCGTCCCCATCCTCAGGCCCGGATTCGTCGAGAAGATGAAGGACTGGTCGAAGTCCTCCGCGCGCGCGAAGAAGATCGACTGGAGCAATTTCCGAAAGGGCTTCGAGAAGTGCGAGAACGACGGCGAGCGCCTCTTCGCTTGCTACGAGTACCTCGCCGAGCCCTTCTTGACCGAGGATTACCGCTCGAAAGACGGGAAATGCAGCCTCCCCGTCTTCGTCAAAGACTACCCGTTCGAGACCTCTCCCCTCGCCCGGCGGAATGATTCGCGACCCGAGCTGGTCGATCGCTTCGAGCTCTTCGTCCACGGCCGCGAGCTGTGCAACGCGTTCAGCGAGCTCAACGACCCGGACGACCAGCGCGCGCGCTTCGAAGAGCAGGTTCAGAAGAAGGCGCGCGGCGACGAAGAGACGATGGACTACGACGAAGACTACGTTCGCGCGCTGGAGCAAGGCATGCCGCCCGCGGCCGGCTTCGGCATGGGCATCGACCGCCTCGTCATGGCGCTCACCAACGCGCCGTCGATCCGCGACGTCATCCTGTTCCCGCTCTTGAGGCCACAATGAAACCTCGCACGCCGGAGCGAAGCGCAGGTCCGAAGTTTCGATGGTGGGTCCAATGATCGGGGTCCCGCAGCCGTGGTCGGTCGGCGACGCGATCGGTCACGCGGCCGGCGCGCTCAAGAAGAACCTCCTCGCGCTGTTCTTGCCCCTCTTCTTGGTGCTCGCGAGCGCGGGCGCCGTCAGCGTGACGAGCGCGTTCATCGCCATCACGCTGCGGCAGCGGCACATCCTCACGCCGAACGCGGCGACGACCGCGAGCTCGATCGCCGCGGTCGTCATCGAGCTCTTCTTCTTCACGATGGTCAGCGCGGGCCTCTTCCGCGCGTGGATCGCGGCCGCGCGCGGCGAGAAGCTCACGTTGAACGAGACGCTCCGGTGGCTCAAGCCGCGCGCCGTCTTCCGGCTCGCGTGGGTCCAGCTCGTCCTCCTGCTCGCCTCGCTCATCCCGTTCTCGTTCGGCGTCGTCTACCTCGGCCTGTCGCTCGCGCCGCACTTCGTCGTCGACCAGGACATGAAGGCGAACGCCGCGCTCCGCGCGAGCTGGCGCGCCTCACGCGGAAACAAGGGCTCGCTCTGGCTCCTCGGGTTCTGCTTTTTGCCGATTCAGGTCGTCGGCCTCGCGGCGGGCGTTGTCGGCGTTTGCGCGAGCACCGCGCTCGTCGGCATCTCGGTCGCGTACGCCTACACGCGCGTCACCGGCCGCTCGGAGGTCGCGCCCTACACGCCCGAGTTCGCGACGCGCAGCATGCGCATCATGCTCCGCACGACGCTCGGGGTCTCCGCCGCTGGATTCCTCGGGAGCATGGCGTGGGTGCACGCGCTCCCGCCCGTGCGCGGCTCCGCGTGGACGCCGGACGACGCCGCCGCGCGCGTCTCGACGATCGTCTTCGGCATCTCGTCGACGATCCTCCTTCTCGCGTCGCTCCTTCCGTGGATCCTCGATCGCCTCGAGGGCGCGCGCTTCTCGATGTTCGTCGGCGCGCGCCACGTGCGCTCGCAGAAGAGCGGCTTCTTGACCGTCATCAGCATCCTCTCGATCTGCGGCGTCGCCATCAGCTCGTGCGCGCTCTCGAGCGTCATCAGCGTGATGGGCGGCTTCAGCACGGACTTGAAGCGCAAGATCCTCGGCAACAACGCGCACATCGTGGTCGACACGGTGTCGCAGCAGCCCTTCGCGGACTACCGAGCGTCCTCGAGCGCGTCCGCGCGGTGCCCGGCGTGGTCGGCGCGACGCCGGTCGTCTCGGGCGAGGTCATGATGTCCTCGCCGTCGAACCTCGCCGGCGTCATCGTGCGCGGCATCGACCCCGAGACCATCGGCGCGGTCATCGACCTCAAGTCGAACATCGAGGTCGGCCAGTTCAAATACCTCGAGGACCCGGAGCTCTTGCGGCACATCCCGCCCGAGGAGGTCATCGGCATCGGGCCGCACGGCGAGGAGTACAAGAAGGGCGCTGATCTCGCCTTCCAGAACGACGAGCTCGATCCCGCGGTGCGCGCCGCGATCGACGTGGCGCCGCCGCTGCGACCGGGCATCATCATCGGCCGCGAGCTCTCGCACACGCTCCACGTCTTCGTCGGCGACGAGATCACGCTCGTGTCCCCGCTCGGCGATCTCGGTCCGATGGGCATCATGCCGAGGACCAAGAAATTCCGCGTGGCCGCGATCTTCTACAGCGGCATGTACGAGTACGACGCGAGCCACGTCTACACGCTGATGGACGTCGCGCAGGAGTACTTCTCGACAGCAGGGAAAATCAGCGCGATCGACGTCAAGGTGAAGGACGCCGAGCGCGCCGATCAGTACACGCCCGCGGTGACCGCCGCGGTCGGCCGCGAGGATCTGCGCGTGCGCGACTGGCGCGAAATGAACAAGAACCTGTTCTCCGCGCTGAAGCTCGAACGCCTCGCGACGTTCATCATCTTGTCGATCGCGATCCTCGTCGCGAGCTTCTCGATCATCTGCACGTTGCTCTTGATGGTCACCGAGAAGGGCAAGGAAATAGCCATCCTGAAGGCGCTCGGCGCGAGCGACGGCGACATCTTGCGAACGTTCATGACCGAAGGGATCGTCATCGGCGGCATCGGGACCGCGTTCGGCGTCGCCACGGGGCTCGCGCAGTGCGCGGGGCTCGGGGCGTTCGGATTACGATTGCCGCCCGAGGTCTATTACATCGACCGATTGCCGGTTCACGTGAGCGGGTGGGATTTTCTCGCGGTCGCCGCGTCCGCGATGCTCATTTGCACTTTGGCGACGATCTATCCAGCGTACATGGCGAGCAAGCTGAGGCCTGTGGATGGCTTGAGGTACGAGTAGAGGCTATCGGTTCACGCGGGTGAAAACCTCCACGGGATCGCCCTCATCGAAGTTGAGCGGAACGTAGAGCTTCAGCGGCTCACCAATCTTCTCTTTGGAGAACCGAACCGAGATCTGCGGCGCCCCGTCGACGATGGGTTCACGGCTGAGAAACCGCCGGTCGCCCTGATAGGCCAGCGTGAGACGAAGAGTCCGAAACTCCATCGCGAGGCCATCCCGTTGGGCTCGGACCGTGAGCACGCCGTACGCGGGGTGAACGTAACTCCCCACGACCGCCTCCATCGGAAAGTCGAGCACCGCCTCCGGGACCTCCTGCAGTGGTGTGGGCTTCTCTTCGAGCCTCTTCTCCCAGTCGAGCGGCTCGAGCCCGAGGAGGCGATCGTATGCGCTGTAGGCGAGCGCCATCAGAGCAGCGGTCGCGAGATCCCGGTTCATCAGGATGATGAGCCCTTGCCCGCTCTCGGGGAGAAAGCCGACATGCACCGTGTATCCGTCGATGGCTCCGTTGTGGAGCACCAAGGGATGGCCGCGGTAGCTCTCGTGAATCCAGCCCAATGCGTAGTAGCGGTCTTGGACCTCGGGCTCGTCCGCCGCTGGCATTCGGGCTTGTGGGCGGTGCAGCTCGCGGCACATGCCCTCTCCGAGGAGCGCGGGCGATCTCGTCGCCTGGAACGTGAGCCAGCGGGCGAGGTCGTTCACGCTGGTCTGCACGGCTGCCGCGGGCGCGATCGCGCTCAAGCGCTTCAACATGGGTATTTTTTTCAAGCGGCCATCACGCAGAGCGTATGCCTCGGCATGATCGGAGTCGGCCTCCATCGCCTCTGGCGAAAGCAGAGTGCGATGCATGTCGAGTGGCGAGAGTATCCGCGACTGAACGAAGCTCTCCCAGCTCTGCCCCGACACCTTCTCGACGATTCGACCGGCAACGGCGAACATCAAACTATCGTATCGCCACTGCGCGTGAGGCGGCCCGCTCGGCTCGAGGAATCGAAGGCGGTAGTAGAGCTCGTCGCGCGAGAACGGCGCCTCGTACCAGAAGAGATCGTGTCGGGGTAACCCGCTCCTATGGGTGAGAAGATCCCGCGGCGTCACGGTCGCCGAGGCCACCGGGTCCTCGAGAGAAAAATCGGGAAGGTAGCGGCGCACCGGAGCGTCGAGCGTGATCCTTCCGTCGTCCGCGAGCAGAGCGATTGCCGTTGCCGTGAACGCTTTCGAGCACGACCCGAGCGGAAAGAGCGTGTCGAGCGTTACCGGTAAGTGCTCGTCCACGTCGCGGTAACCGAAGCCGCGGGCGTAGACGAGGTGTCCCCGCTCGACCACGCCCACGGCAACGCCCGGAACTCGGTCACGCGCCATGAGACGGCCCACGACCGGCGCGAAATCGGGAGAGAGCCCCGTCTTGCCTCTCGCCTCGCACCCGAGCGATGGCAGGCAAATGGCCACGAGGAGCGCCGCCAAGGCCGGCCTGCGCCGCGGCGCAACAGCGCGCTCCTCGACTTCCTCGGGGATCAGAAAGAGGGCGCTGGTGAGGAGGATCATCACGCTCGCGAAAAATACGAGCCCCATGAACAGGCAAGTGCCCAGGTGCAATCCGATCGTCGCGATGCACCACGCCTTCCGGGTGCGGCGTGGCCAAATGAAGACCGCGTAGCCAACCTCCACGATCAACGTGGCCCAGCAGACGAGCATCGGGATCCACGAACGAGTCGCGAGCCAGCTGAGGTCGAGCGTGCTGAAGACCGGCTGAGAGACCGTCTGCCAGATGGCCTCGCCGTTCCACCACTGGCTCCCCATTGCTTTGTCCAAACCAGCCGCGAGATAGATCACGCAAAGGTGGATTTGCATGACCCGCAGACATCCGACGGGCAACGTTCCATCGCGGCGGGAGGTGAACGTCAAGGCGCGTCCCGACGGAAATACGAATAGATAGAACAGAAATGTGTTGGCGAGCTGATCGACACCATAATAAGAGGCGAAACCGCTCGTCACGAGACTGAGGTGCAAGCCCCACGCGAGAAACGCCGAGAGCCGAGCGCGAAGGCCGAGAGCGAGCGCGAGCAGCGTCGCGGCATAGCTCGATAGCAAAAGAACAACGGCGGTGTGCGCGCCTATCCCGACGAACCGAAGCGCCTTCGCCAGGGTCGAGAGGCCGGGCACCCATGGATCGCGCAGCAGGTCCGTGAGCTGCCACGGAATGATCCCCCGATTGCCATGTAGCGAGAGGATATCGTCGGAGATCCAGAAGAGATGAACGAGCAGGAGCAGCGAAAGCCCTACCCGGAGTCCGGCGAGCGGCCGAGCCGACACCGGCCGAAACAGGGTGTCGCTCCACCTGCTCCCTCCGCTCATCGTCGGTTCCTCGACGTGCGTACGAACGTGGCGTCCTGCAACGAGCGCCACCGTGGGCGCGCCCCGAAGCGGTACTCGGCCATCGTGGGCATCTCCCACTCCTCGATGCTCACCTCCACGCGGTTTGCTTCAGGATGTGCACCGAAGCGACTCGCTGCGAGCGCGGCGAGAAACGCTCGTCGCAGGTCGGTGCGCTTGGCAACGATGTAGACGGTGCCTGCGAGGTTCCCGAGCCTAAAGCCGACTTCGCGGCTCTTGCCGGTCTCCAGGGTCTCCTCGGAGCGCCCTCCCTGCGGAGTGGACACGGTGAACCGCGCGCGCAGCTGAGGACCTACCGCCGGAGCGAAGAACGAATAGGAGTCGCCGGCCCCCGACAGTGCATCATAAAAACGAAGTCCCCTGCCGAGCGCCCCGGGCACGCGAGAAGTGAGATGAGCGGCGCCTGCCACGACGAGCGCGAGGTGGCAACCGAACGCGGCCATGAGCACGGAGCGCTTCATGTCTCTATTCGGCGGCGATCGCCACCTGCGGAACGTCTTCGGACTTCACCTTCATTGCGTCGTCGAAATCGCTGGGACTCAAGCGGATGCGAATGCCCGCCAACGCCTCGGTCGGGCCGGGTTGCGAGTGCTCGGAGCGCTGGATGAGGCTGACGTCCTGCAGGGGTGCGGCGCTGTCCGGGTGACTCCCGAGCTTCCAGCCCACGCCGGCGGCGACTGCGATGATGGACACACCAGCTGCGATTAGCCGTTTCATGATGAGCTCCTTCAAACAACTACCTGGCTGCAAGTGTTGATCCTCGTACGCGAGGAATGCACGTTGCAGCGCACCGAGCGAACCCAAACAGGGAGAGCAATCATGTTGCGCACGAGTCTCGCAGCCACGTTCATGTCCCTCTTCATCGCCGGCGCGGCGTTCGCCACACCGCAACCAGTGTCGGGGCAGGGCAATACCCATCAACAAGAATCGGCAAAGTTGAGCGAAGCCTTTTCGGCTCTGCACGCGGTCGTTGGTTGGTCCAACAATCTCAGTGAGATGGCCAATACGAGGGCCAAGTCGGACCTCGTGAAGGACTTTGCCCGCTCGGTGGCGACCGCGAATGCGACTACGGATCAGAAGCTCGCGGACGTCGCCAAACGAAATAGCATCGCCATCGTGCCGCTCGACCCGCAAACCGAGGAGGGCAAGAGCCTGCTCGACCGAATGAAGGCCGAGACGGCGCTGCTCGGCTCTCTCCAGGGAGATGCCTTCGACAAAGAGTACATGACCCTCGTGACCAACACTCAACAGAGCGTCATCCACGTTCTGGATACCAACAAAGCGTTGGCCACGAATCAGGAGGTCAAGCAGTTCATCGGCGACATGCAGACCATGGTCCAGAATCGTCTGCAGAAGGCCCAAGACGTCATGGCAAAAGTGTACGGCGACCGACTCTGAGCTGCGTGCGTCCGCGGACTACGTCGTCGTCGCTCGAAGCCATCGCGAGAGATGCGCGTCGAGCGACGGCGATTCGCCTCACATCTGGGGAAGAAGCGGGATCGGCGGCTCTTCGGGCAGAGCCTCGTCCTCTTTCTCGTCCTGCTTCTCCTGCTTGAGCGGCCACTTCAGCTCGATCTCGAGCTCGCCTCCCTTCGCCTCGATCTCGAGGCGGACGTCCGCGGGGATCTCGAACGTCTTGTCGCCCAGCTTGACTGTTCCTCGCTCGAGCTCCTTGATGAGGCTCTCGATGCGGTGAACCGCGTCGCTGCGTGTGACGTTCATCTTCTCTTTGAACTTGCTGCCCATGGCTCGACTCCTTCTTCGAAGCGACCGACCTTGCAACCGGTGTTCCTCCCTACATGACGAGCTTGAGCACGCCCCTGAGGAGCTCTTCGAGCGGCACCATCGTCAAAGCGAGCGGCATCATGGGGAGCGCGACCACGATGGCGAGTTGGAGGAGCATGCGCGGTGCGAACGGCACCGGTCGCATCGAGCGGACGACCTGGTAGCTGTTCGCGAGGTCCGCGAGCGATTGGATGTCCGGCGTGCCGAGCAACGCCTCGCCGCGCGGGGAGCGACCCGCGAGCCACTTTTCGTCGAACTCGCTCGTGTAGCGCGTCGCCAATCGGCCGAGCGCGTACGAGGTCGCCAGCTTGGTCTTGACGAGCTGCGGCGAGAAGAACACGAGCGGGACGAGAGCCTGCAGCGCGAGAATCACGACCGCGGCGGCGATCTGGAATTTGAAGTCGGGCAGCTTCGCTCCCCCGTGCAAAATGTGATTCCCGATCACCCCCGCCGCGAAGCTGCTTTGAGCGACGGACACCAGCAAAAAGGAGACGACCGAGTGCGTGAGGAACTCGAGGCCTCCGGCGCGATCCGGGTGGAGCGGATTGAGGCGAAGCTTCAGCCGCGAGACACGCCACAAGAACACGTACCAAACGAGCAAGCGGAAATACCAACGCAACAGGATGAAGCGCGCGATCGGCTGGCTGACGAGCGCGTACCAATAGCCCGCCGCGGTGAATCCGGCCGCTCCGTCGTGGGCGGTGGAGTACCAGGTCGGAACGTCGAGGATCGCGCCGGTCGAGCGCCACAGCCCGTAGCCGCCGGTGAGCGCGAGGACGAGCAGCACCACCTCCACGATCGTGGAGTTTCGTAGGCGCATCGTCGAAGCGACGAGCGCCTCGAATCGCGGCTCGTCTCGAGGCGCGACGAGGCCGCGATCCAAGAGCTCCTGCGCGGCTTCCTTGGCTCGCGCGTGGACGATCGGCTCGGCGGCGATCATCAGCGGAAGCGCGATGAGGAATTTGATGCCAGCGTCGAGGTCGAAGAGGAGCGGAATGCCGACCCCTTTCGCCAACGTGCCCGAGAGCGCTGTGAGCATCACGAGCGGCAGCCAGGTGATGGCGATGCAAGCGAGCACGCGCCGGTAAACGAGGCCGGTCGGCGCGCGCAGCAACTTGCCGCGCAAAAGGAGCCGATAGAACGGCCCGCCCTGCACGAGGGAGAAGTCCAACTCGTGATGCACGGACGCCGCCTCGGTCACGTGGTTTCCTCGTCGCGCGCGTCGCTCTCGCTGAGGCCCTTGTCGCGGCAACCGAGGACGAAGCTGGCGCCGAGGCGCTCGACGTCCCACCCCCACGGCGCGGGCAGCGTCTCGTCCAGATCGTTGATGTCGAAGATCACGCGACGCTCGAGCGTGGCGAACGCACCGAAGTTGATGAGGTGCGCGTCGCCGCACGCCTGCACGCGCAGGCCGCTCGTGGGGGTCGTCGCGAGGTCCGTGGCCATGCTCATCGCCGAGCCGCGATAGAACGTGAAGGGAGAGCGCAGCATGCGCCCGTACCGAATGGGGATCAGCTCAGCGATGCGACCCTCGTTGAGCTCCGCTCGTGACGGGTGAAGCACATACGTGGAACGTCGCGCGCGCTCATGCGTCGTCGTATGCGTCTGCGCCATGGGCGCCTTTGTGAGCAACAGCCACGCCAAACCGGCAGCGCCGCCGCGACTTCGATTTGGATGGCGCGCCCCGCGTCACCAGATCAACTTGCGTCGACCAGATGAACTTGGGCGTCAGTCGAAATCAGACCAACGCGACGCGACGACGAGGCCGACGATGAGGGTCGACCCGACGCTCACCGCCGCGCCGATTTTGTCGCCGCCCGAGATGCGGAACACGAATCCGATCATCGAGAAGAACGCGAGCAGGTAGACGCCCCAGCGCTTGAAGCTCCAGGTCCCGGCGACGCCGAGCAGCTCCGCGAGCGACGCGCCGGTCGCGAGCATCGCGAGGTTCGCGAAGCGGTGCGCCTGCTCCGTCGTCATCCCGTCAGGCCACTTCGCGCGGTCGTTGAACGCGAACAGCAAGATCGCCGAGAGCCCGATCATCGCGACCGAGCCGCACGCCTTCATGCCGAGCACGCCCTTGACCCGCGCTGGGAGCTCGCGCCGCCGTGGCGGAGAGAACGTAGGAGGAAGCGGCTGGAACATGCCGCGATGCTACCAGGACCCGATGCTCGTCTCACCGCCGACGTTCGACGGAAAATGCGCCGCGACGCCGCCCTCGGCGCGTATTGATCGAACATGGTTCGGCGATGGGCAGTCCTCGTTCTCGCTGCGTGCGGCACCGTTCCGGCTGCGACCGACGCAGGAGCGGACGCGGCCGCGAGTGACGCCTCGAGCGGTCGTCGACGAGCGCGCCAGCGGAAGGTCGACCGTGAAGGTGCTCCCCTTCCCGCGCCCCGCGCTATGCGCGGAGACGGTCCCACCATGGAGCTTCACGAGGTTCGCGACGATCGTGAGCCCGAGCCCGAGCCCGCCTTGCGCGCGATCGAGCGCTTGGCGCTCCTGCGCGAACGGCGCGAAGATGCGCTCGAGCATGTTCGGCGCGATGCCGATTCCGTCGTCCGAGACCTCGAGCAAGACGCGCTCGCCAGCGCGACGCGCGCGTACCGTCACGTGCCCGCCCGGCTCGGTGTACTTCGCCGCGTTGATCAGGAGGTTCGAGACGACCTGCGCGAGCCGGAGCGTGTCGCCCTCGACCGCCAAGCCGCGCACCAGCACGTCCACGTCGAGGTGGTGCCGGCGTTGCTCGAGCAGCGGGCTCGACATTTCGATGGCCTTCGCGATGACCTGCGAGATCTCGAGAGGCTCGCGCTTGAGCTCGACCTTGCCCCGCGTGATTCGAGACGCGTCGAGCAGATCGTCGACGAGCCGCGTGATGTGTCCCACCTGACGCTCGATGATCGTGTGCCCTTTCGCGAGCGAGCCTGGTCAGGTCGGCGCAGACACGCGGAGGCGCGGAAGGCGCTCGGGCGGCAAGCTCGCGCGTAGATCGGCGACGAGCTCGTCGCGCAGCGAGCGGCGCGAGGGATCGTCCCAGAGGTTTTCCCACTGGCGCGGATCGTTTCGCAGATCGTAGAGCTCGCCCTCCGTGCCGTCGTAACGCGGCAAGGTCGACCCGTGCAGCCACACCGCCGAATAGATCGGGAAGCGCCCGCCGCGGTCCTTGGTGCTCGGCTCGTAGACGGTGCAGATCATCCCGTCGCGGTAGATCGTGCGAAGGTGCATGCCGATCGACGCGAATTGGCTGTCGAACGTCGTGAGCACGCGCTCGCGGCGCGAGCCCTTCGTGACGGGCAGCGCGGAGCCTTGCATCTCGCTCGGCGCGTCGATTCCGGCGATCGCGCAGAACGTCGGCGCGAGATCGACCAAGCCCACGGGCTCGTCGACCACGCTCGGGACGATCCTCGATGACGGCGCGGGTCGCCATACGAGCGGGACGCGCATGAGGCTCTCGACGTGGTACGGCCCTTTGAAGAGGAGACCAAAGTCGCCCTGGAGCTCGCCGTGGTCGGACGTGAAGAAGACGTCGGTGTGCTCGTCGACCCCAGCCTCGGCGAGAAATCGCATCACGCGCCCCACGGCTTCGTCGATGAGCTCGTTCTCGACTTGGATCATGTGGTCGACCTCGCGCAGCTGATCGTGCGTGAGTCGCGCGGGCGTGAAGCTCGTCGGCCCGCCCTCCGGGTTTCGATGGCGACCGTCGTACCAATCGAGCCAGTGGCGCGGCTTCTTCGCGAGGATCGCGCGAATCCGCTCGGGCGTTCCCGGATGACCCGGCGGCAGCGGGCGCGCGCGGAAGTCGCCGCGCTTGTCCACCTCGTCTCGAGGCGGGTCGAACGGGTGATGCGGATCGGGAAAGCTCATCCAGCAGAAGAACGGCGCCTCGCGCGGCTGCGCGCGGAGCCACGCGATCGTGCGCTCGGCGATCCAATCGGTGTGATAGCGCTCGCGCGCGATGGGGTTGAGCTTCACCTCCGGCGCGCCCGTCTCGCCCCCGCCGGTCCCCGTGAGCACGGCGCCGAAGCCGCGGACGTCCTCGGGGTGATGATCCCAGAGCCAAGCGGCGTAGTGATGTCCGCCGAGCGGTCCATGCGTCGCGAGCTCGACGTGATCGAAGCCGCGCCACGGTCCCGTCGATCGCCTCGCGGCGAGCTGGTTTTCGGGGAAGCGGAGCAACGGGTCGAGGTGCGGATCGAAGTGCGCCTTGCCGACGAGCGCCGTGCGATACCCCGCGCCGTGCAGCGTGGCCGCGACGTTGGGCGAGCGTTCGTCGAGCGAGATGCCGTTGGCGACGACGCCGTGCGTGAGCGGGTGCTGCCCCGTGAGCATCGTCGAGCGCGACGGCATGCACACGACGTTTTGAACGTGGGCGCGCCGATAGAGGATGCCGCCGCTGGCGAGCGCGTCGATCGACGGCGTCCGCGCGAGCGGGTGCCCCGTGACGCCGAGCGAGTCGTAGCGCTGCTGATCCGTGGTGATGAAGAGGATGTTCCGCCGGCGACCCGCGACGACCGGCGGCGCGTCGTCATGCGCGGGCGCCTCGTGCGCGAGCGCGCGCCGGGCGACGAAGACCGCACGCGACAATCGGAGGAATGCGTCTGCTGCGGCGCGCTTCATCGATGATCGCGCGTTCACTCTCCCTGAGCGGAGATGCACGTGCCGCTGTAGCAAACGAAGCCGCTCTTGCACTGCGCGTTCGACGTACACGTCTTGCTGCACACCTTGCCCGTGGCCGCGCTCTCGGTGAGCTTCATCCCCTCGGGGCATTTGCCTCCGACGGGCGTGCTCTCCATCGCGACCTCGGCCGTGAAGGCGTCCTTGTAGACCCAGCCTTCGAGCTGCTTCGACGAGTCCTTCGGATCGGCGAACGTGATCAAGAAGAAGCCTTGGCGCTCGGCGACCTTGGTCACGCTCGTACCCTTCGGGAGCGAGACGACCACGTCGCCCTGCGGCTTCTTGCGGACCTTGCTGCTCGACCACTCGAGCGTCGCCTTCTCGTCGATCTTCTTTTCGTCGGGAAAATGCGTCACGTCGGCTGCGTTCGAGGACCCTTGATTGGCGCTCGCGGTGGCCGTCGCGACCGTGGTCGCCGTCGCGGTCGTCGTGGGGGCCGCGCTCGCCGTGGTGGTTGGAGCTGCAACCGTCGCGGACGCCGACGCCGTCGTCGTCGCCTGGGTCGAGTCCGAGCCTTTGCACGCGAGAAGAACGAAGAACAGAAGCGACGCAGCTGCGGCGACCTGACGGTTGTCCATGGTGCTCATCCTACTGCCCTACTTGCCCTTGAGGGCCATGAACCGCGCAAACCAACGGGCTCAGTTCGGCTGGACCACCACGCCCACTACCCCAGCAACCTGCTTTGCATGTGCGGCGGTCAGCGGTTTACGGCGGGCTCGTCTGCGCGGGCTTCTTCGCGAGGCACGCGTCGAGCTCGGCGCGCAGGGCCGCGGAAGCGTCGCGCGGGAGCACGGGCTTGTCGTGGCCGATGACGCGCCCGCGGAGGAGCTCGCGCGGGACGCCGCCGCCCATGCCGCCGAACCAGTTCGGCGAGTCGTGGCTGTTCATGCGGTTGTCGCCGAGGACCCAAGACTCGCCCGACCTCGCGACGTACGTCCCGTTCGCAAACGCCGTGACGCCCGTGTCGATGAACACGAGGTACGCGTGCGCGCCGAGGAACTCGACGTAAAGGTCGCCCGCGTGGTGCGGCGGGATCGTCTCCTCGTCGGTGTACTCGTAGGGACCGAGCTTGCACGAGGGCACCGGCCATCCGTTGAGGATCGGGTGTCCGTCGCGCACCTCGAGACGATCGCCGCCCACGGCGATCACGCGCTTCACGAAATCTTGCGACGGGTTCTCCGGGAATCCGAAGACGATGACGTCACCGCGCTCGGGCGACCTCGCCCACCGGTTCACCCAGATGCGGCTCGAGGGCGGAAGCTCCGGCCGCATCGAGCTCGACGGCACGCGGAAGGAGATGATCGACATGCTCAGCCCGACGAGGCTCGCCATGAAGAGGCCGCCCGCGATCAACGAAGCGATGAGCAGCCGATTACGTCGTTCCGCCATCGCGTGAAGGATACAGGAGTCACCGCTCGGCGCATCGAAGCGCGCGCAGGCGCTCCTTCGCGGCGCGCGTGGTCACGGATCGCGCCGCGTGACCCCAGCGCGTCTCGACGACGCCGTACGCCTCGCAAGCACCCGCGTGATCCCCGCGGAGCTCGAGCGCGCGACCGAGCCACAGGTGCGCCTGCGTGTGCTGGAGCGGCACGTCGAGCTGGGCGCACGCGTGGGCCGCGCGCTCTAGCGCGGGGACTGCGTGCTCCGCGTCGCGCGCGAGGACGTACATGCGGCCCGCGTCGAGGTTGACGTTGGTCCGCGGCCCGTAGGTCGGGAGCTCGCCGAACCGTGGGAGCGCCGCGATCGCCTCGCGCGCGTCCGCGTCAGTCTCCACCGTCGCTTCGTACCCGTGCGCCCATACGAAGTTGCGGTACGCGGGCAGCACGCGCGCCGACCAGTCGCGCACCCACTCGTCGCGCATCGCGACGAAGCGCTCGCGCGTCATGCCGCCCGTCTTGGCGACGATCGACGCCATCCACGGCGTCGGGTCGTGCGCGATCGCGAAGTCCTCGCGGCGCGGGTCGAGCACCCACGCGTCCTTGCGCGCGAGGTAGTCGCTCGCTACGCGCGCGGCCGCTGCGTCGTCGCCGAGCTCGCGCTCGATCTCGATGACCATCTGCGCCGCGTGGGCCTGATCGCCGCGGATGTCGCTGCTCGCGACGAGGCGCTGGTACTCGCGCGCGGCGAGCTCGGCCGCCGCAAAATCGCCCGTGACGACGTCGAGGATGAGATCGTCCTCCTTCTGCGCGATCGGACGGCGCTTGTCGGGGAGCGCGCTCGTGCCACGGTCGAGCGCCGCGCGCACGGCGCTGAGCGGGCGCCCCTCGAGCCAGAGGACGCCCGCGAGCTCGCGCTGGAGACGGCTCGAGCCGCTCGACGCGGCGAGCCGCCGCGTGTCGGCGGTGTACGCCGCGCAATCTCCGAGCTCGCTGTCGATCGAGGTCTGCTCGGCCAAGCAGTGCGTCGATGACGGCACCGCCTCGAGGCAGGTGCGGGTCGCGCGGCGCGCTCCTTCGAGATCGCCCGCGTACGACAGCAGCTCGCCCTTCACGGCGAAGAGCAAACCGAACTTCGGATCGAGCGCGAGGCCGCGATCGACGATCGCGAGGCGCTCGGCGAGCGTCCCGTGACCGACGCGCGCGCGCACCAGGTACATCGCGAGCTCCGCGTCGTTCGGGAAGCGATCCGTCGCGGCCGCCAGGCGCTTCTCCCACGCGTCCTCGTCGGAGACGTCGTCGAGGACGTGCGGCGTCGCCGCGTCGAGGAGCGCTTGATCGTGAGCGCCGAGCGCGCTCCGCTGTTGGAGCGCAGCGCGAAAGTGCGACCGCGCGTCCGTGGGCGCGTCGTAGAGCAGCTCGATCCCGAGCCTCAAATGCGCCGCGGCGAGCCCCGGGTCGGCGGCGCACGCGCGACCCCACGCGTCGAGCGCGCCCGACATGTCGCCGTCTCGCATCGACTGCATGCCCTGTCGAAACGCTGCGCGCGCTTCGGGAGACGAAGTCTCTGGCGGAGGCTGATCGGTCATCGTGACCGGCGTAGAGGTCACCGAAGACGCCGAAGCGCTCGCGGTCGGCGCGCTCGCCCTCGGCTTCGTGGACGACCAATGCGCGAACGCGAACCCGACGAGCGCGATCCCCGCCGCGGCGAGCACGATCCGCCTGCGCGCGCGCTCGTCGAGCTTCGAGGGCCGCTTCGTCGACGGGAGCGGCTCGTCGTACACCTCTTCGACCCGTCGCTGCGAGCCGGACTCGGTCGACGTCGCGCGCTGCATCCTCGCCACGAGATCGTGCGTCGATTGGAACCGCTCGAGCGGCCCCTTCGAGAGCGCGCGCAGGATGATCGCCTGGACCTCGTGCGAGAGGCCGGGCACGCGGTCCGCGAAGGGCTCGACCTCCTGCGTGAGGATCGCCGCCAAGACCGGCATCGACTCCGTCTTCCACGGGCTATCGCCGACGAGGACGCGATACGCGAGCACGCCCCACGCGAACTGATCGGCGCGGCCATCGATCGGACCGCCGCTGATTTGTTCGGGCGCCATGTATCGCGGCGTCCCCATGAGCTGCCCTGGCTGCGTGATCTCCTCGATGCCCGGCGTCTGCGGAAGCGCGATCGGCCGCGCGAGCCCGAAGTCGAGCACCTTGATCGTGTCGTCGGCGGTCACGAGGACGTTGCTCGGCTTGACGTCGCGGTGCACGAGCCCGTGATCGTGCGCGACCGCGAGCGCGCGCGCGATGTCCGTGAGCCATTTCAGCTTGCGCTCGAGCGGCACGGTCGCGTCCTCGAGGACCGCGGAGAGCGGCGCCCCGTCGACGAGCTCCATGACGACGAACGGCTGCCCCTCCGACTCCCCGACGTCGAAGATCGAGACGACGTTCGGGTGGTTGAGCATCGCCGCGGCGCGCGCTTCTCGGAGCAGGCGCCTCGCGGCCTCGTCGCCCTCGAAGAGCGGAGTGTCCGTGCGGAGCACCTTGAGCGCGACGCGCCGGCGGAGCTTGGGATCGTACGCGCGGTACACGCGCCCCATCCCACCTTCGCCGATGACGCCTTCGATCGTGTAGCGGTCGAAAGTGCCCTTGAGCTCCTCGGACATCGATCCGCCGATGATAACGCGACTTCAGCCGCCACCCACGAGAAGGGGCCGAGCGCGCTCGCGCCAAGTGAGCGCTCGACGCCGCTGGGGCGCTGTGCATGATGGCTGCATGACCGATCCTGCAAGCGCCACGACGCTCGTGGACGAGAAAGAGCGCGTCTCGCTCGGCAAGGCCGACGACGGCGTGCTCGTCTCGGCGCCCCTCGAGCCGCGCTACCGCGACGTCGCTCCCCTCGGTGAGGGCGGCATGGGCGAGGTGCGCCTCGCGCGCGATCTCGTCGTCGGCCGCGACGTCGCCGTCAAGCGCGTCCGCGCGCCGATGGACCGCGACGCGATCGCGCGCGAACGGTTCCTCCGAGAAGCTCGCGTGCAAGGCCAGCTCGAGCACCCTTCGATCGTGCCCGTCTACGATCTCGCGACGACGCCCGATGGACGGATCTACTTCACGATGCGCCGCGTGCGCGGCCGCGCGCTCGACGAGACGAAGCTCTCGCGTCACGCGCTCCTCTCGGCGATGAGCCGCGTGTGCCTCGCCGTCGATTTCGCCCACGCGCGCGGCGTGGTCCATCGCGACATCAAGCCGAACAACTTGATGATCGGCGATTACGGCGAGGTCTACGTGCTCGATTGGGGCCTCGCGAAGCTGACGGGCTCCGAGGATCCGCTCGCCCTCGCCTTCTCCGAGGAGAGCGCCGTGGTCGGGTCAGGCAAGACGACCGTCGGCAGCATCCTCGGCACGCCCGGCTATTTGTCGCCCGAGCAAGCGCGCGGCGAAGAGGTCGACGAGCGCGCCGACGTCTACGCGCTCGGCGTGTGCCTGTTCGAGGTGCTCGCGAACAAACCGCTGTTCGAGATCGGGCCGGCTCAGGCGATGATCGTCGCGACGCTCGCCGGTGCGAACGCGCGGCTGTCCGAGCGCGCGCCCGAGGTCGACGTCCCCATCGAGCTCGAGGCGATCTGCGTCCGCGCGACGCAGACGAACCGCGATGACCGCTTCGCCTCGGCGCGCGAGATGAGCGAGGCGATCGAGCGATTCCTCGAGGGCGATCGCGATCTCGAGCGCCGCCGCGCGCGGGCACGAGACCACGCACGGGCCGCCGTCGCGCTCACCGAGGCCGCGTTCGGCGAAGCGAGCGACGAGTCCGCGCGGCGCGACGCGATGCGCGAGGTGGGGCGCGCGCTCGCGAACAATCCCGACAACGCCGACGCACGGCGCGTCCTCGTGCGACTTCTGACCGAGCCGCCTCGCGTCGTCCCGTCGGAGGTCGTCGCGCAAGCCGAGGCCGAGCGCGAGACCACGGTGCGAAGCGCGCGCCGACTCGGGGCGCTCGCGTTCGTGGCCGCGCTCACGCCGAACGCGATCATCCTCTGGATGGGCGTCCGCAGCATGCCGTGGTTCTTGGCAGGCACGATTTTGGGCGTCCTCGGCGCGATCCTGGCGGCGGTGCCGGCCACCCGATTCTTCCGCGCGCGACGCACGGCGACCGCGCTGGTCGCCATCGGCGCGCTCGTCGTGGACGCGCAGGTCGCGAGCCCGCTCGTCGCCATCTCGATGATGGCGCTCGCGCTCGGCGCGGGCCTCGCGCTCTTCCCCCAAAAGACACGCACCGAGGCCGCGGTCGCCGCGATGCTCGTGGGGATAATCCTTCCGTTCGCGCTCGAATGGATCGGCGTGCTCACGCCGACCTTCCACATAATCGGCGACACGATCGTCATCGACGGTCGCGTCGCGCACTTTCGCGAAGTGCCGTTCCTCGCGTGGTTCTTCGTCGCGACGATCCTCCCCGGGGTGGCGACGTGCGTCTACCTCGCGCACGTGCGCGATCGGCTGAGCGAGGCGGAGCAGCGGATTCGGCTGCAGGCTTGGCAGTTGAGGCAGATACTGCCGCCTGCTTGAGTGTTGTTGGTGGGGCTCCCCCCGGCGACGTGCTCGCCGAGGACGGCTGCGCGCGTCGCCGCCCCCTCTTGCGTTCGGCGGACGCCGAACGCGAGGGGGTTAGTGAGACCCATTGGGGCGCGCGCGAAGAGGGGCCGCGCGGGTGAGGGGCGATCGCGAAGGGGTATCGTGTTCGTGCATGCCGGAGCGCGAAAGAATCCTGCCAGCCCTCCATCCGCTTTATCCGTATGTCGTCGACTTCTTCGTCGCTTCGCATCGGCTTGCGATCGAGGTCGACGGGGGCTGGTCGTCAGCGGCTCACGACGCGGACGCGTTTGCCGCTCGCTGCGACGAGCCTATCGATGTCATGGGGATCGGTCGTCACCACGTCGGCGCCCGCGGTGATCGCCAGCTCGACGACCGATGCGTCCACGACGTCGCTCGTCCTCGCCTTCGCGAGCAACGCGCCGGCGCGGTGCGCTCGCGCCTCGTCGAATGGCTGAATCTCGCACCCGCTGAGGAACCTGCGGAGCTGCGCTTGGCGAGGCGAACGGCTCACTTGCGCGACGACGTTGCTCGGCACGAGCGGGACGAGCCCCATCTCGAGACGAACGCGATGTTCGGCCCATGCCCAACGCGCGTTCCTGTCTGCGGCGACGAGCACGCCGGCGTCATAGACCACCGTCACCGGGCACGCCTCCGCCTCTTCGGGCTGGGCGCGACCCTCTTCCGGGCTTCGCTGAGCTCTTCAGGCGTCAACGCGCCGTGCTCCGCCTCCCACTCGGCGACCGCTGCGAGGCCCTCGCGAATCAACAGCGCGCGCCTCGCGGCAGCGGTCATCCACGCCGAGACGCTCGTGTGCTCCGCGCGGGCGGCGCGCACCACCTTGGCGTGAACGTCACGGTCGACGGTGATTGCAAGCTTGATGGCCGGTGAACCGCGAGGCATGCGAAACCATACTACCGTGGTAGTATTGGAACAAGGTCGAGGTCGAGGTGGAGCTAGACCGGTCGCGGCGTCGATGGCACTCGCCCTGCATCGATCGCGGGAAGAAAAGGTGCCGCCATGATTCAGCAAGACGTTCTCTCCCTGCAGGCGCTTCCCGACGAGCAGCGCCTGGGTCTCCTCGAGCTCGCGAGGCGGATCGACGCGACGCTGTCGCGAAAGGACGCGAAGGCGTTCGCCGCCGAGTTCGCCGAGGAGGGCTCGTGCATCAGTCCGGCCGGCGCGTACGCTCGCGACCGCGCTGGCATCGAAGCCCTCATTCGCCATGACATGGACGAACTGATCCGCGATTCGAAGGGAAAGTTCGAGCTGGTCCGAGTGCGTCCGATTTCGCCGACGCTCGTGTTCGCCGACTTCGATCATCACCTCGACCGCGTCACCTACCCCGACGGCAACGTCGGACCGATGGACGTCCACGTGGCGTCGCTCGTACGTCGTGCCGGCTCGAAGTGGGAGCTGCTCGACGTGCGCGCGCACGTGTACCTGAAGCCGCCCGTCTTGCACTGACGAGATTCACGCGAGGAGCTTGGTCGCGAGGTAGCGGGCAACCGTGATGATGGGCGTCATCGTGTGGCTCGACGCCGTCGACGGGAAGCCGGACGAGTCGAAGACGTAGACATCTCGCGCGCCGTAGAGCTTCCCGGATGGGTCAGCGGCCCCGTCCTTCTCGGACGTCGCGAAGCGGACGGTGCCTTGTTGGTGCGCGCTGATGAAGGGCGTGGTCGCGGGCTCGAAGGCGAGGGTGTCGACCGCGGAGAGGTCGGCCTCCGAGCGGATGACCACGGGCTTCGTCGTCGGAACGATCACGCGGGTCGCGCCGGCGGCGAGGTAGACTCGAGCGGCCGCGCGTATGGCGTCGCGATAGCGCTTCTTCTGCTCCTCGGGGATCGCGTATTGGATGCGCAGGCGACCGTTCTTGCCGAGCGTCACCGCGCCCGCGTCGCGATCCGGAACGAGCAAGAGCGACGACGCGATGTGCGGGAAGCGCGTCATCATCTCCTTTCCGGCGAGCCCGAGCTCGGGCAAGACGGTGGCGACGATCCCCGGGGTGCCGCCGATGGCCTCGATGCGGAAGCCCCAGAAGCCGTCGTCCTCGTCGTTGCGCTCGAACTCCGTCACGGCCCACGACTGCGGGATGCCGCGGAAGGAGTCGAGCGGACGATCGAAGAGCGCCGTGATGGGTAGCTGCGGCTGGAGCGACAGGTGCCGGCCGACGTGCTCGTTGCCGAGGCCCGAGCGGAGGAGCAGCTGCGCGCTCGCCACGGCGTTGGCGGCGAGGATGACGATCTTGGCGCGCACGTCGAGCGAGCCTTGCTCGCGATAGCCCTTCGCGTCGAGCCGGCGCACGCGCACGGTCTTGATCTCGGCGCTCGCGTCGTCGATGCGGACCGCGCGAGCGCGCAGGTAGAAGCGCGCGCCCGCGGCGATCGCGGCGGGGATCGCGACGAAGCGCGGGTTGCGCTTGGCGTTGTAGCTGCACCCGAGCAAGCACGTCCCGCGGCCGACGCAGCCGGCGCGGTTGTGCATCATCACCTCGCCGCGCCAGCCGAGCGCCTGCGTGCCTCGGCGCAGAGCTTGGTTGTTCGCGTTGATCTGGTCTTCGCGCGGGACGTTGGCCGAGAGATCTTCGAGCGCGCGCGCCTTGTAGGGCGCGAGCGCTTCGGGGCTGAAATCCGTGAGGCCGTAGCGCTTCTGCCAGTGGCGCAAGACGGGGTCGGCGATCGGGACGACGTCGCACGCGTTGATGACGCCGCCGCCGCCGAGCACGCGACCTTGCAGCACCGAGATCGCGAGATCGTCGGTCGCGCGGCCGCCGCGGTCCATGTAGAGCTGATCGTACATGGCGCCGTCGCGGCCCGTGAGCTCGGGGCCGGTGAAGTCGCCGCCCTCCTCGAGGACGATCACCTGGCGGCCGGCCTTCGCGAGCTCCCACGCCGTGGTCGCACCGCCGCACCCCGAGCCGATGACGCACACATCGGCGGTGAGCGTCGCCGGCGCGTCGGTGGCGGAGGAGAGATCGACGAGGCCCTCCGTCATATCGGACCTCCGTATCCGATCGAGGGCCACACCTCCGGCTGGTCGTAGAATACGAGGCTGAGAAACTTGCGCAGCCCGAGGGCGACCTTGCGTCTCACGAGCGTGTCCGAGCTCGCCCACGACTCGAAGTGGGCGAGGCGCGCCTCGCCGTCGAGGTGACTGAACGTGACGAGCTTGCGTTGGAAGATCACCGGCCCGTACTCGAAGAGCAAGAGCGCCGTCTTGAGCTCGGACTGGATCTCGTCCGGCTCGTCGGCGAGCCAATCGTCGAAGCGCTTGGCGAGATCGAAGCGCGACGCGCCGATCGCGAACGCTCCTCCAACCGGAAAGAGAGCGGTCGCGAGGAGCGCGACGGTGCGGTACTCGAAGCGCGAGAGGCAGCGCAGCCCCGCGACGCCCGGCGCCCAGCCGCGCAACCCGACGAGCCCCATCGCGCTGCCCGCGAGCACGCCCGCGACGCCGGCCGCGCCTTTCAAGACGCGCCGCCGCGAGATCGGGCGCGAGCGTTCGCCGTTCACGCCTTCGGTCGTAGCACTTTCACACCTTGGGCGCGGGTGTGCCCTCGCTCACGATCTTCATCTGTTGCCCGCAGCAAATCTCCGAGTGGGGCATGCTCTCGGGGCACGGGCACGGCTTGACGTAGACGAGCTCGGCCTTGCACTTCTCACATACGAGACGCTGTCCTTCTCGACGGGCCATCGTGACCTCCAAGGTTGATGGCGCAAGGCGCTGCACGTCCCATGCCCCTCCGTTCACGTCTGCTTACTTGACCGGCGGCGGCGGCGGGATCGACACGATGTGGAGGTCGAGACCGCCCGGGTACATGTAGCTCGTGCGCGAGCCGTAGCCGTACACGAGCAGGCCGAACGGGAAGACGCCGTGGGCCTCGTGGCCTTCCTTCGAGTTGTCGAGCTGCACGTGCGCGACGTAGAAGGGCTGCCCGCCGACCTGCGTGAACTGGCTCTGCGGGATGTCGACGCCGTCGAGCGTCACCGTGTTGCCCACCGGCGTGATCACGTCGATCCAGTTCTCCGAGTACGTCTTGGGCGCGAGGAACGTGTACGTCGAGCGGTACTGCTGGAGCGGCACCGCCGGGCACTCGCTCGGATCGCCGAGGTCGGGCGTCGGATCGCCCGCGTCCGCAGGCCAGTTCGCGTACTCGCCCTGGAGATACTCGACGACGTTCACGCGTCCGTTCGCGACGATCGCGAAGCTCTTGTCGACGTCCGGGATGTCCATGACGTCGCCCGTGTTGAGGAGCGCGCCCTGGTAGCCCATGATCGGCGGGTCGAACCCGACGAGCGTCGAGTCGTAGAGGCCCATGATGCGGACCCACACGTGCTCGCCGTGCGGCGTGTGCGGCAGCGTCGCGATGAACTGCGTGCCCAGCGTCTCGACGGGGAACATCGACGACTCGAGGTGGTCGCACGCCTTCTTGTTCTGCGGGATGAACGTGCAGCCGTGGCCGGCGTACGTCATGACGGGCTGATCGGCCTGGATGATCGAGCCGGAGAGGTCCGACGCGTAGACGGCTTTGTTGATGTCGCCGAGCGCGGAGAACATCTCGAGCACGTCGCCCTGGTTGAGCGTGTACGTGTAGTTGTCGCCGCGGACCATGACCGCCGGGCCCGCGTCCGGAACGCCCTGCACCTGCCCCGCCGGGTACACGTTGACGTGCGTGTTGTCGGCCGTCGCGGTGACGGCCATGAAGCCCGGCGTCGCGCGCGAACGACGGCCACCCGAGGATGCCGTAGTCGCCCGTGAGCACGTTCGTCGGCAGGAGCAGCGAGGCGTCGTTCGAGTACGAGTAGCAGTGCGCGCCCGCGCCCGCGTCGCCATAACCGGGACACGGCGCGCCCGCGTCGATCTCGTACTCGAGCGCGGAGAACTGGTAGACGCTGACGGGGTAATCGGTCGAGAGGTGGTACGCGCCCTTCGGCACGATGCGGCTCGGACCCGGGTTTCCGACGACGGTGTTCACGTCGAACTGCGGGCCCTTGAGCGCGGGCACCCACGGGAGCGGAATCGACTGCACCGACTGCGGCTGGCACCTGCACGACGACGTTCTGCGTGAGCGCGCCGCCAGAGACCGTGACCGTCACGACCTGCGACGTCTGCGGGTTCGACACCGCGACCGCGTAATCGAACTGCGTGTAGACGGGGTTCAGCGTGACCGTCGGCCAGTAGTCGCAGCCGATGTAGCTGTGGTTCGTGATGGACTCGGTGCACGTCGTGGGAATGGGCGACGTCGTCCCCGTGTCGAGAGAGAGCGTGACGTCGCCGAAGCTGATCCCGCTGTCCGTCGAGCCGGTGTCGGCGACGGTCGTGTCGGGGCCGGCGTCTTTTTCGTGCTCGCGTCCGGCTGGTCGCCGCCGCCGGATCCGCACGCGGCGATGGCGCCGGCGGCGAGGAGCGAGCGCCGCGGTGACCGCGACGATGTTCTTCGTGATCATCACATCACCTCGCCGTGACCGGGCTCGACAGCGTGGTCGAGTTCCAGCGGAAGTTGTCGATGTTGATCGCCGAGTCCATCAAGCCGTCGCCTTGGTCGAAGACGATGAAGCTCAGCGTGAAGGTCTCCCCCGGTTGGATCGGCGCGGTCGTCTTGAGCCAGTCCGTCGCGCCCGAGCCCTTGTTGCCGTTTCCGAGCGTGAACGAGGTCTGCGCCGTATTTGATCTCGTATCCCGTCTTCGTGAGGAGGCTCAGCGCGCCCGAGCACGCGTGCGTGTAGCCGAGGTTGTCCGCGGTCACGATGCTCGTGCAGTCCTGGAAGAAGCTGTTGTTCACGTTGATGCGGTGGCCGTTGCCGTCGAACGCGATTTGGAACGGCGTCGTGTACTGCTGCGAGGTGAGCATCGCGAGGAACGTGTCGTTGAAGCCGTGGCACACGTACTCGGGGTACTCCTCGCTGAAGAAGTTGAAGTCGAACGTGAACGAGCCCGCGTTGATCGGCGCCGTCAGCGTGAGGCGCACCTCGGTGTAGTCGTTGACGGTGAGCGGCTCGTCCTTGCCCGTGCCGCACGGGTTCACGTTGTTGATCGCCTTCAGCGGCGCGGGGTTCGCGAACGTGTTCTGGAGATCCGTCCCGTCGCCGGGGCGTGTACGTCGGGGTGTCGACGTCGTCGTCCGCCGTGCCCGAGGAGAGGAACGCCATGTACGTCCCCTTGTGCGGCGAGAAGTTCGAGCCCATGTGCGTCGTGATGCGGTGGGCGTACTGGTCGTTGGGCCCGTAGAACGTCGCGCCCTTCACGACCGTGCACTTCGAGTTGTCGCAAATGTCCATCGCGGACGCGTAGTGTCCGGCGACCGTGTCGTGTCCGGCGGTGAGCGACGAGTCGCAGAGGCGCAGGTTGTCGATCTGCCCGTCGCAGTCGTTGTCGATGCCGTCCTTGCCGACCGGGTCGCCCGAAGCGGCGTTGGTGTCGAACGCGCACGGGTTCACTTGCGAGTTGTGGTCGTCGCAGTCGCCGTTGCAGGTCGTCCAGCCGTCGCCGTCGTCGTCGAAGCAGTAGTTGCCGTCGCTCTGACCGAAGCCGTCGAACTGGAACGTCGCGTCCGACGAGGTCGTCCCGTCGTCGCTTCCGTCCGTGGTCGAGCCGTCGTTGCCGGGGCTCGAGTCGAAGCCGATGCTCGAGTCGGGTTTGTTTCCCGAGTCGTTCGAGGTCGACGAGTCGTTATTGCCGGAATCGGGGGTCGTTCCGCCGTCGTCGACCCCCGGGTTCGACGAGCAACCGAACGCGATGACCGCGAACGTCGTCGCGACGAAATTGAGCGCGCGCATGCACCACTCCTCAATGCAGCAGCATAGCAGCGAGCCTCGGAAAGGTGGTAGGGATACCGCCGTGCAGACGCTGGTGGTCGCGAACGACGTTCGGAAGTCGTTCGTTCACATGGGCCGGACGCTCGAAGTCCTTCGCGGGATCGACCTCACCATCAACGAGGGGGAGATCGTGGGCGTCGTGGGGCAGTCCGGCGCTGGGAAATCGACGCTCCTCCACTGCATGGGCACGCTCGACGTGCCGACGAGCGGGTCGATTCGCGTCGCCGGCGAGGAGATCACCGAGCTCACGGGGACGCGCCTCGCATCGCTCCGCAACCGCACGATTGGCTTCGTGTTTCAGTTCCACCATCTCTTGCCCGAGTTCAACGCGCTCGAGAACGTGATGATGCCGGGGCTCATTCAAGGCCGCGCGCGTGGCGGCTTGGAGGCGCGCGCCCTCGCCCTCCTCGAAGAGGTGGGACTCCGTGAGCGCGCGCACCACCGCCCCGGCGAGCTCTCCGGCGGAGAGCAGCAGCGCGTGGCGCTCGCGCGGGCCCTCGTGTTGGAGCCCAAGCTCATTTTGGCGGACGAACCGACCGGGAACCTCGACTCGGCCACGAGTAAGCAGATCCACGAGCTCTTCTTTCAGATCAACAAGCAGCGGGGGACGACGCTCGTCATCGTGACGCACAACATGGCGCTTGCGGATTCGATGCCTCGGAAGGTGACGCTCAAGGATGGGCGGGTGGAGTTGGACGAGAGGCATTGAAGGGGGGCACCCCTGCGCCGCGCTTCGCGCGGCTTGTCCCCTCCGGCGCTGGCTTCGCCAGCGCGAGGGGACTGGGTGGCAGCGGGATCAGGTGGGTGAGCAAGGTGGGCGCGCTCGCGTGAGGGGCTCGCCGGCGGTGAATGGATCGCGAAGGGCTGTCGTTGCGGAGGTGCACGCCCGCGCCGAGAAAGTCGCGCCAGCCGTCTCGGGTCGTCCTCGGTGCGGTTGCGGCTGTCACGCCTTTCTCGGCAGAAGGGACATGCACCTCCGCAACGACAGCCCTTCGCTCTTTTCCGTTACTCGACTTGCTCGTGAGCTTCGCAAGCGCGCGACGCGGAGCGAGGTGCTGCTCTGGCAGCAGCTTCGGCAGCGAAAGCTCGGGGTGCGCTTTCGGAGGCAGCATCCGTTCGGGCGCTACGTCGTCGACTTCTATGCGGCTTGCGCGAAGCTCGTCGTCGAGGTCGATGGCGGCGTTCACGAAGCGCAGCGCGCGTACGACGACGCGCGGCAAGCGGAGATCGAGCGGGTCTACGGCGTGCGCTTCGTTCGCGTGAGCGCGGAGCTCGTCGAGCGCGACGTGCGGGCTGCGGCGGCGATCGTGCAGCGCGCGCTCTGAGGGGGCGCGCCAAATTTGGCGCGCGCGTGCGCCAAATTTGGCGCCGGTCGGCGCATTGGCCCGGGGCCGGCCCGGGCCGGGCCTCGCCAGGTCGCTCGACGCGCTTTCTCGGCGGTTTTCGCCGGCACACCCAACGCAAACGTGGAGCGTGGCCAAGCTCGCGCCCGCTTACCGCCCGCGCCGCCCAGCGGACACGGTGCTCCACCGCGTCGTGCGCACGCACCTCGAGACGTTCCTCGCGCACGCGCGCGAGAGCTACGACGCACCGCTCCCGAAGTACGTCCGCGACGAGCTCCGCGCGTACCTCCGCTGCGGCATATTCGACTACGGCTTCACCCGCGCGCGCTGCGACGCCTGCGGCCACGACGTCCTCATCGCCTTCTCGTGCAAGGCGCGCGGCCTCTGTCCGAGCTGCGCGGGCCGCCGCATGGCGAACACCGCCGCGCACATCGTCGATCGCATCATCCCCGCGGTTCCCGTTCGTCAGTGGGTCCTCTCGCTCCCCTACGACGTGCGCGCCCGCGCCGCCTTCGACGCGAGCTTCCTCACGACGCTCATTCGCGCCTTCGCGACCGCGCTCGGCGATCGCCACCGCAAGTGGGCGCGCTCGATCGCACTGAACGACGCGGAGTTCGCCGCGATCACGTTCATCCAACGCTTCGGCAGCAGCCTCAACCTCAACGTGCACCTCCACGTCGTGGTCGTCGACGGCGTCTTCTCGCGCGACGAAAGCGGCCTCGCGTTCATCGCCGCGTCACCGCCGACGCGCGCCGAAATGCTCGACGTCGTGCGCAAGGTGAAGCGCCGGTTCGACAAACTCACAGGCACCACGCTCGAAATGAAACAGCCGCTCGCGGCCTGCGCACGCATCGCGCTCTCGCGAGGCGAGGTACGCGCCGTCACCGCCACGCTCGACGCCTGCGACGAGCCCGCGCCGCCGGAGCCGCACGACGGCTCCGCGGTCGACGAGGACGGCTACAACCTCGAAGCCACCGTCCGCATCGCCGCTGACGACGACTTCGGCCGCGAGCACTTACTTCGATATGGCGCACGCCCGCCAATGTCGCTCGCGCGACTAATGCCATTGGCTGTCATCACCGAATCCACGCCGAACGTTCCGCACGTCGTCGAACACCCTCTACCCGCGCATTTCGCCCGCGATCATCGTGCTCGTGCGCCGCGGCCACGAGGCGCTCCTCGCGCGCAACGCTCGCTTCCCCGGCGCGTTCTACTCGACGCTCGCCGGTTTCTCGGAGATCGGCGAGTCGCTCGAGGAGACGCTCGTGCGCGAGGTGAAGGAAGAAGTCGGCGTCGACGTGGGCGGCGTTCGCTACTTCGGAAGCCAGCCGTGGCCTTTTCCGGACTCGCTGATGATCGGGTTCAACGCGGAGTGGCGGTCTGGGGAGATCCGCGTCGGAGAGGAGATCGCGGACGCCAAGTTCTTCAAGCGCGACGAGCCGCTGCCGATATTGCCGCCGAAGGTGAGCATCGCGCGGCGCTTGATCGACGCCTGGTTGGAAGAGCGCTGACCGTCGCGAGCGCGACTCTCCAGCCTCATTGCGGCTGAGGCTACCACTCGAGGTCGCAGGTGGCGTGCGCGATGCAGCGAGCCGCGTACGAGGTTCGACATGGACATGCACAAGAGCTCGAGCGAGATCGTTTACCGAACGCTCGATGGCGACGAGGCCAGCTTGGCGTACTCCGAGCTCGAGTCACTGCGCTCGGGCGTTCGTGGTGCGGTGCTCACGGCCGGCGACGCCGGCTACGACGACGCTCGGCGAATTTGGAACGCCATGATCGACCACCGCCCGGCGATCATCGTGCGTTGCGCCTCTTCGCGCGACGCCACGGCAGCGGTCGATTTCGCACGCAACAACGAGATGCTCCTCAGCGTGCGCGGCGGAGGTCACCACATCGCTGGAAACGCCGTGGCCGACGGAGGTCTGACGATCGATCTCTCGTCGTTGCGTGACGTGCACGTCGACGCTGATCGACGCATCGCGCGCATCGACGGAGGCGCGCTCCTCGGCGACGTCGATCGCGAGACGCAAGCATTCGGGCTCGCTGTGCCGCTCGGCATCAACTCGACGACGGGCTTCGGCGGACTCTGCCTCGGCGGCGGGTTCGGATGGCTGACGCGGAAGCTCGGCATGACGATTGACAATCTCGTCTCCGCCGACATCGTGACCTCGGACGGCGAGCTCCACGTCGTCTCGTCGTCGAGGGAGCCCGACCTGTTCTGGGCGATCCGAGGAGGAGGCGGAAACTTCGGCGTCGTGACCTCGTTCGAGGTGAAGCTGCACCCGGTGGGACCGCTCGTGCATTCGGGGCTCGTCGTCTATCCCGGCGCGCAGGCGCGTGAGGTGCTGCGCGCGTGGCGCGACTTCAGCGAGTCCGCGCCCGACGAGCTCACGGCGTGGCTCGTCCTGCGGAAGGCTCCGCCGCTGCCGTTTCTCCCGGTCGACGTGCACGGTACGGATGTCGTCGTCGTCGCCACGGTCTACGCGGGCGACGTGGCAGAAGGGGCTCGCGTCGCCGCGCCGCTCGCGAAGCTCGGGTCTCCGATCGCGGCCGTGCTCGCGCCGCAGCCGTACGCGGGCTTCCAGCAAGCGTTCGATCCATTGCTCGCGCCGGGCGCCCGCAACTACTGGAAGTCGAGCGACTTCGCCGAGCTGAGCGACGACGCGCTCGAGCTCTTCGTCGAGGCCGCCCGAAACCTTCCCAGCCCCGAATGCGAGATCTTCGTGGCACAGCTCGGCGGCGCGATGGGCCGCGTCGCGAGCGACGCGACGGCGTACGTCGGGCGCGACGCTCGCTACGTGATGAACGTGCACGGACGCTGGCGCAGCCCGAACGACGACGAAGCCGTTCGATCATGGGCGCGTCGCATCTTCGATCGAGCCGCGACGTTCGCGACGGGCGGCGGCTACGTCAACTTCTTCACGGCGGACGAGTCTGCGCGCGTCGCGTCCGCGTACGGCTCGAACTACGATCGGCTCCGCGAGGTGAAGCGGCGGTTCGACCCGGACAATCTGTTCCGGATGAATCACAACATCCCGCCGCAGACCGTGGGACGGCGCCGCACCTCTCGAGTGCGCGCTCCCGACACGCGTTGAGCGCGTCAGGGAAGGATTTGCGAATTGTCGACGGTCGCGGGGCCCTTGGCGATCACGTACCGAAGGTGCCCTTGGGGTTGCTCCGCGTGATCGAGTCCTTGATCGTGATCGAGCCGCTCTTGTCGTCGCTCACGAAGAAGACCGCGCTGCCGCCCTCGTTCGCCTGGTTGTTCTCGAGCAGGCTGCTCGTGATGTCGAGGACGATCTCGTTTCCGTCGTTGTAGATCGCGCCGCCGTTGCCGCCCTGACCGGAGTTCGCGCCGTGACCGACGGCGGTGTTGAAGGCGAACCACGAGTTGATGATGTTCCACGAGACGCCGATGCTGCTCAGCGCGCCGCCGTTTGCGCACGAGTTGCCGAAGCCCGGCGCGCCGCCGAAGGTGCTGTTCACGACCCACACGGGCCGCGCGGGGCCGGCGCCCGGCGCGACGAGGTAGTCGAGCTTTCGGATCGCGCCACCGCCGACGTCGGAGCCGAGATCCTCGCAGACGTTGTTGAAGAAGCGGCAGTTGACCACTTTGAGGCTGCCGCCCTGCGCGTAGATCGCGCCGCCGCCGCCTGCGTTGTTGGTGTCGGCGATGCCCTTCGCGCTGCCGTCGATGAACGTGAGGTTCTGCACGACGAGCTGCACGCCGGGGTTGGTAGTCGCCCGGACCAAATCAGTCCGTGATTCCAGCCGCATTGGAGCTCGCGCCCTCAAGATCGCATAATGGGGCGTTAACCTCGCTGCGATCGTTGCAGAGGAGCCGGACGCCACGGTCCTCGAACTCGCGGAGATGCTCATGCACGCTCCGGCATCACCACGAGTCGATCAGGCGTCACGCGCGCGCTTGCGCGGCTCGGCTTCTCTCGAAAAAAAAGTCCTTCGTCGCGACGGAGCGCGACACGCCAGAGAACCTCAAACGCCGTGAAGAATTTCGCGCGCTCCTGAACGGAATCGATCTCGAACGCTTCGTCTTCATCGACGAGTCTTTTGTGCAAACGGGAATGCGTCGCGAGCACGGGCGATCGCTGCGCGGGCAACGCGTGAAGGCCTTCGACCGTTTCGATCGTGGAAGACTGTTTCGCTCATCGGCGCAATCCGACTCGGCGAGAAGCCCAAACTCATGACGAGCGAGTCGGCCGTCAATGGCCGAACGTTCCTCCGCTTCGTGAAAGAGCGGCTCACGTTTTGGATCTATCCAGGCGACATCGTCGTCATCGACAACCTGAACATCCACAAGATGCACATCGTCCGCGAGGCGATTCTCGACGCCGGTGGCTTTCCCGTTTATCTGCCGACGTACAGCCCAGAACTGAATCCGATCGAGCGCCTCTGGGCTGATATCAAACGACGCCTTCGCTCGCTCGCGATCTCCGCACACGACGAGCTCCTACGCGCCGTCCGCCGACTGCGTGCGTCGACGCCGGTCGACAAGATCGCTGGCTGGTTTCGGCATTCGCATGCAGAAGCTCAGCTCAACTGATCGCCGTGTTAATGGGGCGTTCTGTGAACTTCGTCCAAATGGGACCCGCTTTGGATCGCTTTGGAATCCCTTCTCTCAGCGTCTCGAGAAGTCGTCGTCCTGATCGTAGTGCACCTAATCGGAAACTGAGCGGCGCTGCAAATCGGCCACCACGCAGAGGTGGTCGGAGGCCTGCGAGGTCCCGACGTCGAACCGGACGAATCGGAGCGTCGAGCTCGCGAGGACGCGGTCGATGCGCATCCACGGTGACTTCGTGGGGAACGTGTACCCGAACCCGCTGCCCGCCTCCGCAAAGCCGTCTTGAAACGTCGATAGATAACGATGCAGCACGTAGCTCAGATCCGGGAGGTTCGTGTCGCCTCCGATCACGACCGGAACATTCTCGCGCCCTGCATACTGCGAGAACGCTTCGACCTGCGCGGCGCGGACTCCGCTGTTTTCCAAGAATGCCGGCGCCTTCGCCCCGGAGAACAAGCGCCCAGATAGGATCTCCCGCCGCAGACCGTGGCCGCGCATCTCGTAGAACGCAAACCGCGGCGAGAGCGGATGGACGTCGTAAAACGCGATGGGACCGAGCGGGGTTGCGAACGTCTGTGCGACGAAGCGTGGTGAGTGCAGCTTGCCGTCGATCGGCAGCTTCTCGGGCTCGAAGGACGACAGGACTGGGTAACGCGTTGCGATCAGGAATTGGCCGTTCAGGGTTACGGTCGGGAAGCGCGCGCGCATCGTGCGCTCGAGCGCCTTCTGATCGCCGATCTCCTGCAGCAGGACGACGTCGGGCTCGTACCGATCGATCTCTTCGACGATGTTGTCCGTGCCCCCTTCAGCGGCGTGCACGTTGTAGCTGAGCACTCGGATCTTTGGCGCGTTGGCGTCGGCCGCTCTCATCGACGGAAGAGTCAGCCCCATGAGCGCGAAGACGACCAAGAACGCCGCGGCGGCCTGCGTCCACAAGAAGCGCCGCATTTTGAAGGCGACCAGCGCGAGGACCAGAAGCGGGAGCGGCGCGGCGAAGCCGAGTCGTGGCAGGTAAAGAGCCACATTCGTGACCCACCAGCGCTCACCCGCGAAACGCATGGCGAGCGCGATGACGAGAAGCGCAATTGGATAGGCGACGCTGAAGATCAACACCGTATGGTGGCGAGCGCGCATGAGCCACGTGCTGCAAACGACGTTCCAATGAGCGGGACGAAACGTGACGTTCATCTCGTCGCCGAGATCGGCCGCGCGGGCGTGGGACGTAGACCGACGGTGGCGATTCTCGACGGCGGCACTCCGCCGCGTGGGCATTGCCCGTTAGAGGCCGGAACGGGTCGGAACGTCGAACTCTGCGTCGAGTTGTCCTTCTCGCCCGAACATCGGCACACGCAGCCGTCGGACGAGAAGAGCAGGCCATGGCCGCCGCCGAACTGGGTCACTGTCTCGCCGTGATGGCTCACGCCGATGATGACGGTGCGGTCGGTGCCCCCCTCGCGGTCGAGCGTAGCGAGCAAGCGACCGATGTTTTCGTCCGTGTAGTGCGCATCACTTCTCCGTGGGCGCGCTACTGACCGGCGCGCTCAGAGCGAGCGCACCGAAAAGGCCCGCGTGATCCGACGGCCACAGTCCCGTGGACACTTGCGCGTCGCCGACGAGCTGCACGTTGGTGACGGCGGATACGCCTCGGAAGAAGATGTAGTCGATACGCGCGTCGAGCATGGATGTCGGGTTGGTCAAGTTTGGTGCTTGGCAGCAGGTGAAACCGGGGTCGCTCGGGTGAGCGAGCGCCCACGCATCGGTGAGGTCTGCGTGCAGGACGACTTGGTGCGTTGCCGTGCCCTTGTCGTCCGCGCGGGAATTGAAGTCGCCGACGAGGATCGTCGAAAACGTCGTGCTTCCGAGCACCGTGGCCCCGAGGAGCTCGGTGGCCTGAAGAAGCTGGATCGGTGCTGCGTCCTCCGTCTCGAGGTGCGTGCTCATGAATCGGAAGTGCGACGTGCCCGACTGCGCCTCGACCGAGACCCATCCCCGCGGCAGCTCGACCGTCGTCCCGAAGAGCGTGACCTTGAGGTTGTTCGCGTAGTTGTGGCCCTGCGCGTTCGAGACTGCCATGCCCGTACGCGCGAGGATCACGTCAGAGTCGGTCAGGCGCACGTCGCTGAGCGCGCCGTTCACGAGACCGGGGAGCTGCTGGTCGGAGTCCTTCACCGTGGCCGCTGCGTAATAGTGCTGCCCGCGCGATTCCAACGCAGCGAGTAGCTCCTGGAGGAAATCGAGCGTGACGTTCGTGGCGAGCGTTTGCGCCACGGGCGGCGTTTGCACGTAGTACGTGGCGACCTCCTGTAGGCCGATGAGATCGGGCTGCGTGCGCGCAATTTCGTCGGCGATGCTTTCCTTCCGCTTCGCGAATTGCGTCGTCGCCTGCTCGTAGCCCGCAGTCACTGCCTCGACGAGCGCTTCCTGCGTAGGAGCGTCGAGCAACGTCTTGAGATCGAAGCCGACGTAAACATTGTAGGTCTCGACGGATACCGCGTTGCTGCCGCTACCTGTATTGCCAGATGTCGAACTGCCACACGAAATCATCGGCGCGATGAGCAACCCTACGACGAACGCACGCTGAAACATGATGGGCCTCCTGCACGCAGCGAGACCTCGCAGAAAGCATGCCATCCGGGCGTGGACGCCCACTGGGGCAATCCGCATTTCGCCATTTCTCCGAGGTGCCCGAGTTCCCCCGGCCCACGCGAGAGCGCAGCGACCATCACGTCGAAGAGCACTGCGCGAGCGACGGCGTGATGGAATTGAAAATGCATCGACGTCTCGGGCCGACGTCCGAGAGCAGTCCCATCTTCGCGGCGTAACCGCCGGCGATGATCCGCAGGCGCCGTCTGAGAGGTACGTCGAATCGCTGGACCAACAACCGACTACGACGGCGACGGAATACCGCAGCTCTGGTTGCGCACCGACGAGGAAGGCGTCGAGGGTGGGCACTTCACGCGGAGCTGGGTGCTCACCATTCGCGCGACGGAAAAATCGTCGAGTACGCGCCCGCGAAGTCGCTCGGAGACATCATCGGCACGCCGACGGACGTCGACGGCGACGGACGCCGCCTGGGCGAGCCAATCGTGCAACGACATGCTCGACACGCTCGATCAGAAGACGTCGTTCACGCTCCGTTGAACGAGCGCGGCTTCATTGGAAGCATTGGCAGACGAAGCGGTCGCCTTGCCGGAGGACGTCACTCGACTTGGCGCCCTCCGTGGAGCAACAGCCGCTGCACTGGTGACCGACACGGTCGGCGCACTTCGCGCTCGCCGCGGAGTCCAGCGGGCCCCGAATGCGCGCGCCTTTGTACGCGACCGCGGCCGCGACGATGAGCATGACGACGAGCACGCCGAGGCACCCTCGAACCTTTTTCTTGTCCTCTTCGGTGAACGGCTCCGTCATCTCGAGACCCCCAGACTTCCTCGGCGAGCAGTAACAACGATACCCAAACTGATGTGGCGCGTGACGAGCATGAAGACGCTTCGGGACGTCGGACGGTCACGACTTCGACGTGGGTCGCTGAGTCAGGATCCTCTGCAGTCGATAGACGATCTCGTCCACGCGCGCGGAGACGTCGGACCTCGACGAGGCCGAGGTGATCGCGTCGACGCCGGCGATGTGTTGATCGCCGTCACCCGAGGTGGTGAGCACGACGAGCTTGTCGCGGGAGTCCGAGCGCGCGATGAACGTGCGCACGCGCTCGGGCGGCTTCGACATCTGCCACGTGTGCAGGATGACGATCGCGTTCCAATCGGATTCGCGAACGCTCGGCAGCTGCGAGACGTCGATCACCTTCACGTACGTCGGCGTCGTCTTGAGCTTGTCGACGACGCCTTCCACCACGGCCTGCTTGAACGCGCTGCCTTGCGTCGCGATGAGCACGTGCTCGGGCGCCGAGGGCGCGTTGACCTCGTACGGCTTCGCCTCACGCATCGAGTAATGCGCGAGGTACCACGCAACGAACGCGATGATCGCGATGGGCACGGCCGCGCTCGCGATGAGGAGCTTCTTCCAGGTCTTCATGAACGTTCTTGCAGGCACGCCGCGTGCTCGCCCGGGCTCATGCGATCGTGACTATTGCAGAGCCGGGCACCTGTGTGCTCCTAGCGACGACGGCGTAACCCGCCGCCGGCAGCGAGCTCACGTCGAGAGCGCAGGCCGAGCCGCGCGAGCGCCCGGCTCATGAGGACGCCGACCGTCGACGTGGCGATCCCGAGATTGTACGCGATGGCCTTGTTCGAGAAGCCCATCGCCGCGAGCGCGGCGACCTGACGCTCGCGTTCGGTGAGGAGCGACATCGGCGCGGGCTGGCAGTCGTTGCGATGCGCGACCAGGTAGTGGCTCCCGTCGCGCTCGAAGTGGTCGACGAGCGACCAGCGCGCGTCGACGAGCGCCTTCCACGCGGCGACCGCGCGATCCGGATCGTCGAGCCGCCGGCGCCCGCGCAGGGTCGCGAGCGAGACCGTCGCGCGACGCAGCTCTGCGCGCGCCTCGGCCGATCGCGCGGCGCCCTTGGCGTGCTCGACCTTTCCGTTTGGCCGGAGCACGGCGTCGGCGTGCTCGGGCGCGTGCGGCGCGCGCGCGTCCGCGAGTCGCTGGCGCAGCCGGTGCGCCGCGGCGAGGTGGCGACCGATTCGCCCGAACATGCGCCGCGCGCTCGCCGAGATCGGCGCGAAGCTCTCGGGCAAGTAGACGCCGATGAGGCACCCTTTGCCCGACGGATTGCGCCCGTTGATGCCGTAGACGTCACCCATCTTCAAGCCGCGCAGCACCTTCGCCAGCCGCTGGCGACCCTCGGCCGGGATGTCGAGGCCGAGGCCTTCGTCGAGCCTGCCGTAGCCGGCGCTCGTGCGTTGGATGTCCGCTTCGTAAAAGGCTTTGAGCGTCGCCCAACGCTCACGCAGTCGCTCCGCGTCGGCCGACACGTAGGCGATGCCGTCGAGCGCCAGCTGCGGGCGCTCGGAATCCGAAATGTCGTAACCGTTCACGACGACGCCCACCGTGCGGAACGGAACGTTCGCGCGGACACTCTCCGCGATTCCGGACAGCCACGCCTCTTGATCGCGATCGACGGCATAGGCCGCCTCGATGATCGCGAGGAGATCCCGGCGATGCCCCATGCGGCGAGCCTAGCTCCATCGCCCGTTCGTCTGCTTACGCATTCGTAAGCAAACGCGTCGTTGCTCGCCGTGCGATCCGTGCGTACGAGATCCACGCGGCCTTACGGAGGAATGCGATGTCACGACTCGGAGCCCTCGTCTTGATCACGCTGCCCGTCTTGGGTTGCAGCTCGTCGAACCCCGTTGGTGGGGATGGTGGACCGAAGAGCGTTCTCGGATTCACGCCGTCCAACGTCGCGAGCGCGCTCGCGGGCGTCGACGTGTCGAAGCTGATCGACATCGACGTGACTTCGTCGCCCACGACCGTCGAGGTCCTATGCAAGTCGCAGGCGCCGGGCGCGTGCGTCACGGCGACGGTGACGCAGCCGGACGGCACCCAGGTCGATGTCTGATTTCGCGCGTTCGTGGCGCATCGAGCCGACGTCGATGGTGGCGTCGGGCGACTCGAAGGCGATCGCGATCGTCGCCCTGACGACCATCGACGTGCTCGGTCGGGTAGACGGGAGCGCCAAGAACATCACGGCGACGACGGGCGGCTTCGACGGGACGATCGGCGCGGGTGGGGGCAAAGGCGGCGGCGCGCTCGGCAGCCAGGCGAACGTGCCGGGCGTGGGCGGCGGCGGCGGCGCGTTCTGCGGCGCGGGAGGACCCGGAGGGAACGCGGCCGGCGGCGTCGGCACCGGCGGAGCGACGTACGGCAACCCCGAGCTCGTGCCGCTCGCGGCCGGCTCGGCGGGCGGCGCGGGGGCGTTGTTCGGCGGAGCGAGCGGCGGCGCCATTCAGCTCGTCGCGGGCACTTCGATCACGATCGAAGCGGGCGGGGTCGTCTCGGTCGGCGGCGGCGGCGGCGATCCGGGAGGGTCGTACTCGACGGCTCAAGCGGCCGGCGGCGGCGGCAGCGGCGGCGGGCTCTTGCTCGAAGCCCCGACGGTGACGATTGCCGGCACGCTCGAAGCCGACGGCGGCGGCGGCGGCGGCGGCGGTATCGGGAGTCAGTACGGCGCGGACGCACCGCCGGACGGATTGGTCGCGGGGGGCGGAACGCCGACGACGACCGGCGCGGGTGGAAACGGCGGCGCCGGAGCGAACGCCACGGGCGGCGCCGGAGGCCCGGGCGACCCGTCGAACGGAAGCAACCTCGCCGGCGGCGGCGGCGGCGGCGCGGGATACATCCGCATCAACACCAAGACCGGCGCGGCCAGCGTCTCCGGGACCATCTCGCCGGCCCTCACGACGTCGTGTGCGACGCAAGGCACCCTCGCGAGCTGAGGCCGCCACGCGCGCTGCGCCAAGAAGTCGTCGGCGGAAACGCTCTTGCCTGCCTTCAGTGGACCACCGATTTCTGCAAAGTCGACTCTCTCGTTCTTGATCTCAAATTCTTATTACACCCATTTGCGTCTCGCATGAATTCAATGGGCGTTCGGTAGTCCAGACTCGAATGTGGACGTACTTCGTTGTAGTGCCGCGATTGCGAAGCCACTGCATCGAGAGACACTCGGAGCGGAAGGTGCCGTTGAAGCTCTCGTCCATTCCGTTCTGCCACGGCTTGCCCGGAGGCGTCGGCCGAGGGCGCGAGGCCGCTACGCGCTTACGCGGACGTTTGCGAGGCACTTGCAAGCCGGCGCAACGCCACAATCGATCCAGGACCGCGTGTATCGGTTCGCTCGGAGCGCGTTCATCGGACTACCGTTGCGAGGCATCGGCGTCGTCATAGCACCCACGGGATGATGCGCTTGGTCCGCTTCGCGTAGCTCGCGTACTCGGGATACGTTCGCGCGACCGCGCGCTCTTCCGCGACGATGCGGGCGCCGAGCGCAGCGGCGATGCAGCCCACCGCGATCAGAGCGTCGACGTCATGATGGCCGACGAGCACGCCGGCGAGGATGAGCCGTGTGCACTCCGCTGCGCACGAGTGCACGCGCCATCCCGGGCCGGCGCACGCGATCCGCCCACGCGCCGCCATTTTTCATGTTGGCACCTCGAGTGCAACGGGGCGCTGCGTGCACAAACCGCTGACCTTCGTCGTCGTCACGCTCTTCGGATGTGGAGGCGAGCTCGCCGTGGACCACATTCCGCCCTATGACGGAGGTGCCGTCGACGCGTCTGCCGAGGGCGGCGGCGATGCAGCGCAAGCCCACGACAGCGGTCCTCCAAAGCCGCTCGACTGCAGTCACGTCGCTTCATGTCTGGACGGAGGGTGTGACGCCGCTCCTCCGCAACAACCGATCGCGCTCGTGAAGGGCCAGCCCAACGTCACCGGCGTCGCGACCGACGGCACGAACGTCTTCTGGGCCGCCAATCAGGCGGTGGGCTCCATCATGGAGTGCGCTTCGGCGGGATGTGGCGGCACGCCGTCCGTGTTCGGGTCCGCGCTCAACCCACTCGCGGTCGCCGTCGACGGCGCCTCGGTCTACTGGCTCAACGGACCGTCGGGCGCGATCATGAAGTGCTCGGCGAGTGGGTGCGGCGCGCCCACGAGCGTCCTGTCGGGCTTGTGGAATCCGTGGAACACCTTCGGCGTCGGCGACGGTCACGTCTACTTCGCGGTGATGGGCGGACCGCTCCAGAGCTGTCCCGAGAGCGGATGCACCGCGTACGCGACCCTCGCGCCGGTGAGCGCGCTCGGTGCGGTCACCGTCGGCGGGGCGAACGTCTTCTGGCGCGATGGCAACGGCGACGTGCTCGCGTGCGACGCGGTGTCGTGCGTGAGCCCGACGAAGCTCGCGTCGGGGCAGGGAGGCTTCGGCGGCATCGCGGCGAACGCGTGCGCCGCGTACTGGACCAACACGCTGACGGGCTCGGTGATGACGTGTCCGTCGACGGGTTGCGCCAACGGGCCAATCGCGCTCGCGTCGGGCCAGTCGAGCTTCGGTCCAGGGCCGATCGCGGTCGACGACTCGGGCGTGTACTGGGCGAGCGGCAGCGGCATCATGACCTGCGAGCTCGGCGGCTGCGCGCAGCCGAGGATCGTCGCGTTGCCGGTGGGGAGCGCGACGGCGATCGCGCTCGACGCGTCCAACGTCTATTGGGCGACGAAAGGCGCCGTGTGGAAGGTCTCGAAGTGAAGGAGCGTGTCTTCGTGCGCGAGCGCTTTGGCCCGGAGCAAGTGAGCGGCTGAAACGTCGCGCGCCGAGATTCGGGCGGTGATCGCCGAGATCTCGGCAGGGTGGTGCCCGTCGACCCACATAACCTTCGAGAATCGCGGCGAGTCGCGGGTGGCTTGGAACCTGCTCTGACGACTCGTTGATGAAACTTCACCACGCGTTTTGGGGATTCGGCGTTGCGCTGTTCGTCGGCGTCGCGTGCACGGGAGACGCGGGGCCCGCTGGGCCGCAAGGTCCGCAAGGGCTGCCGGGCCCAACGGCGAGGCGGGAGCGCCCGCCGCGATGACAGGCACGATCGAGGGCGTCGTGAAGGACGCGAACGCCGCGCCGATCGCGGCCGTCGCGATCACGACGAATCCGCCGAGCGCGACCGCGACGAACGACGGGCAAGGGAAGTTCTCGCTCGCGAACGTGCCCATCGGCGTGTATGGCGTCGTCGCGACGAAGGCCAGCTACGCGACGTACACGCTGCCGAACGTGGGCGTCGCCGCCAACGTGACGACGAGCGTGAGCCTCGTCTTGACGGTGGACCCTGGCGCGCTCGCGACGGTCTCCGGAACGGTGACGAACTCCAAGGACACGCCAGACCCGATCGCGAACGCGACGGTCGCGGTCGAGGGTCAGAGCGTGACGACGACAACCTCCAGCAGCGGCGCGTTCACGCTGACCGGCGTCACGCCTGGCCCCATCTTCCTGAAGGTCTCGCCGCCCGATCTGACCAAGTACCTGCCGACGGACACGCGCGAGGCGATCTTCGTCAACCCGAACGACGCGGTCGCGAACGTGAAGCTCGTCGTGTCGGCGCGGCCGAGCGACACCGCGACGTACATCGGCATGTCGCAGCTCTGCATCGCGTGCCACGGGCCGAGCAACACCAACATGCATCGATCGACGCGATGTCTTTTGCGCTGAGCGCGTGGCTTGGGTTGATCCATGCGCACGGATTAACAAGCGGCGGTCCAGCCGCAAAAGGATCGAGGTCAGCTCAGAGCTGCCACTTCGTCTGGAGGTACCCTTCCAGCGAGACCAGCTCGGGCTCGGTGATCGTGCCCGAGACGATGATGATCTCGCCGAAGACTGCGGTGATGGCCTCGTCCGGGACTCCGTCGGTGGCGCCGATGACGATGGGATACCCCCACGGAGTCGATGTTGACCGCGCTCGAGAGGTTACGAGTGACGCTCTGGACGCCGTTCACCCGGATCGACAGCGTCAAACCGTTGCTCGTGCGACGCACGGCGTAGAGACGCATCTTGCCGTCCTGTGTGGTTGTCGTATCGGCGAGGCCGAACACGCCGCCGTGGTCGAGGCTCATCCAGACCTCCGTCGCGTCGACGATGGGGTTTGCGGCGATCAGCCCGAACCTATCGTTTCCTGCGTCGGCGAATACAGCCCCGAGCTTGTTGAAGAAGGTTCCGCCCGCCGGGCCGGTGTACGCGGCGACGAACTCGACGAGGACGTCGCTCGTAGTCCCCCAGTGCAGCTCCGTCTTGTCGGCGACCTGCATCGCGCTTTGGTTGAACGCCACGACCGGCTTGCCCGTCTGCGTGTACGTGCTCGTCGAGGGCTCGTGTCCCACGTACGACCGTGATCGTCGGCTATCACGGGGAAGCGCCCTTCGGCAACAGACGCCCCGTTCGTGCGAGTCAAAACGCGAGGCGACGGGCTCGCTGAGCGAGCCGCTCGACTATTTGCGTTGGGCGGCCTCGCGAGCGCACGCGAGCTTCATGCGGGCGACGATGGCCGCGTCGGCCTTGATCGCGACGCCGTCGTCGTGGCGAGACACCACGCCGCTCACCTGGTCGACGTCGTAGATCACGAATGGGCCGTAGTCGTGCCCGATTTGCATCAACTTGATTTGGAACTTCGCGCACTCGGGCGGGCTGCACGGCTCGGTCAAGACGTACGGCTCCCGCTCGGAGCCGGCGCTTCGGTATTGCGTGAACTCGTCTGTCGACTCGATCGCTGCGTACACGAGCCCGAGGCACGAAGCATCCCAGAGGAGCTGCTCCGTCTTGCCGTCGGTCTCCTCGACGACCACCCAACGGTCGTCCTCTTTGGCGAACTGAAGCGACGCGTGCACGTGCGAGGTCTTGTGCTGCGTCGTCCACGTCTTCTCGAACAGCGCGGCGGGCCTGTCTGGTTCGCTACGAAGGATGTGAATCGACGCAATCGACTGCGTGTAGTCGGCCGTGAGCGCCTTCTTCTTCGCGGCGATCGCGGCCTCGCGGTCGTATGGGGCGCCGTACATCGCGACGCGCGCGCCGTACACGGCGCGGAGCGCGTCCGCGTCGCGCTTCGCGAGGGCGTCGTTCCACCGCTGCGCGAGCGCGCGGAGCTCTTGCTCCACGCCAACGCCTGCGTCTACGGCGACGCTCGCAGACGCTGACGCCGACATCGCTGACGCGGACGCGCTCGCGGACGGCGCGATCACCACCGGTCGCGCCTCTTCGGAAGGTGCGCCGCGCGTCTTGCACGCGGCGAACGCAAGCGCGAAGAGCAAGGTCGCCAGCGCCCTCGAAGTCGCCATACGCCCACTGTAACCGACGACCGCCGTGATACCTTCGGCCTCGATGGCGAACCTGCCCACGGCGGCGCGCTAAGTTAGCTGCAGAGATGGACGGCGCACGAGACCGCGCTCGGCGCGCAGCCGTGCGCGAGCGGGGCTGAAGTCGTTCGCCGCGCTAGCGACACGGGCCCAACTGAGTCCGTGATTCTCGACGAGCGACGCGAGCACACAGCGGATTTCGAGGTCCATGCGTCACGCAGGCGATCCTCGAAGAGCTCCGCATCATGGCCACGCTCACGAGGCTGCGAGAGCGCGCAGTGCCCATGCGCGGTTGGTGTCGGCGGGTAGTTCGCCGAGCCACTCGAGCCACGCGGCGGCGAGCTTGCGCGACCACCGGTCGAGCTCTGCGGCGCTTTGCATGATCAATTCGTTGGGTGCGCCGACCTCGAGGAGGCGGCGGTTGCGGTCGCCGAGGTTGATGAACGCGCGGTACACCGTGTTCAAGGGATGCTCGCGCAGGCCGGGCCCGTCGATCGCGTCGGGATCCTCCAACCCGGCCTCGGCGAGGATCTTGTCGGGCGGGTCGCACAGCTCCCCGCGGCTCTCCGCCGCCTCGAGCCGGGCCCGCTCCTCTTTGGCGTACCGGCGCAGATCGTCGACGTTCACCGTCGTCCAACGGCGGAAGTGCGGAGGCACGACCGGTAGCACGGCGAGCTTCGCGCCGGCGATCACGGGATGCACGCACGGCTGCGCGAGCTCGATGTGACCCCAGCGCTCCGTACGATCGTCCTCGGTGATCGCGCCGCGCGGCCACCACGGACCGAAGATGCGCTCGCACACGAGGCCGCCGAGCTCCGGCCCGACGCGGCGATGGCTCTCCGGTGAAATCACGCGAATGCCGGGCACGTGGTCGAGTGGGCGCGCGCCGGCGATCGCATCGGCGAGATGCTCCGCGCCCGTCGGGACCGGCGCGCGGCGCGGCGGTGGCTGGAAATCGGCGAGCGTCGGCGGTCGCTTCACGACATCGCGCACGCGCGCGGCGACCTTCGCTTCATGCTCGTCGCGCGGTCCACGCAGTGACACCTCTGGTACCCAAGTCACGTTCAACAACTTCGATAGCTCGCCACACACGGTCGGCCGCTTCGCGCCGGCGAGAAGCCGGTCGATCGCTCCGGACCGCCCGCGCATCGCGCGAAGCACGTCCGCGGCCGCTTCCAACCCGGCGCGCGCCGCGGCGTCGCATTCGTCACTGCCGGCGGCCGCGAGCAATCGCACCATCGCGTGCGGCGCCGTGCTCGTTGCCCACGCGTTCGCGATCGCCTCGGCACGCAGCGCCTTCGTACCGAGCTGTTCGAGGACGCGGAAGATCGGATCGTTCACGCGAGCATGCTAGCGCGTCACCGCGAACGTGATGCGTCCCTCGGATGGATCCAACGTGGCGGGTCCGTCGTAGCTGCCTTCCCACGCTTGAGTGACCGAGCGCGTCACCAATCGCGACGGGTCGACACCCGCGGCGACGAGCGCGCCGCGGATGGCGACGGCGCGCTGAGTCGCGATCGCGTTCTTCACGGGCGCCGGCAAAGCGGCTGCGTCGTCTTCGAGCGACGACGTCATCACGAGCGTCGCGCCCTTGGGTAGCTTCACGAACGTCTGCGCGACGCGCTCGAGCCATGGTATCGCGCCGGCGAGCAGCACTGCTGCCTTCGGGTCGAAGAATCCTTCGCGCGGAACGCCGAACGACACGTCCGTCGTGAGGCGTCCGAGCGACTTCGTGCTCTCGATCTCCTCGATGGCGTCTCCGTATTCGACGGCGCCGACGTCTTTACAAAGCCAGTCGGCCAGCGCCGCCCATGCGCGCGCGTCGACTGTGTTTGTGAGATCGTCGTTCTTGGACGGCGAGCCGCGCACGACGGGAACGACCCCTTGCGACCGCGGCGTCGCCAGCGTCACCGCAGCGCGTGGCGCGTGCGCGCACGCAATCACGAAGCACGAGACCAGGACGATCGGACGCACGCGCTGTGTTCTACGTTCCCCACCACGACATCCTCCCTAGGAAATGCCGCCGTCCGTCGAGGCGTACTTCCGAGGATGAGGCTCGTATCTCGACCCTGCGTGCTCGCGTTTTCCGTCGTGGCGCTCGCCTCCGGGAACGCACTCGCTTGCAGCGGGCCGGACGCGGCGGAGCGCATCGCACACAACGCACGCATCGCGTGGATCCTCTTCGCGGTGAATCTCGCCCTCTGCACGATGTTCGCGCTTCCGCTGCGCATGCGCACGCATCGCAAAACGCGCTGGGTGCTGCTCGTGCTCGCCGTCATTCACCCAGGATGGTGGATGGGGACCGGCGGGGACTGCGGCGTGACACTGTTCTTCGGCGCGTGCCTCATGACGCTCGTGACGCTCGTCGTCGCGTCCGTTCTTTTGTGGCGAGCACGAAAACGGCGATGCTGACGGAACGAATTCGGCGCATGCTTCGTGGATGGTGACACGTTGCGCGTCTTGTCTTTGCGCCTTCGTGGCGCTCGCCGGATGCGGCGTCGAGCGGCTCGCGCCCGAGACCGTGAGCTCGGCGTGGGCGAAGCAGTCGCTCGACAAGAGCCCGGACGTCGTCGTCTCGATCGACGTCGCGGGGATCAAACGCGATCCGTTCTTCAGCAAGCTCACCGAAATCGCGTTCGCGGACACGGCACAGCCGTACGACGCGATTTGGAGCGCGTCGCACATCGATGTCTTCGCGACGATCGCAAAGACGGTCACGGCGGTCGCGTACGACGTCGGGCCGCTTTCGCCCGCGCTCGCGCAGTGTTTCGACTCCGAGCTTGGGCACGAACGAATCACGGTGTCGGCCGCGTCGGGAAAGTGGATCGCGTCGAACGTCGCCTCGCGCGGCGACGTGGGCGCGCCGGTCGAGATGGATGGTCACGCGCTGTTCGAAGCGTGGCTCGGTCCAGGCGCGATGGACGAAGCGCTCCTCCGCGCGCGATGGGACACCGCGGAGATGTGGCGACACCTTCACGCGATGCGATTTCGCGTCGAAGGAGGCACGACGCCTGGCTTCGTCATCGACGCGCGCTTCGAGACGTCGGTCGATGCGGAGCACGCTCTGAACGATTTCGCCCGGGCGCAGCGCCTCATCGAGCGCTACACGGGCGAAGTCCACGACGAAGAGCTCGCCAAGCAGCTCCGCGAGCAAGTCGCGAACGTGCACGTCGCGCGGAGCGGCGTCGATCTCCGCGTCGACTTCCACATCACGCCGGATTTCACGCAGTACCTCTCGCGCATGCTCGACAAGGAGCGTCGCCCGCGATCGCGCCGCGAAGGGTGCTGACGGTCATCACTTCGAAAGGAGGTGGCCCAATGCATCGTCGACCCATCGATCGCGAGCTTGGAGCCGGTCGCGTCGATGTTCTTCGCGATCATGGCGCTCGGTTAGCTGACCCTTGCAGAGCCCGCCAACCTGTGGCACCAAGATGAATGTGAAAGTCATTTTCATTAGCGCGATGGGAGCCCTGCTTTGTGCGTGTAGCTTGCTGTTTCTACAGCCGGCCGTAGACCCATCCGACGCTCACGCGATCCCGAAATTCGTGACGGCGCTCCCCATTCCGTCCGTTTATGTGCCCACGATCGCGAGCGACGGCGCGCAGGAGTACGCGATCGACGTGCGTGAAGCGACGCAGCAGGTCTTGCCTCCGGGTTACCCGGCGACGAAGGTGTGGGGTTACGACGGCGCGTGGCCGGGCGCGACGTTCGAGGCGACGCGCGGCGTGCCGGTGCGAGTGACGTGGACCAACCACCTCGAGAACGTCTCGCACATGTTCGCGGTGGATCCGACGCTCCACTGGGCCGATCCGAACGACGCGGGGATGCCGATGGCGCCGTTTCCGGCGTTCCCGCCGGGCTTTCCGAGCGCGCAGTCGCCCGTGCCGATCGTCACGCACCTTCACGGCGGAGAGGTCGCCTCGTCGAGCGACGGATTTCCGCTCGCGTTCGTCACGCCGGGCGAATCCGCGACGTACGTCTACCCGAACACGCAGCGCGCGACGACGCTCTGGTACCACGATCACGCGCTCGGCATCACGCGCCTCAACGTGATGGCGGGGCTCGCGGGCTTCTACTTGCTGCGCGATCCGAACGATCCGATCGCGTCGAGCCTTCCATCCGGCGCGCTCGAAGTCCCGCTCGTCATTCAGGACCGGACCTTCGCGGCCGACGGCTCGTTCGCGTTTCCGAGCGACGGCGTGAACCCCGACGTGCACCCGTACTGGGAGCCCGAGTTCTTCGGCGACGTCATCACCGTCAACGGTCGCACGTGGCCGAACCTCGACGTCCAGCCGCGCGCCTATCGCTTGCGGCTCCTCGACGGATCGAACGCGCGCTTCTATCACCTCACGTTGGTCGATGACGCCGCGCACGTCATCCCCTTCACACAGATCGGCACCGACGGCGGTTATCTTCCGAAACCCGTCACGCTGAGGTCGCTCCTGCTCGCGCCCGGCGAGCGCGCGGATCTGGTCGTCGATTTCTCGAGCGCGCGCGGGCGCAAGCTTCGATTCGTGAACGACGCGAACGCGCCCTATCCCGGAGGCGATCCGCCGGACCCGGACACGACCGGGCAGGTCATGCAGTTCTCCGTGTCGGACGACACGCCGACGCCGCCCGCGCCGCTCCCAACGACGCTCGCGTCGATCGATCCGCTCACCCCCGACTCGCCCACGCGCGTCTTGACGCTGCTCGAGATCGAAGGCGCGGGCGGCCCGCTCGTCTCGACGCTCAACGGCCAGCACTGGGACGCGCCGGTCTCCGAGACGCCGCGCGTCGGCTCGACCGAGGACTGGCAGATCGTCGACCTCACCGACGACGCGCATCCGATCCACCTTCACCTCGTCTCGTTCCAGCTCGTCAGCCGCCAGCCGCTCGACGCAGACAAATACAAAGCCGATTGGAGCGCGCTCAACGGCTCGCCCGTTTTTCCGGTGATGACCGCCGTGAAGTCACTCGATCCGTCCGCGTACACGAACGGCCCCGCGCGCGCGCCGAGCGACGGCGAGCTCGGATGGAAAGACACGATCGTCGTCATGCCCGGCGAGGTCACGACGATCCGCGTGCGTTTCGCGCCCGTCGACGCCCCCGTCTTCCCGTTCGATCCGACGAGCGGACCTGGTTACGTGTGGCACTGCCACATCCTCGATCACGAGGACAACGAGATGATGCGGCCCATGCAAATCGTGCCTTAGCTCGAAGAGCGGCGGTAGCTCGTGGCAGAACTGCGCAGCGCGCGATCACATGCCTCACGCACACTCCCCGCTCTGGAAACTCCGAGGCTCGAAGACGGCGAAGTCGTTGCGCGCGTTCGCGCACGCGTTGCTTCGCGAACCGGGTGAGCGCGAGACGTCGACGCGTTACGCGCTCGAACGCGGGGACGCCTCGAGCCTCGTGTTTGCGGTACCTCAACGGGACGCGATCTTGCAATAATCACCGCGTGCAGCCGGTGCCCCACGAGCCCGAGAGCGTGACGGCCGACCCGACCGTGCTTCCGCGCATCGCCGACATGATCCCGTCGATGCTGGCGTATTGGGATTCGAACCTTCACTGCCGCTTCGCGAACCGGGCATACCAACGCTGGTTCGGCGTTTCACCGGAATCGCTCATCGGGACGCACATCAGCAACCTGCTCGGTCCGCTGTATCGGCTCAACTTGCCGTACATCGAAGCGGCGTTGCGCGGCGAGCCTCAGGAGTTCGAGCGCGAGATCCCCGATCCTGCCGGCGGTCCATCGAGGCACAGCCTCGCCAACTACATCCCCGACGTCATCGGCGGCAGCGTGCGCGGCTTCATCGCGCTCGTGACGGACATCTCCGAGCTCAAACGAACGGCGCTCGCGCTCCGCACGTCCGAAGCGAGGTTCTCCGGCATCGTCTCGGTCGCGCAAGACGCCATCATCACGATGGACGAGAATCGATGCATCTCGATCTTCAACGCGGGCGCCGAGGCGATCTTCGGCTACGCGAGCAGCGAGGTCCTCGGGGCGTCGCTCGACATCCTCCTCCCGGAGCGACTGCGGCAGGTTCATCGAGAGCACATCGCGGCGTTCGCCGCCGAGCCCGGGACCGTCACGCGTCGAATGGGGCATCGAGCGGGCATCGTGGGTCTGCGCAAGAATGGCGAGGAGTTCCCCGCTGAAGCGTCGATCTCGAAGTTCGAGGTCGGCGGAACGAAGCTGCTCACCGTCGCCCTGCGAGACATCACCGAGCGCGAGCGCACCGACCGCGAGCAAAAGATCCTCGCCGAAGCGGGCGCCGTCCTGGCGTCTTCGCTCGACTACGCGAAGACGCTGGAACGGATCGCGAAGCTCGTCGTCCAGAGCGCAGCCGATCTGTGCGTCATCGACATGATCGAGCAACACGAGAAGGTCGAGCGACTGACGGTCGCGCATCGCGACCCATCGAAGGCCGAGGCCTGCGCGAAGCTCGCCAAGCTCGCGCTCAGCTCGCGCAACACGCTCTCACGCTCCGCGATCGAGACGCAACGACCGCAGATCTTCGCCGACATGACCCCCGAGTTTCTACGAAACGCCGCCTCGAGCCCGGAGCACCTGGCGCTCCTCGAAGAGCTCGCCCCGCGATCGGCCATCGTGGCGCCGCTCGTGTCCACGACCGGCGTGATCGGCGCGCTCGTGCTGGCGTCGTCGCAGCCACACCGCTACCAACCGCGCGACTTGACCCTCGCGATGGAGCTCGCGCGGCGCGCCTCGATCGCGATCGAGAACGCTCGGCTCTACGAGGCCGCGCGGCTCGCGACGCGAACGCGCGACAACGCCCTCGCGATCGTCGCTCACGACGTCCGAAATCCAATCGCGACGATCCACCTCGCGGCGAAGGTGCTCGAGCGCACGATGACCAGAGGAGGACCGCCCGATGGCGAGAGCGTGCAGGTCATCTTGCGCGCTGCCAAACGCGCGAATCGTCTGATCCAGGATCTGCTCGACATCACGCGCATCGAGGGTGGAGCGTTGTCGCTCGCCGAGGAGGCCATCATCCCGAAACAAGTCGTCACCGAGGCTTGGGAGAGCTTGCGCCTCCTCGCGTCGTCGGCCTCGATCGCGCTCGAGGTGGAGATCAGCGAAGACCTCCCGCTGATTTGGGCCGACCGCCATCGACTGCTTCAAGTCTTCGAGAACCTGATCGGCAACGCGATCAAGTACACGCCGCGCGGCGGACGAGTCACGATCGGAGCCGAGCCCGGCCGCGACGAAGTGCTCTTCTTCGTCCGAGACACGGGTCCCGGCATACCCGTCGAAGAGCAGCCGCGCGTCTTCGACCGATTCTGGCAGGCGCAGCGGGCCGATCGCAAAGGCGCAGGCCTCGGTCTGTCGATCTGCAAAGGGATCGTCGAGGCGCACGGTGGACGCATCCGCGTCGAGAGCACGCCGGGAAGAGGGTCGACGTTCTATTTCACGGTCCCCACCGTCAGAAACGCGGTGGCGATTCAGGAGCGCGGTCGCGAACCGAAGTGAGCCTCACAGCGCGTGCTTTGGCATTGCGAACGCCACGACCTCGCGGTCGCCGAGCCTCCTGACGCTGATTCACATCTGGGGCGCGTGAGCCAACGCTCGCTCGACGGTCGCGGTGGACTCATCCGGCTATAGTTCGGCTCGTGAGCGCGTCCACGGCCCCGCCCGGCTTCGACTATGCGGCCATCGCGCGCGCCGTGCTCGACGGGTTCGACAAGCACTACACGCTCTTCCGAGAGATCAGCGCAGGCGCCAAGGGCCGCTTCGAGCGCGCCGATTGGGGCGCCGTGCAGCGCGCGCGCATCGAACGCATCGACATGTACGACACGCGCGTGCGCGAGGCCGTCGCGTTGCTCGCGGAGCGCTACCCCGAGACGATGAGCGACGCGCTCTGGCCCGGCATCAAGCAGGCGTACATCGCCCTGCTCCTCGAGCACCAACAGCCCGAGCTCGCCGAGACGTTCTTCAACTCGGTCGCGTGTCGCGTGCTCGACCGCACCTACTACACGAACCGTCACATCTTCTGGCGGCCCGCCCTCTCGACCGAGCACATCGAGTCGAGCCAGAAGACGTACCGCTCGTACGACCCCACGCAAGGCGACCTGCGCGACATGGTGCGCGCCATCGTCAGGGACTTCGCGCTCGCGTGCCAGTGGGAAAACCCCGAGCGCGACGCCGCGGCGGTGGCGCGCGCGATGAACGACCTCATCGTGCGCCGCGCGGATGGCCCCGAAAGCGTGCAGGTCCAGGTGCTCTCGTCGCTCTTCTTCCGAAACCAAGCCGCGTACCTCGTAGGCCGCGTCGTCAACGGAACCGAGCTGACGCCGTTCGCCGTGCCCATCCGTTACAACGGCGAGCGCAGAGTCTACCTCGACGCGCTCTTGCTCCACCGCGCGGAGCTCGGCGCGCTCTTCACGCTCGCGCGCGCGTATTTCATGGTCGACATGGAGGTCCCGGCGGCCTTCGTCCGCTTCCTCAAGTCGATCTTCCCGGACAAGCCCAACGCGGAGCTCTACACGGCGCTCGGCCTGCACAAGCAAGGCAAGACCCTCTTCTACCGCGACATGGCCGAGCACCTCGAGCACTCGACGGATCGCTTCGTCGACGCGCCGGGCGTGCCGGGCATGGTCATGGTCGTCTTCACGCTCCCGTCGTTCCCGTACGTCTTCAAGGTGATCCGCGATCGCTTCGAGGCACCGAAGGACCTGGACCGCGCGCAGGTCATGGCGAAGTACCGCTTCGTCAAGCTCCACGACCGCGCCGGCCGCATGTCCGACACGCTCGAGTTCTCGGACGTCGCGCTCCCGCTCGATCGATTCTCGGAGCCGCTCCTCGCCGAGCTGGAAAAGAAGGTCCCATCGTCGCTCGAGCGCACGGAGGACGCACTCGTCATCAAGCACGTCTACATCGAGCGCCGCCTCACGCCGCTCGACGTCTACCTCGCGCAGGCCCGACACAAGACGCAGGTGCGGCACGCGCTGCGCGAATTCGGCGACTGCATCCGCGAGCTCGCGTACGCCGGCATCTTCCCCGGCGACATGCTCACGAAGAACTTCGGCGTCACGAGCCGCGGGCGCGTCGTGTTCTACGACTACGACGAGCTCGACGAGCTCTCGGCCGTGAAGTTCCGCCGCATGCCCGTGCCCGTGCACGACGAGGACGAGTACGCAGCCGAGCCCTGGTTCTACGTCGGCCCCACGGACGTGTTCCCCGAGGAGCTCCCCACGTTCATCTTCGCGCAGCCGCACTGGCTCGAAATCTTCGAGGAGGAGCACCCGCAGCTCTTCACGTTCGAGTTCTGGAGCGAGACGCAGCGCCGCGTCACGGCCGGCGAACAAATCGCGTTCTTCCCCTACCCGCTCGCGCGCCGGTTCCCGCACGAGCACGTCCGGGTGTGACTACAACACCTTTACGTTTTAATGACATCTTCCAATGCGCCGCGTAATCACAATGAGAACGAGGCTTTCAATGGGTATCGCGCGAAGCGAAAGTTGACCGAAGGCCCTATTCATCGGTGATCGGTTGATTCGGCAGAGAAGGGATAAGAGCGCGAGCGCGATCTGGCAGTGAGGCGCTTGCGGTTGGGATGTGGGGCTTCGAAACGCAGGACGCGGCGCAAGCGTGCAACTCCAGCCAAGTCTGCTGTCTGCAGGGAGCGACCGCGTCCGGTCCGACGCTCGCTGTCGTCTCCGGCACTGCCGTGACTGGCTGCCAGAGCGGCTCGTGCCCCACCAACCAGATCCAACTGTGCAACGCAGCCACGCAGTGCAAGAACGGGACGTCCTGCGTCTACGGCGCGCTCGTCTTGAGCGGCGCGAAGGGCGTGTACCTCGGCTTGTGCCAGTAAGGTCTTAATCCGCGTCGACTCATGTCGCATTAGTATGTTTGCCGCACTCTGCTGGTCCACGTACGCCGCGTGATCGTCACGGCGCCCGGGCACACGGCGACGATCACGAATTGGTTCGGCTCGCGCGCGACCACGCCGACCTCGCGGCGCTCGCAGGCGGGCGTATCGATCGTCTCGCGCCAGGTTCGTCGCGCGAGCGCTTCGACGACCGCGACCTCGATCTTTCCGAGCGCGGTCGGCTCGTAACCGGCGAACTGCGCGCGATGCGCTTGGCGCTCGACAAAACGGAATCGCCGCTCGACCAGAGATACCCGCCGACCCAGCGCACGTCCTCGTTGAACGTCTGCACGGCGCTCCGCTGCGCGACGTCGCGCACTGTCGTGCCTCGCGGGCCGACCCTCACCATCAAGCGTCCTTCGAGGAGCGACGGTGGCTCCGTGTGCTTCTCGCGAACGTGCTTCGAGAAGAGGTCGACGCGTATCGTTTCGAGGTCGACCCAGTCGCTCTCGTCGTCGACGGTCACAGCGCGCGGCGCAATCGACGACGCGGGAGCCGCAAGCGTCACGTGACGCGGCTCCGGCGCGCACGCGACGACGAAGAGGACCCACGCGAATCGCACGAGCGTCGGACCCGCGAGCGGCGCGGGCCTTGGATCGCACGGACGGCGTCACGCCAGTTGGTCGCGTCCAACGTCGCTCGACCACGCGCTTTTCGAGCGCGCGGCGCGCGCGCACATGGCGCGTCCACGAAGCAACGCGCGGGCCACGCGACGGCGGCAACGATCAGAGCGGCGCGACGACCGTGCTCGAGTCCATGCTCACCGCGGTCTGCGCGAGCAGGCGCCCGTTGATCGACGCGCCCGTTTGGAGCGTGATCGACGTCTGCGAGAGCACGATCCCCTCGAAGTGCGAGGTCGTCCCGAGGCTCACGGCTCCCGCGACTTGCCAGACGATGTTCTTCGCGAGCGCGCCGCCCGCGAGGACGATCTTCGTCGCGCCGTTCACGGTGAGGTCTTGCGCGATTTGGAAGATCCACACGTCGGTCGCGCTTCCGCTGAGCGTCACGTCGGTCGGAACGAGCAGGCCCGTGCCCCACTTGTAGACGCCGCGCGTGATCGTCATGCCGCCGATGTTTCCGGCGCCGAGCTCGGTGACGCTCGGTGCGCGGCCTGCGGCGTCGGTGAACGCGAGCTGCATGTCGGAGACCGCCGTCGTCAGGTTCGACGGCGTCGGCGCCGCGTAGTCGGACGCAAAGAGCTTTCCCGTGACTTGCGGCGAGGTCGCGAAGACGTTCGTCGAGTCGTTCGTGAGCGAGAAGCCGGTGATGTAGCTCGCCGCCGCGGGGCTCACGCCGATGTCGCCGGTGATCGCGGAGGTCGGAACCGTCGAGATGCCGCTCTTCGAGAGGACCGCATAGGAGCCAGCGGTCCCGAGGTTCACCGAAGGCGCGTTCCCGCCGTCGACCATTTGCGCTGCGTCTTTGTTCGCGTCGGCTGACGCGTCGTTCGCGCCGTCCTTCACACCGCCGTCGTTCGCACCGCCGTCCGTCGTCGCGTCCGAGCTCGAGCAACCGCCGAGCGCGAGGATGAAGCAAGGAACCGTGGCGTTAAGTCGAATCATGCGAACTTTCTTTCTTGGAGCAAACGTTTGGCGCCGAGCACGACGCAAGAACCGACGACCGCGACGAGGAGGCTCCAGATGTTGAAGCCCTCGACGCCTCGCGCGCCGAACAAATGGAATAGAAAACCTCCGACGATGGCCCCGGCGATGCCGAGGATCAAATCGAAGAAGAAGCCGGACCCGCGCGAACCGAAGAGTCGCGTCGCGATTAACCCGGCGGTGAGTCCGAATAGGACCCACACGATGATGGACATGAGTGACCTTTCCGAGACTGCGACGCTTTGGCCGACCGAGTCAATCCAGGCTCTAAAACGCTCTCCGTCTCTTGGTGCAGGTCAATGTAACCACTCCCCGCAGGAATGCCGGGTGAATCGTGCGCTGGCGACGCCCGTTCTCGAGGCGTCGGACGGATCTCGCGCTTTCCAAGTGGGTCGAAAGTCGAGCGCGTCGGTTCAAGTCGCTATTGCGATATCGAATCTCGCAAACGGCTCGATCACGTGCTTGCGCAGCGCGACGCGCGCGCGCGCGATGTACGCGTCGTGGTCGCCGGGGCCGAGCGGGCTGATCGCGCTGAAGGCCGCGGCAGGAGCGCGTTTTGCGCGCTCCCATCCCGCGATGATTGCTGCGACGTCGCTGCGCACGGCGCGCTCGACCTCGCGCCACTCGGCGTCCCCGTGCTCGCCGCGTGCCCACTCGAGGTAGGTCCACGCGAAGCGCGCGTGCGCGGCTTCGTCGCGAACGAGCGCGCGCCATACGCCAGCGAGCAGCGGCACGCGCGTCGCGCGGCGCAGCCCGTCGAGGTAGCCGAACGACCAACCTTCTCCAGCGCCGAAATGGCGCGCGACCGCGATCGTCGCCTCGAGCAATCGGCCGTCGTTTCGTGGCGCGACGAAGGGCATGACGGCCGCGGCGTCGAACGCGACGGGAGCGCCGCCGCCGAGCTCGTTGGCGACGCGCGCGCAAATCTCCGCGTGCGCGAGCTCGTCGATCGGAAAGCGCGCCGCGATCGCGCTGAGATCGAGCGGGACACGCGCGACGACGAGCCGCTGGAGAACCGCCGCTTGCGCAAACGCGCTTCGATATTCCTGGAGCGCGGAGATTGTCCATTGCGTGCGCGCTTGCGCGCGCTCTCGTGCGGTCACGCGAACGCCAAGCGGTTTGCCCCACGGCAACCGCATCACCTCCGGGCGCACGCGGCGATACGCGCGTTCTCCGGGCCCACCCGACAACGTGAGCTCGAAGTGCTCGTTCATCCGCCGGTGGGTGCGTCGCTCGGCGCGTCGTTGTTGATGTCCGTGGGTGCGTCGCTCGGCGCGTCGCTCGCGCCGTCGCCCGCGTCGCCCTTTGCGTCGAGCGCCGCGTCGCTGGCGTCCGTGGCGCCTGCGTCGTACGGGCACGTGCAGGTCGTCGTGCACTGCGGATCGCAGCCATTGGCGCCACCGCAGCCGGACAAGAACTCGCCGCTGAAGGTCACCGCGGCAAGCCCGGCGCTCGCGGCGAGGAGGGTACGTGAGCGTTTGTTTGCCATTGCGCCCACCGAGCAAAGCGCATTCCACCTCGTGCGTATCTAAAAAAGCGCGTAGTCGGTGCGGAATGACGTGATCGTCTCGTCGCGGTCACTCCAGTGGCCATGCGTTTCGCAGGCTTCTCGATTATGGAGAGAAATCTGGAAGCGAAGCTGTTCGCCATGCGATCTTTGCCCCATGATCATCGGCCGCCGCGTGTCGTGTCTGGTCGCCGTGAGTATGCTCTTCGCGTGTCACGCAAAGCACGGAGATTGGGAGAAGTCGCGAGAGCAACTCTGCGACCAAATCGAGAGTGAGTCGCACGACGTGGGCGACAAGCTCCCGACCTTCGAGAAAGAGCTCACCGACGCTCCGACCGAAGCGGAGTCCGAATACGCGACGTGGAACGATCCGAGCTGCGATCGCAAGATCCTCGTCTCGCGTCGCCGGACCGAGCTATGTACGCGCGCCGTCCGCGACGTGACGGAAGAAGCCGCGGAGATCCGTGGGCTTTGGAAGGCGGCAACCATCGTGTCGGCGGGGCGGCCCGACGGGACCGAAACCATCGGGATGGGGCTCTCCGACGTCGACGTTCGCGACATCTCCAACGTCTGCGATGCGCGTTCGCGCGAAGACTACGACACGCGGTGGAAAGCAGGTTTCGCGTCGCTTCGAAAAAGCTGGACCGACCACCTTTCGCGCGCGACCGCCGAATGCAGGGCGCAGGGGTGGCAGTCGAAGAAAAGCTGATCGTTCAGCGCTTCTCGACGAGCGACCAGGGGATCTCGTCGGCCGCTTGGTTTGACGACGGGGGTCGTGGACACGAAGAGGATGTCGTCGGTGATGCGTCTGAAGCGCGAGGACTCGACGTTCTACACGGCCGTTCGTCGCTAGTGGTGACGACCTCGGTCAGAGCTGCTCCGAGAAGCGACTTCGCGTGTCGTCCAGATTGAGCTGTCGCGTGGCCATCGCGGCGACGCGACCGAGGACGCCTGGTGTACGTCGGAAACGAGAGGGGGAGTCGTGCCAGGACGTCGACTTGCATGCCCGCAGCCATCGCGATTGCGGCGCTCTGGACGATGTCCACCGCTCGCTCACCGACGATGTGACAGCCGAGGATGGCGCGCGAGGCGCGGTCGACAATCAGCTTGCAGAACCCGTACGTTCGCCCGTCGATGATGGGACGCGTCGCGGAATCGAAGCGCGCCGCCTGGAGGTCCGCGTTCATGGAGACGTCCTTCGTACTCCACGTCGATTGCAGCGCCATTGGACGTACGCCGCTCATGCCTGCGTGACTTTCTTCTCTACTCGCTTGCGTTCGAGGGCCATACTCGTCACCGTGCGCCTTTTCTATGCTGTGACCGTTTTCACGCTCGCGTGCCTTCCACCTCCGCCACCTCACGTGGCGGCGCATCCTCGTCGCCGCGCGAGGTCTATCAGTACGCGTGGACGCTCCCGTCCAGCGAGGCGCCAAAGTCGTCGGGCCTCACGATCGCCGTCGTGCGTCCCGATTGGGCGCGCGACAGCACCGTGAGTCGCTGAAATCCGCGAGCACTCCGGGAGCATCATCCGATGAAGCGCATCGTGTTTGCAGTGTCGGCGATGGCCTCGATCGCGTGCATCGAGCCGCCGAAAGCGCCGGTCAACGCGGGCGGATCGTCGCCGCTCGTCTCGCCGGGGCAATCACCTCCTGCCACGACCGCCGACGCGACGATGCCGGCGAGCATGCTCCCGCCGCTCGCTCCCGCCGCGGCCATTCAAGGCAACGCAACGTACCGCACGGGCAACTCGTTCATGCTCGTGGGCAGCGTCTTCCTCGGCGGCGGCATCGCGTTCACCGTGCTCCGCGGTTCTCCCGTGCAAGCTGGGCGATCCGAGCTGCCCGACGCAGGCCGACGTGACGAGCCAGAAGAGCCTCGGGGATACGTTCCTCGGAGTCGGCATCGCGTCGATGATCGGCGGCGTCATCCTCATCGGCGTCGCGATCCCGCTCTTGGTGATCGGCGCCAATCAGACGAAGCGCGATCTCGGCTATGCGCTCGTCGTGGATCGACGAGGGTTTGGCTTCCGCTTCTGAGCGGCGTCGACGGGCAACAGAAAATGCAAAGCGGGATGCGCTAAGAAGAGCGCTCGCCAATGCGGCTGGAATCGCGGACCAATGTGGTGCGAATGCTTTCGCGCGTCGATGAGAGCGCGCAGACGTGGAAAGCGAAGTAGGCGAGCGTCCTTCTAGTCGGCCCGGCGCTCGATTTCGGGCGACTGATGACTTCGGGCGATCAGTTGCTGGACGCGGTGCACGAGCTGCATCGGAGTAAAGGGCTTGAGGAGAAGGCTTTCCTCGACGTTGAGCTCCGGCGCGTCGAGCTTGTGCGCGTCGATGTAGCCCGTCATGTAGAGCACCGGAAGTGCAGGAGCGTGTGCGTGCAGCGCCCGCGCGAGCTCGATGCCGCCCATGTCCGGCATGACGACGTCCGTCAGGAGCAGGTCGACGTGTCCCCTCTTCTCGTAAAGCGCGAGCGCAAGCCTGGCCGTGCTCGCGCTGATGACGTCGAAACCGTAGCCACTGAGCGCGCGGGCCACGAACGAGCGAACGCCGTCTTCGTCCTCGACCAGCAAAATCGTGCCTGCCTCCTTGCGAAGCGGCGTCTCGGGGATAGTCGGCGACTCCTCGCTCGAGTCCGTCGTGCGCGGGAGATTGATGCCGAAGGTGGTCCCGCGACCGGGCTCGGACTCGACGGTGATGAATCCGCGCGCTTGTTTGACGACGCCGTGACAGATGGAGAGTCCGAACCCGCTGCCGCTGCCCGCCGGCTTGGTCGTGAAGAATGGATCGAAGATGCGAGCGACCAGGTCGCACGACATTCCCACGCCGGTGTCTCGGATCGACAGCGTGACGAAGTCCCCAGGCTCGACGTCGGGATCGAGCGCGGCTTCGCGCGCGTCGACCGCGCGGTTGCGGGTATCGAGCACGAGCGTGCCTCCGCGCGGCATGGCATCGCGCGCGTTGACCGCCATGTTCAGGAGCACCTGCTCCATCTGTCCACGGTCGATCTTCACCGGCCACAGATCCGCATCGGACGAACGCTGCAGCACGATCTCCTCGCCGAGCGCGCGTGCGAGGAGCTTCTCGAGATCGGCCGTCAGCTGATCGAGCTTGAGCGCGCGCGGCTGGACCACCTGCTTGCGCGCGAACGTGAGCAGCTGGCGAGTGAGCGTCGCGCCGCGCTCGGCCGCCTCGCGAATCTCGGAGATGCCGCGCGCGGCGCGCGAGCCTGGAGCGAGGGATGGGAGCACGAGCTCCGCGTTGCCGAGGATGATGGTCAGCAAGTTGTTGAAGTCGTGCGCGATGCCGCCCGCGAGCAGGCCGATGCCCTCGAGCTTCTGGGCCTGCAGGAGCTGCTCCGCGAGCGCGCGGCGCTCGGTCGTGTCCTCCATCGTGACGACGGCTCCTCGCAGCGTTCCGTCAGGCTCGAGCAAGGGGAACGCTCCTACGCGTATCCATCGCACCGCTCCACTCAACGTCGGCACGCCGAGCTCGACGCCGCGCACCGCGCGGCGCTCGCGGAGGGCGGTCGGCACCGGCAACGCGTGGTACGGCATCACCTTGCCGGTCTCGTCCGTCAGCCGCCATGCAGGGTCGGCGACGAGCTGACCGATCACGTCGGCAGGCTTCAGCCCGGAGATCCCGGCTGCCGCTTCGTTGGCGAGCTCGATGCGTCCTTCGGGATCCACGAAGACGACGCCCGTGGGCATCAATCGGAGCACCTCGGTCATCCGCTCCGCGGCTCTCCGCTCCGCCGCCTCGAGGCGAAATCGGTCGGTCACGTCGATGAAAGAGATCGCCGTTCCCGCGATCTCGCCCGAGGGCGAGCGAAGCGGGGCGGTCTGCGACTCGAGCCACACGTCCACCGAGGGCTTGCGGACGTAGCGAAGGACGGCGCGTACGACTCCCTGACCCTCCCGCATGACGCGATGAATCGGAGAGGCCTCCGGGACAATCGGCGCTCCCGACTGGTCGTAGCGTTCGATGCCGAGCTCGCTGACCGTCCGGCCGATGAACTCTTCTTCGGTCGCCGCAAACGTTCGCAGCGCGTAAGGATTGGCAAAGGTGAATCGCCCCTCGAGATCCGTCTCGAGGACACCCGCGGCGAGCGTCGCCAGGAGCGTGTCGAGACCCTGCGTGAGGTGCTCCAACTCCTCGGTCGTCCGCGGGCGTCGAGCTCCCATCGCTCCAACTTATGGCGGGGCAGTGCCTCGGACAAGGCATCGAGGGCAGCCCGAGCGTGCTCGAACCGAGCAACCCGACCGCGTGCGGCTCCGTCGCCGCTACTTCGCTCAAGAGGTCGGGCCACGTGCGCGTCATGAACAGCTCCGAACGGATACCGAGCAACGTGGTCGAGCAGGTCCTCTGCGCGCCGGAGCCGACGGAAGAGGATGTTCCGAAGACATGAATCGATGGATCGCCTACTATGCAATCTTGAGGAGGCGAGGTCCAATGCGACTGGAATCACGGACCGACTTGGATCGCGCGAGCCGTCCTCAGGCTGATCGCTGTCGGCGCCGCCAATCGCTGGGCGACGCGCCGAAGTGGCGCTTGAACGCGCGACTAAAGGCGGCCTCCGAGTCGTAGCCGGCCCGATCGGCGATCGTCTTGATGGGCTGATCGGACGACTTGAGCTGCTGCGCGGCGAGCTGCAGACGCCATTGCGCGAAGTACTGCATCGGCGGCTGATCGAGGAAGTGCTTGAAGCGCTCCGCGAGCGTGGTGCGCGAGACGCCAGCACGGCGCGCGAGCGACTCGACCGTCCAATCTTGGAGCGGCGCCGCGTGCAGACATCGAAGCGCCGCGCCCGTCACTGGGTCTTTCAACGCGGCGAACCAACCGACCTCTTCGTGCGAAAGACCCTGGATGTGCTTGCGGAGGATCTCGACGAACATCAGCTCTGTGAGGCGCGACAGCATGCTGCGCGAGCCCGCCTTGGGCGTCGTCGCTTCCGTCGCCGCGTAGCGCATCGTGCCGGCGAGCCACGCGTCCGCCGCGGTCGTGCCGGGCGTCATGTGCAAGAGTGCGGGGAGGTGACGCAGGATCGGATGGAACCGCAGCTCGTCGCACTGCAAGAAGCCGCAGATGATGCTCGCGCGAGCTCCGTCGCCGCCGTGGACCACGACCGGCACGTCGCTCCATGGCGGCGCGGGGAGCACTTCGGAGATCGGCACGGGCGCGGCGCGCGCGACCCCGCCCAAGCGGTGCCCGTCGCCGTACGGCAGCAAGATCGCGTCGCCCGCGTTCAATCTCACAGGCTCGCGCTCGTGGAGCTCCGCGAAGCACTCGCCCGTCACGACGACGTGAAAAGGGATGATCTGCTCGGTGCGAAGCGGCAAGAGGAGCGCGAGATCGCACGACGCGGGCGTGACGACGGACCATGGCTCCCGAAACTCGCCACGAAACAGCACGGTCGTCGCGAGGTGCATGCCGTCGAGGAAGTCCGAGAGCGGATCAGCCAGCGCCGGCGTTTCGGACAAGACTTGCGGCCTTTCGGTCATGGTCTTCGCGGCACGCCCCAGTTACCAGGAGTCTGACATGGAGGAGAACGATTATGGGAAATGAAACGCGCGATTTGGTCGTCGTCATCACGCACGGGCTCGATCACGAGCTGTCGTCCGCCGCGCTCACGATCGCGCTGGGTGGCATGACCGCGGGATTGAAGGTGTCGATCTTTCTCACGAGCTCCGGCGTGGACCTCGTGCGGCGTGGCGCGACGGACACGACGCACGTGAAGCCGCTCGAGCCCCTCGCGGACATGATTCGCGACTTCCTCGCCCGAGGCGGCACGCTCTGGGCCTGCACTCCGTGCGTGAAGAGCCGCGGATACACGGCTGACCACTTGATAGAGGGCGTGGTCGTCACAGGCGCGAGCGTCATGCACGCGCTCATCAAGAACGGCGCCGCGACTCTGAGCTTCTGAGCGTGACGCTTTTGCTGCGCCACCTCGTCCACCGATCATCATGCGACGTTGAAGGGCGAGGTCCTCGAGATTCGCTGTAGTCCTCGTCAAAGTGGCGTACGACACCGAGATGATCGTACACGGCTTCTTGCACGACGACGTGGCGGCGCGCGACCATGTTTAGGAACGGCCATTGGAACGTCCCAGCGTTCCTGTTGCTCTTCACGCTCGACTGCCGGCCCGAGCCCAGTCGCGAGACCGCCCACTCATCGACGCCTGCCACTTCGTTCCAGGTGCCGCCGTCTCCGTCGTCGCCCGATCCTCTGGCACACGACGCCGAGGATCCCATGTCCGGTGTGGCCCAGGGGATCGTCATCGAGGCGAGCTCGGCCGAACAACTGCTCGCGCTCGATCTCACGCATGTCCACGGGCTCATCCTTGCCGACCATCCTCGGCCCACGCCCGTGGACGGCGGTCGGATGAGCCTCGGTGGCGACGCGACGGACGCGGCAATTGCGATTTTGCGCGCTCGGGGCTGCACGTCGGAACACGGCTGCGAGATTCGCGTCGTCGAGTCGAAGGAGGAGAAACTTCGCCGCTGGAAGACGCTCGATACGCAGGTGGATCGTGGAGACGGGAGCGACCTTCGTTGAGCGGTTTGCGCACGCCCACGTGGCGCCCGACGTGGGTAGCCGTCGCGGCGGCCCACCTGACGAATGTGTTCCGCCGTTTCACGGGGCGCACACCGGGACGTTTTCGCGACGTTTGACAAAGTCCCGAGTGTGACGGGCATTCCCACCCCCGTGCGCGACGTCGACGAGGACGGAGCTCCGGACGCGACCGATCCGGATCCGAACGACCCGACCGTCAAGTGACGGTCAAGGTCGGCGGACGCACTTTCCAACGCTCACTCTCGGGCTCGTGCGGAAATCTCAAGAGCCGTAGTCGGTGGACCATGTTTGGGTGTCACGTCAGGCGTTCATGACAAACTCCGAAGCTTTTATTGCAAGTTCGCGGGCGCGCCAACTCGCGCGGTTTGGGCGATCGTAGGCTACCGTTTGCGGACCATCCGAGGAATGCGCGCGATGGGATGTGGCGTTCTGTTGGAGATGAAGCGCCTGACGCTCCTCGTGCTCGTCGCGGCTTGTCACGGACAGCCACAGTCCTCCGCGAAGGTGGCTTCCGTGCCGCAACCGCTCGTCTCGGCACCGAGCTGGGACGACGGTGAGCTCGATTACGAGGGCTCGTTCGACGGCGCGAAGCTGCACGCGACGCTCGATCACCGCGCGAGCGAGGTCCACGGGGCGCTCTTCTACGACGCCTACGGCGCGCGGATCGCCGTCAGCGCGACGTTCGACGGGACCACGCTCGTCTTGCACGAGCTCGAGAAAGGTCGGCCGATCAGCACGACGATGCTCGCGCGCACCGCGCAGGGATCTTTTTCGGGCGAGTGGTCGAAAGGCGACAAGCGCGGCGCCGCGACGCTCGCTCCGCTGACTGCTCCGACTGTCGTCGTGCGTCACGAGAAGACGCACACGCGATGCGAAGGCGAGCGCTACGACGACGGCAGCATCGCGCCGGTGAAAGCGATCGCGTCTCTCGAGATCCCCGTCGCGATGGGACTCGCGGATCGCGCGCTCGAGCGGTCGCTCGACGATGCCTTCGTGAGCCGCGCTCGCGCCCTAGTGCCCAAGTGTCCGCTCGGCATCGAGGTGACCGCGCACGTCGTGCTCGAGGCGCACGGATTCTTGGGCGTCGTCTTCTCGGCCCTCTACACCGCCGACGAGCACATCGGGCTCTATGCTTATACGCACACGTCGGGCACGAACGCCTCGCTCATCGCCGATCTCGAGGGCAAACGCATCTTCACCACGTTCGACGAGGTCGTCTCGCGCAAGAAGATCCCCGCGAGCATCGTGCGAGAGGTACGAGACGCGAACGCGTTGTGCGTGTCCGTCGCCGACGATCCGCTCGATCTCGTGACCGCGTTCGTCCCGACGACGGACGGAGCCGAGGTTTGCTTCGACACCTGCTCGAACCACGCGCACTCGCCCATGTGCTCGAGCGCGAAGAAGAACGTGCACCAAGCGCTGAAGGCGCCGTTCACGCGTTTGTCGGACTAACCGCGAAACGCGTCGAAGATGAACGATCGCACGTCGATCGAGTCACGCGGCCTCTTCTCCGAGTGCGGGAACTTCGACGCTGTTCGAGTGTCGGCAAGGGGAGATGCGTTCGTGCGCGTTTGCACGCGCTTCGGCCCGACGTCGTCTCCGAAAAAACGCGGTTACTCCACGGTCGAGTCCTCGTCGAGGTTCATGGCGATGATCCGAAATCCGCTCGTCGCGCCCTCAAGCACGTACCGATAGGTCACGCTGGCGGCGCCCACGAACGGCGGATCGACGAGCACCACGACAGTCGAACCAACACGGTGCGCGGCTGGGCGGCCCCTCGTGTAGTTGGATTGTTGGTGATTCGAAGGTTCGTCGACGTCGCCACGGCGGGGAACACCGACGAGCACCGACGCGAGGAACGCGTCGTTCGGCAGCCAACGCCAAGATTCGCGCAGGAGGTCGTCGGGGTTGCGTAGCACGAGGTCCGTCGCCCCGTTCTCGCCGGCGTGCTCCTCGCCGTACGCGTTCACGAGCACCATCATCGGCAACTTGAAGACGGCGCGCAGGGCGTCGGTGCGCTTGTCGCGCGCGGCGTCCGCGAGCCGCCCGAAGAACAAGCCCACTTTCGAGCCAATCTCCCTGTCGGCGTCGGTCAGCCGATAGTAGTCGGGCGCTTCCGGCGCCGCAGCGGCGCTCGAGTCGGCGACGTCCGTGATGGGCTCGGGGGCTCGGGCGATTTCCTGACCGCCCGCACGTCGGGCGCTCGCGCTCGCGCAACCGACCAAAACCGCGAGGCAGGCGACCCGCATGATGCAATGCAACGTGCGCGGAGGTCGTTGCATTCAACGCGCGCTCGCGTGGCGCGCGCAGAGCGAGCTATCGCGACGATCGAATGTGCGTCGCGCGAACGATGACTCGGAAATCACGGCGCAGGCGTCGATCGGACGAGCAACGCGGGAACCGACTAGCCCTGCGTCACGCGCTTCGTTGCTTCGGAAGATCGATGCTGAAGACGCACCCCTTCCCCGGGATGTTTCTCACGCGCACCTCTCCGTGGACGGATTGGACGGTCTTCAGCACGATCGAGAGGCCGAGGCCCAGGCCCGTCAGGTCGCCGCCGCGCTGCGTGTGCGGACTGAAGAGCTCCTCGGCTTTTCCCTAGAGCTTGCCCGCGCGCGCGAGCGCGTCGATGCGGCTCGCGTCGCTCGCCTCGAGATCCGACGTCCCAGTTCTTTCTCCTCACGCGCTCACCGCGCGCGCTTGGGCGGTGCGGACGCGGGTTGAGCCGCTCCTGATGGCGTGAAGAGCTCCCATGCCACACTCGCGCTGCCCGCGGCCAGGAGCAAACCGATCACGACGTACACGACGATGGGCACTCCCTTCCGGGTCGGCGCCTGGCCGGCGTCCTTGCCGCCAATAGCGCTCGCTGCCTGCGTCTTCTCCTTCTGTCCTTCTTTCTTTTTCTGTTTGAGGAGGTGCGCTTCCTCGTTCTTGCGCTCCGCGCGCGCCCGCGCGAGGGACGCCTCCGCTGCATCGTGGAAGCGGCGGAAGAGCTTCTCGTTGTGCTTCTTCTCCGCTTCCTCCATCATCTCGCGCCGCGCGTTGGAGGTGCCGCTGAACGCCAGCCACATCGGCTCTCGGGCGGGTGCAGCGCCGCCCATCTTGTGCCCGAGACCCGTCGGGATGCGCGACGCCGTGCTGCAGAATTTGCAAACGACGAACTTGGCTTCGTCCGAAGGCAGATCGATCGGCGCGCCGCATGACGGGCAGTGAACGGCGACGACGCCCGCCTTCTCTTCCACGCGCACGGCGAGATGATCCGCGCGATGCTCCGCCGCCATCACCATCCGAAGCGCGCCGTTCGTCATCTTCAGCGCGGCGTCCGGCACTTGGTGCGTGATGCTCGTCTTGCAGGTGGCGCACTTCGCGGTGCTCCTCTTCGGGGCGTCAGCCGCGATCTCGATCGCTAGCGTCGTGTGGCACGTCTCGCAGAGCGGGTGTCCTGGGCTCGCGGCGACCTCGAGGAAGTTCTCGGTGGCGATCCCGTGCGTCGTGACGACCCTGAACTTGCCCTTGCCCTTGGCTTTGCCGTTGTCCGCGTCGCCGGGCAGGTCGTCCGCAACGTCGTGTGCGAATGCAAGCGCTCCTTGCCAGCCTCGCACGTCGAACGCTTGCTCGAGCGAGCAGCGCGCGCAGATCACGGCGCCGTCGACGTCGAGGTGATTGAGAGGCACGACGAAGCCGCAGCTCCGGCACTTGAACGCGCACTCGACCGAGACCCACTTCACGTCGGAAGGGCGGGGTACGGTGAGCACGGACGCGCCGTGCGCGGCGTTGCAGCGCGCGCACTGGGTGGCGTTCGGCGCGCGCACGACGCCGCACGTAGCGCAGATCTCCAACGGCTCGGGCGGCGCGATCTTCTCCGCGACCGCCTCGACCAGCCCCACGACCTTCTCGCTGTGCACGTCGGTCCCGTCCGTCACGGAGATCGAGTGCAAGGTGCCGGAGCACGGCGCGGGCAATGGCACAGCCTCCGTCTTGAAGTCCACGTCGAGCAAGGGCTCGCCCTTCGTCACGCGGTCGCCTGGATGCTTCCGCCATCGAATGGTGCCGGTTCCGTGACCGAAGGGCGGGAGTCGAATGCGCGTCTGAGTCATGCGAACGAGAGAATAGACAGTTCCAGGCTCACTCGCAGCGTCCGTCGTGGGGTATCGCGGGAATCAGCACGTGTCGTCGGCGGAGGGGTCGTGCTCGAGCGTGGCTGGATCGCGGGCGCGGGTGGGTGGTGGGGTGCGGGCCAGGCCCAGCTCGTCGAGGATTTGGGTGGCGAGGGGCTCGTCGTCGATAACGGCGAGGATGCGGAGGCGGCCTTGGCACTTTGGGCACTCGAGATGTCGGAGCGCGATGACGTTCGGCGCGAGCTGCTCGCGGCGCTGGTTTCGCTGGCTCCTCGCGCGGCTTCGGGACGCCGAGCGCTCGCCATGACGAGTGCGGGGCGAACGCGCCGTGGAAGCGGACGAGCGGGTGTCGCGGCGGTGGGGTGAGCGCGGCGAGGCGCGCGAGGAGCTCGAGCGGGGTCATGATGCGGAGCTTGTTTCGGCGATTGCGTAGTTTCTCGATGCGATACCCGATCTTGCCGTGCGGCCACTCGACGAGACGCGCGAGGGAGAGCGACGGGCGGGCACAATATCGAAGTAGGTGATCGCGACCGAAGTCGTCGTCTGCCGCGATGCGGACGGTGGCCTCGAGGCTGCAGGGGGGAGCGGCTCGGGCGGTTCGACGGCGTCGCCTTCGAGGTCGGCGCTCATCGCGCGCACGTCTCCGCTCGAGAGCGCGACGCGCGCGCAAGCGCCGAGCGGGAGCTGGAGCTGCTCGGGGTCTCTTTGCGAGAGCTTCTCGACGCGGCGCTGCACCTTGCGCACGATCGCGGCATCTCCGTACGCGTGGGCGCAGCGGCGGCGGTGAACGAGAGCTGGCTCTGTGGTTGCGTCCGTTGTCGATCTCGAAGTGCGCTGACTGACTGTGAAGTCGCGGCGAACGAGTATGCTCGTTCGCGTGAGACGGATCGCCTGGCTCTTCGTCGTCGCCGCGTGCGCGTCGCGCTCCGCGGTGACGCCGCGTGCGCCCGTCGCCGCGAGTGAGGTCGAGCGCGTCGAGCCGGCGATCGATGATTTCTACGCAAAGAGGCTGCGCGCTGGGAGCACGATCATCCTCGGGCACGCTTCCGTCTCCGACGACGCGTTCATCGCGACGCGCGCGCTCCTCGATCGCGTGCTCGGTCATGCGCCCAAGCTTCGCGAGAACCTCGAGAGCGCCCGTTTCGAAGTCCACATCGTCGGTCTGCGGCAGTTTGCGTCCGATCTGCCCGAGATGCGCACGCTGCGCGGCTCGCGCATCGACACCGGCGAGCTCTTCGATCATCACATGATCGGCGGGCACGTCATCAATCGATTCCTCGTTTGCACCGAGGGCACGCTGCTTCCGATCGTGGGATATCGTCTCTTCGGCGACGAGACGTGCGTTCACGAGCTCGGGCACGCCGTCGAGCTGCGAGCCATGGACAACGCAGCACGCGCGAAGGTGCTCGAGGCGTACGAGCATTCGATCGCGATGGGCCATTGGGACAAGCAATACGCGTCGAAGAACGAGCACGAGTGGTTCGCGGAGATCACGAAGTATTGGTTTCGCAAGGACCGCGCCGATCTCGCGTTCTACGACGCGAGCCTCGCGCATGGTCACGATTGGTTGTGCGGTTACGACGCGGACGCCTGCAAGCTCGCGAGCGACGTGTACTCCGGCGTGTTCGATCCCGGGACGCCGCGCACGGTCGAGATCGCGCTCCGCCCGGGCCGCGACGAAGCGACGATCCGCAGCGAACGGTCGCACGCTCCGATGGAGCTGACGATCGAGAATCGCGGCCACGCACGCCTCCAGCTCGTGTGGATCGACTTCGACGGCGCGCGCGATCGTCGGCCGAACGCGTCGACTTGGATCGCGCCGGGCGAGACCGGACACCAATCGTCTTGCGCCGCCGGCCGAAAAAAGAAAATCGCCGCCTTCGTGGAGATGCTCAGGAACGGCAAGACGATCCACCCGAACGGCAAACCGCGTTCACGTAGCTCACGCTGACGTTCGCAGGTGGCGCAGCGGCTGGGGACTCAGCGTGAGCGTCGTGTACTGCCTGCGGTGATGGTAGCGTCGCGGAGTGTTCCCGTACTTCGCGATCGCGATCGCCTCCGCACTCGCGATCGCCGCGCTCGTCGCCGGCGTCACCATCCCGAAGCGTCGTGCGCTCCGAGCGCTCCTCGCGGCGCCGCTCGCGCGAGCGCCCGCCGACGGCAAATCGTTCGACGTCCCCGACGCGGATTTTCGTCAGCTCTGGCTCGACGTCGAGCTGCTCGGCCCCGAGGGCTTGGCGATCTCCGTCGAGCTCAAAATCGGCGAGCAGACCGAGCGCATCACGCTCTCCGCGAACCCGGACGACGACACGATCTCGAGCTCGTCTTCGACGCTCGGCTTGTACTCGGGCCTCACGAGCCAGGACCGCAAGTGGGCGCCTTCTTCTTCACGAAAGCAGCGGCGCCTGACGGGGACGTTCCTCATCGCAAAGGTCACCAGCGACGCCACGTCGATGCGCGTGGACGCCACGCCGATCCGCGACGCGCGCGTAGTCCGCGCCGAAGCCATCGTGATCGCGAAGCGCTGACGGTCGAAAAAAAAAGAACCCGGTCGGCCACGCCTCGAGCGACGCGCCGAAATGGACGGTGACGTTCGCCCCCACCCCGGCGGCGGCTCGATGGGGCTCGGATTGACGCTCTGACGGTCACCTCGGCGGCCTGCGCCATGCTCGGCGCATGTCGGATCCCTCGCGCGGTGGATTCCACATCGGAGGCTCGACCGGCTCGCGCGATCGCGGCGTTGATGGCCCCGAACAAAGGTCGTCGGGGCCACGACCGTTTTCCAGGTAACCTCGTGTAACGGGCCAACTCGCGATGCGGCGCGCAACATGATGCTCGACGTGCGTGTTCTATTGCCGCTCTCGCTCTTCCTCGTCGCGTGCGGCGCGCGGACGGAGCTCGGAGCTGGCGGCGCGGGTGAGGACGCCAGCGCACCGGACGCCCACGTCCCCGACGCCGACGTCCCCGACGCCCACGTCGACGCGCAGTCGGATGCGCCCAATCCGTGCGCGCCGATCGACATCACCGGCACGGTCTACGCGACGACCGACGACGCGTTCGTCTTGTACGTGAACGACGCGTTCATCGACGGGACGCCGCACCTCTGGAGCGATCCGCAAGAGTACACGGTCACGATTCACCGGGACCCGTCGCGCCGAAACACGATCGCGGTCCAAGGAACGAACGAGCAGAACACCACGGGCCGCGACCGCGGCATCCTCCTCGACTTGCGCTTCACGACCGAAGCGGGCCAGCAAATCGTGGTGACGAACGGCGATTGGCGCCTCGCCACCAACGCGCCGGCGTCCTGGTACGAGACGAGCTTCGACGACTCGACCTGGCCAAACGCGTTCGACGAAGGTCCGTACCCCGAGGCGCCCTGGGGGACCGTGTTCGCGCCCTTTGGAATCGACACCCAGTCGCACTGGCTCTGGAGCTACGACTCGAATCAACCCGCGAACGCCAAGGTCGTCCACGAGACGGTGTTCGTGCGCCGCGACTTCTACATCGACGCGAGCGGTCACGTCGTCGACGCACCGTCGTCCTGCAAGTAAGGCGTCGCACTTCTCGAGCGCGCCGTTACGACGCACGCCGCAAAAGATCTACCAATCGAACGCGTCCTCCCAGAGAAACCACGGCACCGCACGCGCCTTCGGCGAGCGCGCGAAGCTCACGAGCGAAGCGAGCGAAGCGCGAGCAGCGGCGCGCCATTCGGCTTCGTCGACATCCGCGCTCACTCGAGCGCCCGCCGCACGATCTCGACCGCCGCGCGCACATCGCGCTCGACGAGCTCCGCGCTCACACGAACGAAGCGCACGCCGTAGAGCCGCTCGATCTCCGCTTGCCGCGCGGAGTCGTACGCGCGCTGCCCTCGTGAACGCGGCCATCGTCGTGGAGGTGCATGCCCCTTCTGCCGAGAAAGGCGTGACAGCCGCCGACGTATCGAGACGCACGCGAGACGGCTGGCGCGACTTTCTCGGCGCGGGCGTGCACCTCCACCGCGACAGCCCCAAGCGATCCGTCCACGCTCGCGATCGCCTTCGCGAGCGACCCCAGTTTGATCTCCCAACTGATCCCGCGACCACCCAGTCCCCTCGCGCTGGCGAAGCCAGCGCCGGAGGGGACAAGCCGCGTGAAGCGCGGCGCAGGGGTGCCCTACCACCTCACCACGACGACATCCGGCGTCACATGCACCTCGCACTTGTCTACATTGACGATCACCGGCCGCGTCTCACTCCCCGTCGCGTTCGTCGAGTTCTCCTCGACACGCGGCAGGATTTGCTCGGAGCGCAGCGAGTGGACGATGTCCGGCGGGCACGCGATGCGCACGTCGACCTCGGTCGGCATCGTCTTCGCCTTCGATTGACCGACGACGAGCACGGGGAGCTTCGTGAACGTGCGCTCGGCGAGCTCGCGCGTGATCTGGGTCGTCACGGAGACGGAGCGAATGTCGAACGCGAGGTGGCCCGTCGGACGATCGATCGCGAGCGCTCGCGTGTAAGTCCCTTCGCTGAGGCCGCTCACGTCGAACGCGTCGGCGCGCGCGTGCTGGAGCACCGCGACCTCGCCCTTCGGACCGCGGACGCGGACGTTCGCGGGGTCCGAGAGCGGCTGCCCCTTCACGATGAAGCCTGGCGCGGGCGTCCCCGTGACGGTCACCTGCACGGGAACATCGCGCGTGATGACGTCGTCCCACTGCAGGTCGATGCCTGGCGGATCGATCTGATCGACCTGCACGCCCGTCGGGACGTGGACGCTCGACTTCTCGAAGATGACGCGTCGGTCCTGGCCTGCGCGCACGTCGACCTGGAGGTTTCCGATGTCGTCGGCGTGGAGCTCGTCGAGCGTCGTGCGCGGGCCGCGCAGCGTGACACGGACCTGCGGCGGGATCGGGCTCACGAGCACGCGGTTCACCTCGTCGGACGGGAGCAAGAGCACGAGGTCCACGGACACCGAGCGCTGCGCGTCCTGCGCGCCGTGCACGAGCGAGTAGAGGACGAGCGTGAAGCCGATGCTCACGAGCTTCAGGTTGATGTTCTCCGTCAGCGCGGAGCGGATCGTGTCGGAGAACGCCATCAGCTCTTCTCCTGCTCTTCATGCTCGGTCGGCGCGGCGCTCGCGGGCGGGGTGTCGATCTTCTTCGCGGGCGACATCGGCCGCGGCGGCTTCGGATCGATGAGCGGCACCGAGGGCTCGGGCGGCGGCGCGACGACGATCGGGCGCGCCTGCTCGGAGCCCGGAGGCGCGATGGTCACGCGGTAGCTGCCGGTGCCGCTCGACGCGGGCACCACGCTGACGCGCTGCGAGCCCGGCGCGCCGCGCTTGGGCTTCTTGGTCACGCGCGTCTTTCCGAACAGGCCGAGCAGCGCTTGACGGAGCGAGGCGCCGTCGAGGTTCGAGATGATGTTGCCGTTGAAGCAGAAGCTGATCGTGCCGCGCTCTTCGGAGACGACCACGACGACCGCGTCGGTCTCTTCGGTGATCCCGAGCGCCGCGCGGTGGCGCGAGCCGAGCGATTTGTCGAGGCCCTTGGCCTCGGGCATCGGGAAGAAGACGCCGGCCTTCGCGACGCGGAGGTTGCGGATGACGACCGCGCCGTCGTGGAGCTTGTTGACGCCCTCGGGCACGAAGAGCGACACGAGCAAATCGCGCTGCACGGCCGCGTCGATCGTGGTGCCTTGCGAGACGACGAACTCGTCGAGGTTCGCGTCCTGCTCGAAGCAAATCAGGGCGCCCATGCGGTGGCGCGCGAGCTCGGTCGCGGCCGCGACCACTTCGTCGACCACCTTCGTCTCGTGCTGGCCGCCGAGGCGCGAGAAGAACGTCCCCGCGCCGACGCGCATGAGGCCGCGGCGAATGTCGTTCTGGAAGACGACGACGATGATGAGGATGATCGACGAGAGGAGCGTCGAGAGCAGGTTGTAGAGCGTGACGAACCCGGCGTACTTCGCCGCCACGTAGACGAGGAAGATGATGCCGAGGCCCGTGCCCATCTGCATCGCGCGCGTGCCGCGGAGGACGAGCAGCGCGCGGTAGACGAGGTACGCGACGACGATGATGTCGACGACGTCCGTGACGATGTCGCCCCAGGGCCGCGGCTTGAAGAGGTGGAGGAGGCCCTCAAGCATCGCCCTCTCCCGTGTTCGCGTCCTCGAGCGATCGCTCCGTGTCGATGGGATCGGGCACGCACGACGCGAGCGCAGCGCAGACGTCGATGGCCTGACGCGTCGCGCGGACATCGTGCACGCGGAGGACGCGCGCGCCGTGCTTCACCGCGAAGAGCGCGGCCGCGAGCGAGGCGCCGAGGCGGTCCTTCGGCTCGGCCTTCTCGTCCCACTGCTTCAGAAACGATTTACGGCTCGCGCCGACGAGGACGGGGACCGAGGTCGCAGCGACAATCTCCGACGTGCGACGGAGGAGCTCGGTGCTGTGACGCGCGTTCTTCGCGAAGCCGAGGCCCGGGTCCATCACGAGGCGCGCGACACCCGCCTCGCGAACGCGCGCGGCGGCCTCGCTCCACTCGCCGAGCACGTCCATGACGATGTCGCCGTACGCGTCGTCCGGGTACTCGGAGAAGCCGCGCATGTCGGCTTGCGAGCCGCGCGCGTGCATGAGGAAGTATGCGGCGTGGTGCCGCGCGGCGACGCGCGCGAGCTCGGCGTCGTGCGCGCACGAGACGTCGTTGACGGCGCAGGCGCCCGCCTCGAGGCACGCGTCCGCGACGGACGGGCTGGTCGTGTCGATCGACACGGGTACGCGCTTGGCCGCGTAGCGCACCACCTCGAGCACGCGCGCGAGCTGCTCGCTCGCCGTCACCGGCGCAGCGCCAGGACGCGTCGACTCGCCGCCCACGTCAATCATGTCCGCGCCCTCGCCGACGAGCTGGTCGACGTGCGCGCACGCGTCCCGAAGGGAGAGGTGCTCGCCCCCATCGGAGAAGGAGTCGGGCGTCACGTTGCAGACGCCGAGCAACAGAACGCCTCGCTCTCCCAATCCGCGCTCGAGCGCGCTCGCGAAGTCGTCGGCGGTCGCCACGCATTTTTGCGTAGCAATAGCGTCGCGCCTCGGCAAACAATAACGGTCCAAATGTCGTCTCCGGATTCGTTCATGAAGTCGGTCTTCTTCGGCGCGATCGCGGAAGGCCTCGTTTTTCCCTATCCGGAGCTCCCGGCCGCCGAGGTGGACCAGCTCCACATGGTCCTCGGCAGCGTGCGGAAGTTTTTCGCCGCGAACGTCGACTCGCGGGCCATCGACCGCGATCACGTCATTTCCGACGACGTCCTCCGGGGCCTCAAGGAGCTCGGGCTCTTCGGCATGCTCGTCCCGCAGGGCCATGGGGGGATTGGGTTGTCGACCACGTCGTACGCCCGCGTCATGCAGGAGGTCGGCGGCCTCGACGGCTCGCTCGCCGTCACGCTCGGGGCGCACCAGTCGATCGGCTACAAAGGCCTGCTCCTCTTCGGCACCGACGACCAAAAAGAGCGCTATTTGCCCCGCCTCGCGACGGGCGAGATGGTCGCCGCGTTCGCGCTCACCGAGCCGAGCGCCGGGAGCGACGCCGCCGCGATCCGCACCCACGCCGAGGCCCAACCCGACGGAAGCTACAAGCTCAGCGGGTCCAAGATCTGGATCACCAACGGCGGCTTCGCCGATCTCTTCACGGTGTTCGCCCGGACGTCCCCGCGCGACGAGGGCGTGAAGCCGAAGATCACGGCGTTCCTGGTCGAGCGCGCCTTCGGCGTGAAGAACGGGCCGAACGAGCACAAGCTCGGCATCCGCGGCAGCTCCACGACCGAGGTCTTCTTCGAGGACGTCCGCGTCCCGAAGGAGAACGTGCTCGGCGAGGTCGGCCGCGGCTTCAAGGTCGCGATGGAGGTCTTGAACAGCGGGCGCCTGGGCTTGGCGAGCGGCTGCGTGGGCCTCGCGAAGCACCTCATCAAGATGTCGACCGAGCGCGTCCAGGAGCGTCGCGCGTTCGGGCGTCCGATCGGCGAGTTCGGCCTCGTGAAGGACAAAATCGCGCACATGCTCGCCGAGACGTACGCGCTCGAGAGCATGGTCTACATGACCACCGCGATGGTCGACCGCGGCCAGGATTACTCGGTCGAGAGCGCCATTTGTAAAGTACATGGATCAGAGACGCTCTGGCGCGTCGTCAACGAGACGCTCCAGATCGCCGCGGGCGTCGGGTACATGCAGGACTACCCGTACGAGCGGCACCTCCGCGACGCGCGCATCAACCTCATCTTCGAGGGCACGAACGAGATCCTCCGCTGCTTCATCGCGCTCTCGGGCATGGCGGGTCCGGGCGAGGCGCTCGCCGAGGTGTCGAAGGCGATGCGCGAGCCGATCAAGGGCTTCGGGTTGCTCAGCGACTTTGCGATTCGCAAGGCGCGCACCGCGCTCGGGCGCGAGCGGCTCACGCGCATGCACCCGATTCTCAACCGCGAAGCGGTCGTCTTCGAGGAGTACGCGACCGAGCTCGGCAAGAACGTCGAGAAGGTCCTCCGCAAGCACGGAAAGAACATCGCCGAGATGCAGTACACGCAGCGCCGCATCGCCGACATCGCCATCGACCTCTACGCGATCGCGTGCGTCCTCTCGCGCACGACGCGCACGCTCGACAAGCGCGGCGAAGAGGGCGCGCGCCGCGAGGTGGATCTGACGTCGATGTTCGTCTCGATGGCGGAGGAGCGGCTCGCGTCGAACGTGGCGTCGTTCGAGCGGAACGACGACGAGCTGCGGAAGGTGATCGCGGACCGCGCGTACGTCGACGGGGGTTATCCGTTCGATATTTTGTAGGCCCCTCCCTCGCGCGCTTCGCGCGCGAGACCTCCCCTTGCGTTCGCTGACGCGAACGCGGGGAGGTGGGGTGGCAGCTTGGGCCCGGAGCGATGTCGGTGGCGGCTCGTGCCCATCGCCGTGGCACCCGATTCTTCTCCAACGTAGTCATCGGCCACCCCACCTCCCCGCGTTGGCGAAGCCAACGCAAGGGGAGGTCGCGCGCGAAGCGCGCGGGAGGGGCCCTAGCTACGCACGTCGGATCGAATCCGCCCGTCGACGATCTCGATCACGCGGTCGCACCGATCGGCGATGCGCGGGTCGTGCGTCACGACGAGGAACGTCGTGCCGAGCTCGCGGTTCAATCGGCGGAGCGCGTCGAAGACGCCGTTCGAGGTCTCCGTGTCGAGGTTTCCGGTCGGCTCGTCGGCGAGGACGAGCGCCGGGCGGTGCGCGAGCGCCCGCGCGATCGCGACGCGCTGCTGCTGGCCGCCCGAGAGCGTGGTCGCGCGGCGATCCTCGAGCGCCGCGAGCCCCACGGCCTCGAGCGTCGCGCGGGCGCGCTCGCGCATCTCTGCGTCGGGCGTGCCGCGCTGCGCCCACGCGGGCATCATCACGTTCTCGAGCGCGGTGAACGCCGGAAGGAGCATGTGCGCTTGGAAGATGAAGCCGAGCGTCTTGCCCCGAAGCTCCGTGAGCGCGCGCTCGTCGAGGCTCGCCGTGTCGCACCCGGCGAGGATCACGCGGCCGCTCGTCGGCCGATCGAGAAGGCCGATCAAGTTGAGCAGCGTGCTCTTGCCCGAGCCGGACGGGCCGATGAGCGCGGCGAACTCGCCCGCGTCGAGCGTGAGGCTCACGTCGCGGAGCGCGTGCGTGACCTCGGTCTCGCCGTAGTCCTTCGAGACTCCTTGCACGGCGAGGACCTCAGACATGACGGATCGCCTCGGCCGGATCGAGGCGCGCTGCGCGGCGCGCGGGCAGCACGGCGGCGACGAGGCCGATCCCGACCGCGAGCAGCGTCGCGCCCGCGAAGAGGCGCGCGTTCAGGTCGACGGGAAACGTCGGCGAGCCGTCCGGGTTGCTCGCGAGCCGCTCGAAGAGGAGCGAGAAGATCGCGCCGAGACCGCACCCCGCGAACGACCCGAGCAGCCCGAGCAGGCCACCTTGGATGAGGAAGACGAGCAGCACGCGGCGCGCGGGCGTCCCGAACGCGCGGAGGATCCCGATCTCCTTCGACTTCTGGACGACCGACACGATGAGCACGCTCGCGATGCCGAGCGCCACCGCGACGACGACGAAGAACTGGATCATGTACTTCGAGCTGTTCTGCGAGCGGAGGCCGACGAGGAGCTGCGCGTTGAGCTTCATCCAGCTGTCGGAGCGGAGGCCGGTGCGGTCGTGGATCTCGTTCGAGATCGATTCGGCCTCGAACACCTCGGCGACCTTGATCTCGATCGTCGTCGCGCCGCCGGGCAGCGCGTAGAGCGACTGCGCCTGGCGCAGCGACGTGAGGATCCACGTCTGGTTGACGGGTTTGTTGCCGAGGTCGAAGACGCCCGTGATCGTCTCGACGTCCGTGAGCCCCTCGGTCGTGCTCACGCGGATCTTGTCTCCGACCGACACGCCGAGATCGTCGGCGAGGTCCTGCCCGATGACGACGTTCGCGCCCGACACGTCGAAGCGGCCGAGCTTGGTCTTCGCGCGCACGTCGATCACCGCGAGGAAGCGCTCGGTGTCGATGCCGCGCACGACGACAGGCTTCTTCGCGCTCCCGTGCTCGGCGAAGCCCGCGCCGGTGACCGTCGGCGAGACCGCGATCACGCCGGGGACGGACTCGAGCGTCGCGATCGTCTTCGGCCACTCGTCGATCGATTTCAAGCGCTGCGAGGTCTTCTCGATCGTCCGAGCGACCGCGACCTTCCCGTCGTCGAGCGGGCGCGCCGCCTCGTCGGGCGGGTGGAGCGTGACGTGCGGCTGCGAGCCGAGCGTCTGCTCGACGAGGCTCGCCTGCAGGCCGTTGATCAGCGCCGAGAGGAAGACGATGACGCTGACGCCGACCGACACCGCCGCGAAGATGAGCGCCGTCTGCGATTTGGCATCGCGCATGTAGCGGATCGCGACGAACCACTCGAACGGCACGTTCACGGCTCCGCGCGCTCGGCGCGCACGCGCGCGCCTGCGCGGATGGTCTGACCGTCCGAGACGACGACCTCCGCGCCGGGCGCGAGGCCCGACGCGATCTCGAGCGCGCCGTCGCCCTCGAGCCCGAGCTTCACGTCCTTGCGCTCGGCGCGGCCGCCCTCGACCACGAGCACCCACGGCGACGGCGTCGCGATCCCGCGCACCGCGTCCGAGCGGACGACGAGCGCGTCCTTCTTGCTCGCGACCGTGAGATCGATCGAGACGGTCATGTCCGGCTTGAGGAACGGCGGCGGCGCAGGCACGCGCAGGCGGACCTCGACGGTGCCGCGCGCCGGATCGATCGACGGCGCGATGTAGCTCACCTCCGCGTCGAACACGTCGCGCGGGAACGCGTCCGCGGACGCCTTGGCCTTCTGGCCGAGCGCCATCGTCGCGAGGTTTCGCTCGTCGGGCTCGAAGACGAGCTCGACGTCGCCGTCGGCGGCCATCGTCATGAGCGCGCGACCGGGCTGCACCGTGTCGCCGACCTCCACGGTCCGCGTGAGCAGGACGCCATCGTGCGCCGCGGCGATGCGCGTCTGCGAGAGGCGCACGTCGGCGCCCGTGAGCTGCGCCTGCGCCTGCATGAGCGCGGTGAGCGCGACGCGCGAGTCGGCGCCCATCGGGGCCGAGCCGAGCTGCTGCGCCTCCGCGGCGGTCTTCTGCGCGCGCGCGACGTCGAGCGCGCGCTGCGCCTCCTCGAGGTAGCTCTGCGCGAGCGAGCCCGAGGCGACGAGCTTCTTCGTTCGATCGAAATCGATCTGCGCCTTGTCCAGGTTGGCCTGCGCCTGGTTCAGGCCCTGGCTCGCGACGATCGCGCCGACGCGGCGCAGCTGCGCGACCTTCGCGTTCGCCTGCTCGACCGCCGCCTTCGCCTGCGCGACCTGCGCGCGCGCCTCCGCGTCGTCGATCTGCACGAGCAGATCTCCGCGCTTGACGTGCTGGCCCTCGAGCGCGCCGACCGCCACGACGAGCCCGCTCACGTTCGCGGCGACGGTGACGCGCGCGGGCGGCATCACGCGACCGCTCGCGACGACGTGCTGCTCGAGCTCGCGCTTCGCCGCGACCACGGTGCGCACGCGCGGGCCCCGCGCGAAGGCGAGCGCCAGCGCGATCGCGGCGAGGAGCGCCGCGGCCGCGATCCACACGATCGGCCGGCGAAGGAGCTTCTTCACGGTGTCACGGCGGCGGCGTGGGCGTGCTCGCCGACTGGTCCTCGCCGCCCGCTTGCGGGAGCGTGAAGCTGAACGTACTGCCCTTGCCCACGGCGCTCTCGACCTCGATCGCGCCGCCGAGCGCCTCGCACAAGTGCTTCACGATCGACAACCCCAGCCCCGTTCCACCGAGCTCACGCGACCGCCCGGTGTCGACACGATAGAACCGCTCGAAGAGACGCGGCAAGTGACGTTCCTCGATGCCGGGGCCGGTGTCGACCACGGAGACGCGGATCACCTTGCGGCCCTTGCGCTCCTCCGGGCGCGCGCGCACGACGACCGACGCGCGCTCGGGCGAGTACTTGAGCGCGTTGTCGACGAGGTTCGTCAGCACCTGCTCGAACGCGCGCGCGTCGACGTGCGCCTTCGGGATGTCGGCGGGGATGTCGGCGCTGAGGCGGATGCGCTTCTTCTCGGAGCGCTCGCGGAACAAACCGACGACCTGGCCGACGAGCTCGGCGACGGGCTCGTCCTCGAACGTGAGGCGGAACTCGCGCGACTCGATGCGCGACAAATCGAGGAGATCCTCGACTAGGCGCTGGAGGCGCTCGGCGTTGCGCTCGATGATGTCGAGGAAGTGCGAGGCCGAGTCCGGGTCGCTCGCCATCGCGAAGCGGAGCGTCTCGGCCGCGGAGCGCACCGCGGTGACCGGCGTACGGAGCTCGTGCGAGGCGTTCGCCACGAAGTCGCGGCGCATCGACTCGAGGCGGCGGATGTTCGTCACGTCGACGAACACCGCGAGGAGCCCGCCCGGCTCGCCCGCGAGCGGGACGACGCGCACGAGCACGCGGCGAGGCTTGATCCCAGCTGAGATCCAGCTCCGCGGCTTGCGTCGCGTTCGTCGACTGCGCGCCCTCGACGAGCTTCTCGAGCTCCTCGTTCTGGATGACCTCGAACGGCGTCTTGCCGACGCAGTCCGCGCCGAGCAGGAGCATCTGCCGGAGCGCCGGGTTCACGAGCGCGATGCGACCGCCCGTGTCCAAGAGGAGCACGCCCTCCTGCATGCCCGAGAGGATGCGCCCGACGCGATCGCGCTCGGCGCGGAGCTGGCGCACGGTGACCGAGAGGCTGTCGGCGAGCTGATCGAGCGCGCGGCCGAGCTCGGCGAACTCGTCGGCGCCTCCGAGGCGCGCGCGCGCGTCGAAATCGCCCTTCGCCATCGCGTTCGCGACGTTCGTGAGGTGGCCGACCGCGCGCGACGAGAACTGCGCCGTGAGGAACGACATCGCGACGGCGAGCGCGAGCGCGAGGAGCGTGCCCATGAACAGCGCCCTCCGGAGCTGCGCCTCGGCTTGCTCGACCTCCACGAGAGGCAGCGCGACGCGCGCGAACCCGCCGTTCTTCATCGGCTCCGCGACGTAGAGCAGGCGCTCGTGGACCGTGTCGCTCAAGCGCTCCGACGAGCCGCGGCCCGTGCTCTTGGCCTGCATCACCTCGGGTCGCGCGGCGTGGTTCTCGATTTGCGGGACGCGATCTGCGCTCACCTCGGAGTCGCCGAGGACGCTGCCGTCGCCCGCGATGAACGTGACGCGCGCGTGCGCGTGCGCGCCGAGATCGTCGGCGAGGGCGTCCCACTCGCCGATGGTCGCGTTCATCGGGAGGTGCTCGGCCTGACGCTCGACCATCTCGAGGCGCACGAACAGGTCGTTTCGTATGCGCTCGGTGAGCATGCGATCGAGCACGTTCGACAGGTACGCGTACGCCACGACGACGGCGATCGCGATGACCGACACCGACGTGAGGAAGAGCTTCGTGCGTACGCCGAAGCGAAACGGCGAGCGCGCCGTGGTCATGCGCCGGGAGTCTAGGCCACTTCTCTCGGGCGCGCCGTCTGCGTCGTGAATCGATAGCCCACGCCGCGGACGGTCTCGATGCAGTCGCCCGCGCCCGCGAGCTTCTCGCGGAGGCGCTTCACGTGCGTGTCGACGGTGCGCGTAGCCATGTCGGGACACACGCCCCAGACGTCATCGAGCAACACCGAGCGCGACTGCACGCGCTCGCGGCGCTCGTAGAACGTCGTGAGCAGGCGAAACTCGAGCGCGGTGAGCTCGACCTCCACGCCCGCGACCCACACGCGATGCGCGGAGGGGTCGATCTGGAGCGCGCCGATCTCGATGATGGGCTCGGGCGTCTGCGCCTGCGCCGCTGCGCGCCGCAAGATCGCGTTCACCCGGAGCATGAGCTCGCGCGTGCTGAACGGCTTGGTGACGTAGTCGTCCGCGCCGACCTCGAACCCGACGACGCGATCGATCTCCTCGCCGCGCGCGGTGAGCATGAGCACGGCGATGTGCTTCGTGCGCGCGTCCTGCTTGATGGCCTTGCAGACCTCGACGCCCGACGTGTCGGGGAGCATGAGGTCGAGGACGACGAGCGTCGGGCGCTGCGAGAGCGCCTCGAGCGCCTCGGCGCCGCGCCCTGCCGTGAGGACCTGGTGACCTGCCTGGCGCAGGTTGAACGCGAGCACGTCGCGGATGTCGGGCTCGTCTTCGACGATGAGGATGCGCGCCATGGGAGTCTCCCTCCGCATGCGTTTTTAACGCGCGAATGTGACAGGCCCGTGAACCGAGCGTCAGCTGCTGGTGACGGTCGTCGCGAAGCGCTCGCTCGCGCCGAGCGCGCCGACCGCGTAGCGCTCGCTGGCGCCGAGCGGGAGCGTTCGCGTCGCCCCGAACGAGGGCTCCGTGCCGCTTCGCGCGAGCTCTTCCGCCGTGCGCCGGGCCTCGCTGCGCACGAGGGCTCGCGCGATGCGCGCCGCCTCGAGATCGCCCGAGGTCGGCTCGACCACGTGCGTGCCGGACGCGGTCCACCGCGCGAGGCGATCGGCCAAGACGGGCGAGCGATCGCGCGGAGCAGGCTGCGCGGTCATCGAGTGCGCGGCCGACAAGAACGACCCGGCCGGCGTGAGCCAGCCGATCGCCGCGCGGACGATCGCGTCCTTCGGGAGCTCGCGCACGAACCACTCGCCAAGCTGCGCGTGGACCTCGACGTCGCGCGTGTACGTGCGCGGGCCGTCCCACGTCGGCACGATGATGAGCACGCGGAGCGCCAAGACGCCCTCGGGCTCGCGCTTGGTGAGGCTCGCGAACGTGTCGTCGCGCACCTCCCAATAAGCGTAGAGCGTCGCGGGATCGACGGAGATGACGACGCACTCGTCCGTGTCGTACTTCGGCGGGAGCGGATCGGCGTCGAGCATGCGCGCCGGCTCGGCGGGCGGCTGGTCTTCGACGACTTCGTAACCCACGCGCTCGTCGTCGTCCGACGGGAGCACCGGTTGTGAGGCGACGTACGCCGGCGACATGAGCTTCGAGAGCAGGCCCTTCGCGGCGAGATGATCGGGCTCGCGCTCGAGGACCTGATTCAGCGTCTCCATCGCCTTCTTCGTGTGGCCTTGCGTCGCGTAGATCTCGGCGAGCGTCACCGTCGGCACGGCAGGTCCCACGCGCTTCGGAGGCGGGACAGGCGCGCCGCGGAGCTTGTCCGCCGCGTCGGGCAGGTTGAGCCCGCGCTCGACGAGGCGCGCGAGGAGATCGCGCGCGCGACCGAGGAGCCCGCGCATGCGACGCGTCGTCTCCGGATCGCGGTTCGAGCGAACGAGGATCTCGTCGACCAGCTCGGGACGCGTGAGGACGCGAGCGCGCGAGACCCCCGCCGTCTCCGCGCGCGCGATCAGCGACTCGCGGTCGAGCGACTCGAGCTCGTTTCGACTCGATGGGTTCGCCGAAGTCTCCATGCGGGAGCGGGTATAGCAAATTGGGACCGCGCGGCTAGCGTCGCGTCACCCAAATGCGCCCTGGAATCGCGGCTCGATTGACGCGGTGATCACGCGGGCCGCGGCGGCGTCCTCTGCGATTCGAGCGCGCAGATCGTCGACTGTGGCGAACTTGCGCTCCTCGCGGATTCGGGCGACCACGTGGACGCGGAGCGCTTTTCCGTAGAGATCGCCGTCCCAGTCGAAGAGGTGAACCTCCTGCGTCCGGCGGCCTTCCTGATGGACCGTGGGCCTCACGCCGACGTTCATGACGCCACGGCCGAGCGCGACGGCGGCTTCGTCGATCCGATCGACGACGACCGCGTAGACGCCGCTCGCGGGGACGAGCTCGGGGACCTCGTCGACGTTCGCCGTCGGAAAGCCGATCGTCCGCCCGCGCTGATCGCCCCGCGCGACCTTGCCCGAGAACGCGTGCGGGCGGCCGAGGACGCGGTTCGCGTCGTCCATGTCGCCCGCCGCGATCGCGTCGCGCACGCGCGTGCTCGAGAAGCGGCCTTTGTCGTCCCCCGAGAGGCCGAACCGGCGCACCGAGAATCCGTGGGCGGCGCCGAGCCGGTCGAGCGCGACGAGGTCGCCGGCGCGTTTGTGCCCGAATCGGAAGTTTTCTCCGACGACGACGAGCTTGGCGCGAAGCTCGCCAACGAGCAGCTCCGACACGAATCGCTCCGGCGACCACGTCGAGAAATCCGCGTCGAACGTCTTCACGAGGACGTCGTCGATCCCGAGGCGCCGAAGGAGCTCGGCCTTGCGCGGGAGCGTCGTGAGCGCGGGCGGGGGCGTCCGCCCGAGGACCAGCGCCGGGTGCGGGTCGAACGTGAGCACAACGGTCGGGAGCCTGTCGGCCCTCGCGGCCGCCATCGCCTCACGCAGGACCTCTTGGTGACCCCGGTGAACCCCGTCGAAATTGCCGATCGCCACGGCGACCTCGGGGTGGGGTGCCGCGCGGCCCTCCCCGAGTCGCGTGAAATAGGCTCGTGTAGGCACGGGCAAGGACCTTTGATAACGTCCCGCGCATGACGCGCAAGCTGTTTTGGTTCGTGCTTCTCGCGATGTCGCTCTTCGCGGTCGACGCCGCGGCCTACGGCAACTACCGCATGCGGTCGACCGAAGCGCAGGAATCGGGCGGGCAGTGGCACCTCTACCTGCGCATCGATCTGCCGAACGCGCCCTCGCTGCCGCACTTGCCGGTGAAGTTCATGTTCACCGAGCTGACCGAGTACGAGCGCGCGCTCACGGACAACTCGAAGGATCCGGTCATCAACCGCATCCCGATGCAGAACCAGCTGCCGAAGGTCGAGAGCCTCGACGTCGACTTCGCCGACGCGACCGGCAAGGTCTTCAAGACGACCAACTACGACTTCAGCTTGACGCGCGCGCGCGGCTACGAAGCCGGCGAGTGGAAGATGCAGCTGCGCACCTCCGACGGCCAGGACATCGGCACCGCGCAGACGATCACCCTCCACGGCGACAACCCCGTCGTCGACCGCCGCAGCATCTCGTTCGCGACGAAGCCGAAGGAAGCCAAGAAGGACGCGGGCACCGAGGTCGCGCAGAACGACACCGCGCCGACGTCGACCGAGGTCGCGGCCGTCGGCACGCCTCCGCCGTTCGTTCCGCCGGAGGGCTTCCAGAAGACCGACGAAGAGCAGATCAAGACGAAGCCGGGCGGCTGCGGTTGTGACGTGCCGGGCGAGGCCCAGTCGTCGCTCGCGATCTTCGCCGGGGTCGCGGCGCTCGTCGCGCTCGCGCTGCATCGCCGCAAGAAGCGCGCATAATCTCGGCCGGAGACACGTGCCGTCGCCGCAGACCATCGAGAAGCAGGCCAAGGGCGGCAAGCTCTTGCCGGTGTACCTGTTCGTCGGTGACGAGCGATTGCTCCGTGATCGCGCCATCGACGCGATCCGCGCCGCCGCGCTCGGCACGGGCATCGCCGCGTTCAACGAGGACAAGTTCACCGCGGGCGAGACCACGGCCGCGCGCGTGATCTCGGCGGCGCGAACCGTCCCGATGATGGCGCCGAAGCGCTTCGTCCAGGTGCGGAGCCTCGAGCGGTGGGACAAACAAAAGGCGGACGACGACGCTCCCGAAGGCGACGACGGCGGCTCGACGCCGCTCGACGAGCTCCACGACTACGCGAAGGTGGCGGTCGACTCGACGTGCGTCGTGCTCGTCGCGACGAAGCTCGACGGTCGCCGCCGCCTCATGACGCTCGCGCGCAAGAACGGGTTCCTCGTCGAGTGCAACCCGCTCGAGCCAGAGGAGCTCGTCGAGTGGGTGACGGAGGCGTGCGCCGAGCGCGGCCACGACATCGACCGCGAGACCGCGGCGCTCGTCGCCGAGATGGTCGGCCCCGAGCTCTCGCCGGTGCTCGACGCGGTCGAGCGCCTCTCGCTCTACGTGGGCGACAAGAAGACGATCGACGACGAAGCGGTGCGCCAGTGCGTGGTCCGCGTGCGCGCCGCCGACACGTGGTCGGTCGTCGGCGCGATCCAGCGTCGCGATCTCGCCACCGCGCTCGCGACGCTCAAGGAGGCCTACGACCCGCGCGATCGCGGGCTCCCGATGCTCGGCGCCATCGCGTGGTCGATTCGCCAGCTCGCCAAATACAAGACCGCGCTCGACGACGGCGCTGGCTCGGGCGAGGCCGCTCGTCGCGCGGCCGCGTTCTCGCCTTCTCGCGCGCGCGAGCTCGATCAGCGCGCCCGCGCGCTCAAGCCGCGCGATCTCGAGCGCTGGCTCACGGTCCTCGCCGAGACCGACCTCGCGTTGAAGGGCAGCAAACGCGCGCCCGACGCCGTCCTCGAGGACATGGTCACGCGTCTTTGCAGGCGATAGCATCAAAATCGGATGCGTCTCTCTCGCTCGGTGCTCCTCGCTGCTCTCGTCTGCGCACCGCGCGCGTGGGCGCTCGACGACGTGCGCGTGCACGGAGCGCTCGGCCTCGCCCACGCCGTCGGCTCGCCGCAGGACTCCGAGTTCGGCTTCGGAGGCCAAGCGGCGGTCGCGGTGGAGCTCCGGCTCGCGAAGCCCATCGGCGTGCAAGCCGAGCTCTCGGGCACCGTCCTCGCCGCGGGCTCGCCGCCATCGGATCCGTCGATCGCGCCGAAGGGCACGGGCTTCGGGTTCGGCGCGATGATCGGCGTGCGCGTGCGCCCGTTCACGAAGCGACCCGGCGGCCTCTGGCTCGACGCGAACGGAGGCGTCGCGCCCACGGGCGATGTCGTGCGACCGAGCTTCGACGCGCACCTCGGGTGGGATTTCCGGATCGGCGACGGGCGCTTCGATCTCGGACCGTATGCAGGATACACGCAAATCTTCCAGCTCGGCGGCGGGCTCCAGCCGCAGGACGCGCACGTGCTCTCGTTCGGCGTCGCGCTCGGCCTCGGCGCGGGAACGCCCAAGGCTCCCCCGCCCCCGCCGCCGCGGACGGATCGCGATCGCGACGGCGTCTTCGACGACGAGGACGCGTGCCCCGACATCTACGGACGCCGCACGAGCGATCCGAAGACCAACGGCTGCCCTCGCACCGATCGCGACGGCGACACGGTGTTCGACGACGAGGACGCGTGCCCCGACGTGAAGGGCGTTCGGACCGAGGACCCGATCACGAACGGCTGCCCGCTGCTCGATCGCGACAACGACGGCGTCCCCGACAAGACCGACGCGTGCCCTGACGTCCCCGGCGTCGCGACGAACGATCCGAAGACCAACGGCTGCCCGCCGTCGTCGGGTCCCGCGCGCGTGGAGGGCGATCGCATCGTCCTCGACGACATCATCCACTTCGACACCGACGACGCGCGCGTCCACCACGCGAGCTGGCCGCTCGTGAAGAAGGTCGCGGATCTCATCCACGAAAACCCGGACATCCTCGAGGTCCACATCGACGGGCACGCGGATCGCACCGGCACCGAGGAGCACAACAAGCTCCTCTCGAAGGCGCGCGCCGACTCCGTGCGTCGCCTGCTCATCCACTTCGGCGTCGAGGAGTCGCGCGTGACGACCGAGGCGTTCGGCGCGAGCAAGCCGCGCGTTCAGGGGTTCGGCGCGAACGCGCTGAGCGAGAATCGCCGCGTCGAGTTCATCATCACGAAGACGCGACCGGCGGTGAAGCCATGAAGAAGGTCCTCTGGCTCGTCTTGTTCGTCGCGTGCGGGCGCGACAACGCGCTCGTCGACGGTGAGTGCGCGACCGGCTACGTGCAGCAAGGCGACGTCTGCGTCCTCGCGTCGCAGGTCGACGGCGGCGATGGCGGCGGCGACGGGACGACGAGCGACGTCACGTCGGACGTCCCCTCGGGCGACGTGACCGCGAGCGACGTCATCACCGACGCGTTCCAGTGCGACGACGGGCTCACGCTGTGCAACGGCACCTGCGTCGACACGACGAGCGACCCGCTCAACTGCGGCTCGTGCGGCGTCGTGTGCCCCTCGCTCCTCTGCGCGAACAGCAAATGCGTCGGCGGCGTTCCGGGAAGCTTCGTCGTCATCGGGCACGACTACGCCGGGTCCTTCAGCGCGGCCCAGCAGCGCGTCCTCGCCAACGCGCTCCTCATCTCGCCCGCGACGGCGATCCGCGTGCGCTCGTACGAGGAGTACGCCGCGGCGGGCGCCGTCGCGAACGTCAAAGCCGTCCTCAGCGCGGCCGCGACCGGCGCGGGCCGAACCGTCACGTACACCGCGGCGACGCAGCCGAGCGACGTGAGCCCCGGCATGACCGCGCTCAACACCGACGTGCTCGTCGTCTACGACCAATCGAGCGCGCCCGCGAACACGCTCGCGACGACCGGCGCGGGCTGGGTCACGACGCTCGCGAACTTCACGCACGTCGGCGGCGTCGTGATCGTCCTCGATGGCCAAGGCGGCGCGAAGCCGCAGATGCCCGACCTCCTCAAGAACGCGAGCATCCTCGACGTCTCGAGCGACACGAGCATCGCGCAAGGCACGGCGCTCGTGGTCGTCGCGCCGGCGGACGCGGTCGGCCTCGGCGTCGTGAGCCCGTACGGCGCCGCGAAGAGGTCCGTGTATTTTGCATGTAACGAGCCGAACTCCGGCTCCGTGACCTACGTCGTCGAGGACCCCGCGAACGACGCGGGCGCCTCGCAGCCCGTGGTCGTTCACAAAGTCGCGCCCTGAGATTTCGGCTCGGTCGGCATGCGCACCAGCATCGCGAGGAGCACCGCGCCGAGCGCCGCGCACGACGCGCCGATGAGGAACGCGAGCTCGGGGCGCGTGTCGAACACCATGCCGAACACCGCGTTCGCGGGGAGCACCGCGGCGCCCGTGATCGCGTGGAGCGCGCCGAACGCGCGGCCGCGCTCCTCCTTCGGCGCGAGGTCCGTGAGGAGCGCCTTCTCCGCGCCCTCGGTGAGCCCGTAATAGAAGCCGTACCCGAGCATCACGAGCCACGTCGCGGCGTACGTGTGGGCGAGCGGGAGGATCGCGTAGATGGCTGCGTAGAGCGACCAGCCGCCGAGGAGCGTCCATTTGTGGCCGACGCGATCGGAGAGGCGTCCGCCGGCGACGTTCGTGAGCGCCTTCACCAAGTTCAGCGTGAGCCACGCGATGGGAAGCCACGCGACGGCGAGGCCTTGCCGCGACATGCGCAAGAGCAGAAACGAGTCCGCCGAGGCGCCGAGCGAGAAGACGCCCACCGCCAAGAGGTAACTCTTCACGCGCGAGTCGAGCGGCGCGCGACCACCCACGTCCTTCTTCGGCTCGTGCGTCGCGGACTCCTTCACGCCGAAGACGAGCACGCTCACCGCGCACAACCCGGGCACGAGCGCGAACGCGAACACCTGCCGAAGCGAAAAGCCCGCCGCGCGCGCGAGCGTGAACGCGAGCAGCGGCCCGAAGACCGCGCCGAGGTTGTCCATCATCTGGTGGAACCCGAACGAGTACGCGCGCGTCTCGGGCGAAACGGCCGCCGCGAGGATCGCGTCGCGCGGCGCGGAGCGGACGCCCTTGCCGACGCGATCGGTCGCGCGAAGCACGACGACCTGCCACGGCGCCATCGCGATGGAGAGCAGCGGCCGCACGAGAGACGAGAGCGTGTACCCCGCGACGACGTAAGGCTTGCGCATCGTCGCGCGATCCGACGCTGCCCCAGCCGCGTATTTCACGAGCGCGCCGACGGACTCCGCGATGCCTTCGACCCAGCCCAGCCATGCGCCCGCGGCCCCCATCGTCGCGAGAAAAGCAGGCAAAAGCGGGTAGCTCATCTCGGTGGCGACGTCCGTGAAGAACGAAACCCACCCGAGCCGCCACACCGTCTTCGGGAGCTTCGGCATCGGAGCCATTGATGCCAGCCTTTGACGTCCGGCACCACAGCCCTTACGTTGCACTGCGAAAGGGAGCGGAACCGCGAGGTCTTCGGCGACTCAATTCAGGAGAAATATGGAGATGCACGTCCCCACACGGGTGATCCGGCCTTCGCGTCGCACGACCCACCTCGCTTCGTCCCCGCTTCCAACGGCCTTCGGCACGTTCGAGGCCCACGTCTTTCGCTCCGTCGCGAACTACGAAGGTGGCGACGCGGGGGAAAAAGAGCACGTCGCGCTCGTCTTCGGCGACGTCGGCGGCAAGCATCAGCTGCCCATTCGCGTCCACTCCGAGTGCCTCACGGGCGAGGCCTTCGGCTCGCTCAAATGCGACTGCAAGGAGCAGCTCGACTACTCGATGGCCGAGTGCGTCCGGCGCGGCGCCGGCGCGGTGCTTTATCTTCGACAAGAAGGCCGCGGCATCGGCCTCGCCAACAAAATCCGCGCGTACGAGCTCCAATCGCGCGGCGCCGACACCGTCGACGCCAACCGCATCCTCGGCCTCCCCGACGACGCGCGCCGCTACGACGTCGTCGCCGACATGCTCTCCTTCCTCGGCGTCGAGAGCGTCCGCCTCATGACGAACAACCCGGCGAAGGTCGACGGCCTCCGTGCCCTCGGCGTCGACGTCATCGACCGCATCCCGATCGTCGTCCCGTCGAACCCGCTCGCCGCGCACTACCTCGACACGAAACGCCGCCGCATGGCCCACGAGGTCCCGGAGCTCGTCCCCGCGAGCGCGGGCCCCAGCGACGTGCTCTTGCTCAAGCGCACCGGCAGCGACGCGGAGTAATCCGCGCCGTCAGCGGTGCTGGTTGTGCGCCGCCGCCTGACCATCCAAAAAGCCGCTCTCGCACTCGTCGCGTCCGCGCTTCGGTCATCTGCTCCCGGTGCACGTCACGATGCGCATGGCGCGACACGTGTGGAATCTGCGGAGCCGCCGAGCCGAAGCGCTCTCGTGCGCGATGCAAGGCTTCTCGATCCGCATCGCGAAGGGTCTCAACGCGATGATGCGCCGTCGAGGCCGCGTCCTCGGCGACCGCTACCACGCGCGCCCGCTTCGCACGCCGACCGAGGTACGTCGCGCCATCGCGTACGTGCGTGGCAATCATCGCAAACACATGGCGCAGGCCGGCGAACGGCTCGCGCGCGACTACGTCGACGCGTACGCCTCCGACGGCGCGGGCATCACGTTGCCGCGAGCCCACACGCGGCTCGTGCGAACGAGCTACGGCTAGTTCGCGGGCTTCTCCAGCGCGGGCATCGTCGCGACCAACGGCCTCACGCGGTCGAGGGTCTCCGCGAGGAGCTCCTGGATGCGCTCGAATTTGGGCGAGCGCATCGCGAGACCGATGTGGTTCTTCTCCGGCGAGCGGAAGACGATCTCGGGAGCGTCGAACGTGCTCGTGTCGGGGCGCTCGTCCTTCGCGAGCGTGAGGAGCAAGCCGCCGTACTCCTTGCGCGCGGGCGGGAGCGTGTACGGCGCCTTGCCGCCGCCGACCTCGATCTTCGCCCACTCGGCCCAGAGGTTCACGCCGGTCGCGGCCTCGACCATGTCGGCGATGTGCGCGCCGCCGACGCGCGCCGCGCACTCGAGCATGTAGAACCGGCCGTCGGCGCGGGCCTTGATGAACTCGATGTGCGAGACGCCGCGCACGAGGTTCATGCATTTGAGCGTGCGCGCGTTGAGCTCGCGCAGATCCGATTCGTCGCGCGAGCCGTGCTCGACGGTGCTCGTCGCGAAGATGCCACCGCCGTGCGCGACGTCGAACGGAGGCGTCACGCATTTGTGCACGGCGGAGAAGACGATCTCGCGCTCCGAGACGATCGAGTCGACGTGGTACACGTCGCCGGGCAGGTATTCCTCGAGCAAGAAGCTCGACTGGCGATCGCCCTGTTTGTTCACGAGATCCCAGAGCTGCTCTTCGGTCTTCACCTTCGTGATGCCCGCGGCGCTCGCCTCGCTGCGCGGCTTGTTCATCCACGGCGGCTGGACGCGCTTCATGAAATCGCGGAGCGCGTCGTAGTTGAGGACGTGCACGAAATCGGGCACGGGGATGCCCTCTTCGCGCGCCTTCACGCGCATCGCGAGCTTGTCGCGGAAGTGGCGCGCGGTCGTGTCGCCCATGCCGGGTATGCGCAGGTGCTCGCGGAGTGACGCCGCGGTCTCCACGTCGAAGTCGTCGAGCGCGACGATCCGATCGAGGCGAACGCTGCGCGCGAGGTACGAGACCGTGCGCGTCGTCTCGCCGAGATCCGCGCCATCGCGCATCGCGAAGACGTCCGTGAGGATGTCGCGCGGCCACGGCCGCATGAGGAGCTTCGCGGCCGTGAGGAGGTACACGCGCGCGCCCTGCGCGGCCGCCTCGCGCATGAAGCGCTCGCCTTTGAAATACGTCGCCAAACAGAGGACGTTGAGATCCACGATCGCGAGCGTATCACGGCCGCGTCAACGCCTCGCCCATGCGGTCGGCTCCGCAGTCGAACGGCTTGCCCTCGTCGGTCACGTGCTCGAAGAGCGCCGCGCCGCGCGTCCCGCGGATCTCCGCGACGCGCTCCCACTCGAAGCCTTCGCAAACCTCGAGCGGGCCCTGCTTGGCGTCGTCGCACTTTCCGTCGCTCGTCTCGCGGTGGAGCACGTGGACGACGTCGCCGTCGCGCACGAGCATGAAGTCGCTGTCGCCTTGGGGTGTTCCGACGGCGAACCACGAAGCCGAGCTCGGATCCTGCGGCTTTCCAAACTCGGGCCAGGACGGCATCGTGAACCCGGCGCGCGCGCAGTAAGAGAGGTGGATCGGGTCCGCGCCGCCCGCGAGCTCGCCGAGCGGGACGAGCTTTTCGACGCCGCGCGAGCGCACGACGAGGTCGACCGACACGAGGTAGTTCCCCGGATAGTCCTCGTCGGGCGGAAGCTCCTTCGCCTTGCGCCCAGCGCCGATGCGCCAGTGCACGAGCACGCGCGACGCGCTCGGCATTTCGACGACCGCGAACGACTTCGCCGAAGGAAACGCGGCGGCCCAAGATCCCTCTCCGGCGGACGGAGCGCGGAGCGCGTCCGGCGGGAGCGCCTCCTCCACGACCGGCGCGGACGCCGCCGGCTTCGCGAGCGGCGCGGCGATCTCGACCGCGTTCGGTGACGTACGAACGCACGCGCAGAGCGTCAGCGCGATCCACCCGCGGGGCCTCATGTGTCCTCCAACGCCCACTGGCGCGTTGTGGTTCCCAGCGGGGCCATTCTTCTCTAAGGTTGTGACCCTGCCATGCGCGCGCGCGCCGCTTTCATCACCTCGTCGTTCTTGCTGATTTCGTCTTCGGCCGCTGCGCAGCTCCCGTCGCTCGACATACGAACGTGGCGCCCCTCGGTCGATCCGAGCGCGAGCCTCGTCCTCGAGTCGCCGAACACGCCCGGTCCGTGGGCGTTCAACTTCGGGAGCTACCTCGATTGGCAGCTTCGCCCGGTCTCCGTGAAGGACGGCGCGGGGACCACGCTCTATCGCCCCATCGACTGGGGCTTCGGCTTGAACGTGATCGCCAACGTGGGGCTCGGCGAGCACGCGTCGCTCGGCGTCGTGATGCCCGTGGCGCTCTATCAGACCGGGAGCGACAACCTCCCGTCGACCATCGCGTCGCAGCCCGTCGCGAATTCCGCGCTCGGTGACCTGAGCCTCAGCGCGAAGGTGAAGATCATCGACAACCACAACGGCGGGTTCGGGCTCGCCGCGCTCGCGGGGATGAGCATCCCCACCGGCGACAAATCGAGCTTCGCGGGCGAAGGCGCGGTCACCGCGGATCTCCGCGTCATCGCCGACTACTCGTTCGTCGTGGCGCATTTCCAGGCCTCGCTCGGCTTTCAGGTTCGCACCGAGCAGCGCACGTGGCCAGACGCGAGCGCGGGCGGGTACAACTTCGGCGACGAGATCCCGTGGAGCGTCGGCTTTCGCATCAAGCCGGACGTCTTCCACCTCGACAAAGAGGATCGTCAAACGTGGGAGATCGCCGCGCACGGCTGGCTCCCCGCGGGCCCGCAGGCGCCGTTCGTCGATCGCGGCGCGAGCGCGCTCTCGCCCGCGATGCTCGCGCTCTCCGATCGTGTCGCGCTCGGTCGCGACAAGGACGCGTACATCGTCGGCGGCGTCGACATTGGTCTCAGCGACGCGGTCGGCGTGCCCGGCATCCGCGCGATCATCGGCGTCGGCTGGGCGCCGCGCGAGCACGACAAGGATCACGACGGCGTGCCCGACGACGTCGACCAGTGCGAGGACATCCCCGAGGACCGCGACGGCTTCGAGGACTCGGACGGCTGCCCCGACATCGACAACGATCAGGACGGCATCATCGATCGCGAGGACGCGTGCCCGAACAAGGCGGGCCCGAAGTCGAGCGACCCGAAGAAGAACGGCTGCCCGCAGCCCGACGCCGACGGCGACGGCGTGCCCGACGACGTCGACGCGTGCCCCAAGGAAAAGGGCGAGCCGAGCGAGGACCCGAAGCTCAATGGGTGCCCGAAGCCGACGACACCGCCGCCGCCCGATCCGAACAAGGACGACGACGGCGACGGGATCCCCAACGGCCAGGACGCGTGCCCCACGCAACCGGGCGAGCCCTCGACCGATCCGAAGCTCAACGGGTGCCCGAACCCCGACCGCGACGGCGACACGTACCTGAACGAACAGGACGAGTGCCCGGACGCGGCCGAGGTCTTCAACGGCGTCAAAGACGAAGACGGCTGTCCGGACGAGGGCGGTAAGCTGCTCGTGACCGTGGACGCGAAGCTCGTCGTGAAGTTGCAGAATGCAATCAAGCTCGCGGGCGCGCCCGACGCGCCGACCGTCGATCCGTCGAGCATGAACACGCTGCGCGCGCTCGCGCTCGAGCTCAACAAGCACCGGGATTGGACGCTCGCCGTCGCCGCGCGACCCACCGGACCCGACGCGACCAAGGCCCAAGCCGAAGCGCTCTCGCGCGCGCTCGCCGTCGTCAACACGCTCACGCAGCTCACGCGGCGCGACGGCGCAGCAGAGACCGTCGGGTGGGACGCGGTGAAGAACCAGCCGACCGCGGTGAGCGGCATCGGACTCTTGCTGTTCGCGGCGCCGAGCCCGACCCCGCCGACCCCGCCGAAGCTCCTTCCGACGACGACGCCGGAGAAGGAGAAGAAGTGATGCGCGCGCGTACTGTGCTCGCGATCGCGGTCGTCGCGCTCGCCGGCACGGCGGCCGAGAGCGCGCGAGCGCAGGTTCATCGCGCCCCGGTGACGTCGCGGATCGTGGCGACGAACGCGCCGGACGACGACGACGAAGACGAGGCTCACCCCGACGTCGTCGACGAGTCGCAGCCATCGCCCCTGCGGACGCGGTTCGGGGCCGAGCACGCCGAGGCGCTCTTGCGCGCGAGCGACAACGAGGAGATTCGTCGAGGGATCGTGCGCGCGGCCGCGGTCGGCACGCCCGAAGCGGTGACGCTGCTCGTCGCGCAAGCCGACTCGTCGAGCAACGACGACCTCACGCTCATCGAGCTCGCGCGCGCGCTCGCGCCGTTCGCGAAACAGGACGCGCCGCGGCAGCGGCTCATCGCGATGCTCAACGCGACGGCGAGGCCCGCGCGCGCACGCGGGACGATCGCGATGATCAGCGCCGCGAGCACGGCGCGCGTGAACCTCGCCCGACAAATCGCCGCGCGCGCGCTCGTCGCGTCGCACGACCCGAAGGCGCTCGACGCCGTGTGGGGCGCGGCGCGCGAGAGCGGCACGTCGCAGCAGAACGCGCTCCGCGCGCTCGCGTCCGATCCGGCGGCGTCGAGCGAGAGCACCATCGCAGCGCCCACGTCGGCCTCTGCGGCGCGCGCGCTCGCGCAGGGCGGAGATCTCCGCGCGCTCGACGCGCTCGTCGCGAAGGCGCAAGGGCCCATCGACGCGACCACGCGCTCCGCGAGCCTCGTGGCGCTCGGGCAGCTCGGTGACGGGCGCGCGCGCGCGATCGCCATCGCGTCGTTCGCGGATCAAGACGCGCACGTCCGGGCTGCCGCGGGCGAGACGCTCGTGCTCCTCGACGCGCCGGAGCGATTCCACGCCGTCACGCAGCTCCTCTCGAGCGTCGACACCGTGGACGCGGGGGTTCGCCTCGCGCACCGCGCGCAAGACGCGGAGGTCGTCAAGGCGCTCGCCGCGCGCTTCGCGGCTTCGAACGACAAAGACCTGCGCCTCGGGATCATCGCGGCGCTTGGTCGCGGCGTCGCGACGGCCGACGGGCTCAGGGTGCTCGCGAGCGTCGCGGCCGATCCGCGCCTCGGCGGCGACGCGGTGCAAGCGATCGCTCGCTCGCCCAATGCAGCCGCGATCGCGACGCTCGAGCGGATCGCAAAAGAACGCCCGCTGCGCCGCCTCGCGGTGCGCGGGTACGTCGCGCGCGTGCTCCTCCGCGGCGAGCGCTCGGGCGACCTCGACGAGGCCATCGGCGCGCTCGGGACTTCGACCGACGCCGCGGATCGCGCGCTCGCGACGTTCGCGCGCGTGGCGCTCGGCCGCGAATCGGCGGCTTCGTACGTCGGCGATCGCGAGCCCGCGGTGCGTCGCGCCGCGGCGATGGGAGCGCTCGCGGGCTACGACGGCCGCGCGCTCCCCACGTCGGACGCGCTCCTCACGCAGCTCGCTCGCGAGCCCGACGAGGCGACGCGCACGGTGCTCGCCATCGGCCTCCTCGGGGGCGATCCGCACGCGATCGTGCCGACGCTGACGCTGCTCCAGCGCATCGACGCGGGCAGCGCCGACGCGCCGCTCTCGGCCGCCGCGCTCGCCGCGCGCAAGGGCGACTCGCTCAAGGACAAAATCGACCGGCTCGCCGCCTCGAGCGATCCGATCATGCGCGCCCACGTCGCGCGCGGACTCGGCGCGAGCGAAGAGCCGAGCGCCACCGGCAAGCTCGCGGAGCTCGCGCGCTACGAAGCCGAGCCGCTCGTTCGACTCGCGCAGACCGCCGCCCTCGCGCGCCGCTCGCCCGCTCCCGCGCGAAGGGAGATCCTCTCGGTCACCGCGCGCTTCGACCCCGAGGCGCGCATTCGCGACGTCGCGTCGCGCGCGCTCGCGTCGCTCTCGCCGCCCGCGCCGTGGCCAGTGCGCGAGGTCGCGTGGCTCCGCGTGACGACGGAGACCGGCGCTCCCCCCACGCAGCCCATGCTCGCCTCGTACGTCACGTCCGAAGGCACCGCGATCCCGGTCGCCTTCGACAGCGACGGCTACGCGCTCGTCCCCGGCATTCCGCCGGGCGACGGCCGACTCGTCCTCGCCCCAGTCGTTCCCCAAAAGTAACCATGGCCTCACCGAAAGACCCCGCGGCCCCCTCCATCAGCTTCGAGCAATCGATGGAACGGCTCACGCACATCGTCGAGAAGCTCGAAGAGGGCGACCTCGCCCTCGAGCAGTCCCTCGCGCTCTTCGAAGAGGGCGTTCGGCTCTCGCGCCTCGCCCAAGAGCGCCTCGACGCCGCCCAGCAGCGCATCGAGCGCCTCCTCACCGTCGACGCCCAAGGCAAGACCCGCACGGCCCCCTTCGAATCCACGGACGACGAAGAAACTCCCTTCTAGTCAGGAGCTCACCTCGGTCGACCCAACCAAGCCAGGGTTGCTGTCGACGTGCGGCAGCGAGACATCGCGGCGGGGCCGCGACCTGCCGTGTCAGCGCGCGAGTGTCGCACCGAGGTCTCGGCCACATTCTGAGATCGACACGGCACGTGCCGGCCCGGCCGGGAAGGTCGATGCTGCCGCGTGCCGACCTTCGACTGCGTCGCAAGATCAGCTCCGTTCGGGCGAGCTCTGGGATTAGGTTCTTGGAAGAGACCGCGGGTATTTCGCGTTCAGATCGGGAGCATGCTAACGATCGCGCGCATGGCAGCGCGGCCTTCGGTGCACATTCCGGCGCCTGAAGCGGACAAACCATCCTGGCTTCGTGTCGGCGTGGTGGCGCTGATCGGGTTCGCGATCGGCGTCGCGTGGCCCAAGATCGCAGGCGTGAAAATCGGACCGAGCGCGCCCGCCGAGGCCGTCAGCGCGGCGCTCGCTTCGGCTTCGCGCGCGGCCGAGCTCGCCTCCGCTTCGCCCTCCGCGAGCACCCCCGCCGCCATCACGGCGCCCGCGCTGAGCGCCGCGCCCCCCGCGGCGAACGTCAGCGTCACGGTCGGCAAGGCCGCGATCCTCTCGTGCAAGACCGAAGACGGCGAGTCGCTCAAAGGCAAGGACTGCGGCTGGCTCACCGGGCTCGACCCGCTCATCCAAACGCGCCTCAAGCGCCTCGCGCAGCTCCCCGCGACCGCGGAGAACCCCGGCAAGCTGAACGTCATCCTCGGCCTCGACTTCAAGAACAACCGCATCTCGGTCGAGAGCGGCAAGTCGTCCACCGTGAAGGACGTCGACTCGCTCAAGGCGTTCATCGCCGGCGAGGTGAAATCGATGAGCCTCAAGCCCGTCGATCATCAAAACGAGCGCTACTCGGTCCTCTACGTCGTGAACATCTCGAACGGCTCGGAGGCCACGCCCTCCGCCGCGGGCTCGAGCAGCGGCGCGAGCACGAGCGCGACGCCGACCGCGCAGACTCCGCAAGCCTCGCTCCCCGACGGCACGGCCGCCGTCGCGTGGGAGACCGCGATCGTCCGCGATGCGCCGCACACCGGCGCGATCGTCGCCCACCTCACGCGCGGCACGAAGGTGCAGCTCGGCACGTCGGAGGGCGGCTGGTACAAAATCAAATTCGGCCCGTCGTTCTCGAGCGAGGGATGGGTCTACCGCGGCGCCATCGGCAAGTAGCGCGTCGTGGGGCGTGACTCCGAGGCGCCCGAAAAGCTCGCCGAGCGCGAAGCGCGCGAGCGTGAGGATCTCGTCGTCGTGTGCGCCGCGTGCAACCACGCGCTCACGAAGGCGAGCGCGCGCATCGACGCCTTTGGCCGCCACGAGCACGCCTTCGCGAACCCCGACGGCTTCACGTTCCGCATCGCCTGCTTCCGCGACGCCCCCGGCTGCGCGGGCACCGGGCCCGAGTCCGCTTTCTGGACGTGGTTTCCACGCTTTTCGTGGCGCATCGCGCTCTGCGGCGCGTGCGCGACGCACGTCGGCTGGTCCTACCGCAGCGACGCGTCGTCCTTCTTCGGCTTGATCGTCGACCGCATCAAGGCGTCTTGAGCTTCGTGCCAAAACCGCTTGCGCGCGCGCGCGCAGCTCAGTGAATCGTGAAGCCGATGATGATCACGCCGCCTTGGTACTGCTGACCGGCGACGAAGAACGTGTCGTTCGGCGGAGACGTGACGCGGAGCAAGCTCATGTAAGCGCCGCCGCCGGGTTGGTTGATCGCCGCGCCGATCTCGTAGCGCGGGCCGGGGAGCACGTTCGTGAGCGTCACCTGGAGGACGCGCCCGTTCACGAGCGTGTAGTTCGCGGGCTGGCCCTTCACGAGCGTCAGCGACTGCTTCGCGAGCAGCTTGTACGTGTTGTAGGCGGAGAACGGCGGCCGCTTCAGCTGCGGCATGTTGCCGATGCCCGGATCGATCGAGCCTGGTCCCGGCTGCACCGTCGCGTGGAGCACCATCACGTCGACGATGGCCTGCTGCGGCGGCGGCGCTTGCACGACCGGACCGGCGTGCGCGAACGACGCGAACGCGAGCGACGCAGCGCCTGCGAGCAGTGCACGCGTGAACGCTCGGCGTTTCGCGTTTTTCACTGGGGCGTCTCCGCGTTGTCGTCGACCCACACCACCACGCTCGCGGGCGTGTCCGTCGTCTTCCCCTCTGCGCCCATCGTCGTCTTCTCCGCCGGAACGTAGAAGACCGAGACCGGGGTCGTCGTATCCACGAAGTCGACCTCTACGCCCGTTGCGCTCGACGAGGCAAGCACGGTTTGACTGGACGGAGTCGGCGGCGTGTTTTGGCCGGTCGTCTCCTTCGCTTGCTGGTGCATGTAGAACGCGACGGCCGCGGCGATCGCGAGAAGCGACGCGCCGACCACCGTCATGCGCGCGCGCGCGGTGCGCTTGATTCGCGCCTTGTCGAGATCGTTCGGCTTGATCTCGCGCATCACCGCGTCGCCCACGTCGATCTTCGGCACGTCGAACGAGCTCCGCACGCCGTCGCCGATCGCGCCGATCGACGCGAAGAGCTCGGCCGCGTCTTCGTCGTCGGCGATCATCTTCGCGACGCGCTCGCGCTCTTCGCCTTCGAGCTCGCCGTCGGCGTACGCCATCACGTCCAACATCTGCTGCTCGTCGAGGCTCATGTCGCGCTCCCTGACGTCTCGTTGGACGAAGGCGGAGCTTCGGCGGCGTGCCCGCCGACTTGCTCTTTGTAGCAATCGACGAGCGCCTTCTGCAGCTTCTGCCTCGCGTGAAACAACCGGCTCATGATCGTGCCCTTGGAAACTCCCATCGCCTGCGCCATTTCTTCGTAGCTCAGGCCTTCGACTTCTCTCATCAGGATGACGCCGCGGTGGTAGTCGGGTAGCGCCGCGAGCGCTTCGCGCAGGCGGCTGGCGATTTCGCCACGTCGCACCACATCGGCTGGGTCCGCTCCATCGATACGCGATAGGAACGGAAAATCTTTGCTGCCTCCCTCTTCCGAATTTTGTGAGCGGGACTCGTCGAGCTCCGCCACTTGGCGTCCGGGTTTGCGAATCAGGTCGATGCTCAAGTTGGTGATGATCCGGTAGAGCCAGGTGAAGAAGCTCGATTGTCCTTGGAACGACCCGATGTTCTTGTAAACGCGCAGGAACGCGTCTTGGACGATCTCCCGCGCGTCGTTCTCGTCTCGAACGAGCGACATCGCGATGGAAAACGCCCTCCGCTGGTGTCGCTCGACCAGCGCGCGAAATGCTTCTTTGTCCCCGGCCTGAACGCGCTCGACGAGCGCACGATCCTCCTGTGCCTCTTTGGCTCGTACTTCCTTGCTGTTCGACGCCGCCGGCGCCGGGGTATTCACGGGCGCTGGCTTCCGCGGCGGCATCGGAGCCCTAGGGTAGTCGACGTGGGGCAGATGGTTCCAGCACCCCGAGCGTGAGCTTCAAATCCTGCGGTTTGCCGTCGCGAACCACGCGCACGGTGACGCTCTTGCCGACGCCGGTGGTGCTCGCCATCCACTGCAGCTCCTTGCCGCGGGAGACGTCCTTGCCGTCGAAGGCCGTAATCAAATCGCCCACTTTGATGCCCGCTTTGTCGGCTGGGCCGCCGCCGAAGACGTATTCGACCACCGCGCCCTTGTCGCTCGTGATCTTGAGCTCTTCTTTGTCGTCATCCGAGAGCTCGCGGAGGTCGGCAATGCGGACGCCGATGGCGCTCCGCGAGACCTTTCCGTCGCGCAGGAGCATCGGCAAGAGCTGCTTCACCATGTTGATCGGAATGGCGAATCCGACGCCGTTGGCGTTCGCGCGAATGGCCGAGTTGATGCCGATCACCTCGCCGCGCAGGTTCAGGAGCGGACCGCCCGAGTTTCCTGGGTTGATCGACGCGTCCGTCTGCAAAAAGTCATAAAAGCCGGCCGGATCGAGCGGGACGTCCTCTTTCGTGCGGCCCTTGGCGCTGACGATGCCCTGACTCACGGTGTGCTCGAGCCCGAACGGGTTTCCGATCGCGACGACCCAATCGCCGACTTCCATCCCGTCCGAGTCGCCGAGCGGGAGCGGCTTCAAGTCGAGGCCCTTCGGGTCGACGTGGATGACCGCGATGTCCGTCGATTGATCGCGGCCGACGACGCGGGCGGGCATGTTCTTGCCGTCGCTCATCTTCACGCTGATCGCCGAGGCCTCGGCGCCGCCCTCGGCGACGACGTGGTTGTTCGTGAGGATCGTGCCGTCCTTGTCGACGACGAAGCCCGTGCCGAGGCCCTTGCCCTCGCGGCGCATCTTGCGGCCGCCGAAGCCCTCGACCACCTCGTCGACCACGACGGTGATCGTGACGACGCTCGGATCGGCCTGTTTCGCGATGGGCGCGAACGAGACCGGAGCGAGCGTCACGCCCGACATCGCGGGCGGAGGAGGCGTGGTCGGAGCCGTCGCGAGCGTGGTGGCAGACGCGGCGGCCGCGTCCTCGTCGGTCGCGTTGTTCTTGCCGCAAGCGCTCGCGAAAATGGCGAGCGCGACCACCACCACGATTTTTTTCATTTCGCCGACTTCGACTTTTCGACGTAGCGCATCCGCAGGTCGAAGAGGATCTGCGTGATCAAACGCTCCTCCTCGCCCGTCAGGTTGCCCTTCGTCTTCTCCTCGAGCAAACCGAGGAGGTCGATCGTTTGTTTCGCGAGCGGAAGAGATACGCGCTGGGCGTTGTCCTCCGGGTGCGGAGCCTCACCGAGGTGCATCAGCACGGAGTGGCTGAGCGACAGGATGAACGTCGCGAAATCGATCTGGGGCAGCGCGTCGGGCATTATTCCGACTTTTCGTGGCCTTCGATGGCGGGTTGGGACGTCCCGAAGGGGCTGGTGTCGGGCGCGAGGTCGGGGAGCGACGAGATGAACTTCTCGAGGTCCTTCTCGTGGAGGCGGCCGTTCTTCAGGTTGCGTTCACGGACGCGGATGTCGAGATCCCAGGGGCTGATCTTGTTGCTCATGTTGGTCGGCTGGTGCGTAGCACAACGCGCGGGCCAAGTCAGCTCGGCGGGTCCTGCTTCCTGTGGTTCCGGTTGAGGGAAAATAGCGGCACGAGCTCGTCCTTCGGCTCGCTCGCCTCTTGGAGCTGCTCGAACGCGGTCGCGGCGCGGGCAATCTCGTCGGGCGTCGCCTCGCGCACCTCGCGTATGGAGACTTTGTAGCGGAGCGTGAGTCCAGCGAGCGGATGGTTGCCGTCGATGACGAGCTCGTCGTCGCTCACCTCGACCACGTGCGCGACGGCCTCGTCGCCGTCTTCGTCCTCGAGCACGACCTCGTCGCCCTCGCTCGCGGTCGGCGCTTCGCTGCGATTGATCGCGTAGACGAGCTCGTCGTCGTGGAGGCCGTACGCCTCTTCGGGCGGGACGACGATCTCCGCGGTCTCGCCCGCGCTGAGCCCGGTGAGGCGCTTCTCGAGCCCCGGCACGAGCATGCCATAGCCGTGCACGTAACGCAGCGGCTCGCCGTCCTCGGCGGAGCTGTCGTCGAGCACGTCGCCGTCTTCCCCTTCGAGGACGTAGTCGACCTCGGCGAAAGCGTTCGGTTGGATGCGCACGCGCTGATTAGAGCATGGCACGCGCCTCGCTTGGATCGCGATCATGCAGCACAGTCGCCACGCGTTACGGGCCATCCTCTGCGACATCGACGGGACGCTCGTCGACTCCAACGACGCGCACGCGCTCGCGTGGGTCGACGCGCTCGAGCAAGTCGGCAAGCCCACACCGTTCGAGCGCATCCGTCCGCTCATCGGCATGGGCGGTGACAAGCTCCTGCCCGCGCTCGAGATCGATCCCGACTCGAGCCTCGGTCAGGAGGCGAGCGAGCGCTCCACGCGCGCGTTCCTCGAGACGTACCTCGACTCGATACGCGCGTTCCCGCGCGCGCGAGAGCTCCTCGAGCGCATCCGTGCGTCGGGGCGCTCGCTCTTCGCAGCGACGTCGTCGGAGGACAGGGAGATCTCGGCCATCCTCGAGCGAGGAGAGATCGAAGATTTGTTCGAAGCCGCGACGACGAGCAGCGAGGTCGAGGAGTCGAAGCCGGCGCCGGACGTCGTCCAGGCCGCGCTCTCTCGCGCACGCTGCTTGCCGCACGAGGTCGTGATGCTCGGCGACACGCCCTACGACGTGCGCGCCGCGCGAAGGACGAACGTGCGGGTCATCGCGTTCCGCTGCGGAGGCTGGAGCGACGACGAGCTCGGAGGCGCCGCTACACGAGTGGAACGACTCGATCTTGGCGTCTCAGGAATAATCGACCCCCTCTGGTTGTCTGCGCCGCGTGGCTTCTGCGCGGCGGAACCTGCTCTTCTATGGCGGCGCCGTCGCGGTCCACCTTCTCGTCGTCGCGCTCCTCCCGCATGCACGCTACGAGCCGATCGGAAAACACGAGGGCGAGCCCGTCGTCGTCAGCATCGACGACCTCTTGAAGGCGAGCACGACCACGGAGACGACCACGGGCACCGGCGCGCGCACGATCGCGCGCACGGGCACGTCGAGGACCTCCCGGGCGCGTTCGGCCGATACGAGCACGAGCACGGCCGCGGGAACGGAGAGCAGCCAGGCGACCGACCTTGGCTCCTCGTCGTCCACGAATCCCGCTTCTTCAGGCTCGCTCTTCATCACGCCCGACGCCATCGGCCTCGCGGGCTCTGGCTCCTACACGATGGAAGTCGCGCGGCAAGAGCCCACGGAGAACGAGCGCATCGCGGAGAACGTGAACCGCGCGATCATGGATCCGATTCGCGCGCACGAGCTCGGCAACGGCAGCCTCACGAGCGGCCCTGTCGCGCAGGAGCTCGAGCGCTCGACGCGCGGCGACTCGGGCTCGCCGTTCGAAGGGCGCGCCGTCTTCTCGATAAGCGTCGACGACGTGGGCCTCGTCGTCAGCGTGGGCGTCGCCGAATCATCGGGCGATCGCAAGGCGTGGGACGACGTCGCGAACCGCGTCCTCAACGCGCTCGCCCAACGACGCGTGCACATGCCGCCGGGTGCGAAGGGCGTCGCGATGCGCATCGAGGTGACCTCGAAGGTCACGCTTCCGAGCGGAGCGCGAGCGCCGGTCACGTCTCACGGACCGGACACGACGTCGATCGTCGGCGGCACGTTCGACTTGTCGGACATCGGCGCGCACCCACAACGTGTCGTGGGAGCGCGCGTCTTGTCCGAGAACGTCTACTAGACCGCGACGAGACTATTCGCGGTCGCGATCGCGACCGCCACGACCGCCGCGGCCACCGCCGCCGCCGCCGTAACCGCCACGGCCACCGCCGCCGCCGCCGCCACCGCCGTAGCCACCACCACCGCCGCCACCACCGGTGCGCTCCTGCGCCTCGTTGACCTTGAGCGGGCGACCATCGAGCATCGCGCCGTTCATCGACTCGATGGCTTTGCGCGCCTGATCTTCGGTGCTCATCGTCACGAACCCGAAACCGCGACTGCGGCCCGTGTCGCGATCCTTCACGATGTGAGCGTCGACGACCTCACCCGATTCGGTGAACGCAGCGCGAAGCGATTCGACCGTGGAGCTGAACGACAGATTACCAACGTAGAGTCTCGTACCCATTTCCGATGTCTCGCGAACAGGCCCGCAGAGAGCACGTCATCAATCGGCCGGACCAACCACCGTGAGACGCGTTCAGCAACGAGTAGCAGAGCCTGCAACCAGCGCAAGCATGCGAGTCGAAGGAATTTTACCGTGGCGTAGCGCCACGGCTCGTCGCCTTTTCTGGCTCTCGTGGAACGTCCATCGAGTCGAGTGCGAGGCCTCCGAAGATGCGCAGCCGAGTGAACGCGAGGCGGTCGGAGACGACGGCCGCGTCCTTGAGATCCGCCTTCGTTTCGAAGCGGAAATAGAAGCATTTGTGAATGAACGCGCCGAAGGCGACGAGCTGACCGGTGATGACCTTGTCGTCGTGGTCGGCCCCGATCCAAACGCCGGTGTCGAAACCAGTTGGAATTCCAACCAATTCGCTCGAGACCTCTTCGCCCGCAGGCTCCTTCGCAAGGCCCTTGTCGTACGCGCGCCGCTCGCACTTCGCGCGGTTCACGAGCTCCTCCTCGCGCCACACGGCGAGCTCCACGGTGGAGCGCGTGTCCGCGTGCGTCGCGCGCATGACGGCCGCGTGGTGATCGTCGATCCGCCAGCGCGGCCCGTCGGGGAGCGGCACCGACACGCCGAAGCGCGTCGAGTGGAAATGGGCCATGTGCGAGCCCGCCGTGAACGCAGGCGGCTCCGGTGCCGCGGGCGCGATCGCCGTGGTGACGGGCTTCGGGGTCGCGCCGCCGCAAGCGCTCACGCAGACGACGAGCAGCGCAGGAGCTAGACGCGCGTGAGCCACTCGGGGTGCGACGAATCCGCGCCGCGCACGATTTCGAAGAAGCGCTTCTGGATGCGAAGCGTGACGGGCCCCGGCTTGCCTTCGCCGATGGCGCGGTTGTCGACCTCGCGGATCGGCGTGATCTCCGCCGCCGTTCCCGTGAAGAATGCTTCGTCCGCGAGCCAGAGCATGTCGCGCGTGATGCGGCACTCGTCGACGGCGACGCCTTCTTCCTTGGCGATCGTGATGACCGTGTCGCGCGTGATTCCGCCGAGGATCGAGCTCGCGAAGTCCGGCGTGAGGAGGCGGCCGTTCTTCACGATGAAGATGTTCTCGCCCGTGCCCTCGGAGACGTAGCCGTTCGTGTCGAGCATCACCGCTTCGTCGTACCCAGCGAACTTCGCCTCGCGTTTGGCGAGCACGCTGTTGGTGTACTGGCCGGTGATCTTGCCCTTCGCGAGCGAGACGTTGATGTGGTGGCGCGCGTACGAGCTGATCTTCGTGCGGATGCCGAGCTTGAGCGCGTCCTCGCCGAGGTACGCGCCCCATTTCCACGCGGCCACCGCCGTGCGGATCGGGTTGTTCGGCGCGTAGACGCCCATCGCGCCGTCGCCGATGAAGACGATCGGCCGGAGATAGCCTTCCTCGAGCTTGTTGGCGCGGAGCACGTCGGTGCACGCGGCCATGACCTGCTCGCGCGAGAACTCGCACTTCATCAGCGTGAGCTTGCAGCCGTCGAACAGGCGGTCGATGTGCTCCTTCAGGCGGAACACGTACGTCTTTCCGTCCGCCCGCTTGTAGGCGCGAATGCCCTCGAAGACGCCCACGCCGTAGTGGAGCGAGTGCGTGAGCAGGTGAACCGTCGCGTCGCTTTGATCGACGAGCTTGCCGTCGAGCCAAACCTTCTCGAGCTTTTCGACCATCGGTTTTTTTGGAGCTTAGTGGCGTCTTTCGTTTCCAGCTACGACATTCCCGCGGCGCGCTGCGTCATTGCTCGTTCCGCTTCGCGCGCAGCGCCGTGCGCGCCGTCTGGATGCCCGTGAGCACGCCGTCCTCGTAGTGCCAGTCGGGGTCGTCGAGCTCGGGAAAATCGTGCGGGTTCTGGACGTCCTCGAGCGTGAGCCCCGGCTTCAGCCGGCGCGCGAGCGCGAGGACTTTGTCGCGCTGGAGGTCTTCGAGCGAGGCGAGCCCGTCGTCGTCCTTGCCCTCGAAGAGCGCCACGGCGTCGTCGATCGTTCGGATCCGAACGATCTCCCCCTTTGGGTACGCCGCCACCGTGCATCCCTCGGACGGGCACACCCCGAGACAATACGTTCGGGTCACCCAGACGGAATCGACCTCACCGCGCCGCGCGACCTCTTCCTTGAGGCGCGCGTAGACCGCTGCTCCGCGGGCGCCGCACCCCGGTCCGAGGGGATCGTTCGGCTCGCGTTCGTTGACGCAGACGAAGAGATGCAACTTCATGGCGACACATTCCCACATCTGCGGCGAATCGCGCATCATTCCGCGTGGATCGCGCGCGGAGGATCCCGGTTGATCCACAAACGTCGCCCGCGCGCGACTCGACCGCGGGAAATCGCCAGGTTGCGTGATCGCCACAGCGCGGTTCGGAGATTGCACTTCGTATTTCCATGGTCCCAGCTTCGGCGATCGTGCCCGTCCTCGCGCTTCACGGCGAGCGCCGGCTGGTCATCGGGGCCGAGATCGGCGCGGGCTCGCAAGGCGTCGTTCACATCGCGCGGCTCGAGCAGGTCCTCGCCTCGTCGCGCAGCGGCGAAGAGGTGATGGGGCGCACGGTCGCCGTGAAGCTCATCGACCCCGCGCTCTGTCACGACAGCGAGACGATGCACGAGCTGCGTCGGTCCGTTCGACGGAGCGCCCTCGTGAGCCACTCGAACGTGGTGCAAATCACGGACTGGTTCGTCACCGGCGACGCGACGGACCCAGTGCCGTGCATCATCCAGGAGCTCGTCGATGGGATGAGCCTCGCCGAGCTCGTCGCCCGCACCGACACGGCGCGGCGTCGCATGCCGCTCGATTTGGCGCTCTTCATCGGGTGCGAGATCGCCGAGGGCCTCGCGGCCGCGCGCCACGCGCGAAACGCGGACGGCGTCATCCTCAACATGGGCCACCACAACTTGAGCGCGCGTCAGGTGCTCTTGTCGTGGAACGGCGACGTGAAGGTCGGCGACTTCGGATATCGCCCGGGCGGCGGCGTGGTCTCGGGCGTGCGGCGATCGGATCGCGACATGCGCGGGCAGATCTCGCAGATGGCTCCGGAGGTCGCGTGCGGCGCGCGCGGCGACGGGCGCTCCGACGTGTTCTCGCTCGGCGTCGTCCTCCACGAGATGCTCTTCGGGCCTCGCTTCGCGCGCGGGGTCAAGGCGGCCGAGATGCTCGCGGCGGCGCGCGCGGGCGAGATCTCGCGTCCGATCACGGCGCCCCTCCTGCCCTCCGGCGTCGCCGCGATCATGGATCGCGCTCTCTCGTACGATCCGCGCGAGCGGCAGGCGCACCCGGGCATCCTCGCGTACGATCTTCGCCGCGAGGCGCTCGCGCTCGGCGTCGCCGACGGCCGCATGTTCCTCCGCAGCGCTTTGTTCGAGATGAGCGAAGGGCTCCGCGAGGTCGGACCGTGATCACCTCGCGCGGCGGATGAACGTCGAGAGCGCCGCGTGGCAGAGCGCGTGCGTCATGTGGCCTTCGTCGAGGAGGCGCGCGGCGTGCTCGATGGGGACGAGGATGGTCTCGCACTCCTCGTGCTCGTCGAACGCGGTCGCGCCGGATGGCTTCGCGCCGCGCGCGACGAACGAGTGCAAGCGGTTGCTTTGGAGCGACGGGTTCGGAAACGTGACGAGCAGCGGCTCGGCGCTCGGCGCTTCGTAGCCGGTCTCCTCGCGGAGCTCGCGGAGCGCGCCGCGGGCCGGGTCCTCGCGCGCGTCGAGCATGCCGCCCGGGAGCTCGATCGACGGAGCGCGCGTGCCGAATCGTAGCTGGCGCACGAGGACGAGCTGGTCGTCTTCGGTGATCGCGACGACGTTGCACCAATCGGGGTTGTCGAGCGTGTAGACGGCCGGGCGCGCGGTGCCGTCGGGCGCGGTGACCGGCGTCTCGCTCACGGAGAACACACGGTAGCTCGCGAGCCGCGCGGGAGGACCCAGCGTCCAGCGACGCAGGCGCGATTCCGGGAGCACGAACGGCCGCACGTCAGGTGGGGTAGCACGAACGCGTCGTGACGTGGCATGGTCCCCGTCTCGATGGCGAAGGAACACGACAAGAGCGACGGCGAGAAGCTCATCGTGAAGAACCGCCGCGCCTTCTTCGATTACTTCGTCGAGGACAAGTTCGAAGGCGGCCTCGCGCTCCTCGGCAGCGAGGTCAAGTCGATGCGCGCCGGCAAGGTCGACCTCGTCGACGCGTACGCGTCGGAGGAGCACGGCGAGGTCTGGCTCAAACAGATGTATATTGCACCTTTCGAGCAGGCGAGCGCCTTCCCCCACGAGCCACGACGCCCGCGCAAGGTGCTGCTCCACAAGCACGAGATCGATCGCATCCACGACGCGACCGGGCGCGGCGGGTTCACGGTCGTTCCGCTTCGCCTCTACTTCAAGCGAGGTCGCGTGAAGGTCGAGCTCGGCATCGCCAAGGGCAAGAAGCACTACGACAAACGCGAAGGCGTAGCGAAGCGCGACGCGGAGCGCGAGGCGCGCGCCGCGATGCAGCGCGGACGAAAAGGCGACTGATGCACGTGCGATGGACCAAGGGCGGCGACGCGACGCTCCTCGCGCTCGACGACGATCGCGTGACGCTCGACTCGAGCCTCTCGTCGCCCCCGGGCTCGCTCGTCGACGGAGCGCTGACGACCGGCGAACCGATCCGCGTGAAGGTCCGCGGCTGCAAGCGCGAGGGCGAACGGTTTCGGATCGAGGCTCGCGTGATCGACCTCTCGCGCGACTTGCGGGTGAAGCTCGCCGCGCTATTGCATTGAAGTGCGCGCGCTCGGCATCGGTGTAATCGCCATCGCGGCTTGCGCGGCGCGCAGCGAGCTCGACGTAGCCGCCATCGTCGGCGCGTCGCCCGACTCGCCGTGCGATCGGAGCCACGCGTTCGGCACCCCCACGCTGGTGTCCGGCGTCGACACATCCATCGACCAAAACGGAGGGACGCCGAGCGCCGATGGGCTGACGCTGTTCTTCGAGCAGGGCTCGACCTTCGAGGGGTTCGATCTGTTCACGGCGACGCGCGCCGCGCTCGATGAACCGTTCAACAACGTCACGCCGCTCTCTTCGTTGAACACGCCGAGAGCTGACGGCGATCCGTTCTTGGCGCCCGACCAGAAGACGCTCTTTTGGGTTCGCGAGACGAACGTCCTCCAGATCTTCCAGGCCACGCGGGCGTCCGCGACCGGCGCGTTCGGGCCAGCGAGCGCCGTCCCGAACGTGAGCTCCAATGCCGGAGAAGGCACGCCGAGCATCACCGCGGACAACGCGCTCCTCTGCTTTGCGTCGAGTCGCTCGGGCGGCCTCGGACAGCGCGACGTGTGGTGCGCCAAGCGCGGCAGCGATGGACAATTCGCGCAACCGACGAACGCTACGGAGCTCGACTCGCCGAGCGACGAGAGCGGCGTCGCACTTTCACCCGATGGGCTCGTGATCTACGTCGGCTCGAACCGAGCGGGCACGCACGGCGACCGAGACATTTGGCGCGCCGAACGCGCGTCGCGCGACATACCGTTCGGGCCGCTCGTGAACCTCGAGGCCGTCAACACGTCGTCATGGGAACAGCCGGTGTGGATCTCTGGCGACGATTGCACTTTGTATCTCGACAGCACCCGGCCCGGAGGCGCGGGCGGCGGCGACATCTACGTCGCGCGGCGCATGCCGTGAGCGCTAACGGCGGACGCGCAGCGCGCCGAGGCCGAGCGACACGACGATGATGGCGACGAGCGCCCACGCGCTCGCGGGTTGCGAGAGCGTCACGGCGGGAGCGCCGCCGAGGAGGCTCCGCGCGTGCGCGTAAGGGACGGCGACGGCGATCCACCCGGGTGACGCGCCGAAGAGCCAGTTGATCACGATGAAGACGCCGCGGCCACCGCCGCGCGCGCCGATCGCCGAGCCGAGGACGAAGAACGCGGCGTGCGCGGCGCCGCCGAGGGACGCGGCGTACGCGGTGAGCAACGCGTCGTGCGCGATGGGCGGATCGGCGGGGCCGTGCGCGGCGAAGACGAGGAGCATCGCGAGGATCGACGACGCGAGCGCGGAGGCGAGGGTCGCGACGAGGCCCGCGACGAGCGCGCTCGTACGAGGCGACGCGCCGAAACGCACGAGCGGCCGCGACGCGCCGACGAGGCCGTCGCCGCCGAGCGCGCCTACGACGATCGCGTACGCGACGAGAGGCATCACGAAAGGGACGAAGAGACCAAGGAGCGAGCGATCGACGCTCGACGCGTTCGCGTGGCGCGCGATGAGCGTCGCGCCGAACGCGGCGACGGACCACCCGAGCAGCGGCAGTGCAGCCCTCCGCGTGCGAAAGAGGCGCGCGACCGGAAGACGCGCGAGCGCGATCACGGCGGCACCGTCGTCGCCTGCGGCGAGGGTGCGGTTTGCGCGGCCGCGATCTGCGCGAGCGCGTCCTTGCGGAGGTCTTCGATCGAAGCGGGCTCGAGCTCGATGCGGCGCACGTCCACGCGCGCGTCGACGATCGCGGCGTTGACCGCCTCCGCGAGCGCGCGAGGCTCGGCCCCTTCGACGACGATCCCGTGCGCGCCGAGCTCGAGCCGCGCGATCTCCGGTTTCTTCGCGAGCTCGGCCGCGAGCGCGCGCGCGTCATCGGCGACGACGAGCATGCGCGCCACGTCCCGCGCGACGCGGAGCGGAGCCTCGCTGACGACGCGCAAGAGGCGGCCGCGATCGAAGAGCGCGAAATCCTCCGCGAGCATCGAGGCGTCGTACGCCGACGCGGTCGAGAAGACGAAGCACGTGCCCTTCTTCGCCGCGAGCGCGCTCGCCATCGCGGCCGCCGCGGGCGCGGCCATCGCGACGAACGGCTCCTCGACGAGGATCACGCTCACCGACGGCGCGGCGATCACCTCCGCGAGCGCGACGGCGCGAGCCTCGCTCGGATCGAGCGTGTCGACGCGCCTCGGCGCGAGCGCTTCGAGCCCGAGCGGCGCGAGCACGGCGGACGCCGCGACGGGCGCGTTCTTCCGAATGCGACGCGCGAGCGCGATCGTCTCGTCGACGCGCAGCACGTCCGGAAGCTTCGGAGCGAGCGGCACCCACCCGACGCGCGCGCGGACGCTCCACGACCACGGCGCTTCGCCGAGCACCGTGAGCGCGCCGCGCTTCGGGCGAACCTCGCCCGCGATGCACGCGAGGAGGAGCGCGACGCCGTCTTCCTTGCGTCCGAGGAGCGCGTGCCGTCCCGCCGCGAGCGTGAGCGTCGTCGGCTGGAGCTCGACGCCCGCGCGCCTCGCCGTGAGCGCCTTCGCGTCGATCACGTCGGCTCCTTCTGGTGCACGTGGAGCTGCGCGCGCGCCCACACCGACGCGAGCGCGGTCACCAACGCGAGCACCACGACGGCGCGAAGCGCGCGCCCCGCGTCGATCTTTCCGAGCAGCGACTCGCGGAGCGCGTCGAGCGCGCCCGGCACCGAGACCAGCTCGCTCCAATCTTCGGGTACGAGCTGCCCGGTCCAGTCGGCGAGCAGCGCCGGGAGGAACAACACGAACAAGAGATACAGATAGCCCGCCGCGCGGTTTCGCGCGCCGAGCGCCGCGAGCGCGATCGGCGCGACGACGATCGAGAACGCGATGGCGTACGCCGATCCAGCGAGCGTGCCGAGGAGCGCCTCGCGCGCGGCGTGGCCCTCGTGCGAGGCGAGAGCCGCCCCGAGGCCGGCGAGCACCGTGCCCGGCAAGACGATCTCGAGCGTCACGATCGCGAGCCCCGCGACGCGGGCGATCAAGTACGACGAGCGACGTGCGCCGTGCCGCGCGAGCAGGGCTTCCCAGCCTTCGTCGCGGTCGCGATCGAACGCGCGCATCGAGGCGGCGAAGCAGAGGAGCACGCCCGCGCCCCACGCGAGGAGCGACGCGGCGATCGGCGCGACGCGCTCGGTGCTCTCGCCTTCACGCCCCGCGGCGAGCCCGAAGACGAACGCGCCGAGCGTCGTCAGCGCGGCGATCGCGATCGACGCCTTCGGCATGAATCCCTCGACCGCGCGCGACATCGCGCTTCGAAGGAGGTGCCGCGAGCCGATCATCGCCATGCGCGGACACCATAGCCCGCCGATGGCTTGACCGCCGGGCGAAATTGCCGTCTTTTCCCTGCGATGCCGCGTGAGCCCGCGCCAAAAGACGTTTTCTCGACGGGCCGGCGGCACGTGCTCGCCGCGACGCTCGTGTCGACGGGCTACGTCGCGCTCGTCGGCGCGCGACGCGCGACGCATTTCGGCTTTGCGGAGCTCGCGGAGTGCGCGGCTGCCATCGGCCTCGCGTGGCTCGCTGCGCGACTGAAATCGCGGACGCTCGCATGGGCGACGTGGGGAACCGCGCTCGTCGTCGCGGCCCTCGTCGGCTGGACGCCCGCGACGCGCGCCGCCGCGGCGCTCGGGGCGCTCGTTGCGGCGATCGCGGGTGTCGTGTCGCTCTCGCGGCTCGACGGGCCGACGCGGCATCGTGCGCGATCGCGTGCGCTCGCCGCGCCTCGGCGTCGCGCTGCTCGCTGCGTGCTGGTCGCCGGGCTTCGTCGCGCTCGCGTCGGGCGTCGTCGATCCGTACGGGATGGGCGCCGTCCTCACGCCGTGGATGGTCGCAGCCGCCGCGGCGTCCTCGGCGTTCGCGCTCACGGCGATCGCCGCCGCCGCGAGGCTCGAACGGCGCCTCGAGCTCGGCGTCGTCGAGCGCCTGAACGCGCTCTTGTTGAGCGTCGCGACGCTCGCCGTCGCCGCGGTGATCCTCGCCGTCACGCGCGCCGTTCCCGCTGCCGGCGCCGCTTGCGCGCTCGCCGCGACCTCCGGCGTCGCGGCCGCGGCGCTCGTCGAGCTCGGCGATTCGATCGCCGTGTGGAACGGCGTTCGGCGCGCGGCCTCGATCGCGGGCCTCGTCGTCGTCTTTTCGTCCGCGTTCGCGTTCCTGCTCGTCGATCAGCCCCTGCACGCGCGCGAGCTCGCGGTCGGGATCATCGCGGCCGCGCTCGTCGTCGGCGCGGAGCTCCCGCGCATCGGGCGCGCCTTGCGAGCCGACGCGTCGCGAAGGCTCGTCGCGCTCGCCGAGGCGAAGCTCGCGCTCCGCGGTCGTGACGCCGAAGGCGCCCTGGCGGGAGCCTTGCGCGCGCTCCGCGCGGCGTCGCCTCCGTCGGTCATCGATTCGCCCGAGCTCTGGACGCTCGATCCCGTCACGATCCTGCGCGTCGACGTCGCAGGCTACCCGCGCACGGACACGGGAGAGCTCCCGCCAGAGCTTCTCGTGGTGGCGCCCGCCGAGCCCGAGTCCACCCTCCGCGCGGAGGCGCTCGCGCACGTCGAGGTGCGCCGCCCCGATCTGCGCGGCCTCTCGCGATGGATGAGCGACGCGAAATTCTCGTCGGCGACGCTCGTCTCGCGCGGCGGCGACGTCGAGGCGGTCCTCTTCCTTCCGAGCCATCCCGGCGCCCCCGATCTCACGCTCGAAGAAGCCCGCGCGCTTCGCGAGCTCGCCGACGAGCTCGCCCCGCTGTGTCATGCGCGCGCTCAGCTCGCGCGCAGCATGAATCGCGAAGCCGCGGCGCGCGAGGCCGAGAGCGAAGCCACGACCCGCGCGGATCGCCTCGAGCACCACCTCGCCCGCGCCGCCGCGCACCACGCGCTCGCCGCGACGCGCCTCGCGCGCCCCGCCGCGGTCGGAATCTACGCGGCGCAGTCGCGCACCGCATACGAAGCGCTCGAGCGGCTCACGAAGGCGCAGGCGCCCATGGTCGTCGTCGCGCGGAGCGGCGTCGATCCGGTCCCGTTCCTGGCGCGCGCGCACCTCGCGGGCGCGCGCAGCCAGGCGCCCTTCGTCCTCGTCGACTGCACGAGCACGCGCGAGCACGATCTCGATCGCTGGCGCGATCCCGTCGCTTCGCCGCTCGCGCTCGCGGACGGCGGCGTGCTCGTGCTCCTCGACGTCGCGGCGCTGCCCGTCGACGTCCAGCGGCTCGTCGGGCAAGCCCTCGCCGAACGTCGCGCGCCCTGGCCGCGCGGGGACTCGCTCGACATCGTGCTCGCGGTCACGAGCGTCGAGGCGCCTCGCGCGCTCGCCGACGCGGGCCGCCTCGATCCGCTCCTCGCGTCGCGCGTCGGTGACGCGATCGACGACCCGATTCGCATCCCCGGCATCGTGGATCGCCCCGAGGACCTGCGCGCGCTCGTGACCGATCGCCTGGCGCGCGAAGGCCTGCGCGTGCGCGGCGCGCCCGTCGGAATCGACGACCCGGCGTTCGGCGCCCTGGTCGATTATCCGTTCGACGGAGAGGACGCCGAGCTCGCGTCGATCGTCCAAAAGCTCGTCGCGCGGGCCCTTCGGGCAGGCCGCGACGTGGTCCGCGAGGTGGACGTCCTCGAGGTGCTGCCCCAGCCGCACCAATCAGAGCAGCTTGTCGCGCGTCCTTCCGCCGTGATATCCCCGAATCCCTCACCGAAAAAGGTGCGCGGCTAGGCGCCGCGATGGAGAGCACAGCCACATGAGCACCAAGGTCGCGGCATTCGCTGGTTTGGTCGTCGCTTCGTGCACGCTCGCAGCGGCGCTGCCGGGCTGCAGCAGCAACGAGGATCCCTACAAGCCCGCCCCAGCGTGGTCGGGCCGAAAGGCGAGCCTCCCCGCGGTCCCATCGCTTCCAACCCTGCCGAGCAAGCAAGGTGACGCGTATCCGGTCGCGCTCGCGATCCACCACCTCAACAGCGTCCTCCACGGCCCCGAGGTCACGGCCAAGGAGATCACGCTCGTCGGCTACATCGTCGACATGAACACGGCGCGCGCGCCGACCTGCGCGATCCACAAGACCGGCAAGGGCGACCCGGAAGACTGCAAGTGGAGCGACGGCAAGCCGATCCAGATCCCGACGATTTGGATCTCCGACGACAAGAACCCGGACTCGAAGGCGCCGCGCATCCGCGTGATGGGCTGGGCCTCGAACTACGCGAACGTGTTCGACGCGAACGAGAAGTACGGCAAGCTCAAGGAGCCGCCGGCCGAGAAGGACCAGTACAAGGACGAGCTCTGGGCGAAGCCCGCGCCGTTCCCGCTCCCGAACGTCGGCGCGAAGATCAAGGTCACGGGCAAGTACGGCGTGAACTTCTCGGGCGCCTCCGCGGGCATCGAGTCCGACCCGGTCAACGGCATCATGAACTACTCGAAGATCGAGTACCTCGAGCCGCCGCCCACGCCGTTCAGCTTCCCGCAGCTCGACGCCAAGAAGAAGTAGTCACTCGACGCACGAGAGCGTCCACGTGGGGCTCCGGCCGTCGGGTCCGGCGACGTTGTCGTTCATGGGGTCGTCATAGAGCGACACGCCGACTACGCCGCCATCGATTTCGATTTCGGTGGACGGCAGCGCGCGGTTCGCCGCGACGCAATCATCGAACACCGTGTATGCGCCGCCGTCCGCGAGGAACCCCGACGTGCCGGGAGGGCGCGCTATCGTTCCCGACGCGCCGACGAGCGACCACGATTTGCTGCCCGGCCCGGCAGCGTAGGCATGGACCGTCCAACCCATCACACCCCACGTCGTCTTGTCCGAATACTTCATGCAGCCGTCCGCGTAGGTCACTCGGTATCGGCCAGCGGGAAGCGCGCCGCCGTCGGCGAAGTAGCGGGTCGATCCGAGCACGTCGCCCGTCACGGTGGACGTGACGCAATCGGTTGGCGCGGCGTCGTCGTTCGTCGGCGCGACGTCCAGCCCGGTGCGGGCGCACGCGGCGACCACCACCGCGAATAGCACCGACCTCATGACGTGGAGAGTAGCGCCTTGGTCGTCTGACCGGGCGCGCTCGCGAGCCACGGCTGTAGCTGTCCACGCACCGCGTGGGCGAGATCCGCTTGCAGCGTGCGATCGTTTGCGGCGAGGAGCTCGCTCGCGCCGATGGCGCCCACCGCGCGCGCGATGATCGCGTCCTCGCCCGGGGCTTCGCCTTCGGGGGTCGCGCGCTCGGCGCGCTCCACGGCGGCTGCGAGCGAGCGCTCACCAAGGAGCGCCGCGACGATCGCGAGCGGCTGGGCGGCGCGCGCGGCGATGAGCGGCTTCGTCGCGCGACCGAGCGCGGTCTCGACGTCGAGCGGGACCACGCCCTCGAGCGCGCGCAGCGCGAGCGTGCGCCCCGCGCGCGTCGTGAGGAGCGCGAGCGTCTCGAGCGTCCACGCGAACGGCGGCGTCGCGCGCGCGCACGTCGCGAGATCCGTGAGCGGCGTCTTGCGAAGCCACGCCGCGACGCCAGTGGAGAAGAGCGCCGGCGCGACGTGACCGCCCGCGCCCGGCAAATCGGCGAGCGGACGCGGCACCTTGTCGACGTGGACGCGACGAAGCTCCGGCCACGCGAGCAAGCGCCCCGGCGGATCGATCCCGAGGAACGTGCGCTTTCCAACCCAGAACGAGACCTTCGTGTCGGTGCGTGTGATGTCGAGCGCGCGCGCAAACCAAGTGTGGCGGGCGAGCGCCTCTCCGGCCGTGGCGGGCGGCGGGACGCGATCGGCCGTGAGCGTCACGATTTCGACGAGACGCGCGGGCGCGCGCCCTCGGAAGACCCCCGTGAGCTCGGGGTGCGCGCACTGGACGAGGTCGTGAAGGCCAGCCGCAAGGACCCACTCGGCGGGGGTCGGCGGTCCGAGGCGGTCGATGGGCGCGAGCCGTCGCGCCACGCGGATCCGAGCCAAATCGACGTGCGAAAGCAGCTCTTTGTCGAGCGTGTCGCTGAAGGGCCCGAGCAAGAACGCGTTCTTTCCGCCGATGGGGCGAGCGGGCTTGAGCTCCCCGCCGAGCACCAGCGGGGCCATGAAATCGCGGAACAGGCGGTCCGCTATGGCAACGGGCTTCTCGGCCATGCGTCTGGACAGGGCTACCGCCCTCGTCTATCTGTCGCAAGCTCGTAACCAAGAGGAGATTCAGCGACTACATGTCAATGGGCCGTCCGCGCTTCGATCCACGCCAAAACCAGCGTCAATTTCAGATTCGCGTCAACCACCGCATTCGTGTTCCGGAGGTGCGCGTCATCGCCGCCGACGGCTCGATGCTCGGCGTTCTCGGCACGCAAGAAGCGATGCGAATGGCGCAAGAGCAAGGGCTCGACCTCGTCGAGGTGAATCCGAAGGCCGATCCCCCGGTCTGCAAGATCCTCGATTTCGGGAAGTACAAATACGAGGAGAAGAAGAAGGCCGGCGAGGCGAAGCGCAAGCAGACCGTCGTCGAGATCAAGGAGATCAAGCTCCGACCGAAGACGGACGATCACGATTCTCGCGTTCAAGGTGAAGGCTGCGCGCCGCTTCCTCGAAGCGGGTCACAAGGTGAAGTTCACGGTGCGCTTCCGCGGCCGTGAGATCACGCACCCCGAGAAGGCGCGCGAGCAACTCGACTTCGTCGTTCAAGAGACGGAAGACATCGCGAACCTCGAAGGGCGCGCGGCGATGGAAGCGCGCACGATGACCGCGCTCATCGCGCCCAAGCCCGCCGTGATGCAGAAGGTGGCGCAGGCGAAGGTCGCAGCGGAGAAGGCCCGTCAGCAGGCCGAGCGTGAGGGCAAGCCCATGCCGCCCTCGGCGTCGTTGCCGGAGCTTCCGGACGAGGACGACGACGACGACGACGACGACGACGAAGCGACCGACGAGGCGTGATGCGACGCGCGCTGCTCCTCTCGATCCTTCTGGTCGCGGGAAGCGCGGGCGCGGCGCTGACGCCGAGTGAAGAGGTCGTCGTCCGGCAGTACGTCGGATCGGCGCAGACGCAGAACGTGTCGCGGGTTCGCGCGGTCGTCGCGCGTCCGGATTTGAGCGCGGACGAATCTGCGGCCGCGATGACTCAGGCGCTCGTCGGTGCGCCGGTGAACGACGCGCGCGTCGCGTTCTTGCGCGAGCTCGTGTTCGGCGCGGGCTCGCAGGCGTCGCGCAGCGTGCTCGCCGCCGCGGTGACGCGCGGGCTCTTGGCGCGCGCGGACGCGGTGTACGAGCGCTCGCCCACGTTCGACGCGCCGAGCGACGCTGCGAGCGAGCTCCTCCGCGTCTATGCGTTCTTGAGCGACGTCGCGAACGCGGGCTCGCCGACGATGCACGCGCACGACGCGCAAGCGGGCATCGACGCCGCGACGTACGAGGCGTGCAGCAAGGCGCTCGGCGATCACCTGAAGCGTCACTCCGCGTACCTTCAGCCGGGCGCGCAGCTCTCGCCGATCGCGACGCGCATCCGCGCGCAGGCGATGCTCGCCGCGTTCGACATGGGCGCGGACTCGCCGACGCGCGCGATCGACGGCGCCGATCGCATCGCGCTCGATTCGCCGCGACGCCAGCTGCTGCTCGAGCGCAACGTGCTCGTGCTCGACTCGGGCAAGAGCCCGCAGGCCCTCGCCGCCGCGATGGCGCTCGTTCGGCGGTTTCGTCCGAGCGCGCTCGAGCGCGTCGAAGCGATCTATTTCGGAGACGAGCACCCGAGCCTTCGCGCGCGCGGGACGATCATCGGCGTGAAGAGCGATCTCGCGGCGACGGCTCACGCAGACGGATTTCCTCCCGACGAGGTGTCCGCGAGCACGGCGCCGGTCGCGCTCTCGGAGCTCGCAGGTCAGCTCGCGCTCGCCGTCGCGCGCACGACGCTCGCGAGCCGCGGAGATTTCCGCCTCGCGGTCCAGCGCGACGCGCAGGCCTCGGGGAGCGACGCGAAGAAGCTCCTCGGCGCGCCGACCGACGCCTCGCCCGAGGCGGTCGCGGCGAGCTCGCTCCGCATGCTCCTCGTCGACGCGCCGCGCACGATCGACCTCGCGATGGCTCGCTTCCTCTCGGGTCACCCCGAGTCCGCGGCGCTCGTGTCCGACGCGATCGGCGTCCTCGCGGCGAGCGCAGGTCCCGACGGCGTGCAGTCGCTCGTGCTCGGAAAGCCCGAAGCGGACGGAATCGCGCCGCTCGCGATCTCGGGCGTGCACCTCAACCCGAGCGGCACGGTCGCGGGCTTCACGCTCGCGGGGCTCCGCTGGGAGATCGTTCGCGACGCGGCGGGCACCGTGACCGGCGTCCGCCGCGAGGGCCAGCCCCTCGCGTTCTCGATGTTGCAGAATGCACGCATTCCGGTGACGGGCGGCACGGGGTGGACGGGCGGCGGCCTGTCGCTGACTCCGCTCTTCGGGTCGCCGCTCGTCGGCGTCGTGAGCGGGCCGCGCGTTCGGCTCGTCGGACAGGGCGATTTCGACGTGGCGAGCCTCCAGGCGCCTGGCGACGACGTGGCGTTCGACGCGGACGTCCATGCTGGCGCGTTCGCGGTTCTCCTTCGAGCCAGGGGCGGCAAGGACGGCGGCGGCGTCGGCCTTCGGGTCGCGCCTTCGAAGGTTTCGCTCGTGAGCGTGGCCGCCGATGGGACCGAGCACGAGCTCGCGCAGAGCACGGCGCTCGCCTCCGTCGACCACGTGCGCGTCGAGGTGAGCGGAACGAAGCTTCGCGCGGTCTGCACGCACCGCCCCCAGCCGCCGGTGACGCTCGAGGCTCCGGTGCCCGCGCACCAGGCCCACGGTGACGTGGCGCTCGTCGTGAAGAAGGGCGCCGACGTCGAGCTCGCGGGCGTCACGGTCCGCAGAAACTGACGGATCGTTCGGAACCGAACGATCTACGTCAAAGTTGGCCGAAACGGCTCGGACCAGAAACGATCCACCCGTGCGAATCATGTGGATCGCGCTCGGGCTCTGGCTCGGGGGTTGTACGTCAGCGGCACCGGCGGAGCGCGCGATCGCGCACCCGGTGCTCGCGGTGGCCGTCCCGCAGGTCGTCGTCGCGACCCCGCCACCGAACGTTCGCATCGTCATCGGCGGCGACGTGATGCCGCATCGTCCGCAGCTCGCCGAGCCCGAGAGCATCTCGGCGGCGCTCTCGCCCCTCGCGCAGCTGTTCCGCGCGGCTGACGCGGCGATCGTCAACTACGAGACGGCGACCGGCGAGATCCGACACGCCGATCCCGCGGCGCTGGCGCTGGGCGCGAAGCCCGGGTGGATGCACGCGGTCGCCTCGGCCAACGTCACGGCGCTCACGCTTGCGAACAACCACGCCTGCGATCTCGGGGCGCGCGGCCTCGCGGCGTCCCTCGAAGACGCGGGGACCGAGGGTCTGACCGCGATCGGCGCGGACTCGCGCGATCCGTGGGCCCCGAAGACGCTCGTCGAGCGCGACGGGCTGCGAGTCTGCGCGGTCGCGTGGACCACGTTCGTCAACAACCGAGCGTGCGCCGACGGTAACCACCTCGCCGTCGCGAGGCCCGATCACGAGGGCCGGGCGCGCGCCGCGAAGGCCGTCGCGAGGGCCTTCCACGAGGGCTGCGACGCGGTCATCGCGATCGTGCATGGGGGCGACGAGTACTCGCCGCAAACGCATGCGATGATGACGCTCGCGCGCGCCGTCGCGGACGCCGGGGCCGACGCGGTCGTGATGCACCACCCCCACGTGGTCTCGCCGCTCGTGGTCTACGAGACCGAGGACGGACGGCGCATCCCCATCTTTGCCTCGCTCGGCAATCTCGTCTCGAACCAAGGCGAGAGCTGGACGCCTGCGTTTCCCCCGACGCAAAAGGACCGACGCCTCGTCTACATGAACGGCTGGACGCGCGTCGGCATGCTCGCGGATCTCGAGCTCAGCCTTCGCCCGCGCGGCCCACAGAAGGTCGCCGCGTTCGGCACGCACCTCGTCTTCGTCGAAAACGACCACATCCTCGACAAATCGAACCCGCGCCCGCGGATCGTCGCGCGAACGCTCGATCCGGAGGCGGATCGCGCGGTGATCGAGAAGCTCTCGCGCGACGCGGCGGGCCCTCGTGCGGTCTTCGACGACCCGTGCTGGATCGAGCGCCGCGGGGTCGACGGGGCGAGCGCCCCGGTGCCGGGTTGTCGGTAATGTTCGGATCCGAACGATCTGCTATCCATCGACGGAAATGACCGCTCGAAAAGTCCGCATCCTCGTCGCCAAGCCCGGCCTCGACGGGCACGACCGCGGCGCGAAAGTCGTCGCGCGCGCGCTCCGCGACGCGGGGTTCGAGGTCGTCTACACGGGCCTGCACCAGACGCCCGAAATGATCGCGAACGCCGCGGTCCAAGAGGACGTCGACGGCGTGGGCCTCTCGATCATGAGCGGCGCCCACAACACGCTCTTTCCCGCCGTGATCGACGCGCTCAAGGCCAAGGGCGCGACCGACGTCGTCATCTTCGGCGGCGGCATCATCCCCGAGACGGACCTCGAGCGACTCAAGTCCGCGGGAGTCGCCGGCGTCTTCACGCCCGGAACGACGCTCGAGCAGATCGTCACGTGGGTGCGCGACAACGTGCACCCGCGGGCTTGAACGAGAAGGTGGCCCACGGGCCGGCCCGGGCCTGGCCCCGCCAGGCGCTCGATCGCGAAAAGCCCTGAAATCCGCGCGGCACGCGCATCGCAGAGCGGCGGCTCCTTCGGAGGTGTTCGCATGGCTCGATGTCACGTTCGCTCTCTCGTCGTCACGTTCGCCACCGCCGTCGCGGTCGGCTGTTCATCCGGTTACGATCCGCCCGATCAAGCCGGCCCCACATCGGTCGACGCGCCCGACGCATCGGGCGTCCAGGTCGACTCCACGGAGATCGTCAGCGGCGTCCCGGATCGCGGCCGCGATCCATCGGTCGTCGCGATCGACATCGGTGGTGAAGGTCTGTGCTCCGGCACGCTCATCGCGCCGAGCGTGGTCCTCACCGCACGCCACTGCGTGTCGGTCACGAGCGAGGGCGTCTCGTGTCCGCCGCAATCGCCGCAGATCTCGAGCAACCGCTCGCCCAAATCGCTCTCCATCTTGGTGGGCGACGACGCGCAGAGCGCCGAGCTCGTCGCGCACGGAAAGGCCGTCGTCGTTCCGAAGAGCGACGTGCTCTGCGATCACGACATCGCCGCGATCGTGCTCGATCGCGAGGTCACCGGCGTGCCCATCGTGAAGGTGAGCAAGACGGGCGCGCAGCAAGGCCACTTCGTGCGCGCAGTCGGCTTCGGCAAGACGAGCGACTACGGCGCCGCGGGCGAAAAGCTCCTCCGCGAGCACGTGAAGATCCAACAGGTCACCGCGGCCGAGTTCGAGGTCGGCGAGGCCACGTGCAGCGGCGACAGCGGAGGCCCCGCGCTCGACGAGACGACCGGCGAGCTGCTCGGCGTCGTGTCGCGCGGCGGTCCCGCGTGCGAGGGCCCGGGCGTGCACAACATCTACACGCGCGCCGACGCCTTCGCCGAGGTCGTCGCGGCCGCGCTGGCCAAGGCCGACCTGGGCGATGCGGATCCCGACGCGGGCGTCTACTCGCCTCCGCCGAAGAGCGACGCCGGCAGCACCAGCTCGACCAAACCCGCGACCAACATGGGCGAAAAGTGCTCGAAGGGCGCGGACTGCTCGACAGGAATCTGCGTAAAAGACGGCGCGAAGACGTACTGCTCACGCGCGTGCGGCTTGGGCGACAAGTGCCCCAACGGCTATCACTGCACGAGCGTCACGGGCGGCAAGAAGGTCTGCGTCGCCCACTGATCCCATCGATACGGAGACGTGGTAACTCGTTGGGTCGAGATGGATTTCGACTTCTCCGAGCACCACACGCTCCTGCGCAAAACGGTGCGCGACTTCGCCAAAAGCGAGGTCGCGCCCCATGCGCGCAAATGGGACGAGGAAGAGCGCTTCCCGAAAGAGCTCGTGCCCAAGCTCGCCGACCTCGGCCTGCTCGGCATCCGCATCCCCGAGGAGTACGGCGGCTCCGCGATGGACACGACGAGCTACGCGATCTGCGTCGAGGAGATCGCTCGCGTCGACGGCTCGCTCGCGCTCACGATCGCGTCGCACAACGGCCTCGGCACCGGTCACATCCTCGCGTTCGGTACGCCCGAGCAGAAGAAGAAGTACCTGCCGAAGGCCGCGCGCGGCGAGTGGCTCGCGGCCTGGGCGCTCACCGAGCCCGGGAGCGGCAGCGACTCGGCGGGGCTCACGACGACCGCGCGCCGCGAGGGCGACTCGTGGGTCCTCAACGGCACGAAGATGTTCATCACGCAGGGCTCCGTCGGCGGCTTCTGCGTGGTCCTCGCGAGGACCAACCCGAACGCGTCGAAGCAAAAGGGCATCACCGCGTTCGTCGTCGATCACGGCACGCCCGGCTTCGACGCGAGCAAGCACCTGCTCAAGCTCGGTTGCCGCTCGAGCGACACCGCGGAGCTCACGTTCGAGAACTGCCGCGTGCCGGACTCGAACCGCATCGGCGAGGTCGACGCGGGCTTCATGGACACGATGAAGATCCTCGATCGCGGGCGCATCTCGATCGCCGCGATGGCGCTCGGCCTCGGCTACGGCGCCCTCGAAATGGCCGTGACCTACGCGAAGGACCGCAAGCAGTTCGGAAAGCCCATCGCGGATTTCCAGGCCGTCCAGTGGATGCTCGCGGACTGCAAGACCGAGCTCGACGCGGCGTCGCTCCTGACGTACCGCGCCGCGTGGCTCGCCGATCTCGGGCGGCCCTACTCGCGCGAGGCGTCGATCGCGAAGCTCTTTGCGAGCGAAGCGTCGACGCGTGCGTGCAACAAAGTCTCTCCAGATTCACGGCGGCTACGGCTACACGCGCGAGTTCGCGGTCGAGCGTCACCTACGTGACGCGAAGATCTGCGAGATCGGCGAGGGCACGAGCGAGGTGCAGCGCATGGTCATCGCGCGTCACCTGCTCATGGGCTGATAGGTCCCCTCGCGTCGCTGGACGCCCTCGAGCTCCACGGTGATCTCGCCGCTCGGCGACGGCGTGCGAAGCTTCACGGTCATCTCGATGAGCATGCGCTCGGTGACGCGCGGCTTGGCGGCGTCGAGCGGAAACGCGGCGGAGAACGTCGCGATCACGCGCGCGACGTCCGCGGTGGACGACGGCACCTTCTCCGAGAAATCGAGGTTGTCGATGCGCAGGCGCGCGTGGACGTCGAGGCAGTCGTCCTCGCCGACGCGCGTGACGCCCTCGAGCCACGCGTCGCCCGACGTCGAGGCGCTGGCCATCTCGGGGCCCTCCTGCGCGACGAGGTCGTCGAGCGCGCGCTTCTCGTCGATGTGCCAGTGCGATCCCACGCGCTGCGGGATCTTCGTGCCGAAGACGTCGTCGTCGCTCGGGCCGCCGCGGCGGAGCGACATGACGAGCTTCATCGCGTCGCGCAGATCCTCCGTCGCCGGCTGGCCATCGATGTTGACGATCGCGTCGTCCTCCTTGGGCTTGCGCTCGACCATGACGTGGCCACCGCGAAGGTGAACGACCTCGCGACCGGCGCGCGCATAGGTGAGGTCGGTCACGTCGTACGCGACGTCGGCGCCTTCGTCTTTCTCGTCGAGCGAGAGCACGGTCAGGACCGCGTCGATTCGCGCACGCTTCTTCTCGTGCTCGTCACTCACCACGGCGCCCGCGCGGCGCGTGGTCGTCACGCGATCTTCTTCGCCCGTCACGACGAGGTGCGCGCGATCGCCCACGCGCGAAGGCCGATTCAAGTGGATCGCGTACGCCGTCTGCGGGCCACTCTGGGGAAGAGGGATTTCCACGGTCGCGGGCCGAGAGCCTCCGCACGCGACCACCAGCGCGATCGCGAGCCGGCGCATCAAATCGCCACCGCGCGCACGAGGAGCTCGTCGCCGCGCCTGCGCTCGATGCTGTCCTTTGGGGTCTCTTGGTGGAGCACTCGAAAGCCCGCGCGAGCGAGCGCCTCGAGGACGGCGTCGCGCTTCGCGCCGTAAGGCGGACCGCCCTCGCGACCGTGCGTGTAGAAGAGGCCGAGGAGCGTGCCCCCGGGCCGAAGCACCGCGCGCGCGACGCGCATCCACTCCTCGCGACGCGCCGGCGCGATCGCGCAGTAGCTCGTGTGCTCGACGAGCAGATCGAACGCGCCCGGGTCCGTGCGCTCGAGCGTGAAGATGTCCTGCGCGCGCCACGCGACGCGCGACGAGAGCTCGGCTCCGTGAGGCGCGCGGCCTCCGCGCACGCGGACTCGGCGAAATCGACGCCGACCACCTCGAACCCCGCACGCGCCGCCGCGCGCGCCTCGTGACCGCGACCGCTCCCGAGGACGATCGCGCGCCCGCTGGCTTTCACGTCGCGAAGGCCACGCACGATGGGCGGCGTCGCCGCCCCGAGCTCCCAACCATCGCGCTTGTCGCGGTACGCGGCCTCCCAGAACTCCGGAGAGCTGACGTCGCTGTTCGGGTTCCATCGTCAGCTCATCGTCGCAGCACGGAGCTGGAAGTAAATCCGCGGCTTGCGACCGCACTGCGGACAGCGCGCGGTCACGGTGCGGCCTTCGGGCGTCGCGACGTGCTCGAGCACGTGATAGCCGACGTCGCAGATCGGGCAACGCATGCCGCGCACGTGCGGCTCGATCACCGACGCCGAGTCGACGACCAATGGTCGATCTGCGCGGTAGCCGGGCTCGAGGAATGCGAGCTTCAGCTTGGCCTCGTCGAGCTTCTTTCGGTCTCGCTCGAGCTGCCGCCGTGCTGTTCGGGGTCGGGTCATGAACCAGATCGTTCGGATCCGAACGATCTGTGTCAATCCCGTCCCATGCTGCGACGCGTTAGGCGCGGACCACTGCTCAAACGTACCGCTGAGCAAAAGGCGCCACGATTTTCAACATTTGCGAGCGCGAGAATGTTGACAGCGTGGGGGGATATTCCATAGCGTGCAGGGTGCGTGGGAAGAAGTGGCAGAAAGTGCCAAACCCACCAGAGCGCGCGCAGATGTTCCGAGGTCGGTACGAGCACACCATCGACCAAAAGGGTCGGACAAGTTTGCCGGCGAAGTACCGGGAGGTGCTGTCGTCCATCGGCGAGAAGCGCATCGTCCTGACCTCGAGCCTCGACCCGTGCCTCGTCGCGTACACGATGCCGGAGTGGGTCGCGTTCGAAGAGAAGATCTCGAAGCTCTCGCAGTTCGATCGCGCGGTTCAGAAGCTCCGACGCATCTACGTCTCGGGCGCGGTCGAGTGCGACGTCGACGACTCGGGGCGTGTGCTCGTGCCGCCGGTGCTCCGCGAGCACGGAAAGCTCTCGAAGGAAGTGCTCTGGGCGGGCGCGGGTCGATACGCGGAGCTTTGGGACAAAGGCACTTGGCAGGACGCGACGTCGATCGCATCGGATGAAGAGCGCGCGCAGATGGCGGCGCGCCTCGCGGAGCTCGGGCTATGACGAGCGCGCTGAAACATCCGAGCTTCGAGCCGCAGCTCGTCCTGCCCGGCGTCGTCGAGACGGTCGAGTGGACGTGGGCCGAGGAAGAGACGGAGCACATGCAGTTCGTTCACGCGACCGTGATGAAGGCCGAGGTGGTGTCTGCGCTGGCGCCGCGCGAGGGCGTTTACGTCGACGCGACCGTCGGCGGCGGCGGGCACGCCGAAGCGATCTTGCAGGCGTCTCCGAAGGCGCGGCTCATCGCGATCGACCGCGATCCGACGGCGCTCGAGGCCGCACGCGAGAGGCTCGCGCCGTTCGGCGAGCGCGTCACGTTCGTGCACGCGCGCTTCAGCGGCGTCGAGGATTTGATCCAGTCGATGGAGCTCGATGGTGTTCAGGGCATCTGCGCGGACCTCGGCGTGAGCTCGCCGCAGATCGACGATCCCTCGCGCGGGATGAGCTTCCGGCACGAAGGGCCGCTCGACATGCGCATGGATCCCTCGAGCGGCGAGACCGCCCTCGAGCTGATCGAGCGCGTCGGTGAGGAAGAGCTCGCGGACATCATCTATCACGCGGGCGACGAGCGTCGCTCGCGTCGCATCGCGCGCAGCATCAAGCGCGCGGCGAACGATCGCGAGCTGTCGAGCACGCTCGATCTGCGGCGCGCGATCGTCCGCGCCGTCGGGCCGATGCGCGTCGGAGGGATCGACCCGGCCACGCGCACCTTTCAGGCGCTTCGCATCGCGCTGAACGACGAGCTCGGCGAAATCGATCGCCTGCTCGCGTCGCTCCCGCGCATCGTCGCGACCGGCGGCGTCGCCGCGATCATCAGCTTCCACTCGCTCGAGGATCGTCGCGCGAAGCACGCGTTCGGCGATCGCACGACGTGGGAGCCGCTCACGAAGAAGCCCGTCATGGCGACCGACGCCGAGCGCGAGGCGAACCCGCGCGCGGGGAGCGCGAAATTGCGCGCGGCGCGACGGAGACCGAACCCGTGAGGGGCAACCGGTACTTCGTGCTGAGCTGGACGCTCGCGACGACCGCGTGCGTGTGCGCGTTCGTCGTGCACCTGGCCCTCCGTGGGCGAACGATGAGCCTCGGCTACGAGCTCGGTCGCGCGCGCTCCGAGCAGGCGCACCTGCGCGAGGTGAAGCGCGTGCTCGAGCTCGAGGCCGCGAGCTACGAGACGCCCGAGCGCGTCGAGATCGTCGCGCGCACGCTGCTCGGTATGGAGCCGCCGCCGCCGGAGCGCATCGTGACGATCGGAGGGACCTCTCACGTGACGGTGGCGAAGAACGCGCCATGAGAAACCTCGAAGGGAAGCGCGCGCGCTGGATACGCGTTCGAATGGGCGTGCTGTGCGGGATCATGGGCGTGTCGCTCGGCGTGATCGTCTCGAGCGCGTACCGCGTGCAGGTCGAGGACGGGGCCGCGTGGCGCGAGCTCGCCGAGAAGCAGCGGCAGAGGCGGCTCCACGTCGAGCCGAAGCGTGGCAGCGTTTACGATCGCAGCGGGCAGCCGCTCGCGATCAGCGTGGAGGTGCCGAGCATCGTCTGTGACGTCGCGGAGATGCTCCACGGCGTCGAGGGCGACGGCCCGCAGACGGTCGTGCTGAAGGACGCCGCGGTGCGAATCGGCGCGGCGCTCGGCATGAACAGCAACGAGGTCTACGAGAAGCTCGCGACCAAGCGACGCTTCGTCTGGCTCAAGCGGCGCGCGTCGGGCGACGAGGCCACGGCCATCCGCGATCTCGGCGATCCGAAGAAGCAGGTGAAGCCCGTCAAAGGCCTGAGCGTCGAGGGTGAAGGGCACCGGTACTATCCGGGGCGCGAGCTTCTCGGGCCCGTGCTCGGGTTCGTGGCGCCTGATGGGCAAGGAAAAGACGGCCTCGAGCTCGCGCTCGACGAAGAGCTCCGCGGGCGCGTCGAAGAGGTGAAGGGACTTCGCGATCGCGGCGGGCACCTCCTCTTCGAGGGCGGCCAGAGCGACGAGCAGGCGCTCGCCGGGCACGACGTGACGCTCACGATCGACTCGGCGATTCAGCACCTCGTCCAGCAAGAGCTCGACGCCGCGATGGGCACGTACGAGACGAAGGGCGGCGCGGCGATCGTCATGGATCCGCACACGGGCGAGATCCTCGCGCTCGCGTCGACGCCTGGGTACAACCCGAACGACTACTCCGACGCAGAGCCGGAGTCGCGTCGCGATCGCGCGGTGACCGATCGCTTCGAGCCGGGCTCGGTGATGAAGGTCTTCACGATGGCCGCAGCGCTCACGCAGGGCGTCATCAAGCCGACCGAGACGATCAACTGCGAGCACGGGACGTATCAAGTCGGCAACGTCACGATCCACGACACGCACTTGAACGACTGGCTCACGCCGACGCAGATCCTCGCGAAGAGCTCCAACATCGGCGCGCTCAAGATCGGCCTCAGGCTCGGTGAGCCGGGGCTCTACGCGGCGCTGCGGAGGTTCGGGTTCGGCGAGCAGACGGGGTTGCCCCTTCCGGGCGAGGCGTCTGGCGTGCTGCGTCCGAAGGGGCGTCCGTGGTTCGACGTCGAGACGGCGAACGCGTCGTTCGGTCAAGGCATCAGCGTGACGACGGTCCAGCTCGCGACCGCGATGTCGGCGATCGCGAACGGCGGCCGGCTGCTCGAGCCGCTCCTCGTGAAGCGCGTGACCACGAGCACCGGCGAGGTGGTTCGTGAGGGAACCATGCACGTGCGTCGCGAGGCCGCGCCCGCGCACGTGACGAAGCTCCTCGCCGAGATGCTCACCGCGGTGACCGAAGAGGGCGGCACCGGCGTCGAAGCTTCGGTTCCCGGCTTTCGCGTCGCGGGAAAGACCGCGACGGCGCAGAAGGTCGATCCTGCGACCGGGAGGTATTCGCAGGACAAGTTCACCGCGTCGTTCGTCGGGTTCGTGCCCGCGGAGCGCCCGCGTGTGGTCATCGCGGTCGTGCTCGACGAGCCGATGATCGGTCACTACGGAGGCGATCTCGCAGGGCCCGTGTTTCGGCGCGTCGCGGAGGCGAGCCTTCGTTATCTCGGCGTGACGCCGAACGGCGACGCGAAGGCGATGACCGTGTCGCGCAGCGACGATCCCGCCGACAAAGTGCTCGCGGCGTACCACGCGTCGACGAGCTCGCAGGGCGGCGCGCCGAGCACGGCGAGCCCGTCGGCGAGCGTCGCGTCGGCCGATGGCATCGCGGTGCCGGACGCGACGGGCATGGGCGCGCGAGACGCGGTGCGCGCGATGCTCGGGGCAGGCTTGGTTCCTCAGGTCGAGGGCAGCGGACACGCGGTGAAGCAGACGCCTGCGGCAGGGACGGTGGTGCCGAAGGGAAGCGCCGTACGGCTTTCGTTCGAGCAGAGCTCCTGATGCTTGATCTCGACGACGTCGCGCCGGACCACCCTCTGCGGCTCGGCGACGTCGTGCGTGAGCTCGGCGCCACGGCCACGTTGACTGGAGATGCGTCGGTCGAGGTGACGGGAGCTCACCACGACTCGCGTCGCGTTCGGCGCGGAGATCTCTTCGTCGCGCGCAAGGGCGCGGCGGCGGACGGACGCAAATACGTGGAAGATGCACGGACCCGTGGCGCGACCGCGGTGCTCGCCGCGCGCGGCACGCTCGGAGAGATCGCGCTCCCGCTCGTCGAGGTCGACGACGTGATGGACGGCCTCGCGCGCGCATCCGCTGCGATTTACGGGCATCCGTCGTTCGGGCTCGAGGTCGTCGGCGTCACGGGCACCAACGGCAAGACGACGACGACGCACCTCGTTCGAACGGCGATCGACGCGGCGATCGGACGGCCGACGTGCGGGATCATCGGCACGGTCGCGCACGGCTTCGGCGACGCGCGCGTCGCGGCGATGCACACGACGCCCGAGGCCGATGATCTGCAGCGATTGATGCTCGCGATGAAGCGCGCTGGCGCGAGCTACGTCGCGATGGAGGTCTCGTCGATCGCGATCGCGTCGAAGCGCTCGAGCGCCGTGCGGTTCACCGTCGCGGCGTTCACGAACCTCACGCAGGACCACCTCGATTTCCACGGGACGATGGAGGCCTACGGCGAGACCAAGGCGAGGCTCTTCCTCGAGTACGGGCCGGGCACGTCGGTCGTCTGCGTCGACGGCGAGCTCGGGCGCTCGCTGATGACGCGCGTCGCGGGGCCGAAGCTCTCGGTGAGCGCGCATGTCGGCGCGAGCGCCGACGTTTGCCCGACGCGGATCGATTTCTCCGCGCAGGGCATCGAGGGTGAGGTGCGGACGCCGAGCGGCACCTACGCCCTCCGCTCGCCGCTCATCGGCGCGCACAACGTCGAGAACCTGGTCGTCGCGATCGGGTGCGCTTGCGCGTTGAACCTCGAGGTGCCGCGCGCCCTCGCGGGGCTCGCGACCGATCGCGGCGCGCCGGGGCGGCTCGAGCGCGCCTCGGACGCGATCGACGACGTCTCGGTCTTCGTCGACTACGCGCACACGCCGGACGCGCTCGCGCGGGTGCTCGACGCGGTTCGAGCCGCGACGCGGACGACGGGTCGCATCGTGTGCGTCTTCGGCTGCGGCGGCGACCGCGACGCGCAGAAGCGCGGGCCCATGGGGGAGGCCGTCGCGAAGCGCGCGGACGTCGCCGTCGTGACGAGCGACAACCCGCGAACCGAGTCGCCAGACGCCATCGCGGCGCCCATCATCGAGGCCGTTTCGGCTTCGATGGCGCGTATCGAGCCGGGCGAGCTCCGCGCGGCGCGAGGGTTCATCGCCGAGCTCGACCGTGAGCGTGCGATCGACCTCGCCGTGCGAAACGCGGCGCCCGGAGACGTCGTCGTTGTTGCAGGCAAAGGCCACGAGGACTACCAAATCGTGGGAACGGAGAAGCGTCACTTCGACGATCGCGAGCACGCGCGGGCAGCGCTCGCACGTCGCCGCGGTGAACGAGCAGTTTGATGGCCACCGCGATCCCGAAGAACCGAGCGGACCTCACCGCGCGCGCCGCTGCGGCCGCGACGGGCGGGTCGAGCGTTCGCGACGCGGGACGCGCCGCGCGCGGGATCGTCTCGGACACGCGCTCGATCGAGGGCGGCGAAGCGTTCGTCGCGCTTCGCGGCGAGCACCACGACGGCCACGCGTTCCTCGATGAAGCCGCGCGACGTGGGGCTCGCTTGCTCGTCGTCGATCGCAACGCGCCGATCCCCGACGGACCCGACGTGGTTCGAGTCGGCGACACGCTCGCCGCGTGGGGCGATCTCGCGCGCCTTCACCTCGGCGCGTGGCGCTCGGCGCGCACCGACGGACGCGTCGTCGCCATCACCGGAAGCGCCGGAAAGACGACGACGAAGCAGCTCTGCGCCGCGCTCCTCGAGACCGTCGACTCGACCTGGGCCTCGCCGGGCAACTTGAACAACCTCGTCGGCGTGCCCGCGGTCGTCTTCGCGCTAGCGCCCGAGCACCGCTTCGGCGTCGTCGAATGCGGCATGAGCGTGCGCGGCGAGATCGCGCGGCTCGCGTCGATCCTCGACGCGGACGTCGCCGTCATCACGAACGTGGGCCTCGCGCACGCGGAGGGCGTCGGGGGCAAGCGCGAGGACGTGGGGCGCGAGAAGGCCGCGCTCTTCGACGCGCTCCGCGACGACGCGGCGTGCGTGTTCGACGCCGACGATCCGCTGAGCGCCTCGCTCGCGAGCCGATCGCGCGCGAGGAAGAAGCTCGGGTTCGGGCGCAGCGAGCGCGCACAGTATCGCGTGCTCGATCGGATCTCGCGCGGCGCCGCCGGTTCTCGCGTCACGATCCAGCGGCCTTGCGAGGCCTGCGCTTCGCCGCACGCGACCGAGATCGTCGAGCTCGAGCTCCCGTTCGTCGGCGAAGCCGCAGCGATCGATCTCACTGCCGCGCTTGCCGCGGCCGAGGCCGCCGCCGGTCCGATGTCGCAAGAAGCGCTCGACCTCGCGATGGCGCGCGTCACGAACGTGGCAGGTCGCGCCGGGCTCCTCGACCTCGGCGGCGTGCTCGTCGTCGACGACACGTACAACGCGAACCCGTCGAGCATGCGCGCCGCGCTCGCGATCCTCGCGGATCTCGCGCCGCTCCGAGAGGAAGGCCAGCGGCGCGTCGTCGTGCTCGGCGAGATGAAGGAGCTCGGCGAGACCGAGCGCGCCGAGCACGCGTCCCTCGGCGAGGCGGTCGCCGACGCGCGCGTCGCGCTCGCGATCGGCTGCGGCGGCCTCGCGAGCGAGACGATGAAGCGCGCGGCGTCCCGCGGCGTAGAGACGGTCGACTGCGCCGACGTCGAGAGCGCCGCTTCTGCCGCCGTTTCGCGCGTCCGCGCGGGGGACGTCGTGCTCGTCAAAGGCTCGCGCAGCGTCGGCGCGGAGCGCGTGGTTCGAGCGCTCGTCGAGCGCGGCGGGGCGACGCGAGGAGGTGCACGTTGATCTACGAGCTGCTCTACCCGCTCCACCGCTACGCGCACCTGAGCTGGCTCAACGTCCTTCGTTACGTCCCGTTCCGCGTCATCATGTCGACGCTCACGGCGATGCTCATCAGCTTCATGCTGGCGCCGTGGTTCATTCGCGAGCTCCAGAAGAAGCAGATCGGCCAGGTCGTTCGCACCGACGGCCCGACGACGCACCTGAAGAAGCAAGGCACGCCCACGATGGGCGGCGCGCTCATCCTCTTGAGCGTCCTTCTGCCGACCATCTTCTGGTGCGACATGCGGAACGTCTTCGTCTGGGCGACGACCGCGGTCACCGCGGGCTACGGCGTCATCGGTTATCTGGACGACTACCTCAAGATCAAGACGAAGAAGACCGACGGCCTCGCCGGCCGATACAAGCTCCTCGGCCAGTTCCTCATCGCCGGCGGCGTCCTCGCGTACGTCTTCTACAACGCGCAGATGCCGGACGACTGGCTGAAGATCCGCTCGCACCTCGGCGTCCCGTTCCTTGCATTCTACAAACACCCGGTCGCGCTCCCGCTCGCCGTGTATTTCGTCTTCGCGGTGTTCGCCGTGGTCGCGACGTCGAACGCGGTGAACCTCACCGACGGCCTCGACGGCCTCGCCATCGGCCCGGTCATGTTCAACGCGGGCACGTACCTCGTCTGGGCCTACTTGTGCGGCGCGACGATCGGCATCACGGCGACGCAGCGCTTCGTCATCGCGCGCTACCTCGACATCCCCGCGATCGCGAGCGTGGGCGAGCTGTCGATCTTCTGCGGCGCCATGGTCGGCGCGGGGATCGGCTTCCTTTGGTACAACACGTACCCCGCGCAGGTCTTCATGGGCGACGTGGGCGCGCTCGCGCTCGGCGGCGGGCTCGGAATGTGCGCGGTCTTCACGAAGAACGAGCTGCTCTCGATCATCCTCGGGGGCGTCTTCTTCCTCGAGATGACCAGCGTCATCGTCCAGGTCGCGAGCTTCAAGCTGCTCGGGCGGCGCGTCTTCTTGATGGCGCCCATCCACCACCACTACGAAAAGAAGGGGTGGCCAGAGCCGAAGATCATCGTCCGGTTCTGGATCGTGTCCGTTTTGTTGGCCCTCGTGTCGCTGTCGAGCTTGAAGCTGAGGTAAGGCAGTGGAGCTCGCCGGCAAGCGCGTGGCGGTCGTGGGTTTGGGCGCGAGTGGAGTCGCAGCGGCCAAGCTTTGTCTGAAGCGCGGGGCGAAGGTCACCGGCGTCGACGAAAAACCCCTCGGCGCGCTCTCGCCTGCGGCGCGCGCGCTCTCGGTCGAGGTGCTCCCGCAGACCGAGGCGAGCTTCGACTCGTTCGATCTCGGTCGTCGTGTCGCCAGGCGTTCCGAGGTTCGAGGCGCTCGATGCGGCGAAGTGCCCGGTCATCGGAGAGCTCGAGCTCGCGTACCAATGCCAGAAGAAGCCGCGGCCCATCGTCGCGGTCGGCGGGACGAACGGCAAGAGCACCGTGACGTCGCTCGTCGCGGCGCTGCTCGAAGGCGCCGGGAAGAAGGTCTTCGCGGGCGGAAACCTCGGCGAGCCCTGGGCGACGCACGTCGACGACGAGGTCGACGTCGTGGTGCTCGAGGTCTCGAGCTTCCAGATGGAGCGCCTCGCCGAGTTCAGGCCGGACGTCGCCGTGCTCCTCAACGTCACCGACGATCACCTCGATCGCTACGCGGCGTTCGAAGACTACGCGCGCGCGAAGGGCAACTGCTTCGTGCGGCAGACGAAGGACGATCTCGCGGTGATCCCCGCCAACGATCCGATCTGCCTTCGCGAGGCGCGCCGCGGCCAGGGTCGCATCGCCTTCTTCGAGACCATCGACTCGAGCACGATCAAGCTCCAAGGCGCGCACAACGCGCGCAACGCGGCCGCCGCGATGATCGCCGTGCAACCGTTCGGCGTCTCCGACGAGGTCGTGAAGCGCGTGCTCTCGACGTTCGACGCGCTCCCGCACCGGATGATCCTCGTCTCGGAGGTGAACGGCGTTCGCTTCTACGACGACTCGAAGGGCACGAACGTCGGCGCCTCGGTGACCGCGCTCCTCGGCCTGCGCGAGGAGAAGGCGGTGCTCATCGCCGGCGGTCGCGACAAACAAGGCAGCTACGCGCCGCTCGCGGAGGCGATGAAGAAGAAGGGTCGCGCCGCGGTCGTCCTCGGCGAGGCGGCCGCGCGCATCGAAGAAGCCCTCGCGCCGGTCGTGACCATCGTGCACGCGTCGTCGATGGACGAGGCGGTGCGCAAGGCCGCGGAGATCGCGATGCGCGGCGACGCGGTGCTCCTCTCGCCGGCGTGCTCGAGCTTCGACATGTTCCGCGACTACAAGCACCGCGGCGACGAGTTCGTCCGCGCGGTGCGCGCGCTCGAAGGTGAACCATGAGCCTCTTTCCGCCGAACGTCCGCAAGCGGCTCGATTTCGCCGCGCCGCTCGACGCCGCGCCGGACGCGGTGCGCGCGAAGGGCGCGATGGATCCGGTGCTGGCCGCGGTCGTCGTGGCGCTGATCGGCTTCGGCGTCGTCATGGTGTACAGCGCGTCCGCCGCGGCGGCGACGGTCGAGCAGCACGATCCGCAGTTCTTCCTCAAGCGCCAGGCGGCGTACGCGGCCGTGTCGGTCGCGCTGCTCTTCGTGATCTCGCGGTTCGACTACCACCGCCTCTACAAGCTCACGTACCCGGTGCTCGTGGGCGTCGGCGGCTTGCTCGTCGCGTGCGTCGTGGGATTCGGTCACACGGGCGGCGGCGCGACGCGCTGGCTCTCGATCGGCCCGGTGCACATCCAGCCCGCGGAGATGGCGAAGCTCGCGCTCGTCCTGTGGCTCGCGTACTCGCTCGCGAAGAAGGCCGACCGCGTGAAGACGTTCACCGTGGGCTTTCTCCCGCACCTGCTCATGGCGGGCGTCTTCATGCTGCTCTGCCTCAAGCAGCCCGACTTCGGCAGCGCCGTCGTGCTCTTGTTCCTCACGTTCACGATGCTCTTCGTCGCCGGCGCGAAGGTCGGCTACATCCTCGGCGCGTCGATCATGGGCGCGCTCGCGGCGGTCTTCTTGATCCGCTCGAGCGCGTATCGCTACGCGCGCTACCTCGCGTGGCTCAACATGGACGAGCACCGGCAGGACCTCGCGTACCAGCCGTTCCAGTCCGTCATGTCGTTCGGCGCGGGCGGAACGGGCGGCGTCGGCCTCGGGCGCGGCCTCCAGAATTTGTATCTGCCCGAGGCGCACAACGACTTCGTCGCGGCGATCGTGGGAGAGGAGCTCGGCTTCATCGGCGTGCTCTTCCTCTCGTGCGCGTTCTTGCTGCTCGTCCTGCGCGGCGTGCGGACGGCGCTCCGCGCGCCCGACGACTACGGCGCGTACCTCGCGTTCGGCATCTCGACGATGTTCGGCGTCCAGGCGCTGCTCAATCTCTCCGTCGCGCTCTCGCTCCTTCCGACGAAAGGCCTCACGCTGCCGTTCGTGAGCTTCGGCGGGTCGTCGCTGATCATGAACGCGGCAGGCGCGGGCATCCTCCTCGCGATCTCGCGGCAAGGCGACGGCGACGCGAAGGAAGAGGCGACGCCGACCCCGGAGGCTCCCGAGGCAGCCCCAGCGCAAGAGGAGCCCGCGTGACCGACCGCATCGTCATCGCGGGCGGCGGCACGGGAGGACACGTCTTTCCCGGCCTCGCCATCGCGGACGCGATGAAGGCGCTCGCCGACGTCGACGTCGTCTTCGTGGGCTCGCCGCGAGGGCTCGAGAAGATCTCGTGCCGAGGCGCGGCTACAGGCTCGAGATGCTCGAGGTCGAGCCCCTCAAGGGCGGAGGCGTGAAGCGCGCGGTTCGCGGCGGGCTCGTCGCGGCGCGCGAGACGTGGCGCGCGCGCTCGCTCGTGAAGGAGCTCGCGCCCGCCGCGGTCCTCAGCGTCGGCGGCTACGCGGCAGGTCCCATGGCGCTCGCGAGCGCCCTCGCCGGGACGCCGATCGCGATCATGGAGCCGAACGGCGTCCTCGGGCTCGCGAATCGTCTCCTCGTGCCCATCGCCAAGCGCGCGTACGTCGCGTGGCCCGAGGTCGGCGCGCGCATGAGCGCGAACGTCGTGCGGCCTCTCGGCGTGCCGCTGCGCGACGGGTTCGAGGCGTCGCCCTACGACGCGAGCGACCGCGCGCGGTTGCTCGATCATGGGCGGGAGCCAAGGCGCGCGCGCGATCAACGACGTGATGCCCGAGGCGCTCGCCGTCGTCGCGAAGCGCGTTCCGCACCTCGAGATCCTCCACCAGAGCGGACGCGGCCAAGACGACGAGCTCCGCGCGCTCTACGACTCGCACGGCGTTCGCGCCGAGGTGAGGGCGTTCCTCGACGACGTCCCGAAAGAGCTCGCGCGCGCGGACGTCGTCGTCGCCCGCTCCGGCGCCGGCTCGGTCGCCGAGGTCGCCGCGGTCGGGCGCGCCGCGATCTTCATCCCCTTCCCCTTCGCTGCCGACGATCACCAGCGCGCCAACGCCGAAGCGCTCTCGAAGACGGGCGCGGCCGTTTGCATCCCGCAGGTCGACGCGACGCCCGAGCGCCTCTCGCTCGAGATCGGCACGCTCCTCGAAGACCGCGCCCGCCGCGAGGCGATGGCGAGCGCCGCGCGTCGCATGGGGCGCCCGCGCGCCGCGTGGGACGTCGCGCGCGATTTGTTGCAGCTTGCAAACATTCCGTTGCGTATTTCCGCGCCGAAGAGCAATGGAACGCCCGCGGAGGTGCGCTGAATGTTTCGCGGTCGCGTTCGTCACGTTCACTTCATCGGCATCGGCGGCATCGGCATGAGCGGCCTCGCCGAGATCCTGCGCACGATGGACTTCGACGTCTCCGGGTCGGACATGAAGGCGAGCGACGTCACGCGCCGCCTCGAGACGCTCGGCGTGAAGGTGCACGTCGGCCACAAGGCCGAGAACGTCCACGGCGCCGACGTCGTCGTCCATTCGAGCGCGATCGCGCAGAACAACCCCGAGCTCGCGCGCGCGCGCGCCCTCGAGGTCCCGGCGATCTCGCGCGGCGAGATGCTCGCCGAGCTGATGCGCGTGAAGTACTGCGTCACGATCGCGGGCTCGCACGGAAAGACGACGACCACGTCGCTCGTCGCCACCGTGCTCCGCCATGCGGGCCTCGACCCGACGGTGGTCGTGGGCGGCAAGGTCAACGCGCTCGGCTCGAACGCGCGCCTCGGCATGGGCGATCTCTTCGTCGCCGAGGCCGACGAGAGCGACGGCTCTTTCTTGCGGCTCAACCCGACGGTGGCGATCATCACGAACATCGACGCCGAGCACCTCGACCACTACGGCACGCACGAGAACGTGAAGGACGCGTTCGTCCAGTTCGCCAACCAGGTCCCCTTCTACGGCCTCTGCGTCATGTGCATCGATCACCCGCACGTGCAGGCGATCCTCCCGCGCGTTCAGCGCCGCCACGTGACGTACGGCACGTCGCGCCAGGCCGACTACCGCGCGAAGGACATCCGCTTCGAAGGGGTCGAGACGTACTTCACCGCGTCGCGAAAGAACGAGCCGCTCGGCGAGTACATGGTCCGCATGCCCGGCGCGCACAACGTCCAGAACGCGCTCGCGGTCCTCGCCGCGGCCGACGAGCTCGAGGTGCCGCTCAACGTCGTGCGCGACGCGATGGCGCAGTTCCACGGCGTGCAGCGCCGCTTCACGATCCTCGGTCAGCCCACGCTCGACAAGGGCGGCAAGACCGGCGACGTGATGATCGTCGACGACTACGGCCACCACCCGGCGGAGATCGAGGCGACGCTCGCCGCGGCGCAAAAGAGCTTCGATCGACGCGTCGTCGTCGCGTTCCAGCCGCATCGCTACACGCGCACGCAGGCGCTCTTCGAGGAGTTCACGCGCGCGTTCAACGGCGCCGACGTGCTCGTCGTGACCGACGTCTACTCCGCCGGCGAGAAGCCGATCGAGGGCGCGACCGGCGAAGCGCTCGCGAGCGCGATCCACGCGCACGGGCACCACTCGGTGCGCTTCGTGAAGGACAAGAAGAACGTCAAGGACGCGCTGCTCGAGATCGTCGAGCCGGGCGATCTCGTGATCGCGCTCGGCGCCGGCGACATCAACGCGAGCGCGCGCGATCTGCTCACGGCGCTCGAGGCCCCGCGATGACGCGCACGAAGAACGAGTCGCGCGGAAATAACCGCAAGGTCGCGAAGGTCGTCTTGCCGGACGTGCTCGACGCGCCCTTGCCCGAGGGCGACGGCGACGTCATCGCCCCGCCCGAGCAGCCCGCCTCGCCTCGCGAGTCTCGTTGGCTCGGTCCTCTCCGAACAGCGTCGGGCTTCGTGCTCGTCGCCGCGGTCTCGCTCGGCGTCGCGTGGGGCGCGCGCCGTTACTTGACGACGAGCCCGCGATTTTCGCTCGAGCAAGTCGTCGTCGAGGGGCAGAAGACGCGCACGAAGGACGGCCTCCTCGAGCGCGCCGGCATCAAGATGGGTCAGAACGTCTTCTCGATCGATCTCGACTCGGCGAAGAACAAGATGCTCGGAGACCCGTACGTGAAGACCGCGGTGCTCGCGCGCCGCTTGCCCGACACGATCATCGTCGACATCGAAGAGCGCGTCCCCGCGGCGATCGTCGCGCTCGGCGAGAGCACGTTCCTCGTCACGCGCGAGGGCGAGGCGTTCAAGCGGCTCGAGGTGGGCGACCCCACGGATTTGCCCGTGATCACCGGCATCGAGCCCGAGCTCGCGGAGACCGATCGCGAGGGATTCGCCGACAAAGTGCGGCGCGCGCTCGACGTCGCCGTGGATTATCAGCAGTCGACGCTCGCCTCGAAGATGCCGCTCCAAGAGATCCACTTCGAGCCCGGCGCGGGCATTTCGCTGAGCGTGGGGTCGCCCGTCGCCACGCTCGTCCTCGGCGGTCCGCCGTTCCGCAAGAAGCTCGAGCAAGCCTCGCGCGTCGCGCTCGAATTGGAGCGCCGCGGACAGAAGGCGGACGCGATCTTGCTCGACAACGACGCGCGCCCCGAGCGCGTCGTCGCCCGCGTTCGCTGATCGTTGGTACGTTCGGTACATGCGTCATCGAGTCGCCGCTTCGCTCGCGATCGCGCTCGTGGCGTCGACCGCGCGCGCCGACGAGCCCAAGCCGCACGTCGAGTGGCATCGCGACGACGCGGTGGTCGAGGGCGCGGCCATCACCGTGGCCGGGTTCTACTGGCTCGGCTCGATTAGCGTCACGATCGCCGCCGCCGTGTGCAACGGCTCGTGCACCGACCACTCGTACGATTTCTTGTTGATTCCGTTCGCCGGTCCCGCGATCGCGGCGGCGATGCCCGCCGTGCAGCAGCTCAGCCCCGCGTGGTCGGTGATCCTCGTCGCGGACTCGGTCGCGCAGGTCAGCGCTGGAATCGTCGCGCTCGTCGCCTACTTGATTCCGACGAAGCGCGTCGTCGTCAGCGCCCATCCGCCGGGCGTTTCGTGGAACGTCTCGCCCGGTGCGAGCGGCGCGCCCGTCGGGCTCACGTTCGGCCTCTCCGGTTTTTGAGCCGTTTTCTTGGCCGAAATGGCCAAGACGTAGATGCTGGCCGCCAGATGGAACACGAATCCGAAATCGTCGTCGGCCTCGACATCGGAACCACCAAAGTGTCCGCCGTCGTCGGCGAAGTCGACAGCGACGGGATCACGATCCTCGGCGTCGGGACGGTTCCCTGCCGCGGGCTTCGCAAGGGCATCGTCTCGAACATCGAGTGGACGACGCGCTCGATCAAGGAAGCGATCGAGGCCGCGCAAACGATGGCGGGCGTCGAGATTCGAACCGTCTACGCGGGCGTCGCGGGGAGCCACATCCGGTCGCAGACCTCGGACGGCGTCGCGGCGATCGCGGGCGGCGAGGTGACGCGCACGGACGTCGAGCGCGTCCTCGAGGGCGCGCGCGCCATCCCGGTCGACGCGGACCGGCAGATCCTCCACGTGCTCCCTCGCGAGTACATCGTCGACGCGCAGGACGGCATCCGTGATCCGATCGGCATGAGCGGCGTGCGCCTCGGCGCGAAGGTGAACCTCGTCACCGCCGCGACGAGCTGCGTGCAGAACGTCATCCGCTGCGCCGAGCGCTGCAACCTCGTCGTCGCCGACGTGGTCCTCGAGGCGCTCGCGAGCGCGGAGGCCGTGCTCTCCGACGACGAGAAAGAAATCGGCGCCGCGGTGATCGACATCGGCGGCGGCACGACGGACATCCTGCTCTACGTCGACGGCGGCATCGCGCACACGAGCGTCATCCCGGTCGGCGGCAACAACATCACGAGCGACATCGCCGCGGGCCTGCGCACGCCGATGGCCGAGGCCGATCGCATCAAGCGCCTCTCGGGCTGCGCGCTCGGTCGCCTCGTCGGCGACGAAGAAGAGATCGAGGTGCCCGGCGTCGGCGGTCACGCTCCGCGCCGCGTCGCGCGCCGCGTGCTCTGCGACATCGTCGAGCCGCGCGTCGAAGAGATGTTCGCCGCGATCCGCAAGCGCATCGAGGACACCGGCCTGCTCGAGCAGCTCTCGGCTGGCGCGGTCCTCACGGGCGGCGCGGTCCTGCTCGAGGGGATGCCCGAGCTCGCCGAAGAGGTCCTCGGCATGCCGATCCGCATCGGCTACCCGATCGGCGTCAAGGGCATCACGCAGCTCGTCCAGGGTCCGCAGTACTCGACGGGCGTCGGCCTCGTGAAGTTCGGCGCGCAGACCATCGGCGAAGCGCGCAACCGGCAGGAATCCGCGGTCCACGCGCCGTCGCAGACGCGCCTTCGGTCGCACGTCGCGGTGAGCGAGGTCGCCGGCGCGCCGCAGTCGTCGCGCCTCTGGGACTGGATCAAGGCCGCGTTCTGATCACTTGCACGTGACGGTGAGCGTCTGCGAGGGCGCGGTGCACGTCACGCCGTTGATCCCGCCCCAGTTCAAGTTGCCGATGCACGGGCGGACGTCGTAGCCGCCGGAGCTCGTGCACGTGCACGTCGAGTTGTCGGCGGAGATCTCCACGTCGGAGCCGCAGCTCAAATAGACGTTCCAGAAGAAGCCGCCGCACGAGAGGGCGCTCACGGTCGTCTTGTTGTGCAGCGCCTGGCAAATCGTGTTCGCGCTCGAGCCCGTGCACGTACGGCCCACCGTGTCGTTCGAGCCGCTGATCGTGACCGACGAGTACGTGCCCGTGAGCTTCGCGCGGAAATTCTGCCAGTCCGTGCACTGCGTCGTGGGCGTCACGTTCTGCGTGAAGGCGTCGCTGAAGATGATCGCCGTCGTGCACTGACCGCCGCTGCAGACGGGCGTGTTCACGCCGCACGTGACGCCGCAGCCGCCGCAGTTCTTCGCGTCGCTCAGCACGTCGACGCACGCGCTCCCGCACCACGCGGTGCCCGTCGTGCAGCAGTGGCCTTGCGTGCACCACTCGGTGTCCGTCGCGCACGCGGTGCCGCACGCGCCGCAGTGGTCGTGGAAGTTCTGCGTGTCGTAACAAATGCCGTCGCTGCAGGCGGTCATGTTCGTCGGGCACGTGACGCCGCAGGTGCTCTTCGAGCAGGTCGCGGTGCCGAGGCTCCACGGCGCGCCCGCGTCGGAGCCGCCGTCGAACGGAATGCCCGCGTCGGGGTTGCCGTTGTTGCCCGCCTCGAGGGCGCCCGCGTCCGCGGTGGTGCACGTCGTCGCGCACTGCCCGCAGTGGTTCGGATCGCTCGTGAGATCGACGCACGCGCCCGTGCCACCGTCTCCGGCGTTCGCGCATTTGAAGAGCGGCGCGTCGCACGAGGCCTTGCACGTCCCGTTCGAGCACACCTCGCTCGAGGCGCACGCGTGCGAGCACGACCCGCAATGCGCGGGGTCGGTGCTCAAGTTGTACTGCGGGCAACCGGAGTTGTTCACGTCGCCGCCGCCCGCGTCGACGCTCGCGTCCGGCTCATCGACGATCGCCTTCGCGCAAGCTCCCACGAACACGGCCAGAACGAACCAAGACAAAGGACGAGGGATGCGCACCACTGCAGATTAGCAGAGCGGCTGTCTTTGAGGCGCGGCCGTGACGTGGTACTTCCGACTGTGAGGGCATGAACGAGGGGTCGAAGTGGCGCGCCTTGAGCGCCTTCGTCATCGGGGCTTGAACCTCGATTCCACGTGCACGTGACGTCGTCGCGACGCTGGATTTCCCCGTGACGATCGGCAGCACGACGACCTCGCCCGTGACCGTGCAGCTCACCGCGGGCCGAATCTTCGCCAAGCTCGGCAAAAACTCGCAGAACGTGCGAACGCTCTCGGGCATCTTCGCGGGTCGCTGGGAGGCCACGAAGATGCTCACGAGCTTCCAGAACTTCCAAGACCCGCTCAGCCCCTCGCAGCTCGTCTGCGGAAACGATCCCGTCTCCCCTGCGACGCGCTCGCGGTCGGCATCCACTTCGAGGCCGTCGAAGCGAAGCTCGGCGCCGTCACTCCCGAGGCCGACGCCGGTTTTCCGTGCGGAGCGACCTGGACGGGGAGCTGCCCCTAACTCCAAATAAGTCTCGGCGTTTTCTTGGCCCATTTCGTCCCTTTCCCCTACCGATGAACGGGCAAGCGTCGCGGGATCCCTCGAGAGAGGCGCTCACAGGATCGCGCAAGAAAACGTTCCCACGGAGGAAGGGCCGACATCATGAGCTTCAGCATCGAGTTCGCGGACGAAACGCAGGAGTACCAGGCACGCATCAAGGTCATCGGTTGCGGCGGCTCCGGCGGCAACGCGGTCAACACGATGATCAACTTCGGCCTCGAAGGGGTCGAGTTCATCGTCGTCAACACGGACGCCCAAGCGCTCAACAGCAACGCGGCGCCGACGAAGCTCAACATCGGTTCGAACGTCACGCGCGGTCTCGGCGCGGGCGCTGACCCGGAGAAGGGCCGCAAGGCGGCGCTCGAGGACGTCCAGCGCATCAAGGAGCTCGTCTCCGGCGCGGACATGGTCTTCATCACCGCGGGCATGGGCGGCGGAACCGGAACCGGTTGCGCTCCCGTCGTCGCGCAGCTCGCCAAGGAAGAAGGCGCGCTCACCGTCGGCGTCGTCACGAAGCCCTTCCTCTTCGAGGGCCGCCAGCGCGCGCGCCGCGCGGAGATCGGCCTCGCGCAGCTCGCCGAGCACGTCGACACGCTCATCACGATCCCCAACCAGAAGCTCCTCCTCCTCGGCGACGACGACCTCACGTTCATCGACGCTTGCCGCAAGGCCGACGAGGTCCTCTTCCAGGCCGTCAAGGGCATCAGCGACCTCATCACGCAGAACGGCATCGTCAACGTCGACTTCGCCGACGTGAAGACCGTGATGAACAACATGGGCCGCGCGCTCATGGGCACCGGCATCGCGAAGGGCGCGTCGCGCGCGCGCATCGCGGCCGAGATGGCCATTCAATCGCCGCTCCTCGACGACATCAGCGTCGAAGGCGCGACGGGCGTCCTCATCAACATCGTCGGCGGGCCCGACATGAAGATGAAGGAGATCCAGGAAGCGGCCTCGCTCGTTCAGGAGCAGGCGCACGAAGACGCGAACATCATCTTCGGCGCGAGCATAGACGAGTCGCTCGGCGAGAACGTCAAGGTGACGGTCATCGCGACCGGCTTCGACGCTGCCCAGCGCGCGCAGGAGCACGAAATCGCCGCGGCCTCGATGGATCGGCCGAAGCCGACATCGTACGCCTCGCCGCAGACGATCCCCTCGCAGCAGCTCCGCGCGCTCGCGAGCCAGTCGTCGACGACCGCGCGCCCCGCGCCCCGCGAGACGCTCGTCTCACGCGAGAGCACGCGCGCCGCTCACACCGCGGAGGCGCGCCAATCGCAGCCGCGCCTGCCGATGCGCGAGCGCGCGCAGAGCTTCCCCGAGCTCGATCACGACTGGGACGTGCCGGCGTTCTCGCGCAAGCAGCAATAGAGGCTCAGGGACAGTCGTCTGTCCAATTAGGCCCGCACGGAGTGATGCTCGACGCATCTTTTCCCTGCGGGCCTTTGATTGCCGGCAGCGCCTGAAATCCGAGGCCCATCGACACGGCGTTGCACGAGCCGATGTTGTCGCCCGACGACGACGCGTTGATGTCGGTGTTGTTGCAGATCTTCTGCTTGAGGATCGCGTAAGTGAGGCTCGCGTCGCCGCACAGGTACTGGCCCGACGTGATCGGATCGGGGACGACCTGGAGGCTCGGGAGGAACTTCGCCGGGTCCCAGCGGCCGCCCAGCTGACCGTTCATCGACACGATCGCGCCGCCGTCGGTGACGAGATCCGCCGTGATGATGCCCTCGTTGAGCTGGATCGTGACCGGCTGCGTCGTCGCGCTCCCGATGATGATGGGAAAATTCAGGTTCGTGGCGACGAGCGTGTAGTTCGTCACCCACGCGTCTTTCGTCTTGAACTGGCCGCTGTACGAGCTCGGCTCGATGATCCACTGGTCGGTCCCGTTGAGCGCCGGCGCGGCGTCCGGGTAGCCGACGAAGCCTTGCGACGCGTAGATCGTGACGACGACCTGCGCGTCGTTCGCTTGACCGTTGTAGCCCGTGATCTCGATGAGCGCGCCAGACAGGCCCGACGCGAGCGCCGTGTTGAAGCGCTGCTCGGTGATGACGCCGCCGTCGATGAACGCGCCGGCGACGGCGTTGATCTGCTCGAACGCGCGACGCGCGTAGTTGTCGACGCCGTTCGGATCGTCGCAATCGAGATTGCCCGTGCGTTTGCACGAGTCGCCGCTCGGGCACGTGCACGTCTGATCGAGATTGAAGCCGTAATACGGGCCGCCGTCGCTCGAGCCGAGCATCACCTTCGCGAGGGCCGCGGTGACCGTGACGCTGTCGCCTGGCGAGCTCGTCGAGGGATCCGGCGCGGGCGGCAGGTCGGGGCCCGAGCAGGGATCCACGCCCGTATCGCCGAGCGCGCCGCCATCGTAGATCGTTCGATCGTTGATCCCCGCGATGAGCTGGCACGCCGTGGCGATGGCCACGAAAGAAGCGACTGCAAACGCCGTTCGTACCCGCATCGCCCCTTATCGTACATCGTGCGTGCCGAAATGGTGCGCCGAGTTGCCCGGGTGAGAGGCAACCTCTACTCTCGATGGTGAGATGGGCGCCGACTTCGACCGCGATGCACCCGTCCGCGAGGGAGATATCCTCGCCGGTCGCTACCGCGTCGAGCGCGTGCTCGCGATGGGCGGCATGGGCGTGGTCGTGGCGGCGCGGCACCTGCAGCTCAATCAGCGCGTCGCGGTCAAGGTGCTCACGCACAACGCGGACTCGTCGCAGTCGAACGCGCGATTTCTGACCGAGGCCAAGGCGTCCGCGCTCCTTCGTAGCGATCACGTCGTCCACGTGTCCGACGTCGGCATGCTCGACAACGGCAAGCCGTTCATGGTGATGGAGCTGCTCGAGGGCGACGACCTCGCGCAAGTGCTCGAGGCCGAAGGCAAGCTCACCGTCGCGCAGGCCGTCGATTACATGCTCCAGGCGTGCGAAGGCCTCGCCGAGGCCCACGCAGCAAGGATCGTGCACCGCGATCTCAAGCCGGGAAATTTGTTCCGGGCTCGGCGCCCGGACGGCAGCACCATGATCAAAGTGCTCGACTTCGGCGTGTCGAAGGCGCTCTCGCAAGACGTACGCGTCGAGGGCACCGTCACGACGACCGACGCCGTCTTCGGCTCGCCGCTCTACATGTCTCCCGAGCAGATGCAGAGCGCGTCGAAGGCCGACGAGCGAAGCGACATCTGGTCGCTCGGCGTCGTGCTCTACGAGCTGCTCACGCGCCACATGCCGTTCGACGCGGAGTCGATGGCGGGCCTCGCGGTGCGCATCGCCACCGATCCGCCGACTCGCCTCGTCACCGTGCTCCCCGACGTCTCGCCCGAGCTCGAGGGCGTGGTCTTCAAGTGCCTCGAGAAGAAGCCCGACAACCGCTACCCGAACGTCGCCGAGCTCGCGGCGGATCTCGAGCCGTTTTGCCCGGGGTCGCGCGAGCGCGTCGAGCGCATCCAGCGGCTCGTCTTCGGAACGACCACGCCGCCGCGCGCGACCCCCTCGGCGCCCTCGATGCGAAAGCTCCTCGCGCACGGCGCCGAGACGCTCGGGCCGATCGACACCGGCGACTCGAGCGTACGCATCTTGGCGGCGCCTCCCGTGAAGAGCCGAGCGCTCCCGATCGCGATCGGGATCGGCGTCGTCGCCGCGGGCGCGTTCGTGGCCGCGATGTTCTTCCACGCGGGCGTCCTGCAGCACGCGAGCGCGGAGCCCCCGCCGCCGCCGCCTTCCGTCGCCAAGCCCGCGCCGAGCGCCGCGCAGCCTGTGCCGACCGTGACCGTCGCGGTGGCGCACGTCGAGACGTCCGCGACCGCGACCGCCGCGATCGAAGCGCCTCCGACGATCAGGCCGCACCACGCGGCTTCGGTGGCGACCGCGAAGACGCAGCCCAGCGCGTCCGCTCCCGTGATATCTGGAATATCTCGTGATCGGAAATGACAAGGCCTTCCTCGTCGCGCTCTCGGTCGCTCTGACCGCGCCGATGGCGTGGGCGCAAGGGCCCACCGCCGCCGATCAGACGCTCGCGCAGACGCTCTTCGACGAAGCGGTGAAGCTGATGGACCAGGGTCGCTTCGCCGACGCCTGCCCGAAGCTCGCCGAGAGCCAGCGACTCGACCCGGGCGGCGGCACGCTGCTCAACCTCGGTTTTTGTCGTCAGAACGAGGGCAAGCTCGCGTCCGCGTGGGCCGCGTACAACGAGGCGCTCAGCCAAGCGATCAAAGACGGTCGCAAAGACCGCGAGACGACCGCGCGCGCGCACGTCGACGAGCTCGAGAAGAAGGTCGCGAAGCTCGCGATCGACCTGAGCGACGCCGCGCAAAAGACCGACCAGATCGAGATTCGACTCGACGGGACGGCCGTCCGACAAGCCGCGTGGGGCATGCTCTCGCCCATCGATCGCGGCGTTCACGCGATCGTCGTGATCGCGCCGGGCAAGCGCGAGTACCGCGCGACCATCGAGGTCAAGGACGACGCCACGACGCAGCACGTGTCGATCCCCGCGCTCGAGAACGCGCCGGTCATCGTGAAGCCGGCGCTCGCGGAGGAGCACGTCTCGCGCACGCAGGCGACCGTGGGTTGGGTCACGGGAAGCGTCGGCGTGGTGCTGCTCGGCGTCGGCGTCGTCACGGGCGCGCTCGCGATCGACGCGCACAACCAGAGCAACGCGCAGTGCCAGCTTCCCGGCGGCACGTGCAACCAGCAAGGCTACGACTTGAACGAGCGCTCGAAGACGTACGCCTGGCTCTCCGACTTCGGCGTCGGGATCGGCGTCGCCGCGATCGCGACGGGGATCATCCTCGTCGTGACCACACCGAAGGCGACCGCGCGCGTCGTGCCGCTCGTGAGCGCGAACGGCGCGGGCGCCGCGGTGCTGGCTCGCTTCTAGCGAGCTTCGAGCTCAGTCCTTGCAGAGGTTGCCCTTGCGGCACGCGTTCATGCGCGCGAAGTCGAACGCCGAGCCGCATTTCTCGGCTTGGATCTCGTCGATGCACGACTGGAGCTTGTCCGTCAGCACGACGTGGCACTCGCTCTGGCGGAAATCCGAGTGCACGTTCTGACGAACTTCGCGGCGGCACGCGGGCTCGTCGTTGTACTTCTTGCCGCTCCCGATGTTGTTGCACGCGACCTCACGCTTGCAGCGCGTGTCGGTGAGGCGATCGATCGTCGTGTCGTTCGCGTCCTTCGCCTCGTTCGCGTTCAAGCCGGTGGTCGTGCCCGTGTTCGCGCCGAGGTTCGGCTGGGTGACCGTGGTCGGCTGGGTCTGCGGAGTCTCGCGCGTAGCACCGGTCGTCGAGGTCTGATCCGAGCTCTGGTTCTTCTCGCACGCGACGAGTCCGAGAAGCGCGGCCGAGCCGACGATGATGAGATTGCGATGATCGAAGGTCATGTGTTTTGGTCCTCCACGTTCGGCGCCGGCACGTGCAGACGATGTGCCAGCGCGAACGTGCTGGATTTCGCTGACGGTCGGTCGCGCTGCGCGTGGCGCGACGCTTCGACGCGGCCGGACTGCCACGTGTGCGCGCGCGCTGGCACGCGCCTCGCAACGCGGCCACGCCATGAAGGATCAAGTGCAGCCCGTCACGCCTGGCGTGCCGATATCCGAGCGATGGATGCACGGCGCGCCCGACGACAGCGGTCATCGCGGCAAGGGTCCGAAGAACTACATCCGCACGGATCAGCGCGTCTTCGAGGACGTGTGCGAAGAGCTCACGCGCGAGGACTCCGTCGACGCGGCCGACATCCTCGTTCACGTCGAGCGCGGTCTCGTGACGCTCGAAGGCTCGGTTCCCACGCTGCACATGAAGGAGCTCGCCGAGGAGACCATCAGTGAGCTCCCCGGTGTTCAATCCGTCCGCAATCTTCTGCGGGCGACTCGCAAGGAGACGTGAAATGCCGACGAGAAAAGCCCACGGAAAGCGAAAGTACGGATCGAAGGCGAAGACGAAGGTCGGTCGCGCGATGCACGAGATGAAGCGCGGCAAGCTGCGCTCGGGCCGCTCGGGCAGCAAGGTGACGAACCCGAAGCAGGCGATCGCGATTGGCCTCTCGGAGGCGCGGCGCGGCGGCGGGAAGGTGCCGCGGCGGTCGAAGTCCAAGAAGAAGACCAGCTCGCGCAGCCGAAGCCACGCGAGCCGTTGAGTCTCCCCTCGAAGCGCGCGACGTCCGAGCGGGCGTCGCGCGCTTTCTTTTTGTCGTCACTCCGAGGCAGAGCCCATCGGCTCTTCGCCTCCTTCGAACCCGACGTCCTCGAGAGCTTGGCGCGCGTAGCGCCTGCCGAGCTCGGTGATCGCGTACATGCCGACGCTTCCGACGATCATGCGCACGATGCGCGAGCCGATCGCGACGCCGATGAGCAAGCCCGCCGCGCCCGCGATCGCGAGCGAGGGAGCCGGGTTCTTCCGGACGACGTCAGGGACGTCCATCCGCGAGAGCGATTTGAATGCGTCGCGCGCAGTCGACTGCCAGTCGCGCTGATCGAATCCACGCCGCGCCACACGGTGACCGTTGTGGGGGAGGTGCTGGTTGGCCATTGAGGATCTCCTTCGTGCGCCGCGAAGGTTCAAGCCACATGCCACCCTTGCGTGCACCGCGCACGTACGGTCGAGGTGCCATCGCCGCGTGGCGAACGTGCCCGCGCGTGGCGAGAGGCGTCAGATCGTCTCGACCGGAGTCGCGAGCGCACGCGCTTCACGCACCACGGTCGAGCATCCCTCCGATTCGGAAGCGAAGAGGAGCGCGCGCGCCGCCGCGAGGTACGCGAGGGCTTCGTCGCGCGGCAGATCCCCGAGGAATCTCACGCGCGCGTCGCGCGTGGCAGCGCGGCGCTCGAGCCGAGCGCGCTCCGGGCCGTCGCCGACCACGACGAGCAGCTCGCGCGTGATCGCGGCGCGATCGATCGCTTTGTCGACACGCTTCGCCGCGACGAGCCGGCCGAGGCTCACGTCGAAGCGCCCGAGCTCGGCGCGGATCGCGCTCGCGCGCCGGCTGACGTCGGGCATCGCGAGCAGTGGCTCACGCACGAACGATTTCGCCGCGACACGCGCGCGGAGATCGCGATCGAGCGAGCTCAGCAGCGACTCCCGCAGCGGCTCGGAGACGAAACGCCACGACTCGGCGCGAGCCTCGATCGACGACACGATCGAACGGCGCAGGCGCGAGGGCATCCGCTCGAGCAAGCGCACGTCGCTGCCGTGCGAGACGACCTCGAGCGATGTCGCTCCGAGCGCGCTCGGGTAGGCGCTCGGAACGGCCCAGTGCGCGATGACGCGGTCCCAGCGTCCACGACGCAGTGCGCCGAAGACGCGGCTGCACCAGCCCGCTGCGCTCACCGCGCGCGGGGAAACGCCGCGATGCGCGCGAGCGCGCCAGGAGGTCCGAAAGCCGCGGATCCGCCGAGTGAAACGACCGAAACGCCTTCGTCGGCGACGCCCGTCCGCGTCGTCAGCACGGTGACGTGCGCTCGTCCTCGACGGACGAGCTCGAGCACCTCTTCACGCACGAAATGCCCGGACCAGTCGCGCGCGTGCGACGGGTAACTCGTCGTCACGACCGCAACGCGCTCAGGGTGATCATGGTAGAGATCTCGCATGGCGATGGGTTCGGTGAAGCTCGAGGGTCGCGTCCTTTATCTGACCGAAGATCCGGAGCTCCTCGACGCGCAGCTCGAACGCAAGCAAGCGCTCGCGTACGACCCCGAGCGCGCGCTCGTCAGCAACATTTCGACCGACGAAATCACGCCCGGTTGGGTTTGCTACTACTACGACGAAACGCTCGCGCGCTATTGCCTCATCGGACTGCGCGGCAACCGCATCAAGAAGGACGCGATCAAGGAGGGCGGCTACTCGGTCATCGTGAGCGGCATCTCGAAGGGGTGCGGGAGCTCGCGCGAGACCGCCCCGTACAGCGAGCTCCACGCGGGCATCAAGCTCGTCATCGCCAAGAGCATCGAGAAGATCTACCGCCAGAACGCGCAGAACATCGGCCTGCTCACGAGCACCGACTTCGGGCTCATCCCGCGCATCGAGCGCGGCGAGGAGATCCCGATCGACGAGTTCACGCGCGGCCTCGATCCGATCAGCGCCGCGATCGTCGAGCACGGCGGGCTCTTCACCTACAACAAGGCGCGCCTCGCCGGAAAGGTCTCGCCGCCCGCGATCACGACCGCGCCGCGCCCGATGACGCTTTGCGAGAAGATCCTCGCGGCCCACGCGATCGTCGACGCGAAGACCGGAAAGATCGGCGCGAAGGCCGTGAAGCCCGGCGACGCGTTCTTCGCGCGCACCGACGTCCGCTTCTCCCACGAATACGTGACGCCCATGGCCGACGCGCTCTTTCGCGCGGGCCTCGGCGAAGACGCGACCGTCACCGACCCCGAGAGCGTCTTCGCGTTCCGCGATCACCTCACCTTCCTCGACCTCGTCATGCCCAAGGCGCACCGCGAGATGGGCCTCAAGGCGCAAGCCGAGAAGCTCGCGACGGTGCAAGACGGCTTCACGAAGAAGCACGCGATCAAGCTCTACGGAGAGGTCCACCGCGAGGGGAAGCTCGTGGGCTCGGAAGCGATCTGCCACAACAAGGTGATCGAAGAGCTCGCGCTCCCCGGCCAGCTCGTCGCGGGGACGGACTCGCACACGTGCATGGCGGGCGCGCTCGGCTGCTTCGCGTTCGGCGTGGGCTCGACCGACATGGCGAACGCGTGGTTCACGAAGGACGTCCGCGTGACGGTGCCCGAGACCGCGCGCTTCATGCTTCGAGGCAAGCTCCGGCCCGGCGTGTGCGCGAAGGACGTGATGCTCCACATCCTCGCGATGCCGTTCTTCAAGGGCGGCGAGGGCATCGGCAAGGTGATCGAGTTCGCGGGCGACGCGATCGCGCACCTGCCACTCGACGAGCGCGCGACGCTGACGAACATGGCGGTCGAGGCGGGCGGCTTCACGGGCATCATCGAGGCCGACGAGGTCGTCGTGGACTACCTCGTGAAGCAACGCGGCCTCCGCGTCGAAGACGTGCGCGCGCGCGTCGTGAAGGCCGACCCCGGCGCGACGTACTGCGCGACGTTCGAGGTCGACCTCGGCGCGGTCGTGCCGATGGTCGCGACGCCGGGCGACCCGCGAAACGGCGTACCGCTCGCAGCGCTCGAGAAGCAGGGCGACGTGAAGATCGACATCGCGTACGGCGGCTCGTGCACGGGCGGCAAGAAGGCCGACATGGACATGTACGCGAGCGTGCTTGCGCGGCCGCCACGTCGCGCCGCGGCGTGCACCTCTACATCCAGTTCGGCTCGCAGGACATTCGCAGCTACGCGGAGGCGAAGGGCTACCTCGAGGTCTTCCGCGACGCGGGCGCCGAGACGGTCGACCCGTCGTGCGGCGCGTGCATCAAGGCCGGTCCCGGCGTGAGCGACTCTCCCGAGCAAGTCACGGTGAGCGCGATCAACCGTAATTTCCCTGGGCGCAGCGGCCCCGGGAAGGTCTACCTCGCGAGCCCGCTCGTCGTGGCCGCGAGCGCCGTCGCCGGCAAGATCGCATCGCCGGACGAGCTTTGAGGCTCGCGGCGCTGCTCTTCGTCGTTGCGTGCACGCCCACGCCGACGCAGACGCCAACGCCCGCGTCCGTGGACGCAGGCCCGGCCGAGTATCACGCGTCGCTCGCGTCGACGACGTGCGCCGCGGACGCCGACTGCGCCGTCACGACCTTCAGCGGCTGTTGCGAGGCGTGCCCCGGGCCGATCGCGGCGAGCTCGCGCACCGAGCTCGAGCGGCAGCAGAAGGCTTGCGCCGAGGTCGAGTGCGCTGCGCACGGGCGCGTGAAGTGCGACCCAGCGGAGCACCCCGACCAATATCGCGCGGTGTGCAGGGACAAGGTGTGTCAGGCGGTGGAGCTCGACGCGGTCGCGACGGTCACGCCGCCCTCGACGTGCACGCGCGACGAAGACTGCGCGATGTCGACCGTGCGAAGCTGTTGCTCGCCGTGTGGCTCGCCGCCGTTCGCGGACTCGAAACGTAACGTCGACGCGCTCAAGAACCGCTGCAACGCCGCGCGCTGCGCACGCACCGAGCCGCAGGAGTGCAAGCCGACGGAGGACGTGAGCGCGTATCACGCCGTGTGTCGCGACTCGGCGTGCGTCGCGGCGCGAAATCCGCCCGCGGTCGTGCAGCAGCAGCTCACGTCGAGCGAGCGCTGCACGAAGAACGACGAGTGCGTCGTGAGCAACTTCGCGGGCTGCTGCTCGGACTGTTCGGCGACCGCGTACGCGACGAGCAAGAAGGCGCTCGACGCGCGAAACCGCGTCTGCGCCGTCGTCGACTGCGCGATGATTCCGCACGGTCCCTGCCCCGCGATCGTCGACGCGTCGGTTTACCGTGCCGTGTGCAACGGCGGCGCCTGCGGCGGAATCAAGCGCTAGCCGCGACGAGCGCGGCTGCGCTCCGGCGCCCGGCGGTCGCCGAGGGGTTGGCCGGCAACGTGGCCGATTTTCGGCAACGTTGCCGGTTCAGGGCGTTCTCAGAACTGCGCTTTTTCGGTCGACTCCTCGAGGGCCAAGGTCGCCGAGTTTCCGCTCGAGATCACCTCCGCGACCTGATCGAAGTAGCCGGTGCCGACTTCGCGCTGGTGGCGCGTCGCGGTGTAGCCGTCGGCTTCTCCGCGTCGAACTCGGCTTGCTGGAGCTCCGAGTACGCGGCCATGCCGCGGTCCTTGTACTTGCGCGCGAGCTCGAACATTCCGTAGTTCAGCGAGTGGAAGCCGGCGAGCGTGACGAACTGGAACTTGTAGCCCATCGCGCCGAGCTCTCGCTGGAACTTGGCGATCGTCGCGTCGTCGAGGTTCTTCTTCCAGTTGAACGAGGGCGAGCAGTTGTACGCGAGGAGCTTGTTCGGGAACTGCTCGTGGATGCCCTCGGCGAACGGCCTTCGCTTGCTCGAGGTCGGGCGTCGACGTCTCGCACCAGATCATGTCCGCGTAGGGCGCGTACGCGAGGCCGCGCGCGATGGCGGTCTCGACGCCGCTCTTCAGGCGGAAGAAGCCCTCCGGCGTGCGCTCCTTCGACGCGATGAACGGGCGGTCGCGCTCGTCGATGTCGCTCGTGATGAGCTTCGCGCTGTCGGCGTCGGTGCGCGCGACGAGGATCGTCGGCACGTCGCAGACGTCGGCCGCGAGGCGCGCGGCGACGAGCGTGCGGATGAACTGCGCCGTCGGGACGAGCACCTTGCCGCCCATGTGGCCGCACTTCTTCTCGCTCGCGAGCTGGTCCTCGAAGTGAACGCCGGCGGCGCCCGCTTCGATCATGCTCTTCATGAGCTCGTAGCGCGTTGAGCGGTCCGCCGAAGCCGGCCTCCGCGTCCGCGATGATCGGCGCGATCCAGTAGCGGTCGCGCTTGCCCTCGGCGGCCTCGATCTGGTCGGCGCGGAGGAGCGCCGCGTTGATGCGGCGGACGACGTTCGGCACGCTGTCGACCGGGTAGAGGCTCTGGTCCGGGTACATCGGCCGGACGTGTTCGCGTCGGCGGCGACCTGCCAGCCCGAGAGGTAAATCGCCTTGAGGCCCGCGCGCACTTGCTGAACGGCCTGGTTGCCGGTCGAGCGCGCCGAGCGCCGCGACGAACGGCTCGTCGTGGAGCAGGTCCCAGAGCCGCTCGGCGCCGAGGCGCGCGAGCGTGTACTCGACATGGATCGAGCCACGCAGACGCATCGACGTCCGTGTGGGCGTACGGCCGCACGATCCCCTTGAAGCGGTCTCGCGTCGTGATGAGTCGGTCGGTCTCGTACGTCGACAACGTCACTGCTGCACTCATGATCGTTCTCCTGGTGTCAGACGGGTAACTGCTCGTATGCGGGGAGTGTGAGGAACTCTTCGAACGTGCTCGAGAGGACGAGCTGGTCGAAGAGTCGGCGCGCTTCTGCGAAGCGCTTCGCCGATCTCGGAAGCTTCTGGAGCTCTTCGTCGACGACGGCGCCGTAGCGCTCCTTCGTGAGCTTCTGGCCGTCGAGCTCGGCGCCGTGGTGCAGCCACTGCCACACCTGCGCGCGCGAGATCTCCGCGGTCGCCGCGTCTTCCATCAAGTCGTAGAGCGGCACGCAGCCCTGACCGCGCAGCCACGCCTCGATGTACTGGATGCCGACGAGCACGTTGTGGCGCAGGCCCGCCATCGTGTGCGCGCCCTCGGGGATCGCGAGCAGATCGTCGCGCGTGACGTTCACGGGCTCGTGCGGCTCTTCGATCTGGTTTTCGCCCTTCATGTGGGCGTCGAAGACTTCCTTGCGCGACCGCGACGAGCCCCGGATGCGCGACCCACGTGCCGTCGTGGCCGTCCTTCACCTCACGAAGCTTGTCGGCGCGCACCTTCGCGAGCGCCTCTTCGTTCTTCTTCGCGTCGCTCTTGATCGGGATCTGCGCGGCCATGCCACCCATCGCGTGGACGCCGCGGCGATGACAGGTCTCGATGAGCAGGCGCGAGTACGCGCGCAAGAAACCCTTGTCCATCGTGACGAGGCCGCGGTCGGGGAGCGCCATCTCGCGCGCGCTCTGCTTCTTGATGAAGCTGAAGATGTAGTCCCACCGGCCGCAGTTCAGGCCCGCCGAGTGCTCGCGGAGCTCGTAGAGGATCTCGTTCATCTCGAACGCCGCGGGGAGCGTCTCGATGAGCACCGTCGCCTTGATCGTCCCCTGCGGGATCCCGATCGCGCGCTCCGCGTGCAGGAACACCACGTTCCACAGGCGCGCCTCGAGGTGGCTCTCGAGCTTGGGCAGGTAGAAGTACGGGCCGGTGCCGCGCTTGAGGAGCTCGCGCGCGTTGTGGAAGAAATAGAGACCGAAGTCGACGAGCGAGCCTCGCGCGATCTCTCCGTCGACGACGACGTGCTTCTCCGGAAGGTGGAGCCCGCGCGGCCGAACGAACAGCACCGCCGGGTTCTCCACGATGCGGTATTTCTTCTCGGGTGTGTCGAGCGCGAGCGTGCGACGCACCGCTTCGTAGAGGTTCTGCTGACCGCTGACGACGTTGTGCCAGGTCGGCGTGTTCGCGTCCTCGAAGTCGGCCATGAAGACGCGCGCGCCCGAGTTGAGCGCGTTGATGATCATCTTCTTGTCGACCGGTCCCGTGATCTCGACGCGTCGATCGCGGATGTCCTTCGGCATCGGCGCGCAGACCCAGTCGCCGCGACGGATGTGCCGCGTCTCGGTGAGGAAATCGAGCTTGTCCTCGCCGGCGTCGAGCGCGCGCTTGCGCCGAGCTCGGCGGTCCATCAGCTCGGCGATCGTGCGTCCGAACGTCCGCTGCAGATCCGCTACGAAGGCGAGGGCCTCCGTCGTGAGAATCTGGGCTCCGTGCTCGGTTCCGCGTATGTCGATCGAGGTGGCCATGTCGTCCTATTTGCGCGACGCGTCAGAACATGCGTGTTGCAGCTTAACAAGTCAACGGAACGGCTGGTTACGCCTGGAAACCAGTGTCATGTGATGTCAATGACGCATCGTCACTCTGTCAATGTTGTCATCAATCGTGTGTGCTAACGTTGCGTCATGAGTGACGCAGTTCGCTTTGGGAGCAAGGTACGGGCCCTGCGCCGACGTGAGGGGCTGAGCCAGGCGGATCTCGCCTCGAAGCTCGGCGTGTCGGCGAGCTATCTGAACCTCATCGAGAACCACAAGCGGCCGCTGCCGGCGCCGCTCCTCGTCAAGCTCGCACAGCAGTTCAACGTGGATCTGACTCAGTTCGCGAGCGACGAGGACGCACGCGTCGTATCCGATTTGCTCGAGGTGTTCTCGGATCCGCTCTTCGAAGATCCTGCGCTCACGCAAGCCGAGATGCGCGAGATGGCCTCGGCGAGCCCGGCCGCGGCGCGTGGCGTGATTGCGCTCTACCGCGCCTATCGCGCGGCGAAAGGGTCAGCGGACGATCTCTCGTCACGCATCGCCGAGCGCGACGATCTCACGAACGTCTCGACGACCGCGGTACCGTCCGAGGAAGTCAGCGACCTCATCCAACGCAACCAGAACCACTTCCCCTCGCTCGAGACCGGCGCCGAGGATTTGCTCGCGCACGGGAAAGTCAGCACGGACGAGATCTACCAAGGCCTCAAGCGCTTCCTCGAGAAGGAGCTCGGCGTCTCCGTGCTCATCGCACGCACCGAGATCGCGCGCGAGACCCTCCGCAAATACGACCCCGACAAGAAGGAGCTCACGCTCTCGGAGCTCTTGCCGACGCGAAGCCGCAGCTTCCAGCTCGCCTACCAGATCGGGATGCTCACGCAGCGGAGTGCAATCGACTCGGTCGTGGCGCGCGACTCGTACCTCACGACCGAGGCCTCTCGCGCGCTCGCTCGCGTGGCGCTGGGGAATTACTTCGCGGGCGCGGTGCTCATGCCGTACGACACCTTCCTGAAGGCCGCGCGTGCGGAGCGGTACGACATCGACGTCCTCGGCAGGCGCTTCCGCATCGGCTTCGAGCAGACGTGTCACAGGCTGACGACGCTGAGGCGCCCGGGCGCCGAGGGCGTGCCCTTCCACTTCGTGCGCATCGACGTGGCGGGAAACATCTCCAAGCGCTTCTCCGCATCGGGAATTCGCATCGCGCGCTTCTCGGGCGCGTGCCCGCGGTGGAACATCTTCGCCGCTTTCCTCACGCCGGGCATGATCCGCATCCAGGTGTCGCGCATGCCGGACAACGAGGTGTTCTTCTGCCTGGCGCGCACGATCCAGAAAGACAGCGGCGGCTACCACTCCCCGCAGCCCGTCATGGCCATCGGCCTCGGCTGCAAGGTGGAGCGCGCGAAGGAGCTCGTGTACTCGGACGGCGTCGATCTCGAGAACCGGGAGATGTACACGCCCGTCGGGGTCACGTGTAGGACGTGCGAGCGCAGCGACTGCGATCAACGTGCATTTCCTTCGATGAGACAACCGCTCGTCGTGGACGAAAATGTCCGCGGCTCGTCGCTCTACTCGCTGCCGTCGCGCGCATAGCTCGTGCATAATCGCGGAGCGCGGACGAACCTACCCGTACCCCTCGTTGGCAGCGCGTGGCTTCGCGCGTTCTCGGCGTGCTCAAGGCTGGCGATCTACGAGCGACGCTTCCCGAACGTCCCGCTCGAGGACCATCTGAACCACACGATGGTCGGCTTCGAGTGGGGCTCGGGCAACGGCACGCTCGAAGTCGCTCACGAGCATCGAGCACCACGGGCGTGACGAACGCCGACTATCGCTACGTCGACGAGGCGAGCTACCGCGACGTCATCGACGAGTTCCCCGACGAGCACTTCGACTTCGTGATCGTCGAAGGACTCTTCCGCGACACCGCGATGCTGAAGTCGATGCCGAAGCTGAAGCGCGACGGCTGGCTCGTGCTCGACAACGCAATCGCGCGAGGATGGGCCGTCGAGCGAGCTTTGGGGCGACGTCGAGAAGAAGCTCGGGTCTTGGAAGGCGACCTGGACGACCAACGGCGTAAACGACAACGCGATCTTCGTGAAGCCGTAGCAAAAGTTCTCGCGTCGGAGTGTGCAGTGCATCATTACGTTGCTCATCGTGTGAGGTCTTACGATGAGTCAATCGAGCGTTCAGAAGGGTGAGTGGGGAGCGGCTCTCCGAACGGTGCTCGAAGCGGCCACGGATGCCATCGCGGTGCATCGCGATGGGAAGATCGTCTACGCAAACGCGGCCGGGCTGAAGCTCCTCGGATACACAGCGCTCGCGGACGTGGTCGGCAAGCCCGTGCTCGACTTCGTCGCGCCGCACAATCGCGAGGTCGTCGCCAAGCGCGTCTTCAAGACGTACGCCGGAGGCGGCAACTTGCCCGAGCTCGAGGAGCGCTTCCTCGACATCGGCGGCCACGAGGTGCCCGTCGAGGTGCTCGCGATCCCGCTCATCTTCGAGGGGCAGCCGTCGACGCTCGTTCACATCCGGGACATCCGCGTCCGCAAGGAGCTCGAGAACAAGCTGCACGCGGCCGACCGACTCGCGCACGTCGGCTTCGTCGCGGCCGCGGTGATGCACGAGATCCGCGGGCCGCTGGGCTACGCGCTCACGAGCGTCGAGCTCTTGAAGTCGCGCATCGGCGAGACCGCGCCCTCGTCTCGCGAAGAGCTCGGGCAGCTCTGCGATCACGTGCGCGAAGGGCTCGACCGGCTGCGCGACGTCGTGCGAGACCTCGGCGTCTTCTCGGGCACGCTCAAGGACTCGGCCACCGACGTGGATCTCCACGCCGTGCTCGACTCGATCGCGAACCTCATCGGCTTCGAGCTGCACGGGCGCGCGCGCCTCGTGAAGAGCTACGGGCACATCGCTCACGTGCGCGGGACGCAGGCGAAGCTCGGTCACGTGTTCGCGAACTTGATGGTCAACGCGGCGCAGGCGATCCCGCCTGGCGCCGAGGACGACAACGAGATCACCGTGCGCACCTACGCCGAGCCCGGGAAGGTGCTCGTCGACATCTCCGACACGGGCGAGGGCATCCCGAGCGAGAGGCTGCGCGACGTGTTCGAGCCCTTCGTCACGACGCGCGAGAACGGCACCGGGCTCGGGTTGGCGATCGCGCGCTCGATCCTCGAACAATCCGGCGGTCACCTCCGCGTCGAGAGCAAGCTCGGTCGCGGCACCACGTTCACCGTGGAGCTCCCCGCCGCGACGTGACTTTCAGCCCTCGCGTCGCACGCGAACGCGCCACACGTGGAAGCGCCCGCCCTCGTTCGCGTGGAAGTAGACGTGACCGTCGCGCGCCCACGAGGGGTGGCACGCGATGTGGTCGCCCTCGGTGAGCTGGACGAGCCCGGAGCCGTCGGCGTGGACGACGAACAAGTTCGCCTGCACGAGCTCTTCGTCGCCGTGCGCCGAGCAGAAGACGAGGTCCTTGCCGTCCGGAGACCATGACGGCGTGCGATCGTCCGCCGCGCCCTCCGTGATTTGCACGGCGCCCGTGCCGTCGGCGTTCGCGACGAAGAGGTGCTCGTGGTCGGCGGTCGCGCGCACGTACGCGATGTGCGCGCCGTCCGGGCTCCACGCGGGATCGGCGCCCGGGCCGATGACCTCGATGTCGGTGCCGCCGAGGTCGGTCACGCCGATCCCGTGATCGATTTGCTTCGAGGTCGGCCAGGTCGAGTCGCGCACGGAGACCTTCGCGAGCGACATCGCGACGAGCTTGCCGCTCGGCGCGACGGTGGGCTCGAACGCGGCGAAGTTCGGATCGCCCACGTCGGCGAGGAACACGGGCCGGTGCTCGTTTTGTCCGAACGTCTGCACGAGCTTCTCGGGCGCGTTCGCGCCGCGCTTCGCGACGAAGACGATCCCCGAGCCGTCGGGCATCCACGCCGGCTCGCGCCCGAGCACGTCTCGCGAGAGGTACGTGGGCCGGCTCGGGTCGGAGAGCGCGACGACCGCGACGTGCTTGGCCGATTCGCGCGAGGCCGCGACGGTGAACGCGAGCGATTTGCCGTCGGGCGAGACGGCCGGGTCCATCTCGTTGTCCGCGCCGCGCGTGACCTGCTCGAGGTCGAGCGCGGCGTCGGTCGTCGCGACCGGCCTCAGCGTGGTGCCGCAGCCGATGAGCGCGAGCGCGAAGAGAGCGCGGCGCACGTCACTTCTCCGACTGGGGCGTCATCATGCCAGGCCACATCATGGGCTGGAGCCCCGGCATGCGCGGAAAGAGCCAGCTCGGCATCTTCGAGAAGTCGCCGAACAAGAACGTCGAGCCCGACCCGCCGAGCTTTCCGAGCGCGTCGTAGGCGTGCATCATCACCTGGTTCGTCGTGATGTCCGCGGCCTTCGCGGCGGTCTCGGCGGCCTCGGCGTTCGCGAGCGCGAGGCGCGCGGCGGCCTCACCCTTGGCCTCCGTGACCTTGGTCGCGGCGTCGGCTTCGGCCTTCATGCGATCGATCTGCGATTGCTCGGTGACGAGCTGCCGCTCGAGCTTCTTGTTGCGAAGCTGCGAGTCGATGCGGAATTTCTCCTCGTCGCTCGCCTTCTGGAGCTCGATCTTCTTCACCTCGAGGTCCGCGGTGGCCATGAGCTTCTTCTGCTCGGCCTCGGCCGCGAGCTCGATCTTCTTGTGCGCTGCGCGGGTCTGCATTTGCTCGGTCTGGAGCTCGATGCGGTGCTTCTCGAGCGCGGCGGAGTTGTCGTCGCGCTGGCGCTCGGCGAGCGTCTGCTCCTGCGTGACGACGCGAGCCTGGAGCGACTCCATGATGCGCGGGTCGTAGTTCACCTTCTCGATGAGCACGCTCGAGATCTCGACGTGCCGCCCGCGGAGGCGCTTGCGGAGCTCCTTCTCGATCTCGTCCTCGATCGATCCGTTCTTCTTCTGGAGGTCTTGATACGACGTGTGCGCGAAGACGCCGATCGCCGCGCTGTGGAACTCGGGCCCGACGACCTCGGCGAAGTAGTTCGTGCCGATCTCCGTGTCGAGCAGGTAGAGCTCCGACACGATCGGGCGATAGACGACGGCGACGTGGAGATCGAGCGGGAGGCCCTCCATCGAGAGCGTGCGGACGTCCTCCTTTGCCGTCGAGAACGTCACGTCGAAGTCGTCGACGCGCGGGCACTTGTTCGTCGGCGTGACGAACGAGCAGGCCGTTCGGTACCAGCCGGGTTGCAAGACCTCGTGCTGGATCCCGCCATTTCCCGGGTCGAAGAGCAGCGCGCGGTGTCCTGGCTCGACGAGCGTGCCCGCGCAGCCCGTCGCCATGATTGCAACCATCCCGACCAAGAGCTTCTTCATGTGACCTCTCATGGGTGCGTGCTCACGGCGTCGAGGTCGACCCCGTCGAGCCATCCAGCCAGCGTGCGCCCGATTTCCATCATGCAGCCGTAGACGATGGGCGCGCCCTTCTGCGGCGGCACGATGCCGCCTTGCCTACAGCTCGCTTGCGTCTGCGCGAGGTAGTCGTTTCCCGATCGCTGGCGCAGCGTCGCGCGCACGGCGAGCGAGAACACGATGCGATCGTCTTCGTACGTCGCGTCCGAGTTGGTCACCTCGACGAAGAGCTCCCATCCGTCCGTGGCGCTCTTCGCGTTCTCGTGCGACTTCGCCCACGGAACGGTCGCGGACGCGATCGCGTGCCCCAGCGTCGTCTCGACGTCGCCGTAGACGACGCCCGTCCCGCGCACGCGAAGCGGATCGTGCACCGCGGTCGATCGCGTGACGACACGAAGCGGGACCTCCGTCGGATCCGTGAGCGGAACGCCTGCCGCGGAGAGCAGCGGCACCATCTCCGTGGAGCTGCTGCAGGCACACGTCGCCACCGCGACGAGCGCAGCGAAGATCGTTGCACGAGTCATCGCGGGCGCTCAGTGCAACGGTTGGGCCACCGTATTTTCAGGGCGATTTGCGATCGCGAGCGCGCGCGCTATGTCGCGACGCCCAAGCGAGCGACGCGCGAAGAGACAATGGATCTCGATCCATCGATCAGCGCGCGACCCTCGCGAGCTCGCGCCGCAGCGCCGCGACGCCGACGCCGCGTTCGACGCGCCGGTGCGCGCCGCGCCAAATCGGAACGGCCGCCGCCAAGAGCGCGCCCCCTTTCTTGGTGAGCGCGATGCGACGCGCGCGCTGATCCGACGTGTCACGCGTGACGCGCACGAGGCCGCGACGCACGAGCGGCTTGAGCGCCGCGGTGAGCGTCGTCCGGTCCATCGCGAGGAGGCCGGCGACCGAGCCGAGGCTCGGAGGCGTGGGACGGTTCAGCGCCATGAGCAGCGAGAACTGCCCGTTCGTCAGCCCGACCGGCCTGAACGCCGCGTCGAATCGCCGTGCGAGCGCCCGCGCGGCGCGCTGCGTCGCGAGGCACAAGCACGCGTCGCGCACGCGGAGCGTCGTTTGGTACGGAACGGTCGGCATGGTCAAATCATGTTGACATCAACATATGTTGTCAATTCCATACGCGGATGGACGGACAATTCTTCTGGTACGACTTGATGACGAGCAACATGGACGGCGCGCGGAGGTTCTACGCCGCGGTCCTCGGTTGGGCCGCGCAAGACTCCGGCGTGCCCGGCGCCGATTACACGGTCTTCACCGTCGGCGGGGTCGGCGCGCTCGGCCTCATGCCGGTGCCGAAGGAGATGGCCGGCGCGCCTCCGTTCTGGCTGGGTTACGTGCACGTCGAGGACGTGGACGCCGCGGCCGCGCGCATCGAGAAGCTCGGCGGCAAGATGATGCGCCCGCCGCGTGACGTGCCGGGCGTCATTCGCTTCTGCCCGGTGACCGACCCGCAGGGCGGCGGCTTCATGATCGCCAAGCCCGTTCCGCCCCAGGGCCCGAAGGCTCTTCCGAACGTCGTCGGCTGGCGCGAGCTCTACGCCGTCGACGCCGCCGCGGCGTTCGACTTCTACGCCAAGGCATTCGGATGGACGAAGGGCGACGCGATGGACATGGGGCCGATGGGCACCTACCAACTCTTCAAGACGGGCGGCGCGGAGGCCGTCGGCGGCATGATGAACAAACAGCCGGCGATGCCGAGGCCGTATTGGGGCTTCTACTTCACCGTCGACGCGATCGACGCGGCCGCCAAGCGTGTCACCGAGAATGGCGGAAGAATCCTCCACGGCCCGATGCAAGTCCCCGGCGGCGATTGGATCGTGCAGTGCGCCGACCCTCAAGGCGCGCTCTTCTCGCTGACCGGGAAGCACACTTGACGCAAATCACCAGTGCGTAGCGCGCGTCGTGGCATCGCCATACGCCATGTCCTCCACGCTCCCCGAATCGGTCACCGTCTGCGAGTGCTGGGCCCGCGACGGGCTCCAGTCGATGCCGATCCGAGTGTCGACTGCACACAAGATCGAGATGATCGACCGCGTGACCGACGCGGGGTTCAAGAAGGTGGAGGTCACGTCGTTCTCGAACCCGAAGCTCCTGCCGCAGTTCGCCGACGCGGCGGAGGTGCTCCGCGGCATCCGCCGCCGGCCCGGCGTCTCGCACGTCGTGCTCATGCCGAACGAACGCGGGTTCGACCGCTTCGAGGCTTGCCACAAGGAAGGGTTCGGCGCCGAGGAGATCATCTTGATGATCTCCTCGAGCGAGAAGCACAACTCGCTCAACTTTCGCATGTCGCACGCCGAAGCCATGGCGGAGCACGCGCGAATCATGAGGCGAGCGCACGCGCTCGGGGTGCGCGTCATCGGGTGCGCGGGGACCGTGTACGGCTGTCCCGTCGGCGGCGACGTGCCGCTCGAGGACGTCGTGAAGATCACGCGGTTCTACCTCGAGGAGGGCGCGCAGACGATCATGCTCGGAGACACGACGGGCGTGGCGAACCCGCTCCTCGTGCGCGAGCGCATCGGCGCTCTCCGGTCGCTCTTCCCGAAGGTCCCGTTCATCGCGCATTTCCACGACACGCGCGGGACGGGCGTCGTCAACTCGATCGCGGCGCTCGAGCTCGGCGTTCACTTCGTCGACACGTCGCTCGGCGCGATCGGCGGCCAGCCTGCGACCGGTGCCGCGAAGTACTCGGCGGGATACACGGGCAACACGTGCACCGAGGACCTCGTCGCGCTCCTCGAAGAGATGGGCGCGCGCACCGGGATCGATCTCGAGAAGATGATCGACGCGGGCCGACGCGCCGAGGAGATCCTCGATCAGCGGCTACGGTCGAACGTGGTGCGCAGCGGACCCGTGATCCACACGCCTTCGTCGCACGAAAAAGAGCCGGGCCACTCGATCGCGCCGCCTAACCGTCTCAACTAGCAGACGAGGCGCGAGAGCTCGTCGCGCGCTGCGACGACGTCCTCGGGGTGCACGCCGAACGAGATCGCGACCGTCTCGATGGGCGCGCGAAGCACGAACTCGAGACCTCGCGGGTGACGGAGCGCGTCGCGCAGGACGTCCGGCTCTTCGCGTGCGGGCGCGGGCGGCGGCGGAGGCGCGGACGAGCGGCGCGTCACCGCGCGCTGGAACTCGCGAATGACGCTCGGTCGGAGCTCGGGCGCGGCGAGGCAGTCGCGCGCGCGATCCACCGTGGTCGGATGAACGCCGAGCGTCACCGCGACGGACTCGACGGGCGCGCGGTTCACGAACGCGAGTCCCCTGCGAAGCTCCGCGCTCCGCTCGATCAAGAGCGCGATCTCGGGCGTCAGCCAGTCGTCACGGTGCATGACCTTCGCGTAACGCGGAGGGCTCGGCAGCCTCTTGATTAATGTCGCGTCGCCAACCGCTCAAGGGCAGCCGGCGTCGATCCAACCGACGACGATCGCGCGCTGCTCGTCGGTGGGGAGCGGGTTTTGACCGATGATGGGGAACTTCCTCGGCGAGATGCTCCCGCAGCTCCACGCGGGGTCCTGCTCCGACGCAATGCCGCATTGGATGACTGCGGCGCGATCGACGAACGCGGTCTTGTCATGGAAGTCGAACAGCGCGGGATCGCCGGGCGCGTGGCATCCGCTGCCACCACAGGGCGCGCTCGGCTGGTGACACTCGACGCAGTAGTCGCGCACGAACGCGCCCGCCCATCCGTCCCACGTGATCTCGCCGGCGTCGTCGGGGAACGGCAAGAGCACGACCTCCTTGCTCGGGTCGTAGCTCGGTGAGCATCCGAGCGCGGCCATCGCGAGGAGCAACCTCCACATCAGTGACACGCCGCGACGACGCTCTGCACCGGTGCATTGTAGACCTGATCGAGCACGCGACCATCGGCGAACATCACGTAGAGCTCCGCGCCGAGCGGCTGGCCGTCGGCGGTCGGGAGCGACGTCACCGTGACGATGACGGAGGTGACGGGGTTCGCGTCGAGCTCGCCCGGGTTCGAGCCGGTCGAGAGAGAGAAGTGGATCGAGCCGTCGTTCGAGCTCGCGGTCGTGCTCGAATCCGTGGCGCTCACGTTGAGGGGGATCGGTTGATTCGACGCCACCGCGCCGGAGACGTCGACCTTCACGAGCGTGTAAGGCGGCGCGATGTCGGTCTCGCCGAGGAGCTGGAGCGAGAGCGTGTCGCTCGCGCCGAACGTGCCGCTCACCGCGTTGCAAGTCGCCGGCGTGCGGACCGCATCCACGCTCGACGGCGTGAACGCGACGGGCGCGCGCACGCTGTTGTTCCCCGGATCGCACCCGCAGCCGACGGCGAACGAAGCGGTCACGCAAGCGACGAGAATCAAGGAACCAAGCGAGCCAAGCGTCTTCATGGCCCTCCCTAGAGCAACGCGCGTGCCTGCCTCTAGCATGCGATTTGGCGGGATTTAGCGCCGATCCGTGACCGGCTCGTTCCGGTCGCAGGACACCGATGTCATGGGTTTGTGACTTCCAGCACATGTTCGCTCGAGGTCGAAAGGGCATCTTGGGGCCATGACGTGGTCCAAGCTCGCTCGACTTCAGCACTCGCGTCCTTGGTGGGTCACCGGCATCGCGTTCGTGCTCGCTTTGCTCGCGTTGCCCTTGCTCCTTCGGCTCCGCGTCAACGCAGACCTGCGCGCGGTCCTGCCCGACAGCGCCCAGTCGGTGCGCGACCTCGACCAGATCCGCGAGCGCATGCCGGGCACGACGACGATCGCGCTCGCGGTCCAATCGACCGACGATCCGCCGGACTACGACGCGCTCCACGCCACCGTGCGCGCGCTCGCCGCGGAGCTCGAGACGCGCTCGGATTTGCACGTCGTATCGGTCGACTCGAACATCGGCGACTTCAAGGGCTTCATCGAGCAGAACCGCTTCCTCTACGCGGACCGCGCCGACCTCGCCGCGCTCCGTGATTCGCTCAGCGCGCGCATCGAGTGGGAGAAGGCGAACGCGAACCCGCTCTACGCCGACCTCGACGACACTCCCCCGCCCGACGTGCAGAAGGCCGCCGACACGCTCACGCATCACGCCGACGAGGCCCACGCGAAGGCCGATCGCTTCCCCGGCGGCTTTTATCAGCACCCCACGCTGCCGATGGACTTCGTCTTCGTCCGCACGACGATCCGCGCGGGCGAGTCGACGCCCATCGATCGGCTCGTCGCGGAGATCGAAGAGAGCGCGACCAAAGCTCAGGGACGCCCCGCGCTCCGCACCCGCGCCTCCGGCACGGACGTTGGCTGGGTCGGCGATCACGTTCGCATCGACTACGGCGCCGAGCTCATGGACATGAACGAGGAGAACGCTGCGCTCGAAGGGGACGCCGCGAAGTCGGGGCTCGTGACGCTCGCGCTCCTCCTCGCCGTGGTGGTCGTGTTCTTCGGGCGCGTTCGCGCCGTGCCGCTCCTCTTGACGGTGCTCGTGCCGCCGACGGTCGTGACCTTCGGGCTCTCGCAGCTCGTCGTGCACCAGCTCAACGCGTCGACGGCTTTTCTCGGATCGATCGTCGTCGGCAACGGCGTCAACGCGAGCATCATGTGGCTCGGGCGCTACTTCGAGGTGCGCCGTGAAGGCGGCGGCGTGCGCGAGGCGATCGAGGCGGCGCACCGCGGCACCTACGCCGGCACGCTCGCGGCGACCATCGCGGCCGCGCTCGCGTACGGGTCGCTCATGGTGACGGACTACCGCGGCTTCCGCGACTTCGGCGTCATCGGCGCGCTCGGCATGCTCCTCTGCTGGGTCGCCGCGTACGTGCTCCTCGGCGCGCTCGTCGCGATCAGCGAGCGGCTTCGTCCGATGACGTTCCGCGACGGCGAGCGGCGCCGCAAGGGCATCTATGGCGTCCTCTTCGCGCGGCTGGCGCTCGGGTCTCCGCGCGTGGTGCTCGTAGGCTGCGTCGCGCTCTCCGCGGTGTCCGGCGCCGCGCTCGTGCACGCGGCGAAGCATGATCCGCTCGAGTACGACTTTCGCAACCTCCAGGCGGTTCGCTCGAAGGACAGCCGCGTGAGCTGGGTGAACGCGCGCCTCGCCGAGACCGTCGAAGAGACGCGCGTCGGCGGCGCGCTGGCCGTCCTCGCGCGCACCCGCGAGGACGTCCCCGAGGTGCGTCGAGAGCTCGAACGATACCGCGCCGAAAACCCCGGCACGCTTGGCGCGATCCGCACCGTCGATGATCTCCTGCCCGCCGAGCAGAGCGAGAAGATCCAGATCCTCGGCGAGCTTCGCACGCTGACGCTCCAGATGCGCGAGCACGTGGAGCCGGAAAAACAGGCGGATCTCGACGCGAACCTTCCGCCCGAGACGATCGTCCCGGTCGGTCCGCGCGATCTCCCCGCGAGCGTCGCGCGTCCGTTCACGGAGGCCGACGGCACCGTGGGCCGCTTGATGTTCGTCGAGCACGTGGCCGGATCGGACACGTGGGATGGCCGCTACATGATCCGCTGGGCCGCGGCGGCTCGCTCTCCGCACGTCCCCGTCGGTGGCGGCGCCGCGGTGTTCGCGGATCTGCTCTCGACCATCTTCCACGACGGCCCGCTCGTCATCGCCGTGTCGTTCGTGCTCACGGTCGCCTTGTTGCTCCTCACGTTTCGACGCGGTCGCGAGCGGCTGCTCGCCCTCGGAGCGATGCTCGCCGGCGTCCTCTGGATGACTGGGTTGCTCGCTGCGAGCGGCATGAAGCTCAATTTCCTCAACATGGTGGCGCTGCCCATCACGTTCGGCATCGGTGTCGAGTACCCCGTGAACTACTTGAAGCGCTGGGTCGAAGAGAGTCGGAGGTGCCTCGACGAGACCACCGCCGCGCGAAGGGCGCTCGAGGGCGCGGGCGGCGCGGTGATCCTCTGCTCGCTCACCACGCTCATCGGCTACGTCTCGCTCTACGCGTCGACGAACCGCGCGCTCAACTCGTTCGGCCTCGCGATGGCGCTCGGAGAGGTCAGCTGCATCACCGCCTCGGTGATCGCGTTGCCCGCGCTGATCCGCGTGCTCGCGTCGTCGCCCGCGCGCGTCGAGTCGAGCCCGGTCCCAACGGCCTGACGAGCTGCTAAACGTCGGGGCGATGCACCGGTTGATCGGCGACTTGATCCAGCTCCTCGGCCTCGAACGACTCGATCGCGATCTCTTTCGCGGGCAGAGCCAAGATCTCGGGTGGGGCGCGATCTTCGGCGGGCAGGTCCTCGGGCAGGCGCTCTCCGCCGCGGCGCAGACGGTCACCGCCGATCGGCACGTGCACTCGCTCCACGGCTACTTCATTCGCGCGGGCGACGTGCGGCGGCCGATCCTCTATCAGGTCGAGCGACTTCGCGACGGCAAGAGCTTCACGACGCGGCGCGTGTCGGCGATGCAAGACGGCGAGGCGATCTTCAGCCTCGAAGCGTCGTTCCAGATCGAGGAGGTCGGCTTCGATCACCAAGACGCGATGCCCGATGTGCCACCGCCCGAGGCGCTCCGCTCCGAGCGTGACATGGCGCTCGCGATGGCCGACAAGCTGCCGGCAGCGCTCCGCGCGCGCGCGACCGCCGAGCGGCCGATCGAGATCCGACCCGTGGAGCTTCGCAACCCGCTCGCGCCGGTCGTCGCGCCGCCGCGTCGTCATCACTGGTGCCGCACGATCGACGCGCTCCCCGAAGACCCCGCGCTGCATCGGTACTTGCTCGCGTACGCGTCGGACTTTGCGTTCCTCGGCACGTCGATGGATCCGCACGGCGTGAGCTGGCTCTCGCCGGGCATGCAGGTCGCGTCGCTCGATCACGTGATGTGGTTCCATCGTCCGTTCCGCTTCGACGATTGGCTGCTCTACGCCGTCGAGAGCCCTTCCGCTTCTGGCGGGCGCGGGCTCGCGCGCGGGCGGTTCTTCGATCGCGCGGGTAAGCTCGTCGCGACGACCGCGCAAGAAGGGCTCATTCGCAAGCGCGCTTAACCCGAGCGCCACATGATGTCGGCGAGGACGCTCGGTCCCTCGATGGCCGCCGCCGCGAGCGCGCCTCCGGTGAACGCGCCCGCGACGCCGACGATCGCGATGTCCTGTCCCGACAAGAATAGGCCGCGGATCGACGTGCGCGGGCCCGGCGCGCGCGCGAAGCGTTCGGGCGTGTGGGCGAGCCCGCAGAGCTCGCCGCGCGGATGGGCGCTGAAGTGGCGCGTCGTGACCGGCGTCGAGAGCTCTTGGAAGGCGACGCGTTCGCGGAGCTGGGGCAGCTTTGCGAAGAGCACCTCGAGCACGCGCGCGCTCAATCGCTCCTTGCGCGCTTCGTACTCGGGACCGCGGCGCCGCCACGGCTCCTCGGCCCACGGCGCGAACCACTCGTAGAGGGCGCCCGTGACGACCTCGATCGTCGCGTGACCTGGGTGGCGATCGCGAAACGTCGGATCCTTCGCCGACGGAAACGATGCGAAGACGAACGGGAGCGGCGCTTCGGGATCCGCCATGTAGCGCGCGACGTTGTCGTCGTGATTTTCGTCGGGGTAGATCCAGAGGTTCGTGCCGGTGAGCCCGAGCGCTTCGTCGGTCTCTTCGAACCCGAGGTAGAGGCACGCGTAGCCCAGCGAAGGTCGGAGCGCGTCGGTCGGACGCTCTTCGGGCACGAGACGGCCGAACGTGTTCGCCACGCCGGCGTCGCTGACGACGATCGGCGCACGCACCTCGCGTCCGTCGATCAGCCGAACGCCGCGGGCGCAGCCGTCCTCGACGAGGATGCGCTCGACCTCGGCGCTCACGTAGATCGCGCCGCCTGCGGCCTCGATCGTGGGCGCGAGCGCCCGCGCGATCGCGCCTGCACCGCCGACGGGGAAATACGCGCCCTCGAGGAAGTGCCCGACGATGCCCGCGTGCACCGCGAAGCTCGACTCGCTCGGACGTAAGCCATAGTTCCCCCATTGACCGGTGAGCACGGCGGCGAGCTCGCGATTGGACGTGAGCGATCCGATCACGTCCGCCGTGGTCTTCGCGGCGTGCTCCAGGAACGGGTCGCGCAGCGACGGGCCGAGCGTGCGCGCCATCCCGCTCGGCAGCGCCTTCGCCGTGAAATACGCCGCGCTCTTCTGCCTGCAACTTTCGACGAGCTCGACGTAGCGATCGAGCGCGGGCGCTTCGTCGGGGAAGCGCGACGAAAGCGTCGCGAGGAATCGCTCGCGGCCTCGGACGAGGTCGTACGAGCGATCGCCGAGAAAGACTCGGTCGTAGACGTCGGGCAGGGGCGCCCACTCGAGCCGGCCCTCCGTGAGGAAATCGAACGACTCGCGGAGCGCGCCGCCCGCTCCAACCTCGCCGACGTAGTGCACGCCAACGTCCCACTCGTAGCCCGGCCGCGTGAACGACTGCGTCAGCCCGCCGGCCGTGTAGTGACGCTCGAGCACGAGCACGCGTTTGTCGGCGCGCTTCGCGAGGATCGCTGCGGCGGCCAGCCCACCGACGCCGGATCCGATGACGATCACGTCGAATTCACCCGCGAGCGGCCGCTGTTTGTAGGAGACGCCGACCTTCATCCGCTCAGAAGACGTAACTGATCGTGACGTTGGTGACCCACATGAACAAGGCGCTAGTCGACGCTTGTGACGTCATGAAGAGAACGCGAAACGATGGGATGTCGATGTCGACGAGCACGTGCTTGCTCGTTCGGATCAGCACGCCAACGAGGTCCACGCGGAGCTCGGCGAAGCCGGTCGTCATCGAACGCATCGTCTGGGTGACTTGGTCGAAGGTCGGAACGCCCAACAATGCGCCGCCGCCGCCGCCGAAGCGGACGATCCACGAGACGAAGTCGTCGAGGGGAGCGAGAAGCCCGACGCTCCCAGTCGCGTCGATCGCGTTGAACGCCGTTCCATTCGGCAGGATGTTGGTGAAGACGGTGGTCCCGGGCGACACGTCGAGCTGAAGCTGGAGCATGTCGCCGATGATCGCGCCGACGCTCACGGCAAACTGAAACCCCTCGCCTGCGTTGCCCCAGATCGCGGGCAACGACGCGCCGAGCGCGCCTCCGAGGTAGCGAATGTCGCGGAGCGCGGCTCCGTGCTCGCCCTCTGGCGCGTGGGGGAGCGCGCTCGCGTCGGCGCAGACCTCGTGAACGCAGAGGAGTCCCGTTCGGCAGTCCGTGCGCGCTTGGCACGAGCCTCCGACGTTCGCGCTCTGCGCGACCGCACGTCCCGAGGCGAGCGCCACGGCGAGCGCGACGAGCAGCCCACGAATCGAGCGCACGTCAGTCACCGCCCGCGTACATGCAGCCGGCGACGATCACCATGAAGAGGCACACGAGGAGCACGAGCACGCCCACGGCGCAAATCGGCGGGATGAGCAAGATCGCGCCCCACTTGGCGACCTTCGCGGTCGTGCTCATCAGCCTCGCCGAATGCGGCACCTCGTCTTCCGTGCGGCACGTGTTGTGCGAGCACAAGAGCTCTTCCTGGCAGTCCGCTTTCGTGCGGCACGACTCGCCTACCGAGCCGAGCCTGCTCTGGGCGTGCGCCGACGACGACATCGTCGACGGCTTGTTGTACGGATCGCGGCACGCGCCGGCGATGCATTTGAGCGGACCGCACTCGTCGCTCGTCGTGCACGTTTGACCGGCTGCGAGCCGCCGGCGGAGCTCCTGCCCGATGGCGGTCGTGGCGTTGGAGATGATCTCCGTGCTCACGCCGGCGGGCGCGTACACGACGATCGTGACGACGCTGAAGCCGCCGTCGGCGGCCTCCATGTGCACCGCGCCGCGAATCACCTTGTCGTCGCCGACGGTGCGGGTCGTCGGGCAGCGAAACTCTTCCCAATCGAGCTGGATCGGCCGCTCGGCACCGTCGAGGGTTATCTTCGGCTCGAGGTTGCAGGTCGCCGCGCGGACGTCCTTCAGTTGTGCGCGCGTGCGAAACTGCACTCGGAGCGGCTCCGGATCCGTCTTCTTCGGCTCTTCGTCGCCGCCCGTGTCGACCTCGCCTTGCATGCCCATCGTGTTCACGCGCGACGTGAGCATCCGCTGGTACTGATTCGCGAGCTTCGAGGTGACCTCCTTCGTGCCCTCGTAACGAAAGCGCCCCGCGATCTGCGCGGTCGCGGTGCGGAGGTACGTGCGCTGCTCGAAGGGCACGTCGATCTGATTCGCGTATTCGTCGACGCGCTCCATGATGCGCATCGTCAGGTTGGGATCGTCCTTGAGCTTCTTGTCGATGCGCGCCGCTTCGCCCGCGTCGAGGCCCGCGAGGTGAGCGCGCGCTTTGTTGATCGCCTCGTTGATGTCGGGCAGCGTCTTTCCGAGGTGCGCGGCGACTCGAGGCTCTTCCCACATCGTCTGTGGCACGTCGCGGTATGAGCCCAAGAAGCAGATGGTCGTGAGCAGGCGCTTGGCGGCCGCTCGACCCATGTCGCTCTTCGGCGTCTTCGGGTCGATGCCGAAGCGCTTCACGTCGGGCTCGAGCGACTTCAAACCGGCGACGACGTGGTCGAGCTCGGCGAGGAGCCGCTCGACCTCGTCCGACCGAGGCGCCGCCGCGGTCTTGAAGAGGCCTCCGCAACCGTCGAGGGCGACGGCGCCGAGGCTCGCCGCGCCCATGCCTACGAAATGTCGTCTCGCGATGGTCATGCGCTTCCTCCGCGGAGCAGCTCTCTCAAAATCGGTGCGACGTCCTCGTCGCGGCGAAGTGGAAGATCGAGCAAGAGGCCGACGACGCGCACGACGCGCACGCGCACGGCCTTGAAATCGAGCTCGAGCGCGGCGTGGTCGACGCCGTCGAGGCGCTCGATCATTTGCGCGACCGGGTGGGTCGTGGGGCTCGCGCCGCCGAGCCACGCCTGCAAGACCTCGAGGCCTCGTGCGCGATCGCGGCGCGCGAGGTCCGCTGGCGCGGCCGCGAGGACCTTCGACGCGAAGCGGAAGAAGCTCGCCGCGTGGCGCGCCTCGTCGCCCGCGATGAAGCGCGCGATGCGACCGAGGACCGGCTCGGGCGACGTGCGCGCGAGGTGGCGATAGGCCTGCGCGGCGGTGATCTCCGAAATGACGTTCGTCACGAGCGTGCCAACCACCGAGCGCATGAACGGCGTGGAGACGCGCCCCTTCACGACGAAGTCGGTCGGCACAGGCTCGCCCACGCGGCGCAGCCACTCGAGGAGGACGTGCGGGTGCCGCGTCTCTTCGTAGAACCACACGGAGATCCACTGCGAGAAGTCCACGTCGTCGAAGAACGAGTCGAGGAAGCGCTGCGTCGCGGAGTAGGTCGCGTTCTCGGAGAACGCCATCTCGCGCACGACCGCGCGAAGGTGCGAGGGCGCGCGCGCCGCGTCGACGTCGTCGAGATGAACGGAGTCGAGCGACCAACGAACGCGCTCGGCGCCGCTCGCGAGCTCGTGAAAGAGCGGCGCGCGCGCGAGGTCGGTCGCGCCGCTCGCGTCTTCGTCGCCTCGATCGACGCGGATCGCGTTCGTCGGGCAGATCCACCGCGCCGCGTCGACCAAGACGCGCTCGCCCGCGTGCGGTTGCCGAGAGATCCGCGAGACGCTCTCGCTCACGTCGAAGACGCTCGGGCAGAGCGCCGCGCACGCTCCGCAGCGCGTGCAGCTCGGGCCGTCCACGTGCACCGCCAGCGAGCGGCTCATGGCGTCACCGCGTCCCGCGTCGCGTAAGGGTGTTTGTGCGGCTGGACGCGCAGGCTCTGGTTGTAGACGAGCGAAGCCGTGCACGTGGTGAGCGCGATCGGCCCCGCGGAGAGCGTGAGGTGCGGGTGAGCGAAGCGGGTCTCGAGCAGGACGGAGCCCACGGTCTTTCCGATCGTCGGCGACGCGCACGCGGCGAGCACCTCGCCCACCTCGAGGCCGCCTAGAGCGACGCGCTGGCCTGGGGCGATCGCCACGTCGGCGGTGAAGCACGTGACGCGCGCCTTGATGCCTTCGGCGCGGCGCGCGCGCAGCGCTTCGGCGCCCACGAACTCGCGCGTGTAACCGACGCGCCACTGGAGCTGGAGCTCGAGCGGCGTGAGTGGCGAGACGAGGCTCGTCTCGCGGAGCATGCGCGTCGAGAAGTGCCAATTTTCGAGGGCGCACACGTCGAGCGCTTCACGCGTCACGTTCGTGAGATCGAGCGGAGCGCCGATCTCGGCGAGCTTGGCCTCGAGCTCCGCGGCGCCCGCGCGAGGCGCGAGGAGGAGGTAGCCGTACTCGCCCGTCTTTCCAGCGCGCACGCAGAGGACGTCGTCGCGACGATGCAGCGTCAAATACGGCATCCCCAGCACCGCCGGTCCGAGCGCGCCCGCGACGACCTCCCACGCGTACGGCCCGTCCACGCCGAAGGCCGCCCACTCGGCGCCGAGCGCGCGAACGGTCGCGTCCTTCTTTTGCGAACGGTCCTTCAAGCTCGTGAGCCACGCCGCGAGCTCGGGCTCGCTCGGGCCCTCGGCGAGCACGAGGAATCCGTCGTCCACGTTCACGACGAACGCGTCGGCGAGGACGCTCGCGTCGTCTCGCAAGAAGAGCGTGTGGCGCACGCGTCCCTCGCGCGCGTACGGCGATTGCGTGCTCGCGAGCTGAAGCAAATCGAGCGCGTCGGGGCCGTCGACGCGGACGATCGCGACGTGCGTCGCCTTCGAGAGGCCCGCGGAGCTGCGCACGGCTCCGACCTCGGTCGCGAGGCTCACGGGAGCTCTCCCCTCGCGCGCATGACGACGTCCACGACGCCGTTGACGCTGCGTAGACCGAGCCGAATGGGATCATCGCCTTCGAGCTTGATGCCGAAGTCCGCCTCGAGCCCGATGAGGACCTCGACGGCGTCGAGCGAGTCGAGGCCGAGCCCCGTTCCGAACAAACCGGCGTCGGGATCGATGTCCGCGAGGTCGCCCGTGAAGTTGATGACGCCCGCGAGGAGGCGCCGCACCTCGCCGAGCGTTTGCTCGCGGCGCTCGAGGTACTGCGCGATCCGTTCGTCGACCTGAGTCATCGCGGGCCCATCCGTTCTAACAGCAACGCGACGCTCGATGCGCCTCTCGTCGACGCGACGAGGATGGCGCGCGCGTTTCCCGACGAGAGCTGCGCGACGGCGACCGCGGTCATGACCGCGGAGCGCGTCGCCTCCGCGTTGCCCCAGAGGTGGTCGCCGTCGACGAGGCCGAGCGCGGCGCGTGGCGCGAGCCATTTCTCGAGCGCGGATCCGTCGCCGTCGCACATGACGCCGTCGACGACGGTGTGACCCGCCATCGCACGAGCGGCCGCTTCGTCGACGTGATCGGAGCCCGCGATGCCCCATCCCATCGCGACGATCGCGCCTTCGTCGCGCGAGAGCGAACGCGAGAGCGCGAGGCACGCGGCGCCCTCCGCTTCGTCCGGCACCGATCCGGTCAGCTCGTCGACCGCGCCCGCGACGATGGCGCTCGCGTCGTCGCGCCACGCGAGCCAGTCGGCGGCGAGCACGACCGCGAGGAGGCCGCTGCCCTCGCCGATGGAGAACGTCGAGCTCGGGCCGAGCAGGCCGAGCGCCTGCGCGCACGCGCCGGTCGGAGCGTTGACCGACATACGCGCGAAGGCCGACGCCGAGGTTCCCGCGATTCCGCGTTGGCCGATCGAATCGACGCAGCGTCGAGAGCTCTGCTCCGGCATTCGCGTGGCGGCGACGAAGAGCCCGGAGCGCTCCATCTCGTCGCGGCGGGAGAGCGCGAGCGCGGCGGCCGCCGTGAGGAAGCGCGCAGATGGATCGAGCCGTCGGCCGTCGACGCCGAGCGCGTCCAGGTCCACGGCGCGACACGCGCCGACGCTCCGCGCCGCGGTGAGGTCGAGCACCTTCGGAAGTCGCGCCGCGCCGTTCGCGCCGACCACGCCCGCGCCGGTGACGACGACGTGCGCGCGAGCGCGCTCGGGCCGCGCGCCCGAATCGTCGCAGGCGTACGCGAGGGCGGCGTTTGCGCCTCCAAACGCGGCGGAGAGCTTGAGCGCGCGCGACACCGGGGCCGCGCGCGGCTCGCTCCCCGCGACAGGGTCGGTCGGGCAGCCCGTTCGCGGTCCACGAAAGTGCAGCGTCGGCGGCACGCGGCCCTCACGATGGCAGATGAGCGCGAGGACGAGCTCGAGCGCGCCGCCCGCGCCTTGCGTGTGACCCACGTGGCCCTTCGTGCCGCTCACGCGCGGCGAGCCGAGCTCGCGCTCGATGACGGACCATTCGATGCGATCGTTGTTCGCCGTTCCCGTCGCGTGTGCGTTCACGTAGTCGACGTCGCTCGCGCTCCACCCCGCGTCGCGGAGCGCGCCTCGAATCGCGCGCGCGACGCCGTCGCCCGCGGGGTGCGGCGTCGTCTCGTGAAACCCGTCCGACGAGAGGCCGTAGCCGTGAATTTGGCCCCAGGTCGTCGCGCGGCGGCGAGCGGCGTCCTCGGCGCGCTCGAGGATCAGGAACGCGGCGCCCTCGCCCATCGTCGTTCCGGCAGGCTCGCTGAACGGCGCGCACGGCTCGGCGCTGAGCACGCCGAGCGCGGAGAATCCTGCGAATCCTTCGCGCAGGAGCGCGTCGGCGCCGCCCGCGACGACCACGTCGGCGTGGCCGCGCACGAGCAGATCGCGCGCGAGCCCGATCGCGTTGGTCGACGACGAGCATGCCGTCGAGATCGTGACGCACGGGCCGGCGACATCGAGCCCCGCCGCGATCCTTCGAGCGACGGGGCTGAACTCCTGGAAGCCGTGACCGAAGCACGTGCCGAAGACGAGCGCCGCGCGCTTGCGATCGCCGACCTCGACGCCCGACGAGGACCACGCCTCGCGTGCAGCGACGAGCGCGAGCTCGTGGAGCGGAAACGGCGCCGCCGTCGACGCGAGATCGTGGTCGCGATCGTGGTCGCGCTGCGTTCGACCCGCCCAGCCTGGCCACGTCGCGCCGAGGCGCGTGGTCATCTGCGACGTGTCGAATCGCTCGACTGGGCGGATCCCGTCGCGTCCGGCCCACAGCGCGCTCGTGTGCTCCGCGATTCCGGTCCCGAGCGCCGACGCGGCGCCGATACCCGTGATGACGATCAAGCCAAGACCCCTCCGGGCTCATTACACGCGCCCTCGCACCGGCGCGCCATAGTCATTTTTTTAGTCGAACCGAACCCACACGACCGGCGCGCTCGCGAGGTAAGCGCCACCGGCCAATTCGACCCACGTGTCATACGCGTCGAGCGCGATTTCCTTGGCGTCGCCGCGCACGACGACGGGCTCGAGCGCGAAGACCGCGAGCGCGCGAGCGCTCCTCGCGTGCGTCTCGCGCGCCGAGAGCTCGACTTGTGCGGCGTTTTCGAGGCGCGAGATGACGTTGAGGTCCGTCGCGCGACCTTCGCCGCTCGTCGCCATGGCGACGTCTCCACGAAAATCGAAGACGCGTCCCTTCGGCATGGCCTTCCCCGCGAGGACCAGGGTCGTGTCCTCGAGGACGACGAGGCTCCGGTGGTAACCCGGAAAAGACGAGAACGGCTGCGCGCCCTCGACCTCGGCGACGCTGAGGCGAAGGTCGTACGCGTCGCTCGAAGGACCAACCCTGCTCCACCGGAGGATCTCGCGCGTGACGCCCGCGCCGTTCTTCCACCGCTGCGTCGACCACTCGCCGCGCGTGATCCGAAGAGAGCCTTCTCGACCGACGAGGTTCATGATCGCTTCACCCGGCGATGTCTTTTTCGATTTCTTCCCACTCGGTCATCGCCGTCGTGATGCGCTTCACGAGCTCGGCGTCCTCGCGCTCGAGGCGCTCGATCACCTCGTTCTTCGTGTCGATGTAGAACTTCGGGTCGGCGTAGAGCGCAGCGATCTCCGCGCGGCGCACCTCGTCGCGCTCGATCTGAGCGAGCACTTTGTCGCGCCGCGCAGGGAGGGCTTGGAGCCGGTTTCGCCGCTTCTTCTGCTCTTCCCACGAGAGCGCTTCGCCCGGCGGCGGGACGCTCTTGGCGCGCGCGCCTTCGGCCTTCGCCTTCGACGTGGCCACGGAGACGTCGAGGTGATCGTCGCCCGAGCGCTCGAGGTACTCGGCGTACGTCCCCGGAAAATCGCGCAGGCCGCTGGGGGTCACCTCGAGGATGCGCGTCGCGAGCTTCGAGACGAACCACCTGTCGTGTGACACGAAGAGCAGCGTCCCCTCGAACGACGCGAGCCCGTCGGCGAGCGACTCGATCGCCTCGAGGTCGAGGTGGTTGGTGGGCTCGTCGAGCACGAGCACGTTCGGTTTGCGCACCGCGAGCTGCGCGAAGATCAACCGCGCCGCCTCGCCGCCGGAGAGCGCGCTGATCGGCTTCTCGACGTCCTGACCGGAGAAGAGCATGCGACCGAGCTGACCGCGCACGTACGTCGTCGGTTCGCTCGGGCACGCCTCCCACACGTACTCGAGCGGAGTCATCGTCTCGTTCTTCAAGAGCTCGTGGTGGTCCTGCGCGAAATAGCCGACGCGCGTCTCGTGTCCGAAGCGCGTCTTGCCTCGGTCGGCGTCGATCGCTCCGACGACGATCTTGAGGAGCGTCGACTTCCCGAGCCCGTTGGGACCGATGACGGCCACCTTCTCGCCGCGACGAACGAGCAGCGAGACGTCGCGCAACACCTCCTTCGGGCCGTACGCCTTCGACACCGACTCGACCTCGAGCACGTCGCGCCCGCTCGGCCGCTCCGGCGCGAACCGGAAGAGCGGCGCGCGCCGCGACGTCGCCGCGAGATCCTCGACCTCGATCTTCTCGATCTGCTTGAGGCGGCTCTGCGCCTGCTTCGCCTTCGTCGCCTTCGCGCCGAAGCGATCCACGAACGCGCGCTTCTCCGCGATGATCTTCTCGGCGCGCGCCACGCCGGCTTCCTTGCGCTCGCGCGTCGCGACCTTCTCGATCGCGAACGCCGAGTAATTCCCGACGTACGGAGTGATCGTCTCGTAGTCGACGTCGAGGATGTGCGTCGCCACCGTGTCGAGGAAGCGCTTGTCGTGCGAGATGACGAGCGCGGCGCCGGCGTACGCGGCGAGAAATTGTTCGAGCCACGCGATCGACAGGATGTCGAGGTGGTTCGTCGGCTCGTCGAGGAAGAGCGCGTCCGGCCCGCCGACGAGCACTTGCGCGAGGAGCACGCGGAGCTTGAACCCGCCGGACAGCGTGCCGAGCGGCTGCCGATGCGACGCGAGCGGAATGCCGAGCCCAGCGAGGATCTCGGTGGCGCGCGCTTCGAGCGTGTAGCCGCCGGCGTTCGCGATCACGTGCTCGAGCTCCGCGAGGTGGCTCGGGTCGCCCTCGCCATGATCGACGATGCGGTCGCGCTGCTGGAGCGCCTGCCACGTGGGCGCGTCGCCGGCCATCGCGACGTGGAGCGTCAGCTCGGCGTCGTCCATGAACCGGTCTTGGCGGAGGACGCCGATGCGCGCCCCGGGCGGGAACGTGACCGCGCCCTCGGTGGCGGGCTCGTCGCCGGCCACGATCTTCAAGAACGTCGTCTTGCCCGAGCCGTTCGCGCCCACGAGCCCGTAGCGCGAGCCCCGGTTGAGCTGGAACGTCGCGTCGCGGAACAGCGTGCGACCGCCGTAGGATTTGCCGAGCTGGGAGACGCCGATCATGGGCTGCGCGCACGTAGCATGGATTTGGAGGAAGCTCCCGCGGATCGCGCACGTAGCTCGTGTCGGATGCGTGCGAGATCGATGCTCGTTTTGACCGTCGCGCTCGCGTGCGGCGGCGCGCAGCACGAGCCAATCAAGCGCGTCGAGCTGCCCACGCCGACCGCCACTGCGACGTCGATCGCGCCGATCTCGAGCGTTCACGCCGTCGCGCAGACGGGTCCTCGCGGCGAGGTTTGGGCGCTCGCTTGGAGCCCTCGCGGCGATCTCCTCGCGATGGGCAGCTTCGACCACACGATTCGAATCTGGAACGATCGCGGCGTGATGCTCGGCGTGCTCCGCGGTCACCGCGAGGCGCTCACCGATCTCGCGTTCAGCCCGCGCGGCGACGTGCTCGCGTCGGCGGCGCGAGACGGCACGGTGCGCCTCTGGGATCTCCACCACGCGGGAAAACACCTGAAGCTCGACCACGCCGGTGACCACCTCGCGTTCGACGCGACGGGCGAACGCGTGGTGAGCGTCGGCTACGATCTCCACGCGCGGGTCTGGAACGTCGCGAGCGGCGCCATCGAGCGCACGCTCGACGCGCCGCGTGGAAGGCAGCTTCGAGGCGTCGCCTGGAGCGGCGCGCGAATCGTCGCGGTCGCGCTCGACGGGCCGCTCTTCGTTTGGTCGACGGACACGTGGCAGCGCACCGTCGATGCGATCGGCGGACGGCTGGAGCGTCTTCGATTTTCCCCGGACGGCTCGGTGCTCGCCGGCGCCGGCGGCAACAACGGGAGCGTCGTGCTCTTCGACGTCGCCACGATGGCGCGCCGCGAGCTGTCGCACGCCGACGTCGAGCCCTCGGCGCTCTGTTTTTCTCCGGACGGAAAGACGCTCGTGACGAACGGATCGTTCGGCCAGGTCCACGTGTGGAACGTCGCGACGGGCGCACACCAAAAGACCTTCGCTCACGCGGGATACAACGAGGCGATCGCATGCGCGCCGAACGACGCTCGCGTCGCGGTCGGCGGAAAAGTACCGACGGTCTCGCACGTCGAGGTTCCGACGACGCGCGTCTACGACATCGCGTCGTCGCGCGAGGTGCTCGACCTCGACGGCGCGCGCCCCATCGAGCACGCCGAGTGGGACGACCGCGGCGAAACGCTCATGACCGAGGGCGCCGAGGTGGCGCTCTGGAGCGCGAGCACGGGCGCAAAGACGGGCGGCTTCGCGGCCGAAGGCGTCGACGTCGAGTGGAACCCGCGGCGCTCGCTCTTCGCCTCCGTCAAGGCGCGCGCGGTGAGCGTCGTCGACGCGAACGGAGCGCCGTACGGCCTCATCCCTTTCACGGGCGAGACGCGCGTCGCATGGAGCCCCGACGGCGAGACGCTCGCGATCTGGAACGACTCTTCGGTCACGCTCTGGAGCGCGGCGAAGCGAACGAAGCGCGAGATCGCGGGAGCGAAGGCCAAGTCGTTCGTCTCGGGCGTCGCGTTCGATCCCGAATCGCGCGAGATCGCGATCGCGTCCGGTGACGACGTCGACGCGTACACGATCGCGACGGGCCAGCTCGCGCGAACCTACGCGATCAAGGGCCACACGCAGTCGTGGCATCGAGCGGAATCGATCGTGTTCGGGCCGCATGGCGAGCTCGCTGCGACCGTGAACGGTCCGGGCGCGCTCCTCTTCGACGCGACCGGAGCGTTCACCGCCGACGTGCCCGATCGCTCGTGGTTCGCGCTGCCCGCATTCAGCGCCGACGGACGAACCGTCGCCTACGCCACGGGCCACGACGTCGTCCTTCGCGGCGCGCTCGGCGATCGCTTCCACGGCCACGACGACGTCGTCCGCAGCATCGCGTGGTCGCCCGACGGTCGCTCGCTTGCGTCCTCGAGCGACGATCAAACCGTCCGCGTGTGGCGCCCACGCAAGCCGCAACCGAGCGCCGTGTTCGACACGTATGACGGTCGCGTGTGGTCGGTCGCGTGGCACCCGCGCGGCAAAGCGCTCCTCGGCGTCGGCAACGAGGCGCTCATTCACCGCCTCCAAGACCACCGCACGCTGCACATGTTGGTCACGCCCGGCGCGACGGCCGCCGCTTGGTTCACCGAGGATGGCGCGTTTGCCGGAGACGAAAGGGCGCTCTCGCTCGCCGTCTTGCGCGAAGGCGACGACCTGCTCGATCCCAAGCTCGGCCAGGCGAAGTGGACGAAAGACCCGACGCTCTTGTCCGATCTCTAGAAGATGGGCGAAGCTCGTGCGAACGAGTCATGACAGACGCGAAGTGGCCGCTCGAGCTCTCCGAGGCGCAGCTGCGCGCGATGATCGAGCGCGCGACGAGCGAGGTCGTGCGGCACGTCGCGTCGCTCCCGACGCAGCCGATGCACGCCACGACCGGCGGCAAGAAGCTGGCGCGCTCGCTCCGCGAGGGGCTGCCGCGCATCGGCGCGGATTTCGACGAGCTCGTGCGTGAGCTCTTCGCGAAGGTCGTCCCGCGCACGTTCAACACGGCGTCGCCCGGCTACCTCGCGTACATCCCGGGCGGCGGCCTCCTCCACACCGCGGTCGCCGATTTCATCACCGACGCGGTGAACCGCTACGTCGGCGTGTGGATCGCCGCGCCGGGGCTCGCGCAGCTCGAATCGAACGTCATCCAGTGGTTCTGCGAGATCGTCGGTTACTCGGGCTCGCCACATCCTGGGGGCCTTCTGACGACGGGCGGCTCGATGGCGAACCTCATCGCGATCGTGACCGCGCGCGAGAGCCGCCTCGGCGAGGACTTCTCGCGCGGCGTCGTCTACGTCTCGGACCAAGCTCACCACTCCGTCTTGAAGGCCGCGCGCTTCGCCGGGCTTCGGCGCGATCAGGTCCGCGAGATCGCGAGCGACGAACGCTTCCGCATGAGCGTTGGCGCGCTCCGCGAGGCGATCGCGACGGACGAGCGCGATGGGCGGACGCCGTTCTTGGTCGTCGCCGCCGCCGGAACGACGAACACGGGCGCCGTCGATCCACTCGAGGCGATCGCAGACCTCGCCCAAGAGAAAAAGACGTGGCTCCACGTCGACGGCGCGTACGGCGGATTCTTCGCGCTCACCGAGCGCGGCCACCGCGCCCTCGCCGGCATCGAGCGCGCGGATTCGATCGCGCTCGATCCTCACAAAACCCTATTTTTACCGTATGGAACGGGCTCGCTCGTCGTGCGCGACGCGAGCGAGCTCAAGCGCGCCCACGCGATGCACGCGAGCTACTTGCCGCCGATGCAGGACGACGTCGACTGCACCGACTTCTGCGATCTCGGGCCCGAGCTCTCGCGACCGTTCCGAGGTCTCCGCGTGTGGCTCCCGATCAAGATGCACGGCATCGGCGTCTTTCGCGACGCGCTCGACGAGAAGCTCGATCTCGCGCACGAAGCGTGCGAAGCGCTCCGCGCGATGCCGCGCGTCGAGATCGTCGCCGAGCCCGAGCTGTCGCTCTTCGCGTTTCGCATCGGCCGCGCGCGGGATGAGACCGACGCCGAGCTCGACGAGCTCAACCGCGAGTGGATGCGTGAGATCAACCACCGCCAGCGCGTGTTCATCACGGGGACGAAGGTCACGGGCCGTTTCGTGCTCCGCGCGTGCGTCCTTTCGTTTCGAACCCACGCCGACCGAATCGCGATGTTCATCGACGACGCGCGCGCGGCGCTCGAGCGGCTGGGGATCGCTCCCGCGTGACGCTCGCTCGAGACGACATTCGCGCGCTCGAGCGGTTTCTCGCGCAGCGCGGCGAGCGCAATCGCGACAACGTCTCGCGGACGGCGAGCTACCTCGAGCTCTACGCGTTCGCGCGCTCCCACGAGGTCGAGCTCCCGTGGCTTCTCATGGCGCACCTCGTCTCGCGAAACGCGGGGTACTTGATGACCGATCTCGGCGTCGCGCTGCGCGCGCCGGAGAACGTCTTCACCGAAGCCGCGACGCGAGAGCTCTTTTGCTTCCTCGAGCGCGCGAACTTCCTCATCTTCGACGACGCGTGGCACCACGTGCTCCACCACTTGCTCGGGCGCACCACGCATCTGGGCGCGGAGACGCCGCGGTTCATGCGCGAGGCTTGGCGGCGGTACGAAGACGCGGTCGCACGCGGCGCATCCCCGGAGGTCGAGCGAAGCTTGGTGCTCGATCTCGTGCGAAACGAGCAGAACCTCATCGAGATGCGCGTCGTCCACCACCCGCGGTTCGAGCGCGCGCGCGCGATGGTCGCGTTCTTCGAGGGCGTCGGTCGCGAGGCGCCCATCGTGCTGCCGAAGACGGACGCGCGCATCACCGTGGGTGGCTTCGCGAAGCTCGAACGACGCATCCAGACGGGAGAGCGCATCTTCGACACGGTCCTCGCGCCGCGCGCCGGACGCGACGACATCTTCGCGTGGGCGATGGCGCACGCGCACACCGGATGGCGCGGCGTCTACACGTCGAAGACGCCGCACGCCTCGACGCTCCGCGACGTGTGGCCACACGACTCGGTCCGCTCGCGCTGGCCCGAGCTCCACGCGCCGCCCGAGCACGACCCGCGCTGGCCGTGAATCAGCGCCGCCGCAGCCGATCCAAACCGGCCGCGCCCACGATGATGACGCCGGTGAGCATCATCTGAACCCAGCTCGCGAGCCCGAGGAAGCTCGAGCCCGTTTGGATCACGGTCATCATCATCGCGCCGAAGACCGTGCCGAGGACGGAGCCTTCGCCTCCCGTGAGCGACGCGCCGCCGATGACCGAGGACGCGATGACCGCGAGCTCGAGGCCGACCGAGTCCGTGGGATCGCCGACCGTGAGCCGGCCGAACTCGACGACCCCCGCGATGCCGGCGAGCGCGGTCGCGATCGCGTACGTGATGATCTTGATGCGCTTCACGGGCACGCCCGCGAGGAGAGCCGTGCGCTCGTTCGAGCCGATGGCGAAGACTTGGCGGCCATAGCGCGTGTTGTTGAGCACGAACGCGACGGCGCCCGCGACGAAGGCGAGGAGCCACACCGCGAGCGGAACGCCCAGAAATGCGTGCGCCGGAAGGACGAGCGCGTCGATGCCGTGCGCGTCTGCGTAGACGCGCCGCTCGTGCGCGAGGCCCATCGCGGCGCCGCGCAGGATGCCCATCGTGCCGAGCGTGACGATGAACGGCGTGATGCCGAAGCCCACGCTGACGCCTCCGTTGAGCGTGCCGGCCGCGAGCGCGACGAGCACGCCGAGGACGATCGCCGCCGCCGCGCCGAGCTGCGCGTTCAACGCGAGCGCGATGACGACGGTCGTCAAAGCGACCGCGGAGCCGACGGAGAGATCGATCCCGCCGAGGATGATGACCATCGTCGTGCCGGTCGCGGCGATGCCGACGACGGCCGTCGCGCGCGCCATCGTCACGAGCGTGATCGTCTGCGTGAACCTCCCTGGCAGGATGAGCGCGAAGAGCGCGAAGACGAGGACGAGCGCGACGAGCGGGCCGAGCCAGCGATGACGCTTCATTGGACCGCTTCGCGAAGTAGGGAGTGCTCGTCCACCTCGGACGCGGCGTGCGACGGGCCGAGCTCTCCACGACGCATCACGTGGATGCGATCGCACACGCCGAGCAGCTCGGGCCAGTAGCTCGAGACCACGAGCACCGCCTTGCCCTCGCGCGCCTCGCGATCGATGAGCGCGTAGATCTGCGCCTTGGCTTCGACGTCGACTCCGCGCGTCGGCTCGTCGACGAGGAGCACATCCGCGCCGTGGTGGAGGACGCGCGCGAGGGCGACTTTTTGCTGGTTTCCGCCCGATAGCTCGGCGACGGCCTGTGAAGGTCGCGCTCGGATGCCGAGCTTTTCGATCCAAGGCGCCGTGGCTTCTTCGTCGCTCTTCTTCGTGACGAACCACCCGCGCGAGCGCGCGAGCGTCACGTTCGCGGCGACGGTGAGCGCGGTCGCGAGACCTTCGGCCTTGCGATCCTCGCTCGACATCGCGACGCCTTGCGCGAGCCGCGCGGGCGGCGAGCGCCACCCGAGCGCGCCCTTGACGCGGATCGCTGCTCGCTTCGGCGCGTCGAGCCCGAAGATCGCGCGCAAGAGCTCCGTGCGACCGGCGCCGATGAGCCCGCCGATACCGACCACTTCGCCGCGGCGAAGCTCGAGCCTCTCGCCCACGCCCTCGACCGAGAGCACGACGTCTCGAGGCGCGCGTGGCGAGCGCGCGTAGAGGTTCGACGCGCGCCGGCCCGCCATGAGCTCGACCATCTCGTCGATCGAGGCGCCCGCGACCTCGCCCTCGCCGACGCTCTTTCCGTCGCGCATCACGACGAAGCAATCGGCGATGCGCTTCACCTCTTCGAGGAAGTGCGACAGGTAGACGATCGCGATGCCGCGCGTCTTCAAGGCGAGGAGGCGCTCGAAGAGGCGGTCGGTGTCGCGGCTTCCGAGGCTGCTCGTTGGCTCGTCGAGGATGAGCACGCGGCACCCAGGATCGGCGAGGGCTCGCGCGATCTCGACGAGCTGCTGGTTCGCGATCGACAGCTCCGAGGCCGTCGCGCGCGGATCGATCGCGTTCTTCCCCGCGAGCGGCTCGAGGGCCGCTTCCGCGAGCTCGCGCGCGCGCGGCCAATCGACGAGGCCGCGACGCACGGGGAGCGCGCCGAGCATCACGTTCTCCGCCACGGACAAATGCGGACACAGAGAAAGCTCCTGATGGACCATCGCGACCCCGGCGCGCCGCGCGTCGCGCGGCGAGCGCGGCTCGTAAGGCGCGCCGTCGAGCGTCATCGTCCCCGCGTCGGGCGCGACCGCTCCCGCGAGCACGCCCATGAGCGTGCTCTTCCCCGCGCCGTTTTGCCCGATGACCGCGGTGATCGCGCCGGTCTTCGCCTCGAGATCGATCCCGGCGAGCGCGCGCGTCGCGCCGTACGCCTTCACGACGCCGCGCGCGACGAGCCCGCTCACTCGTCCAACCACTGCTTCAAGTCGGGCGAGAGCAGCTCCTTCTGCGCGGGCAAGTCCATGTTCGCTCGCGTGATGAGCTGCGCGCCCGTGTCGATGCGCCTCTCGACCTTCTCGCCCTTGATCACCGACGCGAGCGTCTTCGTCGCCGAGATAGCCCATGTTCAGCGGGTTCTGGAGCACGAGGCCGTCGATCTCGCCCTTTCGAAGCCCGTCGACGAGCGCGCTCGAGCTATCGAACCCGACGAGCTTCACCTTGCCCGCGAGCTTCGTCCCGCGCAGCGCCATGAGCATGCCGAACGTGCTCGACTCGTTCGGACAGAACACTCCGTCGACGTTCGGGTGCGCCGCGAGGAGGTTCTCGCTCGCCTTCTGCGCGGTCTCGACCGTCGCGCCCGCGTACTGATTCGCCGAGACGATCTGGACGAACGGAAACGCCTTCATCGCCTCGAGAAACCCGTCCTCGCGCTTTTGCGTGCTCGCCGAGCCCTCCTGGTAACGGAGGACGATCACTTGGTCGTGCTCTTTGTCGAGCAGCTTGCCGAGCGCGTCGCCGGCCATCTTCCCCGCGGCGAAGTTGTCGGTCGCGACGAAGCTCGCGTGGTCCTGCCCCTGCAAATCGGAGTCGAAGATGACGACCGGGATCCCCGCGGCGACCGCCTGCTTCACGGGCGCGGCGAGCCCCTTGTCGTCGAGCGGCGCGAGCAAGATGCCCTTCACGCCTTGCGCGACGAACCCGTCGACCACGTCGATTTGCCCCTTGAGGTCGTTCTCCTGAAGCGGCCCTTTCCAAATCACGTCGATGTTCCCGAGCTCGCGCGCTGCCTTGATCGCTCCCGCGTGAACGCTCTTCCAAAACTCGTGCGACGTCCCCTTCGGGATCACCGCGAGCGCGAGCTTGCTCGATTTCTTCGTGCACGCGACGAGCAGCGTCCCCACCACGAATTCGCGCCGAAACATGGCCGGAGCATACAAGACGAGCGGCACGACGGTTGCTCCCTTCGGGTCGTGGACATTTTTGGCAAATATCGACTCGAAAGGATCGTCGTCGCGCAAGGCGGCGTGACGATTTGGGATGCGACCGATCTGCACTGCGGGCGACGCGTGCAGCTGAGCATCTTCGCGAACGCCTCGACCATGCTCGACCATGGCCGCATCGAGAACGGCACCTTCGTTGTTGTCGACGGACCCGCCGAAGGCGGGACGTCGCAGACGAAGACCGACGGACCCGCCGAAGGCGGGACGTCGCAGACGAAGACCGACGGACCCGCCGAAGGCGGGACGTCGCAGACGAAGACCGACGGACCCGCCGAAGCGCCGAAGCTCGAGCTCGTCGAGATCTCCGACGAGGACGCGTTCTTCGACGAGCCGCCGCCGCCGGAGCTGTTCGACGACGCGCCCGCGTCTCCGCCTCCGCGCGCGAAGCGCGGTTGGTTCTTGAGCACGGCGATCCTCGCAGGCGCCCTCGTCGGGGCGGGAGGTTTGTACGTCTCGCGTACGCGGCCGGCGCCGACGAGCGAGGTCACGATCACTGCCGCGCCCCTCCCCGTGACCGTGACGAAGATCGAGACGCCGCTCGTCGCGCCGCAGCCGACGACGGCGCCTTCTGCGGCCCCCACGTCTCCGCCCACACCGAAGCGACACAAGCCGGTGAGAGCCGCGCCGCGCCCAAGGCCGCCGCACGTCACGACGTCCGATCCGCTCACGCTCTGACCCGATCGCCACTGGCGTGCGACTCGCGCGGGTGATAACGCTCGCGGCCTAGCTTCGTCGCGCCATGCTGCCGCACCTCGTTCTCGTCGCACTGTCGGGCTCGGTCCTCGTCGAGCCGCCGCCGCCGCCACCGGAAACAGCGACGAAGACCGCGGCGTTCGCGGTTGGCGCCGCGATCGACGCGGTGAGCTTCGCCATCGGCGTCGCCCTCGTCGGCTCGGATCAGTCGGGCCTCGATCAAGCGCGCGCGGGTTGGATCACGTGCAGCGCGGGACTCGCGCTCGGGCCTTTCGTGGCGCACGCGATGACCGGCCAGTGGCTTCGCGGCGCAGCTTTTTCCGCCGTGCCGCTCGCCGCGACGATCGGCAACGCCATCGTGCTCGGCTCTCAGACTCAGACGCTCGATCAGATGCTCTTGAACCCGGATCAGCGGCTCGTCTACGTGTTCACGAGCGTGGGGCTCCTCGGATCGATCATCGGCCTCGTCGACGTCGCGCTCTTCAAGGGCGTTCGCGTCGCGCCGACGATCTCCCGAACGGCGGCTGGATTCATCGTCGGAGGTTCCTTTTGAAGCTCGCGCGGTGGATCGTCGCGTGCGTCGCCCTCTCGGGATGCGTGATCGTCCCGCAGAATCGCCGCGGTCGGCTCGCCGACCCGCTCATGACCCTGCACGACGAGCCGCTCGACGCATACCGCAGGCAGAAGGTCTACACGACGCGTGAAGGAGCCGCTGGAGGCGACGGGGCGAGCGCGGGTGGAGGCTGCAGCTGTCAATGACCCGGATTTGGCTCGCGCTTCTCGTCTTCACCTGGACGAGCCTCGCGCGTGCCGATGAAATCGACTTCGCGCGAATCTTGGGGCCACGACCCGACGACGCGATTCGGCTCACGTCCATCGCGCTTCGCCTCACGGCGTACGAACAAGACGGTCACGGCTACCAGTCGAAGGCGGGCCCCATCGAGGGCCCCGGCTCGGAGCGGCTCACGGTGTTCGAGCCGCAGCTCGAGGTGAGCGCGCGTCAAGGCGATCGCATCACGCATCGCATCTGGGTCCCCGTCGACATCGTGACGTCCGCATCAGCCAACGCGATCGATCGCGGCGCGACGCCCGACGTGCTCAGCAACGCCTCGCGCCAGAACGAGGCCGGCGCCATCGATTGGTCGGTGCAATACAAAGCCACGCCGACGATGGACATCACGTTTCGCAGCGGCGCTCACCTCGAGGAGGAGTTTCGCTCGTGGCTCGTCGGCATGTCGGTGAGCCAGGGCTTCTTCGAGCAGAACACGGTGCTCACGGTCGGCATCCTGTCGAGCTTGGACTGGTTCGACCGGTTCGATCTCGCCGGCGTGCGCCAGGGGATCGCGCGACGAAGCACGGACACCGCCACGCTCTCCGTCACGCAGGTCCTTTCACCGACGACGATCGCGGAGGCGAGCTACGGCCTCACGTTGCAGACGGGCGAGCTCGGCAACACGTGGAACATCGTCCCCATGCAAGGCGGAACGGTCGACAACGAGCTACTGCCGACGACGCGCCTTCGTCACTCGATCGTCGGCCGCGTGGCCCAGGCGCTCCCGTGGAACGCGGTGCTCAAGGGCTACTACAGGCTCTACTCCGACGACTGGTCGATCCTCGCGCACACGTTCGAGGCGCAGCTGCTCCAGCACGTCGGAAAATCGCTCTACGTCGGCGTCGGGTATCGGCACCACACGCAGACCGGAGCGAGCTTCTTCACGATGCGCGCCAATCCATCATGGGCGCTGCGCACGGCCGACAGCGATCTCGCTCCGCTCGACTCCGACTCGTTTACGGGCCGCTTGGGCATCGACGTGCCGCGCGGAAGAGAGGGCACGCTGCATTTCGACGTCGCGTACGAGCGGTATGTTCGAACCAACGATCTCGCCGCGAACATCTTCACATGCTCCACCGCAGTCCTCTTCTGATCGCGCTCGTCTTCGCGGCCTCGTGCGCGCGCGAGGCTGCTCCGCCCACCGCGCCGAGCGCGGACCTGTCGCACGTGCCGATCACGGACGCGCGCGGCACGACGACCAACCTCGCGGAGCTCGCCAAAGGTCGCGTGACCGTCGCTTCGCTTTGGGCGCCATGGTGCGAAGGATGCCGCAAAGAAGAGCCGGCGCTCCTCCGCCTTCATCAGCTCGCGCTCGAGCGCCACGATTTCGTGCTCGTCTCGATCGCGATCGACACGACCGCCGAAGCGATCGCGTCCGCGCCGCCTCCCTACCCGCGCCTGCTCGACAGCGGCGCGTTCGCGGAGGTCGGCCGCCGAAGAGTTCCGGCGACGCTCGTCCTCGACGCGAACGGGCGCACGATCTTCGAGGGTGGCGCGCTCGATCGCGCGGCCCTCGATGCGCTGACGAAGGCGCTCGCGCGCTGACGCTCACGTCACGGGTAATAGTTTTTGCAGCGCCCACCGGAGCAGCTGTGGCTCGGGCAATCCGAGTCCGACCCGCAGTTGCCGCACTGACCCGAGCTGCACTTGCCGTTGCCGCGGCAGTCGGAGTCGGACCCGCAGGAGCCGCACATGCCGCTCGAGCAGTGCCCGGTCTTGCAGTCCGAGTCGGAGCCGCAGTGATTGCAAGTGCCGCTGCTGCACTTGCCGTGGCCTTGGCAGTCGGAGTCCGAGCCGCAAAGCGCCACGCCCTCGCCGTTGTCGGCTAGCTGCGGCGCTGCGCGTGAAGACGACGCCGCGAAGATGATGACCCCGCACGCCGCGAAAAGCAGCGCGCCCCCGATACGGATGTTCGAACGCATGGGCCATCCTACGCCGCGCCCCGCGTTTTCTTCCACCCCTCATGACCGGAATATGACGCGCGGCGAGCCGTTCGTGCGAACCTTCGCAGACTCACATGGACGAAGACATCAACAAACTCGAGCTCGCGAAACGAGAGCTCACACGCGCGGAGACCGAAGTGGACAAGGCGCTCGCGGTGATTCGTGAGGCCCCGCGCGCCCAGAAGACGGGCGTGACGCGCGCCGTCGAAGAGGCCTTCGAGAAGGTGCGCGCCGCGCGCCTCGCGGTGGACGATCTCGAACGCGAGCTCGCCGCGGAAGCCGCCGAGAAGAAGTAGTCGCAATCAGCTGATCACTGCGCGTCGCAGATCAAATCGTCGTAGGCGATGACCCAATCGCGCGAGCCTTCGCCGGAGAACCCGAGCGAGACGCCCATCGTCGTGGTGCTCGCGGGGATGTTCGAGAGCACCTGCGCGTTGAAATAGGCCTGCGCGCCGTCGAGCACGAGCGTCGCCGCAGCGGTCGATGCGTTTCGCGCGATCGTCCAGTCGAAGTGGTGCCATCGTCCGAGCGTGATCGTTTGAATCGGCGTGTTCGACGACGCGGCGGCCATCGCCACCATCCCGGTGCCGTCGATCGCGGGCTCCATGTCCGACCCGCCGATGCCGTCGAAGAAGAAATCCGCGAAGCCGACCTGGCCCGTGCTCGTCTGCACGACGTACATGTCGAACGCGCAGTGGAGGTTCGTCACCGACGCGAACGTCTTGGCGACGGCCGACATCGCGAGCCCGCTCCCCGCGTCGGGCAAGAACGCGGCGAGCGCGCCGGGCGGCGTGACGATCGGCGCGTTCGTCACGCCAGCGACGCCGCTCACGACCCACGTGTTGTTCCACGCGGTCGCTGGGCCCGCCGAAGGCTCGTCCCAATCGGAGCAGAACGTGTGCGCTTGGCCGAACGACGAGCAGAACGCCGCGCCGTCGGACCAAGGAAGGCCGCCATCGCCGCCGCTCGCTTCAACCGCCGATTCGCCCGCGGCGTCGCTCGTGGTCCCGCGCAGATCATCGAGCGACGTGAGCGCGGAGCACGCGGCGACGACCGCTCCGAACGCGCAAGCGATGACGATCGAACGCGACGAGATCACAGCTCGCGCGATCATGGCACGAACACGTGGGCTCAGGGAATCATCCAATGCGCAGCGCCGCGAGGTGCGCATCGACGGCTCGCGCCACACCCGACGCTCGCGTGACGGCCGCGGCGAGCTGCTGCATCGCGGCGGCGCTCGTCACGTCGTGATCAGAAGAGGCGCACGGGATCGCGGCGCGTGTAGAGCCAAGCGATCGCGCACCAGACGAGCAACGAGCTCCTGGCAGCGCTGACGGTGTCGCGAAAGGTCGAGTGGGTCATGGCGCGCATCGTGGCGTGGAGCGCGCTTCTGAACATGTGGCGAAAGTCACACGCTACGAACATGTGACTTCCGGCACATGCCCGGCTTCGTCGCGCTTCCTACGGTGGCGTCATGGAGACGACCCAACTGATCGCGAAAGCCATCGCGGGGCGCGCACGTCCACGCGTCGCCAGCCTCGCTTCGAGCACACGTGGCGAGATCTTCGACGTGCTCGCGACGCGGCACGCCCAAATGCACTTCACCGCTGTCGACAACAACCCCGAAGCGCTCGCGTTCGTGCGCGAGAAAGCCGCGCGGCTCGACGTCACGAGGCACGTCACATGCGTTCGCGACAACGTCGTTCGGCTCGTTTGCGGACGGAGCCGCGGCGCGATGGGCCCGCAGGACCTCATCTACTGTGTCGGTCTCGTCGACTACCTCGAGGACGACTACGTCATCGTGCTCTTGAACTGGGCGCACGAGCACCTCACGCCCGGCGGAACGGTCCTCGTTGGCGGAGAGCGCCGGCTCCTCCACCGATCGCCGGATGACCTCGGCCGGCTCTTTGCGCGATCGCGGTTCGGCGGCGAAGGCCTCGAGGTCTTCTCGGAGAACGAGAGCCTCTTCGCAGCGGCCCGCAAGCGTTAAACAACGGCGCGCGAGCGGCCTATCGAGCGAACCGAGCGTCGTTCGAGCGTCAATGCACGAAGTTGCGCAGTCGGGCGAACGTGGGAGGATGAGGTCTGCTGAGGGTGGGCGCCTCGCGCACGAACGGAGTTGCGATCTGATCGGCTCTCGGAGATTGAGTTTGGCGCTTTGCATCACGCTGCTCGGCAGCGGTCTTCTGCTTGGGGACTGTGGCGCTCGGATCGACGACGGGTGGGATGGCTTGAGTCTCGCTGGGAATGTCGACGCGCTCGCGCCACCTGGCTCGCGGTGCGCAAACTACGACGCCGCCGCGTGGCTGTCGCATCCGCCCTGCGTGCAGAACGACGACTGCGTGGCCGACGGCGCTCCCGTCGTCTCGCCACCAGGCTGGCCGCCACCGATCTGCATCGGGCTCGTCGATGCCCGAAGCTGCTCGGCGTGGGACGGCATCAACTACGACCCGCTGACGTGCGTCGTTGGCGATGTCGGCGACGCGTACTGCCGCGCGTGGTACGCGCAGTTCGTCCTGGGCGACGCGACGATCAACGCACTCTGCGCGGACGGCTACTGCATGACCGAGTGCAGCCCCAACGTCATCAGCGTCTCGCGCGCGGTCGACGGCGGCTCGCAGTGCGAAATCCCCTGCCAGCCTCCCTGATCAGAGCGCCGCGCAGTCGAAGCTGTCGACGGGGAGCTTCGTGGGATCGAACGTGGTGAGGCATCGCAAGTTGATCGCGACCGTCGGCTCGCCGTTCGGTTTCTGGCCCCGCGAGAAGGGACGGACGCCGCACGTCGGGCAGAAGAGGTGGTTGATGCTCTTCTTGCCGAACTGGTAGTCGCGCATCGTCTCTTCGCCCGAGAGGGCGCGGAACGACGACGCGGGCACGAACGCGAGGAGCCAGCCGGCGCGCATGCAGATCGAGCAATTGCCCGCGTACGCTTTCGCGGGCGGCGGCATCGTGACTTCGAATTTCACGGCGCCGCAGTGACAGCTTCCTTCGTAGGTCTTCGTCTCTTCCATACGCGCAGGGTGCGACGGCGCGCCGCCGGCGTATTGTAGAAACGCGACATGAGCACGCGCGGCATCCTCAACCCGGGCGCGGGGCGCGGGAACTTCACGCTCGATCGCGTCGCGCCCTCGGCGGATCTCGCGTGGCTGGTCGAGCGCTACTGGCTCATCGCGTGGGATCTGCGCGGACGCGAGACGTTCGCGCAAGAGACGCTCCCGCACCCGTGCGTGAACGTGGTCATCGGAACGCACCGGCCCGGCGTCGGCCTCGGCACGACGCGGTTCGTCGCCGAGCTCGAGGGACGCGGCTGGGTGCTCGGCGTCAAATTCCGTCCGGGCGCGTTCCGCGCGATCTACACGCGTGACGTCGCCGAGCTCGCGGGCAAAGAGCGATCGATCGCGTCGGTCTTCGGCGAAGCGGGCGCGGCGCTCGAGGCGAGCGTGCTCGCGCGAGGCGGAGGCGCCGCGTGCGTCGAGAGCGTGGAGCGTTTCCTTCGCTCGCGCGAACCGGTGCGCGACGACAACATCGAACTCGCGGCGCGAGCGGTCCTCGTCGCGCGCGAGGATCCATCGATGGGTCGCACGCGCGAGCTCGCAGATCGCGTCGCGGTCTCCGCGCGCACGCTCGAGCGCCTCTTTCGCCGTTACGTCGGCGTGTCGCCCAAGTGGATCATCCGCCGTTACCGCGTCCACGAGGCGTGCGAGCGCGTCGCCTCGGGCGAGCCGCCGTGCTGGTCCGCGCTCGCGCAAGAGCTCGGGTATTTCGACCAGGCGCATTTCATCCGCGACTTCAAAGCGCAGGTCGGTCGAACGCCGGCGCAGTACGCCGAGCTGTGCGCGACGAATCGGAGCGGATCGCGCAAGCGCGCACCAACTGGTACCCCGAACGCCGGAGGCCGCTCGCGCGCAGGGCTCGCGCGCAAGCGCCGGCCAGATTGACTCACGTATCGCGAAGCCGGCGCGAGCACGAGCCGGGGGAGACCAAAATTACTTCCGGTCCTGCGACTTCTTCAGCAAATCACCGAGCGTCCCGAACTTCGCCTCGGTCTTCACCTGCTGCTTGTAGCTCTTGTACGCGTTCCGCTCGGTGTCCTCCGCGAGCGCCTTGATCGAGAGCTTCACCTCGCTGCGACGCGGGTCCATCTCGATCACCTTCGCGTCGTGCTCCGAGTTCATCGCGAACGCCTTGCGTAGATCGGTGCCGCGCGGTGTGCCCGTGCCCGCCGCGGTGATGAATCCGCGCGACTGACGGCCCGTCGCCCCGAGGATCTGCACGAAGAGCCCGTTCGGATCGTAGCCCGTGATGCGCACCTTCACCGCGCGGTGGATCGCGACGCGCGTGTACGGCTGCCCCTCGGGCCAGCCCGGCGGAACCGGGTTCAACCCGATTTTGTGCGAGCCCACGTCGAGCGACACGACGAAGACCTCGAGCTCGTCGCCGACCTTCACGACGTCTTCGGGCTTCTCGATGCGCTTCTCGGCGCTGGTCGAGCAAATCCGACGTGTGAATGAGGCCGTCGATGCCCGGCTCGAGCTCGACGAACGCGCCGAACGGCTGAAGGCGCATGACGCGGCCCTTGTGGCGCGTGCCCTCGGCGTACTTCTTCGCGACCTCGGCCCAGGGATCCGGAAGGACCGCCTTGCGCGAGAGCCAGATCTTGCCCTTCACGTCGATGCGCTGGAGGAGCACCTCGACCTCTTGATTGACGTGGAACACGTCGCTGGGGCTGTCGCCGCGGTTGTGGCTCATCTCCGCGAGCGGGACGAGCCCCTCGATGCCGCCGATGTCGATGAACGCTCCGAACGGAACGACGCTGCGCACCGTGCCGACGATCGCGGTGCCGACGACGAGGTGCTTGAGCGCCTCGTCGCGCTTCTCCCTCGCCTCGGACTCGAGCATCGCCTTGCGCGAGAGCACGATGTCGGTGCCGCGCTTGGCGTACTGCGTGACGAAGAACGGGAGGCGCTGCCCGATGAGCTCGTGGAGGCGCGCGCCGTGGTGGAGCGCGACGTGCGACGCGGGCGCGAAGGCGCGGAGGCCTTCGATGTCGACCTCGATGCCGCCCTTGATGACGCCCGTGACGAGGCCTTTGACCGTCGTCTTCTCGCGGAGCGCCTTGGCGACTTCCATCTTGTGCGCGCGCCCGCGACGCGGGTGACGCGTGAGGACGACGAGCCCGCCGCGGCCGCCGTCGTTGTGCACGACGCCGACGAAATTCGCTCCGACCTCGAGCACGACCGGCGGGAGCGTCACGACGATCGGCGCGTCCGCGAGGCTCACGCTCTCCCGCTTGTGCTCTTCGGCCTTCGGGGGCTCGGGCTCGCTCGGCGACGCTTGCGTCGGAGTCGGCTCTTGGGGCGCGGGCTCCTCTTTCACCGTGATGATGCGCCGCTCTTTCGCGGGCTCGCCCTCGGCCGTCGGCTCGGCCGCGGCTTCGGGAGCGAGCGGCGTCGCGGCCGCCTCGGCCGGCGCGCCCTCTTCGTGGGCGACGAGATCGCCGGGATCGAAGTCGTCCTCGTGGAGATCGCTGCCAGGTCCTTGCGCAGGCTCCTCGGGAAGGAGGAGCTCGTGGCGATCGAAGATCGCGTGCCCCTTGCCGGACAGATCGATGAAGAGCGCCTCATCGGTCATCTCGATGATCTTGCCGAACACGACGTCGCCGACGCCGAACGCAGGGCGCTCGCGAGGGGCCTCGCCCTCGGGACGCGGCCGCCGCTCCTTGCGCCGTTGCTGCTGCTGGCCTTGCTGCTGCTGGCCTTGCTGCTGCTGCGGTTGGCCGCCTTCGCCGCCCGCTGCGACCTCGCCGCCGGGGCCGCCCTTCTTCTTCTTGCGACGACGACGCTTCTTCTTCGGGCCGCCTTCTGCCGTCGCGCCGGGCGCGGGCGTGCCTTCTGCGGCTTGCCCTGCTTCCGCGGTTTCGCCCGGTTCCGCAGCTTCGTCCTCGCCGCCTTCGCCGCCCTCGTGAGCGTGCGCTTCGGTCGCCTCTGCGCTGGAGCCCGCGGAGGCTTCCGTCGGCGGAATGCTCGTGCTCTTCGGCGCGGATTCGTCGCTCGGGGCGGCCGTCGGCTGGGGGTCTGCGTTCTGGGTCGGCTCGTTGGAAGACATCGGCGGGCGAACCCTAAAGCGCCTCGCATCAACTGTCGAGAGGCGGCTTAAGCCTTCGGTTAGATCGAGCTGGGATCGTACGAGGGCCGCGCGAGCCTCTTTGCGGGCTTCGTTTTGTGCTGCGGAGCGGTCGCGGTGGGCGCTGTCGTGCCGCTCGCGGCGGGCGCCGACGTCGGGCGCGTGTCCTCCCGCTCGACCGCGGGCCGCTCGGGCGCGCCGATCGTCGACGTCGGGACGGGCTCGTCGGGCGTCGCGTCCGGACGCGCGGCGATGCGTGAAACGCGGAAGTGCGCGAACGCCGCGGCGAGCGCCACGAGACACGCCGCGAGCGCGAACACGAAGAACGTTCGACCGCGGCGCGTCGGCGCGGGCGCGACGCGCGGCTTCGTCTCGGCGATCGGCGCGACCGGGACGATCCCGGAAGCCGCGCCCTCCGCGGGCGGCGAGGGGTCCATCGACGTGGGCGCGATCGACGGCTCGACCTCGATCTCGATCCGGCTCGCGGACTCGGGCGGCGTCTGCGGCGCGGCCTCCGCGACGATCGGCGCGGCGGGTCTGGCGTCTGGTGCGACCGGGACGATGCCGCTCGAGTGCTTCGGCTTCGTCTCCGCTGGCCAGAGATCCTCGATGACGTCCTCGTGGGTCATGAGGCGCGCGCGCACCGCGATGCGAAGCGCGGCCGCCATCTCCGCGACGCTCGCGTAGCGCGCCTTCGGGTCGATCGCGAGCGCGCGCTCGGCGACCGGCACGAGCCTCGACGCCCACTTCTCGCGGAGCGGCACGTGCGGCTTCGCGATGCGCCCCGAGAGCTGCTCGCGCACGACGTCCTCGGCCTTCGCGTCGCCGAAGAGCGCGTCGCCGTTGATCGCCTCCCAGAGGAGCACGCCCGCGCCGTACACGTCGGAGCGCGGATCGATCGCCGAGTCGTCGCCGAGGAGCACCTCGGGCGCGTACGACTCCTTCTTGGGCTCGCGATACGCGAACCCGAGCTTGGTTCGTCCGGTCTTCTCGACGAACGCCGATCGCAAGAGGATGCCGCCGTGCACGACGGGCGCGCCGTCGGGCACCATGTGCAGCGCGCTCAGCGCGGAGAGGACATCGACGACCGCGCGCAGCCGCGCGCCGAGGCTCATGCCGAAGAAGACGCGGTCGAGCGGCACGCCGTCGACGTAGTCGGTCACGATCGAGATGCCCGAGCCGATGCGATCGGCCGCGATCACCGCGACGAGGTGCGGGTGCTTGGGCGACGCGTGAAGGCGCCGCGCGGTCTCGAACACGACGCGCATCGATTTGGGATCGAGGTTGGCGTAGGTCTCGAGCACGACGTCGCGAGGTTCGTCCTCGCGATGACCGAGATAGGTTCCTGGAGCTCTCGCGCCGAGCTCACGGACGATGCGAACGTGAGCGAGCTCCTCACGCGCCGGTGCGGAGGTTGCCACACGAGAAGTGTAAACCTCGTCGACGGCGATCGCTACGCTTTCGCCTTCGGACGGATCGCGTCGAAGGCGAGCCCGTGGGCCGCGAGCCTGTTCTGGTAGTAGAAGAGGAGGCGCGTGTCCTCGAGGACGAGATCCGTCGCGCCCGCGCCGAGAACGGGGGTCGTGTGGTACCCCGCGAACGCGCGCAGCGCCGAGTCGAGCACCTGCGCCGGGCGAGACCGGAGCTGCGGCGAAAGGACGATTTTCCCGTGCGATTCGAGATCGCGCGCGGCCTCCATGGTCTCGCCGATCTTCGTCACGAGCTCCTCGCGTGAAACGCGGACGCTATCGCGGTGGTTCAGGATGGCGAAGAGATCACCTTTACCTACAGACCTTCGCAGGTGAGCGAACGCGGCGGACGCGACGACGTGCGTCGCCATGACGACCGTGTCCTTCGCGAACGACGCGACGATCGCCTCGCCGAGCTCGCGCGTGTACTGGACGTCGCGCGCGGGATCGCGGCGCGCCTTGCCCTCGTCACCGATGAGGTAGCTCTCGGCGTCGACGCGTCGACCGTGCGCGTCGTACGAAGTGCCGTCGTCATCGACGCAGTTGCCGAAGCAATCGAGCGGCTCGCCGAAGCGGATGACGACGCTCTCGTCGAGGCCGAGGAGCTTCTGCGCGAACGCCGCGACGCGTCCGACGCGCGTCGACTCGTCGTCTTCGATGATGTACCGCCCTTTTCCTTCTTCCTGGAGGAAGTCGTCGATGAGCGTCTCCGCCTCGAGCGTGAGCATGTAGTTGATCGTCGCAGGCACGAAGAACACGGGCTGCGTCTTTCCGTGCTCGGCGGTGCGCCCGAACGCTTCGAGGCCCGTGCCCGCGAGGCCGAGCTTGAGCCGGCGCTCGACGCCGCCCGAGCGCGAGCGCGTGCCGCCGGGGAAGAAGAGGCTGTGATACCCGCGCTCGATGAGCACCGACGAGTACGCCTTGAGCACGTCTTTGTAGAGCGAGTGCTTGAGCCGGCGGTCGACGCGGTACGCGCCGAGGTTGTGCATGAAGAACGACATCACGGGGTTCGTGAACAGGTTCTTCCCCGCGCCGTACGTCGCCGGCGGAAGACCCGCGCGCTCGAGCGCGAAGCCGAACACGACGGAGTCGAGGTTCGAGAGGTGCGTCGGCGTGAAGACGAGCGTGCCGATCTCGGCGAGCTTCGCGATGCGCTCCACCGGACCTTGCACGACGATGCGCCCGTCGAGCGCGTGGAGGCTCCCGAGCTGCGGGATGTTCCGCAGCACCGTGCGCGGAGAGAGGATCGTGCCGAGGATCGGCGCCATCGCGCGCGACGCGAACTTGTAGACGACGGGGTTGAAGTTGCCGGCGACGTCCCACGCGTAGCGATCGCAGAGCGCTTGGAGCTTCACGCGCGCTTCGTCCTTCGAGATGCGACCGAGGCTCCCCGCGAGCGAACGCCACTCGGCGTACTCGGGGCCACCCTTCGACGCGAGCCGCCGAGTCTCGTGGTACGCGGCGTCGTTGAGCACGAGGATGGGATCGGCGATCGAGTCGGTGACGCGCTCGATCACCGCCTGGACGATTTCCTTTTTGGCCTCGTTGAACCCGAAGATCGGAGCGGTCACGGGTCCGATACTACGGGATCGCGCTGGCGATGGCTTCGACGACCTCGGTCGCGATCATTTCGGCGAGCTTCTCGTAGCTCGACTCGCCCTCTTCGCGCGTCGCGCTGGCGGGCGCGCCCGTGTACGCGCGATCGAGCGACATCGCGGCGAACGTCGTCTTGCCCGCGCGGATGGCGTCCGAGAGGCTGGTCGCGACCGCGGGGAGCTCCTTGTATTCTGCACGCACCTCGGCGCCCGCGGCGAGGACGAGCGACGTCTCGTACTGGCCCGCGTGGCAGTTGCCGCGCTTGTACTCGTCGGTGAGCGTGCGGCCCCACCTTCGCGCGAGCGGGCACGCGACCGACGCGTTCGTCCTGCGCAGACCCTCGATCGCCGCGCGCACGGCGGCGTCGTGCGCGGGCTCGAGGTGGTTGTTCACGAGGCAGACGTGGCGGAATCCGTCCGCGAGCAGTCGCGTGCAGACTGCACGCAAGAACGCCGTGAGCGCCTCCGCCGGGACGCCGATCGCGCCCGCGAAGCCCGCGGCGTAGTCGGTGACGCCGTACGGCACGCTCGGCGCGATCACCGCGGGGACGTTGTGCTTCGCGAGGATCTCGACGGCGCGCGCGCACGCACGCTCGCTGATGAGCGTGTCGGTCCGAAGCGGCAGGTGCGGCCCGTGCGGCTCGACGCTGCCAACGGGCACGAGCGCGGTCACGAGCTTTCCCGAGGCGAGGAGCGCGCGCACCTCGTCGGTCGTCATGTCTCGCGAGGCGCGTCATTTTCGGCTCGCGGAGCGCCTTGCGATCGACCTTGCCGCGATCGTTCTTCGGCACGTCGTCGACGAACTCGATGACGCGCGGGTATTTGTGCTTGGCCATGCGTTCCTTCGCGAACTCCTGGAGCGCGCTCGAGAGCGCCGGGCTCGGCAAGATGCCCGCGCGCAAGACGACGAAGGCCTTCGTCTTGACGAGGCCCTCTTCCTCGACGCCGATGACCGCCGCGAGCTGCACGGCCTCGTGCTTCATCAAGCACTCCTCGACCTCGACGGGCGAGACCCAGAGCCCGCTCACCTTGAGGAGCTCGTCGGCGCGGCCCGCGAAATAGAGGTAGCCCTCTTCGTCGATGCGGAAGAGATCGCCGGTGCGGCACCAGTGCCCGAAGAACGTCTTCCACGATCTTGTCGCGATCGAGCCAGTAGCCCATCGAGACGCTGTCGCCCTTCACCCAGAGGACGCCGATCTCGCCGCGCGCGACCTCGGGCGCGCCCGGCCCCGTCGGCGTCCTCGGGCAAGATGCGGAGCTCGTAGCCCTCGACCGCCTTGCCGAGCGAGCCGAGCTTCACGTCGCCCGGGCGATTCGACGCGTAGATGTGGAACATCTCCGCCGAGCCGATGCCGTCGTAGACCTCGCTCGCGAAGCGCTCGAGCCAGCGATCGAGGAGCGCGCCCGGGAGCGCCTCGCCCGCGCTGAGCGAGAAGCGGATCGAGCTGAAATCGAGCCCCGCCTCCCCTTTCGCCCGGAGGCCCGCGTCGTGCTCGAGGAGCTTGCCGAGCATCGTCGGTACGTTGGTAACAACGGTCGGTTTGTACATCGCTATCGCGCGCGCGAGCGACTCGGGCGTGGGGCGCTCGGAGAAGAGGCCCACCGTCGCGCCGACCGCGAACGGGAACATGAGGTTCGTGCCCGTCGCGTACCCGAAATAGAGGCGCGGCACGCTGACCGTGACGTCGCCCTTGCGATAGCCGACGGTGCGCTTGGCGTAGACCTCGGTGTTGAAGGCGAAGTCGCGGTGCGCGTGGATGTTCGCCTTGGGCTCGCCGGTCGAGCCGCTCGTGAAGAGCCAGATCGCGGGCTCGTCGCGGTGCGTCTTCGGGAGCTCGGGATCGTGCGGCGCGCGCGCGAGCGCCTCGGCGAGCTCGCCGTGCTCGGTGTCGTCGCCGGTCGGCGCGTCGGGGACGAGCCAGAATCGCGCGCACCGCGCGTCGGGAATTTGCACGCCTCTTTGACCTTGGGCACCGTGACGACCGCGGTGGCCTGCGTGTACTCGGCGAGGTACTCGATCGACTTCGCGGGGACGTCCGGGTTGCCCATCGCGACGACGGCGCCCGCCGCGAGCGTGCCGTAGAAGACCCAAGCGAACGGCGGCACGTCGGGCAGGACGATGAGCACGCGCTCGCCGCGCGTGACGCCCGCCTCGGAGAGGAGCGCCGCGAACTTCCGCGATTTCTCCGCGACCTCGCGGTACGTCCACGTCCGCGCGCCGAAGCGCAGCGCGACGACGTCGCCGAGGCCTTCGTTCAACCGCTCGAAGAGGAAGTAGTCCGCGAGGTTGAACGCCTCCGGGAACGTGGGTGCCTCCATGGGCGGCATCGTACGCACAGATCGTTCGGATCCGAACGATCTACCGCTTTGGCCCCGGGCCAGGCCTGGGCCTGGCCGGGCCACCCTCGAGCGCGCGTAAGTGCGCGGACTCGCTCGGAGCGCGTTTTGGTACGCGCTCTGCAAAGTCGGTCTGCGTGCGAGCGCACGGCAACGCGTGAGATGGCTTCAGCCCTCCCCCGCTCAACCCCACCACGTCACGCCGTGCGCTCGCACTGCTTTTTCAACCCATGGACGCGATGTCAGCTTCATGTCAGTTTTGGTCGCGTGAAACGCACCGAGCGTCTCTTCGCGATCGCCGAGTACCTCCGCGGCCGCCGCACGGGGACCACCGCGGAGGCGATCGCGGAGCGATTCGGCGTCACCGTCCGCACCGCGTATCGCGATCTATCGAGCCTCCGCGACGCGAGCCTCCCGCTCGTCGCGGAGCGCGGCCGCGGCGGCGGGTACGCGCTCGACAAGGGCTACGCGCTCCCGCCCGTGAACTTCAACGCGCGCGAGGCGGCCGTGCTCATCAGCGCCGGCGAGTGGCTCACGCAGATGCGCGTCCTTCCTTTCAGCGCCACGCTCGCCTCCGGGATCGACAAGGTGCGCGCCGCGCTCGATCGCTCCGCGCAGCGCGAGCTCTCGAGCCGGCTGAAGGAGCTAGCGTACGTCGGCGTCCCAGCGCGTCCGTCGAGCGAATCGGTGCGCCGCGCGATCGAGCAAGCGTGGTTCGAGAGCCGCGTGCTCGTCATCGCCTACCGAAACACGAACGAGGTCGTCGCGACCAAGCGGCGCGTGCGCCTCCAGCGCATCATCATGGATCGCGCTGAAACGCGGTTGAACGCGCTCGACCTCGACAAGAACGAACCTCGGCAGTTCGTCCTCGACCGCATCGAGCACGCCAGCATTGAAAGGTGACGGGCGAAAGCCTATATGGTGCGCGCCATGTCGATGAAGCGCACCAAAGAGGTCCGTCGCAAGGATCGCGAAAGCGAAGGAGACGACGGCTTCTTCTCGCCGAAAACCCCGCCGAAGCAATGGGATTGGGAGAAAGACGTCTCGGCCCAGCCTGACGAGGTCTTCGCGAAGTACGCGCCGCAGGGGCGCTTCGCCAAGGGCTCCTTCCTCGTCCACCCGAAATTCGGCAAGGGCGTCGTCATCGACGTCGAGCCTTCGCGGGTCGAGGTGATGTTCCAGGACGGGCCGAAGAAGCTCGCCCACGGCCTGGCCTGATTCTCAAGAGCGCACGCCGACGCACGCGCTGCCGTCGGTGGCGCCGTGCGAAGGCGCGAACTCGTCCGGGACGCGCACGTCGATCGATGGCGTGAGCGGGCCGCGGTTGCCAGCGAGATCGTAGGGGCGGATCGCGTAGCGGTACGTCGTGCCGCCGACGACGCGGGCGTCCTCGAAGCGGAGCGACGCGGCGCGAATGCTTGCATAGTGCATCAAAATGCCGCCCGCCTCGGCGCGCAAGAGCTCGTAGCCGTAGATCGCTTCGTTGTCGGTGGCGGCGCGCCAGCGGAGGAGCACGCGACCGCCGGTGACGTCCGCGGTGAGCGAGGCGCCCGAGGCCGGCCACTCCGGCGCGACCACGTCGTCGCTCTCGGGCGCGGCTCCGAGCTGCTTCGGCCAAAGCGTGCAGACTACACGTTTGAAGTTCTCGTCGAGCGCCTTGCAGACGTTTCCGTAGACGCAGCGCACGACGGTCTCGTCGCGCCCCGCGCGCCACTTTCGCGGGATGTCCGGATCGGCGAGGAGCGCGCGCGCCATGCCGACGAGATCGCCCTGCCCGCGCTCGAGGATCTGCTCGGCGAGCTCGCGCGTGCCGATCTTTCCCGCGGCGACGACCGGCGTCGCGAGCCCCGCCGAGCGGAGAGCGCGCGTGACGGCCTCGGGGATGTAGAGGTTCGCGCCGTCCGGATAAGCGGCCCCGGGCATGCAGCGATCGCCCGAGTAACCCGTGTACGGATAGAGCGGCTCGCCCTCGATGGGGCGCGCGTCCTCGAATTTGCCGCCCGCGGAGAGCGAGATGTAGTCGAGGCCCGCGCGCGCCATGCGCACCGCGATCGGGCCTGCGTCGAGCACCGTGTAGCCGTTGCGAATGGCCTCGTCGCCGACGAATCGCACGCCCACGGGGAAATCTTCTCCGACGGCGCGGCGAACGCGCTCGATCACGCGCAGCGGGAGCCGGAGGCGGTTCTCGAGCGAGCCGCCGTACTCGTCGCGCCTCGCGTTGAGCCGCGAGAGGAACGACGAGAGCGTGTACGCGTGCGCCATGTGCAGCTCGACGCCGTCGAACCCGCAGCGACGCGCGCGCTCGGCCGCTTGCCCGTAGGCCTCGACGATCGCGTCGATGTCCTCGTGCGAGAGCATGTCGACGGTCTGCCGCCATCCCGAGCGCGAGATCTTCAAGAAGTGGATGATCTGCGGGAACACCTTGCCCGGACCCGCGTCGTGGCAGCGCTTCGCGAGATCCGCGAGGCCGGGCGCGAACCCGTCGTCGCTGATGCGAAGGAGCGGCCCGCTCTTCGACGCGTGGACCGCCATCGCCTCGAGCACCACGAGGCCCGCGCCGCCCTTCGAGAAACGCGTGTATCTCGTGCGTATCGCGTCGTTGACGAGCCCGTCCTCGCCCGAGAGCCGCGTCACCATCGCCGGGAGCACGATCCGGTTCGGCAGCGTCGCGCCGCGCAGCTCGAGCGGTGAGAACAGCTTGCTCGTCACAGCAGAGACTTCGCGATGATCAGCTTGAGCACGTCGGTCGCGCCCTCGTAGATGCGGAGCGGGCGGATCTCGCGATAGAGCTGCTCGACCTTCGTGCCGAGCGCGACGCCCATCCCGCCGTGGAGCTGCACGGCGCGATCGATCACGCGCTGCGCGCTCTCGGTCGCGACCATCTTCGCCATCGACGCGAGGCGGCCGCGGCGATTTCGCCTGGCCTCCTCGGTCTCGGTGCGATCGGTGTCGAGCTCGGAGGCGGCGCTGCCGACGAGGAGGCGCGACGCGCAGAGGTCGGTCGCCATGTCCGCGATCGCGGCTTGGACGAGCTGGAGCTCCGAGAGCTTCTGTCCGAACTGCTCGCGCGTCGTCACGTGACGAACGGTCTCCTCGATCGCGCGCCACGCCATGCCGTTCGCCGCGGCGCCCACGGTCGTTCGATAGAGACCGAGCGTGCCGAGCGCGAGCGAGAGCCCCTGGCCGACGTTTCCGAGGAGCGCGCTCTTCGGGATGCGGCACGTCGAGAGCACGATGCGCCCGAGCGGATGATCGCCGGAGAGGGGAATGCGAACGAGCTCCACGCCCGGCGCGTCAGCCGGCACGAGGAACGCGCTGATGGTCTTCTTTCCGGACCCGCCCGTCGCCGACTGCGTCGTCCCGCCTTCGGCGGACCCGACGACCGCGAAGACGACGAACTGGTGCGCGATGCCGACGTTCGAGATGAGCGTCTTTTCGCCGTCGAGGATCCACTCGTCGCCTTCGAGGCGCGCGCGCGTCTTCATCGACGCGACGTCGCTGCCGGCCTCCGGCTCGGTGAGCGCGAAGCCACCGATGCGCGCCCCTCGCGCGAGCGCGTCGACCTCGTCCTTGCGGCCCGCGAGGAGCAGCGGGTGCGTGCAGAGTCCCTGCACCGCGAAGACGGCGTCGGCGAGCGGCGAGTGATACGCGAGCTGCTCGCGGATGACGCAGAGGCTCCGCGCGCTAGGCTTCGCGAGGTACGCGTAGAGCCCGAGCTCCGCGAGGCGCGCGCCGACCGCGGCCGGATCGTCGAGCGCCTCGTCGCGATCGAGCCTGAGCCCTTCGAGCTTACGCGCGAGCATGCGGTGCTCGTCCTCGTAGAACGGCGCCGGATCGGCCCACGGCGACGCCACGAACGCGCGCGGCGCGGTCATTTCTTGCTCGCCTTCCACGCGTCGTACGCGGCGCGGAAATCCGGGTGCATCATGCAGATCGCCTGGGCCTGCGCCTCGGCCTCGATCGCGGCGGCGAGCGGCATCGTGTGCTCGCTCTCGAGCATCTGCTTCGTCATGCCGTGCGCGAACGCCGGGCCCGCGGCGAGCCGGGCGGCAAGCTCGCGCGCTTGCGGAACGCACGCGTCCGGCGCGACGACGCGATTCACGAGGCCGATGCGATACGCCTCTTCGGCGCCGATGACGTCGCCCATGAAGAGGAGCTCGCTCGCGCGGCCGAGCCCGACCACGCGCGGAAGCAAATACGCGGCGCCCATGTCGGCGCCGCAGAGGCCGACGCGCGGGAAGATGAACCCGAACTTCGCCTTCTCGCTCGCGATGCGCATGTCGCACGCGAGCGCGATGACCGCTCCCGCGCCGACCGCGGTCCCGTTCACCGCGGCGACGACGGGCCGCCGCACCTTGCGGATGTTCTCGATGAGCGCGCCCGTGACGCGCGTGAACGCGAGCATCCCCTTCATGTCGCGCGAGAAGAGCTCGCCGATGATGTCCTCGACGTCGCCGCCGGAACAAAACGCGCGCCCCTCGCCGGTGATCATCACGGACTTGACGGACTCTTCGTGGTCGAGCGCCGCGAACGTGTCGCGCAGCTCCTCGTAGATCGCGAACGTGAGCGCGTTGAGGCGATCGGGACGATCGAGGACGATCTCGGCGACGCCGCCGGCGATCGTGGTGCGGAAGGTCTTCGTGTTGATCATGTGTCCTGCAAGCCGTCGCGCAGCTTCCCGAGGATCCGACGCAGATCGCTCTGCTCCTGCACGGAGAGCGGCGAGAGCGTGCGCTGCACCGCGCGCGCGTGGCGCGGGACGAGCTGCTGCACGAGCGCGCGCCCTTTACGTGTAAGATACACGCGTGAGACGCGGCGGTCGCGCGCGTCCGAGCGCTTCACGACGAGCCCGTCGCGCGCCGCGCGATCGACGAGACCCGTGAGGTTCCCCGCCGTCACGAGGAGCACGCGACTGAGCGACGCGAGCGGCTGCCCGTCGGTGCGATCGAGCGTCGCGAGGAGATCGAACCGCGCCATCGTGCACTCCGGGAGGAGCTCGTCGCGGAGCGCGGCGAGCATGCGCTGGTGGCACTCGAGCATGCGCACCCACGCGCTCACCGCGACCTCGCCTGCGCCGATCCTCGAAACCGTTTGTGGGGCGCTCCTCAAGGCAGCACCGCTTGCCCTTCGATCTCGACGAGCGCACCCGGCTCGAGGAGACCCGCGACCTTCACGAGGCTCATCGCCGGGTAGTACTTGCCCATGCGCGTGCGCCAGCCTTCGCCGATCGCCTTCGTCGCCGAGCGGTACGCGTCGAGATCGGTCACGAACGCGAGGAGCTTCACGATGTGCTGCGTGCCGCCGCCCGCCGCGCGCACGACGCCGATCACGTTGTCGAGCGCCGCGAGGAACTGCGTCGCGAAATCCGGCGAGACGATGCGCGCGTCCTTGTCCCACGCGATCTGCCCGGAGATGAAGAGGAAGCGCCCGCTCGGCACGATGAGCCCATCGGCGTAGCCGCGCGGCTTGGGCATGTTCGGGGGAGAAACGATCTGCGAGGTCATTGCTTTCACCTATCTCGTTTACTTCGTTACCTGGCCACCATCGATCGGGATGGCCTGTCCATTGATGCCACGGGCGCCGTCGCTGCAAAGCATCGCGACGGCGTCGGCCACTTCTTCGGGTTGGATGAGCCGCCTCTGCGGGTTCATCTCTTCGAGCGATTTCCGCGCCACTTCGGGCGTGCGCTTCGTCTTCGCGACGATGTTCGCGATCGTCTTCTCGGTCATCTCGGTGTCGACGAACCCAGGGCACACCGCGTTCACGGTGACACCCGTCTTCGCGAGCTCGACCGCCATCGCGCGCGTTAGCCCGACGAGCGCGTGCTTCGACGCGCAGTACGCGCTCACGTAGGCCTGGCCGATGAGCCCGGCGATCGACGCGACGTTCACGATGCGTCCCCACTTGGCCGCGACCATCGCGGGCACGAGCGCGCGCGAGACGCGAAACGCGGCGGTCACGTTGATCGCCATCGCGCGATTCCAAATCTCGTCGGTCGTGTGGGCGAAGGGCGCGCTCTCGCCGACGCCGGCGTTCTGCACGAGCACCGCGACGTCCCCCGCGTCGCGCTTCACGTGCGCGAGCGCCGCCTCGATCGACGCCATGTCGGTGAGGTCGCAGTCCACGTCGAGCGCGCCGATCTCCGCGGCGAGCGGCGTCCGCTCGCGATCGACCACGACGACCCGCGCGCCTTCGCGCGACAGACGCCGAGCGATCGCCGCGCCGATGCCGCGACCTCCGCCCGTGACCAGTGCGACGCGCCCGTCCAGCCCCATCGAGGGCAAAAGCTATACACCTAAAGTATTTGTCGAGGCAATCGTCAGCGTGGCGACGTCCCGCCTTTGGCGGAGCCATCGACCGACGCCCGCTTCAGCCGGTCCACGACGGCCTCCCATCCGGGCGCGCTGGGCGGCGCCTCGAAGAGGATGAGCGCGTATTTCTCGCGATCGAGCTCGTGGAGCAGCGCGTAGAGCGCAGCGCCGGCCTCTTGGGGCTTGCCCGGAAGGACTCGGATCGGCGCCTTGGGATCGCGCTCGTCCGGTCGAAGCGCGTGGTCGAAGAGGACGACACAGACGCGCTCTCCGCGCGCGGCGAGCTCTGCGGCGCGCTCGAGGGCGGAACCGCAATCGGTCGCCAGCGCGAGCGGCGTGGTCGGCGCGTAGTGACGCGCGTCTTGCCCGGGCGACGCGCGCTCCGCGTCCTCGGGCGCCTCGATGCTTGCATACTGCACGGAAGGCGCGACCGCGCGCAGCGCTGCAATCGAGAGCGCGCCCGGCCTGAGCACGTGCGGCTCGCCCTCGCGCACGTCGACGACGGTCGACTCGATTCCGCTCGTGCACGGCCCCGCGTCGAGCACGAGGAGGTCGTGGTCCGCGAGCGAAGCGACGACGTGCTCCGCGCGCGTCGGCGAGATCGATTGATAACGATTGGCGCTCGGCGCGACAATCGCGTCCGTACCGAGCGCCGCGAGGAGCGCGCGCGCGACGGGGTGCGAGGGCGCGCGCAGCGCGACCCCCGGGCTTCCGCCCGTGACCTCCGCGGGGACGCTCGACGCTCTCTTCACGACGAGCGTCAGCGGCCCCGGCCAGAACGCGCGCGCGAGCTCGGCCGCGAGCGGCGGCCACTCGGCGGCGTAGCGCCGCGCGTCTTCTTCTCCGAGCACGTGCACGATCAGCGGATGCGTCGCGGGCCGTCCCTTCACCTCGAACACGCGCTTCACCGCGTCGCGATCGAGCGCGAGCGCCCCGAGCCCGTACACGGTCTCCGTCGGAAACACGACCACGCGCCCCGCGCGGAGCTCGTTCGCCGCCTCCGCGATGACTCGCGCGTCGGGGTGTTCAGCGTCGACCGCAACAACGCGCACGACGTTTCCTTAGCACGGCGCCTCTCATAGCGGGTCCGGGTCCGTCTCCGTCTCCGTCTCCGTCTCCGTCTCCGTCTCCGTCTCCGTCTCCGTCTCCGTCTCCGTCTCCGTCTCCGTCTCCGTCTCCGTCTCCGTCTCCGTCTCCGTCTCCGGCTCCGGCTCCGGCTCCGTCTCCGGCTCCGGCTCCGAGTCCGAGTCCGAGTGGGGCGCTCGCTCGGATGTCTCATTGTCGCGTCGTGCTCGGCCCTATCAAGGACGACGCCTTCGGCGTCGCCGCCTTCGGCGGTGCTGCGCATCCTTGACAGCGCCTGCGCGCGCCGCGGGTTGGACGAGGTCCGACCACGAGATCGGACGATGGAGGTTTGTCATGCTGAGGATCTATTCGTTCATCATCGAGACGCTTCGAAAGGTTGCTCCAGTCGTGCAGGCGATTGGCAAGCATGATCCGGATCTCGCGAGGCAGCTTCGTCGGGCGGCGAGCAGCATCGCGCTCAACACCGCCGAGGCCGTCGGTTCTCATGGCGGCAACGAGAAGGCGCGGTTTCGGACTGCGCTCGGCTCCACGCAGGAGACGCGCGCTTGCCTCGATGTCGCCGAGGTCTTCGGGTACGTCGCGGTTGACGCGCAACTGCGTGACGATCTCGATCGCATCGCGGCGACGCTCTTCCGGCTCATCGAGTGAGTCGGAAGAGCACGGCGCAGACGATGCTACTCGCCGCACGCCGCAGCTGCCGCGCAAGGTCACTGTCCCGCCGCTCGATCGTGATGATCACGCTCCGCAGCAGCTCGAGCATCGCAATCGCATCGTCATAGATCTTCAGCATGGTGAATTCCTTTCGCCCTCTCTCGTGAAGGCGAAGCCCCTCCCGCGCCGCGCGCAGGACGGGTCAAGGCTCGGCGAAGCCGACCGCCGAAGGCGGCTTGGCCTTGACCCGTCCGAGCACGGCGCGAGAATGGGACAGCCGAGCGAGCCAACCCAGTCTCCGTCTCCGTCTCCGACTCCGACTCCGTCTCTGTCTCCGTCTCGGACTCCGACTCCGTCCCCCGCCGTGCTACCGTCCGCCTCGATGCGTTTCGCTCCGCTCCCGCTCGTCCTCGCACTCGTCGCGTGCGGCGGCCCCAGCTCGAAGACGCCAACCACGACGGCGCAAACGGACGCCGGGGTCGACGCGGCGATCCCCGCGCACGTCATCTCGACGCTTCCGACGGACGTGAAGAATCCGCCGCCGTTCGCGCTCGGCAGCAAGCACGCGCAGCGCAAGGAGCACCCCGACTGGGCCGCGTGTCACGCGGCGTTCAAGCCCAATCTCGTGGGCGGCGATCCTGCGAAGGCCGTCGACGCCCTCGGAACCGCGTGCGCCAGCGCGACCAAGACGAAATCGATCGGGGCCGCGTTCACCGGCACGCAGAACGCGATCTCGTCGCAGCCGATCACTTACAAGTTCCACGGGCAAGCGAAGCACTGCTATCGGCTCTACGGCGTGACGGGCGGGAGCGTGAAGTCGCTCGTCGTCGTCGTCACCGACGCGGACGGCGCGGAGATCGCGCAGTACCACACCGACGACGTCGCGCCCTTCATCGCGCCCGACGAGGCCATGTGCTTCTCCGACGATGCAGACGCGCAGATCACGGTGAGCGTCGGCATCGGCGACGGGCCGTACGCGCTGTCGCTCTGGTCGGAGTAGACTCGCGACATGCGGCTGGTACCGGCTCTGCTGCTTTGTCTCGGCTGCGGCGCGACGCAGCTCGGCGTCGCCAACTACGAAGACCCGCGCACCACGGGCGCGCCGCTTCACCAGCACAACGACGACACGATCGGCCTCCCCGATGACGAGAGCGTCGTCGAGCCGGAGCACCCGATGGTGCAGACCGTCCAGGAGCGCGCGACCGCGCACGTGCACGCGCCGAAGGACATCTGCTCCGGCATCGTCATCGGACCGAAGGAAGTGCTCACGGCGCACCAGTGCTTCCCGGACGTCAGCGGCGTCGTCGCCGTGACGGACAAGGACGCGTGGCGCGTCGAGGTCGCCTCGACGTCGCTCACGTGGACCGCGCGCCACGTCGCGTTCGTCGTCACGCCGGCGTGCGAGTGGAAGAAGCTCGACGCCGCGGTGCTCGTGCTCGACGAGGCGGTCGACTGGATCGTGCCGCTCAAGCCATCGTCCGCGCCGGCCGAGGGCGCGACCGTCCAAGCCATGGGCTTCGGTCGCTGCCGAAACGAGCACCGGCCGATCGGGCAGCGCCTCGGCCAGATCCTCGTGCGCCAGCCCGACGCGATCGAGGTCGAGATCGGCCTATGTCAGGGCGACGTCGGCGGCGGGTTCGTCGACGGAGCCGCGGGCCTCACGTCGATCGTCTCGCACCAAGACGACGCGGACAACGCCGACCGCCGCACGACGACGGGCTTCCGCATCGACACGAGCGCCGCGCGAAAGCTATTCGACGCCGCCGCGGCCGTCGCGAAATCGGGCGACCCCAAGACGGCCGCGCCCACCTGCGACTGAGTCACTCGCGGCGCAGCGCTTCGATCGGATCGAGGCGCGCGGCGCGACGCGCGGGGAAGAACCCGAAGACGACGCCCGTGAGCCCGCTCACGATCACGCTCAGCGCCACCGCGGTGGGGCTGATGCTCATCTGCACCTCGCGCAGCGCGCCGATGATCGGAACGAGGATGAGCCCGACGGTCACGCCCGCGACGCCACCCAAGAACGAGAGCACGATGGCCTCGACGAGGAACTGCGAGCGAATGTCTCCCTCGCGCGCGCCGATCGCCATGCGGATGCCGATCTCGCGCGTTCGCTCGGTGACGCTCACGAGCATGATGTTCATGACGCCGATGCCGCCGATGAAGAGCGCGACGGCCGCGACGAGCGTGAGGAGCGCCGTGAGCGCGCCATAGACCGTCTGCTGGAGCGCGAGGAACTCCTTCTGCGTGCGGATCGCGAAGTCGGGCTCGCGCCCCTCGGCGATGTGGTGGCGCTGGCGCAGGATCGACTCGATCTGCGAGACGGCGCGGTCGTTCGTGTCCGGTGAGGTCGCGCTCATCATGAGCGCGCCGGCGAAGCCGGGAGGCGTCCGAAAGATGCGCGCGCGCATGCTGCCGATCGGCATCACGCACGACGTCGTCCTGATCGCCGCCGAATGGGCGCCTGGCCCTTCGACTCGAGCACGCCGATGACGCGGTAGTTGTAGCGGTCGACTGCGGATGTAATGGCCGATCGGGTCGACGTCGCCGAAGAGGTTCTTCTTCACCGTCGTGCCGAGGAGGCACACCTTGCTCTTGAGCGCCTCGTCGGATTCGTCCCAGAGCGAGCCGCTCCCGACCTTCCAGCTTCGCACCGTGAAGAAGTCGCGGTTCGTGCCGATCGCGCTCGTCGACACGTTCTTGTCCATGTAGACGAACTGCGCTTGCGCACGGAGCACGGGCGCGACCGCTGCGATGCTCACGGCCTCGCGCTTGATCGCTGCGTCCGTCTTCTTCGGTGAGGCGCACGCCGCCGCCTTGAGCGCCGCGAGCGCCCGACGCGTTCGATTGCTGCGGAAAGACGATGATGAAGTTCGAGCCGAGCGACTCGATCTGCGAGCCGACCGATTTGCGCGGCGCCGTCGCCGAGCGCCGTGACGACGACGACCGCCGCGACGCCGATGAGGATGCCGAGCACCGTGAGCGCCGCGCGCAGGCCGTTCTTTCGTATCGCGCGGAACGCGATGCGGATCGCGCCGAACATTACTCGACCCTCAGCGCTTCGATCGGGTCGAGCTTCGCGGCGCGGCGCGCGGGCAAGATAACCGAACGCGACGCCGATGAGCCCGCTCACCGCGGCGCCGACGACGAGCGCGGCCGGGCTCGGGGCCATCGGCCATTTGAGCGCAGCGCCGAGCCCCACGATGAGCCCCGATCCGAGCAGCATGCCGAGCGCCCCCCCGATGAGGCTCAAGCACGACCGCCTCGACGAGGAACTGCACGAGGATGTCGTTCTCTCGCGCGCCGATGGATAGACGTATCCCGATCTCGCGCGTTCGCTCGGCGACGCTCACGAGCATGATGTTCATGACGCCGATGCCGCCGACGACGAGGCTCACCGCGGCGACGCCGATGAGCAGCCACGAGAGCTGATCGGTGATCTTCTTCTGCGCCTCTTGCAGGTCGGCCTGCGCGTTCACCTTGAAGTCGTTGTCCGCTCCCTGACGGATGCGGTGACGCTGGCGCAAGATCGACTCGATCTGCTCTGCTCGCGCGGTTGGTCGTGTCCTCCGAGGTCGACGCGGCCATCAGCATGTCAACGCGACCCGGCGACGTCGGCATGACGCGCGCGCGAAACGAGCCGATCGGCATGAAGATGCGATCGTCTTGGTCCTCGCCGAAGAGCGACGTGCCGCGCGCCTTGGTCACGCCGAGCACGCGATACGGCGCGCGCCCGACTCGCACGACGCGCCCCACGGGATCCTGATCGCCGAACAAGTTGTGCGCGACCGTCGGCCCGAGGACGCAGACCTTCGTCTTCACGAGCTGGTCGGTCTCCGTCCAGAAATCGCCTTGGTCGATCTCGAATTTGCGGATCCAGAAATACGGCAGGTTCACGCCGTAGACCGAGGTCTGCACGTTCTTGTCGCCCGCGACGACCTGGCTCATCGTGCTCAAGAACGCGGCCACGCCGGCGACGCTCACCGCGTCGCGCGCGATCGCCTTGCCGTCGTTCTCGGTGAGCCGACCCGACACCTTCGACCGCGCGCCCGAGGCCTGAACGGGCTGCGGGAAGACGTAGAGGATGTTCGACCCGAGGTCCGACACCTTGCCGCCGATGAAGCTCGACGCGCCGCTGCCGAGCGCCCACACGATGACGAACGCGGCCGTCCCGATGAGGATGCCGAGGAGCGTGAGCACCGCGCGGAGCTTGTTGCGCGCGAGCGCTGCGAGCGCGGTCGTGAGCGCGGAGAGGATGACCGTCACGACGAGCGCGCCTCACGCCGCGCGCGACGCGAGGACGTCGAGAAGAGCGAGAGGAGGAGGTATCGGAGCAACGCGCTCGCGGCGAGCGCGAGGACCACGATGCCGGCGATCGCGATCGCGCTCGTGCCTTGCAGGTGCGCGCCGAGCTCGGACTTGCCGAACGTGAGCGCGAGCACGCCGGCGACTCCCAAGAGGACGCCCCAGCTGCCCGTGTAGATCAGCGCGACATCGACGCGCTGCGACGAGGCGAGCGGGTGCCCGAGGCGAGCGCGCGCGCTCCGCGCCCCGAGCCAAGTCTCGCCCACGACGCCGAAGAGGCCGCGCAGGATCGCGACCTGCTTGCCCAAAATGGCTGCACAATACAAGTACCCGCACGCCCATGCCGAGGAGCGCGCCGAGCAGCATCATCAGCGTAGACCGCGACGGGCACCGCGCGCTTCGCGGTGTGCGCCACGTGCGCGAGGTGGTCGGCCTCGTCGTCGCTCGCCGCGGTCACCTCCGGCGGAGGGAGCGCCGCGAGCTCGGCGGCCGCGTTGGTCGGCTGGTCCTGGCGGACGTCGCTCACCATTCGCCCGTCGCGGAACGTCATCACGCGGTTCGCGCACGCGGCGATGTCGTGCTCGTGCGTGACGAGGCAGACGGTGATCCCGCGCTCGCGATTGAGCCGCTGGAGGAGCGCGAGCACCTCGAGCGACGTGCGCGTGTCGAGGTTTCCCGTGGGCTCGTCGGCGAGGAGCAGCGGCGGATCGGAGACGAGCGCGCGCGCGATCGCGACGCGCTGCTGCTGGCCGCCCGAGAGCTGGTTGGGCGTGTGATCCATGCGGTCCGCGAGGCCGACCGCGGCGAGCGCGCCCTCGGCCCGCTTGCGGCGCTCGCTCGCGGAGACGCCGCGATATTGGAGCGGCAGCTCCACGTTCTCGAGCGCCGTCGTGCGCGGCAAGAGGTTGAAGCCCTGGAAGATGAACCCGATGAGGCGGTTGCGGACGATCGCGCGCGCGTCGTTGCCGCGCGCGCCGACCTCGATGTCCGCGAGCTTGTAGACGCCCTTCGTCGGGCGATCCAAGCACCCGAGGATGTTCATCAGCGTCGACTTGCCCGAGCCGCTCGTCCCGACGATCGCGACGAACTCGCCCTTCTCGATCGTGATGTCGACGTCGCGCAGCGCGTGGACGACGCCACCGCCGCCGACGTAGTCCTTCGACACGTCCGCGAGGGTGATGACGCGTCCGATGAAGGCGGCTCGTCGGCCATCAGAAACGGACCCTTCTTCTTCTTCTCGTCGAGCTCGTCGGTGACGACCTTCGTGCCCGCCGCGAGCGACGGCGTCGGTGAGCTCGGTGAAGAGCCCGTCGGTCACGCCGATCGGCACCACGCGCACTTCGTCCTTCTCTTCGCCAGGCTTGTCGCTCACGAGCACGTGGACGCGCCCTTGACCTTTGCCGAGCGGAGCCTCGGGCGGCGACGTGCCCGACTCCGCCGTCGGCCGCGGGAGGCGGCGTGGGCTTGAAGCGGAGCGCCGAGTTCGGAACGCGCAAGACGCCCTTCGCCTCGCGCGTCTTGATCGTCACGGTCGCGGTCATGCCGGGACGGAGCTTCTCCTCCGGGTTTTCGACCTCGACGACCGCCGAGTACGTGACGACGCCCGCGACGGTGTTCGGGCTGTAGCGCACCTGCTGGACGATGCCGTGGAAGGTCTCGCCGGGGAACGCATCGACGACCGCCTCGGCCTCCATCTTCTCGTGCAGCTTGCCGACGTCGGCTTCGTCGATGTCCGCGAGCACGCGCATCTTCCGGAGGTCCTGCGCGATGACGAAGAGGACAGGCGACTGGAAGCTCGCGACGACCGTCGCGCCCGGATCGATGCCGCGCGTGACGACGATGCCGTCGACCGGCGAGTAGATCTTCGTGAAGCCGACGTTGGTCACCGACTGCGAGAGCTGCGCCGACTGCGCGTTGATCTGCGCGGTCTGCGCGCTCACGTTCGCGACCGCGACGTCGTAGCTGCCCTTGGCCGTGTCGACGTCGGCCTTGCTCGCGAGGTTCTGCGCGTAGAGCTTTTGGATGCGCTCGTACTGCGACCTTCGTCGTCTCGAGGTTGGCCCGCGCGCTGGCGAGCTGCGCGCGCTGCGCATCGAGGCCGGCTTGTGCCTGCGTGACTTGCGATTGGGTGATCGTCGGGTCGATCTCCGCGAGCACGTCGCCCTTGTGGACGATCGAGTTGAAGTCGACGTCGACGCGCGTGACGCGCCCGTTGGTCTGCGCGCCCACGTTGACCTGAAGGAGCGGCTGCACGGCGCCCGTGGCCTGCACCTTCTCGGTGACGTCTCCGACGGCGATCGGCGCCGTGACGAAGCGCGCCGGCGGCGGCGGCCGGTGTGTGACCCGCCACCCGAGACCCGCGGCGACGAGCACGGCGACGCCCCCGAAGATCCCGAGCCTCCGTAGCCAGACGCGACCCCCCTCTTCGGCGGCGAGTGTTTTGCGCAATTCGTCTGCTGCGGTGGTCATCTTCGGACCCGAACGTTAAGCAACGGCCGGCCTCCAGGCACGTTAACGAACACTAAATTCGTTTATTTCAACGGATTCTTTCGGCCGAGCTGCCTTTTTCCTACCCAGATATCCAAAGGGTGGACGCGAGTTTTTGTCCAAATCGCGGTGGTTCAAGTATCGTCCCACGAATCTGCGTCAATCCAGGCGACCCCGTGGTTGTTCTGGCTGACCCCTGTGATGGCTAAGCTCACCGACCGCGAGCTCGTCGATCGCGCTCGCCAGGGCGACGTTGATGCCTTCGGCCAGCTCGTACGACGCCACCAACAGCGCATCCTGCGCCTGGCTCTTCATATGCTCCGCAGCCGCGCCGAAGCCGAGGACGTCGCGCAAGAGACGTTCATTCGCGCGTACCAAGCCCTCGCGCGGTTCGACGGTCGAAGCGAGCCGTACACGTGGCTCTATCGCATCGCCGTGAACCTCTCGCTCAACACGATTCGCTCGCGCAAGACCTCGCGAACCTCGGGCGATTCGAGCGATCCGCGCCTCGAGGCCTTCATGGTCGAGTCCCGCCCCGAAGGAAATCCTGGGCAGACGACGCTCGCGCGGGAGCAGTACAAGGCGCTCGTCGAGGGCATCGACGCGCTCAGCGACACGCTGCGAACGACGCTCATCTTGGTGTGCGTGGATGGCCTCTCGCACGAGGACGCGTCCCAGGTCTTGGGCGCGCCCGAGGGCACGATCGCCTGGCGTGTCCACGAAGCGAGGCGCAAACTCAAGGAATTCATGGCGGGTCGAGGGTTCAAGCTCGACGGAGACGAGTCGTGACGAAGCTCGACGACATGCTCTCGAAATGGCCGATGCGGGAGGCCACCCAGCTCGAGGTGGACGAAGCCGCTGAACGGGTGACGGCTGCGCTCGAGGCCGGCCAGTTGCCTGCAAGCGTGGACGAGTCGCTTTTCGCCCCGCCTCTTCCCAAAACGTCCGACGAAGGTCAAACTTCCGCGCCTCGCTCATCCAAACCAGGGTTCGCGGCGCCGGGGATCGCAGTGGAGAACAAGATGTCGAAGGACCGCACGCGTGATCGAACGAGCTTTCAAGAGTTGGCCAAGCTGGCGACGACGCCACCTCCGCCGACGAGCTCCGTCGTTCCACAGAGCCCGACCTCCAGCGGGCAGAGCGGTGTGCTCCGCGCGAAGGAAGCCGACACGAGCGATTCGGGCATCGTCGATCTGAAGATGATCGCGACGCTCGATCCGACCGGCGCTCAGCGCGCGCAGTCGACGCCGCTCGCCGCTTCGGGTTTGTTCGAGGACGAGTCCGCGCCGCCGAAGCCGGCCGTCTCGGCTGCGGTCGCGCAGCAAGTGATGTCGAGCGCGCCGGCAGCTTCTGCGCCCGCGGCGGCGAGCGCTGTCGCGCAGCCGTCGAGCGTCGCGCCGCAAAAGGCCGCTCCCGCGGAGAAGAAGGGCGGCGGCGGTGTTTTGCTCGTCTTGGGCGGGCTCGTCACTGCGGCGGCGATCGCAGCCGGCGCGGTCTTCTTCATCAAGCACCAGCGGGCCCAACACACCGTGGCGGCGGTGACCACCCCCGCGCCCGACAAGGCCGCGGACAAAGTCTCCACGAAGCCGCAGACGACGGCGACCGCAGCAGCGACCGTCGCGCAGAACGACACGACGCCGGAGATCGACACGACCGCGCCGAACCCCGATCCGAGCAAGCCGATGCTCAAGTTTCACGCGACCAAGCCCACGGGCGGTGGGGGTGGCGCGGCTCCGCAAGAGACTGCCGCGGCTCCCACGGGCACGGTCAATCCGAAGCTCATCGCCAACATTCCGACCGGCGGCGCCGGCGGCGGCAGCGGCGATCTCGCCGAGGCGATGAAGACGGCAGCGGGCGGCGGAACGGGCCTCGGCCAGGGCGGTGGTCAGACCGATCAAGGCCAGAAAGCTGCTGGCAACGTCGCGCAGCGTCCCTCGCAAGGCCAAGTCGCCGGCGCGATCGGCTCGGTCATGCCGAACGCCAAGGCGTGCCTCGGCACCGACGATCCGATGTCGCGCGCGACGGTCACCTTCCAATCCGACGGAACCGTGAAGAGCGTCAGCGTGTCGGGCTTCGCCGCCGGCAAACCTGCCGAGGCGTGCATCAAGAGCGCGCTCTCGAAGGCCACGGTCGCGCCCTTCGCGGAGGCCACCTATCCGGTTCCCGTCACGATTCGATCGAATTGAGCCCGAACGAAGACCTTTGACAGACGGCCGGTTTTCGGCCATTTTCCGCGCCCCTCAAAAGGTCCCCCATGGTTTCCTCTTCGCAACAGTTCGAGCGCATCCGTAAACGCAAGATGACCACCAACGGCAAGCGCAACAAGCGCGAGCGCCGTGCGCTGGGGACGCCGAAATTCGCGATCCATCCCGAGGGATACGACGCGAAGGCGGCGGACGCGAAGCCCGCTCCGAAGAAGAGCTGAGGGCTACGGCTGTAGCTGACGACTGTCAGCAAGAGGTCTGTAAACGCCGGATCGTTCGGAACCGAACGATCCGTCGCTTTTGCACGTCTGAGCGCTGATGGCCGTCACAAGCCCAGCTCGAGGCCTTGCGCCTTGAATCGGTCGCGCGCTTTGTCCGCGCGATCGCACGCGGCGATGCTCGCGGCGGTGACGCCCGTCCCCGCGATGCACATGACCGGCGCGAGCAGGATGAACACGGCGATGAGCCGGTTCGCGATTGCGTAGACGCACCACGCGCCCGACGTGAGCGTCAGGAGCGCGGCGAGGACGAGCACCGTGATCGCGGCCCAGCGGCGCGCGGTCGCGAGGCGAACCGAGCACGCAATAATCGCGACGCCGAGGAGCGCGTTGACGATCGGCACGACGAACCAAAGGTCATCTTCGATCTCGACCGTCGTCCACGTCTGGAGCGAGCCGAGCGCGCCGCACAAACCGGCGACCGCGGAGAGGGCCGCCGCGACCTTCGGCCAGAACGGGCTGAGGGCGGCGAGGTCCGCCTCGTCGGCCCCGCGCGGGGCGATCGCGCCGGGAAGCGCGGGAGGCGCCCATCCTTGAGGCTGTTGAGGCGGAGGCTGCTGAGGTTGCCAGGGTTGCATCGCGGATCTCGATCTACCTCGCGTACACGATCGCCGTCACCACCGTGGCGAACGCGAGGAGCGTCCCTCCGTACGCGAGCACGTACGCGCGCGCGCCCGCTTCCCATCCCCACACGACCCCGAGCGGCGGAAGAATCAGCGCGAGCGCAGCGCGTTTGCCTCCCGCGCTGCGCGCGACCGCGACGACGAGCGCGACGTGCGCGACGACGTGCACGACGAGGAGCGCGAAGCCGACGGCGCCCAAAATCGAGATCGCCGCGTCCATGGGTCCGTTTCTAACCTGCTATCCTCGCGGTCGTGCGCAATTCGACCATCGTCGCGTCCGCTTCCGTGGGGCTGCTCGCAGCGCTCGGCCTCGCCATTCCCGCCGCGCGCGGCGACGCGAAGCCCGCGACGATCTCGCGTCGACGAGATCAAAGAGGGCATGAAGGGCTACGGCCTCACCGTCTTCCACGGCTACGAGCCCGAGCGCTTCGACGTCGAGGTGATCGGCGTGCTCCACAACTTCCGCCCCGCGCAGGATCTCATCATGGTGAAGACGCCTCACCCGCGTCTCAACATCACCAAGAACGTCCAGGGCATGAGCGGCAGCCCCATCTTCCTCGATGGCCGGCTCGCGGGCGCGTACGCCTACAGCTTGCGCACGTTCATGATCGAGCCGGTCGCGGGCGTGACGCCGATCGCGCCGATGTTGACCGAGCTGCACCGGCCGATCCCACCCGGGTTTTGGCCGCTCGAGGGGCAGCCGCCGCTGCCGACGAGCGCCGCTGCCGGCGTGCAGCATCACGCGACGCGCAGCGCGACGCAGTTCGACGGCGCGCCGGGCGCGTACGATCTCACCGAGCACGCGAAGGAGCTCGCGACGCGCTTCTCCGTCCCGAGCGACAACCGCATCGTCTCCGCCACCACGCCGATGCTCGTCGCGGGCCTCGGCGATCGCGCGCTCGCCGCGATTTCCCCGCTCCTCGCGCCGCTCGGGCTCGAGACGCTCCAGGCCGGCGGCACGCAATCGGCGACGATCGCGGGCGACGTGCCGACGCACTACGTCGACGGCGGCTCGCTCGGCGTGCAGATGGCGAGCGGAGACGTCTCGATGTTCGGCTTCGGCACCGTCACGAAGACCGAGGGGCTGCGCCTCTGCGGGTTCGGCCATCCGATGATGGGCGCGGGCGACACCGCGCTCCCCGCGGCCATCGCGCGCGTCATGTGGATCTACGCGAGCGAGCAGCACAGCTTCAAGATCGGCGAGGCGGCTCGCCCGCTCGGCGCGCTCGTCAACGATCGCCAGAGCGCCGTCGTGGTCGACGAGACGAAGCGCGCGCCGACGTTCCCGCTCCACGTCGAAATCAAGGGCGTGAGCGGCGCGCCGAAGACGACGTGGAACGTGCAGATCGCCGAGGAGAAGTTCATGAGCGCGACGCTCGCGGCGGCCGTCGTGTCGTCCGCGATCGAGGCGACGGTGAGCGAGCGACGCGATCTCACGTGGACGATGAAGTCGCGCGTCACGATCCGCGGCCACGCGCCCATCGAGCTCGACGACTTCGGCGTCGCCATCGGCGGCATGCCCGAGACCGGCGAGTGGATCTCGTCGCGCGTCGTGCGCGCGGTGGGCGACGCGATGAACAACCCGTGGGAGAACGTCCACGTCGACGGCATCACGTCGACGCTCGAGCTCAAGTACGAGCGCGACGTCCTGCGCCTCCGCGGCGTCGAGCTGCTCGATCCGGTCGTCGACGCGGGCGAGAAGGCGCGCGTCGTCTTGCACCTGCGCCCGTTCAGCGGCCCCGAGGTCACGCGCACCGCGGAGATCACGCTGCCCGCAAGAGCTCGCGGGGCGCGACGTCGAGATCGAGATCATCCCGGGCTACGAGGTCGTCCCCGACGTCGCCCCGCCCGACAACCTCGATCAGCTGCTCGCGAACTCGACGCGCGCGACGCTCAAGCCGCAGAGCGTCGTGCTCCAGATCAAGCTGCCCACGCAGGGCGTCGCGTTCGGGGGCCACGTCGCGCCGCGCCTGCCGAGCTTCGCGCTCGACGCGCTGCGCTCCACGACCAGCGACGTCGCCCCCGAGGTGATCGCGAGCTACGTCCGCTCCGTGATGCCGATCGACCAGTACGTCGACGGCCGCGACAAAGTGAAGGTCAAGGTACGCGCGAAGCTGCGCTGACCCTCGCGGCGAAGCCGCGGAACATGGGAACAGGAATTCGATGCAACTTACACGTATTCTGCTGGCGAGCGCCGTCGCGCTCGCGATCTGCGCAACCTGCCGCAGCGGTCGGCACGCGAACGTTCGATCTCGACACGCTCGATGAGCTCTCCGGGGGCGACCTCGAGGGCGTCGCCGTCGGCTCCGACGGCGTGGTGCGCGCAGGGCTCAAGCTCGGCAACGTCCACGTCGAGGGCGCGACGACGATCTTCTCGGCGCTCGCGCGCGCGGACGGCTCGGTGCTCCTCGGCACGAGCCCCGGCGGCAAGGTGATGAAGGTCGCGGGCGATCAAGTGAGCGAGTTCGCGGACACGAAGGAGACCGGCGTCACGTCGCTCGTCGAGGACGGCCGCGGGAACGTGTTCGCCGCGACGTTCCCCGATGGGAAGATCTTCAAGGTCTCGCAAGGCAAGGCGGAGGTCTTCGCGACGCTCGCCGACACGACGTACGTCTGGGCGCTCGCGTTCGACAAGACGAAGACGAACCTCTACGCCGCGACGGGCCTCGATCAGGGCCGCGTCTTCCGCGTGAACACGGCCGGCCAGTCCGAGGTGATGTTCCGCTCCGACGAGCCGCACCTCGTCTCGCTCGCCGTCGCGCCGAACGGCGACGTCCTCGCGGGCTCGAGCGGCAAGGGCCTTCTCTATCGCATCACGGGCCCGGGCCGCGCGACGGTGCTCTACGATTTCGCCGGCGACGAAGTGAAGGCGATCGCGGCCGCGCCCGACGGCACGATCTGGGCGATCGCCAACGAGTACAGCGAGCCCCCGGAGATCCCGCGGCGCTCGAGCAGCGCGCTTCGCAACCCGGCCGGCCCCGCGACGACGACGCCGCGACCGAAGCCGGGCAAGGGGCAGCTCTGGCGGTTCGATCCGCAGGGCCGCCCCGAGAAGATGATGTCGCACGGCGAGTTCCACTACATGTCGCTCGCGCTCGACGACGCGGGCATGCCGTACGTCGGCACCGGCGCCGAAGGTCGCGTCTACACGGTGGACGACGCGCACGCCGTCTCGCTCGTCGCCGACACCGACGAGCGCCAGGTCACGGCGATCTCCGTCGCGGGTCTTCCGAAGAACGTGTCACGACCCGGCGCGGGCGCGTTCATCGCGTCGAGCGACGGCGCGACGTTCCATCGCATCCTCGGCAAGGGCGGCGCGGACGCCGTGTGGACGAGCAAGGTGCTCGACATGGGCGCGCGCGCTCGCTTCGGCGCGCTCTCGTTCCGCGCGACCGCGCCGCCATCGGCGCAAGGCGCCGGAGCAGGTATCGAGCTCTCGACGCGCACGGGCAACACGGCCACGCCGGACACGACGTGGAGCACGTGGAGCAACGCGACCTCCGCGCCTGGCCCGATCACGAGCCCCGCCGCGCGCTACGTCCAAGTGCGCGCGCGCTTCGTGCGGCCCGACGCCGAGCTCCAAGAGGTCATCATCCCGTTCGTCACCGACAACCTTCGCGCCGTCGTCACGGACGTGTCCGCGCAGTCGAAGTCCACGCAGCGCGACACGAAGGAAGGCCTCGCGTCGAGCGGCGGCGAAGCGCCGAAGCACGACAGCACCGTCCACGTCACGTGGAAGGTCGAAAACCCCGACCAAGACGCGCTCCGCTATCGCCTCTCTTACCGGCGCGAAGGCGAAGCGACCTGGCGCGACATGCTCCGGAGCGACGAGGTCGTGACCAAGACCGAGTACGACTGGGACACCGCGACGTTGCCCGAGGGCAAGTACCGCGTCCGCGTCGAGGCGAGCGACGAGACCGCGAACCCGCCCGACCAGGTGCTCAAGCACGCGCTCGAGACGAGCGGCGTCCTCGTCGACAACACGCCGCCCGTCTTCCAGTCGCTCGCGATGACGGGTCGCCGGTTGAAGGCGCGCGTCGTCGACGGCGTCGGGCCCGATCACCCGCGTCGACGTGTCGATCGACGGCCGAGGCGGAAAAGACGATTGGCGGCCGCTCGCCCCGGTCGACGGCGTCTTCGACTCGGCCGACGAGAGCTTCGACAGCGACGTGTCAGCGATCGTCCCGCCTGGAGCGCACATCGTCGCCGTACGTGCGTTCGACGCAGCTGGAAACTACGTCGTGCGCGAGATTGCTGCGCCCTGAAGATTTGGCACGAGCGAGGCACGAACCGCGACCGCCCTGTCAGGGCTCGCCCCGAGCCGCCGACGCGAAAGGTGGCATTTCCGGCCTTTTGTGCGAAGATGAAGGTTGGGCACGGGTCGTGAATTACGACCTGCCGTGTCCGTCTTCTTGGGTTGGAGCATGACTTTTCGTAGGCCTTCGCTTGTTGCGCTCGCACTGTTCGCAGTGGGGTGTGCGGCGCTTCCCAACGCAGGCGACGACATCTTCTGCCAGAGCGCGCCGGATGCCTGCAAGACCATCCCGAGCGATGGGAGCGCGGACGCCTCCTTCGTCGACGGGCAGTTCGCGCTCGACGCGGGCGCGCCGACGGCACATGCCGCGCACGGCCCTCTGCTCGGGCTCGTGCGACCCGGACAGCGTGACCTCGTGCGCCGACGCGGGCACCGACTGGCGGCACCCAAGCGTGCCGCGTCGTGCTCGGCGCGGGTCAGCAGACGGAGGCGACGTGCGGCAAAGCCGGTGTAATGGCACCGACGGCGCGTCGTGCACCTCAGGCGCGGACTGCGCGCCGGGCTTCGAGTGCACCGGCACGGGCACCTGCCGCGCGCTACTGCTGCAGCAGCGAAGTCTGCGACAAGATGACGAAGGACACGAACGGCTACGAGACGTACTTCTGCGACGTCGCGAGCGAGCACGCGAGCGCGGGCGCAATCGTGCCGGTGTGCAACCTCGCCGTTCACTGCGCGCCGTTCAGCGACACGTGCAACGCCGGCGAGGCGTGCACGATCGTCGAGGTGAACAACGGCAACGGCCTCGTCGCGACGTGCGACGCTGTCGGCACGCAGACTCGTCGGCGACAGCTGCGAGCAAGCGCACTGCGCCGCGGGCCTCGCGTGCCTCGGGACGCTCGGCATGCGCACGTGCGAGCAGCTCTGCGATCCGCAGCACCCCTGCCCGGCGAACTCGGGCACGAGCTGCGTGACGGGCGTGCAAGCGCTCGTGAACTACAAAGTCGGCGTCTGCTTGTGATGTGATTGGCGCCTGACTGGCCACCGCGCCGGCCCTGGGCCAGGCCGGGCCAGGTGCGATCGCGAGGATTCCGGTCGAATTCGCGTGGCATCGCGCGTGCTCATCGACCGTGCATGATGCAAGTGAACGTCGCGGGCGCACGCGAGCGCGCGCGAGAGGTCGGCGTGCGCGATTTGTCGGACGCGGAGGTGCTCGCGCTCGTGCTCGGAACGGGAACCGCGGGCGAGCCGGTGTCGGTGCTCGCCGCGTCGCTGCTCGACGAGCTCGGTGGGGCTTCGGGCATGGCGCGCGCGGGCTTCGGCGCGCTCGCGCAGAGGCGCGGCGTGGGAGACGCTCGAGCGCTCCGCATCGCCGCGGCGTTCGAGCTCGGTCGACGCGCGACGCGCGCCGATGGCCCGCTCCCGTGGACGCCGGACAGCCGCGGCGTGTTCGTGTGGGCGCGCGCGCGCCTCGCCGATCTCGATCACGAGGAGCTCTGGGTGCTCGCGCTCGACGGTCAGCACCGCGTGCGCGCGGCGCGCCGGGTCGCGTCGGGCGGGCTGCACGGGATCCACGTCTCGGTGCGCGATCCGCTGCGCTTCGCGCTGCGAGAGGGAGCGAGCGCGATGATCCTCGTGCACAACCACCCGAGCGGAGATCCCACGCCGAGCCTCGAGGATCTGCGCTTCACCGAGCAGCTCGCGGCTGCGGCCGATGCGGTCGGGACGCCGCTGCTCGATCACGTCGTGGTCGCGCGGCGATCGCTACCGCTCGATGCTCGACGACGGCGTGCTCACCGAAAGAGCGTGAGCTGGCGCTTCTCCTTCGCCGGATGGCAGAGCGTGAAGTAGCCGCAGCCGATCGCGTGGCACGTCTTCGCCGGGGCGCGCGGGAAGCGGTCGGTTCGGCGAGCCTCGAGGAGATCGCTCGCGAGCGAGAGGACATGCTCGCGGAGCTTCGCGGGAGAGACCTGCGCGCGGAAACGCGGCTCGGGCGCGCCGTCGCCGCCGAGGAAGACCGCGCCCGGCGCGGACGCGCTCGCTCGCGGGCGCGAGATCGTGGGCGGCGAGCGCGTACACGTCGAGCTGAAACGCGTGCGGGCGCGTGTCGGGGCCGCGCGCGCGTTTGTAGTCGACCACGTCGACGTCTCCGTTCGGCCACCCGACGACGAGATCCATCGCGCCGCGGAGCGTGACGGTCACGTCGTTCGAGGCGACGGAGAGCACGAACGCGCGCTCGCGCCAGGCCGTCGCGCCCTGATCGCGTACGGCCCGAGCGTATTCGCTCTCGAGGAAGCGCGTCGCCGCGCGGACGACGCGCGCCTCGGCTTCAGGCTCGAGGCCGACGTCGCACGCGACGAGGGCCGCGCGCGCGCGCTCGGTCGCGTCCTTCGCGCCGAACGCGCTCGGCTCGATGCGCTCGAGTACGCGGTGGAGCGCCTCGCCTTCCGCGCGCGCGTTCGTCGCGGCCACGCCGTCCGCGCGAAAGCGACCGAGCGCGGTCGGCGTCGGCTCGGGCAGCGACGACGAGGTGGACGAGCTCGAAGCGGCGCGCGCAGTGGTGGAAGTCTTGTAGCGCGGTGGGCGCGATGGCGACCTCGATCGTGCGCGCGGGGTGCGGCGGAGTGAGCACGACGTCAGGAGCTTGTCCGCGCGCCGCGCCGCGCGGCTGCGACTCGATGGCGACCTCGCGCACGTCGACGAGCGAGTGCCCGGACCAGAGCGCAGAGAGCGTCGAGACGAAGCTCGGGTCCGTGCGCGCGGGGTTCTTCGCGTTTCCCACGAAGACGATGCGCTCGCGAGCGCGCGTGACCGCGACGTACATGAGCCTTCGGCGATCGGCGCGCGAGCGTGCGCGGTCGCGCTCGGCGAGCTGCGTGATCGACGGCACTGACGCTGGCTCGCCGCGGTCGTCGAGGACCTTCGTCGCGAGCCGCGCCGGGTCAGCGCGCAGATCGATTCCGAGCGTCGTGTTCGGGCTGCGCGCGGCCGAACCGCGAAGCTCGGGCAAGAGCACGACGCGAAACGCGAGGCCCTTGCTCGCGTGCATCGTGACGAGGCGTACCGCGTCGTCGTCGTCGGAGAACGTCGCCGCCTCGGGCTCGCGCGCGCGCTGCTCGGCGCGGGCGACGCGATCGAGCAGCGCGCGGAGCGTCGGCTCTTCCTCGGCGATGCGCAGGAGCTTTCGGACGTTCGCGATGCGCTGCACGCCGCGCGGCAAGAGGAGGAGCGTCTGCTCGACCTCGAGCTCGCGAACGGCCTCGCGGAGCGTGCGCGCTGGACCGAGGCGCTCGGCGGCGAGCCGGAGCGCGCGCAGCACGGAGCGAACGCGCTCGAGCGCTGCGCGATCCTCCTCTTCGACGAGACCGCGCCGCTCGAGCACGTCCCAGCGCTCGAGGTCGGTCACCAGCCCGCGGTGCGCCTCGGAGAGCCCAAGGAGCGTGCGATCCGAGAGCGCCGCGAACGGGCCGCGGAGCACCGCGAGGAGCGAAGCGCGGTCCTCGGGTCGATCGAGAAAGCGCAGGAGCGCGAGGAGGTCTTGCACCTCGCGCGCGGCGAAGAATCCGCGACCGGCGACGACGTGCGGGATCCCCGCGCGCGAAGCGCGAACGCGGCGGCGTCGAGCATCTCGTTCGACTGCGCGAGGATCGCGAAGTCGCGGAACGCGAGCGGCTCGCCGTCGTCGCCGAGCTCGGTGAACGCCGCGCTCGCGATGTACGACGCGGCGAGCGTGGCGTCCTCGATGCGCGTCGTGTCGTTCGGCTCGCCGGGCGGGCGCAGCCAGACGACGCGCTTGCCCTCGGGGTGACGCGTCGTCTTCGCGGGCAAGAGCGACTCGATCGGCTCCGCGTAGCGCGCCTCGGAGAGGTCGTCGCTCTCGGGCTTGAGACACTCGCGGCTGAACGCGTTGACGAACTCGATCACGGCCGCGTTGCTTCGGTGGTTCTCGCGGAGCGCGAAGAAGTCCGCGGTCGTTCGCGCCGGGAGCGGGACGCTCGCTTCGGGGACGTCGAGCGCGTCGCGCGCGCGGGCGCCGGCGAGCTCGACGCACGTCGAGACGAAGACGCCCACGTCGGCGCCGCGGAATGCGTAGATCGACTGCTTGCGATCGCCGACGACGAGGAGCCCGTCGGGCGGAGATCGCCGAGCACGGGCATCGCGCCTCGGGCGCGCGAGCGCGGGTCGCGCTCCCACAAGAGTCGGAGGAGGTCGACCTGGACGCGCGACGTGTCCTGGAACTCGTCGACGAGGAGCGCGTCGAGTGCGCTCGAGGCGCGCGCGGCCGCGTGCGGATCGTCGCGGAGCGCGTCGCGCGCGAGGCGAAGCGCTGCGCCGAACCCGACGGCGCCCGCGCGCGCATGGGCCTCCGCGAGGAGCTCTTGCGCGCGTCCGACGAGATCGCGGAGGAGCGACGCGGTGGGGAGCACGCGGACGCGCGCGGCCCACGCGTGCGCGAGTGTCTCGCCCTTGCCGCGATACGTGGTCCCGGGGAGCGTCTCGCGCATCGGGACCGCGTGGTCTTCGCCGCGCGGCTTGCGGGCCGAGAGGAGATCGCCCACGGCGATCGCGAGGGATTTGACGTCGCCGGCTTCGTACGCGTCGACGACGGCGCGGGCCGGCTCGGCGTAGCGCTCGTCTCCGGCGAGCTCGCGCGCGCGCTCCACGAGCGCGTCCATCTGCGCGCAGAGCGCGTCCTCGTCGCCCTCGGGCAAGACGAGCGACGACGCGCTTCGGCCGTCCTCCTCGAGCGCCGAGAGCAGGCGAACGAGCTCGACTTGGGCGCGGTCCGTCCCGCGCATCATGCGGAGAAGATCGCGGATCGCGTCGGGATCGCGCTTCGCGCGCTCGGTCATCGCGTCCGCGACGGCCTGACTGGCCCACGCCTCCGAGTCGTCCTCGGACGCGACGGCGAACGCCGGCGGAAGGCCGATGGCGAGCGCGTGCGCGCGCGCGATGCCGTACGCCACGCTGTGGAGCGTGCCAATCGTCGCGCGCTCGATCCCCGCGAGGGCGCGGCGCGCGCGCTCGGCGCGGCGAGTCGCGTCCCACGCGATCGAGAGGCGGCGCGCCGCCGCTTCGAGATCGGGCTCGTACGGCGACGCCGAGGCGAACGCGAGCCGCTCGAGCTCGGAGACGAGGCGCTCGCGAATTTCGGCGGCTGCCTTGCGCGAGAAGGTCGTCGCCGCGACCCGCGCGGGGTCGAGCGGCTCGCGCGAGAGCTCGCTCAGACCGAGCAGCGCGTGCAAGAGGACGCCGACGAGCGCGTGGGTCTTTCCCGTGCCCGCGCTCGCGACGAGCACGACGTTTCGCCGAAACGCGTAGAGCTCCGCGGTCACTCGCCGTCCTCGGTGACCATCGTCACGGCAAAGCGCGGCCGGCGACACGCGCCGTCGAGGCCGCACTGTGCGCACCATTTCGGCGCGGAGGGCACCGGAGCGATCTCGCCGTCGCGGAGCGAGTGGATGCGCTCGAGCGCCGCGCGCGTGACCTCGGTGGAACCGTCGGGCGCGGGGTCGACGAGCGCCGCGAAGCGCGCGTCGAATTGCTGCGAGGTCGGACGCGGGCTGAGCGTCGAGAGGTAGCGGCCGCGCGCCGTGCGCGCCGAGAGCTCGCGTCGCGCGACGATGGCGTAGAGAAGCACTTGGATCGCCGATTGGCCGAGATCCGCGATCGCGGGGAGCGAGACGCGCCGTTTGTAGTCGATTGCGCAGACGTCCCCGTTCGCGGATACGTCGACGTCACCGTTTGCGACGTCCCGCTTCGCGGATACGTCGACATCGCCGTTTGCGACGTCCCGCTTCGCGGATACGTCGACATCGCCGTTTGCGACGTCCCGCTTCGCGGATACGTCGACTCGGTCGATCCGGCCGCGGAGGGTGACGCGGCCGCGCGCGTCTTCGAGAACGAGCGCGGGCCACTCGTCGCCCGCGTTGCCGAATCCGCGCTCGGAGTAGGCGAAGTCCCACTCGACGTCGTCGATCGCGAGCGACACGATGCGCGCGACCTCGAGGCGCATGCGATCGAGCGAGGCGCGAACGAGCGCGCCGCCCGAGCGCGCCAGGACCGCGTCTGCGGCGAATGCTGCGACCTCCTCGATCGCGCGGCGATCGCGCGGGCGTGCGCGCCAGAGCGGGGCGGCCGCCGTGAACGCTGCGCCGAGCGCTTCGTGCGCGAGGATGCCTTCTTCGCGTCGATCGGGCGCGTCCTCGGTGCGCGGATCGTCGTCGAGCGCGCCGAGGAGCTGCGCAGCGAAGCCCTGGAATGCGCAGCGCGACATGCGCTCGATCGCCGTGACGGAGAGGGCACGCGCGCCTCCGCCGGTTTCGAGCTCGAGGAGCGCGCGGAGCTCGGCGGCGCGCGGCAGCCGACCGAGCGAGGGATCCGAGGTCGCGTGCAGCAGCTCGCGCTCCGCCTCGCGCGCGGCCACGCGCGCGGCGTGGGGCGCGAGCCGCTCGGCCCGATCCGGCGCGACGGCGATGAGCGCGAGCTCGCGCTCGCGCATCGTCACCGGCGCGCCCAAAAGCGGCGCCGAGTGAAACGCCGCGGCCTCCACGCCACCGCGCTCGAGCCACGACACGAGCGGCGACGGCGCGAGCGCCGCGCCGTCGTCGTCGGTCACGCGGTGACACAAGACGAGCCGCCGCGCGCGGTGCGCGGCCGCGGCGAGCTCGACGAGCGAGCGCGCCGCCTCGATGTGCGCGCCGCCGCGACGCTCCTCGCGTCGCAAGAGCGCCTCGTGGAGCGCGGGCGTCACGACGCCCGCGCCCGACGCGCGCGCCGGGAGGACCCCGTCGTTCGCGTCGACGACCACGAGCAGCTCGAGCGGCTCGCCAGCGAGCTGCTCGAGCCCCACGGCGCGCACGGCGCCCGCGCGCGCCGCGCCGGCCGTGCCGCGCACGCGGAGCGCGCGCCGGAGCTCGTGGACGAAAGTCTCCGGGGCGCACGTCTCGTCCCCGAGCGCGAGGCCCACGCGTTCGAGCTCGTCGACCGCGGAGCCGAGCGCCTCGAGGACGCGCGCGTCGCGCGCGTAAGCCTCGAGCTCGCACCGCGTGATGCCGGAGCGGGGCTCGTCGCGCGCGAGGGCGGCGCGAATCGCGCCGCCTGCGCGCGCGGCGAGACCCACTTCGGCGAAGAGGGTGCGCGCGCGACGAGCGTGCTCGGCGCGCGTGCCGGGCCGCGCGGGGCGCAAGAGCGCGGCGCCGATGCGGCGCGCCAGCGCGCCGCGTCGGTCCCGCGCGGGAGACTCGAGAGCCGTGGCCGTGGCGACGAGCCGCTCGAGCGGCTCGTCGACCTCGGCCGCGGCGGTGCGCTCGAGGGCCTCCGCGAAATCGCGGAGCGACGCGCGCGCAGCGCGCGGCTCCGCGACTTCCGTGAGGGCGCTCGGGTCGAGCGCGCGCGACCGAACGAGGCTCGCGACGTCTCGCCGCGGAAGGCCCGCCGTCCCCACGTCGAGCAAGGCGAACGCGACGTCCGCGAGCGCGCCCTCGACGCGGCCCGCGGAGAAATGCAGCGCGATCCCCGCCTCCTCGAAATGCCGCACGAGCGCCGCGCGCGCTCGCTCGCTCCCATGGGGCACGGCGATCGCGACGCGATCGGTCGCGATCCCCGCCTCGAGCGCCTCGCCCACCGCGGCGACCACCGCGCGCGCCTGCGCGTCCGCGTCGAGCGCGCGCCGAATCTCGATCCGCTCTCGCGCGACGTCGGGCACTTCGCCCGTGAACGTCGCGTCACCGACGACGCGCTCGATCCCGATCTCGATCGGAGCCTCGTCGAGCACGCGCGCGACGTCCGCGAGAACGATCTCGAACGGATCGCTCGCGCGCGTCGCGTCGATCGGCTTCGTGACGACGGGCAGCTCGACGACCGCACCGCCCGACACGCGCGCGAGCGCCGAGCCCGCAGCGCGCCACCAAGCCGCCTCCGCCGCGTCCCACCGAACCACGTTCCTCGCGCGAAGGCTCGTCGCGCCGATCACCCGCGCGACCTCCTCGGCCGGAACGCGCGTCATCGCCGACGCGAGCCGCCACGGGCGCAAGCGCTCGTCGACCAACCCCGCCCGCTCGAGCCGCGCGTCGAGCGCGTTCATCGCACGCCTCAAGAGCCGTGCGATCGGCTCGCCGTCCTCGACCTCGCCGAGCGCACGTGCGTCGACGCCGTCGGCGCGGAGCGCATCGATCGCGTCGTCGAACGCGTCGATCGTGCGCTCCCACGCCTCCGCGCTCCGCTGGAGGCGCGCCACCGACGCATCTCCCTCGAGCGCGTTCGGCAGCACGGACGCGAGCGCCGCGCGCGCCGTTGCCGGCCCCGCGAAGCGTGCATTCTGCAAAAAAGCCGCCGCGAGCCGATCGCAGAGCCGCCGCCGCGTCTCGGCACGGATCCCGTCTTTCGCGGCGAGCTCCACCTGGCGCTCCGCGGTGACGACGACGAGCTCGCTCGTGCTCATGGCGCGTTCGCGGCCTGCGCCTCGGCGCGCGACGCGCGCGCGGGGAGCGCGAGGACCTCGGCCGCCGCATCCGGCGCGTAGAGCGTCGCGTAGACGAGCTCGCTGGAGAGCACGCGCTTGATGTACCCGCGCGTCTCCTCGAACGGGATCTGCTCGACCCACACGTCGAAGTCCGCGGTGGGTCTTGCCCGAAGCCAGCTCCGCACCGCGCCAGCGCCCGCGTTGTACGAAGGGATCGCGAGCGACGGATTGTCCGCGAAGCTCGCGCGCAGCCCCGCGAGCAGCTTCGCGCCGAGCGCGATCGACACGCGCGGAACGTGGAGCGCAGTCTCGTCGCTCGCGAAGCTCGTCCCACGCGCGACCTCGCGCGCCGTCGAAGGAAGGAGCTGCATGAGCCCGTGCGCGTTCGAGGGGCTGCGCACGTCCGGAATGAACGCCGACTCCTCGCGCATGACGCCCCACAAAACCGGTGCCGGCACGTGGGTCTCGGTCGCGACGCGCGTGACGATCGACGCGAACGCTCGCGGATACGCCGCCTCCCACGCGAAGCGCCATCGCCCGCTCGGGTAATGCGAGAGATGATCCGTCAACCTCCCGCGCGCGAACGAGTGCCCGACGTCGAATGCACCCGCGCGATCGAACAGCGCCGCGCACGTCCAGACCATCTCGGGATCCGCGGCGTCGAGGGTCGCGCCGCTCGCGTTCATCTCCTTGCGCGCAGAATCGATCTCGCCGACCTCGAGCAGCGCGAGCGCGCGCCGGAACTCCGCCGACTGCATCTCGGGGTGCTCGCGCGAGAGGAACGGCCCCTGCGCCTCCGCCGCGGCCGCCGCGTCCAGCGTAGACCGAGCGAGCGCCGCGTCCGTCTCCGCGATGCGATCGTAAGACTGAGCCATGTAATACGCGAGCGGGTGAGCGCGGACGATCTCGACCCAGCGCCGCTTCGCGTCCGCGACGTCGCCGGTCTTCGCCGAGCACTTCGCGCGGAAATACGCGGCGCGGCCCGCGGTCGCCCAGTGGTGGCTCGTCGCGTCGATCTGCGCGCCCCGGTCGAGCGGCGCCTTCGCGCCCTCCCAGTCTCCGCGCGCCATGTGCTCGAGCCCGACGCGGAAGAGCGCCTCGCCGCGCATGTCGCCTTCGGGATAATCGTCAGGCAGCGTCGTCAGCATCGCCTCGAATTTCGCGGGATCGCGATCGTGGAGGATGAGCGCGCTCGCGAGGCGCGAGTCGTCCGCGAGCCTGTGCTTCGGAAACTCCTTCTCGACGCGCCCGTAGCGATCGATCGCTTCGTCTGGCCGTGAAGACGCACTCGCCTTGGCGCCGTTGAAGAGCGCGGACGCGAGCGCGTCCGACTCCTTCGCGCACGCGCGGATCGCCTCGCCCCACGCGTCCGCCGAGGATCCCTTCTTCGATTTCGCGACGGCCTGCGCCCTCGCGCTGAACGCGCGGCACGCGACCTCGGTCGCCGCGCGGTCCTTTTGCGGGATCGCGGCGATCGCGGCGTCGAGCTCGACTCGCGCCTTGTCGGACTGCGAGGCGTCGACGAGCGCGCGCGCTCGCTTGATGCGATCGTCGATCGCGAGCTCACGCGCGAGCGACGAGTCGAGCGCCTCGGCGCGCTTTCGCGCGGCGGCCGCGCCGCTCGACTCGTCCAACGTCGGCGCCTCGACGACGACGCGCGTCGTGAGGTCGTAGATCTCCTTCGCGCGCCCCTTCGCGTCCCCGTCGATGCCGTCGAGGAGCGCGTTCGCGAGCCTCACGGACGTGTCGACCCACCGCGTGCCTCGCGGGTGCTTCGCGAGGTGATCGCGCCAAATCTGAACGGCCTGCGCGCGATCTCCGTGCGCGGCGAGCGCCTCGGCGCGCACGAGCGCGGCCTCGTCGGCGATCGCGATGCGCGCAGAGGCGCTCGAGACCCGCGCGATCGCCTCCTCCGGCTTGCCGAGCCTCTCGAACGCCGCCCCCGCGCGCACACGCGCGTAATCCAATAGTGGGACACACGCCGTGCTCCCTTCTCCGCTCTCGACCGCGTCGAACGCCGCCGCCGCGCCCGCGTCATCGCCCCCGAGCGCGCGCAGCCTCCCGATCACGTACTCGGCCTCGCACCGCTCCTTCGCGGTCGTCGCCTTCGCGAGATCCGCTTGGAGCGCGTTCGCCGCATCGACGTGGTGCGCGTCGTCCTCGAACGCGCGCGCGTCCGCGAAGCGCGCGTCGTCGAGCACGACCCAGAGCGAAGGTCCCTCGGCCGGAGTCGACGCGGTCGCCTCGCTCGCGTCGAGCTCGGGCTTGGTCGAGTCCGCCGGCTGCTCGCGCCCGCCCGCGCCGTGACAGCGCACGACGAGCGCGCACGCCCCCAGCGTCGCGAGGAGCGCCGCCAAAAACCGAACCTTCTCGCTCATCGCTCTCGTCCGCGCCTCGCCGCGTGGGCGTCGCTCGCCGCTTCTTCTTCCTTCGCGATCTCGCGCTCGACCTCGCGCTTCACGAAGCGATCCTTGTCCTTCTCGACGACCTGCGCGTCGGCCTCGCGCGCGGCGAGGGTCGCGCGCGCGCCGTCCTCTTCTTCGAGCGCGACCTTCTCGCGCTGCTCCGCCGCGACGACCTGCTGGACGAGCTTCTTGCGCTCTTCGGCGACGCCGAGCTCCCAGGCCTGCGCCCTGAGCAAATCGCCCGCTCGAAGCTCCCCACGGGCGAGAGCCTCCCGCTCTTCGTCGCGCGCTGCCGCCGCCTTCGCTTCGGCGCGGGCCTTTTCGGCCTCCGCCGCCTCACGCTTGCGCTCCGCGGCCTGCCGCGCGTCTACGGCCTTCGCGAGCTCGCCGGTGGCGTCGTCGACTTGCCGTTCGCGCAGCTTGATCAAAGGATCCAGCGGGTACTTTCGCCCGGACATGCGTAAGTTGGAGTGTCGCACGGCTCTCATGGAGCACCAATCTTCAACGAAGATCGAAGTCACCGTATTCGATCCCGCGCCGCCTGCGCCGCTCTTCACGGCGCTCGGCGTGATGCTCGGCGCGACCGCTCTCCTCTCGGTCCTCGTCGCCGGCCCGACGCCGCTCTTCGCGCTCTGCCTCGCGGCGATCTTCGCCTACGACCTGCGCCCGCGCCGCCGCGCCAAGAAGACGCGGGTCACGTGCAACGCGGGCTCGGTGCGCGTCCCGGGGCGCGGGCTCATCCGTACGCGTGACATCGTCGGCGCGACGACGGCCCGCGTCGGCGCTCGCGTCGCGCTCGCGATCGCGCACCGCCGCCGCGGCCGCACACCCCTGGTGCTCGACCTCCCCGACGAGGCCGCGCTCGCCTCCGTGTGCAAGAGCTTGGGCATCGGCCACAACGGCTTCGGGCAAATCGATTTCATCACCGAGCCCGCGCTCCACGAGCGCGCGCGATACCTCATCGACGCGATCGCCGCCGTGACGCTCGCGCTCTCGGTCGTGTCCGGTTCCAGCTTCGGTGGCATCGCCGTGATCGCCGTGCTCGCCGCGATCGTCGTCGCGCTCGTGCGCTTCACGAGCCCGCCGCCGTTCGTGCGGCTCACGAGCGCCGGCGTCTTCGTCCCGCGCGCGGGCAGCACGTTCCTACCCTTTCACCTGATCGAGGACGTGGTCCTCGACGCGAAAGAGCTGACGTTCCACCTCGAGTCCGGGGCCGATTCGGTCGCGCACGCCGTCCGCGTCCGGACGTCGAGGTGGTCGCGTCAGTCGTGCTCGCGCGGGGAGCTCGAGCAGCTCGTCGCGCAGATCCGCGCCGCGGTCGATCGCGCGCACGGAAAATTCGTGTTCAAGCCCGAGCCGACGCTCGCCGCGCAGCTCGAGCGGGGCGAGCGCGAGTCGATCGCCGAGTGGCGCGCGCGCATCGACACGATGGGCGTGGGCGCCGTGGGCTACCGCGCGACCACGATCGACGCCGCGGAGCTCTGGTTGATCCTCGAAGACCCCGAGGCCAAAGCCGACGCGCGCGCGGGCGCCGCGCGGATCCTCGCGAGGCTCGATCGCAAGGCCCTGCGCGTCCGCGTCGCGGACGTGCTCGCGACGGTGCGAGACGACCTCGTCCGCGCGCGAATCGCGGACTCGATCGACGAGGACGAAGGCGAAGGCGAGCGCGCCGAGCGCTCAGCCCGCCCACTCTTGTAGCGATTTCACGTGCACGCGGTCGTCGTTGCGCGTCGCCTCGAGCGCGTCGCACGCGGCGAGCGCGGCCGCGATCGTCGTGAAATACGGCACGTTCGAGAGGAGCGTCTGCCGGCGAAGCGAGTAGCTGTCGCGGACCTCCTTCGCGCCGATCGTCGTGTTCACGACGACGCCGATCGTGCCGCTGCGGATCGCGTCGACCACGTGCGGCGTGCCCTCGTTCACCTTGTTGATCGCCTCGCACGGGATGCGCGCCCGATTGAATGCCGCCGCGGTGCCCTTCGTCGCGCAGAGCTCGAAGCCGAGCGCGCGGAGGCGACGCGCGATGTTGCACGGCGACGGGCTTGTCCTCGTCCTTCACGCTGATGAACGCCTTGCGCTTGGCGCCCGGCGCGCCGTCGCTCGGAGGCAGCTCGATCGGGATGCCGCTCGCGAGGAGCGCCTTGCCGAACGCGCGCGCGAACGTGTCCGCGATGCCCATGACCTCGCCCGTCGAGCGCATCTCGGGGCCGAGGATCGTGTCGACGCCCGGGAACTTCGCGAACGGAAACACGCTCTCCTTCACGGCGACGTGCGCCGGGAGCGGCTCGTCGGCGACGCCGAGCTCGTCGAGCGTGCGGCCCGACCATGAGCTTCGCGGCGATCTTCGCGAGCGGCCGCCCCGTCGCCTTCGAGACGAACGGCACCGTGCGGCTCGCGCGCGGGTTCACCTCGAGCACGTAGACCTCGCCGCCCTTGACCGCGAACTGCACGTTCATCAGGCCGACGACGCCGAGCTCGAGCGCGAGCATGCGCGTCTGCTCCTCGATCGACAGCACGATCTCGACGGGCAGCGAGTACGGCGGAAGGACGCTCGTCGAGTCGCCCGAGTGGATGCCGGCCTCCTCGATGTGCTGCATCACGCCGCCGATCACGGCGCGCTTTCCGTCGCACACGCAGTCGACGTCGACCTCGATCGCGTCCTTCAGGAACTCGTCGACGAGGATCGTCGGCGCGCGCTCGGCGTCCTTGCGCGACCTCGACGGCGACGTGCACGTACGTCTCGAGCTCCGCGTTCGTGTACGCGATCATCATCGCGCGCCCGCCGAGCACGTAGCTCGGTCGCACGAGCACGGGGTAGCCGATTTCTTCGGCGATGCGAGTCGCCTCGCCCGCGGTCTTCGCGATGCCGCTCCGCGGGCGCTTGAGCGAGAGCTTCGTGAGGAGCTGCGTCGAAGCGCTCGCGATCCTCGGCGCGATCGATCGCGTCGGCGCTCGTGCCGAGCAGCTTGACGCCGCGCTTCTCGAGCGGCACGGCGAGCTTCAGCGGCGTCTGCCCGCCGAACTGCACGATGACGCCGTCGGGCTTCTCCTCGTCGCAGATCGCGAGCACGTCCTCGAGCGTGAGCGGCTCGAAGTAGAGGCGGTCGCTCGTGTCGTAGTCGGTCGACACGGTCTCGGGGTTGCAGTTGACCATGATGGTCTCGAGCCCGAGCTCGCGCAGCGCCTGGACGGCGTGCACGCAGCAGTAGTCGAACTCGATGCCCTGCCCGATGCGGTTCGGCCCGCCGCCGAGGATGACCACCTTGCGCTTGGCGGCGGCTTTTCCCTCGCTCTCCGATTCGTATGTCAGAATACATGTAGGGCGTCTTCGCCGGCGAACTCGGCGGCGCACGTGTCGACCTGCGCGTAGACGGCGCTTGATGCCGGCGGCCTTGCGCCTCTCGCGCACGGCGTCCTCGGTCGTCCCGGAGAGCTTCGCGATCTGCCGGTCCGAGAAGCCGAGGCGCTTGTAGTCGCGCATCGCGCCGTCGGTGAGCTCGCCCGCGGCGATGCGCGCCTCGGCGCTCACGATGCGCCGGAGCTGCGCGAGGAACCACGGATCGATCTTCGTGATGTCGTGGATCTGCTCGTCGCGTGACGCCGAGGCGCATCGCGTCGACCACGTAGAAGAGGCGCTCGGCGCTCGGCGTGCCGATGAGCGAGAGCACGGCGCGCTTCGTCTCCTCGGGCGACGGCGGCGGCAGGCTCTTCGGCGGCTTCGAGCACGGGCGCTTCCATCGACGAGATCGCGGCGGCGCTTCGGCTCGGCGAGGAGGCGGTAGTCGACGCGATCGACGAGCGAGCCGAGCCCGTCGCGGCCGATCTCGAGCGAGCGCGCGGCCTTCTGGAGCGACTCGCAGAACGTGCGGCCGATGCTCATCACCTCGCCGACGCTCTTCATCTGCGTGCCGAGCGTCGAGTCCGCGCCGGGGAACTTCTCGAACGCGAAGCGCGGCCACTTCACGACGACGTAGTCGATCGCGGGCTCGAACGCGGCGCTCGTGCCCGTGATGTCGTTCTTCAACTCGTCGAGCGTGTAGCCGACGGCGAGCTTCGCGGCGATCTTCGCGATCGGGTAGCCCGTGGCCTTCGACGCGAGCGCCGACGAGCGCGAGACGCGCGGGTTCATCTCGATGACGAGGACGCGCCCGTCGTACGGGATGACCGCGAACTGCACGTTCGAGCCGCCGGTCTCGACGCCGATCTCGGTCATGACCGCGCTTCGCGGCGTCGCGCAGGCGCTGGTACTCGCGGTCGGTGAGCGTCATCGCGGGCGCGACGGTGATCGAGTCGCCCGTGTGCACGCCCATCGGGTCGAGGTTCTCGATCGAGCAGACGACGATGAAGTTGTCGGCGCGATCGCGGATGACCTCGAGCTCGTACTCCTTCCAACCGAGCACGCTCTCTTCGATCAGCACCTCGTGCGTCGGCGACTGCGAGAGCGCCCACGCGACCTTCGGCTCGAGCTCGCTCCTTCGTGTACGCGATGCCGCCGCCGCTGCCGCCGAGCGTGAACGACGGCCGGAGGATCGCGGGGAAGCCCGTTTCCTCGACGACCTTCCACGCCTCTTCGACCGAGTGCGCGACGCCCGCGCGCGGGCACTGCAGGCCGATCTTCTCCATCGCCGCCTTGAAGAGCGCGCGATCCTCGGCCTTCGCGATCGCCTCGGGCTTGGCGCCGAGCATCTCGACGCCGAGGCGGTCGAGCACGCCGCGCCGGTGCAGCTCGAGCGCGAGGTTCAGCGCGGTCTGACCGCCGAGCGTCGGGAGGATCGCCTGCGGGCGCTCGCGCTCGAGGATCGCCTCGAGCGTGCGCGGCTCGAGCGGCTCGACGTACGTCCGTCGCGCGAGCTCCGGATCGGTCATGATCGTCGCCGGGTTCGAGTTGACGAGGACGACGTCGTAGCCCTCCTGGCGGAGGGCCTTCGCACCTTGCGTTCCCGAATAATCGAACTCGCAGGCCTGCCCGATGACGATCGGACCCGCGCCGATGAGCAGGATCTTCTGGACGTCCGTGCGCTTAGGCAAAGGCGTTTACCCGGACGGCATGGTTAGCACGACCCCCGGAAAATCGGGTGGCTGCGTGAAACTATCCGGGTAGTATCCCGTCCAACCAACATGCGCTCACTCGGTATCGCTCTGCTCCTTTCGGCCGTCTTCGTCCCCGCGCTCGCTTGTGAAGTGCGTACGAGCTATCGCGATCCGGCCTACGCCGGTCAGGTCCAGGTCCAAACTCCGCCTACGGCTCAGGTCGACGTGCAAGCCGGCGACCCCAACGCGCAGGCGCAGGTCGATCCGAACGCTCAGGCCGTCGATCCGAACGCGGCGCAGGGCGACCCCAACGATCAGGACCCGAGCGCCATCAACGATTTCCGCGACGCGCTCGCGCCGTACGGCCAATGGATGGACGACCCGAACTACGGCACGATCTGGATGCCGAACCCGGGCGTCGTCGGCGGCGATTTCACGCCGTACCAAACCGCGGGGCACTGGGTCTACGACACGGACTACACCTGGGTCAGCGACTACGACTGGGGTTGGGCGCCGTTCCACTACGGCCGCTGGTTCGCGTATCCGGGCCGCGGTTGGGCTTGGGTTCCGGGCAAGGAGTACGCGGGCGCGTGGGTGACCTGGCGCAACGCGGACGACCCGAGCGTGGGCGCGGTCGGCTGGGCGCCGACACCGCCGGCCTTCTACTGGCGTAACCAGCAGCCCGTCGTCATCACGCAGCCCTGGTACACGCCGCAGTACACGTACGTCGTCTCGACGGACCTCTTCGCGCCGACGATTCGCGAGCGCATCATTCGCGATCCGGTCCGCATTCGCGGGTACGAGGCGCGCACGCGCGTCTACGAGCCGCGCGGCGGTTACGTCGCGGCCAACGGCGGCGTGCGCATGCGCGTCCGTGGTCCGGAGCCGACGCGCATCGGGTTGAACGCCTCCGTGCTCCCGCGTCCGCCGGCGAACAACCCGCAGCTCGTCCGCGCGCAGCAGTTCTCGCGCACGACGCGCCCGGTGAACGTCCAGCAGAACGGCGGCCGCACGGTGACGCCGACGCACCCGCCGATCGACATGCGCAACCAACAAGGGCGCGTCAACGAGCACCCGACGCAGGTCAACGCGCAGCAGCAACAGCAGCAGATGCACCCCGTCAACGAGCACCCGACGCCGATCAACGCGCACGAGCAGCAGCAGCAGGGGCAGCGACCCAACGTGCAGCAGACGACGCCGCCGCACGTCGAGCAGCAGCACCAGGTCGCGCCGCCGCCTCCGACCGCTTCGCAGCGCCGGTCGCCGGCCCCGCCGCCCGTCCAGCATCGCGGGCGCTGACGTCGACGACTCCGGCCGGACCGGCACGTTCCGTTTTGATCGAAGAATGTGGCCGCGATGTCTCGCTGACCGACAACGACAGCGTGGTCTGGTCGGCCGAGGTAAGCTCCCAAGTCACCTGCGCGGAGGGCACATGCCCTTCGCGCAGCCGCGGCACGGCACGCCAGGGAAGCCGTAGATCAACGTGAGCGCGAGGCCCACGTTGCCCGTCTCGTTCTGCGCGACGCTCGAAATCGGCGGGACGAAATAGATCGAGCCGAGCACGCGCATGCCCTTGCCGAACGGCATCGCGCCCGTGAGCGACAGCTGCGTGAGCGCGCGCGCGGTGTCGGGCACGGCCGCACCGTCGATCGTCGAGTCGAACGAGTTCGTGTACGTGAGCGCGGCGCCGAGCGAGAAGCCGCTCCGAAACGTGTAGCTTGCACCGATCGTCCCCGCGAGGTCCGCGCCGAGCTGCGAGTGCACGCCGCCCACGGTGCGCGCGCCGTGGAAATTCGCGGTGCCCGTGAGCGCGAAGAGCGCGCGGCCGAAGACCTGCTCGAGCGCGAAGCCAGCGCCGAGCTGCGCGGCGCCGAGCCCCGTCGCGTCCGCGCCGAGCGGGTTCTGCGCGGCCTCCGCGGAGGTGCCCGAGGGCACCGTGACCGAGAGGAGCATCGCGATGCCCGGGACGACCGGGTCCATTCCCGAGTGGAAGAAGTCCCACCGCGCCGAGAAAGAGACGTCACCAAGACCGCCGCCTCCGTCGCGCACGCTTCCCGCGCTGCGGTAAGTCTCGACGAGCGGCACCGACACGTTGAACTGTATGGGCTCGTTCGCCGCGCGCGCGGTGACGAGCAGCGTCTGGCCGAAGTCGAGCTCGCTCGCGCCGTCTGGCTGACCGTGGAGGACGCGCTGCCCGTCGAAGAATCCGTAGGCGGCCGCGCCCATCGCGCGCAGGCCCACGAGCGCGGCCTCGTCGTCTTGCAAGCGCGCCGGGAAGATGGTGCTCGTACTCGTGCAGCACGCTTGCGCGCGAGCTGTGCGCTCACCCGCGATGCAGGCCACCGCCGCGAACGCGAGGGCGGCGGCGCGAGGATGCATGCTTCGAGTTCTAGTAGTACGGTGCGCCTCGCGCCACATGAACACGCCCCAGAAAAAGTTCGCCGAAGAGCTCGACCGAATCGCCGCGCGTTACGAAGCCCAGTTCGCCGGCATGCCCCGCGCGTCGCGGAACGTCGACGAGCTCGACGCGATCCTCGCCGAGACGAAGGGCGTCCTCGCCCGAATCGAGTCGATCCCGGAGGCCGTCCGCCCGCCGGACCTCAACGAGCTCGCGAACACCGCGCGGCAGAACGTCGCGATTTATCAACGAGAACGCGCGCTCATCCTCGACGCCGCGACCGCCGCCCCCGAGCTCGAGCAGTTCGCGACGCTCGCCACGAGCGCCAACTTCGTCTTCGCGCGATACCGCCGTCACTTCGCTGGCAAGGCGCGCGCCACGCGCGACCTCGGGTTGATCGACGAGATGATCGACGACCTCGAGACGATCGAAGAGGGCATGTCGGAAATCATTGGCAAGGACAAGAAGCCGGAGCTCCAGCGCGATCTCGATCTCGTGCGCGGAACGATCGCGACCTATCAAACCGAGCGCAAGGAGATCGAGAAGGCTCGCAAGACCGGGACCGATGAAGAGCGCGCGAGCATCCTCGCCGAGGTCGCGAACGGGCAGTTCCAGATCTACGCGTCGCACTTCGCGGGGAAATCGCGCGCGACGCGGCGGCCCGCGCTCCTCGTGCGCGTCGTCGCGCAGCTCGAGAAGATCCTCGTCGAGATGAAGGCGCTCAAGAAGGCCGGCCTCGCGACCGGGCACAACGACGGCAACATCGACATCGTCACGAACCAGCTCGACACGTACAAGAAGGAGCTCGACGAGGTCCGTAACGCGCGCAAGGGCATCGCGTTCGGCGATCTGCTCGGCATGCTAGGCGGCGCGGCGAACGACGTGTTCGACACGTTCCGCAAGGAGTACGCCGGCCAGGATCGCAAGTCGCGCGACCTGAACAAGATCTCCGCGCTCTGCGACGAGCTCGGCGACATCCGCCGTCAGATGATCGATCTCGGGCGCGCCGAGCCGAGCGCGTCGAACGACAGCAACATCGACATCGTCTCGACTCAGCTCGCGAGCTTCGAGCAAGAGCACGAGCAGATCGCGCTCGCGCAGAAGTAAGATCAGCCCTTCACGAACGGCAGGTACTTGGCCTGCCACATCTTCGATTCGACGTATTCGAGCGTGTTCGAGAGCTTCTCGCGGCTCGCCTTCGCGACGCCGTCCTTGAACGCTTGCGTGATGACGCTCGCCGCGACGCGCGCGGCGACCGCGCGAAGATCGGTGACGGGCGGGTAGATGAGGCCTTGCGCGAGGTGGTGCTCGGCCGTGTAGTCCGCGAGCGCGTTCGCCGCGGCCGTCACCATGTCGTCCGTGATCTCGCGCGCCTGCGCGAGCACCGCGCCGAAGCCGAGGCCCGGGAAGATGAACGCGTTGTTGCCCTGCCCGATCTCGTAGAGCTTTCCGCCGAAGCTCACGGGCGGGAACGGGCTGCCCGTCGCGACGATCGCGCGGCCGCCGGTCCACGCGAGGATGTCCGCGGGCTGCGCCTCGCACGAGGTCGTCGGGTTCGAGAGCGCGAAGACGATGGGGCGCTCGGTGTTCTTGCCCATCGCGCGCACGATCTCTTCGGTGAACGTGCCGGGCTGGCCCGAGAGGCCGAGCAGGCACGTGGCCTTCGCGCCCTTGACGACTTCGAGGAGCGACTTGCCGACCTTCGCGATGACCTCCTTGGGCTTCGCGAACGGGAGCTTGTAGTCCTCCATCGTGCGGCCGTCTTCGAGCAGGCCCTTCGAGTCGAGCACGAAGAGGCGCTCCATAGCCTCCTTCTTCGTGAGGCCCTCGGCCATCATGCCGCGGACCATCTGCCACGCGACGCCTGCGCCGCCTGCGCCCGCGCCGAACACGACGATGCGCTGATCGCGCAGCTTGTCGCCGCGGAGCTTGCACGCCGAGAGGACGCCCGCGTGCGCGACCGCGCCCGTGCCCTGGACGTCGTCGTTGAACGACGAGAGGCGCTTTCGGTATCGCTCGAGCACGGCGAACGCCGAGTCCTTCGAGAGGTCTTCCCACTGGAGCACGACGTTCGGGTAGCGCTCGCAAACCGCGTCGACGAAGCGATCGAAGAACGCGAAATACTGCTCGCCGCGGAGGCGCTTCTGGCGGACGCCGAGGTAGCGCGGGTCGTCGAGCAAATCGGAGCGCTCGGTGCCGACGTCGAGACCGACCGGGAGCGAGCGCCACGGGCTCATGCCGCCCGCGGTGTAGAGCGAGAGCTTGCCGATGCTGATCGCGACGCCGCCGTAGCCCTGGTCGCCGATCCCGAGGATCGCCGACGAGTCGGTCGCGACGATCATGCGCACGTCGTCGTAGTGGCAGTTCGAGAGGACGTCGCGCGCGCTCTCGATGTTGAGCGGCGAGAGCGAGAGACCGCGCGCCGACTGGTAGATGTTGTTGTACTTGCGGACCGCGTCGCCGACCGTGGGCGTGTAGATGATCGGCAGCATCTCGGGCAGGTGCCGCTCGAGCAGCGCGTAGTAGAGCGTCTCGTTGCGCTCCTGCATCGCGCGGAGATACGTGTACTTTGCAAGGTCCGTCGGCTGCTCGCGGAAGCCCGCGTACGTGCGCGCCAGCTGCTCGTCCATCGTCGAGATGTGGGGCGGTAAGAGGCCATCGAGCTTCAGCGCGCGCCGCTCCTCGATCGTGAACGCGGAGCCTTTGTTGGTGGGCGCGAGGCGAAGGAGCGCGTAGCCGTCGAGCGTCACGTGCATGCGGAAGACGCCGTCATCGTCACGCTGGGTCTCGAAGTATTTGGACAGCTTCGGCATGCCGCGAACCTTCGCATTTGTCAGGGCGGTCGGAAACGGTCGAATTGCGGGTGCAGCCATGGGTTCGGCCATTGGCAAAAAGTTGGCCTAAAGCGGCCCCATCAATAGCTTCCGGTCTCATGGCGGCGCAGTCCTCACAGTTCGCGAGCGGCGATGCGGCGTTCGACGTCCCGCGCGCCTTCGGCCGGCTGCTCCTCCTCAAGCTGATCGCGCGTGGCGGAATGGGCGATGTCTACCTCGCTGCTACGACTGGGATCGAGGGGGCGGAGCGGCCTTGTGTCGTGAAGACGATTCGTCGCGATCACATCCACGACGGGTCGTTTCTCGCGCGTTTCCTCGACGAGGCGCGCGTTCAGTCGCAGCTTCACCACCCGGGCGTCGCGCAGGTCGTCGAGGCCGCGACCGACGAGAGCGGGGAGCCCTACAGCGTCGTCGAGTACGTCGAGGGCCGAAGCCTCGCGGACGTTCGGTCGCGCGCGATCCAGAGCGGGTCGCGCATCGGCTGGCCCGAGGCCGTGGCGATCACGCTCGAGATGTCGAGCGCCCTCGCGCACGTCCACGAGCGCTCCGGCGCCGACGGCACGCCGCTCGGCATCGTGCACCGTGACCTCTCGCCCCAGAACGTCATGATCGGCTACGCGGGCGAGGTGAAGCTCATCGATTTCGGCACGGCGCGCGGTCACAACCGCCGCTGCCACACGGTCGCAGGCGTCGTCTTCGCGAAGCCCGGCTACGTCGCCCCCGAGGTCGCGCGGCAGCAGGTCGGCGACGCGCGGATCGATCTCTACGCGGTCGGCATCATGCTCTGGGAGCTCTGCGCCGGGCGCCGCTTCTTGAATGGCGATCCCGCGAAGCACCTCGAGGACGCCGCCGCGGGAAACCTGGTCGTTCCGCCGATCGCGAAGGACGTGGGCGCGCCCGAAGAGCTCGACGAGATCATCGCGAAGCTCACGGAGAACGACCCCGACGATCGCTACGCCTCCGCGTCGCACGCGGCCGCCGCGCTCGGCAAGCTCCTCGGGATGTCGCCGACGATGAAGAACGGCGAGCGCAACGTGCGCGGTCGCATCGCGGCGCTCATGCACGCGCTCTGGCCGCACGAGCCGGGGCGCTCGCGCGCCGACTTCGCCAAGATGCTCAAGGAGACGCGCGGGCTTCATCGCGACTCGAGCTCGAAGATGGCCGCCGCCGCCGCGACGCCCAGCGCGCCCGAGCTCATCGAGCAGCAAGCCGAGCACATGAACGACGGCACCGGCGTCCTCGCGGGCACGTCGTACAAGCTCCAGGACAAAATCGGCGAGGGCGCGAGCGGCGAGGTCTGGGCCGCCGAGCACCTCGAGCTCGGACGCAAGGTCGCCTTGAAGCTCCTCGCGCCGGAGCACGCCGCGGCGAAGGACGCGATCGATCGCTTCCGCCGCGAGGCGCGCGCGATCGCCGCGATTTCGCACCCGAACCTCGTGCAGCTCTACGACTTCGGCAAGGCGAGGGACGGCCGCGTGTACCTCGCGATGGAGCTCCTCGACGGCGAGCCGCTCGACAAAGCGCTCGGCGCGCCCATGTCGTGGAAGGCCGCCGTTCGCCTCGCGATCCAGGCCGCGCAGGCGCTCGAGGCCGCGCACGCCGCGGGCCTCGTGCACCGCGATCTCAAGCCCGCGAACCTCTTCCTCACGAAGAACGGCACGCTCAAGCTCCTCGATTTCGGCGTCGCGATGGCGCTCTCCGACGTTCCGTCCGACGAGAAGAAACAAAAGGGCTTCGCGATCTTCGGGACGCCCGAATACATGGCCCCCGAGCAGGTCGCTGGCGAGCCGGTCGACGCGCGCTGTGACGTCTACGCGCTCGGGTGCGTGCTCTACGAGATGCTCACGGGCTTCCCGCCGTTTTCGGGCAAGTCGAGCGTCGAGGTGCTCGGCAAGCAGGTGCGCGAGGCCGTGATGCCGCCGCGCGCGCGCACGCCCGAGCGTAAGATCCCCGAGGCGCTCGAGGCCGTCGTCTTGCGCGCGATGAGCAAGCACCGCGAGGACCGCTTCTCGAGCGCCGTCGCGATGCGTCGCGCGCTCGAAGAGGCGCTCGAGGGCGACGCGCTCGTGTCACCGAAGAAGCGCTCGTTCGCGGCGCGCGGCGCGATCCTCGCGGGCGTCATCGGCGTCATCGCGGTCGTGTCTCACGCGGGCACGCGCGCGGCGCCCACGCCGAGCGCACCGCCGAGCGAGCCCGTCGCGCACGTCGAGGAGCTCCCCGCGGCGACCGCGCCGACGCAGGATCCGACGCCGCTCGCGATGCAAGCGCCGTTCGTTCCTCCCGCGAACACGACCGAGCCCACCGCGAGCGGCGACAAACCGCCGAAGCACAACAAGAGCGAGCGCCTCGAAGCCGCGCGCGCCGCCGCGCACGACCACCCCGGCGATCCGAAGGCGCTCCGCGCGTGGGCGAACGCCGCGATGAAGGCCGGCGACTACCGCGACGCGCGCCGCGCCGTCGATACGTGGATTCTACACGATTCGTCGCCCGAGCCCCGCGTCCTCCTCGCGAGCGTCCTCGACCAGAGCGGCAAGCACCAAGAGGCGCGCCAGGTCCTCGAAGAGATCCTCGAGACGCACCCCGACAACGGCGAAGCCCGCAGGCTCCACGCGAGGCTCGGCTCGCCGCTCGCTCCGCCGGACACCTCGGCGCGCCGCGGAAGCGTCGCGCGCAACGAGAAGTAAGAGAGGGCGTACCTATCGGATCTCGATGTCCACGCGGCGGTCGTTGGCCCAACCCGCTTCGTCGTTGCCGGCCGCGTCGAGCTTGCCGCGTGACGACGTCATGATCACGTCGGCGGGGACGCCGAGGCTCATGAGGAGCTTCTTCGCGCCCTCGGCGCGCTCGGCGCCGAGGCCCATGTTGAACTCGTACTCGCCGCGCGCGTCGCAGTGGCCGACGAGGAGGACGTGCGCGCCCTTGAGCGAGCCCGTCGTGATGCACGCGGCGAGGCGCTGAACGGTCTTCTTCGCGTCCTCGGTGAGCTCGGGCGACTCGTACGCGTACTTCGGCGGCGGAAAATCCTGGCAGCCCGGGCCGCCTTTGGGCGGAGAAACGCAGTGCCCGTTCTGGCAGCGCTCGCCCGTCGGACACGGGTGGTCATCGTCGCACGCCGTCGGATCGTGTGTCGCGACCGCGGTCACCTTCTGGCAGTGGTGGTCCTTGCAGGTGCCCGAGCACGGGTGCGAGTCGTCGCAGTAGTCGACGATCGCGCTGCACTGGCCGAGCTTGCACTCCTCGCCCTTGCCGCAACCGGCGTTGTCGCGGCACGCGACGCACTTGCCGTCGAGGCAGACGCCCTTGTGGCCGTCGGTGTTGCAGCCCTCGTCGTTGTCGCAGCTCGGATATTTCGCGCCGCCGCAAGCGATGGCGATGGCCCCGATCGAGAGCGAGACCGCTAGCAGATGCGTAAAGGCGCGCCTCATTTGTTTCATGGGTTTGCACCCGAAGCGTTGGGGTTGTCAACTCCGGCAAGAACGCACCGCTCGTATGGGTTCTACGTCCATGCTAAACGCCGTCGTTCGAATGGCGGGTGCCACCACCGGCAGCGTCGACTTCTCGGCAAACAAGACGTCGACCATCCTGAAGCTCGCGATCCCGACGGTCTTCGCGATGCTCATGCAATCGTCGGTGAACGTCGTCGACGACGTGTATTTCCGGCACCTTCCGGACCAGCTCGTGGCCACGAACGCCCAATCGGCGCTGCAGCCGTCGCTCATCTTGGTGTGGCTCTTCGGCGGCTCGCTCGGGGCGATCAGCGTCGGCACGCAGGCGATCACCGCGCGCCGCTATGCGGAGGGCAAATTCAGCGCGGCGGGCGCGGTCCTCGCGAACGCCATCTGGTTCACGCTCGTCGGCGGCATTTTCACGTCGATCGCCGCGTTCTTCGTGATCCCGACCATCCTCGAGCGGCTCATCCCCTCGCCCGACGTCCGCGCGATCGCGCTCTCGTACACGCACTGGCGCCTCTTCGCGTTCGTCTCGATGTCGATGACCCAGGCCGTGAAGGGCTTCTTCGACGGGATTGGGCGCACGACGTACCACTTCGTCGCGTCGTTCATCATGAACGTCGCGAACATCGTCTTGTGCTGGGTGTTCATCTTCGGCCACCTCGGAGCGCCCGCGATGGGCCCGGTGGGCGCGGGCTTTTCGGCGTTCGTCTCGACGTGGATCGGCCTCGCCGTGATGCTCGGCTACGTCTTCGCGCACCGAAACGACTTCCACCCGATCCGATGGGCCAACATCGCGCGCGTCCTCACGTGGGACATGGTGAAGCTCTCCTTCCCCGCGGCCGTCGCGACGATCGTCATGATGTTCGGCTTCGCGCTCTTCACGAAGATCGTGAACGTGCTCGACGAGGGCACGGTCGAGGCCGTCAACGGCGCCGCCACGACGAACATCATCCAGATCATGATGCTGACGTTCACGTCGTGCATCGCGTTCGGCACGTCGACCGCGACGCTCGTGAGCCAATCGCTCGGCCGCAAAGAGCCCGAAGAGGCCGCCCAGTTCGGCTGGGCGAGCGTGCGCCTCGGCCTCATCGTGTTCGGCCTCGTCGGCCTCTTCGAGGGACTCGTCTTCCGCGAGCAGGTCATCTCGATCTTCGCCGCGACCCCCGGCGTCAAAGAGGCGATGCACCAGCCGATGATGCTCGTCGGCATCGTCACGCCCCTCATCTCGATCGCGCTCATCCTGAGCGAGGCCCTCTTCGGCGCCGGCTCGACGAAGTTCGTCGCGCTCGCGCAGTTCCTCCTCGTCTTCGGGATCCTCGTCCCCGGCGCGTGGATCGTGGGCCTCAAGCTGCACGTGGGGCTCAATGGGATTTGGATCTCCGCGTGCGTGTACGCGGTCCTCGCGGCCAGCGTGATGGCGCTGAAGTTCCGCGCGGGCGGGTGGAAGAAGATTTTGCTTTAGACGCGCACGCGCACGCCAACGCCAACGCGCACGCGCACGCCAACGCGCACGCGCACGCGCACGCCAACGCCAACGCGCACGCCCACGCCAACGCCAACGCGCACGCGCACGCCAACGCGCACGCGCACGCCAACGCGCACGCGCACGCCAACGCCAACGCGCACGCGCACGCGCACGCCAACGCTAACGCGCACGCGCACGCCAACGCCAACGCCACGCGCACGCGCACGCGCACGCGCACGCGCACGCGCACGCGCACGCGCACGCCACTTAGTGGGTCGCTCGCTCGGCTTGTCGATTGTGTCGCCGTGCTCGCATGGTGCAAGGCCAAGCCGCCGCCGGAGGCGGCGGTCGGCTTCGCCGAGCCTTGCACCGTGCTGCGCGCGGCGAGGAGGGCCTGGCGGCCTCGCGAGGTGCGAGGGCGATTTGGAGGTCGATCATGCTCAGGATTTACGACGTTTCTCTCTCGATCATTCGCAAGCTGACGCCTTTGCTCGTGGCGATCGAGCGTTGCGATGCGGACCTTGCTCGTCAGCTTCGGCGCGCGGCGAGTAGCGTCACGCTCAATCTCGCCGAGGGCAGCGGGTCGCAAGGGCGAAATCGGAATGCGCGCTACTTCAACGCGCTCGGCTCTGCGCGCGAAGCTCGGGCTTGCCTGCAAGTGGCGAGGGCGTTCGGTTATGTCGAACGCGTCGATGAAGCGCTGCTCGACGAGCTCGAGCGCGTCATCGCTACGCTCATCCGGCTCATCGTCTGAGCCGGAGGACGCTGATCAACGTCCCGACGATTGCGTCGAGCCGACGCCGCACGTCGCCCGCGACCGGCTCGACGTACCGGATCGCTTCGGCCGCGTCGTAGCACCCGACCACCTCATGCGCGCTTCCGAGCGCCGTGTGGTACCGCAGCTTCCGATTGCCCCCGAACGAGCCGCTCCCTTCCGCGATGTTGAGCACGACGCTCGTCGCAGCCCTTCGAAGCTGCCGCGCAAGATCTCCATCGCACTTCTCGATCGCACGCGCAGCCTCCGCCGCATCCCGACACATCTCGACCGCCACCGCATAGATTCGAAGCATCGAAACCTCCTGCGACCGCCACTCGCGATCGCCCGTTTCCAACGCCAGCGCGCGCAGGCCGGCTCAAGGCTCGGCGAAGCCGACCGCCGAAGGCGGCTTGGCCTTGAACCGGCCGAGCACGCTGGCATGATCGAAGAGGCGAGCGAGCCACGCCAACGCGCACGCCAACGCCAACGCGCACGCGCACGCGAATGGGCTCACGCCGGCCAGAAAGGATGTCGATCCTTGTCGAAAAGGATCGATATCCTTTTCTTCGCGGTCGCGGCCCGCTGCGGGCTCCTGCGCGTGCGCGTTGGCGTTGGCGTTCGCGTGTGCGTGCGCGTTGGCGTGTGCGTGCGCGTTGGCGTGTGCGTGCGCGTTGGCGTCGGCGCAGGCGCGGGCGCGGGCGGAGGCGCAGGCGGGCTTGGCGCGTCGCGGCGCTCAGTGCGCGTTCATCATCTGGTTGAAGAGGTCGTCGTCCGACGCCTTCTTCGCGCCGCCCTCTTTGGCCGCGTCGGCCGCGCCCGCGTCGCTTCCCGCGTTCATCATCTGCGCGAAGAGATCATCCGCGCCGGCCTCCGCGGTCTCCGCGGTGCCGCCATCACTGCCGGCGCCCATCATCGCCTTCATGAGATCATCGTCGCCACCGTCGCCGGTGCTGGGCTCCGCCGCGCCCGCGTCCGCGACGACCGCGGGCTGCTCGATGATCGTGTTCTGACCCTGCGGGTACTTCTTCCGCTCTTCTTCCGTGCACGGCATCGGGTTGTTCGGGTCGTCCTGGACGCACTCGAGCTTCCACGCGTCGGCGGGCGGCGCGTTCAGCTTCGTGGCCTTCGCGCGCGCGGAGGCGATCTCGTGTCGGATCGTGAGCGTCGAGATCCCCGGCACGTAGCTGATGATGAGCAGCGACGCGAGCAGCACGCCGAGGAACGGCAAGATCGGTCGATACAGGCTCACCGCGGGCCGATTGAATCGGAAGCTCGCGATGAACAAGTTCAGGCCGAGCGGCGGGCAGCAATACGCGAGCTCGAGGTTCACGAGGAAGATCATCGCCGTGTGGAACGGCCCGAGGTGGAACCGCGCCGCGAACGGCAGGATCAGCGGCACCGCGACGAGGATCGCGCTGAACCCCTCCATCAACATGCCGAGCACGAGGAGGAACAAGTTCATCGCGATGAGGAACTCGTAAGGCGTGTCGATCCCGAGGTGGATCATGAAGTTCAGGACTTGATCGGGGATCTTCTCCTGGACGACGTAGTTGATGAGCGCGTTCGCCATCGAGAGGATCAGGATGACGGCGCCGCCGAGCGCCATCGCGCTCTTCGCGACGCGCGGGATGTCCTTCTTGAACGAGAGGTCTTTGTAGACGAAGCACTCGATCAGGACCGCGTAGAGCGCGACCGCGCCGGCGCACTCGTCGATCGAGAGGCCCGCCTTCTTCAGGCCGACGACGAGGATCACCGGGATGCCGAGCTCCCACTTGAGCTCCCAGGTCGAGGCGACGACCTCGCGCGGATCGAACGGCTTGCGCGGGATCTTCTCCTTGACGCCGACGTACACGCAGTACGCGGCGAACATCAGGATGACGAGGATGCCCGGCGCGATGACCGCCTTGAACGCGACCTCGAAGTCGACGTGCGCGACGAGCGAGTAGATCATCAGCGGCAGCGAGTACGGAAGGAGCAAGCCGATCGAGCCGCCACTCGTGATGACGCCGAGCGAGAACTTCTCCGAGTAGCCCTCTCTGCGAAGCGCCGGATAGAGCAGGCCGCCGATCGCGATGATCGTGACGCCGCTGCCTCCCGTGAAGAGCGTGAAGATGGCGCTCGCGAGGACGCACACGATCGCGAGGCCGCCCGGCAGCCAACCGACGAGCGCGGTGGACGTGCGCACGAGTCGCTCGGCGGTCTTCGACTCCGCGAGCACGTAGCCGACGAACGTGAAGAGCGGGATCGTGACGAGGATCGGCGAGCCCGCGAAGTGCTCCGTGAGGATGTTCGCCGCGATGTAGCGAAGGTGGTGGTAGCTCGGGTCGCGGTGCGCGAGCCACAAGAGCTCGCTGCCGCCGCCCATGATCGCGAAGAGGGGCGTGCCGAGGAGCGCGAGCGCGACCATGGCCGCCGCGCCTCCGCCGCCGAGGATGCCGACGAGGACGACGATGCCGCCGACGATGCCGCCGCCCGTGTACGAGGCCTTCGGCGTGGCCTTCACCGAGTGCGGCGCTTCCTTGGCGCTCACGCTGCACCTTCCTTTTCATGCACGTGCTCGACCTCGATCTCACCGTGGGCCGCGTCTGGGTCGACGCGGACCGCGCCTCCGATCGCGAGCACGCAGCGGAGCAAGAACCGGAGCGCGATCATGAAGAGCCCGAAGGGAAAGACGAAGTCGACGTCCTTGATGAGCAGGCCGTTCGTGTTCTCGCCCGTCCCGGGGATGTTGATGAGCGGCAAGCGCGTGAGCGTCTTGTCGTTCGGGTCCATCATTTGCGCCTTCACGTCGTCGGGCGGGAAGTAGTCGTTCCACGCGCCGCCGCTCATCCACTCGTTCCACTCGGGCGCCTTCAGGTAGTCCTTGTATTTCGCGCCCGCGAGCACCTTCGGAAACGAGTGCAGATCGAGCTTCATCTGCTGGCGGAGCAGGAACATGTCGCGACCGAACTCGTGCTCGACCTTCGTGACGCGCTCGCCCGGCGCTGCGTCCATCGAAATTTTGAATTCGGCGATCGCGAGGTGATCGACGAAGCCCCACGCGGCGCTCAAGCACACCACCATGGCGGCGAGCCAACCGAGGAGCGCGACGGGCAGCCGCATCTTCGGCGTGAGGAAGCGCATCACGACGTCGACGTTGATGTGCTTGCCCTGCGCGGTCGCGAGCGACGCGCCGAGGAGCGCGAGCCACAGCGTGAGGCGCGTCGCGAGACCGCGGAGGCCCCCGAGAAGCGTGAGCGTCGAGGCGCTCTGCAGCCAGTTGAGCGTGTTCGAGAAATACGCGACGCCCGCGTTCGCCCAGAATCGGCTCGCGACCATGCCGAGGATCACGGCGACCGTGACGCCGAGCTGGTAGCGGACGTCGTTCTTGCGCTTCGCGGGATCCTTGTCGCGGAGGGCGAAGTACGCGCCGATTCCGAGGACGAGCGCGCCGACGAGCGCGCGGAAGATGATTCCCGACACGTCGACGGGGGCCTCGGGATCGGCCTGGTTCTGTTGGTACTCGGCGGACATGCCCTTGAGCGCGACCCACGAGACGAGCGAGACGATCTCCGCGCCGAGCACCGCCGTCGCGAGCCGCGCCTCCCACTTCGTCCAGAACGCATCGAAGCGCACGAGCGGCTGGACCCACGCGGCGCCGACGTGAGCGAGCGGCGTCGCGACGTTGGGGTCTTCCTGCTCGTCACGCTCTTCGGGCGCGACGGGCTGCTCGGGTTTCTCCTCGGACTTCTCCCCGTCCTTTTCGTCCGTCATGTCGGACGCCGAGGGTAGAGCAATTTTGCCGTATCCGTCACATCGTCTTCACGAACACGGTGCCGAGGAGCGCGACGACGAGCGCGGCCGCCGCGGCGAGGATGCTCCCATGCAGCGCGAGGACGAGCGCGAGCACCACGATGACCAGCAGGCCCATCGCGAGGAAGCCCACGGCGACGGTGCGCTTTCGCGTGAGCGGCGCCAGGTCGAACGTCTTCAGCGTGGCGCCGAACGCGAGCATGTTCCCGCGACGAGCGTCTCGGCGATCTGCGCGAGGCGCGTCGCGTGTACCGTCGAGGCTCGCTCGGGGCACGCGCATCGTCTACTGCTCGGCGGTCGCGTCGAACGCGCACCGCGCGAAGCAACGACCACCTGCGCGCGCGCGCCGCGCATGCGGATCGAGAGCGCGCATCGAGAGCCGTGCGCGAGCCGACGCAGCGCGCGCTCGTGCTCGCGCGTCCTCGCGCGGCTCGCGGCGTCTCGAGGACGCTCGCCGAGCTCGCGGAGCGATGGCTCGCTGCGTCGACTCCCGCACGGCTTCGAATCGCCTCGAGGAGTCGCAGCGCGCAGACGGTCTCGCGTCGCGCGCGCCGCGTTCGACGCGTTCGCGTGCAGTGAGACCGCGTCAGCGACGCGCTCCTCGCTGTCGGCGTCGAGCTCCGTGATGTGCTTGCGCTCGGCCGTGAGAGCTGCGCGGATCTTGTCGAGCGTCGCGCGCTTCGGCATGCCCTCGGGCGGCCTCGTGAGGTCGACGGCGGGCTTGCGCGAGCGCCTCGAGCCGCGAGCGCCGCGATACGTCTCCTCGGCCTCGCCAGGCGCGACGAGCGTCGAGAGCTCGCGCGCGTCGTCGTAGCCGCAATAGTCGCAGCGCAAGCTCACGCGCGAGCCGACCGGCTCGGCCCACACGGGCTCGGAGCACCCCGAGCACTCGAGGATGCGGAGCGTCGGCGAGCCGAGATCCGGAGCAGCGGTCATGCGCCTCTTACGTCGACGCGAAGCCCGTGCTTCCTACTGCGCGTACTTCACCGCGTCGTCGAAGACTTGCGGGTTGAACACGGTGCCGCGGAGGCGGGCGCGCGTGTCGGCGAAGAGCTTCTTCCACTGGGCCTCTTCGGCCGCGGACGGGGTGGTCGCGGTCATGCGGGCCTTCAGGCGGTTGAACGCGGCGTCGTCCTCGTTGCGGATGCGCGTCGTGAGGGCTTGCCCGGCGATCGCGCCCGTCTGGACGAGGATGTTCTGCGCGTCGGCGGGGAGGCTCTTGATCTTGTTCGACGAGAACACGAGCGCGCCGATTCCGACGCCAGCGACCGCGGCGTTGATGTTGTCGAGGCGCGACGCCCACTGGAGCTGCTCGGCGGCGAGCGCGGGCGCGATGACGACGTTGATCGAGCCGCTCGTGAGGCCCGGGAGGATCTCCGGGACGCCCATCTGCTTCGGCGTGACGTCGCCGATGATCGAGTAGAGCACCGGGCCGATGGGATCGCCCGCGTAGTAGTACGTGTTCTTGTGCTTCAAATCGTCCGGCGTGTGGACGGCGAAGCCCTTGGTCATGACGTGGCCCTTGCCGACGTCGCCCCACCCGAGGACCTTGAAGCCCTGGGCGTCGAACTGCTGGTCGAAGCCGGCCTTCATCTGGTTGCGCGCGTTGTCGAGCTTGCCCCAGTCCGTGTAGAGGCCGGGGAGCTGCAGCACGAGGACCTGCTTGTAGATCTGGCCGAGGCCGATCGCGGTGAGCGCGGCGCCGTCGAGCTGGCCCGTGCGCATCTTGCCGACCATCGCGCTCTCGTCGCCCTGCGTGCCGTTCCAGAAGAACTGGAGCTGGAGGTTCTGGCCGCTTCGCTCTTCGACGGCCTTTTTCCAGACCTTGAAGACCTGCCCCCACGGGGAATCGCCCGGGGCGAGCGTCCCGAGCTTCAGGGTGGTCGGGTCGGCGCTGGCGTCGCCGGAGAAGGCGAACGCAGTGGCGAGAGCACCCACGAGCACGAACGAACGAGCGAGCTTCATCGATAACCTCCCGGCGGCAGACGGTTGGACGGCCGTCGCGGCGGCGGATTCACTACCATATCTCAGCCGGTCGAACCCTTAGAAACCGCAGTCTTCCATGCGGGACTTCTGGAGCGCCCGGCGGGCGCGGCGCTTGGCGATCATGTTCGTGAAGCGCTGCTGGGGGTCCGGATCGTCCGCGGTGAGGACCTCATTGATGAGCTTCTCGTAGAGGGCCTTGTCGCCTTTGTTGCAGGCGTAGCGCGTGGCGTAATTCACCTGGATGACGAGCGATTTGCGGTTCGTCTTGGCGAGCGCGTCCTCGAACAGCTTCGCCGATTGGTCCATCTCGCTCATCGCCGTGCGCGCGTGGTACGCGGCGAGCGCCGTGGTGCCGGCGTAGTGGTTGTACTCGGGGTTGAGCTGCACGCTCTTCTCGATCATCGCGACGCCGATGAAGAGCTCGCCGACGAGCGCCGGGTCGTCCTTGCTGACGTTCACGCGAGCGAGCCACGCGTAGCCGACCCAGAAGAGGTTGTCGGCGTCGTCCTTGTCGTCGAAGTTCGCGTCGAGCCACTTCTTGAACGTGTCCTCGTTCTTGCGCGCCTTCTCGAAGCCGTCGTCCTCGTGGCGGAGGAGCTCGAGCCCGTAGAACACGGCGCGCTCGTACGCCATGCGCGCGCGCTTCTTGTGGTACGCGGCGAGATCGTCGTCGCCCTTGTCTTGCGCGGCTTCCATGTCGTCTTCGGCGATGGCGAAGCCGTAGCCGGTCCAGCCCTTCGTGAGGAGGAATAGCGCGTCGGTGTTGTCGGGCGCGAGGCGGTGCATGCCTTCGAACTGCGCGAGGCCCGCGCCGACGGCGCTGCGCGCCATCTCGAAGTCACCGATCGTGTCCAACGCGCCGGACGCGTTACGCGTCGCGGAGATTTGTCCGTTCGTGAGCATCGCCTTGATGCAACCGTTGGTCGAGAGGGCCAGCGCCGCCGCAGCGGCGAACGTGAGCAGACGCGTACGCATGAGGCGACTGATACCCGAATTTGGGACGTCAAAACGCCAAAACGCTCAGCGAGCAGCCAAGACCGTGCAAGCGGCGCTCGTGCGGACGTGCGCGTCGCCGTCGGCGAGCAAAGGCGCGGCGCGTGCGACGCGGTGGAGGGACGCCAAAGCGGTCGCCGCGAGCAGCCGCGTGCTCGGGTCCGGGCTCTTGAGGTCGGCCTCGATCCACGTCTGCACCGCGAGCTCGCCGTCGGCCGCGAGGGCCAATCGGGCGCGGCGCGCGAGGTGCTCTTCCGCCGTCGTCCGAGTCGCGCCGCCGCCTTGAGGCGGCGCCGGGCTCGCGAACGCGAGGAGCTCACGCTTCGCCGCGTCGTGCTCCGAAGCGATCTCGAGCAAGCGCGAGAGCGCCGCCTCGCGCGTCTCGAGGTCGTTGGTCTCGTCCTTCGCGCGCTTCACTGCGGCGCGCACGTCGGGCTCGGAGAGCGGAGCCATCGCGATCGCGAGGAGCCGCTCGCGGCGCGGGGCCTCGTCGATGGTGCGCACGAGGATCGCGACCGCGCTCTTGCGCGTCTCGTCGTCGATCTTCTGGTCGCGCCGCATGATCACCATCGCCGCGGCGCTCACGACCCCGGGGCCGTGCTTGGCCGCGAGGAGCAAGCGAAGCTCCTCCGCGCCGCCGGACGCCGCGATGTTCGGCGAGACGTACGCGCGCGCGAGGTCCTCGCGGAGCGCGTCGTCGGCCGAGATCCACAAATCGTGGAGGCGCTGCGCGGTGTCGCCGCCGGAGGGATCGATCCGCGCGACCGCGCGTACCGCTTCGCTCCGGGCCATCAAATCCGGATCGACGCGCGCGGCCTCGAGGAGCGCGGGCACGTCGCGAGCGTCCTTGGCCGCGGCGCTCGCACGCATCGCCGCGCGGCGAACCTTCGCGCTCGCGTCGACGAGCGCCTTGCCGCGCGCCTCGCGATCGTCTTCGCGCACGAGCCCGCGCGCGCCCACCGCGCGCCAGTCGTCGCTCGCATCTTGCAGCCATTTTCGCGCAGCGCTCTCCGAGAGCTCGTCGATCTCGAGCAGCGCCATCGCCGCCTCGGCGCCCGCGGCGTCGTGCGTCTTGCTGCGGTCGTCGAGCGCGGACGCGAGCGGCTTCGCGCACGTCCGAAGCTCGCGTACGCGCGCCGCCGCGTCGTCGCCCTTGGCCGACTCGATCGCGTTCTCCGCGACGGCTCGCGCGATGCGCGCGGCCTCGTCGTTGCCGAGCCTCCCCGCGCGGAGATCCGGCTCGATCGCGCGCGCGACGGCCACGTTGTCGCCTCGACGCGCGGCGGACACGGCCTCCGAAGCTCCGCACGCGCCGGCACCCAAGAAGACCGCGAGCCAGACGACGCGACGCATCTCTTCATGGCGTAGCGCAACTCTGTCATGATGCCGAGCCGCAAATGGGTTCGGGCGTGCACGTCATCGTCAACCGCCGAGCGCGCCGCCTCCGCGATCCTGCGTCGCCGTTGCTCGTCGCGCTCCTCGAGGCCGCGCGTCGCGCGCGCGCCGAGGTCCACGAGACGTTCGAGCCGGCCGAGCTCGAGCCCCTCGCGGTCGAGCTCGTGTCGAGCGCTCCGCGCGCGGTGATCCTCGCGGGCGGCGACGGCGCGTACACCGCGGGCGTCACGGCGCTCGTCCACGCCGCGGAGCGCGAGCGGAAGTCGCTCCCACCGATGGCGTTCGCGCCCGGCGGGACCGTGAGCACGACCGCGCGCAACTGGGGCCTCCGCGGCCCGCTCGCGCGCTACGCGACGCGCCTCGTGGACGCCATCGCCGACGATCGCGCGAAGCGCGACGAGCGGCCCTCGCTCCGCGTGAGCGACGACGAAGGCGGCGATCGCATCGGCTTCATCTGGGGCGCTGGGCTCGTCGCGCGCTTCTTCGACGCCTACTACGCGTCGCCCCACGCGGGCTACGTCGGCGCCGCGCGCATCGTCGCGCGAATCTTCGTGGGCTCTCCGTTCGGCGGCGCGCTCGCGCGGCGCGTGCTCACGCCCGTCGCGTGCGAGGTGTGGATCGACGGCGAGGCCCAGAGCGCGCGCGGCTACAGCTTGATGACGTCGAGCGTCGTGAAGAACCTCGGGCTCCACATGCAGGTCCTCTATCGCGCCGGCGAAGATCCGGAGCGCGTGCACTTCGTCGCGAGCCCGCTCGGCGCGCCGTTGCTCGGTCCGCAGATGCCGCTCGTGCTCATGGGCAAGCGGCTGCGCGGGCGAGGCCACGTCGACGCGCTCGCGCGCGAGGCCCGCGTTCGCTTCGCCGAGCGTGATGCCTACGTGCTCGACGGCGACGTGCACGCCGCGCGTGACGTCACGGTGCGCGCAGGCCCGCGCCTCGTTCTTCTCTCGGCGTAGCTCCGAACGTCAGCACCGCGTCGGCGATCGCGCGCGGCTCCGGCCTGTGCGTGACGAGGATGACGGTGCGCGTTCCGCGGAGGCGCTCGATGGCCGCGAGGACTAGCGCTTGCGCGCGATCGTCGAGGCCGCTCGTCGGCTCGTCGAGCAGGAGCACGGGTTTCTGCGTCGCGAGCGCTCTCGCGATCGCGATCTGCTTCTGCTCGCCGCCCGAGACCGCACGACCGCCGACCCCGAGCTGCGCTTCACCGAGGCGCTCGTAGAGCGAGAGCGCACCGATTGCAGCCATCGCGGCCTTCACGTCGGCGTCGCCACCCAGCGCGACGTTTTCTTTCAGGGTTCCCCGCACGATCGGCGCATCTTGCGGCACCCACGCGAACGGTGCGCCTCCCTCGAGCACTCGACCGCCGAATCGAATCTCACCGCCCTTCAGGTGTGCGAAGCCGAGGAGCGTCCGGAGCAAGGTGGTCTTTCCAGTCCCCGTCGCCCCACAAAGACACACGATGCTCCCAGGCTCGATGCGCGCGTTGATCGCGCCAAGCGACCCCCGTGCGAGCTCGACCTGGCGGAGCTCGAGCACTCCGGTCACGCTCACGCTCTCGCTCTCCCGCCCGAAGCTCACAGCTCGCGGCTCACAGCCCTCCGTGATTCGCTCCATCGACGCCGTCGCGCGGGTCCACGCGATGCGCGCTTCGGCGAGCTCGCGGATCGGTTTGTAGGCCATGAAGAACGCCACCGCGAACGCGAGGAGCCTTCCGCCGTCGCTACTGTCTCCGCCGAGGACGCCCGCGCGCGCGCCGAAGACCGCGAGCAAAAGCGCGAGCGCGCCGAGCGCTTCGGTTGCGCCGCTCACGCCTCCCGTGATTGCCGCTGCACGTGCTGCGCGACGTGTGAGCGCTTCGCCTGCGCGCTTCACACGATCGCGAACGCGCGCGCTCGCGCCGTAAGACGACCAGAGCTCAGCGTGGCGGATCGCCTCATCCGCTGCTTCCAGCAACGTAGCGCTTCCGTCGAGCGCCTTCGCTTGCGACGACTTCACACGCTTTTTTGCGCGCGACAAAAGAAGCGCGAATGGCATGAGGACGAGCACGGCGAGGACGGCCATTCGAGTGCCCGACCACGCCGCGAGCGCCGCGAGCGGGACGAGCTGCAGCACCGCCTTGAGCGCGCCGAGCGTCGCGGAAAAACCCGCCTGCGCCTCACGCACCCCAGTGGTCAGATCGTCCACGGCGGTGAACGTCGCACTTGCGCCTTCGTCCGCCCCCTGATCGTCCTGTCGTGGATGCGCCACCGAAAGTGCACGCTTGCCGAGGACGTCGAGCCGCAGCGCGTCACCAAAAGCGCCAGATAGTCGCGCTTGAAAATAACCTGCACCGACCCCACCCACCGCCTTCGCGCAAGCCGAAGCGAAGCCGAGCAAGGCGAGCCTCACGACGAGATCGCCTGACCCGGAAGGCGCAATCACCGCAGGAATTCGCGGGGATCCGCCCAGCATCGCTTGCGCGCACGCCGCTCCCGCCAGCGCGAGGCCGGCGTGACCAAAAGATTGCAGGCATGAGAACAGCCCGAAAGCTGTTGAAGAAACGGGACTGCTGGAAACCTCTCGCACCCCATATCCGTAAAAGGATGGTCTCCAGAGCTGCGAAGACATCGATTCAGCCTTACCAAATTGCCAATCGAACAATTCAGCGGCCATCCAACATCTAAGAGGTCACGGACCGCAAGTGAAACGGACGAGCCACGGAACGAAAGTTGCTTCCCAAAACCGAGGGAACCGACCTGCCCGAACTCGCTCGATGAGAGCGGCGGCGGTGCTTGTCCGCCCACGTTCGTCTCGCACGTCGGTTCTTAGCTCAGCTCGATCGATTGTCAAAGCCAAACCCGCCCACGCCACCGCTTCGCTTGTCGCCACGAAGGAACCCCACACCATGCCCAAGAGCCGCCAATCTGCAGCTTTGAAGGCTCCGCCGACGGAAGCCTCTGCGAAAGCCCTCAAGCCCCAAGAGTGGGAAGAGGACGAGACGCCGAAGCCGGCGACCGCCACGCCCGAGAACGATCTCACCGCCGAGGACGAGTTCGAAGTGGAAGCTGTCCCCGCGGACCTCGCGGCGAGCCCGTCTGCTGCGCCCGCAGCGAAGGAAGAGGAGCCTCGGCCGAAGGATCGCGAGATCGAAGAGAGCGGCGGCGACTCGATGCTCGCGCGCTACTTCCGCGAGATGGCGACGCACGCGGTGATGGGACAAGAGGAAGAGCTCGCGACGGCGATGGAAGTCGAGCAAGCGGAGATCGCGCAGTGGGTCGCGCTCTTCAGCCATTTGCCGGCTGCTCCGTACATTTTGGAGTCGCTCGAGAAAAATCTCCCGACGGGTGAAGAGGCGCTCGACCTTCCGCAGGTCGCGGAGCTCCACCGTTTGCTCAAGCTCGCGAAGAAGTCGCGTGGCAAGTTCTCGCGCGACGCGGAGAAGAAGTGGCTGCGCACGTGCGAGTCGCTCGCGCGCGCGATCCGCCTCGCCGACAGCGATCGCCTCTGGGTCGCCGACGCCGAGCACCTCGCCCGCACGCTCTGCGAAGTGCCGGATCCCGACGCGGATCTCCCGGAGGCGGAAGAGCGCGAAGAGGAAGAAGAGGAGCCGGTCGCGGTCGAGGGCGAAGAGCACACGCCGCCCGACTCGGACATCCAGCTCGCGCATCACGTCGAGCCGATCCTGCCGATGACCCGCGAGTACAAAAAGTACCTCGGGCGCATCGCGGGCTCGGCCGAGAAATCGCGCATCGTGAAGAACAAGTTCGTGAAGGCGAACCTGCGCCTCGTCGTGTCGATCGCGCGCCGCTACAACCGCGGTCGCCTCCCGCTCATCGACCTGATCCAGGAGGGCAACATCGGCCTGATGAAGGCGGTCGAGCGCTTCGATCACACGCGCGGCTACCGCTTCTCGACGTACGCGTCGTGGTGGATCCGTCACGCGATCAGCCGCGCGCTCGCCGACAAGGGCCGCGCGGTCCGCATCCCGGTGCACATGCTCGACACGCACAACCGCGTCGCGCGCGCGACCGCAGGCGGTCATCGCGCGCACGGGCCGCGAGCCGACGCTCGAGGAGCTCGAGCACGAGACGGGCATCCCGCAAGAGAAGCTCGACAAGGTGAAGGGCTCGTGGGCGGAGACGCCGTTCTCGCTCGATCGCCCCGTCGGCGACGAGGACGGCCGCAAGTTCATCGACTTCCTGCAAGACGAGAACGCGACCTCGCCGTACGAGAACCTCATCTCGCAGAAATGGGGCGAGGAAGTGCGGCGCCTGCTCGGCACGCTCACGCCGATCGAGTCGCGCATCATCCGCTGGCGCTTCGGCCTCGACGACGAGGACGAGCTCACGCTCAAGGAGATCGGCGACAAGTACAACCTGTCGCGCGAGCGCATCCGTCAGCTCCAGGAGCAGGCGCTCGGCAAGATCCGCAAGCACATGCGGGAGTGACTGCGCTCAGTCGCAGTGGTTCGGCCAGAGCTTCGTGCACTCGCCACGGAAGCTGGCGCCGAACGTGCCGGTGCCTTTCACCTTCACGCTCTTCACGATGTTCACGAGGCAGCGATCGAGGTTCGGCGCGCCGTCTTGCGCTTTGACCAACGTGACCGCGCCGGACTCGCTCGCGCGGAGCACGTAGTCGGGTTCTCGTGGAGGGGCGGCTCGTGCTCGCTCGCCGCGAAGCACGCGTTGATTTGGGGCACGCGCATGCCCATCTCGTTGCCGAACGCTTCCCAGTCGCACGACGGGCAGTCGCTGAAGTTCTTCGATGACAGGAATCCCGTCGTGCCGCCGTAGCGCTTGCCCGCGTGGGGCGGCGCCGCGATCTCCGACGCGGTCGGCGCCGCTGACGCGCTCGTCGTAGCGGTCGCGTGCGTGCGCTCGCCAGCCGAGAGCGCAATCGCCGTCGCGCTCGTGCTCGCGTCGTGCTCGTGCTCGTGCTCGTGCTCTCGACCGGGCTCGTGCTCGGAATCGGCGCCGGCGCCGAAAGCGCCCCGACCTCCTGCGACTTCCCCGCGACCAGCAAGATCGTGAGGAGCACGAGCGGCGACGTCCGCGTGCGCTCCGTCGCGGGGACCGCCGCGCTCACCTCGGGCTTCGTCGTGGTCGACGGCGGGGGCGTCTGGTTCACGACGATCGGCGTCGCGGGATCGTGCGGCGGCATCTTGCCCGAAGCGACGGTCGCCGCGGTCGCCGAGATCGGCGGCGGCACGCTCGCGGGTAAGCCGGACCAGGGCGCGAGCGCGCGGCGCATCGCGTCCGCGTCGGCGAATCGCGCGTCGCGATCCTTGGCCATCGCGCGCTCGACCACCGTGACGAGATCGCGCGGCAGATCGGGACGGAGCTCGAGCAGCGGCGTCGGCGTCTTCTCGACGATCGAGAAGAGCAGCGCGGGGATGCTCGGCGCCTCGAAAGGGAGCCTGCGCCGGTGAGCGCTTGGTACATCGTCGCGCCGACGGCGTAGATGTCCGCACGCTCGTCCACGTCGTTGCCGCGCGCTTGCTCGGGCGCCATGAACGCGGGCGTGCCGAGCATCGCGTTCGTGCTCGTGAGCTTTTGCTGGCGTGCGCCATGGAGCGCCGAGAGGCTCGTGAGCTTGGCGATGCCGAAGTCGAGGACCTTGACCGTGTCGGGCACGGCGGCGTCCGCGAGAAGGAAGATGTTGTCCGGTTTGATATCGCGATGAACGATGCCCGCGCGGTGCGCCGCCGTCAGCGCGGAGAGCACCTGCGCCGCGATGAACGCGACACGCTCCGCGGTGAGCACGCCCTCGCGATCGATGCGCTGACCGAGAGACTCGCCGCGGAGCATCTCCATCACGAGGTACGGCTGCTTTCCGAGCTCCTCGGGATACTGAAAATCCGTCACCTGTACGATATTGGGGTGGCCGAGGGCGGCGACCACCTCGGCCTCACGCTTGAACCGTTCGAGCTGCTCGCGATCGTACGAGAGCCGCTCGTCGAGCAGCTTTACGGCGACACGTCGGCCCAAACCCTCTTGGACGGCCTCGTACACTGTGCCCATTCCACCGCGTCCGAGCGGCTTTCCAAGGCGATAGCGTCCACCGAGTAAATCGTTCATCGGCTTCGCATCTGATACGCTAATCGAAGTTTGACTGCGGCCGTTCAGAATCCGGTTCGCGTGGTGGGCAGGTATGCCCTCTACGGCGAAATTGCGTCCGGGGGCATGGCGACCGTCCACATCGGACGGCTGCTCGGGCCCGTCGGCTTCGCGCGGACCATCGCGATCAAACGGCTCCATCCGCAGTACGCCAAGGACCCCGAGTTCGTCTCGATGTTCCTCGACGAAGCGCGCGTCGCCGCGCGCATCCAGCACCCGAACGTGTGCGCGACGCTCGACGTCGTCGCGACGCAGGGCGAGCTCTTCCTCGTCATGGAGTACCTTCAGGGCGAGACGCTCTCGCGCATGATCCGCGCGGTTCGAAACCGCGGCGAGATCGTCGATCCGCGCATCGCGGTCGCGGTCATCGCGCAGACGCTGCACGGCTTGCACGCCGCGCACGAAGCCAAGAGCGAGCGCGGCGAGGCGCTCACGATCGTGCACCGCGACATCTCTCCGCAGAACATCCTCGTCGGACGCGACGGCGTCACGAAGGTCCTCGACTTCGGCGTCGCGAAGGCCGCGGGACGCTTCCACACGACGCGCGAGGGCAACGTCAAAGGCAAGCTCCCGTACATGTCGCCCGAGCAGCTGCGCGGGCTCTCCGTCGATCGCCAGACCGACGTCTACGCGGCGGCGGTTTGTTTGTGGGAGGCGCTCACCGCGCGCAAGCTCTTCAAGGGCGACAACGAAGGCAGCGTGCTCGAGCAAGTGCTCTTCGGGCCGATCAATCCGCCGAGCCGCTGGGTGCCGAGCGTTCCGCCCGCGCTCGACGCGCTCGTGATGCGCGGCCTCGAGCGCGACAAGGCGAAGCGCTTCGCGACCGCGCGCGAGTTCGCCCTCTCGCTCGAGCGCGCGCTCTCGCCGGCGCTCGCGTCGGACATCGGCGACTGGGTCGAGGTGGTCGCGGGCGAAGTGCTCAACGAGCGCGCCGAGCGCATCGCGGAGATCGAGAGCGTCACCGACAGCGTGCCGCAGATGGGCCTCACCGAGGTGATGAACGGCCTCGACGCGCCGAGCTCCGCGGTGCCCATGGCGCCGACGTCGGGGATGATCGGCGGAAGCTCCTCGCAGGTATCGAGCATCTCGGTGGCCGCGAGCGAGCACGGCGGGCTCGGACAGAAGCGGCGCATTCCGCTCTGGGTCGGCATCGGCGCGACCGCGCTCGCGATCTTGATCACCGTGATCGTGGTGGCTTCGTCATCGCGCTCGAACGCGTCGCAGACAGCGGCGTCCTCGGCGGCCAACGCGACGAGCGACACGCACCCGACGGCGCCGACGGCCGCGCCCACCGCGACGATCACCGCCGAGAGCGCGTTCGCCGCTGCAGCCTCCGCTTCGACGGCGCCGACGGCGACCGCGACGGCGACGGCGACACGCGTCGGGTCCGAAGATCGTCCATCCACCGCCGACGACGACCGCCGCTGCGACGGGCGCCGACGACTGCAAGGTTCCCTACACCGTCGGCCCGAGCGGCGAGAAAATCTGGAAGCGCCACTGCTTCTAGCGATAGGCTCGACTCATGCGTAAAGGCGCTCTGTCTCTGGCCCTCGCACTCGCCCTCGTGTCGCTGCCGACGCTCGCGCACGCGGACGAGAAAGCGGCGTGCTTCGACGCGTCGGAGAAGGCGCAAAAGCTCAAGAACGACAAGAAGCTCACCGACGCGCGCGCGCAGTTCATCATTTGCGCCCGCGAGATTTGCCCTTCGGTCGTGCGCGTCGAGTGCGCGAAGGCGCTCGCCGAGGTCGAGAGCTCGACGTCGACCGTCGTCATTCGCGCGCGTGACGCCGGCGGCAAGGACATCATCGACGTGAAGGTCTACGTCGACGGCAACCTCCTCTTACCGAAGCTCCAAGGCACCGCGGTCACCGTCGATCCTGGCGCGCACAAGTTCCGCTACGAGTTCCCTAACGGCAAGACCGTCGAGGAAGACGTGCTCATCGCCGAGGGCGAGAAGGATCGCGTCCTTCGCATCGAGGCCAAAGGCGAGAGCGCGGTGGTCGTCGACAACAACGGCGGACACGGCGGCGGAGAGACGCCCAAGGAGACGACCGGCGGCGGCCCAGGCCCCGCTCCGTGGATCATCGGCGGCGTCGGCGTCGTGGCGCTCGGCGTCTTCATCGGTCTCCAGGTCGACGCGCAGGGCACGTACAGCGACATGAAGAACACGTGCGGCGTGACGGGCACGTGCGACAAGGGCAAGGTCGACGCGCTCGGCACGGAGTTCGGCGTGTCGGGCGTCTTCTTGGCAGCCGGCGCGGTGGCGCTCGTCGCGGGCGTCACGTGGCTCGTCGTGTCGGCGGTGAGCGGTCACAAATCGGCCGAGAAGGCCGCGATGGCGTTCAGCCCGACTGGCCTTCGCTTCTAGCTCGGGCGCGCCGACGCCGATCGAGTGGGCTAGGCTTCGGATCGAGGGCGCGGGATGTTCGTTGGTCGAGCTCATGGCGCGAGCCAGGTCGAGTCGGTGGACGTGGTGTGCGCGTGCGCCGCGTGCGCCGCGCAATGGACGCTGCGCGTGCGCGCCGTGGGCGTGGGCTACGCGGTCGCGCCGTATTTCATCGGGTCCACGAAGGCGAAGAGTCAGGCCGTGAACACGGCGCACTACGACGCGATCGCGACGGCGCAGCTCGCGGTGTCGTTCGTGAAGTGTCGCGCGTGCGGGCATTCGCTCGTCGGGCGCAGGCGGCATTGGCTGGTGAAGCTCATTCCCGCGTTCGTCGCGTTCGTCATCGCCGGATTATTGGGGCCGTTCACGCAGCCGCGCGAGGAGCGGATGACGCCCGTGGAGTCTGTTGTGATCGGGCTCCTGATCGCCCTCGGGCTCTCGGCGATCGTGATCGCGACGCGCCTGAAGGAGCGACGGCGCGCCTACGACGCCGCGTCACGGATCGAATGGTTTCGCGGCGAGCCGCCCGACAAACCGCGCGTCGGCGTGCCTTGCGCGATCTGCAACAAGAAGATCAAGACCGAGGCGAAGAGCGAGCGCTGCCCCGAGTGCGGCGCAGCGACGCACAAACGCTGCGCGCGAGAGCACGCGTTCGCGGCGCACGCGCGCAAGGATCCCGGCGCCTACCGCAGCCCGAAGGCGTAGCTCACAGCGACGCGAGCCATTTCGCGACGGCCTTCTTGCCGCCGGCGAGGTTGGTTCGCACGTACGCGACGCGCGGGAACGTGACGCCGAGCTTCTTTTCGGCCTTCGCGAGGAGCTTGGGGAGATCGGCGAGCTTCGGGGTCGGCTTGAACAAGCCGAGCGCGTCGGAGGCGATCCATGGCTTTTCGTTCGCGTAAAAGATCGCGCGCGACTCTTTCTTCGGCTTGCTCGCCGTGAGCTCCCACTGCGTGGGGCGGATGTCGACGCGGAAGACGATGTCGCGGTTGCTCCAGTAGACCATCGAAGGCTCGCCCTTCGACTCGAGGTTGATCTCGACGTAGAACTTCGGCTTCGTCGCCGCGATGCCCATCTCGCCGAGGAAGGCGAGGACCTTCTCGGTGAACGCTTCGGGCTGTCGGCGTGCACGTAGCACGCCGACACTTGCCTCGTGCCTCGGCTTCGTCACTGCTCGGTGCTCCCCCACTGCGCGCGGATGATCGCGCGCACGAGCTTGTCCGCGTCGCCGCGCGCGTGGGCGGCGTGGCCGGGGATCTTGTTGAACAAGATCGAGAACGCGATGGGCTCTTTTCCGGGAGGACCCAGCACGTAGCCCGAGAGCGCGATCGCGTCGTCGAGCGTGCCGGTCTTGGCGCGGACCGAGCGGCGCGCGTGCTCGGATTGGAAGCGGCCGTGGAGCGTGCCATCGACGCCGCCGATCGAGAGCTGCGCGACGTATTCGGGCTGCATCGCGCCGTCGAGCCACGCGGAGCGGAGCAGCTTCACGGTGCTCGTCGTCGTCACGCGGTTCGCGTCGTAGAGGCCCGAGCCGTTCTTGATGACGATGCCCTCGTCGTTGGCGCCCATGTCGGCGATCACCTTGCCGACGAGCTGCGCGGAGTCTTGCGCGTGCGCGGGGCGGCCTTTTTGCTCGGCCGCGAGCGACTTGAAGATCATCTCCGCGTAGAAATTGTCGCTCTGCTTGCCGAGCGCGTAGAGGAGCGTCGAGAGCGGCGCGGAGGTGTGCTTCGCGATGACCGCGCCCTTGCCGCTCCCGGTCTTCACGTCGCCCGAGACCTTGATCTGCGCTTGCTCGAGCGCGGCGCGAAGGACGTAGCCCGCGAGGAGCGTCGGGTCCTCCACGCGGCGCGTGAAGCGGACGAGCTTCGCGTCCTCGCCGACGGTGCCGCTCAGCTTGGCGGACATGCGCGAGCCGTTCTTCGAGAGCACGAGCCCGACGGTGTCGGCGCCGCTGCCCGAGCCGGTCGAGACCGTGCCGTCGACGTCGACGAAGCCGGGCGGCTCGAACGAGGCGTGCGCGGTCTGCCCCTCCTCGCCGGGGCGGATTTCCAGGGTGATCGTGTTCTCGTTGACGGCGAGCGCGCTCACGGGCGCGCGGAACGAGGCCCACTCCTCGGGCTTTTGCTCGAACGCGGGGGGCGTCGTCTGGTCGTCGTAGAAGCGCTGGTCGACGAGGATGTCGCCGTCGATCTTGCGAACGCCGCGCGTGTGGAGCTCGCTCGCCATCGCGACGAGGTCGCCGGCGTCGAGCGACGGATCGCCGAACCCGCGCAGCGTCACCGACGAGCAGCTCGACCCTTTGATGACGCCCGAGAGGCTCGTCTCGTAGCGGTGCTCGCCGTGAAGGATCGCAAGCGCGGCGGCGGCGGTGTACAGCTTGGCGTTGGACGCCGGATTCAGCGCCTTATGCTCATTGTAGGATGCAAGCATCTTCCCGCTGGCGACGTCGAGGATCGCGACGGAGACCTCCGCGTCCTTCCACGCGTGATCGCCCGTGAGCGCGCGGACCGCGCCGTCGAGCCCGCTCGGCGCGCCCTCGCTGCGGACGTCGCGCGCGAAGGCGAGCGACGCGATCAGCAACGTGGTGGCCGCGAGGCGACGCGCTTCGCGATACCCGGCGGGGTGATTCATCGATTCGCTTTTACAGCAATTGTGGCGTCGCTGCTCGGGTGCACGCCGCACGCGAAGAAGGACGCGAACGCGCTCGAGGTGGTCATCCCCGAGGAGGCCGAGACGCTGGATCCGCGGTTCGTCGTCGACGCCGCCGGGATGCGCGTGTCGCGCCTCGTGCACGCGGGATTGTTCCGGCTCGACGCGGACACGCTCGAGCCCGTCCCGTATCTGGCGGCGTCGTATCGGTTCGAGAATCCGCTCACGCTCCATGTGACGCTCCGCGAGGGCGTTCGATTCCACTCGGGCAAGGCGCTCGTCGCCGCGGACGTCGTCGCGACGCTCGAGGCACTTCGCGATCCGTCGCTCCACGCGCGGGCGTCGCACGTGGTCCGCGCGATCGATCGCGTCGAGGCGCGCGGCGATCGCGAGGTCGTCGTGCACCTCGCGCACCCGCACGCGACGCTCCTCACGGATCTCGAGGTCCCCATTTTACGCGCTGACGAAGCGCGCTTGGCGGCGCGCGACGATCTCGACGGCCTCGGTCCGTACCGCGTCGCGCGACTGACCACGGGCGCGATCGATCTCGAGCCGGCCGAGGGCGCGGCGCTCCCGAAGCCCGCGCACGCGATCCACGTGCGCGTCGTCCACGACGAGAACGCGCGCGCGCTTCAGGCTGATCGGCGGCGAGACGGACGTCGCGCTCTCGGGGCTCACCCCTTCCCTCTTGCCGACGCTCGAGCGCCGCGGGCTCCGCGTCGCCTCGCGTCCGGGCGCGAACCTCGTCTACGTGCTCTTCCGAACCGACCGTGGCCCGTTCGCCGACGAAGACGCGCGCCGCGCGTTCGGCCTCGCGATCGATCGCGAGGCGATCGTCCTGCACATGCTCGGAGGCCACGCTCGGCTCGCGACGGCTCTCTTGCCGCCGGGTCACTGGGCGTCTTCGGCTCGTCCCCTCGTGCCGCGCGACGTCGCCAAAGCCCGGGATTTACTGCACGGAACACGTGTACATTGCACCTTTCTCGGATCGACCGATCGCCTGCGCGTCGCGATCGCGCGCGTCATGGCGCAGAACCTCGCGGACGCGGGAATCGACGCCGAGCTCATGCCGCTCGAGCTCGGCACGCTCATCTCGCGCCTCTCCGCGGGTGACTTCGACGCCGCGGTGCTCCAGATCCCCGAGCTCGCCGAGCCGAACACGCTCCGCGTCTTCTTGCACTCGTCGTCGGTGCCACCGAACGGCGCGAACCGCGCGCGCGTCCACGACGCGGAGATCGACTCGGCGCTCGACGAGGGCGCCTCGACGCTCGATCCCACCGAGCGGCGCGACGCCTACGCGCGCCTCGAGTCGCGCGTCCTCGAGCGCGCGTACTGGATCCCGCTCTGGCACGAAGACCAGATCGCGGTCACCAGCCCGCGCGCGAAAGATTTTCTCCCGAGCGCCGAGGGTCGCTGGCTGGGCCTCGCGTCGATCCCTTGATCCATGTAGAACGCGGCGTGGCTCCGCGAAGAGCGCTGGCCGTCACGGCCATCCTGGTCTCGACCTTTCTCGCCGCGGCCGAGTCGACGGTCATCGCGACGGCGATGCCGAGCGTCGTCGCGGATCTCGGCGGGCTCGAGCTCTACGGCTGGGTCGGCGCGATGTACATGCTCGCGATGACGGTGACGATCCCCATCTGGGGCAAGCTCGCCGATCTGTGGGGTCGAAAGCCCGTCATCGTCGCGGGCATCGTCACGTTCCTCGTTGGGTCGATGGCGTGCGGCGTCGCGCCGTCGATGGGCGCGCTCATCGGCGCGCGCGTGCTCCAGGGCATCGGCGCGGGCGGCGTCCAGCCGATCGCGATGACGATCATCGGCGACCTCTTCTCGCCGAAGGAGCGCGCGCGCATCCAGGGCGTCTTCGGCGCGGTGTGGGGCGTAGCCGGCATCGCAGGTCCGATCCTCGGCGGCCTCATCGTGCGCGCGCTCACGTGGCGCTGGGTCTTCTATTTGAACTTGCCGTTCGGCGTGCTCGCCATCGTGCTCATGGTGATCGCGCTCGGCCCGCGGCCGACGTCGGTGCCGGGAAGACGCCAGATGGACTTCGCGGGCGCGGCGCTCCTCTCGACCTCGGTCCTCACGCTCCTCGCGGGCGTCGCCGGGCGAACGCCGCTCTTGATGCTCCCCGCCTCGGCGCTCGCGCTCGCGATCTTCGTGATCGTCGAGCGCAAACACCCCGAGCCGCTCTTGCCGATGGATTTGATGCGCCAGCGCATCATCGCGGTCTCGAGCGCCGCGGGCGCGGTCGTCGGCGGCGTGATGACCGCGTCGGTGATTTACCTCCCGCTCTTCGCGCAGGCGGTGATGCAAGCGTCGCCAGCGTCCGCGGGCGCGATCGTCGCGCCGATGCTCGTCGGTTGGCCCATCGCGTCAGCGGCCTCGGGTCGCATGCTCATCGTGGTCGGCACGCGCCCGCTCGTGCGCGTGGGCTTCACGATGGTCGCGTGCTCCGCGATCGCGCTCGATTGGCTCGTCCACCGCGACGCCTCGGCGAACGCGCTCCGCGCCGCGATGTTCATGTTCGGCACCGGGATGGGCCTCGCGAACACCGCGCTCCTCATCACGGTGCAAGACAGCGTCCCCTTCGAGCGTCGCGGCGTCGCCACCGCGAGCACCATGTTCTTCCGCACGATCGGCGGCGCGGTCGCCGTCGGCGTGCTCGGCGCGATCTTGGCGCGCGCGCTCGCGGGCCAAGTGCCCGAAGCGGTGCTCGACTCGCTCCTCGGCCCCGATCACGGTCGCACGCTCGGCGCCGACGTCGCGCACTACCGCGAAGAAATGAAGGACGGCATGGGCCCGCTCTTCCACGTTCTCGCCGCGATGAGCGTCTTCGGTGCGCTGCTCGGAATGCTTTTTCCGCACGTTCGCGTGGGACAAGCACCCGAAGCGGTCGTCAGCGCGGAGTGACCCTATTTGACGTCGGTCGCGTCCACGATCGACTGAAGCGTCGGCAAATCGCGGGTCTCGCGCACCGCGGGCACGATGGTCTTCAGCTCGTAGCCCTTGCCGGGGCGCATGAAGTAGCAAATCTTCACGTTCTCTTTGGTGATGCCCTTGGCGGTGAAGGTGCCCTGCACCTCGAGGCCCGGGTAGCTCTTGAAGCACGTCGTGCGGCGGCGCGACGTCTCGGTCCAGCGGTCGCCGGAGGCTTCGATGTTCTTCTTCATCATGTTGATGAGGACGCGCGAGAACTCGTTCACGTCGTTCGAGATGGGGTTCTCGACGCCGGCGACCTCGACGACCTCGTCGCTGCCGTCGGCGTTGTTCTTCGAGAGCATGAGCGTCGCGTGGTCGAGCGCCTTCGCGGCGAAGTCTGCGGGGTAGTGCGCGGTCACGAGGCCGTTCGAGGTCGAGTACGACTCGGTGAGCGCAGTGGAGCTCGTCGTCGCCGTGGCCGTCGTCGTCGTCGAATACGGCGACGTATAGCGGCGACGCGTACGACGAGTAGCGCGCCGCGCGCTTCGCGCGCATGTAGCCCATCACCCCAGCGCACGCGAAGATGCCGAAGATGAGGAGCACGAACAACCCCACGACGAGGCCGACGATGAGGCCGGTGTTGGATCCCTTCGGCGGCGGCGGGGGCGGCATCGGCATGTACGGTTGCATGGGGCGAATGTAACAGTGATACGTTCGGTGGACATGGCGGGATCCCGCCCCCATCGCACGACCGTCCGGCTCACGGGCATTCGTCTTCGCGAGCAGGGGACGCATGACTCTTTCTGCGCGTATTACGCCGCCGCGATGCTGCTCTGCACGTTGCGTCCGGAGTTCGACGACGAGTTCGACGCGACGCACGTGAAGCGCGACCCGCTCTTTCGAAACCTCCCGCGCCGCGGGAAATCGCTGGATCGCGCGGTCGCCGACTGGCTCACGGCTGGGGTGTACTTCGGCCCGCTCGCGCACGCGCTCGGGACCGCGTGCGGAAAGACGACCCGCTTCCGCGCGATGCGCGCGCCGTTCACGTCGCAGACGCTTCGGCTCTTGAGGTACGGCGTCGATCGCGGGCTGCCCTCCGTGCTCGGTTGGGAGTCGCGCGAGCTCGGCAACCACACGGTGCTCGTCGTCGGCTACGAGCGCTACGCGCGCGAGGGCGCGCAGCGTTGGCTCCGCGTGCTCGACCCGACGGGCAAGCTCGACATCCTCGACTGGGCGCAGCTCCCCCACGTGACGACCGCCCCGGCGGACGTGATCGTGTGCACGCGGCACGACGGCGTGCGCCCCGATCGCATGACCATCGATCGCGACGGCGAAGACGAGATCGTCGCGTCGCGCGTGGAGCGCTGGCACGCGCCGAAGAACGACTGGGAGACGCTGGTCAGTCGCTCGAAGTAGCAGCGGGTGCTAAGACCCTGCGCATGGCCACACAGAAGGTCCTTGTCGTCGGGGCGAGCGGCAACATCGGCTCGAAGGTCGTGAAGGAGCTCGGCGCGCTCGGCGCGAGCGTTCGCGTGACGGTGCGCAAAGGCTCGAAGCCCGAGCGCGTGGGGCAACTTCGCGCAGCGGGCGCCGAGATCGTGGAAGCCGATCTCGCGGACGAGGCGTCGCTCGAGCGCGCCTGCGCGGGCGTCGACGTCGTCGTGTCGACCGTTCAAGGGCTGCGCGACGTGATCGTCGACGGGCAATCGCGTCTCCTTCGCGCGGCCGAAAAGGCCGGCGTGAAGCGGATGATGCCTTCGGATTACTCGCTCGATTTCTTCAAGACGAAAGAGGGCGGCAATCGGAACCTCGACCTCCGGCGCGAGTTCAACAAGACGCTCGACGGGTCGCGCGTGCGCGGCTCGTCGATCCTCTGCGGGGCGTTCATGGAATTGCTCCTCGGGCCGATGGGACCTGACCCGAAGACGGGCGTCTACAAAGTGTGGGGCGACGAGAACCAGGTCTACGATCTCACGTGCACGGACGACGTCGCGAAGTTCATCGCGGCCACGGCGCTCGACGACGGCGCGGGTCGCGTCGTGCGCGTCGTGGGCGACAGCAAATCGCCGCGCGAAATCGCGACCATCTTCGGCGATCTGCGCGACGCGCCCGTGCGCATCGAGAACCTCGGGCCGATCGAGATCCTCGAGCAGGTCATCGCGAAGATGCGCGCGGCCGATCCCGCGGACGGCAGCACGTTCCCCGTTTGGCAGCAGCTCCAATACGCGCGCGACATGGCGAGCGGCGTCGGACGGCTCACGCCGCTCGACAACGCGCGCTACCCGGGCATTCAGCCCGAGAACGTGCGCGACTTCGCCAAGGCGCGGCAAGTCCCAGCGACGACAGCGCGGGTCTAGTCGCTGAACGTGACGATCACGGGCGCGTGATCGCTCGTCCCGAAGTCGCGGCGCACGCGAAACTCCGTCGCGCGCGTGGCGAGCGGCTCGTTCGCGAGCACGTAGTCGATGCGCCAACCGACGTTGCGCGCGCGCGACTCGCGCCAGTACGGCCACCACGTGAAGAGCTCTTTGTCGCTCGGCGAGAGCTTGCGGCACACGTCGACGAGACCTGCGTCGAGGAATTTTTCGAAGAGCTCGCGCTCCTCCGGTCGCTGGCCGATGACGCCGGGCTTGCGCTGGCTCCGGTGCACGTCCATGTCGGCGCGCGCGACGTTGAGGTCGCCCGCGACGATCACGTTCTTGCCCGCGAACGTGCTCGGGTAGCCCGCGAGCGCGCGCATGAACTTGAGCTTGGCCTCGAAGTCCTTGCCGCCGTTCGGGAGGTACATCGAGACGAAGACCCAGTCTTTGACGTGCGCCTCGGCGACGCGCGTCTCGAAGTCGAACTCGGGGTGCGCGTCCGCGGGGCGCGGGAATACGCTCTTCTTGAGGTGGACGCTGACGCCCGAGTAGCCCGCGGAGCCGTGCCAAATCGAGTGGTACTCGGGCAAGCCCATGAGCCCGTAGAGCGTCGGCGGGAGCTGCTCGAGCGTGGACTTGGTCTCCTGGAGCATGGCGACGTCGGGCTTCTCTTCCTCGAGGAGCTTCAGGAACTCCGCGTCGCGAGCGCGGATGCCGTTCACGTTCCACGTAACGAGCTTCACGAGCGCGCTATAACACTCGGACACATGGCTGACGACAGGGCACCTGGGCTTCCGACGATCGACGTCAACGAATACGGCGGCAAGAAGGACGGCGAGCGGCAGGTCGCGAACCGCCGCCTCTTCATGCAGCTCTTGGTGTTCGAGCCCCGGGCGGACGAGACGCAGAAGCTCGTGCACGCGCTCGAGGCGCGGAAGATCCCGAGCGTGGTCTATGCAGACTGCAACGATCCGCGCGCGCTCGCGCTCCTCACGTGGAGCGAAGACCCGGCGCACTTCGTCGACGACGTGCGGCCGCTCTTCCAGCGCGAGCTCGCGGGCGCCACCATGCGGAACGACTTCGCGATGATCGGTCGCACGTACGCGACGGGCCACGAGCCCGATCTGCTCGACTCGCTCCTCGCGCGGCCCGTGCGCAACGCCCTCGACCCGAAGCTCGGCTGGCACGTCTGGTATCCGCTCCGGCGAAGCGGCGAGTTCTCTCGGCTCGATCCGCCGGCCGTCGCGGAGCTCATGAAGGAGCACGCGATGATCGGCCACGCATACGGCCAGCAAGAGCTCGCGCACGACATCCGGCTCGCGTGCCACGGGCTCGACGCGAGGGACAACGAGTTCGTCATCGGCCTCGTGAGCGACAAGCTCCACCCGCTCTCGCACCTCGTGCAGGCGATGCGAAAGACGCAGCAGACCTCGAAGTACATCGTCCAGATGGGTCCGTTCTTCGTCGGGCGCGTGCTCCACCGCGTCGCGCCGAAGGTGTAAGCTCGCCGCATGCGTCCTTGGATATTCGCAGTCGCGCTCGTCGCGTGCGGAGGTGGCGGCGGCTCCAAGTCGTACACCGTCGTGCAGGAAGCGAACCCCAACCCGTTCCACGCGTCCGGTTGCAAGCTCAGCGTGGGCGACGTGACCTACGACCCGTCGATCACCGCGAGCGACGACGACAAGAAGGCGTTCTCGTTCGCGCTGAAGCAAGAGGTCGTCCTCGCGCGCAGCGCGATCGTGCAAGACGGTCCGCCCGCCGCGAGCGCGTTCATCATGCGACCCACGCTCACGAGCTTCGCCCCCAACACCGAGTCGTCGATGCAAATCGACATCACGGACGCAGGCGGCGCTCAGGTCCTCGAGCAAATCCGCGTCTCGGCCAAGCCGAGCTCTTTGCGCGACGCGTCCGGTTTCGGGCACGCGATCGGCAAGTATCTGAAGAGTCGCTTCTGCTCGCGCTGAGCTACTGAGTCCGACGTTCGTGCCGTCGAATACGACGCCGTGAAACCGGCGCTGTACAGTATGCGCATGCCCAAGAAGAAGACGGACGAAGGCGGCCTCCGGGATCGAGGCCGCTCGGGCGCGCCTCGCGCGCCTCGAGAACGCCGAGATCGAATTCATGATCCTCGTGACCTTCTTCTCGAACGGCGCGAAACCCGCGAGCGGAGAGCGCGCCCTCACCGCGCTCGAGCACCTCGGCTACGAGATCGACACGGAGATGGCGGCGACCTTCGCCGGGCTCATCAAGGATGGAACGCTCGTCCACTGCGGCGTGGAGAAGAAGACCGGGTTCCACCTCTGGAAGCTCTCGCCCGCGATGCGCGGAGCGTTCGGGAAGAACCGCGCGAGGGTGGAGCGGTATTTGGCGCGCCGGGTTCTCGTCTCGCGATGAGGTCAAACCAGCGCTCGACTCGGTCCGCGCGGACGCGCGCGCGGTCGCCGCCGCCGCCGCGAAGACCTGCGGCGACCAATTCGCGAGCGGCAGGTTCGTCGCGAATGGGGCGGCCCGCCTGGCGCGACCGTCGAGGTCGTGGTCGTCCTCGCGAAGAAGTGACCGCGCCGAGCGTTGACCGCCCGTGCGGCCCATGCCAGCTTTGCTTGCGATGACCTCGCAGTCCACCGGGACGACGTCCGGCGCCTTTTTTTACGACGAGGCGATCGCGCTCGAGCGAAAAGTCCTCGGTGACGACTCGCCGCGCGCCCACGAGCTCGCCGCCGAGGCGCGACGCCTCCGGAAGGTGTTCGAGGATTGGGTCGGCATCCGTCCAGATCCCGAGGCGAAGGCGCGCGCGGTGCGCGATTTGTTCGATTTGAATCGCGCGGTGCTCGAGCACCTCGGCGTCGCGTCGGGCGTCCGTCGGAGCGCGTCGGATCTGCAAAGCCTCGCGGACGACGACGACTGAGCCCTATTTTTTCGGGCCGACTCGAGCGGCGACGATCATCTTGAAGTCGCGCGGCGGGCCAGGGAGCACGCGCAGCTCCGTGAAGCCGGCGCTGCCGAGCAGGGCTTCGACCTCTGCCTGCGTGCGCGGTCGTCCGCCGAACTGAGCGATGCGGAAGCGCAGCACGGCGCCGCGCAGATCGTCGCCCGGTTTCGTGCTCGCGAAGAGGAGCCAGCCGCCAGGCTTGAGAGCGCGACGCACGCGCGCGAGGAGCGGCGCGATCAGCTCCTCGCGAATGAACGGCGCGGGGATCCAGGCGAGATCGAACGCCGCCTCGTCGGGCAAGTCCTCCCCCGCCTGGTCGCGGAGGTCGATCCGATCCTGAATGCCCGACGTCGCGACGTTCCGTCGCGCGATGGCCAAAGCGGGCGGCGACGTGTCCACGGCGACCACGCGCAGCGACGGAAAACGTTTTGCCACGGCGATGGCGAGGCGGCCGACGCCCGTGCCCACGTCGAGAAACGCTCCGCCGGCTTCGAGCCGCGCGGGAAGCCCCTCGAGCATCGGCGCGATGCGCGGGAGAGCTTGCGCGAAACCCTCGGTGGCCTTGCCGCTGCTCTCGAGGATCTCCTCGTCGTCATAGGTCCACCCGGGCGCGCGATCGGGGTTGGCCATGAAGTCGTCGTCGAGCAACCAGAAGTGCCGAACCTCGCCCAGCAGCGGACGGATCTCTTCGGGTGATACGCCGTCGAGCGCCGCCGCGGGGTCGAGCTTCTGCAGGACGGCGGCGATGAACGGCGCCATCGCCGGATCGATGGCTCGCCCCGAGGCCTTCGCCTCCATCTGCGCGGCGAGGAGCGTGAGCGCGGTGGCGGACGTGCTGAGCTGGGCGACGAGGTCTCGCAAGGATTCGACGGTCATGTGCGGATCCTACGAGCCAAGCGCCGCGTGGGAACCGGCGGCGCACGAAAAGAATCGTTTCCAGAACGTAAACAATGGCAGAACGGGGCATGGACAGCCTTCGGATGATGCGTGTGTTCGTCTGCGTCGGGCAGCGTTCGAGCTTCGTCGCCGCGGCCCGTGATCTGCGCATGTCACCCGCGTCGGTCACCAAGCACATCGCCGCGGTCGAAGCGCGCGTGGGCGCGCGCCTCCTCGACCGAACGACGCGCCGCGTATCCATGACGGAGGCTGGGCGCATCTACCTCGAGCGCTGCATCGAGTGCCTGCTCGCGTTCGACGAGGCGGAGGCGTCCATCGGCGGCGTGACGGGCGAGCCGCACGGCGTGCTGCGCATCGGCGGCCCCTTCGACCTCTATCGACACCTGCCGATGCTCCTCACGGCGTTCGCGGCGCGCTACCCGTCGATCGACCTCGACGTCCGCCTCTCCAATCGAACGCTCGACATGGTCGAAGAGCGGCTCGACGTGTACCTGCGCGTGACCGACGATCTCGACGGCTTCGCCGTCGCGCGCCCGCTCGCGACGACGCACCTCGCCGTGTGGGGAAGCGACGCGTATTTTCGAAGGCACGGAAGGCCGAAGAAGCCGGCCGATTCTGAAGGCTCACCGGTTCGCGCTCTTCGACGAGCCGCCCGTCATCGACGAGGCGCGCTTCGTGAAAAAAGGCAGGCGTACGAAGGTGAAGCTGCGCCGTTCGATCGTGTCGAATGGCGGCGACGTCATCGTCAACGCCGTGCTCGGTGGCAACGCGCTCGCGCTCTTGCCGAGCTTCCTCGCGCCGCAAGAGGCGCAAGGCGTGGAGCCCATCCTCCTCGACTGGTCCGCTGGGCATCGGCGCGTCTATGCGGTCTATCCGCACCGGCGCTTCGTGCCCTCGAAAGTGCGCGTGTTCGTCGACTTCATGCGTGAAGCGTTGGGCGATTCGACGCACGACCCGTGGTGGCCGAGGGCGTTTCGCCTGCCCGGAGCGTGAGCTCGTTTTTCGTGGCGCGGCGATTGCTGCATCCGTTCGTGTGGCAGTTCGCGTCGTGATTGACCATGACGCCCAGCTCGTCCGATCGACGTTCAGCGGGCACGTCACGCTCGTCGACTTTTTCGATGGGCGCATGAAGGTGGTCGAGCATCCGGAGTCGCGGAGCTTCGTGCACGTGCTCGACGGGATGGCGGTGACGAACCTCGACATTCCCGACGAGACGCTGCGTCACCTCGCGTCGATGAGGCCGCTCTTCGACAACGACGCGCTCCAGATCGTCGTCATCAAACCCGAATCGCCGATGATCCCGTTCGTGCGCACGTTCCAGCGCTTCGCCGAGGGGACCGGACGAAACGTGCAGGTCGTCGCGTCTCTCGAGGAGGCGAACGCGCTCGTGGCTCGAGTGCGCGCGGCCTGAGCGTCAGTGCGCGCCGCGAGCGGTCACGCGACAGCACTCGCGACGACACTCCACGAGGTCGCTCGAGATGCGATCGTAATCGATCGGCTTGTCCACGACGAAGCATGCGCCGGCCTCCGTGAGGGTGCGGCGGTGCCTGCTCGCTTGCGCCCCGCACACGAGGACGCACGCGCGCGGAAGGTGTCGGTGCGTCGCGCGGACCACGGCGTGACCGTCGGTGTCCGGCATCTCCAAGTCGGTGATCACGGCGTCGAAGTGCTCGTCCGCGACGGCCGTCGCGGCCTCCGCTCCCGACGTGCGGAGAGCCACATCATGCCCATCGAGCTTCAGCAAGGCCGCGAGCCCCTGAGCAGCGGCTTGGTCATCGTCTACGACGAGGATGCGCACGCGCGTCGTTGTGCAGCGCGCATGCCATGTGCAGAATTTCGCACAATCCTCGTTTTTGGGGCGATGTAACGCGCAGCACGTGCACTCCGACCGCGCACGTGCTTCGTCTGGTAGGAGGTCTCGATGAACAGCAAGGTGGATGCGTATTTGAAGCGGCAAAAGCGGTGGCGCGCGGAGATGGAGAGGCTCCGCGAGATCTTCCAGGAAAGCGGCCTCAGCGAGGAGCTCAAATGGGGTCACCCGTGCTACGCGCTCGACGGAAAGAACGTCGCGCTCATCCACGGCTTCAAGGAGTATTGCGCCATCCTGTTTCACAAGGGTGCGCTGCTGAAGGATCCCCAGCACGTCCTCGTTCAACAAACCAAGAACGTGCAGGCTGCGCGGCAGATCCGGTTCACGAGCGTCCGCGACGTGACCAAGCTCGAGAAGACGATCAAGGCGTACGTGCGCGAGGCGACCGAAATCGAGCGCGCCGGGCTGAAGGTGCCGTTCAAGAAGACGGAGGACTTCGAGCTCCCCGAGGAGCTCGAGTCCAAGCTCGCCGCGAACGCGAAGTTGAAGGCCGCGTTCGCCGCGCTGACGCCGGGTCGGCAGCGCGCGTACATCTTCCATTTCTCGCAGCCAAAGCAGTCGAAGACGCGGGCCTCGCGCGTGGCGAAGCACATTCCGCGGATCCTCGAGGGTCTCGGCTTGGACGACTGATTTCGAGGTCATGCGGCTCGGGACTGACGAAGCGAACGAGTCGCGCTAGCTTAACGCGATGCGAATCCATCGCGTTCTTTCGGTGTTGGCTTTGGTTGGGGCTTCACTCGTCCACTGCGTCGGAGATGACTCCGTCGCCGTGAAGGACGGCGGGTCGGACGCGACCAGCGACGCGACGCTATCGGACGCGAGCGACGCGAACGTCGATTCGCCGCCTCCGCCTCCGACGCCCGACGGAGGCCTCGCGTGGTTCCAACACTTCAACACGAGCTACACGTTCGAAGACCTCGCGGTGAACGAGAAGAGCGGGCCGACGTTCGTCGTCGCGGGCGGCTTCGCCACCGACGCGGGCGGCATGGTGACGATGGGCTCGCACCAGATCGGGCCTTCGATGGGGAACGCCGACGATTTGCTCGCGACGCTCAACGCGTCGGGCGTCGTGTGGGCGCTCACGCAGCAGCCGGGCCCCGTCTACGTCACGGACGCGGGCGGGTGCGGCGCGCCGTCGGTCAACGTCGACTGGTTCTCGTCGGTCGCCGTCGATGCGAACGGCATCATCTACGTCGCGGGCTCGACCTCGAGCAACCTCTTCATCCTCAAGGACGAGTTCAGCGGGCCGACGTCGTTCGTCGCTGCGTTCTCCGCCGCGGGCTCGCCGCTTTGGGAGCACTTCTACAAGGTCAACAACAACGTCGTGAACGGCGCGACCGACACGTTCGGCACGGGCGACAGCACGAACAACCCATCCGGCAAGATGCAGCTCGCCGCGAGCGGCAACAAGGTGTTCGTCTCGTTCGGGTTCTCCGGAAGCCTCGCGTACGAGGGCGACGGCGGCGCGCCGATCACGAGCCAGAGCTCCCAAGACGTGTTCGTCGCGGCGCTCGACACGTCGACCGGCGCCACGCTGTGGCACACGACGTTCGGGAGCACGGCCGACGACACCGTCGAGCAGATCGTGACGACGACCAAGGGCGAGGTGCTCCTCGTCGGCACGATGTCCGGCACGATGACCGGGCCGAGCGGCACCGGGTTCCCGCTCGCGCTGGTCGGTGACGGGGGCGGCGGCACCGACGCGTACCTCGTGAAGCTCGACGGAAACGGCAACGCCGTCTACGCGACGGCGTTCGGCGACCAAGGATCGTCGAACACGACGGGCGCGACCGTCGCGTACGCGAACGGAGCCGTGGCGGTCGGCGGATATTTCTTCGGCACGGTCGACTTCGGCAAGGGACCGGTGACCGCGCAGGCGGGCGTCGACGGGTTCCTCGTCGTGCTCGACGACGCGACGCAAAAGGCCAACTACGTCGCGGCGCTCGCGGGCAGCGGCGACGACTACATCCGTGGGGTCGCGCTCGACGCGTGGGGCGACGCGCTCGTCGTCGGCGCGTACGGCAACGGAAACATCGGCGGCTCCTCGTCGCAGCTCGGCGCGTCGACGATCTTCCCGCAGACGCTTCAGGACGTGAACGCGATGATCGTCGCGAAGCTCTCGCCGACCGGCACCGTCCTCTGGTCGCACGCGCTCATGCCGAGCGCGCCCGACGGCGGTCCGCCGAGCCCGAGCGTCGGCATCGCGATGCTCAACGGCATGCGCGCGCGCGCGACCAACGCGGGCCAGCTCGTCGTCGCAGGCGGGATGAACAACGGCGCCGACTTCGGGAGCGGCTACCAGCCCTTGCTCTCGGCGGTCCCCGTGACCGACTCGTGCCACTTCGTGTGCTTCGGCGGCTGCAAGTGCAATTGCAACGGTCCCGTCGTCGACGGCTTCGTCGCCGCGTGGCAGCCCTAGAACACGACGCCCAAGCGGTAACCCACGCCGAACGCGAACGCGGGCTGTCCCGTGCCGGTGTTTTGTAGATCGCCGAGCGCGATCACGGGCTCGATGAATCCGTGGTCGCCGAGGAAGATCTCGAGGGCGAGCTCGCCCGTGAGGAGCGCGATGACCGGCGCGCCCTTGGCCGTCGGGATGCCGAGCTCGGCGTGGAACGCGGGGGTGAGCGCGAGGCGCTTCGTCAGCGCGATCGCGTAGCCGAGCGTCGCGCCGGGGAAGAGCGCGGCGTTCGCGCCGTCGAAGAACGTGACGGACATCTCGGCGCCGATCACGACCCCTTGCACGACGAGGCGCGCGCTCGCGCCGAGGCCGACGACGCCGACGGCGTTCGAGCCGCTCGGCACGTAGAAGCCGGTCCATCCGCCGGGGCCGCCCGCCGTGCCCAAGAAATCGACGCCGCTCGTCAGCGACACGCTGAGCTCGCGGTATCTCTCGACGGGCCCGTTCGGAGGAGGAGGCGGCGGGCGCTGCGCCACGTCGTCCGCGAGCGCAGTACACGGGAGCGCGCATGACAGAATCAGCCACGCGAGCGAGCGCATTTGGGAGACTCTAGCAGGCGATGAAGCACGTCACGCGCCTCCAGTCGCTCTGGGACGGCTACGGCGAGATCGTTCGCGAGCGCGTGGGTGACGCGACGGTCATCGTGAAGACGGTGCGCCCGCCGCGGAACGCGCACCCGCGAAAGACTCGTTCCTACGAGGTCGAGGCGACGTTCTACGAGAAGTACGCGGCGCGCTGCGACGAGACGTGCCGCGTGGCGAGGCTGATCGAGCGCTCGCCGGGGCGATTGGTGCTCGAAGATCTCGACGTGGAGTTTCCGCGGCGCGGCGGCGAGCTCGAGCCGTGCCTCGAATGGCTCGCGGCGTTCCACACGCGATTCCTCGGCGTCCGCGCCGATGATGGGCTCTGGCCGATCGGAACGTACTGGCACCTCGAGACGCGACGCGACGAGCTCGCCGCGATGCGCGACGCGTCGCTTCGCGCGCGCGCCCCCGAGCTCGATCGCGCGCTCCGCGACGCGAAGCACCAGACGTTCGTCCACGGCGACGCGAAGCCCGCGAACTTCTGCTGGTCACGCGACGGCTCGCGCGTCGCCGCCGTCGACTTCCAATACGTCGGCGGCGGCCCCGGCATCCGCGACGTCGCCTACCTCCTCTACGGAGAAGACGAGCGCCTCCTCGATACGTACTTCGCGCACCTCGCCAATCCCGAGATCGAGCGCGAGTGGCGCGCGCTCTACCCTATCGCGCGCGACGACTTCCGCCGCTTCTTGGACGGCTGGCGCCGCTGAGCTCCGCCTCCGCGCACGCGAGGCAAACCGGATAACGCTCGAAGCCTTCGCCCGGCTCGTAGACGCACCATCCCTCGGCGCTCGCGATCTCGTTCCACGCGTCACGTTCGGTGAGCGCCGAGACGACGCGCGAGCGCGCGAGGCACTTCCCGCACACGGCAGTCCACCGCGCCGACTCCATCGTGAGCCGCGGCACGGGCGGCAGCTTCTCCGGCAGCTTCACGCGTCACAGCTTACCCCGCGCGCCCTCACCGCCGATTGCGCACACGCCTGTTTTTTCGAGAGCTCAGGGCGACCAGCTCTCGTGGTAGCCGTCGACCTCGATGTTGCGGGCTTGCGCCGTCGGCAGGAGCGGCTTGAACGTGTCCATCATGACGGCGAGCTCGTCGGTGCGCGTCGTGCCGATCGAGCCTTCGTACGCGCCGGGGTGCGGGCCGTGCGCGATGCCTGCAGGATGCAACGAAATGCACCCGGGGCCGACGCCGCGCCGCGACGTGAAGTTGCCGCGCAGGTAGAGGATGATCTCGTCGCAGTCGACGCTCGAGTGCGGGTACGGACACGGGATCGCCTGCGGGTGGTAGTCGACGACGCGCGGGACGAACGAGCACACGAGAAACCCCGGCGACGCGAACGTGCCGTGGATCGTCGGCGGCAGGTGCACGAGGCCCGTCTTCGGCTGGTACTTCTCGATCGCGAACGCCCACGGATAGACGAAGCCGTCCCAACCGACGACGTCCATCGGCGCGTGCGCGAGCGTGTAGCGCGAGAAGAATCCCGCCCTTCTTGACGAGGAGCGACCTTCGGGGCCGTCTTGCGCGCATCGGTCCTTCGGGGTGCGACGAAGTCGCGATGCGTGTAGGGCGCATCCATTTTGAGCTGCCCCACGCCGTTGCGGAAATCGCGCGGGATCATCACGCCCTCGGGGGCCTCGAAGACCATCGCGCGGAGCTCCCGCCCCGAGGCGACGTGCCAGCGGTGCATCATCGAGTGCGGGACCCAGACGTAGTCGCCCGTCTTCACGTCGAGCCAGCCGCACGGCGACTCGAGGCGCGCGGCGCCGTCTTGCACGTACCAGAGCTCGTCGCCGTCGCCGTTCGCGAAGTACGCGTCGTCGGTCTCGGTCGCGCGGACGAGGCTCACGGTGACGTCGCGGTTGAAGAGCACGGGGACGCGCTTGTCGATCGCCTGGCCGCCCGCGGGGATCTTGTTCGAGTCGTAGAGGCGCCGCTTGAGCGGGCGGAGCGCGTCCTCGGCCGCGACCGGCGCGTGGAAGCCGCGGTCGGTCAGCGCGGCGTCGCGCGACGGCGTGATCGGGCTCTGGTGATAGAAGGCGGTGAACGCGCCGGAGAAGCCCTCGCGCGTGAACATCTCTTCGTAGAAGAGCTTTCCGTCCGCGTCGCGGAGCGCGGTGTGAGGTTTCGGCGGCAGGAGCCCCGCGAAGCGACGCTCGATCATTCGCCTTCTGGAACCGCTCGATGCTCTCGAAGAGCGCGCGGAAATTCCCGTAGCCGAAGCCCTTGTCGCCCGCGCGCTGGATGATCTCGTAGAAGAACGGGCCCGCGCGCTCGTCGTCGTAGAGCGTCTTCGCTTCGCGCATGAAGATCTGGAGCATGTACTTGTCGTCTTGGCCGTCGAGGAGGATCTGCAGGCGCTCGAGCTCGTCGAGGTGCTCCTTCACGTTGGTGATGCCGAGCTTCGCGAGGCGATCGGGGAGCGCTTGGTAGTAGGACTTCGGCGTGTCCATGAAGTCGACGCCGCGGCGCTTCATGTCCTCCACCGTGGGGATGATCTCCTTCACGCCGAACGCGATGTGCTGCACGCCCGGCCCGCGGTTGTCCTCGACGAATTTCCAGATCTGCGACTCGCGGAACGCGGGGCGGAGCGGCTCGTTCGTCGCGAACTTCACCTCGCTCTCGGGATCCCACATGACGATCGATTTCAGGCCCGAGCCGCCGAGCGAGTTGTCTTTGCCGTCCGCGCCGGCCGCCTTCGGCGGACCGACGACGTCCTGCGTGTGGAAGGCGATCTCCCAGAACGGCTCGAAGCCGAGCACTTCCTTGTAGAATGCAATGATCGGCTGCATCGTGAGGCCGTTCGACGTCACGTGGTCGACGCCGGCGATGCCGTAGCGGTTCTCGGGCTTGGCGGAGTGGCCGGGGCCCACGTTCTCGAAGCCGGGCGCGAACTCGCGGTAGTCGTTTCGCTCGACGAAGCGGAACGCGACGTCGCCGAGGGGCGTCGCGATCTCGAAGCTCTTGTACGTGCCGCCGCGCGCGTCCTCGTGCTCGTACGGGATCGGCGAGCAGCGTGCCGCCGCGCTTCTCGAGGAACTTCATCGCTTGCTCGAGGTGCTTCACGCGAAAGCTCAGGCTCATGACGCCGGAGGGGTGGCGCTTCAAGAAGCGCGCGGCCTTGCTCGACTGCGTCAGCGGCGTCGAGACGCAGACGCGCGCGTCGCCTGCGCCGAACACGATCGACTGCTGGCCGCTCCGCTTCACGAGGTCCGCGCTCGCGTGCGCGACCTCTTTGAAGTCGAGCACGTCGGCGTAGAACTTCTTCGAGCGCTCGATGTTCTCGACGACGAAGTGATACGAGTCGTAACCGAGGAGGCCGAGGCGGTCCGTCATCCGCGGGAGCTTGCCACAAGTGGGTTCTAAGATCCCGTGTAGATGAGCGCGCTTTCGAGCTTGAGCGCCTTGCCTTCGCGCACGAAGCGGAAGACGTTGCCGAGCCCGTAGTCCAAGTTGCCACAGAGCCCTTCGCGGCACATGAAGCCGCCCTCGGACGAGTCGTTGCACGCGTCTTTGAGGAGCGCTGCGTCATCGGCGGCGGCGCGCGTCACGGGGACGACGCGCGTCGCGGACGAGGGATCCATGGGCTCGTCGAAGGTGACGACGCGCGCCGTCGCGATCGAGCTCCGCGCGAGCCCCGCGGGGCTCGTCGATTGGCCAAGCAGCGCGCACGCCTCGGCCTTCGTCGTCGTCGCGCCTGCGACCGGCGACCGAGCGCGCTTGATCGCGTCGTCGAGATCGCGCGCGCCGACGAGGTCGATCACGGCGGTGAGCTTCGTCTCCATGACGTCGAGGGAGATCGATCGCGTGCGGTACGCGATGCGCGCGAGCGAGCGGTTGTCGAACGTGGGAGAGTCGTCTTGCTTCGGCCAGTGTGCGAAGAGGACGAGGTCTTGGAGGCCGTCGCCGTTGACGTCCTCGAAACGGGCGTCGACGATCGACTTCTCGAAGCGCTGGCTCCAGAGCGTCGTGACGCGCGAGTACGCGCCGTCGCGCTCGACGAGGTACCCGCGGCCATCGTCGCGCACGAAGAGCAGGCGCTTGTCGCCGATCGCGACGCTCGCGATCGGTCGCAGCGCTCCGTCGGCGGTCTCGTTCGCGCGGAACGACACGAGCGCCTCGTCGGGCGCGATCGGCCTCGGCGGATCCTCGGCGCTCGACGCGCCCGGGTTCGGATGAACGAGAACCTGCGCGATGCGAAAGCGCGCGCCGTCCTGCGCGAGGACGACGCCGAGGCCTTGATCGTCGACGCACACGCCCTCGACGTTGCAGCCGGCCATCACGGCCTTCTTCACGGCGTCGAGCGCCGCGGGCGTGAGATCCTGCGCCCAGAGCGCCTTTTTCCGCTGGAAGACGCGTTGCCAGACCCCCACGAGCTCGGCGTCTGGAGCGAGGGCCGACCCGAGCGTGCCCATCGATCGCGCGGCGGCCTTCACCGCGGCGTTCGCGGCCTTCTCGTTCACGGGCGGGCGCTTCGTCTCCGCGGGCGACGCCGTCGGCATCGAGCCGGCGGTGATGTCGTCCTCGACGACGAACGACGCGCTCAGGCCCGCGGGTTGATCGCGCGCCGCGAGCGTCTCGAGCTGGAGGGTCACGTTCGACGAAGTGGCCGCCGCCGAGATCACGCGCACCGCGCGCGGCCACTTGTCGACGCGCTCGAACACGACGCCGTCCTCGAGCAGCGGTGCGTGCACGACGGCGCTCACCCCGGGAAGGCCTTTGCTCGGCTTGCCCCACTTTTCATCCCACGGCGTTGCGAGCCAAGCGGCGTGCGCCGCTTCGCCTCCGACGAAGAAGAGCCAGCACTCGGCGCCTTGAAGCGTGAACCTGCGATACGGCATCTTCACTGGCTCGCCGTGGAGGCCGCCGCGCGTCTTCGCGAACGCGAGGATCCGATCGCGCGTCTGCGGAGGTGCCGGTGGTGCGACCTGCGCGACGCTCGCGGTCTGCGAGGGCATGCCGGACGCGACCGGCGGCGTGGACGTCGCGCCGGTCCGGGCTCCGCACGCGACGATGAAAACGAGGAGCGCGCGCTTCATCATCCCACCTATACTGCAGCGACGATCATGCGACTCGATCACGTGGTGCTGTGGGTGGAGGATCCCGCCGGCTGCGCACTTCATGGAGCAGCACTTCGGCGCGCGCGGGCTCGCTCCGAAGGCCTTCTATTTCCGCGATCCCGACGGAAACATTGTCGAAGCTCGATACTGCTGACGCGTTACTTCAACCAGACGAGCCGCGGCCAATAGTCGTCGGGCGTGCCCGTGGGCGCCTTCGACGCGCCGACGCCGTACGAAATCGCGAGCTCGCCGGGGCGCGTCGGGTCGGAGAGCTCGAGGTGCGCGATCGGCCCCGCGCAGAACGAATTCGGATCGTGCGCGGTCGGGAGATCGCACGCGGCGAGGTCGGGGCCCGCGGTCCACGGACCCGTCGGATCCGCCGCGACGTCGGTTTGGAGCGCGCTGCCGAAGTCGGCGACGTAGACGTGACGAAACCCGCTGGGCGCGGGAACGACCGACGACGTCCACGAGCCAGACCCGAAGAGCTTCGCGCCGAGCGACGCGTCGATGGTCGGAACCCACTGGGCGCTCGTCGACAAGAGCTCGACGTGATCGCTCGCGTCGAGTCGCGCGAGCCTGCACGCTTGCTTCAAAGCGGCCGCGGGGCCCGAGCATCCCCAGACGAACGCGTGCGCGCCGTCGTCGCTCACGAGCTGCGCGTCGCCGAGATCGAGATCGAGCCCCCAAGGAAACGGCTTCGACGGCGAAGGGACCACGATGCGCTGAGTCGTCTGATCCCAGCGCGCGACGCCTCCGCCGAGCTCGACCGCGCCGAACGTCGCGTTCGGGTCGACGCGAAAGAGCCGATAGAGGACGTGCGTCGCTCCAGCGAGTCGATACCCGCCGTCGATCTGAACGAGGATGCTCGGGTCGTCGGGACCTTCGATCGTGACGATCGGCGTCGGTGGCGTGAGGCTCTCGGTCGGACACGTCCCGAACGGCGCGTTCGGATCCGCTTGGAGCGCGACGTTCCGCGCGACCGCGCCGCCCGACAAATGCGTCACTTCTCACGCGACGACGCGCGCGCACGAAGGCGTTCGGATCATGGTCATCGCGTCGTGAGCAGCGCGTCGTACGCGTCGCGCGCTTCGCCGACGCCGATCGCGCAGAGCCCGGGGACCACGTCTTCTTCCATGCCCTCGAAGAACGCGCGCGCGTACCCCGCGTGCGTCAGCGTGCCGAAATTCGGCGCGCCCTCGGCCTCGGGCTCGCGCATCGCCCACGCGCGCCCCGGCGAGGCGCCGCACAGGCGCGCGTAGTGCGCGAAGAGCTTCGGAAGGCGGGTCGCGATCTCCTCGCGCTCGCTCGCGGCGAGATCGCGCATCAAGAGCGCGCCGAGCTCCCAACCGAGCTCGCCGTGGAAGGTCTCGTCGACGACGATCGCGGCGACCACGTCGCGCGCGAGCGGCACGGTCGCGGCGCGCAGCGCGCGTCGGAACATGCGACCGCTGATCGTCTCGCCGATGCAGAACGCCGCGACGACGACGTCGCGCACGTGGACGCGGAGCGCCGCGGGCGACGAGAGCTGGAGCTCGTGCTCTTCGATGTCGGGCTGCGCGGGGCGACCCAGCGCCTCGCACATGCGCATGCACAAATCGGTGTGGCGCACCTCGTCGGCGATCATGCGCGCGAACGCGCCGGACCAATCGAGGGGCGCGCCGAGGAGCTGGAGCTTCGCGGAGAGATCCGTGAAGAGCGCGAGCGAGTGGAACTCTTGGAGCGCGCGCGTCCGCCACACGTGCGCGGCGGCGTCGAGCGTCGCATCGTCGAACGCTCTGCGATCGAACGCGCCCCAGTCGATGGTGCCCTTGCGCGGCAGAGCGATCGCGTCGTGCTGGCGCGTGAGCTCGAGATCGTCGCCACCGCTCGTGCGACGGAGTGAGAACGGCATTACTTCGGCGGCGCGTTCACGTGGATGGGCGTGGGGGGTGCGTTGATCGTGTGCATCGGAATCTGGCGCGCGCTCGCGCTCGGAGGAGCGTTCGCGCTCGCCGTCGCGCTCGGAGTCGGCGTGGGATCGGGCGGCGCGTTGATGTGGATCGGCTCGGCGGTCGCGTTCGCGTGGACTGTCGGCTCGGGCGCGTTGATCGTCTTCGGTTCTTCTTTGCAGCCCGCGAGAGCGGACGCGCCGACGAGCGCAGCGCCGGTCGTGAGCTGAGCGAGACGCTGCAAGCGGTGTCGATGCATCGGCGAGAGATTACTCTTTCTTCGCCGGCGCGAGGAGCACGATGAGGCGCTCGACGGCGTGGCTCGTCTTCGCGCGGAGGTCTGGGTCTTCGAGGTGGCTCACGATCGCGCGGATCGTCTCGATCCAATAGAACGCGGCAAATCCGTGCTCCTCCGCGGTTCGGTGGAGCTCCGCGGCGCTCGCGAGGTGATCGACGGGCTCGCCCGCGCCAGCTGCATAGATGACGTCGAGCGCGCCCGCGAGGAGGAGGCCGTCACCCGCTGCGCCGGTGCTCTCCTTGGCGTACGAGAGCACGCTGCGCGCGCCCGCGAGATCGCCCTCGGAGAGCTTCGCGAGCGAGCACGCGATCTTGACGAGGAGCGCCTCGCGCGGCGCGACGGGGAGGTTTCGTGTGATGTCGAGGAGCCGCGCGACCGCGCGACCTCCCTCGAAATCGCCGGACGCGAGGCGAGACAAGACCTCCTGCGCGCCGCTCACGAGCTCGAACTCGATCGGTGCCTCGCCCGAGGCGACCTCGCGCGCGCGCTGGAACTGCCTGCACGCGAGCGCCCACTGTCCTTCGACGATGTACGCCGCGCCGCGGTTGTGCGCCGCGAGGTGCTCGAGCGACGGGACGTCCGCGTGGAGGAGGAGCGTCGTCACGCGCTCGAGCACGCGCAGGCCTTGGTGGAGCCGCCCGGGGACCTCGATGAGCATGCCGCCCCACGACACGAGCGCGCGCGCCTCGAGGAGCGTCGCGCCCGCGTCGCTCGCGAGCTGCGAGGCCCGCTCGAAGCTCGCGCGCGAGGTGTGGTCGTCGATTCGAAACGCGAGCGGCGCGACCAAGAGAGCGCGCGCGATCGACAAGAGCGGCGAGGTCGTGCGCGCGTCCGTCGCGACGAGCTCGTCGTACGCGCGGAGCCCGCCCGCGGTATCGCCGGTCGCGCGCGCGCCTAGCGCGATCTTCACGAGCTCCACGGTGAGGCGCGCCTCGGTCCTCGACGAGTCGCGCGCGAGGAGTCGCTCGCTCCGCGCGAGGACGCGCGAGATCTCTTCGGGACCGCAAATCGCCGCGTCGATCGCGACGAGGAGCTCGCCCGTCCGCACGTCGACGGCGTCGACCCAGTCGTCGGATCCCGCCATTCCGCGCTCGATTCGTGCCCTCGTCGCGGCGCGCGCGCGGGGCGCGAGGACGCACGCTGCCACCGCGCGCGCGAGATCCGTGCGCTCCGCGAGCGGCTCGAGCACGATCGCCGCGGCGTCGATCTCGAGGCGAAGCCCGAGCGAGAGAGCGCGCGCGACGCGACCGACCTCCGAGCCTCGCTCGCGACGCGCGAGCGCCTCGAGCATCGGGAGGTCGAGCGAGTCGAGCGTCGAGCGGAGCGCGACGACCGCGTCTTCGTCGAGGCGCGAGAGGCGCATCGTGCCGAGCGTCGGACGCGAGTACGCGGGCGGCGGCATCAATCGACGCCGCGAGGGTGGCGAAGCAGGGATCGGCGTCGGCACGACGTCGGTGAGGATGTCGACCGGCGCGGTCTCCATGTTCACGAGGACGCTGAGCGCCTCGCCCGCGTCCGCGAAGCGACGCGAAGGATCGCGCGCGAGCATCTTCGCGAGGAGCCCATCGAGCGGCGTGGGCGCGCGGAGCGCGAGCGCCGGGTCCGCTTCGGTGCGCAACTTGAGCTGCTCGCGCGCGGGCCGTTCGGGAAAGAGGAGCGTGTGCCCGAGGAGCTCGAAGAGCACGAGCCCCACCGCGTAGACGTCCGACGCAGGCGAGCTCCCCTCGCCCATCAAGAGCTCCGGCGCCATGTACGCCGGCGTGCCGAGCGCGCGCTTCGGCTCGTTCGATTTCGTCGGGAATTCAGCCTCGAGCTGCGCCATGTGCTCCGACTGCGCGATGCCGAAATCGAGGAGCTTGAGCTCGCCGAGGCCCGCGATGCCGTTCGGGACGATCACGTTCGCGGGCTTGATGTCGCGGTGGACGATGCGCGCCGCGTGCGCCTCGGCGAGGCCCGAGAGGAGCGCGCGCGCCGCACGTAGCACCTCGTGCGCGAGGAGCACGCGCCCGAGCTTCGCGGGCTCGAGCGGCACGCCGTCGATGAGCTCCATCACGAGGTAGAGCCCTTTTTCGTCGTCCCGCCCGAAATCGTAGACGCGTGCGACGTTCGTGGAACGGAGGCGCGAGAGCGCGAGCGCCTCGAGCCGGAACCGCTCGATGACGTCCTCGGCGCCAAAGGGGACCGCCGGCATGATTTTCACCGCGACCTCGCGGTTGTCCACACGGTCGAGCGCGCGATAGACCGTCGCGAAACCACCGGACCCAATCGCGGAAGCGAGCTCGTAGCGATTCGCGATCACCAGTACATCGTACATGTTGTATACTTCCGGCGCAGTTCGATGAGCCGGAAGCCTACGAAGTTCGTGTTCGTGACGGGCGGCGTGGTGTCGTCGATCGGGAAAGGTCTCGCCAGCGCTTCCGTGGGCGCGCTGCTCGAGGCGCGAGGGTTGCGCGTGACGCACCTCAAGCTCGATCCTTACATCAACGTCGACCCGGGCACGATGAGCCCGTACCAACACGGCGAGGTCTTCGTCACGGACGACGGCGCCGAGACCGACCTCGACCTCGGCCACTACGAGCGCTTCACGACGGCGCGCATGACGCGCAACAACAACTTCACGACCGGCCGCATCTACGAGTCGGTCATCTCGAAGGAGCGCCGCGGCGAATACCTCGGCGCGACGGTGCAGGTCATCCCGCACATCACCGACGAGATCAAATCGCGCGTGAACGGCGCGACCGAAGGCGCCGACGTCGCGATCATCGAGATCGGCGGCACCGTGGGCGACATCGAGTCGCTCCCCTTCCTCGAGGCGATTCGCCAGATGAAGGTCGAGGCGGGCCCGCAAAACGCTCTTTCGATGCACGTCACGCTCGTCCCGTACATCGCGACCGCGGGCGAATTGAAGACGAAGCCGACGCAGCACTCCGTCAAGGAGATGCTCGGCATCGGAATCCAGCCCGACATCCTCATCTGCCGCACGCAGGCGCCGCTCTCGCAAGGCACGAAGGAGAAGATCGCGCTCTTCTCGAACGTCCCGGTCGAGGCGGTCATCTCCGCGATCGACGTCTCGTGCATCTACGAGGTCCCGCTCTACTTCCACAAGGAAGGCCTCGACGAGCTCATCGCGGATCGCCTGAACATCTGGAGCCGCCAGCCCGATCTCGGCGCGTGGCAGCGCATCGTCGACCGCTTCAAGAAGCCCGCGCGCGGCTCGGTGAAGATCGGAATCGTCGGCAAGTACGTGCACCTGAAGGACGCGTACAAATCGCTCCACGAGTCGCTCGTCCACGGCGCGATCCAGAACGAGGCGATGGTCGACTTCGAGTACATCGACTCGGAGCAAATCGAGAAGAGCGACCCGCAGTCGCTGCTCGGACATTTGGACGCGGTGCTCGTCCCCGGCGGCTTCGGCGATCGCGGCACCGAGGGCAAGATCCAGGCGATCGCGTGGGCGCGCACGCACGGCGTCCCGTTCTTCGGCATCTGCCTCGGCATGCAGATGGCCGTCGTCGACTTCGCGCGCCACGTCGCGAACCTCGCGAACGCGAACTCCACAGAGTTCGATCCGGACACGAAAGAGCCCGTCATCGATCTCCTTCCCGAGCAGCGCAACCTGAAGAACAAGGGCGCGACGATGCGGCTCGGCGCGTTCGCGTGCATTCTGCAACCCGGCACCAAGGCCGCGGAGGCGTACGGCACGCTCGAGATCAGCGAGCGCCACCGCCACCGCTACGAGTTCAACAACGACTTCCGCGAGCGCCTCGCCGAGGCCGGACTCGTCTTCAGCGGCACCTCGCCCGACAAGCGCCTCGTCGAGATGGTGGAGCTCCCGAACCACCCGTACTTCGTCGCGTGCCAGTTCCACCCCGAGTTCAAGTCGCGCCCCACCGCGCCGCACCCGCTCTTCTCGCGCTTCGTCAAAGCGGCGCTCGAATACCGCGACGAACGCGGCACGCACGCCGGCGCGCGCACGCACGAAGAGCTCCGCACGGTCAATTGACCGCGGCGATCCAGCGGGCGACCGAGGACGACGTCGCTGCGATCGTCGCGCTGTACGAGTCGGACTCGCTAAACGCGGGTCGCGAGCCGAGCCGCGCGGATCGCTCCGAGGCGTTCGCCGAAATCTCGACCGACCCACGCGAGATGCTCATGGTGGCCGAACGCGACGGCCGCGTGATCGGCACGTTCCAAATCACTTTCCTCCGCTACCTCACGTACGGCGGCGCGCGCGTCGCCCTCGTCGAGGCGGTGCACGTCGCCGCGAGCGAACGAAGCCGCGGCCTCGGCGCCGAGATGATGCGCTTCGCGATTGACGAGGCGCGCAGGCGCGGCTGCAACCGCGTGCAGCTCACGAGCAACAAAGCGCGCAAAGACGCGCACCGCTTCTACGAGCGCCTCGGCTTCGTCGCGAGCCACGAGGGGTTCAAGCTGTTCTTGTAGGCCACCCGGGCCGGCCCGATGCCAGGCCCGGCCACCCTCGATCACGGGGAATCCCGCGGTTTCCGCGTGGCACGCGCGCTGCTCCATCCGGCGCGGCTGGCCAGCCATTTCTCGTCACGATCACGAAAGGAAACTGAATCGAACAAGGGCTATGCAAACGGGACTGAGCGGGTGCAAGCACACGCTCGTTGGAAGGTCGGCTGTGCGATCCTGCCGAGCCCGAGCGTCCTCATCGAGGACGAAGACACCGGTTAAGTGTCGCGTCGGGCTACCCAGGTCATTAGACAGCTCGGATGACGGTGTTCCGCATCCGCCCGCAGTACCAACGAGCGCGGGACAACCGCGGAGGGTGCAGGTCTCCTCGCACCTGAATTCGGGACGCCGCGTCAACAAATGCTCGTAAAGAGCGAGGACTTGGTGCCACTCCCAGTTTGCTGAAGCAAGTCTCCCGGATGGGAGATCACAAACCGTTCTGAAATTTAACCGGGCGCTCTCGAGCGTCGACGCGGACGTGTGTGTGTTGGGTGGGGGTTAGCCGTGGCGGACGATGTCTCGGAGGATCGCGTCGGACTCGTTTTTGGCCCAGGCGGCGAACTCTTTCATGTACGCGGCGATTTCGTGGAAGCGCTTGAGCATCGTCTCGCGGTCGTGCATCGCGATGGCGCGGGCGAAGTGGGCGGACTCTTGCTGGAAGGCTTGGCTGACTTTTTCGCCGTCGGGGTTTGCCGTGAGGATGTCGGCGTAGAGCTCGGCGCGCTGCGAGAACATGCGGCCGATGGTCGCGAGCTCGATGCGGTAGATGGGGCTCGCGAACTGGAGGCTCCGCGGGAGATCGGCCTTGAGGCGCTCCATCACGGACCCCAGCACCATCGTCTTCTCGTGGACGAGCACCTGGATGAGCGCCATCTGTGCGTCGTGCTCTTCGGCGGTGGCCTCGATGATTTCGGCGCCGAACGACTCGAACAAGCGGCGAACGCGCGATTCGCCCGCTTCGCCGCGGCCGCGACAGAAGACGACGCGCTGGCGGTCCATGTCGTCGCCGCTCGGGCCGAACATCGGGTGCGTGCCGACGACGTCGACCGTGGGCGGCGCCTGGGCGAGCATCGCGGCGAGCGGAGCGCTCTTCACGCTCGTGACGTCGCAGATGCACGCGCCGGGGCGCACGTGCGGCGCGATCTCGCGGATGACGTCGACCGTGATCGCTATCGGGACGGCGACGACGACGAGATCATGCCGTGAGGCGACGTCGACGTTGCTCGCGCCGACGTGTCGCGTCTCGCCAGGTGCGCCGCCCGAAATCGCGACGACCCCAGTGGTCTCGACCGCGTAGCCCGCGCGCGTGAAGAGGCGCGCGAGGAACGCGCCCATTCCGGCGGTGCCGCCGATGATTCCGATCGAGAAGCGCTCGTCGGCGGCGTGGAGCGCCTCACGCTGCGCGTCGCGCGACGCAGCGAAGAGCGTCCCGTAGACGTCGCGAACGACCTCCGCGGGGACGCCGGCCATCGCGGCCCGCGCGTGGAGGTCGTCCATGTGCGCGCCCTCGCGCTCGCGATCGAACGAGGGCAAGCCCGCCGACGCCTTCACCTCGGCGACGCGTCGAATGAGGCGCATGCGCTCGCCGAGCAGCGCGACGATTTGCTCGTCGCACGCGGTGAGCTGAGCGCGAAGGGAGCGAAGATCGTCGGCCATGCGCTTACCGGAGCACCTCGAGCACGTCCGCGACCGCCTCGAGCGCGCTCGCGCCGAGGGTGCGCGAACAATCCGGCGACCACCCCGTCTTTTCGTTGGGCGAATTCGCGTTGTCCTTGAAGGGCATCTCGAGCGTGAGCGAGAGGCAGTCGAACGCCTCGCCCACGTAGTTGCCCGCGCAGCGCAGGTCCCCCTTCCCGGGCGCGTCCTTCGGGTAGCCGTGCTCGGTCTGGAACTCGCCGCTCGCGTCCATCATCGCGTCCGAGAACGCATCCTCGAGCGCCTCGATGCGATCGGTGTAGTGCGGATTTCCCTCGGCGCCAGCGACGAAGACGTACGGCACGTGCTCGTCGCCGTGGACGTCGAGGAACAAATCGACGCCGTGCTCGTACATCGCGTCGCGAATCGCGACGACCTCCGGGCTCGTCTTTTCGTCGGCCTCCCACCAGCAGCGGTTCAAGTCGAGGCCGGCCGCGTTCGTGCGGTGGTTGCCGGCGAACGCGCCGTCGGGATTCATGCACAATACAAGGAAGACGTGCGCCTCGTCGCGGAGGCGCGAGACGATCGGGTCGTCGTCCCACGCGAGCCGCCCCACGACGCCTTCCATGAACCACCCGGCCATCGTCTCGCCGGGGTGCTGCTGCGCGACGATCCAGATCTTGCGCGCGTGCTCGTCCGGGTTGCCGAACGAGAGGAGGTGCATCGCCTCGCCGCGCACGCTCTTGCCCGCGATCGAGACCTCGGCGCGGCCGGTCTTCTTGACGCGCTCGACGAGGTCCAGGCGGCGCGTGCGCGTGTACGGCGCGAAGTACGCGAAGCGCGCGCTCTCGACGCCGCGCGGCGGCTCGTACGAGAAGCGCAGCGTCTTTCCGTCGAACTCGGTCGGCACCCGGAACCACTCGTCCTCTTCGCCGATGCTCGCGCACACGCGGTAGTCCTCGAACGCGTCGCCGTAGGTGCAGTCGCCGGCGTTTCCGATCTCGAACGACGTCTCACCGTCGAGATCGCGCGCGACGAAAGAGAAGTACTGCCTGAACTGGCGCGCGGCGTCGTCGGCGCGGATCGCGAGGCGCGCCTCTCGACCTTTGCACTGTAGGAGCTGTATTTTTCCGCCGTCCTTGGGCGTCAAAATGCGCATCGTCGGTTCGCTCTATCACGATTGACTGGCGATCGCGTGGTCTGTGGCTAGACTCCGCGCCGCAATGACGCGCGCTTCACTTTTTCTTGGCTCACTGTCGCTCGTGGCGGGCTTGCTCGTCGCGTGCGGCTCGGGGGATGACGGCTTCACCGACAGCGGCCTCGACGGCAGCGTGAAGGACTCTCCCTCGGGCGGCGACGCCAGCCCGACCGACGGCAAGACCGGCGACACCGGTAGCACCACCGACGCGCAAGGCTGCGGCACGTGCCCGACGGGCTACACGTGCGAGACGGCGAACGGCATCCCGGTGTGCCGCTCGAACACGTCGCAGATCCCGCTATTTTCCCACGTCTTCGTCATCCTGATGGAGAACACGTCGCTCAAGACGCTCGAGGCGGGCCTCAACAACAACAAGGCGCCGAACCTCGCGACGTGGCAGGGCAAGTACGCGACGGGCACCGACTACCACGGCGTCGCGCACCCGAGCTTGCCGAACTACGTCGCGCTCACCTCGGGCGACACGCAAGGCATCGGCTGCGACTGCGGCGCCGCGCCGGGCAACGGCACGTGCCACCCCGTCGTCGACCTTTGCATCGGGACGTGCTCGTGCAACACGGCCGCGACGGGCCACATCGCCGATCAGCTCGAGGCTGCGCAAAAGACGTGGATGGATTTCGGCGAGAGCATGGGCACGGCCTGTAACCTCGCCGACAATGGCAACTACGCCGTCCGCCACAACCCGTTCCTCTATTACGACAACGTCCAGACGAACTCGGCGCGATGCACCGCGCACGTCGTCGACTTCTCGCAGTTCGACCCGAACAACGCGCCGACCTTCAGCTTCATCGCGCCGAACCTCGTGAGCGACATGCACAACCCCGACCCGCCGGACTCAACGAACATCCCGAACGGCGACACGTGGCTCGGCATCCACGCCGGCGCGATCTTGAACTCGAACGGCTACAAGAACGGCGGTCTTCTCGTGATCGTGTGGGACGAGGACGACGGCTCGGGTGGCTTGCTCGGCAACACCGACGACCCGATCGGCATCTGGGTGATGTCTCCGTACGCGAAGAGCGGCGGCTATGTCTCGACGGCGCACGCGGATCACTACTCGCTGCTCGCGACGTTCGAGGACGGGCTCGACCTCGGCCACATCGGCAAGGCGTCGGGCGCTCAACCTCTCACCGACTACTTCCCGGCCAATTGAGCTCGACCGTACAACGTCCGATCGTCCGATCGTTTCAACGTCGCTTCGTCCGAGAGTGCGCCGCGTGGGTGCGCTCGGGAGGGCACGGCGTCTTGTGGTCGTCACCCGTGCGCGCGCGCCTCGTGCTCCCCCATTTCGGTCCGAAGGATCTGATGGCCCTCGGCCGCTGGGCCATCCTCGATCTCGGAAAGCCCACGTACGGCGTCGCGAAGAAGGGTCCGCTCCGCGGCCTCGTGACGACGCCCGTGCCCGAGGACGCGCTCGACATCGTGCGCGAGTGGGCGACGCGCGACTCGATCCACGCGGGCCCGCGTCGCACGATGCGGCTCGACTGCTTGAAGTGCGGCGCGTGCTGCCGCGACAACGAGGTCGTCCTCGAGCGCGTCGACTTCCGCCGCGCGCGCCGAGGAGGCTCCGAGCACATGCTCAAGCCGCCCTACACGCGGCGTAAGGGCGGGCAGCTCATGCTCCGCGTGCTCTCGAACGGGAAATGCACGCACCTCGGGCGCGGCAATTTGTGTGCAATGTACATGGATCGCCCGGACGCGTGCCGCTACTTCCCCGCGGGAAGCGAGTGCTGCCTCTTCGCGCGCGAAGAGGAGCTCGGCATCCTCGACGGCCTAGCGCCTTCGAGCTGACTTCTTTGCCGGCACGGGCGGCGCGAGGTGCCGCTCCGCTTCGACGACCGCTTCGTACGTCGCGGCCGCGTCGGGCGCGTCGATGATGGCCTGCGTGGCTTCGGGCTGCGCGAACATCCGCGAGAGCTTGTGCAGCCACGGCAGGTGAAGCTCTTCGTACTTGAGACCGAGCACGAAGAAGAGGCGCGTCGGCTTGCCGTCGAGCGCGTCGAAGTCGACGCCGTCGCGCGAGCGACCGAGCACCATGAACGGCCGCTCGACCTCCTCCGGGTTTCTCCGGAGCGTGTGCAAGAACGCGATGCCGTTGCCGAGCGCGCTCGGCATGACGTTCTCGCGCTCGATGAGCGCGCCGACGAACCACGTTCGATTGCGCACCAAGCCGAGCGAGTGCACGTGCGCGGCGAGCTCTTCGATGACGGTCGTCTTCGTCTTCGCGACGAGGTCGATGACGTGCGTCGGCTCGAAGCAGCTCGCGAGCTCGAGCATGCGAACGCGCTCGGCGGGCGGGCTCGGATGTTCGACGTGCCGCGGCAGGACGCCGAGCATCTGATCGTCGAGCCACGTGTCGATCATCGCCTTGCGAAACCGCCACTGGTTTCCGACCTTCACGCCCGGGAGCGCGCCGTCCGCGACGAGCTTCAAGACCGTGCGCTCGTTGACGTTGAGATACGTCGCGAGCTGCTTTGCCGTCATCAGACGGTCCCCTACGTCACCTTGCTCTGATTTCGGCATTCGCTTGACGATTACGTATTTTTACGTAGAATTACCTTCGTTGTCAATTCTGGGCGATCAGGTGCTTTCGTGAACCTCACCGTCCGCGACGCCGCGAAGATGCTCAACGTTCCGGAAGAGCAGGTCTACCGGTGGATCCGCGAGAGAAGCATCCCGGCGCACCGCGTCGGCGACCACTACCGGTTCCATCGCTCCGAGCTGCTCGAGTGGGCGACGGCGCGCGGGATCCGCGTGTCCCCATCGGAGTTCTATCGTGACGACGACGGCGTCCTGCCGAGCTCTCGCCGCGTCGCTCGAAGCGGGGCGGCATCCATCACAAAGTCCCAGGCACCGATCGCGAGTCGGTGCTTCGCGCGGTCGTCGACAAATTGCCGATCGACGAGGACGACCGCAGCTTGCTCTTCGATTTCTCTGGTCGCGCGCGAGGCGCTCGGCTCGACCGGCATCGGCGAGGGCATCGCGATCCCGCACGTGCGAAACCCCGTCGTGCTGCCCGTGTCGCATCCTTCGATCACGCTCTGCTTCCTCGAGAAGCCGGTCGACTTCGGCGCGATCGACGGCAAGCCGGTGACGACCGTCTTCCTGCTCGTCACGCCGACGATGCGCGCGCACCTCTACTTGCTCTCGCGCCTCTCGGCCGCGCTGCACGACGCGGGGTTCAAGGACGCGATCACGCGCGGCGCGGACCGCGCCGCAGATCATCGAAGAGGCGCTGCGCGTCGAGAGCGCCGCGTCGCAGCGCGCGCCGGACGTCAAAGCCCGGGACGAAACGTGACGCTCGCTCGCGCTCGCGCTCGCGCTACTCGTCTGCGGCGCGATCGCTGCGCTCGTCGCGACGCGCAGACCGCGCGTGTCGTCCGCGCTCGCCGTCCTCGGCGCGGTCTCGGGCGGCGCGGTCGGGACGTTCGCGGCGCTCCGCGTGCTCTTCGATCCCACGCGCGCCGAAGCGCTCGTCCTCGCGTGGGACGTCCCGTACGGGCAGCTCCACGTCGCGATCGACGCGCTCTCCGCGTTCTTCTTGGTGCCCGTCTTCGCGTTCTCGGCGATCGCCGCCGTGTACGGGCGCTCGTACCTCGCGGGCCACACGAAGCGCCGCCGCGCGATGCTGTGGTTCGCGTTCAACATGCTCGTCGCGAGCATGGCGATGGTCGTCCTGGCGCGCCAGGCGGTGCTCTTCCTCGTGGCGTGGGAGGTGATGACCGTCTGCGGCTACCTCGCTCATCACGTTCGAGCACGAGGACGCCGAGGTGCGACGCGCGGGGTGGGTGTACCTCATCGCGGCCCACGTCGGCACCGCGTTCTTGCTCGCGCTCTTCGTGCTGCTCGGACGGCGCGGCGGCACGGCTTCGACTTCGACGCGATGGCGCGACGCGCCCGCGACGCCCGCTCGGGGTCTCGGTCCTCGTCTTCGCGCTCGCGCTCCTCGGCTTCGGCGTGAAGGCCGGCTTCGTCCCGCTTCCACGTCTGGCTTCCGGAGGCGCACGCCGCGGCGCCGTCGCACGTCTCGGCGCTGATGTCCGGCGGTGCTCATCAAGATGGGCGCTCTACGGCATCCTGCGGACGCTGCTCTTGCTCGGGCCGCCCGCGCGTCTGGTGGGGCCCGATGCTCGTGTCGATCGGCCTCACGGGCGCCGTCGTCGGGCATCTCGCTCGCGCTCTACCAGCGCGACCTGAAGCGCGTGCTCGCGTACTCGAGCGTCGAGAACGTCGGCGCTCATGCTCGCTCGGGTTCGGCGTGGGCTTTTGGGGCGCCACGTCCGGGCACCCGCTCGTCGCGACGCTCGGCGTCGACGGGCGCGCTGCTGCACGTGTGGAACCACACGCTGATGAAGGGCCTCATGTTCCTCGGCGCGGGCAGCGTCGTCCACGGCGCGGGCACGAAGGACCTCGAGCGCCTCGGCGGGCTCTGCAAGCGGATGCCGCGGACCGCCGCGCCATGATCGTCGGGCGCCGTCGCGATCGCCGCGCTGCCGCCGCTGAACGGCTTCGTCAGCGAGTGGCTCGTCTACGTCGGGCTCATCCAAGGCGCCGTCGCGGCGTCGAGCGCGGCCGGCGTCGCTCGCGCTCCTCGCGGTCGGCGTGCGTGTCGTTCGTCGGCGCGCTCGACGGTGCTCTGCGTTCGTGCGGCTCGTCGGCGTCGCGCTCCTCGGCCAGCCGCGGAGCGACGCCGCGGCGCAGGCGCACGAGTCGCCGGCGACGGCATGACTGGTCGCCGCTCGCGGTCCTCGTCGTGCCTCTGCGTCGCGGTCGGCGCTCGCGCCGCACGTCGCTCGCCGCGTTCATCGCGCCCGTCGCGCGCGCAGCTCTGCCGGGCGTCGCGCCGGCCGAGATCCGACGCGTCTCTCGGCACGCTCGGCGGCCGCGAACGCGATGCTCTGGTTCGCGATCGTCGTCGGCGCCGCTCCGTCGCGCGCTGGGTCGCTCGCGCGCGGCCGCGCGCGAGCGGACGCGACGTGGGGCTGCGGCTACGCGGCGCCGACGAGCCGCATGCAGTACACGTCGCGCTCGTTCGCCGAGCTCATGACGCGAGCGGCTCCTGCCGCGCGCCGCTGCGCCCGCGTAGCTCGATCGAGCGCCGCCCGTGGGGCTCTTCCCGCGCGCACCGACGCTCTCGTCGACCTACGCACGACCCGGTCACGCGCGGCGTCTACGAGCCCTTCCTCGCGCGCTGGGGCGACCGCTTCGCGCGCCTGCGCTGGCTGCAGCAGGGCATGCTGCACGCCTACCTCCTCTACATCCTCGTCGCGGCGATCGGCGTGCTCGCCTGGATCGTCGGTCGCGCTCATGGATCGGCCGATGATCGCGTGCGCTCGTCCTCGTCGCGATCGTCGCTCACGGCTGCGAGCGGCGTCTCCGGCGGCGTTCGGCGCGCGCGCTCGAACGCCGGCGAGCGCATCGCGACGGTGCTGATCGTGGTCGGCGCGGTCGCCGGTCCTCGCCGCCGCGTTTCCATGTGGCGCGTCACGGCTCGCGCCGGTGCTCTGGTCGATGCCGTGGGCCGTTCCGGGCGGCGAGCTCGCGGTCCGCGTCGACGCGCTCGCGGCGATGTTCCTCGTGCAGATCTTCGCGATCGCGCCGCTCGGCGTCGATCTACGGCCTCGAGTACTGGCCGCAGCGCGACCACCCGGACGAACGGCCGAAAGCTGCGCCTCTTCTACGGGCTGCTCGACGGCGAGCATGGCGGTCGCTGCGTCGTCGCGCACAACGCGATCGCTCTTCTTGATCGGTTGGGAGGCCATGGCGCTCGCGGCCTTCTTCGTCGTCACGACCGAGGACAGCGATCCCGCCGTGCGCGAGGCGGGCTTCGTCTACCTCGTCGCCACGCGCATCGGCACGCTCTGCTGTTCGCGATGTTCGCGGTGCTGCACGCCGCGACCGGGACGCTGGACGTTCGCAGCACCGACGACGCCCATCGGCGCGGGCGCCGCGACCGCGATCTTCGTCCTCGGCGCTCGCTCGGCTTCGCGCTCAAGGCCGGGCGCATGCCGGCTCACGTCTGGCTCCCCGGCGCGCACGCGAACTCGCCGAGCCACGTCTCGGCGCTCATGTCCGGCGTGCTCATCAAGATGGGCATCTACGGCGCTCGTCGCGCGTCACGCTCGTTCTTCGCGCATCCGCCCGTCTGCTGGGGGGTCGGCGCTGCTCGTCGTCGGCGTCGTCTCGGGCGTGCTCGGCGTCGCGTTCGCGCTCGGCCAGCACGATCTCAAGCGCCTGCTCGCGTACCACAGCGTCGAGAACATCGGCATCATCCTCATCGGGCTCGGCGTCGCGATGATCGGGCCGCGCGGTCGGGCGCGCCGGCGCTGGTCGCGCTCGGCCTCGCCGGCGCGCTGCTCCACGTCTGGAACCACGGCGCTCTTCAAGGCGCTGCTGTTCTTCGAGCGCCGGCTCGGTCGTGCACGCGACGCACACGCGCGAGATCGACGCGCTCGGCGGCCTCGCCAAGACGATGCCGCGGACCGCGCTGGCGTTCCTCGTCGGCGCGATCGCGATCTGCGGGCTGCCGCCGCTCAACGGCTTCGTCAGCGAGCTCTTCGTCTACCTCGGGCTCTTCCGCGCGACGCTCGCTCGACGACGGCGTCGGCGTCGGTCGCGGGCGCGTTCGGCGTCCCGGCGCTCGCGCTCATCGGCGCGCTCGCGCTCGCGTGCTTCGTGAAGGTGTTCAGCGCCGTGTTCCTCGGCGCGCCGCGCTCCGAGCACGCCGCGCACGCGCACGAATCCGGGTCGCGCGATGCTGGCGCCGATGGCTCGTGCTCGGCGTCGCGTGCGCGTTCATCGGCCTCGCGCCGCTCGCCGTCGCGCCGGTGCTCGAGCACGCGACGGCCGTGTGGGCTCCCGAGACGTCGACGCACGTCGCTCGAGCCTCGCTCGCGCCGCTGCGCATGCTGACCGTGACCGGCGTCGCGCTCGTCGCTCGTCGATCGCGGCGGGCGCGTGGCTCTGTCGCCCGCGCACGACGCGCGCACGAGCCCGCGTCGGGCCGCACCTGGGACTGCGGCTACGCGGCGCCCGTCGACGCGCATGCAGTACACGTCGCTCTCGTTCGCGCGGATGCTCGTCGGCTTCTTCGCCTGGGCGCTGCGTCCACGCGCCACGGCGTGCAGCTCGCGCACGCTCTTCCCCGCGCCGCGCGCTTCCACAGCGACGTGCCCGACACCGTGCTCGACCGCGCGATCCTGCCCGCGATCGCGCGTCGTCGCGCGCGCGCTCGTTTGGTTCCGCTGGGTGCAGCAAGGCAACGTGCAGCTCTACCTCCTCTACGTGCTCGCCACGCTGATCGTCACGGTGCTCTTCTTCCGCGGTGAGTCGATGATGCCACGCTCTCCATCCACACGTTCGTTCACATCCTCGTGGTCCTCGTGCTGCCGCCGCTGCTGCTCGGCGTGATCAACAAGACGAAGGCGCTCTTCGCCGGGCGCGTCGGCCCGCCGGTCCTCCAGCCGTACTACGACATCGCGAAGCTCTTTCGAAAGGGCTCGGTCTTCAGCACGACGACGACCTGGATCTTCCGGCCAGCCCCGTCGTCGGCATCGCGACGGCGCTCCTCGCGTCGCTGCTCGTTCCGCTCGGCAACCACGAGCGCGCCGCTCTCGTTCGCCGGCGATCTCGTGCTCTTCGCGTACCTGTTCGGCGCTCGCGCGCTTCTTCATCGTCGCCGCCGCGCTCGACACGGGCTCGGCGTTCGAGGGCATGGGCGGCGCGCGCGAGGCGACGTTCTCCTGCCTCGCCGAGCCCGCGCTCTTCCTCGGGCTGCTCGTGCTCGTAAAGCGCTCGGGCTCGCTCTCGCTCGTCGACGATGCTCGGCACCACGGCTCCGCGGCGAGTGGCAGGGCGCGGGCGCGTCGCTCGTGCTGGTCCTCGTCAGCCTGTTCGTCGTCGCTCCTCGCGGAGAACTGCCGCATCCCGTTCGACGATCCGAACACGCACCTCGAGCTCACGATGATCCACGAGGTCATGGTGCTCGACCACAGCGGCCCCGCCTTCGGCATGATCCTCTACGGCGCGGCGCTCAAGCTCTTCGTGCTCGGCGCGGTCGTCGTCCGCCTCGCCTGCCGTTCAGCACCGGCACGACGCCGTGGGCCGATTGGGCGCTCTTCGTCGGCGGCATGCTCGGGCTCGCCGTGCTCATCGGCGTCGTCGAGTCCATCATGGCGCGCCTGCGACTGCGCCAGGTTCCGAGCCTGCTCGTGGCGGCGTGCCTGCTCTCCGGCTTCGGCATCGTCTTGCTCGCGAGGTGAACCATGCATGTCCGACGTCGATCGACGCCCGTCCTTGTGCTGGTCCTCCTGCCGAACTTCTTCGTCGCTCGGCACGAGCCGCCTGCGCGCCGTCATCAACGCGACGGCGCTCCAGGGCGTGCTCCTCGGCGTCCTCGCGGTGCTCGTGCACCACGAGTTCAGCTTGCAGCCGTTCGCTCATCGCGGCCGGCACGATGCTCATCAAGGGCGTCGTCATCCCGTCGCTGCTGCTCCGCGCGATCCGCGACGTCGCGATGCGACGCGAGATCGAGCCGCTCATCGGCTACGTGCCGTCGCTGCTCCTCGGCGCCGTCGGCGACGGGGCTGGCGATCCTCTTCGCGCGCACGCTGCCCGCTCGCGCCGGAGCACATCGGCTCGCTGCTCGTGCCCGCGTCGCTCGCGACGGTGCTCACCGGCTTCATCGTCCTCACGACGCGCCGCAAGGCGATCACGCAGGTCGCCGGCTACCTCATCCTCGAGAACGGCATCTTCATCATGGGCCTCACGCTCGTCGAGGCGATGCCGTTCCTCGTCGAGGTCGGCGTGCTGCTCGATCTCGTCGTCGGCATCTTCGTCATGGGAATCATGATCTACCAAATCAACCGCGAGTTCTCGTCGCTCGACACCGACGCGCCTCTCGCACCTGAAGGAGTGACGATGGCGTTCGCGCTCGTCCTCGTCCCGCTCGCGTTCGCGCTGCTCGCGCTCGCTCGTGCCGTCGCAACACGGCGCGGCCGTGGCTCGTCGTCGCGGGCGGCGCTGCGCACTTCGCGCTCACCGTGGTGGCGCTCTGGATGCCGGAGGTGCGCGGGCTCGACGGGTGGCTCGCGCTCGATCAGGTCGGACGCCTGGTGCTCGCGCTGAGCTCGCTCCTCTTACTCCTTTGCGCGATCTACGCGCGCGGCTACCTCGCGCTCCACCCCGAGCGGTCCAACCGCATCTTCTCCGCTTGCCTGCTCGCGTTCATCGCGATGCTGACGCTCATGACGCGAGGCGCAGCACCTCGGCTTGATGTGGGTCGCGATCGAGGCGACGACGCTCGCGTCCGCGCCGATGCTCTACTTCAAGCGCAACGCCGCGCTCGCTCGAGGCGACGTGGAAGTATCTCCTCATCGGCTCGGTCGGCATCGCCCTCGCGCTGCTCGGCTCGCTCTTCCTCGGCGTACTCGGCGCTCAGCGGCGGCTGCGACGCCGTCGCTGCTCCGTCGACGACCTGGTCGCGCGACGGCGCCGCAGCTCTCTCGCCCGTGGCTGCGCTCGGCGTTCGTCATCCTGTTCGTCGGCTACGGCACGAAGATGGGCCTCGCGCCGATGCACACGTGGAAGCCCGACGCGTACGGCGAGGCGCCCGGCCTCGTCGGCGCGCTGCTCGCGGGCGGCCTCACGAACTGCGCGTTCCTGGCCATCCTGCGCTTCTTCCAGATCGTGAAGCGCCGCGGGCGACGCGGCCTTCGCGCGCGAGCATGATGATCGGCATGGGCCTCTTCTCGATGGCCGTCGCGGGCGTCTTCATGGCGCGGCAGAAGGACTTCAAGCGGATGCTCGCCTACTCGAGCGTCGAGCACATGGGCATCCTCGTGCTCGGGCTCGGCATCGGCGGCGCGGCGGTCTTCGGCGCGCTGCTGCACATGCTCAACAACGGCGCTCACCAAGGGCGTCCTCTTCTTGAGCGCGGCCAACATCCAGCGCGCGTACGGGAGCAAGTCGACCGACGAAGTGCGCGGCGCGCTCCAGCGCGTGCCGGTCTCCGGCGTCGCTGCTCCTGGCGGGGTTCTTCGCGATCACCGGCTCGCCGCCGTTCGGCCCGTTCTTCAGCGAGTTCACGATCCTCAACGCGGCGATCACGCGCGGGCACTGGGTCGTCGCGGCGACGTTCCTCTCGCTGCTCGTCGTGATCTTCATCGGCATGGGCGCGACGGTCATGACGATCGTCCAAGGGCAAGCCGTCCGAGCAAGCCACGAGCGACGACGTTTCGCGATCAGCGTTCTCGACGGTCGCGCCGGGCGTCGTCCTCATCGGCCTCGTGCTCGTCCTCGGCGTCTACATTCCGCGTCCGGTCGACAGGCTCATTCGCGAGCGCCGCCGCGTTCATCGAGGTGGCGCCGATGAGCACGCGCGTACGCGCACGGCAAGGCCATCTTGCGCGACGACGTGCCGACGCTGCTCGGAATCGGAGTTTCGCAAGCGCGTCGTCGACGCGTCCGTCGAACGACCGGCGCATCGCGGCGCTCTTCGCGCGACGCCGGCGCGACGGCCGCATGCAGCTCGTCGCCGTGCATCGCGGCCGACACCGAGGGCGTCGTCGAGCTCGCGACGACGCTCCTCGATCGCGACGCGTTCGCGTCGATGACGCTCGACTGCCCGCAGGTGCACCTGTTCGAGCGCGAGATCGCCGAGCAATGGGGCATCGTGCCGGAAGGCCACCCGTGGCTGAAGCCCGTGCGCTTCGTCCGCTCGTATCGCGAGGGGGTCGACGCGTGGAAGCGCGAGGGCGCGCCGACGCTCGGCGTGATGGACTTCTACCGCGTCGAGGGCGACGAGGTCCACGAGGTCGCGGTCGGCCCCGTGCACGCGGGCGTCATCGAGCCCGGGCACTTCCGCTTCCAGTGCCACGGCGAGCACGTCTTTCACCTGGAGATCTCGCTCGGCTACCAGCACCGCGGGGTCGAGCGCGCGCTCGCTCGGCGGACCGACGAAGCGAACGATGCCGTACATGGAGACGCTCGCGGGCGACACGACCATCGGCCACGCGCTCGCGTACTGCCAGAACGTCGAGGCGCTTGCGGGCACGCGCGCGCCTTCGCGCGCGCACGCGCTGCGCGGCATCGCGCTCGAGCTCGAGCGCCTCGCCAACCACATCGGCGGCCTCGGCGCGCTCGCCGGCGACGTCGCGTTCCTGCCGACCGCGTCTTACTGCGGGCGTCTGCGCGGCGACTTCCTGAACCTCACGGCGGCGATCTGCGGCAACCGCTTCGGCCGCGGGCTCGTGCGGCCCGGCGGGGTCGGCTTCGACGTCGACGACGCGCTCGCCAAGGACATGCGCGCGCGCCTCGCCGCCGCGTACCGCGACGTGCGCGACGCGGTCGAGCTCTTGTGGAACAGCGCGTCGGTTCAGGCGCGCTTCGAGGGCACGGGCGCCGTGACGACCGACGTCGCGGACGCGCTCGGGCTCGTGGGCGTCGCCGCGCGCGCGTGCGGGCTCGAGCGCGACGTGCGGCACGACCACCCCACCGGCGTCTATCCGCCTGGCGCACATCCCCGTCTCCGTCTGGCAGACGGGCGACGTCTTCGCGCGCGCGTACGTTCGCTGGCTCGAGATCCAGCGCTCGGTCGCGTTCATCGACGAGCAGCTCGAGGCGCTCCCGCGAACGCCGATCCGAGCCGACGGTCGCGCCGCTCGCGCCGAACACGGCTGTGCGTGTCGCTCGTCGAGGGTTGGCGCGGCGAGATCTGCCACGTGGCGATGACCGACGAGAGCGGCAAGCTCGCGACGTACAAGGTCGTCGATCCGTCGTTCCACAACTGGATCGGCCTCGCGATGGCGCTGCGAGGCCAGCAAATCTCCGACTTCCCGCTCTGCAACAAGAGCTTCGACCTCTCCTACTGCGGACACGACCTGTGAGCTCGCGATGCTGAAGATCCTCCTCGCCCGATTCAAACAAGGCCAGCGAACCGCCGAGTATCCGGCGGCCGCGCCGGTCCTGCCCGAGCGGTTTCGCGGCGCGCCCGCGCTCGACCCGAGCAAGTGCCCCGACGGATGCCGCGAGTGCGCCGAGGCCTGCCCGACCGGCGCGCGTGACCGGCGCGCCGCTCGCCCTCGACATGGGGCGCTGCCTCTTCTGCCGAGTGCGTCGAGCGCTTGCCCGAAGGGCGCGATCGCGTTCACCAAGGACTTCCGGCTCGCTGCGCGCACGCGCGAGGACCTCGTCGTCTCGGAGCGGATCACGCCCGCGCGCGCAGGCGCTCGACGAGGAGCTCCTCCGCATCTTCGGCCGCTCGCTCAAGCTTCGCGTCGGTGAGCGCCGGAGGCTGCAACGCGTGCGAGGCCGACGTGAACGTGCTCGGCACGGTCGTGTTCGACCTCGGGCGATTCGGCATCCAGGTCGTCGCCTCCCCGCGCCACGCGGACGGGCTGCTCGTCACGGGCGCGGTGACGCGAGAACATGAAGCTCGCGCTGAAGAAGACGTACGACGCGATGCCCGCGCCGAAGATCGTGATCGCGGTCGGCGCGTGCGCGATCTCGGGCGGCCCGTACATCGACCATCCCGAGGTGAACAACGGCGCGGGCGGCGTCGTCCCCGTCGACCTGTGCATCCCGGGCTGCCCGCCGCACCCGTACACGATCCTCGACGGCCTGCTCGGCCTGCTCGGCCGAATGCGCACCGAGCCCGCGTGGGCCGAGCGATTCAAGGCGACGCAAGAGCGCGTGGCCGAGGAGCGCTGATCTCAGCGCTCGCGTGAGCCGACCTTGTCTTGAGCATGAGTGGTGACGGAGATGCGGAGCGTCGACGACTCCGGCCGGACCGGCACGTTCCGTCTTGAACGAAGAATGTGGCCAGAACCTCGGTGCGCCACTTGCGCGTCGACGCGGCAGGTGGCGGTTCCGCCGCGATGTCTCGCTGCCGCGTGTCGATGACAACGACCAACGTGGTCTGGTCGACCGAGGTGAGCTCCTGACTAGCTACTTCTTCTGCGGCTGCTTCTGCGCGTCGACTTGCTCTTCGACGGACTTGAGGCGCGACTTGAGCGCGTCGACCGTCATCGGGTCGGCGAGCGCGGCGTCCACGATCTTGCGGCCCTCGGGGCCGCCGTACGAGAGGAGCGCTTGGCCCGAGCTCACGACGGCCGCCGCGACGCCCTCGGAGTCGGGCGCGGCGCGGTAGAGCTTGAAGAACTGCTTGATCGCGGGGAGCTCGCCCGGGCCGCCGAGATCGACGAGCGCCGCGGCGGCTTGCTTCACGTCGTCGTCGGTGTCGGCGGGATCGAGCAGGTGCGCGGCGAGGAGCGGCGCGGCTTGCTTCTCCTTCATCGCCGCGAGCGCTTGCGCCATCGGTCCGACGGGCGGCGAGAGGAGGACGTCGTGGAGGAAGTCGTAGTGCTTGGCGAGCGCCTCGAGCATGTACTTCGCGCCCGTGCGTCGCGCGGCGAGCGCGGTCCGCGCGTCGGCGATGAGGAGCGGCGCGGTGAGCGGGTTCGACGCGAGCTCGACGAGCGTCTTCGTGACGGTCTCGTCGGGGAGCGTCGCGAGCTCACGGAGGAGGAGGCGCTGCCCCGAGATCATCTCGGAGTCTCGGTTCGTGAGCGCCGCGCTGATCTGCTGCGCGAGCGGAGGCGGAGGCTGCGCGGGCGACGCGGCGAGGCCGTCGGCTTGCGCGACGCAGCTCTTGATCGGGCCGCCGAGCGAGAGCTCGCGGACGACGCCGCCAGTGGCCGCGTCGAGCACGACGACCTTGCCCTCTTCGTCGCAGAGGACGAGCACGCCGGGACCTGCCGCGCCGCCGACGAGATCGACCTTGTCGCTGTGGACCCAGGCGAGCTTCGTCGACTGCGCGTCGAACGCCATCGCCATGCGGAAATACGTGCCGTAGAAGCGCTGCGAGTCGAAGCCGATCGGATCGCCCGCGGTCGGGCGCGCGTAGAGGCGCGTCTTGTCGAGCGCGAGCGCGACGGGGCCGAGCTTGTCCTCGCCGGGCGCCATGAGCGACGGCGTCCCCGGCAGCTCGCGCTGCGGGAGCGCGAGGTGCGTCGCCTGATTGCGCGACGCGTTCCGGATCTTGTCGTCGAAGCGGAACAGCTCCTGCTCGCCGAAGAAGAGCGCGCCGTTCGCGGTGAACGCGTGGCTCACCTTTCCGCGCAGGAGCACGCGACCGGCCTCTTCGCCGTTCGCGAGATCGAGCACGGTCACGTACTGGTTGCTCCACGGCACGAACGCGAAGCCGCCGAGCACCGCGGGCACGCCGAGCGCTTTGTCGCTCTCGATCTGCCGCGCCACGTTGCCGTCGCGATCGATCGCGAGGAGCACCGAGCCGCGCCCGCCGCTGTCGAGCGAGACGACCGTGAGCTTCCCGTCGTCGCCCGCGCCGCGCATCCACATCGGACCGACCTGGCGCGCCCACAATTTTTTGCCGCTCGTCGCGTCGAGCGCGAAGAGCTCACCGCCGCCCTCCGCGACGACCACGCTGCCCGCGATCGTCGGGCGAACGTCGATCGCGTGCGCGAACGTCCACGCATTTCCGCCAGCGAGCGGGACGCCGACGACCTTGTCGCTGTTGCCGCCGACGCCCACCGCGACGTCCGCGCCCGTGGCGGGCTTCGCTGCGCCGATGCGCGCCTGAACGGCGGCGATCGATTTGCCGCCGTCGTCTTCCCAATCCGTCGCGAAGAGGTTCGGGTGCGTCTGTCCGCCGCCGCACGCTGCCGCGAGCGCGAGCACGAGGAGCTTCTTCATGACCCACCTCCCGTCGCCTGGACCGCTTGATCGAGCGCTTGCTTCACGCGCGCCGAGCCGGTCGCGGGCCATTTCTTCAGCTGCTCCTTGAGGAACTTGTTCGCTTCTTGCGTGCCGAGCTCGCGGATGCGACCAACGAGCTTGATCTTCGAGTCGTCGGACACGTCGGAGCGGAAGAGCGCTTGCTCGATGCCGCCGCCGACCACGTCGAACGGGATCTTGCCGATGCGCGTCCCGAGCTGCTCGCACTCTTGCGCCGCGCAGATCATCCCGATCGAGACCGACGCCTCGTTCACGCGGTGATCGAGCGCGAGGAACAAATCGTTCACCGCGGTCTTCGCCTTGAGCTGACCGAGGCCGTTCGCGGCCACGCCGCGGACCATCGCGTCTTGATCGGACAGGCCCTTCACGAGGCCCTTCACCGCGGCGGCGCCCTTCGTCTTCACCAGCGCCTTCGTCGCGGCCTGGCGCACGCGCGGGTTGCGGTGTTGCATGTATTCTGCAATCGCGGGGCTCGCTGCCTCCGACTCGACATCGCCGAGCGTGTCGAGCGCGGCCTCCGCGATCTGCGAGGTGACGCCCTTCTGCAAGAGCTCGACGATCGCTTGCACGTACGGCGTGCCGCCGCCTTTGCCGGCCATGCGAATGTCGTCGAGCGCGGCGCGTATCTTCGTCGTGTCGCCCGATTTGAGATCCGCCGCGGCCGATGCCGAGACCTTCACCTGCGGCGCCACGGCGCCCCCACCCGTTCGCGCTTGCGCGTGCACGCCGGAAGCGACGAGCAGCGCTGCGAGAACCACATGCTTCGAAGGGCTCATGGCGCGAAAAAACCACTTTTCGCGGAGCTTGGTAAGGGGGGACGTGCTATTTCGCCCGCATGGCCGAAAGGCAAGCACGCCGGCCTTGGTACCTCGTGCTGGCGCTGCTCGTTTGCTCTGGCATGGGAGCGTGCGGGTCGACCAGCGGCTGGGCGACGATCGAGCTCTATCGCGGCGCGCAGGTCGACAACCGCGCCACGGAGTTCAAGCGCGACGAGGACCGAAAGGCCGTTTCGGCCGCGTTCGAGCGGATGCTGTCGGTGATGGACGAGGAGCGACCCCGCGCGTTTCCCCTCGCCGCGGGCGAGCTCGTGCTCGGCGTCGCGATGTTCCTCATGGCCGCCGCGGCGATGACCGGTCGCGGGGGCGCGCGGCGCGTGCTCGTTCAGATCACGTTCGCGCAGGCGATCCTCGTCGTCATCGCGTTCTTCCTCACGCCCAAATACAGATGGGCCCAGATCGATTGGGCGGTCGTCCAAGAGGCCGGCAAGCTGTTCGAGTCTGGGCAGACCGATCAGCAGATCAAGCAAACGCTCCCCGCGATCCGCGTGCTCTATCGGAGCATCCCGATCGTCATGCTCATCGTGCGCTCGGTCGTCGCGGCGCTCGTGATGTTCGCGCTCACGCGCCCACGCGCTCGCGCCTATTACGACTCGCAGAACGAGCGGCCCACCGAGGGCTGACGCATGAAAATCCGGCGGCTCGACTCGGACCTCGTCAACCAGATCGCCGCGGGCGAGGTGGTCGAGCGCCCCGCGAGCATCGTGAAGGAGCTCGTCGAGAACGCGCTCGACGCGGGCGCCACGCGCGTGCGCGTCGACATCGAGCAAGGCGGGCTCGCGCTCGTCCGCGTGAGCGACGACGGCGAGGGCATGTCGCGCGAGGACGCGGCGCTCGCGGTCGAGCGCCACGCGACCAGCAAGATCGCCGCGTTCGACGACCTCTCGCGCCTGCACACGTTCGGCTTTCGCGGAGAGGCGCTGCCGAGCATCGCGTCGGTCTCGCGCCTCACGCTCCTCACGCGAACGAAGGCCGACGACGAGGCGACCGAGATCACGATCGACGGCGGAGGCACGCCCGGCGTGAGGGCGTCTTCGCGCGCGCCAGGGACGACCGTCGAGGTGCGCGAGCTCTTCTTCAACGTGCCCGCGCGCCGCAAGTTTTTGAAGGCCGCGCCGACCGAAGCGGCTCACGTGGGCGAGACGCTCCTCCACGCGGCGCTCGCGCGGCCGGACGTGACGTTCGTCCTCGCGCGCGACGGGAAAGTGGCGCGCGAGTGGCTCCGCGCGGCGTCGCGGCGAGAGCGCGCGCTCCACGCGCTCGGTGAGGCTCGCCTCGTCGCGTGCAAGGGCGAGCGCGGGCCGCTCAGAATCGAGGCGCACCTGGGTCCTCCCGAGCGGGCGCGCTCGGGCGCTGGCGCGCTGCACCTGCTCGTCAACGGTCGGCCCGTTCGCGATCGTCCGCTCTCGCGCGCGGTCGCGCAGGCCTACGGCTCCGTGCTCGAGCCGGGTCGTTATCCGATCGGCGTCGTGCACGTCGATTTGCCGCCGGAGCTCGTCGACGTGAACGTGCACCCGCAGAAATCCGAGGTGCGCTTCGAGGACGCGCGCGCGCTCTTCGACGCGCTCACGCGCGAGCTGTTCGATTCGCTCGCGAAGGCGTTCGCGATCCCGGCGCTCGGCCCGATGTCGCGTCCGTGGCTGCCGCCGCCTTCGTCGCAACGCTCGTACGCGATGCCCCCGAGCAGCGCCGTCCCGAGCTCTTTCGGCGTCGCCGAGCGCGACACGACGCGCGGCGTCGTCCCCGAGGATCTCGCGTCGATCGCCGCGTCGTTCGCCGGCAGAGGCGCGCAACCCGAGCCCATGAGCGCGCCCGCGTCGTCCGACGAGCCCGCGCTCTTTTCGACGAGCGGCTTCTACTCGAAGCTCCGGTTCATCGCGCAGGTGCGCGGCACGTTCCTCGTGTGCGAGGGAGACGACGCGCTCTACGTCATCGATCAGCACGCCGCCGACGAGCGACGCAACTTCGACAAGCTTCGCCGCTCGTTCGACACGGCGCAAAGGGGGATCGCCGCGCAGAAGCTCCTCGTGCCCGAGATCGTCGAGATCACGCCGCAAGAGGCGGCGACGCTCGCCGAGAACGAGGAGATCGCGCTGCGCCTCGGCGTCGAGGTTCGCCCAGCGGGTCCCACGAGCGTCGCGGTTCACGCCGTGCCTGCGCTCCTCGTGCGCGCGCGACCCGAGCGGCTACTTCGCGATCTGCTCGCAGAGCTCTCGCGCGGCTCGGAGATCGCGCGGCCGTTTTCGGGCGCGGTCGATCTGGTCCTCGCGACGATGGCGTGTCACGGCTCGATCCGCGCGGGCGACGCGCTTCAACCCGAGCAAGCGCAGGCGCTCGTCGCCGCACTCGACGGCGTCGACTTCGGCGGGCACTGCCCGCACGGACGACCCGTGCTCTTGCGCATCCCCTACAGCGAGCTCGAGCGCCGCGTCGGCCGCTGAATCAAGGCGGGCAGCTCGAGAGCGTGCAACGGAGCGCGCGTCCGTCGTTGTTTCCGGTCGTGCTTAGCCCGCTCAGGATCATGCCCGTCGCGTCCACGTCGATGCTCCACGCCACGCGAAGCTGCGGGACGTCGATGATGGTCGCGGTCGGGCTCGCGACGAGCGGGATCGGCAGCACGACGATCTTGCTGCTCGTGCTCGCGTAGTTGCCGGTCCCGTCCCAACCGGTCGCGGCGCTCGCGTAGAGGTTGGCGCCATCCGTCGTCACGCGGACGAACGCGTCGATCGCCGACGTCGGATCGTAGGTGTACGTGGGTCCCCACGCGTGGGAAGCGAGATCGAGCTGGGCGACGTACGCGATCCAGTCCGTCGTGCTGTTCGGTTTGATGGCCCAGCCCGCCACGTAGAGCGTGCTCGCGACGACGAGCGAGCGGTGCGCGCCCATCGTATTCGTGTCGTTCGTGAGCGTCATCGGCGGCGAGACCCACGTGGGCGTGCACGAGCACGGCGAGGTCGACGAGCACGACGACGGCGTGAAGTGCGCCACGCGGATGGAGGTCCCCGCGATCGCCATCCACACGTCGGAAGGCGTCGCCGCGATAGCGCGGCCGAGCATCCCCGTGTACCCCGCGATCGGCGTCGCGCAGCTCGTCGTGCCGTCCGACTTCACGATCACCGCAGACGCCGACGCGCCCTCGGTCATCATCGTCCCGCTCATCCAGAGATCCGTGCCGCTCGAGACAGCCTCCCAAATTTCGTCGGTGTGCGGCGGGCCCGAGAACTGCGGGACGTCGACGAGCGATTGGAACGTCTGACTCGGCAGATCGAACCGCGCGAACGCGCCCGCGTTCGGCGGCTGCGGCGCGACGGTGTCGACGAAGAGCGTCGAGCCTCCGTGCGTGCTCGTTCCGAGGTAGCCGAGCGACGCGTCGCCGATCGTCGGCGGGTCGAGCGCGCGCTCGAGCGTGCCCGTGCACGTGTCCACGAACCCGAAGTACCCGGTCGCCGCCGCATCTCCGATGTGCTTGGCGCTCGAGACGTAGAGCGTGCTCGACGCGGGCTCGTAGTATTGGCCGTTGACGTTCGCGTTGGCGAAGGGCACCGACCACGTCGGCGTGCACGTCTCGCATTTGTTCTGGACGCACGCTTGCGCATCGGTGCACAGCGCGCAGCTCGGGCTCACGTCCGCGACGACGTCGGCTCCGCCTTCACCCGCGTCCTTCGCGCCGCTCGCGTACTGGTCGAGACCGTCGAACGTGCAGCGCGCGGCGAAGGCGAAGAACGCCAAGGCGAGCGCGACGCCGCGAGGCGACGGACGACGCATCAGAACCGCGCGCCGAAGAATAGCGATCGCATCGCGTCGCGCTTCGCCGGCGATGACGTCTCGGCGACGATGAACAGGACCGTCGCGACCGCGATCGATACGAGGCCCACGCCGAGCGCGACGTCGGCGATCACGTAATCGGTCTTGATCGCGTCGACGTCGGATTGCGCGCAGTTCGGCTTGCAACCGGTCGCGTCGAGATCCGAGCGCTTCACGTTGCCGGCGACGCCGAAGCCGATGAAGCCGCCGATGAACGCCACGCCGACCGTCGCGAGGACGACCGGCACGACGGGGAACGGCTGGGACGCGGCCTGCTCGGGCTTCGCGTCCGCGCGCGACTTGAGCGTGAGCGTCGCGTGGCGCTTCTCGCCCTTCGCGAGCTCGAGCGTCTGCGACGCGCTCACCATGTCGGGCGCGTCGGCGGCGATCGCGTGCGAGCCGGGGTCGAGTGTGAGCGACTGACCACTCGTGACCGTGTTCCCATCGACCGTCACGTGCGCGGCCGTCACCGGGCGACCGCTCTCGTCGACCACGTCGACGGCGAGGACCGGGACGCTCTCTTGAAGCTCGACGACCCACGCGGTGCAGTCCTTCCGTAGCGACTGCGGGCAGGCGGGGTCGTTGCAGAGGTCGACCTGCTTCTTCGCGAGGACGAGCTTGTCCTTCGCGCGCAGGACCTGAGCCTGCGTGTAGGCGTCGGCGCACTGCTGTTTCGTCGGAGCGTTCTGCGCGACCGCGTTCGAGGTCGCGAGCACCAGCGCGGCGAGCGTGAGGCCGGAGCGTTTCAAAGACATTCCATCTTCGGGACGCGAATCCCGTCCTTGATCGTGTACGGCGGGTTGCAGTTCGGCGGCTTCGGACGCGCCGTCGCTGGCGTGCGCGTCTGCGCTGCGTGTGACGTGGTCGAAGAAGGCGCGGCGTTTTGCTGCGCGAGCGGCGCGATCTCGGCGGCCGACGACGCGGGGTTGATCGGCGTGAGCGCGGTCGCCTGCGTCGTCGAAGCGCTCGGCTCGCTCGAGGCGGCGTGCGAGGGCCCGCTGCCGGAGTGCACCGCGAGCATGATCGCGCCGCCCGCGAGCATCGCCCCGATGGCGACGAAGATCGCGATGGTGTTGCGATTGATCGACCTGAACCGCACGACGCGCGCGGCCGACGAAACGTTCAGCGCGCTCACCTGCGAGTGCGGGTCGACCGGCGGCGCCTGCGGGATGGGGGCGCTCTCCTCCGCCGCGGGCACCGACGCACGGATCGCGGCGATCGCCGGCGCGGAGAGACGCGTGCCGCGGTCGATCGCCTTCGGCTCGTAAGCGAGCGTGCGATCCTCGTCGGTCGCGCGCTCGGACACGGGCGCCGGCGTCGCGTCGCTCTCCACGTCCGCGATCATCTTCGCGCGCGTCGCGAGCGTCTGCGCGCCGATCCGCTGCACCCACTCGCTCACTTGGCCTGGCGTCGCGAACGCGATGCGCTGGATCTGCTCGGCCATCTCCCAGGCCGTCGCGAAGCGGTCGTTCGCATCGCGCGAGAGCCCCTTCATCACGAGCGCGTCGAGCTCCCTCGGGATCGCGGCGTGCTTGCTCGGCGGATCGATCTTGCCGTTCAAGACCTGTTGGAGGACGCGCACCTCGTTGTCCGCCTGGAAGAGGCGCACGCCCGTGAGCATCTCCCAGAGCACCACCGAGGCGGCATAGACGTCGGTGCGTCGATCGATCGTGTCGCTCGAAATCTGCTCGGGCGACATGTACGCGATCTTCCCTTTGAGCGCGCCTTCGCGCGTCGTCTGGAGGCGACCGACGGCCTTCGCGACGCCGAAGTCGACGACGCGCGCGACGCCGTCGATGCCCACGAGGACGTTCTGCGGCGACACGTCGCGGTGGACGATCTGAAGCGCGCTGCCGTCGTCGTTCTTCGCCTCGTGCGCGGCGTGCAGGCCGTAGAGCACGCCCGCGATGATGCTCGCGGCGATCGAGGGCGGCACCGCGCCGTTCGCGCGGACCATCTTGGAGAGCGCCTCGCCGTGCACGTAATCCATGACGACGAAGAGCTCACCCTGGAGCACGACGACGTCGAGCGTCGAGACGACGTTGGGGTGCCGGATTCGAGCAGCGAGGCGCGCCTCGTCGAGGAACATCGCGACGAACTCGGGGTCACGCGCAAAATACGGGTGGAGACGCTTGATCGCGACGGTGCGCGAAAAACCGACCGGCCCGAGCAGCCTCCCGAGGTGGACGGTGGCCATGCCCCCCGAGGCGATCGCGTCGCAGAGCAGGTAACGGCCGATGACCCGCCCTGCCTCGCCTTGCACTCCTTCGCCCACGGGTTGATTGTACAATGATCCGATGCGGCGTTCTTGGCTAGCGGCAGGGCTCGGCTTCGCGGGTCTCGGCGCGTGCGGTTTCGACGGCCTCGATCAGTACTCGTCGGGATCGGACGCGAGCGTGAAGGACGCTGCGCCACTCGACGTCGCGCTCGCGATCGATGCGCCCGTCGATCAATCGCAACCGCCGCCCGACACGGGCCCCGACGCGCCACCTCCGCCGTGCAACCTCTCGGCGCCGTTCGGCACGGCGACGCCGCTCTCGACGCTGAACACGACGAAGTACGAGGCCCAGGCCGAGCTCAGCCCCGACGGGCTCACGGTTTACTTCGAGTCCGATCGCCTCAACGCGGGACTGAACGTCTTCACGGCCTCGCGCCCCGACACGAAGAGCGCGTTCGGCTCGGTGGCGCCGCTCGCGTCGCTCAACTTCGTGGGCGCCGACACATGGAACGTCACGCTCACCGGCGACGGCCTCACGGCGTATTTCGTCACCGATCAGAACGCGGCCGACCACATGTACAAGGCGACGCGCGCGAGCTCGCTCGCGTCGTTCGGCTCGCAGACGCAGATGCCCGCGCCCATCGTGACCGGCGAGCAGCCGTTCGTGCGCAGCGACGGCCAGGTGCTCTACTACTCCGACAACACGGGCGCGAAGGGCGTCGTGGCGCGCACGACGCTGCCCGGGCCCGCGGTGACGACCGTGACGCTCGTCGTCGCGGGCAACCACGACCTCGGCATCCCCGTCGTCAACGCGAGCGACACGCTCCTCTATTTCGCGGTCTACGACAAAGGCATCATCGACAGCTACGACATCTGGATGACGTCGCGCGCGACACAGAGCGACGCGTGGGGTACGCCCGTGCCCGTCACGGAGCTCGAGACGAACGGGTTCGACGTGCCCTCGTGGCTCAGCGCGGACGGCTGCGAGCTCTATTTCACGCGCGCGCCGCAAGGCAGCGGCAATACGGACATCTACAGCGCGCGCCGACCGTGATCAGTTTCGTTTCGCGATGCCGAGGACCGCGGGCATCACGTCGAGGAACGAGTCGCTCTCGCTTGGGTGCCCGCGTCGAGGACGCGTGCAGCCCTCGCCGATGAGCGCTCGATGTCGAGCGGCGATGGCGCCCACGGAACGGTGGCGGTCGCCGTGTGCCACCTCGTGGGTCACACGATAGCTCGCGGAGTCGAACGCATGCATGATGGCGGTCTTCTCGAACGAGATGATGCGCTTTGCGCTCGCGCCCGTGAAGAGCGTGTGCATCGAGAAGTCCCGACGCGCGTCGAACGCGTACGGCGCGTCGCCATCGTCGTGGTCCTTGCGGCTCTGGTTCCGTTTCAGCCACCGCGCGGATCGCCTCCACGCTTCGCGTGGGCTTCGCGCTTCGCGCCACTTGCGCGCCGCGCGCTCGTTCCGGCGCATTTCCGCGGTCCCGAGGAGCATGACCCGGCGGTATCGCGATTCAATCCGGCGCGCGTGGACGCTCGTCGGCTCGAACGAGACCGCGGCGGCGCCAACCTGTTCCCCCCAGCCACGTGCGCGGCGCGACGACGGGACACGGCTCTGAGCGCTCCGCGAGCGGCACGTCGAACCCGTCGAACCACGGCGCGGAGGAGAACGCGTCGATTCCCGATGGGACGCGCGCGCCGTGCTTCTTCGCGTTCATGAGCACGTAGACGAGGGCGTTGCGAACGGCGCGCGGCGTCTTGAGCTCGCGCGCGTGATACCGATCGCCCCACACCGCGCCGCGCACGCGGAGCACGCGATTGACCGTGCGCGCGAGGCGAATCGCAAGGCCGCGGAGACCGCGCGAGAGCGTGTCCTTGTCGTGCGCCTCGACGACGAAATGCGCGTGGTCGTTCTGAATCGAGAACTCGACGACGCGAAAGGCTTCGCCGACTGCCGGCGAGCGGCTCGCTCTTCGAATCGCATCGAGCATGTCGCGGAAGAGACCGCGTTCGCGAAGGGGTGGAAGGCCCGTTCGCGCTCGCAGCGTGACGTGAACGGGATAGGCCGGGCGATGCGCTGGTCGCGCTCGGTGCGGCACGCAAGGTCGCCCCGGTTTCACGCGCTTGCGGCCTGCGTTCGCACGTTTTCCGCCCCACGGTGCGGACCGGATAGATCCCTGCACACGCGGCGCGCAATCCTGAGGACATCCCTGACGGTGGCATACGCCCGCTAGGCGCTTGCGCGCGTTTGAGACGGTGCGAGCGGCCTCCCGGATTGAAGTGTCAGGGATGCCTCCGGTTGCTCGCACGCCGCCGCGAGCGCTTTTGGTCACGCGATCTTCCGGCTAGACACCGCGGCCACCTGGTGCACTCTCTCCGCGTGGCCTCCGAGAGCGTGAAGAAGAGCCGCTTTCGCGCGTGGCGAGACCGCGTCTCCGATCGGCTCGCGCGATCGAGCCGGATGTTCCTCCTCGGGGTCATCGTCGCGTGTGGGATCGAGGTGCTCACCGATTGGAGCTCGACGCTGACCGAGGTGAACAACCTTCGCTCGGGCATGCGTCACAAGGGCGAGAACTACGTGGCGATCCTCGGCAAGCCCTCGGAGGCGGCGCTCCGCGCCGGCGACACGGCGGAGATCGCGCGGCTCACGAACGGGCTCTTCGACGACGACGACGCCGCGGCGATCCGCTGCTACGACGCGTCGGGGAAGATCGTCTACGAGAAGATCCGGCCGAGCTACGAGCCGGTCTTCTCGCCGCATCGTGGGCTCTACGATCACCTCATGACGCGCGACGTCTCGGGGATGCTCGCAGACCCGGCGGGTTACAAGACGCGCGTCTCGCACAGCCGCTATCGCGACTTCGCGCAGGTGTGGACCGACGCGACCGCGCGCCTCGTCGCGCTGGTGTCGACGCCGGCGCCGACGTCGCCGCGGCTCGATCTCGTTCTCTACCAAGATCGCGTTCGTGACGAGAACCACAACCGCGACGAGCGCATGACGTGGGGCATCGGCGTCTTGCGCGACGACGCGAACCAGAACGTCGGCGCGGTTCTCGTCGCGTTCGACATGCGCGCGACGAACGACGCGGTGCGCGCGAAATACCTCAAGGGGCTCGGGATCGTCGCGTTCTTCGTCGCGCTCATCATCGTGCAGAACGTCATCGCTCGGAGGGACAAGCTCCGGCTGCTCGATCTCGAGACGCGCTACACGGGCGCGAAGGCCGCGCTACGCGAGGCGATCCCCGCTGCGCCGCTCGAGGAACGCGGCTATCGCGTCGCGGGCGCGCTCGATCAGGCCAAGGGGCCCGTCGACGGGATGGCGTGGTCGGTCGCGGTGTGTGGAGAGCGCGCGCTCGTCCTCGTCGTCGATCCCGACGGCGACGGGATCGACGCGGCCGCGGTCGGCCTCCACATGATGAAGACGTTCCGCGCGCGGTCCGAGGGGGCGATGGCATCGCTCGACGACGAGGTCGTCGCGCTCGGCGCCGCGACGAACGACATCCCGCTCACGCGACCCATCGGCATCGCGCTCGTCGCGATCGATCTCGCGAGCGGAGCGTTCGACGCTCGGCTCACGGCGTTCGCGTCGATTCGCGCGCTCGGGGCGACGTCGCCTACGCTCGCGCGCGTCGAGACCGTGCCCGATGGGATCGTGGGACCGCTCTCGTCGTGCAGCGGCGTCATGCCGAAGGGGACCTCGTTGCTCGTCTTTTGCGCGGGCCTCGGCGAGAAAGAGTCCTCGCTCGAAGCCGACGCGCTCGCGAAATACCTCGAGCGCGCGCACGCCGAGGGCGCTCCGCTACCGATCGACGACGCGACGACCTGGGCGCGAGGTCGAACGCCTGCCCTCGCCGAGAACGACATCGCGATCGTCGGGATCACGCGACAGGCTTGAGGAGCGTCTCGTAGAGCGGGCGCAGCACGCCGCGCGCGAGGAGCTTCATCCCGAAGAACTCGGCGCGGCCCCACGCGCGCCTGTAGCGCTCGTGCATTCGCGCGTACGCGTCGTCGAGCTCGGGCCGGCCGAGATCGCCGTGCATGATCGACCTCGGCGAGATGCGGTACTCGAGCACCACCTCGTCGAGGAACACGCAGCCGAAGCACCGAATCGCGCGCGCGTAGAACTCGACGTCTTCGAAGACCGCCATGTCGGGGTCCCATCCGCCGAGCGCTTCGACGCATTCGCGCCGGATCATGCACGCCGACGTGAGGAGGAACGAGCGCAGGAAGAGCACGTTCGCGACCATGAAGTGGCGCGAGTCGATCGCTTGACCGAGTCGCGCTCGCCGGTACGCCTGCTCGAAGCGCGCACGCTCCGCGTCGACGACGCCCGGATCGACGCCGAACGGGGCGACACGACCGAAGACGACGCCGCGACTGGGATGCGAGCGAAACGCCTCGAGCATCGAGCGGTACGTGCCGGGCGGGACGCGATCGTCGTCGTCGAGGAAGTGGACGAACGGCGCGCGTGCGCGCGGCCAGCCGACGTTTCGCACGCGCGCGGGCTTGCCGCCCGAGGGCGAAGGCATGCGCACATGACGAACGCGCGTGTCGCAAAGGCTCTGCACCGCGCGACGAGCCGTGCCCTCCGGGCTGTCGTCGACGACCAGCACCTCCACCCAAACGTCTTCTTGCGCGAGCGCGCTTCGAGCGGCTTCGACGAGCTGGGCAGGACGTCGAAAGGTCGAGATGACCACGGAAACATCCGGCGACATGCGCCGTGGTGGGCTGCAATCGTCGGACCGCCGGCTTGACACATCGGCTCGCGGCCGCACCGTTGTCGGCGATGGATGACGTCCGATTCTCTTGCGACGCGATGCTCGGCGGGCTGTCGCGATGGCTGCGCGCGGTGGGCTACGCGGCCACGTTCGACGCCCACGTCGACGACGGCGAGCTCGTCGCTCGAGCCGCTCGCGACGAATCCATCTTGCTCAGCTCGGATGCTCCGCTGTTCGAACGGAGGCGCCTCAAGAGCGGCGAGGTGCGTGGCCTCTTCGTGCCTCGTCACGCGCCCATCGCCGACCAGCTCGTCTTCGTGATGCGACGATTGTCGCTCGAGGTGCGCGAGCCGCGCTGCATGAGGTGCGGCGGCGAGCTCTGCGAGGCGCCGCGCGACTCGATCGCGCACGAAGCGCCGCCGCGCGCCTTCGAGAGCTGCGATCGGTTCTGGCGCTGCGCCGAGTGCGCGCAGCTCTTCTGGCACGGCACGCACTGGCGAGAGATCGCGGGCAAACGCGCGGCGATCGCGCGCTCGGTGCGCGCCTAGCGGATCCGCTCCTCGAAGCGCGCGAGCTCGTCGCGAAGCGCGGCGCCGAGCTCGGAGATCTTCTTCCACTCGGGTTTGTCGATCACCTCCGCGCGGAGCTCGAGGCACACGTAGCGAACGCAGATGTTCGGACGGTGCTCCGGTAGGAGCGTGCAGCCCGCCTCGGCTCGAAACGCGCAGCCCGCGTGATCTCCCTTGGGGGGCGAGAGATCGCCGTGCGAGACGCCCGCGAGCTTCAATGACGCGACCTCCGCAGGCGTGAAGAGGTCGAGCGTGCGCGCCCCGCAGCAGCTCCCGCCGCGCCAGTGGCCGTTCGGCTCCGGGCGTCCCTTCGCGCACGAGCGGCACGCGTCGACGTCCTCGAACGCGCCCGACATCGCGATCCGAAGCTCGCGGAGCTTCTCCGCGCTCTCGACGGCCTCGGGTCCCGCCTCACGCGCGCTCGGCTGCGCGCGAAAACGCGCGCGGAGCTTCGCGAGCTCGTCGGCGCGCGACCGCGGCTCGATCGGACGCCGGAAGAGCCGCTCCAGCGAAACGTGAAACATCACGGCAAAAGTCTACCCCATCCAGCCGATCGATGATCGCCGAGCGCGTCGCGCGACATTCAGCGTGGGATGTCCAAGAGCTTACCCGTCGTGGATGAGAAACCTCTTCTCGGTCGCCGCTGCGTCCTCTCGTCGCTCGGCGCGCTCGCACTCGTCGGGTGCTCGGGCGCGACGTCCGACGTCGACGCGGGCGATCAGGACGCGGGAGACGATGGCGCGACCGCCGACGCCGCGCAAGGCGACGAGACCGCGCAGGCCTGCGGGTCCTCGCTCGGAAAGCTCGTGGGCACCGAGGCGCAATTTCCCGTCGGCACGTGGAAGCTCGTCGGGCAGCTCATCATCGCGCAGGACACGAGCGGCTTCTTCGCGTTCTCCGCGGTGTGCACGCACCAGGGATGCTTGGTGAACCCGCCGTCGAAGACGGGCACGACGATCTGCTACTGCCACGGGTCGGAGTTCGACGGAAACGGCAAGGTCCTCGTCGGACCGGCCACGACGCCGCTCCCGCATTTCGCGCTGAGCGTCTGCAACGGCAACGTTTACGTGAACACGGGATCGCATGTCGCGGCGACCACGCGCACGCCCGCGGTCTGAAAGCATGTAAACTTCCATCATGGGTTTGCGTGTTCGCTTCGGCGTGCTCGTGATGTTGGCGGGCGTCGGTTGCGGGCTCGATGAGTCTGGGCTCGAGCCAGGAGATGCGGCGACGTCGCCCGACGTCCCGTCGGCGAAGGACGTGACGACGAACGACGTGACGATCGACGCGCCGATCGTCGACGCGCCGCCTGACGTCCCCTTGCCGCCCGTCGAGGCCGGCGTGTGCGACACCGATGGAAACCTTTGTCAGCCGCCCGACGTGCCCAACGGATGGACGCCCGTCGCGTACGTGGAGAACCCGACCGCGGCCTGCCCGTCGACGTCGTGGACCACGCAAGACGACTACGTGACGAGCCCGACGAACGGCACCGCGGCGTGCTCGTGCACGTGCAACAAGACCGCCGATCCGAGCTGCACGACGGGCACGATCGCGACGTTCTTCAGCGGCAACAACACCTGCGGCAACCAAGGAGCGTCGCTGAGCTTCACGAACGGCGCGTGCCAGAACATCAACGGGAACCTCGCCACCTATTATTCGTCGACGGCGCTCGGACCGACGGGAAGCGGCTCGTGCAACGTGCAGACGGCGACCACGGGGACGCTCGCGTCCACGCCCGCGCGACTCTGCGCGCCGACGCCCGAGTGCGCGTCGGTGGCGTGCGGCGGAAAGGCGCCGTCGGGATACGCCGCGTGCATCGTCGCCGACGGCGATCAGCTCTGCCCGAGCGGGTCGAGCTTCACGGTGAAGCACGCGATCGCCAAGTCGGTCGCCCCGAGCTGCGCCACGTGCGGTTCGACGTGCTCCGTGACGGGCACGTGCGACACCCCGCAGGTGCACTTCTTCTCGCAGGCGAACTGCAACTCGCCGCTCGTGACTCTGCCGAGCGACACGACGTGCAACGCGACCAACCACAACAACCAGAACGCGCAGAGCACGAGCTACACGGCGACGCCCAATTTCCAATGCTCGACGACCGCGACTTCGTCTCTGTCGATCGTGCCGACGACTCCGCGCACGGTGTGCTGCCGTCCCTGATCCGAGGTACGCTGCTCGCCGACGCTGGGGTATGCCCTCTCAAGAAGTCCTCGCCGCAGTCCTGCATGCGCTCGAAATGGCGGGCCGCCTCGAGCTCGTCCCCGAGGTGCGCCGCGTCTTCGAGGACGCGCTCGCCGGTGAGACCGCGTCGCGCAGCATCGCCGAGATCACGCGCGCGCTCCTCTCGAGCGACAAGACGTACCGGCTCGTGTTGGCGCACGAGGTCGATCCGATGTCGCTCTTCGATCCGGCGACGGGCGAGATCCTCGACGTCAACGACGCGTGGGTCGCGCTCTACGGCTGGTCGCGCGAGGAGGCGCTCGCCGGCCTCAAGGTGACCGACGTCAGCGCCGAGCCGGAGACGACGAAGGCCGCGATCGGCCACGTGCCCGAGGGCGCGACGAAACGCGTCGACGTGCGCTGGCACCGCGCGAAGGACGGCACGGTGTTCCCCGTCGAGCTCACGTGCGGCAAGATCGCGATCGGCGGCCGCGAGGCGATGTACGCGGCGATGCGCGACATCACGCAGCGCGATCGCGCTCTCCGCGCGCTCGAGCGCTCCGAGGCGAGCTTCCGCGCGCTCATCGAGAACATGCCGGACGGCGTGTTCGTCCACCGGCACGGCGCGTTCGTCTACATGAACCCTTCGGCGCGCGCGATGCTCGGCTACGGGCCCGAAGAAGAGATCCGGGGCCTTCCCGCGATCGAGATCGTCCACCCCGAGGATCGCGCGCAGGTCATCGAGCGCGTGCGGCTCGTCGTCGCGCACGGCACGCCCGCGCCGGTCGTCGAAGAGCGACTCCTGCAGAAAAGATGGGACGAGCCTCGTCGCGGAGATCGCCGCTCACGGCACCGCGTTCGACGGCGAGCCCGCCGTCTTGGCGATCGCGCGCGACGTGACCGCGCGCAAGGAGCTCGACGGACAGCTCATCATGACCGATCGCCTCGCGTCGCTCGGGCGCCTCTCGGCGTCGATCGGGCACGAGCTCAACAACCCGCTCGCGTACGTGCTCGGCAACGTCACGCTCTTCGAGCGAGAGCTCGCGCGCGACGACGTGCCGGCGCAAGTCGCCGAGCGCCTCGCGACCAACGTGCAGCTGCTGCGCGAGGGCGCGACGCGCATGCGCGACATCGTCCACGATTTGAAGACGCTCGGCCGCGGCGACACCGAAAACGTCGTGCCGATCGACGTCGCGCACATCCTCGACGTCTGCGCGAACATGGCCGAGCACGAGCTCGGACCGCGCGCGCGCGTCGTGAAGGACTACACCGCTCACGCGTTCGTGCGTGGCACCGAGGCGCGGCTCGGCCAAGTGTTCTTGAACCTGCTCCTCAACGCGGCGCAGGCGATCCCCGAAGGCAACCCCGCGGCCAACGAGGTGCGCATCGCGCTCCGATCGCTCGAAGGCGCTCGCGTCGAGATCGAGATCTCCGACACGGGCGCGGGGATCTGCCCCGAGATCAAGGACCGCATCTTCGAGCCGTTCTTCACGACGAAGCACGGCGCGGGCACCGGGCTCGGGCTCGCGGTCTCGCACAACATCGTCACGTCCGCGGGCGGGACGATCGTTGCGCTGGCGCGCCCCGGCGGGGGCACGGTGTTTCGCGTCGTATTGCCGTCAGCCGACGACGCGCACTGACGTCGGCGGCTCGTCGCTCGCGACCAGCAGCGTGAAGCGGAACGTGCTCCCGTGGCCGAGGCGGCTCTCGACCGTGAGCGCGCCGCCGTGGGACTTCACGATGCCGTTGCAGATCCAGAGGCCGAGACCCGCGCCTCGCCCATCGTTGCTCTTCCCCTTCCAGAAGCGATCGAAGACGTGCGGGATGTCCTCCGCGGAAATCCCCGGGCCCGTGTCGCTCACCGAGAACGACACCTCGCCGCGGCGCGCCTCGATCGACACGAGGATCGAGCCCCCCGCCGGCGTGAACTTGATCGCGTTGCCCAGGAGGTTCGAGAACACCTGGTGGACGCGCTCGCTGTCGGCGTTCACGAGCGGAAGATCCGGCGGGCTCTCCGTCGAGAGCTCGAGCTTCTTCGACGCGGCGAGCGCCCGCGCGCCTTGCACCGCGTCGGCCACGAGGCGCGCCGGCTCGCACGGGCGAATGCGGCGAACGAGCTGCCCCGCCTCGGAGCGCGCGGCGTCGAAGAGATCGCGGATGAGCGCGTTCATCGTCGTCACCGAGGTCTTGATCGCCGTGAGCGACTCGCGGAGCGACTCGAGGTCGGCGTCGCCCTTCGAGACCTCGCGCAAGACGAGCTGCGCCTGGATGCCGATGCTGTTGAGCGGGTTCCTGAGGTCGTGCGCGACGATGTTCATCATGTCGTCGCGCGTCTGGATCGCCTGCTGCGCGTGCCTGTAGAGGCGCGCGTTGTCGATGTGGATGCCCGCGCGCTCGCCGAGCTCCTCGGCGACGTGGAGATCGTCGTCGTCGAACGCCACGCGCTGCGTCCGCACAACGGAGATGATCCCGAGCGAGCGGCCGCGCGACACGATCGGCGCGATGATGAGCGACCGCGGCGCGAGCGCGCGGACGACCTCGACGTACTCGGGGTGGAGATCAGGCGAATCGAGGTAGCTCTCGAGCGTGTGGAGCTCGGCCGTCTTCGTGTCGAGCACGCGCGACATGATCGCGACCTGCGTCCGATCATGCGGCAGCGCGCGAACCCGGTCCGCCACGGCCTCGACCGCGGGATCGGAGGAGACCGTCACGACGCGCTTGGTCGTGCGCGTCTCTTCGTCGTAGAGGCCGATCGTGCAGAGGTCCGCGAACGAGTGCACCGCGATGCGCGCGACCGCTTGGAGCGTCTCGTCGTAGTCCGGCAGCGCGTGCGCCAGGACGTCGCTGACTTGATCGAAGAGGTACTCGCGCTGCTCGATCTTCCAATAGGGCGTCGCGTCGCGAATGACCTTCGCGAAGCCGCGGAGCGTGCCGTCCGCGGCGTGCAGCGCCGTGATGCTCACCTCGGCGAAGAAGACGGTCTCGTCCTTGCGAATGCGCCAGCCGACCTCGTCGATGTGATCCTGCGAAAGCGCGGCCGCGAGGTTCGCGCGCGGCTTTCCAGCGGCGCGATCGTCGGGCGGGTAAAGCATCTCGTAGTCGCGACCGAGCACCTCTTCGCTCGTGTACCCGGTGATCGCCCGCGCGCCGTCGTTCCAGCTCACGAAACGTCCTTCGGGGTCGAGCATGGAGATCGCGTAGTCGGGGATGCGATCGACGAGTACGCGGAACCGCTCCTCGCTCTCGCGCAGCGCGTCGTCGATTTGTTTGGTCGCGGTGAGGTCGACGCCCGTCGCGATGACGATCTCGACGTCGCCGTGCTTGTCGAGCCGCGCCGTGTTCGACCACGCGATCCAGCGGCGCTCGCCCGATTTCGTGCGCCAGTAGTTCTGGTGCTCGCTCGGGAAGCTGCCCGCGCGGAGCTTCTCGAACACGCTGCGTACCGCTTCGAGCTCCTCGGGCAGGATGACGACGTCCCAGAACGCGGCGCCGAGCACCTCGGACGACGTGTAACCGGTGAGCTTCTCGCACGCAGGATTGAACGACACGATGCGGCCAGCGCGGTCGAGCACGAGGACGAGCGCCGCCACCGAATCGAACTGCTCCCACCGTTTGTGCGCGCTCATCGCAGACCCCCTGCGTGCCACCATAAGGCTTACTCCGCGACGCGAGAGATGGCCATCGCTGCAGTTGCGCTACGAACCCTTTGCGCCGCCCGCGGTTCTTGCGGGCGCCCGCAATCGGCGCGGGGGCGACACAACGCCGCCGGTTCTTGCTAACATCCGTGAGCTAAGTGGGTGAATCGTATTTGAAGCGCTCGCTGCCCGACCTCGACAGTGTGGTTGGGAAGTACCGCATCGTCCGGAAGCTCGGCGAAGGTGGCATGGGCGTCGTGTACGAGGCCGTCCACACGCGCATCGGACAGCGCGTCGCGCTGAAGATGCTCTTGCCCGAGGTCATCGACGTGCCCGACGTCGTGTCGCGCTTCGATCGCGAGGCGCGCGCCGCGAGCCGGCTCAAGAGCGAGAACACCGCGCGCGTGCTCGACGTCGACGTGTCCGACGGCGGCCTGCCGTACATGGTGATGGAGTTCCTCGACGGCTCCGACCTCGGCAAGCTGCTCGAGCAGGGCGGCTCGCTGCCGGTGGTCGAGGCCGTCGACTACGTCTTGCAGGCGTGCAACGCGATGGCCGAGGCGCACTCGGTCGGCGTCATCCACCGCGATCTCAAGCCGTCGAACCTCTTCGTGACCCAAACGGAGAGCGGGCGTCGCGTGAAGGTGCTCGATTTCGGCATCTCGAAGGTGGAAAACGACGCGGATACGCGCGTCACCGCCACGCAGACCGTCGTCGGCACGCCGCTCTACATGTCGCCCGAGCAAGTGCGCTCGGCGAAGCACGTCGACGCGCGCACCGACATCTGGTCGCTCGGAATCATCCTCTACGAGCTGCTCGCGGGGCGTACGCCGTTCGAAGGGAGCACGACCGCGGCCGCCGTCGCCATCTGCGTCGACGCGCCGCCGCCGCTCGCAACGTTTCGCTCCGACGTGCCCGCGGAGCTCGAACAAGCGATCCTCAAGGCGCTGAGCAAAGAGCCGAGCGGGCGCTACCCGAGCGTGAAGGCACTCGCCGAGGCGATCAGCGCGTTTGGAAGCGGCGCGATCAAGGCCCCGGCGAGCTCGCTCGTCTCCCTTCCCTCTTCCTCCGACTCGGGCTCCGTCCTCGGGATGGAGAGCGCGCGGACGGTCCGCGACCCGAGCGCGTCCGGCGCGCAGCGTGTCGCGGGCAGCGCCACGATTCCCGGCTGGACGACGCGCTCGATGAGCGGCACGAGCCGGGTGCGCTGGGCCGTCATCGTGGGAGCGGTCGTCCTGACCGCGGGCACGATCGTCGCGTTCAAGGTGGCGGGCTCGCGCTCGAGCACCACAGGCACGCGGAGCGCTCAAACGCTCACGCAATCGGCGCCGCCAGAAACGCCGACTGCGACGGTCGCCCAGACCGCGACGCAAACGACTTCCGTCGTGAGCATCGAGTCGCTACCTTCGGTGACCGTGAGCACGTCCGAACCCACGAAGCCGCACACCTCCGCGCGGCCGCACACGACGACCGCCCCGCCGACGACGACGAGCACGGCGACGACGAAGAACACGGCCGCGCCCGCTCCCACGCGGTTGTGATGAAGAAGCTCCTACTGCTCGTCCTCGTGACGCTGTTCGTTTCGACCTCCGCGTTCGCGCAGTCGAAGGCCGACATCGAGAAGCTGAAGACGTCCGCCGACGAGGCGATGGACAACCTGCACTACGACGCGGCGTTCGCCGGCTACAAACAGGCGTACGGGCTCTCGCACGATCCGCGCTTCCTCTACAACATGGGCCGCGCGGCCGGCGCAATGGGCGACTACCCCGAGGCGCTCGAGGAGCTCGAGAAATTCCGACTCGACGCGCCGGCGGATCTCCGCGCGCGTGTCCCGCAGCTCGAGCAGCTCATCGCCGACTTCAAGAAGCACGTCTCGATTCTTTCGATCCAATCGAACGTCGCCGGCGCGCGCGTGGTCGTGCGTCAGAAAGAGATCGGCCGCACGCCGATGGGCGAGCTCCGCCTCAACGCGGGCCCCGCGGACGTCGAGGTCGTCGCCGACGACTACGTGGCCGATCGACGCAAGGTGACGCTCCCCGAGGGCGGCCGGCTCGACTTGAACGTCGAGCTCGTGAAGGCCTCGCCGCTCGGCATCCTCGTCGTCCGGTCGACGCCTCCGGCTTCCTCGGTCTTCGTCGATGGCACGGGCAAGAGCGGCACGCCGCTCGAGGTATCGCTGATGCCCGGCTCGCACTCGCTGCTGCTCTCGCGTGAGGGGTTTCGCGATCTCGTCCGCGAGCGCGATCGTCGAGCGCGGCGTGCGGCGCGAGCTCGACTTCAAGCTCGAGAAGATGCCCGGCGTATTGTCGCGCTGGTGGTTCTGGACGATCGTCGGCGTCGTGGTCGTGGCAGCGGCCGGCGCGGTGACGACCGCGGTCGTTTGCACCTCGACCACGGCGTGCGAGCGCGCGGCTGACATCGGGACAATCGCGCCCGGCACCCTCCGCGGTCCCTGACCGCAGGCACGCGACATGCGTTCTTCTCGAGCGCATGGACACTCTGCACGATCATCACTGGCGTCCGACGCCGCCCGAAGCGGTCGTGCCGGAGGCGTCCCGCGGCCGCTACGTCGGAGCCGAGCCGCTCGCGGACAACGATCCCACGAAGACGATGAGCCCGGCCGCGAAGACCGGCTCGAGCTTGGGCTTGGTCGCCGGCGTGTTCGGGCTCATCGTGCTGGCGGCGGCGATCGTGATGTTGATCGCCCGGTGAGGCGCTCGCACGCGAAGGCGTTGCCCGCGGCGCAAGCTCGCTCGAACAGCGCCTTCGCCCGCTTGGGATCTTTCTTCGTGCCGGTGCCCTCGTCATACGCGACGCCGAGGTTCGAGCAGGCCGCCGCCATGCCCGCGGTGCACGCCTTCTCGAAAAGCGGGATTGATTTCGGAGCGTCGGCCTTGCGCGCGGGGAGCGCGTAGAGGCTGCCGAGCGTGTTGCAGCCGTTGAGGTCCTCGGCGTCGCATGCCTTCTTCAAGAGCGCCTCGGCGCGATCGTAGTCGGCGGGCAGCTCGTTCCCGAGCAGGAGCATCGAGCCGAGATCGTTGCACGCGGCGATGAAGCCCCCGTCGCACGCGCGCGCGAAGAGCGCAGCGGCGCGACGCGGATCGGCCTTGATGATCTCGCCGGTGCGGAACACGACGCCGAGGTTGTTGCACCCTTGCGCGAAGCCGCCGTTGCAAGCCTTTTCGAAGCGCGCCACGGCCTTCGACGCGTCGACCGCGACGCCTTCGGCGCCGGTCGCGTAGAGCGCGCCCGCGTCGCTGCAGCCCGCGAGGTCCTGTCCTTCGCACGCTTTGTCGAGCGCGGCGACCGCCTTGATTGCGTCCTTCGGCGTGCCCCGCCCGGAGACGAACGCTCGCCCCGCGTTCGCGCACGCGCGCGCGTTGCCGAGCGCGCACCCCTTTCCGTAGAGCTGAAGCGCGAGCGCGAGGTCGATCGCGACGCCATCGCCCTTCTCGTAGAAGACGCCGAGGTTGCCGCAGGACTGCGCGTTGCCCGCGTTGCACGCCTTCGTGTCGAGCTCGGTGATCTTCGCGGCGTCCTTCGAGCCCTCGTCTTCGAGCACGAGCGCGACCACGCCGCACGAGTCGGCATCGCCGCCGTCGCACGCGCGCGTCGAGAGCTCCTTCGCCCGCGCGAGGTTCTTCGTCACGCCCTCGCCCACTCGATACAGCGCGCCGACCACGCCGCACGAGTGCAGCTCGCCCGCGTCGCACGCGCCTTGGAGCAGCGACGCGGCCTTCACGCTGTCCTTCGGAACGCCGCGACCGTAGAAATAGAGCGCGCCGATGTTCGAGCAGCCCGGGATGTAGTGCGCCGCGCACGCCTTCTCGAAGAGCGGCTTGGCGCGCGCCGGATCGTCGTCGTCGAGCAAGTAGACGTTGCCGAGACCGTTGCAGCCCTTGGCGACGCCGCCCGCGCACGCCTCGTCGAACATCGCCTTCGCGCGGACTTTGTCGGCCGCGACGCCCTCGCCCTTGTAGAGCGCGACCGCGCGCTCCGTGCAGGCGGCGAGGTCGCTCCAATCGCACGCGTGGCGCGAATCGCTCCGTGGGGTCTGCGGCGGAGGCGAGGGCGAGCCGCACGCTACGACGAGAATGACGAGGACCGAGGCGCGCACGCGCCGTATCTTACTTCGGAATCGTCGGCACCGAGGACGCGAGGAAGACGAGCGTCCCGCCGAGCGCTGTGGTCGTGCTGATCGTGGCGGTCGAGCCTTCCGCCGCCCACTGCTTCGATCCATCGAGCTTGAAGCGCTCGATCACGTCCGGCGGCGTGGAGTTGTGCGAGGTCGAGAAGAGCTCCTGCCTGTCCGGGCTCAGCGCGACGGAGATTGGGTTCGTCGCCGAGAGCGTCTGCGCCACCGAGAGGTTGTCGCCTCCGTCGAGCGCGAGGTCGTAGACCTGGTTCGACGCGATGTCGCTGACGTAGAGGTGCGAGTTGGTCGAGTCCATCACCATCAGGTGCGGGCGCTGCGCGCCGGGGATCGCGAAGCCCGTGAGCTCGTTGCCGCTCGGGAGGGCAAACTCGCGGATCGTGCTCGAGAACTGCTGCGACGCGTAGAGACGCGTGCCGTCGGGAGAGACGGCGACGCCGATCATCGCGCCGAGGTTCGCGATCGCGCCGTTCGGCGACAGGTTGCCGTTCGTATCCAGCTTGAAGCGCGTGATCTGGTTTCCGTCGCGCGCGACGTAGAGCTCGAGCTCGTCCTTGCTGAACGCGAGCTGCATCACCGCGCCCGCCGTGTCGTTCATCGCGAGGTCGGCGCCGTTCTTCGCGAACGTCTGCGACGACGCGGTGTAGAGGAAGCGAGAGACGCTCCCCGTCGTCATGCCTCGACGGTTGCCGACGAAGACCTCGGCCGAGGTCTGCCGAAACGCGAGGCCGATCGGATCGCCCACGTCGGACGCGGGGATCGCGGTCCCCTTCGTCGCGGGTTGCAGATCGTCGGGCACGTCGTAGCGGAGCACGCCGCCCCAAGTATTTTGCGGCGCGGAGCCGGCAGGCGTCTCCGTCACGAGGATGAAGAACTTCGGCGAGGGCGCCGCGTCGAGGATCGACGAATCGACGCCGCAGAAGGCGCACCCGCTGTCGGTGGGAGCTGCGGCGTCACCGGCGTCGAGCTCGGTCTGCGCGTCCTTCGCGGACGCGTCTTGATAACCGATGGGCGGCTGCGGCCCACAGCCCGCGAGCACGATGGAGAGACCGACGACCGAGGAGGCGACGCGCAAGCTCATGACCCCCGATGTCCGGTCGCGCGTCGCATTATGATCAGCGTGCGCCTTTTGCTTCCGCTTCGCGTCGGATCTTGTCGCGCTCGGGCGCGAGCTGGCTTTGGGGAAACTCGGACTCGTGCTGCTCGACGAGCGAGAGCGCGAGCGTGGGATCGCTCGGCAGGGCGTGCCTGGCGCGAAGAAGGAGCAGGCCCTCGCGAGGCGAGGTCGTCGCGGGCGGCGGCGCGGATCGAAGCTCTGCGGCGCCGCGCGCCGCGGCGTGAGCGATCGGGACGGCGGGACGCGGGAGATCCGTGACGGACACCGCCTCGACGACGGGTGCGACCACGCCGCTCGGCTCCGCGACCGACGGAACCGCTCGCATCGGCGCCTCCACGGCGATCGCCGAGAGCGGCGCCGAGACCTCGTGCGCGCCGAAGTGGACCATCGCGGCGACGGCGAGCACGCCGCCACCCGCGACGAGGACGAGCTTCGCGATGAGCGCGCGCGCCGTCGTGGTCTTGGCCACCGTCGCGGCGGACGAAGCGACGCCCGCCGCGACGAGTCGCGCGCGCAGGCGCGCCACGGCCTCGTCGTCGAGCACGTCGTCGTCCGCCGAGCGCACCACCAGGCGCAGCTCTTCGCCGAGCGCGCCGTCACGGAGGCGTCGAGGGTCGTTCATCGCGTCACCTCTTTCAACGCGCAGATCCGCGTGCGCGCCGCGTGGAGGCGCGAATAGGCCGTCTGAAGCGGGCAACCGACGGCGGACGCGACCTCGGCCATCGTGAGCTGCTCGATTTCGTAGAGCACGAACACCGCGCGCTGCTCGTCGCTCAGCTGCTCGAGCATCTTCATCAGGCGCTCGCGCATCTCGCGGACCTCCACCGAGCCATGCTGCTCGGCCGGGGTCGCCATCTCCGGCGGCTCGTCGCCGTCCTCGCGACGCCTTCGGACGCGACGTCGCTCGTTCTGCGCCGCGTGAACGCAGATCTGCCGGATCCACGCGCGCAGCGATCCGCTCGCGTCGACCTCGTGGAGCCGCCGGTGGACGACGATGAACACCTCCTGGCACACGTCTTCGACGCTCGCCCGAGGAACGCCGAGCCAGTGCAGCGTGCGGCCGGCGTACGGCGCGTACTTTCGAAAGACGCCGTCGAAAGACAGCTCTTCGCGCGTCGCGTTCGCGGCGAACGTCGGGAGCGCGACGGCTTGGGCGTTCATCGGTCGTTCCATGTCCGGAAGCGCGCCTCCTTATGATCCAAAGTGTGCGGTGAGCCCGACCGAGAAGACCGGCAGGACGACCCAGGGTGAGGGGAGATAGCGTCGCGAGCCGTCCGACGCGTAGAAGTAATAGGTCGGCATCACGAACGGATTCCAGAGCGCCGCGTGCGTGTGGAGCCAGAATCGGGCCCGCGACGCGAACGCCGAAATCGAGCGCGGCCCCGTCGTAGGCGATCGGCGGGCGCGTCTCGGTGCCGTTTTCGAGCGCGATCGGCGTCGCGTCCGTGAATCCGGCGCCGACCACGATGCAAGCGGAGAGCCGAATGCGCGCCGACGCGAGCGCCGCGCCGCACCCGCGGAGCTCGCCCGTCCACGCCGAAATGCGCGCGCCCGAGCCGAGCTCGATCGCGTCCGACGGAGACCAGCCATACCCCGCGAGGCCGATCGACCATCGCTTCGCGAACCCGACGCTCGCGCGCACGTAACCGCCCGCGCTCGCCTCCGGGAGCAGCCCGATCGCCAGCGCTGCGCCCGCTTCGATGTCCCCGAACACGCCGTCTTGCTCGACGCGCGCGGGCGCACGCGGCGCACGCGGCGGCGCAGGCGGAACGCGTAGAGGCGCCGGAGGCCGCTCGTGGACGCCGTCGACCATCATCGCGACCACCACGGCGAGCGAGTCGTCGAGCCTCGAGCAATCGTCCGCGGTCGTGTCGATCTCGCGCGTCGCGAGCACGGCGCCGCCCGCTTCGCGCAGCACGATCGTCGCGGCGTACCCGACGTCGGCTTTGACGACGTCGCCCTCGAGCCGCGCGGCGATCGGGCTGGTCCCGTGAAATACGGGCTGATCGAGCGTCCGCTCGACGGTCGCCGAGAGCGCGGCCTCGTCGAGGCACCCTTCGGCCGCGCGCCACCGAAGCTCGACGCGAGGCGCCGCGCCGGCTTGCGCCGCGACGAGGACGATCGCGCTCGTGAGGAGGGATCCACGGTGCACCCATGAAACGGTCCCACGCCCCAGCGGCGCCCTCACGTTACTTGGCGTTACTTGACGCAGCCGGGAGGAGCTGACGTGTATCATCGGCCCATGTCGCCTCGCGTCGTCGTGCTCTTCGCATGCTGCGTCGCCGCCTGCAGCGCCGACGACTCCACGATCGTAGACGCGGGCGCGGACGCGGCCGACGCGCAGCCGATCGTGAACGACGCGGCGTCCGATTCCATCGCGCAAAAGGACGTGGCCTCCGTGCCCGATGCGAAGGGCGACGCGCCGAGCTCGTCCGGCGTGCCGCCGTTCGGCGGAAGCTCGCAGGGCTCGGGCGGCGCGACCAACGTGAGCGGCGCGACCGAGACCGCAGGGTCGATCACGTATCGCCTCATCGTGCCCGCATCGCTGACGAAGCCGTCGCCGTTTCTGCTCGTGTTCAGCGGCACCGAGGGCGGCGCCGCGATGACGAGCAACCTCATCAACCTCGGCCCGTCGACGAACACCGGCGGGTTCATTCGCGCGGTCCTCGACGGCGTCGTCTACAACGGAAACGGCGCGGCCGGCGCGACCGTGCTCGACGACGTGCGCGCGAAATACGACGTCGACAACGACCGCACGTACCTCTTGAGCGAGTCCGCGGGGACGACCGCTGGGCTCCAGCTCGGGTTTCACCTTCGCGAGTCGTACTTCGCGGCGTACTGGGTGAACGACATCAACGCGAGCGATTCGCCCGCGCAAACCGCGGCGCAGCTCGGGTTCGCGCCGTGGGGCCAAGTCGGTCCCGGCGGCGACTTCACCGATGCGAACAGCGTCGTCGCGGCGATGCAGTCTGCAAATTATCGCCTGCCGAGCCCCGCGCCGTACGCGGGCGCCGGAGCGGGCACGCACGGCGATCCGAACCAATTCATCGCCGCGGTGAGCTTCTTCCCGGGCAAGACCCGGCAGTGACGATCGCGCTCGTCACGGGAGCGTGCTCGGGAATCGGCAAGGCCATCGCGACGAAGCTCGCGGCGCGTGGCCACGAGCTCGTGATCGTCAGCGAGAAGGACGAGCCTCTCGCGCGCGCGGCCGCCGAGATCCGCGAGGCGCACGGCGTCACGGTGCACGCGATCGTCATGGACCTCGCGCGCCCCGAGGCGGCCGAGGAGCTCCACCGCGAGGTCGCGAAGCTCGGCCTGGACGTCGACATCCTCGTGAACAACGCAGGCTTCTTCTTCTTCGGCGAGGCCGTCGACGCCTCGCTCGAGCGCGCCAACGCGATGCTCCAGCTCCACGTCGTGACGCCGTCGCTCCTCTGCGCTCGATTCGCGCGTGACATGCGCGCGCGACGCACCGGGCACATCCTCATCGTCTCGAGCATCTCCGCGTGGCGGGATTTCCCTGGGATCAGCTACTACGGCTCGAGCAAGAAGTACCTCCGCGGCTTCGCGCGCGCGCTCCGCAGCGAGCTCTCGGTCCATGGCGTGAACGTCACGTGCCTCGCGCCGGGCGCGACCGCGACCGCGCTCTACGATCCGAACGTCGTCCCCGTCGAGCGCGCGAAGCGATGGGGCGTGATGATGGACGCTGACGCGGTCGCCGAGGCCGGCCTCCGCGCGATGTTCGCGAAGAAGGCCGAGTGCGTGCCGGGCTTGCTCACGCGCGCGATGGTGCTCGGCGCCGTCATGACGCCGCAGTTCGTCATCGACCTGATTCGCCGGCGCGCGCCGTGGCTGCCCAAAGGAGAGTCGTGAGCGACACGTCGCCGTTTCGCGCGTTCCGCCTCGGCGGCCTCACGCTCCGGAATCGCGTCGTGAAGGCAGCGACGTACGAGGGCATGAGCCCCGGCGCGACGGTGAGCGACGGCCTCGTCGAGCACCACCGCGAGATCGCCGCGGGCGGCGTCGCGATGACCACGGTCGCGTACTGCGCCGTGACCGGCGACGGCCGCACGTTCCGCGATCAGCTCTTCATGCGACCGGAGCTCGTGCCGTCGCTCGCGAAGCTCACGGACGCGGTTCATCGCGAGGGCGCCGCTGCTTCGCTACAGCTCGGGCACTGCGGCGGATTCTGCAACAACCACGATCTCGTGCGAAGGCGCCCGCTCGGCCCCTCACGCGCGTTCAACGCGCTCGGCGCGCTGAGCGGCCGCGTCCTCGCCGACGCGATGAGCGCGACCGACATCGAGGACACCACCGAGGCGTTCGTCACGGCGTCGAGGCTCGCGCGCGAAGCGGGGTTCGACGCCGTCGAGCTCCACCTCGGTCACGGCTACTTGCTCAGCCAGTTCTTGTGCCCCGCGACGAACAAACGCGGCGACGGGTGGGGCGGCTCGCTCGAAAACCGCGCGCGATTCCCGCTCGACGTGGTCCGCCGCGTGCGCGAAGCGCTCCCCGCGGATTTCCCCGTGCTCGCGAAGCTCAATCTGCGCGACGGCTTCGAAGGCGGGTTCGAGGTCGAGGAGAGCGTGCAGGTCGCACGCTGGCTCGAAGAGCGCGGGATTTCGGCGATCGTGCTCTCGGGCGGCTTCGTGAGCCGCGACGCGTTCTATCTCTTCCGCGGCGAGCGCCCGCTCCGCGAGATGATCGAGGTCGAGAAGAGCCGCGCGCAGCGCATCGCGCTCCGCCTCTTCGGGCCCGCGGTGATCCGAGCGTACCCCTTCGAGCCGCTCTATTTCCTGCCGCTCGCGCGCGAGGTGCGCCGCGCGGTCCGCACGCCGCTCGTCCTGCTCGGCGGCGTCAAATCGCTCGACGATCTCGAGACCGCGATGCGCGAGGGCTTCGAGCTCGCCGCGATGGCGCGCGCGCTCATCCACGACCCGCGCCTCGTCTCGAAGTACCAGGCAGGCTCACGGCGCACGAGCGACTGCATCCCGTGCAATCGTTGTGTCGCCGAGATGGATCGCGAAGGCGGCGTCCGCTGCGCGCGCGTCCCCGAGCAGCTCGCCCAGCGCGAGCGCTACTTGAGCTCGCGTCACTTGATGTAGCCGGCGCCGTCCGCGACGATCGCGGAGAGCATTTCCTGCTGCGCGATCGTCCAGACGCCGCCGTTCTTCGCCTTGGACGAGCCGTTGCAGTGGACGCCGCAAGTGTCCGTGTAGTGGAACGTCGACTTCACGTCGTCGTAGCCGACGATCGTGATCGCGTGGCTCAAGCTGCGCGACCAGTTGGGGAGGTATCCGGTATCCGTCGCGACGACGACCGCGTGGCCGCCGTCAATCGTCTTCTTCACGTCGGCGTGGAGCTTCGTGAGCGTGAGGCCGCTCGAGCTCACGACCGAATAGAAATACGTCGACCAGCCCGACGCGTGACCGGACGCCTCCCAGTTGAGCGCGTCGCGCGCGTCGGAGAGGTTCGCGCCGGTCGTCGGATACGTCGAGAAGCTCGCGAGCCCCGCCGTCGTGAAATTCGGCGGCTTCACTTGCTCCGCGATGTGCATCAAGTACGCGCGCCCCTTCGTCGCGTACCCGTTCACGCTGTCGCTCGATTTCCAATACGTGCCGGCAGACGGGATCGTGCTCGGCGCGTTCGCGGGCTCTTTGAAGTCGCCCGCGGGCCACGCGGTCACGTTCGTCGGCGCGAAATAGTAGAGCGCGACGGTCACCGCGCCGGGCATGCAGAAGTTCCAGTAGTTCTTGTCGGTGTACGAGCTCGACGCGTCGTCCTTGCCGGCGCCCTCGGGCTCGACGATCTCGCTGACGACGCTCGTGTCGAGCAGGCCCGGCGTCCCCGCCTCGGGCTGCGCGGCCTCGACGGCCGCGTCCGCCGGTTTCACGTCAGCGGGCGCATCGACCGTCGCGGCGTCGGCGGCGCTGTCGGGCGCGTTTCCCGCGTCTTCGGTCGGGTCCGCGTCGGGCGCGTCGAGCGGCGCGTCGGAGCACGCGGCGTTCGCGAGCGCGAGCGCGAAGAAGACGATGGCCGTTCGATTCGAAGCGCGCATGTCGAGCCTCAGTTCTTTCGGCGCGCGTGGAGCGCGGGCAAATGCGTTTCGGCGACGGCGTGGAGCGCGGGGACGAGCGCCTTCGTGTCGATCTGATCGAACACCGCCCAGCGGAGGATCTGCATGTGGAGCGCGCCGACGAGGCTCCACGCGATCGCCTCGGCCTCGCGCGTGCTTCGGCCGAGCGCTTCGATTTGCATCGAGAGAAGCTGCGCGAGCGCCTCGTATCGCGCGCCGAGCGTCGCGTTCACTTCCGCGCTGCTCGCGGCTTGACCGAGCACGAGCGCGACGAGCTGCCTCTGCGGACCGAGCACGGACGCGAGCACGTCGACGCCGCGACGAAACCCGTCCTCGAGGCTCTTGGCGCGCGAGAGCTCCGCGCGCGCGCGCGAGTCGAGCTCGTCGAGCAGGCGCTTGACGAGCGCGTGGAGCACGTCCTCCTTCGACGCGAAGCGCGCGTAGAACGCGGTCGTCGACACGCCCGAAGCGGCCATGAGCTGGCGCAGCGAGGTCTCCGCGTACCCGCGTCGCGCGAGCTCGCGCCCCGCGGACTCGAGGATGCGCGAGGCGTCGGGACGCCGCCTTTTGGCTCGAACGACCATCACCGCAGAGCTTGGTCGCGCGCGGCCCGCGCGTCAAATAAAAAACGAACGTTTGTTTTATCAAGGCTCCATGATCCGGCCCGGCGCGCCGTAGGCTCCGCTCGCCGTGTGGCAGTGGTTGCAGTTTCCGCTCGGGGCCTTCGTGCTCATGACGCGCGTCTTCGTGCCGTAGACGACCTTCACCGAGTACGGCGGCGTGAGCGACGACGAGTAGAGGAAGTTACCCGCGGAGTTGGCGGCGAGGCTCGCGGTCTTTCCGTGCGCGTCTGTGATGACGACCGTGGCCTTGCCGGGCACGCCGTCGCAGTCGTTCGGCTCGTGGGCGGTCGGGTACACCGTGCCGGCAATCGTCCAGCCGTGGCAGTCGTTGCACGCGCGCCCGGGGTGCATCGTGCTGTCGTAGGTGCCGTTCCAGTATTTCTTGCTGGTGCAGACGAGGGGCGTCGCGTACGGGTTGCCCGCGTCGGGCGAGGTGGGCGTCTTCGCGCCCGCGTCCGCGCCGCACGCGGCGCCCTTCGGCGTGCTCGCGGTCACCCAAGCCTTGAACGTCGCGAGCTCGGTCGCGGTGGGCGTCGGCCCGCTCGGCGGCATCGGCGAGGTCGTGCTCTGCATCCGCGCGAGCGCCTCCTCGGCTTCGGTCTTCGACTTGTCGCTCACGCTCGTCGCGGTGAGGTCCGCGTACGTGACGAGGCGCGACGGCGCGCTCGGATTTTGACCATGGCAGGCCCAGCAGTGCGTCTCGAGGATCGTCTCGACGTTGCACGGCACGCCGGTGGTCGCGAGCGGGGCAGAATCCCCATGGATCGCCGCGTCTTCGAGAGCGGCTCCATCTCGATCCGCAACGTTCGGATCTTCGCCGCTCGCGCCCGCGCCATCGAGGTAGCAGCCCGCGAGCGATGAAAGCCGAGCGCGACCGCGACCGCGAAAGATGAGCCGTTGTGCATGGGCTCGCACATTGCGCGGCACGTGCCAAGCTCTCCGAAACCCGCGCTCGCAAGCCCTCGCGAGAGCTCGCAACGCATCGCGAGACGCGCGTTTCACGCGGTCGCGATCGCGTCTCCCGAGCCTTCTCCGTGGCCCGGTCGTGCGCAGGTTGCTCTGGCCGATGAACACAACCCCCAACCCTTGGATGCCCTCGTGAAAATTTGGCTCTCCGCGATCGCCGCTCTCGCCATGGCGGCTTGTTACGTCTCGTCGGGCTCGAGCTCGTCGTCGTCCACGTCGAGCTGTGCCGGCAACGTCCCCGTGACGTGTCCATCGGTGACGCCGAGCTACGCGACCGACGTCTCGCCCCTCCTCTATACGTACTGCACGAGCTGCCACGCGCCGAACGGATCGCAGTCGGGCAAGCCGCTCGACAGCTTCGCCGCGGTCTCGAGCCTCGCGTCGAAGGTCGAGTCGAAGACCGCGGATTGCTCGATGCCCCCGTCGAGCAGCCCGCAGCCGACCGCGGCCGAGCGCGACGTGATCCTGTCGTGGCTCGCGTGCGGCGCGCCGAACAACTAGTGCGTCACATACGCGGCGAGGTCCGCGATCTCGTCGGGGCTGCGCCTCAGCGCCTCGACGCGGCGATCGTGTCTTCGCACGATGGACGCCTCGACGAACGCGTCGGACGCGAAGCTCGCGAAGCTCGGATCGAGGATCGCGGGAGCGCCCGAGCCTTCGACGAGGTGACAGCGCGCGCAGTGACGATCGAACAGCTCGCGCCCGCGCGCCGAGTCACCCGCGCGAGGCGCCCAGCCGGTCCTCGTCGCGCCAGGGGCTCGCTCGAGCGTCATGACGTGCGCGATCACCGAGCGCATCGTGCGCGCGTCGAGCGAGCGGAATGAGCCCATCGCGGTGCCGCTCACGCCTTGGGCGAGCGTGCCGTAGATCGCGTTGGCGCTCCGCGTGACGGGGTTGTCGGCTGCGGCGAGCGGCGGCGCGACGGGGCTTCCCTCGCCGCGCGCTCCGTGGCAAGGCGCGCACGACTCCGCGAAGACGCTCTGGCCGAGCGCGACGTCGACCTCGCTGCTCGTCACCGCCTCGAGGCTCGGCGGCTCGGGCTCGAGCGTCCGAAGGTAGCGAACGATCGCGCCGAGCTCGTCGGATCGCAGGCCGGACTCCGAGGCCCACGCGGGCATGCGGTGCGCCGTGCGGCCCTGCCGCATCGTGTCGCGCACGAAGGCGTCGGTCGCGATCGCGAGGAACGGTTGGCCCCCGATCGCCGGTCCTCGCACGGCTCCGCGCGCGATCGTGCCGCCTTCGCCGCGCGCGCCGTGACATCCGCTGCAGAACGTCGTGAAGAGCATCGCGCCGTCGTCGGCGAAGTCGCGACCGCCGAGCGCGACGACCTGGATGCGATCGCGCGGCCAGTCCTTGATGGGCATGTCGACCGGGCGCAGCGAGAGCAAATACGTGACGACCGCGTCGACCTCCGCGGGCTTGAGCTCCGGCGTGGGCATGCGGCTGTGCGCGTCGAGCCGAGACGGATCGAGCAGGAGCTCGCGCATCCACGTGGCGACGGTGTGCTCGCCGCGCACGCGCGAGAAGTCGACGTCGGACTCCTGGCGACCGCCGACCTCGGACAGATCCGGGCCGTCGCCGCCGACCTTGCCGATTCGGTGACAGCCTCGACACCCGAGCCGCGCGACGAGCAGCTTGCCCTCCATGAGACGCGGCGCGCCGATCAGCGTGTGCAGGTACGCGTCGATCGATCCTCGCTCGACCTCTTCGAACAAAAGGACGCTCGCGCCCCAACGTGTGTCGCGCGACGTGGCCGCAAGGCGAACGTGCACGTCTGGCCAGTCGCGCGCGAAGTCGCGGAGCCCGATGCGCGAAAGGTCTCCCTTCGGCGCGCTCCCGTCGACGGAGTGACACGACGGGCAGCCGCGCGCGACGAACGCCTCGCGCCCTTTCGTGACGAGGCCGGGGTTCGGCGTGGGCACGTACGCGTGACACGTGCCGCAGCCCGCCTCTCGGTACGGCGCCGGGAAGAGCCGCTGCTGGAAGTTCGCTTCGCCTTCGTGCGCCGCTCTCTTGGTGACCGCGCGCCCCTGCCCGCCGTGGCACACGGTGCACCCGAAGCGCGCCGGATCGTGCGGGATCGGCGGGTGCGCGGCGAACAGCGGATCGCCCGAGACCGCGGGAAGACCCGCCGCGCCGAGGTGACAGCTCCCGCAGCGATCGACCCCATCGACGATCGGGCTCGAGACCTGTCGCACGTGGACGTCGATGGGCTCGAGCTTCGCGCGCCGCGCGAGCACGTTGTATCGCTGCTGGATCTCGCGCCACTCCGTGAAGTGTGTGCGCGTCGGCGCGATCGCGAGCACGCCAAGGAGCACGAGCGAGAGGACGGCGAACGCGACCCGAAGTCGAAAGAGGCCCGCGTTCCATCAGTAGATCCCGTCGCGCCAGGGCAACGTGAAGTGCCAGCCCGGTCCGCGGAAGAGCGCGCCGACGACGGTGAGCGTCACCGCCGACACCAAGAACCAAGTGAAGATCCAGAACGCGAGGCTGCGCGTGCGGAGCCAGAGGCCGGCCTTTCCGCGCCACGGCCACGCGCCCGCGCTCATCGTCGTGCCCACCGCCCAGAGCGGGGCGATGACGGACCACGCGAACGACGACGCGCCCGCGCGCAAGACGACCGTGAGCGTCGCGATCGCGATCCACGAGAGCGCGAGCCGCCGGAGCGGAGCGCGACCCCAGAGCGGCGCGCGCTCGACGTTCACGCGGAAGTACGGAATGACCGCGAGCGCGAGCAGACAGAGTGACGGGAAGAGCACCCCCGCGACGAGCGGCGGGTAGTAGCGCAAGAGCTCCTGGACGCCCAAGAAGAACCAGGGAGCCTTCGCTGGGTTCGGCGTGCGCGACGGATCCGCGATGGCCTCGAGCGGCGCGTCGAGGACGAGCGACGCGATCACGAGCGCGATCGTGAGCGCGAGGAACGCGACGACCTCGCGGAGGAGCAGGTGCGGGAAGGTCATCACCATCGGCTCGTCGCCCGCGACGGTCGCCGTCACCGAGTCGTCGTCCTGGACCACGACGACGCGCACGGCGTCGGCGGGCTTCGGCGAATCATCTCGCGTCGCGATGGGCGGCAGGTGAATCCCGCCGTCTTTCCGCACGCGCCAGACGTGTAGGCCGACGCCCATCGCGAGCGCCATCGGCAGGACCACGCAGTGAAGGACGTAGAACCTAAGGAGCGCGCTGTCGTTCAGCGCGTGGCCGCCGAGCAGGAGCAGCTTGATCTTGTCGCCGACGAGCGGCACCGCGGCGACCATGTTCGTCCCCACGGTGACGGCCCAATACGCGAGCTGATCCCACGGAAGGAGGTAGCCCGTGTACGACAAGAGCAGCGTGATCACGAACAGGCCGACGCCGACGACCCAGTTGAACTCGCGCGGCGGGCGGTAGGCGCCTCGCAAGAACGTCCACGCCATGTGCACGAACACGAGCCCCACCATCGCGTGCGCGGTCCAGCGGTGGATGTTCCGCAGGAACTTCCCCGACGAGACGACGTACACGAAGTCCTTCATGTCGTCGTACGCGTGCGGGATCGCCGGGCGGTAATAGAACATCAAGAAGAGCCCGCTGATCGTGAGCACGAGGAAGCACGCCGCGCTGAGGCCGCCGAGGTAGAACGTGCGCGTGAAGCGGATGGCGCGGAGCCGCACCTTCACCGGGTGAAAGTGCAGGAAGAAATTCGAGAAGACCGCGAGCGCGCGGTTGCGGTTCGAGTCGGGGAATCCGTGGCGCGCGATCGATCGCCAGACTCGGTTCGGCGCGCTCTTGCCGGGCTGCTTCACGATCACACCGTCGAGGACGCTTTCGTCGTCCACCGTGTGCTTCGCGTCGACCACGAGCACGCCGTCCTCGAGCGTGACGCGAAAGCGAACGAGCCTGCTCGGAGCTGGGCCGCTCACGACGCGGCCCTCGAGATCGAACGTGCTGCCGTGGCACGGGCACGCGATGCGATCGTCACCCGGCTCGTGGCGCGTGACGCACCCGAGGTGCGTGCACACGGAGCTCAGCGCGTAGAACCCGTTCGGCGCGTGCACCACGTACACCTTGCGCGAGCGCACGACGAGCACCGTCCCGAGCGGGACCGTCTCGGGCTTGCCGACCTCGAACCGGCCGTCTTGTTCGTCGGGCACGTCCGGCTCGAGGTAGCGCACGCCGACGACGAGCGTCCCCAATCCGGCGAGCCCGAGAGCGCCCGATCCGAGCAGGCCGAGGAATCGGCGACGCTCGAGCTCCTCTTCGTTCGTCGGCTTCTTGAGATCGTCTTCGAGCGGCATCGTTCACTCCGGCTCGTCGGCGAGGCGCACGAGATCGGCCTCGTCTTCGGGGTAGAGCGCGGTGAGCGAGATCGCGCCCATCGGGCACCTGCGGACGCAGAGCCCGCAGCGGCTGCAGCGCGAGTCGTCGAGCGTGAGCGCGACGGAGCGTCGCCCGTCCTTGCGCGCGATGGTGAAGAGGCCGACGGCGGCCTCGGGGCAGATGTCCGCGCAGCCTCCGCACGCGATGCACTGGCTCCCCGCGAGGACCGCGGCCTCGAACGTCGGCTCCACCCAGCAGTGCAGGCAGCGGCTCGCCTCGGCGCGCGCGTCGTCCTCGCCGAGCACGGCCTCGACCTCCGCGCCGAGCGTGCGGCTCTCGAGGGGAATGAGCGGGACGGTTCGCGGCGCCACGCGCTCGTAGTCGATCTGCGCGAACGGGTGCTCTGGGCCGGTCATCGGCAGCTTTCGAGCGACGATCCGGCGCGGCGGATCGATCCTGCCCGTGAGCTCGGTGTCGATCGCGCGGGCGGCGCGCTGACCGTCCGCCACCGCCTCGATCATGATGCGCGGTCCGAACGCGACGTCGCCGCCCGCGAAGATGCGCGCGCGAGTGCTCGCGAGCGACTCATCGACGCGGATCGTGTTCTCGCCCGTGAGCTCGAGCCCGTGGCGCGCGCCCAAGAACGACGTGTCTGCGACCTGGCCGATCGCGGTGATGATCGTGTCGCACGGGATCTCTTCTTCTTCGGCGCCCGGCTCGAGCTCGAGCGCGAAGCGGCCGTTCGCGTCGAAGAGGCGACCGACGGGCGCGACGCGAATGGCCTGCACGCGGCCGCCCTTGACGACGACGCGCGTGAGCGCGCGCCGGTTCACGAGGTTGATGCCTTCCTTGAGGCCTTCCTCGATCACGCGCGCGTCTGCGGGCATCTCCTCGCGCGACTCGAGCGTCACCATGGTCACCCTGCGACCGAGCACGCGCGCGGCGACGACCGCGGCGTCGAGCGCGAGCTGGTGCCGCTTGCGCTCGGGGAGCGGCACCTCGCCCACGCGACGCGCCGTGCGCGCGACGTCGTACGCGACGTTGCCCCCTCCGATGACGACGACGCGCTCGCCGACCTCGATCGGGATCCCGATGTTCACGTTGGCGAGGAAGCTCACTGCGGTGAGCACGCCCTCCGCATCCGCGCCGGGCACGCCGACCTGCGCGTCCTTGCGGCAGCCCACCGCGAGGAACACGGCGTCGTGCGTCGCTGCGAGCGACTCGAACGTGACGTCGCGGCCGACGTCGACGCCGAGGCGAATGTCGACGCCGAGATACGAGATGAAATCGATCTCGGCTTGGAGCACCGCGCGCGGGAGGCGGTGCTCCGGCACGCCGAGCCGCATCATCCCGCCCGCGACCGGCGCGGCTTCGTAGATCGTCACGCGGTGGCCCATGAGCGCGAGGTCGTGCGCGCACGAGAGGCCCGCGGGCCCCGCGCCGACGATCGCCACGGAGCCGCCACGCTCCACGGGCGGACGCGGAGGATGGATCATCGCGCGGATTTGCTCGAACGACCGCCCACTCTCGAGCCCGCGTCGTTCGTTGATGAAGCGCTTGAGCGCGCGGATCTGTATGGGCTCATCGAGCACCGCGCGACGGCAAACGGGCTCGCACGGCGCGGCGCACACGCGCCCGCAGATCGACGCGAGGGGATTGTTGCGGCGCAAGAGCGCGTACGCCTCGTCGTCGTGTCCCTGCGCGGCGAGCGCCACGTAGCCGCCCGCGTTCGTGTCGACGGGGCAGGCCGCGCGACACGGCATCGTCGAATGCAGGTGCTCCGGCGGAGCCTTCGCGCGGCCCCGCCACCACGTCGCGAGCGGCGCTTCGCTTGTGGACACGCGCAAAAGCTACCACCAAAGCTATGCGGCGGCGGGCGAAGCGCGCGACCACGAGAGCGCGAAACCACCGAGCATGCCGAGCGCAATGAAGAGGTCGCGAACGCCGACGGTCGCGCCGCTCGAGATCGAGGGCACGACGAGCATCTGGCAGTTGAGCCAGAAGCCGAAGAGCTGCACGACGACGAGCGTTCCGAGGATGCGCGGGGTCGTTCTCCCCTTCGGATGGAGCAGGAACGCGAACGGCGCCGCGAAGACGCACGCGACGACGAGGAGGACGCCCGCAGCGCTGCGACCGAGCGCGTAGGTCACCTCTTCGGGCAAATTCCCGTACCAAATCGGCAGGTACTGCGACCAGAACATGTAGCCCCAGAAAATCGAGAGCGCGACGAGGAAGGCGCCGAGATCGCGCCGCTGACGCTCGAGGAGCTTTCCCGAGCGGAGCGCGGCGAGCGTCAAGAAGCCGGTGCCCGCGGCGAACGAGCTCATGAACACGTAGGGCCCGATGATCGTGCTCTGGAACGTGGCATCCGGTCCCAGCACGAAGTCGAACGCCCACACCGAGAGGACGACCGCGTAGAGCAAGCAGTAGACGATGGCGCTCGCGGCGCTCGGCTTGCGGAGCTTGAGCCAGGCGAAGCCGAAGAGCCCGCCGGTCACGACGAGCTCGCGCCCGACGACGAACGGCGTACGCAGCCACACGCCGTCGTTCGCGTGGAGGATCGGCGTGACGCTGACGCCGACGAGGATGACGACGAGCACGCCCATCGCCGCAGGCGCGAACGCCATGTGCGCGGTCGCGAGAGACGAGAGGGGCCTCGCCCACTTCGCGTCGACGATCTGGAAGAACGCACGGAACGCGATCGCACCGGCCGCCGCCCCGGCGAAGAAGATCCAGCTCGCCATGAGCGCGCCGATCGCGCGCGGAGCCTCGCCGAGGAAGAGCCCGCTCGCGAACGCGAGCACGCCGAGGGCGATCGCTCCGTACGCGAACATCGAGGTGTTGCGTCCGAACATGGGCTGAACGGTCGTCGTCGCTGCGGTCATGGCGTGCCTCCCACGCATCCCTCTTTTTGGAGCTCGCGGATGTAAGCGACGAGGTCCCACCGGTTCTGCGACGTGAGCCCCTCGCGCATGGTCGGCATCGCGCGACCGCCGGCGGTGAGCGTGCCGTAGAGGTAGCCGTCGGTGCGCTTGCAGATCGAGTAGTGACGGAGGTTCGGCGCTTGCGGAAATTTGTCCGACACCTTGCCGTCGCCGCGCGCTTCGCTCCCGTGGCACGCGACGCAGTGGGTCGCGAACGATTTCGCGCCGCGCTTCGCCGCTACCGCGTCGAGCGCGTAAGGGCTCGGCGTGTCGGTGAGGTCCTCGCGATCTTCGACGACCTCCACGCCACCGAGCGGGATCGCTCCGAGCGGCGCGGGCCGCGACTCGGCGAACGGTCGCAGCACCTGCTGCTGCTCCATGCTCGCGGGCCACGGATGCGTCTTGTCGCATCCGAGGAGCAACGCGAGGATCAACCATCGCTTCACGAGAGCACCTCCACCGCGCTCGAGAGCGCGCTCTGAATGGCTTCGTGCTTCGCGTCGGGGTAGCCGCGCGGCACGACGACGACGATCCGGTCCGTGGACACTTCCTTGCGAGCCTTCTTCGGCAGGCTCCGCCGCGTGAACGCCGACAAGACCACGAGCGCGAAGAAGTTCGACGCTCCCGCGAAGAGGAGCGTCATCTCGAACATGATGACGCCGAACGCCGTCCACGAGACGATCGGCTTGCCGCCGACGATCATGTTCATCGACTTCATCGAGAGCACCTCGAACGCCGTCGCGGCTGACAGCCCCGTGATGCCGCCGATCAGCGAGATCCACGCGAGCGCGCGCCACGGCCCCGGGTGGCCGGTGCGGTTGATGACGGGATACGGCGCGGGCGTCGCGACGCGCGCCGTGGTGACGCCCTTCTCTCGGAGCTGCACGAGCGCGGCCTCGGCGGCGTCTGGATCCGCGAACACCGCGACGACATCAGCTTGCATGGGGCACCTCGGCGGCGGCTGCGCCAACGGGGGCCGCGCCGCTCTCTTCGTCGTGCGCGGCGGCGGGGTGCAGCGCGGCGTGCTCGCCCTGCATCGTCTCCGCGACGGACATCGACGGGAAGATCTTGATGAAGAGTAGAAACAGCGTGAAGAAGACTCCGAAGCCTCCGAGGCAGATGCACAGCTCTCTCACGGTCGGCGTGTACGTGCGCCAATTGGCTGGGTCGTATTGGTGGCTCAGCGTCGACACGATGAACATGAAGCGCTCGAGCCACATGCCAATCGTGACGAGGACGCCGAGGAACACGAGCGTCGCGAAGCTCTCGCGCGCCTTCTTCCAGAAGAGGACGAGCGGCGCGACGCTGTTGAAGAGGACGACGGTCCAGAAGATCGGCGCGTACGTCCCCGTCGCGCGGTAGAGGAACAGCTCCGACTCCGTGTCGCTCCCGCGATAGAACGCCATGAAGAACTCGGTCGCGTAGACGAACGTCATCACGATCGACATGCCGAGCAGGAGCTTCGCCAGCAAATCGAAGTGCTTCGTCGTGATGTAGCGCTGGAGCTTGTAGCCGCGGCTCAGGCCGCCGAGCAGCAAGATGGCCATCGCGATGCCGGAGAAGATCGCGCCCGCGACGAAGTACGGCGGGAAGATCGTCGAGTGCCACCCGGGCATGATCGTCATCGCGAAGTCCCACGAGACGACGCTGTGCACGGAGACCGCGAGCGGGATGACGATGCCGGCGAAGATCGGATACGCCTTCTCGAAGAGCCCCCACTCGCCGTCGGTCCCGCCGAACCCGAGCGACAAGAGGCGATAGAGCGGGCGGCGAAAGCCCTTCACGCGGCGGCCGAGGAGCGCGAAGTCGGGCAGCATGCCCATGAAGAGGAAGAGCGCGCTCACGGTGACGTACGAGCTGACCGCGAAGACGTCCCACGCGAGCGGCGAGCGCACGTTCGGCCAGAGCTGGCGCTCGTTCGGGTACGGCAGGAGGAAAAAGCTCAGCCAGGCGCGTCCGACGTGGATGATCGGGTAGAGGCCCGCGGTCATGATCGCGATGACCGTCATCGCCTCCGCGGAGCGACCGACCGCCGCGCGCAGCGGCGACCGCGTGAAGTAGAGGATCGCCGAGACGAGCGTGCCGGAGTGGCTCACGCCGATGAAGAAGACGAAGGTCGTGATGAGCGAGCCCCACATCACGGTGTCGTTCAGGCCGGTGATGCCCAAGCCCTCTTTCAGCATCTGCGACCACGCCCAGCCGCCCACGCCGATGAGGCTGATGGAGAAGAGGAGCCCAGCCCAATAGTACCAAGACGTGCGCGACATCGTCGCGAGCGTGTCGCGTTCGATCTGCGTGATCTTCGTCGTCGTCATGTTGCCTCGTCCCTGCGGCGCGCGAGGTAGACCACGCCGGGCTGGGTGTTGAGCTCCTCGAGCAAGTGATACGCGCGGCCGTCCTTCGACCAGCGCGAGACCTCGGAGTCGGGATCCTTGAGATCGCCGAAGACGATCGCGCGCGACGGGCAAGTGCCGACGCACGCGGGCACGATCTCGCCGTCGCGGACGGGTCGTTCCTCGAACTTGGCCTGCTCCTCCGCGGCGCGGATGCGTTGGATGCAGAAGGTGCATTTCTCGGTGATGCCGCGCTCGCGCACCGTGACGTCGGGGTTCAGCAGCATCGGCAGCTTTCCCTTTCGCGGGTGATCGAAGAAGTTGAACGCGCGCGCGCTGTACGGGCAGTTGTTCTCGCAGTAGCGCGTGCCGACGCAGCGCGCGTAGACCATCGCGTTGAGCCCGTCGCGCGTGTGATACGTCGCGTACGCCGGGCAGACCTGCTCGCACGGCGCGTTCGTGCACTGCTGGCAGCCCACGGGGATGACCGTCGCCTTCGGCACGGGCGAGCTCGTGTCGACGAACGTCTGGATGCGCAGCCAAGCCATGTCGCGCGCGCGAGAGACCTCGAGCGGGCCGACGATCGCGTTGTTGTTCTCGATGTAGCAGGCCGCGACGCACGCGCTGCAGCCCGTGCAGCGATCGAGATCGATCGCGAGCCCCCAGCGATGCTTCGGGTGCTCGACGGGCTCGTACATCGACGGGTGGTGCACGACGGGGAGCTTCGGCGAGGAGCGCGCGACCGAGCGCGCGAGCGGACGACCGTGCTGCGAGCGCTCTTGCTTGGTCGGAAAGAGCGGGGCCTTCGCGCCCGTGCTCTGCGCCTTGACGCGCATCCCGAACGCGAGCGCGGTCGCGCCTTCCGCGAAGAGCGCGGACGCGTAGCCGATCGGCACCGCGACGACGCCCTCGCGTACGCCGGTCGTGACGAACGCTGGGAGCTCGACGCGGCCCGCGCCGCCGTCGAGCGAGACCACGTCGCCCGACTCCGCGCCGAGCTTCTTGGCCGTCGTCGGGTGGAGCTCCATCCACCCGCTCCAAGACACGTGGGAGAGCGTGTCGGGGATCTCTTGGAGGAGCTCGCTCTTCGGCACGAGCCCGTTCGGGTGGCGGAGAGACGGCGCGACGACGAGCGGCAGCCCGTCCGCAGGTCCCTTGAGCGCCGGCGTCGTGATCGACGAGAGCGCGTCGTCCTTGATCGCGACCTGCATCGGGGCCGCGTCCGTGACGCGAACGCCGTGCTCGAGGAGTTTTTCGTCGAACGCCTTTCGGACCGTGTCGCCGAACGCGCCGTCCGGGAGGCCGCTCGCGCCGAGCGCGCGCGCCGCCGCGAAGAGGACGTCGATCGCGGGGCGCGTCTCGAAGACGGGCGCCATGACGGCCTGTTGGATCGTCGTCACGCCGGCGCGCGGCGCGTCGTCCGACCACGTCTCGAGGAAGTGATGGTCGGGGAGCGCCAGGTGCGCCTTCGACGCCGACTCGTCGAGCACGTTGGTGAACGCGGCGACGAACGGCACGCGCGCGATCGCCTGCGCGAGCGCGCCGAACACCTGGCCGTACGCGAGCGGGTTCGCGTGGTGCAAGATCACCGCGCCCACGTCGCCCGCGTTCGCGCGACGCACGAATTCGGCGAGGTCCATCGATTGCGTGGCCCACGGCTCCTGCGACGGCGGAAGGAGCTTCAGCGTCTCGCCCACGTTTCCCGCGAGCGCGTTCAGCACGAAGATCGCCTCGGCGAGCGTCGCCGCGTCCTCGCCCGCGACCGAACGACCCGGGCCGATGCACAAGCTCGGACGCGCGTGCGCGAGGTCCGCCGCGAGCTTGCGGAGCGTCTCCGCGCTCACGCCGGTCCTCGCCGCGACGCTCGCTTCGTCGTAAGCCGCGAGCCTGCCGCGGAGCGACGCGGGCGCGCCCGCGCCGCCCAGATCGAGCACCGCGCGCGCGAGCCCGAGCACGAACGTCGCCTCCGTGCCGGGCACGAGCGACAGCCATTCGTCCGCCGAGGCGGCGGTGAGCGACATGCGCGGTCCGACGTAGACGAAGCGCCCGCCCGCGGCCTTCATGTCCGCGAGGCCGCGCGCGTGCTCGACGGGCGAGCCCTCCTCGACGAAGTCGTCGCCGATCGAGAGAAAGAATTTCGCCGCGGCGAGATCGTACGCGGGCGACGCGTCGCTCCCGAACGCACGCGACACGCCGTCTCGCGCCCACGGCCGCGCGAGCGGATCGAACGTCACGACTTGCGCCGCCTGCTGACCAAGCGCGGCGAGCCACGTGCGCAGCGCGTTGCCGGTGCTCCCGCGCTCGGGCCGCGTGACGACGACGACGAGCTTGTTCTGGTCCTTCGCCTTGCGGATCCCCGCCGCGAGCGATTTCTCCGCTTGCTCCCACGCGATCTCGGACGAGCCTTCGCGCGGCGCGACGAACCGCTCCGGCGAATAGAGCATCTCGACGGATGCGTGCGCCTGCGGGCACAGGCCGCCGCGGCTCAGCGGATGTTCCGCGCTCCCCTCGACCGAGAGCACGCGCCCTTCGCGCGTGCGCACCGTCATCCCGCACGCGGACGCGCACCCGCGGCACGCCGTGCGGTAATGGCGCGAGATGCCCGGGATCGCATCGTCCGACGGAACGACCGGCGGCACGAGCAAGCGCGGTTGGCGCTCCGAGCACCCGAGGATCCCGGCGCCGACCGTCGTCGCTGCTGCACCGAGGAACACACGTCGCGATGTCGTCATCGTCGTCTCCAGCCCCTCATTTGTGGCAAGTCAAACACTCGCGCGACGCGTGTCGCTGCTCGTGGCACGCGAGGCACCGGCCCATCGTGAAGGGCTTGTCCTGCACGACGGTCTTCATCGACGCGACGTCGCCGTGGCACTCCTGGCACGCGACGTCCGCGCGCACGTGCATGCGGTGCGAGAAGTAGATGTACTCGGGAAGATAGAACGCGCGCTTCCACCGGAGCGGCTCGCCCGCGTTGAAGCGCGCGGCGAGCGTCTGCACCGCGGGCGAGTCCTTCGCGACGAACTTGTGGCACCCCATGCACTTGCGCTCCGACGGGAGCCCCGCGACGGGGCTCTTGTCCGCGAACGCGTGACAGTCGATGCACGGGATCGCGTACTGCTTCGCGTGGATCGTGTGATCGAACGCGATCTCCCCGACGGGGCTCGGCCCGCTCGCGATCGCCGACGCGGACGCGGACGCCGAAGCCGACGGAAGCGTTTCAGGAGGCGGAGCCTGCGAGTACGCGGTCGCGACGAGCGCCACGCCGAGCGCAGGCGCGAGGAGCAAGGCCGCAAGTCGCCTGTTCCTTCGGCGTTTTCCCGAGGGGTCTTGGTGCATGGCTTGTTTGGGGTTGAGGGTCAGCGAGCGAGCGCGAAGTTCACCGTGGCCGAGCCGCCCGCGGCGACCGTGACGTTCTGATCCGCGGCCTTGAGCTTCGAGTTCCACACGCCGAGCGCGTACGTGCCGGCGGGGACGTTCCGGATCGTGAAGTTGCCCGCCGCGTCGACGACCGCGTGATACGGGTTCTGTCCGACGAACACGTAGCCGAGCATCTCGGGGTGCAGGCTGCAGAGCTCGCTGTAGCCGACGTTCGGTCGGCGGAACGTGTACGAGCGACTCTGGTTCGGCGCGAACGTCCCGAGGTTGAAGCCCTCGTTGTCGGGCGAGAAGACGTTGTGCGCGACGCTGTCGTGGTTGCCGAAGTCGACCGTGTCGCCCGCGGTCACCGCCGCGACGTGCGGGATGAACTGCATCGACTTTTGGTCGATCGTCACCGTGCTAGCCGGGAACGAGCCCGACACGTTGCGCACGTAGACGACCGTCTCCGCCTGATAGCGCGCGGGCGTCGCGGTGACCTTCCCGGTGATCGTCCCGGCAGGGCCGTCGGCGTGCGCGGGACCGGAAGCCGCGGGAACGATCGCGCAGAAGGCGATGGTCGCTGCCGCGAGCGCCTTGCCGACGAGTCGTGTGCGAATTGAATTGTTGCTTCCCATGGTGGCCTTCTCCTCTGCGTCTTTCATTGCCCGGACGCGTCGGAGGCGTCATCGCCACCGCCCGCGTCGTTTGCATCCGTCGTCGCGTCGTTCGTGCCCGTGTCGTCGGTCGTGCCGGTGTCGTCGGTCGTCCCCGTGTCGTCGCCCGTTCCGGTGTCGTCACCCGCGTCCACGTCGCACGTGAACGGATCGGGGCAGACCCAGGCGCCACCGGTGCAGATGCAGCTCGTCGCGAGCTGTACCTCGGTGCCGTCACAGGCCGGGTTCGGCGTATCGAGCGTGTAGGGGCACTGCAGGTTGTCGCCGCTGCACGTGCCGCCTTGCGTGATGCCCGCGTCGGGACAAGACCCGACGTTGTTGCACGCGCTCTCGACGCCGACGACGGCGAGCGCTGCGACAATCGCGGGGAGCGCAATCGTGATGGTGATGAGCTTGTTCATGGTCGTCTCCGCTCAGAAGCCCACGCCAACGGTGGCGTTGATGGTCTCGGCCTGGAACTTCGTCGTCGCGGTTCCGGTGAGCGCGATCGCTCCGCCCGCCGCGTCCCACGCGCCGACCGGAGGCATGTTCTTCGCCCACTCGAGATCGGCGCTCAGGATCACGCGGATGTTCGGCCGCGGCAGGAGCGCGATGCCGGGGATGATGCGCAGGAGCTGTGCGTCCGGCGCGCCGTCGACGGTGGCGTACGTGTACTCCGTGCGCACCGCCGGGAACGAGCCACGGGTACACCATGAAGCTCAGCTCGTTGTATTGAACGAGCGCCTTCGAGCTCACGAGGTTCGGCGTTCCGTTGAGCGTGCTGCCGTCCGGATTGGCAGTCGCCGGCGTGCCCGGATACGGACGCTCGTGCGTCTCGTACTGGAGGCCCGCCATCAAGACGAACGAGCCGAGCTGGCCGCGCAGCAGCGTGCCGAGCGGCGTTGAAGCGATCGTCCTGTTGGATTGGCGTCGCCGTGCCGCCCGCGAGCGTGCCCGTTCCGTTGTCGAGTCGCGCGAGGCCGTGGTAGCCGAACACGTCGATGCTGAACGAGTTCTCCTCCCACGGCTTGTTCGGGTTTTCGGGGGTGGTGCCGCTCGCTCCCTCACCGTCGAGCGCCATGCCCTCCGAGCTTCACGCCGAGGTGCGCGTAGACGTCTTCGGCGTTGGGCATCGAGAGCCCCGAAGCGTTCGACGACGCGACCCAGCCGAGCGAGTAACCGAAACGGTGCGCGACGATGCCGTTCAGCTCGGCGCCGTCGGTGTGCCCCATTCCGAGCGTGAACGGCGCGGTCGCGTTGTAGAGCCCGCCGACCGAGACGCCCGGCATCACGGTGTCGCTCAGATACGAGCTGTGCAGACCGAAGCTCGTGAGCTGCGGCGCGAACAGCCTTCCCACCCAGAGGTTGAACAGGTGGTTCGGACCGACGATGTCGTTCCAGAGCAAGTACGCGGTCTCGATGTCGACGCCGCCCTCGGTGTCGAGCGTGAGCTGCGTCATGTACGTGAGGTTGTCGTTGAACGCGCCCGCGCCGAAGATGTGCATCTCGGCCTCGATCCCGCTCCACGTGAACGTGTTGCCGGCGGCCGCTTGCGCGTCCGAGTTCGGGATGTTCACGGCGAGCGAGCCGTTCATCCACACCGACAGCGGGATCGACTCGAGGATCTTGTCGGGCCACACCGCGCTCGGAAAGAGCGTCTTGTACTGCTCTTGGCCGAGCTGGATCGCGGTCGGCTTCTCGGAGTCGCTGTCGAGGCTGCCGTCCTTGCTCGGGAAGCGATAACCATTTCGGCGGAACGCCTCGCCGAACGCGTTGAGCACCGGGTAGACCGTGTGACACGTCTGGCAGCTCGTTTGGTATTTGCGCGAGAAGCTCGGTACCGCGCCGGCCTCACGCAACGCGACGAAGTACATCGCGATGCCCACGAGCGCGGCGAGCATCAGGTGCACTGCACGATTCGGTCGCATGGATCCTCCTGAGGCGGAGTCCGCACTCCGTCTCGGCGCAGGCTCTTCGCACGTTCGGTGCCATCGGTGCGGAGACCGCAAAGGGTGCGGGCCGCGAACGATCAACGTGCCGATCTCCGCACGCCCTGCGCGCGGCGTGCGTTCTTCGCCTTCTTTCGCGGGCTCGCCGCGACCAATTGGCGCGGTCCGCTCGACGAGACGTCACCGTTCGGGATCGCTCGAAGGGCCCACGTTGTTACCGGTTCGTAACCTTGTATCGTTTGCCCACCCATGCCTGATTCGTCTGCTCGCTTCGACGCGCGCGACGTCACCTATGCGGCGACTCGAGGGCTCGCGCTCGCGGGCGGCGCGCTCTGGGCGTACTTGCTCGAGCCGAGCCCGACGCGCGACGGATCGCTCGCGGCGTTCGGAGTTTTTTTTCCGTATTGCGTGCTGCTCTACGGCGCGGGTCATCGCATCCTCCGCTCGCGCGCGAAGGACACGTTCTACTGGGTCGCGTTCGTCTCGGACGTCGTGTTCCTCGCTTTGCTCCTCCGCGCGTCGGGCGGAATCGCGAGCCCGTTCGTCGCGGCGCTCGCTCCGTGGAGCGCGATGTACGCGTCGTACTTCGGGCTACGCGGAGGCGTCGCGAGCGCCATCGCATCGGTCGCGCTCGTCGTGGCGTATGGCGTGCATGGAGGGATCGCGCCGTGGCGCGTCATCGCGCTCCTTGCGCTCGCGGCGATCGACGGACCCGTGCTCGGTTATCTATTCGCCCAAGCTGGTCGTGAGAGCCGCGACGCGCGCGCCGCGCGCGAGGAGATGGCGAAGGCGCGTCATCGGCTCGACGAAGAGCAGTCGCGCGTCATCGAGACCGAGAAGCACCGCTCGGTCGCGGTCCTCGCCGCCGGGCTCGCGCACGAGCTCAACAACCCGCTCGCGGGCATCATGCAGTGCGCCCGAGCTCTCCAGGACGGCTCGCTCCCGAAAGAGCGGCACAAGGAATACCTCGACGCGATCATGGAAGGCCTCGGGAGGCTCCAGACCGTCATCGAGGGCGTGCGCGACTACGCGCGTCAGCGTCCGACGCCCCCGAGCGATCTCGACGCGGCCGAGCTGGTCGCGTCGTGCGTGCGGATGATCGCCCCGATGTGCGAAGAGGCCGGCGTCCGGGTGGTCTCTTCGGTCCCACCCGACGTTCACATCCGCGCCGAAGCTGGACAGCTGCGCAAGGCTCTCAGCAACGTGATGATCAACGCCGTGTATTTCAGCCCTCGCGGCGAGGAGATCACCATCTCGGCCACACGCCGCGGATACATGTGGGGTATCGCCATTGCCGATCACGGGCCTGGCATCTCGAAGGATAATTTGGCGAAGGTGACTGAACCGTTCTTCACGACGAAGCCGCCGGGCGAAGGCACTGGCCTCGGGCTCGCGATAACGTACGGTGTGTTGCGTTCTTTCGGCGGCGAGCTCGCGCTCTCGAGCGACGAGGGACGAGGGACGACAGTGACCATGTGGCTACCAGCAGCAGGAGGTGGCGTTCGTGCTTAGTATCCTCGTCGCCGACGATGAGCCGTTGATTCGCATGACCGTGAGCGACGCGCTCCGCGGCCGCGGTCACGTCGTCGTCACCGTGAGCGACGGCGCGCAGGCGATCGCCGCGGTCGAGAACCAGATGTTCGACCTCGTCGTGTCGGACATTCGCCTCCCCAAGGCCGACGGGCTCGCGATCATGCGCCGCGTGAACGAGCAGAGCCCGAGCACGTTCGTCGTGCTGATGACGGCGTACGGGACGATCGCCGACGCGGTCGGCGCGATCAAAGAGGGCGCGTACGACTACATCACCAAGCCGTTCGACATGCAGGAGCTCCTCCTCACGGTCGATCGCATCGCGGAACGCAAGAGCATGCGCGCCGAGCTCGACGCGGCGCGCGCTGCGCTCGCGGCGCGAGGGTCGAGCGAGCTCCTCGTCGGACGCACGCCGACGATGATGCGGCTGCAAGAGCGCATCGACGCGATCGCCGAGAGCCCCGTGACCGTGCTCGTCACGGGCGAGAGCGGTACGGGCAAGGAGCTCGTCGCGCGCACGATCCACGACAGGAGCCCGCGCCGGGACAAACCGTTCGTCGCGATCAACTGCGCGGCCTTCCCCGAGACGCTGATCGAGGCGGAGCTCTTCGGCCACGAGCGCGGAGCGTTCACGGGCGCGGTCGGTCGGCGCGACGGCCGCTTCAAGATCGCGGACGGCGGCACGCTCTTGCTCGACGAGCTCGGCGAGCTCCCGCTTCCCGCGCAGGCCAAGCTCCTGCGCGTCCTCCAAGACGGGAGCTTTCAGCCGATCGGATCGAACACGACGGTGCGCGTGGACGTGCGGCTCGTCTCGACGACGAACCGAAACCTCAAGGCGGAGGTCGCGAGCGGCCGCTTCCGCGAGGATCTCTACTACCGCATCAACGTGGTCGAGGTGGTCATTCCGCCGCTGCGCGAGCGACGCGCGGACATCCCGATCCTCTCCGAGTATTTCCTCCGGCGCTTCCACACTGGGTCGAGCGAGCCGCCTGCCCTCTCGGTCGCCGCGCGCACGGCGCTCCACGCGTACGATTTTCCCGGCAACGCGCGCGAGCTGATGCACGCGATCGAGCACGCGCTCGTCTTCAGCCGCGGCCGCGAGATCGGCGTGCAGGATCTTCCCGAGGCGATCTCCGCCAGCGCGACGACCGCCGACGCCGACAAGCCGCGACCGCTCGCCGACGCGCTCGCAGAGCACGAGCGCGAGCTGCTCCTCGCGGCGCTCGCGAAGTCGGACGGAAGGCGCGCGGTCGCCGCGGCGCTCCTCGGCATCTCGCGCAAGAACCTCTGGGAGAAGCTTCGGCAATACGGGATCGCCGATACGGAGGTCCTCGGTCCAGGCTCCGAGCCATGAGCCTCCGCGTCTGCGCCGCCTGGGCTCTCGTCTTCGCGCTCGCGTGCGCTCACGCGTCGCCTCCCGCTTCGCTCGTCGGCACGGACGGCTCGCGGCGCGCGCTCGTGGAGATCACGCAGCGCGCTCCATACACCGTGATCGTCTTCGTGTCGGCGACGTGCCCGTGCATGGCCTCACACCGCGACCGCCTCGAGGATCTCGTGGCGGCGTACGGCAAGCGCGGCGTGCAGTTCATTGCCGTCGAGTCCGACGTGGACGCGACGCAAGCGAGCGTCGCCGCGGAGGCGCGCGAGTACAGCATGCCCGTGCTACGCGACGAGGGCGCGCGGCTCGCCATCGCGCTCGAGGCCGAGAGCGCGACGCACACGGTCATCTTCGATCGCGAGGGTCGCGTTCGGTACCGCGGCGGCATCGACTCCGATCGCGTGACGCAGCACGCGGACGCGACGCCCTACGTGCGCGAGGCGCTCGACGATTTGCTCGCCGGCACGGCCGTGCGCCGGCCCGAGGCGAAGGCGCTCGGGTGCATGTTGCGAAAATGGCGATGACGGCACGATCGCTCGCGCCGCTCGTCCTCGTCTTTCCCCTCGTTTCCTGCGGCGCGGCCGCGTCGAACGCGCCCGCCGCGTGGGGCGAGATGAACCAAGACCAGAAAATGGAGTACATGAAGGCGACCGTGATGCCGCGGATGAAGGACGTCTTCTCGGAGTACGACGCGCACAAATACGCGAAGGTGGGGTGCGCCCCCTGCCACAGCCGTGATCGCGCCGTCGGGTGGAAGATGCCGAACCCGGATCTCGCGCTCGACCCGTCGTGCCTCGACACGTCCGTGGCGCAGGTCTACGGCTCGACCGAAGCCGCCGAGGCGAACGCGAAGATGATCGTCTTCATGCGCGAGCGCGTCGTGCCGGCGATGTCGTCGGTCATGGGGCGAAAGGTCGACTGCTTCGATTGTCACGCGAAGGAGCGACCGAGCGTGCAGCTGCCGACGGTGCCCGTGAACGCCAACGAGCCAGACGCACGATGACTGCGGAGCCGAAGGACGAGCGCGCGATCGCGTACGAAGAGAGCATCGAGCGGCTCACGGCTGCGATCGTGAAGCTCCGCAGCGAGCAGAAGCGCATGAAGTGGGTCCTCCTCGCGACGCTGGTCGCGACGCCGCTCGCGTTCTTGTGGAACGTCACCGCGGGGATCCTCGTGGGCATCGGCGGCCTGAGCATGTTCGGCGTCGGGCACTACGTCGTGTACATGCACATCCAAGAGGACAAGCTCACGATCGCGAACGCGAAGCGGCGCATCGCGGCGCTCCGATCGGGTCGGGGTTGATTCACGCGGTCTGACGGCGCATCTGCCAGTAGCGGCGCGTCGCCCAGGGACGAACGTCGGCGGGGGGCTTTGCCGAGACGAGCGTGATCCAGCGATCGAGCGCCTCGCGCGACACCCTCCACGCGTCCGCGGGCTTCGTCTCCTCCGCGAGGAATCGCGCTTCGAGCGCGTCGCGCTCGGCGAGAAAGAGCGGCGCGAGTCGCGCGGGATCGCGCATGACCGCGCGGTGAAGGCGCTCGTGCGTCCAGAAGAGGCTCGCGTCGGGGCTCGCGCCCGGCGGCGGACCGAGGTCGAGCGGCTCGTCGACGCGAACGGGCTTGAACACGGAGAGGCACGGCGCGCTCGTCCCCGTCGCGAAGCACCGCGGCGCTTCGTCGCCGAGCTCGCACACGAGCGACGCCGTCGTCTGCGAAGCGGCGACGAGCCCGCCCGCGTGCATGCACGGCCCGGTCATGGCGCCGCGCGCCGCCGAGTAGCGCGGCCACTCCGTGCCGCCGTGATCGCGAAGGGCCGCGATGAACCCCGCGACGCTCGTGGCGTGCGCGGCGGACGCGGTGGTCCTCGTGCGGCGCTCGCGCGCGGCGGCGACGCGCGTCCTCAATCGGTCGGAGTGCGCCTCCGCGAAGCCCGCGATCGTGAGGCCGTTCGAGATCGTCCGCGCGCCCGAGACTCGCTCGGTCGCGCTCGCTCGCCCCGCGGTCTCGATGACCCACGCGCCGCGCGGATCGGCGACGGCGAAGCTCGAGAAATAGCGGAACCCGCGGTCTTCGTAGCCGCACTGGCCGCCCTGCCCGTGGCGCTCGGCGAGCGAGACGATCGCCTCCGCCGCCTCGTCCGCGTTCTTCGCGCGCTCGAGCGCGAGGCGAACGAGGTCCATCCCGGTGAGCCCGCCCTCCGCGGGGACTCGCTCCTTCGTGAACACGGCCTCGTTGCCGATGACCACGCCGTGCTCGTTGATGCCAATCTCGGCGCCCCACATCCACGTGGGCCTGCTGACGAGCGTCGCGAACGTGCGCGGCGCCTCGGGGATCGAGATCCACGTACATTGCACGGATTCGCCCGGCGCGTGGTCCGACGCGACGCGCCACTCGAGGATCTGCGGCTCGTCGGGCTCGCGGTCCGAGTTCTTCGCGAAGAAGACGCGGCCGCCCTCCACCTTCACGAGCGTGTCGCACATTCGAGCGCCCTCCACTGGAAGAGCTATCATCGTTCGATGCGCGCGATCACGTTCGGTGTGCTCGTCGTGGTGCTCGCGGCGTGCTCGACTTCGCCGTCGAACCCGGACGGCGGGGCGGACGCGGGGCTCGACGTCGTCGCGAGCGACGCGGCGAGCGAGTCGTCGGCCGATGGAGGCGACGGGTCGATCTCGACGGTCTCGTTTTGCACCTCCGAGACGCCGACGGTCACGACGAGCGGCGTGGGGCTCGAGGCGACGACGACGCACTACAATCTCTACGCGGAGACGACCTCGGCCGACGCCACCGAAATGGCGCGCCTGCTCGAGGCTTCGAGCGCCGCGTTCGCGAGCTGGTTCGAGCGCGCCGCGCCCGCGCAGAAGCTCAAGGTGAAGTACTTCGCGACGCAAGCCGCTTTCGCCTCCGGGCTCGCGGCCGACGGGATCCAAGCGCCCGCGGATGCCGGCGGCTACTACGCGCCCTCGACGCAGACGGCGTACCTCTTCAAGCAAGGCAACCCTTACTACTCGCACGTCCTTCTCGTGCACGAGGCGACTCACCAGTTCCATTCACTGACGCGCCTCGTGGGCTCGGCTCCGTTTTGGTACATGGAGGGGCACGCCGAATATTTGAGCCGTCACGATTGGGACGGACAGTGCGTGCGGCTCGGCGTGATGTCGCTCCTCAGCTGGGAGGACCTGCCCGCGAAGGCGCTCGCGGAGGGATCGATCGACGTCGCGGGCATCGTCTCGGGCGCGACGACGGGGACGCGCGCCGACGCGTGGACGATCTTCCGTTACCTGGACACGGGCTCGTATCGGGCGGCTTTCAAGGCGTTTCGTGACGCGGAGGACGCGAACGGGGTCCCATCGTTCGCGTCGCTCGTCGCGCCCCCGAGCTCGCTCGTGGCGCCGATCGCCGCGTGGCTCCCGACCGCGCAGGAACCGATGGAGCCCATCTTCACGGAGTGGATCCACGTCGGCCCCGCGGCGGTCGACGTCGACACGCCTGGCGTCTTCAGCCTCGCGATGGTGAAGAACGTCTCGGTGAGCCACCTCCAGGCGAAGCTCACCGTGCCTTCGTCGGGGCTCTTCGACGTCGGCGTCATCGTCGCGTACACGGACGACACGCACTACGTCGGCGTCGTCCACGGTAACGACGGGAACGTGCGCACGTTCACGGCGAACGGCACGGCGATCTGGAACACGGTCGGCACCGCGCCCGCGCCCACGGGCGGCGTCGAGGCGATCTCGGTCGACTACTCCGGCGGCAGCGCGCACGTCACGTTCAATGGCGGCGCGGTCACCGTGTCGGCGCCCTCGCCGCGCGCGGGCCTCGCCGCGAACGACACGGCCGCGAGCTTCACCGACATCAGCTGGCAGTAGCTCGGCTCACGCGAGCGGGAAATGCCGGATCTCGGCGAGCGACCGCCGAAGCTCCGCGCGAAACTCGGGCGCCGCGATCGAGATCAGCGCCTCGCCGCGCTCGCGGAGCGTGAGGCCGTGGAGGTTCACGGCGCCGTGCTCGGTGACGACCCAGTGCACGTGGCCGCGCGTGGTGACGACGCCGGCGCCGGGCTTGAGCCGCGGCACGATGCGCGAGAGCTTTCCGTGCGCCGCGGTCGACGGCATGGCCATGATCGGCTTTCCGCCCGCCGAGTTCGCCGCGGCGTGCATGAAGTCCATCTGGCCCCCGATGCCGCTGAAGATGCGGTCACCGATCGAGTCCGCGCACACCTGGCCCGTGAGATCGATCTCGATCGCCGAGTTGATCGCGACGACCTTGTCGTTCTTGCGGATCAGCGAGATGTCGTTCGTGCGATCGCACGGGTGAAACTCGACGACGGAGTTGTCGTTCACGTAGTCGTAGACCTTCGCCGAGCCGCTGACGAAGCTCGTCACCGTGCGGCCTGGGTGCACCTTTTTGTGCTGGTTCGTGACGACGCCGGCCTCGAGCAGCGGGATGAGACCGTCCGAGAACATCTCGGTGTGCACGCCGAGCTCGTGCTTGTCTCCGAGGCGCGCGAGCACCGCATCGGGGATCCCGCCGATGCCCATTTGGAGCGTCGAGCGATCCTCGACGAGGGCCGCAATGATCTCGCCGATGCGCGCCTCGACGGACGTCTCGGGCTCGCGCGCGTGCTCGGGGAGCGCGCGATCGGTGCATACGAAGGCGCTCACGCGCGCGAGCGGGATCGACGAGTTTCCGTGCGTCCGCGGCATGCGGTCGTTGATCTCCGCGATCACGATCTTCGCCGAGTCGACCGCGGCGCGCGCGGCGTCGACCGACGTCCCGAGCGTGCAGAGGCCGTGACGATCGGGCGGCGAGAGCTGCACCATCGCGACGTCGAGCGGGACCTTGCGCGAGCGAAAGAGCTCCGGGATGTCCGAGAGGAAGATCGGCATGAAGTCCGCGCGACCCTCCTCGACGGGCTTGCGGCAGCCGGGACCGGTGAAGAGCGACACGGAGAAGATGCGCCCTGCCTGCTCGGGCGCGACGAACCGCGACGAGCCCTCGGTGTGGAGGTGATACGCGGTGACGCCCTCGAGCCCGGGTTTGTCGCAGAGCGCGTCGAGGAGCGTCGTCGGCGTCGCCGCGGCGCCGTGGAGGAACATCCTCGAGCCGTTCTTCACGTGGGCCACGACCTCTTCGGGCGACGCTGCCTGCTTTCGCCAATCGTCCATGGCGCGAAGACTAGCGCGGAGTGATCCAAGTGGATCGCTCGCGAGCCAAGCGCGCGGCGTCGAAACGCGGCGATCCGCAGGATTTCCACGCGGCACGGCGGTTGCTCAAAGGGTGCGCATGGCCAAGCTGCGCATCGAGACGGTCGACGACGGATCGCGCGTGGTCGTTTCGCTGACCACCCGCTACGACGCGGAGACGATGACGCGCTTTCACGTCCCGCGTCCGTCGAGTCGTCCCCCGCCGTTCACGACCTCGCCGATCGACGTGCCGCGCCCGCCGCGTCTGCCGCGCATGCAGTAGTCGCTCAGCGATAGTGCTCGTGCGACTCGTGGCGCGTGTCGCGCGGCTCGTTTTGGTGCTGCATCTGATTGCGATGCGTCGTGAGCGGCGGCGGCTCGTAGCGGTAGTAGCGCCAGCGCTGCCCGTCTCGGTAGTACCAACGGTTGCCGTAGTAGTACGTCGGGCGCCCCGCGTAGATCGCGCTCGGGTAGGCCTCGATGTTCACGACCGGCGGCGCGTTGATCTCCACGTACGGCGGCGGCTGCGCCATGATCTCGTACCGGCGCGCGGCGAGCGCGTGGGGCTCTTGGTTGTAGTACCGCCACCGCGAGCCTTCTCGGTAGTACCAGCGGTTGTCGTAGTAGTAGACCGTTCGGCCTTCGTAGACGGTGTTCGGATAGACGTCGATGTCCGCGACGGGCGCCGCGGTGAGCTCGACCGTCGCGAGCGGCGGCGTCGTGACCGTCCACGCTCCGCAACCGACGAGCTGAGCCACGAACGCGAGGACGCAAATCGAGGTTCTCATGATGACGACTCGATTTGCATCGCACGTGCCCGCACGGACCACGCGGTTTTACGCGGTCTTCGCGCGCGAAATCGGCCGCGAAGCCTGCGCGCGGATGCAGCGTCAGCGCTTCAAGGCACGGTGATGCGCGCGAACGGCGCCCACCGCTTGTTCGCGATCGTCTGCACGCGGACGAGCGTCGTCTTCTCGTCGACGACGGCCGCGAGCGGAGACGGGCCGCTCAAATCGAACGCCCACTCGCGCGAGGTCGTCTCGAGCGCGTCGCTCGCGGTGCTCCACGCGCCCGATGCGAGCTCGTCCACGTAGAGGCTGAACCCGAGCCCGCTCGGCCCCGAATGCGACGCGCGCGGCTCGATTCGAAGGAGGCGCGCGCCGTCAATCGCCATCGGCTCGCCCGCGATGGGCGCGCCCTCGGCGACGAACGCGCCACGCTCGAGCCGGTACACCACGAACGTGTCGCGCCCGCGCTGCTCTACGGCGACGCGCTCGGCGTCGCGCGAGGCGACGGGATGGACGAAGTCGTCGGACGGCGCCGCGAGCGAGAACCGTTCCCAGCTGCCCGACCCGAAGCGCTCGGCGGCGAGCGTGCACTTGTCCATCGAGATCGAGTCGCCGGCGTCGACCATCACGCACGACTCGAAGACGACGACCGCGCGGCCCTTCTTCGCCGCGCTCGCAATCGCGACCGAGCTCCGACACTCGGCGCCGGGCGGCGGTGGGAGCGCGCGCGTCGCCACGTTCTTCCAAGCGGGCGCCTCCGCGTCGAGGTCGAGCTCCTCGACGAACGCCCGCTTGGCGACCTGCGTCGCCCCCGTGAGCCGCTTGCACGGCGCGCCGTGCGTTCCGACCTCGACCCAAATCGCGAGGAGCGCGTGGCCATCGACGAACGCGCCCACGAACGAGTCGCGCGCGGCGTGCGGGTCTTCGGGCAGCGCCACGCTCTTGCCCGGCTTGCACGCGACGAGCTTTCCGCCGCGCCGGAGCACGAGATCGCCGGGGCCCGGGATCGCCGCTGCGCGCTCGCCAGGCGCGACGAGCCCGATCCGCGCGACGTCGCGCGGCGAAGCCAGATAGGCGTAGCCGCTCTTCGACTGCACCGCGACGAGCACGTCGTCGGCGCCCGCCCTCGTCATCGACAAGCCGTAGATGGTCTCGACGGCGTCTTGCATGTCGACGACGGCGTCGCCGCACGGCAACGTCGCGTGGTCGCGCGCGGGCACGGGCAGCGCGATCGTCGGCGCCGCGGACGAGGACTGGGTCGGCAAGGCCGACGCGCTCGCGCTCGCGGCGTTCGACGCGCTCGAGGTCTCGTGCTTGTCGCTCGCGCACGCGCAGAGCGCCCAGGCGATCGCCACCGCGCGCGGGCTCATCGCGTCACCGCCGAAGACGTGCCGCCGTAGAGCAAGCGGAGATCGTTCTTCAGCACCTTGCCCGTCGCGTTCCGCGGGAGCGCCATCACGAGCTCGAGCCGCCTCGGTTGCTTGTATCTTGCAAGCTTTCCTTCGCAGAACTCGGTGACCTCGTCGACGCTCAGCGTGCTCGCGGGATCGCGCAGCACGACGACCGCGACCACGGCCTCGCCCCAGCGCTCGTCGGGCACGCCGATCACCGCGACGTCCGCGACCTTCGGGTGGCGGAAGAGGACCTGCTCGACCTCGACGGGGTAGACGTTCTCGCCGCCCGTGATGACCATGTCCTTCTTGCGATCGACGATGTAGACGTAGCCTTCCTCGTCGATGCGCGCGAGATCGCCCGTGTGGAACCACCCGCCGCGGAGCGCCGTCGCCGTCTCCTCGGGGCGGTTCCAGTAACCGAGCATCACGTTCGGCGCGCGCACGACGAGCTCGCCGGGCTCTCCGCGCGCGACGTCTCGATCGGCCTCGTCGACCACGCGGACCTCGACGTGCGTCGCCGGGTGACCGACGCTCCCGCTCTTGCGGATGCCGTCCTCGACCGCGAGCAAGCACACGATCGGCGCGGTCTCCGTGAGCCCGAAGCCCTCGCGAAAGGTGATGCCGCGCGCCGCGTAGAACTCGAGCACCGGCAGCGGGCACGGCGCGCCGCCGACGATCCCGTAGCGAAGCGACGACAGATCGTACTTGTCGAAATCCGGCACCTGCGCCATCGCACCCCACATCGCCGGGACCATGAACGCGCACGTGACCTTTCGGCTCGACATGGTCTCGAGCGCCGCCTTCGGATCGAACTTGTCGTCGATGATCGTCGTGCCGCCGCGGTAGAGCATCGGCCCGGTGAGCACGTTGAGGCCGCCGATGTGGAAGAGCGGCGCGGCGCAGTAGTTGAGGTCCTCGTCGATCGCGGGGATGCAGAGGAGCACCTGCACGTCGTTCCACAAGAGGTTGCCGTGGCTGAGGAGCGCGCCCTTCGGGCGGCCCGTCGTGCCCGACGTGTACATCATCATCGCGGGCTCGTTCTCGTGGACCTTCTCGATCGCGACGTCGGTCGGGCGGCTGCCGTGGAGCGCCGCGTACGCCTCGCCGACCTGGACGCACGCGCGAACGAGCGTGCTCGCGCGGGCTTGCTCCACGGTCTTGCCGAAGGCTTCGTGGAAGACGAGCACCTCGGGCGTCGCGTCGCCCAAGATGAACGCGATCTCCTCGGCGCCGAGCCTGAAGTTGATCGGCACGAAGATCGCGCCGAGGTGCGTGCACGCGAGCAAGAGCTCGATCACCTCGGGGCAGTTCAGGAGGAGCGCCGCGACGCGATCGCCCTTGCGCACGCCGCGCTCCTTCAGCCCGTGCGCGACCTGTCTGGCGCGCGCGTCGAGCTCGGCGTACGTGATGCGCTGCTCCTTGAAGACGAGCGCGACCTTGCCTGGCTTGCGCGACGCGTGACGCGCGACCCACGACCCCATCGTGATGGCGGGATGCATGGGCCGAACGTAGGCGAAGCGCTCGCCGGAATGGATAGTGTCTTGCGAAGGCCTGGCCGTGGACATGCGGCAGCGTCGAACTTCCCGGCCGGGCCGGCACGCGCCGCGTCGATCTCAGAATGTGGCCAAAACCTTGGTGCGCCGCTCGCGCGCTGATGCGGCATTTCGCGGCTCCGCCGCGCAGTCTCGCTGCCGCATGTCGACAGCAACCCTGACTTGGTTGGGTCGACCGAGGTGCGCTCCTGATCAGTTGGGCGGCGGCTCCGAGCAGACTTGGTTGATGCACGTCGCGCCGCTCGAGGCGCCGCAGCAGTCGGCGCTCGTGTCGCAGTGATCGCCGTTCTGCGAGCAGCCGCTGTTCACCGAGCGGCAGATCGGCGCTCCGCCGTCGCCCTGATCGCAGTAGCCGCCGCAGCACTCGGTGCCCGACTGACACGTCTGCCCGTCTTGCTTGCACGGATCGAGCGCCCAGTAGCCGCGCATGTTGATGGAGTCGAGCGCCTGCCCCGGGAGCTCGAACGCAGGGTGGCTCGCGTCTTGGCCGAGCGTCGGCTTCTCGTCGATCGCCGCGACCCAGAGCTGCTTGGTCTGATCCTTGGCGGCCGTGAGCAGGTTGCCGTACGTGCGGCGGCTCGTGAAGACGACCCAGAAGTAGCCGCCGGACGCGACCGGCGCGAACGCGGGCTCGAAGTTCCACCCGAGATCGCGCGCGCCCGCGGCGAAGGGGTAATCGTCGCCGTCGAGGTTCGCGAGTCGCGCCTCGGCGTTCGCTTGCTTCGTGCTCGCGATGTAGAGATCGCTGTTGCCGTACCGCGTGTCGGCCGACGGCCCGCGCGCGTAGACGACCCAGCTCCCGTCGGGCGAGACCGTGGGCCAGTTGATGCGCTTGTTGGGATCGCTGCCGACCTGGACGATGTCGTGTGCGTTCGACGCCATCGGGTTCGTCTTCTCGTCGAAGTCGATGACGCGGAGGTTTCCCGGCGCGGGGATGTTCCAGCCCTGCGACCACGACGCGGGGTTTCCCGAGTCGACGTACGCGATGAGGCTCCCCTCCGGCGACCACGCGGGCATCGCGAGGAGCGCGCCGTCGAGCCCGCTGCTGCCCACCTTTCCGCCCGTGAGCGTGTCGTAGAGGCTCGCGAAGCTGCTCGGACCGCCGACCGCCGCCGAGAGGCCCACGGCCATCGAGTTCGTCATCATGTACTTGCCCGTCGGCGACACCGCGGACATCGACCACTGGATGCTCTGCCACTGGTTGACCGGGCCCCACGTGCCGCCCGTGTAGTGGACGGGCTTGCCGCCTTTGAGATCGTACGAGCCGCCGAACGTGCCGCCTCCGGAGACGAGCGTCGAGCCGTCGGCCGACACCGTGTGGCACGTCATCAAGCAAGACGACTGCGTGTACTGGTTCGGATCGTTGAGCGGCGCCTTGTTCGCGAAATCGTCCGGCGCGGACGCTCCCGGCTTGATGCGCATGACGCGCCCGAGGTTGTTGGCCCAGTAGTAGATCGTGCCGCGCATCGACGCGGGCGAGATCGTCCACGTGTGCTGCACGACCGTCGTGGCCGCGGTGCCGTTCCAGCGGTTCACCGCGAGCGACGCCTTGCCGCTCGTCGAGCTCGCGAACTTCGTCCACGTGGTGTCGTCGATCGCGAAGCGCGACGGCGGCGCCGCGGTCACGAACTCCGTGAGGTCGAAGTACTTCGACGAGAGGTGAACCGAGTAGACGTCCGGCGCCGCGCCGCCGTTCCACATCATCGTCGGCGCCGCGAGCCCGCGCGGGAACACCGTGCCGTCGTACGGATACGCCCACGTGCACGACGTGTCCTTCTGCGAAGCTCCGAGGAGCGCGGTCTGCACCGCGGACGCGGCGTTCGCGGGGTTCTTCGTGTAGTGCAGGTTGACGGCGAGCGACGCCGTGCCCTTCACGGATTTGTACGTCGCCGTGATCGTCACCGGCCCGCCGACCTGAGCGCTCGGCGTGAAGGTCCCGAGTCCGTCGATCGAGCCCGCGGCAGGGAAGTTCGCCGACCACGACGCGCTCGAGAGCGCCTCGGTCGTCCCGTCCGCGAAAGTCGCGCGCGCCGTGAACGCCTGCGTCACGATCTTGTCGTCGATGATGTCGACCGACGCCGTCGGCGGATCGACTGCGACGCCCGTGAGCGTGTGGCCGCCTCCGCCGAACTGCATCCCGCCTTCACCCGCGTCTTGATCGACGGGCTTGTCCCCTCCGGAGCCGCACCCGAGAGCCAACGTCGCGCCGAAGACACACGTCACCCAGGCCTTCCAGAAAGCCATGCGCACCACCTCTGATTCCAGGCAGTTGCAGCTTCCGCGCCACAGTCACGCTGCAAAATTACATCGTGATTGTCCGCGAGTTTGTGCGCTCACGGATCGCGAAAGAGCGCGATCTGGAGGTCCGCCGATCCATCGGCTCGCGTATCACCGAAGAGGATGGATAACTTCGACATCGAGTGGGACTTCACCGTCGATGATCGTTACGGCAGACGCAGCGGGTGCGGCTGCCAAGCGATCATCGTGGGGATCTTCCTGGCGATCGTCTGCGCGCTCGTCACGCTCGTCTGGGTCTTGCACCATCGCCGGCAGATCGAGCTCGTCGTGTTCTTCGGTTTGCTCGCGACCGCTGCTTACCTCGCGCGCGGCTACATCACGCCGCTCTTCGCTTCGATGACCGTGAAGCACGACGCGGACGCGCCGCCCACGCCGCTCCACGAGGTGAAGCCGGGCTTCGTGCACACGACGGGTCTCGTCGGCGGAGTCGCGGCGCCCATTCTCCACGATCCGGTCTACGGGACGCCGTGCGTCTTCTTTCGCGTCGTCGTCGAGCCGTTGCGATCGACCCGGCAAGATCCTCTTCGAGTCGCGCTCGGCGGATGCGCTCGCGCTCGACGACGGCTCCGGGTGTCGCGTCACCGTGCCGCTCGACGGAGTGAAGTGGCTCGTCGAGCGGCAACACGACGTCGTCTCGTCGGCGCTCGCGCCCGAGGAGCACGTCGCGAAATATTTCGGCGAGCGCGGCCTTTCGTTTCCCGACACGGTTCGCGTCCGCGTCACCTGGATCGCGCCGCACGAGCTCGTGTTCGTCCGCGGCGTCGCGCGCGGGGCGGCGCCCGAGGGTGAGGCGGGTTATCGAACGAGCGACGCACGGACGCCCATGGAGATCGTCGCGACGCCGACGCACCCGGTGCTCGTCGCGCTCGAGGCGATCCCGTCGAAGCGCGAGCGTACGCGTGCGGCTCAGCCCGGCTGAATCAGTTGCATCAGTTGCAGCCGCAGCCAGCGCCGCCAACGGACGAGCCGCCTGTCGCACCTTCGTGCACGGCGTAGACGTGCTCGGCCGCCACGCTCGTTTCGTCGGTCGTCATCGTGCGGTTGGCGAGTTTGCCTCGCTCATACGAAGCGACGTGCGTACATCCGACGAGCGAGAGTGCGATGAAAATGGCGCGCATGTGGCGCAGTAGACACGCGCTTCCCGTCGGACATTCCCAGTCGAGCCGCACACTTTCGGCGAGCACGAGCGTTGCTTATCGACGAGCCATGGACCACCTCGAGCGCGGCACGGTGCTGCTTCACAAGTATCGGATCGATCGCTTTCGCCTCGAGAGCGCAGGCGTGAGCGTTTACGACGGGACGGACACCGTCCACGCGCGTGGCGTCTCGGTCAAGATGCTCGAGCGTGGCGCGCGGTTGGGGCGCGAGTCGCGAGACAAGGTGGTCGACATCGGCCGGCGCGGCGGCTCGATGTATTTCGTCGAGAGCAGCGCGCCAATGCGGCGTGTGTCGAAGCCGCCCCCTCCTCTTCCGAAAGCGGTCGACGTTCCGATCACGTTCGAAGAGGTGGTCGTCGAAGAGGAGCCGACGGTCATCGTCGAGCTCAGCGAGGAACCGACCCGCGAGGAACCGACCCGCGAGGAACCGAGCCGCGAGGAGGTGACCTCGATCGTCGCGAGAAGCGTCCCCATCGTCGTCCGACGGCGGCCGCGGTGGATCGCCCTGCTCGTCGCGGCGGTCTTGGTGGCTGGCGCGCTCGTCATGCTGAACCTCGACACGGGGAAGACGGAGGCCGTGACGACGACGAACGCGGTCATCCCCATCGAATCTCCGAAGCCGCCGCCGCCGCCCGACACCGCGGCCGAGTCGCCGAAGGTCACCCCTCCAGCGCCGGCGCCCACGACGACGAGCGACACCGAGACCACGCCGCGTCGCTCGAGCAAATCCAAGCAGGACCCGCTGACGATCTGAGCGAGCTACGCGAGCGGGAGCGCGAAGTGGAACTGCGCGCCGTGGTGCTCGGGGCTCTCGACCCAGATGCGCCCCGCGTGCGCCTCGACGATCAGGCGCGCGTTGTAGAGCCCGAGCCCGAGCCCTTTGTCGGGTCCTACGTGCGCGCCGCGGAAGAACCGATCGAAGACGTGAGGGAGCTCCGCGGACGCGATGCCCTTGCCGTGATCGATCACCGAGACGACGCCCTCGACGCCGCGCTTGTGCACGCTGACCTCGACGTTCGCGTCGCCGGAGTACTTGAGCGCGTTCGACAAGAGGTTCTCGACGACCCGCTCGAGGCGGTTTCGATCCGCGGACACGTGCACCTCGTGCTCGCTCGGGTGCACGGCGATTCGCGCGCGCTCCGCCGGAGCGATCGCGCGGTGAACGACCTCGTGCATCCACGCGCCGAGATCGACCGTCTCGCGGTGGAGCTGCAGGCGTCCCGATTCGAGCCGTGTGGTCTCGAGCAGATCCTCGATGAGCGCGTTCATGCGCGTGGCGCTGCCGATGATGTGATCGACGCCCGCGCACTCTTCGCCCATGTTGCGCTTGCGCGCTGACTGCTTGAGCACCTGCGCGTTCAGCAAAATGCCGTTGAGCGGGTTTCGGAGATCGTGGCTCACGAGGCCGACGTACTGCTCACGGAAGCGATCGACCTCCTTGCGATCGGTGATGTCGAAGGCCACCTCCATGCGAACGAGACGCCCATCCCACCAGCGGATCGCGCGGTCGATGCACTGAAACCAGCGGCGCGTGATCGTGTTCTGGAACTCCCAGACGACGGGAGGACCCGGCTGGCCGTCGACGAGCAGGCGGTTGTTCGTGCAGAACGCGCACGCGCGAGACTGTCCGGCTTGCAGCACCTCGAAGCAGCGACGGCCGGACCAGTCCGCGCCGAACATCGCCTCGCCGTACGGGTTGACGAAGAGAAGCTCGTGCGTCTCGAGGTCGGAGACGTACACGAGCGCGTTCATCGAGTTCACGATCGACGTGATCGCGAGGAACTGATCGTAGAGGGCGTGGTTCTCGTCCTTGCGAACGGCCAAGTGGAAATGCTCGCCCTCTTCCTTCTGCACGGTCTTGAAGACCTCGCACTGGCCGCAGCTCAAATGCTTCGACGCGTTCAGGCCGTCGACCTTGCCTTCGCAGAGCGTGCCTGCGACCGCCCAGCAGATGCGCCCGCCCTCGACGCCGTCGTTGAAGCCCGAGTGCGGTCCGGGACGCGCGGCCGAGCACACACCGAGCTCGTTCGCTCGTTCGCCGCCTGGCTGCCGGCCACACCCCAAGATCTCCCAGCAGTTTTTCCCGGACACGGGATTGCCTGAGCATATGTCGTGCCTTGCGCTGCGCATGCGGTTTCCGCGTAGATACGCAGCAAGCGCGGCGCAAAGGGCGCATCGAGCGCGCCGTTTGCGCGATTCAGAGCGTGAGCGCCTTCGCCCACGTCTCGAACGACGTCCACGTAACCTCGGGGAAATCGCGGCGAAGTGCCACGCGATCGACGGTGTAACCGACGCGATCGAACCACTCGTACATGACCGCACCGTCTTCGCCCATGCGCTGGCGGATCACGTCGAGCGGCACTTGGAAGTAGGAGAACTTCTTTCCCTTCACGCGCGAGAGGATCTCGACCGCGTCGTCGCCGCTCACGTCGTCGCCCGCGATGTCGTGTCGCTTGCCGAGGAATCGTTCGCGCTGCTCGAGCGCGAGCACCGCGAACGACGCGATGTCGGCCACGGCGATCTGCGCGAGCTTCCGCGCGGGCGGCAGCGGCGTCGCGTAGACGCCTTGTTTGAGCTGCTCGAGGGTGAAGAGCGCGTTCTCCATGAAGTAGACGGGCGCGACGACCGACGACGCAACGCCGATCTTCGCGATGTGCTTCTCGACCTCGTACTTGCTGTCGAAGTGCGGGATGCCGGTCTTGCGATCGGCGGACCCGACCGAGGTGTAGACGAGGTATTTGTCCGCGGCCTTGGCGGCGTCGGCGACGTTGATGCCCTGCTGCGTCTCCACGGCCATGCCGGCCTCGAACGGCGTGCCCATCGCGAACACGGCGTCGACGCCGGCGATCGCGGCGGTGAGCGACGCGCGGTCGTCGAGGTTGCCCGTCGCGATCTCCGCGCCGGCGGACGCGAGTGCCTTCGCCGCGGGCGATTCGGCCTTGCGCGTCAGCGCGCGCACGCGATGACCGCGCTCGAGAAGTCGGCGCGCGACCGCGCCTCCTTGTTTGCCAGTTGCGCCGGTCACGAGCACGAAGAGCTTGGTCATGCGCGGGAGCATAAGCCGCGGTGGCTGGTGCGTCGATCCATCAGAGCGCCTTCGATCGCGCGACAACTGCGCGAAACTCGTGGCGGCCGCCTTCGGCATCTTCGTTGCTCCGTGACGCCCGCATGCGCGCTTCGGTCTTCGTGTTCGGTGCGTTGCTCACGATCGTGGGGTGTGCGGTGGACCCAACCGCGTCGAGCACGCAGCGGGCGACGGGTGACGACATCGCCGGCATCGCGCTCGGTCAGCTCGGCGGGCACGCGTGCTACCCGCAGGTCTTCGGGAGCAGCTGCACCGGCAACGGAGGCCAGCCCGAATACTGGTGCGCGGACTTCGCGAAGTGGGTTTGGCAACAAGCCGGCGCCGACACGAGCGGGCTGACCGCCGCGGCGGGAAGTTTCTACGTGTACGGTGAGAACCACGGCACGCTTCACGACTCGCCGAGCATCGGCGACGCGGTCGTCTTCAACTACGCCGGCGGTGGGTACGCCGATCACGTCGCGCTCGTGACTCAGGTGAATTCGAACGGCACGATCGAGACCGTGAGCGGCGACTGGGGCGGGAGCGGAAGCTCGCAGGCCGCCTTCGCGAGCAGCGCGCGCGTCGTACTGAACGCGCCCGCGTTCTCGTCGACCGTCGGGGGCAGGCCGAGCGCGATCGGAATGACGATCAGCGGGTTCATCTCCCCTTCAGGCGGCGGCGGAGGCGGCAGCAGCAATAACCACGGGTGCGGCGGCTACCAAGACGGTCTCTATTGCGGCGGTGACTACATCTCCGGCGACCCGAGCACGCTCTACAGGTGCACGAGCGGGAGCCTCACGGTGGAGCAAGCGTGCAGCAGCGGCTGCCAGGTGATGCCGACGGGCGTCGACGATCAGTGCGCCGCGGCGCAGACCTCGAACGCGGACTGCGCGGGCTACAACGATGGCCTCTACTGCGGCGGCGATTACATCTCCGGCGATTCGAGCACGCTCTACCGGTGCACGAGCGGGAGCCTCTCGGTCGAGCAGGCGTGCGCGAACGGTTGCGCGGTCGAGTCGAGCGGAGTCGACGATCACTGTAACTGAGCTATCTCCTCGGGCATGAGTCACGCATCGCAGTGCCGCGCGCTCGCGCAGCGAGCGAGGTCGGCGACGCTCAGCACGATGGCGCGCGATCCCGAGGGGTTTCCGTTCGGGACGCTCGTCGCGATCGCGTTCGACGAGCGCGGCCGGCCCCTCCTCTTGCTCTCGACGCTCGCCGAGCACACCGCGAACCTCGCCGCGTGCGATCGCGCATCGGTGATGATCTACGACACCGAAGCCGCCGAGGCCGTCGTCGCGGAACGCATGACGCTCGTCGGCCCGTGCACGCGCGTCCCCGCCGAGGACGTCGCCGAGGCGCGAACGACTTACCTCGCGGCGCACCCGAGCGCGAGCCAGTACGTGTCGTTCGCCGACTTCGCGCTCTTTCGGCTCGACCCGCTCGCCGTGCGATACGTCGGCGGGTTCGGGAAGATGTCGTGGGTCGACGTCGACGCGTATCGACGCGGCATCTAGGGCGCGAGGTCCGCGCAGCAGCGGAAGCCGGTGGAGTAGTCGTGGTAGTCGAAGCTGTGCGCGATCGTGCGGTACGCGCAGCCCTCGCCGTGCTGCGACGTGTCGAGCCAGTAGCCGCCTTGGAAGGTGCCGTTCGGGTCGCCGGTCCACTCGTCGAGGTTTCCGACCATGTCGTAGACGCCGAAGTCGTTCACGCAATCGGCGAACGCGCCGGTCTTCGCGATCGTGTCGGGGATTTGATCGAGCCTCGCGTCGTTGAGGTCGCTGATGTGGAGCGCGGCCGCGGGCGCGGTGCCGGTGTCGTGGCATTTGCCCGGCCTTCGCGTCGGGCCATACGGATACGCGTGCGCGAGCGAGCCGCCGCACGCCGCGCGCCACTCGACCGGCGCGCACAGGCGCTTTCCCGCCGCGCGACAGGCGCTCTGCGCTTGCGCTGCGCTCACGTAGGCCTGCGGCGTCACGTTCGGCGCGGTGCGTGCAACATACACGTGTCCATCGAGCGGCGTCGCGAACGGGGACCACGCGCTCTCGGTGCCGTCGGCGCGACGCTCGACGAGCGTGCCCTCCCAGCGATCGACGCAGAAGCGGTGGCTGACGTCCGCCATGCCGCTCGGGCACGTCCCGGTGCGCGATTGCGGGAGCGTCCCCTCGTCGACGGGGTGGAAGCGCCCCGGCGCGTACGCGCGGATCGCGGTCTCGAGCGTGCACTGCGCGCGGAGCACGGGGCGGAGCGCGTTGACCGCCGCGACGACCTGCTCGCGGCACTCGAGCGGCGCGTTCTCCGGCAGCTCGGCGCGCGCGACGACGGCGAGCGTGCCCGATCGCGAGCGGCGCGAGCAGCATCGCGCGCTTTTTCCGCGGGTTCATTCCACGTCGAATGATAGCTCAGTATACTCGCGAGGCGCCCCCGATGACACGCTCCGCCGACCTGGTCGCGACGCGATACCTCGATTACGAGCACCCCGCGGTCGCCGAGCTCGTGCGCGACGCGACGCGCGGCGCGACGACCGACGTCGAGCGCGCGAAGCTCCTCTTCGTCGCCGTGCGCGAGCGCGTTCGCTACGACCCGTACCAGCTCGCGTTCGAGCCGGACGATCTCACGGCGAGCGCCACGCTCCTGCGCAAGCGAGCGTTCTGCGTGCCGAAGGCGATCCTCCTCGCCGCGGCGCTGCGCGCGGTGGGCATCCCGACTCGGCTCGGGTTCGTCGACGTGACCAACCACCTCGCGACCCCGCGCCTCCTCGAGACGCTCAAGACGACCGTCTTCGCGTTCCACGGGTACGTCATCGCGAAGCTCGGCGAGCGCGAGGTGAAGCTGACGCCCGCGTTCGACTCGCGCCTTTGCGATTACTTCGGCGTCGCGCCGCTCGAGTTCGACGGCGAGCACGACGCGATGTTGCAGCCGTTCGACGGCGAGGGTCACGCTTTCCTCGAGTACTTGAAGGACCGCGGCGTCTGGGACGACTTTCCGTACGACGAGATGATCCGCGTGTGGAACGAGGTCTACCCGCACCTGATGCCGCGATGATCCGTCGGAAAACCGATCCTGCGACGTCGGATGCAGGATGGCTCCCGACCCGAAGCTCTGCGGACAGCAGGTCCTGTTCCACGTTCCGCCGTACGCGCCGCGTGCGCGCGCGCGCTGGCCAACGTTCGATTGGGTCTACGCGCTCCTCGCGATCGCGGCCGTCGCGGCGGTGCTCCGCAGTCGCATCTACTGGATTCCCTGGGTGCTCGCGTTCTTCTGCAGGCGTCCTCGCTCCGTGTCGGCGCCGCATCGCTCGATCCTCCTCGGCAGGCGCGCGCTCCATTTCGAGGGCCGCGCCTACCAGCTGAGCAGCTCCGCGATCTGGATCGAGCGGAGCGAGGTGCTCGTCATCTCGCGCCGTCACGATCGAGCGATTCGCGTCGATCTTCGCGCGATGAGCATCGCGCGAAGGCACGAGCTCGCGCTTCGCCTCGCGGCGCGACAGAAGCTCGCGCGGCGCGCGCGGATGCCGAACGATCACGCGATCGCCCTCGAGGCGTTCCACGTGTTCGGCGCGGCGGCCGTGCGCGTGCGTGGCCACGTCGTGCGCGAGGTCTTCGCGCACGGCCGCCCGTGGACCGCGGGAGGCCCGCTCGACACGATCTACGTGCGCGAGCTCCCTCCGACTGCTGGAGATCCGTATCGTTCGCCGTTTCCGAACGTCGTCGTCCTCGACGCGCTCTGATTCGTCGGCGCTATGCTTCCCGGCGTGTGGCTGCATGAAGGAGAGCCCAGGCTCGCGCTCGGGTGCATGCGCGCGTTCACGGACGCGAGCGATCCCGCGCGCGGCGCCGCGGCGATCGAGGCGGCCCTCGACGCGGGCCTCACGCTCTTCGACACGGCGCGGGCGTACGGCGAGAGCGAGGCCGTGCTCGGACGCGTGCTCCGCGGCCGCGGCGGGCGCGTCATCACCAAGGGCGGCATGCTCCACGAGGGGCGCGTGTGGCGACCCGACGGACGCGCGCGCTCTCTCCTCGCGGACTGCGACGCGAGCCTCCACGCGCTCGGCGTGCCCATCGACACGTACCTCGTGCACGCACCCGATCCGCGCGTCCCCTGGGAGACGACAGTGCGCGCGCTCGCGAAGATCGCGGACGACGGGCTCGCGACCCACGTGGGCGTGTGCAACGTGACGCGAAGGCAGCTCGACGAGGCGCTCGAGCTCGCGCCGATCGCGGTCGTGCAGGTCGACGTGAACGCGGCGATTCGCGGCGGCGTCGCGGCGCGGTGCTTCGAGCGCGGCGTCGCGGTGATGATCCACTCGCCGCTCGGCGGCGTGAAGCGCGCGTCGCGAGTCGCCCGCGATCCGCGCGCCGCCGAGGCCGCCGAACGCCTCGGCGTGAGCCCACAAGCCGCGACGCTCGCGATGCTCCTCGAGCTCCACGCGTCGATCGTGCCGGTCGTCGGCGCGACGCGGCCCGAGACCGTGCGCGACTCGGTGACGGCGCTCGCGGTGCGCGCCGCTGCTCGCATCGAGCCGGTGCCGCCGAAGAGCGACTCCGAGGTCGTGCTGCTCATGGGCGTTCAAGGCTCGGGAAAGTCGACCCTGGCGCGCGAGTGGCTGGCGCGCGGCTACGAACGGCTCAATCGCGACGAGCGCGGCGGAACGCTCGACGCGCTCCACCGCGAGCTCGGCCAAAGGCTCGCGCGCGGCGCGAAGAAGCTCGTCCTCGACAACACCTACACGACGCGCGCCTCGCGATGGGGCGCGCTCGCCGCGGCGCGCGCGCACGGCGCCACGGTTCGCGGCGTCTTCATCGAGACGTCGCTCGAGGACGCGCAGCTCAACGTGATCGAGCGCATGCTCGACGCCCACGGGCGCCTCCTCGAGCCGGCAGACATGACGCGCGCGCGTGATCCGTCCGCGCTCCCACCCACCGCGCTCCTCCGCATGATCCGCGAGCTCGAGCGACCAGAGCTCGACGAGGGCTTCGCCGCGCTCGAGACGTTCCCGTTCGCGCGCAGGCCGATCGCGCGAGCGCGCGCGGCGCGGTTCGTCGCGCACGACGCATCCCCAACCGAGGACGACGTCACGTTCGCGTGGCGCGCGGACGCGATGCTCACGTGCCGTCACGAAGACGGACCGCCGCGGTGCTGGTGTCGCCCGCCGTTTCCAGGCCTGCTCGTCGCGTACGCGAGAGCGCACGACGTCGATCTCCGGCGCAGCGAGGTCATCGGCTCGAGCGCGGCGCACGCGCGAATGGCCGCGGCGATCGGAGCGAAATACACGCAGAGGTGATTTCGCTTCGTGCGACAATGCACGGATGGCCAACTCCAAGAGCAAGGCGCCGCCCAGCCGGCGCGAGACGGTGGAGGTCGACCTCGCTTGGCTCGAAAAGGAGAAGGAGAAGGACAAGGAGCCGGGCAAGCGCAAGAAGCCGCCGCGTCTTCCGGGCGCTGCGCGCACGATCCCTCCGATGCCCGTTCGCGCGAGCGTCCCGCCGTCGCGCCGCAAGCCGATCCCGCGCGAAGATCCCGAAGGCTGATGCGCGCGCTCGTCGGCCTCGCGCTCCTCGGCGTCGGTCTGGTCGGCTGCGATCGTCTCCTTCATCGACACGCGAGCGCGGGAGCGGACGCGTCCGCGACGGCCGCGGACGGCGGAGCGACGAGCGCGAGCGAGCCCGAGGAAGAAGACGAAGCGACGAGCGAGGACGCCGGCGCGTGCCCGCTCCCGATTCACCCCGCGTACTGCCGCCGCAATTGCCGGACGATCGTGAACCGACGCTCGACGAAGCACGCGCGACGCGTGGCTCACCCGATGCGCTCGGGCCTCGGCGAGTGCGGCGCGTACGACGTGTTCGCCGAAGACGAAGCCCTCGGCGACGCGGGCGTGCGCGAGGGCATCACGGAGTACTACGACAAGACCGGCAGCCTCGTCGGCGCGGTCGACACGCGGAGCAAGCCCTGCGGGCGGTTCGGGACCATCCCGACATGCACGCCCGTCATCGCCTGGGAGCGCGCGGTCACCATCCGGCTCGGCAGGCTCACCGCGACGGGCAGCCGCTTGCCGTTCGAGGTCATCGAACGCGTCGCACGACAGAGCTTTCCGCGTTTCAAGGATTGCTACACGAGGGCCGACGCGGGCACGGACGCGGTCTTCGGAAGGCGCGTCGCGGTGCAGATTCGGATCGAAGCCGACGGCCACGTGTCGTCCGCCACGGACGCGGGCTCCGACGTCACCAGCGACGAGGTGAAGAGCTGCGTCGTTCGCGCGTTCGCGAGCATGACGATGCCCGAGCCCGACGGACACGCTGCGATGACCGTGACGATCCCGGTGCTCTTCGGATCGTGAGTCACGGGACGCGTCGGACGACGCGTCGACGATTTGGCCCGCGTCCGGCGACGGCACGCTCCCGCTCGTGCCGCGACCGAGCACGAGCGCAGCCGTGATGACCAGTGTTCGATGCATGGGCTCGCCGAATTGCAGCCGGCGCGCCCGGAGAAACTCAGGGGCAGGGAGAGCTCGTCGGGCAGCTGCCCGTCGAGTCCTTCGGCGTCGTCACCTTGCATCCGGTCACGTTCGTGAACGTGTTGCCCGTCAAGAAGTCGACCGCGGTGCCTTTGTACGCGAGGTTGATGCCCGCGCCTGCGATGTCCGCGAACGTGCTGTTCGAGATCATGCCCGCCGCGGGCTGTCCGTAGATCGAGATCGCCGCGTCCTCGTTGGTCGACACGGTCCCGTTCGGCATGCAGTGAAAGCCGCTGGCCTGCGGATCGGCGCCCGCGTAGTGGACCTCGACGTGATCGAGCTTGTCGGTCGCGCTCGGCACGTTGCCGAAGTCGAGGCCGACCCAGTCCCCTGCGGCGGGAGGTGCAGCGGCGGACGTGAACACGATCGGTTGCGTCGCGGTGCCCTTCGCGACGAGCGCGCCGGTCGCGGCCGACGAGGTCGAGCCCGTGTCGACGTGGAGCACGCCGCCCTTGATGAAGCGGAAGCTCACGTTCGCGTCGATCGTGAGCGTCGTGAGTGCGCTGCCGCCTCCGACCAAGAACGTGCCGACGGTCTTCTCTCCGCCGATTTGATAAGGCACGCCGCGATCGTGGAAGGTCACGTCCTCGACGTTCACGTCGCCGTACGCTTCCGTCTCGACGACGATCGCGTCCGTACCGTTTCCCGTGTACGTGCCCGTCGGCACGTTCGTCGCGAGGCGCGGGTTGATGCGCAACGGAGCCTTCTTCGAGCCGGTCACGACGAGCGCGCTCGAATCCGCGGTGAACGCGCCGCCCGCGCGGATCGAGACGCCGTACGCCGCCGAGCTCGCGACGGTGACGTTGCGAACCTTGAGCACGGCCTGCGCGGGCGCGGCTTGATCGCCGCGCGCCTCGATCGCTCCGTACGCGTTGGTCTCGTCGCCGCCGCCCCCCGTGAGCGTCGCGTACGCGAGGCTGATCGTGCCGGGCGCGAACACGTTGACGTAGCCCCACGGCTGCGCGTCGTTTTGCGCGAACGTGATCGGCTTGTCCGCGGTTCCCTCCGCGACGAGCGTGCCGTCGACCTCGATGTGGTTGCTCGCGCCGAGCTTCACCGTCGCGCACGGCTCGATCGTCAGCGTGACGCCCGCGTTCACCTTGATGCTCGCCGTGACGAGGTGCGGGCTGCCCGCGGCGGTCCACGTCTCGTTCGCGGCGATCGCGTCGACGTGCGGCGTCCCAGCGCCCGTCTGCGCGGCGCAGCTGTTCGACGCGTCCGCTCCGGCGTCGGTCGCCGGGTTCGAGTTGGAGCAAGCAGCGAGCAAAGCGGCGTAGCAGACGTAACGAAGCACCATCTCGTCATCCTCTCATGTCATGAATTGGTCGTAGGAGGTCGCATCACGGCTGGGAACGTCCGCGCGCCGAGGATCGCAGTCGCCGTGAGCACGCCGCCGAGCATCGCGCCGCTCACGCCGCACGAGACGAGGTCCTGCCCCGTGATGAACAGCCCCGAGAGGTGCGTGCGCGTGTGGATCGGCGTGCGGTAGCGCGCAGGCGTGTGATCGAGCCCGTAGAGCTCGCCGCGCGGGTGGCCCGCGAAGTGGTGCGTCGTCACGGGCGTCGACAGCTCGCACACGTCGATCTTGCCGCGGAGCTTCGGCACCTTCGTGAAGACAGCGTCGAGAATGCGCTTCGTGAAGCGCTCCTTCAACGCGTCGTAGTCGGCGCCGCGCTTCATCCAGCGCGTGCCCTCCCATTTCTCGAACCACTCGTATCTCGCGGGGACGATCGCGTCGATCGTCGACCGGCCTGGATAACGCTCGCGGAAGCTCGGATCCTTCGCCGAAGGAAACGACACGTAGACGAGCGGAAGCGGCGCCTCGGGATCCGCGGCGAAGCGCGCGAAGTTCCCGTCGTGATCCGCGTCCGGGTAAATCCAGAGGTTCGTGCCCTCGATCCCGAGCTCTTCGTCGGTGTGCTTCGCGCCGATGTAGAGGCAGAGGTAACCGAGCGACGCGCCGATGCGGCGCAGGTCCTCGCGGATCGAGGCGGGGACCTCGGCTTGCGGGAGGAGCTTTCCGTACGTGTTCGCCGCGCCCGCGTCGCTGATCACGATGGGCGCGCGGAGCTCGCGGCCGTCGGCCATGCGAACGCCGACGGCGCGTCCACCCTCGACGAGGATGCGCTCGACCTCGGCGCTCACGTAGATCGCTCCGCCGGCGCGCTCGATCGTCGGCGCGATGCTGCGCGCGATCGCGCCTGCGCCGCCGACCGGGAAATACGCGCCGGCGAGGTAGTGCGCGGCGACCGCCGCGTGGATCGCGAAGCTCGACTGGCTCGGCGTGAGCCCGTAGTCGCCGAGCTGCGCGGTGAGCACCGCCGTGAGCTCTCGGTTTCGCGTGATGTCTCGCATCACGTCGGCCGTCGTGCGCCCGGCCCACCGAAGGAACGGCATGCGCAGCGCGGGACCGATCACGCGAGACACGCCGAGCGGCAGCGCGCGATCGGCCCAGAAGGGCGTGCCCACGGAGTTGCACGAGCGCACGGCCGCGAGGTAGCGATCGATCGCGTGGCGCTCGCCGGGGAAGTACTCCTTCATCTTCGACGCGAAGCGACGCCAGCCGGTGCGATAGTCGTACGCGCGCTCGCCGAGGAAGACGCGATCGTAGACGTCGGGCATCGGCGCCCACTCGAGGCGCTTGTCGGTGAGGTAGTCGTAGACGGGCCGGAGCTGCTGGTGCTCGCCGACCTGGCCGATGTAGTGCACGCCGACGTCCCATTCGTAGCCGGGCCGAGTGAACGAGTGCGTGTAGCCGCCTGCGGTGTAGTGGCGCTCGAGGACGAGCACGCGCTTGCCGCCGTGCTTGGCGAGCACCGCGGCGACCGTGAGGCCACCCATCCCCGAGCCGATCACGATCGCGTCGTACGTCCCGCGGATCGTCGACTGCTTGTAAGAGAGACCAACCTCCACGGTTGCCGAACCTAACGCTCTTCGACGTCTGCGTCGCGGCGAACCGACTCGACTCCGAGCCGCCACGTGGATCGCGCGCGCGTCACTCGCGACCCGTCGCGCGCGGATCTCCCGCATTTTCAGCCTGTTCGCGACGTGTCGCGATGGAATGAAACGCGCACTGCACGCCGACATGAAACGCGTTTCAATCGCCTGCGTCGTCGCGCTATTGGGTTGCTCGGCGGAGACTGTGCCTCCTGAAATCGCGGACAACGATCCCGCGAGCGTCGATTTCGAGATCGCGGATCGCGTCGCGCAGGGCGATCTCGGCGTGCTCTTGCCCGACCCTGGCGTGACCGTCGGCGCCGAGCTCCACGGCGTCGATGGATCCTCCACGCGCATCACGGTCACGCGCGCGCTCGACGGCACCGTCTCGATCGTGAACATCGATCCCGACGTGACGAACCAGGTCGAGTCTTCACCCGGCGCGTGCGGCGACGGCGCATACGCTCACGAGGGCTTCACGTGGAACAAACGATACGACTGGTGGTTCCGCGCGAGCTCGGTGCCGTCCGGCTACGACGTGGGCAACGTCGAGATCGCGTTGCGACGCGGCGCGCAGCACATCACCAATTCGTACAACGACTGCGGCATGTCCGACGTCGTGTCCGCGACCGCCGCGTATCAGGGACGCACGACCACCGCGCCGAACATCGTCTCGACGACGTCGAGCGTCACGTGCGGCAAGAACGACGGAAAGAACGTCGTCGCGTTCGGCGCGCTCCCGAGCGCGTACCTCGGCATCACTTGCTACTGGTACGACGGCAACAAACACGCAGTCGAAGCCGACGTGAAGCTCAACGGCGCCTATCACAAGTGGTTCACGACCAGCACCGTACCGAGCGGATGTTCGAACCGGTTCAGCATCGAGTCGACCGCGACCCACGAGCTCGGGCACGTGTTTGGGCTCGCCCACGTGTCGGAATCCGCTCATGGAAACCTCACGATGAGCCCCTCGATGGGCCCGTGCTCCGTTGCGCCTTCGACGCTTGGCAAAGGGGACGTTCTCGGGCTTCGCACACTCTATTGAAATATCGAGTAATGATTCCGCGGCAAACTGTCCGGGTCTGGTTATCCTTGGTCGCTGGTGCAGATCCTTTCCGCCAGCCACGACACGGCCGACCTCTCGAAGGACGAGAAGATCGTTCGAGAGCGTCGCCGTCTCGCGTTCTTGCTCTCCGCCACCTCAGCCGTGAAGTACACGTGCGAGGTGCGTCCGCCTTACGGCGCCACGTTCGTGAGCGACAACCTCACCACGCTGTTCGGCCACGACCCGGACGCGTTCGTCGCTGATCCGGACTTCTGGGCGTCTCACATCCATCCCGACGAGCGCGAGAGGGTCCTCGCGGGCGTCGCGAAGATCTTCACCGACGGCAAGCTCTCGCACGAATATCGATTCCTCCATGGCGACGGGACGTATCGCTGGGTGCACGACGATGTCTCGCTCGTGAGAGGCGAAGCGGGCGAGCCGTCCGAGATGGTCGGCGTGTTCTACGACATCACGGCGCGCAAAGAGACCGAGCGAGCGCGCGCGCAGCTCGAACGAAGCTTCCACGCGCTGATCGACGTGCTGCCCGTCGGCGTGCTCATCCACCGCGATCGCCACGTCGTCTTCGCGAACCGTGCGATCCGCGCGCTCCTGCGCCGCGAGGCCGACAAGGACATCCTGGGGCTCTCCGCGCTCGCGCTCATTCCCGATGCCGCGCGCCAGGTCGTCGAGGAACGATTGCGCCTCCTCGAAGCCGCCCCCGAGCTCACGCTCAACGCGTCGATCGAAACGGAGTTCTTGCGCCTCGACGGCACGCGCATCCTCGCCGAGGTGGAGGCGATGAAGCTCGACTTCGACGGCGCGCCAGCGGTGCTCGTCCTCGCGCGCGACCTCAGCGAGCGGCGCATGATGCTCGCGCAGCTCGCCGCGTCGGATCGTCTCGCGTCGATGGGCACGCTCGCGGCGGGCGTCGCGCACGAGATCAACAACCCGCTCTCGTACGTGCTCACGAACCTGTCGTTGGTCTCCGAGACGCTCGCGGAGCTGCTCGGTCGCGCGAACGCGGCATCTCCCGCCGAGAAGGCGCAGGTCGAGGGGCTGCTCCACGACGCCTACGAGGGCGCCTCGCGCGTGCGTGACGTCGTGCGCGATCTTCGATCGCTCTCGCGCCGTGACGTAGACGAGTCGCTCTCGGTCGACGTGCGTCAGGTCCTCGAGTCGTGCGTGCGCATCGCGGCGAACGAGATACGCCACAGCGCAAAGCTCGTCCTCGACCTCGGCGAAGTGCCGGCCGTTTACGGCAACCCGACGCGACTCGGCCAGGTCTTCCTCAACCTGATCCTCAACGCGACGCAGGCGCTCTCGGACGGCAACGCCACGCGGAACGAGCTCCGCATTCGGACGTTCACGTCGCAGCGCGGCGAGGTCGTGATCGAGGTCTCCGACACGGGCCCGGGGATCCCGCCGGAGGTCATCGCGCACGTCTTCGATCCGTTCTTCACCACCAAGCCCATCGGCGCAGGCACGGGGCTCGGCCTCTCGATCTGCCACGGCATCGTCACCTCGATGAAGGGCACGATCGCCGTCGACAGCGTCGCGGGCGCCGGATCGACGTTCCGAGTGACGTTCCCCGTTCGCGCGGCGGCGAGCGCGAGCCAACCCGATTCTCGCGAAGCTCCGACGCCGACTCGGCGCGGGCGCGTGCTCGTCATCGACGACGAACGGCCGCTCGTGACCTCGCTGACGTTCGTGATCGATCCGCACCACGACGTCGTCGGCGTGACGCGCGCGCGCGAGGCGCTCGACCTCATCGCTCGAGGCGAGACCTTCGACGTCATCCTCTGCGACGTGATGATGCCCGACATCAGCGGGATGCAGTTCTTCGAGCAGTTGTCGAAGGCTGCGCCGGCGCTCCAGGACCGCGTCGTCTTCCTCACCGGCGGCGCGTTCACGCAGGCCGCGCGCGAGTTCCTCCAGCGCGTGCCCAACCCGCGGATGGAGAAGCCATTCAAGGCCGCCGCGTTGCTGGAGATGATCGCGAAGGTGTTACGATGACGTATGGGCAGCCGCTGGTCGATTCTCGCTCTGCTCGTCACCGCATGCAGCAGCACGCAAACGTTCTCGACGGACGCTGGGCCCGACAGCGCCGGTGACGTCGCGGCGGGGTGCTCGCAAGGCCAGACGACGTGCTCGGGGAAATGCGTCGACACGCAGACGAGCACGACGGCGTGTGGAGGCTGCGGGCGTGTGTGCGCGTCCGGCGAGAGCTGTTGCGCCGGCGCTTGCTCGTCCGATCCAGCCTGCGCCTTCACGGTGACCTCGGTCACGGACAATCGTGGGTACGTCAGCGGCGGCGCCTACGTCACGCTCCAGGGAACTGGCTTCGCGAGCGGCATGCGCGTCTTCATCGGAGACGGACGCGCGCCCGTTCGAGTCGTCGACGCGAAGACCGCGGTCGCGCTGACGCCGCCTGCGCCGGCCGGCGTCTACGACGTGCACGCGAGCCTCGGGTCGAAGACCGCGACGCTTCCGCAAGCGTTCACGTATCGCACGGAGGGTTTCGGCGCGCAGTGGGTCGAGGTCACCATGAGCACGCCGCGCGGCAATTTCCCTGCGATGACGACGCTCGTCGATGGGCGCGTGCTCGTGGCCGGCGGCACGTCGACGTCGCAGCCCAGCTCGTCGCTCCCGAGCGCGGAGCTCTACGACCCACAGACTCACCAGTTCGCGCTCGCTGCCAACACGATGAGCGTCCCGAGGAACACGGTGGCCGCGGTGACGCTGCTCGACGGTCGTGCGCTCGTCGCAGGAGCGTGCAACGTCGCGACGGGAACCGGTTGCCTTCAACCGGGTGATCGAGCCGCTGTCGATCTCTTCGATCCGAAGACGAACACGTTCTCGCCGACGAAGACGCCGCTGGGTGATTCGACGCGCGTCTATATCCGGCTCACGCTCTTGCCGGATGGTCGCGTGCTCGTGACCTCGCTCGGAACCGCGACGGCGGAGGTCTTCGATCCCGCGACCGACTCTTTCACGCCGCTCGGTCTCACGTCGACGAACGCGTCGTTCGGGTTGCCGACGCGGCTGCGCGACGGGCGAATCGCGCTCGTCTCTGCGAAGACCGAAATCTACGACGCCGACGCGAACACGCTCACGCCTCTCAACACCGGACCCGCCCACGGATCGTCCGCCGTGTTGACTCTCCCCGATGGCCGCGTGCTGTCGCCCGGCGGCGCGGACGTCATCAACGGCATCGTGACGCCCACCGACGAGATCGCGGCGTTCGACGTCGGCAAGCCCAGCATCACGGTGCTCGCCTCGAAGCTGAGCTCGCCCCGCCTCAAGTTCGCGTCCGCGCTGCTCGGAGACGGCACCGTGATGGTCGCCGCCGGCGTCGACGGCACCTACCCCATCACGTACGGCTGCCAGAGCGACACGTTCCCGACGACGAGCGCGGTCGACTCGATCGACGAGCCCACCGGCAACGTCGTGGCGTTCCCGCCGCTCAACGACAAGAACATGGAGCTCGTCGCGACGACTCTCCTCGACGGGTCAATCCTCGTCGGCGGCGGCGCGCCGTGCGGTGGAGCGGGGGCGTACCCGTACATCTATTTCCTGAAGAGCGTCCCGCCCCCGAACTGAACGCGAATGCTCCAATTCGTGCCCAACGTCTGGACGACGTCGCGCCCGCAGCGCTTTTATGGCGTCGAGTGCGGCACGCGAATGACGCTCGTTCGGCTCGCGGGTGGAGGCCTCTTCGTCCACTGTCCCGTCGCGCTCGACGCGAGCACGCGCTCCGAGGTCGACGCGCTCGGCGAGGTGCGGGCGGTCGTCGCCCCCAGCCTCTTCCACCATCTCTACGTCGGCGAGTGGATGCGCGCGTACGCGAAGGCGACATTCTGGGCGTGCCCGGGGCTCGAGAAGAAGCGCGCCGATCTCGCGTGGACCGGCGTGCTCGGCGACGAGCCGCGCCCCGAGTGGAGCGACGATCTCGACCAGGCGCCGCTCACCGCGCGGTTCGAGCGCGAAATCGTCTTCTTCCACCGCGCGACGCGTACGCTCGTCTGCGCCGACGCGCTCCTCAACCTCGCGCGCCACCCTTCGCCGATCACGCGCGTCGTCGCGCGCCTCATGTGGAACACGGCGCCAGGAAAGGGCTGGATGGAGCGGTTCGCGATTCGCGATCGACGGCTCGGCCGTAGGCAGGCTGATCGCGTCCTCGAGTGGGACATCGACGGCGTCGTCCTCGCGCATGGCACGACGCTCGAGCACGGAGGGCGCGAGGCCTTCCGCGCGGCGTACGCCTGGGTATGATCGCGCGATCGTGACATCACTCCCCACGCAGGCTCGCGTCGTCGTGATCGGCGGCGGCATCATCGGCACGTCGGTCGCGTACCACCTCGCGCACATGGGATGCGACGTCGTGCTGCTCGAGCGCGATCGGCTCACGTCGGGCACGACGTGGCACGCGGCGGGCCTCATGGTGACGTTCGGGTCGACGTCGTCCACGTCCACGGAGCTGCGCAAATACACGCGCGATCTGTACTCGCGCCTCGAGGCCGAGACGGGCCTCACGTGCGGTTTTCAGCCCGTCGGGTTCATCGAGGTCGCCGCCGATCGCGATCGCCTCGAGGAGTACCGCCGAGTCTCCGCGTTCAACCGCCTCCACGGCGTAGACGTGCACGAGATCTCTCCGAGCGAGGTGCGCGAACTGTTTCCGCTCGCGAAGACGGACGATCTGCTCGCGGGCTTCTACGTGAAGGAAGACGGCCGCGCGAACCCGGTGGACGCGACGATGGCGCTCGCGAAGGGCGCGCGCATGAAGGGCGCGCGCGTCATCGAGGGCGCGAGCGTCACGCGCGTCCTGACGAAGAACGGCGCCGTCGCGGGAGTCGAGACGGCGGAGGGCACGATCGCGTGCGAGCTCGTCGTCAACTGCGCCGGCATGTGGGCGCGCGAGCTCGCCGCGAAGAACGGCGTCAACGTGCCGCTCCAGAGCGCGGAGCACTACTACCTCATCACCGACAAAATCCCCGGCCTCTTGCCGTCTTTCCCGGTGCTCGAAGATCCCGGCTCGTACGGCTACTTCCGCGAGGAGGTCGGCGGCATGATGGTCGGCCTCTTCGAGCCGAAGTGCGCGCCATGGAAGATCGAGGGCGTGCCGCGCGATTTTTCGTTCGGCGAGATCACGCCCGATTGGGATCGCATGGGTCCGTACATCGAGAAGGCCATGAGCCGCGTGCCGGCGACGCTCGAGGTCGGCATTCGCAAATTGTTCTGCGGCCCCGAGAGCTTCACGCCGGATCTCAGGCCGATCGTCGGCGAGGCGCCCGAGGTGAAGAACTACTTCGTCGCCGCGGGCCTCAACTCGATCGGCATCTTGACCGGCGGCGGGCTCGGCCGCGTGATTGCGCACTGGATCATGAACGGCCAACCCGACGTCGACGTGACCGGCATGCTCCCCGCTCGACTGCACGGGTACCAGTCGAACCCCGAGTATCGCCGGACGCGCACGGTCGAATCGCTCGGCATGGTCTACCAGTGCCACTACCCGACGCGATCCATGCAGACTGCACGCGGCGCGAAGAAGTCGCCGATCTACGATCGCCTCGCGGCGCGCGGCGCGTACTTCAAGGACGTGAGCGGATGGGAGGGCGCGGATTGGTACGCGCCGCCGGGAACGAAGCCAGAGGTCGAGCTCTCGTGGGGACGCCAGCCGTGGTTCGAGCATTGGAAGGCCGAGCACGAGGCGACGCGGAGCGGCGTCATCCTCATGGACATGTCGTTCATGGCGAAATTCCTCGTCCAAGGTCGCGACGCAGGGAAATTGCTCGAGCGCGTCTCCGCGAACAAAGTCGACGGCGCGCCCGGCATGATCACGTACACGCAGTGGCTCAACGAGGGCGGCGGCATCGAGGCCGACCTCACCGTCACGAAGCTCGACGATGACCGCTTCTGGGTCGTCGCCTCGGACACCGCGCACCGCCACGTCGAGTGGTGGATGCGCCGCCACACGCCCGAAGGCGCGCACGTCTTCGTCACCGACGTGACCTCGGGCTACGGGCAGATCAACGTGCAAGGCCCGAGGTCGCGCGCGCTCTTGCAGTCGCTCACGAGCGCCGACATGTCGAACGACGCGTTCCCCTTCCGCGCCGCGCGCGAGATCGACATCGGCTTCGCGCGCGCTCTCTGCGTGCGCATCACGTACCTGGGCGAGCTCGGATACGAGCTCTACATCCCCGCGGAGCAGACGACGCACGTCTACGATCGCCTCGTCGACGCCGGCGCGCCATTTCGGCCTGAAACACGCCGGATTGAAGGCGCTCGCGAGCCTTCGCATGGAGAAGGGCTACCGCGACTGGGGCCACGACATCGACAACGTCGACTCCGTGCTCGAGGCGGGCCTCGGCTTCGCGGTGAGCCTCGACAAACCGGGCGGCTTCATCGGTCGCGACGCGGTCGCCGCGCTGAAGGCCAAGGGCCCGCTCGTGCGCCGCCTCGCGCAGGTGCTCTGAAGGATCCCGAGCCGCTCATGTTCCACGCGGAGATCGTCCATCGAAACGGGCGCCCCGTCGGTTACATCCGCGCCGCGTCGTACGGCTTCACGCTCGGCGGCGCGGTCGGCCTCGCGATGATCGATCCCGGCGAGGTCGTCGACGCGAAATTCATCGAGGGCGGCGAGTGGGAGGTCGAAATCGCGAACCGCCAATGGCCCGCGAAGGTGTCGCTGCGGCCGCTTTACGATCCCGAGATGAAGCGCATCAAGATGTGATGAAGCGCTGGCTCGTCGTCGAAGATGCATTCGCCGATGCGCGCGGCGTCATGCTGAAGCCGCGCGTCGTGGTGGATGCGCCCGTCCGCGGGGAGATCGACGTGACGCTTCGCGCACCCGACGGTCGCGAACGAACCGCGCGCGCTTCTCTGCTGGTGTCTCACATCCGCGGAGCGCTCGCGCCGTTCGGGATGGTCGTGCTCCACGGCGTCGAGGCCGAGGACGTTCCGGTGGGAACCGAGGTGCTTCGTCAGCGAGTGACGTGTGAGGGGCTGCTGACTCCGCGCGCGTGCGCTCGACGGCGACTGCGGATCGCACGGCGACGAGAGTCGACGCGATCGAGAGCAACTTGCTCCAAGCGGCGAAAGCGCGGACTTCGTTCTCGTCGGCGACGAGCAGAACGGGCGGCGAGGTCGCGCGCTCGAGAGGTCGACCACGTGCGCGCGATGACGGATGATCGCGAAAGGGCGCTCGGGCATCAGTACGATCCGCCCGATCGCGGAGACGCCCAGAGGACGCCCATCGCCGATGAACACGGCGAAGATCGCTAGCCCGAGCAAATAATCTTATATGATGCAACTCGTACATGGCGCAGAGTCACGGGCTGCACCACATGGAGCGCGCCGAGCTCGGCCACGGCTCGTGTGAGCCCGAGCCGGAGCGCGCACGATCTCGCGCTCCAGAAGCGCGCGCCCGGTCGCGAGGTCTACGTCATCGCGTGATCGTCGCTCAATCGCGCGTGCGTGTCGCGGTGCGTCGTCTCGCGAAAAACGCCGCGAGGCCCACGCCGAGCCACGCGAGCGTTCCACCATCGACGCGCGACGCGCCGATCGAGCACCCGCCGATCTCGCCGCCCTGAGGCACGAGCTCGACGTCACCCCCGCGATGCACGACGACGATCTCGCACGCGGCGCCCGTTCCTGGAATGAACGGGCAGTCGTCGTCTTCGTCCATGATGCCGTCGTTGTCGTCGTCGCCGTCGCACGCGTCGCCCATGCCGTCTCGGTCGTTGTCGGCTTGGTCGGGGTTCGCGATCTCCGGGCAGTTGTCCTTCGCGTCGGGGACGCCGTCGCCGTCGAAGTCGGCGTTCGGGTCCTTCGCCATCTCGACGTCGACCTTGAGGTCCTGACCCGTCGCGACCTTCTCGGGGAGCGACACGGCCGTGTAGCCGGGCTTCTTCGCGACGAGCGTGTAGCTCCCCGCGAGCATCATGAGCTCGTACGCGCCCTTCGCGTCGGTCACGTCCGAGCCGACCTGCGCGATCGACACCGTCGCGCCGTCGATGGGCGTCGTCGCGCCCTTCAGGTGAACGACGCCCGCGATCGTGCCGACGCTCCCGAGCTTCGGCGCGAAGAGCGCGAGGTGATTTCCGACGACGCGCTCGACGCCGTCCGAGGGCGTGTTCACGACGCCCGCGCCCTGCACGTACATCGCGCTCGAACCGCCGCCGTCGAGGTTCATCGCGTCGTACGCGCCGAGGCCCTTCATGAGCGTGCCCTCCTCGGTGCACGTCATGCCGACGCTCGCAGACGAACGCCCGTCGACCACCGCGATGTAGACCTTCGTGTGATCCTTCGAGAGGCCGACGATGGTGCGCGGGTTTCGGTAGTAACAAAGCGAGCTCGACGACGTGAACGTGCCGACGACGCCCGCCGTGAGCACCCACGGGTGCCCGGAGACCACGCCCTCCATCCACGTCTTGTCGAACGCGGTCATGACCGACGGCTTCGAGAGCTCGATGCGGCTCCCCGCTTTGTCGAACGCGAGCGTGCCGTACGACGCGCTGTCCTTCGTGTCGCTCCACGCGGCGCCCGCGCCCGCCGCGAGGCCGTCGGTGCCGTACGTCGCGTACGAGAAGAAATCCCCGTTCACCGACGCCTGCGCGCCGATCAGCTTCGCGTAGCTCGAGGGCGTGCGCTTTCGCTGCGCGCTCGTCGTCGCCTCGAAGCGAACGCCTGGAATCGCGAGATCGATCTCGAGCGCGCTGATGACCCACGGCGCCGAGGTCGTGCGGTGAAGCCGCCTCACGCCGTCGAACGGCGTCGTCCACACGTCGCCCGCCGAAGCGGACGACGCGACGAGAAACGCAGCCGCGCCGAAGACGGACGCGCGCGTCAGCACGGCCCTCCGCCGGGACCGCCGCCCCACCACTCCCAGTGCCACGCCTCGCTCGGCACCGTTCGCTTGAACCCGTAGTGCGCCGCGTGATTCTCGAGCCAGTGATAGACGCCGGGCGCGCTCGTGTTGAGATCGAGCGCGTGCCCGCTCTGGTGGTTCGAGTACCCGGGCTTCGCCGCGAGGTTACAGCCGTTGCACGAGCAGCTCGTGTAGCAGTGATAGAGATATTTCTGCTCCGACATGGTGCGGAAGCCGCTCACGATGCGGAGCTGCACGCCGTCCTTCTGCGCCGCCTTGGCCATCTCGTAGTACGCGTTCGCGGTGATTTTGCGCACCTCGTGGCCGTCGATGGTCACGACGTTGATCGTGGAGGGGCTGTCGTTGACGTACGCCGTCGCCGTGTGCGACGCGCAGTTGAACGTCGAGAGCGCCTCGCCGGACGCCGCGGTGTCCGTCGGCTCTTCTTCGTCTGCGCCGGGGTCCACCGCGCACGCCACGCCCATCGTTCCAAACGCGACGAACATCGCGCAGCCCACGAGAGGTTTCAGCTTCATGCGGGGCACTTCTGCACTCACCGTGCCGCCGCGCCCACCCCTCTCGCCTCGCGATGCGTCGCGAATTTTCGCGAGATGTCGCGATAAAATCTGGTGGTCACCGCAGCATGCGGGAGCGCGCAGATCCAAACGGATCGCACGCGAGCCGTTCGAAACGTCGCTTGCCCTCACGTTTCACGTGCTCCTCATCACCGGCGGATCAGGAACGCTCGGTCGTGCCTTCGCGCGCGCGTGCGAAGCGCGAGGCCTCGCGTATCGCGCGACGACGCACGCGGAGCTCGACGTCACCGACGAAGTCGCGGTCGAGCGCGCGCTCGACGAGACGAACGCGCGCGCCCTCGTGAACGCCTCGGGCTACGTGCGCGTCGACGACGCCGAGCGCGACGAGGTGGCGTGCATGCGCGCGAACGCCCACGCGCCCGCGGTCCTCGCGCGCGCGTGCGCGAGCCGAAACGCGCGGCTCCTCGTGTTTTCGAGCGATCTCGTGTTCGACGGCGCGAAGGCGACGCCCTACGTCGAGCGCGATGCGACCGCGCCGCGCTCGGTCTACGGCCGAAGCAAAGTGGTCGCGGAGCGCGAGGCGCTCGCCTATGCCGACGCGGTCGTCGTGAGGACGAGCGCGTTCTTCGGCCCGTGGGACGAAGCGAACTTCGTGACATGCGCCCTCCGCGCCCTCGCGCGCGGCGAGACCGTGAAAGCCTCGACCGCGGTCGTCTCTCCCACGTACGTCGTCGATCCCGCGGACGCGTCGCTCGATCTCCTCGCGTCGACCGAGCGCGGCGTCTTTCATCTCGTGAACCGCGGCGCGATCTCGTGGGTCGACCTCGCGCGCCTCGCCGCGCGCATCGCGGACGTCCCCGCGGATCGCGTCGTCCCCTCCACCGCGCGCGAGCTCGGTTGGACCGCGGAGCGCCCCGCGTACAGCGCGCTCGCGACCGAACGAACGCGCCCCCTCCCCTCGCTCGAGGACGCGCTCGAACGCATGCGCGCGTGACGAATTTGCGCGCCTAGCCCGCCCCGTAGACGCAATTTGCAGCGGAACTTCGAAGCGTTTCTCGCACGAAGGCATGGCACGTGTAGTGCTCCGCACGGCTCCTCATCATGTGCGCGCAGAGGTCAATTTCGGTTCGCGAAACCACGCCCCAACCCGTATGCTCCGCCGCCGAAAAGGTTCCCATGAGCAAGCACGTGTATTTCTTCGGTGAAGGGCGAGCCGAGGGCGATCCCATGAGTCGAGATCTTCTCGGCGGCAAGGGCGCCGGGCTCGCCGAGATGACGTCGCTCGGTCTGCCGGTTCCGCCCGGCTTCACGATCTCGACCGAGGCGTGCAACGCCTTCTCGAAGACGCACGAGCACCCGAAGGGTCTCGACAAAGAGGTCGCGTCCGCGCTCGCGCGCGTCGAAGAGGCTGTCGGCTCGAAGCTCGGTGACGTCGAACATGCCGCTCCTCGTGAGCGTGCGCTCCGGCGGCCGCGCGTCGATGCCGGGCATGATGGACACGATCCTGAACCTCGGCCTCAACGATCAGACCGTCGCCGCGCTCGCGAAGCAGACGAAGAACCGTCGCTTCGCGATGGACGCGTATCGCCGCTTCGTCGCGATGTACTCGAGCATCGCGCTCGGCCTCGAGAAGGAGCCGTTCGATCACGCGCTCGACGAAGCGCGCGGTCGCGTCGCGAAGACCAAGGGCATCGACACCGCGCGGCTCAACGCCGAAGAGCTGAAGCGCGCCGTGCCCGACAGCGATTTCCCCGAGCAGGAGCTCGAGGCGCTCGTCGCGACGTTCAAGAAGATCGTCAAAGACAAAACCGGAAAGGACTTTCCCACCGATCCGAAGGCGCAGCTCTGGGGCGCGATCGAGGCGGTCTTCGCCTCGTGGATGAACGCGCGCGCCGTCTATTACCGAAAGCTCCACGACATCCCCGAAGACTGGGGCACCGCGTGCAACGTTCAGGCGATGGTGTTCGGCAACCTCGGCGACGACAGCGCGACCGGCGTCGCGTTCACGCGCAACCCGTCGACCGGCCAGAAGCAGCTCTTCGGCGAGTGGCTCCCGAACGCGCAGGGCGAGGACGTCGTCGCGGGCATCCGCACGCCGCTGCCCATCCGCTCGACTGGGCAAGAAGGACTCGCTCGAAGAGACGATGCCGCTCGCGTTCGCGCAGCTCGCGCAGATCTCCGAGACGCTCGAGAAGCACTTCCGCGACATGCAGGATCTCGAGTTCACGATCCAAAACGGCAAGCTCTACATGCTCCAGTGCCGCAACGGAAAGCGCACCTCGCGCGCCGCGGTGCGCATCGCCGTCGAGATGGTGAAGGAGCGGCTCATCGACGAGAAGGAAGCGATCCTCCGCGTCGAGCCGGAGTCGCTCCACCAGCTCCTCCACCCGACGCTCGATCCGAACGCGCCGAAGGAGCTCCTCGCGCGCGGCCTATCGGCGTCAGCCCGGCGCGGCGAGCGGCGCGATCGTGTTCGACGCCGACGAGGCGAAGCGTCCGCTCGTCGCAAGGCATCGCGGTCATCCTCGTGCGCGTCGAGACGTCGCCCGAGGACATCCAAGGCATGCAGGTCGTCGCGCGGCATCCTCACGGCGCGCGGCGGCATGACCTCGCACGCGGCCGTCGTCGCGCGCGGCATGGGAAAGCCCTGCGTCGCGGGGACGACGTCGGTGCAGGTTCGTTACGACAACCAGACCGCGACGTTCTCGCTCGAGGCCGGCGGCCAAAAGGTCTTGAAGAAGGGCGACGCGATCACGATCGACGGCGGCACCGGCGAGGTCTTCCTCGGCGCCGTGCCGACCGTGCCCGCCGGCCTGTTCCCCGAGCTCGAAGAGCTCATGGCGTGGGCCGACAAGCACCGCGTGCTGAAGGTGCGCGCGAACGCCGACACCCCGCACGACGCGCGCGACCGCGCGCGCGTTCGGCGCCGAGGGCATCGGCCTCTGCCGCACCGAGCACATGTTCTTCGGCGAAGAGCGCATCACCGCGATGCGCGAGATGATCGTCGCCGAGACGAAGGAGCAGCGCGAGCACGCGCTCACCAAGCTCCTCCCGTTCCAGCGCAACGACTTCATCGAGATCTTCCGCGCGATGAACGGCCTGCCCGTCACGATCCGCCTGCTCGACCCGCCGCTCCACGAGTTTCTCCCGACCGAGCCGAAGCAGATCGAGCAGGTCGCCGCGGGCATGGGCCTCACGGCGCAAGCCATCGCGAAGCGCTCGAAGGATCTCCACGAACAGAACCCGATGCTCGGCCACCGCGGCTGCCGCCTCGCGATCACGTACCCCGAGATCTACGCGATGCAGGCGCGCGCCATCTTGGAGGCCGCGCAGACCGTGAAGAAGGAGGGCGTCGACGTGCACCCCGAGATCATGATCCCGCTCGCGATCTCGAAGACCGAGCTCGACATCATGAAGAAGCTCGTCGAGGACGTCGCCGCGAAGCTCGGCGAGCGTGCCGCCGTACCAGTTCGGCACGATGATCGAGCTGCCGCGCGCCGCGCTTGCTCGCCGACGAGCTCGCCGAGACCGCGGAGTTCTTCTCCTTCGGCACCAACGATCTCACGCAGGCGACGATGGGCCTGTCGCGCGACGACGCCGGCAGCTTCTTGCCGGCGTACGTGGACCACGGGATTTTGCCGAAGGACCCGTTCGTCACGATCGATCAAGAAGGCGTCGGCCAGCTCGTCAAGCTCGCCGTCGAGCGCGGCAAGCAGACGCGCAAGCACATCAAGCTAGGCGTCTGCGGCGAGCACGGCGGCGATCCCGCGAGCATCGCGTTCTTCCACCACGCGGGGCTCGCTTACGTGAGCTGCTCGCCGTTCCGCGTGATCATCGCGCGGCTCGCAGCGGCGCAGGTCGCGGTGAAGAAGACGACGGGGCACGTCGGGACTGCGTGATGTGACACGCCATTCATGGCGGGCCGAGGCGCCATGAATGGCGGGCTGGTCCCACGGGAGCCTGGAGTGACCGGCGACGAACAGCCGGCCGCCCTCGAGATCGACATCGCGGACCTCGATCGCGCGCACCTCGCGGCGAGCGCTGCCGCAGAATGTTTGAGTTGCATGGTGCTGCTCCTTCGAGCGTCCGATGCAACGCGCGAACCCGTTCGCGGCTCACGTACCTCCGTGACAGAACCGGAGCTTCTTGCCGCTTCCGCACGTGCACGGCGTGTACGGGCCGCGCTCGGCGTCTTCATCCTTCACCATCGCCATCAGGTCGGACGGCGGCCTTCGACGCTGAAGGAGCTGCGCCATCGCGCGCATCCTCGGGCGCGTGTGCGTGAAGAACAGCTCGAGGCCGGGGCAGAGATAGTTGTGCCCGGGCTCGCCGTCGCGTGACTCCGAGAATCGATCCTTCGGGCATCCGCCGTTGCAGACCGGTCTCACTTCGCAGCGCTTGCACTGCTCGGTGAGCGTATCCCGCTTGTCGTCTCCGAATTTGCGCTGCGTGGGGGACGCGACGAGCTTCTGCATGTGCGTCTCGTGGATGTTGCCGAGCCGGTAACGCGGCTCGACGAAGTGGTCGCACGAGTAGAGATCGCCGTTGTACTCGAGCGCTGGTCCGTAGCCGCAGGTCGGGGCGTGGATACACAGGAGGTGACGGCCGAAATACGCTTCGAGCGTCACGTCGAAGAGCTGCACGAAGACCCGACCGACGTCGTGGCGCACCCACTCTTCGAACACGTCGACGAGGAACCGCCGTATTGCTCTCGCCCAACGGAGCGATCGGTGACGAGGTTCCGTTTGCGTGTAGAGGAGCCGTTTGCGCCTTCTTGTTCGCTCCATCCCATGTTCGCGATCTCGATCGTGTCGGCGCGTCGCGCGCTCGACGACGGGAATGAACTGCACCCACTTGGCGCCCATCTCGTCGCGGAAGAAGCGATACACGTCGCGGCCGCGATGCTGGTTCGCCGCGTTCACGGTGCAGAGGATGTTGAACTCGACGCCGTGACGTCGGAGCTGGTCGCCAGCCTTTCATCACGAGGTCGAACGTGCCGTGTCCGCGGCGGTCGACGCGGTAGGTGTCGTGGAGCTCGCGTGGACCGTCGACGCTCAGCCCGACGAGGAAGTCGTGCTTCTTGAAGAACGCGCACCACGCGTCATCGAGGAGAATGCCGTTGGTCTGGAACGTGTGCTGCACGCGTCGACCGGGGCCGGCGGTACTTCTCGATGAGCTCGACGGCGCGCTCGAAGAAGTCGAGCTTCATGAGCGACGGCTCGCCGCCCTGCCACGCGACGATCACTTCCGGCGTGCGGTGCGACTCGAGCAGCTGGCGAATGTACGTCTCCAGCGTCGTCGGACATCCGATGCTGCTCGTCGGGATAGAGCGCATCCTTGGAAAGAAAGAAGCAGTATTTGCAGTCGATGTTGCACGTCGATCCGCTCGGTTTGGCGAGCAATGGAACGCCGGCGGCCCGTCGAGCACCAAGCTTCGTTCGGTCATGGCGAGCGGCGTGCAACCGACGCACCAGGCGCTCCCCAGCTGTCTCGCCGGTAGGCAGCGACCTTCACAGCGCCGCCACGAGCGCAGTCAAGGCGAACACGCCTACCACGCTCAGAGCGAACGCCGTGGCGAGCGCGATGCTCACTTGATGGGCAATCCGAGCGCGTGGAGCGCGCGCACGCGGCGCCAGTGCTGCCAGCACGCCGCGACGAGCGACACGGTCCCGAGGATGACGAGCAGGTCGGCGAGCCCTCGCACACTGTACATGTGCATGTGGAGCAGCCCCTTGAGCTCGGGGCGCTGCAGCGCCTCTCCGAGCTTTCCGATCGTGAACCCGAAGCCGATCATCGACAGCGCGGTTCGGATCCAACCCATCAACGTTCGTTCAGCCGCGAGATAACTTCGCGTCAGCGCGAGATCCGTGCGCTCCTGCGCAAGGTGGGTCGACTCCGTGGCTGCCGCGGTCACGGCATCACGCGTGCAAATGCAGGTCCGATGACGATTTGGTCGTGCCACCAGAGTCGTTCGAAGCACGCGCGCACCGCGTCGTGGCCCACTTTCGCGCTTTGCGCGAGGTCGCGCATCGTGTGTGTGCCGTCCACGGCGTCGAGCAGCGTCTTCTCCGCGCGCGTGATCGGCAAGAACAGATCCCGGCAACGGTGTGAGTCCGGTTGATGAGGACGCCCGCCGCGCCAGACGGCAATCGTTCTTCGACACAAATCGTGTCGGGCATTCGAATCGGCACGTAGCCAAGCCAATCGTCGTCACCTCTCGAAGGTGACGTGTGGCGCATCGTCGCGACGAACGATCACGCTGTGGCGACCATCGTCCCGCGAAAGAGCTCGACGGCGGCGAACTGCTCCGCGAGCGGCAGGGCCGCGATTCGGGTGGCCTGCGGTAGCCGCGCGATGACGCCGCAATCGAGCTGCGTACGGCGCCTGCTTCAGCCAACGGCAGAACGTGAGCCCGGCGCCCTCGATGTACTCGAACAGCTCGGGAACCGAATACGCGCGGTCGCGCGGATGGAGCAGCGCATCGGCCAGCGCGGCGGGGTGCCGGAAATCGGGCGCTTCGCGAAGCAACGTCTCGAGAGGATGTCCCGGCGGAAGCGCTTCGAGGGCGCGCTGGAGATCGGCGATGCCGTCGTCGCTTGCGACGATGCCGAGGCGGCGGCAGAACGCCTGCAGCATGTAGACCCCCGTGCGCCCGTATGGCGCGTACACCATGAGGTGCATCACGCCGTCCGGTGCGAGCACGCCAGCGAGAGCGCGCAGGCCTGCGCCCGGGTCCTCCAGGTGATGGAGGACCCCGGTGCAGACGATTTGATCGAGCTCGCGTCGAGCTCGCCCGCGCGCTCGAGGGGAAACTGCCGAACCTCGAGGTTGTCGAGGCCGTATTTGCGTTTGAGCTCTCGAGTGCTCCGAACGCTCGTCTCGCTGAGATCGATCGCACGATCTTCGCCGCAGGCCAGCGCATCGCGTGCTTTGCCGCCTGCGATGTCCCGCAGCCCGCGATGAGGATGGAGCGATCGCCTCGATACGGCCGCGACGGCCAAAATAGATGGTGGTCGGCTCGGCGTCTCGAATCGTCCCAACCGCGTCGATATTCGTCGAGCTTCACGACCGGCGGAGGATACGGATGCCGGTCGTAGAAGCGTCGAACTGCCTTTTTGCAGCCGCAGCTCACTTGTGCCCTTCGAATTGCCTCATCACCTCGTCGAGGTTGAACGACGCGGGGCGCTGCCGCGGCGGGAACTCCTTGAAGGCCTGGATCTGCTGCGCCACGACGGCTTGCATGCCGTACAGCAGAAAGGCGCGACTGATCATCCAGTCGTAATACGTATTGGAGTTGTGCTGGGCGCGCTCGAACGGGTCGCGGCGCAGGTTGAAGATGAGCGGGACGCGCAGCTTCTTCGGCGGCTCCATCCAGACTCGCATCTTGTCCGCCGTCTGCTCTTCCAGTACGAACTTCCAGTCTTTGTAACGAAGCGCCATGAGGTCGCCGTCGTCACTGAAGTAGAAGAACGCATCGCGCGGGCTCTCCTTCGCGTGCCCGGTCAGGTACGGCAGCATGTTCACGCCGTCGATATGCACCTTGAACGTCTTGCCGTTGGCCTTGTAGCCGCCGAGTAGCTTCTCGTTGATTTCGGGTCGCCGGCCGCCGCGAGGAACGTCGGCAGCATGTCCTGGTGCGAGACGATTCCGGTGAAGACCCCGGCTTGATCTTGCCCGGCCATCGGATGAACGCGGGACGCGCCAGCCGCCTTCCCAGTTGGTGTCTTTCTGGCTGCGGAACGGCGTGTTCGCGCCGTCGGGCCACGTGTCGTTCGGGCCGTTGTCCGTCGAGTACATCACGATCGTGTCCTCGGCGATGCCTAGCTCGTCGAGCTTGTCGAGCGTCATGCCGATCTGCTCGTCGTGAACGACCATGCGATCGCTGTATTCGTCCTGCCCACTCTTGCCGCGGTTCTTCTCGGCGACGTGGCTCCTGAAGTGCATGGCCGTCGAGTTGTACCAAAGGGGCTTCTCGGCTTTGGCCTGTTTCTCGATCCATTCGATCGCAGCGTCGGTGATCTCTTCGTCGATCGTCTCCATGCGTTTCTTGGTGAGCGGGCCCGTGTCCTGAATTGTCTGCCCGCCCTTGCCATCGGCGACGCAATGGAGCACGCCGCGCGGTCCGAACATCTTCTTGAATCGAGAATCCTTCGGATAGTCCGGTTGCTCCGGCTCTTCTTCCGCGTTGAGGTGATAGAGATTGCCGAAGAACTCGTCGAAGCGTGCATGGTCGGCAGGAAACTCGTCGCGGTCGCCGAGGTGGTTCTTGCCGAATTGGCCGGTGGCGTAGCCGAGCGGCTTGAGCAGCTTGGCGATCGTCGGATCTTTTTTAAAGTCCGACGTCAGCGCCGGGCATGCCCACCTTCGTCAGCCCGGTGCTAGTCGGGTTCCGGCCCGCGACAAGGCAGCGCGCCGGCGGCGCACTCTGCTGGCCGGAGAAGTCGCGTGAACGACGCACCTTCAGCCGCCAAGCGGTCGATGTTGGGCGTTTGATAACCCATCATGCCGTGGCTGTAATGATGCCTAGGTTCCAGAGCGCCGATGTCGTCGCCCCACAGGACGAGCGTATGTTGGGTTCCTTGCGATTCGCCATTACTTCGTCTTTTCGTCGAATTCAATGCGCGTGCACGGGGCGGCCGTGGCGCGTGCTGAGTGCTCTTCGCGCCACGGGGTTTCAGTATGCGATCTAGTAGGGAATCGAAAACGACACGTCGTCATGATCCAGTAGAGCAGAATCGTGCTGCAAAAGGCGGTGATGGCTCGGCGAAGTTCGCGCTCGGCGATCGCCAAGGCGATCCCGGGGTGGCGAGACGACGTCGTGAGCGCGAGCACCGTGCTGGCCGTGCTCCGGGCCGCCGAGGAGATGACCCGTGACGAGGCCGACGACGACGAACGCGGTGAGCGCGAGGAGGGTGCCGTCACCGATCAGAGAGATTGTGTCCGGCATGGCCACGACCGCGATCGGGATCACGCTGGCGACGAGCACGACCAATCCGACGATCGAAACCGGTTTGGCGCTGCGCGCCGCAAACGTAGGAGCGAGGCGATGAACGAGCAAGCCGACGGCGAGCGGCGCAAGCACCGTCGTCGCCATGATGAGCACGACGCTCGAGACCGACACCTGCACGGAACGGCGAAATGCCACGCCGAGCAGCTCGACCGAGAGCGGCACGAAGACGATCGCGAGCACCGACGCCGCGACGAGCAAACCGATCGTGTACGCCGCGTCGCCCCCACCCTCAGCGCCTTGCTCGGCAGAAACGGCGGAATCGGCGAGACAGCGAGCGTCAGCAGCGCGATCTTCACCACGGTTGAAGCTCGAACATCGAGATATCTCCGCGGCGAAGAGCGGCATGACGACGTTCATCGACAAGAGCGCCTTGCCGAGCTTGGTCGGCCTCCGAACGAGGAAAGTCGCGTCGTCGAAGCTCGCGCGCAATCCGAGCGCGAGCACGGTGAGGATGATCCCGGCGCGTACCGCGGCGAGCAGAATCCACGTCGTCATGTCGAGGCGTCCGTGTGCAACGCGTGTGCCACCGGCGCTCGAGCCGCGGCGATCGGTTACTTCATGTCACGTCGAGCGAACGTTTCGCGCGCGAGCAGCATCGCGTGCGTGCGTGGTATGCGTGCGACCGGCCAATCAAGCGGCTTGCTGGAGCTGCTCGACGACCGTGGTCATGTCGATGGGAACGGTCAGGCAGCTGTGGCAGCTGCTACGCGTCGGCGCGAGGTTCGCCCAGCTGTCGATCACGCGCTTGTACTCGTGCGCGACCGGGCGCGGCTTGCGGTCGAGATCATACAGGCCGAGCGGGTTGACATGGCCGTTGTCCTCGCGCAGCGCGATGTCCCAGTCGACCTGATCGGTCAGCGAATACCAGGTGAACCCGACGATCGGAATGCCGTCGTTGCGCACGCGCAGCACGTTGGCCCACTCCTTCCACAGCCAGTACACCGGCTTCGTCGCCTTTGGGCCCTCGCTGAGGTTGGTCTCGGTGTGCATCACGGGCAGATGGTAGCGGTCGTAGTACTGCGCAGGTGATCACGGCGTAGCCGAAGATCTCGCCCGACGGCGCACGGTCGAGCCGTCGGCGCACACCCGGTGCTCGTTGGTCACATAGTAGTCGTTGCCCAGGATGCAGTGGTGCTTGAGACGGATGCTCCAGGAAGAAGTGGTACTCGTCGCGCGTCATGCCGTTGTCGATGAGGTACTCGTACATCTCCGAGTCTCGACGCGCCGGCCGTAGTTGAGGTCAAGCGAGAGGAAGCGCGCTCGAGTTCATGATCTCGGCCGGCTTGAATCGCCGCCGGGTTCTCGGCGTGGAAATAACTCCGAGGATTCGCTCTGGATGAAGATCGCGTCGGGCCGCACCGTCGAGGATGGCCTGCATCGCCAGGACGTTGGCCTTGACCATGATGCTTCAGCGCGGTGACGAAAGCTGGTCGCTCGGTCAACTGCTCGTTCCACCAGCCGTAGCGGGCCGAGAAGGTGGCGCAGATGAACATCTCGTTGACCGGCGTGTAGAGCTGCACCCAGGGGAAGCGCTCGGCGAAGGCGCGGGCGTACGCCGTCGAAGAGGTGCGGAAAGTCGGGGTTCTGGAAGTTGCCCATCCAGTCGGGCACGCCGAAGTGGCAGAGGTCGATGATCGGCATGATGTCGCGGCGCTTGAGCGATCGGCGAAGGTCACGTCTGCGAACGACCAGTCGTAGCGGTTTCGGACCAAGAAAGGTGCGGTGCAGGGGCGGCCCGTACCGCAGGAAGCGGATGCCCAGGTCCTGCGACGCAGTCGAAGTCGGTGCTGCCACATCTCATAGTGCCGGCACTTCTCCATTTCATCCACGCGCACTTTGCCGCTCTGGATCGTTGGGAAGCTGTTCTCGATGCCGGTCGCGAACATGAACGATGCGCGACGCGACGAGCTTGGCTTTGAATGTCGTTGTCGTTGGCGCTGACCATGCGACCTGCGAAGCAATGCGTGCGCCCAATCCGCACGTCCGCACGTGGATGGCACGCGATGCTCCAGGTTCGGCGGAGTGACGCATGGACAATCGCCACCCTCACTCCCGGTCGCGCTGTTGCTCTTCGTGGGGATGCTTCTGTTCCTCGAGATGGGCCGTCGCGTCGGAATGCGCTGGCTGACGAAGCGTGGGAATCGGTGAACGAGACGCGTTCAGCACGATGGAAACGGCCCTTTTCGCGCTTTTCGGGAAGCTCATGGCTTCACGTTCGCCGCCGCCTCGATCGGTCGATGCACGTCGACGGCTGATCAGGAGAAGCAACGCGATCGATACCGCGTACGCGCGGCTCGAGCTCGGTTCGAGCCCACGCGCACGGAGCTCAAACAAATCTCTCGCGACTACGTGGACTCGCGATCGAGCCCTACCGCGCCTTCCGAACACGAAGGCGGCTGACGAGGAGGTCGCGAGGACGAACGCCATCGGCCGGACGCTATGGACGCAAAGCGCGGCCAATGGCGCGCGCCCGACGCGCAGCCAGTTGCCGCGACCATCACCGGTGCGCGCTTCATGATGTTCGACATGACCGCGACGAGGATGATGGCGAACCGAATGCACACGCCGATCGCGCTCTACGTGATGTTGCTCCTCCTCGCCCTCTGGTGCGCGTCGCTCGCAGGACACGCCGTCGCCGCCGTCAAGCCGAGGAGCGTCGCGCACACGGTCGCCTTCGCGGCGTTCACTGCGGGCACGGCATTTTCGATCTGGAGTTCGAATATACGTCGCGGATTCATTCGAATCGACTCCGTATGTCCAAGTCCTCGTCGACACGCGAGCGCGCATGACGTGAGGTCGCTACGAGTGCGCGAGTAGGAGATGCCTTACGCGCTTGAGGCCGGACGCCCTGCTCGTTGCGGTCCTCGTCGGTGTGTTGCTCAATCCCGCCGCCGTTGGCCACACCGTACAAGCGCCGGAGGATGTTGGGCAGCGGTTGCCCGATTGTTTTTTCGGCGTCCGCAATCTCTTCTTGGTTGCTGGCGGAAAGTAGTTTGGTGGCGGTCCAGATTTCCGTGGAGCATCTTCCTCCGGCGAGGCGACGTTGGTCTCGTCGAGGGCGCACGCCGCCTCGATGATGCGCTCGAGCTCTTCGTTCGTCTTGGGCATCGGGTTCACTGTAGCGCACAGGGTATGGGCCGTCCCATCGTGCGCTACGACGCGCCGCGCAGCCGCTCGAGCTCGGCGAGAAACCAGCGATCGCGCCGGTTGTCGTCGAGCTGCTCGTAGACCTCCAGCGCCAGCATGGGCTCCGTCGTGGCCGATAGCGTGGGACCTGCGTCTCCAGTGCGAGCGCGCGAGAGAGGCGCGTGATCGCGACTATCCGCTGCTCGCCCGCGCCCGCGATGCTGGGCCCGGTCAGCTCCCGCCACTTGGCCTTCTTGCTGGCCATCAGCTCGAAGGCGACGGGCTGCGCGAGCCCGAAGAAGACCGCCTTCCCGACGCCGCCGATGGCTGCAGCTTGCCGCAGCGTCGCCACGATGGAACCCATCCACTCCGGCAAGTTTCCCTCCGAGAGCAGGCCTCGAAGGTCGATGCCGATGCCCTCGATGCGCCAGTCGATGAACTCGTGCCCCGACGAGCGGCTCCAGGCGGCCGCCTCGCGCAGATGGGCTTCCACCGTGGACGGGCGAAACGTGGTGAACCATTCCTCGTGGTCGAAGCCCTTTAGGCTCGCCGGCGACATGGCTCATCGTGCCACGCGCCGCGCGCGGCCTCGGATTTCACCAGCGACATGGGCGTGAAGGGCGAGGTGCCAGCTCACGGCGCGAGGATAGCAGACGGTCAACCGCAACCGACGCGACTCATCGCGGCAACCATCCGGATACGATCGGCGGCGGACCATCGAGCGCAGTCGTGACGAGGTATCCCGAGCCCGAGAGCGTGCCGCGGCGCGAGCACGTTCGGCCGTTACAGTCGGCGTCGACTTCGACATTTTCCCACAGTCGGCCGAGACGCCGCCGTCGAGCAAGCGCGCCATGAGGTAGCCCGGAGGGCAGCGCAGCCTCCACGCGGACGACGAGGTAGGGCGCCACGTGGGAGGCGTCGGAGCCGTCGAAGCTGCCGTCGGGCGCGATGACGCGAAGGCCGGCCCCTCCGGTCGGGCGCGGATGGAACGGACCGCGAGCAAGCGAGAGCCATCGGCGGACGAACGTGATCGCGGTGCGCTTCATCTGACGATGCCCCGCCGACATGAACGCGAGCGCTGCCCGTGTGTGAATCGTGTGTGAATCGAACGGCTGCACGCGCGCTCGCGCACGGCCCTTCACATGTGACAGTAGAGACCGACGTGCGTCGAAGAGCTCGTGCGCGACCACCCATTGTGCCATCAGGCGGGCCACGCGCCGCGCGTCCTGGCCAGGCCATGGCTGGCCTTCGGCCGACGGCATCTCGCGTTCACCGTCCGTACGCGATTTCCGCCAAGTCCTCTTTCATCTCCGCGAGCGTGCGCTGTCCGACGAGCTTCGTGATGAGTTTCGCGTCGAGCTTCTTGGCCGCGAGCACGTGCGCGACCGCGCCTCGGGAATGTCGACTTCGAAGTACTCCGCGGCGTACGCGACGTACCGCGCAGGATCGCCACTCAAGATGGCGAGCTCGTCGCTCATCGGTGCAGCATCGCCGCGCAACGTCCAAGTCTTGCCATCGTGATATCCGCCGAACGTGACGTCCTGCATGGAGAACGCGGCCTCTTCGAGCTGCGGTAGCGAGCTCTTCAGGCAGTCCCGCGTAGATCGTCTTCACTTTTCCGGGCGCGTGCTCGTGCCAAAAGCTCTTCACGAACGTGAACGTTTTCGCGAACACGATGAACCACTCATCACCCGACCCGTTGCGCATCGACGCCATCCGCTCCTTGCGCTTCGGATTCCATTTTGCGTTGAACGAGTAGTACCGCGCCTCCCAATCCTCCGAGAGAATCGCGTCCAGCGTCGCGATCCCTTTGCAGATGCGTTCGAGATCGCGCGGGGCCGGCAGCTTTGCTTTGGGCATCTGGCGAGAGTGTAGAGCTTCGAGGCAGACTACGGCGTCGGCGTGTCGATGATTTTCGCGAGCCACTCTCGAACGGAATCTGTCGACTCGCGCGGGATGCTTATCTCGAAGCCACCATCGACAGCCAACGTTCGACGCGCTTGGGGGCTCAGCTGCAACGTGACGAAACCGGACTCGACTGACCAGGCTACGATTCCACCATAGTGCGTCGCGCCGTCATGGGTCGTGATGCAGTAGGTGTCCAACTTCAGCGCGCGATCTTGCTCGTCGAACGACACGCCGCGCTGGATTGTGACGTTCGCGCCGCCACCCTCTTTTTCGGCGGCGAGAACGACGAGCAGCACGTCTTCTTGCACGCCCGAGTAAACGCCGTGGGCTCGAAAATCGACCATCGGTGTGATCGACCTCGCTAGCGATGATACCCTTTGTGCTGCGCATCCGATGAATGACGAACATCCTGCGAAGGACGGCGTCTTCGCAAAGATCGCGAGCGCGATCTACACGACGGCTCGGCCGCTCTGAGCGCGGGAGGCGTTTTCGACTGCGGCCATTAGGTCGCGAACGAAGCCCGCCTCACCGCCAGGATGTTTACCGACGCAAAGCGCTGGTGCACGCAAAAGAGTTCTGCGAAGCGGCTGCACGGCCGGAGCGATCTTGGCGTCACACGTGAGAGCGTCACAATAGGCCGCGCCTACTGCGGCGTGTACGTAATAGTAAAATGTCCCGCTGAAGTCTTTTCTCACCTTCGCGGACAGGGTGGGTTTCCGCGACATAGCCTCCAGGACGCTCGCACTCACGTCTGTAGAGAGGCGCCACGAGGGTAGGAGCGTCGGATCGGCGTCGAAGCTGGCGCGCAGCCTCGATGCGGCTTCTTTTGGAGAGAACGCACCTATCGCGATTGCTGCCGATCCGCTGAAGTCGCATGAGAGCGCTCTTAGCTTTGTCGTCCAATTGTTCATAGTGCTTGGTCGCGATGATGTTCGTCTTCTGAGCGTCGCTCAAGTGGCGGTGATCTCTGCGGTCCGCGTAAACGATCGGGACCATGCTCACCATCCACTCCCTTGCCTCGTTCGCTTTTCCAGACGTGCGAAGCGCGCGCGATGCCTTGGGCACCGCGTTTGCGCCCAACAACTGCGAAGCTGCGTCTGCCGTCAGCTCGTGGAATGCGACCATCATGGACGGCCCGTACGGGTTGACCGGGCGTCGTTTGCCAGTAAGCGCGAGCATGACCGCGTCGTTGTCTTCAGCCTCCCACACGTCGCTAAACGATCGCACCCAGACGATCGGCATGGCGTCGTACCAGGCGGCCATCGCGTCGGCTGTTTACAAAGATCCGCCCACGGCGCGAGATCGCCAAGGTGCCCATTGAGGCACAGGCAAAGGTTCACTCGTGGCGCGATATCGACGCACCCACGAAGAGCTCCTGATAGTGGGCCGAACCGTTGAAGCGCTTCGCTTTGAACGCATCACATAGCGTCGAGTTGTCAAGGTAGACCGTTGTGTGCCGCGTTCGTCGTTGTTGGCATTTCTTATAACCTTATGGCTGTTGACGTTGAGAACGTAGCAAAGCTGACGCAACGCGATGCTCGGTAACCGCATTGCGACCGCATATATCCAAGAACCAGCGTGCTCACCCGCGGTACAGCGGCGACTTCTTGGGTGTGACGCCTCCTGCCCGCACAAGCCTGACCCACTCGCACCGAAGTTCGAAGAGAACAGCATCTGCACGGGTAGCGTTGTCGCTTCGCGCTGAGGCGTGTGATCAAGAAGTACGGCAGGCGCAAGGCACGAATGAGATCTGCTCGCGCCGAGGCGCGTGCACGGCGCACGCCTTGTTTAAGGCACAGCCAAGTACCGATGCGCGACCACGTACCCGCGAAATAGCGCTACGGCGGCCTGTGCCTGAGCCTGATTCACTTGGGCGGAAACGCACACCGGAAGCCCGTCGGGGCTCCCGCGGCCGCAAGGGCATGGTACTGCGGAGCGAACTGCCCGCCTGGAAAAGGCCCGAACTCTTGTAATGAAACCACGGGAATGTACACAAGGTCCCCGTTGAATTCGCCGTTCTTCAGTGCGAGCTCCGATTCCGCCCTTGTGTCGCATGAGGACGCATTTGGAATGACAGGATCGCCTCGAAGCCATTCCGCCGCATTGTTGAAGAGATCGTGGTGTCCGTAAGCACCGAGATCCATCGAGTCCGTTCCCACATCGAGAAGAGGGCCGACCCACCCCGAGTGATTGGGCATGCGCGCACATTCCAATTCAGTTGAACCAGCCCAGCAGTTGCGCCACTCGTCGATCAACGTCGCCGTCGCGTAGCTGACCTCGTCGCCGGAGATAGCACGCGAGAACTCTCCCGCCGTTGGCAGGTTGCCGCCATAATGCCGACAAAAAGCGCAGGCGAGATTCCAACTCACGAGGACCGGTTGATTGGCGAGGTCGGCGGCGCGCCAATCGAGTGCGTTGCCTTGCATGTCCCTGAGCGGCACGTCCGGAGCAACGCATGCCCCAGCGTTAACGCACACCGCGTACGCTTGGTTGCTGACCTCCGTCTCCATCAGCTCGAATGAATCAACGGTCACTTCGATATTCGTCGGCGCGTCGCCCACGATACTACCGTCATTACCGTTGGGTGACAGGGCACAATCAATGGGGACGAGCGATTTGTTGTCCGAGACAGACCAGAAGCCAATGTGTGTCTTGCCAGCCGGCACCTCGATAAGGGCACCTATCCCGTTATCGTAGGGCACAGCGTTCGGGTCGGGAGGTGGGAAGTCCGAAACTCTTGCCCTCCGCACGAAACTACAATCAGCAGAAGAGTATGTGTTCTCATTACGGGCCCAGCGGTGGGGGAGATGCGCAACCAGGTCCAGGACAACTATTCGCCTTAACCCAGAAGTCGCGCCAGTCGGCCGTGCGCACGTTGTTGTTAGCTATGGCCCAGTTGCGCATGTAAGTGCACTCATGGTCCGTTGGCGGTGGAAGCGGATTTGTCGAAAACATCATCTCGCAGTGGCCTCCTTGCGTGTCGGGCAGACAGCAATTTCGGACCGATACAGCCGCAATCGCAAAGGCCTGCCCAATGTCCCATTTCGTGCGCGATGGCGGCTGGAAGGGAGGAGGCGGTTACGCTACGCGGCACGCAGGAAACGGGATTGTCCCGACCTGCCTGCCTTCAGTGGACCACCGATTGCTCCAAACTCGACTCTCTCGTTCTTGATCTCAAATCTTATTACACCCATTTGCCTCTCGCGTGAACTCAATTGGCGTCCGGTAGCCCAGGCTCGAATGAGGTCGGACGTCGTTGTAGTGCCGCCGCCAGGTCTCGATGATGGCAACGGCCTCGGCTCGACTCCGAAACTACTCCATCGTGAGGCACTCGTCGCGAAACTTCCCGTTGAAGCTTTCGTCGGCGCCGTTCTGCCAGGGCTTGCCCGGATCGATGAGGGCCGTGTCGATACGCTCGTCCTGTCGTCCAGCCAGAATCGCTTTCGAGACGAACTCCGGCCCATTGTCGCGACGGAGATAGCGCGGCGCGCCGTGCACGCTGACGAGGCGCGCGAGGACGTCGACGACGCGGCCGGAGCGGATGCTGCCGGCCACGTCGATGGCGAGGCACTCGCGCGTCCACTCGTCGATGACAGTGAGGCACTTGATCTGCTGGCCGTCGGCGCAGGCGTCGAAGACGAAGTCGTATCGCCCAGACGTCATTCAGGCCCGTTCGGCGGCGTCGGTCGCGGGCGGCGACGCCGCGACGCGCCGACGCGGGCGTTTGCGGGGCACTTGGAGGCCCGCCGTGCGCCAGAGCCGATAGCGCGCGGTCCGCGCTCATCGCGTGCCCTTCGCGCTCGAGGAAGATCCGCATGCGGCGATAGCCGTAGCGCGGGTACTGCGCTGCGAGCTCGCGCATCCGCGTCAGCATCGGCGCGTCGGCCACCTCGCGCTTCGAGACGTAGCTCAGACCCGAGCGCGCCACGCCGACGAGCTGCGCACGCTCGTCGAGCGGAGATGCCGCGCGAGCGCGCGTAGGCGACCTGTTGCCGACGACCGGGCGCGCTCACCATTTTTTTGCGTTGATCTCCTTGAGCACCTCGATCTCGAGGATCGCGATCGGCGAGCATCTTCTTCAGCTCGTGTTCTCGACCTCGAGCGACTTCAGCCGCTTCGCGTCGTCGGCGCTCATCGCGCCGAACTTCCGTCGCCAGACGTAGATCGTCTCGTCGCTCACGCCGTGCTTCTTCGCGACCTCGGCGACCGGCGTCTTGTCGGCCTCGCGAACGATCCTGACCATCTGCTCTTCGGTGAATCTGCTCTTGCGCATGCGCCTCTCCGTGGCTGGCGGAGAGAGTCAAATTTTTAGCAACCAATGGCCCAATTTTCGGCAGGCAGGTCAGTCCCTGCCCATGCCATTAATGAGAGTGACCGCATTGGCGCCTGGAAGTGAACCCTCGACTACGATGACGGTGGGAATCGGTTCGAGGGTAACCTGCGCAGTTAGTTAGTTGGGCGTAAAGGTCTCCACATACGCCTTCCGGATCCTGCGAGGCGACATGCCCCCCCGCGTAATTAGGGCACGTCTTATGTCCCGACGAGTTGTACGAATCGTCCGTCTCGAACTTCCCAAATCGCACAAGGCGAAACTGGACACCACAGTCGCGCCAGACCGAATCAGGTGTGTAATAACCGCTGCCCGCGAAACGCAGCGGCTGGTATTCTTGCAGATCGGTCGATAGCCACGTTTGCGATTTTGCCGGAAGAGTCGTCGGGCCAAAATCGGTCCATTCGCTCCTGTCGGTTCCGAGCAATAACCCTGGTTCGATCGAGTCGAGTTCTGAGAAGTTCGGAACCTGATCGTAGAGCGCGAGAGCCCCTTCAACACTGCCGAGTCCGTCATAGTCTCGAAAACTACAGCTCTGGGCAGCGAAGACTTGTACGGGGGTCAGGACCACGGTCGGGTCCAGCGCAACGCGCACGGCGGTGATAGTGTGGTCGAGGCTGAAGTCCGTCGACACATCTTGTGATCGTACATCGAGCGGCGGGTAGCCTAGACGAATGCCGCGCGTGTAGAGGTCGGCGGTTCCCGGTGCGACGTAACTCGCGGTCACTTCAGGGTAGACAAATAGATTGGACTGTACAGCTGATTCCAGCTCAAAAAGCGGAATGTTCTGGAAGTCGACGGGCGTGTCGACCAGCCCGTCGAGAACGAAGTGGAGATCGCCCGGTGATATGCTCACGTCCGTGCGTGCTTGTATGTCTATCTCCATTGGCACGTGACGTATTTCACGAGCGTTGCGGAACCTAGCGAACGGCACATGTGGTAATTTAGTACGCAGCTCCGGATTGTCGAGTTTACTTGTGAGCGTGTAGCAAAAGGAATGGGGCCTGCCGGTGATGCACGGCCCGAGCACTGGCGTCCCCGGCTCTTCGACGGTCCAGCGACCGACGTTTGGTTCCGTCGGCCCAGGGAGTAACGCAACGGTCGCATTCGACGACGCCACATCCTCGTGCGCTGATCCACACGCCACCACGCCACCCAGTGCGAGTGCCCACTTCCGCATCGCCGTACCCTCCTCGTCCCCCTCACGCCCTTCGCTCGCTCGTCAACAGAGCACTCTTTTTTTTCCTGGTTGCAAGAGCCGCAATGACGATTTGTAGACCGCTGTGGGTGGCACGTGCCGTTGAATGAACGCAGTTAGACCACCAACCGCGTGCAGCCGATGCTCATACCGGTCGTCGTGGTTGTGACCGGTGCTGAAGACGGTTTTTGAGGAGAGAGCGTGTGGAAAGGGGCGTTACCATGCAGGGGACGGCCGCTACGGTAACATTACGCAATATTTCGCGCCGCGGACGCGTGAGCAACTTCTGAGTGACTGAGCTTATTGGCAGACATAGTGGACGGTACTCGGCGCGAGCTTGGCCACGCGGCGCCTTGCGGCTGACGTTTCGAGCTCATCGAGAGACGCTCGGTTCAAGGTGGCGGGCCTTGGCACTGGGCCGGCCTTGGGCCACACGCGCCATCGATGGCGTGCCGTCGGTGACTTTCAAGATAGTTGTCCCGACATGCATCGGGCCCGGAGCAGCCGCTGCACCATCTTGGCTCGAAACGCCTTCGTGTATTGTCCCATGTCCCATCGATCATCGTCCGAACTCGCCCCGCGGTGATGCCCCGCTGAAGAAGACCGCATAGAACAGCAAGCGAGGGAGCGTGGCCGGATCCGCTTGCACGTGCTCGTTGGAGGATGTCCACCCTTCATCCTGGGTTGGCATCTCGCCGATGTCGTGCCCCTCGGCCTCCTGAAGGCCGCGACGAAGCTCGTCCCACGCAGCTTGCGCGTTGGGCGTCGTGTCGCGAAGGTGCCGCATGAACCTGACGAGCTCTGCCATCAGCGCTTCTTGGTCCTCCGGCGTCACGACTTGCTCTCCTTACTGTTCGCTTGACGCTCCAGCACATCGACGTCCGCTAAGTCTTGTGGGCGGCCCGCTGCGCGCTTGTTCTTGATGAGGTCGTCGCGGCCGATGACACCAAGGGTCACGTCGTCGATCGTCCACGGCTGGCGCGCGTTCCAAGCGTCACCGAACTCGACGCCCGAGATCTCCGTGAGGATCTCGATCCGAAACGGCGGCGAGCCCATTCGAAACCCGTGCCCGGGGCGCTCGAGGTCGGATTGCGTGAGTTGCCCGAGCGGCGCGCCGAACGCGGTGAGCGCAGCCACCACCCGACGCGCGTTTTCCGGCGAGGCTTCGATCCACAGGTCGAAATCCTTCGTCGCGCGCGGACGCCCGTGGAACGCGACGGCGTGACCTCCCACGAGCAGGTATTTCGCGCTAACGCGGTTCAACTCGATAAGAAGATCGAGGAAGTCGGGCGGCAAATGCAGCGTCATTCGAAATCCCTTCTGCCGCGGCGCTGAGGAGCCATGCGAGGGCCAGCCTGTCGGCTGGGCTCATCGCTGCCCACTCGGCGAGGTCGTCCGCCTCCATCTCGGCGAGCGCGTTCGGGCCGCGGTACACCTGCGAAGACCAGCGCGAGCGGCGCGCCCGCCGAGCTGCAGCATCCGCGTCGCTCATGGCTCGAAGTGTAGCAAAGCCCACACGGTCAATCGACCTCGCCGACGGACAGCACGCTTCCTCCTTAGAGCGGCCCCGGGTTGAGGCTCATCGCCTTCGCCGCGCACGCATCACGACGCGAGCAGCGCCCGGCGCACGTCCGCGACGACGGCGCCCGCGTCGTGCAGCACTTCGACCATGTCCTCTTGTGTGATGCGTCCGAGGCGGCGCCACTCCACGGCGTCGTCGCCCCGTGGGGCAACCGCGTCGAATTTGCGCATGATGAGCGCGTCGGTCACCGCGCCGCGAACCGGCTCGCCGCCCACGCGGCACGCCCACGCGACGAGCTTCCAGCCGAACGCGGCGTGCTCGAGCTCGTCCTCGGCCATCGTTTCGAGCATCGCACGCTGCGATTCGGAGGCGCACATCGCCGCGGCGCGCGAGAGCACGAGGGACGAGACAGTCTCGCCGATGCACGACTCGCGCGTTGCCTCGCGCGCGACGTCCACGAGTGACGTGGTCCACGCGACGCCTTCGATCACGAGCGCCGCGGGGCCGAGCGGCGCCTCGTCGCCGAGCGCGGCGGCGATGGCAAAGCAGGCCCGCGCGTGGTCGATCTCCTGGAGCGCGGCCTCGTGCGCCGCGGCGACGAGATCGCTCGGCGCGCCGAGCGCGAGGAGCTGGAGCGAGAGGCGCGCGAACGCCGCCACCGAGGCGTGCTCGACCGCAGCGTCTTCGCGCCAAGCGCGCGCCGCGCGATCACGGATCTCGCGCGAGCCCGCGCTCAGATCGAGCCGCGCTGCGCTCCAGTCCGCACGCGACACGACCGGCGCGAGGCGCGCGCGGCCATCGACGAGCAGCGGCCTCCCACACGGCGCGGGCGTCCCCTGACACACGTCGAAGCAGCATTGGTTGTTCGCGAAGATCGGCCCGCGCGCCGTGTTGATCCCGTTGCACGAGGTCTGGATCGCCGACGCCGCGTAGCAGCCGTGTTGATCGAACCCCGTGTACGGCCCCGTCGGCACGATGTTTCCGCCCGTATAGGGCGGTGTATTGGGCGCGACGCAGCGGTGCTCGAGCTTCGCGCCGTCGGGACACTTCATCGACGCGTGCGGACGCGGCGACGTCGACGCTGGAGGCGCCGCCGAAGCGACCATCTCGAGCGACTGCACCGGCGCGGCGCTCGCGGACGCCGACGCCATCGCGTTCGGGCCCTGCGAAGGCATGGGGAGCGGCGCGATGTCGACGGTCGACGTCTGCGACTCGTGACACCCCGCGAGCCCCGCGGCGATGGCGGCGAGGAATCGAGCTTGAATCGTGGCCATCGCGGCATCGTACGTGGAAAAAGCGTCGGACATGGGTTCGCCTGTCAGCGAGACGCCATGAAGACGCTTCAAGGAGACGCGCGTGAAGGTGCCGGCGCCGAAGGCGTGAGCCGCGACGAAGCTCGTTTCATGCAGCGGACCGGGAACGCTTTGGCGTGGGTCGTACGTAAAAGAGCTCGTGAAGCTCCACGCGTCGATTGCGGTTCTGTTCGTTGCATGCTCGCCGGCACCGACGCCCAACGTCGCGATCGCCCCCGTCGACGCGGGCGCGCCCCCGCGCATCGATGCGTCGATCATGCAACCACCCGTGTCGATCGCCGACGATCCGCACCGCTCCGTGGACGAGCGCTGCGCGGACGCCTTCGCCACGTTTCGAACGCGCATCCACCCGGGCGACAGCGCCGCCGCCGTTCGTTCGGTGCTCGGCAAGCCGACGTGGATCGGATCGGACGCGCCCGTCGACGTGCTCGGCGGTGAGGTCCCCGTCGAGATGACGTTCGACGATCAAACCGTGGTCTTCACGTGTTTGCTGCCGGGGAGCCCGTGGGTCATTTACGCGCGCCTCGAAGGCCACGACCACAAGACCATCGGCGCGTTCCTCGCGAGCGGGAGCAACAAGAAGCTCATCGAGTACGCGCTCTGCCACACCGGCGCGAGCGGGCAACAGATGAAGATCGAGCGCTTTCGGTAGGGTACGGGGCCGGCCTTTGGGCCACGCGCCATTCATGGCGCCCCGACCCGCCATTCATGGCGCCCACGTTTTCGGATACACCTGCCGCCATGGCGAAGGCGAAGAAGGCGAAGCGAAGCAAGGCGACCGCGCGTGACGTGAAGGTCGCCGTGGATCCCTCGCTGAAGAAAGCGTGGGACGCGATTGGCGCGCGGCTCGACTCGGCGGAGCACGAGGGCGCCGCGGCGTTCGACGAGCTCTGGGAGGCCGCGGCGGAAGCCGTGGATCACGATCCGCCGCTCTACGTCTTCGGCGGGTACAAGACGGCTGCGGAGTTCTTCAAGGCGCGGCTTCACACCGACGAGCGCACCGCGCAGCGGAACATGCGCGTCGCGCGGTACGCGAGCCCGGCGGAAGAAGAGCGGTACGGGACGACGAACCTCGACGCGGCGCTCGGGTGGCTCGAGGCGAAGCACGGCGCGCTTGGCGGGAGGCTTCCGGTCGCGTTCGACAAGCTGAAGATCTCGATCGAGGACAAGCCCACGCCGTTCGCGGAGCTCACGGCTGCGCAGATCAACGCGGCGACGCGCGCGCTGCGCGGGAAGAAGACGGCGGGGCATCGGGCGCGGTCGGCGTTCGAGAGCGCCCTCGCGAAGCACGACGTCTTCAAGGAGACGCGCGTCAACGAGAGCGCGGGGCGCGTGACGTTCACGCGCGTTCCCATCGGGTCCGTCGGGCTCTTCGCGAAGGTGATCGCCGCGGTGAAGGTTTAGCCGAGCGTGCTAGCGTCGCCCGATGAAGTTTCGTTGCGCCAACATCTTCGACTGCGACGCGCACACGTTCTGGACGAAGCTCTTCTTCGATCGCGAGTACAACGAGGGGCTCTACATGAACGCGCTCGGCTTCAGGAGCTTCGAGATCCTCGAGATCACGGGCGAGCCGGGCGGCGATCGCACGCGCAAGATCCTCACCGAGCCGAAGACGGAGACCCCCGCCGTCGTCCAGAAGCTGATCGGCGGCGGAATCACGTACACCGAAACGGGCCGCCTCGACGCGAAGACGGGCAAGTTCGATTACGAGATCGTGACCAGCAAGCTCAGCGACAAGGTCAAGATCGCAGGCCAGCTCTGGGTCGAGCCGCGCGGCGACGACAAGGTCGAGCGCATTTGCGACGTCGAGCTCCACGTGAACATCTTCGGCGTCGGCGGAGCGATCGAGAAGTTCATCGCCGAAACGACGCGCGCGAGCTACGAGAAGACCGCGGTGTACACGAACGAGTTCATCGCGAAAAAAAAACGCTGACGCGAGACCATCACCGGCCGCGGCACAAAGCAGGACGTGAGCGCGAAGACCGAGTCGTCAGGGCTTCGGCCGATCAGGATGCGGCCCACGGCCTAGGATGACTGCTACGCTCGTCGGCGATGCGTATCGCGCGGGCCTTTCTCGCGATCTTTCTCGCGTGCGGAGGGAGAACGCCGCTCGATGCGACGACACCTGAAGCCGGTCTCACCGACGCCCCGCCGTTTCGAGCGTGCCACGACTGGAGTGTGCCGCGCGCCGTGCCTTGCGCGAGTAGTCCCTCGCCGAGTGTCCTTTACGAAAATTCGTTCGACGCGGCGCAAATGGGCCCGATCGTCGTCGATGACGTGAACGTCTATTGGATCGAATCTGCGGGGAGCCTCAACCCCGTCGTCATCCGCACCATGTCCAAATGCGGCGGTACGTCGAGCGTCAGCGCAGCGCACCCAGGATCTTCGCGGCGTCCGCGTCGCCGAGCTCGGCCTCGGCCTCGAGCAACATGATCGCGAGCTCGCGTTTGTCGCCGAGGAGCGCGCGGATCGTCGCAGGATCGAGCCTCGCGATGTCGCGCCTGCGAAGGCCGACGAACCCGTTCCACGCGGTCTCGATCTCCTCGCGTGCCCGCTGCGCGTCGCCCGCCCTCGCCGCGCCCACCGCTCGCGCGATCGCGGCGGCGAGCTGTTGGATCATGCGCTCGATGTAGTCTTGTCGTTGCACGTCAGTCGAACCCTACCATCGCGTCACGCATTCCCGCGCCTCGACGCCGCGGCGTCACGGTCACCACGGGTTCGCCTTCGTCCCAATCTTCGAGCTTGAGCGTACCTCAGTGGTGATGCATCTCGTGCTTGTCGTCGTCCGACGGCGACTCCTGCCGATGCTTCTCGCGCTCCACGAGAAGGGTGAGCACGAGAAGCACCACGATAACGACGAGCGCGATCACGAGCGCCCACGGTGGGCCCTTCGCCGTGGCTTCTTCTTCTTCTTCTTCTTCTTCTTCTTTCGTGGCGCGGCTTCTTGGCGGGCGCGGCGGGTTTCGGCGCGCGCGCCGGAGCGTACGCGGGCTCGCGTTCGTGATGCTCGACCTTCGGAAAGAGCACCTCGACGGCGGTGCGCGTCATGCGCTCCTCGATCTGCACGGGACCTGCCACGCCGCTCAGCGTGAACGCGACGTGGATGTCGTCACCGTCGCGTGAGAGCGCGCGCTCGAGCGCATCGCGCGCGTGACGCAGATTTTGTTCGTCGAGCGCCACGCCATGCTTCTGCGCTTTGGCGACGACCCACTCAGCGAACGCGTCGATGTCGATCATGGAGAAGGCGTGCACGGCCCGCTGCATGGGTCGGTCACGGCCATCGGAGAATAAGGCATCCACTGGGTAACGCGCGCGGGAGAAGATGACGTAACGCCGTGGTGCTGGTCGGAGCCGGCATGTTGGTCGGCGTCGGCGCGCTGCTCGTGAGCGCCACCGAGAACTTCGGCTGTCAGGTGGGCAACCTCTTCTCGAACGAGCGACGCCAGCGGGTGTGATCATGGGCAACGGCCTCGCGTTCCTGGTGACCGGGCTGGTCTCCGTGAAGGTAGGTCGGAGGTCGCGAGGTCAATCGCGTGTCCGCCTACGTGACACCCACGGGCGCCGGTCTCCGCATCGCGTTCTGAATCAGCATCCCGTGTCCGCCATGAAGGGAGCTCGAATCGGCGCTAGACTCACGCCATGCGCGGTTTTCGACTCTGCGCGCTCGCGGGTGCAATTACGTTCGTGAATTGCGATGCGTGGCAAGCGCAATGCAGCGTGAGCCTCGCAAACGAATCATGCGGCGACGCGGGTGTGTGCGCCGCTGATGAGATTTGCATTCCATATGATCTGCGCTGCATTCCGAAGCGAGCGGATGGGTGGATTTTGGAATGCGGGGGGGCGACGGATTGCGACGCCGGCGATGTGTGCTGTTACGCGACGTCGAAGTCCGGGGCGCAGATGGTCTGTGAGACGGTCGGCCGTTGTCACGACGAGAACGTGATGTGGTATGGGGGAACTCCGGCGTGCAGGGCGGACTGTGAATGTCCGTCCGGGTCATGCGACCTCACGACGCATCTTTGCCAATGCGGGTCCACGCCTTGTAGGTGATGGGACCGAACCTCCAGAACCCGCGCCGACGTGAGTCACTTCAGAGGCTGAAACCCGCGTCGCGCGGAAGGAGGATGTAGCCTGCGTCGCTCCCGAGGCGAACACGATCGTCAATCGGGCGCGGGCACGGTCCGAGGTGCTCGGGGTTCGAGTCCAGCCCCGCCGGCGGATCGTCCCAGGGCCGCGGATAGTCGTGACAACGCAAGCGCCCGACACGCGCGGGTTCGTTCGGCCCACACGCGAGGAGAAAGAGGAAAAGACATCCGCGCACATGCGAGTGACGCGCAGATCGCGCCATTCATTCAATCGGCAAATTGCGTTGCTGTATGCTGAATGACGATGCGCTCGAGTCGACACTCCACAGGCCCCGCGATCGCGGCGTTCTTGGCGCTCGCGCGATGCGCCACCAGCACCGGGACGGGAGCCGACGCGGCCGCGGACGCGCCACCAGCGCAAGACGCGGGCGACGCGGCCGCGAAGAACGAGCGAGCGCTGACGCGAGCGCTGACGCGGGCGGCGACTCGGCTCAGTCGGGCGACGCGAGCGAGGACCGGAGCGCCGACGACGGCGTCGCGCCCGACGTGAGCTCGAACACGAAGTTGGTCTTCACGACGAGCCAGACGTACACGGGCAACCTCGGCGGGTTGTCGGGCGCGGACGCGAAATGTCAGGCGCTCGCGACGCAGGCCAACCTCGCGGGCACCTACAAAGCGTGGCTCAGCGACGCGACAGGGACGCCGGTCACGCGCTTCACGCACGCGACGGTTCCGTACACGCTGGTCGACGGCACCCCCATCGCGAGCGATTGGACCGCGCTCGTCAGCGGCACGCTCCAGCACGCGATCGACGAGAGCGAATCGAGCGGGACGCCCGGCAAGGACAACAGCGGCCTCAGCCTGCCGAACGGCGTGACGCTCGTGTGGACCTCGACGAAGTACGACGGGACGCTCGTCTCCGGCACGACGTGCCAAAGCTGGACGAGCAGCTCGTCGAGCGATCCCTCCGAGTGGGGCCGCGACGACGCGACGACCGTGGACTGGTCGCAGTGGGCGAGCAGCGGAAGCTGCGGTTGGGTCGCGCCGCTCATGTGCTTCCAGCAGTGAGCTTCTTACTGCTCGATGACAAAACGCAGCTACCGCTGCTCTGCCGCCCGCTAAGATCTGCGCGTGACCTCACGAAGCCTCGCTCTCTTCCCCTTCGCCTTCATCCTCGCGTGCAGCAGCGGCGGGTCGCACACGCCCGACGGCGGCACGGTCTACACGAGCCAGCCGCCCGACAACATTCCGTGCGCCACCGACAAGGACTGCTGCGTGGTCACCGACTCGTGCCGGTCATCGGCGTACGTGGTGCACGCCGGCGACAGCGTGCAGATGCCGAGCCCGGGCGCGTGCAACGCGTGCATCGGCCCCGCCGTCCAGGTCTGGTGCAAGAACGGTGTCTGCCAGAGCGGCGAGCTGAAGACCATGAACATGGACGTCGCGATGCCGTTCATGACGGATCACTGCGGGACGCTCCCGATCCCGGCCGACGCGGGCGACACGTCGCTCTACGGCCCCGACGGCGGCCTGACGACGATGGCCGCCTACGGGTGCATGCCGTAACGCGCTCAGGGCTACTTGGGATTGGGCGGCGGCACGGAGCAGTTCTGGCCAGCCTGGATCTCGGAGTTCGTGCGGAACGTGTTCAGGTTCAGCCAGCTCTTCTTCGGGTGCGGCGGGATCGTGCCGTCCTCGCGGACGTTGACGACGCTGTACGCGTGTTGATTCCAAATGCGGCGCGTCGGGATCCAACGCTTCTGCGAGTCCTCGTAGACGGCGATCGTGTTCTTGTAGTTTTGTGGGAACGCGTTCGTGTTCGAGACGACCGCGATGTCCGCCGAGCCGTCGTTGTCGATGTCGGCGACGATCGGGTACTCGATGAGCGTGCCGCTCGAACGAATCTGGCTCATCTCGACCGCGCCCGTGATGCCTTGGAAGACCCACAATTTCTCTTGATCGCCGTACACGCCGTCGGCGATGCCGCGACCGAGGAAGTCGAACGCGGTGCTCGACGCGAGACCGCTCGTGTCGTCGACCGGCATCTTCCAGTTCACCGTCAGCTTGTAGGCCGAGTCGACGTGGTAGACGGACACCGTCGCGCAGCTCGAGTCCGAGATGTCCGCGTGCCCGTCGCCGTCGAAGTCTTGGACGACGCCAGGCTTCGACCAGCAGTTGGGTGACGTCTGCGCGTCGTAGAGCTGCGTCGGCCCGCTGAGGATCTTGCCGTCGTGGCTCAAGATGAGGATCCCGTCTTGGCGCGAGACGAAGATCTCCGGATCGGTGTTCGTGTCGAAGTTCGCGACTTGCGGTTGGCCCGGAGGTCCGGGGATCGACCAGTACTTCGACCCGTCGGCGTGAAACGCCGCGTTGCCGAAGATGACCTCGAGCGTGCCGTCGCCGTCGAGATCTGCGGCGATGTTCGCGGGGCACCAGTATTGGCCGCTGAACGACGATTCGTCGTAGCCGAACTTGAGCTTGCCCTTGTTGTCGTAGACCTCGAAGCCGACGATGATCTCGGGGTTGCCGTCGCCGTCCAAATCATAGATGGCGATCGCGTGGCAATACGAGGCGATGACGTTGTAGTACGCGCCGACGGTCGTGTTCTTCCACTTCACCTTGCCGTGGTTGTCGAACGCGACCAGGTGTCCTTCGCTGTCGTTCGCGAGCACTTCGGGGACGCCGTCGCCGTCGATGTCGCCGAGCGCCGGGTTGACGCTCGTGTCGGTGTCGCCCGGTAGATCGAACGTGTACTCGAGCTTCCCGGTGTCGCCCGCGAGCATGTAGATCGTGCCGTTCGCGTGGACCGGTCCGCCGCCGACGGGGACGATGACGTCGGGGATGTCGCAGAGATCGATCGCGCCGTCGGCGTTGTCGTCGGTGAAGTTGGCGACGAGCGGCGTCACCATGCTCCCTTCGTAGAAGTTTCCGCTTCCCGTCGGCGCGGTCCACTGCCACTTGAGGACGGGATCGAACGAGTTCGGCGGCTGCGGCGGCTGCGTGCAATTCGGCGCGTTGTCGGTCGAGTCGTCCGGCGGCACTTTGCAAATGTTGACGGGCACGCTGTTGTCGACGTTGCCATCTCCGGGGTTGAAGACGACGTCGAATCCCGTTACGTCGGCCGCGCCGCCGTCACCGCCGTCACCGCCGAAGTTCGTGTTGGGCGAGCCACACGCCGTCGCGACGCTGAACCCGAGCCCGAGAAAGAACGCGCTCGATGTCCACCGCATGCGCCACCTCCGAGACGAAAGCTAGCACGACCACCGCCCTATGATTTGGCGGGCGCCGAGGGCCGGATCGATCACGATGGTCTATTGGGTCGCCGTGTGAGCCCGGACAATCGCGACGAGCTCCTGCCGAGAGCTCGCGCCGAGGCGTCGCGCCGCGCGCGCCAAGAGCACTCGCACCGTGGAATCGGCGATGCCGAGCTCGTACGCGATGAGCTTGTTCGTGCGGCCCGCTGCCGCCGCGGCGACGACCTGACGCTCGCGAGGCGCGAGCGAGGCGAGCGCGCGTGCCGCCACGCTCGCGGGCGGGTTTGCGACTGCGACCACGTAACGTTTTCCGCCGCGCTCGAAGTGGTCGAGGAGCGTGAGCTCGGCGTCGACGAGCGTGCGCCAGAGCTCGACTGCGCCGTCGGGGTCGGCCCGTCGCATCGGACCGCGCGCGCGCTCCATCCGCTCGACCGCGTCGCGCAGCTTGTCACGCAGCCGATCTGCGGTCCGTCCGCTCTTCGCGTGCGCGATGCGACCGCGCGTATCGAGCACTGCGGTCGCCTCCTCGGGCGAAGCGTCGACTCGTTTCCGGCGGAGGCGAAACGCGCTCCCGATGTGCGCGGCCACGCGCGTCCACGTCTTCGCTTCGTGCGGCCGGCGCTTTCGCTCCACTCTCAGCGGCGCTCCCAGCCACACGCCGACGCCCGACGAATCGTACGCGTTGATGTTGAGGACATCGATGACCCCGGCGTCGCAGAGAGGCTCGGCCCCGGGAATGCTCGCGAGCGGCACGGTCTCCGAGCACAAGCCGAAGCTCAGCGCGCGCCACGTGCGATCGACGAATTCCGGGTCGAGCCGCTCGAGCGTGCCGAAGAAACACTCGGGCGGCACGGCGAGATTTGCCGTCGCGAATGCGCCGCCCTCGAGAGGCCCGCGCGCGCCGCGATAGATGCACGCGAGCGCGCCCAGCCCATCCGAGATGAGCGGCGCGGCAGCGGTGACGATCTGCTCGAGCCAGACCTCGTCGGACGCGGTGGGCGTGTACGCCGCTTCGACGACGCTGATGTTTTCTCGGCGGCGCATCGGAGTGGGCGCCGATCATAGCGAGCGCGCGATCACGCGGCAACGCGAGTAAGCGCGGCCAGCTCAGGGCGCGACGAAGTCGTTCGCGCACTCTTTCTTCACGTCGTCCGCGGTCGAGTGACGCGACGACGAGTAGTACCAGTTCGTCGAGTTCTCTTTCTTGCAGCCGCCGAGCGCCGTCGAGTGATCGCACGGCTTGTTGGCGAGCGTGTAGCCCTTGTCCTCCGAGCAGATCGATTTCACCTTCGCGTTCGGCTCTTCGTAGAAATCGATGCAGAGCGAGCTCGACGCGCCTGACGATGCGCCGCGCATGTCGCAGCTTGCTTTCACGTCTTTCGGTTCTTTGTTGCTCAGCTGCTTGCACGCGAGGAGCACGGCCAAGAGAGACACCAGCGCGACGATCGTGTGGACGGATGAGCGCATGCGGTCGTTCATATCAGCGCGCGCCCGACCGTCGCTGCGCAGAAGTGCTTACTGCCGCGCTTACAATCGGGGGTCGGGCTCGTTCACTGACCCGAGGCTAGCCGGCGCACTCCGACTGCAAAGATCCGATGCCAACGTTCTCGTGATCTGTCTCTTACATTGGCGACATTGCAACGTGGACGGGTAGAACATGAAGCTCAGTTTGTTGGTCGGGGCAGGTTGTCTGGTGTTCGTGGCGTGTGGGTCGCCCACCAATTATGGGGACGACGCGACCGCCGACGGCGGGACGACCGACGACAGCTCGACCAACCCCGGGGACGACGCCACGACGAGCCCCGACGCGCCCATCACGACGCAAGACGGCGGACCGTGCACGACGAACACGGGGCCCATCACCGGCTCCGTGGGCGCGAGCGGTGGATCGATTTCGCGGCTCGTGTTCGCGGTCGTCGGCGACACGCGTCCGGCGAACTCGGATGACCCCGCGAGCTATCCCACGAGCATCATCACGAAGATCTTTCAGGACATCCAGGCGCTGAGCCCACGCCCGCCGCTCGTGCTCGGCACCGGCGACTACCAGTTCTCGTCGACTGGGACGAACAACGTCGCGTCGCAAGAGGTCGGCTACTACATGACCGCGCGAAAGAACTACTCGGGGACGTTCTTCCCGGCGATGGGCAACCACGAGTGCGGCGTTTCGGGCCCGTACAGCACATCCGACAACAACAACTGCGGGCCGGGCAATCCGGGCGGGGTGACGCCGAACTACACCGCGTTCATGAATCAGATGGTGGGGCCGATCTCGAAGACGACGCCGTACTACTCGGTGAACGTCAACGCGAGCGACAACTCCTGGACGGCGAAGTTCGTCATCACCGCCGCCAACTCCTGGTCCACCGCGCAGCAGACTTGGCTGCAGGGCGTGATGGCGCAGCCGACCACGTACACGTTCGTCGTGCGCCACGAAGCGTCGGATGCCACTCCGCCGCTGCCTCCCGGCGTCGCGGGCGTCGACGCGGTCATCTCGAAGTACCCGTACACGATGCTCATCGTCGGGCACGCGCACACGTACTATTGGTATTACAAGACTCCGAACGTGGTCACGTTCGGCAACGGCGGCGCGCCGCTCAGCAGCAAGAACTACGGTTATGGGCTGTTCCAGCAGCGCTGCGACGGCGCGATCGTCGTCGACGCCATGGCGTACGACACGAACGCCGCGGACAGCGCGTTCCACTTCGTCGTCACGCCCACGGGCCAGGAAACGAAGTAGTCAATCGAGCACGAGCGTCCTCAGGAGGCTCGCGCACACCTCTCCGCCCGTCGTCTTCGGCGTGTCGCACCGGTGGAGCGTCAAGCCGAGCGTCAGGCCGCGTTCGCCCTTCGCGCCGAGCGACGCGAACGGAACGGCCATCTCGATGTTCCACTCCTCGTCGAAACCTTTTGGATCGTCGATCACGCCGTCTGCGTCGACCGCGGCGCGCACGCCGCTGACCGAAGTCTTGACGACGCCGGTCGGATACACGTCGAGGGCGTAGTCCACGCCGCCGCGCGTGAGCACCACGTGCAGGAAATCGCTCGAGCGGATGTCCTCGTCCGAAGCGAGCACCGCGATGTAGAGATCGTCGTCGCTCCACACGAGCCTCGCCTCCGTGTGCGGACGAGCGGGTTTGCCGCTCTCCAAGAGGAGCTCGCCCGTTCTCGCCGGCCCGGGCGGCTTCGTCCACGCGAGCTCTTCGGTCTCGGCGTCGAATCTTGATCTCGCTCGCGGCGCGCGGCACGTGAAGCAGCGGAGCGGGCCGCGCCACTTCAGCGACGCGACGCGACGAGACCACGTGGCTCGCATAGAGCGCGCCCGCGACCACGACGAAACCCAGAGTGACGAGCCAGACTGTACGACTTGGTCGCTTCATGACGAGTCAGCGTGACTGCGAGTGTAACGCGCTTCGAGCGGCGCACGCGCCTTAGTACGTGCTCGGGCGCACGCGCACGGCGCCGTGGGCGGCGAGCACGCGGGCGGCGGGGGTGTTGCCGCGCTGCTCGGCGGCGTCGAGCGCGGTGTCGTCGAGGATTCGCTCGTTCACGCGAGCGCCGTGGGCGATGAGGAAGTTCACGACGCGAACGTTGCCCGACTCGGCTGCGGCGAAGAGCGGCGTGCGGCCGTCGGGGAAGCGGCGATTGACGTTCGCGCCGCGTTCGACGAGGAGCTCGACGATGCGAGCGGGAGCATCGTCGCCCGCCGAGCCGTCAATCGCTTCGACGAGCGCGCACGTGGCCTCCTTGAAGTGGACGTCGACGGGAGCGCCCGCGTCGAGGAGCGCGCGCGCGTAGTCGCAATCGCCGCGACGAACGGCTGCGAGCAGCGGGAGCGCCGCGTCCTCTTCGCCGTCGTGCCAGGCCCAGTCGACGCCGAGCTTCACGATGCGCTCGAGAATCGTCGCTGTTCACATGCGTCGCACGCGCGAGCGCCGTCGCGGTCACGCCCTTTTCGGTCGGACGCTCGAGGAGGGCGTCCAGCACCGCGGGCCGAGTCTCGTCGAGCGAGAGCGCGTCGCCGAGCACTTCACCGGTCACGCGCGCGCCGTGATCCAAGAAGAGGCGCACGAACGTCATGCAGTCGTCCTGGTGTCTGTCGCAGCCCGTCACGACGTCGCCGAACGCGCTCGTGGTGCCGTGCGTCTCGTTCGGATCGGCGCCCGCGTCGAGCAGCCTCGTCGTGACCGAGCGCTTTTCGGCTGACGTCTTCCAGGGCGCGAGCGCCGCCGCTGCGAGCGCGCCGCTCCGTTTGGCTCGTTCCGGGTGCTCCGCGAGCGTCCTCGCGATCGCGTTCGGCGCGGCCGCGCTCGCCGCGTTCGCGAGGTTTGGCTCTTTGGCGCCTTTCGCCCGGAGGAGCGCGACGACCTCGGGAAACGGATCGGCGGCGAGGATCGGGCTGCGCGTCGTGTCCTCCTGCTCGTGAACGTCGACGCCCCGAGCGAGCAGCCAGAGCACCGCGTCCTTGTGACCGGACTGCGCGGCAAGCCAAAGCGTCCCGTCGAGCGGCATGCCGGCGCGGTAGGCGGTCCTCATGGCTTGGACGTTGCCGGATTCGATGGCGGCCGCCATCGCGCGCGACAGCGAGGGCGACTCCGTCGCGTCCGCGATCGGCTGCGGCAACGACACGCTCGCAGGCGTGCCGTGGAGCGCAGCGAGCTTCTCCGGATCGGGCCGAATCGTCGACGAGAGCGCGACGACGGCGGCGCCGCTGAGCACGACACCGAAACAGAGCTCGAGCCTCTTGCGCCACGCTGGCGCGAGCGGGGCTTCGAGCGCCCACTTCCACGTGGGCGCATTCATAGGAACACCGACAGGCGGAGGGCGAAGGCGACGAAGACCGCCGTGAAGCCGCACGTGGCGACGACGAGCGAGCGATGCCGCCGACGGGCGCATTCGTCGAACGCTGCGATCGCGCGCTCGATGGAGCCTCTCAAGACGACGTCTGGACGTCCGCTCGAGCGATAGGTGGCGTCCGTCGTGCGCGCCCAACGATCGACGCCGAGCCCGAGATCGATCGGCTCCTGCGCGGCAGGCGAAGCATCGAGCTCGCCTTCGGGCGCACGCTCGAGCCAGTGAATCTCCGCTGCGTGCGCTTCGAGCGCCGCGCGGGCGCTTCGGTCGCGCTTTTGGAGGAGCACGATCGCGATCATCGAGCCGAGACACGCCACCAGCGAGAGCCCGACCTGCACGACCGGAGGAAGCGCGGTGGACGTGTTGGCCGAGAGCACGGCTGGCACCTGCGTCGCGCCCGCGAACGCGACGCCGGCGAAGACGGTCGACGTCACCGTCCGTCGATCGGTGGCGGCGACGAGCGAGCCGTGCCGCGCCCGGCCTGCGCGCCTCGCCGCGTCGAACACGACGAGGCACGAAGGCACGAAGGCGAGCGCGACCGCGGCGCCTCCGAGCGCGAAGCGCAGGAATCCGGCTTCTCCCCAGGTGACGAGACCGACGACTCCGCCGCTCGCGGCGCCCGCGAGGCCGCTGATCACCGCGACCCAAAGGACGAGCGCTTCGCGCGCGAGCGTCGGATCGTGGAGCCGGCGCCATCGCCGCAGCACCTCGCCGGCGACGGCCGCGGCCCCGGCGGTGAAGATCATGGGAGCGAGCGGCGACACTTCGCGCGCAGGCTCCCGGAACGCGCCTACTCCGAGGATCGCGAAGAGCCCCGCCGCCGCTCCGAAGACGGCGAAAGGCTTCGCGAGCGACGGCATGACGCACGGCTCCGCGGATTCATCCTTTTCCTGCTGCATGCAAGAAGGAAAACGCCCGACGCGCGATGTTCCTTCCGCGAGAGACAGGCAGCGCGCTTCCCGCTAAGAAAACGGTCGTGCGCGCGCGCATCGCCGTCTTTGCTTTTGTCTTCATCGCGGAATGCGGCGGCAAGACGACAGATGGGACGCTCTCGCCGCGCTGCCCCACGTCGCCTCCAGCGCCCGGCTCGAGCTGCACCGCGGAAGGCGTGCAGTGCGAGTACGGCAGCGACGTCGAGTCGACGTGCAACACGGTCGCCGCGTGCACGAAGGGTGCGTGGTCGTTCGCGACGATCGACACGGACTGTCCGACTCCGCCGCAAAGCGACAACTTGTCCGCCTGCCCATCGACGGAGCCTTCCGGCGCGTGCTCCGCCGACGGGAACCTCTGCAACTACTCGACCGCCGGCGACACGCGATTCTGCTTTTGCATCGACAACTCGCCGCCCGACGGCGGCACGTGGAGCTGGCAGTGCTCGAGTCCGGCGAACGGATGCCCGGGCGCGCGACCGCTCATCGGCTCGTCGTGCACGCAGCCGAACCTCACGTGCGAGTACGACGCCTGCATGGGCGTGCCGCCGGGCCTCGCGGTCCAATGCGACGCCGCGACGAGAACGTGGGTCTCCACGATCCCGACTACGCCTTGCGGCGGTCCCTGACGATCTCTTGCGCAAAGACGATTACGAGCGGCCCTCGACGACGTGGTCGATTGTTGCGACCATGCGCCGCATGTCCCATCGACGCATCGTCGTTCTCGCGTTCGCGCTCGCGTGCAACAAGTCCGCGCCGAACGGTGGAAGCGCCGCGTCGTCGACTGCGAGCGCTGCAGCCGCGATGCCCGTCGAGGTCGAACGAACGACGTCCACGTGCGCGAGCAAAGCCGCGTGCGAGGCCGACTGCACCGCGGCGAAACCCGGCGCGTGCGCGGAGCTCGCGCGGCGCCTCGGACCGCTCGTCACCGACGCCGCTACCGCCAAGCGCGCAGTGGAGCTGCTCGAAGCGAGCTGCCGACTCGGCGACGCGAAGGCGTGCAACGATCTCGCGGACGATCTCTCAGCGGGGATCGTGAAGCACGATCCGGCGCGCGCGACAGAGCTCTGGGCCGCTGCGGCGAAGGCGTTCCGCTCGGCGTGCACGCACGGCGATCACGTCGCGTGTCGCGATGCCGAAGATCTCTACCGAAAAGGGCGCGGGGTCCCGCGCGACGAGTCGACGTACAAAAGCCTGCACGCGCAAGCGGTGGCCATCTACGTGAAGGCTTGTCCCGCCGGCGATCTCGACGCGTGCGAAGAGCTCGCCTCCGAGTACCACTTCGACGAGAGCGACCCCGGCAACGAGGCGAAAGCGGAGGCGCTGCGGCAGAAGCTCTGCGCCGCTGGGCGTCCCGACGCGTGCATGACGCTCGCGCGGCAGCTTCCCGACGGCAAGCCGCGCGACGCGCTAGAGGAGCAAGCGCGCACGCTGCGACGGCGCAAGTGCCTCGACGAGAAAGACGGCGGTGAGTGCTTCGTGCTCGGCGCCGAGCTCGAAGGCGAGCTCCTTCAACCGCAATTCCGAAAGCCAGCCGAAGCGCTCACGTTCTTCCGCGCCGGCTGCGATCTGCACGAGCACGCCGCGTGTCTCTACGCTTCCTCCATCCTCGCCCGCACGGGAAAGACCGATGAAGCGCGCGCGTTGCAAACGCGCTACCTGCAGATGGTCGAAGGCCTCTGCGACCTGCCGATGCCCGTCGCGTGCGCGAACCTGGCCGACCTCTACCGGCGAGGCGACCGCTTGCCGAAGGATCCCGAGAAGGCCAAGTCGCTCGCGCGCAAGGCGTGCGACGGCGGGCTAAAGACCGAGTGTGCGCGCGAGTGATCGCTCAGTCCGTTCGGGAAGGTCTCGAGTCGCATCCGAGCGCACGCGCGATCGCCGCCGGTCACTGATTCGCTGAGTCGCGGCAGAAGCACGCCAACCCTCGACTCGGGTGGTGACTACGCGATTGGCGTGCACCGAACCGTTCCCGACGGCAGCGCCATCCTCACCGGATTCATCGTCACGGGCGTCCTTGCGGCCGTCGGCGGGTACGTGACCGCCAACGTGACGTGCTTCACGTCGTGGTGCGACGACATCGGCAAAGGGGCGTTCGTCGCCGCCGACATCACGCTGGGTCTCACCGTCTCGACGGTGCTGGTGCTGGGCTTCTTTCGCGCCGTCTATCGCGGCATGAACAACTAGCTCACGGTAGGTCTGCGAAGCGCGGCCGATACGGGAACAGCAATCGGAGCACGGCGTAGATTCCCGCGCCGAACAGCACCACCGTGACGAGACCGACGAACTCGCCGAGGAAGAGGACGAGCGGAAGCCCGAAGACGGCGCCGATCGCCGCGGCGGCGCCGATGAGCATCTGCGAGCGCTTGCGACCGCGCTCGGCGTCTTGGTTGCGAAGCGTCGTGCAGACGAGCGCGTCGCGCGCGTCGACGAGCGGCCCCTCGCCGCACTTCGCGCAGCTCCCTGCCGCCCCGTTGTGCGCTCCACAGTCCATGCAGATCCAGGGCAGCTCGGCGTTCATCCGACGTCCATACTCCTTCTAATTACCTTCGGCGTCATCATCCCTCGTTGCCATTGCGTGGGTGAGGCAGCGACGTCTCGTCGCACAAGCCGGTAACCGGATTTGGTGAGACCGCGCCCCAACATTCACGCGACGACCGCTCGCGAAGAGATGAACGTCACCTTTGGCATGAAAGCGGGCGCGGTGCGCGAAGACGGCACGCGGGGGCGATCGCGCTAAAACCTATTGTGGGACACACGCGCCGATCACGACGCCCTTCATCGACAGGCCTCCGCCGCTGATTGCTATTGGACTACAGATTTGGCCCGTCGGGCATTGCGAGTTTGCCTGACAGAGCTGCGTGTCGCCGGTGGGGCACTGCGCGCCCGCGGAGCAGACGGATCCATTGCCGATTCCGCCCTCCGCCACCGGCGTCATGACGAGCGTCCCTTGTGTGCAGCTCGCTCCGGCGTTGAGGGTCGCGTCGTTCGACGAAACGCAGCACGGGCTCGCGCATTGGTTGGGCGAGAAGCATTGCCATTGCACGTCCGCGCCACAACCCGTCGCCGTGCATGACTGCCCCGCGCCGTAGCACGCAAACGCGGGGTTCTGTCCGCCGCACGGAAAGAACGTCTGTTGGAACGTGCAAACGCGCGGTCCCGAGTCGGCCGCGTCCGCGGTGCTGCCGTCGTCGGCGGATGCGTCACTGTCGGGCGCGACGCACTTGCCCGTGGTGCAAGTCAGGTCGCTGTTGCAGGTGTTGTCCGCGAAACAGGGGCCATCGAGCTGCCCTTGCGCCGCGGTGTCTCCGACGCACCCAGAGCCCGTTGCCGCGATCGCAAAGCCGAAGGCGATGAAGGCGACTTTTTCCATTGGAGCACGCTAGCACGGCAGCGGCGAACCGAAAGTCAACTTTTAGCAATGAATGGCCCAACCCGGAACGAACCGACGCCGGTGTCAGCGGCTGCCCGTCCGCCTCGTTCGAATGAGAGCGAACCGTCCGAGCGCGTCGCTTGCGATGAGCGGCGACGACGCCGCGTGAGGGCGCGTAGCCGACTCGTTGCCGTCGACCGCGCGCGCTCGAGAAGCACGCCGTGAGCGACGAGACGATTTACGGCTGGCGACGGAGTATCGAACGCCCATTGAATTCACGCGAGAGGCCAATGGGTGTAATAGAAATTCGAGGTCAATAACGAGCGAGTGGAGATCAGCAGAGGAGCGCGCGAAATGAACCACCCGCATTTCGTTCAAAGCTATTTCCACGGCACCAAAGCCAATCTGAAAGTGGGCGACCGCATCGTCTCCGGCAACGATGCGAATTACGGTGAGCGGAAGGCGAAATTCGTTTACGCGTCTTCGAATTTGAATGTGGCGATTTGGGGGGCGGAGCTTGCCGTTGGTGATGGGGCCGGCAGAATCTACGTCGTTGAATGTCTGGGAATCTCGAGGATCGCGCGTGCCGCCAGTTGAGACGACCTACGCGTCGAGCACCGGTGGGAAGCCCCATGCCGCGAACAGCTCCGGTAGCACGAACGTCGTGAGCTCGACGACGCGACCGTCGGCATCGAGCGACATGACGGTGAGGCAGACGGCGTGGTAGCGACCGTCGGGCGCCGCGGACGTACGCGAGCCCGCCGGGCTCGCCGTTCATCGGCGCGGGCACGATCCGGTAGCGCCCGCGGCGCGGCTCGCCGTCCCACGTGCCCGGTGATCGCATCGTCGCCACGACCGCATCCTTGCCGTCGAGCCAGTACTCCCACGGCGGCATGCTCATCACCGCGTCGGTCGCGAGCAGCGTGACGAAGTCGTCGAAGTCGCCGCTCTCCCACGCGCGCACGAACCGGTCGACGACCTCGGCGTGGCGCGGCGCGAGCGCAGGTGACTCCTCGCGTGGGCGCGCGATCGCGGCACGCGCACGCTGCAGCGCGCTGTTGATCGCGGCCTCGGTGGTCTCGAGGATGGCGGCGACCTCGGCGACGCTCCAGTCGAGGACGTCGTGAAGGATCAGCGCGGCGCGCTGGCGCGGCGGCAGCACCTGCACGACGCGCACGAACGCGAGCCGGATGCCCTCGCGCAGCCGCGCGACCTGCTCGGGCCCCGGCACCGCCGGGAGCAGCGCATCAGGGTACGGCTCGATCCACAGGATGTCGGAGCGCGGCGCGGTCGTGGGTGGCCCGGGCGCGACCGACGGGCCGACGTCTTGCGGCAGCACGCGACGCGAGCGCGCCTTGAGCATGTCGAGGCAGGTGTTGGTGACGATCCGGTACATCCACGCGCGGAAGCTCGCGCGCGGCTCGTACGTCGCGAGCGCGCGCCACGCCTTGAGCCGTGACTCCTGGAGCACGTCGTCGGCGTCGTGGAACCCGCCGAGCATGCGGTACGCGTACGCGTGCAGCTCGCGCCCGAGCGGCTCGACCAGCGCACGAAACGCTCGTTCGTCGCCGCCGCGGGCGGCCTCCACCAAGGGCTCGAAATTTTCGCTCATGGACCGATGACTGGCGCGCCCGGCCGTCGTTTCACCACCAGACCACACGGCGAAAGGCCCGTACAGATGAGCAAGGTGTTCTTCAGCGTCAGCGTCTCCCTCGACGGATATCTCGCACCTCCCGGCATGGACCTGGAGCACGCCGGCGACCCGACTTACGAGGATTGGGGAGCCCAGTGGGGCAAGCTCCAGAGCTGGATCCTCCCGACAGCGATTCTTCCGGGAGAGGTTGAAGCTCGGCGAGGGCGGCGAGACCGGCACCGACGATCGAGATCGTCGAGCACACGTTCCGGCGCACCGGCGTCAGCATCATGGGCAAGCGCATGTTCGACCTCGGCGAAGCGATGTGGCCCGAGGAAGCGCCGTTCCACACGCCGGTGTTCGTGCTGACCTCGCAGGTGCGCGAGCCGTGGGTGCGGCCCGGCGGCACGACGTTCACCTTCGTCAACGACGGCATCGAGAGCGCGCTTCGCCAAGCGCGCGCGGTGGCGGGCGATCGCGACATCCGCATCGCCGGCGGCGCCGACGTCATCCAGCAGTACCTACGCGCCGGGCTCGTCGACGAATTCACGCTCGCGATCTCGCCGGTGATGTTCGGCGGCGGGCGCGCGACTCTTCGCGGGCATCGGCCGCGACGTCGGCGTCGAGCTCGTCGAGACCATCGCGTCGCCGCGCGTGACCCACGTGCGCTACGCCGTGCGGATGAAGTCGACCGGCTTCTGAGGCGGCTCTCTACAACGCGCAAGCGCTGGGCGTTTCGATCCCCGTCGCACCATTCTGCTTCACACATTGGGCCGAGGACACGGCTTGCACGCATGCGCTCGCGTCGACTGGCGGCGCACAGACATCCGCTCCGGCGTCTCCACAGAACGCGCTGCAAAGGTTCGTATAGAACGATTCGCATTGCTGCTCGCTCTGCCACTCTCCCACGCTGCTGTTGAGAAAAAGCGCGACTGGGCTCCCGCATCCGGCTGCACGATTGCAAAGGGCAGCACCGGCAGCTTGGCACGGGTCTTCGGGGGCCGATTGGCAAGCGCTCACGGCGAACATTAGGGCCACCGCGCCGCGCACGGTTTGTCGGGTCAGCAATCGCATGCCCGTGCAATTGCAGCCCGCGTGCCTCGCTGATTCTCCGCGGAAAAACACGCCCGCGATTCCCGAGTGCGGTATCGAAACTGCACATGCGTGAAGCGCGTTGCGCTAACTAATTAACACCTAATCAAGAGCCCAAACAACCGTTGGCGATGTTGACTCAGCGCTCCCGCTCATGGTCACCTCGACGGCGTTCGTCGAGGCGTGCTCGACGCGGAGCTTCTGATGCGTTTCACGAGTCTCGCCGTCCTCGCTGCATGCAGTTGCCACACTGGCGCGGGTGGCGCGAACGGGCAGGCCGCCGATGCGCAGGCGGTTGCGCCCGCCGATGCCAACTCGAGCGCGTCCGATGCCGACACCGCTGACGCTGCCGCCGCGGCTCGCTCCGCTTCCGTCCAGCACGAGGGAGCTCGCGTCTCGGACTGGATGGCGACCAATCACTTCGATGCCGCCACGCCTCAGGCGTGCCTCATCATGCTCGGCCCACACCGCCGACTCGGTCGCGCGCACGTGAAGATCACGGGCGCGTCGCCGCTGGACGGCAGCTACGAGGCCGTTTGTGGTGCCGCGAACGATGAAGGCCAGGGATACTCGTTCGCGGTGTGCGAGTCCCCACCCGGTCGCGGTTTCGGGAGCCTCGTGATGGTCGAAGGCGACACCTTCGTGCCGGGCCGGCCCATCGCCCCGCAGGTCGCCAAGTCGTCCGCCGCTCCCACAGCGGAGAAGGGCGCACCCGGCAGCGTCGTGACGGGAGGCAAGGACTTCTTCTCGGCGAAGGTCCACCTCGTCCTGCCAACCGATGCAGGGACGGTCGGCGTCGACGCAGAGTTCGCCTGCGCGCCGTAGCTCGAGCTCGCTTCGATTGACTACGGCTCGGGCCAGCCGACGGCGCGGAGCGCGTCGCGCACCTCGTGTGCGGCGAACGGCTTCTGGAGCATCGCTTGAACCGTCTCGTCGACTCCGACGCTCACCGTGGGGCAGCTGCCGCTCATGAGCAGCCTCTTCGCGCGAGGGTGCTTGGCGCGAACCGCCTCGAGCAGCCAACAACCATCTTCACCGGACATGCGATAATCCGTAAGGACGACGTCGCAGGGCTCGAGCGCGAGACGCGCGAGCGCATCGATCGCGCAGGCTTCGACGATGACGTCCGCAAAGGACGCTAGGGTTGCCGCGAGGGTGCGGCGGGCGAGCGCCTCGTCATCGACAACGAGAATCTTGGGCCTCGCGGTCACTTGTCATCGAGTACAGACACGCTCGCACCCCGTCCATAGTCGGTTTGTCACAGCGCGGCGGATGCGGCCGTCAGGCGCGTAGGACGACGTCGCGTCGCGCGGCGAGCTCGGAGCGCGAGTGCACGCCGAGCTTCCGGAACACGCTCGCGATTTGGTTCGCGACGGTTCGTTCCGACGTCGCGCGCGCTCGCGCGATGCTCGCGCGCGTCATGCCGTCGAGGAGATTACGAAGGATTCTCCTGCTCCGCACGCGTGAGGCCAGCGCGTGAGCTGCCGAGCGGAAAGCTGAGAACCACGAGCTCGTCTTCCGCGGCGCCGAGCCGGTCGGCGACGAGCCCGCGCGGCGGCCGGCTCCGGCTTCCCTGCTTCCGCTTGCTCATCGGCCTCGACGCTGCCGCGCGGCGTAGGCTCGGATCAACGCGACGCGCGAGGGCGCGCCGACCTTCGCCGCTGCACGCGAGAGGCGCATCGCCACCGTCGAGATCGACACGCCGAGCTCGTAAGCGATGAGCTTGTTGCTGTGGCCGAGCGCCGCAAACGCGACGGTCTGCGCTTCACGCTCCGTGAGCGTCGCCCATGCCCACGAGCGCGGCGCGTTCCGGCGCGCGACGACGTAGCGGCGGCCATCGTGATCGATCGAGTCGACGAGCGACCACGTGCCAGAGACGAGGCCGCGCCAGATGGCGACCGCCTCCGCCGGATCGCGCTTCCGGAGCTTGCCGCGAGCGCGCTCGCTCGCCCGCACGGCGCGACCGAGCGAAGCGCGCTCCTCCTTGGCACGCGCCCGGCCTTCCGCGTGCACGATCCGCCCGTCCGGCGTGGCGATGGCCTCGGCTGTCGTGGGCCGCGAGGAGCGCAGGCGCAGCCCTGCGGCGAGATGCGCGGCGATCCGGGACCACACGACGAGGTCGTGCGTCGGCTTCGTCCGAACATGGGGCATCGGCATGAGCACCGCGAGCCCGACACCGCGCGGGTCCTGCGTCACGAAGCCGAGGACGTCGCGCACGCCGAGGGGGCCGTGGTGTTTGGCGATCGCCGGATGTTTGGGCCACGCGGCGCCGAGCCCGGACTTGGTGCTCGCGGAGCCAAGCGGTGCTCCTTCGAGAAAGAGGCGCGCCGTCCAGCCCTCCGTGCCCGGCTCTGCCTCGGCTTGCCCGGCGATTCGTGCGAAGCGCTCCGCCTCCGCGCTCGTCGCCACGGGCATGCCGAACCGCTCTCGCGCGTCCTTCCGCACGTCGTAGAACGCGCCGACGCAGCCCATGCCCTGGTCGAGCGCCGGCGCGACGGCCGCAAGCACACGGCGCATCCACGCCGCGTCCGAAACCGCCGGTTCGTATCCCACCTCGAGCACCGAGAGCAAGTCGACAGCCATTGCCTCACCGTGGATCCTATTCGCTGCCCGCCCACTGTGGAAGGCATCATTGCTGCTCAGCCGTTGACGCTCTCTCGGATCGAAGCGAGGCTGCGATCGATATCGACGGCCCTCGTCAGCGGCACGACGTGGGGAGCACGTTGCGTTGGAAGTCGCCCTGCATGTTCCCCGGCGGGTCGTAGTTGCACACCCAGATGCGTGAGTCGCCGCACGAGGCCGACGCGCATCCTAGGCGACGACTCCCGCGCCACACGACCTGGGTGAAGTGACCGGTCCGCATCGAGAAGCCTCCCGCGCCGAAGTCGTAGGCGCCCTTCTCGGAGTACCAGAGGTTCACCACATTTTCGGGTGCCTGCGTGCTGGCCGTGCCGCCCGAGATGTTCTCGCCGTACTGCGTCTCGCTGTGTTGAAGCTGGCAGCCGCGCGCTGCGAGGCGATCGACCCACGACTTCGCGGCGCGCGCCACGGTGTCGGACCAGACGAGCGGCTCGGCGCAGTGCTGCGCGCGCAAGCGGTTGTGCGCGTCGAGCATCGACTGGAGCTCCGGAGGAGGCTTGTCACCGGGTGTCGCCGCTGGCGCGGTCGATTGGAGCGGCGGCGCCGCATCCTGAGTCGCGCACGCCGCGGAGAGCAAGAGGAGCATGATGCGCTTCATTGCGCAGTGAGCGTACTCCGAACAATCTGCCTCAGGATGTCGGCCTTTTTCACCGACGCGGGAGGACGGCGCTCCACCATAAATCGGAGCCGCGGAGCTTCGCGGTCGTGTGCTCGTCGCGCTTCGACGCGTTGATCACGTCGCCCGCGGCCTCGCTGTCCGCGTGCGTCCAGCGAAAGCCGACCTCCACCTCTCCGCTCGTGTGAATCCGCTCCCACGCGAGATCGGGCGGACCGAGCTTCTGCGGGACGCGCGGATCGCGCAGCAATCGCGACTTGAACGCGTCGACAGCGGAGCGCGACGCGACGCCTTCGGTGCACACGACGAGCTTCACGAGCTGCTGGTGCGTCACCAGTCCGACGTCGACCGAGCCAATCGCGACGACGATCCCTTTCGCGCGCGCCTTGTCGGGCAAGTGAACGCCGCGAGGCGCGAGCTTCGCGTTCACCGAGTCGGTGAGCTCGGCTTGGCGCGAAGGTTGAACGCCCCACTCGCGACAATGTTGGAGCGAGTCGCTGAAGGTCTCTTGGGCGAACGAGACATCGGCCGGCTTGAGATCATCGAGCGCCGGATCTTCCGGAAAGAGCGGTCCTGCGGGCGCCGCGACCGAAAGCGCCCTCACCGGTGTCGGCGCGTGCGTCGTCGTCGCGGGCTCGCCGAGGTCGACGTGCGCGACCTCCTTGCGGCACGCGCTGACGAGCGCGACGCTTGCGCAGAACACTGCGGAGAATCGCGCGATGCGCACGTACGCCATGCGCGGGATGGTAATCGATCACTTCGGCGTCATCATCACATCGCCGCCGCTCGCCCAGTAGACGTTCGTCGTGTCGATGGCGATCGACGAGGGGGACTTTTGGCCGAATGCGAGGAGGACGGGCGTGCCGCCGGTCAGCGCGACCTTCATCACGAGGCCGTCGGTGTAGTCGACCCAATACGCGGTGCTGGAGTCGACGGCGACATCGGACGCCTCGCCCGTAGCGAGGGTCGTCGTGACTCCGCCCGCGAGGGTCATCTCGACGACGCCAGCGACCTCGGCCCAGTACAGGTTCGTCGCGTCCACTGCGAGCCCAGTTGGCGAACCGTTTGCGAGCATCGTCGAGGCGCCACCGCCGAGCGGAACTTTGTTGATGCCTCCGACCGTGGACCAGTAGACGTTCGTCGCGTCGACGGCGACCGCGTATACGAGCAGCTGCGACGTGGCCAAGGTGACGGGCGTGCCGCCACCGATGGGAACCTTCATCACACTCGTGTCGTTCGCCCAGTAGACGCTCGTCGCGTCGACGACGATGTCTCCCGTGAGCAGCGCGTTCGGCGCGAGCACCACGGGTGAGCCGCCGCCGAGCGCGGCCTTCATGACGCTCCCGGCGCCGCCCGTGTTCACCCAGTACACGCTGGCCACGTCGATCGCGATGCCTGTCGGAGAAGATTGTCCGGTGGCGATCGTCTCGGGAGTGCTGCCGCCGACCGCGATGCGTCTCACGCGCCCGCCACCGAAGTCGGTCCAGTAGACGTACGCGCCGTCGGTCACGAGGCGCGACGCGCCTTCTGCCGCGGCGAGCACGACGGGCGTCGCCACGCATTGACACGACCAGGTGCCCGACACGCACGAGCAGGCCGATGAGCCGGAGTCGCAGCCAGAGCTCCCGGCGCAGATCTCGGTCGCAGTGCACGACTGCCCGTCGACGACGAGCTGAGGGATCGGGCAGGTCTTCGGAGGACCGGCATCCATGAGGCAGCTCGGCGTCACGCATTGGAACACGGTGCCATCGCACTTGCAGTAGCTGCACTCCGCAAGGTCTGGCCATCGGCAGGTGACCCCTGCTTGACTGCACGCGACGCCAGGGCCCACGCCGCCCTGCGAGACGAATCGGTTCCCATCGCACACGAGCTCGGCGCTCGGACATTGACCGGTGCTGGGCGAGCAAACGAGACCCGCTTGCGTGCACGTGTCTCCAAGCGAGGCGATCTTCGGGCCGAACTGCACGCCGTCGCAGACCAGCGACTTGCACCCGGGCGCGTCGGGATCCGCGCACGTCAAGCCGACTTGGCTCTCGCGACAAGGATTGCCATCGTGCACGCCCGCGCAGTCGCCGCCGCACCGTGTCGACGGAGACGACGAGACCGAGCACGCTCGCCACGAAGAGAAGGAAGCCCCGTTTCCTCACGCTTTCACTGTAGTAGCGCGGTCAATCACTTTGCGCGTCCGCTCCCGAATCGGCGACAGCCGATCCGCAGCTGCCCGCGCCGCCAGTCGGCTTCGGGTTCGTCCACACCGAGCACCCGTGGTCATCGGTCACGAGGGACCACTGAGGATCGTTCGGTTGCGGCATGCCGTCGCAGACGTCGAAGCACTGACCCGTGCTCGACCAACCGCCGTACCGCATGCAGCATCCTGGTCGTGGATCGGGCACGCAGCACACGCCGCCGTCCACTCGAGCGTCACTCGAAGCGTCGCCGGCGTCCGGTTTCGGCACGCCGTCGTTGCTGCCGCACGCGAGCACGAACACGATCCCGACCCAACGCTTCATGCCGACCGCCCAAAGCACCCACCGTGCCGCGCGCACCTTCGCGATTCGAAAGGCGTCTTGAACGCCATTCTGTGCCACTCTCCGGTCGCCATGTGACCCACCCGCCGAGCATGGAGAGACCGCGATGCTCCACGTTCAATGCGTGACGATGGCTCGGACGATGCCGTAGAGGGCGATCGCCAGCATCACGAACGGCGCGGCCATCGCGACCAGAAAGAACGCGCCGAAGCCGAGCGGGATGACGCCGCGGTAGTAGAACCGACCGAGCGCGATCGCAGTGTGCAAATCGCGGACGACGATGGGAGCGTCTGTCGTGGAGGCCTTCCTCACGGCCTCCACGTGCGCGTCGTAGTCGGCGTCGAAGCTGCCTGCCGTCGCGCGGGATTCGAGCACGTCGCTTCCCGGCGTTCGCATCATGAAGCCCCACGTGAGGATGCACTTGCCACTCTCGAAGTACGTGACCAGGAAATATCCTCTTAGCGAGAGGTGGGCTTGCGTGGTGCGAGGACCATCGACGAACACCTCTTTGCGCGCTGGCGGGAGCAAGCCTTCTGCGGCACGGCCGATCGATGCGAAACCGCGGGCCACGGCGCGCGCCGCGTCGTTCGTGCGCGGCGTCGCGCGGTGCGACTCGCGGTAGTAGACCAACGCCGCGCATAGGCGCCGGATCGGATGAACCGGAAGCGCCTCCAGACGAGCGAGCGCGAGCGCGGTCGGCGAGTCCGCGGGCTCGCGAAACGGCGTCGTCATGACTCCATCCGAATCACGCATCGTTCATCTTACACGCGGACCGCGAAGTTTCTTCACTGCAACTCACGTACGATGCGCGCATGAAGGACGAGCGTTACGACATCCACCTCGACGACAAATTCGGCCACTCGAAGTTGATCGACGTCGCGGCCGAAGCCGCTGCGCACGAGCCGTGGTTCAACCAGACGCTGACGACGGTGAACGACTCCGTCGTGCGGCTCGGCGTCCTCGAGGGCGAGTTTCACTTCCACAAGCACGACAACGAGGACGAGTTCTTCTTCGTCCTCGAAGGTCGCCTCCTCCTCGACATCGAAGGGGCCGACACCGTCACGCTCGATCCGCAGCAGGGGTACACGGTGCCGAAGGGCGTCGTGCACCGCACCCGCGCACCAACGCGAACGGTGGTCATGATGATCGAGTCGCGCGGGGTCGTGCCGACGGGCGACTAGCTCTCACTTCACGGGCGGCGGCGCGATCGCGACGAGGTCCGAGCCGCCGGGGTACTGGTAGCTGGTGTACTGACCGTAGCCCATCACCTGGATGCCGACGGGCTTGTCCGACGCGAGCTGGTGCGCGCCTTGGTTGCCCGCGCCGAGCAGGAAGCGCGAGACGCCGAAGCCGTTCGAGATCGGCGTGAAGCTCGTGATGGGGCTGCCGTCGATCATGACATTCGCGCCGACGGGGCCGACGACGTCGACGTAGCTGACGTCGTAGTCGCTCGGCGCGAGGAAGATGTACGCGGTTCGATACTGCTCCACGGCGACGGTGAAGCTCTGCGACGGGTCGCCCTTCGCCTTCGCGTAGTTGCCCGGATCGAGGAGCTGTCCGCCGAGCATGCCCGAGAAGATGCCGAACGCATTGTTGCCCTTCACCTCGAAGTCGCTCGTCACCATCCCGCAGTCGACGACGTCGCCGGCGTTGAGCGTCTGTGGGCAGCTCGTCGGCTTGCTCGGGCTGTACGTGAGCGTCGTGCCGTCGACGTTGCCGAAGAAGCGCACGATGTGACCGACGACGTCGCCGTTCGGGCCGGTGGGGACGGTCACGAAATAATGCTGGCCGAGCGTCTCGGCGGGGAAGACCGACTCCTCGACGTGATCGCACGCCGCCGTGCCGGTGGGCTGGTCGACGCAGGGCATGCTCGAGATCACCTGGACCGGATGCTGCGCGTCCTGCGCAGTCACGAGCGAGCCGCTGAGGTCGTTTTGGTCGCCGGCCTGGCCGACGATCTCGGCGACGTCGCCGGCGTCGAGCGCGATCGTGAACTGTCCCACGCCGGACTGCGCTGGGATTCCGCCGCCGGAGAGGACCTGCGACGACGCGGACGTCTTGACCGTGACGACCGTGCCGTTCTCGGTCGCCGTGACCGAGAACGACGGACCCATGAGCGCGTTGCCGTAGTTGCTCCAGCCCTTCTGGCCCATGACGCGGTAGTTGTTCGTCATCGCCGTGCTCGGGAGCAGCAGCGACGCATCGTTCGAGTACGAGAAGCACTGGATGCCCGCCGTCGAGTCGTTCGGGCACGCGCTCCAGTCCTTGTTCGGCGGGCCGCCGGCGGGTTTGTACTCGAGCGCGTTGAATTGATAGACGCTCACGGGCACGTCGCTCACGAGGTGATAGGCGCCGCCCTTCTGCACGACCGACGCGGTCATCGGCGTCGCGAGGCCGTCGCCGTTCGAGTCCGGGCCTTTGAGCGACTTGACCCACGGCAGATAGAACTTCTGCAGCGCGCCCGGCGGGACGGTCGCGGTCTGACTCGTCGAGCTCGGGCCCGTGATCGTGATCTGCGCGGGTTGGTTGCCGGCGTTCGCGACGACGACGGCGTAGTCGAAGATCGACCACACGTTGTTGCCCGTCACGGTCGGCCAGTAATCGCAGCCGACGTACGACTTCGCCTTCGTCGCGTCGGCGCACGTCGCGATCCCGACCATCGCGTCGCTCGCGCCGGCGTCGCCGAACTTCGGCCCGCCGTCGCTCGGCGCCACGCCCCCATCGGCGGAGGTCCCGCCGTCTTCGTGTCCGGCATCGGGGCCGAACGAGCTGTGAGTGCTGCCACAGGCCGCAGCGAATAGAGCGACGGTGCAGAATCGAACGAACGCCATGCGCGGAAGCTACGTGAGGCGCGCTCCAAAGCTCCTAAAGCGAGCCAAAATGCGCGTCGCGGCCATCGGCACGGCGCGTATCCTGAGGTCGATGATCTTCGAAGACAACTCACGCAGCATCGGCCGTACGCCGCTCGTTCGCATCGCGCGCATCGCCAAGGCCAAGGTGCTCGCCAAGATCGAAGGACGAAACCCGGCCTTCTCGGTGAAGGACCGCATCGGCGCGGCCATGGTGTGGGACGCGGAGGAGCGCGGCGTCCTTCGGCCGGGCAAGTGCATCCTCGAGGCGACGAGCGGCAACACGGGCATTGCGCTCGCCTTCGCGGCGGCCTCGCGTGGTTACGAGTGCGTGCTGACGATGCCCGAGACGATGAGCATGGAGCGCCGCAAGGTGCTCGTCGCGCTCGGCGCCAAGCTCGTGCTCACGCCCGGCCCGCTCGGGATGAACGGCGCGATCGCGAAGGCCGAGGAGCTCGCGAAAGACGAGCGCTACGTCATGATGCGCCAGTTCGAGAACCCGACGAACCCGGGCATCCACGAGAAGACCACCGGGCCGGAGATCTGGGACGACACCCGCGGCGACGTCGACGTGCTCGTCTCCGGCGTCGGCACGGGCGGGACGCTCACCGGCGTGTCGCGCTACTTCGAGAAGGTCCGCGGCAAGCCGCTCCTCAGCGTCGCCGTCGAGCCGTCCGCCTCGCCGGTGATCTCGCAGACCCTCGCCAAAAAGGAGCTCACGCCCTCCCCGCACAAGATCCAGGGCCTCGGCGCGGGCTTCGTTCCGAAGAACTTGGACCTCTCGCTCGTCGATCGCGTCGAGCTCGTGACGAACGACGAGGCGATCGAAATGGCGCGCCGGCTCGCCAAAGAGGAAGGCATCCTCTCCGGCATCTCGTGCGGCGCCGCGATGATCGCAGCGATGCGGCTCGCGAACGACGACGCGTTCGCCGGAAAGACGATCGTCGTCGTGCTCCCCGACGCGGGCGAGCGCTACCTCTCGACCGCGCTCTTCGCCGGCATGTTCGACGAGGTCGAGCAGGCCAGGGGCCAATGATCGAGACACGGTGATGGGACGCCGCGGCTTCACGGCTCGAGGCGGTAGACCGTCGCGGCGCCCGCGCGTTCGTCGAGCACGTAGCGCCCGCTCCGACTGAACGCGATCGCGCCGCCGGGCATCGCGCCCGCCGACGCGAGCCGACGCGCGTCCGCGCGATACACGACGAGCTCCTTCTTCGTGACGATCGCGAAGAGCTTCCCATCGCCGCAAAATGCCACCGGCACCGTCGACGTCAGCGGCGGCTGATCATCGGTCGCGTGGGGCACGTCCTTCGTCAACGTCACGGTGCGGCCCGTGTCGGCGCTCGTCCATTCGACGTGGTCCTCCGAGACGAGGTTGCTGCCCCAGCCGACGCCAGGCACACGCACGACGTAACGCTCGTCCGGCGACATCGAAGCGGATTGCCCGACGTAAAACGTCTTGCCGCCATGCAAGTCGTAGCCCGTGGATCCGCCGCGGTTCGAGTTGCACCACAAGTAACGCGATGACAGCGACCAGTCCCAGGTGCCGCCCGCCGTGCAGAGCGCCGCGTCCTTGAGCACGGTCGCGTGCGTCACGAGGTTCGAGACCGTCACGCCCATCGTCGTGGGATCCTCCCACGCCGCGAGGTCTCCGCGCACGGCCACGTACGCGCGCGCGTCCCTTTTCCCTGCGAGCCCGTCGATGACGTGCAAGGTGCGCTGCTCGTCGCCCGGCGTGATCACGATCCATCGCTCGCTCTCGACGCGTTCGAGGCTCTCGCCTTTTTCGAGCTTCGGCAGCTTGCGCGCGCCCGCAATCAGCGTCGTGCCGCTTTGCTCGACGCGCTCGCCCGTCGCGAGCAGATTCGTCGTGCCATGCTTGATCGTGCGCGGCGGCGGCGGAACGGCCGCGAGCGTCTCCGGGTCGAAGTGCTTCGCGCCGTCGGACACGAGATCGTCGTCCCAAACGACTTTCTCGTTCTTGATGGTCCCGAGCTGCGTGACGCGCGACGGCTCGAAGCAGTCCGCGAGCGCGACGGCGTTCGCGTCAGCCCCACCATCGCTCGCCGCCGCGCTCGAAGACGCCGCAACGGAAGCCGCCGCGTCCATTGGCTGCGACCGCGAGCCATGACATCCGACCAGAAAGAGGCACAAGAGCGCAGAGCGCATGACTCACGATAGAACGCCCGAGCGCGACGTGTGCTTCATCAAGAGGCGCCGCTACGGGCACGCGACGTGGAAGACGGAGAGCGATCCCGCGCCCGAGGTGGTCACGATCGAAAATCCGTCGCCCACGGCGACCGTCGTGTGCCACGGAAACGGACAACCCGTGAGGAGCGACGGCGTCGCCACCGCGGGCCCGAGCGCGGCACCGTCCGCGCCGAACGCGCGATACGCGATGGCCGATTGGTCCATCGCCCACGTGAACGCAAACGAGTCGATGCCCCGGGACCGCTGCTGGCGCCGGTCGTTCGCGGGCGGTCGCCCAAAGGCTGGCGTGCGGCATGTGGAAGTCACATTACCGTGCACGGCGCTGCTCAACGGCGTGCACGGGTCGATACAGGACGACGCGATTGATCGGCGGAGCGCAGCCGATTTCCGCGGTGGCACCTCGAGTGCATCGCGCTCGCCCATGCGCGCCCCGCTCATGGCCTTCGTGTTCGCGATCGGATGTGGCGGCGAGCTCCTCGCGGTCCCACCGCCTCCTCCGGAGGACGCGGCAGCGGACGTCGCGCCGGACGCGGCGCCGATCGTCGACGCGAGCCCGCCGAAGCCGCTCGACTGTGCCCATCCCGCTTCGTGCCTCGATGGAGGTTGCAGCGACGCGGGTCCGCAGCCCGCGATCGCGCTCGTGCAAGGTCAGCCCGACGTGACCGGGCTCGTGACCGACGGCGCGAACGTGTACTGGGCCGTGAACCAGGCGATCGGCGCGATCATGGCGTGCTCCACGAGCGGTTGCGGAGGCGTCCCCTTCCCGCTCGCGCTTTCCCAGCCGAACCCAATCGCGATCGCGATCGACGGCGCGACGATCTACTGGCTCGATGGGCCGAACGAGCAGATCAGAAAATGTCCGACGAGCGGGTGCGCTGCGCCGGGGATCGTCCTCGCGGGATTGTTCAACCCGTGGAACACGTTCGGCGCGGGCGACGGTCAGGTCTTCTTCGCCGCGATGGGTGGCCCCTTCTCGAGCTGCCCGGAGAGCGGCTGCGCGGCGTACACGACCATCGCCCCTGTGGGCTCGCTCGGCGCCGTCGCGGTGGGCGGCTCCAACGTGTACTGGCGTGACTCGAGCACCGGCGACGTCCTCGCGTGCGACGCGATCTCGTGCGCGAGCCCCACGGTCCTCGCGTCGGGACAGGGCGGGTTCGGCGGCATATCGGCGAACGCGTGCGGCGCGTACTGGACCGTCGCGAACACCAACACCGTCATGACGTGTCCGTCGACCGGTTGTCCGAACGGACCCATCACGTTCGCGTCAGGGACGCTCTCGGGGACGCGACCCATCGCGGTCGACGACTCGGGTGTGTACTGGGCGACCGTCGACGGCATCGTGTCGTGCGAGCTCGGCGGCTGCGCGCAGCCGCGGCTTCTCGCGAAGGCCACGGGCTCCGCGTCCGCGATCGCGCTCGACGCGTCGAACGTCTACTGGGCGACGAAGGGCGCCGTGTGGAAGGTCTCGAAGTGATCCCGCTGCCCGCCTATCCTTCTCGTCATGCATGCGAATCGGCTGTCACCACTTCTGATCCTCTCGAGCCTCGCATGTGGAACGAGCGGCTCGTTACCCGCAGATGCCGCAGCCGACGCTGCGCCCGCGACTGACGCGCCTGTCGCCGACGCCGAAGCGGGCGTGCCCGATCTGCCGAAGGGCCCATTTGCCTGCGCGTCCCTCTCACCGCCATTGCCATTCTGCATGGACTTCGACGAAGGGTCGCTGACGACTGCGTACGTGAACGGCGTGGTGACGACGCTGCCCGCGAGCGCCGTCTTTCCGGGCACCAACGGGGCGACGCTCACGCTCGGCACGAACGCGTACTCCGCGCCGGGCGACGGCGCTTTCGCGATGCCGGGCCAGCCGTCCGTGAGCAGCTCCGCGTCTGCGTACTACGCGAAGGTCGCGACGGTTCAATCACCGTCCGCGCGCGTGCGCTTCATGATGCGCATCGGCGCCTACGAGTTGGTCGACGGCGGCTCGAGCTCGTACGTCCAAATCGCTCAGGTCGGGCTCATCAACGCCGCGGCGACGGGCGTCGCCATCGCGGCGATCAAGCTCGACACCAAGACGCGAAGGGCGATCGTCAGCCTCTCGAACAGCGTGACGTCGTATCAAGAGTCGCCCTTCGCGCCTCCCGCGGACGGGCAGTGGACGCAGATCGAGCTACGCGCTTATTCGGTCGGGCCGATCGTCTACGCCGACGTTCTCGTGTCCGATAGCCCCGCGGCGAGCGTCCAAGCCGAGCTCACGACCACACCCGCCATCGGACAGCTGAACATGCTCGGGATCATTCCGGAGGACGTCGCTGCGCCCTTGTCGCTCGACATCGACAACGTCGTGTTCGCATCGCTTTAAAAGGCGCAAACATGTGGCAAAATGCGGCACGCAAGTCGGTTCCTCGAGCGCTATCGTTTCGCCGTGATCGCCGCCACCGGTATCAAGGGCCTCGATGACATCCTCGGCGGCGGTCTCCCGTCCAACCGGCTTCATCTGATCGAAGGTGAGCCAGGCGCGGGGAAGACGACGCTCGCGCTGCAGTTCTTGCTCGAAGGCGTCCGAAACAAAGAGCGCGTCCTCTTCATCACGCTCTCCGAGACCGAAGAGGAGCTGCACGAAGGCGCGAAGAGCCACGGCTGGTCGCTCGAAGGGATCGACATCTTCGAGCTGAAGGCGGTCGAGCAGCGCGCGCTCGGTGGCGACGTCTCGCTCTTTCATCCGGGCGAGATCGAGCTCGGCGAGGCAATGAAGACGCTGCTCGAAGAGGTCAATCGGCGCGATCCCAAGCGCGTCGTGTTCGATTCGCTCAGCGAGATCCGATTGCTCGCGCAGCAACCGCTCCGGTATCGCCGGCAGATCCTCGCGCTCAAGCAGCATTTCGCGAGCAAGGACTGCACGGTGCTCTTGCTCGACGATCGGACCGCTGATGCGAACGACAAACAGGTCATGAGCATCGCCCACGGCGTGCTGCTCCTCGAGCAACACTCGCCGGCGTACGGAATCGATCGCCGTCGCGTTCGCGTCGCCAAGATGCGCGGGCGCGCTTGCCGCAGCGGCTTCCACGACTACACGATCTCGCGCGGCGGCCTGCGCGTCTTCCCGCGGCTCGTCGCTGCGACGCATCGCGACGACAAAGAGGACGGCATCAAGCGCGCGTCGTCCGGCAACAAGGAGCTCGACCAGATGCTCGGCGGCGGCCTCGGGCGCGGCACGAGCACGCTCGTCGCCGGTCCGCCCGGGACCGGCAAGTCGTCGCTCGTCGCGGCCTTCGCCATCGGCGCCGCGGCGCGTGGGGAGCGAGCGATCCTCTACCTGTTCGACGAGAACCCGAAGACGTTCATCGCGCGCTGCGAGGCGCTCTCGCTTTCCGCGCGAGAGCACCTCGCGTCCGGCAAGCTCGTCCTCCAACAAGTCGACCCCGCGGAGCTCTCGCCCGGCGAGTTCGTCGACGGCGTCTACGCAGAGGTCGAGAAGGGCGCGACGTTCATCGCGCTCGACAGCCTCAACGGGTATCTGAACGCGATGCCCGAGGAGAAATTCCTCGTCGTCCACCTTCACGAGCTCCTCACGTACCTCGCGCAGCGCGAGACGCTCACGTTCCTCGTCGCGCCACAGCATGGCTTCGTCGGCCCCCTCGAGTCGAGCATCGACATCTCGTACCTCGCGGACACGGTGATCATGACGCGCTACTTCGAAGCCGAGGGCGCGGTGCACAACGCCCTGTCGATCATGAAGCAACGAAACGGACCGCACGAAAAGACGATTCGCGAGTTCACGCTCGGGGAAGGCGGCGTCCGCCTGGGACAGCCGCTCGGGCGTTTTCACGGAGTGCTCACGGGCACGCCACAGTTCTCCGGCGCCACGGCGGAGCTCCTTCCCGGGAAATCTTGAACATGGACGAGTCGGAGCGGGTCCTCGTCGTGGCGCCTCTCGGCCGTGACGCCGAAGCGACGGTCACGATCCTCACGGAGAACGGCTTCGAGGCCGAGCCCTGCGCCGATCTGCGCGCGGCGGCGGCGCGCACGGGCGTCGGCGCGATGATCGTCGCCGAGGAAGCCATGACCACGCCGCAGCTCGACGCGCTCGCGAAGCTCCTCGATTCGCAGCCGACGTGGTCCGATTTGCCGCTCGTCGTGCTCTCGCGCGAGCGACAAGACGAGGGCTCGACGCCGCCCCCGCCGCGCGCGGTGCAGAGGTTCAACGTCACGATCCTCGAGCGGCCGCTCGCGGTGCGTACGCTCGTCGCCGCGGTGCAAGTCGCGCTGCGTGCGCGACGGCGACAGTACGAGGTGCGGTCGCTGCTCGAACAGCGCCTCTCGCTGGTCGACCGCGAGAAAGAGGCGCGCATGCGCGCGGAGTCGGCGAGCCGCGCGAAGGACGATTTCCTCGCGATGCTCGGCCACGAGCTCCGAAACCCGCTGTCGCCGATCGTCACCGCGCTCCACATCATCCGGCAACACGACCTGACCGACATCTCGCACGAGCTCACCGTGCTCGATCGACAGGTCGCGCACCTCTCGCGGCTCGTCGACGATCTGCTCGACGTCTCGCGCATCGCGCAAGGCAAGGTGGAGGTGAAGCACGATCAGCTCGCGCTCGACGCGGTCGTCGCGCGCGCGGTCGAGATGGCGAGCCCGCTCTTCGAGCAGCGGCGTCACGAGCTCACCGTGTCGGTCGATCCGACGCTCTACGTGCTCGGCGACATGGTGCGGCTCTCGCAGGTCTTGGCGAACCTCCTCACGAACGCGGCGAAATACACGCCGCCCGGCGGCCACGTGTCGCTCCGCGCGACGCGCGAGGGCGACGAGGCGATCGTGCGCGTCCGAGACGATGGCGTCGGGATCGCGCCGGAGATGCTCCCGCGCGTGTTCGATCTGTTCGTGCAGGAGAAACAAACCATCGAGCGATCGAGCGGCGGCTTGGGGCTCGGCCTCGCGATCGTGCGCAGCCTCGTCGCGCTGCACGGCGGGCGAGTCGCCGCGCACAGCGGCGGACCGGGCCAGGGCAGCGAGTTCGTCGTTCGCCTCGACGCGCTTCGTTCGGTGGTCAAGGCGAACGCGGAAGGACGAGTGACGCGCACCTCGCCGCCGCCGGCCGCCGCGCAGCGCCGCGTTCTCGTCGTCGACGACAACGAGGACGCCGCCGAGCTCCTCGCTTTCACGCTCGAAGCGAGCGGATACGCGACGCGCGTCGCGCACGACGGCGTCGACGCTTTGTGCATCGCGGACGAGTTTCGCCCGCACATCGCGGTGCTCGACATCGGCCTCCCCGTGATGGACGGCTACGAGCTCGCGAAGCGCCTCAAGAGCAATCCGTCGCTCGGACGGCTGTCGCTCATCGCGCTCACCGGCTACGGGCAACAAGAAGACGTGCGTCGTGCGCTCTCCGCGGGCTTCGACGAGCATCTCGTGAAGCCCGTGGACCTCGAGCGGCTGCACGCCACCGTCCGCAGGTTGCTCCGCGCCTCCGAGCCGCCCGCGCTCCACAGCGCGTAGGTCCAGCGAGCACCGCGCGTAACGACCGCACGCGACGAGCTCACTGGCACGGATTCGGCGGCGTCGCAATCTGCTGCACCGTCGTCGGGTTCGCGACGAGCTTCGCGTTGAAGCCGATTCCGATCGAGATCGCGTTGCACGAGACGCCCGAGTGATTCGTGCCGTTCACGAGGATGTCTTGCGCTTGCCCGATCTGCTGCGCGATGCCGTCGAACGCGCTGCCGCAGAGCGAGAGCGAGATCCGCCCCGCCACGGCCTGGAGCGCCGTCAAGAACTCCTGCTCGTCGAGCACGCCGGAGATCGTGCCGTTCACGGCGTCGGTCGCGGTCGTGTGATCGAACGTGACCTCCGGATCGTGAATGACGATCGGCAGCGGCACGCCTTGGAAGGTCATGTTCCAGACGATCGTCCCTTGGCCGATGCCGCTGTCGAACGTGCCGCTGGTCACCGACGCTCCCGAGAACTGCGCGAGCGCGCCGCCCGCGAGCGTTTGCCCGTCTTGGAGCGAGGTCGACGCGACCGGCCAATCCGTGGTCGAGTCGAACGCGGGAACGCCCGCGTCTTGATCGGGACCGCCCATGAACACCTGCGCGGAGAGCCCGCTCGCGCTCTGCGACGGATCGCTCGTGAGGCCCGTGACCTGCACGAGCATCGTCGCGCCGCCCGACTGGATCGTCTTGCTCACCGTCGCGGACGGCGTCGGCAGGCTCGCTGCGCCCTGGATGATCGGCATGAAGACCTCGCCCCACGCGTTGTCGATCCCGTTCACGCCGTCCGCCTGATAAGCGAGGGGCGCGCCCGGAGCGAGCGTGCACACGTCGGTCGACGACTTGGTCGTCACGAGCCCGTCGACGTTGCGGCCGAAGCTCTTCCAAGCGGTGTTGCTCGCGACGCCGTTGCGATCCGATTCGCCCAGGAAGACGTCGTGCACGGCGAACGTGGTGACGGGTCCCGTGAGGAGCGCGTGATCGCCCGGCGCGTCCAGCGGCGGCGCCGCGTCGCCCGCATCGCCCGCGTCACCGGGATCCGCGAGCGAGCCACCACACGCTGCGACCACGAAGACCAAAGACGAGCAGGCTCGATTCATGCGTTCTGCTGAAGTGTGCCACCGGCTGATTACGCTGTCGCGGGGTCGAGCTATCGTAGGGCCATGCGCGTCCGCACCAACGGAATCGAGGTCGAGTACGACACTTTCGGAGACCGAGGCGCTCCGCCCATGCTGCTGATCATGGGCCTCGCGATGCAGATGACCGCGTGGGACGAGCGCTTCTGCGAAGACCTCGCGGCGCGCGGCTTCCACGTGATTCGCTTCGACAACCGAGACGTGGGGCTCTCGTCGCGCATCGCCGGCGCGCTGCCGAACCTCCCCGCGATCTTCATGGGCGACGCGTCGAGCGCGCCGTACTCGCTCGACGACATGGCCGATGACACCGCGGGGCTGCTCGACGCGCTCGAGCTCTCCTCGGCGCACGTCGTCGGCGTCTCGATGGGAGGGATGATCGCGCAGTGCCTCGCGGTGCGACACGCTTCGCGCGTGAAGAGCCTCGCGTCGATCATGTCGACCACGGGAGATCGCACCGTCGGTCAACCCGATCCCGCCGTGCTCGGCGCGTTGCTCGCGCCCTCGCCGCCCGACCGCGCCGCCAACATCGAGTACGGCGTCGGCGTGTGGCGCTTGCTCGCGGGCCCGGGCTTTCCGCCCGATGAACCACGGCTGCGCGAGCGCATGGCGCGCGCGTTCGACCGCGCCTACTACCCCGAGGGCGTCGCGCGACAGATCGCGGCCATCGTCTCGGCGCGCGATCGAACGGCGGCGCTCGGCGAGGTGCGCGCGCCGACGGTCGTGATCCACGGCGCGTCGGACGCGCTCGTCCACAAGAGCGGAGGAGAGGCGACGGCGCGCGCGATCTCCGGCGCGAAGCTCGTCATCATCGAGGGCATGGGTCACGACCTCCACCCCGAGCTGTTTCCGCGGATCACCGACGAGCTCACGGCCAACGCGTCGCGCGCGTGACATTCGTCACGTCGTTACCGTGACGCACGAAGCGCGGTGGTCTTTCGATCCACGACGCGCACGCGCTCATGCGCTGACGAGCGCGTGAATCGCCGGCAAAACACGGCGCGCGCGGTGGTGCGAAAGGTGCACCGCGGAGCGGCATGCGTAAAGCGGCGATCCTCGCGCTCGCGTCCGTGTTCGTCTCGCTCGCGCCCCGCGCGGCGCGCGCGGACACGTGCCTGCCGTCCGTCGACGATTTCAACGCGTTCATGGACACGCAAATCGTCTCGGCGACGAGCGTGACGCTCGACTTCACCGTCACCGGCGTGAACCTCGACGACTACTTCAACGGCAAGGGTTGGCTCGCGGAGCTCGCCGACACGCGCTGCGCTGGCGGAGGAACCGCGTCGCTCAAGGTCTACGGAAGCTCGAGCCCGCTCGACACCGCGCACCCACCGGGCACGTTGAAGCTCGAGTACGGCTCGTTCTGTTGCGCGGCGCAGACCTGCCCGGCCGAGTATTGGGCCTCGCCGATGCCGGGCGATCAGGTGTTCTCGCAGCCATCTCAGGTCTGCTCTGTGCGCGAGTCGCTCACGTCGACCACGGTCGCGTACGACGTCCAGTGCGACGGCGGCGCGACGTTCCACGCCGACGGACCGAACACGGACGGCATGACGATCACGCGCGCCGCGGTGCTCCGCGAGGTCGCAGGCGGCCACGCGATGACGAACGCGACCGCGTCGAACGTGAACGTCTGCTTCGTGCTCGCGGCGCCGCCTTCGAACGTGAAGATCGCGGCCGTCGTGGAGGACGTCACCGTCGCGCCTCAATATCCGACGACGGTCTACCCGGACGCGACCGATCTCGCGTGCGGCGCGGGAGACGGCACCACGTACCTCGCGTTCGATCTCACCTCGCTCGGCGGCGCGATCTCGTCGGCGAAGCTCTACGTGCACAGCGCCGCGGATCCGTCCGCTGCGGGAACGGGCGCTGACGTCGACGTCGTCGCGGACGCGACGTGGTCCGAGGCCTCGCTCGTGTGGAACGCGCGCCCGGCGCTCGGCGCGCGCGTCGCGCGCATCGACGGCGTGTCACCGAACCTCTGGTACTCGGTCGACGTGAGCGCTGCGCTGTCGAAGCCCGCGCGTTACGCGCTCGCGCTCGCGCCGTCCTCGGGCGACACGAACACGGCGCATTTCATGTCGAAGGAGGCGTCCGCGACGTTGCGACCGTACCTGCTCGTCGAGACGACCGACGCCGGCCCGCCCACCACCACGGACGCTGGAGCTCCCCCGAGCCTGAGCACCAACGACGCAAGCAACAAACCGTCCGCGCCGCTTCCGGACGCCGAGAGCGCGTCGGGTTGCGGCCTCGCGCCTGCACGGAGCAACGACGCTTCGGCCTTCGCGACGATCGCGTTGATCATCCTCGTTACAAGACGCCGCCGGCCGAGAGCGCCTGCGCCATCTGAAGGTGATCCGCGACGGCGCTGCGCGCAGTCTCGACCTGTTGGCGAATGACCGCGTCCTGCACGCTCGGAAGGAGCATCGTGTCGATCGTCTGCAGCGCCTCTTGATGGTCCTGCACCTGAAACCCGACGTAAATCTGATCGAACGCCGCGCCGGTCTCCGGGCCGAGCGTCTGCATCTGCTGCGTCACGTCGGACTCGAGCTGCGTCTGGGTCGGGCTCGACTCTTCCGCGATCGCGACCGAGGCCGCCGCCTGGAGGAGGGCCGTGTCGCCGGCGGTGTGGTCCGAGACCATGTTGTTCGCGAAAGTGACGACGTTCGAGTGGACCGCCGTCTTCACGGCGAGCTGAGCTTCCTGGATCTCCCCGAGGTTCATCGTGTGGAGCACGCCGACGATTTGTCCGTCGCTCAACGTCGTCGCCGAAGCGTCGCCGTTGCTGTTGTTGTTCTGCCCGCTGCTGGCGCACGCGAGCGCGAGCGTGGCGACGGTGGCGAAGACGTAGCGGTGCATGAGTGAGACTCCTTCGAATGAGCGGAGTGCAGGCGACGTACCGCACAATGGTCGCGTGTCAGCGTGCCTCTGCCGCGCGCGCGGCGCATGCCTTGCAAAACTCTCGGCGATGGACGACCTCGAAACGGTCGCGTCGCTCCACGCGCGCACGCAAAAGGCGGTCAATCGGCACCAGCGGTTGATGGAGCGCGTAACGGCCCAGGTCGGGCGCCCGCGGACGATCTACGTGCTCGGCCTGGTCACGGCGACGTGGATCGCAGCGAACTCGCTCGCGGCCGCGCCGGTCGACCCGCCGCCGTTCTTTTGGCTGCAGGGCGCGCTTTGCCTCTACGCGGCGATCGTGACGACCACCGTCTTGACCACGCAGAACCGTCAGCAGCGGCACGCGGAAGAGCGCGCGTACCTCGACCTGCAGATCAACGTCATCGCCGAGCAGAAGACCGCGAAGCTGATCGAGCTCATCGAAGAGCTGCGCCGTGACATCCCGAGCGTCCGCGATCGGCGAGACGCCGAGGCCGAGACGATGGCCCGTGCGGTCGACACCGAGGACGTGCTCACGGCGCTCGAAGAGACGCTCGACGACGACGTCGACCACTGATGGAGGGATAATGGCCGCGCGTGGCGCAGCCGATCCCGCTTGGTCCCTTTCGTCTCCTCGAGGTCGCAGGTCGCGGCGGGATGGGCGAGGTCTGGCGCGGGGTCCACGCGGCGACCGGCATCCCCGTCGCGGTGAAGCTCCTCACGCACGCGTTCGCCCGCGACGAGCAGTTCCGCGCGTCGTTCCGCAACGAGGCACGCGCGGCGGCGTCGCTCGATCATCCGTACGTCGTCGCGGTCGTCGACTTCGGGCTCGTCCCCGAGTCGGCGCCTCCGCCGCTCATTGGCGGAAGCCCTTATCTCGCCATGGAGTGGGCGAGCGGCGGGACGCTCTCGCGCGCGCCCGCACCGCGCTCGTGGCGTGAGCTGCGAGCGCTCTTGCTCCAGATCCTCGGCGCGCTCGGGCACGCGCACGCGCGCGGGATCATCCACTGCGATCTCAAACCGGGAAACGTGCTGCTGACGACGGCGAGCGACGCGCGCGCGGGCGTGAAGCTCGCCGATTTCGGGCTCGCGCGCCTCGTCGAGGAGTCGTCGCGCGAGAACGCGCTGATCGGGACCGCGCAATACATGGCGCCCGAGCAGGTGCTCGGACAGTCGCGCGATCAAGGACCGTGGACCGATCTCTACGCGCTCGGGTGCGTCGCGTATCGATTGGCCAGCGGCAAGCTTCCGTTTCGAGGCACGCCGAGCGAGATCGTGGCGGCGCACGTGCAGCAGGTCGCGCCGCTCCTCGAGGCCGAGCTCGCAATCCCGGAGGAGTTTCCGCGCTGGGTCGCGACGCTGCTCGAGAAGGACCCGCGACGCCGGTACCGCTGCGCGGCGGACGCCGCGTGGGCGCTCGAGCGCATCAGCGATATCGAGATCTCCGGGTCTGCGCCGATCCCTTCCGCGCCCGCTTCGGACCCGAACGCGGTCACGATGATCGTCGAGCATGTGTCGACCACCGCGCGGTCGCGGGAGATCTCGACGCGCGGCGCGCTCGTCGCCGGCGCGCCGACGGAGTCGCCGTTCGTCGGCCACGAGGCTCCGCCGATGCCGGCGTCGTGGCGGCGCGACGGACCCGAGGCGCCCGCGCCTCGCTTGCTCGACACGGGGCTCGGTCTCTTCGGCTTGCGCGAGGTCCCGCTCGTCGGGCGTGAGGTCGAGCGCGACGCGCTGTGGGACGTGCTCGCTCGCGTCCACGAAGGCGAGGCGCGCCTCGTGATCCTCGAGGGGCCGTCGGGCTCGGGAAAGAGCCGCCTCGCGCGGTGGCTCGTCGAGCGTGCGCTCGAGACGGGCGCCGCGGCGGCCTTTCGCGTCCGCGGTGATGCTGAGAACGGTGGAGGAGATCTCGCTCGCATGCTGGCTTCGGCGCTGCGATGCGAAGAGCTGAAGTTCGACGACGCGCTCCCGCGGGTGTCCGCGGCGCTCGCGGCGCAAGGCATCGAGGACGCCGAGGAGGCGCGGGCGCTCACCGCGCTCGTCGCGCCGAAGAGCGCGCCGGTCGCGATCGGGAGCACGAACGAGCGCTACGCGATCGTGCAGCGCTTCCTCGAGCGCGCCGCCGTGGAGCGCCCCGTCGTCGTGTGGATCGACGACGCGCACGCGAACGAGGACGCGCTCGCATTTTCGCGACGCGTCCTCGAGACGACCGAAGGAGCGCGCGTGCTCTTCGTGGCGACGGCGCGAACGGACACCGAGAGCGCGCCGCTGCTCGAGCAGCTTCGCGCACGCGCAGATGTCACGACGCTGGAGGTCGGGCCGCTGCCGCCCGAGCAGCGCGGCGCGCTCGTGCGCGAGCTCTTGGGCTTGGACGGCGAGCTCGCCGTGGCCGTCGAGGAGCGCACGGCCGGCTCCCCGCTCTTCGCGGTGCAGCTCGTCGGCGATTGGGTTCAGCGCGGCATCCTCGAGCCCGCGGCGCGCGGCTTTCACCTGCGGCCGGGCGCGCACGCCGCGCTGCCCGCGGATCTCGCCGTCGTGTGGCGCGAGCGCGTCGAGGCGCTCGCTCAGGAGCGCCCGGAAGGCGAATCGGACGGGCTCGAGATCGCGGCCGCGCTGGGCCACGCCGTCGAGCCCGCGCTCTGGGAAGCCGCGTGCGCGGACGTGGGGCTCGGCACGCCTTGGTCGCTCGTCGACGCGATGCTCGACGGTGGCCTCGCGACGTGCGACGAGCGCGGTCCGCGAGAGGGCTGGTCGTTCGCGCACGGCATGCTCCGCGAGGCGCTGCTCGAGCGCGCGCGCACGGGTGGACGCCTCGCGCCTCACCACGCCTGCTGCGCCGCGGCGCTCTCGGCGCGACCCGAAGCTCACCCCGCTCGGCTCGGGCGTCACCTTCACGCCGCGGGAGATCCCGCCGCGGCGATCGCGCCGCTGCTCGCGGCCGCGCGCGCGTCGTGCGACGCGGGCGAGTCGGCGCTCACGCAGCTGCTCGTGCGCGAGTGCGCGGACGCCATGCGCGCCGCGCGCGTGCCCGAGTCGGACGTTCGCTGGGGCGAGGTGTGGATCTACGGCGCACGCCAGACCGAAGGCACGGACGCGACGCTCGCCAGCTGCGAGAAGATCATCGACGCCGCGCGCAGGTACGCGTGGGCGAAGATCCACGCGGACGCGCTCGTGGCCAAAGCGCGCGCGTTCATCAAGCTTGCGCGACCGGAAGAGGCCGGAGCGATCTGCGACGAGGCGCGCGCGATCTACGACTCGATCGGCGTCTCCGCGTGGCCTGCGGTGCACTGGCAAGGTGTCGCGGCGATCGAGCGCGGCGACATCGAGAGCGGCCGCGCGTTTCACGAGCACGCGCTCGCGATCGCCGAGCCGCTCGGCGACGAGCCCTCGCTCGCGGACTCGCACTACGAGGTCGGCCTCTCGCTGCGTCCCTCACCCGCGGGGCGGCCGCACCTCGAGAAGGCGCTCGCGATCGACCGAAAGCTGGGACGCGGTCTCGGCACCGCGAACGCGCTGCTCGGCCTCGGCGAGCTCGAGCGCGACGCCGGCGACTTCGCGAGCGCCGAGTCGTACTACCGCGAAGCGCTGAAGGCCTACGAACGCCTCGGTTCGCCCAACGCGCCGATCGCGCGCTTGAACATGGGTCTCGCGCTCCTCGCTCAGAGTCGCTGGGAGGAGGCGCTTCGCATGCTCTCGGCCGGGCGCGCGCAGCTCGAGCGAATGGGTTGGCGCTCGATGCTCGCGTGCGCACACGTCGAGATGGCGGCCGCGTGCGCCGGCCTCGAAGACTGGCGAGAGCGCGACGGCCACTTCGCGAAGGCGCGCGCCGCCATCGGCACCGGCAAGGTCGCCGACCCGGATCTCGGGTGGGCTGCGTCGCTGGCGGGCAATCTCGCGGCGCACGCGGGCGACGCGGCGCGCGCGCGCGAGGCATGGGAGCTCGCGCGCACGCAATGGACCGCGCTCGGTCGCGCGAGGGAGCTCGAGAACGTCGAGGCCAAGCTCGCGTCGCTTCCAACTCACCTCGTACCCTGACGCATGGCCGTCACGAAATACGTCGCCGCGCTGGGCGTCATGGCACTCGCCGCGGCGTGCGGAGACAACCCATCGAGCGGGGACGCGGGTGCCGAGGGCGGCGTCGACGGCGCAGGAAGCGACGGCGCGGTCGACGGCGGGTTCGTCTATCACGGGCCCGCCATCGGGACGAACCTCTCCGGAATGGAGTGGGCGGCGCCGGGTCTCCGCTACGGGACGAGCACGCTGCCGAACCTGAACTTCACGGTTCCGCGCAAGGCGGACGTCGCGTACCTCGCCGCGAGCGGCTTCACGAAGAGTCGACTCCCCATCCAGTGGGAGCTCTTGCAGCCGATGTTGAAGGACACGGTCGCGAGCGCCGCCGTGCAGTCGGCCGTCGGACAGCCGGGCGCGCTCGACGCCACGTACGCCTCGTACATCACCAACGTGCTCGACACGCACGCCGCGGCGGGCATCAAAGCGATCATCGATCTCCATAATTACTGTCGATATCAAGATTTCATCTATCAACCCGACGGCTCGGTGAAGAGCTTCGTGGTCCCGACGAATCCGCTCTTGCGGCCCTACACGTCGGACTCGTCTCAGGTGCAAGCTCGAATTTGCGCGCTCGCGCCCGGCGCGACGTTGACGCCCGCGCACCTCGCGGATTTCTGGACGCGCGCCGCGCAGAAGTGGAAGGACCACCCCGGTTTCGGCGGCTACGGTCTGATGAACGAGCCTCACGAGCTGCCCGCGCCCGGCGCGACCGTGTCCGGCGGCAACGAGGACCTCACGACCTGGCCGACGTTCGCGCAGGCTGCGATCGACGCCATTCGCGCCGTCGATCCGGTGAATCCGATCTACGTGGGCGGCAATCAGTGGAGCTCGGCGATGGCGATCGCCACGCAGGATCCTGGTTTTCCGCTCAAAGGGAATAACCTCATCTACGAAGTCCACATGTACTTGGACGCGTCGAGCGCGGGATACGCTTTCGATTACGATACCGAAGTAGCCAAGGGCTATAGCGCGGGTTTGGGTAACGTTCCGATCGATCAGGACACCGGCGTCAATCGATTGAAGATCGCCACCGACTGGGCCACGACGAACAGGGTCAAGCACGCGCTCACCGAGATTGGCATGCCGATCGACGACGTTCGCTGGCAGACGATGTTCGAGCGCGCCGTCGTCTTCGCCCTGCAGCAAGGCGTCGAGGTCTACACGTGGATGGGCGGCGCCCACTGGACGATTCACAACTACGCGCTCAATCAGACCGCAGGCTTTCACGAGGGCAAGACGCTCGTGCCCTCGGTGTCGGGCGCGGTCACGGCGGCCGCGGGGATCCCGGGCGCGACGCTCTACGACGATCGGCCCGGATGGGCGCCGCCGAGCACGCCGGTGACGATCAACGTGTACGCGCGCGGCAACCTGACGAGCCCCGTGACGCTCACCGTCGCGTCGGACAAGAACGGAACGCTGAGCAAGACGAAGCTCACGATCCCAGCCGGTGCGAACGGCGAGGACTCTTTCACCTATACGCCGGGCGCGGGCGACGCGATCGCGACGCTGACCTACGTCAGCGACGTGCCGAACGGCCAGGTCCCGCCTTCGCGGAAGATCTATTCGATTGGCGATCCGGTCGCCTACGCGACCACGAGCTCCGCGGACGCGGCGCTCGCGCTCTTGGCGAAATACGGCGCGTCCAAGTGGATCATGGCCGACGGCTATACCGATTACATGCTCGGCGCTCCCGCCGCCGACGGCCAAACCGTTCGTGCGATATCGGACTCCGGTTTCGGGTCGAGCGAGGGAAACGCGCTCGAGATGCTGAATTGGACGAACAAGGACAACGCCGCCTCGGGCACGATGGTCGTTCCGATCATGCGCACGAGCGGCGCCGGGAAGAAGTCGCCGACATGCGCGCCGCGGACACGTTCGGTTTCTGGTGCAAGAAGTCCGTCCCCGTTCCCAACGTGCAGGCCAACCCTCGAAACCGCGTTCCCTACGGAGTCGGCGACGCGCACTTCGCGATCGCCGCCGTCAGCGTGCCCTCTTCGACGAACGACGGCGTGGTGCTCCAGGGCGCGAAATCGGACGACATCCGCATCTCCGAGCTGTCGCTCGTGGCCGGCCACCCGCAGGCGCGCTGGGTCGACGCGAACAACCAGACCGCGCAGCTCATCGCGCCCTCGGCGCTCCCGCCCAACCTCCCCGCCGTCGTCGCGCTCACGTCGACCGCGGGCGCGCAGTCGCTTCGGGTGAACGGCCAATCCGTGGCGAGCGGCGCGGCGACGTTCGCGCCGAGCGACCTCGACTCGCTCCTCATCGGCTCGGGCTTCTTCAGCTATTACCCGCGCCCCGGATTCGGCGGCGACGTTTACGCCGTCGTCGCCGGCAAAGGCGCGCCCACCGCCGCGGAGCTCCAGGTGCTCGAACGCTACCTCGCCGCGACCGCGGGCCTCTCGGTGTGATCGAGTAAGCTCGGCGCATGAAGATCCGGCGAGAGCGCCTGCGAGAGCAAGTGAGTTGAACGCGGCGGCGCGCGGCGGCAACTGCAGGTGCCGTGCGAAATCTCGCGCCTCTTCTTCTACTCTGCGCGTGTGGCAGCGCGCCTCAGAACGCGACCGACGCCGGCGCTGACGCGCCTTACGGTCACAAGAATTTCGACGCCGCGGTGGCAGAGGAGGGCGGTCGGCCACCGATCCCAATCGACTGCGACGCGGGGAGCGCGGCGAGCACCACGTACCCGGCGCCGCACCCGAAAATGCCGCTCGCGACGACCTCGGGCGGCCCAGTCATGAAGCAGCCGCGCTTCGTTCCGATCGTGTTTTCCGCGGAAGATCGGACGAGCGACATCGGCGCGTTCATGAAGGCGATCGCGGGGTCGACGTATTGGACGAGCATCGCGACGCAATACGGCGTCGGCGCGGCGAGCGCGGTCGATCCCATCGTCGTGAACGAGACGCCCGCCGCGAAGATCACGGACGCCGACATCGTCACATGGCTCCAGGACAAGCTCGACGGGACGCACGCGGACTTCGGCGCCGCCGATCCCGATTCGATCTACGTCGTTTACTACCCGGAGACGACGACCATCGAGGAATCGAGCCTCGGCGAGAGCTGCTTCGGCTTCGGCGGCTACCACTACGAAGCGAAGGTCGGCACGACGCGCATCGTCTATGCGGTCATCGCGCGCTGCAAGGGCGAGGCGATGAGCTCGATCACCGCGCACGAGCTCTTCGAGGCCGCGACCGACCCGTACTTCGGCAGCGCGCCCGCTTGGCAACACGTCGATACACCGACCGAGGTCGCGTCGTGGGGTGGCGAGGTCGGCGATCTATGCGAGGCGCGCGCCGACGTCGTGCCGAGCGACGTCGGTTATCCGGTGCCGCCGATCTGGTCGAACGCCGCGTCCGCCGCGGGTCACGATCCGTGTCAGCCCTCGAGCGGGCCGTATTTTCGAACCGTGACGGCCTCGACCTACGTCACGCTCCTTCCTGGTGACACGACGACGATCGACCTCGTCGCGTTCAGCGACGCCGACACGGGCGGTCCGTGGACCGTCAACGTCATCGGCAGTTGGGGCCAGTTGAACGACAAGATGACCCTCACCCTCTGCCGTCACACCGCGCAGAACGGCGACCACATCCCTCTCGTCGTGTCGCGCCCCGCGAACGCCCTCAACGACGAGACGATCCAAATCGAGTCCACGCTCGGCGCCGTGACGACGTACTGGTCCGTCTCGGTCGGAGGGCAGTAGGACCGCTCAAGGCCGGATCGCGGCGAGCGCGCGCGTCTTGTCCGGGGCGCTCGCGATCATCATGTCGATCAACGCGCGCCCCTCGCCGGGACCTTGCGCGGACAGGTCGCGAGTCATTTGGGTGCGGCTCACCGCCCAGATGATGAGGGTCACGATGAACGTCGGGATGCGGCTGAGCGCGACGACGTTCGACGGCGTGAGCGCGTTGCCGAGCTCGCGTACCAGGCGATAGCCCTCGGCCATCGCGCGGGCGCACGCGCGCGCCTCGGCCCACGAGATCCCCTTGCCTCCGCGCCGCGCGACGTACGCGGCGGCGGCCATGAGCGGCACGATGAACGCCGCGTGCGAGCGCAGCCAGCTGTGCATGTCGTCGTGAACCACGGTCGGGATGCCCGCGTCGGTGAAGACCTTCGCCCAGGTCGCGTCGCTGACCGTCGTGATTTGGCCGCGCGGGACGATCTCTCGCTTCAGCTTGCCGTCCGGGAGCGTCGCGACGATGGCGGGAAATCCGAACGCGAATCGATCGGCGCCGACGGCCTCGCGCAGCCCATCGAGCGGCTCGAACGTGTTGAACATGAACATGATCTTCTTCGCGGCGCACGCGCGGAGCGGGGGCAGCACGCCGTCGAGCTGTTGCGGGCGAATCGGGACGAGCACCAAGTCCCACGGCGTGGTCGCGTCGAGCTCGCCCTTCGCGTGAACCGGCGCGCTCTCGCCGGTGACGAGCACGATCGCTCCGTCACGCGAGAGCTGCTCGAGGCGCTTCCCGCGCGCGATCACGGTGACGTCGTGACCCGCGCGAGCGAGGTGGAACGCGAACGCGCTGCCAATCGAACCCGTGCCGAAGATGGCGACGTGCATCAGCGCAATGTACCGCTCAGCGGGAAATGCAGCGCGAAGCGCGATCCGCGACCGACGCCGTCGCTCGCCGCAGCGACGCTGCCGCCGTGGAGCTCGACGATGTGCTTCACGATCGCGAGCCCGAGGCCCAGGCCGCCGCGGCGTGTCATCGCGTAGCTGCCTTGGCGGAACCTGTCGAAGACGTGCGGGAGAAAGCTCGGCTCGATGCCGATCCCCGTGTCCGCGACGACGACCTCTGCGCGCATGTCTCGCCGGCAGGCTCGAATCGACACCGTTCCGCCAGCTTCGGTGAACTTGATCGCGTTCGTGAGGAGGTTCAAGAGGACCTGCTGCAAGCGACCTCGGTCGGCGTGGATGATGACCGGCTCGGCTCCCGTGTCGACCTCGATCGCGTGCCCTTTTTCGGTGCCCGTGCGGCGCACGACCTCGACGGCTTCGTGCACCGCGAGCGCGAGGTCGAGCTCGCTCGGGTCGATCGTGAGCTTGCCCGCGATGATGCGCGAGACGTCGAGCAGATCTTCGATGAGCCGCGATTGCGCCGTGCTGTTGCGGTGGATCGCGTCGGCGCCCTTCGCGACGGTGGCCGGATCGCGCTGCGTCTTCAAGATCGACGACCAGCCGACGATCGCGTTCAGCGGCGTTCGGAGCTCGTGCGAGACGACCGCGAGGAACTCGTCCTTCATGCCGTTGGCTTGCTCCACCTGCGCGGCGGCGTCGGCGCGTTCGAGCGCCATCGCGGTTTGCGCGGCCATCGTCTCGAGGAGCGAGCGCTCCTCGGGCGCGAACGCGCGTAGCTCGTCGAAGCGAAACCCGACGACGCCGATCGTGCCGCTCGTCGCGACGAGGGGCAGGCACACGTACGCCTTCGCGCCCTTGCCGCGCGTCGCCGCGAAGCGCTCGGGCTCGTCCTCCCACTGCGGCTCGCCGGTGCGGAACGCGTTGGTGAGCGGCGCTTCGACCGTGCTCGAGAAGCGCTTCCACTGATCGGCGGCGTCGTCGCTGATGCCCGACCACGCGACGAGGTCGAGCGAGCCGCCATCCTCCGCCGAGCGGGCGAGAATGCCGGCGTCCGCGTGCAGCACGAGGCGGCCTTGATCGACGATGATGCGCGCGACGTCGAGCGGCGTGCGCGCGGCGGCGAGCGCGCCCGTGACCATCTGGATTCGCCCGAGCAGCCTCACGCTCCGCTCCGCGGCCATTCGCGCGAGCCTCTCCTCTTCTGCGGCGCGTTGAGGCGTGAGGTCGCGCGTCACCTTCGCGAAGCCGACGAGCGCGCCGTCCTCGGTGCGGATGGCCGTGAGGAGCACGCTCGCCCAGAACCGCGTTCCGTCCTTGCGAACGCGCCAGCCCTGGTCTTCGACCTTGCCCGCGCGCGCTGCCTCTTCGAGGAGCTTCTTGCACTTGCCGATCGCGACGAGCTCGGGCGGATAGAACGTCGAGAAATGGCGTCCGATGATTTCGTGGGCGGCGTAGCGCTTGATGCGCTGCGCGCCCGTGTTCCACGTCTGCACGTTTCCGTGCGGGTCGAGCATGAAGATCGCGTAGCCGTCGACCGCCTCGACGAGCATGCGGAAGCTCTCCGCGTCGACGCGCTGCCTCTGTTCGATCGTCGCGTGCATCCGTCGAGTGTGTGAGATTTCGGCGCGTTTCCAACGCGGCAAATTGCTACATGCATCGCGTTCCGAGCTCGCGCGCTGTTACAATCGCGCGATGAGCTGCCAGTATTGCGGCGCGCCGATCGAGCGCTCGACGGAGTCGAGCACGACGTGTGGGTTCTGCGGGCGCGTGAACGATCCGCTGCCGCGCTTCGTCGAGGTGCCGGTTCCCGTCCAGATCGTCAACGTCGTGCAAACCGCCCCCGACACGGCGAGCGTGCGCGAGCTGCGATGTCCGCGGTGCCGCAAGCGGCTCGTCACGGCGAAGGTGAAGGACGTGGACCTGCACGGGTGCGCGGGCTGCGGCGGCATCTGGATCGAGAACGCGAGCGCTCGAGGCGTCCTCGCGAACCCCGAGCCCATCTTCGGCGAGATGGCCAAACGCGCCGGCGACTACGCGACGAATCGCGCCACGCACGCCGGCGACCGCACGTGCCCGCAGTGCCCCGCGCTGCTCGATCGCGTCACGTCGCACGGCATCGAGCTCGACGTTTGCAGCGACCACGGCACGTGGTTCGACGCCTACGAGCTCGGGATGCTCGTTCGGATCTTGCGCGGCGAAGAGACCGCGAAGCCCATGAACGAGCCCGTCCGCACCATTCAGTGCGCGCACTGTCACGCCGAGATCATCGCCGAGCGCGCGAACATCACGGACATGGGCCTGCAGTGCGACGCGTGCTGGCGAGGCGAGCAGAACGCCGAGATCGCGAGCTTCGACGAGAAGATTCGAGACCAGAGCTCCGTCGTCGCCGTCGGTGGCGTGTTGCTCGGGCTTGCCGCCGCGATGATCAGCGCAGAGAGCCGCTGACCCTTCAGTTGTTCAAGCCCCGGCCTACGCAGATCCAGAACGCTCGCCCGCCGGGCTGCCGCCCGCCGGCAGCTCGATGACGAACCGCGCGCCGCGTCCGAGGCCCTCGCTCTCGGCGCGGATCTGGCCGCCGTGGGCTTCGACGACCTGCCGCACGATCGCGAGACCGAGGCCGAGGCCGCCCTTGCGCGTGGGGCCGGCGCCGGCTTGCTTGAACGGCTCGAAGACGTGCGACAAGAACTCCGGCGCGATTCCCTCGCCCGTGTCGCGGACGGCGATTTCCACCACGCCGTCGCGACGCTCGGCTTGGACGAACACCTCACCGCCGCTCGGCGTGAACTTGATCGCGTTCGACACCAAGTTCGAGACGACCTGCTTCACGCGGTTTCCGTCGGCGCGAACGACGCCCGCGTGCGCGCTCACCGCGACGCGAACGCGCCGCTGCTCTGCGAGGGACGCGAGGGCGGCGACCGCGGCGTCGATTGTCTCGTCGACGGAGACCTCGGCGACGTCGATGCGCAGCTTGCCCGTCCGCGTGCGGCTCATCTCGAGCAGGTCCTCTACGAGCCTCATCTGCGCGTGGACGTTCCGTTCGATCGTCTCCAGAGCGCGGTCGAGCTCCGGGCCGGGCGGAAGCTTCCGCGCCATCGTCGCCCAACCGAGCATCGCCGTCATCGGCGTGCGCAGCTCGTGCGAGATGATCGCGACGAACTCGTCTTTCTCGGCGTTCGCGACCTCGGCGTCGTGCCGCGCGGCGCGCTCACGCTCGAGCAGGCGCTCGAGTTGCTCGAGCGCGTCCGTGACCTGAGCGACGCGCAAGCGCTCGCGCTGGCGGAACAGATCGACGAACGCGCGCACGCGCGCTCGGAGCATGTCCGGCTCGAACGGCTTGGTGATGTAGTCCGCCGCTCCGGCCGCGTAGCCCTCGCGGACGTAGCGCTCGTCGCGGTGGATGGCCGTCACGAAGATGATCGGCAGCTCTTTGAACTCGGGCATCGCGCGGAGGTGCGCGGCGAGATCGAACCCATCCATGCGCGGCATCTGCACGTCGATGAGCGCGACCGCAAAGCTCGGGTGCTGCGCCGCGACCTCGAGCGCCTGCTCACCCGAGGACGCCTCGACGATCTCCACGTGAAGCGGCTGGAGCACGGCCTGCATCGCGACGAGGTTCGCGGGCGTGTCATCCACGACGAGGACCTTCGGCTGAATCTCTTTGCGTTGTGGCATGTCGTGGATCCCACGATCGTAACCGCGCCACCGTTGGTTGGCGACACGACCGTGGAAGCGCGCGCGCGTCGAAGCTTGCGGTGTACATCCACCGCGCGCGGCTCGCGAGTCAGTTGCTTCCGCAGAACGTGAGCTGACCGGTGCCGTGATTCTGCACGTTCGTGCAGCCGAAGGCGCCGAGCTGCGGATCGCCCGACGTGAACGGACCGTTCGAGTTGCAGTGCGCGGCCATGCCCCAGTTCTCGACGGTGTCACTCGTCCAGATGCAGCAGTTCGTCGAGACCGTGTGCTTGTAGTTCTTGCCGATGAACTGCGTCGCGATCGCGCTGATCACCGTCTCGGCCGCGCGGCTGTAGTTCGTGTCGCATGCACCGCCGGAGCCGTCGAGGTAGTAGCAGTGGCCGTTGTACGCGATCTCGTTCGTGCTGCACGAGACGCACACCGAGTTGACGCACTGCTGACCAACGCCGCACGGGTTATTGCACTTGCTGCAATTCGCTTTGTCGCTCGTCGTGTCGACCTCGCAGCCGTTCGTCTTGTCGTTGTCGCAGTCGGCGAAGCCGGTGGTGCACGTGTCGTAGGCGCAGCTTCCCGTCGTGCAAAGGGCCGTGGTCACGTGCGCGGGGTTGCAGACCTTGCCGCACGCGCCGCAGTTTTGCGTGCTCGTCTGCGATTCGAGGCACGAGCTCGAGCAGCACAGCTGCGTGGTGCCGCACCCCGTGCCGCACTTGCCGCAGTTCTTCTCGTCCGACGAGACGTCGGCGCACTGGTGGTTGCAGCACGAGAGCACCGCGGAGCTGCCGCCGTCGGCCGCATCGACGCCGGCGTCGAGGTTGTTCGTCGTGCAGTCCATGTCCGTCTTGCAGCCTGATTGGCACGACGTGTCACCGTTCGTTGCTTTGGCGCAATACGAGCCGTCGGGGCACGTGTCGTTCGTCGTCAAGCAGTCGACGCAGACGTGCTGCGTCGTGTCGCACTTCTTTCCGCTTGCATCCGCGCAGTCGCTGTCGGTCGCGCACTGAGGTTTGCACGTGTGCGTGGACAAGTTGCACTTCGCGCCCGGACCCGAGTCGGCGCAGTCGCCGTCCGCGGTGCACGCGACGCACGTCTTGCTGGCCGAGTCGCATTTCGGCGTCGCGCCCGAGCACGGCGGGCAGCCGGCCGATGAGCCGTCGCCACCTGCGTCGGATCCATCCGGCGGCACGATGGCGCCCGTCGCGCACGCTCCAAGGATCACGACGACGACTCCCAAGGCGGCCAAGCTACGACCCAAGTGCATGAACCTAGGTTACCGCAGTTGGTCCGGGAAGTGCTTCATCTGGACGACGAGGCAATCATGTCAACCTCGGCCGAGCCGACGAGCTATCGCGGGCCTGAACGACGCCATCACCGCGTGCTCGTCACGCGCAACAGCGAGTACCACTGCCGAGACGGCGTCTGCGTGGCCGTTCGCGACCGGCGAACCAACCAATTCGTCGCGCGACACAGCGCGATCGGAAAGCGCATCAGCGGCGGCCTCCGCTTCAACCAGAGCGGCGGAATCGAGTCGGCCACGATGGGCACTGACCCGAAGCTCGGCGATCAGGTTTGCTTCGCCGCCGACGGCAACGAAGATCGCACCGTCATCACGTCGCCGCTCAGCGCAATCGAGCGTCCGCCGAAGGACGTCGTCCAGACCTATACGCACTGAGCCCAGCTGAGCGTACGCTGGGCATCATGAGCGACGAAACGCGCATACAGGCCCTCGAGCTGAAGATCGCCGCGCTCGAGCGGCAGCTCGCGTGGACGATGCAGCAGCTGAACCTCCAGTACACCGAGGCGCCCGACGTTCCTCCGGCGATCATCGATTTCTTGATGCGCGGCGACCTCATCGAGGCGATCAAGCTCTATCGCCTGCACACCGGCGCGGGCCTCGCGCAGGCGAAGGAAGCCGTCGAAGCGATCCAAGCGACGCTCAAGTCCGGCAAGCCGTTCCGGTAAGGCGTTGCTCATCCCAAAAAGGGGCAGCGTGGCGGTCTTGCTGTTGACCCGTTGTGGCATGCAATGTGAGCGCCCCGAAATCATTGAGGTTGCGTCGGCAGCCGCCTTGCAATGGTCGGGGCGCAGATGATCCGAATCGTCAAATTGCCGCACGACGCGACCGTCGGCGGAGCGAGTCACGCGTGCCGCCGCGCGATCGACGAGTTTGCCTCACTGCGGCCGACACGGCCCGCGCTCGAAGGTTGGCTGGAGAGCTCGTATCGGCGCGCGCTCGTCGAAGGGGGCGACCACTGGCCGACCACGTCCAACCTGACGACGGATCTCGAGCGGACGATCCTCGATGCGCAGGCGCGGCTCGCCCAGCTGCAACGCGAGGCGCGAAACCCGGGAGTCGAGTTCGTCTCGGAGTTTCCGACGCGCGTCGACATCGCGCGCATCCGCGACGAGCAGGGCAACCTCGGGTTTGCGCCCATCGACGCGCGCGGGGCGACGCTCGCCGCGCGCGTGCTCTCGCTCTTTCTGGCCGACTATCTCACGCGGCCCGAACAATACCTGACTGCGACGGGCACGTGAGCTTGCTCCATGGCCTGCCCGAGGGCGTCATTCTGCCCTCCGCGCGCGGTTACGCGATCGTCTGCGGTCAATGCACGACGATCGGATACGCGAACGGCTCGAACGAGCGCGAGTCATGGTCGACGTTCAGCGCGCTCGGCTGGCGAATCGTGCGGCGCCGTCCGTACCCGGCGTACGCGCTTTGCAACGCTTGCGGCGGCGCGCAAACGCGTTGATCAGCACGCGATCGGAACGGCCTCGGCGGCTTGGTGAATGAGCGGCGCGAGCTTCTTCAGCGTCGGGCCGCCGCTCGTGAAGACCGGTGCGACGGTCACGATCGCGCCGGTCTCGCGCGCCAGCGTGATGCTGCCGACTCCGGCGACGATGTACTTCTCCTCCGGTGCGTTCGCTTCGCGCACGGTCGGATAGCAACGATAGAGAGAGCTTTCGATGACGATTTCCAGGACGTTCATGCATCCACCCCCGTGTTTGCTTGAGTGCCTGGCGTATCGAAGATTGCGCGAGACGGCAACAGGCAGCGCACACATTTTCCACATGTTTTACCTGCCGACCGAGCGCTACCGTGCGACGCGCTGCGCGAGGCGTCCGTCGAAGTGCTAGCGTGACGCGCTCGGATGATCTGGCTCGTGCGTGCGGCGATCGTGATGCTGTATCCGCGCGTGGGCGATTGGCCCGGCGCCGAGGACTGCGACCTCGACGCGTTCCTCGAGCGCTTTCGTCGCGAGACGACGGGCCTCATGTGGCTCGGCGTCGTGGTCGGCGCGATCGTCTTTCAGCTCACGCCGGTCGTGACGATCTTCGTCCCCCTGCCCGCGTCGCTCCTGTCGAAGGAGCTCGGCAATCGGCACGCCGAGCGCATCGCCACGTCGAACGTCTACCTGCTCCGGCAGGCGATCTTCCTCGTGAAGCTCGTCGCTGGGCTCGTCTGGGGAGGACACCCGCTCGTTCGTGAGCGACTCGCGCTCCCGCCGCTCCCGGTCGACCCGGGCACGTGGAGAACGTCGTGAGCGGGCACTTCCCGTTTCGCGCGCAAGACGAGGCGAGCCTCGACGCCGAAGCGGATTACGTCGTCGTCGGATCGGGCGCGGGCGGAGCTGCGGCCGCCGTGACGCTCGCGCGAGGGGGCGCGCGCGTCGCGATCGTCGAGGCCGGCGCGTGGCGCGATCCAGAGGATTATCCGTCGAGCGCGTACGGCACGATGCGCGATCTCATGGACGATTGGGGATCGCAGGTCACGATGGGTCGCGCGCTCTGGCCCGTCGTCCAAGCGCGAACCGTAGGCGGCACCACGGTCATCAACAGCGCCATCTGCGTCCGCACGCCGGACGACATCTTCGATCAATGGAAGACCGAGCACGGCGTGGACGGCCTCCGCGCACGCGTCGGCGCCGCCCAGGACCGCATCGAGCGCGAGCTCTTCGTCGAGGAGGTCCCGGAGCGCGCGCGCGGCCTCTCGAACCTCTACGCCAAACGCGGCGCCGACGAGCTCCGCTGGCCGCACTCGCACTACATCCAGCGCTACGTGAAGGGCTGCGAGGGCGCTGGCCAATGCCTGCAAGGCTGCCGCCGGCGTCGCAAGCAGAGCACGAACCTCAACTACGTCCCCGAGACGATCGCGCGCGGGGGCTTCGTCGTCTCTTCGGCGCCGGTCGATCGCGTCGTCTTCGAGCGCAACCGCGCGCTCGGCGTCACCGGACGCTTCGTCCACCCGGCCACGCGCGCGAGCGGAACGCGCTTCATGGTGCGCGCGAAGAAAGGCGTGGTCGTCGCCGCGTCGGTCACGCACTCGCCGCTCGTGCTCATGCGCTCGGGCGTGCGGTCGCGCGCGCTCGGGAAATTCTTCCGCGCGCACCCCGGCACGGGCGTCTTCGGTTGCTACGACGAGCCCGTCGACATGAACGTCGGCGCGACGCAAGGTTGGGCGAGCACCGCGTTCCGCGAGAAACCGGGGCTCAAGCTCGAGACGCTCGCGATTCCTCCGGAGCTCGTCGCGAGCCGACTCTCGGGCGGCGGCGCGGTCTTGTTGCAGCGGCTCGCTGAATATCGCCACCTCGCGATGTGGTGCCACGCGGTACGCGCCGAATCGACGGGCACCATCGGTCGCAGCTTGATCGGGAACAAGCCCGTCGTTCGCTACACGCTCGACCGCCCCGACATGGAGCGCTTTCGTCAGGGGATGATCCTGCTCGCCAAGCAGCACTTCGCCGCGGGCGCGAAGGCGATCGTCCCGGGCATCGCGGGCATGCCCTTCAAGCTTGGTCCGGACGAGGTCAACCTGCTCGACGACGCGCCGCTCGACCCGCGCCACTACGTCGCGATCCTGAGTCACCTCTTCGGCGGCTGCGTGATGGGTCGGGACCCGGCGACGAGCGTCACCGACGATCGCGGGCGCGTGCACGGGTTCGAGAACCTCGTCGTCGCGGACGCGTCGGTGATCCCCACGAACCTCGGCGTCAACCCGCAGCACACGATCATGGGCCTCGCGATGACGTTCGCCGAAGAGCTCCTGTCCATCAATCGGTCCTCTCCGTGACCTCTGCGAACGCGCCTGGTGGGAGCTCCGGGCCGAGCGCGTAGAACGTGTCGGTGGGCGAGAGGCCTGCCGGCGTGCACGTGCCCGACGAGAGGAAGTACGCGCTCGTCACCGTCGTCGTACCGACCACGTCGCGCGCGGCCGACAGCACCGGACCGCACACGTCGAACGGGGCCGTCGGATAGACGACGACCGACGGCGCCGCGGCGCACGTGCTTCCCCAGGCGAACACGGGACTCGTGCACGCGGCGTCGGTGAAGAGGATGTTCCCGCCGATCGATCTGGGGATGCACCGGAGCTTGCCGTCGCTCGCGGGCGTCGGATCGCAGACCATGCCGCTCGCAGCATCGACGAACGCGTCGGTGCGCGGCGGCGCGTTGCCACCGAGCTGAGCGCTCGACGAGGTCTGAAGGATGGGCACGCCGCGCATCGTCGCGTAGCGCACCTGCACCGCGCCGCTGCCGACGCTCGCGTTCGCCGCCTCGAGGAACGACGAGGTCGGTATCGCGCCGCCGATCGTCCACACGCCGCGATTCGACTGAGTGTCGCTCGCGCACGGACCGATGTTGTTCACGTAGTCTGGCGAGACGGGTGTGCGAGGCCGAGCTGATTGTCGTGCCAGCCGATGAGCCGCTGCGCGCCGCCCGCGACCTGCCATCGCGCGCGCAACCTGCTCCCGCTCTCGATCCCCTGCCCTTGTTGCGCGCCTCCACACGCCGCGAAGCACGCGGCCACGATCACCAACGAGGCGCCCCCTCGAGTCATCACTCGGAGTCGCGCTCGCCGAGCTTGCGAATCGCCGGTTTGACCTTCTTCGCGCCGACGTACTCGATGACGATCGAGATCGGCGCGCGTCGCAGGTCGTCCTTCTTCTTGGCGAGCCCCTCCTTCGCCAACTGCTGGAAGAACGGAAGCACGTCGCTCTCGAAGGCCGCGACGCTCTTCTTGTGCCACGCGCCGAAGCGCGTGCCTCCTGCTTCGCCGTCCTCACGACGCGCGACGAACCGAATCGGCCAGATGTCGTTCATGGCGAGGACCCACTTCTCGATGTCGGCGTTGAACGCCGTCGTTTCCGCTGCGCCGGCAATCGTCGCGTCGAGATCGTCGTCGTCGTCGGGATAGGCTTCGCCGGAGGCCTCGAGCTTCGCGAGGACCTTCTTCATCGCGGCGATGGCCTTCTTCGTGCCGTACGTCTCGATGAGGTGCTGTTGGATCCACTGGTCGCCCGTGGACGACCACAAGAGCGTCGGGTGCGGCCACTGCGCGTCGAGCGCGCAGAGCTTCGGCGCGATCTTGAGGAGCGCCTTTCGCTTCGCCACGGGGACGGGCTCGCGAAACCAGATCCATGTCTCGAACCACTCGTAATAGCTCGCGTCGCCCTGCCCGAAGAATGGAAACGGTTTCACGGCTCGAGTCTAACCTCACGGGCGTCGTTGAGGATCGCGAGCGCTGTAAGAGATCGCCGGGGCCGCCCGTTCGTAGATCGGAACATGAGACGATTGCTCCCGATTTGCGCGGTTCTCGCGGCTTGCACGCCTTCCTCGTCCAACGACGGCGCGGTTTCACCCCTCAACCCGACCAGCGCGGAAGCGCGCGGCGCGTCGACGTCGATCGACGCCTTCGCCGCAGATCTCCACGCGGCGATGCCGAAGGACGGGAACCTCTTTTATTCCCCGACCAGCATCGCGCTCGCGCTCGCGGTCACCGACCAAGGCGCGCGCGGCACGACGAAGCAAGAGATCGACAAGGTGCTCCACGCGCCCGCCGCGCCGCAGACGTACGCGGCGCTCATGGCGCGCTTCACCTCGGGCAAGAGCCCCGAGGTCGCGGTGGCCAATCGCGTGTACACGGAGGGCTCGCTCGCGATCGAGCCCGACTTCGCGAAGCTCGCGCCGCACGAGTCGGTCGACTTCATCCACGACTCGAACGGGGCGCGCGGAAAGATCAACGCGTGGGTCTCCGATCGCACGCGCACGCGCATCCCCGAGCTCATCGGGCCGTCCGTGCTCGACGCGGAGGCGCGCTTCGTGATCGTGAACGCGATTTACTTCAAGGGTGAGTGGGCGACCGCGTTCGACAAGAAGGCGACGTACGACGCCGAGTTCCACGGCAAGACGGACGCGAAGCTCCCGACGATGCACGCCTCGCTCGACACGTCGCTCGGCTCGCACGCGGGCGCGCAGGTGCTCGACCTCGCGTACCGCCACCAAGACGGGCCCGAGACGTCGATGACCGTGATCTTGCCCGAGCCCAACGTGTCGCTCGCCGACGTCGAGGCCGCTTACGAGAAGGAAGGTCTCGCTCCGTTCGTCGCGGAGGCGCGCGAGGCGTCCGAGGTCGACGTCGCGCTCCCCAAGATGAAGATGGAGACGACCTTCGAGCTGAAGGACGCGCTCTCCGCGATGGGCATGCCGACCGCGTTCACGAACGACGCGGATTTCACCGGCATCACGCACACCGAGCCGCTCAAGATCTCGAAGGTCATCCACAAGGCGTTCGTGGACGTGAACGAGGAAGGCACCGAGGCGGCCGCGGCGACCGCGGTCATCGGGGTCAAAGCGACCGCCGTGATGCGGACGCCGACGTTCCACGCAGACCACCCGTTCTTGTTCTTCGTGCGTGACCGCACGACGGGCGTCGTGCTCTTCGCGGGCCGCTTCGTCGGCGCGACGTGACCTGCGCGCTCAGTGTCGCTCGGCGACCTCGGCGACCGCGTTCTCGAGGTCGTCGAGCTCGACGGGCTTCATGAGGTACTCCACGCCGAGCTCGCTGGCCTTCTGACGGCCCATGGAGTGGCCCGTGAGGATGATGACGGGATCGCCTCGGTCTTCGCGTCGCTGCGCAACAGCGCGAAGGGCACGTTCGACGCGAAGGTGTGCGCGCCGCTCGCGCCGGAGACGCCGCCCGAGCTCGGGACCGACGCGACCGGGAGCGTCGCGGGAGAGGTCGCGGGCGAAAAGTTCGTGACGAAGAAGGCGCTCGCGATCGTCAAACACGACAAAGTCCTCGACGGCGATTACGTCGCGGAGATCGACTTCTTCGGACGCGACGACGTCACGTGCGACGACACGCCGGCGACCGACACGAAGACGCCGTCGCTCGCGATCGTCGACCTCGGCGGCGCATCCACGAAGAACGACCTCACGGGCACGGTGCAACCGACGCACGGCATGTTCGCGACGAAGGCCTGGAAAATCGGCAAGCCGCGCACCACCGGAGACGGCTGGATCAAGCTCGATTCGCTCGATTTCGACGCTCCGCTGAAGGGCACGTTCCGCTTCGTCACGCCAAAGGGCGGCGCAGGCGGCGCGTTCACCGCCGACGTTTGCCGCAAGGTCGACGCGTCCAAGTAAAGTCCGCCCATGGCCGAAATCGATCCCATCCTCGGTGACCTCTCGCGTCTCGAGGAGATGCGCAGCAACGGCGTGAAGGGCAACTTGATGAGCTCGCGCATCTGGTACGTGCGCGACCGCTACGGCGACAAGGAGCTCCAGCGCATCGCGGAGACCGTGCCCACCGCGCGCCCATGGATCGAGAAGCCCCCGCTGCCGTTCGTGTGGTGCTCGTTCGGCGACATGATCGACTTCGACAAGGCGATCCTCGAAGGGCCGATGAAGGGCAACTTCGAGCAGATGCGCGACTTCGGCAGCGCCATCGCGAAGCACGATCTGCCGACGCTCTACAAAGTGCTCTTCAAGGTCGGCACGCCGCGCTTCTTGCTCAAGCGCGTCGGGATCGTCGCGGCGACGTACATCCGCGACTCGCCGATGAAGGGGACCGACATGCCAGACGGCGGCGTGCGCGTCGTCCAGACCGGGACGACGTTCCCGTATTATTTCTGCGCCTTCGGCGTGAGGGGATGGTTCGAAGCGGCGCTCGAGCTGTCGGGCGGAAAGCGCTGTCGCGTCGCCCACAGCGCGTGCCGGCACCGCGGCGGCGCCGACTGCGCGTGGGACGCCCACTGGGAGTAGTCACCAGCGTCGCTCGTACGTGAGCATCGCGCCGCTCTCGCCGCTTCGAGAGACGGATGACTCATCGCGAGAACGAGCGCTCGCACGCGACGCGCGTGACCGCGTCCGGCGTGATCGCTTCCGTAGTCGGCGAAACCGATGAGGCCGACGAGCGCGAGCTGAAATCCGAACGTCGCTAGCACGAGCGAAGAGAGGCACGCCGGGCAGTCCGGCGACTTCCAATCGAGCGACGAGCCTAGCGCGATCCCGCCGACGAAGAGGGTCGCGCCTAGGCTCGTCGCCGTGCTTCCGACGACGATCGACGTCGCGTCGCCGTTCTCGCGAAGGCGCCGCTCGGCTTCGGAGCGCGAGTCGTTCTGCCCATGCTCCGAGACCGATTGGTCCAGCGTCGCGCCGACGGAGTCCAGGGATTCGGCGCCGTAGATCGGCGCGGTATTCGGTAAATCAGCGTGCGCGGCGCGCGAAACCGCGCACGCGCCCAAGACGACCAAGCCCAACGAGGAGCGTCGCATGACGCGCCTTCAGCAATCGGCGTACCGGGCGTGATAACCTCGTCTCCTCGCTCATGGCCCGAGAAAAGACTCTGGTCGGGGGTTCTGTACATCCTCCGTCGGATCGGCCGAAGGTGGCCGTCCTCACGGTGCAGGCAGGTCCGGAGGCGGGTCGGATCCTTCCGCTCGATCGCGACAAGCCCAACACGCTCGGCCGAGAGGAGAGCGAGTGCACGATGACGTTCGCGGACGGGCGCCTGTCGCGCGTCCACGCGCGGATCATGTCCGTGAACGGCGCGTGGATGCTCACGGACCAAGGCTCGACCAACGGCACCTTCGTCAACGACGCTCGCGTCGAGAAGCACTCGGAGCTCGCCGACGGCGACCGAATCGTGCTGGGTGGTTCGGTGAGCCTGCGGTTCGCGCTGGTGACCGAGGAGGAGCGGCAGGCGCTCATGCACGTCTACGAGGCCGCGGTGCACGATGGCCTGACGGGCGTGCTCAATCGCAAGGCGCTCGACCAGCGGCTCCTCGCCGAGATCGCCTTCGCGGTTCGCCACGACGCGCCCTTGTCCGTCGTGATGCTCGACGTGGATCACTTCAAGCTGGTCAACGACACGCACGGCCACCCCGCGGGCGACGCGGTGCTGCGCGAGGTCGCCGCGCGGCTGACGCGCGCGCTCCGCATCGAGGACGTCCTCGGGCGATACGGCGGCGAGGAGTTCTTGATCGTGGCGAGGGACATCGCCCTCGAGCAAGGCGCGCAACTGGCCGAGCGCATGCGCGTGTTGATCGACTCGTCGCCCATCGTGTTCGAAGGCACGGCCATCCCGGTCAGCGCGAGCTTCGGCGTGGCGTCGCTCGCTTGCTGCACGACGCACGACGCGCCGGCGCTGCTCGCCATCGTGGACGCGCGGCTCTACGAGGCGAAGCACGCGGGCCGAAACCGCGTCGTCGCGCACGGCGGCGGCGGTTGCGGCGTGTGACTCAATACGGGTCCTCGACGACGCAGTAGCCGTGCGGTCCCGACGCGTGGTCGCTGCACACGCCGAGCTTGCAGTCTGCATCCATCCTGCACTGCGCGACGTAGCAGCCGCCGGGGGCGCACGGGAACGAACCGCACGCGCGTTCGTCGCGCGGTGGCGTGCACGCACATGCGTGGGCCTTCGCGTACTCGCGCCACGCGTCGCGAGCGTCGCTGTCGGTGACCGCCTGTCGATCCCGCAGCGGGTCGACGAAAGGCGCGCACGCGTGGCTCGACGTCGGCAAGACGCCGGGCGTCTGCTGCGATACGCAAGCGCCGACGACGGCGATGAGGAGCGCGCGACCCATCACGCGCGCCCGAAATCCGCTTCGAGTCGCTCCTGCAGCTCGGCGTAGTCCGCTGGGCTCAATCCCTGCGCGTTCACCGCGGCGATGAGCTCACGCACGCGACGTATCGCGGCGAGCCGCGGCGCGAGCGGGCCTCCTTCGCGCCCGTGGCGATCATGAAGACGACACACGAACGCGCGGCAAGAGCGCGGTCGCTCGCTGTAGATGGAGCACCCGCCGTCGGCGAGCGCGGAGCACGGTTGCTCGAAGGCTGTTTCGCTTTGGATCACGTGCAGGCGGTTCTTGCGCGCGACCGCGACCTCGTCACCCTCGAGTGGGACACGGCCGAAGAGCGAGCCGTCACAACAGAGCCCACATGAACGACAAAGCGTCGTCAGCTCGTCCATCGACCACCTCGTATATCATCGACGCATGAAGCGCTTCTTCTGCTCGCTCGCGATCTCCGCGTGTGCGGCGGCGCCGCCGGCGACCGTGTCGCCCTCGAACGCGGGCTGGAAGGAGCTCCAAGTCTCGTGGACGTACGGCCCGTGCCCGAGCGACGGCCAAAGCTGCCATCAGACGCTCACGGTGCACCCCGACGGCGGGCTCGTCGCCGCGGAGACACCGAACGGCGGCGACGCGGGGCCCGAGCCGGCGCGCCGCTTCTCGTCGCTCGAGGCGCAAGAGGTCCGCGAGATGAACCGCATCGTCACACGCGACTTCATCGCGCAGCTCGGCTCGCTTCCGTGCTCGGCGGGTAACGACGCGAGCGTCACGCTCGCCGTCGACGACCACCATCAAGACGTCTCGAGCTGCGCGCTCTCGCAATCGCCCTCCGCGGCGCACGATCTCGTCGCGCTCCTCTCGCGTCATCGCTTCGCGTCGACTCCCGCTCCGCGCGCGCACCCCATCGTGCCGACCGGCGCCGGCGATCCGTGCGACACGGCGACGGGCTGCGGGCGCGGCCTTCAGTGCGTCCCTGCGCCGTGCGTCGTCGCGCCCTGCACGAGCGGAACCTGCCAGAAGATTTGAATGTGAAGACCGTGAGGATAGCGGCGATCCCCCTTCTGGCCGTCGTGCTCTTGGCGTCCAACGCACGCGCCGCGGACGGCGGCGTGGTGTGCCCGTCGTCTGTCCCGATCGATGGCGCCGCGTGCAGCGGCTCGGGTGGGTGCGAGTACGGCGCCGATGTGCATGGCCTCTGCACGACGTTCGCATCTTGCAATCTCGGCGCGTGGAAGGTCACGCCGCCTTCACCGAGCTGCGATACGAGCGCGCCCGACTGCCCGAGCTCGTTCTCGACGCTCGGATCGGGCGTGATCTGTCCCCTCGCGGACAAGCAATCGCTCTGCATCTACGACGAAGGTATTTGCGCTTGTCCGCACACCTGTTTGGGCGCCAACAGCGTCATCGAACCGCAATGGCTTTGCCACGCGTGGTCGGAGGCGCAGCCGGGTTGCCCCGCGATTCGTCCGCCGGCCGGAAGCGCGTGCACGCTCGAGGGCCAGCTGTGCTCTTGGGAGGGATGTTGCGGCGGGATGCCGCTCGGACCGGATGAACTGTGCAGCGGCGGCGTATGGACGCTTCATGTGACCAACAGCTGCGCGTGCGGCGGCACGTTGCAAGCGTGCACGTTCGCGCCGGTCACGACGGACGCCGGGTCGAGCGCTTCGGATGCGGGCGCCGACGTCGGCGCGGAGCCCGAGGAGGTCATCGCGAGCGGGTGCTCCTGCCGCGTCGCGAAGCCGACGTCGCCCACCCCGCCGCTCGCGTTCGCGCTCGTGTTCGCGGCGCTCGCGTTCGTGCGACGCGCTAACCGCGCGGCCGCCACGCTGTGCCTACGCTGGCGGGAACCCACTCGGAGCAACGCCTCGCCGCGAGGAGCATGACCATCGCGACCGCTGTCGTGTTCGACATGCCCGCGATGTCGTCCGGCGGGCTCGATTGGAAAGGTTGGGTAAGATTGACAGCTCAGTCCGATCGAATCGGTCGCCGTCGTGCTCGTGTGCCCGCCACGGAATGCATACGAAACTTTCGTGACTGAATCGGTCGCGCGTGGCCATCAAGGAGTGTGCGCATCGCCGTTTTGGTCCTCGTCGCTGGCTGCGGGTCCGTTCCCGCGAGCTTGGATGCCGGCGACGCGACGACAACCGACGACGCTCCGCAGCTCGCGTTTGGAGACGCGTCGTCGACCGATGATGCGCCGTACGTCGGGCCGGACATCGTGCTCGACGCGGGAGGCCCGTTTCTCTGTCACGGGTGCGTCTGCGACGGCCGCGACCACTATTGCTACGATCTCTGGACGGGCGCGCTCACAGGCGATGCCGCACACGAAGCCGCGGCGTGCTCGACGGACGGTGGCTCGCATTGCGTGCCGTACCCGCAGGACTGTCTGCCGACGCCGAGCTGCGAGTGCGTGCTCGGCCACAACTGCCCGAGCGCGCAGTGCGTCCTCGATCCGAGCGCGAGCGGGCTCGATGTGCTGTGCATTCTGCCTTAGGGATCAGGACAGCAGCGCTCGGCGCGCCTCGGCGACGACGGCGCTCGCGTCGCGCAGGACTTCCACCATGTCGTCGCGCGTGATGCGTCCGAAGTGGCGCCACTCCACGGCATCTCCACCGACCATCGCGGCAGCGTCGAAGTCGCGCACGACGAGCGCGTCGGCCACGGCGTCGTAGACGGGCTCGCCGCCCACGCGACAGGCCCACGCGACGACCTTCCACCCGAACGCGGCGTGCTCGAGCTCGTCTTCGGCCATCTGCTCGAGCATCGCGCGTTGCGCTTCTGCGGCGCACGTCCTCGCGGCGCGCGAGAGGACGAGCGACGAGACCGTCTCGCCGATGCACGACTCCAGCGCCGCCTCGCGCGCGACCGAGACCAGCGACGCGGTCAACGCGACGCCATCGATCGCGAGCGGCGCGGGACCGAGCGGCGCTTCGTCGCCGAGCGCAGCGGCCATCGCGAAGCAGGCTCGCGCGTGGTCGATCTCCTGGAGCGCGGCCTGGTGCGCCGCGACGACGAGATCGCTCGGCGCACCGAGCGCGAGGAGCTGGAGCGAGAGGCGCGCGAACGCCGCCACCGACGCGTGCTCGACCGCCGCGTCTTCACGCCACGCGCGCCCCGCGCAACTGCGGATCTCGTCCGAGCCCCCGCGTAGGTCGAGCCGCGCCGCGCTCCAGTCCGCGCGCGAGACCACCGGCGCGAGGCGCGCGCGCCCATCGACGAGCAGCGGCCTCCCGCACGGCGCGGGCGTCCCTTGACACACGTCGAAGCAGCATCGGCCATTGGCGAAGAACGGCCCGCGCGCCACGGGGATCCCGTTGCACGCCGTCTGGATCGCCTGCGCCGCGTAGCAGCCGTTCGAATCGAACCCCGTGTACGGCCCCGTTGGAGCGATGTTGCCGCCGGTGTCAGGCGGCGTATTCGGCGCCACGCAGCGGCGCTCGAGCTTGGCGCCGTCGGGGCACTTCAGCGACGCGCGCGGGCGCGGCGACGACGGCGCGGTCGCGTCCGTCGTCTGCACCGGCGCGGCGCTCGTCGAGGCCGAGGCCGAGGCCGTCGCGCTCGAAGTCTGCGCAGGCGTGGGCAGCGGCGCGACGTCGACCGTCGACGTCTGCGACTCGTGACACCCCGCGAGCCCCGCGGCGATCGCTGCAAGGAATCGACCCTGGATCGTGGCCATGAGGGCCATGGTACGTCATCGCGCCAGCTCGTCTCGAACGAGTGCGTGATCCTCGAACCAAGGATTGTCCGATACAGGTGTAGCGTCAGCCCATGACGCCCACCCCTCTCCGCTCGGCGCTGGCCTTGGGCCTTGCGATCACCGCCTGTACCGGCGCGAGCATCTCGCAATTGAAGGAGCACGCGGCGTCCTCGTTGAAGTGCGACGAGGCGCACATCGTCTACTCGAAGATCGACTCCGAGACCTACGCCGTGTCGGGTTGCGGCCGCGACACCAAGCTCGTGCAGCACTGCTTCGACACCTTCAAGACGAACTGCGAATGGGAGCGCAAGGCGCCCGTCCACGAGCAGCCCGCCGCGGCGGATTCGGGGCTGTCGGAGCTTCGCGAGCAGGATGCTAGCCTAGGCCGATGATGAGGCCGCCGATTGCGCTCTTGCCCGTGTTGCTGCTGACTGCCGTGACGAACGCGAGCGCCCAGCAACTGGCGATGGACGATCCGCGCCAGAGGTACTGCGACAAGCCGCGCTGACGCATCAGGTGATCGGCGTTCGGATCGCCGGCGTCGGGGTCTTGGGGCCAGCCGCCATTCATGGCGGGTCCAGCCGCCATTCATGGCGCCATTATTTTCGGATACACCTCGCAGCATGCCCAAGAGCAAGAAGCCCAAGCGACGGACCAGGCTCGCTTCGAAGCCGAGCGCGCGCGACGTGAAGGTCTCGGTCGATCCGTCGCTCAAGGCGGCTTGGGACGCGATCGGCAAGCGGCTCGACGCGGCCGAGCACGCGGGCGCCGCGGCGTTCGACGAGCTCTGGGAGGCCGCGGCGAGCGCGGTCGAGCACGATCCGCCGCTGTACGTGTTTGGCGGGTACAAGACCGCGCCGGAGTTCTTCAAGGAGCGGCTCCACTCCGACGAGCGCACGGCGCAGCGCAACATGCGCGTCGCGCGCTACGCGAGCCCGGCCGAAGAGGAGCTCTACGGAACCACGAACATCGACGCGGCCATTGGCTGGCTCGAGGCCAAGCACGGCGCGCTCGGCGGGCGCCTCCCGGTCGCGTTCGACAAGCTCAAGATCCCCGTCGAGGGCAAGCCCACGGCGTTCGAAGAAATGACGGCCGCGCAGATCAACGCGGCCACTCGCGCGCTGCGTGGGGGCAAGGCGCCGGCGCATCGGGCGCGATCGGCGTTCGAGGCCGCGCTCGCGAAGCACGATGCCTTCGAGGAGACGCGCGTCAACGAGAGCGCGGGGCGCGTGACGTTCACGCGCGTGCCGATCGGCTCAATCGCGCTCTTCGCGAAGGTGATCGCGGGCGTCAAAGTGACGCCCAACAAGTAGGCCGACGTGGACGCCATCGCGCGCGCTCTCGAGGAAGACCCGGAGGTGCTCGTCTGCATCGTCGGACAGACCGCGTCCGGCAAGACTGCGCTCGCGACCGAGGTCGCCGCGCGCGTGGGCGGCGAGATCGTCACCGCCGACAGCGTGCAGATCTACAAAGAGTTCGACGTCGGCTCGGGGAAGCCTTCGCCCGAGGAGATGGCGCGCGCGCCGCATCACCTCGTCTCGACGCTCGATCCGATGTCTGCGTGCGACGCGTCGCGCTTCGTCGGGCTCGCGGACGAGGTCATCGCGGACGTGCGCGCTCGCGGGCGCGTGCCCATCGTGTGCGGCGGGACGTTTCTCTGGGTGAAGGCGCTCGTGCAAGGCCTCGCTCCTGCGCCGCCCGCGAACGAAGCGGCGCGCGAGGCTCACCGGAAAATCGTCGAGACCAAGGGACGCAACGCGCTCCACGACGCGCTGAAGAAGATCGACCCCGAGTCCGCCGCGCGCCTCCACCCGAACGACGTCGTGCGCGTGAGCCGCGCGCTCGAGGTCTTCGAGACGACGGGCCAGAAGCTCAGCGACCTCCACGCGAGCCACGCGTTCGGCGACGTGCGCCACCGCGCGAAGCTCTTCGCGATCCGCCGCGCGCCCGAAGATCTCCGCGCGCGCATCGAGCGTCGAGTCGCCGCGTTCCTCGCCGCGGGGTGGATCGACGAGGTCCGAGGGCTCCTCGCGCGAGGCCGCGCGGACGCGCGCGCGATGGGCTCGGTCGGTTACCGTGAGGTCGCCGCGCACGTCCGCGGCGAGCTCGCCGAGTCCGAGCTAGAGGGCGCGATCACGCGCTCGACGCGCATCTTCGCGCGCCGCCAGCGCACGTGGCTGGGCCACGAGCCCGTCACCTGGTTAGAGCGAGAGCGCGGCGTCGAGTAGCTCGCCGAAGGTCTTCGGCGACGCGGGCTTCACGGTGCCGACCATGTGCACGACCTCTTCGGAGGCGACCGGGCGTGTCGGGCGGGTGATCTCGGCGACCATCGGCCCGGGCGCGGCCTCGGCCGACTCGATGCGCGGCGAGCGCATCTCGGGGAGCGGGCCGGGCGGCGGCGACGTGCCGGGGAGCTCGACCTCCATCTCGTCGAGCGGCGCGGGCTGCTTGACGGCGGGCATGCCGCGGATCGACTGCAGCTGGATCGACGGCTCTTGCGGCGGCTGCGGGCGCGCGGGCTGCGCCTCACGGACGCCCGTCATGTCGTCGTCGAAGGTGAGCGCCTCGGCGGCGACTTGCTTGCCAGACTCCGGCGGCGGCGTGAGCGGCGCGTTGCGCTGCACCTCGATTTGCGCTTCTTGCGGCGTCTCCGCGGGCTCCGCGATCGGGCGGCGCGACGACGGCGGCGGCGCCTCGTCGTGCTCGTCGGTCTTGGGCTCTTCGACGAGCATCGGCTCGGCGTCGGCGCCGCGACCGCGACGTCGACGTCGATCGAGGGCTCTTCGCGTACGACGTGGCGCTCGTCGAGCTCGAGGACGTCCTCGGCCTCTAGCTCCTCCGCTTCGACCTGCGGCGCGGCGACGAGTCGCGCGCGGCTCTCGAGCGGGACCTCGACCTCGCGCGCGGGCGGCAGCGGCGAAGGTTCCGGCTCGTGGCGCGGGCTCTCGAGCGTGCCGGGCTCGGGCTCGAGGACCTCCGCAGCCGGAGGGTGCGCGGCTTCGCCGTGCGCGGCGTGCGCCACGCGCGGCGCGCCGGCGTTCGTCTTGATGCGCGAGAGGAGCGCTTCGAGCTTCGCGATCTGAGGGTTCATGATCCACCACCGGCCTGGAGACGGACGAGCGCGTCACTCCAGCTCGTGCCTTGTTCGATCCAACCACGGACGCGAAGGACGCCGCGCTCGCTCGCGACGAGCACGCGCACGCCGCCCGCGTCGGAAAGTGTGGTGCAGGAAATGGCGCGCGCGGTCGCAGCGGAGAGCGCCCCTTCGACCAGGAACGCGACGAACGCCGCGTCGTCGATCGGCGACTCGGTCACGTGGACGACGAGCGCGCGTCCCCAACGCTCGAGGTTGCACGAGCCGAGGCCCGCGACCGCGAGCTCGGCCGAGAGGAGCGTCGCGGCTTGTTCGAGATCGGCCTCGAGGATCGACTGGCCTCCCGCGCGTCTCGCGACGCCGCGGCCGATGTGAGCGCCGAGATCGCGCGCGACCTGCGCGCGCGCATCGGACGGCGCCGACTTCACCAGCGCGACGAGCACGGACGCGGGAACTACGACGCCCTTCTCGTCGTCGAAAAGTCGGACCGTTCCCGACGTCAAATCGAACCGAACGGCGCGAGACAAATCGACGGAGCTTGCCATGCTGCCCATCCACGATAGAAGGGTAGAAAAGAGCGTGTCAAATTGCCGGCTTGTCCGTGTCCTCGGGACGGTGTCGCTGTGGCTCTTCGCCACTTCGGCGGGCGCTGCGCGAGAGATCGCTCCGGAGGCTCCAGGAAAGCCGATCGTCATCGAGACGCCGCCTGATCTGCCGCGCTCGGCGTGCTCATTTCGCCGGGCGATTTGCGTTCACGGCGGGGATTCGACCGCGGCGCTCGGCGTCCTCGATTCGCTCGAGCGCGCCTGGGAGACGGGGGTCGTCCTCGGCGTTCCCCTGCCCCGCTCGTACGATGCCTACATTGGCCCACGCCCTTCGCGCAGCGCGACGAGCGACCGCGATCTGCTCGCCCATTTCGACTACGCGCGCGCGTTCTCGGTCATCGACTCGCGCACGAGCGGATGTATGCGCGACTTCGAGTCCGCCCGCGAGCTCTACGCCGCGAGCGCGCTCGCGAACGCACCGGCGATCGACGACGGGAGCCTCCGCGCGACCTCGACCGCGCTCGCGCACCTCGCGGTCCCGTGCGCGCCCAGCGACGAGCACGCGTTTCAAGCGCACCCGGATCGCGCGCTCGTCGATCCGGACGTCGCGCCCACGTACGACGCGGGCGCGTCCGCGTTCTTCGCGTACGTCGACGACGAGCTCGCGAAGGAGCCCGGCGGCGCGATCACCTCGTCGTGGGCGCTCGCGCCGACGAAGACGGCGAGCGACGAACATTGGAACGCCGAGCCGGACGTCTTCGACGTCCTCCGCGAGAGCGCCAAGGACGCGAAGGGTCTCGGCACGACGTTCGACGATCTGCTCGTCGCGTTCGCGATCCACCGCGCGCTCGATCTCGAGGAGCCGGTCGCGCTCGATTGGGACGTCGCGTGGCCCGCGGTCGCGCGCACGCTCTCGGCGACCACGCCCATCGCGCCAACGGGCACGAGCTACGTTCGGATCGACGCGACCGCGCGAAGAGCGGGCTCACGCCTGCGCATCGACGCGACGTGGGAACAGCACGCGCGCGTTCGCTGGACCGTCGTGAAGCTCGACGCCGCGCGCCACGAGCTCGCGCGCTGGGAAGCGAAGGCGCAACCCAAGGCCACCGAAGCGCACCTCCAAATCGTCGACCTCGACGGCGCCGCGTCGCTGCTCGTCGTCGCCGCCAACGTCGGCCCATGGACGGGGCAGTTCGATCCCGACGAGGCCCCGTGGGAGCCGCACGGGTGGCTCCTCACGATCGCCCAAGAGTGAGCTCATTTGCCGTGAAACACGGCCTCCACGTCGTGGCCGTCGGGATCCAAGACGAACGCGCCGTAATAATTCGGGTGATAGTGCGTGCGTAACCCGGGCGCGCCGAAGTCTTTGCCGCCCGCTTCGAGCGCCGCGCGGTGGAACGCGTCGACCTCCTCGCGGCTTCGCGCGACGAACGCCACGTGCGTCGGCGTGATGACGCGGACTTGCTCCGCCGTCTGGAACGACGTCGGGCCTGTGCCGATCCAGAAGTCGGGCTTGGGGCCGCGGCCGAAGCCGCACGCCTCGCCGAAATCGCGGACGGGCTTGATGTCGAGCGGCGCGAGCGCCTTCTCGTAGAAGGAGCGCGAGCGCTTGTAGTCGCTGACGACGAGCGTGATGTGGTCGATGATGCTCACAAATACCTCCGCACGAAGGGGACGAGCGTCGCGTTCACCACCTCGGGCTGCTCGAGCGCGCTCAGGTGGCCAGCGCGCGCGATCGTCTTGAGCTCCGCGCCCGAAATGCGCGACGCGATCTCTTGGGCTCGCGAGACGGGCGTCGCTCGGTCGCCCTCGCCGCACAGCACGAGCGTCGGCGCGTGGACGCGCGAGAGCTCGTCGCGAAAATCTCCGCGCTGGAAGATCGCCTTGCCCGATTTGTAGACGCCTTCGCGCGGGAAACCGATCGCGTCGCTCCAGAAGCGCCTCGCGAGCTCGGGTTTGTCGCGGAGCGTCTCGTTCGAGAAGAAGAGCGGAAGGACACGGCGCTCGGCCACGAATCCCGGGAGGCCCACGCGGCGGTGCGTCGAGAGCATCGCGCGGTAGCGCACGCGGTTCTTCATCCCCTCGGGCGCGGCGCTCGTGTCGAAGAGCGCGAGCGCGGCCACGCGATCGGGCACGAGGACGGCGAGGCGCATCCCGAGCATGCCGCCCCACGAGAGGCCCGCGTGCACGAAGCGCTTCACGCCGAGCGCGTCGAGCGCGTCGACGAGCGCGCGCGCGTTGTCGTCGAGCGAGAACGGCGGCGGCGTCTCGCTCTTGCCATGGCCCGGCGGGTCGAACACGAGCACGCGGCCTTCCGCGGCGAGCGGCGTGATTTGCCCGTCCCACATGCCGCCGTCGGAGAGGAACGAGGGCCACAGCACGATGGCTGCGTCGCCTTCGCGGCGCGTCTTTCCGTGCTCTTCGTAGTACCAGCGGCCGAGGCGCGTGGAGACGTACATTGCGTCAGCGATTTACCACAGCTCGCGGTGGATCGGCCCGCGCCGCGGTCGCGACGACGCCGCGAAACCACTCGTGCACCGGATCGTTCTGCACGCGCGGGTGCCACGCGAGGAACACGCCGAACGGCGCGAGCGGAATCGGCGGCGGGAGCAGGCGAAGCCCGAACGCGCGCGCGACCGGCGCGAGCACGCGGCGCGGCGCGGTGAGCACGAGATCCGAGCGCGCGACGACGAGCGGAGCCGATTGAAACGTGTGCGTGCGCACGGCCACGCGCCGCCGGAGCCCTCGCGCCGCGAGCGCTTGATCGACGGCGCCGCCAGGATCGCCGCGCGGCGCGATGAGCAAGTGCGGGAGCTCGACGAACGCGTCGAGCGTGAGCGTGCGCTTCACGCGCGGGTGATCGCGTCGCACCGCGCACACGAAGTCCTCGTCGAAGAGGTGTCGCGCGATCGCGTCGTGCGGCAGCGACGCGCGCACGCCGATGACGACGTCGAGCGTGCCGCGCGTGAGGAGCTCGGCAGCGTCGGCCGTGAGCGGGCGGGTCGTCACGCTCACGCTCGGCGCGGCCGAGAGAGCGCGCGCGATCCGCGGGAGCATGTCCGCGTCGAGCATGTCGATGCTGCCGATGACGAAATCGCGTGACAGCGTCGCGGGGTCGAAGACGGCTGGCCGGTGGAGCGCTTCGACGCCCTCGAGCACGCGACGCACGCTCGGCGCGAGCTCGTCGGCGCGCGGCGTCGAGACCATCCCGCGCGGCGTCCTCACGAAGAGCTCGTCGCCGAACGCGGCGCGCATCCGCTGGAGCGCGCGGCTCATCGCGGGCTGGCTCAGACCGACCGCTTGCGCGGCGCGCGTCACGTGGCGCTCGCGATACAGCACGTCGAACAAGCGGAGAACGTCGATCGCGACGTCATGCGTTTTGTGCATGGCCAACATAGTCTACATGCATTGGACGGATGAGCCATCCGGGCGCATGTTGTCGGCTCCAAAACAGGAGGCGCTCATGTTCGTCATCTTCGGAGCTTCGGGTCACACGGGTTCGGTCGTCGCCAGCACGCTGCTCGATCGCGGCAAGAAGGTCCGCGTGGTCGCGCGCGACGCGTCGAAGGTCGCGGCGCTCGCGAAGAAGGGCGCGGAGGTCGTGAGCGGCGAGGTCACCGACGCGGCGAGCGTCGCGAAGGCGCTCGCGGGCGCGGAGGGCGCGTACTTCCTCGTCCCGCCGGACATGACGTCCACGGCGTTCCTCGCGCGCGGCCGCAAGATCATCGACGGCTACGTGAGCGCGCTCGGCCAGAGCGCCGTGAAGCACGCGGTCTTGCTCTCGTCCGTCGGCGCGCAGGTCCCTTCGGGGACGGGCCCGATCGTCACGGTGCACTACGGCGAAGAGGTGCTCGCGAAGACGAAGACGACGTTCACGTTCGTGCGCGCCGCGTATTTCATGGAGAACATCCTCAACTACGCGCATCCGATCAAGGCCGACGGCGTGCTCCCCGTCTTCGGCGGAGGCGAGTCGTATCCCTTCCCGATGATCGCGACGCGCGACATCGGCACGGTCGCCGCCGAGGCGCTCCTCTCGCCTCCCGCGAAGACGCAGATCATCGAGCTCTCGGGCCCGAAGGAATACAGCTACGACGATGCGGCCGCAGAGGCGTCGAAGATCATCGGGCGTCCGGTGAAGGCAACTGCCGTCCCGATCGACGGGCTCGTCCCCGCGATGACCGGCATGGGCATCAGCGAGGACGTCGCGAAGCTCTACCGCGAGATGACGGAGGCCTTCGGCAGCGGCAAGGCCGGCTTCGAGGGCACGCACAAATCCGTTCGCGGCACGACGACGCTCGGAGAGGTGCTCCGCGCCGGATTGGCCTGATCGAGCTCGGAGTCACATGCACGCGCACTCGTCGCAGGTGCCAACGCCCGACGTGACGTGCTGGCACTCCGCGCGCGTGTCGAACCATTGCATGCCGGTCCACTTCTCGGTTCCGTCCGGGCGGTGGCCGGTCATGCACTTGGTCGCCCACTTCTTGCCTTTGCAGCGCGCGTCCTCGGCGTCCTGCTTCGCCTTCGCCTCGGCGGCGGCGCGCGACGCGGCTTCGGCTTCGACGCGCGCGTTCTCTTCCTTCACCTTCGAGTCGATCTCCGCCATCTTCGCGGCCGCCGAGACGCCGTCCTTCGATCGCGGGTCGGCGCTCGCGGCCGCCGCGCACGCCGCGCGCGCCTCGTCGTGCTTGCCCTTCGTCTCGAGCTCGACGCACTTCTCGTAGTCGGGCGTCGCCTTGTCGTTGCATCCGGCGACCGCGACGATTGCGATGATCAGCCAGCGATTCATGACGGTGATCTACGGCGTCTTCGACGCCATGAACAGATCGCTCTGTCCGCCGGTTCGCGTCGACTCGAAGTACAGGCGGCAGTTGTCCCACGAGATCCAATTCGCACGATCGAACGACGACATGTTGAGCTCCGTCGCGTTCGTGAGCGGGCCAAACGCGTCGGCGGTCGACGCGCGACCTGCGACGAAGATGTCGAGGCTGCCGGCGCTCGTGGGATCGGTGCGCTTCGACGACACGTACGCCGCGAGCCCGTCGTGCGTGAGGACGACGCCCATGTCGACGTTCGTCCCGCTCGAGCTGAGCGCGCCGACGAGCGCTGGTGCGCCGAGACCGCCGTCGACGAAGGGCGCGAGGAAGACGTGGTCGCCGCCCGAGCGCTCGCTGCAAAAGTAGAGGCTCTTGTCGAACGCGACGAACGGCGCGGTGTCGGAGGCCGACGACTGAATCGCGAGCGGTAGCTGAACGCCGATGCCGAACGCGTCCGCGCGAGTCGCGCGCGTCGTCTGGAACAAATCCCAGCTGCCGACCGTGCCGTACTTCGCGAAGTAGAGCCCGAGCCCGTCGTCGGTGACCGCGGGATCGACGTCGCCCGGCGCGATGTTCGGCTCCGTCGTCGGCGCGCCGAATGGCGCGGCGAGGCTCGCGCGCTTCGCGTGCTTGATGTCGATCGTGCTACCGCCGTCGAAGTCGTGCGTGAAGCCGTACCAAATCTCGAGCTCGTCTGGCCTCAGCGTCGCTTTGTACTGGTCGTCGGAGTCGTCGAGCTCGGCGATCGGCGTGATCGCCGTGAACGGCTTCGCCGGATCGCACACGGGCTGCGCGGCGTCGCCCGCTTCGCCTGCGTCGGCCGCGATCGTGTCGCTCGCGACGTCCGACGGCGCGGCGTCGCCCTTCGGCGCGTCGAGGCTCCCGAGATCCGGAAACAAGCAAGCGCTGACGCCGCGGCCACCAGGGTGATCGCCGTCAGCGCCATCTTCCGGGCGTGTCTGCGTTCGAGCGGTGTCGACGACAAGAGGAGCGAGAAACGTTACCACGCGAGCGCTATCATGAAGGCATGAGGACGTGGTTGGTGGCGACCCTATGCATGTCCGCGTGCGGTCTTCTCCCAGAAGACGGCCTCGCGCCCTCGGGCGACGCGTCGCCACCGCCCGACTCCTCCGTCGACGCGAGCGTCGCTGACGCGTCTCAAGACGACGCGGCGTCGGTCGACGCACCGATCACGCCGGACGTGATCGACGCGCCGATCGTCAGCGCCGGCGACGCGCTCCAGTTCTCGGGCAGCTCCTTCGTCGACATGGGCAACGCCCCCATCCCGACGGACTTCACGCTCGAAGCGTGGATCAAACCCACGAGCTCGAACGGCGAGACCTACGTCGTCGCGAAGGACGAGCGCAACCAAGGCCCGGGCCAGTTTCGCTTCGGCCTCACGGGCGGCAAGCTCTTCTTGATCATGAGCGACGCGACCGGCTCGACGCACGCGCTGTTCAACGCCGGCTATTCGCTCCAGGCGCCGCAGTCGATCGCGATGAACGTCTGGACCCACGTCGCGGTCATCAAGAGCGGCGCGTCCTTCGCGCTCACGGTCAACGGCGCCACCGCCGCGACGTTCACCGCGGACGCACCGTTCTCGTACGGCGGCCCACCCACGGCGTTTCGCGTCGCCGCCCGCGTCGACACGAACGGCTCGTCACCCAACGGCGGTTTCATCGGAACGATCGACGAGGTTCGCCTCTGGAACATCGCCCGCACCGCACAGCAAATCGCCTCCACGATGAGCACCACGGTCTCGCCCGCGACCCCCGGCCTCGCCTCGTACTGGCGCTTCGACGAAGGCACGGGGAACACCGCCTTCGACCAAGAGAAAGCCTACGCCGGAACGCTCGTGCAGAGCCCGACATGGGTCGTCTCGACCGCGTTTTGAGCCCGCAACGTTGCCGGTCACGCCGACGCGTCCGCCCTGCGACGACAAGACGTTCCATCAATACATAGCGACCTGGCTTCTGCGGCACGTTGGTGAGCGCATGGCGGCTGCGGCAATGTTGCGGGCCGACCGGCAACGTTGCCGGTCACAGCGCCGCACGCACGATCGCGACCGCCGCGAGCGCGTCGCGCTCGACGAGCCCCGTGTCGACGCGCAAGACGCTCACGCCGTACACGCGCGCGAGCCACGCGTCACGCGCGCGATCGCGCTCGCGCTGAAGCCGATGAACGCCCCCGTCGACCTCGACGACAAGCCGCCGCGACGGAACGAAGAAATCGACGATGCACGGATGCAGCACATGCTGCCGCCGCACGCGCACGCCGAGCTTGCCCCCGCGAAGCTGCGCCCAGAGCAGCGCCTCGCTCCGCGTTGGAGCTTTGCGCATCTCGCGAGCGAACGTGGTGAGCGTAAAGAGCGAAGGGCCGTCGTTGCGATGGTGCATGCCCTCCCAGGCGAGAAAGGCGTGCCAGCCGCGGCCGTCCCGCACGCACCTCGAGACGGCTGGCGCGACTTTCTCGCCCTCTCGCATGCACCATCGCAACGACGGCCCTTCGCGATCGCCCACCGATCGCGAAGAGCCCATTGCGTACGCCCCCCACGAGCACCCCGCCCACCTCGCGTCGGCCGAAGGCCGACGCCGGAGGGGGCCGCTCGCGCGCAGCCGACGCGCGCAAGCGCCGGCTAGATTAACTCACGTACCGCGACGCCGGCGCGAGCACGTCGGCGAGCACGAGCGGGGGGAGAAATCCCTCAGGGAAAGATCTCGCGTTCCTTGTACACGGCCTCGATGCGCTGAAGCGCGAGCGCATACGCCGCGATCCGCCGGTCCACCTTCTTCTGCCGCGAGAACGTGTCGACGGCGCGGTACACGCGCTTCATCGCCGCCTCGAGCTTCTCGTCGACCTCTTCGAGCGTCCAGCTCTCCGAGCGTTTGTTCTGAACCCACTCGTAGTAGCTGACGGTGACGCCGCCCGAGTTCGCCATGACGTCCGGCAGGATGTCGATGCCGCGATCGAGGAGCACCTTCTCGCCGATCGGGTGCGTCGGGCCGTTGGCGCCTTCGACGACGACGCGCGCTTGGATCGCGGCCGCCTCTTCTTCGCCGATCTGGTTCTCGAGCGCGCACGGCGCGCAGATGTCGACCTTCGCGCTCCAGAATTCTTCGCGCGTGATCGTCTTGCCCGCCGGGTAGCCCGCGATCGCGCCGGTCTTCTCGACGTGGTCTTGCAGCTTGTGCGGGTTGAAGCCCTCGGGGTTGTAGAGGTAGCCCGAGTGATCGCCGACGGCGATCGTCGAGACGCCGAGCTTCGAGAGCAGCACCGCGAAGTGCGAGCCGACGTTGCCGAAGCCCTGCACGCTCATCGTCGAGCCTTCGAGATCGAAGCCGCGATCCTTCGCCCACTCCGTGAGGCAGTGGACCATGCCCTGGCCCGTCGCCTTCGTGCGCCCGAGCGTTCCGCCCGACGCGACCGGCTTGCCGGTGACGACGCCCTTCACGCTCTGCTTCTGCGCGGCGCCGACCATGTTCGAGTACGTGTCCATCATCCACGCCATCGTCTGGCTGTTGGTGCCCATGTCCGGCGCGGGGATGTCGTACTCGGGTCCGATGTTCTCGCCGAGCGCGTGCGTGAATCGGCGCGTGATGCGCTGGAGCTCGTGCACCGAGACGGAGCGCGGATCGAATTTGATTCCGCCCTTGCCGCCGCCGTACGGGATGCCCATCAGCGAGCCCTTCCACGTCATCATCGTCGCGAGGGCTTTGACCTCGTCGAGCGTGACCATCGGGGCGTAGCGAATGCCGCCCTTGAACGGACCGAGGATGTTGTTGTGTTGGACGCGGTACCCCTTGAAGAGGCGGACCTCGCCGGTATCCATCTTCACGGGGAAGTTGACGATGATCTCGTTCTTCGGCTGGCTCAGAATGCTGGCGACGTACGGAGCGAGGTTGATCACCTTCGCGGCGCCGTCGAGGTAACCCTGAACGACTCGAAAGAAGTCGTACTCGTTACCGATGGCTCGCGCCGATGCGGGCGCGGCGGGAATGTTCTGTGAGCTCGGGCTGGTCTTCATCATGGTTTTATCCAGAGCGTGTAGAGATAGACGACAGTGCTCGTCAGGATGAGCGCGTCGATTCGATCCAGAATACCTCCGTGCCCAGGCACGATGGCACCTGAATCTTTGACGCCGGTGGAACGCTTGAGCAACGACTCTCCGAGATCTCCGGCCTGCCCCAGAGCGCCGGCGAAGATGGAGAGTGGAACGACGTGTGCGAGCGGGATGATGGGTAAGAACCAGAAGTGGGCGAGGAGGCCTCCGACCAGGCTTCCCGCGAGCCCGCCGAACGCGCCTTCCACCGTTTTTTTCGGGCTCACGGCTTCGTAGAGCTTCCGCTTGCCCAAGAATCTGCCTGCAAAGTAGCCGCCCGTGTCGCTGAACCAAGCGAACATGAGCGTCATGACGACGAAGCTCGCCCCCATGGGTGCGTCGCGTCGAACGACCGCGAGCCATGCGAGCGGCGCGGCGACGAAGAGCGGCGCGACGCTCATCGTGATGGCGCGCAGCGCTGCCGTATGGGTGTCACCGAGACGAAAGAGCGTGAGGATCGGCCCGAGGACGGGAACGACCGCGATCACGGTGAGCGGCCAGCGCGAATCGTTTCCGAAGTAGAGCGCGAGCGACACGCCCGCCGCGAGCAGGAGCGCGATGCCCTGTGACACGCGATCGCCGGGGTGCGTCATCGCGACGAGCTCGTACGTGCCGATGAGCGACGCCGGAAGGATGAGGAGATAGAGCCCCCAAGCAGGCCCGCGATACAAAAGCAGCAGCAGCAGCGGGACGACCACCAGCGCCGTCAACAGCCGCACCGCGAGGTTCGACATGGTCTGTCGCTTCCTTAAGCGGCGTCGGCGTCGTTCGCGGGAGCGGCGCCTTTTCCGACGAGACCAAAACGGCGCTCGCGGGCCTGGTAGCTCGCGATGGCTTCGTAGAGGTGCTCCGCCTCGAAATCCGGCCAGAGCACGTCGGCGAAATGAAGCTCGGCGTACGCGAGGCCGTAGAGGAGGAAGTTCGAGATGCGACGCTCGCCGCCGGTCCTGATGATGAGGTCCGGATCGCCGACGGTGAGGCTCGGCATGAGGCCGTGGAGGGCGGGCTCGGTGACGTCGTCGGCGCGAATTTCGCCCTTCTCGACGCGGCGCGCGAGCTCGCGGGCGGCCGCGACGATCTCCTCGCGGCCGCCGTAGCTCAGCGCGAGCGTGAGGGTCATTTGGTCGTTCGACTCGCTGTCTTTGCGCAGCGGATCGAGCACCGCGCGCACGACGTGCGGGAGGCGACCGACGTTTCCGATCGCGTTGAGGCGGATGCCATTGCCGAGGATCTCGCCGCGCTCCGTGAGGAGGAACTCGCGCAAGAGCTCCATGAGCGCGTCCACCTCGTCCTCGGGGCGGGCCCAGTTCTGCTCGCTGAACGCGTAGAGCGTGAGGGCGCGGAGACCGAGGCGTCGCGCCGCGCGCACGACCCGACGCACCGCGGCTGAGCCTTCGCGGTGTCCGCGGGGACGCTGTTCGCCGCGGAGCTGCGCCCAGCGCCCATTGCCATCCATGATGATGCCGACGTGCGAGGGCAGGTTGCGAGCTTCGACGACGACCATGTGCGGGCGCGAGGGCGCTTGGAACTACCACGAAAACGATCGGCCCGAGGCGAAAATATCGGGCTCCGGCTCGGCCCGAATGGCACAACCTAGAGGCATGCGGCGGACGCTCGTGTGGATTGCGCTCGGCACGCTTCTCTTCGGCGCGATGGCCGTCGTGGGCGCGTTCGCGCTCGCGCGCCAGCTCAAGCCGCGCTCGATCACCACGCCCGTCGTCTACGTCCCGAGCGCCCACCCGACGACGACGTGGCGCGGGACGTCGGTCCCCGAGATCGAGGACGAAGAGCCCGAGGTCACGCCGAAGCTCCCCGTCGTGAAGCGGAGCGTCCCGTTCTTCGAGCTCCGCGTGCTCGACGGCTGCAGCAAGCAGGACCTCGACACGGTCGAGACGCGCATCAGCGACGCCATCGACAAGGGCGCGCCGCTCTACAACGACGGCGACTTCGCGGGCTGCTACGCGACGTACGAGTCCACCGCCCGCGACCTCGAGCACGACGTGGGCAAGACGTGCAAGGGCCCGGGCGCGGCGCTCAAGACCGCCCGCGACCGCGCCTCCAAGCGCGCGACCGCCGCCGAGCGCGCGTGGGCGATGCGCGACGCGTTCGACGGTTTGCTCGAGCTCCTCGACCGACGCGGGCCGGAGCTTTGACCCGCCACCCGCAACGCGGCGCTTGATCTCCATTGCCTCCGCGTGATGGGGTGGACTCGTGGCGGCGCCCGAGCGAGCGAAGGGACAGGTCATCGCCGGCCGATTTCGACTCGTCGATCAAATCGGTCGTGGCGGCATGGGCAGCGTGTGGACCGCGAACCACCTCACGCTGAAGGTCGACGTCGCTGTGAAATTCATGGATGGCGCGTTCCTCGTCGGCGACGAGTCGATGCTCAAGCGCTTCCAGAAAGAGGCGACCGCGGCCGCGTCGATCCAGAGCCCGAACGTCGTCCGGATCCTCGACTTCGGAAAGGACGAAGCGGGCCGGCCGTACCTCGCGATGGAGCTCCTCCAAGGCGAGGAGCTCGAGCAGCGACTCGAGCGGGAAGGGCCACTGCCGCTCTCGCTGATGAAGAAGGTGATCGTCGACACGTGCAGGGGCCTCGCGGCCGCGCACGCCGCGGGGATCATCCACCGCGACCTCAAGCCCGAGAATGTCTTCTTGTGCCGCGACCAGCACGCGCGCGCGGACGACACGGGCGCGTTCCACGAGGTCACCGTGAAGCTCCTCGATTTCGGCATCGCGCGCGCGGACCGCGAGCTGTCGAACACGGGCAACCTCACGATCACCGGGCAGCTCCTCGGGACGCCCATGTTCATGTCGCCGGAGCAGGCGCTCGGCCGCAAGGACGTCGACGGGCGCAGCGACCTCTATTCGCTCGGCGTCGTCGCCTACAAATGCTTGACCGGTCAACCTCCGTACGAGGAGAGCGACACGGTCGGCGAGATCATCGTGTCGATCACGACGAAGGAGGCGCGCGATCCCGCGCTGCTTCGAAAAGATCTCCCGCCGACGGTCGTCGCGTGGCTGAAGAAGGCGCTCGAGAAGGATCGGACGCAGCGGTTCCAGACGGCGAAGGAGATGGCCGAGGCGTTCGTCCAAGCGTGCGACGTGCGCAGCATGGCCGTGAGCTTCTCGGGCTACGACGTCGACGACACCAGCCGGCCGAAGATCGATTTCGACAGCATCCCGCCGCCGTCTTCGACGCGCGCCTCCGACTCGCAGCGCGCGGAGGCTTCGCCCGCCGCCGCGAAGAGCATATCGAGCGTTCGCCCGCCCGCGATGCAGAAGACGTCTCCGATCGCGCTCGCCGTGGCGCTCGTGGCCCTCGGCGCCGCGGTGATCATCGTCGTCTACGCGCTCGTTCATTAGGGAGGACATCATGCACGTCGTCATCACCGGCGCGTCATCGGGCATCGGCGCGGCGCTCGCGCGAGAGTTCGGGCGCGACGCGAGCACGACCCTGACGCTCATCGCGCGACGCAAGGCGCCGATGGAGGAGCTCGCGAACGAGGTCGCCGCGAAGACGCACGTCGTCGTTCACGACTTGAGCGACAGCGATCGCGCGACCGCGTGGATCGCCGAGGTCGAGGAGAGCGGCGGTCCCGTCGACGTGATGATCAACAACGCCGGCGTCGAGAACACGGGCTGGGTCCACGAGGCCGATCCCGAGGCGAGCGTGGGCCTCCTCCGCACGAACGTCGTCTCGCCGATGCTCATCGCGCGCGCTCTCTTGCCCGCGATGATCGCGCGACGGAGCGGCACGATCGTGAACGTCGCGTCGGTCGCCGCGTTCGCGGCGATGCCGCTGCAAGCGTGGTACGGCGCGTCGAAGTCCGCGCTCGCGACGTTCAGCGAGGTGCTGCGGGCCGAGGTGCGACGCCACGGAGTGCACGTCGTCACGGTTTATCCGGGGCCGATCAAGACGCCGATGTCCGACGCCGCCTTCGCGGTGTACGGCGGCCGCAAGGGCCTCCCTGGGCTCTTGCCCGAGGGCTCGCCCGCGCGCCTCGCGCGGCTCGTTCGACGCGCGGTCGAGCGCAAGCACGCGCGCGTCGTGTATCCGGCGTTCTACGAGGTCAGCCGATTCTTTCCGTGGGTCGCGCGCTGGCTCGGCGATCGCACGACGATCGAGGCGCACGAGCGGCTCACGCCGTGACCTGATCCGGTGTCACGGCAACGCGAGATCGAGCTCGCGCGGGAAGATGCGCGGGAGCGCCGTCGCGTCGAGGACGCGATAAAAGCGCCCGGCCGCGGTGTTCGCGAGCATCTTGAGCGTCTGCTCGTCGGTCGACGTGCCGAACCCGATCGCCGTGAGCGTCATGTGCTCGGCGTTCATGGTCTGCGCGAGCGACTGCATGCCCGCGACGGGCGACATGCCGTCGGTGAGGAGGATGACGTGGCGCCTTCGCGCGCTCGTCGCGGTGAGGAGCGACGCGTGCGCCGCGGCGAGCGCCGTGAGGATCTCGGTGCCGCCTTGCGCGTGGATGTTCGCGATCGCGGTCCTCACCGCGTTCACGTCCTTGACGGCGTCGAGCGGCACGACGGTCGTCGGCGCGGAGTCGAACGCGATGATCGTGATGCAGTCGCTGGGCCCGAGGCGATCGACCACGGCGGCGGCGCCGGCCTTCGCGTTGTCCATCGGCACGCCCGTCATCGATCCGGAGCGGTCGATCACGAGCGCGAGCGCGAGGCGTGTGCACGTGCGCGTGTCGGCGCGCGCCGTCGCGCCGACGAGCGAGACGGCCATCACGACGGCGGCGGCGTGCGTGCGCATGCACCACCAGCTTGCATCACGCGATACGCACGGGCAAGGTCGACAGGCCGCGGATCGTCACGTTGTCACTCCACGTGGGCTCCTCGTACGCGCGCTCCATCCGCGAAAAACGGCGGAGCAGCTCCGTGAACGCCGCGTGCGCTTCCATGCGCCCGAGCGCGGCGCCCACGCAAAAGTGCGGACCGAGCCCGAACGCGAGGTGGCGGACGTCGCGTCGCATCACGTCGAGCCGGTCGGGCTCGGCGAACGCGTCGGGATCGCGGTGCGCGGCGCCCATGAAGAGGTGCACGCGGCTTCCCTCGGGGATGGCAACGCCCGCGATCTCCAGCTCGGTCTTCGCGACGCGCCCCATGCGCTGCACCGGGCTCTCGAAACGGAGCAGCTCCTCGATCGCGTTCGGGATCGCGTCGGGCTTGGCGCGGAGGAGCTGGAGCTCGGCCGGGTGCGAGAGGAGCGCGTGTAGCCCGTTCGCGATGAGGTTCGTCGTCGTCTCGTGCCCGCCGAACAGGAGCATCGCGCACGTCGAAAGGATCTCTTGCTCGCCGAGGAACACGCCGCCCTCCTCGGCGGCGACGAGCATGCTCAAGAGGTCTTCTCCCGGCGCGCGGCGCCGCGCGTCGAGCGCGTCGCGGAAATACGCCTCCATCTCGAGCATGCTGGTCGCGGCGCGAGCGGCGATCTCCATCGTGGGTCGGCCCACGCCGAGGAACGACGCGAGCGCGTCCGACCACTCCTTGAGCCTGTGCCGATCGTCACGCGGAAGACCGAGCAAATCGCCGATGACGATGACGGGCAGCGGCGCCGCGAGATCGCGGACGACGTCGATGGTGTCGTCCTTCGCGTTCGCGGCCGCGTCGTCCACGAGGAGCGTCGTGAGCTGGGTGATGCCGCCGCGGAGGCGCTCGATCACGCGCGGCGTGAACGCCTTCATGATGAGACCGCGAACGCGCGGGTGATCGGGCGGGTCCATGAAGAGCGCCCACGACGAGAGGTTCCGCGCGATCGGCGCGAGCTTCGCGCGCTGCTCGTCCGAGAGCCCGACGCCGAACTTCCCGCCCCGGTTCGCCATGAGCCGTGGGTCGCGGAACGCCGCGGAGACGTCCGCGTAGCGCGTCACGCAAAACGCGTCGAAGGCCTCCGCGTAGTGCACGGGCGCCTCGTCGCGCAGCCTCGCGTAGATCGCGTAAGGCGATCGGTGCATCTCGGTGGAAAGCAGGCCGAACGGATCGTGAATGGAACTCATCCTTAACCCCTCACGCGCGAGCAGCTCCGAAGTTTCGCGCGTCCGTATGATAGACCTTCCGTCATGATCGGCATGAAAGTAATGGTGCGCCTGCGCATGTCGTCGCACGACGCGCATTACGCGGGTGAGCTCGTCGACGGCGCGCGGATGCTCGGGCTCTTCGGCGATCTGGCGACGGAGCTCCTCATTCGGCTCGACGGCGACGAAGGGCTGTTTCGCGCCTACGAGATGGTCGAGTTCCTCGCGCCCGTGTTCGCGGGCGACTACATCGAGGCGACCGCCGAGCTCCTCACGATGGGCGGGACGAGCCGCAAGATGGCCTTCGAGGCGCGCAAGGTCGTGACCAACGTGCGCGCGCAGGGCGTCGCGGCGAGCGCGGCCGACGTGCTCGCGGAGCCGATCGTCGTGTGCCGCGCCGTTGGGACGTGCGTCGTGCCGAAGTCGCTCCAGCGCCGCCCGAAGGAGCTCTACATGCCGGGCCTGCCGCCCGGGCCCATGCCCGGCTCGGAGCCGATCGTCACGAGCTGGTCGGAGCCGGATCTCGTGCTCACGGCCGCGATCGTCGGCGCCGAGATCACGCGCGAGCAGACGCCGCATCTGCCGATCACCGCGCGCGAGATCGCCGACGAGGCCGCGCGATGCCGAGAGGCGGGCGCGTCGGTCATCCACCTCCACGTGCGCAACGACGACGGGACGCCGACGCAGAGCGCCGATCGGTTCGCCGACGCGATCGACGCGATCCGCGCGAAGACGGACTGCGTCGTCCAGACGACCACGGGCGGCGCGGTCGGGATGAGCATCGACGAGCGCGCGCAGCCTCTCTCGTGCAAGCCGGAGATGGCGACGCTCAACTGCGGCACGATCAACTTCGGCGACGACGTCTTCGTGAACACGCGCGCGCAGATCCGCGATCTCGCCGCGCGCATCAAGAAGTCCGGCGCGATCGCCGAGCTCGAGTGCTACGAGATCGGCCACGTCGAAGAGGCGCTGAAGCTCCTCGCGGAGGGCGCGATCACGACGCCGCTGCACTTCCAGTTCGTCATGGGCGTCCCCGGCGGCATCGGCGCGCGCGAGGAGCACGTTCGCTACATGAAGACGCTCGTGCCCGAAGGGGCGACGTGGGCGGTCGCGGCCGTGGGCCGTCACCAGCAGCCGCTCACCGAGGCCGCGATGCGCCTCGGGGGCCACGCGCGCGTCGGGCTCGAGGATAACATCTTCCTCGAGAAGGGCGTGCTCGCGGAGGGCAGCGCGCCGCTCGTGAAGCGCGCCGCGGACTACGCGCGATCGATCGGACGTCGTCCCGTCGAGCCCGCGCGCGCGCGCGAGCTCTTGGGTATTCCGAAGACATGACGACCACGCTCACGTTCGCCGCGGACACCGTCACGCCGGTGCGTGCGTACGCCGGGCTTCGGGCCGCCGCGCAACGACGCGGCGCAGACTCGGGCGCGGCGGGCGACGGTCCGTCGTTCTTGCTCGAGAGCGTCGTCGGCGGCGCGCGTTGGGGTCGCTACAGCATCCTCGGGTACAGGCCGCGCTACGAGGCGCTCCTCTTCGAGGACGGGCCGTGGGAAATTCGCGGCGAGCGGCCCGCGGGCGCAGACGCGCTCGAGCGCGCCGACGTCGATCCGCTCGTGGCCGCCGCGGCGCTCATCGACGCGGATTTTCCGCCTCCCTCGTCGCACCTCGCCGAGCGCATCGCGCGGTCGCACGTCGGGTATTTCGCGTGGGATCTCGTCCATCGCATCGCGCGCGTGCCGGGCTTCGAGCGCGCCGCGAATCGGCGCGTCATCGCGCGCCTGCTCGGGCGCCCGGTCGTGTGCGTGTTCGACGCGCTCGCGCAGACCGTCACGATCGCCGCCGACGACGAGCGCGCGGCGCTCCAGGCGCGCCACGATCTCGAGGCGGGCGATCTCGGCTCGATCGCGCTCCCCGATCGCGCGAAGCTCCCCTCGCCCATCGACGTGAGCCTCGACGACTTTCGCTTCGAGACCGCCGTGCGGCGCGCGAAGGAGTACATCGCCGCGGGCGACGCGTTCCAGGTCGTGCTCGCGCGCACGTTCTCGGTGCCTCGACGCGGGCGCGATCCGTTCGACGCGTACCGCGCGCTTCGGCTCGTGAACCCGTCGCCGTACATGTACTTCCTCGATTTCGGAGCGACGCAGGTCCTCGGCGCGAGCCCCGAGACGCTCGTCCACCTCGCGCGCCGCGGCGACGCGAAGGACGACCTCGCGGACATGACCGTGCGCCCCATCGCCGGCACGCGAAGGCGCGGCCGCTCGCCCGAAGAAGACCTAGCCCTCGAGCGCGAGCTCCTCGCCGACGAAAAGGAGCGCGCCGAGCACGTGATGCTCGTCGATCTCGGGCGCAACGACGTCGGCCAGGTCGCGCGCGTCGGCACCGTGCGCGTCGTGCGCAACATGGAGGTCGATCGCTACTCGCACGTGATGCACATCGTGAGCGAGGTGACCGGCGCGATCCCCGCGAGCGTCGCCCCGACCGAGGTGCTCCGCGCCGCGTTCCCCGCCGGCACGCTCTCCGGCGCCCCCAAGCTCCGCGCGATGCAGATCATCCGCGAGCTCGAAGATCGTCCGCGCGGCATCTACGGCGGCGCCGTCGGCTACCTCGGCCGCGATCTCGATTTCGCGATCGCGATCCGCACCGCGGTTTGTGAAGACGGTTTTTTCCACGTCACCGCGGGCGCTGGGATCGTCGAGGCGAGCTCTCCCTCCGCGGAGGCCGAGGAGACGCGCAACAAGGCGCGCGGCGTCCTCTGCGCGATCGAATCGGCCGCCGCGACGCGCTGATATAAGATTTCGGCGTGACGATCGACGCCGACCGAGCCCGCGAGCTGGCTTTAGAAGATAGCGGACGTGTGCTCGGTGACGTGCGCGAGCTGCGCGAGGGGTGGTTTTTTGCCTACGCGACCCGCGAGATTGGCTCGAACGGGATCATCGTCAACAAGCACACGGGAAAGCTCTTCAACCTGGGCTCTGCGTTTCCCATCGAGCGCGATCTCGAGCTCTACGATCGCGGCTATCAGTTCGAACGTTACGACCTCGTCGTGCTCGCGATTCATGATCTCGCCGCGACGCGAACGTGCATCGGGCGACTTCCGCTCAAAGTCGTTCAGCCGACGTACGAGAATGGTCGCGTGTGGCGCATTCCGCGCACGATGACGGACCTCGAACGTTGGAAAGCGCTCGATTCGCTGCCGTGCGTATTTCCATCTCAAGCGCTCTACTTCGCTCTCGAAGCGCTCGAGGAGGCGCGCGTCGCGCGGTGGTTCGACTTCGAAGCTCTCGAATGTCGCGTCACCGCGTAATCCACGTTGCAGAGATTGACATCGGCTCTTGCAAAGCTATTCTATGCTAAATCAATGCGGCGCCCACGTCAGCTCGAGCTTCGACTTCACCCGCGGGGTGGCAAGCGGCCGGGTGCCGGGCGCAAACCGAACGGCCCAACCGCGGGCGTCTCGCACCTTCGACGTCCGCAATTCGCGCGAACGCATCCCGTGCACATCACCCTGCGAATGGCGAAGCACGTCTACAACCTTCGCAGCCGCCGCGCGTTCGCCGTCGTCGGTCCCGCCATCGTGAGCGCCGCAGAGCGGTTCGGCGTGCGCATCGTGCAGTTCTCCGTGCAAGGCAATCACGTTCACCTCATCGTGGAGGCCGTCGCGACAGAAGCGCTTTCGCGCGCGGTGCAAGGCTTCTCGGTGCGCGTGGCTCGCGGGTTGAATCGCATGATGAAGCGCCGAGGTCGTGTGCTCGCCGACCGTTTCCACGCTCACGTCTTGCGCACACCGACAGAGACGCGCCGCGCAGTCGCGTACGTCCGGCACAACCACCGCAAGCACCTCGCCGAGCTCGGGCGCCCGGTCTCCGTTCGGTACGTGGACGAATACGCATCCGAGGGCGCTCGCATCGAGCTTCCGACGCCAACGACGTGGCTCCTCAAACAGGCGGTCGGGCCGCCCAACTGATGGCGGAAACGCGATCGTTCGGAGCCGAACGATCTCTGGTGATCCGGCTGTTTCTTGCCGGTTCGACGAGTGATACGGGTAAGGTCGCGCTCGCCGGCGTCGGCGTCGCGATCGGCGCTCACGCCGACGACTCGCTCGGCGACCAGGGTGCAGCGCTCGCTCGACGCGACGAACGCCAAGTGCGGCACGAAGATGACGTTCGAGCTCGCGAACAGGGCCGACTTCCGCCGCAAGGCCACTGCCGCGGGCGTGTCGCCGAACGGCGTGTGCACCGGCATCCTCGACGAGCTCTGGACCGTGTGAGCTACGCCCGCGAAGTCTGCTCGGTTGCAACAGAAGGTCAGGAGCGTCACGCGCAGCTACGCGCAGCCGCGCACGTTCAGCCTCGCGTCGGACAAGCTCACGCTCGGCAGCAACAACAACGACGCGCAGCTCGGACGCGTGCTCTGAAGCGTCACATCTCCGGCGGCACATCCATCTTGATCGTCGCAGTCGCGGCGGCGCTCGGGACGCTCGCGAGCAGACGCAAAGGCGCGGTGGCGGCGGCGGTGACCGCGAGCGAGCCGCCGTGCGCCTCCAAGATGGCGCGCGCGATTGAGAGGCCGAGCGCGAGGCTCATCGGGCGCCGGCCCGCGAGCCGCACGCTCGCCGTCGCGTCGGCCTCGGCGATTTGCGCGCTCTCTTCGGCGGAGAGCGTCGGGCGCTCGGCGTCGACGAAGACGCGCAGCGACCCGCCAGGGCCACGCTCGGCGCGCACGCGAATCGGCGCCGCTCTCGGACATGCGCGACGCAGCGTGGACGAGGCAAACGAGCGCTTGAACGAGGCGCGCCGCGTCGACCTCGAGCACCGGAAGGTTCTCGGCGGTCTCGACGATGAGCTCGCGCGAGCTGCTGTTCAAGAGCTCTTGAGCGTCGAGCGCGGCGGCCATCACGATGTCGCCGGCGGGCGCCTCGTGGCGCGCGAGCTCGATCGGACCGTTCTCGATGCGCGCCGCGTCGAGCACCGTCTGGATCAAGAAGAGGAGCTCTCCGCCGCGCTGGTGGATGATCGTGACGCTCTCGCGCTGTCCCTCGGTGAGCGTGCTCCGCTCGAGGAGCGCCGCGAAGCCGAGGATCGCGTTGAGCGGTCCCTTGAGGTCGTGGCTCATCGTCGCGAGCAAGAGCGCGCGCATGCGCTCGGCGCCCGCGCGCGCGACGATGGCGCGCTCCTGCGCCGCGGCGAATTCGCGGAAGACGCCGCCGAGCTCGTCCACCGCGCCCATCAACCCACGAACCGACTGGAAATAGGCCTCGCGGTAGACGCGCGACCCGCGGAGCACGTCGACCACGCCGGTCGACTCGATCTCGCGCGTCGCGAAGGACACGTCGGCCGAGAGGCGCGCGCCGAGGCGTGAGCCAGCGAGCGCCGCGATCGCGACGGCGAAGAGAGCCGCCGCGGCCCACGTCACCGTCTCGAACCCGGGACCCGCCGCTTCGTAGCGAACGACGGCGCGCCCGTCCTCGAGCGGCACGACGACGTCGGCGCTGCCCGCGCGCGAGTCGTCCTTCACGATGTCCGCCGAGAAGCCGAGCTCTCGACCCTTCGCGAGCGTCGCGATGCGACCGTCGTCGTGCCCCTCGACGAGATTGAGCGTCGCGGCGAAGGCCTTCGCGTCCGCCACGCGCGCCGCGCGATCGGCCGCGCGCGCGTGCGCATAGACGAGGAGCGAGGCTCCGACCGCGACGAGCGCGACGGGCGCCGCGAGCGACACGAGGAAGCGGCGGCGAACGCGCCTCGCGCGTCCCATGCGAACGAGGAGCGCGACCGCCTCACGAGCGGCCTCCACCGGCGCGAGCTCGAGCGCCTGCGCCACCGCCGCGCGCGACGCGACGTAGAGCGGGAGCGTCGCGGTCATCACCAGCGTCAAATGCAAGAGGACGAGCGACACCTGCGTGTACGAGTCGACCCCCTCGGGCGGCGAGAGGAGCGTCGCCGATCCGAACACGATTGCGAGCGCGAAGCGCGCGTACGCGATGCGCGACGGCACCGCGAAGAGGCGGAGCAGGTCCGTGGCTTGGACGTCCTCGCGCGCGCCAGCGTCCGCCTCGACGAGCCCTTCGAGGACGCGCCGGTTGCCGAGCGCGAGCCCGAGGAGCACGAGGAGCTCCCCCGCGGTGAGCGAGAGCGCGACGATGATAGCGGTCCCCGCCATCGCCGACGTGACGCGCTCGTCGAGCAAGAGCCACCGCGGCGCGAAACCCCAGAACACGATCGCGCACGCCGCGTCGACGACGAGGACCGCGCCGACGACGCGCACGATGAGCCGGACGAGCGCGTTCATGGCCTACGCGGAGCCTCCCGCGCGTGGGAGCTGCAACGTGAACGTGGACCCTCGCCCGACCTCGCTCTCGAGCTCGATCGATCCGCCCTGTATCGTCGCGAGGCGCCGCGCGATCGCGAGGCCGAGGCCCGTTCCGCGGTGACGCGCGCGCTCGCCGCCGGCCTGCCGGTACTCCTCGAAGATCAGCTGCCGCTCCGACTCGCGGATGCCGGGGCCGGTGTCGCGCACCTCGACCACGCCATACGCGCCGCGCTCGGTCACGCGCACGACGACCTCGCCGACCTGCGTGAACTTCACGGCGTTGCCGACGACGTTGCTGACGATCTGGCGCACGCGCCGCTTGTCGGCCCAGACGTTCACGCCCTGCCCTTCCTCGAGCCGCAAGACGAGGTGCGATTTGTCCGCGAGGACCGAGAGCTCGCGCACCACGTCGACGGCGACCGAGCGCAGGTCGACCTGCGCCGGATGGAGCTTCAGCTGGCCGCTCTCGATCGCGCTGAGGTCGAGGATGTCCTCGATGAGGTCGTTGAGGTGCGCGCCGCTGTCGCGGATTTGCTGAACCTCCTCGCGCTGATCTTCGGTGAGCGGACCGTCGACGCCCTTGGTGAGCACGTCCGCGAAGCCGAGCACGGCGTTGAGCGGGGTCCGCAGCTCGTGGCTGACCGCCGCGAGGAACTGCGCGCGGTCGCGATCGGCCGCGGCGGCGCGGCGGAGGTCTCGGTGGTACGCGCTCTCGGCCGCGGCGAAGCGCGCGACGAGGTCGTTGAACGCGCTCGTGAGCGCACCCACTTCGTCCATCGAGCGCAGCGGCACGGGCTCGCCCGCGGGCTCCGTTCGCACCTTCGCCATCGCGAGCACGCGCTGGCCCACGTAGACCACGTCCTTCTCGGCGTCGCGCGCGACCGCGAACGCGACGATCGCCGCGATCGCGATGAGGAGCGTCGTCAGCGCGAGCAGCGCGCTGAGGAGCGCAGGAGCCCCCTCCGCGGGCGGCACGCGGACGAACACGTAGAGCACCTCGCCTCCGCCGAGAGCCTTCGTGGCGAAACGCACCGCACCCACGTGGGTGGTCGCCTCACCGTGCGTCATCTTGCCGAATGTCATCAGCGCGTCCGGCGCGGGAGGACCCAGCGTCGCGTCGAGCTTGGGGCGACCTTGCATGTCCGCCACGAGGACCTCCGCTGGCGCGCGACGTGCAGTGAGCTTCACCGCGGCCAGACGTTCGGACGGCGGCGTCGCCGCGAGCCGCGCGCCGAGCGTTTCAGCGAGAAGATGTGCCCGCGATGCCGCGTCGTCGTGACTTGCGCGAGACAGATACGTCGTACCCAGAAGACCGATCGCAGCGGCGACCGCCGTCGCGACGACGAGCACGACGAGCGGCGCGAGTGGCACGAGCGGCCACCCGAGCGCGGATGGAGATCGCGACGGTCGCGTGCTCGCCGACGACGATTGCATCACGCCGAGATGGTACGACGCACAGCGTCGTGATCGACACGAATGATCGCGGGAATGCTTGCACCTACGCGCAGAGGACCTAAAGATGGGCGTTGAGATGAAGCGGGTGGGAATGCAAAGCTTGAAGCGGCGGTTGTCACCGCCGATGGAACGCGTTGCTGCTTCTCTCATGCAGGACCTGACGTCGGAGTCGGGGACCTATCCGGTCTCATCCCCGCACGCGGGGACCCCGGTCGCGCAGCGCGAGTCGGGTGAGGTCACGCTCGTCGTCTACGGATGGCACAACGTTCAACCGGGCACGCTCTCGTGGGTGTTCCCCAGCTTCGATGCCGCGATGAAAGCGGCGAGCGCGCTCCGCAACGCCACGCAGTGGGCGATCATGGGCGGTCGCGACGCGAGCGGTGCGGTCCTCGCCGAGCGCAGCGCCTGACGCACGAAGAACGAACCACCGACTCCCTCGTGCCGATGGTCGCGGAAGAACGCGCCGCGGCGAAGCGTCCACCCGCGAACCTCTTTCAAGCGGCCGTCGCAGGCGCGTTCGGCGGCGTCGTCGCTGGGCTCGCTGGAGGCATTCCGTACTTCCTCGAGTACCGCGACGAGCTCGCGTCGTGGCGGAAGATCGCGGGCATCTTCTTCACGTACGTGATGCTCACGGGCGCGGCGTACGCAGCGGGCGCGCGCGCGGGCGTCGCGGCGTTCGATCGCCTTCGTGGCATGCGCGCCTCGACGGCGATCGTCGGCGGTGTCGTCGGCGCCACGCTGATCGGACCGCTCCCCGGCGCGATCGGCGTCGGCTATTTCGGCTCGCAGCCGTACGTCTTCATGGGGACGGCGATGTTCGCGCTCGCGCCGGTCGCGGGCGCGTGGCTCACGAGCGCGTGGATCGCGCTCGCAGACAGGCGCGCGGCGGGGCTCGCGCCCTCCGTGATCGCGATGCTCCTCTCCTCGTTCGCGACGACCGCGATCTTCGGCGCGATCGGCGCCGCGATCTATTTCAGCGTCGACGACGAGGTGATGCTCGCGTGGTTCCGCTCCGGCGCGCACGCGACCGGAAACGGCGACGCGTCGATCGCCGGCCTCGCGTTCGTCGGCGTCGAGGCCGGCGCGCTACTCGGAATCTTCGTGGGAGGTCACCTCGGCGCGACCCTCGCGATCGCGCGCGCTCTCGTCAGACCGCCGAGAGGATGATCGCGGTACGGGCGTTGCTTGGATCGTCGGAGGAGGATCTTCGTGAAACGCCCATTCCTCGTCGTGTCCATCGTCTGCGTCGCGTGCGGCGGGCCCGATGCGAGCTCGCCCTCGCGACCGCTCGTGCCCTACGACGCCCACCAGCAGCAGCTCTTCGACGACGCCATCGACCCCATCGCGGTCGGCATCAACCTCGATGAAAACGGCCCGGATCCGCGCACGGACGCGGTTCTGCGCGAGCGAGCGCAGACGGCAGACGGGGTCGTGCGCGCGCGCGTGGAGACCGTCACGATGAAGAAGGAAGAGCGCGAAGGGCACAAGGTCACGTTCGAGCTTGGCCTCAAGGTCATCGACAAGCTCGCGGGACGACTCCCCGACACGCTCGTGGTTCGCCTCGGCAAGACCTCACCGAGCGCGGGCATCGTCGAATCCATGGGCGCGCAGCTCGCGGACAAGACGTTCGTCGTCTTCGCGCGCACGTTCGACGGGCCGAACGGCAAGCCGCGCTACTACGCGCATTTCGCGAGCGACTCGAAGGACGTCATCGGCGCGGTCAAGGACGCGTCCGCCCCGTGATCGCTGGTGACGATTCGCCGTGGAATCCTTCCCGCGCCGCCGGGATTTTTTCCTGCGCCGAGTCCTCGTCGTCGTCGAAGATCGAGGCACGGTCGTGGCACGAGCCATGCTGCGTCGCCCAGCATGCGATTGCACACTACATTCATCGCCTTCTTCACGACGAGCTTGGTCACCGTTTGGGCGCACGCCGAGCCCGAGCGAGTTCAACTCGCCGACGGTAGCGTCTACCAAGGAGAGCTGATCGAGAAAGTTCCGTCCGACCACGTCACCATCAAGCTCGCCACCGGCGAAGTCCGGCGCTTCGAGTGGAGAGAGCTCGCGCCGGCGACCGAGCCACCTCCGGTCGTGGTCTCGCCACCCATCGTTCCAGCGACGATGGCGCCCGAGATCGCGCACGTTCGCGTCGAGGCCGACAGCTCGGGCGCGGTCTTGATGCGAAACCCGGGATACGGGACGACGTTCGCCTCGCAACAGGGGCTCGCGGCGGTCAGCGTCATGACGAGCGACCAAAACCCGGTGCCCGTTTGCTACGCGCCATGCTCGGCGGAGATCGATCCGCGCGCGACGTACTACGTGACGGGCGCGTACGTTTCGCGAACGCGGAGCTTCCCGCTTCCGTCGGGCGACTCGGTGCTCCACATCAATCCAGGAAATTCGACGCTCGCGGCCGTGGGCGGTTGGGCGCTTGGGCTCGGCATCGTGACGATCCTCGTCGGCGCGGTGGTGCTTCCGCTCAGCTTCGTCAACCTCGACTCGACGAGTCCTTCGCCGCCTGGCCTGAGCGGCTGGCAGTGGGCTGGCATCGGCACGCTCATCGCGGGCGCGTCGCTGTCGCTCCTGTCGATCCCGTTCATCGTCGGCGGGCTCTCGCACGCGTCGGTCAACGGGATCAGCGTCGCGCGCGGGAAGCTACGCTTCACGCCGCGCGGCCTCGTTTTCTGAGCTCGCTCGCTCAGATCGAAGAGAGAATGATCGCGAGGCCCTGGCCGCCGCCGATGCACGCGCTGCCGACCGCGTACTTCGCCTTGCGACGACGGATCTCGTAGACGAGGTGCGCGGTGATGCGCGCGCCGCTCGCGCCGAGCGGGTGACCGAGCGCGATCGCGCCGCCGTTCACGTTCGTCTTCTGCGCGATCGAGCCCGAGCTCCTTCTCGACGGCGAGGTACTGCGGCGCGAACGCCTCGTTCACCTCGACGAGGTCCATGTCCGAGAGCTTGAGCTCGGCGCGCGCGAGCGCGTTCTTGATCGCCGGCGCCGGGCCGATGCCCATGATGTTCGGGTCGACGCCCGCGACGCCCCACGACACGATGCGCGCGAGCGGCTCGAGGCCCTTGCTCTTCGCGTACTCCTCGGTCGTCACGACGAGCGCGGCCGCGCCGTCGCAGATGCCCGACGCGTTGCCCGCGGTGACGACGCCGTCCTTCTTGAAGACGGGCGGGAGCTTGCCGAGCGTCTCGAGCGTCGTCTGCGGGCGCGGGTGCTCGTCGACCTGCGAACTGCGTCGTGCCCTTCTTGGTCGTGATCTCGACGCGGCGTAATCTCGTCCTTGAAGAAGCCCTTCTCGTTCGCCGCGGCCCAGCGCTGCTGGCTCGTGGAGCGCGAAGTCGTCGCAGTCCTTGCGGGTGATGCCGTACTTCGTCGCGAGGTTCTCGGCGGTCACGGCCATCGGCGTGTTGGTGTAGCTGTCGGTGAGCGCGCTCCAGAGCGAGTCCTCGACCGCGGGCGACTTGCCGAAGGGCCAGCCGTCGCGCCCGCCGCGGAGGATGTGCGGCGCCTGGCGTCATGTTCTCGGTGCCGCCGGCGAGCACGACCTCGGCCTCGCCGAGGAGGATGCTGCTCGACGCCGTTGATGATCGCCTGGAATCCCGAGCCGCAGAGGCGGTTCACGGTGAGCGCGGGCGTCGTGATCGGGAGGCCCGATTTCAGCCCGACGTGGCGCGCGCAGTAGATCGCGTCCGCGCTCGTCTGCATCACGTTGCCGACGATGACGTGGCCGATCGCGTCTGCCGCGACCTTCGACTGAGCGAGCGCGGCCTTCGACGCGACGACGGCGAGGTCGGTCGCGGAGACGTTCTTGAGGGTGCCTTGCATGGTGCCGAACGCGGTGCGTTTGGCGCCGACGATGACGATGTTCTTGGAGAGCTTCATGGCGGCGCGCACTCTAGCGCGGATCTCCGCCCGTTCCTACGGACAGGAAAACCGCGCGTAGTCGGCCGCGCTGCCGCCGTCGATGTCGACCGGGATGCCTTGGCCGCCAACGAGGAGCGCGCCGCTCGTCGTGATGCGCTGCGCGAGCGGGCGCACCTGCCATTGGTTCGCGAACGTCGCGTGGACGGATCCCGACGAGCCGTAGGACATGTCGAGCGCACACGACAGCGCTCACGCGCCTCGAAGGTGGCGCGGCCCCGCGCGCGTAATAGACTCGGACGTGATGCCTCGGGGGCGCTCGCGAATCGTCTGGGTCGCCGTGGTTGCGATCGCGCCCGTATCGGCGTGGGTCGCGGCGTGTGGCACGTCGGTCGAGTCGACGGTGGACGGCAGCGACAGCGCGACTACTGTGGACGGCGGCGACGGCGGCGACGCACCGCGCAGGACGTCGTTCACGAGATCGTGCATCGGCCTGTCGCGAAGCCGTGCTCGACGTCACGTCCACCGGGCACGATGTTGTACTACGCGGTCGAGGGCGGATGCGACGGCGAATCTCGCGTGCGCAGAGGGCGGCGTCAACGGACGTTGCAACGCCGTCTACTCGCCCGTCGCCACGCTCGACACGAACGCCTGCTCCTGGGACACGTGCTTGTCGGACGACGCGTGCGCCGGGATGGCGTGCACGTGCCGCGAGGATTTCCCGCGCTACGGCAACATGCCCGACACGTGCGCGGTGGTCGGAAACTGCCGTGTCGACAGCGACTGACCGCAAGGCGAGCTCTGCTCGCCGAGCGACGTGCCGGGATGCGCGCCGCCGGGCTGGTACTGCCACACGCTGAACGACGCCTGTCAGACGGACTCCGACTGCGCCAATTCCTCCTACTGCGGATGGATGCCGTCGCAGTCGCGGTGAATGTGCATCGGCGTGTGCCACGACGCTTAGAGGTTTCCGGAATCGCAGTCGACCTTCGCTCTGGGAAGCGACAAAAAGGTCGCCGCCCTCATGGCGGCTTGTTGGTCTCCATCGATGCGCATTCGGCCCGAATAGAACATGCGCAAGGCGTCCCAACTCGAGTCGGTGAGCAGCAGCAGAAGATCGGGCCGGGCGACTTCAATCGTCGCGTCCACGCTCCCAGAGAGGTCCGGAGTGACCGTCGGAGGCGCGTGTCGAGTGTCGATCGTCCACGACTTCGTCTCGCCTTTGAGCCGTAGGCGAACCGTGGTCGGGCTCCGCACTTCGCATGATCGAGCGAGCCCTACGGGCAGGTCACGTTCCAGAAGCGTCGGCAGATCGACGTTGGGCTTGTCGCAACGAGGAAGGTCGCCTTCGAGCTCGCAGCGGCCACACGTGGCCACGACCGCGCGATGCCCAGCCCAGCACGTCAGCAGCTGGCGACCAGCCGGGTCGCATGTCTTCACCCCCGCTCTTGCCCCGCCGGGCGTGAGCTCGGGCGTGAGCTGTGCTTCACATTCGTCGCTGTCGTTCGACGTCACGCTTGCGGGCGGCCGCGCGTTGGGTGAGTCGCTGGAGCTTCGGCGACATCCCCAAAGGGATCCCATGCACAAGCAGACTCCCACCCACGCTCGCATCGCCTGCTCTGAAAACATCGCTCTGTCCCGCATGGCTAAAACGCGAAGAGCCAGTCGAAGCTGTGGCTCTTCAGGCCGCCGCCTGCGTCGGTCAGGAAGTAGCGGAACGACGGCAGGTGGAGGTCGATCAGCACGCGACCGGGCTCGTGCAGCGCTGGTTGATGCACGTGAGCTCGCCGGCCGCCTGCTGCTGACTCCAGTCCGGGTTGTGGTCATCGTCCGCGAATGCGGTGTTCACGAAGGCCATTCCGGAAAATGGCCACGAGCAATGCGACGAGCTTGTTCAACGCACCCTCCTCGATTCGCCGCCATTCTTATCGACTCTTGGTGAAATCTTCCAGCGAACGACTGAAGGCGCTGCTGACCAACGACTTCGACTAGGCGAACGTCGCCCACGCCGCGGTGATGACCGCCTCGTCGCGCTCTTTCACGCTCACGGAGAGCGCGATTTTCCCGGGCGCGACGATCCAACCCTGCGTCACGATCGTGTCGCCGGGCCAGACGGGTTTGCTGAAGCGGCCGTCGAAGCCGGTGAGACGGGTTGCGTCGCCGTTGCACGCGCCCTTGGCGGCGTGCCTCACCATGTAGCCGTACGTGCAGAGGCCGTGGAGGATGGGGCCCTGCTCGAAGCCGACCGACTTCGCGAACTCGGGATCGGCGTGGAGCGGGTTCGGGTCGCCGCTCAAGCGATAGAGGAGCGCTTGCTCGGGCGTCGTCTTCTCTTCGATGCGGAAATCGGGCGCACAATCCTTCGGGACGGTGATGTCGCTCGGCTCCTTGGGCGGCGTCGTTCCGCCGAAGCCGCCGTGCTCGCGGTAGATGATCATCCACGTGCCCTCGGCGACGAGGTCGCCTTGGGTGTCCGACGTGCGAGTGTCGACGAGCACGCTCGCGAAGCGGCGCAGGTCGTAGATGCCGCGGATGGTCGCGGTCGAGAGGAGCTCGCCGCTCGGCGCGAAGGGCTTGTGCACCTTGAAGCGCTGCGCGCCGTGCACGACCATCGCGAGATCGCCGCCCGTCTTCGAGAGGTGCGAGAGCATCACGGGGAAGGTCGGGACGACCGCGAAGCTCGGGATCACCTTGGGGCGCGGCGCGTCGGTCTTGCGCTCGACGTTTCCGAAGGACGCGCCCTCGTAGAGGAAGTCGAGCTCGTCCTTCTTCGCGCCGACGCCGAGCGCGTAGAGCACGGTGTCCTTCCACGAGTAGGAGAAGCGAGAGACCTCGGAAGGCTTGCCGACGATGGAAAGGTCGAATGCCATGGCCGTCGAGCTACCATGGTAGCGTCGGCGCGTGCCGGGGATTTTGCAGTCTGTGGCGGAGGCGTTTCGTGACGCGGGCGTCGATCTCGGCGCGCTCGGGCTCGCGTGGGCGCGCGTCACGCCGACGGTGACGCTCGTTCCGGCGTTCGGGCTGCGGGCGCTCCCCGCGGCGGCGCGCGCCGTCATCGCGCTCGCGCTCGCGGCGTGCATCTACCCGTCCGTCGCGCCGCTCGAGGCGGATCTCCACGCGCCGTGGGCGCTCGTCCTCGTGGGCGAGGTGATGCGCGGCTTGCCCGTCGCGATCTCCACGGCGGCCGTTTTGTGGGCGGCGACGATGGTCGGCGGGATGCTCGACAACCTCCGCGGCGCGCAAGACGCCGTGCAGGTCCCCGTCGTCGAGGGACGCACGACGCCGATGGCGGTCCCGTTCGCGCTCCTCGCGGGGACGATTTTCCTCTCGACCGGCGGCCCCGCGCGCATCGCCGGCGCGCTCGCGACCACCGCGCTCCCCGAGCACCCGCTCCTTCGCGCCGCGAACGATCTCACCGCGTCGATCGCGCTCGCGGTCTCCATCGGCGCGCCGCTCCTCGCCGCCTCGCTCGTGATCGAGGTCACCGCCGCGGTGATCGCGCGCGCCTCCGCGCCCGCGCAAATCCACGCGCTCCTCGCGCCGCTCCGCACGATGGGCCTGCTCGTCGTGTGCGGCGTCGTCTTCGACCGAATCGCGGCCCTCTTGGCCATCGCGGTCCGCTCGACGCCCTGATGGAGCTACGCTTGGGCCATGCGCCGCTCGCTTCTCGCTTTGTTGGTGCCGCTCGCGATCGCGTGCGGAACGAGCCCCTCGAACCCCGACTCCGGCACGCCGAGTGACGGCGGAAACCCGACCGACGGACCGCCGGTCGTCGACACGGGGACGACGCCGACCGACGCGGGCCTCATCAAGGGCGGAAACCCGAACGGCTCGTGCACGTCGATCAGCGTCCCCACGGCGGCGCAAGCGGCCGACACGTCGAAGCCCACGACGGTCGTCGGAACCGGCACGCCCGATACGTGCACGCAGGCCGCGCTCCAGGCCGCGGTCACGAAGGGCGGCGTCGTCACGTTCTCGTGCGGCTCGGCGCCCGTGACGATCGCGCTCAGCGCGACGATCAACGTGCCCACCGACAAGAACACGGTCATCGACGGCGGCGGGCTCGTCACGCTCGACGGCCAGAACGCCGTGCAGCTCCTCAACTGGAACAGCGCCAACTGGAGGGCCAACGACAACTCGCTCACCCTCCAGCACATGGCCTTCACGAACGCGAAGACCAACCCGACGCAGGTCATCCCCACCGCGCCCGCGCCGTGCTCGCAGGGTTACGACGATGGTCAGGGCGGCGCGATCTTCATGCGCGACGGTAACCTCGTCGTCGTCGACTGCGTCTTCACGAACGACCACGCCGCGCCGCTCGGGCCGGACACCGGCGGCGGCGCCATCTACATCGAGGGCAGCAAGCGCGGCGTCCTCGTCAACAAGAGCACGTTCACGAACGACGACGGGAGCAACGCCGGCGCGATCGGCGCGCTCAACGCGGAGATCGACGTCTACAACAGCCTCGTCACGAACAACAAAGCGACGGGCCACGACGCGAACAACAACGATCCCAGCAAGTGCTCGGTCATGAACAACGGCCAGAACGAGATCGGCTCGGGCGGAAACGGCGGCGCGCTCTACGCCGACGGAAACGACTTCAACTTCACGGTCTGCGGCGACGACATCGAGAACAACGCGGCCGGCGTGAACGCGTTCGGCGGCGGCCTCTTCTTCACGAGCGACAACATGACAGGGGTCCTGTCGATCATCGACTCGACGATCCAAGGCAACACCGGCGGCCACTGGACCAACGTGACGACCGGCAGCGTCACGAACGCGGGCACCGCGGTCGGCACGAACGCCAAGAGCATCACGATCACCAACTCGAGCGTGCAGGGCGTGCCGTAGCTAAGGCGCCGTCCAGCCCGCGTCGAGGTACGGCAAGAGGTACGTCTGCAAATCGGCCGTCGTGCCCGGCACCGCGTGGCCATTTTCGATCGCGCCCGGGTCGTCGTAGTGGCCGCCGTCGACCTCGATGCGCTTCATCGGAAAACCCGCGGTCGTCATCGAGTCCGTCTCGGTGCGCACGCCGGCGATCGGGTACGTCGTGTCTTGCAGGTGCGCGAGGTGGACGACGTTGAACTTCCACGCGGCCGCCGCGAGCGACTGCGCCTCGGTCGAGCCCGTGTCGCGATAGGGCGACGAGTTCTCGATCAAGAGCCCGGCGAAGAGCGGCGCGTTGTAGAACGCCGTTCGATAGCCCAGGTCGCCGCCAGACGAGTAGCCGCCGAGGATGACGCCCTTGGGCTTGATGTTGAAATGCGTCTTGATGTCGGCGACGGCGGCCAAGACGCGCGCGGTGTCGCCGTTCGGGTCCCAGCAGTTGCCCTCTTGTCCGCCCACCGCGAGGCTGATCCAGCTCTGTTTTCCGCCGGGCGAGATCGTCCAGATGTCGCCGGACGCGTAGCCCCCGCACCCGTGCAGCCACACGAACAGCGTGATCGGTGTTTGGTTCGTGTCGTCGTACGCGTCGGGGACGAACACGTAGTTCGTCGTGCCGCTGTCGACCGTGAAGGGGTTGTCCTTCGTGTACGCGATCGGATCGCTCGGCACGGACGAGACCGCGGCGCCCACGTCCGCGCCCACGTCCGGCGGAGGCGCGGCGTCCGAGAGCGCGTCGGGAGACGCGTCCGCGGGCGCTGCGGGTCCCGCGCTGCACGCGACCATCATCACGCCGAGCGCTGCGCCCCTCATGCACGAAGGCTACAGCGATTGCACACGGCGTGCAGCGCGCTTCACAGCGATCGTGAACCAGCGCGCGCGCGACCGCGCGTTTCTCGCATCGGCACGCCGGCTGCATCGTGCTCGGGCATGAACCCGAACGACACGCCCACTTGGCGTCCCCCGCCGCCGGCGGTCAGCGAGCGCCGGACCGAGCCTCCCACCGCACGACGCCGTCACCCATTCGCGTCCGCCGAGGTCGTCTTCGTGAGCGCGAACGACAACCGCCGCGAGCCGTGAGCTAGTCAGGAGCTCACCTCGGTCGACCAGACCACGCCATCGTTGTCGTCGACACGCGGCAGCGAGACATTCGCGGCGGGGCCGCCACCTGCCGCGTCGACGCGCGAGTGGCGCACCGAGGTTTTGGCCACACTCTCCGATCGACGCGGCAAGTGCCGGTCCGGCCGGAGTCGTCGACGCTGCCGCATGTTCACCACAACCCACGCTCAAGACACGGTCTGCTCAGGCGAGCGCTGGGTTTACTGCACGCGCTCGACCGTGAGCCCTTTTTTCTTGAGCTGCGCGACGATGCCGTCGTCACCGAGGAGGTGGGCCGAGCCGACCGCGAACAAGACCGGGTGGCCCGGGCTCGCCTTGAGCTTCGCGGCGATTCGGTCCGTCATGATCTTGTTTCGATCGGTGATGAGCCGCTTCATGATCTTCTGGTCGAGCGGCTTCTTGAGATCGAACCCCGCGTTGAGCTCCGTAAGGAGCGGCGCCTCGTCGCCCCCGAGGTAGAGGTTCATGAGCGCGGTGAACGAGTCGCGGTGCGCGCGCTCGTCGGCGTCGCGCTCGTCGAGCGCCTCTTCGAGGAAGCGCGACTGCTCGTCCTTCGACAGCGTGTCGAACACCGCGAGCTGCTCGGCCTCGGTCTCGAGCCCGCTCGTCTTGCGCCCGGTCTCCTTCGCGCGGTCGTGGAGCACGACGTCGATCGGCTTCTTGCCGCCCATGAGCTCCTGGAGGTGATCGAGCAGGCCGATCTGGATCGCGACGGCCCAGACCTTCATGTGCTCCATCATCGGCATCGCCATGCCGAGGCCCTTCTTCTCGAGCACGGCCTTGAGGCGCTCGTAGACGGGCTTCGGGAGCTCGCTCGTGAGCGTCTTTCCGTTCGGCATGCCCGCGAGCTGCATCGCGTGAGCGGGCGACGTGTCGTCGAGCGGGAGCTCCGTGACGACCTCTTCCGAGTCGTGGAACGCCGTCTTCAGCGAGTCGGGCGGCGCGAGGAGGCGATCATCGGGCACGTGGATCGTGCCGAACAGATACGAAGGCTTGGTGCCCGCGACCTTGTAGAGGAACGGGTGCCACGGGTTGGCCTGCGGCGGGGCGGTGACCTGCGTCGGCACGGCCGAGGCGCTCGCGACCGGCGCCGACGATGACGACGCGCTCGGCGTGGCGCTCGCGGTCGCGGCGACCTGCGGCGTGTCGACGTGCTCCTTCGAGCTGCCGCACCCGACGAGCAGGACGACGAAGATCAAGAATCGCTTGAATGCGCTCATAGAGAAATCCTGTATCCGATGGTGAAACCGAAATCGATCGAGTCGACGCCGCCGGTCAACGTGGTGCAGTCCCCGATGGGCGAGCACTTCGGAAGCTCCGGCAGGACCCAGTGGTTGTATCGCGTCACGAGGCCGGCCACGACCTTGTCGCTGATGTACCAGTCGAGCCCGAGCTGCGCGCCGACGTAGAAGCCCTCGGTGCTGAGGCTCACCTCGCGCTCGCCGAAGATCGATGGCTTCGGGATTCCCGCGTTCGTGGTGAAGCGGTCCGCGATGATCACGATCCCGGTCTGCGCGCCGACGAAGCCCTCGAACGAGCGCCAGTGGAGCGGGATGAAGCGACCCTCGCCGCCGGCGAAGAAGTAGCCGCGCGAGTGCGTGCGCTGCAGCGTCGGGTCCTGCGACTTGAGCTCGCTCGACGTCGGGATCGGGTCGAAGAGGAAGCTCGCGCCGAACGACCAGTCTCGGAAAGGCCGATAGAGGATGTGAAGGCCGAGCTGGATCGTCGCGTCGCCTTGGCCGACCTGCGTGAACGGCACGCTCCCGCCGTACGTGCTCTCCGACACGGGCGCGTTCGGCAGCACGATGATGCCCGCCTCGAACATCGCGAGCAGGTGCCTGCGCGCGATCAAGCGGAGCCACGCGTCGCCCGCGTCGTCGTGGTCGGTGGTCGGCGGATCGTCGGCCGACGCGACGCGCGGCGCGAAGAGCGCGAGCGCGATCGCGAAGCCGAGCGAGGTCCGGGTCAGAGCCATTTGCCGCCGTCGGCCTGCTGCGTGGGGTTTCCGCCGAGAGGGTCGATGACGACGACGCGGCTGACCTTGATCTGCGCGCCGTCGACCTTCGCGGTGAACGTGAGCTCGAACTTGCCGGCCTCGTTGAAGCTCAGCGCGCCGCGGATGGTCGAAGGGCCTTCGGCGAGGATCGGGATCATCGTGCCCGGCGGCACGTTCGGCCCCGTCGCGGTGAGCATGGCGGACTCGGCGAGCGCCTTGGGCGCGGCGCCGTTCACGGTGAGGTGGATCGTGACGGCGACGGGGACCATCACGGTCGGCTTCCCGGGCGCGAGATCGATCGTCGCGCGCGCGCCGGTCTGCGGCGGTGCGACGACGTTCGTCCCGGTCGTCGTGGTCGTGCCGCCGCTCGTGTGCACGACCGCTGGCGCGTGAGCGTCGTGCGCGACGCCCGCGTCGACGATCGCCTGCGGACCGGGGTGCGCGTAGTCCTCCGCGAGGTGATCGGCCGCGACGTCGGTCGGGTCGAGCTCGTGCGCGAGCGTCACGAGCTTGAGCGCCTCGGCGTCGTGGCCGAGGTATTTCTCCGCGACCGCGTCCTTCACGAGCGCGTCGGTCGCCTGCTCGCGGATCTGGAGCAACCGCTGATCGCGCGGGTACTTCGCGAGGCCTTCGTTCGTGATGTCGCGCACGTTGTCGCCCGCGGGCGAGTCCCAGTGCTGCGCGTGGAAAGCCTTGCTCGCGCGCTCTTGGTAGCCCGCGAGCGAGTGTTCGTCGGTCGCCTTCGGTCCGACGTAGCCGAGCCTGTACGCGATGCCCGCCGCGCCGATGACGCCGACGAGGAAGCACGCGACGAACAAGAACACCGTGCGCGAGCGGCTCCGGCGACGCGCGATCTCCGGCGTCTCCTCGGCGAGCGGCTCGGGGTCGTCGTCGACGAGCAACGGGTCGTCCATCGACGGCATCGAGCCGCGCGCCGGAGGCCGGTGATGAAGCGCGGCCTCGTCGATCGGCCGGACCTCTTGCGTGCGATCGAACTGCGGGCTCGCGCTCCGCGCTTGAGCAGCCTGAAGCTTGAGCGCGGCCGGAACCTCGACGTCGTCGAGCGTCGTCTCGAGCGCCGCGGGCTGCGGCGGCGGGGGCTCGGGCGTCGGAGCGGGGACCGGCGACTTTTCCGGCACGAGCTGCAGCTTGTCGGTGCGCTGCATCGGCGGCAGGTGCACCGCCGTGGGCGGGCGCGCCGATTGATGGAGGAGCGCCCGCGGGACGAAATCCTCCGGCGAGAGCCCGCTCGCCTTCGCCGCCTCGAGGAGCGCGTAGCCGAGCGCGCGCCCATCCGGCTCGCGCGCGAGCGGATCCTTCGTGAGGTTGCGCATGACGATCTGCGCGATCGGATCCGGCACGTACGACGCGCGCGCGATCGACTTGAGCGCCGGCGGCGGATCGTGGATCTGTTGCACCAGCAGCGCGACGGCCTGATCGCCCTCGAACGGCGTCCGCCCCGAGAGCATTTGATAAATCAGCGTCGCGGTCGCGTAGACGTCGCCCGTGGGCCCGACGGCTTCGCCCTGCGCGCCCTCGGGCGAGATGTAGCGCGCGGTCCCGAAGATGAGCCCCGCCGCGGTCGCCATCGACTGCTCGCCCCAATTCAAGCGCGCGATGCCGAAGTCGAGCACCTTCACGAAGTCGGGGTCGGCGCCGCGGCGCACGAGCATCACGTTCTCCGGCTTGAGATCGCGGTGGACGACGCCGGTCGCGTGCGCCTCGCCCGTCGCGTCGCAGAGCTGGAGCGCCACGTGAAGCGCGCGCGGCAGATCGAAGGCGCCGCCCGCGGCCGCGAGCGCGCTCTGGAGCGACAGGCCGTCGAGGTACTCCATGACGATGTACATCGCGCCGTCCGGGAGCTGCCCCGCGAGGTGCACGCCGACGACGTTCGGGTGAAGCAGTCGCGACGCGACCTTCGCCTCGCGGTGAAAGCGCTGAACGAGCTGCTGGTTCGCGGACAGCTCGCGGTGGAGGATCTTCACGGCGACGTCGCGATCGATCCCATTCTGGAACGCGCGATACACGCGCCCCATCGCGCCGACCCCGACGAGCTGACGGATCTCGATGTGGTCGAGGAACTTGCGACCCGTGTAAGGATCGGGCGCGACGACCTGAAGCCCCACGTCGCCGGGCTGCGCGATCGACAGCGGCGAGCCGTCGTTCGGGCAAAAGAGCGCGTCCATGCCGAAGCGCTCGCCGCACGTCGGGCAGATCTTGGACGACGGCTTCGTCTCCGCCGATCCTGACGCGCTTTTCACCACGCGCGACATGGTAGCAGAGCGCCTCCAAGAACGCGGAACCCGCGGAAAACTGCCTCGACCGTGGCGGTCAGGGCCCGCAGAACAGCGTCGCGTACGTCATGAAGCCGCTCTGGAAATCGACCGGGTAGCACTGCGCATACGCCCCGGCGTCGAGGCCGGCGCATTGGGCCGCCACGAATTTGGCGCAGCCGGTCGCGTCGGCGGTTTGGACGCATTGCACGTAATCGTTCAACGATTGTTGGTCGGTGACCTGACACTGACCGCACGAAGCGTCCTCGCACTGCCCCAGATCGCTCGCGCTCTGCGCGCACGAAGCGTTGCCGAGATTGGACAGACAGCCCGCGACGTCGAGCTCGATCGTGCCGCTCCCGAGCGCGATGAGCGCGCCCCACGTGCTCGACGTCCGCGGCGTGATCAAGCACGCCTGGCACTTCGGGTTCTGCGTCATGAGGGTCTGGCACTGAGAGGTCGGCGAGCTCGAGAAGCACGCCGCGTCGATGTCGGCGATGAGCTGCGCGCTGCACGCGCCCGCGTGATCGAAGAACGGCGGGTCGATCTGCGGCGACCACGCGTTGACGCTCGCGGGCGGGCACGCGCCGCCCGCGTCGGGAGGCGGCGGCTTCTGAAAGCAAATGTTCGTCGCGTTGGTGGGCGCGACCCACGCGAGGCATCCGTGCGAATCGGTCGCTTGATGCCATCCGGGCTCGTTCGGCGTGGGCATGCCGTCGCACACGGTCTTGCACCCGCCTTCGCTCCAGCCGCCGAAGCTCATGCAGCAATTGGGCTGCGCGCTCGGCGGACAGCACTGACCCGAGACGCTCACGTCGTCGCCGTGCCCGCCGTCGCCCGCGTCGCTCCCGTCGTTGATCTTCCCGCCGCACGACGCCGCGACGATCAATCCCACGAACGAAAAAGCCAAGCCCCTCATCCGGTGGATTCTAGCCGACGTCGTGTACGTTAGCTCGCCATGGAGGACATCTCTTTCTCGAGCGGCCATCGCGCGGTGCGCGCGGCGCTCGCCGCGCCCGACCCCGAGAAATTTTCCCCGCCGTGGCCCGGCGTCGTCGTGCTCCACGAGCTCTTCGGCCTCACGGACGACATTCGAGACTACGCGCGCAAGTTCGCCGACCTCGGCTACCTCGCGATCGCGCCCGATCTCTATTCCGGTGGGAACAAGGCGGCGTGCATCGCGCGCGTCGTGCGATCGATGGCGACCGGCGAGGGCGAGAGCTTCGCGGACATCGACGCGGCGCGACGTCGCCTCGCGGAAGACTCGCGGTGCACTGGCAAGGTCGGCGTCATCGGGTTTTGTCAGGGCGGCGGCTTCGCCGTGCTGTGCGCGGCGCGTCAGGACTTCCAAGTCGCCTCCGTGAGCTACGGCATGCTGCCGCGCGATCTCGATCGCGCGCTCCAGGGCGCGTGTCCGATCGTGGCGAGCTACGGCGCGAAGGACAGCGCGATGTTCCGCGGCTCGGCCGCGAAGTTGAGGACGGCGCTCGACGCGCTCGGGATCGACAACGACGTGAAGGAGTATCCCGACGCGGGCCACAGCTTCATGAACCACCACACCGGCTTCGCCGAGACCGTCGTCCGCGTGGGCCGCATGGGCTTCCGCGAAGAGTCCGCGCGCGACGGTTGGCAGCGAATCACGGCGTTCTTCGAGAAGCACTTGAGATAGCCCGCACCGCTTGCGCTCGAGGTCGGGCACGCGTCCTGCTTCGGTTCGGCGCATGAAGACCATCGTGCTCGTGACGCTCGGGGCGCTGGCTTGCGGCGGACCGACCAGCTCGGACGTGGAGACCACGTCGGCCCAGGTGCCGCTCGACAAAGCCAAGTCAGCCGAGGCGATCGTCCGCGCGCGCTGCGGTCACGAGAGCGCCTGCGCCGAGCTCACGGGCACGCGCCGATTTCAGGACGACGCAGCCTGCGCGCAGGCCTTTCGCCCGCCGACGCTCGCGAGCGTGCGGTGCGATCACGAGATCGCATCGCCGCTGCTGACGCGCTGCCTCGACTCGATCCACACCTCGGGCTGCAACCGCCGGACCGAGCTCCCCGCGTGCACCATCGAAGCGCTCTGCCGCTAGCTCAAGGCTTCCACTTCGACGAGCGGCGCGACTTGGCCTTCCAGTTCTTGTCGTCGCTCGCCGCGGCCTTGCTGGACTTGAGGCGCGTGCCGGTCTTTCGCTTGTTCGCATACGGGTTGTAGCCCGCGGCGGGCGCGGACGATTTCGGCGCGCCGTCGCCGTCGACCTTGCCCTCGAGCATTCGGAGCTCGTCGCGCAGGCGCGCGGCCTTCTCGAACTCGAGGTTCTCGGCGGCGGCGAACATCTCGGCGCGGAGCTCGGTGATGCGCTCGGCCGCGTCGATGTCGTCGACCGCGTTGCCGCGCTTGTCCTTGTGCGTGCGTGGGACCTCGTAATAGTCCGTCGTGCCCGACGCCGGGTTGATGTTCATCACCGCGCGCACGACCGTCTGCGGGATGATGCCGTGCTCCGTGTTGTACTGCTCCTGAAGCGCGCGGCGACGCGTGGTCTCATCCATCGCGTGCTTCATCGCGGCGGTCACGTGATCCGCATACATGATCACGCGCCCGTTCACGTTTCGCGCCGCGCGACCCATGGTCTGGATGAGCGAGCGCGGCGAGCGCAAGAAGCCCTCTTTGTCGGCGTCGAAGATCGCGACGAGCGACACCTCGGGCAGATCGAGTCCCTCGCGCAGGAGGTTGATGCCGACGAGCACGTCGAACTCGCCGAGGCGCAGATCGCGCAGGATGTCGATGCGCTCGAGCGTGTCGACGTCGGAGTGCAGGTAGCGCACGCGCACGCCGAGCTCTCGATAGTAGTCCGTGAGGTCCTCGGACATGCGCTTGGTGAGCGTCGTCACGAGGACGCGCTCGTTCTTCGTGCAGCGATCGCGGATCTCCTTGAGGAGATCGTCGACCTGACCGGACACGGGGCGCACCTCGACGACCGGATCCATGAGGCCCGTCGGGCGGATCACCTGCTGCGTGAACGTGCCCTTCGCGCGATCGAGCTCGTAGTCGCCCGGCGTCGCGGAGACGTAGATCACGTTCTTCACGCGATCCTGCCACTCTTCGAACTTGAGCGGGCGGTTGTCGAGCGCGCTCGGAAGGCGGAATCCGTACTCGACGAGCGTCTCCTTGCGCGCGCGGTCGCCGCGGTACATCGCCTGCACCTGCGGGATCGTCTGGTGCGACTCGTCCACGATGCAGAGGAAGTCCTTCGGGAAATAATCGATGAGCGTCGGCGGCGCCTCGCCCGCCTTTCGGCCCGAGAGGTGGCGCGAGTAGTTCTCGATGCCGTTGCAGAACCCCATCTGCTCCATCATCTCGAGGTCGTAGAGCGTGCGCTGCTCGAGCCGCTGCTTCTCGAGGAATCGGCCTTCTTTGTCGAAGAAATCGAGCCGTTCGCGGAGCTCCTCGCGGATCGACGTGATCGACCGGCGCATCTGCTCCTGCGGCGTCACGTAGTGCGAGCTCGGGTAGATCGCGACGCGCTCGACGGCGCCCTTCACGCGCCCGCGGAGCGGGTCGACCTCTTTGATCGCCTCGATCGTGTCGCCGAAGAACTCGATGCGGATCGCGGTCTCTTGCTCGTACGCGGGGAAGACCTCGACCACGTCGCCGCGAACGCGGAACGTGCCGCGGTGGAAGTCGACGTCGTTGCGCTCGTATTGGACGTCGACGAGCTGACGCAAGAGGCGGTCGCGCGGGAACTCCTCGCCGACCTTCAAATCGATGAGCAGCCCGTAGTAGCTCTCGGCCGAGCCGATGCCGTAGATGCAGCTGACGCTCGCGACGATGACGACGTCACGCCGCGAGAGCAGCGCGTGCGTCGCGGAGTGGCGCATGCGATCGATCGCGTCGTTGATGATCGCGTCTTTGTCGATGTACGTGTCCGAGGTCGGGATGTACGCCTCGGGCTGGTAGTAGTCGTAGTAGCTGACGAAGTACTCGACCGCGTTCTCGCCGAAGAGCTCCTTCATCTCGCCGTAGAGCTGCGCGGCGAGCGTCTTGTTCGGAGCCAAAATCAGGGTCGGGCGCTGCGTCTTCTCGATGACGTTGGCGACCGTGAACGTCTTGCCCGAGCCCGTGATGCCGAGCAGCACCTGGTCGCGCTCTCCACGCTCGAGCCCCTGGCTCAGCTCCGCGATCGCTTGCGGCTGGTCACCCTTCGGTGAGAAGTGGGTCGTGAGCTTGAAGGACATGAGGGCGCACTAAACTTTCCGCCTTTGCAAGGCGCAACGCAAGTGCCGCCGCCCTAACCCTTCCGCACGAGCGCCGGGCTTCCGGCGAAGACCACGGCGTCCATGAGGAGCTCATCGGGGACGAGCGCGAGGGACGGATGATCGCAATCGATCGCGATTTCGCCACCCGCGTCCGAGAAGCCGCACGCGCACGCGCCCTCGATCGAGCCTTCTCGCCACAGCGCTTCGGCGGGCGTGCTCGAATCGGCGGGGGAGAACGTGATGCGGCTTCGTGTTCGGAGGCGCTCGTGCGTCTCGAGCGCGCGGAGATCGTCGAAGGGATCGGTGATGACGTGGCTGTCGATGCCGGTGCAGAGGCGCGCGCCGGCAGCGCGGAGCGCGCCGAGATCCGGCAGGCCGTCGCCGAGATCGCGCTCGGTCGTCGCGCAGATGCACGCGAACGCGCGCGCGTCGCCGAGGAGCTTCGCCTCGTGCGGCAGGAGGTTCGTGCAGTGGACGCCGCAGAAGCGGCTCGAGAGGACGCCGAGATCCGCGAGGAGCTCGACGGGGCGCTTGCCGGTCTCGGCGACGCACTCGTCGACCTCGCGCGCGACCTCGGCGACGTGCATGTGGAACGGCAGCGCGTGCTTCGCGGCGTACGACCGCGAGCGGCGCGAGCCACGACGGCGGGACCGCGCGGACCGAGTGCGGCGCGACGCCGACGCGCACGTCGGGGTCGTCCTTGTATTTTACACGTAACGCGTCGACGTCGCGCAGCACTGCGTCGACGTCGGGATCGCAGAAGCGCTTTTGTCCGGGCTCGGCGTCGCGACCCGGACCCGCGCGGTGATACGCGACGCGAAGGAGGCACACGCGGAGCCCCGCGGTGCGCGCCGCCTCGACGACGATCTCCGAGAGGAGCGTGCGCTGCGCGTACGGCGTCCCGTCCGCCTGGTGCTGGACGTAGTGGAACTCGCCGACGGTGCGCACGCCGGCCGCGAAGAGCTCGCGAAACGCGACGCGCGAGATGCGCTCGATCGACTCCGGCGTGAGCGAAGTCGCGAGCGCGTACATCTGCCCGCGCCACGACCAGAAATCGTCCTTCGCGCCTATTCCTGGCGTCTTCGGGCTGGGTCGCTGCGCTGCGCCGCGCATGCCGCGCTGGAACGCGTGCGAGTGCGCGGTCGCGAGCGCGGGCAGACGCAGCTCGCGCATCTTATTGACGCATCTGCTGGGCCGCGGCCTTCGTCACGTAGAAGTAGCGCGGCCAGTGCCGGTAGTACGTCGCGTGCATGATCGGCGCGCCGTCGTTCGGGTCGACGTCCTCGCCGAACGTGCCCACGAGGCGAACGAGCGAGCCGCCGCCGACGGAGTGCTCGCCGACGTCGTCGTCTCCGTGGAGATTGATCATCGCGTGCACGAGGCCGAAGTCCGCGTCGCTCACGGTGACGCGACACGTGTCCTCGTCCGCGTTGCTCTCGCAGGCGTTGCGAGGCTCGAGGCGGCGCACGCTGAGCGTCACGTACGCCGTGCCGCCGGTGCCCGCGCCGCGGTTCGTCACGACGCCGAAGAGCGCGACGGGCTTTCCACGCCACTGCTCCGGCTGGCGCTGGAACATGACGGGGTCGTACTCCTTCGCCGTCGACGTCGCCTTTTGCTCGTCACCGAGCGGCGCGTAGTTGACCGAGTGTCCGTACTGTCCCCCGCCGCCGCAGCCGCACGCGAGGAGGAGGAGCGAGAGCGTCCATGCGGGGCGTGTCATCGTCCTTTCGCGTACGCAAAACGCGCCTGTTTCGCAAGGCCTACGTTGAAGTGGCGGCGCGCTGGGCGCGGACGCGCAGGACGAGCTCCGCGAGGAGCAGCGCGAGGAGGGCCACCGCGATCTGCGGCGACGCGTCGACCTGAGCTTGGGTCGCGCCCATGCGCGTCGCGGCGTCCTGCGTCTTCGTTCGGCGCGGCCGAAAATCGGTCTCTTTTGCGATCGGCGCGGCGACGCGGAGCTCGTCGCGGCCGTCGATCGTCACGTGGTACGCGCCGGCGAGCGCGGGCGTCAGCTTCGTGCGGCCACCGTCGCGGACGAGCTCGACGGGGCTCGTCGACTGGTCCGACGCGCGCGCGTCGATGGCGGGTCCGGTCGCCTTGGTCGCGGACGACGGGAGCGTCCACGTGGCGCCCACCTCGGCGCGCCGCGGCGCCGCGTGCGCGTGCGTCGCGGCGACGAACGCGTCGAGGAGCGAGATGAACGCGGGCCGGAGCGGGAGATCGCTCGCCTCGAGCGCGAAGGGCAACGTGACGACCCACGCCTCGCCGCGTCCGATCACGCGTCGCGCGACGAGCGGCGCCCCGTCGCTCCACGGCAGCACGTTCTCGAGCGTGCCCACGTCCGAGGCCGCGAGCGTCGTGCGCTTGCTCGCGCCGAGGTCGACGAGGCTCCGCGTCGACTCGCCGAGCAAATCGGTGGGCGCGTTCGGCGCCACGCCCTTCACCTTCGCCGTCCCGCCTGCGGCGGATCCGGCGACCGCGTCGCTCCACGTGGTGGCGTGATCGAGGATCGGCGCGAGCGTCGCGCCGAGCGGCGCCGCGGCCGCGCGCGGACCGAGCGCGAGGAGCATCACGCCGCCGCCCTCGAGGTACGACGCGACCGCGCGGCGCTGCTCGGGCGTGAAGCCGGGTGGATCGTCCGCGACGAGCCCGAGGACGCCCGAGAAATCCGCCGCTTGATCGGGCACGGCGGGGAGCGGCCGCGTCGCGAGATCGGATCGCAGCGCGCCGAGCGCTTGCTCGACCACGGGCGGACCACCCGTGACCGCGGTCTCGTCCGCGGCCTCCGCGACGACGCCGATCGCGCCCGTGGACGCGACGAGCACCGGCGCGACGTCGTCGCTCGCGATCGCGTCTCCGCCCAGCAAATGAGCCGCGAGCGCCTCTCCCGGCGCGACGCCGCTCACGTCGATCGAGAGCTCCGGCGCGCTCGTCGCGGTCGCGCTCCCGACGACGCGCTGCCCCGCGCGCACCTCGACGCGCCGCCCGGTCGCGCTCGTGTCCTTGCCGCACGCGAGGTGCACGACGACGCGACCGCCCACGTCGTCCGCGCTCGTGATCGCGCAGTCGGACTCTTCGTGCGCGAGCTCGGCGAGCGGCGTCCAGATCGGCAGCAGCGCGCCTTCGCCGAGCGGAGGCGCGTCGGGCTTGCCGTCCGCGAGATCGCTCAAGACGACGATTCGCTTGTCGACCTGCGGGAGCGTCGCGAGGAGCGACTCCGCGAGATGGATCGCGCCGTCGAGATCGGTCGCGCGATCGCTCTCGCGCAGCGAGCCGAGCACGGACGACACCGCGCCGAGCTCGGTCGTCGGCGCGAGCGCCACGCGCGCAGGAGCGCCAGCCAAGATCACGCCCACCGCGTCGCCGTCGCGCGCTCCCGCGAGGAGCTCGGACGCCGCGTCCTTCGCGCGCGCGAATCGCGACGCTCCCGACGGCGCCTTGGCGCGCATGCTCATCGAGTCGTCGACGATGATCGCGACGGCCATCGACGCGCCAGACGCGCGCGAGAGCGACAGGCGCGAGCAACGCACGAGCGGCGACGCCCCGAGGAGCGCGAGCGCGATGATCGCGAGCGCGCGGACGCCGAAGAGCGCCTGGTCCTCGAGGCGCGCTCGCCTACGCGCGCGCGGCGGCGCGGGCGGGACGAGCGACGCAGCCGGAAACGGCCGCTCGTCGGCGCGGAGCCTTCGAAGCCGGTGCGCGAGCAGCGGCAGCGCGACGAAGATCGCGATGCCGAGGGCCAGCGCTGTGACGAAGCTCACGCGCTAGCGCGTAGCACGTCACGGATGCAGTGGGCACGGGCTCGAGGTGCCCGGACAATAAAAAGCGCCGTTGTGACAGAGCGGCCGGGGCCCCGGATTGCCGCCGTCGCAGCACGCGAGCTCGGCTCCGCCGCACGCGGTCTCTGCGACGCAGCAGACGGTCCCGCCGCCGCCGCTGCACGCGTAGTCGCTCGCGTGACCTTGGCCGACGCCGCACGCGCTCGCGTCGCCGCATTGGCCGCGCACGTCGGCGCACGTCGCCGTCGCGGTCACCGTCGTGTCGAACCGCATCACGACGTTCTCGCCCACGGCCCACGCGTGCGACGCGTCGCTTCCGCCGACCGCGGTCAAGCCGCTCCCGATCGCATCGGCGTGCACCGTCTTCCACGCGCTCCCGTCGAAGAACGCGATCTGCTGATCGCCGCCGACCGCCCACACCGCGTCCTTCGCGAGACCCCACACGCCGCCCTGTCCGAGCGGGAGCGTCGTCGAGACCGCGGACCAACTCTGGCCGTTCCAGGCGAGGAGCCCGCCGAGCCCGTACGCCCAGGCGTGCGACGCGTCCGCGCTCCACACGCTCGAGAGGTACTGCGACACGCCGCTCGCGACGGGCGTGAAGCCCTGCGCCTGGCCGTGGAGGATGTAGTGGTCTCCGAACGTCGGATAAATCGGCGCGCCGACGACCCACACGTCGGACGTGCTCGATCCGGCGATCGCGGCGAGGGCCATCTCGCTCGAGGACCACGCGGTGCTCCAGGTCGCTCCGTCGAAGTGCTGGATCGTGCCCGCGACGCCGCTCGCGCCCGCGGCGTAGACGTCCTTCGCGCTCGTGCCCCACACGCTCGCGAGGTTCATCGTCGTGCCAGGGTCGACCACGCTCCACGCTTGTCCGTTCCAATGAACGAGGTTGGCGGTGTTCGGCCCGCCGAGCCCGCCGCCTGCGACCCACACGTCGCTCGCGCTCGAGCCCCAGATCGCGTGGAGGTGATTGGTCGTCGCGGGATCGACGACGCTCCACGACTTGCCGTTCCAGTGGAGGGCGAGGCCGTCGTCGCCGACCGCCCACGCGTCGTCCGTCGCAGCTCCCCAGACCGCGTTCAGCTGGCCCGACGCGGGGACGTCGCTCTGCCAGACCCACGTGCCCGACTGCAGCGCTCCGCCGTCGGTGCCGCTGTCGCCGTTCGTGATCTCGTTTCCCGATCCGCAGGCGAGGAGAAGCGACAAAGAGAAATATCTCATGGCTGCGGCCTCGAAAGCACGACGCGTTCCAACGGCGCCGTGCACGATTCGCCCTGAATTCTGCCGGGATCGCGCATGCCAAAGCGTGCCGCGCGCGACAACCGCGTCAGCGAACGGCGGCCACGATCGAGCGCACGATCGCGACCGGATCGTCGGAGGTCGACACGCGGAGGTAGCGCGCGCCGCGCGAGACGAGCGTCGTCTCGTAGTGGCGCTCGAGCGCTTCGATCGCGGCGATGTAGCTGTCGCGCGTCGCGGCGGTGTCCGTCTCGACGATGACGTCGCCTTCGAGCGAGCGAAGGCGAACCGTGCCGTCGAAGGGCAGATCGATCTCGTCGGGCGCGAGCACCTGCACCACGATCACGCTGCGGCCGCGCGACGCGATCGCCGCGAAGCGCTCCGCGGCGTCGGTCGGCAGATCGAGCAGATCGCTGAGGATGACGATCACCGAGCCGCGGCGCGCCGCGCGCGCGAGGACGGCGAGCGCGCGATCGAGCATCGCCGGATCGCGCACGGCGTCCCCTCCGGGGCGCGTGTCCTCGAGCGAGCCGATGAGGCGATCGAACGCTTCGCGGCCGCCAGCGACGGAGAGCGGTCGCGCGCGCTCGCCCCCGAGGTACGTGAGGCCGATCGGATCTCCGCTCGCGATCGCGACGCGCGCGAGCGCCGCCGCGACGACCGCGCACACGCCGAGCTTCGTCTCGGGGGCGCGCGAGCCGCGGTATCCCATCGAGGCGCTCGCATCGACCACGAGGCGAAGCGCGCGATCGGTCTCCGTCTCGAACTGGCGCACGAGCAAGCGACCGTGTCGAAGGAGCGCGCGACGATCGAGCCAGCGAAGGTCGTCGCCCGGCACGTACTCCCGGTGACCGCCGAACTCGATGCCTGCGCCGCGGCGCGCGCTCCGGTGCGCGCCCGCGTAGACGCCCTCGGCGACGAGGCGCGAACGGATGCGGAGCGAAGCGATGTCGCTCCACGGAAACGACGAGCCGAGCTTCGCGTCCTTCGCCACGCGCGGTCTCAGGGGATCGACGCGACGGACGCCGGCGGGCTCAGCGGAGCGGCCGGCGAGACGAGCCTTTGCGCCACGTCCGTCTCGATGAGATCGACCCCGGCGCCCGCGACGACCTGCTTGAGCGCGTCGTCGGATCCGGCGCGATCGCCGCGCGCCCTGCGATCGAGGCCCACGTAGAAGAGCGCCTCGGCGTGCTTCGACGGGCTCTGCGCGGCGGCGATGAGATCCTCTCCGCGGAGCTTGCCGGCCCCGAACGCCGCGAGCTTCGAGGTCCAGCTCCCGTTGTCGCTCACCGAGGAGAACACGCGATCGGCGACGCCGTCGGTCGCGGCGCGCTGCTGGCGCTCGAGCGCGCGCTCCCAGAGCGCGAAGTAGACGAGGTCGTCATCGTCGAGGTCGGCCGTCACTGCGCGTGAGAGGGCGTCGCGTGACGCGCGAAGGTCTCCGCGCACGACCGCGCGGGATCCCTCGAGCGCGAGTGTCGCCGCGAGCTGCGTTTTGTCGCGCGGCGTCGACTCGAGCGCGCGCTGGAGCGCGTCGTCCGCCTGCTTCCAGAGCCCGAAGCAATCGTAGATGCGCGCGATGGCCCGCTCGATCCGCGCGCGCACGGCCGGCTCGCGAGCGCCGCGCGCGGCGACGAGGCCCTTGAGCGCGTCCGCGAGGAGCTTGCGCGCGTTCTCGGCGTCGCCTTGCGCGACGAGCATGTCGCTCAAGACGAGCGTGATCTCGGCGCGCACGGCGGGCTCGCTCTGGGGCGCGGAGTCGAGCGCGGTCTTCAAGTGCGCAGTCGCCCCCGCGAGGTCTCCGTCATGACGCTCGATGCGCGCCGAAATCGAGGAGCAGCGTCGGCGAAGGCTCCGCCGCGGTCGCGCTCTTGAGGAGCGTGCGCGCCACGTCGAGCTTTCCTTCACGCAGCTCGATTTCACCCATCATGCCGCGCACGCGCGCGGGCGAGGTCTTGAGCTGGAGCTTCGCGTGCTCCGCGATCTCGAGGATGGGCTCCGCCGCGCGGTACGTGCGTCGCGCCGCGTCCGGATCGTCGGCCTCGCTCGCGCCCTCGAGCGCGCGCTCCGTGATGAAGAGCGATTGATCGAGCGAGACGACGTCGGGGTGCGACTTGCACGTGTCCACGAGCACCGCGGGGCTCGCCTCGCCCATGCCGAACGACTGGAGCAATTCGGCGAGGGTGAGCGCGGGCTTCAGCGACGTCGGATCGAATCGGTAGGCCTCGGTCGCCGTGGTCACGAGGGCCGCGGCCAAGAGATCGCGATCGATGACGGGATCGTCCTCGCCTTCCTCGGTCGGAAGGAGCGCGTCGAGCATCTCGCGCCAGCGCTCGCCGTCCGGCTTGTCCGCGAGGGCGGACGTCGCCGCGAAGAGCCGGCGCGGCGCGGTTTGACGCAGGCGCTCGTCCTTGTCGATCACGTCGACAGCGCCGCGCGGATCGCCGTCGCGCAAATGCAAAGCGATGATCGTCGCCGCGGCCGATTGCAGCGCGCGCGCGCGCTCGACGCGATCCCACCGCGACCACGAGGGCAGCGGGTGGAGCGCCGCGTTGAACCACGCGACCGTCGCGGTCGTCGCGTCCGCGAGCGCGGCCTTGCTCGGCTCGAGGAGCGCGCGCGTGAGCGCCACGCGCTGAGGCTCGGCCGCCGCGTCCATCCCCGAGCCCGCGCCCGTCTCGACGTTCACGCCCTGCCCGTCTTTCGTCCACGACGAGAGCGCGTCGAGGTGGCCTTGAACGTCCGCGCGGCGCGCGGGCGGAGCGATGCGAAGGAGCACCTCGTAGAGCGCGCGGCTCCGGCCTTCATCGCCGTGCTGTGCGACGTCCTTGACGGCCGACTCGAGCGCCTCGCTGCCGTGCGGGCCGAGCGTCGTCGTCTGGAGGTCGCCCGCGCGCGCGAGGTAGAGCCCGCCCTTCACCGCCGCGAGCCCGCGCTCCGAAGCCTTTCGCCGAAACAAAGAGTGCGCGCGATCCATCTGGCGCGCGAGCACGCCTTCGAGGCGCGTCTGCCGCTCGGCCGTGCCCGGCGTCGAGCTGAGCAAATCGCGCACGGCGCTCGCGAACTGATCCTCGCTGACCTCCACGCTCGCGGCGGTGCGGCCCTCGTTCGGCAAGTGCGAGCCTGGGCCGTGGGATGACGGTCCACACGCGAGCGCGAACGCGAGCACGAAGGCTGAGGCGAAACGGAGTCTCATTTGCCGGGGTGAGTCTACACAAGGAACCGCGAGGGCGCCCGTCGCTTGGGCCTGAACTAGAACGTCACGGTCGCGGTGAGCCGGCCGGAGACCCATCCCTGGTCGCGCAGCTCGCCGACGAAAGGCACGAGGACCCCGGCGGTGACGCGCCACTGTTCGCTCCCGATTCGGAGCTCGGGCTCGACCACGCCGATGTTCAGGTCGCCCTCGTGATCGGTGAGCGTGAAGCTTCCCCAAGCGCGCACGCCGACGTCGAAGTGGGTCTTCTTCTCGGCCGTGGCAGGAAACGACGCGACGGTGACGGCCGCGCGTCCGCCCACGTCGAGCTCGACGATCGCGGGTGTTTGGGGTTGGTCGCGCACGGAGAACATCGACTCGAGCTTCACGTAGGGCTCGATGCGAACGGGTCCGAAGTGAAATTTCATCCCGACGACCGGCACGACGCCGATGTAGCCCGCGAGCCAGAGCGCGGTGTTCTCGTCGCCGTACGCCGAGCTCACCGCGTGGTTCACGGCGTATTTGTCCGCGCTCACGGGGTCGATGCTCGCCTGGTTGTTCGCGAGCGTCTCTTCGCTCGGGAGCTCGCTTCCGCTCGCCGTCGGGAGCGCGAGGTGCGCGGCGACGAAGAACGCGACCTGCTCGGAGAGCTCCTTCTCGTACTCCGCCTCGATCTCGATGTTGCCGAGGTTCACCGTGCTGCGCGAGACGTCGTCCGCCGGCATGAGCGACGCGACCGCGACGGGGAAGCGCAAGCCCAAGCTGACCTCGCGCGTGAGCTCCCATCGCCCCGAGAGCACGATGCCCGCGGCGACCGAGTCGGTGAGCGCGCGCTCGTAGCGGAGCTGGCCGCTCACGATCGTGCTGTTCGGTACGGGGTTGAGCGCTTCGACCTGGCCGGCGCCGATGACCAGCTCGAGATCCGCCGCGCCTCGCGACTCGGTCGCGACCTTCTGCTCCTCTTCCGCGCGTGCAGCGTGGGCGAGCAAGACGACCGCGACTGCGATGGGCAAGGAGCTGGGACGCATGATCCCGTGTATACCAAAAGGAAGCCATGGCCCGCGCGCATCTCCTCGTCGTCGACGACGAGCCCTCGATCCTGACGACGCTCCAAAAGGCGCTCACGCTCGAGGGCTACGCGGTGGACGTCGCGGGCGGCGTGAAGATCGCCGAGGAGAAGCTCAAGAAGCGCACGTACGATCTGTGCCTCTTCGACGTCGCGCTCCCCGACGGCGACGGGCTTCAGCTCCTTCGATCGATCCGCGCCGCGAAGATCGAGACGCCAGTCCTCATGATGAGCGGCCACGCGACGATCGACGTCGCGGTCCAGGCCACGCGCCTCGGCGCGCTCAACTTCCTCGAGAAGCCGCTCAACACCGACGCGCTCCTCATCAACGTCGAGACCGCGCTCCGCCTCGATCGCGCGGAGGCCGAGGCCAAGGAGCTCCGCGCGCGCGCCGGAACGGGCGAGCTCGTCGGCGAGAGCGTCGCGATCAAGAAGCTCATCGAGCAGATCGCGCGCGCCGCGAAGACGCAGGCGACCGTGCTCGTCACGGGCGAGCGCGGCACCGGCAAGGAGCTCGTCGCGCGCGCGATCCACGAGATGTCGACCGCGCGCGAAGGGCCCGCTCGAGAAGCTCAACTGCGCGGCGCTCCCGAGCGAGCTCATCGAGAGCGAGCTCTTCGGCCACGAGGCGGGCGCTTTCACCGGCGCGACGAAGCAGCGCCGCGGAAAGTTCGAGCGCGCGAGCGGCGGCACGCTCTTCCTCGACGAGGTCGGCGACATGCCGCTCGCCGATGCAGGCGAAGCTCCTCCGCGTGCTTCAAGAGCGCGAGATCGAGCGCGTCGGCGGCAGCGAGACGTTCAAGATCGACGCGCGCGTCGTCGCCGCGACCAACAGGGACCTCATCGCCGCGTGCGACAAGGCCGAGTTCCGGCCCGATCTCTACGACCGCCTGAACGTCGTCCCGCTGTCGATCCCGCCGCTCCGCGCGCGGCGCGAGGACGTGCCGATCCTCGCGCGCCACTTCCTCGACATCGCGGCGCGCGCCAACGACCGCCGCGGCATGCGCATCGACGACGACGCGATCGCGGTGCTCTCGGCCTACAGCTTCCCCGGCAACGTGCGCGAGCTCCGAAACTTGATCGAGCGCCTCGTCATCCTCACGCCCGACGAGGTCATCTCCGCCGACGACGTGCGCACGTGCTTGCCGGGCGCGACGACGCCGAAGGCAACGGGCCTCTATCGCGCGGGCGTCCCGTTCCGCGTGCTCGTCGAAGAGGCGGAGCGCACGATCCTGCAAGAGGCGATCGCGCACCACGGCGGGCAGATGGCGGCGACGGCGCGCGCGCTCGATCTCGAGCGGAGCCATCTGTACAAGAAGGCGCGCGCGCTCGGGCTGCGCGACAAAGAAGACAAAGACGAGGAGTGAGGTTCGGGGCCCCCGCGCCGCGCTTCGCGCGGCTCGATGCGATGGGTGAGCGTACACTCGGGCCATGAAGGCGCAGTTCGTCGTCGGCGTGTTTGCGTTGCTCGGGTGTGGAGGCGGCGAAACGGCGAATGACGCGGGCGTCGATGCGGCGAACGACGTCGTCGACGCGACCGTCGATGTCTTGGTGCCGGACGCGAGCTCCGACGCGTTCGTCGATGCGGCGTCGGATGCGGGAACCGACGCGAAGTCCGCCGCGTCCACGTGCGCGAGCGCCGTCGCGCCAGACGCGAGCGTCGTCTACACGGGCACGACGTGCGACGGCACCGACTCGGTCACGATCGCTTGCAACAAAACCGGGCACAAAGAAGTCTATGTTCGAATCGACGGAACGGCGGGACAAGTGTGGAGCGTGAAGGCCGAGGGCGCGTTCGCGGTCGGTGTTTGGGACAACTTCAACGAAACGACCTGCGGGCCGACGCCGAACCTCGAGAGTTGTCCGGCGGCCGACGCGGGATCGAGCGGCGTGGTCGATGGCCCCTTCCCCGCCGCGCGAAGCGACTTCTTCATGTTCGAGACGCCGGATCCGACCCCGTGCGGTCCGTACACGATCGACGTCACGCTGATGTGAGCATCGGAATCAGAGGTCGAGCTCGGGATACCGCCTGAAGATCCCCATCTCGTTGAACTCGAGTCGGCGCGGCGACGCGAAATACGCCGCGAGCTTCGGCTCTTTCGCGACCGAGTCGTGGAGCTTCGAGATCTTCGGCGTGCGCCGCGCCATTCGCTTCATCGCTCTTGGAAACGCGTAGCGCAGTCCCGCGATGAGCTGGAACATCGACAAATCGACGTAGGATTGGCTTCGCCCGACGAGGTGCTTGCCGTCGCCGCGGCTCAAGACGTTCTCGAAGTACGTGAGGTACTTCGGTATCCGCTCGGCGGTGAAGGCCGCGGCCTTGAGGACGGCCTCCTTCTTTTGATCTTCGTAGTAGAGGCCAGGGCTCGTCGGGTGATGGGTGTCGTGCGTCTCGGCGACGAAGTCGGTGATCGTGAGCTCGAGTTGGTGCGCGAACGTCCGAGCGCCTTCGGACGCGGGGACGAGCCCGTGTCGCGGAGCGATGTAACGCAGCACGTTCGCGACCTGCGCGATGACGAGCGAGCCGTGCTTCAGAAACGGCGGCGCGAACGGGAGCGCGCCGGGCTCTTTGCCGTTCAAGAACGCCATCATCTTCGCCATGCCCTTCGGCTCGCGCGCGATCTCGCGATAGCTCGCGCCCGCGTACTCGAGGGAGAGGCGAATGAACTCACCGCGCCCGGGGATGCCCGGCCAGTAGTAAAGCTCGTAGGCAGATTTCATTCGTCACCATACGCCGCGATCGTCACGCGCGCCCTCGGCTCGCGCCGGTCGTGACGCCGCCCGCGATCAAATGCGCGAGGCGGAGCGGCTCGGGCAGGTTTCCGTGGAGGGTCGTCGCGGCGAGGAGCTCGCGCGCGTGATCGACGCTGATGCCCACGCGCTGCACGAGCACGTCGCGGATCGGATCGAGCGTGCCCGCGCGCTCGATGAGGCGCCACTTGCGCTCGGCGCCGCGCACGCGCGAAAAGAGGGCCTTCTTGATCGACGCGAAATCCGGGGCCCTGCGCACGATCGCGAGGACCGGGATGCCGAGCGCCGCGTGGAGCGCGTGGACGTCGACGACGTTGAACCCCGCGACGGCGATGCCTTGGAGCAAGACAGCCTGAACGTGCTCGGAGAACTGGGAGGCCTCGATGACGCGGATCATCTCGCGCGTCGCGTTGGCGCCGTCGCGCCGCACCCGCCCGGAGATCACGCCATCGAGCCGCGTGCGCGAGCAGACCGTCCCGACGAGCAGCACGTCGCCGCGGTGGTCGCGCGCGAAGGGCGCGTCGTCGAACCCGACGACGTTCGTCCGTAATTTTCCCATTTTCCTAAGCTCGCGAGCGTACGCGAGCCCTCGCGAGCGCGCATTCGCGCAGAATCGCGATCCACCCCTGTAAATAGCGGCTTTGCGCTGGCACAGCCGGTGCTATGACACGCGCGCTCATGCGTCGCTTCGTCGCCTTTGCAGCCTCCGCGTGTCTCGCCCTCGCTTGCGCGAGCAGCGCCGCGCCCGCTTCAGGCTCGGGCTCCGCGAGCGACTCGCTCGACGACGCGTTCGGCCGCGCGTCGACCGAGAGCGGCGTCCCGCGCGATTTGCTCGTCGCCGTCGCGCGCGTCGAGGGCGGGCTCACGATGCCGAAGACGCGCACCGTCGATCCCGCGTCGCAGGTCCCCGTCGCGGGACCTCTCGAGCTCCGTCGCGGCAAGATCGACACGCTCGCGCTCGGCGCGAGGCTCCTCGGAGTCTCGGAGGACGACATTCGCCGCGACGCGGATCTCGGCCTCCGCGCGGGCGCGCTCGTCCTCGCGGATCTCGGTCGCAAGTCGGGCGCGCGCGGCGAGGACTTCGCCACCTGGGTGCCCGCGCTCGAAGACCTCTCGGGCTACGCCGACGAGCGCCACCGCGTGGAGTACGCGCAGCGCGTCCTCCAGGCGCTCGGCGCAGGCGGCACGTTCGAGGCGCGCGGCTCGGAGTCGATCGCGCTGATGCCGAACATCCGCGCGCAGCGCGCCGCAGTCGAGATCACCGTCCCCGAGAAGACGATGAGCACGCTGCCGGACTATCCCGGCGCCGAGGTCTTCCCGACGGACTGCACCAACAAGTGCGACACGACGCGCGCCGGAAATAGCGTCGGCTACGTCGTCATCCACGACACCGAGGGCGGCTGGGACGCGAGCGTCGCGACGCTCCAGAACGATCCCGGAAAGAGCGTCCAGTACATCGTCGGCCAGGACGGCGCCGTCGGCCAGTTCGTGCCCGAGTCGTACACGGCGTGGCACGCGGGAAACTACTGGTACAACCAGCGCTCGGTCGGCATCGAGCACGTCGGCTACTACACGAAGACGTACCCCGAGGCGGAGTACGCCGCGAGCGCGAAGCTCGTCGACTACCTCACGAAGAAATACAGCGTCGCGACCGACCGCGATCACATCATCGGCCACGACCAGGTCCCGAACGGCAACGTGATGGCGCAGAGCTCGCCGCCCTGCGAGGACTCGCCCTCGACGTGCGAGACCGGCTCGAATTACGGCGGCGCAGGAAACCACCGCGATCCGGGCGATTGGGAGTGGTGCACGTACATGCCGAGGTTCGGCGGCACGTGCAAATGCGACGACATCTGGAACCTGTGGAACTGCAGCTCCTCGGGCACGCAGGCGTTCCGCTGCGACAACGGCCAGGTCGAGCTCGAAGGAGTGCACCGCGGGTTGCGTCGTCGAGCCGGTCGGGCAAGACGATCAGTGCAACCAGTCGCCCACCGAGGACGACGGTGGCGCGCCTCCGCCCGAGGCCGACGCGCAGGCTCCCGCGAAGAATCGCCCCGCGAGCGACAAACCCGCGCCAAGCGGCTCGCCCGAAGGCTCCGGCGGATGCAGCGCGGCGCCCGCGCGCGGCTCGTTCGACACGTCGATGGGCGCGCTCTTCGCGGCCCTCTTCGTCATCGCGTCGCGACGTCGCTCGAAGCCGCGCTGACCGCTTCTTCTTCGAGCGCGTCGGCGAGCTCTTCGTCCGACGGCGCGAACGCGACGCGCACCATCCGCTCGCGGAGCGCGGGCTCCGCGCAGCGCTCGGCGGCCACGCGGATCCGCGGTTTCTCGTCGTCGGTGAGGCCGGTGCGGAGCGCGACCGCCGCGGCGAGCCGCTCCCTCGCGGACGCGCTCGTGCTCTCGACGACGCGAAGGAGCTGCTCGCGCGTGAGCCCGACGCTCCGAAACGTGGCGCTCGCGCCCTCGCCGATGCGCTTCAGCTGATCCATCCACTCGCGCGTCGATTTGCTCCCGCGATCGAGCGCGAGCGCGGCCTGCGGCGCCTCGCCCGCGAGCGCGCGATACGCCTCGCGCGCCTTCTCGATGCGCCACGCGATCGACTGCGCTTGCATCTCGAGCTCGCGCTTCTGCTGATCGTTCTTGCTGCGCGCGGCCGCACCGAGGTCGAACTGCATCGAGCCGTGCTTCATCTTCAGGATCACCGACGTCTCCGCCGCGCGCACGCTCTGGATCTCGCCGTGCGACACGAAGCGGCCCTTCGAGAGCCCCTCCTTCAGGAGCACGCCGTCGGCGCCGACGAGCAGCTTCACGCGTTGGTGCAGCACGAGGAGCGGGATGCCGATCGCGACGAGCACGGCCGCCACCGCGAGGATGACGAGGGGCGCCCAGAGCGCCTTGATCAAGACCGCCGCGAACGACGCGCCGACGAAGGCGGCGAGCACGAAGAGCAGCTGCTTGGCGACCTTGACGCCTCGCCGCTGGAGCTGGAACTCCACCGTCGTGCTCTTGGCGTCGAGCGCGAGGGCGCTGCACAAGCGCTCCGCGGCTTCGTCGTTCGGGACCTCGACGTCGTAGCTCGAGAATCCCATCGAGCTCGTGCCGCGGAGGAGCACGAACGTGCGCGCCCCCTCCCGACGCAAGACGGCCGACTTCAACTTCGCCCGCGGCACCGTCCGCGAGCCCAGCCGGAGCGCCTCGGCATCCGCCGCGACGGCGAGCGTCTCGATCTTCGGACGTCGCTGGATCGCCGCGAAGAGCGGCCCGACGAGCCACCATGGCAGCTGCATCACCGGCCCCCAAGACCGGCCGAAATGCGCGCGGAGGAACCACGAAAGGCCCATCAAGGCGACCATCCCGACGACGAGCGCCCACATCATAAGGACGCGCGGCTGCCTTACGGTCGTGGTCGCTTCGAACCGCTCCGTCACGCTTGGAAGCATAGTATAGTCGCTCGCTCGTGACCCCGGCATGAACCTCGGCGAATCGATTCGTTTCTACGCCGCGACCGACGTGGGGAAGGTCCGCGACCACAACGAGGATAATTTCCTCGTCGACAAGAAGCTTGCGCTCTTCGTCGTGGCCGATGGCATGGGCGGCCACGCGGCCGGCGAGGTCGCCAGCGCGATCGCCGTGCGCACCGTGCACGAAGAGGTGAAGAAGGAACGCGAGCTCATCATGGGCTACGCGGCTCAGCCGCGCACCACGACGCCGCGCCAGGTCGTCGCCGTGCTCGAGCACGCGGTGCAGAAGGCGTGCGCCCGCGTCCACGAAGAAGCGCAGAACGACCCGGCCAAACGCGGAATGGGCACGACGCTCTCGGGCCTCATCGTCATCGGCCAGCAAGGGTTCATCGCGCACGTCGGCGACAGCCGCATCTACCTGATGCGCGGCGGGCGCGTGCAACAGGTCACCGAAGACCACACCGTCTACAACGAGCTCATCAAGCGCGGGAAGCTCTCGCGCGAGCAAATCGAGAAGGTCGCGCAGAAGAACGCGATCACGCGCGCCGTCGGCGTCTACGAGCGCGTCGAGGTCGACACGCTCGTCGTCGAGGTCCTCCCCGGCGACTGCTTCTGCCTCTGCTCCGACGGCCTCGCGGGCTACCTCGAAGGTCCCGAGGAGCTCGCGCCGCTCCTCGCGCTCGACGGCAACGCCGCGCCGAAGAGCTGCATCGATCTCGCCAACGATCGCGGCGGCAAGGACAACATCACGGCGCTCGTCGTGAAGCTCGGCGCGGAGGGCGCCGTCGACGAGAGCCGCGCGCGCCTGCTCAACTTGAAGCGCGAGGTCCTCGCGAAGATGCCCATCTTCGCGCGACTCACCGAACGCGAGCTCTTGCGCGTCATGCAGGCCGTCGAGGTCCGCGCGTACAAGGACAAAGACATCATCATCCAAGAGGGCACGAAGGGCGACGAGCTCTTCATCGTCCTCACGGGGAAAGTGCGCGTGCAGCGCGGCGAGCAGCTCCTCACGTACCTCGGGCCGGGCGAGCACGTCGGCGAGATGGCGCTCATTCGCAGCGTCCCGCGCTCGGCGACCGTGCGCGCCGAGGGCGAGGCCGAGCTCATCGCGATCCGCCGCCAGGATTTCTTCGAGATCCTCCGCAAGGAGCACGAGCTCGCGGTGAAGATGCTCTGGCAGTTCCTCGGCGTCCTCGCCGATCGCCTCGACGCGACGTCGAGCGAGCTGCGCCACGCGAAGCAAGAGCTCTCCGCGGAGGACGTCAGCGCCGAGATCTTCCCGGACATGGGCGACACGGCCGAGCGGCACACGGTGCGCGACATCGAAGACGAGGCCAACGACGATGCGAACCGCTAGCGTCCTCGTCGCCGCGGGCCTCGCGATGGCCGCGTGCCACGACTCGAACGCGACCGACGCGGGCCCCGTCACATACAACAAAGCGTCGCTCACCGCGGCGAGCAGCGGCAGCGTCACCGTCCCGGCCGCGGGGGCGAAGCCCGCGATGGTCTGCCGCATCATCAGCGCGACCGGCTCGATGCTGCGCGACGGAGACGCGGGTGTCGTGAGCGGCGACGTCATGGGCGACTCGTGGATCGAGCTCACCGCGGGCGCGAAGATCGGCGATCAAGAACGGCACGACGACGCGCGAGATGCTCGTCGACGGCCCCGGCTCGGTGCGCGCGTGCGTGGCCGGCGAAGAGGACCTGTGGATGGCATCGGGCACCTACACGAGCGTGGTCGGCGCGGGCGAGACGCCCGGCTCCGAGGTGTGGGTCGTCACGCCGCACGCGGTCGTCCGCTACGGATCGGGCGCGCACCTCACGCTCGTCGGCGGCGTTCCCCGCCTCGACGCGAAGCTCGGCGGCGGCGCCGCGTGGGCCTACCCGGTCGACGGGGTCCTCATGCACGCGGGCGCGCCACATGTCGACGGATCCGCCGGAGGCGGGACGTCGCAGCTCCGAAGCGTCGATGGGTGGACCGAGATCCCCGTCAACGCGAACGTGTCGTTCACCTCGAAGAAGTCGCCCTCGCAGGTCCTCGGCGACTGCGAGCAGGCCGCGAAGGCCGCCCACGACCTCGGAGAGCAGATCATGACGCGCGACGCCTCGCTCGCGGAGGCCGCGCCGCAGCACGTCATCGCGCGGCGCAAGGCGCACGCGATTTGCGCGGTCGCCGAGATGCTCGCGACCCGGTCGCTCGACCCGATGGAGCGCCAGCGCCTCTTGCCCCGCGCGCGCGCGGCGAACGCGAAGTGGCGCGAGTTGTGATAGCGTCGCCACGGATGAGACGGAGAGGCGCTCTCCTGGCCTTCACGGCTGCGATCGCTGCGACATCGTCGCGTAGCGCGCGCGCGGACGAGCCCATCGCGGCGACCGAGCCGCGCCTGCTCGACGAGACCGCCGAGGTCACGAGCGTCGTCGACGCGTTCGATCGCAACGACCCGTTCGATCTGCACATCTCGGTCGGCTTCATGCAGCAGTGGAAGCGGGCGGACATCCACCGCGAGACGGAGCTCAGCCAGCCCGGGCTCTCGACGGGCGGCTTCGTCGCGAACACGGAGAACATCGCGAAGTACATGCAGGACCTGAGCGTCCTCGATCTCCGCGCGGACATCGGCATCTTCCGCGATCTCGCGCTCATCTTCCGGCTGCCCATCATCTTGTCGAACGCGCAGTCGCTCAGCGATCTCGATGGCTCGACGAAGAACCCGCAGCGCCTTCAGGATCCGACGGGCGCCACGATCTTCCCCGTTCCGTTCTCGTCGCCCACGCGCAGCGGCATCGACTATTTCGCCGTCGGGCTCGACTGGGCGATGCTCAACCAGCAGCGCGACTGGACGAAGCCCACCTGGGTGCTCGGCGTCGAAGGCCGCTTCGGCGTCGGCGAGCCGCTCCATGCGTGCAACGCGACGAGCGGCTCGAACATCTGTCCGAACCCAGCCGATCACTCGCAGACGAGCCGCTCCCCCGGCGTGAGCCGCGCGATGTACGGGCTCGACGTTCGGACGGTCATGTCGAAGCGCTTCGGCTACGTCGAGCCCTACACCGGCCTCGAGGCGCTCTTCGAGTTCCCGCGCTCCGACAGCGACTTCGGCACCGCCGTGAACCCGGGCGATCTCAAGGGCGCGCTCGTCACGTCGCCGCCGATCATCGGCACGTTCACGCTCGGCGTGGAGATCGTCCCGTGGGAGCGCCGAGAGGCGTTCCAGCGGCTCGTGTTCGATCTCCGCGTGCAGGGCATCTACAACTCGCCCGGCCGTGACTACTCCGAGCTCTTCGACGCGCTCGGCTCGTCGAGCGCGCCGACGCTCACGCAGTCGAACCCCGGCGCGTACACCGGAGGCCCAGGCGGAACGAGCGTCGCGGACAAGACCGCGCCGCCTGTCTACTTCACCGGCATCACGGATCAGGCCGCTTACGGCGCGCTCAACGCGCTCGCGAGCGCCACGTGGCAAGCCGGCGAGTACGTGAAGTTCTCCGTCGGCGGCGGCGTGCGCTTCAACGAGTCGCACGTCGTGACCGCCGCGGACCCGTGCAACCCGGGCATCCCCGCGACGAACGACACCGCAGGACCGTGTCGGACGACGAGCGGTCAGCTCACCGGAATTCCGAACCCGAATTTCCGCGCGATCCTCGACACGCCGGGCCGCCGATTCTTCGTCGACAACACGGTGATCGGAACGTTCAACGTTTCGGCGACCGTGATGTTCTAGACGAGCTCACGCACGCATGAGTGTGCGTATCATCGGAATCGTCGTGACGACGCCGACCGCGAGAAGGCCGAGGCCCACTGCGCGGCGGATGCGTGGCGGAATGCGACCGGCCGCGAGCAATGCGATTCCCGACCCGAGGACGGCGCGGGTGCCGACGATGAACGCGAGATTGGGTCGAGTGAGCTTGAGCTTTCGATGCATGACAAACCTCTGCGCGCCTGTCTGCAAGGTGGGGGCCTGCTAAAAACAAACTCATGCGCTTCGCCTTCCCTTTGCTGCTCCTCGCGTGCAGCACGACCTATACGGATCCGCCCGCGGTCTCGACGGACGCGGGGACGGGGCTCACGCAGTGGGTCGATCCGTTCATCGGCACGACCAGTGCGAACGTGCCGGGCGCCGTGCCGGATGGTGCGGGCGGGTCCACGTTTCCAGGTGCGGCGCTTCCGTTCGGGATGGTCCAGTGGGGACCCGACACGCCGAGCGCGCAGCCGCCCGGCTACGAGTGGACCGACACGCAGATCACCGGGTTCAGCGTCACGCACCTGAACGGCGCCGGGTGCGCGGGCCTCCGGGATTTTCCGGTGTTCCCAATCTCGGGCGCCTGGGATCCGTCGGACGACGCGACCGACACGTTCACGCACGATCTCGAGCACGCTTCGCCCGGTTTCTACGAGGTCGTGCTCGGGTCCGGCATCAAGGTCGACATCACCGCGACGCAGCGGACGGGGCTCGCGCGCTTCTCGTTTCCGCATGATCGCCCGGGGACGCTCCTCGTCGGCGGCAGCCGCACGCGCGAGGGCGTGCTGGTGAGCGACGCAGAGCTCACGCTTCGCGACGATGGCGTGGTGCTCGGTCATCGCACGAACGCGCTGTTCTGCGGGACACCCACCGGCTACGCCGTTCACTTCGCTGCGCGCTTCGACCGGAACTTCCGCGATTCGGGCGCGTACGACGTCGACGGACCGATCGCCGGCGCGACGCATTCGTCGGGGCAAGGCAGCGGCCTCTATTTCGATTTCGACACGTCGCCGAACGGCACCGTGCAAATGAAGATCGGCCTGTCGTACGTGAGCGACGACGCCGCGCTCGCGAACCTCGACGCGGAGAGCCCCGCGTGGGACTTCGACGCGGTCCACGCTGCCGCGCAGGACTCGTGGAACGCAGCGCTGGGTCACGTCGCGGTCGAAGGTGGATCCGACGACGACCGTCGCGAGCTCTACACCGCGCTCTATCACGCGCTCCTTCAGCCCGCGATCGCGAGCGACGTCGACGGGAGCTACATGGGCTTCGACGACAAGGTCCACGTCGCGACCGACTACGTGCGGCACCAGAATTTCTCGGGGTGGGACGTCTACCGCTCCTGGATTCAGCTGATTTCCGCGATCGCGCCGGAGCACGCGAGCGACGTCGTGCGCTCGGTAGTCGACTCCGGCTCGGAGTGCGGCGGCGCGATGCCGAAGTGGTCGCTCGCGAACCGCGAGGCGGCGACGATGGTCGGCGATCCCGCGGATCCGTTCGTCGCGAGCGCGTTCGCGTTCGGCGCGCGCAGCTTCGACGCGCCGAAAGCGCTCGCGCTCATGAAGTCCGCCGCGACGGATCCGAACGCCGCGTGCCAGGGCCACGTGATCCGTCCGGGCCTCGCCGGCTACCTGGCGAACGGGTATCTGGCGCTCGACCTCCCAGGCCCTTGGGGCCCCGCATCGACGAGCCTCGAGTACGCCGTCGACGATTTCGCGATCGCGCAATTCGCCGCCGCGCTCGGAGACGACGCGACGCACACCGCGTTCATGACGCGCGCCGCGTCGTGGAAGAACGTCTTCGACGCGACGTACTCCGCCATCGGCTTCACTGGCTTCCTGCAGCCGCGCGACTCGGCTGGCGTATTCCACGAAGGCGACGTGACGACGCACGACCCGAGCGACTTCACCGGCACGAACGGCTTCGTCGAAGGCAACGCCGCGCAGTACACGCTCGCGATCCAGCACGACGTCCCCGGTCTCATCTCGCTTCTCGGCGGCGACGCCGCTTTGGTCTCGCGCCTCGATGCGTTTTTCACCCAGATCAACGCAGGCCTCATGCAGCCGTACTTCTACGTCGGCAACGAGCCCGGCTTCGGTTCCCCTTGGGCCTACGCGTTCGCGGGCGCCCCTTCGAAGACGAGCGACGTCGTCCACCGCGCGCTCCGCGAGGCCTTCAGCACGCAGCCTAGCGGCCTTCCGGGTAACGACGATCTCGGCGCGACATCCGCTTGGCAAGCGTGGGCCATGCTCGGCATGTACCCCGCGGTCCCCGGCGTGGGCGGCGTGATCCTCACGACCCCAGTGTTCTCGAAAGCGACCCTCAAGCTGAACAACTTCTCGCAGCTCGTCATCACCACGAGCGGCACCGGCGACTACATCCAGAGCGTCACGATCAACGGCACACCGAGCACGAGCTCCTGGCTCGATTGGTCCAAGGCCGCAGACGCCACCGTCGCAATCACCCTCGGCCCATCACCAAGCACGTGGGGAACAGCGCCCACCGACCGTCCCCCGCCCTTCTAACCCCACAGGGCACACGTATGCGTCGACGCTCGAGCGCGAGCACCCGGTTAAATTTCAGAACGGTTTGTGATCTCCCATCCGGGAGACTTGCTTCAGCAAACTAGGGAGTGGCACCAAGTCCTCGCTCTTTACGAGCATTTGTTGACGCGGCGTCCCGAATTCAGGTGCGAGGAGACCTGCACCCTCCGCGGTTGTCCCGCGCTCGTTGGTACTGCGGGCGGATGCGGAACACCGCCATCCGAGCTGTCTAGTGACCTGGGTAGCCCGACGCGACACTTAACCGGTGTCTTCGTCCTCGATGAGGACGCTCGGGCTCGGCAGGATCGCACAGCCGACCTTCCAACGAGCGTGTGCTTGCACCCGCTCAGTCCCGTTTGCATAGCCCTTGTTCGATTCAGTTTCCTTTCGTGGCCGTGACGAGAAATGGCTGGCCAGCCGCGCCGGATGGAGCAGCGCGCATGCCACGCGGAAACCGCGGGATTCCCCGTGATCGAGGGTGGCCGGGCCTGGCATCGGGCCGGCCCTCGGCCGTTTTTTTAATGAGGCGTCGGGAGAATGACGACCGTGTTGATCGGCTGGACGCTCGCGCCCGCGGGGTACGCGTAGCTGCACGCCTCCGAGAAGAACCCGGTCGACGCGTTCGTGCCCCAGCCCCAGATGGTGAGCCCGAACGGGACGTCGCTGTGCGCAGCGTTGCGCCCGTTGTCGCAGTTGCCGACCTTCGCGAAGTTTCCGGTCTGCAGATCGGCGCGCGTGAACTGGTAGTTGCCCGTGCTGTCGACGTTCTGCCAGCCGGTGAGGACGCCGGCGCAATCGAGCGTCACGTCGTGGAACTGGTTGTCGCTGCCCTTCTTGCGCACGAAGACGAGGTTCGTCTCGGGGTACGTCGGGTCGGTGAAGAAGATGTAGTTTGCAAGGTATTGATCCGGCGGGATCACGTCGACGAACTCGGGATCGCCCGCGCAGCCGACGGGCGACGAGTAGGCGCCGGGTAGCGTGAAGCAGCCCGTCATGTGCGCGCCGAAGAAGAACGGGTGCTGCGCGTCCTGGCTGCGCACGACGAACGGGCCCTTCGCGTCCCACTCGACCATCTGTCCTTGGCTGAGCGTCGTCGGGCCGCCGGACTGCGGCGGATCGTACGTGAGCGTCGTTCCGTCGACCGCGCCGACGAAGCGCCACGGCGGCGCCTCGTCGAGCGACGTGAGGCGATTGCGATATCGCGCGGCGACGTACTCGTGACCGAGCGCCTTCACGGGCGGGATCTGCTGGTGCATGCCGTCGCACGCGGGCTGCTCGAGGTTCGTACACCCGTGCCCGCCCCAGCTGCCGATGGGGTTGTTCGATTGAACGACGCTGCCCGTGAGGTCCGTCGCTTGCTGGAATCGAATGAGCTGGCCCGCGTTCAAGTTGTAGACGCCGAGCTTGCCCTTCAAATCGGCGGTGACGCCCGTGCCGGCGGTGATGTCGTTCGTCGGGACGATGCTGATCTGCGTGTTGTCCTGCTGCGCGACGAACGCGATCCACGGGTTGCCGAATCCGGTCTCGCTCCACGCGGCGGTCGCGACGTAGTTCGTGTCCCAAGCGGACGTGGGCAAGAGGAGCGTCGCGGAAGTGACGGCGCTGCTGCCACCGCCGTACGGGAAGATGTCGTAGAGCACGACGGGACGATCGGCCGTGATGTGGAAAGCGTTCGTCAGCTGCGTGCCGGCCGTGCTCGTCGCCGTCGCGGTCGCGGTGGGCTCCGGGCAACCGTTGCCGGACAAGAACAGGATCGCGACGCCGCCGACGGGCACCTGGCCGTTCGTCAGCGCGGTGTACGTGAGGTTCTTGCCCGACCCCTGCGGCACGTACGCGAAGCTCGAGAGGCTCGAGGTGAAATTCTGCGTTCCCCAAGACGCGCCGAGCGTGACGGGCGAGCCCCACGTGTTGGCGACGTAGACCGCGAAGCACGTCTGGCCCGTGAAGTCCGTCGCGGGCACCGCGTAGTAGTCGCAGCCGACGCTGCTCTTGTTGTCCTTCGCCGCGTCGCACGCGGGGACGCACGCGCCGGCCGCGCACCCTTGATCTTGCGGGCAGGCGGTCACGACGTTGTTGTTGCAGTCGACGACGTTGTGCAAATCGCCGGAGCAAGTGACCGGGCAGCTCCCGCCGTCTTTGCCGCCGGTGTCGCCGAAGCCGATCTGGTTGTCGCCGAGGCCCGTGTCGGAGATGGTCCCGTCCTCGCTGCCGTCGGGCTCACCGCAAAATGTGTTGTTGCCGCAAGGCCCGCCAGTGCCGCACGACGCGACGGCAGCGCACACGACGAGCAAGCACGCCCCCAACGCCAAGAAAGAGCGCATGGAAACCCTCCGCTTCGTAGATTAGCGCGTGCGTCGTCGCAGCGCGAGAAGAGCCAAGAGCGCGAGCGCAGGGAGCGCGTTTCCCGTGGCGCTCCGCGCGGCGCTGCATCCGCCGCCCACGTAGGGTGGATACCCCGCGGTCCACGCGTCGGTCGCGACAGGGATCGCGACCGGCGGAACGACGAACGCGCCGTCGAACGTCGCGCCGAGCGTGAGCGCCTCGTCGCCGCGGCCCGGCGGGATCGTGACGGTGAATCGGAAGAGCCCAGGAGCGCCGCCACGCACGATCATCGCGGGGAGCGGCATCGACCCGAGGAGCGCGATGGGCTGAAGGCGCGACGAGTCGAAGAGCGTCGCGCGCGTGTTCGTGCTCGTTCGAAGCTCGAGCGTCGCGGTGAGTGGCGTCGAGCCGTCCGCGACCGCGTAGTCCTCGCTGAGCGTCATCCAGCTCTTCGACGCGTCGGGGATCGCCGCGTCGGGCTGCGCCATCTCGGCGAGCGCGTCGAGCGCGCCGAGCGCGTCGACCTCGCCGGGCCCTTCTTGATCGAAGAACGGCGCCGGCCCTCGAACGTGCTGCGCGCCAGCCTGAAGGAGCGCGCGCACCTGGTCCTGCGTGAGCAGCGCGTTCTGCTGGAACAGCAGCGCGATGATGCCCGCGGCCATCGGCGACGACATCGACGTGCCGAGCGCGACCGCGTGGCGCGAGTCGATCTCCATGCACGCCGGGTCGACCTGGTTCGTGCCCTTCTTCGGCGGACAGTCCGTCGTGAAGATGCTCGTCGGTGACCCCGGGAGCGCCTTCTGGCTCATCGCGCCGATCACGACCGCGCCGGGCGCGAGGATGTCCGGCTTGGGGACGCCCGCGAGCGTCGGGCCCGCGCTCGAGAAATAGCAGACCTCGCCGTTCGCGACGGAGACGCGCTGACCTTGCGAGAGCCCGCCGTACGCGTCGAGCACGGGCTCGGTGATGCCGATCTTCTGCTGGCCGAGCGACACCCAGCTCGGGTTGTCGATCGTGCAGCCCACCGCGATGATCGCGGGGCTCGACGCGGGCATCGTCACCGTCGCCTCGCGCACCGCGTTCGGGAAATACGCGGGCGTCGACGAGCTGAGCGACGCCTCGCCGATGCCCTCGACGTAGAGGTCCGCGAAGCCACTGCCCTCGAGCGTGATCGCGTAGCGACCCGACGAGAACGTGCCCGTCCAGATCACGATCGCGCCGTGGCTGTTCTTCGGGATGAGCGTGTTCGGCACGTCGCTCCCGTAGATGACGCCCGAGTTCATCGCGCCCGACGTGTGGCCCTGCTCGTGCTCGTCCGCGATCGGCGAGATCCACGTGCCGTCGGGGCCGTCGAGGCCGATGCGCATGTCCGAGCCCGCGCGGAGCGCGACCCAAATCTGCACCGCGCCGTTCACCGCCGAGGCCTGCGCGTTCGTGTCGCACGCGCCGACGCAGACCGGGACGCTCACGTGCGTGCCCGTCACCGCGACGCCTTGATGGATCGGCGTGTCGACGATGGACCCGCTGTTTCCCGCGGCGGCCGCGATCGCGCGGCCCGGGTGATCGGGCCCGACGAAGCTCGCGAGCGTCTGCTCCCAGAGCGAGTTTCCGTCGTGCGGCCCGAAGTCGGTCCCGAGCGACAAGTTCGCGACGAGCGGCACGTGCAGATCGTTCTCGGCGCGATCGAACACGAAGCTCACGCCGGTGAGCGTGTCGTTCGTGCCGAGCGAGTCGCCCGAGTCGCGCGTGATGCGCGCGACGACGAGCGCGGCCTCGGGAGCCATGCCCACGAACGGCGTGCCGCCGCCGTTGCCCGCGGCGATCGACGCGACGTGCGTGCCGTGGCCGTTGACGTCCTCGGGGAGCGGCTTGCCCTGCGCGATGAGGTCGTCGATGTCGGCGCCCGAGAGCACCGCGCCTTGGACGAGGTTGTTGTTGTCGTCGAAGATGCCGAACTTCTGCTCGAGCTCCGGGTGAAGGCCGAGCGGCTTCATCGAGAGATCTAGCATCCACGCGATGCGCGATTTCTGGGTCGTCGGATCGCGAAAATCGGGGAGCGTCGGATCGATGCCCGTGTCGATGATGCCGACCGCCGCGCCAGCTCCGGTCGCGCCGCGCTCGAGGCGCGCGGTCTTGGCGCGCGTGATCAGCTGCGCGTTCGCGAGGAGCGTGTGGAGCGGCGTGCCGATCTCGAGGTGCGCGTCGGGGTGCGCGGCGCCGAACGAGAGCAAGGTCGCGCCGCTCCCGCTGATGCGACCCACGCCGGGCGCGATCTCGACGAGCCCGAGATCGCGCGCGGTCTTCCCGCTCGGGATCGCGACGAGCGCGTCGATCCCGCCGCCACGCGGAGCGAGCACGGACTCCGCGCGCGGGCCGAGCACGCGCAAGACGCCGAGCCCGCTCGGCGGGCGAGCATCCGCCCGGGCCGCGCAAAGGAGGAACGCGGCGGCGAGTCCGGTGGCGCGGCGCATCTGCGTCGCACTATAGCGTCAAACGTCAGGAGCCGAGGGAAGACCAGACCTGAGCGCAAACGTTGAGGTCGGTGTTCGGCGCGCAGAGCTTGTAGATGTTCTGCTGGTCGAAGCGCACGACGACGTGCACGTTGCCGTTGCACACGGCGCGGAGCTCGGTCGACGAGGAGGCTTCGACTTGGCAGCTCGCGCGCGCGGCGACCTGCGCGAGGCGCTGGAACTCTTGCTCCGGCGACTGAACGCTCACGCGCCAACCGCGCGTGCCATCGGACCCCGCGATGCCCTCGCCCGGCACGCTGATGCCCTGCGGCTGCACCGAGACGCCCTGCGGAGGAGGAGCGGCGACCTGCACGGGCTGCCCGGGCTGCGCCACCTGACCCTGGATGACGACCTGCTGCTGCTGCGGCGGCGGCGGCGTGTAGACCGCACCGTTGTACGCCGGGGCCGCCGAGTAGGTGTAGCCGCCGTAGTACCCGTAATGCCTGCCGTAGCGGCTATGGTAGCCGTAGCCGTAACACCCGTTCAAAACGAGCACCGCAAGCCCCAACCCGATGACAACATTCCGACGCCGCATGTGAACCTCTTTTTACGGCTCCCCCGAATTGCAGGGAAATTCTGCCGTATTCTCCTTCCAGATCAGTCAGAGTGCAAGGACTAGACCTCGACCGCGACGTGGGCGCTCCCGACGCGCAATCCACGGGCGGTCACGTGGAGGACGCCCTTGCCCTCGCCCGTGAAGCTCACGACCTTACGCGAGGTCGTGCCCCTGCTCCGTGCGTGGAAGATCGAGGTGCTTGCATCATACAACCCTCGCCCCCACCCATCGAGGTGGCCCGCCTCGACACGGGGGTCGCTTGCGAGCTTGCAACCCTTCGCCTCGGCGTGGGCGAAGACGCGCGCGTCGAGCGTGAGCGTCTTGGCCGACGAGAGCACGTTGGTCGCGAGGTAGCCGCGGTTTTCGATCGCGACGTCGACGCGCCACGCGCCGTTTCCGAGTGACTGCGTCGCGAGGTGCTCGACGCGGAGCTCGGGCGCCATCGCCGCGACGCGCAGGAACATCTTCGCGTGCTGCTCGCAGATCCCAGCGACCATCTCGCGCGGCGGATTGGAGAGTCCCTCGCGCGTGTCCATGCCGCCGCACTCGACCTCGCCGAGCTGCGGGTGATTCGCCTTCCGCCACGGACGAAACAGGCGCGACTTGTTCTTGTCCTTGTCGAGCTGCGCGAGCTTCTTCAGGTCGTCGCGCGTGACGACGCGGTAGTGATCGACGAACGGCTTCACGCGCTTGATGCCGATCTGCGCGAACAGATCCCAGAGCTCCGTCGTGTACGCGAGGATGCCGCGCTGGTGGTACGCGTAGTCGGTCACGTCGCCGCGCAGCGGCTTGTCGTGCTCGTAGAGAAACTCGTGGTAGCCGCTCACCGTCGGGTAGCCGGTGTGCTCGTCGCCCCACGCCTCGATCTGGTTGTAGATGCCGAGATCGGTCGGATCCATCTTCGTGTCGGGCGCGTTGCCGAGCGGGCGAATGTGGCAGCCGCCAAACGTGTGCAAATTGAGCCACGCGAAGATGTGCGGGCGCTGCGTGGTGAAGTCGACGACGGCGCGCGTCTCGGGCTCGCTCATCGCGTAGCGGCCGCCGCCGATCTGCTCGTGATCGGGCGCCCAGCCGTACGGGAAGTTCCGGTTCAAGTCGGTGTCGTTGTCGGAGAGGTAGAACGGGTTCGGGATCGTCGAGCCATCCCAGTTCTCGATGTGGCCCTCGGGATAGACTTTGTAGAACGGCCCCGCGTCCTCGAGGCGGCGCGGCAAGAGCACGCCGGGCAAGTCGGGTGACTCGACGTAATCGCCGTTCGGATCGCGCTTGCGCATGACGAGCGAGAGCCCGTCGCCGTCGACGTCGCCGAGGATCCACCGCGGCGTCGGCGCGTGGTGACGCCGATCGCGCACGTTCGAGCGCACGTAGCGCCCGGTCTTCAGCACGGACTCCGCGCCGTCCGGCGACATGCGCGGCAGCACGTAGAAGAGGACGTCACGCAGGCGATCGCAGACGTGCTCGGGGAGATCGCGCACCGTCTTGTGTCCGGTGTGGAGCGCGATGACGTCCTCGGCGATCGCGAGCGCGACGCTCGAACCGCAGAGCTCGGTCGCGTGCATGTTCCCGTCGACCCACGCCGCGGGGCGCGCGCGATCTCGATCGCGACCGATGACGAGGAGCAAGAGCTCGCGCCCCTCGTCGCTCTTGCCGATGCTCGTGACCTGCACCACGTCGGGGTGCGCGTCGGCCCAGCCGCGCATCGTGCGGTGCATCTCGTCGTACGTGACGTACCCGTCGCGAAAACCCATGGGCCGCTTTTTAGCACGCCGGTTGCAGGCATTCCGCCGCATGAAAGGCATCGCGCTCTTTTGCGTGACGGCCGCGCTGATCGCGTGCGGCGCGGGGCACTCCGAAGCTCCTCCGACGACGACTTCCGCCACGGTCTCGGGCCGTGACGGCGGTCCTACGCTCGAGCCGGCCCCGAGAGGAGCGCCGGAGCCCGTGTGGTCGCCTGCGCCGCAACCGGGGAGCTCGCAAATGCCGTTCGACCCGCACGGGTTCGATCGGTGATCAGACGGGCTCGCGCGGGAGATCGTCGGGCGCGAGCGGCTCCGCGAGGCGCGCGGTGAGAAGCGCGTCGGCGTCCGCGGCCTTCCCGTGGAGGATCACCGCGCGCGAGATCATCGCGGGCACGTGGAGCACGAAGCCTTCGTAGAGCGCGTGACCGAAGACGAGCTTCGCGTCGTCGCAGACGAGAACGCTCCCCTCGTCGATGAGCGCGAGCGCGTCGAGCTCGCGCGTGCGCGCGTTCGGGAGCCTTCGCACCGTGTCGCCCTCGGGCGCTTCTCCGGTCTTCGCCCACTCCTCGAGCGCGCGGTGCTGGCGCGCGTGGAGCGCGGCCTTCGCGCGCGGGAACGTCGCCCACACGAGCGCGTTCAGGAAGTCGTGCCAGTTCTTCTCGCGCGTCGGCACCTCGCCGCGGACGACGTGCGCGTCGTACATCTCGCCGAGGTTCACCGGGCCGCGATGGCGACGCGGCCGACGCTGCGCGGGAACGAAGCGCACCCCCGCGAGCTCGGAGAGCGCGCGATCGAGATCCGCGGGCTCGGGCCAATCTGTGTAGTCTGCAAACATCGCCGCGGCGCGGGCGATCGGGCCAAATCGCGCGTCGCGCTCGTGGAAGCGCCCGTCGAACGCGGCCGACGCGGCTCGAACGAGGCGGAGCGGTTTGCGCATGCGCGCCTACTTTAGCTGTTCGGCGCCGAGCGTCACCGTCGGCTCGGGGTAGATGCGCGGCCGCGAGCGGATCCAATCGACGACCACGTCGCCCGTGACGAGGAAGTTTCGGATCATGAGCGACAGCGCCTGATCGTTCGTCGCGGGCGTCGACCACGCGGGCGCGCCGTCGATGGAGAAATTCGTCAGCGCCGCCTGCCGCTCGATCCCGTAGACGCGAAGCGCGTTCGTTTGCCCCTGCGGCGTGTCGTTGCAGCCGTTCGTGCAGCCGTTGGCTTTGTCCTCCGCGCCGACCGAGCTCGGCGAGCGCGCGATCCACAGCACCCACGGATCGCTCGCGACGAAGTCACCCGTGTGCTGAAAGCCGAACCAATAATAAAAGCCCGTGCCGTCGGCGGCCGAAGACGGATCGGTCACCTGCGCGCGGAATTCGCACGTCGAGAGGGGCGGTTGCGAGAGCGTCGTGAGCGCGCCCTCTCCGCCGTGCGGGAGGCTCACCATGCCGCCGCTGACGTTCACGGTTCCCTGCGTCATCCAGCGCGACGTGTCGAGCGCGCTCGAGAAGTCGTCGTAGAACGCGAAGACGTTCGCGCCGTTTTCGGGAGGCGCGGGCGCGTTCGGCACGCCGTAGGTGATCGCGTAGGTCGTGTCGGTCGCGTTCGCTGCGATGGGCGACGCGAGCGAGAACCACACGACGCGCGCGAGCGGCGGGACGTCGACGAGGCGATCGCGCTCGCCGGTGGTTCCGCCCAAACGAAGATCGTTCAGGTCGCTCCGCATCTTGCCTTGCGTGCTCGCGGCCTGAAGCTCGGACTCGGGGAACGCGACGCCGATCGTGTAGCCCTGCGGGAGCGGCCCGCTAGCGTTGTTGTGGATCGTGATCGCGCGGATGTACGTCGGGTTGCCCGCGTCGGGGAGGACCACGACGTCGCTCGCTTCGCCTCCGCCCGAGTCCACGATCTTCGCGTCGGGCCCGCTCCCCGCATCCGACGACGTGAGGGCGTCGAGGCTCGGAAAGAGCCCGCAGCTCGTCACCATCAGTGAAACGCAGGCGAAACGCCGCACACGCACATCGTACACGCGAGCGGCTGCTGCGCTATCCTGATCGCGTGCTGCGACACGTCGCCGTGGGGCTGTTTTTGGCGGGCTGCAGCGTAGACGAGAGCGGGCTCGCGCCGCCGCCACCGACGCCGAGCGACGCGGGCGTCGACGCGGTCGCGGACGCGAAGAGCGAAACGAGCGAGCCCGACACCGCGCCCGACTCGCCACCTCCGCCTCCTCCACCACCTTGCTCGACGCCTGCGGGGGCGTGCGTCGCGGCGCTGCCTTCGGGTTGGACGCTCCTCGCGTTCGACGCGACGGGGACGAGCACGTGCCCGAGCAATTTCTCGCCGACGACGGTCGCTTCGAGCCCGCAAGCGCAGAGCGGCGCGTGCGATTGCTCCTGCGCGATCACGAGCTCGCCCGCCTGCGACGTCGGGTCGCTCCAGCGCTTCGTGTCGAACGACTCGTCTTGCGGCACGACGGGCGTGTCGCTCAACGTGAACGGCGCGGGCTGCACGGCCTATCCGAGCACGGTGCTCGACACGCACGCGAAGTCTTCGGCGCTCGCGCCTTCGGGCGGCACGTGTGCGGGCAGCGCGGTCCCCAACCCTTCCGCGGTGACGACGACGACGGGTCACGCGTGCGGCGTGCCAACGACGTGCGAAGAGGACTTCTGCGGGGGCACGGCGGTGCCGGCGGGCTTCGCGCAGTGCATCGTCAACGCCGGCTCGCAATCGTGCCCCGCGGGTTGGGGGACGTCACCCGTCGTCGTCGGCGACGCCCCGACGCTCCAGTGCTCGGCGTGCTCGTGCGATCTCGCCGGCTCGACGTGCACGAACGCGTCGATCGACATCTTCAGCGACGTGAGCTGCGGGACGAAGCTCGTCACGATGCCCGTCGACGGCAACTGCGACGTCGATAGCGCCGCGGGCTCGACGCCGAGGGCGTTCAAGTACCACGCGACGCTCGCCACGCAGTGCAACGCGACCGGCCCCAAGACCGCGACCCTGGGTCTCACGAACCCGCGGACGATCTGCTGCAAGCCCTGATCAGACCGGCGGCACCATGTGCTTGCGCTTCGGGCGCCCCTCGACCTTCGACGCGTAGCGCGCGAATCGGGCTGAAATCTCGGGCCGCAGGCGATCGCCCGGGACGATCGCGTCGATGACGAGCTCGCTCGCGAGCTTCGTGATGTCGATGTCCTCGCGGTACTCCTCGCGGAGCTTCGCGACGTAAGCGTCGCGCTCGGGCCCCGCGGGGACCTCTTGGATCTTGTTGTAGTAGACCGCGTTCACCGCGGCGCTCGGGCCCATGACGGCGATCGACGCGGTGCGGAGCGCGATGCGTCGCGTCGGGCTCGAACGCCGGGCCGCACATCGCGTAGAGGCCCGCGCCGTACGCCTTGCGCACGACGACGCAGACCTTCGGCACCGTCGCCTCGCTCACCGCGGCGATCATCTTCGCGCCCGCGCGGATGATGCCCTGGCGCTCGACCTTCGTCCCGATCATGAACCCCGGCACGTCGGCGAGGTAGAGGAGCGGGATGTTGAACGCGTCGCAGAGCCAGATGAAGCGCGCGGCTTTGTCGGCCGAGTCGACGAAGAGGACGCCGCCGAGGTGCTTCGGCTGGTTCGCGACGATGCCGACGGCGCGCCCGTCGATGCGCGCGAAGCCCGTGAGGATCTCCTTCGCGAAGAGCTTCTTCATCTCGCACCACGAGCCCTCGTCGATGAGCTCGTGGATCACGGACATCATGTCGAACGACTTGTTCTCGTCGACCGGGACCATCTCTTCGATGTGCTTGCCGCTCGACTTCGGCGCGCGCGCCTCGGCGCTCGGCGGCGTCCCGGCCTCGTTTTGCGGGAAATACGAGAGGTATTGCTTGCAGAATGCAATCGCCTCGTCCTCGGTCTTCACGAGGACGTCGCCGCAGCCCGAGACGGAGCAGTGCATCTTCGCGCCGCCCATCTCCTCGAGCGTCACCTTCTCGCCGATGACCATCTCGGCCATGCGCGGCGAGCCGAGGTACATGCTCGCGTTGCCCTCGACCATCACGATGACGTCGCAGAACGCGGGGATGTACGCGCCGCCTGCGGCGCTCGGTCCGAAGAGGAGGCACACCTGCGGGACCTGCCCGCTCAGCTGGACCTGGTTGTAGAAGATGCGTCCGGCGCCGCGGCGGCCGGGGAACATCTCGATCTGATCGGTGATGCGCGCGCCGGCGGAGTCGACGAGGTAGAGCATCGGCACGCGGAGATCGCGCGCGGTCTCCTGGATGCGGAGGATCTTCTCGACGGTGCGCCGGCCCCACGAGCCCGCCTTCACCGTGGAGTCGTTCGCCATGATCGCGACCGTGCGACCGCTCATCGTCGCGGTGCCTGTCACGACGCCGTCCGCGGGGAGCTCGGCGTCGAGCGCGTTCGCGAGCTCGGCGTCCTCCCGGAACGAGCCGGGATCGACGAGTCGCGCGATGCGATCGCGGGCGAAGAGCTTTCCCGCTTCGCCGTTCTTCTGGTGGTACTTCGGCGCGCCGCCCTTTTCGACTCGCGCGAGCGTCTCTTCGAGTTTCTCTTTGGCGCCCGACATGGCGCACACTCGTAATTCAGCAGCCGCCGCCGACGCAACTGTTGATCTCGAACAGCTGAGCATAAGAGACGCACGTGGAGTCCCACGTGGTCGTGCAGCAGGTGAGGTCGAAGAGGCAAACGCTGGCGACGATGCCCTCGTCGTTGGCGTCGCAGCTCGGGCTGAGCGCGCCGCCGGTCGTGCACGGGGAGTGCGAGCAGGTGCCCATGTCGAGGGTGCAGCCGCTCGTTTGCGTCTGACACGTGCCGTTCATGCAGGTGCCGTTGCACGTCACGCCGCAGCCGCCGCAGTTGTTCACGTCGCTGCCCATCGTGTCGGTGCAGTTGCCGCTGCAGCAGCTCGACGAGCCGCACGGGTTTCCGCACCCGCCGCAGTTGTTCGTGTCGCTCGTGATGTCGACGCACGTGTTGCTGCAGCACGTGCTCTGCGTGCCGAGGCACTGACCGCCGCAGTTGCCGGTGCCCGTGTCCGGAGGCGGGTTTCCCGAGTCGGGCTGCGTGCCCGAGTCGATTCTTCGTGCCCGAGTCCGGCTTGGTGCCGGAGTCGATCTTCGTCCCGGAGTCGCCCGGCGTGTCGTCCGCGGCGGTGCCGACGGCGCAACCGCAGAACAAAACACAAATCCACGCTGCGGTTCCGACGACTCGCATGACGCCCTCGCAGCCTGGAGTTTACGCTACTGGCACGAGTACGGCGAGCAATAGTCCGTCACTTCTTGGCTGCACTGCGAGTCCCACGAAGTCGTACAGCAGTAGTCGTCGCCCAAATAGCTCGGGTCGCAGATGACGACCGTGCAGCCCTCGGTGTCGCATCCCTCGGGGAGGGCGCCGCCGCTCGTGCAGAGCGAGTGCGAGCAGCTGCCTTGGGGCGGCGCGTTCGACGTGGTGTTCGTCGAGGGAGCGCATTGGCCGTTCGAGCACGTCTCGGTGCTCGCGCAGGCGACGCCGCAGGCGCCGCAGTTGCTCGGATCGCTCGTGGTATCGATGCATTGCGTGCCGCAGAGCGTCCCCGTGCAGCTGCTCGGCGGCGGGTTGTTGCTGCCCGCGTCGTCGCTCGTGCTCGGTGGTGGGTCGTGCGAGCCGCCGTCGCCCTTGGCGATGATGCCGCCGTCTTTGTGCTGCGCGAGGAGATCGCCCGGCGGATTGCCTACCGCGCAAGCGACGAACGAGGAGAGGCTCAAAAAGACGATGAGGCTTCGCATGACGGTCGGCGGCGTACCGCGATCTCGGGCGAGCTTCAACGCACTACCGTGAGGCTGCGAAGCTACAGTGCGGATGATCCGCGGTCGACACGCGTCGCCGAGGGAGTACGCTTGCCGCGCATATCGGAGGGAGCATGAAACGGCTTTGGATCTTGGCTTTCGTCGCGGCGGTGGTCGCGGCCTGCGGCGTGCGCTCGCCGCTGACGGACGACACGACCAACGGTGACGGCGGCGGCGGCTGCGGAAGCGGCGCGACGATGTGCTCGGGGACGTGCACGGTCACGCAGTACGACCCGAACAACTGCGGCGCATGTGGGACGAAGTGCTCAAGCGGCCAATCGTGCGTCCTCGGCGCGTGCACGAGCAGCGTCTGCAACGGCGGCAGCACGCAGTGCGGAGACAAGTGCGTCGACGTCGAGAACGATCCCGCGAACTGCGGCACGTGCGGCACCGCGTGCCCCGTCGGGCAGGTGTGCTCGGGCGGACAGTGCGCGCTCGATTGCAACGGCGGCACGACGAAGTGCGCGAACCTCTGCGTCGACACGCAGAGCGACCCGAAGAACTGCGGCTTCTGCGGCAACGTGTGCCCCGGAAGCCTCGTGTGCACGCAGGGCGGGTGCGCCACGACGTGCCTCGGCGGCACCTCGCAGTGCGGGCAGGCGTGCGTCGATCTCAAGGTCGATCCGTCGAACTGCGGCACGTGCGGCAACGCGTGTCCTGGCGGCCAAGTGTGCTCGGGCGGCAAGTGCGCGCTCACGTGCGGCACGGGCCTCACCAAGTGCGGGAACTTCTGCGTCGACACGACGAACGATCAGAAAAACTGCGGGAAATGCGGCTTCGTGTGCCAGGGCACCGACAAGTGCATCTCGGGCTCGTGCACGCCGTGCGACTCGTCGACGACCGACTGCGACGGCGACGGATGGAAGGTCTCCGACGGAGACTGCTGCGACAAACCCGGGCCGTGCGGCGCCGAGCCGCAGCTCGTGAACCCTGGAGCCGTCGAGGTCGTCGGCAACGGCGTCGACGACAACTGCAACGGGCTCGTCGACCTCTTCGACCAGACCGACACGCAGCCGTGCGACAACGGCCTGTCGTCGAGCTCGACGGCCGCGGGCGACTACGCGAAGGCGCTCGGCGTGTGCCGCACGACGACGCTCAACGCGCCGCTTCCGCAGAAGACGTGGGGCCTTCTCTCGGCCCAGCTCGTTCGCGCCGACGGCACCGCGCTCACGGATCACTCGGGCCACTCGATTCGGCCGAAGTTCGGGACCAACATCCTGCCGCTCAACGGGCAGTCGCTCATCGTGCTCTCGAACGGCATCGCGTCCGACGCGTCGCAGTCGTCGCCCGGACCGAACGGCGGCGCGCCGAACGGCAACAACGTGAGCTACTCCGACAACCCGCAGAGCGCGGTCGACATCTCGACGTGCACGAACGGCCTCTGCATCAAGGACTGGCTGGCCGCGGCGAACCCGCCGCTCAAGGGCGCGGGCCAGCTGCCCGCCGCACCGAACTGCGGCAACATCACGCAGCCGGGCACGGCGAACGACTCGGTGATGCTCGTGCTCACGATCCGCGCGCCGACCAACGCGCGCGCGTTCTCGTTCAACTCGTACTTCTTCTCGGCCGAGTTCCCCGAGTACGTGTGCACGCCGTACAACGATCAGTTCATCGCGCTCGTCGACACGCCGAACGGCACGCCCTCGCCGATCGCGAACCCGGTCGACAAGAACCTGATGACGATGACGCAGAACAACCAAAAATGGCCGATCGCGATCAACATCGCTTCGGGCACGAGCGTCTTCTCGGTGTGCGACAGCCTCTCGAAGTCGCAGCAGTGCAACGGGCAGCAGGTGAGCAGCATCTCGTGCGCGCTCGGCGCGACGCAGCTCGACGGGACCGGCTTCGAGAAGCCGACGAACGACAACTGCCTCGTCGGCGGCGGGACCTACTGGCTGACCACCGCGGGCAACGTCATCCCGGGCGACGTCGTGCAGCTCCGCATCGCCGTGTGGGACGTGAGCGACAACATCTTCGACTCGACGGCGCTCATCGACGGCTTCCAGTGGCTCGCGAGCGCGACGCTGCCAGGCACCTCGAATTAAAAAGCTCACTGCTTGGTGAACGTGAGCTGCGCCGTGCCGGCCGTGGCCGCTGCGTACAAGAGCAGCTGCGTGCCGCTCACGGTGTAGCCCGCGCTGAACGGCGTCGTCGACGACGGGCACGACTTGGCGATCGTCATCGTCGCCGTGCCAGTCTCGAAATACGCGGTGCCGGCGGAGGTCTTGTCGTTCGTCGTGTTGGTCGTGATGATGTCGTCCCACACCATCTGCTGGGTGGCGCCGCCGTCGCCAACGGACGCATCGGAGGCCTCCGTCGTGAGCTGCATCGTCTCGACGAAGAAGTCCGGCAGCTGTCCGGACGCGCCGCCCGGGCCCGTGAAGAGCATGTAGTCGGTGAGCACGTACGTGCCGTCGGGGACCGTTCCGCCTGCGCCCGTGGGCGACGCGACCGAGTTTTGCTGGACGTGGATTTTGTTTCCACAGTTGAGGAGCGCGTTGCACCCGCCGTCCGCGCCCGAGGTGCACGCCGGACCGGACTCCTTGGCCGCGTCGGCGGGCGGGATCGTGCCCGATTCCGGCGTGGGGTCGGGGATGTACGGAGGCTTCTTGTCGCCCTGGGAGCACGCGAAGCTCGCCGACATCACGCACGCCCAAACCACGCCGCACGCCCCGAGCGTGCGCCCACGCCAAATGCCCATGCTTTCACTCTATCAGCTGAGATCACGTCTGCACGATTCGACAGATTGGCTACATTGCACGCCGTGGATCGTCGAACATTCCTCAAACGCGGGCTCGTCGGCGGAGCGCTGCTCGTGCTCGGCGGCGGAACGCTCGCGGTGCTGCCGACGAAAGAGCAGGGCGCGCCGCTCCACGCGCTCGCGGTGCTCGAGCCGCGGAGCTTCCAGGTGCTCGTCGCGATCGCGAAGCGCGTCGTGCCGGCGACGGTCTCTGCGGTCGCGGTCGCGCAGGGCGTCGATGAGCTCTTGCGCCGCAGCCCGCCCGAGGTCCGGTCCGACTTCAACAAGCTGCTCGGCCTATTCGAGAACGCGCTCCCGGGTCTCCTCATGGATGGGCGAGTCCTGCCGTTCACGCGGCTCTCGCCCGAGTCGCAAGACGCGGTGCTCCGCGACTGGCGCGACAGTCGGCTCGTGATTCGGCGCACGGGCTACCACGCGCTTCGGAAGATTTGCCTCGCGGTCGCCTACACCGACGAGGCCGCTTGGCCCGCCGTGGGATACGCGCCCCCGAGCGACCTCAACAAGCTGGCCTACGACGACTCGAAGGCGGGCGTGCCATGACCAAGCTCGCCGTCGTTCGCTCGAGCCCGAACGTGATCGACGGGTCCGCCGCGACCGGCGATCTCGATCTCAAGGCGGACGTGTGCATCGTCGGCACCGGCGCTGGCGGCGCGGTCGCCGCGGCGGTGCTCGCGCAAGCCGGGATCGACGTGCTCCTCGTCGAAGAGGGCGGCTACTACACGTCGAACGACTTCACGATGCGCGAGCGCGACGTGACGCCGCGGCTCTATCAAGAAGGCGGCGCGCGCGCGACGAAGGATCTCGGCATCGCGGTCCTGCAAGGAAAGGCCGTCGGCGGAACGACCGTCGTGAACTGGACGACGAGCTTCCGCACGCCCGAGGACGTCGTCCAGCTCTGGCGCGACAAGCACGCCGTGAAGGGCTTCGCGTACGCGGATCTCGTCCCGCACTACGACGAGATCGAGAAGCGGCTCGTGATCCAGAAGGTCACCGTCGAGTCGATGAACCCGAACAACCGCGCGCTCTACGACGGCTGCAAGGCGATGGGCTGGGACGCGGACACGCTGCGACGCAACGTGTACGCGTGCATGCAGACCGGCTTCTGCGGCCTCGGGTGCCCGGTCAACGCGAAGCGCTCGATGCTCGTGACGATGATCCCCGACGCGATCGACGCGGGGGCGAAGCTCGTGTTCCGCGCGCGCGCAGATCGCTACGTGACGAAGGGCAACACGGTCGAGAAGCTCGAGTGCACGCTCCTCGACGCCGAAGGCATCACGCCCACAGGCAAGAAGCTCACGATCACGGCGAAGCGGTTCATCACGAGCTGCGGCGCGATCAACTCCCCTGCCCTCCTCTTGCGCTCGGGCATCAACGACAACGAGCGCGTCGGCCTTCGCACGTTCCTCCATCCGGTCATCGGGAGCGCCGCGTTCTACACGGAAGAGATCCATCCGGATCGCGGCGCGCCGCAGAGCGCGGCGTCGCACCACTTCGCGCATCGCGGAGACGACATCGGGTTGTTCCTCGAGGCGGTGCCTTGGTACCCGTCGCTCGCCGCGGGCGCCGCGCCGACCTTCGGCAGCGAGCACCTCGCGTTCATGAAGAAGATGCCTTACATGGCGTTCCACATCGCGCTCGCGATCGACGGCTTCCACGACGACGTCACGGGCGGTCGCGTGACGCTCCGCGAGTCGGGCGCGCCCGTGCTCGATTACCCGATCCCGCCGCGGATCTGGAACGCGTTCCGCTTCGCCCAGAAGCGCCTCGCGGAGCTCCAATTCGCGGGCGGCGCGCAAGAGGTCGTGACGCTCCACGATCCGCCGAACCACATCCGCTCGAAATCGCAGATCGACGCGATCGTGGACGCGGCGCCGTTCGACGTCGGTCGCGTCGCGGTCTTCACCGCGCACCAAATGGGCGGCTGCGCGATGGGCGACGACGCCTCGCGTTCGGTCGTGCGCAGCGAGGACCTCCGGCACCACCGCATCGAGAATTTGTACGTAATCGACGGCTCCGTCTTCCCGACGAGCCTCGGCGTGAACCCGCAAGAGTCGATCTACGGGCTCTCACGCTTGATGGCGACGAGGCTCGCCGCGCGGAAATGAGCAAGCGCGGTTTCGCGATCTTGTTCGTGTTCGGCGCGGTCGTGCTCACGTTGCTCGACAGCGTGCACGTGCACACGAGCACGCTCGCGTACTCGCGCCCCGCCTTTTACGGCCAAGCGTGGTGGGTGCCGCTCTTGTTCGGCTGCGCGGCGTCGTTCGGCGGCGTCGCGTACGTGCTCGGGTGGAGGCGCCTCGGCGGTCCCACGAAGCTCGTCGCGTGGCCCAAGATCGTGCTCGCGCTCTTCGCGTTCGCCCTGATGTACGCGTCGAGCGGCCTCTTGCCCGCGACCGCGACGACGAAGCTCGTCGTGATCGCGATCGGCGCAGCCGTCATCTGGCGCGAAGTGGACCGCACGTACGCGGGCGCCGTGCTCCTCGCGATCGGCACGCTCGTCGGACCGATCGCCGAAGCGGTCAACCCGAACTTCCACTACGTCGACCCGGATTTCCTGCGGATCCCGATGTGGCTCCCCGCGGTCTACGCGTGCGCGACCCCGGCCATCGGTCAGCTCGCGCGCCGGGTCCTTTGAGGAGCTTCGCGATCGCGCTGATGTGCGTTGCGTGCGCGCGTACGCCGCCCGCGCAGGTCGAGCAACGACAAGCGGCGACAGCCTCGCAGGCCGCGGCAACCTCGAACGACGACGATTGGAAGGTGCTGTTCTACGGCGCGACGCTCTCGCCGCCCGCGGATCGTGTCGTGATGGACGCGTCCTCGCCGACGAGCGTGCAGCCGCTGGGAAGCACCCCGATGCATGCGGCGAAGGCGAGAGCGAGGGTCTGCATGCCGGACAGCGGCGCGTTCCACACGCGCGCCGTACTGACCTTCGACGCGAGCGGCAAGGTCGTCGAGGTGCGCTTGGACGACGACGCGCTCGCTGCCACCGACGTGGGTCGCTGCGCCATGTCCGCGCTTCGCGCCGTGCAACTTCACGGCACGCACACGCCGGTGACGATTGCGATCACGCTTGAGTAATTTGAAGCGTACGTCGGTCGACCCAACCAGGTCAGGGTAGCTGTCGACATGCGGCAGTGAGACTTCGCGCCGGGGCCGCGAAATGCCGCATCAGAGCGGCGCACCGAGGTTTTGGCCGCGGCCGCGTGTCGACGTTCAACCTTACCCCGGCTCGCGAGGGCGCTCGTTCAGGCCAATGAGCCCGCATCGGCGCCAACCGGTGGATGCGAGCCAAGTGCTCGGCCGTTTCACGGGAGACTCCTCACGCGGCGGTGACGGTCCGTAGACGAACCCGTCGAACCAGGGCGCCGACGAGCATGCGTCCACGCCGCGCTCGAAGTCTGCGTGGTGTTTCCTCGCGTTCATCAGCACGTAAACGATCGCGTTTCGCACGGAGCGAGGGGTCGCGAGCTCGCGCGAGTGAAAGCGCTCGGACCAAAAGCGCCCGCTCACGCCGAGCAGCTTGTTGACGCGACGAGCGAGCCGAATCGCCAGCCCCTGAACGCCGCACGACAGGGCCCTACCGTCATGGGCCTCGACGATCAGGTGCACGTGGTTGTTCTGGACCGAGAAGTGGACCACGCGAAAGGTGCCACCGAGACGCTTCGAGCCGTTGGCGTCCGCGATGCGCCTTCGCATTTCGCGCGCGATCGATTGTTCGCGAAACTGAGGCAATCCACGACGCGCACGCAACGTCACGTGCACCGGGTGCGCGCGGCGATGTCGCTCGCGGGGACGGTGAGGAACGTTCGCACGCGGCCCGGGCTTCCGACCGGCGCCGTCGCGCCTGCCGCCCCAGGAGTGGAATTCGATCTCGATTTGATGCACTTGAATTGAGCATAATTATTCGGAGCGAAATGGCAAGGTGTGGATGGTGGTATCTTCTAGGGCGATGCCGACCGTTCACGACTTCCACTTGATCGGGTACACGGTCGACGTCGACGCGCGGACGATCCTGCTGCGCACGGAATGGCGCTACGCCGGTCAGCCGCTTCGAAAGGTCGACGCGGTCTTCGAGGGCGTCGAGGCGTATGCGTTTCGCGATGACCCGCTCGGGACGGTGCTCTTCGACATCGAACAGGTGGACGCGACGCGCGCGCTCGAGGCGCGCTGGACGGAGCTCGACGAATCCTGTCGCCGCGCCGGCGCCCCGCGCTTCTGGGGTCGAACGCCCGACGAGACGCGAGCATCGTTCGCGAAGCTTCTAGCCCAGGACACGAAGTGGTTCGAAGTCACTGCGTCGATCGGCATGAACGGCTGAGTCTTCTGCCGTTCCCTCGTGCTCCGCGAGGTCTGATCAGCCCTCTTCAGGCACCTGCACGCGCAGCTCCGGGGCCTTCAGCGCGACGCGCGAGCCGCTCGGCACGCTCTCCGTGAGGAACACCGAGCCGCCCACGACGCTGCCTGCGCCGAGGGTCGTCTCGCCGCCGAGGACCGTGGCGTTCGCGTAGACCGTGACGCCGTCGGCGACCGTCGGGTGACGCTTCGTATTGCGGATGACGCGGCCGCGCTCGTCGCGCGGGTGCGAGAGCGCGCCGAGCGTGACGCCCTGATAGAGCTTCACGTTCGCGCCAATCTGCGAGGTCTCGCCGACGACGACGCCGGTCGCGTGATCGATGAAGAAGCTCTTGCCGATGTGCGCGCCCGGGTGGATGTCGCAGCCGGTCTTTTGGTGCGCCCACTCCGTCATGATGCGCGGCATGAGCGGCACGCCCATCTCGTAGAGCTCGTGCGCGACGCGATAGACGGTGACCGCGAGCATGCCGGGGTACGCGAGGATGATCTCGTCGAGGCTCGTGGCGGCGGGGTCGCCGTCGAACGCGGCTTGCACGTCGTCGAGCAGCGTCGCGCGGAGCTCGGGGAGCTTCGAGAGAAAGGCCGAGGCCATCTTCTTCGCGTGCGGGCCGCACGACTCCGCCGTCGCGACGTGCTCCGCCTCCGCTTGATGGCAGAGGCACTGCTCGATCTGGCGCGCGAGCTTCTCGCGGAGCGTCGAGAGGAGCACGCCGACGTGATAGGCGACCTCTTCGTCCGTGAGGCCTTGGCGCCCGACGTAACCCGGGTAGAGCACCTGGAGGAGCAGGTGGATGATCTCGATGATCTCCGCGCGTGAGGGCAAATAGCGCCGGTTGATGTGGTGCCCGCGCGCGTCGGCGCGATAGCTGTGGAGCATCGCGTCGACGAGGCCTTTGAGCTCGTGATCGTAGGTTTGCGGCATGACGCCCGAAATGTAGCGCACGCCGATCGTCAGTGGACGATCCAACCGCCGGGGTCGAGCCTGAGCTGGACGCCGTCGGATCGGTACGTGCTCGGGCGCCAGGTCGCGCCCGCGCGCGGCGGCACGGCCCAGTGTCCAGGCACCCAAATCCACTGACCGCTGGCGTAATGCCAGTAGCCGTCGGCCCAGACGGCGCTCGCGATGGGCTGCGGCGGTCGAACCTCGACGCGCGCGACGGGTGGCGCGCTCGGCGCGGTCGCGGTCAGCTTCTGCGCGCGGTCCTGCTCGGGAACGCGCCATCCGCCTCCGAGCCAAACCCAATCGAAGCCGCTCCATTGCCACGAGCCGGGGATCCACTCGGCGTGCTCGCTCGGCTTCGGCGATTGCGTCTCGACTTGCGGCGCCGGCGGCGGGCGATCGGCCCCGTGCCCTTGCGGCTTCGGCGGCTCGGTCAGCACGGGCGTCTGCGTCGCGACGCCGTTGGTCTGCGGCGGATACGGATGGTAATCGGGGCGCTCGTTGTCGTTGCGCCAGCCGTCGTCACGGCAGGCTTGGTCGGTCGCGTTGTTCTTCGCCAGGTCTTCGCACTTGTGCTGAAACTCCGCGTACGCGATGAGCTCGGTGCCCGTCTTGTAGCCCTCGTCGTGGCACTTCTTGTCCGCGCCTCGAATCTCCCGGCATCGCGCCTCTTCGTGCGCCTTCGCTTCGGCTTCGGCCTGCTCTTTCTTGGCCTTCGCCTCGGCTTCGAGCCGCTCCTTCTCCGCGTCGGACCGTAGCTCGTCGAGGTGCGCTTGCCATTTCTTGTCGTCGCCGTTCGGCGGCACCATCTCGCTATGCGTGAGCACGAACGTGGTGCTCTGGAGATCGAGCGGGTGCTCGGACCAGAAGACGATCTTGATGTCCTGTCCGCGCTTGAGCGCGCTCGGCGCCGCGTTCCAGTCGTTCACCTCGAGGTGGTACTTCGCGATCTCCGTCCGATAGATCCAGTCGTTCGGGATCCCCGCCGCGACGAGCGACACGGTCCCCGTCCCCGTGCTCGCATTCGTGCTCGTGCTCGTGCTCGTGCTCGTGCTCGTCTGCGTGCCCGGCATCGTGACAGGCGCGCCGCCCGTGACGACCGCCGCGCGATCCGCGTCCGACAGCACGCACGCGCTCGTGTTCACCGAGCCGTTCGAGAACGTGGTCTCGCGCTTGTCGCTTCCGTCGATCGTGATCGTCGAGTGTCCATCGATCGCGTTGCCGCGCGCCTCGAGCGTCACGTCCTCGCCCCACTTCGACCCGAACGCCGGCACGTGGATCTCGAACGGGCCCTGCGCGCAGCGCTGTTGCACCGCGAAGCCCTGCGTGGTGCGCGTCACCTGGGTCAGCGAAGGACCACACCCGACGAGCAACGCCGCCACCGAAACGTAAGTAAGGAGCTGCTTCATCTGTTCCGTTTTACGTCGACAGCCCCAAAATATTCTCTTCACTTGCCCGAGAACACCGGCTTTCGCTTCTCGGCGAAAGCTTTCAGCGCCTCTCGCCGGTCTTCGCTGACGAGCGTCTTGTCGTAGCTCACCTTTTCGAGCTCGAGGCCCAGCTCGAGCGTGGTGTCGAAGGAGCGATCGATGGCCTCGAGCGCGGCGGCTTGCGCCAGAGGCGCGCCGCTGGCGATTGGCGCGAGCCACTCGATCGCGTCGTCGACCACGTTTTTCCCTGCTTCCGTCACGCGGTTCAGAAGGCCCCACGCTAGCGCCGTGTGTGCGTCAATCGGTCGCGCGAGGAGGATCATCTCCTTCGCGCGCGCTTCGCCGACGATGCGACCGAGCCGCTGCGTGCCGCCGGCGCCCGGGATGATGCCGAGCGACGTCTCGGGCAGCGCGAGCTTGCAGTGCGCCGCGCCGACGCGCATGTCGCAGACGAGCGCGAGCTCGAGCCCGCCACCGTACGCGACGCCGTTGATCGCCGCGACGACCGGCTTCGGCGAGCGATCGAGCGGCCCGAGCTCGCTTCGATAGAGCTCCACCTGGCGGCGCACGTCGTTCTCCGTCATCCCTTGGCGCTCTTTGAGATCGGCGCCCGCGCAAAACGCCTTCTCGCCTGCGCCCGTGATCACGATCGCGCGAATGGATGCATTCTGCACGGCTTCGCGCGCGAGCCTGCCGAACGCGAGGAGCGTGTCGCGCGAGAGGCTGTTGCTTCGATCTTGTCGGTCGATGGTCCAGACGGCGATGGCGCCGCGTTGGGTGACTTGGATCGGGTCCATGATGGTGTCACACTCTACCAACAATGAGGTGGGTGCTTGGCTTCGTTTGGTTCGCGGGCTGCGGCGGAATCATCAGCACGTCGTCGGACGCGGGAGTGGACGGATCCATCACGGGGGCGTGCTCGTCCGACTCCGACTGCGCCGTTGGGCACGTCTGCTCGTATCCAGCGAACGGCGGCTGCTCCGCGACGAAGCAGTGCTTCCCGAACGTGCAGTGCAAGGGCGGCCAGTCGTGCGCGTGCGACGGGACGACCGTGGCGGCGTGCGGCGGCGCCGCGCCGAAGCCGATCGCGCACGCGGGCTCGTGCGTCGGCGATGACGTGATCGCGCCGCCGCCGCCGTGCGGAAGCTCTGTCGCGTGCGAGGTGTGCGACGTGAGCGGCTACGCGCCGACGGCTCAAGGGAAGCCGATCGCCGCGTCGGGCGCGTGCTCGTCCTCGCAAATCGTCGACTTCGTCAACGCGTGTATCTCGTCATCCGCGACGGCCGCGACGTGTCAGGCGTGGCAACAAGCCGACTCGGGCGCGTGCGCGGCTTGCGTCTTCACGCAGACGACCTCCGCGACGTGGGGCCCGCTCGCGTGCGACAACCAAGGCTGCATCGTCAACACGGGCGGCTGCGTGGACATCACGTTCGGACAGGTTTCGAAGGAGACGGGCGCGGGCGGCTCCGGTTCGTGCGGCGATCTCTACAACGCCGAGAACGGCTGCATCGACTACGCCTGCATCTCGTGTGCAGGCAACGACTTCGCCACGTGCAACAACGACGCGACGGCGAACGAGTGCAAGTCGTACGTCGATGCGGCGAACGCGCCGAACGGCCCCTGCGGCGTGCTCGACGCCGGCGCGAGCGCGTGCTTCCCACAGACCACGTCCGACTACGCCGCGTTCGTGAACGTGTTCTGCGGGACCGGACCATGACATGAGGTGGGCGCTTGGCGTGGTTTGGTTCGTGGGGTGCGGGAGCGTCGTCGGTGCGACCTCGGACGCCGGCGTTGATGGCAACCTGAACGCGTCGTGCTCGAGCAACGCGGACTGCACCGGCGGGCTCGTGTGCGATTACCCCGTGTCGGACGGGTGCGGAGCCACCACGCGCTGCCTCGCGCCGCCAGGTTTTGGCGCGTGCAAGGCGATGCCGTACTGCGCGTGCGACGGCACGATGGTCTACGTGTGCAGCGCGGGCGCTCCGAAGCCCGTGGCGCACACGGGGGCGTGCGCCGACGCCACGAGCCCTGACGCCTGCGCGCTCGCGTGCGAGCGCTGCGACACGAGCGCATACTCGCCAACGACGCAAACGAAGCCTCACGCGGCCTCTCAAGCGTGCAGCGCGTCGGAGGTCACGGCGTTCGTCGCCGCGTGCCTCGGCTCGACCGCGACGCCCGCGACGTGCGCCGCGTGGCAGCAGAGCGACGCCGGCGCGTGCGGCGCGTGCGCGATGACGCAAGTCACGAGCACGACCTGGGGCGCGCTCGTGTGCACGAGCACCAGCTGCACGCCGAACCACTCCGGGTGCATCGACCTGACCCTCGGCGAGACGTCGCAGGAGAGGAGCTCGGGTGGCGCTGGCTCGTGCGGCGACTACTACTCGGACGCCGAAGGATGCGGCGCCTACGTGTGTGACGCGTGCGCGGGCAACGATCACTCGACGTGCCTCGTCGACGCGAGCACGAACGGGTGCAAGACCTACGTCGACGGTGCGGTCAACGCCAGCGCGTGCGCGTCGCTCGACGCCGGCGCGACCGCGTGCTTCCCGCAGACGGACGCGCAGTACGCCGCGTTCGTCAACGTGTTCTGCGGCACTGGTCCCTGATCACTGCGCGTGCGCGGTGCACAAACCCTTGTCGCACGTCGCGACGAACGTCGTGCCTTTGACGCCGAGCTCGTCTTGCGGTTGCGCGAGGCAGCCGCAGCCGGGACATGCAGAAGTGAGCGCGGATTGCTGCGCTTGGAAGCCTCCCGCGGCGATCGCGACGATGCCCTCGTCTTGCTCCTGGCAGCACGAGAGCTGGCGCGTGACGACGACACAATCGCTCGACGCTGCGCACATGCGGTCGGACACGGTGCGCGTGTCTTGATACGTGCACACGGAGCCGTCGGCTCCCGCGTCGCCGCTCTCGGTCTTTCCGCCGCACGCCGCGAACGTCGCGAGCGCGACGAGCAGCGCTACGGCGTGCTTTTGCATTTGTCCGTGTTCTTGAGCAGCGCGTCCGCGCAGCGATCCACGTTGGTCGGCGAGTTGATCGAGCACTGCGCGTGGAAGTGGTTTCGCGCTTCGCCGCAGCGGCCCGCGTCGCCATAGGCCTTCGCGATGCCGTACTCGTACGACGCGATTTTGTGGCGCTCTTCGTCGGTGCCCCGCGGGAGCATCGGGAGTTGCGCGGCCATCTCGTCGGCGTAGTGCGCGGCTTGGGTCGTGTCCTTCGAGCTCTGCGCGCGATAGAGGAGCGTCTGCGCGCGCTGCACGCGCTCGGGCGGCGCGAGCTGCGTCGGCGGACAATACATCTGCGCCATCGACGAGATGCTCTGGTCGATCTGCTGCGGCGTCATCTGCTGCATGATGGGGCGCGGCTGGTTGTAGTAGTCGCGGAGGATCTTGCGGCCTTCGTCGCAGCGCCCCGCTTCCATCAGACAGTCGCCGCGGATGATCGCGTAGCCGTTCGCCGGATCGCTGAACTCGGGGAGCGCGCGCATCTTGTCGTACGCCTCGATGCACGTCTTGCCATCGCCGGACTGGAAGGCCTTCGTCATCTGCCCGGCGAGCTGCGCGTAGCCCATGCCGCTGAGCGCGGGGTTCGGCGGCGTGTTCACCGTGGTCGCGACCGCAGTCGTCACGAGCGTCGGGGTCGTCGGCGAGACGACGTGCGGCGCCGCCGATCCCGTCACCGCGAGCGTCGGCAGATCGCCGCCTTGCGCGTTCGCCGCGACGATCTCGACGGGCGGGGGGTTCGCGGTGGTCGCCGTGGCAGCCACGGGCTTCGGCCCCGGATGCGTCTTCAAGTAGTACGCGGCGCCCGCGAGCGTCGCGCCCGCGGCGAGGATCATCATCACCCCGAGCACGAGCGCGACGTTTCCTCGGCGCGGCGGCGGCAGCGATGGCGCCATGCCGTACGGCGGAACGACGACCCCTCCGCCGCTCCCCGGGTGTGCGTAGGGCGACGGCATCGGCGTCAGCGGATACTGCGCGGGCGGCTGCGGCGTGTGCTGCGGGCCAGTCGAAGGCGCGGGCATCGGCGTGCCGTAAGGCGTCGCGCCGCCGGTCCGCGGCGACATCGGCGCGTAGCCCGCCGGAGAAAAAGCCGTCGCCGACATCGGGTCGGTCGCCGGCGCCTCGCCGCGGAGGTACCCGCCGAGCGCGCTCATCATCGCGCGCGCCGACGCGTAGCGCTGGCCCTGATCGCGCGCCATCGCGCGCGCCACGATCATGACGAGGTTCGCGTCGAGGTCGGGCCGGAGCATCCCGAGGGGCGTCGGCGATTCGTTGCAGACTGCACTCAAAAGGCGCGCGGCGTTCGTGGGCGGGAACGGCGGCTGCCCCGCGAGCGTGTGGTAGAGGCACGCGCCGAGCGCGTACACGTCGGCGCGCGCGTCGATCGGCTCGCCGCGCGCTTGCTCGGGCGCCATGTAGACGAGCGTGCCGACGATCGCGCCGGTGCTCGTGAGCTTTCCGTGCTGCGTCGCTTCCATCGCCTTCGCGACGCCGAAATCGAGGAGCTTCACGAGCTCGGCGTTCGTGTCGGTGCGGCAGAGGAAGATGTTGTCCGGCTTCACGTCGCGGTGGACGAGGTTCGACTCGTGCGCGGCCGCGAGCGCCGAGAGCGTTTGCTCCGCGATGCGCGCGGCGCGATGGGGCTCGAGCATCGGCTCGCGCTCGAGCAGCTCGCCGAGCGACTCGCCGACGAGGCGCTCCATCACGATGAACGGCGGCTCGCCCGGGTTGTCTTGGAAGTCAGTGACCGCGACGATGTGCGGGTGACCGAGCGCGGCGACCGCGAGCGCCTCGCGCTTGAAGCGCTCGAGGAGCTGCGGATCGTTCGCCATCGGCCCGCTCATCACCTTGATCGCGACGCGGCGACCGAGATCTTCCTGGACGGCCTCGTAGACCTCGCCCATGCCGCCGCTGCCCAGCCTGCTTCCGACGCGGTACTTCCCCGAGAGCAGCGTCCCCGTGAGCGTCAGCACGCCCCAACTGTAGCACCTAACTCTTGGTCGTCAGCGCCTTGACCTCGGCGACCCACTTCGCGCCGAGATCTGGCTGAACCATTTTGACGTACGCCGCGTAGCCGCGGAGGTACGCGACGAAGTCCTTCTTTCCGCGCGCTTCGGCGGCGAGGCCGTTCTTCTTCACGTTCGCGAGGATCGCGCGGAAGCGGTGCCGATCGCGGCGCGGGATGAAGAGGCCCGAGTTCACGACGACGCCCGTCACGCGCTGCTGGGTCTTCTTTCGGAGGATGCGGCGCTTGCGCGAGTTCTCCGAGAAGCCCTCTTGCTGGCAGATCTGATCGACCCACCACAAGAAACGCCCGAGCGTCTTCCCCGTTTTTTGGGGCTCGCCGTCGAACGAGAACGTGAGGTCGTCGGCGTAGCGCGTGTAGCGGGCACCGGATTTCTTCGCGAGCGCGGCGAGACGCGAGTCCATCCGCCGGCACGCGATGTTCGCGAGCGCGGGCGACGTGGGCGCGCCCTGCGGGAGCACGCCGGGCCACGCGACGAGCCCGTCTTCGAGTAGCGGACGATACGTGCAGAGCGCCGCGAGGACGTGCGAGACGACGAGGCTGTAGCCGAGCTGGTTGAAGATGCCGCGCACGCGGCGGAAGTGGAGCGTCGGGAAAAAATCGACCAGGTCGAGCTTCACGACGAGCGCGGCCTTCTCGTGCGGCTTGGCGTTGGTCACCGTCGACCGGCCCTTGACGAACCCATGCGCCGCGTCGTGGAGCGGCACCTTGTCGAGCATCTGTCGCAAGATCGCGCGCTGGATCTTGCGGAGCGTCGCGCGCGGCGCGGCGATCGCGCGCTTCTTCCCGTTCGCTTTTTCGATCTCGAACTCGACGTACGGCGAGCCAGACGACGTGCCCGCGCGGAAGAGTCGCTTGAGCGCCTTCTCGTCGGCGATGCCGAGGAGCTTGAGCACGTCCTTCACGTTCGAGAGCGCGGGGAGGCCCGCCTTCGCGACGTCCTTCGGGCGCGCGCCCGGCTTCACCTTGCGGCGATAAAGGCCGAAGAGCCAGCCCGTCGGGTTCCACGCGCCGATCGTCTTTTCTTTGATGCGCTTCGGTTTGTAGCGCGTGTCCGGGAGCGCGACGTCGCCGAGCTGGAGGTTTCGGATCGCGCGGAACGCGATCTGCCTGGTCTTCGCGTCGGGGTCCTTCGCGACCATGCGGAGGAATCGCCCGGCCCGCGCGCGCGGGAAGAGGACGTCGATGCTCGCCGCGGCTTGGCGGCGAACGCGCAGATCGCGGCTTCGAATGCGGTCCTCGAAGTCGTCTGGGACGACGCCCTTCGACGACGCGTAGAACCGAAGCACCTCGAACTCGAGCGAGGCGCCGCGACGACCGCGACGAAGGAGCTGTTCGATGCCCTTCCGGTTTTTTTCCGGATCGGCGAGCAGCGCCTTGAGATCGAGGAGGAGCTTGCCGATCATCGCGAAAGAATCGTCCCGAGAGCGCCGGCTACTTTCACAGCAGAAGAAAAGCTACGCGAGATGCTGGATTTCGCGTGATTCTTCATCGTTCTTCAATGCCGGACGTGGTCAGCCACGACGTAACATCGTGGACGGAAGGCTAGCCTTGCGGCGATCTCGGGACGCATTGAACTTATCACTCATCCAAATTGGGGATCCAGCGAGTCTTCGTGGTGGAGCCATTTCTCGAGCTCGAAGGCGTTCGCGTCCGAGAGGCCGATCGGGTGGCGCCGGATCGAGCGCGCGAAATCGGCGCTCTCCTGGTGGACGAGCGCGCCGTGGTCGCGGAGCTCGCGCTGGCGCTCCGCGGATAGCGGCGACGCGCGCAGCACGCTGAGGTTCTCCGTGAGGTCGCGCGCGTTTCGCGGCGCCGAGAGGCACGCGGAGACTCCAGACTGCGAGAGCGAGTAGCGGTACGCGTCGGGCGCGGTGACCGTCGGGGCGAGCGCGCGGCTGTAAGAGAGAGCGCTGAAGCCGAGGACGCCGACGTTTTTGTCGCGCGCGAGCGGGAAGAAGCGCGACTCGGCGCCGGGGTGAACGAGGCTGTGGCGCGTCATGACGACGTCCCACTCGCGCGCGGTGATCGCGTCGCACGCGATGTCGCGATCGTGCGTCGAGAAGCCGAACGCGCGGATCTTCCCTTGCTGCTTCAAGCGCGAGAGTACCTCGAACGACTCGGCGGAGACGCGATCGTGCGATCGAACCCAGAAGAGCAGGAACACATCGAGCACGTCCCGGCGCAGCCTTCGGAGCGAGCGCTCGACGTCCGAGACGATCGCGCGCTCGGTCGCGTGGTACGTGCCCGCGACGACGCGCGCGTCACGGTGACGCGCGAGCATGCGCCCGAGGCCGTGATACCGCGGCTCCCAGAAGAACATGTTGCATCCTGCACGCATCGCGTCGACGTACGCGCGCGGCGGGAGCATGCCGGCGCCCGAGACGACGAGCGCGGGGACTTGGAGCCCGCTCTTGCCGAGGGGGCGGAGCGGCGCGGTCTCGCTCGCGGCTCCCGATTTCGACGGGCGCGCGGGCGCGACGTCGAGGACGTCGTCGATCCAGGCGCGCACCTCGGGGCTCTCGCCCTCGCGGGCGGCCTTGATGCGCTCGAGGTCGGCGTCCTCGAAGCGGCGCGAGCGGAACGCGAGGGCCGCGATGCGGACCGACGCGTTGTCGTCGCCGGCGATCGCGGGCGAGCGAAGGAGCCTGTCGAGGTCGTCGTCGACGTCCGTGCGCTCGAGCGCGTCCGCCGCGGCCGCGCGAACGCCACGCGAGGAGCCGCGCGCGAGACGAAGGACCGCCGTGAGGTGCGCGGGCTCGTGCGGGTCGAGCAGCGCGGCCGCGCGCGTCTGGAGGTACGGATCGTCGCACTCGGCGGCGAGCTCTCCCGCGCGCCGCGTGTCGAGAGCGACGAGCACGCGGAAGGCGGCGCGACGAACCCACGGGTGCGCGTCGTTTGCGAGCGCCCGCTCGGCCCACGTGGCGTCGATCGCCGGAGCGCGAACCCACGGGTCCTCGTCCGCGAGGCACGCGGCGCGCTCCGCGGCGTCGAGATCCCCGAGCGACGCGCGAGCCTCGAGGGCGATCGCTCGAACGCGCGGATCGTCGTCGCGCGATGCGGCCCGAAGCGCCGAGACGTCCTCGCGCTCCGCGGCGCCCGCGACGAGCACGCGCCGAACCGCGACGCCGCGGGTCTCGGCGCGCGCGGCGCGTGGATCGTTCCACAGGGCCTGCACGGCCGTGCGCGCGACGCGGGGATCGCGGTCGTTCAGCGCCGCAGCGACCGCGTCCTCGCCCTCGCCTAGCGCCGCGAGCGCCTCGATCACCGCGCACCGCACCATGGGGTGCTCGTGCGACGCGCACGTCAAGAGCGCCTCGAGGCGGGACTCGTCGCGCGAGAGCCCCACGTACGACGCGGCCCAGCACAGCGCGCCGAAGCCTCCGCGCGCGAACGCCACGTCGAGCATCGCGCTCGCGTCCTCCGGATCGAGCGCGTCGAGCAGCGTGATCACCGTCTGCGCCGCGTGCGGGATGCGCGGCTCGTCGAGCCAGAGCATCGCGAGCTCGAACGCGCGGCGATCGCGCGAGCGCGCGAGCCTCTTTCGCGCGGTCACGCGAAGCGCCTCGTGTGGATCTCCGAGACACTCGACCAAGAACGCCGTCGTCACCGCGTCGCCGCGCTCCACGCGCGCCGTCACCACCGCCGGATCCGGATCGAGCCGCGCGACGATCGCGTTCGGGACGTCGAGCGCCGCCGCGTGATCGAGCCGCGCCCCCTGCCCGAGCCGGCGCGCGAGGTAACAGAGCGCGCCCGCCGAGCGCGCCGTCGTCGCGGGTCCGACCTTCTCGAGCACGTCGCGCTCGCCCATCACGAGGAGCGCGCGCACCGACGCGCTTCGCACGCGCCAGAACGGGTCTTCGAGCGCCTCGCGCAGCGTGGGGATCGCCCTTGTTTTGCCTAGGATCGCGCACGTGACGACCGCGGCGCGGCGCACCCACCAGATGGGATCCTCGACGGCGACGCGCGAGGCCCGCTCGATCGAGCGCTCTTCACCGCACGTCGCGAGCGCGCGCACGGCGGCGTGGCGAACGAGCGGCATCGGGTCCTCGAGCGCGTCGTTCAGCGCGGGCGTCGCGATCTTCGCGGGCGCTCGCGCGAGGAACAGCGCGGCGCGCGCGCGCACCTGCGCGTCTTCGTCGAACGCGAGGATCTCGCGTGCGGCGTACGCCGTGTCGCGATCGGGCGTGAGAGAGTCGAACGCATGCCGCCTCGCGTTCGGCGACGTGGAGAGAAGCCCAGCGATCATTCGTCGTCGTCCTCGTCATCGTCATCGTCGCCGCCGCGACGCTTCTTCTTGCTGCTGCCTGCCGAGTGATCGACGATCGCCGGCAACTTGAACTGCATGCGCCGCTCGACCGCGATCCGCACGGCCTTCTCCGACGGTATCGCCGCCTCGGGCAGCCAGTAATAGAGGACTCGCCCCTTGGCCTTCGCCTCGCGTCGCACGAACGGTTCTCCGTCGACGACGGCGCGCTCCGGCGCCTTCGCGAGACACTTCTGGCACAAGCACGGCAGCGGCCCGGATTCATGGGCGTTCAGGTGATAGAGCTTGCCGGGTGGCGCGGGCGGCGCGGCCGGAACGCTGCCGCCCGCGGCCGCGAGCAGGAGCTTCACGTCGTCGTCCGTGAGCGTGCGCGGCGTCTGGAGCGACATGCCGAGCTTGCCCTTCGCGGCCGTGATGCCGGTGCCCGTCGCGAATTTGAGCTTGCTCTTGAGCGGCGTGATGTCGATCGCGGGCGTCGTGTTCGCCGTCGAGGTCCAGCCGTCCTTCGCGGGCTTCACGTCGCGGAGCACGGCGATGAGCCAGAGCGCTTCGTCAGGCGGGCGCACCGTCACGAGGAAGAGGTGGCCACCTTCGCCGAGCGGCTTCAGCGACGCGTGCGTGCTCGCGTACTTCGCCGTCGGCCAGACGCCGCCGAGCCCTAGGACCTTCTTGGCGACACGCGCCTCGGTCTCGAAGACCTTTTTCGACACGACCGCAAAGACGCTCGCCACGCCGCCACGGTATCATGGGTCAGTTCCACACCGTCACGATCGACGCGCGGTCGTCGGTCCAACATCGAAATCCGGGTCGCGTTGCTCGCGCGACGTCCTTCCAACCGCGGGCTCGTAGTGGAGCGAGGTCGGTCGCGCTCTCGGCCATCGCGACCCAGAGGGACGCCGATTGCTGGCGCGCGACGCGCTCGGGGCCGAGGTCGCCGTCCTGCCGCGCGACGAGGGCGATCCCCGCGTCGTCGGCGAGCGCAGCGAGCGCGGGGCGGAGATCGAGATACCGGTTCGTGACGTGCCAAGCGACGAGCGCGCCCTTCGCGAGCTTGCTCCGGTAGGTCGCGAGCGCCTCGCGCGTGAGCAGGTGCGTCGGGATCGCGTCGGAGCTGAACGCGTCGACCACGAGGAGATCGTAGCCGCCTTCGTCCTTGGCGATCTCGAGGCGCGCGTCGCCCGCGACGACATCGGCGTGATCCCCGAACGCGTCGCTGAGGAACGTGAAATACCGCGGATCGCGCGCGATGCGGATCACCGCGGGATCGAGCTCGAAGAAGCGCCACGCCTCGTTCGGTCGCGCGTAGGTCGCGAGCGTGCCCGTGCCGAGGCCGATCACCGCGACGCGCCGCAGGCGATCGCGCGAGGCCTCGATGACGTCTCCGATCGGCCCCTCGTGCGAGTAGTAGAGCGTCGGCTCGCGCGGCGCGTCCGCGCGCTGGATGCCGTGCATCGTGTTTCCGTGCTGGAGGATCGTGTCACGATCGCGCACGACGGCGAACGCCCCGAAGAAGCTCCGCTCGCGCAAGAGCACGTGGCCGCGCGCGTCGTCCGAGGAGGCCTGCACGAGCACGACGCCTGCGAGCGCCCACGTCATCGCGCGAGGGTGACGATCGAGCGCGAACGCGACGAGCACGGGCGCCGAAACGACGAACGACGCGAAGAGCCCCGTCGCGCGCGCGAAGACGACGTCGAGCGCGATCGCGAGCGCCACCGACGCCACCGCGACGATCCACGCCGTGCGCGGAGCGCGCCCCGCCGAAGGCAGGCACGCGAGCGCGAGGACGAGGCAGAGCGGATACTCGATCGGCTGCTTCAACAAGATCGGCGCAGCGAGCGCGGCCGCGGCCCCGCCCAGCGCTCCGCCCACGGACATCCACGTGTAGAACTCCGGAAGGCGCGCCGCGCGCGGACGATCCTCGGCGATCGCGCCATGACAGAACACGGCGACGCCGAGCAGCACGATCACGTGGAGCGCGATGACCGCCCACTCCGGGTGGTTCGCCCCCGTCACGAGGAGGAGCGTCCCCACGACGACGATGAATGGAAGCCTCCGCGCGACGAACGCGTGCGGTATGCGCCGCCGCGCGAACACGATGACGAACGACGCGAGGTACGCCGCGAGCGGAACCGCCCACAAAAGCGGGGCGGGCGCGATCGTCGTCGTCACGTGCGACGTCACCGCGACGAGCTGCGCGCTCGGCACCGCGGCGAGCAGCACCCAGCGCGCGCGGCGCGCCCACGCGATCGGCTCGTCGCCCCGCGGCGCCGCGGGCACGACCGAGTCGCGCATCGCGAACGCGCACGCGCCCACGACGAGCGCGAGCGCGACGAACGCGAGTCGTAGCGCGCGCGACTGCGCCGAGAGATCGAACGACGGTTCGATCACGAGGGGATACGCGGCGAGCGCGACGAGCGAGCCCGCGTTCGACGCCGCGTACAGGAAATAGGGGTCCGCGGCGTGCTTGCTGCCCGTCGTGGAGAACCAGCGCTGGAGCGCTGGCGCGAGCGTCGAGAGCACGAAGAACGGCACCGCGACCGCCGTCGCGAGCATCCCGAGCACGGTGAGCGCGGGCGACGGGCCGAGCTCCCGGTGCGGCACGGCGATCGGGAGCGCCGCGAGCGCCGCTGGAAACAAGACGACGTACACGAGCGCGTGCACGCGCGGCCGGACGCGCGCGAGCGTGGCCTGCGTGAACGCGTACCCCGCGAGGAGCGTCGACTGGAAGAAGACGAGGCACGTGCTCCACACGGCGGGGGCGCCGCCCGCGACGGGCAAGAGCATCTTCGCGACGAGCGGCTCGATGCAAAAGAGCAAGAACGCGCTCGACAAGAGCGCGAGCGAGTAGAGCGCCGTCTTCACGCCCTCAATCCGTCAGCGCTTCTTCTTCGTGTGCTTCTCGACGGGCTTGGCCCCGCGCGCCTCGAGCTTCGCGACGCGCGCCCGGAGCTCGAGGTGCTCGCCGCGGAGCTTGTCGAGCTCCTCGCGGAGCTGCTCGGCCGCGCGCTTCCCTTCCCCGCCGAGAATCGCGCAGCGCCTCTCGAATGCGACGCCGAACGCGCGGATCGAGATCGGTCTCGAGCTTCGCCCGGAGCGCGGGGCGAGCCTTCGGGTCGCCCACGTCGGCGAGCGCGCGCACGACGTCGACGCGCAGGTACGGGTCTTTGTCGTCGAGGAGATCCTCGAGCGTCTCGCGGGCGCGCCGGTCCGGCGCGATCTTCGGGAGCGCGAGGATCGCCGCGCGGCGCGCGCGCGTGGGGTGCCCGTACCGCGTGCGCGTCGTCACGTGCGGGATGCTTCGGTCGTCGCGCATCGCCGCGATGCCGTCGAGCGCGCCGACCGAGATCACGTCCGCCCACGACTTGCGATCGACCACGTCGAGCAGCACGTCGAGCGCCTGCGGCTGCTTCGTCTTGCCGAGGGCCCGCGCCGCGTCGGCCTGCACCATGTAGCTCTCGTCGCCGAGCGCGAGCGGCTTGAGCGCGTCGAGCGCCTCGGGCGTCTTGAACGACCCGAGCGCCGAGGCCACCGCGCGACGCACCTTCGGGTGCTTCGTTCGCGTCATCGACGCGAGCACCGCGTACGCCTCGCTCGAGCGGAGCTTCGCGAGCGAGCTCGCGACCTCGGCGCGCGTGCCCCAAAACTCTTTTTCGTCGCGCAGCCGCTCGGCGAGCGCCTGGATCGTCGGCGGGTCGTCCACGCGAGCGAGCGCTTGCGCCGCGAGGTACCGCGCGCGCGCGGATGTGCCCTCTTTCAGCTGGTTTCGGAGCATGTCGCCCGGCGCCTTCACGTGCACCTCGCCGAGCACGCGCATGTCCGGATCGACGACCACGAACGTCGGTCGCGTCGGGCAAGGCACCGCGAACACCTCCGCGCGCTGCGTCACGACGAGCTTTCGGCGATCGCCGTCGATGTCGAGCCAGAGCTGGAGCTCGAACGTGTTCGGCACGCCGTCGCGTCGCGTGGTGCGTCTGCTTCACCTCGCAGCAAAGGACGCCCTCGTCCCATTTGATGGTGACGTCGAGCTCGGCGTGACCGGGTTTGTAGACCCACTGCTCGAAGAACCGCCCAAGGCTCTTGCCGCTCGCCGCTTCGAGCGAGCGCATCAGGTCGCGCGTCTCGACGATGCCCTTCTGGTGCGCGTCGAGGTAGTCATGGATGCCGCGCCAGAACACGTCGTCGCCGAGCTCCGTGCGGAGCATGTGAAGGACGAGCCCGCCCTTTTCGTAGAGGTGGCGATCGAACAGATCGAGCGGCGAGTCGTAGTCCTGGCACACGATCGCCCGGCGATAGCGCCCGCTCGCCTCGGACGTGTACCCCTCGAGATCGCTGAGGAGCCCGTACTCGTACTCGTCGCGGCCGAGATCCTTCTCGCGCCACATGTGCTCCATGAACGTCGCGAAGCCCTCGTTCAGCCAGCCCTCGGACCAGTCGCGGCACGTGACGTAGTCGCCGAACCATTGGTGCGCGAGCTCGTGCGCGATGAGGTCGTCGCTCGTGATGTCGATCGCCGCGCGCTCGTCGAGCAGCGTGTGCTCGTAGAGCGTCGTCGCGGTCGTGTTCTCCATGCCGCCGAAGATGAAGTCGCTCACGACGATCTGGGCGTACTTGTTCCACGGGTATTTCACGCCGAAGAGCTTTCCGAAGTGCTTCACCATCTCGGGCGTCTTCGCGAACGTGCGCTTGCCGTCGACCTCGCGGCCCTTCGGGATCCAGTACGTGAGCGGCACGCCGTCGGCGGCGTCCTCGAGGATGGAGAACTCGCCGGCGACGAGCGTGATGAGGTAGCTCGGGTGGGGCTGGTCCATCTTCCACGTGAACTTCGGGCCCTTCGATACGAGCTCGCCGTTTCCGAGCACGGACCACCCCGCGGGCGGCGTCACCGAGATCTCGGTCGTCATCTTCACGTGCGGCTTGTCGTGGCAAGGGAGCCAGTGCCGCGCGTCCTCTTCCTGACACTGCGACCAGACCTGGCGCGGGCGATCGGGGACGTGCTCGTCGGGCTCGAGGAAATAGAGCCCGCGGCGCGGCGTCGCGATGTACGCGATCCCGACCGTCGCGGTCTTCGCGCCCTTGGCGATGGGGACCGTGAGCACGCGGCCGTCGTAGCGGTGCTCGGTCGGCTTGCCGTCGAGCGTGACCTTGTCGATCGTGAAGCCGACCGCGTCGAGCTCGATCTCGGTCGCGGTCGCGTCGACGCGCCGCACCGTGAGCGCGGCGGCGGCGCGGATCGACTTCTGCGGCACGTCGAGGATGATGTCGGCGGCGAGGTGCTCGATTCGAAATGGCCGGTCACGCTCGAAGTTGCGAGGCGTGCCTGCGAAGGCGAAAGGTCGTGCGGAGGCGAACCCGGACTCGACGCGCGCGGCCCCGCAGCCGCAGCGGTCGTGTACGCGCAGATTGGGCATCGACTCGTGACTCTTGCATGGAACGCGTGCTGTGGACAATGTTCGCCGCCATGTGGCGTTTCCTCGTTTTTCTCGCGGCTTGGCTCGCGGCGATCTCGGCTTCGGCGACCCCGCTCGCGCCGGGGGATCCTTCGATCGACCGGAGCACGCCCCGCCGCGCCTTCACGGGCTTCGAGAGCGCCTGCGCGAGCGGCGATGACGAGCACGCGGCGAAATACCTGGACGTGCGGGCCCTGCCGCACAAATCGCACGCCGAGCTCGCGGGCGAGCTTTGCTACGTCATCGCGAAGAAGACGGCCATCGACCCGCAGGCGATCCCCGACGACCCCGAGGTGAGCGGCGGGTCGGCCCGCGTCACCCTCACGTCGATCGTGGTCGACGAGGAGCCCGTCCCGATCGACCTCGCGCACGTGCACTTCGACGACGGCGTCGCGCGCTGGGTCATCGCGCGCGAGACCGTCGCGGCGATCCCGCAGCTCGCCGCGGCGTACGGCCCGCGCGGCCTCGAGGAGCACATCCCCGCGGTCCTGCGCGAGAGGCAGGTGCTCACGATCGCGCCGTGGCAGTGGCTCGGGCTCGCGTTCGGCGCGGCGCTCGCGTTCGTGCTCGCGCGGCTCATCGCGTGGCTCGTGCTCTACACGGTGACGCGCATCGTGAAGCGCACGTCGAACAAGCTCGACGATCACCTCGTCCACGTCGCGAAGAGCCCGCTCCGCATGCTCGTGGCCGTCGCCTCGTTCCGCGCGCTCTTGCCGCTTCTCGCGCTAGGCGTCGAGGCGTGGAACGGCGTCTCGCACACGCTCTCCGCGCTCACGGTCTTCGCGTTCGCGTGGCTCCTCATCCGCATGATGCGCGGCGGCGCGGACTACCTCGAGGAGCGCGCGGGCGAAGGCGACGCCGAGTACAAATCGCGCGGCCTCCGCACGCAGCTCACGGTGCTCTACCGCGTGGCGTCGATCGTCATCATGGTGATCTCGATCGCGGCGATTCTGCTTCAGTTCGAGGTGGTGCGGAGCATCGGCACGAGCCTCCTCGCGTCGGCGGGGATCGCGGGCATCACGCTCGGCCTCGCGGCGCAGAAGTCGCTCGGCGCGATCATCGCGGGCATCCAGATCTCGATCGCCCAACCCGTGCGCATCGGCGACACGGTCGTCGTCGACGGCCAGCAAGGCGTCGTCGAGGAGATCCACCTCACGTACATGGTCCTCCGGCTCACCGACGATCGCCGGCTCGTCGCGCCGATCGGGCGCTTTCTCGATCAGTCGTTCGAGAACTGGACCAAGCTCGGCTCCGAGCTCCGCGGGTACGTCATGCTCCCGACCGACTTCGCGATCCCCATCGACACGTTGCGAGCGGAGCTCGAGCGCATCTGCAAGGCGTCGTCGAGCTGGGACGGGCGGTCGTGCCGGCTCGAGGTTACGGACGTCACCTCGGACAAGGCCCTCCTCCTGCGTGCCACGGTCTCGGCGCGAAACAGCGATGCGCTCTGGGACCTTCGCTGTGAAGTCCGCGAGGCTCTCGTGCGTTTCCTCGTGGGCCTGGAGAGCGGCAAGCACCTGCCGCGCGTCCGCACCCAATCGATGTCTTCGTAGAAAACAAAACTTCTGGGGCGCCCATCCGTCCAAAGGAGCGGATGCGTCCGTTCGCCCTGTTTTTCGCCCTTCCGGTCGTCGCGACGACGTCCACGGTCACGGTCATGGTCCCGCAGCCGGTCGCGAGCAAGGTCACGGTCACGGCGACGGCCACGGCGACGACCCCCGCCACACCCGCGGCACGCGTCGTCACGCGTGCCCGCGAGGAAGTCTCACGCGCCGTCTCCTACGACCCGAGCTGGTATCCGATCGGCTACCCCAACGGCGACGTCGCGTCGTCGATCGGCGTCTGCACCGACGTCGTCATCCGCGGCTACCGCGCCGCGGGCGTCGATCTCCAAAAGCTCGTCCACGAAGACGTCCTACGCGCGGCGAGCGCCTACGAGCCGTGGGTGAAGAAGCCCGACGCGACGATCGATCACCGCCGCGTCGGCCCGCTGCTCACGTATTTGCGCCGCCACGCGCGCTCGCTCGCCAAAGACGGCGAGTGGGCCGCGGGCGACATCGTCGTCATCTCGTTCACCGCGTGCCCCGCGTGCGGCCCGCAGCACGTCGGCGTCGTGAGCGACAAAATGGGCTCGCGTGGCATCCCGCTCTTGATCCACAACATGGGCCCGACCCCGCGCGAGGACGACACGCTCGACGCGTGGACGCACCTCGGTCACTTCCGGCTGCTGTAGAGCCGAACGTCTCCGAACGTGAGCTTCGGGTCCGAGCCCGCGGCGCGAAAATCAGGACGCCGCGCGGCGTCTGCCCCGACTGGCGCATCGCGGCGAGCGCCTCGGCGCTCTCCCAGAACGTGATGATGCGCCACACGCGCGGCTTCATGTCGCGCATCAGATACGTCGCCTCGATGCCCGGCTCGATGCTGCCCTCGATCGCGGCCCGGTACGCGTCTTCGAGCGCCTTCTCGCGATCGGCGTCGACCTCACCCTCCAAGATCGTGATCACTTGCACGGGTCACTTCCTTCCGATCGTGAAATTCACGAACGTGACGAGGTCCGCCTCGTTCCATCCGTCGACCTTCGCGGCCGTGAGCCTCTCGTTCACCCACTTGGCCGCGACGCCCACGTCGCCGAACGTCTTGTTGGGCGTCTTCGTGCGGCTCACGACGAGCGCGGTGGTCAAGAACGCGCGCACCGCCGAGCCCACGAAGCCCTCGACGAGGATCACGTGCGCGGTCGCCGCCGTGAAGAGCGTGTCGTCCGAGGTGATGCGGTTCACCTCGCCGCGCACCTCTTCGGAGAACGAGGGCCTGCCGGAGATGATGACGTTGAAGAGCGCCGACTGACCTTTGTGTCGAAGCGCCGCCTTCTTGCCCGCGCGCTCCATCTCGCGCAACTCCGCGGGCACGCGCGGCTCCTGGAGCCACACCGCGACCACCACGTTGCGCTCGATCGCGATGCGCGCGGTCTCGTTCTCGAACGCGAGCTCGCTCATTAGGTGATCCGACGCCTTGCGCAGAGTCTGGCCCCAACGCCGTGCGTCCTTCGTGTACTGACGCTGTCAAGCGGCGGCCTCGCCGCAGGTGTCTCGCTGCCGCGTGTCGTCCACGGCACCCGGGAAAGATCAGCTCGACTCACCCACACTCCTAATTGATGGGAATGCCGCCGCCGTCCGCGTCCGTCGGAGGCGCCGAGGTCGTCGAGCCGGCGCCCCAGAACTGCAGGCCTCCGGTCGTCGGGATGTTCGTCGTCGTGAGCTTGTTGTTGACCCACGTGATCGAGAAGAGCTCGCCGGCGTTGTCGAAGCCGTACGCGGTGCCCGCCCAGAACGCGAGGCCGTAGACCGCCCCGTGATTGATGCTGCCGTAGTTCTGCACCATGTTGCCGGTCTTCGGATCGACCTGCAGCAAGCAGTCTGCGCAGTTGTTGCCGTTGACCGTGAGGAACGTGCCGCCGTTCTTCACCGAGACGATGTCGCCGCTCGACGCGTAGCCGCCGGTGAGCCCGCCGACGGTCGTGACCGCGCCCGTCGTCGTGTTGATGCGAACGTACGTCGAGCCGTTGTAGCCGACGAGCGCCTCGACGTTCGGATCGAGCGTGCCCGCGGGCACGAACGAGAGCGAGTTCGGATACGCGCCCTGCGCGATGAGCGTGCACGTCGCGTTCGTGAGGTCGAGCTTGTAGACGCCGCTGAACGTCGTCGCGAAGCCGTTGTTGTTCGCGTCGACGGCGATGTCGATGACGTTCTCGTTGGCGCAGTTCGAGCTGAAGTTGCCGATGGTGGTCATCGTCTTCTTCGCCGGGTCGACCTTGTAGAGGACCGTCGGGCTGTGCGCGTAGACGTACTCGATGGGCGTCGTGTTCACGTCCTTCACGCCGGCCTCGGGGATGCTCGAGTCGTTGAAGACGAGCCCGCCGTCGTTGTTCGTGTTGCCCGAGTCATCCGTCGTGCCGGTGTCGTTGTTGTTGCCGCCGTCGTTGAAACCGGTGTTGCCGTTTCCACCACAGGCGACGACCAAACACACAAGAAGAAAGCGTCCGCGCATTACGGCCTCCCGTTTTGCGAGGTTAGCATGTCGGGTAACGCGATGCCGCGTGTCTCGGGCAACGTCCACACCCACGTCGCCGTACCTAGCGCGAGGACGAGCGGCACCGAGAGGCCGCCTTCGAGCCCCTTCCACGCCACCGCGTGAGACACGAGGACCGGCGCGAGGAGCTGCGCCGCGCGTGCGCAGTTGTAGGTCGTGCCCATCGCGAACGCGCGAACCTCGGTCGGAAAGAGCTCCGCGAGGAGCGCGCCGAACCCCGCCGTGCACCCCGAGCCGAAGCCCAACGTCGTCATGGTCGCCCAGAAAATGCGCTGGGTTCGCAGAGAGCACCTCCCACCGAAACGCGAGCGGCGCGATCGCGCACGCGGTGATCAGCGAAAACGCCGCGAACGCCGGCCTCCGGCCGACGCGATCCGCCACCTGACCGAAGACGAGCATCCCCAAGAGCTGTCCCATCTGCGCGCTGAGCATCCACGCGATGCTCTTGCCGACGCCCTGATGCATCTCCTTCACGAGGAACGAGGGCAGCCACGTGTAGCAAGTCCAGTACGTGCCGAGCTTGAAGACGCCGAGCACCCAGCCGCGAAAGAGGCGCGAGCCGATGCCCTTCATCTGCGCCCTCTCGATCTTCGGACGCGCGACGGGTTTCTCGTCGGGCAAATGCATCGAGCGCCGCGCGAAGACGGCGATCAGCGCGGTCGCGCTCGAGGCGATCATCACGGCGCGCCAGCCGATCTTCGGCGCGAGCAAGTAGCCGACGATCGCGGCGATCGCTACGCCAACTGGCTCCCCCGATTGGAGCAGCGCCGACCCACGCCCGCGCGCCTCGCGGTGCATCGCCTCCGCGACCATCGCGTGGCCGATCGCCCACTCGCCGCCCACGCCGAGGCCGACGACCGCGCGCCCGATCAAGAAGAACCACACGTTGGGCGCGAGGCCCGAGACGAGCGAGCCCGCCGAGTAGAAGAAGATCGTCGTCGCGAGCATCGTGCGCTTGCCGAAGCGATCGGCGAGCGCGCCCGCGACGATCCCGCCGAGGCCCGACGTCCCGAGCGCGACGCCGAGCATCCACGCCTCCGCGGTGTGCCCGAGGTGGAGCGACTTGCTCACGTCGTCCTTCAAGAATCCGAGGAGGACGAGATCGTAGAAGTCGAACGCCCAACCGAAGAACGCGAAGAGGAAGAGCTTGGTCGGAAAGCGAGTCAACGTCGGTCACGTGCTCAGGGACGCTCGATGTCCATCGGGCGCACGAGGCGCTTCTGCTTCTCGACCTCCGCGGCGGCGCGCAGGCGCTCGTAGAGACCCATCACGTTCGTGTGGATGCCCTCGATGCGCGTGACGGGCGAGGTCTTGTCCATCGAGTCGATCGTGATCGTCCCCGTCCCCATGACGCGCTGGCCGAAGCTGCGCTCCACGATGAAGTCGACGATGCGATAGAGGTCGAGCTGGTCGACGCGCTTTCCGAAGACGCCCGTCTCGACGATCACGCGCTGCGACGTGAGCCGGTAGCTCGTGCCGCGCGTGCGAATCCAAAGGTAAATCGCCGCGAGCCCCGCCGTGAGGATCACGACGAAGAGCGCGCCGAGCGACCCGATCACCGCCGGGTGCCCCTCGAAGAACGTCTCTTCCTGGCCCGGCCCGAGGACGCCGGGTGGAGCGTGCTGCATCGCCGCGCTCTGCCCGATCGTCTTTCCGCATGACGGACAGAATTTCGGCTGGTCATCTTTGATCGCGGCGCCGCAAAACGGACAGATCATGCTCCGTATCCCACTCGTCTCGCCGCTCGACGTCAAACGTCAATTTAGAGGGGTGTTTCAGGGTTGAGCGCAGAACACGTCCAAGCCCCCAGTCTTCGTCGCGACGCAGTTGCCGTCCAAGCCGCGGCACCACGCCTTGACGATGCAGTCACAGTCCGTGCTCGAGCACGAAAGCGTCGATTCGCAGCTCCCGCCTAAAATGCACGGAGGGCAACCGATGCCAGAATCGTGCGGCTCACTGCAGTCAACGGGCCCGGTCAAAGGGCAATTGGGCATCGTGCGCTCGACAGTCACGAAGCACGCTGTCGAGCCGCTACAAACGGGCTGGCAATAAGAGGATGGCGCGTTCGGATCGGAGGCGGTGCATGAAGCAAACGCGATGACGCCCAGGCCCGCCCATGCCGCGGCGGCGCGAAGCTGTTTGGCGTAGGTCGAGCAGCGCCGCGTACGAATCCACATGTGCGCATGACGGACGGTACTTCGGCTGGTCATTCTTGATCGTGGCCGATCCTACCGCTCCGCGTCAAAACGCGAATTTCAGGCGGTGTCAGACGGGCGCGAGGTCTGGGGTGCTAATCTTTTCGTGGGAGGCCTGTCGGATGCGCTTATCCACTTCGCTCGTCGGTGCGTCGGTCGTGTTCGGCGCGCTCGCGATCACGTTCGCAGGCTGCGGAACGGGCAACAGCAAATTCGGAGACGCTGGCACCGGCCTCGACGCGACCGGCGACCTGACCCAGCCCGATCTCGACGCCTTCACCTTCCCCGAGGTCTTGCCGGCCGACGGCGGCGCTTGCCGAAAGTGCTCTGGGGATTTGCACTCGGTGCTCGACTGCAACGATAACGTCATCCAGACGTGCCCGAGCGATCAGGGCTGCGGCGCCGGCGGGCAGTGCGTCGCCGCGTGTCAGGCCGCGGCCGACAACAAGAGCACCGTCGGGTGCGACTACTACTCCGTCGACATGGCCTTCGACGGCGAGTCGGACGGCTCGTGTCTCGCCGCGTACGTCGCCAACACGTGGACGAGCGACGTCGCGATCGGCGTCACGTACAAAGGCCAGACGCTCAATGCCGCGACCTTCGCGCGCATCCCGGTCGGCTCGGGCTCGTCGCTCACGTACCAGACGCTCCCGAACGGCAAGCTCCCCGCGGGCAAGGTCGCCATTCTCTTCTTGGCGGACATGGCAGGGCAATCGGGCCTCTACTCCGCGTGCCCGGTCACCGCAGCGGTCACCAACGAGCTCGTCGGCAGCGAGAGCACGGCGATCCTGAACGCGTTCCACATCACGACCGACGCGCCGATCGTCGCGTACGACATCTGGCCGTACGGCGGATCGCAGACGTTCATCGCGAGCGCGACGCTGCTCGTGCCGACGAGCGCGTGGGACACGAACTACCTCACGATCGACGCGTACGCCGCGCCCTCGTGGGCCTCGACGAGCTCGCCGCAGCAAGCGTTCACGCAGATCGTCGCGATGCAGAACGGCACGACGGTCACGATCAGCCCGACGGCGCCGATCATCGGCGGAACCGGCGTCGCCGCGACCGGCAAGGGCCAGCCGCACACGTACAACCTGAACGCCGGCCAGGTGCTCCAGTTCAAGCAGTACGACGAGCTCAACGGAAGCGCCGTGCAGAGCAACAACCCGATCGGCGTTTGGGGTGGTCACTCGTGCATGGAGGTCGACGTCGCCGACACCGCGTGTGACGGCGCGCACCAGCAGCTCTTCCCGATCAAGGCGATGGGCAACCAGTACGTCGCTGTAAAATACAAAGATCGCTCCTCGAACCCCGAGTCGCCGCCGTGGCGCATCATGGGCGTCGTCGACGGAACGACGCTCACGTACTCGCCGGCCAAGCCGACCGGCGCGCCGTCGACGATCAACAGCGGTCAGGTCGTGAAGTTCAACACGGGCACGCCGTTCGTCGTGACGAGCCAGGACACGCAGCACCCGTTCTACATGAGCGGTCACATGACCGGCCAGACGACGGGCAGCGTCGACATGTCGACCGGCGACCCCGAGTTCGTCAACGTGATCCCGCCGGCGCAGTGGCTGCCGCGCTACATCCTCATGACCGATCCGACGTACGCGTTCACCGAGCTCGTGCTCGTGCGCGGCCCGGACTCGAACAACAACCTCCAGGACGTGAACCTCGACTGCCTCGGCACCGTCAGCGGCTGGACGACGATCTCCGGCACGTCGTTCCAATGGGCGCGCGTCGACCTCGTGAACAACGGCGCGAACGTCGGAAACTGTTCGAGCGGCTACCACGAGATTCACTCCGCGGCGCCGTTCGGCGTCACCGTGTGGGGCTGGGACCAGTACTGCAGCTACGCGTACCCTGGTGGCGCGAGCGTCCAGCCGATCAACAGCGTGGTGATCATTCCAGTTCCCCACTGATCGGTGCGCTGACCAGGTCGAAGGCGCTGTTTGTCGGAAAAACGCGCTGATACTCGCTGGCCTCGAACTTGCTCCCGAGACGCGCATGCACTCACGAACCTTCTTGCTTCTGCTCGCGTCGTCTTTGGTCGCGTGCAGCGGTGATGACACGAACACGCAGGACGGCGGCCCCGACGCGACGACCGACGTTGCGCAAAACAAGGACAGCGCCGCCGACGGCACCACGACGACCGACGGCAGCAACGACGCGACCACGACCGACTCGGGCGGAGATGCGGCCCCGACGGACGCCGCGACGGACGCGAGCGACGGTGGAACCGTCGTCATCGGCGACGGCGGCACGTTCGCGTGCGGCACCGCGACTTGCAACTTGAACACGCAGTACTGTTCGAAGCTGACGGTCGGCCCCGATGGAGGCATCCCGCTCGACGCCGGCAAGTTCGACGGCGGCAACAAGGAGGTCGACACGTGCCAGGGTTATCCGGCGCAGTGCACCGCGGACGGCGGCACGCCTTCGTGCGCGTGCGTCCAAGGCACCTGCGGCGGTTGCACCGATACGTCGGGCGCGATCACCGTGACCTGCCCTTGAGGTAACATCCTCGTCGATGGCAGAGGGGGGACTTCCGACGGAGTACGCGAGCGGTGTCGGTTACATCGTCTCGACGTGGCGCAACGCGCTCTTGATCCTGTGGTCCGGCGCGATCACGAGCGAAGGCCTCGACGCCTCCGAGCGCGCCGGCAAGATGCTCGAGAAGACGTACAAGAGCGACCAAGTGGCGGTCTCGATCAGCATGCAGTCCGTGCCGATTCCGGACGAGAAGGCGCGCGCGCACGCGGCTCGCTTGATGCGCGAGCGCGGCCCGTTCGTGCGCCTCTCCATCACGGTGATCGAAGGTGAGGGCTTCTGGCTCAGCGCAGGCCGCATGGTGATGACCGCGCTCTTCGCCGTATCAGGCAGCAAGACGAAGCCCGTCATCGCGAAAACAATCGACGAGGCCGCCGCCCACGCGCACCCGCTCGTCTCGCCAAAAGCCACGCTCGCCGAGGTGACGCGCGCCCTCCAAGCGTTCAGGGGGTGAGCGCAGGAGTGATAGCCTTTGGGCGTGCGACGCATCATGTACGTCGAGAGCAAGGGCGACGGGCTCGACGGCGAAGGTCGCATCGGTTGGGTCGAGCTCTCCCGCTCGCGCCGGTCCTTTCACTACGCGGGCCGCGAGCTGCGGAAGATCAAGAGCGGCTACAAGTACAACTGCGTCGACGCGGAGACGGGCGAACGCTTTTGGGTCTCCGGACCACGAAAAGACGGCGCCGACAAGCTGTATGGTGGCGTCGTGCACATCGACGAAGATGCACGCGTCGAGTACTGGAGGCAGATCCGCGCCTGCCCCGACCTCGTCGACCAGCGGGAATACCGCGCCGGCGCCTCGACGCGAACCGGCGGCTCGACGCGCAGGAACGAACGCCGTGCCCGCGCGTCACGTTGACCGCAGCGACCGCCGCGAGCACGTCGCGCTCGACGAGCTCGGCCCGCACGCGAACGAACCGGACGCCGAACATCGCCTCGATCCCCTGGCCACCGCGTCCCCTCGCGCTGGCGAAGCCAGCGCCGGAGGGGACCGCTCGCGCGCAGTCGTCGCGCGCAAGGCCGCGCGCAGGCCGATCACGTATCTCGCGCACCCTAGTTCGGCCGAGCACGGCCGAGCACGACGGCGAGCACGAGCGAGGGGTGCCCCCCCACTCTCACCTCCCGAGCGACTCCGCCCGGTTCACGATCCTCGGCGTCAAGAAGATCACGAGCTCGTTGCGCTCGTCGCTCGCGCGGCGGCGCTGGAACAAGATGCCGAGGATCGGGATGTCCCCGAAGAACGGAACCTGGTCGAGGTTACGGCCGGTGTTGCGCGTGTAGATGCCGCCGATGACCGCCGTGTGGCCGTCCATGACGAGGAGGTCGGTCTCCGCCTCGCGCTTGAGGATCGTCGGATCGCCGCGGGCCGACGTCTGCGTGAAGTCGGGCTCGTCGCGGTTGATCTTCACGTGCATCGAGACGCTCCCGTCCGCCGTGACGTGCGGGCGAACGAGGAGCTGCAGCTTCGCCTCTTGGAACGTGGTCTGAACGCCCTGCGCCGACACCTGCGAGAACGGAAGCAGCGTGCCTTGCGCGATGCGCGCCTCGCGGTTGTCGAGCGTGAGCACGCGCGGCGACGACACGATGCGGACCATGCCGCTCGACTCCGCCGCCGAGAGGCGCACGTTCAAGTTGATGTTGTTGTCGACCGAGCCGAGCGAGAAGCCGAGCGCGCCGCCGGAGTCCGTACCGACGGCCGCGGGCAAGTTGACCGCGAAGTTCGGGTTCGAGATGTTGCGCGTGAACGGCGAGAGGCCCGCGGTGGGCGTCGACTGATCGTAGTTACCGCCGGAGACGCCGAGGCGCGACGGGAACGCGATGCCCGTCGGGTTGCCCGTGGCCTCGCTGAACGTCGCGTCACCGCCCCACTGGATGCCGACGTCGCGCAGGTACTTGCTCGTGGCCTCGACGATGCGCGCCTCGACGAGCACCTGCGGCGTCTGCGTGTCGAGCGCTCGCACGAGCTCCTCGACGTGGTTCAAGTTGCCCGAGACGTCTCGCGCGATGAGCACGTTCGTGCGGGGATCGACGGCGATCGAGCCGCGCGGCGAGAGGAGGTCCTTCGCGCGCGCTTGGAGCTCTTCGGCGTTCGCGTAGCTCACGGGGATGAGCCGCGTCTCGAGCGGCGCGAGCTCCATCTCCTGTTTGTGGCGAGCGAGCTCGAGCTCCCGCTCCTTCTGGAGCACGGCGAGCGGCGCGACGCGGATCAAGTTGCCCTGACGCACCATGCCGAGGCTCTTCGACTGCAAGATGACGTCGAGCGCCTGATCCCACGGCACGTTTCGCATGCGGATCGTGATCGTCCCCGAGACGTCGTCGGCGGTGACGATGTTCACGCGGCCGATGTCCGCGAGGAAGCGGAGGATGTTGTGGACGTCGGCGTCCTTGAGATCGAGATCGATCCGGCGGCCCGTGTAGCGGCCGATCGCCTGCGCCGCGGCCGATTGCGCGAAGCCTGCCTCGCTGCCGCCGGCCGTCGCTTCCTTCACGCCATCGACCGTCTCGTCCTCGTGGATCGACGTGAGCACCCTCGGGACGTCCGCCGGCTCCTCTTCGCGCGCGACCGTGCGGACGCGCCCTGGGCCGTTGATCGGCGAGGCGACGTGGTTCTTCGGCACGTCGAACGACCAGACGAGGCGATCGTTCTCGACCGCGACCTCGCCCTGATCCGATCCGGCGCGCTCGATCTCGACGACGCAATCGCCGCTCTTCTCTTCCTTCGTCGTCGTGACCGTGCGGAGCGTGCCGCGGTACGGCGAGACGTCGAGCGTGCGGAGGAGGCCGTCGGGGACCTTCGTGCCGCGCAGCGTGAGGCGGACTCGCCCAGCGGGCGTCGTGTCGAGCGAGTACGCGGGCATCGTCGAGACCGCGATGACGATGCGATCCTTCGACATCGTGCCGGGCGACTCGGGCTTGCGCTCGAAGCGGACCTCCGAGAGCTCGGCGGCCGCTTCGTTCTTCGCGCCGGATTTTTCCGCGCCGGCGAGCGTGCTCGCGGCCGACGAGCCGAGCGTGCCTCCAAAGAGCAGCACGTGGAGCGTGTTGCCGTCGGGCTTGATTCGGTAGGTGGCGTTCGTCGTCAGGTTGATCACGACGCGGGTCATCGTGTGACCGTCCGTCGTGTAAGCCCGAGTCAGCACGCCTGCCGACAGTCCGTTGGTCCCCGTGATCGCTTCGGGCGCCCCCGCGACGTCGGCGTTGGTGATGTCGACGACGAGCCTCTTGCCGCTCGCCTCGACGCGCGCTTGAAACTGCGGCGCCTCCGTCCCCACCACCTCGACGTCCGTCGTCGCTCCCGAGTCACCCGCGTGCACGCGCACGTCACGAACGTGGTTCGTGGCGGCGTCGGCCAAAGCCAATGACGGGGTAGCCATCACGAGCGTCGCGCAAAGCCAGAGTCCGCAGCGCTTGATCATCTCGACTCCTCGCACAGTCTGCGACGGTAGAACGCGAGCTACCTTGCGGCCCAATTTGTGTGGGCGATTTTTTCGCGCTGATCAATCCCAGCGCTCGCGTGAGTCGCCCCTGTCTTGAGGATGAGTGGTGATGGACATGCGGCAGCGTCGACGACTCCGGCCGGACCGGCACGTTCCGTTGCGATCGAAGAATGCGGCCAGAGCCTCGGTGCGCCACTCGCGGGCCGACGCGGCACGTGGCGGCCCCGCCGCGAATGTCTCGCTGCCGCGTGTCGACGACAACGACAGCGTGGTCTGGTCGGCCGACTCGAGCTCCCGTTCAGTTCGGTATCGCGGACTGCGCGTTCTGATCCGCTTCCGGATGGAGCGGCAGCACGCGAGTCGCGGGCGGCACCATCGGCTGCGCAGGATCCTCACGCGTGAGCACGACGTCTCCGTCGCGAATTCGATCGACGCGCCAATTGAGCTGGTAGTCCGCGCCGTTCGTTCCGCCGACGTGCACGAGATCGGGACGACCGATGTAATCGCCCTTCTTCACGACCCAACCCTTCGTCGTCGGATCGACGAGCATCGCGCGCGGATAGTCTCCGCCCGTCGAGATGCCGACCAGCTTCAGCTCGTCGATCGAGTACTGATTGAGCAGGACTTGGATCTGCGGCCCCGAGTGCCGGCCTTTGTTGTCTTCGACGAACATCGACGCGAAGTTGCGGAACGGATCGCGCGCGCGATCGCTCTCGGTGAACTCGTTCTCGATGATCTCGCCGGGCTTCACGGGCGTCGGCAGCCCGGCGTCGAGCAACGCTTGCTGCGACGTGCGCGCCGACGCGGGCGGCGGCGGTTGGTTCTGCGTCGGCGACGTGCTCGTCCCGCACGCGAGGAGCAGCGTCGAAAGGAGCGCAGCGCGCCGCATCACTTGTTGCCTCCCGCGGGCGGCGCTTGCGGAGTCTTGACCGGCGGCGGCGGAGCTCCCGGTCGCGGCGGCGCGGCCTTCAAGGCGTGGAACGTCGTCGCGAGGCACTTCGCCTTGAGCTTCATCTCGTCGCCCTCGAGCTTCGGATCGCTCATCTCGAGGTTCTCGACGTTGATGATGCGTTCGACGCGCCCCGCCTCGTACGCGAACTTCGCGATCTGGTGGAACTTGCCGTTGAGCTCGAGCTTCATCGGAAACTTCGCGTAGAAGCTCTGCGTCTGTTCGTCCATCGGCTGCCAGCCTTGAGATCGACGCCGCTCACGTTCGCGACCTGCTGAAGCGCGGAGATGAACGCGGGCGCCTCGGTCTCGGCGGGGAGCGCCTTGTTGAAATCCTTCTGCTTCACGAGGCGCGCGGCGAGGTCGTCCTTGTCCTGGATGAACGACGCCTTGTTGCGCTCCTGCGTCGACAGCTCGCCCGCGAGCCGCGTCTTGTCGCCCTGCGCCGACTTCAGCTTCGCGGAGATGTCGGAGTAGAGGACGACCCAGTAGAGGCCGAACACCAGGATGACGAGGAGCGCGCCGACGCCGACCTTCGCGGGCGGCGACAGCTTCGAGAGCGAGCTCTGTCCGGCTTGCGCAGCCATCTCAGTACCTCGCCTTCGCGCTGACCGCGAACTGCTTCAGGTTGATCTTCGTGTTCTTGTCGGACGTTTCGCTCGCGGGGAGCGGCTTCACGTCGTAGAAGAAATCGCTCACGCCGAGGCGCCGCATGAACTCGGCGATGTCCTCGCCGTCGCGCGCGAGGCCTTCCATCTTCACGTTGCGATCGACCTCGGAGTATTTCGTGAGCCACAACCGGCGCGGGTCCCAGTTCGGGTTCGGCACCGCGGTCGGGTTGTCTCGTTTGAGCTGCTCGAGCTTGTCGTGATCGGTCGTCGGCCCGCGGCTGGGCGTGAGGATGCGCGACAGCTCGAGGAGCACCGAGGTCGGTCCCGTGCGCGCCGCTTGGAGCTTCGCGATCGCCTCTTCGCGATCCTTGAGCTCCGCGAGCTGCGCCTTGACCTTCGGGTGATCGGCGGTGTCCGTCTTGATCTTGTCGATCTGCGCCTGCACGCCGGCGTTGTCGCTCGCGATCTTGTTGAGGTCGTTGCGCATCGACGTGTGCCAGAGCCCGAGCGCGCCCATCTCGAGGAGCACCGCGAGGCCGACCGCGCCGAGCCACGCCTGGCTGCCCTCCTGCGAAGCGCGACGTCCGGTCTCCTTGCGCTGCGCGAGCAGGTTGACGCGCACGCGGCGCATCTCGACGTCGCGTCGTTCGCGATCGCTGCGGAGGCCGAGGCCCACCGCGACCGCGAGCTGCGCCGCGCGCGCTCGAAGCTCGCCCTCGTTCACCGTCCGCCCGTCGACGCTGAGGTTCGCGAGCGGATCGAGCACCATCACGGGGACGCGCGCGCGCTTCTCGATCGCCGCGATGAGCGGTGAGAGGTACGCGCTGCCGCCACAAACGTAGACTCGCTGGATCTCGGCCTCGCCGCTCGTCGCGAGGTAGAAGTCGAGCGAGCGCTGGATCTCGCCGGCGAGCGCGTCGCACGCCTGCGCGATCACCTGGTGTACTTGGTTCGGCACGCCCGCGCCCTGCGCCGCGGCGATCTTCATCTGCTCGGCTTGGTCGAACGGGACGCCGAGCTGCCGCTGGATGTCCTCCGTGACCGTGTTGCCCGCGTTCGTGACCTCGCGCGTGAACGCCGAGACGCCGCGCGACACGATGTTCAGCGACGACACCGCGGCGCCCACGTTGAGAAGCGCGATGGTCTGATCGTCGGGCAACCCGTGGACGAACTCGAACGCGTTCTGCACGCTGAACGCGTTGATGTCGACGACCTGCGGCTTGATGCGCGCTTCGCGGACGACGCTGGCGTAGTCGTTGATCTCGTCCTTCTTCGCGGCGACGAGGAGCAGATCCATCTGCCCCGCCTCCGGGCGGCGACGAAGGACCTCGTAGTCGATGTTCATCACCTTGATGTCGAAGGGGATGTGCTGCTCCGCCTCCCACATGATCTGCTCGGCGAGCTCCGCGGCCGTCATCATGGGCACGGTGATCTTGCGAACGATGACGCTCTGGCCGTAGACGCCGATCGCGACGTCGCGCGTCGGAATCTTCTGCTGGTTCCAGATCGTCGAGAGGGCTTCGATGACCGCGGCGCGGTTCATGATGTGCCCGTCGACGATCGTCTGCGCCGGGAGAGCGGCGATGCCGTAACGGACGACCGAGAGACGCTTGCGCGTCTCCTTCAGGTGCACGACCTTGATCGAGCTAGCCCCGATGTCGACCCCGACGAGGTTTTTGCCGTCTGCCATTACGTGCTCGGCGTAAGTGTGGCACTTGCCATCCGCCATGGTCAAAAATCGCGTGAGCTGATGCGCGCGTCTTCCGGCGCCTACATGGATGCGCTATAGGCACCTCGTGCGTTTCGTGCAGTTTGCAACCATTACGGCCGCGCTGGCGCTCTCCACCGCCGCTCGAGCGGACGTCACCCACGTCGTCGCGCGCGGCCACACGCTCAGCGCGATCGCCCTTCGGTACCACGTGACCGTCAAGGCGATCATCGACGCCAACCACCTGCGCGATGCGGCTCATCTGCGCGCCGGCCAAACGCTCACGATCCCGGGCGTCTCGGCCCCTTCGACGACTACGGCCGCGACGCACGACGCGCACGGCCACCCGACGACCCCCGCGCACACCACGACCTACGCGGCGCGCCCGCGCACGCCCGGCATCATCCACATCCACCGCATCGCGACGAACGAAGACGCCGTGATCCGCGTCGGCGACCGTCGCGGTCGAATTCCGCCGGTCGCGCTGAAGACGGCCGAGCACGTCTGGCGCTACCCGAGCGGGCAAACGCACGAGATCGACGCGCGTCTCCTCACGCTCCTCGGCATCGTGTCGAACCACTTCGGCAGCCGGCGGATCGAGATCATCAGCGGTTTCCGGCCGTATTCGCCGACGCAGTACACGCCGCACTCGAACCACAACATCGGGCACGCGGTCGATTTCCGCGTCGACGGCGTCCCGAACGAGGTCGTTCGCGACTTCTGCCGCACGCTCCGAAACGTCGGGTGCGGGTACTACCCGAACTCGGTCTTCGTCCACATGGACTCGCGCGCGAGCTCGGCCTACTGGATCGACTTCTCGAAGCCGGGCGAGCCGCCGAAGTACGACTCGCCGAACTCCGCCGCCGACGAGGGCGCGAGCGACGTCTCGGACGAGGTCCACACGGCGAATCCGACCGAGCAAAACGCGCAGCCCACGACGACGCCGCCGGTGGATAACGGTGGGTCAACGGCGACCCCAACGAACCCCGCAAATTAGCAATCCGTGTCAATGTTGACCTGGCTGATCCGGGTCTAATTAGACCTGGGTGCATGGGCAAGTTCCTGGAATCGCGTCGCATTCAGGTTGGCACACTCCGAGCAGAAGAGCAGGTCATGGACCACGCTCACGAGGTACAACCGCAGGAGATCGCCGACTTCATGCCGCTCGTGCATCAGGTCGTCGGAGCGATGCTCCCGCGATTGCCGCCGAACGTCCTTCGTGACGACCTCGTGTCGGCGGGCGCCTTTGGGCTCCTCGACGCGCTCCGTCGCCAGCAGCCGAGCGAGCGCGGCGTGGAGTTCGGTTGGTACGCGCGCGTGCGCATCCGCGGCGCGATCCTCGACGAGCTCCGCTCGCAGGACTGGCTCTCGCGCCGCGCGCGACGCCGCTTCGCTTCGCAAGAGCGCAACACGAGCGCCGCAGTCGTCGCCATCGACGACCTCCCCGAGGAGCGCCGCGGCCTCGTCGATAGCGGCAGCACGCCCGAGACGCTCGTCTCCGCGCGCTCCGACGCGAACGCGCTCGCCAAGGCCGTCGAGCGCCTGCCCGTGCGCGAGCGCAACATCATCAACGCCCACTACTTCGAGGGCGTGCAGCTCCGCACGATCGCGCACGATCTCGGCGTGAGCGAGCCGCGCGTCTCGCAGCTCCACGCGCGCGCCGTCGCGCGCCTCAAGGGGTATCTCGCGGCCTAGTTCGCCGTGAAGTGGAAGGACCTCGGCTTCATCGAGACGCCGAGGACGAAGAGCGTCGTCTCGCGATCGCGCGCGACGGGCGGGCTCGGCGTGCCCGCACGACGCACGGTCGCGTGGGCCTCGTCGCCGCGATCGAGGAGCACGGCGCTCGCGCAACCCGCGGATTTCAGGGCTTGGGCGAGCGCCTTCGCTGAGGTGACGTCACCGCGCGCCAAGACGACCCGTCCGTCGGAGGTGATGCCGAGCGCCGCGTGCGTCGTCTCGGCCTTGTGCGAAAAAGGGAGGTCCGCGTGCGACGCGATCGCGCCGTTGTGGAGGATCGAGGGAAGCGCCGTCGCGTCGACACCGGGCGACGCGATCGCCGCGTCCTCGGTCGACACGATCGACATCGCGCCGTCCTTGTCGACGAGGAGCACCGCGTCGTCGGAGTCGTGCTCGGTGATGGGGAGCGCGCGCTTTCCGGCGACGACGAGGCCGCGCGGACGGCGATGCGCCGCTCCGTCGACCGCGACGCCGAGCGTGAGCGACATGACGACGCGCTTCTTGTTCTCCTCGTCGAGCTCTTGGGCTGCTTGCGAGCCGGTCTTCGAGTCGGGCTCTTCCGTGCCGGCGACGATGCGATAGCGCGCGCGGTCCGCGTCGAGGCTCGTGAGCGTCACGTCGCCGAGCTTCGACGTCCAGATGCCCGGGCTCCACGCGGGCGCGGGCTGCGTGCCCGCGTCCGCGGTCCAATCGGTTGCAGCTGCAACCTTCGGCGGGGCGGGCTCGCGCATCATCACGTAGAAGAAGTCCTTCGCCGCGTACTCGATGTAGCGATCCGTGCTCGATTTCCATGAGGGGGGTGAGCGCCTCGGATTTGTAGTTGTGTCCCTTGAGCTCGTGGATCGTCGTGAAGAGGAAGCCCGTGTGGTGCGGGTTCATGTCGAGGTGCATGCCGTAGTCGCAGCCGGCCGTGCGCATCGCCTTGCCGAGCGCGGTCGCGCTCGCGTCGTCGCCCCACGCGTAGATCATGTGGCCCGCGCGCGTGACGCAGAGGCCCGAGCGCTCCGTCTGCATGCCGCTCCCGGGGAGCGTGTAGCCCCACAAAAGGCGCTTCGTCGGGTTGACCTCGCCGCCGTCGACGAGCGCGTCGAGGTTCTGGCGGAACGAGACGATGTCGTCGTCCTTGATGTTCTTGAGGCCGCCGACCGTCGGCGCAGGTCCCCAGTTGCCGAAGCCCGCACGACCGTCCTTCACGACGATCACCGTCGCGGCGTTCGGCTGCGGTGGGAGAAGCACGCGCTTGTGCACCATCATGCCGTACGTGCCGTGCTCGGTCTTGAACGCGCCATTGAACGCGGCGACGACGCGCGTGAGCACCGCGGGATCGCGCGGCAAACGCCCAGGACCGTGCTGACCGGTGAGCGGCTTCGGATCTTCGGTGCCCGCCTCCATGTCGAGCTCGACCTGGCGCGTGTCCATCTCGACGAGGATGACGTGCGAGTACGGGCGCGACTCGTCGGGGCGCACGAACGTCGTGAAGAAGGCTGGCGGCGCACCTTCGGCAAATCTGCGCATCCAAGCCGGCGAGTACGCCTTCCACGCGCCTTCGCCCGGCTCGGTGGATTTCCAGATCGACGGGAGCGGCGTCGGAGGCCACGCGCCGTCGTCGCCGATCACCGTCGCGCCGAGCACCTCGGGGGTCGTCGCGGCGAGCTCGTCCTGCGCGCCCTCTTTGCGGAACGTGGCTTGTTTGAGCGAGTCCTTGAGCGCGAAGACCTTCTCTTCGAGCCACGCCACGGGCGCGGGGCCGATCCACGGTACGGCGCGGACGGTGTCGACGGCCCAGAAGATGAAGCGCTTCGGGAGGTGACGCGCGGGCTCGGCGTGCATGCCGGGCGTCGGCGTCGTGAGCTCGCCGCGCGAGAGATCGAGCGTCGCGTGGCGCACGCCGCTCGGGTCGCCGAAATCGATGGTGAGCGAAGCCTCGTCGACCGCGAGGCCCACGCGCTCGCCGGGCGAGTCGAAGCCCACGTCGAACCGCGCGATCCCGTCGGACGTGCCGGTTTGTTGGAAGTTCGTGACGGCGGACGTGAGGCGCTCGAGCGACGTCTTCGCGGAGTTCTGCTGTCCTTCGCCGGAGAGGTCGAGCGCCGTGACGCTCTGCTCCTGGCCGTACGCGAACGTCGCGAACGCCGCATGCGCTCCGTGGACGACGAGCGCGTGATCGTCGCCGAGCGGCGTCTGCGTGATGTCGTGCGCCTCCGTGACGCCGAGCGGGTGCCCCTCCGGCGTGACGCGAACGCGGACGCGATAGACGTCGCGCGGGCCGCCCGCGGTCTCGCTCGACAAAGCGAGCGCGAATCGACCGAAGACGAGATCGTCGATCACGCCGCTCGAAGGCTCCCACCGAACGTCTTGCGGTTGGACGACGCCGCCCGTCGCGCGACCGATCGCGCGTGCGAGCGACGACGGATCGTTTTCGGGCACCTCGCGCGCGAGCGTGGCCATTCCCGCGCAGAGCCCGACGAACAAGGCCACGCGCCAGCGCGCGTCACGACGAAGCGATCGCCCGAGCCGCACGTGGAGCGGCTGGCTCGACTCGGCCGTGAGCGGGGTGCTGATGGGAGCTGCGTGCACTGCGAGTCCAGCGGTTATGACGGCGCGCGCCGAGGGTCAAGATCTTGGCCCTGAAAGCGCTGCCTTCGTACAAACGCTCGCATGCGGGGTTTGCTTCTTGGTCTCTCCCTTCTCGCGACGGGCTGCATCGAAACGATCCTCACCAACGGTGAGATCGCATCGACGCGAACGGCCGCGGCGTCGTTCGACACGCTCGGCGACTACGAGCTCGCCAAGGTCTCGACGCAGGCCGGTTTGGCTCAATTCGAGGGCATGCACCGCATCGCGCCCGACAACGACGACGCCCTCTTCATGCTCGTGCAGGGCTGGGGAGGCTACGCCTGGGGCTTCGTCGAAGACGAAATGGAAGAGGCGCAGATGAAGGGCGACGACGCGGGCGTCGAGTACCAGAAGAAGCGCGCGAAGATGGCCTACGACCGCGCGATCTTCTACGGGCTCGAGCTCCTCTCGCACAAGGACAAGGGCTTCGACAAAGCGAAGAAGAACGATGCGACGCTCGGCGCTTGGCTCAAGGAGCACTTCGACTCGAAGGACGACGCTCAGAACCTCTTCTGGGTCGCGTACGCGTGGATGAGCCGCGTGAACCTGCTCCAGGACGATCCCGCGATGGTCGCGGACCTCTACATCGGCGTCGACATGATGTCGCGCGCGTTCGAGCTCTATCCGACGTACTACGGCTCGTCGCCGATGGTCGCGATGGCCGCGTACCACGGTCGCACCGCCGACGCGGAGCCGAAGGATGCTCGCGCTCTCTTCGAGCAGGCGATGAAGAACACCAAGCGCGGCGCGCTCACCGCGCAGCTCACGTACGCGCAGTTCGCGTGCGTCACGGCCGACAAGAAGCTCTACGACTCGCTCGTCGACGAGATCATCGCCGCCGACGATCCCGATCCGAACCAGCGCTTGAACAACACGATCGCCAAGCGCCGCGCCGCTCGCATGAAATCGCCCAAAAAGACCGCGGATTGCGGATTTCCCTGATCGCAGTAACGTCGCCACATGCGAAAAGCCGCGCTCGCTTCGCTGGTCCTCGGGCTGTTGTTCGCTGCGCCTGCGCCCGCGCACGCCGATCCCGTGGTGCTGAAGTTCGGGACGCTCGCTCCGCCGGAGTCGCCGTGGGGGCGCGTCTTCAAGGTTTGGGCGCGCGCGGTCGACGAGCGCTCGCACTCGGCGGTGCAGCTCCAGTTCTTCTGGAACGGCACGCAGGGAGACGAGGGCGCGATGGTCGGAAAGATCCGCACGGGTCAGCTCGACGGCGCGGCGATCACCGCGCTCGGCCTCGGGCAGATCTACAAGCAGGCGCTCCTCTTCCAGCTCCCCGGGCTCTTCGGGAGCTGGCAGAAGCTCGACGCCGCGCGGAACGCGCTCCGCCCGCAGATGGATCCCGAGTTCGAGCGCGCGGGCTTCAAGATCGTCGGCTGGGGTGACGTCGGCACGGGGCGCTTCATGTCGTCCGGGTACGACGTGAAGTCGCCGAACGATCTGAAGCACAAGGCGACCTTCTACGAGCCGACGGATCCGATCGATCCGATGTTCTACTCGGTGCTCGGCGACGTGACGCCGCGGCCCGTGTCCATCCCCGAGGTGCTGCCCGCGCTGACGTCGAATTCGATCACCGTGGTGAACGTGCCGCCGCTCGTGGCCGAGCAGCTCCAGTGGGCGTCGCGCCTCGATCACCTGAACACGATCGCGACGCACTTCGAGATCGGCGCGCTCGTCGTGAAATCGTCGCGACTCTCGGCGCTGCCCGCGGACGCGCAGAGCGCCGTGCTCGACACGGGCCGCGTCGCGGGTGAGGCGCTCACCACGAGCATTCGCCGCGAGGACGACGCGGCGTTCGCGCGACGCCAGCAGCGCATGACGACGTACACGCCGAACGCAGCCGAGGTCGCGCAGTGGACCAAGCTCTTCGCAGACACCCGCGCGCGCCTTCGAGGGACGACCTTCACGCCCGCGCTCGTGGACGAGGCCGCGCGCCAAGGCAGCTGAATGCACGACAAGAAGTCGAACTTCGGGACCGTGCTCGCGGTGATGGCCGCGCTGCTCGTGATCGGCAGCGTGATCCTCTTCTGGGTCGCGTGGAAGGGCGTGCAGCTCCTGCGACGAGAAGCGGCGCACGCGGGGACCGTGATCCTGGGCGACGCGGGCGCGCTCGCGGGCAAATCGGACTACGTCGGCACGTGGGAAGGCGGCGACGTGAAGATGACGATCATGTCGACGGGGCACGTCGATTGGGCGATGAAGTCCGCGCACGAGAGCGAGGAGCTCCACGGCTCGGTCGGCTTCGACGCTGGAAATCTCGTCGTCGACGCGTTCGTCATCAAGAAGCAATTCCACATCGACAAGCCGCCGCACCTCGACGGAGCGCGCATGGTGATGACGCTCGATGGCACGGAGCTCGAGCGCCGATGAAGAAGGTCGTCGCGCTCGGCCTCGTCGCGCTCGCGTGCGCGTCGTGCGATCGGTGGTTTCATCGCGGCGCGCCCAAAGAGGAGGTCGTCGTCGAGGCGCCCGAGCCGAAGCCGTCCGTGACGCCGATGATCGTTCCTCACGACGGAGGGCTTTCGCCCTCGGCGCTCGCGGCGCTCCTCGGTGAAGACGAGGAGGAACAACCGACCACGTCCGACGCCGGCGCGACGTGTCCGCTGCCGATTCACCCCAATTATTGCCGGCGGCGTTGCCGCAACTTCGCCACGCGCGAAGCGACCAAGCACGCGAGCCGCGTCCCGCACGCGCTCCGCGCGGGGACCGGAACGTGCGGCGCCTTCAAGGTCTTCGCGGAGGATCAGAAATCCGAGGACGGCGGGTCCGCTGGCGGAATCGTCGAGTACTTCGAGGGCAGCGGCGCGCTCGTCGGCGCCGAGGACTCGCGCAGGAAGCCTTGCGGAACCTACGGCACGATCCCCAAGTGCAAGCTCGAGATCCAGTGGGGACCTCCGCGCGGGTTGGGCCTCGGCGATCTCAGATGATCTTCTCGAGACGGAGCACGTTCGATCCGACGCCGAACGAGCTGTCGCTCGCGCTCGAGCACCGGCGAGCGCGAGGAGATCGCGTCGTCGATCTCACCGAGTCGAACCCGACGCGCGCGGGGATCGCGTACGACGAGCGCGCGATCCTCGGCGCGCTCTCGGCGCCGGCCGCGATGCGCTACGAGCCCGAGCCGTTCGGCATTCCGAGCGCGCGGGACGCTGTCGCGAGGGCGATGTCGGTCGATCCGTCGCGCGTCGTTCTCACGGCGAGCACGAGCGAGGCGTACGCGTTTCTCTTCGCGCTCTTCTGCGACGCGGGCGACGAGGTGCTCGCTCCGGCGCCGAGCTATCCGCTCTTTTCGCAGCTCGCGGCGCTGTCGGACGTGCGCCTCGTTCCGTATCGGCTTCGCTACGACGGCGCGTGGCACGTCGACCTCGCGTCGCTCGAGGCAGCGCGCTCGCCTCGCACGCGCGCCGTGCTCGCGGTGAGCCCGAACAACCCGACGGGGTCGTGCCTCACGCGCGACGAGCTCTCGGCGATGGAAGATCTCGGGCTCCCGATCATCTGTGACGAGGTCTTTGCAGAATACATGTTCCGCGAGGGGCGCGCGCGCGTCTCGTGCGCGGCCAAGGACGCGACGCGGTCGCTCGTGGTGTCGCTCGGCGGGCTCTCGAAGCTCGCGGCGCTCCCGCAGATGAAGCTCGCGTGGGCGATCGCGGGCGGGCCCGAAGAGCTCGTGGCGCCCGCGCTCGAGCGACTCTCGTACATCGCCGACGCGTACCTCTCGGTCGCGACGCCCGTGCAGCACGCGCTCCCCGCGCTGCTCGCCGCGGGAGAGGGCGCGCGGCTCGCCATCGCGGAGCGCACGCGCGCGAACCTTCGGGCGCTCGATCTCGCGACGAGCGGAACGGCCGCGACGCGGCTCGATCTCGAGGGCGGCTGGTACGCGACGCTGCGCGTGCCGCGCGTGCGCTCGGAGATGGAGACGTGCCTCCGCGCGCTCGATCGCGGCGCGTACGTGCACCCGGGTTCGTTCTTCGGCTTCGAGGACGAGGCTTACGTCGTCGTCAGCCTGCTCACGCGCGAGGAAGATTTCGCGGCTGGCATCGCGGCCCTCCTCGACGTGATCTAGACCAGCGCTTCGATCTCGGGCGGCAGCGGCGACTCGACACCGAAGCCCGAGACGCTCCCCTCGCCGTCGAACCCGACGAACGACGCGTGGAGCGCGTGGCGCTTCTCGGGCATCTCCTCGGTGCTGCCGTAAAGGGCGTCGCCGACGAGCGGGTGACCGATCGACGCAAAATGAACGCGGATCTGGTGGCGCAGCGCGCGCTCGACGACGACCTCGACGAGCGCGTGGACGTCGCCACGACGGAGCACGCGATACTGCGTGCTGGCCTGCCTCGGCGCGTAACGGATCACGTCGCGCGGGTGGACGCACGCGAGCACGCGGCGCTGATCCTTCGGGTGATTCGCGATCGGGTGCGCGATCGTCCCCTCGTCGGCGAGGCCGTCGCTCTTGCACACGAGCAGGTACTTCTTGCGGATCAGGCCGATTTGCAGCGACGCGCGCAGGACCTCGAAGGCGTGCGCGTCGCGCGCGACGATCACGAGGCCAGACGTGTTGGTGTCGAGGCGATGGACGACGCCGGGCTCGCGCGGTCCGTATCCGACGCCCGCGAGCTCGGGAAAATGTCCGACGAGCGCGTTCGCGAGCGTGCCGCGTTCGCCCGCGCGGAGCGGCACCGTCGGTTGACCCGCGGGCTTGTCGACGACGAGGACCGACTTCGACTCGAAGCGCACGACGAGCGCGGCCTCGGGCTCGGGCGTCGCGGGAGTGTCGGGAGCCGCCACCTCTCCGCGGACGATCGTGATCGTCTCTCCGGCCGCGACCGGCGCGCCCTTCGCGCGCCATCGCCCGTCGACGCGGACGTGTCCCTCTTCGATCGCGCGCTTCAAACGCGCGACGGATAGGCCCTTGGCGAGCTTGGCCGCGGCCTTGTCGAGCCTCTGCCCGTCCAGCTCGGGCGGGACGACGAAGCGCTCGTCGCTCATGTCATCGCTCATGGGATCAGGCGGACCATACCTCAACGAGGGGCCCGCGCGCGGCGATCGGCGCTGACGCGATCCACGCGCGGAGCGCGTCGACGTCTTCTTGCGGGAGAAACGGCGCGACCTCGTCGACCCCGCCGACGCGCGCGTGCGCCGCGCCGAGGCGGATCGCGGCCGCCTTGGCTGCCGCGGCGACCATCGGGTGCGGCGACTGCACGAGCGCGACGAGCTCGGGGACGACCTCGCGCAAGCCGAGCTCCGCGGCGACCACGGCCGCGAGCGGACGCCGATCGAGCGCGTGCTCCCGGCGATCGCGCAGGATCTCGCGGAGCGACGCGACCGTCGCGTGGCTCGCGGCGCGCGGGCCCGTCGAGCGATACGAGGTCTCGAGGCCGAGGCGATGCGAGCTCGGCTCGCTGAGGAGCATCTCGAGCGCCGCGGCCAAGATGCGCTCGAACTCCGGCTCGAGCGGAGCGGCGCTCGCCTTCTCGCCCTCGAGATCGAGCGCCACCGCGTGGCTCTGCTCGCTCGCGTACGCCTCGAGGTGCGCGAGCAAGCGATCGAGTGGCGCCGCGCCTGGCGTGCGCCCCGCGAAGAGCTCGTGCTCCGTTCGCATGGTGACGTAGCTCCAGAGCGTCGACGGCGTCGCCGCGTCGCGTCCGTACATCGTGTGCACGTGGAGCGAGCGCACCGCCGCCCACCGCAAGACGCGCGGCGACTCGTCTTCCACGAGCACGCCCCACGGCACGATCGCGAACGGCACGCGCCGCGTCCCGGACCCGCGGAGCGGCGCGCTCACGCGACGCCACACGAGCGCGAGCCCCGTCGCCGCCACGAACGCGCCCAGCGCCGCGTGGAGCAGCCCGAGCTCGCGCAAGAGCCCCGCGCCGACGCCGCCGCCCGCGAGGAACAAGCTCGCCGCGACGCGCGGGCCGAGCTCTTGTCCCGGCTCGAGCCCGACGTATCGAAAGTCGGGCGCAGCAGCGAGGCTGGTTTCTCGTTCGTCGACGTCCACGCTGTTAAGTGTACGCTGCGGTCGTGCCCACGTGCACGCAGTGCCGAGCTGAAATCGTCGCGCAGGCGCGCGTGTGTCCGAGCTGCCACGCGCTCCAACCCGTGCTGCTCGGACCCGGGCTCGCGCCTGGCGTGACCATCGATCGCCTCGATTCCAAGCTCGTCGTCGACGCGAAGGTCGGCGAGGGCGGCATGGGCGTCGTCTTTCGGGCGTGGCGATTCTTCTCGCCCACCGATCCCCGCGCGCATCACGGGCCGCGGCTCGTCGCGCTCAAGGTCCTCCGCGCGCACCGCGCCGCCGACCCGCGGCTGCGCGAATATTTTCGCCGCGAGGCCGAGGCGCTGCGCGTCTTGTCGCATCCGAACGTCGTGCAGTTCGACGAGATGTTCGAGCACGGCGACGCGTCCGTGCTCTCGATGGAGTTCGTCGACGGCGAGCCGCTCGACGCGATCATCAAGCGTCACCGCGCGCGCGCGACGCCGGGGTCGATGCCGTGCATGCCCGCGCTGCGCGCGCTCGCGTATTTCGAGCAGCTCCTCGGCGCCCTCGCCGCGCTGCACGCGATGAGCATCGTCCACCGCGACGTCAAGCCGCAGAACATCCTCGTGCGACGAGACGGCATCGTGAAGCTCACCGATTTCGGCATCGCGAAGCACGCGTTCGGCACGCCCTCGACCCAGAGACCGAACACGGCGGCCGGCATCGCGCCAGGCACCGGCATCTACATGTCGCCCGAGCAGGTCCTGGGCGGCCCCCTCGACGGACGAAGCGATCTCTACTCGGCCGCGATCGTGCTCTACGAGATGCTCGCCGCGCGACCGCCGTTCTCGCCCGTGGGCAAGACCGAGATCGCGGTGCGTCAGGAGCAGCTCATGGAGACTCCTCCGCCGGTGCGCTCGTTCTTCGCGCAGCTCCCCGCCGCGATCGACGCGTTCTTCACGCGCGCTCTCGCGAAGGATCCGAACGCGCGATTTCCCGACGCGATCGCGATGGGCAACGCCGCGCGCGCGGTCTTCGGTTTGCCCGAGAGCGCCGAGTGGCGCGCCCTGTCCGAGATGGTCGACCACGCGCGCGCGCCGCGTGAGCCCGACACCGATCGCATGGGGACGCTGCGCGACATCGTCGTGAACCGGTACCGCACCGCGCCGATGCCCGCGCGCCCGCAGTGAGGGGCGCGGGCGACGGCGCTCAGCGCGGCGACTTCGCCGTGAGCATCAAGAGCTTCATCTCGTTTTGCGCGTCGCGGTTGTCCGGCTCGAGCTGCAGGACGACCTCGAGCTCGCGCATCGACTCCGGCATGCGGTTCTCGCGCTTGAGCAGCTTCGCGCGATAGAGCCGCGCGGGGATGCACGAGTCGTCGAGCGCGATGATTTTGTCGAGCTGCGCGATGCCATCCGCGGCCGTCGAGTCTCCGGCGAGGACCGCGACCCACGCGGCGAACGCGTTCACGACGGGGACGCTCCCGTCTTGCGCGCGCGCCTTTCCTGCGAGGCGCTTCGCGCCCGCGATGTCTTTGTGCACGAGCGCTTGCTCGCCGCGGCGCATGAGAGCGACGGCCTCGGTCGCGCTCGCGCTGAGCGCCACCGGCTTCGGCTTGGGCTTCGGCGTAGCCACGGGCGTCGGCGAACGTCTCGACGCAGGCGGCGCGCTCACGGGTCCGGGCTGGGGCGGAAGGTTCGTCGATCGCATGACGCCTTGTGACGGTCGGCGCACCGCGAGCAAATCACTCCACGAGATCTTCTTCTGCCCCGGCGATCGGACCGATGCCGGAGACGGATTCGACGGAGGCGGCGACGGAATCGGCGAGTCGAGCTTCGGCTTCGAAGCGGGCGGCGGCTCGAACGATTGACGGAGCGCGGTCGGCGGCGCGCTCTGCGGGAACGGCGAAGGCCGGTGCACCGGCATCGGCCGCATGCCCATCGGAGGCTTCGCCTGACCCGGGACGAGGAGCTGCCGCGTGACGAGCGCCACGAAGAGGAACGTGTCGATCGCGTCGGGCATCGCGCTCGAACGCGTGACGAGCTCGACGAAATGGGACGGCTGCGTGCGGAGCTCGGCGAGGACGGTCCGCTCGTCCGGCGTGAGATCGACGAGCTCGAGCGCGGAGTCCGGATGGATGGCGAGGAGGAGCTGGCTCGCCCGCTCGACGACCCTTCGCACACGCGCGCGGTCCTGCCACGCGCGCGCGGCGGCGAACACGGTCCCGAGCGGATCGACCTCGACGTTCTCGACGGAAGAGTCGCCCTCGATGAAGTCGATGTCGCGATAGAAAGCGAACGTCGTCTGCGGGTCGAAGTTCGCGATCCGCTCGATCTTTCGGACGATCTGGATCTCGAGCGTGCGCATCAAGTCGACGCGCGCGACGAGATCGCGTCCGACGAGGTGCTGCCCGAGGCGCACGCCCTGGTTCTTCGCCGCCTCGATCGCCGCGGGCGCGTCGGACTGCCGCAAGAACCCCGCGGTCACGAGGAGCTCGCCGAGCGGCGCGATGATCCTCCCCGTGCGCGCGCGGACCGCGGCGCCTCGAAGGAAATAGAGCTCGTGGCGCGTGCCGTCGGGCTCGCGGAGCTCGATCGTTCCGCTCAAGCCGTGATCGAGCATGTAGACGAGCGTGTTGACGAGCGGCGTCGTCGCCAGCGTGCCCGTCGCGCTCGGCGGCCTCTGCGAGGTCGGTGGCGGGCTCGGCGACGGGTTCAGCGCGGCGATGGCCAACGCGGGGCGCGCGCCGCTCACGCTCACTTGCTCGGGCTCGAGCGGATCGCTCGGCGGTCGCGCGGGCTCGACTGCGGGCGGCGGCGGCGTGCGGCGATGGACCGGCGCGCGCGGGATCGGCGCCGACTCGCCCTTGCGCCACTGATCGACGCTCATGATCTTCTCGATGCGCAGTCCCTCGTCTCCGCTGAGCGCGAGCTCCACTTCGAAGGGCTCCGAGTATTCCTCGCCGTTCTCGTCGAGGACGAGGCGTGCGACCGGACCGCGACCCGTTCCGCGATTCGACGCGATGACCTCCGCGGTCTCGCCCGACGAGAGGCGCGCGACGGTGCCGGCGGGGATGAATCCGAGCGTCGCGACGAGCAGGCGAAGGACGGTGCGCTCGGCAGTGTCGTTCGCGCGCTGCGAGAGCGTCGCGACGAGGCGCTCCGGGGTGGGCGGCGGCGGCGTCTTGTCGGCCAAGAGCGCGAGGTACGTGCGCGCCGTCGCGACGATGCGCGTGTGGAGGGTCGGGGCGCGCGCGCCGCGATAGAGCGAACCGTCGCGATCGACGCGCGAGAGCCAGGTCGTCTCGAACGCGACGACCGCGCGCGCGAGCGAGGTGCGGCTGCCGCTCGTCTGCGACGCGAGGAGGACCGCAGCGCGCTGGAGCGCGTCGTCGCCGCGCGACGTCGGCGCCGTGAGGGTCGCGAGCGCGACGCGAACGAGCTGCGCGCGATCTTCGACGAGCAAGCGAGCCATCGCGGTCGCGAGCATCGCCGCGCTCACCGCGAGCGAGATCTCGTCGGCCGCGAGATCCGGCTCGGTCACCGCGGCGAGCAGCCACGCCGGCGCGCTCGCGACGTTGACGATCGATCGCGCGACGTGGGAAATCGCGCGGGGCACGTCGGTCGAAGGTTCGCGGCGGGCGCGCAGCGCGGCGACGGCGGACGCGTGGACGCGCATCACGCGCGGCTCGATCGCGAGGCGCTCCATGGCGACGCCGCGCGTGCGCGCAGCCTGCGTGAGCGCGCGCAGCGCCAGCGGGCCCGAGGAAGGCAGCGGCGCCGCGCGATCGAGGGCCGCGGCGATCGCGGCGGCGAACGACCGAACTTGATCGGCGCTCGGGGCCGCGTTGCACACGAAGGCGTGCGCGCCGCACCGCGCGAAGAGCGCGGCGATCGACGCCGCCGCGTCATGCACGGCGCGATCCGCGTAGAGCATTCGCCCGCAGACGAACGTGGCCGCCTCGCCGAAGAAGATCTCGAACGGCTCGTCGGCGGTCTCGGTCGCGAGCTCGGTCGCGAGCTCGGCGATGGCGTCGTCGTGACCCGGCCGAGCTTCCAGCACCGAGGCGAGCGCGGCGACGATCCGCGCGTGCCTCTCGGCGCGCGCGTCCCTCGAGAGGATCGCGTCGGGCGCGAGCTCGCTTCGCGCGGTCGGAATGGCAGACGGACGATCGCCGAGCGCCTCGGCCTCGGCGGGACCTGCCGTGCGCGCGACGAGCGCTGAGACCGCGCGCTGCACCTCCAGCGGCATCGGTCGCGACGAAGCAGCGATCACGGTCGGCGCCTCGCCTGCCGGCACGTCGTCGAGCTGCGACGACGCGCGCGGGAGATCCGCGGGGTTCTGCGCGAGCGAGCGGAGGAGCGCGTCGAGCGCCTCTTTTCCGAGCATCGCGCTCGTCACCGCGCCCGCGAGCTTCGGCGCGTCCTTCAGGTCCGACGCGCTGACCGAGTCGCTCGACGAGCGCGAGCCGAAGCGACCGCGCGTCCTCGTAGCGACGCTGCTTGTAGAGCTCCGTCGCGACCTTCCGAAGCGCGCTCAGCATCGGCCCGACGTTGCGGGTGCGCGCGCCTTGAAGGAGACCTTCGGTGTAGAGCTCGGCGTACCGCTCGTCCCAGCGATCGAGGGAGAGCTGCGACGCGTAGACCGCGCGGATCGTGTCGTCGGGCGCGAGCGGCGACGCCTCGTCGGTCCAAGCTGCGCCGGCCTCGCGCGCGGCGTGGACGCGATGAGCGGCCTCCGATTCGTCCTTCAGCGACTCGGTCGCGAACGCCTCGCGCGCCGCGATGTCGCCGAGGTGACAGACCACGCACGTGTCGACGCGGACGTGCGGCATCGCCGCTTCCCAGAGCGCGCCGACCACGTCGACGTCACCCGGCGCCGCGACGCTCGCGAGGAGCGTGCGAAGCTCGGCGAACGTGATCCCCGGAAGGACGCGTATCGCGCGCACGCCGCCCTCGAAGAGCCGGTGCGGGATCGCGGCGAGCGCTCCCTTCGGTTGCCAGAGAACGTGATCGAACGCGACGAAACCGAACGGGCGCACGACGAGCGAGATCACCGCGTTTCGCCTGCGCTGCACCTCGCCGCACGCGTCGAACGCGCGGCGCATCGTCGGCTCGGCGTTGCTCGACTCGAACCCTTGGAGGAGCCCCGAGACGAGCGCGTCGTCCCACGTGGCGAGGACGGCCTCGACCTCGCGAACGCGCGCGTCGTCGCGCGCCACCACCTCGTGCACCGGCGTGAGCTCGGCGTCCTCGGCCTCGCCTTCGGCCTCCGCCGAGGCGCGGCGCTCGTCGGTCGCGAAGCGCATCGCGGAGAGCACGACGCTCTGCATCTCGCGCGCGCTGCTCCACCTTCGCTCGGGCTCCCACGCGAGGGCCTTGTCGATGAGGCGCACGAGCTCGGCCGGCAGCGTCGCATCCACCGTCGCGACGGAGGGCACGGGCTGGCTCGCGGCGAGGTGGAGCGACTCCTTCTCGGTCCTGCCCCGGTGGATGCGGCGGCCCGTGATGAGCGCGTGGAGGAGCGCGCCAACCGAGAACAAATCCGAGCGCCCGTCGATGCGATCGACGCGGCCGTTGGCCTGCTCGGGAGACATGTACGCTGGCGTGCCGAGCGCGAGGCCGAGCGTCTTGTCGCCCTCGTGCCGCGCGCCTTCTTCGCGCGCCACGCCGAAGTCGAGCAGCTTGATCGCGCCGCTCCTCGTCATGAAGATGTTCGCGGGCTTGAGATCGCGATGGACGACGCCGACCGCGTGACACGCGGCGAGGCAATCGAGGACGCGCTCGGCGATGTGGAGCGCCTGCGAGACGGGGATTGTCTTGCCCGTGCGACGCCAGTAATCGCGCACCGTCTCGCCCTCGAGCAGCTCCATGACGAGGAACGGCTCGTCGCTCTCGGTCGTGTCGTCGTCGATCACGCGCACGCAAGCGGGGTGGCCGACCTTGTTCGCGACGTACGCCTCGCGCAAGAAGCGCTCGACGATCGAGCGATCGCGCGCGAGCTCGACGTGCATCACCTTGAGCGCGGCGCGCTGACCGTTGCGATGCGTCGCCGCGAACACCGCCGCGACGCCGCCCACGCCGAGGAGCGAGTCGAGCTGCCACTTGCCGCGGATGGTAGAGCCCACCCGCGCGATGGCGGCGTCCTCCTCTTTCGTGCGTGTCGCTATCGGGTCCGCCATGAGCTCGAATGCGCCACCGAAAAAGCCCCCCGGCACGAGGCTGAACCGAGCCGCGCAGGCCGGGAGCATAACCGCGGCGCGTCCGATTGACGAGGGTCGCGGCTTGAAATGTGGGGCCGCGCGCCTTATTTCGAACGCGTGAGCAAACACCTCTCGCTACGTGTCGATGGCATGACTTGCGGCGGGTGCGTCGCCGCGGTCCGCAACGTGGTCTCGCGCCAGCCGGGCGTTTCGTCGCCGCAGGTGGAGATCGGAAAAGTCGAGCTCGATCTCGACGAGGCCGTCGGTTCGGTCGATGGCATCCGCGAGGCTGTGAAAAAAGCCGGTTACACGGTCGTCGGCTGACTCACTCCTTCGCGTAGAGGAGCGCGATCGACGCAGTGATTGCGCCGACGATGGGTCCGATCCAAGCGGGCACCACCTGAAAGGCGAGCGCGAACGACGTGAGCAGACCGGGCGTGAGCGCGACGATCATCGTCCGAACGCTCCGGTCGCGGACCGCGCGCGGGATCGTGAGCGCCTCGGCGGCCGCGCGCACGTCGTCGGACGCGAGCGCCACACCCCACTCGCCGGGGCTCGCGCCCGCGGCGTCGAGCGCGACCGAGACGTCAGCGGCGCCGAGCGCGGCGTCGTCCGCGGACGGGTGACCGAGCACGGCGACGACGTCACCGCCTTCCGCAAGCGCGCGCACCTCCGCGCCACGATCGGGACCGTCGACCTCCGGGCGGACGTGCTCGATGTCGAGCGCGCGGGCAATCGTCTCGCACGTCTCGCGCGCCTCACCCGAGAGGAGCACCGGCTCGATGCGTGCATCATGCAACTTTTGGACGGCGGCGCGCGCGCCGGCGCGAAGGCCGTCTTGTAGCGCGACGATCCCGACGACCTTGCCGGCGCGCGCGACGAGCAGCACGCTGCGCCCTTGCGACTCGTGCTCGCGGACGAGCTCGTCGGCGACCGCGACGCTCACCTTCTCGGTGAGCAAGAAGACGCGGCGCCCGAGCACGATGCGCTCGCCCTGCGCGTCGATCGCGGTCGCGCCCGAGCCCGCGTGGACGGGGTTTCGCACGTTCTCCGCGCGGACCCCGCGCGCGCGCGCGGCGCGGAGGATCGCCGTGGCGAACGGGTGCGCGCCGCCCGTCGCGACGGCGGACGCGAGCGCGATCACGGACTGCGGCTCGTTCGCGCCGAGCGCTTCGATGGCGACAATCTCGGGCTCGCCGAGGAGCACGGTGCCGCGCGCGCACACGACGGCGATCTGCGCGCGACCGGCGAGATCGAAGTGACGCGCGTCGCGGTGCACGATGCCGTGCTGGAGCGCGCGCAGGTGACCGCGCGCGTGGAGGAGCGCGACGGCGAACGAAGAGACCGGCGCGGAGAACGCCGCGAGAGCGCCCGCGGCGCACGCGATGGCCTCGAGCACCGACGCGCCCGTGAAGAACGCGATGCCTCCCACGACCAGCGCGATCGGCCCGAGCGCGCGGACGTCGACGAGGCTCGCGAGCTGCACGAGCGGCGCCGACGCGAAGGCGCGCGCGTGCGGCGCGACGAGCAGCTTCGCGTACGCGCGATCCGCGTTCGTCCACGTCGACGTGACGCGCATCGCACCCGAGACCACGCGCGCACCCGCGACGACCGCGGCGCCTTCGCGCTTCGTCACGTCGGTGTCCGCGTCGTACCAAGGGCTGACGAGCGCCTCTCCCGACGCGACGACGCCATCGACGGGAACGGTCTCGCCCTCCGAGACGGTCACCTGCTCGCCGGCGCGCACTTCGCCTGCGCTGATTTCTCCCGCGGCCGTCTTCGCGGGAACGTCGAGCGCGGCGAGGACGTTCGCGCGCATCGCAGCGACGGGCTCTGCTGCGCGGAGCATCGCCGCACACGCAGCGATGAACGCGGCCCCAGCGACGCCCGCGAGCGACGCGAGCGACGTCAGCGACGCGGCTCCCGTCGCGCGCGCGAAGATCGCCGCGCCGCACGCGACCGCGACCGCAGCCGCGCCGGCGAGCGGCGTCCGCACCAAGAGCCGCGGCGTGACCGCGAGCGCGTACGTGAGCGCGCAAGCGCACGACACGACGGCTAGCGGCAGCCGGAGCGGCTCTCCGCTCGCACCGACGAGCGCCACGCCGAGCGCGAGCGCTCCGGCGATCGCCCCCGCGTACGCGACGATGACGGTCCACGTGGCCGCGCGATCGACGCTCGGCTTCGCGCGCGATCGCGGAACGCGCATGGAAGGCGGCTCCTCGCTCGCGGCCCAGCGCCGAATCGGCATCGAGCGAGGCTCCTCGTCCGGAAACGCCGGTTCTGGCGCTGCCTCGGGCTCGTCGGGCGCGGGCGGCTCCGGCTCTTCGACGTGCGTGATCGCGACCGGAGGCGGCTCCGCGGTCGCGACGTCGTCGCGCGCCGTCGTCGAGATCGACGCGAGCCACTGGAGCTTGTGCGCCTGATCGCGAAAATAAACGAAGCGGCCGCCGACGAACGCGACCTGACCCGCGCGGAGCGGATCAATCTCGCGCCCGCACGCGGGACACTCCATCAGGCAGTCGCGGCCGCGCCCGCCGAGGCCTTCGCCGACATCTCGGCGAGCACCTTGCGGACGACGGCGACGCCTTCCTCGAGCTGCGCGAGCGTGACGACCAGCGGCGGCGAGAAGCGGAGGACGCGCTCGCCGGCCGCGGTGAGCATCACGCCGTTCTGGAGGATCTTCGGGAGCACGTCGCGCGCGACGTGACCGGGCTTCATCACGATGCCCCGAAGGAGCCCGTCTCCGCGCGCGGACTCGCAAACCTGCGGGAGCTCCGCGACGAGGGCCTCGAGCATCTTCTGGAGCGCCTCGCCCTTTTCGTGCGCGCCCGCGATGAGCTTCTCGTCGTCGAGGATCCGAAGCACCGCGAGCGACGCCGTGCACGCGAGCGGATTTCCGCCGAACGTCGAGCCGTGCGTCCCCGGCGGGAGCGCGCCGCCGAGCGCCTCGGTCGTGAGCATCGCGCCAATCGGCACGCCGCCCGCGAGCCCCTTCGCGAGCGCGATCGCGTCGGCGCGCGCGCCCATTCCGTCGTGACCGAGGAACCGCCCGAGCCGCCCGACGCCCGTCTGCACCTCGTCGACGAAGAGGAGCGAGCCGTGCTCGTCGCAGATCTTCCGGAGCGCCGCGATGAACCCCTTGCGGCGCGACGAAGACGCCGCCCTCGCCCTGAACCGGCTCGACGATGACCGCGGCCACGTCGGGTCCCATCGCCGCCTTCACCGCGTCGAGATCGCCGTACGCGACGTGCGTCACCGGGCCCATCTCTCCGAAGCCCTCGCGGTACTTGGGCGTGCCCGTCATCGAGAGCGCGCCCATCGTGCGGCCGTGGAACGCGTTGTGGAAGGCGACGATGCGCTGGCGCTTCTTTTCGCCCTTCACGTGGAAGTGGTGACGCGCGAGCTTGAGGAGCGCCTCGTTCGCCTCCGCGCCCGAGTTGCAGAAGAACGCGCGATCGAACCCCGTGCGCTTGCACAGCTCGACCGCGAGGCGGATGTTCGGCTCGTTGTAATAGTAGTTCGACGCGTGCAGCACCTTGCCAGCTTGCTCCGCGATCGCGGCGACGAGCGTCGGGTGCGCGTGGCCCACCGACGAGACGGCGACCCCCGCCGCGAGATCGAGGCACCGCTTGCCGTCGACGTCGAACAGCTCGCACCCGCGCCCGCGCTCGACGACGAACGCTGACGGCTTGTAGTTGCCGTAGAGGTGCTTCTTCGCGGCTTCGAGCAGCTCGGTGCTTTTCGACATGGGGTTTCCTTACCTCATTTTACATCGAAGAATGGCTCGAGCGATCTCGACGAAGCCCTCGCCCATGGCGGAAGGCGCGACGTAGCGCGGCGGGACCGAGAGCGCCCCCACGTGGTCGCGCACGTTCGCGACGCCGAACGTCGTGTCGAACGCGGCGAAACAGGCGCGATCGTTTCCACTGTCCCCCGCGAACGCCCAGCGCGACCGCGCCATGCCGACGTCCACGCCGAATTTCGACGCGAGGAGGCGCACGGTCCCGGTCGCTTTGTCGTCGCCGTCGAAGGTCGCGTGCAAGTGGACGCTCGAGCACGAGCTTCGCGCGCCATGCTCGGCGATGATCGACCGCGCGAGCGCGACGCGCTCGGCCGGGACGTGCTCGTTCTCGCCGATGTCCCACGCGACGTCGCTGACGCGTCCGGTCGTGTCGTCGGCGAGCTTCAGCTCGGGGATGCGGGACGCCAGGTCCACGACGACCGCGGAGAGCTTCGAGCGCCGAGACTCTCTCTCCTCGTGGTCGCACGGGTCGACGCGCACGACGCGATTCCCGTCGCGCAGGATCGCGATCGCGCCGTTCTCGGTGGTCGCTGCGTCGATCGGCCACTGACGTCCGACGAACTGCCCCCAAGCCGAAGGGCGTCCCGTCACGACGAGGAGCTTCATGCCCGCGTCGTGCAGATCCCACAGCGCACTGTACGCCGCGCGCGTGAGCACGCCGTGCGTGAGGAACGTGTCGTCGAGATCGAAGAGCATGCCTTCGAGCCGCGCGGCAGCCTCTTGGTCCAGCGCCTCCAGCGGCCTCATCGTCCCCTCGTCTCGATGCGCGCGAGCAGCGATTTCAAGTACAGCCCCTCCGGGTGCGCCGCGAGCACCGGGTGATCCGGGCCCTGGAAATGCCGCTCGACGACGATCGCCTCGCGGTTCGCTCGGAGCGCGCCCGTGGCGAGCGCGCGCACGAGCGCGTTCATGTCGACCGCCGCGGAGCACGACGAGATCGCCACGAACCCGCCAGGCTTCACCGCGCGGCACCCGAGCTCGGCGATCTTCGTGTACTGAACGAGCGCGTTGTCCTTGCCTCCGCGCGTCGACGCGAGCCGCGGAGGATCGAGCAGCACGAGATCGAAGCTGCTCTTGGCGTCGGCGAGCAAATGCCGCGCGTCCGCGCGCTGGAACGACATCGTCTTCTCGAGGCCGTTCAGCCGCGCGCACGACGCCGCGACCTCGAGCGCGAGCGCGCTCTCGTCGCACGCGATCACCTCGCTCGCCCCGCCGCGCGCGGCCGCCATCGCGAACGGCCCCACGAAGCAATACGAGTCGAGCACGCGCTTGCCCTTCGCGAGCTGCTCGATGCGAGCCCGGAGCGCGCGCTGATCGAAATAGAACCCCGTCTTTTGGCCGAGCTCGATCGGGATCGCGTACCGAAGACGACGCTCGAGGAACACGAGGTCTTTCGTGTCCTCGCCGAGGAGCACGCCCTTGCCCGCCTCGAAGCCTTCGGCCTTGCCGATGTTCGTCGCGGTGCGATCGATGATCGTCTTGGGCCGCACGACGTCGAGCAGCGCTTGCAGTACGAGGCTCTCGCGGAGCTTCATGCCGAACGTGCCGAGCTGCACGCAGATCGCGTCGCCGAATCGATCGACGATGAGCCCCGAGAGATCGTCGCCCTCGGCGTGCACGAGCCTGTAGCCATTCGTGTCGGGGCCCGGGAGCTCGCACGCCTTTCGCCACGCGTCCGCGCGCCCGATCCGCTCGTGAAAGAAGCGCCCATCGATGCGCGTCTTGTCGTCGCGCACGAGGATGCGCACGACGATGGCGGATTTGGGCGAGTAGAACCCGCGCCCCATCAAATTGCCCCGCGGATCGACGACTCGCACCTCGTCGCCTGCCGTCGCCCCGCCCTCCACGCGATCGACGGCCTGGGCATACACCCACGGATGTCCCGCCCAGACGGGCTGGACGTGGCCGGGTTTCAGGTGGATGGTCGGCACGGCGAGCCCCCGAATAGCAGAAAAGGGTTACCCTTTACGTGTGAACGGGCGTCCACGGCCGGGGGTTGGCACACGGGAAATCCCTCGGTACCGAATGGCTTGCCGTGGCACTGGCATTGCTTAGGCTTATGCTGCGTGCTTCTGGAGGCACGAGGTCATGACGACGAAGACGGTTGCTTCAATCACCGCGTTTGCTCTCGTGATGGGCGTTTCGGCTGTCGCTTCGGCGCAGCAAAATCCGAATTGCCCGCCGGGTAGCTGGTTCTGCGCGGACGCTCAAGTTCCGGGGCTTGGTGGCGCGCAAATCACGATCGGTGGAGGCACTCAGACCCAGCTCCAACCGCTCCCTGCGCCGCAGCAGCCCGTCGTCGTGCAGCCGCCGCCTCCGGTGGTCGTGCAGCAGGCGCCGGTCCAGCCTCCTGTCGTCGTCTACCAGCCGGCGCCTCCGCCCGTGGTGGTCCTTCGCCAGCCGCCGCCGGACTATCGCTACTACTACGTCCGTCGTCCGGTGACCTTGCCGGAGCGGGAGTGGGGCTTGAACCTCCGCCTCGACGGCGCGTTCATCGGCGGCCGTGACGGTCGCAACGGTGGTGGCCTCGGCGGCTTCGGCGCCGGTCTCCGCTACAAGCCCTCGCCGTGGTTCGGCGTCGAAGCGGGCGCGGACTTCATCATCGGCCGCGACTACAACGACTACGCGCGCAACGAGACGGCGTTCACGTTGAACGGCCTCTTCTTCCTCAACCCGCGCAGCCGCGCGCAGGTCTACATCCTCGCCGGCTTCGGCTGGAGCGTCGCGAACGTGACGAACGACACGTACCAGTCGGGCTCGGACCCGATCGCGCTCGGCGACACGCAGAGCTACCACTACTTCGGCGGCCAGGCGGGCATCGGCCTCGAGTACCGCATGACGCGCAACATCGCGTTCAACATCGACGTGCGCGGCTTCATCCGCGGCCGCACGGACAACAGCGCGACGAGCGCCCCCGAGTTCATCGACCCGGCCACGGGCAACACGACGAACACGAGCGGCGGCATGCTGATGACGGGCGGTCTGACGTTCTACTTCTGAGCTCCCTGCGCTCGCCTCGAGAACGGGGAACGGGGTATGGGTTTCGAGACCCATGCCCCGTTTCGCTTTTGTGAACCGTAGCGTCGCGATCTCGGCGGTCGCGGGGGCATCGCTCGGGCTCGCGACGCCCCCGGTCGATTTCTATCCGTTCGCGTTCATCGGGCAGGCGGCGCTCGCGTACGTGCTCTTCACGGAGGACGCGCGCGCCAAGTGGTATTCGGGCGCGCTCCGTGGCTGGGTCTTCGGCACGGCCGTCAACGTCGCGGTGCTGCGCTTCGTGCCTTCGACGATCACGCGCTTCACGGATCTGGGCTGGTCGCTCGGGGTCCTCGCGCTCGTCTTGCTCGGGATGTTCCAGGGCCTTCGATGGCTCGTCGCGGGGTGGCTCGCGCGGCAGCTCTACGCGCGGCGCGTGCCGAGCTTTCTCTCGTTCGCGATCGCCGTCTGGGTGAGCACGTTCGTGCCGGGCGTCTTCTCGTGGACGGTGGCCGGCGGGATCTCGCCGATGCGAAGCCTCGTGCAAATCGCGGACGTCGTGGGCGAGCGCGGGACGAGCGCGCTCATCGCGCTCTCGTCGGCGCTCCTCGCGGAGTGCGTGCGCGCCCTCGTGCAACGCGATCGCCGCAAGTCGTTGCAGTATGCAGGCATCGCGCTCGGCGTCCCGATCGCGATGATGATCGCCGGCGCGCTCCGAATTTCGTCGGTCGAGGCCGCGCGTCAAAGGGCGCCCAAGGCGCGCGTCGCGCTGGTCGAGCCTCTCACCGAAGCTCGCACGCGATGGGACCCGAGCTCCGCCGACGCGATCCTGCGGCGCCTCACGATGCTCACGATCGCCGCCGAGCAGCGCGGCGCCGATCTCGTCGTGTGGCCCGAGGCCGCGTTCCCGTACACGATGTCGGCCACGGCGAAGAACGATCTCTCGGGCGTGTACGCCGTGCTCCAAGCCGGCGTGCGCGGCCCCGTGCTCACCGGGCTCCTCATGCGCGGCCCAGACGGTTCGTACAACTCCGCGACCATCGTGCACGACGGCCGCGTCGATCCGCCGTACCACAAGATGCACCTGCTCGCGTTCGGCGAGTCCGTGCCGCTCTCGGGCACGTTTCCGATCCTGCGGCGCACGTTCGCGCGCGGCACAGGCATGATCCCCGGCGAGCGACAGGTCGCGCTCACGACGGGGCCGATCCGCGCGACGGTGCTCAACTGCTTCGAGGACACGCTCCCCGAGGCGGGCATCGAGGCGATGGACGCGAGCCCGAACTTGCTCGTCAACGTGACGAACGATGCCTGGTTCGTCGGCACGTTCGAGAGCGAGCTCCACCTTCGCATCGCGGCGATGCGCGCGATCGAGCTCCGGCGCGATTTCGTGCGCGCGGTGAACTTCGGGCCGACGACGTGGGTCGACGCGACGGGTCTCGTGCGCGCGCGCTACGAGCCGATCATTGCGGGTTCTTTGGCGACGCAGCCCGCGCTCCTCGAGCAAAAGACCGTTTTCGCGCGGCTCGGCGATCTGTCCGGCGTGCTGCTTCTCGGTTTGCTCTCGGGCGCCACGTGGCTCGGATCGCGCACAAAACGAGAGCGGCGCGCCGACTCGTGAGCCGACACGCCGCTTCGTTGTTGAGCAGAAACTAGAATTACTGGATCAGGTCCTTGAGGGACTTGAGCGCGCGCGCGCCGATCTTCTTCTGCGCGGGCTTCGCCGGGCGGTTCTCCATCTGCTTGGTGAACGGGTTGTAGCGCGGGCCGGCCGGGATCGGCTTGGTCTTGCGGACCTTGAGCTTGAGGAGGCCGGGGATCACGAACTCGCCGGGACCGCGCGAGCCGAGCTGCTTCTTGATGATTTCCGTGAGGCTCTCAAACACGCGGTTGACGCTCTTCTTGTCGAGCTCCGACATCTCCGCAATCTCGGCAACAACCTGGGCTTTCGTCAGACGCTTCTGGGTCATGTCAACATCCTCCTAATGATGAATCATCATTCTTGGTCGGCGCTCTAATCCGAAATCTTCGTTCGAGAGCGACGCCCCCGTTACGCGGGGCCTGCAAAACATGGGTAACACTCGCCCTGTGCATCTCGCAAGGGGAAAAACGAGGGTCTTTGCGATCGGCTCGCGCGGAGCGGCTGGAAAATAGGGTCGAGCGCGAATGGTCGTGGCGAAAAGGGACCTAGTTTCGGATCCTTTTGCTCCATTCTGAACGCGCTTTAACTCAGTTTGCGCTGCGCCCGCTCCGGACGTTGATCGCGCCGCGTCTTGATTTTTTGGGGCTTCCGCGCGACCTCGCAGAGGCGATCGGTCTCACGGCGCATGGCCCGGTCCTTCGATTTCGTGTCGTGATCCCAACCGAGCAGGTGGAGGAGCCCGTGGGCGAGGAGCATCGTGACCTCGTCGATCGGGCTGCGACGTGCCTCCGCCGCCTGCTCGCGCGCCGTCTCGAGGCTCACGATCACGTCGCCGAGCAAACGCGGAACCCCGGGGATACATTCCTCCATCGGAAACGCGAGGACGTCGGTCGGGCGATCTTTTTTTCGATAAAAGCGATTGAGCTCCCGGATTTGATCGTCACCGGTAAGCAGCACTGAGAGCTCGGAGTCTCCGAGTTTCAGGTCAGCGATCATTCGCGATAAGCGCTGCTCGATTTCCTTCCGTGTCATGCCCGAGCCGAGCCGCGTCTCGATGACGAGGCGTACGGCTTTTGGTGGGCGATCCTGCATGGCTCGGGCAGTTGTGCTAGATGAGCCGCGGTGCGCGGTCAATCGTCGATCGCGCCACATTTTTGCCACAAGCTTTCCACTGCTCCGCGGCTTCGCCGCGATGTCCACTGCATGCGTTCTTGCATCCTCGTCCCGTCGTTCGAAGCTCGCGCCACCCTCGAGGGGGTCATCGACGGGCTCCTCGCAGAGATGCCCATGTTCGAGCCGGAGGACCTGCTCGTGGTCGACGACGGGAGCACGGACGGGACGGCCGCCGTGGCGCGCGCGCGCGGGGTCCGCGTGGTCTCGCACACCCGAAATCGAGGCAAGGGCGCCGCGCTTCGCACGGGCCTCGCGGAAGCCGCGCAGCTCGGGTACCAGGCCGCGCTCACGGTCGACGCCGACGGACAGCACCCGCCCCACGCGGCGCGCATGGTGCTCGAGGCGTCGGAGGATCCGAACGATCTGGTGCTTGGCGTGCGCGATCTCGTCCGCGCGGGCGCGCCGCGCGCCAACCAACTCTCGAACCGCTTCTCGAACATCGTGCTCTCGGGCTTCGCGCGAAAGCGCATCAGCGACACGCAGTGCGGGCTTCGTCGCTACCCGATCGCGCCGACGCTTTCGCTCGGTTGCCGAGCCGAGGGCTACGCGTTCGAGGCCGAGGTGCTGCTCCGCGGCGTCGCCGCGAAGATGCGCATCCGCGAGGTCCTCGTCGACGTGCTCTACCCGCCGGAGGAAGAGCGCGTCACGCACTTCGACAGCGTGCGCGACCCCGCGCGCATCGTCGCGACCGTGCTCCGCACGATGGCGGACGTTCACTTGCTTCGAAACGCGCCGCGCACGGTGGTCCGCGTCGAGTCGAGCGCGCCGCCGAGCAGCAAGCGCACGACCGCGCTCTCCGGCGCCGCGGAGTAACGAGCGCATGCGCCGTCGATCGAAGCTGATCGCGCTCGCCGTCGTCCTCGTCGCGCCGTTCGCCGCGCACTTCGCGATCGTCCGCGCGACGGCGTTCTCCGCGCCCAAGGTCGACGTGCCGAGCGAGACCATGGTCGAGCAGGGCGGCATCCGCCGCGTCGGCCCCGCGTACTCGATGGTGCGCGCCGGCGTCCGCGAGGCGTACCTCGAGGGCACGCCCGAGCAGCTCGGCGAGCGGCTCGCGCACCTCCTCGGCGATCGCATGAACGCGGACGAGTCCGCGCTCTGGGGGAGCTTCGAGCACTTCGTGCCGGTCTCGTTCCTGCGCACGCTCATCATGGACATCAGCCGCGTGCGCTATCGCCACATCGACGACAACGTGCCCGAGGCACGGCGGCGCGAGCTCGCGTCGGCGGCGAGCGCGATGCAGCCCGATCCGAACGCGGGCCGCATGCCGACGTACGAGCGCGTCGTGTTCCTGCACTCGGTGTACGACATCTCGCTCTCCTTCGAGCACTCGCCGCTCATCGGCTGCTCGGCCTTCGCGCTCGGCCCCCAGATGACTAAAGACGGGCACGTCTACGTCGGACGGGCATTCGACATGGAGATCGGTGACGTCTTCGACACGGACAAGGTCGTCTATTTCGTCCGTGAAAATGGCCGAATTCCCTACGCGAGCGTGGCGTGGCCGGGCCTCACGGGCGTCCTCACGGGGATGAACCTCGAGGGCGTCACGATCCTCGTCAACGGCGCGCGCGCGGGCGAGCCGCGCACGACCGGGCTCCCCGTCGTCTTCAGTCTCCGCGAGACGCTCCAGAGCGCGCACGACACCGACGAGGCCGTCGAGGTGCTCTCGAAGCAGGACGTGATGGTCTCGCACATCGTGTTCGTCGCGGACGCGAAGGGGAAGTTCGCGGTCGTCGAGCGCGCGCCAGGACACCCGGCCTCCGTTCGGCGCGATTTTGCCGACCCCCAGCGCGTCGCCGTGACCAACCATTTCGAGGGCGCGCTCAAGGACGATCCGAAGAACGTCGCGGTGCGCGAGCACACGACGACGCTCGCGCGGCGCGCGCGGCTCGACGAGATGCTCGGCGCGCTCGCGCCCGCGTCGGTCGACCCGACGAGCGCCGTCGGCATGCTGCGCGACCACTCGTGCGCCAAGGGCGAGGCGTGCCAGCTCGGCGACAGGCGCACCATCGACGCGATCATCGCGACGCACGGCGTGATCGCCGACGCGACCGATCGCGTGCTGTGGGTCGGCAAGGGACCGCACCTCTCGGGCGCGTTCGTGAAATTCGATCTCAGGGCGACGTTCACCGAAGGTCACGATCCCGCAAGCGAGGCGCCGCCAGAGACGATCGCGGCCGACCCGATCCTCGAAGATGGCCGCTACGACGAGGGCCGAAAGCGCGCGGGCGGTCCGAAGATCGGCGGGGACGCGAAATGACCATGCAACCTCGCACGCCGGAGCGAAGCGCAGGTACGAGGTTGCCGCGATGAGGCGGCGCACCTTCTTGCTCGGCGCGCTCGCCATGACGACGCGCGCGCTCGTCGCACGGGCGGACTCGGTCGACGACAAGCTCGCGGCGATCACGCGTGCGCGCGCGGGCGCGAAGACGCTCGTCGGCCCGTTCACGCAAGTCGCCACGGTCGGTCTCTTGCGCTCGCAGGTGCAGTCGAGCGGGACGCTCTACTTGCAGTACCCGAACCGTCTTCGCTGGGAGCTCGGTCCTCCCGACTCGGTCACCTACTGGGTCGCGCCCGAAGGGCTCGCATACAAAGGTCTCCACGGCGGCGGGCGCATCCCCGCGGACACGAACGCGCAAGCCGACGTCGACGCGCTTCGTGCGATGCTCGGCGGCGACGTGAGCGGGCTGAAGACGCGCTTCGACGTGAAGGAGATCCCCTCCGATACGACCGGGCCCGCGTTCGAGTGCACGCCGAAGACCGCGCTTCGCCTCCGCAAGCTCACGTTCTCGCTCGACGCCGACCTCGTGCGCCCGCGCAAGGCGACGATCGTCTACGACAACCGCAACAAGACCGAGATCACGTTCGGCGAGCTCAAGCGCGACGCGCCGATAAGCCCCGCGCTCCTCGCCTTGCCGTAGAACGTTTCGATAAGTGAGGAACTTGGCCGCCCGGCGCGTCCTTTGGCAACGTCGGCGAGCCATGCAAAGCGCCACCAAAGAGTTCGCTGGATCCGACCGCAGGCGTCACCGCGTCTACGTCACCAAGAACACCGAGTACCACTTCCGTGACGGGTTCTGCGTCGCGGTGCGCGACCGCCGCACCGGCGATTTCCTGCAGGGGCACCTCGCGCTCCGCCGGCGCGTCCACGGCGGGATCAAGTTCTTCATGAACGGCGCGATCATCCCGAACCCGGGCGAGCCGCAGGTCGGCGAGTCGTTGTATTTTGCAAGCGACGGCCGCGACCTCGTCACGAGCCCGCTCGAGGGGGTCGAGCGCCCGACGAAGGAAATCGTCTCGGCGTATCCGACGGTTCGCGAGACAGCGAAGAAGTCGTAAGTTACAAAGCACACATGCTTGCTGTGCCTCCGCGCATCGAGGTGGTCCGGCGTCCGGTCGAGACGCCGCGGCTTCTGCTCGTGCCCATCGAGACACCCGACGCAGCCGAGCTGTGGAGCGCGGTGCACGGCTCGCGCGCCGAGCTCGAGCCGTGGCTGCCGTGGGTGCCGTTCAACACCGACCAGGACGCGAGCTACCGCTACGCCGACGCGAGCGCGCAGGATTGGGACAACGCGCGCGCGTGCCGCTTCGGCATTCGCGACAAGAAGACGAGGCGCTTCTTCGGCGTCGTCGGCCTCGAGGCGTTCGCGCACCTGCACCAGAGCGTCGAGCTCGGGTATTGGCTCCGCACCGACGCGACGGGGCACGGCTACATGACCGAGGCCTCGCGCGCCGTGATGCACTGGGCGTTTTCGACGCTGCACGCGCACCGCATCCGCGTCGCCGCGGCGACCGACAACCGCGCGTCGCTCGCCGTCATCGGCAGGCTCGGTTTCCGCTTCGAGGGCATCGCGCGACAAGCCGAGCGCTGCCACGGCCGCTGGCTCGATCACGCCGTCTTCGGTTTGCTCGCGACCGACCCGCGAAGCTGATCGATCATGTGGCGGACGCGGTCGATTCCGTCGACGCTGCGCGCGCCGTACCAGCAGAGATCTTTTCCGTCGGTGCGCTCGACGACCGCCGACGGAAGGTGCGCGCGAAAAACCGCGGCGTCCTCTTCGCTGAACGGGTGCGGCTCGTCCGGGAGGATCACGAGCTGGGGGGCGCGCGCGACCACCTCGTCGAGCGTGACGCGCGGGTAGCGCACGTCGCGCTCGCCGGGCTCCTTGGGCTGCGCGTTCGCGAGGTCGGCCGCGAGCGGGTAGCGTCGCTCGCGATCGGCGAAGACGTTCTCGGCGCCGCACAAATCGAGCATGTCGGAGATGAACGTCGCGCCGTGGATCGTCATGAGCGGGTCCATCCAGATCGGGCAGAACGCGCGGAGCGGCGCCGTTCGCGCGCGAGCCTCTTCGGCCCGCCGGTGCGCGTCGTAGCCGCGGCGGACGAGGTCCTTCACGGACGCGTCGCGCTCGGTCGCGAAGACGCGCGCGAGGCGGGCGAGGTGCGCGAGGCCATCGGCGACGCGCTTCGGAAACGCGACGAGCACGCGGACGCCGCGCTGCGCGAGCTTCTCGAGATCGCCGCGCGTGTTCTCTTCTTGGTTCGCGATGACGAGATCGGGCTTCAGGTCGAGGATGTCGTCGAGGCGCGGGTTCTTCGTGCCGCCGACGCTCGGGACGCGCGAGACGGCGTCCTCGGGAAGGACGCAGTAATCGGTGCGACCGACGAGCGCGCTCGCTCCGCCGACCGCGCACACGTCGAGCGTGTCGCTCGGCACGAGCGACACGACGCGCGCCGGCGGAGCGCCGAACACGAGCTCGCGACCGCGATCGTCGCGGACACGGATCGCCATCAGAGCTCCGGCAGCGGCGGCGGCACGTCGGGGCCGCCGTCGACGTGCGGGCCGACGCGCACGGCGCACTCGCCCCAGTGTTTGTCGTCGCAGCCTTGCGAGGTCTCGACGCAGTGGAGCACCGTCTCTTGCTCGTGCTCGACGAGCCTGTCGAGGACGAACGCGCACCCCCGCTCGCACTCGTGCTCGCTGCAGCCGACGATGCGCTTCTTGCAAACGTCCGCGCACGCGACGTCGGGCCGCTCGCGCGGCTCCTGCGGGCAGCCCGCGAGCACCGCCGCGACCGCGACCGAAGCGAACGCCGAGATCGCCGCCCTCAACTGCCCGCCTCGCTGATGGCCTTGTCCATCGCCTTTTGCAGTCTCTCCGGGCCCTGCGCGCCCTCGATCACGTCCTCGTTGATCCAGATCGTCGGGAGCGCGTGGCCCTTGGCGGCCTTGAAGTCGGCCTCGTCCGCTTCGATCCGTTGCTGGGTGCGCGGGTCGGCGAGGCACGCCTTGAACGCGTTCTCGTCGATGCCGAGGCTCGCGGCGAGCTTCGTCTCGCCCTCGTCGTCGAGCTGCTCGACGGGGGTGGCGAGGAGCTTCGACGCCATCTCGTCGCCCTTGCCGAACGTCTCGCCGCAGCACGCCGCGCGCGCGGCCGTGGCGGCGTGCGGGTGAATGCGCGTGAGCGGCATCTGTTTTCGCACGAGCCGGAACTTGCCACGATACTTGGCGAGAGCGGGCTCGAAATCGACCGCGGTCTGCCGGCAGAAGGGGCACTCGAAGTCGATGAAGTCGACGATCGTGACCTGGCCGGGCGGCGTCTTCTGGATCTCGGCCGTGATCACCTCGGGCACGGGCGTGCGCACGAGCGCGTTCGACACGAGCGGCACGCCGATCGCGCACGAGAACAGACCGCCGATCGCGATCGCGCGTTTGTTCGAGAGGCCGTCCGCCTCCGTGCGCACGCGCATCAGCACGAGCGACAGGAGCACGATGCTCGTCACGTCGACGGTCATGCAGTACGCGCAGAACGTCCGCAGCGACACCTGGATGTAGAGGAAGTACGCGGCCGCGAGCGCGCCGAACGTCGCCGTGACGAGGTGCAGAAAGCGCGACGTGTCCCCACGAAGCAGTGTGAAAATCGCGAGCACCGTGTAACCTGCGACGCCGAACACGGGCGTTGGAAGCCCGAGAATGTGCGAATAGGACGTGGCGCGCAGCTGCGCGCAGCCGCCGACCTCCGAACAAAATAGCGGCAGCGGCCGCAAATAGTCGACGAGCAAGGCCGTGCTCGCGGCGAGCCCGAGCGCTGTGAGCGCGACGATCGCCGCGTACACGATGCGCCGCACGCGCTCGTCGTGTTTGGTCAGCTCGGATTCGCCCATACGTCAGTCACATAGAAAAAACTGGTACATATGCAACCCATCTCAATGTCTTCGTCTTCCCTTCCACAGAAAAGCCGCATTCTTCGCTTGCTCGGCGAGCAGGACCGCGCACGTCACGCACGAGAGATCGCGAGCGAGCTCGACGTCAAGGAAGGACAATACGCCGGTCTCGTCCGTTTCCTCGACGACATGGTCTACGAGGGAGAGCTTTCGGTACGGCCCGGCCATCGCTACGCCATCGCGAAAGAGTCCAAGAAGGTCCGCGGAGAGACGGTCGAGGGATACCTCTCGATGACCCCGCGTGGAGCCGGATTCGTCGCGCGAGAAGGCGGCGATGTCTACATTTCTCCCGAATCCATCGGCGGCGCGATGCACGGCGACAAGGTCGTGGTCGAGATCGTCGCGCGAGGGACGCGCGGCCCCGAGGGCCAGGTCGCCTCGATCGTCGAGCGCGGCACGAAGCGCGTCGCGGGCGTCCTCCGCCGGCGCGGCAAGAGCGCCTGGCTCGAGCCGGACGACTCGCGCATCCGCGGCCCGATCGTCCTTCCGTCGAGCGTCGACAAGACCGCCGAGGGCAACAGCGGCAAGGATGGCGACGCGGCCGTCGTGACGCTCACGAGCTGGCCCACGGTTCAGGGCGAAAACGCGGAGGGCAAGCTCGACGCGGTCCTCGGCACGCCCGGCGAGCTCTCGGTCGAGGTCGCCAAGATCCTCGTCAGCGAGCAGATCGAAGAGGTCCACTCCGAGAACGCCGTGCACGAGGCCGAGCGCTTCGGCGAGACCGTCCCCGCCGACATGCTCGCGGGCCGCGTCGATCTCACGCACCTGCCGCTGCCGACGATCGACCCCGAGGACGCGCGCGATCACGACGACGCGGTGTGGGTCGAGCGCATGGACGACGGCGGCTACCGCGCGTGGGTCGCGATCGCCGACGTCTCGAGCTACGTGCAGCCCGGGACGAAGATCGACGAAGAGGCGCGCGGCCGCGGCTGCAGCGTCTACCTGCCTGATCGCGCGGTGCCGATGCTCCCGCGCGCGCTCTCGTCGAACCTCTGCTCGCTCCTCCCGCACGAGGTCCGCCTCTGCTTGTGCGCGGAGATCATGATCGACGCGAAGGGCGACGTGGTCGGCGAGAAGCTCCACCGCGCGTTCATGCGGAGCGCCGCGAAGCTCACGTATGGCGGCGTCGCGCTCGCGCTCGGCCTCACCGACAAAGGCAAGGAGCAGCCCGAGGCGCGACCGATGGTCGAAGGCCTCCGCGTCGCGTACGAGCTCTCGCGCATCCTCCGAGCGAAGCGCATGAAGCGCGGCGCCCTCGACCTCGAGCTCCCCGAGGCGAAGATCATCCTCGACGAAGAGAGCGGTCACCCGAAGGACGTCGAGAAGCGCGCGATGGACGCCGGCGTCGCCCGCGCGTACCAGCTCATCGAGGAGCTCATGCTCCTCGCCAACGAGGTCGTCGCGCGCTGGCTCGTCGGCCGCAAGCGGCCCACCGTGTTTCGCGTTCACGCCCCGCCGGACGAGCAGAAGCTCGTGCGCTTCCTCGCGCTCTGCGAGGAGCTCGGCTTCAAGACCGACATCGAGGCCGTGCGCGATCCGAAGGAGCTCGGGAAGCTCTTGAAGAGCATGGTCGGCCACCCGAAGGCCGCGGTGCTCCACGGGCTGCTCTTGCGCTCGCTCAAGCAAGCGACCTACGACGTGACCAACATCGGCCACTTCGGGCTCGCGTCGAAGGCCTACGTGCACTTCACGTCGCCGATCCGCCGCTACCCGGATTTGCTCGTCCACCGCGGCATCCACGCCGTGCTCGCGGCGGAGCACTCGCGCAAGAGCTCGCAGATGAGCGACACCGAGCAGACCGAGCTCGCCGAGGCCGCGCTCCTCTCGTCGAAGAACGAGCGTCGCTCCATGGAGGTCGAGCGCGAGATCTCGAACCTCTACCGCGCCTTCCTCATGCGCGACAAAGTCGGCGCGCGCTACACGGGCACGGTCGGAGGATTCTCGGGCAGCGGCATCTACGTCACGCTCGACACGCCGTTCGTCGACGTCCTCGTGCGCTTCGAAGATCTCGGCGGCGACCGCTACGAGCTCGACGACACGGGCCTTCGCGCCATCGGCGAGCGCAGCGGCGACTCCGTGCAGCTCGGCGACTCGATGCTCCTCGAGATCGCGGACGTGTCCCTCATTCGCCGCACGGTCTACGCCAAGCGCGTCGGCGGCGAAGGCGAGCGAACCCGCTCCCGCAAAGCACCGAAGCACAAGACGGATCGCGGCCCGAAGAAGCCCCGCTTTCAGCCCGGCCAAAAGGGTCGCAAGGGCGGCGGCGGCGGCGGACGACGCGGCCGTCGCTAAACGATGATGTCTTTGCGCGGATCTTCCTTTTGGTGCTCCGCGAGCTTCTCGAACAGCGCGGTGAGGTCCGTGCCGTTGCCGGTGGGCATCCGAATCTGGAAGTGCACGTAGAGATCGCCGGGGTGGTGGCCCTTGCGGTGGACGCCCTTGCCGCGAACGCGGAGGGCCGTGCCACCTTGCGTGCGCTCCGGCACCTTGATGGTGACGGACGCGCCGTCGATCGTCGGGACTCGGACCTTCGCGCCGAAGTACGCCTCGTGGAGCGCGAGCGGGAGGTCGAGGTGCAGGTCGTCGCCCTCGCGCTTGAAGTGCGGGTGCGGCTTCACGTGAATCGTGAGGATGAGATCGCCGCGTGGGCCGCCGTTCGGCGAGGGCGCGCCCTGACCCGCGATGCGCACGCGGCTTCCCTCCGACGCGCCCGGAGGGATGCGGACGGTGACGGGCGTGGGGCTCATCTCGGTGCGGAGCTCGAGCGTCGTGCCGCGCACGGCCGAGATGAAGTCGACGGTGATCTCGCTCTCGACGTCTTGGCCTGGGAGCGGTCCGCGACGGCCTCGCTGGCGACCGAAGAGGTCGCCGAAGACGTCGCCGAAGCCGCCCTCGCCGCCTCCTTGGACCGCGCCGCCGAAGAGGTCCTCGATGTTGACGGTGCCGCCGCCTTGCGTGCGAACGCGTCCGCCGCCGCTCGGTTGCGAAGCCCACTGCCTGTACGCGCGCGCCTGCTCCGCGTTGAACCCCTCGCGAAGACCCTCTTCGCCGAACTCGTCGTAGAGCTTTCGGCGGTCTGCGTTCGAGAGCACCTCGTACGCGTGGTTCACCGACTTGAACTTCGACTCGGCCTGCTTGTTTCCCGGGTTCTTGTCGGGATGCAGATCCTTCGCGAGCTTGCGGTACGCCTTCTTGATGGACTCCGCGTCCGCGCTCTTAGGAACGCCGAGCACGGCGTAGAGATCTTCAGCCATGGCTGTTGCGGGCAGCGTAAGGCTGCGCGCGGGCGCTCGCAATCACAGTTCAGTTCTTGATGCACACCGCGGTCGAGCCGCCGTTCAGGCCCTTCATTTCGCAGTGATAGCCGCTGACGCACTCGAGCGTCATGCACGTCACGTTCTCGACGCACTCGCAGAGGATCGAGTCCCAGTGCGAATTGGTCGTGCACATCGTCTTCTGGACGCAGCTGTTCGGAACGCACGAGCACGCCGCCCCGTCCCAGTGGCTCGAGATCGCGCACATCTCGTTCTGGACGCAGGTCTTCTTCTTCTTGCAGGTGCCCATCGCGTCCGGGTAGGTCGCGGTGATTTTCGCACTCGTAGCCTTTGGGGCATTGGATGTCGGCGATGCCGCCGCACGACTTCTTCAGCCCTTCGACGCCGTCGCCGGTCGTGGAGTCGATGGTCGCGTCGGTGCCAGCGCAGCCGACGATGGCGAGGATCGAGACGGACAAGACGGAAGCGAAAACCTTCATCCCCAAAGCTCCTGGCATGCCGCACTGCGGCGTTACAGGTGCGCGGTTTACCTGCAGTAGGGGTGCATGTAAACATCTATCTTACATGCGCGACATATGGTCAGGATTATTGGGGATCTTGTCGTCGTGGAAGGTCCGTGAGCTCGGGCAGTGTGAGGTCGATGCGCCAAACGGCGCCCTCTTTGACGCAGTGGATGGTGGCGTGCTCGGTGGGATCGTCTCCCATCACCTCGACGTTCGCGGTGTCGCCCGCGAGCGTGGTGACGAACCTCTTCGGCGCGAAGCGGAGCGCGAAGCGTCCCTGCGCGAGCATCTCGGTCGCATCGATGCGACGACCCTCGATGCGGCTCGCGCGCTCGGCGCGCTTCTCGAGCGCCTGATGAGTCTGCTTGCTGAGCAGCGCGTAGGCCGCATGCGTCTCGTGCGGGTCGTTCACCTGCGTGCTCATGCTCTCGAGCCACGCGCGCAGCGCGCCCTCGGGTGTCGCGTCCGGCGGCGGCCGCGAGCACGAAACGAGCAACACCGTCAACATTACGAGCAGCGCGAAACGCACCGCCAGAAACTACACCTCGCGCGATCGGGGTCGATACGATTTCGTTCGTGCGCAGAGTTCGTCTTCAGTGGGAAGGCAAGGCCAGTCCGTCGGGCCTGGCCAAAACATCGGGCCGTGTCGAGCGGGTCTTGGCGCGTCCCGATGGCAGCGCACTCTATCGAGGCAACAACCTCGACGCGCTGCGGGTGCTCGCCAGCCCCATGCGCGAGCGCGTGACGCTCGCGTACATGGATCCGCCCTTTCTGACGGGGCGCACGTTCGAGACGCGCGACGGGCGGGCCGCGTTCGACGATCGGTGGGCGGATCGCGCCGCTTATCTCGAGGCGCTTGGCGCGAGGCTCGAGCTCGTCCGCGAGATGCTCGCGCCGCACGGGTGCGTCGTCGTGCACGTCGATCCCAAGACGAGCCACTACGTGAAGGTGCTCTGCGACGAAATCTTCGGCGACGATTGCTTCGCGAGCGAGATCGTCTGGCGCTACAGGCGCTGGCCGTCACGGACGCCGAATTTCCAGCGCGTCCATGACGTGCTGCTCCGGTATCGAAAGAGCGCGGAGGCCGAGCCTCGTTACAACGCGACGTACGAGCCGCTGGCGGCCTCGACGCTCGCGACGTGGGGGACGAAAAAACAGCGCGCGGTCGTGAAGGACGGGCGGCGGACGCGGTCGTCGAAGACCGAAGAGGCGACACCGGGCGTTCCAATGGGAGACGTCTGGGACATCGGCGTCATCGCCCCCGTCGCGCGCGAGCGGACGGGGTATCCGTCGCAGAAGCCCGAGGCGCTCCTCGAGCGGCTCGTCCGGGCGCTCTCTTCACCGGGCGAGATCGTGCTCGATCCGTACGCGGGCAGCGGAACGACGCTCGCGGTGGCCGAGCGGCTCGGCAGGGTCTTCGTCGGGATAGACGAGAGCGAGGTCGCCATCGAGACGACACGTTCGCGCCTCGAAGGAAGACCGCTTGCGCGCGCCGCGAATGGCCGCGTACCGTAGGCCACGATGGTTTCCGGGCGCGTACTGGCCAGCATCGTCGGCGTCTTGTTGCTCGCCTTGGGCTCGGCGCTGTTCTTCAACAAGGAGGCGAGCAGCGGCGTGATGACGGCGTTCGTCGTCATCGGCGCCATCTCCTCGATCATCGTCTGGTGGGCGTCGCAAGGCGCCGGCAGCGGCGAAGGGGCGGAGGCGCTCGTCGCGGCGGTCCGGCGCGCGCGCGAGGGGCAATCCGCGCGAGCGCCCGAGGGCTCGAACGAGACGCTCGTCCGCGTGTACGACGCGCTCGGCGAAATCGCGAAGGAGATGCCGCGGCTCGAAGCGGGCGACAAGCTCCGCAAGGAAATCGAAGAGTCCGTTCGGCGGCTCCGCGACGGGATCAGCGGGCAGCTCGGATCAATCGACGAGACCTCGAAGATCGCGCGCGATCTCGCGTCGTCGATCCGCGACGTGTCGACGCACGCCGAGACGCTCGCGTCGAGCGCCGAGGAGTCGAGCTCGTCGATCCTCGAGATGACCGCGACGCACGACGAGGTCGCCGAGAACATCGGCGAGCTCGCGGGGAGCGTCCGCGAGACCGTGAGCTCGATCGAGGAGATGGCTTACTCGATCAAAGAGGTCGCCAAGAACGTCGACGCGCTCTCGCTGACGGCCGAAGAGACGAGCTCGTCGATGAACCAGATGGACGTGTCCATCGATCAGGTCCAGTCGAACGCGAACGAGACGGCGCGCTTGTCGGAAGAGGTCGCGCTCGACGCCGAGAAAGGCGCCGAGGCCATCTTGAAGACGATCAGCGAGATCTACCGCATCAAGGAGAGCTCGCAGGAGGCCGTGCAGGTCATCTCGAACCTCGGCACGCGCATCGAGGCGATCGGGCAGATCGTGAACGTGATCGACGACGTGGCCGAGCAGACGAACTTGCTCGCGCTGAACGCGGCGATCATCGCGGCGCAGGCGGGCGAGCAAGGCAAGGGCTTCGCGGTCGTCGCCGACGAGATCAAGGACCTCGCCGAGCGCGCCGGCGCGATCACGCGCGAGATCACCGACCTCATCAAGACCGTGCAGGCCGAGAGCAAGAACGCGATCGCGGCGGTCGAGCGCGGCGCGCACAACGTCGATCGCGGCGTCGAGGTCTCGAACGAGGCCGAGCGCGCGCTCAAGAAGATCCTCGAGTCGTCGCAGAAGTCGACCAACATGGTCCGCGCGATCGCGCGCGCGACGGTCGAGCAGGCCAAGGGCTCGAAGCAGGTCACCGACGCGATCGGGCGCATCGCGGAGACCGTCCAGCAGATCGCGGCGGCCACCGCGGAGCAGGCGCGCGGCACCGAGCTCATCACGAAGAGCGCCGACAAGATGCGGCTCATCTCGCAGCACGTCGAGCGCAGCTCGCAGGAGCAGGCGAAGGGCAGCCGTCAGATCACGACGTCGATCGAGCACATCTCGCAGCTCGTCTCGCAGCTCGCGGCGTCGCAGAAAACACAAGCGCGCTCGTCCGAACAGCTCGTGACGAGCGCGCAAAAGATGGAAGAGTCGCTACGCGCGCAGGAAGCTGCGATCGTCCGACTCAACGACTCGGTTCAGCGAGCCCAGTGACCGTGCTCGAGGCGGTAGCCTCGACCGGTGCGAACCCAGTGATCGGGCTCCCAGCGCATGCCGGCGCGTGCCGCTGACCAGCGACCCGAGATCCACACGTGGCGCGCGCCGTTCCAGTGCCAGTAGCCCGGGATCCACACGCTCCCGCGCGGAGCAGAGGGACGGACCTCGACGATCGGCGGCGGCGGTGCGGCCTCGACCTCGACCGGCGGGGGCGGCGGGGGCGGCTCGTAGACGACCGTGGGCGCGGGCGGCGCGCCGAGCTGCCAGCGACCATCGACGAACACGTAGCGTCCGCCGCGGTTCTCCCAGCGCGCGGGCGAGTACACCATGCCCGGCTGCGGCGGCTCGGCCCAGTGACCCGGCGTCCACACGTGGCGCGCGCCGTTCCAGTGCCAGTAACCCTTCACCCACATGTGTCGCGGCGAAGGCGCGGCGCCTTGCGTCTCGACCTGATCGGGCGGCGGCGCCGCGCTGACCTCGATCGTGCCGGGCGCGACGGTGAGCACTGGCGCGTGGACACGCATGCGGCCGAGTTGGATCTCGAGCACGTTGTCGGCGCGGCCGAGGATCGCGTCGACGCGAGCGACGGTCGCTTGATCGTGCGCCTCCATCGCGAGGTGACGGATGCGCCAGAGGCGCGCCGTGCGGCGCCAGTGATCGTTGATGAACGTGCGCTCTTCTTCGGTCGCGTCGTGGTTGTCCTCGTGGATCCATCCGCGAATGCGCGCGTCGGTGCGGGCTTGGTAAGCCTGCTCCTCCGGCGTGACGTCGACGTTGACGTTCACCTGCGCGAACGCGCTCGGCGCAGCGGCGAGGATTGCAACGACGGCGACGGCACTGAAGTGCTTGAACATGTGGCCTCCAGGAAATTCGACGGAGGCCATCCTAACGCTATTCAGCGGGGCGAAAAGGCTTAACGAACCTTTACGCTGCCCTCACGCCGGGAGCGCGCAGAAGCCTTCGTAATCGATGTAGCTCGTGATCTTCGGCTGCGGGCTGCACACGGGGCACGACGTGTCCTTGCGAAGGCGCAGCTCGTGGAAGCGCATCTTCAGGCTGTCGTACGCGAGGAGACGCCCCGCGAGCACCTCGCCCTTTCCGAGGATCAACTTGATGGCCTCGGTCGCTTGGATCGTTCCGATGATGCCGCAGAGGATGCCGAGCACGCCGGCTTCTTGGCAGCTCGGCGCGAGGTGCGGCGGCGGAGGCTCGGGGTAGAGGCAGCGGTAGCAAGGGCCTTCGTTCACGCCGAATTTCTGCGCGGCCTTCTTCGGGACGAACGTCGTGACCTGTCCGTCGAAGCGGAAGATCGAGCCGTGCACGACGGGCTTGCCGAGGAAGACGCTCGCGTCGTTCACGAGGTAGCGCGTCGGAAAATTGTCCGTGCCGTCGACGACGAGATCGTACTGCGAGAAGAGGCGCTCGACGTTCTCGCTCGTGAGGCGCTCCTGGTGCGGGATCACCTTCACGTCGGGGTTCAGATCCGCGATCGCCTTCTTCGCGCTCTCGACCTTCGGCTCGCCGACGCGGCTCGTCGCGTGGAGGATTTGGCGCTGGAGGTTCGACGCGTCGACGACGTCCGCGTCGACGATGCCCATCGTTCCGACGCCGGCCGCCGCGAGATAGAGCGCCGCGGGCGAGCCGAGGCCGCCCGCGCCGAGGAGGAGCACCTTCGATTGGAGGAGCTTCACCTGACCGGCCTCGCCGACCTCGGGCAAGAGGATGTGGCGCGAGTAGCGATCGCGCTGCGCCTCGGTGAGCTTCGGCGGAGTCTCGACCGTGCCGCCGCTGTCTTTCCAGCGCGGGAAGCCTGGGCCGAAGAACTCGACGTTCTGATAGCCGAACTGCTTGAGCGTCTGCGCCGCGAGCACGGCGCGCGAGCCGCCTGCGCAGTACGTGATGACCTTCGTGGTCTTGTCGGGCACGCGCGACTCGATGTTCTGCTCGAGGTAGCCACGTGGAACCGAGACCGCGCCCGGGATGTATCCGCCGCGGAACTCTTCCTTCTCGCGCACGTCGACGAGGACGACGGGCTCGTTCGCGGCGAGCCGCTTCTTCAGCTCGTCGACCGAGACGTCGCGGAACTCTTTTCGGGCCTGAGCAACGAGATCCCCGTAGGTGGCTGCCATGAGGAGCCTAATTTGGAGCCCTGCCGGGCGTTCGTCAAGTCGAACAACCGTCTAGTATGACGGAAACCTTCACGAGGCGTTCACGCGGTTCCGATCGATTGGATCCGCACGACGAGATCGCGCGCGTGCGCGGGGCGCGCGGCGACGTCGCCGGTGCAGAGCTTCGCGAGCGCGTTCCAGCGCGCGCGATCCTCGAGCGTTCCCGCGGCGTCGAGGACGTCCTCGAGGACTCGGCCGAACGCGTAGACGTCGTCCTTGAAATCCGCGGGGCGCTTCGCGAGGCGCTCGGGGCTCACGTAGCCCATGCTGCCCGCGGGGCTCTCCTGCCCTGCGCGGCGCGCGATGCCGAAATCGGCGAGCACGGGATCGTCGGGCGCGAGGAGCAGCACGTTCGCGGGCTTCACGTCGAGGTGGACGAGGCCCGCGTCGTGGACGCGCGCGAGGGCGCGGGCGAGCGGCAGGAGCCATCGCTCGATCGGCAGGAGCGCGTTCTTGTCGCGCGCGCGGATGCGCTCGCGGATCGCGCCAAGCGGGGCCCACTCGAGCGCGATCCATCCGTGATCGGGATCGACGTCGAAGATGCGGACGACGCCTGGGCCCGCGAGCGACACGGCGGTGCGCACCTCGTGGAGGAGCTGGTCTCGGTCGCGCGTGGGCTCGTGGTAGACCTTCAGCGCGAGGCGGCGTCCGAGCTCGCGGTCCTCGGCCTCGTAGACTGCGCCCGCGCCGCCGCGAGCGACCTCACGGAGCAGTTGATACGGCGAATCGGGCTCGGCGGCGACGACGGTGCTCTGCGCGGGCTCGGTGCGGCGCTCCACGAGCCCGAGCGTCGCGCGGTGGCGACGGTGGCGCTCGATCGCGCCGGGGTGATCGAGATCGCTCAAGAGGACGCGCTCCACGAGGGAGAGAGCGCGCGGGACGTCGCCGCGCTCCGCCTCGAGATCGCTGAGGAGCAAGAGCGCGGAGGGGTTGGTCGCGTTCCGCAAGAGCTCGATGGCGCGCGCGGGCTCGCCGCGATCGACGAGCGCGGACGACGCCGCGATGAGGAGCTCTTCGGGGATCGGGCGATCCGCGGCCGCGCGCGAGATCGCCTCGAGCGCCGCGCCCTCGTCGGACGTGCTCCGAAATCGGCGGAAGATCGCGAGCGCGTCGCTCTCGCTGGGTCCTCCCGGCAATCCGACGCGGCCGAGCCGCTCGATCTCGGTCTCGCCCTCGGGCGCGTGTGGCGCGGGCGGCGCGAGCGGAACGGGGACGCTCGGCGCGGACTGCGGCTCCGCCGGCTTTTCGTCCGTCTTGCCGATGAGCTTCGACCAGAATCCCAACTGCTCCTCTACTTCACGCAGGAAAATTCGCGGTAGCGGACGTCCGCCCAGAATCGATACGGCGTGTACCAGAAGCCCGCGTCGATCCCGATGCTCGCCTGACGCCAGCTCCCGAGCAAATAGCCCCAATCGCGGAGCGCGCGCTGATCGAGGCTCCCGCCGAACAGGTCGAAGAGCGTCCACTCCTGGAGGTACGTCGCTTGGAAGAGATCGTCGGTGACGATGTAGCTCGTGCGCGCGCCGATCGCGCGCGTGATGCGGCCGGCGTTGCGGACGTTCGTGTGCGTGTGGTTCGCGCACGGGTCGACGAGCACGCGATCGCTCGGGACGCCGACGCGGCACGTCGCGATGAAGTCGAGGAGGAACGCCTCGACGAGCGTCGAGTGGACCGCGCCGCCGCTCGCGACGATGACGGGCGCGACGTGTCCGGCCCACGCGAGCGAGCCGCGCGCGGCGCGATCGACGTTGATGCTGAATCGACGAAGGTTCACGCCGGCCGGGCACGCTTGGCCGGGCGTCCAGCCGTCGACGGCCGTGCCCACGTGCGAGACGTTGCCGTAGCCGAAGATCTCGATCGCGCCGTACGCGTAGAGGGCGTCGTCGCGCGAGAGCGCGCGGAGCGTCCTCGCGTTTCGCGCGGCGGCGGCGCGACGCACCTCGTCCGGGAGCTTGCACGCGAGCTCGAGCGGGAGCTCGGCGGGCTCTGCGCGCGCGATGCGCTCGTCGCGATCGGCCTCGGCTTCGATCGCTGCGCGCGCGTCGCTCGGGCGATAGCCGCACCCCGCGGGGATGGTCCCGGGCGTCGCGATCTCGTGGTCGTACGTGACGGGGACGAAGCACGCGCGCGCGGCGTCGAGCTCCGGAAACGAGACGTGGCTCTTCGCGTGCTCGCCGTGGGCCGACGCGCGCCATGCGCCGCACGCCTGCGCAGCGTCGAACGCTTCGGGCGCGATCCCGCCTCGCGCGTCGTGTGGGAGCTCGCTCGGCGCGGCTTCGTGCGCGATGCACGACGCGAGCAGCGGCGCGAACGAGAGCGCGAGGAGCCGCATCAATCCCCCACGATCCGCAGCACCTCGGCGCCGCCGCGCTCGCGCGCGAGCACGTCGCCGACGAGGAGCGTCGTGCGCTCGCCGAGCCCGACGTCGCCCACGTAAGGCGGCGCACCGTTCGCGACGAGCTCGATCCAGCCGTCTGCGCCGTGCGTGAGCTCCCACGGCGTGCCCGGGATGCGCGCGGGGCCGAGGGGCGCGACGTACGCGCCGCTTCCGAGCTCGATCGTGAACGCGTCGTCGAGCGCTTTCGATTTGGCGATGCGCACGCGCACCTCCTTGCCGAGCGTGAGCTCGAGCGACTCGCCCTCGGACATGGGAACGGGGACCGCGCCGACGAGGTTCATTCCGCGGAGCTGCGTTCCGTTGCGGCTCCCGAGGTCGCGCACGACGACGGCGCCGGCCTCGCGCGCGATGCGCAGGTGCTGCCTGCTCACCGCTTGCGACGCGACGTGGAGCGTGCCCTCGTTGCGTCCGATGACGATCTCGTCGCCGAGCGCGAGCGCGGTCGCCTTGCCGAACAAGAAGACCTGCGCGACCGGCCCGAGGGCGCGCTTGGCCTTGATCATCGCCGCGCGCTCGCGGAGCGACGCGTCGTCGTGCATGGCGAGCCATTTTTCAGCGGCTTCGAGCGCCTCGCGCCTCTTGCCGGAGGTCGCGAGCAGGTCGACCTCGCCGTGGACCTTCTGGCGCTCGTGATCGGCGTGGTCTTTCTTCTGCTGCTCGTTCAAGAGGAGCTCGAGCGACTCCACGTCGCCCGCTTGAGCGAGCGCCTTGGCCTGCCCTTCACCGTCGCCCGCGAGCTTGTAAGCGGCGGCGGCTCGCGCGGGATCTCCCGCCGCGAGGAGCTCGTCGGCGGCGCCGCGGAGCTCGCGTCGCGCGGCCTCGGAGGTCGCCGCGCCGCCGAACTGCGCTACGAGGAGCGAGGCTCGCTTGCGACGCGCTTCGTCCCGCACGGGGTGACCTTCGGGCGCCGTCGCGACGGCCTGCGTGTAGTGCTTCATGCGCGCGCGTGCGTCGGTCTCGGCGTCACCCCGCAAGAGCATGACGCGCGCCGCTTCTTCGGGAGCGCCCGCGAGCCCGAAGAGCTCGGCGGCCTTGTCGAGCTCGCCCCGAAGCTCCGCGCGCTGCGCCGCGCGAACCTCGCGACCTTTCCCGAAGATCCGATCGAAGACCGACACTCGTGCCTTTCTAGCAGGAGCGCGTGGATGAGATACGATGAGGCCATGAAGGGGTGGCACATTTTCGTGTTGGCCGCGACGGTGGCCGCCGCGTGCGGCGGTCGGACCGCGCTCGACGACGGACCGCTGCTCGTGCAGGACGCTGGGAAAGACGCGCCCGTCGGACTCGGGTCCGCCGAAGCTCACGACGACGAGCAAGCTCGACATGCTCTTCGCGATCGACAACTCCTCGTCGATGGGAGACAAGCAGCAGGTCCTCCAGGCGGCGATCCCGACGTTCCTCTCGCGGCTCACGTCGCCTTGGTGCGTGCCGCAGAACGACCCGACCGGCGTCGCGACCCCGCCGTCGAACAACGCGTGCCCGAGCGGGTACCAGTTCGAGTTTCCCGCGATCAAAGACATCCACGTGGGCATCGTGAGCTCGTCGCTCGGCGGCGGCGGCTCGCCCGACGTGTGCACGCTCGGGTCGGCGGATCCGACGCACCAAGACGACAAAGGCCACCTCCTCAACCGCACGCGCGTGAGCAACGCGGACGGGCCTCCGATCTCGAACGCGAAGCCCATCGACGGAAACGGCGGGAACTTCCTCGCGTGGGTGCCGACGAGCGCGCAGCCGAACGTCACGCCCGAGCCGAGCGAGTCGCAGCTCGAGACCGATTTCGTCTCGCTCGTGAACGGCGTGCAGGAGCACGGGTGCGGCCTCGAGGCGCAGCTCGAGAGCTGGTACCGGTTCCTCGTCCAGCCCGATCCGTACGACTCGATCGCGATGTCGTCCGACAACCCGCCGAAGGCGACGCTGTCGGGCGTCGACTCGACGCTCCTCAAGATGCGCCACGATTTCCTGCGGCCCGACTCGCTCGTGATGATCATCCAGATCACCGACGAAGAGGACTCGTGGAGCGATCCGCTGTGGCTCGGCGGCTACGGGTGGACGGTGCGCACGAACTCGTTTCCTGGCGGCCCCGGCAACGCGGTCGGCCCGCGCGGCACGACGGAGTGCGACCAGCCGATCAATCCGAACAACGTCGCGACGACCGGACCGAACAACCCGGACTGCGCGTCGTGCGCGTTTCCCGGGTCCAACAAGCCGGTCTCGGGGCAGCCGATCGGAAACGATCCGAACTGCCAGTCGTGCGCCGGTGGGAGCGCGTGTCCGCAAAAGGGCTGGTACACGCCGGCGTCGCTGAGCGTCAGCCCGCTCGCGGGCGATGGGCTCAACGTCCGCTACACGAGCTGGATGCGCAAGCGCTACGGGCTCGACCCGCAGTGGAACATTCAGCGCTACGTCGACGGGCTCACGTCGCGCACCGTGCCCGATCGCGACGGCGAGGTGCACGACTCGACCGAGTACGCGAGCACGCAGAAGAAGTGCACGAACCCGCTCTTCGCCGCGGGCCTCCCCGACGGCTCCGACACCTCGCCGGCGGCCATCTGCAACCTCCAAGACGGTCCGCGCGGCGCGTCGCTCGTCTACTACCTCATCATCGGCGGCGTTCCGTGGCAGCTCCTCGCGCAAGACCCGCTCAACACGTCGCTCCCCTTCAAGCGCACGCTCAGCTCGGCCGATTGGCGCCGCATCGTGGGCGCCGATCCTGGGCACTACGTCTACGACGGCATCGACCCGCACATGCTCGAGTCGATCGTCCCGCGCGCGGGCCTCGAGGCGCCGGGGACCTCGTACTCGCTCGGCGGCGATCCGATCAGCGGCCGCGAGTGGAACACGCTCACGTCACCCGCCGCGATCGATCTGCAGTACGCGTGCACGTTCGACATCCAGCCGAAGGACTGCACGGCCGCGGCGAACGTCGGCGCGTGCGACTGCGTCAGCACCGCCGCGAGCGCGCCAGACGGCCCGCCGCTCTGCGATCCAGCGACGCGAACGACGCAGGTCCGCGCGAAGGCGTACCCGACGATCCGCGAGCTCCGCGTCGCCGAAGGCCTCGGCGACCAGGGCGTCGTCGCGAGCATCTGCCCGCGCGGGGGCCCGGTGGACTACTTCGAGGTCCTCTTCACGCGCATTCGCGCGTCGATCAAGCAGCAGTGATGGTACGGTGATCCAATGGCGAACAATCGTCTCGGCGAGCTACTCGTCCGCGAGAAGCTCATCAGCTTGCAGCAGCTCCGCCAGGCGCAGGACGAGCAGAACCGCTCGGGGCAAGCGCTCGGCTACACGCTGCAGAAGCTCGGTTTCCTCTCCGATTCCGAGATCACGAACTTCCTCTCTCAGCAGTACCGCGTCCCGACGATCAACCTCGAGGAGTACGAGATCGACGCGGACATCTTGAAGCTCGTCAGCAAGGAGCAGTGCGAGAAGCACAAGGTGCTGCCCGTGTCGCGCGCGGGCAGCTCGCTCGTCGTCGCGATGGCGGACCCGACGAACCTCAACGCGATCGACGATCTCAAGTTCCTCACGGGCTTCAACGTCGAGCCCGTCATCGCGTCCGAGGCAGCCATTTTGGCTGCGATCGAGCGTTATTACAACGTCGGCCCCTCGTACGAAGAGGTGATGGCCGGCTTCGACGAGAACGAAATCGAGGTCAAGGGAGACGACGAAGACCTCAACTTGATGGAGCTCGAGAAGCAGAGCGAGGACGCGCCCGTCGTCAAGCTCGTGAACATGATGCTCCTCAACGCCATCAAGAAGGGCGCGAGCGACATCCACGTCGAGCCGTACGAGAAGAAGCTCCGCGTGCGCTATCGCGTCGACGGCGTGCTCATCGAGGAGATGACGCCGCCGCTCAAGCTGAAGAACGCGATCTCGAGCCGCTTGAAGATCATGAGCTCGCTCGACATCGCCGAGCGACGCCTGCCGCAAGACGGACGCATCAAGCTGAAGCTCGGCAAGGGGCGCGAGATGGACTTCCGCGTGAGCGTGCTGCCGACGCTCTGGGGCGAGAAGATCGTCATGCGCCTCCTCGACAAGGGGAACCTCCAGCTCGACATGTCGAAGCTCGGCTTCGACCCGGGGCCGCTCGCGGACTTCATGTGGGCGATCCACCAGCCGTGGGGCATGGTGCTGGTCACGGGCCCGACCGGATCCGGCAAGACGACGACGCTCTACTCGGCGCTCTCCGATCTCAACAAGGTCGCTCACAACATCAGCACCGCAGAGGATCCGGTCGAATACAACCTGCACGGCATCAACCAGGTGCAGATGCACGAGGAGATCGGCCTCAACTTCGCGATGTCGCTGCGATCGTTTCTCCGGCAGGACCCGGACATCATCATGGTCGGCGAGATCCGCGACTTCGAGACCGCCGAAATCGCGGTGAAGGCGGCGCTCACGGGGCACATGGTGCTCTCGACGCTGCACACGAACGACGCGCCCGCGACGATCTTCCGCCTCCTCAACATGGGCGTCGAGCCGTTCCTCATCACGGCGAGCGTCAACTTGGTGCTCGCGCAGCGCCTCGCTCGAAAGATCTGTGTGGACTGCAAGGCGCCTCACTCGATCGACGCGCACGCGCTCAAGGACATCGGCTTCACCGAGGAGCAAATCGCGAAGGGCGGGTTGATGAAGGGCGCAGGCTGCCGCACGTGCAACAACACGGGCTACAAAGGCCGCGTCGCGCTCTACGAGGTCATGCGCTTCAACGACTCGCTCAAGGAGATGGTGCTCGGTGGATCGTCCGCGGCCGAACTGAAGATCGGCGCGATCAAGAACGGCATGATCACGCTGCGCATGAGCGGCATCAAGAAGGTCCTCGACGGGGTCACGACAACGGAGGAGATCCTTCGAGTGACCATGGCGGACTGAGAGCGGTCGGCACACAAGGGCACATCGAGAACGCGGGAAATTCGCGGCTTCGGCGTGGCACGCGCGCTGCAGTTGCGCGGGGCATGGATCCTTCGCTCTACGAGTGGTCGCTTCGCCGTCGAATCCTCGGAATCGTCGCGGCGACGGCGCCGCTCGCGATCGCAGCCGCTGCGTGCGGGAGCAGCAACAACAACAACTGCCAGACGATGTGCTGCAACCTGCCGGCTCCGCAGCAATACACGGTGACGTACGACGTGTGCCCACCGGTCGATGTCGACGCCGCGAGCGACGACGGAAGCGCCGTGGCGGACGCGGACGTCGATGCGGCCGATGGCGGCGATGAAGCAGCCGCGCCGCCGCCAGCCTGTTACTCGGCCTGTTATCAGGCGTGCATGGATCACAAACCGTACAACGCGACCGGCGGAGCGCCGCAGTGTGTGGGCGAGGACGGCGATGGCGGAACGCGGGTCGCGCACTGCGAGCTCGTGCAGCTCTGCGGGCGGCGCTTCGCGGGCCTCGTCGAAGCCGCACGCGGCGACGCGTCCGCCGTGGGCGAGGCGCTGGCACGCGCCGCCTGGCTCGAGGCTGCGTCGATTCACGCGTTTCGCCGGCTCGCGCGGGAGCTCCGCGCGCACGGGGCGCCCGAGGAGCTCGTGCGCGCCGCGAAGCGCTCGGCGCGGGACGAAGCGCGGCACGCGCGCGCGATGGCTCGACTCGCGAAGCACCACGGCGCGAGCATTCCCCGCGTGGTCGAAGGCGACGGCGGCGCGCGCGATCTCGAAGCGATCGCGCGCGAGAATGCGGTCGAGGCGTGTGTCGGCGAGACCTACGGCGCGCTCGTCGCGACGTGGCAAGCGGAGCACGCGCGCGACGCCGAGGTGCGCGACGCGATGCGCGCGATCGCGCCCGACGAGCTGCGCCACGCGGCGCTCGGGTGGGCGATCGCGGATTGGGCCGACACGCAGCTCTCTTCGGAAGCGCGCGAGCGCGTTCGCCACGCACGCGAAGAAGCCGCCCGTCATTTATTGCAGAGTGCATCCATCGAGCCGGACGCTCGCGTCGCGGACTTCGCGGGGTTCCCGCGCGCGGCGGACGCGACGCGCCTCGTCTCGCGCATGAACGAGGCGGTGTGGAGCTAGATCAAGGGAAGCGCGCTTCCAAGAATTTGTAGGTGTCGCGCCAGAACCGGCGCGCGTTGGGCGTGAGGATCGCCGCGTGGAACGCGTGGAGCTCGCCGGGGTAGAGGCGGAGCTCGGAGTGCGCGCCGCGGCGCTCGAGCGCGCGGTGGAGGCGGCGCGCGTCGTCGAGGAGCGGATCGCGCGTGCCGCACGCCACGAAGAACGGCGGGAGCGGACGCGCGGAGGGCTCGTCGCGCTCGAAGACGAGGAGCGGGTCGGCGAAATCGAGCGCCTCGCGTGACATGTCGCGATGCCCGGCGCCGAGGTACTCGCCCGCGATGACGACAATCTGATCGTACGCGGCGCGCGAGATGTGCGGCCAACGCGAGCGGAAGCGCTCCGGCTCGGTGACTTGGAGCAGGCCGCACGCGGGGAGCACCGCCGCGGGGACGACGCCGCGCGCGAACACCTCGCGCGCCCACGGCTCTTGTCGCTCGAAGCACGTCGCGAGCGTCAGTGCGGTGACGAGGTTTCCGCCCGCGCTCTCGCCCGCGAGGACGATCTGGGAGCGATCGACGTCGAACTCGGGCGCGTGATCGACGACCCACGCGAAGGCGCGCGCCACGTCGCTTATCGCGGCTGGGTATCTGTGCGTCGGCGCGAGGCGATAGTCGACGTTGAACACGACGTAGCCGGCGCGCGCGAACATGAGCGCCATGACCCAGTGCGTGTCCTTGCTGAGGATGCGAAAGCCTCCGCCGTGGACGTAGAAGACCGCGCCCTTCGGCTTGGAGCCGTCGCTCGGACGCCATACGTCGAGCCGGTGCACGGCGTCGTCGCCGTAGAGGACGTCGCGGGTGCGCACGAGGCCGTGCTTCTCCGGGCGAGCGAGCGGGTGGAGCGCGCCGAGCGCGGCGAGCGAATAAAAGAAGCGATCGGTCGCGAGCATCGTCGCCTTGCGACGAATGCGGACGGCGAGGTTGGAGCTCAGGGCGTGCTCCAAATCGCGACGTTGTCCGCGCGCGCGAGGCGTAGACGCCCGATGATGTGCGCAGCCATGAGCTCTAGGCAACAACGGGTCGGCCGCTAGAGCAAGTGTTTGCGGTATCGTTCGAGGATGGAGGCCCGTTCGGTCGTCGCCGAACGCTTCGAGATCGAGGCGCGCGCCGGAGTCGGCGGGATGGCCACGGTGTACCGCGCGTACGATCGCACGACCCGCGCCGTGGTCGCGCTGAAGCTCCTCGGCGCAGTCGCCGAGCGGGAGCGATTCCTTCGAGAGGCGGAGACGCTCGCGACGCTGTCGCACCCGAACATCGTGAGATACGTCGCGCACGGAGAGATGGACGGCGGCGTCGCGTTCATCGCGATGGAGTGGCTCGACGGCGAGAGCCTCGCCGATCGGCTCAAGCGCGAGGCGCTCTCCGTCGACGATTCGCTCGTGGTGTGCGCGCACGTCGCGCGCGCGCTCGGGTACGCGCACGCGCGCGGCATCGTCCACCGCGACGTGAAGCCCTCGAACGTGATGCTGCCGAAGGACGGTGGGCTCGCGGGCGCGCGCGTCGTCGATTTCGGGATCGCGCGGCACGAGGTTCGGCGCGATCTCACGCGAACGGGCATGCTCATCGGCACGCCGGGATACATGGCGCCCGAGCAAGCGCGCGGCTCGCGCGACGTCGACTCGCGCGCCGACGTGTTCGCGCTCGGCTGCCTCCTCTACAAGTCGCTCACGCAGCGCGCGCCGTTCGCGGGCGGGAGCGTCGTCGCGGTGCTCGCGAAGATCCTCCTCGAGGACCCAACGCCCGTGAGGCGCGTGCGTGGCGACGTCCCGGCGCACGTCGAGCGCCTCGTCGAGACGCTGCTCGTGAAGGACCCGTCGCAAAGGCCGCGCGAGGGCCTCGAGGTCGCGTCGTTGCTCGAGCGCGCGCGCGAGTTGCAATCGTCTCCGAGCGCGCCCGTCCCTGCTCCGAAGGAGTCTCTCACCACGCTCGAACAGCGGATGCTGAGCGTGCTCCTGCTCGACATCGGCGCGCCGCCGCCCAATCCGAGCGACGTCGACGCGACCGCGACGCTCCCGCCGCTCGCGGATCCGGTGCGAACGTGCGCGTTGGCTTACGGCGTCGTCCCCGAGCCGCTCGCGGATGGCTCGTTCCTCCTCGCGTTTCGCGGCGCGGGCGCGGAGCAAGCCGCGCGCTCCGCGAAGTGCGCGCTCGCGATCGCCGAGGCGATGCCGGGCGCGGTCGCGGTGCTCGGAACGGGACGCGCGCTCGTCGACTCGGGCGTGCCCGTCGGCGACCTGATCGATCGGATCGCTTCGCTCCGTGCGAGCGCCGTCGCCGCGGTCGCGCGCGCGAACGGCGCGTCCACGATCGTCGTCGACGGCGTCTCGGCGACGTTGCTCGAGGAGCGATTCCTCGTGAGCGGCTCCGACGGGCTTCAGCTCCTTCGCGGCGAGCGCGAGGCGGGCGACCCGGTGCGCACGCTCCTCGGGCGGCCCTCGCGGTGCGTCGGGCGCGAGCGCGAGCTCGCCGAGCTCGAGGCCCTCTTCGAAGAGTGCGCCGAGGAAGAGGAGCCGCGCGCGGTCTTGCTCAAGGCGACCTCGGGGCTCGGGAAATCCCGCGTGCGCTTCGAGCTCGTCGCGAAGCTCCGCGATCGCGCGCAGCTCTGGACCGGACGAGGCGACCCGATGAGCGCGGGCGCGCCATTCGACCTGATGATGCAGGCGATCCGGCGGGCGTGCGGCATTCGCAGCGACGAGGCGCCCGAGGCACGCCGCCAGAAGCTCGTCACGCGCGTCGCGCGCCACGTGCCCGAGGCCGAGCGCGCCTTCGTCACGGAGTTCATCGGCGAAATGGTGGGCGCGCCCGCTCGAGAAGGCACGCAGGAGAGCGCACGCGTCCGCGCGGCGCGGAGCGATCCCGTCTTGATGGGCGATCAGATCCGTTCGGCCGCGAGCGCCCTCGTTCACGCGGAGGCCGCGGCGTATCCGCTCGTGCTCGTCCTCGAAGATCTGCACTGGGGCGACATCCCTACGGTGAGGCTCGTCGACTCGCTCCTCCGCGACGTGCGCGCGCCGCTGTTCGTGCTCGCGACCGCACGCCCGGAGATTGACGAGCTCTTTCCCAAGCTCTGGGACGAGCACGGAGTCCTCGTCCTGCCGCTCCGCGAGCTCGGGAAGAAGCCCGCGGAGGAGCTCGTTCGCGCCGTCCTCGGCGACGCGAGCGACGACGTCGTCAAGGATCTCGTCGCGCGTGCGGGCGGCAACGCGTTCTACCTCGAGGAGCTCGTGCGAGCCGTGGCACAAGGCGACGGGACCTCGCTCCCGGACACCGTGCTCGCGACCGTCGAGGCGCGCCTGGATCGGCTCGATCCCGAGGCCCGGCGCGTGCTTCGCGCGGCGAGCGTCTTCGGGCAGGCGTTCTGGCGCGGCGGCGCGAGCGCGCTCGTCGGCGACGACGCGGTCGTCGATCGATGGCTCGACGCGCTCGCGGCTCAAGAGATCATCCAGCACCGCGCGGAGAGCCGCTTCGAGCGCGAGCGCGAGTACGTGTTTCGACACTCGTTCGTCCGCGAGGCCGCGTACGCGACGCTCACGGACGAAGATCGAACGAGGGGGCACCGCCTCGCGGGGTCGTGGCTCGCCGACGCAGGCGAGACGAACCCGGTCGCGCTCGCGGAGCATTTCGAGCGCGGAAAGGAGCCGTCGCGCGCGGTCGGTCACTGGGAGCGCGCCGCCGAGCAAGCGATGGAAGGCAACGACCTCGCGCGCGCCCTCGAGCTCGCCGCGCGCGGGCTCGCGTGCAACCCCGGCACCGCGATCGAGGCGCGGCTCCGCGTGATGCGCTCGGAGGCACACAGGTGGCGCGGCGAGCTCGCGCAGTCGCGCGTCGAGGCTCGAGGCGCCGTCGACGTCGCGCCGCCCGACACGAGCCACTGGTACCAGGCCGCGAGCCAGCTCGCGTACGCCGCGATGGCCACGGGCGATCACGAGGCGCTCGTCGCCATCGCGAACCGGCTTTACGCCAAGTCGCCGCGCCCCGAGGACAACGACGCGTACCTCGTCGCCCTCTCGCGCCTCGCCACGAGCCTCGCTTACACGGGCAACACCGAGCTCGCCGAGCGGATCCACACGAGGATGATCGCGGCACTCGAGGGCCCCACGCCGAGCGAGTCCGCGCTCGCGCGCGTGCGCCTCTCGACGGCGCTCCGCTCGCTGCGGCTCGAGGACCATACCGCCACGCTCGCGTCCTTCGCCGACGCGCTCGACGTCTTCGAGCGCATCGGAGACCGCCGCGGCGGGATGTACGTGCGCGTGAACCTCGGCGTCATGCAGATGGAGTTTGGCGACTACGAGCGCGCCGAGCTGGCGTTTCGCGAGGCGATCGCCGCGGGGCTCGCGACCGGCGTCACGTCGATCGCGATCGGCGCGCGGGTGAACCTCGGCCTCTTGCGCGCCCACCTCGGGGCGCACGACGAGGGCCTCGCGATCATGCGCGACACGGTCGGCGCGTACGCGCACCTCGGCGACGCGCGGATGATGGGCATCGCGCGCACGTACGTCGCGCTCGTGCTCCTCGAGAAAGGGGACTTCACCGCCGCCGAGGCGGAGGCCGATGCGGCCGCCAAGGAGCTCGAGGCCATCGCGACCTCGCGCGTCGACGCCCTCGCGACGCGGGCGAGAGCGCTCGTCGCCCTCGGTCGCAAGCAAGAAGCCCTCGCGGCGTCGACCGAGGCGTTCGGTGTGCTCGCGGATCTGGGCGCGGTCGACGACGGCGAGATGCGCGTTCGTCTGGCGCACGTCGAAGCGCTCCTCGCGAACGCCCAAGTCGAGCGCGCTCGCGCCGTCCTCGTCGAGTCCGTCGAGCGCCTCGAGCAGCGCGCGAACAAGCTCGTCGCGGAGCTACGCTGCTCGTTTCGCGAGCGCGTTCCCGAGAACGCCCGCATTTTGCAGCTCGCACGCGAGCATGACGCCGCGTGACACCCCGTGACGATACGTTGCGAGTCGTACGTGACGACGCGGTGACATAGCGCGAATGTTTGGATGGCCGAGCTAGCCAATCCTTGGTTCGAGCGCACCTTGAGGTCATGACACTTTCGCTTCGTCACGCGACTCTCACCGACGTTCCGCGCCTCGCGGAGCTCAATCGCGCTGCTTATCCCGACTTGGTCGAAGACGGCGTCGTCTTCGAGGAGGCGCAGCTCCGTGCGCACCAAGACGTGTTCCCGCGCGGCCAGCTCGTCGCCGTGTCGGACGGGAAGATCGTCGGCGCCATCGCCACGATGATCCTCCCGCGCGCGATCGATCCGCTCGCGCAGCACACGTGGATGGGCGTGACCGACGGCGGCACCTTCGTGCGCCACGACGCGGGCGGCGACACGCTCTACCTCGCCGACGTGTATGTCGACGCTTCCGCGTGGGGCCGCGGCGTGGGCCGCGCGCTCTACGGCGCGCTCTTCGGGCTCTGTCGGGAGCTCGGCCTGCGTCGCGTCGTCGCGGGCGGTCGCCTCTACGACTACGACGAGCACGCCGACCGCATGACGCCGCACGACTACGTCGCGAGCGTCCTACGCGGCGAGCTCCGCGATCGCGTGCTCCTCTCTCAGACGCGCGCGGGCTTCGCCGTGCGCGGTCTCATGCCCGGTTATCTGCACGACTGGCGGAGCCGCCATTGGGCGACGCTGCTCGTGTGGGAGAATCCGAGCTACCGAGCTGAAACAGACGCGCCGCGTTCTCGTACAGCACCGCTCGGCGCGCCTTTGGCGCCTTCTCCGTCGCGATGAGCACCTTCGCGATCGAAGTCGCCGGGTGATAGAAGGGCCAGTCCGACCCAGTCATGAGGCGACCTTCGGGGAGCACGTCGATGAGCCGCTCGACGGACGGCAGGCTCTGGCTCGCGATCTCGTAATAGACGTTCGGATATTTTCGCGCGAACGGGATCGCCTCTTCCATCTGCAGCGCGCCCGAGTGCCCGAGCACGAAGTCGACGTCCGGGTTCTCCGCGACGGCGCGCTCGTAGCGCCGCACCTGCGAGAGGCGCCGCCCGAGGCGCGTCTCGATGTCGACCGGCCCGCAGTGGAAGAGGACCGGAAGCTTGTATTCCGCACACAATCGAAAGAGCTTCATCGCCCGCGGGTGATCGGGGCCGACGAGCTGCACGGCGGGGTGATACTTGAGCCCGCGCGCGCCCATCTCGGCGAGCTTCCTCACCTGACGCCTTAGGCGCGGCTCGAGCGGGTGCACCGATCCGAAGCACACGATCTCGCCCTTTCCTGCCGTGATCTGGAGCCAGCGCTCGGAGTTCTTCGACCAGAAGGGGAAATCGATCGGCAAGAGCACGCTCTGCGTGACGCCGACGTCGCTCATCTCGCGGATCAGGTTCGGCAGCGTGTGCGTCGCGCGCATCCCGCCCGCGCCGAACGCGTCCTTCGTCATGTCCCGCTCGATCGCCTTGAGATCGTGCGGCGCGAAGTTCCTGTTCATGTAGACGTCGAAGTCGATCGGCTTGTCGCCGCGGAGGTAGATCTCGACGTTCGGCGTCTCCTTCATCAGGTCGATCTTCGCCGGGCGCGGACCGTACGCGAGCGCGAGGTGCGTGTGGCAGTCGACCACGGGCCCGAGCGCCGCATCGGCGAGCGCGAGCCGCCCGTTCTTCACCTCGAAGTACGGCAGCCGCGCGAGGTCGAGGAGGTTGTCGAATTGGTATTTCATGTGGAGCTCGTCATCGAGTCGAGGACCTCTAGGACGAGGTCGCGCACGGCGCCGCGATCGGGCATCGCGCCGAGCATGCCGTACATCGCGGCGGAGCCTTCGGCCACCGCGCCGCCCTTCACGCTCGCCACGCACGCGCGCAGGTAGTCGATGATCTCGCCGACGAGCTGCTCGTGAGCCGGGGTGATCATCATGTGCAGCGACGGCGGCCTTTGCTGGCGATCGACGTGCCAGCCGCGCTCCTGCATCGCGTCGCCGAGCGCGTAGATGTCGATCACGTCCGAGGTGAACGCGAACACGCTCATCGCCGGATCGCCGATGACGCGCAGCTCGGGCGTCTTGCGGATGCCGTCGAGGATCGCATCGCTCGTGTCGAGCGTCTTCTTCGCGAGGCGCAGATAGCCCTCCTCGCCGAGGTAGTGCATGACGGCCCACGCCGCCGCGATGGGACCGCCGGGGCGCGTGCCTGGCGCGCTCGGCGAGCCGTAGAGCCCGCCCGGCCAATCCGTGTACACGACGTATTGGTGGCGGCGCAGCTCGCGCGTTCGATAGAGCACGACCGACGCGCCCTTCGCCGCCCAGCCGTATTTGTGCACGTCCGCGGACATGGACGTGACGCCGGGGACCGAGAAGTCGAACGCGGGGATGTCGCGACCGAGCTTGCGCGCGAACGGCAACATGAACCCGCCGACGCACGCGTCGACGTGACACAAGATGCCGCGCGCCTCCGCGAGCGCCGCGATGTCGGCGATCGGATCGACGACCCCGTGCGGATACGCGGGCGCGGAGCCGACGAGCAGGATCGTCTTGTCGTTGATCGCGTCCTTCATCGCGTTCACGTCGGCGCGCATCGCCGAGTCGAGCGGGACGTGCACGACGCGAACGCCGAAGTAGTGGCCCGCCTTCTCGAAGGCCGGGTGAACGCTCTCGGGCACGATCATCTCGGGCTCGGTCACGTTCGGCATCGCTTGCCGCGCCCAGTCGCGCGCGGTCTTCACGGCCATCAAGATGCTCTCGGTGCCGCCCGAGGTCATCGCGCCGGCCGCGCTCGGGTGACCGAGGAGCGTCCCGGTCATCGCGACGACCTCGCTCTCGAACCGACGAAGGCTCGGAAACGCCATCGGGTTCAGCGCGTTCTCGCTGAAGTACTTGAAGAACGCGCTCTGCAAGAGCTCGAGGACGTCGTCGCCCGCCCAATAGACCAAGCTGAACGTGCGTCCGAGGCGCCATTTCGCGTCGCCTTCGCGCGCGCGATCGAGCGCAGACATCACATCACCACGACTCATTCCCGACTTCGGTAGTTCCATGGTTTACACCGTAAATATCACATTCTTGCGCATTGTCCAGGCCTGAAAGAGAAAGGAGCCGTCGTTTGCGTTTCTCGAGCCCAAATTTTCTGCTCTCGCCGTCGTGTCGCTCCTCGCGTGCCACGCGCCGAAATCCGGCGTGGACGCGGGCGACGCCGAGCCGGCCGCGGCCGCTTCGGTGGAGACGGTCGCGGGGCCGAGCGCGAACGCGGACGCGAGCGCGCCCGACAAGGACGCTCCGCGCGTCTGGGCGACGGCGGGGCTCGCGCCGATCTTCAGCGGCATGGAGTGGCCGCCGAAAGATCCCGAGAAGGCGGAGCCGACGCGGCGCGACGTCGTACGCCTCGGATATTTTCGGAGCGGCGAGAGCGTCGCGATCAAAGGCGCCGCGACGAAGAAGAAGAACTGCCCCGAGGGCTGGTACGAGCTCGCCGAGGGCGGCTTCGTGTGCGGGCAGTTCGTCACCGCGGACGCACACGCCGAGGGGATCCTCGAGCCGCCCCTCACCGACGGTCCGCTCCCCTACAAATACGGGCTGAACCTCACCAACGGCGCCCCGCTCTACCGGCGCTTGCCGACGAAGTCCGAGCGCGCGGAGAACGAGAAGCACCTGCTCGTGGGGCGCACGCACGACGGCGATCTCGCGAAGGCGCAGCGCGCTGCGATCGAGGACGACGGCGGCGTGCCCTGGTACCTGCAAGATCACAAAGGCGGTCGCCCGCAGGTCACGTTCGACGACATGCGCTCGAACGGCGGCCCCGTGATGCTCCGCATGGTGCGCGGCTTCTACCTCGGTCTCGACGGCGAGGTGAGCGGCAAGCACGGCGGTGGAAAGCTCTGGCGTACGACGAGCAACGCGTTCGTTCCGCAAGAGTTCATCCTACTACACAAGCCGGTGACGGAGTTTCAGGGCGTGGATTTCCGCGTCCCCACGGAGACGCGCAAGCTCCCGCTGGCGTGGGTGCTCAACCCGCGCGCGTGGAAATACAACGTCGACGAGGACGCGAAGAAGATCCACCGCAAGGATCACGTCGATCGCTTCACGATCGTCGAGCTCACCGGAAAGACCGCGACAATCGACAACCGCGTCTACTACGAGACGAAGGACGGCTACTGGCTCAAGGACGTCGAGTGCACGACGACGAAGCCGGGAGCGCCGCCCAAGGATCTCGCGCCGGACGAGAAGTGGATCGACGTGAACCTCGCGACGCAGTCGATCGTCGCGTTCGAGGGCACGAAGCCGATCTACGCGACGATCATCTCGAGCGGACGCCGCAACGAGGACCCGGCGAAGGATCACCGCACGAAGACGGGACAGTTTCGCATCCGCGAGAAGCACATCGCCGCGACGATGGACGACGACAGCGCGAGCGACGGGCCGTACTCGATCCAGGACGTGCCGTGGATCATGTACTTCCACGGCGGGATCGCGCTTCACGGCGCTTTTTGGCACTCGAGCTTCGGCCACGAGCGGAGCCACGGGTGCGTGAACCTCACGCCGTTCGACGCGAAGAACCTCTTCATGTGGGCGGGCCCGCGCTTGCCCGACGGCTGGCACGGCATCCACGCGACCGACGCGAACCCCGGCACGCGCGTGATCGTGCACGACTCACGCGAGAAGGATTAATCCGTCGTCGCGTCGGAGGCAGCGTCCGTGCCCGCGTCGGTTCCGCCCTCGGCGCCCGCGTCGCTTCCCGAGTTGCATCGCGGGCTGTTCGCCGCGGTGTGCGGGCAGTGCGTCGTGAGGTCGGCGACCTGGCCCGTCTGCGAGAGCTCGAGGTGATACGTGCGGCACTGGAGCGTGTCGCCTTGCGAGCCGAGGAGCGGACCGTCGAAGCTCTGGCCCCAAGTCGCGCACGCGGCCTCGCACTCGGTCGTCGAAGCGTACGGAGGGTTCGCGATGGTGCAGAGCGCGAGGTCCGACGCGCAGAACGCCGCGCACTGGCTCGCGGCGCAGTTGAGCGGAGAGACACCGCCGCCGACGCACAACTTGTGCTTCACCGCGGGATCGGGCTCGTCCTTCGCGCTGCTCACGCTGAGCTGACGACACTCGATCGAGTCGTTGCCGGCGTCGCGGCCGTTGATCGACGCGCAGAACCGCGTGCACGTCGTTCCGTCCGGATACTGCTGATCGTCGCCGACGCAGGTCGCCATGATGTCCGCGCAGTATTTCGGGCACGGGTCGACCACGTCGTTGTTCACGCACCCCACGCCGTAGGCGATGCCCGCGGCGGCGACGAGCGCCCCGCCGATCCATGCAAGCCGTCCAATCCCCATGATGGGGCAGCATAGCTCAGCGGGTGAGTGTGAGTGACTTTTCGGGCGCTTTTTGTGCGGTCGTCGGCGCGTGAGCGCCCGGCGCGTCGACGTACGAGACGTCCGTCACTGGCGTCGCGGTCGCTTGCGTCGTGGTCGCCGCCGGCGTTGCGTTCGCGGTCGCGTTCGCGTCGTCCGCGTCTTCGTCGGTCGGCAGCGGCGGGAGCTTCGCTTCGTCGAAGCCCGGAGGCACCGCGTAGATTTCGGTCGTCGGCGGGTAGACGTCGACGTTCGACTCGACCTTCTTCCTTCCGTCTTCGAACGTGACGATGCGCGTGCGCTTCACGCGGTAGCCGCGGATGCCATGCTGCTTCACGACCACCTTCGCGCCCGAGAGGCGCGCGTCCTCTTCGACCTTGCGCGGGTAGGCCTTCGTGTCCTCGACCTCGCGCGAGAACGTGACCTTCGATGGGCGACCCGCGCCGAGGAGCTGGATGGTGAGCTTGTTTCCGTCGGTCTTCGCGTGGACGACGACGGGGAACGCGTGCGGGTTACGCAGCTTGAGATCGACGATCGGATAGACGACGGTCGAGTCGAGGCCCATCGGGATGTACGCGCTCGGTCGCGAGTGCGGCAGGCGCTCGAGCACCTCGAGCCCACCGAAGAACGCGGCCGCGTGGAAGGTGGAGGCGACCTGGCACGTGCCGCCGCCGACGCCCTCGACCATCTCGCCTTTGTAGATCTCCCAGCTCTTCTGGAAGCCGTTCTCCTCGGAGCGATCGCCGACGATCGCGTTGAAGCTGACGATCTCGCCAGGCATGAGGACGACGCCGTCGAGCTTGGACGCGGCGACGTCGATGTTCTGACCGCGGCGCTTCTGATCTCCGCCGCGCGAGAAGTACGTGTCGAACGAGCCGAGCACCGCGTGGACGTCGAGCTTGCTCACGAAGTCGCCCGTCACGCGCGGCGGGACCTCGGCGTACGGCACGATCACGTCCTTCACGGTCGCATCGTTCATCGCGTGCTCGAGGGCGGCGACCGCGCCGAACGCGTCGAGGTAGCGGCCGGCCTTCTCGGGGATGACGGCGCGGTTGTCGAGGTCGAGGCGCGCGGACGCGGGGGGAGCGTCGAGCTGCGGCTTGTATTTCGCGATCCAATTCACGAGCGGCGCGGTCTCGACGCTCGGCTCGAGCGGCACGTCGATCTCACCGCGCGCGGCGCGCTGCGCGATCTCGGCGCGCGCGATGAAGTCCCCGTCGTGACCGATGCGCGCGGCCCGCGCGACGACCGCGTCCTCGTCGACCTTCACGCCGAGATCGCCGAGCGTCGCGTCGCCGAGGTCTTCGCCCTTGGCGCTCGCGATGTGCACCTTGCGCCCTCGGAGCGCCTCGGCGCGTGCCGAGACCATCGCGCGGAGCGGCCCCGCGACCGGCTCGCCGTCGACCCGAAGGCCAGGCAGCGCCTCTCCAAGAGGGAGATACCGCGCATGAGCCGCGTGCGCGCCGAAGCCCGAAGCCCCGGCGAGGACGCCCAAAATGCAAAGTCGCGGCAGGATTCCCATCAACTGGCGTATAAAAACGCTCGGGCATCGATGGTAATTCTGCGCGCCGGGTACGACAAGAAAAGCCTCGCGCTGCTTTTGTTCGTCGCCGCCATCGGCACCGCGTCGGGCTTCATCTGGCGCGATTACGTCTCGCTCACGTGGGCGGATTTCGATCCGCTGCTCGTATTCTGCTGGCTCCTCATGGTCGCGCTGGGCGCGTGGCGATTTTCTGCTCGGCGCGATCTCCCGCTCGCCGCCGTGGCGTTCGTCGGGGGCGCGCTCATCGAGACGTGGGGCACGCGCTCCGGGCTGTGGACGTACTTCACGCACGAGAAGCCGCCGCTCTTCATCTTGCCCGCGTGGCCGCTCGCCGCGCTCGCGACCGAGCGCCTCGGACGCATGATCGAGCTCGGGTTGGAGCGCACGCGCGTTCGCCTCGGGGCGCAGCCCGTCCGCGCGATCCACGCGGCGGCGCTCATTGCATTCTGCATGTTTCTCTGGACGTGGACGACGCCGGGCCGCTCGCATCCGACGACGATGATCGCGTACGCGCTCGTCGCCATCGTTTGTCTGACGGGCCGCACGCCGCGCGAGGATCTCCTGCGCTTCGTCGCGGGCTCGATGCTCGGCGCGCTCCTCGAGTACTGGGGGACGACGCGATTGTGCTGGACCTATTGGGACCACGAGACGCCGCCGTTACCCGCTGTGCTGTCTCACGGGTTCGCGACCGTCGCGTTCGCGCGCGGGGTCGCGATCGCGTCGACGCTCGTCGAGCGGTCGCGCCGGGTCGTTCGCGTTGGTGAGCGAACCGATTTCTGCGAGGCGGAGGCGGAGGCGGAGGCGGAGGCGGAGGCGGAGGCGGAGGCGGAGGGGCGTCTCGCTCGGCTTTACCAGTTTCGCGCCGTGCTCGACGCACTCAAGGACGACGCCTTACGGCGTCGCCGCCTTCGGCGGTGCTTCGCATCCTTGACTGCGTCTGCGCGCGGCGCGGTGGGGCGGGTGCCTTCGCAAGAGAGGGCGAAAGGACCTGACCATGCTGAGAATCTATGATGACGGAATCGCGGTGATCGAAATGCTCCGAAGCACGATCATTACGATCGAAAGGCGCGACGGCGATCTTGCGCGACAACTTCGGCGGGCGGCGGCGAGCGTCGTGCTCAACATCGCCGAAGGAAGCTATGCGCGTGGCGGCAATCGCAAATCGCTCTACAACGTTGCGCTCGGCTCGGCGAAAGAGACGCGCGCGTGCTTGGATGTCGCACGCGCGTTTGGCTACGTCGATTCGCTCGATCCGGGCGTCGACGCGAAGCTGAACGTGGTCTGCGCGGTTCTCTACCGACTCACGAGGTGAGTCGGTACAGCGTCGCCGCGATGCGATCGAGGTCGTCACGCAACTGCGCGTCGATCTCGACGTAGCCCCAGACCTCGGCGACATCGAGCGCCGCGCGTGTTTCGTGCGTCGAAGCGTGCGCATCGCGAAACCGCGCCCTCTCGTTACCGGCCTGCGATCCAACGCCTTCCGCCGTGTTGAGCGCGATGCTGCTCGCCGCCCGCCGAAGCTGCCGCGCGAGATCCGGATCGTGCTTGGCAATGCCGCGAACGAGCGGAGCGATCTTACGAAGCGTGTCGAGAATGAACGAATAGATACGAAGCATGTGACCTCCATCGTCCGATCCAGCTCGGACTTCGTCCGAGGCGCGCCGCGCGCAGGCACAGTCAAGGATGCGAAGCACCGCCGAAGGCGGCGACGCCGAAGGCGGCGACGCCGAAGGCGTCGTCCTTGACGGTGCCGAGCACCGCGACGATCGGAAATCCGAGCGAGCGTTTCCACGGACTGAGGAGAGGAGACGGAGACGGAGCGTCGCCTACAAAATCACCAATCCGCGCCTCGCGGCTTGCACGACGGCCTCCGTGCGGCTCGTCACGCCGAGCTTCGTCAGGATCGCGTTCACGTGGAACTTCACGGTGTGATCGCTGATGTGCATCTTCGCGGCGATCTCTTTGTTCGCGAGGCCCTGTGACAAATGCTGCAGCACCTCTTGCTCGCGGGCGGTGAGCTCCTCGGCGAGTGGCGCGTGATCGCGCGTGGGGATGAGCGCGGACGCGAGCGACGGATCGACCACGATGAGGCCCGCGCGCACGGCGCGGACGGCGGCGGCGAGCGCGGTGGCCGAGGTCTCTCGCGTGAGGAGGCCGCGCGCGCCGGCGGCGAGCGCGGGGGCCGCGGTGGCGCCGTTCGGCACGAGCGCGACGATGTCAGCCTCGGCGTGATCGATCTCTTCGATGCGCTGCTGGGCGGTGCGCGCGTCGGATCCGAGATCCCACACGAGCACGTCCGCCGAGACGTCGTCTACGTCGTCGGGGGTCGTGCCCTCGGCGCTGACGCGTTGACTGGACAAGAGCGAGAGCAGCGCGGACCGCACGAGCGGATCGTCTGCCACCACCGCGACCTCGGGACCGGAAATGGGAACGTCCAACGTGGGCTCAAGTTTGGGACGCGCTTCCCGTCCGTCAACGACCCCAGGCCAAACGGCTAGGTCAGCGAGCCTATTTTTGGCTGTTCGGCCGATATCGACGATGCCGCGGTCGTCTTACGGTTGCGTGCATGGCAACGACATTTTCACCGGACGTGGTCGCTGACCTCGTCGAACGCATCTCTCCCAGCCTCGTCCGCGTGGACGCCGGGCATCGCTTCGGCGGCACCGGGACCGCGTGGTCCGAGGATCTCGTCATCACGGCGAGCCACGTCGTCGAGCGCGACGAAGACATCGAGCTCGGCCTCGACGGCGACAGGACCGCGAAGGCGACCGTCGTCGGCCGCGACGAGACCACCAACGTCGCGCTCCTCCGAGTGGACGGCGCGAAGCTCGCGCCCGCGAAGTTTCGCTCGCTCGACGGGTTGCGCGTCGGCAACTTCACCGTCGCGGTCGCGCGGCCCGGCAAGACCGTGCGCGCGAGCTTCGGCATCGTGAGCGTCCTCGGCGGCGAGTTCCAGACGCGCCCCGGCGCGCGCATCGAGCGCTGGCTCGAGAGCGACGCCGAGATCTCCGCGGGGTGGTCGGGCGGCGTCTTGCTCGACCTCGACGGAGTCGCGCTCGGCTTGAACAACCGCGGCCTCGTTCGTCAGGCGCACCTCACGCTCCCGCACGTCACGCTCGAGCGCGTGGTGGCGGAGCTCGCCGCGCACGGCAAGATCCGGCGCGGCTACCTCGGCGTTGGCGTGCACCGCGTCGCGCTGCAGGACGCGGTCGCGTCGCAGCTCGGACGCGCGCAAGAGGCCGGCGCGCTCGTGCACGCCGTCGAGCCGAAGAGTCACGCGGACGCCGCGGGCATCTTCGTCGGCGACATCCTCCTCGCGATCGATGGCGCGAAGGTCGAGTCACCGTGGGAGCTCGCGTCCGTCCTGCGCGACAAAGTCGACGCGGAGATCTCGATCGAGCTCGTGCGTGCGGGCAAGGTGGAGAAGATCAAGGCGAAGACCTGATCAGCGGCTCACGCTCTCGCGGATCGTCTCCTGCAAATCGACCTGCTCCGCGGGCGGCGCGTCTTCGTCGCAGAAGCGCGTGACCATCGCGCCGAGCTTGGCATCGGCGCCTTCCACGCGCGCGCAGGCGAGCTCGTCGAGCGCGGCGAGCATCGCCTCCGCGATCGCGAATCGCTCGGACGGCGAGCGCGCGAGCGCGCGCACGAAGAACGCGTCCCACTCGTCGTTCAACTTGGGCACGACCGCCGCGGTCACGGCGAGGAGCGTCGCGGCGGGATTGTCGCGCGCGAAGAGGCGTCTACCGGAGAGGAGCTCCCAGAGGACGACGCCCGCGGAGAACAAGTCGCTCGCGATGCCCGCGCGTCCTTCGAGCTGCTCGGGCGCGATGTACGCCTCGTGGCCGGCGATCGTCCGCGTGCTCGCCTCGCCCGCCTCGCCGAGCACGCGCGCGATCCCGAAATCGGTGAGCTTCACCTCGCCGAGGCGCGACACGAGGACGTTCTGCGGGCAGACGTCGCGATGGAGGAAGCGGTGCGCGTGCGCGTGGTCGAGGCCACGAAGCACCGAGCGGCCGATGTGCGCGACGACCTCGGGTGGAAACCGCACGCCCGCGGCGCGCGCGCGGTGCGCGAGCTTCGACACCGGCAGACCGTCGACGAACTCCATCGCCATGAAGAACGTGGTCTCGTTTCGTCCGAAGTCGTGGATGGTCACGACGTTCGGGTGCGCGAGGCGCGCGCCGAGCTCGGCCTCGTTTCGGAAGCCCGCGACGAATTTCTCCTCGGCGACGAGGTTCGGGTGGAGCTGCTTCACCGCGACGCGCCGCTCGAATCCACCCTCCGGGCAATAGACCGCTTCGTGGACCGTGCCGCCTGCGCCCGCGCCGATCTTCTTCGTGATGCGATATTTCCCGAAGAGCTCTTCGCGCCGCACCGTCCGATCGGCGTGACCGATCGCGTTGCGTAGCGCGCGCGCGACGCCCGCGCCGATGGCCCCGGCGACGAGGAGCGAGAAGGCCCGCGAGAGCTGCAGCGGTGGCTCCTGGATGATCGAGCGCGCCGCGCCCGTCGGCACGTTCGGGTGCACGTAGACGAAATAGACGGCGAGAAAGCTCGCGGCGCCCATCGCGCCCACGACGAGCGGCGCGAGCGGCTCGAGCCGCGCGACCCACGCGACGATGAGCGCCGCGAAGAGCAGCGGCGGCACCCAAGACGCGAGCGCGTAGGCGGCGCCTTGCGACAGCTGAAGCACGGCGAAGAACGCCCACGGGACGACCGCCTCGATCGCCACGAGGACCAGCGACGAACGCTTTCCGAGCGGTCGAACGCGAACGACGCGCTCGGAGACACCGAACACCACGACGAGCGCCGCGCCCATCGCCGCCATCGCGAGACCGAGCCGTTTCGACACCGTCGCGGCGAGCACGAGCGCGAGGACCACGCCGACCACCGAGAGCGCCAGCCAGGCACGGATGATCGCGCGCTCGAGCCTCCTCAGCTCGCGGTCGAGCGCGGTTTCCAGCGGGTGGCGCAGGCTCCCCATGCGAACCGGCCCACGGTATCAGAGGTAGTGGTAGATTAATTCGCCGTGCGACTCGGTTGGAGGCGTCGTTGAAGTCGTGTCCGAAGTGCGGTGAGCGCTACGGCGACGATCGGCAGTTTTGCTTCGTCGACGGCGAGACGCTCGACGTGCTCAAGGACGCACGCCTTGGCACCGCGGTCGCCGGGCGCTACGTCCTCGAGGACATCATCGGCGAAGGCGGCATGGCGATCGTCTACCGCGCGCGCCACAAAGTGAACGCCGATCAGCGCTACGCCGTCAAGGTGATGAACCCGCTCCTCGCGCGCGATCCGATCGTGCGCGAGCGCTTCCGCCGCGAGGCGAAGAGCGCGAAGAAGATCGCCCACCCGAACATCATCGAGATCTTCGAAGAGGGCGACACGGGCGACGGCACGGCCTACATGGTCATGGAGTACCTCGACGGGTCGAGCCTCGCCGACATCGTCTCGAAGGGACCGATCCCCGTGAAGCGCGCCGTGGGTCTCATGATCCAGATGGCGCGCGGCATCGCGCGCGCGCACGACCTCGGCGTCATCCATCGCGACCTCAAGCCCGAGAACATCTTCATCGTGAAGCGGCCGGGCGAGGAGGAGAGCGATCTCGTCAAGCTGCTCGACTTCGGCATCGCGCTCTCGAAGCAGGACTCGCGCCTCACGGGCACCGGCGAGCTCTTCGGAACGCCGCAGTACATGGCGCCCGAGCGCATCACGTCGACCGACGCCGGCGCGCCGAGCGATCTCTACGCGCTCGGCGTGATCTTCTTCGAGATGCTCACCGCGCGCCTGCCGTTCGACGCCCCCGACGTGGCGACGTTCTTCGTGCGCCACCTCAAGGATCCGCCGCTCCCGATCCGCACGATCCACCCCGGCACGCCCGAGTCGCTCGCGGATCTCATCGAGCGCCTCCTCGCCAAGGATCCGAAGAACCGCCCGGTAGACGCGCACAAGGTCGCCGCCGATCTCGTCGACGTCGCGCGTGAGATCGGCGCGCACGTCCCCATCGAGCTCCAGAGCGAGGACGCGGCGAGCTCGCGTCCCGCGCCGTCGATTCCGTCTTCGGAGAAGGGCACGCGCCGCTGGATCCGTCGCGCGGACGTCTTCCGCGAGATGCTCGATCGTGCGTACGGCGCGGCGAACACGCCCGCCGAAATCGGGCAGCGGCTCCGGCGCGTCGACGAGCTCGCCACGCGCGTCGCCGAGCTGAAGAGCCGGAGCGTCACCGAGCAAGCCAAGCTCGAAGAGGTCGCCAAGCGCGGTCGCGAAGGACGCACGCGCCTCGGTAACGCGGTGGACGCGCTCGGCGCCGACGCGTCGCGCGCGCGCGAAGAGCTCCGCGCCGCCGAAGAGAAGCTCGCGACGAGCAAGAAGCGCCAGGAGGCCGCTCGCAAGAGCTTCTTCGAGGTGCACAAGACGATCACGTACTGGGAGGGCCGCAGCGGCTTCGCCGAGCCCTACGAAGATCTGATGAACGCCTACCGCGACGCGGCCGACGTGATCGAAGGCTGGATCGAGGCGCGAAAGCACGAGCGAGACGCCGAGCGCACCGTCGAGACCCACCAGCAGGCGATGCGCGATCTCGAGTTCCAGCTGATGAAGCTCCGAGAATCGCTCGCGATGCACGAGCTCGACACCGAGGCTGAACGCGAAGCCGTCCAGGGGCTCGTCGTGCAAATCACGCAGGAGATCGACACCACCGAAGAGGAGCTGGTGTCGCTCGCTGCCTCGCTCGTCGAGCCGCTCCGCGCGCGCCCCGAATTGTCGACGCTCTTCCGGCGACTCGAAGCTGCTTAGCCTATACTTCCGAGATGCGCAGTCTCTTGCTCGCGTGTGCCGCGATTCTTTTGTCCGCAGCAGCTTGTTTCACAGGTGAACCGTCGAGCAATGGCGACGCGGGCTCCGACGCGCCGACGAGCGGCGTCACCTATTACAAGGACGTCGCGCCGATCGTGCAGAGCCACTGCCAGGGCTGTCACGTGCCCGGCGGGATCGGCGCGTTCCCTCTCCTCACGTACGACGACGCGCACGCGAACTCCGCGATGATCGTCTACGAGACGCAGACCAAGAAGATGCCGCCGTGGGGCGCGCAGAACACGAGCGAGTGCACCGTGCGCTTTCCGTGGAAGAACGACCCGAGCCTCAGCGCCGCGGAGATCGCGACGATCCAGGCGTGGCACGACGGCGGTGACGTCGCGGGGAATCCCGCCGACGCGCCGCCGCCGAACACGAACCCACCCGTCACCGATCTCCCCGGCGCGGCGTCGCTCGCTCCCGCGGTCCCGTACACGCTGAGCGGCACGAACGATTACTACCGCTGCTTCGTGCTCGACCCGCAGCTCACGACGAAGACGTACGTCACGGGCACGTTCGTGAAGCCCGGCAACTCGACCATCGTGCACCACGCGCTCATCTTCTCGGTGCCCGCGGGCGCGACGATCCCGCCGCCCGACGATCCCAACGTGCCGAACCAGTACACGTGCTTCGGGAGCTCGGGCGTCTCGGGTCAGCAGCTCGTCGCGGTGTGGGCTCCGGGCCAGCAGCCGCACCCGTACCCGGCGGACGTCGGCCAGCCGATCGCGGCGGGCACGAAGTTCATCATGCAGATCCACTACCACCCGCACGCGAACGCGACGCCGGATCCGGATACGTCGACGTTCGAGTACACGACGACGACGACGACGCCGACGTGGGGAGTGCTGCCGCAGTTCGTCGGAAACTACCCGAACGCCGTCAACGCGAAGGGCACCGGCCTCGTGAACCCGCCGTTCTCGATCCCGCCGAACCAGTCCGGCGTGGTCTTCACGATGCAGTACACCGAGCCTTCGTCGATCCCGATCCCGATCAAGATCCTCGGCATCGCGCCACACATGCACCTCGTCGGGGTCGACGAGAAGATCACGATTCACAGAGCGAACCCCACGACCGATCAGCCCGCGGACGAGTGCATGGTCCAGATCCCGTCGTGGAACTTCGACTGGCAGCGCGCCTACGAATACGACGTCGACATCAACTCGCTGCCGACGGTCGCGCCCGGCGACGTCGCGAAGATCCGCTGCACGTACGACAACACGATGAACAACCCGTGGCTCGCGCAGTCGCTCTCGGAGCAAGGGCTCACGCAGCCGCAGACGGTTACGCTCGGCGAGACGACGCTCGACGAGATGTGCCTTGGCGCTTTCTGGCTCGTGGCCCCGGCCGCGTTCCTGTGAGTTGATCGCCGGCTACTCGCGCGGCAGGAGCAGGTCCTCGAGGAAGAACGCCGCGAGATCGTGGCGGCCGGTGAGGCCCGATTTCTTGTAGACCGCCCGCGCTTGCTGACGCGCCGTCGCTTCGGTGATGTCGCGCGCCGCGGCGATTTCTTTGTGGCTCAGCCCTTTCAAAAGGAGGAGCGCGACCTCCTTCTCGGCTGCGGAGAGGCTCCATCGATCGAGCTGCTTGTCGATCGCGACGCCGAGGCCCGCGAGGTGCTCGTCAGCCTCGGCGCGCCAACGCGCTGCCTCGAGTCGCGTACGCTCGAGGTCGCGCCCGAGCTCGCGCGCGGCCCGCCGTGTCTCGCCGAGCGTACGGCCGAGCGCTCGCGGCCCCCGCGAGGCCGACGAGCACGACGCCCGTCTCGACGAGCGCGTGCAAAGCCGTCGTCCCTTCGCGCAGGTCCAGCGTGAGGTCTAGGCCTGCGAGCACAGTGACGAGCGCGAACGCGCCGAGCAGGAGCGCGACGAAGCGTCGATCGGATGTGAGCTCGGCTTCGCTCATCGGGGGATCTCACACATGGCGGATGGCCCAACCCAGGCTGACGCAGCACGTTGCGCGCCATGGACCAACTGTTCTTTCACCCCAAGCTCGTTCATCTGCCGATCGCGCTCGCCGTGCTGATGCCGCTCCTCGCCGGCGGGCTCGCCGTCGCGTGGTGGCGCAAGTGGCTCCCCTGGCGGGGCTGGCTCGTCGCCGTCGCGCTCCAGGCGATCCTGCTCGGCTCGAGCGTGGTCGCGCTCCGCTCGGGAGACGCGCAAGCCGACCGCGTCGAGTCGGTCGTTCCCGAGAACCTCATCGAGCAGCACGAGGAGGCCGCCGAGGTGTTCGTGTGGGCGACGGGAGGCGTGCTCGCGCTCATGCTCGCGACGGCGGCGTTGCGCTCGCGCCGCGTGGCGCTGCCACTCGCGGCGCTCGCGACGGTGGGCACGCTCGCGGTCACGGGCCTTGGCTACCGCGTCGGCGAAGCCGGCGGGCGGCTCGTCTACGAACACGGCGCCGCGCAGGCGTACACGCGCTGAGGGAGGACAAGATGGAACCCAAAGCCAAGACGTCGAATCGTCCGATCATCGTCGCCACTGCGGCCCTCACGGTCGCCGTCGGTCTCACCGTCGCATCACTCGGCGGGTATTTGCGGCCGCGAAGCGCCGCGCCGCTCGCGCCCGCCACGGAGGAACCGGTCACCGCACCGGCGACGGCCGCGACACCAGAAGAGCCGATCTTTGCGTCGTACGCGCCGCACGAGGAGCGAGAGCACGCGCGCGGTCATCACCACGAGCGCGAGCACGAGCATGAAGACGACTGATCTCAGGCCGTACGCGGTCGCCGTGCTCGCGACCGTCTACAGCGTCGCCTTCTGGGTTTTCCAGACCCGGGCGCCGCGCGCGGAGGCGCCGGCACCTCGATCGAAGGCGATCGTGCGCGCGGCCGATCCACCGCACGCGCCGCGCGTCGTGGTCGTGCGGCCTCGCATCCGAACGAGGAGCTCATGACCATCACGTTTCGCGCGATGGGCACGGACGTCTCCGTGATCGCGGAGGACGACGAAGCGGTCGTCGCAGCCGAGGTCGCGGCGATCTTTCGCGACGCCGAGGAGCGGTTCAGTCGCTTTCTCGAGACGAGCGAGCTCAGCGCCCTGAACCGCGCCGAAGGCCCGTTCGCCGCGTCGATCCCCATGTTCGACGCGCTCGAGCGAGCGCGTCGCTACATGGAAATGACCGGCGGCATCTTCGATCCCGGCGTTGGCGCCGCGCTCGTCGCCCACGGTTACGACAAGAGCTTCGCCCCAGCCGCGCTCGACCGCCGCGCCGTCGCGTCCGTGCAAGCGACGAGCTTCTCGGGCGTCTCGCTCGACGCGCGCGCGCGCTCCGCTGCTCGGCCCGCGGGCACGCTCGTCGACCTCGGCGGCATGATCAAGGGCGCGACGGTCGATGCGGCCGCACGCGCGTTCCGCGACGCCGGCGCGATCGACGCGGGCGGAGACGCGGTGGTTCGTGGCCGAGCGTGGCCCGTCGAGGTCGAGGACCCGCTCGATGCACGACGCGTGCTCGTCACGTTGTCGCTGTCGAACGCGGCGGTCGCGACGAGCGCGCCGAACAGGCGACGCTGGCGCGCGGGCGAACGGGTCGCGCACCACCTCATCGATCCACGCACGGGCGCTCCAGCCGAGAGCGATCTGCTCCAGGTCACGGTCGTCGCTCCGAGCGCCGAGCTGGCAGACGTCTCCGCGAAGACCGCGTTCGTGCTCGGCGAGCGCGAAGGTCGACGCTTCCTCGACCGCCACGCGCTCGGCGGCGTGCTCGTGCGCCAGGACGGCGGCGTCGCGTTCGTCGGACGCGTTTCGCCCATGGAGGCGGCGTGATGCGCGCCGCGATCGTCGGTCTCCTCGCGGGGCTCGCGGTCCTCGGCGTTCTCGACGCGATCGCGGTTCGAGCGGGATTCGCGCTCGGCGCCATCCCCGACCTCGGCGCGCCCGCGTGGATCGCGTCGCGCGCCGCGGGCGTCGCGGCGTTCGTGACGCTCACGGCGGACGTCGTCTTCGGTCTCTTCGTGTCCACCGGCGCGCTGGACAAATGGGTCGCGCGTGCGCGCAGCGCAGAGCTTCACCGGTGGCTCTCGGCCGTGACGCTCGGGTTCGTCGCGATGCACGCGCTCGTGCTCGGTGCAGACCGATTCGTGCGCGTGGACGCGCTCGACGCGACCATACCCTTCCTCTCGAGCTACGAGCGGCTCGCCGTCGGGCTCGGTGTGCTCGCCGCCTACAGCACAGCATTGGTCCACGCGAGCTTCGGCTGGGTGCGGCGCATCGGCGGCTACGCTTGGCGCAAGCTGCATTACGTGTCGTTCGGCGTCTTCGCCCTCGCGCTCACGCATGCGCTGATCCTCTCGGGCGCCGATGGCATCACGCGAATCTTCGCGGCGCTCGCGCTCACCGCTGTCACCGCGCTCGTCGTGGTCCGCGTGCTCCACGCACGTTCGCGTGTCAGGGATCGATGAGATCCGTCATGGCGGCGAGCGCCGCTAGAGCCTCTCGTTGTCCCATGCACCTTCACCTCCAATCCGACCAGCTCTATCCTTTCGACGCGCGCGGCATCGCCAAGCGCTTCCGTCACGCGGCGATCTTCGGCGCGCTCGACGTGCTACGCCCCGGTGAGACCATGCGCTTCTACAACGATCACGACCCGCTGCCGCTGCTCGAGCACCTCCGCGAGCGATACGGCGCGAACGTCGTCATCGAGTACGTGAAGCGCGACCCAGGCGAGATCGTGATCGACTTCAAGCGCGTCTGATGGCTCGCTCGCCGGGGTTGATAGAGAGCTTCCTGACCGCCGATCACGCGAAGCTCGACACGCTCCTCGCGCGGGCGCAGCACGGCGACGCGATCGATGCCGCGACGTACGCCGAGTTTCGGAAGGGCCTCCTTCGGCACATCGCGATGGAAGAGAAGGTGCTGCTCCCTTATGCGCGGAGCAAACGCGCTGGGGAGCCGCTCCCGATCGCGGCGTCGCTGCGGAAGGATCATGGGAAGATCGCGGCGTTGCTCGTCCCCTCGCCCACGCCCGAGATTTGCGCGCGGCTGCGTGAGGTGCTCGCGGCGCACAATCCACTCGAGGAAGGACCGACGGGCCTCTACGCGACGTGCGACGCGCTCGCGGGCGACGAGAGCGAAGAGGTCGTGAAGCGCCTCGCGGCCCAACCCGAGGTGCCCGTCGCGGCGCACTACGATGGCCCGCTCATCGCCAAGCGCTTGAAGTGATTCGCGCGCACCGATTGCATCGCCCTCGCAGCTTTTGCGACGATTCGCACGAATTTCACGGCATTTGAAACGTGAAACGCGCGGCATGCGGGGTGCAAACGCAAATGCGTCATGCGCACCTACGTGGCCCTTGCGATCCTTTTGAGCGGCACGGCCCTCGCGGCGTCGTCATCTCCATTGTGGCTGCCGCATGGAACGGGCCCGCGTTCGGAGGCGCCTTCGCGCGTCGAGGCCGAGCTCACGCACGCTCCGCTCGTTCCGGCGGCGCCGCATCGCACGCGACCGACGCGCGTCGTCGTCGACATCGAGGTGAAGGAGGTCGTGATGCCGATCGCGGGCGACACGACGTACACGTTCTGGACGTTCGGCGGTCGCGTGCCCGGCCAGTTCATTCGCGTGCGCCAGGGCGACACGGTGGAGCTCCACCTGAAGAACGCGCCCGACAACAAGATGCCGCACAACATCGATCTCCACGCGGTGACCGGCCCGGGCGGCGGCGCGCCGCGCACGTTCACCGCGCCGGGCCACCAAACGGAGTTCACCTTCGAGGCGCTCGCGCGCGGGCCTCTACGTCTACCACTGCGCCGCGCCGCCGGTCGGCATGCACATCGGCAACGGCATGTACGGCCTCATCCTCGTCGAGCCGCCCGAGGGTCTGCCGCCGGTCGACCGCGAGTACTACGTGATGCAGGGCGACTTCTACACGACGGGCGCCTATCACGAGAAAGGCCTTCAAGCGTTCGACATGCAGAAGGCGATCGACGAGAAGCCCACGTACGTGCTCTTCAACGGCGCGGAGGGCGCGCTCTCCGGCGAAAACGCGCTCCACGCGAAGGTGGGCGAGAAGGTCCGCCTCTTCGTCGGCAACGGCGGGCCGAACCTCGTGTCGAGCTTCCACGTGATCGGCGAGATCTTCGACCGCGTCTATCGCGAGGGCGGAACGTCGATCGACACGAACGTGCAGACGACGCTCATCCCCGCCGGCGGCGCTGCGATCGTCGAGTTCACGACGCGCGTGCCTGGCGAGTACGCGATCGTCGATCACTCGATCTTTCGCGCGTTCAACAAGGGGGCGGTCGGACAGCTCGTCGTCGACGGGCCGCCGCAGCCGTCGATCTACTCGACCGAGACGAAGGACACTCCTTACGGAGGCGGTGATAACGACAAGCCGCCGGCGCGCGCTCGGCTCGCGGCGAAGGATCGCCTCGCCGCGGGCGCTCGCGTCTTCGCGTCGACGTGCGCGGCGTGCCACCAAGCGCAAGGGCAAGGCGTGCCGCACGTGTTCCCGCCGCTCGCGGCTTCGGACTTTCTCGATGGCCGACAAGGATCGCGCGATCGGCATCGTGCTCGGCGGGCTGAACGGCGCGGTGACCGTCAAGGGGACGACCTACACCTCGGCGATGCCGTCGCAGGCGCACCTCTCCGACGACGACATCGCGAACGTGCTCACGTACGTGCGAGGCTCGTGGGGCAACGCGGGCGACCCCGTGAGCGCGGACGAAGTGTCGGCGAAGCGCGCCGCGGGGACGCCGGTCATGACGGCGGCGAAGTGAGCCATGCGACCTCGGGCGATTCGCCTCCTCGCGTGCGCGGCGCTCGCGACGCTCGGCGCGACGGCGACCGCCGAGACGCGCGCGTCGTCGACGAAGCTCGTCGCCCGCGGGCACGTACCGGCCGCTCTTTCCCGCGTCGCCGTCGCAGAAGGAAGTGAGCGTCGCGGCCGTTTCGAATGGACGCGACGCCGGTGACGAACGCGCAGTTCCTCGCGTTCGTGTCGGCGCACCCGGAGTGGCGGCGCGATCGCATCGCGCCCGTGTTCGCCGAGGCTACGTACCTCGCGTCACTGGGCGTCTCCGGACGCGCTCGGCGCGAGCGTCGAGCCGGACGCGCCGGTCGTGAACGTGAGCTGGTTCGCGGCGCGCGCTTACTGCACGACGCGCGGCATGCGCCTGCCGACGGAGGCCGAGTGGGAGCGCGCGGCGGCCGCGAGCTACGACCGCGCCGACGGCGCGACCGACCCCGCGTGGCGCACGCAACTCGTCGCGACGTACGCTCGACCGAGCCCCGCGCGCCTGCCGCGCGTCGCCTCGTCGCGCGCGAATTTCTGGGGCCTCTACGATCTCCACGGCGTCGTCTGGGAGTGGGTCTCGGACTTCAGCGCGGCGGTGAGCGCGTTCTCGAGCGGCGCCGATCGGCTTCGATTCTGCGGCGCGGGCGGCGCGAGCGCCACGACGCGACCGATTTCGCCGCGTTCGAGCGCGTCGCGTTCCGCAGCTCGCTCCGTGCAAACTACACGGTTCGAAACCTCGGATTTCGCTGCGTGGGGAGCCCATGAAGATCCTGCTGTTCGTTCTGGCGTTCATGCTCGCGTGCACCCACACCTCGGTCACGGAGACGACGCGCGCGTCGGTCGTCGGCCCATCGATCTACCCGCTCGCGGTCGCGCTCCACGACGAGCGCGGCGCCCCAATCGCGCTCGACGTGTACCGCGGCCACCCCGTCGTCGTCTCGATGTTCTACGGCTCTTGTCCGGTCGCGTGCCCGCTCATCGTGTCGCACGTGAAGGAGCTCGAAGCGACGCTGGCGCCGGCCGATCGTGAAGAGCTCCGCGTCTTGCTCGTCAGCTTCGACCCCGAGCACGACACGCCCGAAGCCCTCTCGGCGATCGCGCGCGCGCGCTCGCTCGACCTCTCACGGTGGACGCTCGCGACGGGCACCGACGACGACGTCCGCCAAATCGCCGCCGCCCTCGGCGTCAGCTATCGCGCGATGCCGGGCGGAGGCTTCAGCCACGACTCGGTGCTGACGGTGCTCGACGCCGAAGGCCGGGTCCGCGCGCGCACGGACGATCCAAACCCGGACCTCGCGCCGCTCGCCGCCGCGGTCGCGGCTCGATGAGCTAGCTCTTCGTGCACACGAGCGCGGCGATCTTCTCGGTGCCCGGGCACACGCCGCTCGCGCTCGTCGCGCCCGCGAACGAAAGAAACACGACGCCGTCGTTCGCCGTGAGCGAGGCGGCCGTGATGGAGAGCGCGTCGGTCGTGGGGTCGAGCGCGCAGCGCGCTGTGAGCGTCTGGCCCGACGTCACGGTCCCGGTCGACGCGGCGTCGAGCGTGAGGTCGAGCGTGCCGTCGAGCTCCGCGTCGGTGTATTGCGCGGTCACGTGCACGCCGGCCTGCGTCAGCGTGAGCGCGCCAGTGCCGCCCGACGTGATGAACGCGTTCTTTCCGTCGAGCGTCGTGCGCGTCCCGATTTGCGACGTGCACGCGTAGTCGCCGATCGGGAAGGGCGCCGCGAACGCCGGCGCGCTCACGTCGGGCGCGGGTCCACCCGTGCAAGCGAGCCACGTGCTGGCCAGCGCGGATATGTCGCCGCAGTCGGTGTGGCTCGTGAGCTCGCCCTCGAGCGCGACGAACACCGTCCCGGATTGGTACGTCATCGCGCCCGACGACGTGAGGAAGTCCGTGGGGAAGAATTTCTCGTTGCTCACGCCGAGGCCGTAGACGCAGATGCTCGAGCCGAAGCCGCTCGTCGTCTGTGCGCTCGGCGCGAGCACGGCGGACGCGCTCGTCGTCGTGGTGAAGCTCCAGGAGCGGCCGCTGCCGTCGTCGAACGTCGCCGTCCGCGCGTCTCCGCTCCCGGTCACGGTGAGCGTCGCGCCGTCGTAAAAGCCGCTCGGGATCAGAAACGGCCCCGACGTGACGGTGCCGAGAGCGCAGCGCGTGTACGTGCCGACGGGGAACGGCGCGCCCGCGTCGTCCGAGAGGCCGCGGTCACCGCCGAGGTTCGTGCGCGCGCCGCACGCGAGCCCGAGCACGACGAGCGCGAAGCTCGCCGAACGAGACAAGGAAGTCATGCCCAAAGGCTAGCTCACGTCACGAAGTTAGCTGCTTCGGCGGGCGGAGCCACCCCGTGACCTTGTCGATGAAGCCCACGGTGCGATTGCGGTTCGCGGTTCGTACGCTGGCGCCGACGCGCTTCATCCACGCGAGCTCCTCTTCGGTCATCGGGCCGAGCTCCATCGCGGCGAGCGCGTCGTCGAGCTCGACGCCGTTCTTCGGACCGGCGAGGCACGCGTCGACGTGCGGGCTCGAGAGCGCGAAGCGGTAGCAATCTCGCGCGCGCGGCGTCGCCTCGCCGGGCGGCGTGAGGCCTGGATCGAGGAGCGAGCCCCAGCGCGTCGCGGTGAACGCGAGCACGCCCGGACGCGCTGCGACGTCGGCGCCGAGGAGCGGGAACACCTCGCGCTCCGCGCCCGGGTGCGCCGCGTTGTAACGCACCATCCACGCCTCGCACGCTTCGTGGCGCATGAAGCTCTCGAAGCTCGGGCGGTGATGACACGACACCATCAAGTGCCGAACGAGCCCCTGCTCCTTGAGCGCGAGCGCCGCATCCCAGATGCGACGTGAGGGGACGTCGTTCCACCACGCGAGCCCGAGGATGTCGACGTAGTCGGTGCCGAGCGAACGGAGCGCCGTCCACACGAACGGCTTCATCAGAAAGCCGACGCGCGAGTACGTCTGCACCGCGATCACCGTATTTTCTCGGTGTTTCGCGAGGGCGCGCACGCCGCGCGCGAAGCCCGGTCGCCGCAGCGACCCGTACAAGAAGGTATTCACGCCCTGGTCGTAGGCGCGTTCGATGTCGCGACCCGCGACGCCGTAGCTCGAGCCGAGAGCGATCGCGCTCACTCGAAGTCCCGTTTTCCCGAGCGTGCGCATCGCCAGGACTTAAGCTCGACCGTCACGCTGTCAAGGTGAGCGCGCGCGCATCATACCGGGTCGCGGCGCTTCAAGAGGATCAGCAGCGCGACCAACATCGCGAACGTGAGCCCGTAAAGGACAGCCCAAGGGTAGCCCGTGAGCTCCCAGTTCGCGAAGCCCCACGCGCCGGGGAGGTTGTCCGCTTGGATCTGCGCGACGGCGCACTGGAAGTGGCCGTTCTTGATGAAGTCGGGCGCGCTGTTCAGGCCGGCCTGGTGGAGATCGATCAGCCACGCGGGATCGTTTCGGATCGCCCAGCGCTCCTGCGCGATCGAGCCCTCGAAGCCCCAGCGCGCCGGCATCACCAACATGAGCGGCTTGAGCATCGGGTTCGTCGTCATCGGCACCATCAGGCCGCCGAGGACGACCTGCGGGATGAGCGCGATCGGCGTGAGCGCCATCGCGGCCTCGGCCGTCGCGACCATCGTCGAGACGAGCAGGCCGAGCGCCGTCGCGTTCATCGCGAGCGCGATCATCGAGACGAGCTCGAGCGCGAACGCCGAGAGGCCGCCCTCGAACCCGAGCGCGAAGAAGACGATCCCGAGCAGCATCGTGCACTGGAAGATCGCGACGAGGCTCAGGATGACGTACTTCGACATCACGTAGTTGAAGAGCGACAGGTTCACCATGCGCTCGCGCATGTAGATCGCGCGCTCGGTGACGATCTCGCGGGCCGCGTTCGACGTGCCGAACCACACGCACGACACGACGACGAAGAACATCGCCGCGGTGTGGTCCTGGATCGGGTGCATCTCGTTCAGGAGGTTCGTGTTGCCCGTGCCGCTGCCCGCGCTCTTCTTCGCGATCTCCTGGAGCGCGCCGAGGCACCAGAACGGGATCGCGGATTTCTGCCCGCCGAAGACGATCGCGAGCATGATCCCGATGATCGGCGCCTGGAGGAACATGATCGCCGCGCCCGCGCGGTCGCGGATGCGCACCTTCCAGTAGCGCGACATGAAGAGGCGCAGCTGCCGCGAGCATCGGCGTCCGCGCGCGCATGCGCGTGCCGCGTGTCGCCGGCTCGGTGCCGACCGCGCGCCGCCCCGCGTACATCTGGTTGAAGACGGGATTTTGGTTGTTGTAGTACTCGCCGCGCCACTGGCGCGCGGCCTCGAGGCGCGCTGTGTTTCGATCCGTGTTCGGATCGCGCCGCTGCATGTCGGTCTGCGTGAAGCGCTCGCGCACGTTGAGCATGTCGAACATGTCGCGCGGGTTGTCGATCGTCTGCGCGTGCCCCGTGTAGCCCGCGCGGTACGGGCTGTTCGGGCGCTCGATGATCGCGCCGAAAAACCGGTACGCGGCGTCGCCCGTCGGGCCGAAGTACGTCGGGATGCCGCCGTAGCCCATGACGAGGCACAAGTTGAACTTCTCGAACTCGTCCTTCGCGGGCTGGTGGATCGTGACGATGATCGTCTTGCCGGTCTTCTTCGTGAGATCCGCGAGGAGGTTGACGAGCGCGGTCGTGTCGTCGGCGGCGAGGCCGCTCGTCGGCTCGTCCAAGAAGAGGATGACGGGATCGGTGACGAGCTCGAGCGCGATGTTGACGCGCTTTCGCTGGCCGCCCGAGAGGACCTTCTTCTCGGGCTTTCCGATCTGGAGGTTCTTCACGCCCTCGAGGCCGAGCGATTTGAGCGTCTCCTCGACGCGGCGATCGATCTCCTGCTCCGAGTAGTCCGGCGGGAGGCGGAATTGCGCCGAGTACTTCACCGCCTCGAACACGGTGAGCTCGGGGTGCACGATGTCGTCCTGCGGCACGTACCCGATCGATCCGCGCATCGCGTCGTAGATCGCGTAGAGGTCCTCGCCGTTGATGCGCACCTGCCCCGCGCTCGGCGGGAGGTAGCCGTTGAGCGTCATGAGCAGCGTGGTCTTGCCCGCGCCGCTCGGCCCCATGAGCGCGATCATGTCGCCGGGGAGCGCCTTGAACGACACGTGGTCGAGCAGGGTCTTCATCTGGCCTTTGTGATCGCGATCCGGAACCTCCAGGAAGAGATCCCACGCTTCGATTTCGTAGAGCGGCTTTCCCGCCCAGTTCTGCGCGTCCTCGACGACGACGTTGACCTGCTGTCCGGCGATTTGGACGAGCAGCGGCATCGGCCCGATCTGGACCTTCTCGCCGTTCACGATCGGGATGCGCTGGCCGGGCTTGATGCGCGCGCCGCGGACGAACGTGCCGTTCGCAGAGCGGAGGTCCTCGATGAAGATCGCCTCGCCCTTGGCGGATGATCTGCGCGTGACGCGAGCTCACCTGCGGGTGCGCGACGACGATCTGGTTGTCGGGCGTGCGGCCGATCGTGATGACGCCGCTCTGGAGCTGCGCCATGTTGAGCTCGCCGATGACCGTGCGGTGACGGCGCGCGGGCGGGGAGCCGCTCTCTTGTTGCGGGATGGCGGCCGTGGGCGGCGCGGGCTGGTGCGCTTGGATCGGCGTCGGCGGCGCGCCGTAACCCGCGGGCGGAGGCGCGGCCGGCGTCGCGGCGAGCGCGAGCGGAATGCCCTGCTGCGGTCCCATTTGCAGGACCTGCGCGAGCAGCGTGACGGGCACGGGGACGGGGCCGAACGCGACGACGCCGTTCGGATCGAGCGGCACGGGCTGGTTCGGCGCGATCTTCTGACCGCCGACGTACGTGCCGCTCGTCGACGCGTGATCGAGGACCATCATGCGATCGAGCATCACGGTCGCGTGCTGCGAGCTGACCGCGCCGTGCGCGAGGACGATCGACGCGCGCGCGGGATCGCGACCGATGACGACGTGACCGCGCTGCACGCCCGCGAGCTGGCCCGGCGACATGATCATCGAGACGATCGCCGGGTGCGCGAGCGGGACGTTGGTCTGCCCCACGGCGAACACGGTGCGGAAGTCGAACGGCACGGGCTGGTTCGGCGCGACGGGCGCGCCATTGGCGAGGCTCGGCCCCGCGCCAGCGTCCAAGAACACGAGCGCGCCGTTCTGCTTCACGATGCGCGCGTGCTGCGGCGCGACCCCCGGTCCTTGCAGCACGACGTCGCAAGTGGGAGCGCTGCCGATCGTGATCGAATCGCGCCCGATTTGGATCATTTGGGCGCCGAGCCTAATCGAAAAGCCTCATTTAGTCCCAGCGCGCGCGAGTCGGCCGTCTCTAGGACGAGTGGTGATGGAGATGCGGCAGCGTCGACGACTCCGGCCGGACCGGCACGTTCCGTGTTGATCGAAGAATGTGGCCAGAACCTTGGTGCGCCACTCGCGCGCCGATGCGGCAGTTGGCGGCCCCGCCGCGATTGTCTCGCTGCCGCGGTCGTCGACAACGACAGCGTGGTCTCGTCGGCCGACGTGAGCGGCTGATTAGTCCCTCACGCCAACGCGCGGCGCGCCGTCGGCTTGGACGTCGAGCTGCGCGGTCGCCGTCGAGGCGTCCGCGTTGATTTCCGCGGCGGGCGCGGACTCTTCGACGGACGGCGCTCGCTCCATCTCGCCGTGCGGGAGGACCCAGAGGAGCATCGCGGCGGCGCAAGAGAACGCGAGCGCCAGCGGCGCCGCGAAGTGGATCTTGCGTGGACGGGCGGCCTCTCGCCCCGCGACCGCGGTGAACGCGAGGTCGAGCCGCGCTTCTTGCTGGAGGCGCGCTTCGCACGAGCGGCACGAAGCGACGTGCGACTCGAGCGCCGCGGCCTCGACCTCGCCCATCGCGCCGATGACGTAAGCCTCGAGCGCGGACGCCGAGACGTGGCGATCACTCATGACCGTCCTCCTCGAACGCTCGCCGGAGCTCCTTGCGCACCTCGCACACGATCTGCCTGACGCGCTGGACCGAGAGACCGACCTCTTCTGCAACCTCGGCGTGGCTCAAGTTGCCGCCGCCATAGACGAGCGCAAACACCTTCCGCGCCGACGGCGAGCATTTCGCGAGGACGCGCTGCGCGCGCGCGAGCTCTTGTTCGCCGATGAGCTTCTGCTCCGAGAGCGGGTGCGGGTCCGGCGTGTCGAAGTTCTCCGCGAGCGCGAGCGTGCGACCGTCGCGACGCGCGGCGTCGAGCGCGAGGAACGTGGCCTGCGTGATCGCGAGCGCCGGGAGCTTCAGCTCGCGGAGCTTTCCGGCGCGCTGTTGCTCGAGCAAGCGGAGCCACGCTTCTTGCGCGATGTCCTTCGCGCGCTCGATGGGAAGACCGCGCGCGAGGAGCGCCACGACGACGCGCTGGTTGTGACGCGCGACGAGCGCGTTCCACGCCGCCTCGTCTCCGCGGAGCGCGCGTTCGGCGAGATCGAGCTTGAGCTTGAGCTTGGCCTCGTCCTCGGTGCGTACCGGCGCGAGGAGCCGGGTGATGCCAAGCGGTAATGTCGCCATATTGAAAGAGCCCGCATGTGAACGCGCGAGGCCAAAGAAACGTACCGGAGAAACATACCGCCGCGTTCGGGGTGGGGCAAAGTGCACCCAAAACGCTGTAAGATCATGGGGTTCATCGAATCGTCGGCGGCAAATTCGTGTACACGTGGGAGTAGTGTTTCAACGTCGCGCCCCCGCGCTCCTCACGATGCCGGAGCATTGCGGAACGCTCGCCGCCGTGCGGTGCCTCGGCGAAGCAGGCATCGAAGTGTGGACGGCGAGCGAGCGGAGGCTCGCGCTCGGCGCGTTCTCGAGCAGCGTGTCGCGGCGCGAGCGGTGTCCGAGCGTCACGAGACCCGAAGAGCTGCTCGATTGGCTCGCGCGCTTCGGCGAGGCGAACCCCGGCGCGGTGCTCTACCCGACGTGCGACGACTACGCGTGGCTCCAGGCCGTCCACGACGAGCGCCTGTCGAAGCATTTCCCGACGTACTCGCCGAGCGAGGACGTGCTCGACGCGGTGCTCGACAAACGGCGGCTCCACGATCATTGCCGCGCGGCCGGCATCGACACGCCCGAGACGCATTTTCCAAACACCGATGAAGAGGCCGCGGCGCTCGCGCGCACGATGAAGCCTCCGATCCTCCTGAAGCAGCGCACGCAGGTCCTCTCGCGCACGCACACGAAGGGCAAGATCGTGACGCGCGCCGAGGATCTCGCGCCCGCGTTCCAGAGGTTCGTCGAGGAGAACGCGCACGGGCGCGCGCTCGAGGAGCGCCTGCCGAACGCGTCGAAGCCGCTCGTCCAGGCGTATTACGCCGAGGGCGTCTCGGGGAGCTTGCTCGTCTCCGGGTTCATCGATCGCGGCGGCGAGCTCTTCGTCGCGCGCGCCGCGCGAAAGGTCCTTCAGTTCCCGCGCACGCTCGGCATCGCGCTGTGCCTCGAGGCGATCGAGCTCGACTCGGCGCTCGCTCGCGCGCTGCGGGATCTCTGCGTGAGCGTCGGGTACTACGGCGTCTTCCAGATCGAGCTGCTCACCGCGGGCGCGCGTCACCTCTTGATCGACTTCAACCCGCGCTACTACCACTACCTCGCGTTCGACGACGCGCGCGGGATGGCGCTGCCGCTCATGGTGCACGCGGCGGCGACGGGCGATCGCGAAACGCTCGAGCGGCTCGTTCGCGAGGCCGCGACGGACCGCGGGCCGCGCGCGTTTTCTTATCGGCTCCAGCTCGAGGAGCTCCTGCTCGTTCAGCAGATCTCCGGCGCGATGTCGCAGGACGACGCGGGAAAATGGCGGGCCTGGTACGCGTCGTACGACGGCAAGCTCGTCGACGCCGTCGCGCGATCACGCGATCGTTTGCCGGCGTGGATCGATCTCGCGACGCGCGTCTACGACCGCGCGCGTCACGCGCGGTCGTTCGTGCGCCGAGTCGCCCTCGATCGTTAGCTCACTTCGCGCCGGCGCTCGCGCCCGCGGAAGCGCTGCCGCCGCCGCCGCTCACGCTCGCGCTCACGCTGACCGAGACGGTCACGTTCGCTTGCATGCTCGACGCCGCGTCGAGCGCGCCGGTGAAGGGCGCCGCGACGCACGCCGTGAGGGCCGCGCCGGTCGCGGGCGCGCCAGACGCCGCGGTCTTGACGACGCTCTGCGCGCCCTCGACCACCGTCTTCACGTCGTTCGCGAGCTTCTTCACGCGATCGCCCATGCCGAGCGCGACCTTCACGATCATCGGGAGGTCCTTCTCGAGGGCCGTCTTGAGCTTCGCCGCGAGCGCCGCGTCGCCGCCCTTGATCGAGACGCCGATGTGCGCGGGCGTGCACTCCACCTTCGCTTCGGCCTTCGCGTTGCAGTGCGCGCTGCACTCGGCGCTCATCTGCGGGGGCTTCACCTCGCCCGTGCACTTCGGCGCCTTCATCTCGACGTCGCAGCCGCCGGTGCAGGTTCCGCTGCACTGGGCCTTCGCCTTGAGCTGGCACGAGCCGCTGCACGTCGCGCTGCAGCTACCCTCGCAGTTGCCTTTGCACTCACCACTCGAGGAAGCGCCGTCGCACTTGCCGTTGCATTTTCCGTCGCACTTGCCGCTGCAGGTGCCCTCGCACTTCGCGCCGGCTTGCACGTCGCAGCTGCCCGAGCACTGACCCGAGCACGAGCCCTGGAGCTTGCCCGGCTCGCACTCGACCTTCGCGCTGCCCGGCTTCACCGTCGCGTCGCACTTCGCCGCGCAGTCGGCGACGACGTCGAGCGACGCGCCGCACTTCGGCGGGGTCATGTCGAGCGCGATCGTCACCTTGCCGAGCTTGGCCTTCGTGTCTTGGATGGCCTTGATGGCCGCGTCGCACGCTTCTTTGCCGGTCTTGAAATCGCCGGGGGCGCCGAGGTCGCTGGCGAGGCCGCCGCAGCCCGTCTTGAGGTCCGCGTCGATTTGCGCGGCGACTTGCTTGAGCTCGATCGCTGCGGCGACGCCCGCGCGGATCTTGTCGGCGTTCGCCGCGTCGATCTTGTAGTTGCCGGTCCAGTCGTACGCGAGGATGCCGTCCGCGTCGGACATGTCCGGGCACTTGGGGACGTTCGGCAGGCCCGCGACGCCGCCGGGGAGGCCACCGCATTGAATGAACATGGGCGACGCGAGCGCCGCGGCGAGAATCGGGTAGGTCGCGGTCTTGATCCAGCGCTTCGTGGTCGTCATGGTCACCCTCTGGTGGGCGTGTGTATCAAAGCTCGCGGAGATCGTCGAGCGCTCGTTCGAGCTCGCTCTCGTCTTCGCCCGCCGCGGCTTCGAGCGCGACACGTAGCCTCGGCTCGGCGATCGCGGAGGCCGCGACGCGCGAGCGCCACGGCCGCCGCCGCGCGATCCGAAGCGGACGCGTTCGCGGTCTCCCGCCGCGCGCGAGATACGGCGGCGCGCCGTCGGGTCCCACCTCGACGCGCGACGGCCACGCGACGAGCGCGAGCACGCTCGCGACGCCGGCCAACGCTGCGATCGGAACGAGCATCAACGCGGCCGTGAGGAGGAGCTTGGGGTACCCGCGGAGCCGCGACGCGGCGCGAAAGCGCGCGATCGCTTGCGTGCGTCGTCGACGTTCGAGCGGCGGTCGTATAGAACGCACGCGCTCCGCAGCGCGCAGAAACCTTGACGCGCCGCTCGATCGCGCGAGGTTTCGTCGCGACGACCATCATCATGACCCAAAGCGCGGCGCCGACGAGCTCGACGCCCATCGCCGCGAACGGCATGAACGTGACCAACCGACCGACGATCGCGAGCAGGAGCGCTGCGAGCACCACGACCACGGGGTTGTGGCGGCGCTGGACGCGCTCCGCTTCGTACGGCGCGTCGCTCATTCGTCGAGCATGAACGGATACCCCACGCTCGTCGGCGGGACGAAGGTCTCCTTCACGACGCGCGGCGACGCCCAGCGAAGCAAGTTGTACGCGGCGCCCGCTTTGTCGTTCGTCCCCGACGCGCGAGCGCCGCCGAACGGTTGCTGCGCGACGACCGCGCCCGTGGGCTTGTCGTTGATGTAGAGGTTCCCCGCGGCCTGGCGGAGCAAAGCAGCGGCGTGCGCGATCGCGGCGCGATCGCGCGCGAAGATCGCGCCGGTGAGGCCGTACGGGCTCGTCTCGTCGACCAGGCGAAGCGTCTCGTCGACGCGCGCGTCGTCGTACACGAAGACGCTCAAGACGGGCCCAAAGAGCTCGGTCTGCATGATCGCGTGCTTCGGATCGCTCACCTCGACGAGCGTCGGCGCGACGAACCAGCCGCGCTCGCGCGAGGTGACCTCGTCGTTCGTCGTGACCGTGCACGACGCGTCGCTCTTCGCGCGACCGATCCACTCCGTGAGGCGCTTGTAAGCGCGCTCGTTGATGACCGCGCCCATGAAGTTCCTGAAGTCGCGCACGTCACCGACCTTGATCGCGCGCATCTCGGCCTGCACGCGCGCGCGAACGGCGGGCCACATCGACTTGGGCACGTACGCGCGCGACGCGGCGGAGCACTTCTGGCCTTGGTACTCGAACGCGCCGCGCACGAGCGCGACGGCGAGCGACTCGGCGTCGGCCGACGGGTGCGCGAAGACGAAGTCCTTGCCGCCCGTCTCGCCCACGAGGCGCGGGTACGTCTTGTATTGGGCGACGCGCTCGCTGATGCCCTTCCAGATCGACTGGAACACCGCCGTCGAGCCCGTGAAATGCACGCCCGCGAGCGATGGGTGCACAATGCACGCATTCGCGACGCTCGCGCCGTCGCCGTGGACGACGTTGATGACGCCGGGCGGGAGGCCCGCCGCCTCGAAGAGCCGCACGAGATGATAGGCCGCGAGCGCCTGGTTTTCGGCGGGCTTCCACACGACGACGTTGCCCATGAGCGCGGGCGCCGTCGGGAGGTTTCCGGCGATCGCCGTGAAGTTGAACGGCGTGACCGCGAGCACGAAGCCCTCGAGCGGACGGAGCTCGAGCGAGTTACGCACGCCGTCGGGCGAGAGTGGCTGCTCGGCGAGGCGTGACGCGAAGCACACGTTGAACCGCAAGAAATCGATCAGCTCGCACGCGGCGTCGATCTCCGCCTGGTATGCGGTCTTGCTCTGACCGAGCATCGTCGCGGCGTTCAGCGTGGCGCGCCACGGACCGGCGAGGAGCGACGCGGCGCGCATGAGCACGCGCGCGCGATCCTCGAACGACGTCGCCGCCCAAGCAGGCGCGGCCGCGAGCGCCGCCGCGATCGCCTTCTCCGCGACGACCGCGCCGCCGTGGCGCGCGACGCCGAGCTCGAGCGCGTGATCGTGCGGCGCGCGCACGGAGAACTTCTCGCCGTCGTGCAGCTCCTTGCCCGCGACGACGTGCGGGATGTCGACGCGCTCGCCGGCCATCTTCGCGAGCGCGTCCTTGAGGGCCTTCCGTTCCGGCGAGCCGGGCGCGTAAGAGAGCACCGGTTCGTTCGTGGGCAGCGGCAGAGGCGCGGGGATGTCGAGCATGGCGCCAATGTAGCGCGCGCCCGCCGTCAGAGGGAGCTTCCGCCGGTCGAGCGGCGGGGAGCGGTCGCCGTGGGGACCGCGGTGGGACGCGGCCGAGGCGTGGATGTTGTTGTCGGGATCGGCGGCAAAACCGCGCTCGGGAGCGCGCTCGGCGTCGTGCTCGGGACCGTGCTCGGGATCGTGCTCGGCACCGGCGGCGTCTTCACCCCAACGCTCTCCGTCGGCACGGGCTCGGGCACGATGCGCACCACGGGCTCGGGCTTCCGCCGAAGAATGTAGAATACAACGAGCACCGCGAGCCCCGCCGCGGCGAGGCCAGCGACGTACGCCGCCCAGCGCGCGCGGAAGTGCTCGCGCATCCGCGAGACGCGCTTTCGAACGCGCGGCGCCGGGACCTTCTCGGTCTCGGCGATCGACTCGAGCTTCTCGCCTTCGCCCTCGCGGAGCATCCACTCGAACGTGCGCTTCGCGTCGCTCCCCGGTGGGAGCTCGCCCTCCGCCCACAGAAGGAGATCGCGGGCGCCCGCGCGTCCGGAGCTCGGAGCCGCGTCGTCGTCCTGTGCGTCGCTTGGTAGCTCGCGCCGCGTGCGCCGGTAGTAGTCGGCGATCTTGTTCCGCGCGACGCCGAAGATCCAACGGCGGAGCGCGTCGCCATCCTCCGGCGAGGCCCCCGCGAGCGCGTCCGCCAAGACCGACTGCACCACGTCTTCCGCGTCGCTCGCGGGAACGCGCGATCGCACGTGCGCGCCCAGCGCCGAAAGTAGAGCGGGATCGGAGAGGAGTGCCTTCTTGTCCACGAGCGCAGGCTCCACACGCGATCGTCGCACGGGCCTCGAAAAGTGTGACGCGAAATGCCCGGATTGCGCTTTCGCCGGGGCGTACGCATACTTGGAGTGTGAAGGCTGCTTACCTTTTGCCCATGGTGTTCGCCTGCTCCGCCGCTGGCGCGGCGATGGTCATCGCGTGCGGGCCAGGCACGCCGATCGGGCAGCCCGCTGGGTCCAACAACTTCGACGACCCCGACGATCCCGGGCAGTCGGGGCAAAACAACACGGCCCCTGACGGATCGGGCGACGCGAACGGACAAGCCTGCACCGCGCCGCGCGACTGTCCCGCGACGTTCGTGTGCGCCTACCCCATCGCGGACACGTGCGGCGCGTCGGGTCGCTGCCTGCCCTTCGACGTGAACACGTGCGGCGACGCGGGCGTGGCCTGCGGCTGCGACTCCACGGCTGTGGTTTTGTGCGCGCCGCCTGGGTACGCGCCCAAGCCGATCGCGTCGACGAGCGCGTGCGAAGGCGGCGTCGCCGACGCGAGCGACGACGCGAGCGACGCGCCGAGCGAGTAATCAAACCCGAATCAGTAGCGCTTGCGCGGCACCGCCGAGTGGCGATCGTCGGGGGTGAATCCCTCGACCTGCTCGAGCTCTTCCGGCAGCGGGCCGGCTTGGTATTGGCACTCCATCGCGCGCACCGCGATCGGCGCGGGCCACACCGACGTGTCGGCGCGGAAGAGGAGCGAGTGCGCGAGGTCGTCGGTGAAGACGAGCGCGCTGTAGTCGCGGTCGTCGTCCTCCGACGGGACCATCGCGTCGAACGCGGCGACGCACGCGTCCGCGCTCGAGGTCGTCCCGCGGATCTCGGCGCGATCGGTCGCCATCACGATCGCGACGCCGTCCGAGTCGACGACGACGGGCCGTCGCGAGCCGAGCACCCAAGGCGCGTCGATGCGGTAAGCGCTCGGATCCGAAGCGGGCGCGCCGTCGCACGCCTTCGGCACGTCGCCGAGCGACTTCTGCGTCGCGATCGCGGTCGCCGCGCCGAGCTCCGTCTCGGGCTTGAGGCCGATGAGCCAAGCGCGCGCGGGATCGCGCAGCGTCGCCGCGAGGACGCTCTTGCCGCCGAGCGTGACGAGGTCCACCGCGCCATCGTCCTCGCCCAGGCCGCCGAGCACGCTGTAGAAAGTGCGCTTGCCGTCGCTGAGGTTCGTCGCCGTCCAGCTCTCGGGGTTGCGCGAGAGGAGCGTCGTCGTGCCTTCGAGCGACGCGACGAGCGCGCTGCCGCCGCTGTTGTCCACGCCTTCGGGCAGCGAGAGCTTCTCCACCTTGCCGTCGTCGCGCAGGAGCATGAGCGGCACGCGCTTCGGGTCGCCGGTTCCGGTGTCGTCCTCTTCGTAGAGCGAGCCCGCGTGGAAGTAGACGCCCTTCGAGGAGAGCGAGACGAGCTCGGGGAGCTCCGAGTACATCGGCTGCTGGTCGCGCTGGTAGCCGCCCTGCGGGTCTTTGTTCACGCGGAACGGCGGGTTCTTGTTCGCGTTGGCGTGGAGGATCTTTCCGCTCGCGTCGCGGTACCACGCGAGCTGCGCGTCGACCGGGTTGTAGCGACCCGGGCCTTTTCGCTCACGGTTGTAGACGTAGCGGAGCGCGACGACGCCGTCGGGCTGCACGTGCACCGTGGTGCCCGAGCCGAACTTCGGCGGGCCGGGCGGAGCGCCCATGAGCTGGGCGCTCGTCGTCTTCGTCGTCGCTTCGCCGCGCTTCGACGTGACGAGCGCGATCTTTCCGTCCTTGTCGCGCGTCGGGAGCAGCCAGCGCACGCCGCCGTGATCGACGTAGCTCACGTTCGGCAGATTTCCGCCGCCGAGCTCGACCCACTTGTCCTTCGCGCTGCAGCGGAGCGGGCGCGCGTAAGAAGCCTTCGCTTCTTTCTTCGGCGTCGCGCCGCCATCCGCGGTGCCCGTCGGCGCGTCCCAACCCCAACGCACGCCACGATCGGTCACGCAGCCGAAGCTCGTGCACGCGTCGACGCTCGCGACGAACGCGGGCGCGGCGACGAGGCCCCATGTCTTGCCGCCGTCGAGCGACTCGTAGGCCTTCGCGTCGTTCGCCGCGCTCGTCACCGCGAAGCCGTGCTGGCCGAAGAACGCGCCGCGCGCCACGGGGATCTGCAGCGGCGTGCTCGTGACCGCCGCGCCCTGTTTGTACGAGAACACCATCCCGTTCTGACCCACGCGCAAGAAGCCGCGCACCACGCCCTCGTCGTCGACCGAGAGCGTCGCGCTCTGCGCGTCGACGGACTGCCCGATGCGACCCACGGGCTCGGGAACCGCGCTGCCCGACTTCCATCGGAAGAGGAACGCCTCGTTGTCGTGGATGCCGATGCTGTACGCGGTCGCGCTCGACGCGCTTGTCGCGAACCGCACGTGGCCGTTGGTGCTCGCGTTGTTGCTGCCGTCGTCCTCGCTGGGGAGCTCGCTGAAGCCCGCGCTCTTGCTCGCGCGCACGCGCGCCGGCAAACAGGCGGCGTTGTAACCCGCGCCGCAGCGCCGACCGAGGTAGATGAAGTCGTCGGGACCGAGCGCGATGGCCGCATCGACGCGCTGCTGCGGGATGCCGCCTTCGACCGTGGCCTCTTCGTGGAACGTGCGCCCGCCGTCGTTCGAGCGGAGCACGCGAGTGACCCAACCGAGCGTGCCGCCGTCCGGTGCGCCGCTGTTTCGTCCGTAGTTGAACTTCTGCACGGGCGCGGTCGCGTCCTTGTCGATGCCGCCGCTCACCGTGCCGCGCGCGTCGCACGAGATCACCACGTCGTCGCCGCGCATCGCCGCGTCGACCACCTCGCAGCCGTCGAGCTCGTCGATCTTGCGCGGCTTGCCGACCGCGCCCATGTCTCCGAGCGCGAGCGACCACACGCGCTCGGTTCCGTTTCCGGTGATCTGGATCGCGCGTCGTCCGTCGATGCGGTGAAGCGTCACCGCCGCGTTCGTCTTCGAGAACGGCTTGCGGAGCGAGTGCGTCGGCGCGCTCCCCGCGGAGAACGTGCCCCACGCCGCGTCGAAGCGCATGTTCTCTTCCACGCCGTCCACCCAGAGCGCGCCGTCGCGCGCGACCACCGATTGAACGCCGATGCCCGGGCTCTTCGCGAGCGTCCACGTGACGCCGTCGTCCTTCGTTCCGTAGAAGCGCTGCGGCGCGACGACGAGGATGCCCTTGTCGGCGAGCATCGCGATGTCGACGATGACCCCTTCGCGCTGGGGCACGTCGATCTTCGCCCACGACCGCCCGCCGTCCGTGCTGCGCTGGAGATCGCCCTTGCCGTCGACGACCAGGATCGCGGTCTTGCCGACGGCGACTTGCCGCGCGCCTTCGACGGCGCCGCCCGTCTTCGCCAGCGTGCCGAGCGGCTCGTGCGCGACGTAGACCGCGCCGCTCGCTCCGACGAAGCGATAGATGCCGTCCGCCTTTTGAATGCCGACGATGCGCTCGGGCGCGATCGTCGCGGCGCCGTCGTTGTTGCCCGTCACGCTCTCGATCCAGCGCTCGCCGCCGTCACCCGCGTGGAGCGTGCTGCCCGAGTCGAGCTCGAGCGACGCGACGCCGCGCCACCGCTGCGAGAAGCTCAGCGCCCACTTCGACGGCGTCGCGAATCCCGGCCCCGTCGGTCCCGCGTCGAGCGCGAGCGGCAGCTGCGGCTTTCCGATCTCCGGATTCGGGTTCGCCGGCGAGCACGCGAACATGACGGCACAGAGCAACGCATGACGAGAGCGCATGGAGCGCGAGATTATCACCCGCCATCGTAAACGGAGGCGCCGATGCACGCGCCCCACTTGCCGTTATTGCCGCATGTCAGAAACCCCTCGGAGCAGTCCACGTGATTGCCGGAGATGCGATAGACCTTGCCGCAATCGAACTTCGCGCCCGCGTCGTCGCATGGACACCCTTGAGCTGGCGACGAGCACGGGATCGGCGCGGCGTCCGTCTTGTTGTCGGGCCCGCCGTCCGAGTCTTGAATCGGAGGCGGTCCGGCGTCCGAGCACGCGGCCACCAGCGACGCTACGCAAGCCGCAAAGACCAAAAACCGACGCGCGGACGCACTACGCACCATCCTATTAAGCTTTCACCATCACGCGCTCTCGTCGAGTGCAAACCGCAGCAGACCGCACTTGGCGTGTAAACTGCACGTAGTGCATTCGCGCACCTTTCGTGCGGCCTAAAGTCCTGACGCGAGCGCGCCGTAACGTTGACGGAGTGGGCCAGATCGCAGAAAATGTGAATTTGGGCGTCTTGTCGTTTGGCGCCCAGCAAGGCGGAAGTCGATGCAAGTAGTGAAGGCGCTCGGCGTGGTGCTGGTCGCGGCGTCGTTGGCGGCGGCGGCGGCGTGCTCGAGCGGCGGACCGCCTGGCCTCGGCGACTGCCATGATGGTGTCGTGGGCTGCGCGTGCAACTCGGCTGGCGCCTCGGTCGCGTGCGGGACCACGCTCTCGCAGACGGACACGACGGTCACGTGCGCCATCGGCCACTCGTCTTGTCAGAACGGCGCGTGGACGGTCTGCACCGACGAGCACACCGAGACGAAGAACAAACCTGGGTTCGGCTTCACCGCGGGCGGCCTCACGACGCTCGGAAACCCCGTGCCCTGCTCGAACTTGTGCGATCCGAACCAGTGCTACTCGTACCAGGACGGCCCGGGCGACGTGGACGCTTCGGGCGTCTCGGTCACCGACGCCGGCCTCACGCTGACGCAAGGCGAGGGCGGCGGCAGCGGCCCTTGCAAAGGTTTGAACTGCAACGTCGTCAACTGCGGCAACAACGTCACGACGACGATCAAGGGCTTCGTCTACGACCCGGCGAACGCGAACCCGCTCTACAACGTGTACGTCTACGTCCCCGTCGATCCGACCGGCAAGCTGCCGACGTTGCCGACGGGCGCGAGCCAGAACCAATGCTCGAACCAGACGACGATCAACGCCGTCGCGGTGACGCAGACCGCGGTCGACGGCTCGTTCACGCTCACCAACGTGCCCACGGGCGTGAACATCCCGCTCGTCATGCAGAGCGGTCAGTGGCGGCGCGAGATCATGCTCAAGAGCAGCGCGGTCACGCAGTGCACGACGAACACGATCAGCACGAGCTCGTGCGTCTCGGCGGTCCCCTCGGCGAGCTGCGCGCTGCGCCTCCCGCGCAACCACAACGACGGCTACGACTGGAACAACGGCCAGTACGACTGGGCCGACGTGCCGCAGATCGCGATCGTCACGGGCAACGCGGATCCGTTCGAGTGCCTCCTGCTCAAGATGGGCATCGACCCGCTCGAGTTCGGCTCGACCACGTCGAACTCTTCGCGGCGCATGCACTTCTTCGAGAGCCCGGATGATCCGGGGACCGTGCTCGCGTCGGCGTACGGCAATCGCGTCAAGGGCAACGCGCTCTGGAATACCGCGAGCATCCTGCCGAACTACGCGGCGATCCTCCTTCCGTGCGAGGGCGCCGCGGTCGACAAGATGAAATACAGCGGCGGCGGCGTCCCCTACTCGAGCCAGCAGCCGCCGACCGGCGTCAACCCGTACCAGAACCTCATCACGTACACGAACAACGGCGGGCGCGTCTTCAGCACGCACTACAGCTACGTGTGGCTCGAGTACCCGTCGCTCTTCAACTACGTCACGGGCGACAACTGGGGGGCGGTCGCGACTTGGGATCACAAGTACGCGAACGGGTCGATGAACGTGAGCACGTACGCCACGCAAGATCCGCTGCCCGCGACGATCGAGCAGAGCTTCACGAAGGGCGCCGCGTTCGCGCAGTGGCTCGTCGACGTGGGCGCGTCGTCGACGCTAGGCACGCTGAACCTCCATGAAGCGCGCCACGACGTCGTCACGCTCGGCACGACGACGCAAGACTGGTCGGTCGCGAACGACACGGGCAGCGGCGTCACGCCGCAGTCGTTCAACCCGAACTTCACGTACAACACGCCGTACCCCGCGCTGCCGGCGAACCAATACGGACGCGTCGTCTTCAGCGACTTTCACGTGTCGAGCAACGCGCTCACGAACACGAACCTGCAGACCAAGTGCACGGCGAATTCGGACTGCGGCTACACGCAGACGTGCGCGGGCTACGTTCCCTCGACGCCCGGAACGTGCAGCGAGCCTTGCTACACGTCGAACGACTGCGCGAACACGTCGTACACGTGCCAGGGCTCGACGCTCGGGACGTGCGGCATGAAGGCGTGCACGAAGAAGAACCAGTGCGGCGGCGGCAGCTGCACCAACAACGTCTGCGTGTGCACCGCGAACTCGCAGTGCGCGAGCGGCGTTTGCAGCGGCGGCGCGTGCAAGGCGACGACTTGCTCGGGCACCTGCGGCGGCTCCGAGTCGTGCAGCGGCGGCACGACGGGCTCGTGCACCAAGTCGTGCCAGACCGCGACCGACTGCGGCGGCGGCGAGCTCTGCGTCGACTCGAGCCACAACATCTGCAACGGCGGCACGTGCACCTGCACGGGCTGCACGAGCTCGACCCAGTGCACGAGCAAGCTCGGCGGCTCGACGTGCGCGAACGCCGGACCGACGACCTACGGCACGTGCACCCCGTCGATGCCGTCGAACCCACCGAGCAACAGCAACGGCTGGTTCCCTTATGCGTGCGCGAACCAGCCGATGATCGCGCAAGAGCAAGCGCTCGAGTTCATGTTCTTCGACCTCACGTCGTGCGTCACGCCCGACAACGGACCGCCACCCGGGCCGCCGCCGTACAAATCGGCGACGTTCACCCAGGACTTCACCGGGACGTGCCCGAGCGGACAAGCGATCAAGTGGCGCGAGTTCGACTGGCAGGCGAGCACGCCGACGGGCACGTCGATCGTCTTCGGCGCGCAATCCGGGCCCAACGCGACGACGCTCCTCAACGCGTCGCCCGTGCAGCTCGCAAACGTGACGAAGAGCACCGTGCTCCCCACGTACGACGCGGCCGTCATCGACACGTCGACGGGCGGCAACACGAGCGGCGCCGGGCCGTTCAACACCGCGAACCCGGTCATCCGCTCCGACACGCTCCTCCGCATCACGATCACGATGAACCCCGATTCGGGCGGCACCATCACGCCGGTGCTCTACTCGTGGAAGGCTCAATACGATTGCACGCCGTCACAATGAGCTCCCGTCGCATCGCACGTCACCTCGCGCATGGGGCGATCGCGGCCGCGCTCGTCGCGGTTTGCGCGTGTGAAGAGTCCGCGGTCAACCAAGACGCGGGCTCCGACGCCGCGGCCGACGCGCCGCTCGTGAGCGTGACCGACGCGGCGGCCGACGTGACGACGAAGGACTCCGGCCAAGACGGCTCGAGCGACGGCGCGGTCGAAGGCGGTGGCGACGCGGGCGACGGCGGCGACGCAGGCACGGGCTGCGGCACCGATGGATCCTGCACGTGCGTCTCGGGCACGTGCACCCCCGGATGCTTCAACGGCGGCTGCACGTTCACGTGCGCGCCGAAGACGACGTGCATGCCCTCGTGCAGCGGCGGCGGTTGCACGATCACGTGCGAGGCGGGCGCGGTCTGCGACACGTCGTGCAGCGGCGGCGGCTGCACGTTCATCTGCCAAGCCGGGTCGACGTGCACGAACCTGTGCACGGGCCCGGGAAACTGCACGTTCCAGTGCGCGAGCGGCGCGACCTGCAATAACTCCTGCCCGAAGGGAAACTGTCACTAATGGGACGGATGCGTTGCCGGGCTGTAATTTCACTTGTACCGTATGGATCGATGCGGCTCGTTTCATCGGTGGTCTTGCTCGCGCTCGCGTGCGGCTGTAGCAGCCCGCCGCCGCCGATCATCGGTGACCCCGACGGGAGCCCGACGAGCGACGTCTACATCCCGCCGTGCTCGTCGCCCGCGCAGGGTTGTCCGTGCGCGGAAGCAGGCGTGCAGGAGATCTGCGGCACCGAGTATCACTACGCCGGCAGCTACGTGACGTGCTCGAAGCAGTACATCACGTGCGAGTCGGACGGCACGTGGGGTCCATGCGTGGGCGCCACGGTCTACAACGCTGAGTGAAGGTACGAGGTTCGGACTGGTGATCACGCCGGCGCAACGCTGAACTGAATCGGACCGAACCGGAGCGCGGCGTTCGGCGGGACCTGCGCCCACGCGCCCACGGGGATGCGCTCGCCGTTGATCCACACGCCGTTGTTCGAGCGCTCGTCGCGGACGAAGAGGCCGCCCGCTTCGACCTTCATCGTCGCGTGAAGCCCGCTCACGCGCGGCTCGGTGAGGTGGATCGCGCAGCGCGTGGGATCGCGCCCGACGAGCACCTCGCCGCCGCCGCTCACCTTGAACGTGCCGAGCGAGCTCGTGAGGATGAACGCCGAAGACGGCGCGTAGGGGTTCGGCGGCGGCGTGGGTACCGGCATGTTGTTCGTGAGCGGATACGAGCCGGGCGGCGCCTTCGTGGTCGCGTCCATCGGGAGCGGCTGTCCGCACGAGAAGCACACCGAAGCCTGACCGGGCGTCGCGAGCGTCAGCGAGCCGCACGAGGGACATCGCACTTGTGTTGTCGCGGCGGCGGCGCTGCCGCCTGCATCGGGGATCGACGGAGACGGAGCGCCTACGGAGGGTTTGGCGCGAACCCTCCAGGCGGCGGACCTTGTCCGTATGGTGGCCCGCCGTAGGGCGGTGGGCCGTAGCCGCCAGGAGTCGGCGGCGGGCCGTAGCCACCTCCGCCATACGGAGGCAGCGGACCGCCCGCGACGATCGGCGCAGGAGGAGGCGCGCCCGCGCGCTTTCCGCGACCACCGCCGCCGCCGCCGCGCATCAGCACGATGAGGAGCAAGCCGATGACGAGCACCGCGCCACCCGCGCCCGCGATGATGAGCACGGGGAAGGGCTTCTTCGCCGCCTTGACGGTGAGGATGGACTTCTCGTCGTGCCCGCTGAGGCGGCGCGCGCCGTTGTCGTAGACGATGACGTGCGCGACCGTGTTGTCGCCGTTGCCGTCGAGGAGCTTGTCCTCGTCTGGGACTTGGAAGGTGACGAACGTGTCGCCGACCTCGACCGCGCCGCCGCGCATGTTCTGTTGAACGAGCGACTGCACCGCGCTCTTGATCGCGTCGGCGTTGCCGCTCGCGAGCTGCGGATCCGGCTTGCTGCCTGCGGGGATGAAATAGGCCTCGGCGCGATCCTTCGCGCCGGCCCAGCAGAACTCGCCGAACACCTTCATCTTCCCGCCCGGGAAGATCGGGTTCGCGGTCGCCTCGGCCTGCGTCTTCTCGACGTCGATGTCGAGCGGCCACGCCGACGGGTCGACGCCGATGGGCACGTCCTTGAACGACGTGTCGCCGATGATCTGCGGCGTCGTGTTCTTGAAGTTCAGCGAGAAGCTCTGCTCCACCGTCGGGTTCAAGCAGGAGAGCCGCCACTTCACGACGTACATCGAGTTGAAGCGCTTGCGCACCGCGCCCACGATTCCGGGCGCCTTCGCCTGTCCCTGCCCGCCGCGGACCGCGGTGTAGAAGCCGCCGATCTTCACGTTGGCGAGCGACTGCATGAACTGGTTTTCGTTGTTGCGCAGCATGTCGCCGACCATCGTGGTCGTGCTGGGCGGGAGCCACACGGAGATGACCGGGAGCGGCGTCTTCACCTGCGCGGTGTTGTCGTCGGGGAAGCGACCCTTGTTGAGGTACTGGCTGAACGCGAGCGCGCTCGGCCCGGTCGTGCCCGCGTCGGCCTTCGCGTAGCCGTTCGAGAGCACGACGAACGCCTGGTGCATCGGCACGCTCTGCGTCGACGAGAAGTTTCCGAGGCTGCCGAACGCGTCGCTGATGACGTTCTGCAAGATCGAGAAGAGCGACCGATCCTGCGCGACCTTCGACGCTGTCGCCTTGTCGAGCATGTGCACGAGGTCGTTCGCTTGCGCCTTCGGCTTCCACTTCGACTCGCCGAGGTACTGGTGGTCGTGCGAGTCGAAGACGATGATGTCCATGAGGTCGTTCGGCCCCATTTGCCGCACGAACTCCCAGGCGATCTCGGTGGCGTCGCGGAAGCGATCCGCGTTCGACTGCGAGCCGTCGATCGCGACGACCCACGCCGTGCCCACGCCGGGCTGCGTCTGCGCGTCGCTCCACTTCACGGCGTTGCCGTCGATGCGCGCCGGGATGTCGGCGCCGTTGACCTTCGCCGCGAAGAACGCGTTCGCCTGCACCTTCGTGAAGTCGAAGCCCGTCCACAAGACGCCGTCGCGCTGCACCGCGTCCGACCAGCAGTCGATCTCTGCGTTGCCCGTCTTGTTGTTGCACTGCGCGAGCGCCTCGGACGGCGAGTGGAACTCGACGACCTCGACGAGCGTGCTCAGGATCGGCGCGCCGTCCTTCGACGCGGCGCGCGGATCGATCCGGAGGATGTGCGACTCGGGGAACGCGAGCGCGCTGCTCGCGGTAGCCGCGACCGAAAAGCCGAGCAGCGCCGCGACGAGCTTGTTCGGCGTGCGAGGTTTCATCACACGCGAGAGACGATCTTCACGATGGTCGTGTAGCCGCCGAAGCGGACTTTGTCGCCGTCGCGAAGATCGCGGCGGCCGTTCAGCCCGATGTGCTCTTCGTTGACGTACGTGCCGTTCGTCGAGCCCGTGTCTTCGACGGCGACCGTGCCGGCCACGCCGTCGACGTGGAGCGCCGCGTGGCGCGAGGAGATCGTCGCGTCCGGCAGCGCGATGTCGAGGCCGTCGACGGACTGGGCGCGCCCGACGACGACGCGACCGCCCTTGAGAGGCCAGAACTCGCCGTTTTGGCTGGTCTGGAAGGAGACGAGGAATCCGCGGAGCGCCTGCGGGCCCGGTTGCGGAGGTGGCGGCGTCTCGGTCGGCGCGAGTCCGGCCGGAGCAGGCGGCGCGGGTGGAGGAGCGCCGAATGGCGCGGGCGCGGGACCGCCGAACGCTTGCTGCTGCTGTGGAGGCGGTCCGCCGAACGGAGCTTGCTGCGGAGGCGGCGCGCCGAACGGTGGCTGCTGCTGCTGCTGCGGCGGAGCGAAGCCGCCACCTTGATACGCGTCGTGCGGCGGGCCCTGCACCGCGATGGGGTGACCCATCGGGCAGAAGCTCGCGCCGGGAGGGATCTCGTGGCCTTGCGCGCAGACCGCGGCAGGCGCGTGACCGTAAGGAGCGGGCGGCGCTCCATACGGCGCTGGCGGCGGAGCGCCGAACGGCTGCTGCTGCGGAGGAGGCGCGAATTGCTGCTGCGGAGGAGGCGCGCCGAAGGGCGGCGGAGGCTGCTGCCCGTAGCCTGGCGGCGGGGCGCCGAAGGGTTGCTGCGGAGGCGGAAAACCGCCTTGATCTTGCGGCATCGGCTGCATTGGCTGCTGCTGCATCGGCGCGCCGTAGCCGTACGGGCCTTGTTGCGGGGGCGGAGCCTGCGGAGGCGGCGCACCAAAAGGTTGCGGAGGCGGGGCGCCGGGCTGTTGCAACAAGAAGCCGCACGAGTTGCAGAACTTGTCAGTGCCTTTGGCCGGCGTGCCGCACTGCGGACAAACGACGCTCATGGGACGGCGAGCATACTGGAAGGAACGTGAGTTGTCCTATGTCGTCAAAGCGCTCGCCGCGGCCGTTAGCGCGGCCGCGATCACGACGCGGACCGGCACGCCGTGAGCGCGCGCGGCGGCCGCGCACGCGTCCCATTCGGGCTTGATTTGAGGCGGCCCGAAGGGTCCTTCGGCGATTTTCACGGGCAATTTCCCGTACGGCGTGTCGACCTCGACCATGCGACGCGGGCGCTCGACGCGGCTGACCTCGAGCACGCGCACGCCGATCGTCGTCGTCTCGCGGAGGACGACCGCCGCGAGCGCGGTCGCCGCCGAGGCGTTCGCGAGGACGCCGAGGACGACGCCGGGGCGACCCTTCTTCATCGTGATCGGCGCGGCCCACGCGTCGAGCGCTCCCTCGGCGAGGAGCGTCTCGATCGCGCCCGCGACGAGCTCGCCCGTCGCATCGTCGAGGTTCGCCTCGATGACGACGTGCGAGTCGCGCGTGATCGTCACGGCGCTCGGCGCGCCGAGCACGGCGCGGAGCAGGTTCGGTCGATCGGGCAGATCCGCCGTGCCCGCGCCCCAACCCACGTGCTCGGGCGACATCGAAGGCCAGCGCTCGGCGCGCGACGCGTTCGCCGCGACGATCGCCGCGCCCGTCGGCGTCACGAGCTCGAACTCGAGGCCCGCGTCGTACGTGGGGAAACCGCGCAAGCACTCGACGACCGCCGGCGGGGGCAGCGGCAAGACGCCGTGCGCGGCCCTCGCGAACCCTCGCCCCATCGGGAGCGGCGAGCACACGAGCTCCGCGCCGAGGAACTCGAGGGCGCACGCCGCGCCGACCACGTCGACGATCGCGTCGACCGCGCCGACTTCGTGGAAGTGCACGTCGTCCTTCGGCATGCGGTGCACGGTCGACTCGGCCTCGGCGAGGCGCTCGAACGTGCGAATCGCGCGCGCGCGCACGCCGTCGTCGAGCGTCGCTTTGTGGAGCATCTCGCGGATCGTCGCGAACGTGCGGTGCGGCTGTTTTTCGCTGACGTGGACGTCGAAGTGCGTCGCGACGATGCCGCTTCGCTCGCGGTGCGCGAAGTGCACGTGGTACCCGCCGACCGGCAGCGCGCTCCACGTCTCTTGGAGGACTTCGATCGGCACGCCGAGATCGACGAGCGTCGCGATGGTCATGTCGCCCGCGAGCCCGCTCGGTGCGTCGAAGAAGAGGACCTTCCCGCGCCCCGACCCGCGCTCGAGGAGCCGCCGCGGCTGGTGATGCGCGTGATCGTGATCGTGATCGTGATCGTGATCGTGATCGTGCTCGTGCTCGTGACCCTCGTGTCCCATCAGCGCCGCCTCAAGATGCGCGCCGCCGCGAACGCCGCGCCGAATCCGTTGTCGATGTTCACGACGGTGATCCCCGACGCGCAGCTCGTGAGCATCCCGAGGAGCGCCGCGAGCCCTTGGAACGAGGCGCCGTACCCCACCGACGTGGGCACCGCGATCACCGGCATGTCGACGAGCCCGCCGACGACGCTCGCGAGCGCGCCCTCCATGCCCGCGATGACGATCGCGACGCGGGCCCGATCGATGATCTCCTTGCGATGGAGCAAGCGATGGATCCCCGCGACGCCCACGTCGAAGACGCGCTCGAACTTGATCCCGAGCATGCGCATCGTCTCGGCGCACTCCTCGGCGACCGGGAGATCGCTCGTGCCCGCGGAGACGAGCGCGACCGAGTCGGTCGAGAGCGCGGGGATCTCGGCGACCTCGAGCGTGAGCGTGCGCGCGAGGGCGTGGTAGCGCGAGTCCGGCAGAGCCAGCTGCACCTCGGCCGCTGCGTTCGGGTCGATGCGCGTCACGAGCACGTTGTGCCCGGCGCGCGAGAGCTCGCTGGCGATCGCGACGATTTGCGGAGGGGTCTTGCCCTGCCCGAGGATCACCTCGGAGACGCCCTGCCGGAGCGCGCGGTGGTGATCGACCATGGCGAACCCGAGGTCGGCGAAGGGCAGATCGCGCAGCTCGGTGAGCGCGTCCGCGACGGACGACTCTCCGCGAACGAGCCGTTCGAGGAGCTCCTGGAGGCGCACCGGCGTCATGCCGGCTATCTAGCACGTAAAGATACCGCTACAGCTCACAGCTCACTTGCCCCTTCCCCTCGCCGCACTCATCGCGCTCTCCATCGGCGCTCTCTTCGCTCACGTCGCGCGCGTCGAGCTCGGGCAGAGCGACACGCCGCTCGTGTCGTCTCGGCCGATGGCGATCGTCGCGGCGTACGCGGCGTTCGTCTACGTGCCCGCGGTCGCTTACTTCGCCGCGTTCCACGGCGACTGGGCGTACATGTACTTCATCGCGTGGCGGCGCGTGCCTTCGGCCATCGATCTCGCGGTCGTGGTCGGGTGCGCCGCGCTCGTCCCGGCTGGGTTCGTCGCGACCGCGCCGCTCGCGCGCGCCAAGCGGAGCGAGCTCGTCCTCGCGATGATGGTCGCGCCCGTCGCGCTAGCGGCCGTGCTCGCGGTGGTCTTCCAGCACCGGGTGGGAACCAGCGCGACCTTCGCGCAGTTCAAGAACGACTTCGACACGCAGCCCGTCGCTCGAGCCGCGCTCGGCCGCGCGATGCTCGTGGCGATCGCCACGTGCGCGGCCGCGACGCTCTGGTCGGTCCGGCTCCTGCGCCCTCAACCCGGTAGACCTGCCAAGATCGACGGATCGAAGCGATGGCGTTAAGCTTGTGAGCATGTGGTCACGCGGCGTAGCGATTCGCCCGGTGCCGTCCTACGCGGTGATCGAACAGCGCACGGTCGACGCCGTGCGTGACGCGTTCGCCGACGACGACGAAGAGGCGCAGCAAAAGCTCGACGACGCGTTCGCCCGATTCGAGGCGACGCAGCCCGCGCTCTCGGCGCGCCTCGAGGATGCGCTCGAGCGACGCGGCCTCGACGAGACCGCGCGAACGCTCGGTTATTTCCTCGGCGTGTGCGTGTGGCTCGCGTTCGACAAGCAGTTCGAGGGCCGCGTGGGACGCGTCGACGAGATCGCCGTGCGCGCCGAGAGCGACGCGATCGATCTCGAGGGCGAGCTGCGCGCGGCCCAGCCCGCCGACGCGCTCGATTCGGACGACGTGATCATGCGCGAGCAGCCCGCGCTCATGTCGTTCGTGCAGGAGCACATCGACGTCGCGCTCGAGCTCCCGGGGGCCTCGCCGCGCGATGTCGACGTGGACGACGTTCACGCGATATACCGCGTCGTGCTCGTCGAGATCTTGAGCCTGTCCCACGCCGTTGCGCCGCACCCCGGCGCCCCGGCCCGCCGCAGCGAGGTGCTTGCTTGAACAAAAACTGGAGACCGAGTTGGTATCGCGTCGGCATGGGCGATCTCTTCATCGGCATCGCGCTGCTCATCGCGGGAACCGTGGTCGGCATGCGCTCGAACACGCGCTGGTACGGCGCGTTCATCGTCGGCGGCATCGAGACGGTGCACGGGCTCTACTTGCTCGTCAAAGGCGCCAAGCGACGAAGTCGACGGCTTCTTCTTCCACGACGAAGAAGCTCCTGAGATGCGTGCAGTCTGCACGCTGTTCGCGCTGACGTCGCTCGCTGCGTGCGGCGGCGGAGGCGGCGCAGCCGACGCGGGAGCCGACGCGGAAGCGGCCGGGTACCCCGACGGCTGCGCGTGCTTCGACGCGCAGCCGCTCGACGCGGCGCCGAGGCCGCAGACGATCACGGTGCTCAACGCGAACGGCACGTCGCTCGTGAGCTTCCACGGCACGCGACATCGGCAACGTCGCGCCGTTCGCGACCATCGCCGGCAACCAGACGAACCTGAGCGGGGGCATCGCGCTCGGCGCGGACGCGCAAGGGAACGTCTACGTCGTGACGCAGCTCGCGATCCTCGTCTTCCCGCCGGGCTCGAGCGGCAACGTCGCGCCCGCGCGCACGATCGCCGGACCGAACGCGCTCGCGAACACCGAGAATTTCGCCGGGATCGCGGTCGCGCGCCGACGGGACGATCTACGCCGCCTCCGAGCTCGCGAGCGGCACGACGCGCAGCCCGAAGATCAACGTCTTCTCGCCCGGCGCGAACGGCAACGTCGCGCCCACGCGCACGATCGGCGGCGCGAGCACGACGATGAACGCGGTCCTCTCGATGGCGCTGTCGGCGACGGAAGTCGCCGAGTCCGACGCGACGCAGAACATTCTCTTCTTCGACACGCAGGCCACGGGAGACGTCGCACCGAAGCGCACGCTCAAGTCCGGCGCGGGGCTCGCCGTGGGCATCGCGCTCGACGGCGTGGGCGACCTCTTCGTCGCCCATTGGAACTTCTCGTCGAGCTCGGCCGTCGCACTACGCGGCCGGCGCGCAAGGCACCACGGCGCCCATCCGCGACCATCGTCGGCGCCACGACGAAGATCACCGGCGATCGGCGGCGTCGCGGTCGATTCCGGACGGGACCACCTTCGTGACCAACGCGGACCCGACGGGCGCGGCCGTTTTGGTCTTCGCGCCCGGGGCGAACGGCGACGTCGCCCCGCTTCGGGCGATCTCCGGGGACCAGCCACGACCCTCTCGGGCGACGCCTCGCAGGGGCCCGATGCCGCTCGTCGTGTACTGAGCCCGGGAATGAGTCGGCCGGTTCTGTGTTAGATCGGCGCCCGGAAAATAGGTAACCATGTACGACGTCCGCGCGCTGAACGAGCTCGTCGCGAAGGAGAGCGCCTTCGTCGAGAAGATCATGAACGAAGTGGGCAAGGTCGTGGTCGGGCAGACCCACATGCTCGAGCGCGTGCTCATCGGCCTGCTCACGGGCGGCCACGTGCTGCTCGAGGGCGTCCCCGGCCTCGCCAAGACGCTCACGGTGCGAACCCTCTGCGACGCGATCAGCGCCAAATTCGCCCGCGTCCAGTTCACGCCCGATCTCCTGCCGGCCGACGTCATCGGCACGGTCATCTACAACCAGCAAAAGGGCGAGTTCACGAGCAAGCTCGGTCCCGTGTTCGCGAACCTCGTCCTCGCCGACGAGATCAACCGCGCGCCGGCCAAGGTGCAGAGCGCGCTCCTCGAGGCGATGCAAGAGCGCCAAGTCACGATCGGCGACAAGAGCTACCCGCTCCCCTCGCCGTTCATCGTCATGGCGACGCAGAACCCGATCGAGCAAGAGGGCACGTACCCGCTGCCCGAGGCGCAGGTCGATCGCTTCATGCTCATGATCAAGGTCGGCTACCCCTCGCGCGAAGAGGAGCGGAAGATCATGGACCGCATGACCGCTCTCGAGCCCCAGAAGGCCGAGCCGGTCGTCACGCCGCAGGAGCTCACGAGCGCGAAGAGCACGATCCAGCAAATCTACGTCGACGACAAAGTGAAGGACTACATCGTCGACGTCGTCTTCGCGACGCGCGAGCCGACGAAATACAACCTGAAGGACCTCGCGCCGCTGATCGATTTCGGCGCCTCGCCGCGCGCGTCGATCGCGCTCAACATGGCGGCGCGCGCGCACGCGTTCTTGCGCCACCGCGGATACGTGACGCCCGAGGACGTGAAGGCCGTGGGCCCCGACGTGCTCCGCCACCGCATCGTGCTCACGTACGAAGCGGACGCCGAGGAGATCGCCGTGGAGCAGGTCGTCCGGCGAGTCTTCGAGGTCGTCGAAGTCCCGTAAGGATTGCTCGCAACTTCCTCATGATGGGACCGACGGGCCCGCATGAGCATCGACGCCATCCGCCCCCGAGACACGAGTCAACAGGATCGCGGCGACGAACAGCCGGTAGCCACGCGCGATCACGAAACGAAGCTTCCGGATTTTTCGGCGGCGATCTTTTCAGCCGTGCATCTGCCCACCGGGCTCATTGCTCACACGAGCAGCACGAGCCTCTCCACTTTGAGAGCGGACCTGGCTGACCTCAAGACGAAGTTCGAAACGCTTGCGCGGGACCTGAAGTCGCCAGAGATCGTCAACTACGCAAAGACCGGCGCCGGCGTTTACTCCGCGTACGTGAAGGTCAACTTGTGCGTCGGCAAGCTTGCGGCTGCCCTTTACGCGCTCGACAAAGGCGACACGAAGGAGTTCCTCAGCGCACTGAAAGAAGGGTTCGACATCCCGTCGAAGGTCCACGCACTCGTCGAGGCCCATCGCGAGTTCGCGAAGGCGAACGGCCCGAAGACGGGTGCCGCGTTCGGCAAGCTCGCGCAAGACTTCGTCGAGCTCGACAAGTCCCAGGCGAAGCTCCTGGCCGACACGGCGAAGGCGGTGACGCCGTGAGCCCGCATCGCGCTCCCATCGCGAACATGATCGCCGAGGAACTCGAGCTCCCGCCGTGCACCGGGTGGACCAAGGTGGTGATCGGGCTCGTGATTCTCGCCCTGGTGCTGCCGTCGAATGACTCGTCCGATGCATCGGCCATCCTGGCGCTCGCGTTCATTCTCGTGTGCGTGACGAGCCGAGCGGAGCGGCAAGCGGTGGGCTGGCTCACGCTCGCGGCGATGTTCATCGTCGAGGCCCGGCGCCCCGATGCGCTCATGCGCTGTTCATGGGCCGTCACGTCGATCGATTGGATTCGGGTCTGCGCATCGCTTCACGTGTGGTCGCGCGTGACGCATTTCATCGCGTAGCGTCCCCCGCGTCCGCGGCCAAACAGCCGTCGTTGTCGTCGGGTTTCGGATCGCTCGGGCACAGGTCCGCCTTGTCGGGGATCGCGTCGCCCATGTCGTGGTCGACCGCGGCGGGCGTGGTCGGCGGCGTGGTCGGTGCGGCGGCCGAGCACGACGTCATCGCGACGGCCACGAGCGCCGCGCGAAAGAGGACATTTCCGGTCGCGTCCTTCGCGAAGCGCACGCACGTCCGCTCTCCGCGTTTCTCCCGAAAGAGCGCGCGCGCCTCTTCTTCGCTGCGCGCCGACAAGTCGTAGACGTGCTTTCCGCATTTGTCGCAGAAGCGCGTCTTGTCGTCGCCTTTCATCGCGGCGAACGATTCGCCGCAAGGGCGAGCGACGGGGAGCATGCGAAGCGCCATACGATTTCTACGCGACGAGGGCTTCGAAGCTTCCGTGGTCAACGCTTTCGCGAGATCTTCATCAGCGGCGCGCATTCCGCCTGGGATCCGGGCCAGCCGACGAGCTTCATGGCGAGCGTGCAGCGCATGTCCTGGATTTTGTAGACCGCCGGGTACGCCTTGAAGAGCGGCTTCGCGACGTCCCACGCGCGCGCCAGATCGCCCCCGCGCTGCGCCTGCACGGCTTGCCGATACGCGACGCGCTCGGCGTCCGTCTTCAGCTCCGTGACGTCCTCGATCGGCGGCGGCGGTGGAGGCGGCGGAGGCGGCGCGTTCGCTTGATCGAGCGCGTGCATGCGCGACGCGAGCGAATCGCGATCGGCCTCGACCCATGCCGCGCGATTCGGCGAGTCGAGCACGCCGAGCATCTCGATCGCGAACGCGCGCTTCTCTTCCGCGGTCGCCTCGTTGTCGCGATGCGCGAGACCGACGCGCATGAGCGCGAGCGCCGCGTCGCTGTAGCCGGCCATGGTCTTGTCGTAGCCGACGTTCATGAGGCTCTTCGGGTCGCTCTCGTGGACCGCGCCGAGCGTGTGGCCGATCTCGTGCAAGAAGACGGCGACCGCGCGGTGGCGCTTGCGCGAGCGAGCGAGCTTCTCGCGCTCGGACTCGGAGAGCCTGTCGAAGGCGCTGTCGATCTCGGCGCGCTCCGTCGACGCCGCGCGGACGACGAGGTGCTTTCCGACGATGTCGCCGTACCCGAGATCGTGGAACGACGCGGTGAGCTGCGGAACGCTGCCGACGAACGCCGCGACCCAGTCCGTGCCGTGGCCGTCGTCCTTCGCGTGGAGCGCCTGGAGCACCGTCTCGAGGTTGGCGTCGCTCCCCGCGTCGTTCCAAGCCACCGCCGTCTCGACCTCGATGCGCACGCCGATCGCGGGCGCGAGAACGTCGGACGCGCCGTCGACGAGATCGCGAATGTGCCGATCCCACTCGATCTCCTGCGCGGCGAAGCGCTCGGTCACGTACGCGCGGAGGTGATACGTCTTCGCGTGGATCGCGTGGTGCTCTTCGTCGTCGGTGCTGAGCTGCGACGGCGCCGCGTGCGCCGCGTTGCTCGTCTGCGCGCGCTTCGCCGAGCCCCACGACGAGTCGTAGAAACACCCGCCCGCGCAAGCGAGAAGCACCGCCCCGAAGAGACCTCGCATCGGGTGAATGTTACCGAAACACGTGAGTTGCGTGCGATCACACGTGCCGAATGCAGCGTTGGTTTTCGCGCCGTTCGCCTTCGCGAGCTCGTGATGCGCACGCCGGAACTGGCTCGGTGTCGTGCGCGGCGATGGGCTTTTGGCGGCCGGGATCTTGTTGAATCGTCTCGGCTCACGGCGGGAATTGCGCGAGCAATCGGTCCAAGAATGCGGCTTGGTCCCGGTGGATCACCTTGCGGGCCTCGTCGAGGGAGAACATCTGGGCCCTGTCGATCTCCCAGCTCGCGCACGTGGGGACGGCGCCCTTCGGGAGCGGGGCGGCCCAGGCGTGGATGCGTTTCTTGGATTTGGTGTAGTCGATGTGGCCGAGCGATTTCACCTCGCCCGTGACGTGCACGCCGGTCTCCTCGAGAACCTCGCGGCGGGCGGCTGCCTCGAGCGGCTCGGCCTCGTTGGGCTCGCCTTTGGGGATGCCGAAGGGCGCGTTCCTGTTGTATGCGCCCGACGGATGGACGAGTAGAACGGTGACGCCGGATTCGCTTCGGACGTAAAGGAGCAGTCCCGCCGATTGTTTCATCTCTTTTTGGAATACTCTCCCCACCCCGATTGTCGCGCAGTCGCGCGGCTTTTCCCATGATCCCGAAGGAGCTCCTCGCAGCGCTGCGCACGATCGAAATCCACACGGCGCGGCTCGCCAACGAGAACCTGTCGGGGACGTACACGTCGAGCTTCAAGGGCCAGGGCCTCGCGTTCCGCGAGGTGCGGCCGTACCAGCCGGGTGACGACGTCCGCGCAATCGACTGGAACGTGTCGGCCCGCATGAACGACACGTTCGTGAAGGTCTTCGTCGAAGAGCGCGAGATGACCGTGATGCTCGTCGTCGACCTCTCGCCGAGCGAGCGCTTCGGCACGCGGCGCGCCCCGAAGACGCGCGTCGCCTCCGAGGTCGCCGCGCTCCTCGCGTTCAGCGCGATCCGCAACAACGACCGCGTCGGGGCGATCCTCTCGACGAGCAAGGTCGAACGGCTCGTGCCGCCGAAGAAGGGCGAGAAGCACGTGATGCGCGTCATCCGCGAGATCCTCGGCTTCGACGCGAAGGTGAAGCCGCGGCGTTCGAGCACGCCGATGCTCGGCGCGGCGACCGATTTGAAGGGCGCGCTCGAGGCGCTCGCGTCGGTGGCGCGGCGGCGGAGCGTCGCGTTCGTCATCAGCGACTTCTTCGCGCAAGGCTACGAGCGCGCGCTCGCGTTCACCGCGGCCAAGCACGATGTCATCCCCGTGGTGCTCGTCGATCCGCGCGACAAGCATTTGCCCGACATCGGGCTCGTGACGTTCGAGGATCTCGAGAGCGGGCAGACCGTGCTCGTCGACACCTCGGATCCGCACGTGCGCGCCCACCACGCGCGCGCGATGGCGCAGCTCACGCGGGCGAGGCAGCAGCTCTTCGGAAAGCTCGGGCTCGACTCCGTCGAGATCGAGACGGGGGGATCCTTCGTGAAGCCGCTGCAGGACCTCTTCGCGAGGCGCGCACGGAGGATCCACAGATGATCGCAGCTGCGGTGCTCATCGCGGCGACCGCGATCTCCCGACGCTGGAATCGCGGGGACCGCCAGCGTCACGGGGTGCACGGAGATCCTCCCGCAGGGATCGATCCGACCCGAGGTGACCGACACGCTCCCCACGCGCGGTCGCAGCGGGTACGCCGCGACGCTCGTCGTGACCGTGAAGCACGGCAAGGGCGAGTCGGTGCTCCCGAGCGGGCTCTCGCTCCAGTCGCACTCGGAGGCGGTCGACGAGCTACGCAAGGCGGGTTGGGTCTTTCCGGAGCAAGACGGGAGCGCGGGCGCGCGCCTCACGACGAAGGCCGACGCGAGCCGACCCGATCGCGTCACCACGACGCTCGAGCTCCCGCTCCTCGCGCTCCCGGAGAAGCCTGGTCGTCACGCGCTCACGCTGCCGCCGCTGCCCATCTCGATCGCTCGCGCGAGCGGCGAGGTCGCAACAGTGTGCACGCACGAGCACCACATCACCGTCGACGATCCCACGGCGGAGACGCCCGATCCGCAGCCGCGCGAGAACCCGCCGCCGCGCCCGCAGCGCGAAGAGTGGACCGCGCTGAAGCGCGCCGTGATCTATGGCGCGATCGGCCTCGCCGTCGGCGCGGTGCTCGCGTGGCTCGTCGCGCGGTGGATCAGGCGGCCGAAGCCCGTTCCGCCGCCGCCTCCGCCGAGGCCGCCGTGGGAGGTCGCGTTCGAGAAGCTCGACGAGGTGCGCCACGCGGGGCTCCTCGCGACGCACCGATACAGCGAGTACTACGACCGCGTCGGCGACGCCGTGCGCCAGTATTTCGGCGCTCGTTACGGCTTCGACGGCCTCGAGTGCACGACCGACGAGATGCTGGTGGAGCTCGAGCGGCGCGGAGCTCTGCGTAGCGCCGCGAGGGTCGGGGGTTCTGGGGGCGAAGCCCCCGAACGTGACAGCGCCCTCGCGGGCGTCTCGATCGAAGAGGTCTCGACGTTCCTCGAGCAGTGCGACCTCGTGAAGTTCGCGCGCATGACCCCGTCGCCGGAGGATTGCGAGAGGGCGCTCGCGGACGCGGACGTCCTCGTTCGACGGACGATGCTGCCCGCGCCAGCCCCGGAGGTCCGGGCGAAATGAACCGCTGGTGGCTCCCCTGGCTGCGCGGCGTCGGGCTCGTGCTCGCGATGTGGGCGCTCGTCGCGGTCGCCGCGATCGTGCCCGCGTGGATGCGCTGGACCGACTGGCCCGCGGCGAAATGGACCGCGTGGCCATGGCTCATCGTCGCGGCGATCGTGCCGCCGATCGTGCTCCTCGCGATGACGCTCGGCGCGGACGCGCGCGTCCCGCGGCTCCGCGTACCGACGATCGCGCCCATCGCGCTCGGTCCGCGCGGCACGCGCACGTACTTCCGTGACGTCCCCGGGATCCTGCGCGGCGCGGCGCTCTGCTTCGCGTTCGTGGCTCTCGCGCGGCCGCAGAACGTCCTTCGTGACGAGCAGTCCGGCGAGCGCGGCATCGACATCGTCATCGTGCTCGACCTCTCGGGCTCGATGCGCGCGATCATGGACGCGCCGACAGCCTCGCCGGCCGAGCAGCACGGCAAGCGCCCCACGCGCCTCGACACGGCGAAGGACGTCATCCTCGATTTCATCGGTCGTCGAAAGACGGATCGCATCGGCGTCGTCGTCTTCGGGCGGAGCGCCTACGTCCTCGCGCCGCCGACGCTCGACTACCAGCTCCTCACGACGCTCGTCGGCAAGATGGAGCTCGACCTCATCGACGGCAACGGCACGGCGATCGGCGACGCGGTCGGAACGGGCGTGGCTCGGCTCCGTCGATCGAACTCGAAGTCGAAGGCGATCGTGCTCCTCACGGACGGCGACTCGAACGCGGGCGAGCTCTCGCCCGAGTACGCGACGCACCTCGCGAAGACGCAGGGCGTGAAGGTCTACACGGTGCAGATCGGAAACGGCGACGACGTCGACGTCCAAGACGGCGTCGATCTGTTCGGCCAGCCGAGGTACGTGCGCCGCCGCTTCCCCGTGAACCCGGAGCTCCTCAAGACGATGGCGAGCGAGACCGGCGGCGACGCGTTCGTCGCGACCGACAAAAGAGGCCTCGAGAGCAGCATGCACTCGATCCTCGACAGCCTCGAGAAGACGAAATTCCTGGCGCAGACGGCCGCGACGGAAGACCTCTTCCCGCTCCTCCTCGCACCGGCGGTGATCCTCCTCTTGCTCGAGGCGCTCTCGCGCGTGCTCGTCATCCGGAGGTTTCCTTGAGGTTCGCGTACGACCTCTGGACGTACCCGGCGGTGATCTTGGTCGTGCTCGCCGGCGTGCTGCTCGTCGCGTTCGCGGGCATGCTCGTGTGGTCGTCGTTCTTGCGCGGGCGCGCCGAGAAGCGATTCGGCGATCCGAAGCTCGTCGAGAAGCTCGTGACGTACGACGCGACGCAGCGGCGCGCTGCGAAGGGCGTGCTCATGGTCCTCGCGCTCCTCTGCGCGCTCGTGGCGCTCGCGCGGCCGCAGTACGGCAAGGGCACGCGCCTCATCCCCGCGACGAACGTCGACGTGGTGCTCGTGCTCGACTACTCGAAGAGCATGTACGCGCGCGACGTGGTGCCGAGCCGCATCGCTCGCGCGAAGGCCGAGGTCGCGCACTTGATCCAATCGGTGCCCGGCGTGCGCTTCGCGGCGGTCGCGTTCGCGGGCGAGCCCGTGAGCTTTCCCCTGACGAGCGACGGCGGCGCGATCGCCCAGTTTTTCCGGCAGATGAACCCGAACGACATGCCCGTCGGCGGGACCGCGACCGCGAAGGCGCTCGAGCGGGCGCGCGAGCTCCTCCAGCGCGATCCGACGACGAAGGAGCACGTGCGCCGCATCGTCCTCGTGACCGACGGCGAAGATCTCGAGGGCGATCCCGTGTCCGTCGCGCAGAAGTGCGCGCAAGAAGGGACCGTGATCGACGTCGTGCAGATCGGCGGCCGCGCGCCCGAGGTGATCCCGCAGGTCGACGACAACGGCAAGATCACCGGGATTCGCAAGGACGACGACGGCAAGCCGCTGACGACCGAGCTCTCTGCGGACGGCGAGGCGCAGCTCGCGAAGATCGCGCAGACGACGGGCGGCGTGATCGTCCAGTCGGAGCAGGGCACGACCGGCATCGACAAAATCACGCAGCGCCTCTCGAAGATGATGCGCGAGGAGCTCTCGGAGCGCGTCGAGACGGTCTACGACGACGTGTTCTGGATCCCGCTGCTCGCGGCGCTCGCGCTCTTGCTCAACGACGCGCTCATCTTCGACACGCCGTGGCGCAAGCCCTGGACGGTGACGAAGGTCCTCCTCGCGTGCGTCGCGTCGCTCGGCACGGTCAGCCTGATCGTGCTGCTCGTCGATTTGTGGCGCGCGCGCAGCACGAAGAGAGCGAGGGCGCGTGCATAGGACGGCCATCGTCTTCGGCTCCGCGGCGCTCTGGATTGCGGCGTGCGGGTGGAACCCGTCGCGCCCGTTCGAGCGCGAGGCTCCGCCCGTGAAGCAAGCGATCGGCGCGCTCGACGCAGGCGACGCGGCGGCGGCCACCGAGCTCCTCGAGGAGTATTTGTCGACCGGCGCGTGCGCGGAGGGAAAGATCGGCGCGCCCGACATGCTCAAGACGCGCCCCAACGGGACGTTCGACCTGGGCTTGTCGCTCTTCAAGATCGGCGAGGCGTACGGGCGCCGATTCGGCGAAGAAGAGATCGACGCGGGCGTCTCGCCCGACAGCCACACGCAGCGCATGGCGCAGATCGACTGCGCGATCCGCATCGTGCAGACGATCGCGGCCGACGAGTCGCAGCCGATCGATCTCCGCGCGCGCGCGCGCTACCTCGAGGGTAACCTCCATTTCCTCGGCGGCGAGTACGAGCAGGCCGTGGCCGCCTACGACAAGGCGCTCACGCTCGCGCCCGGAATGGAAGACGGGGGCGACGCTGTCGGGCGCGACGCGGCGTTCAACCGGGCGATCGCGCTCCGCCGCATCGAGGACAAGAAGAACGACGGCGGCAGCGACGGTGGAAACCCGGACGGCGGCGGCGACGGCGGCTCGAGCGACGGCGGAGGCGACGCCGGAAACGACGGCGGAGACGGCGGCGGCGGCGGAAACGACGCGGGCAAAGACAGCGGCGGCGGCGGGGAAGACGCCGGCAAAGACGGCGGCCCAGACGGCGGAGAGGACGCCGCGCCGCCTCCGCAATCGCAGAACGATCAAGACGCCGCGCCTCCGCCTCCCACGCAGACACAAGACGATCGCATCCTCGACAAGCTCGAGGGCGCGCCGACGTTCCAGCAAGAGGTCGCGAAGAAATCCGCGCAGCAACAGCGGCGACACGCGCGCGGGATGGTCGACAAGTGATCCGGCGCGCGCTCGCGTTCTTGGTGCTCGTCGCCGCGATGATCGTCGCGTTACCCGCGCGCGCGGCGCCCACGCTCCACACGTTCATCCAGCCTGACGCGATCGAGGTCGGCGACACCGCGACGCTCACGCTCACCGTGAGCCCGGGCGATCAAGTGACCGCGGCGCAGCTGCCGAATCTTCCGAACGGGCTCTCGCTCGTCGGGCAAGGCATCTCGCCGCAGTTCCAGATCTCCGTCGTGAACGGGCACATGGTGCAAGGCGTGACGGCGCGCGCGACGTTCCGCATCCGCGGCCTTCGCGAGGGCACTTACACGGTGGGGCCGCCGTCGGCGACCTCGGGCGGCGTGCGCTCGAACGGCGATCGCCAGACGCTCAGGGTCGTGGCGAAGGGCACGCTGCCGCCGCAGCCGCAGTTCGATCCGTTCGATCCGTTCAACATGCTCGGTCGCGGCAATCCGTTCCAGGTGGATCAGCAGCCCGATTTGTTCGAGCCGCAGTACCCGATCGATCCGCGCTTCAACCTCGATCGGCCGCGCGACTCGGGGTCGTTTCTCCACGCGGTCGTCGACAAGCCGCAGGCCGTCGTGGGCGAGCAGATCACGCTATCCGTGTACGTCTACGCGGACGTGACGGGGTCCGATCCCGAGCTGTCGGATCCGCACGAGGTCGGGACGAGCGATTTCTTGCGGCAATCGCTCCTCAAGAACGACGCGCCCATCGAGCGAACCGCGTACGCGCGCGTGGCCGGGCGCACGTACATGGTCGCGCTCCTTCGGAAGTACGCGCTCTTTCCGCTCCACGCGGGCGAGCTCGAGATCACGCCGATGCGCCTTCGCGTGGGGCGCGGCGGCGAGCGCTCGAGCGAGACGCTCAAGGTGCGCGTGAACGAGCCGCCGATGGATCATCGCCCGCCGGGTTACACCGTGGGCGACGTCGGGCGCTTCTCGGTGAAGGCGGACGTGACGCCGCGCGAGGTCGAGCGCGGCGCCGCGATCTCGGTGAACGTCGAGGTGTCGGGCGCCGGCAACGTGCCGAGCTCGCTCACGGTGCCTGCGCGGCCAGGCGTGACGTGGCTCGACCCCGAGGTGAAGGACGACATGCACGTGCTCGACACGCAGACCGCGGGCGCGCCTGATTCGTGGGGCGGGACGCGGCGCTTCTCGTACGTGGTCGAGCCGAAGAAAGAAGGCGACGTCGATCTCGGCGAGATTTCGGTGTCGTTCTACGACCCGCGCGCGAAGGCGTACGACGTCGCGCGCGCGCCGCTCGGCGTCGTTCACGTGAAGCCCGGCGCGGCCGCGGCTGCGACCGACGAAGCGAAGGTGCTCGCGAACATGCCCGCGAAGCGCTTGGAGATGGGCGCGACGAAGACGCCGGAGGCGCACCTCGACGACACGGGCGTCTTCTGGGGCCTCCTCGCGATGCCCACCGTGCTGTTCGGCGCTGCGCTCGGGACGCGGCGCGCCTCGCGGAGGCTCAAGGAGCGCGCAGCGGAGCGAAAGGCGTCGCCGGCCGCGGAGCTCAAGCAGCGCCTTCGCGCGCTCGCGACGGCCTCGGGCGGCGACGATGGTCGCGCGATCGACGGCGCGTCGATTCGCGTCATCGAAGCGGGCGCGACGGTGCACGCGGGCGTCAACGTGCGCGGCGTGGGCGGCGAGTCAATCGTCTCGGTGCTCACGCGCGCCGGGGTCGCGGCAGACACGGCGTCGGAGCTCCGCGATTTGCTCGACGCGTGCGCGGCCGCGCGATTTTCGCCAGACGGCGTCGAGGTCGACGAAGCGCGAAAACGCGCAGCTCGCGCGCGCGGTCTCGTCGAGAAGCTCGAGCACGGCGGGGGGCCGGCCTCCAAATGAAGCGGGCGCTCCAATGCGCGGCGCTGATCCTCGCGGTCAGCGGCGCCGCGCGCGCAGAGGACGGCGAGGCGCCGAAGCTCTTCGCCGACGGCGTGAAGGCGCTCGAAGAGGAGCGTCCCAACGACGCCGTCGCGAGCTTCGAGGCGCTCGCGGATCGCGGCGTCGTCGACGCCGTCGCGAGCTACGATCGCGGCCTCGCGTACGCGCTCCGCGTGCGCGCGAACGCCGAGCAGCCCGGCGATCTCGGCCGCGCGGCGCACGGGTTCGAGGAGGCGCGCATGCTCTCGAGCGATCCCAAGCTCGTCGCCGACGCGGAGAGCGCGCTCGCGATGGTGCGCAGCGAGGTCGGCAAGCGCAAGGCGCGCGAGGGCGTCACGGTTGACGTCGAGCAGCACGCGTCGCCGTGGCGCACGCTCACGCGCAGCCTCGGAGAGAACACGTGGGCCGCGATCGCGATCGCCGCGTCGTTCGCGCTCGGCGCGTCGCTCTTCATGCGCTGGCTCGCGAAAGGCTCGCGCGCGCGCGCAGGCGCCGCCATCGGCATCGCCGTCTCCGTGCCCGTGATGGTCCTCGGGGCCGCGCTCGCGCGCTCGGCTCGCCACGATCGCCTCTATCTGCGCGAGGGCATCATCGTCAGCCCCGCTGCGCGCCCCAGCGACAGCCACGGCGTCGTGCTCCCGCAAGCGACGCCGCTCCCCGAGGCCGCGCGCGTCGAGATCGTCGAGGAGAACGGCGCGTGGACCGAGTTTCGATGGGGCTCGCTCGAGGCTTGGGTCCCCGCTCAAACGCTGAGGCCGCTCGCCAAGCTCTGAGCGCTGGAGCGCGCGTTGCATCGTTCGCGCGCCATGTCGATCATCGGCTCCGCTCTCGGCCGAGCCGCGGGGTGGCTCGGCGCGCCTGCGTTCGGGCTCGTCAGCCTCGCGCGCCGCGCGCGCACGTTTCACCCACGCGGCGCGACGTACGTCGCCGCGGTCGAGGCGCACCCGAACGCTCCCGCCGAGCTCGCGTCGCTCGCGGTGCGCCTCAGCGGTCCCGCTCTCGTGCGCTTCTCGGGCGCGCTCTGGAAGCACGCGCACGTGCTCCCCGACGTGCTCGGCTGCGCGATCCGTTTCCGCGCGTCGATGCGCGAGACGGCCGAGCCCTCCGCGGGCGATCAGGATCTGCTCTTCGCGACGATCCGCCGCCCTTGGACGATGCCCTTCGCGCCGCTCACGACGAACGTCCGCGACTATCTCGCGAACGACTATTTCGCCGTGTCGCCGTTCGACGCGGCGCTCGGCAGGCAGGTCTACTTGCGCGTTCACCCAGGCCACCGATCGCGCCTCGAGCGCGGTCCGCGCGCCGAGCGCCTCGACGCGGAGGCAGCGCTCGGCGACGCGCGGTTCGAGCTCGACGTCAGCAACGGGCCGTACGGGCCCTGGTCGCCCGCAGTGACGATCTCGCTCGGTCACCGCGCCGACGTAGACGACGAGGCGCTCCGGTTTCGCCCGTTCCGAACGGGTCGCGGCGTGAGGCCGCGCGGCTTCGTGCACGCGCTCCGGCGCGGAGTCTACGCGATGAGCCAGCTCGCGCGGCCCGCGCACCGCAGCATCAGGGACGGCTCGGTCGAGTGATGATGTCCGGGATCGTCGGCGTGGGCGTCGTCGTGGCTGTCGCGGTGGGCTTCGGCTTGGGCTTCGTCGTCGCGGTCGGACGCGGTTTGGGCGTCGTGGCGGTGGCGGTCGCGGGCGGCGGAGGCGGAGGCTCGGTGGGCACGGGCGGAGTCTCTTCGGGCGGATGCGGGAGCGTCGGCTTCCACGCGTCGAACGAGTGACAGTCCGCGCACGTCGTCGCGAAGTGACCGACGTGGTGCGGCGCGCGCTCGTACTCCTCGCGGTGACAGTCGATGCACGCGTTCGACGTGCCGTGGAATTTCGCGGGCTGTCCGGAGCTCGCAACGTGGCAGTCGAAGCACTTGGCCTTCGCGTGCGCGCCCGTCAGCGCGAACGGGTGCTCGAGGTGCGTCGGGTGCCAGCCGCTCTGCGCGTGGCAGACGCCGCACGTGGTCGGCTTCTCGCCAACGTGATGCCGCGCGCCCCGGTAGTCGCTCATGTGGCACTCGGCGCACTGCGCCGCGACGCTCGGTTCGGCGTTCGGGTGCGCGCTGGCGCTCGTCATGAACGCGGCGGCTCCAGCGGCGAGCATCGCCGCGCCGAGGCCGAGGCCCGAGGCGAGTAGACCCCAGCGCATCAGAACTTCTCCTCGCGGAATCGCATTCCGAGCCGCTCGCACGTCTTACGGAGCTTCGACGCGAGCCCAGGCGGTCCGCAGAAGAACACGTCGACCGTCTCGTTCGGGTGCCACTTCACGACGCCCTCGAGCATCGCGTCCCAATCGGGAGGACCCACGTGCGTGTGCGTGCGCAGGCCCGTGATGAGATCGCTGCGCCCTTGCGCGTGCATGACCTCGCGCGCGAGCTCCACGCCGAGCGCGGTCGATCCGGCGCCGCGCCCATCCATGCAGAGGTGGATGTCGAGGAGGCCGTCTTGGTCTTGCTCCTCGAGCTGCGCGAGCAAATCGCGGAACCACTCGAACGCGTACTGATCGCGGTTCACCCAGAAAAAGTGCACCTTGCGAAGGTTGCTCGGGCGATCGCTCTGGCCGTTTCGTCGCATGACGAGGCTCTCGAGCACGCTCGCGAACGGCGTGACGCCGATGCCCGCGCCGATGAGCACGGCGTTCTTCGCCTCGAAGATGTGCGCGCTCGGCGAGCCGTACGGACCGTCGACGTACGTGACGAGGCCCTCGTGCTCGCGCTCCGCGACGCGACGGAGCGCGGCCGTCCAGTTCCCGAGCGAGCGCACGTGGACGGTGAGCGCGTCGCGCTCGGGCGCGCTCGACAGCGTGAACGGGTGCCACTCGTGCCTCGCGATCGCCGGGATGCGCAAGAACACGTAGTCGGCGGGCGCGAAGTCGAAGCCGAGCGGCTTCGCGATCTCGAGGCGCGTGACGCCCGAGCGGAGCGCCTCGGCCGCGAAGATCGTCGAGGCGGGCGCGCGGCGCTGGAGCCGAAGCACCTGCTCGACCGCGAAGCCGAGGAGCGGAACGCCGGCCCAGAAGAGGAACGCCGGCGCGTGCGCGATCGCGAGGACGAACCACGCCACGTAGAGCAGGTGCGTGAAATAGAAGAGCTCGAAGCGGCTGCTCCGGCGAATGAACGAGAGCGAGAAGACCCACATCACGGCGAACACGACGAGGAGCACGAGCCCCGTCGCGCCGCGCGCGTGGAGCGCGATTCCGACGATCGAGTCGTGACCGCGCGCGTACGCCACGACGAACGCCGCGGCGTGCGCGACGGAGAGCGCGAAGAGCGTGTGCCCGACGATCTTGTGGAACGCGATCGCGTCGTCGATCGGCAGGAGCTTTCCCAGAAACGACGCGCGCACGCGCGTGAGCACGCGGCGCATCATCGGCACGAGGATGAGCGCGCCGTCGAAGTCGGCGCATCGCCCGAGCGCGCGACCGAGCTGCGCGGCGAAATCGGGCGCGGGCGTCGCCATCGTCGCCATGGCGTGGACGAAGAGCGCGCCGTTGGCGAAGACCCACGCGATCACGAAGATCGCGGGAAAAAGGCCGTATTGCGAGGTCTGCGAGGCGATCGAACGGCGCCCATCGCGCGCGTCGAGCCACGCGAGGAGGTCCTCGTTCGGCGCGATCCACATCGCCTCGCTCCGGGTCATCCGCTCGAGCACGGCGGGCCGCTTGCGGACCGTCGCGAGGAGCTCGTCGAACGAGATGAGCCCGTCGCGGTTCGTGTCGGCCGCCGCGAAGAGCACGCGCGTGAGGTGCTCCGGAGGCTGCGTAGCGCGCATCACCTCGGCCTCGCCGAGGCTCAGCGTGATCATCCGGAGGAGCTCCTCCGGCGAGATGTTCCCGTCGCCGTCGTGGTCGTGGACGCGAAACGCGAAGAGGAGCTTGTCGTGGTCCGAGCCGAAGACGAGCTTCCGCACGCCCTCCATGAACTCGGCGCGGTCGATCGTCCCATCGTGGTCCCGATCGAACGCGGCCATCACGCGCCGCGTGAGGTATTCGCTGCGGAGGCCCAGCGCCTTGCGGAGCTCGGTCAGATCGATTCGTGCGTCGCTGCCCGCGTGTTTCGCGAAGGCGCGCTCGAGCATCGTCAGAAGGCGCGTATCGATTCGGCTCGCGATACGCGCCTTCGTATCACCTCAGTGCGCGAGGAGGTACGTCTTTACGGTCGATCCCCACGTCGTCGGGGCGAGGTTCGTCGGGCTCAGGTTGATCGAGAGCAAGCAGATCGTTCGACGACGATTTTGAAATGAATTCGGGGCCGCGAATCGCGTTTAGCGCAGTTTGATGTCACCCGTCGTCGGACGTGAAACGGACTGAGACGACACCGCTTGCAGTTTCACGCGACGGTCCTTGACAGCGCACACTGTCACGGTTACAGTTGTGACATCTTTCGAAGACATACTCCGTGAGGTGAGCCATGGAAGCTTCCGCCCGCGCCCTTTGGGCACGCGCGCGTGACGCTGCGTCCCCGTGGGTCGAGCTCGTCGACCCGCTGGCAACGACGCACGTGCGGCACGCGCGCATCGAGAACATCGAGATCGAGACGTCGAACACTCGGACGCTGACGCTGCGTCCAGGCGCGGGTTGGCGCCGCCACTTGCCCGGCCAATACGTCGAGATCGGCGTCGAGGTCGACGGACGCATCGTGACGCGCCCGTACTCGATCAGCTCCACGCCGGAGCGAGACGACGGGCTCATCGCGATCACCGTGACGGCGATCGAAAAAGGGCGCGCCTCGAACGCGCTCACGCGGCGCGCCTCGCGCGGCGACTACCTGCGCATCGGCCTCCCGAAGGGCGAGTTCACGATGCCCGCCCGCGCCCCCGAGCGGATCCTCTTCGTCACGGGCGGCAGCGGCGTCACGCCGGTCATGAGCATGCTGCGCACGTTCGCCGAGCGGCGCGAGATGCCCGACGTCGTCCACGTGCACTACGCGCGGACGCGCCGCGACGTCGTCTTCGCGCGCGACATCACGTGGCTCGCGCGCGATTTCCCCGACTATCGACCGACGATCATCACGACCCACGAGGGGTTCACGGGTTGGCAGTTCGGTCGCGAGACGCTCGACGCGCTCGCGCCGGATTTCCCGAGGCGCGACGCGTGGGCGTGCGGCCCCGAGCCACTCCTCGAGGCCGTGAGCGCGCTCGTCCCCGAGGTGCGCACCGAGCGCTTCCGGCCGAAGCTCGCGCTCGCATCACCCAGCGCTTGCGGGGGTCGCGTTCGATTCGCGCGCAGCCAGCAAGAGCTCGACGCGGGCGCCTCGACGCCGCTGCTCGAGCTCGCCGAGCGCGCGGGCGTGAACGCGCCGCACGGCTGCCGCATGGGCATCTGTCACTCGTGCGACGCGACGATGATCGCAGGGAGCGTGCGCGATCTGCGCACGGGCAAACGCATCGACGAGCCCGGCGCGCGCATCCAGCCTTGCGTGTGCGCCGCGGCGGGTGACGTCGAGATCGACTTGTAAGGAGGAAAACGATGGACCTCGAAGCCTTCGGAAAAGAAATCGACCAGATCGAAGCCGACATCCGCGCGACGCTCGGCGAGAGCGACCGCCAATACATCAAGCGCATGATCACCTGGCAAAGGTGCCTCGCGTTCGCTGGGCGCGCGGGGATCTACGCGAGCCTCCCGCTCCTGCCGACGGGGCTGCCGGGATTCGTCGTGCTCGGTGCGGGCGCCGCGACGCTCGGCGTCGCGAAGATCCTCGAGAACATGGAGATCGGTCACAACGTGCTCCACGGCCAGTGGGACTGGATGAACGATCCGGCGATTCACTCGTCGACCTGGGAGTGGGACACGGCGTGCCCGTCGGCGCAGTGGAAGCACTCGCACAACGTGATCCACCACACGTGGACCAACGTGCTCGAGCGCGATCACGACGTCGGTTATCAGATCATGCGCGTCAGCGATCGGCAGCCGTGGAGGCCGTCGTATCTCCTTCAGCCCGTCTACAACTTGCTCCTCGCCGCGCTCTTTCAGTGGGGCGTCGCCGTGCACGACATCGACGTGGAAGGCCTGAAATCAGGGTCGCTCACGCTCGACGACGTGAAGCCGCTCGTGCGCGGCATCGTGAAGAAGGGGTGGAAACAGATCTTCAAGGACTACGTCTTCTTCCCTGCCCTCGCGGGTCCGTTCTTCCTCTGGGTGCTCGGCGCGAACGCGGTCGCGAACTTGATCCGCAACTTGTGGGCGTACGCGATCATCTTCTGCGGGCACTTCCCCGACGGCGCGCGCGTCTTCAGCGAGAAGGAGATCGAGGGCGAGACGCGCGGCGCCTTTTGCCTCCGGCAGATCCTCGGGTCGTGCAACATCGAGGGCGGTCCGCTCTTCCACGTGATGAGCGGCAACCTGAGCTTCCAGATCGAGCACCACCTCTTTCCGGATTTGCCGAGCAACCGCTACGCGGAGGCGGCCGTGCGCGTGAAGGCGCTGTGCGAGGCGTACGGCATCCCGTACAACACGGGCTCGTTCGCGCGACAGCTCGGCACCACGTTCCGGACGATCTTCCGGCTCGCGTTGCCCACCGAGGTGCCCGCGTGACCGCCATCGCGATGCCCACGACGACGGACGACACCGGCTACACGATCGACGAGCTCGCCGCGAAGACGCGCGTGCCCTCGCGCACGATCCGCTTCTACCAGTCGAAGGGCGCGCTCCAGGGCCCCGAGATCCGCGGGCGCGTCGCGTACTACAGCGACGCGCACGTCGAGCGGCTCGAGCTCATCGCGAAGCTCCACGACCGCGGGCTTCGCATCGACGCGATCGGCGATCTCGTCAAGCGCATCGACCGCGGCGAGCTCGATCTCGCCGAGTGGCTCGGCGTCGAGGCCGAGATGCAGACGCCGTGGGCGAGCGACCAGCCGCGCACGGTCGGCGAATCGGAGCTCTACGAGCTCGCGGGGATGAAGCGTCCCGGTCTCATCGCGGCGCTCGCTCGCGCGCGGCTCGTCGAGCGACGCGGCGAGGTCTATCTCGTGCCGAGCCCCGCGCTCCTCGCGACCGCGATGAAGCTCGAGGCCGCCGGCGTCGATCTCGACACCGCGACGGACGCGTCCGCCGTGCTCCGAAAGCACCTCGGGCGCGCGGTCGGCGACCTGATCGACCTCTTCACGTCGCGCGTGAAGGACGGCGCGGTCGACGTGAACGAGTCCGGGAGGCTCTTCGAGACGCTCCGCGGCGCGGGCCCCGAGGCCGTGCGTCTCCTCTTCGCGCGCGCGATGGAAAAGGCGCTGCGCGATCTCATCGCGTCCGGCAAGATGGCTTCGCTCTCGGCGCACGCGAAGAAGAAGCGCAAGGCGCGCTGAGCGTGTAATCTCTTCGTGCATGTGGGAGGGCGACGAGGAGCAATTCCGCCTCATCGCGGAGAGCTCGCGCGACATGATCTCGCGCACGGACGCTCGCGGTGTTTGCACGTACGTCTCCCCTGCGTGCCGCGACGTCCTCGGGTACGAGCCCGAGGAGCTCGTCGGAATGTCGCTGTTCGACCTCGTCCCTCCGGATCTCGCATCGCGCAACCGCGCGCTGTTCGACCGCGCGATCGCCACGGGCACGCTGATGGGCGGCGCCTTCGTTACGCCTTTGCGCCGCAAAGACGGCAAGTACGCCTGGATCGAGTCGACGAGCCAGCTGCTGCGCGACGCCGAGGGTCGCGTCGTCGCCATACAGGCCTCCGGTCGCGACGTGAGCGAGCGTGTCGTCGCCGAAGAGGCGCTCGCGCAAAGCGAGAAGAACTTCCGCACGATGATCGACCAGCTGCCGTACGGCGTCGTGGTTCACCGTGAGGGTCGGTTCGTCTACGCGAACGCGAGCTTCGCGCGTTTGCTCGGCCGAGACGCTGGCTCGCTCATCGGAAGCAGGGTGCTCGACGTCGTCGCTCCGGAGGACCGCGAGCGGATCCGTGCGCACATCCAGGGGCCGCGGCGTCCGGTCGCGGTGATGCCCGAGCACCGCCTCATCGGCGCGGACGGGCAGCACGTCGTCGTGCAGGTCACGGGAATGCCCACGGTCTTCGAGGGCGAGCTCGTGAGCATCGCCGTCGTCGAGGATCTCAGCCCGAGAAAAGCGCTCGAGACGGAGCTCATGGCTGCCGATCGCATGGCCGCGCTCGGCAAGCTCGCGGCCTCCGTGGGGCACGAGATCAACAATCCGCTCGCTTACGTCGTCGCGCACCTCGAGCTCCTTCGTGCGGACGTCACCGCGCTCGGCCCCGCGACGAAGGCGATCGCCGAACGGCTCTCGGTGATCGAAGAAGGCGTCGAACGCGTTCGGTCGATCGTCGCCGATCTGCGGAGCTTCTCGTCGGTTCACGAGGGCGGGCTCGGCGCCGTCGAGCCGACGCCCGCGGTCGAGCGCGCGCTCGCGACCGCGAGCCACGAGATCCGCTTGCGCGCGCGTGTCGTCCGCGACTTGCGAGCCACGCGGGCCGTGCGCGCCGAAGAGCGGCGGCTGGTTCAAGTGCTCGTCAACTTGCTCGTGAACGCCGCGCAGGCGATCCATCACGGCAGCGCCGACGAAAATGAGATCGGCCTCGTGACGCGTGACGAGCCCGACGGCTCGGTGTCGATCGTCGTGTGGGACACGGGCGTGGGCATCCCGAACGGCGACACCGCGAAGCTCTTCGATCCGTTCTTCACGACGAAGCGGGACCAGGCCGGCACGGGGCTCGGCTTGTCGATCTCGCACCGCATCGTCACGTCGTTCGGCGGCACGATCCACGCCGAACGACGGCCTTCGCGCGGGAGCAGCTTTCGGATCACGTTGCCGAGCGCGCGCATCGAAGACAACGCCGAGGTCAAGGCGACGACGCCGAGCGCACCAAAGGCCGAAAAGAAGCTTCGTGTCCTCCTCGTCGACGACGAGCAAAGGTTCGCGTGCGTCGTCGCGGCGTTGCTCGTCGGGCACGACGTCGTAGTCGAGCACAGCGGGCGCGCAGCGAGCGAGCGGCTCACGAGCGACGCGCGGTTCGACGTCGTCGTGTGCGATCTGCAAATGCCCGACGGGAGCGGAGCCGACGTTTGGGAGCACGCGCGCATCACGCAGCCGGGCCTCGAGCGGCGCTTCGTGTTCATGACGGGCGGCGTCTTCACCGCACAGGCGCGCGCGTTCGTGCGTGACTGCGCGCAGCCGATCCTCGAGAAGCCGTTCGCGAGCGCGGCGCTGCTCGCGACGATCTCGCGGATCGCGCGTCAACAGGCGGATTCGTGAGAAAACAAGCGATTGCGCCAGACCAACACTCGCCCTAACTTCCAAGCTCATGCTTGCGACCCAGGTTCGCCAAAAAGACGGCGTCTTCTACTTCGCCGCGTACCCCGCAGAGGACTTGCTCGAGAAGGTTCGGTTCATCAGCCGCTTCTACGGCGAGGGCGAGAAAATCGCCGCCGAGGAGGCCGCCTCGGACGACGAGGTGGCGGGCTTCATCGCCAAGATCGAGCAGACCGACAAAGCGTTCCAGCGCACGATGTCGAAGGCGAAGGTCGCCCAGATCCAGAACTTCTACGAGACCGCGGTGAGCCAGCCGCCGATCCCCGGCACGGTGCTCCTCTTCACCGCCGAGCGCCTCGGGTTTCAGCCGGTGCGTCCCTTCGAGAACGTCGGCAACCTCGATCAACCGCGCAACAAGTACCTCATCATCGACGGGCAACACCGCCTCGCCGCGCTCCACTTCTACATGCGGCACCGGCCGGACGACGCCAAGACGATCCACGTGCCGTGCATCATCTTCGACGGCAAGAGCGAAGACTTCGCGACGGAGATGTTCGTCATCATCAACTCGACGCCGACGCGCATCAACAAGTCGCACCTCGTCGATCTCTACGAGCGCGTGTCGTGGGCCGCGCCGGACAAGAAATTCGCGGCGCGCCTCGTCGACCTCCTCTACAGCGAGGGCGACAGCCCGCTCCGCTACAAGATCAACCGCCTCGGCGGCCGCAGCAAACAAGAGAAGTGGATCCTCCAGGCCGAGCTCTTCAACGAGCTCCACAAGTGGGCCGCCTCCGACTGGAAGCAGATCTCGAAGAAGTCGAACTGGCAGCGCGAGGCCGAGCGCTACTACGCGATCGTGCGCGACTTCTTCAAGGCCGCCGAGAAGGCCTGGGAGACCGCGTGGGGTTCCCCGAGTCACATGGTCACCCGTCCGGTGACGCTCAAGGCGATGCTGCGCGTGTGCGTCGACCTCGCGCACACCGACGCCGATCCGGCGGAGGGACGCCAAAAGCGCTGGGAAAAGCGGCTCGCGGAGTGGGGCGAGCACGCGCGCAACTTCCGCAACGACGGCTTCTACGAGCGCTTCCCCGCGAAGGGTCAGGTCGAGCGCGTCGCGCGCATCCACCGAGAGCTCGGTCGCATCGCGAACATCGAACCGCGCAAACGGAAGGGCGAGGGCGAGCCCCTCGGGTTGATCACCGGCGCGCGCCGCTGATGTGTTAGACCCGCGTTCATGAAGAACGCGACCAAGTTGTTTTGTGTCGGGGCTCTGGCCGCGACGGGGCTTTTGGCTTTTGCGTGCGGCGGCGGCAGCAGCGAGACCGGACCCGCGACCTCGCCGAGCGCGAGCGCGCCCGCGGCTTCGTCCGTGGCCGCGACGAGCGCGCCCACGACGACGGCGTCCGCGCCGACCGCGACGACCACCGCGCAGGTCCCCGCTGGCCCGCCGCTCACGGTGGTCGCGATGAAGCTCGTCGGGCCGAACGCGAAGCACACGATCGAGATGAAGGACGACGGCTCGGTGCTCGGCGACGGCAAGCCGATCGCGAAGTTCGTCGGCGCGACCCTTCAAGACGCGGAGGGCAAGCCCATGGTCTCCGTCGCGACCGACGGCACGATCGTGATGGCCGGTCAGCCGACGTCGAAGAGCGCCAAGTTCAACGACAAGGACGACCTCGTCATCAGCGACGGCGCGAAGATGACGATCGGCGACGACGGCGTCGTGAAGCTCTTCAACCCGGACGGCAAGGCCGACAAGGACTCGGGCAAGATGAAGCTCACGGGCTTCAAGCCGACCGCGCGCCGCGCCGCGACCGTCTTCGTCCTCACGATGATGATGTCGTCGCCGGAGCACACGACGACGACGACATCGGCCGCGAGCGCCGCGCCCGTCTTGAGCGCGAAGCCGATGTCTACGGCAAAGAAGTAGCCAGCGAGAAGACGTCCTTCTTGCCGACGGGCACCGTGATCGACGATCCGGCGAAATCGCCTCCGATCGGCTGATACGACCCGCCGAGGCACTGCGCGAGGAAGATCTCCGTCACCGCGTTGAACGATTTCTTGTTCTCCGCCCGGTTGAAGCCGTGCCCTTCGTCCGGGTAGAGCACGTACGTGACGGGGATGCTCTTCTTCTGCATCGCGGAGACGATCTGATCGGCCTCCGCCTGCTTCACGCGCGGATCGTTCTTGCCCTGGCCGATCAAGAGCGGCTTCTTGATGGCGTCGACGTGCGTGATCGGCGAGCGCTCCATGAGGAGCTTCTTGCCTTCTTCGGTGCGCGGATCGCCGATGCGCTTGGTCATGTCCTCGAACGCGGCGGCCCAATATGGCGGGATGCTCGCGAGGAGCGTGACGAGGTTCGACGGACCGACCACGTCGACGCCGCACGCGAACGCGTCGGGCGTGAACGTGAGGCCCACGAGCGTCTCGTAGCCGCCGTAGCTCCCGCCGAAGATCGCGACACGCGACGGGTCGGCGATCTTCTTGTCGATGGCCCACTTCGCCGCGTCGACGATGTCGTCGTGCATCTTGCCGGCCCACTCGTGGTTCGCGGCGTTGACGAACGCCTTTCCGAATCCCGTCGAGCCGCGGTAGTTCACCTGGAGGACCCCGTAGCCGCGTGACGCGAGCCACTGCACCGTCGGGTTCAGGCCGTAGCTGTCGCGCGCCCACGGGCCGCCGTGCACGAACATCACGATGGGCAGCGGCGCGTTCGGCTTGCCGATGCCGTTCGGATCCGCGGAGGGCGGAAGCGTGAGGTAGCTCACGAGGTCGAGCCCATCGCGCGACTTGATCGTGACCGGGAGCATCTTGCCGAGCGTGAGCTTGGCGATCGCGTCGTGGCTCACGAAGAGGAACTGCTCGGTGCGCTCGGGCTTCGACGTTGCGCCGCCGCTCTGAGGCGGCGACTCGCGATCGTAGCGGTAATACCGCGTCGCGCCCTCGGTCGCGTACGCGACGATCCAGTGCTTGTCGTCGAGCGAGCGCGAAGGAATGCCGATGTCGCCCTCGGCCACCGAGCGCAGGTGATCGAAGTCCGGTTGGAGCGCGCGATCGACGACGTGCCACCGCGTGCGGTCGTATTCGGCCTCCGCGGCCTGGAGCGTCTTCTGCGTCGGGTGGATCATCAGGTACTCGATGTCGGCGGCGCCGTCGTCGAGCACCACGTTCGACTTCTTCGTCTTCGAGATCGACCGTGACGAGCGCGGCGGTGTTCCGCCCGCGGCTGTCGAACATGTAGAGCGTCTGCCCGGTCTTGTCGAAGTCGACGAGCTCGGTCGTGACGTGGTCCTCCATCGGGATCGTCGTGAACGTGGTCCACGTGTCCTTGGGGCCCGGCTGCTGCACGTCGACGCCGCCGTCCTCGCGCGGCTTGAGCCCGAAGCGCACCTTGAGGTCGTCGTCGACCATGAAGCTCTCGAAGCCCTCGTTCTTCTGGAGGAGCGTCTTCTTGCCGGTCTTGAGCTCGACGACGTAGAGGTCGTGGTAGCGCTTGTCGCGGTCGTTGATGCCCATGACGATTTCGCCCGGGTGCTTCGGCGTCGTCTGCTGGAGGACGACCTGCACGCCGTCGCCGCCCGCGAGCTCGCGGTCCTGGCTCGTCGCGAGGTCGACCGCGTGGAGGCGCCAGTTCTCGTCGCCCTCTTTGTCCTGCGACCAAAGGATGTATTTTCCATCCATCGACCACTCGTAGGTGCGGAGGTTTCGCTTCGCCTCGTGCGTCACGGCCTTCGCCTTCGATGGGTCGGTCGCGCTCCCGACGAACACGTTGAGCACGTCGTTCTCGTTGGCGAGGAACGCGAGGCTCTTGCCGTCGGGGCTGATGCGCACGCGCGTGCGATCGGGGTTCGAGAAGAACACCGTGCGCGGCGTGAGCGACGCGTCCGCGTGCGGCGCGGGCGGCGCCGTCGCGCTCGCGGTGGTCGATGGATGGGCGGACGCGACGGGCGCCACCGGTTTGGGCGACGAATCGCCGCACGCGACCACAGCGAGCATCACGAGCCAGGCGGAGCGCATCGCTCCGGGTTAGCAGATGGTGCCGCGCTCTTCGCGTTTTTTGTCGTGAGCGATCGCGAGCTCGGTGCCGCGACGCGACCAGATGATCGCGACGGTGAGGACGGCGACCAAGTTGCCGAACGCGACGGCCTCATAACGCCACTCGGGGCGCGTGATCGCGACGTAGAAGCCGATGGCGTACGCGATCGGCAGCGGCGCGAGGCGGCGCTCGATCGACGCCGAGATCAGCCCGAAGACGACGAACCAATAACCGAGCAGCGCGACGATCGCCGTGGGGCCCGGGAGGTGCGCGAGGTAGCGGAGCGCGAGCATGCAGACGGGCTGCGCGGCGACGGCGAACCCAAACGCGGAGAAGAGCTGACGGTTGATCCGCGTCGTCGACGGCCAGCGGAGATGACCGATGCCCATGATCGCGAGACAGAGCACGCTGAACGGGATGCTTCCGACGCCCTCGTACTCGGGGTGCCTGTCGATGAGGTGCGGCGCGATGAGCGGCACGATCGTCCAGAACACGCCGAACCCGACGCCCGCCGCGCGACGGAGCTGTCGGTCTTCGCGCGGATCGAGATCCTTCTCGAGCTCCTTGAGCTTCTCGATCTTCTTCGCTTCTTCTTCGGCGTGCTTGCGTGCGGCCTCGACGAGCGCCTCGAGCTCGGGATCTTTCTCGTCGAGCTCGGAGAGGAGGAGCGCCGCGGCGCGCGCGTCGCCATTTTTCGCCTCGAATCGCACCATCGCGGAGACCGCGCGGCGAAGGCCCGTCTTCGCGATCTCGGCGTCGGCCCACGCGCGGAGCGCTTGGCGGAATCCGAAGCGGCACTCGCCGAACACGTTGTACGCGCGCTCGATCTCGGGCTCGGGCGTGCGACGAGGATGCGCTCGAGCTCCTCGAGCTTCTGCTCGGCCTCGGCGGCGAGCGCGATCGCCCCGCGGTGCTCGAGGAAGAGCTCGAGCGTGCGCCTCACCGCGAGCGCGCTCTCGGGTCGCTCGGCCGGATCGCGCGCCATGCACGCGCGAACGAGCGACGCGAGCTCGCCCGCTTGTGCCTCCACTTCTTCCGGCAGCGTGGGCGTCGAGAGGACGACGCTCCCGACCATCGCCTGCATGTTCGGCCCGTCGTGCGGCGCCTTCCCCGTCAGGATTTCGTAGAGGACCGCGCCGAGGAGGTACACGTCGGTGCGCGCCGTGATCTCCGCGCCGCCGAGCATCTCCGGCGCCATGTAGACGAGCGTGCCCGCGACGTGTTGCGCGACGCCGGGCCGCATCGCGACGCCCCAGTCGAGCACGTAGACCTCGCCGAAGTCCCCGACCATCACGTTGTCGGGCTTCAAGTCGCGGTGAATCACCGAGCGCGAGTGCGCGAAGTGGACCGCGTTGCAGACCTGGATGAGCACGCGCAAATTGAACTCGAGCGGGTCGATGTCGAGCGCGTGCTTCTTGGTCGCGGCGGGATCGCGCAGCACGTCGCTCCACGTGTCGCCGTCGATGCGCTTCATCACGAGGAGCGGCGCGCCGGACTCGTCGAGCCCGAGATCGTATATCGGTACGACGTTCGGGTGCTCGAGCGACCCCGCGAGCCACGCCTCGCCGAGGAGGCTCTCGATGTTCTCGTCCGTGAGGTGCTCGTCGCGGAGCGTCTTCACCGCGACGCGGCGATCGAGCGTGACCTGGTGGCCGACGTGGACGATGCCCATGCCGCCCTGGCCGAGCGTCTCGTGGACGCGCAGCGAGCTCGGATCGCGCCGGATCTTGCGGAGCGCTTCGAGCGCGGCCTTTCCGCTGTGCGGCGGCGTGTCCGAAGACGGAACGAGCGTGCCGCGCGGGTTCTTGGCGATCGTGGCGGCGAGCGACGAGAGCGTCTGCATCCGCGCGCGGATCGTCTTCTCGAATTCGTGTCCTTCCGTCGCCCTTCGGGCTCCGTCGGGCTCGTTGTTCGCCCGAGCCTCCGGCTCGGCCTCGAATTCACCCGTGTCGTGTTGCTGCGACGCGGTCACCGGCGGAGCATAGCATCACGACTTGCGCAGCAAGAACTGAGCGCCCATCAAGATGAATGCGACGCCCGCGACGCGGCGAAGCCAGACCGGCGAGACGAACCTAGACACCGCCTCGCCGCCGACGACGCCGAGCGCCGAGGTGGACACGAGCGCGAGCGCCGCCCCGGCGAAGATCATCCAGCGCGATTGACCGCCGGCCGAGAGCGAGAGCGTCGCGAGCTGCGTCTTGTCGCCGAGCTCGGCGACGAAGATCGCGGCGAAGGTCGTGGCGAGTAGCTTCCAGTCCATCGCACAGGTTTAGCTTCACCACTGCGCATGGCGCAACGCGAGATCGCGCGAGCGCCGGTCCAGCAATTTGGCCGTTTTGCCCTGGATTTCGCGCCCCTCGGCCTGCGACGGCAGCGCTGGCGCTCTGGGCAAGAGCGACGCGGCGAGCTTCATGAGGGTCGAGAAGAACGTCGGCGCGAGCGCGTGAAGACGCGCGGCCAACCGCGCGGGGAGCGTGTAGACGAGCCTCGTCTTCCTGCGCTCGATCGCGCGCACGATGCGTCGAGCGGCTCGGTCTGGGTCGATCGACACGAGCGGAGCGATCGCGCTCGCGGCGAACCACGCGTACTCGCGCGCGGGGCTCCCGCGGAACTCCGCGCGCACGTGCGAGCCCGTACGCATGAGCCCGGGGATGACCGTGAGCACGCGGACGCCGTCCTTCTTCACCTCCGCGCCGAGCGCCTCGGCGAGCCCGACAGTCGCGAATTTAGCGGCCGAGTAGGGCGCGAGGTGCGGCACGCCGATGACGCCGCCGATGGATGTGATGAACGCGATCGTTCCCCGCCGACGCGCGCGCATGAGCGGGAGCGCGGCGAGCGCGGGGTTCAGCGCTGCGTCGAAGATCGAGCGCATGGCGTCGTCGAAGTCGGTCGCGTGGAGCGTCTCGACGGGCGCCACGAGCATCGTCGCGGCGTTCGCGACGAGCACGTCGATGGGACCGAGCTCGCGCTCTGCGTTCCCGACGAAGCGTCGCGCCGCTCGTTCGTCGCTCAGATCGCACGACTCCGCGTACACACGAGCTCCAAACTGCTCGAGCTCGCCGCGCACGTGGTCCACCTCTTGCGCGGACCTGGCGCAAATGGCGACGCCGTAGCCCGCCTCCGCGAGCGCGTGCGCGAGCGCCCTGCCGAGACCGCGCGATCCGCCGCACACCAAGGCGTTGCGATTCATGGGCTCCGATGGTGCAACGCTTGCTCCAACCGGGGACCTCGGAAAAGGAGATCACCTCATGGCAACGATGGTTGGTAACCAGAAAGACATTGCGAAGCTCCTCAACTCGCTCATCGAGCTCGACTTCGACGCGATCGCGGCTTACCGCACGGCGATCGCCAAGCTCGAGAACACGGCGGACCAAGGCGCGCTTCGCGGGTTCATGGCGGACCACGAGCGTCACACGGTCGACCTGCGCCCGTTCGTCGAGCGCTTCGGCGAAAAGCCCGCCGACGGCAGCGACGTGAAGGTCATTCTGACCAAGGGCAAGGTCGTGATCGCGGGCCTCATGGGCGACCGCGCGATCCTCGAAGCGATGAAGACGAACGAGGACGACACGAACCGCGCCTACGAGCGCGCGACCTCGCGCACCGATTTGCCGGACGACCTGCGCGCGCTGCTCAACAAGAACCTCGCCGACGAGCGGCGCCACCGCGAGTACCTGCTCCAGCGCCTCGGCACGCAGGAGTCGCTGCGCGGCTCGCCGAGCTTCGGCGAATCACGCCGCTGATCAGGGCGTTCCACCGAGCCGAATCGAGAGGCTCGCGAAGACCCCGAGCGGCGGCCCCGCATTGAACATGCGGACCGGCGCGGCCGACGGCGGCTGCGTGTGGAAATCGGATGCGTAGGCGAACTCGCCGACGCGATATCGGTTGTCGGTGAGGTTCGTCCCGCTGACGCCGACCTCGAACTGGCGCCAGCGGAACAGCAGCGAGGCGTCGATCGTGAAGATCTCCTCGCTCTGGAATCCATTCGGTAGCGGCCGGCGCGCGGCGAAGCTCACGCCGCTCGCGATCGACGCATGAATCTTCGTGTGATCGATCGCGAGCGGCAGGTCGCCGTAGACGGCCGCGTCCGCGCGGAACACGACTGGCGGCACGTACTCGACCGCGAGGTGCGTGTCGTCGTACTGCGAATTGACGACGGTCGCGTTCGTCGAGACGTCGAAGTGGCGCCCCGTGACGCGCGCGGCGCCGAGCCACCCCGTGCGAGTCGTTCCGACGCCGAGCACGCTCCGCCCGACGTCCTCGCTGAAGAAGAGGTCGTTGCTCACGTGCGTCTGGAAGAAGACCGAGCGCGCCGTGAGGAGCGTGTCGTTGTGGACGACGCGTGAGAAGCTCGCGCCGCCCTCGTACGCGAGCACGCTCGAGTACGGAGTCGAGGTCGGGTTCTCGGTCACGTAGCTCGGGTCCGCCGTCTGCACGCCCGTGCCCACACTGCCCGAGAACGAGAAGCCCTCGAACGGCCCGAAAATCGAGCGATCCGCGCGGCATCGGCACGAGCGTCGCGTTGGACGTGCGATGGCCCGCCGCGAGGTTGTCGAGGATGTCGAACGTGAAGATGTCCGCGCGGAGACCGCCGCGAAGGTTGAGCCACTTCGAGAAGCGAAGGCTCGCGTCCGCGTAGAGCCCGACGTCGCCGAGCGTCGAGTGGAGGTTCGTTTCGCTCTTGTACGGGTTTCCGGTCGCGGCCTCGAGGCGCTGCTGCGTGTCTTGGCTGTCGTCGCCGCGCGCGAAATATCCGAGCTCGAGCTCCTGGCGCTGGCCGAACACCTTCGTGCGCCACTTCGCAGAGCCGCGCGCGCCGAACGTGAGCGAGTTGATGTTCACGTCGATCTCGTCGCCGCGCGGGTCGTCGATGAACCCCGTGAAGTTCTCGAGCAGGCGCATGTCGCGCTTGATGAAGAAGACCTGCTGCTTGAGCGTCGTGTCGCCGATGCGCGACTCGACGTCACCCCACGCCGAGTAGCGCGACGCGTCTCCGCCCTGCGGCACGGCGTCGAGCGCGTAGCGCGAGTCGTAGCTGTCGTAGAAGCCCATCTTGCCGGAGCGGTAGTCGTCCTCGCGGACCCAACCCGGCGAGCTCCAGCGCGTCGCGAAGCCCTGCGCGCCGACGTGCCAGACGCCCTTCTCGCCGAGCTTTCCCTCGTACTGCGCGAACGCGGTCCCGTGGATCGCTGCGCGCCCCTGGCCGTAGCCGTCGGTCGAGTAGACGTCCGCGGCGGCGAACGTGCGCTGGCTCTGCCCCTCGGGTCCCCACATGACGAGACCGCGCTGCGTGTTCCACGCGCCGCCCGAGTACTTTCCGACGAGACCGCGCTGCGCGAGCGCAAGCTCGTAGTCGACGCTCCCCGCGACCGCGTAGTTGCCTTGCCGCGGATCGAACGGCCCCTCGACGACGCGGATCGACGAGACGAGCTCGGGGATGATGAAGTGCGTGTCGACGTAGCCGTTGCCGTGGAGGTTGCCGCTCTCGTTGATCGGCACCCCGCCCGCGGTGAACTCGATGTCCTGACCTTCGCGCGCGTCGAAGCCGCGCATGAAGATGGCCTCCGCGTGACCTTCGCCGCCCTCGTTCGTCGTGAGGATCGGCGTCGCCGTCTCGAGCAGCTTCGTCGCGTTGTCGTTCGGCGTGACGCGCGCCGACCAGAGCTCGCCGCCGTGGAATCGCACGTCGCACACGCCGACGAGCGGCGGTGTGGACGGACCGTAGACGTGGACGTCCTCGACGTCGGAGCGCTTCGGTGGCGGCGGCGGCGGCGCGGTCACCGTCGGAGGAGGTGGCGGCGGTGGCGGCGCGGTCACCGTCGGAGGAGGAGGCGGCGGCGGAGGCTTCGGCGGCTCGAAGTGAAACGGGATCTTCAAGCGCGCGGCGAACGGCTTTCCGTTCTTCGTCGCGGCCGAGAACGTCCACTTGCGAACGGCCTCGGCGGCGGCGGCGTCGAACGGCGCGCCGCCCGAGGTCTCGATCTTCACGTCGGTGACGTTGCCCTGCGCGTCGAGCGTGACGATGAGGATGACGTCCGAATGCTGCGGCGCCATCGACTCGGGGTAGACCGCGTCGACCTGGTGGACCGCGACGGGGTGCGTGATTTCAGCGTCGTTTTGCGCCCAAGCGACCCACGCGAAGGCGAGCGCGCAGACGATGACGAGGTACGAAACCCGACGAAGCATGCGAGACGCTTGAGGTACCGTAAACGCAACAGCGTTGCAACTACACGCGCGTCGCGATCAAGCGCACTCGTTGCAGCGGCCGGAGAGCTGCACGGCGACCTTTCGGGTCCGAACCGAGCGAGGCGTCTCCGTCCCCGTCGTCACGATCTTCACGGCGACGCCCGGGAGGCACGCGACCTCGCCGCAGTCGGTGCAGACGAAATGCGGGTGCTCGACGACGTGGCCGTCCTCGAACGCGCGGAGCTCGTAGCGCCAGACGTGGTCGCCGAGATCCGTGCGGCGGACGATGCTCGCTTCGGCGAGGTCCACGAGGTTTCTGTAGAGCGTCGCGCGGTCGAAGCCGGCGTCCGCTAGAGCTTCGAAGAGCTCTGGGTGGCTCACGGGCGTCGTCGAGTGGGACAGAAAGCGAAGCACCGCGACGCGCGGGCCCGTGCTGCGGAGGCCGGCTTTTCTGAGGACTTCCTGGAGCTCGGCGATGTCTGGCTCGACCATGCGCGAGCTCTTCTTTCGCCGGTGCTGGCTCACCCTTCACTCCTAGCGCGGCGGGGAAGAGCGGTAAAGGTCTGGGAAGCGATTCCGGTCGTGATATCTTCCCGAGCCCAGTGGATCTGCTCGACGAGCTCGAAAGCCGTTGGAAGAAGTCGCAGGACGTCGACACGACGATCCAGCTCTGTAACGCGCTCTCGGCGACGAAGACGACGCTCGTCCAGCAGGTGGCCGATTTCGCGCAGGTGAAATACGCGTCCAACGTGCCCGTGCTCGTCGCGGTCTCGCGCATGTACATGCGGGCGAACAAGCTCGCGGAGGCGCAGGGCGTGCTCGTCGCGGCCGGCAAGATCGCGCCGCGGGACGGGCTCGTCTACCGCGTGCTTGGCGAGGTCCTCCTCCGTCGCGGAGACGCGGATCGCGCCGAGAAGGTGTTCGAGCGCGCGATGCAGTTCGGTCAGAACGACGACCAGCTGCGCACGTGGATCGAGCGCTCGCGGGTGTTCAAGGCGATGCAGGCCAAGGCCGGCTCGCGCGCGGTGGCCGCGGAGGTCGCACGCGCGGCGCCGCTCGAGCGACCGCTCGCGAATCTATCGAGCCTCGACAGCAGCGGCGAGTTCGAGGATGCGGAGACCGAAGTGCGCATGCAGAGCGCGACGCCATCCTTGAGGCCGCCGGAGGCTCGAAAATATCCGATGAACGCTCCGACGGTGGAGCCGTTCTCCGCGGCCGCGCAGGGCCATCCGATGCCGCCGATCGCGCCGCCGATCGCTCGCCCGGCGCCCCCGCCGCCCGCGCAGGCGAGCACCGCGCCGCTCGCGCCCGCGCGCGACGTCGCCGTCGCGAAGCCGGCTGAAAATGGGCGCTCTCCCTTTCGCGCTGCGGCGAGCCCTGGCGTCCCGGACGCGCGTGACGTCCTCGAGTCGCTCCAGCTCGCCGGCATCTTCGAGGCCGCCGGCGCTGCGCCGTTGAAATGGGACCGCGCGACCAAGACGCGGAGGCGCGGGACGCTCCCGCTCGTCGCGATCACGCTTCTCTTCGTCGGCGGCGGCATCGGCGGGTTCCGCTACATCAAAGGCGAGCGCGACAAGGCGCACATCCAAGCCGAGGGGATGCTCAACCAGATCGAAGCCGACATGCGCAAGAGCCAGGCAGCGCTCTTGCCGCCGATGGAGCAGAGCTTCTCGCAGGTGTTCGATCTCGACTCGCGCAACGAGCGCGTCGCGCTCGACTGGCTTCGCGAGCGCGCGCTCGCCGGGCTCCTGCGCGGCGGTGGAGACGTGGCGTTCGAGGACGGCCTCACGCGCGCGCGCGAGCTGAAGATCCCCGAGGAGAAGCTCGTCTTCGCGCAGGTCGCGTCGTTCCTCTTCCAGGGCGACACCGTGGGCGCGGCCGGGCTCCTCGCGAAGTCGGACGCGAAGTGCAAGGACGACGCCTGGTACCAGCTCATGGCCGGCGCCGCGCTCGAACGCGCAGGCTCGAACGGCGCCAAAGATCGCTACGAGGCCGCGGCCAAGCTCGACCCGGACCTCATCATCGCGCACGTGGGGCTCGTTCGCTCGACGGCGATCGACGCCGATCCCGTGAAGGCGATGGAGCTCGCCAAGGCGTTTCGCGCGAAGTTCCCCGATCGCCCCGAGGGCGCGGCGCTGGTCGCGCTCGCGTGGGCGCGCGATCCGGCGCGCGGCGAAAATACGCCGGCCGAGGCCGCCGAGACGCTCACGAAGGCCGCGGATCTGCCGATCGGCCTCCGCTTCGTGCCGAACGCGGTCGCCGCGCTCCAGGCGCTCGACAAGCACGACCCCGCGACCGCCAAGGCGGAGATCCACAAGGGGCTCGGCGTCGTGGATGGTCCTGGGCCCGCGTCGTGGTTCGGCATCATCGCGCTCAACACGGGCGACGAGGCGCTCGCGCAGAAGGCAGCGCTCTCCGCGGTCGCGTTCTCTGCGGTGTATCCGCCCGCGCGCGTCCTCGCGGCGCGCGTCGCGCTCCTCGGCAACCGGCTCGACGAGGCGCTCAAGGCCACCGAAGACCTCGACGCCACCTCGCCCGACGTCGCCGTCGTCCGCGCGGCCACCGCGTACGAGCGCGTCGACGCGACGAACCTCTCGGGCGCGCTCGACGCGATCCCCGCCGAGACGCGCGCCTTCCCGTTCCTCGAGGCGCTCAACCTCGCGCCGCAAGTGCTCGCGGGTCGCGCGCAGCTCCCGGCCGACAAACTGCTCGACATGTCCGACGACGAGGCGCCGTGGGCGGATCTCGTCTCGATGGATCTCGCGCTCGAGGGTGGTGACATCGCGACCGCCGTGAAGATCGCCGACAAATGGAAGGGCTCCGAGAGCCGCCCGCTCCGCGCGCTCCGTCTGTCGCGCCTCGCGCGTTACCAGAACCGACTCGACGACGCGGACGCGTTCAGCCAAACGGCGCTCACCGGAACGGTCACGACGCGCTCGCTCATGGAGCGCGTGCTCGTCCTCGCCGCGCGCGAGAAGGCCCCCGCGGCGAGCCAGCTGCTCGCGCGGTATCCGCTCGTGCTCGGCTCGCTCTCCGGCTGGCTCGGAGCGTACGCGTCGGCGTCGGCCGGCAAGATCGAAGACGCTCGCGGCAAGACCTCGAGCCTCGAGCCGCCGCCGTTCGCCGCGCCTCTGGTCGCCCGGGAGATCGCGGCGCTCGCGCTCGGCGCGATGAAGGATCATCGCCGCGGCCCGGACTACTTGAAGGAGCTCTTCGCGAGCGGCGCCGTGAACCCGGACACGGCCCAAGCGGCCGCGGGCGTCGGCATCAAAGCGCCCGAGCACCCGCCCGTTCGCAAATGACGCAGTCGAGCTTCGCGCACCACTGGGGCGCGCTCGATCCGTCGATCGTGCACTTGAACCACGGGTCGTTCGGCGCGGTGCCGACGCGCGTCCTCGAGGTGCAATCGGCCCTGCGCGCGCGCATGGAGAAGAACGCGATGCAGTTCTTCGTGCGCGACCTCGAGGATCTCCTCGACGAGGCGCGCGCGGCGCTCGGAAAATTCGTGCGCGCCGCGCCCCACGATCTCGCGTTCGTGCCGAACGCTACGACAGGCGTGAACGCGGTGCTCCGCTCGCTCGAGTTTCGCTCGGGCGACGAGCTCTTGACCACGGACCACGAGTACAACGCGTGCAAGAACGTGCTCGACTACGCCGCCGAGCGCGCGGGCGCGCGCGTCGTCGTGGCGAAGGTCCCGTTTCCGCTCGCGAGCGAGGACGAGGTCGTCTCGGCGATCGCCTCCGCCGTCACGCCGAGGACGCGCATCCTCCTCGTCGACCACGTGACGAGCCCGACGGGCCTCGTCTTCCCCATCGCGCGCATCGCCGCCGAGATGGCGTCACGCAACGTGGAGGTCCTCGTCGACGGGGCGCACGCGCCCGGCATGATCGATCTCTCGCTCGAGGCGCTCTCGCCGCACGTCGCGTTCTACACGGCGAACTGCCACAAGTGGCTCTGCGCGCCGAAGGGCGCCGCGTTCCTTTGGGTGCGCCGCGACAGGCAGTCCGCGATCCGCCCGCACGTCATCAGCCACGGCGCGAACGTCCCGCGCACCGATCGATCGCGCTTCGTCCTCGAGCTCGACTGGCCCGGCACCGGCGACTTCACGCCCGCGCTCTCGATCCCTGCGTCGATCGACTTCCTCACCGAGATCTGCCCCACGTGGCGCGACAAGAACCGCGCCCTCGCCCTCGAGGCGCGCAAGATCCTCTGCGACGCGCTCGGCGTGCCGCCGCCCGCGCCCGAATCGATGATCGGCTCGCTCGCCGCCGTGCCGCTGCCCGACGGCGAGGTTCGCCCGTTCTCACCGCGGTACGGCGACATCCTCCAGGACCAACTCTTCCGCGAGCACCGCATCGAGGTCCCGGTCTTCCCGTGGCCCGCGCCCCCGAAGCGACTCATCCGCGTGAGCGCGCAGTTGTATAATACACGCGACCAGTACGAGCTCCTCGCGCGCGTGCTGCGCGATCACTTCGCGATCTTGACGATCGCGCCGTCCGTCTGACCGCTGGTGCCGTACACGGCCACGTAGACTGCGTCGGTGTCGAGCGCGATGTTCGCGGGCTGCACGAGCTTCGAGGCGAGCGTCACCGGGCCGCTCCCGCATCCGGACGTCGGGCACGTGCGCACGAGGCCGCCCGCCGCGTCCGTCCAGTAGACGCCGCTCGAGTCGACCGCGACCGCATACGCGCCCGCTTCGTTCGACGCGACGGCGGTGGGGTTGTTCCCGCACCCGGAGAGCAGGCACTTCATCACGTTGTTCGCACCCTGGTTCGCCCAGTACGTGCTCGTCGCGTCGACCGCGATCCCCGTCGGCGCGAGCTGCCCGGTCGCGAACACCGTCGGCGTCGCGCAGTTCGAGAGCGCGCAGTAGCGCGCGCTTCCGTCGTCGCTCACCCAGTAGACGCTGGTCCCCGTCGACGCGAGCCCGTTGGGTCCGCTGTTCGGTCCGCCCGTCTGTGTGTGGAGCGTCTTCGGCGTCCCGCAGTTGCCGCGCGGGCAGTACTGGATCCGTCCGTCGCCCCAGTTGGACCAGTAGACGTTGGTCTGATCGATCGTGAGCCACACCGGGTGATCTTGGCTCGTCGCGATCGCGATCGGCTGCGACGAGCCGTCGAGCGGCACCGCGTAGATCGTGCCGGCGACGACGTTGCTCGAGAGCTTCGCGCTGAAGTACGCGGTCGTCGTGTCGATCGCGAGACCCATCGTGTAGCTGCCGGCGACCTGCGCGACGACCTCGGCCTTCGATCCGCATCCCGCGACGGGACAACGCTTCACCGCGCCCGCGGCGAACTCGGTCCAATAGACGTAGCCGCCACCGGCCGCGATCGCGTTCGCGTTCGACTGCCCCGAGGCGAGCACGACGGGCTGACACGTGCCCCCGCTGCACGCGCCTCCGAGGCACGAGTGACCGCACGCGCCACAGTTGAGCGCGTCGCTGCCGAGGTCCTGCGAGCAGCTCGCCTCCGTTTGCGCGTCGGGGCCCGCGTCGCTCACCATGCGGAGATCGTCGAGCGGCGTCATCAGCGCACACCCGCCCGTCACGAGCAAGAGCGCCGCCAGTCGCTTCATTTGGGCACCTTCACGACGGTTCCGTCGTTCGCGGTGCCCGTGCCCGAGCCGAGGGTCGTGAAGTAGAGGCTCGTCGCGTCGAGCGTGATGTTGTTCGGGTGGTTTTGTCCGACGGCCATCGTCGCAGAAACCTTGTCGCACCCGTTCTTGTCGCAGACGCGAACCGAGCCAGACGTGTAGTTCGTCCAGTAGACGTACCGCGAGTCGACCGCGATGCCCGAGGGCCCGCCCTCGCCCGACGCGAGGATCGTCGGGTTCGCGCACGACGGCAGCGTGCATTTCTTCACGGAGTTGTCCTTGAAGCTCGTCCAGAAGAGCTCCGCGCCGTCGACCACGATCTGCCACGGCTGGTTCTCGACGCTCGAGAGCGCGGTTGGTTTTCCGGTGCAGCCCGGGAGCGGGCACGTCGCAATCTCGCCGCCGTTCGTCGCCGGCGCGTTGAGCGTGCCGTTCCAGATCGCGAGGTAGACGTTCGACGAGTCGACGGTGATGCCCCAAGGCACCGTGACGCCGGTGGCGATCGGCGTCGGGCTCCCGCCGCAGCCCGCGAGCGGGCAGCTCGACGCGGTCCCGTCGTACGTGCTCGTCCAGTAGACGCGGCTCGAGTCGATCTGCACCCACTCGACGAGCGTGCCGCTGCCGATCGTCGTCTTCTGCGTGCAACCCGGGAGCGCGCAGCTCTTGATCGAGCCGCTGCCCTGACCCGAGCCCTCGTTCGCCCAGAAGATCTGGGTCGCGTTCACCTTGATGTCGCTCGAGCCGACATCGCCCGACGAGAGCGTCTTCGGCGTGCCTCCGGTGACCGGGCAGGTCTCGACGGTCCCGGTGAAGTACGTCGTGAAGTAGACGTTCGTCGCGTCCACCGCGACGCCGCTCGCGCCGTTGAGGTTGGACGCGAGGATCTGCGGATCGCAGACGCCGCTCGTGCACTTGGCGCCGCGGCAGTCGTGACCGCAGTAGCCGCAGTTCGCCGGATCCGTGTCGCTGCCGCACACGCTCGTGCCGTCACCGTCACTCGCCGCGTCGGCCGGTGTGACGTCCGCGGCTGCGTCCGCGCCGCCGCGGAGCTCGTCGAGGTTGGTCATCAGCGAGCAACGCGTGGCGAGAGCGAAGAACGCAATCGCGAAGGCAGCCCGCCGCATTCGACGATCTTACACCGTCAGCGCCCCATCGGGCGCGCCGCGAGACCAGCCGACGAGGCCGTGCCCTTCTCCATCATCATGCGGAGCTCGTCGGGCTCGAGCGAGCGTCCCATCGCCTCTTCCAGCGACACGATGCGGCGCGACCAGAGCGAGTAGAGCGACTGGTTGAGCGTCTGCATGCCGTGCTTCTCCTGACCGACCTGCATCTGCGAGTAGATCTGGTGGATTTTGTCCTCGCGGATCAGGTTTCGGATCGCGGGGTTCGGGATGAGCACTTCCATCGCGAGCACGCGCCCCGGCGCGCCCATGCGCGGAATGAGCTGCTGGCTCACGACGCCCTGGAGCACGAACGAGAGCTTCACGCGAACCTGCTGCTGCTGGTGCGGCGGGAAGACGTCGATGATGCGGTTGATCGTCGAGACGGCGCTGTTCGTGTGGAGCGTCGCGAAGACCAAGTGACCCGTCTCGCTGATCGTGAGCGCCGCCTCGATCGTCTCGAGGTCTCGCATCTCGCCGACGAGCACGACGTCGGGATCTTGCCGGAGCACGTATTTCAGGGCGATCTTGAAGCTCTCCGTGTCGGTGCCGACCTCGCGCTGGTTCACGACGCACATCTTGTGCGGGTGCAGGTACTCGATCGGATCTTCGATCGTGATGATGTGCATCCGCTGCTCGGTGTTGATCTTGTCGATCATCGACGCGAGCGTGGTCGACTTGCCGCTTCCGGTCGGTCCCGTCACGAGGACGAGCCCGCTCGGTTTGTTCGCGAGCTCCGGGACGATCGCCGGCAGGCCGAGCTCGTCGAACGTGAGGATCTTGAACGGGATCGTACGGAACGCGCCCGCGACGTTGTCGCGCTGCATGAAGATGTTCGCGCGGAAACGCGAGAGGCCGCGCACGCCGAACGCGAAGTCGAGCTCGTTGTTCTGCTCGAACTGGATCTTCTGCTCCTCGGTGAGGATCGTGTAGCAGAGGCGCTTCGTGTCGACGGGCTCGAGCTTCGGGAGCTTCAGCGGGACGATCGCGCCGTCGATGCGGAGGAGCGGCGACTGACCCGTCGTGATGTGGAGGTCGCTCGCGCCCTTCTCGATCATCGCGCGGAGGAGCTGGTGGAGCTGAATCTGCGACGCGTTCTCGCCCGCTTGTTGGGTCATGCGTCGATGCTATCCGAGTTCCCAGGCTTCGGCGACGCGGCGCGCGCCCTCGATCACGTCGTTTTCGTCGTGATAAAGGGCGAATCCGAACCTCAGCCGATCGCCGCGGACATCGGTCATGATCCCGCGCGCGGCGAGGCGACGGTGGATCTCCTCGCCCTCGGTCGTGCGGAAGACGAGGAACTGTCCGCGGTTGGGCTCGGCTATCGGCACGACGAGATCCGCCTCGCGGAGCGGCACGTCGGCGTGCTTGCCGAGCTCGGCGACGAAGCGCGCCTGGAGGTGCTTCGCGCGCTCGTCGATCTCGCGCGTCGTGATGCCCTCGCGCTCGAGCCACGACATCACCGCGTCGAAGCGGTAGAGCGCGGTCGGGTCGAACGTCGCGCCGAGGAAGCGCGAGCCGTCCTCGGCGAATGGAACGGGGCCGTGTGCAGAGGCGCCGCTGAGCGCGAAGAACGCGGCGTACCAGCCGGTGTCGACGGGCCGCGGGCACGCCCCGGGCGGCGCGTGCAAGAAGCAGCAACCCTCGCCGCTCATCGCGTACTTGTAACCGCCCGCGACGTAGAACGCGCGCGACGCGACGCGCGAGAGGTCCACGTCGATTGCGCAAAACGCGTGGTAGCCGTCGACGATCACGAGCGCGTCCTTCGGTGCGCCCATCACGAGCGGCTCGAGATCGCGCAGCGCGTAGCCCGAGTCGAAGAACACCTGGCTGAAGTAGACCGCGTCGAAATCGCCCTTTTCCGCGGCGCGAAAGCGCTCCGCGAACGTCGCGAAGGGCTCGGTTGGAACGCGCGTGACCACCGCGCGCTTCGCCTCTTCGAGCCGCGCGAGCTGCCGCGAGAACGAATGGAACTCGCCGTCGGTCGTGAGCACGCGGATCGGCCGGTCCGCGGGCAAGCACGAGAGCACGCGCATCACGAGCTCGTGCGTGTTCGGCGCGAACGCGATCGTGCCGGGGTCGGGCAGCTTCAACATGCGCGCGACGTGCCGCTGCGCGCGCGGCCACGTCTTGCCGAAGAAGCGGTCCCACTTGTCGTCGGCGAGCGTCGCGGCGTCGGTCCACGCGCGCACGTGCGCGTCGAAGCTCACGTCCGGCCAGAAGTGATGGCTGTGCGCGGCGAAGTGGAGCCGCTTCGGATCCGCCGAGATGAACCTCTGGAAGTGCGCCTTGTAGGATTTCATCAGTCGACGGCGAGCACGATTTTTCCGAACGCCTCGCGCTTCTCGAGCGCCTCGTGCGCGGCGCGCGCTTCGCGCAGCGGCACGACGCGGTCGACCACCGCGCGGAGCTTGCCTTGCTCGACGAACGACACGACGCGCAGGAGATCGCTCTTTCGTCCCATCGTCGAGCCGAGCACCTGGACCTGCCGGAAGAAGATTTGGCGCAAGTCGAGATCGGGCTTGAAACCCGCCGTCGCGCCGCACGTGACGACGCGCCCGCCCCACGCGGTCGCGAGGACGCTCTTGGCGAACACCTCGCCGCCGACGTGCTCGATCACCGCGTCGACGCCTCGCTTGTTCGTGAGACGCTTGCACTCTGCAAGGAAATCTTGTGCCTGGTAGTTGATGACCTCGTCGGCGCCGAGCTCGCGCGCGCGCTTCGCCTTCTCGTCGGTGCCCGTCGTCGCGATCACGCGCGCGCCGTAGAGCTTGCAGATCTGGATCGCGGCGCTCGAGACGCCGCTCCCCGCCGCTTGCACGAGCACGGTCTGACCGGGCTCGACCGCGGCGCGCCGCACGACCATCTGCCACGCCGTGATGAAGACGAGCGGGATCGCCGCGGCGTCCGTGAACGCGAGCGCATCCGGGATCGGCACGAGGTTCGTGTCGGGCACGACGATGTGCCGCGCGTAGCCTCCCTGCGTGTTCTCGCCGAGGATCCTGTATTTCGAGCAGAGGTTGTCGTCGCCCGCGAGGCACCGCGCGCAGACGCCGCACGTGATGCCCGGGTTGATCATCACGCGCTGCCCGACGGTTATCTGCTCCACGCCGTTCGGCGTGATGGCGCCCCGCGCGCCGGGCCCGAGCGCCTCGACCTCGCCCGCGACGTCCGCGCCGAGGCGGTGCGGAAACTCGTACTTCACGTTGGGCAGGCCGCGGCGCGTCCATAGATCGAGGTGGTTCATCGCGACCGCGCGCACGCGCACGCGGACCTCGCGCGGCCCGGGCTCCGCGAGCTCGAAGCTCCCCCACTCGAGCACCTCGGGGCCGCCGGTGCGCTGCATGAGCATGCCTTCGGTCTTCATTCTTCTTGGTCAGGGCTGCGCCCCGACACCCCTTTCTCTCTCGAAGCGCTTCGCTTCGCTCAGCGTTTCTCGGCCTTTTGAACGAGCTCCTCGAGCCTCGGTGAAATGTTTTCGATCGCGCCCTCGCCCTTGATCGAGCCTTCGGTCGCGTTGCTCGTCGCGTGACCGTCCTCGCCCGGGATCCCGAAGTACGGAATGTACCCGGGCGCGAACTGCGCGCGCTTCAGGCGATCGCCGTCGGCGTCGAGGTCGAACACGAGCAGCGTGAGCGTCGGGAACTTGTCGTCGAGCTTTCCTTCGTCCGCAGCGTGATGGAACCTCTGGCACGGCTCGCACCACTTCGCGCCGATGTAGACCATGAGCGCGCGACCTCGAGCGCGCGCCGCGGTCCGCGCGGACTTCACGATCGTCGCGACGTCCCCCGGAGGCGCCGGGATCATCTCGATGCCGCGCGCCTTCGCGCCGACCTCGATCTTCGGGGCCGATGGCGCGACCTGCTGCGCAGGCTTCTGCGTCGGCGGATCGGACTCGATCGCCTCCGACGTCCGGCACGCCATCAAGAAAATGAAAACCAGGCGCTTCATCGATGCAGCATCGCGTAGGCGACGTACATCAACATCACGGCGCAGGTCAAAAGCGCGCTCCAGAAGAGCCACGAGGGCGTCTTCGTGGGCTTCGGCGTCTTCATCGCGAACATCATCTGCGTCGCTGCCGTGAGGATCGCCTCGATGCGCTTGTTGGCCATTTCGCCCCGCTCGGGGTCGTCGCGCACCGCCCGGTAACGGCCGGCGAGGTCCGGGAGCATCTTCTCGCGCAAAGCGTGCTCGAGACACGCGGCGTGACGCTTCTCGTCATCCCACGCCTCGAGCGTCTTCTCCCAGAGGGCCTCGAACAGCGGATCCTTGTCGTCCGTCAACGGTTTGCCTGTTCCGTGGCTTGCGCCACGATGGCATCATTGTATCGCGCAACTGAAGGCGCGCGATCGGCATCTACACAGGCGTCAGCAATGCTCAAGGTGGGCGAACCACTCCCAGAATTCGAAGCGCGCACGACGCTGGGCTGCCCCATCAGCACGGCCGGGCTCCGCGGTAAGCCGAGCGTGTTCTTCTTCTTCCCGAAGGCGTTCACCCTGAACTGCGTCCGCGAGGCCAAGGCGTTTCGCGACGAATACCCGGCGCTCGCGCGCCGCGGGGTCAACATCGTGGGCATCTCGACCGATCCGCACGACGCGCAGTGCCGCTTCGCCGAGTGGGCTGGCGTCCCCTTCCCGCTCGTCGCGGACTCGGAGCGCTCGGTGTCGAGGCTCTTTGGCGTCCTCTGGCCGATCGTCGGCATCGCGAAGCGAGTGACGTTCGTGGCGGACGCTGAGAACGTCGTCCGCCACGTCTTCCATCACGAGCTCCGCGTCGACCGCCACGTGACCGACGTGAGGCGCGCGGTCGAAGAGCTCGTGCTCGCGTCTTGATCGCTCAGTGCACCCTGCTCGGCTTGTCGAGCGAGGCCTGCTGCGCGTGGTCGTCGGCCTCGATGATCTCGCGCGCGACCTCGCCCGGGTGCATGTCGACGGGGAGCGGCGGTAGGATCTTCGCGAGCTTCTCGGCGAAATCCTGGCCCACGGGCTCGGGCGGCGGCGGCCAAGCGGCGACGTAATGCGCGCTCTCGCCGGGGCCGCTCGCGTCGATCCACGCGACGTGACCGGTGCCGGGCGCGCGCACGTCCATGTGCACGAACGAGCTGTTCGGGTAGTAGCCGCAGCCGGTGTCCTGGAGCGTCTTGCAGAACGCGACGAGGTCCTCGTTCTTGACGCCGTCGACGCGGAAATCCAGCGCCTGCGCGCTCGCGTGGAAGCTGCCGACGCTGTTCGGTCGATAGCCCGAGACGATGTGCATCGAGATCTGCGGCGTGCCGTGCGCCTTGAAGTGATCGGCGACGAGCTGGAGTCGCTCGGCGAGGCGCGCGTCGAGCCGGCGCATCCCCGCGGCGAGCGGCGCGCCGTGCGCGGGCTTCGCGATGCTCTCGGGCCGCGCGAGCACCGTGAGGTGATCGACCGCCTCGGGGAGCGCGCTCCCGTCGCACCGCGTGAGCGCGAAGTGCTCTTCCTCGGTGCCGCGACCGATCGCGATCGGCTCGTGCAGGCACGGGGGCTTGGCCTTCTCGGCCTTCTTGGCGGCGGCGACGGCGACGCCGCGCGCGCGGACTCGCTGCTGGAGCTGCTGCTGCTCGCGATCCTCGGGCTGCTCGGCCTTTTCTTCGTGGCGAGCGGTCTGGGAGGCGTCACGGTGATGCACTTGGGTCGTGTGCATCGCGGTCGGTGTATGCGCCGGGTGCGCCGAGTGTTTGGGGTGATGGGCGTGCCCAGCGAACGCCGGGGCGGAGAGGAGGACCAGGGCGATTGAGGTGAGCGACGTAGCCTTCATGCGCATACACATGCCTACATCAGCGCCTCTTGGCCAAATTTGTTGTTCGCTTTTTGCGAACGACAATTTTCAGGCGTCACCGGAGCGGCGCCAGCCGCGACGAGGAGTTGTTACTGTCGATTCTTCCCAACGATGAATCGATCCGAATTCGAGACGGCCTTTCGCAAGCTGCTCAGCGCCCACGGCGCGGCCACCACGAACGCGGGGTGCATCGGCTGCGAGCGCTGCGTGGGCGCGGTGGACTCCACGTTCTGTGTAGATTGCAAGCAAATCGCCCGATGCCACTACTGCCAGAAGTGTGAAGAGTGCACGGAGTGCTCGCACTGCGAGCGCTGCCGCGGGTGCCTCTCGTGCGCGCACTGCCAGGACGCCGACCGATGCGCGCAGAGCGCGTACCTCGAGCGCTGCGCGTCGTGCACGCGGTGCAACTACTGCTTCGGATGCGTCGGCCTCTCGGGAAAGGACTTCCACGTCTTGAACGAGCCGTACGATCGTCAGACGTACTTCGAGACCGTGAAGCGCCTTCGCCGCGAGCTCGGCATGAGGGAAGTTTGAGGGCGGTCGTTCAGCGCGTCGCGCGCGCGACCGTGACCATCGAGGGTGTCCCGAGCGGCACGATCGAGCGCGGCCTCCTGGTCCTTCTCGGCGTCGGGCGCGGCGACGGCGAGCGCGAGCGCGACTGGATGCTCGACAAGATCCTCGGCCTCCGCATCTTCGAGAACGACCTCGGGTCGCCGCCTCAAAGCGGCGGCGCAAAGCGAAAGATGGACAAGAGCGTGCTCGACGTGGGCGGAAAGCTCCTCGTCGTGAGCCAGTTCACGCTCTATGGCGACTTGAAGAAGGGCCGCCGCCCGAGCTTCGACGGCGCGATGCCGCCTCTCGAAGCCGAAAAGGCGTACGAGTCGTTCGTCGCGCGCGCGCGCGACAAGATCGCCGTCGAGACCGGGCGGTTCGGCGCGCACATGCTGGTCGATTCGATCAACGACGGCCCCGTCACCATCCTGCTCGACACGAGCGCGTCTTAACGGAATAACCCGGGGCGATGCGATTTCGAGCCGTCCTCTTCTGCGTTTTCGTGGCGGCCGCCGCGTGCGGCCCGAGCACGACCGACACGTGCAGCGCGTTCGCGACGGTCTGGTGCAACCAGCACTACACGTGCGCGACGGGCGCAGATCTCGCCGCGCTCCAAGCCAAATACGGCGCCACCACGACGCAGTGCGCGACGACGTACGCCACGTTGAACAACTGCTCCTCGGAGGCCGTGTGTCCTCCCGGTAAGTCGTACGACGTCGGCCGCTCGCAGCAGTGCACGACGGAGTATGGTCAGCTCACGTGCGCAGATATCCAGAACAACACGGTGCTCAGCGACTGTGACGTCGCCAATTACATCTGCCACTAGCGGGAGGTCCCATGATCAAGGTTTTCGGTTTCGTCGTCGGTTCGTCGCTCCTGCTTCTCGGCGCGTGTGGCGGCAACAGCCCACAAGACGAGTGCAACAAGATCGCGAACGTCGCGTGCTCGAAGCTCTATCAGTGCGTCGACTCGGCGACGATCCAGCAGCAGCTCGGCTACGCCGACGAGAGCGCGTGCGTGACGACGTACCAGTCGCTCCTCAAGTGCTCGACCGCGAAGGACACGTGCCCCGCGGGCACGACGTACAACGGCGCGCAGGCCGACACGTGCGTCAACGACTACAACAACCTCGCCTGCAACCAGGTCGCGTCGGGCACGAAGCCGCTCAGCTGCAACACGATCTGCCAGTGAGCGTCACAGCGAGCGTCACTCGACGGTGACGGTCTTCGCCAAGTTGCGCGGCTGATCGACGTCCGTGCCCTTGAGATCCGCCATGTGATACGCGAGGAGCTGCATCGGCAGCACCGTCACGAGCGGCAGGACCTCGGGCTCGGCGGCGGGCACGAAGAGGACGTCGTCCGCGAGGCGCGCGGCGTCGTCGTCGCCTTGCGTGCAGACCGCAATGATCTGTCCCTCGCGCGCGCGGACCTCTTGGAGGTTCGAGAGCGTCTTTTCGTGGTGCGCGTCCTTCGGGACGAGCACGACGACGGGCATGTTCTCGTCGATGAGCGCGATGGGGCCGTGCTTCATCTCGCCGGCCGCGTAGCCCTCGGCGTGGATGTACGAGATCTCCTTCAGCTTGAGCGCGCCCTCGAGCGCGATGGGGAAGCCCGTGCCGCGGCCGAGGAAGAGGAAGTCGTTCGCGCGGAGGTGCTTCCTCGCGATCGTGCGCGCGTGGTCGGTCGACTCGAGGACCTCGCGCATGAGCGTCGGCACGCGCCAGAGCGCGCTCACGATGCGGCGCGCGTTCTCTTGATCGAGCACGCCGCGACGGCGGCCGATGTGGACCGCGAGGAGCAGCAGCGCGGCGAGCTGCGTCGTGAAGCACTTCGTCGACGCGACGCCAATCTCGGGGCCCGCGTGCGTGTAGAGCGACGCGTCGGCCATGCGCGGGATCGCGCTGTCGAGCACGTTCGCGACCGCGAGCACGTGCGCGCCTTGGGCCTTCGCGGCTTTGGCGGCGGCGAGCGTGTCGAGCGTCTCGCCGCTCTGGCTCACGGCGACCACGAGATCGCCCGGCATGAAGACCGGATCGCGGTAGCGCACCTCGCTGCCAATCTCCACGACGGCGGGGATGCGCGCGAGCTGCTCGACCCAATAGCGACCGGCCATCGCCGCGTGCGAGCTCGTGCCGCACGCGATGAAGTAGACGCGCTTGACGCTCGCGGCGAGCTCGTTCGAGACGCCGATCTCCTCGGGCACGATCTCCGCGGTCTCGAGGTTCACGCGCCCGCGGAGCGTGTCCTCGACGGCGCGCGGCTGCTCGTGGATCTCCTTGAGCATGAAGTGCTTGTGACCACCCTTTTCGGCCTGCGTCGGCGACCAGTCGATGCGGCGCGGCGCGCGCGCGATCGGCTCGCCCTCGATGGTCGTGAGCTCGGCGCCCTGACGGGTGAGCACGGCCATCTCTCCTTCGTGGAGGAAGACCATGTCGCGCGTGTGCTCGAGGATCGCGGGGATGTCGCTCGCGGCCCACGTCTCGCCCTTGCCGATGCCGATGACGATCGGCGACTCGTTCTTCGCGACGACGATGCGATCGGGCGCGTCGGTGCTCACGACGGCGATCGCGTAAGCGCCCTTCACCTGCGCGAGCGCCGCGCGGACCGCGGCCTCGAGCGACGGCGCGCCGCCCTTCATCGACTCGTTCACGAGGTGCGCGACAATCTCGGTGTCCGTGTCGCTCGAGAAGCGGACGCCCTTTTTTTCGAGCTCGCGCCTGAGGACGACGTGGTTCTCGATGATGCCGTTGTGCACGACCGCCACGCCGCCCGCGCTGTGCGGGTGCGCGTTCGCCTCATTGGGGCGACCGTGCGTCGCCCAGCGCGTGTGACCGATCCCAACCGTGCCTTGGAGCGGGGCCTTGGTGAGCGCCGCGTCCAGGTTGTGGAGCTTGCCGACAGCGCGAGCGATCTCGACGGACTTGCCGGAGTGAATGGCCAGCCCAGCCGAATCGTACCCGCGATATTCCAGCTTCCGGAGCCCATCGAGGAGCAGGGCCGCGCACTGTTTGTCACCGACGTACGCAACGATTCCGCACATGCTACCCGCGCTGTAGCACAGCGAATTACTGGCCGCACGACAGCGGCGGGAGCTCACTCTCGCTCGCGCCATCGGCGATCTGGCGCGCGTGCGCGAAGATCGGGCGGAACGTGTCGACGCGAGCCATGACCGACGCCGCGCGCGTGTGCTCGTCGGCGTCCATCGCGCTCAAGCTGACGACGCCGACGATCTCGTGACTGCCGCGCGCGAAGACCGGACCGCCTGAGTCGCCAGGGCAGATCGAGGCGGTCATCTGGATCGTGCCGCTCGCCGTGCCCGCGACCTCGCCGCCCGCGCGCACCGCGCGGTGGATGCCGTCAGGTGACATCGAGCAGCGGCCGAAGCCCGCCGGGTCGAGCGTCTCGCCGAGCCGCGGCGGCGCGTCGAGTCGCGCGGTGTAGGGTTGGATCCCGATGAGCTTGTGCGAGAGGACGAGCAACGCGAGATCGCCGCGACCTCCGCGCTCGCCGCACGGCGGCGCGACCACCGCCTTCACGCTGACCGTTCCCCACGGGAGATAGTCGCCGCCGAGCTCGACGTGAACCTCGGCGGGCGCGAGCGCATTCGACGTGAACTGTCCCTGACGATCGAGCGTGACGACGCAATGGTGCGCGGTGAGCACGAGATCGTCGTCGACGAGCGTGCCGCTGCACGTGGTCGCGGGCCCGACGATGCGAACGATCGCGTCCTCCGCCACGGCGAGCGCGATGGGCGGCTGGAAGAAGCGCGGGTTGAGCGACGTGTCTTCGTCGAGCTTCGCGGCGGGGCGCACGCTCTGGTGCGCTTGCCAGCACCCGAGGGTCGACGAGGCGAGCGCTAGAACGACCGCAGCTCTCATTGAACCGACAGGCGCGCTTGGCGGGTGGCAGCGTGGTAGGCCACGGAGGCACTCTCGGGATAAGCCTGCGCGTCGTCGATTCCGAGCTTCTCGAGCTCTTTCAAGATGTCAGCGCGCCGCATGGCCGAAGCGAGGAGCCAAGCGTCGCAGCCTTTTTCGTCGCAAGTCTTGAGCACGCCCTCTTCGGCAGCGAGCGCGTCGCTCGCGCGGCCGGAGTCGATGAGCGCGCGCGCGTACGTGTGCCGCACGCGCACGTCGTCGCGAAGCCTCACGTCCGCGGTCTCGATCACGCTCACCGCCAACCCGGGCGCCGCGGCGTCGAGGTAACCCTGCGCGAGCTCGCGGAGTGAAGTCGCGTCGTGCTTCGCCGCATACGACGCTTCGAGCACGCGCACCGCGTTCTCGTGGCCGTCGGCGAGCACGGGTTTTTCGCGCTGCGTGCCGCTCGCGAGGAGTAGCGCGAACGCGGCGACCAAGAGCACGGTGTTCAACGCACGAAGGCCCATCGCGTTCCCTCTCGAGAGTGTGCCAGAAACTTGAGACAAGAGGTGCGGTCGAAAGTTTCCGAAAAAAAGAGACACCCCTAGCGGCTCGTCCTTGGGATTTCGTACGGCCCCGAAGGCGCCGCGATCCCTTCACGCGGAAAAATAGGTGCGACAACGTGCGCGGGACGTTCAGCGCAGCTGCGAAAGTACAAAGTCCGCGGCAGCGCGGGTGCCGAGCGTGCCCCCGACGTCCTTGGTGCACTGGAGCTCGTCGAGGGCTTTGGCGCACGCGGCTTCGATGCGAGGTTCTTCCTCGGGGTAGCCGATGTGGGTGAGCATCATGCCGACCGTGAGGAAGCTCGCGATCGGGTTCGCGAGGTCCTTGCCCGCGAGCGGGGGTGCGGAGCCGTGGACCGGCTCGAACATCGCGACGCGCGTCGGGTCCGCGACGTGGACGTTGGCGCTCGACGCGATGCCGAGCCCGCCCTGGAGCGCCGCGCCGAGGTCGGTGACGATGTCGCCGAAGAGGTTGCAGGTGACGATGACCTCGAACGGCGACGGATCCTGAACGAGGTACAGGCAGAGCGCGTCGACGTAGACGTGCTTCGGCTCGATGCCGGGGTACTCCTTGCCGACCTCGAAGAACGTGCGGTGCCAGAGCTCGTGCGCGTGCGCCATCGCGTTCGATTTGTCCGCCATGTGCACGGTTTTGTTGCCGTGGCGCTTCGCGTGCTCGAAGCCCGCGCGGATCAAGCGCTCGACGCCCTTGCGCGTGTTCACGTCTTCGTTGATCGCGATCTCGTCGGGCGTGCCGCGTTTGAACTGGCCGCCCATGTTCACGTAGATGCCCTCGGTGTTCTCGCGGAACACGACGAAGTCGACGTCCTTCTTGCCGGCGGTTCTTGAGCGGCACGAGGCGATCGGAGAGCGCCTTCACGGGGCGCACGTTCGCGTAGAGATCGAAGCCGAAGCGGATGCCGAAGAGGATGTCGCGCGCGTGCTCGAGGCGCGGCACGCGGGGATCGCCGAGCGCGCCGAGGAGCACCGCGCTCGCCTCGTTCTTGATTCGGTCCGACACCTCCTTCGGGAAGGTCGTTCCGTCCTTCAAATAACGATCGGCGCCGAGATCGAGCTGCCACAGGTCGAGCGGCAATTTGCGCTTGTCGCGCAGGAGCTCGAGCAGGCGAACGGCTTGGGCGATGACCTCGGGGCCAATACCGTCACCCGGGATGACGGCGATGAGCTTGCGCGACATGCTGCCATCTCTTTTACTCTCAATGAAAGAGATGCGGCAGCGAGAAGTCCCACGCAATATGCCACCATCTATGTCGAAGCTCGACGAAAGCGATGCCCTCCACGCGCGCGCGCGCGCGTTCGTCGAGGCCTACGAACGGAGCGCGGCGATGCCCGAGCCGTTCGAGGCGCTGGCGCGCGACATCGCGGAGTTCCAAGCGCGAAACGTGGCAGGCTACGCGCGGCTTCGTGACGCACGCGGCGAAGCGATCCCCGCGGTGCCGACGGACGCGTTCAAGGTCGCGCGCGTCTCGGTGTGGGACGAGCACGAGACGCCTGTCGTGTTTCGCACGAGCGGAACGACGGTCGGCGCGCGCGGAGCGCACTGGTTCCGGACGTGCGCGACCTACGACGCGGGCGCGGTCGCGTTCGGTCGGCGCGCGCTGCGAGTGAACGCGGAGGAGCGCATGCCCGTGCTCGTGATCGGGCCCTCGCCGAAGGAGCAACCGGACTCGTCGCTCGTGCACATGATCGCGCGCTTCACCTCCGACATGGGCACGCCCGCGTCCGAGTCGGAGACGTACTTCATCGCGGACGGGGTGCTCGACCTCGTGGAGCTCGACGACCGCGTCGCGCGGCTCATGATGAAGAACACGCGAGGCGTGCTCGTGCTCGGCACCGCGCTCGCGTACGCGCATTTGCTCGACGGGCTCGAGGACGCGCTCTTCCGCATGCCCGACGGCGCACGCGTCATGCAGACCGGCGGCTTCAAGGGCAAGACTCGCGAGCTCGACGCGGCGAAGCTCCGGCGCGACATGGCCCGCGCGTTCTGCATCGACGAGCGCGCGATCGTCGGCGAATACGGCATGACCGAGCTCTCGAGTCAGTTCTGGGAGATGACGATGCACGGGAGCGACATGGGCCTCTACTTCGAGCCGCCGTGGGCGCGCGTCGTTCCCGTCGACGGCGAGACGCTCGCGCCCGTGAAGGACGGCGAGATCGGCGTCGCGCGCATCGAAGATCTCCTCAACGTGGACAGCGCGGTCGCGATCGTGACGGCGGACCGCGTGCGGCGCGTGGGCTCGGGGTTCGAGCTGCTCGGGCGCGAGGCGTTCGCGCCGCCGCGCGGGTGCTCGATCGCGATCGAGGAGATGCTCTCCAAGTGACGAGGGCGGCCGCATCTCGCGTGCGCGCGGTGATCGCGGCGGCGGAGCGGGTCGCGCGCGATCCCGCGATCGTCGCGCCGCTCGTCGCGGCGACGGGGCTCTCGCGAGAAGGCGTCGAGCTCGCCCTCACGAAGCACCTCGAGACGCGCGCGACGGACGCGGAGATCGCGTCGCTCGTCGCGTACGCGCGCCGTGCGGCGCCGGAGCACGGTGGAAACGCGGAGAGCGTCCACGTGATCCTCTCGTCGAACGTGTTCGTCGCGCCGCTCCGCGCGATCGCGATCGCGCTCGCCGCGAGCGATCGCGTCACGGTCAAGCCATCGCGTCGCGAGCCGGTCTTCGCGACGGCCCTCGTCGAGGCGCTCGCCGATCCGCGCGTCGTCCTCGCGCCCGACCTCGACGTCGCGAGCGTCGCATCGGGCGAGATCCACGTCTACGGGCGCGACGAGACGATCTCCGAGGTGCGCCGCGCGGCAGGTCCCCGTGTGATCGTGCGCGGGCACGGCGCGGGGATGGGCGTCGCGCTCGTCACGGGCGATCTCGCGCGCGCCGCAGACGCGCTCGCGGATGACGTGATCGCCTTCGATCAACGCGGGTGCTTGAGCCCGCGTGTGGCCTTCGTAGTCGCCGATCGTGACGCGGCCGCGTTCGGGCGCGCGCTGTTCGACGCGCTCGAAGCGCGCGGGCGCGACGTGCCACGAGGCTCGCTCGACGCGAGCGAATCCGAGGAGGCCGCGCGGTGGACCTCCACGGTCGCTTACGCGGGCACGCTCCACCGCGGGGCGTCGTGCGCGGTCGGCGTGCTCGAAGTCGGCGCCACGATAATCCCGCCGAGCGGGCGCCACGTGCTCGTGCGTCCCCTCGCGACGCTCGGCGACTTCGCTCGCGAGCTCGGCGACGACGCGCGATTCGTCACGGCGATCGGCAGCGATCTCACGCTGGGCGAGCTTCGCGCGATCTCGCCCAAGCACGCGCGGCTCTCGGCGCTCGGCGCGATGCAGAGGCCGCCGCTCGACGGCCCCGTCGACCTTCGCCCGTGAGCGCGAATCACTCCGCGGCGGCGTCTTCGGCGTCGGCGCCCGCGTCGTTCGCCGGCCCCGCTTCGGCGTCACACCCCTGCGCGTCCGCGTACGGGCTCGAGTTGCACGGGTTCACGCACTCGGGCGGCGTGAAGCACTCCCACGTCGGCCCCGCGTCGGTGTCCTTGCAGCTGCAGCCGTTGCCAGCCTCGCACGTCGGATCGCGGAAGCACACGACGCCGGACGAATGCGCGCACTTGTCACCCACGCTCGTGAACGTCGAGCAGATGTCGACGATCGCCTCGCTGTTCGCGTCGGTCCCGCCGTCGCCCGAAGATCCCGAATCGCAAGCCCAGGCGAGACCCAGCGACGCGGCGCACACGCAGAAGAGAAGCTTTCGCACGCGGTGAATGTAGCGCGTTACGCACGGAGCGCGAGTGTTTCGCCGACGTCGGGCACGTGCAATCGCGTCCCGGTGGCCAGGTTCGCCTCGCGCTCGCGCCAGTGCGCGCGAACGCGCGCGGGCGGCTCGCCGAGCGGCTCGTCGGTCAGCTTGAACGTGCCCCAGTGCATCGCGCAGAACGTCTTCGCGCCGAGGATCTCGAACGCCTTCACGGCCTCTTCCGGTCCCATGTGCTGCGACCCCATGAACCAAACGGGATCGTACGCGCCGATGGGGAGCATCGCCCAATCGATGGAAGGAAACCGCGCCGCGATCTCCGAAAAGACGCGCTCGCTGAACGCGGTGTCGCCCGCGTGGTACGCGGTCCCTTCCGGCTCGACTCGATCACGAAGCCGCCCCAGAGGCGCTTGTTGCGATCCCACGGCATCCGCATCGACCAGTGCTGCGCCGGCACGAGCGTGATCCTGCAGGTCGCCCTCTTCGTGCGTGTCCCACCAGCCGAGCTCGACGACGCGACGTAGCCCTTCCGCGCGAAGCAGCTCGCCGACGTCCTTCGGCACGACGTAGAGCGCATCCGCTCCGATGCGCCGCAGCGTCGGAAAATCGAGGTGATCGAAGTGCGTGTGCGAGACCGTCACGACGTCGACGCGCGGCATCTTCTCGAACGCGACGCCGGGCCGCGCCTTGCGGCGCTGCGGCCCGACGCGCTCGCTCCACACCGGGTCGGTCACGATCATCTTCTTCGCGAGGCGCAGCGCGTACGTCGCGTGTCCGATCCACGTGAGGTGTGGCGACTCCGAACGGAGCTCGGAGCCGTCGTTCTCACGAACCGGCGTCGTGAAATGGGTCGTGTCTTTCTTCCGATTGAGCTGCCAGCGAATCAGATCGCCGAGCCCTTTGTCGGGTGTCGTCCCGTCGAGGTTCGTGTAGCGAGCCACCGATCAGGAAGGTGCGTCGCCGCTCGACGGAGCGCCAGCAGCACCCTCCTTCGCCGGGATGATCTGCACGCGGCGATCGCTGCCCATGCCGCTCGACTCCGTGCGCACGCCGGGGAAATCCTGGAGCGCCTTGTGAACGACGCGACGGTCGCGCGCGCTCATCGGGTCGAACGTGATGACCTTGCCCTCCTTGGCGACGCGAGCGCCGAGGCGCCGCGCCATCTCCGCGAGCTGGTCCTCGTGACGGGCGCGGTAGCCCTCCGCGTCGACCGAGACGTGCTTGCGCTCTTCACCCGGGCGGTGAATCACGCGAGTCGTCAGGTATTGAATCGCCTCGAGCACCGCGCCGCGCTTGCCGATGATGCGGCCCGCGTCCGGTCCTTCGATTTCGAAGCGGACCTCGTCCTCTTCGCTCTCGCCGTCGTCCGGCGCGACGAGCACCTCGGCGTTCATCTGCATCTTGACGAGCAGGTTGCGCAAAAACCCGAGAGCGCGCTTCTCCTGGTCGTCGAGCGTCGACTCGTCGGCCCCTTCGATTTTCTCCTCAGACACGAGCTTTGTCCTTTCCAAGCACGGTTACCTCAATCTCTTTTTTTTTCGGCCCGCCGTCACGAGGGGCGAATTTTTCGACGAGCAGCTGCTGGACGATGCCGAGCACGCTGTTGGTCAGCATGTAAACGCCGAGCGCGGCCGGAAGGAAGAGCATCATGACCATGAACACCGCCGGCATCACGTAGGTCATGATCTTCTGCTGCATCGGGTCCATGCCCTGCTGCGGCACGATGCGCTGCTGCAGGATCATGAACGCGCCCAAGATGAAGGGCAGCGGGCCGAGCGCCGGCAGCGTCCCGAACATCGGGATGTGCATCGGGCCGAAGAGCTGATCGGGCGCGCTGAGGTCGGTGAACCACAAGAAGCGTGTATGATACATCTCAACGGCCGTCTGGAGCGTCGTGTACATCGCGAACCAGACCGGCATCTGCACGAGCTGCGGGAGGCAGCCACCGAGCGGGTTCACTCCCCGCTTCTTGTAGAGCTCCATCATGGCGAGGTTCTTCGCCTGCATGTCGCCCGCGAACTTCTTGTTGACCTCGTCGATCTCGGGCTTGAGGCGGCGCATGCCGACCATCGCCTTGATCGACTTCCACTGAAGCGGGAAGAGGATCGTCCGGAGGCAGAGCGTGAGCGCGATGATCGCGATGCCCCAGTTGTGCGTGACGTGGTCCTTCAGCCACACGAGGAAGCCGATGAGGACCTTCGCGACCGGCGAGAAGAAGCCGAGGTTGATGAGGTCGCCGAGCTTCTTGCCCGGGCCGCCCGCGGTCTTGAGGATGTCGCGCTCCTTCGGGCCGAAGAATGCGTCCTGGTGGTACTCGGCCGATTGGCCTTTATCGAGCGTCGCCGGATCGTACGCGAGGCGCGCGTGGTAGACCGCGCCGGCCTCGTCGTCGTCCCGCTTCTGGCCCTCGGTGACCCAGTCCTCGGCGAGCGTCTCGCACGTCGCGGGCGCGCCTTCGGGCATGAGCGCGCTCGCGAAGTAGTAGTTCGACAGCGCGGCGAAGCGGTCCGAGCCAGCTTGCTGGACCCAGCCCTGTTTGAAGTCGTCCTTGCTCTTTCGGATCACGTCGCCGCCGCGCGCGCAGTCGAGGTCCGTGATGAACGGCGAGACGCGGCCGAAGTGACCCTTGATGTCCGCGTTCTTGTAGAAGGCGAACGTCTCGATCTTGAAGCGGTGCTTGCGCGGCCCGTCGGCGAGGTTCGTGACCTTCGTGTCGACGTCGAGCTCGAAGGGGCGCTCGCCGACCTTCACCGTCTTCTCGATGCGCGTGGTCTCGTCCTCGTACGTGAAGCGGCACGCGCTCGGCTCGCGATCGAGCTTCCACACGAAGCGGTCGTATTTGAGCTGATCGTCGGCTCCGGCGTCGCGGAACAGCGTGCGCAGCGGACGCCAGCGCTCGATCGCCGACTCGGGGTTGGCGCTCGTGATCATCCTCACGTTCGCGTACTGCGGCTCGTTGATCTGAAGGTTCACGAGCGCGGCGCCGCGCGTCGAGAGGTCCGCGTCGAAGCGGTTGCCCTTGAGGTGGCAGAGCTCCTCTTGAACGGTCGCCGGCGGGACGTTCGGGTCGACCTTCTCGATCGCAGGATCGGGCGCGAAATCCGGAGCGTTGATGTACGTCTCCTCCGCGAGCGGCTGCGACTTCTCTTTGCTCTCCCCGTTGACCGCGGGCCAGATCACCTTCCACACGAGGAGGATGACGCCGAAAATGAGCAGCGTTCTCAACAGCGCATTGCGATCCATTTTCAGCTGCTCGTTTTCTTCGGAGGAGGCAGGTCCAAGCCGCCCGGGTGAAACGGGTGGCACTTACACAGCCGCACGACCGAAAGCAAGCTGCCCCGGGCCGCGCCGTGGTTTTCGAGGCACGCGACCGCGTAGCGCGAGCACGAGGGCTCGAAGCGGCAGACGTTGCCGAGGAGTGGCGAAAGCGTGCGCTGATACACGCGGATGAGGAAGATCAGGAGCTTTGCGACCACTGGAACCTGTTCGCCGGCAAAATGGGGCTGAACGGGCGCTCGCGCAATCATGACGGCCGGGGTCCGAGCACTTTTTTCCCCCTTTGGGGATCACGAAGCGCGTCACATTCGCGGCGGAGCTTCGGGGCGGCGCGCGACCACTCGTCTTGCACGTCGCGAAGGCCGAGATCGCCCGCGCCCGTCTTCGCGATCACCACGAGATCGATGCCTTTCGGCAGCATTTCCGGCGCGAGGCGGAAGCACTCGCGACACAGCCGTTTGATGCGGTTGCGCACGACCGCGACGCCGATCTTCTTCGTCACGACGAGGCCGAGCCGCGACGGCTCCAAGGGCTCGTGTCGTGCGGCGACGAGCATCACGAAATGCGGCGTGCGAACGGTCGCGCCGACCTTCTGAACGCGCATGAAATCGGCGCGCTTGCGCAAGCGCCGATCGCGTCCGAAGGCGAACGCCGACAAGAATTACTTCTTGTAGACCGACACCGTGAGGCGATGACGCCCCTTGCGGCGGCGGTTCGAGAGCACTTTTCGACCGCCGCGGGTCTCCATGCGGGTGCGAAACCCGTGGGTGCGGACGCGGCGAAGGTTATGGGGCTGGTACGTGCGTTTACTCATGGCGAACCGGGGGCGCGCAATCAAGCACCTTTGCCCACGACCGTCAAGATGGCCCTTCTATTTGCTCGGCCATTTCTTTCGCGACGATGTACCCTCGTTTTCATCTCCCTTCTTCATCATGCGCTTTTCCTCGAAAATAGGCGTTTTTGCTGCGAGTTTATTGGCTCTGGCGGTGTCGAGAGAGTCGCGGGCCCAGACCTCGACGTTCTACCTCGACCGGCTGAACGTGCCCGGCGCGCCGGACGACACGACCGTCCTCTTCAGGCCGGTGACCCAGCCCGACAACGTCTTCTTCTTCCAGATGGGCCTCGGGTTCCAGTACGCGCCCCTTCGCACGAACACGATCATCCAGGACAGCTCGACGAAGGGGTCCGCGGCGAACGTCGTCGACACGCAGCTCACCATTTATGGGTCGGCGGGCTTCGAGCTCTTCAACCGGGTGATCGCGTCGATCAACTTTCCGTGGAACCCGCTCCAGACGGGGCAGAGCCCGAACTACACGAACAACATCCTCACGGGCGGCGTCTCGAGCAGCGCGGTCGACGCGACCGGACCGACGGCCGACGACATGCGCCTCGACTTCCGCGGCGTCGCGTATCGCACGCCGAACCTCCGCGGCGCGATCGGTGGCGGCATCAGCTTGTTCGTCCCGACGGGAACGTCGAGCGCGTTCGGCGGCGACAACTCGACCACGTTCATGTTCCACGTCGACGCGGAGTACGACTTCCGTCGCATCGTCCTCGTCTTCAACACGGGCGTTCACATCGGGCGGCCGCACATCCAGCTCAACGCGCCCGCGGTGAACAACGGCCTCGGCGTCGGTGACGACTGGGAGTGGGCGCTCGGCGCGTTCATGCCCTTCAAGGAAGGCAAGTACCGCGTCGGCATCAACGTGTTCGGTCAGACGGGCATCTCGTCGGACAGCCGCATCGGCGACACGTTCGGGCGCCTGCAGAACACGCCGCTCGAGTGGAACGTCGAGGGCCGCATGCGCTTCGGCGGATCGAATCGCTGGTTCGCGGGCGCGACGGCGGGCACGCTGATCGTTCCGGGCTACGGCGCGCCGGACCTCCGCGTCTTCGCGTCGATCGGCTGGTACACGCCGCTCCCGGGGTCGGAGGCCACGCAGACCGACAAGGATCGCAAGCTCGCGATGCGCGAGAAGTGGCGCGCGGAGCACGGCGAAGACTCCGACGGCGACGGCATCCCCGACGACATCGACGCCTGCCCGATGGAAAAAGGCAGCAAGGACAACGACGGCTGCCCGAAGCTCGCCGATCGCGACGGCGACGGAATTCCGGACATCTACGACAAGTGCCCGGACCAGCCCGAGGACAAGGACGGCGTGGACGACGGCGACGGTTGCCCCGAGACCGACGCGGACGCCGACGGCATCCCCGACACCGAGGACGCGTGCCCGAAGCAACCTGGCCCGCGCAACGTCGATCCGAAGAAGAACGGCTGCCCGACGAGCTACACGTTCGAAGGAACGGTCATCAAGTTCGTGCAGCAGGTCCACTTCGCGGTGGGCTCGGCGACGATCCTCCCCGACAGCTTCTCGATCCTCCAGGACGTCGTGAACCTCCTCAAGGTGAACCCGCAGCTCAAGCGGGTCGCGGTCGAGGGTCACACGGACAACACCGGCTCCGCGGATTTGAACCGCAAGCTCTCGCAGTCGCGCTCCGAGTCCGTCATGAACTGGCTCGTCGAGCACGGCGTCGAGAAGGCGCGCCTCGAGGCGCACGGCTACGGGCCCGACAAACCGATCGACACGAACGACACGCCCGCGGGTCGCACGAAGAACCGCCGCGTCGAGTTCAAGATCATCGAGCAGTCGGACGCTAACCAGACGTCGCAACAGAAGAAGCCGTGACGTGAAGCGCGCGATCCTGCTCGTGGCCCTCGCCGCGTGCGGATCGCGCACGCCGACGGCGACGCTGCCGGCGCAGCCTTCGGCTTCGCCTCCGGCTCCCATTTCGAGCGCGCCTCCGCCGGCCGCGGACACGCACGCGCTTCGGCGCGTGGAGCGGAAGGCGAGCGTCGAGGCGCTCAAGACCACGAAGATCCCGTGGGACGTGCAGCTGCGCGGGGAGCACGACGACGCGCTCGAGCGCGCGATCCAATCCGCGACAGCGGCCTGGAGCTACCCGAGCTTGACGATGTCGCCGCGCGGCGATCGCATCCTCGTCTCGGGCGAGACCCGCTCGGGACAATCCACGTTCGCGCTGCTCGACGCCACGGGTCAGAGGCTCCGCGCGCAGGCGGGCGACAACCCCATCTTCACGAGCGACGGCGAAGTGCTCTATCGCGTGGGCACGCAGCTGTTCATCCTCGACGCGACACCGCGCGCGATCGGCGGCCCGGAGAGCGCGCTCTGCGTCGAGTCGTCGTGCAAGAAGCGCTCGGTGATGATCGCCGCGACCGCAGGCGCGTCGAAGGTGCTCGTCTCGCAGATCGGCCGCGGGTTCGTCCACGACGAGGACGTCTTCGTGCTCGATCCTCGCACCGGCTCGACGAACGCGGTGTTCGCGCCCTCACCGGACGCCGCGTTCCTCGCCGGCGGCCTCTTCGCGAGCGGGCAATTCTGCGCGTACCAGATGGCGTACTCGCACGGAGACGGCGTGCCGACACCGGCGACGCTCGAGTGCGCGACGCCCCCATGGAGCGACGTGAAGAAGCTCTTCGTGAGCACGGGCGGCGCCGGAAACCTCGGCGACGTGGGCGGGCGCGTCGTGACGGGAGACTCCTCGACCCTCCACGTGTTCGACGCGACGCTGACGAAGCACGCGACGTACGCCCTCCCCGAAGGCGGCGGTCTGCCGATCGCGCTCACCGACGGGCGCTCCGTCGCGATCGAAGGGCGCGATCGCATCTTGCTCGTCGACGTCGTGGACGAGACGTACGCGGTGCTGACGGGCGTGCCGACCGTCGTGATGCCGCTCGTCGGGCACGTGAAGGCGTTCGTCGCGACCGGCGACGGGACCGCGAGCATCGTGCGCTACGAATGACGCTCGAGCAGCGACTCCGCGAGCTCGCGCCGCGCGCTCCGGGCGTCGTGGTCGCGATCGTGGACGCGTCGGGCGTTCGCGAAGAGGTCGCGACCGGCTTCGCGGACCTCGCGCGCGACGTCCGCGCGACCCCGGCGACGCCGTGGCTCTGGTTCTCGATGACGAAGGTCGTCACGGTGACCGCCGCGATGCGCATGATCGAGCGCGGCGAGCTCGATCTCGACGAGCCGGTGTCCAAGCACGTGCCTGCGGTCGCGCGACTCGAGCCCTCGTCGTGGGCCGCGCGGATCACGGTGCGCCACTTGATGACGCACGCGTCGGGCATCAAGAACCCGATCCCGCTCACGTGGGTTCGCCCGGCGGCCGAGCCCGCGATCGACGTCGAAGCGCTCGCGGAGACGCGCCTCCGAGCGAATCAACGTCTCCGCTTCGAGCCCGGAAAGAAATCGAAGTACTCGAACCTCGGCGCGCTCGTCCTCGGCGCCGCGATGCAGCACGCGTCGAAGACGCCGTTCGCGGCGCTCGTCACGCGCGAGGTCCTCGAGCCGGTCGGCATGTCGCGCACGTGGTTCGAGCTCCCGCGCGACGCGGCCGTGGGTTACCACCCGCGATGGAACCCGATGCGCTTGCTCGTGCCGCGGTGGGTCGTCGGCGATTCGATCGGGCGATGGGTCTCGACGCGCCCGTTCCTCGTCGACGGCGCGCCCTACGGAGGGCTCGTGGGTCCGATCGAAGACGCCGCGCGCTTCGTACGGATGCATTTGCGAAATGGCGAGCTCGACGGCGTCCGCGTGCTCGCGGAGAAATCGGCGCTCGCGATGCGCGAGCGCGGGCTCGGCTGGTTTCGTCACTTCAAGGCGCGCCGAGGGGATCCGCCGTCCGTCGAGCACGGCGGCAACGGGCCTGGGTTCTTCGACGTGATGCGCATCTACCCGACGCTAGGTATCGGCGTGATCGTGATGGGCAACGCGACCAAGTACGACATCGACGCGATCGCGAGGCTCGCGCTCACCTGAGGCGTGGCCTACGCTCGATGCATGCGACTCACCCTCGCGACGTGCGTGCTCGCGTGCTCCGGGACGGCCTTCGCGGCCAACGTGCGCACCGATCGGCCGCGCATCCTCCTCGGAAATGGGACGGGCCTCGGGACGACGGCGGCGACCTTCAAGGACCGCTGCACGAATGATGTAAACTACAAGCAACGCTGCCAGGCCGCTCTGACGGCGGGCGGCGGGCAATACCCGGCGATCAACGACGCCGCGGGGTACGTCGTGAACGGCGACGCGACGCGCTGCACGAAGGCGTACGGGACGCTCCAGACCGTCGCGAGCGACGTACCTGGCCAGCCGGATCCGCACTCGTTCATCTCCAACAACGGGCGCACGATGCTCCAGCTCGCGGTCGTTCGCGACTGGTGCGACACGCAGCTCACGACGCCTCAGAAGACGTGGATCGAAGGCCAGATCACGGGCTACGCGGACTGGGTCCTCGGCGGGATGAGCGGGTACTCGCTCGACGTGTTCCACGACGACGAGAACAACGTGTGGAGCTCGGTCGCGCTCGCGGGCCTCGCGCTCAAGGGCACCGCGCAAGACACGAAAGCGAGCACGTACCTCACGGCCGCGGACACGCAGTGGAAGACGATCATCTTCCCCGCGCTGAGCTACGAGGGTGAGTTCTGGCACGAGGGATTCACCTACGTGCAGCCGTCGCTCGGCTCGGCGATCGTCTACGCGCTCGCGTGGTCGATCGCGACCGACGAGAACGTCTTCACCGCGGAGAGCGCGCTCTACAACGGGTACATCGACTTCCACGCGTACGTGACCCGGCCCGATTACGTCTTCGCGTACTTCGGCGACACGACCGACAACAAGCAGAGCATCCAGCTCTTCACGCGGCCGCTCATCGACATGCTCACGCTCGGCACGGGTTCGACGCTCGGGCAGGCGTTCTCCGACGAGATCAAGGCGAACGTGCCCGCAGCGTACGACTACTCGGGCGCGGACTCGTATTTGCTCGCGCTCTTCTACGACGCGTCGAAAGACGGGAGCGCGACGCCGCGGAGCGCGCTCCCGACCTCGCGCTGGCTCAGCAAGGGCGCGGCGGACGTCGCCATCATGCGCTCGGGTTGGGGCAAGAACGACACGTTCGTCTACGTCTCGTGCGGCGATTATTTCGGCGCGCACCAGCACGTCGAGACCGGGTCGTTTCAAATCTTCAAGAACGGCGAGCTCACCGGCTCGACCGGCTACTACGACAGCTTCGAGACCGATCACTGGGACAACTACTATTCGCTGCACTCCGTGCACGCGAACACGCTCGCGATCTATCAGCCCGGCGAGCTCTTCCCGACGCTCCACACGATCCAGAACGGCGCCATCGCGAACGTCAACGACGGCGGCCAGCGTCCGATGCGACGCGACAAGAGCGGCACCGCGTTTCCGAACCCCGATCTGACCGCGTACCAAGGCCACAAGACGAGCGCGCCGTACGTCGACACGGGCGACATGACGACGTTCGAGCAGACGAAGTGCCACTCGTACGTCGCGTGCAACGTGACGAACGCGTACTCGTCGCCAGGTCACGTGATGAACGGCAACACGCCCAAGGTCGACGAGGTCTCGCGGCAGTTCGTGTACCTCGCGCCGGACGTGCTCGTCGTCTTCGATCGCATCGACGCGCTCGACCCGACCTACGAGAAGCGATTTCTCCTGCAGGCCCCGCCGAACCCGATCGTGTCGGGCTCGAGCTACACGCTCTCGAACGGCGGCGGCACGCTGTACGCGCAGACGATGCTCCCCGCGAGCGCGAAGGCGAACGTGCTCACCAACTTCACCGTCGAGGGCAAGCCGCACCCGCCGACCACGGCGGGAAACGAGTCATTCGGCACGCGCATCGAGGTCGTCGCGCCCTCGGGGCAGACGCGCGATTATTTTTTGCACGTCATCGGCACGGGCTCGAGCGCGCCCACCTCGAGCGTCACGGAGGACGCGACGTCAGCGACGGTGACGATCTCCGCGGCTCAAGGGAAGTACACGTTGAAGCTCGCGAAGACGGGCAACCTCGCGGGCCACGTGACGTCGATGGACACGGGCGGCAACGTGACGTGCGACGAGGACCTCGGCGCGCAAGCGCAGTCGCCGGACGGCGGAGCCGCGGACGGCGGGACCGTAGGCGACGGCGGAGGCAGCGACGCAGGCACGGCAGGCGGCGGGAGCAGCGGCTGCGGTTGCAGCACGCCCGGCGAGCGTGTGACGGACGCGACGGTCTACTCGGCCCTGCTCATGGCGCTCGCGTCGATGGCGCGGCTCCGCCGTCGGAGCTAGCCACCGTCGGGGTGCAGAATGAGCGAGCCCAACCCGAACGAATCGGGCGTGCTCGAGTACCTGTGCGCGCGCGGGTGGTGCCGAACGTGGAGCTCTTCGGGCTCATCCACGGGGTGCGGCGGCTCGACCTCGGGAACCTTGGTGGGTTTCGAGCCCAGGAAGCGCCGGAGCGAGACCCAAACGGAGCGTGCCATGATGACCTCCTATCGATCGTCGCGTCTCTACGTAGGGAACTTAACCACCACCGAACGACTTGCACGTGGATTAGAGGCCGCGCGCGAACACCTCGGCGACCCAGACGCTGCCGTCGGGATCGTCGAGGACGGCGACGCCGAACGCGTCGTACTCGGCGTGCTGCAGGTTCGCGCGGTGCGAAGGGCTCTGCCAGAGCGCGCGGTGCGCGAGCAGGACGTTCTGCGCGTGGGCGACGTTCTCGCCCGATTCGCGCGCGGACAAACCTGCATTCTGCAACCTTTGGGCGGGGTCGCCGTCGCCCACGTCGTGGCCGATCGTGTGCGCGTCCTTCATGCGCTGCGCGTGAGCCGAGGCGATCGCGTCGAGGCGCGCGTCGCGTCGCATCGCGGGGAGCGATTGCTGCGTGCGCAGCGCGGTGACCATCGCGCCGAGCGCTGCGCGTTCGTCCGTGAGGTTCGCGCGCGCGGCCTCTCCGGGCGCGGCGAGGCTCGGCATCTGCTGCGGCGGATCGACGTCCGCGAAGACCTGCGCCTCGAGCGCGGGTCGCGGGCCCGTCGCGACGTCCGCGACGACCTGCACGGTGAACGAGCCGGCGCGATCGGGCGCGAAGCGCGCGCGCACGTACGTCCCGTCGAAGGTCGAGGGCACGTTGTGCGGCTCGCCGTTCGGACCGACGACCACGACGTGCGCGCCCGTCGCCGTGACGAGCATCTTCGCGTCGACCGAGAGCCACGCGCCGACGTGCGCGCGCACGGGGATCGCCGTGACGAAGTCCGCGATGGCGTCGAGCGCGATCGCCGCGACGATCTGCGTGCCGTCACGCGCGTAGCCCGAAGCGACGCCGCACCTGCGCTCGCCGATGTCGTGGAAGGTCGCGCGCCACTGCTCGAGCTTCTTCACGGTCGACTCGTGATCCATCGCTTGCGCCGACACGATCCACGCGCGCGGCCAGACATGCGGCTCTCCGGCCGTGCGCTGCGCGAACGTGAGCCCGTCGAGATCGAGGTAGGGCAGATCGAGCGTCTTACGAAGGAGCAGTCGCTGCGCGACGCGCCGAAGGCCGTCCTCCGAGACGCCGCATTTGTTCTGAAGGTCGGTCTCGCGATCGGTGAGCGAGCTCTCGGCGACGCGCACGCCAGAGACGCTCGAAGCCGCCCACGTCCACGGCGGCTCGACCGGGCGCTGCTGCGCGCGCGCCGACGAGGCAAAGAGCAGCGCTAGGGCAGCTAGACGACGCACACGTGAAGACTACTTCTCGGGCTTCCTCGCGGCCAATGTTCGGCCACGAAGCGCGAACCCCACCCGGACGCCGAGCAAGAAGATTGCTCCGACGAGCACGAGCAAGATGACGCCGCGCATCGCGGCTAGATCGAGAACGACTTGCCGACCGTGACGGGACCGCCCGAAAACGGTGCGATGTGCGCGCCGCGGAATTTGCCCGCGACGCACCCACCGACGGCCGTGCCAGGGAACGGCCCACCGTCGATCTCGACGGATTGGACGTTGCCGCTCGGCGAGAACGTGATCTTCGCGTGACCGTTGCCAGTCGGACCGTCGGCCCTCTTGCAGGAGCCGACGCTCCCCGCGATGGGACCGAGCGAGGCCGCCGCGTTGCCCGGGTTGAACGGCGAGGAGCCGCCACCGCCGCCACCACCGGTGTTCGCCGGCGGCGCCGTTTGGCCTGCCGACTTCGCCATCGCGCACTGGAGATCGCCCGGCGCACAGCCGCCGGTGTTCGCGACCTGCGTGGGAGGCGGCGCGGTTTCATGTCCGCCGCCACCACCACCACCGCCGCCTCCGCCACCACCTCCGCCGCCGCCGCCCGTGGGAGGCTTGGCGCCGCCGCCGGTGACACCGACGCCAGGACGCGCCGCGGTCGTCGTCGGTGCGGTGTCGTTCTGCGCGACCGGACCGCGAGCACCCGCGGTTTCCGTCGTGGTCGGCGCGGTGGTCGTCGTCGGTGCGGCGCTCACGGTCGGGTTCGTCGCGACGCTCGAGTTGTTGCCTTTGAGCGCGAAGTAGACGCCGCCGGCCGCGAGGATACCGAGCAGGGCGAAGCCGCCAATGATGCCGAGCAGCAGCGTCGCGTTGCCCTTCTTCTTCTCGCCGCCGTAGCCGCCGAAGTCGGCCGCGTCGGATGGAACGGGCGCGAGCACCGGAGCCGCGAGCGCCGCGCTGAACGCGCCGCCGCCGCTCAAGTTCATGATGTCGTCGACCTTTCGCGGGCCGTCGTTCTTCTTGTCCATCGACGCGCTGAGCGCGCGGATGTCGATGAGGCCGGAGCCTTCACCCGACGCCATCGGCGTGTCGTTCTTCTTCTCGGGCGCGCTCGTCGTGAGCGCGGCGAGCGAGAAGAGGACGCTGTTCTCGTTTCGCGCGCCGGTGAGCTTGTCGTCTCCGGGCGGCGCCATCTGCGGGTTCGCCGAGGCGCTCGTCATCACGTCTTGCTCGCCGCCCGCTTGCGCGACGCTGCCGAACAAATCCGCGCCACCACCTCCACGACCGCCCGCGCGTCGCGCGGCTGCCGTCGGCGCCGGGGCCGCTGCCGCGCCACCGAAGAGCGACGCGCCGCCGTTCTGCGGTTGTTGCTGCTGACCGCCGCCGCCGAAGAGCGACGAGAAGCCTGCTTGCGTCGGCTGATCTTCCGGCGCCGGCTCTTGGTGCGGGGGAGCCTGATCGTAGCCGCCCACGTCGGGGTTCATCGTCGGTTGCGGACCGGCCGCCACCGCGGCGTGAATCTCTGGGACTTCACGGAGCGGGAGCCAGTCGGACATGCCGTCCTTCCAGCAATAAGTCTCGTCGTTCACGGTCCCCGCGCGATACGCCGCCACGAGCTCGCCGAGCGTCATGCTGCGCTGGTCGCCGTCGGAGACGTTGACCGTCCAGGGCTCACCGCCTTGCTGCGCGCTGTAATCGAAGACCGCGCCGGCGCCGGCGACAGGCGCGGCGCCCGCTTGCGCCGCACCCGCGTCGTAGGCTTGCGTCGAGTCTTGCTCGTTGCCGTTGATTACGATCGTCGCGCCACATTTCTTGCAGCGGATCTTGACGATCTTCCCGAGGACTTTCTCGTCGGCGATGGTGTACTTGGCCTGACACGACTGACAGGAAATTTTCACGGCGCTTCGGTCCTTCGGGTTGGATCGTGAGACGTTGAACGAAAAGTATAGCGAGCGGGTTCGAGCCTGATCAAGCTGCGTGCCGCGATGAAATAGTACGCCATTCCCCTAGCAACGATCTGAGAGAACCGCGACGAAACCGCCACTTGGGTGCGACGGTGTGCGCAGCGCAGCTCAGTTCAGCAATACGAGCGCCGTTCCGTCTTTGCCACAAAACGTCGCTTCACCTTCGAAACGCCCCCCACACGTCGGACAGATTTTGCCGCGCGGCTTGGTCGCCATCGGCGCCGTAGCGCGATACGCAGCTTGAGGCACGAGCTCTTCTCCGTCGACTGCACACACCTTGGTTTGTGCATCGTAGCCGCGTTTGCACACGGGGCACACGTTTCCGAGCGGCGCGCTCGCGCCCGCCTGAGCTTGGAGCTTGCTCCCGTCGTGCGGGCAGAACTGGCTCCCGGCCGGATATTCGCGTCGACACGAGGGACACTCCATCGCCCCTGCCACGCGTTTGGCCTTCACGACCTCGGCGCGTTTCACGCTCTCTTCGTGCGCGCGCACCTGAGCCGCGTGCTCCTCGGCACGCATGCGCTGGCGCATTTCGAACTCCTCCATCCGCTCGGTGTGGCGCTCTTCGGCTTCGTGCGCGATGCGCTCGGCCTTCTTCGAGCGACGCCACCCGACGAGCGCGATGAGCGCGAGGAGCGTGGTGAGGCCGCCGACGATGGCGATGAAGATGTTGCGGCGTCGCTTCGAGAGGTCCTCGGCGTGCGCCGCGTCGGTCCCGAGCGACGCCGACGCGATGTTCACGGTCGAAGCGACGTCGCTCTCGCCCGCCGCGTTGAGCCCCGAGCTCGCGAGGAGATCGGCGTAGTGCGCGGGCGAGGAGATCTCGACGGTGACCTTCGCGCTCTTGTTCGCAGCGGTCGCGACGATGACCGCGTTGCCCTCGGCCGCGTCGGGCGCGACGGTCACGAGGCCGCTCGGATCGACGCTGACGCCCGCACCGCTCTCGACGCTCCACGTCGTCTTCGTGGCGGTCGCGCAGCCCGCGTTGTCGAGGACGACCGCGTTGAACGCGAACGTGTCGCCCGTCTTCATCAGCTTCTTCGACGGGCGCACCTCGAGGCGCGCGGGATCGCCGACCTGCGTGCACGCCTTGGCCGTGGCGGTCGCGGTGGCCGTCGCGGTCGCGCTCGCGACGGGCGCGGTCGACTTCACGAGGTCGAAGCCGCGCGTGCGCTTCACGTCGGCGGTGCACTTGCCGTCGCTGAGCGTGATCTCGTAGCGGCCGGTCTCGACGAGATCGATCCGGTTGTCGTTCGTGACCTGGATGAGCGTGTTCATCGTCGCGCGCCGCGGGTCGCCCGCAGGCGTCGCGCAGTGGGTCCTCCAGATCTTTCCGGAGGGATCGCGCGAGTGCGACTCGCGCGCGAGCGTCGGCATGTCGTCGTAACACTGGTTCGTCTTGAAGACGCGACCGCCTCCGACGAACGAGAGCTCGTCGCCCTCTTGCGTGACCGCGATGGTCTCGCCGCCGCCGCTCGAGTGGCTCGCCGGAGCAGGACCGCAGCCGGGCAGCCACTGCTGAACCGTGAAGTCCTCCTTTAACGCGGACTGCTTCCACTGCCCGTCGTAAGGAGCGTCCGCGCGAGAATCCACGGCGAAGAGCAGGACGAAGGCAGTGACGAGCTCGATTCGCAAACGCGGCATCGCGGCAAACGGTGAGGGTACCGTATCGACGCTCGGCAAGAAAGGTGACGTCGAGACAACGGAGTTGCCGCCGAAAGCCGCGAAGGCATCGTAATGATTGAGCCGTGCGCTGGCGCTCGGCGTGCTTCATGCGGTGCGTGCGCTGCGCGTTCGCCGTCATCGTGCTCGCGTTCTTCGTCGCGTGCGGCGGGTCCGATTCGCTCGGCCACGAGCGTCCGGTCTCGTCCGTCTCGTTCGAGGCGCAGGTCAAGCCCGTGTCGTTGAAGAACGTCGACTTGCTCTTCGCGATCGACGACTCGCCTTCGATGGCGGACAAACAGGCGACTCTCGCGCCGCAGCTCCAGACGATCGTGACGCGCCTCTTGTCGCCCCGTTGCGTCACGAACGACCTCTACGAGTGCAAGGCGGACTCCGATTGCAGCGCGCTCGGCGCGAACGCCACGTGCGCGCTCGAGGGCTTCACGCGCGTCTGTTACGTACCGAGCGTGCTCGGCGTTTGCCCGGGGTCGACGCGACCCGAGTTCGCTCCGGTTCATGATCTGCACGTCGCCGTCGTGCGCTCGTCGCTCGGATGCGCGCCCGACGATGGCTCGCACCTCTTCGGCGGCGCGCTCCCGCGCGCGCAGCCGCTGAACGGAGAGGGGGGCGGGTTCCTCGCGTGGCTGCCACGGAGCCTCGCGGCGAACGCGCAGAAGCCTGCGCCGAACGTCTCCGCGTACGACGATGGCGAAGACGGACCGTTCGTCGCCGATTTCGGGTCGCTCGTGTCGCAGGTGGGAACGAGCGGTTGCGGATTCGAGTCGCAGCTCGAGAGCTGGTACCGCTTCCTCGTTCAACCCGATCCGTGGGTGTCGGTCGCGACGACGAACGGCGCCGCGACGCTCGTGGGCGTCGACACGACGCTCCTCGCGATGCGCCACGATTTCCTCCGCCCCGACTCGCTCGTCGCGATCGTGCAGATCACCGACGAGGACGACGCATCGATCGATCCGCTCGCGCTCGGTGGAAGCGCCGCGTTCATGCGACAGGTCCCGCTGGGTCCGCGCGGGACGAGCGCGTGCGACATCGATCCGACGAGCCCCGCGTGCTCGTCGTGCGCGTTTCCCGAGAACGCGTCGGATCCGAATTGCACGTCGTGCGCGGGCGGCCTCGCGTCGTGCCCCAAGAAAGGTTGGTACGCGCCCGGCCAGGACAGCCTCGACGCTCGCTTCACGGACGACATGTCGCGCAGGTACGGCCTCGACCCGCAGTGGAGCGTGCAGCGGTACGTCGACGGGCTTCGACTCTGGACCGCGCCGGACCGCGATCACGAGGTGCACGACGCGTCGCGCTGGGCCGACACGAAGCGCAACTGCACGAACCCGCTCTTCGCCGCGGAGCTGCCCGACGGGAGCGACTCGAGCCCCGGCGCGCTGTGCAATCTGCGGGGCGGCGCGCGAACGCCGGATCTCGTCTTCTACGCGCTCATCGGCGGCGTCGCGCCTTCGCTGCTCGTCGACTCGAACGGAGACTTCAAGCCCGATCTCGCGTCCGACGATTGGACGAAGCTCGTCGGCGCGCCGCGCGATCCGCGGATGATCGAGTCGATCGCGCCGCGTCCCGGATTGCCGCCGCCTTCTTCGACCAGCGTCGAACGCGAGTGGAACACGTCGAACGCGCAGGGAGTCGGCGACGCGTCTTCGAGCGTCGATCTCCAGTTCGCGTGCACGTTCGACCTGCCGACGCCGCGCGACTGCACGATCGAGTCGCCGTGTGATTGCGCGCCGGGCTCTCCCGGCGCGACCGCGTCCGACGGACCGCCGCTCTGCGATCCCAACGCGCGCACGAGGCAGGTGCGCGGCAAGGCGTATCCGAGCACGCGCGAGCTGCGAGTCGCGAAGGGCCTCGGAGCACAATCGGTCGTGCGATCGATCTGCACGCCGTTTTTACCGGCGCTCACCGCGCTCTTCGACCGCCTCGTCACCGACGTTGATGGGCAGTGCTTTCCGGAGACCTTGCACCACCTCGCAAACTGCAGCGTCTCCTGCCAGCTGCTCATCGAGTACCCGAGCCAAACGGATCAGAGCGCGGGGTGCACCGACCCGGGAACGAGCCAGCCGGATCCCGCGACGCTCGACTGGTTTCGCACGCGGTACCTCGCCTCATTCGGCGATGCAGGATGGGAGCCCGTGCCGGTGGCGTGCGTGTACCGCCAGCTCTCGGGGCAATTCCCGGGCTGCTCGAACCCGAGCCCCGACTTCACCGGCGCGACGTGCGCTGGCTCGCCGAACGAGGGCTGGTGCTACGTCGAGGGAGCCGCGAACACGGGCGGCTGCCCGCAGGGAATCGTATTCGGCGGCGCAGGTCCTCCTCCCGGGACGACGCTCTCGCTCACCTGTCTTCAGTGACGCGGCGTAGGATGGCGCGATGACGCCCCTCGAGCGCCTCGTCGGACCGCTCCCCAAGAGCACCGGGGACTACCGCGACGACAGCGACGCGCTCTCCGAAGCGGTGCTGCGCGCGGCGCGCGATCGCGATCAGTTCGTCGAGGTGCTCTCCGAGGAGCCCTTGCTGCTCGAAAATGGAACGGTGGTCTTCGCCCTCGGCGCCATCGACGACGCGCGCCTCGTTCCGCTGCTGGTCGGCTCGCTCGGGAGCAAGAGCTCGAACGTGCGCTGGGCCGCGGCGAACGCGCTCGCCGCGCGGCGCGACCCGCGCGTGGTCGACGCGTTCATCGACGCGCTGCGCGATCGGGCGCCCACGGTGCGCGCGGTGGTCATCGAGGCGCTCGGGAAGATGCGCGCGAAGCGGGCGCTCGCGCCGCTCGAAGAAGCCCTCGCGCGGCCGGGGAACCAGAAGGACGATTACCTCCGTAAATTGCTCGAGGGCGCTGTCGCGAAGCTCCGGAAGTAAACGCCGCCGGCAAATTGTCCGCTCGTTCCGCGTTCGTGATAGTTTTCGGCTCCGTAAAAATATCGTCGCGCCGGCAGCCGGGGCGCGACGTGAGGAAGGTCGATTCGACATGAAACTCGGGGCGGTAACGGCTCTCGCGGGGCTCGCAGCACTCGGTGCAATCTCGTTCGCGTCCGACGCGCACGCGGCCAATCCGCTGCTCGGAAACAACGACGGCCTCGACACGCACTTGTTCCGGCCCGCGATGGACTCGAAGGGCTTCTTCGCGACGAACGGAAGCGACATCCTCGGCCACCTCGATTTCTCGATCGGCCTGGTCGTCGACTACGGGCGCAGCCTGCTGCGAACGGACGGCACCTTCACGAACGAGGGGCGCACCAACTCGCTCATCAACAACTCGTTCCAGGGCACGTTCGGCTTCAACCTCGGTCTGTTCAATCACATCGAGGTCGGCCTCGACATGCCGGTCATCTTGATGGACGGCTCGCCGCAGTACTTCAACCAGGGCTGCCCTGGTGGCGGCATCGTCGGGCAGGCCGCTAACTGCAACGACGGTCCGTACAAGGCGGGCGTGCCCGGTTGGGGAAGCTCGAACACACCGGGCGCGCCGGCGACCGCGCTCGATTCGCAGAACCTCGAGTTTCTCGCGCTGCACGCCAAATGGCGCATCCTCCGCGTCGAGAAGGGCTTCGGTCTCGCGCTCGCGCTGCAAGCGGGCGTCGCGGTGACCGACGCGTACCGCCAAGCAGGCGGCGAGCGCGGCTGGTTCCTGTGGCCGCAGCTCATCGGCGAGAAGCGCTTCGGCTCGACGGGCAAGTTCAAGGTCGGTCTGAACGTCGGCTTCCGCGCGCACGACGTGAGCCAGACGAGCCTCTCGCACATGCGCGACAGCCTGAGCTTCGACCCGGTGCCGAACGCGAGCGGCGTCGTGAACGACGGCGATCTCCTCACGTACAGCCTCGCGATGTCGTATCGCGCGACCGACGTGCTCGATCTCGTGCTCGACACGTACGGCAGCTACCAGCTCTCCGCCACCGTCGCCGGGGTCACGACGACAGGCGGCCTCGCGATCTCGAACGAGGCGACCGCGGGCATCAAGCTCTTCGTCGACCGCAACAGCTACTTCATGCTCGGCGGCGGCCCGCGCTACACGGCGGGCTACGAGGCGGCGGACTTCCGCGGCTTCATCGGCTTCGTGTACGAGCCGTCGATCGGCGACCGCGACGGCGACGGTTACAAGGACGACGTCGACAAGTGCCCCGACGAGCCCGAGGACTTCGACGGCTTCAAGGACGAAGACGGCTGTCCCGATCCCGACAACGACAACGACGGCATCCCGGACGTCGACGACCGCTGCCCCAACGAGCCCGAGGATCGCGACGGCGATCATGATGAGGACGGCTGCCCCGAGGGCAACGACGGCGACCGCGACGGCGACGGCATCCTCGACTCGCGCGACAAGTGCCCCGATCAGCCCGAAGACCGCGACGGCTTCGAGGACTCGGACGGCTGCCCCGATCCCGACAACGACAAGGACGGCATCCCCGACAAGCAGGACGCCTGCCCGAACGATCCCGAGGACAAAGACGGCTTCCAAGACGAAGACGGCTGCCCCGATCCGGACAACGACAACGACGGCATCCCGGACAAGCAGGACAAGTGCCCCGGCAGCGACGAGACCGTCAAGCAGGGCAAGGACACCAAGGAGACTTGGAACGGCTTCGAGGACGACGACGGCTGCCCCGACAAGGGCAACGTCATCATCCAGGGCAACGACATCATGATCCTCCAGAAGATCAAATTCCGCACGAACAGCGCGGAGATCTTGCCGGAGTCGAACACGATCCTCGACGCGGTCTCGGCGACGCTCACGCACCACCCCGAGTTCACGCTCATCGAGATCCAAGGCCACGCCGACGAGCGCGCGCCCGACGAGTACAACCTGAAGCTCACGCAAGATCGCGTCGACTCCGTCATGAGCGCGATGGTCTCGCGTGGCGTCGATCGCCAGCGCCTGCGCAGCAAGGGCTACGGCGAGTACTGCCCTGAGGACCCGGGCCACAACGAGACCGCGTGGGAGAAGAATCGTCGCGTCGAGTTCAAGGTCGTCAAGACCAAGGACGGCCCGACCGGCGTCGAGCTCGGTTGCACCAACGCGGCCGCCCACGGCGTCCGCGCCCTCCCCGTCCCGCCGTGATTCACAGAGACCGAAGACCGGGCGCACGTGTGCGGCGGCGCACGAGGCACCCGGTTAATTTCCAAGTTGGTTTGTGATCTCCGCCCGGGAGATCCTTTGCAACTTCGGGAAGTGGACACACCACAAAGGCCTCGCTCATGGCGAGCATTTGTTGACGCGGCGCCCCTAATGTCAGGCGCGAGGAGTACCTGCACCCTCCGCGGTTGCCCTCGCTCGTTGGTACTGCGGGCGGATGCGGAACACCGCCATCCGAGCTGTCTGATGACCCGAGTAACCCGATGCGACACTTAACCGGTGTCTTCGTCCTCGATGAGGACGCTCGGGCTCGGCGGGATTGCACAGCCGACCCACCAACGAGCGTGCGCTTGCACCCTCTCAGTCCCGTTGCATAGCCTTGTTCGATTGAATTTCCTTTCGTGAGAAACGAAATGAGTTGAACGACTCGACCAGGGCCCTGGCCGAGTCGCAGCGGTGCAGCGAGCGTGCCGCGTGAGGACGCCGAGAAACCTCGCTCGTGAGGGTGGCCGGGCCAGGCCGTGGGCCGGCCCGCGGCCACCTCGGACGCGGCTACGGGTACTTCGCGGAAATCGCCGCGGTGCAGCTCTTGTCGTGCTGCGACTTGCAGATGCCGCGGAGGAGGTTGACCTCGTCGGGCGTCGCCTTGCCGCTGCCGAAGACGCGCGGCTCCAAGAGAGCGCGCGCGCCGGCGTTGTCGCCGCTCGTCGCGAGCGCGCTCGCCTGACCGAAGACGCTCCCGCCGCTCGGAGGATGGGGGTGTGACGTCGCGGTCGTCGTCGGCGTGGTGGCGGTCGTCGTCGACGTGGTCGTCGACGTGGTGGTCGCCGTGGACGTGCCGACCGTCGCGCTGTGCGTCGTCGTCGGGAGCGGGACGATGGCCGTCGACGTTCCGGTCGCGCTCGTCGCGGCGTCGAGCTCGGCGAGCTTCGCGGCGGCGATGTTGCGGCGCGGTTGCGGCACCGTGTCGGTCGCTTGCACGTCCTTGAGCATGCGACGCTTCTTCGCGACGTCGGTTTCTTTCTCCGCCTGCGCGAGCATCGCATCCGCCCAGCGCGTCTCGATGTTCACGTAGTCGGTGCTCTGGCGGAGCGCGGACTTCTTGTCGATCTTCGCGACGAGTCGGTCGTGCGCGAGGTCGCAGTTGCCTTCGTCGCAGTCCTTCTTCGCCGCTTGGAGCGCGAGCTGCTCCGGATCGTCGGCGGTGTGCGTGGTGTCGGTGCCCGTCGATCCCGATTGGCGCTGCTGCATGAACCAGAAGCCGCCGACGACGACGACCGCGACGAGCGCGCCCACGACGACGAACGGCAAGAGGCTCGACGAGCCGGCGGGCGCCGCACGCATCGACGTCGGCGGGCGATCCGCGATCGCCTCGAGCTGTTGGCTGTCGCCCACGCCGGGCAAGAAAATCTGGCCCGCGCCGACGAACCGGAAGCGCACGTCGCCGAGCTCGATGATGTCGCCCGGCTCCACGATGCTGCGGCGCAAGTCGGAGCCGTTGACGCGCACGCCGTTCGACGAGCCTTTGTCGACGACCTCGTAGCGTCCTTCACCGAGCGAGTGCACCTCGCAGTGCAGGCGCGACACCGAGTTGTGGTTGACGGAGATCGTGCAGTCCTCGGCGCGGCCGATCGTGGTGCGCTCGGTGTCGAGCGGGAACTCGGCGCCGGGCGTCGGGCCCGCGAGCATGACGAGGCGGTTCGGGCGCTCCATCAAGAGCGACGCGCGGCTGACGACGCCCGTCGGCACCGTCGACTTCATGTCTTGCGTCGTCGCGTTGTTCGAGACGTCGCCTTCGGTCAGCGCTTCGTCTTGGAGAACGATGCGGTAGTCGCCGATCTGGATCAGGTCGCCGTGCTGGAGCTTCTGCGGCTGCGCGACGCGAAGCCCGTTCACGTAGACGCCGTTGTAGCTGTTCATGTCCTCGAGGAAGAACGGCGAGTCAGGCGCGGGGTGCGCCGCGCCGTTCGACTTTCGGATCTTCGCGTGCTCGCGCGAAACGTTCCGCTCCGTCAGCCGGATGGTGTTCCCCTCCTTACGGCCGATCGTGTAGTCGTCCCTCGTCAGCGGTACCGAAGTCCGCTTCGATTCATCGTCCTCGATGACGAGTTTCCACATGGGGGGTCGGGCGCCGGAGCGCCGATCGCTCGAAGTTTACAAACCAATGCGGCGAAAACACAACCGCGCCCTTGACGTGTCACGACGTGAGACATATGTATCACGGCGTGACACAGAAGGGGAAACGAACCGTGGACACCGAAAGCACCGACGATAAGCAAGATAGCGCGCGCGACGACAAGAAGGAGCGCGTGCTCCACACCCGCGTTCCGGCGGTGCTCGAGGCCGAGCTCAAGCGCTTCGCCCAGAACCTCCGCGTACCGGTATCGAACCTCGTGCGTACCATCCTCGAGGACGCCCTCGAGGTGGCGGACGCCGCGGGCGACCGCGTCGAGGAACGGCTCCGAACCGCCGCGAGCCAGCTCCAAACGGAGCGCGAGCGATTGCGCCGCAAAATCCGGCCTGACCCGCTGAGCGACGTCTACGCCTTCCAGCCGGTCACGTTGGCTCAGCCCGCCCACTGCGCGAAGTGCGATCTCGCGCTCGACGCGGGCGACCACGCGCACCTCGGGCTCGTGGATCCGAACGTCGGCGGCAACGTCCGCATTTTCGTATGCGACGACTGTCTGCCCAATCACGAAGAAGAAAAAGAAAAGAAGGAGAGCGCGTCATGAACGAATCGAACAAAGAGCAAACCGTGGTCGATACCCTCTTCGACGTCGGCGAGACCTGGGCCGCTCACGGCCTGAAGATCGCGGAGTCGGCGCTCGCCGCGAGCGCGCGCACGCTGACGAGCGTCTCGAAGCTCCTCGGCAACCTGAGCGAAGAGCTCAAGCACGAGCGCACGTCGCACGACGTCATCGACGCTCCGCAGTCCTGAAATTTCGTCACAGCTCTTGGGGCTCGCCTTCGGGGAGCGTCGCGACGAATGCGTCGTGCGCCTCTCGGACGCGAGCCTCGTCTCTTCCATCGAACGTGATCTTCGTCTTGTACGCGGGGTCGAGCCACTTCGGGTACGAGCCCACGTCGACGTCCGGAAATTTTTCGACGACGCGATCGAGGAGTGGCTTGAGATCGCCCTCATCCATCTTCGTGTAAACGGCGAGCGTGACGTAGCGCGGGGCGGCCGCGATGTGCGCGCGAACGACGGAGAGCTTCATGCGAAAGACCTCCGGCACGCCGGGCAAGCACCACACGTTCTTCATCCGCACCGTGTGCCAGCGGACGTCTTCGGTCACCTCGAGCGTCGCGCCGTTTGGGACGAGCGCCATCCGCAGGTGATTTTCGGTCGTGCGCTCGCCGTAGTGCGAGCGGATCATCTCGGCCATCTCGGGTGAGGTGACGACGCCGACGCCGAAGGCCTTCGCGACGCCTTCGATCGTGACGTCGTCGTGCGTCGGCCCAACGCCGCCGGAAGTGAAGATCCAATCGTGCGCGGCCGCGAGCTCGGCCACCTCTTTCGCGATGACGTCCAGCTCGTCCGGAATGACGACGACGCGCGCGAGGCGGATGCCCATCTCGCGCAGGAGCCGCGCGAGCTCGGCGAGGTTCTTCTCTTCGACTTTTCCGGAGAGGATCTCGTTGCCGATGATGAGGACGGCGGCCGTTTTGGCGGGCTCCATCGGGCGTGAGGGTAGCACTTGGCAGTCCCGCGCGCGCTTGGTGTACGCTCTTCGCATGGCCCGCCGAGTGCTCGTGGTCGAGGACTCCGCCTCCACGCGCGCGTTCGTTCGTGCAGTGCTCGAGGGCGAGGAGTTCGCGCAGCGCGTGGGTTCCGCCGAGGTGACCGAGGCGAAATCCGGCTTCGAGGCGATGCGGATGCTCCCGCGCGGGCCCTACGATCTCATCATCACCGACATCAACATGGGCGACATCAACGGGCTCGAGCTCATCGCGTTCGTGCGCAAGAACGAGCACCACAAATCGACGCCGCTCGTCATCATCTCGACGCAGTCGACGGAGCGCGACGTCGCGCGCGGGCTCGCGCTCGGCGCGAACAAGTTCGTCGCCAAACCCTTCGTCGCCGAGCAGCTCGTCGACGCGTGCGCCGAGGTCATCGCGGCGCGGAGCGCATGATGGCGGAGCAAGGCGGCGGAAAAGGCGAGAACGACAGGGCGCGCGAAGAGTTCCTCTCCGAGGCCCAAGAGCTCATCGACGGCCTCGGTCGCGACGTCCTCGCGCTCGACGAGCTCTCCAAGAGCGGACGCTCCGATCCCGAGCTGATCAACGACGTCTTCCGCGCCGTCCACACGCTCAAGGGGCTCTCGGGGCTCTTCGGCGCGTCGATGATGTCGGGACTCTCGCACGAGCTCGAAGAGGTGCTCGACGATCTGCGCCTCGGGCGGATCGACCTCTCGCAGCGCGTGCTCGACGTCGCGTTTCGCGCGGTTGAGCTCTACGGCTTGCTCCTCGGCGTCGAGCGCGGATCGGGGCTCGATCCCTCCGCGGACATCGAGGGGCTCCTCGTCGCGCTGGGCGAGGTGTCGCATCGCGGCCGCGCGGGCGGCGCGAGCCCGGTCGCGCAGTACGAGCTCGATCCAGGCCTCCTCGGCGTCCTCACCGAGTACGAGGAGCATCGCCTTCGCACGAACATCCAGAACGGGATGTCGCTCTACAAGCTGCGCGTCTCGTTCCCGCTCGCGACGATCGACTCCGCCCTCGACGAGCTCAAGGCGGCCGCGCGACCGCACGGCGAGATCATCACGTACCTGCCGACGGGCGGCGGCTCGGATGCGGACGCGATCGAGCTCGAGATTCTTGATCGCGAGCAAAGAGCCGGTCTCCACGCTGCGAGGCGCGCTCGCCACCCACAAGCTCGCGATCGACGAGGTGCCTCGGCGGCCGATGCAAGCCGCGGCGGCAACGTCGATGCCCGCGCCGCGCCTGAGCATTCCCGCGTCGCCCTCGTTCGGTCCGGAGACGGGCACGCAGGTCGCGTCGGATTTGATGCGCGCGCCGCTTCCTTCGCTCGCTCCTCCGCCGGAGGGGATGCGCGACGTCTCGCTGCGCTCGGTCACGCAGACGGTCCGCGTCGACATCCGCAAGCTCGATCACCTGATGAACGTCGTCGGCGAGCTCGCGATCGTGCGCACCGAGCTCATGGCCGTGGCCGATCGGCTGCGCAACCGCGCCGAGATGCGACCGCTCATGCAAGAGCTCCTCAGGCTTCACCGCTCGTTCGAGCGCCACCTCGCGCAAATGCAGGGCGGCATCCTCGAGGTGCGCATGGTGCCGCTCGGGCAGGCGTTCGAGAAGCTCGCGCGCGTCGTCCGGCAGCTCTCGCGCGAGCACGACAAGCAGGTGAACCTCGTCATCACCGGCGCGGAGACCGAGCTCGACAAGCTGATCGTCGAGGAGCTGAGCGACCCGCTCATGCACATGATCCGCAACGCGCTCGACCACGGCATCGAGCCGCGCGAGGAGCGCATACGCGCGGGAAAGCCGCCGGTCGGCACGATCGCGCTCAACGCGTTCCAGAAGGGCAACCAGGTCTTGCTCGAGGTCGAGGACGACGGGCGCGGCATGGACCCGAAGCAGATCGCCGCGGTCGCGGTGAAGCGCGGCGTCCTCACTCCCGACGAGGCGCGCGACATCTCCTCGCGCGACGCCCTCTCGCTCATCTTTCGCCCCGGCTTCACGACGCGTGAAGAGGCGACGGATCTCTCGGGTCGCGGCGTCGGCATGGACGTCGTGAAGACGAACATCGGCAAGCTCGGCGGCGTCGTCGAGGTGTCGAGCGATCCGGGCATCGGCACGAAGGTGACGATCACGCTGCCGATCACGCTCGCGATCATCAGCGTGCTCTTCGTCGAGGTCGCGGGTCGCACGTACGCGATGCCGCTCTCGAGCGTCGAGGAGGCGATCGTCTACGACCAGGCGCTGACGCGCACGTTCGAGGGGCGCGAGGTGCTCACGGTTCGCGGCGCGACGCTCCCCGTCGTGAGCCTCGCGAAGCTCTTCAAGCACACGACCAGCTCGCCGCCGCCGCACGGGTTCGTCGTCGTCACGGCCGTCGGCAACCGGCGCGTCGGGTTCATCGTCGACGGGCTCATCGGCCAACAGGACATCGTCATCAAGGCGCTCGGGCGCACGCTCCGCGCGACGCGCGGATTCGCGGGCGCGACCGAGCTCGGCGATCAACGCGTCGCGCTCGTGCTCGACGCGTCCGCGCTCGTCGAAGAGGCGTTCGCCGCGCCGGAGAGGGCCGCTTGACCGCGCTGGTGAAGCGCCGCACGGGCGCGCTCTCGAAACGCGGGAGCGACGAGAAGCGAACGGAGTACCTCGCCTTCATGCTCGCGGGCGACACGTACGCGGTGCGGATCTCGGTGGTGCACGAGATCCTGCGGCCGCCGCCGATCACCGAGGTGCCACGCGCGCCCTCGCCGATCATCGGCGTCGTGAGCGTGCGCGGTCGGCTCGTCACCGTGATGGATCTGCGCCGCCGCTTCGAGCTCTACGAGGCGCCCATCGACGCGAAGAGCCGCATCCTCCTCGTGGACATCGGCGGCGACGAACAGGTCGGGCTGCTCGTGGACGAGGTGCTCTCCGTATTTCGGCTCGCCGAGTCCGAGGTCGAGCCCGCGAGCGTGCTCGGCGGAGAGCAGCCCGCATATCTCATTGGCGTCGGTCGCCCGAAGGAGCGCAAGGAGCTCGTGCTCGTGCTGCTCGATCTGCGCGCGGCGATCGCGAACGCGGTTGAATGATGGAACGACAGCGTCGCAAGGACCCTTCGAAGAACCTCGTCGAGTGCATCGTGGGCGACGTCCGCTACGCGATCACGATCGGCTTCGTTCGCGAGATCGTGAACCCGCTGCCGACCATACCGCTTCCGAAGGCGCCTTCGTGGGTGACGGGCGTGGCGAACTACCGCGACGAGGTGGTGCCGGTCGTGGATCTGCGCATGCGGTTCGGGCTGAACGACGCATCGACCACGCCGCGCACGAAATGGATCGTGCTGAACCGAGACGGGCTCTCGTTCGCGCTCGTCGTCGACGCGGTGACCGAGGTTTTTCGCAGCGGCGAGGTCAGGCCCGCGCCGCCGCTCGCGACGGGCGCGCACGAACGCGCGCTCGAGGCCGTGACGACGCACGACGGCGACATGGTGTTCATCCTCGACGTGCAGAAGCTCGCCGAGCTCGTCGATCCGAGCCTGGTCGAGGCCGCCGCGGACCGCGACGACGCTCGCGACACCCCCGTACCGCCGAGGAGGCCCGATTGACGCGCGAGGAGCTCGCTTCGAACGACCCGGAGGTGCGCCGTCTCGCTGCGCAGTCGCTCGGCGACGACGAGAGCGCGGCGGCGGCGGCGCTCATCGCTCGAGCTCTCGGTGACTCGGATTGGCGCGTGCGGAAGGAAGCGGCGCTCGCGGCGATGGCCTCGCCGCGACGGCCCGACGTCTTGCGCGAGCTCCTCGCGGCGCTCGGCGATCGAGACAACGTGGGCCTTCGCAACTCGGCCGTCGAGGCGCTCATCGCGATCGGGCCCGACGCGGTGCCGACCGCGATCGCCGCGCTTCGCACGCTCGACGCCGACGGTCGCAAGCTCGCGATCGAGGCGCTCGGCGGGATTCCGGACGCGCGCGGCGCCGAGGCGCTCGCGTCCGTGCTCTCGGACGAGGATCCCAACGTGCGTCAGGCCGCGGCCGAGGCGCTCGGCGCTGCGGCGATGGCTGGCGACGACGCGCGAAAGACCGCGGTGCGCGCGCTTCGCTCCGTTCTGCCGCGCGCGAAGCCGTCGGCGCCTCAAAGCGGCGACGCGATGTTGACGCTCGCCGCGCTCGGCGCGCTCTCGCGCATCGGCGTCGCGCTGGATTGGGCCGTGCTCGCGCCGCTGACCGATGACGCGCTTCTCCGGGGCGCCGCGCTCGCGTCGTGCGCGAAGTGCGCCGACGTCGCGGCGGCGATGGCGCTCGTCGACGCGCTCTTCGACTCGAACGCGGCGAACGCCCGCGCCGCGCTCGCCGCGCTCGCCGAGTGGATCCACACGGCGATTCGCCTCGGGCTCTCGATCGACGAGCTCGCGGGAAGGCTCCAGAGTCGCGACGCGGGCGCGCGCGTCCACGCGATCGCCGAGAGCGATCCGGATTCGCGCGGTCCCGCGCTGACGCTCCTCGCGCTCCTCGGCGACGCGGAGGCGGCGCCCGCGATCGTGCGCGCGCTGCTCGACCCGATGCTCGCGCGGTCCGCAGAGACCGCCGTCTCGCTGCTCGGCGCCGCGGCGCTCCCCGCGCTCCTCGCGGTGGGCGAGCGCGAGCCTCCGCCGAGACACGCGGCGCTCCTCCTCGTGGTGCCCACGCTCACGAGCCGGCTCGACGACCGCGCGCTCACCGTGGTGCGCGCGACGCTCGGTCACGAGGCTGACGACGTGGCGGCCGCGGCGGCGCAAGTGCTCGGCGCCCTCGGCGACGGCGAGGACATCGAGCGGCTCGCGGTCCTCGCGACGAGCGAGCGCGGCCGCGCGTCGGGCTCCGCGGCGCTCTCGATCGAGCAGCTCGCGGAGCGTCATCGCGACGAGGCGCTCGCGGCCTTCGCGCGGCTCTCCGGAGATCCGACCAAGACCGTCGCGGGGTGCGTGCTCCTCGCGGCGCTTCGCGGCTCGCCCCCCTCGTCGATCGAGTACCTCAAGGCCGCGCTCGGCGCGGGAGACGTGCGCGCGCGCCGTGCGGCCATCGAGGCCTTCGCGGCGATCGGCAGCGACGCGTCGCCACACGCGGCGGCGCTCGCCGCGGTCGCGCGTGACACGGTCGCGTCGGCGCTCGCGGACGAAGAGCGCGACGTGCAGCTCGCGGCGATTCGCGCGCTCGGCGTCCTGCGCCACACGAACGCGCTCTCGGGCCTCATCGACTCGGTGTCCGATCCGGAGATCGTCGCGGCCGCGGCGTCTGCGCTCTCGGAGGCCGACGGCGAGCGCGCGCTCGAGGTGTGCACGCGCCTCGTCGCGCGGGAGGACCCAGCGATCGCGAGCGCGGCCGTGGCGGCGCTGGGCAGGCTCGGTGAGCGCGCCGAGGGCGGACTCGTGCGCGCGCTCGATCACGCGAGCGACGAGGTCGTGAAGCTCGCGCTCTCCGAGCTCGGACGCGCGCCGAGCCCGCGCGCCCTCGAACGCGTCGGGAAATCGCTCGAGCACCCCTCGTGGGAGGTGCGAAGGCTCGCGGCCGAGGTGCTCGGCGCGGAGGGCAGCGAAGAAGCTGGCGAGCTCCTCCGCAAGCGACTCGAGCACGAGAACGATGCGGCGGTGCGCGAAGCGATCATGCAGTCGCTCGCGGGCCCCTTCGGCGTGGCGGAGAGCGCGTGAGTCGATCCGTGTTCGAGGCCGGTGGGCTGCTCAAGCCCGAGGAGTTCCGCCTCCTTCGCGATCTGCTCGCCCAGCGCACCGGCCTGAGCTTCGCGGCCGACGCCCGTCCGTCGATCGAGCGACGCTTGCGCGAGCGCCTCGCGATCGTTGGAGTTCCAACTTTCTCCGAGTACTACCAGTACCTGCGGTTCAACCCGCGCGCCTCCGCCGAGTGGGAAGAGGCCATCGATCTCCTCACGACGAACGAGACGTACTTCTTCCGCGAGGACTACCAGCTCCGCTCGTTCTCGAACGAGGTCCTGCCGATGCTCCACGAGCAGGGGAAGGCTCGAAAGCGCCTCGCGCTGTGGAGCGCGGGCTGCTCGACCGGAGAAGAGGCGTACACGCTCGCGATGCTCGTCCTCCAGTCGGGCCTCTTCGACGGCTGGGAGGTGAAGATCTTCGGGTCCGACATCTCGAAGCGCTGCATCGCCGCGGCGCGCCGCGCGGTCTACGGCGCATCGAGCTTCCGTTCGACGCCTCCCGAGGCGAAGCGCGCCTACTTCATCGAGCGCTCCGACGGGCTCCACGTAGCCGAACGCGTTCGCGCGCTCGTGCACTTCGGACAGATGAACCTGCTCGACAACGAACGGACGCGCCTGCTCGGCCGCATCGACGCGATATTTTGCCGCAACGTGCTCATCTATTTCGATCCGCACGCGCGCAAGCGCGCGATCGACATGTTTCACGAGCGCCTCTATCAGGGCGGCGTGCTCCTGCTCGGCCACTCGGAGTCGCTTCTCAACGTGACCACCGCGTTCGAGCTGTTACACTTGCGCGAAGACCTGGTGTACCGAAAGCCGTACGGCATGCGCGAAGAGGCGGGGAAATGAGCAAGCTCCGCCTGCTGATCGTCGACGACTCCGCGTACAACCGGCGGAACATCGCGGACATCTTCGCGGGGCACCCGGACGTCGAGGTCGTCGGAAAGGCGACCGACGGCGAAGAGGCCTTGCGGCTCGCGACGATGCTCCACCCGGACGTCATCACGCTCGACCTCGAGATGCCGCGCATGGACGGCTTCACGTTCCTGCGCATCTTGATGTCGAAGCAGCCGACGCCCGTGATCGTCGTCTCGTCGTACGCGCAGAAGGAGAACGTCTTCAAGGCGCTCGAGCTCGGCGCGCTCGACTTCGTCACCAAGCCCGATCAGAAGATCTCGCCCGAGGCGCGCGAGCTGAAGGAGCAGATCCTCTCCAAGGTGCTCGCGCTTCGGACGATCAAGCCGAAGCTGATTCGCCTCCCGCCGACGCGGCGCATGCCGAGCGGGATCTTCTCCGACGGCGAGGCGCCGAGCTCCGATGGGCGCCCGTCGCTGAAGTGGTCGGGCGACTACGCGCCGCGGTGGATCGTGGCGATCGCGTCTTCGACGGGAGGCCCCGGCGCGCTCCTCGACATCTTCGGACGCATCCAGAAGACGATCCCCGCGGCGTTCGTCGTCGCGCAGCACATGCCCGACAAATTCACGCGCACGTTCGCCGAGCGCCTCGCGAAGCGAGGGCCCATTCGGTTCTCCGAGGCGCAAGACGGCGATCGCCTCTTCGCCAAGAGCGGCCTCGTGTGCCCTGGGCGTCAGTGCATGGAGGTCGTCCTTCAGGAGACGTCGTTCTACGCGAAGCTCTCGCCGCCCCACAGCGGCGATCGCTACGTGCCGAGCGGCGACAGGCTCCTCAAGAGCGCGGCGATCGCCGGCCCGCGCGCGATCGGCATCGTGCTCACGGGCATGGGCGACGACGGCGTCGAGGGCGCGCGCGCGATCCGCGCGTCCGGAGGGACCGTCATCGCAGAGTCTGCGGAGACCGCGGTCGTCTACGGCATGCCTGGGGCGGTCGTGCGCGCGGGCCTCGCGAGCAAAGAGATGACGCTCACGCAGATCGCGGAGTACCTAGCGACCCTCGGCTGACGTGTTACGTTTCGCGCCATGACGAAGCCGAAGAGCCGACGTCTCGACGAGCTGCTCGACCTGGGCGACGAGATCGTGAAGCGCGCGACCCGAGGCGGCGCGACCGTCGCCGAGTGCATCCTTCGTAGCGGCGCCGAACTGTCCGCGAAGGTGCGCCTCGGCGAGCCCGAGCTCGTCGAAGAGGCCGGACACCACGCGGCCGGGCTGCGCCTCATGAAGGGCAAGCGCGTCGCGTCGACGTCGACGAGCGACCTCTCCGAAGAGGGCATCGCACGCTTCGTGAGCGACGCGCTCGAGCTCGCGGATCTCTCGCAGGAGGATCCGTTCGCGGGTCCGGCCGATCCGAAGCTCTTGTGCGATCCGAAGAACGCGCCCGACCTCGAGCTCTTCGATCCGAAGGGCGGCGCGATCGGCGCAGCCGAGGCGATCGCGATCGCGAAGCGCGGCGAGGCGGCGGCGCGCGAGTTCGACAAACGCATCACCAACAGCGAGGGCGGGACCTTCGGGCGCACCGCGGGCGGCGCGGCCATCGTGCTGTCGAGCGGATTTCACGCGGCGTACGAGGGCTCGTACGCGTCGCTCAGCGTCGTCCCGATCGCGGAGGACACGGGCGGCAAGAAGCGGCGCGGCTACCACTGGACCGCGAAGCGCTTCATCGACGAGCTCGACTCGCCGGAGTCGGTCGGCCAAGAGGCCGCGCGGCGCACGCTCCGCAAGCTCGGCGCGCGCACCGTCGCGACGTGCGAGGCGCCGGTCGTCTTCGATCCGGACGCGGCGCGCTCGATCCTCGGGCTCATCGCGAGCTGCGCGAACGGAAGCTCGATCTGGCGGAAATCCAGCTATTTGGTGGGCCGCGAGGGCACGCGCGTCGCGAGCGATCTCGTGACCGTCATCGACGATCCGCTCATCCCGCGCGCGCCCGGCTCGCGCCCGTACGACGGCGAGGGCCTCGCGAGCCGCAAGAACGTGGTCGTCGAGAAGGGCATCCTCAAGATGTTCCTCTGCGACAGCTACTCGGCGCGCAAGCTCGGTCGCGAGAGCACGGGCAACGCGTCGCGCGGCGGCGGCGCTGGCGTCGGCCCGAGCACCACGAACTTCATCCTCCAGCCCGGCACCGACGGCAACGAAGCGATCGTGAAGGCCACCAAGCGCGGCCTCTACGTCACCGAGATGATGGGCTTCGGCTTCAACGCGACGACCGGCGACTTCTCGCGCGGCGCCTCGGGCTTCTGGATCGAAAACGGCGAGCTCGCGTTCCCCGTGAGCGAGGTGACGATCTCGCTCAACGTCGACGACATGCTCAAGACGATCGACGCCGTCGGGAGCGATTTGGATCTGCGCACGGCGACCGCCGCGCCGACGATCCGCATCGCGAAGATGACCATCGCCGGGGGTCAGTCGGGCGAATGACATCCGAAGAGCTCAAGGCACTCCGCAAAGAGCTCTCGTGCACCGCGAAGGAGCTCGCCGCCGCGCTCGGCCTCGAGCAAGCGACGGTCCTCGCGTGGGAGAAGGGCGATCTCTTTCCGACGAAGCAGTACATCGACGAGATGGAGGAGCTCCGCGCGAAGGGGCCCGGCGCGATCCCGCGCAAATCCAAGGGGGACAACCCCGTGAAGGCGCTCGCGGACCCCGCCGGTGTGGGAGCTCTTGCGGAAGATCGCGGCGCACAAGAAGCTGCGTGACGAGGTCACGAAGCTCGCGGCCAAGTACGCCGATCCCGCCGAGGACTGAGCGGCTGAGCTCACTCCGCTTTCGTCGTCGTCCTCGTCCTCGTCATCGTCGTCGTCGTCATCATCGTCGTCGTCGTCCCAATCATCATCGTCGTCGTCGTCGTCGTCGTCGTCATCGTCGACGTCTTCTTCGGCGGCGGGCTCTTTTGCGCCCTCGGGTGCGGGCTCTGCCTCGTCGTCCGGCGTGAGCTCGCCCTCTTCCGCGGCGTGCTCCGTCTCGTTCGCGGGCGACGCCTCGGAGTGCACGTGGGCGACGCCCACGCTCTCCATCGTCGGTCGATCGCCCTCTTCGGCGGCGCCGCCGAGCTGCGTCTCCATCGTCTCGCCCAGCTCTTTTTCGACGGTGCGCTTGCTGTCTTCGTTCAGCTCGGTGAACTCGCGGAGCGTCGGGAGATCCTTCAGCGACTTGAGGCCGAAGAGCTCGAGGAAGCCGGTCGACGTGCCATAGAGGAGCGGGCGCCCGGCGGCTTCCTGCTTTCCGAGGATGCGAATGAGATCGCGCTCGAGCAGCGTGCGGAGCACGGGGCCGCAGTCGACGCCGCGGACGTCGTCGACGTCGGGGCGCGTGATCGGCTGGCGGTACGCGACGATCGCGAGCGTCTCGAGCTGCGCGCGCGTGAGCTTCACGGGCTTCTGGCCGACGAGATCGCGAACGAACGGCGCGAACGCCATGTTCGTACGGAACGCGAAGCCGCCCGCGACCTCTTCGAGCTGGATGCCGCGGCCGGCGTACTCGGCCTTGAGCTCGTCGAGCAGCTCTTTGATCTGACGCGTCGGCGCTTGCGCGAGCTTGCCGATCTCGTTCGGCTTGATTGGTTGCTCGCTCGCGAACACGAGCGCCTCGACGAGCCCGCGGAGGTGCTTGCGCGCCGTGTCGGGATCGGGCTCTGGCGAGGCCGCGACGCTCGGCTCCGTGTGCGGCTCTTCGCTCTCGGTCTCGGGCTCCTCGTGCGTGCGCTCTTCGGTCACCGCCTCGAGGTGCGGCTCCGAGGTCGGGTCGTTGCGCAGCGGCAAGTCGGGGCTGCTGCCCGTGAGGTCCACGGTCGCTTCGACATCCGTGACGGTCGTCGTCTTCTTCTTAGCCATGTTGTTCGTTCTCGTCGCCCGACACCTGGTTGGCCTCCGCGCCCTCGTTCAGCTCGACGTGCAGCTTACCTTCGGGATCGACCTGGTAGAGGCGCATCATGCGCAGCCGCGTCATCTCGAGCAGCGCGAGGAACGTGACCACGAGATCGAACCGCGTGACGTCCTCGCCCTGCATCTGGAACAGCTCTTCGAACTCGGCGCGACGGCGCGCCGTGAGGAAATCGAAGACCTCGTGGATGCGATCGGTGATCGTGATCCGATCCGGCACGACGTCGTGCGCGAGCTTGACCTTCGAGCGCGAGAGCACGCGCTGGAACGCCTCGACGAGCGAGAAGAGCGGGACCTCAGCGAGCGGCGCGAGGCCTTGCGGGATCGCCTCTTCGAGCTGCGTGCCCCGACCGAAGATGTCGCGACCCGCGATGCCGCGCGCGGCGAGCGCCTCCCCCGCGGCCTTGTACTTTTGATACTCGAGCAGACGCTTGATGAGCGCCTCGCGCGGGTCCATCTCTTCGAGCGTCAGCGCGTCGTCGTCCTGTCCAGGCGGCGGCGCGGGCAAGAGCGACTTCGACTTGATGTGCGCGAGCGTCGCGGCCATCAGCAGATACTCGCTCGCCAGGTCCAAGTTCATGAGCTGCATCACGCCGAGGTACTCGAGGTACTTCTCGGTGATGAAGCTGATGGGGATGTCGAGGATGTTCAGCTCGTGCTTTTGGCAGAGGTGCAGCAGCAGATCGAGCGGCCCCTCGAACGCGGGCAGCGAGATGTGATAGCCGCCCGGACTGCCGGCTTCGCTGATGGGCGCGTCGTCGTTGTCGCTCATGATGCTGGACCGCTCGCGATTACCATCACGGGCACGGCGGCACCAGATCCAACGAGAAGAACTCCTTCACGATCGCGTCCCAAGCGCGGCGGTTTTCCGGGGGTCCGCACTTGAACGGTTTGCCTGTGGGTAACTGCTCGTGGCGCTGGAGCGCGCGGTGCTCCTTGTACCAGCGGAGCGCCAGCTCGGCCGCGTACTCGCGCACGGAGAGGCCATTGTTGGGCTCGAACGCGTAGTAGGTTCCCCCGCGAACCATCGTGTCGTTCGGGGCGTACGGCGCGAGGCACAGGTTGATCGCCGTGAGCGCCGTCCCGCCTGCGGCGGATCCGGCGACGTTCATCGCGCCACACTTCTCGACGATGGCGTCGTAGTCGGCGCGGAGCACGCGCGGGGACCAGTCCCCGTGGGCTGCGTCGTTCATGTGGAAAACCTCGTGAAAGATTGTTTCCCGAACGCCCGTGTCGGTTCCGAGGAGCGACCCCTTCACGTTGTAGGCGAGCGAGAACGAGATGTCGTCGTTGGGACCTCGCGGCATCGGGCTCGGGCCGATCGCGTACGCCGAGGGCGTCGTGCGCTCGACCTCGTTTCTTCGAGGGCCGCTCGACGAACGGAAGAAGCGGAAGGTGAGATCGCGGAAGCGGTACGTCGAGGGCGGCGCGCCGGAGTAAGCGGTCGTGAAGAACGACTCGAAGTCGTGCGCCGCGCCGACGACGCGCTCGAGCTGCACGCGCGCGTCGCCCGTCGGGAGCGCCGGCGTGATGTGGAGCGCGCCGCGGAAGCCGCCGTCCATCGTGAAGTCGCGGTCGGTGCCCGCGACGTCGCCGGTCTCGTCGAAGAGCGCGACCGCGAGCGTGCGCGCTTTTTCGTCGCTCGGGTAGGCGCGCTGGATCGAGCAGCGCAGATCGTCGTGGCACTCGGAGCTCGTCGGCAGGGCGAAGGCGCGCTCGGGGTGAACAGGTGCGGGGACCGCGGCGTCGATCGCGCTCGGCGCAGCACTGCTCGCCAACGCGGTCGCGGTGGCGGGCGCGTCCGCGTCGCCGTTCGGCGCGGGGGTCACCGTGGGAGCGCGCGTGCACGCGACGAGGGCGGCGAGGGCGAGCGCCCGCATCAAAGGCGCTTGTTTCCGGCGGCGCGCAGGCGCTCGACGGCGAGCCGGACGTCTTGCGCGCGCGCGCGCGGAACGATGAGCACCGCGTCGTCCGTCTCGACGACGACGAGATCCGACACGCCGACGAGCGCGTACGTCCGCTTCGAGCCGCTGCGATCCCAGACGAGGTTGTTGTTACCGTCGATCACGACGCTTCCCTCTGGGACCACGTTGCCCGACGAGTCCTTGGGCGCGAGCTCCCACGCGCTCTGCCAGCTCCCGAGATCGTTCCACCCGAAATCGCCCGGTACGACCGCGACGCGCTTCGCCTTCTCCATGACGCCGACGTCGATCGAGATCGAGGGCATCGTCGGAAAGACGCGCGCGAGCTCGGCCACGTCACCGAGGCACGCCGCGACTTTGTCGGCGACCTCGGGCAGGTGCTCGCGCACGGCCTCGAGCATGGTCTTCGCCGCGTAGAAGAACATGCCCGCGTTCCAGAGAAATTTGCCCGACGACAGGTAGCCCTCGGCCACGGTCGCGGTCGGCTTCTCGACGAAGCGCGCCGCGAGGTGGAGGCTCGGCCCGATCTCGTCGCCGAGCTCGATGTAGCCGTAGCCCGTCTCGGGGCGCGTCGGGCGGATGCCCAGTGTGGTCAAGAAACCACGCCGCGCCCCGTCGAGCGCGCGAGCGACGGCCGCGGCGTACGCGTCGGGCGCTGCGATGAAGTGGTCGCTCGGCAGGACCATGCAGAGCGCGTCGGGATCGCGGCGCGCGATCTCCGCGGTCGCCCACGCGATCGCGGGGGCAGTGTTGCGAGGCGCCGGCTCGGCGAGGAAATTCTCCGCGGGGACCTCGGGGATCGCCGCACGCGTCGCCTCGAGGAGGTGGACGCCGGTCGCGATGAGGACGCGCTCGGGAGGCACGAGCGCCGCGATTCGGTGGACGGTCGCCGCGAGGAGCGACTCCTCGCCGACGAGGGGCAAGAGCTGCTTCGGCCGCGCGGCGCGCGACGCGGGCCAGAAGCGCGTTCCTGCCCCACCCGCGAGCACGATTGCGTAGTCCGCCATCGACGGAAAGCGTAGCACGCCGGATTTTTTCCCGTTCGCTCCGGGCACGTTAGAACGGGTGCGATGGGCCGTGCGTCCGCATTCGCCTTCGCGCTCGCGCTCCCGCTCGGTCTGTGGGCGTGCGAGCGCGATCCGCTCGTTCCGCTGGTGCAGCTCAGCGGGGTCGCGCCGCGCCAGATCGAGCTCGGCGACAAGCTCGAGATCGAGGGCGCGGCGTTCCCGCAAGGTCGAAAGGCGCGCGTCCTCTTCGAGGGCACGTTGAGCAGGCCGGGCGAGCAGCCGGATCGCGGCGGCGAGATCGAAGCGCAAGGCGAGGTCGTCGCGCCCGATCGGATCGCCATCGACGTGAACGACTCGCTCCTCGCGGCCTTTTGCGGAGCGGGCTCGAGCGCGGCCCACACGACGTTCGACGGCTCGGTGACCGTGGTGTTCGCGGCACAGAGCCCGGGCGCGCCGCCGGTTTCGGGAAACTTGCAACATGCAACCATCGACGTGCTCCCGACGGCCGCAGGGCAGGCGCGCTACCTCGCGGACGCCGAGGACGGCGACAAGCTCGCGCACGCAGCGGGTCTTCGCGTCGAGGCGCGCGCCGCGGGCGGGCTCACCGTGACCGGCGTCGAGCCGAGCTCGCGGGCCGCGAGCGCGGGGCTCCTGCCGGACGACGTGATCGTCTCGGTGAACGGCGTGCGGGCGCTCGGCGCGGGAGATCTCGCTGCGCCCGCGGGCGCGGCGTCGCTCCCGCTCGTCGTTCGGCGCGGCGGAGGCCCCGAGGAGCTCCATCCCATCGCGCTCGAGGGCGCGCGCGCGGAGACGCCGCGGAGGTTCGCGCTCCCGGCAGCGATCGTGATCGGCGTCGCGACGCTCCTCGCGCTGCTCGCGGCTTCGCCGGGGCGGAGCTTCGTCTGGCTGCGGCGTCGGATCACGAAGCGGCGCGCGTCGGGGTCGGCGTTCGACTCGTTCGCGCGATGGGCCGCGCTGGCGACGGCGCTCGCGCTCCCTCTCGCGATGCCCGCGGCCGACGTCTCGGTCCTCGCGCTCGTGGCGTTCAGCGGAGCGCTCGCGGTGGCGCTCCTCGTCGGAACGGAGCACGAGCGATCGAGCGTGCGCGCGGCGCTCTCGGTCGCGAACCGCGTCGCGCCTTCGGCGATTGCGCTCGCGTGGGCGCTCGCGATCTCGGGGTCGCTTCGAGCCGACGAGCTCGGCGCGGCGCAGGGGGCCGCCCCTTGGGGGTTCTTCGCGCTGCGGAGCCCGGCACACCTTCTCCTCGCGCTCGTCTTCTGCACGTGGGCCGCGCGGCGCGAGTCCGAGGGACGCGGCGCGACGCTCCCGCGCGCGGGCGAGCGCTTCGTCGCGACGCTTCACGCCGCGCTCGCGGTGGTGATCTTCTTCGGCGGATGGCGTTTGCCCTTCGCGCCGGCGCACGCCCACGGCGCGCTCGTTCTGGCGGCGGGTGCGGTCTTCGTCGTGAAGACGATGGCGCTCTCGACCGCGCTCGATCGTCTGCGCGAGGCGCTCCCTCCGCGCACGCTCGGCGCGGCGTCCCGCGCGACGTGGCTGAGGCTCGTCCCGATGGCGCTCGTGGCTGGCGCGGCCGCGACCGCGTGGGAGCGCCACGTGACCTCGCGCGGGGTGGCCGCGGCCACGACCTTCGGGCTCACGGCGCTCGTGGCGGCCGCGCTGTTGCAGCTCGCGTGGCCGAGGGCGCCCGAACGCGTCCGCGTCGATCCGCTCGCGTGACGCGGCGCGATCGCCTACTAAGAGCCGCATGCGCAACCGCCTGCGCGCGATCCTCCGCTGGCTCGTGGACCTCGCCGTCGTCGCGGTCGCGATTGCGTGCATTCTGCACTTTTCTCGGCGCCACGTGGTGGCGTGCGAGTGGGGGCGCCTTCGCGCGTCGTGCACGGTCGAGGCGGAGGACTCGCTCGGGCGCGTGCAGCGCGCGGTCATCGAGGGCATCCGCGGCGCGGCGTACCGAAGCGGCAACGTCGTCGGGCTCGTGACCGACGCGGCCAACAAGGACGACCTCGCGCTCTTCGGCGTCCGCGAGGTCGAGGTCGCGGACGCGGCGAGCGCCGAGCGGCTTCGTGCGTTCGCCGCGGACCGCGATCCGGATCGCATCCACATCGCCTCGGGCGTCGAGCACCCGCGCCTCACGACGGGGGCGATTTTGGCGGCTCTCCTGGTCTATGGCGTCGCGACCCGGCGGCGGCGCAGGGAGCTTGCAAGACGAGACGCTTGAGGGGCACTGTGGGCCCTCGATGTTCGACGTGTTCGGCCCGCTCGCACGACCTACGCCCAGCGTGCTGCCGCTCGTCATCGCGCTCCTTCCGCTCTTGGGAGCGCTCGCTGCTCTGATCGACGAACGGCGCGCGCGCGCGCGTGCGATCGCCGCTCTCGCAGCGGGCGCGGTGCTCGCCGCCGCGGAGCTCGCGTGGTTCATGCGATGGCCGGTCGAAGAGCGGATGCTCCTCAGCCACCTCGGCGTCGCGGCGCGCGTCGGGCAGCTCGATCTCGTGCTCGCGCTGGCGCTCGATCCCCTCGGCGCGTTCGCGTCGGTCGTCGCCTCGGCGGTCGGCGTGGGTCTCGTGCTCGCGCAGAAGAATCGGCGGCGGATCGCGCTCACGTGCGCGCTCGCGAGCGCCGTCCAATGCGTCGTGATGGCCGACGGCGCTGCGAGCCTCGTGCTCGCGGGAGCGCTCGCGTCGTTCGCGGGCGCGGCGCTCGGGTTCGGACGCGCCGCACACTTCGTCGCGGACCGCTTCGCAGACGTCGCGTTCGTGCTCGCCGCGGGGTTGCTCTTTTGGGCGCTCGGCGGATCGTGGATCGCCGAGGATTACGTCCCCGCGCTCGAGGCGCGCGTCGTGGTCGCCGCGAGCGCGCCTCCTCCGCACGCGGGCGCGTTCGATGAAGACGACGAGGACGAGGCCCCGAAGAACACGCCTCGTCGGGGCGCGCGCGCGACGCTCTCGCTCGCGACGCTCCCGGGCTCGCTCGTGCTCGTCGACGGCGCGTGGCTCCGCGATCGGCGGATCGTGAAATCGCCGTTCGCAGACGCGCCGATCACCGCGGGCCCGCACACCTACCGTCTCCACGTCGGTCCTGGATCGGACGACTACGTCGTGCCGCGTGCGACCGCGGCCGAGGGCGATCACGTGATGCTCTCGCTGCGCGGCGCCACGACGACGTTTCGCGAGGTCCAAGACGATCTCGTCGCGCGCGACGCGTCGGGGTACGCCGCGGGAAAGACCGACGTCGCGCGCCGACGCTTCTTTGGGGGCATTTCGGCGATCGGCATCGTGCTCGCGCTCGTCGCGCTCGGGCTCGCCGCGCGCGCGAGGATCTTTCCGTTCACGCCTTCGCGCGACGAGCCCGGTCGCGCGCTCACCGCGTTCGCCGCGGTCGTGGTCGCGGCGCGATACGCCCTCGGCGAGCTCGCGCCGTCTTCCGCGCCCGCGGTCTCCGTGGCGCTCGCGGCGTCTTCGGCGATCGCAGCGGCGGCCGCGCTCAAGGATCGCGACGCGCGCGCGCTCCTCGCGGCCGAGATTGGTTTCGCGGGGGCCGGAGTCATCGCGGGCGCACCAGAGGCCGCGATCGTGCACGCAGCGCTCGCGGCTATCGCGTTCGCGCGGCCCCGCGGCGTGCACCCGGCGCTCCAGCTCGCGCTGCTGCCCACGCGCGTCGCGATCGTCGCGGCGTGCGGCGCGCTTCGTTTCGGTGGCGTCGCGGCGGCGGTCGCGCTCGTCGCGACGTGGCTCGCGGCGTGCGCGCTCGCTCGGCTCCCTGCCGCGCGCTCGCGAGGCGCCATGTTCGGTGCGCTCGGTGCGATCGCGGCCGCGTTCGTCCTCGTGGGCGACCCGCGCCTCCTCGGTGCAGCGCGGGGGTCGCTCTCGCACGCGCTCTTCGAGACGAGCTTTCGCGCGCTCTCGCCCTCCGTCGCGCCGCCGCTCGCGCTCACGCTCCTCACGTGCGCGCTCGTCGCCTTCGGTTTCCTCGCGTCGCGGACCACCGCGCTCGATCGCCTCGCGTCTTCTCCGCCCGTCGCGACCGCGTCCACGATCGCGCCGCTCGTCACGCGCGCCTCCGCCGCGGTCGCGCTCGCGTCCGCGTCCGCCCTCTTCGAGCTCGAGGCGCGCCTCTCGGCCGTCGTCGCGTTCGTCGACCGCCTCGTGCGCGGCGCCGCGACGCTCGCGTCCACGCTCGACGAGGTCCTCTTCGTTCGACTGCGCCTCTCCTTGCCGCTCCCGAGCGACCGCGCGACGCGGTTCATCCTGGTCCCCGCCGCGCTCGTCGCCGCCGGCGTATTCGCGTTGCCATGGCTAAACTAGGCGCCCTCTTCGCGTTCTTCATCGCGCTCCTCTTCGCGTGGCCCGCGTTTGCGGCAGGACACATCGTCGTCCCGCGCGGCGCGCCGCTCGAGCTCAGCCCCATCGTCGGAAACTACGAGGGCGCGTTCGACGTCAAGAACGACTCCGACGAGCCCCTCTTCGTCTCGCGCATCGCGCCGCGCACGGACACCGACGACGTGCGCCTCCCGCGCCGCGTCTTCGCGCGGTTCGAATCGGGCGCGACGAGCGGCACGATCCCGCCGCACGGAAGCGGCCGCGTGCGCGTCACGTGGACCCCCGAGCGAGACACGCACGTCCGAGCCTTCTACGGCCACGTGATGATCACGTCGACCGACGAGGCCGCCGGAGAGATCGCGGTCGGCATCGCGGTCCACGCCGCGCCGCTCGGCGTCCTCGGCCGTCACCTCCTCTCGTCGATCGTCGCGCTCCCGCTCCTGGCGGCCGCGCTCCTCGCGCTCTTCGTGGTCGCCGCGGGCGGCGGTCGCACCGGTCGAAGGCCGCGCGTCGCCGCGCTCGTCGCGTCGGTCGCCGCTGCGCTCCTCGCGTGCGCCGCGTGGGCGATGTTCGACCCCGAGGTCTCGCGCGAGGCCGGCGGCGACGGCATTCAGCTCGTGGAGCGCGTGACGTTCGTGCGCGCGCTCGGCATCGAGATCTTCCTCGGCATCGACGGCGCGAGCCTTCCGCTCCTCGTCACGTGCGCGCTCGCGGCGCCGTGCGGCGTGCTCGCCTCGTGGGGACAGCGCAAAAACCCTGCGATTTTCTTTGCACTCTACATGCTCCTCGTCGGCGCGTGCCTCGGCGCGTTCGTCGCGCTCGACGCCGTCTTGTTCTCGTTCTGCCTCGCGCTCGCGCTCGGCGCCGCGTTCCTCCTCGTCGGTCTCTACGGCCACGGCGAGGCGCGCGTCGCGGCGGGTCGCATGCTCGTCCTCGCGGGCCTCGGCGTCGTGCTCCTCGCGGTCGCGCTCGGCGCGCTCCACGCCGCGTCCACGCGCACGTTCCTCGCGGACGGCTCGCCGGTGCCGCACGCGTGGGCGTTCCCGGAGCTCGCGCGCGTCGACTTCGTCTCGTCTCGCGCGCACCTCTTCGGGGCGCCGCTCGTGAAGAGCGCGTTCGTGCTCACGTTCATCGCGCTCGGACTCGTGGGCGCCGTGTTCCCGTTTCACGCGTGGCTCGCCCCCGTCGTTCGGTGCGCCCCGCCCGCGGCGTCCGCGTTGATCGCGGTGGGCCTCACGCGCGTCGCGATGCTCGGGATCTTGCGCGTCGACGTCGCGCTTCTCCCCGAGTCGACGCGATGGGCCGCGCCCGTCCTCGGCGCGCTCGGCGCCGCGGGAGCGCTCTACGGCGCGCTCGTGGCGATGGGCGACCGCGATCTCGCGTCGATCGCGTCGTTCGGCCTCGTCTCTCTCGGCGGCGCTGCGCTCGTCGGCGTCGCCGCGAGCACGCCTCAAGGCCTGCTCGGCACGGTCACCGGCCTCGTTACCTCGGGCTGCGCGGTCGCCGCGGCGATGCTCGCGCTCGGCGCCCTCCGCGAGCGCACCGGCACGCTGGACTTGCGCGAGCTCCGCGGTCTCGGCCTCGAGGCTCCGCTCCTCGCGGGCGCGCTCGGCCTCGCGAGCGCCGCGGTCGGCGCGTTTCCTGGCACCGGCGGGTTCTGGAGCACATGGCTCGCGGGCGTGGGCGCGATCGTCCGCGAACCCGGCGTCGCGACGGCCGCGCTCGTCTCTGCGGTCCTCCTCGCGACGTCGCAGGCCATGCCGCTGCTCCGCGTCGTGCGCGGACGCCTGCCGGAGGCGCTCCGCGAGTCTCCCGCGCTCGCGCCCTTCGGCGGACGCGTGCCCGATCTCAGGCCTCGCGAGCTCGCCGCGCTCGCGCCGCTCCTCGTCCTGCTCGTCGTGCTCGGCTTCTACCCCGCCGCGCTCACTGCCCGCGCCGCGAACACGGTCCGCGACTTGAACGAGAGCGTGAGCCCGCCCGGCCCCGATCAGATTTCGCTCGCTAGTCCTCTTCCACGAGCGCACGCAGACGCTCGATCTTCTCGTCCCACTGACGAGAAATCCGATCGAGGTACCGTCGCGCTTCGCTGAGGCGCTTCGGGCGGATCTGCCAAATGCGCTCGCGCCCCTCGCGCGTGCTGCGCACGACCCCAGCGTCGGCGAGCGACTCGAGGTGCTTGGTGACCGCCTGCCGCGTGACGTCGAGCCCATCGGTCAGGCGCGCGATCGATTGCGGTCCCATCGCGCAGAGCCGCGCGACGAGCTCGAGCCGCGTCTCGTCCCCTAGCGCGGCGAAGATGGGAGCTGCGCTGTCGACCTTCAAGCGACCTCCAGGTTGCCCGTACCGTAAGACCGCCCGCGTACAACTGCAACCATACAGTTGCGCTTCTTCAACTGCTCGCGGACGTGTAACGCGAGAGCGCGCGACGCCAGACCGCTCTGGACACGCCGAGCGCGATCACCGCGGCGGCAGCCGCGCCGGCGCTCTCGACCGGGGTCGTGCGGCCGAGGAGCGCGTTCGCCGGGAACGTGGTCATGACCCCGAGCGGGATGACGAACGTGAATAGCAAGTGCACGAACCCGCGAAAGACGCTCGAGGGCCATCGCGCCGCGTCGAAGACCGCGCCGAAGAGGACCGTCAGGTTGTCGACCTTCACCACGTAGAACGCGAGGCTCACGCCGAGCATCCAGAGCGAATAGAGGATCGCGATCGACGCCGAGAGCATCGCGATCGCGATGACGACGTGCGACCCGGCGGGCGCGCGGCCGAGCTTGACGAACCCGTACGCGAAGAGCGCCGCGGCGGTGAGCAGGTTCACCGCGCGCCAGGGCATCACGCGCGCCGTCGACACGAGAAATTGAGCGTCTTTTGGCTTGAGGAGGACGAAGTCGAACGTGCCCTTTCGGATCTGCTCGACGACGAGCGTCATGCTCGGGTTGATCGCGCCCTCGAGCACGCCTTGGAGGAGCGTGAAGAAGCCGGTCACCATGAGCGCCTCGCCGAAGCTCCAGCCGGCGACCGTCGCGCGCGCGCCGTAGACGACGAACAGCGGCACGAGCGCGGTGATCATCCAGAAGACCTCGACGAAGCCGTCGGTCACGAAGTCCGTGCGGTACTGCATCGCGAGCGCGAGCGACGTTCGGAGCTGGAGCCAGAGGAGCTGGGCGTACGAGCGCACGTCAGCCTCCGTAGGCCGCGAAGCGGCGGACGCCGCGCCGCCAGAGGAGGGTCACGACGCCGAGCATCACCGCGGCCATCGCCCACTGACGCAAGACCATCGCGGCGGCGCGCGGCGCGTCGTAGGCGTTCGTCATGATCTCGACCGGCAAGCCCAGCTGGTACCTGAAAGGCAACCAATCGATTGCGTGTCGCATCGCGGGCGGAAAGAGGTCGACCGGAAAGAGGTAGCCACTGAAGACGAAGTAGAGCGCGAGCCACACGTCCATGATCTTCGTGCTGCTCTCCACGAAGAGGGCGAGGCAGCCGATCGCGAGGTTCGCGAGGAGCGTGATGAGCCAGCCTCCGAGGATCGACGCAGCCCACAGGACCCACAGCGCGGGGTCGCGCGTGAGCTGGTCTCCCGCGAACACGACGAGCGCGCAGCTCGCCGCGGGCACGGCGATGAGCCCGCGGACCGGGAGCTCGGCTATGGCCGAGACCGCGTACGCGACGAGCGGGTGAAGGGGCCGGAGCATGCGCTGCGCGAGCGTGCCGTCGCGGATCTCCATGTTCATCAGCCACACTGCCCACGATCCCGTGAGCTGGCGCACGACGAACATGGCGAGGAAATAGCCGACCATCTGCGGCGCGCCGTAGCGCCCGATCGGCGCGTCCCGCGCGACGGCGTGCCAGAGCGAGAGCATGACGAGGGGCATCGTGGTCGCCGCGATCCACACGATCGTCTCCGCGCGGTACGCGACCGCCTCGGCGACTCCGACGCGAACGAGCGTCGGGAGCGCGCCGATCGTGCTGCGGAGGCTCACGACGGCGTCCCCGTGAAGATGTCCGCCATGATCTCCTCGAGCGGCGGATCGGTCACGTTGAGATCCTCGACCGACATCGACGCGATGGCCTTCGCGACGACGCGGCTCACCTCCGACGCCGGGACCTGGAGCTCGGCGGTCTCGTCGTCGGCGCGCACGACCGCGCCGAGCGCGTCGAGCGCCGCGCGCTCCACCTTCTGGCCGAAGCGAAACGTGACGCGCTTGTCGGGGCGCGTGCGGTGAACGAGCTCGCGAAGCTCCCCGTCGAACGCGAGCTTGCCGTGGTTGATGAGGATGACGCGCGGGCAGAGCGCGGTCACGTCGGCCATGTTGTGGCTCGTGAGGATGACCGTGGCCTCGTGCTCCTCGTTGTAGCGGCGGATGAAGTCGCGAACGATCGACTGCATCGACACGTCGAGCCCGATCGTCGGCTCGTCGAGGAAGAGCACCTTCGGCCCGTGGATGAGCGACGCGGCGAGCTCGCATTTCATGCGCTCGCCGAGCGAGAGCTGCCGCGTGGGTCGCTTGATCACGTCGCCGATCTCGAGGAGATCGACGATCTGGCGCTGCGACTTGTCGAACGACTCGCGAGGCAACCCGTAGATTGCGCGATTGAGCTCGAACGTCTCGGACGGCGGCAAATCCCAGATCAGCTGTTGCTTCTGCCCGAGGACCAGCGTGATCTTCCTGAGGAACGCCTCGTCGCGTTTGCGCGGCTCGTGCCCATCGACGCTGGCCTCGCCCGCGGTCGGATGGAGCAGCCCCGCGAGCATCTTGAGCGTCGTCGTCTTCCCGGCGCCGTTCGGCCCGAGAAACCCCACGCGCTCGCCCGGCGCGATCTCGAAGTCGATCCCATCGACCGCGCGCACGTCGTCGTATCTCCGCCGCACGAGCGAAGACACCGCGGCCGCGAACCCCGGCTCCCGCCGGTGCACGCGGTAAATCTTCTGGAGCCCGCGGACCGAGATCACGGGGTCAGGGCTCCCCCTTCGTCAATCCTTCAGAGCTTCCGCGCCGCCGATGATCTCCATGAGCTCCTTGGTGATCGCAGCTTGCCTGGCGCGGTTGTATTGGAGCGTGAGGCGCGCGATGGCGTCCTTCGCGTTGCGCGTCGCGGAGTCCATCGCGGTCATCTGCGCGCCGAAGAAGCCGGCTTGGCACTCGAGGAGCGCGCGGTAGATCGTGATCTCGAGGTACATCGGCGCGAGGCGGTCGAGGACGAGCGTCTTGTCGGGCTCGTAGATGTACTGGACCGTGGTCGCCGCGGCCTCGTCGGCGCTCTTCGAGGACGATTCTTCTCCGAGCGGCAGGAGCCGATCGACGAGCGGCTTCTGCGTGATCGCGCTCTTGAACTCGCTGAAGACGACGTACACGACGTCGTCCTGCGCGTTGCGGTAGCGGTCCGTCAGCCAGCGGGCGATGCTGCCCGCGTACTCGAGCGAGAGGTCCTCGCGCCCGCGGACGAAGTTGTGCACGATCTCGCCGCCGCGGCGCGCGATGTAGTCGCGGCCCTTGCGGCCGATCGTCGCGAACCGAACGTTCTTGCCGGCCGCGACCTGCTCGCGCCAGAGCGCCTCGGCGAGCTTCGAGATGTTCGTGTTGAACGCGCCGCACAGACCGCGGTCGCTCGTCACGAGGACGATGAGCACGTTCTTCTCGGGCGTGCGCTTGCGGAGCAGCGGGTGCATGCGCCGCGTGCGCTCGTGCTCGATCTGCTCGGTCGTGAGAGGGCGCGCGCCGTCGACGATGCCCTCGTCGACCACGGCCTCGTCCGCGAACGCGCGCGCGACGGAGCGGAGCATCTCCGCGTTCTTCACCGCGTAGGGACGCATCGCCGAGATGCGCTGCTGCGCGCGGTTGAGGCGCGCGCCAGCGACCATCTTCATCGCGCGCGTGATCTTCTGCGTCGATTTGACGCTCGAGATGCGCTTACGAATCGTCTTCAGAGACGGCATGGGTCACTCCGCCGCTTCGTCCTTCGACTCGTCCTTCTTCTTCTTCTTCTTCGGCTTCTCGTCCTTCGGCGGCTCTTCGTCCTTCGCGCCGGCGCCCTTGCCGAAGCCCTTGCCGAACGTCTCGAGCGCCTTCGCAAGCGCCGCTTCGAGGTCCTTGTCGAGGACCTTCTTGGTCTTGATGTCCTCGAGGATCTGCGGGTGCTTGCCCTCGATGAACGCGAGGAGATCGTGCTCGTACTTCGCGATCTGGTCGACCGGGAGCTCGTCGAGGTAGCCCTTGGTGCCCGCGAAGATCGAGACGACCTGCTTCTCGACCGGGAGCGGCTGGTACTGCGGCTGCTTGAGGAGCTCGACGAGGCGCGCGCCGCGCTCGAGCTGCTTGCGCGTGACCGCGTCGAGGTCGCTCGCGAACTGCGCGAACGCCGCCATCGCGCGGTACTGCGCGAGGTCGAGCTTCAGCGTTCCGGCGACGGAGCGCATCGCCTTCACCTGCGCCGAGCCGCCGACGCGCGACACCGAGATGCCGACGTTGATGGCGGGACGAACGCCCGAGTAGAAGAGATCGCGACTCGAGGAAGATCTGCCCGTCGGTGATCGAGATGACGTTCGTCGGGATGTACGCCGAGACGTCGCCCGCTTGGGTCTCGATGACCGGGAGCGCCGTGAGCGAGCCGCCCGAGTGCGGGTCCTTCTCGATGACGAGCTCGGGGTCGTTCTTTTCCTTGAGGACCTTCTCGGCCTCTTCGTGGCCCACGTCACCGACGTGGATCTTGCCGTCGACGCCGCGGAACGAGTGATCGCCCGGCGGGATCTTCGTGCCCTTCTTCACGACGAACCAGAGGTTCGCCATCTTGGCCGCGCGCTCGAGGAGGCGCGAGTGGATGTAGAAGACGTCGCCCGGATACGCCTCGCGTCCCGGCGGACGGCGAAGGAGGAGCGAGAGCTGGCGGTACGAGACGGCTTGCTTCGAGAGGTCGTCGTAGATGCAGAGCGCGTGGCGGCCCGTGTCGCGGAAGTACTCCGCCATCGTGCAGCCCGCGTACGGAGCGATGTACTGGAGCGGCGCCATCTCGCTCGCGCCGGCCGTGATGACCGTCGTGTATTCCATCGCGCCGAACTGCGCGAGCTTGTCGACGACGCTCGCGACGGTCGACTGCTTCTGGCCGATCGCGACGTAGAAGCAGTAAACGCCCTGCCCCTTCTGGTTGATGATCGTGTCGATCGCGACGGCGGTCTTGCCGGTCTGGCGGTCGCCGATGATGAGCTCGCGCTGACCGCGGCCGATCGGCACGAGCGCGTCGATCGCCTTGAGGCCCGTCTGGAGCGCTTCCTTCACGGGCTGGCGCCACACGATGCCCGGCGCCTTGATCTCGACGCGGCGGCGGTGTGCCGTCTCGATGGGGCCCTTGCCGTCCACCGGCTGGCCGAGCGCGTTCACGACGCGGCCGACGGTCGCTTCTCCGACGGGCACGTCCATGATGCGGCCCGTGCGCTTGACGACGTCGCCCTCTTTGATGTGCGAAGACTCTCCGAAGAGCGCCGAGCCGACGTTGTCGCTCTCGAGGTTGAGCACGAGGCCCATCAGGTTTCCGGGGAACTCGAGCAGCTCGCCCGCCTGCGCCCCTTCGAGGCCGTAGATGCGCGCGATGCCGTCGCCGACGCTGATGACCGTGCCGGTCTCCATCGTCTGCGTGGCCTTCTCGTAGTTCTGGATGTTCTTCTTGATGATCTCGGAGATCTCTTCAGCGCGGAGTTGCATGGCTTTCTTTTCTCAGTCTCAGTTCGGGAGCAGGGCGTGCTTGAGGCCGTCGAGGCGCGTCTTGAGCGAGCTGTCGAGGACGAGGTCGCCGATGCGCAGGACGACGCCGCCGATGAGGGCGGGATCGTGTTTCTTGTCGAGGACGACGCGTTTGTTCGAGAGCTTCTCGAGGGTCGCGAGGAGCTTTTGGTAGAAGCCTTCGCTCAGCGCGACCGCCGTGGTCACCTCGGCGCGGAGGATCCCCTTCTTCGCGTCGTTCATCTCGCGGAGCAGCGTCGCGATCTCGGGAAGGAGTACGAGGCGGCGGCGATCTCCGAGGAGGAGCACCGTGTGCTTCGCGGTCTTGCCGACCCCGAGCTTCTCGCAGAGCTCGCTCACGATCGCCTTCTTCGACGGGAGCGGCACGAGCGGGTTGTCGACCGAGGCGCGCAGATCCGAGCTGCCCGTGTAGATGTCGGCGACCTTCGTGATGTCCGCGACGAGCGCGTCGAGGTTCTTCTCGGCCTCGCCGAGCTCGAGGAGAGCGCGCGCGTAGCGACGGGAGACGTGCGCGGCGATCACTGTCCACCTCCGACCGGGAGGCCCTTTTCGTAGTCGGACGCGAGCCTCGCGATGAACTCTTCGGCGAGGCGCTCCTGGTCGGCCGTGCTCACGTTCTTCTTGAGCATGTCTTCGGCTTCCCTCGCGGCCTTCTCGACCGTCTCGCGAACGAGATCGATCTTCGTCTGCTTCTTCTCTTGCTCGAGGATGAAGTCGACGTCGCGCTTGAGGCGCGCGGCCTTCTCCTCGGCGTTGCGGACGATCGCCTCGGCGTCGCCCTTGCCGGTCGAGACCTGCGAGGCCTTCGCCTCTTCCGCGTCGCCCTCGACCTTCTCGAGCTTCGACCTGTAACGCTTCGCGCGCTGCCTGGCCTCGTTGAGGATCTTCTGCGCGTTCTCGATCGCGCCCGCGATCGAGAGCTTGCGGTTCTTGAGCCCCTCGGCCACCGGCTTCTTGCCGAAGCGGTAGTAGATGAACACGAGGAGCGCGAAGTTGAAGAGCATCGCGCCGTACGGCACGTGCGGGTTGTTCAGGAGCTTCGAGTCCCACCACACGATGGGGCCGGGCGGTCCCTCTTCTTCGGCTTCTGCCGGCTCCTTGCCCCGCTCTTCGTGAGCGATCGAGAGCGTCGGCGCGGGGACCGGATGGACGTTCTGCGGCCTGTGCGTCTGCGCCAGCGCGAGAGCCGGAACGAGCGCGATCGTGGCGACGAGGAGGTGACGGAGCTTCATCACGCCACCTCTCGGCCGAGCACGCGCTTGGCGAAATCCTTCGCGAGCGCCGTCGTGTGAGGGGCGAGGTCGCTCCGCGTCGCGGCGACTTCCTTCTGGATCGTCGCGCGCTCTGCGTCGACGCGCTTTTGCGTCTCGTTGCGCACCCTGGTGAGGAGGTCGTTCTCCTTGCGCAGGCCCTCGGCGCGGAGCTTCTCGCGCTCGGTCGCGCCCTCGGCGCGCGCCTTCGAGACGACCTCGTTGTATTGGGTCATCGCCTCGGCCGACTCTTCGTCGATCTTGCGGGCGCGCTTGATCGCGCCCTCGATGCGTTTTTCACGCTCCTCGAAGAGCTTGAGCATCGGGTCGAAGAGGACGGGCTTGAGCACGAGCCAGAGCACGATGATGAAGCCCACCTGGACGAGCAGGGTGGCGTCGAAATCGAGGTTCACACCGCCCGCAGCGGAGGACATAACGTGGCTGGACGTCAGCGAAAAAGTCGCAAGCATGGGGGACGCGTCGCGGCCAAGTACCACACCGCGCGTCGACTGGGTAGGGCCGTTATTTCCCTTGTGCCAGCTTCTTCAGCGACATGTTTGCGGCGCGCGACCGAGACGGAAGCACGCTCGGCGGCGCAGGCGGAATTCTGGCTGCAATCCGCGCGCGCGGCGGCGGAGGCAGCGGCGTGCGCGGCGGGATCATCACACCCGAAGACGTGATGGGCCGCTGGAGCTCGAGCGGAAACTCGGACGACGGCGGCGGCGGGATCGAGCTCGTCCGTGCCTGATGGATCGGCGTGCGATCCTCGTCCGTGTCGAACTTCGACGCGAGCGGGCGGCGCATGGGCGCGCTTCGGCGATCTTCGAAGCGGAGCAGCGGCGGCGTGCGAACGAGCCGGACGCGACCCGTCACGGGATCGGTCGCCGCGAAGAGCATCGGGCAACCGACGCGCGGGAAATCCACGAGCGCGCCTTCCGCGTTCACGTCGAGCGTCGCCAAGTATTGGGCGCCGACGATCCGCTCGGGCACGCACTCGCCGGTTCGACCCGGGTGAGCGACCGCCCAACGGCACACCCCTTCGGCGTCGAGCATGAAGACGCCGGACTGCGTGTGCGCTGCGTACACGATCTCCATCGCGCGCGTGAGAGGTGCAAGCCGCGCGCCGCGCCTCAGGCGCGGTCAGCGCTTGTGTTTTCGGGGGTTTCCGCGCCCTTTGGGGGCGTTCGCCCGGGGTCCCGAAGATCCAGGGTTGGATCTCGCGTTCCCGTAAGGTTCTTGTTTGGCTGTACGACTGACGACGAGCTGAGCACCCTCGGGACCCATCGCCGGGCGCACGCTCGCGAAGCCCTCGACCTTCGCGAAGCCGGCGAGATCGCCTTTGTGGCTCTCCATGTGCGCGCTGAAGCGCGCCCAAAAAGCGCGCGCTTCCTCTTCGGGCATCGGCACGCCGTCGACGACCACCGTGAGGCGCGCCATCTTCAGGTGCACCGCGCCGAGGACCGCGATTCGGCTCGATCTCCGCGACGTACTTCGTCGAGGATCGACGGTTCGCATGGATCTTCGGACGTTGCCGTCCTTTCGATGACGATCGTCTCGCGCATCTCGATCGTCGCGCCGAGCTTGTCGATGTACTTCGACGCGCACGCCGAACTGGTTAGCGAGCTCGAGCTTCGAGATCGCTCGACGAGGTGAAACGGCAGCTTGTGGTGCTCGGCGAACGCGCGGTGCGAGTCGTCGTGTCGACCGAGCAGATACCCGAGTCGAGCACGACGCCGCTCTTCTGGTAGCGTGCCCCGCGTCGCGAGACGCGCTCGGCCTCGTCGCTGCAGCCCGCGGTCGCGTCGTTCGGATAGAAGTAGAGGACGACGGCTTGACGCGCTTGAGCGTCGCGCTGTCGGGCTTCGTGTCGGTCCGAGGCGACGATGGAGAACGTCGGGCGCGGCGCGTCGCCGACGGCGATCTGGCGCTCGCCGACGCGGGCTCGGCTCGTGCCTCGGGCTGCGAGCTCTCCGCGACGCCGCACGCGTGACGATCGGGACGAGCAGCGAGGAGCTGCCGCATGCGCACAACATGTCAGAGAATCCCGAACTCCTTGAGGCGCCGGTAGAACGTGCGCCGCGGGATTCCGGTGAGCTCCGCGGCCTTCACGCGGTTCCAGTCGCAGGCAGCGAGCGCGCGCAAGATGCGCTCCTTCTCCGAGTCTTTGTACTCGGCCTCGTTGCGCGCGGGGCGCACGGCGGAGCGCGACGAGCCCGTCGACGAGATGGAGCGGCTGTCCATCGTCGGCAGCTGGATGTCGCCTTCGCCGAGCTCGCGCTCTTCGCCCATCAGCCACGCGTTCAAGAGGACGTGCTCGAGCTGACGCACGTTGCCGGGCCACTCGTACGCGCACATGCGGCGGAGCGCGTCGCGCGCGATCGTCTTTCGCTCGCGGCGATAGCGTGACGAGAACAGCGTGAGGAAGTGATCGATGAGCGGCGGGATGTCCTCGGTGCGCTCGCGAAGCGGCGGCACGCGCACCTCGACGACGTGCAGGCGGTAGTAGAGGTCCTCGCGAAACGTCCCGTCCTTCACCATTTGCTCGAGATCGCGGTTGGTCGCCGCGATGATGCGCACGTCGACGGGCTCTTCGGCGGCGCCGCCGACGGGCCGCACCTTCTTCTCCTGGAGCACGCGGAGGAGGCTCGCTTGCATCTTGATCGGCATCTCGCCGATCTCGTCGAGCAACAGCGTTCCGCCCTCCGACTCGCGGAGGAGGCCCTTGCGATCGCGATCGGCGCCGGTGAACGCGCCGCGCACGTGGCCGAAGAGCTCGCTCTCGAGGAGGTTCGCGGGGATCGCGCCGCAGTTGACGCCCGTGAACGATTTCTTCGCGCGCGCGCTCGCCATGTGGATCGCGCGCGCGACGACCTCTTTGCCCGTGCCGCTCTCGCCGGTGATGAGCACGGGGACGTCGGCGTCCTTGATGCGATCGACGAGCGCGTACACCTTGCGCATCGCGCCGCTCGTGCCGACGAGGCCCGCGTAGCCGAAGTGGCTCTTGAGGCCCGCGCGCGCGCGGCTCAGATCGCGACGAGCCTCTGCGAGCTGCTCGGTGCGGCGATCGAGCGTCCCCTCGAGGCGCGCGCGCGCTTGCTCGAGCTCCGCGTTCTTCACGGCGAGCTCCTTCACGAGGCGCGCGTTCTCGATCGCGATCGCCGCTTGGTCGGCGAACGCGGCGAGGAGTGGGAGCTCTTGCTCGAAGCGCAGGCCGGGGCGGACGCGCGTCTCGACGTAGAGCGCGCCGATGGGGCGACCGAGCGGCGGCGCGCCGCGCACCGGGACGCACGCGATCGACTGGATCGCGAGCTGGTGCACGCTCACGGCCTCGGCGAGGCGCGCGTCTTCGCGCGCGCGCATCGCGACCACGGGCTCGCCGGTCTCGACGACCTTCTCGGCGACCGAGCGCGAGAAGACCGCGTGCGGGTCGTCGCCCTTCCGATCGCGCGACGCGTGCGCTTCGAGCGTACCGTCCTCGTTCTCGAGCAAGACGAAGCCTCGCTCTCCGCCGAGAAGGGCGATCGCGTGATCGGTGACCTTGGCGAGGAGGCGAGGCAGATCGTGCTCGGTCGCGAGCTCGCGCACGATCTCGAGCACGCGCGCGAGCTTGTCCTCGGGCGGCTTCGCGATCGAGAGGCTCGAGAGCGTCGGCGACTCGAGCTTCGGAGGGACTCGCACGCTCGGCGCCGTGACGTTCACGGCCGTGCGGAGCGCGGCGCGGCGCGGCTCGTCCCAGAAGACCTCGCGGAGATCGCGCGGGAGCTTCGACGCGGTCTCTTCGAGCATCGAGACGGCGCCTTCGATGTCGCGCCTCGCTTGGACGCGTAGGCCTTGAGCCCCGAGGACGCGCGCGCGCGCCTGGAGCGCCCAGACGCCGAGCTCTTGCTGCCCCGCGGACTTCGCGCTCGTGACGGCTTCGTCGAGCGCCGTCTTGGCCTTCTCGTCGTGGCCCGCGCGCGACTCGATCACGCCGCGGACGAGCAGCGCTAGCGCGCGGTGAGCATCGCCCGCGGCGCCCTCGACGGCGTCGAGATCGGCGAGCGAAGGCGGCTTGGGCTGCGTCGTGCGCATGAAGAGCGCCTCGAGCCGCGATTCGACCGCGTCGAGCGCGCGCCCCTGCTTTTCGTAGGCGATCGCGCACTCCTCGTAGAGTCGCGCGGACGACTCGACGTCGCCCGTGCGCGCCGCGAGCTCGGCGCGGCACCCGAGGAGCTGCGCGCCCGCGAAGCTCGACTCCGCGAGCGAGCCCAGGTTCGCGCGGAGCGCGTCGATCGCGGCGCGCGCGCGCGCGTGCCGGCCGAGGTATAGGTCGAGGTTCACGAGGTTCATGCGCGCCTGCTGGACCGCGAGCAAGCCGCCCGCGCGCTTTCCGAGATCGACGGTGGCCTCGAGGTGCTCGAGCGCGCGCGCGACGTCGCCCTCTTCGCGCGCGAGGCCCGCGAGGTTCAGCCGCGTCGCCGCCACGGTGCTCGCGTCCCGCGCGCGCTCGGAGAGCTCGAGCGCCTTCTCGTACGCGCCCTTCGCCTCGGACGAGCGGCCCGCGCGCTGGTGCACGAGGCCGAGCGATCCGAGCGCGAAGCCCTCGCCGCGCACGTCTGCGTTCTTGCGCGCGATCGTGAGCGCGCGCTCGAGGCTCGCCTGCGCCGCCGCGTCGTCTCCGAGATACGCCTGCGCGACGCCGATCGTCGCGACGGCCTCGATCGCCGCGCCGACGTCGAGCGCGTCTTCGTCGACGAGCGCCGCGCGCGCCGCTGCGATCGAGTCCGCGAAGCGGCCCGCGCGAAGGAGCGCTCGACTCATCGCGACGTTCCAGGCGCGCGCCTCCGCCCCCTTCGGTGCGGCGCGCTCGAGCACGGCGATCGCGAGCGACGGCTCGCCGCGCGCCGTGCGCACGCGAGCCTCGGCGATCGCCGCGCGCACCTTCATTTCACGGGAGGACCCGGTGAAATCTGCGCCCGCGAGCTGCTCCTCGGCTTGCGAGACGCGCCCCAGCTCGATGAGCCTCTCGGCGCGCGCGAGCGCCTGCTCGGGCGTCTCGGCGATCGCCGGCGCGTCTTCCACCGCCTCGTCGATGTCGCTCTCCGAGACCACGGCGCGACCCGCGAGAGCGCGCACCGCCGCGCGCAGCGCGCCTGGCTTTCTTCCGGAGCGCTCCGCGAGGTGACGCGCGAGCGCGCGCGGGAGCGAGGGCATCGCGCGGAGCAAGAGATCGTCGGTCGTCGCGGCGTCGAGCGGCGGCACCTCGAACTTCGTGACGCGCCCGCCCCCGAGCGCCTTCACGGTCGCCTCGCTCGACGCGACGACGAGCCGCGCGCCGCCCTTCGTCGCCTCGCGCACGAGCACGCGCGCGCCCTCTTCGAGCGCGTCGCCGTCGTCGATCACGATCACGGTCTTCGGCGACGGCTTGCTCGCGACCTCGAGCGCGATCGCGTCGCGCCACGCGAGCTCGGTGCGCGGCTTCTCCGCGAGCACCACGTGCTTTCCCTCGATGCCGAGCGTCCACGCGACGCGCCGGAGGAGCGTGCTGCGCCCCGAGCCGCGCTCTCCCACGACGACGAGCACGTCTCCGGCACCGAGCGCGCGCGCCGCGACCGCGAGCTTGTCCGAGACGCCGTCGATGCCTACGACGGGCCAAGCCTCCGCCTCGACCGCGGGCGGAAGCTTCGCCGCGAGGCGGATCGCGCTCGCGATCTCGCCCGTGCTCGGGTAGCGCTTCTGCGGATCGTCGTCCTTGCCGCGCGCGGCGATCTTCGCGAGCGCCATGCGCGGCTCGTCGGGCAGATCCGATCCGCGCCGCGCGAGCCCTTCGGCGAGCGTCGCGGCGAGCGCGTAGACCTCCGCGCGCACCGTGAGCGGCTCGCCCGCAAGAAGCTCCGGAGCCGCGTATTTCGGCGTGAGCCCGCGCGCGCGCGTCCCGCCTTCGCGCAGCGGCGCCGCGAGCCCGAGATCGACGAGCGTCCCGCGATGATCCGCGGAGACGATCACGTTCGCGGGCTTCACGTCGCCGTGAAGAAGCCCCGCGCGATGGAGCGCCGTGAGCTGATCGGCCGCGTGCGCGAGCGGCTCGAGCCACTCGCGCTCGTCTCCCGTCATGACGCTCTGGTCGAAGATTTCGTCGAGGCTCCTGCCCTCGACGAGCTCGCGCACCATGTACCTTCGCCCCGCGTTCTCGTCGCCGAGCGTCCCGAACGCGAGCACGCGCGGCACGCCGAGCCCCTCGAGCCCCGAGAGCGCGACGGCCTCACGCACGAGCGCGACGAGCTCGAGCTCGCCCGCGTCCTTCGCGAGCACCTTCAGCGCGCAGCGCGTCCCGAGCACGCGATCGCGCACGGCCCACACTTCGCCTCCGCCGCCCTGACCGAGACGGTGGAGCGCTTCGTAACGCGGCGGAAGCCCCTTCACATCCCTACTTCGGAGTCGACTTCGTGCTCTCGAAGCCGTAGTACGCCGCGAAGTTGAAGAAGAAGCCGGTGATCGAGAAGCCCGTCTGCAGGCGCATCTCGAGCTGCTTGATCGGCTTGAACCGCAAGCCCAAGATCGGGAGCTCGATCCACGGCATGATGTTCGGCACGCTGCCGCTCGGCGAGTCGAACCACATCGGCTCGCGGTGGCCCTTGCCCGCGCCGACCTTGTCCACCGTCGAGTTCTGGTGCTGGTTCGCGTTGCAGCCGTTCGGTCCCGTCTGCACGCACTGGTAGTACGTCGTGCCGGCCTGGTCCTTGTAGACGTTGCCGCCCGTGTTCGTGTCGCTGACCCATGTATTATACAAGTCACCGAACACGCCGCCGACGCCGACGGCGAAGCCGAACTCGAAGTCGACCTGACCGGCCTTCGCGATCGGCACCGACCAGAGCAGGTCGACGGTGAGGTAGACGGCCTTCAGCTCCGAGCTCACGACCGTCGTGTTGCCGACGCCGCTCTTGCCCTTCTCGACGAAGATCGTCGGATCCATCTGGTAGTTCGTGAAGTTCAGGCCCGGCACGATCGAGAAGTGATCCTTGCGGTAGTCGAGGCTGATCCCGGCCGTGCTCGAGCCGACGAGGTTCGGTCCCTGGTCGACGAACAGTTGGATGATGAACGCCGGCACGAGCGTGAGCCGGTAGTTCGCGCCGAGGAAGTAGTAGCCGCGCCCCTTCTCTTCGAGGACGTCGGTGATCTTCTCTTCCGTCGTCGTCGGCGCCGTCGCGTTCGCGTTCGTGTTCGTCGCGCCGGTCGAGACGGTCGTCGTCGCGCCCGTGTCATCCGCGAACGCTCGAGGCGCCGCGAGCCCAACCGTCAGAGCCACCAAGCAAGTCAAAGACAGACGTTTCATGTGCCATCGCCTCCACGCGCCAGCTCGTGCCACGCTTCGGTCGATGCTACACTAACGTTTAGCGGCGCACGCAATTTCGTTTTGATTCTCTTCGGTAGGAACGTCGACCAGACCATCGATCGCCACGAGCGGGAGACGTTCGTGAAGGAGGTCGTCGTCACCCGTGGGGCCGTGCCGCTCGCGATGGTCCGCAAACGCCTGGCGCGGAACGAGGGCGGGACACGCGGTCTCGTGCTCTTGGTCCACGGGTTCGGCCAGAACCGGTACGCGTGGCACCTGCCGTCGCGGAGCATGGCGAACTACCTGGCGAAGGCGGGTTACGACGTATTCAACCTGGATTTGCGCGGGCACGGACGCTCGCGGCACTTCGGGTCGCGGCGGTCGAAGAGCGTGTGCGACTACGTCGAAGAGGATCTCCCGCGTGCGGTGGAAGAGGTTCGTGCGATCGCGGGCGATCGGCCCGTGTTCCTCGTGGGGCACTCGCTCGGCGGGCTCGTGAGCTACGCGGCCGCGCCGGGGCTCGCGGGTGCGATCGGCGGCGTCGCGTCCTTCGGAAGCCCGTACCACTTCGGCCGGGGCTCGACCTCGCTCACCGCGATCGCGACGTTCGTTCGCCTCGTTAACGTGCTGCGACTGAAGCCGAACCCGCCGGTGCCGCTCCGGCCCGTGGGCCTGACGATGGCCGCGTTCCGCGTGCTCGCCGAGAGCCCGCTCTACCCGATGCCCTGGCGCGGCTGGCACAAAGGCTCGATGGAGCCCAACGTGCTGAACGAGCATTTGAAGCTCGCGTTCGATCGCGCCGGCCTCGCCGAGCTCGCCGAGATGTTCGAGTGGGCCGCGCAGAAGCGATTCGGCGGCGACAAAGACTACGGCGAGCGCTTCGAGAAGCTCGACGTCCCGCTCCTCGTCGTCGCGGGGGCGCACGACGATCTCGCGCCGCCCGAAGGTGTGCAACCTGCCTACGCGCGGAGCCAATCGCGTGACAAAACGTATCGCACGCTGCCACTCGGCCACATCGACTTGTTGGTCGGCCGCGAAGCGCCGCAGACTACTTGGCCGATGCTCGCCAAATGGATCTCGGGTCGCGTCGAGCGCTGAGATCCCGAACCGCTGACCATTGCCCTTTGAAGAGGGTGAGCTATGGCTGAATACCTAGGGAGGACTTCTTGAACACGCTTAAATTCTCGGTGGCCCTCGTCATCGCGGCGGCCTTTGGTTGCACCACGCAAACGACCGTCGTCGATCCGCCGACGCCCGTGTCGCCCAATCAGCCCACCGTATTCGCGGGCGCGACGTTCCAGGCGGAGACGCCGCCTGCGCCGATCTCCGGCGGAACGCTCCTCGCGATCACGCGCCAAGACGGAACCGCCATCGCGCTCGCTTCGGATCCGGACGAGGACGTGGTGAACGTGGTCGCGCTCGGCGCGAATCCGCAGCTGCTCAACACCGTCGCGCTCCAGCCGGGCGATCAGCCCGGTCGCCTCGTCGTCGACGGTGCGGGTCGCGTGCACGTCGTCCTCCGCGAGGGCGGCGCGATCGCGACGCTCGTCCTCGGCCAAAACGGCGCTTCGCTCTTGATGCGTCGATCGGTCTGCAACTCGCCGCGCGGCATCGACTACGACGCGTCGACGGACTCGATCTGGGTCGCGTGCGCGACGGGCGAGCTCATGTCGCTCCCGGCGGCCGGCGGTCCCGCGACGATCAGCGTGCAGCTCGACCGCGATCTCCGCGATGTCGTCGTCGACGGCGACAACTTGTATGTTACACGCTTCCGCTCGGCGCAGGTCCTCACGGTCGACAAGACCGGCGCGGTCCTGAACACGGCGCTTCCGGCGATGCCGTCGAGCGTGATGTCCGCGTCCGCTCCCGACGTCGCGTGGCGCGCGGGCAAGCTGCCGAACGGCGGCGTCCGCGTCCTTTATCAAGTGGCGTCCAACACGCCGATCGACGTGGCGCAGCCTCCGGGCGTGAGCTCGTACGGCGGCACGTCACAGAGCACGATCGTCCAAGGCGGCGCGGGCGGCGTCGTCACCGTCGCGGTCGCCTCGATGGGCGGCAACCAGGGCGCGGTCGCGCTCCACTCGAACCCCGTCGTCGACATGGCGACCTCGCCGCTCGGCGATTTCGAGACCGTGTCGATCAAGGGCGTCATCGAGACGAGCGGCAACGACGTCCTCGACCCGCAGTTCCAATCGGTGTTCGTCGTCGACGACGGCCTCAGCTCCGGCACGCCGGACGAGTTCACCGCGATCGCCGACGCGCGCGGCGCGCAGGTCCCGACGCTCGTGCTTCAGCGTCGCGGCGCAAACCCGGGCCTCATCGTCCTTCGTGCGCCGCTCAATCAGTCGCTGCAGAGCGCGGCGCTCCTCGGGGTCGTGCAGTTCCACCAGAACAAATCGCACGTCGACACCGGCTTCGACGTGTTCCACATGCCGACCGGCGTCGGCATCGCGTGCATGAACTGTCACCCCGAAGGCGGAGACGACAGCCACACGTGGCATTTCTCGCTCGCGAGCGGAGAGCGCGTGCGCCGCACGCAGTCGCTCCGCGGCGGCGTCGTGACGCCGAGCGCGCCTTATCACTGGGACGGCGACATGGCCGACCTGCAGACGCTCTGCGACGAGGTCTTCACGCACCGCATGGGCGGCATGGCGATCAGCGCCGCGCAGACGCCCGCGCTCGCGCGCTTCCTCAACTCGATGCCGCGCGTCCCCGTTCGTGCGACGCTCGATCAGACGCGCGTCGCGGCAGGCAAGGCGCTCTTCGACGGCGCGGCCGCGTGCGGCACGTGCCACATCGCCGGCGCCGGCACCCGCCCGGACAACCAAGACATCGGCAAGACCGACTCGCTCGGCGCGACCCCGGCGCTCCAAGTTCCGATGCTCGTCGGCGTCGCGGATCGCGCGCCTTACATGCACGACGGCTGCGCGACCACGCTGATGGATCGCTTCACGGACCCGAGCTGCGCGGGCTCGAAGCACGGAAACACCGACGCCCTCACCGCGGACGACAAGCAGAACCTCGTCGAGTACCTCGAGAGCCTGTAGCTCTTAATCTGCTCCGCGGCTTCGCCGCGATGGTAAAGACGCCGCATGCCAGCGGCGTTCTCGCGCGGAGCACGGCTCGCGGTCATCGTCGCCGCGCTCGGCTATTTCGTCGACATCTACGACCTGCTCCTCTTCGGCATCGTCCGGAAGACGAGCTTGGAGAGCCTCGGCATCGCCGCGGACGCGCAGATCGGTCCGACGCAGCTGCTCCTCAACGTGCAGATGATCGCGCTCCTCATCGGCGGCATCCTCTGGGGGACGCTCGGCGACAAGCGTGGGCGAATCTCGGTGCTCTTCGGCAGCATCATCCTCTACTCGCTCGCCAACATCGCGAACGGCTTCGTGCACACGGTCCCGCAGTACGCGGCCGCGCGATTCCTCGCGGGGCTCGGGCTCGCGGGCGAGCTCGGCGGCGGCATCACGCTCGTCAGCGAGTCGCTCGACGAGGAGTGGCGCGGCTACGGCACGACGATCGTCGCGAGCTTCGGCATCCTCGGCGCGGTCGTCGGCGTCTTCGTCGCGAAGCTCACCGTCTGGCGCGTCTCGTACTTCATCGGCGGCGGCCTGGGCTTGGCGCTCCTGCTCCTGCGCGTGGGCGTGCTCGAGTCGGGCTTCTACGAGCGCGTGAAGAAGGACGTGTCGATCGAGCGCGGGAACTTCTTCGCGCTCTTCGCGACGCGCTCGCGCGTCCGCCGCTACGTCACCGTCATCCTCGTGGGCGTCCCCATCTGGTACGCCGTCGCCATCCTCGTGACGCTCTCGCCCGAGGTCGGCCGCGCGATGGGCCTCAAGCCCGCGCCGGACGCAGCGTTCGCGATCCTCGTGAACTACGCAGGCCTCGCGCTTGGCGGCTTCGCGAGCGGCCTCTTGAGTCAGCGGCTCAAGAGCCGAAAGCGCGCGCTGCTCGCGTTCATCCTGATCACGGCGGCGAGCTTGCCGATCTATTTCTTCCTCGGCCGCCACTCGCTCGCGCTCTTCTACGCCGCGAGCGTCGTGCTCGGATTCGGCACGGGCTACTGGTCGGTGTTCGTGACCGTGGCCGCGGAGCAGTTCGGCACGAACGTGCGCGCGACCGCGACGACCACCGCGCCGAACTTCGTCCGCGGCTCGGTCGTCCCCGTGACGCTCGCGTTCAACGCGCTGAAGGGCCCGCTCGGCGTCGTAGGCAGCGCCGCGGCCGTCGGCGCGATCACGCTCGTCATCGCGCTCCTCGCGCTCCGCTCCCTCCCGGAGACGTACGGAAAGTCGCTCGACTTCGTGGAGTAGCTCTCCGAGCTACCCGCGATCGGCCTGCGCGTAGCTCCAGGGTGGCGCGTTGCCGCGACGATTACCGGAAGCGCTCGATGGCCATTTTCTGCCCGCTCGCGTCCACGTGGCAGAGGGCGTACTCGATCAGCTTCTGCGTGGTCCCGCTCGAGAGGAACGCGCTGAACGTCTTGTGGTCGCGTCCTTCGAGGCGCGCGTAGATCGCCCACGGGCTCCACGGAAGGCCGTTCGCGCGCGGGTCGGGCTTGGGCAAGCACATGAAGACGACGATTTGATCCGTGTCGGTCATCTCGACGGGGACCTCACCGCCGAGCACGTCGACGGGCGCGTCCGAGCCGATCCACGTCGGCGTCCCGAGCACGGCGCGCACGGCCGCAGCGCTGTCACCGGGATGGATGCGCGTGCGAAACGTAGCGAACGCGTCCGCGCACCGTTCGTCCATCGAGCGCCGTGGATCGTCGGCAATGGCGCGATGCGCCTGCGAGATTGCTGCGTCGCTCCGAGGAGGATCCCCAGCGTCGACGGGCGCAATCGCGACGGTCGCGGGCGAAGGAGTCGCCTGACACGCGCTGAGAAGGAGAGCGACCGAAGAGAGTCTCACGAGGTCTTCTACGTACGAGGCGGCACAAATCATCTCTCGGTGTGACGTTCAGGCGGGGAGTATTTTTTTGTGGAGGGCCAATCTCTCGGTGGCCTGAGCTGCCGTCAATGATGGTGAGAACAAGTTCTTTGCGATGAATCGTTTACGCGCGCGGGCCGGGGCACGGGCTCACGTCCTGCGAGCGTGCCCGATGCGCATGCTGAAGACATTCAGAGCGCGGGGGTGACAACTCAGTACGCGCAATAGAACCCGTTTGTGAGCCCGCCATCGCCGAAGTCAGTGAGGAACTGGCAATGGAAGAACGAGCAGCCGCCGGCTTTGTTGCAGTTGATGCCGCATGCTCCGCAATTCTCATTGTCGCTGAGCTTCGTGCATGTGCCATGTTGCGGATCACCGCAGCACGTTTCGCTGCAACACGACCCTCCACAGCAGTTTTGGTTGGGTCCACATTGTTCGTTGGACGTGCAGCCAGAGCATGCGGTGAGCGTCGATACGACCCGCAACGGCGAGCTGCCGGTCACGACAAACACCACAATGAGCGTCGCGACGCCGACTGGCCCACGGCTGCGAAGCATTCTGAACGTAGCTTAGCACCCGGTCTAAGGGCTCCAGTACCAAGCCGAATCCCGTGTGCGACGGGAGCGCGAACGATGGTCCAACGAAGTTCACCGCACTCTTCACGAGCAGCCGCGAAACTTGATTCGGCAGTAATTCATGTGGCGCGTTTCGACTCCAGTGAACGCCACATTCGACCCACTCAACCGAAGTGCCGTGTGAGCCCGGCCCGTCAGGGCTGGGCTTACTGCTCCTTTCGCCCAGGCGTGTGCAAACCGCCACTGCGCTCCGCTGATCTCTCCATGGCCCCGGACTTCAGTCCGGGGTCACCCCACCACCCATTCTGATCTTCCCGATCTCCCTGTTCATTCTCTCTCACCCCAGCGCCGCGATGAGCTTCTCCTTGCGGCGACGGAGCAAGTGCGTCGCGTGCGGCAAGAGCGCGCGCTGCGCGAAAACCGAAATCCCCAAGAGCGCCGCGGCGACGACCGGGCGCCAACCGGGCGCGCTCTTCGCGAGGACCGCGAACGCGACGCCCAGGATTCCGCCGAAGCCGAGCGACATGCCGAGCGCGATGAGCACCGCGCCGAGCGGGGTCGCGTTCGATTGCATGCGCTTGCGCGGCATCATGCGCGGCATGAGGACGCTCGTCGGACGACCCACGGCGTTTTGCACGGAGACCATCGCGAAGAAGACGAGCACGCCCGACGCGATCTCCACGATCGACGGGCGCTGGACGAGCACGAGGAAGATCGCGAGCGAAGCGGCTTGGAGCGTTTGATAGAGCAAGAGGCCGCGTGCCTTGCCACGCCAGATGTCGGCCTCCTCGATGGGCAAGAGCAGGAGCGCCTTCGTGCCGTGGGCGTCGAGGCCGAACTGATTGAGCTGGAATTGGCTTCCGAGGAGCGCGACGTAGATGAACGCGCCCGGGACGGCCCACGGCGCGCGGCCGACGAGCGCCGTGAGCGGGCCACGCACGAGGACAACGACCATGAGGGGAAAGACGAGCCCGAAGCGGCCGACGCGGCTGTCCAAGATGGTTGCAAACTGCAACCTTGCGACGCCCTGCGCGGCCGTGCGGAAGCTCCAGAGGCGCTCGCTCGGTTGATCGCCGGGGGCGTCGCCGGACACCTCGCGTTCGACGAGGTGCGCGGCGAGGCGCGCGAGCGCTGCGAGCGCCGCAATGGGGATCGCGTGGTACGCGAGCGCTGCGCCGATGCGGCCAGCCGCGAGAGCGCCGAGCGAGCGCGCGGTCCACGTCGTCGGCAGAAGGAAGGCGGCGCGCTCGAGCAGCCCACGCGCGCGTGACGCGTTCGTCAGCGCCGAGACCATCGGATCCGAAGACTGCGACGCGATAGGCACCATGGTCGCGAAGACGATGCCGATCGCGAGCACGATGACGAGCACGTTGAGCGCGAGGCGCAGGCGCCGGATGAGTCGCTCGGCGAGCGCGCCGACGAGGAGCTGCACGACGAGCGCGGAGGCGACGCCCTCGATCACGACGAGCGGCAAGAGCGGCAAGAGCCGCCAGTTCGCGATGGCGAGGCCTCCGCAGAGCGCGATCGTCGCGACGCCGAGCACGATGGGCATGAGGTCGGCGGCGCTCGCGACGAGCTCGGCGAGGAAGATGGAGCGGAGCCTCACCGGATACGTTCGATACGACTCCCACGTGAGCTGCTTGGCGCCGCTGATCGAGCCGCTCGTCGCGCCGCCGAGGTACGACATGCCGAAGAGGAGCGCGCCGAGGAGCGCCTCGGTGCTCGCGCCGGGGAGGCTCGCGCCGAACGCCCAACCGAGGCCGAGCATCGCGGCCCAGAGCGGCGCGAGGAACGTCGTGCCGATGAGCGCGAGGAACAACCCGAGCACCCACACGCCCGATCGACCGAGCTCGCGCGTCGCGCGGTTGCGCGTCGCCTGGAGGTGAGCCGCGAGGAGCGCGAAGACCGGCCGCGGCGCGTTCACGCGAGCCAAGAGAGCTCCCCGACGCGCGCGCCGCCCACGAGCTCCACGAACGCCGCTTCGAGCGTCGTCCCTTTTCGCAGATCTTCGAGCGTCCCGAAGCCGAGGAGCTCGCCCTTCTCGAGGATCGCGATCTCCTCGCAGAGCTTCTCGACGATCTCGAGGATGTGGCTCGTCAGCAGGATCGTCGTGCCGCGCTTTCGCAGCGCCGCGAGGATGTCCTTGATCGTGCGGCTCGTGACGGGGTCGATGCCCTCGAACGGCTCGTCGAGGAAGACGATCTCGGGCGCGTGCACGAGCGCCGCGCAGAGCGCGACCTTCTTCTTCATGCCGAAGCTGTAGTCGGCGATGACCGTGCGCGCGCCTGGCACGAGATCGAGCTTCTCGAAGAGCTCCGCGCGGCGCGCGTCGACGACGTCGTCCTCGAGGCCGTACATGCGTCCGACGAAGCGCATGTACTGCGGGCCGGTGAGCATCTCGAGGAGCGCCATGTCCTCGGGCATCACGCCGATGCGGCGCTTCAGCGCGACCGCGTGCTCATCGAAGCTCTGATCGAGCAAGCGGATCGTCCCGCTCGTCGGCGCGAGCAGGCCCGTGAGCATCTTCAGCGTCGTCGACTTCCCCGCGCCGTTTCGACCGAGGAGCCCGACGAACGCGCCGGGCGCGATCGACAGCGAGAGATCGCGCACCGCGACCGTCTCGCCGAAGCGCTTGGTCACGTGATCGAGGACGATCGCCGGCGGGCGTGCAGGTAGCACGCCCGCATTCCCTCCCTCCGAGTCGGTCACCATTATGTGTAGTGTACAACGAGATCGAACAGCTCGTTCGGCGCGTCGACGTGGATCCAGTGGCCCGCGTTCGGCACGACATGGAGCCACGACGTGTCCGGCCACTGGACCGCGACGCGCTGCGCGCGCGCCCTCTCGCCGGTGTCGAGCACGTTCGATTTTCCGCCCACGACGAGGTGCACCTTCGTGGTGCGCGCCGGGTCCTCGAGGAGCGACCACAGATCGCGCGCGAAATAATCGTCGAGGAGCGCGCGCAGCGCGGGCACGTCGACGCGCATGACGTAACCGTCGCCGTCGTCGGCCTGGCGCACGTTCATCGCGAGCCACATCGCCATCGAGCGCTCGACGCCTTGTTGCTCGACGTACGCGACGAACGCGTCGCGCGTCTCGAACCGCTCGGGGAGCGAGCCGATCATCTTCACGATTTGCACCGTCGACTCGGACCCGCGCCGGTCCGGGCGAGCGCCGGGCGCGGAGTCGAGGATCCACGCGACGTCCAAATCCTTCCGCGCGAAGACGTGCTCGAGCGCGACCTTGCCGCCGAAGCTGTGGCCGAGGACGCCGTCGAACCGGCCGAGCTCCTCCTCGAGGGCGGCGAGGTCCGCGGCGCACGCCGCGAGCGTGTGGGGCGGCGGAAAATCTTGCGACGCGCCGTGCTTGCGCAAATCGATCAGCACGGCGCGCCAATCGGGCTTCGCCGCGACGAACCGCTTGGCGAACGTGCGCCAGTTCGACCCAGACCCGAGGATCCCGTGCAGGAACGCCATCGTCTTCGACGCGCCCCGCTCCTCCACGACCGTGTGGCCCAACATCACGGAACCTCCCGATTGCATGGAGGGGAGCTCGAGGGGCTCGCCCCTCGAACATCAGCGGCCGAGCGAGAGATGGTCACTTCTTCTTGGTGCGTTCTTCGCGTTCCTTGCGCAAGTGCGCGACCTCTTCTTCGAGGGTGCGCACCGTACGCTTGAGGTCGTTCACCTCGTCCTCGGTCGCGAGCGCCATGGCTTTCGCGATCTTCTCGACCTGCTCATTTCCGAAGGTCTGCACTTTCCCGGGCATGCTCATGGCCGTCATCACGGCCTTCATGACGCGCGGGTCCTGCATGAGCTTCATGACGCGCGGGTCGGTCATCAGCTTCATGCCACGATTCATCAGCGACTTTTTCAGGCTCATCGATTTGTAAACTTACCCAAAAAACTTGCCAGCGGGCACGCTGCTACACGATCGTTCGTTTTGAGAATGGCGAAGCCTGGTCTCAAGACTCGCGAGCGTCGCGCCGCCGTCGATCGGCGCAAGGGCGAGCGCAGGCAATTTCCGCCGCGTCCCGAGGGGCGAAGGCGCGGCGAAGGGCGTCGCGAGAAGGACGCGTGATGAGGCGAGTCGCGGCGCCCGACGTCGCAACCTCGTACCTTCGCTTCGCTCCGGCCTGCGAGGTTGCATTCGCGATCGCGCTGGTGCTCGGGTGTGGCAGCAAGGACGCCGCGCCGAGGAAACGTCCGCCTCCGCTCGTGGTCGTGGCGAAAGTGCAGAAGCGCGACGTGCCCGTCGAGGTGCGCGCGCCGGTCGACCTCCGGCCGCTCGCGCAGGCCGACGTCTCCTCCAAGACGCTCGGGTACCTCGACGCGGTGCTCGTCGATCGCGGCGACGTGGTCAAGCGCGGGCAGCTCGTCGCGCTCGTGCGACCGAGCGATCTTCCCGATCAGCTCTCGACCGCGCGCGGCACGCTCGCGCAGACGCAAGCCGCCGTGCAGCTCGCGCGCGCGAACCTCGAGCGCGCGCAGAAGCTCGCGCCGAGCGGCGTCATCTCGCAGCAAGATCTCCAGAGCGCGACGACCGCGCTCGCGACCGCAGAGGCTACGCAGTCCTCGGCGCAGGCCCAGGTCGGCGGGCTCGCGACGCGCCTCGGCGAGACGCGCATCGAGGCGCCGCTCGACGGCGTCGTCTCGGTGCGCAAGCTCGATCCGGGGGCGCTCGTCGGTCCGACGTCGGGTGGCACCGCGATCATGACGGTGGTCCGCGTCGACGTGCTCCGCGTCTTCATCGCGATCCCCGAGCGCGAGATCAGCGGCATCAGCATCGACAAGGAAGCGCACGTCGAGCTCGACGCGCTCCCCGGGAAATCGCTGCAGGGCAAGGTCGTCCGCGTCGCGCCCGCGCTCGACCCGACGACGCGCACGCTCGACGCCGAGGTCCAGCTGAAGAACGACACGGGCGAGCTCCGCCCCGGGATGTACGGCATCGGCGCGATCGTGAAGGAGATCCACCACGACGTCCCCGTCGTGCCCGCGTCGAGCGTGCAGATCTCCGATCGCAAACACTACGTCTACGTGCTCCTCGGCGACAAAGTGGATCGCCGCGAGATCCAGGTCGGCGTCGAGTTGGCCAACACGCTCGAGGTCCTCTCGGGCGTGACGTCGAACGACGAGATCGTGACCGCCGGCATCGACGGCCTCTCGCCCGGCGCCGAGGTGCGCGTCACGCGCAACGTGGACCCCTTCACCAAAGCGTCCCTCGACGGCCCGGACGCGCACTAAGCCATGTGGCTCACGCGGCTCGCGCTCCGGAATCCGATCCTCATCTTGATGATGTCGCTCATGGTGCTCGTCCTGGGCGCCGTGTCCGTGGATCGGCTCTCGGTCGATCTCTTCCCGTCGATCAACATCCCGGTCGTGCGCGTCGCGACCTTCTATACGGGCGCCGGACCTGCTGACATCGAGAAGTCGATCACGCAGCCCATCGAGCGCGCGGTCGCGGCGTCGCCCGGCGTCGATCGCGTCGAGAGCACGTCGAAGCAAGGCGTCTCGGTCGTCTCGGTCTGGTTCAACTACGACGTGAACCTCGACAACGCGCAGTTCGAGGTGCAGCAGCGCGTCGGCCAGATCATGAACACGCTGCCGCCGGGGATTCAGCAGCCGTTCATCCTCAAGTTCGACATCACGAACATCCCCGTCGTGCAGGTCGTCGTGCGCGGCGAGGGGCTCGACGAGCGCCAGCTCTACGATCTCTCGTACAACGTCATCGAGCCGCAGTTCGAGCGCCTCTCCGGCGTCGCGAGCGCGAGCGTCGGCGGCGGCAAGACGCGCGAGATCGAGGTCATGACGGACCGCGACAAGCTCCGCGCGCGAAACCTCGGCATCCTCGACGTCGTCAGCGCCGTGCGGAACACGAACCTCCTGCTCCCGAGCGGCGATTTGCGCACGGGCAACCTCGACTACAACGTCTTCACCAACACGCAGGTCGACTCGGCCAAGCCCCTCGAGGACGTCGTCGTGCAGGCCGCGAACCCGTCGCTCGCGGGCCAGACCGGCGCGTCCGTGCGCATCGGCGACGTCGCGAACGTCGAGGACGCGACCGCCGATCAGTTCAACATCGTGCGCGTCAACGGCCAGCGCGGCGTCTACATCCGCGTGCTCAAGCAGCCCGGCGCGAACACGATCCAGGTCGTCGACGAGGTGCGCGACGCGATCAAGCACCTGCGCAACGTCCCGGCGAACGTGAAGTGCGACATCTCGTTCGACCAGTCGACGTACATCCGCGCCGCCGTGAAATCGCTCGAGCACGAGGCCGTCCAGGGCGGCGCGCTCGCGATCGCGGTCATCCTCATCTTCCTCTTGAGCGGGCGCGCGACCGCGATCGTGTCGGTCGCGATCCCGCTCTCGATCGTCGCGACGTTCGTTCCCCTCTATTTCACGGGGCAAACGCTCAACGTCTTCACGCTCGGCGGGCTCGCGCTCGCGGTCGGGCGGCTCGTCGACGACTCGATCGTCGAGCTCGAGAACATTCACCGGCACCTCGAGACGGATCCGAGCCGCAAGAACGCGGTGCTCAAGGCCGCGCAAGAAGTCGCGATGCCGATCCTCGTCTCGACGATCACGACGATCGTCGTCTTCTTCCCCGTGCTGTTCCTGCAGGGCGTCCAGCGGAATCTATTCTTGCCGTTCGCGATGACGATCAGCTTCTCGCTGATCGTGAGCTTCTTCGTCTCGCGCACGGTGACGCCGCTCCTTTGCTACTACGTGATGAAATCGCACGTCGACCAGACGCGCTCGGGGATCACGGCTTTTCTCTCGCGCGCGTGGGATCGCATGGACGCGGTGTACGGACGCGCGCTCCGCTTCATCCTCCACCACCGCGCGATCTTGATCATCTCCGTGTTCGGCGCGTTCGGCGCGTCGTTCCTCTTGATGAAGAAGATCGGCACCGAGTTCTTCCCCGACAGCGACGAAGGACAATTCCAGGTGATCTACCGCGCGCCGATCGGCACGCGCGTCGAGCGGACGGAGCAGATCGCCGAGCGCCTCGAGGCGACGGTGTCGAAGGCGCTCGAGAAGCCGCAAGGCGGCGAGAATTTCACGACGCTCCTCTCGGACAACGGCCTCCCCTACGGGCGCACGGCGATCTTCACGGCGAACACGGGCCCGCATTCGGGAAACCTCAACGTGAACCTCGTCGCCAAGTCCGAGCGATCCATCAGCGACGTCCAGGCGACCGAGAAGGTGCGCACCGCGCTCGGAAACGACTTCCCGGGGACGCAGATCTTCTTCTTCACCGGCGGCATCGTGAAGCGCATCTTGAATTTCGGGTCGCCCGCGCCGATCGACGTCGAGGTCGTCGGCTACGATCTCGATCAAGCCTCGGTCTACGCGAAGCGGCTCAAGGGGCTCCTCCGGAACGCGACCGACGCGAGCGGAGCGCCGCTGATGGTCGACGTGGACGTGTCGCGCGAGGAGAACTACCCGGAGCTCGACGTCGTCGTCGATCGCGAGAAGGCCGGCGTGCTCGGGCTCTCCGAGCAGCAGGTCGCGCAGAGCGTCCTCGCGACGCTCGCGGGGAGCACGCAGTTCTCGCCGGTTCCGTTCACCGATCCGAAGACCGGAAACGAGTACTACATCAACGTTCGCTCGGACGACTCGCATCGCTCGAACGTCGAAGATCTCGACGACGTGTTCCTGCGCAGCCCCTCGGGGAGCATCGTGCCGCTGTCGAACGTCTCGAAGGTCACGCGGTCGAGCGGGCCCGTCACGATCGCGCGCAAATACCTCCAGCGCATCGTGGACGTGACCGCGAACGTCGCGCCCGGAAAGGACCTCGGCTCCGCGAGCGCGGCCGTGCAGAAGATCGTCGACGACAACCCACCGCCCGACGGCTTCACGGCGACGCTCGGCGGCCAAACGGCGGCGCAGAAGGCCGCGTTCGCCGGCATCGGCTTCGCGGGGCTCATGGCGATCGCGCTCGTCTACATGGTGCTCGCGTCGCAGTTCAAATCGCTCGTCGACCCGCTCGTCATCATGTTCAGCGTCCCCATGGGCATCAGCGGCGTCATGCTCACGCTCTTCGTCACGAAGACGACGCTCAGCGTGAACAGCGCGATGGGCATCATCATGATGGTCGGCATCGTCGTGTCCAACGGCGTTTTGCTCGTCGATTTCGCGAACGTGCTGCGAAGGCGCGGCATGCCGCTCTTCGAGGCCACGGTGCAAGCGGCGCAGACGCGCCTGCGCCCGATCCTCATGACCACGCTCGCGACGATCTTCGGCCTCTTGCCGATGGCGCTCGGCGTCGGCGAGGGCAGCGAGGCCAACCTGCCGCTCGCGCGCGCCGTCATCGGCGGCCTCGCCGTGTCGACCGTCGTCACGCTCTTCTTGATCCCCTCGCTCTACACGCTGCTCGATCGCTTCGCGCGACGCACGCAGCCCGACCAAGACGAGGCCGAGGCATGAAGCGGCTCGTCGCGTTGGCCCTCGCGCTCGTCGCGCCCGCCGCGCACGCCGCGGAGATCCGCGCGATCTCGTTCGACGACGCGGTGAGGCTCGCGCGCGAGAACAACCCGAATTCGCAGAAGGCGAACGTCGAGGTGCGGCGCCTCCAGGCCGTCGTCGAGGAGACGCGCGCGGCCTCGCTCCCGACCCTCTCGTTCGGCGCGCAGTACACGCTGCTCGACGCGAACCGAACCCTCCCCGCGCCGTCGACGACGATCATCTCCGCGCAGAACCAGATCTTCGGAAACCTGCTCTTGAACGTTCCGATCGTGTCGGCGTCGAACTGGGCGCGGTGGTCGCACGCGGCGGAGAACGTCGACGTGCAGCGGCTCTCGGTGGCGGACACGAACCGCCAGGTGATCGTCGCGGCCGCGCACGCGTACCTCACCGTGTTCTCGCTCAAGCGCCTGCTCGAGGTCTCCATCACCGCGCGTGACAACGCCAAAGCGCACTACGACTACGCGCACACGCGCGTCACGGGGGGCGTCGGCAACAAGCTCGACGAGGCGCGCGCGATGAGCCAGCTCGGCTCGTCGGAGGTGCAGGTGCAGGCCGCGATCATCGCGCGCGACCGGGCGCGCGAGGCGCTCGGCGTCCTCGTCGGCGTGAACGAGCCGCTCGACGTCAAAGAGGAGCCGCAGCTCGCGGAGCAGATGACGCTCCCCACGGCGCTCCGCGACGCGGACAGCCAGCGCGCCGACGTGCGCCTCGCGCGCGGACAGCTCACCGCCGCGCGGCACGTCGAGCGCGACAGCTGGACGGACTACATGCCGCTCCTCGGCCTCGCGTTCGAGCCCTTCTACCAAAACCCTGCGTCGCTCACGTTCCCGACCACGGGCTGGCAGCTCCAGGCGCTCTTCACGTTCCCGATTTACGACGGCGGCTTCCGCTACGGCACGCGCAAGGAGCGCACCGCGATCGTCGACGAGACGCGCATCGGCGTCGACGCGACGCTCCGGCAAGCGAGCTCCGAGGTGCGCGTCGCGTACTCCGAGGTGCGCACCGCGGAGGACGCCGTGAAGGCCGCGCACGAGGCCGAGTCCGCCGCGAACCACGCGCTCGAGCTCGCGACGCTCGCCTACCAAGCGGGCGCCATCACGAACCTCGACGTCATCGACGCCGAGCGCCAGGCGCGCGACGCCGCCACGCAAGCGACGATCGCCGAGGACACCTCGCGCCAGGCGCGGCTCGATCTCCTCGCGGCGACCGGCAAGTTTCCCTGACACCGCGATCACGCGATCGGCCGCGGCACGATCTGACACGCGCGGATCTCGCGTAAATCAGCCTATTTCGTGGTGGCGCGCGTCGTGCATTGGCCCGAGGCATGCACGCTCATGGTCTCTCGGTCCTCCTTCGCCGCGCGATGATCGCGGCCCTCGCCACGCCGGCGCTCGCGTGCGGCGGCACCATCGACAACGGCGACGCGGGCGGCTCCGACGCCGGCTCGGACACGAGCATCGACACGGGCCTGCCCGGGTGCAACGCGCAGGTCATCGACCCCGGCACGGGGCCGTGCAGCAACAAGACCGTGCAGCTCTCGGGCGACATCTCGAAGTGCGCGCTCGATGGCGACGCCGGATACGTGCCGACCTCGTCGTGCCAGGCGCTCTGCGGCGGCACGCAGTGGGGCTTCTGCACGTTCGACTCGAGCACCGACGTGCTCACGTGCCAGGGGATGTGCACCGGGCGCCTGCCCGCGAATTTGTTGAACGCACCGACGGAGGAGACGCACGGCTCGGTGGGGGACTACCTCGCGCGCGCGGCGTACCTCGAGGCCGCAGCAGTGAGCGCGTTTTCAATCCTGGCCGCGGAGCTTCGTGCGCACGGCGCGCCGAGGTCGCTGACGCGGTCGGCGCATCGCGCTCGGGCCGACGAGGTACGTCACGCGCGCGAGGTCGGAGCGCTCGCGCGCGCGTTCGGCGGCGTCCCGCAGAAGCCCGAGGTGGGCACGGCGCGCGTTCGTCCCATCGTCGAGATCGCGATCGAAAACGCGGTCGAGGGGTGCGTGCGCGAGACGTTCGGCGCGCTCGTCGCGCAGTGGCAAGGCGAGCACGCGCGCGACTTCCGCGTGCGCGCGACGATGAAGCGCATCGCGCGCGACGAGGTTCGACACGCCGCGCTCGGCTGGCGCGTCTTCGAGTGGGCGATGGCGCGGATCACGTCCGAAGAGCGCGCGCGCGTCGAGGCGGCGATGCTGCGTGCCATCGACGAGCTAGAGGCGTCTTCACACGTCGAGCCCGATCGCGCGCTCGCGCGGACGCTCGGCCTGCCGAACGCAGCTCAGGCGAGCGCGCTCGTCGCCGCGATGCGCGGCGAGGTGTGGACCTCCGAATTTGCCGCTTGAGCGCTATCATCGCGCTCGATGCACAAGCTCGGGCTAGCGCTCTTGTTGGTCGTGGGGTGCGGCGGCGGGACGGCGCAAAACGCTCCGCCGACGGTCGCCGTGCCCGTCCCCGATGGTCACGTCCGCATCGTCGTCGGCGGTGACTCGCGTGACGACAGCGCGCACGTGCTCCCGTGGGCGTTTCGCGAAGCGAAGGCGCGCGGCGCGAGCGCGTTCCTCTTCCTCGGCGACATGGAGCTCACGCCCTCGTTCGACGCGCACTTCCGAAACGAGCTCGACGGCCTCGGCACGGTCTCGTTCTATCCCGTGCTCGGCAACCACGAGGTGAAGCTCATCGGGTTCTTCAACCTCGGCGCCGAGGCCGCGCACAGGAGCTTCCGCGCGCACTTCCTCGAGAACGCGCGGACGCCCGTGCGGAGCACGCTCCGAGGCAAGATCGCGTACTCCGTGAACCTCCCCGGCCACGTCCATTTCGTCGCGCTCGACAACGTGAGCCAGGCCGGCTTCGGCGACGACCAGCTCGCGTGGCTCAAACGCGATCTCGACGAGGCGCGCTTCGACGCGAACGTGCGCCACATCTTCGTCGGCATGCACAAACCGCTCGCGCACAACGGCGTCTCGACGCACGGCATGGACGAAGACGGCGCGCGCGGCGAGAAGGACTCCGCCGCCGCGCTCGCGATGTTCCAAGAGGCGCACGTCGAGCTGATCCTCGCGAGCCACGTCCACCAGTTCATCCGCTTCTACCAAGGCGGCATCCGCAGCTACATCACCGGCGGCCTCGGCGCGCCGCTCAACAAGGCAACGCTCGATCACGCGTTCCACCACTTCCTCGTCGTCGACGTCGCGGGCGACGCGGTCGACGTGAACCTCGTGCGCTTCGATGGAACCCCGAGCGTGGAGCCGGACAACGTCGTGGAAGATCCGGGGGATTGATTTTTTTGTGCCCCCTCCCAGCCGTGCTCGGGCTCGTGCTCGGCCGTGCTCGCCGCCAGTGCGCGGCGCTACACCACACTTCGGCTGCGCGCGGCTCTGCGCGCGAGCCCTGCGCGCGGCTGCCTCCCCCACGGCGTCGCTCCGCGCCGCCGGGGGAGGTGGGTACGGGAGGGATTGGGCCACGACCTTGTAGCGATTCGTGATCGTGATCGGTGTCGAGTCCTGCTTCGCTCACGAGGACGAGCACGAATCCGCGAAGTCACAGCGTGAATCGGTAACCCAACTCCACGCCTACGACGGGGCGCTTCGCTTCCGCGCGGGTATGCCAAGCTGAAAGATCAAATTCTCGTGCTCGATTCTCGTGCTCGTGCCTCGTGCTCGCCTACTGCCAATCGATCGTCGCGTTGTCGTATCGGATGCTCCACGCGCCCGTCGTCGGGTGGCCCGTGTAACCCGTCCCCACGCTGACGCGCACGGGGCCGGGCGCGTAGAGGTTCGATTCCAACGGTTGCTGCGCGGCGGGCTGGCCGTCGAGGGTGACCGTCAGCATGTGCGTCGAGCTCGCGAGATCGACGTCGACCTCCACGCGCGTCCACGCGTCGAAGCGTGACGTGCCAGAGAGCGGGACATCGTGCGAGGGAACGCCGCCGTCGGCGAGGTACGCCTCGCTCGTGATCGTGCTCGCCCCCGCGGTGTTGTAGACGCGCAGGTAGAAACCGAACTCGAGCCCGGGCGTGAAGAAATGGATGTAGTTGATCTCGGCGTAGCCGACGGCCGTGTCGCGCGCGTCGATGCGCATGTCGTACGCCGCGTGGACCTTGCTCTTCGTCGTGGTCGCCTCGAGGTAGACGGTGGCCTGAACGGACGACGACGAAGCGGGCGACAGCGCGAGCAGCGCGTTGGGCGACGAACGAAACGCGCTCGTGTCGCGGCTCACGGATCCGCCGTTGCTCGTGAGCGTGTTCGTCCAGCGCGAGAAGAAACCTTGATCGTCGAAGTCGTCGCAAAACATCGGCGCGGGCACGAGCGAATCGCACCACCGCCCGCCATCCGCGGCGTCCGCGGCGTCCGCCGCCGGCGCATCCAAAACGGTTGGCGCATCCGAAGCGTCCGCAACCGAGCCGTCCGCGGTGCTCGCCCGAGAGCCCATCGAGCGACGGAAAGAGCCCGCACCGAACCACGACGAGCGTCGCGAAGAGAAGCGATGCGCGGACGACCCTCGCCATGCCCCGATGCTACCCCAGCCTCGTGCTCGTGCCTCGTGCACTCAGTTGCCGGCGAGCACGGCCGAGCACCAGCCCGAGCACGGCCAAATGACTTATTTCGCGCAGCGAATCCCGACCACCACGCTGCGATCGGTGATCAGGTTCCCGTTGCGCGTCGCGACCGCGGCGGTCTTCTCGGTGTACCAGCCGGCGCCGCGGTACATGCGGTACGTGCTCGGGCACTGGTGCTGCGGGTACGTGCAGTACGGGCTCGAGGTCCACTCGTAGACGTTGCCGGCGATGTCGAGGATCCCGAACGGCGACGCGCCGCGTGGATACGAGCCGACGGGCGACGTCTCGGGGTACCCGTCGCTCCCGGGGTACATCGCGTGCTTCACCTCGGGCGTCGGGAGCGACGCGGCGTACGAGACGCACTCGTCTCCGCACGCGTTGAGCAGGTGCGCGTTCGGCGGCTGGTTTCCCCACGGATACTTGCGCCCGTCGCTGCCGCGCGCGGCGTACTCCCACTCGGGCTCGGTCGGCAGGCGCGCGCCGATGTAGTTGCAGTACGTCATCGCCTGGTTCCAATCGACGCAGTTGATCGGGTGGTTCGCGCGGTTGACGTGCTGCGAGTTGCACTGCGACTCGGTGCCCGTGGGCGTGCAGCTTCCGGCGTTGATGCACGCCTCGTACTCCGCGACCGTGACCTCGAGGCGCTGCATGCAGAAGCCGGGGAGCGTGAGCGCGTGCTGCGGGTGCTCGTCGGCGTCTCCGTCGCCGAAGGGCGAGCCCATCATGAACGTGCCCGATGGGACGCGCACGAAGCCGGGCGGGCAGCTCGACGCGATGATGCCGTCGGCGTGGGCCTCGGGCGCGTGGCCGCGAAGCGCGACCGAGCCAGCGATGATTCCGATCCCCACAGCGAAGAGTTTTCTAGCCCGCGGCATGAGGCCAAAACTATCGAACGACATCGCGGACGGCTACGTAATCTTGGGCGCGGACCTTCCCTTATTTCAGATTGACCCCGTAGATCGTCGCGTCGCTCTGGCGCAGCTCGACGAAGTGGTTCGCGGGGACGTTCGTCCACACGTCCTTCGAGAGCGCCTGGTTCGGCCAGCGCACCTCGATCTTGTCGACCGCGCCGCACGCGCCGAGGCCGAAGAAGAGCACGCCCGGGTCATCGCTCTCCGAGCCGATTCCGTGCTGCGCGATCATCTGCTGCGTCTGCGTGACGCCGTTCACCGTCACCGAGACCGTCGCGCCGAGGCCGAGCTTGTTCGTCGCGCCGTCCTGCGAGGCGAGTCGCACCTCGAGCCAGTGGCCGTTCTGCGACGCGTTGTTCGTGAAGATGTGGACCTCGGGGACCTTGTAGCCCGCGAAGCCCGGGTCCTTGTCTGCGATCGGCTTCCACCCCGTCGCGCAGTCGCGGAACAAGCTGCCGCGCACGATGACGTCGAGGTCGCCGTCGCGATCGTAGTCGGCGACCGCGAGACCATCCATGCACGGGAAGATCAAACCCCACTGCTGCGCGAGATCCTGGAACGTGCCATCCGTCTGCTGGATGAAGAGGTGACCGTACTGGTACGCGTAGTCGCTCCCGCCGTTGAGCACGTCGACGCGGCCGTCGTTGTCCATGTCGACGAGCGACGTCTGCTGGATGCCTTCGTTCCACCCCTGCGGATCGAGGTGCGGATAGACGATGCCGCTGGTCTGGCTGTCGACGCGCTGGAGCGTGATGTCGCCGCCCGGCGTCGTCTTGTTGAGGAGGATCTGCGGCGGGTCCGTGGCGTTGCCCGCCCACCAGTGGCGGATGGTGCCCTGGAAGACGTCCGGCTTGCCGTCGCCGTCGATGTCGCGGCACGCGGCGGAGAAGTTATTTCCGTTCGCGAGCGCCGGCGCGTCGCTGTAGCCGACGAACCACTGGCTGTCGGCGGGCGCCGGGCACATCACCGCGGGCTTCCCCGCGCCCGCGCAGTACGCGTCCGCCGAGTGGAGGGTGCAGTAACAGAGGTAGTATTGGTTGTCTTTGTAGTCGACGATGGTGTCGCCGTCGAAGCCGCCGGGCTGGGGCGTGCGCGTGAAGCTCCCGGTGCCGTCGTTCTTGTAGAGGAGGTTCGACTGCCCGCCGTACGAGCTCACGAGGAGCTCGGGGTAACCGTCGCCGTCGAGATCGCACGCGGTCGCGCCGAACGACGGGCGCGAGCTCGTCCCGGCGAGGAGGCTCGCGTTCGTGCCCGTGTTGACCATCTGGAGGCCCGCGGCCTGCGTGATCGACGCGAACGTGCCGTCGCCGTTTCCGTGAAAGAGCTGCTGCTGCGAGCCGATCGCCGACGTGTTCGTATTTTTGTACCAATACGTGAGGAGCAGATCGAGCGAGCCGTCGTTGTCGATGTCCGTGTAGACCGCTTGATAACCGGACGACTCGAGGATGCCGCTCGGGTCCGACTGCGGCGCGAACGTGAAGTGGCCGTGGCCGTCGTTGAGCATGACCTCGTTGCGATCGAGGTTGAACGACGAGGTCTTGTCGGTGTTGTTCGGGTCGGGGTTGATGCCCGTGTAGACGTCGATGTTGCCGTCGCCGTTGACGTCCGCGAACGACGCGAGCGCCGCCATGCGGTACTCGGTCGTCGAGCCGTCGCGCGTCTGGAAGATGCCGCTCTCCTGGGTCGCGTCGACGAACGTGCGACCGCCGCCCGGCGCGGGTCGGTTCATGAGCACGAGCACGTCGGGCGACGTGCTGCCGACGGTGCCGCGCTTGTTCTGCGCGCCCGAGAGGAGCACGACGTCGGGGTAGCCGTCGTGATCGAGGTCGACCGAGTAGAAACCTCCGAGCGCGACGTTCGTGAGGCCGAACGCGGCGGTCGCGTCGGTGAACTGCGAGGGCGCGCTCGCGTGCGAGTCGCACGTGCCCGCCGTGACGGGCGCGAGCACCGTCAGCGTGTAGTTGCCTTCGTCGACGACGGTGCCCGGCGTGGGGCCGACCGGCGGCGGAGGCGCGCTGCTGCAACCAAGGGCAAGGATCGAAGCGAGGGCGGTGCGGCTGACGTGCATGATTCTATGTATTCCGAGGTCGGCGCCGAGGGTCGTTACACCGCGTTACTTGCGGTGGAAGCGTCGCAGACGAGCGTGAACGGCTCGTCTCCGAGCTCGTACGACGAGCCACCGAGGATGACGCGCTCGGGCTTTTTCGGGTCGCTTTCGACGAGCGCGCGGAGGCGGTGCAGCGTGACGCGGATGCGCGTGCCGTCGTTGAGCGGGTGGAAGTTCTTCCGCTGCCAGACCTCGCGCGCGAGGTCCTCGAACGACGCCGAGCCGTCGTGACGCGCGAGGACCTCGAGCACCTTCGCGAGGAGCGCGTGTCGCGCGAACGAGACGCGCGTTCCGTCGGGGAGCCACACCGCGCGGCGTCGCGCGTCGAGACCCCAGCCGCGTCGCGGCGCCTTCGAGACGCGAGCGCGCACCACGTCCACGCCGTCTCTCGCCGCCGCGAGGAGGCGCTCGTCGATCGCATCGAGCGGAGCCGCGCGGTCTCCGAGGATGGCCTTGGCGCGGCGCGCGGCGGTCGGCGAGACGTCCTCGGCGAAGGCGGCCTCCTCGAGCACGGCGAGATCGAGGCGCGGCTCGTCGAACAGCGCGACGAGCACGCGCGACTCCAAATCGAAGCGCGCCGAGGTCATCGACGCGGCGCGCTTGCCGATGGCGCGGGCCTCCGAGAGCGCGTCGCGCGTGTGGCCCGCGACGAACAGCGCGCCCGCGAGGAGCTCGCGCGACTCGCACTCGCGCACGCCCCAGCCGTGCGTCTGCGCGAGATCGACCGCGCGCCGCGCGTGCGTGATCGCCACGGACGCGCCTCCGCCCGCGAGCAGCGCGTCGGTTGCGAGCACGATTTCGCGCACGATCGAGCCCTCGATGTCGATCGCGTCGGGCACGTCGTGTGGCAAGCCGAAGCGCGCGTGGCGAAGGGCGCGGCGAAGCGCGAGGAGGCTCCGCGCGACAGAGCCGACGGGCGACCCGTCGAGATCGAGCGGCTCGTCGCCGCGGCTGGCGCGGACGAGATCGAGCCGCTCGTTCGTATCGAGGCACCACGCGTGGACGAGCGCGTTCTGCGCGCGCGTGTCGACCATGAGCTGCTCGAGATCGCGCGGGACGTCACGGAACGCTCCCGCCGCGACGCGCCGCTCGATGTCGAGCAGGCGCGCGATCGTGTGGTACGTGGATACTCCGCCGACGGGAGTCGCCCGCAACAGCCTCGAAAGGATTCGCTCGGCTTCGTCGAGCTTGCCGCGCGCGATCGAGAGGTTCGCGATGCCATCGAGCTGCACGTACGACGCGCGGAGGTGATCGTCGACGTCGAGGTCGTCGCGACCCGCGGTGAGCTCGTCGTGCGCGCGATCGAGGTGGCCGCACTCCATGAACGCGGCCATGCGGTAGTAGCGCACGAAGAAGTCGAGCGGCCCGCCGAGGATCTCGTCCGCGAGGGCGGTCTCGAGCGGCGCGCGTCGACCGTGTCCGGTGCGCTCGAGCGTGCGCACGGAGTCGTCGATGCGCCCGACCTCCGCGAGCCAGAACGCCGACAGCGCGACGACGAGCGCGCGTGTCCCGTCGTCGATCGGCTCCGCGGCCTCGAGGAGCGCGAGGCCTCGCGCGGGCCCCGCGTGGACGCGCGCGGCCATCGCGTGCTCGACCGCCGCCCAGAAGGCGATGCGCGAATCGCCGCTCTTCGCCGCGGCCAGGCAGAGCTTCTCGGCGGCCTTCACGGCCTCTGCGCCGCGCGACTCGACGAAGAGCGCGCGCACCCAGAGCAGCCGATCGCGGAGCGCGCTCGCCGGGGGCTCGTCGAGGAGCGTCGTGATCTTGATGTCCGCGAGCTGCATCGCAACGCGCAGCTTGTACGTGCTCCACGCGGCGCCCTCGCGCGTCGCGACGAGCTTCCACAGCGCGCTCGCGTGACCCGCGCGGAGCATCGCGTCGAACGAGGTCTCGCAGACCGCGAGCGCGCGCTTTTCGTCCTTCGTCTTGAGCGCGAGCCGGAGGCCCTCGAGCGCGTCCGCGTCGCCGCCCGCCGCGAGCGCCGCGATCGTGCGGCCGCTCTCGGGCGAGGCCTCGTCGGCGTACGTGTCGACGAGCGGGCGCGCGGCCTCGTGGATGCGATACCCGCCCGCGACGGCTTCGACGAGCCCGCGGCGCACGAGGTCCGCCACGAGCGCGCGGACGTCCGCGTCGACCGTGCCGGCGAGGGCGCCGCCCGAGATGGGCCGCTCGACCGACGAGAGCGCCGCGAGGAGCGTCTTTCCCGTCTCGCCGACGTGCTCGCTGCGACCCACGATTTCGCGCACCTTCCACGGCGAGCCCGCGGCTTCCTTGGCGACGCGCGCGGCCTCGGCGCTCGTGAGCTTCCGATCGACGAGCTTCGCGAGCGACGCGAGGTGCTTCTCGGATAGCGGAACGAGCCGGATGATCTGCCCATCGAGCTCCTTGGGTATTCGCGACGTCCCGCCGGCGGCGGAATCCGTCGACCGCGGTCGGCGCTTCGCGGCTCGTCGCGAGCCACGAGGCCCGCCGCGCGTAACGCGCGACCGCGACGAGCAGCGACGTCGCCTCGGGGAGCGCGTGGTGGATGTCGTCGAGCACGACGAGCGCGCGCTCGGCCTCCGCGAGGTCGATCGCGAGCATCGGCAAATCCGAGCCTTCGCGCGGCGCCACGTGGCCGAGCGCGCGCACGACGTCGACGAGCGTCTGCGAGAACGGCTCGTTGGGACGCACGCTCACCATCACGGCTCGAGACGCACGCTTGCCGAAGACGTCGCGCACCGCGGCCGACGCGAGCGCGGTCTTTCCGAGGCCGCCCGCTGCCGCAGAGCACGACGACGGGCCCGCGCTTCGCCGCCGCGGCGATCGCCTTCATCTCGTCGCGACGTCCGACGAACGTCGCGGGCGCGTTCGGAACGCGAAACGCGAGCGGAACGGCACGTGTCTTCGCGGACATGTAACGCAGTGTAACGACCTACGGGCCGCGGCGCGCGCTATCCGAACGTCATGGCATTTCGCAGCTTCGCGCACTGGTCGGGCCGCTCCGAGGCGGCGCCTGCGCGCCGCGTGGTGTCGCGGCTCTGCTGCATCGGCGCGCTCTCGCCGTCCGACGTCGACGATCTGCGCCGAATGAGCGATCTCCGCGATCTCACGCTCGAGGGCATCGAGACGTTCCCGCGCGCGCTCTGCGATCTCGTTCAGCTCCGTTCGCTCACGATCAACCGGCGCGGCGAGGATGGCGTGGCCGAGCTTCCGAGCGACATCGACAAGCTCGTCGCGCTCCGCACGCTGCGCGTCCGCGCCAAGCGCCTCGAGTCGCTGCCGGACTCGATCGCGGACCTCGACGCGTTGGTCGAGCTCGACCTCCGCCACAGCGGCGTTCAGCGCTTGCCGGCGCGCTTGATGGAGGTCCCGCGTCTACGGCGGATCTACGTCGCCCGCTAACCCTTCTTCTCGCGTAAAATGAAGCCGTGCGACCCCGAGCGCGTGACGCGACGCTGGCAGGCGCGGTCCTCGCGGCCGTGGCTGCGTCGTCGTGCTGCATCGGTCCGCTCGTCGTGGCCGCGCTCGGGATCGGCGGAGCCGGCGCATTCGCGGCGCTCGCCGCTTACCGTCCCTACGTCCTTGGTGCGACGGCGTCGCTCCTCGCGCTCGGATTTCATCTGACCTATCGCGCGCCGCGTGCGGCGGACGCGTGCGGCTGCCAACGACCACGGGCGAACCGCGCGGGCCGCATCGGGCTGTGGCTCGCGACGGCGCTCGTGGCGGGGCTCGCCGCTTCACCGACGCTCTTGGCGGCGATCTCCGCTCGACGGCCCGTCCCCGCAGCGGCCGGCGCCGAGCTCTCGCACGCGGTCCTCTTGGTGCGAGGGGTCGATTGTCAGGCGTGCGCGATGCCCATTCGCAGAGCGCTGACGAACGTCGGAGGTTTGCACGATGTCACGCTCGACGTGAGCGCACGAACCGTCGGCGTGACGTACGAGCCCGCTCGCGGCAGGCTCGACGCGTACGTCGCCGCGATCGACGCGCTCGGTTACGAAGCGAGCCTCGAGAGCTCGTTCTAGATCCCGAAGACGTCACCGTTGGCGTCGACGCCGATCGATTCTGCCCCTGGTTTTTCGGGCAATCCTGGCATCGTGAGCACGTGGCCCGCGAGCGCGAGCACGTAGCCCGCGCCCGCGTAGAGGCGCACGTCGTCGATCGGAAACGTGAAGCCCTCGGGGCGGTTCACGAGCTTGGGATCGTGGCTGAGCGACGCAGGCGTCTTCGCGATGCACACGGGGAGCGCGCCGAAGCCGCGTGCCTCGAGCGCGGCGAGCTTGCGCTGCGCGACCTCGCCGAGGTCGACGCTCGCGGCCCCGTAGACGCGCGTCGCGACGGTCTCGAGCTTGCGACGCAGGTCCCACGCGAGCTCGTAGATCGGGATCGCCGGCTTCGCGATCGCGAGCGCGTCGAGCACCGCGCGCGCGAGCGCCTCGCCTCCCGCGCCGCCCTTTTCGTGGACCTCCGAGCGCGCGGTGGGAACGCCGATCGCGCGCGCGCAGTCGTCGAGCGCGGCGAGCTCGCTCGCGGAGTCGTCGCCGAAGACGTTGATCGCGATGACCGGCGTCACGCCGAAGAGCCGCGCGTTCTCGACGTGCTTCTCGACGTTGCGGAACCCCACGCGCACGTCGCCCGCGCCGTGGAAACGGACGGCGCGCGTCGTCACGACGATCACGGCGACCTCGGGCGCGAAGCCCGCGTCGCGGCATTTCAAATCGACGAGCTTCTCGAGCCCGCAGTCCGTGCCGAAGCCCGCTTCGGTCACGACGACGTCCGCGTGCGCGAGCGCGACGCGATCGGCCACCACCGACGAGTTTCCCGTCGCGACGTTCGCGAACGGTCCCGTGTGCACGAGCACCGCGTTGCCCTCGAGGGTCTGGACGACGTTCGGCGCGATCGCGTCGCGCAAGAGCGCCGCCATCGCGCCGTGCGCGTGAAGCTCGGCCGCGGTCACGAAGCTCGCGTCTTCTCTCGCGCGCGCTCCGACGACCGTGCGCGCGAGGCGCTGCTCGAGGTCTTCGAGATCGCGCGCGAGCGACAGCGTCGACATCGTCTCGCAGGCGGCCACGATGTCGAACGCGCCCTCGCGCGCGAGCTTCGTCCCCGCGTTCAGCACGATGCGGCGGAGAGCGCGGTCGTCCATGTCGATCGCGCGGCCGCACCAGACGTCGGCGATCCCGAGCGCGTTCTGGTGGAACACGTGGTTGTCGGTCATCGCCGCGAGGAGGTTCTGCGCCGCAGCGACCGCGTGAAAATCCCCCGTGAAGTGCAGGTTGATCTCGTCGCTCGGCACCATGCGCGCGAGACCCGAGCCCGTCGCGCCGCCCTTCAAGCCGAAGATGGGTCCGAGCGAGGGCTGCCTCAGCGTCGCGAGCGCGCGCGTCCCGAGCCGCGCGAGCGCGTCCGTGAGCCCGAGCGCGGTCACGGTCTTCCCTTCCCCGTGCGGCGTCGGGTTGATCGACGTGACGCAGACGAGCCGCCCGCGCGCCGCTCCCGCCTCCGCGCCGCGGATCTTGGCCTTGAAGCGCCCGAGCGCCTCGACGCGATCGCGCGGGAAACCCGCGCTTTCAGCGACGTCTACGATCGGACGCATGAGGAATGGTGGGCGAACCGGGACTTGAACCCGGAGCCAACGGATTAAGAGTCCGCTGCTCTACCAATTGAGCTATTCGCCCTGGAACGCCGCGTAGTTATATGTCGCTCGAAGCCCTGTCAAGCGACGCAGGATGATGACGGCCCGGCTAAGGTGAATCTGACGTGAAGACGACCAGGCAAGCGGTGATTCTCGCGGGCGGGTTGGCGACGCGCATGCGCCCGCGAACGCTGACCATTCCGAAGCTCCTGCTCGAGGTGCAGACGAAGGACGGGCCGCGCCCATTCGCCGATTTGCAGCTCGAATTGCTTGCACAGTGCAAGTATCAGAGCGTCGTGATGTGCGTCGCGCACCTCGCCGATCAGGTTCGCGCGTACGTCGGAGACGGCAAACGCTGGGGTCTCGACGTCGAGTACTCGGACGAAGGAAAAGAGCTCCTCGGCACCGGCGGCGCGCTCCGCATGGCCGCCCCGCGCCTCGAGGACACGTTCCTCGTGACGTACGGCGACAGCTATTTGCCCTTCGATTACGCCGCACCGCTCGACGTGCTGCGCGCCCACGACGACTGCGACGGCGTCATGAGCGTCTTCGCGAACGCGGGGCTGTGGGACGCGTCCAACGTCCGCACCGACGGGACCTGGGTCCTCGCGTACGAGAAGGGGACGAAGGATCCGGCGTTCGACCACATCGACTACGGCGCGATCGCGCTCCGCAAGTCGACCACGCTCGAGCTCCCCGAACGGCAGCGCTGCGGCTTGGATGAGCTCCAAGCGAAGCTCGCCGCACGCGGCCGCTTGCGGGCGTGGGTCGCGCGTGAGAGGTTCTACGAGATTGGCTCTCCGGAGGGACTCGCCGCGCTCGAGCAGCGGCTTTCGTAACACCCCATGATCGTCTCACGCGCTCCTGTTCGCTTTTCTTTGGGTGGTGGCGGCACCGACCTGCCGACGTATTCGCGAGAGCACGGCGGCTTCCTCGTCGCCGCGGCGATCGACAAGTACGTCAACCTCTGCGTCGCGCCACGCTTCCAGAACAACATCCGACTCGCGTACTCGAAGACCGAGCTCGTCGACTCGGTCGACCAAATCGAGCACCGCATCTTCCGCGAGGCGATGCGGTTCGTCGGCACGACGAACCCGATGGAGCTCCACAGCCTGGCGGACGTGCCGTCGAACACCGGGCTCGGATCGTCGTCGTCGTTCACGGTCGCGCTCATCAACGGCCTCCACGCGTTCAAGCGCGAGTTCGTCGGCACCGAGCAGCTCGCGCACGAGGCCTGCCACATCGAGATCGACATCCTGAAGGAGCCGATCGGCAAGCAGGACCAGTACATCGCCGCGTACGGCGGGATCACCGCGTTCACGTTCGAGAAGGACGGCTCGGTCCACGCCGAGCGCCTGCCCGTGAAGGACGACGTCATCGACGAGCTCGAGTCGAGCCTCCTCATCTTCTACTCGGGCGTCGAGCGCTCGGCGTCGGCGGTCCTCAGCGAGCAAGCCAAGACGGTGAAGGCGAACAAGGACGACGCCGTCGCGCGCATGCACCGCATCAAAGAGATGGGCTACGAGACGAAGAAGCTCCTCCTCGAGGGCAACGTCGACCTCTACGGCGAGCTGCTCCACGAGCACTGGATGAACAAGCGGAAGCTCGCCGCCAACATGACCGACTCGGCCATCGACGAGCACTACGAGGCCGCGCGCAAGGCGGGAGCCATCGGCGGCAAGCTCATGGGCGCGGGCGGCGGCGGATTCTTCATGTTCTACGCGCGCGCGACCGAGCGCCGCAAAGTGTACGACACGCTCGTCAGCCGCGGTCTACGCCCCATGCGCTTCCGCTTCGATTTCGACGGCGCGCGCATCCTGGCTAATTTCCATCGTTCTTAGTGCTAAAGACATAAGTACAGAGCGACATTTCTTGGGAGGTTTCGTTTCATGGCCATCTTCATCGACAGCTCCGACCCGAAAGAAATCAAGGACCTCTTCGGTTGGGGCGTGCTCTCGGGCGTCACCACGAACCCGCTCATCATCTCGAAGGAGCGCCCCGGCGCGGACCTCGGCGAGGTCGTCCGCGAGGTGCTCGCGGTGAGCTGGGGCGACGTCTCGGTGGAGCTGACGACGGAAACCGAGAAGGAGATGATCGAGGAGTCCGCGCAGTATCACGCGTGGGATCCGGCGCGCATCACGATCAAGGTCCCGATGAGCGAGACCGGCCTCCGCGTGCTCCACCAGCTCGCGAAGAAGGGCGTGAAGACGAACGTCACGTGCCTCATGTCGATGAACCAGGCGTACCTCGCGGCGCTCGCCGGCGCGACGTACGTCAGCATCTTCAGCGGCCGCGTGCGCGACATGGGCTACGACGTGAAGCCGATCATCTCCGGCACGCGCAACATCCTCGATCGCGAGAACCTCCCGTCGAAGATCATCGTCGGCTCGATGCGCCACCTGATGGACGTGAACGAGGCGCTCGAGTGCGGCGCGCACTGCCCGACGATCACGCCCCCGATCCTCCGCAAGATGGTGTGGAACCCGCGCACGATCGAGACGATCAACGAGTTCAACACCGCGTGGAAGAACCGCAAGAAGTAGCGATTGTCCAGCGCTCGGCGTGAGCGATCTTGTCTTGAGCGCGAGTGGTGATGGAGATGCGGCAGCGTCGACGCCTCCGGCCGGACCGGCACGTGAACCCCGGTGCGCCACTCGCGCGTTGACGCGGCAGGTGGCGGCGCCGCCGCGAATTTCTCGCTGCCGCGTGTCGACGACAACGACAGCGTGGTCTGGTCGGCCGACGTGAGCTCCTGACTAGTCTTTGACGGCGTAGGCGACCATGTCGCCCGTCGTGATCGGGAAGCCCGCGCGCATCACGGGCTGCGGCAGCACCTTGCTCGCGGTCCGCATGACGGGCGTGAAGAGCCAGTGCGGGAACTCGTCGAAGATGTGCGCCATGTAGCGGACGTTCATCGTCTTGAAGAGCGCGCGCGCGCGGTAGTCGTGGAAGCCGTTCTTCGCGAGCAGCGTCTCGAGATTCTTCTTCCCGAAGTAGAAGAGGTGCTCGACCTTGTAGTTCGTCCAGCGCATGCCCATCGTGCGCTGCGAGAGCGAGCCGACGTGGGGAACGGTGAGCGCGATCTTGCCGCCCGGCGCGAGGAGCTCGCGCGCCTTCGAGAGGACGCGCCCAGGGTCGCGAACGTGCTCGAGGAAGTCGCACATCGTGATCACGTCGAAGGAGCCCTTCTCGAACGGCGCGTCCTCGAGGTGCCCGCGGAACGCGTGGTCCTTGCCGAAGCGCTCGGCGATTTTGTTCGCGCCGAACTCCGAGAGCTCGACGCCGTACGGGTCCCAGCCCATGTCCTTGGCGTCGCCCATCAGGAAGCCGGTCGCCGCGCCGCAGTCGAGGAGGCGCCCGCGCGGCGTGCCGGGGATGCCGCGCAGCACGCGGTGGAAGGTCGAGCGCTTCATCTGCTCGACGGCCTGCTTGTCCGTCTGCAGGCCCCACGCGTCGTAGTAGTGCTCGCCATAGATGCGATCGAGCGTCTCGTCCGTGGGCTGCGGGTCGATGCGCTCGAGCCCGCACTTCGCGCAGCGCACGAAGTGATGCTCGTCCTTCTCGCCGATCGGGCTGAAATCAGCCGCGCCGCACACTTCGCATGCTCTCATGGCGGCGCGAGATAACCATGAGCGGTCTTTCCTGTCGAGCGGGCCTCGGTTGCTTGACGCGTTCGACCTCGCGAGGTTACCTCGCGGCATCATGCGCTCCTCGCAGGCGAGCCCTGCAGTCGAACGGGCTTGCCGGGCCCTCGCGATGGTCGCGGGCGCGTGGTTCGTCTTCACGGCGTGGTGGGGCATGGACGCGATGCCCGCCGGCGGCCACCTCGGAAACGGCGCCGTGGGGCAAGCGCTCGCGGCCGAGAACGCCCTTCGCTGGCACTCGGTCTATCCGCTCTACGACTGGTACAAGCCGATCAACACGTATCCGGCGGGGTCGATCTGCCACCACCCGTTCGGCATTTACTGGCTGAGCGAGATCCTCGTCGCGCTCTTCGGCCACCGCGACTTCATCGTGAACCTGCCCGCCGTGCTGATGAGCACGGCGATCCCGTTCATCTTGTGGAAGCTCGGCAAGCACGCGTGGGGAGCGATCGGCGGCGCCGCAGCGGTGCTCGGGTTCTCGCTCCTGCCGATCGCCGTCGGCTACTCGATCTTCCACGGCCTCGAGAACACGACGATCTTCGGCGCGCTGCTCTTCTACATGGGGACGGCGCGCTTTCAGTCGCACGGCCGAAGGCGCGATCTCGCGTTCGCCGTGATCGGCGCGCTCTTCGCGACCTCGGGGGACTGGGCCGGTTACCTCGCGCTCGCGCCGACGCTCGGGTGGGCGTTCGTGCGCGCGTTCGTGCTCCCGAGCTGGGCGACCGCGCCGATCACCGCGCGCGTGCGGTACGACCGCTGGTGGGCGCTCTCGGTCGCCGCGGCGGTGTGCACGCTGATGCTCTGGGTCGTGCTCTTTCATCGCGCCGACAAGATCAACGACTGGCTCGGCGCGGCGCTCACGCGCGGCGGCGGCAAGGACATCCCGCTGTCGGTCGTGCTCGAGTCGCGCCGCGCGTGGATCGAGTTCAGCTTCACGCCGCTCGCGATCGCGATCGGCAAGCTCGCCGCGCCGGTCGCGCTCGCGCGATTTTTGTGGAAGCGCGACGACACCGAGGGCTTCTCGCTCTCGATGCTGTTCGCCGCGACGGTTCAGTACGTGGTCTTCAAGCAAGGCGCCGACGTCCACATCTTCTGGCCGCACTACTTCTGCGCGTATTACGCGCTCGCGTTCGCGCAGCTCGTCCGCACGATTTGGGACGTGGTCGCGTGGATGACCTCGAGGATCGCGCCGAAGGCGACGCGCGTCGCGCCGGTCGTCGCGATGATCGCGACGTGCGCGCCCTCGCTGCTCCTCGCGCCCGACGCGTTCCACTCGCTCCGTGTGTGGCGCTCGACCGGCGGCCGCTACGACGACAAGGGCTCGCTCATCCGGAGCGGCGCGGATCTCATCTTCGTGCTCCACGAGATCCTGCGCCCGCAGATGCAACCGAACGAGTCGCTCGCCTTCAACGCCGGCGCGCACGTGAGCTGGGAGCACAGCTGGGGGCTCTTCCGCGACATGGTCGAGAGCGACGGCCCGAGCCCCTCGTTCCCGTTCTGGGTCGCGCGCGCGAGCGCCCTCGGGGGCGACCGAATGACCAAGCTCGCGGCGAGCTATCCGCTCTCGATCTACGGCGACGTCGTCGTGGTGAAGCGCGGCGCGCCGCAGGGCCCCACCCTCGCGTACTCGCTCGACGAGCACGAGCCGAACGTCTTCCAGTGGATGTTCACCAACAACGTCGAGCCCGTGCGCACCGTCCCGACGGCGCCGGATCCTTTTCGCACGTGGGAGTGGCGCTACCACCTCGGGCAAGCCGCGGAGGAGCCGACGGCGGCGCCGAAGACCCTCGACGAGATCCGCATCGCTCACAACGCCGCGCTCGCGCGCGGCGACGCGGCGACCGCCGAGCGCCTTCGCGAGCAGATCCTCGCGCAGATCACCCGCGAGCCCGAGGCCCACTTCGACGGTGGTCACGAGCTCATGGGCGTTCGGGTGACGCGCGGCGTCCAGCCGGTGCTCGAGAGCTGGTTCCAGGCCGGCGGCCCGACCACGACCGACCAGAATTTCCGCGTCCGCACGAAGATCGTCCGGCGCGGCCGGCTGAGCCTCATCCCGCCCGACGAGTACGATCGCGAGATGGCTTGGCCGCCGCCGCTGTCGACGAAGCTCTGGAAGACCGGGTTCATCTACAAATTCGAGACGGTGATGAACCACCGGATCGGGCTCGAGCGGTACGTCGGGTTCTGGACGGGCGGTCCGCCCAAGCACGCGCCAGACGGGATCACCTTGGTGGAGGTGGAGTGACCGTCGGCGACGGTCCGCCGGATTGATTTGTCGGGGCGAATGAGCTACCGCGAGCGCGACGAATGAAGCTCACTGGCAAAGTCGTGGTCGTCACCGGCGGCTCGCGGGGGATCGGCTTCGCGATCGCGCGCGCCCTCGGCCGTGAAGGCGCGAAGGTCGCCATCGGCTCGCGCACGGCCAAGGAGGTCGACGAGGCGAAGGCGAAGCTCGAGGCCGACGCGATCGAGGTCCTCGCTCGTCCACTCGACGTCACCAATCTCGAGGACGTCACCGCGTTCGTCGGCGCGGTCGTCGCGCGCTTCGGCACGGTCGACGTGCTCGTGAACAACGCTGGCGTCGGCGGCGCGATCGGATTGCTCGAGGAGTGCGACCCGCGCGAGTGGATGCGCACGATCGAGATCAACGTCTTCGGCACGATGAACGCGTGCCGCGCCGTCCTTCCGATCATGCGAAAGAACCGCCGCGGCAAGATCGTGAACCTCGCGGGCGGCGGCGTCGGCGGACCGGCCGTCGCCACGCGCCTCAGCGCCTACACGACGTCGAAGGCCGCCACGGTGCAGCTCACCGAGGCGCTCGCGAAGGAAGTCTCCGACGCCAACATCCAGGTGAACGCGATCTCGCCGGGCGCGGTCGTCACCGAGATGACCGCAGCGTTCGTCGCCGCAGGCCCCGAAAAGGCCGGAAAAGAGCTCTACGAGCGCACGCTGCAGCAGCGCCAGAGCGGCGGCGAGTCGCCCGAGATCGCCGCGCGCCTCGTCGTGTGGCTCGCGTCCGACGCGAGCACCCTCACCGGCAAGATGCTCAGCGCGAAGTGGGACAAGGTCGAAGAGATCGATCAAGCCGCCGCGAACCGCTCGTCGCTCTTCACGCTGCGGCGCATCGACAACGCCCTCTTCGCAGAGGTCCCCAAGAAATGAACGTCGGCATCATCGGCTGCGGGCTCATCGGCGGCAAACGCGCGGACGCACTGAAGGACACGGGCGACAAGCTCGTCGCCACCTTCAATCTCGTCGCCGAGCGCGCGAAGGCGCTCGCGAACAAGCACGGCGCGCAGGCGTGCTCGAGCGCCGTGGAGCTCGTCGCGAAATCCGACGTGGTGGTCGTCGCGGCGACGAACGATCAGCTCGTCCCGCTGACGATGCTCGCGGTCACCGCGGGCAAGCACGCGGTCGTCGAGAAGCCCGCGGCGCGCCGCGCGAGCGAGCTCGCTCCGGTCGTCGAGACCGCGCGCGCGAAGAAGCTCGTCGTGAAGGTCGGCTTCAACCACCGCTTCCACCCCGGCGCGCAGAAGGCCCGCGCGATCCTCGACGAGGGCTCGTGCGGCGACGTCATGTTCATCCGCGGGCGCTACGGCCACGGCGGCCGCATCGGCTACGACAAAGAGTGGCGCGCCGACCCGGAAAAGTCCGGAGGCGGCGAGCTCATCGACCAGGGCGTGCACCTCATCGACCTCGCGCGCTGGTTCGTCGGCGACGAGTTCACCGACGTCTTCGGCCGCGCGGAGACTTATTTCTGGAAGATGCCCGTCGACGACAACGCGTTCCTCACGCTCGCGACGCCGAAGCGCCAGGTCGCGCACCTCCAGGTCTCGTGCACCGAGTGGAAGAACATGTTCTCCCTCGAGATCTACGCGCGCCACGCGAAGCTCCACCTCGAGGGCCTCGGCGGCAGTTACGGCGTCGAGCGCCTCTACCACTATCAAATGCGCCCCGAGATGGGCCCGCCGGACACGGTCGTCTACGAGTACCCGCCGTTCGACAAATCCTGGGCGCTCGAGTGGGCCGACTTCAAGAGCGCGGTGGCCAGCGGCAAGCGCGCGTGCGGCGACGTGATCGACGCGCTCGAGGCGCTCAAGATCGTCGACAAGGTCTACGGGCGCTGAGGGAACATGGACACGACACGAGTTTTCACCGAAGAGGACGCGAAGAAGCGCTGGTTCGTCACGGGCGGCGCGGGCTTCATCGGGAGCCACGCCGTCGACCTCCTCGTCTCCGCGGGCTGCCGCGTCACGGTCTTCGACAACCTGAGCCTCTCGACGGACCAGTACATCGCCGAGCACGTCAAGAGCGGGAAGATCGACTTCATCCGCCACGACCTCCTCAATCTCGAGGCCGTCACGAAGGCGATGGCGGGCCACGACATCGTCTGGCACCTCGCCGCGAACACCGACATCCCCTCCGGCTTCAAGAAGCACCGCATCGACCTCGACAACTCCGTCACCGCGACGTGGAACGTCCTCGAAGCGATGACGAAGACTGGCGTCAAGCAGCTGCTCTTCTCGTCGACCGGCGCGGTCTACGGCGAGGCGATCGAGGGCACGTTCAAGGAGTCGTCGGGCCCGCTCACGCCGCTCTCGCTCTACGGCGCGGGGAAGATCGCGAGCGAGGCGTTCATCGCCGCGTACTGCAACCTCTTCGGCATCCAGGCGTGGGTCTATCGCTTCGGCAACGTCATCGGCGAGCGCACGAACCACGGCATCATCTACGACTTCATCGCGAAGCTGAAGAAGAGCCCTGCGGAGCTCGAGGTCCTCGGCACGGGCAAGGGCGAGAAGAACTACTTCCTCGTCGAAGAGTGCATCCACGGCATGCTGTACACGCACCACCGCATGCCGAACGGGCCGTTCCCGTATCTCGTGAACCTCGGCACCGACTCGACGTCGAAGATCATGGAGATCGCCGCGATCATCGTCGAGGAGATGGGACTCGGCGACGTGAAGTACAAGTTCACGGGGACGCCGCGGGGGTGGCCGGGCGATCAACCCGTGGTGCTGCTCGACACGACGAAGATCCACGAGCTCGGCTGGTGGGCGAAGCGCACGTCGAACGACGCCGTGCGCAGCGCGACGCGGCGCCTGCTCGGCACCGAGAAATTCATGCTCAACACGAGGACGCTCCATGGCGACGTTTAGCGAGACGTTTTTGCAAGAGAGCGCGGCGCTCATCCAAGGGCTCGACGCGCAGATGATCGAGAAGATGGCCGAGGGCCTCGGCGCGGTTCGCGACGGCGGCGGTCGCTTGTTCATCCTCGGCGTCGGCGGCTCCGCCGGCCACGCGAGCCACGCGGTGAACGACTTCCGGAAGATCTGCGGCTTCGAGGCGTACGCACCGACCGACAACGTGTCGGAGCTCACCGCGCGCACGAACGACGAGGGCTGGGAGACGACGTTCATCGAGTGGCTCAAGACCTCGCGCCTCTCGAGCAAGGACGCGGTGCTCATCTTCTCCGTCGGCGGCGGCAACAAAGAGAAGAACGTGTCCGTGAACCTCGTACGCGCGCTCGAGCTCGCGAAGGAGCGCGGCGCCAAGGTGTTCGGCATCGTCGGCCGCGACGGCGGCTACACGAAGCAGGTCGCGGAGGCGTGCGTGCTCGTGCCGGTGGTCCACAAGGACCGCGTCACGCCGCACACCGAGGGATTCGCGGCCGTCGTGTGGCACCTCCTCGTGAGCCATCCGCGGCTCCAGAAGGCCGCGACGAAGTGGGAATCCACGAAGTGAGCTCCTCGCGATGATGAAGGGCGTCGTCCTCGACCGCGACGGCACGCTCGTCGACGTCGTGCGCGACGAGGACACGGGAGTCATCACGACGGCGTTTCATCCCTCGCAGCTGCGCATCCTTCCTGGGGTGATCGATGGCCTCAAGGCGCTCGCGGACGCGGGGTTCGTGCTGTCGATCGCGAGCAACCAACCGGGCCCTGCGAAGGGACACTTCTCGCGCGACGCGGTCCAAAAGACCAACGACGCGCTCGTCGCGATGCTCGCGAAGGAGGGCGTCGCGATCGCGAAGGTGGTGGTCTGCATGCACCACCCCGACGGAGGTCCCGGCGGCGACCCGACGCTCGTCGGCCCGTGCGACTGTCGCAAGCCGATGCCAGGGATGTTCCGCGACATCATCGCGTCGCTCGGGCTCGACGCGGCTCGTTCGTGGGCGATCGGCGACACGACGTCGGACGTGGAGGCGGGACGCGCGGCCGGCTTGAAGACGGCGCTCTTGTTCGACACGAAGCGGTGCGAGCTGTGCCCGCTCCGAAACGGCCCAGCGTGCACGCCCGACGTCCACGCGGCGAAGTTCGAGGCGCTCGCGAAGGCGATCCTCGCGCAGGGCTAATTCGTTCACGGGCAGGACGACAGTCGGTACGTCGGGTTTCGGCCGTTCGGGCCCGGGACGTTGTCCGTGTAAGGACCGTCCGCGAGCCACAGCCCGAGCTCGCCGCCCGCGAAGTCGAATTCGTAAGGCGCGTCGCTCGCGAGGTTCGCGTTCACGCACGCGTCGAAGCTCGTGAAGCCGCCTTGGTTCGGGTAGAAGCCTACGGTGCCCGGCACCGGCGCGATCACCGTGTTGCCGCTCGTCACGAGGTAGAGCGTGTCAGGCCCGTTGGCGTACGCGTTCACGGTCCACGCCTGCGACGACGAGTACTTCATGCAGCCGTCGACGTAGGTCACGCGGTAGTGCCCGGCGGGAAGGGGCGCCCCGTTGTTCCAGCGCGTCGTCGCGCCGAGCGCATCGGCGACGAGCGTGCCGTAGTCGCAGAGGGGCAGTGGCGGGCTCACGTCGGGCGCCGAGTCGACGGCGGCGTCGTGGACGTCCGGAGCGCCTGCGTCGTGGACGTCCGGAACGCTCGAGTCGAACGAGGCTGCGTCGAGCTCGAGCACGTCGAGCTCGGTGCGCGCGCCGCACGCGCACGCGAAGCTCGCGACGAGCGTGAACACCTCGCGCCTCATCTTGCGTATTCTACCGCCACGACATTGGGCATCGCCGACGTTTTCTTCCTGCGAAGCGCGCGTGAAAAAGTCCGCGCGCGCCCACCCGAGCGGCACGCGCTCGTGCGCCGCTGGTGGAGGGTCGCGCGCGAGCGCCTCCGCGTCGCGGAGCGGCTCGATCCGCAGCTCGAGAGCGCCGCGGCGTGGCCGCTCTATCGAGACGGCGTGCGCGCGCTGGCGTGCGCGGCGGTCGCTGCGGTCTCCGGCGAGGTGAACGAGGCGGACGGCGCAGACGTCGAGTCGGCGTGGGCCGCGCTCGAGCGCGTCTGGCCAAAGCTCGACGCGCCCGCCGCGCTGGAGGCGTTCGCGGCTGGGCGTGAACTGCTCCGCGAGCGACCCACGCTCGACGCGCCGAGGCCCGATCGCGCGACCGCGACCGCCGCGTGTCAGGCGATCGATCGGCTCGCGCGGTGCGTCGAGCGCGCGATCGAGCCGCGCACGATGCGCCAGGTGCAGACCGCGAGCGTCCTTCGCGTCGCGCCGATCGTGATCGCGCCGATCGCGCTCGCGGCGTGGCTCGTCCCGCCGATGTTCGCGCCGAAGAGCCTCGCGCTCCACAAGCGCGTCGCCGTGAGCTCGAGCCGTGAGTCGGAGGCGCCGCCCGGCGGTGGCGACGTCGTCAACGGCGTCATCGAGCACACGTACGGGATGCAGACGAACGAAGAGGACAACCCCTGGGTGCTCGTCGACCTCGAGCGGCCGACCTACGTCGCGCGCGTCGTCGTCTACAACCGCGGCGACGGTTGGTTCGACGACTGCTTGCCGCTCGTCGCCGAAGTGGGCAACGACGAGAAGGCGCTTCGCGTGATCGCGACGCGTGACAAGCCCTTCTCCCAGCACCGCCCGTGGGAGCTCCCGCTGCACGACACGATCCGCTTCATCCGCCTCTCGAAGAAGGGGCACGGCTACATCACGCTCGCCGAAATCGCGGCGTACGCGAAGTAGATCTAACGATCGCGCGCGAGGACGAGCGCGTTGAAGCGGCCGCCCCACATCGGCGTGATCGCGAAATTGTGCTCGTACGGGTTGCACTCGAAATACGCGACCGCGTGGTACCCGGGCACCTCACGGAACGGCCAGAGATCGCCCGCGTGGCCGAACACGTCCGGGTACGACGCGACGAGCACGTAGTCCGGGTGGCGTCGCGCCGCGTCGTCGGCGCTCGTGACGTCCGGTGTGAACACGAGGTGCGACCGATCGCGCGTCGGTCGTAGGTCTTGGCGAATGCCCATGACGTCGGCGATGACCGTGTTCGTGCACGCCACGGTCGTGGTCTTCGAGACGCGCGCCGCGATCCAGTCGAGCGCGCGCGTTCGTGCGTCGACCGAGAGCGTCTGCGCGCGCGCTGCCTGGACGATCGACACCACGACGAAGAGCCCGATGAACGCCGCGGCGAGGAGAGCACGCGCGCTCGTCGCGAGCCGAACGCGCGACGCCTCCGCGTGGAGCCACGCCATCGAGAACCCGATACCGATGCAGAGGATGGGCGCTGCGCCGAGGTAGTTGCGGAACAGGAACGCGCGGCTCGTGAACGCGAATCCGAGGAGCAAGAGCGCAGCCTGCGTCGTCCCGAGGACGACGATGACGCTTCGCTGACGCCACGCGAGCACCAAGCCCGAGACGGAGAGCGCTCCCGCGATGCCAGCCGCCCACGGCCACCGATGAAAGAGCTGAAAGAGGAGCGCGTGGGCCTCGCCGGCGAGGTGCTCTGGCCCTGGCCATCGGAGGAGGAGCTCCGGGACGCCGCCGTCGACGGTCTGGTTGACGCGCAGGCGGATGTCGCGGACCGCGAGGCTCGCGTGAAGGAGGAAGTGCGGGTTCAGCGCGTAGAACACGAACGCCGCGAGGGGTATGGCCCAAGCGAACCGAAGCGCGCGCTGGCGCCACGTGCCCGCCTTCAGAGCGAGCAGCACGATCGGGACGAGGAGCGTCAACGTCGCGGTCAGCTTGAAAGCCACCGCGAGCGCCGCGAACGTGACCGTCGCGATCGCCCACCGCGTGCGGCCGCCGCGGACGTACAGCGCGCCGAATGCGAGCGTCCACGCGCTCAACGCGACGAGGTTCGCGTCGGTCGCCGCGTATCGCCCGTGGGTGACGAGCTCCGCGCCCGCGGCGTACGCGAGCGCCGCGTAGATCGCGCGAGGACGCGCCCAGCGATCGCCGAGGGTCGCGAAGCGCGCGGCGACGTAGATCGCGAACGCCCCAGTCGACGAGATGATCGCCGTGACGTCACGACCGATGACGCGAAGGAGCACGCCGTCGGTCGTGTCGAACACGCGCTCCGGGTGCAGTGCGCGCAATGCCAGGATGACGAGCGCCGCGATCGTCGAAGGGGGCGCGCCGTACTGATACGTCTGCGGCATCCACGCGCTCGTCTGAAGCATGTGGGCCGTGTTGTCGGTGACCCAGCCCTCGTCCCAGTGGTGGTAGTAGGGCAAGCCCAAGCGGATGCCGAGGTAGCGCAGCACGAACGCGAGCACGACGATCGCCGAGGCCGCGAGCCAGTCGACGCGATCGAACGCGTTCGCCCTCATCGGACGGGGCGCCCGCGGACCTCGAGCTCGTTCAGTCCGATCGCGCACGTCGCGTTGCAGCGAAGGCGCACGCCGCGCACCCACGCGCCCTTGTCCTTCGGCACGTCGTACGTCCACGTCCTGAAGTGATCGCGCCGCTTGACGACGGGCGTCCAGTGCTCGCCGTCGACGGTGAGCTCGATCCAGAACGGCAGCGCCGCGTCGAAGTTCTGGTCTTGGCGGTTCACGAGGCGGACGGTCGTCACTTGGTAGTTCGTTCCGAGATCCACCGCGAGCCACGAGCCTGCGCCGCTCGTCGTCGTCACGGCCTTGCGCGCCTCGGTCACGCCGTCGACGAGCGTCTCCGGGGTGGCCGAGTCGTACCCGAAGGCGCTCGCCGTCACGGGCCGGTGCAGCGCGACGTTCGGCGGCGTGATCACCTCGCGCGCGACGTGAAAGATCGCGAACGACACGAGCAGCGCGAGCGCCGCGTGGCGGAGCTGGCGCGTCATCCGAATCACGGAGACGCTCCGCGACTCCACGGCGCGCGCACAAGCGCGCTCGACGCGCTCGAGCGAGTCGCGCATCGCCTCGAGCTCTTCGCGCGAGAGCGCTTCGAGCGCGGCGTCCTCAATCGCGAGGACGCGCTCGGCGCACGCCCGATCGGCCGCGGCTATCGGGAGGCCGTCCAGCGACGCGCGCGCGTCCTCGGCCTCGCCGCGCGCGACTCGACCCGCGCGCAAGCGAAGCTCGATTGCCTCGCGTAGCAGCGCGACCGCGCTCGCGTCGTCCCGCGGGGCGTGGAGCTCGCGCGCGACCTTGGCGCGCGATTGAGCCGCCGCGGCGAGCACGCCGATGCGCTCCGCCTGCTCCACGGTGTACTTCGCCGCGCGCTGCTCGGCCTCCGCCAGCAGAAGCCGCTCCCTCAAAGTGCGAGGGGGGGAGCACGGTGCTCACGTTCTTGCTGGTATTCCGTTTCGCGCGCGCTTGCAAACCGCAGCGCAAACACCGATGCTGCCGCGGTTCATGACGCTCGAGCGCCTCCGCAAGCTCGCCGTGACGCTGCCGTTTCGCGCGATCGTGGCTTGCCTCTGCTTGTGGCTGCACCTCCAGGCGTTCGAGAAGCTCGGTCGCGAGCGTTTCGACTTCGAGGTTTTCCAAGCGCCGAACACCCACGCGCCGGGGTTCGTGACCGAGCGGGATCTCGTGCCGCGCGACTGGTCGCGCCTGCTCGTGTCGCGATGGGACGCGCAGCACTACATGGAGCTCGGCCTCCGCGGCTACAAGGAGTGCAAGAACAAGGCTGATCTCAAGCCCGACGAGTACCCGGACGACGAGCCGCGCTGCCAGCTCAACTTCTTCCCGACCTACGGCCTCATCGGCGCGTGGGTCGGCGAGAAGCTCGGGTGGGCCATCGACTGGTCGCTCTTCGCCGTTTCGATCGTCTCGAGCTTCGTCTTCCTCATGCTCTTCACGAGCCGCGTCGTGACGAAGCCGCTCGGCGTCGGCACGACGTACCTCGCGCTCTTGCTCTTCAACACGTTCACGACGGGCTTCGCGCTCGTGACCGTGCAGACGGAGCCCATCTTCCTCGCGACGGCCATGGCGACCTACTACTGCTTCGCGAGGCGCTGGCTGCTGCCTGCGGCGATCCTCGCCGGGTTCGCGAGCGCGATCCGCATCACGGGCGTGGCGGTGGGATTCGCGTATTGCGTCGCGCTCTTGATGCTCACGCTCGCCGAGCGCCCGCGCGTTCGCGTTTGGGCGCTACGCGCCGTCTACGCGGCGATCTCGGGCTGGGGGATCCTCGTCTTGATGGCGTACTTCCAGCACAGGTTCGGCGATCCGCTGATCTACTCCCACGCCCACGGCCGCGCGTACCACCACGATCCGAACATCGACCTGATCATCCACCCCGACACGCGCCTGCTCATGCAGTCGATCTGGGGCGAGCCGCACGACGGCGTCTTCTTGGGCGGGAGCCTGCTCTGGTTCGGGCTCGGCCATCGCAAGGCGCTCGAGCGCTTCTCGATCCCGGCCCAGGCGTTCTTCTACGTGCTCTTCGTCTCCGTCATCGGCATCGCGATGATCGGCTCGTCCGAGTACGCCTATGGCGGCCTGACCCGCTACCTCCTCGGCGCGCTCCCGCTGTTCTTCGCCATGGCGGCGATGATGCGCAATCGCCCGGTCGTGCTCGCCATGTGGCTCTACATGAGCCTCGCGCACTACTGGGGCGGAGATCTCTGCGATTACGTCGGACTGACCGAGGGCAGCCGCATCGAGCGGTGCGGGTTCGCTCGGCACTTTACGTCGAATTGACGGTCACCTACGTTGCCGCCATGTCGGCCGTGCGCGCGTTCTTCGTCGGCCTGCGCGAGGTCTTCACGCTCGAGCGAGCCGAGGCGCGAGCGCTCTCGCTCGACGACGCCGAGCGCGCGCGGCGAAAGCGCTTCGTCCGCGCGTCGCGTGACCGCTGGAACGCGGCGAACAAGCTCGCGAGCCCGATCGCGGCGATCGTCCTCTTGCGCGAGTCGCTCGCCCTCGCGCTCGAGGCCGCGAGCAACGCGCCGCTCGCAGACCTCGTCGCGGCGCACGTCGCCGACGAGGACATCGCGCGTGCCGAGCGATTCCTCGCGCCGATCGCGCCGCTCTCCATCGACGAGCTCCCGTTCGCGGAGGTCGAGGCCGTGCGCCTCTCGCTCGAGCGCTGCGTCGCGGCGGTGCTCCGCGCGGTCGACACGCGCACGGTCGTCGCGGTGCGCGCGCTCCGCATCGCGCGGCCCATCGCGGTGCTCGCGTTCGTCGCGTGGCTCGTCGTGCCGTACGCGCGGACGCACTGGATGATCCACGACGTCGCGCTCGGCAAGGTCGTCACGAGCAGCCCGCTCCGCGGCGAGTCGCCGTCGGCCGATCACGTCGTCGACGGCAAGACCCGCGGGACTTTCGACATCGCGACCGTGATCACGGATCACGCGTTCGTCATGGTCGACCTCGGCGAGACGTACGCGATCGACCACGTCCGCGTCGTGAACCGTGGAGACGGCTGGTTCGACGACATCCTGCCCGTCTCTCTGGAAATCTCCGAGGACGGCGCGCAGTTCACGAACGTGGCGCGCAAGGACGACCACTTCGAAACGTGGACCGTCGCGCTCGGCGGCCGCCGCGCTCGATTCGTTCGCTTGATCAAGCCGGACCACGGCTACATCGCGATCAACGAGCTCGAGGTGTACGCGCGATGACCGACCCTCGCCGCGAGCCGCGCTGGCGTTTGTGGGTCAACCGCGGCCTCCTCGTCTTCTCGTTCATTCTCGTGATGGGGATGATCGCGCTCGTCACGGCGCCGATCTGGAGGCCGCTCGACACCTACGGCATCCACGACTGGGACGCGATGCAGGCGTACCGGTTCATCACGGTCAAGACGCTCAAGGACTACCACCAGCTGCCGTTCTGGGACCCGTACAACTGCGGCGGCCACACGTGGTGGGCGGGCTACGAGAGCGGCTCGAACCTCGTCTCGCCGTGGCTGCTCGGGTACCTGCTGCTGCCGTTCCCGATCGCGCTGCGCGTCGAGGTCGCCGGCGCGGCGCTGCTCGGCGCGGCGGGCACGTGGGCGCTCGCGGGGCGCTTCACGAAGAGCCCGGGCGCGCGCCTCGCGTGCGCCGCGGTCTTCTTGAGCAGCCGCTGGGGCCTTCAGACCTCCGTCGGCCACATGTGGCACTTGTATTATGCATGGACTCCGTGGGCGCTCTTCTTCCTCGATCGCGCGCTCGCGATGCGCCCGCCCGTGACCACTTCTCAGCGGCGCGACGTCATCCTCCTCGGCGCGACGCTCGCGATGATGGTCTACACCGGCGGCATCTACCCGCTGCCGCACACGGTCATCCTCCTCGGGATCTACGCGGCGTACCACGCGATCGTCGCGCGCTCGTGGCGACCGATCTTGCTCCTCGGCGGCGCGGGCGTGCTCTCGGTCGCGTTCTCGGCGCCGCGTCTCCTTCCGCTGATCGACATGCTCCGGCGCTTCCCTCGCCTCGTGAGCTCGACGGAGGCGCTCGATCTGACGGGGCTCGTGGGCGTCTTCACGTCGTCGTCGCCCGAGACTCGCCCGGCCGTGACGCCGTGGGGCTGGCACGAGTGGGGCATCTACACCGGGTGGTTGCCGTTCGTCGGCATGTTCGCCGCGATGATCTTCGCACGGCGCGTGCACGAGCGAGCGCTCGTCCTCGCGGGGGCGATTTGCATGCTCGTGGGCATGGGTCGATTCAGCCCGTACGCGCCGTGGGGGCTCATGCACGACTACATCCCGATCTTCGAGTCGCAGCACGTGCCCTCGCGCTGGCTGTACCCGGCGTCGATCGTCCTGTTCGTCGCGATGGTCGCGATCATCGAGCGCTGGCTCGCGCGCGTCGAGCGGCGCACGTGGCTCGAGGTCGCGTTTCTGTTCGTCGGTGCGTACATCGCGCTCGACATCGGGCTCGAGGCTCAGAAGCCTCTGGTCGGCTCGTTCGTGCGCCACCTGAACAACGTCCAGGACAGCACCGGCCCGTTCCACATGGAAAAGACGGCGCCACCGAACGCGCGCTACGACATGTCCGATTGGGCGGCGACGTCGATGCCGCCGATGCTCGTGAACGTCGGCACGAAGGACTGCGCGACCTTCCCGGGCCTCCACACCTACTTCTGGGATCGCAACGGCCACATGCCCGGCATCGGCGCGAAGGCCGTCGGCGAGCCGGACTACCGCGGCGAGGCGTACACCGCGAGCGGCACGGGCGTCGCGGACGTCATCGCGTGGTCGCCGAACGCCGTGACGGTCAGCTACCGCGGCGCCAACCCGGGCGACGTGCTCGTGCTCAACCAGAACTGGGACCCCGGCTGGCGCGCGCAGGGCTCGGCCGTGGTGAACTTCCGCGACGCGGTCGGCACCACGATCAAGACGCGCGACGGCGAGGTCACGTTTCGCTACGTGCCGCGCTTCCTCTACGTCGGTTGCCTGATGTGCGCGGTGGCGATCGCGGTGCTCGTGTGGATGTGGCGCGCGAAGGTCCGCGTGCTCAGTACGGCGTGACGACGACCGGGTTGCCCGAGGCGCGGTAGATCGCCCGGTCAGGGAAGCTCGCGCGGATGCACTGCGTGTACTCGGGCTTGCGCTCGATCGCGATGAGCACGTCCTGGTTCGGGTAGAGATCGATCGGGTAGTTCTCGGTGAGATCCAGCGGGTCGAAGCCCGTCGCGCCGACCTGCGCCATGACGACCGCGTGGTGGATCCCCGTCTCGCGGATGCGCTCGTTCAGCGAAGCGTGCTGGTGCACGTGCGCATAGATGCCCGGGTAGAGCAGCGGCCAGAGGCGCACCGTCGTGACGACCATCGTCGCGATCGCGACGGCGAGCGGCCCCCCCGCCCAGAACGCGCCGTTCGGCGAGCACCGCTTCATCGCGGACTGCGCGAGCGATCCGAACGCGACGCCCGCGCCGATCGCCATGAGGACGATGAACGGCGTCTCGTAGCGCGGGCCGTAGCCCCAGTCGAAGCCGCGGCCGAGCGCGAGGTACTGATAGTGAGCATCGAAGACGAACAGACCGATGAGCGTCATCACGATCACGCCTCGCGCGCCGCGGCGGAGCGAGACGACGCCGGCGAAGCCGACGGCGAGCGAGCACGGAAACCACGCGTAGCTGCCGGTCGCGAGCGGCATCGCGAACTTCCACTCGCTGGACCGCGGCCAGCCGTACTTCACCGTGTCCCAGGTGTGGATGAGCGAATAGATCGAGTAGCCCGTCTTGAACCACTCGCCGAGCTGCGCGCGCAGGATGACGAGGCTGAGCACGCCCCAAAAGAGGAACGCGGCGAGCGCGCCGAAGAACGCGCGCTTGCCGATGCGCCGCTTGAACAGCGAGTACACGAAGTAGACGGCGAGCCCGACGGAGAGCGTCGCGCCGTCGGCGGGACGCGCGGCGCCCATGAGCGCGATGAACGAGCCGAGCGCGACGCCCCACTTGAGCTCGTCGTGCGGCGAGGGGCGGCCTTTGCAGATCACGAGGAGCGCTTCGATCGACCACGCGAAGAGCGCCGCGACGAACACGTGCGCGTAGCGCGAGGCGCCGACGAGGAGCGTTGTGGTCGCGAACGTCGCGACGCCGGCCGCGATGAAGCCTGCAGCGGCCGCGCCCGCGCTGTTGCCGCGTCCGTCGAGCGCCATCGAGCGCCTCGCGACGCGCGCGACGCCGACCGCCATGAGGCCGTGCGACACGGGGCCCGCGAACCACGGCACGCCGAGCGCCACGAACGGCGTCATGAACAGCGGCCAACCGGGCGTGTATTGGGAGAACAGCTTGCCGCCCCACGGGAACACGTAAAACGCCTGAAACGCCTTCTCGCACGGCGGGAACGTGCCGTAGAGGTGCCCCTTCGCGAACACCGCGGCCTGCCACGTGTACGCCCACTCGTCGGCGCTCCCGTCGCCCTTCTGAAGTACGAAGATCGACGTGAGCGTCGCGGCGAGCGTCGCGAGCGCGAACACGATCACGTCGTGAGTCATCGGCTGCGGGCGCGCGAACCGGAGCGGCTCCGTGTCGATGCGCCGACGGGCGAGCCCGAGCGCGACGCCGATCCACACGAGGTTGAGCGCGCAGATCTCGGACATCGAGTCGTCGAACCATTCGGGGCATTTCGCGAGGACCCACGCGGCGACCACGGCGACGATGGCGAGCACGACGCGGCGCATGCTCGCGAGCGCGACGATGACGAAGCACGCCGCGACGGTGAGCGCGGTCTGCGAGACCTTGAGCGGCGGGGTCTTCACGCCGAACCCATGGAGGAACTCGCCGAGGAGCGGAGCGACGATGGCCGACGTGATCGCGAAGAAGAAGAGCGCCCGCGCGAGCGGCCACGTCCTCACCCACGACCACGCGAGCGTCATCAGCATCACGCCGATCGCGATGTGCGCGGCCATGAAGGCGTCGCCGAAGAACGCGGTGTAGGGAGTGTGGACCACCGGAGGCCCGCAAATACCACGTCCGCGCCCGCTTGCAGCGCTCGCCTTGCCATTCCGAGGACGCTCCGGTAGGTGCTCGCCGTGGCTCTTTGCAAGATCTGCGAGCGACCGGTGCAGCCGCTCGGCAAGAAGTGGGGCGCGTTCCTCGAGCGCGATTTTCACTTCGTGCGATGCGACGCGTGCGGCTTCGTCGCCGTCGAGGACCCGTCCACCGATTTCGCGAAGCTCTATGGCGAGAGCTACTACGAAGGCCGCGGAGCCGATCCATCCGTCGACTACGCGCGCGAGCTCGCGCGGCCCGATCGGGTCGTACGGGTCTACGAGTGGCGCGGCATCCTCGAGCTCGTGCGGTCTCGGATGGGCGATCTAAGCGGCAAACGGTGGCTCGACTACGGCAGCGGCGCGGGCGGCCTCGTCCGTTTCGTGCGCGACGCTGGGATCGACTGCGTCGGCGTCGACACGGGCGCGTACGCCCCACGCGCGCGCGCCGCGGGCGTTCCCATGCTCACGGACGAAGAGGTCACGAAGATGCCTGGCGCCTTCGACGTCGTGACGCTCGTCGAGGTGATCGAGCACGTCATCGACCCGCTGCCCTTCCTCGAGCGCGTCGCCGCGCTGCTCCGCCCCGGCGGATTGCTCTTTTTGACGACCGGCAACGCCGCGGCCCACAGGAAGGGTTTCTTCGACTGGTCGTACGTGGTCCCCGAGATCCACGTCTCGTTCTACACCCCGCGCGCCCTCACCATCGCGTTCGAGCGCCTGGGGTTGACCGCGCTACCGGGCGAGTTCGGGCCCGGGTGGACCGACATCTTGCGGTTCAAAATCCTGAAGGGGATGCGCGTCCACGAGCGCTCGCGCCTCGAGGCGGCGCTCCCCTGGCCGGTGCTCGCTCGGCTCGCGGATCGACGCTTCAAAGCGAGCGCGCACCCCCTCGCGCTCAAGCGCTCTTGAGGCTCCGTTCGGCCGAGGCTGCGTTGCTTTGTCACTTCGAGTACGCTACCCGTTCGGGTCTCCATGCAGCCCAGATTTCACGTGCAGAACGACGTGGCTGGCAGCCCAGACGTGAACACCTCGTGCGTTCTCTGTGGGGGCACTAGGCGGACGTATCTCGTCGTCGGCGCGCGCGCGCGGATGACTCGCTGCGACGAATGCCAGCTCGTCTTACGGACGGACCAGGGACGGCACACGGCGCGCGCGGAGTCCTTCGGTTTGGACGATGACAGCGAGCGCACCATCCGAGCGATGCTGCTCGGCAAGGGCACCGCGCGCCGCAAGGTGCTCGCAATCGTCGACGGGGACAACACGCACGCGCGCTTGCGCGAAGACCCTCGCCTCGACGTCACGCTGACGACGACCGCGGAGCTCGACTCGACGCCGGTCGGAGCGTTCGACGCCGCGTTCGTGAACGGCTCCATCGAGTCGTTCAATCCGCGCGGCGTGATGAAGCGCGTGCGCGCCTCGTTGAAGCCGGGCGGCGATCTCGTCATCGTCGTGGCGGAGTGGTCGCTCCAGAAGCCGAAGCTCCCGCGCTACGCGTTCAGCGCCGTGCCGCTCACGCGCCTCACGCTCGAGGCCGGGTTCCGAACGGTCTCGTGCGGTGTCCTCTCACGGTCGATGGAGACCGCGCCGACGGACGAGCGCCTCGCCGCCGACCACATCCCGCTCGAGAAGATGGCGCGCGTCCTCGAGGCCGTCGGCAAGCGCGTCGAGGTGCCGACGGGGCTGCTCGTCATGCACGCGCGCGCCGAAGCGCCGCCGGCCCGTCCGATGCTCTCGATCATCATGCCGGTGTTCAACGAGTCGAAGACGTTCGCGGACACGTTCGAGCACGTCTACGCGGCGCACGTTCCCGGCGTCGATCGCGAGATCGTGATCGTGGAGAGCAACTCCACCGACGGTTCGCGCGATCTCGTGCGCAAGGTCGAGGGGCGCGAGGGCGTCGTCGTCCTCTACGAAGAAAACCCGCAAGGAAAAGGCCACGCGGTGCGCGCGGGCATCGAGGCGTCGAAGGGCGACTACATCCTCATCCAAGACGCGGACAGCGAGTACGACGTGGGCGACTACGACATCGTCCTCGGTCCGCTCATCGAGCACCACGCCACGTTCGTGCTCGGCTCGCGCCACCTCGGCGGGCGCACGTGGAAGATCCGCTCGTTCGCCAACCAGAAGCTCCTCTCGTACGTGATGAACATCGCGCACGAGTCGTTCACGGCGCTCGCGAACGCGCTCTACCTCACCGAGATGCGCGACCCGACCACGATGTACAAGGTCTTCCGGCGCGACGCGTACGAGGGCATTCGCTTCACGCGTGATCGCTTCGACTTCGACTGGGAGCTCGTGTGCAAGCTCGTGCGCCGCGGGCACGTCCCCGTCGAGGTGCCCGTGAACTACCGCTCGCGCTCGTACGCCGAGGGCAAGAAGGTACGCTTCCTCCAAGACCCGCTCACGTGGCTCGAGACGATCGTCGCGAGCCGCTTCGAGCCGCTGGCCGAGGAAGAAGAGTAGCGCTCGGCGCTACGGCGAAAGCGGCGTGCCGAAGCCCGGTGCCGGCGGCGAGACGGCCTTGTAGGCCGCGCGCGACTCGGAGAGCCACATCAACGCGGGATCGTCGAGCGATCGATCGAAGCTGAAGCGAACGCGCGCCGGCGCCGTGGTGCCGTCGGAGAGGACCTCCGCGCGCATTCCCGGGACCTCGCGCACGTCACCCGTGTGGAGCGCGTCGTCTTCGCGCCGGAAGATGTCGTCGGCCCCTAGCGGAAAAAAACCCTGGCCCTTCGGGACGACGACGTCGGCCGTGCGATCATCGACGCGGAGCACGAGCGCGTGCCGCGCGGTGACGAGCACGCGCCATGGAATGCGCCGCGGCGTCGGCGAGGGCGGGAGCGTCAGCCCGAAGAACGCCGACTCCCAGCTCCCGAGCGCGACGATGACCGCGCTCGGCTCGTGCCCGCGGAGATGGTCGTCCAGCGATGCCGCGCGCGCCTTTGCGTCCTCGCCGAGCCTTCGATACGCCGCGCTCTCGCGGAGCGACGAGCGCACCGCGACTGCGCCGTGGAGCACCACGACGAGCCCCGCGATCGCCGCGTAGTGCAGGCGAACGGGCTTCGACGCCGCAAAATCGACGAGCCATCCGAGCGCGCCGGCGACGCCAATCAGCATCGGCCCCGTGAGCCTCTGCCCCGGCGTCGACGCGAGCAGCGGGAGAGCCGCGAGGAGCGAGCCGCCCGCGAGCCAACGAACGTTTCCCGTGAACGACTTCGCGACGAGCGCGAGCAGCGCCGCGGCGACGACGACGAGCCCGGCGAGCGGCCAGAGCGACGCGTCGAACGACGTCCACGCGTCGGCCCAGAGGACGAGGAGCGAACGCGGCGCGTGCGCGAAGAACTGCGCCGGCGAGTGGAGTGGATCTCGATAGAACCCCGTGCCGATCGCGCCGTAGCCGAGGAGCGCGCGGACGACGACGTAGATCGTCGCGGGCACGGCGAACGGCAAGAGCGCGCGCGCCCGCTCGCGCGCGCTCGGACGGGTCATCGCCCACGCGACCGCGTAGCCGCCGAAAGAGAGCGCATACTCGCCAGCCGAGAGCGCGACCGCGAAGAACGCCGCAGACAAAATCGGCGACGCGCCCTTCGGCCGAACGCCGAAGGCGACGCCGAGCGCGCCGAACGTCGTCGCGACGAGCACCTCGCGCTGAGCGAGGAGCGCGAGGGGAAGCACGTGCGCCGGCGCGAGCGCGAAGATCCAAGTCGCGATCGTCGCCGCGCGCTCGCCGAGCAAGAGTCGAAAGAGCCACCCGGTCGCGACGACCGCCGCGGCCCACCACAAGAGCGAATGGACATGCATCGCGAGCGGCGAGCCGACGAAGCGGTGCTCGAAGAAGAGCATCGCGGACGCGAGCGGCCGAAAGAACCTCAGGCTCAGGTCGTCGGCGGCCCACCACGGCAGCGCGCCCGACGCGACGAAAGCGGCGCGCTCGCTCGGGCGGATGAAGTCGTAGAGGTCGAGCGGACCGCGCGGCGCGGGGTACGAGCCGAGCGCCATCGCGCGTTGAAGGAGGTCGTCGCGGAAGAGCGGCGTGGCGACCGCCCTCGCGAAGACCGCTGCGCCGACGGGGAGCGAAAACCACGCTCCTGCGCGCCAGAGGCCCTCGCGACGCATCATCGCGTACGAAAGTACACCGCTGGCGTAACCTTGGACCCATGATCCGCATCGAGTTCGTCGGCGCCGCGCAGACCGTCACTGGAAGCAAACACCTCGTGCACACCGAGCACGCGACCGTGCTCCTCGACTGCGGCCTCTTCCAAGGACGGCGGCGCGAATCCACGAGGCCAACAAGTCGCTCGGGTTCCGCGCGAGCGACATCGACGTCGCCGTGCTCTCGCACGCGCACATCGATCACTCCGGTTCGCTGCCGATGCTCTGCAAGGACGGCTTCGACGGGACGATCTACGCGACGCCCGCGACGCGCGACCTGTGCGCCGTGATGCTCGAGGACGCCGCGGCGATCCAGAAACAAGATGCAGACTACATCAATCGCGCGATCGAGCGCGATCACGCCGACATGGAGCCCGTCGAACCGCTCTATGAGGCGAGCGACGTCGTGACGGTGCTCGAGCGGATGATCTCGGTGCCGTACGCGCGCACCGTGCACATCGCCGACGGCGTGAAGCTCACGTTCCACGACGCGGGCCACGTGCTCGGGAGCGCGGTCGTCGTGCTCGACGTCGACGACGAGGGCACGAAGAAGCGCATCGTCTTCACGGGCGATCTCGGGCGCACGCGCATCCCGATCCTTCGCGATCCGGAGTCGGTCGACGGCGCGCTCGTCCTCGTCAGCGAGAGCACGTACGGCGACCGCCTCCACCCGCCGCTCGAGGCGATGGACGAGGCAGTCGTGTCGCTCATCAAGCGCGTCTACGACCGCGGCGGCAAGCTCATCGTCCCGTCGTTCGCGCTCGAGCGCGCGCAGGAGGTCGTCTACGCGATCAAGCGCCTGCGCATGAAGAAGCTCATCCCGCAGATCCCCGTCTACGTCGACTCGCCGCTCACGGTGAAGATCACCGACGTCTTCAAGATGCACCCCGAGTGCTACGACGAGGAGACGCGCGCGCTCATCGCGGGGCGCGAGTCGCCGTTCGAGTTCGACGACCTGCACTACGTGTCCGACAAAGAGGACAGCAAGGCGCTCGACGCGTCGAACAAGCCGGCGATCATCATCTCCGCGAGCGGCATGTGCGAGGCGGGACGCGTGCTGCACCACCTCAAGGCGTCGATCGAGGATCCGAAGAACGCGGTCATGATCGTCGGCTTCCAGGCCCCGCACACGCTCGGCCGCCGCATCGTCGAGCGCCGGCAGCGCGTGAAGATCTTCGGCGTCGAGCGCGAGCTACGCGCCGAGGTCGCGGTGATGAACGGCTTCTCCGCGCACGCCGATCAGAAAGACCTCGTCGCGTACGCCGTGCACACGAAAGAAACTGGCCCGCTCGATCAGGTGATCCTGGTGCACGGCGAGCCCGGCCCGCAGAAGGTCCTCAAGGAAAAGCTCGCGGAGCGCGGGATCACCAAGGTCTCGAACCCGAAGCCGGGCGACGTCATCGACGTTTAAACCAGGCACTCGCGCAGCATCTCCAGCATCCGGTACGTGAGGCCCCACACGATGTTGCCGTCGACGTCGAGCGCGGGGAGGAGCAGGTCGACGCCGTCGCGCTTCCATCGGAACTTGGTCGTGTTGTCGCCGCGGAGGACCGGCTCGAGCGGGGCCCACACCGCGGCGGCCACCTCGTGATTGAGCGTGAGCTCGGCGGGCTTGTCGAGCGCGAAGAGGAACGCCGTCACCGTCAGCGGGTGCGGCATCGCCGAGTACGGCGCGAGATCGGGCAGGCGTCCCACGGGGCGCGCGAGCGACGTGAGGTCGACGCCGACCTCTTCGAGCGTCTCTCGCTGCGCGGTGTGGAGCAGCGTCGCGTCCGCGGGGTCGCGCCGGCCGCCCGGAAACGCCATGTGACCCGACCACGGATCGCTCTCGCGCTCGGCGCGCTTGATGAAGAGGATCTCGGAGCGACCTTCGTGCTCGCGCATGATCGCGGCGACCGCCGCGCGTAGGCCCGTCGCGTCGTCGGCGCGCGGCGAGAGCGCGTCGCGGGCGTCGAGCTTTCGGAGGATCTCTGCGAGGGCCGCCACGGTTACTGATATGCTCGACCCATGAAATTCGGCAAGCTCCTCGCAATCGGCGCGCTCGCGGCCTGCAGCGGTACGCCGACCAACTTCGCGGGCTCGTACACCGTCGCCGTCACGAATCAGGCGAACACGTGCGGGTTCGCGAACTGGCAGGATGGCAACACGACCTCGGCGATCCCCGTGACGTTCACGCAAGACGGCTCGACCGCGCAGCTCAACATCCAAGGTCTCGTGGGCGCATACGTCGCGCTCATCACCGGCTCGAGCTCGATTCAAGGCACCGTGAGCGGCGACACGTTCACGGGCGAGTACCTCGGCACGAAGGCGGTCACGCAGAACGCGTGCAGCTACACCGTGAACATGAAAGTCGTCGCGACGCTCGCGAACAACGTCCTCAGCGGAACGCTCTCGTACACGCCCATCACGAACGGAGACCCGTCGTGCGGCACGCTCAACGCGTGCAGCAACTCGCAGACCGTCTCGGGCAACAAGACTGGCCCCTGATTTCCCATAAGTTCTCCACAACTTGGTGTCTTGCGCCCTGAAAACAGCGCTCGTATGAGCCGGCGCATGATCAAAACCAAAGTGGACGCCGAGCTCGCTGACGCGGAGGTCGCACACCAAAACGATCCTGAACGCGCCGAGCTCATCGCGCGCGCGCGCCGCTTCAAGGCGAGCTGGCTCGAGCTCGCCGAAGCGCTGACGCACGTTCGCAAGAACGACACGTGGAAGAACTGGGGCTTCGAGTCGTTCGAGCAGTACGCGTCGCGCGAGCTCAAGCTGCGACAAGAGACCGTCGAGAAGCTCACCGGCTCGTACGCGTTCTTGCAGCGCCGCGCGCCCGCGGTGCTGAAGCGCGACGGCGTGATCGATTCGATCCCGAGCTACCAGGCCGTCGATTTCTTGCGACGCGCCGAAGAGCAAGACGGCGCGCCCGAAGAGGCCGTCGTCGCGATCCGCAAGAAGGTTCTCGAGGAGGGCGTCCCGCTCCCGTCGGTCTCGCGCGAGTACAAGGACGTCGTCTTTCCGATCGACGACGACACGCGCGACAAGCGTGACAAGACGGCGCTCCGCCACGCGGCGCACAAGCTCAAGGACGCGCTGGCGTCGACTCGCGCGGTCCCGAAGCACCTCGCGAGCGACGTCACCGCGAAACTGGACGAGCTGCTCGAGGCGATCGCGGAGACGAAGAAGCGCGCCGCATAATTCTTGTGCTAGTTGGAGCGCGTGCCGCTCGCGATCGCGCTCCTGCTTGGTGTCGTCGAAGGGTTGACCGAATACCTGCCCGTCTCGTCGACGGGCCACCTCGTGCTCGTCTCGCGCGCCCTCGGCCGGCAGGCGGGCTCGTTCGAGATCGTGATCCAGCTCGGCGCGATCCTCGCCGTCGTCGTGCACTACCGCGAGCTCTTCGCCCGGCACAGCGCGGGGGCGCTCGCGCGGCGTGAGGACTCGCTCCGCCTCCTCACGGCGCTCGCCGTCGGCTTCTTGCCCGTCGCGATCATCGGCAAGCTCGCGGGCCACGCCATCAAGGAGCACCTCTTCGCGCCGAAGCCGATCGCGATCGCGCTCGCGGTCGGCGGCCTCGTCATGATCGGCGTCGAGCAGTGGCGCACGAGGCGCCAGGTGCTCGGCGAAGAGGGCCTCCAGCACGTCACGCCGAAGCGTGCACTCTACATCGGTATCGGCCAGTGCTTCGCGCTCTTCCCCGGCGCGTCGCGCTCGATGTGCACGATCGTCGCCGGTCAGGTCGCGGGCCTCTCGACCGCGACCGCCGCGGAGTTCTCGTTCCTGCTCGGAGTCCCGACGCTCGGCGCGGCGACGCTCTACGAGGGCTTCAAGTCGCGCCACGAGCTCATGACGGACATTGGCGCTCCCGCGGTCGCCATCGGGCTCGTCACGTCGTTCGTCGTGGCGTGGGCGGTCGTGGCGACGTTCCTGCGGTACCTCAAGTCGTACGGCCTCCAGCCCTTCGGCGTTTATCGCGTCCTTCTCGCCCTAGCCGTTTTGCGGTTCATGTAGGGGCGAGGGAAGGCTGGAACTTGCTCGCGGCTCGTCTGTCCGAATTTCGTGATCGACGAGGCGCTGCTATGGCGCGACAGTGGCGATGACATGGAAGGCGCCGAGCTCGAAGAAAAGCTGCTCGAGCGCCTGCGCGCGCACGACGAGCGCGCTTTCAACGAGCTCGTGAAGACCTACGAGCGACGTGTGTTCGGCCTCGTCTTCCGCATGCTCGGCAATCGCGCCGAGGCCGAGGACCTCTCCCAAGAGGTCTTCGTGCAGGTCTTCAAGGCCATCGGCACGTTCCGCGGCGAGTCGAAGCTGTCCACCTGGATTTATCGCATCGCAGTGAACCTCTGTAAGAACCGCGCGAAGTACCTGCGCGTCCGCCACGCGGGCGAGCAAGACGAGCTGGACGAGGTCGCCGACCGCCTGCCCCTCTCGCAGGCGCGCAACGCGAACGTGGCTCAGGTGGCCCGCCCGGACGAGGCGATGGCCGGCCGCCAGGTGGAGGAGATCGTGCGTCAGGCGATCGCCGAGGTCGACGAGAACTTCCGCGAATGCCTCATTCTCTGCGACGTGGAAGAATTGTCTTACGAGGAGATCGCCGAGATCACGCAGCTTCCCGCAGGCACCGTGAAGAGCCGCATTTTTCGAGCGCGGGCGCAGCTCCGCGAGCTCGTCGAGCGCAAGCTCGGAGAGAAGATCGGATGAGCGAGCAGGACGAAAAAGAAGACAAGTCGCTCGCACAGAGCGCGAGCGCAGATGACGAGGTGATGCGCGATCTCCTCAAGCGATCGCTCGCGCCCGCGACCGCTCCGGACAAACCCGTGCTCCGCGAGGTGCAGCGGAAGATCCGGCAGCGGTCGAAGGGCAAGTTCTTCAGCGACGGGTGGAGCACCGCCGCGAGCAAGGTGAACTACGCGCTCGTGGCGGTCGTGATGCTGCTCATCGTCGCGATCGCTTACTTCGCGCTCGGGCCGATGGGGTTCACGAGCAGGTGACCCTGGTGCTTCATCGCGCCGAGCGCGCGTGAGGCGACGAGCGCCGTGGCGAGCGCCGCGATCGCGCCCGCGAGGATGGCGCTGCTCTCTCCCCATCGGTTCGCGATCATCCCGCCCAAGGCGGCTCCGATCGTCGCGTTCGAGTAGAAATTGAGCTGCGACATCGCCATCACGCGCGACTTCGCCTCCGGGGTCGCGGTGAGCTGCACCGTGGCGGTCAGCGTGGAGAACGTCGCGATCCAGCCGAGGCCGGCGATGAAGAAGAACGGCACCGTGGCTTGCACGGTGGTCGCGCGCGAGGCGAAGAGCATCGCGCCGCCGAAGGTCGCGATGCCGAACGACGCGGTCGCGCGGTTTCCGAGCCGCGCGCGGATGCGCGACAAGAACAGGCCGCTCGTGATCGCCCCCGCGCCGAGGCCGCTCAAGAGCGCGCCGTAGCCCGTCGCGGAGGCGCCGAGCGAGTGCTTGGCGAACGCGGGCAGGATCGACATCACGAGCGACGCGGCGATCGCGAACGTGCCGTGCGTGATGAAGATCCCGCGGAGCACGGGCGTCGTCCACACCTCGCGAAATGGATCCGCGAACGCAGCGACGAGCCTCGACGGCGTGTCGGGTCTTTGGAGCTCCGAGGCGCGCTTCACCTCGGGGTAGCGATGAAGCACCCAGAACACCGCGAGGAAGCTCACGCCGTTCACGATGAACGTCACCTCGGCGCTCGTAGCCGCGAGCAAGAGCCCGCCGAGCGCAGGCCCGAGCACGCGCGCGATGTTGAACGCGATCGACCCGAGCGTCACCGCGTCGGCCGTTTGCCTTCGCGGCAAGAGCTCGGGCACGAGCGTCGACCACGCGGGCGCGCCGAGCGTCACCGCAGCGCCGAGCACCGCGGTGCACCCGAGCAGCACGCCCGGCGTCATGTGGTGCATGCGGATCGCGACGGCAGGTCCCACCGCCGCGAGCGCGGAGAGCGCCTGGCTCCACAAGAGGAGCTTCCGCCGGTCGAGCCGGTCCGCGAGCAGCCCCGCGGGCAGCGTCAGCACGAGCGTCGGCCCGAGAAAGCACGCCGCGAGCGCCGCCACGAGCCGCGGATCGCGCGACATCGAGAGCATGACCCAGCTCTCGCCCACGTCCTGCACCCAAGTCCCGATGAACGAGAAGACCGACGCGAGCCAAATGGCTCGAAACGCGCGGTTTCGTAAGGGTGCAGGTTCGGTATGTGGGCTCATGCGTAAAAGGACGCGACGCGTCAGCGTGAGCTGACATGGAGCGCGTCAGCCATCAGCCGTCAGCTGTCAGACTCTCGCACTGTGAACGCTCTTAGGTCCGATTTCTATCGCGACCATTGCCTTTTGCCACGGTGACCCGCGCGGGCTGGTCGGATCTCGGTGTTACGACGCCGATGGGCCCGCGGACGCGACAATAACCAAACGCGCTAAGCGAGCCAGCGCGCCAAGACGCACGTGATGTTGTCCGGTCCACCGTGCTCGTTCGCGCGCTGGATCAGGCGGCTCGCGGCGGTCTTCAGGTCGCCGGAGTTCGTCACGATGTCGAGCATGTCGGGGTCGGTCACGGGGCCCGAGAGTCCGTCGGAGCAGAGCAGGTACGTGTCGCCCGCGCGCGGCTGCTCGTAGCGCGTGTCCACCTTCACGGTGTCCTTCATGCCGAGCGCGCGCACGATGACGTTCTTGTGCGGGAAGTTCGCGATCTCTTCCGGCGTGAGGCGCTTCATCTTGATGTAGTCGTTCAGCAGCGAGTGGTCCTCGGTGAGCTGCTCGATCTTGCCGTCACGAATGCGGTAGCCGCGCGAGTCGCCGACGTGCGCGACGTAGACGCCGTCTTCCACGGCGAACATCGTCACGATCGTCGTGCCCATGCCGCGCTGCCGCGGATCGCGCTGCGCGCTCTCGTAGATGCGCAGGTTGGCGAGCTTGATGCCGGTGATGAGCCGGTTCTCCTCGTAACCCTTGCTGCGGTCCATCTTGTACGGCCACGTGCGCTCGGGGTCCTGCGCGGTCGACGCGAAGAACTCCTTCAGCGAGTCGACGGCCATCTTGCTCGCGACCTCGCCCGAGGCGTGCCCGCCCATTCCATCGGCGACGATGTAGAGGCCAGCATCCTCGATGATGGAGAAACTGTCCTCGTTGTGGGTACGTTTCATACCCACGTTGGTTTCTCCCGCCACCTCGATGCGCAAGGCCATCGTGACCGTCGAAGCTAGCACGAACGTCAGAGCGACAACAAACCGCGAAGAATCTCCGACATGACGATTCTTCGTTCGAGCCGGAACACGAGGCGAAATGGCTTACGGCGTGGCCTGGAGCGTCACGTCCACCTCGCGGTAGCGCCCCTGCGCGAACACCGAGAGCTTCAGCACGTCGCCCACGGCGTGCTTCGAGACGATCTCCGCCAGGCGCTCGGGCGTGTCGAGCGGCTGCCCGTCGGCGACGACGATGAGATCGGTCGTCGTGTGGAGACCGCCGCGCTCCGCGGGCGAGTGCGGCGCGACCGCTTGAACGCGCACGCCGCGGATGCCGTTGACCGAGTCGGGCGAGCCGTTGATGCCGAGCCACGGCGAGGGCGGCACGGCGGTGGCTGGCGTGCGCGAGAGAAAGACTCGGATCGACAAGATGGGAACGACGATCGCGACGTCGCTGCACCCCGCGGCGTCGACGTGTCCAGGTCGCGACGTCCCGCCTGCGGCGGATGCGTCGACGTTCTTGCACGCGTGGCCGACGAGGCCGAGCACGCGCCCGTCGGGATCGAGCAGTGGCGCGCCCGAGGAGGGCGGCCGCTCGAGCGACCACGCTCCGCTGAGCGACGTTCCGTCCTTGGCGTGCGCGTCGAGGCGCTCTTTGAGCTTCGTCGGGCCGAGCGTGATGCGGCCCGCGGCGAGCGTCGCCGTTCGGAGCTCGACGACCATCGGATCCTGATCGCTCGTGAGGAGGCCCGTCGTGGAGCGCCCCGAGAGCGGCACGAGCAGCGCGAGGTCGAGCACGGTGTCCTTGTGGCCCGCGCGCGCGTGGACGACGTGACCGTCGGCGTAGCGGATGTCGGCTTGGTCGCCTGGTCCGACCGACGAGAGCGCCGTGACGACGCGACCGTCGCCCTCGAGCACGACGCCGATGCCCGTCGCGCGCCCCGCGACCTCGATCGTGACGAGACCTTGGCGGATGCGCTCCGCGGAGAGCCCACGCGATGGCGCGCCGGACGCGGAAGCGGTCGGATTCGGGAGCGTTCCGAGCGGCAACGGGTCGCCCGAGGCGACGGCCTCGACCCCTGCCACGGCGACCACCACGCAAGCGAAAGCCAAGATTTCGCGCTTCACCCGTCGAGCATACCTGAAGGCAGCGCCTTGACACGCGCCCCGTCTTGGTAGTCAATCCGCCACACCGCGATGGACAGCCACGACACGCATGACGTGCAAGACGAGCCGCAGAGCCCGATGTGGTTGCCGGCGCTCGGCATCGTTCTCTTTCTCGTCGCGGGCATCTGGTGGGCGACGCGCCCCGTGCCGCAGGCGCCCCCGCCGCCCACGCCCGCCGCGTCGGCCACGCCGCCCCCGGCCGTGTCGGTCGCGCCGGCCGCGCCACGCGGGCACTGACCTCGTCGCGCTTGCGCATCTGGGAGGCGGCAGACTGGGCACGGCTGCGCGCGGCGACGCGGACGCGTTTCGCGCCCTCGCCCACGGGTGATCTGCACCTCGGCGGCGCGCTCTGCGCCCTCGCCTCGCGGGATCTCGCGCGTGAGGGGCGGCGGAGCGTTCGTCGTTCGCATGGAGGACCTCGACCCGCCGCGCGTCGTCGCGGGCTCGGCGGAGCGCATCCTCGACGACCTCGAGTGGCTCGGCCTCGCAGGCGACGAGGGGCCGCGAATTGGCGGCCCGCTCGAGCCTTATGTGCAGTCTGCACGCTTTTCGATCTACGCGCGCGCCCTCTCTTTCCTCGAAGGAAGCGGCCTCACCTACGCGTGCGACTGCTCGCGCTCGGAGATCACGCGCGTCGCGAGCGCGCCGCACGAGGGCGAGGACGTCCTCTACCCCGGCACGTGCCGCGACAAGGATCCCGCGCGCGAGATGCGTCGGCCGCCCGCCGTCCGCTTCCGCGGGAGCGGCGGGATCGACGATTTCGTGCTCCGTCGCGGCGACGGCGTCTTCAGCTACCAGCTCGCCGTCAGCGTCGACGATCTCGCGATGGCGATCGCGGTCGTCGTGCGCGGCGAGGACCTTCGCACGTCGACCCCGCGCCAGCTCGCGATCATGCGCGCGCTCGGCGCGACCGACGCCGAGCTCCCGCGCTACGTGCACCTGCCTCTCGTGCGCGACGCCTCGGGGGCGCGCCTCTCGAAGCGCACCGCGGGCGGACGCGTGCGCGCGCTGCGAGAAGGCGGAGTCTCCGCGCGCGAGATCCTCGACGTGCTCGCGCCCGCCACGAAGGGCGGCGCGCCGCTCGTCGTGCCCGAAGCGTGGGAGCGCTGCGGGGTTTGATTCACTTCCGCATCGCGAGCCACACGCCGATCGCGGCGGCGCTCACGATCAAGACGGCCCATAGCGCGTACCACACGCCCTTCGGCAGGTCGCGCGGCGGGTCGAGCGTGATGCGCGTGCTCCCGCTCTCTCGGTTCGCGGCGGAAGAAGCCGGGGGCCGGCTCGACGCGTGCGTCTCGGGGTCGGGAGCGGGGAGCGTCGGCGCGTGCACCATGTCGTCGCTCCCGATGCGCACGACCGAGACGCCGCCGCTCGCTCCCGCGATCGCGCGCTCCGGCTTCACCGCGTCGAGATCCTCGGCGTCCGTTCGTGCCTGCGCGATTGCCACCGCGAGCGCCGCGGCGGTCGCGTAGCGATCCCGCGGGTCCTTCGCGAGCGCGTGCATCACGACGGCCTCGAGCGCGGGCGTGATCGCGCGATCTGGCGCGCGCTTTCGCGGCGCCTCGACCTCTTGCGTGAGCTGCGCCGTGAGCACGTTGAGCGGGGTATTTCCCGTGAACGGGACGCCACCCGTGACGAGCTCGTAGAGGATCGTGCCCATCGCGTAGACGTCGCACCGCGCGTCGAGCTCGTCGCCGCGCGCCTGCTCGGGCGCCATGTACTCGGGCGTCCCGAACACCATGTTGTGCGCGGTGAGGCCCGTCGTGCCCGTGCCGCCGCCGGCGAGGATCTTCGCCATGCCGAAGTCGACGACGAAGACCTCTTGCCCGCCCCTCAAGATGACGTTCGCGGGCTTGAGGTCGCGGTGGATGACGCCCTGCGCGTGCGCGGACGCGAGCGCGGCGCAGATCTGGATCGCGATGTCGAGCGCGCGATCGATCGGCAGCGGCCCCTCCTCGCGAAGGAGTTGGTCGAGCGCGGGTCCCTCGATCTTCGGGAGGGCGATGTAGAGCAGGCTCGCGCCCTCGCCGCGCGGATCGGGCACCTCGCCGAAATCGATCACCGCGCCGAGGTGCGGGCCGGAGAGGCGGCTCAGGATCTTCGCCTCGCGCGTGAATCGCCCGCGGATTTGCTTGTCGTAGAGGAGGTGCGAATGAATCACCTTGAGCGCGACGCGCTCGCCGCCCTTCTCGAGCAGCTTGGCCTCGTAGACAATCCCGGTGCCTCCCTCGCCGAGGATCCCGCAGACCTCGAATTTCCCGCCGATTACGCGCCCCGAGCTGAGAGGCGGCGCGGATGGCCGCATCACCTTCGGGGTGTCGACGGCGCCGCCGGAGGCGGAACGTCGCGACTCGGAATCGTCGACAGCGCTCATCGAGGGACGAGAAATCCTAACGCGCCCAGCGACACGCGTCGCGGATCTTCGGCGAGACGTAGACCGGGTCGAGCGTCGCGCCCGGCTCGTTCTTGTGCCAATCGTCGCACGTGGCCTGCGCGAGCGCCGTCGCGTCGAGCGCGACGTAGGCCTCGACGAGCGCGCGATCGATCGATGCGGCCTGCGCGTGGGAGAGGTCGGTCTGCGCGACGAGGCGATTTCCGCGAGCGACGGCGTCGACGTAGCGGCCCGCGCGCACGTCCGCGAGCAGCAGCGGGATCTCCGCCGCGACCTTACGCTGCGCCGCGAGCGTCGCGCCGCCTGCCTCGCGGCGTCCGCGGCCGTCCTCGCCGAGCGCCTCCGTGCGCCCCGCGTCCGTCAGCTCGAGCGTGGAAATCGGCACGAGCACGACCTCGCCACGCAAGAGCTTCCACTCCTTCTTGCCGTTGTAGGCATCGATCTCCCAGGCGAGGTTCTGGTCGCCGAGGTACTTGCGCGCGATCGCGAGCGTCGTGTCGCCCTCGGCCGCGATGTACGTGAGCACGTACGGGATGCGCACCTCTTGTCCCGGCGAAGGCGCGATCCAGGCGAACGCGTCGTTGGCGCGCGCGAGGTAATCGGCGCGTTTGTCGTCGCCCAGGAAATCCCGCGCGAGGCTCGCCCACGTCTCGTGCGCGACGACGCGATGGAAATCGCAGGCGGGGATCTGCAGGTGCATGCCCGGCACGATGGCGCTTCCGCCCTGCACGTCGAGCGAGTTCGCGCCCGCGAGGAGACCCTCGCGTGAGGGCTCACCGTAGAGCCGCTTGGCGATGTCGGCGAGCGACTCCTTCGGTCGAACCACGTGCACGAAGGCGCTCGCGTCGTGCCCAGCAGTGAAGAGCGCCGCGAATGCGAGGAGGCGCGTCAGCTTCATCTGCGGGATGATACCCTGACCTACTCGATGAACGCGGACCTTGCAGCAGAAGCCGTGCGATTGCACCGGCGTTACCTCATCGAGATCGTCGAGGAGCTCGGGTTTTGCCCGTGGGCAAAGAAGTCGCGCATCACCGGACGCATCCGCCACCACGCGTCGCTGACGACCGACGAACGCGAAGCCGCGCGTGAGACCGAAGAAGCGATCGGCCGGTGGACGGCCGAAGCGGACGTCGAGGTCGGCTTCGTGATCTTTCCGCGGCTCGAGATCTCGCGGCGCGCGTTCGACGCGCTCACGTCGCAGGTGAACCAGCGCGAGGCCGAGCGGCACGCTCTCGGCGAGGTCCCGTTCGTCATGGCCGCGTTCCACCCCGACGCGAGCGCCGACACCGCGACCGGCGAGCGGTTGATCCCGTTCTTGCGCCGAACGCCGGACCCGTCGCTCCAGCTCGTTCGCGTCTCGGTGCTCGACGCCGTGCGCGCGAACACGCCACAGGGCACGCGCCTCGTCGACATGGAGGAGATCATGAAGGGCATGATCGGCCTCGACTCGCTCCGCGAGGAGCTTCCGCTGCGCGAGCGCATCGCGCGACAGAACTTGCAGACCGCGCGCGAATTGGGCCTTCAAGAGCTCGCTCGCAAGCTCGACGACATCCGCGCCGACCGCGACCGCACGTACACCGCGCTCGCGCATCGTTAGCGCGCACACCTGGCCCAGGCCGGCCCCAAACCAGGCCCGGCCACCGCCCAGAAATCGTCGATAACGTTCGGACCCGAACGATCTGGCCAATTTTTGTTCGCTGAGAGTTGGCATTGGATGTGCTCACAGGCGTGGCATGGACGCTGTTTTCTTCTCGATGAAGCGGGCTCATTTGGGTGGAGAGCGGCTTGGGCGGAAGTTGCTCGAGCCGTTCGGGCTGACGCCGGCGCGGTTCGATTTGATGAACACGATCGCCGACAGGAAAAGGCCAATGCCACAGAAGGAGCTTTGGAAACGGCTTGGTGTCGTGCGGTCCGCCGTGTGCGAAATGGTGAAAGCGCTGATGAAGCTCGCGCTCGTGAAGCGGTACCGTGCGGCGGACTCACGAACGTGGATTGTGCGGCTCACCACGCGTGGCCGCGAAGTCATCAGGCGCGCGTACGACGCGCTCATCAATCGAGGCGACGCGACGGTGCACGTCGATGCATTGATCACCGACGACGCGGAAATCGATCCGGCTTCTACGCGTTACGACTGGGTGGGAACGTTCTTCGAGATCGGCGCACGGCTGGGAAACTGGGTGCGGCGCAACACCGATCTTTATTGTTGGGACATCGAGGAGTTCTACGCCTGGCTCACGACGGCAGGGGACGGCGAGTTCGGCGCGGTTCCGTTCGTGAGCGCTACTCCGGATGCGTAGAAGCGGTCGCGCTCGCGACGTCCATCGTGACGTCGAGTGTCGCGGTTTCGGCGGCGGCGATGGCGACGCGGCGCGTCTGCGTCGGAGCGCTCGGGTGCTTGAACGTGACGAAGTGGACGCCGGGCGCGAGCGGGATGGCGCGCGCCATCGGCGTCGTGTCGACGTGCTGGCCGTCGACGGACACCTCGGCCCACGGCGTCGCGAGGACGCGCAAGAACCCGGGTCTCGCCGCGCCGAGCGGGCCTTCGGTCGCCGGAGTGGATTGCTCTGTCGCGTGATCGGTCGCGTGCACCAGCGCGAGCCCCAAGACGAGCGTGACGCCGAAGAGCGCGAGGCTCCACGACGTTTGGAGCAGCGGCGTGCGCGGCTCGCTCGCGCGCACGAGCGAAGGCACGTCGCCCGCGACGAGCCGCGCGGAGGCGAGCGCGCCGCGCACGAGCTGGCGCATCGAGAGCTCGGTGCGCGAGCGCACGAACTCCTTGAGCTCCTCCGCGACGGCGTCGGCCGACGTGGGCCGATCCGCCGGATGTTTCTCGATGCAGCGCATGACGACGCGCTCGAGCGCGCGCGGGACGTCCGGCGCGCGCTGACGAAGCTGAACCGCGGGGCTCGTGCGCGTCGCGTGCGCCGGCGCGCGCTTCTCGCCGGGTTTGTCGAACGGACGCACACCGCAGAGGAGCTGGTAGAGGACGACGCCGAGCGAGAACAGATCACTCCGCGCGTCGACCGCCTCGCCGAGCAGCTGCTCGGGCGCCATGTACGCGGGGGTACCGAACGCGGTCTGCGACGTGCCGTGCGCGGGCGTCTCCGTGTCGAACGCGGCGGGCTCGTCGACCGACGGAAGGCGCTCGCGGTGCGCAATCGAAAAATCGACGATCTTCACCTCGCCCTGGCGCGAGAGGATCACGTTCGCCGGCTTGACGTCGCGGTGCACGACGCCGAGCTCGTGCGCGTGCGCGAGACCTTCGGCGACCTCGGCGCCAATCGCCGCGACCATCTCGGCGCGCAGCTTCGGCTTCTTCGCGAGCAGCTCCGAGAGCGAGAAGCCCGAGATGTACTCGAGCACGAGGTACATCTGCGCCTCGCTCTTCACGTAATCGAGGAGGAGCACGATGTTCGGGTGCGAGAGCCCCGAGAGCACGCGCGCCTCGCGCTCGAGCTGCGTCGCGAACGTGGAGCTCGGCGGGATGGTCGCCTTGAGCGCCTTGATCGCCACCTTGCGCCCGAGCGGCTCCTGCGTCGCGAGGTACACCGTCGCGATCGCGCCCGAGCCGAGCTCGGAGACCGTCTTGTAATTGCCGAAATGCGGGAGCTCGGGCATCAGCGATCGAGCAGCGGGACGCCCGTCATCGCCGCGGGTTGCGGCTGGCCGAGGAGCGCGAGCATCGTCGGCGCGACGTCGCAGATGCGTCCGCCGCTGCGGACGTGCGCGCCCTTGTCGGCGTCGTTCACGTAGAGCAGCGGCACCGGGTTGAGCGTGTGCGCCGTGTGCGGCATCCCCGTCGCAGGGTCCTTCATCAGCTCGCAGTTGCCGTGGTCCGCGGTGATGATCACCGCGCCGCCCTTCGCGCGCGCCGCAGAGGCGATCGCGCCGACCTGTGCGTCCACCGCTTCGACCGCGTGGATCGCCGCGTCGAGCACGCCCGTGTGGCCCACCATGTCCGGGTTCGCGAAATTCACGAGCACGAAATCGAAGCGGTCCGACTCGATCGCGCGCACGACCGCCTCGCCCACGCCCTTCGCGCTCATCTCGGGCTTCTTGTCGTACGTCGGCACGTCCTTCGGCGAAGGGATCATCGCGCGCTCTTCGCCCGTGAACGGCTCCTCGCGCCCGCCGTTGAAGAAGTACGTGATGTGCGCGTACTTCTCGGTCTCCGCGCAGCGAAACTGCGTGAGGCCCGCCTTCGCGATCACCTCGGGGAAGATGTCCGGGTACGTCTCCTTCGGGAACGCGATCGGCAGCCCGAGCGACGCGTCGTACGTCGTCATGCAGCCGTAGCGCCCCAAGAACGGCGCGCCGTCGCGCTCGAAGCCGTCGAACTTCTCCACGGCCAGCGCCCGCGTGAGCTCGCGCGCGCGATCGGGGCGGAAATTACAATGCTGCGCGGAGTCCTTTCCGATCTCGACGCCCGCGTAATCGCCGACGACGAACGGCTCCACGAACTCGTCGGTCTTGCCCGCGGCGATCGACGCCTCGATCCCCGCGACCGCGCTCGCGTGGCGCGGCGCCCTCGCGTGCACGATCGCGTCGTAGGCCTTTTGCACGCGCTCCCAGCGGTTGTCGCGGTCCATGCCCCAGTAGCGGCCGCCGACGGTCCCGATGACGCCCTTGCCCGCGAGGTGCTTCTCGAGCGCCGCGACGTATTTCGGCGCGGTCCTCGGCTGAACGTCGCGCCCGTCGAGGAAGCAGTGCATCACGACCGGGACGCCGCTCGCGTGCGCCGCGTCGATGACGGCCATGATCTGCGTGAGGAGCGAGTGCACGCCGCCGTCCGAGCACAGGCCGAGCAGATGAAGACGCCCACCTGCCTTCTTCGCCTGCGCGATGCGCTCCGCGATCACCGGGTTCTTCGCGAGCGACCCGTCGAAGACGGCGTTGTCGATGCGCGAGATGTCCATCATCGCGATGCGGCCCGCGCCGAAGTTCAGGTGGCCGACTTCGCTGTTTCCCATCTGCCCCGGCGGCAAGCCGACGTCCGGCCCGCTCGTGCCGATGAGCCCGTGCGGGTATTTCGCGAAGAGCTCCGCGAGGCGCGGCGCGTTCGCGAGGCGTACGGCGTTGTCGTCGCGCTCGGAGCGCTCTCCGAACCCGTCGAGGATCACCAAGACCAGCGGCCTGGGGCGTGTCATGCGGGCAAAGCTAGCGCAGCGGAGGGCAACGTTCTATTCATCGCGGGCGATGCCGTGGAGAGAGGCCACCTTGCGCGGTCAGCGCGTCCTCGCGCGCGTGAAGCCCGACGGCTCTTTCGACGAAACGGGCGGCCGCGTGGAGATACGCTACAGGCCGACGGACTCGAAGGCGTACGAGGCGCGAACGTCGAACCTCGTCGCGTCGCCGAGCGGGGAGGTCCTGCCCGACAGCACGTGCGTGCCGCGCGAGGCGTCCGCGGCGAAGAAGACCGCCGGCAAGGCCGCCGCGCCGAACCATGCAGACTACAAGGATTCGTGGATCGCCTACACCGACGGCGCGTGCACGGGTAACCCCGGCCCCGCGGGCTGCGGCACGATCGTCATCGCGCCGGGCGGCAAGATCCACGAGTCGTACGCGTACCTCGGCGAGGCCACGAACAACATCGCAGAGCTCCAGGCCATCATGAACGCGCTCGCCGCGACGCCCACGGCGGAGCCGCTCGTGCTCCACACCGACAGCCAGTACGCCATCGGCGTGCTCACCAAAGGCTGGAAGGCGAAGGCCAACACCGATCTCATCCAACGGATTCGCAAGGCGCTCGTCGACCGCAAAGTGCGCTTCGTCTACGTGCCGGGCCACGCGGGCGTGCCGATGAACGAACGCGCCGACGAGCTCGCGCGCGAGGCGATCCGCGTGCGAACGTCGAGGTCGGAGTGAGATGAAGACGCGCGATCGGGTGGTGTCGGCGATCGTCGTGGGTGGGATCATCGCGCTCATCTGGGTGGGCGGATCGAAGCTGCGTGGAGGGGCGTCAGACGCGTCCGCGGACAGCGCGAGCACGACCACGACCGCGAGCGCGAGTCCGAGCACGAGCACGAGTCCGGTCGCGAGCACGACCGCGAGCGCGGTCATCGTCGACGCTGCGCCTCCGATGTCCGGCGCGTGCAAGGCGATGGCGGACGCGAGCGCGCGCAAGCTCGACGACGCGAAGAAGGCGCGCGCGTGCACGCCGGCGTTCGACGCGTCGGAGCTCCACTGCCACACGTCGAGCAACGGCGCGACGTGGGGTCTCCGCGTCGACGACGTCGTCGACCTCGGCGAAGAGCCTTGCAAGACCGGGTGGCTCGTTCGCCTCGTCCACCTCGACGTGAACGGAAACGAGAGCGCGGTCGTCCCCGGCATCTCGCAGACGCTGCGCGCGCACACGTACAACAGCAGCCTCGACCTACGCGTCGCGGACGTCGCGTTCTTCGACTACGACGGCGACGGCGACGACGAGGTCTTCGTCCGCGGGACGCGCGGCTCCGGCGATCGCGCCGACGAAGAGCGCGCTCAGGTGTGGACGTTCGCGACGACCGACGCCGGCTCGCGCATCGCCCCCTACCCGCCCGCTTCGTCGCTCACCATCATCGGAGCGCTCGACGTCGACTCCGACGGCCGCCCCGATCTCATGGTGACGTTCTTCGGCACCGGAAGGAGCGCGCCCCCGACGAGCCGCCGCTTCGCCGCGCACTCGCTCGCGGACGGCACGTTCTCGCTCCGCGACACGGCAGCCGTCACTTGGGCCGAAAAACAGTGCCCGAGCGATCCCACGCTGGACCTCTCCGGCTTCGACTCCGGGACCGCGGACGCGATGGTGTGCGCGCTCGTATGGGGCCGAGATCTCTCGCGTGCGTGCCACGCGCTCGAGTCCGGCGCGTGCCCGCCCTGGGCCGAGAAGCTCTCGAAGACGAAACCGCCGCTTTCGCTGCGCTGAGACGCGCGGTAAACCATTTCGCCATGCCGTCGATCTACCGGCCCGGGCTCTTCCAGAATCGCGTCGCCGTCATCACCGGCGGCGGCAGCGGCATCGGCCTCGCGATCGCGCGCGAGCTCGGCGAGCTCGGCGCCAAGGTCGCCATCGCGAGCCGCAAGCAGGAGCGCATCGACGCGGCCAAGGCCGCGCTGGCAGAACAGGGCGTCGACGTCCTCGGAACGACGTGCGACATCCGCGAGCCCGAGCAGGTCGCGAGCATGGTCGACCTCGTGCTCGAGAAGCTCGGCCCCATCGACATCCTCGTGAACAACGCCGGCGGCCAGTTCCCGACGCAGGCCGAGAACCTCTCGGTGAAGGGTTGGGACGCGGTCATCCGCAACAACCTCAACGGCACCTTCTACGTCACGCAGGCGGTCGCGAACAAATCGATGATCCCTCGTAAAAAAGGGCGGATCATCAACATCATCGCGAACATCGCGCGCGGCTTTCCGGGCATGGTCCACACGGGCGCGGCGCGCGCGGGCGTCGAGAACATGACCAAGACGCTCGCGATCGAGTGGGCGCAGTACGACATCCAGATCAACGCGGTCGCCCCCGGCATCATCCGCTCGAGCGGCATCGACCAGTACCCGCCGGAGATCGTCGAGATGAGCCGGCAGCGCACGCCGCAAAAGCGGCTCGGCAGCGTGGAAGAGGTGAGCGAGCTCGTCTGTTACCTCGCGAGCGACGCAGCGTCGTTCGTCACCGGCGAGACGTGGTACATCGACGGCGGCGCGCACCTCTGGGGCGACACGTGGCTAATCCCGGACCGAACCTGACGCAAGGCGAGAACCCGGCGGCGCCGCCGAAGCCCTCCCTCGGGGAGAGGCTCCGCGCGGTGCCGTCGCGCCTGCGCGCGTACGTCTACGGCTATTTCTACGAGGAGCCGCTCACGTTCGTGTCGGCCCTCGTGCCGCTCTGCTTTCTCTCGATCATTCTCTACACGCGCCTCATGCGCATCGAGAACGGTCACCTCACGCCGACGAACTTCATCTTCGACGAGCAAGAGGCGCTCCTCGCGAACCCGTACGTGCGCTCCGTGGTCGACCCCGCGTCGCACCTCCACTGGCTCGACGCGTTCAGGCGCGATTTCTGGGGCCTGCCGTACGATCGCACGATCGGCTCGTATCGCCCCCTGCCGGACATCATCTGGCGCTTCTTGTGGTGGTGCGGCGCGCGCGATCAGAGCCCGTTCGTCGATCACTGGATCAACGTGCTCCTCCACGGCACGAACGGCGCGCTCATCACGATCGTCGGGTTCAAGCTCACGCGCGATCGCACGACCGCGTGGCTCGCGGGCGGAATCTTCACGGCCGCCGCGGTCGTCACCGAGGCCGTGAGCGGCGTCGTCGGCCTCGCGGACGTCCTCGGCGCGCTCGGGGCGCTCCTCGCGCTCGGGTCGCTCACGCTCCCGATGTGGGCGATGCCGTTCGCGGTCCTCGGCTCGACGCTCGTCGGGCTCTACTCGAAGGAGAGCGCGCTCTGCATCGTGCCCATGGTGCCGTTCGCCGCGCTCCTCAGCGCGCAGATCACGCACCCGAACAAGCCCATGCGCTGGCTACGCGCCGCGCTGTGCCTCGTCGCGACGACGGCCGCGTTCGTCTTCTACGTCGACCGCAGGCGCCACTGGTTTCCCGCGTCGCTCCCGCCGGATCTCACGATCGAGGCGAACATCGGAAAGCCCTGGGCGACGCGCTTCTTCCATGGCCTGCTCCGCTGGTACGCGCAGCCGATCTTGCCGAAGGACCCGCTCAATAACCCGCTCGTCGACGCGACGACGGCCGAGCGCATCGCGGGCGGGCTCCGCGTCTACGCGCGCGGCCTCGGCGAGGTGCTCCTTCCGTATCGCCTCTCCGGCGATTACTCCGCGCCGCAGGAGCCCATCCCCACGCGCCTGATTTTCCCCGAGAGCATCATCGGCTTTCTCGCGCTCGTCGGGCCCATCATCGCCGCGCCGATCGTCGGCTGGCGCGGCATCAAGCAAAATAGGCCCGTGCTCGTGCTCGCCGCGGTCTCGATGCTGTGGATCGTCGTGAGCTATTTTCCGGTGTCGAACATTCCGATCTTGCTGCCGACGGTTCGCGCGGAGCGCTTCTGGTACTTCCCGGCGATCGGGACGAGCTTCCTCCTCGCGTTCTTCTTCGCGTGGGTGCTCCGCGCGACGCGCGCGAAGGGCTTTCGCTGGGCGGGCGCCTTGGCCGTGTTCGTCTTCTTCGTCTGGCAGAGCGTCGCCGCGCGCGCGCACGCGAACGACTACACGAACGACCTCGTCTTCTGGGACGCCACGCGCAAGGCCGTTCCGCGCAGCGCGAAGGCGCACCTCAACTACTCGGTCATGAAGGGCGCGCGCGGCGATCTCGAGGAGCGCCGCCAGGCGAACGCGGTCGCCCTCGAGCTCGCGCCGAACTGGCCGATGGCGAACGTCTACTTGGGCGACACGCTCTGCCGCATGCACCGCGCGCCAGAGGCGTGGCCCCACTACAAACGCGGCTTCGAGCTCGCGCCCGGCGACCCGAACCTGATCTCGCTCGGCCTCCAATGCCTGTGGGACGAAAAGTATTTCGCCGACGTCGCCCAAGAGCTCTCCGACATGGGCGCGAAGCAACCCGGGTCGTGGCTCGATTTCCTCCAGCGCGACATGGCCGACCACGGCGAGGAGCACAACGGCGTGGACCCGAAATACCGGCCGCGTGGTTACAACGAGGGGCCGAAGAACGACAACTGAGCGCTCACTTCGAGGTCGCCCTCACGTGATCCGCGGACGTCCAATACACGCTCGTCGCGTCGACCGTGACCGCGTCGATTGGGCCTTCGCTCGTGGCGAGGACGAGCGGCGTGCCGCCGGTGAGCGAGAGCTCGCGGATTCGAGCCGTCTGCGGCGCCCCAATAAAGTGACGTGCCGTCGGTGGCGAGGTTCGTGACGATGTCTTGGCCTTTCGCCAAGACGGTCTGCGTGGGCCCGACCTTCGCGTGCGAGACCACGTCGCCGCTCGGCGCGATCCAATAGAGGTTCGTCGCGTCGTCGGCGAGCGCGAGCGCGTTCACGCCCGACGCGAGCGTCGTGGTGCCGACGCCTTGCCCGGTGATCGGCGCGTACACGACGTCGCCCGAGAACGTCGCGACGTAGACGTTCGTGTCGTCGGCGACGATCGACTGCGGCGACTGCGCGAACGTGATGTTCGTCGGGTTCGCGGAGCCGTCGATGGGCGCGCGCGTGACCGTGCCGCTCGACGTGCCGAAGTAGACGTACCCCGCGTGCAGGGCCATCGTGAGGATGCCGCTCGCGTTCGCGACCACCGTGACCGCGCCGCCCCCGAGCGGGCGCGAGTCGATCTGCGTGTTGAGGTGGACCCACACGAGGCTCGCGCCGTCCGTCGCGAGGAGCGTCGCCGCGCTCTCCGAATAGAACGTCTGCGGCGTGCCGCCGCCGAGCGGCGCTTGGTCGATCGCCGGCGTCGTGCCGTGATCCGCCCAGTAGACGAAGCTCGAGTCGACGGCGATGCCCGCGAAGATCTTCGACGTGCTCGTCGTGTACGTCACCATCGGGCACATCGCGGACGAGCATTTCCCGCCGCCCGCGCACGCGCGGCCGCACACGCCGCAGCTCGTCGAGCTCGTCTGGAGGCTCGCCTCGCAGCCATTCGACGCAACGCCGTCGCAGTCCGCGAATGGAGGAGCGCACACGACGCTGCACTGCGCGGCGCTGCACAACGCGCTCTCGTTCGGACCTGGCGTCGGGCACGGCGTGTCGCACGCGCCGCAATGCGCCGCGTTCGTCGTGAGGTCCACGCACTCGGTTCCGCAGGTGGTCAGCGGACACACGCACTGCCCAGAGGCGCACGTGGAGCCCTGCGCGCACGCGTTTCCGCAGGCGCCGCAGTTGCGAGAGTCGACCATCGTGTCCGTGCAGAACGCGGCGCCGCTCCCTCCGCACGCGACCTCGACGCCCGGGGCACGCGACGCACGAGCCCTGCTCGCACAAGGCGTTCTGCGAGCACGCCGCGCCGCACGACCCGCAGTTGAATCGATCCGTGTTGGGGTCGACGCACAGGCCGTCGCACGTGAGCCGCGGCGCAACGCAGGCGCTGCCCGCGTCGTCCGTGTACGTCGTGTCGTACGTGCGGCACGCGACGATGGCCGTCACCGCCACGAGCAACGAAATCCCCTCGCGCCTCACGACGCTGAGCCTAGCTCAAGTGGCCCGCGGGCCGGCACGGGCCAGGCATGCCGGGCCTCGACGCGCGTGTTTCTCGGCGTTTTTCGTCGGCACGCCCCTCGCGAAGGGGGCGCCGCATGCGGACCTTCATCGTGCTCTTCGTGCTCTTCGTCGCTGCCGTGCTCGCTTGCTTCGAGGGCGCGCCTCCCGCGGAACAAACCGTCACGAGCGGCCAGGCGCTCGTGCAGTCGCTCGCGTGCGCGTCGTGTCACGGCGCGGACCTGTCGGGCTCCGAGTCGCCGATCGGCAAGCTCGGCGCTTACGCTGCCAACCTCACGCCGGATCCGGAGACGGGCCTCGGGAGCTGGAGCGACGACGACATCGCCCGCGCCGTGCGAACCGGAGTGGACGACGACGACGCGGCGCTCTGCGAGACGATGCCGCGGTTCGGCACGCTCTCGGACGAACAGGCCGCGGCTCTCGTCGCGTACCTGCGATCGCTTCCGCCCATCGCACACGACGTCCCCGCGAGCGCGTGCGAGCCCGCGCCCGATCTCGACGACGCGGGGCTCGACGACGCAGGCGTCGTGATCGTCACCGACGACGCGGCGGCGCCGTGCACCGGCTACGCGTCTCCGCAGACGAGCGCGACGTGTCACGCGTGCTCGGGCAGCTCGTGCCAGCCGAACGGATGCTTCGGCGGGTGGTATTGCGATCTCGCGACGCTCCACTGCGTCGCAAAGCCTGCGCAATGCGAGTGAATGTAACCTCGCTCGCCGGCGCGCGATTCGGTAGTACGCTCGACGTCTTCAATCGTGGATTCGCTCGTAGACGTTCGCGTCGCAGACCTCCTCACGTTCCTCGCCGTTCAGCGCACCGGCTCGATCACGGCCGCCGCGCGCGAGATGCGGGTGACGCCGTCGCAGGTGAGCAAGGCGATCGCGCGCCTCGAGCGACACTCGGGCGTGCGCCTTCTCGCGCGCAGCACGCGAGGCATCTCGCTCACCGAGGCGGGGCGGCTCATGGTCGCCCGCGTGATCGCCGCGGTCGCCGCGCTCCGCGCGCTCCGCAACGCGCCGGCGATCGGCGACACGCTCGAGCTCACGATCGCCGGACCGTCGTACCTCGTGACGCACCTCATGCCGACCGTCGCCATGAGCCACCCACGCCTCCACCTCCGCGGGCTCGAGCTCGCGCCCGCGTACCTGCGCGCGTACGTGACGGAGAATTTCTACGACATCGCTCTCGTGGTCGGCGATCTCGAGGGCAAACCGTCGACGTGGACGACCGACGAGGTCGGACACGTTCGCGCCGAGCTGCTCGCGCCACCCGCGGTCGCCGCGAAGCTCGGCTCGTTTCCGACCACGCCCGCTCAGGTGCGCTCGTTGAAGTTCGTCGTGCCCACGGTCGCTCCGAGCGATCGCTTCGTGCCGCTCGACGACGCGTGTCCCCTCCGGCGCGACGAGCGCATCGTCGGCCACGAGACGCAAACGATCGGCGCCGCCCTCGAGTTCGCCGCGCAGACCGACCACGTCGTCTTCGGGCCGCTGCTCGCCGCGCGCCGCCTCATCGAGAGCGGCGTGCTCGTGCCCGTCCCCGTGCAGGGATGGAACGTCAGCGAGCCGCTCTGCGTCGTGTGCAACGGAAACCGCGTGCTCTCGAACGTCCGCAAATCGATCCTGCGCGCGCTGAGGGACTCGCTGCCGCAGCTCGTCTGAATCAGCGGCGCCTGAGGCGGCCGACGCGGCGCGCGAGCCACGCAATCCCCGCGATGACCACCGCGACCGCGACGCTCGCGCCGAAGATCCCGACATCGAGCACGAGATCGAGATCCTTGGCCTCCTCGGGCTTGAGGACGAACGTCGTCGCGAAACGGACGCCGATGCCGCCGAGCGCGTACACCACCAGCGCGAAGAAGAGAGCGCGCCGACGATCGGCGAGGAGCTCGAGGATGCGCACGCTGTTCGGCCACGCCTCGCGCGTGCGTCCGATGACCGACGCCGAGAGGACGAACGTCGCGAGGCCGACCGCGGCGAGGACGAGGAAGCTCTCCGTGCCCGTGACGGACTGGGCGTGCCGCGCGTGACGAACGAGCGCCGCGGCGGCGGTGGAGGCCCCCGCGATCCAGAAGACGCCGAGCACGAGCGCGTAGAAGAGGACGGCCGTGCGCGCGCCGCGCGGCGCGTCGATTGACGACGCCGAGGTCTGCTGCACCGTCGGCGCGTGGGCGAGCGCGACGTCCGGTCGCCTCGACGCCTCGAACGCCGCGAGCGCCGCGTCGATCTCGAGCGCCGTCTGGTAGCGATCGCTCGGCGCCTTCGCCATCGCTCGCTGCACGACGAGCTCGAGCTCCGGCGGGACGCTCGACGCGATCGAGCGCAGCCGCGGAGGCTCTTCGTCGCTCACGAGCTTCGAGAGGGCCGTCGCGGCGTCCTCTCCCTCGTACGGCGAGCGCCCGGCGAGCGCCGTGTACAGCGTCGCGCCGAGACCGTAGACGTCGGTGCGCGCGTCGATCTTGCCGCCGCGCGCTTGCTCGGGCGCCATGTACGCGGGCGTCCCGAGCACCGCGCCGGTTCGCGTGAGCTTCGTGCTCTTGTCCTTGAGCATCTTGCTGATGCCGAAATCGAGCACCTTCACGAACGGCTGCCCGTCGACCTCCGCGATGAACACGTTCTCGGGCTTCACGTCGCGATGGATCACGCCGCGCGCGTGCGCCGCCGCGAGCGCCTGCGCGGTCTCACGCCCGATGCGAACGGCGATATCGACCGGAACCGCCTTCTGCGTTCGCTCGATGCGCATGCCGAGGTCTTCGCCCTCGAGCAGCTCGGTCACGAGGAAGTGGACGCCCTCGGCCGTCTTGCCGGCGTCGTAGACCTCGACGACGTGGGGGTGCGCGACGCGCGTCGCGCTCTCGACCTCGCGCTCGAAGCGCGCGACGATCTCGGGCTCGCGTGCGAACTCTTCGCCGAGCACCTTTACTGCGACGAGTCGGTCGCGAAGGCGCAGGTGCCGCGCCTCGTAGATGCGCCCCATCCCGCCCTCGCCCAACTGACGATCGATGCGGTACGTGCCCTCGAGGACGCGCCCGATCCACGCGTCTGCGGGTTGTTCTGCGTGCGCGACCACTTCGACCAGCGCAGCACACAACCCCGTGGCTCCGCAACGGCGAGGAGCGGTGACCAGGTGCGCCTCGTGCACACGTGAACCGAGAAGTGTTGCGCAGAGCGGCGGCCGTACCTATGCTGCGCCGCTTTTTGGAGGTCGGTCGATGCGAACCTTGAGCAGCGTGATTTCGGTCTTCTTCATCTCGGTCGTCGTCGGAGCCGGATGCTCCAGCACGCCCGATAACGGCGACGGCGGCACGGACGCATCACCCTCCGACGCGAAGCCCGACAAGGTCACGAAGGACGCGAGCGGCGACGCGGCGACGTGCGGCTCGAAGCTCGCGTGCGAGGTGTGCGACGGCGGCTTTTCGGCGACGCAGATGACCGCACCCTACGCGAACGCGGGGTTGTGCAGCGCGGCCGACATCACCGCCTTCGTCACCGCCTGCGGAGCGAATTCGACTCAAGCGACGTGCGACGCGTGGCAGACCGCGGAGCAAACCTCGGGGCCGGATTGCCTCTCGTGCGTCTTCTCCGATCAGGCGGGACCAAAGTGGGGCCTCTACGTTTGCGACTCGCAAGGCGCGTGCGCGTTCAACACGCCCGGCTGCCTCGACGTCGCGCTCGGAACGGTGTCGCTCGAGAAGCAAGCCGGCGGCGCGGGCTCCTGTGGCGATCTCTACAACGACGCGTACGGCTGCGAGTCCTACTCGTGCGGCGACGTGCACCACCACGACCGACTACGACTCGTGCCTCACGTCGGCGGACGCGACCGAGTGCAAGGCGTACGCGGACCCCGCGTACTCGACGACCGGCAAGTGCGCCGCGCTCGACGACGCGTCGACGACCGTGAACTCTTGTTTCGGCGCGAACGACACCGACCTCAACACGATGGTCACGATCTTGTGCGGCGGGATGACGTCGGACGCTGGCGCGACCGACGCCGCGACCGACGCCACGACCGACTGAAGAATCGTTGCCTCGAGCCCTCGGGGGTCGGGCCTCGAGCCCTCTGCAAAATGGTTCGAGGTCCGCAACGAGGTTGCGTAAGAAAACGCACGTAACGCTCGATTTCCCGCGAAAATCAGCTTGGCGCGAGTGTTGCGTAATGCCTCGATGCCATGCCGAACTTTGCTTACGATCGAGCATCCGAACGCCCGCAGTCGGAGATGCGCCTACGCGTCGCCGATGGGCGCAATCACGAGGTCGAGCTCACCCTCCACGAGGTCGATTTGGCCATTCGCGAGAACGGCTCGACCGCCGACGCGGGCCTCGTGATGGCGCTGCGCCTCGTGGAGAACGCCGCCTCGGACGTCGAGCGCTGGGCGGAGACGCTCGGCGCGCAGCACGTCTGCGATCCGTGGCTGGACTCGTGCGCGCAGTGGATCGCGGGCGTCGGCGCGACGCTCGTCTCCGCGTTCATGTACGAAGAGGGACCCGAACGCCGCGTGGCGCTCGCGCTCGCCGCGGAGGAATCGTCGATGCGCCTCCTCATGGGCATCGAGCGAGAGGGCGTCGAGACGGTGGCGATGCTGCGCAACCTCGACGGCAACGCCGCGCGCGCGGCCAGCGAGCTCGCCGAGCGACTCGGGCTCGCCGACCGCGTCCTCCACGCGCGCGTCGGCTGACTCAAAACGTGATTCGAAGGCCCGACGCGGTCGCCGACACGTGGTGCGCGACTGCGGGGCGAGTCGTGAAGAACAAGATGACGCCCGTGAGCAAGAACGCGCCGCCGATCGCGGCGCCCGCGTAGGCGAGGTCGTACATCAAGTAGACCTGGTCGACGTCGGACTGCTGGCACGTCCCGGCTTGGCCGCACGAGCTGTAGAGGTTCTGTCGCTGCACGAGCGACAGCGTCCCGATCACGCCCGCCGCGGCGAGCGTCGCGACGCCGAGGCCGCCAATCACCCAGGTCGCGGCCGACGGCGCGCGGCTCGTCGGCGCGTCGGGCGTCGTCGTATCGAGCGGCCTCAGCGGCGTCACGACGGGCGGGCGCGCCTTCGGCTCGCCGAGCGTGACCGACACGACGCGATCCTTCTCGCCTTCGCGCGCGATGATCGGCTCCTCGTGCGCATGCCCGTTCGCCTCGAATCGGAGCGTGTGGTTTCCCGGGTCGATCGCGATCGCCTTGCCGTCGAGATGCTCCGTCAACGGGTTACCGTCGAGGGTCACGCGGACGTCGACCATGTCCTTGCCGTCGGGATCTCTCGCGCCGAGCACCACGGTCGGGATCGCGTGATCCACCTCGTCGAGCCAACCGCCGCAGTCCTTCTTGACCAGCTTCGGGCACGAGTCGTTCGTGCAGAGCAAGAGCTTCGCGCGCGCGGAGACGAGCTGCGATTTGATGCGAAGGAGCTGAGCGTCCTCGGACGCCTTGATGCACTCGTCGCGAGTCGGCCCGCCGGCCTCGGCCGCGGACGAGAGCGCGAGGACCGCGGCGATCGCGAGGACGCTCGGCACTCTCATTCGAGGCACTCGCGTTTGTAGATTTTTCGCCCGAGCTCGTCGCGCGTGTAGGGATTGGAGCAATCGACGACGGGCTTCTTGATCGTGGGCACGGCCTTCGCGGTGGCCGTCGGTAGAGCGCTGGCGCTCGCGGGCGCGCTCGCCGCGATGGACGCTACGACGGTCGGCAAGGCGCTCGGCGCGCTCGGCGCGACGGACGCGACGACCGTGGCGGACGCGGTGGCCGACGTAGGCGAGGCAGCGTGATCTTGCGCGTGGTTCGAGTACGAAATCGCGAGCGCGATGAGGATCGCCGTGAGCGCGCCGAACGCGAGCGCGGCGGGCGCGATCCATCGGCGGCGCTTCGGTCGCGCGCCGCCGGCCGACACGGAGATCGCGGACTGCGACATCGTCGCGAGGTCCGTCGGCAAGCCCGCTGCCGCGAGCACCGACCCGCTCGAGCTCGCGCGGATCTGCGCCAGGACCTCGCCCGTTTGCGGGTCGCCCTCGAGCGTCGACGAGCTCTCGATCTCCGCGATGCGTTTCGCGCGCAGCGCGAGCGCCTCGCTCGCGAGGGTGTCGACCCACTCGGCGACCTGGCGCGCGGTGGCCGGCGGGAGCGCGTCTTCGAGCGCGTTCGCCATCTCCTGCGCCGTCGCCCAGCGCTTCGCGGGATCGCGCTCGAGTCCCTTGAGGACGATCGCGTCGAGCGCGGGTGGAATTTCTGGCGCGAACTTGCTCGGCGCGACGATGGGCGTGAGGAGCACCGAGCTCAGCACCGCGCCCTCGCTCTCGCCCGTGAAGAGGCGGCGCGCGGTCAGCGTCTCCCAGACCACGATCGCCGCCGAGAAGATGTCGCTTCGTCGATCGACGCTCTCCGAGCGCAGCTGCTCGGGCGACATGTACGCGACCTTGCCTTTGAGCTGCCCGCTGCGAGTCGTCTGGAGCCGACCCGACGCCTTCGCGACGCCGAAATCGAGCACGCGCGGCGCGCCGTCGACGCCGACCAAGATGTTCTGCGGGGACACGTCGCGATGCACCATCGCGAGCGGCTCGCCCTTTTCGTTCTTCGCCTCGTGCGCCGCGTGCAAGCCGTTGAGCGCCCCGACCATGATGCCGATCGCGACGCGCGGCGGCACCTTGACCTTCTTCTCGGACGACGCGCGGAGCAAACGCGAGAGCGACTCGCCCTGCACGTACTCCATGACGAGGAAGAGCTGCCCCTCGGTCGCCACGACGTCGAGCGTCGGCACCACGTTCGGATGGCGGATTCGCGCGGCGAGGCGCGCCTCGTCGAGGAAGCCTGGGACGAAGTCCGGGTCGAGCGCGAACTGATCGTGCAGGCGCTTGATCGCGACGGTGCGCGAAAACCCGACGGGCCCGACGAGCCGCCCGAGGTGCACCGTCGCCATACCACCCGCCGCGAGCGCGTCGTAGAGGACGTAGCGGCCGACGATGCGTCGCGGCTGATGTCCTCCGGTGTCGTTCGGGTTCGCGATCGTCATTTCATCCGCAGTGGGCGCTCGTCTTGCCGGAGGGAGGCTGGCAGTGCATGCCGGCGGAGGAGCAATCGAAGCTCGACGGCTGCCCGTTGATGCAGAGCGAGATCACGTCGCCCGTGCACACGTTGGAGCTCGTGTCGTAGGGCGAGCACGTCTCGTTCGGCAAAACGCACCGCGGGACGGGGTTCGTGGCGTCGCACGTCCCGCCGAGCGTGCCGCAGTTGATTTCGCTCGCGGTGATCCCGTCGCACACGTCGACCGAGTCGCCTACGCAAGAGAAGGTGCCGGCTTGGGCGCACGTCTTGTGGTGGCCGTTCGAGAGGCACCCGTACTCCTTCGTGAGCGGGTCCTGGCCGCACGTCATGCCTTGGACCTCGCAGTCGAAGCCGACGAGGAACCCATCTTGGCAGTCCGTGTTGTACGAGCCCGAGCACGCCGCGCTCGTGCCCGCGTCGCTCGACGAGCACTGACCGCTCGACACCGCGCAGAAGTAGTAGCCCGTGTTGCCCTTCAAACACGACGACCCGCTGTAGTTGAACGGGTTGTCACAGTGCGCGATGAAATAATACGGGCACTCGTACGTGGCCGCGAGGGTCGGCGAGCACTGCCCGAAGCTGCCGCCTTGGTAGCCGACGCAGCGCGGATCCGTGGGCGAGATTTCTTCGAACCACATGCATGCGGCCGCTGCCGAACAGCTCGTAGCCTGGGCCGCGCATTGAAGCGACTTCTGCGCCTTCGCGACGCCGGCACGATCGGACGGAAGCGTGCTCGACATCCAGCTCACGCACGCGGCGAAGTTGTTCGAGTCGATGGGTAGATCGAGCGAGACGACCGTCGACTTCGCGAGGTTCGTTCCGCACGTGAGCGCCTTCGAGCAGTACGCGATGGCGTCGGAGAGCGAGAGGTAGCCGCCGCTTGGGGCGCTCGCGTCTGCGCCGTCCGTCGCCACGTCCGCTGCCGCGTCTTGACCCACGAAGCCGTCGAGGGAAGGGCATCCCGCAATCAGCACCGCCATCGGCGCAATCACGAAGAGCGACACCCCGGCTCGCCCCAAGCGCATGATCACATTGTTGCTTAATAGGGTGGTAAGAGTGTGCTGTTTTTTATGAACGTTCGGATGGTCGATCTCGCGCGCCTCCACGCGCCGATCCGCGAGGCCATCGACGCTGCGATTTCGGGCGTCGTCGGGTCCGGACGTTTCATTCTTGGCGCGGAAGTCGACGCGTTCGAGGAGGAAATCGCGGCGTTCCTGGGCGTCGCGCGTACGGTCGCGGTTTCGTCCGGAAGCGACGCGCTCCTGTGTGGGCTCGCCGCGGAGGGTGTGCGCAGCGGCGACGAAGTGATCGTGCCTGCGCTCTCGTTCATCGCGACCGCTGAGGCCGTGGCTCGACTCGGCGCAACGCCCGTATTCGCCGACGTGGACGTAGACGGCAACCTCGACGCGGCCTCGGCGCTCTCGCGACGAACGTCGCGCACGCGCGCGATCGTCACCGTCGACCTCTTCGGCCGGCGCTCGAACGTGGACGAGCTCGCGCGCTCTGGTTTGCCTGTCGTCGTCGACGCGGCGCAGGCGATCGGGCGAAGCGCGGGAGACGCCTGGTGTCGCGCGCGCTCGTCGGCGATCTCGTTCTTTCCGACGAAGAACCTCGGCGCCTTCGGCGATGGAGGCCTCGTCGCGACCGACAGCGAGAGGGTGGCCGAGGTGGTGCGGTCGATGCGCACGCACGCCTCCTCGCCGACGAACAAATACGTGCACGAGCGCGTCGGTTGGAACATGCGGCTCGACGCGCTCCAAGCGGCCGTGCTCCGCGTGAAGCTCCCGCACCTCGACCGCTGGAACGCAGCGCGTGCGCGTATCGCCGCGCGATATCGCGAAGCGTTTGCAGACGTCGCGTGGCTCAGCCTGCCCGCGGACGCACCCGGACACGTGTGGCATCAATTCGTCGTTCGCGTGGCCGAGCGCGACGCGCTTCGGGCGCACCTCACGGAAAGAGGCGTCGCGACCGAGGTTTACTACCCGCTCGCGCTTCACCTCCAGCCTTGCTTCGCGGAGCTCGGCGGTCGTCCGGGCGATCTCCCGAGGGCCGAGGCCTTCACACGCGACGCGCTCGCGCTACCGATTCATCCGACGCTCGACGACGACGAGATTGCCCACGTCATCGCGAGCGTGCGCGCGTTTCAATGCACATAGCTAGTCGTGCGATGAACGACGCGCTCGATCTACTCGATCGCCTCCCCGACTTCGTCATCGTCCATCGCGCCGGGACGTTGCTGTGGATGAACCGCATCAACCTGAAGACGCTCGGCTACGAACGGCTCGACGAGGTGGTCGGGAGGCCGCTGCTCGATCTGGTCGAGCCCGAGTCGCGCGCGCTCGTCGCGGAGCGCATGCGCAAGGCGGTCGACGCGGACGTGCCCGAGCTCAGCGAGACTCGCCTCGTCGCGCGTGATGGCCGCGTCGTCGTCGTGGAGTTTTCGCCGCCGAAGCACGTGACGTTCGAAGGGAATCCCGCGCGCTTGATCGTCGCGCGCGACGTGACCGAGCGAAGTCGGCTCCAGCACCGCCTCCAGATCACCGATCGCATGGCGTCGATCGGGATGCTCGCGGCGGGCGTCGCGCACGAGGTGAACAATCCGCTCGCTTACGTGCTCAACAACATCGAGATCGCGATGCGCCTTCTCGCGCCGCTCGGAGACGCGACGAGCCAGAGTCGCGCGGCGCTCTCCGTCGCCCTCGAGGGCGTCGACCGGATTCGCACGATCGTGCGTGACCTGCTCGCGCTGTCGCGCGTCGAGGATGTCGTGCTCGGCCCGGTGGATGTGCTCGCGATCGTCGAGTCCACGCTCACGCTGGCCAGCAAGACGATCTCGGAGCACGCGGTCCTCGCGTTCGAGCCGCACGCGGTCCCGCTCGCGCGCGGGAACGTCGCGCGCCTCGGTCAGGTGCTCGTGAACCTGCTCACGAACGCGCTCGAGTCGATGCCGAGCGTCTCGAGCCGCGACAACGAGCTCCGCGTCGTCGTGCGCCCGTCGATCGAAGGCGACGTCGTGGTCGAGGTCTCGGACAACGGCGTCGGCATCGCGCCCGCGCACGTCGCGCGCATCTTCGAGCCGTTCTTCACGACCAAGTCGCCGCAAAGCGGTACCGGTCTCGGCCTCGCGATCTGCGAGCGCCTCGTCACCGAGATGGGAGGCACGATCTCCGTGGAGTCGATCCCCTCGAAGGGAAGCACGTTCCGCGTGACGCTGCCGGCATGGAAGGAATTGGAGCGAAGTGTGGCCACTCGGAATGGGGACCGCTAGAGTCTCGGCGTGCGAGTTCTCGTCGTCGAGGATAGTCAGCGTGTCGCGACCGTCGTGGAGAGCGCGCTTTGTGACGCGGGCCACACGGTCTCGATCGCGACGACGAAGCGAGACGCGACCGAGCGCGCCGCCGGCGCGGCCGTGGACCTCGCGATCATCGACGTCGGGCTGCCCGACGGATCGGGGCTCGAGCTCTGCCGAGAGCTGCGCGACAGCGGATACGACTTCCCGGTCGTGATCCTGACGGCGAGCAACGCGATCGGCGATCGAGTCGCGGGGCTCGACGCAGGCGCGGATGATTACCTCGGCAAGCCCTTCGCGACCGCCGAGCTCCTCGCGCGCGTGCGGGCACTCGGGCGGCGCGGGCCGCGCTGGACCGAGTCCACGAGGGTCTTCGGAGACGTCGTCATCGATCGCGATCGGCGCACCGTGACGAAGAACGGTGCCGAGCTCGCGCTGACCGCCCGCGAGCTCGAGATCGTCGCGCTGCTCGCGTGGCGAGACGGTCGCGTCGTCGCGCGTGACGAGCTGCTCGAGATGATCTGGGGGATGGCGTCGGAGCGCGAGGCGGCGAGCCTCGAGGTCCTCGTGTCGCGCATTCGGCGCAAATTCGGCTCCGATGTGATTCGAACGATTCGAGGTACGGGGTACGCATGGGCGCTCGCTCCTTCGAATCGGACCTGAGGCGACGGCTGCTCGCGTTCGTGGCGCCGACGATGCTCGGCGTCGCGATCGCGTCCGTGGCGGTGACTTGGCACGCGCTCGCCGCCGCCGACGAAGCGAGCGCGCGCTTCAAGGCGGACGCGATGCTCGTCGCGCTCGAGACGGAGCTCGCCGAAGGGGACGAGCCGCGCGCCGCCGCGAGAGAGGTCCTCGAGGAGCTCGAGGCGGAGGGCCTGAGGGCGTCGATGAGCGGCCTCGGCGCACCGGTCACCACCGCGCGCGCTCCGCGGCCCGAGGCCGAGCGCCTCGAGGTCGGCGCGTGCGCGTTCTACCGCGACGCGGGCGAGTACTATCGCGCGTGCCGCTCCGCGCGCGGCGCACACGGCGGGATTGCTGCGCTGCGCGTCACGTCGCACGTGGACGTCGTGAAGACGCTCGCCGAGACGATGCTCGCGGTCGTGCTCGCCGCGCTCGTCGCGACCATCGCCGCCGCTCGGCTCACGATGCGTCAGCCGATCGCCGACGTGCGCGGGCTCGCCGATTGGAGCGAGCACGTCGCCGCAGCCGAGGAACTTCCGCCGCCGATGCCCGAGCTCGCGACCGAAGAGCTCCAGCGCCTCGCAGCGTCCCTCGATTCGCTCGTGTCGCGCCTCACGATGGCGCTCGCGCGTGAGCGCTCGACGAGCGCGCACGTCGCGCACGAGCTTCGGACGCCGCTCACGGCGATGCGCGCGGAGCTCGAGGCGCTCGGCGGAGAGCGCGCTGCGCGGCTCGTCGGCGACGTCGACCGGCTCGCGCGAGCGATCGACGCGATCCTCTTGCTCGCGTCACAGCCGGTGAAAGGCGAGCCGCGCGAGACCGTCAACGTCGCCGACGTGGCGCGGGCGCTCGCGCCGCGAGGAACCCGCGTCGAAGCGCCCGATGAGGCCCTCGTCGAGGCGGACGAGCGGCTCGTCGAGCTCGCCGTCACGAACCTGCTCGAGAACGCGCGCGTCCACGCCGGGGCCGAAGCGAAGGTCATCCGCGTGACGCGCGTGCCGCGAGGCGTTCGGCTTGCGGTGGTCGACGAAGGTCCGGGCGTTGCGCCCGATATGCTCGCGCGATTGTTCGACGCGCACGTCCGCGGCGCAGAGTCGAAGGGCTCGGGCCTGGGCCTCGCGCTCGTGCGGGCGGTCGCACGACGATACGACGGCGACGTGGACGCCGCGCCGAGCGCGGGCGCGAGAGGTCTCGAGGTCGGCGTCACGTTCGGTCGATTGCTCGGCTGGCACGACTGAGCAAGGGCTCGTCGCCCCGTTCAGGAAGCGTTCAGGATCACGTCGTACGTTTCGCAGATGCGACCGTGGTTGCACGCGTGGTGTGCTTCGGTGGCTCTGCTCGTCGCCGAGACGGCGCACGCGGAGGGATCGCGGATCGACTATGCGGCCGCGCTCTCGCGCGCGCGCTCGCTCTCGCCGGACGTCGCGGCCGTGCGCGCCCGCGAGGCCGTCGCGTACGCCGCGATCGGCATCGCGGGGACATATCCAAACCCAACGTTCAGCGTCGCGACGTCGAGCCAGTACGCGCTCTTTTCTGCCGGCGTCTCCGTTCCGCTCGTCGTCTTCGGACAGATCGGCGCGGCGCGCGACGCCGCGCGAGCCGAGCTCGCCACGGCGAAGACCGAGTCACAGGTGGCGTGGAGCGAGGCGCGCGCGCAGACCGGTCACGCCTTCGTCGCTTTGTGGCTTGCCCAGAAGGTCGCCGACGAGCACGCCAGCGCCGCGAAGATCCAGACGTCGCTCGATCAAGCCGTGCGCGGGCGCGTGGAGGTGGGCAGCGCGCCCGAGCTCGACGCGCTACGAACGCACGCGGAGCAGCTTCGTGCGGACGCCGAGGCGAGCGCCGCGACGCGGCTCGTCGATGCGGCGTCCGCTGCGCTCGAGCGATGGATCGGCGCGGACGATAGCGGGGCGTGGCGCGTCGTGGGCGATCCGTTCCTTCCCACGGCTCCGCCGTCGCTCGCGTCGCTCCGCGCGCGCGCCGGAGACAACCCCGCCGTGCGGCGCGAGCGCGCGGACGAACGCGCGGCGCTCGCGCGCGCGAGTCACGAACGTTCTCTCGTCGCGCCCACGATGGCCGTCGACGTCGGCACGGACGTCGGCGATCCGAGCATCCCAAGCCCGAACTTCCGCGCGCAGCTGACGTTCGATCTGCCGATCTTCAACCATCGCGGCTCGTACGTGGAGCGCGAGAACAACGCCGCCGTCGCGGCGCGTTCGCGAGCGGACGCCGAGCGAGCGCGCGCATCGTCCGAGGTCGGCGTCGCATACGCGCGCTTCGAGGCCGCGCGCACGCGCGGTGACGCGCTCCAGTCGGGCGTCCTTCCGGCGTCGGAGGCAGCGGCGAAGGCGATCGAGGACGCGTACACCCTCGGCCGGGCGACGCTCCTCATGGTCCTCGACGCGGAGCGCGCACGCATCGACGCGCGCCTCTCGCTCCAGCAGACGCGCGCCGAAGAGGCCGACGCGTGGATCGACGTCGAGCGCGCTGCGGGGCTCGAGCCGTGAGACGACTCGCTTCTCTCCTCCTCCTCGCCGTCGCGTGCAAGGGCGCGCCCGCGGAGCGTGAGGAGCGCGAGCCCGTCGCCGTGAAGTGCATCGCGCCCGAGCGGCGCGAGGTCGTGGACGAGACGGCTCTCCGCGGTCGCGTCGCGACGCCGCCTGGTGGCGATCTCGCGATCGCAGCCCAAGTGCCTGGGCGGCTCACGTCGATCGACGTGCACGAAGGGCAGAAGGTCGCCGCGGGCGACGTGATCGCGACCGTCGACGAGGCGGCCTCGCGCGACACGCTTCGTCAGGCCGAGGCCGCGCTCGCGCAGGTCCAAGCGAACGAAGCCAACGCGCGCGCCACGCTCGACCGCGTCAAGGCGCTCGTCTCGCGCGGCATCGCGGCGAAGCAAGAGCTCGACGACGCGCAGACCCGCGCCGATGCCCTCCACGCCGACGCGAACGCGGCGCGCGCGAGCGTCGAATCTCGCGCGCCGGACGCTCGGGCGCGTGCTCGTGCGTTCGAGCGTCGCGGGCGTCGTCACGCGCGTCTGGCGCGGCCCCGGCGCGCTGGTCGACGGGACCGCGGCGACTCCCGTGGCGCAGGTCGCGGTCTCTTCGGTCGTCGAGTTCGTCGCCGACGCGACGATCGCGAGATCTCGCGCGCGTGGAGGTCGGACACGCGGCGAAGACGACGCTCGTCACCGGCGCGGTCGTGTCGGGCACCGTCATCGCGCGCTCCACGGCGCTCGATCCCGCGACCGGGCTCGGGACGGTGCGCATCGCGATGAACGACGCGCCCGCGGACGTCCCGATCGGCGCGTTCGGAAGGACCGTCATCACCGGGGCGGTCCACGCCGACGTCCTCACGTTCCCCGCGAGCACGCTCCGCGGCGCGGTCGCCGACGGCGCGGAGGTCGTCGTCTGCGCGGACGGAAAAGCGCTCGTCCGAAGCGTCGAGGTCGGTTGGCGCGGCGCGGATCGCGTCGAGCTCCGCGGCGTCGCCCCGGGCGAGCGCGTCGCCAGCGATCACGTGCTCGGCCTCGAGAGCGGTCAGCTCATCGTCGAGTCGCCATGACCGCGTTCCTTCGTCGTCACGCGTCCGCGGTCTGGCTCGCGACGGCCGTGCTCGTGCTGCTCGGCGTCGCGTCGGCGTGGCGTCTGCCGAGCGGCATCTACCCCGAGGTGGAGTTCCCGCGCATCGTCGTCGTGGCGCGCAGCGGCGGCGCGCCGCCCGACGTGTTCCTCACGAACGTGACGCGCCCGCTCGAGCAGCAGCTCGCCACCGTCCTCGGCGTGCAGCGCATCCGCTCGCGCACCATCCGCGGCGCGACCGAGATCTCGCTCCAGTTCTCGCCCGAGACCGACATGTGGCGCGCGCTCCAGCTCGTCGAGTCGCGGGTCAACGAGACGCGCAGCGCGCTTCCGCCAGGCGCGGAGATCATCGTCGAGCGCGTCACCACCGGCTCGTTTCCCGGTCGTCACGTTCAACGTCTCGGGCGCGGTCGATCCGCGCGAGCTACGCGAGGTCGCCGAGTACGTCGTGCGCCCCGCGCTCGGTAACGTCGCCGGCGTCGGTCGCATCGAGGTGCTCGGCGGCGACGTGCGCGAGGTCGAGGTCGTGCTCGATCCCGAGGCGCTCGCGTCGCTGCAGCTCGACGCCCTCCGCGCTCGCGGCGAAGCTCGAGCCCTCGGCTGGGCCTCGCGGCCGTCGGACGCGCGCTCGATGGAAGACAGCAGCTCACGGTCATCGCCGACGCGCAGCCGAAGACGCTCGCCGACATCCGCGAGATGCCCGTCGTCACGACGTCGACCGGCGGCGTGGTGCCGCTCGGCTCGATCGCCGAGGTCGTCGACGGCGCCGCCGATCGCACCGTGCGCATCGGCGGGCCACGCGGCGAGACGGTCGTCATCAGCGTCGCGCGCCTGCCCGGCGCGAGCACGCCCGACGTCGTCCGCGGCGCGCTTGGCGCCGTCGCGGCGCTCGCGCTCGAGCCTCCCGGCGGGCGTCGCGCGTCGACCCGGTCTACGACCAGGCGAGCCTCGTCGGCGAGTCGATGGCGAGCGTGCGCGACGCGATCCTCCTCGGCATCGCGCTCTGCGCCGTCGTGATCGCGCTCTTTCTGCGCGATTTGCGCGCGGGGCTCGTCGCGGGCATCTCCGTGCCGATCACGCTCGCGATCAGCTTCGTGTTCATGCGCCTCGCGCACGCAGACGCTCAACCTGATGTCGCTCGGCGGCATGGCGGTCGCAATCGGCCTCGTCGTCGACGACGCCATCGTCATGATCGAGGCCATCGCGCGGCGCATCGGAGCAAGGCGACCGGCCCGACGAGGCAGCCGCGCGAGGGCACCGCAGAGCTCGCGCCCGCCGTCATCGGCACGACCCTCACCACCGTCGTCGTCTTCGTCCCGCTCGCGTTCCTCGAGGGCGTCGTCGGCGACTTCTTCCGCGCGCTCGCCTTCACGGTCACGACGGCGGTGGTCGTCTCGCTCGTCGTCGCGCTCGTGCTCGTCCCGCTCGTGCCGCGCCGCGCGCGCCGCGAACAGAGCGTCACGCAGGAGCGCTCGTGGCTCACGCGCGCGTACGACCGCGTCGTCGGCGTCACGATCGCGCGGCCCCGGATCGCGCGTCGCGGCGTTCGTCGTGGCGCTCGCGTGCATCGTGCTCGTCGCGCCGCACCTTCGACGCGGTTTCTTGCCCACGATGGACGAGGGCGCGTTCGTGCTCGACTACTTCTTGCCGGCCGGCACGTCGCTCGACGCGACCGAGCACTACGCGCGCGAGCTCGAGACCGAGCTCCGGGCGACGCCCGAGGTGCGCACGTTCTCGCGCCGCACCGGCGCCGAGCTCGGCCCGGCCGCGGCGACCCAGGCGAACCGCGGCGACATCATGGTGCGGCTCGTGCCTCGAGGACAGCGCAAGCGCTCCGCGGACGACGTCATCGCGGACGTTCGCGCGCGCGTCGAGAAGCGCGTTCCCGAGGTGCGCATCGAGTTCGTCCAGGTCCTCCAGGACGTGCTCAACGATCTCTCGGGAAACCCGCGGCCGATCGAGGTGAAGGTCTTCGGGCCCGACTACGCGAAGCTCCACGAAATCGCCTCCGACATCGCGGCGCGCGTCCGCCGCGTGGACGGCCTCGTGGACCTCTACGCGGGCGAGGAGCGCCACGCGCCCGAGCTGCGCTTCTCGATCGACCGCGACGCGGCCTCGCGCTTCGGCGATCACGCCCGACGAGATATCCGCGGAGCTCGACACCGCGCTTCGCGGACGCGTCGTCGGGTCGGTGCGTCGCTACGATCGCCTCATCGGCGTGCGCGTGCGCTACCCGAATCCCGTCCGCTTCGATCGCGCGCGCGATCCTCGATCTTCCGTTCGCGACGCACGACCGCGTGACGACGTATCGCGCCGTGTCGAACGTGTCCACCACGCAGTCATCCCCGGAGCTGCTCCACGAGGCGCTCCAGCCCATGGTCGCCGTCACCGCCGATCACGAGGGCCGCGATCTCGGCGCCGTCGCCGACGAGGTCGACGCGATCGCGCGCTCGGTCGCTTTGCCGCAGGGCTACCGCCTCGTGCTCGGCGGCCAGGCCGGCGCGAGCGCGCCACGTTGAAGCAGTTGCTCGGCGTCGGCGCGCTCGCCGTGCTCCTCGTGCATCACCGTTCTCGCCGCGCAGTTTCGTCGCGTCCGCGTCGCGGCGCTCGTGCTCGGCACGGTCCCCGTCGCGATCGTCGGCGGTGTGCTCGCGCTCTGGGTCACGCGCGTTCCGCTCAACGCCTCGTCGCTCATGGGCTGCGTGCTGCTCGTGGGCCTCGTCGTGAAGAACGGCGTGCTGCTGCTCGAGGAGGCCGAGCGCTTCGTCGACGAAGGCGCATCACCTCAAGACGCCGTCCTCCGCGCGGGCGAGCGCCGCCTTCGCCCGATCATGATGACCACGCTCGCGACGCTCGCGGGCCTCGCCCCGCTCGCGCTCGGCATCGGCGCAGGAGCCGAGCTCCAGCGTCCCCTCGCGGTCATGGTCATCGGCGGCCTCGTCACCTCGACCCTCGCGACGCTCGTCCTGCTCCCGCCCCTCGCCGCGGTGCTCTTGCGCGAAACGCAGCTTTCTTGGCCACGACGCCGCGGAGCACGATGATTGGCGCATGAAGCTGCATGCTCTTGCGCTCGCCGCCGTCGCCTCGTCCGTCGTCTTTTCCGCGTCGCGCGCTGACGCGCAAGACAACGCGGGAACCGCGCCGCCACCGCCGACCACGACGACGACGCCGCCCCCGCCCCCGCCCCCGGCGGCTACCACCGTCGCCCCCGCCGCGCCGACCGAGACGAAGGCGCAAATGGAGAACGGCTTCGCGTTCGAGACGCACATGTACTCGCAGGTCGTGAGCTTCGGCGCCGGCCTCGGCACCACGCTCAACTTGCCGCTCGTCACCGGCGGCATCTTCGCCGGCTTCAAGCTGGATCGTCTCGTGATCGGTCTTTCGTACAACTTCACGTCGTTCGACGCGGGCGGCGCTCAGATCGCGATGACCTGGGTGCCCGGCATCCGCTACGTCTTCGTTCGCACGACGGACGAACGCGTCGAGCTCTTCGGCCAGCTCGACATCGGCATCGGCCACAACTTCGGCAACTCGGAGAGCAACGAGATCATCCCCGCCGACGTCGGCATCGGCGTTCGCTATTGGGTGCACCGCCAGTTCGCGATCTCGACGGCGGGCGGTTGGAACGGCAACTGGGTCCTCACGCAGAACCCCAGCACGAGCGAGGTGAGTCAGGGCATCTTCGCCGGTTTGCAAGTCATGGGAGTGTTCTGAGACGCCGTAGGCGAGACCTCCCTTCGGTGAACCACGTCGCGATGTGTCGCTTCGCGATGACGAGCGTGGTCGTCGAGTGCGGCTCCAGGCATGCGCGCAACCGGTGCTGGGGCTCCAACCTCACGTCGTTCGTGAGCACCCTCCAGAGCGTGGTCTCGATCGCCGCGGGCGCGTACCACACGTGCGCGCTCACGAGCTCCAATGACGTGAAGTGACGGCAGCGGAAAAGTCAGGCTGGTAGGACAAGCCGTGTTTACCGTGGGATCAGCGGTTCGGGCACAGGGATTCGAACCCCGATAAGCGGCACCAAAAACCGCTGTCCTGCCATTAGACGATGCCCGAAAGCGGCGAGGAACGTAGCACAAAGACGGCGCTTGGAAGCACCAGCTGACACGCGGGGTCAGTAGGGGTTGTCGTCGCCGGTGGGCTTCGGCTTGGCGGTGGCGGTCGCCGTTGCCGTGGGTTTGGCCGTCGCCGTCGCTGTTGCGGTCGCCGTTGCCGTGGCAGTCGCGGTTGCGGTCGCCGTGGCCGTCGCGGTCGTGGTCGCGGTGGTCGTCGCGGTCGCGGTGACCGTCGGGCGCGCGGTGGGGACGAACGTGGCCGTCGGGACCGCTGTGGTCGTCGTGGCGGCGCTCGCGGAAGGCGCGGCGGACGCGCTCGTCACGACGGTCGCGCTCGGCTCGGCCGATGCGGACGCGGCGACCGACGCGCTCGGCGTGACGCTCGGAGGGGGCGCGACGGAAGCGGTCTGCGTCGGCGCCGGAGCGCCGTTGAAGAGACCCGCTTTGTACGCGACGCCCGCGCCGACACCGAGGACGACGACGAGGCCGATCACGATCATGCCCGTGTTGCTCTTCTTCTCTTTTTCGGGCGTCTTCATCGCGGCGGTCGCGCTGATCGGCTCGACGGGCTTCGGACGCTCGGACGCCACCTTGCGCGGCGTTTCCATGACGTCCTTGCGCTCGACGACTTGCTCGACGGCGGGCGCCGCAGCGATCGGCTCGGGAGCTTTCTCCTCGGGCCCTTTCTCCTCGGGCGCCTTCTCGGGCTCGGGTTTCTCAGCGGCAGCCTCGCCGGTTGCGCTCTCGGGCTCGTGCGCGGGCGCGCCAGCGGCGGGCCTCGGCGGCTCCGGCTTCTTGTCGACCGCGCCGACTTCTTCCATCGAGCCGCCGGCCTCTTTGAGCGCTTCCTCGAGAAGCTCCGCGGCCTGCTTCATGACCGTGCGCTCTTGCGGCGGCGGCATGTCCGCCTCGCTGTCGGTCTTCGGGAAGAATCCGCCGCTGTCGTCTTTGCGCTCCGTCTGCTTCGAGACGGGCGACTGCGGCATCGTGCGCGCGAGCGGCGAGCCCGACGCGGTCGCGCCCTTGGGCACCGCGCCCTGCGCTCCGAGGCCCATCATCGTCTTTTTCACCGAAAACGCGGGCTTCGCGGCGCCCATGCCCGGCGTCGTGGTCGGAGATTTTGGCGCGCCCGACGGCGAGCCGCTGACGGTCGCAGGCGGCGAGGCGCTCGGGGTCACGGGCGGCGTGCTCGCGTTCGGCGGCGGCGGCGTCACGGAGGCGCCGGCTTCCGCCAGGTATGCGCTCCCCGCGTCGCTCTTCGAGCCCGTGAGCTTGTCGATGGTCTGGCGCGAGGCGTCGTCGATCTTGATGAACTTCACGCCCATGCCGGCGGGCCGCTCGGCGCTGGATCCGCCGGCTTCACGCTTCCACACGACGCGCCCGACGCCCGCGATCACGGGCTGATCGGCCGCGAGGCGGATTTCGAACTTGAGGAGCGTGCCGATCGCGAATGGCTTGTCGGTCTTGATGAAGACCCCGCCCTTGCTCACGTCGTGAGAGTGGTTCTCGATGAACTCGTCGACCGTCGCGCTTTTGTAGCGGACGTTCAGGCTCACGATTTTTGCGCGGGGATCTTTGCGCGTGTCTTGAGTCATCGGAACGCCATCGTAACGCGTTGTCCCAGGAAAACGCCAATCCACTAGTATGGGGCCGCGTGGCGGATGACGACACAGCCAGGGACAAGCCGCGTTTTCGGGCTCATGCGCGAAAACCCGTGCGATTGGCCGCGGTTCTTGCCCACCGGGACCGTGGGTGGCAGCGCGACGTCATCGTGTTCGACCTCGGCCTTGGGGGCGCTTGCGTCGAGTCGAGCGACGTCCTCGGCGTCGGAGACAAGGTCCAGGTCTCGTTCGTGACCGCCGAGCGTTGGGACCCGCTCCAAATCGCCGCGCGCGTCGTCTGGACCTCGCAGACCCGCGCGGGGCTCGCCTTCGAATACGCGTCGCCCGAGAGCACGTGGGGCGTCTTCGAGCTGCTCTCGGGGGGCTCGTCGTGACGCGCGACGCCGCGCGTGCGATCCTCGACGCGCTCCGCGTGGTCGTCCGCGATCTACGCCTCAGCGCGCGCGAGGCCGAGCGCGTAGCGCACATCACCGGCGCGCAGATCTTCGTGCTCCAGCAGCTCGAGCAGGGTCGCACGCTGTCGCTCAACGATCTCGCCGAGCGCACGATGACCGATCAGAGCTCGGTGTCCGTCGTCGTGAAGAGGCTCGTCGCGGCGAAGCTCGTCGCGCGAAAGGCCTCGCCGTCGGACGCGCGGCGCCTCGAGCTGACGCTCACGCCCGCGGGAAAAAAGCTCCTCGCGCGCTGCCCCGAGCCGACGCAAGTTCGCCTGCTCGGCGCGCTCAAGCGGATGACGGCGGCGGAGCTCGACGCGCTCGACGTGGGTCTCGTGGCGCTCGTGCGCGAGATGGGCATCCGCGACGAGCGCGCGGGGATGTTCTTCGAAGAGACCGCGTCACGCGTCGTCGCGCGAGCTCGCCGCGACGTCGGGCGACGATGATGGTTCGACCGGCAAGCGGCCCGACACGGGGACGCGCGGGACCGAGCGAAGCCACGCCGGCACGATGAGGCTCAGCGGGAGGATGCGCTCGCGGCGCTGCTCCTCCTCGAGGTGGCGCACGCGCGCCTTGAGCATGTCGCGCAAGGCGATCGTGCCGTGCAGCTTTCGGCGATCGTCTCGATCGACGACTGGGAGCTCGGCGCGTCCCGTCTGAGCCATGCGATAGACCACGACGCGGAGCGGCTCGTCGTCGTAGGCGGTCACGGGCACGTGGACGATCGACGAGAGCGTCGCGCGATCGTCCGGCGTCTGATCGCACCACTGCTCGAGCTGCCACCGCGTCACGACCCCGACGAGCGAGCCCGCCGTCGTCGACGACCGCGAAGAGCCGCTGCTCGCGGCGCGCGCCGTCGATCGCGCCCGCGATGTCGCGCTGCGTGAGCGTGCCGGGCAGCGCCGCGACGTCGGTCGACATCACCTCGCGCACGAAGAGGATCTCGAGCGGGTCGGTCTCGTACTCGCGCGTGAGGTGGAAGCCGCGCCGGCTCACCTTCTCCGTGAGGATGGAGCGCTTGAGGAGCAGCACGGTGAACAGCGTGCGCGCACGTGACCGCGAGCAAGAGCGGGACGAGCACGCTCACGTCGTGCGTGAGCTCGAGCACGAAGAGGATGCCGGTGAACGGCGAGCGCATCGTCCCGCCGAGGATCGCGCCCATGCTGACGAGCGGCCAGAAGCCGGTGCCCTGGCTCGGAAAGAAATGCGCCTCGAGGCCGCCGAGCGCGGCGCCCATCATCAGGAGCGGCGCGAGCACGCCGCCTGACGTGCCGGAGCCGAGCGACACCGACCAGATCGTCCACTTCACCGCGACGAGCACGATGAGCGCCGAGCCGACGAGCTCCCCGCGGAGGAGCTGCTCGATCACGTCGTAACCGACGCCGAGCGCGCGCGGCTCGACGAGCCCGCCGAGGCCGACGACGAGCCCGCCGATCGCGGGCCACCACATCCAGTGGATCGGCAGCTTCTGGAAGAGATCCTCGAACGCGTACACGCTGATCGTGAGGAGCGCGGAGAGGCCGCCCGCGAGCAGACCGCAGAGCACGCACGCGCCGATCGACGGCAGCGAGACGAGCGCTTGGTGCGCAGGCACGGGAAAGAGCGGGCCGGGGCCGAGGAGGTGTCGCCGAAAGAGCGACGCGGTCACGCTCGCGAGCGCGACCGGGACGAGGCTGCGCGGCTTCCACTCGAACAGGAGGAGCTCGACCGCGAGGAGCGCCGCGGCGACCGGCGAGGCGAACGTCGCCGACATGCCCGCGGCGGCGCCCGCGACGAGCAGCGTCTTTCGCTCGGCGGCGGTGAGGCGGAAGAGCTGCGCGATGATCGAGCCGAACGCGCCGCCGGTCATGATGATCGGCCCCTCCGCGCCGAACGGACCGCCGGAGCCGATCGAGATCGCGGACGAGAGCGGCTTGAGGAGCGCGACGCGCGGCTCGACGCGGCTGCCCTTCAGCAGGATCGACTCGATCGCCTCGGGGATGCCGTGGCCGCGAATGCGCTCGGACCCGTAGCGCGCCATGAAGCCGATGACGAGCGCGCCGACGACCGGCACGAGCACGGCCCAGTAACCGAGGTGGTTTCCGGCGGGCGAGACGAGATCCGTCGAGATGCGCTGGTAGAAGAAGAGGTTCGTGAAGAACCCGATCATGCGCAAGAGCGCCACCGCGACATAGGCCGCGAGCGCGCCGATGAATACGGCGAGGAGCGCGATGGGGATGACGCGAGGCGAGGTGGTGAAGTCTCCGAGCTCTTGATTCGCGCGTTTTGGACTGCTCACGCGGGAAACATATTGGCTCCCATACAAATGCGCCAGCTCATTGAGCGACTGTGGCGGATTCGACGCGCGCGGCGAGCGCGAGCACGGCGTCCTCGGAGCCGGGAGGACCCAGGATTTGCAGCGAGCGCGGGAGCCCCGTGCCGTCGAATCGGCCGCATGGCACGGCGACCGCCGTCGCGTCGGTGAGGTTGCCGAGCATCACGAACGACGGCGCGCGAAGCGCGAGGACCGCGCGGCGGTGCTTGGGAGGGAGCTGCGTGGTCGTGGGCGAGACGAGCAGCCGCCCGGAGGACCACGCGAGCTTCGCGGCGTCGCGCAGCGACTCGACGCGCTCGACCTGCGGCGCAGGATCGCGATAGCGGACGAGCTTGCCGAGGCCGACGAGCGCGAAGAGCGCGCCGCTCACCGGGTGAAGCCGCTTGTCGAGGCGCCCGTTGGTGAGGACGCCGAGCGCGGTCGCGGCGAGGCCGTCGCGGATCGACATCTCCTCGACGCCGACGAACTCGAAGAAGTGCGACGAGAGGTACGCACCGAACGCCTCGTTCACCACGCTCGGCGACGGCAGGCCGTGATCGCGATCGACCTTCACGCGAGCGCGCGCGAGCACCTCGAGCGCGTCGCGCTCGAACGTGGGCCAGCGGCCGACGTGCGCCTCGTCGGGCAGGTAGAGGATCGCGCGCGACGGATCCATCTCGGGTCGCTCGGGCCCGGTGCGCAGCGCGGGCGCGAGCGCGTCCACGACGCGCTTGGCGGTCTCGACCTTGCGCGCGAGCGGGCCCATCCCGCAAAACGACCAGAACCGCGGAGAGATGCGCGGGAAGTGCTCGCGGTCGACGGGCCACGTCCGAGACGAGAGGCGCAGGCCGACGACGCCGCAGAACGCCGCGGGCAAACGGATCGATCCGCCGAAGTCGGTGCCCCAGTCGAACTCGGCCATGCCCGAAGCGACCGCCGCCGCGCCGCCGCCCGTGCTCCCGCCCGCCGTGCGCGACGCGTCGTATGGGTTCTTCACGGGGCCGAACATGTGATTGTCGCTCTCCATCGAGAACGCCATGTCGCAGAGGTTCGATTTTCCGAGCAGCACGGCGCCCGTCTCTTGGAGCGCCGCGTAGATGCGGCTCGACTCCTCGGGCACGCGCTCGCGATGACGGTACGAGCCGCCGGTCGTCGGGATGCCCGCCGTGTCCCACACGTCCTTCAGCACGTACGGAACGCCCGCGAGCGGGCCCTCCTTCGTCTCTTGAAGCGGCCGCTTCAAGACGTGGAGCACGGCGCGCAGCTCGTCGTTGCGCGCCGCGATCGTCGCGCGACACGAATCGACGGAGAGGGTCCGCACGCTCGAGCCTCCTGGCGAGAGTTCGGACCCAGTCACGGACGAGCTCACTTGATCTTGCCGGCCTTCGCCGAGCGCGGCATCTCGACGGTCTTCATCAGATCCTTGTGGCGCTTCTGGATCTGCTTGTCGAGCGCCTTCACCGCCGGGTTGCGCGCGTCGTAGAGGCGGCGGTGCTTCTTGTGCACCGTCGCGTCGCTGAGGAGCGCGTACGTGAGCCACGGAAAGACCGCGGTCACGTCCGCGTGCACGTAGACCGAGCCGTACTGCACGCTCTCGGCCGAGACCTTGCCCCACGTGTGCCCCTCACCCGCGGGGCACGAAGAGAGCGCGCCGTTGTCGACGGGGTCGACGCAGAACTGCACGTCGAAGTCGAAGCCGTGCGTCGGCACGCCGAGGATCTGATCGAGCAGCGGCTCGCCCTGGAGCGTGTAGTTCTTCGGGACGCCACCGCCGAGGATCCAGATCGCCATCTTCTTCTTGAGCGTCGAGAAGCAGTGGTGCTGCATCGCGCCCATCTCGAAGACGTCGTCGTTCACGTCGATCTCGAGCTTGAACTCGCTGCCGAGGAGGCGACGGAGCTTCACGATGTTGAGGAAGATCGACCCGTCTTGCACTGCGCCGACGAAGATCGGGACGCCGTAGCGGTACGCGGTCGCGAGGAGCGACGGGCTCTTCACGCCGAGCGCGCTCTCGATCGCCGCGATGTGCTTTCCGAGCAGGTAGTGGAGCTCGACCGTCGTCATCCGCTTTTGGAACTCGGGCTTGCGGAGGATCGCCGAGAAGAGCTGGTCGGTCTCGAGGAGCGTCTCTTCGTGGAAGCCGAGGTCGTAGATGCGGATGATGCGCGCGAGGCGGTACTGGAGATCGCCGCCGTTCGGATCGATCTCGCGGATGCGGTGGCCGATCGATGCGGTGCGCGTCGTGATAGAGGTTCGCGCCCGTCGTCGTGATGCAGTCGATGAGCCCGCGCTCGACGAGCGGGATGATGCACGACTGGTGAAGGCCCGCGGGCGTCATCGCCCCGCTGAACGTGAGAAAGACGCACGTGTCGTCGCGCGAGCTTCGCTGCATGAGCTCGAACGCCGTTCGCTCCTGGCGGCCGACGTACGCCGGGAACGCGCGCGCGACGATGTCCGCCGGCTTTTCGCGGCCGGTGATGCCCACGGGGTGAACGTCGCGTTGCTTCTCGAACCCTTTGCGGAGGCCAGTCTTCGCCATGATCGGGACGCATCTTTTAGTGGCCCTTCGGCCCTTCCGTCCAGCCACCCTTGCCGCGGCCGAAAAATGCGCTCAAATGCGCGCATGATGGGCTCGTCGCGCTGGGAGGCTCTCGCTGCGAGCGAAACCATCGACGTGGCGCTCGGCGCCGCGCTCATCGCGCGCGACGCATACGCGGCGCTCGACGTGCCGAAGCTCCTCGCGCGCTTCGACGAGCTCGCGGCGCCGCTCGCGCACGCGGGGCTCGAGAAGCTCTCGGCCGTGGACGCGGCGACGGCCCTCTCGCATCACCTCTACGCGACGCTCGGATTCAGCGGGAACGAGGGCGACTACTACGACCCGCGCAACAGCCTCCTCTCGGACGTGCTCGAGCGGAAGTCGGGCATCCCGATCTCGCTCGCGCTCGTCTACTGCGAGGTGGCGCGACGCGCGGGCGTGCGCGCCGAGGGTGTGTCGTTCCCCGGGCATTTCCTCGTGCGAGTCTTCGGCGCCGAACGCTCCGAGGCGATCGTCGATCCGTTCTACGACGGTCGCGTGCTCGACGAGCCGGCGCTCGAGAAGCTGCTCGAGCGGGTCGCCGGGCAAGCGTCGGCGCCGTCCGCGCGCGTCACGGCCGAGATGACGGCCGCGGCGTCGCCACGCGCGTTCCTCACGCGCTGGCTGCTCAACCTTCGCGGCGTGTACCTCGCGCGTGGAGACCTTTCGCGCGCGCTGCTCGTCGTCGATCGCCTCGTCTCGCTGAACCCGCGCGACCGCGCGCTCTTGCGCGATCGCGGGATGCTCGCGGCGAAGCTCGGCGCGACGAGCCAGGCGCGAGAGGATCTCTCGCGCGCGCTCGCGCTCGCGCCTGCGAACGAGGCCGAGGAGCTCCGCGCGGCGCTCGCCAAGCTCGGTGAAAAACCCAGTGCGGCGAACTGAAATACTCCTCGCGTCGGCGCTGGTCCTCGCGCCGCGCGCGGCGGGCGCGCAGGTGCACTACGATCTCGGCGCGCTCGCGAGCTTCCAGCAGCGCTTCTTGATCGACGCGCCCGCGGGAAGAAGCCTCGCGGCAGAAGGCGGCGGCCTCACGCTCGACGGCCACATCGCGGTGTTCCCGCTGCTCCGCGTCGGCGCGTGGGTCACGGGCGAAGCGAGCAAGCCTCTCGACTCGAGCGCGCCGCGAGAGATCCTCTCGGGAGGCCTCCGCTTGAAGATCGTCTCGCCATGGCCGCGCGGCGCGTGGCGCATGTGGATCGCCACGGGCTTCGGCTACGACGGCCTCATCACGGACGGCGCAGGCGGTGGATTCTTCGAGGTGCCCGCGGTCATCGGCGCGTCGCATCGCCTGCGGAAGCCGTTCGTCTTCTTGATGGAGCTCGGCGGACGCTTCGGCTTCGGCTTTTGGGGCAGCTACTACGACGGTCGCGCCGGGACCGACACCGTCTCCATCGCGCTCTCGTTCGGCGTCGGCGTCGATGGTTGACGCGCGCGCCTCCAAGTCGACGGGAAGCGCTATGCTACGCACGCGATGAGCACCGCGACCACTCCGCAGGCAGAGCCTGCCACCATCGTCGGCACGACGATCGGTGGTCGCTATCGCATCGATCGGCTGCTCGGCGAAGGTGGAATGGGCGCGGTCTACGAGGCCGAGCACACGCTCATGCACAAGCGCGTCGCGGTGAAGGTGCTGCACGCCGAGATGAGCCAGATGTCCGAGGTCGTCGCGCGCTTCGAACGCGAGGCGATGGCCGCCGCGCACATCGAGCACCCCAACGTCGCGTCCGCGACCGACTTCGGCAAGCTCGACGACGGCGCGTTCTTCCTCGTGCTCGAGTTCGTCGAGGGCAAGAGCCTCCGCGAGGCGATCCAGAAGGGCCCCTTTCCGATGACGCGCGCGATCCACGTCGCGCGTCAGATCGCGTCCGCGCTCTCGCGCGCGCACGGCCTCGGCATCGTCCATCGCGATTTGAAGCCCGAGAACGTGATGCTCGTCGCGCGCGATCTCGACACCGATTTCGTGAAGGTGCTCGACTTCGGCATCGCCAAGGTTCCGGTCGGAGACATCGCTCCGAAGTCCTCCACGGGTGACAAAGCGCTGACCCAGGTCGGCATGATCTACGGCACGCCCGAGTACATGCCGCCGGAGCAAGCGCTCGGACAAGAGGTCGACCGCCGCGCGGACCTCTACTCTCTCGGCGTCATCCTCTACGAAATGCTCGCGGGCAAGCGCCCGTTCGAGGACGAGAGCAAGGTGAAGCTCCTCGGCATGCACATCACCGCGCCCGTGCCGCCGTTTCGACCGGAGCTCTCGGTCGCGCCGGAGCTCGAAGCCGTCGTGATGAAGCTCCTCGCGAAGGATCCGGGCGACCGGCTCCAAGACGCGCGCGAGGCGATCGAGGCGTTCGACGGGCTCGTGACGCCGCCTCCGAGCGCGGTGTCGAGCGGGCTACTGCCGGTCGCGAGCGTGAGCCGGCCGTCCCTCACGTCGCTCTCGTCGGTCGACGGATCCGACAACGTGAAGTCGGGCACGCACGCGACCGTGCTCGCGATGAAGGCGCAGGCGACGACGCTCGCGTCCGACGTGACGCGCATCGTTCCGCCGAAGATACTCATCGGCGTGGGCGCCGCGCTCGCGGTGCTCTCGCTGTCGACGGTCGTCGTGATCGCGACGCACTCGAGCACGCCGCAGCCGACGAGCTCGGCGAGCGCGCCCGCAGCTCCCCAAGCCGAGCGCGCGATTCGAGCGCGAGCTCAAGGCTGCGCAGGGCGAGCTCGCCGCGGGCCGCCTCGACAACGCGGTCGCACAAGCGCGAGCCCTCGCGACCGAGGAGCCCACGCGTCCGGAGGCGCAGCGCCTCTTGTTCCAGGCGCACGTCGCGAAGGCCGACACGAAGTCCGCGCTCGCCGACGCGGGGCAGTGGCTCGCGCTCGACCCCGCCGCTGCCGCCGACGTGCAGCTCCGCGATGCCGTGAGGACCGCCGCCACGTCGCGCGGCGAGGACGAGGCCTCCGCGTTCGCGCTCCTCGAGAGCGGCAAGATGGGCGCGCAAGGCGCCGACCTCCTCTACGATCTCGCGTACGGGAGCGGCACGCCGACGCAGACCGCGTCGCGCGCGAAGCGCTCGCTCGGGCACGCCGAGGTGGCGAAGCACGCGAGCCCCGCGCTCCAGGTCTCGCTCGATCTCCGCGGCGCGAAGGACTGCGACGCGAAGAAGGAGCTCCTCGTCCGCGCGAGCTCGCAAGGCGACGCGCGCACGCTCGCGATCCTCGAGAGCTACGCGGCGAAGAACGGGTGCGGATTTCTCGGCCTCCGCGACTGCTACGCGTGCATGCACAAAGACGACGTGCTCGACAAGGCGACCGCCGCGCTACGTGAGCGGTAGCGCGAACGACACGCCGAGCTCCACCATCCCGAACGGGTTCGGCCACGTGTCGAGCCCGAACGAGATGCTCGCGTTCACGCCGAGCCACTTCACCGGCTCGATGCGAACGCCGCCCGTCGCGGCGAAGATGAAGATCGGCGTCTTCGTGCACGCGGGGTTGCCGAGCTGATCGTGCGAGCACGTCTCGGGAAGGCCGGCGAAGAGGCCGCCGAAGAACGGCCGCACGACGCGCGAAGGACGCAGCACCACGCGATATCCGGCCGCGCCGAAGCCGAGGCGCACGTCGTCCCCCGTCGGCATGAAGCCGCCGCGGATCCAGATCTCGTGGAGCTTCGCGAAGCGGACGCCCGCGCTGATCATCAGCGGGACGTCGTTCGCGTACGGGATGAACGCGGTGCCCGCCTCGACGAAGAGCGCGCTCGACCACGTCTTGTCGCCACCGTCGGCGTGCGCCGCGCTCGCGACGCTCGTCACGAACGCGAACGCGAGGATGCTCTTCATAGGCCGAAGCGTTTCGGATCTTTTCGAATGAGCTCGACGTACGCCTCGTTCGGAAGGCGCGCCTCGATCTCGTCCGCCTCGATCGCGGCTTCGAGCTTCTTCTTGATCTCGCCGATGAGGCGCGACGGCGGAACGCCGAACGTCTTCATGATCGAGATCGCCGACGCCCGAAGGGAGCGGAGGCTGCCGGCTGTCCTCGAGCGCGAGCTGGCGGATGCGATCCTCGAGCTCCTGGATTTGCTGGAGGCCCTTGCGCTTCTTCTCCGGGCGCTTGGTCGTGATGTCCGCGCGCGCGAGGCAGAGGAGCTCGCCGAGGTGCGCGCCGAGCTCGCGCGCGAAGCGGCGCACGGCGCTGTCGGTCCAGCTCGGGTCGTACTGGTTGGCGCGGAGGTGGTGCAGGATGAGGAAGCGCACCGTGTCCTTCAACGCCTGCTCGGGCGTGAAGAGCGGCAGGCGGCGGTCGAGCTTGTCGAACATGCGCGTGCCCACCTCGGCGTGACCGAAGAAGTGCACCTTGCCGTCCGGGCTGATGCTGCGCGTCTTCACTTTTCCGATGTCGTGAAAAAGCGACGCCCAGCGCACCTCGAGCTGCGGGACCGCTTGGCGCACGACCTGCTTCGTGTGCTTCCACACGTCTTTGTGGCGCCACTCGCCGTCGCCGAAGCCGACCATGGCCTGGATTTCGGGGAAGAGCGCGTCGAGCGCGCCGCCTTCGAGCAGCGCATCCAGGCCGGATTCGGGGTCTTCGCCCATCACGACGCGGTCGAGCCGGCTGCGGAGCGCCTTCGCGTCGAGGCGCGCGAGCTCGAGGTACTCGTCCACCGACGCGCGAATCACCGCGGGCGAAGCCTTTCCCTCCGCGACGCTCGCGGCGCGGTCGAGGGCATCCATCGCGCGATCAATCGACGACATGGAGAAGGGGCGCGCCTTTACCACGATTGTCACACCATTGCACGACGGGGTAAACGCGCCCATACTGACGCGCCACTCTGGCGGAGACGCAATGAAACCTTTCGCTTGGCTTTTCATCGGTAGCGTCGCGTGTGTTTCGTTCGCCGCGTGCGGCGGAGCGGATCAGTCGTCGCTCCTCACGGACGGCGGCTCGACCACGCAAGACGCGACGCAAACCGACACCGGTCCGGGCCCCGACGCTGGCCCCAAGAAGGACTCGGGTCCCTCCGTCGACAGCGGTCCGATCGCCGACGTCGTCACGGTCGACGTTCCCGTCGGCCCAGCCGACAGCAAGATTCACTGCGGCAACACCGCGTGCAGCGCGCAGACGCAGGTCTGCTGCATGACCGTCGGCACCACGAACTCGTTCGCGTGCGTCGGCTCGGTCAACGACTGCACCGGCACCGATCAAGTGCCCATCACTTGCTCCAGCAACGACAACTGCGCCTCTCAAGGCAGCCCCGGCGACGTGTGCTGCGGCTTGCCGAACGGGCCGACGAGCCCCAACGTGCAGTGCGGCAACTTCTCGATGGCGTCGACGACGCAGTGCCAGACCTCCTGCGATCCGCAGCAGGGCGAGTTCGAGATCGGTTGCACGCTGCAACCGAACAGCTGCACCAACGGCCAGACGTGCATCTCGAGCGTGTGCACGCTGCCCGGCTACACGCTCTGCAAATGATCGCCTCGCGGCTACGCGTCACGGCTGCGCTCGCGCTCGTCGCGTGCGGTGGCGCGGAGCCCTCGTCGCTCTTCGACTCGGGCGCGCTCGCGCAAGGCGACGCGTCGCAAACGCCTGACGCGATCGTCGACAAGGAAGCCGGCCCGCCCGAAGACGCGGGCAACCCGATCGACGGCGGCGTCACGAAGGACGCCGCGCCGAAGGACTCGGGCAGCCCGTATCAAGACCCCGGCATCGCGTGCGGCAACACCGAGTGCGACGCCGCGGCCGCGCTCTGCTGCGGATCGGTCACGAGCTACTACCCGCAGTACACGTACGCGTTCGCGTGCGAGCCGCTGACGGATCTCGTGCAGTGCGCCGCGGGCGTCCCCGTGTACTGCGACGACGATCACGACTGCCCGAACAGCGGCGTCTGCTGCGGGGACCTCGATTTCCAATCGCACTACGCGAAGGTCACGTGCAAGACGACGTGCGTCGGCAACGTCCTCGGCTACACGCAGGTCCACTTCTGCGACCCGAAAGCGTCCAACTGCACGACGAACCAAAAGTGCGTCGCGAGCACGTCGCTCAGCGGGTACTACGTCTGCCAGTGAGCTAGCTGACGGCGGTCAGCTTCTACTCAATTCGCGGACGGCGCCACCGCGCGGTCGGGCAATCCTTCATCCGTGAAGGACTTGAGCTCCTCGCTCACCGTGCGCAGGTACTGCTGCTTCACGTGGAAGGGAGGAACGCGCTCTTGAAGCCACTCGTGATGATCTGTTTGAGCTCCACGAGGCCGAGGCCCATTTCTTTGTGGCACATCCAGAGCTCTTTCGAGACCGTCGTGTCGGTGACGAGGCGGTTGTCGGTGTTCACCGTCACGCGGAGGCCGAGGTTGAAATAGAGCTTGAGCGGGTGCGTCGCGAGGTCGCGCACGGCGCCGGTCTGCACGTTCGACGAGGGGCAGCACTCGAGCGGGATGCGGTGGTCGTTGACGTAGTGGAGGAGGTCGCCGTTCTCGCGGAGGCGGCAGCCATGGCCGATGCGGTGCGCGCCGCAGACGTGGACGGCCTGCGCGATCGACTCGGGGCCGTACGCTTCGCCGGCGTGGATCGTCACGTTGATGTTGTTGTCGCGAACGAGCTGGAACGCTTGAAGGTGATGCTTCGCGGGGTGGTCGTACTCCGCGCCCGCGAGGTCGAAGCCGACGACGCCGCGGTTCTTGTACGCGACGGCGAGCTCCGCCATCTCGAGCGAGCTCTCGGGCGAGACGTTGCGGATGCCGCAGATGATGACGTTCGACTCGATGCGGAAATCCTTTTGCGCGGCGCGTAGGCCCTGGAGCACCGCCTCGACGACGCGCACGAGCGACAGGCCCTTTCGCGTGTGGAGCATCGGCGCGTAGCGCACCTCCATGTAGCGGACGTTCTCGCGCGCGGCGTCTTCGGCGAGCTCGTAGGCGGCGCGCGTCAGCGCTTCTTCGGTTTGCAAGACGCGCAGCGTGACGTCGAAGGCCTTCAGGTACTCGACGAGCGAGCCGCAGTTCTTTCCGAGGTTCATCGCGCGGCGCAGGCCGTCTTGATCCGCCGCGGGGAGCTCCACGCGCTGGCGTTCGGCGAGGTCGAGGATCGTCTCGAGGCGGAGCGACCCGTCCAGGTGAACGTGGAGGTCGGTCTTGGGGAGCTTCTCGATGAGCTCCAGCGGAATCGATTTACCCATGTTTCAAGATAACATACTGGACCCGCCCATGCAGAAACTCGCGCTTGGTGTCCACGCATTTCAGGCGAAGTACTTCTCCACGCACCGCAAGCTTTTCACGCGGCTCGCGCAGGGGCAGAACCCGGAGACGCTCTTCATCACGTGCAGCGACTCGCGCGTCGTCCCGCACCTCATCACCGACACGCAGCCCGGGGACCTCTTTTTGGTGCGCAACATCGGCAACGTCGTGCCGCACCCGAGCTTGCCCGGGGGCACCGCGGCGGCCGTCGAGTACGCGATCGAGGTGCTCGGCGTGGAGAACGTCGTCGTCTGCGGACACACGCTCTGCGGCGCGATGCGCGCGCTGCTCGATCCGAAGAGCGTCGAGAAGCTCCCGTTCGTGAAGAAGTGGGTCGACCAGACCGAGCGCGTCTCGTCAATCGTGCGCGAACGGTACGCGCACTTGGAGGGCGACGAGCTCCTCACCGCGGCGGTCGAGGAGAACGTGCTCGTGCAGCTCGAGCACCTCCGCGAGTTCACGTTCGTGGCCGACGGGCTCGACAAAGGCAGGCTACGATTGGCCGGGTGGGTGTTCAAAATCCAGACGGGCGAGGTCTTCGAGTTCGATCCGGAGGCCGGGCAGTTCTTGTCGCTCGGCGCGGATCGCACGCCCTCCTCGCGGCCGCCGCCGGCGCGCTGATCGGCTGCTCGACCCCGCCGAGCGCGACGGACAGCGGCGCGCCGAGCGACGCGGCGACCGAGGCAAGCGACGCGAGCGCGTCCGACGCGGGAGCCGACGTGCTCGACGCGTACGCGCCGCCGCCGCCGGCGCTCACCGCGTCGGGGCCGCTCGATCTGAAGAACGCGGTCGACGCGAGCTTCACGCTCCTGCACGTGACCTCCGACGCGGGCCCGTGCGTGCGCATCGCGAACGGCTCGCACGTCACGATCACGGCGTCGGAGATCGGCCCGTGCGGCGGCAACGGCGTCGAGATCGCGAGCAGCGACTCGATCACGATCGCCGACAGCTACATCCACCCCGAGCACCCGGCGACAGGCTGCTGCGACACGGGCGACGGCGTCTTCGCGACGGGCACGACGAACCTCACCCTCCGCGGCGACGTGATCGCGTTCGGCGAGGCGAACATCGAGGTGACCGCGTCGCAGCACGTGAAGGTGATCGGGAGCTTCCTCTTGAACCCGCAGAACGCGGGCTCGCGCGGCCAGAACTTCCAGTCGTGGGGCAACGTGAGCGACGTCCTCGTGCAGGGAAACTACGCCCTCTCGAGCACGAGCACGCAATACAAGTATCCGGAGAAGCAGGAGGACTCGATCAACTTTGGCTTCACGACCAAGATCGTCGCGAAGGACAACTACGTCACGGGCGGCCATAGCCCGTCGGGCTGCGGAATCATCGCGGACGAAGCGGCCAACGGCGTCACGTTCTCGAACAACGTGCTCGTCGACACCGGCCAGTGCGGCATCAGCATCGCGAGCGGCACGACGCAGGTCGTGGACGCGAACAAGATCATCAACAGCACTCCCGTCAGCGGCGGCGGCAACACGGGCCTCGTCGTGTGGAGTCAGTACCCCGACGCGTGCGGGCCGGTCACGATCTCGAACAACGTCTCGAGCGAGCTCAAGCCCGACATGACGACCGAGTCCGGCTACTGGAACGGCGGCGGGTGCGCTCCCGTCACGCTCACGAACGACACGTTCGACAGCGCGGCGCGGGCCCTCCTCACGCCGGTCGCGACGAAGCTACCTCCGCCGCTGATTCCGCCGATGCCCGCGTCGTGCAGCGCGGCGACGCCGTGGACGAACCAAACCACACCGCGCTGCTGGCAGTAGTCATTCGCTCGCCGCGTCGAGGTCGTTCAGCGCCTCGCTCGTGACCACCGGGCTCACCTCCGACCACGCGAGAGAAGCGTCGTCAATCGTCTCGACCTTCTGCGCGCGCATCGACTCCACGTGAAGCTCTTGGCGATAGCGCAACTTGGCGGGCGGATGGTCGAGCACCAAGCGCACCCCGCGGAATTCCTTTTCGTACGTCGACGACTCTTGTTGCGCGTTCCTCGGGCCAATCGCCCAACCGCGCTCGCCGAGGACGAGGGACGAGACGCGGCGGCCGCGCACGCGCTCGAGGCGCGTCTTTGCGAGCTCCTCTTTCGTCAGTCGGATGACGGGCCACGCGAGCTGCGGAAGCGGCTGGATGACCTCGTAGTCGGCGAGCACGCGCCCCCACGCGTGGCTCGTCTCCGCGTCGACCATCGCGGGGTGGAGGATGCGCACGCCGTGGTGTTGGGCGAGCGCGATCGGGCGGTCGCGCGCGTCGCTGGTCGAGTCGTCCTCGCTCAGGCGGAAGCTCGCGATCGGCGCGTCACGCTCGTCGAACGCCATCCACACGAGGCCGCGCACGAAGCGGCCCACGACCGGATGCCCAGCGAGCAGCGACCAGAACGCTGGGACCTCCCAGCGCTTCTCGGTCACGAGCGCAGCGGTCATTCGCTTCGTGATCCGCTCGACGAGGATGCGCGCGTCGCGACCGAGCGCCTTCACGAGCGCCTTGGCTTCGTTGGCCTTCGCGGCGTCGTCGGTCTTCTTCGGCTCGGGCAGCTTCGGGAGCGTCGCGCCAATCTCGTCGGTCACGTGGAGCGTCAGCGTCGCGTCGAGCGTGATGGTGAATTTCCGCGGACCGAAATCGACGGCAATCTTGCCGTGCGGGTCGAGGCCGAGCGTCGGCACGAGACAATCGTCGAGGTCGTCAATCTCGTCGAGCTCCGCGTCGACGGCTTGGATCACGGCGCGCGCGTGGTCTTGTTGCGAGCGCGAGGCACCCTTGATCGCGATCGCGCCGAGGAGCCCGAGCGCACGAGCGCTCACGTCGTCGTCGAACCGTCGGACCGCGACGACGCCGGCAGCGCGGATCACGTCCACGGAAGACACCTGGTAGTGCGCGCGCCACTCGCCCAGCGTGCGCTGGATCGTCGCGACGGTCTCTGCGCCACCGAGCTCGTACGCCGCGGACGGGACCCACTTGCTCGCGCGCGGCGCGCCGGCTTGGGCCCACTTCTCGAAGACGGACCTCATCAATCGCTCGAGCGAGTCGCGCTCGACGTCGGACTCGACGCTCGAGAGTCGCGGCGTCTCCCAATCGAGGAGCGAGAGCCACGTGAGGAACGTTCGCCAGGTCGCAGGCGCGAAAGGAGCTCCGCCGCGCCAGCGAGGCCACGGCGCGGCGTCGAGCTCCTCGGGCAGCGCGTTCACCTTCGCGCCGGTGAGCGGATCTTCGCGTCGAACGGCGAGCCACGCCTCGCGTACGCCGAGTCGATCCGCGACGGCGGTGATGCGCTCGAACTCGCCGAGCCCCGTCAGATAGTGGAGCGCGAGGCGAGCTCCGCGCACGAGCTCCGCCGGCTTCTGCACCGCGACGAGCCCGAGCGCGTCGGCTCGCGCGCCGATCGCGAGCGGCACGAGCGCCTCGACCATCGCGCCGGAAAACCGCGCGAGCGCGCGCTTCGCGAGCGGACGAAGCGACTGAAGCCGAAAGAACGCATCGACGAGGACGGGCGCAGCGAGCGGCGTCCCCACGTGCGTGAGCAAGCGAAACGCCGTGAGGCGCAGGCCCAGGTCGCTCGCCGCCGCGACGAGCGCGCTCGCGGCTCGCCCTTGCTCTCGCGCGACCAGCACGTCGAGCGCGCGCGGATCGCTCGTCCCCATGTTCGCGTGCCGCGCGAGCGCCAGCCGCCTCTCACGCTCGAGCGGCCCCCAATGCGTCGGCACCTCGAGCTTCGAGAGGTCCGCCGTCACGTCCGCGGCGCCCTCGAGGACGTCCGGAAGCGAGGCCTTTCGCAGCCACGGCGGATCCTCGAGGAGCTCGTGCAGCGCGAGGCCCGCGCTGAACGGCGACTCCATCAGGGGAGCTTCACGTTCTTGATCTCGGCGTTGTTCGGATCGAGCCGCTTGGCCTCTTCCAGGTGCGTCTTCGCGTCGGCGTTTCGCTTGAGCGCCACGAGCGAGGCCGCGGCGAGCGCGTGCGCGGTCGCGGCGTCTTCCGCGTTCGGCTCGCACAGAAGCGCGCTCTCGTATTCGAACACGGCACGCGTGTGGTCGCCGGTCGCGGCGAGCGCGCGTCCGTAGTTCGTGTGCACGTTTTCGTCGTAGACCGCGACGAAGACCGCGCCCTCGCCGACCTTCTTCGCTTCGTCCCACTGCTGGTTGTCGACGAGGCGCTTGAGCAGCCACCCCCACACCTTCGGGTCGTGCTGATCGAGCATCGCGTACTTGCGCATGATGTCGAGCTGGTCGCCCTCGCGGCCGTCGTCCTTCGCGAGCTCGAAGAGGCTGCCGAGCGGCTCGGCCTGCGTCGGATCGAAACGGTACGCGGCCTCGAGCTGCTTTCGGTACTCGTCCTTGTCCTTCTTCTTCTTCGCCATCAGCGCGAGCTGCGTACGAACGAAGTAGCCGTCTCCGCCGGCGGCCTGGATCGCGGCGATTTGCTTCTCCTTGTCGGCCGGATCCTTCGCGAAGCGGTACGCGAGGTAGAGCGCGCGGAAGTTCTTCGGATCGGCCTTGAGCGCCGAGTCGAGCGACGCGCGCGCGTTCTGCTCGTCCTCTTCGCGCACGTAGGCGATCGTGAGATCGACGAGCGCGTTCGCGTCGCTCGGCGCCTTCTGCGCGGCGTCCTTCGCCTGCTCGAGCGTCTTGGTCATCCGCATGTCGGGGATGAACTGGCCCTTGTAGCGCTCGAGCCGCTTGAGCTGCCACTCGCGGTAGCGCTTGTCGTAGTCGGCGGCGCTCACGCCGAAGGCGTTCTGGATCACGTCCGCGGTCGTCTGGTTCTGGCCCCAGAGCTCGAGCGCCTTCACGACCTTCGGCATGCCGTACGTCTCGACGGTGAAGACCATCATCTGCGACGCCGCGTAGTACGCGACGGTGATGTCCTCGGCGCTCTCGGCGTGCGTGAAGACGCGGTTCATGTTCACCGAGCCCGGGATGCGATCGTGCGTGAGCGCGACGTAGAGCTCGGGGTCCATCTCGCGCTGCCACTCGGGGCGGCGCGCGATGGTCTCGTACTCGGAGAGCCCCTCGGTGAACCAGCGCGGGACGTGGTTCTTCGAGAGCTGGATCGCGAAGACGTGCCCGAGCTCGTGCCACAGCACGTTGCCCCAGTTGAACGGCTCCGCGCCGGGTCCCATCGCGGCGATCACGTGCCCGAAGCAGACGCCCTGGAGCATGCCGCCCGGGAGCCCGCTGATTCGCACGTTGAACTGCTCGCGCGCATTCTTGATCTTGCCGTTTTGACCTGGCTCGAACACTTCGATTTGAATGGGCTGCGCTGGCACGTAGTTGTAGCGCGCCTTCATCGAGGCCCAGGCCTCGCCGAGCATGCGCGGCACGTAGCGGCGGAGCACGGGCTCGGTCTTCTTCAAATAACGAATCTTGAAGGGACCTTCGTCGATCAAATCGTAGTCTTTACCGAAGTTCGACTCGAACAAATCGAGCGTGTTGTAGACATAGACGTTGTACTTGTCCTTCGAGTACGCCTTGTTGAGCGCGAGGAGACCGTCCTGCTCGTCGCCGCGGCGCGTCTCCATGAGACCGAGCTGCGCCCACGCGAGGCCGTCCTCGGGATCGACCTTCACGGCCTCCTTCATCATCGCGATGATGTCGTCGTAGCGGTGCTCCCACTCCGCATACTCGGCGACGGTCGAGTAGAACGTCGAGTACTCCTTGTTGCGGGAGAGCGTCTCCTTGCGCGCGTCCTCGTAGCCCTGGCAATCGTCGGCGAGGAAGCGCGTCGCGGCCTTGAGGCTCCAGAGGTCGAGGTCGTTCGGATCGACCGCGAACCCCGCGGCGATCTCGCTCTCCGCGGTCTTGATGTCCATGTCGTGGAGCGCGAGGCCCGCGCGGACCGCGTGCGCGCCGACGTGCTTCGGGTTCACGGCGAGCGCGTCCTTGATGAGCCCCTCGGCCGTGTCGAAGTCCATCGTCTGCGCGAGCTTGATCTTCGCCATGAAGACGAGCGCGTCGGGGTTCTTCGGCTCGAGCTTCAATACGGCGCGCATGTGGCGCTCGGCGCTCGCCATGTTGAACTTCTGGAGCACGAGGCCTGCGTGCCACATGTGCGCGCGGATGTTTCGCGCGTCGTCCTTCTCGGCGGTGTTGTACGAGTCGTCCGCGTTGTGCCACGCGCGGAGGAGCTCCGTCGCGCGACCGACGAGCGCCATGCCGACCGAGTCCTCGTCTTTGATGTTGTCCGCGCGATAGTCGTTCGGCAGCGTCATGAGCGGCACTTCGGCGTCGGTGCGCTTGCCCATCCCGATGAGCAGCTCACCGAGGAGGACGCGCACCTCGCGCCCGCCCGCGCCGCTCGCGTTCTTGTTCGCCTCGAGGAGCTTGATCGCGTCCTCGCGCTTTCCCGTGTGAAAGAGGATGTTCGCGCGGATCGCGGCGGCGTCGGCTGCGCGACCGGCGGAGACGAGCTGCGCCGAGGTCGCGTCGGCTTCCGTGTATTTTCCCTGCAACGCTTGGACGCGCGCGAGCTCCGCGAGGGCGTCGCCGCGCGCGGCCCCGGAGATCGCCTTCAGCGCCTTCTCGGCCTCGGCGTAGTCGCCCTTGGCGAGCGCGTCCTTTCCGGCCGCGAGCGGCCCCGTCGCCGGAACGTACTGGCTCGGGCCGTGGGCGTGCGACGCCGAAGCCGACGCGGACCCGTTCGGCAGGAGGTGCCCGCCGCCAGCGCCGTGACGCGGTTGCGCGAACGCGGCGATGGGAAGGGCGACAGCGAGGGCGAAGAGGGCGACGTGGGATTTTCGCACGGCGTCAGTGTAGACGAGCCGCGGCCAATCGTCCTTTGACGTTAAACGCTGACCTCGTCCTTGCGGGGGCAGACCTCGCCCCGCTCGTCGAGCACGAGCACCATCTCCACCGCGTCTTCCCCGTCCTGGTAGTAGCGCTTTCGGATGCCCATCGCGAAGAAGGCGCAGTCCCGGTAGAGGCGGATCGCCGGCGTGTTCGAGCGGCGCACCTCGAGCAGGACGTGGCGGATGGCGTGCTCGCGCGCGTACGCGAGGGCTTGCTGCATGAGGGCGCGGCCGTACCCGCGGCGGCGGAGCTCGGGGTGCGTCGCGACGTCGAGGACGTGGAGCTCGTCGGCGACGTGCCACGCGAGCAGGAACGCGACCGTGTTCGGTCCGCCTTGCTTGGCGCGCGCGACCCAGAGGCGAGCCCAGGGGCGCGCGAGCTCCTCGCGGATCTGCGACGCGTCGAGGCGACCGCGCGACTTCACGACGTCACTGAGGCGCGGTTGTGACTCGCGGAACGACGCGTTCTCGATCGCGAGCACGTCCGCGACGTCCGCCTCGGTCATGCGCTCGACGATCATCTGGGCCCGCGAAGTATAGGGACGATCACGGCACGGCGGAAGGCTGCGCGACCTTCGCCAGGGCGCGCGCACGAGGTGCGAGCGCGTGCGCGTCGAGCGCGAGGCGCACCGTGCCGTCGCCGCGCACGATCGCGCCCGCGAACGGGCCCATCGCCGCGACGAGCGGCGTCAGCGGCCGAACGAGGAGCTCCTCGATCGCGAGCGTCGCGTCGACGCTGATCTGGGCGCGAGCGTCGTCGTCCGACACCGCAAGCTCGAGGCACATCGCGCCAGGCGCGCTCGCGCCCGTGCCGATGCACGCGGCGAGGTGCGGCGCCGCGTCGCTCTCGGTGCGCTTCACCGAGGCGACGTCCGCGGCGAGGAGCGCGTACGTCTCGCCGCCCGCCTCGACCCAGAGCACCTTCGCGAAGCCGCTCTCGACGGGAACCTCGACGGCCGCGCTCAGGCCTTCGCCCTTTCGGCTCGATAGGTGCACGCGCCCGCCGAGCTTTTGAACGGAGGCGTGCGCGATGTCGAGGCCGATGCCGCGACCCGCGAGGAGATCGCTCGTGTCGCGCGTCGAAAAGCCTGGAAGAAAGAGGAGCGCGAGGAGCGTGTCCTCGTCGGTGCGCGCGGCGAGCGCCTTCGTGAGCATGCCGCTCTCGACGGCGCGCCGTCGCACGTCGGCCACGTCCGCGCCCGCGCCGTCGTCGGAGATCGTGATGCGGAGGCGCCCCGCGGATTTCCGCGCGACGAACTGGATCGTGCCCTCGCGCGCCTTTCCCGCGGCCTCGCGCTCTTCGGGCGGCTCGATGCCGTGCGCCACGGCGTTACGTGCAATATGCAAACATGGGTCGACGAGCGCCTCGGCGAGCCGTCGATCGACCATCTCGTCGCCGCCGGTCTCGACCACGATCACTTCGCGCCCACTGCGGCGCGCCTCGGCCTCGACGGCGACCGTGAGCCGCGAGAAGAGATGACGCAGCGGCGTCTGACGCATCGCCGAGAGCTCGCGCTTCGCCGTGGTCTCCGCCTCGCGCAGCGCGATCTCGGGGCGGCGCACGGACGCCGCGGCCTCCTCGAGCCTCTCGCCGACGACCGCGAGCGAGTCGGCCACGGTGCGAATGCGCGAGAGCGCCGCAGCGGGCGCTCCCCACGGGCGCGGAGGACCGATGAGCCGGAGGGCCTCGGCGAGATCGGCGCGTAGCCCGCGCATCTCGGCGCCGCGCTCGAGGAGCGCGCTCGCGGACTGCGCCATCGCCTCGCGCGCGACCGACACGGACGTCGTGCGATCGAGCAGCGTGTCGACGGAGTGGAGCGCGACGCGGATCGTCGCGTCGTCGACGATCGACGAGCGAGGCGCTTCGGACTCGGTGGGCGGGCGCGACGATTTCGTCTCCGGCATCCGCGCGGCGACCGCGCGAAGGGAGATGAGCGCGCTCGGCGGATCGTCGACCAAACCGCCGAGAACGCCGCGCCACCGCGCGAGCTCGGCGAGCGCCGCCTTCGCCGCGTCGCGACCGCTCGACCCGCCGCGCAAGCGCTCCTCGAGGCCGTGACAGAACCACGCCATCGGCTCGTCTCCGACCGAGCTCGCCGCGCCCTTGATCGTGTGGACTTGCCTGTACGCGAGCGCGATCGCGTCGAGCGGGCCGAGCGAGCCGCCGAGCGCCTCGTCGATGCTCGCGAGTCGATCGCCGAGCTCGGCGAAGTACTGCACGCGGATCGACGGATCGATCGCGCGCGGCGCGAGCGACGTTGGCGGGACTGGCCACACCACGAGACCCTCGGACGCAGGCTCGCCCGCGAGGAGCTTCTCCTCCGCCTGGCGCATGATCCTCGCCGCGTCGCGCGCGGCGCTGTCCTCGCCCGAGGTCAGCTTGCGCTCGAGGCGCGTGATCTCTTGCGCGAGCGCCGTCTCGCCCGCGAGCCCGAGCGAGCCCTTCAGCGCGTGGAGCGCGCGCTGCGCCTCTTGGAGCTCGAGCGGATCATGCTCGAGCGCGGGCAAATGCCGCGCGATTTCGACGAGGAGAAGCCGCGCGAGCTCGGGATCGCCCACCGTCACTCCTTCGGTTGCGGCTCGTCCGCCTCCTCGTCGACGAACAGCGAGCGCACGAGCGGCTCGAGCATCGGACGGAGCGCGGTCGTGAGGAGCGCGCGCGGCACGCGACCGCTGAGCGCGCCAAGCGCGGTGACGAGCGCGCGCGCGTGATCGGTGGCTTGGGCGATCGCCTGCGCGGTCTCGGGATCGCTCCCCGTCGCGGTGCGAAGGCGCTCCCCGAGCTCGACGAGCGCGCGCCCCGACTCGCTCGCGGACGCCGCCGCCGAGGAGGCCTGCTGCGTCACGTCCGCGCCGTGTCCGCGCGCGTCGTCGAAGCGCGCCTGGAGCCCAGCGATCTCACGCGAGCACTCGGAGAGCGAGCGGCCGATCTCGCGTGTGGTCTCGGCGCCGCGCTCGGCCTGCGAGCGAACCTCTTCGCTCACGAGCGAGAGCGGCTTGCCCGCGGTCTCGCCGAGACGCGCGCCCTCGAGCCCGGTGTTGAGCGCGACGATGTTGAGGCGCTCGAACGACTCGCCAAGGCGCGAGAGGTGGCGCTGCAAGTCCTCGGTGCGCGCGACGAGCCCGCGGACCTCGTCGGATCCGGCGTCGAGCGTCGCGCGCTGCTTCGCCGTGCTCGACGCCGCGCGCTCCGCCGATTGTGCGGCTTGCGTCGCGGCTTCTTGCGCGCGTCCGTGCGCCGCCCAGAGCGCGCCCTCTTCGGTGATCGAGCGCGCGGTCCCCTTCGCGCTCGCGTCGCTGCGGCGCCAAAGCCGAAAGAAACGATTCTTCTGCTGACGTGACTCGGCCATGATCCGCCTCAGCCTTCCCCTGCGATGGTCCAGCGCGCGCTCTGCAAGCTCGCGAACGTCGCCGTGAGGTCGAGCGATCGAACGGGCGCGCCGTTCGCGACCACCGCGCCCTCCGCGCTCGGATCGGCGTCGAACGTCCCCGTCGCGACGACCTCGCACCCGACGATGCCGACCGGCTCACCGAGGTATCGGCACACGATCAGCGGCGAGTCCGCGCGCACGTCCTCGGCGACCGACACGACGGGCACGATCTCTCCGCCCGTGTACGCGATCCCGAGCATCGATTTCGGCGCGCCAGGCACGCGCGAGATGAGCGGGCGCGGGGCGACGCGCGACACCACCGACGCCGGCAAGAACCGAAGCGCGCCCTCGTGACGAACGACCACGCCGCCTCGCTTGGGCCCGGGCATCAGGCCGCCTTTCGCCGCACGAGCCGAGCCTCGATGAGCTGGAACAAGATGCGGCACGCGTCGAAGCTCGAGAGGTGGCTCGCGGCGATCACCTCGCGCACGGTGCGCTCGCCGTCGATCGCTTCGAGCACGGATTTCTCGGCGCGCGCGAGCTTCGTGTCGCCGCCCATCGAGTCGACCGACGCGGGGTCCGGCATGAGGACCTGATCGAAGCTCCCGAGGCGCGCCTCGATGACGCGCCACTCGTCGACGCGCCGGAAGCCTTCCATCACGATCGATGCGACGGGCATCGCGAGGCGCGCGCGCTCGGCGAGCTGCGACGTGGAGCGCTGCTTGAACTCGAAGCGACCCGCTTGCCAGCGGAGGAGCTCGTAGATGAGCTCGCTCGATTGGCGCGTGAGCGCCTCTTTGAGCTGCGCCTCGTTGACGTGGCCCGCCTCGACGAGCATGTCGCCGAGGAGCTTCGTCGGCTTCGACGAAGACGGGCCGCTCGACGGCGGAAGGAGCGAGCTTCGCACGAGCTCTTCGATCTGGTCCTCGGTCACGAGCCCCTCTTCCAGGAAGAAGCGCCCGAGACGGAACTCGTCGCCCGCGCCGCGCGACTGCACGAGGTCGACGAGGCCGCCGCGCATGTGGATCGTGACCTCGCTCTCGGCGTTCCAGATGACGAGCGTGCCGGTCTGCGCTTCCATCTGGAGGAGCTGCAAGACGGCGCCGATCGGGATCGCGCCCAGGTTTCCGGCGAGCACGACCGCGTTCTTGTCTCCCAGATCGACGGCGTGGACGGAGCGCGCGAGCTGCGAGATCTGCTCGGGCCCGATCTTCGAGGTGAGCGCCTCCATGATGCGGCCTTCGTCGCCGATCGCGCTCGTGGGGAGCTTCGCTACGAGCGGCGCGAGCACGTTGCCGAGCTGCGCGGCGAAGTCCGCCGTCGCGCGCGCGCGCATCGCGGTCTCCTCGCGCATCGCGGGCGAGCGCGTCGAGAGCGGGATGTCGGTCTCGTCGAGCACGAGCGGCGGCGCGCTGACGACCTGACCCGCGGCGACGCGCTTGAGCGCGTTCTCCACCGCGGCGACGAGCGCCTGCGCGTCGAACGGCTTCGTGATCGCGTCGATCGCCCCCGTCTGCTGGACGAACTGCTCGCGGATGCGATCCGTCTTCGCGCTCATGAGGAGCACGGGCAGGCGCTTCCATTCCTCGCGCGCGCGGATGGCGCGGCAGAACTGGAAGCCGTTCATCTTCGGCATCACGAAGTCGAGCAGCACGAGATCGAACGGCGTCTCCGCGCTCGTCAGCGCCTCGACGGCGAACTGTCCGTCGGACGCGGGCGAGGGCTCGAAGCCATGGCGCTCGAGGATGCCGCACACGACCCGGCGGATCGTGTTGCTGTCGTCGACGACGAGAATGCGGGCACCCATGTCTCCTGCTCCGCGGCTTCGCCGCGATGGCTTAGTTTTGGCAAATCTACTACAGCCCCACCCCCGTGGACTTGCTCGTTTCCGGAGGGACGATCGTCACCTGCGACGGCGCGAATCGCGTGATTCAGGGCGATTTGCTCGTTCGCGCGGGTCGAATCGTCGCGATCGGCGACGCAGCGCGGCGAGCGGCGCTCCGTCCTGCCCGCGTCCTCGACGCGCGCGGGTGCGCCGTGATTCCGGGCCTCGTGCAGGCCCACGTGCACCTTTGCCAGGTGCTCTTCCGAGGAATGGCGGACGATTTGCCGCTCCTCGAGTGGCTGAAGAGTCGCATCTGGCCGCTCGAAGCGGCGCACGACGAAAAGAGCGCACGCGCGAGCGCCGAGCTCGGCCTCCTCGAGGCGATGCGCGCCGGCACCACGACCATCCTCGACATGGGCACGGTGCGAGCCCACGACGCGATCGTGGACGCGTGCGTTCGCGCGGGCGTCCGCGCGATCAGCGGCAAGACGATGATGGACATCGGCGAAGACGTGCCGAAGGGTCTCCGCGAGTCGACGCGAGCGAGCCTCGACGAGAGCGATCGCCTCTTGCGCGACTGGGACGGCCACGCCGGCGGTCGCATCCGCTACGCGTACGCGCCGCGGTTCATCCTCTCGTGCAGCGAGAAGCTCGTGCGCGGCGCGGCGGAGCGCGCGAAGGATCACGACGCCATCGTGCACTCGCACGTCGCCGAGCACCCGAGCGAGCGCGCCGCGGTGCGCGCAGCGCTCGGACGCGACGACATCGACGTCCTTCGTGAGTGGGGCGTGAGCGGCCCGCGCGCCGTCCTCGCGCACGGCGTCCAGCTCACCGACGACGAAGCGCGCGCGGTCGCGCGCGACGGCACGCGCATCGTCCACTGTCCGAGCGCGAACCTGAAGCTCGGCTCGGGCATCGCGCGCGTCGCGGAGCTCGACGCGCTCGGCGTTCAGCTCGCGCTCGGCTGCGACGGCGCGCCCTGCAACAACAACCTCGATCCGTGGCAGGAGCTCCGGCACGCGGCGCTCCTCGCGAAATGGCGCACCGCGCCGACCGCGCTCCCCGCGGCCCGCGCGGTTCGACTCGCGACAATCGACGGCGCGCGCGCCCTCGGCCTCGACTCCGAGATCGGCTCGCTCGAGGTCGGCAAGCGCGCGGACCTCGCCGTCGTCCGCGTCGACCGCGAGCACGAGGAGCCCGGCGGCGACGTCTTCTCGCGCCTCGTCTACGCCGCGAAATCGAGCGACGTCGAGCACGTCCTCGTCGACGGCGAGCTCGTCGTGAAGCACGGCGAGCACACGCTGCTCGACGGCGACTCGGTCCGCGCACACGCGCGCGCCGAGGCCCGCAAGCTCGTCGCGCCGCGCAAGCTGTGCGCCCGCGCGCGCCTTCAGCCGGGGCGCAGGCACCGGAGCCGCCAGCGAATACAGGCACGCGAGCCAGCGCGACGTACGGGGCTGAGCAGATCGACGACCTGAGCGTGATGCACACGCGGAACGGTCACCGTCACCGATCGCCGTCGGAGACAGCGTCATCGGCGTGATGAAGGACGTCACAAGCCATGCGAGCGGTGCTGGGATCGCGACGGGAGGGTCGCAGCATGTGAACGTCGCACTGGACGGACGGCGCGATGGATGAGGAGTATGGAGGCGCCGTTTGAGCTAGCGCACCTTGACGATGAAGTAGCGCAGCACGTCCGCGTCGGAACCGTTGCGCAGCGCGAGCGTCGTTCCGAGCGGGAGGCGCACGACGACGCCAGGCGACAGCGGGATCGACTGCTCGCCGACGCGCGCGTGACCGCGCCCCTCGGTGACGATCACGATCTCCGCGCACTCTTGCTGCACGTGCGCGCCCACCGTGCCGCCCGCGTCGAGCTCGCACCCGAGCACGCAATCGAAGGGCGGGAGCGGGCCATCGAGCATGCTCCACACGCGCACCTCGCCGGTCCCACCGAAGAGATCCCGGCGGCGATCCGGCTCACCGCGTCCGATCCACATGCCGAGCAGTTTTGTTGGTTGTGTCGCGGGGCGGGGGGGCGTGGTTGGCGCGGGGTTTGAGCGGTGGGGTGGGTGTGTTGAGCGTGCCTGGCCGCTGGGGGGCGGCGAGCGTTGTTGTGCTGGCAGCGCGTGCGAGCGGGTCGAAGAGCGCGCGAACGCGCCGTAGCCTTCCGCCTGAGCTTGCGACCGGATGAACGCACGACGCCGATTCATGCAGTAGCGAAGCCCGGTGGCTCGGGCGTCGTCGAAACGTGGCCAAGGTGCGAGTCGCGCTCGACGAACGCATTCGTGCGCTTCATCGAGCTGTTGTCGTTCTTCGTCGTCACCGCCGAGGATCGATGGCTTCGCAAGCTCGGCCAACCCGTGCCCGACTCGAACTTGTCGTCGAGCTGAAGAGCGGCTGCCCCGTCACGACATCGACGTAGATGCCCGGCTCGTGGTTGTTCCAATACTCGTTACGAAACGGCGGCTCCGTCGCGTCGTGCTGCGTGACCTCGTATTGAAGCGGCGTCAGCGCCCTCTCGATCTCGGCAGCGGACGGCTTCGTGTACGACGTGCGGGGTGCGTCGTTGGCAACGGCGGGGGCTGATGCGGTGCGACAAGCTGCGATCGATGACGATCTGCGAGGGCGATGGCTCTCATGCAGGGGATACGCTCACGACGCGTCGGTTTCGCTCATTGAACGGTCGGTCAGGTCGCTGGGCTGGCGCGGCGTTGCTCTGGGAAGTGCCGCCGCGGCTCATGGAAGAGAGCACACACAATCGAACGGTCACGCCGAGCCCGAGTCCGCGCTCCCGCTCGCATACACCTTTCATCCCACCCATGAGGAGCTGCTCGCGGAGGGCAAGAGCCTGCGCGACAAGTGCCCGCGCACGTCGCACGCGGTCTGGAAGCAGCCGCCACGATCGCGCCCGATCCGCTGCTGCCTCTGGAGGAATCGAACAAGGGACGCATCCCGCAGCTGGTGCCGATTCGCTACGGCCGCATGATGCAGTCGCCGTTCACGTTCTATCGCGGGGCGGCGCTCGAACATGGCGGCGGACCTGGCCGCGACGCCGGCGAGCGGCCTGCGCGTGCAGGCGTGCGGCGACGCTCATCTGATGAATTTCGGCGCGTACGCCACCCCCGAACGCCGCGTGATCTTCGACATCAACGACCTGGACGAGACGCTCCCGGCGCCCTGGGAATGGGACGTGAAGCGCCTGGCCGCCAGCTTCGTGCTCGCCTGCCGCGACAACGGCTTCAGCGAAGACGACGCGCGCGACGCGGTGCTGACGTGCGTGCGCTCGTATCGCGAGCACATGGCGGAATACAGCGAGATGCGGGTGCTGGACGTGTGGTACGCGAGCATCGACGTCGAAGAAGCTGCTCGCGACGATCGAGGACGAAGAAGCCCGCAAGCGCATTCAGAAGCGCCTGGCGAAGGCGCGGGCACGCAGCGTGCTGGAACACGAGTTTCCCGAGCTCGTCACCATCGAGCGGCCTGACGCCGACGATCAAGGAGAACCCGCCGCTGATCTATCACTCGCGCGAGAGCAGGGGTCACGAGGAGTTCATGGACGCCGTCCAGAAGGCCTTTGCCGCCTACCGGGAAACCTTGCAGGAAGACCGGCGCATGCTCCTGGACCGCTTCAAGCTCATGGACATCGCCATCAAGGTGGTCGGCGTCGGCAGCGTCGGGACCGTACTGTGGCATCATGCTGCTGATGGCGAGCGAGCACGATCCGCTGTTCCTGCAGGTGCAAGGAGGCGCGCCCTTCGGTGCTCGAAGCCGTACGCGGGCAAGAGCGCGCTACGCCAACCACGGCCAGCGCGTCGTGCATCGGCTGCCGGCTGATGCAATCGGCCAGCGATCTCTTCCTCGGCTGGACCGAGGGCCGTCGGGCCGGCATTTCTACATCCGTCAGCTCAAGGACATGAAGATCAAGCCGATGGTCGAGGTTTTCACGCCGAGCGTCATGCTGCAGTATGCCGAGTTGTGCGGCTGGACGCTGGCCCACGCCCACGCCCGCTCCGGCGAGCCGGCGAAGATCAGCGGCTACCTGGGCAAGAGCGACAAGTTCGACGAGGCCATCGCCGATTTCTGATCGCCTACGCCGACCAGAGCGAACGCGATCACGCGGGCTCAAAGAGCCGTGAAGGCCGGAAAGCTCCAGGTGATTGTGGAGGACACGAGCTCCGTCACCGTCCTCACGGGCTTCCTCGGCGCGGGAGAGACACGCTGCTGAATCGCATCTCGAACGCGACACCGCTTGCGCGTGGCCGTCGTGAACGACGTCGCGATGCACGACGACTTGATCGCATTGGTCGAGCAGGCGCTGCTCGACCCGAACGGCCGAGCACGTGCTGCTCGAAGCGAGAAGCGGCGTGGCCGACCCGAGGGGTATTCGCGCGACCTTCGCCGATGCCGGCCTCCGCGAGCGCTTCGGCTCGACGGCATCGTGTGCGTCGTCGACGCCGAGCAGTTGCTCGCGTTCCCGGAGCAGATGGAGCTCAAACTTGGCAAATCGCGACCGCAGATTTGCTCGTCTCGACAAGGTCGACTTGGTGCCGCCCGAGCAGATTGTGAAGATCGATCTCTGGCTCGATGCGCACTTCCATCGATATCGCATGATCACATCGGTGCGAGGTCGGGTTCCGCTCGACGTTCTCCTCTCGAGCGGGCGCTTCGATCGCGAGCGCACGACGGGCGCGCGACCCCCGCACGACGACTCGTTCAGCACGTTCAGCTACGAGACCCCGCGCCCGCTCTCGCTCGAGGCGCTGAGCAAGCCGCCTCGAAGCTGCCGGCGAACATCTACCGCTGCAAAGGGCAAGTGCACACGTCCGACGCGCCCGAGCGGCGCACGGTGCTCCACGTGGTTGGCAAGCGCGTGGACATCGCGACGGGCGAGGCGTGGAGCGGCGCCACGCCGAGCACGCGCATCGTGGTCATCGGCGCGAAGGGGGTGGATGACGACGCGTTGAACGAGACCTTCGACGCGTGCACTGCGTGATCGCCTCTGCTGTTTCACCGCCGGCAAGAACTGCGGGTCGGGTGAACGGCGCGCATGGCGCCCGAAAGCCAAGGCGAATTCGGGCAGCAACGCGCGACCTGGCGTGCCGGTTGCTCTCTCGTCCCAGTCATGAGCAGCGAAGCGGCGAGCAGGCATCTGCATCACGACTTCCTCGCTCTCGATGGACTGGCCGTGGCGACGCGTGGGTGCTGGTCGCCATCGTTTGGCTGCCGCTGGCCGTGCTCTCGGCGGTGTCTGGTCGCTTGGTGGGCGGCGTGGCCGTACCGCTCCTGTTCGACGTCGACGCCGACGTCAAATTCCTGTTTGCTCTCCCGCTCCTGATTGCAGCGGAGCCGCTCGTTCATCGCCGAATCAGCGACGTGGTCGAGGAGATCCTGAACGCGGCCTCGTCGCGCCGAGGGACGAGCCACGGTACGAAAAGTTGGTCGCTTGGGCGACGCGCCTTCGCAACTCGACGGTCGTCGAAGTCGGGCTAATCATCGTCGCGCTCGGCGGATATTCGGTTTGGCGCGCGGGGCCGAGCTTGCACGTCGCGAATTGGTACTCCACGAGCCAGGGAACGGCCGGTTTCACCCCGGCCGGTTACTGGTACGTGTTCGTCAGCTTGCCCATCGCTCGCTTCGTCTTGTTGCGTTGGTATTTCCGTATCCTCGTTTGGTACTTGTTCTGTGGAGGCTCTCGCTGACTGGAGCTGAAGCTCGACGGCCTCCACCCCGACCGCGCCGGCGGCCTCGGATTCCTCGGGCACACGCTCAAGGCCATGGCGCCGATGCTCGTCGTCCAGAGCGCCTTCTCGGCGGGCGTCATCGGCAACCACATCGTGCACGAGGGCGCAAAGCTGCCCGACTTCAAGTTCGACATCGCTGGGCTCCTCTTCTTCTTGCTGCTTCAACCCGTGCTGCCTCTGACGTTCTTCTTCCTGCAGATGGCGCGCGCCAAGCGGGCGACGAAGTTCGAGCTTGCCCGGTTGGCGACTCGTTACTCGCGCGACTTCCAGGAGAAGTGGCTCTCGCACCGACCACCGAGCGACGAGGCGCTGCTCGGCACTCCGGACATCCAATCGCTGGCCGATCTCGCGACAGCTACGGAGTGGTCCACTCGATGCGGCCGATCCCGTTGATCCGCGGCAGCTTCTTCCGCTCGCGTTCATCGTGGCGATTCCGCTGTTTCCACTCGCGCTGACGATGGTCCCCCTCGACGAGCTGTTGCGCGGGATCGTCAAGCTGCTCGTGTAGCGAGGCCCGCGCATGGATCTGTTCGCGAAATTTCGACGGCCTTCTCTTAACAACGGCGATGCTCGGCGTCGGGCTCCAGGTGGGCAGCGCCGACATTCGGTCGACGCTCGCGTCGCGCAGCCTGCTCGTGCGCTCGCTCGTCGTGAACTTCGTGCTCGTTCCCGCCCTCGGCATCCTCATCGTGCGGCTCGTCCCGATGCCTTCGGACACCGCCGCAGGGTTTCTGCTTCTGGCGCTCGCGCCTGGCGGCATGAGCGCTCTGCAGTTCACGAGCCGAAGCAAGGGAGCTCTCCTCTACGCGGGCGCGCTCTCCTTCATTCTCTCGCTTTTGTCGGTCTTCGTGTCTCCGGCGATCGCCGGACTTTTGTTGCCGACCAAGTCATCGGTGCCGTTCCCGCGCCTCATCGCGATTCTGCTTTTGTTCGTTCTTCTCCCGCTCGTTGTCGGAATGGGCGTTCGACAGAAGTCTCCGAAGCTCTCGGAGAAGCTCGCGAAGCCGACCGCCACGCATCGCCACGATCTCGTTCATCGCGTTCGTGCTTCACACGATGGTCATACGCAAGAGCGCCATCGCTTTGCACGGATCTGCCGTCATCGGCGCGATGCTCGCGTTCATCGTCGGCGCGATGGCGATCGGCTGGGCCCTCGGCGGGCCGGACAAGGAGACCCGCAAAGTGCTGGCGGCGGCCTCGAGCATGCGCAACGCCGCGCTGTGCTCCTCATCGCATCGAGGGACTTCCCCGGCACGAACGTCGACGCGGCGGTCGTGGCGTTCGGCGCGTTGATGGTCCCGCCGAACATGCTGTTCGCGCTCTACTCCGCGATCGGCGTCGACGCGACGAGCGCGGCTACAGCCGCGCAACGCCAAGCCAGAGATTAGGTGATCGAGCGCCCCTCGGCGTCCTCGATCTGCGTGAGGACGACCGCGAGCGCGTCCTTCGCGCGCTCGAGCGCAGCCCGGTCCTGCTCCCACTTCGCGAACGCCTTCTCGGCGCGCGCCATCTCGCGCGCGTGCGCGCTCTTCGTCTCGGAGAGCTCCGCGCGAAGCGCCGCGGTCTCGGCCTCGAGCACGACGATGCGGTCCTTGGCGGTCGCGAGATCCTTCTCGAGACCGTCGCGCGCTTGCGTGAGCTCGCTGACTCGACGCTCGAGATCCGCGATGCGCGACGCGGCCTCTTCGGCTTGCGCGTTCTTCGCCTCGCTGAGCTGCGCCATGTCCGCGCGGAGCGCGCCGACGGCTTCGTCTCGCGCCCTCTCGATGTCCGCGACCCGCGCGTCGCGCTCGCGCTGCGCCGTCGCGATGCCTTCTTCGCGCGCCTGCTCGGCCGCGGCGAGCTTCTCGTCGCGATCACGTAGGGCCGCGGCGACCTTCTCGTCGCGATCGTGCTCGGCGGCGGCGATCTTCTCCGCGCCGTCGCGCAGGACCGCGGCGACCTTCTCGTCGCGATCGCGCTCGGCGGCCGCCACCTTTTCGTCGCGATCCTGGGGCGCCGCAGCGACCTTCTGCTCGCCGTCGCGGAGGGCCGCGCCGACCTTCTCGTCGCGATCCTGCTCGGCAGCGGCGACCTTCTGCTCGCCGTCGCGGAGGGCCGCGCCGACCTTCTCGTCGCGATCCTGCTCGGCGGCGGCGACCTTCTCGTCGCGATCGCGCACGGCCGCGGCGACCTCTTCGACGCGACGCTGCTCGGCGGCCTGGAGCTCCGCTGCGCGCTTCGCCTCGAGCTCCGCCTCTCGCGACGCGAGCTGCGCGGCGGCGGCGTTCCTCGCCTCTTCGAGCTCCTCTTCGTGCTTCGCCTGCGCGAGCGCGACCTCGCTCGCGTGGCGCGCGGCGATGCCGTCTTTCTCTTGCGAGTGCTCGTTGCGGAGCTTCGACATCTCGTCTTGGTGCGCGCGGTGTAGCGCGCCGAGCCGTGAGTCGTGCTCCGATTTGAGCTCGCTCTCGCGCATCGCGAGCGCCTCTTGGAGATCCGACACGGCCTTCTGCTGCGCGGCCTCGAGCGTCGCGGATTTGTCCGCCGCCGCCGCTTCGAGCGCTGCTGCGCGCTCGGCCTGCTCCTTGGCGAGCGAGCTCTCGTGATCGGCCTTGGCCGCGGCCATCGCCGCTTCGTGGGCCGCGAGGTCCTCCGCCGCCTTGACGCGCGCGTCTTCGAGCTCGCGCGTGCGCGCGTCGAGCTCGCTCTGGGAGGTCGAGAGCTTCGTCTTCGTGTCGTTCAGCTCGTTGGTCCGCGACTCGAGCTCGGTCTGCGACTTCTGCAGCCGGTTCTTGAAATCCTCGGAGGCCTTCTTCGCCTGGTCTTTGTCGCGCAGGAGCGCTTCCGCTTTCTCCTTGCCCTCTTCGACCTCGCGAAGCGTGGAGATGACCTTGTCGTCGAGATCGGCCTTCTGCCGCTCGAACGAGAGCGCGCGCTCGCGAGCCTCGACGATGTCCTTGTCCTTCTTCCCGAGCTGCTCCTTCAGCGCGAGGAGCTCCTTGTCCTTCTTGTTGAGCGCCTCGCGAAGATCGAGGAACTCGCGGCTCGAGACGCCGCCCTTCGAGCCTGCGGTGGCGAGCTTCTGTCGAAGCTCGTCCATCTGCTCGTCCATCTTCTTCTGCTCGGCCTCCATGCGCGAGTCGAAGTCGGCGCGGAGCTGCGCGGCCTCTTCGCGCGCCTTCATCAGCTCTTTCTCGAGCTCCGCGACGCGGCCGTCGTCGACGATCGCGGGGGGCGGCGGCGCGACGCTCTTCTTCTTCGGTTGCTCGGAGATCTCGGCGACCGTGCTCGTTCCGTTTCCGTTCGCGGACGCCGCGGGCGCGCGGGCCGGTCATCTTCCCGAACCCGCCCTCGATGAACGCGTCGATGTCGTCGTCGACGTTCTTCAGCTTCGCGGGCGCTTCGCTCGGCATGCGCTTCGGCGCGGTGGAAGCGCGCTTCGGCGGCGGCGGCGGCGCAGCGGCCTCTTCACGCTCCACGACGAGCGTGCCCTCTTCTTCGATGTCGATGCTCGAGATCTCGTCGTCGATGACGATCCCCTCGCTGTCGTCGGCGCTGCCGCGCCGCCACCGAGCTGGATGAACTGGTTGATGTGCTGCAGCAGCTCGCCGAACGCGATCGGCTTGTGCACGTAGTCCTCGGCGCGCGTTCGGAGCTTCTTGTGCTGCTCGAACGTCTCGTCGCTGGACTCCGTCGACATGATGATCAGCGGGACGTCCTTGAGCTTCCCGTCTTTCTTCAGCTTGTTGCAGACGGAGAAGCCGTTCATCCGCGGCAGCTCGATCGACAAGAGGATCAGATCGGGTTTGCTCGCCCGCCGCTTGCTGCAAGCCCAGCGTTGCCGTCATCGACGACGGTCGTTTCGCATCCGAGCTTCGCGAGCTCGCTTCGGAGCTCGCCGGCGAAGGCCGCGTCACTCTCGAACACAAGCACTTTGGTCGACATTTGAGGGCTTCGAGAAGCGGCTACACGAGAAAGTGCTCTTCACGCGCATTCGCTTTTTCGTCGTGCCCGCTCTGGCCGAAGCGCGGTCCAGCTCGGCGAGCACGTCGCGCACCGGGACACCGCGGTGCCGCAGCGCGACCATCAGGTGGTAGACGACGTCCGCCGCCTCGCTGACGACGCGCGCGTCGGCCTCCGCGTCGACGGCGCGCGCGAGCTCGTCCGCTTCTTCCCGCAGCTTCGCGCCGATTTTCAGCGCGCCGCCGTCGTAGAGGCTCTTCGTGTAGCTCTTCTCGCCCGTGCTCGTTCTTCCGCGCCTCGAGCACGGACTCGAGCCTCAGCAAGAGCGGCGACGCGCGCGCCGTCGCCGGAAAAGCACGTCTCGCTTCCCGGTGTGGCACGTCGGGCCGCGGGCCTGGCCGAGGTAGAGCGCCGCGTCCTCGTCGCAGTCGAGCGCGCACCTCGCGCACGTCGATCGCGTTGCCGCTCGTCTCCCCTTTCACCCACGGCGCGTTTCGCGAGCGCGAGAAGAAGGTCGCGTGCCCTGTCGTTCTTCGTGCGCTCGAGCGCCGCTTCGTCCGCGTACGCGAGCATGCGCACCTCGCCCGTCAGATCGTCCTGCACCACGACCGGCATCGAGATCCATGCGTCGAACTCGAACTTCATGCGATGGGGTCATGCTACACCGCTCGAAAATCGATGGAGCTCGCGTTCGCCTCGCCCCGAAAGCTGCCGAAGGCCCGAGATCTTCGCGGCCGCGTGGTCGTGCTCGACGTCGCCTTCGCGTCGGAGGCCGTCGGGCGGAGGCTTCGAAAAGCTCACGCAGCCCGTTCATCGACGGCCTCGGCGCGCGCCTCGGCGGCGTGGGTCGATCACCACGACACGTCCTGCCACGCCAGATACGCGGGCGATCCCGCTTCGTCCTCTCGACCAAGGCCGAGCACGGCGCCTGCCCCGAGATGGTCACGCCGGAGCTCGTCGCGCGCGTCGGCGCAGGTGGACACGATCGTCTGCCACAACGACTTCGACGGCCTCTGCAGCGCCGCCAAGTGGATGCGCGGAGGCATCGAGCCCTACCCCGGCGCCGACGACGACGCGCGCGCGATCGACACGCGCATCGGCACGCCGGGCCCGCACCGCGACGCCGCATCGACCGCGCGCTCCGCGCGCGCCCGCGCGACACCGCGCTCTTCGGCGCTCGATCGTCCGGCACCTCGCGACGGCCTCGCCGACGCCTCGCTCTGGGGCCCGATCGACGCGGCCGGCGGCGAGCTCGCCGCGATCGAGACCGAGACCCGCGCGCATCGCCGAGGGCTACGACCGCTCGACCTTTCGGCGTCGACGCGCCGCCCGCACGCGTCGCGTTCGTCGACGCGACCGAAGCGCCACGGCCGCTACGACAAGACGCTGCTCCTGCTCATCGGCCAGGAGCGCGCGCCGATCGCGGTCGGTGCTCGACGGGGACACGCGTCACGCTCGCCGCCCGTTCGACAGCGGCATGAATTTCCTCGCGATTCTCGGGTCTTTCCGGCGGAATGCCGACGCTCGTCTCGATCCCGAAAGACCGGCTCGAGCGAGGCGCATCGCGCTCGGCTCGGCGTCGGAGCGGCCGACGCTCGCCGAAGACGCATGATTCGCAAGGCGGCACCCAACCGATGCGGCAGCCGACCATTCGCTGTAAAGATGTACCGCGCTGATGCGCGATTTGTCGACCTCAGTTCCTACGGTTGACGATTTCACTCGGCGCCGTGGTACTGGACGTTTCACTTTCTGAACGAGGGAGCTCGTGACGGTGGCGCAGTGCTTTCGCGACGCAGCCCGATTTCGAAGAGCAGGGTGGGTGAGAGCGAATGGCCGCAAAAGCCTGGCGGCGAGCGACGTCGCAGCAGAAGAGCCGGTCGACGAGATCTTCTTCCAGAACGACGCCGTCTCGCTGTGCCTGCTGATCCACCGGCGCGCGAAGACGATGCGCGTGATCGATTTCCGCGCCGGGCCCGACGCAACGCGAAGCGCATGTTCGTGCTGTCGCTCGCGCAGCGCGAAGGCGTCGAGAAGGTCTACACGCTCGTCGAGCGCGACGAGGTCGCGACGTGGATGAAGCTCGGCTTCGCCCGCGAGGGCGAACATCCCCGGCTTCTACAAGCGCAGCGACGCGTTCCTGCTCGGCTGCTCGCGTGCCGACGCCGACGCGCCGCACGGCGAGCCGCTGCAGAGCGAGATGCGCATCGCGCTCGCGCCGCGCACGAGCGACCTCGACGTCGTCGAGGACGACGACGACGAGCGCCGCCGATCGACGCGCGCGCGCACGAGTTCGCGGAGAAGACGATCGTGCACGCGAAGAAGCCGCCAAGGAGCTCGCCGGCAAGGCGCTCCCGTCGTGAAGATCGCGCCGGTGCGCGAGAGCGACGCGAAGAAGGCGCGTCGCGGCTGCGCTCGAAGGCGGGCCGCGCGCTGACGGCGTTCGAGCCGTTCGGTCGCGACGTCGAGCGGCGCTACTTCTCGGTCACGGGCCGCGGCGGCTTCGAGCTCGTCGCGTCGACCGAGTCGCAGGCGTGCTTCGGCAACGCGTTCCTCGAGCTGCTCACCGCGCCCGAAGACCGACGGCGGAGCGCCTCGCGACGGTCGGCGTCGCTGCGCGCGCTCTGCGACAAGCTGCTCGCCGAAGGCGTCGTGAGCTGCTTCTCGCTCGCGCCGAGCGACGACGTCGCGCTCGCGACGGCGTTCGTCTTCAACGGCTTCCGCCGGACGGGTCTCCTGCAGAACCACATGGTGGTCGGCGGCGCGCGCAAGGACGCGATCATCTGGTCGCGCAGCTCGCGAACCCCGCCGACGAGTCCACGTGACGAGCGCACGCCGCGCCTTGCGGCCATACAGTACTCGTGGGATAATCCACTTTTACTGTCATTGGCGGTGGCGACCATGATGAGGCGTCGATCGCGCGTGGGTGTTCTTCTTCGCGCTCGTCGTGGCGAGTCGCCGCCGCGTGCGGCGTCGACCGGATGACGACTTCAGCAGCCCGGACGGTGGCGGCTACGGGCCCCGACGGAACGATCCGCTTCGGCGACGGCGGGCTTCGGCGATGGCCAGTCGGCGCGCTCGACGATCACGCCCGCGAACTCGACGGTGAACGCGGCTACGGCTCCCCGGCGCCGTTCCAGTTCACGGCCAACGACGACGACGCGCCCGTCTCGCCGGCGTGGTCGATCGATCGCGGCGAGATCGGGACGATCGACATCTCGCGGCGTCTTCACGCCGCCGGCAACCTCGGCGGCAAGGCGACGATCACCGCGACCGCCGGCAACGGCGCGAAGGGCGCGACGACGGTGACGGTCGTCGTCACGTCGTGCAGAACGGCGATCCGAACGCGGGCGACGCGGGCGGCGGCGCGGGCGGCGCGGCGGCGTCGGCGGCGAAGGGCCCGGCGCGGCGGTGATCGCGGGAACGCATGGCGACGCTGCAACGGCACGCCGACGACGGATCCCGGGCTCGCGTTGCTCTATCCGTACGACCAGACGGTGTGGCCGCGCGGCTTCCTCGCGCCGCTCCTCCAGTGGCAAGCCGGCGCGCAGGGCGACTACGACGCGGTCTACATCCACCTGCACAGAACGCGTTCGACTACGAGGGCATCTTCGCGAAGACCGCGGCGCCGTTCATCCACCACCCGATCCCGCAGGCCGCATGGAAGCGCTGGCGGACTCGAACGCGGGCGAGAACGTGACGGTCACGCTCGTCTTCTCGCGGGCGGCGTCGCGTACGGACCGATCACCGAGACGTGGAAGATCGCGCAGGGGCCGCTCAAGGGCACCGTCTATTACAACTCGTACGGCACCAAGCTCGCGAAGAACTACTGCGCGCGGACGGCCGAGCACATCGTTCGGCGGCGCGACGCTCGCCATCACGGCGGCGTCGACCGACCCGGTGCTCGTCGCCGGGCAACCGGGAGCAGTCCGCAGTGCCGCGTCTGCCACTCGGTCGCGGCCGACGGCTCGATGCTCGTCACCGAGCACGGCGACGACTACAGCGACGACCAGCGCCTACGCGCTCAAGAACGGCAACGCCGAGACGGCCATGAGCCCCGGCGGACGGCCGCTTCGCCTTGGCCGGCGCTGTACCCGAACGGCACGTTCGTCTTCACGCAACGCGGCGCCGCTCGTCGCCGGCGTCGACGACACGGCCCGAGCGCGCTCTACGTGGTGCCGCGCGGCACGGCCATCGCCACGACCGGGCTTCCGGCCGGGCTTCGCGCGGGCACGCCGGCGTTCTCGCCCGACGGCAAGCACGTCGCGTTCAACTGGTACGGCGGCGCGGCGGGCGCGGACGGCGAAGTCGCTGGCGACGATGGACTTCGCGCCAGACTCGAACACGTTCATCGCGACCACCAGACGCTCGACACGCCGGCGTCGGGCACCGCGGATCTGTATCCGGCTTCTTGCCGACGAACGACGCGCGTCGTCTTCGAGCACGAGACCGCGAACGACCGCGAGCTCGGCGGCGCACGCGCGCGACACGGCGTGCGCGCGCGGCGAGCTCTGGTGGGTCGACCTCACGACCCACAGCCGGCGTCACGCGCTCGACAAGCTCAACGGCAAGGGCTACCTGCCGACTCGGCGCGAACGACCACGACGACGACGCGACGCTCAACTACGAGCCGACGGTGAACCCCGTCCCCTCGGGCGGCTACGCGTGGGTCGTCTTCACGAGCCGGCGCCTCTACGGCAACGTCGCGACCATCAACCCGTTCTGGAGCGACCCGCGCTTCCACGACATCTCGCACGACGCCCACGCCGAAGAAGCTGTGGGTCGCGGCGATCGACCTCAACGCGCGCGCCGGGCACCGATCCGAGCCACCCGGCGTTCTACCTGCCCGGCGCAGGAGCTCCTCGCCGGCAACTCGCGCGGCTACTGGGTCGTCGATCCGTGCAAGCAGGACGGCACGAGCTGCGAGACCGGCGACGAGTGCTGCGGCGGCTACTGCCGCCGCGGGCGACGGCGGCCTCGTACTGCCAACCGCCGACGGGTGGCTGCGCGCAGGAGTTCGAGAAGTGCACGACGACGGCGACTGCTGCGGCGGCGCTCAACCTTCGTGCATCAACGGGCGGTGCGCTCTCGCAAATCCGAACTAGCTTCACGCCCGAGCTTCCAGGCTACCGTTACGAACTCGTGCGCTTCGAGATCGTCCATGAGCTCGACATTCCGCTCGACGCCCTCGAGCTCGCGGTGATTTCTCCCGACTGTTCTGGGAGCTGAAGCTCGGCTCGCGAACATGGAGGACGATCACCAGAAGGAGCACCACCTCGAAGGCGGAGTCTTGATCGCGTGTTGGCTTCCAGGCGAACGTGAAGATCCCGTGCCCTGTTCGCGGACAAAGTCGTCACACGAGAGATGCTCTCGTGGGACGAGAGCACGACGTACGATCCTGAAAGGCACGAAGCCGAATGGAGCGTCGAGCCCAACGTGAAGCCCGAATGGAAGAAATATTTCCAAGCAGAGGGCAAGTACCGCCTGTCGACGGACGGACAGGGAAAGACGAAACGCACGGTCGAGGGCGAGCTTCTGTTGCGCGTTCCGATCGTGCACAAGCTCGGGGAACGCGCCATCCTCGGCGAAGTGCGTCGGATGTTCGACGCGGAAGCGGAAACGCTCCGCGACATGGCGACGCTCGTCTAGGACACCATGAAAAATCGCTTGCCGGCTGCGCGTTCGTGCTGTCGATGTTGGTCGTGAGCGGCGCGCGCGCCGATGCGCCAGAGCCGCAGCGCGCGACGCGCCTCGACTCGTTCGGGCGAAGCGCCGCGAGCGAGGACGGCGCCGAGGCGATCCGGATCAATCCGGCGAACCTCGGTTGGACCCCTGCGTGGGAGCTTCGCTACGACGGCGTTTATTGTGAGGGCACGAGAAGATCAACTGCGGCCACGCGCTCGAAGCCTCGACGCCGCTCTGGTTCGGGTTCGCGACCGGCGCGCGCGTCGACTACGTGCTCACGCCGAGCACGGCCGATCCGATCTATCGCAGGTCGAGCTACACGTGGCTCACGTGGGCGCTCGGCGTGGAAACCTCGGCGACACGTTCTCGTTCGGCGGGTCGCTCCAGGGCGCGCTCTCGGGCGACGCGCTCTTCAACGGGCTCTTCGGCGTCACGCCGGCGCGAGCTTCCGACCCGATCCGCACCTCGGGCTCTCGTTCGTCGCGCAGGATTTGAACCGACCGAAGACGACGCCGCTGCCGAACGGGCAGCCGGTGCTCGATCGCAGCTACACGCTCGCGGTGGCGTTTCGTCCGACGGGCAAGCGCGGCTTCGAGATCGGCGTCGACATGCGATACCTCGAGGGCGCGGACGATGCCGGCGGCGATCTGTGGCTCCCGCGCGCGACGGTCGCGATCGACATCCCGGCGTCGGTCGCGCGCGCGGCGACTTCGAGATCTCGCACCTCGCGAACGACGCGCGGCGCGGCGTCGTCGGCGAGCGCGCGGCTCGAGGTCTCGTTCGGGACGTCACCGCGGGCGGCGGCGCGCTCTTCGGCAACGGCCTCGGCGGCCACGAGCGTCGGCGAGTACGCCACGCGTCTCGTATCAGGGCGTACACCAGCCGGGCGTGCCCCTCCCTGAAGCGCGCGGTGTCGATCCGCATCGAGAGGACGCCGGGCACGCGCGACCACGTCGCGCTCTTGCGCAAGCTCTGGCGCCTCGCGGAGGACGCGCGACGTCGCGCGGTCGTCCTCGTGATGCGCACCGAGCCGGCGGCGTCGTTCGCGCACGCCGAGGAGCTCGCCGACGCGTTCCGCGTGCTCCGCGCGCGCGGCAAGAAGGTCCTCTGCCGCTTCGAGGACAGCGGGCCGAAGGCGCTCTACGTCTGCGCGAACGCCGACCGCATCGTCGTGAACCCCGCGGGCGGCATCCGCTACTCGGGCCTCAGGACGCAGTACTTCTACCTCGCGCGGCTTGCTCGACGAAGCTCGGCATCAAGGCCGAGTTCGTGCGCATCGGCGCGCACAAGAGCGCGCCCGAGCAGTTCACGAACGAGCACGCGAGCGACGTCGCGCGCGCCGACCACGAGGACTTCCTCCGCCAGGTCGAGGCGGTCTTCGTGCAGAACCTCGCGCATCGACCGCCACATGCCCGAGGAGCGCATGCGCGCGGCGACCGCGCAAGGGTCCGTTCATCGCGAGCGAGGCGCAGCGAAGCGGGGTTCGTCGACGGCTTCGCGTTCGACGACGAGATCGAGCGCGTCGACGCAGCGAGCTGGTCGGGCACGCACGTGTCGGCTACGAGAAGTTCGAGGACGCGACCCGAAGGGCCCGACGACGTTCGGCTCGCGCGAACAAGGTCGCGATCCTCTACGTCGACGGCGACATGGTCGACGGCCGCTCGCAGCACGATCCCGCTCCTCGACATGCGAGCTCGTCGGCTCGTACACGATCGCCGAGACGGTCGAAGAAGCTGCGCGACGACCCGAGCATCAAGGCGGTCGTCCTGCGCATCGAGAGCCCCGGCGGCTCGTCGATGGCGGCGGACGTGATGTGGCGCGAGCTGCAGCTCCTCGCGCGAGAAGAAGCCGCTCATCGTCTGGATGGGCAGCGTCGCCGCGAGCGGCGGCTACTACATCGCCGCGCCGGCAAGGACGATCTTCGCGCTGCCGCTGACGATCACCGGATCGATCGGCATCTTCTACGGCAAGGCCGACGTGAGCGGGCTCCTCGCGAAGATCGGCGTCAGCATCGAGACGTACAAGACCGACGCCGCGCGCGGACGCGGAGTCGCTCTTCCGCGCCGTTCACCGAGGACGAGAGAAGCGAGCTCGCAGCACAAGGTGCACCAGTTCTACGACGTGTTCCTCGACCGCGTCGCGCGAGGGCCGCCACATGACGAAGGAAGAGGTCGACGCGGTCGGCCAGGGGCGCGTGTGGATGGGGCAGCAGGCGCTCGAGCAACAGCTCGTCGACAAGATGGGCGGCCTCCGCGAGGCGCTCGAGGCGGCGCGCGCGCTCGCGGGGCTGCCGACGACGCGCCGATCGTCGAGTACCCGGCATGGAGCCCACGCTTGCTCGAGATCGCGCTCGGCCTGAATCAAGGTCGCACGCGATCTCGATCGAAGGGCTGCCCGTGCAGGTGCGGGACATCGCGCGCGCGATCGCGCCGATGGCGGTCTACACGCGGGATGTGCCGCTCGCGCGCACCGAGTGGGTGCCGCTCGACGAGAACCCCGCGAAGGAGTGAGGATCACTTCGGCGTGACGCCGAATCGTTCTTCGAGCGCCGCGACGCGCGCGTCGAGCTCGTCGAGCTTCTCGCGTCGAACGAGCTGGAGCTTCATGTCGATGAGCTCGAGCTTGAGCGTCTGGATGTCCTTGGAGCTTTGACGAACGACGTCCTCCAGGAGCGCGATTCGCGCGGTAAGTCTTGCCTCGAGCGAGTCGATCTTTCGCTCGAGCTGCTCGCGCGTGGACGTGAGCGCCTCGGCGAGGCCTCGCACGTGCGACTCGACGCGCTCGACGGACGCGCCCACAGCGCGAATGTTGTCGCTCAGCACCACGAAAGCGTGCTCGAGGTCCGTCTTCGTCACGAGCGTTTGAAGGTGCGCTTCGAGCTCTTTTCGGGTCACGAAGTCCGAACCAGTGGACATGCTCTCTCCTAAATCCGCGACCGCGCGTCCGCAACGCTCGACCGCGGCTGTGGACAATTCACGCAACGTGCCGCGCGAATCCACCGAGAAACACGCTCCGTCGACCTGGCCTCGCCAGGCACGCGCCTGGCGCTGGGCCAGTCACGCGCGGCGGAGCGTGATTCGACGATCGCCGGCGCGACGCCGAGGCGCATCGGCGGGCCCGTCGTGCCGAGACCGGGGTGCACGTAGAGCGTCGCCGCCCGCTCGGTAGAGCCGAGGTGGTAGTGGTGCGCGAGCGTGCGAGGCGAGCCTCGCGCGCGAGGAACGGCACCGCGATCTGGCCGCCGTGGGTGTGCCCGCTCAGCGTGAGGTCGACGTCCTCGCTTCGCGGCCGCTGCGGAAGCTCGTCGGGATCGTGCGCGAGGAGCACCGTGGGCGCGCCGTCGGGGCGCGCTCGCGCAGCGCGCGCGTCGAGGTCGTCGCGGCGCGTCCACGTGTCGTCGATGGCTGCAAGATACACGCGTTCCGCCGCCGCTCGAGCACGCCCCTCGTTGCGCAGCACGCGGACGCCGCGCTGGCGCAGGAGCGAGATGAGCGGCTCGCCGTCGCCGAAGTAGTCGTGGTTGCCCATCGAGACGAAGACGCCGTCCTTCGCGCGCGAGCGCGCCGAGCGACGTGCGCGATGTCCTCGTGGAACGCGGTGCCGCTCGTCACCATGTCGCCGGTGACGACGGCGAGGTCCGGCGCGCGCGCGTTCGCCGCGCGCGCCCAGCGCTCGCCCCACGACTGCGGCGTGAGCGCGCCGATGTGCAGATCGGAGAGGTGCGCGATGCGGTAGCCGTCGAAGCGCGCGTCGAGGCCCTCGCATCGCGAACGTCGACTCCTTGACGAGGAACCAGCGGCGGCGAGACGAGGATGCCGTACGCCGCGACGAGCGCGAGCCCGATCGACGTACGTCCGCGATGTACGCCCCCGGGACCGGATCGGCGCGCCGCGAACGACATCCACGACGGGCGACGATCGCGACGACGAAGATCGAGGCGACGATCGTGAAGACGCACGCGCACCAGTGGACGAAGTACGGGATGTCGACGAGCGAGACGAGAGCGGCCCGCGCGCGGCGACGTCGACCAGCGCGCGCGCGAGCGCGCCCGACGAAGAGGACGCCGCACGCCGATACACGAGCACGATCGCGCCGACGAGCGCACGGCGAGCCGAGGTGCGCGGGCGACCGCGACGGCGCGCGACTGCGACCGCGGGCGCGAACTGCGAGACGTCGTGATCGCGAGGAGGACGCGGCAGGAAGCGCGACATGCGCGGCCGGCGGCCGATCGCGCGCGTGGCGGCGCGCGGCGGAGGCGCGCTCGACTCGGCGCGGGGATCGTGGCGCTCGACATCGGACGTGCGCTCAGGGCAGCAGCACCTTCGATGACCGCGCCGTCGTCGCAGACCGCGCGGACGAGGCGCGAGCCCGCCCAGATCGCGACGACGTTCGGCGTGATGCCGACAGTCGCCGCGTCATGCGCAGCCACCCGCTGCCGTGCGGCGGAGCACGCGCGCCTGCGCGCGCCGGCCCAGCTCGCGCCGTCGCTCGCCGACGAAGAGCGCGAGCAGGTCGCGCGTGGTCTGCACCGCCTCGAGCTGCGCGTCGAGCGCGGGCGTGAGCGAGAGCGCGTGGCCGCCGGCGCCGACCGTGACCGCGCCGCCGTCGGGCGAGCGCGCGATCGCCGTGGAGATGCCCGGCGCAGAGCGTGCCGACGATCCGCGATGCCGTCATGTCGAGGCGGACGAGCGACGCCATCGTCGCCGCACGCGACGAACGTCCCGAAGATGAGGCGCGTGACCGCGCGGAGGCGCGTCGTGCACGGCGACGTCCTCCACGAGCGTGATGCGGCCGGCCTTCGAACTGCGCGACGCGCCGACGTGCTGCCGGCCTGCGCGCGCTGGCGCTGCGACGGGGCGCTCGCCGACGAGCGTCGAGCGACGCCGGCGTCGTCCACGTGACCGCCGTGGAACGTCGACCTCCGCGATCGGGCACCGGCCAGCACCTCGAACGCGCCGATCGCGCTGAGACGCACGAGCAGCCCGCCCGTGCCGAAGAGGAGCGCCTCGCCCCGCGGCAGGCCACGACGCCGCGGATGCGACGCGCGTCGAAGCCAGGCGGCAGAGCGATGCCGATCCACGTGCCCGCGCTCCCAGCGCGCGACGCCGTTCGGCGCCGACGCCGATCGCGGACGCTCGCGTCCTCCGCGAACGCCGCCGCGCGCACCATGCCGGGCTTGATCGCTCGGCGTGGCCACGCGCCAAAGCCAGAGGCCGGATCGGACGTGTCGCCGCGGGGACGCCGGGTACGGCGGGCTCGGCGGAGCTCGCTTGCGGCGACACGGCGACGGGCATGTGCGGGATCGGCGACGGCGCAGACGGCCGCGTCTTGCTCGCCGCGAGCATCACCGGCAAGTTGCGCGGACGCTCGAACGCGGGACGATCGCCGGAACTTGGCCGCGGCAGGAGCGACGCGGCCACGTTCGACACGACGCGGGGACGGTCTCCGCGAACGGGAGCGCGCGCGAGGCGGGCGGCGGCGTCGACGCGCTTCTCTCCGCGGCCGCTTTCGAGGATCGGCTCGATCGCGCGAGAAGAACTCCTTCACCGTCTCGTGGCGCGCGTCCGGATCGGCGGCGAGCGCGCGGCTGATGCTGCGTGTCGAGGACGCGCGATCAGGTCGGCGCGCGATCGCGAGCTCGGGCGGCGAGCGACTCGCGCGTCTTCGCGAGCTGCGGGCGCGGCCCGTTCAGGATGCGCGTGACGATGAGCAGCGGGTTCTCGCCCTCGCGGTACGGGAACGCCGGCTTGCCGGTGAGCATCTCGACGACGATCGCCGCGAGCGAGAACACGTCGGTGCGCGGCGCTGACGCGCTGGTTGCCCTGCTCGTACTGCTCCGGCGGCGCGTAGCCGAGCGACGCGCCCGCGAGCGTCGCCGTGCGCTGCAGGTTCACGTCGACGAGCTTCACGAGGCCGAAGTCGGTGACCTTCGCGACCTCGCCGCCCGCTTCGTTCGCGAGCAGGATGTTCGACGGCTTGAGATCGCGGTGAACGACCTTCTGCGCGTGCACGACCTCGAGCGCCTGCGAGACCTGGCGCATGATGCGGCGCGCGCGCTCGACCGGCAGGCCGCGCCCGGGCGTCTGCGTCGAGCACCTGCTCGAGCGTCGGCCCGTTGACGTACTCGAGCACGGTGAACGGCAGCGTGATCGACTCGCCGCCGACGGCGACGTGATCACCGCGATCGCGTGATCGAAGAACCGAACGATGTGCGGGTTCGGCTGCGCCTGCTGCGAGAGCATGCGCAGCACGTCCGCCTCGCGCTGGAAGCGGTGGAGCGCCTCCGTCGTTGACCGCGTCGGGGCGCAGCACCTTGACGATGACGACGAAGCCCGCCCGGCTCGTCCCAGTTCGCGCGTGAAGACCCAACCCTGGCCGCCCTCGCCGATGCGCTCGCGGATGTGGTACGTGAACCCGCCCGCTCCGCGCGGACTGCCGACGACCGGTCTCGGATGAGGCTGGCGCGGGTCAGACGCGATCGGGAGCCTCGCGGGTCGTTGGCCCGCCAGCAAGGCCGCCGTCAGCCTCTCGAGGAGCTTGAGCAGAGTCTCTTTGTTGGTGACGCCGACGTGCTGGCCTTTACCTCACCCGCCCTTGAAGACCATCACCGTGGGAACGCCGCGGATGCCGTACTTCTGACGTGATGCCCGGCGCAGTCGTCGATGTCGAGCTTGCCGACCTTGTACTTGCCGACGTTCTCGTCCGCGATCTTCTCGACGACCGGCGCGAGCATGCTTGCAGGGGCCGCACCACGTGGCGGTGAAGTCGACGAGCACGGGCGCGTCCGCGCGGAGCACCTCGCTGTCGAAATTCGCATCCGAGATCGTGACGACGTTGCTACTGCCAGCCATTGAATTCTCCTCTCGAGAGTCTCCGTAAGTTACTCACGGGCGGGGCGAAAATCCAGAAGCGCCCGGCCCTCCGTCCAGGCTCGCTGGTCTTTCGGGTAGGGATCTGGGTGCTGGAGCGAAGGCGGAGGCGAGGATCGCGCGGGCTGCGCGGGTCATTTCGGTGGCCGGCGCCGACACCGAGGCGTCCAGCGTCGGACCGTGGGTCTCGAGCCGCACCGCGTCGAGAATGCCGGAAATCCCCGCGAAACGCGCTGCCGGCTCTCCCGCGAGCGTTTTGCGTCGGCGGTCGAGGAAGTCCCGAAGCGTCTCGCAGGCCGCGTCCGTCTCGCATTCGAGCTCGGCGAAGACGTCCAGCTGCTCGTCGCGAGACGCGACGGAGAGCGCGACGGCGCGGACCGAAGGATCGCGTTCATCGTCGCCGTCTTTGATTCCGAGGACGCGGCTTCGTCGGCCATGTCGTTCTTGAGCCGGTCGCGCAACGATTTCGGCAGGACGGCCGTGGCGACGAGGATCGCCGCGCCGTGCGCGCGCGCGATCGCCTCCTTGCGAAGCGCGGCGTGCTCCGAGTCCGACTCGGCGCGCGGCGAGGCTCCGTCGAGCGCGCCTTGCATCGTCGCGAGGTAATCCCCGCGCGCGACGAGGAGCGGAGAGCCGTCGCGGTATGCGATCTTCGGACGCGTCGCCTCGCTCAGGATGCCTTCCTGCTCGAGCACGGTCCACGAGCCCCTTTGCGTGAAGCGCGGCGTCGCGCTGCGGATGCTCATGACGCGCTCGGCGCACTTGGCGAGATCGGCCTCGGCGAGGTCGTGCGTGATCGCGACGCCGAAGACGCCGTCGGGCTTCTCGGGGACGCCGATCGCGATCGACTTGGCGTGCGCGAGCGGATCGAAGCCGCACTCCTGCGAGACGTCGTTCACTTCCCGCAGCGCGGAGAGCTCGTGCGCGAGCGGAGACTCGCGCAGCTTCACGAGGTCGAGCGTCGCGAACAAAACGCGCCTTGCGGGATCGCCGACGACGCAGTGCGATCGCGCGCGGCAGGCGCGAGGAAGAACGCGCCCGCGATCGAGAGCGCGAGCACGACCGCGAGGACGAGCACGTTGCGTTGACGCGTCGTCAGCTTCTTCATCGCCTAGCCGCGCAGCCTAACATCACGAAGCCCGGAATCTTGACGCCACAACGGAAGAAGCGGACTCTTTCGCCATGCTCGTGGTCCTGGGCATCGCCGCGATGGTCGTGGTCGTCATCGGCGTGGTCGTCGTGATGGCGCTCGCGCGAAAACAGGTCGAGCGAGACGAGGCGCCGGCGAGCGAGAAAGGCGATTTCGTCGCGCCCGTCAGCTCGGGGGCTTATCGCTTCCGTCAACCGGACGAGTCGCCCGAGGACTTCAAAGCACGCGTCGCTCGAGAGAACGAGGAGATCGCTTCGAGCGGTCGTGGAGAGCAACCGCAGACGAAGTGACGCGCTTGCGTGACTCGTGGCGCAGGATTTCGAGCGCCTCGACGGCCATGCGAACCGCGAGCGGACCGAGGAGCGCGCCCCACGCGCCGAACGCGGCTATGCCGCCGATCATCGAGACGAGCACGACGAGCATCGGGAGCTGGAGGTGCCCGAACCGCGCGAGCAGCGGGCGCACGAAGTTGTCGATGAGGCTGATCACGACCGCGCCCATGAACCCGATCGCAGTCGCGCGCGCGTAGTCGCCCGTGACGGCGAGCTCGATCGCGAGCGGGATCCACACGAGGCCGGTGCCTATGGCGGGGACGAAGGACGCGACCGCCGTGAGCGGCCCGAGCAGCCACGCGCGCGGGACGCCGAGCGCGACGTACGTGATCGTCGCGGTGGTGCCTTGAACGAGCGCGGTACCACCGCCGCTCACGATGATGCCGCGACCGGTCTCGTGGAACGCGCGCGCGAGGCGCGTGAACGCGCGGTGCGGGATCGGCGCGTGCGCGAGCATCCACCGGTAGCTCTTAGGCCGTGCGCCGTGAACGAGTAGAGCGCGGTGACGAAGACGACGAGCCAGAGGAGCACCCACATCGAGACCTGGGCGACGGCCAGGCCCGCGCGCCACGTGTTCGCCGGGATAGCGCGTCGCGAGGTGGAGCCAGTCGCGGAACGTGTTCGTGTGCGAGCCGTCGCCGCCGAGGAGCACCGCCGAGATCGGCTCTTGGCCTTCGTATGCGGCGCGGAGGCGGAAGAGGAGGTCGTGCACGCCGTCGATGACGCCGACGGTGAGCGCGATGACGGGCGCGAGGACGACGACGACGAGGAGCGAGACGATGACCGCGGCGCCGCGACGCTGGCCGCGGAGGATCCGCTGGAAGCGGTGGACCACCGGCTGAAGCAGCGCGGCGACCCACGCGGCCAGCACGAGCGGCGACCAGAACGGCGCGATCGTGATCGCCGCGGCGATCGCGAGCGCGAGCGTCACGAGGCGAAGCGTCGATCGCGGCACGTCCGTCATGCGACCATCAACAAGGGAAAATCGTGCCGACCCGCGCGGCGGCGATTACGGCCGAAGCTTTCGCGTCCCGCGCGCGCCTCCTGCGGTCGCGCTGCAAACGATGCGGCCGCGCTTCAGCCGTTTCGTCGCGTAAAGCACAGGTACGCGCCTTGCGACTCGAAATGCGATGGAAGCGGTCCTCCGCGCGCGAAGCCTGACGAAGGTCTACCGGATGGGCGAGGTCGACGTCGTCGCGCTCCGCGGGGTCGACCTCGACCTCTACGAGGGCGAGTTCGTCGTGCTGCTCGGCGCGTCGGGCAGCGGCAAATCGACGCTGCTCAACATCCTCGGCGGGCTCGACGTGCCGACCAGCGGCGACGTGCACTACCGCGATCACGATCTCACGCTCGCCGACGAGGCCGCGCTCACGCGCTACCGGCGCGAGCACGTCGGCTTCGTCTTCCAGTTCTACAACCTGATCCCGAGCCTCACCGCGCGCGAGAACGTCGCGCTCGTCACCGAGATCGCGCGAGACGCCGATGGCGCCGACGAGGCGCTCGACGCTCGTCGGGCTCGGCGAGCGCATGGATCACTTCCCCTCGCAGCTCTCGGGCGGCGAGCAGCAGCGCGTCGCGATCGCGCGCGCGGTCGCGAAGCGGCCCGACATCCTCTTGTGCGACGAGCCGACCGGCGCGCTCGACTTCCGCACCGGGCGGCTCGTGCTCGACGTGCTCGAGCAGCGTGAACCGCGAGCTCGGCACGACGACCGCGATCATCACGCACAACGCGCCGATCGCGCGCATGGCCGATCGCGTCATCACGATCTCGCGACGGACGCATCAGGAGCGTCGAGCGGAACGCGCGGCGCAAGATCGCGCGCGAGGAGCTGCGAGTGGTGAGCGCGCTCGACAAGAAGCTCTTTCGCGATCTGCTGCGCCTGCGCGGGCAGGCGCTCACGATCGCGCTCGTCGTCGCGTGCGGCATCGCCGGGCTACGTGACGCTGCAGAGCACGGCGTATCGTCGCTCGCTGCGCGCGCGGCGACGCTACTACGAGGCGACGCGCTTCGCCGACGTGTTCGTCGCACTTGAAGCGCGCGCCGAACGAGGTCGCGGCGCGCGTCGCGGCGATCCCCGGCGTCGCCGTCGTCGGAGACGCGGGTCGTCGACGCAGTGCTGCTGCCCCTCGAGGACATGCCGGAGCCCGCCGTCGGGAAGGTCGTGACCGTTGCCGGCGAGCGGGCGGCCCGCGCTCTGCGACATCGTGCCTGCGCGAGGGGCGCATGCCGATCGCACGGGCGCGCCGACGAGGCGTCGTGCTCTCGAGACCTTCGCCGACGCGCACCACCTCGAGCCCGGGCGAGCACGATCCCCGTGGTGATCAACGGCGTGCTGCGCGACGTGCGCGTCGTCGGCATCGCGCTCTCGCCCGAGTACGTCTTCGCGACGCACCGGCGAGGAGCTCGCCGACGATGCGTCGCTTCGGCGTCCTGTGGATGGATCGCGACGCGATCGCGCCGGCGTTCGAGCTCGACGGCGCGTTCGACGACGTCGTCGTGCGCCTCGAGCCCGGCGCGAGCGACGCGGCGGTGATCGAGTCGCTCGATCGCATCCTCGAGCCCTACGGCGGGCTCGGCGCCGTCACGCGCAAGACGCAGCCGTCGGCGCTTCATGTCGTCGCAAGAGCTCGATCAGCTCCGCGCGCTCGCGACGCTCGTGCCGATCATCTTCCTCGCGTCGCGGCGTTCCTGGTCAACGTCGTCCTCTCGCGCGTCGTCGGGCTCCAGCGCGGCAGATCGCGACGCTCAAGGCGCTCGGCTACACGAACGGCGAGATCGGCCTTCACTTCGGCAAGCTCGTCGCCGTGATCGCGCTCGCTCGGCACGGCGCCTCGGCGTGGGGCTCGGCGTCTGGCTCGGGCGCGGCATGCTCGATCTCTATCGACCGTACTTCGAGTTCCCGGACATGACGTATCACCTCGACCTCGGCGTCACCGCGACGGGCGTGGTCGTGAGCCTCGCCGCTGCGTTCGTCGGCGCGTTCCTCGCGGTGCGCAAGGTCGTGCGGCTCGCCCCCGCGGAGGCGATGCAGCCCGAGCCGCCGCCGACCTACGCGCCGTCGATCTTCGAGCGGCTCGGGGTCGATCGCGTGCTCGGGGGGCTCGGGCGAATGGTGCTGCGCGAGCTCACGCGCCGCCCGCTCCGCACGCGCTCTCGGTCGCGGGCCTCGCGCTCGCCGTCATGGGCCTCGTCACTTCGCGCTTCGGCTACGACGCGGTCGACGCGTTCGAGCTCGATGCTCTTCGAGACGGCGCAACGCGACGACCTCGCCGTCACGTTCCGCAACCCCGCGCCGGACGACGCCGCGCGCGAGATCGCGCACTTGCCCGGGGTGCTCACGACCGAGCGCCTGCGCGTGGTCCCCGTGCGCGCGCGCATGGGCCCGCGCTTCCGCGACGTGGCGCTCGTCGGCCATCCCGAGGGCGCGCAGCTCCGGCGCGTCTTCGCGTGGCCGCCGAAGGAGGCGGTCGTGCCGGACGAGGGCGTCATGCTCACGACGAAGCTCGCCGAGATCCTCGACGTGCGGCTCGGCGACGACGTCGCGCTCGAGGTGCTCGAGGGCGATCGGCGCGTCGTCCACGTCCCCGTCGTCGCGCTCGCGGACGAGGTCTTCGGCCTTCAGGTCCACGCGAGCGAACGCACGCTCCACCGCTTGCTCGACGAGCGCGAGGGCGACGACGACCATCGCCGCGCGGATCGACGCGAGCAAGGAGCCGACGATCGAGCGAGCGCTTCGCGACATGCCGAACGTCGCGAGCGTCGTGCGCCGGCGCGACGATGCGCGACGAGTTCCATTCGCAATGGGCGAGACGATGTGGACCGAGTCGCTCATCCTCACGCTCTTCTCGATCGTGATCGCCGTGGGCGTCGTCTACAACAACGCGCGCATCGCGCTCTCGATGCGCGCGCGCGACCTCGCGAGCCTGCGCGTCCTCGGCTTCACGCGGCGCGAGATCTCGACCGTGCTCCTCGGCGAGCTCGCGACCAACGTCGCGCTCGCGGTCGCTTCCGGGGCTCGTGCTCGGCTGGCTCGTGCTCACGCGCGGAATGCCGCGAATGGTCGACCCCGAGCTGATGCGGTACCCGGCGCTCACGTCGGACAAGACGTTCGCGCTCGCGGTCGCTCGTGCTCTTCGCCTCGGCGCTCGCGACGGCGCTCGCCGTGCGGCGCAGGTTGGACAAGCTCGATTTGATCGAAGTGTTGAAGACGAGGGAGTGACGATGGCCAAGCGAAACGGACGACGATGGGTGCGACGCGCGACTCGCGGCGGCGTTCGTCGTCGTGGTCGCGGCGCTCCTCGTGGTCGTGTGGATGCCCAAGCCGCTCCCGGTCGAGACCGCCCGCGTCGCGCGCGGCCCCATGCGCGTCACGGTCGACGAGACGGCGAAGTCGCGCGTGCGGGATCGCTACGTCATCAGCGCGCCGCTCTCGGGCGATCTGCTGCGCGTCGAGCTCCACGCGGGCGACGCGATCGAACGCAGCGCCGTGCTCGCTCGCATCGTCCCCACGGCGCCGCCGCTGCTCGACGCGCGCGCGCGCCTCGAAGCAGGCAGCAGGCTCGCGGCGGCGCTGGCGACGCAGAAACAGGCCTCGGCGACGAAGGCCCGCGCCGACGTCGCGTTCGAGCACGCGCAGAAGAACGCGGCGGACGCGCAGCGACTCTTCGACACGAAGGCCATCAGCGAGACCGAGCGGCGCAACTCCGAGCTCGACGAGCGCCTGAAGCGCCAAGAGGTCGCGTCGGCGAGCTTCGCCGTTCAAGTCGCCGACAACGAGGTCGAGCTCGCGCGCGCCGCCATGTTGCGCGTCGCGCCGAGCAGCGGCTCCGAGCAGCTCGACGTGACCGCGCCCGGAAGCGGCGTCGTCCTCCACGTGATGCGCGAGAGCGCCGGGTTCATCCAGGCCGGCACGCCGCTCGTCGAGGTCGGCGATCGTCACAACCTCGAGATCGTGTGCGACGTCCTCACGAGCGACGCGGTCACGGTGAAGCCGGGCGCCAGGGTGTATTTCGAGCGCTGGGGCGGCGGGCGCCCGCTCGAGGGCCACGTGCGGCTCGTCGAGCCCGCGGCCTTCACGCGCATCTCGGCGCTCGGCGTCGAAGAGCAGCGCGCGCCGGTGATCATCAATCTCGACTCGCCGCCCGCGGAGTGGGCCGCGCTCGGCGACGGTTACCGCCTCGACGCGCACGTCGTCGTCTGGGAGAACCCCGACGTGCGCACGGCGCCTTCGAGCGCGGTGTTTCGCTCGGAGGGCGCGTGGGCCGTCTACGCGGTGCGCGACGGTCGCGCGCGCCTCACGCGCGTCGAGGTGGGACGACGAAACGACACGACCGTCGAGGTCACGGGCGGCCTCGGAGACGGCGACGTCGTCGTCATGCACCCGAGCGATCGCCTCGTGAACGACACGCGCGTCGTCACGCGCTAGTTCAAACCGACAGCCGCTCCTTCACGACGGTCCCGTCGTCGGCGAGGCCCGTGAGCTGCACGTAGTCGACGCCGAAGAGCTTGATCTTCACGAACACGCTCGAGATGCGCGCGGAGACGCCGTTGATGGTCGTGCTCGCGCTCGCGACGCATTTCCCGCCCTCGGCCCGCGTGTGGATCGTGATCGTGCGCGCCGGGAGACCTCGAAGGACGACCCGAACACCGTCGCGATCGACGTCTTGCTTCTCGATTCCGAACGCGCGCTCTTCGCCTCGCGAGAGCGCCTCGGTCGCGTCCGGGCTCTTCTCGAGCATGCGCCAATACGCATGAACCGGCGCAGCGCCCACGGGCACGCACGTGTCGTCCACCGCGACCGCGTAGTGCACCTGGTTCTTGTTGGTGCTCTTCACGATGGATAGCGCGCTCTCGATCTCGGAAGACTGCGCGGCCTTCGTCGTGGGAGAGGCGAGCAAAAACGCAGCGGCGAGCGCGGTCGTGAGGATGTGTCTCATGGGCTCCGGAGAAGTTACGGCGCGGGGGTGCGTGCGCCAGGTGGGCTCGACGGTATTGGAACGACGTGGAACGGCTGCGCCGCACGGTTTCAACCGAGCAGCAGCGTGATCTCTTCCGAAGGCCGAGCCACGCGCGCGTCGTCGAGATCGAAGAACGCGACTCGCGAACGCGCGACATCGAGGATGGCGCAGCACGGCGCGGAGTCCAGCGCGAGCGTTCCCGGATTCACGAACACGAGATCGCCGAAGCGCCGAACCATGCGCTCGTGCGTGTGGCCGCCCACCGCGAGCGTGAAGCGCCCCTCGCGAAGGAGGGCGGCGAGGGCGTCGTTGCTCTCGAGCGCGTAGCCGTCGTCGTCGGGTCCGAGGCGCTGCATGTCGTCTTCGCCGACGCCGTGGCAGAGCAGCATGAGGCCCTTCGGCGTCGCGATCTCGCGCACCGTGGGGAGCGACTCGAGCAGCGTGACCGAAGCGCCGGCGAGCGCGTCGCGCGTGTGGGCGCGCGGCAGCGAGCGCATCGTGCCCGCGAGGAGCCAGCGTTCGTGATTTCCGCGAACACCGAGCGCACCAGCCGACGCGAGCAGCTCGCAGCACCGATCCACGTCGCCGTCTCCGTCGACGACGTCACCGACGAAGAGCACGCGATCGACGTGCTCGTCCTCGAAGAGCTCGAGCGCCGTCGCGAGGCGCTCGTCCTCCGCGTGGATGTCTCCGAGGAGCCCGAAGCGCGCGGCCGTCATACGGCGTCGCTCGCGCTCGCCATCTCGAAGTCGTCGCAGCAGATCATCGGCACGCGCATCACCTCACCCGAAGCGGGGACGCGATAGGTCTGCGCCGTCATCGCGACGACGCGCGTGAGCATCTTCACGGGCGACTCGTTGAATCGAAAGTTTCTCACGGGGCGCGTGACACGACCATCTTCGATCAAGAAGAGCCCGTCTCGCGTGAGCCCGGTGACGAGGATCTGCTTCGGATCGAGCCAGCGCGTGTACCAGAAGCGCGTGACGAGGAGCCCGCGACGAACCCCCGCGACGAGGGCGGACGGCGAGCGGCCGAAGGCCGTCGCCGCAGACTCGGACGCGGACGGCGCGGTCGGCTCCGACGACGTGAGGTGCCACGTCGCGTGCGCGCCGGTCTCGGGGCGCTTGGCCTGCTTCGCCCAGAAACGTGTATAATACAATTGATTGAGCTTGCCGCCGTCGATCCACGTCGTCGGCAGGAGCGGCACGCCGTCGCCGTCCCACGGACAACCCGGCGTCGCGGGGTCGAGCGGGTCCGAGCGCAGCGTGACGCGCGGGTCGAAGATCGCGTCGCCGACGCGACGGCCCGAGAAGAACGAGCGCCCCTGATCGGCGGCGCGCGCGTCGAGCGCCTCGATGAGGAACTCGAGCAAGTCGCCGACCGCGGCGGGCTCGAGGACGACCGTGTAGCGCCCTGGGTCGAGCTTCGTCGGCGAGCGAGAGCGCTCGGCCCGGTCGGCCGCGGCCGTCGCGAGCGACGCGGCGTCGAGATCGCGCGCGCGCGTCCCTTCGGCGCCGGCCCACCCCGAGCCCGTGCCGTCGCGCGTTCGCATGGTGGTGGTCATCTGCGCGCGGGTCGAGGCGTGCTCGGCGCGGAGGCCCGCGCTCGTCGCGAGCGTCGCCCGCGTCGCGTGCGTCTCGACGAAGCCCGCGGCCGTGAGCGACGCCGAGTCCGCGCTCGAGGATCGCCGCGCGCGCCGCGGCCGCGCGCCCTTTCGCGTCCTGCCTCGCGGTGTCCTCGTCCCAAGCGCGTGCATTCTGCACGTATCGTTGCGGGCCGAGCGGCGGGAGCCACTCGGGGTCCTCCGGCGCGACGCGCGCGAGCTCCGCGGTGCGCGAGACGAGCTCCGCGAGCGACGCGTCGTCGACCTGGTTGGTCGCCGACTGCGCGTGGCGCCTCCCAAACGCGAGCTCGAGGCGCGCCTCGGTCGAGCTCACCTCGCCCGCGGTCGTGATCTCGGTCGCGGCGAAGCGCACGTGCCCCACATCGGTCTCGCGCACGGACGCGATCGCGTCCGCGCCGAGCTTCGCAGCGTGCGACAAGACGCGATCGGCGATCGAGAAACCGCGCGCGCTCACGCCTTGTCCTTTCGCTTGGTGTTGATCACGTTCACGCCGCGAAACCGCGCGGGCGGACACCCATGGCTCACCGGGTTCGACTGCGCGGGCTCGCCCTTGCCGTCGACGAGCGAGCCGTGGAGCGTGAAGTGCTTCTTTCCGCCGAGCGCGTCGCACGCGTGCCAGAACTCGATGGTGTTCGACTGGTACGCCACGTCGCGCAGCGCGCCCGCGATCTTGCCGTTCTTGATCGCGTGGAACGTTTGTCCGCCGAACTGGAAGTTATAGCGCTGATGGTCGATCGACCACGAGCCGTCGCCGCTCACGAGCACGCCGTCGTCGGTCGAGGCGATGATGTCCTCGAGCGACACGTCCTTCTCGCTCGGCTCGAGCGACACGTTCGGCATGCGCTGAAACGGGATCGACGCGTAGTCCTCGGCATACGAGCACCCGCGCGAGCGCTTCTCGCCGATCCACGAGGCTTGGTCGCGTGTCGTCTGGAACGCCGCGAGCTTGCCCTTGTCGACGAGTCGCCATTTTTGGGTTTGCTCGCCGTCGTCGTCGTAGCCGCACGTCGCGAGGCCGCCGGGCGTGGTTTTATCCGCGTAGAACGAGAGGTCCTCGCGCGCGTACTCGAGCTTGCCGATTTGATCCGGCGACGCGAAGCTCGTGCCCGCGAAGTTCGCCTCGTAACCGAGCGCGCGATCGAGCTCGGTGGAGTGGCCGATCGACTCGTGGATGACGAGCCACAGGTTGCTCGGCGCGAGGACGAGGTCACGCTTTCCCGGGGCGACCGACGGCGCGTGGAGCTTCTCGACCGCGTCCTCCGCGATCTTGCGCGCGTCGTTCTTGAGCGATGCGCGCGCGACGTGCTCCCAACCGGCCTGCATCGGCGAGAGCTCGTGCGAGCGCGTCACGAACTCGCCCGTCGCGTCGTCGGTCGCGGTGACCGTGTAGCGCGCCTCGACGCGCACGATGCGCTGCTCGATGAGCGAGCCCTCGGTCGAGGCGAACGTCTTGTCCTCCGAGAGGACGCGCGTCGCCCCATCCATGTATTTTGCACCTTTCACGGCGCGCGCCACGCTCCACACGTCGCGCAGGAGCGCGGCCTTCTCGGCGACCGTGATCGAGAACGGGTCGATGGCGACGGGCGTCGCCCAACGATCTCGATAGCGCCCGACGGGCGCGAGGATGATCGGCCGCTTGCGAGGTCCGGCGTCGGCGCGCGCGATCGCGACGGCGCGCTCGGCGGCGCGCGCGGCGCTCTCCTCGTCGACGTCGCCCGTCGCGGCGAAGCCCCACGATTGCGTCGCGCCGCCCTCGCCCGCGGTCACGACGAGCACGCGGACGCCGATGCCGTAGCTCACGTCGTCGCGCACCTCGACCACGTGATCCTCGCGCGTCGCGACGCCCTGATCGCGTCGCTTGACGACGCGCGCATCGGCGTACGTCGCGCCCGCGCGCTTCGCCGCTTCGAGCGCGCGACCGAGCACGTCCTCGACGCGCACCGGCGGCGCGACCGGCGCTCGCGGCGGCGTGCACGCGGCGACCGCGGTGAGGGCGAGGAACTCTCGTCGCGAGGCCTTCATGTTCTGGGTCTCGGGCCATGTCCGCCACATGGACACAGCGACGAGCGCGCGCTCCAGTGGCTCGACGCTCGCACGATCGAGATCTCGCACCGCGACGACGACATGGTGGGGACCCTAAAACAAACCGATCGCAAAGTTGATCGCGCCGATGTCCTCGAACGACTGCTGGTTCAAGTTGAGCCCCGCGTCGAGCGCGATCGGGCCGACGGGGGTCTGCACGCGGATGCCGGTGCCGAGCGCGGCGCGGAGCGCGAAGCCGTGCGTGAACGGATAGGACGCGTCCTGCCAGAGGTTGCCGGTGTCGAAGAAGATGACCGTCTCGAACGGGCCCGTGATCGGGATGCGAAGCTCCGCGCGCGGGTTGACGAGCAGGTTGCCGCCGCGGATGGCGACCTGGTTCGGCTGGATCTTCCCGGCGTTGATCTGATCGACGGCGTCCTGCGGCATCATGCTGTCTTGTTGGAAGCTGCGCATCGAGTCGATGCCGCCCATGAAGTAGAAGCGGTCCGGATACGTCGTCGAGCTCGGGTTGAGCTGGATGATGCCGCCGACGCGCAGGATCGCCGCGAACGTGATCTTGAGGAACGGCAAGGGGACGTACCCGGAGAACGTGCTCGTGAGCTTGAGGAAGTGGCCGGGCTGCGACGCGACGCCTTGCGGAGGCGCGACGGGTTTGTTGAGCGGCGGCGGGATGACGTCGCACGTCGCGCAGATGATCTCGTTCGACGGAACGTCGCCCACGGGGAACCAGTTCACGTGCTCGGCGGTGACGTTGAGATACGTGCCCTTGTGCGCGTTGAACGCGTTGTCGCGGCGATCCCACGACCACAAGAGGCGCTGCGAGAAGACGAGGCTCTGTCCCGCGGGCGCGCGGAGCAGGCGCTGAACGTCTAGGTTGTTTCCGGCCAGCGCGGCGGCCTCGGCGGGCGTCTGGTTGTTGAAGACGTTGAGGTTGTTGTATTCGGCGGTCGGCGTGAGCGCGAGCGCGTGCTGTTTGTGCACGCGCCAGTAGAGCGTCGGAAGCGCCGCGGCCTTGCCGATGATGAAGTACCGCTCGACGTCCTGGAGGTACACGCCGTCGAGGTTCGCGCGAACGTCGGGGCCTAGACCAACGTCCGGGAATCCGAGCGAGAGCGTCACGCGATAAGCGATGCGCTCGGCGACGCTGAGCTTCTGGAAGTTCTCGACGATCGTCGGGTCGGAGATGAGAAAATCCGGCAGGTACGAGACGCGCGCGCGGATGACCGCGCTGATCGCGCTGCCGAAGAGGTTCGTGTAGCCGTACTCGAGCGAGGCGCGCGCGCCCTCACCCGTCGAGAAGCCGAGCGACGGCTCGATGTACTGCGTCGGCTTCTCGGTGACCGTGATGATGACCGTCTTCTGGCGCTGCGGGACCTGCGCGTCCTGGAGGACGACGCTGACGCTCGAGAACACGTTGAGCGTCGCGATGCGCTCCTGCGTCTTTCGCACCTCGCCCATGCGATACGGCTCGCCGACCTTGAGCGCGACGCGCCGACGAATGACCGACTCGTTGGTGACCGCGTTTCCCTGGATGACGATCTGCGAGACGATGACGCGCTCGCCCTCGTTGACGTCGAAGCGCGCGCGCGCCTGCGTGTTGTCGAGCGATTGCTGGATGTCGTACTTCGCGTCCGCGTAGAAGAAGCCGTCCTCGCGATAACGATCGACGATGCGTCGTCGCGCTTCGTCGATCTTGAGCGCGCTGACGGGCTTCCCGAGCTCGAGCGCGGCCGCGGCCGCGAGCTCGGTCTCGCTGATCGATTTGCGCGCCGAAGAACGCGAGGTCGTGGAGCGTCGTGCGCGGCCCGAGCTTCACCGGGACGCGCAGCTTCACGTGCGGCTCGCACTCGACGCCGCGGATCGCGTCGGGCACGCACGTGAAGCTCGGATCGAGCGGCGCGACCTGGACCGGCAGCCCGCTGCGGTCGTACGTGCACGCGTCGGGGAGCGGCTGCGTGAACGGCATGGGGACGCAGCGGCCGGGCGGCGACTTCGGATCGCACCGCGCGCCGCATGACCTGCACGGGCCCGACGAGCGCGCTCAAGAAGCCCTCGTTTCGATAGAGCTCCTGCACGTGCGCGATGCCTTTGTCGTACGTCTCGGGCGAGAACGTCGCGCTCGGCTCGAGATCGATCGGCGACGACGCGCGTCCCCGCGCCCCGCCGAGATCCTTGTCGACGACGCGCGGATCGGGATCGCGCGATCAAATCCGCGCCGGGGAGATCCTCGTCGAGGAAGCTATCGAGCTCGCGACCGATCGCGCTCGCCGAGCTCGGGCCGCCGCCGCTGAGGTTCTTGATCGCGTCGTTGCGAACGCACGGATATTGCCGCTGAACGACGCCGACGCGCTCTCCCTCGCGCACGTGGAAGACGATGAACCGCGAGGGCTCCTCGCCCTTGCCGCGCAAATCGAAGGCGATCTGCGCGTCGAGGAACCCGCGCGCGACGTAGAACCTCCGGAGCTTCTCGGCGAGGTGCTGCTCGCCCGTGTCGGGGTCGGTGTCGAGGCCGAGCGCGGTCTGGAGCGCGTCAGCGTCGTAGTGCACGTTGCCGTCGAAGCGCGTGAAGTAGCGCGGGCCGCTGTCGATGCGCACGCGGAGCGTGATGACCGATCCGTTCGGGTAACGCGCGAGCACGAGGTCGTGCTTCACCCCGGCGTCGTAGTAGCCGGCCGTTCGCAGGCGGTTCTCGAGCGCGACGTCCGCTTGCTGGAGCGCTCCCTCGTCGACGCGATCTCCTTCGTCGACCTCGTAGGGCTTGGTGTACGGCGCGAGGTCCTCCGCGCGCGCGCCGAACGGATAAAAGACGCGGCGCCCGATCTTTTGCGGCCTGCCGGCGTTGACGTCGACGAGCAACGAAATGCGCGTCGGCGAGTCGGTTTGGCGCGTCGAGAAGTCGACCTGCGCCTGCGGGTAGCCGTGGTGGGCGAACATCACCTCGATGCGCCGCTTGCGGGTGCCGACGTCGCTCCCGAGGATTTCGCCGCCCTCCTCGAGCTGCGCCTCGCGGAGGATCTCCTCGCGGTCGAGTGGCGCGCCGTGCGTGTCGACGCGGAGCGCGTCGATGACGCGACGAGGAACGGCGTGAACGCGGATGCGCACGCCGTCGCCCTCGGGGATCATGTTCACCTTCGCCGTGCCGTAGAGCCCCGTGCGCGTCGCCTCGAGGAGCGCGGCGCGCGCCATGTCGGCGCGGAACGGATCGCCGAGGTGGATCGAGCGAAGGATGGGCGGCTTGATGTCGTCCCACGGATCCTCGTCTTGCACGACCTCCGCCGCGTGGACGGGCTTGCCCTCGAACGCGCTCAAATCCGGCGGCGGCGCGGGCACGCTCGCCTGCGGCGCGCTCAGCTGCGGCATCTCGGGCAGCGTGATCGGCGTGACGCTGATCGGCGCGCCGGCGCGCGCGACCGCATCCACGAGGAGCGCGGCGGCGAAGAGCGCGCCGCCCAACCAGCTATTTGAACTCAACTCTCCACCGCAAGTCGACGCCTAGGTTCCCGACTGCGCTGGATGTTACGTCATTGTTCACGTTGTCGTACGAACCGAGAATGCTGAAATTCTGGCCCAATCGCCATCGAATGTTGGCGTAGAGCTCGCGTTGGTCCGAGGCGAGGGTGGTCGCGACGTTCGCGCTCACGTCCTTCGTGATGCGCTTGCTGACCATGACCGTCGGCTCCGTGCGGCCCGAGTGCGGCGAGTACGAGCTGCCGAACTTGAAGTCGTCGATGATCGGGATGGCCTTCTTCACCTGCTCGTTCGCGCCCGTGATCGTCGAGAGCGCCTCGAGCGCGATGCCTGCGCCGAGCGTGCCCGCCTGGATCTGGTCGGCCTCGGCGCGCGTGATGCCGATCGAGAGGAGCAGGATGATGTCCTCCTGCGAGAGCGGTGGATCGCTCGTGAGCTCGATTTTGAGGTTGTCCGTGTCGCCGGACGCGTGGAGCGAGATGCGCCAGAGGTTACCCGTCGTGCTGCCCGAGGAGCTCGCGCCCGAGGTCGTCTGCGCCGACGTGCGCCGGTATTCGGTCATCGCTTGGATGTCGACGTGCGCCGAGATGCGCGTCGCGTCGTCGAAGCGAATCACGGCCTGCTGGATGTCGAACACGCTGTTGCCGAACGGCAGGCGAAGGTGACCGCCGGAGAGCGCGTGCATGTCGCCGCGGAGGCCGAAGCGCTGGTTCGTGCCGGTCACGTTGAGCGCGTTGTCGAGCTGGATTTGCGCGTCGACGACGTTGTTCTTGATGCGAAGCGGCGTCTTCGCGCGGACGCGGAGGTCCATCGTGACCGCGTCTTGTGACGGGTCGTAGGTCTCGATCTCGGTGCGCTTGGCGGCGCCGAGCGAGCCGAGGTCGCCCACCATGTTGATCGGACGCGTGTACTCGACCGAGGCGATCGTGACGTCGCCAGTGAGGTGCGGGAGCTTGCGTTTGTCGAGGCCGCTGTCCTCGATCGCGAGCGCGAGATCCGCGTCGAGCCCGGCGCTGATGCCCTCGGCGGGCGCGAAGCGCACGTTGCGCGCGCCGAGCGTGAGCTCGACGTTGCCGAGCCCGAGGTTTCGGATCGGAACGCGGCCGCCGAGCGAGAGCGTGCCGCCCGCGAATTTCGCGACGCCGCGCGCGACGCGGATCTCCGACGCGTCCGCGCGCAGGTCGATCTCGAGATCGTTCACCGGCGACGGGAGCCCGCGCACGAGGAGCTCCGTCGCGCGCACCTTCGCGTCGCCTTCGAGGAGCGGGTCCGCGACGCGCCCCGTGAGCCGCACCGAGCCCGAGAACGAGCCCGTCGCGCGATCGAGCTTCGGGACGACGCCCGCGAGCACGGACAAATCCACCGGCGCGAGATCCGCGCGCACGTCGAGCGTCGGATCCCCGAACGGGTCGCGCACGTCGCCTTGCATCGTGATCGCGCCGCTCACGCCCGGCGCCGACAAATCGAGCTCGAGGGGCGGGAGCGTCACCTTGTTGCCCGCGAGCACGATCGGCGCGCCCGTCGGCTTCAGCACGAGCTTCTTGCCGTCGTCGTCGATCGCGAGCGACCTCGGCACGAAGCGCGCGGACGCGGCCGCGTAGTCGCCTTGCTTCACGTGGTCGATCGTCACGTCGCCGGTGAGCTCGCCCTTGAGCTTCGAGAGCGTGCCCTCCGAGATGCCCGCGGCTTTGACGAGCGACTCGATCGCGAGCTTCTGGACCTTCAGGTCGCCCGAGAATTCCATCTGCCGCGCGCGGGTCGCCGTGACGCGATCGAGGTGCACCTGGCCGCCGAAGAGATCGCCCGAGACGATGTAGCTCCCGTGCGAAGAGGTGTCGGCGATGTACGCGGCCTTGTCGAACGGCCCGCCGAGCGGGCCCCCGCAGTGCGTCTTTCCGATGACGTTCGGCTTGCCGGCGAGCTGCGTCATCGTGACGTGCAGCTTCGAGGCGCCGAGATCTCCGCTTCGCACGTGGATGGGCGAGACGTCGACGTCCGCGTCGGCCGTGAACGCGTCGATCGTGCCGCTCACCTGCGCGAGTCCGGAGACGCTGCCCTCGAGCTCGGGCCCGAGCGTCCCGAGCGTCTGAAGGCGCGAGAGCGGCACGCCCTCGAGCACGACGTTGCCGTGGAGGATGCCGCCCGGCTTGATGGACGCCGACCCGAGGAGCGACCCGAACGTCGCGCCGTCCTTCTCGCGCCGCACTTTGTGGAGCGTGAACGCGTGCACGTCGAGATCGGCGCCCTGGAAGCCGGCGGCGCGGTCGCGCCATCGCAGATCCGAGATCCGCGTCGCCGTCGTCGAACTTCTCGCCGTAGAGCTCCACGTTCGACAGGTGCGGGCTCGCGTGGAGCGAGATGAATCCGCCCCCACACTCGTCCTCGCGTCCGCCGAGCGCGAAGTGGAACGTCGTGTCGCCCGCGAGATCGCCGTCGATGCCGTCGAAGCGCGGGTCGTCGGCGAGCGAGAAGACGTCGAGCAGGTCGCGCAGGTTGAGCCGCTGCGCGAGCACGTTCGCGTCCATGCGCATCGAGGCGCTGCCGCCGAACTCGACCTTCCCCGAGGGCATCTCGTAGGTGCTCTTGTTCTTCTGCGCCTTGACGTTCTTGAGCGTGAGGACCTGCGTCTCGCCCGGCTCGACCTCGGCGTGCACCGACGTGATGTTGCCGAACGGCATGCCCGCGATCGCGAAGCCGTCGATGCGACCGTCGCCGCTCACCTTGGGGTTGCTCATCGACGTGCCCACGTCGACCTTCACGTCCGCGGTGCCGGCGATCGGAATGCCCGCGAGCGGCGTGATGTCCGCGAGGCCCACGTGCGCGTGACCGACCTCGACGCGGAGCTCGTTCGCGAACCCGAGGAGCACGAAGCCGCCGTCGATGTGCGAGTGCGCGAGATCGGCGTGGGCGTTCTTGAACTGCACCGAGTCGGGCCTCACGGCGAGGTGCGCGCCGAGCTTGGCCTCGGTGAAGCCGATGAGGCGCTGCCGCGTCGGGTCCTTCACCCATTTGTCCCAGACGGCGAAGTTCTTCGTCGTCGCCGTGAAGTCGCCGTCGAGCTTGAGCGGGTCGAGCTTGCCCGAAAAATTGGGCATGTGGATGTCGACGACGTCCCAGCCCACGTGCGGGTGCTCCGCGACGCCGAGCGCGACCATGAGCGCCGCGAAATCGACGTTCTCGATGTCCGCCGCGGCGCCGAGCGTCTTCGCGAGCGGCTCGACGTGAACGTCCTTGAGGTGAACGGTGCCGCCCGCGAGCTGCACGATCGTCTTCGGGCTCTTGATGACGTTGTCACGCATCGTGAGCTCGGAGTCGAAGTAGTCCGCGAAGCGATAGCGGTCGACGCGGATGCCACCCGCGGTGACCCTTCCGCTCACCTCGGGCATCTGCATCGTCGAGGTGAAGCGAACGTCCGCGTCGACGCCGACCCAGCCCTCGACGTCGGGTAGCTTCGCGAGGCGCGTGGCCGCGCCGACGGGGACGCGCGCGCGCACGTGGCCGCTCAAATCGGGGAGCTCGCCGTCCTTCGGGAGCTTCACGCGCGCGTGGCTCAGCTCGAGCTCGACGCGGCGCTGGTCGTTCGGAGCGAGCTTGCACGGTGGCGTCGTGAGCTTCCCGGGGTCGAGGTCGGCGGCCCCGGTGAGCTCGAACCTGCGCACGGTGACGTCGTCCGGCGTCACGCGCACGCGCGCGTCGAGCGTACAGATCGCGTCCTCGTCGAACGCGCGACCGGTCTCGGTGTCGCGCTCGCGGATGACGTAGCTCTCCCCTGCGCGGAGCGCGATCTCGAGCGACGAGCCGCGGTCGGTGTCGTCCGTCTGCACGTCGAGATCGAGCTCGTTCGCCTTGACGTGGACGTCGTCGATCGTGAGGTCCACCTCGCCGTCGGTGATCGCGAACGCGTCGAACGGGAGGTGAATCGGGCCCGTCTGCTTCTTCGTCTCCTGCGGCTTGAGCGCGAGGTTCTGGAGCTTGCCGTCCTTGATGACGAGGCGCGCGCGCGGCGCGTCGATGTCGATCTGGTCGATGAGCAGCTTGCCGCTCATCAGCGCGAAGAACCGCGGGTGCACCGTGGCTCGGCGAGCCGTCAGCGCCGGACCGCCCCCGTCGGACGACTCGATCTGCACGTTCGCGAGCTCGAGCGAGAGCGGCCAGACGTGCATCCGCACGTCGAAGCGGGCCACGATGCCCTGATCGCGGAGCGCCTTCGCCGTCTCCTTCATCGCCCAGTCACGGGCGTAGGCCGAGCGGATGAACCCGACCGCGACGAACGGCAGCACCCCCGCGATGGCCAAAATGACCGACAAAACACGCGCGAGCGCCCGCCCCACCTTGGGGCGCTTTCGCCGCCGGGGCACCGGCGGGAGGCTCGATTCAGCGTGGGTCAAACGGGGCATGGGACGGGCGTTCGAGCGTTGGACGAACGACGCCGTCCAAAAGCGTAGCTCTGTAAGCCAAGTACGCCCAGTCTTTGGTAAATTCTTTACATGCGAAGGAGTACGGTGGGGGTCGTCGACGCGGACGCGTTAATCCCGCGAAGAATCGCGCGTCTCGAGCAGTACGACCCCGAGCGGGTGATTCGGATCCTCGAGCCGCTGGTCCTCGATCGGCGTCGCGAGCGGCTCCTTTCGGTGATCAACGCGCGGCTCGGGAGCGTGACGGTCGTCTTCGACGCGCCCCACGATCCTTTCAACGGGGCCGCGGTCGTGCGGTCTTGCGAGGCCTTCGGGGTGCAGACGGTCCACGTCGTCGAGCGGAGCGAGCCGTTCCTCACCGCGGGGTCGGTCGCGCGCGGCGCGCAGAAATGGGTCGACGTCGTCACCCACCACGAGGTCGCGAGCGCCGTCCGTGCGGCGCGTGAAGCGAACATGGAGCTCGTCGGAACGCACCCCGAGGGCGAGCTTCTGCCCGACGATCTCGCGGCGATCCCGCGCTTCGCGCTCGTCCTCGGAAACGAGCGCGACGGCATCGCCGAGGAGCTCGCGGCCGCGTGCACGAAGCGCGTGCGGGTGCCGATGCGCGGCTTCATCGACAGCCTCAACGTGAGCGTCACAGCGGCAATCTTGCTCGAGCGCGCGACTCGCGCGCGGCCCGGAGACCTCTTGGAGAGCGAGCGCCGTCGGCTCTACGCTCGAGGTCTTTACTTTTCCGTGCAGAAAGCCGATAGCGTACTTACGCTGAGCGACGCATGAGCGACGATAGGCCGGAAAACAACGAGCAAAACCAGGACGGCGAGCCGACGCAAGCCGAGGTGTCCGAGCTGCCCGTGCAGAGCGAGCTCGAGAAGGCGCAAGAGGAAGCGGCGAAGCTCAAGGACATGCTCGTCCGCACCGCCGCCGACTTCGACAACTTCCGCAAGCGCACGCGCCGCGAGCTCGACGACGCGCGACGCGGCGGCCGCGAAGACCTGCTGAAGGATCTGCTTCCGGTGTTCGACAACCTCGAGCGCGCCATCCAGAGCTCGCTCAAGGCGACGGACGTGAAGGCCGTCTCGGACGGGCTCGCGATGATCCTCAAGCAGTTCGAGTCGACGCTCGGCCGCACGGGAATCGTGCGCGTGCCGACCGTCGGCGTGATGTTCGATCCCTCGCTACACGAGGCGATTCAGCAGCTCGAGACCGACGAGCACCCGCCCGGCACGGTCGTGGCGGAGGTGCAGCCGGGGTACAAAGAGGGCGACCGCCTCGTCCGCGCGGCCATGGTCGTGGTCGCGAAGCCGAAGTCGAGCTAGTTCCCGGCTCCGCCCGGGTGGTACTCTCGCTCTTCGAAGAATGGGGAAAGTGATCGGGATCGACCTCGGCACGACCAACTCGTGCGTCGCGGTCGTGGAAGCAGCTGGCGCTCAGGGCAAGCTCGACGTGCGCATCATTCCGAACGCGGAGGGCGCGCGCACCACGCCGTCGGTCGTCGGCTTCCCCGTGAGCGGCGAGCGTCTGGTCGGCCAGACGGCGAAGCGCCAAGCGGTCACGAACGCGACGAACACGGTCTACGCGGTGAAGCGCTTGATGGGCCGCAAGTTCAAGGACGAAGAGGTCCAGCGTCAGCTCAAGCTCGCTCCTTACAAGATCATCGAAGCGCCGAACGGCGACGCGTGGGTCGCGGTCAGCGGGCGCGAGATGTCTCCGCCGGAGGTCTCGTCGTTCATCCTCTCGAAGATGAAGGAGATCGCCGAGGCCTTCCTCGGTGAAGGCGTGACCGACGCGGTCGTCACGGTCCCCGCGTATTTCGATGACGCCCAACGTCAGGCAACGAAGGACGCGGGCCGGATCGCGGGCCTCGACGTCAAGCGCATCATCAACGAGCCGACGGCGGCGGCGCTCGCGTACGGCCTCGAGAAGAAGCAGATGGAGCGCGTCGCGGTCTACGACCTCGGCGGAGGCACGTTCGACATCTCGGTCCTCGAGATCCAGAACGGCGTCTTCTCCGTCAAGGCGACGAACGGCGACACGCACCTCGGCGGCGAGGATTTCGATCAGCGATTGATCGACGCGATCGCCGACCTCTTCCAAAAAGAGAACGACGTCGATCTGCGCAAGGACCGGATGGCGCTCCAGCGCCTGAAGGAGGCCGCGGAGAAGGCGAAGCACGAGCTCTCGTCGTCGCTCGAGACCGAGGTCAACCTCCCGTTCATCGCGACGAGCGCGAAGGGCGAGCCGCTCCACGTCGTGAAGACGCTCACGCGCTCGGAGCTCGAGCTGCTCGTGCAAGACCTCGTCGACGCGACGCTCGAGCCCTGCAAGAAGGCGCTCACGGACGCGAAGCTCACGCCGCACGACATCCACAACGTGGTGCTCGTCGGCGGCATGACGCGCATGCCCGCCGTGCAGCGCGCCGTGAAGGAGTTCTTCGGCAAGGACCCGCACAAGGGCGTGAACCCGGACGAGGTCGTCGCCGCGGGTGCTGCGCTCCAAGGCGCCGCGCTCCAAGGCGAGGGCAACGTCGAGGTGCTCCTGCTCGACGTGACGCCGCTCTCGCTCGGCGTCGAGACGGGCGGCGGCGTCTTCACCGCGCTCATCCCGCGCAACACGACCATCCCGACGGAGAAGAGCGAGATCTTCACGACGAGCGTCGACAACCAGAGCTTCGTGCCCATCCACGTGCTCCAAGGCGAGCGCAAGATGGCGCTCGACAACCGCTCGCTCACGAAGTTCGAGCTCACCGGTATCCCGCCGGCGCCGCGCGGCGTGCCGAAGGTTCAGGTCACGTTCAAGATCGACGCGAACGGCGTCGTGAGCATCGAAGCGAAGGACCTCGGCACGGGCCGCGCGCAGACGATCCGCGTCACCGCGACGAGCGGTCTGTCGACGGAAGACGTCGACCGCCTCGTCAACGAAGGCGAGAAGTTCCGCCAAGCCGACGACATGCGCCGCGAGCTCGCCGAGCTGAAGAACCAGGCCGAGACCCTCCTCTACACGACCGGCGCCGCGCTCGACGGCTACGCCGACCTCGTCGAAGTCGAGGTCCTCGACAGCGCAAAGCAGCAAGCAACGCACCTGCGCGAGCTCCTCGACGCCGGCAGCGACATCTCGGCGATCCGCGAAGCTCATCAGACGCTCGAGGCGATGGTGTTCGCGATCGCAGAGAAGATGTACGGAACATCCGAGGGCGAAGAGGAACCGCCGCCGGCGTAGCGAGCACGCCCACGCTCCCCGCGGTGCTATATTGAATCCATGAGCGCCTCGGCGATGACCGACTCCGATCGAGCGGGACACCTCATCTACGATTGGAACGAGGTGGACCGCCGCGGACGCCTCATCCCGAAGGGTGTCTCGTTCTTCGACGAGACGCTCCGCGACGGCCTCCAGAACCCCTCGGTGCGCGATCCGTCGATCGAGGCGAAGCTCGAGATCCTCCATTTGATGGACGACCTCGGCATCGACGAGGCGGACATCGGCCTTCCGGGGTCGAGCAAGCGCGCGTTCGAGGACGTCCTCCGCCTGTGCAAAGAGGTCGTCGACTGCAAGATGAAGATCCGCATCGCGTGCGCGGGTCGGACCGTCGTGAGCGACATCACGCCGATGGTCGAGATCTCGCAGCGCGCGGGCATTCCCGTCGAGGTGTACGCGTTCATCGGGTCGTCGCCGATTCGACAGTTCGCCGAGGATTGGGACGCGGAGAGCATCGCGAAGAAATCCGCCGAGGCGATCGACGTCGCGGTGAAGGCCGGGTTGCCGGTCGCGTACGTCACCGAAGACACGACGCGCTCGCGCCCCGAGGTGCTCTCGACGCTCTTCAAGACCGCGATCGATCACGGCGCGACGCGCCTTTGCCTCTCGGACACGGTCGGCCACGCGACGCCCGACGGCGTGCGCAACTTGATCCGCTTCACGCAGAGCATCATCGCGGGCACGGGCGCGAAGAACATCGGCATCGACTGGCACGGTCACAACGATCGCGGGCTCGCGCTCGAGAACGCGCTCTGGGCGCTCGAGTTCGGCGCGGATCGCGTGCACGGCACCGCGCTCGGCATCGGCGAGCGCGTGGGCAACGCGCAGATGGAGCTCATCCTCCTCAACATGAAGCTCCTCGGCCTGCTCGATCGCGATCTGACGAAGCTGATGGACTACTGCCGCGCGGTCGCGGACGCGGTCGGGTGGAACGTCGCGCTCAACTACCCGCTCGTCGGTCGCGACGCGTTCCGCACGGCGACGGGCGTGCACGCCGCGGCGATCATCAAGGCCATGGCGAAGGGCGACGCATGGCTCGCGGACCGCATCTACAGCGGCGTCCCCGCGGGCATGTTCGGTCGCAAGCAAGAGATCCTCATCGGCTTCATGAGCGGCGCGTCGAACGTGAGCTACTACCTGCGCGAGCGCGGAATGGAGCCCGACGACGCGCTCGTCAAAGAAATCCTCGCGGCAGCCAAGGCGCTCGATCACATCATGACCGACGAGGAAGTGATGGCCGTGGTGAAGCGCGTCCGCGGGTGACCCTGTGACGGCGGGCGTTCGAATCCACTGGGAGTCGCGCGGCGAAGAGCGCGGGCCTGCGGTCGTCTTGGTGCAGGGCCTCGGCCTGTCGTCTCGCTTCTGGTTCGATCAACCCGAGCGCCTCTTGAAGGCGGGCGTTCGGCGCGTCATCACGCTCGACAACCGCGGCACGGGGCGGAGCGACAAGCCGCGACGCCCGTACCGTCTTCCGCAGATGGCCGATGACGTCGCGCGCGTGATCCGCGAGGCCGAGGCCGGACCCGCGATCGTGGTCGGCATTTCGATGGGCGGGATGATCGCGCAGCACACGGCGATGCGTCACCCGAAGGACGTGGGCGCGCTCGTGCTCCTCGCGACGACGCCGGGTCACCCGCACGGGAAGCTTCCCGCGCCGAGCACGCTCGGATGGCTCTTGCGCGCGCCGCTCCAGCGCCGCGATCCCGACGCGGTGCGAAAGTTCAATCGCCTGCTCCTCCCCGAGCACGAGCTCGATCGCGCGCACGTCCACCTCGCACGCTGGCCCGAGGCGCTCGCGCACGATCCGCTCTCGATGCAGACGTTCGCGCGGCACTTCTTCGCGGTCATGACGAACTGGACGGGCGCCGCGGTCGAGCGCATCGAGCAGCCCACGATCGTGGTGCACGGCGAGGACGACATCCTCGTTCCACCGGAGAACGGCGAGCGGCTCGCGAGGCTCATCCCGCACGCGGAGCTCGTGATGCTCCCGCGCGTCGCGCACGCGGTCTCGCTGCTCGAGCCCGACGTCATCGTGCGCGCGATCGAGCGCCTCGGCGAGCGCGTGAAGGCGGTCGCGTGAAGCTCGCGGCGCTCTTGCTCGCGTGCTCGGCGTGCACGATGGGACCGAAGCTCGTGAGCGTGCCGATGGCGACGTCCGCGACGATCGCGCCGCTCACGACGCTGCCGGGGCTCGAGTCTCCCGACGACGTCGAGGGCGCGACGCCCGAAGAGCTCACCGGGACGTGGACCGGGCGCGCCTACCAGACCGGCAACAAATCGTGGCCGGTCACGGTGACGTTCGAGAAGCGCGGGAGCGACGTCGTCGGTCACGCGCAGTACCAAGATCAGCGCTGCCGCGCGGACTGGACGCTCCGATCCGCGGAGCCGCACCGCTGGTCGGGCGAAGAGGACGTGAAGATCGACCCGTTCAGCCGATGCCCGAACCACGCGCGGATCACACTCGAAATCGAGGAGGACGAGATGACCTGGCGCTGGATTGGCTCGGGCGGGACCGCGCAAGCGACGCTCACGCGCGCGCAACCTTAGCCGCGCGCGGCCGATGGGGCCGTGTGCTGCTCTCCATCCTCGGACCGAATCGCTGCGCCGCGTGCGACGAGCCCGCGCGCGAAGACGCAGTCTTCTGCGCGGGCTGCGCGCTCGCGGTCGAACGCGTCGACGACGAGCGCGCGCCGTTCGCCTACGGCGGCCCCATCGCCGCGGCGATCACGCGCTTCAAGTACCGGCCCGTTCCCGAGCTCGGGCGGCCACTCGGCGCGCTGCTCGCAAGCGAAGCCTCGAAGCGCCGCTTCGACGACGTCGATTGCGTGATCCCCGTTCCGCTCCACCCGACGCGCCTCTTCGAGCGCGGGTTCAATCAGGCGGTCCTCCTCGCGCGTCCCGTCGCACGAGCCCTCGGCGTTCCGCTCTTCGCGCGGGCGCTCGAGCGAACGCGCCCGACGGAGAAACAAGCCGAGCTCGACCGCACGGCGAGGCAGCTCAACGTCGAAGGGGCATTTCGTGCGCGGCGCCCGAATCTCGGGCGCGTCTTGCTCGTCGACGACGTCCGCACGACCGGCGCGACGCAGAACGCCTGTGCCATAACGCTACGTGCGGCGGGGTGCTCACACGTACGCTGTTGGGTGCTCGCGGTCGCCGGCGCTGTCACATAAGGCGCGCGAGGCTTTCGCCAGGGTGATAGCCTTGAGTCCTCGAGTCGGCCGACGTGAGCAACCTGACCGAATGGCGCTGGGCGGATCCCACCGGACAGCAACGTCTCGTCCGGGAAGACGAGCTGCGTGCTGCGCTTGCGAGCGGTGTCATCCCCTCGAACGCTCCCGTGTGGACGCGCGGGTGGACTGGTTGGAAGCCCGCGCACGACGTCCCCGAGCTCACGGGGAAAGCGACCACGAACGGCGTTTCAGGTGACGTTCCGCCGCCACCGAATTTCATCGTCGCCGCGCAGGCGGCCTTTGAAGGAAAGGCTCCCCCGCCGTCTGGTCCGGCGGAGCCGCCGCCCCCACCACGCTACGTCCCCACCGCAGCCAACACGCTGCCGCAGGTTCCGCTCGCTGCCGGGTCGGACACGAAGGTCGACGCGCCCGTCGTCATGAAGGTGGCTCCGCCCACGAAGACCATGCCGCTGGCGCCGAAGAAGAGCGCGCCGCCGCCCCTTCCCACGAGCGCGTCGAAACCCGCGCCGAAGAAGAGCATTCCGCCGCCGCTGCCTCCGGGAGCGCGCAGCAAGCCGAAGACCACGCCGCCGCCCGCGCCCGTCGCTCCCACGAAGACCGCGAAGACGGCGACCGCAGCCCTCGCGGCCTCCGCGCCGAAGCCCAAGACCGCCACACCGAGCAGCAATCTCCAGCAGCAGAGCATCTTCACCAAGACGCAACGTCCGCCTGCGGGCGTGGCGCCGCCGTCCGAGGCGCTCCCGGCTTCGGGCCCGGCCTCGAGCCGCATGACGCTGCAAATCGCGCCCGCGCCGCCGCCGATGCCCAAGCTCGATCCGATCCCGAGCGTGGTCGAGCCTCCGCCGAAGGAGCCGAGCAGCAAGTACCCGACGTTGATGATGTTCGGCGGCGACGGCGAGGACACGGCGCCGAGCGCGGCGACGGCCGCGAAGCCGAACGAAGAAGCTCCACCCATCGTGGTGCCGCCTCCCGAGCCGAGCGCCGTGACGAACGCCGTGACCCGTCCGCCGCCGTGGGGCGAAGGCGCGGTCGAGATGCAGACCATCCCGAAGTCGCCGCGGGTGCCGGGCGTCACGCAGCCCGAGCGCGCGTCGGAGGCTCCGCCGCGCCCGATGGAGCTGAGCTCTTCGGATCTCAGCTCGGAGGCGCGCATTCAGGTGGTGAAGGCGCCGCCGCTGGTGCCCGCCGAGCGACCGCACAAGACGATGGTCGGTATGGGTCCCGACGCGCTCGCCGAGAGTCGCGCGGCGCTCGAGCGCGTCGTGTCGCCTCCTCCGGCGCCATTGTCCGCGAGCGACGTGGCTTCGACGACGAAATGGCCCGCGTCAGAAGCGGGCGAGCCGACCGAGCCCAAGCTCACGGCGCCGATCCCCGAGCCGAGCGGCGCAAAGCTCTACGACCTGCGCGAGCTCGCGCGCTCGCGCATGTCCGGCGTGAGCGCGGACGCGCAGCGCGTGTACGCGAATTTCCGCGAGCGCACGAAGGACAAACCGTGGGTGCTGGCCGCGACCGGCGGCGGCGTCCTCTTGCTCTTCGTGCTCGTCGTCGCGATCGCCGTGAAGGCGATTTCTGGGCCGAGTAGCGTTTCTCCGACCGCCTCGAACTCGTCGAGCTCGTTCTTTCCGACCGCGCTCGCGGGAGGAACGACCACGGCGCCGACGCAGACGGCGAAGGGACCGCCGGCGCGTCCGATGGTTTGCTCCACGGCGGGCGCGGCGCGCATGGTCGCGCCCAAGGCGGTCGTCGCGAGCGGCGTCGAGGTCGTGTCGATGGGAAATCAGATCGCGCTCGGCTTCGCCGCGGCGCCGAAAGAGGCGACGCTCGAGCTCCTCGATGCGAATTCGCTCGCGTCCGCGAGCGCGCTCCACCTGCGCGCGAACGATCCCGTGCGCCGAGTCGTCGCGCTCGACGCGACGAAGGCCGCGGTTGACGCGGATCACAAGGGCGACAAGCTCCAAGGGCGGCGCACGCTCCGCGGCGCGCAGGTGATCGACGTCGGCGCGTCCGACGGCGGGCTCGCGTGGGCCCAGCACGGGAGCGACAAATCGATCAAGCTCTGGGCGCTCGCGAGCCCCGACGCGCCCATCGAAGCGCTACGCGGCGAGCCGCTCCACGACAACAAGGGTTGGGCGGTCGCGTTTCGTCACGCGGGCGCGATTTGGTTCGGCGCGTTTGGCGGGTCTCCGCCGGCGCCGCTCGCGGGGCTCGCGAAGATCGAGGGCCTCGGGCCGCAGATCGGCTCGCCCGCGCTCGCCGTGAGCGGCGATCGCGTGATGGTCGCGTGGGCCGATCGCGCAGCGACCACGGATCCGTGGATGGTGCGCTACGCGATGTTCCATCCAGGCGACGAGTCGGCCGCGGCGAAGCCGTTCGCGCTTCCTCAAGGCGGCCTCGGCGAGCAAGCGATGTCGCCGAGCCTCGCGTCGCTCGGCGGAGGACGCTTTCTCCTCGTCTGGACCGAAGGTGCAGTCTCGAGCCACCAGGTTCGCGCGGTGGCGTTTGGAGAAAACGGGGTCGTCGGCGACGCGTTCACTGCGTCGGCCGAGGGTGTCAACGCAGGACAGGGACAAGCCGCGGTCCTCGAGGGCGGGCGCGGCGTGATCGCATTCTTGGCGGGCAGCGGAAAGAGCTTCGAGATCGCCGCGACCCCCATTCAGTGCGTGGAGAAATAAATGCAAACTGCACGGAATTGGCTTGCCGCCTTTTGTGTGCTCGTCGTCGCGACGAGCTGCGCGCTCTTCGAGCCGCAATCCAGGATCAAGTCGGGGCAACTCTTCCAGACTGGCCAGACGCAATACGACGACTACTTCACCAAGGTGCACGCGCTCCAGGTCGAGGCGGCAGGGTGGCCGGACGACAAGAAGGCCGCGCGACGGAACCTCATCGACGCGCTGAAGATCGCGACGGACGCGGTCGACGTGACGATCCTCCAATCCGCGCACGAGCGCATGGTCTCGATCGCCCACGTCGTCGGTCCGACGCGGCTCGATCTGCGCGAGGACGACGGCAAGGTCGTGCTCGCCTCCGAAGCGCGCGCCGACGCCTCGATGAAGGATTTCGTGAAGGCGCTCCAATCCACGCTCGACGGCGAGATGAAGCGCAAGCGCGCGCTGCGTGACGTCCCGCAGCGTTGCGACGAGCTCGCGAAGGCCGGGCGAGAGCTCGAGCCGCGCGTGAAGGCGGACTTCTTCCGCGAGGGCGGCACGAAGATGGCCGACGTGCACGACGAGATCGCGGCGTCGTTCGACGTCCTCGAGCAAATCTCGAAGACGTCACGCCTCGAGCGACGCGAGACCGAGGACTTCATCGCCGACCTCGGGCGCGCGGTGCTCGCCGAGCCCGCCGAGTACAACCGCGGCGAAGGCGCGCCGCCTCCTCCGACCGTGAAGCCGCCGCCGGCGCAGACTTCGCATCCCAAGCCGCCGCCGATCGCCGCGAACACCAACGCGGCGCCAGTCGTGAAGCCCAAGCCGCCGCCCGCAAAGCCTGCGGGAGGTGGGGGAGGCGACGAGGTGTTCAATCCGTAGTATGTGCGCCGGGGGTTTCAAATGAAGCGCGTTCTCTTTCTTGGTCTTCCGCTCTTGGTCTTGGCCCGCTGCAGCGGCAGCGATCCAGGCCTCTTCGACGCCGGTGGGGACGGCTCGTCGAACACCGACGTCACCGTCGGCGACGTGACCACGCCTTGTCAGACCGGTCAGGCGCGCTGCAACGGGACGTGCATCGACACGACGAGCGACCCGAAGAATTGCGGCGGATGCGGCGTCGCGTGCTCGGGCATGGAGGTCTGCACGGCCAGCGCCTGCGTCGGCTGCGACAAGGTCGACAACGACAAGGACGGATACAACGCCTGCGTCGACTGCAACGACAACGACCCGAACGTGAATCCGGGCGCGTTCGACGTCCCCGGCAACAACGTGGACGACGACTGCAACGGCAAGGTCGACGACGTCATCGCGTGCGACGCGAACATCCAGAGCAACACGACGAACGCGGTCGATTTCGCGCACGCGATGGAGATGTGCGATCCGTGGGTCGTCACGGCGACGTTCCCGACGGTCGCGGACGACAAGGCGCACCAGGTCGCACCCGATTGGGGCGCGTTCAAGACGCAAGCGGGCACCAGCATGGCCGCGCTCTCGAACGGCATCGCCGCCGACGAGAACGACACCGGGTACGTCGCGCCGCAGACCGGCACGAGCTTCGGAAAGATGGGGACCGCGTACCCGCTCACGCCGACGCAGTTCACGTGCGGCAACGGGACGATGAACGATCCCTCGACGGTCAACGACCTCACCGAGCTCACGATCTCGCTGAAGGTCCCGACGAACGCCAACTCCTTCCAGATCGACGTGAACTACCTCACGACCGACGCGCCCGAGTGGCTCTGCACGCAGTACGACGATCAAGCGCTCCTGCTGCTCGAGTCGAAGTCGCTCACGGGCGACATCCTCGTCGACACGACGGGACGCCACATGTCCGTCAACAGCCCCTACCTCGTGCTCAACGACGCGACGAGCCTCGCGGGCACCGGCATGGAGCTCCCCGCGCAGACCAATCAGCTCGCCGGCGGCGCGACGGGTTGGATGACGGTCACCGCGCCCGCGACGCCGGGCGACACCATCAAGCTCCGCTTCATCATCTTCGACACGAGCGACGCGATCTTCGACTCGCAGCTCCTCGCCGACCACTTCCGCTGGTCGACCACGAAGGTCTGCGGCTCGACGACGGTCGATCCGCTGTACGACGGCGGCGCGCCCGACGGCAGCAAGTCCGACGGCGGCTGCTGACTACACACTTGCCGCGTGTCGACGACAACCGCTCCTAACTAGAACGCATTTCATAACCTCCTCAGAAGAAGCACGACACAGCGGAGCTTGATGAAGGCGAGGAAGTTCTTCGCCTTGTGCTCGAAGCGCGTGATGAGACGCCGTGAGCATTGGAGCCACGCGAAGAGTCGCTCGACGTGCCAGCGCCGCTTGTAGCGGCGAAGTTGGCGTCCGTCCTGCGTTTGGCTTTTGTGCGTCGGATGGTGCGGAGCGATCATCTCCACGCCCATCTTCTTCAGCTCGGCATCGAGCTTATTGCTGTCGTACGCGCGGTCACCAATCAGTCGTTGGGGGAGCTTTTTCTTGAGGAAGCTGGCGTTGAGTGTTTCGACGACGAGCTGCGTTTCATGGCGCTGACCACTCGCAATCCCGACGGCGATAGGAAGACCATGGCGGTCTGCCACTGCCATGATCTTGGTCGCTTTGCCGCGTCGAGTTTTCCCAACCAGAAGACCCCTTTTTTTGCGCCGGCATGACTGCCGTCGATGAATGCTTCCGTGAGATCGACCTTCCCGCGCTCATGAAGATCGCGCGCCAGCGCTGCGAGTATTCGATCGAGCACGCCCTCGCTCTCCCATTTCTGAAAGCGACGAAAGCACGTCGCATACGGTGGAAAGCGACCAGGCATGTCTGCCCACGGAGCTCCAGTGCGCAGCACCCAAAGAATGCCGTGCAAGACGTCGCGGGGATCGCGCCACGGCCGACCGCCTTTCGCCGTCGTGCGCCGTCGTTCCGGCCCTGGAACGAACCGCTTGATCGCTTCCCACTGCTCGTCCTTCAGGTCCATCGACGAAGGTACAAACACCTTTTTCGTCCGATGGAAATAGCGTCGCGAAAGATGGAGCGATGTCGATCACTTGCGCGCGCGACGGGTTATGAAATGCGTTCTAGTTCCGCGCGTACTTCTCGGACGGGTACTTCGTCGCGGCCTGATCGAGGTGCGTCGCGACCATGTCGGCCGTGATCGTGATCGGGAGGAGATCGCGCGATCCGTCCGGGTACATGATCACGTACGCGGGGATGCCGTTGCGCTTGTCCTTCTCGAGGATCTTGTCGAGGAGCGCAGAGAGCTCTTCGTTCTCGTTGGTCATGTCGGCGCGCATCGGCAGGATGTTCGTCTTCACGAGCTTGCCGCGGACCGTGTCGGTCTCGAGGAACGCGTGCTCGTTCGCTTTGCACGACGCGCACCACTCGGCGGTGAAGTCGAGGAAGACGGGGCGCCCGCGCTTGTTCTCGGTCTCGATGCGCTTGCCGTCGTAGGGCGTCCACGCGATGTGGTTGTCGACGACGACGGGCGGATCGTTCGCGCCGGGCGTGACCGCGACGAGCGGGTCGGCCGCGATCGCCGCGGCAGGCTTCACGAACGAGATCGACATGTACCCCGCGAGCACCACGCCGCCGATCTGCACGCCGCGCACGATCCACCTGCGCGACGGCTCGGCCGCGACGCCGCCGTAGCGGTTGCCGAACCAGAGCGCGACGGCGAGGACGAGCAAGAAGATGAGGAACGAGTTCGACGACGCGGGTGTCACCTGCACCTGGAGCGTGCGGTAAAGCCAGATCGCCGTGCCGAAGAGCGCGAAGCCCATGACCGTCTTCACCGTCTCCATCCATCGGCCCGGGCGCGGGAGCACCCTCGAGAAGCCGGGGATGAGCGTGATCGCGAGGTACGGGAGCGCGAGGCCGAGGCCGATCATCGCGAAGACGAGGATGACCTGATACGCGGGGACCTCCGCGCCGAGCACGAAGGCGACCGCGGTGCCGAGGAAGGGCGCGGAGCAAGGCGTCGACATGAGCGCCGCGAAGAGGCCGTTGACGAACGAGCCGACGAACTTGTCGTCGTCGCCGCCCTCGGCGCCCGACGACATCGTGATCTCGAAGACGCCGACCGCGTTCAGCGCGAACGCGAAGACGATCGCCGTCATCGTCGCGACGAACGCGGGGTGTTGGAACTGCATGCCCCAACCGAGGCGGTGACCCGAGGCCTTGACCACGACGACGAGGATCGCGAGCGCGACGAACAGGCTCATCGTGCCGAGCGTGTAGGCAAACCCATGCATCCTGCGCTTGTGGGCGTCGTGGCGCGCGTGATCGACGACGCTCATCGCCTTGAGCGCGAGCACCGGCAAGACGCACGGCATGACGTTCAGAATGAGACCCCCCAACAAGGCGAGAGCAAGAGTCGCGAGCATCGGTACCTCTACAGCTGAATGTGCAAGGCCGGTGCCTTGCGATCACGCAAACTCTAACATGTGAAAAGAGACAGGAAAGCCGAGGTGGGCGAGATTTGATCCTGGATCACACGGCCATCTTGGCGATCGTTGCTTTCGCCATGGAAATTTCTGGCTCTAGCGCAATGACCATCGAGGTCGGCATCGACTCGGTGCGTCGGAGGAATGCTTCGAGGTACTGCTGTGCCGCGCGAAACTCTCGCGCCGCGTACGCGAGGTGACCGAGCACGAAGCGTCCATAGCCTTGTCCGGACGGCGCGGCCGCGAGCTCGTCGATGAGCTTCTGCAAACCATCGGGGCGCTCGCCGCCCGCGATCCACACGAGCGCGAGCTGCGCGCGGTAGAGCGGCCTCTCGGTCGTGGCCCAGCGGAGCGCGCGCTCGAGCGACGAGGCCGACTCGTCGTAGCGCTGGGCGTGGAAGAGCAGCGTCGCGAGCGTCCAGTGGTGGAGGGAGCGACGCGACGCGGGGGCGCGACGCGCGGCGCTCCGAAGGTGCAGAACGGCAGCGTCGAGATCGCCCGCCGCGAATGCCGCGCGGGCGGCGTCGTGGAGCATGACGTCCGTGAGGACGCGCATCTCCGCGGCTGACTCGGCGATCTCGCGCGCGGCCGAGAAGCGCCGGGACTCGAAGAGCGCGAGGTAGAGCTGGCGCAGGAGCATCGCGTGCGTCGTGCGATCGATCGCCGCGCGCGACGCGAGCCCTCTCCGCGCGAGGCGCGCTCTCGCGGCCGGATCCTTGGCGGACATCGCGCGCTCTAGCAGCTCTTCCGGGCTCGCGTTCGCCACCACGGGTCAATATATCGTGCTAACTCTCGGGCCGGATGCGCTTCGGAATCGCCCTCGCCTCCCTCGTTTTGCTCGCAGCCTGCGGCCGCCACGCGACCCAGGCCGACTGCGAAATCATCATGGATCGCATGGTGGTCGTGAAGCTGAAGCAAAAGAACATCACCGACGCGGAGAGCATCCAGAAGATGCAGGCCGATCTCCGCCGCGACGCGCAGTCGGATTTTCCGAGCTGCGTGGGTCGACGCATCACCGACTCGGCGATCGCGTGCGTGAAGAAGGCCGAGACGCAGGAAGCCATCGTCAAGTGTCTCCGGTAGGGCGCGTCCTCTTGTTCGTCGTCCTCGCGACGCTCGGCTGCAAGAAGAAGGTCACGTCGGCGCAGTGCGAGGCGATCCTCGACCGCTACGCCGAGCTCGTCGTGAAGGAGAAGATGCCCGACGCGTCCGCCGAGGCGATCGCGACGGAGCGCGCGCGCGAGAAGAGCGAGGCGCACGGGGACGACGCGTTCAAGAACTGCGCGGCCGAGGTCGAGAGCGACGACTACGCGTGCGCGATGCGCGCGAAGACGCCCGACGCGCTGGAGAAGTGCTTGGAGTAGCTACGAGTAGCTACGGGACCGTGTGCACGGCGCGGCCGCGATACTTCCACTTGCCGTCTTCGTGCGCGGGCTCGGGTTCGACGCCCCACACGATGTCGCCGCCGAGCTTGCAGACCTGGTCTTTCAGCTCGCGCAGACAATCGTCTTTCGACGTCGCGCTCTGGTCGTCGCAGCTCGCCGACACGGGGCCGATGTTCTCGGTCTTCATCGTCGGCGCCTGCTGGAAGACTTGGACCTCGCAGCCCGTGGCGCGCGAGGGGAACTTCGAATTGCCGCCGCCGCCGCCACAAGCGACGAGGCACATCACGAGGACGATCTCCTTCATGCGCGCGCTTCCTTCACCATCGCGGCTTCGGCCGCGGAGCCCTTCAAGAGAGGGAAATTCAGGGCCTTTCGTTGCCCGATCCACGCCTCGGCGACGCCGCGCGCGAGGCCGCGCACGCGCCCGATGAAGCGCGCGCGCTCGGTCACGCCGATGGCGCCGCGCGCGTCGAGCACGTTGAACTGGTGCGCCGCCTTGGTGACGAAGTCGTACGCGGGCAGGACCAATTTCTTCTTCGGATCTTCGGAGAGCGCGAGCAGGCGCTTGCACTCTTTCTCGTAGTGATCGAACGCGGCGAAGTGCGCGGGCACGTCGGCTTGCTCGAAGTTGTACGTGCTCCACTCCCACTCGGCGCGTTTGTCGAGATCGCCGTAGCGGACGCCAGGCGCGTACATCACGTCGTACATGTCGTCGACGTCCTGGAGGTACATCGCGATGCGCTCGAGGCCGTACGTGAGCTCGCCGCTCACGGGCTTGCACTCGAAGCCGCCGACTTGCTGGAAGTAGGTGAACTGGGAGATCTCGAGCCCGTCCATCCACACTTGCCAGCCGAGGCCCCACGCGCCGAGCGTCGGCGACTCCCAGTCGTCTTCGAGGAAGCGGAAATCGTGCTCTTCGGCGTCGGTGCCGAGCGCGCGCAGCGACTCGACGTACTGATCTTGGATGTCGAGCGGCGACGGCTTCAGGATGACTTGGAACTGGTGATACTGCTGCACGCGGTTCGGGTTCTCGCCGTAGCGGCCGTCGGTGGGTCGACGCGAGGGCTCGACGTACGCGACGTTCCACGGCTCGGGACCGAGCGCGCGCAAGAACGTCGCCGGGTTGAACGTGCCCGCGCCGACCTCGGAGTTGTACGGCTGGAGCACGAGGCAGCCGCGCTTCGCCCAGAACGACTGCAGGCCCAGGATGATGTCCTGAAAATACATGGCGGCTGAAAGCTACACCACTCCGCGGCGATCAGCCGCCGAGTTGTGAGAGCAGCTCGCGCGCGCGCTCGAGCGTGTGGTCCTCGTCGATGGCGCGCTTCAGGAGCATCGCGGCCTTCTTCGCGTCGCCTTGGTGCATCGCGATTTCGCCGAGGCGCTCGTACGCGACGCCCTTCGAGATCGGCGCGGCGGTGCGGAGCATCGTGATCGCGCGGAGCGCGCGCGTCGCGAGGTCGAGCTCTCCCTCCGCGAGCGCGACGTGGGCGAGCTCCGACGCGACGATGCCGTTCTGGCCGTCCATGTCGAGCGCGAGGGTGAACGCTTGCATCGCGCCCTTCGGGTTGCCGAGCGCCGTCTCGAGGCGGCCGAGGCGCAGGTGGATCTGCGCGAGGTCGCGCGAGCGGCGGCCTTTTTGCGCGGCGACGCAGGTCTGTAGGAGCTCGCGCGCCTCGTCGAAGCGCTGCGCCGCGATGTGCGCGTCCGCGAGGAGGCCCGTGCACTCCATGTCGGCGGGCTTGATGGCGCGCGCTTCCTCGAGCGCGGACGCCGCGGCGGCGGGGTCTTGCTCGAGGAGCGTCGTGCCTGCCGCGACGAGCATCTCGAAGCGCCGCGCGGGGTCGGTGGCGGCGCGCGCTTCGGCGAGGCGGAGCTCCGCGAGCTCGCGGTGCGCGCCGATCGCCGCGTAGACCGCCGAGAGCTTCTCGAGCACGCGATCGTCGGTGGGCGCGGCCGCGCGGGCCCGCTCGAGCGCATCGCGCGCATAGCCCGGGTTCTGCGCTTGCGTCGCGGCGTCCGCGAGCTTGAGCGCGACCTCGACGAGCTTTTCGCCCGACTCGAGCTCGAGCAAGCGCGCGTACGTGTCGCTCGCGGTGTCGAAGCGGCCCGCCGACTCTTCGAGGCGCGCCATCGCCCAGAGGGTCTCGGTGTCCGCGTCGTCGACCGAGAGGAGCAGCTCGAGCTGCGCGTGCGCCTCGTCGAGGCGGTTCGCGGACGCGTAGAGCTCGGCGACGCGGCGACGGAGCGCCTTCTGCGCGCTCGCGTCGGCCGTGGTGTCGGCGGCGCGCGCGAGGACCGCGAGGAGCAGATCGCGACCGCCGTTGGGATCTTGCGCGTGCACGCGCTCGGCGTCGGCGATGGCTTCGTCGTTTCGACCGAGGCCGACGAGGACTCGCGCTCGCGCCGCGAGCACGTATGGATCGGGCGCTTTCTCCGCGAGCGCGCCGAGCTCGCTCGCGGCCTGCTCGTCGCCGCGACGCTCGAGCACCATCACGAGCCCCGCGAGGATCTCGCCATCGTTCGGGTCGATGTCGTACGCCGCGCGATACGCGCGCGCCGCCGATTCGACCTCGCCGAGCTCCGAGTAGAGCCCAGCAGCGGAGAGGAGCTCTGCGCGAGCGCGAGCGGGATCGAGCGCGCGCGCGGCGGTCTCCTTGAGCGCGGCGAGCTTGCGACGATCGCCGCGGTCTTCGTAGATCGACGCGAGGCGGTTTCGCAGCTCGACGCTGCCCGGATACGCCGCGATGCCGATTTCGAGCGTGCGCTCGACGCCAGCGTCGTCCCACTGCTCCGCGCGGAACGAGACGAGCTCGAGGGCGAGCTGCTCGGCGGCATCGCCCTGCTCGGTCTCGAGGAGGCGCTCCATGAGGTCGGCGCGCTCGGCCGCGTCGCCATCCTCGAGGAGCCTTCGCATCGCGAGGAGCAGCGAGCGGTTCTTCGGCTCCCAGTCGAGACCGGAGACGTAGAGCTCACGCGCGCGCGGGCCATCGCTCGACTCGATGATCGACCCGAGGCGAAGCGAGAGCACGGCGACCCCAGAACCGTCCTGGCGATCTTTGGCGGCGTCGAGCTGGCGCTCGAGGAGCGCCGCGAGCTCGCTCGTCTCGCCGGCCGCTTCGAGGAGCTCCGCGAGGAGCGCGACCGCGTGTGCGTCGTAGGGCTCCTCGTCGAGGAGAGCGCGAAGGTCCGCGATCACCTCGTCGCGGCGCTCGGTCTTGGTCGCGAGGACGCGCGCTCGCTCGCGACGGAGGGCGCGGCGCTCGGCTTCGTCGGTGACGGAGGGTAGGAGCGCCTCGACGATCTCGACGAGCGCGTCGGCGTCGCCGGTCGTTCGAAGGAGCTCGAGAAGCCCGGCGCGCGCGGACGCGTCGCTCGGATCCGCGAGGGCGATCTCGCGCCTCGCGCGGAGCTCGATCGCGACGTCGCCGATCTGACGAGCGCGTGTCGCGACGCCCTCGCGCAAGCGACGCGCGCCTTCGAGGTCGCAGTGCGGTCCCGCCTCGAGCTCGAGCGCGAGGCCTTCCGCGACTTCGCCGCGCGCCGACGCGAGCGCCGCGAGCTCGAGGAGAGCCCAACGGAGCACCTCGCTCTCGCCTCGCGCTTGCGCGACGACTCGGCCCAAGAACGCCTCGGCGCGCTTGCCGTCGCCGGCTTGCAGCATGAGCGTCGCCGCCTCGCGCAGCGTCGCGAGAGACGCGCCTTCGTCTTCGGCCTGGAGCGTCACGGCGCGTTGGACGAGGTCGGGGCGTCCGGTGAGGCGCGCTGCGCGCACGAAGACGTCGAGCATCGCGCGCGTCGCGCGGCCGCCAGGAAATCGCCCCGTCCGCGATCGTCGCCGCGCGCTCCGCGTCGGGAGCGAGGTCGAGCGCGGTCGAGAGCGAGCGCGCCGCGTCGTCGACGGTCGCGTCCTTGCGCGCGCGAAGGTCCGCGAGCCTGTAGAGGATGTCGCTGGCAGCGCGCGGGTCGCGCGACGTGCTCTCGACCTCGAGGGCCGCGAGCTCCGAGAGCGTGGCCTCTTGGCTCTCCGCGTCGCCGAGCGTCGCGTAGACGCGATCGAGCGCGCGGAGCACGTCGACCGCCATCGCGCCCGTCTTCTTCGCGCGCACGAGGATCTCCGCCGCGCGAGACGCGCCGCCCTCCGAGCGCGCGAGCGCGTCGCCGGCCCGCAAGAGGAGCGAGCACGAGGTGCGCGCGTCGTTCGACGCGGTCGCGCGGTCCGCGAGCGAGGTGACCGTCTCGATGTACGCGTCGGTCTTGCCGAGCTTCGTCGCGAGCGCCATCGCGGCGTCGTGCGCGGGCGCCGACGACGGAACCTCCGCGAGCGCGTCGAGGTACGCGCGAAGCGCCGCCTCGTGATCTCCGAGCTCGTCGTGCGAGCGCGCGAGCTCTGCGAGCACCTCCGCGCGAGCCTCGGACGACTGCGCGCGCTCGAGCCGCGAGCGGAGCGAGCGCAAGAGCCCCTGCGTGTTTCCCCGCGTGCGGAGGGCCTTCTCGAGCCGCTTGGCCTCCGCGTCGGACGTCGCGGCGGTCTCGAAGGCGGACTCGATGATCTCCGCCGCGCGCTCGGGCTCGCCCTGACGCTCCGCGAGCGCCGCGAGCTCCACGAGCACCTCGGTGCGAAGCACGGGCGCGTCGTCCTCGGCGCGTCGCACGACGGCGAGCAGCGCGCGATACGAGCGCTCGGCCTTGTCGAGCTGCCCGTCGTCGCGCGCGAGCTCGGCGACCATGCGCAAGATCTCCGGATTGGCCGGATCGATGCGCGTCGCGGCCTCGAGCTCCGCGAGCGCCTGCGCGCGCTCGCCGATTCGGAGGTGCAATCGCGCGAGGTAGAAGTGGACGGTGGCGCGCTCCTTGGGGCGACGCCCCGCGAACGCGTCGATCATCTCGCGCAAGAGCGCGCGCGCGCGATCGGGGCTCCCGGCGTCTTGCAGCGCCTCGGCGAGGCGGAGCTTCAGCGGGCGATCGTCGGGCGCGAGCGCGCAGGCTTGCTCGAGCAGCGGCACCGCTCGATCCGGCTGCGCGCATCGACCGAGGAAGATATCGGCGGCCTCGACGAGGAGCGCGCGGCGATCGGCGTCGGTCTTGGCGCCCTCGGCTTGACGCGCGATGAGCTCGCCGAGCGGCGCGAACTGCGACGTGCGCCGGTAGATGGCCGCGAGCCGCTGCGCGACGTCCGCGGGCGAGCTCGGATCCGCCATCGCGGCTTCGAGGCGCTCTTGCGCGGCGTCGTCGCGGCCGCCCTTCGAGAACGCGTCGGCGAGGCGCACGATGACCGCGGCGCGCTGCTCGGGGAACTCGCGCACGAGGCGGTCGAGGTTCGCCGCAGCGTCGACCCACTCGGATTGGTGCTCGTGGATGCGCGCGATGGCGTCGAGGAGCTGCGCGCGAAGCTCGAGCGCGAGCGCGCGTTTGTAGTGCGAGAGCGCGAGCGCCCAGTGACCGAGCTTCTCTTCGGCGATGCTCGCAGCGCGCGACCAGAGCTCGACCGCAGAGAGCGCGTCGCCGTCGGCCTCCGCGAGCCCCGCTTGCTCGGCGCAGAACGCCGAGAGCTCGTCCCAGTGCCCTGCGCCTTCGAGCGTCTCCGAGAGGACGAGCGTCGTTCGCGCGTGGCGCGGCGCGTCGACGAGGTTGTCCCGCAGGCTCGTCGTGGCTTCGTCGATGCGACCGAGCTCGCGCTCGAGCAACGCGGCCTCCAGGCGGTGCGCGACGCGGACCGCGGCCTCGCTCGCGACGGCGATCTGCTTCTTGCGAACCGCGAGGAGATCGTCCTTGCGTCCGAGCGACGCGTAGACGTCCGCGAGGCGAGACGCGGCCTCGTCGTCGCGAGGCTCCTCTTCGAAGAGCCGCGCGTAGAGGCGCTGAGCGGCCTGCGCGTCGCCGACGCAATCGAGCGCGGTGCGACCGGCCTCGTGGAGCAGCTCGCGCGAGCGCTCGCGCGTGAAGGGCAGCTTGGCTGCGCTCTCGAGGAGCTCGACGATCCGCTCGGCGTTGCCCTCTTCGTTGTGGACGCGCAAGAGCTCGGCGAGCGCCCACTCGACGTGCTCGCTCGGATGTCCCGACGGACCCACGCTCGGAGGAGCTTCGCCCGGCGACAACGTGGCCGGCGCTTGCTCGTCGGACGACGTCCACCGCTCGGACGCGAGCTTCAAGAGGCGATCGAGGATGCTCTTGGCGAGCCCGCAATCGACGACGACGCGCGCCGCGACCTCCGCGGCCTCGTGCAGGAGCTCGGGATCGCCGCCCGTGGCTTGCGACAGGCGCAAGAGGCTGTCGATCAGCGGACGTCCGCGGTGACGGCGCTGGAGCTGCGCGAGCTGCGCGAGCAAGCGCGTGTCGTTCGGGTCGTGCGTGAGGGCGCGCGCGTACGCGGCCTCGGCGGCCTCGGCGTCGGCGCGGCGGTCACGGTGCCACGTCGCGAGACGCGCTTCGAGATCGCGCGCGGCCTCGCGCGGGAGCTCCGTGCGCTGCGCGATGGCAGCCTCGAACGCGGCGGTGAGCGCGTCCCACCCCGCGTGCGCGGACGCCGCGTCTTCGAGCGCGTGAACGAGCGTCTCGTCGGGTCCACCGCCGGCGTCCGAATCGCGCCGCCGCTCGGAGGCGGCGACCGCGCGATCGAGCACCAGCGTTGCCGCGGCGTCCCACCGGGCGACGCGCCCAGCGACGCGGATCAGCGAGAGCGCCGCGTCGGCGTTCGTCGGCTCGTCGTTCGCGACGCGCGTGAACTGAACCAGCGCGCCGCGCGGATCGTCGAGGTGCGTCTCGAGCAGCGCGCCGAGCTTCGTGCGAAGCCGGAGGACGTCCGCGTCGTCGTTCTTGCGCGAGCCCTCGAGGCCCTCGAGCACGGCGCGGTGCGCGTCTGCGAACGCGCGGTACACGTCGGGGGCGCCCGCGGCCGCCGCCGCGTCGGAGAGCCGCTCGGCCGTCGCGGCCACTTCCGCCACGCCACCGGCGATCGTGAAGGCCTCACGCGACGCGTGGAACGCCGCCTCGAGATCGTTCGCTCGCTTCTCGAAGAGCTCCGCGGTCTGGAGCAAGTTCGCGACGCGCTCGTCGTCGTCCTTTGCGAGGCGAAGTCGCTGCGGAAGGAGCGCGACGATCTTCTGCCACGCGTCGGTCGCCGAGTGATCGCTCAAGAGCACGTCGAGCGCCTTGCGCGCCGCGCTCTTCACGTCGAGGAGCGCGGTCAACCCGGTGAACGCTTGCGCGTCGCCGGGCCGCGCGTCGAGCGCTTGCGCGTAGCTCTCGATCGCGCGCTTCGGCTCGTCGAGCTTGGCGCGCTGCACGTCACCGAGGCGCGCGAGGAGCGACGACTTGGTCTCGCGGTCTTCATGACGCTCGGACGCGCGGGCGAGGAGCTCCGCGAGATCCTTCCAGCGCTCGCGCTGCTCGTAGAGCTCGGCGAGCGCGGCGTCCGCGTCGTCGGCATCGCCGCTCGCCTCGCGGACGTTCTGCCAGACGTCGATCGCCTCGTCGGGCGCGTCGAGCTCCGTCGAGAGGATGCGCGCCGCGCGAACGCGGTCCTCGCGGCTCGCGGCCGCGTCCTTGCGCACGCTCGCGCGCTTCAAGAGCGCGTCGACCAGCGCACGCACCTTGCCCGCGGACACGAGCACGTCGACGAGCCCGTCGAGCGCCTCGAGATCTTCCGTGTCGTCCTTGAGGCGCGTCTCCCACGCCGTGACGCTGCGCTCGTTCTCGCCGATTTGCGCGGCGAGGCGCGCGGCCTCGCCGAGCGCGGCGCGACGCGCGGTCGCGTCGTCTTCTTCGAGCGTCGCGAGGCGCTCGAGCACCGGGAGGCGATCCGCCTTTCGGTCCGACGCCGCGAGGAGCGCGTCGAGCCGGCGAGCGGCCAAGAGCTGCGACGCGGCCGACACGTCGAGGTGGAGGACGCGGCCCAGGAGATCGATCGCGCGAGGCGCGTCACCGAGCTTGTCCGCGTAGACTGCGGCAGAGTCGAGGAGCAGCGTGGCGCGAAGCTCGTCGCCCTCGCAGTCGTCCGCAGCAGACGCGAGGACCTCGGCGAGGCGATCGAATCGATTCGCCTTCTCCGCGAGGCGCGCGAGGCGCTCGCGGTGCGTGTTCGCGTCCGGATCGAGCATCACGAGCGACACGGCGTGCTCGAGCGCGGCGGCGTCGTTTCCGAGCCGTTCGTGGAGCGCGGCGACCTCGCCGTGGCGGCGAATGCGCTCCTTTGCGTTCTTCACGGCCTCGAGCTCGACCTCGAGCATGCGCGCGAGATCTGCCTCGCGCGTGAGCTCGGCGTAACGCTCGCGAAGGAGCGACGCCGCGCGCTGACGAACGAGCACGCGCTTGTTTCCGCGCTTCCCGCCGCCCGTGGGCGGAACGGAGCGCGCGCGGCGGAACGGACGCGCGCGGCGGCGGCATGCTGTCGTGCGCGGCGGCGACGCGCTCGCTCACCGCGGAGCCGGTCGGCGGCAGCGTCTTCTTCATCTCCTCGCCGACGGGAGCGGTGGAGAGCACGCGCTCGAGCAGGCCGATGACGTCGTCGCCGTTCTGGCCCGCCTGCATCATCTCTTCGACGACGAGGAGCGCCGAGCCCGCGTCGCCGAGCTCGTCGAGCCACAGCGTGGCCATGCGAACGCGGAGGGCGTGCGCGTCCGGCGGGGGCTGTCCGCCGAGCTGCGCGCCGAGCAGGCCGATCAAATCGCGGTACTTGCCGTGGCGCTCGTAGAGACGCTCGAGCGACGCGAGCAATCGCTCGTTCTTCGGCTTGTAGTGGAGGAGCTGCTCGAGGTAGCCAATCGCGCGCTCCGCGTTCTTGGCGAAGTCTTTCGCGATCTGCGCGGCGTCCTCGAGGAGCTCGGTGCGGCGCGTCTCTTCGAGCTCGCCTCCGAGCACGCGATCGTAGAGCGTGAAGAGCTCGTCCCACCGCTCCTGCGAGTCGTAGAGGAGCTTGAGCCGATCGAAGGCCCAGCCCGCCGGGTCGATGTCCACCATCCGCTCGAGGATGCGGACCACGGCGGCCGCGTCGTCGAACCACTCTTCGTGGAACGCGACGGCGCGCTGCCCGAGCTCGATCGCGTCCTCGACCGCGATCGGCTTGCCCATGGCGGCTTGGTAGAGATCCGACAGGTCTTGCGGGCGATCGAGCGCGCGCGCGAGCTGCTCGGCGCGATCCCACCACGCGAGCTCCGTGGGAAGCTCGGCGAGCGCGCGGAGCAGGACGCCATACGCTTCGTCCTGCGACTCGACGAGATCGAGCAGCTGGCCGTGCCACGCGCGACGGCGATCGACAGGGGCCTCGATCGCGCTCGCGACGAGCGCCGCGAGGACGCGCTTGCGACCCTTCGCGTCTGCGCTCTCGAGCGACGCCTCGAGGAGCTTCGAAGCCTCCGGGCCGATCTCTTCGTGCGGAAGGAGCTTCACGAGGAGGCGCAGCGCGGCCTCGTCGTCCGAACGCTGCGAGAGCGCGGCGCGGATCTCGGTCATCGCGTCCGCCTCGCGGCCGGGGATCGACGCGAGGAGACCCGCGACCTCGGCGCGCAGCCGCGACGCGGCCTCGCCCTCGGCTCGAGCGAGGCGAGCGCGGAGCGTTCCGAGCGCGCCCTCGACGTCGCCGGTCGCGATCATCAAGCGAGCGATCTCGGCGTGCGGCTCCGCGGAGTCGGGCTCGAGCTCCGCGGCTTGTTTCCAGAGATCGATCGCGCGAGACGCGTCGCCGAGCTTCTCTTCCTCGAGCCGCGCAAAGCGTCCGAGCGCCGCGACGCGCGCGCCGCCTTCCGCGCCAGACGCGCGCCACCCGAGGAGCCAGCGCCACGACTCGGCCTCTTCGCGCGGCTCACGCTGGGCGAGGAGTGTCTCGAAGCGATCCGCCGCGCGCGCCTTCGTCTCTGGCTCCGAGTGGCGATCCTCGAGGACCTCGCGCAAGAGCTCCCGCGCTTCGTCCCTGCGCGACTCGTCGGCCGCGAGGACGTCGGCCTTGGCCGCGACGATGCGCGCGCGCACGGACGGATCGCGCCCGACCTCGCCCGAGAGCGCGCTCTCGAGCGTCTTCAGAAGCGCGCCGCTCGCCTCCGCGGCGATCCCGAGCTCGGTGAGCTTCACGAGGGTCGCCGCGTCGTCAGGCGCTTCGAGGAACGCGCGCGCCGCCGCGTCGAAGGCGCCGGGCGCGTCGTTCATGCGCGTCCGGAGCACGTCCGCGAGCTTGAGCAGCGCGTCCTTGCGCTCGACGCCGCTCGACGCCGACTCGACCAGCGCGGCGTAGAGCTCGGGCAGCGACGACCAGTCGCCGCTCGTCTCGACGAGCGACGCGAGCCGCTCGGTGGCCGTGCGATCGAAGGGCGCGCCGCGACGAATGCGCTCGTAGAGCTTGCGGGCGGTCTTGCGATCGCCCATCTCCTCGGCCGCGCGCGCGCCGTCTCGCCACGCGACGGCCGCAGCAGCAGCGTCTCCGCGCTCGTGTTGCAGCGTGCCGAGGCGCGTGAACCAGAAGACCTTGTCTTCGCCCGAGTCCGCGAGCTCGACGCGCTTCGCCGCGGCGATCACGAGCAAGCTCGGGTCGTCTGCGCGCTCGGCGACCTGCTCGACGAGGTCGAGATCCGCGTTCGTCGCGAACGCGTCCTCCGCGAGGGCCTTGGCGTGGACGACCGCGCGAGCGCGAAGCCCTCGCTCGGACGCGAGCCGCGCGAGGCGCGTGCGGAGCAGTCGCTCTTCCTCGCCCGGCGGCGTTCGCGTGAGGCGCTGCTCGAGGAGCGCGCACGCGTCGGGGAACGCGCCAGCCTCGCAGTAGAGCTCGAAGAGCGCGTCCTCGGTGGCGTCGTCGGATCCTTCGGCGAGGCTCGCGCGGAGCGTCTCGATGGCGCCGCCGCCGTCGCCGAGGTCCTTGCGCTGGAGGTTCGCGATCGCGAGGTGCAGACCTCGACGCTTCTCCGTGTGCGTCTCTCTCCCGAGCGCCGCGCGATAGAGGCGCACGCGATCGTGCGGCGTCCCCTGCTCGCGCAGGAGCAAGTCGACGCCCGCCATCAGCTCGGGCGAAGACGGCGCGAACTCGAGCGCGCGTTTGTACGCGTCGAGCGCGCGCGCACGATCGCCCGCGACGAGCGCCGCGTCTCCGAGCCCTTGCGCGACCGCGAGGAGCTCGTTCGACGTCACGGGTTTGTCGCCGAGCGCGAGCGCGAGCACGTCGGCGCGCGCGCCTGCTCCACCCTCGCCTGGCGAGAGACGGTCGAGCGCGGCGATCCACGGCTCGACCGGCCGCGACTCGTCGAGCGCCTGCGCGAGCGCCGCGCGAACGAGGCCGAGCACGCGACCACGCTCGCTCGGGAGGCTCTCGGCGAGCGCCACGGCGCCTTCGAGCGCGTGCGTTCGCTCTTCGACGCTCGCGGCCCCGTTCGCCCGCGCGAGCAGCACGCGCAAGACGCCCGCCCTCGAGCCCTCGGAGCGATAAATCGGATCGAGCACTTCCGCGGCGGCGACCGCGAGCGGCGCGTCGGTCCCGTCGAGGAGCTGCTCCATCGCCTCGCGCGACATCGAGTCGTGCGGGTCGATCGAGAGCGCCTCGCGGAACGCGTCGACCGCGCCGCGGGAGTCGCCGAGCCACTGCATGCGCAAGAGGCCGAGCCGCGCGAGCGTCTCCACCTTCTCGCCGCCGTGCTCTTGCTTCGCGAGCGCCTCGTACGCCGTGGCGAGCGTGTTGAAATCGCGCTCGATCTCGAGCAGCGGAATCCAGCGCCGGAGGACCTCTTTCGTCGGCCCGAACTGCTCGACGATCTCGCGCCACGCGCTCGAAGCGGCTTGGTGGTGACCGGAAATCTCCGTCAGCTGCTCGGCAGCGCGCACGAGGAGAGCGTGCTTCGTCTCGCGCGAGGGCGCGTCGTTCGCCTTCGCGCGCAGGATCTCGGCGAGCCCCACCGCGTCGCCGAGCGACGACAAGAGCGGCTCGAGGGCGTCGAGCGCCCGAGCGCGCGCGGGCGTGTCGAGCAATCCGCGGTACGCCGAGACGGCGCGCGCGGGATCGCCGAGCGCGCCCGACGCGAGCTCCGCGAGCTGCTCGGCGGCCTGCTGCCGGCGCACGACGTCGGGCTCGGTGCGAACGATGCGCTCGAGCATCTCGGCGAGCGACACGTGGTCTTCGTCCTCGACGTAGAGCCGCGCGAGCGCGTGCATCGCGGGCAGCACGGCGAGCTCCGAGGCGCCGGGGACGGTGAGCGCGCTCGAGAACGCGGCGCGCGCGCGCTTCACGTCGCCCGTCGCGAGGAGGAGCTCGCCCATCTCGGCCGCGAGCCTCGCGCGCACCGACGCGTCCTTCACCCCGCTGACGAGACGCTGGAGGACCTTCTGCGCCGCCTCGTGCTTTCCGAGCGCGCGCGTGAGCTGGATGTAGCGCTCGAGGAGATCGTTGTCGGTCGCGTCGATCTGGATCGCCTGCTCGGCCGCTTCGTAAGCGCCGGCCATGTCCTCGAGGTGGTCTTGACGGATCGCCGCCAGCGCTCGAAGCGGGCCGAAGCGCCGCGGGCCGCGCGCGCTCTCGAGCTCGAGCGTGTAGTAGCGAACGGCGTCGCTCCACGCGTTTTGCTTCTCCGCGGCCGCCGCGAGCGCCGCTGCGGCGCGCTGCGCGCTCGCCTTCACCTCGAGCAAGCGAAGCCCGAGGCTCTTGGCGCCCTCGTGCCCCGGCGCGCGCCCGAGCAGCCACTCGACGTGTGGGAGGGAGCGCTCGATCTCGTTCGTCTCGTCGTAGAGCGCGAGCAGCTTCGTGCGATGGGCGAACGCCTCGTCGTCGGCGAGCGCTTCGTTGCCGAGCGCCTGCTCGAGCATCTTCGCGACGTCCTTCGGTCGCCCCGCGTGGAGGAGCGCGTTCTCGAGCTTGGAGCGCGCGTCTTCGTCCTTCGGATCGACGCGGACGATCATCTGGAGCACGTCGGCGAGCCGGTCGCCGGCCTCGCCCTTCTCGAACGCCTCGGCCGCCTTTCGAAGCAGCGGCGCCTGCTCGGCTCGCGGGCGGTGCTGGGCGAGCTCGAAGTAGAAGTCGCCGAGCTTGCGGAACTCTCCGGCCTTCGTGAGGTTGTGCTCGAACCGCTGCGATCGATCCGGCGTGCGTCGGCATCGCCGACATCGCGCGATCCAGGTAGCTCGCGGCGCCCACGTCGTCGCCCATCACGTCGGCGAAGAAGATCGACGACTGGAACATGAACTCCGCGACGACCCCCGCCTGGAGGGTTCGCAGCTTTCGATCCGCGGCGAGGCCTTCGAACGCGAAGGCGAGCTCGGTGACGCGGTCGTCGCGCTTGGCCGCTTCGTGCAGCTTGTCCCAGGCTTCTTTCGGAAGCTGGTTTCGCGCGAGAGCCAGGAGGAACGCGTCGAGAACTTCGGTTTCGTTTTCGAGACGTTGATCGAGCGCGTCGATCACCGCAGTGACACCTGCAGCACCCCGTCGAGTCGGTTCGCTCATTCCCGGACTGACGAGGGTATCAATCCCACCAGTCGCCGCGACTGATTTGTTGTTCAGTATCGGAGAGCTCGGCCGTGTCAGGTCACGAGCGTCGCGTCCGTGCGATACGGGCCGGAATTCGGGGATCGCGAGCCGATCGAGCCCGCCGCTCGCGTCGCGATGACGACGCCGATGCCGGTGAGGACGACGCCGAGCGTGACGATGCCGTTCACGAACGGAATGGCGCCGCTCACGAGGAAGAGCACGCAGCCGACGAGCAAGTGGACGTGCGGGTTGTCGCTCTTGTGGCCGATGAGGGCCTTGCCCACGGTCGCGAGCACCGCGCAGATGCCCGCGTACGCCGCGAAGACGCCGCCGAGGAGGAGCACGACCGCGACCGGAATGCCGATCACCGTGATCGCGATGAGCACGCACGCGACGAGGAAGATCAATCCGCCGACGATGCCGAGCGCGAACGAGCGCATCGGGCGCGAGGCAGCCTCGACGCGGAGCTTGTTCATCTTGTCTCCCGCGAGCGCGAAGAGGATCGCGCCGAACACGAAGAGCATCGCGGCGCGCGTGGTCGCGTCGCTCACTTCGCGGAGGATCGAGCGCGACCCCGTCGAGCTCGACCCGATGCGAACGTCGTCGCGCTTGTGCACCGCGCCGCCGACCTTCGAGCCTTTGTGGCGGTCGAGCGAGCCTCCGACGACGCCCACGTCGCCGTCGACCTGCGCGCCGTCCGCGACGTCGATCGAGCCGCCGATGGCGGTCGCGTTCCCGACGACGTGCGCGCCCGGCTTCACGGACGCACTGCCGCCGAGGACCGTCACGTTTCCGGTCGCGGTTCCGAGGATCGTGACGGAGCCGCCGAACACGGTGACGTCGTGCACGGTCTCGTCCGCGCCGACGACGAGGTCGCCGCCGTGGACGACGCGGTCCTCGCCGCGCGTCGTCGCGACGGGCGCTGCGACGATCGCGGGCGGCGGCGTTGGAACCGGCGGAGCGCTGACGGCAGCCGAAACGGGCGGTGTAGTCGCGGGAGCGCTCGAGATCGTGATGAGCGAGCCGTCGCGCTTCGCGACGAACTCGCCGTCGCCGAGGATCACGTCGAGCACCTTGTCGGCGGGTTGATCGGTCATGTGCAGATCCATCGGCTTGCCGTCGCCGACGTCGCGCAGGACGACGCTCCACCCCGCCTCCTTCGCGAGTCGCATGATCGCGTCTGTCCGCGAGACGTGCGTCGCGTCCATCGTCACGTGCTTGCTCTCGGGCCAGTCGCCCTCGTGGCGCACCTGCGCGAACGCGGCGCTCGACGCGAGCGCGAGACCGAGGAACAGAGCGGAAAAGACGTTGCGTTTCATGACGAGGCTCCGGTTCTTTCACGAGAGACGCGCGCGACCGCATAACCGAGCAGCGCGAGCGTGAAGGTGGCGACGAGCGAGACGCTGGAGGAGACGCCCTTTCCGAGCGCCAGCGCCGAGGTGGTGACGACCGCCGCGATCTGCGGCGCCGAGGTGATCCAGCTGACGACGTGAGGGAGCGCGTCGAGCGCAGCGGGCGCTCCCGCGACGACCGCGACGATCACGGCAGCCGCGACGAGCACGGTCGGAAATCGATGGGTCGCAGGCGCGCGTTGATGGATGCGCAACTGGCGCCCGACGACGAGCGCCGCGCCGACCTCGTGCGACTCGAGCGCCATGGCCCCGATGCGAAGCATGCACTCTGCACACGTCTCGGCGTGCACGCGCGCGACGGGGTCGATGACGTCTTGCGCGTCGGCGAGGCACGAGAGCGCGAGCTCGGTCAGGTGCTCGCCGCTCCAGGTTTCTGCCTCGGAGAGCTTCTGTTCTTCTGGTTTCATCCGTCTCTCCTCTCCGCGAGCGTGGCCGCGAGCGCCTTGCGGCCGCGCAGAATCCAGGTCGCGACGGTGCCCATCGGCACCCCGAGCCTCTTGCCGATCTCGACGTACGAGAGCCCCTCGATGAAGAAGAGCACCACGGCCTCGCGCTGTTTGTCGGGGAGCTCGCCGAGCGCCTTCTCGAGCCGCACGACCTCTTGAGAGCGCGCCGCGCGATCGAAGGGCGACGGCTTCGAGTCGGGGATGCGATCCGCGAGGTCGGGCGTGGAGGTCGACTCGGGCGCCGGCTCGTTCGCTCGGCGTTTGAGGGCGCGCGTGCGGCTGCGCGCCGTGTCGAGCGCGACGTGCTTCACGATGCCGACGATCCACGCGCGGATCGACTCGCCCGGCCGAATGCGCGCGCGCCCCTCGATCGCGCGCCGCATCGTCTCGCTCACGGCGTCCTCGACGTCGGGGTGCTCGGGTGTGACGTGCAGCACGGTCGCGGCGACGGCGCGGAGCAGCGGCCTCAGCTCGGCCGCCTCGCGCGCAAACACCTCGATGGATGCCGCCGACGTCACGGGGTCGATCTTGCCCCTCGGCGGGGGCGCTGCAAAGAAGGCGGCGGCGAGCATCCTTTTCGATGCTTCGACCGAGCCCTCGCGTTTATTTCACCGATCAGCCGCACATGATCGAGTTGTTGCAGAGCGGGATGTGGCTGAAGCTCCCCGTCACGATCGTCTGATCGGGCAAAACCAGCGAAAACGAGCCTGAAGCCGCGGTCTTGGTGAATTCCGTGAGGGTGAACGAGCCGTGGGTAGCGGCGACGCACTGGGTCGTGCCTCCGGTGGGGCAATAAGCGGCCAGCGAGCCGGATGGGAACGTCCCGTCGCCCACGGCGTACGTGCCCGGTGCGCTCGGAGGCGGGCCCCAGAACGAGATTCGAACGCTCCCCTCGCCCACGACCGAGTTCGCGCACGAGGGAACGACGGTCGCTCCAGGGAAGGCGAGCGCGAACGCGATCGCGAGCCCGTCGTTCGGCGCGCAGTCGTTGACCACGACGCCTTGCAGCTGCGGCTGCGACGCGTCTTCCGTTTGCGAGGCGTGCCCGCCGCCGAGATCGGTGCGTCCACCGCACGCGACCAGCAAGAGCGCGAACCGAAGCCTCACGGCTTGAGCATACGCTCGAATCGATCGAGGGCTCGCTCGAGCGTCGCCTTCGGCGGGCCGAACGAGAAGCGCACGTAGTCGCGGAAGCGCGAGGCGCGCGCGCTCCGCCGCTTTCCAGGGTTCACGTCGAAGAACTCACCGGGCACGGTGATGACCTTCTGCTCGAGCGCCGCGCGGAAGAAGCTCATGCCGTCCGAGATCGGCTGCGGCAGCTGCGAGACGTTGCCCCAGACGTAGAACGTCCCGTCGGGCACTCGGTCGATGCGGACGCCGAGGCGCTCGAGGCGCGAGAGCAGCATGTCGCGCTTCTCGCGGAACGCGTTGTGGATCGCCCACGTCTCCTTCGTGACGTGCTCCTCGCTCATGAGCGGGATCGCCGCGCGCTGGAGCGGCTTGCTCCCGCCGCCGTCGAGGAACGAGCCCGCGCTCGTGAGCGCCTCGATCACCTTCTTCGGCCCGAGCGCCCACGTCACGCGCCAGCCGGGGTAGCGCCAGTTCTTCGTGAGGCCGTCGAAGATCACGACCGGATCGTGATCGACGTCCTCGACGTAGCGCGCGGCGCTCTCGACCGGGAGCACGCCGGGCTTCGTTCGGTAGACGTAGTGCGAATAGAACTCGTCGAACATGAGCGAGCACTCGAGCTCGCGCGCGACGGAGACCCAGCGCGCGAGCTCCTCGCCCATCACCGCCTTGCCCGTCGGGTTGCACGGGTTCGAGAGCAAGATCGCCGAGAGCCCGCGCCCCATGATCTCGCGCCGCAGATCTTCGTGCGAGAACGCGTAGCCGCGCTCGCCGTCGAGCATGATCGGGATCGCGGTGAACGCGCGGAAGATGTCGAGCAGCTCCTCGTACGCCGTGTAGTCCGGCAAGAAATGTCCGAGGTTGATCTGCGAGAGGCTCGCGGCGGCGCGCGTGAGCGCCATGCGACCGCCGCCCGAGACGCAAACGTTCTCCGCCGAGTACTGCGTGCGGAGGCCCTTCCTGTAGAGCACGTTGTAGAGGCTCGCGATCGCCTCGCGGAGCTCCCAGATGCCCGCGACCGGCGCGTACTCCTGGTCGTCGACGTCGATCGTGACGTGCTCGACGCGCGGCGGCGCGCCCGCGAGCTGCCCCGTCTCCGGCTGGCCCTGCCCGAGGTTGCACCACTCCGCGTTCGTCTGCGAGAAGCCGAGGCGCGTCGCCTCCGAGGTGACGTAGATCACGCCCGTGCGAGGTACCGTTCGAAACGCCGCAAGCTCTTCGGCCATCTTGCGCGCCCGCTATACCAAACTTAGAGAAAGCGCGCGCGGAGCTCGGGCGTCGGGACCATGCAGACGTCTTTCTTCCCGAAGACGCGATAGCGGTTCCGCGCGACGAGGTCGTAAACGGCGTCGCGGACGAAGCGCGGGACGACGACCGCCGCGTAGAGCAGCTTCCACGGCATTTTCAGGTGTTTCACGATGCGAAGCGCGGCGTCCGAGCGCTGGTGCGGCCCGGCGTCGTCGATGACGACGATGCTCGTCGGATCGCCCTCGGGGACCTTCAGCCCGTGCTCGCGCATGAGCTCGGCGCCCGCCTCGGACTGGATCGACGCAAAGCGAAAGTACGCGTCGCGATCGCGCGGGGCGATGAAGCGCACGGTCCCGCTGCAGAGGTTACACACGCCGTCGAAGAGCACGATCGCACTCATTCAGAACGTGAAGCTTAACCCCGCCCCGCCGGATGTCGCGATCGGAACGATGAGCGTCCGCGGCTTCTTCGGGAGCTTCTGGTGGTGCATCACCGTTCCGATGACGAGCATCGCGAGGCCCGTCGCTTGGGCGAGGCCGTCCACGACGAGCCCGATGCGCGCCCAGTTCTCGTCAGGCGCGCTCGGCGGGCGCACGGCGAGATCGATCCAAGGCCCGAAGATCGGGATGAAGAGCAGGCGGTCTTCGCCGTACGTGCTCGTCGTGGCGACGATGAGCGCGACGCCCGTCGACAGCGCGAGCGTGACGGTGCCGGCGCCGATCAGCGGGATCCCCGCGCCGACGGGCACCTCGCGCCGCTCGACCACGACCTCCTGAGCACGCGCGTCACGCGAGCTCGCGGTCGCCACGAGGACGATCGCGAGACACGCGAGTGACGTTGCGCTGTGCACGCACCTCGTCGATGCGAGCGCGATGCCAGCGCGTCAGGGCGAGTGCGGCTGGGGCGGTGGGACGGATTTCCCGTCGTTGTTCGACGACGACGACGACGAGGCCGAGGACGAAGGAGCGGTCGACGGCGTCGGGCGGTGCGCGCCGTGCGGCTCGTTCATGCGGTCCAGCTTGCGATAGAGCGTGCGCCGATCGAATCCGAGGATCTGCGCGGCGAGCGTCTTGTTCCCGGCGACTGCGCCGAGGACCTGGCGGATGTAGCGGCGCTCGATCTCGTCCATCGTCGGCATCGCCGTGATCGCCTCGTTCGTGTCGACGCCGACGAGGTCGACCTTCGACGGCTGATAGTCGCGCACGTCGTCCGGGAGATCCTCGAGCGCGACCTCTTTGCCACGCGAGACGGCCACCGCGCGCTCGATGCAGTTCTGCAGCTGCCGAACGTTGCCCGGCCACGGGTACGCGAGGAGCTTCTGCGCGACGGCGGCGCTCATCCCCTTCACGTCACGCTTCGACGTCGTCGAGAGCTTCTCGAGGAAGCGCTGCGCGAGCAGCAGCGTGTCGTTGCCGCGCGCGCGGAGCGGCGGCGCGTGGATGCGCACCACGTTGATGCGGTAGAAGAGGTCCTCGCGGAACTTCTTCTCGTTCACCTCGGTCTCGAGATCGCGGTGCGTCGCCGTGATGATGCGCGCGTCGAACTCCACCTCGGTGTCGCTGCCGACGGGCCGAACGCGGCGCTCCTGAAGCGCGCGGAGCAGCTTGGCCTGCATGCCCGCGGGCATCTCGCCAATCTCGTCGAGGAAGACCGTGCCCTGGTTGCCTCGCACGAACAAGCCGGCGCGCGGCGCTTTTGCGTCGGTGAATGCGCCCCTCGAGTGGCCGAACAGCTCGCTCTCGAGCAGCGTCTCCGGCATCGCGGCGCAGTTGATCGCGACGAACTGGCCCGACTTGCGCGAGCTCGCGTCGTGGATGGCCTTCGCGATGAGCTCCTTGCCGGTGCCGCTCTCGCCCGTGATCAAAATGGTCGAGTCCGTGTCGGCGACGCGCGTGATGAGATCACGAACGCGCTCGAGCGCGGGGCTCCGGCCGAGGAGATCCGGCGCGACGAGAGCGCTCTCGTCCGCGCCCGCGTTTCGAAGCCTCGCGACCTCGCGGCGCAGCGCGTGGAGGCCGAGGGCGCGATCGATCACGAGGGCGAAGTGATCGAACTCGAACGGCTTCGTCACGAAGTCGTAGGCGCCGGCGCGAATCGCCGCGATCGCCGATTCGAGCGTCCCGTATGCGGTCATGACGACCACGGGCAAATCCTCGTGGCGGGCGCGAACGTGGCGGCAAAGGTCGACGCCGCTCATTCCACCCATGTTGACGTCCGTGACTACGACGTCGAAATTGTCTTCGCTTAGCAAACGCAATCCGTCCTCGGCGGAATGGGCGCGGCGGGTCTTGTGACCGCGCGCCTCGAGATCGTTGGCAATGAGCTCGCAGAGCCCGGCGTCGTCGTCGATGAGCAGGATGTTGGCTTGCATATTTTCCCCAGGGGGTTTGTGCGCCGGACGGGGTGCACGGTGTGTGCCATAGTGCCCGTGGCTAAGGAGATGGCCGTGCTGTCTGATTTCGACCTCGAGTGGGAACGTTTGAAGGCCGTGCTGGCCGTGGTGGAACGCCACGCTGTCACGCGCGAGGAGCGCACGAAGGTGCTCGCGATCAAGCGCGCGCTGGAGGGCGACGACTTCGTGGGCGCGCTCTGCCACGATCTCAAAGATCCGCTCTCGGCGATCACGATGGGCGCTTCGCTCCTGAAGAAGCAGCTGCCGGAAGATCGCGCGCTTCACGCGGTCGTGAGCGCTGCGCGCCGGCTCGATCGCGTCGTTCAAAACGCGCGCGATCTCGAGATGCTCCGCGCGGCGAAGTTCACGCCCCAAGTCCGCGAGGTGCCGATCGCGTCGTTGCTCTTGCCCAGCGTCGAGCGCGCTCGCGCGGCTGCGAAGGCCAAGGGTGTGACGATCGCCTTCGAGGCAGCCGAGGCGCGCGCGATCGTCGACGCGCACGCGACGGGTCGAGCGTTCGACGAGATCCTCGACAACTCCATCGGGTTCTCTCCAGAGGGCGCGACCGTGCGTGTGAGCGTCGAGCGAGACCGAATCGTCGTGGAGGACGACGGTCCCGGCATCGACGCCGCACACCTGCCCCACGTGTTCGACGAGACGAAGAACCGCGCGCACAGGCCGCGACGTGGCGCCGGCCGCGGCCTACCGCTCGCTCGCGAATACGCGCTCGCTCAAGGCGGCGAGCTCGATGTCAGCTCAGCCGAAGGCGCTGGCGTTCGCGTGATCCTCGCGCTGCGCACGGCCACGTAGCGTTTAGCCTCGATCGTGACGATCGTGCGCGCACGCGTGAATCTGTCGCGTGTGGCATGGCCGCTGCACGCTCGTGTGGCTGTCTTGGAGGAGAGAGAAAGGGATCAGTCATGTTGTACTGGGCCGCAGTTTTCTTCGTAATTGCGCTCGTCGCAGCCGTGTTCGGCTTCGGTGGCATCGCGGCAGGGGCCGCGGGCATCGCGAAGATTCTGTTTGTCGTGTTCCTCGCGCTGGCCGTGCTGTCGTTGGTGTTCAACCGACGCGTGCCGACCTGACGATGACGTCCGCGACCGCCTCCGTGCTAACGGTTCTCTTCGTCGACGACGATTTGGACGCGGCGGAGTTATTTACGCTGCTCGCTGGCGGTCGCGGGCATCGCGTCCTTCACGCGAGGACCCTCGCGCAAGGACGCACGATGCTCGACGAGGCGGACATCCTCGTGACGGACGTGGAGCTCGGTGACGGCAACGGGCTCGACCTGCTCTCGCTCGGTCGCCCCACCCGCCTTCGCCGCGCTTACGTGGTGACGGGACACTCTCACCTCGAAAAAGCAGCGAAGCTCGCGGGCTTCGACGGATCGTTCACGAAGCCCGTCGATCCCGACACGCTGCTGCTCACCCTCGAGCACTGACGTAGCGATCCGCTACGTTGCGAGGCGTAATCGGGGCGGGAATCCACGGGCACGCAGGGTGCAAAGGGTTCGCGCATGACCATCCGATACATCATCGAACGCATCGACGGTGGTTACCGCGCGACCTGCGAGGAGCTCGGCGTCGAAGCTACTGGACCGACGGTCGAGAGAGCGGTCTCCACGCTGCGACGTCAGCTCGAAGACCGCATGGCCCACGTCGAAGCGGTCGCGCCGCCGGAGGCGCCAGTGATCGTTCGCGTCGATCTGCAGCAGCAATTCCCCGATTCGAAGCGCGGAGCCGCCTGATGACCCAGCACCAAACCAACGGGCACACGTTCGCGGTCGATCTCGACGCGATCCGGAAGCGCGCGCGAACGCACATCGAACAAGGCGCGGTGACCGAGTCGTACGGCGCGGACGTCGAGACGGTGGTGAACCTGCTCAATGAGGTCCTCGCGACCGAGCTCGTGTGCTTCCTGCGCTACAAGCGCCACGCAGTGATGGCGCCGCGCATCGCGGGCATCGCGGGCGAGGCGATCGTCAAGGAGCTCATCCAGCACGCCGACGAAGAGCTCGGTCACGCGGACGTGATCGCGACGCGCATCGTGCAGCTCGGCGGGAAGCCGAACTACGATCCGGCGGGTCTCACGGAGCGATCGCACGCGCAGTACGTCGCAGGCGAGACGCTCCCCGAGATGCTCACCGAGGATCTCGTCGCGGAGCGCATCGCGATCGAGACGTACGGCGAGATCGTCCGCTACCTCGGTAACGGCGATCCGACGACGCGTCGAATGATGGAGACGATCCTCGCGGTCGAAGAAGAGCACGCCGACGAGCTCGCCGACTGGCTCGAGCGCATCGGCGCCCACCGCTCCGACATCTCAGGTTAGGCCCGCGCTCGCGAGGTATTCGCGCGCGAGCTCGTCGAGATCGTTGTTTGACGGGTGAAAATCGCGACGCAGGTACTGGCGGATGCCCTGCGCGAAGACGGGCTTGCGCTTGCCGAAGGTCGCGCGGTGGGCGCGCATGTCGCCGAGGTGCTTTCGGATCGCGCCGAGGCCGTGCTGTTTGCGCTCTTGCTCGAGCATGTGCAGCGTGCCCGCGAGCCAGAAGCCCGCGAGGCACGCGCTGCCGATCGCGAGGCCGATCACGCGCGTCGAGTAGCGCGGGTCGACGGCCATGAGCACATCGAACGCGACGTCTCGGTGCTCGATCTCCTCGGCGGCGTGCCAGAGAAGGAGCGCGCGCATGCGCGAGTCGGCGACGTCGAGGAATCGCATCTGGAGCGCGTTCTCCGCGAGGATCGCCGTGAAGTGCTCGCACGCCGCGGTCGCCGCGAGGCGCACGTGCGGCGGCGCGGCGCGCTCGATGATGCCATACGCGATGCGCTCGTAGAGCTCGAGGAATCGATCGACGTCGTACCCTTGCGACGCGAGGATCTCGTTGAACGCGTCGTGCTCTTTCGCGTGACGTCCTTCTTGTCCGAAGAAGCCGCGGACGCGCGCGCGGAGGCTCTCGTCCTCGAGGCGATCGAGGTAGTGACGGACGGACCGCACGAAGAATCGCTCGCCCGCGGGGAAGAGCATGTTCACGCCGTTCGCGACGTGCGTGGCCACCATGTTGCCGCCGAACCAGTGCTTCGGCACGTCCCGGAGCTCGACGCCCGGGCTTCGGGGTTTCGGAGGGAGACGCTCGAAATTGATCAAGTGCTCACCTCGGTCGGGTTTAGTGTCGAGACCCTGCATGGACGAAACGATGAGGCGCTGTTGAACCAAAGTCAATAAGGCGGTGATGAGCGTGCGTGTGAGAAAAAGGGCGCGGATGGAGCTAGACGAGCGGCGGGCGCAGCTGCTCGCGCTCGGGCTCGGCGTCTTCTCGTCACGCGCGTACGACGAGGTGTCGATGGAGGACATCGCTCGCGCCGCGGGGATCTCGAAGGGGCTCGTCTATCACTACTTTCCGACCAAGCGTCACTTCTACGTGGCGGCCCTCCGCGAGGCGGCGCGGCAGCTCCTCGCCGAGACCGAGCCCGACGTGTCGGACCCGCCGGAGGAGCGCCTCCGCAAGGGCCTCCGCGGTTACCTCGCGTTCGTCGAGAAGCACGCGCGCGCCTACGCGACGCTCATGCGGAGCGGCGTCGGCGTCGACAAACAAGCGGGCACGATCATCGAGAAGACGCGCGCGCAGTTCATCGAGCGGTTCTTCTCGGCGCCCGAGATCGCGTCCTCGGCGACGCCGGCGATGCGCCTCGCGGTGCGCGGGTGGATCGGGTTCGTCGAGTCGACCGCGCTCGAGTGGCTCGAGGGGAAGGAGATCTCGCGCGAGGCGCTCTTGGATTTGTGGACGCGCGCGCTCTTCGCGACGGCTAGTCGGAGCGCGCCTGAACAGAGCTGATCCGCCCTGGTGTTGAACGTCGACACGCGGCAGCGTCGACCTTCCCGGCCGGGCCGGCACGTGCCGCGTCGATCCGAGAGTGTGGCCATGACCTCGGTGCGCCGCTCGCACGCTGATGCGGCATTTTGCGGCCCCGCCGCGAAGTCTCGCTGCCGCGTGTAGACGGCAACCCTGACTTGGTTAGGTCGCCCGACGTGAGCTCCTGATTAACGTCGCGTCGCCATGAAGGCGACCGCAGACGCGAGCAAGATCGCGACGCCGGCGATGACGAGCGCGATCACCCACGGCGCGAGCGAACGCGCCTCGCGTGGCGGAGCGAGCGGCGCGGCCGGTATCGTGCGTGCGATGGGCGGACGATACGAAGAGCGCTGCGTCGTGAGCATCGGGTCCGGCGGGGGCACGGGCGTGCGCGGCGGGAGCGGCGTCGTGCGCGGGGCGACCGTCGCAGGGGCCGTGGGGATCGGCATGTCGATCGTCTTCGGCACGGGCTCGGGCTCGAACGCGGCGGGCGTGCGAATCGTCGTCGCCGCGGACATGGGCGCGTCGAGCGGCGTCGGCTTCGCGAACGGCGTGAGCGCGCGGGCCATCTCCGCCGCCGATGCGTAGCGATCCTCCGGCCTCTTCGCGAGCGCGCGCTCGAGCACGCGCGAGAGCGCAGGATTCACGTCGCTTCGGAGCGAGGGAATCGGCGCGGGCATCTCCGTCATGATCTGCCGAAGGAGCGCGGCGGTCGTCGCCCCGTCGAACGGCTTTCGCCCCGTCAGCGCGAGGTACATCGTCGCGGCGAGCGAATAGAGATCCGCGCGTCCGTCGAGCGGCTCCCCCGAGGCCTGCTCCGGCGACATGTACGAGAGCGTGCCGACGACGAGGCCCGCGCGCGTCAGCTTCATGCCGCCCTCGTCGCGCCCGAGGAGCTTCGCGACGCCGAAGTCGAGCACCTTCACGATGTCGGCCTGCGCGCTCGTGCGCTCGAGGAAGATGTTGTCTGGCTTGATGTCTCGGTGCACGACGCTCGCGCGGTGCGCCGCGTCGAGCGCGGAGAGCACTTGGGTCGCGATGTACGCCACGCGCTCGGGCGGCAGCCGAGACATGCGCTTCAAGAGGTCGCGCAAGCTCTCGCCGTGGAGGAGCTCCATCACGAAGAACGGCGGCTCGCCCTCGCGCGCCTGAAAATCGCTGATTTGCACGACGTTCGGGTGACCGAGCATCGCGACGACACGCGCCTCGCGCTGGAACCTCCCGCGGAGCTCCGGATCGCTCGTCAGGTGCGCGTGGAGGATCTTGAGCGCGACCTTGCGATCGAGGCCTTCTTGGATCGCTTCGTAGACCGCGCCCATTCCGCCCTGGCCCACGCGATCGACGACGCGATAGCGGCCGCCGAGGAGCGTTCCGGGCTGGATCTGCTCGGCCTGCACCGGTTCACTCGATCGTTGCGGTGACGCCGCCGGCGAGCCGGAGGACGATTTGATCGCCGTTCAAAAAATACGCGCTGCCGGTGGCCGCGCGCACCTCGGCCTCGCTGCCGAGCGCGGGGAGGTCGACGCCGTTCGAGACGACGTGCGTGAGCGGCGCGGTCTTTCCGGTGCGCGAGCGGAGATCGAGCGTGCACACGATCGCGGTCGCGAGCGCGCCCGGAACGAACGTGAGCGTCACGCCGTCGCTGTCGTCTCGGAGCGTGATCTGCGAGAGGTCGTCGAAGGCCGCGCTCGCGGGTCCGCTCGGCCACCCGCGCGCCTCGAACGTCGGGCGCTGCTGCGGCGTCACGATCGATCCGGCGGACGCAGAGACGAGCGTGTCGACGTCCGCCGCGAGCATCGGGACGAGCGCGCCGACGCGCCCGAAGAGCATGGGCGTTCCGAGCGGAGCGTCGATGGGCTCGTCGGTGGGACCTTGATGAAGGAGCCCGTTCGTGAAACCGACCCATTTTCCAGGCGGAAAATGCACCGTTCGCGAGGTCGCGCCCGCGATGACGACGGGCGCTGCGAGCAAATCGGGGCCGAGCATGTACTCGTCGTCGGCGAACGAGAAGCCCGCTGCGTCCGTGGGGAACGCGAGCGGCAGCGCGCGGATCGTCGGCGTGCCCACGTGCTCGGCCGCAACGAGGACCGAGGAGAGGTACGGCTCGAGCTGCGTGTGGAGGGCTGCGAGGCTTCTGTAGAGAGTCACAGTCTCCCCGTCGTACGCCCACGGCGCGTGAGTATCCCCTCCGCCGCCGAGCTGCATCACGACGGAGAGCGCGGTGTGCTCGGCCCAGCGGAGCATCGCCTCCTTGGTCGGCGCGCCGTGGCGGAAGCCGCCCGTGTCGGAGCCGAAGCTCGGAAAGCCGCTCGCCGCGAGGGTCTGTGCGGCGATCACGGCGGACGGTAAACCGCCGACGAGGAGCGTCCCGCTCGAGTCCGCGTCGCCGTATTTCGAGAAGTCGTTGTCGAGATCGCCGGGCCAGATCACGTCGGTGATGGCCTCGCCGCCGTAGCTCGACGCGCGCACGAGGAGCATGCCGTCCGTCCGCGCGGCGTCGAGCGCTTGGTGGTAGGCCGCGTGGTAGCCGAGCGGGTAGCTGCGCGCGGTGCGATCGGTCTCGCCGTCGGCGAACTGGATGCCGATGCGCGCGTTGAAGAACGACGGCACGATGTCCTCGCCGTAGTCGAGCTTGAACCCCGCGGCGCCCAGCGACACCGCGCGCGACGCGAGGCCCGCCCAATAATCGCGGCCGGCGCTCGTCGTGAAGTCGATCATCCCGAACTGCAGCTTGTTGTCGGAGCCGAGCGCCGCGAACGTGCTCCCGTCCTTCAGCTTCACGAGCACGTCGGGCTGCGCGGCCGCTTGCGCGTAGAGCTGGCGCGCCTCGTCGTCGGGACCCGTTCCGGGCTTCTCGAGGTAAGGCTCCGACCAGAACATCACGCGGTAACCGAGCGCGCCGAGCTCTTGGAGAAGCCCCGGCGCGTCGGGGAATCGCGCGGGATCGGGCACGAACGTGTTCCAAGAGGTCTGCCAGGGGTTGTCGATCCACATCGTCGTCGTCGGGATGTGGAGGGTGCGCATCATCACCGCGTCGTCGATCATCTGCTGCTGGCTGTCCCACGTGTTGCGCCAGTAGAACGGGCCGAGCGCCCAGCGCGGGAGGGGCCGCGGGAGGCCGGCGTGCTTGCGTGTATTTTGCAACCACCTCGAGCGGGTCGCGCGCGAAGAAGAGCCAGGCGTTCACCACCTTGCCCTCGAACGTGACCGTGACCGCGCCCGCGTCGGTCTTCGCGACGTCGAACGCGCCCGACTCGCGGCTCTCGAAGAAGACGCCGTAGCCCTTCGACGAGACGAGCAGCGGCACGGGCACGTGCGCGTCGTTCGTCGCGGACTCGAACTGCGCGTTGATCATGAGCTGCATGGCCACGACCGCGCCGCGCGCCGACACGTGCGAGAAGCGCTCGCCCATGCCCGTGTAGAACCCGTCGTCGCTCGCGAGCGTGAGGCGAACGAGCGTCGTGGGCGAGCCGTCGTCCTTCGTCGTCACGTGGAGGATGCCCGGCGCGGGGCTGTCAATCGAGACGTCGCGCGCCTCGAGGCTCGTGAAGTCGTACGCGCTCGTCTGCGTCGGGTCGTGCCACGCGTCGGGTTGCTCGGCGTCGAACGAGCGCGCGACGAGCGGCTTGCCCGTGACCGTCGCGAGGAGCGGCGCGCCGTCGCGCGTCACGACGAGCGAGCCGTCGCCGCCGAACGTCGCGAACGTGCCGTCGCCGAGGATCGAACGTGCGCGGCGCCGCCGGGACCTCGTTCGACTCGCAAAACGCGCAGAAAACGAGCGGCGCGAGGGCAAGGAGGCGCATGGGCGTGGATCCGAAGCTACTCGAAAATTTGGCCCGACCGCGCGCGTTCCGATAGCGAATGAGCATCATCGGCGGCTGCCTTCGCGGATCACTCCGCGCGCCGCCAAGGAGAAGTGTCCATGCGTCTCGCCACGCTCGGTGTCGTCGTTTGTCTCGCCATCCTCGCGCCCGCGAGGGCAGCGGACGCGGATTCGAAGCACCTCTCGCTCGGGGAGATCGCGGTCCTGCCGACCAGCGCGACGAACATGACCGGCGCGCTCAAGAGCGCGCTCGAGAGCGAGATGCGCGACCTCGACCTCCGCGGGACGCGCAAGGACGCGATCTTGTCCGTGTCGCTCGTGAAGCTCGACACCGCGCAGGAGCGCGGATCTTCGTCGTCCACCTGCGTCGTCTCCGCGACGCTCCGCTCGCGCAACGGCGTCCTCTTCGCCGTCCTCGAGGGCCGCGCGCGCGCACAAGGCTCGAGCAATCACGTCTCGGAAAACGCTCTCCGCGGCGCGGTCCACGGCGCCCTCTCGCGAGTCGCGGAAGCGCTCGAAATAGAGGGGTAACAGGGAGATCGGGGAGATCAGGGAATTTGGGTTCGAAAACCCCAACTCTCCCGATCTCTCCGATCTCCCTGTTCAATCCTCACGGGTAATCCGCCGAGGTCCGCGCGCCGATCTCCAGGTACTTCGTCGCTGACGCGTCCGGGTTGTAATACTCGTTGAAGACGCCCGAGACGGACGAAAACTTCGTCTTCACGCCCGCCTCGAGGCCGACGAAGACGCCGTTGGCCATGTAGTACGGGCTGAGGCTCACGATGTCCGCGTCGCTCGCGCCGCCGTCGTAGAACGTGTTGCCGAGGCCGAACGTCTGATTCGGCTGCTTGGGCGTGCCCGTCACGTTCGCGACCTCCAAGAGGAGCGGACCATAGATCTGCTCGTACGCCGCGATCGATCCGATGTCGCCTAGCTGAACGCCGGTGATCGGCGTCGGCGTGCCGCTGCCGATCTTGAGCGCGCAGCCGGGCGAGATCGCGTCGACGTGGAGGATGAGCTCGTTCTGTCCGCCCTCGGCCTCGCGATACGCCCACGCCATCGCGTTCACCTGGTCGCCGACCGCGAGCGAGGTGAAGTATTTCGCCGTCGTGGACGAGATCCACACGCGGATCGCGTGCTGCGCGCCTGCCTCGAGCGACGTGTACGTGAGGTCTTGCTGCAAGATGAACTCGCACGCGACGCCGGCCGCGCAGGCGCCCTTCGAGAGCGCCGTCACGTAGACGCCGGGGAGCCAAACCTGCACGGGGACGGACGGATTCGCCGCCCACAAATCGGTGATGGCCTTCGTCGGCACGCCGTTCGGCTGGGAAGTGCAGTCGGGCCACGTGAAGCCGGGCGCGTCGGTCTTCGGCGCGTCGTTCGGGCTGTCCTTCGCCGCGTCGACGGTCTGCGCGACGTCGGGCGTTTGCGTCGCGTCGAGCCCGCTCGCGTCGGGACCCGTCGGGTTGCCGTTGTCGCCGCACGCCGAGACCACCGCCGCCGCCTGCGCGGAGGCCAAGAAAAGCACCAAAAAGCCCTTTTTCACGCGTGCCCATCTAGCACAAGCGCGCTTGCTGGGCACGCCACGGCATGAGAAAACGATGGCCCATGAAGCGCGCCCCCCTCGCAGGATTCGTCGTCGTCGCGCTCGCGTTCGCTTGCGGTGAGAGCTCGCCGCCGCCTCCGAACAACCCGCATCCGACGCCGAGCGCGTCCGCCGCGCCGACCACTTCGGCTTCGCAGACGGCTTCGGCGTCGGCTTCGGCTAGCGTCGTCGCGCCGCCGCCGAAGGACGTCGCGTGCGAAGCGCTCGACGAGGAGCGCAAGGCGCAGAACGCCAAGCTCAAGACGATCACCGAGAACAAGGACCCGCTCTCGCACGTGCAGTCGCTGAACGATGACGTGATGGGCGCCTTCACGAAATGCACGAAGACGAAATCGGGCGGCGCGTGGGGCCTCGGCCTTCGCGATTTGAAGGAGGAGCTCCACGGCGTCACCGCGCAGCTCGTCGCAATCCACGTCGATGCGAAGGGCGCCAAGTCGAGCGTCGTCCTCCAGGGCACGGCGCGCCTCAAGGACCGCGCTTTCCAGAGCCACGAGATGGACCGCGTCGCCATCGACACGCAGTCGGCCTACGACTTCGACGGCGACGGTGAGGACGAGCTCATCGCCATCGCGCACGACCAGACGAAGGACGGCCCGCGCGATCCGCTCGCGTACATCGTCGAGCTCAAGAACGGCAATGCGCAGATGTACGCGCCCGCGAAGGACCTCCCGATCTTCCGCGTCGAGGACGTCGATCGCGACGGCCGCCCGGATTTCGTCTCGTACGGTCCGTATCGCGCGCGCGTGCCGGCGCGCTGCAACGGCGCGCCCTCGCAGGTCGTCGGCCCGGCGCTGCTCGTGCACTCGCTGCCGAACGGGATGTTCTCGATGACCGACGACAAGGCGCTCGCGTTCGCGAAAGAGCACTGCGAAAAGCCCGGCTTCACCGTCGCGCGCGACGACGAGAAGCACGTCGACGACGATCAAACCTTCGTGAACATCGCGTGCGCTCGCCTCTGGGGCATGAGCGAGGCGCAGGCGGTCCAGGCCGTCGCGCAAAACTGCAACGCGATCCGCGGCGAGGCGAGCTGCAAGGACACGTCGCTCACGACGTGCGTGTACCCCGCCGAGATGACCGCGTGGGCGCGCGCGAAGCCGCCGCTCGTCCTCAAATGACGGCGCTCAAAGACGTCGAGCTCCACTACGACGTCCACCTCGCCGAGCACTACTCGTGGCTCTTCGGAGGCCTCCCGGAGCGCGTCGCGGAGAACCGCGCGCTCTTCGAGAAGCTCGGCCTTCGCGCGGAGCAGGGCGCGCGCGCCTTGGACGTCGGCGCGGGCTCGGGCTTTCAGTCGATCCCGCTCGCGCAGCTCGGCTACGCGGTCACCGCGGTCGACCTCAGCGCGAAGCTCCTCGGCGAGCTCGCGCAAAACGCCGGGGACCTGCCCGTCGAGACGATCCGCAAGGACATCCTCGACTGCATCGTCGACATGCCGTCGAAGTCGTTCGCCGTGTGCGTCTGCATGGGCGACACGCTCACGCACCTCGGGAGCTTCGGCGACGTGCAGCGGCTCCTCCGCGAGGTGAACCGCGTGCTCGCGCCCGGCGGCACGTTCGTCGTCGCGATCCGCGACTACTCGCAAGAGCTCCGCGGCGACGCGCGCTTCATCCCCGTCCGCGCCGACGAGCGCACCGTGTTCTCGTGCTTCCTCGAGTACGAGGGCGATCACGTGCGCGTCTACGACGTGATCCACTCGCGCCGAGAATCGCGAAGCGACGCGGAGCGCTTCGAGAGAACGGGGGCGTCGGGGGCGCAGCCCCCGGCCGAAGATCTCGGCTGGGACATGCGCGTCTCGTCGTACAGGAAGCTCCGCATCGCGCCCGACTGGCTCGAAAAGCGCACCACCGAGACCGGCTTCGAGGTCGTCTCGAAGGACGTCGCGCACGGGATGTTCACCCTGGTTTTGCGCAGGGCTTGATCCGTTTTGGAGCGCGGGCGCGCGGCGGCGCGCGCCGCTGCGCGGATTTGTGCGCGGCACGCGCGGTGCAATCCCATCGCGCATGACCGACACGCGCGAACGCGACATCCTCGTGGCCTCGAACGAATATGCGTACGTCCAGGATCTGACGAAGGGCGACATCGTCCTCTACGTCGGACCGACGAAGATCAGCCTCTCGAACACCGAGCGGCTCGTCGACTACCAAAACGGCCGGTTCTTGCCGATCCGCGCGGATGAAGGCAACGCCGTCGCGACGTTCGTGAGCGCGACCTCCTCGCAGTACATCGTGCTCGAGAACCCGCCGAAGGATCCCGGGGTCAAGCCCGTGAAGGGGAACAACAGCGCCGTCGAGCTCCGCATCGGACGCAAGGTCGTCGTGCCCGGGCCCTCGTCGTTTCCGCTCTGGCCCGGGCAGCGCGCGCGCGTCGTCGACGGTCACTCGCTGCGCGAGGACGAGTACCTCATCGTGCGCGTCTACGAGACCAACGAGGTGACCCAGCACCCCATCGGCACCGAGACGATCGTGCGCGGCACCGACACGAGCTTCTACGTCCCGACGACGGGTCTCGAGGCCGTCGCGACCCAATCGGGCTACGTGCGCAAGGCGCGCCGGCTGCGTCGCGGCAAGGGACTTCACCTCCGCGTCGTCAAATCGTTCGACGTTGCCGTTGGCGACGTCCCGCTTCGCGGATCCGTCGACGCCGTCGAGGGCGACACGCTCCCCCTCGGCCACTACGAGGCCGGCCAGGACATCTTCATCGCGGATCGCGAGGGCTTCTTCTTCCCGACCGCGAGCGTCGAGGTCGTGAGCGAGATCTCCGCGATCCCGCTCGGCGAGCGTGAGGGCGTCTACGCGCGCGACATCGCGAGCGGGCGGATCGAGACGGTCACCGGGCCGATCAACTATCTGCCCGATCCGACGCGCGTCGAGATCGTCGCGCGCTCGATCGACGACGACCGCGCGGATCTCTACGGCGTCCCGCGCGATCGCGACGTGACGCGCGCGCTCTCGATCCACGTGCCCTCGAGCTTCGCGGTGCTCGTGACCGCCAAGAACAAACGCGAGGTCGTGCGCGGACCGCAGACGCGCGTGCTCGACTACGACGAAGACCTCGAGGTGCTCGAGCTCTCGACGGGCAAGCCGAAGTCGCAGGAGCGCACGCTCCGCACATGCTTCCTCCAGACCGACGGGAACAAGGTCTCCGACGTGCTGCGCGTGAAGACGGGGGACCACAACGAGGTCGAGGTCGTCGTCTCCTATCGCGTGTCGTTCGTCGGGCTCGAGCACGCCGAGCGCTGGTTCAACGTGAAGGACTACGTCGGCCTCTTGTGCGACCACGCGGGCTCGCTGCTCCGCGCCGCGGCGCGCGCTTGCTCGATCGAGGCGTTCTACCAGAACAGCACCGACGTCCTCCGCTCCGCGATCCTCGGCGAGAAGCGCGAGGGCGAGCCGCGCCCCGGCCGTCACTTCGAGGAGAACGGGATGTGGATCTACGACGTCGAGGTCCTCGACGTGCGCATCCTCGATCCCGAGGTGCAGGTCCTCATCGGCGGCGCTCAGCGCAACGCGATCGTCGCGGACGTGTCGAGGCGGCAGGAGCTCTTGCGGCTCGAGACCGAGCGCCTCAAGGAACAAGTGCGCCGCGCGATCTGCGACGAGCAAGCGCAGACGATGGTCGCGGAGCAGGCGCGCGTCGAGAAGAAGCGCGCGGTGGATCTCGCCACCGCCGAGTCCGCGGCCGCGGTCGTCGGAGTCTCGGACGCGGCGCGCATCGCGAGCAAGGAGCGCGAGAACGAGGTCGAACGGAAGATGCTCGACGCTCGCGTCGCCGCGTTCCGAGAGCAAATGGCCGCGCTCGCGCCCGAGCTCGTCTCGACGCTCAAGACGCTCGGTCACCAGCAGCTCGCCATGGAGCTCACGAAGAGCGCGTCGCCGCTGGCGATCCTCGGCGGCGAGAGCGTCACCGACGTGGTCGAGCGCCTCCTCGGCGCGCTCCCCATCGGCGCGGATGCAACGTTGAAACAGCTGCTCCCTCCGAAGAACGGGCGCTCCGAGAAGGCCGCCAAGACCTGAAAAAGCGGGTGTAGAGTGGGCACGTGCGGAAGTCGTTCGCGATCGTCCTTGGGGCTGCGGCGATGTTGGGTGCGTGTGGGAAGACGCCACCGAGCGCGACCGACGCTGCACCGTCCGTGAGCGCGAACGCGGTGTTCGTCGTGCCCACCGTCGCTTGGGATCCCAAGACGCGCGACGACGCGATCGCCGCCGGCAAGGCGGTGCTCGTCAAGAACGAGTGCCGCCGCTGCCACGACATCGACGATCTCCCCGCGCCCGTTCGTCCCAACTACTGCACGAGCTGCCACGAGTTTCTCACGGGCCTCAAGCCCGGCGAGAAGCAGTACGAAGAGCTGAAGACGCGCTACGGCGAAGCGATCCTCCAGCGCTATCAGAAGAACATCGTGCACCTCATCAAGGTGCCGAGCCTCACGAACCTCGGGTGGCGCGTGCGCGCCGACTACGTCGCGAGCTTCCTCTCCGAGCCGTACGACCAGCGGCCGACGCTCGAGGAGAGCATGATCCGCCACGCGCTGAGCGACGACGACATCAAGGCCGTCGCGCGCTACTTCGCGGCCGTCGCGAACGCGCCCGATCCGTACGCGGCAGACTACAAACCACCCGCGCTCGGAAAGCGCCCCGCGCAAGAGCGCATCGAGAAGGGCAAGAAGCTCCTCGCGACCAAGGGCTGCAACGCGTGCCACACGTTCGGCAACGTCGACCTCGGCTTGCCTCGCGCGTCGCTCGAGGGCGCGCGCGCGATGAACCAGCTCGCGCCGAACCTCCGCTACGCGAAGGAGCGAACGCGCCCCGACGTGATCGTCGCGTGGATCCAGAACCCGCAGCAGATCACGCCCGGCACGATCATGCCGCCGAGCGGCCTCTCGCGCGACGAGGCCGAGCAGATCCGCGACTACCTCTTCTTCGGCGATCCGGAGCTTCATCAGGCGCCCCCGACGCTCGTCCCGCCCGCGCCGCAGATCCTCCAGCGCGAGGTCCCGTGGGAGGAGATGAAGGCGCGCACGATCGGCAAGGTGTGTGTCCACTGCCACATGAACGACTTCGAGAAGGACACGGGCCCCGGCAACAAAGGCGGCTTTGGTTACAAAGGCATCGGCCTCGCGATGCGCACGTACGAGGCGCTCGTGAACGGCGCCGTCGGCCCCGACGGCAAGCGCTACTCGGTCCTCGTGCCGAAGCAGGGCGAGACCGAGGCGCCGATCGTCGCGGCGATGCTCAGGCGAAAGACCGAGGAGCAGCGCGATCACGTCCCTGCGCTCGAGGACTACGACCGCCCGCACTACGCGAAGGCTTTCTCGGTCGCGTTTCTCGGGATGCCGATGGGGCTGCCGTCGATGACCGACGAGGAGATCTCGATCCTCGCGACGTGGATCGCGCAAGGTTGCAAGGGCCCGAAGACCGTGTGGGGCAAGCCGGGCGTCAACGACGGCCTGCTCGTGCAAGACGGTCCGCTCAAGAAGAACCAAGGCTGCGAGCAGCGACCGCCCGAGCACCCGCGCCCGAAGTGGGCCTTCGATCAGTGAGCTAGACGCAGCGCTCACCGAAGCAGAGCAGGTATTCGACCGTGTTTGCGTATGAAACGCGGCAGCGTCGAAATTCCCGGCCGGACCGGCACGTGCCGTGTCGAACGAAGAATTTGGCCACGACGTTGATGCGCCACTCGCAGACTGACGCGGCACGTCGCGGCCCCGCCGCGCATTCTCAGGTCGGCTCGGGCGAGCTTCTGACTACTCGAGGTAGCCCGCCGCGCTGAGGAGCGCGACGACGACGCCGAGCAAGCTCTCGCCCGCGATGATTCCCGAGGCGACCGGCGTGACGTAGCGCTCCGCGTGCTCCGCGCGATACTTCGTCCACGCGTAGGCGATGAGCGCGCCAATGAACATCGAGACGGAGTTGAAGCACGGGATGACGAGCGCGAGCCCGAGGCCCGTCGCGCTCGGAATCCACTGCTTGTACTTCGGCAGCCACAGCTCGAGCAGCGGGAGCACGATGCCGATGAGGCCGCCGATGACGAGGCCCCAGCGCGCCCACGGGTGGAGCGACTCGACGCCGTTCGCGAGGACCTCGGCGACGCCCTTCCACACCTGCGCGCTCGGCGCGGGGAAGCGATCGGTGCCGAGCGCGTCGGGCGTCGGCACGAGGACGTAGAACGCCGGGACCGAGACCGCGGTCCCGACGAGCGTGCCCGAGAGCTGCGCGAGGAACTGCTGGCGCGGGTTCGCGCCGAGGAGGTATCCGCTCTTCAAGTCGTTGAGAAGATCGGCGGACGCGCCCGCGGTGCTCGCCGTGATGCTGGCGGTCATGAGGTTCGTGACGATCTTCGCGGGCGCGAGGATTCCGTACGTGAGCTGGGTGATCTTGCCCATCGCGCCGATCGGCGTGATGTCCGTCTCGCCGGTCGCGCGGCACGCGACGATCGAGAGCATGAACGCGAGCATGACGGCGATGACGCCGAGCCACGGGCGAATCTCGAACGCGACCCACCCGATGATGACGATGCCGATCGTCGAGAGGACCGTCCCCACCGCGAACCAAGACGACGGGACCTCGATCTTCTCGAGCTCGCCGCGCGCCTTCTCGAGCGGATCCGCCGAGGCGGCGTCGTGGTGCTCTTTGCCCTTCTTGAGGAGCTTGCCGAAGCCCGAGAACGCGCGGAGCACCGTGCGCCATTGGAGCGCGAACGTGAGCAGGCCCGACGTGACCATGATCGCGGCGCCGGGCCACAAGCTGAACGACACGACGGCGCGGTAGCCGAGCGCGGGGGCGCCGTGCGCGTCGAGGTGCGTCTTGATGGCGCCAGCGTCGAGCGCCATCGGCGCGAGCACGCCGTAGTTCACGAGCGCCGCGACGAGCATGCTGATCGTCGTGCGCAGGCCCATCAGCATTCCCGCGCCGACCATGATGAGCGAACCCTCGAACGAGATCGTCCACTGCGTCAGCGCGAGGCCGCGGATCTTGAGGCCCGGGATCTTGATGAGCGACGGGATCGTCGGGTTGTCCGCCGGGCCGCAGAGCTTCGTGAGCGCGCCGAGGATCGGGTGACCGCCCGCGGCGTGCGCGTCACGGAGCCACGCGATGATCGCGCCGACGCCCATCGTCGCGAAGAGCGAGCGCGCCTTCGTGATGGCCTCGCTGCCCGCGCCGTAGAGCGACTTGAGCGTCTCGGCCGCGGCGGTGCCCGATGGGAAGCGCAGCTTCTCGATGTTGATCATCTGGCGCTTCATCGGGATCGCCATGATCGTGCCGAGCACCGCGAGGAAGAACAGCCAGCCCATGAGCACGAACATCGGCAGGTGCTTGCCGCGCACGAGGAGCAGCGCCGAGATCGCCGACGCGAGGATCGTCGTCGTCGTGTTGGCGGCGCTCGACGCGGTCGACTGCATCGCGTTGTTCTCGAGGATCGTCATGTTCGTGCCGAACAGCCACGGCAGGATGCGCGACAGCGTCGAGTAGATCGCGAACGAGAGGATGCACGCGGTGATGGCGACGCCGAGCCCCCAGCCCGTCTTCAACCCGACGTACAGGTTCGACAGGCACATGATCGCGCCGATGAGGCTGCCGACGATGAACGAGCGCAGCGTGAACTGCCGGACGTTTCCGCGGTAGACGTTGTGGAACCACTCGACCTCGGGATCGAGCTTGTCTTCCGGACGCGGGTTGGGCGCGCGATAGGGTTGTTCCTTGTCGGCGTGTTCGGCCATGCGGCCGTCCTAACATGGCCTAGCGGCCGGACATGCAGCGAAATGATTGACGCGCGCGGTCGACGAAGATGCCCGCGGTCGCGAATGGGCCGTCGACCTTGCCGAGCGATCCGGTGGAGGTCGCCTCGCCGTAGCCGTTCATCGCGATCTTCTCCACGCACAGAGCGTCGGCGGTGATGTGGTAGCGCGCGAGCATGCCGGTCGACGAGTAACCGTGGAGCTGCGCGCCCGACGCGCCCATGACGGTGATGGCTCCGCCGGGCCAGCGACCGTCGACGACCCACCCGCCGTCTTGCGGTCCGCAGACGCGCGCCTGCTTGCCGCTCGCGTCGGAGTAGCCGAGCCGCTCCGGATCGTGGAGCGTGCCGGAGTCGACGTCGATCGGGAGGACCCACGTCTGGTTCTGCCAGCGCGAAGGGCGCGCGGCGCCTTCGCTCATCGGCGGTCCATCGACGAGCGCGCCGAGCATGCGACCGTCGGCGCGCTTCGCGAGGCGGAGCGAGAGCGGTCGCGTGGTGCCCTCGTACCCCGCGCGCGGCACACGCGCGACCTCGCGGGCGCTGCCGTTTTCGAGCTCCCAAATCGCGGTCGCGAGCGGCTCGCTCGTCGCGAGGTACCACCGGCCGCCCATGCGCACCGCGGACTCGAGATCGCCGAGCGGCTGCCCGTCGGCGCGGTGCACGTCGACGGCCGGGCGATCGGCCTCGAGCTCCACGATGACCACGTCGTTGTTCTGCTGGCCGGCCGAGTAATACCCGCGGTGGAGCACGAGGAGCGCGTGCGACGCGTCGTCACCCGGGACGACCGCGAAGCTCTGGATCGGGTGCGGAATGCCGCCACCGAGCCCGATGAAGTTCGTCGCGTCGGTGATGTATTTCGGGATGGGCGTCGACTGCGTCGCGCGGAGCACGTTCGAGCTCTCGAAGGGCGACGTGAAGCGCACCATGAAATGCCCGCGCACGTCCCACTCGATGCCCTTCTGTCCCCACGCGTAGAGGCGCGCGATGCGCGACACGTTGAGGTGCCCCGAGTTCGAGCGATCGATCGCGCTGCGATCGTAGAGCTCGTCGATCGGGCGGCTCCAGCCGAGATCGTCGGTGGCGAGCTTCGGCGCGTCGATCGAGAAGAACGACTGCCAGTCCTGCGTGGTCGGCGCGCCGTAGCGGTATCGGTAGCTGTAGCTGCCGTAGTAGCCGCCGTACTCGTTGGTGCGCGCGGCGGTCGTGTCGTTGCTCGTCGGCGCGAGCTTGCCAACGAGCTCGCAGCGGAGCGGGAGCGTCTCGGGCGAGCGCACGTCGACCGTGCGCGGCGGCGGCGCGGAGACGTCGTGCGACGTGGTCGCGTCCTCCGCGCCCCAACCGACGCGGATCCAACCCGCGAGCACGCAACCGAGCGGGCCGCACCCGTGCGACGACGCGCCCGACGCGGGCCCCGACGCCTCGAGCGGCTCGGGGAGCGCGAGCGCGCGCCACGTCATGCCGCCGTCGAACGTCTCGTAGCCCTGGCGCGAAGGCGTCCACCCGAGGCCGTAGCGGCCCGAGACGACCGCCGTGCCGAGATCCGCGACGTACGGGCCGTGCTTCGCGTGACCGCTGACGTTCACCTCGACGCCGACGTAGCGGCCCGAGTGCTCGACCCACGCCGAGAGCATGCCGGGCGTCCGCTCCTCGACGCCGCGCAGCCACGTGCCCGAGCGGAGCACCGCGTTGACAATCGCGTCGTCGTCCGGCGCGGGGCGATCGTCGTCGTCGTCATCGTCATCGGCGCGCTTCGCCTTGACCGGCGCGCTCGGCTTCGCGCCGTCGAACACAATCGGGATCGTCGTGGGCTTCGTGCCGTCGAAGATCGTGATGCGAGCCGTCGCGAGAATCCGACGCGGGCGGCGACAGGATCGCGGTGCGCCCATCCATGAGCGGCACGACGCGCTCGGTGCCCACGTCGCCGTTCACGACGAAGTCCTCGAACGCGCCTGTCTTGCGCATGATGCAGTAGCGCTGCTCGGTCTTCTTGATGTCGACGGGCGTCGCGTCCGCGTCGCACGCGCCCTCGACGACGAGCGTGCCGTTGCTCGGCGAGAAGACCGCGCGCGGCGAGTCGAAGTGGCGAAGGACCGCGAGCTTTCCCGCTCGCGCGTCGTACGCGTAAATCTCCGTCGCGCCGTGCGGCATCCCGCACACGAAGCCGAACGATGCGGGCGCCTTCGGCGGCGAGAGCGACACCGCGTGGCATCGCGAGGGCTTCAGCGGGAACGCGTCGGGCGCGGTGTCGACGATGCCGCCGTCGGCGAGCCGCACGCGCGAGAGCGCGCCGTCCTTCGCGACGAGCGCCGTGCCGCCCTCGAGCGGCCAGCCGTCGAGCACCGCCGCGGCGAGCGGGTTCTTCGCCGCCGCGCGCGCGGGGTCCTCCGGCTCGGCGCGCGGCTTCGCGTGCACGACGCGATCGGCGTCTTGGAGGCGAGCGATCTGTCCGCTCGGCTGCACCGCGTAGGCCTGCGTCGCGCCCGCAGCGTCCGTGCCCGTCACGACGATCGCGTCGCCGACGAGCTTCAGATCCTTGGGCTGGATCGGCAAGTTGAGCGGCTGCCATTTGCCGCCGGCGTCGAACGTCGCGACGACGCCGCGAAGATCCGCGATCGCGACCGCGCGCCAACCGTCGGCCGCGACGTAACGGATCACGTCGGGGCTCGGAGGCCATGGGCCGAGATCCATCGACGTGCCCGTCTTCACGTCGAACGCGGCGTATGCGTTGTTCGACATGCGCACGTACGCGCGATCGAGCCCGACGAAGAGCTGCGTCGGCTGCACGCGCGGCTCGTAGAGCCCGCGGAGCGGCGCGAGCCATTTGTCCGCGCGATACACGGCGGTGCCGATCACGAAGAGGAACCCGCTGCCGAGCCGCTCGGGGATCTCGACGGTCACGCTCGGCGGCGACGGGAGCGGATCGGACGCGCTCTCGATCCCGCCGTTCGCGAGCCGAACGACGCGCACGTTGCCCACGAGCATTCGCTTGCCGCCGCCCGGCTCGGTCCCGAACGTCCTGTCGTCGTCGCCCGGACGAACCGGGACGAGGCGCGCCGGGTGAAGCGTCGGATCGGCGATCGGCGCGACGGGCGTGCGCAGCGCTGCGCGGCTCGCGTCCTCGGGCGGCCTCGCGGGCCCACACGCCGCGAGGAGCGCTCCCGCGACCACGATGCGAAACGGCTTCACGTAGACGAGGTTAGCGCTTCACGGCGAGAGGCGCTCGATCCGCCACGCTGCCCCTTGCCGCGTGTAACGGAGGCGGTCGTGGAGGCGATGGACGCGACCCTGCCAGAACTCGAAGACCGCGGGTTTCACGCGAAAGCCGCCCCAGAACGGCGGGACCGGCACCTCGCGCCCTGCGTACTCTTCCTCGATTTCGACGACGCGCGCCTCGAGCTCCGCGCGCGAGATCGCCTCGCTCTGCACGGACGCCCAGGCGCCCACCTGCGACTCGCGCGGGCGCGTGCGGAAATACGCCGCCGACTCCTCGCGCGTGACGCGCTCCACCGCGCCTTCGATGCGGATTTGCCGCGCGAGCGGCGCCCAGAAGAAGAGCAACGCGACCTGGGCGTTGTGCTCGAGCTCGCGCCCCTTGCGGCTTCCGTAGTTCGTATAGAAGACGAACCCGTTCGCGTCGTACTCCTTCAAGAGGACCATGCGCACGCTCGGGGCGCCCGCGCGGGTCGAGGAGGCGAGCGCCATCGCGTTGGGTTCGGGCAGGCTCGCGGTGTGCGCGTCTTCGAACCACTGCTTGAACTGGGCGATCGGGTCGAGGTTCGCCGACTCCTCGGTGAGCGTGTCGTCCGCCATGGCCACGATGTAGCACCGACCGGCCGCTGTTCGCTCGAGCACGTTCTTTGCGATATCATCCGCCGGGCGTGAGAGGCATCGAGCTCAAGTGAACGAAGACGCGCTTTCGCGGTTCTTGGAGCTGGTCGCACGCGAGATGAACTCGTCGGACGTCCGCGCCGAGCCTCGCGAGCCTCGCGACACGAAGCCTTCGCAGAACGTGCTCGTCGTTCCGCTCGGAGACCGCTCGGAGGTCATCGTGCGCTTCGAAGAGACGCCGCCCGACATCGACGCGCGCCAGCGGCGCCTCGAGATGCTCGCGGCTGCGTTCGCGAGCGCGATCGACGGCGAGCCGGTGGAAGGCCGACCCAAGCGCGTGGGCCGCCGCTCGCTCCGCCGTGAGCTCGAGGCGCTCGCGACGCGCGCGGAGGCAATCGACGCGCTCGTCATCGACGCGCACTCGCCGATCGTGTGGGGCGCGGTCGCGGGTCCCATGGCGACGCCCGTCGCGAACGTGATCCCGCTCAACGCCGAGGCGCGCGCGCGCATCGAGCGCATCCAGGAGTCGCACCGCGATCTCATCGCGGTGATCGGCGACGACGACGACGACAAAGACGACGACGAGCGCGCCTCGGCGACGCCCGCGCCCGGCGCGCCCTCGCCCATCACGACGCGAGCGATAGCCGAAATCCGCGCGCTCCCCGCCACCGCGCAGCTCCACCGCGGCGGTCACCTCGCGTTCAACAAACGCGAAGAGCACTATGGCGTCATCGCGCGGAGCTTCGCGGCGATCTACGTGCTCATCGTCGTGTTCGACAAAGCCTTCGACATGATCCGCGCCGAGCGCGCGCTCCGCGACCACCTGCCTGTCATCGAGCGACTGGTCCTCGCGCTGCCGCCGTTCGATCCCGAGCCCGCGCCGCGCGCTGGCGTGATCGCGCTCCGCAGGCCGCGTCGCAGGCGCTGACGCCGCAAATTGCCCCACGGCTCAGCTCACCGCGGATTTGGCGAATTCCGTCGGCGCCGGCGCGAGTTACCACCCACCCTTGAACGCGCCCAGGCTGAACGCCCGACCAGACTCGGATCGGCCGTTTCTTGACCGAGGTCGGGGAACCCGTGTAGGAAACGTCCAAATTCGAATGGGTAGCAGTCGGGTTTCGTCGTTGGCGACCGTTCCACAGCAACTTCGCCTCTCTCTCCAACAAGCCAGGCAAGACGGACTGCTCCGCGGGCGATGGGTCGCCCTCGACGAGTGCCGTTACGACACGAAGACCTCGCAGGTGATCGAGGGCTCGATCGTCGACTCCGACGAAGACCTCGTCGAGCTGTGCACGCGCATGCGCCACGCCGACATGCAGCACTGCGCCATCCTGTTCTGCAGCGAAGACGACGAGACCCCGCCGTCGTCGCGCACGACGCGCAGCCTCTCGCACTGAAGGCTATTTCGGCTTCACGACGGGCTTGAGGATGGTCTTGCCGTCTTTGACGGCGACCTCGAAGTCCACGCTCTTGCCGTGCTTCTCGCGGAGCTTCGCGCTCGATTCGCGCAGGCTCTTGGCCATCGCGTCGTAGGTGAGGGTCGCGGTCGACTCGTTCTGGGCGCGACGCGTCTGGACGTACTGCGAGTAAATCTGTCGGAGGCGATCGTCGCTCAAATCAGCGGGGGAGCGCGCCGCAGGCGCGGGGGCAGGCGGCGCGGGCTTGGGCGCGACGGGCGGTGCAGGTTTCGCGGCAGCAAGGAGGGGCGGCGCTTCGCGCCTGGGCGGGAGGGGGGGCGGCGCGGGCTTCTGAGCGGGCTTTGGAGCGGGCGCAGGCGGCGCCGCGTTTTGCGGCAAAGGAGCGGGTGGCGCGGGTTTGTCGCCGACTTTCCGCCACATCGGGCGAGGCGGCGCAGGCGCAGCGGGTTTTGCGGGAGCGGGCTTCGCGGCTGGATCCGCGAGCGCGCGATCCAAGTCCCCGAAGTCGTCGAGCTCGAGCGTCTCGACCTTCTTCGCGGCCAGCACCGCCACCGGCGCCGGCGCGACCTGCGGCCGCGGAGGCTCGGGCGGCGGAGGCTCGGGCGGCGGAGGCTCGGGCATCTCCTCCGGCACCGGCTTGAGCTTTCGCTGCGCGCGCAGGAGATCGCGCTTGTAGGTGCCCTCCTCGATCTGCCGGCAGATGCGCTGCCAGTGCGATTGGTACGTGTTGTACCGCTGCAAGATCATTTGGAATCGAAACCGCACCGCCGTGTTGCGGATCTGCTCCTTGCGCAGCACCTGGATGCGGCGATCGACGTCCTTGTGCGGGACCGCCGGCGCGATGCGCTCGATGCCCATGAAGTACTGGTCGTAGAGCGAGCGCAGACGGTCCACGCGCGTCTCGAGCTCACCCACGAGCAATTCGATCTCGTGCGAGTCCACGGCTGCCTAACTATACGTCAGGGCAGCGGGGTGACCTTCACATTGTCGAAGCAAACTTTGACTTCCCAATCGTTGAAGCCGAAGTGGTCGTGGCCCATCCCCGCGAGCGGGCTCGGGTCGTCGTAGGAGAGCATGTCGAGGCCGTTCACGGCCCAGCGGACGGTGTGCCCGTCGTTGCGCTCGATCTTGAAGCGGTAGATCTGCCCGACGCTCACCGGGTGATCCTTCGGGTCGTCGGAGTCCTTGTCGACCTTGATCTCGCGGCGGTCAGGCGCGTGCTCGTTGACGCGCGCGAGCACGTGGAACTTGTTCTTCCAGCCGCCGAGGATCGTGAGGTAGCTCGTCGCGTTGTTGTACGTCGCCTGCGTCGCGTGAGACTGACCGTCGCCCCAGATCTCCGCTTTGAGGTCGCCGTCGGCGTTCTCGGCGATCGCCTCGAACTCGATGCGCGCGTTCACCGGAATGATTCGGTTCAGCCACACGCCGTGGTTTCGCGCGTTCTGCCCGCAGAGGCGCCCGTTCTCGATGTGCCAGACGTTGGTCTGCGCCTGGCGCCAGTTCGGGCCGAGCTCGTCTACGAGAGGCTGGGCGGGCATCGCCGAGGCGGACGGCCCGAGCGTGATCATCGGGACCGAGCCAGCGGTCGAAGGGGCTGGCTGCGCGGACGCCGAGGGAGACGGAATGAGCTGCGGGTGCGGCGGCGGGACGCGGTCGAAGTTGTCTTCGAACACGGTCGTCATGACGCCCACGGACGGGCGGTACGTCGGCGCGGCCGTGACGTTCGTCGTGCCCGCGCCAGCGTCATCCTTCGTGCTGTTGCCCGGCGGCACGCATGCGCCGGCCGCGACGATGACCCAGAAGAGCTTCATGGTCGCGATCTAGCACCATTCGACATCGTTCGACATCAGCGGGTCTTGCGAGTAATTCAGGCTCCATCGGAGCCGCCTCAGGATGCATCCCATTCTCTTTCGCATTCCGCTTCCTCACCGGCCGTTGAAGCTCTGGTGGGCGCTCGTCGCGCTCGCCGTGCTCTCTGCGCTCTACGGCGCTTTCTTCGCGCGCAAGAAGCAGAAGGACGAAGCGCTCACGGGTCTCGTCGTCGCCGCGCTCGCGTGCGCCGGCGCGTACACGTGGCGCGCGACCGAGTACAAGCTCGAGTCCCTGCCGATCTACTCGTATGGCGTCCTCCTCGGGTCGTCGCTCATCGTCGGCTGGTTTCTGACGCTCGGCCTCGCGGAGAAGGACAAGCTCCCGCGCGAGACGATGGCGAACTGCTACGTCATCACGGCGATCGCGGCGCTCGTCGGCGCGCGCGTCCTCTACATTCTCACCAACCCGAGCCAGTTCGACACGACCGCCGATTGGTTCGCGCTACGCCGCGGCGGGCTCGTCGCGTACGGCGGGTTCCTCGGCGGCTTCCTCGGGAGCTGGCTGTATCTGCAGCGGCAGCACATTCGCCTCTTGCCGTGGGCGGACATCGCGGTGCCGAGCCTCGCGTCGGGGCTCTTGATCACGCGCATCGGTTGCTACCTCTATGGATGCGACTTCGGCACGCGCCTCTCGGCGACGTCGCCCGGTTGGCTCCAGAAGCTCGGGAGCTTCCCGCACCTGCCCGACGGCACGCTCGGCTACGACGACAAAGGCCAGGCGCTCGTCGGCAGCATCCCGTACGCGCACCACCTCAAGATGTGCCAGGAGATGGCCTACAAGGCCGCCGACTGCATCAACCTGAAGGACCACTCGTTCCCGGTACACCCGACGCAGATCTACGAGGCGCTCGTCGGGCTTGGCCTTCTCGCGCTCTTGCTCTGGCATCGCAAGCACCAGAAGTTCCGCGGGCAGATCTTCTTCACGTTCGTCTTCTCGTACGGCCTCTTGCGCTTCATCCTCGAGCTCTGGCGCGACGACGAAGAGCGCGGGAACGTGCCGCCGCAGATGGATCGGTACCTCCTCATCTCGGGCGGGCTGCTGCTCTTCGCGCTCGCGTTCATCTTCGGCGTGTCGCTCGGCATTCCGAACAAGAACGTGCGCACGGCGGCGCGCGGGCTCTCCGTGGTGCCCGCGATCATCGCGTTCATCGCGCTCAAGCCCGGGCAGTTCGAGTCCGACCCGTACAACCTCTCGACGAGCCAGTTCATCGGCCTCGTGAGCGCGGTGATCGTCTCGTACTTCTACGCGAAGCTCTGGGAAGAGGCGCGCAAGAACCCGACGCAGGCGATGAGCCTCGGCCTCCCGAGCGAGATGAAGAAAAAGAAGAAGAAGCCGGAGCCCGTCCCCGCGGCGGAAGAAGAAGAAGAAGAAGAAGAGGACGAGGAGCCCAAGAAGCCGGCGGCGAAGGACGAAGAAGAGGACGACGACTCCGAAAAGGAGCCTGAGGCCGAGCCGGCCTGACCGTGCTAGAACCAGCTCGTTCGCGAGCGGCCGGCGAGCGCACAGCGCCATGAAGCGATTTTTTTCGTTCGCCGTCTTCGCCCTCTTCACGCTCGTCTCCGCGAGCGCCCTCGCCGACAAAGTCGCAGTCCTTCCGTTCTTGGGAAGCGCGACGAAAGAGCAGCTCGACGCCGCGCGCCTCGCGACGCAGGGCGCGGTCATCGCGAAGGGCAACACGCCCGCGACCGAGTCCGAGCTCGTCACCGCGCAGACCGCGGTGGCCGACGGCGTCGCCGACACGAAGAACGAGTACCAAGCCGCGGGCCGCGCCTCGAGCTCGCAGTGGGTCGTCGTCGGGCACGTCACGCCGCACCCGACGAGCCCCATCAAGGGCGCGTACCGCGTCGAGATCGAGGCGTGCCAGGTCGACAGCGGCCGCGTCGAGTCGCTCGCGCGCGAGATCGATCCCTCGAAGGCGAACGCGCAAATCGCGGAGATGCTCGCGCTCCTTCTCCGCCCCGAGGGCCTCGCGAACGCCGAGATCCCCTGGGAGAACGAGGTCGTCAAACCTCCGCCTCCGCCTCCGCCGCCGCCTCCTCCTCGCCCCCGCCCCCGCCGCCGCCTCCTCCTCCGCCTCCGAAAATCCCCGAGCCCGATCGCGGCTACGGCATCCACGCGCCATGGGCCTTCGGATTCGGCGTCGGCGTCAACGGCGCGTTCGTGCACCCGACGGGCGGTTTTGGGTTCTCGACGTTCGCGTTCCTCGGCACGCTCACGGGCGAGTACGCGCCGCTCTCGGACGAGAAGTATCCGCAGATCCTCCGCGGGCTCGCGCTTCGCGCCGACTTCGGCGGAAACCTCTACGGTCCAGGCGCGGTCCAGCTCGACGTCGGCGGCCGCTGGGCGATCCCGATCGTGCCGAAGATCCGGCTCTTCGTCGGCCCCGAGGTCACGATCGGCGGTTTCTTCGTGACGACCGGCGACAAGCAGGCGCGCTTCCTCCTCCGCACCGACGCGTTCGCGTCGATCGGCTTCGGAGAGCACGTCCAGCTCGAGGCGGCGTTCGACGTGCAGAGCGCGTTCGGCGGAGAGGCGATCGTCGTCGGCGGCGCGATGGTTCGCGCGCTCTATCGTTTTTGATCCATCGTGCTGCTCCGGACGCGTCGGGAGACTCAAAGGCTCGGTCAGGCGATCGGCGCCAAGCTCCGCCCGGGCGATCTCGTCGTTCTCTCGGGCGATCTCGGCGCGGGAAAGACCTTCCTCACGCGGGCGATCGCGCGCGGGCTCGGCGTGCCGGAGAGCGTGCGCGTGACCTCGCCGACGTTCACGCTCGTGCAGGAATACGACACGCCACGCGGTACGTTGCTCCACGCGGACTTGCACAGGCTATTGGGCGAGAACCTTCGACGCGAGGTGGAACGGCTCGGCTTGCGCGAGCGCCGCGCCGAGGGTTGCATCGTGATCGTGGAATGGGGTGAAGGCGCGATCGACTGGCTCGGCGGCGAGCCCGAGCTCGTCGTGAAGCTGGCAGCGGTGGGCAGCGGGCGTGAGGCCACGTGGAGCGGGACGCGCGCGAAGGAGCTCGCGTCGAACGGGATCCGCCGAACGCGCGGGAGCGTCGCAACTCGGACGGGTCATGAGCGACGCCGATCGCGCCAAGCCAATCGTCACGCTGGGGCTCGCCGTGGTCGCGGCGATCTTCGCCGTCCACACGATGCACCGCTGCGGCGAGGTGCGCGGGCGCGCGACGCCGAGCGTGACGCTCGAGGGCAAGCACGCCCGGTTCACGCTGTTTCGCGACGGGCGCGTGCGCATCGAGACCGCGGACCACGCGCGCACGATCGACGCGCAGGTGATCGACGTGAACGACGACGGCGCCGCGCCGATCGTGCTCCCGGATCTCGCGACGGACGGCGCGTCGGTCGCGCGGGCGCACACGTTGGAGCTCGGCGAGATCACGTTCACCGTCGACGCGGCTCACGACGCGCTCGCGTTCTCGTTCAAGGCCGCGGCGGACGCAGGAGAGATCGTGCACGACGTCGGGCTCCGCGTGCCGCTCGAGGGGCGCGGCGTCTTTCTATCGGGCCGCGGCGAGCTCGGCGATCTCGCGAGCGAGACCGGTCGATACACGCTCGTCCACGACGCGCTCCATCCATTCGGCGTCTCGGCCGACGGGAGCGAGATGCACGTCGAGCTCGAGCCCGAGTCGAAGGAGGCGCGCGGCGTCGCGATGCGCGTCACGACGCCCGCGAAAGACGCGCGGTTCACCGCGGCGATCGCGGCGACGGGCGGCGCGCTCTGGTCGGTGCTCTTCGATCGCGCGCACGTCGCGACCAAGCGCGTGAAGGGGCTCGTCACTGGCGCGCCCGGCGTCTCGCAGGTCGTCGGGCTCGACGATCAAGGCGCGCCGCAGATCCGCGTCGCGACCGACGTCGCGGGTCGATTCGATTTTCGCGCGCCCGAGACCGTGACGAGCTGGTACGCGAGCGCGAGCGCGACCCGCACGAGCGCGCCGGTGCTCTACACGCCCGGCACCGCGTGGGACCTCAAGCTCGACGTGTCCGACGGCGGCGAGCTCCGCGTGAAGACGTTCGACTTCAATCACGCGCGCGTGCCGCTCACCGCGCGCATCGTCGTGCACGGGATCGACGGCACGCTCGATCCGAGCTTTGGTCCCGATTACCGCGCGTCGGGCGCGGGGCCGGTCGTCGACGCGCTGCGCGGCGAGATCACGACGCCGCTCCCGGCCGGGAAATACCGCGTCGCCGCGACGAAGGGGCTCGAGTGGACGATCGACACGCGCATCGTTCAAATCGAGCCCGGAAAGCGAGTCGACGTCGAGCTCGCGCCGCGCCACGTCGTGCCGACGCCCGGCGAGCTTGGTTGCGATCTACACGTACACGCGCGCCCGAGCTTCGACGCGCCGGTATCGGCCGAGGATCGCGTGCTGTCGCTCGTCGCCGCGGGCGTCGACTTCGCCGTCCCCACCGAGCACAACCTCGTCGGAAACTACGAGCCGTCGATCAAGCTCCTCGACGTCGCAGGGCAGATCTCGTTCGTGCCCGGCGTGGAGGTTACGACGTACATGCCGAAGTTCGGTCACTTCGGCGTGTTCCCTTATCCCGTCGACAAGCCGCCGCCGCCGTTCAAGAACACCGACGCGGCGAGGGTCTTCGCGGGCGCGCGCGCGGGCGATCCGAAGCGCATCCTCGTCGTGCACCACCCGCGCCTCACGCGCGAGATCGGTTATTTCACCGCGTTCGGTTGGAAGCGAGGCGATCCTCCGCCCGCGTCGATCCGCACGGACTTCGACGCCATCGAAGTGTTCAACGGCTACGAGAGCGCTTCGCTCGATCGCGTCGAGGCGGTGCTCGACGACTGGTACACGTTCTTGAACGCGGGCAAGCGCTACACGGCGACGGGCAGCAGCGACTCGCACCGAATCCAATATCAGTGGGCCGGATATCCGCGGACGATGGTGCGCGTCGGCGATCAAGAGGAGAGCCACGTCGATCCGCTCGCCGTCGTCGCCGCGCTGAAGGCCGGCCACGCGACGGTCACGAGCGGGCCGATCATCGAGCTCGAGCTCGAGAAAGCTCGACCTGGAGACGATCTCGTCGTGACCTCACCGCGTGCGCTCATCGGCCGGTTGGTCGTACGAGCTGCGCCGTGGATCGACGTCAGCTCGGCCAAGATCATCATTGGGGGACGGATCGCGCAGACGTTCGACATTCCGTCGCGCCCGACGATGACCGGCCCCGAGCCGGGAACGCTCGAAGAAGCCGCCGCGCGTACGGTTCGGCTCGACGCCGAGGTGCGCGTCGAATCCGGCGCAGAGCCGACGTGGGTCATCGCGATCGCGCGAGGCACTCGAACGCTCGACGACATCCTGCCGTTCATGCCGATTCAGCCGTTCGCGGTCACGAATCCGATCTTACGTCCACAAGTAATTCACATCGCACGACGGCGCCGATGTGGTTGCGTGTAGCTCGCAGCCAAACAATCCGAGTGGTACGTTTCAATGTGACATTGCCATGAATCACTGAAGCGGATTACTTCCGCTCGCACCGTGTCGCGGGGGTCGTTTCTGCAAACGATGACTGAAAGAAGGACGCTGCGATCGCGTCCGAACCTCTTCTTCATGAGCGCGGCGTTCGGTCGTTATCGTTTGCTCGAGCGACTCGGTCAAGGCGGCATGGCCGAAGTCTTCAAGGCGAAGAGCTTCGGCGTCGAGGGCTTCGAGAAGGTCCTCGTCATCAAGCGCATCTTGCCCGAGCTCGCGCGCAGCCAGCAGTTCGTGGACATGTTCATCCACGAGGCGAAGCTCGCGGTGCGCCTGTCGCACGCGAACATCGTCCAGGTGTTCGACCTCGGCATCGCGCCCGATAACGGACGACAAGGGCGCGAAGCTCCCCGACGCCTACTTCATGGCGATGGAGTTCGTGCACGGGCTCGACCTCGCGACGCTCCTCGCGAAGTGCCGTCGTCAGCAGAAGGCGATCCCGATCGAGCTCGCGGTCTTCGTCTGCGCCGAGGTGGCGAAGGGTCTCGATCACGCGCATCGCCGGCGCGACGAGCAGCTCAAGCCGCTCGGCATCGTGCACTGCGACGTGTCGCCGCAGAACGTCTTGCTCTCGTACGAGGGCGAGGTGAAGGTCACCGACTTCGGCATCGCGAAGGCGCGCGGGGTGCTCGAGCAGAACCTCGAGGACACGCGCACGCGGCAGCTCCACGGAAAATTCGGGTACATGTCGCCCGAGCAGGCGCGCGGCGAGCCGGTCGACGCGCGGAGCGACATCTTCTCGCTCGGCGTCGTGCTCTACGAGTTGCTCGCGGGCGTGAACCCGTTCAGCGCGCCGACGACGTTCGAGACGCTGCGTCGCGTTCAAGCGTGCGAGTTTCCGCCGGTGGAGCTCCTCCGACCGGACGTGCCCGGCGAGCTCGTGAAGGTGCTCAAGACCGCGCTCGCGAAGGACGCGAAGGATCGCTACGCGGACGCCGGGCGATTCTACGAGGCGCTCCTCGCGTTCTTGTACTCGACAGGCGGACGCTACACGGCGAACGACCTCAGCGAGTTTCTCTCGCGGTTCGCGCAGCGCGACGAGAACGCGCCCGCGTCGTCCGCGCCGTCGCTCGGCGATCCGTCGCTCGAGAGCGAGGCGGCGCACCAGCAGGAGCGCACGCCCGTCGAGGTGCCTCCTTCGCGCACGCTCTCGAGCAGCGGCATCGCGCGCGTCGACACGGGCGTGCGCTTCGTCGACATCGATCGCGCGGCGGGCCTCGGCGAGCGGCGCGAGGTGACGGCGCTCTACCTCGAGCTCCCGCGCGGCGTCGACAAGCGGCGTCTGCGACAACGCGGCGCAGATCATCGAGCGGTACGGCGGGTTCGTCGTGCGTCGCGAGCGCGACGAGCTCGCGGCGATCTTCGGGCTCGGCGATCCGGACGGACGCGACACGGAGGTCGCGACGCGATGCGCGCTCGTGACGATGCGCGCGCTCGATCGGACCGGCCGCGAGCACGAGCGGCGGCATCCACACCGGGCGCATCCACGTGACCGCGGGCGGCGCGCCCACGGAGGACGAGCGACTCAGCGGGCTCATCTCGTCGGCGTGCGAGCTCGCGCGCGTGCGTGAAGGGCGCCTCGCGATCTCCGGCGCGGCGATGCGCCAGGTGAAGGGGCTCTTCATCTTCGAGCCGCTCACGACCGACTCGTCGAAGACGCCGGCGCCGGTGCTCGCGGGGTCGCTCGTGAAGGACGTGCGCGGTCCGAACGAGACGCTCGGCAGGTTCGTCGGACGCAAGGACGAGCTCCGCAAGATCGGCGAGGTGCTCGCGTCGGCGACGCGGCGCCAAGCGCGCGTGCTCACGATCCGCGGCGGCCACGGCGTCGGAAAGACGCGGCTGCTCGTCGAGGTGGAGCGCCGGCTCGCGAAGGGCAACTACAACGTCGGCTTCTACATCGCGACGTGTCCACCGCGCGGCCGCGAGTATCCGCTCAGCGGGATCGTGTGCATGTTGCAAGTACTCTGCGGCGTCGCCGATGGCGACCCCGAGGCGCGCATCGCGTCCGTGCAGCCGCGCCTTCGCGCGCTCGGCCTGCACGACGAAGAGGTCGGCGCGGTGCTCACCGCGCTCGGCGCGAACGTGCCGACTTACTCGGGCGCCAACGCGAAGAGCTCCCTCCGCTCCGCGTTCGCGCGCATGGTCGTGAGCCTCTGCGAGGACAAGCCGCACACCTTCGCGTGGGACAACGCGCACAACATGGACGAGGACAGCTTCTCGATCCTCGGGGCGGCGTTCGATCGGCTCTCGCACGCGCGCGTCGTCTTCGCCTTCACGGCGCGCGAGGGCTTCGCGCACCCGCTGGAGAAGGGCTCGTCGCACGTGTCGATCGATCTGAGCGACCTGAAGTCGACGGAGGACGTGAGCCGGCTCGTGTCGCTGCGCCTCGGCACCGAGAGCGCGCCCGACGAGCTCGTCCGGTTCGTGCGCGAGCGCGCGGGCGGTCACCCGCTCTTCATCGAGGAGATCATCAAGGGGCTGCTCGACGCGAACGCCGTGAGCGTCGCCGAGGGTCGCGTCGTCTCGATGAAGCTCCTCGGGCAGGAGCTCGCGCTTCCGAAGACGCTGCGTGGGCTCGTCGCGTCGCGCGTGTCGCGCCTCGACGCGACCGCGAAGACCACGCTGCAAGCGGCGGCGGTGCTCGGCGATCCGATCGACTCAGCCGTGCTCGCGCGCATGCTCAACCAGCCGCTCGCGGCGCTCGAGCGCCTGCTCGCGTCGCTGAAATCGAGCGATTTCCTCGCGCACACGAGCGCGTCGGAGCTCCACTTCACGTCGCCGATCATGCGTGAGGTCGTCGTCGACGCGCTCCCGCAGGACGCGGCGCGCGACATGCACTCGGCGGCGGGCCTCGCGCTCGAGCAAGAGCTGGGCGAGCGCTCGTGGGAGCAGGCGGCGCGCATCGCGACGCACTTCTACGAAGCGGGCGACCGCGAGCGCGCGGCGACCTATTTCGCCAAGAGCGGCGAGCGCCGCCTCGAGGCGCGACAGCTCGAGGCTGCCGTGCGCGACTACGCGCGCGCGATCGAGCTCTGCGACATGACGCAAAGGCCGCCGAGCGAGCTCGCGCTGTGGCTCGACGCGCTCGCGGCGGGCGTTCGCATGGTGCGCTCCGCGCCCGAGGCCGAGGAGACGTGCGTGCGCGTCATCGCGCAGATCGACAAGGAGAACGACCCCGCGCTTCGCGTGCGAACGCGCGTCGCGGCTTCGCGCATCTTGGTCGCGTGTCACAAGTTCGAAGCGGCGACGCCGCACCTGAGCGAAGCGGAGCGCATCGCGGGCGGTCGCGACGAGCTCATGAAGATCGTGCTCGTCGCGTGGGCGGAGCTCGCGGGGCGTCGCGGCGACTTCAATCGCTCGCTCGAGCTGCTCGTGCGCATGCAGAAGCTCGCGACGGTCGAGGGCGACAAACAAGAGGAGCACAAGATCCTCACGAACCTCTCGCAGGCGCACGCCGCCCTCGGCGATCGCGCCGCCGCGAAGCAAGCGCTCGATCGCGCCGAGCAGCTCTTGCCCGAGGACACCGCCGCCGCGTGCGAGCGCCAGAAGCTCCGCGGGTTGATGCACTATTTTCTGCGCGATTTTCGCCTCGCGGCCGTGGAGATCGAGAAGGCCGTCGACATGGCGCGCGCGCTCGGCCTCACGTACGAGGTCGCGGTCAACCTACACAACCTCGGCGACGTGCTCATCAGGCTCGACGACTACGCGCGCGCGTACGGCGCGCTCCAGCAGTCGCTCGCGCTCTGCGACGAGTACGCCTTCGAGCGCCTCTCGACGCACAACCGCATGCTCCTCGCGTACCTCGCGGGCCACAAAGGCGATCCCGAGGGCGACAAGCACCTCGATCAGGGCATCGCGTACGCCGAGGCCAACGAGTTCTGGTGGGACGTCATCAACGGCCGCCTCTTGCGCGCGCGACTCCTTCAGCGCCGCGGCAAGCACGAGGAGGCGAAGCATGCCTTCCACGCGCTTCGCGCGCTCGCGAAGACCAACGGCCACCGCATGGTCGTGGACGACTGCGACGCGGCCCTCGCGGATTACGCGAACGCGAAGAACTGAGACGGGGCCGTCTCCGTCCGTCTCCGTCTCCGACTCCGTCTCCGTCTCCGTCTCCGATCCGTCTCCGTCTCCGTCTCCGCTCCGCTCCGAATCCGAATCCGAATCCGGGGGGTCGTGCTCGGCTTTCGAAGCCTTCGGCGTCGCCGCCTTCGGCGGTGCTGCGCATCCTTGACAGGGCCTGCGCGCGACGCGGGTGGGCGAGGGTCCGAGCACGAATTCGGACGATGGAGGTTCGTCATGCTGAGGATTTATTCGTTCATCATCGAGACGCTTCGAAAGGTTGCTCCGGTCGTGCGTGCCATTGGCAAGCACGACCCGGATCTCGCGCGGCAGCTGCGGCGCGCCGCGAGCAGCATCGCGCTCAACACCGCCGAGGCGGTTGGGTCTCACGCCGGCAACGAGAAGGCGCGGTTTCGGACGGCGCTCGGCTCGACGCAAGAGACGCGCGCTTGCCTCGACGTGGCCGAGGTGTTCGGGTACGTCCAGACTGACGCGCAGCTGCGTGACGATCTCGATCGCATCGCGGCGACGCTCTTCCGGCTCATCGAGTGAGTCGGAAGAGCACCGCGCAGACCACGTCGAGCTTTGCGAGAATCGCGATATCGATCGCGTCGACGTAGCGAAACGCCCCCGCAACGTCCAGGCAGGCGCGCGTCTCCTTCGCGGAGTTTAGCGCGACGTTGTAGAGCGCCTTGCGATTGCCGCCGCGCGCGTAGCTTCCTTCGGCGACGTTCAGGACGACGCTACTCGCAGCCCTCCGCAGCTGCCGCGCAAGATCGGCATCCCGCCGCTCGATCGTGTTGATCACGCTCCGCAGCAGCTCGAGCATCGCAATCGCATCGTCATAGATCTTCAGCATGATGAGCTCCTTTCGCCCTCGCGAGGGCGAAGCCCTCCCGCGCCGCGCGCAGGACGGGTCAAGGCTCGGCGAAGCCGACCGCCGCCGCAGGCGGCGGCTTGGCCTTGACCCGTGCGAGCACGGCGCGAAAATCGATCAGCCGAGCGAGCACACCCCTCCGTCTCCGTCTCCGTCCCCGTCTCCTTCTCCTCTTGCGGGAAGGTCCGCACAGGGCCATACGTAACTCATGGAGATGGCGCGCCGTCTTCTTTGCGCTCGCCCTCGGTGTGGCGGCTTGTCAGGCGCCCTTGATTGGGCGTGACGGCACGGTCACATTTCCAGAGCCGGGCGCGCACGGGGCGGCGGTCCTCACGGCGAACGGGATCCAGTTTCGCGATCGCGCAGATCTGCCCCAGCGCGTGGTGCGAAAGACGACCGACGAGCCCTGGCGCGCGCCCGTTGGGTTCATCTTGCCCCGCGATGGGCATTTCACCGAGACGAGCAAGCCCACCGTCGTGGCGATGGCTGGGCTCGCGTTCGCGCTTCGTCCGAGCGACCAGCGCGTCCCGTCTTGGGGCGGCGAGGTCCTCGTTCGAGTCGACGTGATGTCGCCAGCGGCGCAAGGCACGGCTCGCCTCGGCGAGAACATCGTCATCGTGCTCGACGGGTCGGGGATGGACTCGATCCTCCTCGCCGAGGACGTGATCGCGCAGACCGGACTCATACGATCGCATCGCGGTCGTCGACGCGACCGACGCGAAGCTCGTCGTCCCGCTCATTCCGGCGAACCACCGATCGCTCGCGGAGGCGGCGATCGAGAAGCGCCTCCGCACGTCGGTGCGCGATCAACGCGATCTCGGCGCGGCGCTCCGGTTCGCGCGCACGGTCATCGGCGTCGGGCCACATCGTCGCGTCGTCGTGCTCAGCGACGGCGCGGTGCACCCTCGAAGGGCGCGCTCGACGTCGCGGGCGAGCTCGCGCGCGCGGGCGTTCCAATCAGCGTCATCGGGACGCGCGCGGGCGTGAGCGGCGACGACGCCATGGCGATCGCGCAGAGCGGCGTCATCGCGGTCGCCGACGACGTGGCCGCGCGCGAGAAGGTCGTGCCGATGGCCGTTCCGCCCGCTGGCGAGGTCGTCTTCCACGACGTCGTGCTCTCGTTCGCGGGGACGCCGGCTCCGTCGCACGTGCTCGAGACGTCGGGCGGCGGCGTTCGGTGGCGCGTCGACTCGGGCGAGCTCTTGCTCGGCGACGTGATCGCGGGCGAGGCGCGCACCGAGGTCGTGCGCGTGACCGTGCCCGCGTGGGTTCCCGGATCGGCGTTCACGTTCACGGTGACGGCGACCGCGAAGGACGCGAAGTCTGGCGCGCCGCGGATGTTCAGCGCGACGATCCCGTGCACCTACGACGACGACATCGAGCGCATCGCGCAGTCACGCTTCGGCGACGTCATCGCGTACGCCTCCGCGCTCGCGACGCTCAAGCGACTCGACGCAGCGTTCATCGGCGACGACGTGGCGCGCGCGGGCGGGCTCTGGCAGGTCGCGTGGCTCCACGCGAACTCGATGACGCTGCTCGCGCGAGACACGCACGACCGCGCGATCACCGAGCAGGCGGAGATCCTGCGAGCGCTGCTTCTGGCGACCAAGTAGCAGCGGCGCGGAGACGCCCTCCTCGCCGAGCGCCGTCGTCGCGAGCAGCACGAGCAGGACCCACACGACGTCCGCCGAGAGCAGGTGGAGGAGCTGAAGCCACGTCGGCGCGAGCATCATGATGTTGAGCGCGCCGAGGCCGAGCTGGACGAAGTACGCGATCGAGAGCGCCCGCGAAAATCGCTGCACGAGTGGCGTCGGGCGAACGACCGGCGCGAACGTCGCCAGCGCGAGCAAGAGCACACCCGCGCCGATGGCGACGAACGGGTGGAGCGAGCGCAGCCGGATGAACACGGGCGCCGACGGCGCGAGGTCTTGCGCGAGGCCCTGCGCGACCGAGTGCGAGGGGTAGAGCGTGTCGCCGAGGGCCGCGATGGATCCCGTCGCGCCGACGACGAGCGCCGCGGCGAGCGCTCCGAACGCGAGCGCCCCGAGCCACCCGCGCCCGCGGAACGCGAGCGGCGGCGCGCCCGCCGAGACGCGCGCAGTCACGGCGAGGCTCGCGAGCAGAACGAACGTGTTCGTGAGGTGGAGCCCCGTCGAGACGCCGCGACGAAGCGAGAGATCATGCGCGACGAGCCGCAAGAGCACGAGCGCCGCGCCGATGAGCGCCTCGGACGCGGTGAACGCGAGCACCCACGCGGCCCATCGCCGCACGAGCGCGCCCTTCGACGCGATCCGCGTGGCCCACACGAACAGCGCGACCGCGAGGATGAGCGACCCCCCGCTCGACAGGCGGTGGCTGAGCTCGACGATCGTCTTCGTCTGCGTAGCGTGCGGCACGAGCTCGCCGTTGCAGAGCGGCCAGTGGCTCCCGCAGCCGTCGCCCGAGAAGCTCACGCGAACGTAAGCGCCCCACAAAACCACGAGCACGTCGTACGCGAGGACCAGCCAGACGAATCGAGTGAAGCGACGCATGGCGGACCTGGCCTTAGCATAGACGCGACCAAAAGTTGGCCCAGTCGGCTCGACAATGCGACAGCCGACGGATGAAGCGAATCGCACTCCTCCCGATCTCCCTCCTGGTCTTCGGCTGCTCCGCGCACCACATGACGCCCGCGGTGGCCGAGGCGCCGCTTCAGTCTGCGAAGGTCTTTCCGATGACCTTCGACAACGTCGCCGACGAAGCGAATCCGTACATCTCGCAGTCCACCGACACGCGCAGCGTGGGTGACTGGGTCACGACCGAGTTCGCCGCGAACGGCCGGCCCATCACGGTCCAGCAGCGCGTCCTCTCGCGCGACGGCGCCGCGAGCGTCGTCGAGGTCGCCATTAAAGACGCGCGGCAAGACGCAGACGTTCCGCATGCGCACGCAGACCACCGCCGCGGGCGAGCAGGTCCTCGACGTCACCAAGGTCGAAGGCGGCATCGAGCACGCGACGACCATGGCGACCTACGAGGCCGCGCTCCAGAAGACCGTTCCGAGCGTCGACCGCAACGACGGCATGATCGACGTCGAGCCCGTCACGATCGACCTCGGCAGCCGCAAGATCGAAGCGGTCCGCACGACGTACAAAGTCGTCGCCGGCGGCAAGCCTGCGACGATGAGCGTCATCCACAGCGACGCGTTCGCCTGGGGCGACCTCGGGGGCGACATCGTCACCGAGAGCGGAAAGAAGCTCTACTCGACGCGCGTCGTCGAAGCGGGCGACGCGACCGCCGCGGTCGCCGACCGCAAGTAGCCCGGGGCCTCAGCTCCCGCGGACGACGAGCACCACCGCAACGACGGTCGCGACGAGGCGTGCCGTCTCGAGCGCGCGCGCCCAGCGCTTTCCCTCGAGCAGCGCGCCCATCGCGACGAGCCCGCCCAAGAGCGCGGCAGAAGACGCGACGAGCGCGATGGGCGACAAGCGAGCGCGTCCGAACATGAGCGCCGACGTGGCCGCGAGCAGCGCGACGTATTGCACGAGCACGTAGCGACGCGTCGCGCGCGGCGCGTCGACGTCGAACTTCGGGCGCGCGTGGACGTCGGCGGCGTACTTCTGCTCGCCGCGGCCCACCCACGCGGGCGACGCGAGCCAGACGCGCAACCGATCGACGCCGCGAAGGCGCATCGCGCGCCGGGCGAGCTCGACGAAGTAGTGAGTCTCCGCCCAGAGCGGGTTGAAGCTCGCGAGCGGCTTCGTGATGCCATAGACGCACGGCTCGACCTCCTCGATGTACGTGCCGAAGAGCCGATCCCACACGATGAGCGTCGCGCCGTAGTTCTTGTCGAGGTACTGCGGGTTCACGGCGTGGTGGACGCGGTGGTGCGACGGGAGGTTCAGGATCCAATCGACGGGACCGCGGAGCTTTCGAACGAGCTGCGTGTGAATCCAGAACTGGTAGAGCGTCGAGAACGAGTGCGTGATCGCGAACACGAGCGGCGGCACGCCGAGCACCGCGAGCGGCAGATAGAACGGCATCGCGGACCACCCCGTCGTGATCGACTGCCGGAGCGCGACGGCGAGGTTGTAGTCCTCGCTCTGGTGGTGCACGACGTGCGCCGCCCACAAGAGGTTCACCTCGTGCGAGAGCCGGTGCCACCAGTAGTAGAGGAAGTCGACGCCGATGAACGCGACGAGCCACGCCTGCCATCCGCCGAGCTCGACGACGCGGACGCGCGAAAACACCATCGCGTAGACAGCGAGCTGCGCGGCGGCGAAGAACATCGCCTCGATCTGCTGCGAGATCCCGCACGAGAGATCGGTGATGGTGTCGGTCATCCGATAGAGGCGCACGCCGCGGACGCGCGCGACGGCCATTTCGACGCCGATCGACGCGAAGAATCCCGGCACGGCGAGGGTGATCGGATCGATCATCTACGGTAGTGTATCGTCGCACGATGCGGAGGTGGTGGGCTGGGTCTTGCGGCATCACGGTCGCGCTGGTCGCCGGGCTCGCACACGCCGACACGTGCCCGGTGCCCGAAGGCGGCACCGCGAAGCTCGCGTCGATCGCGGCGAGCGAGCGAATCGACTTCGTTCATCGCACCGAGGCCGATCAAGCGATCTACGCGCGAAACTGGAAATGGGCGTGGTTCGGCATCGGCTGGGGCTTCGTCGCGGCAGGCTTGATTCAAGCTGGAGCGTGGGCCGCGGGCAACGACGTCGCGCGCGAGGCCAACATCGTCGACAACCTCATCGTCGCGGGGTTCTCACTCGCGACGCCGCTCACCGCGATCGTGTTCTCGATGCGCGTGGAGTCCGACGCGCCCGCGATCGACGAGCTCTTGAAACAGACGAACGGAGGGACCGCCGGCACGTGCCTCGTGCTCGCGCGCATGGAGGAGCTCCTCCAGAAGGGCGGCGAGGAAGAGGCGTTCAACACCGCGTGGTTCCAGCACGTCATCGCGATGGTCGGTGTCGGCGCGCTCTTCAGCATCATGGCCGTCGAGGCAGCGACCGCTTCGGACCACGACATCCAGCAGGCGCACTGGATCAACGCCGTCACCAACGGCGTCGGCGGCATCATCGTCACCGAAGCGCAGCTCCTCACGGCGCCGACCGGCGCGCGCACCGGATACAAGCGCTACTTGAAGGGCGAGCTCGACGCGAAGAAGAGCGCGTCTTGGTCCGTCGTGCCGCTCGGCGTCGCGTCGGGCGTCGCGCTTCGTGTGGTGTTCTAGCTCACTGAAAGAACATCGCGCGCATCGCGCTCTGGCCCAACGCGACGATGCAGATGAACCACGCGACGCCGACCGTGCTCGCGACGAGCTTCGTCAAGTGCTTGCGCCGCTCGAGGACGGGCGGGCTGGACTTGCGCTCGCTGTCGAGCTCGTACTGGCGATGGGAGGCTCATCACGATCGGTCGTGACGGCGGCGGCTCGGGCAGAGCGACGACGACCTCCGCGATGACGACCGGAGGTCCCGACGGCTCCGTGTTGTCGGCCTCTTCGTGGACGTCGGCGTCCGGGATCGTGCTCGCCGCCGCTCTCGGCGTCTCCTCGGGCTGCATTTTTGCTGCGAGCGGGACGCGGCACCATGAGCTTCGTGGCCATGCGTGCTGGAGGAGCAACTCGCGCGCCAGACGCGAAAGCGCGCATTTTTCAGGGCGATTTACGATCGCTGCCGACGCGGCGCCGCTTCGGTGATGGTCCGCGGATCCACGCCCGCGCTCAAGAAGAGCGCGCGTCGAGCCACGCGATGATGTCCTTCGTGACCGTCGCCTTCTCCGGCTCGTGGAGGAGATCGTGGACCATGTTGCCGTAGAGCTCGAGCGTCTTGTCCTTCGACGCCGCGCGCTCGAAGAGCTCCTTGCTGCCCGCGGGCGGCGTCACTTGATCGGCCTTGCCGTGCAGGATGAGGAGCGGCACCTCGACGCTCTCCATCGTCGCGTCGATCGCCTGGATGCCTCCGATGAGCTCCGCGGCCATGTGCGCGGGCGCCGCGCCTTGGTAGACGAGCGGATCCTTGCGGACGCCGCGCACGACCTCGGGGTCGCGCGAGAACTGGTTGACGTCGAGATCGAACACGTCGAAGTCCGGAAAGACCGCGTCGGTCGCGTTCGTCGCGTCGATCTTCGCGCCCGAGACTCCGGGCTCGAGCGCGGCGGCGCTGAGGATCATCCCGCGCACGCTCGGGTGGTACATGATCGAGTGCAGCGTGACGATCGCTCCGCCCATGCTGTGGCCGAAGACGAACACGGGGACCTTCGCGTCGAGCATCACGCGCGTGAGGAACATGTCGAGGTCCATCACGTAGTCGTCGAAGAGCGTCGTCGCGACGCGGTTGCCGGCGGAGTAGCCGTGACCGCGGAGGTCGAACGCGTAGACGCCGTAGCCCTTGGCGTTGAGCTCGCGCGCGAAGTCGGCGTAGCGCGACGAGTGATCCTTGAGGCCGTGCACGACGACGACGACGCCGCGCTTCTGGACCTTCGTCGGCTGCCAACTCTGCCAGTAGAGCGTCGTCTTGCCGACGCCCTCGAACTGACCCTGCTCGTGCTTCGTGCCGTCGGGCTGCGCGATCTCTTGGGGGACGCGCGCGGCGACGTAAGGCGTACCGCACGCGGCGGTCGCGAGGGCGAGCGTGAAGAAGAGTGTGTGCCTGTCATGAGCGGTCGCGAGGGTAACCCGCCACATGGCCGAGCGCACCCACGTGGCGCAAAGCCTCGCGCGTCGCGAACCGGCGCGCTGAAAGTGGCTCATTTGGCGCATTTTTGTCGGCACGGGGAGTGCAATGGCACGAGCGGAGAATGCAGCCATGATGAACCGAGTCTTTCGATCCTCGCGCAGCAATCTCGCCGGGCACCGCGAAGCGATCGACGCCGATTGGGAGCGGGTGAGCGAGAGCGCGCCGTGCCCCATCTGCGGCGGTGACTCGCTCTGCCGGAAGCATGCGGTGGATGCGTTCGTGTCGTGCACGCGTCGGCCGTCGGAGTGGCCGCTGATCGACGGTGGGTGGCTTCACCGCGTCCGCTCGTGATGCCGAGCGAGGCTCGCGAGGAGACCGGCTGCCCGGGCTTGGTCTCGAGCGCGCAGTGGGACGAACCCGAAGCGCTCCGCGGTGAGCTCCATACCGCCGCGCGCCTGTCCGAGCACGCGATCGAGCTCGCGCACGCGCACGGCGCGCCGTCGCTCCGCGTACCGCCGGGTCCGCTACGCAAGCGCTTCGCGGATGCGCGGCGTCGAATCGACGAGGCGTACGAAGTCCTCTCTCGCGCGCTTCGAACGAGCCGCGAGCCCTCGCCAGCCGAAGAGTGGCTGCTCGACAACTCGCACGTCGTCGAAGAGCAGATCCGCGAGGTCGAAGAGGATCTTCCGTGGGGCTACCTCGTCGAGCTTCCGCGGCTCGCGAGCGGCGCGATGCGCGGCTACCCGCGCGTCTACGGGCTCTGCCTCGACTACCTGAGGCACACCGACGCGCGCGTCGAGCTCCAGACGCTCTCCGATTTCGTGATCGCGTACCAGACCGTCCACCCGCTCACGATCGGCGAGCTCTGGGCCGTTCCGATCATGCTTCGCGTCGGCCTCGTGCTGGCGGTGGGCGCGCTCGCGTCGTCCGAGGCGAGCGAGAGCGAGCGCGAGCGGGGCTCGGCTTGGGCCGCGCGGATCATCGAGCACGGACAGGCGCCCGAGCAGATCAGCGAGGTGCTCGCGGAGCTCGAGAGAAACGATCGCCCCATCACGGCGCCGCTGCTCGTCGAGCTCTTGCGGCACCTGCGCGAGCACGAGGCGCCGCTCGGAATCGCGACCGACTGGGTCGTCGCGCAGGCCGCGAAGATGGGCACGACGCCCGAGGACCTCACGCGCCGCCAGCACCTGCGCCGCGCGGCCGATCAGGTGTCGGTCGGCAACTCGATCACGAGCATGCGCGCGATCGCGGCGCTCGACTGGAACGCGTTCTTCGAGCGCGCGAGCCGGGTCGAGGCCATTCTCCGCCGCGATCCCGTGAGGGCCTATGCCGCGATGGACATCGCCACGCGCGATCAATACCGGCACGCGGTCGAGCGCCTCGCGCGACGATCGAAGAAGAGCGAAATCGACGTCGCGGACACGGCGCTGACGCTCGCGGAGGTCGCGAAGGATCACATCGGCTTTTGGCTGATCGGCGACCGGCGCATCGAGCTCGAGAAGAGCCTCGGCTACCGCGCGCGCTTCGACGAGCTGATCGCGCAGCCGATCGTGCGGCATCCCTCGACGTTCTACCTCGGGACGATCGTGTTCTTCGCGGGCGTGGCGTGCGGGCTCGCGGCGCTCGTCGGACGCGAGCGCCTCCCGCCAGTGCCGCTCGCGCTCCTGATCGCGCTCTTCTCGCTGCCTGCGACCGAGATCGCGATCGCGATCGTCAACAGCCTCGTCGTCGCCGTCGTCCCGCCGCGCGTCCTTCCGAAGATGGCGCTCGAGTCGTCGATCCCGCCGGAGCACCGCACGCTCGTCGTCGTCCCCGCGATCCTCGACGGCCCCGAGACCGTGCGCGATCTGCTCGAGTCCCTCGAGATCCGCTCGCTCGCGAACCTCGAGAAGAACCTGCATTTCGCGCTCCTCACGGACTTTCGCGACGACGAGAGCGAGCGCAGGCCCGAGGACGAAGCGCTGCTCGCGCTCGCGCGCGACGGGATCGCCGAGCTCGACGCGCGCTGGGAGCACCCGGGCGAGCACCGCTACGTGCTCCTCCACAGGCGGCGCGTGCGAAACGAATCGCACGACCGCTGGATGGGCTGGGAGCGCAAGCGGGGCAAGCTCGAGGAGCTCAATCGACTGCTCCGCGGCGCGACCGACACGACGTTCGACGTGGTCACCGCTCCCAAAGAGCTCCTCGAGAGCGTGCGCTTCGTCATCACGCTCGACGCGGACACGGAGCTCCCGCGCGACACGGCGCGCAAGCTCGTCGCGACGCTCGCGCACCCGCTCGTGAGGCCGAGGCTCGATCGCGCGGGCCGGCGCGTCGTGAGCGGGCACGGCGTCATCCAGCCGCGCGTCGGGACGGCCCCCGTGAGCTCGCGGCGTACGCGCTACGCGCGCGTGGCTTCGCCGCCGACGGGGATCGATCCGTACACGACCGCGGTGTCGGATGTTTATCAGGACCTCTTCGGCGAGGGATCCTTCGTCGGAAAGGGCATCTACGACGTCGATGCGTTCGCCGCCACGCTCGGCGGCCGCGTCCCCGAGAACGCGCTCCTCAGCCACGACTTGTTCGAGGGGATCTTCGCGCGGAGCGCGCTCGCCAGCGACATCGAGGTGCTCGACGAGCAGCCCTCGTCCTACGAGGTGGCCGCGGCGCGCCTCCACCGGTGGATCCGCGGCGACTGGCAGATGGTCGTCGTCGCGCTGCGCTTCGCGCGTGAGCTTCGCGCGCTCGACGCGTGGAAGATCGCCGACAACCTGCGGCGGAGCGTGCTCCCGCTCGCGCTCGTCGTCTCGTGCGTCGTCGGGTGGCTCGAGGGCCCGCTCGTCGGGGCGTTCGTCACCGCCACGCTCGTCGTGACGCTCGCCACGTCGGTCGTCGCTCGCACCGTGATCGCCATGAGCCGCGCGCGAACCTCGCGCACCTTCGTCGGCGCGATCGGCGACGACCTCGCGTCGAACCTGCGCCAGTCGCTCGTGCATGGGATCTTCTTGTTCGACGAGGCGCTGCTCGCGGTCGACGCCATCGCGCGCACGATCCACAGGCTCGCGATCAGCCACGCGAACCTCCTCGAGTGGACGACGATGGGGCAAGCCGAGCGACTCGGCGGACGCGGCGTCCACCCGCGCCTCATGGGATCGGCCGCGCTCGCGTGCGTGATCCTGGCCGCGGTCGCCGTGGTCGCGCCGCTCTCGTTGCCGCTCGCGGCGCCCGTGCTCGCGCTCTGGATCAGCGCGCCCGCCGTCGCCGCGTACCTACGCCGGCCAGAGAAGCGCGCGCCCCCCGAGCTCCTTCCAGCGGAGCGCAAGGAGCTGCGCGTCCTCGCGCGGCGCACGTGGCGGTTCTTCGAGACGTTCGTCACCGAGGGCGATCACCACCTCCCGCCCGACAACTTCCAAGAGGATCCGCGTGGCGTCGTCGCCCACCGGACGTCGCCCACGAACATCGGCCTCTACTTGCTCTCGGTCGTGTCGGCGCACGATTTCGGCTTCATCACGGTCGGAGAGCTCGTCGATCGGCTCGACAAGACGCTCGCGACCATCGAGAAGCTCGAGCGACGCGAGGGGCACATCCTCAACTGGTACGACACGCAGACGCTCGCGCCGCTCGAGCCGCAGTACGTGTCGACGGTCGACAGCGGAAATTTCGCGGCCTACCTGTGGACGCTGCGCGAGGCGTGCGAGGAGCTCGTGTTCGCGCCCATCGTGAACCGCACGCTCTTCGACGGGGCGGACGACGCGCTCGCCCTCGCGGCGGACGCGGGCGCGAACGACCTCGTCCGCGCGCTTCGCGCGACGCTCTCGGGGGCACGCAAGCGGATGACGGGAACGCTCGCCGACGTGTCTTGCTTGCGAGAGGCCGAGCAGGCGCTCGCGCGCGGTGCCGCAGATTCGGAGGGCTTGCCCGAGGTCGCGCGCCACTGGCTCGAGCGCGCCGCGACGCTCTTTCGCGCCGCGCTCGCCGAGGTCGAGCGCATCGACGCGAGCCGCGACGGCGTCCCGCGCGCGCGAACCCTCTCGGACGCCGCCGCGGTCGACGACGCTGCAGCCGAGCTCGTGCGCTCGCTGCGGCATGATCGGCGCGCGCGCCGGCGCCATCGCCGACGGCATGAGCTTTCGTTTCCTCTTCGACGCCGAGCGTGAGCTCTTCGCGATCGGTTACAACGCGAGCACGGCGCGGCTCGACACGTCGCACTACGATTTGCTCGCCTCCGAAGCGCGCGTCGCGAGCCTGCTCGCGATCGCGAAGGGCGACGCGCCGCAGGAGCACTGGTTTCGCATGTCGCGCCCGCGCGCGGCCGTCGGGAGCTCGAGCCGCGTTCTCCTCTCGTGGAGCGGCTCGATGTTCGAGTACCTCATGCCACTCCTCGTGACCAAGCGCTTCGAGGGCACGCTCCTCGACGAGACGTACGAGTCCGCGGTGCGAAGGCAGAGTCGCTTGGGGAGCCGAGCGCGGCGTGCCGTGGGGCGTCTCGGAGTCCGCGTTCAACGTGATGGACCTCGCGATGACGTACCAATACCGCGCGTTCGGCGTTCCCGGGCTCGGGCTCAAGGCTGGGCTCGGTGAGGATCTCGTCATCGCGCCGTACGCGACGGCGCTCGCGGCGCTCGTCGCACCGCGCGAGCGCGGTCGCGAACTTCCGCGCGCTCGAGGCGATGGGCGCGCTCGGTCCGTACGGCTTCTACGACGCGATCGACTGCACGACCGGCCACGTTCCGCCGGGGCGCACGAGCGTCGTCGTGAAGACGTACATGGCGCACCACGAGGGCATGACGCTCGTCGCGCTCGACAATGCGCTCCACGGGATGCCGATGCAGGCGCGCTTTCACCGCGATCTGCGCGTGAAGGCATCGGAGCTGCTCCTCGAGGAGCGCGTCCCGGTGCGCGCGCCGCTCGTACATCTTCAAGCGTCCGTCCTCCGCACGCCCGTGCTCAGCGAGCCGGAGCTCGACGTCGTGGAGCACGTGGGCCTCGGCGCGCGGCCGCTCACGCGCATGCACCTCCTCGGTCACGGCGATCTCTCGACGGCCATCACGGTGCTCGGTGAGGGCTTCACGACCTGGCGCGACGCGGACGTCATCCGCTTTCGCGAGGACGCGGCGCTCGAGCGCTGGAGGCATCTTCGTCTACCTGCGCGAGCGCTCCGAGAACCGCGTCTGGTCCGCCGGGTACCAGCCGACGAAGGCCGAGCCGGATTTCTACGACGTCGCGTTCGCGATCGACCACGTCGCAATCTCGCGGCGCGACGGCGACATCGAGACGTGCATGGAGATCGCCGTCTCGCCAGAGCACCCGGCCGAGGTGCGTCGAGTCACGCTCACGAACCACGGGAGCGAGCCGCGCGAGATCGACGTCACGACGTACGCGGAGGCCGTGCTCGCGCCGCGCGCGGCCGACGTCGCGCACCGCGCGTTCGCGAGCATGTTCGTCGAGACCGAGTGGCTGCCCGAGCGCGTGCACGCTCCTCGCGCGGCGAAGGCCGCGATCGAGCACGGAGCCGCCGCTCTGGGTCGTTCAGGTCCTCTGGGCGGAGCCCGAAGCGTGGTCGTCGCTCGGCACGCACGAGACCTCGCGCGCGACGTTCATCGGGCGCGGGCGGACGACGCGCGAGCCCGGCTGCGCTCCATCGCCCGCTCGAGCCGTCGAGCGGCGTGGTCCTCGATCCGGTGCTCGCGATGCGTCGCACGGTGCGCCTCGAGCCGAGCGGCCACGCGCGCTTCGCGCTGACGACGGCGCTCGCGGCGTCGCGCGACGAGGCGCTCCAGCTCGCTGAGGCGTTCTCGACGCCGCACATCGTCTCGCGCGTGTTCGAGCTCGCCTGGGCCGACGCGCGCGTCGAGCTCAAGCACCTCGGGATCAGCGCGGCGCAGTCGCACCGGTTCCAGCGCTTTCTCTCCGCGGTGATCTTTCCGCAGCCCGCGCTCCGCGGCGCGCCCGATCGCACCGCGTTTCACGGGCGCGGAGTGAGCGGGCTTTGGGCGCACGGGCTCACGAGCGATCTGCCGATGGTCGTGGTGCGCATCGACGATCCCGATTTCGGCGAGCTACTCCGCGAGGTGCTCCTCGCGCACGAGTTCTGGCGCCTCAACGGCGTGTCGGTGGACGTCGTCGTGCTCAACGAGGAGCCGCCCGGCTACATGCAGCCGCAGCAGGACGCGATCCTCGCCGTGGTGCGCTCGACGCCCGCGGCGTCGCATGTCGATCAGCGCGGCGGCGTGCTGCTTCGTCGCGTGCGCGACATGACCCAAGAGGAGCTCTCGCTCCTGCTCGCGGACGCGCGCGTCGTCTTGAACGCGTCGCGCGGCTCGCTCGCGAGACAGCTCCGGCGCCTGCAAACCGAGTCGCCTGCGCTCCCGCGCGCGCTCGTGCCCACGCGCAAGCCGCTGAAGAAGCCGATGGGAGCCGCCGCGCCCGAGCTCGTCGTCAGCTGCGACAACGGCTTCGGCGGCTTCGAGAGCGATGGCCGCACGTACGCCATGACCGTGTCCGCTTCGCGTCTTCCGCCGAAGCCGTGGTCGAACGTGATCGCGAACCCGCACTTCGGAACGCTCGTCACCGAGAGCCGGCTCGGGCTTCACCTGGTCCGGCAACAGCCAGCAGCACAGGCTCACGCCGTGGAGCAACGACCCGGTGAGCGATCCCTCCGGCGAGACGTTCTACGTGCGCGACGACGACGACGGCTCCTCGTGGTCGTTCACGCCGCTTCCGGCCGGCGGCGGCGCGGAGTTCACCGTTCGTCACGGCCAGGGGTGGTCGTCGTTCGAGCACGAGCGCGGCGACCTCGGCCACGAGATGGTGGTCTTCGTGAATGTGACCGACAGCGTGAAGACCTCGCGTCTTCGCATCACCAACCGCGGGCGGCGCGCGCGACGGCTCTCGATCTTCGGCGTCGTCGATTGGGTGCTCGGGTCGAGCCGCGAGCAAAGCCGCGTGTCCATCTTCACCGAGTGGGACGCCGCGGTCCCCGGCCTCCTCGCGCAAAACCCGCTGTCGCTCCACCCCGAGCGCCACGCGTTCTTCGCCGCGAGCAAGCCCGTCGGCAGCTTCAGCGGCGATCGCGAGGAGGTCTACGGCGTCGCCGGATCGCGCGAGGAGCCTGCCGCCCTCGGACGCGTGGCGCTCTCGGGTCGCGTCGGCGGCGGCCTCGACCCATGCGGCGCGCTGCAGGTCCCCGTGACGATCGCGCCCGGCGAGACCGCGGACGTCGCGTTCGTGCTCGGTGAAGGCGACACGCTCGACGCCGCGCGAACGTACGCGCGCAAGCACCGCGACGCCGCAGTCGTCGAGACGTCGCTCGAGTCCGCGCGGCGCGCTTGGCGGCGCACCCTCGGCGCGCTCGTGGTCCAGACGCCAGACCCCACGATCGACGCGCTGGTCAACCACTGGCTCCTCTACCAGGTCACGAGCTGCAGGATCTGGGGGCGCAGCGCGTTCTATCAATCGGGCGGCGCGTACGGGTTTCGCGATCAAATCCAGGACGTGCTCGCGCTCCTCCACGCGCGGCCGGAGATCGCGCGCGAGCACCTCGTGCGCGCCGCGTCGAGGCAGTTCGTCGAGGGAGACGTCCAGCACTGGTGGCACCCTGGGACGGGCGAAGGCGTCCGCACGCGCTGCTCCGACGACATGCTCTGGCTCCCCTACGCCGTCGCCGCGTACGTGCGCGTGACCGGCGACGCGTCGATCCTCGACGAGCGCATGACGTTCCTCAAGGAGCGCACGCTCACCGCGGACGACGAGGACGTGTTCAGCTCGCCCGCGATCACGCAGGACAAGGCGACGATGTACGAGCACTGCACGCGCGCGCTCGACGTCCCACGCCTCGGCCATCATGGCCTCCCGAAGATGGGCACCGGCGATTGGAACGACGGGATGAACCGCGTCGGTCGCGGCGGCGAGGGCGAGAGCGTTTGGCTCGCGTGGTTCCTCGCGCGCACGGCGCTCGATTTCGCGCCCGTCGCGGAGGCGCGCGGAGATCGCGAGCGCGTGGCGTGGTGCCGCAAGCTCGCCGACGACCTCGGGCGCGCGGCCGACGCGCACGCCTGGGACGGCGCGTGGTACAGGCGAGCGTACTTCGACGACGGCACGCCGCTCGGCTCGAGCGAGAGCTTCGAGTGCACCATCGACGCGATCGCGCAGTCGTGGGCGGTGATCGCGGGCGTCGGCGATCCCGAGCGCGCGCGGAAGGCGCTCCGCGCGTCCGAGGAGCACCTCGTACGCACCGGCGACGGCCTGATGCGCCTCCTTTGGCCGCCGTTCGAGTCGTCGTATCCGGAGCCCGGCTACATTCGCGCCTACCCGAAGGGCATTCGCGAGAACGGCGGTCAATACACGCACGGCGTCCTCTGGACCGTCTACGCGCTCCTGATGCTCGGCGAGGGCGAGCGCGCGTCGCGCCTGTTTTCCCTGCTCAATCCGATCCATCACGGCGCTTCGTCGGATCTCGTCGCGCGGTATCAGGTCGAGCCATACGTCGTCGCGGCAGACGTCTACGACTCGCCCGGTCACGTCGGCCAGGGCGGATGGACCTGGTACACCGGCGCGGCGGCTTGGATGTATCGCACGCTCGTCGAGGGGATGCTCGGCGTGAAGCGCGCGGGCGACTCGCTCACGGTGAGCCCGTGCATCGCCAAGACGTGGAGCGGGTTCGAGGTGACGATTCGCGACGGCGACGGCGAGGTGCACGTCGTCGTCGAGAACCCGAACGGCGTCGAGCGCGGCGTCGAGCGAGTCGAGGTCGACGGCCAGCCCGCGCGCGGCGGCGCGATCACGCTCACCGGCGCGGCGGGGCGTCGCGAGGTCCGCGTCGTCATGGGCGAGCCGCGGGTCGACAAGGGTTCGGCGGTTGGTGAAAGGGAAGAACACGCGTCACGACGAGCGTGACTCACATGTTCGCAGACCGGAGCCACTCCTTGTGGTGCTCGGTCGTGTCGTAGTGATCGCTCGTCTTGAAGCGCTCGTATTTCCCAGTCATCGCGGCGCTCCGCGTGCGGCCGAGGAGGTCTTGGACCTGCTCCTTCGTGAGCGGCTGGAAGTGCTCCACCGTCGCGATCGCTTGATCGAGCACGCCCATCGAGTCGCAGCCGGTCACGAGCACGCTGCTCGGCAAATTGAGTGCATATTGCAAGCACTCGACCGCGCTCACCGCCTTGCTCTCGAGGATGTCGCCGGAGCCGATGGCCTTCATGCCGATGACGCCCATGCGCTTGTCGAGCGCGACGGGCAAGACGAGCCTCTCGAAGCTCTTGTAGTGGGCGTCCATCACGTTGAGCGGCATCTGCACCGTGTCGAACTGGAAGCCGTGCTCGTCGGCGGCCTTGAGCATCGCGAGGTGGATCGCGGGGTCTTTGTGGCCCGTGAAGCCGATGTAACGGAGCTTGCCGGCCTTCTTCGCGTCGAGGAGCGCCTCGACGCATCCGCCTTCTGCGAAGCACGCGGCCGGATCGCTCATGCGGATGACCTCGTGGATCTGCACGAGATCGATCGCGTCGGTCTGAAGGCGCGCGAGGGACTGCTCGAGCTGCTTCTGCGCCGATGCCTTCGTGCGCCCGTCGATCTTCGTCATCAGGAACGCGCGCTGGCGATAGCCGTCGCGGAGCGCCTTGCCCATGCGCTCCTCGCTCTTGCCCATGTTGTAGTCCCAGCTGTTGTCCATGAACGTGACGCCACGATCGATCGCGCTGCGCACGATGCGAACTGCCTCGCCCTCGTCGGGACGCCCGAGGTGAGCTCCACCGATGCCGATGCGCGAGACGCGCTCGCCCGTCTTGCCTAGGATCGACATGGGCATTGCGTCCTTCGACTGCGCGCCCGTGAGCGTCGGCAGGTCGCCTTCTTTCGGCGCGCCCTTCTGCGACGGAGTCTCGTGGCACGCGGCGATCGCGACCGTTCCCGCGATGAACTCTCGGCGACTGATCATGGGATCGCCGTTGCATTCGACGTTCCGCGCGCGGCTCGTGTGTTTCCTCAGAGGGTCATGACGAAGGCGCGGCGGCCTCGGCGTGCCCGTCGTCGAGCTCTTCCTCGGGCAGTAGGGGTTCTGCGACGCGACGCTGGAGCGTATTTTGCGGCATGAAGTGCTCGATCCATTTCGCGAGCGCGGGGTCGGCGGCGAGCTCCGCGTGAAGGCGCGACCACTCTTCGTCGTCCGCGCCGCGGCCCTCGGTGGCCTCGAGGAGATCGACGAGGAACGCGTCGCGTGACGGGAGCGCCAGGGCGTCGCCGCGCGTGCGCGCGATGGCGAGCGCCGAACCGCGATCGCCCCGAACGAGCGCGAGCGCGAGGCGAACGCGAAAGTGTGCCGTTCCCGCATGAGCGTACGTGCGCGCGTTCGGCATCGAGCCGATCACGATCGTCGCTTCATCGAGCCTGCCGAGCGCCGCGAGGCAAAACGCGCGCTCGGCCGTGAGCGCCGGGCTGAGAAGATCGTAGGACATGGCGCGCATCGCGAGCGGTGAGAGCGTGTAGGCGAGTCCCTCCTCGCACCGCGCGAGCGCGCCCGTGAAGTCTCCGGAGCGCTCGGCGATTCGTGCGAGCACGAGGGCCGCCTCCGCCGAGCGCCCCTTCGCTTGGCTCTCGAGCGCGGCGAGCGCGCTTCGCTCGCCTCGTAGCGCGCCAAGCGTGGCCTCGCGGCGGACCGTGCGCTGACGTGTGGCGCGCATCGTGTTCAGCGCGAGCAGGCCCATGAAGACTACGCAGAAGAACGGTCCTAGCACTTGCCCGGAGAACCAAAACGGATCAGCCGCGTCGACCTCGACACGCGGCGTCGCTGCGCTTGGTGGAACAGAAGGGTTCAATACCTGCCAAATCGCGAGGAACATGAGGACGAGCGCGGCCCACAAGACTGCATACTTCCATCGCGCGCGCGCCGGCTTGATGGCCCTTGGCACCGAAGACAACGGAACTTCCGCGCTCGTGGGCTCGAATGCAGCGACCGACGATTTGTTCGTCGTCGGCGCGAGCCAGTTCGAGGCATCAGGCTCCGCGGTCTTCGCCGGGTGGCGATAAATCGTTCGCTTTCGCTCCGCCGCGAAGCGAGCGAGGCCCCGCGCGAGCGCGCGCTCACGGCCGCCGACGTCGTCCATCACCGGCGCGCAACGCTCGAGGATTTCTCGAACCTCGGGTTTGCGATCTTCGTTGGCGGCCACGATGGCGCGCGCGAGCTCGCCGCAGGCGTACGTCACCGGCGCGGCGTGGCGCACGTCGCAGGCGCGGTCCGCGTCGGCCTTTGCGCCAGCGTCATCGCGCAGGGACGCTCGCGCGAGCGCGCGGAGCGAAGACAGCCACGTGATCTGCGTGCGTGCGAGATCGCGACCAATCCATCCGAGCGACACGGCCAGTCCGTCCGTCGCGTGCTTCTCGGCGGCCTTCGCGTCACCAGCGTCCAGCGCGAGCAGCGCGCGGTGGCCTGCGACCGTACGGGCAGCGAGCCGCGAATGCGGTCTCGCGGCTGCGGCGTCGACGAGCGCCGCGGCGTCCTCGCGCTCGCCGCGGCGGCACGCGTCGAGCGCGTGATTGAGCAGCGACACCTCCAGAACGCTGCGACTCATGATCAGCGAGCTCCACACGAAGACGCTGGCGACTGCGACCATGGAGATGCCGGCCACCGGCGACAAGAACACCGCCAAAATCGCCGCGAATAAAATCACGCCGGCGGCCCATACGATCTGAACGCGTGCGAGCTTGCGCCCCGGATGCGCCTTCGCCGCGTCGAGGACCTCTTGAACCAACCTCGCCTTCACTTGGCCATCATGATGCCACGCCGCATAAGATGACGCCCATGGCGGCGACCAAAGCGCCGAAGAAAGAGTCCGAGCGCGAGGTCCTCACGGTCGCGGGGCGCGAGGTCGTCGTCACGAACCCGCGGAAGGTCTTCTTCCCCGAGACGAAGCAGACCAAGCTCGACCTCGTGCGCTACTACCTCGCCGTGGCGGACGGCGCGCTGCGCGGCGTCTACGACCGGCCGATGGCGCTCAAGCGCTTCGTGAACGGCGCCGCAAGGCCCGCGTTCTTCCAGAAGCGCGCCCCCGAGAAGCACCCGGACTGGATCAAGACCGTGACGCTGAGCTTTCCCTCGGGGCGCACGGCGGACGAGATCGTGATCACCGACGCCGCGCAGCTCGCGTGGATCGTGAACCTCGGCTGCATCGATTTGAACCCGCACCCGACGCGCTCGCGCGATCTCGAGCACCCCGACGAGCTCCGCGTCGATCTCGATCCGCAGCCCGGCATCGAGTGGAAGCCGATCGTGCAGGTCGCGGGCGTCGTGCGCGAGGTGCTCCACGACCTGAAGTGCGTCGGCTGGCTCAAGACGAGCGGCTCGCGCGGGATCCACGTGTACGTGCGCGTCCAGCCGAAATGGAGCTTCAACGACGTGCGGCGCGCGGCGCTCGCGCTCGCGCGCGAGGTCGCGCGGCGCGCGCCGAAGATCGCGACGAGCAAGTGGTGGAAGGAGGAGCGCCACGGCGTCTTCCTCGACTACAACCAGAACGCGAAGGACCGCACCGTCGCGAGCGCGTACTCGGTGCGGCCGACGAAAGACGCGCGCGTCTCGATGCCGCTCCGGTGGGAAGAGCTCGCGGACTGCGAGCCCGGCGATTTCACGCTCGCGACGGTGCCCGCGCTCTTCGCGAAGCACGGCGACGCGCACGCCAAGATCGACGAATCGCCGTGCTCGCTCGACGCGATCCTCGAGCTCGCCGCGAAGCAAGAGCACGACGAGGGGGACGCGCCTTGGCCGCCGCATTACAAGAAGCAGCCCGGCGAGAAGTCGCGCGTCCAGCCGTCGAAGTCGAAAACCGCGGCGCGCCGCGCGAAGCACCCGCTCATCGTCATCGCGCAGGCCGCTGAGAAAGACGACGCGCTCGCGGGGCTCGAGCGATGGAAGGCGAAGCACCCGAGCGTCGCCGCGAAGCTCGCGGTGGACGACGTCCTCGTCGACGCGATGCGCGGCCGCCACAAAACGTGGACGCGCATCCGCATCAACTTGCGAAACGTGCCGGAGTCGGAGAGGCCGCCGCAGGAGACGCCGGACCCGGACTACGACGTGCGCGTCGAGTGGACGGGGCGCTCGTAGCAGTCAGCGTGGGCGGAAGAACCAGCGCTGATCGTGGTTGGTCGCTTGCGTGAGCCGCAGCCCGGCGCCGCAGTCCGCGTCCAACGAGTCGTACGAAAAATGCTGACCGCGGAGCGTGAACGTCGTCGGCGAGATCCGCGCGGTCTCGAGCATCGCGTGCCCCGACATCGTCCCGCAGTCTGGCCTCCAGCGTTCGGGATCGCGTTCGCGCTCCAGCGTGAACGTGACGTGCTCCGCGCCGTCGGCGAGCGTGGCGGTCGCGTGACCGAGGTCGACCGTCAGCGTGATGCCGCTGAGCGTCGTCGGTTCGTTCAAGTCGTCGCTGACGTAATCGCCGTTCTGAAGCGGAACGCGGTGGACGCGCGTGCACGCGCTCGCGAGGAGGAGCAACGCCAGCGAGGAGCGCATCAGTGACAAACCGTGGTGTCGTGAATCACGCACGTACCTGCCGTGACGAAGCCGGAATCGGCCGTCGACCCCACGTCGAAGCAGTCGGCAAACGTGTCGGCACGGTCTCGACGAGCCAATTCAGGCGCCGAAGATCTTGGCGACCTCGTAGGGCGGGGTCACGTCGAGCTGTTCGTAAGTGCAATCACTCGGGCGCTTGTCGGGGCGCCAGCGCTTGAAGTGCGACGTGTGGCGGAAGCGTCGGCCCTGCATGTGATCGAACGAGACCTCGCAGACGCGCTCGACGCGGAGCGGCTCCCACGAGAGATCCTTCTTCGAGTTCCAGCGGCTCTTCATGCCGGGCTTGCGATCGCCCTCCTCGCGCTGCTCGGCGGCCCAGTCGGCCCACGGGTGATCCTTCACCGCGTTCTCGCGGAGCGGCTCGAGCTCCTTCAAGAGCTCCTTGCGACGCTCGAGGTTGAACGAGGACGTGACGCCGATGTGTTGGAGGTGACCCTCGGCGTCGAAGAGGCCGAGCAGCAGCGAGCCGACGGCGACGCCCTTCATGTCCTTGTACCAACGGAACCCCGCGACGGCGCAGTCGACGGTGCGCTCGTGCTTGATCTCGATCATCGTGCGCTTGCCGGGCGAGTAGACGAGGTTTTCGTCCTTCGCGACGACGCCGTCGAGGCCGGCGCCCTCGAAGCGGTTGAACCAGTCCGTCGCGAGCGCGCGGTCGCGCGTCGCGGGCGTCATGTAGACGGGCGGCACGGCTTTTCCGAGCGACGCCTCGAGCTTCGCGCGGCGCTCTTTCTGCGGTTTTTGCCGGAGATCCTCTTCGCCGAGAGCGAGCATGTCGAACGCGACGTACGACGCGGGCCACTGCTCGGAGAGCATCTTCACGCGCGACGCAGCAGGGTGGATGCGCTGGAGGAGCGCCTCGAACTGGAGCGCACCACCGTGCGCGATGACGACCTCGCCGTCGAGGATGCATCGCTCCGGCAGGTTCTTCTTGAGCGGCTCGATGAGCTCGGGGAAGTACCTCTGCAGCGGCTTGAGATCGCGGCTCTGGATGACGACGTCGTCGCCGTCGCGAAACACGAGCGCGCGAAAACCGTCCCACTTGGGCTCGAAGATGAAATTCGCCCCCTCGGGGATCCCGCTCGTGAGCTTCGCGAGCATGGGCTCGATCGGCGGCTTGAAAGGCAACGTCACGGGCGAATGTTAACCGATCGTGGTGCTCTCGCGCGGATGTTCAGGCCCGTGTGGAAGGAGCGTTGATGTAATCTGCCGCGATGCGCTGGCCGTTCGTCGTCTCCGCGCTCGCGTGCGTCGCGTTCGTGCCGCGATGCGACTCCAAGCCCGTCGCGCGCGTGTGCACGATTGCGCGCCCGCAGGCGGATTTCAGGCTCGCGACCGACGGCACGAATTTCAAAGACAGCCTCGGGCGCGTCGTCTTCCTTCGCGGGGTCGACGCGGGCGGCCGCAGCAAGTTCGCGCCCTACGTGCCGTTCGACTTCGGGAGCGACTTCGACGGAGCGCTTGCAAAGTACATGGATCGCGCGGCGGGCTGGGGCATCGACGTCATGCGCGTCCCGTTCACGTGGGCGGCGCTCGAGCCGACGCAGGGCCAAGACGACCCGCAGTGGCTCGCGCGCTACGACGCGATCCTCGACGCCGCGTGGGCGCGCGGCATCTGGACCGTGGTCGACTTCCACCAAGACATTTACTCCGAGGTCTATTGCGGCGACGGCTTCCCCGGGTGGACCGTGGCGAACCCGCCCGCGCCTCACCACGACTGCCCGCAGTGGTCGTTCTCGTATTTCAACGACGCGAACGTGCAGGCCGCGTTCGACGCGTTTTGGGCGAACTCGGGGAACGTCCAGACCGAGTACCTCGCCGCGTGGGACGTGATGATCGCGCGCTACAAGGACAAGCCCGGCGTGCTCGGCTTCGAGCCGATCAACGAGCCGGACTCTGGAACGCAGCCGGACGACACGTTCTCCGCGTCCATCCTCACGGCGTTCTATCAGACCATGGTGCCGCACATGCGCGGGCTCGCGCCGACGTCGCTCGTGTTCGTCGATCCCACGGGCATCGCGGGCGTCAACCTCTCGACGACGTTGCAGCGTCCGCCGGGCGACGGCGTGGTCTTCGCGCCGCACTTCTATCCGCTCGCGCCCACCCCCGAGGCGGTGCTCGACAACATGCGCAAATGGCAAGCGGTCGGCGCGCAGTGGAACGTCCCGGTGTGGGTCGGCGAGTTCGGCGCGCGCAACGACTTGCCGAGCACGCTCCCGTTCATGCAAGCGCACTTCGACGCCTTCGACGCGCTCGGCCTGAGCGGCACCGAGTGGGAGTACAGCCAGTCGGCGGAATCTGTGGAACAGCGAGTCCGATTGGCTCGTCGACGCGAACGGAAACGAGCTCCCCGTCGCGCAGGCGGTCATTCGTCCGTTCGCGCGCGCGGTCGCGGGCTCGTCGATCGCCACCGGCTTCGACACGGCGACCTCCACGTTCACGCTCGCGTACGCGCCCGCGAGCGGCGTCACCGAGGTTTCGCTCCCCGCGCGCGCGTATCCGAACGGCTACGACGTCGCGCTCACGGGCGGGTGCTACGACGTGACGACCGCGCCAGGCCAGATGCTCGTCCAGCCCGATCCGGGCGCGGCGAGCGTGTCGCTCACCGTGACGAGCCGCTAGCTCGCGCGCGCCGCGCGGTGCTCCTTGATCGCTTCGACCTTTTGCGCCGTGAGCACGTGCTCCTTGCCGAGCCACGCGCGCCGCGCGATGCCGACGCCGTATTTCAGGTGCAAGAGCTCACGCACCGAGTGCGCGTCGGAGTCGATCACGACCGGCACACCAAGCTCACGGGCCATGCGCGCGCCGTTCTCGGGCACGTCGAGTCGCAAGGGAGAGCTGTTCAATTCGATCGCGACGCCGGTCTTCGCGAGCGCCGCGAGGATCACCTCGAGGTCGAGCTCGCTCGGCTCGCGCTGGCCGATCTGGCGCCCGAAGGGGTGACCTAGCGCGTCGATCTTGCCCGACTCGATCGCGCGCACGATGCGCTTGGTCATCTCCTCGCGCGGCATGCCGAGCTTCGAGTGAACGCTGCCGACGACCCAATCGAGCTTGCCGAGCTCGCCCTCGAGATCGAGCGAACCGTCGGCGAGGATGTCGGTCTCGAGCCCCGCGAGCACTCGGATCTTGCCCTTCATCTTCTCGTCGACCGCGCGAATGCGCTTCACGTGCGCGCGCAGGCGCTCGACCGTGACGCCGTTGGCGATCGTGAGCGACGCGGAGTGATCGGTGATGGCGATGTACTTGCGGCCGGCGGCGAGCGCCGCCTTCGCCATCTCTTCGATCGACGCGCGCCCGTCGGTCTCGGTCGTGTGCATGTGGAGATCGCCGATGAGGTCCGAGAGCTCGACGAGCTCGGGGAGCGTGCCGTTCTTCGCCGCCTCGATTTCGCCGCGGTTTTCCCGTAGCTCGGGGGCCATCCACTGGAGGCCGATCGCCTCGTAGACCTCCTCCTCGGTCTGGCCCGCGATCGATTTTTCTTTCTCGTCGAAGACTCCGTACTCGCTCACCTTGAGCTTCTTCTTCACGGCGATCGTGCGCATCGCCACGTTGTGCTCCTTCGAGCCCGTGAAGTACTGGAGCGCGGCGCCGAACGACGCGCGCGGCACGACGCGCAGATCGCACTGGATGCCGTTCTTCAGGATGACCGTGGTCTTCGTGTCGCCGCTCGCGAGGATCTCCGAGACCTCGGGGAGCGTCGAGAACGTCGTCATGATCTTCGGCGCGTAGTCCGCGTCGGCCGCGACGAGCATGTCGATGTCGCCCACGGTCTCGCGCCGGCGCCGCAGGCTCCCGGCGAACTCGCACTGGAGCACACCGGGCACCGCGCGGACCTTCGCGCAGAGGGCCTCTGCGAGCTCGAGCGCCTCGGCCATGAGCCAGCGCTTCGGCGCGGACGCGCGCTTCCTCCACGCGGCGATCGACGCGATGAGCTTCTCCTCGCGCTTCGCGCCGAAGCGCGGGAGGTCCGCGAGCTTGTGGTCCTTCGCGGCGGCCTCGAGCGCGTCGACGGTCGTGATGCCGCGCTCCTTCCACACTTGTTGCGCGGTCTTGATGCCGACGCCGGGCAAGTTCATGAGATCCATGAGGCCGGGCGGGAGCTTCGCGCGGTGCTCGTCGAGATCGGCGAGCTTGCCGGTCTCGATGAGCTCCTTCATGCGCCGGACGACGCCGTCCCCGATGCCGTGGGTCTTGCCGAGCGTGCCCGCCTTCACCTTCGCCGCGATCGGCTCGCCCATGCCCTCGATCGCGCGCGCCGCGGTGCGGAACGCCCGCACCTTGAACGGCACCTCACCGAGCAGCTCGAGCACGTCGGCCAGCTCGAGGAACGTGCGCGCGATGGTCTCGTTGTCCACGCCGCGATGCTAGCACCGACGACGCCGCGCGATGACGAGCCCCGCGAGCGCGAGCGCGAAGAACGCGCCGTTTCGCGAGGTCTCGCCGGGTGCGCTCACGGAGCACCCATCGCCGTATTTCGGCGTGTTGTACCCGCCGCCGTAACCGCCGCCGTAGCCGCCGCCATAGCCGCCGTAGCCGCTCGAGCTCGGGTCTTGCTCGCACGTCCCGATGACCACGTCGGCCGTGTTCGACCCGCTCGCGAACGAGCGCACGTTCGAGTCCGACACGGTCAGGATCTCGCCGTTGTTCTCGAAGGCGCGGCGCGGATGGTTCGGGAGCGAGAGGAACGAGTCGAGCTCGAGCGAGTCGTTCTGCCACTTCACGAGCTGCACGCCGCTCCCATTGTCGCCGCAGCCTTGTGGCGACGAGTACGGCACCGCGACGATGCCGTCGTCGAACACGCGGAACGCCTTCTGGATGCGATCCTGATCCTCGGGCAGCTCGCCGTTGAGGATCGCGTAGTCCTCGTAGAAATCGTTCGCCGCGAACGCCGCGCGCGCGAGCATCTTCGGCGAGTCCATGTTGCTCACGTCGAAGAGCGACACGTTGAGGCTGCCGTTCGGGTCGGTGCGGTCGATGCCGAGGCCGATGATGCGATCGCCGTGCGGCTGGAGGTAGAACATGAAGCCGGGCATCGCGAGCTGGCCGCGCTGCTTCGGGTTCGCGGGGTCGGTGAGATCGATCGCGAAGAGCGGATCGGTCTGGTTGTACGTGATCGCGTAGGCGCGCGTGTCGTCGAACGCGACCGTGCGAAGCCCCTCTTGCATCGGGAGCTCGAGGGTCGTCTTGCCGAGCGGCACGAACGACTGCGTGCTCGCGATCTGGAACGTCTCGACGTTGGGCATCGCGACGCCGTTGCCCGTGCGGCCCGCGCCGACCTGCGAGATCACGCGAAACACGCCGTTTCGCTCGTCCATCTGCCAGCGGCTCAAGACCGCGCCCGCGACCGTGATGCGCGCGCCCTTGCCGAGCTGACCGCCCGGATCGGTGATGTCGAGCACGTCGATGATGCCCTCGGGCGGCGCCGTCGTGCAGTCGTAGTAGCAGTACGTCGTCGGGTCGACGTCGGCGTGCCCGCCCACGTAGAGCCGCCCGTCTCCGACGAGGATGCTCCGCGTCCAGTGCGTGCCCCACGCGAGGTTGTAGCTGTCGGGCGCGTTGCTCTGGAAGCTCGCCTGGTCGACCTGATGGATGCTCGCGGCGTCGGTCGCGTCGAAGCTCGTCACGAGCGTCTGCGGCGGCGGCGAGCAGCCCTGGCACGGCGAGTCCTCGTACGTCGCCACGTAGAGGATGTTTCCGACGAAGCGCGAGTCGGCGAGCTGCCCGGGCATCGCGACGTCGGCGCGCTGCACGAGCTTGGACGCGTCCGAGATGTCGAGCACGACAATCTGCGCGTTCGCGACCGCCGGCTCATAGTAGGTCGCTTGGGTCGTCGTGACATTCGTCATCGCGACGAGATCGTTTCCCCGCAGGTACATCTCGAACGGCTCGCCCGGAATCGTCGTTTGCCCGAGGAGCGTGAGCGTGCCCGCCTTCGAGACGTCGACGACGCTCACCGTGCCGGAGCGCGACATGGCGTAGAGCCGCCCGTCGCGCACTTGGATGATGTCCGCTTCGGCGATCGCGCGGGCCGCGTCGCCTGGAGCGGGGGTGGCCGCTGGAGGTGCCGCTCCCGAATTCGCGGAGGAAGAAGCGCTGGCGCCGCACCCGGCGGCGCCGAGCGCGAGGAGGAGACATGAAGTTAAGGCTAAGGAAGACCGCATGCGCGCGAGGCATCGCAAGGTGCGCGCCAGCCGTATTTCAGCTGGTTTTTACGCGTCCGCGCGGACGAGGTCTGGCATCGCTGTCAGAGTGGCATGTCGCTCGCAAAGCGTTCGCCCATGCACAAGCTCACCAACGGCGAGGTCGAGGTCGTCGTCTCCACCGAGTTCGGGCCGCGAGTCCTCGAGTACCGTCGGCGCGGGGGAGAGAACGTCTTCGGCGTGCTCGCGAACGTCCCCGGCAAGCCAACGCCGTTTGGCGAGGAGTGGCACATCCGGGGTGGTCACCGCTTGTGGCACGCGCCCGAAGATGCGGTGCGCACGTACTGGCCCGACAACGACGCCGTGAAGGTGCGCGGCGGCGAGCGCGAGGCCACGTTCACCCAGCCCATCGAACGAAACACGCTCATCGAAAAAGAAATCTCGATCGAGCTCGGCGCGGGGTCGACCGTGCGGGTCACGCACCGCATGCGAAACCACGGGGCGTTCGAGGTGAAGCTCGCGCTCTGGGGGCTCTCGGTCATGCGCACGGGCGGGTTCGCGGTGATCGCGCAGCCGCCGTTCGCGCCGTTTCCGGAGGCGCTCGGCCCGGCGCGCCCGCTCGTCACCTGGTCGTACACGCGCATGAACGACCGCCGCTTCACGTGGGGCGACAGGTTCGTGCGCGTTCGGCAGGATCCCGCCGTCGGCGCGCCTCAGAAGATCGGCGTTTACGACGTGGTCGGCGCGGTCGGCTACGCGTCGCAGCGCGAGCTCTTCGTGAAGATGCACGAGCCGCTGCCGGGCGAGCACACGGACTTCGGGTGCAACGTGGAGGTCTTCGTGAACGACACGTTCCTCGAGCTCGAGACGCTCTCGCCGATGGTGCGCATCGCGCCCGGCGGGCAAGCGCAGCACGTCGAGGTGTGGAACATCTTGCCGCTCGCGGGCGAGGACGACGCGGCCATCGCCGACGCGTTCACTCACGTTCGAAGGACGTGATCGAGCACGGCGCGCGCGACGTGCGCGGGCGCCTCGGCGGAGACGTCGTGACCGGCGCCGGGGATGATCACGGTGCGCGAGCGCGGGATACGCTCGAGCTCGCGCTGGGCCGAGCGCGGAATGACGCGATCGCGCTCGCCCGCGACGACCAGCGTGTCGGCGCCTATCCTCTCGAGCTCGCCGCGCGCGTCGTGACGGAGCGCAGCCGCGAGGAGCAGCGCGAGCGAGCGGCGCGACGTCGGCTGCGCGCGCGTGAGGAGGCGCAGCGCGGGCGCAATCGAACGCGAGCGCGTGACGACGATCTTGGGCGCCGTCGACGCGAGCACGAGGCGTGCGACGCGCGCGGGTGAATCGATCGCGAGGCGCGTCGCGACCATTCCGCCGAGCGAGATGCCGTAGACGTGAGCGCGCTTCACCGCGAGCGCGTCGAGGACCGCGGTCGCATCGGCGGCCATCGAGCGCGTTGTCGTGTTCCAGGGCGCGTCGCTCGATCGACCGGTGCCGCGCGCGTCGAACGCGATGACGCGCAGGTGCTCGGCGAGCGCGTCGGCGAACGTGGACCAGAGCGTCATCGCGCCGCCGAGCGGTCCGATGAGGAGGAGCGGCGGCGCGGCGCCCTCCGGGCCGCGGTCTTCGTACGCGATGCTCCCGCCGTCGCGGAGCGCGACGCGAGGCGTCACCGGCTCGCCTCGCGCGCCATCGACGAGAGCGCCGACTGCATGCGCTCGCGAATTCGCTCGCGCGCGATTGCGGGGTCTTCGCCGTCCGCGACGCGCACCGGCGGGAGCACGCGAAGGCTCACGCGAAATGGCAGCGGAAAATAGGGCGTCCACGGCCCGAGCGCGACACCCCACGGGAGCGCGAGCGCGATCGGGAAACGTTCCACGCGCGCGAAGCGGTGCAGGCGAAGCGCCCGCGCGATGCGCTCGCCGTCGTCGATGATGAGCGCCGACCGGTGCGCGCCGTGCGCCACGATCGGGACGATGGGCACGCCCGCGCGCTGCGCGAGGCGAACGAATCCGGTGCGCTCGCCGAGCACGATCTCGTTTCGCCTTCGCGTGTGCCGATACGCCTCGAGGTCGCCGCCGGGATAGACGAGCACCTTCGCGCCCGATCGCAGCGCACGAAGCGCGGTCTCCGGGTGAGCACGAAGCGCCCCGAACCTTTGGAGCGCGCGGCCGAAGCTCGTCAGCTGGCGCATCGCGAAGTCGTGCGCGAGCGCGTAGACCGGCGCGCTCGGACCAAACGTCTCCCAGAGCGTGACGAGCAAGCAGAGCACGTCGGGCCCCGCGATCCCTCCGTTGTGATTCGAGACGAGGAGCGCGGGCTCGCGCGACACCGCCTCGAGGTGCTCGAGCCCGTCGCGGCGAAGACGCCAGTAACGCGACGTGATCGTTCGCGCCGCCGGGAGCACGGCGTACACGGCGCGTTCGTCACGTGCGTCGAGGCGATCGGGATCGAACCTACGTGTCATCGCGTCACGCAGCGCTGAACGGACCACGACGCGTACGCGAGCGCGAGCGTCGCCGGCTGCAAGCCGAACGACGTGCCGAGGAAGGTCTGTGCGTGCTCGGAGAGCCCAGGCCCGATCGCGAGGAAAAGCCCTAGCGCGAACGCGGCGACGCTCGTGCGCGCGTCGGTGAAATAGGTCTCGTCGCGCGCGAGCGGCTCGCGGCGAAGTCGGTGCTGGACGAGCATGAACGCAACGCAGACGAGCCCGGCATCGTAGTGGAACAAGTACGGCGAGAGGCACAGGCTGATCGGGATCACCGCGGCGAGCGAGAGATCCCAAGCGCGCGAAGCGATCTCGTCGCGACGCGCGGAGATCTTGAGGAGCCAAGCGAACGCGAACAGCGTGAGCGCCGCGCCGACGACCGTGCCGAGGAGCGGCGAGACCGCGTCGAACGTGTTCGTCCCGAGCCGGAAGAACCCGATCTGCGCCCAAGGGCGCGCCGACGCGCTGCGCGTCCACTCGAACATCCGCGCCGAGACGTGCGCGTAGTGCCGCGCGGCCTCGGGAAACACGAGGAAGCTCGCGCCCGACACGAGGCTGCCCACGACCGCGGCCGCGACGACCGCGCGAAACCGGCGCTGGATCATCAAATACGCGACGAATCCCACGACGATCTGCGGCTTGATCGCGAGGAGGCCGAGCCACACGCCTGCGCTCACGTCGCGCGAGCGCCGGAGCGACACCACGAAGAGCACGAGCGGCACCGCGAGGAGCGCCGTCATCTGCGCGTACGCGATCGAGTACGCGACCGGCGCGAACCGCACGACGAGCCAAAGCTCTTGCGACGGCGCCGCGTCCTTCAGCTCGCGCTCGGCGATCGCGCACGTCACGAGCCACAGCGCGATCGACAGCGCCCAGAAGACGACGAGCGCCGCGCCGTACGGCAGCGCCGACAGCGGCGCGAAGAGAAGCGCCACGAGCGGCGGATGCATGAACGGCGTCTCCACCGCGCCCCCGCGAAAAATCTCCTCGAGCCGATCGTAGAGGTGCGCGGACTGCCCGAGCCGAGCGAGCTCCCCCGCGTGATAGAACCCGCGAAAATCCCCGCCGACGTCGCCGTCCGCGAGCGCGTGCGGGTTCGCGACGAACCGCGCGAGCCCGATGACGAAGACCACCGCGAAGAACACGTTCGCCCACCGCGCGTTTCTCCGCACGGTCACGAGGCGCGCGACACGATCGACGAAGCGCTGCTCGAGGTCGCGGAGTGTCACGGCCTCGATACGATACGCGAGTTACCGGCTTCCGAATCGACGCCGAGCTGAATCGGCCCCGTCGAGCCTCAGCTGCGCAAGACCGACCTCGACGCGGTCGTGACGGACGCGACCGACGGCGGCTCGTTTGCGCGAAGAGGTCGCGCTCGAGTCCGCGATCGGCGAGGGACGCGCGTGACCTTGGACCTACCCCTCATGGGTGTCGCGGATTGATCCCACTGCCCGCGCGATCACGTCCGTGCGCTACAATGACCGCATGCGGTTCGGGGCGGGCACGTGATCCACTGGGGCGTGCGCTTGGCTCTTCTCGCTGTCGCGCTCGGCTGTGGCGGCGAGACGACGAGCGCGCCCGATGCTTCGACTGACGCAACGACCGACGCGCACATCACCGACGCCATCAGCTTTGGTGACCTTTCCGTCGCGCCGTCGCCCGACGCGGCGCTCGTCGACGTCAACGTTCCGCTGGACGACGGCGGCGGTCTCTTCGCATGCGACAATTCCACGTGCGACGGCCGCACGCAGTATTGCGATACGTCATCCGTCGGCCCTCCAGGACCGGCCTACTGCGCTCCATTGCCCGACGGGTGCGTCCCTGCGAACTGCAATTGCCTCCCGAATGCCAACTGGGGCGCAGGCTGCTCGTGCGAGCACGCCGCTACGGGCGACGGTTTGATCGCCGGCTGTCAGGCCCCGTAGCTCCCCTGGCGCGCCACAGAGGATTCGAACCTCTGACCTACGGCTCCGGAGGCCGTCGCTCTATCCAGCTGAGCTAGTGGCGCAGACGCGCGGACGATACCACGGACGCCGAAAAGCAGCCCGATCGGACACGCCTTCAGCGGAAGAATAGGCGCGCGAGCGTGCCCGTGTAGAGGACTCGGCCGCCGTGAGCGGCCATCCCGCGGTCGAGATCGCCGTGGGCCTTGCGCGCGACGAGGACGAGCTTCGCATCCGGGTAGAGCGATTCCCAACCGGGCTTCGCGAACGAGAACGTGCCCATCGCGCGCGCTTGCGCCGTGTCCAGGAGCTCGAAGCGAACGTCGAACTGCACGCGGCCGCGGAGCTCTGGCAGGTACCAGAGCGCCCAGTCCGCGAAGTAGTCGCTGATCGCCACGGTCGACTCGGGGTGGTCCGCGGCAGCCTTCGCAAGCACGGGGAGCACATCGCGCGGGTACTCGCGCTCCAGGCTGTCGTCGCTGATCGCGTACAGGCGCACCGCGAGCGCGAGGAACACGATCGGTCCCAGGTACCGCATCGCGCTCGCCACGCGCGCGAGCACGCGCCCCTCGCGAATCGCCGAGACCGAGTCGAGCATGCACGGCGCATAGGCCGCGATCGCGAGCCCGAACCACTGGAGGTGTCGGCTCGCTTGGAGCGGCGCGACCGCGGTGAGCGCGAGCACGAACGTCTCGAACGGCGCCGGACGGCGCTCCTTCTTCCAGTGCACGAAGGCGAGGAGCGCGACCGTGACGAGCGCGACGGCGAAATACGGAACGTCCGACGGCCAGTTGACGCGGTTCCACTCCTGGATCGGAAGCTCGCGCGCGGGGTCTTGAAGGCGGCCGATCTCGCGAAAATATCGGGGGAGCGCGAGCGCGTAAGGCGAGCACAATGGCGTCGGCGCCGCGAGCGCCCCGAGCAAGATCCCGCGGCCCGCGCGCCTTCCATCGCGCGCGCGAAGACCCTCGAGCACGTCGAACGCGCCGCGAAGGCCCACGAACAGCGCGCCCAAGATGACGACGCCGTGGAGATTCGCCCAGACGCACAATATCGGGATCGTCCAGAACACGCGCAGCGAGGGCCTTCGCGCGTCGGAGCCGAGGAGGACGAGCAGCGCCGCGAAGCCGACCAGCGAGAACATCTGCGGCCTCAGCGTGAAGAACGTGGCGCCGAGCGCGAAGCCGGCGACGCCGTAGACGAACGTCGCCGCGAGGCTCGCGCCGTTCTTCAGCGCGTGGCGCGCGCAGATCCCGAACGTCGCGCCCGTGACGAGCCCCTGCATCACGATCGCGAAGCGAAGACCCGCCGCGCGCTCGGCCAAGTAGATGAGGAGCTGCGCGAGCCACTGCTGATCCGTCCACGTCTTGCCGAGCGTGCCCGCGGTGAGCGCGTCGACGTGCGGGAGCCCATGAAGGGCGATCTCACGCCCGCAGACGAGCGCGAGCCACACGTCCGTCGAGAGGAAGCGCCACGGCTGAAAGACGATGAACGCGGCGGCGACGCTCGCGACGGACACCCAAGCCCATTTCACGTTCACGCGAGGCGAGCGTATCACCGCCGCACGAGCAGCGCGTCCGCACCTTCCCAGAGAACCTTCGCGCCCGGCTCCGCGCGTAGACCGCTCGCGAGCGCGGCGTGATCCTTCTTCGACACGAGCGCGATCGGCGCGTCCGGATAGAGCGCTCGAAAGCCCGGCCGCGCGAAGAGGAATCGCCCGAGATCGCGGGCCTGTTCGCGATCGAGGAGCTCGAGGCGCGAGTCGAGCTCGACGCGGCCCTCGAGCTCGGGCGCACGCCAGAGGACCCAATCGGCGAGGACGTCCGACGTGATGACGCGCGCCGCGGGCTCGGCGCCCATCGCGGCGCGGAGCGGCTCGAGCGCGCCGACGGGGTACATCCGCTCGAACCCTCCGCGAGGGATCAGCGCGAGACGAACGAGCCCCGCGAGGAGCACGACGGGCGCGAGCCGAACGACCCACGCGACCACGCGGATCTCGCGAGCCTGAATCGCCGGAACGCGCGCGAGGAGGAGCGGCGCGTACGCCGCGACGGCGATCCCGAACCACACCATGTGGCGCGCCGCGCGAAGCCCCGCGATCGCGCACGCGACGAGCACGATCGACTCGAACGCAGGCGGCCTTTCGCGCCGACGAATCCACGGCACGAAGACGAGACCGAGGACGAGCGCGACGATCCCGAACGTCACGAAGTCGTCCTTCGGCGGTAGCCACTCGATCACCGGAAACTCGTGCGACGCTCCGAGGTGCGCGGCGTACGTCCTGAAATACGCGGGCATCTCGAGCGCGTAGGGCGTCGCGAACGGCGCCGCGACCGCGCCCGCGCAAAGGAGCGCGCCGCGCGCGAACCGCTTCTGCGCGAAATCGAACGCCGCGCGGAGCACGACCAGCCCCGAGCCGATCACGACGGCCGCGTGCACGTTCGCCCAGAGCGCCAAGATCGGCCACACGAAATGCACGCGCTTACGAGGCGCGTCGAGATCGTCCCGCAAGAGAACGAGCAGCCCCGCGAACGCCACCATCGAGAACGTCTGCGCGCGCAGGATCACGTAGCTCGAGTCGATGAGGATCATCCCGATCGCGCCGAGCAAGATCGCGTTCACCCCAGCGCCGCGTTTGTCGGCGAACCGCGCCGCGATCGCCGCCGCGGCGCCCACGACGAGCGCGTGCACACAGACGAGCAGCCACGGCCCGCCAAGACGCTCGACCGCCCAGAGCGCGAGCTGCCCGAGCCACTGCTGATCGACCCACGCCTTCCCCGCCGTCGCCGCCGCGAGCGAATCCCGATGCGGCAGCCCCTCGCGCGCGACGAGCCGCCCGCAGACGAGCGCCATGTACGCGTCGCTCCCCATGAGCTTGTAAGGCACGGCGAGCTCGGCAGCCCCGACCAACGCCCCCACGGCGAGCCACCGTTTCGTCACGAAGCCAATTCAACCCCACAAAAGCAAGAACGCCAAAACCTCTTCGGTCTTGGCGTTCTCGCGCTCGAAGCTCACGGCTCCTACGCGTTCTCCTCGAACTCCGCGTCGATGACTTGGCCTTCCTTCTTGCCTTCGCCACCGGCCTTGCCGTCGCCGTTCGGCGGGCCGCCGCCGTCACCGCTCGGAGGCGGCGGAGCGCCCGGACCACCTTGCTGCGCGCCGTACATGACGCTCGCCATCCGGTGCGCCTCTTTCTCGAGGCGCTCGCTGACGCTCGCCACCTTCTCGTCGTCCTGCTTCTCGACCGCCTCGCGCCCCTCCTTGATGAGGGCTTCGAGCGACGCGACGTCGGACGCCTGGAGCTTGTCTTTGTGCTCGGTGATCGTCTTTTCGAGCGTGTAGCAGAGGTTGTCGAGCTTGTTGCGGCGCTCGACCTGCTCGCGGCGCTCCTTGTCTTCCTTCTCGTGCTCGGCCGCTTCCTTCACCATCTTCTGGATCTCGGCCTCGTTGAGGCCCGAGTTCGCCGTGATCGTGATCTTCTGATCCTTGCCCGTCGCGGTGTCCTTCGCGTGGACCGAGAGGATGCCGTTCGCGTCGATGTCGAACGCGACCTCGATCTTCGGCACGCCGCGCGGCGCCGGCATGATCCCCTCGAGGTGGAACTTGCCGAGTGTGCGGTTGTAACGCGCCTCGGTGCGCTCGCCCTGAAGGACGTGCACCTCGACGCTCGGTTGCGAGTCGGTCGCCGTCGAGAAGATCTCCTTCTTCTGCGACGGGATCGTCGTGTTGCGCGGGATCATGACGGTCATGACGCCGCCGAGCGTCTCGACGCCGAGCGAGAGCGGCGTGACGTCGAGGAGGACCATGTCCTTCACGTCGCCGCTGAGGACGCCGGCCTGGACCGCCGCGCCGACCGCCACGACCTCGTCCGGGTTCACGCCCTGGTGCGGGTCCTTGCCGAAGAACTTCTTCACCGTCTCTTTGACGAGCGGGATGCGCGTCGAGCCGCCGACGAGGACGACCTCGGCGATGTCCTTCGCGCTCTTCTTCGAGTCCTGCAGAGCCTTCTTCGTCGGCTCCATCGTCCGCTCGATGAGCTGACCCATCATCTGCTCGAGCTTGCTGCGCGACAGGCGCATGTCGAGGTGGACCGGGCCGCCGGGGCCGACCGTGATGAACGGCAGATTGATGCCGGTCTCCTGGACGCTCGAGAGCTCGATCTTCGCCTTCTCCGCGGCTTCCTTCAGGCGCTGGAGGGCCATCTTGTCCTTCGCGAGGTCGATGCCCTGGGCCTTCTTGAACTCCGCGATGAGCCAGTCGATGACGAGGTTGTCGATGTCGTCACCGCCGAGGTGCGTGTCGCCGTTGGTCGAGATGACCTGCACGACGTTGTCGCCGACCTCGAGGATCGAGATGTCGAACGTGCCGCCGCCGAAGTCGTAGACCGCGATGATCTCGTCCTTCTTCTTGTCGAGGCCGTACGCGAGCGCGGCCGCGGTCGGCTCGTTCACGATGCGCTTCACCTCGAGGCCCGCGATGCGGCCGGCGTCTTTCGTCGCCTGGCGCTGCGCGTCGTTGAAGTACGCCGGGACCGTGATGACGGCCTCGCTGACCTTCTCGCCGAGGTAGTCCTCAGCGGCCTTCTTGAGCTTCTGGAGCACCTTCGCGCTCACCTCTTGAGGCGACATCGGCTTGCCGCGGACGTCGAAGGCACAGTCGCCGTTCGACGCGCGCACGACCTTGTAAGGCACGCGCTTGGTCTCTTCGCCGATCTCTTCGAAGCGGCGTCCGATGAAGCGCTTCGCGGAGTAGATCGTGTTCTCCGGGTTGGTGACAGCCTGGCGCTTGGCGATTTGGCCGACGAGAACCTCACCCTTGTCGTCCCATGCAACGACGCTCGGCGTGATGCGCGAGCCCTCTTCGTTGACGATGACCTTGGGCTCTCGTCCCTCCATGATCGCCACGACGCTGTTCGTCGTTCCGAGGTCGATGCCGATGATCTTGCCCATGGTTGTGCCTTGCCCTTGTCCTTGAACGAAAAACTCTTGTGCCGCGCTGCTTGAAGCGCTGCGGTCACGCCGGGAAGCTAATCACCCCACTCGTTGCGTCAACAGTCTCGGCACGATTCGTGAATTCACCGCAAATTCGAGGGATTTTCACGGTTTCCGCCATCGGCCGTTGCAGCGTCCGAACGCGGTTGGTAGGATCAAAAGGACTTTTCGCACCTTGGTGCGACTTTCAATGGCAAGGCAGAAGGACAACCTGCCGGCCCCTCCGGAGCTCCCCTCGTTCCGTGTGGAGCCGAGCGATGACGAACGAGAGCTCCGGACCAAGAGCGTCGCCGAAAGGCACGCTCAAACCGGTCTCGTCCGCCATGACGCATTCCTCGAAGAAGCGTCGATCGATCCCGACGCGGCGAAGGTCGTGCGTCGCCTCGAGCGCCACGGCTTCCAGGCGTACCTCGTCGGCGGTTGCATCCGCGATCTCCTCCTCGGCGGGCGGCCCAAGGACTTCGACATCGCGACGAGCGCCCGCCCCGAGGACGTCCGCGCGCTCTTCCGCAACTGCCGCGTCATCGGCCGCCGCTTCCGCCTCGCCCACGTGCTCTTCGGCGGCGGCAAGGTGATCGAGGTCGCGACCTTCCGGAAGAACCCGCAGGAGCTCGAAGAAGAAGAAGCAGACCTCCTCATCCGGAGCGACAACGTCTTCGGCGAGGCGCACGAGGACGCGATCCGCCGCGACTTCACGATCAACGCGCTCTTCTACGATCTCGAGCGCCGCCAGGTGCTCGACTGGTGCGGCGGCATGGAGGACATCGCCAAGCGGACGATCCGCACGATCGGCGAGCCCTCGGTGCGCTTCCGCGAAGACCCGGTGCGCATCCTCCGCGCGATCAAGTTCGCCGCGCGCCTCGATCTCGGCATCGAGCACAACGTCTACGACGCGATGATCTCGCACCGAGACGATCTCGCGCGCGCCGCGCGTCCGCGCGTCTTCGAGGAGGTCCTGCGCCTGCTCCGCCACGGCTGCGCGCACCGCGCGATGTGGATCATGTGGGAGTCGGGCGTCATGGCCGTGCTCATGCCGGAGCTCGCCGCGTTCCTCGACGACGAAGAGTCGCACCCCGAGGCCGTCTCGCGCTTCTGGCGCCAGCTCGACGCGCTCGATCGCACCACGCACGCGCGCGGCCCCATCGACGACGTCGTCCTCATGACGACGCTCTTCTACGAGCCGATCCAGGAAGCCATGGCCGACTCGCGCGACCGCATGCGCGCCGCGTCGGACTTCCTCGTGCCGATCTCCGAGCGCATCGCGCTCCCGCGTCGCATCCAAGACGGCATGCGCCGCATCCTCGCGCTCGTGCCGCGCCTCCGCGCGGGTCGCACGCCTCGCGCGGGCCGCAACGGCGAGATCATGACGCTCGCCTCGCGCGTCCTGGAGCTCACGCGGCCGATGGATGCCTGAGACCGATCGCGCGCCGCCGACCATCGATTCAGCGGCGGCGGCGGCGCATGTCGTAGCGGCCGTATCCGTTCCCGAGATCGCGTCCTCGTGGTCTCTCGGCGCGCTCCGCCGTGCGCTCCGTTGGGCGCTCTCCAAGCCAAGCGCCGGCGAGCGCGTGGACTGGCTGCGACGTGCTGCCGAGCGACGCCTCACCACCACGGACGTGCGCGCGACGTCGTGGTCCGCGGTGCTCGATGACGTCGGACGTGGCGACGCTGCGGCTCGCGCGGCGGCGCTCGCGGCCGCCGCGGTCGATTTCTACGACGAGCTCGAGCGGCCCGACTGCCCGGCACGCCTTCGAGAGCAATGCGCGACCATCTTCGGGACCACGCTCGTTCCACGCGCCGAGGCCTACGAGAAGCGCCACGGCGCGAGCGCTCACGTCCTCGTCGGCGCCGCAGGCGCGCTCTGGGTGGTCGCGGTGCGAGACGACGCGGGCAACGCTCGTCACCCGGACGACCTCGCCGAAGATTTTCGCGCGTGCCTCTCGCACGAGGGCTCGGAGGATCACGTGCTCCGCGTCACGAGCCTCCGGCGGAGCGAGTCCGCGCCGCTCTGGACCAAGCTCGAAGCGGACGCCGAGTCCGCGGCTGCGCTGAGCGGCGCGCTCTTTTCGGTCTTCTTCGACGCCAGCGCGCCCACGTCGGTCGACGCGTGCGGCGCGCTCGCCCAAGCGGCGGCGCCGAGCAATCGCTGTCACTGGCACGCCCTTCAAATCGTCGCGTTTCGAAACGCGCGCGTCGCGCTCGTCGGCAACTTCACCGCCGGGGTCGAGGGCGAGGCCGCGTTCGAGCTGTGCAAGCGACTCTTGGCCGGAATGTCGGCGCGGCGCGAGCGCCGCAAGACCACCGCGCGACCGCCCGCGCGCCTCGAGTGGAAGCTCGACGACGAGACGCGGGCAGCGCTCGCGTCGACCCGCGATCGCGGCGTCGTCGACGCGGGCGGATTCGTCCGCGTGCCCGGCTTCGGCCACGCGCGCTGGAAGGAGCTCGACGTCTCACCCGAGGGCGCCACGGTCCTCGCGCTGCGCCTCGCGCTCGCGCGCGCCGGCGCGAAGCTCGACGCCATCGACTGCATGGTGAACATCGCGCACTTCGAGGAAGGGATCGCCACGCGCCTCAACACGGCCACCGCCGACGCGATGACATTCGTCGAGCTCGCGGACTCCTCGCCCGAGTCGGCGGAGTGCGCCGAGGCCGTCCGTGCCGCGCTCGACGCGCACCGCGCGCTCGTCCGTGAAGCGAAGCAGTTGTCCAGCGCCGAGCAGATGCTCCACTTCGCGATCCAGCGCCTACGGCGCCTCGGCGCCCTCACGCGGCTCGTCGTCCGCCTCGCGGTCATTTGGGTCCTTTGGAGCGTCGTTCGCGTCGCCGACGATCCGCAACGGCGTCCGTGGGTCGCGCTCGACTCGAGCGTTCGTCACGTGCGTGGCGTCGCTGCGATTGGCCGTTTCGGGCTCTTCGCGCCGCCTCACACGCTCTGGGTTCACCACATGATCGGCGAAGACGAGACGCGCCTCGTGATCCAGTCGAGCCGCGAGCAGCTCGTGAGCGCAAAGAAGCTCCAAAAGCTGATGCCCGCTGCGTTCGAGTCGATCGCCGTCGCGGCCGCAAGACGAGCGAGCGCCTCACGCAGCGCGAGCCCCGCGCCCGTCGCGCCCGTCATCGCGGTCGGCCGCTTGAGAGGTTTGCTCAGTGCGGTCGCGGGCGCATCGTGACCTGCTGAAGAATGTGCAAGCACGCGTTCGCTTCACGCCCGGTCACGACTCCGTCCGAGGTCACGCTCGAAGTGCAATCTCGCACGCGCAAGATCGCGAGGTCGAGGTTCGCGCGCGAGTCGTCCGAGAGGCGCGATGTGTTCTTGTGCGCCAAATCGACGTACCAGTTCACGAGCTTTCGGAAGTTGTCCGACGACATGGGAAACACGAGCGGCGGAGGCTTCGTCTCCGGCATGGCCGGGTGAGGAGTCGCCGCGTGCTGGCTGTACGCAGCTCCAGCGAACGTGACCGCCGCGAGCGCGGTCGCAAGCACGAGGCGCGCTTTCATTCGGGCTTGCTCACGCTCGGAGCGTTGTCCGACGCGCCCATCTCACCGACGACGATTTGACACCCTTTGTCGGCAGCGTGGAGCGACACCATCGCCTGATACCCGTCCTTCATGTACCAGCGCCCGAGCTCGTGCTCCTGATCGCGGTAGGGGTTATCGACGATGATCCACCCGCGCTTGTCCATCTCTTGATCGTATTGCTTCAGCGCGACCTCGGGTGCGTCGCTCGACTGATAAATACGTGCGGCATAGGGAGCGCCCATCGCGAGCGCGGTGAAGCGTCGCTCCGAGTGCGCCGGACGCGGAAGGACCGCCGGATCGGACCCAGGCGCGTCACCCGGTCGATCGGAGACGATCTCGCGCAGGTTGAACTTACCCTCGGTCCACACGGTCTGAACGAGCGTGTTGCCGCTCTTCGCGCGCGACACGTGGACGTATCGCATGTTGCCGAGGTCGCTGATGTCGCCGGTCTGCCCGAACGTGCGAATGGCGTCGAGGAACGGGGTCGTCTGCTTGCCGTCGCGCGTGAAGCACATGACCATCCCGTCGTGCCTGGCCTCGTCGTCCTTGCGCATCACGCCGAGCTTGTTCAACCCCGCCTTGCTCGCGCCGGGAATCGGGCGGCCCTTCACGTTGGCGAGGTCGCGCCACTGGGTGTCCGAGAACGCCGTGTCGCGGTTGCAAAACGCCTCGAAGCGATCGAGCACGGCCGAGGGCGAATCGGTCGTCGACGAGTTCGCGATGTAGATCGGCTGGTTGTTGATGTTGACCGCGTTGACGTTCGTGAGGAGATCGGCGACGTCGGCCAAGTCGCGTCCCATCTTGAGGCTCTCGTCCTTCGCGTTCGCGTAGGCGCTACGTACGGTCAGCGCCCCCAACCCGAGCGAGACGAAGGTGCCATACGCGACGACGCGGGACACACCCATCCATCGCTTGAGCGAGGCGCTCTTCCCACGACGACGACCGAGCAACCACATCTGAAAAAGCATGGCCCTCTCCTCACAAGAACGATTTGATGCCCTGCCAGAGATACGAAAAGATGTTCTTTCCGTACTTGCGATTGTTGCACATCGTCCAGCCCTCGGTGTGCACCGTCTTCGGAGCGTCGTTGCTGAACTTCTGCGTGGGTTTGTAGTTCCACGTGCGGTCGGCCTTGCCGTGGCTGATGCCCCAGCTCGAGCTCGCGCCGTTCTGCGAGTCGCCGTCGGAGTTCGCGCCCGCGCCGTTGTTCGCCTCGCTCGGAACGTCGTAGTTGCCGGCGCTCTCGGACGACCCCTGCGGATCGCAGTTGTTCGACGCGTTGTTCCACGTCTGATAGCGCGCATCCATGAAGCTCTTGTACTTCGCCTCGTAGACACCACCGAGGTACACGGTCATCATCATCATCATCGCGAAGATTGGCGCGAGGATGCCGGCCTCGACCATCGCGACTCCACGCGACGATCGACGAGCCAAATATTTCATCGTGATGGTCATCGGTGCCTCAGTGGATGACTTCGGGTAGCACCGAAGCCGGGTTGATCATGCCGCCCACTTGCCCGCCCACGAAGTCCTTCGTGGCCGAGTAGGCACCGTCGAGGTACGCGTTCGCTTGGAACGGACCGAGCGCCTTTTCGAATCGTCTGGAACAGACCGAGGTTCTGCACCCACTTCTTCGCCATACTGTCGAAGCTGTCGTTGATGCTCGTGTTCCACGCCCAGTTGAGGAGGTCCTTGCCCCACGAGATGCCGTGGACGCGGCGGAGGCGCGTTCGCCAGTTCATGTTGTACGCGGCGTAGTTCTCCTCCGCGGAGCCGTTGCACTTCTCCTCGTTGGTCCACGCCTCGTCGCAGTCGTAATAGAACTCGGCCTGCGCCATGTAGACCTTGAAGCCGCCGCTGAGGATGTTGCTCAGCGAGAGGCCGCCGTCCGAGTTCTTCGACGCGTCCCACTTCATGCCCGCGACGGCGACCTTGTTCTCGGCCTGCTCCGGACGGTTGCCGCCGTACGAGATGCCCCAGACCTGCATCCAGTCGTTGCCGTTCTCGGCGTAGCCAACGACCTCTTTCGGGCCCCACTTCGGATTTCCCGAGCCGTCCTTCGCTTGCCAGATCGAATCGCTGCCGTTCTTCACGTCGTACTTCGAGTAGTCCGGGCTCGGACCGCCCAATTGCGCAACGTGCCAAGCGTCCGCCACGAGGCTATCCATCGGAGAGAAGAGGCCCTTCGACTCCTCGTTCGGATTGCAGTACGCGTCTTCCATCTTGTCGGCGATCGCGTTCGTCAACCACTTGATGAGCGTGCCGATGACGGGGATGTTGTCGAGGAAGCCCGTGACGCCGCCGATGACGGTCTTCGCCGCTTGGTAGCAGAGGCGACCCATGTCCCTCGTCTCGACGGGGAGGCCGAGGCGCGTGTCGCGACCGGTGTACGGCTTCTGACGATCTTCGTTGGACCACTCCTTCACCGGCGCGGGCATCTTGCTCGCGGGGAAGAGCGTGGCGCTCAAACCGAGGCCGTAGCGGTGCGCGCTCCAATCCTCGTAGCGATATCCGATGAGCACGCCGAGCGCGGCTCCGGCCCAAGGCGCCGCCTCCGCAACGAGCTTCTGCGAGTCGGACAAGAGAGGCAGCGTCTTGCCCATCATCTTGTCGTAGACGTCGAGCGCCTTGCCGAGCCCGTCGTGAAGGGGCTGCATGATCGTCGCGCCCTCTTCGAAGTCGATCGAGATGAGGATCTCGCCGATTCCCGATTCGGAGAGGAGCGCGCCAACGATGTCCTTGGCGCCGTCGTGACAGTCGACGGAGTCGAAGATATCCCAGGTGAGCGGGCAGTCGCTGTCGCCGTGACGCCCAGTGACGATGAGACCCAAATCGAGAATGTTGTAGAGGAACGCCATCGCGAGATACGCGGCGACGATGAGCAACATGACGATGTTGATGAAGGCGATGAAGTTCATCCCCTTCGCCTGAACGGCGGCGGACGTGTAGGTGATCGCGTCGGTCGCTTCTTGCGAGCGATCACGCCAAATCATGGCGTCGCCCAGACCGATCAGCATCCACATCCAGCCGATCATCATGCAGGCGAAGAAAATCCCCAGCACCATGATGGCGCCACGGTTGTCACGAAGTTGGCGTGTGAGAACCATGTGCGCTTACTCCAACTTGTATTCGGCGCCCTGGTGAGGGAACTGCGCCGTGACTTGGAACTCTTTCGTGCCCGCCGGACAGACGACGTTGCGCGCGAGGGGGATGTTGCACGTGTACGTGGCGTCGATGGTGACGGTGTCGGTCCCGCCGTTCGCGTCGCCCGCGTGCTTGCACTCCGGCTCGGTGATCTTGATCTCGTTGCCCCCGAGATCGCCACCGAACGGTTTCATCGCCATGTGCGCGGCGGTTTTGACGTCTTCCTCTTTTCCGTCGACACCGTTTTCGAAGCCCGGCTCGGGCTCGATGATGACGGAGCACGCGCGGACGCTCACGGTCGCAGCGTGCAGAACGGCAAGACGCGAAATCTCGAGTCGGCCCAATTGGACCAACACGAGGAACATCGCGCAGATGGGCATGAAGGCAATCGCAAATTCGGCTAGCACCGCTCCGCGGATGTTCCGTCTGAGCGTTTCACCGTGCCTTCTTTTATTGCCCATTAGCGCCTCCAGTGCAGATAGGCCGTAAGTGAAGTTCCCAAGAAGATGGCCGGACCGAAGCGAAACCATGTGAGAAGCGCCGGCTCGACCGGACGCCTCTTCCTCTTTGGTAGCAGCGGATTCAGGCCGAGCAACGCAGTGTTCTTCAACGTCCGAAAAAGCTTGCCCTCGTAAGCGAGAAACGCCGGAGCGATGAGGCCTGCAGCAAAGAAGGAATACATCTCTGCTTCGAGCCCGAGGCGCGGTTGCAACAACGCGCCAATTCCCGCGAGCAACTTCAGATCGCCTCCGCCAATCGCGTCCTGCCGATAAAGAATGGCGGGCACGAAGGAACACAGAGCGGCACCGAGGAGGGAACTGCCTCCTTCCGTCACGACCGCGTCGTGCCCTGTCCTATGATTCACGAGCGCCAGCGCGATGTGCGCGACTGGCGCGAGGAGCAGGGAACCGAGGGTCAACCAGTTCGGGATCTCTCCAGTTCGGAAGTCCGTGGCGGCAGCGATCGCAGCGATGATCGCTGCCGCCGCGAGGAAGTAGATCATCCTTCCTCTTTTATCACGCGGAGAGAGACCGAACGCTTCAAATCACTGGAATTGCTGGGCAGCCGACGTACCCGCCGTGCTGACGCTCTTACCGACGCTCTTGTAGACGACCGCCGCGATGACGAGGATCAGGAAGAGGAGGATGGCGTACTCGACCATCGTCGCGCCCTTCTTGTCCTGAATGAGCTTCGAAAACTTGCTGGACTTGATCATCTTGTTCATCGGGTCTCTCCTATTTCACGGTGTGCTGCTCAAAATCGATGATCGCGTGGTCTTGTAATACTCGTACATCTGACGACCGCCCGCGATGAGGATTGGCGCTGTCGGCACCATGACGAACAGCAGAAGGAACGCGTATTCGACTTGGACAGCGCCGCGAGTGCGACGCTTCTTTGCGCCCTTCATCTCCATCCTCCTGCCTTCACCCTTATCCACGGTTCGTGCCATGGTCGTGCTCCCTCTCGATCACGCGAAGTAGCTGAAAACGCGCGAGACGACTTCAGCGCACATCGTGTGCACCTGGATCATCCATGCATCACCATGGATCTGCGTTGATCCGGAGGCCCTCGGCGCGTGTGTAGGATGTTGGTTCATTTCACGCATTTGGCGCTGCGTCTCCGTGAGGCGACAGAAGCCTCATCAGCTCACGATACGTGGATACGGGCACAGAACAAGAGCGGCCGCGACAGACCGTGACGTTTGGTGCGACACCGTCCTTCATGTTCCATTCGATCGCGCGGTGAGGGACGAACACGTCGAACGCGGGTCTCGCGAGCTCGCTCTCGGGCGCGGCGTTCGTGAAGGTGATCTCGACGCTCGAGCGGACCACGCGATCGGCGAGGAGCACGACCGCCGAAAGACCGAACGGGTTTTCGAGGGCTGACGGGGCGAGCGACGAGACCACACCTTCCGCGAGCTTCGTGAGCGCTTCGTCGTGGGTGAGCGTCCCGAGCCGCGAGAAGAGGTCGAGCGCCTTCGAGGTCGCGCTCGGGATGGCGTGGTCGTAGATGTCCTCGGTTCGGGCGATGAGCGACTCGCCGTCGTCGGGTGTGAGGAAGAGGGCGCCCTCGTCGTTCATGAAGTGGGCTCGGATGGTCTTGGCGATGGTGAGCGCGCGATCCAGGTAAGCGGAGTTGCCAGTCGCCTCGTAGAGGTCGACCGCCGCGCACGCGACGTAGGCTTGGTCGTCGAGGAAGCCGGGGCCTTTCGGAGCGCCGTCCTTGCAGTGGCGCAGGACGCGATCGTCCTTCACGAGCACTCGCCATACGAAGTCGAACGCGCGCTCCGCGAGCGCGAGCCACTTCGGCTCGGCCTTTCCCAGGCCACGTGAGGCGTCTGCGAGCGACGAGATGACGAGGCCGTTCCACGAGGCGAGGATCTTCTCGTCGCGGAACGGTTTTGGGCGCTTCTCGCGGTGCGCGAAGAGCGCAGCGCGCGCGTTCTCGAGGCGCTTTTCGACCTCGCTCGGGGCCATCGTGAAGCGGATCGCGAGGTCCTCGATCGACGCCGCGATCGCGAGGACGCTCGCGGGTCCTTCTTCGAAATTTCCCTCTTCGGTGACGCCGAATCGCGCGCACACGAGCTCGGCGTCATCGCCGACGGCTTCGCGGATTTGCGCTGGCGTCCAGACGAAGAACTTTCCCTCTTCGCCCTCGCTGTCGGCGTCTTGCGTGGCGTAGAAGCCGCCGTCGCCATCGAGCATCTCGCGCTCGAGGTACGCGACGATCTCTCGCGCGGTGCGCGCGTAGCGCTCGTCCGCGAAGACGCGGAAGCCGTCGACGTAGAGGCGCAAGAGGAGCGCGTTGTCGTAGAGCATCTTCTCGAAGTGCGGCACGAGCCAGCGCTCGTCGGTCGAGTAGCGGTGGAAGCCGCCGCCGAGCTGGTCGTAGATGCCGCCGTCGCGCATCGCGTCGAGCGCGCGCTTCACGCGAGCGCCCGCGCGCGGGTCTTCGATCGAGGACGCCGTGCGCGAGCAGGACGTCGAGGCTCATCGTGTTCGGGAATTTCGGGCGCGAGCCGAAGCCGCCGTGCTCGTCGTCGAATCGCGCGCGAGAGCTTCGCCGCGCACTTCGCGAGGACGTCGGGGGCGAGGTCGCCCGATTTCGCGCCGTCGCTTCTCGCGGGCTTCGCGACCTGACCGATGGCGTCCGCGATCTCCTTCGCCTGGAGATCGATGTCGCTGCGTTTGTTGCGGTACGCGTCGGCGACCGCCTCGAGGATGCGCGCGAAGCCGGGCATCCCGTGGCGATCGACCGGCGGGAAATACGTGCCCGCGAAGAACGGCCTCTGGTCCGGCGTGAGGAAGACGGTGAGCGGCCAGCCGCCGCTGCGACCGAGGAGCTGCACGGCGAGCTGGTAGATCTGATCGAGGTCGGGGCGCTCCTCGCGATCGACCTTGACGCTGACGAAGTGCTCGTTCATCAGCGCGGCGATGCTCGCGTCCTCGAAGCTCTCGTGCTCCATGACGTGGCACCAGTGGCACGCCGAGTAGCCGATGCTGAGGAGGATCGGCTTGTCCTCGCGCTTCGCGCGCGCGAGCGCTTCGTCGCCCCACGGGTACCAGTCCACCGGGTTGTCGGCGTGCTGTTTCAGGTAGGGCGACGCTTCGTGCGCCAGTCTGTTCGGCATGGGCTCACCGTTCCGCGGCTGGCGCCGCGATGGGTCCGGTATAGTGCGATGCGATGACCGAGAACGCGAGCGAAGATCCGGTGCGCGCGACGCGGCGCACGCTGCTCGACGGCGTCGGCGCGGAGGTCGCCGCGAGCTTTCCCGGGATCACGCGGCTCGGCGGGCAGATCGTGGCGGCTTTGTATCTGTCCGACGGTCCGCAATCGATGGACGCGCTGAGCGAGATGCTCGGTCGATCGAAGAGCAACATCTTCTCGAACCTGCGCGCGCTCGAGGCCGCGGGCATCGTCGAGAAGACGCGCACGCGCGGCTCGCGCCACGACGTCTTCGCGCTGCGCGGTCACTACCCCGACGTGATCATCGGCGCGTACCTCGCGAAGCTTCGCCGCGTCATCGTCGACAAGCAGGAGCTCTCGTCGCGCGCGATGGAGATGCTCGGCAACGCGCACGGCGCCGAGGCGGACGCGCTACGCAAGCGCATCGACGCGCTCGGCAAGAAATACGAGCGATTCGGGATCGTGTTCGAGGAGCTCATGCCCGCGACCGACGGGCCGATCGATCTCGACGCGCTCCTGTCGCACGTGCCGACGCAAGCTCCTCAAGGCCATCGGCGCGCTGACTCGGCGCGCGCTCACGCTCGGTGGCGCTAAGCGGCGGTGATCTCGACGCGCAGGAGCTTGCGACCCATGAAGAGGTAGTCGCCGTGCGCGAGCTCGCGCTCTTCCTTGATGCGCAGGTACGTGCCGTTGCGGCTGTTGAGATCGGTGAGCGTCAGCTTGCCGCCCGACTCCTCGATCTTGCAGTGCGACGCGCTCATGTAGAGGTCGTTCGGGAAATTCAGGTCCCCGCCCTCGCGCCCGATTTGCAGCGTCGGCGTGCGCGCGAGCACTTCCATCCCCATGCCGCCACCCTGGAGGATTTGCGTGATGCGGAAGAGGAACTGGTGCTTCGGAGACGTGTAGAAGTACGTGCCGTCGGCTGACGGGCCGTCGCCGATCTTCGGCGGAGCGTCGACCTGGAAGAGCTGCTCACCCGCGAGGACGTGATCGCCGGGCTCGATGTCGACCGCGCCGCGCACGCGGAGGTACACGCCGTTGAGCGAGCCCTCGTCACGCACGACGAGCTTGTTGTTTCGGTAGAAGAGGTTCGCGTGCTTCGGCGAGACGAACGGATCGTCCGGGAACACGAGCTGGCCGTTGCGGCCGACGATGTGCTGCTCCGCGTTCAGTTGGTACGAGAGGCCCTCGACGCCCTCGCCGCGGATGAGGATCAACTTCGCCTTGCCCGGGATCTGGAGCTGCCCGAAGAACTGCGTGCGCGCGTTCAAGATCTCGGGTGGAACCGCGGCGCCGCAACGCCCGCAGAATTTGTGCCCCAGGGGCACCTGCGTCGAGCACGAGCGGCAAAGGTAGTTCTTCGCTTGTTCCATCAGCTCCTCCGGAGACAGGTCCGATGCGGCTGGCGACGATACCGGAGGCTGCCCCGAAATCGCAATCGGCCCTTCACGTGGAGTCAGACGCCGCGGTTGGAGCGGTTGTTCGAACAAACCCATCGGGTTCTGCGGCGGCGGGGTGCCGATCGCTGGCCGGGGCTCGTCGGAGCGACGCGACTGAGGGACCGCCTTCTCGGCCTTGTCTTTGAACAAGGCGAGCTCGTTTCCGCACGCCGGGCAAATGCTCGTGCGAATCGGGCTGTACGTGTCGCAGCGGCCGCAGACGACGCCGATCTCGAGGTTCATGAACGTCGGAAGATTACCACCTCGCTCACGCGGCGGGGACTTCGATCGAGACCTCGGCGCCGACCACCTTGCCGGCCTTCTCGACGTTGCGAATGCTCGCGCTTCCGCCGTGAGCCTCGACGACGCGCCGCACGATGGCGAGGCCGAGGCCCGTGGATTGGTGGCCCTTGGCGTGCGAGCGGGCGCCGTCGCCCCGCACGAACGGATCGAAGGCTTTTGCGAGGATGTCGGGCGGTAGACCCGCGCCCTCGTCGCGCACGGCGACGAGCGCTCGATCCCCGCGCGGCTCGACCGTGACGCGAATGTCGCCGGAGCCCGCGTGGTGGCGCGCGTTGTCGATGACGTTCGCGACGGCGCGCTCGAAGAGCTGCGGGTCGACGGCCGCGACGACGCTCTCGTCGCCAGAGACGATGATGCGCGCGCCCTCGGTGTCCGTGAACCGCTGACGGAGGAACGCGACGAGCGGCGTGGGCTGCTTGTGGAGATCGGACAGGCCCGCGCGCGTGATCGAGAGAAGATCGCCGAGGATCTGATCGATCTCGCCGATCGAGCGCTCCACCTTCTCGATCGCGGGGGCGGTCGCGCCCTGATCGCGCGCGAGCTCGAGGGCGACGCGCGCGCGACCGAGGGGCGATCGGAGCTCGTGGCTCACGGCCGCGAGGAGATCGCGTTGATCGCGCACCATGCGCTCGACGCGTGTCGCCATCGTGTCGAAGGCCTTCGCGACCTCGCGCACCTCGGGGCTCGCGTGCGGATCATCGCCGGCGCGCGTCGCGAGCTCTCCCTTGCCGAAGCGGTGCGCGGCCTCCGCGACGTGCTCGAGCGGACGCACGACGAGCGCCGAGATCGATCGCGCCGCGATCGCGAGGACGATGAGCGCGACGCACAGAAAGACCACCATCCGGAGCGCGCGCCCGGGCGGCATCTCGGCGGGAAACTCGAGCGCGCCGACGACGCGCCCATCGCGCACGATCGGGATGAAGCACTCGCGGTTGTCGAAGACGAGGCTCGTGCGGTGCGCGCGGACGTTCTGCGGGAGCGCGTCCACGTCGCGCCGCAGCTTGAGGTCCGTGCCCGTCGCGGTGCGCGTTCGCTCGATCGACGCCTGGACCGCTGCGGGATCGTCCCACTCCGCGGTGATCTCGGCGCCGAGCGCGCGCGACATCGTCCGGAGCGGGCCCGAGTCGACCTCCGACCGAAGGAGCATCCACGCCGTGGAGCTCGCCGCCATGCCCGCGACGATCGCCGCGATGAGCCAAGCGAACAGGCGCGTGCGAAGGCCCAACCGATTCACGACGGTCTCACGAGCACGTAGCCGACGCCGCGCACCGTGCGGATGCGCTTCGGATCGCGCGCGTCGTCCTGGAGCTTGCTTCGGAGGTGGCTGATGTGGACGTCGAGCGAGCGATCGACGCTCGGGTCGTACGCGCCGAAATCGAGCGCGTTCGCGAGCTCGCTTCGCTTGACGATGTTGCCCGCGCGGCGCGCGAGCTCGACGAGCAGGCGAAACTCGAACGACGTGAGCGCGAGATCGCTCGTGCGCCCGACCGAGACCTTCTGCGCGGGGACGTCGATGACGAGATCGCCCACCACGATGCGCGAGGCGATCTCGCCGGACGGAGGATTCGGCGCCGCCTTGGCGCGCCTCAGGACGGCGCGAAGGCGCGAGAGCAGCTCGCGCGGGTTGAAGGGCTTCGGCACGTAGTCGTCGGCGCCGAGGTCGAGCCCAGCGATGCGGTCCGTGTCGTCGCCGCGCGCCGTGAGCATGATGACGGGCACGTCGCTCGCGGCGCGGATGTGTTTACAAACTGCGAACCCGTCCTCGCCGGGCAACATCACGTCGAGGAGGACAGCGTCGAAAGTGGCCTCGGCGAGCCGCTCGAGCCCTACCTTGCCGTCCCGTGCGACTTCCAGCTCCACTTCGTGTCCGGCGAAGTACTCTCGGAGTAGCTCCGCGAGCTCGGCGTCGTCGTCGACCAAGAGAATACGCATGACGACAAAAATGTACCTTTCCGAGCTGAGACGGGGGCCTCCCGATGAAAAGTAATGTAAAGGCCGGGCTGGTGGACACGGATCTCGCGAGGTTGCGCGCTCGAGTGCTCGCGGCGCTCGGGCTCGGCGGAGCGCTCGTCGCGTGCAAGAGCTCGCCCGACGAGGGGCTCGTCATGGCGCCCATGGCGGAGTCGGCGCCCTCCGGGCTGGCGTTGGTCGTGGACGCTGCCGCCGAGGCCTCGACCGCGCACCGACCGATGACGGAGCCGCATGCTCCCAGCGGGCAATCGTGCACGCGCGACGTCCACTGCGTCGACGCGCTCGCGCAGGCTCCGTCGTTTCCCTACGCCCAGCCTTACGAGAGATGCGATCCGTCGCCGCTCGGCGAGACCGGCCACTTCAGCGCCAACGAGACGAGCCAGCACCGTAAGGACGACCCGAACACGTGCTGCTACGTGAGCTACGACGCGTGCGCGCGCCACGCGCAGATCCGACGGCCCAACGTGGTCATACGCGGGCGGCCGCTCCGCGACGTGCTCGGCGACGCGGTCCTCGCCGAGTCGATCCCCTCGAAGGGCTGGGGGCGCGCGGCGGAAGGCGCGCCGAACCCTGGCGAGGTCGCGTTCTGGCTCGAGAGCGCCACGGCCGAGCACGCTTCGGTCGCGGAGTTCGCGCGGATCTCGCTCGCGCTCCTCGCGCTCGGCGCCCCAGCGGAGCTCGTCGCCGACGTGCACCGCGCGGCGCTCGACGAGGTCGATCACGCGTCGAGGTGCTTCTCGATCGCGTCGCGCTTCGCGGGGCGCGATCTCGGACCGGGTCCGCTCGACGTGTCGCGCGCGCTGGCGACTGCGAGCGCGTCGCTCGAGGAGCTCGTCGAGCACACCGTGCGCGACGGGTGCATCGGCGAGGGCGCGGCGGCGATCGAGCTCCAGACGATCGCGCGCGAATACGCCGGCGAGCCCTTCGCGCAAGACGTGGCGAAAATGGGCGACGACGAGGCGAGGCACGCCGAGCTCGCTTGGAGGATCGTCGCGTTCGCGTTCGCCAAGGACGAGAGCGCGACGCTTCGCGCGGCCTTCGCCGGTCTCGCTCCGAAGAACGCCCTCGAGGCGCGCGTCTGCGAAGAGCTCGTGCGCCCGCTCCTCAACGAGCTCGTGACGCGGAGACCGCCGCGCGAAGGTGATTCCGCGCGCGGAGCGTGAGCGGCCCGTCGGGGTGAAGGCGGAGCCACTCCTCGAACGCGCGCGCCGAGTCGTCGAATTTCGCGGCGCGGTAGAGTGCGACGCCGCGCGCGTACGACTCCGGGTACGACGCGTCGAGCCGTGAGAGCTTCTCGATCTTGTCGAGGCGCCACTGCTCGATCGCGATCTGCTCGCCGGCGTCGAGGGCGTCGCAGTCGGCCTTCGTGCGCGCGTTCTTGCGCGCGGCCGCTATCGTCTCTCGCGCGCCCTCGGAGGGGTGCGGGTAGAGGAGATAAAACGTGTAGAGCGCACGCAATTCGTCGAGCGTGGGCTGGAACGCCGGTTTGTCCTCGAAGCGCGCGACCGCGTTCCATTTCAGCTTGAACGCGACGCGGAGCTCGCGGTCGCCGAGCGCGAGGGCGCTGCCCGTGACGTAGCCCGAAATCGTCATGCGGCGGATGAACGCGCCGCCCACCGCCGCGAGCTCTTCGCTCTCCTTGCCGGTCTTGCGCCACGCGCGCACTTCGTCGAGGAATCGAACGAGCTGCGCGGCTCGCAGGTCGAGCAGCGCCTCTTCGCCGCCCTTCTCGAGCGCGAGGCGCCGCGCGTCGTCGACGCTCGCGCGGAGCTCGGGCCACGGCGCCCGGGGCGGGTCCTTCCACTCCGTGGTGTTGAACGCGCGCACCGCGTCGCCGAGGGCGCGCACCTCCGCGGGCAAGCCTGTGGCCGCGTGGGCCGCGCGCGCGTCGTCGGCGCGCTCGGTCGTGACGAGACGCCTCATGTCGAGGTCGGGGAGCGGCACGTCCGCCGGCGCTGCGTCGTGCGGAAAGAGGAGCGCGGCGAGGATTACACCGATGAGCGCGGGGATCAGCGCGAGCAGGCGCCCGTCGTTCTTCTTCTCCACGACATCCATCATCTCGCGTCCCGCGCACGGTTGCGAACGATTCTCGTTCCGTGTACCCATGCGCTGTGGATCTGCGGCGACATCATCGCGTTCCGTTCACCGAGCCCGTGGTCTTTTCGCGCAAGGGCGCGAGCGAAAACCTCGCCGGTCAGAGCACCGACATCTCGCTCGGCGGCATGTACATCGAGACGAAGACGCCCGAGCCCTTCGGCGCCGACGTCGTGGTGCACGTGCACGTCCCCGGCGAGCCCTCCGCCTTCACGCTCCCCGCGAAGGTGCGATGGACGAGCAACGACGGCATGGGGCTTCAGTTCGGCCTGCTCGGCGCGCGCGAGACGCACGCGATCACCGAGCTCATCGCCCAGCACGAAGACGACACCGAATAGAGTCGCGCGCGCGGCTCAGCGGATGTCGATCGGCACGGTGAACGTGCCGGCCGAGAGCTTCGAGCGCCGGTAGATCACGTTCGCCGCGCAGTCGCGCGCCTCGGGGAAGAGCGGCGGATCGAAGCGTGCAATCTGCACGGTTCCGCTGTCGTCGACTTGGAGCAACAGCGACGTCGCGAACGGCGCGACCGGGTCCTTGCCGCACTGCGCGATCGCGTTCGCGATCTCCGTGGGAGACGTCAGGTACGCGGCCGGCGGCGGCGCGACGAGCGTGATCTGCTGCTGCGAGGACTTCTGCGATTGCGTCGTCACGACGTGCTGCGAAGAGGACGACGTGTCGTTCGACGCGAGCTGAACGGGCGGCGGCGCGACGAACGAGGTCTCTTGATCCGCGCGCGGCGCGGGCGTCACGCGCTCCGCGGGGCGCACGGCGCTCGGCGTGTGGTCGACGCGCATCGACGCGACGTCGCGCGCGTCGAGCTCCACGTGGGCGGGCGCCGTCACGAGCGAGCCGATCGTCGAGCCTCGACGCGGCGGCGCGCCAATCGACACGACGCCCTCGGTGAGGTCGACCGTGATCTTGTCTCCGTCGCGCGCGACGCGGAGGTGCGTGCCGTGAACGGCGACGCGGACCGTGGCGCCCGAGGACGCCGTCACGTCGATCGCGAAGGCCTCGCCCGACGGCACCGGCGTGACCTGCGCTTCGGCCGAGCCCTTCTCGAGCGAGAGCACGAGCGGCGACGCGGCGTGCTCGACGTCGAGCACCGAACCTCGTTGCGCGGCCCAACGAACCTTGCCGGGAGCTTCGAAGTACGCGACGTGATCGACCACGTCGATGCGGTCGCCGCGCCCGAGCTGCGTGCCGGGTTGAGCTTGCGCGGCGTTCGCGCCGATGGACACATCGCCGAACGAGACGACGCCGGCCGACGACGCGCGACCACCGTGCGTGTCGACGCTCTCTTTGGCTGGATGCACGAAGAGGAGCGCTGCCGCGGCCGCCGCGAGCGTGACCGCCGAGGCGATCCACACGACGCGTCCTCCGCGCTCGCTCTCTTCGTCAGCTTCGCTCGAGAGCGACCGAGGCTCCTGCTCGATGCGCGCGAAGAGCTTCTCGTCGACCGACTTCCAGTCAATCTCGGGAGCTTTCTCTTTCTTGGTGTCGCGGACGAGGTCGTCGAGGCCTCGAGGATCGGGGCGGTTCAAGGCTCACCTCCGTCGTTCCTGGAGAACGTACCGCGAACGGCAGCGAGGGAGGGCTCGTTCGCGATGAGCGCCTCGAGCTCACGCCGCGCGTAGAAGAGGCGCGTGCGAACCGTGAGGACGGGCGCGCCGACAATCGTCGCGATCTCCTGCGGGGAGATCCCCTCGATCTCGTGGAGGATGAAGACCGTGCGCTTCTTCTCGGCGAGCTTCTCGAGGAGCGTGGCGAACGCGCGGACGCGTGCCCGGCGCTCGGCGTCTTCGTCGGGGAGGACGCTGTCGCTGTCGGGGGTGTGCTCGGGCGGGAGCTCCTCGGCGTACGTCGGGCGGCTCCGGGCGGCGCGGCGGTGCATGAGCACCACGTTCACGCCGACGCGGTGGATCCACGTGCTGAACTTCGCCTGGCCGCGGAAGTCTTTGAGGCTACGGAACACCTGGACGAAGACTTCTTGCACGACGTCTTCCACGTCAGCCGAGCCGTTGAGCATGCGGTAGACGAGGCGCGCCACGTCGCCGCGGTGGCGCTGGTAGAGGGCGCGAAATGCAGCCGTGTCTCCCTTGGCCGCGCGGGCGATGAGCTCGGCCTCGTCGCTCATTTGACGAAGGCGGTCGTCGTTGCGGGCAAACGGAAGGGCAGGCGCGGCACTCACTGAGCCATTTCGATGCTTCGGCTCGGGGGTGCGTTCAGGCACGCATCAAAATAGCGCTTTGAGGTCCGTTTTCTCGGCTTTTTTCGCTTCGAGGAGGTGGTTCACTGCTCGGAGGATGCGGGTCTTGGTGGGACCGCTGATGGTCTTGCCGAAGAGGGCCGCGTGTAGCGCGCGCGGCGTCACGCCACGGCCGCTGCGGGGCTTTCGCTCCTCTTTCGGGCCGGCCTCGCCCTCGCCGCCCTTGGCGCGACGGCGGTTGAGCTTGATTTGCCGGTCTTCGGGCCGGAGCTGCTCGAGCGTGTGAGAAGCGCTGACCACGCGGCGCGGGTCGATCTTCTTCGACGTGAGGAAGGTCGCGAGCTTGCTCGTGCCCTTCTCCGCGGCGGCGGGCTTCTTCTTCGGCGTGGTCTTCTTCGCGGGCTCTTTTTTCGCGGCCATGGGGGCGCGGAAGCTAGGCCCGCGGAGAGCCCTCGCGCAAGTGATTTTTGGCCCTGGGCCGGCCCATTGGGCCGATGGGCCAGGGGCGATCGGCGCGAATCTCGATGAAATCGCTCGGCACGCGGCGTGCGCTCCGGCCGCGCGTGGACCTGGTTTTGCTCTTCGGTTGCGCGGTGCTCGTCGGGAGCGCGGCGGTGGTCGCTTGGGCGCCAGCGCTCGCGCTCGCCGCGGGGACGGTCGCGCTCTGGCGCTTTCGCGGGTGGCCGACGGCGTTCGTCGTCCTCGGCTTCGCGGTCGGCGCCACCCGCGCGTGGTCCGCGGTCGACACGTTCGAACGCGCGCGGGCGAGCGCGCTCCCAGCGGTGAACGGCGTGTCGCGCTTCGACGTGCGCGGGGTCGTCGCCTCGTCGCCCGTCGTCCTTCACGGCGCCGCCCGGTTCGACGTCGACGTATCCGAGCCCACGGTTCTGAGAACGACGCTCTACGGCGGACCACGCGGAGCCGCGCGTGGAGACGAGGTCGTCGGCGTCGTCCAGATCGGGCCGCCGGATCGGTTCGTCGACCCCGAGATCGGCGACGCGCGCGTGCGCGAGACGAGGCGCGGCGTGCTCCGTACGGGGAGCGCCGTCGACCTCGCGATCGTGCGGCGCGCGAGGGGACCGCGCGCGTGGATCGATCACGCGCGCGAGAAGGTTCGCGCGCGCATCGAGGCGACTTTTCCGGAGACCACGGCGCCGCTCGCGCGCGCGCTCGTCCTCGGCGAGACCGACCTCGACACACGAGACGACGACGCGTTTCGCGCGAGCGGGCTCGCGCACCTCCTCGCGGTCTCGGGGATGCACCTCGTGCTCGTCGTGCTCGGGGCGGTGGCCGCGGCGCGCGCGGTGCTCGTGCGGATCACGCCGCTCTCGGAGCGCGTCGACGTGGGCCGCGTGGCGGCGGCGCTCGCGATCCCGTTTTGTTGGGCCTATTCCGATTTCGCGGGCGGAAGCGGCTCCGCCGTGCGCGCGTCGTGGATGCTCACGGCGGCTCTCGCGGCGCGCGCTCTCTCTCGACGCACCACGGCCTCGCGGACGCTCGCGCTCTCGCTCCTCGGCGCGCTCGCGTTCGATCCGCTCGCGCTCTTCGACGTCTCGTTCATGCTCTCCGCGTGCGCGACCGCGGGGCTCGTGGCGTTCTCGCGGCCGCTCGGCGAGGCGATGACCGCGCGTCTCCCGCGATTGGGCGCGCCGCTGAAGCAGCTCGCGGTCACGATCGCAGCGACCATCCCGTGCGCGCCGGTGCTCGCGACGTTCGCGCCGCAGCTGCCGATGGGCTCGGCGGCCGCGAACCTGCTCGCCGTGCCGCTCGGAGAGACCGCGGCGTTGCCGCTCTGTCTCCTCCACGCGCTGCTTTCGCCGATTCCTCCGGCGGAGCGCGGTTGCGCGATCGCCGCGTCGGGCGCGCTCGCGCTCGTCCGCACGATCGCGCGGACGTTCGCGGACATGCACGCGCTCCAGCTCCCGGTGCCCGCGCCGAGCCCCTGGCAGCTCGCGACGATCGCGTTCGGCTTTGCCGCGACGGTGTGGGCTCCGCGAGCGCGATCGGTGCTCGTGCCTGTCGCGCTCGCGGCGACCGTGCTGCTCGAAGCTCCTGTGCGCGTGCACGGCGCCCCACGCGCGGAGCTTCGCGCGACGTTCATCGACGTCGGACAGGGCGACGCGTCTCTCGTGGATCTGCCGGACGGGAGCGCGATGCTCATCGACGGCGGCGGCATCGTCGGCAGCCCCCTCGACGTCGGGCGACGCGTCATCGCGCCGCTCCTCCGCGCGCGGCGGCGCGATCGACTCGCGGTCGTCGTGCTCACGCATCCGCACCCGGACCACTTCGGCGGCCTCGACGCGGGCCTCGAGGGCGTGCGCGTCGATCAGCTCTGGGACACGGGGCAAGGCGAGCGCGAGGGTGTCGGCGGCGGCTACTCGAAGGTGCTCGAGCGCGCACGCTTGCATGATACACGTATCGTTCGACCTCCCGAGGCCTGCGGCGCGCGTGTCGTCGGCGGCGTACGCGTCGAGGTGCTCGCGCCGTGCCCCACGGCTTCGGCGGACCGGCCCCCCAACGACAACTCCTTCGTCTTGCGCATGACGTACGGTCGCCGCTCGCTCCTCTTCGCGGGCGACGCCGAGCGCGAGGAGGAAGCCGAGCTGATCCGCCGTTACGGCGCGGCGCTCCACGCCGACGTCCTCAAGGTCGGTCATCACGGCAGCAAGACCTCGAGCTCGCCCGCGTTCGTCGCGGCGGTCGCGCCCGAGATCGCCGTCATTTCGTGCGGCATTCGCAACCGCTACGGACACCCCTTTCCCTCGACGCTCGCGACGTTCGCCGCCGCCGGCGTGCGTGTTCACCGCACCGATCGCGCCGGCGCCGTCGTCGTCACGACCGACGGCGAGCGCCTCACGGTCGATGACGCGTCGCGGGCGGTTGACGACGCGCCCGAAGGGCCGTAATCGCGTGGTCCCATGACCGAGCGCATCGCAACCATGCTGAGCCGCGAAGACATCCACAAGCGGGTCACCGAGCTCGGCGCGCAAATCACGAAGGACTACAAAGACGGTTCGCTCGTGCTCGTCTGCGTGCTCAAGGGCAGCTTCGTCTTCGCCGCGGATCTCGCGCGCGCGATCGACCTCCCGCTCCGCATCGACTTCCTCGGCGTCCGTTCGTACGGCGAGGGCACCGAGACGAGCGGCGTCGTGCAGATCACGCAAGACCTCTCGCGGCCGATCGAGCACGAGGACGTCATCATCGTCGAGGACATCGTCGACACGGGCCTCACGATCGCGCACCTCATGGATCTCCTCCGCACGCGCAACCCGCGCAGCGTGAAGGTGTGCTCGCTGCTCCACAAACCGGTGCGCGCGCGCGTGGAGGTGAAGGTCGACTACCTGGGCTTCACGATCGAAGACAAATTCGTCGTCGGCTACGGGCTCGACTTCGCCGAGAAGCACCGCAACCTGCCGTTCATCGGCGTCGTGGAGCGCGGCTGATGTCCAAGCGTCTCGCTTACCTCGAGAAGATCACGAGCGAGGGCTCCGCGGATCCGTTCGCGTGGTACGGCCTCGCGCTCGAATACAAAACCCTCGGGCGCGTGGACGACGCGCTCCGCACGTTCGAGGCGCTCCGCGCGAAGAACCCGGACTACGTGCCGATGTTCCTGATGTGCGGACAAATGCTCGCGGACGCTGGCAAACCCGGCGCGCGCGACTGGCTCGAGGCGGGCATCGCCGTGGCGACGCAGAAGCGCGACTCGCACGCGCTCGGCGAGCTCGAGAGCGCGCTCGAAGCGCTCTCGTGATTCACGACGCGGCTCATTTCCTTGTCGTAGAACTTCGCGCCAGCGAGCGCGTCGGGCAGGTACGTCTCGTCGGGCACGACGTTTCCTTCGTAGTCGTGCGGGTACTTGTAGTCCTTGCCGTAGCCCTCTTCCTTCATGAGCTTCGTCGGCGCGTTTCGAAGCTTGAGCGGGACGGGGAGCGCGCCGTGCTCGTCGATCGCCGCCTTCGCGCGCTGCCACGCGTTCTTCACGGCGTTCGATTTCGGCGCGTTCGCCAGATAGAGCGCCGCGTGCGTCAGCGGGTAGAGCCCCTCCGGCATGCCGAGGCGCCGATAGGCCTGATCGGCGGCGTTCGCGACGACGAGCGCGTTCGAGTCCGCATCGCCGACGTCCTCGCTCGCGAAGATGATCATGCGCCGCATGACGAAGAGCGGGTCGTCTCCCGCTTCGAGCATGCGCATCATCCAGTAGACCGCGGCGTCGGGATCGGAGCCGCGCATCGATTTGATGAACGCGCTGACGACGTTGTAGTGCTCGTCGCCGGTCTTGTCGTAGAGGAGCGGCGCGTGCGTGTGCGCCTCGGTGACCGCCGTGAGGTCGATGCGGCTGGCCCCGCGAGAGTGCGCGTGCTCGGCGACCATCTCGAGCGTCGTGAGCGCGCGGCGCGCGTCGCCTCGCGCGTCCTTCGCGATCGCGGCGAGCGCGTCATCGTCGCCCTCGAGGTGCATCGCGCCGAGCCCGCGCGATTCGTCCGTGAGCGCGCGACGCAAGAGCGCGACGAGGTTCTCGTCGCCGAGCGGGTCGAGGCGGAAGACCTTGCAGCGCGACAGGAGCGCCGCGTTCACGGCGAAAGACGGGTTCTCCGTGGTCGCGCCGACGAGCACGATCGTGCCCATCTCGACGTGCGGAAGAAAAGCGTCCTGCTGCGCCTTGTTGAACCGGTGAATCTCGTCGACGAAGACGATCGTGCGCTGGCCGCGGTCCGCGCGGCGACGGCGAGCCTCTTCGACGATCTGGCGGAGCTCGGCCAGGCTCCCGAGCACCGCGCTGAACTGCACGAGCTCGGCCTTCGTCTGACCCGCGATGACGCGCCCGAGCGACGTCTTGCCCGACCCGGGCGGTCCCCAGAGCACGAGCGACGGGACGCGGTCCTCGCGAATCGCGCGGAGCAAGAAGCGACCGGAGCCGAGCAGGTGACCCTGACCGACGTACTCTTCGATCGTGCTCGGGCGCATGCGATCGGCGAGCGGAGGCTTCCCCGGCAAGCGGCCCGAGCGCACCGCGTGCGAAAAGAGCGTGTTTTCGTCGGTCCGGTTCGTCGCCACCGCGGGCAGTATAAGTCGGCGGATCCTCAACGGGCTGGCGAAACGGGGCGCGTCGCCGTAATGCTTGTCACCTCTGCGATGGTCGGGCCGAGACTCTTGTTTTCGATCGCGTGCATCGGCACGGTCGCGTCGTGCGGCGGGAGCGAGAAGCCGCCCGCGACGCCCGACGGCCCTCGCGGCACGAGCATCGAGATCGCCGACCTCGAAGTGAACGGCGACGGCAGCGATCGATTCACGGCGTGCCCGCCCCCGGGCGACTTCGGGCAGGAGTGGTACCCGAACATTCCGGATTGGACGCCGCCGACGAGCTCGGCGCAGACGGATGACGCTGGCGCTCCATCCGCTTCCACCGAACAGCTCGGTCGCACGCCGACGGAGCGCGCGATCGAGGACACGCGGTCCGCGTTTCGGAGCTGCTACCACCGCGGGCTCGTGCACGATCCGACGCAGTACGGACACGTCGCGATCGTGCTCCGCGTCGGGGCTGCCGGCCGCGTCCTCAAGACCGAGGCGTGGGGCGCGTGCGAGATCCAGCACGACGTCATCCAGTGCATGCGCGACGTCGCGAAGGCGTACCGCTTCGATCCGCCCGCGAGCGGAAAGGACACGATCATCATCCCGGTCGTGTTCCAACCGCGCGCGGGTCGCGGCGCGATGTCGACCGAGAACGACGCGTACACCGCCCAGGCTTACGTCACCCTCGAGAGCATGCGGCCGGAGCTCCACGAGTGCGAGGCGCGGGCGAGGCGCGAGGGCAAGGACGTCGAGGCCTGGGGCGTCTTCGACATGTCGCTCGACAAGACCGGCGCGGTCACGAGCGCGAACATCGACCCGTACCACGGCGACCAGGAGCTCCTCGGCTGCGCCGCCGAGGTGATGCAGAAGATGAAGCTTCCACCGCCCGAAGGGGGCAAAGGGAAGGTCCTCGCGCGGATCACGTTCAACCCGCGCGCCGGAACCCGATAGTATCGGATCGTGGAACGTCCGCGCGCGCTCGTCATTCCGTTCGGCGTTCCCGATGGGGGCAAGGGGCTCGGGCTCGGGCTCGCGTCACTCGTGCACTCGTTCGCGCGGGTCGACGACGGCGACGTCGCGCTCGCGCAGATCCGCTCGCATGGAAGCGACGGAGGCGTCACCGGTCTCGTCGAGGCGTTCGTGACGGGCGCGCAGTGGCGCGCGATGCCGGGCTCGGAGGACACGCCACCGCAGGTTCTCGTGGTGTTCACGGGAGCGTTCGAGCCGCCGCGCGACGGGCGCGGCGCGTTCTCCGTGCTCGCGTTCGACGCGAAGACGGGCGAGCCGCGCGCGAAGTTCGAGGCCGTGCTCGATCCGGATGGCGCGGGCCGCTCGATCGTCGACGCGCTCCAGTCGCTCTGCGCGCGCGTCGGCGGGGACGCGTCCGGGCTCAAGGGCATCGCGGCGCTCGGGTGGGACGCGCTCGAGAGCTTGCTCCTCGCAGAGACGTGGCGCGTTCGCGCGCTGAGCGGCGCGGAGCCGACGGGCGTCGTCGCGGCGCTCGCGCACCTCGGGCGCTCGGTGAGCGAGGCGCGTGACGCGACGTTTCCGGCGGAGCGGCTCGCTACGATGGCGCTCGAGCTCGCGCGCGACACCGCCGACACGCGGAGCGTCGAGGCCGCGCTGCGGACGCTCGTCGCGGCGAGCGTGGACGCTCCGGAGAACGCGTCGCTCGAAGCCGCCGCGGGCGCGCTCTGCTTGCGGCTCGGGCGCGCCACGGAGGCCATCGAGCACGGTGAGCGCGCGATCGAGCGCGACACCGCACGCGCGTTCTCGCACGCGCTGCTCGCGGAGGCCAAGCGCGCGAGCGGGGACATGGCTGGCGCGCAGCGGGCGATCGTTGCGGCCTCCGCGATCGACGAGAACGATCCGCACGTTCGAAACGAGCGCGCCGTGCTCGCGGTCGCGTCGGGCGACGCGCTCGGCGCGCAAGCCGAGTGGCAAAAGCTCCTCACGTCGCACCCGATGCACGTCGCCGCGTTCGCGAACCTCGCGTCGCTCGCGCTCGAACGTGGCGACGCGCCGCTCGCGCAGCTCGTCGTCGATCACGCGCTCGCGGTGCGCGCGAACGCGCCCGTCGACATGCTGCGGCGCGCGGTCCAGGTCGCGCTCCACGTCGAGCCGCAGAGCGTCGCGCGCGGCTCGCGGCTCGCGTCGATGTGTCGCGCCGTGATCGATCGCGAGCCGAACGACGCGGTGGCGACGCTGCTCCTCGCGCGCTCGCTCGCGGAGATGGGCGAGCGAGACGCGGCGTTCGAGAAGCTCGCGAGCCTCGAGCACGCGGCCAAGAACACGCTCGTCGCCGCGGAGGCCGCGCGCGCGAGGCTCCAGATCGCCGAGCCGCTCGCGGCCGCCTCGATCGACGCCACGATGCGCGCCGCGACGGAGCCCGGCGTTCAAGATCTCGACGCGGTCGCGGCGCGCGCGCGCCGGCTCGGCGAAGAGCACGACAGCTGGGTCGCGCACCTCGCGGCGGCGATGGCCGAGCGGAGGTTGGGGCGCCACACGCGCGCTCGCGTCGACGCGCTTCGAGCGCTCGCACTCGCGCCGAGCGCGCCCGCGGCGCACCTCGAGATGGCGGTGCTCATGCTCGCGACGAAGGACCCCGCCGGCGCAGCGGCGCACGCGAAGCGCGCGACCGAGCTCGATCCTGCCGCGGCGCGCGCGCACGCGGTCCTCGCCGAGGCCCTCTACGAGACGGGCGCGCAGGACGAGGCGATCGTCGCGATCGAACGGGCGCACGCGCTCGCGCCGGACGACGCACACATCGCCTCGGCGCGCGCGCGCATCAGCACCGCGAAGAAGCGCGCGAGCTGGGTCGAACGACTATTGAAGCGCTAGCGCTCGCCGAAAATCGCCGTGCCCACGCGCACGATGGTCGCACCGCTCGCGATGGCAACCTCGTAGTCGTGCGTCATCCCCATCGAGAGCTCCGGGAGGCGCGTCGGGCCTCCGAGGCGCGAGCGGAGCGCCGCGAGCTCGTCGAACACCCGCTTCGCGACGTCTAGGTCCTCCGCGTCGAGCGGCGGCATCGTCATGAGGCCGCGAAGGCGCAGGCGCGCGTCGCGCTCTATCGCGTCGAGCAGCTCGGGGAGCTCCTTCGGAGCGACGCCGTGCTTGGTCGCCTCCTCGCTCAGCTTGACCTCGACGAGCACGGAGAGCGGCGCGCGGCCGGCGCTCTCCGCGCGCTTTCCGAGCTCCGCGGCGAGATCGCGCGAGTGCACCGCGTGGACGAGGTGCGCCACGCGCGCGACGTATTTCGCCTTGTTGCTCTGCAGGTGGCCGATGAAGTGCCACTCGAGATCCTTCGAAATCGGAGAGCGCCTTCGCCTTCTCGTCGAGCTCCTGCGCGTAGCTCTCGCCGAACGCGCGCTGACCCGCGGCGTACGCCTCGCGGATCGCGCCCTCGCTCTTCGTCTTCGACACGGCGACGAGCTTCACGCTCGACGGAGCGCGCCCCGCAGCCTCGGCTGCAGCGGCGATGCGCGCGCGCACGCCCTCGAGCGCCGCGGCGATCGTCACGCGCCCCTGCGCTTCTTGGCGTGGACCACCATCACGTCGCTCCGCGTGTCGAACGGGCCGCGCGAGAAGTCCCCGTAGACGTGCTCGATCTCGAAGCCGTTGTAGTGAAGGAGCGCCTCCCACTCCTGCGGAAAGAACTGCCGGTGAGCGAGCGGGACCATGAAGGCGTCGCGTGGCGCGCGCTCGGGCGTCATCTCCATCGTGACGAACAAGATCTGTCGCGCGCGGTCGTAGTCGAAGCGCTCCTGATAACGAACGACGCCCGCGCTCGGATGGCGAAAGCGCGGCGCGCGGTGGGGCACGTTCGGATCGCGCGCGAGGTCTTCGGGCACGGGCACCGAGAGATCCATCACGAAGCGTCCGCCCGGCGCGAGGTGCCCGCGGACGCGCGCGAGGAAGCGCTCGACGTCGGGCCGCGTGTAGAGGTGAAGGAGCACGTTGAACGGCGCCGTCACGAGCGAGAAGCGCCGACGTAGATCGAGCCGTCGCATGTCGCCGAAGCGCGCCTCGACGCGACGACGAACCTCTTCGGGCTCGTCCGCGAGGCGACGCGCGAGATCGCGCAGCATGGGCCGCGAGTGATCGACGCCGACGACCGAGCCTCCCTCACGCGCGATGGGGATCGCGACGCGACCGTTGCCGACGCCGTACTCGAGCACGGGCCCGCGGGCGCGGCGCGCGACGTCGACGTAATAGACGACGTCGGCCGTGCGGCGCGCGTAGGTCTGCGCGTAGTACGCGGGGTCTTCGAAATGTGCGAGCGCGCCAGCGCGCAGCTCGTGGTCGACCATTTCGCGAGCGGCTTACATCAGCCCGAGGCTGTGCTGCTTATCGATCCACTCGGAGACCGCGTCGTTGCTCGGGCGGTCGTAGTGGACGTGACCGGCGGCGATTTCGCGCAGCGCGGTGACGGCCGCTTTGTTCTTCGAGTGAACGAGCGCCACGCCACCCTTCATGAGCTGGCGGGTGCGGTGAGCGGCAAGGATAACGAGGGCGAAGCGGTTCTCTTCGCGCTCGAGGCAGTCTTCGACGGTGACACGTGCCATGGGGTCGGACCGTTTAGCATCCGCGCCGGGTGACCGCAAGGCGGCGACGTTTTCGGCCGATCAGGGCCAAGAAGACGAGGGCGGCAGGAACGTAGCTCGAGCGCGTGGTTCCAGCCGAGGAGCAACCGGAAGTTTGCGGGTAGGAGTCGGGGCCGCCGTCGGGCGCCGGGTTTTCGACCGCTCCGTCGGCGACGTGGGCCGAGGCCTCGGCCGAGGCGTCTTTTGTGCTCGTTCCCGCGTCTTTTGGCGGGGTTCCGGCGTCGGGCGCGGTCTGGGTGCACGTCGCGCCTTTCGCAAACCCGCCGACGGGCGACTTCACGAGGCGCTTCTCCGTGTCGGGTCCGTAGGAGCCGTCTTCGGCGATTGGGTCGTTGGGATTGTTCTCGTTCCAGAGCTTCTGGAAGGCGAGCACCGAGAGCGAGCGGAGGTCGATGCCGCCCGCGACGTAGTCGAAGTGGACGGGATCCGACGAGCCGAGCCACTTCCACCCGTGCGCGGTGAAGTACGAGTCCCACCCGGCGTTGTCCTCGACGTCGACGGCGAGGCCCGACTCGTGGTTGCTGTTTCCGGGCGAGGCCGCGAGGCCGATGCCGCACCGCCCCTGGAGGTACCACTCGTAGAGGAGGTACTGCTGCGGGAGCGTGCGGAGCGCGGAGTTGATCGTGAGCGTCGTGCCGCGCGCGGCGACGGTCTTCGCGAGCGCGCTCGCGGCGGGCGTCTGCAGATACGGAAAGACCGCGGACCCGATCGACGTGTTCTTGATCGTCGCGATCGACGTGAGCGTACCTGGCTTGAGGCAATCGATTTCGTCGACGAGCTGCTGCGAGAGCCCCTTGACCGACGTCGTCGTGCAGCTCTGCGAGACCGCGACGGACACGGGGTCGGTCGCGGAGAGCTCCGCCTCGGACGACTCGGCGGCTTCGGGAGGAGCGGAGCACGCGAGCGCGAGGAGCGGAACGAGGGCGAGGACGCGGCGCACGCGAGGCAATGTGCACGCGCCGTGCCCGCAGAAAACAGCTGGAAATGTCGCGCGACCTCGCGCGCTCTCGCGAGGGCTCGCGATCAGGTCGCGTCGAGATCGTCGAGGTGCGCGATGTCGTTGTACGTGACGAGGTGCGATTTTCCAGTCTCGACGTCGAATCGCAGCGTCGTGAGCGCGGTGTTGTGCATTCCGGCGAGCGGCGAAATCCAGGACGGCGGGAGGCCGAGCGTCACGCAGACCGCGCTCCGCAGCGCGGCGCCGTGCGAGACGACGAGCAGGCGACGATCCACGCGCTCGCGCGCGATCCGCTCGAGCGCCGCGCTGACGCGATTCGCGAGCGCGACGTACGTCTCGCCGCCGCCGCGCGGCACGTCGAGCCCCGTGTGCCACGCCGCCCACTCCTCGGGGAAGCGCCGCGCGACCTCGTCGTACGCGAGCCCCGTCCACGCGCCCACGTCGACCTCGCGCAGCGTGCGATCGAGCTCGAGGCGCGCTCCGCTCGCACGCGCGACGATTTCCGCGGTTTCGCGCGCACGCGTGAGGTCTGATGAGACGATGAGATCGAGGCGCTCCGCGAGACGCGCGCCGAGCCGCTCGGCCTGCGCGCGCCCGCGCGCGTTGAGGCTCCCGCCGCCCTGCCCTTGAAAGACCTTCTGCGCGTTGTCGTCGGTCTCGCCGTGCCGTGCGAGGAGAAGAAGCATGATGGGCGCGTCAGGCTACCGCCTGCCTCGCGCGTCCGCTATTCCATCACTGCATCGGAGGAGTGGCCGAGTGGTCTATGGCACCGGTTTTGAAAACCGGCGAGGGTGCAAGCCCTCCAAGAGTTCGAATCTCTTCTCCTCCGCCCCACAACTGCACGAGCGCTGGGACATGATGGTTGCAGTTGCAACCATGTCGATCGGATTGGGAATGTTCCGGCGCGACGGGCGTTGTTCGGCCGTGGCCCAGCCATCCGTGTCCTCGTACGAACCGGAGGTCCTCGACGTGATCCGTGAGGTCGAGCTCGAGTCGCTGCGTGTCGCGCTCCAAACCATCCCGCTCGACGACCCCGACTACGGCACGGCGTCCCGCGCGCTGATGTACCTCTCATCGTTTCGCGAAGGGGGCGCCGCCGAGGTCGCGGGCCAGTTGCGAAGCATCCTCCGCGCCATTGGCCTCACCGTCCCGATTTGCCTCCAGGGGAAGCTGCAATGAACCCGCGCAAAACACTGGGTCTCGATCGTGCTCGCCATCCCGCTCGCGGCGTGTGGCGCCAACAAACCCGCCGCGACACCGACGGTCGTCACCACGTCGACCGCGAATCACACGAGCACGCGCGATCCCGTCGGGAGCAACCTCACCGTCACCGACGACATCTTTCGCCTCTGTCATCTGGACGCCGCGAGCGAGGTCGACGCGGCGCCCAAGTTCGCATTCGACGCGACGATGCTCACGCGCGCGGACGCGCAGGTCCTCGACCGGGTCGCCGCGTGCCTCACCACGGGGCCGCTCGCGAACCGGCACGTGATGCTCACGGGGCGCGCGGACCCACGCGGGACCGAGGAGTACAACATGTCGCTCGGGGCGAAGCGCGCGCACGCCGTCGCTAGCTATCTCGAGCAACACAAAGTGCCGGGCGCCGACGTCGACGAGACCTCTCGCGGAGCGCTCGACTCGAGCGGCACCGACGAGCCCACGTGGGCGAAGGATCGACGCGTCGACATCGCCCTCAGGTGACCCCGGTCACGGGCGAAGCGCGCGGATCGGCGCGTGGTCGAGCGCGCGGTCCTTCACGACGAGCGTCGTCACGGGCGCGCGGCTCTCTTGCTGCAAGATGATGTCGTGGCCGATGCAGAGGCCCATCTGCACGACGAGATCGACGCGCGCCTCGGCGAGCAGCTTGGCCTGCGCGACCGGGTTGCAGATCGCGGCGAAGCGCTCGGGGTGCGCTTTTTCGAGCCCGATCTCGTCTGACAGTAATGGCAGCCATATCGACCGCAGCGTTGCGACGTCGGCTCTGCGTGTTGGAGCGCGATGTGAGCGAAGGTTCGAGTGCGAAGGACGAATCTTCGCGGCGCCACGTTGGCTCGAAACATGCATGCCGCATGCTCTGAAGCGCCTTCGACGCGAGACCGACGAGCTCTACACCGCCGACCAACCCGCCGCGGACGACTTCGAGACGCTGCGCGGCGAGGGCTTCGAGGTCGTCGTGAACATCTCCACGCCCACCGCGCGAAACTTCGTGCACGACGAGCCTGCGCGCGTGCTCGCGACCGGGATGACGTACGTGCACGCGCCAGTGGACTGCTCGCGACTGACGCCGGACCACTACGCGATGGTCAGCGGGGTGCTGCGCTCGTTCAGCGGCAAGAAGGTGCTGCTCCACTGCGCTGGCAACGTGAAGGCGTCGGCGTTCGCGCACCTCTTCCGCGTGAAGGAGCTCGGAGAGCCAGCCACGGAGCTACGCGCCGAGCTCCGAGACAACGACTGGCACGAGGCGAAGTGGTACGCGTACTTCGACGCGATGGGCGTGCAGGGGTGAGGTCAGGCGAAGCGCTGCATCACCGGCGCAGGGATCTGCCCGAGGTGATAGCCGACGACCTTGCCGCCGCGGATCTCGACGGTGCTCGGCGTCGCCATCACGCCGAGCGCGCGCGCGAGATCGGTCTCGCGGAAGACGTCAATCGCGAAGACGGCGTCGTTGTGCTCGGCGAGGGCCCGCACGCGCGGCGTGATCGCGCGACACGCGCCGCACTGGGGGCTGAAGAAGTAGACGAGGGCGTGGTCCGCCGCGGCGATTTGCTGCCCGACCTGGCCCGGGAGCGCGGGGAGAGGCTTGCCCTCCATCGCACGCGCGCGGCGCAGCAACGCGAGCTGCATCCCGACGACGATGACGACGAAGACCACCACGACGATACCGACGACCGAGAGTCCGCTCATGCCGGTGGGAGCCAGCTGCACGGCGCGCGGATTCGACCTACGGTGACCCCATGACGATCCCCGAAGACGTGCGCGCGGCCGTGCTCGCGCAGGCCCAAGGCGCGATGGCCCTCGACCTCGCGTTCATCGGCGTCAGCTCAGGCGTGCTCGTGGCGCTCTCGCGCGCTCCGGCGACGTCCGACGGCCTCGCACGCGAGCTGTCGCTCGACGCCGCCTACGTCGCGCGCTACGCGGACGCGGCGTACGCGTTCGGGCTGCTCGAGGCGGGAGACGGCGGCTTCTCGCTCACGGAGCTCGGACGAGCGTTCCTCCCCGACACGCCCGGCACGCTCATGCCGCTCGCGGTCGGCGCCGTGCTCGGCGCGCACATGGCGGAGCGCGCGGCGGGCCTCATGCGCACGGGCGAGCGCCCGGGCGAGAGCGTGCTCGCCGAGCGCGCGACCATCCTCCCGTGGTTCGGGCCGATGCTCGAGGCGACGTTCGCGCCCGTGTTCGAGCGCGAGGTCCTCTCGCGCGTCCCCGCCTTCGCCGAGGTCGCCGCGCGGGGCGGCCTCGCGGTCGATCTCGGCTGCGGCAACGGCTGGTACCTGCGCGCGCTCGCGCGGCGCTTCCCCGGGCTGCGTGGCGTCGGGCTCGACGGCTTCGAGGAGAACGTGCGACAGGCCGCGGCGCTCGCGCTCGCGCAGGGGCTCGGCGATCGGCTCGCGTTCCAGCAGGGCGACATCTACGACTTCACGGTGCGCGAGCCCGTCGATCTCGTCGCGATGAGCCGCGCGCTCCACCACGTTTGGGATCAGAAGGAGCGCGTCTTGTCGACGCTGCGCGACGTGCTGCGACCCGGCGGCTTCGCCGTCATCTGGGAGCCCGCGTGGCCCGAACGACGCGAGGCGCTGCGCGATCCGCGCCGCCGCCCGATGGCGTTCCAGAACCTCGGCGAGCACGTGCAGGGCAACCACTTCTTGCGCCCCGACGAGATCGAGGCCGCGTTCCGCGCCGTCGGCATGAAGGCGTCGACCTACGCGTTCGCAGACGGCGCCGAGGCCGTCGTCGTCGCCGAGAAGCCGCGCTGAGCGTCGGGCCCCGTGAGGCGCCCGTCCTCCATGTGGAAGGTCGCGTCGAACACGTCCAGCGCGCGCGTGTCGTGCGTCACGACGAGGACCGCCGTGCCCTGCTCGTGCGCGACGCGACGCAAGAGCTCCATCACCGCGCGGCCTCGCTCGCGATCGAGCGCCGCGGTCGGCTCGTCCGCCAAGACCAACGACGGCCCGTTCGCGAGCGCGCGCGCGATCGCCACGCGCTGCTGCTCGCCGCCGGACATCGTGTTCGGATACGAGCCCGCGCGGTGCCCCACGCCGAGGTAGCCGAGGAGCTCGTCGGCGCGCGCGCGCGGCTCGTAGCGCCTGCCGATCTCGCAGGCGATCTCCACGTTCCGTCGAGCGTCGAGGAACGGGATGAGGTTCGGCTTCTGAAACACGAACCCGATGTGCGAGCGGCGCAGCGCGGGAACGTCGGCCACGGGTAGCCCGTCGGTGACCACGCGCGCGCCACTCATGTAGACGTCGCCGCCGTCGGCCGGCGTGACGAGGCCGAGCACCTTGATGAGGGTGGACTTCCCGGCGCCGCTTGGCCCGAGCAGTGCCACGACTTGCCCACGGCGAAGCTCGAGGCTCGCGTCCCGCAGCGCCCACACCTCGGTGTCGCCCGCGCCGTAGCGCTTCTGCAGGTGCTCCGCTTTCAGCGCGACGTCCATCTCACCCCTCCAAGACCGGCCCGGGGTCGACGCGAAGCGCGCGCACGATACCGGCGACGCTCGCGAGCGTGCTCACGACGAACAGCAGCGCGCCGACGCCGTAGATCGCGCCGTCGGTGAGCACGACGCGCCTCGGGAAATGAGGGAACGCCTGGCTGCCGATGAGCAGCGCCACGGCGTAGCCGAGCGCCGCCATCGCCCACGCCTGCTGGAGCACGAGCCCTGCGACGCGAGGCCACTCGGCGCCGACGAGCTTCAGGACGGCGATGTCGTGCGCGCGCTCGATCGTGAGGTTGTAGAGCACCGCCGCGAAGAAGAGCGACGACGAGACGACCAAGATGATCGCGAAGACGCCGAGCTGCATGCGCGCTTTGGCGACCATCCCTTGGAGGACGAGGGCGTCCTCTTCGCCGCGCGACCAGACGCTCACGTCGGGCCACGCGGACAGCGTTCGCCGCACCTCCTCGGCGCGGTACGGCGCCGCCTCGACGCGCACGGCGTGGATCGACGGCGTCGCGAGCGCGGGTACGCTCCACCTCGGGTCCGCGAGGAGCTCCTCGAGCGCTGGCTGCGCGCGCCCCAAATCGGTGACGCGAAGGCGCGCGAGGCGTCGCTCGCGCTCGGCGACGAGCGCGTCGGACGAGTCGTCGGCGAGGATGCGCTGCGAGTCGGACAGCGTACTCACCACGACCGGATCTCCTCCCGACGCGAGCAGCTGGCGGGTGAGCCCGACGACGCGATAGTCGTCGCGTCCGAGGCGCACCACCTCGCCCACGGGAAGCCCGAGCGACGCGTCCGCGACGAGCTCGCCGTGAGCCTGGAGCAGCGTGCGCCCTTGCACGACGTCGAGGCGCTCGCCGCGATCGTCCGGGAACGGGAGCCCGATGAGCGCGAAGCGCAGCTGCGTGCCATGGTGATCGCGCTGGAGCACCTGCGTCGTGAACGCGCGCGCCGCGCTGACGCCGGGCACCGCGGCGACGCGCGACTCGAGCGTCGGATCGAGCCGCGACGGATCGGCGAACGGCCCGCGCGTGTCGCGCTGCACCACCCACAGGTCCGCGTGCGTGCGCTCGAGGAGCACCGTGCCGTCGTCGACGAGCCCCTGGTAGATGCCCGCCATCGCGAGCACCACCGTGAAGAGGAGGCCGACCACCGCGCTCGTCGCCACGAATCGGCCTTTGTGGTGCAACACGTCGTGCAGCGCGAGGTTCATGGCGACGCCCGCCAGCGGCGGCCTTCCGCGAGGACCGCGCCGGGCACTGGCGAGTCGAGCACGGTGTCGCCGGCGCGTAGGCCGCTCGCGATCTCCAAAAGCTCACGCCCGATCAAGCCCACCTTCACGTCGGCGCGCGACACTCGCCCATCGCGATCGACGAGCGCGTAGTCGCCGCGCGCGTCGCGTCGAAGGAACGCGACCGGCACGCGCGGCACGCGCGGGCGCCGCTCCAGCTCGATCCACACGTCGGCGCGCTGGCCCATCGCGATCGGGCTCGGCGGCTTCGCGAGGAGCACGTCGACGAGGACCTCGTGGGTCTGCCGATCCACCTCGCGCCCCACTCGATCCACGGTGCCGCGCAAAGGCTCGCCCGACGCCCCGAGCAGCGTCACCTGCGCGGGTAGCCCCTCGCGGAGCCCGGGCAGCATCGACTCGTCGATCGCCGCGCGCGCCCAGAGCCGATCGACCGCCACCACGCGAAGCACGGTCGTGCCCACGACGACCGTGTCACCCGGATCCTTGAAGCGACGAACGACGACGCCGTCGAACGGGCTCACCAACACGGCGCGCGTCGCCGTGGCGCTCTTCGACTCCGTCGCGCTGCTCGCGACCGCGATCTCCTTCTGCGCCTCGCCTTGCGTCGCGAGCACGCGATCGAGATCCGCCTTCGCGAGCGCCAGCTGCTGCTCCGCGAGATCGAGATCGCGCGGGCTCACGCTGTTCGAGGCGGCGAGCGTGCGCATGCGCTTCGCCTCCTGCTCGGCGAACACGAGCGACGCCTGGGCCTTGCGCTCCTCGGCGTCGAGCCGCGCCAGCGCCGCCTTCGCGAGCGGCACGCCCGACGACGCCACGCGCACGTCCGCGACGAGCTGCTCGGGGGCGAGCCGCGCGACGACCTGGCCGAGCTTGACGCTGTCGCCCTCGTCGACGAGCACGTCGGTCAGCCGCCCCACCAAGTCGAACCCGAGCTCCACCTCGCGACGACTCTCAATCGTCGCGCGCCCGTACACCTCGTGGACGACGTCCCCCTCCGCGACGACGAAGCTGCGCGCGGGGACGGGCGCGAGCACCTTGAAGCGGAGCACGACCGCCGCGATCACCACCAGCGGCGCCACCTTCAAGACGCGCAGCAGCTGCGTCTTTCGTCGTGACGCGGCGGACACCTCGATGGCCATCGCCGGTAGGAGCCATTTCGTCCGCGTTGGGGTTCGACGCGCGCGCACCCTTTCGAAAACGTGCTGGCTCACACGAGGTGTGCGTGCGCGCTCCGCTCCGCTCTTTTGGCTCGTCGCGACGCTCGCGCCGACCCTCGCCTTGTTCGCGATCACCGCCGCGAAGGGGTGGCCGGGGATGCCAATCGACTGCTCCGACTCGTGCTTCTGCGAGGCTGTGCGCCCGGGTTGGTTGAGGCAACCGGCCAACACGCTGTCGAACCTCGTCCCCATCGGGCTCGCGTTCGTCGCGGCCATCGCCGCCGCGCGCCGTCCCGCCGCGTCATCGGCAGGCGCGGCGTTCGCGCGCGCGTTCCCCGTCGCGCTTGCGCTGCAGGGAGTCGGCTCGATGTTCTATCACGCGTCGCTCGTCGAATGGGGCGGCAGCCTCGACTCGATCAGCATGTTCCTCGTGATGGGCTTGTTCCTCTCCGTGAACGTCGCGCGGCTTCGAGGCACGGGCGGCGCGACGCTGCTGAAGACGTGGGTCGCGACCGCGTCCGCCGGGATCCTCATCGCGCGCGTCGAGGGCCGCGCGATCCCGCTCGTGATGTTCGCGATGCTCATCACCAACCTCGGCTTCGAGATCGCGATGAGCCGCAGGCGACCGATGTCCGAGCGTTGGCTGCGTGCCGGACTCGGGGTGTTCGTCGCGGCCAACGTCGTCTGGGCATTCTCGGTCGCACCTGGGACGGCGTTCTGCGCTCCCACGTCGTGGCTCCAAGGGCACGCGGTGTGGCATGCGGGCGCGGGCGTCGCGGTCTTCTTGCTCGGCGTCCACTTCGCGCGCGCCCTCGACCCGGTACCGCGACGGTTCACAGTTTGAACTGCTCAGCGCGGCGCGCGCGCCACGCCGCGGATGCTCGCGCGCACGAAAGGGAGCGCCTTGCGCATGCTCTCGCGCTTCTCTTGCTCGACCTCGAAGCCCGCGTCGCGGATGGCCTTGCCGGTGCGCCGCGTGAGGTGACAGTTGCCGCTCACGAGGAGCCACGCCGGCTCGAGGCGTCGCTGCCACGCGAGTCGATCGGGGCGATCCTCGGCCGCGACGTGCTCGAGGAAGAGCAGGCGGCCACCGGGGCGAAGGACGCGGCGGATGTCGGCGAGGCTGTCGGCGAGATTGGGGACGGAGCAGAGGACGAGCGTCGAGACCACGGTGTCGAAGCTCGCGGCGTCGAACGGCAGGCGGCCGGCCTCGCCTTCGCTCACCTCGCCGCGCGGGAGATCGTCCCGCGCGATCTTCCGCGACAGGCGCGCGCGCATGTGAGGGTCGGGCTCGCTGAGCACGAGGCGCGTCACGCCGCTGCCATAGAACGGCAAGTTGGCGCCCGTGCCGGCGCCGACCTCGAGGACCTCGCCCGTCGCGTTTGCGAGGAGCGCGGCGCGCCAATCGGAGAGGCATGCGCGCTCGGAGCTGCGCATGAACGGATCGTAGAGCGTCGAGAAGAGCCAGGACATGTGAGGTTCGAAGATTACCCGCGACTCAGGCGTGAGCGGCTACTTGTCGCTCTCGTCGCCAGAAGAGGCTCAGGATGAAGCACGCGCTCGCGACGAGGACGACGAGAGGACCAGGCTCGCGGTGAAGGACGTGCGCGGCATACGTGCCGGTCGTCGTCGCGATGACGGAGACGACGACAGCAATGCCAAGCATTCCGCTGAGGCTCAATGCGAGGCGTTTCGCCGTCGCAGCCGGGATGATCGCGAGCGACCCGATGAGCAGCACGCCGAGGTAGCGCAGTCCGAGGCCGATGGTGAGCGCGAACACGAGCAGGAAAGCAAGGTTGAGGCGCGATACGTCGATGCCCGACGTTCGCGCGATCTCCGGCGACACGAGGAGCAAGACGAGGCGGTGCCTCGCGCGCAAGACGAATCCGACGACGACGGCAACGACGAGGAGCCCCGCTGCAGTCTCCGCGCCTGTAAGCCGTCCGGTGCCGCCGAAGAGCGCTTCCATGAGCTCCTCTCCCGTCGTCATCAAGCTGCCCACGGCGAGCGCGGTGGAGAACACGACGCCGATGACCGTCTCCGTCGCGAGTCGCGTCCTGCGCTCCATTCCCCAAACGAGAAGGGCCCCGAGGACGAGCATCGCGACACCGCCAATCACGGGCTGGATCCGCACGAGAAGCGCGAGGCCGATTCCAGGTAGCGCAACGTGAGAGAGCGCGTCGGCGGCGAGCGTCATCCTGCGCATGACGGCGAAGCAGCCGACGAGACCGGCGGCCACTCCAGTGCCGACCGCGAGGGCCAGCTCGCTAACCTCGTTGGTGATCATGAACGTGGTATCCGACGGGCGTGCCATAGAGTTGTTCGAGCATCGTTGGAGTGAGGACCGTCTTCGGGGCGCCAAAGCACGCGGCCCCGCGCGCGAGGCAAAGGACGTTCGAGGCGTAGCGGTAGACGACGCTCAAATCGTGCGAGATCAGGACGACCGTCAGGCCCTCGTCACGTCGCAACCTCTCGATCGTCTCGTTCACCGTCTCCTGCCCCGGCTCGTCCACCCCGGCCGTCGGCTCGTCCAAGAGGAGCACGGTTGGCTCGCCGACGAGCGCCGTGGCCACGAGCAAGCGCTGGAACTGTCCTCCCGAGAGCGCTCCGATCGGCATGCTGGCGATGTCGTGGCCAAGGCTGACGAGATCGAGCGCCCGTAAGACATCGCCGCTGGTGGTGTGGGTTACCGCCGCTTTGGCGCGCAGGAAGTCGTCGCCCGTCACCGGCAGATCGCGCTCGATGTCGAGCTTCTGCGGCACGTAACCGATCCGTGTTCCCTTCGCCCAGCGGACGGTTCCGTCGTGCGGGATCGCACCGATGAGCGCCTGGAAGAGCACCGTCTTGCCAGCGCCGTTGGGTCCGATGATCGCCAGCGAGCTGCCACGCAAGACGTCGAACGACAGAGCGCTGAGGATCTCGGTTCGGCCAAAGCGCACCGAGACGTTCAGGACTTCGAGAGCGTTTGCGTCGCGCATGGTCCTTCGATGGCATGCAACGTGCGAACCCGTCGCCGTGCGGTTCTGGCTTCTGCTTTTTTCGCTGACCGCCGGATTGGTCTTCGCCAAACCCGCCGACGCGCAGTGCACGTCGAATGCCTCGTCGTGTGTGACATGTCACGAGACGCAGGGCCTGCGACCCGTGCTGCAAAGCAAGCAGGCTTGGCACGTCGATCACGGTTTTGGTGATCTCTGCGCGTCTTGCCACGGGGGCGATCCCACGACGCCGACCAAGGCGCAAGCGCACCTCGGTCGACGCGACCCACTGGCCGATCCCGCCACGTCCTGCGCAGGCTGTCACGCGAGCGATGCAGCTGCGCGTGCGGAGCGGTACCGCGCGGCAGCGAGCCCTGCGATCGCGCCGGTGTCGCCGCCACCCTCGAGCCCTTCGTCGCCATCGTCATCGACAGGCGCGTCGACGGCCGATCGCGTTCTCGCGATCGTCGCCGCGGTTCTCGCCTTCGCGCTCTACGTCGTCGTGCGCCGCAAGATCACGGGTTCGCAGCGCACCTTCTTGGCGTGGCTTCGTGAGAAGAGGTGGTCTCCCTACGCCGCCGGTGTGATGCTCGGGCTCGTCATCGCGTTCTCCGAGGTGATCTGCGCGCGTCCGCTCGGCGCGGCGGGCGCGTTCGACAAGCTCGCGGCCTATCCCGGACGTTGGCTCTTCCCGAAGAGTCAATACTACGGCCACGTCATGTCGCCCGGGATCACGTGGCAGGTGTGGCTCATCGTCGGCGTGATCGTGGGCTCGTTCGCGTCGAGCAAGCTGTCGGGAGAAGCGCGGCTTCGTTGGCTTCCCGATACGCAGTGGCGGCCGCGCTTCGGCAACAGCCGCAAGCTGCGGCTCGTCGTCGCGTTCTTCGGCGCCGTTCTCGTCCAGGTCGGCGCGGGGATCGCGGGCGGCTGCACGAGCGGTCTCGCGATGTCAGGCGGCGCCGCGCTCGCACCGGGGGCGTTTCTCTTCATGGCGGGCATGTTCGCGGGCGGCATCCCGACGGCGTGGCTCTTTTACCGCGGGAGGGCAGAGTGATGTTCGACGTCGTCAAAGCCCTCGTGCTCGGCTTCCTCTTCGGATGGTCACTGCACAAGGCTGGCCTCACGCACTACGCGCGCATCGTGAACGTCTATCGGCTCCGCGACCTGACCGTGTTGCGCTTCATGCTGACCGCGCTCGTGGTCGGCGCGTTCGCCAACCAAGCCGGCGTCGCCCTTGGGTTCGCGGCGAGCGTGCCCGTTCCGCCGACGTCGCTGGCCAACGTCATCGGCGGGGTCGTGTTCGGCGTCGGAATGGCGACCGCGGGCTACTGCCCGGGCACGGTCGCCGCCCAAGCCGGAGAGGGACACCTCGACGCTTGGGTGGCTGGGCTCTCGGGTCTGCTCGTCGGCGCCATCGTCTTCGGGCTACTCCAACCGAACATCATGCCGAAGCTCGCGCCGCTCGGCGCGCTTGGGCGCGTCACCGTCGCAGGGCTCACGGGCGCGAGCCCCTGGTTGGTGCTGCTCGTCTTCGCTCAGCTCGTCGTGCTCACGCTCACGCTCACCGCTCGCGTGGGACGGAGCGCGGCGTGATCACTGGCACTGCGTCGAGCACTGGCTCGAGCACGCGCTCGTGCAGAGGCAGCTGTAGTAGCTGTCGAACGCGCTCGTTTGGCCGCTCGAGTACGTGCTGTAGCAAGTGCTCGAGCACGACGTGTTGCCGTTGCACGCCATGATGCACGACACGAGCGACTTGCACGTCCCGGTGCACGCGGCGTATTCGGACCCGCACATGCCCGTGCTCGAGTCGGCGCTCGCCTGGCACGAGCTGCACGTGCCGCCCGAAGCCTGGCACTGGCCGTTGTAGCAAGAGCCGCCGCCGCACGAGTTGCCGCACGCGCCGCAGTTGCTCGGATCCGAATTCGTGTCGACGCACTTCGTTCCGCAAGAGGTCTGCGAGGACTTGCACGCTTGGAGCGCGATCGACTCGGTCGACGTGGTCATGAGATCGAGCCACGCCTTGGGCTGCACGGTCGCGGCGTCGAGCGTGCCGACGGTCTTCGCGTCTTGGTGGCGCTCGAGGCGAACGCGTTCGATCGAGAGATCGAGCGCTTGGACGTTGCTCGTGCCGAGCACCTGCGTGATGACGTCGCGTGGGAGCGAGAACGCGCCGCTCGAGTCTTGCGCGAGGCAGCGCGCGGAGCCGCCGGCGCCGGTGAGGCTCACGTAGACGCGATCGTTTCCGGGCAGCCACCCGAGCATGACGTCCGACGAGCCGAACACTTCGTCGAGGCTCAGTTGATCGAGCGGAGGGTTCGCTTCGAGGAGCGTCGTCGCCTTGAAGGACACGTCGAACGCGGTGAAGCCCGCGCCCGTGGGACCTGCCGATTGAACGCGCAGATCGACGCCCGGCGCGAACGGCGAGCCCTCGTCGGAGGTCTTCCAGCCGTACGGCGGATAGACGGCGATCGGCATGTTCGTGCCGGAGATCGCGATAGGCCCCGAGTCGAAGGTTTGGATCGCCTTGCAGCTCTGTGAGCCGTCGCCGGCGCGGACGCATTGCTGTCCGTCGCCGCACGAGAGCGTGCACGCGGGAATGCACGCGGCGTTGCAGCCGTCGTCGAACCCGCAGGTCTCGCCGGTCTTGCAGCCGAGGCTCGAGCAGTCGGGAGCTTGCGTGATCGTGCACGTCGCGAGCTGCGACTGCCCGCACGACGTGAGCACGCTGGACGTGTCGGGGACGAACGAGACCGACACGCTCGGCGTCACGACGCTCGAATTCGGCGCGTGCGAGGCCGAGAGCACGATGGTGCCCTGCGCGCGCACCGTCTGATCCGCGAGCGGATCGGTGAAGCTGACGTTCGTCGCACACGCGAAAGCGAAGGCGAGCAGACCGCTCGCGAGCAAGTGGGATTGGCGCATCTTGATTGTCTCCGCGCGTGGATACGCACACGCGCGGACAATCTCCCCTCACACGAGAAGCAGCGCGCCCTCCGCGGGCATCCCCGTGGCCTCGGACACGGCGCGCGCGTAGAGGCGGACCTGCGCCTCGTAGGCGGCCTTCGCTTCGGCGAGCTCGTGGTCGGTCTTGAAATCGACGATCATCCACGCGTCGCCGCGGCGAAACGCGAGGTCGAGCACGCCCTCGACCAGCGTGCCGTCGGCCTCGCGGAGGACGATCGGCGACTCGCGCCGGTGATCCGACGCGGCCGCCTCGCGCACGAGCGGGTGCTTCAGGGCGGAGATCGCCGCGGCGGTCGCGTGCTTCGCGTCCGAGTCGCTCGCGCCGAGCATGCGCGCTTGAACGTGCGCGACCTTGGCGATCGCGTCGGCGTTGGCGTCGAGCGCGACCTCCGCGAGCACGGAGTGGACGAGCACGCCGAACGATTTTCCGCGCGGGCGCCCAGCGCGCTCGGCGTCGGTCTTGTGGACCGCGACGGGCAAGAGCGACACGGGCCCACCGAGCTTGCTGCGCGTCGTGACGATCTCGACGCGGTGCGTGGGCTCCTTGCCGCGAGCGATCGCCTCTTGGCGCGCCGTGCGCCAAGTGTCGTGCTCGCGCTCGCTCGTCGCGTCGCGACCGCCCGCGTCGTCGACGGCGAGGATCCTCTGCTGGCGGAGCCCGGCGTCTTGCGCGGCGGTGAGCTTGAGCGCGCGCGGATCCCACCACACGACCGTGTGCGTCCCCGTTTGCGGAATGTGGAGGCCAGGGCGCACGGCGCTCCGCTTGTCGCGCTCGGTCTTTTGCGGTCGCTCGAGCACCGAGTCGTCGCCGAACGCGGGACAACCCGGCGCTTCGTGCGCCGCGCGCCAATCCTCCGGACGCGGATAGACTGCAGGGCCGAGCGGCGAGAGCCACCAACCCGGGTCGATGCCTTCGTCGCCGACGACCGGCACGACCAGCAGATCGCGCGCGCGCGTCGCGGCGACGTACGTGAGGCGCACGGCCTCTTCCTCGTCGTGACGGAGCACCTGCTCGCGCCGCTCGAGGAGCTCGATGGGCGTGCAGCCCTCGAGCGTCGTCGCCCACAGTTTCTTGTCGGGGTCGAGGTACCGCGACGGCTTGTTCGAGACGAGCGTGCACGACGGGTCGACGAGCACGACCACGGGGAACTCGAGGCCCTTCGCCTTGTGCACGGTCATGATGCGCACGCCCTCGGTCCCCTCTTCGACGACGGGAGCCTCGGCGCCGCCGCCGCGATCCTCCTCTTCTTCGAGGTGACGCACGAACGCGCGGAAGCTCGTCGCGCCCGCGGCCTCGAAGCGCCGCGCGTCGTCGAGCAAGCGGAGCAAATTGGCGAGCGCCTGCTCGCCCGTCGGCCAAATCGCGATGCCCGCGTGCGCGCGCGTGCGCTCGAGGAGCTCCGCGATCGAGTCGGCGATGGGGCGCCGATTGCGGCGCGCGTGGAGGTGACGGAGGATCTCGAGCGCCTCGCCGATGGGCTTCGTGTGCTCGTCGAGGTCCTTCGGCACGTGCGTCGGGCGGAGCGCCCCGTGCCGCGTTCGATACAAGAGGAGCGCGTCGTCGGAGATGGCGACGAGCGGGCCGCGAAGCGTCGCGAAGACCGAGAGCTCGTCGTCGGGCCACTCGATCGCGGAGAGCGCGTTCTTCAGCGCGACGACCTCTTCGCGTTTGTAGAACGAGCGACCGCCGACGAGCACGTGCGGCACGCGGCGCTGCTCGAGCGCGCGCACGTACCCGCGCGTGACGTCCTCGCCGAAGCTCACGAAGCGACGGAACAAGAGGCACACGTGGTTCGCCTTGATCGGCACGCGCGCGCCGCGGTCCTCGACGGTCCACTTGCTCTCGCGGATCAACCAGTCGATGAACGCGGCGATCGCGTCGGGGAGCGACTCGCTCACCTGCCACTGCGTCACCTTGCCGGATTTGTCCGAGTAGGGGCGCGGGACCGGGAGCGCGACGAGCGACGGCTGATTCGCTGGGTCCTCCCGGTGTTTTTCGAGCGGCACGTACTCGGCCTGGCTCCCGTCGGGGCTGCCTTGCATGCGTGGCGAGAACGACGCGTTGATCGCGCTCTGGATCGCGGGGGTCGAGCGGAAGCTCGTCTGGAGGTGAAGGAGCTTGGCCCCCTGCGCGAGGAGCTGCCGCTTCACGCGCTCGTAGAGCATCACGTCGGCGCGGCGGAATCGGTAGATCGACTGCTTCGGATCGCCAACGACGAACAGCTTGCCCGGCGCGACGCGCACGTCGAACGCGTTCCGCACCGCGGGATCGTTCGCGCAGAGGAGCAAGAGGATCTCCGCCTGGAGCGGATCGGTGTCCTGGAACTCGTCGACGAGCACGTGCGAGAAGCGCGCCTGGAGCTCCGAGCGCGCCTTCGGGTTCGCGACGAGCATGTCGCGCGTCTCGAGCAGCAGATCGAGGAAGTCGAGCTTGCCGAGCTTTCGCTTCACGTCGCCGTACTGCTTCACGAGGTCTTGGAGATCGGCGTGGAGGCACGCGGCGAGATCGGCCTCGGCGCGCTGGAGGACGTTCTCGAGATCCGCGCGCGCGGCGTCACGCTCGTCGATCACCGTCTGCTTCGCGACGCCCTTGGCGAACTGCTTCGGGCCGCCGACGTACTTCCACGTGCGCACGCGCGAGAGCGTGCGGAGCTCCTCTTCGAGCCCGTCGTAGTCGCGCTTCCACGCGGCGCCGCTCTCGGTAGAGGAGTTGTCGATCTGCTCGCGGCGATCGAGCTCGTGGATGAAGCGCTTGATCTCGAGGAGGTTCTGCGAGAGCCAGGTGGTCTTGTCGAGCGCGGCGTCGAAGTACTTCGCGACGTCGCGGAGGCGCGTCACGATCGCGTCGAGCTCGCCCGCGCGATCGAACGGGTCGCGGCGCCACGGGTGATCGAAGTCGCGCTGATCGACGAGCTGAAGGCCCGCGCGACGCAGCAAATTGCGGGGTCCTCCCGCCTCGCGATCGCGGTAGCGCTTTCGGAGCATGCGCCGCACGGCCTCGCGCGGGCTCTGGAGCTCGCGTTGGAAGAATCGCTCGAAGGCCTCGTCGAAGAGGCGCTCCTGCGTGCCCTCGTCGGCCGCCATGAAGAGCGGGTCGACGCGCGCCTCGACGGGGCGCTCGCGGAGGAGCTCGGCGCAGAACGCGTGGATCGTGCCGATGTGCGCGGCCTCGAGCTCGCTGAGCGCGCGATCGAGCCTCGCGCGCACTCGCGTGGCCTCTTGCGCCGCCGCGCCTTCGGCGGATCCGGCGACCGTCGCGTCGCGGCGCGCCTTCTCGATCTCCGTGCGGAGGCGGAGCTTCATCTCGCCCGCGGCTTTCTCCGTGAACGTGACGGCGACGGTCGACGCGAGCGTCGCCTTGCCGCTCGTGAGGAGCGCGAGGACGCGCGCGACGAGCTCGGTGGTCTTTCCCGTCCCCGCGGCCGCCTCGACGACGAGGGTCGCGTCGAGGTTCTTCCGAATGGCGTCGCGCGCCTCTTGGTCGACGAGCGTCGTCATGCGCGCTCCCGCAGGCGCGAGAGCGGGACGATGTCCTTCGCGGGCTTCTTCGCGACGCGCGTCTCCTCGTAAGGCCCGCAGATGCGTTGGTAGTCGCACCACCTGCACTCGCCCTTCGCGGGGACCGCGGGGAGAAAGCCGCGCTCGATCGCGTCGTGGATCGTGGTCGCGACGAGCTTGGCCTCTTCGCGCGCGGAGGTGTCGAGCGGGATCGGGACCGACGTGTAGTCGCCGGCGGACGTGCAGTAATAGAGGCGGCCGCCCCACACCGTCCCGCCGAGGAGCTTCTCGATCGCGAGCGCGTAGAGGACGGGCTGGAGCGTCTTGCCGCCGCCGATGATCGTCGACTCGTCTGCGCGGACCTTTCCGGATTTGTGATCGGTCGCGCGGAGCCAGCCGTCGCGATCGCGCCGCTCGACGAGGTCGATCGATCCGCGAAGCTTGATTCCGCAATCGAGATCGAGCGGTTTTTCCGCGCTCTTGGGGTCCTGCTGCTCGCGGCGATCCTTCGCGAGGCCGAACGAGAGCTCGAAGTGCGCGGGGATCCAGCCGCGCTCGCTCTCGTCGGTCGCCATGCGGCGTAGCCACTCGGCGAGATCGGCGCGGATGCGCGCGACGCCGTCCTCCCAGACGCGCGGGATCGCCGGCTTGAGGTCGTCCTCGTAGCGCGAGGCGACCGTCGCGGTGGAGCGATCGAGCACCACGCGCGCGGCGGAGAGGTTCGACATCGTGACGGGCAAGAGCTTTTCGTCTCGCAGCGCGCAGAGCGTCTCGAACTGCGCCTCGTGCATCATCGAGCCGCGCTGGAGCGGATCGATCTCCTCGAGCGGCGCAGGCTCCTCGCGCGGCGCAAGGCGGTGCACGGCCTGGAGCAGGAACTTGTACGGACACGAGGCGAAGTTCTGGAGCGCCGTCGGCGAGAACGAGCGCGCGGAGAGGTCGTGCTTCTTGAGGGCTTCGTGCGCCGCGGCGCTCGGGTGGACGAGCCCGTCCGAGCGATACCAGCGGACGTTGTTCCACCGCTCGGCGCGGAAGCGGAGCGCGCGGCCGAGGTGCGGGTTCGACGTGAGGAGGTAGCGCGCCGCGCCGACGGTCTCCTCCGAAGGAAGCTGCAAGACGCGCTCGAGGATCGCGAGGTCGTACTCGGCGTCGTCGATCGCGTCCTTGGCGTGGAGCGGCGCGGGCCACCCGATGCGCACGCTGGCGCTCGATGCGCGCCGCGCGAGATCGTCGAAGCCAGGGAGCACGCCCTCGGCCGCGCGCACGAGCTCGAGCGCGTAGAACGAGGGCGTTCGCGGGCGCGCCTGGTCCACGTCGAGGCGCGGGTAGCTCGCGACGACGCGGCGAGAAGCCGCGCCCACCGCGAGGCGAAGCGCGAGCCTCTCGTTTGCCGAGCGCTCGTCGTTCTTTCGAAGGCCCGAGTCCGCGCGGATCCCGTCGGGGAGGATCGGGTCCTCGATGACCTTCTGCGGGAACATCTTCTCCGCGAGGCCGGGCACGAAGACCACGTCGAACTCCATGCCGCGCGCCTCTTCGGGCGTCGCGATGAAGATCTTTCCGTAGCGCGAGCCGCTCGGCGGATCGATCACGTCCGTGAGGCGCTGCTCGAGCACGAGGCGCACCTCGCGAAGATCGATCGGCCCTACCTCGGACATCGGCTCGAGCTCCGCGAGCGCGGCTTGGACGCGCGTCGGCTTGCGGAGCGCGCGGCTCGCGAGCACCGAGAGCGACTCGATCCACTGGCCCCACGTCGCGCTCTCGGGGAGCGCCTCGAGCTCGTCGAGGAGCGGGAGCGCGAAATCTCGCAGCGCGCCGAGCGCGTCGATCGAGCGTTCGAAGCTCGCGACGCGCTCCTCGGCGTAGCGCTTCGCGTTCTCGAGGTCGGCCTGGAGCTCGGCCTGCAAGCCTTCGAGCCTTCGCGCCCAGCGCGCTTTGTCCTCGATGACCGCCGCGTCGACGAGCAGGCGCTCCCAGAGGCGCGGCGCGCGGAGCGTGCCGTGCTCGACCGGCGACTCGTCCTCGGCGGGCTCGAGGCCCTCTTCGTCTTCGCCTTCCTCGTACGACGCGCGCGAGACGACGTCCGCGACGACCTCCGAGTCCGGCGGGACCCAGCGGCTGCCTTCGTCCTTCGCGGGCGGTGGCGCGCCGAGCGGATCGGCGCGCGGGATCTCGCCGAGCGAGAGGTACTCGGCGAAGCGCATCGCGGAGAGCGACTCGAGCTTGCACGCGAGGAGCGCGAGGAGCGCGCGTCCCGAGGGATCCGGGCGCGCGGTGCCACGCGCGAAATGCGCCGGGATCGTCGCGCGGCGGAGCGCCTCCTCGAGGTGCGCGCGATAACGGCTCGGCGCGCGGAGCAGGACCGCCATGCGATCGAAGCGCGTCCCGCGCTCGGCCTCGGCCTTCGCGATGCGCACGATCTCGACGCACTCGCGGCTCTCGCCGGGCGCCGAGAACATCGTGAGCGACTCGTCCGGCGCGCGGAGCTCCGTGTGCTCGGAGAAGAGCTGCTCCTGGATGGCCGCGGGCGCGCCGATCGGGGCGAGGCGATCGATCGACGACAGGGCGCGGACGTGGCTCATCGTGCCGTCGTCGCCGTGGGGGACCGTGATGATCGCGCCCTTCGCGCGCGCGAAGATCGCCGCGAGGAGCTCCGACTCGAGCTCGGACTCGATCGCGACGTCGAAGAACACCGTGGGCCTGTCGAGGAGCGCGTGCGGCGCGGGATCCTTCGCGCGCGCGAGCGCGGCCTCGAGGACCGCGGCGCGATCGGCGAGCTTCACCTCGGAGAGCAGGTCGACGAACGGACCGGCGAGGCGCGCGAGGTCCTTCACCTCGGGCGAGTCCCCGAGCGACGACGGGTCGACGCGCGCGAGGCGAACTTCTTCGAGGGTGCGCGCGAGCGCCTTCGGCAGCCCGGGGAAATCCGCGATCGGAGCGAGCCGCTCGAGCTCGCCGCGCTGCCTCGCGCGATGCACGAGCCGCGCGCAGAGCGCCTCGACGCCGAGCGCCCCAACCGGAACGAGGCCGCGCTCGGCGAGCGCTGGCGCCGCAAGCGTTCCGGCGAGGCGAGCGAACGTGACGCGTTGCCACCCGAACACCGCGCCGCCCTCCTGCACCTCGCGCCGCGCGAGGTCCGCGAGCGCGTCTTTTCCGGGGCCGACGAGGACGACGTCTGCGGCGCGCCCGCGCTCCGCGAGGAACTGCCGGACGCGCGAAAGGCGCGCCGTGGCGGAGCTAGAGGCGAAGGCGATCGCGGCCATGGACGGGTTGATGCTAATCCATCCCGCCATGCTCGCGGCCTGGGGTCGATTTGTCTTTCGGCACCGCTTGTTCGTACTGCTCTGCTGCGGCGTCTGCGTCGCGTTCGGGCTCATCGGGCTGCGCGACGGCGGCCCGCTCACGACCGGCACCCTGAAGGACCTCGAGTCGACGCACGCCGCGAAGGCTGCGCAAGAGGCGCTCGGCGATCGCGCGGGCCCGAACGTCATCGCGCTCTTCCGGAGCGACGAGCTCACGGTGGACGATCCGTCGTTCTACGAAAAAATGGGCGACGCGCTCGCGCCGCTCGAGCACGACAAGCACGTCGCGTCCATCCTCTCGCCCGTCGAGGCGCCCACTCGCATCGGCGAGACGCTCGTTTCGAGCGACCGACACGAGGCGCTCGCGGTCATCACGCTGCACGGCAACATCACGGACGCGAAGAAGGCCTTCCCGGACATCCGCGACGAGATCAAGCCGGGCGCGTTCAAGATCCAATACACGGGCGACGCGAAATACCGCGCCGATCTCGACGACACGCTCCGGAGCGATCTGTTCGTCGCCGAGCTCGTGAGCCTCCCGCTCGCGCTCCTCGTGCTCATCGTCGTCTTTCGGAGCGTCGTCGCCGCGACGCTGCCCGTGATCACCGGCGGCCTCGCCGTGCTCTCGGCGATCGCGTGCATCCTCCAGATCGCGCGCTTCACCGACATGGCGCAGTACACGCTCAACGTCGCGTCGCTCATAGGGCTCGGCTTGGCGATCGACTACTCGCTCTTCTACACGAGCCGCTTCCGCGAGGAGCTCGCGGGCGGCGCGTCCGTCGAGCAAGCCATCGAGACCGCGATGGCCACGGCCGGACACGCCGTCCTCGGGAGCGGGCTCGCGGCGGGCGTCGGGCTCTCGGGGCTCCTCTTCTTCAAGCACTCGTACGTCTCGGCGATGGGGCTCGCGGGCGGCGTCGTCGTCGTCCTCTCGATGGCCTCGGCGCTCACGCTCCTGCCCGCGCTCCTCGCGATCCTCGGCAAGCGCGTCGACGCGGGCTCGTTCGGACGCAAGGGCGTCGCCGACGGCCGCGTGTGGCGGCGCATCGTCCCGAAGGTGATGGCGCACCCGATCGCGGTGCTCGTGCCGACGCTCGCGATCGTGCTCGCGCTCGGCTTGCCGTTCCGCCGCATCGACACGGCGAGCGCGTTCGTCGGCGTCCTTCCGATGAAGACCGAAGCGCGCGCGACGTACGAGAAGATCCGCGCGGATTTCCCCGCGCAAGCGAACAACCGCATCCTCGTGGTCGTCGAGTTTCCGACGCCCGAGCTCACCGAAGAGCGCGTCCATGCGCTCCGCGCGCTGCGCGATCGGATCGCGAAGCTCCCCGGCGTGGAGCGCGTCGACAGCCTCTTGGACTTCGATCCCACGCTCCCGCCCGATCAGGCAGACAAGATTTTGTCGCTCGCGCCCGACCTTCGTCCGATCGACGTCGCGGGAGCGCTCGCTCACCTCTCGGGCGGAAGCACGCATTTGATGTACGTCGAGACGCGCGGCCTCCCTCGGACGGCCGAGGCGCGCGCCGCGGTGCACGCGATTCGAACCGATCGCAGCGTCGGCGACGGCAAGCTGCAGGTCGGCGGCCTGTCCGCGGTCGACGTCGACACGAACGCCTTCTTCGCCGAGCACACGCCCGCGGCCGTCGCGTTCGTCGCGACGCTCACGTACCTGATCCTCTTCGCGCTCTTCCGGTCCGTCGTCCTGCCGCTCAAGGCGGTCATCACCAACCTCTTGTCGATCACCGCGTCGTTCGGCGCGCTCGTGTGGATCTTCCAAGAAGGCCACTTCGCGTCGGTCTTGAAGTTCGAGCCTGGGCCCGTCGAGCCCACGCTGCCCGTCCTCCTCTTCTGCGTCGTGTTCGGTTTGTCGATGGACTACGAGGTGCTGCTCCTCAGCCGCATGCAGGAGGAGCACCTGAAGCACGGCGACAACGCGCGCGCCGTCACCGAGGGCCTCGCGCGGAGCGGGCGGCTCATCACCAGCGCCGCGGCGATCATGGTGTCGGTCTTCGCGGCGTTCTCGATGGCGAGCGTCGTCATGATGAAGGCGATGGGCGTCGCGATGGCGATCGCGGTCGCGCTCGACGCGACGGTCGTGCGCACGCTCCTCGTTCCCGCGGCGATGCGCCTGTTCGGCGAGCTCAACTGGTGGGCGCCGTTTGGCCTATCGCGTCGCCGATGACGCTCACGGCCGAGCCGTCGGCGATGCCGAGCTTTTGCGCGAGCGGCGTGCCCGAGTAGCCTGCGTTGGCCATGTCGGCATCTTACCCAAAGCGCTCCAGCATCACTCGCCAGCCCAACCTCGTACCTCCGCTTCGCTCCGACGTGCGAGGTTGCATCGTCTTGGGTGACTGCGCGCGCGTCCTGCCGACGCTGCCCGAGAAGTTCGCGCGGCTCGTGTACGTCGATCCGCCGTTCAACACGGGCGCCGTGCAGAAGCGCGATCGCATGCGCGTGACGCGGTCGGAGACGGGCGAGCGCGCGGGCTTCGGAGGGGCGCGCTACGACGTCGAGCGGCTCGCGTCGAGCGCGTACGCCGATACGTTCGACGACTACCTCGCGTTCTTGATGCCGCGCATCGAGGCCTCGCTGCGCTGCCTGACCGACGACGGCTCGCTCTTCGTCCACCTCGACTGGCGCGAGGTGCACTACGTGAAGGTCGCGCTCGATCGCCTCCTCGGGCGCGATCACTTCCAAAATGAAATCGTGTGGGCCTACGACTACGGCGGGCGCGGCAAGCGAAAATGGCCTCAAAAACACGACTCGATCCTCTGGTACACGAAGAGCGCGAAGGACTGGGTCTTCGAGTACGACGCGATCGACCGCATCCCGTACATGGCGCCGAGCCTCGTCGGACCCGAGAAGGCCGCGCGCGGCAAGACGCCGACCGACGTCTGGTGGCACACGATCGTTCCGACGAGCGGGCGCGAGAAGACCGGGTACCCGACGCAGAAGCCGCTCGGAATATTGCGGCGCATCGTACGCGTTCACTCGCGACCCGATGACGTCGTGCTCGATTTCTTCGCCGGCAGCGGGACGACCGGCGAGGCCGCGGCGCTCGAAGGCAGGCGCTTCGTCCTCGTCGACGACGCGGTCGACGCGGTCCGCGTGTGCAAGGCGCGCCTCGCCGCGCATCGTCCGAGCTGCGTCGGGTGCTAAAGGTGTGAGCACGTGCAAACACGCGCGCTGATCCTTTCCCTCGTGAGCCTCGTGATCTCGGGGCTCGCGCACGCGATGCTCGCGACGTGGCTGTTCGACGCGTTCCCCGCGCTTCGGGCGCGAAAGCGCGCAGTCATCGGCGCGCTCGTGGTGCTCGTCTTCCTCGGCACGGTCTCGCGGCTCGTCACGATCGCGACGCACTCGGAGATCTCGGGGACGATCTTCGCCGCGGCGATGTGCGAGACAATCGTCGTCCTCTTCTCGTCGGTGCCGCTCGTGTTCGTGCGCGCCGCGGCGCGAACGGCGAAGGCTTTCGCGCCCCCGAAGACCGAGGACGAAGAGATCTCCCGAAGGCGCATGATCGAGCGCACCGGCGGGCTCGCGGTGCTCGGCGCGACCGGATCGCTCATCGGCTGGGGCGCGATCATCGGTCGACACGACTTCATCGTCGAAGAGATCGCGGTGAAGATCCCCGGGCTCCCGCGCGCGCTCGACGGCTACACGATCGCGCAGATCTCGGACATCCACGTCGGCCTGCTCGTCCGCGAGCGCGACATCGCCGAGGGGCTCGACAAGCTCGCGCGGACGAAGAGCGACCTCGTCGTGATCACGGGCGACATGGTCGACTTCGACCCGCGGTACATCGAGACGACGGCGCGCATCCTCGGAAGGATCCGCGCGCGCGACGGCGTCTACGCGATCTACGGAAACCACGATCACTACACGGGCGCGGACGAAGTGGGGCAGGCGCTCCGCGCCGCGGGGATCGACGTGCTCGTCAACGACGGGCGGCTCATACGCGCCAAGGACGGCGGCGGGTTCTCGCTGCTCGGAGTCGACGACGTCGCGGGGCTTCGGTTCGGCGGCGTCGGTCCTCGGCTCGATCGCGCGCAGTCCGCGGTCCCGAACGATCGCCCGCAGATCCTCCTCTCGCACCAGCCGCACACGATCGACTACTGGGCGGGACGCGTCGCCCTTCAGCTCAGCGGACACACGCACGGCGGCCAGCTCAATCCAGGCTTCAAACCCGCGAAGCTCGTGATGCGCTACGTCCAAGGGCGATTCGTCGTCGGCGGCTCGACGCTCTGGGTGAACCGGGGCTTCGGAGTCGTGGGTCCTCCCGCGCGAATCGGCGCTCCGCCCGAGGTCACGAAGATCGTGCTCGTCGCGTCGTGATAGTTTCGCGTCCGTGATGAGATCGTGGTGCGTCTTGGCGCTCGTGCTCGTCGCGCCGCTCGCGAGCGCGCAGGACGACGCCCTCGCGCGCGCGCGCTTCCTCGATCAACAAGGCGTGCGCGCGTTCGGCGAAGGTCGCTTCCGCGACGCCGCGACGCTCTTCAACGAGTCGTACCGCGCGGGCGGCCCGCCGACCGAGCTCTGGAACGTGGCGCGCTGTCAGCTGAAGCTCGACGACCCCGACGCCGCTCGAAAGATCCTCGAGGTCTACCTCGACAGGAAAGACCTGAGCGCCGAAGATCGCGCCGAGGGAAAGCGCCTGCTCGACGAGATCGAGAACAAGACCTCCACGTTCGTCGTCGCGTCGACGCCGGCGGGCGCGACGGTCACGCTCGATGGACGCGTCATCGGCACGACGCCGGTCTCGTCGGTGCTGCAACCGGGCGCCCACGAGATCCGCATCGCGCGCGAGGGCGTGGGCAGCACGACGAAGCGCGTCCAAGCGCACGACGGTCGCGCGGTCGTCATCAGCGTCGAGCTCGGCTCGATCCCGAAGGACGAAGAAGAGCACCACCCGCACGAGAAACCGAAGAAGCACGCGATCAACCGCTTTTCCGCGGAGCTCGGGGTCATCGGCACGCTCTCGGTGCTCGGCGGCGGCGCGCTCGTCACGGGGATGGCGTCGCCCGAGATCGCGTTCGGCTGGGCGCCGTTCGTGTTTCGCAACGCGCTGATCGGCTTCGGGCTGCGGTTTCGCATGACGTACGATCAGTGGTCGACGAGCGCGAACGTCTCGAACGCGAACGCGAGCTGCGCGCTGCCGAACGACTACGGCGCGACCGAGATCCTCGCGATGCCGACGCTGTTCGGCGCGATGCGCGTCTCGCGGCGCGTGTCGGTCGGGGCGCGTGCCGGTTTCGGCGGCGCGATCTACGCGTCAGGGTCGCCCATCGGCGGCGACCTCTTCGCGCCTGCGTGCGTCTACGGCGGCTCGCTCGCGCCCGACGGCTACGCCGCGCTCGACGTCTCCGTCTCGCTCCTCGATCAGCTCCGGCTCGTCCTCTATCCCGCGACGTTCGACGTCCACCCCGCGTACGTCGGCGCGCGAAACGACGGCGTGCTCGACGCGAGCGGACCCTGGTTCCGGATCGGCGCGGGCGTCTCTCTCGCGGTGGACCTGTGATCCTGCGCGGCGCGCTCCTCTCGATCGCGCTCGCCCTCGCCGGCGCGGGAAGCGCGTGGTCGCTCGCGGGCCGCGACGCGATCCGCGGCGTCACGATCGGTCCGATCGAGAACGCGTACCACCCGAACGTGGGCTACGGCTCGCCCGCGTACGCGCGCTCGCTCGACGAGTCGCGCGCGTGGGGCGCCACGTGGGTCGCGATCACGCCGTTCGGCCGAGTCGCTGATCTCTCGGGAAATGGCGTCGATCCGACGTTCGAGGCGCCCTTCGAGAAGAACCGCGACGACGTCGCGCGCGCCATCCGCATGGCGCACGAGCGCGGCCTCCGCGTGATGCTCGTGCCTCACCTGTGGGTCGAGTCCGGCGAGTGGCGCGCGAAGATCGATCCGCCCACCGACGAGGGCTGGGCCCGCTGGGCTCGGAGCTACGGCGAGTTCGTCACCGCGTGGGCGCGCGTCGCCGAGCAAGAGCACGCGGAGATCTTCAGCGCGGGCGTCGAGCTCCGGAGCTGGGTGACGAGCGGTCACGCGCCGAGCTTCTTCCTCGTGCTCGAGCAGGTGCGCCACGTCTACCACGGGCTCGTCACGTACTCGGCGAACTGGGACGACGTCGACGACACGATCATCCTCGGCGCGCTCGATCTGATCGGCATCAACGCGTTCTACCCGCTCGCCGATCGCGATCGCGCGACCGAGGGCGAGCTCATGGCCGGCGGCGAGCGCGTCCGCGCGAAGGTGCACAAGCTCGGCGAGACGTGGCAAAAACCCGTGCTCTTCACCGAGATTGGCTACACGACGCGGCCGGATCCGGCGATTCGCCCGTGGGAGTGGCCCGACTCGATGAAAGAGGTGCGCGTCGACGAGCACGCGCAGGCGCTCGCGTACCGCGCGCTCGTGAGGCCGCTCCTCGACGAGCCGAACCTCGCGGGCTTCTTCGTGTGGCGCGTCTACGCAGACCCCGACGACGTCTCGCAAGAGGCCGAATGGGGATTCTCTCCGCGCGGCAAGCTCGCCGAGCGCGTCGTCCGCGACGCGTTCGCGGCGAAATGGGCAGCCGACGGGGCGCGAGATCTCGCGTGGCCGCCGAGCGTCTGGTGAAAGTCCGAACAAGTTGGCCCCACGAGAGCGCATCTGATGCGATCCGTCCGTGGGAGTCCGTGTGCTCGGCGGTTTCTTGGTGGCGCTCGTCCTGGGCAGCGCCATCTCCGCCGTGCCGTCGTCGATATTTCGGCTGAAACCCGCTGAAATTCACGTGCAGTCTGCAAAGGTCACCGACGAGCGCGCCGCGCCGGCGCCGGTCGTCGAGTCGGGGCTGCCCGCGCCGGGCGACATGTCAGGGTGCGAGCTCACGACGGTCAAGTCGCGCGCGTGGCTCCTCGCCGAGGGTCCCGCGCGGGAGCAGGCGAGCCCGCGCCTCGTGACGCTCACGTTCGACGACGGACCCGACCCCGACACGACGCCGACGGTGCTGAGGCTCCTCGACAAGCACCACGTGCGCGCCGCGTTCTTCTTCATCGGACGCTACCTCGACGGCAACAAGCGCCGCGCGGTCCGCTCGCGCGCGGTCGCGCGCGACGTCGCGGCCGCGGGGCACCTCATCGGGAGCCACACGCACGACCACGAGCTGCTCACGACGATGACGCACACGCGCGTGCTCGATCAGATCGACGACGGCACCGCCTCGATCGAGCGCGCGATCGGCCGCCACGCCGACCTCTTCCGTCCGCCGTACGGGCAGCTCGACGCGTTCGGCGAGAAGGCGATCGCCGACCGCCACCTCGGGCTCGTCCTCTGGAGCGTCGAGGCGGGCGACATGCAGGATCCCGACGAGAACGAGGTGTTCTCGCACTTGGTCGAGCAGCTCGACTACGCCGCGGGCGGGCTCGTGCTCCTGCACGACGTGAAGTGGCCGAACGTCCGCGTGCTCGCGCGGCTGCTCGATTGGCTCGACGCAAAAAAGTACTCCGTCGTCGATCTCCCCACGTATTTCCGGGAAACGCGCGCCCATCCGCAGCCGTACGCGTCGCGCAAGGAGCTCGAGGACGCTCGCGCCGCGGCGTGGCGCGCATCACACCCGCGCACGTGATAAGAATTCGGCCGTGGCCAAGAAGAAATCGAAGCCAGTGCCGCAAGCGCAAGCTGCGCAGCCGCAGCCCGAGGCGCCGCAACCCCCGCCGTGGACGTACGCGGCGTACGGCGCGTTCGTGCTGCTCGCGGCCGTCCTCGTCTACAGCTTCGTGACCGTCGCGCGCGAAGGCGAGTCCCGTCGCGAGTGCGCCGCGCTCTGCCTGACGCACCCGAACTACGCGGGCGCGAGCCTCACCGCGCCCGACTTCACGCTGAAGGACATGAACGGCGCGGACGTCTCGCTCTCGAGCTATCGCGGCAAGGTCGTCCTCTTGAACTTCTGGGCGTCGTGGTGCGGGCCGTGTCGCGAGGAGATGCCGGACCTCGGCGAGCTCGCGCAGATCCTGAAGCCCGAGAAGGACGTCGCGCTCGTCACCGTGTCGGTCGACAGCGGCCCAGACGAAGTGCGCGATCTCCTCAAGACCGTCCTCAAGGGCGACCCGCCGTTCCCGGTGCTCTTCGATCCGAACGGCGACAAGATCGTCAACGGCAAGTACGGCACGCACCAGTTCCCCGAGACGTGGCTCATCGACAAACGCGGCGTCATCCGCGCGCGCTTCGATGGCGCGCGTCCGTGGCCGAACCCGATCGTCGTCGAGGCGATCGAGCAGCTCCGCGGCGTCGACTACTGCCCCGTGGAAATCAAAGAAGGCGCCATGACGGGGCGCGCCGCGCACTTCTGCGAAGAGCCCACGGGGAGCTGAGTCAGTTGAGCGTCTTTGGCGGCTCGGGGGCTTCGTTCGTGATGCGCCCGATCGCCGACGAATGATGATGCACCAGGCGCCACTCGCCTGACTCGCGGACGAACACGTTCGTCGCCGCGAGGATCGCGCCTGCGCCGCTGTTCGGATCGGTGACGCGCTCGTAGCAGAGGACCATCGCGGCCATCGGCGCGCCAGCGCCGGAACGGTTGGCGTCGCCGAGCATCACGACGCGCGTGCCCTCCACCGAGACTCGCGGCGCGCCGTCGCTCGAGAGGATCGCGTGCCACGAGCGGATCACCTGGGTCCTGCCGTGCAGCACGGTCGATCCCGGGTGCAAGCAGACGACGGGTGCGTGCGCGGCCCAGACCTTGTCCATCGCGTCGATGTCGCGCGTGTTGAATGCGTCGTAGAACGCTTCGTTGCTCGCGAGCACTTCGTTCTCCGTCGCCGCCGCCAGCATGCTCATGTCCTAGCACGTCCTCAAACTCGCGCGATGGCGAGCGACCGGCGAGGACGCGCGGGCGTCTCCTTTTCGAGCCGCTCGAACGCTCGCCTGAACGAGGCGAAGCTGCCGCCGGCGCGCGCCGCTTCCGCCACTGCGCGGCCTTCGGCCTCGCCGCCTTGCGCGAGCACGTACTCGACCCACGCCCATTTCGCGCTCGTCGAGCGGACGTCGGCGCGCCCACGGAGGCCGCGCTTCAACCTGTCGAGGCGATCGGTCACGACATCGACGCCCGCGAAGGGCTCGCCGTCGAGCGGCGTGTTGCGCTTGGCGCAGAAGGGCGCGATGCCGAGCGCGATCGGCGCGATCTTGGAGAGCTCCGTCACGAACGCCACGCACTCGTCGATGTCGTCGTTCGTCTCGGTGGGCAGACCGATCATCAAGTAGAGCTTGAGCCGATCCATGCCGTGCTTCCTCGTCATCTCGGCGCAGCGCTCGAGGTGCTTCGGTCGGGCGCGTCGCTCGAGCATCTCGCGCAGGCGCTCGGAGGGTCCGTCCATCGCCGTCGTGAGCGTACGCGTCCCGGCTTTTTTCAGGGCACCCACGAATTCGTCGTTCAAGCGATCGGGACGGAGCGACGAAAGGCCGACCTCGCGACCTTGCTCGGCGAGCGTCGTCACGATCTGCGCGATGCGCGGGTGATCGCTCACCGCGGCGCCGACGAGCCCGACGCGCTTCGCGTCCTCGGGCACGAGCCCGAGGATCGTCTCCATCGGCACGATGCGCATGCCGCCGTTGGTCGAGCGGCGCATCACGCAGTACTTGCAAGCGCGCGAGCAACCGCGCTCCGTCTCGATGAGGAACATGTCCGAGAGCACCGCGTGCGGCGTGCGGATCGGCGCCCACGCGGGGAGGAGCGCGACATCGGCCTTCGCGATCTCCGGCATCACGCTGCCGTGGATGGCCGGGACGAACACGTGAGGCATGCGCGCGAGCGCCGCGAGGCACGCGTCGCGATCGCGGAGCTCCTCGACGACGCGGAGCACGTCGATCGTGAGCGCCTCGGCTTCGCCCATGATGATCGCGTCGCAAAACGCCGCGAGCGGGAGCGGGTTCGAGAACGTGAGCGGCCCGCCGCCGAGGACGAACGGATGCTGTCCGTGGCGCTCCTCGCGGAGCGCGGGGACTTGCGCTGCGTCGAGCAACGCGACCACGCCGGCGAGCTCGATCTCGTACGCGACGCTGAACGCGATGACGGGCAGCTCCTCGATCGGCCGCATCGACTCGTACGTGAGCGGTTGCGTCTGCTTCAGGAGCTCGCGCTCGGCCTCGTCGTCGAGGAACACGCGCTCGCAGGCCATGCCCGGCGTCTCCATGATCGCGCGGTAGATGCGCTGATACCCGAGCGAGCTCATCGCCGCCGCGTAGGGCGAGGGATAGGCGAGCGCCACCGTGAACGGCGCTTGCTTTCGGATCGCGCCGATCTCGGCGGCGAGCCGCTGTCGGACGAGCTCGGACTTCACCACGCGTGCATTATGCACATTCTTCGACGATCGGCTCCGAACTCTCGCCTTGGGCTCGAGCGTGCGGCAGCCTATTGGCGACGGGGCCTGTCGGTCGTCGCGCGGCGCGGGGTCGGGAGATCCGAGGGCATGCGCGCGGCGGGGAGATCCGGGTTCGACGGTGCGCGCGAGCCGACGCGGTCGAGCGCGCGCACGAGCTCGGCGGCCATGCTGCGCACGTACGCGAGCGTCACCGGCCCGTCGGTGCGGCGCGACATGTTCGGGTGCTTGAGCTGCGCCTCGAGCGACGCGCGCTCGGTGTCGGCGTCGTCGAGCAGACGCGCGAGCTCCGACACGCGAGCCTCGAGCACGATGCGCTCCTCGTTCACGCGCGCGAGCGTCTGCTCCAGGTGTTGCGCGTGGACCTCGGCCTGCGTCGCCCGCGCGAGCAACCGCCCGAGGAGCTCGTCCACGTCGGCCGCAGGCGCACCTTCTACGGCGCCGAGCGTTTCAGGACGTTTCGATTCCGGACCTCGCGCGCGAGCGCTCGGTGGCATGGAGTCCGCGCGCGGATCGCGCTTCGTGCGTCCGAGTCGCTGCGTGGGCCGACGTTGTTCACTCATGGGAGCGGGGCCATGATAGTGGAGCTGGGTCGGAGGTCCTATGAGGTTTCTGCGCGGAGTCGCCTTTTCTGGGCTCGTCGCTTGTTCGTCGACGCCGGCAAAACCCGACGGCGGCGCGGACGCGAGCGCGGACGCAACTTCGGCCGAAACGGACGCCGCCGCGCCGGGAGATCCGACGCTCGCCGCCAACGCGCCCTTCGCGGTGACGGAGTGCAATCAGCCGCCCATCACCCCTCCGAGCTCTGGGACATGCACGGTCACTGACGGCACGTCCGGCAAGCTCCTCAAGGGGACGGTGCTCGCGCCGAACGAGGTTCTCCATCGCGGCGAGGTCCTCATCGACGACGCCGGCACGATCGTGTGCGCGGCATGCGACTGCTCGAGCTCTCCGCTCTACGCGACGGCGACCGTCGTCGCGTGCGCCGACGGCGTGATCTCGCCGGGCCTCGTGAACGCGCACGACCACATCACGTTCGCGAACAACCCGCCCGTGAGCCACGGAACCGAGCGCTACAATCATCGCCACGAGTGGCGCAAGGGCCTCGACGGGCACACCGCGCTCAGGGTGAGAGGCGGCGCGTCGGCCGCGGCGCAATCGTTCGCCGAGCTGCGCTTCGTGATGGGCGGCGCCACGTCGACGGTGTCTTCCGGCGGAAAACCCGGCCTCGCGCGAAACCTCGACAGCGCCTCGCTCCTCGAGGGCTTGCCCATCAAGAACGCCGACTTCGACACGTTCCCGCTCGACGACTCCGCGGGCACGATGCTCGACTCCGGCTGCGCGTACGGCTCGAACCGCACGACGCACACGCAGGTCACCGGCGATACGGCATATCTCCCGCACATCGCCGAGGGCGTCAACGCGGCGGCGCACAACGAGTACGTCTGCACGAACGACGCGCAGTCGACGTACGACCTCATGGAGCCGCCGACGGCGATCATCCACGGCATCGCCGCGCTGCCGACGGACGTCTCGCCGCTCCGCCCCGATCAGACGCGCCTCGTGTGGTCGCCGCGATCGAACGTCGATCTCTACGGCAACACGGCGCCGGTCACGATGTTCGACGCGCTCGGCGTGCCCATCGCGCTCGGCACGGACTGGGTCCCTTCGGGGAGCATGAACTTGCTCCGCGAGCTCAAGTGCGCCGACTCGCTCAACACGAAATATTTCGCCAGGCATTTCTCCGACGGCGATCTCTGGCGCATGGCGACCTACAACGCGGCGTGGGCTGCGGGCGCGAGCGACCTCATCGGCGCGCTCAAGCCGGGCTACGTCGCGGACATCGCGATCTTCGACGGCTCGGTGAGCAAGGATCACCGCGCGGTGATCGACGCTGGCGTCGAGGACGTCGTGCTCGTCCTCCGCGGCGGCAAGGTGCTCTACGGCGACGACGCGCTCGTCGCCGACGCGCAAATCGGCGGCGCCGCGTGCGAGCAGCTCGACGTCTGCACGCGGAGCAAGCGCGCGTGCGTCGCGCAAGACCTCGGAGGCACGAACACGCTCGCGACGATCCGCGCCGCAGGCGAGAAGTACTACCCGCTCTTCTTCTGCAAGGACGCGGTGCCCTCGGGCGAGCCGAGCTGCACGCCGTACCGCGCCGAGTACGCGAGCGGCATCACAGCGACCGACGAAGACGGCGACGGCGTCGACGACGCGAGCGACAACTGCCCCTCGATCTTCAACCCCGCGCGCCCGATGGATAACGGCAATCAAGCCGACACCGACGGCGACGGCGTGGGCGACGCGTGCGATCGCTGCCCGAACGATCCGCTCAACACCTGCACGAAGCCCGCGGCCGACGACCTCGACGGCGACGGAGTCGCGAGCGCGATCGACGTCTGCCCGCGCGCGCCCGATCCGACGCAGGCCGACAGCGACAAAGACGGACGCGGCGACGCGTGCGACACGTGCCCCGGCGTCTCGAACCCCGGCGCCGCCGCGTGCGTCGTGTCGATCGAGTCGCTCCGAGATCCGAGCGCGCCGAACCACCCACGATATGGGGCGATCGTGCAGCTGCCGGCGGCCTACGTCACCGCGACGAGCGCGACCGGCTTCGCGATGCAGGACATCTCGCTCGCGCCGTTCAGCGGAGTCTGGGTCGCAGGCGCGAGCACCGCGAAGCGCGGCAACCAAGTCGCCGTCACGGGCGTCTACGCGAACGCGAGCGGCCTCGCCGAGCTCGTCCCGACGAGCCTGACGATCACCGACGTCGGCACGACGCTGCCGTTCTCGGCGATCGCCGTCGACCCGAGCGCGCTCCAGACGGGCGGCGCCGGCGCAGATGCCTACCAGAGCATGCTCGTCGTCATCTCGAACGTGACGATCTCGAACGACTCGCCCGACGGCACCAGCAAGTTCTACGAATTCGTCGTCGACAGCGCGTGCCGCGTGGACGACACGCTCTTCCTCCGCTACGGCGCGCCCACGACGCCATATCCGCCGACCGGCTTCACGAACGGCACCACGTTCCAGGCCATCTTTGGCGTGCTGGGGTACTCGTTTTCGAACGCGAAGCTCTGGCCGCGCGACGCCGCCGACATCGTCCGATAGATTTGCAGGATGACGGCCAAGACCGCCCTCTTCGTCGCGCTCGGCGTCGCGGGCCTCGTCTTCGTCGCGACGTGGATCTTCGCGCTCTTGGAGCGCAAGGAGCGCCGCCTACCGTCCGGCTACGAAATCCTCGTCGGCGCGGTCACGAATTTTTTCGACACGCTCGGCATCGGCTCGTTCGCGACGACGACGACGATGTATCGCGCGCGAAAGACGATCGACGACCGCTTCTTGCCCGGCACGCTCAACGTCGGCCACACGATCCCCACGTTCGTCGAGGCGTACATCTTCATCGACAAGATCTCCGTCGACCCGAAGACGCTCGTCGCGATGATCGGCGCCGCGACGGCCGGCGCAGTGCTCGGCGCGCCCGTCGTCGCGCGCTTCTCGCGCAGGCGCGTCCAGCTCGGAATGGGCCTCGCGCTCCTCGTCGTCTGCGGCATCCTCGCGTGGCGCCAGATCGGCTTTCCCGAAGGCGGCGTGAAGTCCGGCCTCGAGGGCGGCTCGTTCGTGCTCGCGGTCGTCGCGAACTTCGTCCTCGGCGCGCTCATGACGATCGGCGTCGGCCTCTACGCGCCGTGCCTCGTCGTCGTGTCGCTCCTCGGCATGAACCCGAAGGCGGGCTTTCCGATCATGATGGGCTCGTGCGCGTTCTTGCAGGCGTTCGGTAGCATCCCGTTCATCCGGCAGCGGAGCTATGCGCCGGGGGCGGCCATCGGGCTCTCGCTCGGCGGGGTGCCCGCGGTCTTGATCGCGGCGTTCATCGTGAAGGAGCTGCCGCTCTATTGGGTGAAGTGGCTCGTGGCGGGCGTGGTCGTGTACACGGCGGTGATGTTGTTGAGGGCGGCGCGGAGAGAAAAGGCGGGGCTTGCCTCACGCGCATGACTCCGCTCGAGCCATGCGTCAGCGCGGACACGCTTCTTTGGGGTCGCACGAAAACACGGTGGCGAGCCCCATGCCGACCGTGATGCGCACGACGCCGCTTCCGACATTCACTTTCTGGCACGTCGCGCTCCACGTCTTTCGCGACGCGTCCGCCGGCGCGCACGTGCAGAGCTTGTCGTTCGTCGGGCACGCGCCGAGCGTGGGCCCGCCCGGACGGCTGCAGCGCGGATCCACCGACCAACCACCACTACAAATTTCGTAGCGGCCGGCGTCGAGCGGGAGCTCGTATGTACCGCCCGTTGTCTTGAGGAGGCGAATGGCCGGAGACGTCGCGTCGTCCGCGCGAAAGAGCGCGAGCGAGGCGTTCCTCGGGCGCGGCGGCGTGCCGGGCGTGCAGTACGTCTCCATGGCGCTCACGGCGATGCCGCGATCGATGCGGACCCAGCTCCACGTGTCATCCTGAGTGTGCTCCGCCTGCTTGGGCGGGGCTGTCCCTTGCGGCCGCGCGCTGGCGCGCTTGTCCGCGACGAGCAGCGCGGCCATCACGACGACCATGCACGTCGCGACGCCGCCCGCGACGATGAGCACGACGCGCATCGGATCACCCGGCGGCGGTGGCGCGGGTTGCGGCTCGCGATACGGACCCACGGCGTGATGATAGCAACGTTTCCCCGATTCACGACGACGACGGCCGGTGTCGAGTGACTGACAATGTAATGCGTTCCCGAGTTTTTTCGTCACGCGCATCACGCCACGTTCGTGTGGAAGAGATGCGCTGGAAACGCGCAGAACGAGACGGCGCGAAGTCGCACGCGAGCGGGCACGGCCGTCGCAGTGGGCGAAGCAAGGTTCCCCCATGAAGCTCATACGTTCGTTGCTCATCGTCCTCGTCGCCGCCGCGTTCGGTCTCGCATGTACGAGCTCGACCGGGCAGGTCAACAACAACAACAACAACAACAACGGCAACGACGCGGGCGTCGACGCGCCCAATCCGACGACACAAACGACGACGGAGTTTGCGCTTCGTTCGTCGATGCGACAGCTCTGGGAAGATCACGTCTTCTGGACGCGCATCTACATCATCGACGCGATCGGGAAGCTCCCGGCCGACGAGACCGCCGCGTCCGCGCAGCGGTTGATGCAGAACCAAGTCGACATCGGCAACGCGATCCGGCCGTTTTACGGCGACGCCGCGGCCGACGAGCTCACGACGCTGTTGAAGGAGCACATTCAAGGCGCGGTCGACGTGCTCAACGCGGCGATCGCGGGCGACATGGCCGCGTTCAACACGGCGAACACGGCGTGGTACGCGAACGGCTACGCCATCGCGCAGTTCCTCGCGAACGCGAATCCCAACTGGCCGCTCGCGACGACGACCTTTCACATGAACAAGCACCTCGACCTCACGCTCGCGGAGGCGCAGGCGCGCCTCAGCGGCGACTTCAACGGTGACGTGAGCGCGTACGACGCGGTCGTCGATCACATCCTCTCGCTCGCCGACGTGCTCACGAGCGGCATCGTCGCGCAGTTCCCCGCGATGGTCGGGCCTTCGCCGATCTCGCCGAAGTCGGAGGACTTGCACCTCACGATGCGCAAGCTCTGGGAGGATCACGCGCAGTGGACGCGCATCTACATCGTCGATCAGACGTCGAAGCTCCCCGACACGTCCATCGCAGCCGCGCGCCTCATGCAGAACCAAGTCGACATCGGCAACGCGGCCGCGACGTTCTATGGCGCGAGCGCGGGCAATCAGCTCACGGTGCTCCTCCAGGCGCACATCGCGGGCGCGGTCACGCTGCTCGAGGCGTTCGAGAGCGGCGATCAGAACGCGATCGACTCCGCCAAGACCGCTTGGTACGCGAACGCGGATCAGATCGCGCAGTTCCTCGCCGCGGCGAACCCGAATTGGCGCCTCGCCGATCTGCAGTTTCACATGAAGCTGCACCTCGATCAGACGATCGCCGAAGCCGCCGCGCGCCTCGCGATGGGTTGGAGTGCCGACGTGACGGCCTACGATGCCGTCGCGGCGCACATCCTCGTCATGGCCGACATCCTCAGCGACGGCATCGCGAAGCAGTTCCCCGCGGTGCTCTAGCTCTCTACCATCCACGGATGCAGCCGCCTTACGGTTACGGGGCGAACGTCGGGCAGAGCTACGCGCCACCACCGCTGGCGAACGTTCCTTACGCGCGCAAGCTCGGCATAGCCCTCGCGGCCGTGGGCATCATCGGGTGCTCGCTCGCGATGCACTGGCTCTTGCACCTCGTCGACGTCGTGACGTGGGACTCGGGACCGCGGTCCTAACCGGGTCCGCGGCGGCGCTCGTCGCCGTCATCCTCAAGATTCACCGCGGCCAAGAAGAGATCGCGAAGACGCTAAACAAAACATCGCCGTGATACGGTCGGCGCCAATGGCGAACCTCTTTCTCCGGAAGCCGTTCGACAAGCTGATCAGCGAAGCCGACTCGCACGGTCTCAAGCGGTCGCTCGGGCCGTTCAGCCTGATCGCGCTCGGCATCGGCGCGATCATCGGCGCCGGGCTCTTCGTGCGTACCGCCGCGGCGATCGCCGACTGCGCGGGCCCCTCGGTGACCCTCGGGTTCATCCTCGCGGGCGTCGGGTGCGCGTTCGCGGGGCTTTGTTACGCCGAGTTCGCCTCGATGATCCCGATCGCGGGCAGCGCGTACACCTACTCGTACGCGACGATGGGCGAGCTGATGGCCTGGATCATCGGCTGGGACCTCGTGCTCGAGTACGCCATCGGCGCGGCCACCGTCGCGATCGCGTGGAGCCAATACCTCAATCGTCTACTCAGTTACTTCCACGTGCAGGTGCCCTACGCGTGGTGTCACGCGCCGAGCGAGTTCATGGTCGACGACGCGGGGCACAAGATCCACGGCTACATGAACGTGCCGGCGCTCTTCATCTTGCTCATGCTCACGCTCGTGCTCATTCGCGGCGTGCGCGAGTCGGCGCTGCTCAACGGCATCATCGTCATCACCAAGGTCACCATCGTCATCTTGGTGATCGTGCTCGGCTGGTCGTACATCAACCCGGCGAACCACACGCCTTACATCCCCGAGCCCACGAAGTTCATCGACGCGAGCGGCGTCTCGCACAACTTCGGCGGCTTCTGGGGCGTCGTGAACGCCGCGGGGATCGTGTTCTTCGCGTTCATCGGCTTCGACGCCGTCTCGACCACGGCGCAGGAAGCGAAGAACCCGAGGCGCGACATGCCCATCGGCATTCTCGGCTCGCTCGTCGTCTGCACTGTGCTCTACGTGCTCTTCGCGCACGTCCTCTCGGGCATCGCGAGCGTCGAAGACTTCCGACACCAAGGTCGTGAGGCGTCGGTCGCGTACGCCATCTCGACGTACATGCACGGCTACGAGTGGCTCTCGAAGCTCGTGACGGTCGCCATCCTGGGCGGCTTCTCGTCGGTCATCCTCGTGATGCTCCTCGGCCAGTCGCGCGTCTTCTTCTCGATGAGCTGCGATGGGCTCGTCTCGCCGATCTTCTCCGAGCTCCACCCCGTCTTCCGCACGCCGTACAAATCGAACCTCACGTTCTTCGGGCTCACCGCGGTCTTCGCGGCGTTCGTGCCAGAGGACATCGTCGGCGACATGACGAGCATCGGGACGCTCTTCGCGTTCATCCTCGTGTGCGCGGGCGTCTGGATCATGCGCGTGAAGAACCCGGACGCGCCGCGGCAGTTCCGCGTTCCTGGCGCGCCGGTCGTCGCCGTCCTCGGCGTCGCCGCCAACGGCCTCATGATCTACGGCCTCGGCTGGACCAACTGGGCGCGCCTCGGCGCTTGGCTCGTCGTCGGCCTCGCGATCTATTTCACGTACGGCATCAGGCACAGCAAGCTGCGCCAACCAGCGCCCTAAACGTGGTATGAGGGCCCCGCAATGAAGGGGAAAACCGCCCTCTGGCTCATGCTCGTGTTCCTCGCGTCGGGGTTCGCGGCGCTGCTCTATCAAGTCGTCTGGCAGCGCTCGCTGTTCGCGATCTACGGCATCAACATCGAGTCGGTGACGGTCGTCGTCACGGCGTTCATGTTGGGCCTCGGGTTCGGCAGCTTCGCGGGCGGCGCGATCTCGAAGAACCCGGAGCGGCCTGCGCTCCTGCTCTTCGCGGTCGTCGAGCTGTCGATCGGCGCGTTCGGTCTCGTGTCGCTCCAGCTCTTTCACTGGGTGGGCGCGTTCACGCTGAACCTGCCGCCGATCGCGACCGCGCTCGTGACGTTCCTCCTCGTGCTCTTTCCGACGATGCTCATGGGCGGCACGCTCCCGCTGCTCGTCGCGTACTTCGTTCGCAAGAACGGCAACGTCGGCAAGAGCGTCGGCCAGCTCTACTTCGTGAACACGCTCGGCTCGGCGATCGCGTCGATCACGTCCGTGATGGTCATCATGGGCCCGCTCGGCGAGGCGAACACCGTGCGCGCGGCCGCCGCGGTCAACGCGCTGGTCGGCTTCGGCGCGCTCGCGCTCCACATGCGCGAGCGCCGCGCCCCCGCGGCGGCATCGGCCATATCGGTCCCTGAGGCGCCGTCGTCGTCGCCTGCGATGGAGGCCGAGTGATGTTCGCTCCTCCCTCGGCGTTCCGCCTCGGTCGTCACGGTCATCGGGTGCACTTCCTCGCTGCGCTCGGAGGAGCATCCTGATGTTCGGCATCGCGCTCTTCGCCGCCGGCGCCGCCGGGTTCATCGCGCTCTCGTACGAGATCGTCTGGTATCGCGTCGTGAGCTTCCTCACGTGGAGCGCGCCCGCGTCGTTCGGCGTGCTCCTCGGGTTCTATTTGTTCGGCCTCGCGCTCGGCTCGATCGGCAGCCGCCGCTTCTGCCGCGACGAGAAGGCCAAGGGCAAGCTCGAGTCGCTGAGGCCGCTCGCCGCGTTCGTCTTCTTCGCGAACGTCATCGGCTACTTCGTCGTCCCCGCGATCGCGCGCGCGTCGCACGTGGTGTCCACGCAGCCGCTCGGCTCGACCGCGTGGGCCATCGCGCCGCTCGTCGCCGTCGCGCTCGCCGCGGGCCTCCTCGGCGCGGTGCTCCCGCTCCTCGCACACTTCGCGATCGCGCCCGACGACCGCGCCGGCCAGCGCCTCTCTTACTTGTATGTTGCAAACATCGTCGGCTCGGCGATGGGCAGCTTGATCACGGGCTTCGTCTTCATGGACAAGCTCACGCTGACCCAAAACTCGAACCTGCTCGTCACGATCGGCTTCCTCGTCGCCGCCGCGCTCTACGCCGCGAGCAAGCCCGGCCTGGCGCAGAGCGCCGTCGGGATCGCGGGCGCCGCGGTGCTCGCGCTCGGCTTCACCAAGCTCACGCCGACCGCGTACGACCGCGTCTACGAGCGCCTCTATTACAAGACCGAGTTCAAGGATCAGACCTTCGCCGAGGTCGTCGAGACGAAGAGCGGCGTCATCGCGGTCTCGCAGGACGGCACGGTCTTCGGCGGCGGCGCCTACGACGGCCGCCTCAACACGTCGATCGTCCACGACCGCAACGGCATCGTCCGCGCGTACGCGATCGGCGCGATGCACCCCGATCCGAAGCAGATCATCATGATCGGCCTCTCGTCGGGCTCGTGGGCGCAGGTGCTCGCGAACAACCCGAGCGTCGAGCACATGACGGTCATCGAGATCAACCCCGGTTATCTCGACATCATCAAGAAGTACCCGGACGTCGCGTCGATCCTCACGAACCCGAAGGTGGACATCCAGATCGACGACGGGCGCCGCTGGCTCCGTCGTCACCCGGAGCGCACCGCCGACCTCCTCGTGATGAACACGACGTATCACTGGCGCGCGCACGCGACGAACCTGCTCTCGGGCGAGTTCATGGACATCGCGCGCTCGCACCTGAACAAGGGCGGCATCTTCTTCTTCAACACGACCTCGTCGGACGACGTGCAGAAGACCGCGATGACCGCGTTTCCGTACGGCCTTCGCATCATCAACTTCGTCGCCGTGAGCGACTCGCCGTTCGACCTCGAGAAGAACCGCTGGCGCGACGTCCTCGCGCACTACACGATCAACGGCAAGCCGTGCATCGACACGCAGACCGAGGCCGGCCAAAAGCTCCTCGAGGAGCTCGTCGCGATGCCCGACACGATGCGCTGGGGCAACAAGCTGCAAGCGTGGGGAATGGAGACGCGAGAGAGCATCCTCGCGCGCACCGAGCAGGCGAAGCTCATCACCGACGACAACATGGTCCCGGAGTTCCGCCAGCCCCTGCGCTTCCCCGAACCCGACTGATCAGGTCACAAATTTCCGACGGTCGCCCACCACGTGCGGGTGACGCCGTTCGACGTGGCGTCGATCGCGAAGGGCTCTAGACCGATCTGTTGGTTCGTGCCGATGCGCGTGACGGTGACCTTGATGACGTCGCCGACGTTGCCCTGCTTCGGCGTGACGTTGAAGTTCAGCTCGGGCTTGCCGCCCATGAACATCGCGCCGTCCTTCACGTCGACGAGGATCGGCGCCGTCCACGGCGCGTCCGAGATGAGCTGAACGTCGATCGTCTTTTGTGTGTTCAGTGCGAGCGAGATGCCGGGCGTCGTCTGCGGCGCCGAGGCCGATGTCGTAGGTGATCGTGTCGGGCAGCACGGGCGCGCCGACGACGTACGTGGTCGACGTCGGCTGACATGGGTCGTGCCCGGCCCACGCCATGTGGTTCACCCATTGGTGCTGCACGGCGAACGGGTAGTCGCTGGGCGAGTAGAACGCGTCGTGATTGAACTCGCACAGGTCGCCGATCTCGCCGCCGCCCGCGAGCGCCCACGCGATGCCGCTCGCTTCCGGCAGCTGGTAGGCGGGGTACGTGAACGGGAACGGATCGGTGACCGCCTCGACGAGCTCGTGGCTCGTGGTCGCGGTGAGCTCGTCGATGCCGGCCATCTGACCGAAGCCGCCGCACCGCGGGATGACTGCGTACGCGACGCTGAGGTTCGCGGTCATCGCGAACTCGTTGTGATAGCCGCCGAACGATTGACAGCTCGTGCTGCCCTGGAGCGTGATGTCCGTCCCGTCGGGATAGAAGATCACGTAGAGCGTGTTGGCCGTCGGATACGGAAGATCCTTCGACACGATCTTGGAGCGGATGAACGTCGAGATCTGCGCGTCGTCGATCTGCGCGGGCGCTTGGGTCGAGAGGTGCCCGACGCCGACCGTGTATGCGTCGTTGACGCCGTAGTCGCGCACGATCGATTCCCAGTACGCCGTGCAACCAACGGAGCCGACGAAGTCCTCGATCGGATCGCGCATGTCGTCACCGTCGAACGTGATCGGGACGAACACGGGGTTCGCGAGGATCGATCCGCCGGAGCTCGCCGCGAGCGGCGGGTGAATCGGCGCGCCCGCGTCGTTCGGAGTCCACGGCGTCGGCGCGGGGCCCGTCGGCGCGCCGCACTTCTTCCCGAGCGGCACGTAACCCGCTTCGACCACGTCGGGCGCCGCGTCCTTCTTCGGCTTCGCGTCCGTCGACGCGTCGAGCGCGCCGCCGTCGTCTCCAGGTGCCTCCGTGAGATCCGTTCGACCACCACACGCAACGATCGCCACACACACCGATACTGCCCAAGCCAAGCGCCAGCCCATGGCGCGCAATCTTGCATTTCGCGATCGGCGTCGCAACGCCGCTGGTATGTTTGCGGGCCCTCCGTGCGTCGCATCGCAATCATTGCGCTCTTCATTCTCGCCGTGTTGCCATTTTCCGCTCCGGCGAGCGCAGCGAGCGACCCGGGGCTCTTGTGGGAGTCGCTCGAGACCGAGCACTTTCGGATCTCGTTCTACTCGGGCGAGTACGAGATCGCCGTGCGCGTCGCGGATCTCGCGGAGTCGATCCTCGCGCGCCTCGCGCCTGCAGTCGGCTGGCCGCCGAGCGAGCTCGTCGAGATCTCGCTGAGCGACATCACCGACTCCGCGAACGCGTTCGCGGGCGCGCTCCCGTACGACAAGATCCGAATGTTCGTCACGGCGCCCGACGATCTCTCGCCGCTCGGCGACGTCGACGACTGGTACCTCGAGCTCATCACGCACGAGTTCACGCACGTCCTCCACACCGATCACATCCGCGGCATTCCGTCGATCGTGAACGCGGTGCTCGGCAAGACGCTCGCGCCGAACCAGGTTCAGCCGCGCTGGATCCTCGAGGGCCTCGCGGTCTTCGAGGAGACGAGCAAGACGAGCGGCGGCCGCCTGCGCTCCTCGCTCTGGAACATGTTCATGCGCGCCGACGTGCTCGAGGACAACGTCGCGCAGCTCGACGAGATCTCGAACGACGTGCGCCGCTGGCCGCAGGGCAACCTCTGGTACCTCTACGGCTCGTTCTTCATGCAGTGGATCGCCGAGACGTACGGCGAGCAAGCGATCCGCTTGATGATCGACGACTACGGTCACCAGCTGATCCCGTACGGCATCAACCGCTCGATCCGCCGGGCGACGGGCCGCACGTACGAAGACATGTACCCGGCGTTCATCGACACGCTGAGGCGCGAGTCGCAGGCGCTCGTCGCGAAGATCGACGCGCGCGGCCGACGCGAGGGCACGCGCCTCACGCTCGGCGGACAAACCGCGTACGGCGCGCGATTCATCCCGAAGAACGCGTGGCCCGGCGCGGAGGGCGACATCGTCTATTACCGAGACGACGCGCACGAGACGCAGGGCATCTACCACGCGCCGCTGCGTCGCGATCGCGCGGGCAAGATCGTTCCGACGAAGGAGCACGAGCTCGTCGCGCGCACGCTCGGCGGTGGCAACACTTCGTTCTTGCCGGACGGCAGCGTCGTGTTCGACTCGATCGAGACGTACAACAACCTCTATGGCTTCTTCGATCTCTTCTGGCTGCCACGCGGCGCGAAGAGCGCGTCGGGCCTCGAAGGGAGCCGCGTCCGATTGACCGAGGGCTACCGCGCCTACGAGCCCGACGTGTCACCCGACGGAAAGCGCGTCGTCTTCGCGACGAACCACCGCGGGACGAGCTACCTGCAGATGGCGGAGCTCGACCTCCACGCGGGCACGACGAAGAACCTCCGCACGCTCGTGCCGAGCAGCGAGTACGACCAGGCCTACGGCCCGCGCTGGTCGCCCGACAACCGCCACGTCGCGTACAGCTCGTGGTCGAAGGGCGGCTTCCGCGACGTGCGCATCGTCGACACGTTCGACGGCTCGTACGTCGAGGTCACGCATGATCGCGCGATCGACGGCGGCCCGACGTTCTCGCCCGACGGAAGGCGCCTCTACTTCCACTCGGATCGCACGGGCGTGATGAACGTGTACGTCTACGACCTCGAGACGAAGGCGCTCAAGCAGGTCACCAACGTCGTCAACGGCGCGATGCAGCCGGCGATCTCGCCGGACGAGAAGACGCTCGTCTACCTCGGCTACACGCACGAGGGTTACGACCTCTTCGCGATGGATCTCGATCCGTCGAAGTACCTCGACGCAGAGCCCTACGTCGACGATCGCCCGCCCGCGCCGCCGCAACCGATACACCGCGCGATGAAGCGCAAGGCCTACAACGCGCTCAACACGCTCGCGCCGCGCCACTGGCTCGTGTCGACGGGGCCGGGTGACTTCGGACAGACCTTCACGTTCAGCGCGACCGGCGGCGACATCGCGGGGCTCCACTCGCTCAGCGCCGCGGTCTCGTTCGAGACCAACCAACCCGACCCGCAGTTCAACTTCAACTACACCTACGGCCGGCTCCCGTTCGACCTCTCGCTCAACTTCTATCGGAACATCGCGCCCGGAGCGACGTACACGCTCGGGAAGAACAGCGTGAACTGGGTCCAGAGCGCGATCGGCGGCGCGGCGCAGATCAACTACTCGATCCCTCGTGCGTTCGAAACGCACAGCTTCTCGATCGCCTACAGCGCAGCCGGCTTGTCGGGCGACACCACGCTCGCGCAGCAGCCGCTCAATCCTTACGACACGCCGCACCTGCCGACGATGCCGCTCGCGGCGCTCGCGAGCGTGACCTGGTCGTACTCGAACGCGCAGAGCTTCTTGTGGAGCGTCAGCGCCGAGAAGGGCTTCAGCGTGTCGACGGGGCTCGACATCAGCCACCCCGTGATCGGGAGCGACTACCGCGGGTTTCGCGCGCGCGCCGATTTCGAGACGTACGTCGCGAACCCGTGGATCCGTCATCACGTGCTCGCCCTCCACGCGGGCGGCGGCCTCATGGGCGGCGCTTTCCCCGGCGGCCCGTTCTACGTCGGAGGCTTCGTCGACATCACCCCGCAGGATCAGATCCAGAACGCCATCACGACCGGCAGCTTCCTCTACCAGAGCGGCATCGTCCTTCGCGGCTACCCTGTCGCCGTGCAGACGGGCGCGTACTACGCGCTCATGAACGCCGAGTACCGCTTCCCCATCGTGAACATCGACCGCGGGCTCTCGACCGTGCCGCTCATGCTCAATCGCATCAGCGGCAACGTCTTCTACGACCTCGGTAGCGCGTTCGACGATCCACGAACGACGACGTTCCTCAGCGCCGTCGGCGCAGAGCTCTGGGTGGACACGACGATCGGCTATTTCGCGTCGTTCAATTTCCGCGTCGGCTACGCGCGCGGCCTCTCCACGGGCGGCATCGACAAGGTCTACTTCGTCGCCGCCATACCGTACTAAGCCGAAAATTGGGCCCATCGGAGCGCGCTGCGTACCTTGCGCTCATGCGCACGCTCACCCTCGTCTTGCCGCTCGTCGCGCTCGCTGCCTGCATGATGCCGCCGCAGGGCGCCGCGCTCGTCCAACAGACCGCGCAAGCGTTCAACTTCGACACGCGCTTCGGTCGCATGGAGCTCGCCGTCGAACAGGTGAGCCCGAAATACCAAGAAGAGTTCGCGAAGAAGCACCGCGCTTGGGGCAGCGCGATTCACGTCACCGACGCCGAGACCGTCGGCATGCGGATGCGCGGCCAGGAGAACAGCGACGTCACGGTGCGCGTGGCCTGGTACCGCGCCGAAGAGGGCGAGCTGAAGACCACCGTCGTGAAGCAGAAGTGGCACCTCTTCCCCGCGGGCTGGCGCCTCGAGGGCGAGGAGCGGCTCGACGGCGACATCGGCGCGCTCGGCGAGCACGTCGAGGTCGTCTCGCCCGAGACCGTCGCGCACACTGCGCAATTTCCGACGGTTCGCCTCGGCGCGGACTGAACTTACTTCTTCTTCGAAGCCTTCGAGGGGTTGCGCGCTTTGCCGCGCACTTCCGCTTGGCGCTTCAGGCGGGCCTTCTTCTTCACTTGGCCCTTGCGCTGCTTCATCTTGTTCGAGTTGCGACGATCGCGTTTACCCATGCGGCCGGCTTATAACACAGCGCCGGAGCAGGTAACCCTCGCGATGAATCAGCCAGCGCTCTCGGCGGCGGTCTCTTCGCGATTTCGAACTTCGAGACGGTAGCGGCTGTTGATCGTCTCGATGTAGAAGACCTCGCGACCCGCCAGACGAAGCACGCGCTTCACCGGCGTCGTCACGTACTCGTGCATGCCGTCCGGAAACTCGATCACGACGACCGATCCCTTGCGCGGTGCTCGCACCAGTCGCCCTGCGACTGCGCGCGATCCCTTACCGAGCTTTCGGAGGACGACGTCCACGACAAGGATCAATCTAGCATCGACACTCTTCTCGTCCATAGGTGCAAAATGCCCACGAACACAAAGCGGTGACGAAATGTGGGACGGGAGCAAAGGTACAGTATTCGCATGATGGGTGAGCACAGGCGTGGGGGCTGCATCGAGGTCGTCTGCGGCTCGATGTTCAGCGGCAAGACCGAGGAGCTTCTCCGGCGGGTCAAACGGGCGCGTTTCGCGCGGCTTCCCACGGTGGTTTTCAAGCCTCGCGTGGACGATCGCTACGACGAAGTGAAGGTCGTGACACACGAGGGAATTTCGACCGAGGCGGTGCCCATCGCGAGCTCGAGCGAGATGCTCGCGCTCGTCGGACCGAACGTGGCGATCGTGGGGGTCGACGAGGTGCAGTTCTTCGACGACGGTGTGGTCGATGTATGCGAGGAGCTCGCCAACCGAGGCGTCCGCGTGATTTGCGCCGGCCTCGACCAGGATTACCGAGGAATGCCGTTCGGTCCGATGCCGCGCCTTCTGGCGGTCGCGGAATACGTGACGAAGCTGCACGCCGTGTGCGTGCGCTGCGGGGCCGAGGCCTCGCGCTCGCAGCGGCTCGTCGCGATGGAAGGTCAGCTCTTCGTCGGCGGCGCGGCGGCGTACGAAGCGCGCTGCAGGCGGTGCTTCGTGGCCAAAGCCGTCGACGTCAACGACTAGCGACCCGGTCCTTTTCTTCGTGGAAGTACTCGCGCAGCATCTCGCGCGCGACGACGTTCGCCTTCACGTGCCACTTCGGGCGATTCACGACGAGCACCGCGATGGCGACGCGCTTCTCTCCGGGCTTGGCGTGGCTCGGCGCGAAGCCGGTGAACCACGTATAGAGGCGCGGCTCTCCTCCAGCTGCGTCTCCGCTGAGGGTTCCGGTCTTTCCGGCGACCGTCACGGGGACGAACGGCGTGCGGCGCGCGTCGTGGAACGCGCGATAGCTCGTGCCCTCGCTGATCGTGTGCTCCATCATCGTCGTGAGCGCTTGCGCGGCCGCTTCGGTCACCGCGCGGTGGCTCTCGGCCTTCGCGGGCGCTTCGTACTCGACGCGGCCCGTGTCGCTCGTGATGCGCGCGACGATGTGCGGGCGAATCATGTCGCCGTCACGCGCGATCGTCGCGCTGATGGTCGCGGCGTGGATCGGCGAGAGCGTCGTGTTCCAGAAGCCCGCCGCGGTGCGCGCGAAGCCGAGTGGCTCCTCGGGAACCTCGAGCTTGCTCGTCTGCACGGGCACATCGAACGCGAGCGGCACGCCGTAACCGAGCGCGTGCGCCGCGTTCTCGAGCGAGGCCTTGTCGAGCTTGTCGTGCGCGAGGCGCGCGAAGACGGCGTTCTCGCTCTTGCCCATCGCGGTCGCGAGCGACATGCACCACTTGTCGCGCAGCGGATCGTTCACGAGGTCCGACGCGAGCACCCGCTGCTCCGCGGAGCGCGGAAAGCACTCGCGCGTCTGCGCCGTCGCGCCGTCCTTTTCGACGAGCGCCGAGGCCGTGATGATCTTGAAGACGCTCGCCGAAGGCGCCGTGGCCTCGACGGCGAGATCGCGACCGTGGTCGCCGGAGCGGCTCGCGTACGCCAAGATCGCGCCCGTGTCCGGGTCCATCATCACGATGGACGCCTCCGGGAGCTTGTGTTGCTTCATCAGCGCGACGGCGGCCTTCTGGAGGCGCGCGTCGAGGGTCAGGTGCGCGACGCGCTTGTTCGCGAGGGGCGCGGTCGCCTCGGTCGCGTCGACCGTGATGTGCGCGAGATCGAGCCCGGCGAATGGGGGCGCGAGCAGCGGCGGAGTCTGCGCGAGCGGGGCTAGACGCATCGCGAGCGGATCGGGCTCGGCGTCGGCGTTCGGCGCGTTCGGCGCGGCGTGGGCCTTGGCGACGCCGCCCGGGCCCGCGAGCCGCAGCGCCGCGACGCTGCCGACGACCAGCGCGAAAGCGCCGAGCGCCACCGCAGCCGATCGCAACGTGAGTGCCGTGCTCATCCATCATCGTCTGTCACAACCTCGCGTTTGGGGGCAAAGAAACGGCGGTGCGCGCGACGCGGCGCTATGCTCCGGCGCCATGAAGCACGTGGCTTTTTCAGCCGTTTTCTTCGCGACCTTCGCGGTGACCGCGAGCGCGCGAGCCGACGGATCAGCGGCCGCCGGCGGAGGCCTGCAGGCCGTCACGGCGCGCGTCGAAGGCGGCAAGCTCCGCTGGGGCACGTGCGCGTCCGCCCCGTGCGCGCTCACCGACGAGCAAGCGATCCCCGTGCACGACGTCGACGACAAGAACGTCTCGTTGAAGTCCGTCGAGATGGCCAGCGGTCGACATCTCCTTTGGGTGCACGTGCCCACGCGCGGCGCCGCGTCGTGGGACGCGGTGCTCGCGGGTCGAGCGGGCGCGCTCGTCTACGCCGATCAGACCGGGAAGATCCACGGACAGCCCGGGAGCATGTCGGGCACCGCGCTCAAGATCGTCCCCGATGGCTCGGGCCACAGCTACGTCGCGCGCGGATCGGTGAGCGAAGACTTCACGATTTGCGATCGCGAGGCGCTCGCGAGCGCGGAGGTCCTCGAGCCGCAGTCGCTCGAGTGGCGAGGCGCGAGCTTCCAGCAGCTCGATCCGGCCGAGATCGCGAAGGCTACGCCCGTCGCGGCCTCCGCGCGCCAAGGCGCCGCGGACAAACCGCTCGCGCCGCTCCTCGCCGCGCGCTTCTCGAGCTCGGGCGCGCACCCGAGCGCGCTCGCCGACGGCGACGTTTCGACCGTGTGGAGCGAGGGCGCGGCCGGCAGCGGTCACGGCCAGTTCGTCGTGTTCGGCGCGCCGGGCGAGGTCGCCATCTCGAAGCTCTCGATCACCGTCGCGCCGCCCACGCCCGCGCCGAACGGGGCCGCGCCGAGCCACTTCTTCCTCGCGACGCGCGACCAGCTCTTCGCCGTGACGATGCCCGAGGACGCGTGGACGCACCCCGGGCGCGCGTACGACGTCGCGCTTCCGCAGCCGATCAAGAGCTCGTGCGTCGCGCTCGTCCTCGACGATGCGTACGCGACGACGAAATCGCCCGACGTGTCGATCGCCGAGGTCTCCGCGTACAGCGAGCTCGACGGTGAAGGCGCGACGCTCGAGAAGGTCGCGCTCGATCTCGGCGCCGGCGGACGCCGCGCGCCGATCGCCGAGGCCATCTTGAAGCGCGCGGGCAACGCGTCGCTCGCGCCCATCACGGCCGCGTGGCCGAAGCTCGACGTGGTCGGTCACGCGCGCGCGATCGACGCGGCCGAGGGCGCGCCGTGCGGCGCCGCGGCGACGCGCGTCTTCCTCGACGGTTTGTGCGAGAGCGACGCGAACATCCAACGCAAGGCCAAGCACGCGCTCGCGGTGTGCAAGCAGTCGTCCGAGATCGTCGCGGCCGTGCAGTCGATCGCGCTGCCGATGTGCAAGGACGTCCCGATGTACGTCGCGATGCTCGGCAAGCAGGGCGCTCTCCCGAAGCTCTCGGAGTGGATGTCGGCGAGCGACGGCGAGATGCGCTCCACGGTGCGCCACGCGTTCGCGAGCGCGGCGCAAGAGGCCACGCCGCAGATGCTCGTCGCGATGCTCAACGACGCTCAGAAGACGCCGCTCGTTCGCCTCGAGATGCTCCGCGCGATGGGTCCCCGGGTGAAGGAGATCCAAGCCGACGCGAGCAAGGCGCTCGACGCGCTCCTCGGCCCGAACGCGGACATGCCGACGCGCTATCTCTCGCTCGAGCCGCTCGGCGAGCTCGCGAAGGCGGGCGATCGCGCCTCGGCGACGCGCGTCGGAAACATGCTCGCGCACGATCCGGATTGGCCCGTTCGCGCGCGCGCCGCGGAGCTCGCGCGGGACTTGCCCGCGGTGCAATCGGAGCTCGTCTCCGCGATCGACGACGCCGAGCCTCGCGTCCGACAATCCGCGCTCGAGGTCATCGCGGCGCTGCGCGTCTCGCCGGCCGCGGTGCTCGTCGAGAAGCACCTCGAGTCCGACCCGTGGACGTTCGTCCGCGTCTCGGCGGCGCGCGCGCTCGGCGCGATGCCCGCCGCGCGCGATCTCGACAAGGCGCTCGCGACCGCGCTCGGCGCCGATCAGTCGCCCCAGGCGCGGAGCGCCATCATCGACGCGCTCGCGGCGCACCAAGCACGCGCTTACGCGTCGGCCGTGCGCGCGCGGCTCGACGACGAGCAGGAGCTCCCGGTCGTGCGCACGGCCGCCGCGCGCGCGCTCGGCGCGATGTGCGATCCCGCGCAGCTCGAGCGCCTCACGGAGCTCGCGCGCTCCGCCGGCGACCCGATGGCGGGCGGCGAAGACCTCACGCTCGGCCTCGCCGCCATCTCCGCGCTCGGCGACGTTCACCCCGCCGATCTCGCGAGCCGCCTCGCCAAGCTCCGCGACAAGAGCGTGCGCGACGCGGTCCGCGCCGCCGCCGAGCACGCCATCGCAGCGCCCGCCAAGTGCCACTGATTCATGCAGGTTGCACGCATTTCACCGCAGGAAGCCGCCGCGAAGCTCGCCGAGGGTTGGGTCTACGTCGACGTGCGCGAGGAGATCGATTTCGAGGCAGGCCGCCCGCGCGGCGCGGTGAACGTGCCGTACTCGCGCAACGAGGAGCGCTTCGTCGCTGCGGTTCGCGCCGCGACCGACGCGCGCCGCGTGGTGCTCGGGTGCAAGTCGGGCATCGTCTCCGTGCACGCGGCCGAGATGCTCGCGCGCGCGGGGTTCGAGGTGCTCGAGCAGCGCGCGGGCTTCGACGGCGCGCGCGGCACGTTCGGCCAGCTCGAGGAGCCGGGGTGGGAGCGCCTGGGCCTTCCGACGGACCGCGACCCGGACGATTGAGCGCGGAACCCTGGCGCTCGCAGCTTGTCGATAGGGTGAATGCGCTCGCCCTTCTGCAGCCTCGTCTTCGTGTGCGCGTGCGGCGCGCGCGCGCAACCGACTGAACCGCCTCCGCTGCCGCTCACGGCGCACGCAGCCGCGACTCCGACGCTGACGGCGACGGCAGCCAGCTCGCCGACCGCACCAGGCGAGCACACCGCGCGCGAGTGGGTCGCTCTCGGCGACGAAGCGTTCGCGCAAGCGCGACTCGTCGACGCGACGCGGTTCTACCTCCAAGCGCTCCGCGAGGACGGCGAGGTCACGGCGTACGCCTGGTACAAGCTCGGCTTCATCCGCTGGAACCAGAACGATGGAGCCGCGGCGCTCAACTCGTTGCTCCACGCGATCCGGTCCGCCGACGCCCATCACGACGCGCGGATCGCTCGCAGCGCGCGCAGCGACATCGTCTCCGTCTACGCGCAGTACGGGCGGCCATCGTCGGCGTTCAACTTCTTCCGCGCGTTCTCGCCGAGCCCGCTCGACGCGCTCGGGTCGCTCGGACAGCAGTACGTCGACGAAGGGAAATGGGACGCCGCGCGCGCAATCTACGCGGAGCTCGCGACGCGAGACGCGCCGAACGCGTGCGGCCACCACGTGAGGGAGAGCGCCGCCGCGGACGCCGCGCGCGGTTCGCCGATGGCCACGCCGACCGAGATCGCGGCTCGAGTCGCGCTCTGCCGCTAATCCTTCTTGGCGCGCGCGTAGTCTTCGGCGGCCGCGCGCACGCTCGCGAGATCGCGCGACGCGCGCTCGCTCGCTTCGAGCATCTCCGCAGAGAACAACGTGAGCCCCCACACGCCATTCGGACGGCGCCGGAACGTGTAGCGCGTGCCGCGCGCGGTCGTGATCGTCGCGCGATCGCCCATCGCCTCGACCTTCGCGATGCCCGAGAGATCTTTCCTGAGGCGCGCGATGAAGTGAGCCTTCTTGTCGAGCACCATGAGCACGTCGGGCCCATCGGGCGCCTCGGCCTCGGCGCGGTACGACGCGAGGAGAGCGTCGCGCTCGGTGCCCTCGGGGTAGCTCGACGCGACGGCGTCGAACGCGGCCTTCCGCATGTCGTGGATCGAGAACGCCGCGTCCTGGGCGTCCTGCTCGAGGTACGGAAACACGTCGCGCGGCCGCTGCTCCGCGATCGCCTTCGCGATGCGCGCGTACGCTCCCTCGGGCGTCTTGTCCGGCGGAAATGGCTTGTAGAAGACGAGCGCGAGGAGGCCGACCGCGATCGCGGCGAGCACCACGCCGATCACGACGCGCCTTCGGTCCATCGGCCGGGTAATCTACACGCGTGATTCACGGTGTGTCCGTCTTCGTCGTCGTGCCCGCGTTCAACGAGGCCGCGCGCCTTCCGCGCGTGCTCGAGACGATGCCGCCCGAGGTCGATCGCGTGATCGTCGTGGACGACGCGAGCACCGATGGCACGTTCGACGTCGCCCTCGGCGAGCGCATCGTGCCCATCCGGCACGCGCGAAATCGTGGCGTCGGCGCCGCCATCGTCACGGGCTACGAGCGCGCTCTCGCGATGCCCGGAGGACCGCGCGACGCGTTCGTCGTCATGGCCGGCGACGGCCAGATGGACCCGCTCGATCTCCCGGCGCTCGTCGCCCCCATCGCGAGCGGCGACGCGGGCTACGTCAAAGGCAACCGCTTCGCGCATCGAGACATCGGCGCGATGCCGCGCTCGCGCCGCCTCGGCGGTCTCTTCTTCTCGGCGCTGACGACCGCCGCGACGGGCGTCCCCATCCACGACAGTCAGTGCGGCTACACCGCGATCGCGCGCTCCGCGTGTGCCCAGCTCGACCTTGGCGCGCTATGGCCGCGCTTCGGCTACCCCAACGATCTCCTCGCGATGCTCGCGCAAAAGCGCATCCGCATCGTCGAGCGGCCCGTCCGTGCGCTCTACCCGCACACGCAAAACAAGCTCGGCGCGCGCCACGTCCCGGTCATCGCGGCCGTGACGATGCGCGCGTGGGCGAGGCGCGTGCGGGGGTAGCGCGGGCTCGAGCGCCGTATTACCTTGGCCCCTTCCAAAAGGAGCTCCGATGCAAGGTGGTTATCCCCCTCCCCCGAACGTACCGCCCGGTGGTGGTTATGGTGGCCCGCCCGGCGGCTATGGTCCGCCCGGTGGCGCGCCTCCCGGTGGTTACGGCGCCCCGCCGCCTCCCGGTGGCTACGGTCCGCCGCCCGGTTTTCAGCCGCCTCCCGGTCCTGGGATGATGCAGCCCGGCGCGCCCTTCGGCGTCGACCCGATGACGGGCATGCCACTCTCGGACAAATCGAAGATGACGGCGGGTCTCCTCCAGATCTTCCTCGGCAGCTTCGCGGTGGGCCGCTTCTATCTCGGTTACACCGGGCTCGCGATCGCGCAGATCGCGGTCACGTGGCTCACGTGCGGCGTCGGCGCGATCTGGCCGCTCATCGACGGCATCATGATCCTCACCGGCAAGGTCCCGGACGCGCAAGGTCGCCCGCTTCGAGAGTGACGCGCGAGCGTTCGATTTTGCACATCGACATGGACGCGTTCTTCGCGTCCGTGCACCAGCGTGACGATCCGCGGCTGCGCGGAAAGCCCGTGCTCGTCGGAGGACGCTCCAAGCGCTCCGTCGTGACCGCTGCGTCTTACGAAGCTCGCCCGTTCGGCTGTCGCTCCGCGATGCCAATGGGCGAGGCGCTTCGTTTGTGCCCACACGCGATCGTCGTCGAGCCGTCGCGCGGAAAATACGAAGACGCGAGCCGCGAGGTCTTCGACGTCTTCCGCAGGTACACGCCGCTCGTCGAGGGCCTCTCGATCGACGAGGCGTTCCTCGACGTGACCGCCAGCCATTCGCTCTTCGGCGACGGCCCATCGATCGCACGCAAGATCAAAGACGACATCCAGCGCGACACGCGACTCGTCGCGTCCGCGGGCGTCGCGCCTTGCAAGTTCGTCGCGAAGGTCGCGAGCGATCTCAAGAAGCCCGACGCGCTCGTCGTCGTTCGGCCCGAGGAGGTCCGCGAGTTCCTCGCGCCGCTCCCGATCGAGCGCATGTGGGGCGTCGGCCCGAAGACCGCGCCGCACCTCCGCGCGCTTGGTTACAGCACGCTCGGCGATCTCGCGAGCGCGCGCCCCGCGGATCTCGAGCGCCACATGGGCGCGTGGGGCGAGCAAGTGCGCCTCCTCGCGCGCGGGGAGGATCCGCGCGAGGTCGAGCCGCACCTCGCCGCGAAGACGGTCGGCCACGAGGAGACGTTCGAGCACGACCTCACGACGCGCGAGCAGATCTCGCGCGCGCTCCTCGATCAGGCCGCGCGCGTCGCGCAGCGACTCGTGCTCGAGGGCTACAGCGCGACCACGATCGTCGTGAAACTGAAGTACGCGGACTTCACGCTCCGGTCGCGCCAAGTGAGCCTCTCGGAGCCCGTCTGCGACACGCTCTCGCTCCACCGCGCCGCGCAGTCGATGCTCGATCGCTTCGGCCTCGACGATGGCCTCTTTCGCGTGCGCCTCACGGGCATCGCCGCCGCAGGGCTCGTCGAAGGGCCGCCCCCGAAGCTCCTCTTCGCCGACGCGCGCGATCGCGGCACCAAGCTCGAAGAAGTCACCGCGGCGATCGCGGGCAAGTTCGACGGCGCGCTACTCCAGCGCGCGACGCAGCTCGAGAAACCGAAGAGCGTTCAGGGGAATGAGGCGGGGTCGAAGCACAAGCGCTTCACCTCGAGAGACCCCGAGCGATGATCGCGGGCACGTGCGCGAGCGCGTGATCGAGGTCGAAGAGCTCGGCGAGCTTTTTTTCGTCGATGCGTGACGACACGTCCGCGTCGGCGGCGAGGTTGTCGCGAAACTTCCCTTCGCCCTTCCACGCGCGCATCGCGTTGCGCTGCACGAGCACGTACGCCTCCTGGCGCGCCATGCCCGACTCGACGAGCGCGAGCATCACGGCCTCGGAGAAATAGAGCTCGCCCGCCGCGTCGAGGTTCTTCTTGAGCTTCTCCTCGTAGACGACGAGACCCTCGACGAGGCTCGTCGCGCGGTCGAGCATGTAGCCGAGCGTCGTCGTCGCATCGGGCGCGATCATGCGCTCGACCGACGAGTGCGAGATGTCACGCTCGTGCCACAGCGCGACGTCCTCGAGCGCCGGGATCACCGCGCTCCGCACGACACGCGCGAGGCCGACGAGGTTCTCGCTCGCGATCGGGTTCCGCTTGTGCGGCATCGCGCTCGAGCCTTTTTGGCCGACTCCGAAGGCCTCTTCGGCCTCGCCCACCTCCGAGCGCTGCCAGTGCCGCACGTTGGTCGCGAGCCGCTCGATGCTCGCCGCGACGAGCGCGAGCGCCGAGAAGAACGCCGCGTGACGATCGCGCGCGACGACCTGCGTGCTCACCGTCTCGGGATGAAGGCCGAGCTTCGTCAGCGCGCGCGACTCGATCTCCGGCGTGAGATGCGCGTACGTGCCGACCGCGCCCGCGATCTTGCCGACCGCGATCTCCGCGCGCGCGTGCTCGAGACGCTTTCGCCCGCGCGCGATCTCGGCGTGGTGTCCGGCGAGCGCGAGCCCGAACGTGATCGGCTCGGCGAAGATGCCGTGGCTCCGCCCGATCATCGGCGTCTTCTGGTGCTCGAGCGCGCGCCGCGCGAGCGCCGCGAGGAGCTTGTCGCACCGAAGGAGCAGCATGTCCGCCGCGTCGCGCATCAAGATCGCGAGCGAGGTGTCGAGCACGTCGCTCGACGTCATGCCGCGGTGGAGCCAACGCGCGGGCGCGCCGGCCTTCTCCTCGACGTGCGTGAGGAACGCGATCACGTCGTGCCGCGTCGTCTTCTCGATCTCCTCCACCCGCGCACAATCGATCTCGACCTTGAGCGCGCGGATGCTCGTGGCGGTCCCTTGCGGGACGAGGCCCGCCTCCTCCATCGCCTCGCACGCGCAGAGCTCGACCTCGAGCCACGTGCGATACCGCCGCTCGGGCGACCAGAGCGCGGCGAACTCCTGGGGCGTGTAACGCGGAATCATGGCCGATCGGTTATCACACCGCGAGAACGCGCGCGTGCCACATGAGCATCTCGTAGGCGCCCGGCCCGCGGTTGAAGACGTAGTCGTGCGGCCCCGGCAGCTCTGAAAACTCGTGCGCCACGTTCGCTGCGCGCCAGGCGTTCGAGAGTGCGTGCGTCACGTCGCGGTAGTAGTCGTCCTTGCTCGTCGTGATGCGGAGCGCGAGCTCGGGCCTCTTGGCGCGCGCGGCCCGCGCGAGGTCGACTAGATCGCTCACGCGCGCGTCGTCGATCGCGGGCTGGAGCGCGCCCACCGCGCCGAACGTCTGCGGAAATGCGAGGCCCGCGCGGAGCGCGACCGCGCCGCCGAGCGACACGCCGTCGATCCCGGTCGCCGCAGGACCGCTCACCACCGGCATCTCGCGCACGACGCGCGGCAAGACGACCTCCGCGACGAACTTCCCGTACTCCGTGATGTCCGCGTCGCGCCGGAGATCGAGGTCCGGCAGATACGGGCACACGACGACGAGCCCGCGCCACGGACGCGCGGCGAGCTGCGCGTTCACTTCGGCGAGGTGCTCGTCGGTCACGAGCCCTTCGAAATCCGCCGCGACCAGCGGCGGAGCGCACACGCGCTCGAGCGCTCGCGTCAGCGCGTAGTCGTTCGGCCACCCGAGCGCGCCTCTCTCGGGTCCCTTCATCGCCTCGCCGTGCCCGTGCAGCGCGACGAGCGCCGGAAACCGTGCATTCTGCACGTTCTTTGGCCGCAAGATCGCGACGCGCGTCGTGACCCCGGAGAGCGACCACTCGACGAGCTCCGCGCCCTCGCAGCTCGGTGATGCGTCGGGCACGCGCGGCGGATCCGACGTGGCGACGACCTTCGCCTCGACCGGCTTTTCGCGCGCCGTGCGCGAGCACGCGGAGGCGACGAGCCCGACGAGGAAGTCTCGCCGTCTCACTCTTCCGGAACGCTCGGCGCCTGACCCGTCGCCTGCTTCACGAGATCGACCAGCTCCGGATCGGTCGCCATGCGATCGCGCAGCATCGATCGGATCGTGTCGAGCTGAGCCGGGCTCAGCCCTTCGAGGTGAGCGGTCGCCTCGTGCAGCTTGAGGTCGACGTATTGGTCGAAGTCGATCTTGCCGGCCTTGAGCTGCTGGAGCGGCGAGGCTTCGATCGCGGTCGCTTGGACGCCTTGCGCCTCGCGCGGCGCGCCGGGTTTGTCGACCTCGAACGTCTTTCCGGTCTCAGCCGGACGTGTCGGCGCGGTGGGCCCCGAAGGTCCCACGCCGCGCGGCGGCCCGCCTTTTCCGATGCCGTCGACCATGGTGGACTGACCGTTTCTACCACGTCATCGGAGGTTGCCGATGGCGTTCTTGATCGTGTCCGCCTCGGATTTCATGACGTTCGAGAGCGTGGTGAAGGTCTGGTTCTGCGCGTTCACTTCCTGCTGGATCTGGAGGAAGTACATGTTCATCTCCTGCGATTGCTGGAGCGATTGGTCGAGGCTGCCGTTGCCGACGCCGGTGCCCGTTCCCGTTCCCGCGCCGAAGCCGCCGCCGACGGACGAGCCGCCCATTCCGCTCGGCCCCTCCGCGTTCGTCGCGAGGCCCATGTTGCCGTGTCCGCTCGCCATCATCGGCGACGACGGGCCCATGTTGCCGACGCTCGAGCCTCCGCCGCGAATGGCCGCGGCGACGAGCGAGCCGCCAGGCAGCGACTCCATCGCCGCCTCGGCGCCTGCGACGAGCGTGCTCGCGCCCTTGGCGAGGACCTCGCCGAAGCTCACGCGAACGGGGGTTGGCGTGGGCCGCGCCACGCTGGGGACGGTCACCACATCCGATCGAACAGGGGGAATACCATTGGTCATGACGAACCTCGTTGTCGGCCCATCGGCGGGGGTGGCGCGGGGTTGCGCGAAATCGACCGCCGGCACGCTTGGCTGCTATCCTCGGCGGGATGCCGACGCGGGCACCGGATTATCAGCCCGGCCAAGCCGTACCGGGGACCGTGTACCGCGTTCACCGCGTGCTCGGGGCCGGCGGCATGGGGACGGTGTACGACGTCGAGGACACCTCCGTCGGCAAGCGGTACGTCCTCAAGACGCTCCATGGCGATCTCGCCGACCGGACGGATCTCGCCGCGCGGCTCGCGCGCGAGGCTCGAGCGCTCGCGAAGCTCCAGCACCCGAACATCGTCGAGGTCTACACGTCGGGGACGACGCAGGACTCGCTCAAGCTGCCGTATTACGTCATGGAGCGCCTTCAGGGGCAGTCGCTCCGGACGGTGCTCGAGCGCAAGGGACGGCTCACGATCGAGCAGGCCCTCGACATCGGGATCGACCTCCTCGACGCGCTCGACCACGCGCACGAGTTCGGGATCATCCATCGTGACGTGAAGCCCGACAACATCTTCATCACGCGCGGGCGCGACGGGCGCTCGCTCGCGAAGCTGCTCGATTTCGGAATCATCAAGCTCGCGACGGGCGTGAGCGGTCAGACGATGCACACCGGCGGGCGCTTCATCGGGACGTTCCGTTACGCGCCGCCCGAGCAGATCCTCGGGCGCGAGGTGACGCCACGCAGCGATCTCTACGCGGCGGGGCTCGTGCTCTACGAGATGATGGCGGGTCGCGGACCGTTCGACGACTTCACGGGCGAGATGGAGATCGGCAAGGCGCACATCGACGTCGCGCCGCCGGCGCTCTCGCGGTTCGTAGGCGTGAACCCGGCAATCGAGCAGCTCGTGATGAGCGCGCTGCAGAAGGATCCGGCGCTGCGGCCGCGCGACGCGTTCACGTTTGCTTCTGCGCTTCGCGATTTCAAGAAGCAGCTCGCCGGTGCGTCATTGGCGTCTTCGCGCACGCAAGCGGCGACGGTCGAGCAAGTCGTCGCGCAGCCCGTGAGCGCAGCGCGGCCGGCGACTCCGTTCGGAGTGAACACGACGAACGCCGTGGAGCTCCTGCCGCCGTCGTCGGGCGCGACGCGGATCGACGCGCCAGCGGGAATGCACGCGGCGACGGCTGCCGCGCCCATGGCGCCCGTGCGAACGAACACCATGTCGCTCGGGGTCCTCCCGCTCGGACCGCTTCCGCAAGAGACGTACGCCGCTGCGCCGCTCGACGTGACCGCGGGCGAGCCGCCGCTGCCGTTCGTGAACGCGCCCGCGCCGATCGATCGCCGCGCCGAGACGCGCGAGGCCATGCCGCAGATGGCGCCGCGACCGAACTACGACACAGCGCCGATCCCGCTCGCCGTGATGGCGCCCAGCGCGAGCTCCGTGTCGCACGGAAGCGGCACGTTCGGACCGCACACGACCGAGGCCTCGCAGCGAAAGAAGTCCGCTCGCGGCGCGATGGCCGCAGTGGCCGTGGTCTTCACGGTCGTCACGGTCGGCGCCGTCGCGGCCGTCTTCGTGTGGAAGCAGCATCGCGCCACGACGACCGCGTCGACCGCCACGACGACACCTCCGCCTCCGATCGCGATCGAAACCGCGACGGTCAAGCCGTCGACTGAAGCGGTCTCGGTCATCGCGCCGACCGTGTCCGCGCCCCCGCCCGCGCTCACGCAAACGCCCGCGCCAACGCACACGCACACGCAAACGCCCGCAACAGCGCAAACTCAAGCTCCGTCCCCGCCTCAAACGACGCAGCCCCAGGTCCACGTGATTCCCCCCGCAACCGCGACGGCGACTGCGACGGCCACCGCCACTCACCACCGCCCGGGATCGGGTCTTTGATTTCAGGCGTTGCTGACGACGCGCTCGGGTAACCCGCCGAGCGCGGCCGCCGCGGCGCGCACGCCCGCGACCATCTCGTTTCCGCCCGCGACGAACACCCACGGGCGCTCGGTCCAGTCGCGCTCGAGCACGTGTTGGACGTAGCCGCGGTCGTGCGTCTCGGGCGCGTTCGTCCCGGAGAGCACGATGCGCACGCGAACGCCCGCGGCGCGCATCGCGTCGAGCTCGTCCTCGATCGGAACCGTGTCGATCGTGCGCGCGCCGATGACGAGTCGCGTGCGGTGGGCGTCGCCGTCTTCGACGCGGCGTCCGACGACGGCTCTCGCAGCGGCGATCGCGCCCGCGGTGACGACCACGAGCGCGTCCTCGCCCCGCGCCTCGCCGACGGGATACCCGCCGCCGAGCGCCTTCGTCGCGCCGACCTCGACGCCGACGGGAGCCGCGATGAGCAGATCGGCCGCCGCGCCGCCGCGCCGCAAGAAGATCTCCCACGGCGACTTCCTCGGCATATTTCCGAGCACGAAGTAGCCGGCCTCGCCGATCAGCGTGAAATACGCATATTGACCAGGTCGCACGTAGCTCTCGCGGAGCGCGCCGGGCACCTCGATGGAGAACATCGTCATACCGCCGCCGACGTCGCGACGCGCGGTCACGTGCGCGACGTACGTCGGGCGCGGCGCCGAGCTCATCGCGTCGAACGCTACTTCCCTCGTATCGGTGTCGCAAGGTAAGACGTTGGCGATGCTGAGCACGATCTTCATGCCCGCGACGCGACGCGCGCGAATCGACTTCGCGACGACCTTCGCGGACATCGACGGTCTCCTCTACGCTCGAGGCTTGCGGGCCGCGCCGCTCACGCCCGAGCTCGCGATCGCCCGCGGGAGGCTCGGCGTCGTGATGGCGTCGAAGACCTTCGAGGGCGAACGCGTGCGGCGCGCCGTCGTCACGCACGTGAGCGCCGCGCCGTTCTTCGAGAGCCTCTCGATCGTCGCGCACGCGAAGGTCGAGCTCGACGCGCCGACCCTCGTCGCGGACGCGCGCGTGCTGCCGTCGGGCACGACGCGCGCGTTCTTCGACGCGTGCGGCGCGACGGGAGGCGAGTTCGACGCGCTCTTTCGCAAGCCGCTCTCGCAGACGCTCGACGCGGCGGTCGCGAGCGCCGTGCGCCGAAAGCGTGTCCCCGAGTGGCTCGATCACGTTTCGTCGGGCGCGGGCGCGCAGCTCTCGGCGAACCCGGGCCGCGGAAACGTCATCGCGTACGCGCTCGTGCGCTACATCGAGCGCTGGCTCGACGGCGTCGACCGCGCGGGGACGGGCGACGCGAACGCCAACCTGATCGCCGAGCGCAGCGCGGTCGAAGCGTTCCGCGACCACGGCAGGGCAGGCAAGATCGTCGCGCGCCTCTTCGGGCGCGATTTCTCCGCTCGCTGGAGCGCGCACGTCTGGGACGCGTGACGCGTCAGAACCGAGAGCCGAACGCGAGCCCGGCGTAGCCCGGCCCGATCACGGGCGCGAACGCGGCGGCCTTGGGCTTCGTGTGCTCGACGAAGTGCCAAACGAGGCCGCCGATCACCGCCGCGAGGCCCACGCCGCCGACGACGAGGCCGACGTTCGAGAGCGTCGTCCCGCGTGAGTTCAGCGTCTTTCGATCCTGCCCGTCGGACGTGTTCGGCGAAGGACAAGACAAGCTGCCGTCGGGGTTCGACGCACACCCCTGACGCGAGTGCGCGACCTCACCCTGACCTACGCCGACGAGGACGCCACCGGCGATCAACGCGGCGCCGCCCACGCCGACGACGATCCACGGCGCTGCGGTGTGGCCTCCTCCGCTTGGCTGCTCGGTGGCTGTCGCCGTTGCGGTTGCAGTCGCCGTCGGCGTGATCGTCGCGGTCGTCGTCGCGGTCGCCGTCACGGTCGGCGCGGTCGCCGTCGCCGTGCCCTGAGCGAGCTGAGCCTTCAGGTTCTGGATGCGCGTCTGGATCGCCTCGGCGTCCTCGGCCTTCGGGTTTCGCTGCAGGTAAACCTCGAGCGCGTGGATCGCCTCGGGCTTGTCGCCTTTTCCCTCGTAGGCGCGCGAGATGAAGTTGAGGAGGGCCACCTTGCTGCAATCGCGACGAAACGCGTCGCGGAAGTTGTCGAGGGCCTTCGGGTAGTCGCCTTTGTCGTACGCCTCGACGCCGACTTTGTACGAGGCGTGCGCGGCTTCGAGCTCGGTCTGCGACAGCTTCGGCGGCGGATCCGGGCAGGCCGGATACTGCGTGACACCGCCGGTTTGCGCCAGCGCGGGCACCGCGAGCGCGATGCCGATCAAGCAAGCGAGGAGCGATTTCGTACGAACGCGCATGCGCGCGTGAGCATAGTTCGAAATCATGCCGGCAGCCTACTTGCCTGCTTTTGCCGAGAAGACCCGCGCCGCGTCGAGCAGCCAAGCGAGCGAGGCCGCGTCGGGCCGGAGAGCGGTCGGCGCGAGGACGTAGCCGCCCTGCCGAATCTCGAAATGCACCGGCGCGCGCCAACCGAGCACCAATTTTCGGACGCTCGAGTTGATCGACACGAGGTCCGACTCGGTCGGCGCGAACGTCGCGAACGCCGCGTCGAACGTGGCGTCGCCGATCATTCGACGCGGCAACGAGGCGTTCTCGTCGCGGTAGATCGGGTTCACGTCGTTGGTTGCCGCGACGCGCGCGCCGAGCAGGTGCTCGTCTTGTCCGATCGCGATCCAGCCTTCGTCGCCGACTGCGTAGCCCTCGCGAGGCGTCAGCACGAAGCGCGCGATCGTGAGCGCCGTGGTCTCACCGGTGCTCGAGACCGCGTGCTCGTAGCGAATCGGCGTGCGAAGCGTGACGTACGGCTCCCACACGCGCAGCCAGCGCTCGTCGGGCTCGGCCTCGTACCGCAGACCCGCGCGCATGGCGAAGTCCACGAGCCACGGAACCGGGTCCGGCATTTTAACGCCGAAACCTCGAACCTTCGCTTCGCTCCGGCGTGCGAGGTTTCATGGTCAATTCGGGGTCACGGCGTCGTGCGGCATCTTCTCGCCGCTGGCCTGCCGGTTCTTCATCTCGTACTTGCTCGGGCACTTCGCGAGCACGCTCGTCGCCTCGAAGCTGTTGTCGGCGTGGAGCTCGCCCTCGACCGTCACGCCGACGTCCATCCCGGGGACGTCACGGAACGTGTCGGGGACGACGCATTGCGCGTACTTCACCGGGAGCGCGGTGCCGTTCTTCTCGATCGTGAAGTCGTACTCGCACGGCTTGTCGTGGTGGACGAGCGACCCGTGAACGAGGTTTCCCTCGACGCGAACGGGCCTTCCGACGAATTTGCCCTTTTCTTGGATGAGCGCGTCGACCGGCTTCGAGTAAATCGCCTTGTCCTTCATCGTGAAGAGGACGATCGACACGATGGCCACCGCGGCCATGACCAGCCCAACGGCGAGGAGGACGCCGCTTCCTGCGGCGATTGCCTGCGAGTCGTCGCGGTTTCTGCGGCGACGGGGGATCGCTACACCTGAGTCTTCCGGCGGTTGCTCCTCGGCCATTTACCGAACTTTAGTGCTTGCGCGCGCGTCGTCAATTCGCGCAACGCTCGAAACGGAGCTATCTTCGTTGGAGCGATGGGCGACGTCCTCGCGAGACCCGTACTCCTTCTGAACCGGCACTTCGAGCCGGTCCAGGTGACGACCGCAAAGCGCGCGTTTGTCCTCCTCTATGGAGGTGCAGGGCATGCGCTCGACGAAGGCGGAGAAGCGTACGATTTCGAGCTCTGGCGCACGCTCCCCGTTCGGCAAGATCGGGACGACGCTTTGCCGATCGTCGGCGGCGAGCTCCGCGTGCCCCGCGTGCTCCACCTCCACCGTTACGATCGCACGCCGCGCGCGACGGTGCGCCTCACGCGCCGAAACCTGATGCTGCGCGACGCGCACCAGTGCCAGTACTGCGGCAAGCGCCCGCCCGTTCGCGATTTGAACATCGACCACGTGCTCCCGCGCTCGCGCGGTGGCGCCGACACGTGGGAGAACCTCGTGACCGCGTGCCGCGTCTGTAACCTCCGCAAAGGTTGGCGCACGCCGGAAGAAGCGAACATGCGCCTCAATCGAAAGCCGTTTCGTCCGAAGTGGACGATGACCGTGCAGATCCTGATGGCGCAGCCCTCGCGGTTCGACGAGTGGGAGCCGTTCCTCAAAGCCTCGTGACCACGCCGAAGGCGTGGCACGGCTACGGCGAGGTGACGCCGGCGTCGTCGGTGCAGGTTCCCCAGGGATCCCAGCCGCCGTCGTCACACACGAAGAGGTCCTGACACCCGCAGCATCCGCTCGAGCAAACGAGCGCCGTGCCGAGCGGGCAGTCCGGCGCTTGGAGCGCGGCGCAGCCGGGGCCGCCGAACGCGCCGGGCGGCGCGTCGATGTCGTAGCCCGCGTCGCGCGGCGGCGGCGAGTCGATGCTTGTATCTTGCACGCTTCCGTCGTGTGCGGGGCACGTGTGCGCGAGCGTCCAGCCGCCGTCGACGTTGCACGTGTACCCCGCGGCGCACGTGGGGTCGGTGCACTCGACGCCGCCTTGCACGGGACACCCGCCCTCTGGGATGTCGTGGCAGACGGGCGTGGCCATCTGATCGCTGCACGCCCACGCGAGCGCGCAACCCATCGCGACGAGCGCGGCGGCGACGAGTCGCTTCATTTGAGCTTGGTGAACCCGTTGTGGACCGTGCCGATCGGGCGCGTGTGGCGCGTGCGATTCGCGGGCGTGTTGGGCGCGGTCGCGGCGCCAGTGCTCCCCGTGAGGTCGAGCTCGATCTCGCTCGCGTCGGGCGCTTCGTCGAGCGAGGACTGGACCTTCGGCGGCAGCGTCGCGAGCTCCGCGGCGCTCTGCGTGAGGGTCGCCGTGGGCGACGAGCGCGGCGCGGCAGACGTGTGCGATCGCGAAGCGAGGACGCCGATGCCGATGCTCCCGATCACGACGCCCGCGACGGTTCCGCCGAAGAGCGGAACGAGCCATCGGCGCTCGCGGCGCAGCGGAATGTCCTTGAGCCCTCCGAACGCGTAACGCTGCGTGGGCGCCGCCGGCGCGATCGACGCGAGGAGATGCGGCGACGGGACGAGCGGCTCGGTGACGTTCGCAGCTCGCTCGCTCAGACCCGACGCGCTGAGCACGCGCGCCGCCTTCTCGGCACCGAGCACGCCCCGGAGCTGCTGGTGGCGGAGCCGCATGCGGCCGCTGAAGACCACCTCGACGACCTCTGCGACCTCGCGCGGCGTCGCGATGTTTCCGCGTCCTGCGCCGCGCTCGAGCGCGAACGCGAGCTCCGCGGCCGTCTTGTAGCGAACGTTCAAATCGCGCGAGAGGCATTTCGAGAGCGCGTCGTCGAGCGCGGGCGGCACGTGCGCGCCGAGCTGACGGAGGCGCGGGATGGGCGCGTGCATCACCTCCTCGAGCGTGTCGATCGCCTCTTCGCTGCGGAAGAGCCTTCGACCCGCGAGGAGCTCCCACAAGACGACGCCCATCGAGAAGAGATCGCTCTGGCGCGTGCACGTGCGGCGCTTGTCGACGCGCTCGGGCGCGAGATAGGCGAGCTTGCCCTTCACCTCGTGCGTGCGCGTCACCTGGAGGCGGTCTTCGGCCTTCGCGATTCCGAAGTCGGTGAGGCGCGCGAGGCCGTCGGCGCCGACGAGCACGTTGTGCGGAGAGATGTCGCGGTGGATGATCCCGAGCGCCTTGCCCGTCTCCTTGTCGCGGAGCTCGTGCGCGGCGTGGAGACCGGCGAGCGCGTCGAGCACGATGCGCACCGCCACCTTCGTACCGAGCGCGCGATCGGCGGCCGCGAGCTCCTTGCGGAGATCCGACAGCGCGCACCCCTCGATGTAGTCGAGCACGATGAACGGCTCGCCGTTCTCGAACCCGAGCTCGCGCACGCGCACGACGTTCGGGTGATCGATCGACGACGCGACGCGCGCCTCGTCGAGCAACATCGTCATGAACATCTTGTCTTGCGCGAGGTGTTTGTGCGGACGCTTGAGCGCGACGAGCAGATCGCGATCGACCGCGCGCGCGAGATACACCGTGGCCATCCCGCCGGAGGCGAGGTCGATGAGCAGCTCGTAGTTGCCGGCTCGTCCGAGATCGCTTGCCAACACCATGATCGAAGCACGGAGTGCGAAGTCCGTCGAGCAATGGTACCGTGCGCGCCATGCGATTCGTTGCAACCTGCACGTTTTTGCTCGCACTGAACTGCGGCGGCGGTGACAACAAACCGGCGGATCACCCGCAAGGCGGCGGCGAGGCGACCGACGCGGGGCAAACTGCCGACGTCGGTCCGACGACGACGACGACGGTCTTGATGGGCGACGCCGGCGAGCTTCAAGGCTCGAAGCTGACGACGACCGCGGGCCCGACGACCCTCGACGGCGGCAAGAACGCAGCGCCACGACCGAACGCGACCGATCGCGATCCGGGTCGCACGCAGCAAGACATCTACGCGATCATCCAGACGCACCGCGGCGAGGCGCGCGCTTGCTACGACGCGTACGAGAAGACGCACAAAGGCGCGAAGGGCAACGTCGACATCACGTGGAAGCTCGACCCGCAAGGCAAGGTGGTCGAGACCGGGGTCGACGAGGGCAAGAGCGACCTCAAGGATCCCGACCTCGTCAAGTGCATCGGCGAGGTCATCCGCAAGATCCCGTGGGCGCCGAGCCCGCGCGGGTTCGAGACGAAGGCGCACTACCCCTTCAATTTCAACCCGCACTGACCTCGCTGATCCAGCCCAGGGCGGACCAGCGGGTGAACCACTCGCCGATCTTCGATTCGATCTCTTCGCCTCGGCCGGTCGCCTCCGCGAGCGCGTCGCCGGCGGCCCCGAGGGACTCGCCGCGCGCGAGGCGGTCGAGCATGTCGTACGCGAGCGGATCCATCTCCTCGCTGTAGAGGAGGAACTTGTGTCGATAGACCGCGACGCATGACGCCGCGCGCGGGAGGCGCTCGATTGGCCTGCGCTCTTTGTCCGCCCACCATGCGTCTCGCATCTTGTGTGTCGGAAACGCGAGGCGCATGAGCTGGAGCGACGGGTGGAACGCGAGGCGCGCGCTCGGCCACGCGTCTTCTGGGATCGCCGCGATCGCAGTCGGATCGAGCGGCGGCGCGTCGGGCGCGTCGAACGCGTCGATGAAGGCCCATTCGAGGCGAGCGAGATCGGCGAGGAGCTCATCGTCCCGCGTCGCGAGGAACGCGGCGAGGTCTTCGCCGAGGTGACGGAGCTGGAACTTCTTCGGCGGGTGCGCCGCGAGGTAGTCCCGAACGATCGCTTCGAGCTTCTCGTCGCCCACGAGCGCGAGCAGAAGCGGGAAGTCCTCGCGCATGCAGTTCACGTGACGAATCCAGAATTGCTCTCGGTAGATGTCGAGCTGACCGATCGGCGACACGCGCTCGTTGCCGCTGAACGCGGTCTCGCCGCGCGCGCGCCACTGCGGTTCGTCCGCGATCGACGAGGGGATGACGAGCGCCTCGGCAAAGGCCTTCTGGAGATCGTGGAGCTTCACTTCAGGGCTCCTTCGCGGTGTTTTCTCGCGAGCGCGGCTTCCTTCGCGAGGACCTCGAAATCGGGGATGTTCTCGTCCCACTCGATGAGCGTCGAGACCGGACCGATTCGGCGGATCGCGCGCTCGTAGAGCGACCACACCTCGGACTTCACGTGATCGGAGTGCGTGTCGAGGAGGTAAGCGCCTTTGTCCGTGTGACCGGCGAGGTGAATCTGCACGACGCGCTCGGCGGGGATCGCGTCGATGAATTTCTCTGCGTCGAAGCCGTGATTGAAGGCGCTCACGTAGACGTTGTTCACGTCGAGCAGGATCCCGCAGTCGGCGCGCTCGGCGAGCTCCGCGATGAACTCCCACTCGGGCATCTCGCTCGATTTGTAATCGAGGTAGCTCGACACGTTCTCGAGCGCGAAGGGCTTTTCAATCGTGCTCTGCACGTGTCGGATGCGCGGCACGACGTGCTCGAGCGCCTCCTTGGTGTAGGGCAGCGGCAAGAGATCGTGGAGGTCGAGGCCGCTCGCCTTGCAGAAGCAGACGTGGTCGGTGAAGTACGGCGGGTCGAGCGTCCGCACGAGCTTCTTCAGTCGCGTGAGGTAGTCGGCGTCGAGCTTTTCGACCGCCCCAATCGACAGGCACACGCCGTGAGGGATGACCGTGTGGCGCTCGCGAAGCCGCGCGAGGTTGTCCATCGGTCGACCGCCGCCGACCATGTAGTTCTCGCTGACGACCTCGTACCACTCGATGTCGGGCGAGCCGCCGCCCTCGAGCACGTCACGCGCGTGCTTCGGACGAAACCCAACGCCGACGCCGAGGTCGGAAATGGCGTGGCGCTCGCGAAAATTCATCGGGCCCCAAATATACGAAAGCGCCGAGGCCGCGCACGGCCTCGACGCTTTCTTTCGATGCGCAGCGAAGGATCAGTTCTTCGACGGCGTCGTCGTCGAACCACCGGCAGCGCCGCCGTTGCAGGACGTCTTCGTCCCGCCGGCCGCACCGCTGCACGAGGTCTTCGCGCTCGACTCGGGAGCGGCGGAACCCGCGCCCGTCGGCGTGGTCGAGCCACCGGTCGAGCTGCTTTCACCACCGCAACCGGCAAGCAGTCCAACCAGGATGCCCGAAGCTGCCGTCACTGCCAGAGTCTTACCCATCTTCATGTCGTTCTCCTCGTGTGTCTCCCTTGGCGATCCAAGGATTCGATCCCGCGGGCACTCGGCCCACGAGAAGTACGCGCAGGAGCGTACCTGGGTATCGCTCAAGTTGAACAAAAAAAAACAGGCGATGCCCGTGAGCGTGTATCCGTAAATCCGATGGTGTCGACTGGTTCTCAGGTGGTCCCGAGCCTCGTCGCGCTCGGCTTCAGCCTGAACGAGTCGCGCGCGTACGCGGCGCTTCTCGCGGAGTCGCCGGCGACCGGATACGAGGTCGGCGTACGCGCGCAGATCCCGAGGTCCGCGGTTTATGGCGTGCTTCGTCGTCTCGTGAAGGCCGGCGCGGTGCGCGCGATCGCGGGAGCGCCGGAGCGATTCGTCCCCGCGCCGCCGGACGATTTGCTCTCGATGTTGCGTAAGCGCTTCGACGCGCAAGCGGAGACGCTCGCGGACGCAGTGCGCAAGCTCGACACTGCGCCGCCCGTTCCCGACGCGTTCAGCGTGCGCGGTTACGATCGCATCGTCGAAGAGGCGGAGCGGATCGCGCGCGCTGCGAAGGAGCGACTCGCCGTGAGCGGGTGGGCGCGCGAGATCGCGGCGCTCGCGCCCGAGCTCAAACGCGCGGAGAAGCGCGGCGCCTACGTGCTCGTGTTCTCGCACTGCGCGCTCGGTCCGCTTTCGGGAGACGTCTTCTCGTACGAGCTGCCCGAAGAGGAGCTCGAGTCGTTCTGGAAGCACCGGCTGATCGTCGTCGCCGACGATCGCACGACGCTCATCGGCGCGACCGAGCAGCGCGAGACGGACACCGCCGTCGTCAGCGACACACCCGCGATCGCGGAGATCGCCACGAGCCAGATCGCGCTCGACGTGACCCTCCTCGCGCAGCGCCGCGGCGTCGCGGTCGACAAGGTGATGGCGAAGCTCCTCGGCGATCGCGTCGGCGAGCTCGATCGCCTGCTCGCGGACGAGCCGAGACCCAAGCGCAAGACGCGGAGAAACGGCTGATGCCGTCGCTCGCGCCTCCTCGAAGCATCCTCCCCGGCGAGCGCGACGCGTACCAGGAGCTGCTCCGCGACACGCGTGGACTGCGGCGCGAGCAGGCGCAGGCGCGCGAGCAGTTCGTCGCGAGGCTCGTCGCCGAGCGAAAAGAAGAGCTGCTGTTCGAGCTCGAGGTGCTCCTCAAGGGCCTCGCGTGCTTCGCGAACCCGCGCAACCACCCGGGGCCCGCGCGTCGGACGCCCGTCGTCGCCCAGGAATTCCGCGAGGCGCTGGTGCTCGGTCGCGAGGCGATCAACCGCGTCACCGCGCTGTGTCGCGCGCTCCAGTTCGAGCGCGATCGCGCGTTCGTCTTCCAGCGCTACCTCGAGACCGTCGTCCCCGACGACTCGGGTCGCGCGCGCCTCGCGCACGCCCAGGCCGTTCAAGACACGCCGGAGCAGTCGCTCTTCTACTTGCGCCACGGCATGACGAACCTGCTCGAGGTGACGAGCGGCGTCTGCCGGCTTCAGCGCGTGCCGTTTCGCCTGTTTTATGCGCTCTTCGGCGTCGCGCAGCGCGAGGTGGCGCAGAGCGCGTATTTCAACCCGCTCGTGGCGCTCGAGTTCCGCCCCGAGTTCGATCGCATCTCGAACCCGCGCATCCTCGAGCTGATGCGGAGCGTGCCGGGAGAGCACGCGCGTCGGCTCGTCGCGCTCACCTTCCTCTCGCTCTTCCGCATGCTGCGCTACCTCACGCTGCTCGAGGGCACGGTGCGCGAGCACGAGGGCTCGCGTCGATCGATCGGCGTCGTCTACGTCGTCCTCAGCGTGCTCCGCTCGGACGCGCGCGCACTCACCGCGTATCTGCGCCACCGCGCGGGGCGCGCGCTCGCCGAGGGCTTCGAGCGCGATCTCTTCGCCGTGCCTGCGGGCCAGATGGTCGAGCGCTTCGATGGCCTCTTCGCCGAGGGTCGGCGCTTGCTCTCGATGCGTTCGACGCTCGAGGGCATCGGCGCGAACCTGAGGCTCGAGATGCGACGCGCGTTCGAGCACGATTTCCCTTCGCCCGACACCGCGCCGAACCTCGAGACGCTGCGCGCCGCGGTCGGTCGCGCCGTTCGCAACTTGCGACCCGCGCTCCAGAACGGCGTGCTCTTCCTCGGCAGCTCGCTCGGCGTCCGGCTCGACGAGCAAGGCGTCTTCGACGACGCGGCGACGCGGCTCATGCTCTCCGAGCGCTTGCGCCGCGACGTCTGGATGTTCGCGCAGATCGTCCGCGCGTTCGCGGTGAAGGCGCGCGCCACGAAGCCGGGCGAGGTGAGCTGGACCGGGACGCCGCCGCTCCAGTTCGTGCGCGAGTTCCTCGCGTACTTCCAAGCGATGGGTTACCCGCTCCTTCGCACCGCCGACTATCCGCGCGTCGACGCGTTCATGAGCGCGATGAGCGGTCTCGAAGAGACGGACTTGCTCGAGCCGGAGCGGCTTCAGCGCGCGGTCGCGGAGTGCGAGCAGTTCTACGCCTTCCTCATGAACCTCTTGCAGCAGATCGGGAAGCGCCAGGAGCTCACGTCGATCGCGTTCGACAAGCGCGCGGCCGCCGAGTCGCTCAAGCTCTACCTCGGCGCTTCTTGAGCGCACAAAGCCGCAAGGGCGCCCCCCCTTTCGGAGGGACGCCCTTGGCGGCTTTCAGCAGAACGTCTGGAGTCGTCCTGCTTACTCTTCCCCGTCGTCCAACCCGTGGCTGGACGTCGGTGCTCCCCCTAACATCGAGGGAACACCAGCGGGGGGCGCAGCAGCTTTCGGCGCGGCTTTAGGGGCCGCCTTTTTGTGGCTGACCTTGCTCGGAGCCCGCTTCTTGGCGGACCGAGCGGGCGCCTTTGCAGCTTTGCCCTTCTTTTTGGCGGTTTTACCAGCCGACTTTTTGGTCGTCTTGGTCTTTTTCCCGCCTTTTTTGGCTTTCTTGGCAGCCATGAGGGACCTCCTCTAGCGCTTGCCCTTCTTCTTCGCCGTCTTCGCCGCGTGCTTCTTGGTGGTCTTGGTCTTCTTAGCTTTCTTCTTAGCAGCCATAGTGTCCTCCTAGTGAGGTTGGTTACATGACGTATATGGTCACGTACGTTCGCTGTCAAACAAAATGTTCATCGCAAACTTGATTTTTTTTGTATAGGGCTTCTTGTGATTTTCACACTAACTGCCAGGGTTTGACGCCGCGCGCGCCCGAGGACTACCGTCCGCGCTCATGAAGACGACGATGAAATTCATGAAGCATGGGCTTTTGACCGCGTCGTTCGCGATGATCCTCGCGAGCATGAGCGTGGGCTGCGGATACTCCGAAGAAGAGTACCAAGCGCAGGTGCATGCGCGTGAGCGTGCGGAAGCAGACCTCAAGGCATCGCAAAAGCAGATCGCCGACGACAAGAAAAAATACGACGACTCGATGGCCGCGCAGGACAAGCTGAAGTCCGACCTGAAGAAGCTGGGCGTCGACCTCGACGCGGCGAAGACCAACGCGGAGAGCCTCGAGAAGGCGCTCAAGGAATACAAAGAGAAGGCCGACACGCTCGAGGCGATCGAGAAGCGCTTCCGCGAGCTCAAGGCGCGCCTCGACAAGCTGAACAGCATCGGCCTCAAGGTCGTCGTGCGTAACAACCGCATGGTGATCCAGCTCCCGGGCGACGTGCTCTTCGACTCCGGCAAGGACGAGCTCAAGCCGCAAGGCAAGGAAGTCCTCCTCCAGGTCGCGGAGGTCGTCCGCAACGACTCGACGCTCTCGACGCGCGACTTCCAGGTCGCCGGCCACACGGACAACGCGAAGTACCCGCCGACGGGTCTCTTCAAGGACAACTGGGGCCTCTCGCTCGCGCGCTCGCGCCAGGTGCTCCTGTTCTTGACCGCGCCCGTGGGCGACAAGACGAACAAGGATCCGAAGAAGCACGGCGGCGGCGGCCTCGACACGAAGCACTGGTCGGCTTCGGGCTTCGGCGAGACCGACCCGCAGGCGGGCACGGTCGAGCACCAGACGAACGAAGAGATGGGCAAGAATCGCCGCGTCGAGCTGGTCCTCCAGCCGAACGTCGAAGAGATGCTCAACATCTCGAAGATCAACTGAGCTGACGGTCTGAATTGAAGGTCGCCGCGATCGACATCGGTACGAACACGACGCTCTTGCTCGTGGCCGAGACCGACGATCGCGGCGTTCTTTCTTCCATCCGCGAAGAGGCGACGATCACGCGGCTGGGGGAGGGGGTCGACCTCGCGCGAAAGCTCGCGCCCGCGGCGATCGAGCGCACGAACGCGTGTTTGTCCGCGTACGCGGAGATCGTCCGCGAGCTCGGCGCCGAGCGCGTGGGCGTCGTGGGAACGAGCGCGATGCGCGACGCGGGCGGCGGCGAGGAGGTCCGCGCCAAGGTGCGCGAGCTCTTCGGCGTCGACGCGCGAACGATCTCGGGCGACGAAGAGGCGCGGCTCACGTTCCGCGGCGCGCTCAGCGGGCTCGACGTGTCGGCGGCGGCCGTGTTCGACATCGGCGGCGGGAGCACGGAGATCGTCATCGGCGAAGGGGGCGCGCCTCGCGTCAGCCACAGCTTCGACGTGGGGAGCGTGCGCCTCACCGAGCGCCACGTTCGGAGCGATCCGCCGACGCGCGCCGAGATGGACGCGGTGACGCGCGCGGTTCGTGACGCGTTCGCGACGCGGCCGGACCTTTGGAAGGACGCGCACGCGGTGAAATCGCCGCCCGTGGGCATCGCGGGCACGGTGACGACGCTCGCGGCCGTGGCGCTCGGCATGGAGACCTACGACGGCGCGCGCGTTCACGGGCACATGATGAGCACGGCCGAGGTGCGCGCGGTCGTCGAGCGGCTCGCGGCGGCGCCGCTCGGCGAGCGCCGGAAGATCCGAGGGCTCGAGCCGAAGCGCGCGGACGTGATCGTCGCAGGCGGGCTCATCGTGCTCGCGACGCTGGAGGCGTTCGGCGCGAGCTCGCTCCGCGTGTCGGATCGCGGCGTTCGCTGGGGTCTCGCCGAGTCACTCGTCACGGCCCGCACGGCGGCGCACAGCCGCTGACGCACTGGTCGCACGCGACGACGCACGCGGCGTTGCACGCGTTCTGAGCGTCGGTGCACTGCGCGTGGCAGGCCTTCGAGCCGTCGTCGAGGTTGCACGCGGCGTTGCACGCCTTCGCGTTGGTGGCGCAGACCTTCTTGCACGCGTCCTTTTCCGCGCTGCACCCGCTCGCGTCGCACGTGCTCGCTTCTAGAACGCTCGCGTCGTGGGCGCTCGCGTCTCCCGGCTCTTCGGCGCCTGCCTCGTCGTTCGTTGCGGTATCGCTCCCGGCGTCCGGTCCCTCCACGCGCGGGTCTCTCCCGACGACCCAGGTGCAGCCAGCGAACGCGAACGCGAGGATGGCCCACCGCAGGTGGCTCATCAGAACCTCATCGAGAGCGTGGGCGTCGCGTGACGCGTGTGCGACGTCGCGAGCAACACGATGCTCGTGACGACGAGCACCGCGCCCACACCCAGGAAGACGTCGCTCGCGATCGCGAACGAGTGAGCGGCGTCGTGCGCGCTCACGCCCTCGGGCGTCGTGCAGATCCCGTTCGGACACTGGGCGTTGCTCGCCGAGAGGCTCGTCAGCGCGAAGACGCCGGTCACGGTGCCGGCGACGAGCGACGCGAGGCCCACCCCGCCGAGCGTGAACCCGACGGCGCGCTTCGGGTCCGGCCGACTCGCGCCGTGCTCGACTTGGAGATCGCGCTCTTCGCCGCGACGCACGATCACGGTGTACGACTGCTCGCGATATCCGCCCTCGCGAACGACGACGAAGTGTCGGCCCGGATCGACGGGCAGCGCCACGCCGAGCGTCATGTCGCCGAGCTCGACGCCATCGCGAAACACGCGCGCCGTCTCGGAGGCGTGCGCGAGGCGCACGCGAAGCTTCGGCATCGAGCGCTCGAGGTTTCGCGCGCGCTCGAGCGCCACGGCCTTTCGGTCGTCGGTCTCCGGGAGCGCGTCGGCGAGCGCGAGGAAGTCGCGCCACGCGCGGGTGAGCTGCCCGCGCGTCTCCTCGCAGTCGGCGAGGTTCAAGAGCGTCCCGGGCGCGGGGTCGAGCCTGTGGCTCGCCTCGAACTTCTCGCACGCGACGGCGAAGTTCCCGAGATCGGCCGCGCGGCGGCCTTCGCGAAACAGGAGCTCCGCGTCCACCGCGGAGCGCCCGTCTGCTCGAGCTGCACCTGCGGACGAGATCACGAACGCGAGCGCGAGGAGCGACGAGTGCGTGCGCATGGTCAGTATCGCCGGTCGAACAGGGTGCTTCGGCGGGAGAGGCGGCTGACGCTGCTCGCGCGCGAGCCGATCACGTCTTCGTGCGATCGCGCGTGCGTCATCTGCGGCTGGATCTGGATCGCGGGCGACGCGTTCGGCTTGGCCCGCAGCGGCGCGTCGTCGTCATCGACGTCTTGCACGTCTTGCACGGCGAGCGGCGCGAGCGGAGGCGGTGGCTCGACGTTCGCGGCAGCCGCAGCGAGCGGTACGAGGGGCGAGACGGCCACGGCGCCCTCCGAGGGCTCCGTTCGCGCGTGCGCGCTCACGACGAACGCCCCGATGAGCGCGACAGCGACCGGCGCGACGAGCGCGGCGAGGAGCGGCGTGCGAGCGCGGCCGCGGCGGATCGTCGTCGCGAGGCGCGCGCGGATCGACGACGCGATGGACACCGCGGGTGTCGACGTGTCCACGCTCGGGGAGGGCGTCGGAGGGATCGGCTCGCCCGTGAGCGCGACGTGCGCCGCTTCGACCGCGGCGCGCATTTCGACCGCGTCCGCGTAGCGCGCGCGTTTGTCGTACGAGAGCGCGCGATCGATGATCTCCGCGACGACGCCGGGCACGTCGCCGGCTTGCTTCACGGGCCGCGCGGGGCGCGTGATGACCGCGACGAGCAGCTCGGCCACCGTCATCGCACCGGGGTGAATCGGCTCCCCGGTCGCGAGCGAGAACATCGTCGCCCCGAGCGAGTAGAGGTCGCTCTGCGCGTCGACCGCTCGCCAGTGTCCGCGCGCTTGCTCGGGCGCCATGAACGCAGGCGTGCCAATCGGCTCACCCGATTGCGTCACGCGCTGCGCCTCGCCGAGCGCGTTCCATCGCGCGATCCCGAAGTCGAGGATCTTCACCATCCCGTCGTTCGTGAGGAGCAGATTCTCCGGCTTCACGTCGCGATGCACGATGCCTCGCGCGTGTGCGCACGCGAGCGTGTCGAGGATCTGCGCGGTGAGTCGCAAGAGCTCGCTCGGCGGAAGCGTTCCGCCACGATCGAGCGCGAGGTGGTCGAGCGTCTTGCCCGCGAGCAGCTCCATCACGAGGAAGGCGCTGCCGTCCTCCGTCTCGTCGTCGTCGAGCACGCGCACCGCGCCGACGTGAGCGACCTCGTTGGCGAGGCGACCTTCACGCAGGAAGCGCTCGCGACAATCCTTCGTGCGCGAGAGCGCGACGTCGAGGACCTTCACGGCGCCGCGCATCCCGTTGCGGTGGCGCGCTTCGTAGACGGCGCCCATCCCGCCGACGCCGATGAGTCGCTCGAGGCGCCACTTCCCACGAAGCGTCGAGCCGATGCGCTGATGCGCTTCGTCCTTCTGAACACTTTCGGGCGGCTCCAGCAGAACGGTCGGCACGGAGACCCGTCGAGCAAGAAGCGTGCGCTTGGCCGAAACGGGCCGCTTCGTGGGGTTTGCCGGGCGGTCGCAGCTTCGTCCTCACCACGAACGCCACAACCCGCACGGGGTCGCCCCAACGGTCAGAAACACAAAAGCACACCTTATTGATTTGCATCAATGAAAGCGGCCTTCGATTGGTTGACAAGACGAGGTCTAAAAAAGTAGAGTGCGCCTGCCTGATCCTCTAGCCGCGGTTCGACAGTTACGAACGAACGGCTTACCGGCAATCTCACGCTCCGACTGCAACTCGGGAGCGCGCGATGTTTTTTGTCGAGAACACCAAGGAGACGCCATGCAAGTTGGAACGGACGTCAAGTTCAAGGTTGGCGACAAGGCGGTTTACCCGGCGCACGGCGTCGGCGAGATCGTCCGCATCGTGGAGCTCGACATCGCTGGCGCGCGTCAGAAGTTCTACGAGGTTCGCATCCTCGACAAGAACCAGAAGACCGTGAAGATCCCGGTCGCCACGGCCTCGAACGTCGGACTCCGCCAACTGGTCGGTGAGCAGGAGATCGAGGAGATCTTCGACATCCTCCGCGAGCGCACGATCAACTTCGACAAGCAGACCTGGAACCGCCGCTATCGCAGCTTCCGCGCGAAGATCCAGACCGGCTCGATCTACGACGTCGCCGAGGTGCTTCGCGATCTGTACCGTCTCAAGACGGACAAGCAGCTCTCGTTCGGCGAGCGGTCGATGCTCGACATGGCGCGCACGCTCATCGTCAAAGAGATCGCGTGCTCGCGCGGCCAGACCGAAGAGCAAGTGAAGACCGAGATCGAGTCGATCTTCGTCAACTGACTCACGTCTCGAGGAGCCCGAACTCCCAGCTCTCGTCCGGCTCGCGTAAGCCGGCGATCGCCGCCTCCACGCGCTGAAGGAGCTCTTGCGGGCTCGCGCGTGGGGAGGGGCGCACGGCGACGGCGATTCGTTTCAAGCCGTTCTCCGCTGGCCATTGCCACACGCGGGCCGCGGCGACGCCGTCGACTGCGTAGACGATCTCCAACATGCGACGCATGCGGGGTGAGAGCTCCGTTCCGGTCTGGGTCATGGTGCGAGCGCCTTTTCGTCGACGTCGGCTAGCGCGAGCGCGCGCGTGCCGCCGTGATCTTTTTCGAACTTGGCGACGCGCGCGGCGTCGACCGGGACGAGATCGGGTCCCATCGGGCCGACGACGTCGCTCCCGATGACGAAGCGCACGTCCGACGCGGGGCGGAGCGCGCGATCGTAGTAGTCCTGCACGCGCACGGCGCCGTGCTTTCCGCCCTCGAGCCACGTCGAGAGCGCGCAGCGCGGCGTGTCGAAGCGTCGAGCGTCGAGCTCCGCGTTCCACGGGCTCGTGGGATCGATCTTCATGCCGCAGCGCGCGCATCGCGCGCCGTCCTGCTTGCAGGAAGCGACGAGGAGTAGCGCGAAGAGCGATCGAGCTCTCATCGGAAGAGCGAGGCTCCGTTCGAGACGAACGCCCAGCGCGCGACCGGGATGATGCACATCACGGTGCAGACGACCCACGCGATCGCGCCGCGACGAAAGCGCGACGACGCGAAAGAGCCCCACGATTCGCGGAGCGCAGGCGCGCGCGCCAAGAGCGCGGACGCGCCCGCGCCGAAGAGCCAGATGGCGCCGAGGAGCATCGCGCCGAAGAGCGGGTAGCCGATCGCGGCGAAGTCGGGACGAAGGAGACAGAACGGGCAATGGTGCTGCGGCGCCTCGAACGCGTACGGCGCGACGTGCAAGACGACCGCGGCGAGCCCGAGCGGCAGGGCCAGCGACGCGAGCGCGCCGGTGAGCACCGCGAGCGGACGGCGCGGGCGGCGAGCGCACGCGAGCGCGAGCGCGATCGACGTGGTGCCCGCGATCGCCGCGAGGACGACCGACACGACGCGGGGTCCCGCGGCGGTGCCCGCGCGCGCGGACGCGACGGCGTCGAGCTGCACCGAGCAGCACGAGGCGACGACGCTCAGATCGAGGTCCAGCAAGAACACGATCTGAAGCGCGAGATCGATCGCCGCGAGCGGCGCGACGAAGAGCGTGGCCCACGCGAGCGAGCGAACGAGCTCCATGCCTCGAACGCGCGCGTCGAACGCGAAGAGCTGCGCGAGCGTTCCCGCGGCGAGCGCTGCGACGAGGCTCGCGCCGAGCGCGCGGAACCCCCACGGGCTCGAGTTGAACGTGCCGTACGCGCACATCGCGCCGCGGATGCCGCGACTCAGCTTGTCGGCCGCGAGCGCGGAGAGGAGCAGCGCGACGACCTGCGCCGCGGCCCCGACGCGAACGAACGTGGCCGCGAGCTCGACGCGCCGCTCGAGCGCGAGCTGGCCTTCGGTCGCGCGCATCACGTCGAAGCGGCGAATCACGGTGAGCGCGGTGAAGCTCGCACGGACCAGCAGCGCGGTCGCGACGACTCCTGCGATGACGCGGAGGAATACCCACGGCTCGAGGAGCTGCACGGCCCTATTCTAGCGTGCGAATGCGGCCATCTGTGACCTCGATGATGCGCGTGACGCCGGGCGCGGCCGTGACGCGCGCGTCGTGGGTCGCGGTGACGATGGCACAGCCGTCCTTCGCGATCGCGCCGATCTCGCCGAGTATCTGCGCGGCGCGAGCGTCGTCGAGGTGAGCCGTGGGCTCGTCGAGCAGGAGGAGCTTGGGGTTTCCGAGCATCGCGCGTGCGATCGCGGCGCGCTGGCGCTCGCCGCCCGAAAGCTGCCGCGCCTTGGTATGCGCGAGCGACGCGATCCCGAAGCGCTCGAGGAGCGCGTCGGCGCGCGCGCGATGCTCGTCGCGAACGCCCACGGGCACGAACGGCAGAAGCACGTTGTCGCGCACGGTGAGGTCGTCGATGAGCTGCAGGTCTTGAAAGACGAACCCCACCGTCGTCCGTCGAAGGACCGCGCGGTGCTCGTCGCGAAGGCGAGAGGTCGGCTCGTCGTCGAAGAGCACCTCGCCGGCGGTCGGTCTCGACATGGCGCCGATGAGCGCGAGGAGCGTCGTCTTGCCGCTCCCGCTCGGCCCGCGCAGCACGATCCACTCGCCACGCGCGACCTCGAAGCTCGCGTCGTCGACGATCGTACGGCGCGCGCGCCCATCCCAGACCTTCTTGGTGACGTTGCGAACGGCGAGCAGCACGGCGTGCCATCATGTGTCATGCGCTTGGGGGCTGACAACCGCGTCGTGCTCGCACCGCGGGAAAATCGCTAAACAAGGTGGTTGCCAGCTGTTGTGCCGCTGGCACTTGGCGTGCATGCTTGGGGCTGGGCCTCCATGCGCCTTCGCGTCTTCACCCTCGTCTGTCTTTTTTCCGGCGCCGCCGCGGTCTGGGGCTGTTCACTCAACCCGCAGCCGCTCCCGCCGGACACGGCAGACGGCGGGATTGACGCGTCCCAGCTCTCTGGGCCGGACGCGACGGGTGGCGCCGATGCAGGCAACACTGCGGACACGTCTCCTCCCCCTACGGGCGACGCGTCGATCGACGCGACGGAAGATGCGGGCGAGGACGCCAACGACGCCAGCGATGCCAGCGACGGGAGCGAGAGCGACGCGCTCGCCGACGCGGGAGAAGACGGATGAAGCTCCGTACGCTCCTCGTCGCGCTCGTGGCTTTCGCTTGCAGCGCAGGTGCGTGCTCGCTCAACCCGCAACCGCTTCCGCCGGGCCAGTACGACGCGGCCACGACCGGAAGCCCTGACGCGGGCAAAGGCGACGACGGCGGCGCGTTCGGCGACGGCGGCGTGCCGACGAGCGAGGACGCAGGAAGCGACGCGAGCGAGGAGGACGCGGGCGACGCAGAGACCGACGCGGGCGCGGGCGACGCCGAGGTCGACGCCGAGGTCGACGCGGTCGCCGACGCGCCGAGCGACTAACGCACGTACTCGTCGAGCACGTTCGCGGCGATGTCCGCGAGGATCCCGTCCGTCACGCGGAGGCGACGCGAGAGATCGCGCGCCACGTTGAGCACGACGATCGCGTACGATTTCACGTCGTGCCGATAGAGCGAGTCGAGATCTTCGGCCGCGATGCGGAGCAGGCGCGTGGGCGCGAGCGAGCGCACGGTCGCCGAGCGCGGCTGGACGTCGATGATCGACATCTCGCCGAACGCGTCGCTCGGGCCGAGGATCGCGATGCGTTGCGTGCGGCCGCGACGGCTCTTCTTGAGCACTTCGACCTCGCCGTCGAGGACGACGAACATGTCGTGGCCTTGATCGCCCTCTTGGAACACCGTGGCGCCCGGCGCGACGCGGCGCTGCTGGAGCATGCTCGCGAGGTGCGTGAGGACCTCATCGGAGAGCGCGCCGAAGAGGCCGATTTCGCGCAGACGATCCGTCGTCGGGGGGCCGTCGACCGGCGCGGCGTTTGGCATGCGCGGCTGACTGCTACTCATGACGCGAGCTCCTTCGAGAACACGATGCGCTTTCGCCCCGGTCCCGCGTAGTCGTCGATTTCGTGCGCGGCCCACCCCTGCGAGGTGTGGAAGCGAATGGAGCCTTCGTTGCCCGTGGTCGTGATCGCCTTCAGCTTCGTGCAACCCGCGGCGACAGCGCCCTCGGTGAACTTCGCGTAGAGGCGGCGACCCACGCCCTTGCGGCGGTGATCGGGGTGAATTCCGACGAGGTGCACGTAGCCCGTGCGCGTCGGCTCGTGGGCGATGAACCCGAGGAGGAAGCCGATCATCTCACCGCCTTCTTCCACGACGAGGGCCATGCCGCCGAGCTCGTAGAAGAAGATCGGGTGCGCGAAGGTGCTGATCGGACCACCCCACCAGTGGTCGATGACCTCGACGATGCGGTCGAAGTCGGCTTTGGTGATCTTCCGCGTGTCCATCCCGGGTTGAGCCGAAACATCGAACTTTTGGAGGGCCGGCGCAACGCCTTTCGGTTAGATCGTGCGCATGACCCGCCTCCGCATCGCTCCGTCGATCCTGTCCGCCGATTTCGGACGTCTGGCGGACGAGGTGCGCGCCGTCGAGGCCGCGGGAGCCGATGTGATCCACGTCGACGTGATGGATGGCCGCTTCGTCCCGAACATCACCATCGGCCCGCCCGTCGTGGCCGCGTTGCGCAAGGTGACCAAGCTCCCGCTCGACGTCCACCTGATGATCGTCGAGCCCGAGCGGTACGTCGAATCATTCGCGGAGGCGGGGGCCGACACGATCCTCGTGCACGTCGAGGCGTCGCCCCACCTCCACCGTACGCTCCAGTCGATCCGCAAGCTCGGCAAGCGCGCGGGCGCGGTGCTCAACCCTTCGACGCACGAGAGCACGCTGCTCTACGTGATGGACGTGGTCGACCAGATCCTCGTGATGAGCGTGAACCCCGGGTTCGGCGGGCAATCGTTCATCCCGGAGGTCCTCCCCAAGGTGCGCGCGGTGCGCGCGATGATCGGCTCGCGCGACGTCGACATCGAGATGGACGGGGGGATCGCGCCGGGCACGATCGGACCGGCCGCGGAGGCGGGCGCGAACGTGTTCGTCGCGGGCAGCGCCGTGTTCGGATCGAAGGACTACGCGAAGACGATCGCGGCGCTCCGGGCGGAGGCCGAGCGCGCGACGCGATGAGGGCGCTCGCGGCGCTGCCCGTGATCGCGATCGCGCTCGCGTGCGGCGCCTCGAAGCCGCCGAGCCTAGACTCGCGGGAGCTCTTGCCTGCGCCGAGCGCCAAGCCGGACGCGCCCGCGATCGATCCCGTGCTCGCTCGCATGGCGCGCGCGAGAGAGCTCGACGCGGTGCGTCCCGTGCGGCGCGTTTCGGTCGATCGCGCCGAGTGGATCGCGACGCTCGAGGCCCACGTCGCGCGAGAGGTGCCGCGTGACGAGATCGACAGCGAAGAGTCCTTCTTGAAGGCGCTCGGCGCGCTCCCGCTCGACGTGGACTACGAGCGCGGCGTCTACGACTCGATCCGTGGAAGCGGCGGCGGGATGTACGAGCCGTTCGATCGCACGATCTACCTGCCCGATGATCTTCCTCCCGGAGAGCTCGAGCGCACGCTCGAGCACGAGTCGGTTCACGCGCTTCAGGATCAACGTTTCGATCTGCGCGCGTTCGAGCGGTATTTGCCTGGCGCGACCGACACGATGCTCGCGCGGTCGTGCCTCGCGGAGGGCGACGCCTCGGTCGCGGCGAACGAGCGCTTCTCGCCGAGCGCGGCCACGTACATCGAGCGCGAGCTCGCCGCGCCGTACGTCTACGGCTCGGCGTTCGTCTCGGCGCTCCGCGCGCGAGGCGGGTGGGCCGAGGTCGATCGCGCGTGGAAGCGGGAAGCGCTGACGACGCACGAGATCCTCCACCCCGAGAAGTGGCCGAGCGCGCCGCCAGCGCAAGTCCCCGCGCCCACCTTCGCGACGCTCGGCGGCGCATTTCACGTGGCGAGCGTCGACGTGAAGGGCGAGCTCTCGCTCTTGCTCGTGCTCCAGTCGATCGGCGCGAGCGCGCGCGTCGAAGCGCCCGCCGCGGGTTGGGCCGGTGATCGCGCCGTGCTCGCGCGCGACGGAAAGCGCACCGCCCTCGCGTGGCGGATTCGCTTCGAGGACGACGTCACGGCGAGCCGCACGGCCGCGCTCTTCGGCCCGTGCGACGAGCGCCGCTTGAGCCCGATCGCCGCGTTTCGAGCCGCGCGCGACGTCCTCGTCCTTTCGGGACCTGCCGGCGCGCGGTGCGATCTCTTGGCGCGCTGGTCGAAGGAAGTTTTGCCGTAGTAAGGTCCCAAGACCGTGACGCACGAGAACGAGAAGAAAGACCCGCTCGCGTTCCTCAAGAGCGATCACGCGATCGGTTTGGGCATCGGCGTCGTGTACGTCGCGTGGCTCCTCTCGACCTCGCGCGAGCTCGGCTTTCCGCGCGACGAGGGCTTCTACTTCCACGCGGCCACAGACTACGCGCGCTGGTTCGACATGCTCTTCGAGCACCCGTCGCAAGCGTTCGACCGCGCGACCATCGACGGCATCTGGCAGGAGAACCACGAGCACCCCGCGCTGATGAAGAGCCTCTTCGCGCTCTCGTGGCACTTCTTCTACGAGAAGTGGCACTGGTTCAAGGACGCGAGCACGGCATTCCGCTTTCCCGGCATGGTGATGGGGGGCCTTTCGCTCTACGTGACGTACCTCTTCGGCGCGCGCGCGTTCTCTCGGCGCGCGGGCGCGCTCGCCGCGGTGCTCCTCGGCTGCATGCCCGCGGTGTTCTTCAACGCGCACCTCGCGTGCTTCGACGCGCCCATCATGACGATGTGGCTGCTCAGCGTGTTCGTGTACTGGCAGTCGATCAAGCGCGGCGGCCTCGGGTGGGCGATCGCGGCGGGCGTCGTCTACGGGCTCACGCTCGAGACGAAGCACAACGCGTGGATCATGCCGGCGGTGTTCTTGCCGCACGCGCTCTTCGTGATGCGAAAGCCGATCGCGCGCGAGGTCCGCGTCGGTCGCCTTCCGCTACCGACGAGCATTCTCTCGATGGCGATCCTCGGGCCGCTCACGTTCTGGGCGCTCTGGCCGTGGATGTGGAACGACACGCTGCCGCGAGTTCAGGAGTACCTGAACTTCCACATGAACCACGTCTATTACAACATCGAGTACCTCCACAAAAACTACTTCGGGCCGCCTTCGCCGCGCTCGTACGCGCCGGTGCTCATCTTCGCGACCGTTCCGACGACGACGATCGCGCTCTTCCTCGTGGGCGCGTTCGATCGACTTCGCGTCCTCGCGCTGCGCCTCTACGCGGCGGTTCGAAAGCAGGCGGGCGCCGTATCCGGCGACCGCGCGGAGACCGATCTGCTCCTCTTCCTCGCGCTCTCTGCGCCGCTCGCCGTGTTCGTGCTGCTCTCGAAGACGCCGATTTTCGGCGGCACGAAGCACTGGCTACCCGCGTATCCGTTCCTCGCGCTCTTCGCGGGACGCGGGTTCGACGTGATCGGCGAGAAGGTCATCGCGGCGATCGATCGCATCAAGACCGACGCGCAGCGCACGGGCGCGTGGGCGGCGCTGTTCGCGCTCCTCGCCCTTCCGCCCGCGATCATCACGCGGCACTCCGACGTCTACGGGCTCGCGACGTACATGCCGTTCGTCGGCGGAAACCAGGGCGGCGCGGACCTCGGGCTGAACCGGCAATTCTGGGGTTACACGACCGAGCAGCTCGAGCCGTACTTCGAGAAGAACGCGCCGCCGCGCGCGACGGTGTTCATCCACGACACCGCGTGGGACTCCTGGGGCCGCATGCAGGCGGAGCACCGCATCCGCCCCGATTTGCAGGCCGTGGGCTCGCCGGGCGAGGCGATGTTCGGCATCGTCCACCACGAGCTCCACATGAGCGAGGTCGACTATCAGGAGTGGATCGCGTTCAACACCGACGCGCCCGACTACGTGCTCACGCACGACGGCGTGCCGATCATCTCGGTGTACCGCCGCAGGTGAGTTGCTTCGTGGGCGAGGAGCCACTTCTTTCGCGGGACGCCGCCCGCGTAACCGACGAGCGCGCCGCTCGAGCCGATGATGCGATGGCACGGGACGATGATCGCGATCGGGTTCTTGCCGTTCGCCGCGCCCACGGCGCGCGAGGCTGACGGGTTTTTGATCGCGCGCGCGATCTCGCCGTAGCTCGCGGTGCGCCCGAAGCCGATCGTGACGAGCGCCTTCCACACGCGCGCCTGGAACGGCGTGCCGCGCGGCGCGAGCCGAAGATCGAACCGCACGCGCTCGCCTGCGAAGTATTCATCGAGCTGCTTCGTCTCTTCGGTGAACGCTCGCGCGTCGCGTCTTCCGTCGATCGCGGGCACGAGCCCTTCGAGGTACGCGCCCGTGAGCGCGTCTTGGTCCTTGGTGAGGGTGATCGTCCCAACGGGGCTCGCGTATTCGAAGGACCAACTCATGATTTTCTCCAGAGGTGCATCGCCGCGTAGGCGCGCCATGGGCTCCAAGCGGCTGCGCGCTCGCGTAGCGCGCCGGCCGAGAGATCGAGCGCGCGTGCGAGCGCGAGGTCGCCGAACGGAAACGCGTCGGGCGCTCGGAGCGCTCGCATCGCGACGTACTGCGAGGTCCACGGGCCGATGCCCGCGATGGTCGCGATCGACTCGTCGCACGCGTCGCGCGCGGCGAGCGCGCGGAGAGCTGCGGCGCGCACGGGCGTGATGCCCACGGCGCAGAGCTCTCGCTGCGAAGCGCTCGCGAGACGCGCGCGCGTCGGGAACGCGAGCGAGAGCTCCGCGTGCGGCGTCGCCACCGGCTCGCCCAAGGCGCGCGCGAGGCGCCCCGCCAGCGTCGTCGCGCCGCGCACCGTGACCTGTTGACCGAGGACCGCGCGCGACGCGAGCTCGAACGCGTCGAATCCTCCGGGGACGCGCAAGCCTGGCGCCGCGCGCACGAGCGGACGAAGCGCCGGATCGCGCGCGAGGTGCGCGTCGATCGCGTCGGGTCGCGCGTCCAGGTCGAACGCCGCGCGCGCGGACGACGCGATGCCCATGAGCGAGCGCGCGAGCGACGTGCTCACGTCGACGTTCACGACTCGCCGCGCGTCATCGAGCGACGCGACGACGAACCCCGCGCGCTCGCCGATCCGCAGCGTGCGCGAGTACGTGAGCCGCTCGAGATCGACGTGCTCTACGCCGGGCGTCGCGCGGAGGGCCAGGAACTCGAGCATCGGTCGCCACGCGAGCGGCGCGCGATAACCGAGCGCGATGCGCACGACGTCGTTCGCGGACGCGCTGCGCCGCCGGCGCATCTCGGAGGGCGCGCGGCCGAAGCGATCGCGAAACGCCGCGTTGAAGCGCCGCACGCTCGAGAATCCGCTCGCGTGCGCCACGTCGACGATCGCGCCCGAGCCGTCTTGAAGGAGCTGCTTGGCGAGCGCGAGCCGCGCGGAGAGCGCGATTTGGACGGGCGACAGCCCCATCTCGCGCTCGAGCGCTCGCCGCACGTGGCGCCCCGTGACGCCGAGCTCGGCCGCGAGCTCCTCGAGCGATCCGTCGTTGAGCGCGCCCGCCTCGATGCGCGCCGCGGCCGTGCGCGCGAGCGCCGAGACCGCGTCGACGTTCGAGTGGCCTGGCGCGAGCTCGGGCCGGCAGCGGAAGCACGCGCGAAAGCCGTCCCGCTCGGCCTCCGCAGCGCGACGAAAGAACACGCACCGCGAGCGCGCCGCGAGCCGCGCGGTGCAAACCGGACGGCAATAGATCCCGGTCGTCGTGACCCCGACGAAGAAGATCCCATCGAAGCGCGCGTCACGCGCGACGAGGGCTCTGTATCGGGCGTCGTCGCTGAGGCCGTTCACGACACTCGAGTTAACGCAGCGCGCGCGTTTCGTCTGGCCGTTTTCGGACCTCGACACCAGAAATCAGCCGCGCGCGGCGCGCTCGAGCTCGAAATAGAACGAGACGAGGTCGCTCTCGCGCGACCCTTGCTGGAAGAAGCGGTAAACGCGCCCGATCGGCCACACGCGCGTCGTCGGGGGCACCATCATCGACCAGCGGCCCGGCTCGTCGCCCTCGGTCTCGATCCACTGCGCGCCGAGGCGGCGCGCGAGGATCTCGCTGAGCAGCGCGCCGTGACGCGTCAGCTCGGTCTCGAGCATGCGCGCTTGGCGCTCGTCGCGCTTGGCGTCACCGAACCTACGCCGCAGGTGGCGCTGCATCGCCTCGATAGCGACCGGATCGGTCTTGAGCGTCGTCCCGTACGAGAGGCGGTAGTCGCGCGCGAGCTCTCGCGCGAGCTCGGTCATCTTCGCGCGCGCCGCGTCGCCCTCTGGGATGGCCATCGTCTCGACGACCTCGGCCCCCGAGCGCGCTCCTCCTTCGATGCTCGGCATCGCCGGCGCGCGCGGGATCGCTTGAGCGGGCGGGAGCGACGCGCCCGCGGGCGCCGCCGCGGGACGATCGCTGATCACGACGTCCGGCGGCCGGAGCGACGCCGCGGGCGGCGGCCGCATCGACTCGTTGGTCTTCGCGGTCGACTCGAGGATCTCGACCGCGGAGATGCGCGCGCCCGATCCCGCGACGGGGTCCTCGGTCACGCGGCGCGCGAAATACCGCGCGTACGCGATCTCGCCGCTCGCGAGCCACGCGCGCGCGGCGAGCACCGCGAGCTCGGACTCGGGTTTGTCACCGCCGGCCATCGCGGTGAGAAAGTGCGCGACCTCGCGCAAGCGCGTCTCGCCGTGGAGCATCGCCGAGTGCGCTCGGAGCTCGTCGATGAGCGGCGCGGGCGCGTGCTCCGCGTGCTCGTCCGCGACGATCATGTCGGGGAGCGCAGCCGCTTGCACCGGGTTCGACGGCGGGCGACGCGACAGCGCGGAGGCGAGCGCGTGGAGGCGCGGACGCTCTCGGCTCAGCGCGGCCCGCGCGCGCAAATCCGTCACGACGTCCGCGTCCACCTCGGCCTCGTTCGCGGCTCGCCTCGCGTCGATCGGCCGCTTCGTGAGCGCGAGCGCGTGCGGGAGGTCCTCGATGGCGTCGACGGTCATCCGTCGCCACGTTCGCTGGTTCGCCTTCGTGCGATCGGGGTCGGTCAAGAGGCGCACGGGGGTGTCGTCGGGCACCTCCGCGAGGACCATCGCGAGGTGCACGAGCTGCAGCGCGAACGCACCGCGTTCCATCGGGCACGCGTCGGCGATCGCCCCAAGGTCGAGCCAGGTCCCTCCGTAGTGACGCGCGGTCGCATCGTAGACGCCACCCTGAAACGCCTCGCACGGACCGAGCTGCGACGCGACGCGCATGATCGCCGCCGTACGCGCGAGGCTTTCACACGGCCCGAGCGATCGAAACGCCGCGCGCGCGAGCTCCGTCGTCGCACCTGCTCGAACGAGACGATCGCGCGCGATTGACGCGGTCGTCAGATACCCCTGCTCGCGCACGCCCACGCCCCCAGAAGGCGCCGCGAGGAGCACCTCGGACGCGTCGAAGAGCGCGTACTCGATCTCGAGCACCCCTTCGGATCGTGCAACGACCCAGTCACCCACGACGAGGCTCGTAGCCACTGCTGGCCATGCTACTCCGAAGCGCTCGTTCGTCGAAACAAGGCGCTGGCGTGGCCGAGCCGCAGGCGTATCCTCGATGTTCGGAGGTAGTCGATGGAGGAACGCCGTCAATTTCGACGACTGCAAGTTCCCGTCTACTGCCGCGCAGCCGGCATGGAGGTGATGACGCGTCGTCACCCGATCGACTTGAGCCTCGGCGGCGTTCGTATCTACAGCGATCAGCGCTTCGCCAAAGGCGAGCTTTTGACCCTCGAGCTCATGACCGTCGATGCCCCCGCGAGCACCTTCACCGCCGAGGTCATGTGGATCGAAGACCTCCCAGCTGGATCCCCCGCTCTGTACGATGTTGGCCTGAGATTCCGCAGCGTTGACCCCACCCAGGCCACCGCGCTGGAGCGGATGTTGGCGAAATCCGAGTAGTTTCGACCACATCGCACCCACGAAAACATTTCGGCACCTCGGAGTACAAGGTGGGATAGGTTGTCATGGGCTTTGCATCAGCCTCCCTACTAAGATGTCCCTCTCCCGTCGTACCTGGCAGAACATCAACTTGATCGGTGACTGCCTGCTGCTGTTTCTCGCAGCCAGCGCAGCGACCGTCTTCCCTGGCGGCATCCACTGGATGGTCGCCCTCGGCATGGCCACCGGCGCGATGTTGCTGTGGATTGTCGGCAGCCGTGTGCTTCGGCATTACGACATCGGAAACGGCCGCGGAATCCCGGGCGATGTGGCGCTCACGCTCGTCTTGCTCTTCGCCACGGTCGTGCCGATGTTCGCGCTCCGCTACATGGTGCCGCGCTACGCGGCCGTCGCGGACATGACGCGCTTCGTGACCGTGTTCGTGATGGGCGTCGTGTGGCTTCGCCTCTTGACGAGCTGGCTCAAGACGCGCCCGCCGCAGCCGCCCGAGGAGATTTTGATCGTCGGTGTCGGCCCGCTCGGACGTCACACGGGTCTCGAGATTCATGCGCAAAAGCGCAACCGACGCGTGACCGGTTATCTCCGCTTGGTCGACGAGCCGGAGCACAAGCGTTTGCCCGCGGGCATCTTCGGCATGGTCGACGAGCTCGAGAACGTGCTGAAGACGCACGTCGTCCACGAGGTTTACCTCGCGAGCAGCGAGGAGACGCACCGCGCGCAGATCCAAGAGGCGATCCGCGTCTGCGAGCGCTTCGGGATCCCGTTCGCGCTTCCGGCGAACCGCTTCCGCATCGCGCGCGCCGAGCCGCGCGATCGCGCCGCGCTGGGCGACGGCTACGTCCACTACCTGTCGTTCCGCCACAAGCCGGTGCAGCTGCTGCTGAAGCGCGCGTTCGACATTTTCGCGTCGAGCGTCGCGATCGCGCTGCTCTCGCCGATCTTCATCGGCGTGGCCATCGCGATCAAGCTCTCGTCGAAGGGCCCTGTGCTCTTTCGCCAGCCGCGCGTCGGTCGCTACGGGCGCATGTTCAACATGCTCAAGTTCCGCTCGATGGTCGTGAACGCCGAGGAGCTCAAGGCGAAGCTCATGGCGCAGAACGAGCAGACCGGCCCGGTCTTCAAGATGACGCGCGACCCGCGCGTGACGGGCATCGGGCGCTTCATTCGCAAGTACTCCATCGACGAGCTGCCGCAATTCATCAACGTGCTGCGTGGCGAGATGACCATCGTCGGGCCGCGCCCGCCGGTTCCGAGCGAGGTCGCTCAGTACGAAGCGTGGCAGCGCCGCCGTCTTTCCGTGCGCCCCGGCATCACTTGCGTGTGGCAAGTGAGCGGACGGAACCAAATCGGCTTCGAGGAGTGGATGTATTTGGACATGCAATACATCGACAACTGGAGCATCACGCAGGATTTCCAGTTGATTTTCAAGACCGTGCCGGTCGTGCTCTTCGGCAAGGGCGCGAGCTGATCCGCAGCGCGTCTGTCCGCGGCGCGGTGTTTGCTCTACACCTGGGTGGATATGCCCATGGCCCGACGTGTCGTTCTCGTCGTCGAAGACGAACCCCTCCAGCGTGAACGTGTGAAGCTCTGGCTCGAGTCGGAGAAGTTCGATGTCGAGTGCGCTTCCGAGTACAGCTCGGCGCTCAAGGCGCTCGACAAGACGATCCCCGCCATCGCGTGCGTCGACCTGACGCTCCCGCGAGAGTCCGGTTTGGACCTCGTGGAGGCGATCCGCAAGCACACCAAGGGCACTGCGGTGCCGATCATCGTGATGAGCGAGCGGCACTCGCCCGAGGACATGGCCGAGGCCGAGCGCGTCGGCGCGAACGCGTTCTTGAAGAAGCCGTTCGCGAGGCCGCTGCTCCTCAAGTACGTGCGGTGGATTCTCGACGGCCCCCACGCGAGCTCTCCGAGCATCCGCGGGCTACGTCGCGTCGAGGGCTGAGTCCACGACGGCGCGTCGTTCGTTTCGTCGGCCGCGTCACGTTACCCTCTTGCTTGGTCCGCCGCGCATCTGGCGCAAGACCACGAGCGCGAACTCGGGATCACGCAGCAGATAGCGGCGCCAGAGACGCTTCGGCTCGCGGCCGAGCCGGTAGAGCCACTCGAGCCCTGCGCGCGACATCCACTGCGGCGCGCGCGGGACCACGCCCGCGAGGAAGTCAATCGTCGCGCCGACGCCGAGGAGCACCGCGGGCTTCACGCGCTCGGCGACGGCGTAGGCGAAGAGCTCCTGCTTGGGCGCGCCGAGGCCGACGAGCACGAGGTCCGGCTCGGCGCGCGCGATCGTCTCCGCGAGCTCGCGGTGCGCGTCGAGCGACGCGCTCGCCCGCACACGCGGAGACGAAAAACCTGCGACGCGAATATGTCGCTCCTCGAGCGCGCAACTTGCACGCTGTGCGCTGCCCTCGTGGCCGCCGAGGAGGTACACGCGCCAGCCGCGTTCCGCTGCGCGTTCGAGCAAGGCCGGCACGAGATCCGAGCCGGATATCTTCTCGGGCAGCGGCTCGCGTAGCGCGCGCGAAGCCCACAAGACGGGCATCCCGTCGACGACCGAGAGGCTCGCGTGCTCGTAGGCCTCGCGAAAAGCCACGTCGTGCTCGGCCATGACGACGTGGTCCACGTTCGGCGTGAACACAGTGCCGCCAGTCTTGTCGTCGATCATGCGCTCGATGGCCGCGAGGGCGTCGGCGAAGGTCACACGATCGATGGGCAGGCTTCCGATTCGAACCCGATCCTTCACGATGGAGCGGAGTCTTTCTTGTGCAAAGACCCGGCCACGCGCTGCGTCACGCGTGGGTGGACTTCGGCATCGGGCGCGCTCACGAGCGAGCCCGGCGGGACGTCGTCGCGGACCACGCAGCTCGCCATGATCTTCGAGTCTTCGCCGATCGTGATCGGTCCGAGGAGCGTCGCGCCCGGTCCGATGTGGACGTTGCGGCCAACGTTCGGCGCGCCGGTCGCAGATCGGCCGGAGGCGGCCTGCGCAGCCGTGGATGCCGACTCGCCGAGCGTGACGTTGTGAAAGAGGATCGCGTCTTTCCCGACGCGGGCCTTCGGCGAGATCGCGAGGCCCATGCCGTGGACGATCTGCACGCCGGGCTCGATCTGCGCGTCCCAGTGGATGTCGGAGCCGTAGAGGTGGCGGATGAGGCGCGACGTGATCATCGCGAGCGGCGTCGCGCCCGCGTCGCGGAAGAAGTGCATGAGCCTCACGGCGACCATGATCTGGAAGCCGATTCGGACGACCGCGTCGCGCGGAAGATCGCCCTCGTCGCCGTCGCGGCCGCCGTATTTCGCGCCGTAGTGGCGGAGCGTCGCGTGGTCCTGGCGGACTGCCTCGCGCAGCTGGCTCGCCGCGACGAGCGTTCGTTCCGTGCGCGACGCGGGGCCCGCGCGGCGCGCGTAGTCGAGCCAGTCGGTGATCGCGTTGCCGATCGCGCCCGCCTCGGCGCGCATGCCGCGCGCGTACTCGAGCCCGAAGACGAGCGTCATGCCGCGGAGCGCCGCGCGCTCGAGGCCCGCGCGCTCGAGCCGCGACGCGAGCGCGACGGCGGCGGTCGCGAGCTTCTCACCCGCGCCGGGCGCCGCCAGCGAGAGGACGAGGAGCGGTCGCGAGAGCGACGAGAGCTCGCGGAAATAGCGCCACGGGCTCGCGTGCGGCGCGTCGGGGTGCTTCTTGCCGATTCGCGAGTCGAACGTGCCGTACGCCTTCGCGCGCTTGCGAAAACCCGCGAGGCTGTCGCGGTCGGACGAGTGGATGCTCGCCGCGACGTCGCTCAGGTAGAACGTCGCGCCGTTCTTCTCGAGGCGCACGCCGAGCTCGGCGTCCTCGGAGTGGCCTAGCGTCGCGTCGAAGCCGCCCGCGCGGAGGTACGCGTCGCGCTTCATCGAGAGGTTGCCCGTGTAGACGTTGGGCCCGCGAAACGTCACCTTGCCCGAGATCACGTCGTTCGCGAAGCGCTCGAGGACGTCCGCGTGGAAGCGCTCGAAGAGCTCGAGCTTCATCTCGGGGTCCGGCTTGATGCGACCGAGCACGACCGCGTTCGGATCGCGATCGTGGATCGCGAGGTGCGCGGCGACGAGGCCCTCGTGGACCTGCATGTCGTCGTCGAGGAAGAGGATCACCGGGCCGCGCGCGCGTGTGACGCCACGGTGTCGCGCGGCCGCGGCTCCCGCGTTCTCTTGGCGCTCGACGACGAGCGTGAACGGGACGTCGAGGGCGCGGAGGCGCGGCGTCGGATCCTCGCGCGAGCCATCGTCGATGATCACGACCTCGAGATCGCTCGCGACCGTCTGCGCGGCGAGCTGGCGCACGAGGCGCTCGATCGAGGCGCCGCGGTTGTAGGTCGCAACGACGATGGAGGCGCGTATCACGTCTTGACGCCTCCTCGCGCCGGCATCTTCACGGTCTGATGAGCGGGATCGGGCGCCTTCGCCGTCGCTTCGCTCGGGGCGGGCTGCGCGACCTTCGCGCGTGACTTCTTGCGCGCGAGGATCGTCCCCACGAATTTGTCGTGGCCGATCTCTTCGACGGTCTTCACTGCGGCCTTCATCGGCGTCTCGCCGAGGCGCACGACGAGCACCGCGGTGTCCGCTCCCTTCGCGAGCGCGATCGAAGTCGGGTTCTGCTGGATGGACGCGAGCGCGATGATCACGCAGTCGCCCTTCTTCACGTGCTCGTCGATTTCCTTCTTGTGGTAGTCGACGAGGCGCATCGTGATGTCGCGCAGATCGAGCACGACGGTGGGCTCGCCGCGGTATTGCCACGCGACCTCGGCGATCGCGCTCGCGACGTCGAGTGACGCGATTTGGCGCATCGTGGGTACGACGGCGAGCACGCGCCACGTCTTCTTCTGCAGCGCGAGCCAGAGGCTTTGGAGCTCGAATTCTGCTTCGGGGGTCACTTCGCGGCCTTCTCCCTCGTCGTACGAACCCACGTGCTCGGTCGGTCCGACGCGGCCAGTCCGAGCTTCCAGACGACGTACACCGGCGCCCACGCGAGGTCGAGCGCTGCCCGCGGCCCGAGCCGCGTGAGCTGAACACCACGGAAGACGTACGCGCCGACCATGGCGCCCGCGACGGTCCACGGGATCCACGCGACCGGGCGCGAGCCGGTCGCGATCGCGAGGGCTGCCGTGATCGCGGACGCGCCGAGGCCGAGTACGATCGAAACACCGAGCTTCGAGAGCGGCGGCGTCAGGAGATCGGCGCCGAGGTCGAACAGCATCGCGTTGCGCTCGACGATACCGCGCTTCAAGAGGCGCCAGCCGTGCTTGTCCGTGAGCTCGCGGCGGCCTTCTTCCCAGCGTTGCCGCTGCGAGCGCGCGGCCTTGCCCGTCGAGACCATCTCGCCGAGCACCGCGGCCTCGCCCACGTACGCGACGCGATGGCCCGCTTCGCCGAGGCGAATGCCGTACTCGACGTCCTCGACGATCGAGAACGCGTCGTGAGGGACCTCTCGGAGGACGCTGCACGCGAAGCCCATCCCGTTTCCGCGCAGGCCGCACGAGACACCGAGTCGCTCGCGCGCGTTCGAGCGCACCACGTGGAAGAGCGACATCGCGATGACCATGAGCCGCGTGCGCCAAGAGGCCTCCGGGTTTCGCACGCCGTACTCGGCTTGCACGGCGACCTCGCCCGCGGAGAAGCGCGCGGCGAACGCCATGAGCAGGTTCTTCGTGACGCGCGTGTCAGCGTCGACCACGACGACGGCGTCGGCGTGACCTCGAGCGAGCGCCTCTTCGAACGCGCGCGCGAGCGCGTAGCCTTTGCCGCGTTTCTCCGCGTCGACGCGCTCGATCACCTCGGCGCCAGCCGCTCGTGCGCGAGACGCGGTGGCGTCGCTGCAGTTGTCCGCGACGACCACGACGCGAAAGCGATCGCGCGGATAGTCCACGGCGAGCAGGCTCGCGACGGTCTCGGCGATGTTCGCCTCCTCGTCGTGCGCGGGGACGATCACGTCGAAGTACGGGCGCTTGCCGTTCGCCTTGGGCGCCGCCTTCGGCTTCGACAGCGCGGTGAGCGCGCCGAGGTAGCCGGACGCGGCGAGCGTGGGGAGTGACGCCGCGGCTACCGCGCCGTCGAGGAGCCGAAAGGCGGTCCGGAGTCTCACGTCTCGAGCTCCCCCAGGATCGGCAACTTGAGCTTCCGCTCGACCTGCCACGGTTCGACGATGACCCCGAGGCGCCGCTCGCGCAGCACGACGCCGCCGAACGCGAAGACGAAGATCGCGAACGCGATGCCCAAGAAGAGCGCGATCGGGTTGGGGTTACGCGGGCGCCTCGTGACCTCGGCGGGGTGGACGATGCTGAAGCGGTATTTGTGCGCCGTCTTCGCGATGTCGAGCTCGATCTGCGCGCCGTCGATGCGGTTCTCGAGATCCGCGTATTTCTGGGCGCATTGCTGCAATTTCATCTGCGCGACGGTGACCGCGGGATCCTCCTCCATGATGAGCCGCGAGCTCGGCGAACCCGTGAGCGCGGCGATCGTCGCGGCGGACGAGTGCGTCGTCGACGCCGCGGCGATCGCGGTCGCGAGCGGCGGCGCGTTCACGGCCACCTTGTCGATGAGCGCGCGCTCCTCGTTGCGCAGGCGCGCGAGGTCCGGCGGCTCGGCCTGAGCCTCCACGAGCTTCTGCTTGAGCGCGACGACCGTCGGGTGCTCGGGCCTGTACTGAACGAGCGCGTCCGAGAGCTGCTTGTTCAGCTCGTTGATGCGCTGCGTGCGCTGCGACTCGACCTGTTGGATCTCGTTGCGCTTGTCCTGGAGCGCTTGGAGGAGCGCGGGATCGACGGCCGGCGCGTTGGCGCTTGCCTTCGGCGCGGGCGGCGCCATGAAGCGCGGCTGAGCGACCGCGTTGTTCGCCTTCGCCGCCGGTTTCTTCTTCATCTCCAGCGACTCGAACTCGTCGCGCGCCTCGTCGAAATGCGACTTCTCCTCTTTCGCGTGCTGCTGCAGAATGTCGATCGCGTCGTTGATGACGCTGATCTCCGCGTCGTAGCGCGCGTCGATGAAGTTCTTCTCGACCGCGGAAGCGAGGTCATACGCCATCTGCGCGTCGGTCCACTCCGCGGTGATCGTGATCGTCGTGTCGTCGCTCGTGACGGTGAGCCGCTTCTCGAGCACTCCTTCGATCGCTCGCATCCGGTCTTGCTCATCCGGCCGTCCCGCGAGCTTCTCGGTGACGCGATCCCTCCAACGGAGGAGGGTCGGCCGCGACCCCGCCCACCGGTCGACGAGGTTCACTTGCTTGATGAGCCCGACGAGGTTGTCGTGCTGGAGGATCGTGTCGCCGACGTTCTTCGTGGGGTTGTCGGCCTCGCGCGGGACGGTGCGGTTCGGGTTTCCGAGCGCGGGGAGCACCAGGTTGCGCTGCGCGAGGATTTTCACCTCGGTCGAATACGTCCGCGGGTAGAGGACGAACAGCGCACCGCCCAGACCGAGCGACAGCACGAGGAGGGCGATGAACCTGTACGGGTTCCTCCTCGGAGCGCGCAGCACGTAGCCGACGAAGTCGGAGATGGCGTGTAGGTCAAGCCCCTCCTCTTCCTCCTCGTCTTCGTGCCGATTGTGATCTTCGCCTTTGGGCATACAGGCTCCAGTATATCAATGGTCGTGCCATGAGGCACTGCGGAGGCGTGGTATCGTGCCGGCTGAATGTACGCCGCAGTCGGTTTCGACCTCGTCGACGTACGTGAGGTGCAAGACTCTATCGATCGCTTCGGTGAGCGATACCTCACGCGCGTCTACACGCCAGCGGAGATTGAGTACGCGATGAGCGCGCCCGATCGCGCGACGGCAGCGCGCAGGCTGGGGGCGCGCTTCGCTGCCAAGGAAGCCACGATCAAAGCGCTCGGCGCGAGCGAGCGGGGCATTAGTCCTCGCGAGATCGAGGTCGCGAGGAGTGCTGACGGCGCGATCCGGATCATCTTGCACGGTCCGGCATTTGCTGCAGCTCGGGAAGTGGGTGCAACGGCGTTCGTCGTCAGTGTGTCGCATCAAGGCGATTTGGCGGGCGCAGTCGTAGTCATGGAGAAAAAGCCGACGAGTCGAATCAGGTGGAAGAAGAAATGAACGATCGCATTCGGACGATTTTGAAGGAACACGGACGCCTCGCTGTGGAAATATCGACACTCGCCGACGACGCGGACTTATACGAAGCGGGAATGACCTCGCACGCGAGCGTCAACGTGATGCTCGCCCTCGAAGGCGCGTTCGACGTGGAGTTCCCCGACCGCATGCTTCGGCGCGGCGTCTTCGAGAGCGTCGTGGCGATCGCCACCGCGCTGAACGAGCTCACCCAAGGGAAGGCATCATGAGCGAAACAGTCGAGCTGGTCGCGCGGATTGGCCGTGAGGTCGCCGCGCCGAACGCTGATTCAGTCGATCGAGAGGCCCGCTTTCCGACCGAAGCGATCGACGCGCTGAAGAAGGCGAAGCTGATGAGCACGCTCGTGCCGCGCGCCCTCGGCGGTCACGGCACCGGGATGATCGAGCTCGCCGCGATGTGCGAGGCCCTCGGCCAGCACTGCGCGTCGACGGCGATGGTCTTCGCGATGCACCACATCCAAGTGGCGAGCATCCTCCGCCACGCGATGAAGCAGCCGTATTACGAGCGCTACGTCGCGGAGCTCGTCGAGAAGCAGCCGCTCATCGCGTCGGCGACGAGCGAGGTCGGCATCGGCGGCGAGATGCGGACGAGCCGCTGCGCCGTGGTCCGCGACGAGGACGCGCGGTTCAAGCTCGACAAGGACTGCTCGACGATCTCGTACGGCGCCCAGGCCGACGACATCTTGTTCCAGGCTCGGCGCGGGCCGGACTCGCCGCCGAACGATCAGATCTTCGTCCTCGTGCGAAAGCCCGAGTGCACGCTCACGCAGAAGGGCAACTGGGACACGCTCGGCATGCGCGGGACGTGCAGCCCGCCGTTCATGCTCGAATCGAGCGGCGAGGTCGGTCAGATCTTCGACACGCCGTTCTCCGACGTCGCGAGCGAGACGCAGGTGCCGTTCAGCCACGTGCTCTGGTCGAACGTGTGGCTCGGGATCGCCACGGCCGCCGTCGGCCGGGCGCGCGCGTTCGTGAGGCAGCAAGCGCGCGCGAAGCCCGGCACCGTGCCGCCCACCGCGCTCCGCCTCGCGGAGGCCTCGAGCATGCTCCAGACGATGCGCACCAACGTGCACGACGTCGCGAGCGAGTGCGACCGCTTGATGCACGACGACAAAGAGGGCACCGCCGCGCTCTCGTCGATCGGGTTCGCGCTCAAGATGAACAACCTGAAGGTGAGCTCGTCGCAGCTCGTCGTTCAGATCGTGAACCATGCGCTCTCGATCTGCGGGATCATGGGCTACAAGAACGACTCGAAGGTGTCCGTCGGACGCCACCTGCGCGACGCGCACTCCGCCGCGCTCATGGTCGGAAATGACCGCATCTTCGCGACCAACGCGTCGATGCTCCTCGTTCTCAAAGACGATTGAGGCAAACCATGTCGTACTCGCCGCAGGAGCTCTACGAAGGGCTCGTCTCGAACAGGTTGATCATCCCCGTCGGCGTGCAGGGCATCTTCGGGCGCGGCCCGGTGTTCGAGGAAGTCCTCGCGCGGTTCGACGACTACGTCTCGCGCGTCGCGAAGGACGACGGCGCGGAGAAGATGATGTTCCCGCCCACGCTCGACCGAAGGGTGTTCGAGAAGGTCGAGTACATGGACTCGTTCCCGCATTTGTCGGGCGTGATCTTCTCGTTCAAGGGGACCGAGCGTCAGGCGCTCGAGCTCGGCGCGAAGATCCACGCGGGCGAAAACTGGGACGGGCTCATGGCGTCGACGGAGTGCGTGCTCACGCCGGCCGCTTGTTATCCGGTCTATCCGAGCTTCGCGGGGACGGTGCCCGAGCAAGGTCGGCTCGTCGACATGCAAAACTGGGTGTTCCGTCACGAGCCCTCGCCCGAGCCGACGCGCATGCAGGCGTTCCGCGTTCGCGAGTTCGTCCGCGTGGGAACGCCCGACGTGGTCCTCGCGTGGCGCGACATGTGGCTCGAGCGCGGGCTTCAAATCATGAAGTCGCTCGGGCTGCCCGCGAAGAGCGACGTCGCGAGCGATCCGTTCTTCGGCCGCGGCGGCAAGATGCTCGCTGCGAACCAGAAGAACGCGCGGCTCAAGTTCGAGGTGCTCGTGCCCGTCATCTCCGAGGAGAACCCGACGGCGCTCTGCTCGTTCAACTGGCACCAAGAGCACTTCGGTCAGGTGTTCGACATCAAGACGACGGACGGCGCCGTCGCCAACACCGCGTGCCTCGGCTTCGGCATGGAGCGCGTGTGCATGGCGCTCTTCAAGCACCACGGGTTCGATCCCGCGAAGTGGCCAGCCGAGGTGCGCGCGAAGCTCTGGCCATGAGCGCCATCGTCCACGCCCTGCCGCGCATCGACGCGTCCACGTACGCGCCCCACGAGCTCCATCGCGGCGAGCGCGCCTGGGGCGAGTCGAACTGTTACATCGACGTGTGGATCGAGGTGCTGAACGCGCTCGGGTGCGATCCGCACGCGTGCCTCTCGTTCGTGACGAGCCTCGACTGGGAGGGCGATCAGTTCACGTTCTTCAAGCCGCCGCACGAGGATCTCTACGAGCTCTACGGCGTCGACATCCAGGAGCTCACGATCTACAGGCCGCTCGTCGAGAACGCGATCGAGCAGCTGAAACAGGGCAAAATCGTGCTCTCCGAGATCGACGCGTACTACCTGCCGGACACCGCGGGCACGGACTATCGCGCGCAGCACACGAAGACGACGATCGGGATCCAGGAGATCGATCTCGAGGCGCGCACGCTCGGGTACTTCCACAACTCGAGCTACCACGTGCTCGAAGGCGCGGACTTCGTCGGGCTCTTTCGGCTCGACGCGGCGCCTGACCCGACCTTCATGCCGTTCTTCGCCGAGCTCGTGCGGACGAAGCGCGTCGTGCGCCACGAGCCGCGCGCGCTCGTCTCGCGCTCGGTCGCGCTCTTGAAGAAGCACCTCGCGCGGAGGCCCGACCAAAACCCGATCCCGCGCTTCGCGGAGACGTTCAAGGCAGACATCGAGCGCCTCAAAAGCGAGGGGCTCGCCGCGTATCACCTCTACGCGTTCGCCACGATTCGCCAGCTCGGCGCGGCGTTCGAGTTCGCCGCGCTCTACCTCCGCTGGCTCGAGCGAAACGGCGAGGGCGATCTCGAGCCCAGCGCGCTCGCGTTCGACGCGATCTCGAGCGTGTCCAAATCGCTCGTGTTGAAGGCCGCGCGCGCCGTGGGCGCCAAGAAGGACGTGGACCTTTCGTCGATGCTGCACGAGATCGAGTCGCAGTGGACGAGCGGGATGACGCACCTCGCGAAGCGGTACGGCGTGTGAGATGAGGCTCGACGAGGGGTGGGAGATGGCGCTCGGAGCGCCCGTGGCTTGGAGACCGATCCCACGCGAGCGATTCGGCACCGTCGCGCGCGTCCTCGGAACGACCCTCGACGGCGACGTGACCGATTTCGACGCGACCGAGGTTTGGTATCGCAAGCGGCTCGCGCCCGGCGAGACGGGCGATCTCCTGAGGCTCGGCGGTCTCGCGACGCTCTGCGACGTGCGCGTCGACGGCGAAGAGGTGCTCCGCACGGACAACATGTTCGTGGAGCACGAGCTCACCGTCGCGCGACCCGCGCGAGATCGAGCTTCACTTTGCGCCGCTCGCGAAGGCGCTCGCCGAGCGTCGTCCGCGCCCGCGGTGGAGGGCGACGATCGTGGCGCAGCAGCAGCTCCGGTGGTTTCGCACGAGCCTGCTCGGGCGGATCCCGGCGTGGACTCCGCCGATCGCGCCGGTGGGACCGTGGCGGCCCATCACGCTGGAAAGGGCGTCGCCCATCGCCGCGCACGACCTCAAGACGCGACTCGAAGGGCGCGACGGCGTGGTCGAGGCCACGATCGCGCTGCGAGGCGACGTGAAGACCGTCGAGCTCGCCGTGGGCGAGCATCGCGCGACCCTCGAGGTCGACGGCGTCGCGCGCGGCACGCTGCGCGTCCCGAACGCGCCGCTCTGGTGGCCGCACACGCACGGTGCGCAGCCCCTCCTTCCGGTGCGCGCGCGGGTCGACGGAGCCGACTTCGAGCTCGGCGCGACCGGGTTTCGCAAGCTCGACGTCGATCAGCAGGGCGGCGCGTTCACGCTGCACGTCAACGGCGTTCGCGTCTTCGCGCGCGGCGCGTGCTGGACGCCGCTCGACCCGATCGGCCTCGGCGCCACGAAGGCCGAGCTCCGCGCTGCGCTGACGCAGGTGAAGCGCGCGGGGATGAACATGGTCCGCCTCTCGGGGACGATGGTCTACGAGTCGCGAGACTTCCACGAGCTGTGCGACGAGCTCGGGATCCTCGTCTGGCAGGACTTCATGTTCGCGAACATGGACTATCCGATCGCGGACGAGCGCTTCGCCGCGTCCGTGCGCCGCGAAGCGACGCAGGCGATGTCGCGTCTTCAGCTCTCACCGAGCCTCGTCGTGTGCTGCGGCGGAAGCGAGGTCGAGCAGCAAGCGGCGATGATGGGGCTGCCCGAGAAGGACTGGTCGAGCCCGCTCTTCGCGGAGGTCTTGCCGGGGATCGTGCGCGAGGCGCGCCCCGACGTCGCGTACGTGCGCTCGACCCCCGCCTCGCATTTGGGGGGCGGCGTCCTGCCTTTTCACGTCGATCGCGGCGTGTCGCATTATTACGGCGTCGGCGCGTACCTTCGCGATTTCGACGACGCGCGGCGCGCGCGCGTGCGCTTCACGTCCGAGTGCCTCGCGTTCGCGAACGTGCCGCGCGACGAGACTATCGAGGCGCTCATGCGCGACGGTGAGTCGCCTCCGAACCACCCGCGCTGGAAGAGCCGCGTGCCGCGCGACCGCGGCACGCCGTGGGACTTCGACGACGTGCGCGATCACTACGTGAAGGAGATCTTCGGCGTCGATCCACGCGCGCTCCTCTTCGGCGACGGCGCGCGGTACCTCGAGCTCGGGCGCGTCGCGACGGGCGAGGCGATGGCCGCGGCCATGAGCGAATGGCGTCGCGCGGGGTCCGAGTGCGCGGGCGCGCTCGTGTGGTTCCTGCGCGATCTGTGGGACGGCGCGGGTTGGGGCGTCATCGACGCGCGCGGCGCGCCCAAGGCGGCGTACCACCACTTGAAGCGCGTCCTCGCGCCCGTCGCGCTGCTCGCGATCGACGAAGGGCTCAACGGGCTCGCGCTCCACGCGGTGAACGACGCGCCGAGCGCGATCGACGCGGAGCTCCGCGTCGCGCTTCATCGTGGCGAGGGGATCGTCGCCGAGGGCACGCGCGCCGTCGCGCTCGGAGCGCACGACGCCATCGCCGTCTCCGCGGACGAGGTCATCGGCCGCTTCACGGACGTCACCTACGCGTATCGCTTCGGGCCGCGCGGTCACGACGCCACGCTCGCGACGCTTCGCGATCGCGCGAGCGGCGCGCTCCTCGGGCGCGCGTTTCATTTCCCGCGCGGCGCTCGCGCAGAGCGCGCGAGCGATCTCGGCCTCGAGGCACGCGCCGAACGCGTCGACGAGGGCTCGTGGAGGCTCACGGTGCGCACGAAGAAGGTCGCGTACGCGGTCGCCATCGACGCGCGCGGATTCGTCGCCGACGACGACTTCTTCCACGTGGCGCCCGGCGACACTGGCGCGTTCTCGACCGTGCTCACGGGGCGAGGCGACACGATCTCGGGGACGGTTAAGGCGCTCAACGCCACGACGCCGACGAAGATCGTTTGCGCGCGTTGACAGCTCGAGTTTCCGTAGTCACGCCATATGAATGACGGCAGTACAAGACGCGCTGAATCGTTCGACGTGGTCGCAGCGCTCGTCGCGACGCTGGCTCGACTCGGTGCGCGACTTCACCGACCCTGGCGAGGAGGCGGCGCTCGCGGTCGTGCGCGAGCGCGCGCGCGGAAAGCCGATCCTCGACCTCGGCGTCGGCACGGGCCGAACGATACCGATGCTCGAGCCGCTCACGCACGATTACCGCGCGATCGACTATCTGGAGGGGATGGTCGACGCGTGCCGAGCGCGTCACCCGCGCGTCCGCGTCGAGCTCGGTGACGCTCGGGCGCTCGACGGCGTGCCTGACGCCCACTTCGGCCTCGTGAATTTCAGCTTCAACGGGATCGACGCGGTCGATCACGACGATCGCACGCGCGTGCTCGGCGAAATGCGGCGCGTCGTTCGCCGCGACGGATACGTCCTGTTCTCGACGTTGAACCTGGACGGCCCCGCGTTCCGCGAGCGGCCTTGGACGCCGCGCGCTGCGACCCAGTGCAGCCTGCCCCGCGCGGCCGCGCGCACCGCCATCGCGCTCGCGAGCGTGCCCTTCGACGTCGCGCGGTGGATGCGCATTCGTCCTGGCGCGCATCGCGGCGACGGTTGGGCGATCGCGCCGCTCAGCGCGCACCACTACGGCGTGCTCGCGCACTTCACGACACTGGAGCGCGCGCTCGAGGAGCTCGCGAGCGCGCGACTCGATCGGGACGTCGTCGTCCTCGAGAACACGCGAGGGGCTCACGTGAAGCCTGGCGACGACACGAGCGACGCGGACTGGTTCCACTTCGTCGCGCGCCCGGCCTAGGTACTAAGGCAGGTCGGTGACGAACGTCGCCGGGTTTCCCGCGACGAGCGTGTTCGGCGCGACGTCCGCCGCGACGACCGAGCCCGCGGAGACCACGCAGCCGCGACCGAGACGAACGCTGGGCAGGACGATCGCGCCGAGGCCGATCCATACGACGATCGCGTTGCCGATGATCGCAGGCGACATGCGCCGCGCGGACGGGCCGAGCGCGTGCGTGCCCGTGTGGAGCGTCACGCGAGGACCGATCGACGCGCCGCGGCCGATCGTGATGCGCTCGTCGAGCCCGAACGTGACGTCGGGGCCGATCGTGACGTCCGGGCCGATGCGGAGGTTCTTGATGGCGCCGCGAGGACCGATCAAATAGACGTCGCCGAGGACCGCGGCGCCGCGGCGAACGTCGCAACCCGCGAAGCGGAGTAGCTGCGCGCGGACTCCGGGGAACGTGAAGTCCGGGAGCATGCGCATCGCGAGCTTCGCACCGAGTCGGGAGCGTCGACGACGAGCGTCGCCCCGCGCGCTTCGCGCATGACGCGCGCGAGCCTCCCGCGAGGCTGCTCGGACGCGTCCTCGGCGGTCGTGGACGCGGGCGATTCGAAGGTCGCAACGAGCGGCTTGGCGAGCGGGCTGGTCACGGTGGCGATTCTCCTCGAGCGAACGCGGCGAGTGAATCGAAAGTCCGCGGGCGCGCGAACAGGTCGTGCGGGAAGCTCACGCCGAGCTCCTTCTCGAGCGCGACGAGCACTCGAAGCGCGGCGAGCGAGTCGAAGCCGCGCGCTCTCCGCACGTCGCTCGCGTCGTCGAGCTCCGCGGCGGCCGCGACGATGCGGCAGACCACGTCGCGCACGCGCTCGCGGGTCGCGTCCTTCGCCGGCGCGCCGTTCGCCTTCTGGGCGTGGGGCATCTCGCCGGTGCCGGTCACCACCGCCCCATCAGCGATCCACGCGTTGTCGGCGATCGAGAGGTCGCCCGCGATCTCGTCGTCGACGATGCACCCGACGCCGATGCGCGCGCCGCGACCGACGACGACGCGACCGCGCGCGCGGATCACGGCGCCGCTCTCGATGAGCGCGTCTTCGCCGATCTCGAGCTACGCGCCCGGGCGTACGACGATCGTGATCGGCGCGGGCGTCGACACGAGCACCGCGCGCGCCCCCACGACGAGCGCTCCCTCCACTGCGACGCTCGGCATCCCCAGCACCCGAACGCCCGAGCCCACGCGAGCGCCGAGCGTGAAGCGCGCGCGCGCGGCGTCCAAGCGCCCGGCCACGGCACGCACGAGCTTGCGTCGGATCAAGCGAGCCCCTCGACGGTCACGAGCGAGCGCGCCCCGGGCATTTCGCCGAGGTCCACGCGCCACGCCTCGCCGTCTCGCGCGAGCCGCGCGCGCGCGAAGAAATCGACGCACGGCTTGTTCTTCTTCGTCGGGATCGGCTCGACCGAGAGAGAGAGCGCGCGCTGAGCGCCTTCGCGCGCGACACCGCCGCCCAGAGGATCGTCTCCTCGACTCGGCGCCCCATCACGCGGCAGCTCAAGAGGTAATCCTCCAGCGTCGCGCGATCGCCCTCGCGCGAGACGCCGAAGAGGCCCGTCAACCCTGCGTCGCCGAAGCGGTCGGAGACGTGCGCCGCCCAGACCTCGTGGCCAGGAGCGGCGGCCCACGCGAGGAGCTCGCTCTCGCTCATGCGGCGCGTGCGGAGGTTCATCTGGTTCGTCTTGTTGAGGAGCTGCGCGGCGCGCGCGACGTTGCCCTTCGCGACGCGCTCGAAGCGAACGACGAGACCGAGCGTCGCGAGCCAGTCGTCGATCGACGTCGACACGCTGCGTAGCGCGGTCCGCTGGCGCTCGGTCGCGTACATCGCGTTGCGCTCGAGGTCCTCCTTGCTCACGTGCGGCGTGTCGAAGCAGCGAAGCGACTCCAGCGCGCGGCCGTAGTGCGTCGGGTCGAGCGCCCACTCCGGCACGTAGACCTCGGGCAACGCCTCGCTGACGCGGCCGCGTTCGACGGGGTTGTCGTCGATGAACACGACCGACTGAAGGCCGAGGTTCAGCTCCGTCGCGATCTCGACGATGTTACGCGCCTTGTCGCTCCAGTTGATGCGATACGAGGCCAGCATCTCCGGCCGGATGATCATCTCCGGGCGCCCAGACGAACGCGAGATCGACTTTCGAATCGCGCGAGCCGAGCCCGATGAGCGTGGGGATCACGTGGTCGAACGGCGCGACCTCGGCCTCGATGGAGAGGCCGTCGAAGTCGATGTCCGCGAGCTTGTGGGCGAGCTCGTCGATCGTGAAGTCGGCGGCGAGCACTGCGCGGACGCGCGTCATCGTGGGCGCGCCTCGCACGGTTTGTGCAGCGAAAGGGGCGTGTTTGGCCGGCGCGCGTTGCTCGGAGGGGACGGTGGATCCGGGTGGCACTACTGCGCCCCGTGGCACGACGCAGCCCGCGACGATTCGCGCGCCCGCGCCGATGCGTACGCCCGCTTCGATCGTGATCGCCGAGGAGACGCCGTCCGCGCCGCGGTCGCATATCGTCACGTTGGGGCCAATGATCACGTCCTGGTGCACGCGCACCTCAGAGTCCGAGAAGATGGCGACGCCGGGCTCGATCGTGACGCGCTCACCGATCGTGATCGTTCCCGCGTTGGTGGTCGCGAGGCGAACCGGCGAGGCGCTCGAGTGGATCGTGACCTCGTCTCCGATCTCGATGCGGCCCTCGTTGCGAACGAGCGGGCGGCCCGAGACGCGAACGTCGCGTCCGACGCTGTCGCAATCGTCCAGGCGCAGCATCGCGGAGAGGCCACGAAGCATCATGAGCGGTGCGATCATCGAGCGTTCGACGTCAGAGCACGGAGCATGCCGTGTCCTGTGGTACTCTGCCGGGTCGCCCTGTGAGCACTGCGCACGCGTTTTGGTTCGGGCCGAAAGGACGGCGTGCGTTCGGTTGGTTTCATCCACCGGTGGGGAAGGCGCGCGCTCTGGGCGTCGTCTTGTGTCCGCCGCTCGGTCACGAAATGTTGTGCACGCATCGCGCTTATCGTCACCTCGCCGAAGGTCTGGCCGAGCTCGGATTTCCGGTTCTGCGCTTCGATTACCACGGGACAGGCGATTCGCCAGGGGGCGATCGTGACGAGGATCGCGTCGGCGCGTGGCTCGGGACGATCGACGACGCGATCGAAACGCTGAGGCAGACGGGGATCGCGCGCGTGGCGCTCTTCGGCATGCGCGTCGGCGCAACCTTCGCCGCTGCGGCCGCCGCGCGACGCGGCGGGGTCGACGAGCTCGTGATGGTCGCGCCGTGCGTCTCTGGCGGCACGTTCCTCCGCGAGCTCCGCGCGTTGCACAAGCTCCGCGAGCGCGGCGAGGCGAGGCCGCCCTTCCACGGACAGCGCGAGGGCGACGAGGAGGCGATCGGCTTCGTATTCCGGCGCGAGACGATCGAGGCGCTCGCGAAGGTGGACTTTCGCACGCTCGCCACGAAGCCCGCGGCGCGCGCGATGATCGTGCCGCGCGACGACATGCCTGGCGGGGAGACGCGCATCGCGGACCGCCTCCGCACGCTCGGCGTCGACGTCGAGGTCGTTTCGGCGCCGGGCTACGCGACCGCGGCGAGCGACGATCCGTACGTCGCCGAGGTGCCCACGGAGATCTGGCGCGCCGTGACGGCCTGGCTCGAGCGCGCGAACCCGGAGAGAGACATCACTCACGCGAGCCCGGAGGGCGACAAGGTCGAGCCGATCGACTCGCGCGTCGTCGAGTCCGCGATCCGCTTCGGCGAAAACGACCGGTTCTTCGGCGTCCTCAGCGAGCCCATCGGATCGCGCAGCGAACTCGCGGTCATCGTTCCAAACACGGGCGCGAACTCGCGCGTCGGGACGAACCGCTTCAACGTCGCGCTCGCGCGTCGCCTCGCTTCGCGCGGGCACGCGGTCCTTCGCATGGATCTCGGGGGAATCGGCGACAGCGCACCGCACGACGGCGCGCGAGAAAACGACCTGTTCGCGGATCGGTCGATCGCCGACGTGCGCGCCGCGATCGACGCCACCGCCGCGCGCGGATACCGCCACTTCGTCACGATGGGTCTCTGCGCCGGCGCGTACATGTCCTTCCACACGGGCCTCACGGATCCGCGCGTCGCGGGGATGGTTCTGATGAACCCGCCCGCGTTCGAGTGGACGCCGGGGCGCAAGGTCGAGCGCATCGTGACGCGGCCACACGGCAACGTGCGTTCGATGCGCTACTACCGAAATCGCGCGCTCCGGCTCGACACGTGGCGTCGGCTCGCGCGCGGCGAGGTCCAAGCCGGCGCGATCGGTCGCGTGCTCGCGGCGCGCGCGAGAGGTCGCGCCGCGACGGCGGTGAAGCGCGCGGCGATCATCCTCGGTCGTCCCGAGTGGGTGATGAGCGATCTCGCGCAGAAATTCACGGCCCTCGTGCTGCGCCGCACCCGCGTGCTCTTGTTGTTCAACGACGAGGAGGCGATGCTCGACGAGCTCGACAAACACCTCGGCGGCCTCATGGTTTGGCTGACGAAGCGCGGCGTCGAGCTCGAGACCATCGACAACACCGATCACATCTTCGCGCCCGTGTGGTCGCAGGAACGCGCCTCGGACGTCCTCACGGACTTCATCGATCGGGTGGCGAGGGAGAAATCGCGATGATCGACTACAAGACCGGAAACGACCTCGATCTCGATCAAGTGATCGCGCTCTACCGCTCTTCCACGCTCGGCGAGCGGCGGCCGGTCGACGATCGCGAGCGCATGCGGGAGATGCTCGAGCGCGCGAACGTCGTCGTCAGCGCGTGGGACGAGACGCGCCTCGTCGGGATCGCGCGCAGCTTGAGCGATTTTGCGTGGTGCACATACCTCTCGGACCTCGCCGTCGACGCCGCGTACCAGCGCCACGGCATCGGCAAAGAGCTCGTGCGGCGCACCCAGCAGATCGGCGGACGCGCGACGATCGTGCTCTTCGCGGCGCCCGCCGCCATCGACTACTACCCGCGCATAGGCTTCACCGCCGGCAGCGGCTGGATGCTCCGTGAGCACGAACGCGTACGCTGAGCCTTCAACGGAGCGCACGATCGAGGAACTCGATCACGACGCGTTCGTATTCCTCGGGCGCGGCCGCGGCGTATTCGCCGTGTTCGGCTCCGGGCACGATCCAGAATTGCTTCGGGTCCGGAGACGCGTCCACCACGCGCCGCATGACGGCGGGGGGCGTGTCGTCGTCCTCGCTCCCGGCGATGAAGAGCTTCGGCCGCGAGCCGAGCTCAGCGGCGTGATCGATCGGCCGCACGCGCGAAAAGTCGATGCCCGAGCGCTTCATCGCGAGCACCGCGGGATAGCGAGAGAGCGCGCCGCGGCCACCGGCCTTGCGCGTCATCTCGTCGTCGATGTCGGGCCAGATCGCCTCGAGGATGACCGCCCGCACGCGCGGATCGGTCGCCGCTTCGAAGAAGACCGGCGTCGTGCCGACGGAGAAACCGAGCGTCACGACCTTCTCTGCGCGCGCCGCCGCGAAGGCGACGGCCGCCTCGACGTCGCGCTGCTCGTCGATCCCCCACGTCGCGCGATCGCCGTCGCTCTCGCCGTGCGCCCGCGAGTCGTAGAAGAGCGCTCCGTAGCGGTGCCGCACGAGCATCTCCGCGACGGCGAGGAAGTGCATTCGGTTCTGGCCGAGCCCGTGGGCCATCACGACGACGGCGCCGTTCTTGGGCGCGGCGAAGCTCCCGCGGAGCGTGAGGCCGTCGCTCGTCACAAACGTGACCTCTTCGGAGAATTTCTTCGCGCGCTCTCGGTCTGCCGCCTCGATGGGGCGGCGCGGGGGATGCACTTGAGCGAGGCCGTACCGGTAGTAGCGAATCTCCTCGATCGCGCTCACGATGGCGAGCACGGCGAGAACCGCCCCCACGATCTTCCACCGACGCGCCATCACCTCTCCGCTACCACATGATCGACGAGCACAAGGCACGAAGACGGCACGAGACGCAGCTCGCCATGCGCAACATGGCGATCGTGGGCACTTCGCTGGTCGCCACGTGGAGCGTCGCGCTGCTCGTGCGGCTCGTCCTCCCGCGCCGGCTCGGACCGGCGATCTTTGGGCAATACAGCTTCGCTGAGGCGCTCGCCATCAACGGCTTCGCGTTCCTCGGGCTCGGCGTCGACATGTACATCCAGAAGGAAATCCCGCGCAGGCCGGAGCACGCGTCGGACTTCTTCGGCGGGACGCAACTCATTCGCGTGGCCGGCAGCGTCGTCATACTCGCCGTGCTGGCGCTCACGGCGCGGCGCGCAGGCTACGGCGCGGAGGTCGTCGGCACCACGCTTGCTTTTGGCGTTGCACAGCTGTGCGTACTGCTCGCCAACACGTGCGCCACGCTGCTCTACGCGGCCCGGCGCGTCGGCAGGCTCTCGGCGCTGAACATCGCGACGAAGGTCGTCTGGGCGGCCGGCGTGAGCCTCGCGCTCGTGCGCCGCGCGAGCTTGTGGACCTACGCGGCGGTCGCGGTGCTGAGCGAGGCGATTCGGCTGGTCGTGCTCTATCGCCTCAGTCAGACCGTGGCGGACGTGCGCGTGCGCATCGAGCCGCGCCAGACGTTCACCGTCCTCAGGCGGAGCGCGCCGTTCTGGGTGAACCAGGTCGCGATCGTCCTCTACTCGAAGATCGACGTGGCGATCATGGGCATGCTCGTGACCGATCGCGAGCTTGGGTTCTACGGCGCCGCGACGAACATCTCGAGCGTCGCGATGCTGATGTCGCCGTTCGTGGGATGGGTGCTGACGCCGCAGCTCGCGCGCGTGGTGGACGATCGCGTGGAGTTCGTGTCGCTGCTCCGGCGCTCGTTCGAGTGGACGCTGGCGCTGGCCATCCCGATCGCGATGATCCTCGGGCTCGGCGCGGACGTGATCGTCCACGGGGTCTTCGGCGCGAAGTTCGACCCCGCGATCGGCGCGATGCGAATGCTGATGCCGATCTTCGTCGTCGTCTACGTCGCGATGCTCGGCGCGACGGCGATGATCCTGCTCGATCGATCGTGGACGGTGACGATCGTCACGCTGCTCTCGCTCGTCGCGAATGCATTGCTCAACCTGATCGTCGTGCGCCCGGCTTGGCACGCGCTCGGCGAGGGCGGCGCGGGCGTCGGCGCGGCCGCGATCTCGGTGAGCACGGAGGCGGTGGTCGCGGTGACGTACATCTGGTACCTGCGCCGCGAGATCCTCGACGCGCGAAACGTCACGTCGGCCTTGAAATCGCTGGCGGCGTGCGCCGTCGTCGTGGCGTTCCACGTGCTCAGCCCCGACCTGCGCGCTTGGCGCCTGCCGATCGATGTGGTGCTCTACAGCGCGCTCGTCGTCGGGACGCGAGCCGTGCGAGTCTCGGAGCTTGTCGCGCTCGTACGAACCACGTTAACTCGGAGAGGAAGTCATGCGAATTCGTGAGCTGATCCTCGTGTGTGCGCTCGGTGCGGGCGCATGCGGCCCCTCGGGGTCGTACGTCTGGGTGAAAGACCTTCCGCCAACCGGCGATTTCTCGACGGACTACCTCATCGCCACTGGCGACGTGATCAGTGTGCGTGTGATCAATCAAGATTCGATGAGCACACGCGCGCGCGTCCGCAACGACGGCCGCGTGGCGCTCCCGCTCGTCGGTGACGTCGAGGTCCGCGGGAAGAAACCGGCGTCGGTGCGCCTCGAGCTCGAGGCGCGCCTCAAGGAGTACCTCGTTGCGCCGAGTGTCACCGTGAACGTCGAGGAGGTGGCACCCGTGACGGTGAGCGTTCTCGGCGAGGTCACGCACCCGGGCGTCGTGCAGATGGACGGCTCGGGCGGCGTCGCGCAGGCGCTCGCGTCCGCGGGCGGCCTCACCGACTACGCGTACCGCGATCGCATCTTCGTCGTACGCTCCGGTGGCAAGCCTTCGCGCGTGCGCTTCACGTTCGACGAGCTCGCGGGCGGCGATTCGGCTGCGTCGCGCTTCACGCTGCGACGCGGAGACGTCGTCGTCGTCGAGTGAGGCGGCTGATGAGCGCGCTCATGTTCGGCTGGTCTTGTCCTCAACCTGCGCGCGATGTGCGAGCCTCGGCTGCGGGGTGATCAGCCGTGGGCAAGTTCATCGTCTTCAGCATCCTCGGCGCGACGGTCATCATTCCCCTCATTTATGCGCGCGAGGGGCGTCGTACCAAGCGAGGGCTTCGGAGGACCCTCGTCGCCTTCGGCGTGTACTGCGCGCTCTGGGTCCTCGCCACGCTCTTCATCGCTCCCCGCCTTTGAGGGCTTCGCCTCGGGCCACGCGCCGCTGAGGACTGGCACGCGGATCGCGACGCCGATCGAGACCGCCATGAGCACGTCCGGCGAGAGCGTGACCCAGCCCATGTCGCCCCACATCTGCAGGATGAACGTCGTGATCGTCGTCAGCCCCAAGATCGCCGCGACGCGCACCGTGCCCGACCGCGAGGCGCGCACGGATATCAAGAGGAAGAACGACGCGACGACGAAGAGCTGCCAGCACAGCCAGAAGCCAAGGATCCCGCTGAACGCGAGGAGCCCGAGCACGCTGTTGTGCGGGATGAACCGGTACTGCGGGAAGACCTCCTTGATGCTGAGCGCGACGGACTGCTCGTCGTACTCGTGGCCCCACCCCGTTCCGAGGAGCGGGTTCGTGCGCAGCGTCTGGACGAGGTTGTAGTTCTCGATGTCGCGCATCTCGCTCGACGTGTCCTGGTGCGTGCCGAACATCGTCGAGATCGAGCCGACGGGCTTGAACACCCCCTCGGTGCGGCCCCAGCCGACCGCGACGTAGAACGCGAAGAGCGGGACCGCGCCGATCATGAGCCAGTTCATGCGCCGCTTGAAGCGCGTCCGCGGGAGTACGTAGTAGAAGAGCGCGAGGCCGACCATCAGGCTCAGCCACGCGAGGCGCCGGTTGTTCCACTTGATCGCGAGCGCCAGCGGGACGCACGCGGCGATCATCCACAAGAACGAGGTGAGCCTACGACGCTCGATCGCGTTGGCGATCACGACGAGCATGCCCGTGACGAAGAGCGCGCTGTCGGCGTGCGTCGTCATCACCTGCAGCGGCGGGTCCAGCCCACGCGCGACGGTCAAGTAGAAGACGATGAGCACGAGCGCGCGATAGACCGCGGCGAAGAGCACCACCTTGCCGAGCGCCGCGATGTGCTTCGCCGTGCGGCACGTCGCCGCGACGGCGAACGCGAGCGCGAGCGACATGACGAAGCTGTGGAGCTGCCACATCGTTTGCCGCACGTCGCCGCCCCGGATGACGCCCCAGATCCAGAAGCCCGCGATCGAGAGCAGGGCGACCTTCGCCGACTTGACCACGGGCTTCGCGCGGTCCTTCGACGCGCCCTTCGCGCCAAGCGCGACGAAGAGCGTGATGAGGAGCGCGATGTCCCAGAGTGGGAATTTGATGCCCGGGAGCGGCTTGAAGATCGCCGTGCCGATCGTCGTGAGCGGCGTCTCCCACTTGCCCGAGAAGGTGTCGCCCTCGATCTCCGCCGTGAGGGCCAGCCAGGCGAGCAGGAGTGTGAAGCGTCGGGCCACGATCAATCCTCAGAGAACAAACCTGGGTTCGTGCCAAACGAACGTGAGGAACAGGTTCGCCGACCAGAACTCTCCGGTGAAGGGGTCATGCTGCCAAGCGCCGCGGAGGCCGAGGCCCGCTTCGATGCGCTTGTCGAGCCTGCGCAGGACCTCGGCCTCCCCCGTGACGTACGTCGCGTCGAGCGACGAGCCCCAAAGGCTGCGCACGAACGCGACGTCGCCCCTGAGCGAGTGCCTCTCGTCGATGCGCTTGAGCGCGGCGGCGCCGACCTCGAGTCGCGGGTCGATGATGCCATAGTGCATGTCCACGACCGGGCCGACGCGCGTGTAGACGTACGCCGCGGGTCGCGGCAGGGTCATCGGATGGAGGGCAGGACGATCGGCCTGCGCGTTCTGAAGCGTGTACGTGAGGATCGCGCCGAAGACCGGGTATGGCACGACGCGGTACGGTTGCGCGGGGTTGCCGTCTTTGAACGTGAGCGTGTCGATTGACGACGACGGGTAATAGATTCGTTGCGAGCGGTCGTCCGTGTCGTTGACGGTCACCCGCGCGAGCGTCGCGCCGCCGACGAGATCGATCATGATTCGCCTCGCGATGGCGTGACTCCACACCTCGCGCACGCCCACCCACTGGCCGCTCGGCGCGCACAGCGGAGGATTCGGGGTGGTGAGGTTGAGCTGCGGCCCTCCGGTCGCCGGATCGCACGGGCGTTGCGTCGAATCCGCGGCCGTTGCATCGCCCTGCGTGACGAGGGTGTCGCGGCGCGTGACGCGTTGCGCGACGGTGAGGTCGACGTGCGGAACCGACACGAGGGGTACGAGCGCGCGCGAGGGTTCGTCGAGGCCACCGTTCAGGCTGTAGCTGGCCGAGATCGAGAACGTCGTCTTGCGGTGGGTGTAGTGCAGCATCGCGCTCGTGGACGACGAGCCGTACGTCACGGTCTCGCTGGCGCAGTGAGCCAGGTCGGTGCAGGGAAGGAGCTGCACGGGCGGTGGGCCGCCCAGCACCTGTCCCGGCGCGATGGCGTACGGCGTGAGGAACGAGAAGTTCATCTGCCCGAACGAGGCGCCTTCCGACGCGCTGATGCCCCAGTGGCGAGACGCGTACGAGGCCGACGTCTCCGCATACTGGAAGAGCAGCGGCGCTTGCGGCGTGGTGAAGAGCATCTCGAGATCGGGCTCGGTGATCTGCGCCGCGTAGCTGAACCTGAAGTCGAACTGGCGCGACTTCGTCTCGAAGTGCGCGTAGGGCGACGTCATCAGATCGAGCCCGGCAGTCGGCACCTGCGCGCCCGTCGCCGAGATCGTCGGGGTCAAGCGCAGGCGAAGCTCGTTGACCGCGCCGATGTCGATCGTGGAGAGGAGACCGCTCGCGACGAGGACGATGCTGCCCAGCATTGCGTCACTCGACCGCTACACCGATGGGCGCGACGAGGTGCGCGTCGATGACGCTGATCGAATAGGCGGGCAAGGTGAGCTTCACGTGGCCCGTCGCGGCGGTCGCCGGCGTGCTCGTGAACGCGTCGCCCTGGCCCGTGTAAGTGTACGCGGTCGTCTTCTCGGTCTCGCCGCACGATCCCATGTCGACGTCCGCGGCGATCGCGGCATCGGGCGAGAAGTTGAGCACGACGAGGACCACGTGCTTGCCGTCGCGATCGCGCGACGCGAAGAGCGACGTCTGGAGCGAGGCCTTCGTCGGGATGGAGAAGTCCTCGAAGCGCGCTCCCTTGCCGTCGAAGTTACGATATGCGTTGAACGCGGCCGCAGCGGGCGAACCAGCGGGCGGGACGGTCCAGTAGTACGCCGCGGTCACGCCGTACTCGCCGAAGCGACCGAGCGCCTCCGCGTCCGCGAGCCCGCCGCTCATGTGCGGCTCGCCGCCGAAGCTCCACTCGCCGATCATGATGCCGAGCCCCGGGTAGCTCTCGTCGATCCACTGGCGCATGCGCGGCAGCAGGTACACCGGTTCGTTGATCCACGACTCGTCGGTGTAGCTGCGATCCCAGAGGCCGCGCGTCATGTTGATGCGGAGCGCGGCGGTCTTCGGATCCGAGGCGGCGGAGTAGACGTTCTGCCCCTGCGGGTAGAAGTGCAGGTCGAGGAGATCGAGCAGCCTCGTGTTCGTCTTGTCGGCCTCGGCCTTCACGCGCTTGAGGAGCCACGGCACGAGCGGCTCGTCGCCGTGGGCGCGCCGGTCGGGCTTGATGCGGAAGCCGGCCTTCGCGTCCTTTGCGGAATACAAATATCCGGGCCATCCCCACTCGGCGGGTCCGGCGATCTTCACGTCGGGCGCGGCCTTGCGCACCGCGGCCGCGTACTGGAGGGTCTTCTCGAGGAGCTCGTCGTACGTGGTCGGGTCGGGGTGGACGTCGCCGTGCGTGCTGTTCCAGAGGGCGGGCTCGTTGTCGAGGATGACGATGTCGATCTTGCGGCCGTCCTTCTTGAGCGCCTCGAGCCAGCGCGCGTCGAAGCTCGGATCGATGCGGATGCTCGTGCGTTCGGGAGGACCCGGCGTGACCGGCTTGCCGTCGGGTTTCATGCCGTTGCCCGCGTCCTTGCGGAAGTCGTCCACGCGCTGCTGCGCGCCGAAGACGCTCACGGGGTACGACGACGACGTCGTGTCCTTCGCGACCCAGCCGAGGATCGGCACGGTCAGCGCGCTCGACATCCCCATGCTGACGTTCTCGTTGAAGAACGCCGAGACCGGCTTGGCCTCGACGTTCTCGAAGAACCAGTCGTTCCCTGTGTTCCAGGCGTTGAGCTGCCAGTTGTATCGCGTCGTCGGGTTGCCGCCCCAGCGGCGCGAGGTCGCATGCACCGTCGGCGGAGCCTTCGCCATCGCGTTCCACGCGATGCCGTACACGAGCGGGCTGATCGCCTTGCCGTGCGCGCGGCAGTCGACGCGGAGCGTGGCGCTCGCCGACGGGATCGGCGAAGGCGGGGGCGCGCCGCCGTCGGCGCCGGCGGCGACGAGCGCGATCTTGTCGATCAGCACGCGGTCCGAGGGCATGTCGCGAAACGCGCGCAAGACGATGCGATCGAACGGCGCGTCGTCCGGATCGAGCTCGCCGATCGGCACGTAGACCTCTTCCCAGCCATCGGCGAGATCGGCCTTCTGATCGGCGCGCACCATCACGCGCGGGAAGATCTTCTTGTCGCGCGAGTCGAGCCGCACCTCGAGGAACTCGGCCTCACCCGGCGGCACCTTCACGTGCAACACCAAGCCTCCGAAGCGTCCCTTCAGGTTCGGCTTCGTGAGCATCCACCCGCCGCGCTTCGAAAAATCGATGCTCGCGGGGCCATGACCGATCTCGTGAGGCGACCACCCCGAGTCTTCCCAGCCGGCCTTGAGCGCGCCGTCATAGACGCTCTCGGCGATCGGGCGCGTCGCGGGGAGCGCGCCCGCCGACGACGCGAGCGGCTGTCCGCCGCGCGAGTGAGGGCATCCAAGCGCGCCGCAAGCGAGCAGTGCGAGAGCGGAGAGGTGTCGTATGCGAGTCGTCAAGGGCCAGCTCGTGAGGGTAGCGGATGGAAACGTCTGCTCAAAGCATCGCGCGGTCTTTCGACTGCTCGAGCGCGCGGATCGTCAAGAGGGTGACGCGATGGAGAGGCGAGTCGGGGCTGATGACCGTCACGTCCTGGCGAAGCTGGTCGGCGATGCCTTGGAGGATGCCGGCGACGGCCGCCTCGTGGCGCGCCTGCGGCGGCGCGCTCGGGTTCGGGATCGGGTGGCGCGCCTGGCGCGCGACGTCGGTGAGGTAGAGTAACCATCCGCCGCGCTCGAGCGGACGCGCGGCGTCGTGCGGCAGCGCGGGTGGCGTGCCTCCGAAGACGATGCGCAGCGGCTCGGCGACGACGTACGGCTTGAGGTGCACGGGAAGCTCTTCGGCGACGCGCATGCGATCGAGCAAGACCATCAGCGTGAGCGCGTGCGCCTCGCCGCCGAGCTCGCCCGCGTCGACGCGATAGAGCTCGGAGAACGCGAGGGACGACTCGAGCTCGGGCAGCGCGAACGCCTCTTCGACGTCGAGCTTCTCGCGCTCGTGATCGAAGTCACGCGTGATGCGATGCGCCGCGCGGCGAGCGAGCGTCGTCTCGCGCTCGGCGGCCGCGAGCTTCGTGAAGAGCCTCTGGAGGGCGTCGGCGTTGCGCGCCTCGGTGGGATCGTGGAGCGCGCGGCGACCGAGCGTCGCGTTGATCGCGTCGAGCGTCTCTGGCTCGAACGCGCGAAGCTGGAGGTAACGCGTGTGATCGGCCTTGCCGAAGACGTTCTGGATGACGGCTTCGCACCGGAGCTCCGACGACGCGGCGCGCTCAGCGGGCGTCTCGCCTTGGACGTCGCCCCAGATGCCGCCCATCCAGCACGATGCGGTGTCGACGAGGAGAGCGTGCGCGGAGTGCGCGTGCGCGGCGCCGACCGCTGCGCTCGTGACGGTCGTAGAGCCGGAGGTGGATTGCGCGCACGCCGCGAGGGCGCACGTGAGCACCATCGCAGATCCGTTGAGGCGCTTTTGCTTCGTGTTCATGATGCTCACCCGGCTCTAGGGGAAGCATCGGATGTGCCACGCGCCTCAGGAGCTGCGCCTGCGATGGCGCGCCGCGGGAGCGCTCGTCTTGCGCTCGCGGCGACGCGAAGTTCGTGTCGGGCTTGCTCCGGTTCGCGCTCTTGCGCGTGGACTTCCGTGACGGGCGAGCGCTCGCGGTGCGACGCACGAGCGCGTACGTAGCTTTTCGTCCCGCCCTGCGGTTGGGCGCACTTTTGCGCCCTTGCGCGTCGTGTGCGCCGTGCGGTTCTTGGGTCCGGGTTTCGCGTCACGCGCGCCGCACGAACGCGAACGCCGCGACCACGGCGACCGTCGCGAAGCCTCCGGCGACGACCGTCGCGGGCGCGCCGAAGCGCTCGCCGAGCGCGCCCGCGGCCAAGCTGCCGAACGGCGTCATGCCGAAGAACGCCATCGTGAAGAAGCTCATCACACGACCGCGCTTGTCTTCCTCGACGAGCGTCTGGATCAGCGTGTTCGTCGCGGCCATCGTGATCATCATCCCCGCGCCTGTCGTCACCATCAGCGCGAGCGAGAGCGCCATGTCGGTCGAGAACCCGAACGCGACGAGCGACGCGCCGAAGAGCGCGCCCGCGAGGATCATCGCGCGCTCCATGCGCGACGCGTCCTTGCGCGACGCGAGCCAGAGCGCGCCCGCGATCGCGCCGACGCCGGAGCCAGCCGTGAGGATGCCGAGCGTGTGCGGCCCGCCGCGGAGGACGACCTTCGCAAAGATGGGCAAGAGCACCTGAAACGGCGCGCCCACGAGGCTCACGAGCGCGAGGAGCATCAGCGCAGAGCGGATCGGCACGTGAGCCGCGACGTAGCGGAATCCGTCGCGAAGCTCGAGGAGCGGGTGGCGCGGCGCGCGCCGCGGCCGGAGCGCGACGCGCATCATGAGGAGCGACGCGATCACGGCGACGTAGCTCGCGGCGTCGATCGCGAAGCACCACCCCTCGCCGAACGAGGGCGATGAGCACGCCCGCGATCGACGGACCGACGAGGCGCGCGATGTTCACGATGGTCGAGTTGAGCGCGATCGCGTTCGGCAGATCCTCGCGCGCCTCGACCATCTCGACGACGAACGCCTGCCGCGCGGGCGTGTCGAACGCGTTCACCAGCCCTTGGACGATGACGAGCGCGATGACGTGCCAGACCGTGATGCGCGTGAGCGCGAACGCGGCAAGCGCCGCGGACTGCGCCATCGAGAGCACCTGCGACCAGACGAGCACGCGGTGGCGGTTCCACCGGTCGACGGCGACGCCCGCGAACGGCGCGAGCAAGAACGTCGGGATTTGCCCCGCGAAACCGACGATCCCGAGGAGCCACGCCGACCCCGTGAGCCGGTAGACGAGCCAGCTCGTCGCGACGCGCGTGATCCACGTGCCGATGAGCGAGATGCCTTGTCCGACGAAGAAGAGCCGGTAGTTCCGGTGCCGAAGCGCCCGCCCGACGTTCATACTTCGACGTGCGCGTCGATCTTCACCACTTCGCCGCCGTCGTGGTCGGGCGACTTCAAGAAGAGGAGCAGCGGCAGCACGAACAAGAACGCGATCCCCGAGAAGAGGAACAGCTTCTCGAACATGAGCACCGCCGCTTGGCGCGCGACGAGACCTTGCATGGCGCGCTCGGCCGCCTGCGTCGCGGATTGGAAATCGTACCCGCGCGACTCGAAGGCCTGCGTGATGCCCATCACGCGCCCGGAGACCTCGGGGCGCGTCATCGTGACGTGCGCGCCGACGGACTGCATCGCGCTCTGCGTGAAGCGCGGGATGAACGTCGCGATGACGGCGAGCCCCATCGACCCGCCGATTTGGCGCAAGAGCGAGTTCAGCCCCGTCGCGTCCGGGAGCTTGTGGCGCGGCACCTGCGCGAGCGCGACCGTCGTCAGCGGGATGAACAAGCACGCGAAGGCGATGCCTTGGATGATGAGGACCGCGATGATGTCCTTTTGCGTCGTGTCGAGCGTGTAGTGGCTCATCATGTACGCGCTGATCGAGAACATGCAGATGCCGAACGCGACGGTGAGCCGCGGGGAGACCTTGTTGTAGAGGCGCCCGATGATGGGCATCATCACCATCATCGTGAGCGCGCGCGGCATGAGCGCCATGCCGGACTGCACGGCCGTGAAGCCGAGCATCTCTTGCATGAAGACGGGCAAGAGGAACGTGAGCGAGATCAGCATCGCGAACATCACCGCGCCGATGAGCGTGCCGGACGTGAAGACCGCGTCGCTGAAAGAGAGACAGGTTCACGACGGGCGCCGTCGCGGTGCGCTCGCGGATGACGAACGCGGCGAGCGCAAATCGCGGCGACCGCCGCGCACACCGTGATGAGCGGCGACTCGAACCAGTCGTCCTTTTGACCTTCTTCGAGCACGTACTGGAGCGTCGCGACGCCGACGGTGAGCAGCGCGATCCCCGCCCAGTCCATGTTCCTGCGCTGTTTTTCGGCCATCGCGACGTTCACCGCGCGGACGTCCTCTGGCTCGTGCACGAACGTGCTCACCATCACGAGCGCGAGCGCGCCGACGGGGAGGTTGATGTAGAAGATCCACGGCCAGCTGTAGTTGTCGACGATGTACCCGCCGAGCGTGGGACCGAACGCTGGGCCGATGACGACCGCGACGCCGAAGAGCGCCATCGCCATGCCCTGCTCTTTCGGCGGGAAGGTCTGCCGGAGGATCGCTTGCTCCGTCGGTTGGAGCGCGCCTGCGCCGAGGCCTTGGAAGAACCGGCACACGACGAGCATCGGCAGCGAGCGCGCGAGGCCGCAGAACGCCGAGCCGAGGACGAACATCGTGAGCGCGATCATGTAGACGCGCTTCTGCCCGAAGAGCCGACCGAGGAACGCCGTGAGCGGCATCACGATGACGTTGGCGATGATGAACCCCGTCGACACCCAGGTGATCTCCTCGACGGTCGCGCCGAGCGAGCCGCGGAGGTGCGGCGTCGCGACGTTCACGATCGACGCGTCGATCGTTCCCATGAGCGTGCCGAAGGTCACCGAGAGCGCGACGAGCCACTTGTTCTGCGGACGCGCTGCCATCGCGGGAGCGAGTAGCATATCCTCGTCGCGGTGCCGACGCTTCGCATCGTTTCGGTCAACGACGTCTACACGCTCGAGCATTTGCCGCGGCTCAAGAATCTCGTGCGCCATTTTCGCGCCGCGCCCGGCGCAAACGTGACGCTCGTCGTCCTCGCCGGCGACTTCCTCGCGCCGAGCTTGCTGTCGAGCTTGGACGCGGGGCGCGGGATGATCGACTGCATGAACGACGTCGGGTTCACGCACGTCGTGCTCGGAAATCACGAGGATGACATCCCGACGACCGAGCTCCACCGTCGCATCGCGGAGCTCCACGCGACGTGGCTCGTGACCAACGTACGCTTCGACCCGAAGACCAAGCACCACGAGGTCATCGACGTGGACAACGTGCGCGTCGGTCTCCTCGGCGTGGTCGTCGTCGATCGCAACCTCTACCGTGACGGCCCATTCGGCGGCGCGCCGTCCGAGCCGGCGAACGCGTGCGCGCTGCGCGAGGCCAAGAAGCTCGTCGACGAGGGCTGCGCGTGCGTCGTGCCGATCACGCACCAGTCGATCGAGGACGATCGCGCCCTCGCGCGCGCGGGGATGTGGCCGCCGTTTCCGGTCATCGTCGGCGGGCACGAGCACACGCCGTTCCTCGAGAAGATCAACGGAACCGAGATCGTCAAAGCAGGCTCGGACGCCGTCTCCGCGGTGATCACCGAGGTCACGTGGCCCGGTCCCTCGGTCACGTCGCACCTCGAGCCCGTCGCGAAATATCCCGAGGACCCCGAGCTCCGCGAGCGCGTCGACGCGCACATGCTCAAGGTCCACGAGATCCAGACCGCGACGCTCGTCGTCCTTCCGCCGGGCGAGAAGCTCTCGTCCATCGGCTCGCGACGCGCTGTGACCTCGCTCGGCACGCTCCTCTGCTCGCGCATGCGCGACGCGCTCGGCGCCGAGCACTGCCTCTTCAACGGCGGAGGCATCCGCGGCGCTCGCGACTACGAGGAGCGGCTCACCTACGGAGACATCGAGACCGAGGTCCCGTTCGACAACGAGATCGTCGTCGTGCGGATGCCCGGCCGCGTGCTGCGCGAGGCCGTGATCGCCTCGCGCTCGCACGCGCCCGAGGAGTCCGGCGCGTTCCTCCAAGTCGACGACGCGCTCGAGCTCGACGCGCTCGAGGACGACCGCGAGTACCGCGTCGCGCTCGTTCGAAACCTCCTCACGGGGATGGACCACGTCGAGCCGCTCGAGCGCTTCGCGAAGGAGCACCCCGAGAAAGTCCCGCCGGTCACGACCGGTCGCGACGTGAAGCACGTGCTCGTCGACGCGTTCGCGGTCGAGCTCTGGCGCAAGCTCGGCGGCTTCGACCAGATCGACGCGAACCACGACGGCGTCATCACCGAGCCCGAGGTCGCCGCGGCGCTCGCGCGCGTCACCGCCGAGGCGCCCTCGCACGTGACCGCGCACCTCTTGATCCACGCGATCGACCGAAACGCCGACGACGTGATCTCGCCGAGCGAGCTCGAGCAAATCGCCAAGCGCACATGATGTTCGACCCAGTCACGCTCGATCAGCTCCGCGCTTTCGTCACGGTCGTCGAGGAGGGCAGCTTCTCCGCGGGCGCGCGCAAGCTCCGGCGCGTGCAGTCCGCGATCAGCACGGCAATGGGAAACCTCGAGGAGCAGCTCGGCGTGACGCTCTGGGATCGCTCGACGAAGATCGCGAAGCTCACGCCACAAGGACGCGCGGTGCTCGCGGCGTCGCGCCGCGTCCTCGTCGAGGTCGACTCGCTGAAGCAGCTCACCGCGGGGATGGTCGCTGGGCTCGAGCCCTCGGTCTCGCTGTGCGTCGACGCGCTCTTTCCGGTCCCCGCGCTCGTCGACATCTGCGCGGCGTTCGCGAAGGAGTTTCCCACGGTCGATCTGCGCGTCGACACGCAGGTTCTCTCCGGCGTGAGCGCTGCGGTCCTCTCGGGGACGGCGACGATCGGCGTCGTCGGCCCGCCCGCGCTCCCGCCTGCGCTCGAACGAAAGCAGCTCGCGTCGATTCGCATGATCCCGGTCGTCGGCCCGAAGCACGCGCTCGCCGCCGAGAAGAAGGCGATCTCGACCGCGCGCCTCTCGGAGTTCGTTCAAATCGTCCTCTCCGAGCGCGGCGAGAGCGGCGTCCCCGATCAAGCCGTGCTCTCGCCTCGAACGTGGCGCGTCGCCGATCTCCACACGAAGCACGCGATGCTGCGAGCGAACCTCGGCTGGGGAAACCTGCCCGATCACCTCGTTCTCGAGGACATCGAGCGAAAGCGCCTCGTGGCCATTCGCCCGCAGGCCTGGAGCGAGTCCGAGACGCGGCTTCCGTTCTACGCGATTTACCGCGGAACGACGTTCGGGCCGGCGCACGAGTGGCTCCTCGCCGCGCTCGAGGGCCATCTTCAAAATCGATGATACACATCGAGATTTCATCGATTCCGCTCATCATTTAAAGTCGTACGTTGAGCGGCATCGGAGGTCTTCAGATGGCTACGTACAGCGTCGATGGTTCTCACTCGGAGATTGGTTTCAGCGTTCGCCACATGATGTTCGCGAAGGTGCGCGGGCAGTTCAAGACGTGGACCGCGAAGCTCGGTTACGACGCGGCGAGCCCGGCCAAGTCGACGATCGAGGTCGAGGTCGACACGGCGAGCATCGACACGCGCGACGAGAAGCGCGACGGGCACCTCAAATCCGGCGACTTTTTCGATGCGGAGAAGCACCCGAAGATGATCTTCAAGAGCACGGCCATCGAGCCGGCGGGCTCGGGCAAGTACAAGCTCACGGGCGATCTCACGATCCGCGGCGTCACGCACCCGCTCACCCTCGAGGTCGAGCAGACGGGCAGCGGCAAAGACCCGTGGGGCAACGATCGCCTCGGTTTCTCCGCGCGCGGCTCGATCAGCCGCGGCGAGTGGGGCCTCAAGTGGAACCAGGCGCTCGAGGCCGGCGGCGTCCTCGTGAGCGACAAGGTCGACATCGAGGTCGAGGCGCAGGTCGTTCAGGGAAAGTAGGCGCCGCGCGTCCGTGCGCGAGTGCTTGCACGCGGGGGCCGCGAAAAGTATGTTCCGCGGCCTTCGGAGAGGTGACCGAGTGGCCGAAGGTACTCGCTTGCTAAGCGAGCGTAGGTCAAAAGCCTACCGCGGGTTCGAATCCCGCCCTCTCCGCTAAGCTTCCGCGATGAGCTTTGAAGAGGCGTGGGTCCTCCCGAAACCGGTCGAGTCGTATGGGACCGACGATCTCATCGCGCGCGTCCGCGCGCTCTTGCCCGAAGGCGTTACCATCTCCGCCTTCGGCGACGTCGATCGCGCGATCACCGTCGAGTTTCCCGCGACGCTCGTCGACGCGATCGCCGCGAAGCTCTCGGCGCGCGATGGACAGCTCGATTGGGACTGGCGCCGCGAGCTCGACCCGCCGCGCAAAGGCGATCGTTATCGCGTCGACCTCGACGTCGTCGACGACGAGCGCCCGCTGATTCGCGTCGCGTCGAACGACGGCGACAACCGCGAAGCGTGGCCGCTCGTCTTCAGCATCGCGTCGAGCCTCGCCGAAGATCTCGGCGCGGTCGACGCGGAGGACGAAATCCCGCCGCGCTGAGACATCCGCGATCCACCCTTTTGTCGCATGGAGTCCCATGTTTCGTTCAGCGCGGCGGCATTGTTTCGTCCATGCTGCTTTCGCGGTGATTTTCAGGTGGATTTAGACTTCATCTCGGATGAGCCATTCGTAAGCTTCGTGCATGGATCAGCACGACGACGACATCTGGCTCGTTCAACTCGTAGGCGGAGCAGTGCGCGCGATGACGCTCGACGAGCTCGACGCGGCCTTCCAAGACGGCTCGATCGACGAAGACACTTTCGTCCGTCGCGACGGCGCGTCGAAGTGGAGCCGCCTTCGTGACGAGCTCGGTGGCGAGGAGCCCGCAGCGCCTGTCCCGATGCAGACGTACGCGCCGCCCGCGCCCGTCGTGTCGTATCCCACGAGCTACAGCGTTCGACCCGTCGTGTCGGAGATCGACACGAGCGAGCTCGTCTCGCCGTTCGCGAGGAAATCGAAGAAGCCCATCTTCATCGGCGCGGGCCTCGCCGCCGCGGCCGCCGTCGCGATCGCCGCGTTCGGCGCGACGAAGCTGAAGAACGCACCCATCGCCGACGTGAACGCGTCCGTCGCGAACGCCGTGCAGGCGCCGCAAGTGGTCACGCCGCCGCCGCCGGTCGATCCGCAACCGGTCGCGAAGCCCGCGCTCAACGAGGACGTGAAAAAAGCCCTCGCCGCGAAAGACACGCAGTTCACCCAGAAGATGGATCAGAAGCGAAAGGACCGCGCCAAGTACGTCGCGCCGACGACGCACAAGACGCAGCCTCCGCCGTTCCACAAGGGCGGCAACGCGTACGACCCGCTCAACGCGAAGCTCTAAGCCACGAACGGAACCTTTCCGGGCGGATCGCCAGGCTCGATCAGCCAAAACCAATAGTCTTCCGCCTCCCACGTGTAGAGGCTCCGCCGACCGCGAAACCGTGGCCGCGTCCGAAACATTCTCGCGAGCGCAGTGCACGAGTGAAGAAACGCGTTGCGCCGATTCATGGCGTCCGCCTCCGCGTGCCCGTCCGTCAGCCCGTAATCCATTTCAACCGCGATGTTGCCGCTCTCGACGCAGTCATCGAACGCGCTCTCGAAGATCGCGCGCCCGCGCTGCGTCAACATGACGAGCCACGTTCGCCCATCGGCCGCCCGCACGCGCTTCACCCACGAAAGCGCTTGGAGCACGCGCACCATCTCGGAGATCACCGAGCGCACCACGTTCAGCCGCTTCCACAAGTCGCTCTGTTTCAGCCCCTTTCTTCCGAGCGCGTTCATCAGGTCGAACCGCGCAGGCGTGAGCCCATAAGGTCGCAGCCGCTTCCGTCCTACACCCTGAACCGCCAGATGCGCGGCCTTCGTCTCGAACATCAAAGCATCCATGGGGCGCGCCAAAGCACCCACCATGCCGTTCCAACCCACCCACTCCAAGACGCAAAATTCCGCCAGATCGTTCGGATCCGAACGACCTGCCTCCTTTTTTGTCCTTGGCGGGGCCGGCATTGGGCCGGCCGCGGGCCAGGGGTTAGTCGTCCGTAAGGTCCATGACGCGCTGCTCGAGGCCGCGGCCCTTCGTGACGCCACTAATGCGGATTTGCGCGTTGAGCAGGATCCACAAGACGGCGCCGATGATGGTCTCGGCGTCCGTCTGTTTGCGCTCGAAGAAGACGCCGAGATCGCGCGCGTCCTCGTCGTACTCGTAGCGCGTCACGCCAGCGATCGCCTTGATCGCGTCGAACGGGATCGTCTGCGTCTTCGAGGCGCCCGCCGCCACAGCAGCCTTCGAGACGCGTCCGATGCGCACGTGCACCTCTTCGCTCGCCGCGGTGAGCTCGGCGATCGTGCCTGACGTGATGAGCTTTCCGTGATCGAGGATCGCGGCGGCGTCGCACACCTCTTCGAGCTCTTGGAGGTTGTGGCTCGAGATGATGACGGTGCACTTGCCCTTGAGCGCTTTGACGAGCTGACGGACCTCGTAGGCGACGCGCGGATCGAGGCCGGCGGTCGGCTCGTCGAGGAGCACGACGTCCGGATCGCCGAGGAGCGCTTGCGCGAGCGCGACGCGCTTGGCCATGCCGTGCGAGAGGTTCGAGCAGCGCATGTCCCACCACTCGAGACCGCCGACCTCGCGGAGCGCGTCACGCGCTGCGGCGATGGCCTTCGTGGGCGGGATGTCTTGCAGGCGCGCCATGTGAATCAAGAACTCGCCGACGCGATCGAGCGCCGGGAGCAGCGCGTCCTGCGGGAGGACGCCGAGGCGACCGCGAAGCTCGTCGACGCTGCGCGAAGAGAAGCCGAGCACCTCGACGCTGCCGCCCGTCGGCTCGAGGTAGCCCGCCATCATCGAGAACGTGGTCGTCTTGCCGGCGCCGTTTGGCCCGATGAGGCCGTAAATCCAGCCTGCGCGGATGTTGAGCGTGAGCTCGTCGACCGCGAGCTTGTCGCCGAAGCGCTTGGTCACGTTCGTCAGCTTCACGGCCGACTCGTGGACCTTCTTCTTTTTGGCCGGTTTGTCCGCGTCGGACTTCTCCTCGGACTTCTCCGGCTCCTGCGTGCTCTCGGCGACCATCAGACGTCCTTCTTCGCGAAGAGAACCGTCGCGAGCCCGACGAACACGAGCATGTAGATCGCGCACGCCGCCGTCCCTTTCGCGAAGTCGATCGGCTTCGGCGAAAGCAAGAGGTCGTCGTAGCCGTTCGGGTAGAGGTACTCGTACCAGTGGATGTTGGTGACGATCGATCGCGAGACGCCCTTCGACGCGGCGCTCGATTGCTGGAGCGCGGTCCCCCAGCGCACCGCCCACCCGATGAAGCCGGGTAGCCACATGCAGAAGAACGCGGCGAACGTCGTGAGGAGCGCGAGCAGCGGCGTCTTGAAGCGCGAGCTGACGAACGTCGCGACCGCGGTCCACGTGCCGACGATCATCGCGGAGATGAACCAGCAGCGAAGGCCCCACGTGAAGAAATCACCGATGGTGATGTAGCCGCGGATGAGCACCGCGATGCTCGAGATCACCGTGAGCGCGAGGGTGACGATCGAGACGATGCCCCAGAGGCCGAAGAACTTTCCGAGGAGGTACGACCAGCGGCGCGTGCGCACGGTCCAGTAGCGGACGCTGCGGTGCTGCAGGTCCCCGCTGATCGAATCGAACCCGAGGAGCGCGACGAGCGCAGGGCCGATCCACACGAGCACCTTCAAGAAGGTGACGAGCGAGAGCGGCATGTGCGCGACGTAATGCGCGACCGTGGGATCGGCGCCGGCCTTCGCGGCGGCGGCTTCGTATGCCTCTTGGTAGGCTGCGGTGGAGTCCGCGCCGAGGTCTTGGCGCACGCCGGACTCGATCCAGATGCAGATCAAGACGGCGAGGAAGCTCCCAAGGAGCGTCAGGATCCCGAAAATGATGCCTTTGACGCTGCGGATGCTCTTTTTGAGCTCGCGTCCGGCAACGAGTGCGATTTCGGTAGCGGGGCTCACGGGCTTCCTTTTGTAGTCTGCGAGTGCTACGAAGTCATCAGCGGGATTGTTCCCCGCTTTTGTGGCCTCATCGACTCGGAAGCGTGAACCCCGCCAGGCCCGAGAGGGAGCAACGGTAGCGTGGAAGGGTGTGATGGGGCCTTTGCCTTTAAGGGCCGAAGGCGCTAGACCAGCCTTCAGGGAGCTCCCTCCCCAAAGTTTTTCGGTTCCGTTGATGCCCTCGGGCATCCGGAGCTTTCCTCACCACCTCAAGCTTCCGGTCGTGCCGCTCTGCGGCAGACCTTTTCGAGATCCATGTCTGGGAAAAATCTGTTGGTCATCAGCGTGGACATCCGCGAGACGCGGGTCGCGCTCATCGAAGATGGAATCATCGCCGAGCTCCACATCGAGCGGCGGGGCTCCGGGTCGCAGCCGAGCACCGTCGGCAACGTCTACCTCGGGCGGGTGACGCGCGTCCTTCCGGGGCTCCAAGCGGCGTTCATCGACATCGGACAGGAGCGGGCTGCGTTCCTCCACGTCGAGGACCTGATCCGACCGAGCGATTTCGACGCTTACTTGCAGGGTACACGCAAGCAGGCGCGCGACGAGGACGTGGCCGGACCCGAGGTCACGGGCAACGAAGAGCTCGACGCCGAGACCGAGGCCGAGATCGAAGAGGCGCCGCCGCAGGTGCCTGCGGTCGCCGAGGGCGAGCCGCTGAGCGCACAGGACGTCACGGCCGTCACCGACGCCGAGACCGACACCGACTCGATGGAAGCCGTGGAGTCGGCCGAAGAGCTCGGGACCAACGGCCTCTCCGTGGACTCGGCAGCCGACGTGATCGCCGAGGCCGAGTCGCAGGCGGCGGCCGAAGAAGAGACCGCGGCCGCTGTGGCGGCCGACGACGCGGCCGAAGCGGACGAAGCCGACGACTGGGACGAGCCCGGTCCGATCGACCCCGAAGCAGACACGACGCCAGCGTCGCTCCCGAAAATTCCGGCGCTCGCGGCCGAGGTGGCGAGCGCGCCGATCCTCGCCGACGAAGCGGGCGAAGAAGAAGACTTCGGTGACCTCCCGGGCTTCACCGTGAGCGATCCGGGCGAGCCAGTTCCGCGTGCCGCGGCGCCCCGCGAGCGCGGCGGCGATCGCGGGGGTGGACGCGGCGGCGGCGGTGGTGGCGGACGCGCGCGTGGTCGTGGTCGCGGGCGCGGGCGCGGGCGCGGGCGCGAAGACGATCGCGGGCACGATCGCGGCGGACGCGATCGCAACAAACCGCGCCAGGCGCCCTCTCCGCTCCGCATCTCCAAGTCGACGCCGATCCGCGAGGTCGTCAAAGAAGGCCAGGACATCATCGTCCAGGTCTCGAAGGATCCCATCGGCTCGAAGGGCGCGCGCTGCACGTCGCACATCTCGCTTCCGGGCCGCTACGTCGTCTACGTGCCGACGGTCGAGCACGTCGGCATCTCGAAGCGCATCGGCAGCGACCAAGAGCGCGCGCGCCTTCGCGAGGCGATCGACGCGATGAAGCCGCCGACCGGAGGCCTCATCGTTCGCACCGTCGCCGAGGGCCTCACGAAGAAACAGCTCAAGGCCGACGTCGGCTACCTCGTTCGCCTCTGGGGCGAGATCGCCAAGAAGAAGCAGGAGACGACGCGCGCCCCCGCGGTCCTCATGAGCGAGCTCGATCTCGTCCTCAAGATCGCGCGCGACTTGTTCACCGACGAGGTCGACCAGATCGTCATCGACGACAAACAGCAGTACGAGCGCCTCGTTCGCTTCGTCGAGATGTTCGCGCCCGAGCGCGTGAAGGACATCGAGTTTTACCAGGGCAGCGAGCCGATCTTCGACGAGTACGGCATCGAGGACGAAATCGGCCGCGCGCTCTCGCGCAAGGTCCCGCTCCCGAGCGGCGGCTACTTGATCATCGATCAAGCCGAGGCGCTCACCGCGATCGACGTCAACACCGGCCGATTCGTCGGCAAGGGCTCGAAGGACATGGAGGAGACGATCCTCAAGACGAACCTCGAGGCCGTCCACGAGATCGCCTACCAGCTTCGCTTCCGCAACATCGGCGGCCTGATCATCCTCGACCTCATCGACATGGAGAAGGCCAACCACCGCGAGAAGGTGCGACGCACGCTCGACGACCTCCTCCAAAAAGACAAGGCGAAGACGACGCTCAACCGCATCTCGGAGCTCGGCCTCATCGAGATGACGCGCAAGCGCACGCGCGAGTCGCTCGGCCGCATGCTCCACGAGCCGTGCTTCTATTGCGACGGCACGGGCCAGCTCCAGTCGAAGGAGACCATCGCGTACGAAATCCTACGCGAGATCCGCCGTCGCCGGCGCGATCTCCCCGGCTACACGATCATCGTCAACGCCCACCCCGCGGTGGCCGATCTCCTCACGGGCCCCGAAAAAGAGGCCCTCGCCGTCGCCGAGAACCGCTTCATGCGCAAGATCATGGTCCAGCCGCGCAAGGAGTATCACCTCGAGCAGTTCGACCTTCAGGGCAAATGAGCGACCAAAAGCGCGCGGAAGAGCGGCTCACCATCAACAAAGAGTTCGAGTCGTTCGACGCGTTCATCCAGGAATACGTCACGAACATCTCGAAGACCGGCGTCTTCGTGCGAACGCAAACGCCGCTGCCGATCGGCACGAAGGTGAACCTGTGCTTCTCGGTCATCACCGACACCGTCGAGACGATCGAGGGCGTGGGCGAGGTCGTCCGCGTCGAGACGAACGCAAACGGGCCCATGGGCATGGGCGTCGTCTTCCGCGAGCTCTCGAGCTTCTCGCGCGATCTCCTCGACAAGCTCCTCACGCGCCGCTGAAGCGGCGTTACTGGATGCGCTCGGCGAGGTACTTCATCGCCTTCGGGTAGCGGTACTCGATGGCGGCGTGGGTCGCGTCGAAGAGCTCGAAGAAGTAGTGCTTGTCGCGCTGCATGCCGAGCTTATCGAGCTCGCGGCGGAACGCTTCGGCGCCGATGTCGAGGAAGTACTCGTCGCGTTTTCCCGCGTCGATGTAGATTGCACGCATCGATTGGAGCGCCTTGGCGTAATCGGGCTTGCGCGCCATGTAGACGGGATCGAGCGCTTGCCAGCGGGCCCACACCTCGGGGATGCGCTCGCCGGTGTCGGTGTCGAACGGCATGCGGACGGTGCCGTCGGGGTCCGCGGAGTAGCAGGCGGCCATGCAGTAGTCGTTGAGGAGCGTGTGGTCGCTCGATTTGCTCAGCGCGGGGCGCGAGCGGAAGTCGGCCCAGAATTTTTCGAAGCTGCCGCCGTAGTTGTCGCGGAGAGCGCGGACCGTGTCGCCGAACGAGCGCGCGTAGCAGAGGTCGAACATCGCGTCGCCCGCGTGCGTCGCGAGCGCGCCGAAGACGTCGGGGCGCATCATCGGGACGACCATCGCGCCGTAACCGCCGCTCGATTTTCCGGTGAGCGCGCGGTGCGCGCTTGCGGCCTTCGTGCGGTATTTCGCGTCGACGAATGGCACGACATCGTCGCACAAGTACGTCATGTATTTCCCCGTGCCGGGGGAGTCGACGTATTGGCTTCCGCCGAGCGACGTCCACGCGTCGACCATCACGACGAGGCACGGGGCGCGCCGCGTCGCTCGAGAACATCTCGTCGACGAGCTCGATCACGTTGGGCCGAAACGCGGCGCGGTTGCGCCACATGTCGACCTGGCCCGTGAGGCCTTGAATCAAATAGATGGTCGAGAACCGCTGCGCGGCGTTCTTTTCGTACGCCGGTGGGCGATACACCCAGAGCGGTCGCACGTGCGGATCGCCCAGCCGATTGCCCTGGAGCGCGCGGCTGTCGATCTCGAGCTCATCGAGCTTGCCGCGCAGCGGAGTCGACCACGGCTTCACTCGTCCTCTTTTTCTTCCTCGTCCTCGTCGTCGTCGTCTTCGTCTTCGTCATCGAGCTCGTCGGCGATCTCTTCCCAGAGCTCGTCGTCGCTCTCGGTCTCGTAGTCCGCTTCGTCCTCGCCGACGTCGACGAGCGATGCACGGAACTCGTCGAGCGACTTGGCGATCATGTAGACGCCGGTCGTGTAACCGTCGCCGTCCTCGCGGAAGTTCTCTTCGTTGAAGAGGCCCACGGGACAGCTCGGGTCGTCGATTTTCGCGACGATGTAGCTCGACTGCTCGACGCCGAAGATCGGAACGAACCGATCGGCGTCTTCCCACTCGCCGTCCTCGCCGACGACGGCGTCGTCGAGGTTGGCCGCGGCCGCGGCCTCCCACGACGGAGGAACGGTGACGAGTCGGAACGTGCCGGGCTCGAAACCCGGCACGTCCAACTTCGCGCATTTGCCCTCGCAATTGAACGCGGCGCCGCTCGCGAAGAAGACCTGGAGCTTCTTCGGGATCTCGACGTCGTAGAGGTCCGCGAACCGTTGCAAGAGCGCCGCAGCGACTTGCTGCTTTTCGTCGAATTCCATCGAGCTCCTGACTAGTGCGAGTGCGTCGCCGCGGCGAATCGCTTCGCGACGTTGTCCCAGTTGACCACGCTCCACCAGGCCGCGACGTAGTCGGCGCGCTTGTTCTGGTACTTCAGGTAGTACGCGTGCTCCCACGCGTCGCAGATGAGGAGCGGGATCGCGCCGGGGAACGCGCTGTTCTGGTGGTTCATGAGGGCGAGCGTGATGAGGCGCTTGCCGAGCGGCTCCCACGCGAGGAGACCCCAGCCCGAGCCCTCGACGGTGACGGTCGCCGCGGTGAGCTCCTTCTTGAACGCTTCGAACGAGCCGAAGTCGCGCTTGATCTGATCGGCGATCGGACCCGACGGCTCGCCGCCGCCGCCCGGCTTCATGTTCTCCCAGTACTGCACGTGGTTCTGGTGACCGGCGCCGTGGAACGCGACGAGGCGCTCGTAGTGCTGCACGAGCGCGAAGTCGCCGCTCTTGCGCGCCTCTTCGAGCTTGCCGAGCGCGGCGTTCAAACCATCGACGTAGCCCTTGTGGTGCTTGTCGTGGTGGAACTCGAGCGTCGCCTTGTCGATGTGCGGCTCGAGGGCGTCGTATGCGTACGGCAGCGGGGGAAGTTCGTAGGCCATTGCGGCTCCTTCGTGGTTGGGCCGCGTAGCCTAAGGACCAGCCGCCACCCAGTCAATCCAAGTACGGCTCCAGGTACCGCTGAACGAGGACTTTTGCCTCATCGAGGAGCGCGTTCGCTTGCGCGCGCGGCTTGTCGGCCGAGAGCAGGAGGAGCGCGGACATCGTCTCGATGGTGACCGTCGCGAGGAGCTTTCGGCGCGCGGGCGGGACCTTTCTCGCAAACTGCCCGAAGACCAGCTCGGACCGCTCGGCGAGCTCGCGGTTCATCGCCTGCCCCGCGTCGAGGAACCGGCGCGAGTAGAAAATGTTCGACCAGATGGCGCGAAACGTCACGCTGGTTCGATGGAGCTCGGCGAACGCGTCGATCGTCGCGTCGATGATCTTGCGCCAAGGCACGCTCGGCGCGTCGCTGCTCACGAGCACCGCGAAGAGCGCGCGCACCTCTTCGAGGTACCGGTCGCCGATGGCGTCGTAGATCGCGAGCTTGTTCGGGAAGAATTGGTAAATCGAGCCCACCGACGTCTCGGCGCGCTCGGCGATGCTCTCGATCGTCGCGGCCTCGACCCCGCGCTCGGCGAGCTCGTGCGACGCGGCGTCCAAGATCCGCGCCACGCGCTCGCGGCTCCGTTCCTGCGCCGGCACGCGGCGGCGCACTTTCTTCGACTTCACGCCTTGACAATAACATGAGGGCGCCCTCACATTCGAGGACCCAAACATGAGGCAATCTTCACATTTGCTTTTCCCGCCCGGCCCGCCGGGTTTGCCCGTCGTCGGCAGCGCGTTCACGGCGCTCCGCGATCCGCTCGGCCTGTTCATGCAGGCGACGCGCGAGCACGGCGACATCGTCGGCTTCCGGATGCTGCACCTTCGTTACGTGCTCCTCACGAACCCGGACGCGATCCGTCACGTGCTCGTCGAGAACCACAAGAACTACACGAAGAGCCGCAACTACAAGGGCCTCAAGGTCATCCTCGGCGAGGGGCTCGTCACGAGCGAGGGCGAGACGTGGCGAAAGCAGCGGAGGCTCATGCAGCCCGCGTTTCACCGCGAGCGCATTCAGTCCTTCGTGCAGGCGATCACCGAGTGCACGCGCGACATGCTCGCGCGGTGGGGCGGAGAGACGGAGCTCGACGTCCACCGGGAGATGAGCCGGCTCACGTTCCGCGTCGTCGGGCGCGCGCTCCTCTCGCGCGAGCTCGAAGGCGAGGCGAGCGCGATCGGCGAGGCGCTCACCGTCGGCCTCCACTGGGCCAACGACTACGCCGAGGCGCTCGTGCCCATCCCGCCGTCGATCCCGACGCGAAAGAACCGGCGCCTCAAGGAGGCGATGCGCACGTTCGACGCGCTCATCCAGCGCACGATCCAGGAGCGTCGGCGCGACGGGCACAAGGACGATCTCCTCTCGATGCTGCTCGAGGCGCGCGACGAGGAGACGGGCGAGGCGATGAGCGACAAACAGCTCCGAGACGAGCTCATCACGATGGTCTCGGCGGGCCACGAGACGACGGCGAACGCGCTCGCCTTCGCGCTCTATCTCCTCTCGAAGAACCCGGAGTGGATGCGCGCGGTGCGCGAGGAAGCGAGCGAGGTCTTCGGCGATAGGCTGCCGAGCTTCGACGACGTGAAGAAGCTTCGCGTCGCGTCGATGGTGATCGAAGAGGCGATGCGGCTCTATCCGCCGGTGTGGACGTTCGAGCGGCGCGCGCTCGAGGCCGATCGCGTCGGCGGGCTCGAGATCCCGAAGGACGCGACCGTGGGCATCTCGCCGTACGCGCTCCATCGGTCGCCGAAGCTCTGGGACGACCCGGAGCGCTTCGACCCGACGCGCTTCGAGCCGCGCGCCAAGGAGACGAGGCACAAATACGCGTACATGCCGTTCGGCGGCGGGCCGCGCACCTGCATCGGGAACGTGTTCGCGCTGACCGAGGCGACGATCGTGCTCGCGATGATCGTGCGGCGGTTCGCCTTCGAGCTCGTGCCGGGCTACGAGCTCGCGCTCGAGGCGCAGGTCACGCTTCGACCGAAGAACGGCGTCCGGATGCGCCTCGGTCAGCCGCCCGCGAGATCGCGGCGGAGCGAGGCGAGCGCTGGCGTCACGCCGCTCGGGTAGCGAGCGGGCACGGTCGGCCTCTTGTGCTTCGGCAAGAGCGAGCCCACGGCGCGCAGGGCTCGCTCGCGGAGCTCGCGCGCGGGCTCCATTTCTTGGACGCGCTTGCCGGCGCGCATGACGTTGCGGAGGAGCGGTGCGCTCGAGACGGCGTCGTGGAGCTTCGTCGTGCGACCCGTCTGCACGCACACGAGCTTCGCGTCGCGCGCCGCCGAGTGGCGCTCGTTGGCCGCGTGGGCGATGTCACCCACTGGGTGACCGTCGGCGTCGAAGTATCGGAGCACGACCTTGCGCCCTGGAACGCCGCGCGCGCCGAGAGAGGCGCTCACGCGAAGGCGCGGAGACCAGCTGCCGCCCTCCTCGATCGCGACGATGTCGTAGCTCGCGTGCGGCTCGGCGCGAACGAGCGGGGCGATGACGAAGGCCGCGATGGGCGCGCCGCTGCGGCGCAAATCGGCGAGGTGCTCCGGCGATGACGTACCCGAGACGACGACCACCGGCTCCTTGAGACCCGCCTTCGCGAAGCGCTCGTAGGCGGCGGGCCAGGCGTCGAGCACGTCGGTCGCGCTCATCTCGATCGCGATCGGCGCGTCGCTCCACGAGGCCGTCGCCTTCGCGCGCGCCGCGGCGACGATCTTCTCGATGCCCTCGAGGACGTCGCGCACGTCGACGCGCACGATCGGCTGCTCGGGCACGGCGCGAAGCCAGGCCTCGAACGCGGCCTGCTCGTCCTTCGCGGCGAGAATGAAAGACGCGGGTTGCAGCGCGCGCACGGGGATCCCGTAGCGTCGGCCCGCGAGCGCGTGCGTGGTCGCCCCGGCGCCACCCACGAACGCGGCGCGCGCGTGGAGCACGTTTCCGCCGAGCCGGCCGAGGAGCGTCGAGCCGGCCTCGATGATCTCGGCGCCCTCCGCGGCGATCACGCAACGCGCGACCTGCGAGGCGACCTGCGTCGCGCCGTCGATCGAGCTCAAGACCCACGCCGCGACGAGCTGCGCCTGCCAGAACGGTCCCTCGATCGTGAGCACGGGTTGGCCCGCGCAGACGACCGAGCCTTCGGGCACGGCGTCGACGTCGCACGTGAAGCGCGCGCCGTCGATCTTGCGCGCGAGCTCGCCGCTGATCGCGCCGGCCTCCTTCAGGTACGTCGCCTCCTCGCTCTTGATCCGGAAGCGCTCGAGCGCGTCGATGAGCGGCTCGATCCCCGCGAGCACCGAGAGCGGATCGTCCGCGGTGCCGTCGAGCGTGCACTCGAACGTCGTCCGCGCCGTCTCGAAGCCCGCGTAGTGCGCGGCGGCGACGGCGTGAAATGCATCGAGCCCGACCGAGAGCGGGTTCACCGTGAGCGTGGGGATCGGCGGCGGCATGCTTGGCTCGAGCGTACTATTTCCGCGCTCGTTTGCGCGGGCGCGTCGCAGGCGGCGGCTTCGACGGCGCGGCGGGCTCCGCCGGGGCCTCCGTCCAGCGATAGAGCTGCGCGGGGCGATGGCGGCCCGTTCGGTGCGCGGACGCGACCGGCTCGACGAGGTTCTGCGAGATGAGCTTCGCGCGGAAGTTCCGCTTGTCGAGGCGACGACCGAGCACCGCCTCGTGCACGTGCTGGAGCTCGCTCAACGTGAAGCGCGCCGGCACGAGCTCGAGTCTGGGGCGCGAGGGTGCGTCGTGGCCCGCGAGGTGATCGCGCAGCCGCATGGCCGCGAGCGCGATGATGCGCGAGTGATCGAACGCGACGCGCGCGCGCATGATGGTCGCGAGCGGGACCCACTGCGCGTCCGCGGCGTCGTCCGCGGCGACGGGCCTGGTCGCGGCGACGACGAACGCGAAGAACGCGACGCTCACCGTGTGACCGCGCGGATCGCGCCCCGGATCGCCGAACGCGCCGAGCTGCTCGAGCTGGGTCTGCACGAGGCCCGTCTCTTCTTGGAGCTCTCGCGCCGCGGCCCGCTCGAGCGTCTCGCTCTCCTCGACGAAGCCTCCGGGGAGCGCCCAATGACCTTTGAACGGCGGACCGCCTCGGCGGATCATGAGCACCGCGAGGTCGCCCGCGCGGATCGTGAAGAGGACGACGTCGACTGTGACCGCGGGGCGCGGATATTCGTACGTGTACGGCACGGGCTGGGCACACTAGATTGAGACCATGCGGTGGGGAAGCCACGACGACCAAGTACTGCCGATGCGCGCCTCGTTGGCGCTCATCGTCCTCCTCTCCGGGTGCCTCGACAAGGCGAAGTCCGACTACGACAAGTGCATCGAGCGCGACCGAAACTACGACGTCGCGGGCGCGGTCGCCGCGTGCCAGGCCGCGGTCGCCGCGGATCCGAAGAGCACGAGCGGCCAGGCCGCGGCGAAGAAGCTCTTCGATTTGCAGACCGTCAGCGACAAGATGAAGGTCGAGCGCGAGGAGAAATCGCAGCGCGAGACGAGCATCAAGAAGGACGACCCGCCGCTCGTCATCGTTCATCCCAGCGCTTCCGCCGCGCCTTCTGGCGGCGTGCCCGTGCTCGCGCAGGCGCAGGCGCTCGCGACGAAGGGCGACGAGAAGGGCGCGCGCGCCCTCATTCAGGATCGCGTGCTCGCAGGCGAGGGATCACCGGAAGAGGTGAAGCTCCTCAAGAGCATCTGCAGGACGCAGAAGGACAAGGCGTGCCTCGTCGCGATCTCGAAAGCCGGCAACAAGTGACGCTTTGATCAGAGGCGCTTCGCGAGCTCTTTGATCGCGGGCGGGCGCGCGGCGTCCTCGAAGAGCAGCGGGAAGAACGCTGGCGCGATCGGGAGCTCTTTCTCGAGACGCGCGAGGCTCTCGGCCTGAACGCGCTCTCGGATCGCGCGCGAGCACGCCGAACCGAGCGCCGAGGTCCCCGCGTCTTTCGGAACTATCACGAGCGGCTCGAGCTTCTCGCGCTCCGCGCGCGAGAAGAGCGGCGGCAAGACGCCGTTCACGACGATGCTCGCGATGGTCATGCCGAGCTCCTTCGTGAGCGCGCCCGCGAGCTCGATCGTCTCGGTCGTCGGCATCTCCTCGGGGAGCGTCACGAGCACGACGCCGCACGCCTCGGGATCGCGGAACATGTTCCACGCGCGCTCCGCGTCGCGACGGAGGAGGCCCGGAGGAACCACGTCGACGATGACCTTCGGCACGCGCAGCATGTCGAGCCCGTGGCCCGTCGCGGGCGCGTCGAGGATCACGACGTCGTATTTGTTCGACCCGTCCTCGCGCGTCTCGGTGGTGTGCCACCACGCTTTGCCGAGCATCGACCACTCTTGGATGCCGGGGACCGCGCGGAAGAAGACGCGCACGTATTTGTTGTCGAAGAGGAGCGCGTAGAGCGCCTTCGATTTGAGCGCGAGCATTCCGTACTCTTCGAGCGCGACCTCGGGGGTCATGTTGACGGCCCAGATGTTCGGCGCGACCGCGAGGACCTGATCGCCGATGAGATCGCTGCCGAGCATCGACGACAGGCGCTCCTTCGCGTTGCACATCGCGACGAGGACGCGCTTGCCCTTGGCCGCGAGCGCGGTCGCGTACGCCGCGGAGACGGTCGTCTTGCCCACGCCGCCCTTGCCCGTGACGATGATGAAGCGGCGGCCGCCGAGGTCCATTTGCGGAACGCCATCCTTTAGCATGTTTCCGTGCTAGACCGAGCCGCGGATGGGCACGCTATCCGTCTTCGCGCTCGGAGGTCTCGGCGAAGTCGGGATGAACTGCCTCGCGCTCGAGCAGCGCGGCGAGGTGATGCTGGTCGACTGCGGCGTCACCTTCGATCACAGAGGGCTCGGCGTCGACGTCGTCCACCCCGATTTTTCAGCGCTCGAGCCCTTCCGCGACAAGATCGTCGGGCTCTTCGTCACGCACGGCCACGAAGACCACATCGGCGCGATCCCGTACCTGCTCGAGAAGTTCGACATCCCGGTGTGGGCGCCGTCGCACGCGCTCGGGCTCATCCGCGCGCGACTGGCCGAGCACCGACAGCGCAGCGCGTGGCTTCCCGACGAGCCCAAGCTGCGCGAGGCGAACGTGCGCGGCCTACACCGCCTCGGCTCGTTTTGGGTCGAGCCGATTCGCGTGACGCACTCGATCGCCGACGCGACGGCTCTCGCGATCAAGACCGAGGCCGGTCTCGTCCTTCACACCGGCGATTTCAAGTTCGACCCGACGCCGCCCGACGGCGAGGCCTTCGACATCGATCGCATCGACGAGCTCGGCGAGCAAGGCATCGCGCTGCTCCTCTCGGACTCGACGAACATCGACGCGAGCGGCGAGACGGGGAGCGAGCGCGGCGTCGGCGACGCGCTCCATCGCATCGCGGCGAAGGCGAGCGGCGCGGTCATCGTCGCGATGTTCGCCTCGAACGTTCACCGCCTCCGCATGCTCGGCGAGATCGCGCGGCACACGAAGCGCAAGATCGTCCTCCTCGGACGCAGCGTCGAGACGCACGCGAACGTCGCGCGCGACGCGGGCTACCTCGATTGGCCGAGCGATCTCGTGCACCCCGCGGACCGCGCGAAGGAGCTCCCGCGCGCGCAGGTGCTGGCGATCGCGAGCGGCACCCAAGGCGAATGGCGCGGCGCGCTCTCGCGGCTCGCGCGCGGCGATCACCCCAATTTCGAGCTCGGCGCGGGCGACACGGTCGTCCTCTCGTCGCGCACGATCCCGGGCAACGACCTCGCCGTCTTCGCCACGATGAGCCACCTGATTCGCCGCGGCGTCGATCTGAAGACGTGGATCAACGATCGCGGCGTCCACGTGAGCGGGCACGCGCACCGCCAGGAGCAGAAGCGCATGCTCGAGCTCGCGCGGCCTCGCGCGTTCATCCCGCTCCACGGCACGCTCCATCACCTCTCGCGGCACGCGGAGCTCGCGCGCGAGGTCGGCGTCGCGCAGACGTGCGTCGTCGAGAACGGAGACGTCGCGACGCTAGACGAGAGCGGCCTCCGCAAGACGGGCAAGGTCGCCGTCGGCCGAATCCACTGCGCGTTCGGAAAGCCCATCCCGCCCGCGCAGCTCCGCGAGCGCGTGATCCTCGCCGCCGAAGGGGTCGTGGCGGTCACGGTGGTCGTTCGACCCGCAGGAGATCCCGAGGTTCGCATCGCCACGCGCGGCGCGATCGACGAGGCCGCCGCTGCGCGAGTCCTCGAGGACGCCAAGCGCGCGGCGATCGGCGCGTATCGCGACGAAGCCAGCGTGCTCGCGCGCGACGAGCGCGTGCGCCTCGCCGTGCGGCACGTCTTCCGCGAGGCGATCGGCTTCAAGCCGATCACCATCGTCACGATCGTCGATCCTGGAGCCTCGATGTGACTGCGAAGCGGCGTTTGCGTCCGAGCCAGCCGCCTGCGGCGGACCGGCTGCCTCCCGCGCACTTGTTCCTCGCGCGGCAGATGAAGGACCTCGCCGCGAAGCTCGACGCGACGCTCCCGCGCGTTCGACGCCGCGCCGACGACGAAGCCATCCACGACATGCGCGTCGCGCTCAGGAGGCTGCGCGTCATGCTGAAGCTCTCGCGCCGCGTCTTCGGTCGCTACCACGTCGACGCCATCCGCGATGTCTTCACGCGCGTTCACCGCGCGAGCGGCGCGCTCCGAGACGAAGAGGTCCTCCGCGAGACGCTCCGGGAGCTCGAGCTCGACGACCCCGAGCTCGACGCGTGGATCGAGCGGCGCGGGAAGAACGAGGACCGCCTCCGCGCGATCATCGAGAGTCGCCTCCGCGCGGGCCACTTGCGAAGGCCGCTCCGAACGCTCGACGCGCTCCTCGCGCTGCCGGTCGTTCCGGGACAGCGGCGGCCGCTCGTCGTGTTCGCGAAGAAGGCCGTGGAGCGCGCTCAGGGTGGCGTCGAGGAGATGCGCGCGGCGGCCAATCCCGACGACGTGCTCGCGCTCCACGCGCTCCGCATCGCGTACAAGCGCCTTCGCTACACGACCGAGATCTTCGCGCCGGCGCTCCCGCTCGACCTCGCGGTGCTCGCCAAGCCAGCCGCGCAGTTCCAAAAACGCCTCGGCGAGGTCCACGACCTCGACGTGGCGCGCGCGGTCATCGCGCGGACGCGAACCCTCTCGCAGCCCGTGAAAGCCGCGGTTCTCGCGGCGATCGCGCGCGAGCGAGCCGCCAGGATCCAGCTCTACCTTCGCGAGATTGCGGCGGACTAGAGCACAACCGAACGGCGAGCTACGCTCAACGCTGACGATGGGCCTCGCACCGAGCATTCCGCCAGGAGGCGTTCGCGGAGGCAAAGAGGAAATCCGCGCCTCGCTGCTGAAGCCCTATCTGCTCCACCTGCGAAAAGAGCGCGGCGAGCGGCACGCCTCGTCGGTGCTCCTCGGCGCGGGGATCGACCCGCAGAGCCTCGACGCGGAGACCGCGTGGCTCAGCGCGAGCCGCGCGAGGCGCGCGCTCCGCGTGTTCGCCCAGGAGCTCGGCGAGCGCGCGATCGAGCACCGCGGGCGCTGGGCGCTGCACCCCGAGGCGCTCGGCACGCACATGCGCATGCTGCGCGCGGCGAAGTCGCCCGTCGACGCGTACAAATTCCTCGTCGCGAACGCGTCGGAGTGGACGCGCGTCGGCTCGTGGGAGATCGACGACACGGACAAAGGCTCCCCGCGCGACTCGGTGAAGCTCACCTACCACCTCCGCGAAGAGGAGAGCGACCGCGAGGCCCGACGCGGCGAGCGCCTTTTGTGCGCGGCTCGACGCGGCGAGCTCGCGTCCTTCCCCATGTTCTGGGGCCTGCCCGAGGCGACGATCGTGCACTCTGCATGCATCGCCGACGAGGCGCCCGCGTGCGTCTACGAGGTGAAATGGAAGTCGCCGCGCGAGTACTCCGCGATGATCGCGGCGGCCCTCGGGAGCGCGACGCTCTGCGGCGGCACCGTCGGCATCGCGGGCGGGCTCGGCGTGGGCGGGCTCGCGATCGTCCTCGGCGCGACGCTCGGCGGCGGCGGCGGCTGGCTCTGGGAGCGCAACCAGAGGCTCGCGCAGGCGCGCATCTTCGAGTCGCACCGCATCTCGTCGCTCGAGCGCGCGCTCCAGCTACGCGGCGAGGGCGAGGCGCGCGCGCCCGCACCCGGCGAGCTCACCGGCACCGTCCTCGGCGGCAAGTACCGAATCGGTCGCAAGATCGGCTCGGGCGGAATCGGCGTCGTCTACGCGGCGGAGCACACGTCGCTCGGCCACGAGGTCGCCATCAAGGTGCTGCGCGGCGCGGCGGCGATGGACGGCAGCGAGATCGCGCGCCTCCGCCGCGAGGCGCACATCCAGGTGCGCCTCGATCAAGCGAACATCGCGCGCGTGATGGACCTCGATCAGATGGCCGACGGCTCGATCTACGTCGTGATGGAGCGCCTCCACGGCCGCTCGCTCGCCGACAAGATGAGCAAGGAGGGCCCGGTCGCGCCGGGCTTCGCGATCCCGTGCTTCATCGACGTGTGCCGCGCGCTCGCCGCCGCGCACGCGATCGGCGTCGTCCACCGCGATCTCAAGCCCGGCAACATCTTCCTCTGCGACGACGGCAACGCCAAAGTGCTCGATTTCGGCATGAGCAAGCTCACGAGCGCCGAGTCGCTCACGCAGGCCGGCTACACGCTCGGCACCCCCGAGTACATGGCGCCCGAGCAGTGCATCGGCGCGAGCGTCGAGGCGCGCACGGATCTCTACGCGTTCGGCGTCGTCATGTACGAGGCGCTCACCGGCGAGCTCCCGATCAACTCGTCGAACCGCCGCGAGCTGCTCGACCTCCACCAGCGCCAGGTGCCGAAGCCGATGCGCGCGCGGCGGCCGGACCTCCCGATCCCCGCGGAGCTCGACGTGGCCGTGATGATGTGCCTCCGCAAGAAGACCCACGAGCGACCGCGCGACGCGGGCGAGCTCGAGCATCTTCTCGCCGCGATCGACACGACGGGCCTTCCGCCGAGCTACATGCACTCGATGCCGCCGCCGCGCCACGTCGCGCGTTGAAGCGTCAGTCCTTGCAGGTCGGCCGGAACGGCGGGTCGTTGGTGCAGCCGCCGGAGCAGCCTTGCATCTTCCACGTGCCGTCGACGTCGCACACGTACATCGCGTGCTTGTCGGGCGTGCACATCTCCGACACGACGAACGTGTTGCACGGCTCGCCGGGAACGACGTTGCTGCACGTCAAGCGCGTGCCGGGTTTCGCGCAGTCGGGACACGTGAAGGTGACCCACTCGCCGTGCGCGAGGTGCGGTCGTCCGTGCGAGTAGACCGTCTTGCAGAACGCCGCCCGGCCGCCGCCGAGGCATTTGTCGTTGCCGTAGATGGTCTGGTCACACTCGCCGGTCGCCTCGGTGTCGAGCTCTTCCGCCGCGTCGACCGTCGCGTCCGCGCCCGCGTCCTTGGTGATCGTCGATGCCTTGCACGCGAGCAAGATCGCGATGAACGCCGCGAGCGCCCCGAGCGGGTGCGCGCGCGTCTCGGAGCTCACTTGAGGACCCAAACGAGCGCAGCGATCGAGATCGCGATGATCGCGAGCGCCGAGCCGATGATCGCGACGTCTGCCATCTTGATGCGCGGCTTGCGGTTTCGCGTCGACACGGTGATCGAGCGATTTCTCGACGCGCGCGATGGGCGCCTCGGCCCCGCGCTGGCTGCGAGGGGGCGGTTCGGGCTCTTTTTCCTTCGCCGATTGCGGCGGCGGAGGCGTGTCGCCGCCGGTCATCTTCTCGTCGGCCGCGGTCTCGAGATCGCCGAGCGCGACCGCGACCGGCTCGTCGAGCGCGAGCACCGTCGCGCCCACGCGCACCATCGCGGACTGACGCCACGGCGCGTCGCGTCCCGTCGGGATCGGCTGCTCGCCGATCATCGACCCGTTCTTGGATCGCAGGTCGCGCACGAGCACGGTCGCGCCGCGACGCACGATCTGGACGTGCTCGCGCGACGCGTCCGCGTCCGCGAGCGGGAGATCGCAATTGTCGCCGCGTCCGACGAGGTAGACGCGCCCCTCTTCGGCGAGCGGCAAGACGGCGCCCATGTCCGCGCCCTCGACGACCGTGACCTTCGGCACGGTGTCGCTCCCCTGCGATCGCATCGCGTTCTGCACGAGCGCGAGCGCGAGGTCGCGCGTCGCGAGCGCCAAGTCCGGCGTCGGCGCGGTCTGGTCGATGCGGACCTCGAGCCACACGCGGCCCACGCGCACCATGTCTCCGCTTCGAAGCGCGCGCGACGCCTTCGGCGAGAGGCGCACGCCTCCGACGAACGTCCCGTTCGTGCTCCCGTCATCGATGATCTGGTAGTCGGGTCCGTGCGCGCTGACCACCGCGTGGCGTTGGCTCACGCTGGGATCGGGCAGTCGCACGTCGCAGCTCGCGCTGCGCCCGATGACGACGCGCGACGCGTCGAACGTGAGCGAAGGCTCGCTCCCGTCCTTGCCGGCTCCGAGCGCACATCAATGTGATCGGCATTTCTTCTTCGACGTACTCGATCACGTCCACGGCGACGTCGCGGCCGATGTGGCGGCTCAGCTCCTGGATCCCCGTTGGCGAAGTGACGTTCACCTCCGTGAGGCGCTCGCCGATGAAGTCGAGACCCACGAAGACGAGGCCGTCGGCTTTGAGCCGCGGCGCCATTTGCGCGATGATCGCGCGCTCCTTCGGCGTGCACTCGGTCTTCTCGACCGTGCCGCCGACGTGGATGTTCGAGCGCACGTCGTCCGCGCGCGCGACGCGGTTGATCGCCCCGAGGAGCTCGCCGTCGAGCAGGAGGACGCGTTTGTCGCCCTTCTTCACGTCGGGCAGGTACTCCTGCACCATCGCCAATCGGCGGCCTTCGTGCGTGAGCACGTCGACGATCGAGCGCGCGTTCGAGTCATCGAGCTCGAGGCGCAGGACGCCGCTGCCGCCCGCGCCGTCGAGCGGCTTGATGACGCCGTGCCCGCCGATGGTCTTCAGGAAGTCGAAGACGCGGTCGCGGTCCGCCGAGACGAGCGTCTTCGGCATGTGCTCGCGCGAAATGCAGCGTGTAGAGCTTCTCGTTCGCGTCGCGGAGGCCGCGCGGGTCGTTCACGAGCACCGTGCGGCCGCGCACGCGTTCGAGCATGAGCGTCGTGTACAGGTACGCGCGAGTCGAACGGCGGATCCTTGCGGATGAAGACCGCCTCGACCTCGTGGAAGCGCACGTCGTGCGTCTCACCCCACTCGAAATAGGGCGCCTGGTCGCTCACGCGGAGCTCGCGCACGCGCGCGCCCACTTCGCTCCCGTCGATGTAGACGTCGCGCGGCTCGCAGTGCAGGCTGACGTGGCCGCGGGCTTGAGCCGCGCGCTGGAACGCGAACGTCGTATCCTTGTCGGGAAGGACACGCGAGATGGGATCCATCACGTACACGAAACGCATGGGGTCGCGAACAGTATCACTGCTCGGAGCGAGCGCCGCCACCGTCTTGCTCACGTTGGCGCTGCCCGCGAGGAGCGCATACCAGCCCGCGGCGGAGGGCTCGCACCTCGCGGTCGCGACCGACAACGCGGACGCGACGCGCGCCGCGCTGGCGGTCATGCGAGGCGGCGGAAACGCGTTCGACGGCGCGATCGCTGCGGCGCTCGCGCTCGGCGTAGCGGCGCCCAGCGCGAGCGGGATCGGCGGCGGCGGCTTCGCGCTCGTCTGGGTGGCGCGCGAGCGAAAGATGATCGCGCTCGATTTTCGCGAGAGCGCGCCCGCGCACGGGAGCGAGCACGTCGCTCGTCGTGAGGACAAGCGCGGGACCTCGGTGGGCGTTCCGGGCGAGCCCGCGGGCCTCGCGTGGCTTTCCGTGCATTATGCAAGGAAGTCGCTCGCCGACGACGCCGAGCCCGCGCGCGCGCTCGCGGAGGACGGCGTGACCGTCGGGCGTCACCTCTCGGACGTCATCGGCTTCGTCGCGCAGCGCTCGATCGCGGGGACTCCGCTCGCGCCGGAGCTCTTGCCGAACGGGCAACCGCTCGCGTACCGCTCGACGTGGAAGCGCCCCGCGCTCGCGCGGACGATCGCGCGCTTCGGGCGTGAAGGCGCGGCGCCGTTCTACACGGGCGACATCGCGACGAAGATCGTGGAAGCCGCGCGCGCCGACGGGAGCGCGATGGACGCGGCCGATCTCGCGAATTACAAAGTGCGCGAGCGCGCGCCGCTCACGCGCACGATCGGGACGCGCACCGTCGCCACCATGCCTGCGCCTTCGGCGGGCGGCCTCATGGTGCTCGAGACGCTGCTCGTCTACGGCGCCGACTCGACCTCGTCGCTCAAGTCGCGTCGGCTTCGGCTCGAGCTCGTACTACCACTCGATCGCCGAGGTCATGCGCGGCGCGATCGCCGATCGGGCGCGTTTTGCGGGCGATCCCGATCTCGATCCGAACGTCGCGCCGGCGTTCGAGCACGCGCCTCGACCCCAAGCAGCTCGAGCGCGGCAGAAGCGCATCGAGCCGTACAAGGTCCACACGGCGACCGAGTTCAAGTCGCGCGAGGAGGGCACGTCGCACCTCGTCGTGACCGACGACGAAGGCAACGTCGTCTCGCTCACGACGACCGTGAACGGCCCGTTCGGCGCGCGCATCGTCGCGGGCGACACGGGCATCGTCCTCAACAACGAGCTCGACGACTTCTCCGCGCCCGCCGACGTCACGCCGTTCGGAGTCACTGGCGGCGGGCCCAACCGCGCCCGCGCGAGCGCGCGACCCGTTTCGAGCATGGCGCCGACGATCGTGCTCGAGAACGGCGAGCCCATCGTCGCGCTCGGCGGCTCCGGCGGTCGTCGCATCGCGACCGAGGTCACGCAGGCCGCGCTCGCGCGGCTCGTCTTCGGCCTCGATCCCGGCGCGTGCGTGAGCGCGCCGCGCATCTACACGAACGGCTCGAACCTCGTCGTCGACCCCGAAGTCAGCGAGGACGTGCGCGCGGCGCTCCGCCTCCGCGGCGAGACCGTCGAGCAAGAGCCGTTCACCGGCACCGGCGTTCAGATGATCGGCTGGGACCGCACGAGCGGCGTCCGCATCCTCGCCGCCAGCGACCCGCGCAAGTGGGGCTTCGCGGCGGCGCTCTAACCGGTTTGGCGGTCGTCCGCGTAGTTGGCGTGAGCGTCGGTCGTTGGTCGTCGATGACGTCGCCGAGCGGCGCGTCGACAATTCCGGCGCAAGGACCTGGCGACGTCTGCGGCGAACGCGTCGGAAGGATGTCGCCGCCAAGTAGACCTCGGTGCTCCACTCGCACGTCGAGCGGCACGTTGCGGCCCCGCCGAATGCCGCTGACGCATGTCGACGACAACGGTCGCGTTGGTCTGATGACGCTGACGCATGCGTGGCGCGTCAGAAATCGGGGTTGGTCGCGACGGCGAGCTCGGCGGTTTCACGCTCGTCCATGTCGCTCGCGAGGGCGTAGCCCACGCCGCCGCGTTGGGTGACGGCGACCGAGTAACCGTTGGCGTGGCCGACGCGCACCTCGGAGGTGCCCACGGGGCGCGGCGTCAAATCGTCACCGCTCACTTGGATGCGGCGCGGGTCGAACACGAAGACGCTCACGCGGCGCGTTTCGCCGCCTTGCGTGATCTCGTACTGCAGCATCGCCGCGCGCTCTTGATGAACCGGCAGCACGCGGCCGCCGACGAAATGCGCGTTCTGCTGGTGGAGCGTCGTCGCGTGGACGGGCACGCCGACGTATTGCCCGAGCTCGCCGACCTTGTTCGGGTCGGTGCGCTCCGGCGGAAGCGGACGCGAGTGCTCCGCGACGAGCTCGCTCAAGAAATCGTCGCCGAGCCCCGCGCGAACCGAGTCGCTCGCGGTCGTGCGCGCGATCGGACCGCGCGACATCGCTCCCCACGCGAGCGCGAACGCGGCCGCCGTCGCCAGCGGAACCACCGTGCGCCACGCCGTGTTCTTGCCGCTCGCCTTCTCGCGAGCGATCACGCGGACGTTCTCCGCGACCATCGCCGCGGCCATGCGCTCCTTCAAACCTTCCGGCGCGTCCTGCTTGCAAGTCTGCTTCAGCGAGTGGCGCATCGCTTCGTCGAGAAGCACGCGCTCGCGACAACCCTCGCAATGCTCGACGTGGGCGTCGACCTCGAGCATCTTCGATGGCTCGAGCTCGCCATCGCCGAATGGCCCCAGAAGCGGCCCGAACTCAGGACACGGCCGACTCATGCAGCTCCTCGTTTGCGGGCGCGGTAGGCCTCGAGCGAAGGCGGCGTCTCGCCGTTCTTCTGCGAGCCACGCGCGCCCACGGCTTCTTCGTTCTTGACGATGCCCATCGCGAGCGCGTGCGAGTAGAGCGACTTCTGCAAGAGCTTTCGTCCTCGGTGCAATCGGCTCATGACGGTGCCGATCGGACAACCCATGATATCGGCGATTTCTTCGTACGAAAATTCTTCCACGTCGCACAAAACGACGGCGAGCCGGAACTCGGGCGGGAGCGCGTCGAGCGCCTTGCGAACCTCACCCTCGACGATCGGCAGGAGCGCGATCTGCTCCGGGTCGCGGAGCTGACGCATCGTCGACGCGCTCACCCAACCATCGGCGAGCGGGTCGGCGTCCGGCCCTTCGAGGACGGAGCGCTCGAGACCGCCGCGGCGGTACTTGTTGATGAACGTGTTCGTCAGAATCCGGAACAGCCACGCTTTGAGGTTCGTCCCGGCTTGGAACTGGTCGCGCGCGCGCATCGCCTTCACGAGCGCGTCCTGCACGAGGTCTTCGGCTTCCGTCGGGTTTCGGGTCAGCCGCAGGCGACGCCATAGAGCGCGTCCATGTGGGACATGCACTCTTCAAGGAAGCCATCGGCGCGGGGCGGGTTGTCGAAGGAGCTCATGGTGCGGCACGTTTCAGCATGGTTCGTGCCGATGCCAAGTCAACAGGTTGACGACGGGGTCTATTCCTCTTTACCGGCTCGAGCCTTTGGCGGATTTCAGTTTCTTTTCGAGCTCATCGATACGCGCGTTCAGCCGTTTGACCTCGGCTTCGAGCTGTTGCCAAGGTGACGAAGAAGGGAGCATCGCCCTGATCCTTTCGTCAATTTTCTGCTGCCAGTCCTCGATCGTCACCTGGGCACGTTCGACGATACCGGGACGCGACGGCGTGGGCTCGTGCGGGCTCGGGGACCGGGTCGGCCGGTTTCTCTTTGCCGCCCGGGAATGAGGCGACCGATGGGCCCTTCGCGCAAGTCGGACAAGACCTTCTCCGTCCGCGTGTGAATGAGGTCCTTCAGCGTCTGCAGCGGGACGGCGCGGCTGTTCGCCTTCTTTTCCTCGTAGATGATCTGCGCGAGCGTGACCTCGGTGAGATCTTCCTTCGAGTTGTTGTCGATGATCTGCACTTCCTCGCCGCCGCGGACCATCTCCGCGATCTGCAGCAGCGTGACGTATCGACTGTCCTTCGTGTCGTAGAGCTTCCGGTTCGAGTAGCGCTTGATGACGCGCTTCGGGGGCGTCTGCGACTGCGGGACTTCGGGTTTCACATCCACTGCGGGCCCTCGCTTCTCTTCGATTATGATGCGGCGTGTCGAAGAAGAAAGAAAGCGTGATGATCAGCCTCGAGGGGGTGGCGGTTCGGTACGGCGAAGGCATCCCCGCGCTCGACGGCGTGTCGCTCGACATCGCAAAAGGCGAGGTCGTCGGCGTCCTCGGGCCGAACGGCGCCGGGAAATCGACGCTTTTGCGCGTGATGGCGGGTGCGCTCGTTCCCGCGGCGGGCACCGTGCGCCTCGAGGGCAACGACGTACGCGCATGGAGCGGCGAGACCTCGCGCGCACCGTCGGGTTCGTGACGCAGAGCGCGGACGTCGCGTTCGGCTTCTCGGTGCGCGAGGTCGTGATGATGGGGCGCGCGCCGCACCAGGGCAGCTGGATGAACGCGACCGAAGCGGACGAGCGCGCCGTCGACGAGGCGATGCGCAGGCTCGAGCTCGTGGAGCTCGCGTCGAGGCGCGTCGACGCGCTGAGCGGCGGCGAGCAGAAGCGCGTCGCGATCGCGCGCGCGCTCGCGCAGTCGCCGTCGCTGCTCCTCCTCGACGAGCCTGGCGCGTTCCTCGACGTGCGTCATCAGCTCGCGCTCTACGATCTCCTCGTGGAGCTCGCCCAAGGGGGCCTCGCGGTCGCGCTCACGATGCACGACATCAACGCGGCCGCGCAGTACGCCTCGCGCGTCGCGCTGCTGAAATCAGGCTCGCTCGTGGCGATCGGCGCGATCGACGAGGTGCTCACGTACCGCCGCCTCCGCGAGACGTTCGACGCGGACCTCTACTGCGGCGTCAACGACGTCAACGGCGCCCGTTTCTTCTTGCCGATGCGCCGGCAACTCTGCATTTTCGACGCCACCCTTTAGAGCGCTTGGTTCACGAGGCGCTCGATTTCGTCGCCGTCGGTCATGCCGGTGCGGCGCGCGATGATCTTGCCGGTCTTCGAGATCACGATGAGCGTCGGGAGCTGCTCGACGCCGAAGGCCTCTGCGGCCGGGCCCGTGTCGAACGCGATCGGGTACGAGAGCTTGTGGCTCGAGGCCCACGGCGCGGCGAGGCCGTCGCGGTCGCTCGTGTTCACGCCGATGACGACGAGGCCGCGGCTTTTGTAGCGGCCGCGACGCGGTCGACGATCGGCGCCTCGGCCTGACACGGGCCGCACCACGTCGCCCAAAATCGAGGAGCACCGCGTGACCTTTGAGCTCGTCCGTGCCGATCGCGGTCGGCGCGAGGCTCGGCGGCTCGGCGAGCTGCTCGGCGTTGAGCACGAGCGGCATCTTCACGATAGGCACGTCCTTGCCGACCTGCTCGGACTCGCGCGCGTGGATGAGCCGCGGAAGCCACGCGAAAGCCGCCAAAAGGCCGACGATGAGCATCGCTCCCGCGATCGCATAGACCGCACTCGAAACGCTGTCATCGCGTGCGGACGCCTTCATGAAACCTCGCGCATGTGCCTCTAGGTGTAACACGCGTTACTCTCGTGACCATGTGGCTCGCGACACTCGAGCTCTTCGGCGCGGGAACGCTCTCCGGCGTCAAAGTTGCGTTCGGCGACGAGCCGCGGCCGCTCACGGTGATCTTCGGCGCCGACGGCGTCGGAAAGACGACCGTCCTCGGCGCGATCGCGAGCACGCGGCCGGGGCACGCGCTCCCGATCATTCCGCGGCGCGCGCGCGCCGATGACGAGGCTCCGCGCGAGGTTCCGTTCGCGATCGCCGAGTGGATGCTCGGCGACGACGATCCCGAGAGGCCGCACGCGCTCCGCGTGGCGAGCCCGAACGCGCTGCTCGGCGACGACGAGGGAGCGCTTCGAAGGCGCGAGCAGGCGCTCTTCGACAAACGCGCGCAGGAGCGCGGCGGGTACGCGTTCGCGGCGTTCTCGGGCGCGCGCTGGTTCTCGCGCACGCCCGTGATGCTCACGACGCCCGAGCGCACGGTGATTCGTTACGACGTCCGCGCGCCGCACTCGTTCGACGACGCGAGCCGCTCCGACCTCACGCGCGAGACGAAGCAGGTCCTCGCGTTCGCGGCGATCGCGCAGCGCGCTCGAGAAGGACCAACAGGGCGAGCGCGAGCTCGACGCGCTCGACACGGCGCTCCGCGACGTCGCGTCGATCGTGCTCGCGCCGTTCCACGCGCAATACGACGGCGTCCACCCGCGCACGCTCGAGCCGATGTTCTCCGTCGAAGGCCGCGACGCGATCTTCGAGGAGCTCCCGCGCGGCGCGCGCCACCTGCTCGCCATCGTGACCGGCGCGGTGCGCGTGCTCCACGGCGCGTACCTCGGCTCTGAGCGCCCGGTGCGCGAGCGTCAGGGCGTCGTCCTCGTCGACGACCTCGAGGCGCAGCAAGACGCCGCGATCGTGCGTCACTTCCCCGCGCTGCTCAAGGCGTCGCTCCCGCGCGTGCAGTGGATCGTCGCGACCTCCGCGGCCGCCGTGACCCTCGGGTGCGAGCGCGACGAAGTGATCGCCCTACGCCGCGAGCCCGAGGAGGGCCGCGTCGTGGTCCACGAGGGCGCGTTCGCCGTGCTGCACTGAGGTCAAGGTCCCCACCAGAGCGTCTCGTGGACTTGGGTCTTGCCGCCGTGCGAGACGACGAACGCGAGCTTGTCGCCGTCGAGCTTCGCCATCGGCTCGGGCATCGCATCCGCGGCGAAGAGCGCGCTCTTCAGGAAGCCGCCGCGATCGAGCCAGAACGCGTGGAGGCCGCCCTCGCCCGGCCCGCACACGACGAGCATGCGACCGCCGCCCACGAGCAAGAATCGAGCCACCGAAATCGGTACGCGTCGAAGCGCTCGGGTGACGGGAAGTCCGCGCCCACGTCGCGCAGCTCGGGCACGTGCGCGCGGATGTACTTGTAGAATACATCGTATTTGACGTTCTTCAGCCGCGGCAGCGCGCGCGGCGGCGCGCAGCGGCTCGAGCGAGTCAGGGCGCGCGGTCGCGACCTCGACGTACGCGCGGTAGCGCTCGGCGAGCCCCGCGCGCACGGCGCCCGCGTCGTCGAACGCGTCGTCCGCGAGCGCGCGAAGCCACCACGAGAGCACGGCGAGCTCCGCTTCGCCCGCGTGCGACTTCAACCGCACGCGGCTCTCCCAGAGCGGCCTTCGCACGAGCCACGCGCCGCCGTGCGCGCGAACGACGCACGCGCCGACGTAGGCCGCGCCGTGCACGATCACGTTGAAGAGCGCGTTCTCCGGCGTCCCCGCTTCGCCCGACTTCGCGAGCGCGTCGCGCACGTCGCGCGAGAGCGCCGCGGAGAGCCGATGCACGCTCGCGTCGCTGAAGTCGAGCGCGAGATCCACCCCGAGCACTCTCGCGTGCATCTTCACGAAGACGCGCGGCCGGTCGTCGAGGTGCGCGAGCAAGCTCGGGTTCCGAGCCGGGTTCGCGTCGGTCGCGCGCACCTTCTCGAGATCGCGCGCATCGCTTGGGTAGAGCGGAAGCGGGTAGAGCGGAGGAGGTACGTCGCGAAGAGCTCTTCGGCGGTCGGCATCGCGCCGCACTCGTCGTGTTATCGTGCGCCGAATGCTCGCGCCCGACGTGCGGCTCGAAGGGTTCACCGCCGACGATTGGCGACGCCTCATCGACGTCTTCAAGCCGCAGCGGTCTTCACCGACCCGAGCGGCGTCGCTCGGAGGCATCTTCGTCGTCCACCAAGACGGCGTCGTTCGAAGATACTCCACACGCGCCGCGGGCGCCTCGAGCGCGAAGGCGCGTTCGCCGAGTGGCCCGCCGAGCCCGAGCCCGAGCGCCAAAAACGGCTCGCCGAGCTTGCGCGAGGCAGCACCACGCGAGCTGGGCGCTCGCGGCGCAGGCGGGCGCGCTCGAGGAGGTCATGGAGCGCTTCGGCGCGCGCGCGCGCCGCACCGACGATCTCGTCGCCCAGTCGCTCGCGCTCGTGCAGATCGCGCGCGAGATGATGATCGAAGGGGCGCATCGAGGCGTGGCCCGCGCGCCTGCGCGGCATCCCGCCGCCGACCGACGCGATGGTGCGCCGCGCGATCGATGCGTTGTGCACGGAAGGCCACGCGATCGCGCTCGGCATGTTCAAGGAGGGCGAGCTGTGGACGGCGTTCTGCGCGCGCCGGCGCGGCGCGGGGTTCGACGTGATCGCCGGGCCCGACGACGTGCGCCACCACATGGGCCTCCTGAGCGGCGACTGGCGGCGCGACTACCGCCACTTCGTCGCGCGCGGTCGAGGACATGTACGCGCCGCTCGCGTTCGGCTGCTTCGCCGAGGTCGACACGTTCTCGCGCGCTGCAAGTCGACACGCGCCGGGCGCGTGGGGTCGCGCGGTCGCGGTGCGCGACGTCATCGCTCTCGCCGATGCCGCCCGCGGTCGGCGTCGCGCTCGGCGTCGACAGCGCGCGCTACGCGTTCGAGACGCTCCGCAGCGTCGCGCCTGCTCGTTCCGCGGCTCGAGCCGGTCGCTCGCCCGCGATGCGCGCGCGCCTCGGCAGCGCGGCCGGCGAGAAGGACATGTCGAAGGTGCTCGGCTTCGATCCGATGCACGCGCTGCGGCGCTCCTCCGCAAGCAGACTGAAGAAAATGGCCCCTCCGCACCGCGCGCGCGAGGGGGGGCAGCGCGCAGCGGCCGCGGAAGGGCCGCTCTTTCGTCGGCAACTGGCAATTCGGTGCGCGTGTACTGAACGGTCAGTCGTCCGCCGTCGAGCATTCCGTCGTCCCACCGACGTCGAGACGAATCCCGCGAGCGAGCGGCCACTGCTGGCTCACAGCTCGGGTCGATCGCCGGCCGTCCGCGACGACGGCGGCACCGCACATCGTCGCGACGACACGCGTCAGAGCCCCTTCGTACGACGTCGACCGCGGTGGGGCCGCCACCGCCGCGCCCGGATCGGTTCCTTCGCCGACGTAGATGTGGCTCGCGTCGTTCATGCACGACGCTGCGGCTCCGAGATCCACTGTAAGGGCGGCCGCGCCGCTCGCGTCGCACCGGCGGAAGCCGCATCGCGCCGCCTTCATGGCGGCGGCTCGACGACTCGAATGCGCAGCTCGGCGAGCTGCTCGGGCGTGACCTCGTTCGGCGCGTCGGTCATGAGGTCGGTGCCCTTCTGCGTCTTCGGGAACGGGATCACGTCGCGCAGGCTGCTCGGCGCCGGAGAGGAGCATCGCGAGGCGGTCCATGCCGAGCGCGATCCCGCCGTGCGGCGGCGCGCCGAAGCGGAGCGCGTCGAGCAGGAAGCCGAACTTCGCGCGCGCCTCCTCGTCGGTGATGCCGAGCGCGCGGAAGACCTTCGCCTGCACCTCCGGATCGTGGAGGCGGATCGAGCCGCCGCCGATCTCGAAGCCGTTGAGCACGAGGTCGTAGCGGTAGCAGAGGACCTTGCCCGGATCCTTGTCGAGCAGGTCGACGCACTCGTCGTGCGGGCGCGTGAACGCGTGGTGCGCGGCGGCCCAGGTCTTCTTGTCCTCGTCGTACTCGAAGAGCGGCGGGTTCACGACCCAGAGGAAGTTCGAATTTGCCGCCGTGGCCGAACTCGGGGATGAGCCCGAGCTTCTTCGCCGAGGTGGACGCGCAGGTTCGCCATCACCGTCTGGACGGTGCTCTCCTTGCCGAACTGGAAGAAGAGAAGTCGCCGTCTTTCGCGCCGGCCGTCGCGTTGATCGCCGCGCGCATCTCGGGCGTGATCGTCTTGGCGAGCGGCGACTGCGTCCAGTTGCCGTCCTCGTCGACCTTGGCGCGCGCGAGGCCCTTGGCGCCCATGCCCTTCACGAAGTCCTCGAGCTTGTCGACCTCGGTGCGCGAGAGCTTCGTCGCGTGCTCCGCGGGGACGCGCATCGCCTTGACGATCTCGCTGGGCAGATCGCGCGCGGTATTTGCCGCTCGTGAATTTCTCGGCGATGTCCTCGAAGAACGGGACGCCGCCGCCCTTGTGCTCGATCGACGAGGTCGCGTGAGGTCGGTGTGCGGCATGCCCGAAGCGCAGGTCCGGCTTGTCGTTGCCGTACTTGCGCCATCGACTCCTCGAACGGCATCTGCGGGAAGCGCCCGCTCGGGTAGAGCTCGTTGAGGTCGATCGCCGAGCACCTCCTTCCAGACCGTGAAGACAGCCCTTCCATGACGCGGAAGACGTCGTCCTGGTTCACGAACGACATCTCGACGTCGATCTGCGTGAACTCGGGCTGGCGATCGAGGCGGAGGTCCTCGTCGCGGAAGCATTTGACGATCTGGAAGTAGTGGTCGAAGCCCGCGACCATGTAGAGCTGCTTGAAGAGCTGCGGGCTCTCGGCGAGCGCGAAGAACTTCCCCGCGTTCATGCGGCTCGGGACGAGGAAGTTGCGCGCGCCGCCGGGCGTGTACTTCACCATGACCGGCGTCTCGAGCTCGAGGAAGCCCTGCTCGTCGAAGTAGCGGCGCGTCGTCTGGTTGATGCGGTGGCGGACGCGGAGCGTGCGCTGGAGCGGCGCGCGGCGGAGATCGAGGTAGCGGTACTGGAGGCGCTTCTCCTCGCGCGGTGTCGATCTCGTCGGTGATCTCGAACGGCGGCGTGTCGGCCTTGTTGAAGACCGTGGGCTCGATCGCGTGCACCTCGATCTCGCCGGTCGCGAGGCTCGGGTTCTTGTTCGCGCCGCGGCTCACGACGACGCCGCGGACGCCGATGACCCACTCGGTGCGGAGCGACTTGCGCCGAGGTCGTGCGCCGTCTTCGGGCGGTCGCCGTGGCCCTTGAGATCCGGGTCGAAGACGACCTGGGTGATGCCTTCGCGGTCGCGCAGATCGACGAAGACGCAGCCGCCGTGGTCGCGGTAGCTCGCCACCCAGCCGAAGAGGACGACCTCCTTGCCGTCGTCGGCTGCGCGGAGCTCGCCGCAGCGGTGCGTGCGTTTGAGCTCGTCGATGAACCTGGCCATGAGATTGGGGACGGGAATCTACCCCCATTTCGGACGCTGGGCATCTGCGCCATGAATTGGGCCGATAGGCGCTCGATGCGGTAATCGCGGGCTGTGGCCTCCACGTTCACAGCGTCGGTCGAGGCGGAGGCGCCGCGATTTTTTTCGCGACGCGGCGCTTCGCTCGTCTTCGGCGCGCTCGCGGGGGCGCTGCCGATGGTGTTCGCGTCGTCAGGAGCGCGGCGCGACGAAGGGATCGACGCCGCTTGCGACGAGGGCGTGATCCGCGTCATCGGGCATGGGTACACGGGCATGCTCCGTGGGCTCGACGCGCTCGTGGCGGCGCCGTTCGGGGCTCACGCGCAGTGGGCGTCGATCGCGTGCGCGGCGCTCTTGGGCGTCGCGACGTTCGCGGCCGCGAGACGGCTCGCGCGGGCGATCGCGCCAGGAGCGCTCGGCCTGGCGCTCGCGGTGGTCGCGGCTGCCCTCGGGACGCTCACGCTTCCCGCGCAACGCGAGACCGGGCTCGTCGCGGGGAACGTGCTCGGCGCGCTGCTCGTGCTCGCGCCGCTCGTTCTCGCGAGCGAAGCGGCGCCTCCAGTGCGTCGCGTGGCGCTCGGGCTCGCGTCGACGTACGACGTGCCGGTGGCCGTCGCGGCGAGCGCGGGCCTCGGTGCGCTCGCCGTCTTCGCGCGCAAGGCGTTTCGTGGCGCGCGGCGCTTGGCGCGCTCCTCGGGCTCGCGCCGCCTGCGTGGATGGCCTGGCGTCGCGTCGCGGCGCCGTCCGCGTCGCTCGACGTCGGTTGGCTCTCGGCGTGGATGGGCGAAGGGGCGCGCAGCGTTCCTCGCTCCGAGGCGCTCGCTCTGGCGCGGAGCGAGCTCGGCATCGTCGCGATCGGGTTCGCGGTGGTGGGCGCGATCGTCGCGCTCCGCGGGCGCGTCACGCGGCCGCTCGGGCGCGCTGTCGCGATCGCCGCGTGTGGCGCAGCTTCGCCGCTCGCGGCTGCGCCCGCGGGTCCTTGCGCTTCGGGTGCGTGCTCCTCGCGGGGCTGGCGGCGGCGGCGGTGCTCGCTTCGGCGGGAATGGCCGCGGTCGTCGCGTGGGTCTCGAACGCAAAGGTGCCGATGGCGCGCGCGAGCGCGGCGATGATCGTGCTGCTCGAGCTCGCGGTGCCGGTGCGCGTCGCGGACGACGCTTCGCTGGCGCTCTCGAAGATGCCGCGAGGCATCACGGAGAAGTGGAATTCGAGCGTCTTCGGCGATCTGCCCGAGCGCGCGGTGCTCATGGTGCCGAACGCGCGGCTCTTCGTGCGCGCGAGGGCAGCCGCGGCGACGGGCGCGCTGCGAGACGACGTGGTCGTCATTCCGACGTACGGGCTCGGTCGCGCGCGACGAGCCGCGAGATCGGGCGCGAGCCGCTCCTCGCGCCGCTCGTGCGCGATCTGCGCTCTATGGCGCACCGGAGGAGTTCTCGCTCTCGCAGCTCGCCGCGTCGCGGCCGCTGCTGGTCGCGTTCGACGTGCGGTGGGACAAACGGTTCGCGCGCCATCTCGTCCCGCAGCGCGCGTTCGATCGCTATTTCGTCGAGCCGCGCGGCGCCGTCGAGCGCACCCGCGCGCTCGCGCCGATGGACGCGGCGACGCTCGCGACCGTCCTCGTCGACCCGCCGCTCGCGGAGGCCACCTCGGATCTCCTGCGCGCGCGCGCGAACGCCGCGAACGCCGCTGGCGAGCGCGATTACGAGGCCGCCGCCACGGCCGAGCTGGCTCGGGTCACGCCGTGGGATGCGATCCCCGCTCAGCGGCGTTCTCGCGACTGAGAAGAACATCTAAGCTGCCCGTTCGTCGAACGGATCGAGTCGTGATGCAGCCGAGCACGCGCGCCAATTACGAGGTCGTCCGTCAACTCGGCGAGGGCGGCGTGGGCCGCGTGTACGAAGCGGTGCACCACCCCAGCGGGCGAGTGGTCGCGATCAAGACGCTCCGCACCGAGCACGGCAGCGCGAGCTCTCAGCGCCTCTTGCTCAACGAGGCGGCGGCCGCAGCGCAGCTCGCGCACCCCGCGATCGTCGAGATCCTCGACGTCGGCCGCGACGACCACGGCGCGATGTTCCTCGTGATGGAGCTCGTGCGCGGCTCGAACCTCGAGGCATGGGGCGCGAATTTTCCGGGACTTCCCGTCGTGCTTCGAGCGTTCGACGAGATCCTCGACGCGCTCGCGACGGCGCACGCGCAAGGCATCGTGCACGGCGACCTCAAGCCCGGCAACGTGCTCCTCACCGAGGACGGGCGCGTGAAGGTCACCGACTTCGGCATCGCGCACGTCATCGACCCGCTGCGGCGCACCGAGCGACGCGGCGTCCAAGGCACGCCGTACTACATGGCGCCCGAGCAGCTCCTCGATCCCGAGTCGATCGGGCCGGCGACGGACCTCTATGCGATTGGCGTGATGCTCTACGAGCTCGTCGCGGGGCGAGAGCCGTACTCGCCCGAGGGCACGCTCGGCGACATGGTCGCGCGCAAGCTCGCGAACGTGGCGCCCGTCGTGCCTCGAAAGGGTCTCTCGGTTCCGCGCGAGCTCACCGCGCTCGTCATGAGCTTGCTCGAGCCGGATCCACGCCTTCGGCCGCGGTTCGCCGCGCAGGTGCGGCGCTCGCTCGCCCAGATCGCGTCGCTCGTCCAGCCACCGAGCGGCCGAGCGCGTCGTCCTCGGTGGAGCGCTCGCTCGCGACGTGGGTCGAGTCGCCGCTCGGGTCCGCGCCGACGATCACGTCGTCGGATCAGCTCCCGCAAGTCGATGGGGAGCACGCGGAGCCTTCCGTTCTCGCTTCCTTGCGCGGGCGGGTACACGCCCGAGGTCGCGCTCCACCGACTGCGACCGCTCCCCCTCCTCGGACGCGCGCGAGCAGACCGAGCGCCTTCACGAGCTCGCGAAGGAGGTCGCGTCCGGCGCGGGACCTCGCGGGGTCATCGTCTCGGGGCGGCCGGGAGAAGGCAAGACGCGGCTCCTTCGGCACGGGTTCGCGGAGATGGAGCGCACGGGCGCGATGATCGGCGCGGCGGCGAGCTTCGACGAGACGATCGCAAACGTGAACGTCGGCGTGCGCGCGGGGATCACGCGGCTCCTCGGCAGCCCGCTTCCCACGGTGGCGGAGTCGCTCGAGTCGCGCTGGAAGTGGCTCACGCGCGTGCCGCAGCCCGACGTCGATTTCGGCGCGATCCACGAGTGGCTCACTCCCGGGCAGCGCGCGTTCGACACCAAGACCTCCGCGCGCCTCGCGGCGATGGCGGTGCTCGCGGCGTCGCGCATTCACCCCGTCTACTTGTGGCTCGACGACGTGGCGTGGTCGCGCGACGGCGCGATGGAGCTCATGGTGCGGCTGCTCGACGAGGGGCGAGCGCGCGTCCTCGTCGTCGGATCGCTGCGCAGCGGCACGGCCGAGCATCCCGCCGTGCGCAAGTGGCTCCTCGAGGCGGCGCGCGCCGGCGCGCATTTCGAGATGCTCCCGCCGCTCTCGGCGACCGATCGCGTCGCGCTCCTCGAGGCCGCGGGCGACGTGGCGCCCGAGCTCGCGACCGCGCTCGCGCGTGGAGCTCGACGAGCCGACGCTCGTGCTCGTCGAAGCCGTGCGCGCGTGGATCGACGAGGGCTGGCTCGTGCCCCGACGAAGGGCACCACGTGCTCCGCGAAGGCGCGCGCGCCTCCGACCTCGTCGCGCGCGCGCGCGAGTCGGTGATCGATCGTCGTGTCGCGACCCTGCTGCGCGACTTCGGCGAAGACGAGTCGAACGCCGAGCGCGTGCTGTGTCACGCCGCGCTCCTCGGGCTTCGGTTCGACGAGCGGGCGCTGCGAGCGTGCGCGGGTGTGGCGCCGCACGTCGATCGCGTGCTCGATCGCGCGCTCCTCGCGGGGCTCCTGCGCGTCGACGGGCGCGCCGGTTACCGCTTCGAGCATCGCCTCTTCCTGGACGTCATCGTCGATCGGTGCGCGCGGCGCGCCGATGCGAAGGCGATCTTCCGCGCGACCGCGGACGCGCTCACGGGCTTTTACGGCAAGCGCAGCCTCGAGACGGGCCTCGCGACGGCGCAGCTCTATCGCACGGGCGGCGCGAACGAGAGAGCGGTGCGTCGCGCTGGCGAGACCATTCGCGCGTTCGTCGCGATCTCGCACCTCGACGCCGCGGACCGTGCGCTCGCGCTCCTGACGAGCTGGAACGAAACGGACGGCGTCGGCCCCGGGCACCTCCACGACGCCATCCTCGAGCACTCACGCGGCCTCCGCGCGTACTTCGCGCTCGATTATCCGCTCGCGCGCGAGCACCTCGAGCGCGCGCGCGCGACCTTCGAAGCGCTCGGCGCGACAGGCGATTTGCACGGCATCCTCTTCGACATCTCGGGCACGTATTTCTACGAGGATCGCTTCGCGGAGGCGAAGCGCTACATCGCGTACGTCGAGCAGCCGATCGCCGATCGCTCGCGCACGCGCGCGGTCACCATCGACTCGCAGAGATCGCGGCGATGCGCGGCGACCTCGCGGGCGCGATCGAGCATCAAAAGCGCTCGCTCGCGATCAACGGCGCGCGGGACGTCTACTTCACGCTCGTAGGCGAGGCGACCCTCGCCGAGTACTACCTCGCGAACGACGACGTGGCCGAGGGGGCCGCCGCGGTCGAGCGCGGCGCGCCGCGGCCGAGAAGGTCGGCGGACAAATCGGGCGCCGCTACTTCAGCCACACGCTCGCGGCGCTCGACGCCGTGCGCGGCTTGTACACGTCGGCGCGCGCGCGCATGCTCGAGCGGCTCGAGGAGGTCGTCGCGCGCGGCGACAAATGGCACACGACCTCCGAGCGTTCGCTGCTTATGCGCTGCTCGAGCGAGCTCGACGACGGCCCCGAGCGCGCCGCTGCGGTGCGCGCGTTCATCGAAGCATACACGGCGGTGCCGCACGACGAAGCGTTCACGTGGTGGTGCGTGCGGAGCTCGGCGAAGCGATTGCGCGCCAAGGCGACGACGCCCTCGCCGATCAGCTCTCCACGCTCCTCGACGCCCGCATGAAGCGCATCGAGCTCGCGTTCGACGAGGAGCAGGAGCCGATCACGGAAGACGAGGCGGCTCGATGAGGCGCTGCGACGCGAGCGTCCAGCCGATGAGCTTGTAGAGGAGGCGCGCGCCGACGTTGCGTCCCACTCGTCGTCGCCGTCGCCGGGCGCGACCTCGTTGAGATCGAAGCCGACGATGCGCCGCCCGCTCTGCGCGACCGCGCCGAGGAGCGCGCTCGCCTCGTGGAACGAGAGGCCGCCGGGGACGGGCGTGCCGGTGTGCGGGCAGAGCGACGGATCGAGGCCGTCGATGTCGAACGACACGTAGACGGCCTCCGGCAGACGCGCGACGATCGCCGCGGCGAACTGCACTCCGCGAGCGCCGCCGCGCGAACGCGCGCGCGGCGAGCTGCACGTCGAAGAGCGTCCGCATGCGCCCGGCGCTGTGCGCGATGCGGTCGACCTCTTCCTCGCAGAAATCGCGGATGCCGACCTGCACGATGCGCGCGACGCCCGCGAGGCGCATCACGTTGTCCATGATCGACGCGTGCGAGAACGTGAAGCCTTCGTACGCGCGCGCAGATCCGCGTGCGCGTCGACGTGCAGGACGCCGAGGCCGGGGTAGCGCTCGGCGTACGCGCGGATCGCGCCGAACGGCGTCGCGTGATCGCCGCCGACGACGCGCGGCGATGCTTGCCCTGTCCGATGGAGGCGCTTCGTCTCGAGGTAGACCACTTCGTTCACGCTCTCGGAGAGCTTGTTCACGCGCGCGAGCGCCTTCTCGAGCTCGGCGTTGCCTTCGACGCGACCGCCGGCCTCGATCACCTCTTCGGCCGCGGCGCGCGCCTCTTCGTTCCACGCGCGCGAGCTCGCTCGACTCGGGGAGCATGCGCGATGCCGCGCTCGTACGGCTTGCCGACCTCGGCGTCGAACAGGTCGACCTGCATCGACGCGTCGAAGATCGCCGCGCGGGCCCGCGCTCGCGCCCGCGCGGTACGACGTCGTCGCGTCCCACGGCACCGGCAAGAGCGACCACGCGCGCCTCGTCTGGCGCGTACGGAAGGCCGTAAATTCCAGCGTCTCGCTCGGCGGCCGCGTTCGGATCGAATGCCATGGCCGACCATCTAGCACCGCCCGCGTCGCAGGGGGTACCTTCGGTTCATGGAACTGGTCGAGCTGCGCGCAGCGTTCGAACGTCTCGGCATTCGTCGCGTCAAGGTCGGCGGCTTCGACATCGACGGCGTGCTCCGCGGCAAGTACGTGATCGCTCGGAGAAGTTCTGGAGCGCGGCCGAGGCGAGCTTCGGCTTCTGCGACGTCATCTTCGGCTGGGACATCGGCGACGTGCTCTACGACAACGCGCAGCGTCACCGGCTGGCACACCGGCTACCCCGACGCGCACGCGCGGATCGACCTCTCGACCTTCCGCGTCATCCCGTGGGAGCCGGACACCGCGGCGTTCCTCGTCGACTTCGTCAACGACGACGGCTCGCCTCACCCCGCGTGCCCGCGCTCGCTCCTGAAGACGCGTCATCGAGCGCGCCGAGCGCATGGGCTACCGCGCCGACGTTCGCCGCGGAGTTCGAGTTCTTCGTCTTCAAGGAGACGCCGCAGTCGCTCCACCAGAAGGGCTTCCGCGGCCTCGACGCCGCTCTCGCCGGGAATGTTCGGCTACTCGTGGGTGCGCGAGGGGCAGAACAGCGAGTTCTGCCACGCGATCCTCGACGAGATGGAGGCGTTCGACATCCCGATCGAGGGCCTCCACACCGAGACCGGGCCCGGGCGTCTACGAGGTCGCGATCCGCTACGACGAAGCGCTCGCGATGGCGGACAAGGCCGCGCTCTTCAAGACGGGGATGAAGCAGCTCTGCGCGCGCCGCGGGCTGTCGGTGACGTTCATGGCGAAGTGGAACGCGGAGCTCCCGGGCTCGAGCGGGCACCTCCACCAGTCGCTGTGGAGCGCCGACCAGCGAGACGAACTCGTTCTACGACGCGAACGCGCCGCACGAGCTGAGCAGCTCGCGAGGCACTACCTCGGCGGGCAGATCGAGCTCGATGCCTGAGCTCACCGCGCTCTATCTCGCCGACGATGAACAGCTACAAGCGCTACGTGCCCGGCGTGTGGGCGCCGCTCACCGCGACGCTGGGGCGTCGAGAACCGCACGTGCGCGATCCGCGTGATCCCCGGCGGCGCCGAAGGCGACGCGCCTCGAGTACCGGCAGACCGCGGCGGACATCAACCCGTACGTCGCGATCGCGACGTGCCTCGGCGCCGGGCTCTGGGGCATCGAGAACGCGATCGAGCCGCCGCCCGACGTCGAAAGGCGACGCCTCCGCGAACGCGGACGAGTCGACGCTGCCGCTCCCGCGCACGCTCCGCGAGGCGGCGCACCGGCTCTCGCGATGCGCAGAGGCGCCGAAGATCCTCGGCGCGCCGTTCGTCGATCACTACGTGCGCACGCGCGATTGGGAGGTGCGGCAGTACGAGCGAGCCGTGACGGAGTGGGAGCTCCGACGCTACTTCGAAGCCATTTGATTCGCGTGGCACGCCGCGTGCGACTTCGCGCGCATGAGCGACGTCGAGCTCCTCGCGCTCGCGCCGATGTTCGCGCCCGGCGAAGCGCTCGTGCTGCGCGTGGTCGACAGCCTTCGCCACTTCGCGTCGATCCGCACGCTGCGCAAGACTCAGGAGCTCTCGCCGGAGCAGGCCTCGCGCGCGCTCGACGTCGCGTTCTGGGCGAGCCTCGGGACGAACGAGGGGCGGCCGACGCGCACGCGCGTGCTCTTCGCCGAGCCGCCGCTCTTTCCGACGCCGCTCTGCTTCGCCGATCCCGTCCCCTACGAGCCCGCGCGCGTGACGCGGCTCGCGCCGGCGGTGCCGGAGGGCGGTTGCATCGGCGTGTCGCCGAGCACGATGTCGATCTGGGGCGTGAACGCGGTCGATCCGGGGTCGTCGCTCAACGCGCTCGGGATCGTGATCCCGATGCCCGGCGTGCTGCACGTGCGCATCGGACCGCTTCGTCCGTTCGCGGTCGTGAGCAACGGCATCGCGGCCGTGCTCGCGGACGCCGCGCTCATGCTCCCGGAGCGGCTGCGCGAGCTCCTCGGGAAATCGCTCGTCGGCGCGGACATTCGAAAGACGCAGCGCGCGTGGCGAGAGTGCTTGATGCTCGCGGCGCTCGCGAGGCGCGTGCTCCATCGCGGCAGCGGCGGAACGCTCCTCGTCGTGCCCGCGGGTGAAGGAGCGTGGAGGCGCACGATCGAAATCGCGCACCGCTTCGCGACGCCCGACGCGTCGCTCCACGAAGCGGTCGCTCGAGAGCTCGGCGGCGAGGACGCGCGGTCCTTCGCGCCCGACATGCCCGAGGCCCTCAAGTGGCAGGTCGTCGGATCGATCCCCGGACACCTCTCGGCGGAGGCCGCAGCCTTGAGGCGCGTGGCGCCGTACGCGAACGTCGACGGCGCGGTCATCATCACGCGCGATCTCGAGGTCGTCGGTTTCGGCGCGAAGATCGTCTCGACGAACGGCACGTCGCACGTGATCGTCGACGCGGACGAGACGTCGATCGAGGACATCGGCGGGACGCGGCACCAATCGGCGGCGCGCTTCGTCGGCGCGAACCGCGACTGCTTCGCGATCGTCGTCTCGCACGATGGGCACATCTCGCTCCTTCACTACGACGAGCCCGCGCGCGCGGTCCGCATGGTGCGCAACGTCGAGTGGTGGGATTGATCAGCTGAACCGGTGCGAGCCGAGCTCCGTGTAGCGCGGGCCGGTGGGCAAGAGCTCGCTCTCGAAGAGGACGACGCGCGTCGCGTGGCCGCCCGCGCGTTCGCCGAAGCGCTTCACGATAGGGCGCACGTCGCGCGGCGTGCGTGAGCGCGCGAGCGTCACGTGCGCGTGAAACGGCCGGTCCTCGCGGGGAACGTTCGCGATCGCTTCCGCCGCTTCATCGGCGCGCTTCGCGATCGCCGCGACGTTTCCGCTCGGATCGGCGCACGAGAGCACCACGATCTTGCCGCGCTCGGCCGACGGAAACGCGTCGATGCGCGTGTTCCCGAGCGGCGGCGCGCTCGACGCGGCGAGCGGCGCGAGCTCTCCGAGCACGCGCTTCGCGATCTCGGGCTCCACGTCGCCGAGGAACTTGATCGTCACGTGCAGCGATCCCTCGGCGGTCTTCCGCAAGCCGAGCGAGTCGATGACTCGCTGCGCTTCGACCGCGAGCGCTCGCGTCGCGTCGTCCAGCTCGAGCGCGATGAAGCAGCGGCTCAAATGCTCTGCACGTACTGTCGAAGGAGCTGAAGCCCCGCGTAGGCCGCGATCGTCTGGATCTGCGAGCGTTCGCCCGGGAACACGCGGTGCTTCACCTCGGTGCCCTTCGGCCCGGTGATGCCGAAGAACACCGTGCCGACGGGCTTGTCCTCGCTGCCGCCCGTCGGCCCAGCGACGCCGGTGAGCGAGAGCGCGACGTCCGAGGTCGCCGCGCGCTTGGCGCCCTCGGCCATCGCGGCCGCGACCTCGGAGCTCACCGCGCCGTGCGCGCGAAGGACGTCCTCGTCGACGCCGAGCACGCGCGCCTTCGCGCTGTTCGCGTACGTCACCGCGTCGAGCAGGAGGAAATCGCTCGCGCCCGGCTCGCGCGTCAGCATGCTCCCGACGAGGCCGCCCGTGCACGACTCCGCGATCGCGAGCGTGAGCCCGCGGTTTCGGAGCAAGCGGCCGACGGCCGACGCGAACGTGTCGTCCGCTTCGCCGTAGATCACGTCGCCGAGACGCGCGCGAACCTCCGCCGCGGCCTTCTCGGCCGCGTCCCGCGCGGACGTCTGCGACGCGGCCTTCGCGAGCACCTTCACCTCGATCTCCGGGAAGTGCGCGCGATAGCCGATGATGACGCCGTCGTTCCCCGCCTCGATGCCCGCGAGCTTCTCGCCGACGACGCTCTCGGGCAGGCCGAAGGTCTTGAGGTGGATCTGGTACGTATCGTTCGGCGCGAGCTTGCGGATGCGCGGCGTCACCTGCTCGTCGAACATGCGCATCATCTCGCGCGGCACGCCCGGCATGAAGAACGCGGTCGCGCGACCGATGCGGACGCTGAAGCCGGGCGCGGTGCCGATCGGGTTCGGGAGGACCTCCGCGCCCTCGGGGAAATTGGCTTGCTTCGCGTTCGACTCGCTCATCGTTCGACCGAGCTTGTCGAAGCGACGGCGAATGTGCTCGAGCGAAGTTTCGTCGCGTACGAGCTTCGCCCCGATCGACGCGGCGACGGCCTCCGTCGTGAGGTCGTCGGTCGTCGGCCCGAGGCCGCCCGTGCACACGACGATGCTCGCCGTGCGCGCGAGGCGCTCGAGCGCCGCGATGATCCGCGCGCGATCGTCGTCGACGGTCTCGTGCTCGAAGACCTCGAAGCCGATGGCGACGAGCTGCGCGGCGAGCCACTGCGCGTTCGTGTTCACGAGCTCGCCACGCGAGAGCTCGGTCCCGATGCTGAGAACCGCTGCGGTCATGAAGGCATCATCGTGTGCCGCGGTCGTACGCGCAACGCCCGCCGACCGCCAAATCGTGCGCGGCCGGGTCGACGTAGGCGCGAGACCAGACGCGGAGCTCGGCGGCGAGCTGGCTCTCGAACGATCCGCCGAGGACGACGCCGCGCTGCGTCGCGTCGCGTGTTCGCGCCGTCCCGCCTTCGGCGGATCCGGCGGCCGGCGTTCGCGCCGTCCCGCCTTCGGCGGATCCGGCGATCCATTCCGCCACGTTCCCCGCGAGATCGTGGACGCCGAGCGCGCTGTCGCCCCCACGGTGCGCGCCCACCGTGTCGGGCCCCTTGGCGCCGTGCGAGCACGGACCGCTCGTGAGACCCCACGCCGCGCGGCGGCACACCGCGCCCGTGTCTCCCCACGGGTAGCGCGTCGCCGAGGCGCCCGACGCCGCGACGATCCACTCGTCTTCGGTCGGGAGGCGCCCGCCGTGATCGTTGCAGAATGCAGCGACCTCGCCGCGCGCGAGCCCGCCCGCCGCGCGCGCGGGATCTTCGCCGGCGCGCTCCGGGTGGATGCGACCTTCGGTGATCTCGAACGCGTCGATCGCGAATGCGCGCACGTGGAGCTCGCGCGGTCGGACGACCTTGTCCGCCTCCCAGTCCGAGGGGCCGACGGTGATCGTCGTCTCCGGGATCTCGACGACCGCGTCGGGCGCGACGCAGACCGCGTTCGACGCGACCAGCGGCGCGGGGCACGAGCGCGCAGGTCCGCACGTCCTTCCGTCTCCGCTCACCGCCGCGCAGCAGCGATGCCCGACGGGGAAGAAGCCTTCGCCGCACTGCGCGCCGGGCGCCTTCGCCGTCGCGACGAGCGCGATCGACGCGATCGCGCACGCGCCCGCCACGGCCCACGCCGCCCATTTCATTTCACGTGGACCGCGAGCGCGCCGATGCCCTCGATGTCGACGACGAGCTCGTCGCCGTGCGCGAGCGGACCGACGCCTTCGGGCGTCCCCGTCACGAGCAGATCGCCGGGCTCGAGCGTCATCGCGCGGCTCGCGTATTCGATGAGCGAGGGCACGTCGAAGACCATTTGCGACGTCGACCCGTCCTGGCGCGTGACGCCGTTCACCAAGCAGCGCACGCGGAGGCCGCGCGGGTCCACGTCGGTCTCTATCCACGGGCCGCACGGACAGAACGTGTCGAAGCCCTTCGCCCGCGACCACTGACCATCCGATTTCTGGAGGTCGCGCGCGGTGACGTCGCAGACGCACGTGTAACCGAAGACGTGATCGAGCGCGTTCTCGCGCGACACGCGCCGCGCCGCGCGTCCGATGATCACGCCGAGCTCCGCCTCGTGCTCGACGCGCGCGCTCTCGGGCGGAAGCTCGATCGTGCCGCCGTGCCCGATGAGCGCCGTCTTCGGCTTGAGGAAGAGGAGCGGCTCCTTCGGGACCTCGTGGCCGAGCTCCTTCGCGTGCGCGACGTAGTTACGACCAACGCAGAGGATCTTGAACGGCTCGACCGGCGCGCGCAGATCCGCCTCGTGAAACGGGGTGACCCGACCGGTCGCCGACCCTTCCCAAGGCGCTCCGGACCAAATCTCGGCGCGATCCGTGTCGATGCGCGCCCACTGCAACCCGCCGTCCACCACGAGCCGCCCGAATCGCATGCGAAATCGTTAGCACAACTTAATTGGGTCTCGTCCCTTGGCGTGAAGCACAATGGGCGCTGGATGGCGGCCAACGCAGTGACGGACACGAAGGATGCGGCGCAGGCGCCGAGCAAGCGGCGCATTCCGATTCCTCTGATCGTGATCGCGATCCTCGCGCTCGTGTACGTCGGGTACCGCTGGTACGAATCGCGGCAACCCTACGAGTGGAGCGGCACCGTCGAAGCGCGCGTCGTCTACCTCGGGTCGCGCGTCGGCGGGCGCGTCAAAGACGTGAAGGTCAAAGAGGGCGACGCGGTCGAAGCGGGTCAGGAGATCGTGACGCTCGAGCCCGGCGATTTGCCCGCGCAGCGCCTCGCGGCCGAAGGGCAGCTCGAACAAGCGCGCGCCGCCCTGCAAAAGCTCGAGGCGGGGGCCAGGCCCGAGGAGCTCGAGCAAGCGCGCGCCAACGCGGCGAACGCGAGCGCCGCGCTGCAAGAAGCAAAGGCCGGCGCGCGGCAAGAGCAGATCGTCGCGGCGCGCGCGCGCCTCACGCAGGCGCAGGTCGCGGTCGACAAGGCGCAGCTCGACGAGACGCGCGCTCGCGACTTGCTCGCGAAGAAGGCCATCTCGCAGGCCGAAGAGGACACGGCGGAGGCCGCGCTCAACTCCGCGATCGCGCTCCGCGACGCCGCGAGGGCCGCGCTCGACGAGCTCGAGCACGGCACGCGCAAGGAGGACGTCGCTCAGGCCCAGGCGCGCGCGACGGAAGCGCAGGCGAGCGCGAAGCTCGTGCAAGCCGGCGCACGCGTGGAGGATCTCCGCGCCGCGAAGGGCGTGGTCGACGCGGCGCAGGGCCGCCTCGATCAAATCGACGCGAACCTCGCGGAGCTCTCGATACGCGCGTCGGTGCCGGGCCGAATCGAGTCGCTCGATCTCCGACCCGGCACGATCCTCGCGCCCGCGGGCACCGCCGCGACCCTCATCGAGCGCAACCAGCTCTACGTGCGCATCTACGTGCCCGAGACGCAGCTCGGTCGCATCCACGTCGGCGACGAGGTGCCGATCGCGGTCGACTCGTTCCCGAAGCGCCTGTTCAAGGGCCGCGTCGAGCACATCAACGCCGTCGGCGAGTACACGCCGCGAAATCTCCAGACCGCGGACGAGCGCGCGAATCAGGTGTTCGCGACGCGCGTCGGCCTCGTCGACGACGAAAAGGATTTGCGCGCGGGCATGGCCGCGTTCATTCGCGTGCCCAAGTGAAGGAAGAGGACGTCATCGTCGTCGACGGCGTCTCGCGCAAGTTCGGCGATTTCTTCGCGCTGCGCCACGTCGACCTCGTGGTCCCGAAGGGGACCATCTACGGCCTCCTCGGTCCGAACGGCTCCGGCAAGTCGACGCTCATTCGCGTCTTGTGCGGACTGCTCGCGCCGACCGCGGGCCGCGCCACGGTGCTCGGCCTCGACGTGTCCACGCAGGGCGAAGAGATCCGCCGGAGCATCGGCTACATGAGCCAGAAGTTCTCGCTCTACGACGATCTCACCGTCGACGAGAACCTCGATTTTTACGCGCGCGTGTACGGCCTCTCGGGCGCGCGCCTCCGCGATCGCAAGCGCGCGGCCGTCGATCTCACGCACATCGGCCCGTACCTGAACCGACGGGCTGCGCAGCTCTCGGGCGGGTGGAAGCAGCGACTCGCGCTCGGCGCCGCGCTGATGCACGAGCCGCGCGTCGTCTTCCTCGACGAGCCGACGGCGGGCATCGATCCCGTCGCGCGGCGCGAGCTCTGGGATCTCCTCTTCTCGCTCGCCGCCGAGGGCATCACGCTCCTCGTCACCACACACTACATGGACGAAGCCGAGCGCTGCGGGCGCGTCGGCTACCTCTACATGTCGCGCATGATCGTCTCGGGCACGCCCGACCAGCTCAAGGCGAACCCCGTCGTCAACCGCGAGGGCACGCGCCGCATCGAGGTGACCACCGTGAGGACCGCGCAAGCGCTCCGCCTCTTGCAACAGCACCGCGCGTGCCTGAGCGCGACGATCTTCGGGCAATCGGTGCACGCGGTCGTGACGAACGACGTCACCGACGACGAGCTCCTCGAAGAGCTCCACGCGCGCGAATTCTCCGACGCGTTCGTGCGCGACATCGCCCCGTCGCTCGAGGACGTCTTCGTCGAGCTCACCGAGGCCAGCGAATCGCAGGCGCGCGCGTCAATGAAGACCGGCCTTCGCTTCTGGTCGTCGTTCGTCGCGATCTTCCGCAAGGAGTTCCTGCACATCACGCGCGACCGCGGCACGATGATGGTCGCGCTCACGATCCCCATCTTCCAGATGGTGCTCTTCGGCTTCATCGATCAAACGGTGCGGAACGTGCCGACCGTCGTCGTCGATCAGGATCAATCGCGCGAGAGCCGCGAGCTCGTCGATCAACTGCGCGCGACGCACACGTTCGAGGTCACGAAGATCACGCCCAACCCGCACATGGCGCGCGAGGAGATCACCGCAGGGCGCGCGCGCGTCGGCGTGGTCATCCCGCCCGACTATCACGAGAAACGCGCGCGCGGGACCGGCGCGAAGGTGCTCGTGCTCATCGACGGCTCCGACTCGACGGTGAGCGCCCAAGCGCTCGCCGCGGTGACCGGCCTTGCCGCGAACGTGAGCCTCGAAGAGGTCGCCGAGGGACGCGGCGTCGCCGCCCCGCCGCCCGCGCTCTCGACGCAACCCATCATCTTGTTCAACCCGGACGGCCGCACGGCCAACTACATCATCCCCGGGCTCGTCGCGATCATGCTGCAGATCGTCGCGATCGTCCTCACGGCGATCGCCATCGTGCGCGAGCGCGAGAAGGGCACGCTCGAGCAGCTCCTCGTCACGCCGATCGATCCTTTGGGCTTGATGCTCGGCAAGCTCGCACCCTATCTCGTCATCGGCGTCGTCGAGACGGCGGTCATCCTCGCCGTCATGCGCTTCGGCTTCGACGTGCCGATACGCGGCAGCCTCGTGTTCCTCTTCGCCATGGCCCTCGTCTATCTCTTCGCGCTCCTCGCCCTCGGGCTCTTCATCTCGACGCGCGCCCAAACGCAGGCGCAAGCGCAGCAGATGGCGCAGTTCTTCTTCCTGCCCTCGATCTTCCTCTCCGGGTACATCTTCCCGAGCGCCGGCCTGCCCTTTCCGCTCTACGCGATCGGCCGGGTCCTCCCGGCGACGCACATGGTCGAGATCATGCGCGGCATCGTCTTGCGCGACGCGGGCCCGCGCGAGCTCTTGCCGAACGTCGTCGCGCTCCTCGTCATCAGCGTGCTGCTCGTGTGGGCGAGCGTTCGTCGCTTCAGAAAGGTCGCGTTGTGAAGATCCGAATCGCGCACTCGCCGGACAGCGACGATGCGTTCATGTTCCACGCGCTCGTCCACGGCGCGATCGACGTCGAAGGCCTCGCGTTCTCGATGGAGCAGCACGACACCGAGGCCCTCAACGCGCTCGCCGACGATTCCGTCATCGACGTGCTCGCCGTGTCGACGGCGCGCTACGCGACGATCGCCGATCGCTGGCTCCTCTTGCCGCACGGCGCGTCGGTCGGCCGCGGCTACGGCCCCGTCGTCGTCGCGAACCGCGCGTGCTCGCTCGAGTCGCTCGCCGGCAAGCGCATCGGCGTGCCGGGTCTTCGAACCACCGCGTACATGGTGCTGCGCATCCTCTTCGGCGAAGCGTCGTTCGAGCCGGTGTCGATCCCGATCGCGCCGTACGAGCGCGTGTGGAGCGCGCTGCGATCCGGCGAGGTCGACGCCGCGCTCGTCATCCACGAAGGTCGCCTCGCGTTCGAGCGCGAGGGCTTCGCGTTCGTGACCGACATCGGCGAGGCGTGGACACGCGCGCGCGGCCTTCCTCTCCCGCTCGGCGTGAACGTGATCCGCAAATCGCTCGGTGACGAGACGATCGCGCGCGTGTCGCGCGTCGTCCGACGATCGATTGCATGGGCGCTCGATCACCGAAGCGAAGTGATGCGCGAGCTCCGCGACAGGACGCCCCTCGACGAAGCCGGGCTCGACCGTTACCTCGCCATGTACGCAAACGACGACACGCGCGAGATGCGATCGGACGTGATTTCGGCGATGGAAGCGCTCTTCGACGAAGCGGTGAAACGTTCACTCGTTCCAAAACGTGTCGCGATCGAGTTGGCGCCGTAGTCGTACATTTCCACCATCGACGGAGGTGATTGCTCTACACAACCACCTCGCTAGACTTTCGATTGGGCGGGGTAGCGGAGGTCGGTCGATGAAGGTCTTGGCTTTCTGCACGGCTGGTTTGTCAGCCGTGATTCTCGCAGCGGGTTGTTCCTCGACGGACGCTCCTGCGACGCAATCGCAAGGCGTGCAGGGAGGCTCCGTCGACAACAACTCGGCGCACAACTTCGCCGTCGGCGTGTGCGTCGGTAACGGTCCGGGGCAGTGCCAGCTCCTTTGCTCCGGCGCGCTGATCGCGCCGAACCTCGTCATGACCGCGCGCCACTGCGTGAACCAGTCGCCGCAAGCGATCGACTGCACGAGCTCCTCGACCGTCTTCGGATCGCAGCTCGCGCCGACGAGCGCGTACTACATCACGACGTATTACCAAATGCTCGGCCAGTCCACGAACGGCTGGCACAAGGCGAAGCAGATCTTCACGACGCCGGGCACGAAGGTGTGCGGCAACGACATGGCGCTGATCATGTTGCAAGACAACGTGTCGGCGGGCGAGGCGGGCGGCCAGTACGTGACGCCGGTCGTGCAGTACAGCATGACCGATCACACGCGCTACTCGACGACGGTCACCGCGATCGGTTTCGGCGACACTTCGGCGACGACGCAGGACGCTGGCACGCGCCACATCCTCCAAAACATCCAGGTCGCGTGCATCCCGGGTGACAGCGTCATCGATTGTCCGCAGCAAGCGATGACGCAGATGACCGTGAACGAGTTCATCTCCGGCGACTCGACATGCGAGGGCGACTCGGGATCGAGCCCGTACGAGCAGCGCGCGTTCAACAAGAGCCTCGCGGTGTCGTTCGGCGTGCTCTCGCGCGGCGGCTCTTCGGGCAGCACGTGCGTGCAGCCGGTCTACACGCGCACCGACGCGTGGAAGGACTTCATCGTGAACACCGCGCTCACCGCGGCCTCGGCGGGCGGGTACACCGCGCCCTCGTGGACGCAAGCGCCCCCGCCTCCGAGCGACGGCGGCACGACGACGACCGATTCGGGCACGCAGTCCGATGGCGCGACGCCGCCTCCGCCAGGATCGCTCGGCGCCTCGTGCTCCGACCCGACCGACTGCAACAGCGGCCTCTGCCTCTCGAACGACGGCGGCACGACGTACATCTGCTCGGCGCCGTGCGACCCGACGGGAACCGGGAGCGACTGCGGCGCGCCGAACTACATGTGCCAGGGCGACGGCAACGGCAACGGCTACTGCTTCCCGAGCCCGCAGACCACCTTCAACAACCAAAGCGGCGGCTGCGCCATCGGCAAGTCGGATCCGTCGAAGCCCGTGCCGTGGGGAACGCTCGCGCTCGGGGGCGCGTGGCTCTTCGCGTTCGGCGCGCGTCGCCGACGCGACTGACGAGTGCCGAAGCGGACCGAAGCGCTTCGATTGCGCGTGAGCGCGGTGCGCCGCCAGGTGCTCGCGCGAATGTACGAAAAGACGCTCGCGTGGCGGCTCGCGTGGTTCGTGCCGTTCAACGGCGTCGTCTTCGCGGTGATCTGGTCGCAGTCGAACCACGCGATCGCGGCGTTCGTGCAAGCGACGACGCTGGCGGTCGCGGTCGTCGTCGCGATCGCGAGCGCACGCGTGCGCGCGAGCGTGTGGCCGTTCTTGGTCCACGCGATCCATTGGGCGGTCGGCGTGAGCCTCACGGGCGGGATCGCGAGCCCGCTCCTTCCGATGGGCCTTCCGGTCCTCGTGAGCGCCTCGGTCGTGCTCGAGACGCGCGGCGCGAAGTTTCTCGTCTTGGGCACGTTCGCGCTCGCGACGACGTTCCTCGCGCTCGCCCCGGGTCACGTCGCGTGGACGGCGATGCCCGCCGTGCTCGCGCCGCACGCGATGCTCGTTCTCACGGGGGCGCTTCTCTTCACGCTCTTCGCGGTGCTGAGGATCGGGCTCTTCGTCACCGAGGCGTACACCGAGCTCGCGATGGAGCTCGCCGCGCGCCGTGAAGAGGCGTTCACCGAGGGCGAGGACTACGCGCGCTCGCTCGAGGGCGTCGCTGCCCGCCTCGCACACGAGGTGAAGAACCCGCTCGCCGCGATCAAGGGCCTCTCGACGCACATGGCACGCGGCGCGTCGGACGAGAAGACCGCGGAGCGCCTCGGCATCGTCGCGCAGGAGGCCGATCGTCTCCAGTCGATCGTCGACGGCTTCCTTGGCTTCACGCGCGGCCTCGACGATCTGCGCCTCGCGCGCATCGTCCCATACGACGTCGCGAAGGAGCTCGTCGTGTTGCTCGAGATGCGCGCCGCGGAGATGGGCGTCTCGATCGACGTCATGGGCGACGAGCGCGCCGCGGTCGTCGCCGACGCGCGCAAGATCCGACAGGCGCTCCTCAACGTCGTGCTCAACGCGATGCAAGCGTCGCCGCGCGGGGCCAAGGTGACGATCGCGGTCGCGCGCGCGAGCCCGGACGTCCTTCGCCTGCGCGTCATCGATCACGGCACCGGAATGAAGCCTGCCGTCGTCGACCGCGTGCAAAAGCCGTATTTCACGACCCGCGCCGGGGGCTCGGGGCTCGGGCTCGCGATCACGCGCGCGATCGTCGAGCAGCACGGCGGCAAGCTGACGATCGAGAGCGCCGAGGGCAAGGGCACCACCGTGACGATCGAGCTCCCCGAAGAAGGCCCGCCGCGCACGGCGGAAACGGCCAAGCTGCCGGGCGTGTCCGCCGGCTAGTGGTAACGTCGACGGCTGGAAGATGTCTCGCGTTCTCGTGATCGACGACGACGGCGCCCTGCGCTTCACGCTCCAGGCCGTGCTCGATGACGCGGGCCTCGATGTCGAGGTCGCGGACGGCGGCGCGGCGGGGCTCGCTGCCTTCGAGGCGCGCGGCGCGGACGTGCTCATCACCGATCTCGCGATGCAGCCGATGGACGGCATGCAGGTGCTCGAGGCGATGCGCGCGCAGGACCCGAGCGTGCCCGTGCTCATGCTCACGGCGCACGGGTCCGAGCGCGTGGCGGTCGCGGCGATGAAGGCCGGCGCGTTCGACTACCTGCCCAAGCCCTTCGATCCCGAAGAGCTCGTCCTCTCGGTGAAGCGCGCAGCCGAGACGCGCTCGCTTCGCTTGCAGAATGCACGCTTGCGCACGGAGACCGCGCTCGGGCGAACCATCGTCGCCGAGAGCGTCGCGACGAAGCGCGTGCTCGATCTCGTCGCGCGCGTCGCGCCGAAGGACGTGACGGTCCTCTTCTTGGGCGAGAGCGGCTCGGGAAAGGACGTGATGGCGGCGGCGCTCCACGCGCACTCGCGGCGCGCCGACAAAGCCTTCGTGCGCTTCAACGCCGCGGCGATCCCCGCCGAGCTCGCGGAGGCCGAGCTCTTCGGGCACACGAAGGGCGCGTTCACCGGCGCGGTCTCCGCGCGGCAAGGCTATTTCCAGGCGGCGAATGGCGGCACGCTCTTCATCGACGAGGTCGGCGAGCTCGCCCCCGCGCTCCAAGCGAAGCTCCTCCGCGCGCTCCAGTCGGGCGAGGTGCAGCCCGTCGGCGGTCGCGCCGAGCACGTCGACGTACGCGTCGTCGCCGCGACGAACCGCGATCTCCCAGCCGACGTGAAGTCCGGACGCTTCCGCGAGGATCTCTTCTATCGGCTCGACGTCGTGTCGATCCGGCTGCCGCCCCTCCGAGAGCGCGTCGAGGACGTCGAGCCGCTCACGCGCTCGTTCGCGCGGACGTACGCCGAGCGCTACGGCATGGGCAGCGTCGAGATCGAGCCCGCGCTCATCGACGCGTTCCGAAAGCAAGCGTGGCCTGGCAACGTGCGCGAGCTCGAGAACACGGTCGCGCGCCTCTTGGCGGTCGCGCCGGACGACAAGCTCACGATCGCGCTCTTTCGCTCGCTCGAGAGCCGCCCGGCCGCCGGGGTCGACGCATCGCGCGATCCTGGGCCGTCGCACCCGCTTCGCCGCCGCGTCGAGTCGTTCGAGCGCGCGATCATCGCCGAGCAGTTCGAGGCCTCCGGAAAGAACCAGAGCGAGACCGCGCGGCGCCTCGGCATCTCGCGGCCCGCGCTGATCGAGAAGCTCCACAAGTACGGACTCGTCGAGTCGAAATGAAGCGGCGCGCGTTCCTCGTGCTGCCATTCGCGCTCGCGTGCTCGCGGCCGCAAAAGACCGCCAATCGCGACGCGCGAGGCGCGCCTTCGCGCGTCGTGTCGCTCTCGCCTTCGACGACGGAGACGATCGCGCAGCTCGGCGCGCTCGCGTCGCTCGTCGGCCGCTCGCGCTACTGCGATTGGCCGCCCGAGGTGAAGTCGCTCCCCGACGTCGGCGGCTACGTCGACCCGAACCTCGAGGCGATCGTCGCGCTCCGTCCTGATCTCGTCGTCGGCGCGCGCGGGCCCGCGGGCCGGCGCATCGACGACACGCTCCGCGCGCGCGACGTCGAGACGTATTTTCCGCCCACCGAGTCCGTCGCGGACATCCTCGCGATGATCCGCGGCCTCGGCGCTCGCTTGGATCGCGCGCAAGACGGCGAGCGCGTCGCTTCGCGCGTCGACGCTCGGCTCGCGAAGATCGCGAGCGTCACGCAGTCGGCCGCTCACCCGCGCGTGCTCCTTCTCTTCGGCGTGCAGCCCATCGTCGCGGCGGGCCCCAAGAGCTTCGGCGACGAGATCCTCTCGCGCGCGGGCGCCCAGAACGCCGTCACGCGCGGCGACGCGTACCCGACGCTCGACATCGAGGCGGTCGCGGGCCTCGATCCCGACGTCATCATCGACGCCGCGGTCGCCGAAGAGCACGGCGCGCAGCGCATCTCGAAGAGCGCGGGCGGTTGGAGCCGCGTGCGCGCGGTACGCGAAGACAAGGTGATCGCGCTCGCCGACGAGGTCGTCCTCCGACCGGGCCCGCGCGTCGGCGAGGGCGTCGCGACGCTCGCGCGCGCACTTCACCCTGGCCTCGACGTCTGATCACGTTACTCTCCGTCGAGGAGGTTTCATGCCGACGTCGAGAGGCATCTGGGCGGGGTCGTCGCTGGCCGTGCTGCTCGCGTTCACGGGCGGCCTGGGCGTCGACGCGGCCTGCTCTCCGAGCGACACGACGGACGCTGGCGACGGCGGCCCCGTGTGCGATCCTGACAGCGGCGATCCCGCGGGTTGCCCGTGCGATCCCGGCACGACGAAGACCGCCGATTGCTACACGGGCCCGCCCGGCACCAACAGCAAGGGCATCTGCCAAACGGGCAAGCGCTCGTGCACGCCGCAGGGCACGTACACCGCGTGCGAAGGCGAAGTGACGCCGAAGACAGAGGTCTGCAACCTGGCCGACGACGACTGCAACGGCTTCACCGATGATCTCCCGGAGCTCACCGACGCCGCGGTGATCGCGACGTGCAACTCACCCGCGTGCGATCCCAACTTCTCCGATGCGGCGATCACGTGCTGGGGACCCGACCCCGGCATCTGCGGAGCAGGACGGAAGGTCTGCATGGGCACGCCGAAGGGCGGCCAGCCCACGGGTTGCGAAGAATTCATCCACACGCCCGCGGCGGAGGTGTGCAACGGGATCGACGACGACTGCAACGGCATCGTCGACGACGGCCTCGACAACCTCGGCGCGTGCGACGTCAAATGGGGCACGAAGTGGGCGCCCGACGCGAACCCCTTCGAGGGCGGACAGCCCACGCAGGTCCTCGGCGAGTGCATCCACGGTCAGCTCCACTGCGCCGGCAACCCGGACGGCGGCACGGCCTGCGGACCGGGCCAGCCCGGCACCGAAGTGCAGCAGTACGGCTATGGCTGCGACGGCCTCGACAACGACTGCAACGGCAAGTTCGACGACCACGCGTGCAGCGACCAATACGACAAGCAGATCGGCAACGATTACTGCTGCACGGACGGTTACTTCTTCAACTGCGCGCCGGCTTCGCAGGTCGACGCTGGCTACTACACGAGCTGCACGCTCGCGAACTGACTCACGGGCCCGCGTCGACGCAGATGTAGCCGTAGCTCGGGTATTGCGATGTTCCGCACGTGAAGTACGTGCCGGAGTGGCAGCAGAACGGCTCGCCGTATTGCGCGTAGTTCGCGCACGCGTGATCGTCGATCTTGCCGTTGCAGTCGTCGTCCTTGCCGTTGCACGATTCCACGTTCGGCTGCGAGGGGAAGCACTTGTCGCCCGCGTCCTTGCACGAGTGCTCGTCGCAGTTGCTCGACACGCACGTGAGGTTCCCGTGGAGGCACTCACCGAGGACTTGCTTGATGGCGCCGCCGTCGATCGGGTTCGCGTCGTCCGCCCACGCCGAGCCGTCGTCCATGTCGCACGGGCCTTCTTGGTTGAGGCCGTCGTCGATCGTGCCGTTGCAGTCGTCGTCGATGCCGTTGCAGATCTCGGCCGCCGGCGTGTGGATGAACTCGTTGCATCCGGTCGGCGTGCCGCCCTTCGGCCCCGGAGCGCACGTCTTCGTGCCGGCGCCGCAGATGCCGGGATCGGGTCCCCAGCACGTGATCGCCGCGTCGCTGAAGCTCGGATCGCACGCGGGCGAGTTGCACCGCGCGAGCACCGCGGCGTCCGCGATCTCGGCGAGATCGTCGACGATGCCGTCGCAGTCGTCGTCCGCCAAGTTGCAGACCTCGGGTTGCGGCGTGATCTCGCCGACGCACGCGGTGTACGTGCCTTGCGGCGTGCACGAGCGCTTGCCCGTCTGACAGATGCCTTTGCTGTTCGTGCCGGGCGCACCCGTGTAGCAGTCGACGGTCTTCGACGTGCTCGGATCGCAAGGGCATCCCGCGGGATCGCCGCTGTCCGGATTGCACACGGGCGCGTCGACGCTCGCGTCGGTCGCGTTGTTGTTGTTCGGCGAGCAAGCACCGAAGAGCGCGGAGCCCGCGCCAAGCGCCGTGAGTAGAATGACCGTCGAACCCGCTAAGACATATCGCCGCTGAGGCATGGTACTCCCCGTTTCCCCAAGTCCAGATTCATAGCACTTTTACACTGAGATCACCCTTCTGTGTCGTCCAAAGCTCGCCTCGATCAGCTCGTCGTCGACCGCGGTCTCGCCGAATCGCGCACGCGCGCGCAGGCGCTCGTCCTCGCGGGGCGGGTGCTCGTGGACGGCAAACGCGTCGACAAAGCGGGCTCGCTCGTCCTCCAATCCGCGGAAATCACGCTGAAGGGCGAGACCCTCCCTTACGTGTCGCGCGGCGGCGTGAAGCTCGCGGGCGCCATCGACGGGTTTTCCGTGCAGATCACCGGACTTCGCTGCCTCGACGTCGGTGCCTCGACCGGCGGATTCACCGATTGCCTCCTCCAACGGGGCGCACGGTCGGTCGCTGCGGTCGACGTCGGCTATGGGCAGCTCGCGTCGAAATTGCGCTCCGATCCGCGCGTGCTCGTGCGGGAGCGGACCAACGCGCGATCGCTCACGCCCGAGGACATCGGCGGCGTCGTCGATCTCACGGTCGTCGACGCGTCGTTCATCGGCCTCGGAAAGCTCCTCCCGGCGATCGCGCGGTGCACGCGCCACGGCGGCCAGCTCCTCGCGCTCGTGAAGCCGCAGTTCGAGGTCGGACGCGAAGAGGCGTCGAAGACGAAGGGCGTCGTGAAGGATCCGGCGCTCCGCGCGCGCGCGATCGAGCGCGTGGCGACGGAGGTGCGCGACGCGGGATTCCGCGTCTTGGGCGAGCGAGACTCGACGCTCGCCGGCCCCAGCGGCAACGTCGAGGCGTTCATTTGGGCCGAGCGAGTATAAAGAGCGCGTCTCATGGAGCGTAAGCCCTCACTCGGCGCGATCTTCCTCACGATCGCGCTCGACCTGCTCGGCTTCGGCCTCGCGATCCCATTCCTCGCGGAGGTCGCGCGCTCGACCTTCCACGTGAGCTCGTTCACGGGGACGCTGCTCGCGTCGAGCTACTCGGCGATGCAGTTCCTCTTCGTGCCGATGTGGGGGCGCTTGTCCGATCGCGTCGGACGAAAGCCCGTGCTCATGTGGTCGATCGCCGCGACGGCGATCGCGAACCTCTCGCTCGGCCTCGCGATCGCGTACGCGTCGAACGTCGCGTGGCTCTTCGTCGCGCGCATGTTCGCGGGGTTCGCGACGGCGAACCTCGGCACCGCGAGCGCGTACATCGCGGACATCACGCCGCCCAAGGATCGCGCGAAGGGCATGGGCATCATCGGCGCCGCGTTCGGCGTCGGCTTCATCCTCGGCCCTGGCTTCGGCGGCCTGCTCGCGCAGATCCCCGTCAACGATCGCCACGGCCCGTGGGCGCTCTTCGTCGCGTCGATGCTCAGCGTCGTGAACTTCGGGTGGATCGCGATCGGCCTCGTCGAGTCGCTCCCGCCCGAGAAGCGCCGCAAATCGTCGCGCAGGCTCTCGCCCATCGACGTGCGCGGCACGCTCGACGTGCTCAAGGACTCCGCGATCGCGCGCGCGGTGCTCTCGAATTTTCTCCTCATCTTCGTCTTCTCCGGGATGGAGCAGACGATGCGCTACTTCAACAAAGACGCGTTCGGCATGACGCTCGCGCAGACCGGCTTGCTGCTCGTCGTCGTCGGCCTCACGGGCGCCGCGGTCCAAGGCGGCATCGTTCGTCGCCTCTCGGGCAAGGTCCAAGACGCGTCGCTCCTCCGCTGGGGGCTCGGCTTCCAAGCGCTCGCGTTCGTGGGGCTCGCCGCGTCACCCAACTTCGGCCAGTGGATGCTCTACGCCTCGGGCGTCCTCCTCGCGCTCGGGAACGGGTTGTCGCAACCGGCGACGTCGGCGTTCGTGTCGAAGCGCGCGAAGGAAGGCGAGCAGGGCACGACGCTCGGCGTGTCGCAGTCGATGTCGAGCCTCGCGCGCGTGTTCGGCCCTGCGGTCGCGGGCTTCGTCTACGGCTCGCCGCTCGGCATTCGCTCGCCGTTCACGCTCGGCTGCGTCGTCATGGTGCTCGCGATTTTGATCGCCCTGCCGCTCCGCGACCCCACGGCCGCGTGATAGCCTCGTGGCATGCGCGAGATCGTCCTCCTCTCGGTCTTCTTGGTCGCGTGCAGCGGTGATGACTCGTCGACGACCGATGGCTCGACGCCCGACGGCGGATCGAGCGACGCGCCGACGCAGACCGACGGCACGACGAAGGACTCACCGGCGACGGAGACCGGCCCGACGCTCTGCAACGGCACGCAGTGCGGCGCGAACGAGGTCTGTTACCAGAGCACGTCGTGCGTCTGCGCCGACGGCTTCGTCCCGAGCGGCACGAGCGCCTGCGTCGCGGCGCCGAGCGGCAGCCCCGCCGCGCACGCGCAGACGGACATGTGCACGCGGTGGAAGAGCGGCCACGTCGTCACGACGCCGAGCCCGTACACCAAGGGCACGAACCAATGCGACCCGGGGACGTTCTCCGCGGGCGGCATCACCGACACGCTCGGCCGCATGAACGCGTTCCGCTGGATCGCGGGCCTGAGCGACACGGTCACCGACAGCGCGACGAAGGACACCGGCGATCAAGACTGCGCGATCATCGCGATCTGGAACCCCGCCGGCCCCGCCGCGCACAACCCGCCGACGAACTCCGTTTGTTACAACGCGACCGGCGCGACGTGGGCGGGCCAGAGCAACATCTCGTGGGGCACGAGCAGCGCCGACTCGATCGACCAATACGTGCAGGATACAGGTAACGACGCGACGCTCGGCCACCGCCGCTGGGTCCTCCACCCGCCGCTCGGCGTCATCGGGATCGGCTGGGTGCAGGCCTCGGGCACGCAATACGGAAGCGCGGGCTGCCTCGGCGTCTTCGACACGAGCGGCTCGGGCCCGAACCCCACGTGGTACTCGTGGCCGCCCGCCGGATATTTCCCCGACACGACGATGAGCTGGCAGTGGTCGTTCCACTACCCCGCCGGCATGAACACGGCGACCGCGACGATCGAAGACATGGCGACCGCCAAGCCCGTCACCGTGAAGACGCTCATGCTCCCGAAGGGCTACGGCGACGACACGCTCGAGATCACCCCGACCGGCATCGTGACCGGCCACATCTACCGAGTCACCGTGACGCCCGACGCGAAGGCGCCGATCGTGTACGAGGTGCGTCCTGTGACTTGTCCCTGATTTGGGGCCCCTCCCTGCCGTGCTCCGGCTCGTCCTCGGCGCGGAGCACGGCAGGGAGGGGCTAAAAAACCATCACCCACACGTCATAAAATGCGTGCGCCCACACGGCGGCCGCGAAGCCGCGGAAGACGAAGATCACCGTGAGCGTCATGCCGAGCACCATGCGGAAGACGAACGACCTCAGCTCGAACGGGTCGCCCATCGGGCCGACGTAGTGCATCGCGCTGAACGCGGCGGCGCAGACGAGCGCCCATGACCACGTGGTGATCGCGCCGCGGATCGAGCCACGCGCCGTGAAGAGGAGCGTCCGGATGACGTACGCGCCGACGCCGAAGAGCAAGAAGCGGTACGTGAGCTCCTCGTAGAAGCCCGCGCCGAGCGACATGATGAAGCCGGGAAAGCCGTGGATCGCGATCTTCCCCGCGAACATGTGGCCCACGACCGACGCGGCGACGACGCGCATCAAGAACGCGTAGACGACGCCCTCGATCGCGATCTGGATGAACTTGGCGAGGCGGAACGCGTGGCCGCGGCCGAGGAGGCCGAACACGGTCGCGAAGACAACGCCCACCGCGAGCGTGATGAGGAGGTAGACGCTCTTGTTGCCTTCGGCGAGCTGCATGAAGACGCCGGTGACGACGTCCGACGCGTTGCGGATGTTCAGGAAGACAACGCCGAGGTGGTACGCGATGAAGATCGGCAGCGTGAGCGCGAGGTCGACGCGCGCGCCCGCGGGAAGTGCAGCTGCCGAGGCCGCTACCGGAGGTCGTCGATGCGGATCTGCCATTGACGAAGCGTGTCGGGCACGATGGCGTCGGCGTCAAGCACCGTGTCGGTCTCGCAGTCGATCGCGTCGGACTCGAGCGCCCGAGCGAGCGCGCCGACGAGCGGAAGCGCCTCGTCGGAGCCGAGCACGTGCAGAAGGACGCGGTCGACTCCCTCGGGCGTCACGCCGCCGAGCTCCGCCTCGATCACGAGCTCGTCGTTCCGCATGACGACGAGGCGCTCGTCCGCGTCGACGGTCAAGAGCGCCCCGCGCGCGACGGCTGCAATCTGCTCCGCCACGCGCTCGGCGGGCCCGAGCGGCGGCGGGACGTAATCCGCCGGGAGCGCCGCGAGGGATCCGAGCGCGTCAGGAAGCTTCATGAGGAGCACCTGCCACGCCATCGTTTCGGGATGTACGGCGCACACGTGTGTGCCCTTCCCTCGGGTCAGCGCGAGGTCAACCGGCCGGGCGCAGGCGATAGACGACCGCCACGACGACCACGACCCAGGCGACGAGGTTCAGGACGAACGGCACGTCTCGGAGCATCTCTTGGGTGGGCGATTCGGCGCGCAGGCCGCGCCCGGCGCGCCCGGAGACGAGCATCAAGAAACGCAGGATCCCGATGACCGTGAAGGGCGCGGTCAGCCAGAGCAGGTTCGTGTGGAAGAACTCGCGCGTCGTCGAGTCGAGCGTGTACGCGACGTACGTGAACGCGGTCGCGACCCCGGTGAGGGCGAGCGCGCCGTTGAGGCTCGGCTTCGAGTACGCCTCGAGCGCGGCGCGCTGCTTCACCGCGGTGTCGAGCTCGAGCTCGTGGCGGCGCTTGCCGAACCCGAGGAAGAGCGCGAGGAGCGCCGTGCACGCGATCATGTACCCGCTGACGCGGACGTCCGTCGCGAAGCCGCCCGCGAGCACGCGGAGCACGAAGCCGGACGCGATGAGGGCGACGTCGAGGAAGGCGATCTGCTTGAGCTTGAACGTGTACGCGATGTCCTTCGCGAAGTAGATCGCAGCGACGAGGCCGACGCGCCAATCGAGCACGAACGCCATCGCGAGCGAGCTCACGACGAGCGCCGCGGCCATCGCCTTCGCGAGGCCCTCGGGGACCTGGCCGCTCGCGATCGGGCGCTCGCGTTTCACGGGGTGGACGCGATCGGCCTCCACGTCGGCGAGATCGTTGATCGTGTAGATCGCGCCCGCGAGCAGGCAGAACACGATCGTCGCGATGAGCGCTCGACCCGTGACGCGCAGGTTGAGCGCCGGCCCCATCGTCGTCGTGATGAAGACGTCTTTGTGGAAGAACATCGGCGCGAGCACGAACAGGTTCTTCACCCATTGGTGCGGCCGGATGGTCTTGATCAAACCCCGAACCGCGCTCTTGCTCACGCGTGTGGTTCCTTCGGACAGGGCTACGGACTGCGTCACAACCGACTCGTTTTAGCGCGGGAACCGCAGCTCTCAAAGTCGAAACGCATGGGGCGCAGCTCCCATTCCACTCGAGCCAAACGTCCACGGAGCGGCGACAGGCGCGACGTGGAGCTGCTACCGTCGCCGCGTGATTCGCACGGTTTCATGTCGATGGTTCGCGATCGCGGCCGTTGTGTTGGCCCCTTCCGCGGCGGGCGCTGACCTCTCGCGCTTCTCCACGCTCAGCGCGCTCGGCGCGGAGGCCTCGAGCGTTCCGGACGCGCGCGCGTACGCCGCGCTGCGGAAATTGTGGGCCGAATGGGACCGCGGCGACCCGACGGAGGTCGAGGAAGAGCTCGCGGCCGTCGGGCGTGCGCGACGCGGATCGACGCGCGTCTACGCCGAGCTCCTCGCGGCGTACGGCCGTCGCCGACGCGGCGACATCGACGGCGCGCGCGCGCAGATCGCCTCGCTCGGGTTCGTCTCGAAGTGGCTCGTCACCGGCCCCTTCGACAACGAAGGAAAGACCGGGCTCGCGCGTCCTTACGAGCCCGAGGTCGAGGACGCGCCCTCGCAAGGCAAGGCCTACGACGGCAAGGAGCGAAAGGTCTCGTGGCGCGCGGCGCCGATCGCGTCGCCGTTCGGTTGGGTCGACACGAACGCGCTCGTGCGCCCGACGGAGAACGTCTGCGTCTTCGCGACGTCGTTCGTCGTCGACAAGAGCCTCAAGGCGGGCCAGACGCGCCAAGCCTCGATCTGGGCGGGCACGAGCGGCTCGATGAAGGTCTTTTGGAACGGCGCGCTCGCGCTCGAGGACGCGAAATACCGCGACTTCGACCCCGAGCGAATGGGGCGCACGGTCACCCTCGCCTCGGGGTTCAACCGCGTCCTCGTGAAGGTCTGCGGCTCGGAGACCGCGCCCATCTTCACGGTGCGCGTCGCCGCGGCCGACGGCTCGCCCGACGCACACCTCGAGATCGACGCGAGCTTCGCGCACGAGGCCGAGGCGCGCGCGCTCTTCCAGAAGCAGAAGCTCCCGGCGAACGGCGTGAGCGGACCCATTCAAGCGTTCGCGGGCGTCGAGAAGAGCACCGACCCCGCCGCGCTCGAAGCGTACGCGCGCTACCTCCTCCTCACGCAGTCGGACGACGAGGCCGATCACCTCGCGCGCGACATGGCCGTCCGCGCCGCGCAGCGCGCGCCCACCGTGCCGCGCGTCTTGCTCGCGGCGAGCCTCGCAGAGAGCCGAAATCAGCGCGCCGAGTGGGTCGCGAACGCCGAGGCGCTCGTCTCCAAAGGCCACGTCACCGAAGACGAGCGCATGGATTCGCTCCTCGCGCGCGCTGCGCACGAGCGCACGGGCACGAATTGGCGCGACGCGGTCCCCTACTACGACCGCGCGCTCGCGCGCGATCCCGACAACGTCCCCGCGGTGCTCGCGCGCGTGCAGCTCTACGGAGAGGCGAACCTTCGCGCCACGGCGATCGCGTTCCTCGAGCGCGCCCTCGCGCGTCGTCCGCGGAGCGTCGCCCTCGTGCGCGCCATGGTCGACCTCCTCCGCCAGGAAGATCGCACGACCGAGGCCGACGAGATGGAGGCGCGCTACGCGGCGCTTCGCTTCGACGATCCCGAGTCGCTCCGCGCGAAGGTCGATCTCGCCGTCGCGCGTCGCGACGCGACCGCCGCGCTCCACTGGATCGACAGGCTCGTCGCGACCGATCCCGACTCGACCGACAAGCTCATGCTCGCCGCCGGGACGCAGGCGAAGCTCGGCGACACGCCACGCGCGATCGCGATCTACAAGCGCCTGCTCGAGCTCGCGCCCGAGGACACGGACGCGATGCAGAAGCTCGCCGACGCGTACGCGATGAACGGAAACCAGAACGATCAGGTGACGCTCCTCCGCCACATCCTCGAGCTCAAGCCGCAGAGCAAGGACGTGCGCGACTACCTCGCGCACCTCGAGCCCGCGAAGCCGAAGGCCGACGAGGTCTACGCGGTGCCGTCGAAGGATTTCCTCGCGAAGCGCGGCGCGCCCTCGAGCGGCGCCGATCGCCGCACGCTCGTCGATCTCACCGTCGCGACGGTCTTCGAGAACGGCCTCTCGAGCAAGTTCCACCAGGTCGTCTTCCAACCGCTGACGGACCCCGCCGCGCAGCAGGATCGCAGCTTCGTCTTCGGCTACGAGTCCGACTCGCAGACGGTGCAGATCCGCGCGGCCCACGTGTATCGAGCCGACGGGACCGTCGACGACTCGTTCGACACGTCGATCGGCGGCGCCAACGATCCGTCGATCGCGACGTACACGAGCGAGGCGACGTATCGCGTGCGCTTCCCGCGCCTCAGCCCGGGCGACGTCGTCGAGCTCCAATATCGCGTCGAGGACGTCGCCGAGCGAAACGCGTTCGCCGACTATTTCGGCGACGTCGACTACCTCCAGTCGAGCGAGCCGATCGCGCGCGCCGAGTACGTGCTGATCACGCCGAAGAAGCGCACGTTCTATTTCAACCGCAAGGCGGACGCCATCGAGGACAAAGGCGAGCAGCGCGTCTACCGCTTCGTCGCGCTCGACGTGCCGCCCGCGCTCCCCGAGCCGCTCCAGCCGCCGTACACGCAGTTCCTCAATCACGTGCACGTCTCGACCTACAAGAGCTGGGACGAGATGGGCGCGTGGTACTGGGGCCTCGTCAAGGATCAGTTCACCGCGGACGACGAGGTCCGCCGGCGCGTCGCCGAAATCACGAAGGGCAAGACGACCGACAAGGACAAGGTCATCGCGGTCTACGACTACGTCGTCCAGCGCACGCGCTACGTCGCGCTCGAGTTCGGCATCCACGGCTTCAAGCCGTATCGGTGCTCGCAGATCTTCGCGCGCGGCTTCGGCGACTGCAAAGACAAAGCGACGCTCATCGTGACGATGCTCAAGGAGCTCGGTATCCCCGCGACGATCGTCATCGTGCGAACGGGCATGAGGGGCGACTTCGAGGATTATCCGGCTTCGCTCGCGCCTTTCGATCACGCGATCGCCTACGTGCCGTCGCTCGACATGTACCTCGACGGCACCGCCGAATACTCCGGCATCAACGATTTCCCCGCGATGGATCGCGGCGCGCTCGCGCTCCAGGTCAACGAAGGCAAACCGAAGCTCGTGCACATGCCCGATCCGCCCGCGAGCGCGAGCGTCGGGTCACGAAAGGTGGATGCGACGCTCGCCGCGGACGGCTCGGCGCAGATCGATTGGCGCGTGACCGTCACAGGCGTGAGCGCGCCGGGCTGGCGCGTGCGCTACCACGCCGAGTCGGTCAGAAAGCAGCGCCTCTCGGAAGATCTCTCCACCGATCTCCCTGGCGCGGACATCCAGACCATCGAGGCGAACGATCTCGAGAACGTGGAGGCCCCCGTGCAGATCCACGCCAAGGGCAAGGTGCCCGCGTTCGGACGACGCGATCAGGATCTCTTGAGCGTCCCGGTCGGACCGCGCGAGCACATGGTCCGCGACTACGCGACGCTCTCGTCGCGTCGGCTCGATCTCCGCATCCCCGCGCAGACGACGAGCGAGACCGAGTACACGATCAAGATCCCCGCGAACGCGAAGATCGCCGCGATGCCAGGCACGAACAACGTGCCCTCGCCTTTCGGCACGTTCCAGGTTGCCGTCGATCCGATCCCGGGCGGCGTGCGCGTGAAGACCTCGCTCACGATGACGAAGACGCGCATCCCGGTCGCCGAGTATCCAGCGTTCCGAAAATGGTGCGAGACGATCGATTCGGCGCTCGGCCAGCGGCTCGTCGTGACACTGGGAGGGAAATGATGCGCGCGCTTCGACTCATCTGCGCGCTCGCGCTCGTCGCGTGCGGCGCGCACGACAACAGCGTCGGCGCGTCCGTGTCGTCGCTCCGACACGACGGTCCCTCGAGCGACGACGCGGAGCTCGTCGGGCGCTGGGCGCTCACCGAGGAGCTCGCTCCTGGCGGGAGCGCGCAAGAGCTCGATCGCGCGATCGCGCGGCTCAAGGCGCTGAACGACAAGAGCCTCCTCGGATCGACTGCGCGTGGGCTCTTCGAAGAGTCGCACGGTCACCCGCGCGCCGCGTCCGAGGCGTACGTGACGGCGCTCGACGCCGCGCGAAAGAGCCACGAGCCCGAGGCGCCGATCGTCGCGTGGTACGCCACGCACCGGCTCAAGACGCTCCGGCTCGACGTCACGAAGCTCTACGACTCGCACCGCGCGCTCCTCGACGACATCGTCGCGAACCCCGGCGGCATCGGCTGGCGCGCCGAGGCCGAGCTCGCCGACTGGATGGAGGGCGAGACCTACCGGCGCGCGGAGATCACCGGAAAGGACTTCGACAAGTTCGTCGTGAAGACGAGCGGGTGCCTCACGGGCTTACGCCTCGCAGGTCCGTTCGGTCACGGGAGCGCGCCCGATCGCCGACGCACGTTCGACGCGGAGCATCCGGGTCCCTGGCCCGAGACGTTCGCCGCCGATCCGCTCCGCACGGAGGCGCCGAAGATCCTGAAGAGCGAGCAGCCCGCGTGCGTGATCGCGAGCGAGGAGGCCACGGGCAACGGCGTCTTCTACGTCGAGGGATTCTTCTCGGTCGAGCGCGATCGCGATCTCGTCCTCGGCGTGCAGGGCGCGCTCAGCGTGATCGTCGACGACGCACCCGTGCTCGTCCGCGATCTGCGCGAGTGGGGCGTGTGGCAGCGCTTCGGCGTCGCGGTGCACGTCCCCGCGGGGCGGCACCGCATCGTCGCGCGCGTGCTCGACGACCGCGCCTCGATCCGGGTGCTCGACACCGACGGCCGGCCCGCGCCCGTCCAATCCGAGACCGACCGTCGCGCGCCGTACGCGATCGTTCCGCCGACCGTTCTCCCGGATCCGAACCCGCTGGACGCGATCGTCAAAGCTCAGAAGGCGCCGAGCGCCCTCGGGGCGTATTTCGCCGCGTACCTCGCGAACGTCGAGGGCATGCCCGACGTCGGCAGCGTGCTCGTCGCGCCGTACCTCGTCGCCGAGGACTCGTCCGCGGACATGCTCGAGGCCGCCGCGACGTACGCGCACGACGACCCCGCGTACCCGAGCGAGGTCAAGCACAAGACCGAGCGCGACCTCATGGCGCGCGCGGCGAAGCGCGATCCGAAGCTCTGGTACGCGCGCGCATGGCTCACGCTCGACGACGCGGAGCAGCGCGGGTTCGTCGACGCCGTCGATCCGCTCCGCAAGCTCGCCGACGAGCTCCGCGAGCAGCCCGAGCTGCTCGAGCAGCTCGCGCGCATCTACGCGCGCGTCGGCTGGCGCGCGGAGCGAAAGAAGGCGCTCGCGGATCTCGCCGAGCGCTTCCCCGATGACGTCCGCGCGCTCCGCATGAACCTCGAGCTCCTCGACGAGATCGGCCCGATCGCCGACGCGGACAAGATCGCAGCGCGCGTCCAGTCGCTCGACCCGGACTACGAGGTGTCGCTCGATCGCGCGCTCGCGCGACACGATTGGAAGGCCGCGATCTCCGAGCTCGAGCGGCTCCAGAAGCGCAGGCCCGAGCGCAAGGAGATCGCCGGTCGCATCGCGGACGTGCTCCAGCGCGCGGGCGATCCGAGCAAGGCGCTCGAGCAGCTCGCCAAGGCGCTCAAGAAGAACCCGCAAGACGCGACCTCGCGCTTCCGCCTCGCCGATCGCGCGTACGCGCTCGGCGACGACTCGGCGCTCCGCAAGGCGCTCGCGGACGCGCTCCTCGTCGGCGCCAAGACCGAAGACCTCCGCGGCGCGCTCGATTTGCTCGAGGGCACGACGGACCTCGAGCCCTTCCGACTCGACGGAAAAAAGGCGATCCGCGAGTTCGAGGCCTGGGAGAAGACCGGCAAGCACATGGCCGGCGTGAGCGCGCGCGTCGTCGACTACTCGGCGCTCTGGGTGCACCCCGACGGCTCCGCGCAGATGCTCGAGCACGAGCTCCTCAAGATCCAATCGCAAGAAGCGATCAACCAAGAGGCGGAGCAAAAGCCGCCGGAGGGCCTCGTCTTGCACCTGCGCGTGATCAAGCCGGACGGCCGCACGCTCGAGCCCGAGCCGGTCAGCGGCAAGCCGACGCTCACGATGCCGAACCTCGAGGTCGGCGACTACGTCGAGATCGAGCACGTCACGACGACCGAGGGTGACGGCGATCACGGACGCCGTTACCGCGGGCCGATGTGGCTCTTCCGCGAGGAGGACAAAGGCTACTGGCGGAGCGAGTTCGTCGTCCTCACGCCGAAGGACAAGAAGCTCGACGTCGAGACGCGTGGTGCGGTGCCAAAGCCGCTCATGCGCGAGACGGCGACGTACGTCGAGCGTCGCTGGCGCGTCGACGAGAGCCCGCCGCTCCCGCAGGAGCCGGAGAGCGTCTCCGCCGCCGAGTACCTCCCGAGCGTGCGCATCGGCTGGGGCGTGACGCTCGAGGACACCGTCGCGCGCTTCACGGATCTCGCGAGCGACGAGACGCCGCTCGATCCGCGCGTCTTCGCGATGGCGCAGTCGTACGTGAAGGGCGTGCCCGCGAGCGATCGCGACGAGCGCGCCAGGCGCGTGTACCGCGCGGTGCTCGAGGCCGTGCAAGACGGGCAAGAGAAAGACGGCCGGCGCGTCCTCTTCGGAAAAGCCGGCTCGCGCGACGCCGCGTTCCGGTATTTGCTCCGCGAGCTCGGCATCCCCGTGGAGCTCGCGTTCGTGAAGAACCGCCTGGCGCCGCCCGCCGTCGGCCCGCTCAGCGACGTCGACGACTACACGGGCATCCTCACGCGCGTCTCCGGCAACAAGGGTCCCATCTTCCTCACGGTCGAGGATTGCTTCGCGCCGTTCGGATACGTCCCCGCGGACTACCGCGGCCAGCCCGGGTTCTTGCTCGCGCCCGGCTCGCCCGCGCTCACCACGCCGAAGGACGGCATCCGCGACGGCGTCTCGATCCTCGGCCGCGCCGACATGAAAGAGGACGGCTCCGCGGTCGTGACGCTCGAGCAGCGCTTCCACGGAAAGCTCGGCATCCGCATGCGCGGCGTCTTCGACAAAATCTCCGAGAGCCAGCTCTACGCGTTCGTCGAGTCACGCGTGCTCACGTCGACGCTCCCCGGCGCGCGCGTGAAGGACGTCGTCGTCGAGAACAAGACGAACCTCGACGCGCCGTTCGTCCTCCGCGTGAAGGCGGAGATGCCGCAGCTCGGTCGCGTTCAGGGAAACCAGGTCCTCGTGAAGCCGATCTTCCCGCTCCACCTCGCGCAGCTCGCGACGCTGCCGACGCGGCAAATCCCGCTGCTCCTCGGCGCGTGGACGTTCGTCGACGTCGACTTCTCGATCGTCGCAGCGAACGCGCTCCACATGCCCGCGAGCCTCCCGACGCACGACTACAAACACGGAGAGCAGCTCGTCTCCGTGAAGGACGCCGTGCACGGCCACGAGCTCCGCTTCACGCGCACGATCGATCTCCCCGCGGGCCGAATCCAGCCCGGCGCGGACTACGCGAGCTTCCAGACGTTCACGCAAGAGGCCGACACGGCGCTCGAGCGCGAGGTGGCGTTGGGGCGGTGAGCGCTACTTGCCACCGGCGGCTTTGTCCGCGGCGATGCGCTGGCGGACGATGTCGTACGCCTTGTCCTGCTTGAGCATCTCGTCGATCGCCTGAATGCGCGCGTCCGCGGTCGCGGGGTGACCGCCGGCGTCCGCGTGCGACGCGACGTACTCGCGGTAGCGCGTCCACGCGGCCTTCGCGTCGTCCCACTTCTTCTGACGCTCTTTCAGATCGGCGAGCACGAAGAGGAGCTTCGTCTTCACCGACGGCGACTTGTCGCCGAGGTTGTCGGCGTTCGTCCACGAGGCCTCGGCCTCGGTCAAGTTGCCGGACGCGCTCTGCGCCTCGCCGAGGAGGTAGTGCCCGAGCGGGTTCGTCGGCTGGAGCTGGATCGCCTTGCGATAGAGCTCGATCGCACCAGGGAAGTCGCGCGAGACGAACTTCGCGTTGCCTTGCACGCACGTCTCCATGAAGTGGCTGATGTGCGAGCGGTTGTCCGGGTCGTATTTGTCGTCCGCAGCCGCGTCTTTCGTCGACATCGCGGGTTTCGCGTCGCCGGCGGCGAGCGCGATCGCGCCCGCGCCGAGGGTCAGCGCCAAGAAGACGAACGAAGCCATTTTCGCGCGCATCGGCGATCACACTATCATGACCTCGATGCTTCCGCGCGTGCTCGAGCCCGAGGTGATGGATACCGCGCAAGACGCCGCGGACTACGACGTGATGGACAACCGCGAGCCGAACGAGCGCTTCTGCGCCGATTGCTTGCAGTTTGCAAATTTCGAACGCGCGCTCGACGTCGGCACGGGCACGGCGCTCATCCCGATCGACATGTGCAGGCGAGCGCCGCGCCTCACGATGGTCGGCGTCGATCTCGCGGACCACATGCTCGCCCTCGCGAAGCGCAACGTGGAGCGCGCAGGGCTCGGCGCGCGCATCGCGCTAGAGAAGATCGACGCCAAGGAGCTCCCGTTCGACGCGGGCGCCTTCCAGGCCGTCGTCTCGAACAGCATCGTCCACCACATCCCGGATCCCGCGCACGCGCTCCGCGAGATGGTGCGCGTCGCCGCGCGCGTCCTCTTCGTGCGCGATCTGCTGCGACCCGACAGCGACGCGGAGGTGTCGCGCCTCGTCACGCTCCACGGCGGAGAGCCCGCGTCTCGCGAGCGCGAAGACGTCGAGCGTCACGCGCGACAGGTCGCGCTCCTCGAAGCGTCGCTCCGCGCGGCCCTCACGCTGGACGAGATCCGCGCGATGGTCGCGCCCCTCGGCATTCCGCACTCCGCCGTGACCAAGACGAGCGATCGCCACTTCACGCTCGCCCACGTGAAGTCATGAGCGCGCCGTTCCCGTGGAAGTCGCTCGACTCGGTCCGCCGCGCAGACGTCGCGCTCCTCTCGAAGATGCGCCGCGCGATCACGCGGTTCGTCACGCCCGTCGATGCCGAGGCCGCGCTCCGTGAGCTCCTCGGTCCTTGCGAGTTTTCTCTTCGCCTCCGGCGCGTGACCAGCAGCTCGCCCCGTGTCGACGACGCGTCCGTGGGCGTGCTCGTCGCGCCGGGCGAGCGCTCCGACAAGACGCGCGCGTTCGCCGTCGTCATCGAGCAAGCGCTCGCGGGGAGCCTCGCGGCGCGCGCGCTCAAGCGACCGCCGCCGCGCGTCATCGAGCCCGGACGCGCGCAGCCCTCGCTCGCGGGCGCGGTCGCGGCGATCCTCGTCGCCGCCGCGCGACGCGGCGCGCACGCTCCGCTCCGCGCCGTCATGGCGGGCTCCGCGCACTCCGTCCTCGGCGAGGTCGTCGCGGTCGACCCGAACCCAATCGGCGTCGCGTTCACGGCGCTTCTCGATCACGACGCGTACCTCGTCCATGTGTTCGCGCCGCGCACGGCGCTCGAGCCTCTGCGCGATCTCGATCTCGACGCGCGCGGCCTCGCGGCGCTCGGCGAGATGCCCATCGAGGTCCCGCTCGTCGCGGCCGTGCTCGAGATGACCGCCGCGGAGCTCGCCGCGCTCGAGCCAGGCGACGCGCTCGCGCCGCTGACGATCGCGCGACGTGGCGACGCCATCACGGGCGAGCTGCTCCTCTCGCCGCCCGATTCCGACGTCGCCTTCCGCGCGGACCTCGGCGAAAACGCCCGTCTCGTGCTACGGGATGGACCGATTCTCGGAGGACGTCATGGTCGACAGAGACGCGCTCGCACAATCCATCGGCGAAACGCCGGTCGTCGTTCGCGTCGAGGTCGGCTCGGCGCAGATGAGCGCGCGCGAGTGGGCACAGGTCGGCGCGGGCGACGTGATCGCGCTCGGAAAACGCATCGGCGAGAACGTCGTGCTCCGCGTCGGCGGCGTCGAGGTCGCGCGCGGCGAGCTTGTGGATCTCGAGGGCGAGATTGGCGTGCGCATCGTCGCGCGCTCGGGAGGCACCGTCGCGTGAGCCGCTGGCTTCTCTTCCTCGTCGCGTTCGTCGCGTGCAAGAACGACTCGGACAAACCCGCGCCAGCACCGAGCGCCTCGACGAGCGCGAGCGTCGTCGCGAGCGCGAGCGCAGCACCCGCGGGCCCCGCGACGTACGACGGCACGTACACGGCCACCGCCGGCACGCTCTACGTCCCGGACGCCGAGGCTTGGAAGGGCGTGAAGTTCCGCGGCGACGACGCGGGCGCGGTCGGCGAAGGCGCGCTCTCGATGACCATCGATCCCGACGGCGGCGCGCTCACCGGCAAGCTCGAAGGCCCGCTCGGCCCCGCGACGATCAACGGCGTCGCACATGAAGGCGCCATCTCATTTCACGTCGCCCCGCGCGAGACGACCGACATGTCCTTCAGCGGCACGGGGACGGGCACGATCGACGGCGGCTCCGTCTCGGGCGAAATGCACCTCTCGTCGTGGCGCGCGAACGTGCTGCGCGACGCTACTTTCCAGGCGAAGAGGAAGTAGTCCCGACGCTCACGGGCCGCGTCACCACGAGCGCGACGCCCGCGAGGATGAACGCCGCCGCGACGACGAGGCGCTCGGTGAGCGGCGTTCCGAGCTGGACCCACGCCAGGAGCGCGGCGAGGAGCGGCTGCACGCTCACGTAGATCGTCACGAGCGACGGCGACGAGCGACCGAGCGCCCATGCGTTCGCGAGGTACGCGACGATCGTTGGAGCTGCAACGATGTACGCGACGAAGCCCACGGACCGCGCCGTCCAGTGCGGCACGTTCGACACGAGCGCCGGAACGCCGATCGGCGCGAACGAGAACGCGCCGAACACGAAGAGCCACGTGACCACCGTGAGCGCGCCGACCTTCTGGATCAGCTTGCGCGACAGCACCAGATACGAGGAGTACGACAGCGAGTTCACCGTGACGATCGCCGCGCCGCGATCGATCGAGCTCACGCCCGTGAGGCACAGGACGCCGACGACCGCGAGCCCGAGCCCGAGCGCGAGCACCGTCGAGATCCTCTCGACGCGCATCGCCGCCGCGATGCCCGCGGTGAAGACGGGGATCGTCACGCTCAAGAGCGCGGCGGCCGTCGACGACGTGAGCCGCAGCCCGACGAGGAAGAGCGTCTGGTTCAGCGTGATGCCGAGCACCGAGAGCCCCGCGATCGCGAGCTTGTCGCGCGTGGTCGTCTTCGCGAGGACGCCGCGCGCGCTCGTGAACACCACGAAGAAGACCGCCGCGCCCGTCATGCGCGCCATCGCGAGCGCGACCGGATCGATGCCCGCGCCGCCCTGCGCGAAATCGGCCATAGCGACCTTCCCCTCGACCGCCTGCGACGCGAACGCGAGCTGCACGATCCACAGCGCGGCGTGCGTCTTCCACGCGTCCTTCATCAATCGTCTCGAACCTCGTAGAGCACGGTCAGCGTGCGCCCCCCGCGGTCGAGCCGCACCACGGCCGACCCGTTCTTCTGAATCGACTGATACACGTTCGACCACGCAGCGTAGTCGAGCGACAGCCCGTTCACCGTGCGGACGAGATCCCCCGTTCGGAATCCGATCGCGCCGAGACAAGAATCCTCGCCGACGTCCTCGACCGACATCCCCACGATCGCCCCGTTCTGATCGAGCTGCTGCGAAACTTGCGCCTTACGCTCGCTTCGAAGAACCCCGAGCACGTCGCGCGCGATGATCCATCGATCAGCCGCGACCTGATGCACGCGAAGGACTCGATGCCGCGAGTCCGAGCACGCTGGAGCCTTGTCCGTGTGCGATAGCTCGACGAATCGCGACGCGTCCGCTTGTGCCACAGCGCCGCCGTCGGCGAGCTTCGCCGACTCGTGCGCGCTCGCGGGCACGGGCTCCACGTCGTCTGGAATCGGGCGCATCGACGCGCCACAAGCAGGCGAAACGAGACCGAGGAATAGCGCGACCGTCACGAGGGTTCGCGTCACACGCGCAGTCTACCTGCTATGGTGTGGGCGCGCTCGGGACTAAACATGTGGAATACGTTTCCTCTTTTCGGCGGCGCGCTGCTCCTGTGCGTCATGTTGGCGGCGAGCTACACGTTCGCGATCTCGCTCTACGCGGGGTCGACGGGTAAGGCGCGCGCGCTCCAAGCAGCACGCTTCGGCGCCTACGGCACCGTGGCCTTCACGGCCGTCGCGGTCTTCGCGCTGGCCTACGCGTTTCTGAGTCACGACTTCCGACTCCGCTACGTCGCGCACTACTCCGACCGCTCGATGTCGGTCGGCTACCTGCTGACGGCGCTCTGGGGCGGACAGGACGGCTCGCTCCTCTGGTGGCTGTTCTTGCTCAGCCTCTACATCGGCGCGTGCGTGAAATGGCTCGGGAAACGCTACGTCGAGCTCCAGCCGTGGATCATCGCGACGCTCATGGGCATCGTGATCTTCTTCTGCGTGCTCATGACGTACTCCGCGAACCCGTTCGCGACGAGCATCGGCGGCGCCCGCGCGGACGGCGAGGGCCTCAACCCGCTCCTCCAGAATTTCTACATGATCATCCACCCGCCGAGCCTCTACACGGGCTTCGTCGGGTGCAGCATCCCGTTCGCGTTCGCCGTCGCAGCGCTCATCACGGGCCGCCTCGACGCCGAGTGGATCGTCGCGTGCCGCAAGTGGACGCTCTTCGCGTGGCTCTTCCTCGCGATCGGCAACACGCTCGGCATGCTCTGGGCGTACGAAGAGCTCGGCTGGGGCGGTTACTGGGCGTGGGACCCCGTCGAGAACGCCGCGTTCATGCCGTTCATCACGGCGAGCGCGTTCGTGCACTCGGTCATGATCCAAGAGCGTCGAGGTCTGCTCAAGGTCTGGAACATCGCGCTCGTGTGCGTCACGTTCTTCATGACGATCTTCGGCACGTTCCTCACGCGCTCCGGCGCGATCGCGAGCGTGCACTCCTTCGCGCAGTCGAGCATCGGCACGTACTTCGTGTGGTTCCTCGTGATCGCGTTCGTCTTCTGCTTCACGCTCATCCTCTACCGCTGGCCCGAGCTGCGTAACCTCGTCACCGACAAGAAAGAGGACGTCAAAAAGCTCCGCATCGCCGCCGTCGCGACGGGGTGGACGATGTTCCTCGCGTGCCTCCCCGGCAACTACGCGCTCTCGAAGCTCGGCCTGCCGAACACCGCGCAGATCCTCGTCGACTGCGTCGTCTGCGGCGCGGCGGTCTACGTCGGCATCGAGGTCGTCTACCGAAGGCTCACGCAAGGCGTCGACTACTCGTCGGATCGCCCGCAGCTCGAGTCGGTGTTCTCGCGCGAGTTCACGTTCCTCCTCAACAACTGGGCGCTCCTCGGGTTCTTGCTCTTCGTGCTCGTCGCGACGACGTTCCCGATGCTCAGCGAGGCGATCTCGGGCGACAAAGTCACCGTCGGCCCGCCCTATTACAACGTCTGGGTCCAGCCGCTCGGGCTCGTGATCTTCGCGCTCATGGGCATCGGCACGCTCTTCGGTTGGAAGAAGACGAGCCCCGACGCGCTGAAGCGCGCGTTCATCGCACCCACGACGGCGATGGTCATCGCGGCGCTCCTTCAGGTGACCTTCGGCAAGGCCGTCGGTTTTCCGGCGGTCGTGTGGGGCGACGCGATCTACGGCGGCGCGATGGGCGTCGTGCTGCGCGGGTTCAACGCGTACACGCCGATCATCGGCTTCTCGCTCTGCGTCTTCAACGCCGCGATCATCATCCAGGAGTTCGCCTTCCTCTTCCGCTCGCGAAGGCGAACGGGAGCCGCGAAGGAAGGCTCGTGGCTCTGGCCCATCGGCTTCGTCGCGTCGGTCATCGCGGTGCTCGGGCTCGTGCTCATGCGCAAGTCGTTCCCCAGCCCGACGACGTTTGGCTTCACCGTCATCGCCGTGTCGCTCGTCGCGCTCGTCGCGCCGTATTTCATCTACACACTCGTCTCGCTACCGCACGCCTCACGCCGTCGCTACGGCGGGTTCATCGTCCACTTCGGCCTCGTGTTCATGTTCCTCGGCTTCACCGGCAAGTCGTGGACGGTCGACCGCGAGACGTCGATGACCCCGCACGAGCACTATCAAGTCGCGGGCTACGACATCGAGTACCTCGGCCCGCGCATGGAGCTCGACGTCACCAAGCGCATGGTCTTCGGCGACGTCGCTGTCACGCGCGACGGCGTGAAGCTCGGCGTCGCGACTCCGGCGAAGTTCATGTACAAAAAAATGCCGGACTCGCCGACGACCGAAGTCTCGATGATCCACACGCTGCGTGACGACCTCTACCTCGTCGTCGGGAGCATCAACCCGCAGACCAAGGTCGCCTCCTTCCAGATCCACATCAACCCCCTCGTTTCGTGGATCTGGTTCGGCGCGATCATCCTGATCTTCGGCAGCATCATCTCCATGTGGCCCGAGCTCCAACCCGCCGAGTCGCGCGTGTGGGCGTTCGCGAGAGGCGCCGCGGGTGCGACGGCCGCGTTCACGCTCGGCATCATCATCGCCGCGATGCCCGCGCCTGCATGGGCCCAACAAGCAGGCACGTCCAGCATGCACGCGGGCACGGTGCACATCGAAAACCCACGCGAGCACGCGCTCTTCAACTCGCTCCGCTGCATGTGCGGCACGTGCCCGCGCGATCTCCTCTCGACGTGCTCGTGCTCCGACGCAGAGGACGCACGCGAAGCGCTCCGCAAGAAGATCGCCGAGGGCGAGACCAACGATCAGATCATCCTCGAGTACGCCCAGCAGTACGGCTCCGAGGCGCTCTCGATCCCGCCGAATCGCGGCGGAATGCGCGCGATCTACGCCGTGCCGCTCGTCGCGTTCGGCGCGGGCGGGGCGGGCGTCATCGTGCTCATCCGCCGCTGGAAGGGCCAAAAAGGCGACAAGAAGTCCTCCACGAAAGGCGGTACGGAGGCCAAGCGCGACGACTACGACGATCGACTCGACGAGGAGCTCCGTGATCTCGACGAATAAGCTCCAGCTCGATCTCACGACGACGGCGCTCGGCGTAGTCGGTCTCACGATCGTGGGCGCGATCGGCGTCGGCTTCGCGGCCGGCGTCGCGTCCGCGTTCCTCGTCTTCGTCACGGGCGCGCTCCTCGGCGCGATCTTGCTCGTGTGGCACAGCCTCCGCACGCTCGCGGGCGACGCCGACGTGGACCTCGCCTTCGAGCACGCCGGAACGACCGCGCCTACCGAGCTCTCCGACAAGAAGCGCCGCGCGCTCCGCGCTTTGAAGGACCTCGAGCAAGAGCACTCGCTCGGCAAGATCGACGACGCCGACTACGCCGCGCTCGCGTCGCAATACCGCGATCAGGCCAAGGACGTGATCCGAGAGATGGACGACTCGCTCGCGCCGTATCGCGAGAAGGCCGAAGCGCTCGTGCGGGCGCACCTCGAGAAGCACAAGCTCCTGAAGGACGAAGCGCCCGACGAGGAAGACGACGAAGACGCGCTCGACGAGCAGCGCACGTGCGCCGCGTGCAAGACGAAGAACGACGCGGACGCGACGTTTTGCAAGAAGTGCGGCGCGAAGATCGAATCCGCAGACGAAGAGAAAGAAGACGCATGAGATCCCTCGTCGTCCTCGCCGCGATCCTCGCGACGACCGGCGCCGCCGGCGCACAAACGCTCCCCGCTGGTCACCCCCAGGTCGATCCGCAACAGCAGCAACAGCAGCAGCCTCGCGCCAACCCGAACGTCTTCCGCCCGCCGCCCGACACGAGCAACGAAGAGTCGAGCCTCCCCGCGGGAACGATCCGCGTCGAGCTTCGTGACGCGTCGAACAACGTGCTCCCGAACCGCACCGTCGAGCTCGGCATCATCCAGCAGTCGGTCGCGAAGGGCGACAGCCGCAAGCACGTCTCGCAAACCACCGGCCCCGATGGCTCGACGACGTTCTCGAACCTCGAGTTCGGCGCGGGCTTCGCGTACCGCGTCACGTCGCACGTCGACGACGCCACGTTCGCCGCGGCCCCGTTCAACCTCGGCCACGACCACGGCATGCACGTCGTCTTGCACGTGTACCCCGTCGTCCACGACCTCCCGGCGGGCATGCAGCTCGGGAGCCGCGCGATCGTCTACGTCGAGGTGAAGGACGATCGCATCCAGATCCAAGAGCGTCTCGACGTCTTCAACGGCACGCCCACCGCGTGGGTCCCGAAGGACTTCGTGCTCCATCTGCCCGAGAACTTCACGGCGCTGAACGCACAGCAGCAGATGAGCGACATCGGCGTCGACTCCGTGCCGAAGGAAGGCGGACGCGTCCACGGCACGTTCCTTCCGGGCGAGAACGCGATCATGTTCTCGTGGCAGCTCCCGTACGGCAGCGAGCCCACCGTCGACTTCGAGATCGGCATGCCGCCCAACGTGCGCCAGATGTTCGTGCGCGCCGCGGCGGCTCCCGGAATGAAGCTCGCCGTTCCCGGCTTCCGCGAGGCCGTCTCTCAGACGAACGAAGAGGGCCAGCGCGAGCTCGTGACGATGAAGCAGCTCAATGACAACGAGCCGCCGCCGAAGCGCCTGAAGATCGGCATCGAAGATCTCCCGACGCCGGGCCCCACGCGCCTCGTCGGATCCGCGCTCGCCGCGGTCGGCATCCTCGCGGGGATCTACCTCGCCACCCAGAAGCGCGCGCGCGGCGCCGCCAAGGCGTCTGCAAGGCGCGATCGGGAGCGCATCCTCGACGAGGTCGCCCACCTCGAGCGCGCGCACGCACGGGGCGACGTCGGCCCAAAGACGTACGAGCGCGCCCGGCGTGAGCTGGTCGACGAGCTCGCGACGGTCCTCGCGACTGCGAAGTGAGCGCGCCGCCCTGTGACCAAGTTGCGCGTTGAGCTGGGGACTCGCCTACAGGTGGCCTGTGGATAGGTGTGAGTAACGCGGTTCCCCACGCGCTCCTACCCCTGCACACACACCTCTTTCCACAGGCCGAATGCGCCTCAACCAGTGGACCTCACTGGCCATTTCGGATTAACCCAGGTTCCAACAGGCTCTACGAAAACTACTGTTTAATTAAATTCCATATACAAAAGAGAAGAGACCACGCGGCGTCACGTTTCTGGTAAAGCCCGAGGTCCGATGGAGCTCTCGGTCGCAAAAAAGGATCTCCTCAAGCTCGTAAGCCGCATGCAAGGCGTCGCCGAGCGAAAGAGCACGATGCCTGTGCTCTCGAACGTCCTGCTCTCCGTCGACGGACCGAACGCGCTCCGCGTGGCAGCGACCGACCTGTATTTGTCGATCGCCGGACGCGTCCCCGCCGAGGTCAAGAAGGGCGGCAGCGTCGCGGTCCCAGCAAAGGATCTCCTCGAGCGCGTCCGCATGATGCCCGAGGGTCCGGTGCAGATCATCACGACCGACGGCGCGTCGACCAACATCAAGGCGAGCGGCAGCCCGCGTCGCTACACGCTGCGCGGCATGCCCGGTGACGACTTTCCGCCGCTCCCCGCTCCGACCGACGGCGCAGCCACCCTCTCCCTCTCCGTCGACGTGCTCGCGGAGCTGATGCAGAAGACCTACTTCTCGATCTCGACGGACGAGACGCGCGCGCACCTCAACTCGGCGCTCTTCGAGTGGGACGGCGACGTCGTGCGCATGGTCACGACGGACGGACACCGCCTCTCGATGATGGAGCAGAAGGTCGTCGGCAAGCAGGCGACCGCCACGATGCTCATCCCGCTCAAGGCGATCCTCGAGCTCCGCCGCCTCTGCGACGAGGTCGCGGCCGAGGGCGGCAAGGACCAAAAGCCGGAGATCGAGATCACGCAGAGCGGCTCGAGCGCGTTCTTCAAGGCGGGCACGACGACGTTCAGCGTGAAGCTCGTCGACGCGCAGTTCCCCCCGTACGCGCAGGTCATCCCGCAGGCGACGGAGAAGAAGGTCCGCGTCGCGCGCGCCCCGCTCTCGGACGCGCTCAAGGCCGTGGCCATCGCCGCGAGCGAGCGCACGGGCGGCGTGAAGATGCAGCTCGGCGGCGGCACGATGCGCATCACGAGCGAGTCCCCCGAGAGCGGCGACGGCTCGGACGAAGTGCCGATCGAGTACAGCGGCCCGGCGATCACCGTGGGGTTCAACGCCAAGTATTTCCTCGACGTGCTCGGGTCACTGACGGAAGACGAAGTGGAGCTCGGCCTCAGCGGCGAGCTCGACCCCGCCGTCGTGCGCCCCGTGAGCGAACGCAAGTTCCTCGCGGTCGTCATGCCGATGCGTATTTAGCCGGCGATCGCGTGAGCCGAACGGTTCTCACGTCGTCGTTGGCCCCGCCGCGATGTCTCGCTGACGCATGTCGAAGGCAACTCGCGCGCGCCCGCCCAAGCCGAGGTGTGCTCTGACACCTGACATGAACGCGCTCGCCATCGTGCGGCTCGCGGTGCGCGACGTGCGCAACCTCGAGGCGCTCGAGGTCGAGCCTGGGCCGCGCTTCAACGTCGTGCACGGAGACAACGGTCAGGGCAAGACGAACCTGATCGAGGCGATCTACATCCTCGCCACCTCGAAGAGCTTCCGCGCGACGCGCACGATCGAGGTGATTCGGCGAGATGCGCAAACGGCAGCGGCTCACGCGAGCGTCCGCGCCACGCTCGACGAGGAGGGCTCGCGTCGCGAGCAGAGCGTCGGCCTCGAGGCCCGCGGCGCGCGAACGCTACGTGTCGACGGTGCGCGTCCGAAGAGCTCCGCGGTCTACGCCGCGCGAACGCCGGTCGTCGTGTTCTCACCGGCGTCGCTCACGCTCACGATGGGAAGCAGCCGAGAGCGTCGCACGCTCCTCGATCGCGTCGCGCTCTACAGCGAGCCCGCGTCGCTCGAGTCCGTCGCGTCGTATCAGCGGGCGCTCCGTGAGCGTCAGCGCGCGTTGGAAGAGCGAGGCGTGCGAGCGCGAGACCTCGAGGATTGGGAAGCGCTCGTCGTGCGCCACGGCCTCGCCGTGATGAACGCGCGAGACGCCGCCGCGACCGCCGTGCTCGACGCCGCGAGGACCGCGTTCGAGCGCATCGCGGCCGAAGGGCTCGCGTTCGAAGGACGGTACGTGCCCTCTGCGCCGCGAGACGAAGCGGCGTATCTCGCGGCGCTGGTCGCCTCGCGTCCTCGCGACGTGCGCCGCGGGTCGGCGAGCGTGGGACCGCACCGCGACGACCTCGCGCTCGAGCTCGCAGCCATGCCCGCGCGCGGGACGGCATCGCAAGGCCAGCACCGGGCGCTCGTCCTCGCGATCAAAGCCGCGGAGCTTGCCGTCATCGGGCGCGCGCGAGGCGTCCGTCCGATCCTCTTGCTCGACGACGTCTCGAGCGAGCTCGACGAAGATCGCACCTCGGCGCTCTTCGCGTTCCTCGCGAGCCAGCGCGGCCAGGTGTTCCTCACGACGACGCGCCCCGAGCTCATCCCGAACGACCTCGAAGATCGCGTCGATTTCCGCATTGTCGCGGGTCGCCTGACGCGGTGACGCATCGCGCCAATCGGGCCTCGGCAGCACCCCACGGCCGAGGCCAAAATGCAACGCCGACGACACCGCGCAAGTGCTTGTAATCACGCGTGAAATTCCACGCCTTTGCCTTGCGCCACCGAGCCGGGCGGGTTATACTTTTTCCAACTTTCCGGTGCGCGCTCGTTCAATGCGAGCACCTCCCTCCGGTTCAAACCGGACAACGCGCACACTCAATCGAAATACTCATCCATGGCGAACGTCAATCCTCCGTCCACCCCGCAATCCGTCCCGCCGGCCAGCAACTACGACAGCGGAAGCATCACCGTTCTCGAAGGCCTCGAGGCCGTCCGCAAACGCCCGGGCATGTACATCGGCGACGTCAACAACGGGGACGGTCTGCACCACCTCGTCTGGGAGGTCATCGACAACGCGGTCGACGAGCACCTCGCCGGTTTCTGCACGCTGACCGAGGTGACGATTCACTTCGACGGCTCGGTCACGGTCCAGGACAACGGTCGCGGCATCCCCACCGGCATCCACGCGGAGATGTCCCAAAAGCTCGGCCGTGACATCAGCGCGGCCGAGGTCGTCATGACGGTCCTCCACGCGGGCGGAAAGTTCGACCACGGCAGCTACAAAGTCTCCGCGGGCCTCCACGGCGTCGGCGTCAGCGCGGTGAACGCCGTGAGCGAGTGGGTCAAGCTCGAGATCGCGCGCGAGGGCCACGTCTACTTCCAGGAGTATCGCCGCGGCGCGCCCGTCTCGCCGCTCAGCGTGATCGGCGACACCGATCGCACCGGCACGAAGGTCACGTTCAAGCCCGATCACGAGATCTTCACGATCACGGAGTTCCAGTACGACATCCTCGCGAGCCGCCTGCGCGAGCTCGCGTTCCTCAACGCGGGGTTCGTCATCACGCTCACCGACGAGCGCGAGCACGAGGGCCAAGTCACCGGCCGCTCCGAGCGCTTCGAATACAAGGGCGGCATCCGCGAGTTCGTCGAGCTCCTCAACAAGACGAAGGAGCCCGTGCACGACAAGGTCGTCACGTTCCAAGCCGAGCAAGTCCCCGAGAGCGAAGGCGGTGTGCCGAAAGAGGGCGCCGCGCCCGTGGCCGTCGAGGTCGCGCTCCAGTGGAACTCGAGCTACGGCGAGCAAATCTTCTGTTACACGAACAACGTCCACAACAAGGACGGCGGCACGCACCTCACGGGCTTCCGCGCCGCGCTCACGCGCGTGTTCAACAACTACGGCCAGGCGCAGCAGCTCTTCAAGGACGTGAAGAGCGGCCTCTCGGGTGAGGACATCCGCGAAGGCCTCACCGGCGTCGTGAGCGTGAAGCACCCCGATCCGTCGTTCGACTCGCAGACGAAGTCGAAGCTCGTTTCGAGCGAGGTGAAGGGCATCGTCGAGAACGTCATGGTCGACAAGCTCGGTCGGTTCTTCGAAGAGAACCCGCAGACCGCGCGCAAGATCATGGAGAAGGCCGTCATGGCCGCGAAGGCGCGCGAGGCTGCGCGCAAGGCGCGCGAGGTCGTTCGCAAGGGCGCGCTCGACTACAACTCGCTCTCCGGCAAGCTCGCCGACTGCCAGTCGCGCAGCCCCGAAGAGGCCGAGCTCTACATCGTCGAGGGAGACAGCGCAGGCGGCTCGGCGAAGCAGGGCCGCGACCGAAAGTTCCAGGCGATCCTCCCGCTCAAGGGAAAGATCCTCAACGTCGAGCGCGCGCGCCTCGACAAGATGCTCGAGTCGAAGGAGATCGGCACGCTCATCGCGGCGCTCGGCTGCGGCATCGGCAGCCCCGAGCAGGGCGGCAACTTCGACATCCAGAAGCTCCGCTACCACCACGTCGTGCTCATGACCGACGCCGACGTCGACGGCAGCCACATCCGCACGCTCCTCCTCACGTTCTTCTACCGGCAGATGCCGGAGCTCATCGAGAAGGGCTACATCTACATCGCGCAGCCGCCGCTCTTCCAAGTGAAGAAGGGCAAGAAGGTCGAGTACGTGAAGGATCAACCTTCGCTCGATCGCTACTTCCTCGAGAACGGCGTGCGTGACGTCTCCGTGCGCGCGTCGCGCGGGCCGACGCTCTCGGGTCAGCCGCTCCTCCACGTCGCCGAGCGGCTCCGCATGTTCCGCCGCGCGCTCCAGAAGATCGATCGCCGCGCGGACGCGCGCCTCGTCGCCGCGGCTCTCCGCGCGGGCGGCCTCGGCAAGACCGAGCTACGCGAGCGCAAGAAGGTCGAGGCCGCGGTCCCGCTGATCCGCGCGCGCCTCGAGAAGAAATACCCGGACATCTTCCCGCTCACGATCGAAGTGGGTTGGGAGACCGAGCACGGCGCGGCCGCGATCACGGTCACGCCGCGCCCCGGCGCGAACGCGCGCACGACCGTCATCGATTGGCACCTCGTCGACTCGGCCGAGTACGAAGAGCTCTACGCCATCGAACAAGACGTGCGCTCGATCGGCCCCGCGCCGTATTTCGTCCGCGAGGCGAAGGCGCAAGGCAAAGAGCAGGAAGAGACGCAGCTCGAAGACGCCGACGCCCTCTGGGACTACCTCGAGGCGCGCGGCCGCAAGGGCGTGCAGCTCCAACGCTACAAAGGCCTCGGCGAGATGAACCCCGAGCAGCTCTGGGAGACGACGCTCGATCCGAACGCGCGCGTCATGCTGCAAGTTCGCCTCGATGACGCCGTGCAGACCGACCAAATCTTCACGATCTTGATGGGAGACCAGGTCGAGCCGCGCCGCGAGTTCATCGAGAACAACGCGCTCAACGTGAAAAACCTCGACATTTAATCGGGTTGAGCCATCGTCTTTTGCATGAGCCGCGCCGAGCTCGCTGCAGTGAGCGCGCTCTGCATGACGGTCTTCGCGTGCAGTGAGTCGCCGACTGCTCCGGTCGACGCGGGCAACGACAACATCGGCATCGTGAACCCGGACGGCGGCGTCGGCCATCCCGACTCCGGCATACGCCTCCTTCCGCACTCGAACATCACGCTCCCGCAGATGCAGCTCGCGGTCGTCTACGTCGGTGACGTCGACGCGGGCGCCGCGCCGAACGACGATCCGATCCTCAAGTGGCTCGTCGGCTCGCCATACTGGCTTCTGCTCGAAGAGTACGGGGTCGGTAACGGCTCGTTCGTCGGGAGCGTCCGCGTGCCGACGAGCGTGCTCGTCCAGCCGGGCGATCTCGACGCCAACAACCTCATCGACGTCATCGTCCTTCAGAACAGAATCGCGTCGGCCATCCACGGGGACGTCGACGCGGGCACCGGCATCGGCATCCCTCTGGTCGCGCAGGCGTACGCGATTTTCTTGCCGACCGGCGTAAACGTCGCGCTCGGCCACGCGGGGAGCTACACGTACCAGACCTGCATCGACACCAACGCGTACCACGGGTACGACGGGCTCGAGGCGTACGCGATTTTCCCTCCGTGCGACAACGGACGAAGCCTCTACGCGATCTCGCACGAGCTCACCGAGATGGCGACGGACCCGCAGCCATACGACGGTTGGGTGAGCGACACGGACATCCCCGTGAACGGCGGTGAGGTCGCGGACTTGTGCGAGGAGAAGGTCATGCAAGAGGGGGTGCTGGTCACCCGCCTCTGGTCGAATCAGGCCAACGGCTGCATGCCCTGAGGCGCGCGCACAATTCGCCCCGGATGTGACTCCATGGCGAAATTGTCCACAGGTCGGCGCGCCCGAAATGCGTCGCAATGGATGACCCGTGGATGGAACGCGCTTCGCAACGTGCGCGCGCATGTCCGTGAATGCGAGTTGGATGTCGCTCCTCACGACGCTCACCCTGGGCGCGGGCGCAGGCGCCGTTCGCGCACAGCTCCGCACCGACGAAGTCGAGCCGCAGGGAAATCGCCTCCGCCTCGTCGTCCAAGCGTACGACGAACGCGAGCGGCGTCCGCTCGGCGCGATCCAGCGCGCGGTCACGCGCGAGGAGCTCAAACACGGTCTCTCCGTCGAGGTCCCTCACGTGGCCTCGAAAGACGATCTGCTCGTGGTCGCGTGGGTCGAGTGCGGCGCGCCGGATCTCGAGCACTCGGGCGTCGACGCGAAGCCGAAGCGCGGGAGCCTCGTCGGCTACGGGCGCGGTGACGACGTGCGCATTCGCCTGTCACGCCGCTGAGGGCGATCGCCGCCAAACGCGCACGGCGCGCACGCGCTTGTCGAAGCCGCGCAGCGAGGTCTCGCTGAGCTTCGTCCCGCCGAAGCGCACGCTCAAATAGATTTCCGTGAGATCGATGACCTCCGTCGCGAGCGGGTGCGCGCGCGCACGGAGATCTTCGGCGAATCGCAGCGGCGGAAGCGACGGCGGTCTCGTGAGGCCCTGCGCGATGAGCGCCTGCTCGAGCACGCGGTACATCGACGCGGCGACCTGTTGCCCGCGCTCGTTCTTCCTGTCGGGCGCGCCTGACTTCTGGTTTCCGCGCCGCCGCCGCCTCCACACGACGTACGCGGCGAGCCCGAGCGCGACGGCCGCGAGCGCGTACCACAAGCGCTTGAGCGAGCTCTTTCCCGGTGAGCCGCGGAACCAGTCGTAGAGGTGAACCTGCGAGCGCAGATCGTAGCCGATGACGTAGTGGTTCCAGCGCTGCGACACCGCTTCCACGAGATCGCGCATGTAGACCCACGCGCCGGTCGTGTCGCCGAGGGGTTGTGCTCCCGCGCTCGGCGTGGGGTCGAACGTCATCCAGCCCGAGTGCGCGTCGTCGATGTACGCCTCGACCCACGAGTGCGCCTCGCCTTCGCGCACCGCGTAGTAGTGCCCGAAGCGGTTGTACGTGCCGCCGACGAAGCCGGTCACGTTGCGCGACGGGATGCCGATCTCGCGAAGCATGAGCGCCATCGCCGTCGAGAAGAACTCGCAGTGCCCGCGCTTCGACACGAACAAGAAATCATCGAGCGGCTGCGCGGCGCCGCCCGAGGGTGAGTTGAGGTCGTATTTGAAGTCGTGCCGCAGGTGATCCTCGATGGCGTGCGCCTTCTGCCAAGGCGTCGTTTGCCCCTCGGACCACTTGCGCGCGAGGTCGCCGATGCGCGTCGGGAGGTTGGGGAGCGACAGATAACGCGCGCGATCCGTCGTCGCGAGCGGCTCGCTGATGATCTCGTTGTCGGGCGCGATATAGACGTCGTAGCGGATCCCGCGCGCGTCGCCGCCGCCGTAGCGAACTTCACCCTCCGGACCGCGCTGGAGCGAGAGGCCATCGCTGATGAGCGACTGGCTCTGCGGCTTCACCTGCACCGCGACGCTTCGAGGCGGCAGGAAGATCACCGGCGGATCGATCGGCTCGACGTCGAACGTGATCTTCTTGTCGCCCGTGTGGGGCATGCGGTGGAGCGTGTAGATGTCGCCGACGTGCTCGCCCGCGTGCCGCTCGGTCTGCGTGCGCGACCAGTTCACGCCGTCGGACGCGTCGAACGCGGTGCCGCGAAGGCGCAGGATCATGCGCGCGGGCGGCGGGTTCGGCAGATCGGGCATCTCGAAGCGGAGCGCCATCTGCGGGTTCGAGCGAATGAGCCCGACCTCGTCGATCTTCACGTGATCGGTGAAGCCGACCATGCGCCCCGGGTGCGGGTGATTGAGCAAGAGGAGCGAGAGCCCGACGCGCGGAAAGAGAACGAAGAGCAGCGCCGTGAAGAGGAAGATCGGCACGGAGATGAGGCACGTCGACGCGAGGAAGCCGCGACCCACGACGCGCCGACTGCGGAGGATGCGCGGCACGTCGACGGGAAGGCCCGTGCGATCGCGCGCGCCCTGGCGGTAGTTGCCCTCGACCTCGCGGCGGAGGTGCGAGAGCACGAGCGCGCCCGGCGCGACGACGAGGAACCCGAGGAAGCAGAGGCCATACGCGAGCCCGCCACCGAGCACCGTCCCCGCGACGAAGTGAAGGAGCGAGAGGACGATGATCTGCTGATCGTGCGCCGCCCCGCGTCGCGTCGCGAGCCGCACGATTTGGATGAGCGCCGCGAACTCCACCATCACGTCGATGACGGGCTGACCCGCGACGATGCGCGCGCCCTGGACGACGAAGAGGAGGAGCATGCCCGTCGTCGCCGTGTGGCGGAAGAAGGGCTTCGTCTGCCACGCCTCCGGTACGGCGAGGGCACCCACGAGCCCGACGAGGAGCGCGACCGTCGTCCACGGAGCGAGAGCCGCCGTGCTCACGACCGCGAGGATCCCGAGCACCGCGAGGGCATCGGTCATCACGCGGTGCACGAGGCCGAACCGCATCAGGCCACCTTCTCGTCGCGTCGCGAGGACGCCGGTAGCGCCTCGAGGAGCGCCAAGAAGCGGAGGATCGGATCGGCGCCCGACGCGCGATCCCCACGGACGATGAGGTTCGTCGACGTCCGCACCGTGACGCTGTCGCCGCGCTTCAAATGGGCGACCGCGCGCGAGGCGACCTCGCGAATGCGGCGCTCGAACGCGAGATCCCAATCGTCCGCGGCGCCCGCGGGCTTGAGCGCGTCGAGCGAGAGCGTGACGTCGGGGCGGGCCTCGCGCGCGCGCTCGCGCGCCACCATGTGACCGAGCGCGGCCGACTTCCGCCAGTGCACGTCGCGCTGGTCCTCTCCGTCGCGGAGCGCGCGCAGGCCGAGGAAGTCCTCCCCTTGCCCGCGACCGAGGGACGAATCGTGGCCCGCGTGTCGGCCAGATCCGCTCGGAGGCAGCTGCACCGGGTCGACGGCCGGATAGATGATGAGCTCTCCCTCCGCGGGCACCTCGCGAGACTTCTCGAACAACCCGAATGGAAAGCGCGTCGCGATGCGGAACCCGACGTGCACGTCGCGCCCGCGCTTGAGCGGCGTTCTTCGATACGCCGCGACCTGCGCCGATTTCGGGCGAGATCTTCAGAAAGAAGCACCGCTTGTCGGCCGGCTGCGCGGCGCGAAGGTCCTCGACCTCGATCGCGTACGAGGGCACGCGGCCCTTGTGGTTGAACACCTCGATTTCGACCAAGTGGGCGCGACCGACTTGGGCGCGCAGCGGAAGCCGGCGCACGACCGTCAGCTCGCGAAGCGACAGCTCGCTCATCACGCCGCTCACCACGATGAGCGCGAGCAGCATGCCGAGCAGCAGATAGAGCAGGTTGTTGGCGGTGTTCAGCGCGGCGAACCCGACGCCGAACGTGATCCCGACGAAGAACTTCCCCTCGCGCGTGAACTTCAGCTTCCGCGGCGGGCGCATGCTCGAGAGGCGGAACCATCGCCTCCAGCCCGCGGGCCGAGTCACGATCGTGCGCGGCTTTGCTGCAGCAGCCATGCGCGGGCGCTCAGAGCGGAACCGGAATGCGCGCGACGATCTCACGCACGGCAGCCTCGGCCTCGTCGCGCGTCGGCGCGAACCCGTCGGCGTGCGACGTGAGCCTCACGCGGTGCGCGAGGACGGGCACGGCCAGATCGTGGATGTCGTCGGCGATGCAGTACGTCCGCCCGCGGAGCAGCGCCTGCGCGCGCGCCGCCTTGGCGAGCGAGATCGCGCCGCGGGTCGACGCGCCGAGCGAGAGCGACGGAGCCGAGCGCGTCGCGAGGATGATGGCCTGGAGGTAGCTCGCGAGCGCGCCGTCGAGCGTCACGCGATCGACCTCGCGCTGGAGCCCGACGAGGCGCGACGGATCGAGCACCACGGGCACGTCGCGCACGGTGTCGAGGTTACCCTCGAGGATCAAGCGCATCTCGACCTCGGGCGGCGCGTACCCGAGGCGAATACGGATCAAGAAGCGATCGAGCTGCGACTCGGGGAGCGGGAACGTTCCCGCGAACTCCTGCGGGTTCTGCGTCGCGATGACGAGGAACGGGTCCGGCAGCGGGAGCGTCTGTCCGTCGAGCGAGACCTGCCCCTCGTTCATGGCCTCGAGCAGCGCCGACTGGGTGCGCGGCGACGCGCGGTTGATCTCGTCGGCGAGGACGACGTTCGCGAAGATGGGTCCCTGCCGGAGCACGAACTCGGCGGAGCGCTGGTCGTAGACGGAGACGCCGAGCACGTCGCTCGGCATGAGGTCGCTCGTGAACTGGACGCGGCGAAGCTCACCGCCAACCGCGCGTGCGAGCGCTCGCGCGAGCGTCGTCTTTCCAACGCCAGGAACGTCCTCGACGAGCAAGTGCCCACGCGACAGGAGCGCGACGAGCGCGAGCTCGACGGCGTCCTGCTTGCCCTCGAGTGCGCCCTCGACTGCTTGCCGGAGTTTATGCAACGCGGGGAGCTCCTCCGGTTGCACCGCGGCGGCTGCGGTCATGCTGCCAAGCGTAGCACGGAACGAAAAGGTACAGTGCTGGGCGTGCCCCAGGACGCGATCACGCTCTCCCACATCAGCAAAAGCTTCGGCGCAGTGCGTGCCGTCATCGACGTCACGCTCGAGCTGCCGCCCGCGCGCGCCGTGGTCATCGAGGGCGCGAACGGGTCCGGCAAGAGCACGCTCCTCGGGATCATCGGCACGCTGATTCGTCCTACATCCGGACGCATCGAGTATGGACGCCTCGGGCGCACGCACAGCGACGTGCGGGCGAGGCTAGGTTGGCTCGGCCACGACACGCTCTGTTATCCGGACCTCACCGGCCGGGAGAACATCGAGCTCGCCGCCCGCCTCGCCGGGGTGAACGTCGAGGGCGCCTGGAAGCGAAGCTCGGAGCGCTTCGCGATCGGCGAGTTCGGCGGGCGCGCGATGCGGACCGCGTCGCGCGGCCAACGGCAGCGCGTGGCGCTGGCGCGTGCGCTCCTTCACGAGCCCGATCTGCTCCTGCTCGATGAGCCTTCGACAGGTCTCGACCAAGCCTCGGTCGAGCGGGTCGAGCGGGTCATCCAAGACGAGGTCACACGCGGCGCTACAGTCGTGCTGATTACGCACGACGCACAGTTTGCGCAAAAGCTAAATGCAGCGCGTTATCATATGGATAGAGGACGACTCAAGCACTAGTCGACCCAAGGGTCGACCCCCGTTACAGTCATCGGATGTGAAGGTGTCACGTGAAACGATGCGGACGACCATCAGTCGTCCAGGCAGGCGAGAGCCTCCCGCGAGGCAGCGAGGACACGCGACACATCTTCGTCCGTGTGCCGTGCGGTGAACGCAAACCGGATTCTGCTCGTGTAGTCGGGCACGGTTGGTGGACGGACGGCGACGGCGTGGACGTTGGCCGCGCGCAGCCGGACGGCCACCTGGAGAGCTCGCGCTTCGGTTCCGATGACCCAGGGCACGATCGGACCGTGGCCGCGGACGTCTGCGCCGAGGACGTGCATTTCCGTCCGAAATCGGTCCGCGTGCTTGATCGCACGTGCTCGAAGCGAATCATCACGCAGCGAACGCTCGAAGTTCGCTCGAGCCGCCGCCGCGACGACGGGGCTGAGCCCGGTCGAAAAGACATGCGACCGCGCCCGATTCCAAAGCCAGTCGATGAGGACACGACACCCCGCGACGAACGCTCCGCTCGCTCCAAACGCTTTCCCGAGCGTGCCCACCCTCACGTCGGGCTCGACGCCAGCAGCTGCTGAGAGCCCGCGTCCGCCTGGGCCGAACACGCCGAAAGCGTGCGCCTCATCGACGATGAGTCCGGCGCCAGCCGCGTCACACACATCCCTCAAGCGCGCCAGGTCGGGCGTATCCGCGTCCATGCTGAAGTACGTCTCGGTCACGACCCATGCGCGCCGGTCGCCGCGTTCCGAGAGAGCTCGCTCGACCGAAGCGACGTCGAGATGCGGAACGACAGCCACCTCCGCCCGCGCAAGCCGGAGCCCGTCGATGATGGAAGCGTGGTTTAGGGCGTCGCTCACGACCCAATCCCCACGCCCCACGAGCGCCGTCAAAACGCCGACGTTCGCCGCATATCCGCTGGAAAAGAGGAGGGCCTGCTCCGCTCCAAGCCATTCCGCGAGGGCGCGTTCGAGCCTTGCGTGCTCGGGGTGCTCGCCCGCGATGAGCCGTGATGCGCCGGCGCCCGAAGGCGCTTCAGGAGCGACCTCGCGTGCGAGCCCGAGGTAATCATTCGAGCAAAAGGAGACATGGTCGCCGACGGGCTCGCTTCGGGACCGCAGGCGGTCTTGCTGACGAAGCACCTCCAACGCAGGCGCGAGATGCGCGAGCGCGCGCGGCAATGGTTTCACGTGAAACCTATTCCGCTTCTGCTTCGACCGACGCCTCCGTGTCCATATCCAGGGCGTGGTCGATGCGCATGAGGACACGACGAAGCACGTCGCGCGTGCGTCGCTCGAGCGAGGATCGGCGGCTGCGTTCGTCTTGAAGGTCGTGGGCGAGGGCGATGGCGGCGAGCAGGATGGCGTTCGGTGGGATGGCGCGGCCCTTGGGGACCAAAGCGGTGACTCGCTCGTCAACGACGGCGGCCAACTGGCGAAGCTCATCTTCGTCCGCGCTGCTCACCACCTTGAAGGTCTGGCCTGCGACGCGGAGTTGAATCGCCCGACGTTCCATCGCGGCGAGCATACACCGATCGCGCTCATTCGTGCGGCGATCGGAACGCGTTGTAGAGCAGCACGAACGGCAGCGCGAAGACCTCGAGATCGACCTGCGCGCCGCCGAGGATGTCGGCCTGCTGACCCTCTCCAAGACCCCAACGACCTTCGACGAACACGCCCGCGGCGAGGCCGTAGATCGAGCGGAAGTTGTAGCTGCGCGAACCGAGCCAGAGACGCGCGTGGACGCCTGGCTCCCATCCGCCTTCGTACGCGCGCGCATGGGCACCTGCGGAGAGCACGAGCGGAACGTGCTCGCTGATCGGAATCAGCCAGCTCACGCCGCCGCCCATCTCGAACGTCTCGAACGCTACGGTCAGCACCTCGATGTACGGACCGAAGGCGAAGTCGCGATCGCTCTTTCGGAAGAAGAGAACGTCGCCGTGGAGACCCATCGTGAAGACGCCGACGGGGCCGCGCGTGCGGAGATACGCGGCGCCACCGCCCGCGGTCAGACCAACCGAGATCTGTGGATCGGCTCGCGCCGGCTCGGCCGAGGCAAGGAGCGCCGCGCCGAAGGCGATGTCAGCGAAGCGACGGATCGCAGGCAACGTTGCCCTGACATAGACGGCAATCGATGGTCTGATCCTGGCCAAAGACGCAAGGCGTGACGACGGACGCAGTGCCCGATGAGGTCAAGAGACAGTTCGGCTGCGTGGCTGCTGCTGGATCGTCCGAGCCGACGGGAAAGGTCACGAGGCAGCCATTGCACGCGTTCACCGGGATGCCGACCTCGCCAGACTCGATGTGCGTGCCGCCCGTCGTGATCCCGAACACTTTCACGTACGAGATCAACCGCTTGGTGCCAAACGTGTTGCCGAGCGATTGACGCACCGCGTCAGCGGCCTTGGGAGAGACGAGCGTGGTCGAGAAGGTCGACAGACCTGGAGTGCCGCCGGCGGATGGCTCGAGGAACGCGATGCCTGGCACCGTGTAGTTGTCGAGCTCGCTGCCCGCCGAGTCGGTCACGCGGACGATGGCGCCTTGAATCGTGATCGCGTCGGTCTCGAGGCGAACGTTCGGCGGATCGCTGCGCGGTACGAGCTGGTTGCCGAGAAGAAGAACGGGGACGTATTCCTCCTCGAACGCCACGTCCATCGTACCGTTCGAGAGGAACGGGCCGGTGAGGGTCGAGGTGTACACGCAAGCGCTCCCGGCTTGGACGGTGAGCGGCGGAGAGAGGACCCCGATGATGAGCAGCGACGCGTTGTTCTGGACGCAGGAGCTCGCGCTCGCTGCGACGAGCAACGTACCCGAAAGTGCACCGACGACTCTCGCTAGTGTGCGCGACATGGCCAAGCTCCCTGTATTCTGCAACAGCGTACCTGGTGCAGGAGGCCAGCGCCAAGAAAGCTACCCTTTGCGAAGCAGGTCGGGAGGTACCTCTCGCACCTCCGCGCGACCGAGCGCGGTGACGATGGGTAGTGCGAGGTGCGCGCCGCGGCGCTTTTTGTCGGAGGCCATGAAGCGGCTCGCGACGCGGAGCTCGTCACGCGCGACGTCGGTTTGGAGACCGAGATTGGCGAGCAGTCGCTTCGTGCGCGCTGCGAGATCGGGCGGAGTGAGATCGCGCGCCGCCGCGATCTCGAGCTCGGCGACGAGACCGAGCGAGACCGCCTCGCCGTGGAGGTATTTGCGATAGCCGCCGTTCGCTTCGAGCGCGTGGCCGATCGTGTGGCCTAGGTTCAGGATCGCGCGGCGGCCGCTCTCGCGCTCGTCGTCGCGGACGACGCGGGCCTTGAGCGCGATCGACTCGCGGACGACCTCGAGGAGCACGCGAGACGCGGGATCGAAGAGCGCGGCGTGCTCGGCCTCGAGACGCTCGAAGAGCGGAGCGCTCGTCGCGAGCGCGATCTTCACGACCTCGGCGAAGCCCGCACGCATCTCGCGGATGGGAAGCGTCGAGAGGTGCGCCGTGTCGACGACGACCGCGTGTGGCTGATGGATGGTGCCGATGAGGTTCTTTCCGGCTGGGTGATCGAAGCCCGTCTTTCCGCCGACGGAGGCGTCGACCATCGCGAGCAGCGTCGTGGGCGCCGAGACGAAGCGAACCCCACGAAGGAGCGTCGAGGCCGCAAAAGCCGCCAGATCCGAGGTGACGCCGCCACCGAACGCGACCACGAGCGTGTCGCGATCCACGCCCGCGCCGAGCGCGGCGTCCCAGATCGTGGAGACGGTCGCGAGGGTCTTGTGCTCTTCGCCGTGCGCGAGCGTGACCTCGATGTGAGGGAGCGCGAGGTGCGAGAGGGCGCGCGTGAGGGCCGCGCCGCGCGCGCGGTGGACCGCGGCGTCGCTCACGACGACGAGCGATGAGGGCGCGAGGCGCGCGATGGCGTCGGTGAGCGCCTCGGGCACGTCGTAAACGACGTCGATGGCGTACGTGCGCGCTCCGAGCGGCAAGACGAGCGGATCGCGGCGAAGGACGGCGACCGCGGCTTCGGCGATTTCGTCCGCGTCGACTCCGTCGGTCGACAGCGTCGCGTGGCACTCGGCGTAAGCCTCGCTGCGCGCCTCGAGGAGATCCGCGACGCGCCGCCGTGGGTCCGAGCTCGCGAGGTTCGGACGCGAGGAGACGTCGCCGACGCGGCGGAGGATCTCGTCGGGCTCGGACGTGAGCGTCACGACGACGGCGCGATCGAGCGCGGCGTGACGAAGCTCGCGCTGGAGCAGCGTGCCGCCACCGAGCGCGACGACGCGCGCGACGCCATCGGCGAGGAGCTTCTCGAGCACCGCGCGCTCGCGCTCGCGAAAGCTCGCCTCACCCTCGCGGCGCCAGATCTCGGGGACGCTCTCGCCGGCTTCGCGCGCGACGAGCTCGTCGGTGTCGACGAACGGGACGCCGAGCCGAGACGCGGCGAGCGGGCCGACGGTGCTCTTCCCGGTGCCCATGAAACCAGCCAAAAGAAGGGACTTCATCAGAACTCCTCGATTTGTCGCTGGAAGCCTTCGACGTTGCGCCGGAGCTCGTCGAGCGAGTCACTGCCGAATTTCTCGAGGAGCGCCGTCGCGAGCGTGATCGCGACCATGGCCTCGCCGACGACGGATGCGGCGGCGACCGCGCACACGTCGCTCCGCTCGAACGCGGCGTCGAAGGGCTCCTTCGTGTGGACGTCGACGCTCGGGAGCGCGCGCTTGAGCGTCGCGATCGGCTTCATCGCCGCGCGGCAGACGATGGGCTCGCCGTTCGAGACGCCGCCTTCGAGGCCGCCGGCGTGGTTCGACGCGCGGGTGAAGCGCCTGCGAGTCGTGGTCGTAGCCGATGGGGTCGTGGACCGTGGAGCCGCGTCGGCCGGCCGCCGACCAGCCGTCGCCGATCTCGACGGCCTTGATCGCCTGGATGCTCACGAGCGCTTGCGCGAGGCGGCCGTCGAGCTTGCGATCCCAATGCGTGTGGCTGCCGAGGCCCGGCGGGACGCCCGTCGCGACGACCTCGAAGACGCCGCCGAGCGTGTCGCCTGCGTGTGACGGCCTCGTGGATCGCCTCGCGCATGCGCTTCTCGGCGTCGGGATCGGCGCACGAGAGATCCGACGCTCGCGCTCGCGCGCGAAGCTCGGCGTGCGAGAGGCCCGCGACGTCGGCGTGCACGGGGCCGATGGCGACGACGTGCGCGAAGACGCTCGATGTCGAGCGCGCCGAGGAGCTTGCGCGCGACGGCGCCGACCGCGGTGCGCGCCGCAGTCTCCCGGGCGCTCGCGCGCTCGAGGACGTCGCGGAGATCGTCACGATCGAACTTGAGGCCGCCAGCGAGATCCGCGTGACCCGGTCGCGGGCGCGTGAGTGGATCGGGTCGCTTCGGGAGCGGCTCGGGCGCCATGCGATCCGTCCAGCTCGCGAAATCGCGGTTCTCGATCGTCATGCAGATCGGCGAGCCGAGCGTGCGGCCGTCGCGAACGCCCGCGGTGAACGTCACGCGATCGTGCTCGATCTTCATGCGGCCGCCTCGGCCGTAGCCGCGCTGACGGCGCGCAAGATCGGCGTCGACGTCGTCCGAGACGAGCGGCAGACCCGCGACGATCCCATCCACCACCGCGGTGATTCGCGGGCCGTGCGATTCGCCTGTCGTCATCCAGCGAAGCTGGGTCATGCTGCTGCGAAGGGTACCCCTTAATGGTGACGGTGACCGCGAAAGGAGACGGCGTCGAGCTGCTCGTCTTGGCCAAACCGCGCGCGTCGAAGAGCGCGGTGCGCGGCGAGCACGAAGGCGCGCTCGAGGTGGCGATCGCCGCGCCGCCGGTCGACGGCGAAGCGAACGAAGAGCTCGTTCGGTTCCTCGCGCGCGCCCTCGGCGTCGGCAAGCGGGACGTCGCGATCGTGCGCGGCGAGAGCGGCCGGCACAAACGCGTGCATGTTGCACGTATTTCCGAGGCCGACGCGCGAGCGCGGATCGCACTTCTGCTACCCTCGGGGCGGACGTGATGCGCCGCTTCGCGAAATACGAAGGGCTCGGCAACGACTTCGTCGTCATCGAGGGGAACGAGGACGCGCTCACGCCGGGCGACGCGGTGCTCTTGTGCGATCGCCGTCGCGGCATCGGCGCCGATGGCGTGCTCGTCGTCTCGCGTCACCCCGAGCTCGACGGGCGCATGCGCGTCATCAACGCGGACGGCTCGGTGCCCGAGATGTGCGGCAACGGCATCCGCTGCGTCGCGCTTCACCTCGCGCTCGCGCGCGGGCTCGAGCGCGCGACGTTCACGATCGCGACGGACGCAGGTCCGCGCGAGTGCGACGTGGATCGACGCGGGGACCGCGCGAGCGTGCGCGTCGACATGGGGCGCGTGCGGTTCGTCGAGGACCGCGAGATCGCCGCGGGCGACGAGCGGGTGAAGCTCGCGATCGGCGACGCGGGAAATCCGCACGCGATCTTGTTCGGCGCGTTCGAGGACGCGCGCATCGACGCGCTCGGTCCCCGCATCGCGACGAACGCGGCGTTTCCCGCCGGCACGAACGTGGAGTTCGCGACGCTGCGCGACGGGCGCATCGATCTCGTCGTGTGGGAGCGCGGCGTCGGTCGAACGCTCGCGTGCGGGACCGGCGCGTGCGCCACGGCCGTCGTCGCGAAGGCGAAGGGGCTCGCGTCCGGCGAGCACGTGCGCGTGTCGCTCCCTGGCGGCGATCTCGACATCGAGCCCGGCGGCGAGACGACGTTCATGACCGGACCCGCGCGCCTCGTGTTTCGCGGCGAGGTCGACTCGTGAAGGTGCTCGTCGTCACGCAGAACGACGAGACGCGCCGCATCGTGGAGCAGTCGCTCTCCGACTCGGGCGAGGTCGTGCTCGCGGCGGCCGATCTCGCCGCGGGGCTCGCGCTCACCGTCGAGCACACGCCCGAGCTCGCGATCGTCGACGTCTCGCTCGCAGGTGGGGCGGCGCTCGCGATGGTGCACCACATCGTCGCGAGCAGCCCGAAGACCACGATCCACGTGCTCGCCGCGCCCGCGACGTTCGAGGTCGCGGCCGAGGCGCTCTCGCTCGGCGCGAGCGGGCTCATGGTGGCGCCCCCGACGGGCGACGCGGTCCTTCGCGCGACCTCGGACATCCACGAGCGGCTCGCGAACGAAGAGCGGCTTCACAAACTGACGGCCGAGGTGCGCGACGCGACCGAGCTCGTCGAGGCGATGACGCAATCGCTCTCGATGGCGAAGGCTGGCGACGTGCGGGTGCTCGGTGAGACGCTCCTCGCGCTCTTTCTCATCGCGAGCGGCGCGCACGGCGTCGCGGTGTTCGGCGAGGAAGATCCCGAGGACGGGACCCGCAAGCGGCTCTCGGGCTATGGGACCGCGCTCGAGCTTCGCGACCGCTACAACGATCTCGAGCTCGCGCAGCTCGCGACGTCGCGCGGGGGCGAGGTGATCGGGCTCGCGGTCGACGCGCGGATGTTCGGGTGCGTGCTCATCGAGCGGCCCGATCCGGCGCGAACGGCGCGCGTTCACCGCGTCATCGAGTTCGCGACGGCGCTCTTGCCGCTTTGCGCGCTCGCGCGGAGCGCGATGGCCGAGGACACGACCGCACCGAGGTCACGCGCGCTCCCCGCGCACGTCTTCGTGCGGCTCGTTCAGCGCGACGTGGACGCGGCGCAGAACGGGCGCGAGGTGTCGCTCTTGTGCGCGCTCGCGCAAAACGGCGAGGCTGACGTCGGTCCGCTCGGGCCCGCGCTCGCGCTTCCTGGCGCAGCGATCGGGACGAACGACACGGGCGACGCGTTCGTGCTCATGCCGAAGACCACGCGCCGCGCGGCGCAGTCGCTCCTTCTCGACGTGGGCATGCCCGTGGGACTCGCGTCGGCGCCGGCGGACGGGAGAGACGCCGCGACGCTCCTTCGCGTGTCGCGCGCACGCGCGCTTCGCGCGGCGAAGGCACCGTCCATCGCGCGCGAGCTCCGCGATCGGCCCATCTCCGACGTGGTTTCCGCGATCGCGCTTTCGAAGTCGCCGACGGTGTCGCCGCTCGACGTCGCTCGCGACGCGCTCGACTCGATGATCCTCCACGCGTGTCGCCACGCGCGGGCGGTGGGCGACGCGGAGATCTTCGTCGCGCACGCGAGCGACACGGGCGCCGTCACGCTCGTGCGCCAGACCGCGGGCGAGCGCGCGAAGGTTCACGACGTGAAGCTCAACGGCAGCGGCGCGGGAACGCTCGCGGTGCTCGTCCTCACGCCGCGGGCGAGCTGGGCCCTCGTGATGCGCGAGCGCGACGGGCGCACGCACGCCGTCCACACGAGCGACCCAATCGTGTGCGAGCTTCTCCGTGCGCGCCTCGCGGAGGGGCTCCCGAAATGAGCTCGTCGGATCGCTTGCGGAGCGTACGAAACGTGGTGCGGACGATCGCGCCGGACGCTGCGCGCATCACGATCGCCGTGTGCGCCTCGCCCGAGCGCATCGCGCTCTTGACCCGCGCGATGCTCCGCATGGGCTCATTTCGCCCGCCGCCCGAGGCCGCGCCGCGCGCGCCGATTCCGCACGCGCTCGCGATCATGCCGCTCGACGACGAGCTCGATCTCGAGGTCCTCGGCGTGCCGCTCGACGAGGCGTTCGCGCCCATGTGGCCGCTCGCGCTCTGCCGCGCGAACTCGATCGTGCGCCTCGACGCGAGCTCCGCGCTCGACGAAGCGTGCGCGTCGATAGGCATGGCGGTGCACGACGGCGCCGAGCTCGCCCCGGGCTTCTCCGAAGAAGACGAAGATGGCGTCGCGACGCTGCTTCGCGCTGCGGCCGAGCGCGCACGCGTCTGAGCTCGCGCCTCAGTCGCCGATGACGGTGCCGATGTTCTCGCCGAACACGACGCGCTTGATGTTGCCGCGCGTCGTGAGCTTGAAGACGCGGATCTTCATGCGGTTGTCGCGGCAGAGGGAGACGGCCGTCGAATCCATCACGCCGATGCGATCGGCGAGGAAGCGATCGAACGACATGTTCGGCACCATCGACGCGTCCGGGAAGCGCATCGGGTCCTTGTCGTATACGCCGTCGACCTTCGTCGCCTTGAAGAGCGCGTCGGCGTGGATCTCCATCGCGCGGAGCGCCGCGGCGGTGTCCGTCGAGAAATACGGGTTGCCCGTGCCGGCCGCGAAGATGACGACGTGGCCGCGCTCGAGGTGGCGCATCGCGCGCCGGCGGATGTACGGCTCGGCGACCTGACGGATCTCGATCGCGGTCTGGACGCGCGTCGGCACGCCCGACTTCTCGAGCGCGTCTTGCAGCGCGAGCGCGTTGATGACCGTCGCGAGCATGCCCATGTAGTCGCTCTGCGCGCGGTCCATGCCCGAGCTCGCGCCCTTGAGGCCGCGGAAGATGTTTCCGCCGCCGACGACGATCGCCGTCTGCACGCCCACGGAGTGGACCTCGGCGAGCTCGCTCGCCATGCCGCGGAGGACGTCCGGGTTGATGCCGAAGCCGCCGTCCGTTCCGCAGAGAGCCTCGCCGCTCAGCTTGAGCACGATGCGGCGATACTTGAGGCCGGGGTGGAGCGGAGGGGGAAGCACGCTCGCGTCGTCGTCCTCGCGCTGGGGCATGCCTTCGCATAGCATGTCGAGCCCTGAAATGCGCACCCGCCTCTGCGTCGTCTCGATCGTTGCAGTCTGCACGCTGTTCGGCGTCGCGGGTTGCAAGTCTTGCGACGACCATCCGGCCACGGAGGACGCGGGCGACCACGCGCAGACCTCGTCGCTCACGCCAGAGCAAGCCGCGAAGGTGCTCGCGAAGGTGGGCGACAGCACGATCACGCTCGGCGACTACGTGGCGGCGCTCGAGCACATGGATCAGTTCGATCGCCTCCGATACCAGTCGCCCGAGCGCCGCAAGGAGCTCCTCGACGAGCTGATCGAGGTGGAGCTCCTGGCGCAGGAAGCCACCGCGAAGGGGTACGACAAGGACGCCGTCGCGCAGCAGGAGCTCCGCGCGGTCCTTCGCGACGCGATGCTCAAGGAGGCGCGCTCGGGTGCGCCGCAGGCGAGCGAGATCTCCGAGGCCGACGCGCGCGCGTACTACGAGGCGCACAAGGCTGACTTCAAGGATCCCGAGCGCCGCCGCGTGTCGCTGATCGTCGTGCGCGACGAGGCGGCGGCCAAGAGCGCGCTCGAACAAGCCAAGACCGCGACGGCCGCGCAGTGGGGCGAGCTCGTTCGCAAGGTGTCGATCGATTCTCAGGCGAAGGCGAACGTCCCCGTCGATCTCGCGGGCGACTTCGGGCTCGTCTCGCCGCCGGGCGACGCTCGCGGCGAGAACCCGCGCATTCCGGCGGAGGTGCGCGCGGCCGCGTTCGAGATCGAGAAGAAGGACGAGGTCCTCGGGCGCGTCGTGAAGAGCGGCGACAAATACTACGTCGTGCGCATGACGCAGAAGAACGACGCCCACGAACGCAGCTTCAGCGAGGCCGAGCGCGCGATCCGCGTGCGCATCGCGCAGGACCGCGCGAAGGGCAAAGAGGACGAGACGTATCAATCGCTCCGAAAGCAGTTCCCGGTGAAGATCGACGAGGCGGCGCTCGCGAACGTCCACGTCGACGCGAGGGTGGCGGGCGACGCGGGAGCGGATTGATGGTCGACGTATCCGCCGAAGGCGGGACGTCGCGTAGGGCGACGCGCGCGTCCGCCTCGCTCCCGATCGCGCGAGCGAAGAAGAACCCGCGCGACTGGCGCTGGCAGCTTCGGAACGCGGTGACGACCGTGGACGATCTCGCGCGCGCGATTGCGCTCACGCCGCGCGAGCTCGAGGGCGCGCGTCGCGCCGAGCGCGCAGGGCTGCCGATCGCGATCACGCCGTACTACCTCTCGCTCGCGGATCGGGAGGACCCAGCGGATCCGATTCGCCTCCAATGCGTCCCCGACGCGCGCGAGTCGGTCGACTCGCCGGGCGACCTCGTCGATCCGCTCGGCGAAGAGGCGCACACGGTCGCGCCGCACCTCGTGCGCCGCTATCCGGATCGCGTGCTCCTTCTCGTCAGCGATCGCTGCGCGGTCTATTGCCGCTTCTGCACGCGCTCGCGCATGGTGGGTCAGGGCGGCGGCGCGATCTCGCTCGACGCGATGCGGCCGGCGCTCGATTGGATCCGCGCGCACGAGGAGATCCGCGACGTGATCGTGAGCGGTGGAGATCCGCTCGCCATGGCCACCGACAAGCTCGCGCGCGTGCTCGCGGCGATTCGCGACGTCCCGCACGTCGACACGATCCGCCTCGCGACGCGCGTCCCCGTGACGCTGCCGATGCGCGTCACGCGCGAGCTCGTGCGCGCGCTCAAGCCGCACCACCCGATTTGGGTGATGACGCACTTCAATCACCCCCGCGAGCTCACGCCGCAGTCTCGACGCGCGTGCGCGATGCTCGCGGACGCGGGGTTTCCCGTGATGAACCAGTCGGTGCTCCTCAAGGGCATCAACGACGACGCGCGCACGCTCGAGGCGCTCTTCCGCGGCCTCGTTCGGATGCGCGTGCGTCCGTACTATCTGCTCCAGATGGATCCGGTGCGCGGGAGCGCACACATGCGAACGCCGCTCTCGCGCGGCGTCGAGATCATGCGCGAGCTCCAGGGGCGCGTCTCGGGCATCGCGCTGCCGAAGTTCGTCTGCGACACGCCCGGCGGAAAGGGCAAGGTCGTCCTCGCGCACGATCCGGTGGTCGCGCGGCGCGGGAAGCGCACGACGCTACGCACCTTCCGCGACGAAGAGGTGGATTACCTCGACCCCTGACCTTCGGCTAAAGTCCGGCGCATGCCCACGCCGTCGAAACCACCGAGCGCGCCCATCGCGCGGCTCGACGAGATGAACCAACGCGCGCTCGAGGGCGGGGGCAAAGCGCGCATCGCGAAACAGCACGAGGGCGGCAAGCTCACGGCGCGCGAGCGCGTCGACTTGCTCCTCGACCCCGGATCGTTCGTCGAGATGGGCCGCTTCGTCACGCACCGCGCGACCGAGTTCGGCATGGCCGATCAGAAGGTCCTCGGTGACGGCGTCGTCACGGGTTACGGCATGGTCGACGGGCGGAAGGTCTTCGTGTTCGCGCAGGACTTCACGGTGTTCGGCGGCTCGCTCAGCGGCGCGTACGCGCAGAAGATCTGCAAGGTCATGGACGCGGCGATGAAGGTCGGCGCGCCGGTCATCGGGCTCAACGACTCGGGCGGCGCGCGCATCCAAGAGGGCGTCGAGTCGCTCGCCGGCTACGCCGACATCTTCCTTCGCAACACGCTCGCGAGCGGGACGATCCCGCAGATCAGCGCGATCATGGGGCCGTGCGCGGGCGGCGCGGTCTACTCGCCGGCCATCACGGACTTCATCTTGATGGTCGAGGGCACGAGCTACATGTTCATCACCGGCCCCGACGTCATCAAGGCGGTGACGCACGAAGAGGTGACGAAGGAAGACCTCGGCGGCGCGCAGGCGCACGCGGGCAAAAGCGGCGTCGCGCACCTGACCGCGCCCGACGACCGCACGTGCATCGCGCAGGTGCGCGAGCTCCTCTCGTACATCCCTTCGAACAACACGGAGGACCCGCCGTTCCGCGCGTCGAACGATCCCGCGACGCGCGAGATCCCCGAGCTCGACTCGATGATCCCGCTCGAGTCGAACAAGCCGTACGACGTGAAGGAGGTCATCGCCGCGGTCGTCGACGACGGACACCTCTTCGAGATCATGCCGTCGTTCGCGCCGAACATGGTGATCGGCTTCGCGCGCATCGCCGGCCGCGCAGTCGGCGTCGTCGCGAACCAGCCCGCGATCCTCGCCGGCGTGCTCGACATCGACGCGTCGGTGAAGGCCGCGCGCTTCGTGCGCTTCTGCGATTGCTTCAACGTGCCGCTCGTGACGTTCGTCGACGTGCCCGGCTTCTTGCCCGGCACCGATCAGGAGTACGGCGGCATCATCAAGCACGGCGCGAAGCTGCTCTTCGCGTTCGCCGAGGCGACCGTGCCGAAGGTCACCGTGATCCTCCGCAAGGCGTACGGCGGCGCGTACGACGTCATGGCGAGCAAGCACATCCGCGCCGACCTGAACCTCGCGTTCCCCACCGCCGAGATCGCCGTCATGGGTCCCGAGGGCGCGGTCAACATCATCTTCAAGAACGAGATCGCGAAGGCCGCGAACCCCGCGGAGACCCGCGCGAAGTTCGTTGCAGAATACAAAGAGAAATTCGCGAACCCCTACAAAGCCGCCGAGCTCGGCTTCGTCGACGAGGTCATCTACCCGCGCACGCTCCGCTCGCGCCTCGCCGCGTCGCTCGAGGTACTCAAGGACAAGCGCGACACGAACCCGCCGAAGAAGCACACGAACATCCCGCTCTAGTTCGAGATGCCGAGGCTGATCGCCTCCGTCGCGCCCTCTTTGCGGAGCGCGTCGAGGACCGTGACGATCTCGTGGAACTCGGTGTCCTTCGTGACGAGGACGCTCGCGGTCGTCGTCCTGTGTTTCGTGTGGACGTGCTCGATGCACTTGGCGAGCTTGTCGCGGTCGAGGAGGCCGTCGAGTCGCGAGATCGTGACGCCCTCACCGAGGGCCTCGCACCCGGGCGCGATCGTGCCCTCCGGGACCCTGAGCATCACGCCGCCCGCGAAGACGTTCGCCGTGATCGCGCGCGCGTTCGGCGGATCGGCCTTGCCGAACTCGAGCGGGATTTGAGCGGTCGCGCCCTCGCGCGAGACGGCGAGGTGAAAGACGTTCATTCCCGCGTCGAGGCACGTCGCCATGACCTCCATCGCGACCTCCGCCTTCACGTCGGAGTCGAACGCGATCGCGATGTCGTGGCCGTGGATGGTCTCGTTCTTGAGCCACTCGCGGAGCGGCACGATCAGCGGACCGCTCATGTTCTCGATGCCGATGGGAACGTTCATCGAAGCGCGCGGCACGCCCACCACGACGAGCTTCGATTTCGTCATGACCACGGTGGGTAGATTTTCGTTCGCGGCGATGGCGCTCGTCGAAGACGGAAGCACGAGAGACGATGGATCGATCGTCATCGAGCTCGCTTCTTCGGCTGGCGGAACGCACGCGATCAGACACGCAGCGAGCAACGTCCTCATCCGAAAAGCCTAGATCGAAAACTTGGCCCTCGGAGGGCGAAGCTTTTATCGCGGAATGGTCGGAGGAAATGCCATGACGATGAACAGCGACCGCCGCGCAGCGGGTGCAACGCGAATTCCGTTCGAGGCGCTCGTCGAAGTCAGCCCATCGCTCGGCCCGGCGTTCGAGGCGCAAGCCGTGAACGTGTCGGACGAAGGGATGCAGCTTCGAACCGCGTACTTGCCCGAGATCGGGCAGCCGCTCCTTTGCCGCTTCGACGCAGGCGCGTCGGGCGAGGTGAGCGCGCAAGGGGAGGTCGTGTGGCGCGAAGAGGGCGATCGCGGCGGAGAGTTCGGCATGCGATTCGTCGACCTCGACGCCGGCAGCGCCGAGACGCTCGGTCGCATCGTCGGCGTGAAGGAAAAGACGATCCAACCGTCGGGCGCGAAGGTTCGCCTCCACATCGAGGGCCTCGGCTTCCCGATGAAGGCGCGCGTGAAGGACGCGACGCGCAAGGAGCTCACGGTCGGAAACGAGCTCGGATTCCTCCAGGTCGGCAAGGAGCTCGAGCTCGAGGACGCAGAGACGGGTGAGAAACGCCCCGCGCGCATCGATCGCGTCGAGGTCGAGATCGACGCGGAGTCAGGGATCCCGCGCCTCGTCGTCGGGCTCAAGTACGGCGACGAGTCCGAGTCGATCCCCGTCGAGACGCACGCGCACGAGGACGCGCCGCAGAAGGACGCGACGCCCGAGCCGACCGTGATGGACGGCGACGAAGACGACGCGATGCCGCGAGAAGACGCGTACGCCTCGCCGCAACACGACGACGGCAAGGACGACGTCGAGATCGAAGAAGAGTCGAAGAAGATGAAGGGCTCGTTCGCGAAGAGCGCGGCCAAGGTCACACCGGCCCTCCTCGACTTCGCCAAGCGCGCGAAGGCCACCGCGGGCGTCCTCTGGGACAAGCGCAAACAGCGCGCGCGCGAGGCGGCCGAGGCCACCAAGCGCACGACCGCGCTGCCGGTGGGCGGCGGGCTTCACGCGACGGGACGCAAGGTCGTCCGCGCCCAAGAGATGGTCGCGCTACCGAAGAAGCGGATCGACATGAAGCGCAAGATCGTGATCGGCGCGTCCGCCGGGCTCGCCGTCGTGCTCGCGTTCGCCGCGCTCCACAAGCCGAAGACCACCGAGGTCGCGCACAACGCGCCCGTCGCCACCGACGCGACCGCGCTCGCCGCGCCCCCGCCCGCGCCGACGATTCCGCCTGCGCCTCCGCCGGAGCAGACGCCCGTCGCGACCAACACCACCGACACGCAAGAACCGTCCGAGCACCACCACCAAAAGCTCCACGTCGCGCCGTTCGGCAACGGCAACGTCCAGCACGGCAACGTGCTCAAGCTCAAGATGGATGGCGCGATCGAGAAGATCAACGGCGCGGCGGAGCCGACCGGCTTCAGCGTCTCGATCCCTGGGCGCCGCTCGCTCGAGCCCGCGGGTCCGCTCGCGTCGCGCGACAGCCGCATCGCCTCGATCAAGGTCACGAACGAGGGCACGGGCTCCGAGCTCGACGTCGCGTTCAAGGACGGCGTGCCGAGCTATCTCGTTCGAGCCAAGGGCGACACGCTCGAGATCGTCCTGGCCGCGCCGGGCAAGCTCGGCGGCGACGACAAGGACAAGCCCGAGAAGGTCGCTTCGAAGAAGAAGTCACACAAGAAGTGACCCGGTACGAAGGGTGCTTCAGGACCCTTCGAGATGGTGAGCCCGAACGAGATCAAGACCGGCATGCCGGTCGTGTCGTCGCACGCCAAGCAGTTCGCAGTCGTCGACCACATGGAGGGGAACGACTGGATCAAGCTGAAGAAGGACGAGCGCGGGGTGCACCACTACATCCCGCTCAGCTGGGTCAGCGACGTATACGGCGGCACGGTCCACATCGATCGGCCCGGAAAACAAGCGATGCAACAGTGGTCGACGACGCCGAGCTTCGGCGGACTGAAGAGCGCACAACCGCAGCAGCAGCACTAACGCGCGCCGCGGCCTTTTCGCGTCGCACGAGGCAGAATGGTCGCGCTCGTCGCCGCGAGATCCCAGCCGTCGCGCTCGCCGCGAACGAGGCGCATCGCGCCGGCGTAGGCGATCATCGCGCCGTTGTCGGTGCAGCTGGCGAGCGGCGGCACGTGCGCGCGGATGCCGGCCCGCTCGGCGCCTTCGATGACGCGCCTGCGGAGCTCCGAGTTCGCCGCGACGCCACCGCCTAGGACGACGTCGCGGACGCCCTCGGCAACGGCCGCGGCGAGGAGTTTCTCCGCGAGCACGCTCGTGACGACGCGTTGAAACGCCGCGCACACGTCGGCCTTGCGCTGCTCGCCCATCGGTCCTTCTTCACGCACGAGCGTCGCGAGCTGCGTCTTGATCCCGGAGAAGCTCATCTCGAGCGAGCGCGAGCCTGCCATCGGCTTCGCTAGCTTCACGGATTTCGGATCGCCGCGCTGGGCGAGCTTGTCGACGATTGGACCGCCGGGGTATCCGAGGCCGAGCGCCTTCGCGACCTTGTCGAACGCTTCACCCGCGGCGTCGTCGCGCGTCGCGCCGAGCTCGCGAACGTGCGACTCATGCGGTCCATCGACGCGGTAGATCGCCGTGTGACCGCCCGAGGCGAGGAGCGCGACGAACGGAAACTCCGGCACGCTTCGCTCGGTCGCGTCTCGCTTCAAGAAGATCGCGAGCAGGTGGCCGATGAGGTGGTCGACGCCCACGAGCGGTTTGTTCGCGCCGAACGCGATCCCCTTCGCGGCTTGCACGCCCACGAGGAGCGCGCCGACGAGCCCGGGGCGGCACGTGACGGCGATCCCGTCGATGTCCTCGAGCTTCACCTTCGCGCGCGCGAGCGCCTCGCGCACGACGGGCAGCACGTTCTTCGCGTGATCGCGCGACGCGAGCTCGGGCACGACGCCGCCCCACTCCGCGTGAACGACCTGCGACTGCACGACGTCGCTGAGCACCTCGCCCGGCATCGCCGATCGCGACGTCCCGCCTGCGGCGGATTCGTCGACCCTCACCACGGCCGCGCCGGTGTCGTCACAAGATGATTCGACTCCGAGTACGAGCATGTCTAACGCGCGATGATGACGCTCAGCTCCGGTTTGTTCGCGATCGTCTGCATGACGACGCAGTAGCGCTCGGTGAGCTCGACGAGCTTCTTCACTTTGTCGTCGGGCGCTGTCGTGTCGAGCTCGAACGTGAGCCGGATCGCGCGAAACCCGACGGGCGCCTCGCGAGAGACGCCGAGCGTGCCGCGGAAATCGAGATCGCCCTCGGCCTTCACCACGGCCTTCGCGAGCGGGATCTCCATCGCGGTGGCCACGGCCTTGAGCGTGACGCCCGCGCACGCGACGAGCGCCTCGAGCAGCATGTCGCCCGAGCAGAGCTCCGCGCCGCTTCCGCCCGTCGCCGGGTGAAGCCCCGCGACGGCCGGGCCGAGACCCGTCTCGACCTTGCACGCGACCTTCGCCGGTTCGACCTCGCCGCGCGCGTGGAGCGTGAAGAGCGCAGCGCTCGGTTCGGCTTTGTACTTCTCCTTCAGCGGCGCTTGCACGCGTCGAAGCTCGTTGGCATCCATGATGGCTGGAGCATCCCATGAATTCGCCAGACCTTTGCGCCATTCTCGGGCGCACGAAGCGCATCGCCGTGCTCGGAATCAAGACCGAGGCGCAGGCGAGCATGCCCGCGTTCTACGTTCCGCAATACATGCAGAATGCAGCTTTCGAGGTGGTGCCGGTGCCCGTCTACTATCCGGACGTCACGGAGATCCTCGGCCAACGCGTCTACCGAAAGCTCGTCGACGTCCCCGGCGACGTCGACATGGTGAACGTCTTTCGGCGGCCCGCGGACCTCGCGCCCCACCTCGCGGACATCCTCGCGAAGCGGCCGCGCACGGTTTGGTTGCAGCTCGGCATCCACGACGACGCCTTCGCGAGCGCGCTCGAGCGCGCGGGGATCGAAGTGGTTCAAAACCGCTGCATCATGGTCGAGCACCGCGCTTGCCAAGCGAAGCGATGACACGTAAACATGGCGGCGCTCATGGCTCAGGCGAAGACCAGCGCCGCACGGCACGTTCCTCCGCGCGGCGGCTCGCGCGACGCAGGAGTTTTGGGGACGAGCGTCCGCATTCGCGGCCGAATCTCGGGCGAAGGTGACCTGCAGATCCTCGGCACCGTCGAAGGCGACGTGTCCGTCCGCGGGGACCTCGTCATCGGCGAGAGCGCGCGGGTCGAGAGCGAGTCGCTCGAGGCGCAGGCCGTGACGATCGCCGGCGAGCTGAAGGGCGACGTGAACGCGACCGGGCCCGTGCGCCTCGGCGCGACCGCGCGCGTCCAGGGAGATTTGAAGGGCTCGGAGATCAGCATCGAGGAGGGCGCGCAGTTCGCGGGCCGAATCGAGGCGGACTTCGAGCTGCCCGCATCGCTTGGAAAACGGTAGGAGACGAGCATCATGGCGAGCACTGTGATCGGCGCGAACATCACGATCGAAGGCGAGGTCATCGCCGACGAGGACGTCGTCGTTCAGGGGACGATCCGCGGCAAGCTGTCTGCGAGGGACGGCGTGACCGTCGAAGCGGGCGCGGTCGTCGAGGCGGACGTGTCCGGCGGGCCGATGACGCTCGCGGGGCAAGTCACCGGAAACGTCACGTCGACCGATCGCGTCGAGCTCCAAACCGGCGCGCGCGTGGTCGGTAACGTCAAGGCCGCGCGCATCACGATCGCCGACGGCGCCCACTTCAAGGGCAACGTCGACATGGATGTGTGATGGCGAGCGCGGCGACGATCATCGGTCGTGAGACTCGCGTTCGCGGGCGCGTCACGGGCACGGGCGACGTCGAGGTGCACGGTCACCTCGAGGGCGAGCTCACCGCTTCTGGCGACGTTCGCGTCGAGTCGACCGCGACGATCGCGGCGGACGTTCGCGCGCGACGCATCGTCGTGCGCGGCGCGATCCGCGGCGACCTGAACGCGGATGAAGCGATCGTCCTCGAAGAGGGCGCTCGCGTCGTCGGCGACGTTCGCGCACCGCGCGTGGCGATCGCGCCGGGCGGTCTCGTTCGCGGCTACGTCGAGACGGGTCACGTCGGCGAGGGCAAGGCCGCAGCGCGGTCGACCGCGACGCGCGCGGCACCCGCGCCCGTTCGCCACGCACCTCCGCCCGTGAAGAGCGCGCCGAAGGTCGCGCCGAAAGCTGCGCCGGCGCCGCCTGTTCACGCGAAGCCCGCGGCCAAGGGTCGCCTCACGCTGGCCGGCGGAAAAGCGCCGCCTCCGGTCGTGCCGATCTTGAAGAAAGGCACGAAGGCCGCGCTCACGAAGCGCCGATGAGCGCATCGCAGCGCGAGCGGCTCCTCGAGCTCCTTCGCGTGCGCTCGTTCGCGCGCAAGCGCGTCGTCCTCGCGTCCGGGCGCGAGAGCGATTTCTTCGTCGACTGCAAGCAGACGGTGCTCACCGCCGAAGGTCACGCGCTCGTGGGCGCGCTGATGTTCGACGCGCTCCAGAAATATTCGCCGGTCGCCGTCGCGGGCGTGGAGCTCGGCGGGTGCCCGCTCGCGAGCGCCGTCGCGCTCACGAGCTTCGAGCGCGGCGCGCCGCTCGACGCGCTCTACGTTCGGAAGGACGCGAAGGACCACGGCAGCCGCCGCGACATCGAGGGCAACACGCACCTCGCCGGCGGCGCCCGCGTCGCGTTGGTCGAAGACGTCGTCACGACCGGCGGCTCGACGCTCAAGGCCGTCGAGAAATTGCGCGCCGCTGGCTACGTCGTCGTCGGAGTCGTCGCCCTCGTCGACCGCCTCGAAGGCGGCGCGGACGCCATCACCGCCGCGAACGTCCCCCTCACGTCGATCTACACGCGCCGCGACTTCATCCCGGACTGATCGCTACTTCTTCGGCATGTTCTTCATCAGCTCGCTCATGTCCGGCATGCCGCTGCCGGCGGGCGAGTCGCCGCCGTTCATCATGCCCTGCATCATGTTGAGCATCGGCATCATCATCTGAGCTTCGTCGGCGTCGCCGCCGGCCTTGTCGCCGCCCGTGTTTTGCTGCGCGGCGACGCGTGCGGGGCGCGCGGGCCCGCCGCCTCCGCCTCCCGTGACCGCGACCACGGTGGGAACCGTCATCGGCGGCGCGGGGCACACGGGCTTTGGCGCTGCGTTCCACGCCGCGTAGACCGAGGCAGCGGCCGCGCTCGCGGCGACGCCCGCGGCAGCCGCGGACTCCTTCTTGCTGCGCTCGCTCATGATGACGTAGGTCGGCAGCACGCCGACCGCGACGCCCACGATCAGCCATCGAACCGCGGCGCCGACCTCACGCGAAACCTCAGAGGCCATTTCGTGAGTATAGTCTAGGATGCGCAGCGAGGTGACCGGGTGCAAGGCAAGCTCATCGACATCGTGAGCGACTCGACGGGCGAGACGGCGGAGAAGGTCGTCCGCGCCGCGATGCTGCAGTTTCCACACTCGGGGGCGCAGATCCGCATGCACACGCGCGTGCGCACGAAGGACGCGGCTCGCCCGGTGCTCGAGCGCGCCGCGAAAGACGGCGCGCTGGTGGTGTTCACGGTGGTGAGCCCCGAGCTCCGCGAGTTCATCCACTCGCAGAGCTACGAGCTGAAGATCGAGGCGCTCGATCTCATCGGCTCGCTCATCGGCCGCCTCACGACCTTCCTCGATCGCGAGCCGATCAACACGCCGAGCGGCATGCTCCCGCTCAGCGACGAGTACTTCCGCCGAATCGAAGCGGTCGAGTTCACCGTGAAGAGCGACGACGGCAAGGAGCCGCGCAACTTCCGCAAGGCCGACCTCGTCCTCGTGGGCGTGAGCCGCACGTCGAAGACGCCGCTCTCGACCTTGCTCGCGCAGCGCGGTCTCAAGGTGGCGAATTTGCCGATCGTCCTCGGCATCGAGCCGCCCCCCGAGCTCGAGGAGGCGCCGCAAGAGCGCATCGTGGGTCTCACGATCGAGGTCAACCAGCTCGTCGAGATCCGCAAGGCGCGCCTCAAGCAGCTCGGCATGCCGATGGACGCGAGCTACGGCCTCGCGGACCAAGTGAAGGCGGAGCTCGACTACGCGCGGCGCCTCTTCGACAGGCACCCGACGTGGCCCATCATCGACGTGACCGGGCGCGCGATCGAAGAGACCGCGGTCATCATCCTCGAGTCGCTCAAAGAGCGCGAGCACACCAAGAGCCTCCGCGCGGCGTTGGTCTGAATTCCGGCACGCAATCCGCATTGCGGAGGGCATGTCGTGGACATGGCCGTGCCTGATCGTAGTGCTCGCGGCAGGGTGCAGCACAGGCAGTGACGAGCGGCCGGCGATGCTCGGCGATTGCGCGAGCTGCGATCAGGCTCCCGTCAGCGGAAACGGCTCGAGCGAAGTCCCCGAGGGCGGCATCGCGGACGGCGCGAACGCCGGCGACGTCGGTCTCCCGGACGGGCTCGACATCGTCGACGTCGGCGTCGGATTCACCGACGGGTTTTGAGTCAGCCGCCGCGCTTACGGCGCTCGCGATCGCGATCGCGCGCCTCGCGGACGGCGTCGACGATGTGCTGGATCTCCGACTGGTTCATGCGATCCGTCTTCTCGTCGGAGTCGTCCTTCGCCGTCGCGACCTTCTTCTTCACGTCGCGCGGGTCGACGCGAACGGTCTCGAGCTGCTCGGAGGGATCGTCGTACGGCGAAGGATCCTCGGGGAGCTCGTCGGACGACGGCACTTCCATCATCGGCGCGGTCGTTTGTTCCCACTCGTCGCTGCTCGTCGCGAGCGTCGGCTCGTCGGTGTCCGAATCGGCGAAGATGATCGGAATGTCCGCCGAGCTCTGAGAGACCGACGCGGGCGCGGTCACGACGATGCGCGACGCGGCCGAGATGCGGCCGGAGCTCGCCTTCGTGAGCTCCCTTCGAATCGGCGCGAGCGCGTGCGACATCTCCGCCGCGGTCTGGAAGCGATCGTCGCGGTTCTTCGCCATCGCCCGCATGACGACGGCCTCGAGCGCGATGGGGATGCTCGCGCGGAGCGTTCGCGGCGGCGCGGCGTTCCCCTGGAGGATCTGCACGAGGAGCGAGTTGTAGTTCTTCGCGACGAACGGGCGCTGCCCGGTGAGCGCCTCGTAGAGCATCACGCCGCACGCGTAGAGGTCGACCCGTCCGTCGAGATTGCGATCGCCGCGCGCCTGCTCGGGCGACATGTAATAGGGCGTGCCCATGACCATGCCGGTCTTGGTGAGATCGGTCTCGTCGTCCCACTCGCCGATGGCCGCGCCCGGCACGACCTTCGAGACGCCGAAATCGAGGAGCTTCGCGATCGGCGGGTAACCCGCGCGCTCGGCCAAGAAGACGTTCTCGGGTTTGATGTCGCGGTGGAGGATGCCGCGCTCGTGCGCCGCGGCGAGGCCCGAGAGCACCTGAGTCACGGCGTCGATCACGTCGAGGAACGGCAGGCCGCCTTCGGACTGGATGCGCGCCGCGAGCGTCTCGCCCTTGAGCCGCTCCATGACGAGGTACGGGCTGCCGTCGCTGAGCGTGCCGAAATCGAAGACCTCGCAGATGTTCGGGTGACCGATGCCGCCGGCCGCGCGCGCCTCTTGATGGAAGCGCTTTACCGCGACCTTCTTCGTCGCTTGCGCCGGGTGGAGGACCTTCATCGCGACGATGCGCCCGATCGCCGCGTGCTCAGCCTCGAACACCGCGCCCATGCCGCCTTCGCCGAGCACGGCGCGGACCCTGTACTTGCCGTCGATCGTCTGACCGATGAGCGCGCGACGAGCGGCCGACTTGGGCGGCGGACCGACCGGCGTCTGCGTGTCGCCGGGCGAGGCGTGCGGTCGCGGAACGACGAGGTTGTGCGCGGGCGCCTTCGGAGCACCTGGCTTCACCGACGCGACGCCGCTCGGATGCGAACGCGTGTTTCGCATCGGTACATGCGTGACCGGACAGACGGCCACGGTGGCCTCGTGCATCTGGCCACAGTGCGGGCAGCGAATGGAGCGGCTCATCGGGCTTCTGCGCGTCGACGCCGCTTGTGGCGTCGACGAAACAACGCTCCATGAGTATATCACCCCTCATGACCGCCCCCATTTTCATCGCCTCAGCCGCTCGTACGCCCATCGGCGCCTTCCTCGGCGCGCTCGCTCCGCTGTCCGCGCCGAAGCTCGGCGCCGTCGCCATCCAAGGCGCGCTTTCGCGGGCGAAGCTCGATCCCAAGGCGATCGACGAGGTGTTCATGGGCAACGTGCTCAGCGGCGGCGTGGGTCAGGCGCCCGCGCGGCAAGCCCTGATTTACGCGGGTCTGCCGAACACCGTCCCCGCCACGACCGTCGGCAAGGTGTGCGGCTCGGGCCTCCAGGCCGTCGTGCTCGGCGCGCGCACGATCGCCCTCGGTGAAAACGAGCTCGTCGTCGCTGGCGGCATGGAGTCGATGTCGAACGCGCCGTTCTACATGTTCGGCGCCCGCAACGGCTACCGCATGGGCAACCAGACGCTGGTCGACGGCATGATCCACGACGGCCTCTGGGACCCGTACAACAACGTCCACATGGGAAGCTGCGGAGACCTCTGCGCGAAGGAGCACAAAATCTCCCGCGAGGCGCAGGACGAGTTCGCCAAAGAGAGCTTCCGCCGCGCGCTCTCGGCGCAGAAGGAAGGGCTCTTCGAGGCAGAGATCGAGCCCGTGCAGGTCCCGCAGCGCAAGGGCGACCCGCTCTCGGTGAAGCTCGACGAGGGACCGTCGAAGGGCGACCCGACGAAGTTCGCCTCGCTCAGGCCCGCGTTCGGCAAGGACGGCACGATCACCGCGGCGAACGCCTCGTCGATCAACGACGGCGCGAGCGCGCTCGTGCTCGCGAGCGAGAAGGCCCTCAAGGAGCACAAGCTCGAGCCGATCGCGAAGATCACGGGTTGGGCGGCGGCCGCCCAAGATCCGCAGTGGTTCACGACCGCGCCCGCGAAGGCGATCGAGAAGGTCACGACCAAGCTCGGCATCAAGGCGAACGACATCGACCTCTACGAGATCAACGAGGCGTTCGGCGTCGTCACGATGGTGTGCGCGCAGCTCGTCGGCATCGGCCTCGATCGCGTCAACGTGCACGGCGGCGCGGTGGCGCTCGGTCACCCGATCGGCGCGAGCGGCGCGCGCATCCTCACGACGCTCATCCACACGATGAAGCAGCAGAACAAGAAGCGCGGCCTCGCGACGCTCTGCATCGGCGGCGGCGAAGCCGTGGCGCTCGTCGTCGAGCGCTAGATCTTCACGACGAGGCTGATGTCCTTCACGCCGAGCGACGACGGCTTCGTGCCGTACGAGGCGAGCAGCGCCGCGAGCAAAAACACCCGTTTGTTCATGCGGTGAATCATAATCGAGGCATGCGTCCGCGAGACGTCCTTCCCGACGTGCAGATGTTCGCGGTGCGGACGCCGACGCTTCCGCCCGCGACGCACACGAACAGCTACGCGCTCGGTCGGGGCGAGGTTCTCCTCGTCGAGCCGTCGACGCCGTACGAGGACGAGCGGCGCGCGTGGGTCGAGTGGGCCCGCGCGCTACCGTCGATGGGGCGCGAGCCGATCGCGATCGTCGTCACGCACCACCACGAGGACCACGTCTCGGGCGCCGCGTTCCTCTCGCGCGAGACGGGCCTGCCGCTCTGGGCGCACGACGCGACGCGCGCGCGCCTCGACGAATCCGTGCAGATCGCACGCACCTTGCGAGACGGCGAGATTTTGCTGGATTCGTGGCGCGTGCTCCACACACCAGGTCACGCTCCCGGTCACGTGTGCCTGCACGACGAGCGCTCGGGCGCGATCGTCGTCGGCGACATGGTCGCGAGCGTCGGGACGATCTTGATCGCGCCGGGTGACGGCGACATGCGCGTGTACCTCGAGCAGCTCGCGCGGCTCGAGGCGTGCGGCGCGCGCGTCGCGTTGCCGGCGCACGGCGATCCGATCGACGACCCCGCAGCCACGTTCCGCCGCTACATCGCGCACCGCGGGATGCGCGAAGCTCGCATCGTCGAAGCGCTGGGGAGAGGCGCGCAGACGTCGGCGGAGCTCCTCCCCGACGCGTACGCGGACACGCCCGTTCACCTGTGGCCGCTCGCGGCGCTCAGCCTCCAAGCGCACCTCGACAAGCTCGTCGCCGAAGGCCGCGTCAGCCTCCACGAGAACGTGTATCGTCTCGTGACGTGAGGGCGCTCGCCGCGGTCGTCTCGTCGCTTCTCGCCGGGTGCGCGATGCACGGACCGGTCGTCGCAGACGTGCGCTGTCCGAAGGGCGCGCACGCGATCGCCGTCGCCGGGCGCGACGACGGAAGGTGCGTGCTCCCCGACGGCAAGCGGCACGGTCCGAGCTGGTCGGCGTCCGAGCGCGGCGTCACGATCGACGGCTACGACCACGACGTGCTCGCGGGGCCGTACGAGCAATACGACGCGAAGGGAAAGCTCGTCGCGCGCGGGTATCGCTCCGGCGTGACGACCTCGACGGAGCAGTCCACCGAGGTCGGCGAGGCCAAATGGGACTCGCCGACGACGAGCGGCAAGCTCGTGTGGCCCGCGCGCGTGGCGCTCGCCCCGGTTCAAGCCGACGTGGCGTTCACGGCGAGCACGCTCGTCTCCGCCGAGGGCAAGCCGACCTCGTCGTTCGTCGGCGGCGCGCTCGACGTCGCGATTCCTGGTCACGCGCGCCTTCGGTTCCGCGGCGACGCGTACCGCGCGCTCTTCCTCGCGTACGGCGCGCAGGGCCTCGTCGGCAGCATCACGCGCTCCCAGTGCGACGACCCGACGATCGCTGGAAGTGGCGGGTTTTGCGGCTCGCGGTGGATGGTCGGCCCGTCGATCCGCGTCGGCTACGTGCGCACCGAGGACGCGAGCCCGAAGGGCGCGATCCCGTCGACGCTCCTCTACGGCAAGCTCGCGTTCCTCCTCGGCGAGGATCGATGGAGCTCGACGTACTCGAGCGGGAGCGCGCTCGTCTGGCGCTTTCGCGCGGGCGCCGGGTACACGGCGCTCGGCGCGCTCCTCGGGCTCGCGCGCCACGCGAACGCGTCTCCGCGCGACGCGTGGCAATGGCTCCTCATGCCGATCGCGGCGGTGCTCGAGCACGCCGAGGCGTACGTCGAGCTCGGCGCAGATGGACCCACCGCGCTTGGCGTGGGCGCAGGCGTCGACGTGGGGTTCGGCCTATGAGCACGTGGCAGCACGTGTTCCTCGCGACCAGCGCTGCGATCGGCGAGACGATCGACGACGCGGTGGCCGCGCTCGGCGACGAGGCGAAGATCGCGGGCGCGCTCGAGAGCACGCTCCGCACAGGAACACGCGAGGCGCGAGCGCGCGCGATCGCGCAGCACCTCGCGCCGGTCGCGGCCGAGCTCGAGGCGATGGAAGCCACATGGCGCGCGTGACGCGAGCGCGCGTCGTTCGTGGCGCCACGGGAGCGCCGTTGCCGGTCAGCACGGCGCCCACGACGCGCACCGTCGAGCGCGTCACGCGCGCCGAGATCGAAGCGCGCGAGTCCGCGTCGAGCACGCTCGCGGAGGCAAGCTCGCGCCGCCGAGGCGATCGTCTCCGAGGCGCGCGCGAAGGCGCAGGGCGTCGCGCAGAACGCCGCGCGCGAAGCGGCAGAGGCCGAGCAAGCGAAGCTCGCGGCGCAGTACCTCGCGCTCCGCGCCCGCGAGGAGCGCTCGGCCGAGGCGCAGCTCGATCGCTCCGTCGACCTCGCGCGCGTGCTCGCCGAGCGCCTCTTGGGCGAGTCGATCCAGCTCGACCCAAAGGCCGTCGCGAAGCTCGCGCGGACGGCGCTCGCAGAAGCCCAGGGCGCGCGAACCGTGCGCATCGAGGCCCATCCGGAAGACGTCGCGACGCTCGAGCGTCACGTCGCGATGCTTAACATGGCGCAGGTGGCGTCGATTACGAGCGACGCTACGCTCCAACGCGGGTCCCTGCGCCTGCACACAGATCTCGGAACCATCGATGCCCAGCTCCGACCTCAGCTCGAACGACTCGCTGCCGCCCTCCGAGACGCGCTCGCCGGATAGCGAGGACCACCGCGACTCGAGCATGCCCCCGCCACCCCCGGTGAAGTGGCGGCTCAACCTCGTCCTGTTCGTCCTCACGATCGGCGCGGTGTTCTTCACCGGGCTCAGGCTCGATCCAGGGACCGCACTTCTCGCGCGCCGCGATGGTCCACGCCGCGCAGTTCGCCGGCGCGCTCCTCACGATCCTCGTCGCGCACGAGCTCGGTCACTTCATCGCTGCGCGCATCCATCGCGTCGACGCGTCGCTCCCGTTCTTCATCCCGCTGCCGCTCCTTTCGCCGTTCGGCACGATGGGCGCGATCATCCGCATGAACAGCCGCATCCCGACACGGCGCGCGCTCCTCGACATCGGCGCGTCCGGACCGCTCGCGGGCCTCGTCTTCGCGATCCCGCTCTACGCGTGGGGCGTCGCACACTCGCAAATCATCCCAGCTCGACGGCGACTGCGTGGAGCTCGGCGAGTCGATCCTGCTGCGCGTGCTCGACCACGTCTTCGCGCCGCACCCCGCCGGCCGGACGACACCTCCTTCATCCCGTCGCGTTCGCCGCGTGGGGCGGCATGCTCGTGACGATGATCAACCTCTTGCCCGTGAGCCAGCTCGACGGCGGTCACGTCGCCTACGCGCTCTTCGGGCCGAAGCAGGACACGTACGCGCGCCGCGTGCACCGCGCGGTGCTCGCGTTCTTCTTCGTGAGCCTCGGCGTCGTACGTCCTGCGCGACGTGCGCGCCGGCTTCGGGCTCGTCCGATTCGGGCACCACGTCGTCGAACTCGATCGTGTGGCTCGTCTGGTTCGAGGTGCTCGCCGATTCTCGGGGTCGCTCGCGTCGCGCAGCATCCCGGGCGAAAACCCGAGCCCGACGCGATCAGCATCCGCACGCGCATCTTCGCGATCGCGTCGCTCCTCGCGCTCGCGACGCTCGGCGAGCAATACAACCGCACCATCATCTGGGTCGCGTGGGCCGTCGTCCTCGCGCTCACGCTCGCGATGGAGCGGCGGAGCGGCGTGCTCCGCCCGCACGATCTCCTCGATCACCCGCCGACGGGCGCGGCGCCGCTCGACGTCAAGCGCAAGGCCATCGCGATCTTCACGCTCGCGATGTTCGTGCTCCTCTTCATGCCGACGCCGTTCGAGATGTGAGGTTGCGCTCCATGCGCGCGAGCGGCGCTTCGGTGTTCGGCACGAACGCCTTGCCCGTGATGCGCTCGAACGCCTCGATGTAGCGCTGCGCGGCGCCCGACGCGGACGTCGTCCGGGAGCGGCGGCGGCGGCCCGTCGCCGCTGTAGCCCATCGCGATGTAGCGCGCGCCGCACGAAGTCCTTGTCGAGCGGCTCGGGGTCTTCGCCCCGCGGCGAAGCGCGCCTCGTAGCGTGTCCATCATCCAGAAGCGCGACGAGTCGGGCGTGTGGATCTCGTCGATGACGATGATCTTGCCGTCCTTCGTCTTGCCGAACTCGTACTTCGTGTCGACGAGGATGAGCCCGCGCTCGGCGCACATCTTCTGGCCCGCCGCGAAGAGCTTCATCGGCGAGCGCCGCGGCCGCGTCGAAGTCCGCGGCGGTCACGTTGCCCGGTCGCGAGGATGTCCTCGCGCGAGCCGCTGACGTCGTGCTCGCCCTTCGGCGCCTTCGTCGCGGGCGTGAGGATCGGCGCTCGGGAGCTTCTGGTTCTTCTTCATCCCGTCCGGCAGCGCGGTGGCCGCAGAAAATCCGCGCGCCGTTCTCGTAGTGCGTCCAGATGCTCGTCGACGTCGTGCCCGTCAGGTACGCGCGCACGACCATCTCGACCAGGAGCGGCTCGCACTCGACGCATCGAGCACGTTCGGATCGGGCGTCCCGAGCAAGTGATTCGGGACGACGTCCTTCGTGCTGCTCGAACCAGTAGGCCGCGAGCGCGTTGAGCACCTGGCCCTTGAACGGGATCGTGCCGAGCACGTGATCGAACGCGCTGATGCGATCGGTCACGACGATGAAGCGCCGTCGCCGCGCGAGTAGTTGTCGCGCACCTTGCCCTCGTACTTCTCGCCGAGCGCGGGAAGATCCGTGTGATCGAGCGTCTTGCCGAGGGCCGCGCGGAGCGTGTGTTCGTCGACCATGGCATCACCTCGTCGCCCGTCCGCTAACGTGCCGTGCGATGCTGTCGAAGGGTGCGGGAGCAGGCGCTTGGCGTACCAGGCGGCCCAGGCCTCGGGCGCGGCGGGCACGACGGCGCGGTTGCGCTTCACCGAGGAGAGGATGCGGCCTTGGCCACGAGGTCGGGCGAATGGCCGCGCTGCGCGAACATTGATCGGGACGCCGTCTCTCGGTGCGACGCGGTCTCCTCGGTGAAGCGTCCGGTCTTCACGATGTTCGTGTTGATCATCCCCGGGCAGATCGTCGAGACGCCGATGCCGTGCGGCACGAGCTCGCCGCGCAGCGACTCGGACAACCCGAACACGCCGAACTTGGACGTGGAGTAGCCGATGGTGCCCGGCGGCGCGAAGAAGCCGAAGACGGACGAGACGTTGACGACGTGCCCGCCCGCTCCCCGCTCGACCATCTTCGGCACGAAGAAATGGCAGCCGTGGATGACGCCCCAGAGGTTCACGCCGAGCACCCACTCCCAATCCTCGAGCGACGTGTCGAGCATGCCGCCCGAGAGGCCCACGCCCGCGTTGTTCACGAGGACGTCGACCGCGGCGAAGCGCGAGTGCACGTCGTCGGCGAAGGCTCGCATGTGGTCGCGGAGGACACGTCGACGACGCGCCATTCGACGTGGTCGACGTGCGGCGCGACCTCGCGCTCGACGGCGTTCAGCCCCTCTTCGTTCTTGTCGCAGAGAACGAGCTTCGCCCGTTCGCGCGCGAAAGCGTTGGCGGTCGCGCGCCCGATGCCGCTCGCCGCGCCGGTGACGACGACGACCTTGTCTCTCAGCGCCTTCCCGCTCAATGCGTGTACCAGGCCCTTCCGTCGCCCGCAATCGACGCGCTCGACCGCAACGGGTGCATCGCGTGCGCACGATCGCAGGGATTTCCCGCCGCTCGAGTGGCCCGCGGTCTGCAACGTGAGCCACCATGGCCACGACTCCGCACGCGGTCCAAGCACACCCCGAGCCGCCGCCGCGATGATGCACCTGATCGCGCGGCTCGGCGTTGGGCTGCTCGTCGCGCTCGCGGCTGGGGTGGCGCTCGTCTTGTGGCGTTTCGGGACGCGACAGTCGGCTCCGGCCGTGCGCTACGAGACCGAGACGGTCGACACGGCGCGATCGCCGCGAAGGTCACCGCGACCGGCACGGTCTCGGCGCTCGTCACGGTGCACGTCGGCAGCCAGGTGTCCGGGTCGCATCGAGACGCTCTGCGCCGACTTCGGCTCGCCGGTGAAGAAGGGGCAGATCGTCGCGACGATCGAGCCGTCGCTCTTCCGCGCCGCGGTGGCGCAGGCGCGCGCGAACTACGCGTCCGGCGCGGCGGCGTCGACAAGGCGCGCGCGCAGCGTCGACTCGCAAGCGCACCGCAGCGTACGTGCGCGCCAAGGCGCTCCACGCGAGGGCCTCATCGTCGCGCGCGGACTACGAGCCGCGCGAGGCCGACGTCGGGGCGCGCGACGCCGAGCTCGCGCGCCGCGAAGGCGGTCGGTCGCGCAGGCGAAGGCCGCGCTCGATCAAGCCGAGCTGAACCTCCGCTACACGACGATCGTCTCGCCGATCGACGGCGTCGTCATCTCGCGCAACGTCGACGTCGGTCAGACCGTCGCCGCCACGCTCCAGGCGCCGACGCTCTTCACGATCGCGCAGGATCTCACGCGCATGCAGGTCGACACGAACGTCGCGGAGGCGGACGTCGGGAAGATCCGCGCGGAGATGCCGGTGACCTTCACCGTCGACGCGTACCCCGGCGCGCGTTCCACGGCAACGTGCGGCAGGTGCGCGACAACGCGCAGACGGTCCAGAACGTCGTCACGTACGACGCCGTCATCGACGTCGACAACACGCGAGCGCCTGCTCAAGCCGGGCATGACCGCGAGCGTCACGTTCGTCTACGCGACGCGCGACGACGTCGCTGCGCGTGCCCAACGCGGCGCTGCGGTTCAAGCCCGACGCGGCGACGCTCGCGCTCGATGGGCGTCGCCGCGCCGCCCGCGCCGCACGCGCGACGAGCGCATCGTGTGGATGCTGCGAGGCGACGACGCCGTGCCCGTGATCGTCGCGTCGGGATCAGCGACGGCGCGCGCACCGAGGTCGTCGCGCGGCGACGTCCGCGCGGGCGACGTCGTGGTCGTGGAGGCGAACGACGCGGCGAAGAAGCCATGAGCGACCATGACCGCGCTCATCGTCGCGGAGGACCTCGACAAGACGTACGCGCTCGGCGGCGAAGAGCTCCGCGCGCTCGACGACGTGAGCCTCACGATCGAGCGCGGGGAGTTCGTCGCGATCATGGGCGCGTCGGGCTCCGGCAAGTCGACGCTCATGAACATCCTCGGCTGCCTCGATCGGCCGACGACCGGCCGCTACGTGCTCGCCGGCCGCGAGGTCTCGCAGCTCGGACGCAGCGAGCTCGCCGAGGTGCGCAACCAGCTCACTCGGCTTCGTCTTCCAGAGCTTCAACCTGCTCCCGCGCACGAGCGCGCTCGAGAACGTGGAGCTGCCGCTCGATCTACGCGGGCGTCGGCGCGCAACGAGCGCTCGCGAGCGCGCGCGCGCGCGCTCGAGCGCGTCGGCCTCGGCGAGCGCCTCGATCACCGCCCGTCGCAGCTCTCGGGCGGCCAGCAGCAGCGCGTCGCGATCGCGCGCGCGATCGTGAACGAGCCGCGGCTCGTGCTCGCCGACGAGCCGACCGGCAACCTCGACTCGAAGACGAGCGCGAGCGTGATGGCGCTCTTCCAGGAGCTCTGGCGCGACGGCCTCACGATCGTGTACGTCACGCACGAGCCCGACGTCGCGCGCGTACGCCGCGCGTCGTCGTCGTGCGCGACGGCCACATCGTCTCCGACGACCGCAGACCACGCGCGTCGCCGAGCGAGCCCGCGAGGGCCGCATGAACCTCGCGCAGACGTTCCCGCTCGCGGTCGCGCGCGCTCCTGCGCAACAAGACGCGCGTCGTTCCTCACGATGCTCGGCGTCATCATCGGCGTCGCGTCGGTCATCTCGATGGTCGCCGTCGGCGAGGGCGCGAAGGCGCGCGTCGAGGGCGTGTTCGCGGCGATGGGCACGAACCTGCTCATCGTGCTGTCCGGCTCGACCTCGTCGGGCGGCGTCATGGGCGGCTTCGGCTCGATGCCGACGCTCACGTGGGACGACCTCGCGCGCGATCCGCACGCAGGCGCCTGCCGTCCGCGCTCGCCGCGCCGCGCTGAACGCGCGCGTCACGATCGTCGTCCGACGACGCGAACTGGACGACGAGCGTCGCCGGGCACCACGCCCGAGTACTTCGACATCCGCGCGTGGAAGATCGCGCGCGGCGCGCTCTTCGATCGAGGACGGACGTCGACGCGGGCGACAAGGTGATCGTCCTCGGCCAGACCGCGTCGGACAAGCTCTTCGGCCCCGGCGTCGACCCGATCGGCCGCACCGTGCGCCTGCGCTCGGTGCCGTTCCAGGTCATCGGCGTGCTCGAGCGCAAGGGCCAGTCGCCGATGGGCAGGACTACGACGACATCGCGGTCGTCCCGTACACGACGTTCCAGACGAAGATCCAGGGCGGCCTGCGGAAGTACATCGCCGGGCGTCATCGTCGTGAGCGCGATCTCGCCGAGCGACACCAAGCGCGCGCAGACGCGAGATCGCGAGCATCCTGCGCGATCGCCACCACCTCGCCGTCGGACGACCGAGGACGACTTCTACATCCGCAACCTGACCGAGATCGCGGCCGCGCAGCAGCAGGGCACGAAAGCGCTCACCGGGCTGCTCGCGGCGATCGCGGTCGTGTCGCTGCTCGTCGGCGGCATCGGGATCATGAACATCATGCTCGTCAGCGTGACCGAGCGGACGCGCGAGATCGGCCTGCGCATGGCGGTCGGCGCGAAGCCGTGGCACGTGCTCGCGCAGTTCCTCGTCGAGGCGATCGCGCTCTGTCGATGGCGGGCGGCTTCATCGGCATCGCGGTCGGGCTGGTCGCCGCGCGCGTGGTCGCGGCGAAGTTCGGATGGGTCGTTCGCCGCGCGCATCGACATGATCGTGCTCGCGTTCGGCTTCAGCGCGCTCGTCGGCATCGCGTTCGGCTTCTACCCGGCGCGCAAGGCGTCGCGGCTCGATCCGATCGACGCGCTGCGCTACGAGTGAAAGGAACGAATCATGGCTGGACGATTCCAGGGCAAGGTCGCGCTGGTCACCGGCGGCGCGCGCGGCATCGGCAAGGCGACGTGCGAGCGCTTCGGCCGAGAAGGCTGCGCCGTCGTCGTGACCGACTTCCTCGACGACGAAGGTGAAGCGGTCGCGAAATCGATCCGCGAGGCGAAAGGGCCGCGCGGCGTACGTTCACCTCGACGTTCGCTCGGAAGCAGAGTGGAACAAGGCCGTGGCGCGGACGCGTGAAGCGTTCGGCCGGCTCGACGTGCTCGTCAACAACGCGGGCATCGCGCGCCTCGAGGACGTCGAGCAAGAGACGCTCGAGGGCTACAAGCAGCTCATCGAGATCAACCAGATCGGCGTGTGGCTCGGCATGAAGACGTGCATCGCGGAGCTCGAGAAATCGCGCGGCTCGATCATCAACGTGTCGTCAATCTACGGCGCGAGCGGCGGCAACGGAACGGCGCTCGCGTACCACGCGTCGAAGGGCGCGGTGCGCCTCATGACAAAACGCCGCGATCCACTACGCAAAGGAAGGCGTGGCATCAACTGGATTCACCCAGGCTTCATCGAGACGCCCATGATCGCGCCGTTCACGACCGGCAAGGACCCGGCCTCGGAGCAGTTCAAGGCGTACATGGAGACGACGACGCCGATGGGCCGCATCGGTCGCCCCGAAGAGGTGGCCGGCGCGATCGCGTTCTTCGCGAGCCCGGACGCTTCGTACATCACGGGAAGGAGCTCTACGTCGATGGCGGCTGGACCGCGTGGTGACGTGCGGTGCTATGTTTCAGCCACCGCACGGGTGGCGAAATGGCAGACGCAGTGGATTTAGGTTCCACCGCCGAAAGGCATGCGGGTTCAAGTCCCGCCCGTGCACCGCCTCACTTCATCGTAAGCACGGCGGCGCCACCACCTGGCCGCGCGTCAGGCGGTCGAGCGCGACGTTCGCGTCGTCGAGCGGGTCTCTCGAAGCTCGTGCGGATCGGGATGCGCGCGGCGAGCTCGAGGAACTCGCGCGCGTCGGCGCGCGTGAAGTTCGCGACGCTGCACGAGTCCGCTCCCACCAGAGAGCGTCGTAGGAGAACGACGGGATGCCGTCGAGGTGGATGGCGTTGATGGCGACGGTGCCGCCGCGGTCGAGCGCGCGCAGCGCCGCGACGACGACGCGCCCGACGGGGGCGAACGTGATCGCCGCGTCGAGCGGCTCCGGCGGGCGCTCGTCGTAGCCGCCGGCCCACTCGGCGCCGAGCGCGCGCGCGCGCTCGCTGCTCGGTCCGGAGCGCGTGCACACGAAGACGCGGCAGCCCCAGTGACGCGCGACCTGGAGCGCGAGCAGCGCCGACGCGCCGAAGCCGTAGAGGCCGAGGCTGCCCGCCGGGCGCGATGCCGCTCACCTTGAGCGAGCGATAGCCGATGACGCCGCCGCAGAGCAGCGGCGCGGCGTCGAGGTCGGCGAACCCGTCGGGCAAGCGGAGCGCGAAGTCGGCGCGCGACGATCGCGTGCGTCGCGTAGCCGCCGTCGCGATCCCAGCCCGGTGAACGCGCGTCGCGCGCAGAGGTTCTCGCGCCCCTCGCGGCAGCGAGCGCAGGCGCCGCACGCGCCGCGCGAGCCAGCGCGACGCCGGCGCGGTCGCCGACGCGCAACGCGGTCACGCCGGCGCCGACCGCGACGACGCGCCCGACGATCTGGTGACCGGGGACGATCGGGCAGCGTGCGCGCGCGAGGTCGCCTTCGCCGAGCTGGAGGTCGGTGCGGCAGACGCCGCACGCGGCGACCCCGAAGACGATCTCAGGGCCAGGCGTCGGGTCGGGCGCGGATCGAGCGGGGGAGCTTCGAGCGGCGCCTGCGGGGATGGGCGCGGGTTTCTCGAGCACCATCGCGCGCGTTTGCATGGCTACTTGTAGTCCTCTGGTCCGAAGCGCACGTCGCTCGTGTTCTGCTCTTCCATGTGCGAGCGGAGCGCCTCGTAGACAATCGTGAGCGCCTCGATGCGCGTCGTCGGCATCGAGAAGAGCTCGGCCTCGACCTCGGGGAGCGCCGCGAGCCGAACCGCGACCACGTCCGCGTCCCCCGGGATCGATCTCGAAGTGCGCGTGCCAGCCCTCCGCCTCTTCCGGGGCGAGCGCCTCGAGCACCATGCCCAGCGGATTGCACGCGAGATACACGCGCGTGAAATGCAAACGCCATGCCGAGTACTCGCCGTCGGCGAACCAGAACGCGCCAAAGCTGCGCCTCATCACCTCGCCGAGGTACGCGCCCACCGACGCGGCGACCAACGCGAGCGCTTCGGGTCGCTGATCGATCTCCTTCTGCGCGTCGCGGACGTACTGATCGACCACGGGCAGGGTGTCCTGCGTGAAATCGAGGGCGACGCCGTAGCGGCTCGCCACGAACCTCACGCAGCTCGCCGCGAGCTCGAGGACAGCCGGAGGAGACGGCGACGGCCTCCGCGTCCGCTTCGTCATCGGGCGGCAGCCGCCCCGACCCGTTCAAGCCGGAACCCATGCATGCGGTGTAGCAGTGCTGGCTTTTTGGACCAAGCCTTCATAACGTAGAAGGCCACCCCGTGCGTCTCGGCATCTTCAGCGACGTCCACGCGAACTTCGAGGCCCTCAGCGCGGTCCTCGAGGCGTATCAAGCCGAGCGCATCGACGTGTACTACTGCCTCGGCGACACCGTCGGCTACGGCGGCTCGCCGAACGAGTGCGCGGACTCGTGCGCGAGGTCGCGCAAGATGACGATCCTCGGCAACCACGACGCCGCCGTCGCGGGCCGCATGGACTACTCGTACTACTACGAGGCTGCGCGCCAGGCGCTCGACGTGCACGCCGCGATGCTCTCCCCGAGAACATGGAGTGGCTGAAGGCGCTGCCGTACCAGCACAAGCTCGACGACATCGAGCGTGCACCTCTGCCACGGCTCGCCGGTGCGCCTCGAGGAGTTCGAGTACATCTTCGCGCCCGAGCAGGCGCGCGAGTGCCTCCCGATGTGGGACAAGCTCGGCCACATCACGCTCATCGGCCACTCGCACCTCTGCAAGGTGTTCGCGCTCACCGCAGAACGCGTCGAAGAGCTGCCGGCCGACGGACTTCGAGCTCGAGAGCGACAAGAAGTACATCGTGAGCGTCGGCTCGCGTCGGCCAGCCGCGCGACTACGACAACCGCGCGAGCTACACGGTCTACGACAGCGAGAGAAGCGGTTCGAGTTCAAGCGCATCGAGTACGACATCGAGAGCGCGGCCGACAAGGTCTGCGCGCGCGGCTCGAGCGCAACTTCGCCCACCGCCTCTTCATCGGCGTCTGAGCAAAAAGCTCGTCTGGCAAGAGACGAAGCAACCCGGAGGCGCCAAGGTCGTCTTCGAAGGGCCGCCGGCTTCGCCCGTGCGCGCGTGGCTCGGCGTCAGCGCGAGCGTGATCACGGCGGCGGTGTTCGTCTATTTCACGTACGGCACCGGTGCATCCGAAGCTGGTGATGAACGAACCGTTCATGCGCTCGCGCCCCCATGGTGCTCGTGGTCGCGGGGATCTCGCTGATCATCGGACAGCTCCCGGGAGTGAGCGCGGGAACGCTCGAATTGCACGGTCCCGCGCATCCACATCGTGCCCGCGGCGTCTTGGCGTCTCGAGGTCGACGTGCCCGTCGCGGTAATCGAGCATGTCTCCGCCGAGACCGAGGAGGACGAGCGGCGGGCACGGACGCTTTCGCGTCTACGCGATGACGCGCACGAGCGGCCGCAAGACGCTCGCGATGTTCTCCGACGCGGACGCCGCGCTCTTCATGGCGCAGCGCCTCGAGGCGCTCCTCGAGCGCGCTCGCAGTTTCAGGGTTGAGGTTCCACCCGCACTTCGCGGCGAGGTCGTGTACGGACGATGCGTCGACCTTCGCGCAGAACCCAAACTGCGCGTTCGACGCGATGACGGACGTCACGGGCGTTCCGTTCTGATCGCAGCTGCACGTCGAGTCGTCCTGGCAATCGATCGTGTAGAAGCTGCCGTCGCTGCAGGGCTGCGGCGGCGTCGAACGTGCAGCTTCCGTTCGCGGACGCGAACGTCATCGTGCACGTCACCGGCGGCCCCAAATTTTGCGAGCTGCAACCGAGCGCGAAGAGGAACAGAAGAGCCGCACGCATGCGGCTCACCCTCACGCAGGATCAGTTGGCGGGCTTCGCCGGAAGGTGCGGGATCTTCTTGCCCCCGTCGCCGTTGGTCTTTCGGTCGGGGCGTAGCTTTGGTGTCATTTGACGCCGCCTTCGGCGCGGCCGCCAGGTTGGTGCCCGAGGCGCGCTTGATGCCGTGCTTCGCGAGGATCATCGCCTCGATCTTGTCCATCATCTCGGGGTGCGCTCTCGAGGTAGGCCTTGCGCGTTCTCGCGGCCCTGGCCGATGCGCTCGCCCTCGAAGGAGAACCACGCGCCGCTCTTCTCGACGATGCCGATCTCGCTCGCGAGATCGACGAAGTCGCCCGAGCGGCAGATGCCCTGACCGTAGAGGATGTCGAACTCCACCTCGCGGAACGGCGGCGCCATCTTGTTTTTGACGACCTTCACGCGCGTGCGGTTGCCGACGACGGCGGGATCCTTTCCGGCCGACGCGGCGCCGCTCTCCTTGATGGCGCCGATGCGGCGGATGTCGAGGCGGACCGACGCGTAGAACTTGAGCGCGTTGCCGCCGGTCGTCGTCTCGGGCGAGCCGAACATGACGCCGATCTTCATGCGGATCTGGTTGATGAAGACGAGGAGGCAGTTCGAGCGCGCGACCGTGGCCGTGAGCTTGCGGAGCGCTTGGCTCATGAGGCGCGCTTGGATGCCGACGTGGCTGTCGCCCATGTCGCCTTCGATCTCCGCCTTCGGCACGAGCGCCGCGACGGAGTCGACGACGATGATGTCGACCGCGTTGGAGCGGACGAGCATGTCGGCGATCTCGAGCGCTTGCTCGCCGTAGTCGGGCTGCGAGACGAGGAGCTCGTCGGTCTTCACGCCGAGCTTGCGCGCGTAGGTCGGGATCGAGCGCGTGCTCCGCGTCGATGAACGCCGCGACGCCGCCTTGCTTCTGCACGCTCGCGATCGCGTGGAGGGTGAGCGTCGTCTTGCCGCTCGACTCCGGTCCGTAGATCTCGATGATGCGGCCGCGCGGGATAGCCGCCGATGCCGAGCGCGATGTCGAGGCCGATCGATCCCGAGGGCACCACCGCGACGTCCGTCGTCGAGCTCGCGCCGTCCTTGAGGCGCATGATCGAGCCCTTGCCGTACTCTTTCTCGATGCTGGCGACGGCGAGGTCGATGGCTTTCTGGCGGTTCTTTGTCTTCCATGGGTCCACCCATACTGGGTTTGTGTTCAGTGGTCAACCTCTGTGCATGTGACGACGAGAAGAAGCCGCACCAAGTGGAGCCCGCGTCGCCTTCGGCAATCGCGAGCGCGCTCGGCCTCGACGCGGCGGCGCTCGGCGGCCAGCTCGTCGACCCCGAGAAGCCTGCGGGCAATATCGCCGTCGACGTGGCCTCGTTCACGACGCTCGAAGCGTGCATGAAGCAGCGGACGGCGACGCTCGATCCGCTCGTCGGCGACGCGGTGGACGCCATCGGCTACGACACGTTTCTCCGCGACGCGTGCCGCGTGCTCGAAGCGGCGAAGACGAAGGACCCGAAGAAGTGCGAGCTCATCGACGCGAGCGCGCTCCGCGCGCGGTGCCGCGCGGTGACGGCGATGGTCGGCGGCGACGCCGACGGCTGCCCGCTGAAGGCGCCGAGCAAGCCCGAGCTCGGACGCGACGCGACGTGCGTGGCCATGGCGCTTCGAAGCCCCGCGATGTGCGCGGGCGCGCCGCGTCGCGACCGGGCGGCGTGCGAAGCGCTTCATCCACAACCCCAAGAAATGCGACGCGATCCCGCTCGACGATCTGCGCGCGCCGTGCACGCGCGACGCCGCTCGATTTCGCGGCGTCGTCGTCGGAAGCCTGCGATCGCGAGCGTTCCGCAGCCGAAGGGCACGCTCACGATTCACGGCGAGGGCGGCCCGATCCCGCGCAAACGAGCGCCGATCTCGATGCCGACGTGGGCTCGGGCGTGGTCGTGGTGCTCGACGGAAAGAAGACGCGCGTCAGCTTCGGCCGGCTCGGCGAGGTCTCCGCGACGCCGCACGCTGCGCAGCCGCTCGAGCGCACGCGCCTCGCGCTCGCAGTTCACGACGGTCGCCGGATAAGCCGCTGGCGACGGCCGAACGATCGAGATCAACGAGGCGACGCTCACGATGCCCGGCGCGCTCCAAGCCTCGTGCGCCGCGGAGCGTTGCACGCTCACCGTGAAGGTCGACAAGCTCGAGCCGAAGCGCGGCGGCGCCGTGACGCTCACCCTCGACGGCTCGCTCGGCGGCTACCAGGTCCACGCCGACGTCTCCACGTTCGTGCGGGACGTCGTACAATCCACGTCGCTTCACTGATTGCGCTATGGTTCAGAGTTCATGAGGAGGGGCATCCTCATAGCCGCTGCAATGTTCGCTGCCGGCGTGGCCGCGTGTGCGGACATCCTCGGCATCGAGGACGGGATCCCACGCGCGTACGACGCCTCGCTCGACGCGCCGCTCGACGCCGCGGCCGACGTGCACGACGCCGCCACCGACGATGCAGCGCCGGACGCCGCGTTCAGCCCCCTCTCGTGCGGCACCGGCACACGTGCAATTTCGCGGCGGGCGAAGCGTGCTGCCGAACGGGCTCGACGACGTACAAATGCGTCGACGCAGCCGCGCGCGTGCACCGGCACGTACATCCCGTGCGACCGGCCCGAGCAGTGCCCGCAGAACACCGAGGCGGGCGCGAAGCAGTGCTGCACCACCGACGTCCTCGACGACGGCGGCATCTACGTCGCGCAGTCGGTCGGGTGCGTGGCCGAAGGAAAGTGCACGCCCATCCGAACCACTACATTCTCTGCGGTGACGACAGTGGCGCGGACTGTCCCGCCCGAGGCAGGCTGCGGCCCAGCGTCTCGGCGCTCTCCACCGTTCTTGATCTGCAAATCAAGCTCTACGTGATGCGACACGGTCCAGCGAGGACTTCGCTCCGAGCGGCGCGACGCCGATCGCGCGCTCACCCCGAGCGGACGCGACCGCGTGCGCGAGGTGGCGAAGCTGCTCGTACGAAGCGCCGAAGCGCCGCGCATCATCATCTCGAGCCCGCTGGTGCGCGCGCTCCAAACCGCGGAGATCTCGCGGCAAAGGCGGCGTCGATCGCGTCGAGACGTCGCGCGACCTCGCGCCAGGGGAGACGCGTTCGCGTTCGCGCGCGCGCTCGCCAACGAAGACAAAAAGCGCGCGATGATCGTCGGTCACGAGCCGGATCTCTCCACGCTCGTCGCGACGTTCCTCGGCGGCTCGTTCGCGTACGACATGCTCAAGGCGATGGTGGTCGGTCTTCAGGTGCGCACGGATGAGGACCCAGCGCTACGGTTCGTGCTCGACCCGAAGGCGTTGCGGCTCGAGCGTGGCAACCTGGCGTAACCATACGTGGCCTACATGTGCCCACATTGGCGCTTCAAGCACTTACAAGCGCGAGCGCACACCTGCTCAAATGTCTGAATTTTCAAAAGAAAAGCTGGTTCCTTGACAGGGTGGGTAGCGCCTCATATCCCAAACTTGATGGCAGCGCGCAGCACCGTTCCCCTCTCTCGCCAAGCGCGCCCCGCGCGCTGCGCGTCTTCGAAACGGAGACGGGAACGGTTCGTTATCGTCGCTCGCGCGGCCCATGGGCGCCGTTGCGATTCGCGTGCCGGAGCGCGCGCCGAGTGACGTCTTCCCGCGCTTCTCGCCGCGCCTGTTCGTTCACGAGGGCGCGCGCCAGTCGCTCGAGCGCAAGCTGAACACGGGCTCGCCGCGGCCCGTGCTCGTGTCGATCACGGACAACCGCCACGCGATGATATCGCACACGGAGGAGCGGGGCGTCGTGCGCGCGCGCGTGCACCACATGTTCCTCGACGCGCCGGCGCGCGTGCAGGACGCGCTCGTTCGCTACGTGCGCGAGGGCGATCGTGAGGCGAGCAGGCTCATCGGTCGCTACATCGAGTCGAACACCCGCGCCTCGCGCGTGCCTCGCGGAGCCGCGCCTCGTCACCCAGGGCAAGCATCACGACCTGCTCGCCGTGTTCAATCGCCTCAACGAGAAATATTTCAACGGCTCGATGCACTGCCTCGTGACGTGGGGACAGCGACGCAGGGCCGGCGAGCCGCGCGCCACCATCAAGCTCGGGAGCTACGCGTTTCAAGATCGCCTCGTGCGCATTCATCCAGCGCTGGATCGCCGTGGGTACCGCGGTACTTCCTCGAGTACGTCATGTTCCACGAGATGCTCCACCACGCGATGCCCGGCACGCGCGGCGAAGGCCGGCGCCTCCTGCATCCGCCGGAGTTCCGCGAGCGCGAGCACGACTTTCGCCACCACGAGCGCGCTCTCGCGTGGGAGCGCGCGCACCTCCATCGGCTGCTGCGCGCGTGAGGGGGCTGCGGTCGTAGTCGCCCTGCTCGGCATCACCATCCGGCCGCGGCGGCGGCTCCGGCTCCTCGCGACTTCGCCCAGGAAGCGGCCATCGACAAGGCCGTCGAGGCGGTCGATCCGACGCTCGTCGCGACGCTCCACGAGGTAACGACGCGATGGATCGCGGCGATCCGGCGATGGCCGCGCAGAAGTACGACGCGGTGCACACGACGGCGCCCGACGTCGCCTCGGTCACGCGAAGGCTCTGCACCGCGGAGGCCGCTCGGGTGCTCTCGCGCTGGGTCTCGTCCACTGTCGTGAAGCGCTCGCGAAGAGGACATCCCGGAGAATCACGCGGCGCTCGCCCTTGCGCTCCTCACGAAGGCGCTCCCGCAGGGAGATCTCGACGAGGCGAGGCTCGAAGCCGGCGGCGGTCACGCGCGCGCCGGACGCCGAGTACGCGCAGACGACGCTCTGCCAGGTCGGCGTTCAGCCGGCCGACACGGACCTGCTCGAGCAGTGCTCGACCGCGTTGCGTCGATCGCGCCGCTCTCGCCCTCGACTCACCTCTTCGCGGCGGTCGCGTTCGCGGGAAAGCAAAAGGTCGACGAGGCCCAGCGCGAGCTCGACGTGGCTCACGGCTATGGCCTCGACGAAAAGACGTATCAGACGATGCACGAGCGGTTCGGGCTCGTGAGGCAGAAGCCGCCATCTGGTTCGACGTGGGCGAGGCCACGTCATCGGCTGGCTCGGCACGCTCTTCGTCGTCTCCGTCCTCGGCCTCTTCCTCAGCGACGCGGCGTCGCGGGAAGCCGGGCCGGGCGATGCGCACCGCCTATCGCGGGCTGATCATCGCCGCGACGGCGCTCTTCTACGTGTCGGGGTTCTTCGGCGCGGTGCTCGCTCCTCGGGTTCGTCGGGCTGCTCGTGTTCTCGTTCTTGTGGATGTCCGAGGCCTCGCGCCCGGTGCAGGTGGTCGTGGGCGTCGTGAGCGCGTATGTCGTCTTCGCCGCGCTGCGGGCGCTGCTCGGGCGCGTCGAGCCGCGCGATTTGGGGACGAGATCGATCTCGACGAGGAGCCCGACCTCCACGCCATGCTCGTCCGCGTCGCCAAGCGTCTGCGCATGCCCAAGTCGACGGCGGTCTACGTCGAGCCCGACGCGGTCATCGAGGTCGTGGAGACCGGCGGCGCGTTCCGTCACCTGCGCGGGACGAACGCGCGCGCGCTCGTGATCGGCGTCGCGGCGCTCGAGGGGCTCTCGGTGCGCGAGCTCGAGGCGGTCATCGCGCGCGAGCTCGCGCGGTTCCGTGAGCGTGGGGCGCGGGCGGCGACGTGGCGCTCGTCGAGCGCGCGGCCCTCGACGACCTCGCCGAGCGCATGGAGATCCGCGGCGTCGCGACGGCCGCGAACCCCGCGTGGTGGTTCGTGAGCGCGTACCGCCTCGTGTTCGAGCGCATCACGGACGGCGCGGTCGAGCTTCAAGAAGAGCTCGCCGACGTTCGCGCCGCGAAGGCTTACGGGAGCGCGACGCTCGTCTCGGGGCTGCGTCATCTCGCGCGTCGCGAGGTGGAGATCGAGGCGCGCACGACGGCGTCGCTTCGCGGCGTGCTCGACGGCTGCGCGCTCGACGACGTGTACGCGCGGTGCCTCGAGCGACGAGACGGCCGAGGCGATCGACGAAGCGCTCGCGGAGCTCTCCGAGCGCGAGAAGCGGATCACGACGCTCGACGAGATCGGTTACACCGAGGCCGACGAAGACGACGCGGCGCCGGCGTGGACGCTCTTCTCCGACCGAAGAGCGCTCGAGCACGAGATGACCGATCGCCTGCGCGCCGCGCTGCGCGACCACGTGGGCTTCGAGATCGAGCCCGATCAGGAGAGCAAGGCGTCGAGCGTCGCGCGCAGGTAGCGCACGGCGACGTCGAGCGTGCGCGCGGCGCCATCGGGCGTGCGCGCGAGCGGCGGAGCGACCTCCATCACGTCGCCCGCGAAGAGCCCCACCTCGCGACCGAGGCGCGCGATCAGCTCCACGCACGAGCTCGGGCTCGAGGCCGCCGCGGCTCGGGCGTGCCGGTCGCGTCGACCCAGCGCTCGTCGGTGCCGTCGATGTCGTTCGAGAAGTAGACGCCGCGAACGCCCGTGCGCTTCACGTGCGCGACGATCGCGTCGAGCGCCGCGGCCGGATCGCGCACGCACTCGTCCGCCCAGAACTGGCGCACGCCGAGCGTCGCTCTCCCAGTGCCCGCGATCGTGGCGCGTCGCGCGGATGCCGACCTGGACGAGCTTCCCGCCGCGGCCGAGCAGCTCGTTCGCGTGGTACGACCACGTCGCGAAGCAGTAGCGGACGCCGAGGCGCTCCTCGAGCAGATCGGTGTGCGCGTCGGACTGGACGATGCCCCACGGCTCTTCTTCGCGCCGTGCGAGCGGCGTCGACGACGGGCCAGGCGGTCGAGTGATCGCCGCCGAGGACGAACGGCTTGACGCTCGGGTTGATCGCGAGGAGCGAGATCGAGCGCGCGCTCGGCGATCGAGAGCGGCGAGACCGGGAGCGCGCGTCGCTCGGGCTCGGGGACGTCGGCGTAGTGCGCGTCTTGCGAGGCGCGCTTCTGCGCGTTCGGAGAGCATGTCGTCGTGGAGGAGCTGCGGCACCACGAAGACGTCGCCCAGGTCGACGACGCCCGCCGCGGCCCGCCGGCGAAGCCGGCGTCCGAGCAGCGCCGTGCGGATGGCCTGCGGGCCCGAGGTTGGCGCCGCGCCGGAAGCCGGCGCCCACGTCGGAGGGGATGCCGAGGACGACGCCCGCGCGCGCTCGCGATGCGCTCGAGCGCCTCGCGCGAAGCGCGCTCGGACCGCGTCGTCGCCGCGCGCGCCGTAGAGGCGCGCGCTGCATCGCGAGCTGCTCGGCGGGCCGGTGGAGACGAGGTAGAGGCCGCCGCCGGCGGGGCGGAGCAGGAGAGCGAGAAGCGAACGCGGCTGCATGACGAGAACGTATGCTACCAATCGCGCCATGGCACGTCGCGGCAAACGCTGGGATGCTTTCGCCACCTCGGCGGTTGCCTCGTCGATGCTCGCGTCGTGCTCCGATCCGCCGTGCGGTCAGCAAGGGTTCGACGTGGTCGCGACGACGGATCCGATCCTCGACGTCGTCGCGTCGGACACCGCTTGCCAGAACGTCAACGCGTCGTGCATCGCGCTCGGACGACGCAGGGACGTGCACGAAGTACTGGGTCCTCCCGATCGCGACGGGCAACTGCCACGTCGACGTGGACCTCGCGAGCGGCACGCGATTTTCGGCGGACGTGAAGATCGTCCACGGTCCGGGAGCTGCACCGGGTTCTATCCGGCGATCGCGGCCGACGCGATCATCGAGGTGCCATGAGAGCGCGAGCCCTCGTGTGGAGCGCGCTCGTCGCGTGCGGCGGGCCGCATTACGGAAAGCCGCTTCGCCGTATCAAGATCACACCGCGCACGTGGAGCTGGACGCCGGCGACGAGCGCTGAAGAAGGCGCACATGGCGACCATCGCGTCGCTCAAGGAGCGCGCGGTCGGACCGTTCCTCGCGCGCAGCGAAAAGGGCGCGCTCGCCGCGTACATCGCGGGCGCTCCGCAAGGGACGCCGACGCGCACCGTGGTCGCGGTCGGCCTCGGGCTCGACGGCGCGCCGAAATCGCAAGCTCGCGTCGTCGCTCAGGCCGCGCCAGACACGAGCTCGCTCGTCGTGCGACCGTCGATCGGCGGGTACATCCTCGCGTGGACCTCGCTCACCGATCGCGGCGAGTCGCTGAGCGTCGTGGGCGTCGACGACGACGGCGCGCCGCGCGGCCCCGCGAGCGAGCTGGCGCGCACGACCGATCACGTCGGTGTGGGTCGAGACCGTGCCGACCCGAAGGGCGCGTTGTGCGTCTGGGCCGAGGAACCTCCGACCGGAGGCGCGAACGTGCTCGCGCAGTCGCTCGACGGAACGGGTCGTCCGCGCGGCGTCCCGAGCCGCGTGACGCGCGGCGCGTCGTCGTGGCAAGCGGTCGCGTCGAACGACGGCGTCGCGCTCGCGATCGTCGCGCAAGGCGCGCTCTCGCTGTTCCGGCTCGACGACAACGGCCACGTCGTGGGCGAGCCCGCGCCGATCGCGAAGAGCGTCACGCGCCGACATGGACATGGTGCGCGCGGGCAAATCGCTCGTGTTCGCGTGGACGGATCACTCCGCGTCGATCCGGCGCTCGTCGTCGCGGGCGTCGACGAGCAGAACAAGGTCGTCGCGCCGCACGAAGCGCTCCCCGACGCGGGCTCGTCGTCGCTCGCGTACATCGCCGGCGGCGACTCGGGCGCGCTCGTCGTGTGGGCGCGCTCGCAGAAGCGCGATCGCACGACGCGTCGCGTGCAGCTCGCGTCGATGAAGGACGCGTCCGCGCCCGTCACGACGAAGGCGACGTTCAATCTCGCGGGCGGCACGGCGATCGAAGCGCGCCCGCGCGGCGAAGGTTGGGGCATGGTCGTCTCTGCGCGCGTGTGCCGCATGGGCGAAGGCCCGTGCGGAGGCGTCGCGCCGATGTTCGTGCGCCTCGATTCGTCGCTCGAGATCGCGCAGACCGAGGCGCTCGTGCAGGGGCCTGCCGTGTCGCTCGCGTGGAGCCTCGACTGCGGCAAGGACGCGTGCGTCGCGCTCGCCGCCGGACCCGAGACGCCGACGAACATCTACGCGCTGAATCTCGCCGAGCGCGCGAGCACGCACGCGGCGCCCGTGCCGAAGTCGCTCCCCGAAGACGCGCCGCGGCTCGGCGCGACGGCGACGCTCGCGAGCGGCGTTCAAGTCGCCGACGTCGCCGCCGCGCACCTCGGCGACACGACGCTCGTCGCGTCGATCGTGAGCTCCGGCGTCGACGACAAGACCCACGAGGACAAGAGCGTCGCTGCGCCTCACGCCGGTCGTCGGCGGGCAAGCCGCAAACCGACCACGACGCTCTCGACGAAGGCGCTCGCCACGGGCGGCGTCGCGATCGCCACGTCGTACAACGGCAAAGAGGCCGCGATCGCGTACGTCACGAAGGATGGCGGCGGCTCGCGCGTGTACGTCGCGCGGCTCGACGAAAAAGGCGTGCGCCGCAACGAGGCTCCGCTCTCCGGCAGCGGAAAAGGCGAAGCCAGCGACGTCTCGCTCGCCGCGGTCGACGACGGATACGTGGTCGCGTGGGTCGACACGCGCGACGGCAACGGCGAGGTCTACACGGCGAAGCTGAAGAGCGATCTCTCGATCGTGAACGGCGGAACGCGCGTGACGAACGCGCCCGGCGACGCGACCGACACCGCGCTCGTCTCGATGGGCGCGGAGGTGCTCCTCGCGTGGGCCGATCCGCGCGAGAGCCCGCACGACGGCTTCGCGGACATCTACGCCGCGGCGCTCTCGCCCAAGACCGGAAAGCCGCTCACGAAGGAGGGCCGCGTGCTCTCGACGGCCGCGCACTCGCGCTCCCCTACCCTCGCGAAGACCGCGCAAGGCGCCGCGCTCGCGTGGATCGAGGAGGCCCCCGCGGGCAGCGCGAGCGAAGAGGCCAAGGGCGCGATGTTCGCGCTCCTCGACGAAAAGGCGCGACCCGTGCGCGATCCGATCAAGCTCCGCCTGCGCGATCCCGGGACGATCACCGCGATCACGCTCGACGCCGATCCGCAGTCGCGCTTGCTCCACGCGATCGCCGCGCGAAGCTCGCAAGACGAGCTCTGGCTCGACGCCGCGCGCCTCCCGCTCGACGCGGCCGGCCAGGTCGAGAGCTATCCGCTCCTCGCGCTCGACGGCCCCTCGTCGCTCGACGTCGCCCTCGCTCTCCGCGGCGAGGAGCTGATCTTCTCCGACGACGGCCCCGACGCGACCGACGCCCGCGTGCGCCGCGGCGTCGTGATGTGGAAAAAGTAGTTTTCTTGACAACTCGCGCCGCGGTCGGGCCGATGGGCGCGCGATGTCGCGTCTCTTTGGGCAAGAAACGCAAAGCGGGGTAGGCTTCCGTGCGCATCACATGAGCAAGGCCGACACCGATCAAGGGCTCGGACCCGGGAGCGAGCGCTCGAGGGAAGCCGTCCTCAAGGCGCAGCGCGAGCTCGACGCGCGCTCGAAAAAGGGCGCGTCGCCCGAGGTGACGCCCTCTCCGGAGCCCGCGGCCGTGGAGAAGAAGCCCGTCGACAAGACCGCGGTGACCGAGCCCGGCGTCGGCAAGGTCGAGCGCCAAGACGACCCCCTCGACAATCTCCTCGGCGGCTTCGGCCCCTCGCGCCCCGAATCTCCCGCGCATCCTGCCGAAGGCCGACACGACCCCGCCCCCGAGCCCCTCCGAAAGGAGCTCACGCCGACGGCGCCCGGAAAGCGCCAACGCAAGCGCAACACCGCGCTCGCCCTCGTGACGTTCCTCGTCGTAGCCGGAGTCGGCGTGACCCTCGTCGCGAAGATGAGCGGCTCGAACCCCACGACGCCGCCCCGACCCCCACGGCCACCGCGACGCACACCGCCGCGACGACCACCACGCCGGCCGCTTCAACCGAGGTCATCACCCCCATCACGACGATGGCCGTCGACTCGCTCCCCACGGTGAAGACCGCGACCCCCGTCGCGCCGACCACGGCCAAATCCGTGCACTCTGCACCCACGTCGACCGCGGCGACCCCCGCGACGACGACGACCCCGCGCCCGACGGGCAGCGCGCCGCCGGGCATGAATCTCCTTCCTGACGATCCTCATCGATGATGATGCGAAAAATTTCGATTCTCTTCTGCGCCGGACTGCTCCTCGCGAGCACGGCGCGCGCGCAAGACACGAGCTCGCCCGAGTACGTCGAAGCGCGCAATCGCCTTCAAGAAGGCAAAACACTTTACGGGCAAGGCAACATCGACGGCGCGCGGCTCAAGTTCGAGCAAGCGTGCGCGGTGCTGAAGACGCCCGCGTGTCAGCGCGCGCTCGGCCTCGCTGATTTCTATACGAAGCGTTACCTCGAGGCGCTCGGCAACCTGCAAAAGGCGCTCGAGGACAAAGAGCTCGACAACGTGCAGCGCAAGCAAGTCACCGACTTGATGCAGCAGGCCTACGACAAGACGGGCCACCTCGAGGTTCACGCGCCCGCGGGCGGTCACGTCCGCATCGACGACACGATCGACGTCGGCAACGCGCCGCTCACCGAGGTCGTCCACGTCACGGTCGGCGGCCACGTCGTGAGCGTCACGGTCGACGAGAAGACCGAGCGCAAGAACGTCGAGTGCTCCGAGGGCAAAGTCATCAAGATCGACTTCAGCGATCGCTTCCCGCAGAATGGGCAACGAGGGCAATCAAGGCGGAAACCCGCCGCCCGTGACCGAGGAGAAGAAGACGATGTTCCCGCCGCCGACCGGCGCGATCGTCACCGGCGTAATCGGTTTGGTCGGCGTCGGCTTGGGAATCGGTTTTGGTGTCGCGTCCGCTAATGCAAATAGCGAAAACCTCACGCGCGGTACCACCGCCGGCGGCATCTGCTCGACGAACCCGAGTGCGCAAGTGTGTTTGGACGGCAAGTCGACGCGCGACTCGCAGCAAACCGACGCGCTCATCTCGACGATCGGCTACGTAGCCGGCGGCGTCGCGCTCGTCACGGCGCTCGTCTGGTGGATCGCCGCGCCGCGCAAGTCGGTCGAGCACAAGGCGCTCGTCGTTCCCCAAGTCGGCCCGCACACGGCCGGCGCTTCGTTCACTTTCTCTTTCTGAGGCGAATCATGAAGCGATGGACACTGTGGTCGTTGGGAGGCGCCGCCGTGCTCGTCGCGGGGCTCGTCGCGTGCCCCCAGTTCGCACCGGATGACGTGTGTGGGTACCCGGGATTTTGTGGGGATTCGTCGGTCGTGGCGACGCAGGAGACGGCGGCAAAGATGGCGGCCAGACGTGCCCTCAGGCAAGGAGCCGAAGGACGACCCGACGTGCGTGAGTCGAGGCGCTCGGGATCTTCGTCGCGCCCGCACCAGGTGGCAGCGATTCGAACGCGGGCACGAAGGCAGCGCCTGTGGCGACGCTGACGAAGGCGCTTCGGGACGCGAAGACAGCGAACAAGCCGTTCATCTTTGTTTGCGAAGGCTCGTACACGGAGAGCGTGGATATCGCGCAGACCGTGTCGATCTGGGGCGGATTCAAATGTGCTGATTGGAGCTATTCGGGACGAACGAGGCGAAGTGTCACGGAAACGAAACTCGACTATGCGATATCATCTGACTGCTGCGAACGATGGTGATCGCTCGAGGACTTGGCATTCAATGCCGCTGACGGCGCACAAGCAGCTGGCGAAGTCGAGCATCGCGATGTTCGTGACATGCGTCGACAGAACATCAACTTTCGAAGAGTCGCGCTCACGGCAGGTGCCGGAGTGAAAGGCACTGACGGAACGCTCTCAAGCTACACGTTTACCAGCGCTCAGGCTCAACGGAAATAACGCGAACGGTGACGATGGAGGAGCCGCTAACGTGGTCAGAATTGTCCGGCTGGCGATACGACCATCGGCGGAAAAGGCGGCGACATCGCGGGAAACCGAACGGTGATAACGGATCAGCCGAATCGTGGCGGGGGCGACGGCGGGGTAAGTGGATCTGGCGTATGCACAATGCGGCTCTCCGGGTGGCGTTGGTCCTAGCGGACGAATGACGCAGGAGCGTCGGTGCAGCATCGTAATGTGATCGAGCAACGGCTGGGGACCACAGGAGGCGATAACGGCAGCCGGGCGGAAGCGGTCAGGGTGGTGGTGGTGGTGGCGGTCAAGTACGTGGGTCGAACAACACGCTGGAGGAGGTTCCGGCGGTGCGGGTGGGTGTGGCGGTGCTGGCGGTGGGGCGGGACGGGCGGAGGTTCGAGCTTTGTGTTCTTTATAAAGTGATCGTAAGCATTGTCGAGCACGCTATCGCGCGCTGTTTCGAGCAAGAGGGGGAACGGGCGTAACCGGTGCTGGACAGTCGGGAGACACCGGCCGGTAGCTCGGCGGAGATGCACAGTTCATCGGGTGCTCCGGAGGAAATGGCGGCGCTGGCGGAAACGGCGGTGGTGGTGGAGGTGGCGCTGGCGGCATATCCGTTGGAGTGTTCAACAAGGGGGACCGATCAACCATCGACATGCGGCCGCAACGTCGCGATCACCATTGGTCTCAAGGGTAGCGAAGCGGTATTGGCGCTGCCGGCAATGATGGCATCGACGGCGTTGCGCAGCCGATACTGAATCAAGGCACTAGTCGTTGTAACTAACATATCAGTATCGAATCACACGACTTCCTGACCCAGTCGTCGGAGCGAGCGCGGCGGAAGGCGAAAGCTCGCGCCACGAGGGGTGCTCCGCGATGGCTGTCGTCGAACACTTGAGAAACGCGGTCTCGCGGTCCGCGTCGAGCGATTGTGCTTCAGCGCGAGCACGTCGGGGTTTCGCGCGAGCGCAGTGACCTCGTCGCCGCGCGCGAGCAGCTTGCGGATGAGGTGCGTACCCGTGAGCCCATGGCGCCGACGACGAGGACCTTCATGCGCCGACGATGTCCATTTGGTAGACTCCACGCGAATTGGTTCCGTCGCGGTTCATCGATGACATTCGGGCGCGGTCTTCTCACGGGGACCGCGTCGATCGGCTCGCGCCGTATCTGATGCGGACCGATCCGCTTGCGGACGCGGTGGTCGAGGCGTTTGACGAGATCGGGGCGAAGCGCGGGTTTTCGCAGATCGAGGAGGCGCTCTCCGTCGGGATCTCGCACGTGCAGGGCGCGCACCCGGCGATCGTCGCGCTCTTTCGCGAGGTGGAGCGGCTTCCGCCTTGGGTCGACTTCACGGTGATCGATCGCGCGGGTGAGCTGCTCCTTCGAAGCGGCGCGTTCGGCGGGCTGATCCTCGGGCTGCAGTCGCTGCCGTATGGGTATGCGTCGCCGGGCGGAAACAAGCCGCTCGCGTTCTCGGGGCGACTCACGGAGCAAGCGCCGCGAAGGCTCTCGGAGACGTCACGCTTCGTTCACGCGGTGTGCATGCCGGGCGGGCTTCGACGCGGCGCAGAAGGATTTTCGATCTGCGTGAAGGTTCGCGTGATGCACGCGCAGGTGCGGCGGCTCTTGAAGCGCTCGGGCAAATGGAACAGCGAAGCGTGGGGCGAGCCGATCAACCAGCACGACATGGTCGCCACGACGATGCTCTTCTCGATCGTCGTGCTCGACGGGCTCCGCAAGCTCGGCTTTCACGTGAGCGCGACCGAGGCGCAGCGCTACGTGCAGCTTTGGCGATACGTCGGGTGGCTGCTCGGCACCGACTTCGAGCTACTCTTCGCGACCGAGGCCGAGGGGCTCAAGATCGCCGATTTGATCATGAAGACGCAGGCGCCGCCCGACGACGACTCGCGCGCGCTCACGAAGGCGCTCTTCGAATCGGGGAGGCGCGGCGCAAAAGACGTGCGCGAACGAAAACGCGCCGAGCGCATGGCGCCGGTCGCGTTCGCGATGTCTCGGTATCTGCTCGGCGCGGAGCTCTCGGACGCGCTCGGCATTCCGCGCTCGCGGCTCGAGCGGCTCATGCCCTTGCTGCGCCTCGCGATCCGCTCGTTCGACGGCGCGCGCGCGCGGCTTTCGCTCCTCGATATGGCCGCGGTGATCCTCGGCTCGCGATATTGGGAGGACGTCGTCAACCGCGGCCTCGGCGCGGCGGGCGCGGATTTCGCTCCGCCGGTCGCGCTCCGTCCTGCGTGATCAGGCGCCCGCGAGGAGACGAAGCGTGATCGCGACGTAGCTCATGTGCCACGACGCCAGGCACCAGCACGGGACCGTGAGCGCGACGCCCGCGAGCGCCGCGAGCGCGCGCCTGCCGGTCGTCGACGAGCGGCGCGACGAATAGAAGTAGATCGGCAGCACCATGAACGGCGAGATCGCCGCGAGTACGAAGTAACCGCCCGGCGTCGGCGCGAAGTCCTCTTCGACACGCATGTTGCGGTCGACGACCATGACGACGCCGATGAAGATGGCCCAGAGACCCCAGAAGAGCGCGAGAGTGATCATGGCCTCCCTTCGGCCGAGCGCAGCCAAAGTTGCGCGCCGAAAAGTTGGCCCAGGGGCGCGAAACCGCGCATCGATGAGCCATGCGCGCAGCGGCAGCTTTCGGCCTGCTCTTCTTGTGCAACTGCTTTGGCTTCAACATCATCCCGACGGGCGGTGACTCGAGCTCGGGCGGTGGACAAGACGCCTCGACGACGACCTACGGCGACGCGGACAGCGAAGCGGGCGTCGTGGGGATCAACTGCGGGCCCGATCCCGACACGGGCGTCATTCTCTGCCTCGGGATCTCGGCGTGTCCGAACCTCGTCGTCGATCAAGACCTCTACCCGGGGTGCGGGTTTCGCGTTCACGATGGGACCGGCGTGCTCGATCTCGAGTGCGCGTGTTACGGGCAGATTTGCCCGATCGGGATCGCATCGACTTGCGACTCCGCGACCACGCTCATGCAAGACCAGAGTCAGTACATGGTCTGCATGCAGATCAACGAAGGTCGCTGCACGACCAACTAGGTCTTCGCGAGCTTCGCGGTCATCTGCTCGCCGAGCTCGCCGGCGCGCTTGGTCGCGGCTTCGACGGCGTCGATGAGCGTGCGGCGGAGGCCTCCGGCCTCGAGCGTGTGGAGGCCCGCGATCGCGGTGCCGCCCGGGCTCGTGACTTGATCCTTGAGGCGGCCGGGGTGCTCGCCGGTCTCGAGGAGGAGCTTCGCGGAGCCGAAGACGGTTTGCGCCGCGAGGAGGAGCGCGGTGTCGCGGTGCAAGCCGACCTTCACGCCACCGTCCGCGAGCGCTTCGATCATGACCATCACGTACGCGGGGCCGCTTCCGGAGAGGCCGGTGACCGCGTCGAGGAGCGACTCGTCGAGCGTGACCACGCGGCCGACCGCCTCGAAGATGTGACGCGCGATCTCGAGATCTTTCTCGCTCGCGTGCGTGCCCGCGGCGATCGCGGTCGCGCCCGCGAGGACGATCGCCGCGGTGTTCGGCATCGAACGAACGAGGCGCGTGCCCGCGGGGAGCTTGCCCTCGATCGCGACGACGGGCACGCCAGCGGCGACGGACACGACGAGGTGACGCTTCTCGATGTCTTTCGCCATCTGCGCGAGCACTTTGTCGATCGCCTGCGGCTTCACCGCGAGGACGATGACGTCGCACGTGCGGACGAGCTCGTGGTTGTCCGTCGTCGTGCGGATGCCGTGGAGCTTCTCGAGGTGAGCGAGGCGTTCGGGCGAGACGTCGCTCGCGACGACGTGGTTGGGCTTCACCGTCCCCGAGTGAAGGAGGCCTTTAATGAGCGCGCCGGCCATGTTGCCCGCGCCGATGAATCCGAGCGTGCCGTCGATCATGCGCGGCACCTCGTACCACCTTTCGGCATGTAACGCGATGTAACGCCAACTTGGCCGTCGAGATAACATTCTATGTCGGCATGATTCGTCGTAGCGCTGCTTGGTTGGGGGTCGCGGTTGGGCTTGGCTTCGTCGCGTGTGATTCGTCGCCTCCGGTGGTGACGCCCGACGCGGGGCCGCCGCCCGCGATTTGCAAGACACCGACGGCGCTCGCGCCGCTCCATTTCACCGAGGTGACGAGCGACTACGGGCTCGACGGGTTCTTGTCGAACTCCGTGATCGCCGCGGACTTCGACGGCGACGGGTGGTCGGACATCGTCATCACGACGGGGTGGTCGCAGCCCGGAAACGACGCGAAGGGCAACCGCGTGAGGCACCTGATGCTCAATCGTCCGAACGCGAACGATCCCACGACGCGCGCGTTCGTCGACTTCACCGACGACTCGGGCATCCTCGCGTCCGCGAGCGGAACGGGCGAGCGCGGCTTCGGGCTCGTGAACGCGGGCGATCTCAACAACGACGGGTTCGTCGATCTCATCACGTGCCCCGAGGACTCGCCGAACACGGGCGATCTCATCAAGGACGGGCTGCACCGCGCTCCTCAACGACGGAAAGGCGCATTTCGCGCTGGCCGACGCGAGCGCGCTCGGCGCGAAGATCTTCTGGGTGCCGAGCGCCGCGATGCTCGACTACGACCGCGACGGGTATTTGGATTTCTGGCCGGGCACGGTCGCGCACTGGCCGTACCCCGTGACGCCGCCCGTGCCAAACACGCCGCCGACGCTATTTCAGGGAAACGGCGACGGCACGTTCAACAACGTGTCGAAGGCCGTCGGGCTTCCCACGACCGACGGGACAGACGCGAACGGCACTTCGTATCGTCACGTCTTCGGCGTCACCGCGTGCGACATCGACGGCGACGGCGACGACGACATGATCTTCGCCGACTACGGCCGGCAAGAGAACCAAGTCTGGTTGAACGACAACGGCACGTTCACCAACGTCGCCCACCAGCTCGGCATCGACTACGACGACAACCAGACCTACACCGACGATCAGAGCTACCTCTGCTGGTGCCAGAACAATCCGTCGGCGGGCTGCCCCGCGAACACGCCCGCGCCGTTCAACAACCAGTTTTGCACGGGCTTCTACCAGGGCGACATCTACGGGCGCGGGTGGGAGCCCGGCGTGACCGATCAGCCCTACAGCCTCGGCGGCAACTACTTCTCGATCGCGTGCGGCGACATCGACGACGACGGCGACATGGACCTCATGAGCGCGACGATCGTCCACGGTGACACGGGCGGCTCCTCGGATCCGAGCGAGCTCATCTTGAACCCGGGCACGCCGAACACGAAGTTCACGCGGCCGGGAAACAAAGTGACCGGGCTCGATCGGCCCGAGACGGGCTACCTCTGGAACCACGGCGACAACCTCGTCGTGTTCGCGGACCTCGACCTCGACGGGCGCAAGGACATCTTCCTCACGGACACCGCGGCGTACGACCAAGGCAACATCCCGCAGAGCAGCCACAACTATCTTTGGCACCAGAAGAGCGACGGGACGTTCGAGGAGATCATCACGACGACGGGCCTGCTCGACAAGTGGAAGCTCCCGCACCTCGAAGGGCCCGCGTTCATCGACATCGACGGCGACGGAGACCTCGACATGATCGCGGGCGACGCGCAGACGCTCCAGGTGCATGTATTCCGCAACGATGGGGCCGAGCAGCAGAATTTCACGCGGCTTCGCTTGGTCGGCGCGGGGGCGGGGAGGGCGAACACGTCGGCGATCGGCGCGGTCGTGAAGGTGACCGCGGGCGGGCGCACGCAGACGCAGTACGTGAGCGGCGGCTTCGGCCACGGCAACAACCAGAACGATCTCGTGCTCACGTTCGGGCTCGGGGCGGCGTGCACGATCGACGCGATCGACGTGCGCTGGCCCGATTCGACCGGATCGCACACGACGTTCACGGGCGTCGAGGCGAACTACGAGGTGACGCTGAAGCAGGCCGACGCGAGCTTCACGTACAAGAAGTAGTTACTTTTGCACGACCGAGGCGCTCGGCTCGGCGAGCGCCATGAGGAGCATGTCGTCGACCGCGCGACGCGAGTCCTGCGGGTCGGCGCCGAGATCTTGCGCGACGCGATCGAGGCGCGCGCGAACGACCGCTTGCCTCGAGAGCGACGGATCCTCGAGGAGCGCGGCGGCCCACGCGATGCCGAGGACGCTCGTCTTCTCCGCGCCGCTGATGCCCTTGTAGCGCTGCGCGAGGACGACGGGCGCGCCGTGGCCGACCTGGCCGAGCGCCTCTTCGCGGAAGCGCCGCGGGAGCATGAGCGTGCCCGCGAAGGCCGCGAGCTGAACGCCGTTGCCGGGGACGCGATCGGAGAGCACGTAGCGGACCGCGTCGACCGTCGCGAGGCCCGCCATGCGACGCGCGTCGACGCGGGCGATCGCCTCGTTGCGCATGTACTCGACGTCGACGATGGGGACGTTGAGCTTCGTCGCGAGCGCGCGAACGACCTGCTCCTCGCGCGGATCGATCGCGTCCCACGCGGCGGCGAGCCACGCGCCGCGGAGGATCGCGCGGGCGACGGCGTTCTCGATCTCGCCGTAGACGTCGAGGCGATCGACCGCGACGGGGGCCTCGACGTAGAGCGGCTGCGCGTCGGCGTCGGGCAAGCCGAGCGAGGTGATCAGCGCGGCGAGCGTGCGCGCCTCTTCGCCGTCGATCGGGCCATCGGCCGCGAACACCGCGCGAAGAACGCGCACGGCGAGCGAGCCGAGCTTCTTCACGCGAAGGACGTCCTTGTCGCTCGGCTTCGAAGAGAAGAGCGAGCGAAGACCGCGCGCGCCGACCTCGAGCGTGACTTTCTCAGCGAGCACCTCGCTCATCGGCATCCACGAGGGCGGGCAGATCGGGGCCATCGCGCGCGCCATCTCGACGACCCACGCGTCGAACGCTTCGGTCATGCGCGCCGTGCGCTGCCCCGAGAGCGCGAGCTGGTGCGCTTCCTTGCGGCGCTTGACGAGATCCTCGAGCGCGTCGTGCGCGTTTCCGAGCGCGGCGGAGAGGCCGAAGATGGCCTCCTCGCACGTCATCGCGACGAGTCGCGAGAGCGCGCTTTGGACGGGGTCGACGGGAGCCGCGTAGGCGTCGATTGCGTAGGCGTCGGTCATGAGCGGCTCGGAAAGTAACCCGCCCGAAGGCAAAACGCCAAAGCCGCCGGGCGCGCTCTTCAACCCTGCGGTTTCGCTCGGGGGAGCGGGAGGGTGACGGTGCCCTTGGCGTTGCCCTTGCTCGCGGCGAACGTGAGCTCGACGCGGCGCTTCAGCGGGACGCACACCGAGTGCGTCTCGATGTCGCAGACGACGAGGTCGATGTCGCCCGTGAGCTGACCGCCCGACGCGCCGGCCATGAGCTCGATCGGCACGTCGAAGCCGCCGACGACGTCCTTGCCCGTGCCCTTGATGTCCGCCGGCGGCGAGACGAGGCCGTCGCTCGAGCCCCAGCGCACGGCGAAAGGCGCGTCGTCGTTGATCGCGGTGCCGCTCGGCACCGACCACTGCACGTGGAGCGCGGATTTTCCCGGGGGAACCGCGATCTCGGCGGCGTCGAGCTTCACGCGCTCGCCGGCCTTGCCGATGACGACCGTCGCGATCTCGCCGGGCGCGGCGCTCGCGATCGCATGCGCCTCGGGCGGGTCTTCTTTTTTGCAGGCGATGAGCGCGAAGAAAAAAACCGACTGAAGGATCTTCAAGAGCTCTCCGAAAAGAACGTGACGAGCTCGTGCTTGCGCGCCTGGGCGTCCGCACGGCCGAGCTCGATGAGCTGACGGCAGAATTGACCGTCGAAGAGTAGATACGAAGCAAGGTCGGCTTCGGTTCCGACGCCGAGGTCGAGGAGGGACAAAATTCGCTTCGTGACGAAGGGCTCGCCTTTGAAGCGACCCTTGCGCACGTGGACGCTCGCCATGCGGCCGATGTCCTCGCTCGGGCGGATCGCGACGCAGTTGACGTACTCGTAGCTCGGCGCGCCGCGGCGCTGCGCGTGGTTGTTGATCGCGTCGAGGAAGCCGTCGCCGTACGCGCGCCGGCCGTCTTCGATGACGTCGTTCACGCGATGCAAGAGTTGGAGATCGACGTCGATGTGGTCGAGCAAGAACGCGTTGAGCACCTTGCCGAGCAGGAACGCCGCGCCGGGCGCGCGGAGGTTGACCGCGCCGTCCTCGTTGGCCTGGACTCCGCGCACCTCGCGCGAGCCGCCGATCGCGAAGATGTGCGTCGCGCCGAGGCGGAGCGCGGGGGCGATCGGCGTGTTCTGGCGGAGGCCGCCGTCGAGGTACATCTCGTCCTCGATGCGCACGGGCGGGAAGAGCAGCGGGATCGCCGCGCTCGCGAGCGCGTGGTGCGGGCCGATGTGCGCGTCGCGGAAGAGCGTGCGCGGCGGCGGGTGAGCGGGGAGCGCGGTGTCGGGCGCGGTCTGCACGAAGACCACCGTGCGCCCCGTCGAGACCTCGGTGGTCGACACGGAGAGCGCGCGCACGTGACGGCGGCGGAGCGAGCGGGAGACCGCGCGCCAGCTGATCTCCTTCGAGATGAGCTCGGCCATCGGCGTGACGTCGAACAATCCGTTGCCGTCGCCGAGGCCGCCGATCGCGAGGCGCGGGATCCCCACGATTTGCTTCACGCCGAAGCCGAGCACGCGCGTCAGCTCGAGCTCGGTCCACAGCTGAACGAGGCGGCGCAAGCCGAGCACGGGATCGCTCATGTGCGCCGTCATGAAGCACGCGTTGATCGCGCCGACGCTCGTGCCGCACACGATGTCGACGCGCGGCGGAGCGCCGAGCATCCGCGTCACGTCCTCGAACAGATACGAAAGAACCCCGACCTCGTATGCGCCGCGCGCTCCGCCCCCGGACAGAATGATCGCGACGCGCCTTCGCGCGTCTTGCTGGGTCACTGAGCTTCTCCTAGCGCCGGTGCTGGGGTGGTGTCGAACAACGCCGCCACGATGGGGCGCTTGACGAACATACGTCGGAGGCGAGGATCGCGGATGCCCATCATCAGCGCGTGCGCGTGATCGACGGCGCGCTGGTGCGCGAGCGGAGCCTGCGGAGAGCCCGCGCGCTTGAGCGCGTCGGCGCAGAGCACGCGGATCTCGAGGCCGTACTCGCAGCCCTGGATCGTCTCGACGGCGCCGAGCGCGGTCGTCGCGAGGAGCGTGCCGGCGTGCATCTCGCCCGCGTCCACCCGCGCGGCGGCCTCGACGGCCATGCCGTAGAAATGGAAGCTCACGAGCGTCTGGTCCTCGGCCGCGCGCCTCGCCTCGAGCGCCGAGCTGATCGCCGAGCTCGCCTCGCGCTTCTCGCGCGAGACCACGGCTTGGATGATGCCGAGGTGGGTCGCGGCGTACGCGTTGTCGGTGACCTCGATGAGCGCGCGCGCGTCGCGGAGGAACGTCTCGGCTTCTTCGATGTTCATCTCGTCGAGCATCGTCTCCGCGCTCACGATGAGCGTGTCGGCGCGGTTGTCTTGATCGCCGTAGCGCTCGTGGGTCTCTCGCGCTCGCTTCAGGTACGCGATCGCACGCGGCAGGTCCCCGAGCTTCGCGTACGCGTGGCCGATGTTCGTGAGCGTGTTCGCGATCTGGAAGCGGCCGCCGATGGAGAGGTCGATCTGGATCGACTCGACCGCGAGCGCGATCGCGTCCTCGAACTGACCTTGGACGAACAGCGCGAACGCGAGCGAGTTCTTCGCGCGCGCCTCTTGGCGGCGCGCGCCCACCTTGCGGAACACCGCGATCGCCTGGATGTGCGCGTCCATCGCCTCGCGCACGCGGCCGACGCGGCGGAGGAGGACGCCCTGCGAGCGGAGCACGTCGGCGCGGATGCGCGGCGGCAGGTTCGGGTTGAGCGCGGGGTTGCACGTCGCGAGCGCGCGATCGCACGCCGCGAGCGCGCCCTGCACGTCGCCGAGCTCGCGCAGGAGCTCGCTCACGAGCGCCTCGGCCTCGACCTCGAGCTGCGTCATCGCGGCGCCGTGCGCGATCTCGGCCGCGAGCTTCGCGACGGGAAGGCCCGCGGAGAGCCTGCCTTCGTCGAAGTAGAAGCGCGCGCGCCGGAGCGAGGGCCACGCACGTCGCGCGAGGCGTCCCGAGCTTGCGCGCGACGCGCCGCAGGGCCTCGAGGTGGTGCATGCGATCGCGCCGCCGGCCGAGCATGCGATAGAGCGTCTCGAGCTCGGCCTGGAGGTTCAGCTGACGCGGATCGTTCGGCGAGAGCAGGAGCGTCGAGCGTTTGAGGTAGCGGATCGCGAGCTGCGTCTGGTTGCCCTGGCGCGCCGCGTGGCCGGCTTCTGCGTAGAGCTCCGCGGCTTGATCGCCGGCCTCGCCGCGCGCGAGGTGGCGCGCGACGATCGCGGCGGAGAGTCCGCGCGCGAGCGAGGTCGTCTTCAGGTGCTCGCCGAGCGTCCGATGCATCTGGATTCGATCGTCGGGCGCCATCGACGCGTACGCGACGTCGCGCGTCAGCGGATGACGGAAGTCCACCTGGTCGCCCTTGCGATCGCAGAGGCCGCGCGCGCAGAGGCGCACGACCGCGTCTTCGTGGATCTTCGGCGCGAGCTTCTCGAGATCGGTGACGGCGAGCGGACCGCCGGCGATCGCGAGCCAATCGACGACCATGTGCTCCTCGGTCGGGAGCTCGCGGAGGCGATCGCTGAGGAGCTGCTCGAGCGTCGAGGGGAGCTGCACCGAGCCGTCGCGCTTCGCGTACGCGAGCAGGGGTCGCGTCTCGCCGTCGTCGCCGGCGACCTCGCGCAGCTCGAGCGAGCCGCGCTCGAGGAGCGCATCGACCATTTCGAGCAAAAAGAAGGGGTTTCCGCCGACGCGCGGCATGAGATCGCCGAGGACTCCGCGTACGCCGTCGCGCGCGCCGAGGCGCGCTTCGACGAGCCGCACTTGCTCGTCGGCGGAGAGGCCAGGGAGCTCGATGCGGACCACGCCCTCGAGCATGCCGTGCAGGCGATCGTCGGGCCGCGCGACGAGGACGAAGAGGATCGGGAGCGGGTCGGCCCTCGGCGCGTCGGGAGATCGATCTGCCTGGCGCATGAGCTCGCTCAGCACCTCGAGGCTCTGCTTGTCCGCCCACTGCAAGCTCTCGACGAGCACGACGAGCGGCTGCGAGAGCGCGATCGCGCCGAGCAAGTTGCGAAGCCCCTGAACGATGTTGCGCCTGCGGAACTGCGCGTCCTCGTCGGCTTCGCCCACTTGTCGGTTCGTCGCGAGCTCGGCGAGGCGCGCGACCACGGGCGCGCTCGCGTCTCCGTGCGCCGCGCCGCCGCCCGCGCGAGCGATGAGGTCCGCCACCTCGTCGAACGGCTCGTCCCCCGTCACGCCGATCGTGTCGCGCACGAGATCCGCGATCGCGCTGAGCGGCACTTCCATGCGCACGGGAGAGCACTCGGTGCGCGCGATGCGCGCGTTCGGCGGGAGCTCGGCGACGAACGCCGACACGAGCGCGGTCTTGCCGATGCCGAGCTCGCCGACGATCGCGCGGTGCACGACCTGCCCGCCGCCCGCGGCGCTCACGGCGCGGTGATACGCCGCGTGCAAATCCGCCTTCTCCGCGTCGCGACCGACGAGATCGCTGCCGCCGCCTGCGCTCGCGGCGAGCCGCTCCTCGCGCGACAGGCTGCGCTCGAGCGCGTAGACGCGCATGTGCGGCGGCACGTCGGGCAGCTTGTCGGGGTTCGGCAGGCCGAGCATCGGCGCGTCGCCCCAGCGGAAATCACGGCGAACGATGCGGTACACGCCGCCCGCGACCCACGTGCGATAGAGCGGCGTCGCCTGACCGAGCGCCTCGGCGAGGTACGGCGCGGGCTCGTGCAGGCGGAAGCGAATCAGGTTTCCGGCTCCGTCGCGGACGCCCGAGGCGATGCCGCGCACGATGCCGATCGACGCGCCGATCGGTAGCGGGAGATCTTCGTTCAACCCCGCGATCGCCTCGTGCGTGTCGAGCGCGAGCCACGCCGCGTCGGCCGCCGCGCGCGTCGGGTTCGCGGTGAGCCCCGCGACCGCCTGCGCCTCTTCGTCATTCGACCAGATCCAGATTCGGACGTTCCGCTTGTACGCGATGTCTCCGAGCATCGTGCGCAGGCGGTCGAGCGTGCGCGTCGCGAGGCCCGCGTCCTGGTCCTTCAGTCGGTTGATGCCGTGGAGCCGGAGCGTGACGACCGCGACGTGGCGCACCTCGCGCGCGGGACCTGCCGCGCGCCGCGCGCCGACCGACTCGCTGTCGAGATCGCTCGGCGCTGGCCCCGTGTCGAGATTCGACTCGGGTTTGTCGCTCGTCTTCGGGATCGGGATCGGCGTGATCGCCTTGTCGGGCTCGGGCTCCTTCGTCTCGTTCGAGCGCACGACGAGCTGCGAGATGACGTTCTCGAGCGTCGTCGCGTCGACGAACTCCTGCTTCGCCATGAGCGCGCGCGCGATCGCGTTGCCGAGCTCGCGCGCGGTCGCCCATCGATCTTCCTTCCGCGCCTCGAGCGCCTTCATCACGATCTGCTCGAGCTCGGGCGCGATGTCGCGCGCGTACGTGCTCGGAGGCTCGACGAACCCTGAGCGCACGATGTCGAGCAGCGCCTCGCCGCCGAGGCCGCCGTGGAGCGGTCGCCCCGTGAGGATCTCCCAGAGGATGACGCCGAGCGCGTAGACGTCGCTGCGGCGATCGACCTTCTCGCCGCGCGCTTGCTCGGGCGACATGTACCCGAACTTGCCCTTGATGACGCCGGCCTCGTCGGTGAAGAGCTTCGCCGTCGCGATGCCGAAGTCGGCGATCTTCACCGCGCCTTCGTACGAGAGGAGGATGTTCTGCGGCGAGACGTCGCGGTGGACGATCTCGAGCGGCGCGCCCGCGTCGTCCTTCTTCTCGTGCGCGTAGTGGAGGCCCTTGGCGGCCTCGCTGATCACCCACGCGCCGATCCACGTCGGGATGCGCGTGCTCTTGGCCTTCGCGCTCGAGATGAGCATGCCGAGGTCGGGACCCTCGACGAACTCCATCGACAGAAGGAGCCCCCCGGAATCGACGTCGGGGCCGCCGTCGAAGAAGTCGAACACTTGAACGACGTTCGGGTGGTTGAGGCGCGTCGCGAGCTGCGCCTCCTCGACGAACATCGTCCGGAGCCGGCGCGAAGCCTGCTGCTGGCCCGAGATCGTGAGGATTCGCTTGATGACGAGGAGCTTGTAGGTGCCCTCCGCGCCGGGCTTCCGCGCGAGGAACACCTCGGCCATTCCGCCGGCCCCAAGCCTGCGAATGATCTCGAATTGAGCGAGTTTGCTGGGCGCAGCGGTGCTCAGGATGGCGAGCATGCCCGAAACCGGGGACAAGGTGTATGCTCGAAATTCCGCCAAGCGATCGAATGAGCGCCGAAGGCCGCCCCACACCCACATCGTCTGGGCAACTCGCCCGAACGCCGCTGCCGCACCTCCTCGTCTACGCGAGCGACAGGCAGCTGACGGGGACGTTTCAATTTCGCGCGCCCGACGCAACGACGGCGCAGGTGCTCCTGGCGACGGGGCACCCGGCGAAGATCCGGCTGAGCTCGCCGCAAATTTATCTCGGGCAGGTGCTGCTCGAGACCGGCGCGATCGACGCGGCGACGCTCGACGCGTCGCTCCGCGACATGGCCGCGTCGCGCAAGCTCCACGGCACGGTTCTCCTCGCGCGCGGCGCGATCGATCGCACGCGACTCGAGCAAGGGCTCCAGCTCCAGCTGCTCCAGAAGATGGTGCAGATCGCGCGCATGCCGGACGCGACGGTCTTCGAGTTCTACGCGGACTGGGACGGCCTCGCCGATTTCGGCGCGGAGCCGACGCCGATGGACGCATACGCGGCGACGTGGGCAGCGATCCGCGAGCAACCGGCGCTCGATCACGTGAAGGCCGCGCTCGATCGCATGTCGCGCGGCAGGCTGCGTCTCACGAAGACCGCGCAGCTCGAGCGTTTCGGCTTCACGAGCGAAGAGCGGCGCTGGATCGACTTGCTCCGCGTTCGCCCGATGCGCCTCGAGGACTTCTTCACCGCTGCACAGGTGAACGAGCGCATCACGCGGCTCGCCGTGTACTGCCTCGCGATCACGAAGCAGCTCGAGCTCACGGCGGAGGAAGAACCGGTCGCGGTCGCGCCCGCGCCCGTCGCCGCGCCTTCGCCGACCGAGGCGGTCCCCGACGCTCCGCCATCCTCCGCGCCGCAGACGCCCGGGAACAAGGTCGGTCGCATCACGCTCTCGCGGCAGCGCGTTCCGACGTCGCCGTCGATCGTCGAGGAGCACAGCTCGCCGCGCCTGCCCGCGCTCGATCGCCGCGCGTCGCCTCCGCCCGATTCGCCCGAGGCGGCGGTGCCCGCCGTCTCCCCAATGCTCGAGTCGCGCCGCAAGGACATCGTCGACCGCGCGGCCACGATCGACAAACAGAACTACTACGAGATGCTCGGCGTCTCGCACGAGGCGACGCTCGACGAAGTGAAGGCCGCGTACCTCGCGCTCGCGAGGGTGTGGCACCCCGATCGGCTGCCGATCGCGCTCTCCGACGTGAAGGACGCGTGCGGGCGCGTGTTCGCCCGCATGAGCGAGGCGCACGCGACGCTGACCGACAAAGAGAAGCGCGAGCGCTACGCGAAGCTGATGAAAGAAGGCGGCGAGACGCCGGAGCAGCAGCAAGAGATCGTCAACGTCGTCAACGCGACCGTCGAGTTCCAGAAGGCCGAAATCTGCCTCCGCAAGAACGACATCGTGAAGGCCGAGGAGCTCGCGCGCCGCGCGCTCGATCTCGATCCGAACCAGGCCGACTACATCGCGCTCGTCGCGTGGATCCACGCGCAGCGCCCCGAGGCACTCTCGGCAGAGGCGACCCAGACCTGCATCGCGGAGCTCGATCGCGCGCTCGAGATCAACGAGCGCTGCGAGCGCGCGTACTTCTACCGCGCGATGCTCTACAAGCGTCACAACCGCGAAGGGCTCGCGTTCAAGGACTTCAAGAAGGTCAACGAGCTCAATCCGAAGAACATCGACGCGCAGCGCGAGCTGCGCCTCTACGACATGCGTGGCGGACCGCCACGCCGCCTCACGCCCGTGCCGTCGAAGCCGCCCGGCGCGAAGTCGTCGTCGATTGCGCCCAAGGCCGGTTTGTTCCAAAAGTTCTTCAAGAAATAGAGGACGACATGGGGCGCATGGTCGACGGGACGTGGCAGCCGGGGTGGGTGAAGCCAGGCGCGAGCGGCGCGTTCGAGCGGTCGCAGACGAAGTTTCGCGACGCGTCGCTCGTGGCCGAGCGCGATCGTTATCATTTGTACGTCTCGTACGCGTGCCCGTGGGCACACCGCACGCTGATCGTGCGCGCGCTGCGCGGGCTCGAGGACGCGCTGCCCGTCACGGTCGTCGCCGCGAAGATGGGGCTCGACGGGTGGGTCTTCGGCGAGCAGCCCGATCCGCTCTTCGGCGCGAAGTTCCTTCGCGAGCTCTACGCGCGTGCGGACGAGCACTTCAGCGGGCACGTCACCGTGCCCGTGCTCTGGGACAAGAAGCGCGGCACGATCGCGAACAACGAATCACGCGAGCTCATTCGCCTCTTCGACACGGACCTCTCGCCGCTCGCGAAGGGACCGTCGCTCGCGCCGCCCGAGCTCCGCGGGCGGATCGACGAGACGCTCACGGCGATCTACCAGCCGATCAACAACGGCGTGTATCGCGCGGGCTTCGCGACGTCGCAGTCGGCGTACGACGACGCGTGCACGAAGCTCTTCGAAGCGCTCGATCACTGGGAGAAAGTCCTCGGCGCGCAGCGTTACATGTGCGGGGACGTGATGACCGAAGCGGACGTCGCGATGTTCACGACGTGCCTGCGATTCGATCTCGTCTACTACGCGCACTTCAAGTGCAACGTGCGGCGCATGCAGGACTACCCGAATTTGTGGGGCTTCGTGCGCGACGTGTACCAGACGCCGGCGGTGAAGCCGACGTGCGACCTCGAGCACATCAAGGTGCACTACTACTGGAGCCAGGAGAACGTGAACCCGACGCGCATCGTGCCGCTCGGGCCGACCTTGCCCCTCGACGCGCCACACGATCGCGCGACGCGCTTCACGCGAGCCTGAGATACCGGACGAGGACCTTCTTCTCGCCCCACGCGGGGAAGAACGCGACCACCGCTGGGTCCGCGGAGGGGAGCACCTCGCGGACGACGCCCTCGCCGAAGCGCTCGTGCTTCACCTTCGCGCCACGGCGGAGGCCGCGCGAGTCGTCGCCGCCATCCGAGTCGTCCGAGAAATAATCGCGGTCGACGTAGCGTCCTCCGACCTCGGAGGATCTCTGGGGCATGGGCGGCGCGCCGCGTAGAGAGAACACCTCTTCGTCCGCGTCGCCCTCGAAGACGGGGTCCACGTCTTGCGGGTGCGCGAGCTCGCCCTCGCGGAACGCGCCTGCGCGCGGGGCGGGCCGCGCGGGCGCTTCGAAGTAACGCATCGACTCCGTGCTCGCGCCGCGCGTCGCACGGTGCACGACCACGTCGTGCGGAATGTCGCCCAAGAAGCGGCTCGGGCGGCCCCAGCGCGTCTGCCCGAAGATCTGCCGCGCGCGCGCGTGGATCAGCATCAGGCGCTCGCGTGCGCGCGTGATCGCGACGTACGCGAGGCGGCGCTCCTCGTCGATGTCGTCGGGCCGCGCGTCTTGCATGCTCCTGTACGGGAACATGTCCTCTTCCATGCCGGTGATGATGACGCCCTTGAACTCGAGGCCCTTTGCGGCGTGGACGGTCATGAGCGTGACCGAGCCGGTCTCGTCGATGTCGTCGGCGTCGGTGCGGAGCGTGACGCGCTCGAGGAAGCCGTCGAGCGTCGGCTCGTCGCCCGCCGCGGTCGCTTCGACCTCGTAGTCGCGAACGGAGCCGACGAGCTCGCGCAAGTTCTCGAGGCGCGCCTCGGACTCGTCGCCCTCGTCTTCCTTGAGCGCGACGAGGTATCCGGTCGTGTCGAGCACGTGGAGGAGCGCGTCGCTCGGCGTCATCTGCTCGACCGACTTCTTCATGCCCGCGAGCAGATCGCGCACCGCGCGGAGCTTCTTCAGCGGCGCAGGACCGATGTCTGCGGCCTCCTCGGGCTTCGCGAGCGCGTCGTAGACCGACGTGCCCTTCGAGGTCGCGAGCGCGGTGAGCCGATCGAGCGTCGTCTGGCCGATGCCGCGCGGCGGCGTGTTGATGACGCGGAGCAGATCCACGTCGCTCTTGTCGTTCACCATCACGCGCAAATACGAGAGCGCGTCCTTGATCTCGGCGCGCTCGAAGAACTTCGTGCCGCCGACGATGCGATAAGGGACCTTCGCCGCGCGGAGCTGCTCCTCGAGCACGCGCGACTGCGCGTGGACCCGGTAAAATACGGCCAATTCGCGGAGCTCCGTGCCGGCCTCGCGCGACTCGCGGATCGTCTGCACGACGAGCGCGGCCTCCTCGTGCTCGTCGCGCACGGCGACCACGTCGAGCGCCGCGCCGGCCTCGTTGTCGGTCCAGAGCGATTTGGGCTCGCGATCCGACGAGGGCTCGATCACCGCGAGCGCCGCTTGCACGATGCGCGAGGTCGAGCGGTAGTTCTGCTCGAGCTTCACGACCTTCGCGTCGGGGTAGTCGCGCTTGAAGTTGAGGATGTTGCGACGATCCGCGCCGCGCCATTTGTAGATGCTCTGGTCGTCGTCGCCGACGACGCAGAGGTTCCGCGTCGATGAAGAGAGCAGCCGAACGAGCTCGTATTGGAGCCAGTTCGTGTCTTGGAACTCGTCGACGAGCACGTGCGAGAACTTGTGACGGAGCTTGCTGTCCTCTTGCATCAAGAGGCGGCGCGTCTTGCCGATGAGGTCGTCGAAGTCGACCGCGCCGGCCGCGGCGAGCTGCGCCTCGTACTTCTCGAAGACGCGGCGGATCGTGTCGTCCATGTAGCCGACGCCTGTGCCGCGCATCGACTCGGGCTCGCGCCCCTCTTGCTTCTCTTTTTGGATCGCGTGGAGCAATTGCCGCGGCGGGTAGCGCTTCTCGTCGAGGTCGAGCTCCTTCACCGCGCGCGTCACGAGCGTTCGCTGGTCTTGCGCGTCGTAGATGACGAAGTTCGACGGGACGCCCACGGACGCGCCGTTTCGCCGCAAGAGCCGCGCGCACGTCGCGTGGAACGTGCCGACCCAGAGCTCCTTCGCGAGCTCTTCCCCGAGCAAACGCGCGAGCCGCGCGCGCATCTCGCCCGCCGCCTTGTTCGTGAACGTGACCGCGAGGATGCGGTACGGCGCGACGCGCGCCTCGGCCACGAGGTTCGCGACGCGATAGGTGATGACGCGCGTCTTTCCGCTGCCCGCGCCCGCGAAGACGAGGAGCGGCCCGTCGACGTGCGCGACGGCTTCCGCTTGAGGCGGATTCAGAGCGTCTTCCACGGCCTCCACCCGACTCCTTTAATGCGCGCGAAGGCGGAGCTCAAGGCGCACGCCACACGCCGGAAACGACGCGCTCGATGCGCGCGTAATCCCGAGCTCGTTCGACGTCCTGGAAGCCGCGCTCGCGCATGAGCGCGTCCACGCGCTCCGCCTGGCCTGCGCCCACCTCGACCGCGAGCACGCCGCCCTGCTCGAGGCGCTCCGGCGCGCCCGCGATGATCTTCGCGACGAGATCGTCGCCCGTCGCGCCGCCGTCGAGCGCGAGCCGCGGCTCGAATTTCACGATGTCGGGCGAGAGGCCCTCGACCTCCGCGGTCGCGATGTACGGCGGGTTCGCGGTGACGAGATCGAAGGGGCCGCGGAGCTCGCCGAAGAGATCGCACACGACGCACGCGACGTTGTACGCGCCGAGGCGAAGCGCGTTGTCGCTCGCGACCGCGATCGCTCCCGGGCTCTTGTCGGCGGCGATGACGCGTGTCGTCGGGCGCTCGCGCGCGAGCGTGATCGCGACGCAGCCGCTGCCCGTGCAGAGATCGAGCACGCGCGCGCTCATCGAGACGGAGCGCGTCCGCGCGAGCGCGACCTCGACGAGCACCTCGGTGTCCGGCCGCGGGATGAGCACGCGCGAGTCGACGCGGAACGTGCGGCCGTAGAACTCGCGCTCGCCGAGGATGTACGCGACGGGCTCACGCGCGCGTCGGCGCTTGACCATGTCGCGGAAGCGCGAGAGCTCCTCGGGCGCGAGCGGCTTGAGCATGTCGATGACGAGCTGCGTGCGCGTCGCGCCGATGGCGCGCGAGAGGAGCACCTCGGCGTCGAGGCGCGGGTTTTCGATTCCGCGCGAGCGAAAATCCTCCGTCGCCCATTTGAGGACCGCGGCGATCGTCCACGTCGTGCTGTCGGTCACCGTCGTCAACCGCGCTTCACGAGCTTCGCGCGCTCGGTCGCGACGACCTCTTCGACGTCGGTGCGAATGCGGAGCAAATCCGCTTCGTCGGTCGCCTCGAAGCGCATGACGAGCACGGGGCCCGTGTTCGACGCGCGAACGAGGCCCCAGGCCGCGTTTCCGAAGCCGATGCGCGCGCCGTCGGTGTCGGTCACGGCGTTGCCGCGCGCGCGGAACGCCGCGGTGACCGCGCGCACGAGCTCGAACTTCACGTCGTCGGGGCAGTCGACGCGGAGCTCGGGGGTGCTCACGGTCTTCGGCACGTCGGCGAGGAGCTCGCCCATCGTCTTGCCGGATTTCGAGAGGAGCTCGACGAGCCGCAGCGACGCGTAGATCGCGTCGTCGTAGCCGAAGTAACGATCCGCGAAGAAGAGGTGCCCGCTCATCTCGCCGGCGAGCAGCGCGTGCTCCTCCTTCATCTTCGTCTTGATGAGCGAGTGGCCCGTCTTCCACATGATCGGGCGGCCGCCGTGTTTTTGGATGTCGTCGTAGAGCGTCTGCGAGCACTTCACCTCGCCGAGGATCGCCGCGCCCGCGTTCTTCTCGAGCACGGCGCGCGAGAAGAGGATCATCAGCTTGTCGCCCCAGACGATGTCGCCGTTCGCGTCGACCGCGCCGAGCCGATCCGCGTCGCCGTCGTACGCGAGGCCGACGCGCGCGCCGGTCTCCTTCACGCGCGCGACGAGCGCGTCGAGGTTCTTCGGGACCGTCGGATCGGGGTGATGGTTCGGAAAGAGGCCGTCCATCTCGCAGTAGAGCGCGTCGGGCTCGACGCCGATTTTGCGAAGGCAGCGCAATCCGAGGGGGCCTCCCGCGCCGTTGCCCGCGTCGAGCACGACGGAGATGGGCGAGCCAAGGGAATCGGGGCGCTCGATGTCGCGCGTCACGGCGGTCACGTAGTCGTCGTTCACGTCGATCGACTCGACCTTGCCGCCGGGCGTCTTCGGGAGATCTCCGGCCTCGATGCGCGCGCGGAGCGCCTGGATGTCCGCGCCGAAGAAGCTCGCGCGGCCGCGCATCATCTTGAAGCCGTTCTCTTCGGCCGGGTTGTGGCTGCCCGTGATCATCACGCCGCCGTCGACCTCGAGGTGGTGCACCGCGAAATAGAGCATCGGCGTCGGACCGACGCCGGCGTCGATCACGTGCGCGCCGCCGTCGACGAGGCCGCGCGTGAGCGCGTCGTGAAGACGCTGACCCGAGACGCGGCAGTCACGCGCGAGGGCGACGCGCTTCTTCGGTCCTGCGGGGAGCACGGTCGCGAGCGCGAGGCCGAGCGCATAGACCAGCTCGTCGGTCAGGTCGCGATCTGCCACGCCGCGGATGTCGTATTCGCGAAAAATTTGGGACGGAACGTGCACGCCGGGATTTATCGCACGTCTCGTCCGTCGTGTCTTGCCACCTGCTCGGATCGTGCTTTCCATCACGCGCATGAGCAAGACGGGAACGATCGGGTGGCGTGAGCTGATGTCGCCGAAGCCGGAGGAGAGCGAGCGGTTTTACGCCGAGCTCTTCGGCTGGAGCATCAAGGCGGTTCCGTTCGGACCGACGACGTATCGCCTCGCGAACGCGGGCGACAAACAGATCGCGGGCATCATGGCGTTCGACAAACCAGGCATCCCTCCGCACTGGGTGAGCTACGTGACCGTGGACGACGTCGACGCGTCCGCGAACGCCGCGAAGTCGAACGGCGGCACGATCGGCAACCCGCCGACCGACATCCCGAACGTGGGTCGCTTCGCGGTGCTCCTCGATCCGCAGCGCGCGGTGAGCGTCGCGTTCAAGAGCAGCAACGCCGAGCCCGACTCGAGCGATCGCCCGAACCCCGGCGAGTTCTGCTGGGAGACGCTCGCGACGACCGACACGGCCCAAGCGGTTGCATTCTACAAGAAGGTCTACGGCTGGACGACGAAGCAGATGGACGGCACCGAGCTCTTCTACGCCGGCGACAAGATGATCGCCGACATCCAGAAGGCGCCGCCCGGCGTTCCCCCGAGCTGGCTCACGTACGTCGTCGTGAAGAAGCTCGCCGACGCGCGCGAGCGCGTGAAGAAGCTCGGCGGCAAGGTCCTCATGGACGAGATCCCCGTCCCCAACATGGGCGCGTTCGCCGTCGTGCAAGACAACCTCGGCGCAGTGATCGGCCTCTTCGAAGCCCGCATGTGAGCTTCAGCCCGTGTAGCTGTCGTCTTGCTCGATGCGCGAGAGGACCCAGTCGAACTCGCCGGTCGTGACCTTCACGTTGCAGTAGCCGCACGTGCCCGCTTGGTTGATCTTGAGCGGGGCTCCGCAGCTCGGGCAATTCGGGGTCGTCTTCGTCGGACCCTGTTTGCCCGCGCCGCGGATGAGCGTCCAGTACTCGCTGTAGGCGCGCTGGCGCGATTTGTTTCCCGAGAGGAGCCGGCCGTCGTCGCCGATGGTGTAGTCGGTGCTCGTCGCGAAGAGGCGCACCGTGATCGCGTCGTAGTATTTGTCGCAGAGCACGTTCGCGAGATCGATCCGCCCGATGCGCGCGCCCTCGGTGATGTTGCGCGCGCGCGCCTGGACGTAGAGATCGATCCAGTACGCCTGCGACTGGAAGAGGTTGTCGCTCACGAACGGGCGCACGCGCGACAGATCGCGGTTCGACCAGCCCGTTTGCATCTCGTTGAACGCGAGCGCGATGCGCTGTTGGAACGCGTTCCAGTCGAAGCTCGGGTCGCGTTGGCGAAGGTTCGCGAGCGTTTGCTGCGCCATCGGGTCGACGACCGTCGGCTGGTCGGTGCCCGACTCTTCGACGTCGCTCGTGAGGAGCGGTCCGCGGCTCTCCGATTGGAGGCGCTCGAAGTAGACGACGCTCCAGTCGAAGCGACCCATGCCGACCTGCTGCTTGCAGTACGTGCACACGTCGCCGCGCAAGTTGTGGAGCGGCGCGCCGCAGTTCGGGCAGTCGAGCGTGCGCGATCGCGCGGGCGGGCGGCTCTTGGCGTTCAGGTTGCGCTCGACCGTGACGCGATCGACGACGTAGAGGCGCTGCGTCGTCTCGGTCAGGTTCGCCTCGAAATCGAGCGTGACGCGCCACGATTGCTGCATCCGCTCGATGTTCGACACGCGCATCGCGCCGATCACGATCCCGGTGACCGACTGGAGCGATTTTGCGGCGAGGACCTGCTGCACCGCGGGCGAGAGATAGGCGGCGAGCGCCATCGCGCCCTGCTGGCCGCGCGCGCGCATCATCTCTCCGTAGAGCGTGTAGAGGAAGTCCTCGAAGAGGACGATCGAGAAGTCCGGATCGGTCTCGCGGATCTGATCGAGGGCGCGCCGCGGCACGCCCGTCGTCGCTGCCACGGGCTGCTCCTCTTCGGCCGCCTGGAACGCGACGCTCGAGAGATCTTGGCTCGCCCACCCGGTCCCTGTGGCCTGCGCGTTCGAGCGCGCGCGGAGGATGAACACGACGACGACGATGATGAGGAGCGGGACGCCGACCTGCGGGTAACGGAAGACGAGCTGGAAGAGCAGGTAGACGAGCGCGCCCCCGCCGCCGCCGCTGCTGCTGCCGCCGCTGCTCGACGAGTGATAACCGCCGCCGCCTCCACCCGACGAGCGCGAGCCCGAGTACGACTGCCCGCCGCCTGGGCGAAAGAGGTCGCCGACGAGATGATGAAGGTCGATATGGTGCAGATCGAAGCTCATACCGGCTCGTCCGGAAGCTCGTTCTCGTCGCCCGCCTTGCGCGGCATCGATTTTCGAGCGGCGCGGCGAGGAGCTCGAGCGACGTCAGGAAAGCGGCGAAATCACGCGTCGCGATGGCTTTTTCGATCGCGCTCTTTGCGGGAGCGGCCTCGAGGATCGCCTTCTTCTCGAAGGCGGCGTCCGCGACGAGCACGACGGCGTCCTCGTACATGGAGACGAAGACGAGCAAGCCCGTGCGCCGGTGCGTCTTCGAGATGCCGAGGTCGTAGAACGCCGCGCGCGCCGCGGTCTCGAGCTGGCGCATCACGGTCGCCTTGGGCGTGAGCACGCGCCGGAGCGGCCGCACGAACGCGCTCAGCACGGCGCCGAACACGAACGCGCCGAGCATCTCGAACGGCATGTGCTCGACCGCGTACGTGAAGGGCGAAAACCAGAGGACGGCCAGCGACGTACAGGCGCACGCGAAACCGAAGAGGAGATCGGTCGAGCGATATTCCGCCACGCGCCGCCGCACCGCGACGACGACCTCCGCGGACGTTTTTGTCTCGATCGCCTTGATCGCGAGCCCGGTCTTCTTCTTCGCTTCGGGCTCAAAAAAATCCCTCTCCGCCATGGCGCGGAGCATACCCCATCGACTACGTTTCGCGGCGAAGCTCTCATGGACGCTCCCGTCGCCATCGTCGAGCCCGCACCTCCGCGAGTCGCCGCAACCGACTTCTACGCGCGCGACGCGCACGAGCGCGAGCTGTGCGAGAGCGCGAGCCACCCCGACTGGCTCTATCTCGCGATCCCCTCCGCTCCTCGTCGCGGGCGCGATCACGCTCGACGCGCAGGTCTTCAAGTACGACTGGGCCACGTTCGGCGGAGGCAAGGACACGAACGGGAGCACCGCGGTCCGCGACATCGGCCCCATACTCGTCGGCGCGACGTGGGGGCTCTTCATGGGCTCGTTCTATCCGTCGATGCCCAAGTGCTCTCCGCACTTCGTCAACACCGCGCCGCCCGAGGGCCAGGTGCGGACGATGTGGCCCGTCGCGCTCGCGTTCGCGATCCTCGCCGGGGCGACCGCGCCCGTCATCGACTACATCGCGATCGGGCCCGTGCCCGAGGGCTGGAGCGACGGCGAGCGCGTCTCGCGCATCGTGCTCGCGGGCGCGTTCGCGTTCGGCGGCGCGCTCATCCCTTACCTGCTCCCGCCGAAGACGGTTCGCGCCGCGCGCGAGCTCCTCAACTTGCGCGCGACCGTCAGCGCGCAAAGCTCCTTCGTCTCGTACACGTTCCAATTCTAGAGGAGATGCCCATGGGCCTCGTCAGCTGGTCGTTCCCCACCACCATCGTCTTCGGCGCGGGCGCGCTCGCGAAGCTTCCGGACCACGTGAAGCGGATCGGCGGAAAGCGCGCGCTCGTCGTGTGCGATCCCGGCGTGAAGAAGGCCGGCCTCTGCGACCGCGTGCTCGAGGTGCTCGAGGGCGGAGGCATCGCCGCGCGCTGCTTCGACGCGGTTGACCCGAACCCCGTCGAGAAGAACGTCTTCGACGGTGTTGCACAATACAAGGACTTCGGCGCGGACATCCTCGTGGCCGTCGGCGGCGGCGCGCCGCTCGACACCGCGAAGCTCATCGCGCTCAAGACGACGCACGAGCGCCCGCTCGTCGACTACGACGACGCGACCGGCGGCGACGCGTTCATCACCTCGAACGTCCCGCCGCTCGTCGCGATCCCGACGACCGCGGGCACGGGGAGCGAGGTCGGCCGCTCGGGCGTCGTCACGCTCGAAGCGAATCACCGCAAGACCGTCATCTTCAGCCCATACCTCCTCGCGAAGGTCGCGATCCTCGACCCCGAGCTCACCGTGTCGATGCCCGCGCGCGTCACCGCGGCGACGGGGTTCGACGCGCTCACGCACTGCCTCGAGGCGTACTGCTCGCTCGGCGATCACCCGATGGCGGACGCGATCGCCCTCGGCGGCCTCGAGCTCTGCGCCGCGCACCTCGCGCGCGCGGTCTCCGAGCCGAAGAACCTCGAGGCGCGTGGCGCCATGATGAAGGCCGCGATGATGGGCGCGGTCTCGTTCCAGAAGGGCCTCGGCGCCTGCCACTCGCTCGCGCACCCGCTCTCGAGCGAGAAGGGGATGCACCACGGCCTCGCGAACGCGCTCTGCCTCCCCGCAGTTGTAGAATACAACGAATCCGTGATCGCGCCGAAATTGGCTCGGATCCGCGCGATCCTCGACGGTCCGTCGCAGTCGGGCGCGAAGACGTGCGCCGACGCGGTGCGCGCGCTCCGAGCGCGCGTGGGTCTGCCGAACGGGCTCGCGGCCGAGGGCATCACGAAGGGCGACATCGCGAAGCTCGCGGACAAAGCGATCGAGGACGCGTGTCACCGATCGAACCCGCGCCCGTGCACCCGCGAAGACCTCGCGAAGCTCTACGAAGCTTCACTGTAAACTCCGGGTTCCTCAGGCGTATTGCGGTCGCGCGCTCGGTGCGCCTGCGTGATACAGTCTCGCCCCATGCTTCCCGAGAAGAAGCAGGTGCTCATCGTCGACGACGAGCCGAACCTGCGCAAGATCCTGTCTGCGCAGCTCACGCGTGACGGCTACGACGTCATGATCGCCGAGGACGGCGAGCAGGGCCTGTCGATGCTCAAAGAGCACCACATCGACATGGTCATCACCGACCTCAAGATGCCGAAGGTCGACGGGATGACGCTCCTCAAGGAAGCGCTCCGCGAAGATCCCGAGCTGCCCGTCGTGATGATCACCGCGCACGGCACCGTCGACACCGCGGTCGAGGCGCTCAAGAGCGGCGCGTTCGACTACCTCACCAAGCCGTTCGACAAGGACGAGGTCCGTCAGATTGTCGCCAAGGCGCTCAAGACGAAGGAGCTCTCGGGCGCCGAGGCGTCGCAAGCGGGAGCGACCGCGGCGGACGCGCGCTTCGGCATCATCGGCACGTCGCCGGGCATCGCCGATCTCTACGCGGTGCTCGAGCGCGTCGCCGACACCCCGACGACGGTGCTCATCACCGGCGAGAGCGGCACGGGCAAGGAGCTCGTCGCGCGCGCGCTCCACGACCACTCGTCGCGCAAGGACAAGCCGTTCATCAAGGTGAACTGCGCGGCCATCCCGAAGGAGCTCATCGAGAGCGAGCTCTTCGGCTACGAGCGCGGCGCGTTCACCGGCGCGGTGAACAGCAAGCCGGGGCGCTTCGAGCTCGCCAACGGCGGCACGCTCTTCCTCGACGAGATTGGCGAGATCCCCGTCGAGATGCAGGTGAAGCTCCTTCGCGCGCTCCAAGAGAGCGAGTTCGAGCGCGTCGGCGGCATCAAGACGATACGCGTCGACGTGCGCCTGGTCGCCGCGACGAACCGCGATCTGAAGAAGCTCATCGCGAACGGCTCGTTCCGCGAGGACCTCTTCTATCGGCTCAACGTCGTGCCGATCCGCCTCCCCGCGCTCCGCGAGCGCGCGACCGACATCCCGATCCTCGTCGGCCACTTCCTCACGAAGTTCAACGACCGGCTGAAGAAGCAGGTCGGCGGCGCCGAGCCGGGCACGCTGGATGTACTCTGCAACTACTCGTGGCCCGGCAACATCCGCGAGCTCGAGAACGTGGTCGAGCGCGCGGTGCTCTTCTGCGACGCCCAGAAGGTGCGCGTCGAGGATCTTCCGCCCGAGGTGCGCGGCGGCCCCGCGGTGCCGATCTCGGTGCCGCCCGCCGACGCGAACCTCGAGGCGGCGCTCGCCGGTGAAGGCGGCCTCAAGGAGCACGTGAAGGTCGCGATGAGCAAGCTCGAGCGCGAGCTCGTCTCTCGCGCGCTCTCGCAGACGAACGGCAACGTGACGCACGCGGCGCGCCTCTTGAAGATCTCGCGCAAGGGTCTTCAGCTGAAGATGAAAGAGCTCGGGCTGCGCGAGGCCAGCGACAAGACCGACTGACCATGCAGCACCTTCGCGCAGTTCTCCTGAGGTTCGCGCCGCAGGCGCGGCCGACGGCCCGAAGGGCATGTCTGGTGTGCGCGCTCGCGACGCTGCCGGTGACGGCCGCGTGTCGCGACACGGCCGACGCTGCGACGACCGGCGCGAAGAGCGACGCCGTGCCGATGACGACGTCGATCCTCGACGCGGGCCCCGCCTCGCCGCCGGGCATGATCTTCATCCCCGCAGGCTCGCTCCGCGCGGGCACGTCGAAGAACAAAGTGCCGCGCATCGCCGACGAGGAGATGCCCGGCGTCGACGTGTCGCTCAGCGGCTACTGGATCGACGCGCTGCCGTATCCGAACGAGGCGGGCGCGATCCCGACGTCGAACGTCTCGCGCGACGAGGCCGAGCAGCTCTGCGCCGCGAAGGGAAAACGCCTTTGCTCGGAGCTCGAGTGGGAGCACGCGTGCAAGGGCGCGTCGAACGCGACGTACGAATACGGAGACGACTACGCGGCGGACAAGTGCGGCACGGGCATCTCGATCGACGAGGCCGCGCGCCGCCCGACGGGCGATCGCATCGCGTGCAAGAGCGGCTTCGGCGTGCGCGAGATGCACGGCGGGCCGTGGGAGTGGACGTCGAGCGCGTGGGGCCGCGGGCGCCACGACGATCTCGGCGTGCTGCGCGGCGGAAACGCGGTCGCTGGAGAGCTCGTGGGCCGGTGCGCGAACGCGATCGGCCGCGCGCCGGCGACGAAGTCGCCCGTGATGGGCTTTCGCTGCTGCAAGGGCGAGACGAACCCCGCGAAGGTCGAGCTCTCCCCCTCGACGGGCCGCGCGCTCGAGCCGCAGCTGAAGCCCGACACGGCGCGCATCGGCCGCGCCGCCCGCGCGATTCCAGGGGTCGAGCTGCCCGCGACGGGGAAATTCTTCGTGACGAGCAGCTGGACGTGGCGCCCGACGCCGAACGAATCGCTCGTGCTCGCGAGCGGCTGCTCGGCGTACGAGAACAACGTGAAGCCCGTCGGCTGCGCGCTCTTCGCGTTCCGCCCCGACGCCGATCCCGCGGGCGACGTGGTCCTCGTGGGCGTTCGCGCCGACGTCGGCATCGGCGAGATGGTCCTCGCGGGCGACGCGCGTCACGTACGCGTGCGCGGCCTCATGTCGAAGGGCGGCCTCTACGCGCGCGACGTGACGTACACGTACGGCCGCGTGATCATCGGCGACCCGCACAGGTGATTCACAACGTCGGGTGGACGAGCTTGAACCCGATGTCGCGCCCCATGTGCTGCGCGTAGCCGAGCTGGATGTTCAGGTAGCCGAGCGTCTCGAGCCACCGCGCGTTCTCGAGCGGTCCCGCGTCGACCGCGTCGAAGCCGATCGACCGCGCAATCTCGAGCGCGGTGTCCTTCGCGTCGGGATCGTCGCCCGCCACGAACGCCGTCAGCGACTCGCCGTCGACGCGCCCCGAGTCCATGTGGTTGGCGAACACCGTGTTGAAGATCTTCACGACGCGCGCCTCGGGCACGAGCCGCTGGATTTCTTCTGCTGCGCTCACGTCGCCCTGGACGAGCTTCATGTGCTCGTCGAGCGCGTTCGTGACGTCGAGCAGGACCTTTTCGTCGAGGCTCGGCCCGAGCTCCTCGAGCGTCTCCTCGACGGCGCGAAATGGTACGGCGAGGATGATGACGTCCGCCCACTCGCCACACCCGCGTACGGCGTTGGCGTCGTGCCCGACCGCGCGTACCTCGTATCCCGCACGCTCGAGCCCGCGCTCGAGCGCGCTACCGACGTGACCATGACCGATGATTCCGACTTTCGGTTCCATGACGAACCACGATGCATTCGCCGAACCATCACTCGTCGGGTCTGATCCACACGACGTTCGCCTTGTGCACCGCCATGAACGGCGCGCGGTCGAGGGCTTGGCCGTTCGCGTCGTAGATCGTCGCGTCCGTGAGCGCGAAGAACGCATCGCCATGGTTCATCTCGTCGGTAACGCGCTTGTTCGGATGCAGGTGCATGTACCCATGCAAGAGCCCCGTCTCGGTTTGCACATAAACAGGCTTGAGGCTCTTCGCGACCGTATCGGCTCGAGGCATGCCCCGAATCCTAATCCGAAACCACCCCCAACCCAGCCCACACGTATGCGTCGACGCTCGAGAGCACCCGGTTAAAATTCAAGCTGGTTTGTGATCTCCGCCCGGGAGACCTGCTTCGCAAACCGAGAGTGAGCAGACCGTCGAAGTCCTCGCCCATGACGAGAAAATTTGTAACGCGGCGCCCCTAATTTCAGGTGCGAGGATACCTGCACCCTCCGCGGTTGCCCTCGCTCGTCGATACTGCGGGCGGATGCGGAACACCGCCATCCGAGCTGTCTAGTGACCTGAGTAGCCCGATGCGACACTTAACCGGTGTCTTCGTCCTATGAGGACGCTCGGGCTCGGCAGGATCGCACAGCCGACCCATCGACGAGCGTGCGCATGCACCCGCTCAGTCCCGTTGCATAGCCACTTGTTCGATTGAATTTCCTTTCGTGAGAAAGTGAAATGAGTGGAACGACTCGACCAGGGCCCTGGCCGGGTCGGACGAGTGCAGCGGTCGTGCCGCGAGGAAACGCCGAAAAATCCGCGACACGAGGGTGGCCCGGCCAGGCACGGGCCGGCCCGTGGGCCACAGAGCGAGAGCTAGTGCGCGCCCGCGTCGACGGGCTGCGCGAGCGCGGGGACCGTGAGCGTCTTCGGCCCCTCGGCCGCGTCGTCGAGGAACGTGCGCCACTCGAGCTGATAGCGGCCGCGCGGGAGCGGCGAGAGATCGAGGCGTCCCTCGGGCGCGACCCACGCGACGGGGGCGCCGTCGATCCACGCGAAGCGCGGGAGCTCGCGCGCGTTCACGAGCGCGAGTGACCCGGAAGTGACCGACGCAGCCTCTGGACCGAGATCGGTCGGCCCCGTGTGGAGCGCTGCGAGGTCCTTCGGCTCTGCGCGGAGCTCGCCGACGATCGGCGGGAGCGCTCCGGTCGCGAACGTCGCGCCGCTCGGCGGAACCGCGAGCGCCTGCGCCGCGAGATCCACGCGCTTCACGATCGACGTGACCTCGAAGAAGAGCGCGCCGCGCGTCGACCAGTGGAGCTCCGCGTGCACGGGGAGCTCGTCGGTCCCGACGACGCTCACCTGCGGCGGCGCGTTCATCCAGTCGAGGAGCACGCGCACGACGAGCTCACCGCCGTCACCGAGGTCCGGCACGCGCGCGATCTCGAACTTCCCCTTTCCGGCGCGGCTCTGAACCTCGGCTTTACGCGTGTGGTAGCCGAGGCGCGAAGGGCCGTCGCCCTTGAGCGTGACGTCCGCGGGCGAGAGCGGCGAGACGTCCGCGCGCCGCTCGCCGAAGAGCGCGCGCAGCGACCCGGGCGCGAGGACGCGATACGTGGCGAGGTCCGGCGTGAAGAAGAGGTGACCGTAGCGGTCCAAGCGCGAGCGGAGCTCCGAGTCGCGCGCGAGCACGAACCCGGGGCTCGTGAGCTGCATGCGCATGCGCGTCGGCGTCAGATCGATGACGAAGCGCGGCTCGTTCTGCTTTCGGATCGCGTCGATGACGTTCGTGTTGATCGCTCCGCCGGTGGGGACCGCGGGCGCGTCGGGAAGCCGAATGACGACGCCGATCGTGTAGCCGGCGAGCTCCTTTCCGGCGCTCTCGGGATCGAGCGCGAGGTCGCCGCGCATCGGCGTCGGCGGTGGGCCGCCTTCGGGCGAGGCGTTCGCCGAGAGCGCGAGCGGCGTCGCGATGGGCGCAGGCTCCGCGCTCGCCTGCGGGCTCTGCTGCGCGGCGTGAGGCGTCTCCTTCGGCGCCTCCGTCTTGCACGCGCCGAGGAGCGCGAGCGACGAGACGAGCGCCGCGATCCTCACCGGCGAAAATCCGCGATGGTCCGCACGCTCGCGTCGAGCGGCGGCGCGCCCGGCAGGTGCTGCGTGTCGAGCAGGACCGAGTGCGCCTCGGGGAAGTGCTCGCCGAGGATGTTGCAGTTGCCCGGCTCGTTGTCGAAGATCGCGACGACCTTGCCGACGCGCGCGAGCGCCGGTCCCTGCATGCGCTTGAACGCTTCGTCGGGCATCGCCGCGTCGGGCTTGAGAACGAGCTCGGTCCCTGGCAGGCCAATCGGAAACCCGAGATCGCGCAAGCTCGCGAACGAGCCGATGCCCATGAGCGGCAGATCGCGCCCCGTGAAATAGACGAGGATGCCACCCGCCTCGTAGCAAGCGCGCGCGAACGCCGACGCGCCGGGCACCTCGACGTCGTGCGCGAGGTAGCTGTCGGTGAAGAACCGCTCGCGCCAGAAAATCTCCGCCTCACGCACGAGCTCGGTCTTGGTGACGCCGAGCCGCGAGAGCGTGTCCGTGAGGAGGTACGCGAGGTGCTCGCTCTTCGCCGACGCGAGCGTCTGCGCGACCTCGGGGTGGCGGTCGCGCCACAGCTCGCCGAGCTCACGCAAGATCACCGCCGTGCGCGGGCGGTTGTCCATGAGCGTGCCGTCGAGGTCGAACACGACGACGGGCGCGCGAGCCTTGCCGTCGACGCGGCAGCGCTCCACCACGTCATCCAAAAGAGCCTTCTGCTCCGCCTGCGAAAGCCGCGCGTACGTTCCCACGGGAGGACCCTCGTTACCGCAAAACGCCGCCATGTGCTACGCAGAGTCGAATTCACGATGGCGCAGCGCGACCACTACGAGGTGCTGGGCGTCACGCGCAGCGCGACCCAAGACGAAATCAAGGTCGCGTTCCGCAAGCTCGCCATCCAGCACCACCCGGACAAGAACCCGGGCGACGCCGGCGCGGTGATCCGCTTCAAGGAGATCAACGCGTCCTATCAGGTCTTGTCGGACCCGAACCGCCGGCAGATGTACGACCGCTTCGGCCACCGCGCAGAAGATGCGAGCTCGCCCTTCGGACAGAACGGCCCCTTCGCGGGCGGCGTCGTCGACATCAGCGACATCGCCATCGACGGCATCCTCGGCGACATCCTCGGCGCGTTCGGCGTCGGCCGCGGCGACAAGGGCGATCTCCGCGTCGAGTGCGCGGTCTCCTTCGAAGAGGCGGCGTTCGGCTGCGAAAAAGAGGTCACGTACCAAAAGATTGTAGACTGCAAGGATTGCCACGGGAGCGGCTCCGCCCCCGGCACGCGCCCCGAGGGGTGCCCCGCGTGCGGCGGTCGCGGTCGCGTGCGGTTCCAGCAGGGCATCCTCCCGATCGCGGTCGAGCGCGTGTGCTCGCGGTGTCGAGGCACGGGCCGCGTCGTCACCGATCCGTGCCGCGGGTGCCGCGGGAGCGGCCTCATGAAGGAGAGCGCGAAGCTGAGCATCGCGATCCCCGCAGGCGTCGAGCCCGGCGCGTCGCGCATGGTCCCCGGCGCAGGCAACCGCCCGCGCCCCAGCGCGCCGCCAGGCGATCTCGAGGTGCTCATTCAGGTGAAGACGCACCCGTTCTTCAAGCGCACCGGCGACGACGTGAACTGCCAAGTGCCGATCACGTTCACGCAGGCCGCGCTCGGCGGCGAGGTCGAGGTCCCGACGCTCGACGGCAAAGCGAAGATGCGCATCCCGCCCGGCACGCAGCCCGGCACCGTGCTCCGCTTGAAGCAGAAGGGGATCCCGCGTCGCACGGGGATCGGCCGTGGGGATCAGCTCACCGAGGTGACCATCGAGGTCCCGCAGAAGGTGACCGAGGAGGCCCGGTTGCTCCTCGAGAGGCTCGCGAAGGAATTGGGCGAAGAGGTCCAGCCGCAGAGGCGGACGTTCATGGAGAAGCTCAAAGATTTGTTTGGATAGGGCACCCCTCGGCCGTGCTCCGGCTTCGCCGTGCGCGCGGCCGTTCCCCTCCGGGCGTCGGCTCCGCCGCCGCCGAGGGGAAGAGGTGGCCGATGGTGAACGCCGGAAAGGATGGCGATCCTTCTCGACAAGGATCGCGATCCTTTCGGAGCGCGTCAGCGTGCGCGGCGACGTGCCCCTGAGCCGCTCGACGCCCGAGCTCCGCTCCTCGAACGGTCCGATCCACTCACGGGAGCATAGCGCGAAACGCGCCCGCCTGACCGCGCACGCAGTGCCCGAAAGAGGGCATTGACGAAGCCGCAACCGTCGCGGATCGCGGCACGCGCAGCACCTGTCGCGCGAAAACGAGGGCAATCCCGTGTGCCCGAAAACGGGCATGTCGAACGCGCGCGAAGTCTGCTGTCGTCATGCCAAGCAACGTTGCAACGCTCGAACGCGTGCATCAGGATGTTGAGAGGAGAACATTCAAGTGAGTCGATATGAGTGACAGGCTCGTTGACCGTGAGCGCTCGCTCGACATGACCACGCCCACCTCCATGCGCGCAAGTCGGCGAGCACGCCCGCGCCACTCCGGGCTTCAAGGCGGCCTGCAGAATTTGATTTTCGCGAGCAACCTTCGCCGCTCCGCACCTAGCGCGGTGGCAACTTCGCACGCACGAAGCGCATCGACTAACAGCAAGTTGAGAATAGCCGCGGCACTGTGCTGCAGCTGCTGCAGCTTCACTGCATGTTCCGCTTCCTCTCCGACAACGGTCGCCAGCTCGACGCTCAATGCCTCACACGACTGCGTTGAAGAACGTAACATTCGTACATGCGAAACATGTGAACGGATAATTACCGCTATAGGGCGTCGGCCGAGCAAGCAACTTGAGCGTGGCGCACTAGATCGAATGGCATGCGGCCTGCTCGTGATTGCCACACTGCGTGCACATCCGGGCATTGAGGAAGCTGCCCTAAGTCGAACCGTGCGAGAAACTGAGGTGTTGCCCCGTGAATTTCGTGCGCGTCGCAACGACAACGACAGCATCGCTAAATGTTTCGATTTGCATGATGTGGTCACACGCGCTGCGTTGTCTCAAATTGAACAGCAATTTGGCTCATGTCCAGATATCGAGCGCCACTATTGAGAGGCTGCAATGGGATTTGGTAAAAGTTTGCGTTCTCGTCCCACCTATTCGCACCCGCTCGACTGGCATATTCTGATCGATGGCATCGGACCCATATACGTTCAGGGTGCTCTGCGCGGCGAATCGGGTGGTCCGTGAGGCACGCGTTTGGCAATAGACTCTTTGTGCTCCCGGTCCTCCTTAGCTGTGCCGCGCGCGCCGGTACGGAGGACGGGTCACTACCTAACGCGAACCGATTGGCAACGGAAACGCCTGCAATTCAAAGCGAGCAGCCATGCCAGTCCTCATATGCGTTATCACACGACGAGGCCCGCGCGCTCATCGCGCGTCACTTCGAAATCCTATCACAGGTCCCCGCGAATGAATATTTCATGCCGATGCGTCGGCTGGGCGCGCCCGCGAATCTATCGACCTGCGAACTAAACGAAATGCGCAACCAAGATAACGCTGTTTGGAACGAGTACTTGACGCGGCATTTTCGCGACGGTGGCAGCGCCGACTAAGTTAATGCCGACCGTCGCGTCCGTCGGTCGGGGTCACGAGAAAAGGGGTGCGGCTTGGCAGCACGAAAACTATCTATGTTTGCGCCGAGTCCCGATGACGTCCAGCATGCACTGGAGAGCGCAAGTGCCGCAGCTGCCGCGCTGTCAAATGCGGCGCAAGACGTCAAAAAGATGGCGCTCGACGCCGCGGGTACGGGCGTCGATCCAACGGCTGTGGTGGGATCGCTGAAGAGTATTACTGATCAGTTATTGAAGGACGCCGACTGGCTCAACCGCGCTGTCACGCAGGTGCTTCAGCCAGCAAAAGATGGCAAGCTCAACGGCAAAGACTGGGCAGAAGACTGGATTACGGCACTGAAGATCATCCAGCGCGCCTTTGACGATGCGGCGGCAGCTGAAAATGAGATGCGCGACGCCGTGGACCCCTGGGGAGTAGGGAGCCCAAACTTCCGCCCCGATCCCGATAACCCACCATTTCCTGGCACGACGCACGACAAAAAGCTCGCACCAGATGTGAAATCAGAACTTCGATATACAAAATACGATTGATCCTCGCGATGTCACATTTGGCAATCAACCATCGCCTGACTCAAAGAACGACCGAAACCTTCTGCAAAAGAACGGCGCGACCACGCATACGTCTCGCGACAAGAACATACCGGGGCACGGCGCTCAAGTCGGCTTCAGCCTCGGCGGGATGAAAGGCGGTGGCGGAGCTCTCGGTGGCGGTGGGCTCGGTTATGCCGGCGGAGCCGGAGCAGGCGTGGGAGAGGGCGTCGGGGCGGGCGGTTACGGGACCGGCTACGGCGGGGGTGGCGGACTTGGCCACGATAGAGCCGCGGGCGGCGGAGACCCACATCCGAGTGGTGGTGGTTCACCGCAGCCTGGGGGATCGGCGCCAGGCCAACGCGACGGAGGCACGCCCGACGTCATCACGGGCGCGGATGGAGCGGCGCCAACGACCGGCAGGAGTGGCGGAGGCGGTGGAGGCGGTGGAGGTGGTGGGAGCGGCGAGGGGAATGACAGCACCGATCCATCGGATCATGGCGGTCCACCTGCAGCGCCGCCTCCTCCAGATCCGCCTAAAGATCCGCCGAAAAAAGGAGACAAACCATCGCCAACGCCCGATCCGGGACCCGAGCCGAACAAGAGTGGAGGCGACCCGAACCCGGAGGACGGTGGCGGCGGTGACAGCCGGCCAACGATTCCGTACGGTCCGCGCCACAACAACGTGACGGTAAACATTCCGAACGATCCGCGGTCGCCCGCGAACGTCCGCAGGCGCTATTTGGAGCAGATGCTGCTCGCGCGCTACGGCATGTACGGTTACGAAGCGGGCGATGACTGGGGGGCCGCAGGTTACAATCCGAGGTTCGATCCCGATCCGGAAACGAGTACTGGTGGAACGAGCGGCTCAGGCCAAACGAGTAGTGGCCCAACGGGAGGCATGTATTCCGGCGGCGCAGATCCGGCCGCAGGCAACGCGGCGGCGCTGACGTCGAACGGACCCGACCCCGACAACGAATGGGGCGCTGGCGGATACAACCCGCACTATCAACCCGCGGGTTACGCGTGGACGCCGTACTCGCGCGGCGGCGCAGGCGGCACGAGCCGCGCTGCGCCGGTGCGCGTCTCGCGCGTCGCGGCGATTCGCTTCAAGTGACATGGCCCGAAGAAACCGCCGCGAGTTTGCGCTCCGCGTTCAACACGCCGTCCTCGCGCAAGCGAGCTGGAGCGTCGAGACGTTCGGCATGGGGAGCGTTCTCCAGGCGAGCATCGGCAATCTCGAGATCCTCCGCACGACTCAAGACTCGGGCCTCATCGGCATGCCCGCGGTGAACGGCATCGACATCTGGGTGCGCGACGGCGCGAACAGGAGGAAGGTCTTCTCGGTGTGGTGGAACGACGGCAGCCTCGAGCACGAGCTCGAGATCATCGCGTGCGCCACGGGCGACTGGCACGCAGCGCTGTTTACGTGACGACCGTCTCGCGTCCGCGCCGCGGTCGCGAGGGCTCACGGACGCATTCTTCGCGATCCTTTCCCAGCGGTGCCCGAAAAGGGGCATTGACGACGCGACGCACGTCGCGGATCGCGGGGCACGCAGCGACACTCGCTCGAGAACGACGGCGTTTCCGTGTGCCCGAAAACGCGCATGTCGGAAGGTTGCGCGCGCTGCTCTGCTGACTGCAGGTGGATGCGCGACCTGCTTCTTCAAGATTGGATAACGATTCGCGGCCAGAACGACACGGTCAACGTGACGCAAGGCTCGGATCGATGGGTCGACGTGGACGATTTCGAGGACTTTACGATCTTCCTCGACGTTCGCGAGTTGAGCGGCACACCGAAGCTGACCTATCAGACCGCGGCCTCGAAAAACGAAACGAGCTTCAAGGCAATGGTGCCAATGTTCACGATCGCGACCGGCGTGAGGGTCGATCGCGTCGTCACGGCCTATGCGGCAGTTCCGCCAGCGCGGTGGTTCCGCTGGGCGCTCACGCACGGCGGTACCCCGTGGGACGTCACCTTTCGAATTCGCCTCGCCGCGTACGCGTGGGTGAAATCGTGAGCCGAAGCTTCCTCCTTCAGGATTGGACGACGATACGGTCGTCGCTGAACGCGACGTTCGTCCAGGACCCGAGCGACTGGCTCGACCTCGACGGGTTCTCCGATGTCGTCTGCTGGGTCGACGTCGCCGAGGTCACTCCACCAGGCGGCCTGTCGCGCAACTGGTTGCAGCTGCAACTGATGACCGCGCCGTCGTTCGACGGCGCGTACTTCGTTCCGATCGCGCCTGCCACGAACATCGGAACGCAAGCGCCGTACGTCCAAGCGTCGACGTCGCCGACGATCGTTCGAAGTGCGCAGTCGACAGTCAGCAACAACCTGATGCGTTATCTCCGGTGGACCATCACGCCTTCGACGAGCGGCGCTTGGGACCTCACGTTCCGAATTCGTGCGATCGCGGCTCGAAGCGCGACGTTCGCGCCGCCGCTCATCGCGGGCTGCGTCGCGTGGTACCGCGCGGATCTCGGGATCGTCCTCTCGCCGGGAACGGCGACCATTCTCAACTGGAACGACCAGAGCGGCACGAACGACGCCAACAAGAACCTGACGGCCGGCGTGTCGCCGACGTTGAACGTGGGTGACGCCAACTACATGGGCCAGACCACCGTCTCGTTCGTGCGCGCGAGCGGGACGTACCTCACCAGCGGAACGTGGACGAGCGCGCTCGCGCAACCCGACACTTGGATCGTCGTCGGCCACACGACGTCCGCGAGCCAAAACGAAATCGCGATCGAGTCGAACGACGGCGCGTCGCACGGGCAGAACGTGATGCGAACGAGCGCCAACGAGCTTCAAATCTCGGCGACGACCGCGCTCACTACGTCCACGTCAGGCACCTCGCTATGGAACGCGCCGAGCGTGCTGCTCGCGGAGTTCCAAGGGACATTGAGCAAACTCTACTTCAACAACTTCACGACGCCCCTCGTGACGGTGGGCGGGCCCGGTGGCAATGCTTCCCAGCCGAGCCTGACGATCGGCAGCTCCGACAAGTCGATCGGGCTTGGGAGCTACTGGGACGGCACCATGGCCGAGATCATCGGATACAGCGGCACGCTCTCGTCGACGGCGAAGGCGCAGCTGAGGCAGTACCTCCGCGGCCGTTATGGCATCGCGATCGGGTGACCAATGGACGGATGGCTTCTCCAAGATTGGGTGACGATCCGCGCGAAGAACAGCGCCGGCACCTTGATCACGTCGCTCGCGCAGGGCGCGGACGCGTGGATCGACGTGGGCGACTTCGAAGACTTCACGTTCTTCCTCGACGTGCGCGAGCTCACCTTGGGATCGACGCAAACTGTCTTTTACGAAACGGCGCCCACACAACAAGAGACGTCGTTTCGCGCGATGGCGTCGTTCGTTCCCACGACGGGCCAGCGCGTCGACCGGGTCATCTCGAGCGTCACTGGCGTGCCACCCGCTCGCTTCATCCGCTGGCGGCTTGGTGCGACGAGCAACACGGGCGACTGGGACATCACCTTTCGAATCTGGCTCGCGGCCTACGCGTGGGTGAAGCCGTGAGCCGCACGTTCGTCCTCCAAGACTGGGTCACGATTCGCGGCAACCTGGGCACGACGCCGCTCGTTCAGGACGAGGGCCGTTGGCTCGACCTCGCCGGCTTCTCCGACGTGACGTGCTGGGTCGACGTGTGCGAGGTCACGCCGCCGGCTGGCACGACTTCCAACTACGTGACGCTCTCGCTCGAGACCGCCGCGGTCTGCGACGACGCGTACTTCACGCCCGCCGCCTCGACGAACTTCGGTGCATCGCAGACGTACTTGAACGTCGCCTCGACGACACCCGTGGTGCTCCGAAGCGGGAGCTCGCAGGCGACGTCCAACCTGATGCGCTACCTGCGCTGGAAGATCACGCCGAACCTCACGGGGCTATGGGATCTCACGTTTCGCATTCGCGCCGTCGCGACGCGCAATCAGACTTTCGCGCCGACGCTGCTGTCTGGTTGCGTCCTCTGGTTGCGCGGTGATTTGGGCGTCACGCTCAACGCGGCGAACGGCAACGCCGTGAGCGCGTGGGCCGACCAAAGCGGAAGCGGCAACAGCGCCTCTCAAGGAACGGCAGCGAACCAGCCCACGCTCGTTGCAAACGCGATCAACGGGCTCCCGGCGATTACTGGAAACGGCAGCTCCCAATATCTGGTCACGAGCGCATTCACCGCGCAGAGCACCGGGACGCTGTTCGCTGTCGTTCAATCTGCCGTCAGCACGCAGCTCGCCTACATACGGATCCTCGAACAGCAATTCAATACGACGTACTACCTCGGAGTCAACTCGACCGGCACGAAGTACAAGCTCATCGTGAACAACGGCCTGTCGCCGTACGGCACGGCCGAGGCGGGGACCGTCGACCGCAGGCGTGGGCGCGATCGTCAGCGGGGTCTACGCGTCGAACGGCACCATTTACGTGAACGGCGCGACGCCGACGACGAGCGCGTTCACGGCTCCCACTCCGGCGAGCCAGCCGATGTTCATCATGAATGGCTACAGCGGTCCTGGTTTTTGGAATGGCTATCTCGCGGAAGCCATCGTCTACAACCGCGCGCTGAGCACGACCGAGCTCACGCGCGTACATCGATATCTGGGCGCTCGATACAACATCGCCGTGCCCTGAGCACTGGAGGACCTATGCATTCGTTCGTTTTGCAAGATTGGATCACGATTCGTGGCACGACCGGCGCGGTCATCACGCAGGGTGAGTCCGGGTGGCTCGACCTCGCGCCCTATCAAGACGTGAGCTTCTATATCGATATCCGCGAGTTCTCGCCTAGCGCCGGCAACATGGTTTTCGAAACGGCTCCCATCAAAGAAGACGTGCTCTTCCAGGCGATGCTCAGCAGCATCGCGTTCACGACGGCGCCCACGAATCCATATCGCGTGCCTATCACGACGGCGTCGTGTCCGGTCGCGCGCTACGTGAGATGGAAGCTTACCGGGCCTGCTTCGACGCCATGGGACATCACGTTCCGTGTCGTGCTCGCGGCGACGGCGCTGGGCCTCTGATGTACGCGCTGCTTCTCCAGGATTGGGTCACGATTCGCTCCGGCAGCGCCGGCGCGATCACCCAAGGCGAGGCGAGCTGGCTCGACCTCTCGAGCTTCCTCGACGTCGTCGCGTTCGTGGAGACCAAGAACTTCGTGGCGTCGGCGGGCAGCGTGTTCGCTTCATTTCAAACCTCGCCCACCAAAGATGCGGCGTTGTTCCAAAGCATGAACGACGTCACCGCCGGAACGGGCACGGCGCTCGCGCTGGGTGTGCAAACGTTCGTGCTCTTGCGCGACACCGCGCTCTGTCCGCTCGCGCGCTGGCTTCGCTGGCAGCTCGTCGCACCGAGCGCGTCGACCTATGAAGCTACGTTTCGCATCTGGATCGCCGCGAACGCGCCAGGCGGCTACGCGCAAAGCGGATTGGCGCACGCGGCCGCGTCCGCGGGTGGCCCAGACTACACGGGCGGCGGCGCTGTTGGAGACGGCACGCCATACAAGATGGGCACGCTCCCTTCGAACATGCCGCAAGTCCAAATGCTGCCGCAAAAACCCGGCTACTCGGGTATCGGCAACATCCCCGGCGTCCATCAATATTCCGGGTACAAAGGCGTGGGCTACATCCCCGGCGTCAAGCAGTGGCAGTTGCGCGACTGGCGGCAAGGAATCGCGCGCACCCTCCCCGCGCCCGTGACCGCAACGCGCGTCCCGTTCCTGCCAATGGGCACGAAGGTCACAAAGTAAGGAGCATCGAATGCATACGTTCGTTCTTCAAGATTGGACGACCATCCGAGGCTCGAGCTCCGGCGCTGGCCTCGCCATCGCGCAATCCGAGAAAGGGTGGCTCGACCTCACGCCCTTCCAAGACCTCTTTGCGTGGGTCGATGTCCGCGAGCTCACTGGCAGCGTGAATCTATTCTTCGACACATCGCCGACCGAGGACGAAAACTTCTTCGTGTCGATGACCGGCGCAACCGGCGTCACCGGTGGCGCTCTCACAATCACGACGCCAGCGCCGGCGATCGTGAAGCTGCCGATGCTCACGGCGGCTGTGCCGCTCGCGCGCTTTCTCCGCTGGCGCGTCACGGGCTCAGCGTCGCCCTGGGACGTCACGATGCGCATCGTCGTCGCCGCCAACTCGCCGGGGATGTGAGCCATGAAAGCCGCGCAATTGAGCGAGCCCTTCTGGATCGACCTCGACGACCTCGAGCGGCCCAAAACGCTCGAGTCGCTCGAGACGTCGCCGCCGAAGGCCTGGGTGCGCTGGACGCACGCGAGCAGCACGCCGGCCACGTGGGAGCTCCCGTTCCGCGCCCGTGTGCCGGCGAAAAAAGACGACGACACCGAAGAAGAACGAGACGGAAAATAAGGAGGTTGCGATGTTTGGATACGTGCTTCAGGATTGGATCACGATTCGTGGCGGCACGGCGGGTAGCCCCGCCGGCGACATCATCCAAGGTGAGTCAACATGGATGGGATTTTCATCATTTCAGGACATCGTGTTCTGGCTCGACGTGCGCGAGGCGACGATCTCCACTTCTCAATCGCTGACGTTCTATTTCGAGACGTCGCCGAGCAAGGACAGCAACCTCTTTGTCGCCATGAAGACGCCCTCGACGGGACTCGCGCTCACGCCGAGCTACACGCCCGGCGTCCAGCTCGACGGCGGCGTCGTCCCGCGCGTCATTCTCGCCAACACCAGCGGCCCGCCTCTCGCCACGTGGGTTCGCTGGCGAATCGCGCCGAGCGCGGGAATCACGCTTCCGTGGGACGCGACGTTCAGGATCCTCGTCGCGGCGAACCGGGTGGTCCGTGAAGCGCAACCCCAAGCCACCTTCTAATTGGAGAACCATCGGACCTCGGCGATATCTGGCCGCCGTTGTCGTATTAGCGCTAGTCGCTCCATCGGCGTCAGTTGCGTCTTCGGCTCCAACGAATGTAGGCGTATGCGGAAAACCCGGAATGTCGATTGTATTTCCGGATCGTTGGTGGACCGGTGACGGCACGGCTATCAACCCCAATCGGATCGTTTCGGTCGAGGCGTTTTGCGTGGATCGACACGAGATGACCGAGTCGCGCTATGATGCTTGCGTCAGCGCTCGGAGATGTCCAGCGCGCCCAACCAGCTGCACGCGCGGCGACATATTTCCTGCGACATGCATTGATTGGTCCGCCGCGCAGTCCGCCTGCATTTTCGAAGGGAAGCGTCTGCCGTCGCAAGAGGAATGGGAGTTAGCGGCCATTGGTAACCAATCGGGTCGCCGCCTCGTTGTGCCACTCGACACGACGAGCGCGACCGGCATCACAACGGAGGCGGCGGCGCGCGCTCACTTCGCAAATTTGGCGATTCATCCCGTAGGCCTCGATCCGCTGGATGTCGCGGCGAGCGGGGCGAGCGACATGGGAGGGAATGTCAGCGAATGGACGGCTTCGAGCGTTGCGAGTTGGCACCTCATTCGTGGTGGGTCGTTTGCTACTCCGAACCCGGTGTTCACACGGAGCGCGCGCCGGGGGCAGCAAGCCGCGCTGGATGTCGGCGTGCGGTGCGCCATCTCGATCATTGGAGGACGCCATGGGTGATCCGGCTGGGCCGACGTTGAGGCTACAGGTTGCTAATCAGCAATTTGAAAAACAGTTGATGGTTTTTACCAACGAACTTTTGCGCGATCTCGATCAGCTCGATCCGAAGACACGCGAGCGCATGCTGGAGCTTGCTGAAAAGGCCGAAGTGGTCGACCGCGACGTCGGTCAATATGATGGCACACAACTCCTTTCCGAGTTTACGGCAGAGTACGGGGGTTGGATCACGCAGCACTTCACGATTCCGTCAACAGGCGTCAGTTGGACTGGGCGAGTTCGCATTCATGGCCGGGAGGAGATTATCGGTCTAATTCAACAGCTGAAGGATGCTGTTGCGAAGATGCGCGCGAATTCGCGGGCCCCCAAGCCGCGGAACGTGCCGTACGGTGGGGGAGCGCAGCAACATCACGCACAACCCAACCCGCATAACACGGGCCCGCACAACATCAATAACGGTTTCAGTCACGGCGCCCAAGTCGGCTTCAACCTCGGGGGGATGAAAGGCGGCGGCGGAACTCTCGGTGGTGGTGGTGGCGGTGGTGGCGGGGGATCCGGAGCAGCCGCGGGTGAGGGCGCCGGGGCGGGCGGCTACGGCACTGGCTACGGTGGCGGCGGTGGCCTTGGTCACGATAAAGCCGCGGGCGGCGGAGACCCACATCCGAGTGGTGGTGGTTCACCGCAGCCTGGGGATGGCCCCGGATCGGCGCTAGGCCAACGCGACGGAGGCTCGCCCGACGTCATCACGGGCGCGGACGGAGCGGCGCCAACGACCGGTAAGAGTGGCGGAGGCGGTGGAGGTGGTGGTGGAGGTGGGAGCGGCGAGGGAAATGACAGCACCGATCCATCGGATCATGGCGGTCCACCTGCAGCGCCGCCTCCTCCAGATCCGCCTAAAGATCCGCCGAAAAAAGGAGACACACCACCAGCAACGCCTGATCCGGGACCCGAGCCGAACAAGAGTGGAGGCGACCCGAACCCGGAGGACGGTAGCGGCGGTGACAGCCGGCCGACGATTCCGTACGGTCCCCGTCACAACAACGTGACAATAGACATTCCGAACGATCCGCGGTCGCCCGCGAATGTCCGAAAGCGTGATTTGGAGCAGATGCTGCTCGCGCGGTACAGCATGTACGGTTACGAAGCGGGCGATGACTTCGGGGCCGCAGGTTACAATCCGAGGTTCGATCCGGATCCGGAAACGAGTACTGCTGGAACGAGCGGCTCAGGCCAAACGAGCGGTGGCCCAACGGGAGGGATGTATTCCGGCGGCGCAGATCCGGCCGCAGGCAACGCGGCGGCGCTGACATCGAACGGACCCGACCCCGACAACGAATGGGGCGCCGGCGGATACAACCCGCACTACCAACCCGCGGGTTACGCCTGGACGCCGTACTCGCGCGGCGCTGCGGGCGGCGCGACCCGAGCCGCGCCTGCGCAACGCGTCTCGCGCGTTGCCGCGATTCGCTTCAAGTAAGTCGACACGGCGCGCCCATCTTCCACGCGTAGCGTATTCGTATGCGGTGCATGAAGCCGCGTCCTTTTCGTAACCGTCGCGAGGACGCATCCTTGGGTGCATGACGAGCACGGAGGCGACGTGGTCGACGCGGATCGCGGCGTGGAAAGCGAGCGGCAAGACGGTGGAAGAGTTTGCGGCGAGCGAGTCGTACGCGCCGTCGACGTTGCGCTGGTGGTCGAGTCGCCTTCGGCGTCGTGTCGAGGAGAAGCGTTCGGCATCGGTCGCGATGGTGAAAGTCGTCCGCACGAGCGAGGCGCGCGCCGAGTCGGTCGTGATCGAAGTCGGCGCCGCGCGCATCATCGTCGGTGAAGCATTCGATGCCGCGCTGCTCGCACGCGTGGTCGCTGTGCTCGCGGAGAAGAAATGATCCCGAGCGGCGTGCAAGTGTTCGTCGCGCTCGAGCCGATCGACATGCGCTACTCGTTCGATCGGCTCGCGGGCGCGGCGAAGGAGCAAGTCGGCTACGACGCACGCGGCGGCGCGCTCTTCGTCTTCTACGGACGACGTCGCGACGCGCTCAAGGTCCTCTTCTTCGACGGCTCGGGGATGTGCATCTTCTACAAGAGGCTCGATCGCGGCACGTTCAAACTGCCGGACAAGCGCGACGCGAAAGACAAGCACATCGAGATCGACGATCGCACGCTCGACGCGTTGCTCGACGGCATCGACGTCGAAGAGCCGAAGAAACGCGCCGTACACTGACGTACAAAGTGCGATCGAAATGCGTGCAGAGTGCAAGCATAGCATCGACACGGATCGCGTGAAGTATTAAGAAGGAGCGCGTGACGACGCAGACGAGCGCGGCCGACGAGCGAGACCGACGCATCGCGGCGCTCGAAGCGGAGCTCGCGACGAGCAAGACGAAGCTCGCGGCGGTGACGAGCGAGCGCGACAAGCTCCGTCGCGCGTACGAGCAGCTCAAGGAGGAGCTCGAGCTCGTGCGGCGGCGCCTCTACGTGGCGAAGGCCGAGCGCGTGGACGTGCGGCAACTCGAGATCGAATTCGCGGAGAAGAAGGCCGCGCTCGCGACGCTCGCTGCGTCGCTGCAGGACGAGACTCCGCCGCCCGCCGACGAGCGGAAGAAGAAGAAGTCGACGAGCAAGCCGAAGGGCCGGCGCGATCTCTTTGCCGTCGAGATGCCCGAGGAACGGATCGAGATCTTGGACCCGACGCTCGAAGGCAAAGCGGAGCGCATCGGTTTCGAGGAGAGCTGCCGGCTCGGTCATCGCCGCGCGAGCGCGGTGCGGATCGTCGTCGCGCGCGCGACGTACAAGACGGCGGGGGCGATCGTGACGACGAAGCGCCCGCGCGAGCTCTTCGAGCGTTGCCTTCTCGCGCCGTCGATGTTTGCGCACGTGCTGATGTTGAAATACGGATTCGGCATACCGTTCTTTCGCTGCGAAGAGATGCTCGCCAAAGACGGTGTCGACCTCGGACGAGCAGAAATGTGCCGCTATGCGGAGGACGTCGGCGCGACGCTCGGAGCCATCGTGCTCGCGATGCGCGACGACTCGATGAAGGCGTTTTGCTTGTCGACGGATGCGACCGGCGTCGCGATTCAGCCCGCGCCGCTGCCGGATCGGAGCCGACAGCCTTGTCGCAAAGGACACTTCTTCGTCGTGCTGGCCGATCGCGACCACGTCTTCTTCGAGTACGAAGCCAAACACAATAGCGCAGCGGTCTGCGACATGTTTCGCGGCTATTCGGGTTACGTGCAAGCCGACGCTCACGCGATATACGACGCGCTCTATCGCGGCGACGCCGTCGGCTCGGGTGTCGACCCACCCGTCGAGGTCGCGTGCTGGAGTCACGCGCGGAGGAAATTCTGGGAAGCCGCCGCGTGCAAGCACGAGCTCGGTCGCGAGGGTTTGCTGCGTCTCCGCGTGCTCTTCGAGAACGAAGCATCCTTCGCGAAGCTGCCGCCGGCGAAGATCCTCGTCATGCGCCAGCGTGTCCTCGCGCCGCTCGTCGACGATTTTTTCGCGTGGTGCCGCGCCGAGCACGAGCGGCACCGCGAGCGCGGGCTCGTCTCCGCCGCGCTCGGCTACGCGATTCGGCAAGAGACCGCGCTTCGTCGCTTCCTCGCCGACGGCCGACTCTCCATGACCAACAACGACTCCGAGCGCGCGCTTCGCCACATCGCGATCGGCCGCAAGAACTGGCTCTTCTTCGGCTCCGACGATCACGCGAGCGCCGCCGCGAATCTCTTCTCGCTCATCGCGAGCTGCAAGCTCCACGCGCTCGACGCCGAGACCTACCTCGCCGAGATCATCCGCGTCATGCCGCACTGGCCGCGCGATCGATACCTCGAGCTCGCCCCGAAATACTGGGCCGTGACGCGCGCACGACTCGATGCCGCCGAGCTCGCGCGAGAGATCGGCGAGCTCACGATTCCGCCGCCCGAGCAGGCGGCTCCGAACGCGTGATTCGCTCACCCGGATAGTTTCGCCACGTCAGGCCGCCGTGTCGATGACGCGGGCTCGTGCACCGCATACCAGGTTGCGATGTTTGGATACGTGCTTCAGGATTGGATCACCATCAGGGGAACGACCGGTGCTGGAGGCAATGCCTCCGGCGGTGCCGGCGACATCATTCAAGGTGAATCGACATGGATGGGATTCTCGTCGTTTCAAGACCTCGTCATCTGGCTCGACATTCGCGAGGCGACCTTTCCCGCGAGCGGCGCCGCGAGCCTAACGTGGTTCTTCGAGACCGCGCCGAGCAAAGACAGCAACCTGTTTACGCCGATGCCGGCTGGCTCGGGGCTTGCGCTCACGAGTCCGCTTACTCCCGTTGGCGTCCAGGCGCTCCAGAAGGTCATTCTTGCGAGCGCCTCGACAACTGTGCCTCTCGCGACATGGGTCCGCTGGCGCGTCTCGCCCGCATGCACAAACGCGCAGACTTGGGACGCCACGTTCAGAGTGCTCTGCGCGGCGAATCGGGTGGTTCGTGAGGCGCCACAACCGATGTTCTGAAGTGCGCTGCGCCGCCTTGGCTCACCAAGAACACCGAGATCGCGTCTGCAACGGTTGCTCGCCAACGTCAGCTCGCCGGGGCGCCATTGTGGCGATGATATGCTCGACTATGTTGATGTGTGGGTATCGCAATATCGAAACCACTCTACCTTCGGTAGCTCACTCAAATAAACCGCCGTTGACGACTCCCGCGCGGTCATCGACCTGTGATGCTGTTGAAGAAAAATACGAGCTCGTGGCACCGGAATCGCTCATTACGCCTACCTGTCGCGCGGCGTTCGAAAGCGTGCGCTTGTCTGAGGTCACGCAAATGAGCCAATGCGCGTTGGAGGCCGATATTGGCAACTACGGGCTAACAGTAATCTATAAATCTGCGCATTCGACAAGTGAGTACCGCGACTACATGACCCAAATGTTATCCAGGGACAAATTTCAACGTTGTCGCGTATGTTCGTTGTTGGGAGAGCGCGATCTTGGTCTGTCTTACATACTGGATGAGCCGCGAGACGTAGGGGTCGGCGTGGAACATATGCGCGCGGCCTGCCGCTCAGTACTGGGACCAGGAAAGGTCTTCGTCTTCACCGGGCCAGGGGATCCGTGTGAATTACTATCCCAAGATGATGCACTTCACGATTTCTCGCACCTGGGCGCTACGTACTTGAAAACGTTGATCGCGTGCAAGGTAATGCCGAGTCGCGCGTCATCCGCTATTGAGTGGAGTCGCTGAACATGGCCGAGCGCACCCTCGAGCATCTTGAGCATCCCACAATCCGCACCCTGTATGATCAGGTTGGGATCGCCATGAAAGCGCTTGATATTATCAAGGCAACTTATGGACAGGGCAAGACATCGCTTTCGGGATCGATTGAGCAAATGTTCAAGGAGGGCACCGCGATACAGGCCCAGCTTGCAAGGGCCCTGCTCGAGAGCATTGGCGCGAAGTCCCGAGCGGAACAGAAGAAATTGCAAACCGTCGTGGACAAGGCGTATGATGATTCGATATACGAATGGCTAATAGGCTGTGCGTTCCTAGCCGACTCCCTCCGCCACAACATTATTGATGGCGAGGGGCGACCGCTCGTAGGTGCAGACCTCGATGGGCTGAGCGCGATTCTCCAGCTCATCGGCCTTGCCATCGTCATTATCAAGGGCGACATCATGCGCGATTGGAATGGCGAAGAGACAAAGCGTGCTAAGGAGCAGAAAGCGCGCGACCTTCTCAATCCGCACGACGGCTGGCCGCCGCCGATGCTGCCCGGGACTAATCAAAGTGGAGGAGGGGGAGCAGGAAGTGGCGGCCCGCCAAATCCGCATAACACTGGTCCACGTTCTGTGAACAACACTGTTCAGCACGGCGGTCAACTCGGCTTCAACCTCGGCGGCATGAAAGGCGGCGGCGGGGCTCTCGGTGGTAGTGGCCTCGGTTATGGCGGGGGATCCGGAGCAGGCGTGGGTGAGGGCGCCGGGGCGGGTGGCTACGGCACTGGCTACGGTGGCGGCGGTGGCCTTGGTCACGATAAAGCCGCGGGCAGCGGAGACCCACATCCGAGTGGTGGTGGTTCACCACAGCCTGGGGATGGCCCCGGATCGGCGCTAGGCCAACGCGACGGAGGCACGCCCGACGTCATCACGGGCGCGGACGGAGCGGCGCCAACGACCGGTAAGAGTGGCGGAGGTGGTGGAGGTGGTGGTGGAGGTGGGAGCGGCGAGGGAAATGACAGCACCGATCCACCGGATCATGGCGGTCCACCTGCAGCGCCGCCTCCTCCAGATCCGCCTAAAGATCCGCCGAAAAAAGGAGACACACCACCAGCAACGCCTGATCCGGGACCCGAGCCGAACAAGAGTGGAGGCGACCCGAACCCGGAGGACGGTGGCGGCGGTGACAGCCGGCCGACGATTCCGTACGGTCCCCGTCACAACAACGTGACAATAGACATTCCGAACGATCCGCGGTCACCCGCAAGCGTCCGGAGGCGCTATTTGGAGCACATGCTGCTCGCGCGCTACGGGATGTACGGTTACGAAGCGGGCGATGACTTGGGGGCCGCAGGTTACAATCCGAGGTTCGATCCCGATCCGGAAACGAGCACTGGTGGAACGCGCGGCTCAGGCCAAACGAGCAGTGGCCCAACGGGAGGCATGTATTCCGGCGGCGCAGATCCGGCCGCAGGCAACGCGGCGGCGCTGACATCGAACGGACCCGACCCCGACAACGAATGGGGCGCCGGCGGGTACAACCCGCACTACCAACCCGCCGGTTACACGTGGAGGCCGTACTCGCGCGGTGGCGCAGGAGGAGCGACCCGAGCCGCGCCCGCACAACGCGTCTCGCGCGTCGCCGCGATTCGCTTCAATTGACATGGGCCGAAGAAGCCGCCGTAAGTCTGGGCTCCGCGTTCAGCACGCCGTCCTCACGCAAGCGAGCTGGACCGGCCTTTGGTGCGGGGAGCATTCCCGACGCGAGCATCCGCAATCTCAAGATCCTGCGCACGACCGAAAACGCGCGCCTTGTTGGCACGCCGGCGGACAACGCCATCGAATGGCCCGCGCCGCCAATTTCATGACGGCGCTCTCCGCTACGAAAGGTCATATTCTCGCACTGATTCTGTCTCTTTCACTCGCGGGCTGTCATGCAGAGTCATCCGCCGCGCCCGTATACTACACAAGATCACAAGGACATGCTGACATCGCCGAGCCCGAGTGCGCCCTCACCTCCTCCGCACTCCCTCCTTCCCGAGCGCGCAGAGCAGACATCCCGGCGGAGCTTGTCGGGCTCTGGGTGATACAGAAGATTCTCCCGACAATGAGCCTTGTTACGATGGATGACGCACAGGCGACGGCCATTTTAGGGTCAGAAATTGAATATACCCGTCATTCATTCCGCTGGAAGCATCTGTTAGTCTCGAACCCTTTCGTCAACACTTACCTGGTAAATAGCACAGACTTCACGCGGTCCAATTCGGGGACCGGCTCCGGGGCAGCCTCACATGTTACGTTTGAGGATCTTGGCATTCGGGGCGACCGGGCCCGATGTGTCTCAATCTACCACCAATATCCCGATCGTGACATGCCGAGCGATCGATGCGGCGTACCTATTCCGGGTGACGCCGTATTGTTCAAGAGCGCGCTGACTATCGTGTTTAGCGTTTGCGGGTGGTGGTTCGAGGCATATCGCAAGTAAAGTATTAGCAGCGCGGAGGTTGTCACATGCCGATGAGTTTGGGCGCTGGGGGTCTTGGCCTAATCCAGCAGTTCGAGCAGTTCAGTCCAGTAGTCTATTTAGACCAAGCGGGAAAACCGACTGTAGGCTGGGGGCACAGGCTTACCGCTCAAGAAGTTGCATCACATCAATATAGCGGGGGGATTAGCCGGCAGGCGGGCGACGCGCTGTTGCGAGCGGACGCTGCCTGGGCCGTGGCAGCGGTCAATCGAATGGTGAACGTGCAGCTTACACAGCCGCAATTCGATGCCCTTGTATCGTTTGTCTACAACGTCGGAGCAACAGCGTTCGCTGGTACCGATCTTCTCAAAGATGTGAATGCCCGAAACTGGGCAGCCGCAATTCAGGACCTCATCACCAAGTACAATCAGGTGACGGATCCCAGGACTCACCAAAAGGTGTTTAGCAGGGGGCTTGCTCGCCGACGCGCGGCAGAGGCCGCCATGTTTTCCTCTGGTACGCCGTCATCGACGCCGCAAACGCGACCACCAGTGAATCCGCCGACGAATCCGCGTTCTCGAGGCGCCAGCGGAAGACCAGCACCTAACCCGCACAACACAGGTCCCGCTCATTCCGTCAATGCGAGCCAGCATGGCACCCAGCTCGGCTTCAACCTCGGCGGGATGAAAGGCGGTGGCGGCGCACTCGCAGGCGGCACGGGCGGTTCCTACGGCGGTGGCGGCCAAGGCAATCAGCCTGCAGGTAATGGCGGTTACGGAACGGGGTACGGGGGTGGCGGCGGGCTCGGCCACGACAGGGCGAATGGGCCTGGCCCAAGCGGCACGGCGGCTGATGCCGGTGCACAAGCGGGCGCAGACGCCGCGCACGTCGACCCTGAAGCGCCCCAAGATCTTCCCCAACCGGAAACCGGAGGCGGCGGAGGTGGAGGTGGAGGTGGAGGCGGTGGTGGTAGTGGCGGCAATCCGCAGCCCGCTGCACCGGGCGGCAACACTCCGGGAACATCAGATACAGGTCAAGGCACGACGCCAAACGATCCCCCGAGCTCGGGAGAATCGCCCGCACCGTCACCGACCGAGTCGCCTCCTTCGATGTCTAACGGTCCGCAGCCGAACAGCGGCGATGATCCGAAGGGCGGTGGCGACCCCAACCCGGAAGACGGCACGGACGACAGCGGTCGAATGCGCGGCTTGCCGGGCTATCTCGCGCCGCGAGCTGACAAGTTCACCGGCAAAGGCGCGGTCCCCGCGCAGACGTCCCTTGTTTATCGTCTTCTCGCATTCAGCTCTCAGGGGCTCGGCGAAGACGGCGGCGGCGTCAACCCCAGGTTCTTCGGCGCCGATCCCGGCTCGGATCGAAGCACCGGCCGTAGTGGTCGCGCGGCCGATCCGGGCAGCGGCGGTGGCAGCGGCCTCGGGTACAGCGTCGGCGCCGCACCCGTAAACGGGGGCGACACGATCGGCGGGATGCAAGGTCCCGTAGACATGAGCGACCAAGCGAGTGCTGCCGCGATCACGCCTACGGGGCCCGACCCCGACAACGAATGGGGCGCCGGCGGATACAACCCGCATTATCAACCCGCGGGTTACGCTTGGACCCCGTACTCGCGCGGCGCCGCGGGCGGCGCGACCCGAGCCGCGGCCGCCCAACGCGTCTCGCGTGTTGCTGCGAGTCGCTTCAAGTAAGTCGGCTCGGCGCGCGCTTCCACGCCCTCGCGCGGTCGATGAACTTCCGGTCCTCACCGAGTAGCTTCGCGGCGCGTACCTTGTTGCCCGTCTCCGCCACGGCTTGCTCGGCAGCGACTGCGAGGGCCTGCTTCGCGACGTCGGAGATGCGACCGTCGATCATGCGCATCAACCTCACGACCTGTTCGATCGTCGCCTCGGGCGAGAGCGACCGTGGCCTCCACGCCGCAGCGACAGCCGCTAGGCGCGCGATCAAGCGGTCCAGGTCGACTGCCTTCGTGAAGGGCCAGATGCCGAGCGCATGCAGCTCGAGCTGCGCGTCGCCGTCGAGCTCGTGATCTTTCCTGAGGAACACGTTCTGTACGAGGTGACGCCTCGCAAAGAAGGCGATCACGAGCCCGTCACGATCGTGAGGACCCACGCACATGTCGACCAGCAAGAGATCGAGCGGCTTGGCGAGCCGGTCGAACGCTTCCTTTGTCGTCGCCGCCTGCTCCCATTCGAGCGTGACGCCGCTTGCGCGCGCACAAACACATCGAGCTCGCATCGCGTGGTCGTTACCCACGACGAGCGCACGTATCGTCTTCATCCCCTCGACCCTCGTTCGTTGCCCGAACGCGAGCGTAAGGGATTTCATTCCGGCTACGAGTGACAATAGAGTTACCGGGCCATGAAGACCCATGACGCATCCAAGTTGGCCGCGCTCGGCGCTGCCGAAAAGAAGAAGCTCGCGACGGAAGGGAAGAAGCTCGTCAAGCGCGTCAAGGCGCTTCGCGCGACGCTCCAGCGCGCGTCGTTCGATCTGGGGCGAGCGCTCGCGCGGTTGAAGGAAGACACGATGTGGCGCGCGCTCGGGTACACGTCGTTTCGCGCGCTCTGCGACACGACGCTTCACATCAGCGTCGATGTGGCCGACGAGCTCATCGCGATATCGCGGAGCTTCTCGGCGAGCCAGGCCAAGAACCTCGGGACGGCGAAGGCCGTGGCGCTCATCGATCTCGCGAAGGCGCTCCCCGGTGAGCACACGGCCGCGGGGCTCCTCGGGCGCGGGAGTGTAAAGATCGGAAGGCGCACGATCAACGTGAAGGGCGCGAGCGCGCACGACCTCACCGACGAGGCGCGCGCGATCCGCGAGGCTCACCCGAGCTCCGCGCGACGCGGCGTCCACGTCGAGGCGAGCGAGCGTCACCTCGCGGCCGCGCTCGACCACGCGCTCGCGCACCACGGCGTCGAGGCCAAGGTGAGCGCGATCGCGGCCGGCAAGGCCCTCGGCGCGCGCATCCGCATCGAGCTCCCGATGCGCGACCTCGCGGTGCTCGGGCGGTCGATCCGCGAAGCCCGCGTGTGAAAGGATGTCGATCCTTGTCGAGAAGGATCGACATCCTTTCGGAGCCGCGACCGACCGCGAAACGGTGCTAAATTCGTGTCGATGGCGCTCTCTCTCGATCTGCGTGACGCGGCGGCGCGCCCATACTTCTTGTGGGACGAGCCGCACGCGACCGTCGCGAGCTTCCGCGAGGCGCTCGCGCGCGCGGATGAAGACGAGAAGGCGCGGCTGCTAGGAAAGCTCATGCGCGAGGCGCGTGACGAGGACGTCTGGCTCTTCACGACCGTCGCCGAGGTGCGCGCGCTGATGCCGAAGATCGAGCGCTACCTCGGAAGGCGCCGCCCGTTTTGGCGCTACTTGCTCGACGCGTGGCAACGCCATGGCCTCGCGTAGCGGCAAGCTCACGGCGCTGCAGGCCGACGCGCTCGAAGCGTTCGCGCGGCGTGCGCCTGAATTCTTTCTCACGGGCGGCGCCGTGCTCGTCGGCTGGACGCTGAAGCATCGAACGACGGACGACCTCGATCTCTTCACGACGAGCGACGACGCCATGGCGAGCGCCGACGCCGCGGTGCGCGGCGCAGCGAGCGAGGTCCACGCCGCCGTCACGCCGATCTCGACCACGCCAGATTTCCACCGGTACCTCCTCGCGCGAGGCGACGACAGCTTGCGGATCGACCTCGTGCGCGACCGCACACCGCCGCTCCACCCGAAAGTGCGCGTCGACGGCATCACCATGGACTCACCCGAAGAGATCGTCGCGAACAAAATCGCGGCGGTCGTCGGTCGCAGCGAGGTGCGCGATCTCGTGGACCTGCTCGCGCTCGAGCGCATCGGCTTCCGCGTCGAAGATCACCTCGAGGCCGCGAAGAAGAAGGACGGCGGAGTGTCTCCCGCGACGCTCGCCTGGGTCCTCTCGAGTATTCACGCCCCCGCGGCCGTCGAGGGCGCCGACCACGGCGCGCTCGAGGCATTCATTCGCGACTTGGAGAGTCGCATGCTCGCGCTCAGCCCGCCGGGCGCGTAGACACGTATCGCGTCACGTTCCGAGGTCTTGCATCGGGCCTTCGCTCGGAGGAGGGACGCTGGGCGTCGCGCCTGCTGAGCCCACGGAGCCCGTGGAGAATGCGCCGATTTCCGCTGCGGGAGCGTCCGGCGGCGCTTCGCCGAGCCTGCCGTCGAAGACGCCGATGTCCTTATCGAGCTCTTCGTCGTGGTGCCAGCGGCGCGCTGAGCTGTCCGCGAGCATCGCGCCCGCGCCGGCGCCCACGACGCTACCGATGAGCGCGCCGGCGATCACGCCCGCTGGCCCAGCGATGACCCCAATGGCTGCGGCGGCGATCGACGCTGCCGCCGCCACGAACGCCTCGGTCGAGGCGACCTGATCTTCTTGTGTGTACATCCCCACGAGAGAGGCATCACACGCGCCACATTTGCGGCACGAGCGTCGCGAGCTCAAGCGCCGGCGTAGTGGATGACGCGATCGTAAGCGTCCTTGATCAGATCGTTCAGCGGGATGACCGTCCCGCGAACGCGCTGCTCTTCGAGGAGCTCCAAGTCGACGTCGGAGACGACCATCTGCTCCTGGTTCAGCGTGCCCTCGGCGCCGATTCCGTCACGCGCGAAGTGGTAATCGGAGGGGGTGAGGATCGCCGCCTGCCCGTAGTTGGTCGCCATGTACGGCACCTGGGGCAGGTTGCCGACGGTGCCCGTCATCGCGACGTAGATCTGATTCTCGATCGCGCGCGACTGCGCGCAGTAGCGCACGCGGCAGATATCCCTGACGATCGTCGGTGCAGGACGGGAACGAAGAGGATCTCGCGCGCCGCTCTGCGCGAGCGACCGAGCCGCCTCGGGAAACTCGACGTCGTAACAGACCAGGATCGCGATCCTGCCGTGCTCGGTGTGGTAGACGTAGAAGCCGTGGCCCCGGCTCATTTGGTAGGGGCCCTTCTCCGTCGGCGTCAGGTGGACCTTCTTCTGGCGGAACACCTTGCCGCTCGGCGTGAACAGATGGGCGGCGTTGAAGAGGCTGCCCCTCTTGAATCACCGGGTGCGTCCCGGCGATGATGTAGAGGCTGCTCTCGCGCGCGAGCCGGCGGAAGAGCGCCTCGTACTCGGGCGCGAGCTGCGCCAGCCGGCGAACGGCGCGCGCGGGAGCGGGCTCCTTCAGGTAGCTGCGGAGCTGCATCGAGAAGTACTCGGGGAAGAGCACGAAGTGGCAGCGGTACTCCTCGGCGCTCCGAACGAAGAACTCGACGTGCCGCGCAAATTCGTCGAACCCGGCGATCGTGCGAAGCACGTACTGAATCGCGGCGATGCGCACGCGGCGCGTCTTCGGCCGTGCTCCGCTTCCGCGCTCGCCTGCACCTCGCTGAGCTCGAGGCTGACGCGACGGTCGCGTACTCGGGGTTGAGCCATTCGAGCAGCGTCGCGAAACCGCGCGACTCGGCGTCTTGCAGATAGTTCGGGACGACGTCGAGCACGACGAGGCCGTTCTTCAACTGGAAGCTCAGCGTCGGATCCTTGCGCTTGCCCGCCGACGACCTCGGCGACGTACTGCTGCGGCGTCATCTCATGCGACGACCGTCGCGTAGCCCGGGATTCGCCCGCCCGTCAGCAGGCGCTTGAGCTTGCGCTCCTTCACCATCTTCTTGCGCGCCGTCGTAGAAGATCGAGCCGATGCCGTGCGCCCGCGCGAGCGGATCGACGCCCATGTCTGCGCCGTAGAGCGTCTTGCCGAGCGGGTTGTGGGTGCTCGAACGAGCCGTGACCGGTGATCGTGGACCAGCGCGCGGAGTCCGCGTAGTCGTCCCAGTCGACGATCAGCGAGCTCGCAGAACCGACGACGTTTCCGTCATCGTCGAGCGCGACGAGCTGTCCTTCCGGAAAGACCTCGAGGTGTCGCATGAGGTCGCTCGCCTTCCACGTCGCCATGCCGGGAAACGCGCGCTCTTGCAGCGCGAGCACGGCCGGGATGTCTTCAGCCGTCGCTTGTCGGACAATCGTCATGATGCACGATGGAATTGGTCAGCAATTCACGTGCCGATTCGCCCCGACGCAGACCCTGCCGGTCCCAATCGCGCGGCCGCTCAGCGATCAAGAGCTCGTTGGGTGGCGCGCGCGAAGACCTTCATCGCATAGAACTCGGCGCGCCCGTGCTCGGCGACGTATTTGCCGTAGATGACGCGATACGAGTCGACGATCTTCGAATTGTCCGTCAAGTCGTGCATCAGCGATGACGCGCCCGTGCGGTAGTGCACGGTTGGGCGATCGATGTAGGCGAAGCCGCACGCGCGGATCGAACGCAAATAGAAATCGACGTCCTCGCACCGGGCGACGTTCGGGTTGTATCCGCCGACTCGCTCGAAGCACTCGCGGCGGACCATGCACGCGGAGTTCACGAGCAGCGTCTCGCGAAAGAGCAGCAACGCGAGCATGTCGTAGCGCGTGAGGCGTGATTTCGCGAGGCGCCGCGCGCGAGCGAAGTACTGCTCTTGCCGCGCGAGCACCTCGGGGTCGTCGCCGAACGGAACGATGTAGCCGAACGCGACGCCGGCGCTCGAGCGCTCGAGCGCGCCGACGAGCGCGGCGGTCGCGCCTTCCGCGAGGCGATCGTCGTCGTCGAGGAACTGGAGGTACGCTCCGCGCGCGAGCGCGCCGCCCTCGTTGCGCACGTGGGCGGGCACGCCCCCCGACGGGACCGCTCGCTTGACGTAGCGCACACGCGGATCGCCGATGCCCTCGATCGCGGCGCGCGCGGTGCCCTCGGGGCTGTCGTCGACCACGATGACTTCGAGCGTGACCGCGCGCTGCGCGAGCGCGCTCTCCACCGCCGCGACGACCTCGCGCTCGCGCTTGTACGTCGGTACGACGACGCTGACCTCGGGCGCGCTCATGTCAATCGACCGTGCGCACCGGCGCGAATCGCTCCACGAACGCGCGCAGCGCGGGCCGTGCGCGCGCCTGCCGAACGAGCTTCGAAGCGCCCGCCGCGGCACGCGCGTGCGCGCGCGGCGCGACGGTGAGCGCGTCGCGGAAGATCGTCTCGCGCGGCCCCCACCGCGACTTCGAAACGTCCGACCCCGTCGACAGGTGAACGAACTCGAGCTTCTGCGCGATCGCCCACTGCATCGCCTCGGCCACGATCGTCGTCGCCACCGAGTATTTCGAATATGCGGGGATGTAACCCGAATAATAAAGATAGAGCCCGTTCGAGACGACGAATCCGACGCGCGCCGCGACGACTCGATCGCCGACGTGGAGCATGAATACGCACGCCGCGTTCTCCGCCGCGAGGCGCGCGCAAACGTCCTCGAGGAACCTGCGCGCGGTCTTCGTCGCGAAGCGATCGGGGTGATCGATCGTGTCTTTTTGCGCGGAACGAAGGGCGTGAAGCTCGAAGAACGTCTGGAGCGCCGCGGCGACGTCGCTCGGCGTGCGCGCGACCGTGAGGCGCAGCTCGAGCCCGTCGCGCTTCGGCGCGTTGTAGCAGCGGCGCAGCGATTCTTTGATGTTCCGCTTGAGGCCCTTCTTCAATTCCTCCCAAGTCGCGGGGAGCGGGAGCACGTTTGCGCCGAGCTCCGACGTCCACTCCATTGGAAGCGCGCGCTCGAGGGCGGAGGCGAGCTCGGTTCCGGGCGTGAGGCCGGTCCAGTGAATCCAATCCCAATCGCGCCGCGAAAGCAGGCTCTCCGCGAGCCCGCGCGCGACGTCGATCGCGTGCGCTGGGTCCACGAGCGGCGTTCGCAGCTCGGTGATGTACGGATCCGCGCCCAAGAAAGACAGAACGTGCGCGCGCAGCGGCCCGGCGCGACGGGCCGACCGCATCCACGGAAACGCGCCGACGAGCTCTTCGTTTTTGTGCACGAGAGCAACCGAGAGCTCATCGTGCACCCGCCCTTGGGCGCGAAAATGCGTCCACCACGCGTCGAGCCAGGGCAGCGTCATGAAGGGCACGTCGTTGTGCGCCCGCTCGAGGAGCGAGTCCCACTCGCCGCGAACCGCTCGCAAGCGGGCCTGGTCCGTCACCACGGACACACGAACGCTCATGCTTCAAGATCGCCCAAGAACGCGCCATCCGTCAACATGAGCCATGGCGCACCATTACATCCCTTTACGTGCGCAGCCCTGACGCGCGCATGAAAACCGCATATCTCCTCGCGGGCGCGCTCGCGCTCGCGGTTCCGTTCGTACCGAGCCTCGCGATGGCGCAGACGTACGTCGCGCCGCCAACCGTTCAGGTCGCGCCGAACCAATCGGGTCAGTGGGTGCAGCTGAGCGACGGCTCGTCGGTGTTCGTCCCGCAGACCCCGCAGACGTACGTCGCCGGCGGCGTGCAGTACTACATCTACGTGCCCGCGTACGGATGGAACTGGTACGCGTCGCCTTGGGGCGCGGGCCCCGTCGTTCGCGACACGCACCCGTGGCCGTATGGATTCCGCGCGTGGCACGCGACCGATCGCCGCTTCTACAACTACGGAGCGCGCCCGCAGTACCGCGGCCACGTCGAGTTCCGCGGCGGCGGCCAGTACCACGGCGGCGGCCAGTACCGCGGCGGCGGCGGTCAGTACCACGGCGGCGGCGGTCACCCGCAGCAGCACGACGGCCACCGCTGATAATCACTGGAACCGCGTCCCCTCGCGCTGGCGGAGCCAGCGCCGGAGGGGACCGGCCGCGCGCACGGCTCGCGCGCAAGCTCGCGCGCAGGAGAGCGTGTTACGATTATCGCGTGGAGCCGCGCACGAGCGAGCACGAGCCGGAGCACGGCCGAGGGGTGCCCAAAAAATCAGGGCCTAATCTGCCCAAGCACCCACTTGGCGATCCCGTTGGTCCCATCGATGTCGTAGTGCACCCCGTCGGGCCTCACCGTGAAACCCGCGTGCTCGTACTCGCAAGCGCCCTTCGGACAGAACCGCTCACCGAGCTCCAGCACGCGCACCTCGGGTACCTCCGCGGCCGCCTTGCGCACTTGCGCGTTGATGCAATCGACCTTCTCGCGCCACGGCGCGCTGTCGTACGGCCCGACGGGATACGGCACGGTGACCACGTACGCGCGCGTCGTCTCGTTGCTCAACCCGACGAGGCGCGTCGCGAGTGTCTTCTCGAACTGCGCGTCCCACTTTTTGTAACAAGCCTGGCGCCAGCGGCCGTCCGCGCTGAGGCCATGCAAGAACGCGCCGCCCACGTAGACGAGCGTCACGTCGGGGTGGACCTCCTTCGTGAGCGACGGCCACGTCTCGCCGCCGCACGTGTCCCAGAGCATCGTGCACGAGTCTTTGCCGCGTAGCTCCACGGCGACGTTCGGCGCGCGCACGCCGCGGAGCGCCCATCCGAGCGAGTTCGCGGTCGAGTCGCCGAGCACCATGATCGTGAACGGCGGGCCCGCGTCGGCGCCTGCGTCCTCGATGGCGATTGGGGCGGGTGGCAGAGGACGCGCGATGGGCTTTCGCGCGTGCGTCGAGCGGACGACGAGCACGAGCGCGATCGCGATCGCCGCGGGCACGACGATCGCGGGCTTTCCGAAGGGGACGCCGCTCGTGCGAATCGGTCGCTCGTAGAAGTGGAACGACACGATCGCGATCGCGAACGTGACGCCGAGTTGGATCGCGACGAGCGGCGCGCCGTGGAGGTGGAGCCGCTGCGCCGTGAGGACGCAGTCGACGGGCCAGTGCCACAAATAGAGGCCGTAGCTGATCGTCCCGATGTACGCGAGCGGCCGCGTCGCGAGCGCGCGCGCGACGAGCGACCTCGAGCCCGCGATCGCGCAAAGGATCAGCACGAGCGCGCACGCCTCCGTCGACCAGAAGCCGCCGCGGTAGAGGAACGACGAGGTCCCGTCGAGGCGAAGCCACGCGTACCCGAGGCCCACGAGCGCGATCGCGCCGAGCGCGTCGAGGATGCGCACGGTCCGCGCGCCGAACGTCGTCCCCGGTTTGATCGCCAGTCCGAACCTCGGACCTCCGCTTCGCTCCGGCGTGCGAGGTTCGATGATCGCGGCGAGCGCGGCGCCCGAGAGGATCGCGGTCGCGCGCGTGTCGGTCCCCATGTACGCGCGCGCGGTGTTCTCCGCGTTCGAGAGGAACCACATCGCGATCATCGACGCGATCCCGAGCGCGATCGACATCGCGAGGATCGATCGACGCGTGCCTGCCTTCAGGACGAGCCAAACGAGGAGCGGCCACACCACGTAGAACTGCTCCTCGATCGCGAGGCTCCACGTGTGCTCGAGCGGCGAGGGCGACGTGAAGAGCTCCCAGTAGCTCTCGTGCGCGAACACCGCGCGCCAGTTCGCCACGTAGGCGAGCGTGGCGAGCGCCTCGCTGCGGAGCCTCCCGAGCTCATCCGGTTTCGCGACCACCCACGCGTACACCGCGATCGCCGGCATGAGCGACAGAAGCGCAGGGAAGAGCCGGCGCGCGCGCCGGATCCAAAACGCGCCAAGGTCGATGCGCGTCGTCGCCTCGTGCTCGGCCAAAAGGAGCGACGTGATGAGAAACCCCGAGAGCACGAAGAAGAGGTCGACCCCGAGGTACCCCCCGGGAAGCGCCCCTTGGGCGTGGAAAAACAGCACGCCGAGCAGCGCGAGGCCTCGTAGGCCGTCCAGCGCGGGGAGATGCGCCAACCGTGCGTTCACCGTTCGAGAACGCACGATACAGGCATTTCCGTTCGGTCCCGCACGTATGAGCAAATGGGATGGTGGGCTCGAGCGTTACACCCTTCGGGGTCGACCGCGTCGGCTCGTCCAACTAAGCTAAACCCGTGTTGTTCCGCATTCGAAAGCTCAGCGCTGGCCTCGTCCTCGCGTACGCGGTCGCGCTCGTCTCGCACGGCGCGAGCGCGCAAGACTTCGACCCGAGCGGGCGACATCACCCTCATCCGACGGGCGGCGGCGGGCATCCGACCGGAGGCGGCGGCCACCCGACCGGAGGCGGAGGCGGGACGACGGTCGTCCAGTCGCCGCAGGTCCTCATCGATCGCTACACGAAGATCGTCCTCTCGCAGCCGGGCTCGGTGTTCCCGCTCCAGCGCCTCGCGCAGCTCTATCGAGAGAAGGACGGAAACCTCAAGGGGCTCATCGCCGACTTCGAGAAGCGCGCCGCGGCGACCGGCAACGATCAGTACGCCTCGGTCGTGACGCTCGCGGGCATCTACAAAATCGAAGGCCGCATCGACGACGCGGTGAAGACGTACGAGCAGGGCATCGCGCTGAAGCCCAACGATCCGTCCGCGATCCTCGCGCTCGCGCACGCATATCAAGACCGCGGCGACGCGATCAACGCGCGGACGCGCTTCGCGCAGGCGCTCCCGCTCCAGACTGTGACGACCGACAAGGAGCAGACGCTTCGCACGCTCATGTCGCTCGCGCTCGACGCGAAGGACTGGGCCGGCGCGCGCGGCTACCACGAGCAGCTCGTGAAGCTCGAGCCGACGAGCTTGTTCGTGAAGGGCGAGCTCGGCCGCGAGCTCTTCTCGCGCGGCGAGTACGAGAAGTCGGAGGCCGAGTTCAAAGAGCTCGTCACCGCAGCGACTGGCGACAACCGCGCGCTCGCGCCCGCGCTGAAGGACCTCGGCAAGGCGCAGGCGAAGGCGCACAAGAACCAAGACGCGCTCGCGACGCTCAAGAAGGCGCTCGCTGTCGCCGGCCAAGAGGCCGCGGTGCGCGCGGAGATCTACGAGACGATCACCGAGATTTACCGCGCCGATCAACAGCTCCCCATCCTCATCAAGCAGATCGAGGACGAGCACCCCGGCGACTTCGCGCGGCTGCGCCTCCTCGGCTCGCTCTACGAGGAGACGGGCGACGCGAATAACGCGATCGCGACGTATCGCAAGGCCCTCGCGATCCAGCCGCGCGACATCGATTTGCGGCTCAAAATGGTGCGATTGCTCCAGTCGCAGGGCGAGCTCGACAAGGCCATCGCCGAGTACGAGGGGCTCATTCGCGCCGCGCCCAATAACCCGCAGTTCGTCTTCGAGGAGTGCGAGGCGCTCCTCCAGCGCGGCGATCGCGAGCGCGCGCTCCGTCTGCTCACCGAGCTCGAGGCGCGCGCCGCGGGCGACGAAGAGTCGCTCTCGCGCCTCGCGGACTTCTACGGGCGCATCGGCGAGGCCGACAAATCGATGCGCGTGCTCACTCGCCTCACGCAGATCGGGAGCTCCGATCCGTCGCACCTCGTCGACCTCGGCGATCACTACTTCCAAGAGGGCAACACCGCGCTCGCGATCACGACGTGGAAGCGCATCCTCTCGACGATCACGCCGCGCAGTCGCGCGCTCGCGGCGCTCGCCGACGTGTACCTCGAGCACGACATGACGGACGACGCGCTCGCCGCGATCCGCGAGGCCGTGTCGCTCGAGCCGCAGAACATCAACTTCAAGAAACAGCTCGCGAGCGCCCTCGAGCGCAAGCAGGACCGCGCGGGCGCGCGCCAGGTCTGGCAAGAGCTCTCCGAGAAAGCGCGCCAGACGGGCGACAAGCTCCTCGCGCGCGAGACGCGCACGCACATCGTCACGCTCCTCTCGATCGAGCACCTGCTCGAGGGGCAGATCCCGATTTGGCAGGCGCAGTTCGCCGCGCGCCAGCCGGACATCGAGGCGGGGCGCACGCTCGCCGAGGCGCAGATCCACCAGCGCAAGCTCGCGGACGCGGAGACGACGCTCCGCCGCGTGATCGACCTCGCGCCGGGCGACACCGACACATACCTCGCGCTCGAGCGCGTGCTCGTTCAGGGCAACAAGCTCCCGGACGCCATCGCCGTGCTCGAAAAATTGCTCGCGGTCGACCCGAAGCTCGCGCGCGGGATCTACCAGCGCATGTCGACGTACGCGCTGCAGCTCCATCGCGACGACGACGCCATCAAATACGCGTCTCGCGCCGTCGAGCTCAACCCGGACGACGCCGAGGGCCACCGCCACCTCGGCGAGATGTACCGGCAGCGGCAAGACACCGAGCACGCGATCACCGAGTTTCGCGCGGCGATCGCGAAGAACGACCGGCTCTTCGTCGTCTACTTCGATTTGGCCGATCTCCTGCTGTCGAAGGGCCTCGCGGACGAGGCGGATCGCCTGTATCGGCGCATCATCCGCGGCGCGCCGGACGAGGAGTACGTCGCGCACGCCGCGCGCCTCTCGAAGCAGATCAACCTCGGTCGCGGCACGCTCGAGTCGCTCGAGCAGGATCTCTTGCCGCTCGCGATCGGAAACCCGCAGCGCAGCATCTACCGGCGCACGCTCGTCGAGATCTACGGCGACCTCACGTTCAGCTTGATGCAGCGCGTTCGCCACGGCGAGGGCAAGGACGCCGACGAGGCGCGCGCGCAGCTCGCGAAGATCGGCGCGCGCGCGGTGAAGCCGCTGCTCGACGCGCTCGCCGACGGCGACACGATGCAGCAGCGCATCGCGATCGACGTGCTCTCGTACGTGCAGAACAAGAACGCGGGGCCCTCGCTCTTCGCGTTCGCCACGGGGCAGGCGGAGCTTCCGCTGCGCGTGCGCGCGATGATCGCGTGCGGCGCGCTGCGCGACCCGGGCATGCTGCCGAAGTTCCAGTCGCTGCTCGTGCCGAAGACCGGCGCGGCCGACGAGGCGATGCCCGCGGACGCCGTGGCGGTCGCGGCGGCGTGGGGCGTCGCGCGCGTGAACGATCGCCGCGCGATCCCGATGCTCCAAACCCTCGCAAAAAAGGGCACGCCGGAGATGCGCGCCGTCGCGATGCTCGGGCTCGCGCAGCTCAAGGATCGCTCGTCGACCGCGCAGGTCGCGGCGGTCGCGAAGGCGCCCGACTCGGGCACGATCGCGCGCGCCGCGGCCGCGTACGCGCTCGGAGAGCTCGGCGCAGAGGGCGAGGCGCCCACGCTCCTCGCGCTCGCGCAGGGCAACGACGCGCTCCCGCGCGAGCTCGCGCTCGTGTCGCTCGCGCGCATGGGCGCGAACAAGAACGGCGAGCCTCCGGGCGGCAAGGCCGCGATCGCCGCGATGAGCGACGCGGTCTTCGCGGGCGGCGAGACGCAGAGCGCGCGGGCGCGCATCGCGGGTGAGGCGATTCAGCGCGCGGGCACCGCGGCGCTCACGCTGCTCGCAAGCCCCGCGCTCGCGAAGGCGCAGAGCGATTCTGCTCCCCGTGCCGGACGGCGTCCTCGACGTCGAGGGCACGCTCGATCAGCTCGTGCCGCGCAACTTGAACGAGGCCGCGCGCGCCGCGGCGCTCGTGAAATTCGCGGATCCGATCTCGCGGGCCGCGCTCTCGGCGCTCCAGACGTCGGGCGATCGCGCGCGGACGGTGCTCGACTCGCTCGGCGGCGGCGACGGCAGCTTCAAGCCGTTCGTCTCGGGCGACACGCAGATCGCCGCGGCGAAGGCGAAAGCGCAAGAGATCGGCAAGAGCCTCGAGGGGGCGATCGTCCCGCTCGCGCGCCATCCAAACGCGGCGACGCGCATGGAGGCGGTGGTTCTCCTCGCGCGCGCGGGCAGCGCGGACGCGCAGTCGGCCGTGGTGGGCGCGGTCGACGATCCCGACGAGCAGGTGCAGCGCGTGGCGCTCGCGGCCATCGGCGCGCGCGCGGACGCCGCCGCGGTCGCCGCGGTGAGCAAGCTCCTCCACACGCACGAAAACTGGGCGATGCGCGTCCTTGGCGCGCAGGCGCTCGGCCGACTCGGCGCGGCGGGCTCCGGCGCGGACGCCACGAAGGCGCTCCGCGAGGCCGCGCTGAACGACGGCTACGCGCTCGTCCGCGAGGCCGCGCTCCTCGCGCTCGCGAGCTACGACAAGACCACCGCGACCCAGCTCGCGTCGCAGGTCGCGCAAAAAGACGTCGAGCCCCGCGTCCGCGACACCGCGAAGCGCATCGCGTCGACGCATTGACTAACCCCGAGTCAGCGCGCCCTTCGGCGACGCGTCTCGCGCTCGCGCTCACGCCGGGCACGCTCCTCAGCGGCGTCGCGGGCGGCATCGCGTTTCCGATTTTGCCAATCGTCGGCTTGCACGTCGGCCTCTCCGCGCCGTTCATCGGGTTGATCCTCGCGACGAACCGCGGCGTGCGCCTCGTCGCGAGCCCGTTCATCGGCGCGCTCGCGGATCGCATCGGCGGCCGGCGCACGCTGCTCGCGGGCCTCGCGGTCAACGTCGTCGTCATGTGCTCGTACGCCATCGGGCTCGTGACCGGGCACCCGGGCGCGGGATTCCTCGGCGGTCGAATCTTGCACGGGCTCGGCTCGGGCGGCGTGTTCGTCGCGGCGCAAGCGCTCGCGCTCCTCGCGGGCGGCGCGTCGGAAGGCGGACGCGCGGCTGGAACCGTTCGCGCGTCGATCGTCCTCGGCGTCCCAATCGGCCTCGTGTGCGGCGGGCTCCTCTCCGACGCGTTCGGACCCGTCGTCACGTTCTCCGTCGCGGCGCTCGCCGTCGTGTGCGCGCTCTTCGGCGCGTACGTCACGGTGCCCGACCTGCGCGGACCGTCGCGAACGGCGCGAGACCGCGCATCCATTCGCGAGAGCATCCTCGCGATGCGCGACCCGCGCCTTTCGACCATCGGCGTGCTCAATTTCGCGCTGAATTTCGCGGCGGGCGGCATGGTCCTCACGACGCTCGCGTTCGTCGTCGCCGCGCGCCACGTGTCGTTGTTCGGTCGCGACGAGCAGGGCACCGCGGGGCTCCTCATGGGTTGGATGACGCTCATCGACGCCGCGGCGACGCCCCTCGCGGGTCGACTCGGCGATCGTCACCACGCGCACGCGCACGTCGCGACCGCGTCGCTCGTCTTGCTCATCGTGGGACTACTGCTCGTCGCGCCGTCGCTCGGGACCGCGGGTCTCCTCGTGGCGCTCGCGTTCCTCGGCCTCGGCGCGGCGGGGCTCGGTCCGTCGCTCCTCGTCCTCATGGGCGCGATCGTTCCGCGCGAGCGCCGCGGCGCAGCGGTCGGTGTGATGCAGCTCTGCTCGGACATCGGCGGAATGCTCGGGCCGCTCGTCGGCACGGCGCTGCTCACCGGGAGCCGCGCGTACCTCGCGGCCGCCGCGCTCCTCACGCTCTTCGTTCCGCTCGCGGTGTGGCTCGCCCGAAGTTCGGGCGCTCGCGTGAACGCACCGGATCTGCCACGCACTTGAACGCCGACACGCGGCAGCGTCGACATTCCCGGCCGGACCGGCACGTGCCGCGTCGATCCGAGAGTGTGGCCAAAGCCTCGGTGCGCCGCTCGCGTGCTGACGCGGCACTTCGCGGCCCCGCCGCGCAATCTCGCTGCCGCATGTCGACAGCAACCCGGACTTGTCGGCTCGCGACGTGAGCTCCTGGTTACTCGTCGAGCGTCTGCACCAGCTTGAGGATCGACCAGCGCGTCGTCTCGCCGAAGCGCGGGATCCACGGCTCGCGCGTGCCCACCGCGCGATCGACGATGCGGCCGTCTCCGTAGCTCGCGATCATGTCGTCGAGCGAGCCGATCGCGCCGCCGTGCGCGAAGTGGTGCATGCGCGCGACGCCTCGGAGCGAGGGCGTCTTGAAGGCGCCGAGGTGACCTTCGCGACCGACGTCCGCGGCGCCGTCGGCGCGCCCCGTCGGCGTTCGCGTCACGTGGAACGCGTCGTCGGTGAGGCGCGGACCCCAGTGGCACTGCATGCAGCCCTCGCGCGCGAACGCTGCGAGGCCTTGTTTTTGCGGGAAATCGAGCGCTGTGACATCGCCGCCTGCGTACGCGTCGAGCGCGGTCGGCGCGACGCGCAGCGTGCGCTCGTAGGCCGCGAGCGCCTTGCCGACGTCCGTGAAGACCGCGTCGGTGTCGCCGAGGGCGCCCGGAAATAGATCCGAGAACGGCGCAGCGTACGCGAAGGCGACGCGGCTCGCGACGAGCGCGCGCGACGAGCCCATCTCGACGGGGTTTTCGATCGGGCCGAGCGCCTGCGCCTCGAGCGAGCCCGCGCGCCCGTCCCAGAACTGCGTGGGCGAGAACGCGGCGAGCGCGATGCGCGGCGTGTGCCTGTCGCCGCGCCCGACGCCGATCGCGACGGGGAGATCATCCGCGAACGCGCGCGACGGATCGTGACACGTGACGCACGCGACGCGCCCCGGCGAGAGCGCGGTGTCCTCGAAGAGCGCCTTGCCGAGCGCGGCCGCGCGCGGATCGTCCGCGACCTCGTTCGACGGGTCTCGGGGCGGCGCGCCTGGCGTCTCGATCGCGCGGATCATGTCCCACTCGTTTCGGTGGAAGAGGCCGTCGACCAGCGTCTCTTCCCGGGCCAGCGGCGCGGGTGACTCGTCCCTGGCAGCGATCGCAAGGTCGATCGAGTCCGCGAGCGCGACGGGATCCGGGTTCGACTCGGCGCGCACGATCGTCATCGAGCGCGTGTCGACGAGCACGACGAGCGGAAGCGCGCCGTCGAGCAGCGGCCCGAGCGCGAAGCTCGGATCGGCGCCCACCGCGACGTGGTCGCGAACATCGAGCGACGCTCGCCACGAAGCGGCGACTTCCGCGCTCGCCGGCGCGTTCTCGCGATCGCCGACGACGAGATCGAGCACGCGAACGCGCGCGGGCGCTTCCTCGAAGATCTCGCGCGTGTGCGCCGCGTGCCAATTGCACGTGCCGCACCACGCGCCGCCTTGCACGCGAACGACGAGCAGGCGCCCGTCGCCCGCGTAGTCGCGGAGGTGAATCGTCGCGCGCGCGCCGCCCTCGTCCACGCCGTCGAACGCGAAATCGGGGACGACCGCGCCGACCGCGACGTGATCGCCGAGTGCGATCGCACCCGCGCCGTCCCCGCACGCAGCGAGGACGAACGCGAAGATCGCGGCGTGGCGCAGCGACATCACGGAAAGGTCACCGAGAGCTTCCACACCGAAGCGCCCACGGCGTACGCCGTGTTCTGGTCGACGAAGCGGAAGCGATTGATCGGCGACTTGAGCGTCGGATCCACCGTCCACGTGTTACCGCCGTCGGTCGTCACGTACGTCGGTAGGGCCGCGTCCTCGGGCGACATCCAACCGACGTTCTCCGTGATGAAGCCCACGCCGATCGCCGGGTACGGCGTCTTCGAGCTCGTGCCCTGCTGCGGGAGCGGCATCTCGGTCCACGTCTTTCCGCCGTCGGTCGTCTTCGCGAACGTCGGCGGACCTTGCGTCGCGTCCTGCACGGCGACGTAGCCAACCTGCGCGCTCGGGAAGCTCATCTTCCAAACGAGGCTGTTCGGCGTCTTCGACGTGAAGACCGTGTCGAACGTCTTTCCCGCGTCGGCCGTGTGCGCGACGTTCGCGAAGCCCTTCTGATCCATGCCGGCGATCCAGCCTTCGGTCGCCGAGGTGAAGTGCGCGTCGATGACCATCGAGAACGTCACCGAGAGGTCGATCGACGTCCACGTCGCGCCCGCGTCGCTCGACGAGAGCAAGTTCGACGGCCCGTTCGCGCGGCCCACGGCGAACAGGTGCGTCGCGTCGACCGCCGTGAGGTTGCACACGCCAGCCGCGGCAGGTCCCGTGATCGTCGTCACCGGATTCCAGGTCACGCCGCCGTCGGTCGTCGCGTAGAGGACGTTCGTGTCCGTGATCGACGGCGAGAGCCCCGCGCCGAGGTTTCCCGCGAACCCGTGCATCGCGTCGACGAAGAGGATGGCGCGAAAATACGTGCCCGCGTGCGTGAAGATGTTCTTCCACGTCGCGCCGCCGTCCTTCGTCTCGAAGATCGCCGAGCTCGGCCCGCTCGCGACGAAGCCGTGCATCGCGTCGAGGAAGAAGACGTCGTCTTGCTTCGCGCCGCCTCCGACCGTGGGCCCCGCCGACAAGCGCTGCCATTGAGCAGCGAGGACCGCGTGCTCGTAGGGCGTGTTCGGGTCGAACGTGTCGGCCGCGACGTCCGCGGAGGCGTCCGCGGCCGCGTCGGCGGGATTCGAAGAATCCGAGCTGCAGGCGGCAGTGAAGGTGAAAACGAAAGAGAAGGCGAAAGCCAGTGCGGTGAGGCGGTTCATGGCGCATATTTCCCCCGGTTTCGTGCGCGTCTGCACGTTATTAATGATTAAAGTTGGCTGAGGTCGTTCGCTTCCCGCTGGTCCCGAAGGCGCGCGCGGTTCCTTCCCCGCGTCGCTCGCTGGCGCCGCTCGTGGGTCGAACGGAGGTCCTCGAGCGCGTCGAGCGAGAGATCGACGAAGGCGCACGCATCCTCACGCTCACCGGCCCGCCCGGGATCGGGAAGACGCGCGCGGCCCTCGCGTGCATCGAGCGGCTCGGGCCGCGCTTTCAAGGCGGCGCGTGGTTTTGCGATCTCTCGCGCGTGACCGACGAAGAGGGGCTCGCGTTCGCGGTGCTCTCGCTCCTTCGGTTCGACGGCTCGCGCGCGGCCGACGAGGACGCGCTCGCGCGTGTCGGAGAGTCGCTCGCGACGTGCGGGCCGGTGCTCCTCGTGCTCGACAACTTCGAGCAGCTCGCGTTCGCGGCGCGCGCGGTCGCGCGTTGGTGCGAGGAGGCGCCCGAGCTCGTCGCGATCGTCACCTCGCGCGAACGGCTCGCGGTCTCGGGCGAGGTCACCATCGAGCTTCGCCCGCTCGGCCCAGAGGACTCGGCGCGGCTCTTCGTGAAGCACGCGCGCGACGCGGGCGCGCTCGATCCGAAGGCGGTCGACGCGATCGTGCGGCGCCTCGAGGGCATCCCGCTCGCGATCGAGCTCGCGGCCGCGCGCACGCGGCTCATGCCGCTCGGCGAGCTCGAGCGCCGCCTCGCGGCGGGACAAGCGGTGCTCTCGCAGACGCTCGCGAGCGCGATCGCGTCTTCGTGGGAGCTCCTCTCGAAGGACGAACAGCGCGCCCTCGCGCGGTGCTCCGTGTTCGCGGGGAGCTTCACGCTCGAGGCCGCCGAGCAGGTCGCAGGGTCGGTCGACGAGCTCGCGGCGCTCCGCGACAAATCGCTCCTCCACGTCGAGCCCGACGGCCGCCTCGGCCTCTACGTGAGCATCCGCGATTTCGCCGCACGCAAGCTCGACGAGCTCGAGGCCGTTCATGGAGGCGCCCGCGAGGCGCGCCTCGCGCACGCGCGCGTCTTCGCCGAGATGTCCGCGCGATTCAACCAATGGCGCCAGATGCTCGAGCGCGCGCCGGACGCCGGAAACCACGCGGGCATCCGTCGCGAGAAGGAGAACGTCGTCGCCGCGATCGCGAACCTCCGCGCGCTCGCGCCGAGCCCCGAGATCGCCGCGCTCCACGCGCAGCTCGCGATCGCCGCCTCGATGCTCTACGCGCTCCCCGCCGAGGCGTCGCTCGCCGAGCTCACCCACGCGCTCGAAGCGCTCGCCGCGGATCAGGTCACGCTTCGCGGCCTCGTCCTCGTCGCGCGGCATGCGGTGCGCTCGAACCTCGGCGAGTACGAGCTCGGCCTGCGCGATCTCGCGACGCTCGCGGCTCTCGAGGGGTTGCCGCGCGATCTCGCGCTCCTCGGGCGGGTCGACGAGGGCATCGCGCTCCGCCACTCGGGTCGCCCGCGCGAGGCGTGGAAGAAGCACGTCGAGGCGCGCGCGCTCCTCGAAGAGGCCGACGTGCCGCGCGTCTTCGCGATGAACGAGGCGTGCATGGGCCGCCTCGCGTTCGACCTCGGCGACCTCGACGCGTCGCGCGAGTACAACGCGCGCGCGATCGAGATCGGCGATCGCCTGAACGACAAGTGGCTGAGCGCGCTCGCGATCGCGAACCTCGCGCAGCTCGAGCAGGAGCTCGGCCACTTCGCTCGCGCCGAGGAGCTCCTCGCCAAGGCGATCGAGCGATTGCGAAACGTCGCCGAGATCTACGAGGCGGTCTACTCGAGCGCCTGCGGCGATTTGTTCTTCGAGGCGGGCAAGTGGGATCTCGCGCGCAAATGGTACGAGCAGGGCGCGCGCTTCTTCCGCGGCACGCTCATGACGCACAGGCACGCGGCGCTCTCGTGGGCGTCGTCGGCCGCGCTCGAGGCGCACGACGGCGACCTGCAGCGCGCCGCGTCGCTCCTCGAGGAGGCGCGCCGCGTCGCTCGCCTCACGAACAACGTCGTCGTCTTCGCGTGCGTCGACCTCCACGGCGCGAGCGTCGAGGTCCTCGGCGGCGAGCCCGGCGCGCGCGAGCGCTGGACCGCGGCCCTCGCGCGCTACGCGGATCCGAGCGATCCCGTCGGCGACGCCGTCGCGACGAGCTTCGAGGCGCGCTTCGCGCTCCGCATGGCGCGCCGCATGCTCGAGCGCGCGGGAGGCGCCAAGCCCCCGCGGAGGCTCGCGTCGCTCCGCGTCGAGCGAAACGGCCGATGGTTCGAGGTCGACGCCGAGCGCGTCGATCTCGGCCGTCGCGGCGCGCTCCGTCGCATCCTCGTCGCGCTCGCCAAGAGTCGCCTCGAGACGCCGGATCGCGGCTTGAAACAGGGCGATCTCGTTGCGGCGGGCTGGCCCGGCGAGCGCGTGCTCGTGGACGCCGCGGCCACGCGCGTGCGCGTCGCGATCGCGACGCTCCGCCAACTCGGGCTGCGATCGCTCCTTCTCACGCGCGACGACGGCTACGTGCTCGACGCTTCGGCGACCGTCGAGCTCTGTGATTAGGCAACCGGCGGCGGGCGCCCGGTCATGCTTCGGATGGGCTCGAGATCGTCCTCGAACACGTCCGCAAACTCGCGCTTCACGTCCTCCGGCGTGCGCTTGATGACGCCCGCGAGGCGCTGCATCTCGAGCGGGTCCTCGAGATCGCCGCGCCGCAGGCGGATCATGTACGAGCGCGCGATGCGATAGCGATCCGACTCGAGGTTGACCATGCGAACGCGCATGCGCCCCGTCTGCGGGTCCATGATCTTGTCGAACGGGATCGGCTGGAAATGCCCGTTCACCATCGCGATGAGCACCATCGAGCCGCCCTCGATGATGTAGCGCGCGGCGCAGTAGCCGAGGTCGCGCGTGTACTCGATGTCGCTCGGCACGGGGTCGGCGCAGCGGAGCTCGTAGCCGATGTTCTTCGAGACGATCGTCGGCTTGAGCCCGAGCTGCGCGAGGCGCTTTCGCACGGCGTTCTTGATGATGTCGCCGAAATCGATCTCCGCGATGCGGATGTGATCGTGCTCGTCGCGCTCGACGTGCGCGAGCGCCGCGAGATCGCTCTCGGGCAAGACCTCGACGATGCCCTCGGCGAGCACGGCGACGCCGTCGTCTCGACCCTGCGCGAGGCGCTTCACCATCGCGCCCGCGAGCGTGTTGGCGACGAGCGAGAGGCGCGGGTTGCGCGTGAACTCCTCCGGGATGAGCGTGATCGTCGCGCCCGCGGCTTTTCCGATGCCGAGCGCGAGGTGCCCGGCCTTGCGGCCCATCGCGACGACGAAGTACCAGCGCCCTGTGGTCTTCGCGTCGACCATCAAGTTGTGCACGATGTCGACGCCGATGCTGCGCGCGGTCGTGTAGCCGAACGTCGGCACCTCGAGCGGCAGATCGAGATCGTTGTCGATCGTCTTCGGCACGTGCACGACGCGGAGCGCGCCGTCCGAAGCCTTCGCGAGCGAGTACGCGCTGAACGCCGTGTCGTCGCCGCCGATCGTGACGAGCATGCCGACGCCGAGCGAGTCGAGCGCTCGCAGCGCGTTCTTCAGATGCTCCGGGTTCTTGGTCGGGTTCGCGCGCGAGACGCCGAGCGTCGCGCCGCCTCGGAAATGGATGCGGCTCGTGTCGCTGATCGACAGCGGCGTCACGTGCGTCGTGTCGCCCTCCATGATCCACTTGAAGCCTTCTTGGATGCCGAGCACTTCGACGCCCGACAAGCACGCGCGGATGGTCGCAGCTCCGATGACGCTGTTGATTCCGGGCGCCGGTCCGCCGGCGCACAGGATGGCGAGCTTATCGTTCATCTTTGCCCTTCAAGATAGATCGGATCGCGAGCGCGATCAGCGCGACCGCAGCCATCGCCACGGCGACGATCCAAGACCGTGGCGATCGTGCTCGCGTCGGGCGGTGGAGCTCGAGCACGATCGACCGGTGCGGCGCGCGCAAAAGCTCTTCGTGTGTGGCGTCCTTCGTCACGATGCGCGCGACGTCCTCGTGCGCGCCGCCCATTTCCGTCACGAAATACGCGATCGCCTCGATCGACGTGGTCGCCCTCGCACACGCGAAATCTTCGTCGACGACGAGCCCGTCGCCGTCGCGCGCGGTCGTCACCGAACCCGCCGCGCACGACGCGCCATCCGTCTTCACGTCGACCGCGACGTGCCCGTCCCTGTCGAACGCGACGTGCGCCTCCCGCGCCGCGAACGTGAACCGCCCGTGGATCGAGCCGTCGTCGCGCTCCACGAGCTCCATCCGCGAAACGCCGAGATCGTGCGCCGAGGCAGACGAAGCGACCGCCAAGACGCCGAGGAGCCAACTCGCCCGAGCGCTCACTCGTGGTCGGCGGCTTGCTGCGCGGCGATCATCTCGCTGCGGATCTTGGCCGCGACGAAGAGGAACGGGAACGACACGAAGAGCCCCACGAAGCCGAGGAGGTGCTCCCAGCAGATGAGGCTCACGACGATCGCGAAGCCGGGCAGGTGCACGTGCTTCGAGGTGAGGCGCGGGTTCAAGTAGTACGCCTCGATTTTGTGGAGCACGAACGTGAGCGCCACGAAGACGCCGATGCCGAGGAAGCCCTTCGCCTGATAGGCGAGGAGCGACAGCACCGCGCCGGACACGACGTTGCCGACGACGGGGATGAGGCCCGAGACGAAGATCAGGATCATCAGCGACGGGACGTGGTGGATCCCGAGGATGAGCAGCACCGGCAACGTGAGCACCGTGTTCACCGCGGCGACGACGAGCTGGAGCTGGATCGTGATGCGGATCGCCTCGGCGACGTAGCCGAGCCAGCGCGACACCGTGCCCATGAGCGACGAGGGCGAGATCTTCTCGACGAGCTCGCGCAGCTCGAGCTCCTCGAGCGTGAAGATGATCGCGAGGATCACGGCGATGAGCGCGAACATCGCGATGTGGCCCATCATCGAGACCACGTGGAGCGCGGTCTCGGAGTACTCGCGCGCGCGCTCGGCGAGGCGGCTCGAGTCGGGGAGGTGCTCGCGGATCTGCGCGACGATGGGGTTGTCCTGGATCTCGTGCAGCTGCTGCGGGAACGTGTGCCGCGCGGCGCGAATGGCGTGGATCGCGCGCGTTGCGCCGAGCGCGACGCCGCCCGCGAGCAGGACGAGGAACGTCGCGAGGACCGCCAGAATAGCCTGTTTTCTGGGCCATTTCGTCCGCTGCTGGACGAGCCGCGTCGCGCCGCCGAACGCCGCCTGCGCCGCGATGAACATCACGACGAGCGGGAAGAGCTCGCGGAACAACCAGATGAGACCGATGAAGATCACGATCGCGAGCAAGCGCCGCGCGGTCTTCTCGCGAAAAAAATCGCCGAGCCTATCCATGTCAGTGAAGGACCTCCCCGTAATCGGAAAACGCCACGCGCGCACGGGGCGCGAGCGCGTGAGCTTCGGAGATGAAGCCCTCGATGTCGATCCGCGGCAAGAGCCGAACGCCCGCGTCGAGCGGAGCGAAGAACGCGTCGTGGTGCGTCGGCACGATGACCTCGGGCGAGAGCGCGCGCACGAGGCGCTTCAGGTAGTCGCGCGTCGCCTGACGGCCCGCGAGGCCGACGAGCAGCACGTCGGCGCGCTCGCCCTCGAGCTCGGCGTCGACGAGGTCCGCGCTTCCGTTGTGGTAGACGCGCACGCCCGCCGCGTTCATCACGACGCCGAACGCGCCGCCCATCTTGTAGTGCCACATGCGCGCCGGAAGGCGCGGAGGCCTCTCGACCTCGCCGGGGAACGGCACGCGGCCGAGCGCGATGCGTCCGTGCTTGCTCGGGACGAAGCGCACGTCGACGTCGCCGATCGTCACGCGACCGCCGCCTGGCGAGATCTCGACGAGCTGCGACTCGCTCACGCCCGAGGCGCGCGCGAACGCGCACGTGGTCGCCGAGCCGACGAGCTTCGCGCCTGTTTTCAGGGCGATTCGTGGCGCGTCGAGGAGGTGATCGAAGTGGCTGTGGCCGCAGAGAATCGCGTCGACCTTCTTCGGGATCCAGCGCGCGATCGCGTCCTCGTCGGGCGCGATCGTGCGCGTCGCGAGCCGACCGAGCCGATGCCGCGAGACGTACGGATCGACGAGGACCGTCGTGCGCTCGGTCGCGACGACGTGCGCCGCGGTGCCGAGCCAGCTGATCTTCACGCGCGGATCGATGCGCGCGTCGCCTCGAGGCGGACGAAAACGCGGGAACGCCAGATCGTAGAGAGCCCCCACGAGCTCACAGGTCGTCGTGGAACAGCGGCTCGCGATTGCGGACGTAGCGGTAGACGAGCTGGCGCGCCTCGTTGGTGATCTGCGTGAACTTCGCGCCGAACCCGGGCGGCGCGTCGCCGCCTTGCTCGCGCGCCCACTGCACGACCGCGTTCGCCTCGAACTCGTAGCCGCCAGGGAGCGACACGCGCAACCGCACGGGCGAGCCGATCTTCGGGATCATGTACGTCGAGACGAAGAGCCCGCCGTGGTCGATGATGTCGTTGCCCGAGAGGCCTTTGTAGAAGTTCGTCGGGCTGTGCGCGCCGAGGTCCGCGGCGATCACTTGCGACGCGCCGTCGTGCGGCGGAGCGGGCGGACGTCCCGACATCGGCGTGCCCGGCGCGAAGGCTCCGGGCGCGGCGCTCGTCGCGGCCATCGGCGAGCGCGCGGGCGCCGCGAACGGATCGCGCGCGATCGCGGGCGACTGCTGCATCGGCTGAACCGGCTGCGCGGCGGGCGAAGGAAATCCCTGAGGCTGCTGCGGCGGCGGCGGCGCGTACTGCTGCACGGGCGGCTGCTGCATCGGCGCGGTCGGGCCGCTCGCGAGCTTGTTGATCGCGTGCACGAGGCCGAGCGATCCCGCGACCGCTTCCATCGCCTGCGCGACGGCGCCGTGCTGGATCGGTTGCGCCTGCAAAGAAGAGAGCGCCGTGCGCACGTTGTTGAGCGCCGTCTCCGCGTGCGGCGAGATGACCGCGCCGTTGCTCCGCTCGATTTGATGGAGCGCGCTCATCGCCTGAGCGATCGGCGTCGCGAGATCGATGATGTGCGGCGGCACGCTGGGGTCGGACTGCAGCGCGCTCAGGCCGCGCGCGAGCGACTCCCGCGCGTTCTTGGCTGTCGTGGCGATGTCGGACATGGGTTACGGCGATAGTAAACGCGCGATGGCCGCGGCGTCGAGGTGCGCGTCGTCCTCTTCTTTTCGGCCAGAAACGAGCTCGAGCGCGCTGTCTCCGGTTCGTACGACCGCGACGCCCCCGCGCACGGCCGCCTCTCCCGGCTCGAGCGCGCGCGGGAAATCCGCTGTCGGATGGACCTCGAGGAGCACCACGGTCTCGCCGCCGACGTCCGTGAACGCGCCCGGCCACGGGGCTGCCGCGCGCACCCGCCGCGCGATTTGCGCGCTCGGCTGGTTCCAGCGGAGCTCGAGCATGTCCTCGCTCGGAGACGGCGCCTCGGTCGCGCCTTCGTCGGTTTGCACGCGCGGGGTCGGCGGCGTCCCGAGCGCGTACTCCGCGACGACCTCGCGCAAGACGGCGAGCGAGGGCCGGTCGAGCTTCTTCGCGAGCGTCCACGCGTTCCACGTCGGATCGATCCGCAGGGGGACCTGCCTCAAGATCGCGCCCGTGTCGTACGTCTCGTCGAGGAGGTGCGCGGTCACGCCCGTCACCTCGTCGCCGCGCTCGATCGCCCAGAAATACGGATCGGGCCCGCGGTGGCGCGGCAAGAGCGAAGGGTGGACGCCGATGGCCGGCGCGATCCGCAAGAGCTCGCGCGGGAGACGCTTCGTCCAAAACCAGCTCACGACGAGCTCGGGCTCGAGCGCCGCGATTCGATCGATCGCCGTGGGCGAGCTTGGATCCGGCCGTACGAACGCGCGCGCGCCGAACACTTTCTTCGTGCGACGAATGCCCGGCGCCTCGTCGCGCGCGATCCCGACGTAGGCGAGCTCGTGCCCGTCGCGCGCGAGGAGCAGCGCGCCGAGCGGCATGCCGAAGTAGACGAGCCGCACTACGTCGTCGAGGCGATGGGGCTCGCGGGCTCTTCGCCGAGCTGCTTCAAGAGCGCGGTGCGCGCCGCGTGCTCGACGAGCGACCAGAGCTGCGCGCGGTCGGTGCTGCGCCCGAGGAAGCCGATCGGAATGCGGAAGCCGCCCTTGTCGCGCCTGCCGCCGCCGAACGCGCGCCCGCGATCGTCGAAGCCGAATGCGGCCTCGAGCCACGCGGCGGGATCGACGCTCGGCGAGTGCGTGCGGAGCGAGCCCTCGATGAACTTGTCGCCGACGACGCCGTACACGACGACCGTGTCGATGTCCTCGCGACGAATGAGGAAGTCCGCGGCCTGCGCGATCGTGTCGCGCTCGCCTTCGGGCACGAACCCGACGCCGGCCATCGCGAAGTTACGACGGACGACGAGCGCCGCGAGGGCGCGTGCGATGACGTCCATCGCGCTCGGTGCGATGAGGTGACGGCTGAGGTCCTGGAGCATGTCGCGGTCGCAGACCTCGGCGATTTGCGCGGCGGCGCGGAAATCGGTCGCACGGGCGAGCGTGAAGTCGTCGGTGTCGGTCGACAGGCCGTGCATCAGCGCGGTCGCGATGCGCCGGTCGTCCTCGGAGTCCGCGTCGAGCGGGGCGAGCGCGGCCAGGTACTCGACGAAGATCGTCGCGGTCGCGCCGACCTCGTGGCGAATGTCCACGAACCGCGCCTTGGGCGGCGCGTTCGTTCGGTGGTGGTCGACGATGGCGATCGTCTCGATGTTCTCGGCGTCGGCCAGATCGGGGTCCACGTCGTGCGCGTCGACGAGGGCGAGGAAGTCGACGGCCCCCACGTCCCGCGCGCTCTTGATTTTTCTCAACTCGAGCCCGAGCAGCTTCACGAGCGCGCGGTTTTCCCGGTGCGACAGCTCGTGCAGGTACCCAATGGTCGTCTGCGCCACGCCGAGGCGCGTCGCGAGGTGGGCGAGGGCGAGGGCGCTCGCGATTCCGTCGGGATCCGGGTGACCGCGCAGCGCGATGAGGATCTTTTTGTTCTTCGCGGCGCTGAGCGCCTCGGCGAAGGCTTGCGCACGGTCTACTGCACCCGACGGTGGAACGACCAAACGTCGCACGGGTTCGTTCATGGCGGCGTGTATTGTGGCCCCGTTTCGCTCGTTTCGTCGAGCATCCAGCAAGCTCGAGATGCCGAGCTGTTCGGCACACGGCGTGCCGATGACCCATCAGCACGGAAGCAATGCTAATTTCGCGGCGGTTCAGATGATGCATAAGATTTTGGCGGGTTTGCGTACGGCGCTCGGATCGATCGCGCCCGCGCTGATCCTCGCGCTCCCGCCGCTTCCCTGGGTCCGTGAGGCGACCTACCGCGCCTCGCTCACGACGCTCGGTCGAGACCAGGGGATCTTCCAATACATCGCCTGGGCGATCTCGAACGGCGACGTCGACTACCGCGACGTTCGCGACGTCAACGGTCCGCTCATTCATCTCGTCCACATGGTGCTGCTCGCGCTCGGCGGCCGCGACGAGCACCGCTTCCGCGTCCTCGATTTGACGATGACGGGCATCGCGTTCGCGATCGTCGGCGCGTGTCTGCCGGGCATCGAGCGGAGCTTCCGCGCGGCGGGGCGCGTCGCCGAGGTCTCGTCACGCGTGGGCTGGGCGTTCGCCGGCTGGGTCGTCTTGAGCGGTCAGATGCTCATGTATCTCTACTGGGACCTCGCCCAGCGAGAAACGTTCTGCCACTGGTTCATCCTGCCGAGCGTCGCGCTCCAGCTCTTGGCCCAAGGCAAGCTCGCCGAGATGCGCGACCAGCGAGGGCGCGCCCGACGGTGGCTGCTCGTCCTCGTCCTCGCGGGCGCGCTCAGCGCGATCGCGTGCTTCGGCAAGCCGACGTTCGCGCTCTTCACGTGCGTCCAATTGGTCACGCTCGCGCTCGACCGACACCTGCCGGTTCGTCCGTCGAAGCTCGTGGGCGTCTTCGTCGCAGGCTGCTTCTTGGGGGCGCTCACGCAGCTCGCCTTCCTGCTTCGCTACGGCGACCTCGGGGCGTGGCTGAAGATCACGTTCTCCGACGTGCCCGCGATGTACCGCTTCATGATGCCGCGCACGGCGCGCGAGATCCTGAGCCTCCAGTGGGGCGGGCCGCCCAGCGCGCTCGCGTTCGTCACCGCGTGCGCCATGATCGCCCTCATCATCGACGGGCAGCTCGCGCGGAGGGCCCTCGTCATCGCGCTCTACCCGCTCTGCGGGGTCGTCTCCGTCATCGCGCAGGGCAAGGGGTTTCCGTACCACTTCCACCCGGTCACGACGGGCCTCTACATGCAGTGGCTCCTCTTGCTCGTGTGGCTGTGGGAGCGCTTTTCGGCGCGCTCGCGCGGGACGTTCCTGCGCTTCGTCCCAATCGCCGCGTGCGCGCTCCTCGCGGGTCGCGTCGCGTGGCTCGTTCCGCAGTCGCCTCACATCACCGACATCTGGATCCTCGACAAAGGCGAGACCCCCGAGAAGCGCGCGAGTCACGATTACCTCGTCTATTTCCGCGACCGCGACTTCTTCCCGTGGGAGATGCGGCAGGCTGCGGCTTACCTCCGCGAGCACACGAAGCCGACCGACCGCGTCCAGCTCTACGCGATGGATCCGTACGTGCTCTTTCTCGCCGAACGAAAGAGCGCGACGCCGTACATCTATGCCTACGATCTCAACGCGGACTCGGCGCTCGCCGGCTCGTGGATGAAGCGGGGTTTGCACCCGACCGACGAGCAAGCGGCGCGAATTCGAGCGCTCCGAGACGAGCACGAGAAGGACCTGCTCGAGCGGCTCGAGCGTGAGCCGCCCGCGGCCTTCGTGTTCATCGACAAAGCCCCACTGCTCAGCTTCGACGACGCGTTCTTCGATTTCAAAATGCACAGCCCGAAAGCGGCCGCCTGGGTCGACGCGCACTACCGAGAAACGGCTGATTTCGGCGAAGATCGCGTCTTCTTGAGGCTGGACCTGGCGGACGACGCGCGCGCCCCACGGTGAGTCCAGTGGTATAAGAACAACCCTCCATGGAACCGCAGGGATCAGCCGTCGCGCCCGTGCCCACCCCGAGCGCATCGGCGGTGGCGCCTGCGTCGCTCGTCCCCGAGAACGATTTCCGCTCGCCGTCGCTCTACCTGAACCGCGAGCTCTCCTGGCTCGAGTTCAACGGGCGCGTCCTCGCCGAGGCCGAAAACGACGCGGTCCCGCTCCTCGAACGGCTGAAATTCCTCGCGATCGTGTCGTCGAACCTCGACGAGTTCTTCATGGTCCGCGTCGCGGGCCTCAAGCAGCAGCAGAGCGGCGACGTGAGCGAGCTCGGCCCCGACGGGATGACCCCGGTCGAGCAGCTCCAGGCCGTGTCCGATCGCGTCCACGACCTCACGGCGCAGCAGTATCGGTGCCTCCTCGAGCGCGTCCTTCCGGCGCTTTCGGAGAACGGCGTCCAGCTCGTGAAGCCCGACCGGCTCGACGAGGCGAGCGTCAAGGCGCTCGACGAGCGCTTCTACAACGAGATCTTCCCGATCCTCACGCCCATCGCGGTCGACCCGGGGCACCCGTTTCCACACCTGCGCAACAAGAGCCTGAACCTCGGCGTCATGTTCGACGAGACCGCGGAGGCGAACTTCGGCGTCGTGCAGGTTCCGATGATGCTCCCGCGCCTGCTCGAGATCCCCGGCGTGAAGGGCGCGCGCCACGCGTACGTGCTCATCGAGGACCTCGTCGCGCGCCACGCGCAGACGATCTTCCCGGGCGTGAAATTGCGTGGAACCTACACGTTTCGCGTCACGCGCAACTTCGACCTCGAGATCGACGAGGAAGAGGCCGAGGATCTCCTCCAGACGATCCAGCAGGAGCTCCGCAAGCGCGAGCGCGGCAACGCCGTGCGCGTCGAGGTCGCCGGCTCGCCGACGCCGACGTCGCTCGCCAAGCTCGTCCGCGCGCTCAAGCTCGATCCGGACCGCGACGTCTATCACGTCGCCGGGATGCTCAACATCAGCGACCTCATGCAGATCGTCCTCCGCGACGAGCGACGCGATCTGCGCGACGAGCCGTTCACGCCGCAAGTCGTCCCCGCGTTTCGCGACGCCGACGATCCGTTCGCGCTCATCCGCGAGCGCGATCTGCTCATTCATCATCCGTACGAGAGCTTCGAGCACGTCGTCGACTTCATCTCGCGCGCGGCCGACGATCCCGACGTCCTCGCGATCAAGCAGACGCTCTATCGCGCCGGAGGCGACTCGCCGATCGTGCGCGCGCTCGCACGCGCGGCGGAGGCCGGCAAGCAGGTCACCGCGATCGTCGAGCTCAAGGCGCGCTTCGACGAGGAGTCGAACATCGTCTGGGCGCGCATGCTCGAGCAGTCGGGCGTCAACGTGGTCTACGGCCTGCTCGGGCTGAAGACGCACGCGAAGTGCTCGCTCATCATCCGGCGCGAGCGCGGCAAGCTCCGGCGCTACGTGCACTTCTCGACGGGCAACTACAACTCGTCGACCGCGCGCCTCTACACGGATCTGTCGCTCATGACCTGCCGCGAGTCGGTGGCGGAGGACGCGTCGTCGCTCTTCAACTTGCTCACGGGCTACAGCGCGCCGCCGAAGTGGAAGTCGCTCATCGTCTCGCCGCTCGGCCTCCACGAGGCGATCCTCGGGCTCATCGCGCGCGAGACCGAGCACGCGCGCAACGGGCGACCCGCGCGGATCATCGGCAAGATGAACGCGATCGTCGACGAGGACGTGATCGAGGCGCTCTATCGGGCGTCGAGCGCGGGCGTCGACGTGCACCTCCTCGTGCGCGGCATCTGCTGCTTGCGCCCCGGCGTTCCCGGGGTGAGCGAGATGATCGACGTGCGCGCGATCGTCGACCGCTTCCTCGAGCACGGGCGCGTCTTCAGCTTCGCGAACGGCGGAAAGCGCGAGACCTTCATCTCGAGCGCCGACTGGATGCCGCGAAACTTCCACCGGCGCGTGGAGATCATGGTCCCGGTCGAGGACGAAGACATCAAGACGCGCATCGGCGAGATGCTCGACATCCAGCTCGCGGACACCGCGAAGGCGTGGCGCCTGCGGAGCGATGGCAGCTACGCCCGCGTCGAGCCCGCGGCCGGGACGCCGCCCGTGCGCTCCCAGCAGCGCTTCATCGAGCTCGCGCGCGACAAGGTCAAGATCGCCGAGAACGCCGCGCGAAGCTCCGGTCGCTTCCACTTGCAGCGCGCGGTCCCTCCGCGCAACGGCAAGTCCGAGCGCAAGCCGCGCCCTCCCGTGAAGAAGCCCATCCCGCAATGACAATGCAACCTCGCACGCCGGAGCGAAGCGGAGGTTGCGACGGTGACTAGATGAGCTGAGCGGCGTTGTACATCGCGTGCGCCGCGATCGCCGCCACGAGCCCTGCCTCCTCGTACGTCGCTCCGAACGCGACGCCCAAGAGCCACGTCTGGTGGAGCGCGGCTCGATAGACGCCGAGGTGCGCGAGGCCGAAGATCGCGCTCGCCGCGGCGATGGCCTTCGACGAGGACGTACGCGCGCGCAGCGCTCGCTGGAGCGTTCCGCGGTAGAGGCGCTCTTCGACGATGGGCACGACCACGACCGCGACGATCGCGGCGATGAGCGCGGAGCGCCCGGGCGCTGCCCCGTGAGCGACCTCGGCGGCCTGCGCGTCGAGGAAGCGACGCGCGATCGAATCGTACGCGTCGGGCGCACGGCAGCGGAGCGCCTCGGCGAGCGTGATGGTTGTATAGTGCATGCACCGCACGAAGGCGATCGCCGCCGAGAGGCCGAACATGGCGCCATCGAGGCGCGTGAGCCACGAGCGCGCCGGCGCCTTGGCGCGCTTGACGACGAACGGAAGCGCGCTCCCGAGGCCGACGAAGACGAACGCCTGCGCGACGAGGCCGCCTCCGAGCGCGCGCGTCGCGAAGAGCAGCGCGGGGAGCGCGACGGCGGAGGCGATCGCGAGCGCGACGGGGGTCTTCTCGCGCGGCGGCCGAGGAGGCGCCGCGACCTTCAACGCGGCGCGCACCTCGCGCTCGAGCGCGCGCGGGCTCGGCATCGTGAGGTACGCGAGGAGCGCCGCGGCCGACGAGAGCGCCACGCCGAGCCAGAACAGCGGGAGCGCGCGTCCGCAGAGCGCCGCGATCATGTACGCGTAGCGCGCGGCGATCGCGAGCGACGCGAGGATCCACGTTCGACGATGACGCGGGATGGGCCGCGCGATCTCGAGGACGAGGAACGCGGCGAGCACGAGGTCGCCGAAGAGCCTCCCGCCGACGCCCGTCGTGCCGAGCGCGATGAGCTCGCGCTCGAGGTCCGCCAGCGCGAGGATCGGGAACAAGCCGAGGAGGAGCCACGGCCGCGCGCGTCGCCACCTCCGCACGGCCGCGACGTCGAGGCTGCGCGCGAACCGATCGCGGAGCGCAGGCGAGCTCGGCGCCTCGGCGAGCGGCACGAACGGCCCGTCCGCGCTCGTGGAGACCTCGACGTCGCCGTGCGTCACGGCCTCCGCGGGCACGACGGCCTCGGCCTGGTCTTCGCTCGAGCGGCGAACGAAGACGACGAGCATGCCCCTTGATACCTCGCCTTGGTCGCGCCTGCGCCGTGATAAAGTGCTTGCGATGTTCGGGATGACCCGCGGAGAGATCGCCCTCGTCGCGTTCATCTTCATGCTCGTCTACGGGGCGCTCGTCCTTCCACGTCTCGCCGAGCGTTTCTCGAAGGACGACCCGGGGTCATGACGGAAGACGAGGCGAAGCCGAGCACTGGCGAGAAGACGACGGTGTTCATCAGCGATCCGTCGGTCGAGGCCGAGCGCATCACGCAGGCGCTGCGAGGGGCGGAGTTCCACGTGGTCGACGTGCCGCTCGCGATGCTCGTCGCGCGCGTCGCGGTGCAGCGTCCGCGCGTCGTCATCCTCGACGCGGACGCGGACGGCGCGCTCGACGCGGTCGCGCGCATGCGCGAGCTGCCCGACGCCGAGAGCATCGACGTGCTCTTCGTCGGGCGTCCGGGCGCGGCGCTCTCGAACGCCGAGGACGCGCTCGCGCACGAAGGGAGCGGCTTTTTCCCGAGGCCCGTGAACGTCCCGACGCTGACGAAGAAGGTCGAGTCGCTCGTGCTCGGCGAGGTCGAGCACTCCTCGGCGCCGCCTGCTCCTCCGCACGAGAGCAACCCGCCGCCTTCGCCTTCGGCGCCGTCGCGGCCGCCGTCGCAGCGCCCCTCGCGCCCGCCTTCGATGCCGCCGTCGCGGCCGCCGTCCGTTCCGCCCGCATCGCTCCGGCCTGCGTCTCAGCGCATGGCGCAGCCGAGCATCGTGAGCCGCGAGCTCCAGCAGCTTTTGTCGCGCGCCGAAGAAAGAGTCGCAGACGAAGGCCCGGCGAGCGACGCGCCCGTTCCCTCTCCGGAAGAAGAGATTCAAGCGGTGCTCCCGGAGGACGTGCTCGCCGCGCTCGACGCGCCGCTCGAAGGCGCCGACGCCGAGGACGAGATCGAAGGAGGGCCCTCGCGCGTCACGACCTCCGGAGGACGAAGCGCGACGACGGGCGTGCGCGAGCCGGTCGCGCCGCCCGCGCCACGCGCGCCATCGATGCCGCCCGACCCGCTCACGCACGACGGATCGCCGAACGCGCACCAGACGCAAGGCGAGCCGCCGATGTCGACGACGGGCACGGGCGCGCCGCGCACGGAAGGCGGCTCCACGGTCGCCCATCGCTTCGGTCGCCCGCGCTCCGAGCCCGCGCCGCCGCCTTCTCCTTCGCCTGCTGCGGCGCCGCAGCCCTTCGGCGTGGATCCGAGCTCGGTCGTGACGACGCCGCCTCCGCCTCGTCGCTTGAGCTCGTTGCCGCCGCCGACGCACATGCAGGCCTCGCCGAGCGCGCTCTCGACGACGCTCGGGAGCGAGATGCTCATGCAGCACGGAGGGATGATCGCCGCGCCGCCGCTCGCGCCTTTCGGTCAGCCGGCGCCTTCGACGCGCGCGCAGAGCAGCGGACCGATGCCGCTCTCGCCCGCGCCCGCGACGTTCGAGGATCCGCGCGAGAGCCGCGTCGTCGACAGCCCCGCAGCGTCGCGCGCGGCGGCCTCGCTGCAAAACCGATCCGTGCGCGCCGAGACCGCGCAGGAGGCGGAGGCGCAACAAGGCCCTTACGCGCTCGGCCCCGGCGACGCTCCGCGCGTCCTCGCGCAAGCGATCGCCGCGCGTCAAACGGGGTCGCTCACGTTCGAGACTCCGGCCCCGACGGGCACCGCGGTCAACGTCCGGCGCATCGTCCTACGCGAAGGCGACGTCGTCACTGCGGCCTCCGGGGTCGACACCGAGTCGCTCCTCGCGTTCCTCGGCGCGCGCGGCGACCTCCCGCGCGAGCGCGTCGAGGCGCTCTCGGGCCGCCTCCCTCCTTACGGACGCCACGCGGGCGCGGCGCTCGTCGCGCAAGGCGCGCTCGGTCAAGAGCAGCTCTGGCCGGTGCTGCGCGCGCACGCGGAATACTTGATGGGTCAAGCAATGCTCGTGAGCTCGGGCACCGCGCTCCTCGAGCCCGATCCGCCTGGACGCCTGAAGACCGAGCCGAGCGTCTTCGGTGGCGCACCCGGCGCGGAGATCTTCGTCGAGGTCGTGCGCCGCACGATCGCGAGCGACGAGGCCATCCGCCGGTGCGGAGGCACCTCGTCGGTCGTCGCCGAAGGTCCGCGCGACGAGCTCCTTCGCGAGTGCGGCCTCGGCGCCGCGGAGTTCGAGGCCATCCAGTCCGCGCGCGGCCAGCGCCTCGACGCGCTCGTCGAGTCGTTTCCCGACACGGACATCGCGTCCGTGCTCTACGCGCTCTGGCTCCTCGGCGTCGTCGAGATGGTGCGGAGCGTCCTCGAGCGCGCCCCACGAGAGGCGAGGGGCCCGGACGTCATCGACGAAGAAGCGATCCGCGATCGGGTCCGCGCGCGCCTCCAGCTCGTCGACGAGGGCGACTACTTCGCGCTCCTCGGCGTGCCGCACAACGCCACCGGCTACGAGGTGCGACGCGCGTACCTCGATCTCCGCAGGGCTTTCGAGCCCTCCCGGCTCCTCACGCCCGGCCTCGTCGACCTCGCGGAGGACGTACGGCGCATCGCGGGCGTGCTCGAAGAGGCCTACGAAATCCTCGGGGACAACGCGCGGCGCGAACGTTACCGCCGCGCGATCGACGCCTCACCCGACGCCCGCTAGCCGCTCGGCTGGACCGTGGGCATGACGATGGCGTTCGTCATGTTCTGAGGTTATGGAAACAGTCGAATGAATTTCGGGCTGAAACCGACAAAACCGGCCGCCAAGGCCGAGGCAGTTCCGACCATCTCCGAGCAGGATTTCGAGCTGGAGGTACTCCGTCAGGAGCTCCCCGTCCTCCTCGAGTTCTCGGCCGAGTGGTGCCAGCCATGCAAGACGATCGCGCCCGAGGTTGCCGCCTTCGCGAGGGAGATGGAGGGCAAGGTCATCGTTCGCAAGGTCGACATCGATCGCTCGCCGCTGCTCGCGCGCGAGCTGCGCATCCAATCGGTGCCGACGTTCATGATCTTCCAGCAGGGTCGTCCGGTCGACGCGGTCGTCGGCGCCATCGGCAAGAAGAAGCTCCGCGAGATGGTCGATCCGTTCCTGCCGCGCGCGGAAGGCGCGCTGAAGGCCATCGAGCTCGCGCAGCTCATTCGAGAGGGACGCGTCGCCCCGGTCGACACGCGCGACGCCGCCGCGTTCCACCGCGCGCACCTGCCGACGGCGAAGCACATGGCGCTCGAGGAGATCGAGTCGCGCCTCGCGGAGCTCCACATGATGAGCGCGCAGCCCGTCCTCTACTGCCGCTCGGGCGACAAGACGAAGGCGATGGCGGAGAAGCTGACCGCCGACGGCGTGCCCGTGATGTTCCTCGAGGGCGGTTTATTGGGATGGGAAAGCGAAGGACTTCCCATCGAGCGCGGGTAACATGGGCCAAGCGATGGCCGACCTCGGACGCTTCCGCGAGCTCTTGTCGTCGCACATGGCGAAGAAGGGGCTGCGCTCCACCGACCAGCGCCGGCTCATCGTCGAGACGTTCTTCAAATCGCCGAACCACGTGAGCATCGAAGAGCTGCTCGCGCAGGTGCGCGTGCAAGATCCGAAGGTCGGCTACGCGACGGTTTACCGCACGCTGAAGCTCCTCACCGAGTGCGGCGTCGCCTTCGAGCGAAGGTTCGGCGACGGCCTCGCGCGCTACGAGCTCGCGGACGAGGCGTCGCACCACGATCACCTCATTTGCATCGAGTGCGCCGCGATCGTCGAGTTCGAAGAGCCGCGCATCGAGACGCTGCAAGAGGCCGTCGCGAAGACCCACGGCTTCGATCTCCGCAGCCACAAGCACGAGCTCTACGGCGTCTGCGCCGACTGCCAGCGCAAGGCCAAGAAGAAGAATTAACAGGAAGATCGGGGAGGTCGGGAAATTTGGGGTGACGAACCCCTAATTCCTGGCTTTCAGCTCTTCCTGTTAAACGATCTCGAGGGTGCGCGAATCGGTGACCACGAAGTCCATCGCGACGTCGTTGGCTAGGACGGGGACCTCGGCGAGGAGTTGGAAGTCGTAGGCGACGCCGATTTTTTTCGTGGGGGCGAAGCGTGGGAGGGCGCGGTCGTAGAAGCCAGCGCCGTAGCCGAGGCGGTTGCCGGAGGCGTCGAGGGCGATCGAGGGGACGATGATCGCGTCGAGCGCTTCGGGCTCGACCGCGGTCTGCGGCGCGCCGCGAAAGCCGAGCGGATCTTCGACGAGCTCGTCCACCGTCGCGAAGCGGAACGTCATCTCGCCGCTCGGTTCAATCGCGGGGTACGCGATCTCGACGCCGCGCGCGCGGAGCCTTCCGTCGAGCGGTCGCAGGTCGACCTCGTGGCGCGCCTCGATGGGCCAGAAGAGCGCGACTCGCTTCGCCCGGGCGACGACGTCCATCGCCTCGAGGCGTTCGATGATCTTCTCCGAGCGCTTCTCGAGCGGCGCGAGCGGCGTCGTGTTGCGCAGCGCGCGGAGCCTCTTTCGGAGCGCCGCCTTCGCGCGGTTCACGAGCTCGATCCTGTCTTCCTCGCGCATCATCACGAGATGACGACGAGCTCGCGCGCCGGGCCGCGCTTCGTCGCGTTCGAGTTGATCGGCCGCGGGGCCTCGACGGAGACCTTCTTGAAACCCTTGTAGAGTGCACGGGTCTCGGGCGTGTCGGCGTTCGAGAGGACGACGCGCGCGCCCGCCTCGCGAAGGCGGCGAATCTCGGACACGAGGCGCGCCTGATCGCTCGCGCCGAAGCCGCCCGCGGCGTAGCTCGTGAAATCAGCGGTCTTCGAGACGGGGGCGTACGGCGGGTCGAAGTAGACGAAGTCGCCGGCCGCGAGCTCGCGCGTCGCGGTCGTGAAGTCACCCGTGCGGATCGTCGCGCCCGCGAGCGCCCACGACGCCGCGCGGAGCGCGTCCGGATCGCAGATGCGCGGATCGCTGTAGCGCCCGAACGGAACGTTGAACTTACCCTTCGCGTTCACGCGCCAGAGGCCGTTGTAGCAAGTGCGGTTCAGGAAGATGAAGCGCGCCGCGCGCTCGACGTCGCTCATGTTCGACGTGTCGCGGTCGCGCGTCTTGTAATAGAGCACGCGGTCGTAGCGGTATTTCCCGAGCGCCTCGATGACCGCGTCGACGTGGCGCTGCACGGCGCGGTAGCAGACGACGAGCTCCGGGTTGGCGTCGCAGAGGATCGCCTGCTCGAAGCGCCGCGGCGCCTCGCCCGCGAGCGAGAAGAAGAGCGCGGCGCCGCCGGCGAACGGCTCGACGTACGTCTTGATCTGCTTGGGGACGTGCGGCTTGAGCGAGGCGAGCAGACGCGTCTTCCCGCCCGCCCACTTCACGATCGGCCGCACCATCATGAAACCTCGCACGCCGGAGCGAAGCGAAGGTACGAGGTTTCGACGGCGATCATGTTCGATTCACATTACTACAGCGCGTTGCGAAGCGGGTCGACGCGCTCGCGCGCGACGGCGAACGTCGCGTCCACGCCGTCGATGCGGGCGTAGACCATCGTCTGGTTCTTCCGAAGGAAATCGCGGCCGAAGCGGAGGTGGACTTTGTCGGCGCGCACGTCGAGCGACGGCGAGGAAAAACCCTCGTCAGGAGCGGGAGGACCCAGGCGAACGACGTCGTCGGCGCGGAGAGCGTCGAGCGCGGCCGCGATCGACTCGACGCTCACGGCGAGCCCCGCGTCCGGCCCCACGAGGCGATCGGCCGTGCGCCGCAGCTCGACGCGCGAGGCGCCGCGCGAGAGCACCACGAGCGAGGCCTTCGACGAATCGACGACGAGCGCCGAGCGATCGACCAAGATGCGCGAGAGCGCGTCGCGGAAGACGCGCGGCTCGAGGAAGACGGGGCTCGCCCCGGAGGCCGAGTCGTCGACCATCGCGTAGAGGCCGCCGTCGCCTTCGCGCCCGAGGCGCAGCTTGACCGTGCGCGTCCCGCCGCGAGCGCGCGAACGCCGAGCGAGGCGCTGCAATTCGAGGTCGAGAGGCCGAACGAGCCGTCGTCCGTGTCGGCGATCCAAGAGTCGGCGCGGAGGCGCGCGATTTGATCGACGAGGTCCAGCGTCGCGGCTTGGTCGGCCACGTAGCCGCTCGGCGACGCGAGCTTCCACTGCGCGCCGTCGCGCGTGAGATCTTGCGCGACGCCGCAGCGGAGCGAGAGCGACGTCACGTCCTTCGCCTCGATCGCGGGGGCGATCACGTCGCGCCCTTTGAGCGCGGATTTCGAGGGCTGGAGGCGCCTCGCGAGCTCGGGCGTCACGTCGAGGCGCGCGCCGTCGGCCGCGCGATGAACGATCCACGCGCCGCTCGCGCCTTGGCCGACGTCGACGTTCTCGTCGTCCTTCGACTCGCCGCCGCGAACGCGCACGTGCGCTCGCGCGGTGAAGGGCTCGCTCGGGGTCGCGACCGAGACGTTCGTGCCCTTCGCGCGGATCACGGCCGACGCGAGCGCGTTCGCGGCGTCGACCTCGTCGCCCACGAGATCGCGATCGAACGGCGCGCGCGCGTGCCACCCGCTCCCTTTGCGCGCGAGCTCGATCTTCGACGGTCCGGACTCCGCGCTCGAGAGCGTCAGCTCTTCGATCTCGTCCTCGTGCGCGAAGAAGAGGCGCGTGTCGGCGAGATCGCTCGCCCCGAGCGAGAGCCCCTCGGCGATGCCCTTCGGCGCGCACGCGGCGAGGCGCGTCGGAGCCTTCCGCACGACGACGAGATCGTCCGGGTGATCCTTGCACGGACCTCCGACCGCGATTTCGCCGCGGGGTCGACCGTCCTTCGGCGTCATCGTGATCGTGAACGCTGGCTCGGTCACGTCCTCGTCGGTGAACGACTCGGCGCGCATCTCGGCGAGCGCCGACCAGAGCTTGTCGAGCACCTCACGCGACGCGCGCAGGCCCGTGCCGGAGAGCTTGAACGCGAGCTCGCCCGCGCGCTCGAGGCGTACGTCGCCGCCCTTGCCGTGGAGGTCGAGCGACGCGAGATCGAGCGACAAATACGGCACGATCGTGCGGCTCTTGTAGGCGAGCGGACCCTTGAGGAGCTGATCGGCGAGCTCCTTCGAGACGACGAAGACGCCGTCGTCGACCTTCAGATACGAAGCGCCCTCGGGCGACGGCGCGATGCCGCCCAACATGAAGCGATACGTGAGCTTCCCCATCGTGATCGAGCCCGACGCGCGCGGCGAATCGAACGTGGGCGCGGCCTTCGCGTCGACCTTGCGAACGAACGTGCCGAACTCGAACGCCGAAGAGAGCTGCTCGACGGCGGCGGGATCCGCGAGGCCCGGCTCGGGCGACTCGACGCGCCACGATGCGTCCGCGTCGCGATCGACGTCGCGCGCGAGCACGAGCTTCTCGGCGCCCTTGATGATCTCGATGCGCGAGAGCTCGTCTCGCCGGAACGCGGGGAGCACGTTCTTCGGGCGCTTCTCGCGTTCGCCCTCGGTGATCGTTCCGCGATCGACGTAGATCCAGATCCCGAGCACGACCGCGACGCACGTGAGCACGATCGACGTCGCGTGCTTGCGCCACCTCATTTGGGCTTTCTCCGGCGCCCTTCGGACGAGCGACGTCGCACGGCGACGAGGATGCCAAGCCCGATCGCGGTGAGCGGCATGTACGCGAGCACGTAGCGGCGCACCTCGCTCTCGCCGCCCTCGGTCAGGCGAAGGCCCGCGCCCACGCTCGGCTTGTCCGGCACGTCGAGCACGGCGGGCTTCGCGGAGATCCACGCGATCGCGTTGCCCATCATGAACGCCGTCCCGTGCCACGGGAGCGGCGCGCGAAAATTCGAGGTCGAGAACGCGTACGAGCTCCCCACCACGACGACGCGCGGTCCATGGGTCGCCTCATTCGTCGCCTTCACACCCTCGCTCGCGATCGCGAGCACGAACGGGCCCCCGCGATCGCTCCCGCGCTTGTCCGGGATGTCGCGCGACGCGCTCCGGGCGATCTCGCTCGCGCGCTCTTCGTTCACAGCGAACGCGCGCTCGCTCGTGCCGAGGAGATCCGTGATCGTCGCGCCCGAGGCCACGTGGTGCAGCGGTCGCGCGACGTCGACGACGACCTTCGGCACGTCGCGCATCTCGTCCGTCGGCACGAGGCCGCTCGTGATCGGGCTCGCCTTCGGGAGCGCGACGAACGTGTCGCCGCGCGCGTTGGGGAACGCGAGCGTCGGATCGCCCTCGATCACGAGCAGATCATCGAGCGCGATCCCGAACGGCTCGAGCGACCTTCGAGTAGCCGGGCGCGGCCTCGCGCGCCTCGGCGCCGATCGCGAGGAGAAGGTTTCCGCCAGAGAGCAGGTACGCGCGGAGGCGCGTCACCTCGGGTTCGGTCAGCGCGCCGAGCGCGTGCGCGGCCTGCGGGCGCGGCGCCGCGACGAGCACCGCGTCGCACCCCTTGAACGGCTCGTACGCGTTCTGAGGGGTCGTGTCGATCGTCGTGCACTCGTAGTTGTCCTTGTCGAGCACGTCGCGGAGCAGGCCGAGCCCCTCCTCGCTCCCGTCGTCGATCGATCGCTCGCCGTGACCGGCCGAGGAAGCAGAGCTTCGTCTTGTCGCCCGCGACGACGCGGCGAATCGCGGCGGTGATCGCCTGCTCCTCGCGCGGCTTCGCCTTGATGTCGTCGCCCGGCGCGACCTCGACCATGTCGCGCGGCGTGAGAAACCAGTGACGATCCCCGCGAGCGACGATCACGATCGCGTCGGCGACCATGCGTCCGTCCGGCGCGGGCGTCGCCTCGACCTTGAAGCGCTTGCGGACGTCCTGGAGCGCGAGCGCGTCCTTGTCCGGGTCGATGTAATGTACATCCAATTTCGAGGTCTCGGCCTCGTAGCTCGCCATCAGGTGGCGGATGCTCTGCTCCATCGGGTCGCCGCCGCCGAGGAGCACCCAGATTTGCACCTGATCGTCGAGCGCGTGGAGCGTCTCGGTCGTGGGCTTCGTGAGCGTGTAGAGCTTGCCCGCGGTCCAGTCGGCGCGCGTGTAGTGGCGCGCGGCGAGCACGTTGAAGAGCACCGCGACGACGACCGCGGCCGCCACGCCGACGAGCGAGATGGCTTCGGTGGACCGCTTCAGCGCAGCCATCAGCTCCACCTCCACGAATCGACCACGCGCGTCGAGAGGAACAGCGGCAGGACGACGAGCGTCCCGTCGAGCACGAGGCGGCGCGAGTCGACCACGCCCGCCGCGAAATCGTTCATCTGCGCCCACACCGAGAGGTACGCGCAGACGTCGTGGATCATCGTGCCGTCGCGCGTGACGAACTCGCCGATGCCGAGGATGAAGAGCACGAGGAGGACGAGCGCGGTGAGCACGAGCGCGATGAACTGGCTCTTCGTGAGCGCGCTCATCAAGAGGCCGAGCGAGAGATAACCCGCGCCGACGAGGAGCACGCCGAGGTAGCTCGCGCCGACGACGTGCCAGTCGACGTAGCCCGAGCGCTGAAGGATGACCACGTAGAGGAGCGTCGGCGCCCACATCGCGGCGTACGTGACGAGCGCGGCGCCGTACTTCGCGAGCACGACCGCCGGCGCGGACACGGGCGCGGTCATGAGCGACTCGATCGTGCCCGCGCGGCGCTCCTCGGCGAAGAGGCGCATCGTCATCGGCGGAACGAGCAGGAAGAGCACGAGGTAGAGCAAGACGGTGTTGCCGAAGAACGCCTGGATGGGCGTCTGATCGCTCTCGATCGAGCCCATCTCGGCGAAGTTCTTCACGAGCACCGAGAAATGCAGGCCCTGGACGACGAGGAACACGCACGTGAGGACCCACGCGAGCGGCGTGACCCAGAACGCGAAGAGCTCGCGCTTGAAGATGGGCCAGAACGCTCTCACTCGGACGCCTCGTCTCTCGATTCGGTCAGCTCGGCGAAAACGTCCTCGAGCGTGCTTTGTTCCGGCGCGGCCGATCGGATCGCGAGCCCCGCGGCGACGAGCGCGGCGATCGCGCGCTCGGTGTTCTCGGGCGCGCCCTGCTTCTTCTTCCACACGCAGCGAAGCGTCGCGATTTCACCGGCGGATCCGTCGACCTCGACCGTGACCTTCGAGAACGCCTCGAGCGCCAAGAGAGTCTCTTCGGCCTTCGCCGCGTCGCCGCGAACGACGATGACGAGCGCAGGCGAGCGCCGCATGCGGCGGATCTCCGCGACGGAGCCCTCCGCGACGAGGCGACCCTTGGCGATCACGATCGCGCGCGTGCAGCTCGACTCGACCTCGCTCAAGATGTGCGTCGAGAGGACGACCGTGTGCTCCTTGCCGAGCTCGCGGAGGAGCTTGCGCACGTCGCGGATCTGGTTCGGATCGAGTCCCGCCGTCGGCTCGTCCAAGATGAGCAGCGGCGGAGAAGCGACGAGCGCGTCCGCGAGCCCGACGCGCTGGCGGTAGCCCTTCGACAATTTTCCGATGACCGACGTCGCGCGATCGGCGACGCCCGCCTTTTCCATCGCAGCGTCCACGGCCGCGGCGCGCTTTCCGCGCGCCACGTTCTTCAGCTCGGCGCGGAACGCGAGGTACTCGATCACGCGCATCTCCGGATAGAGCGGGACGGCCTCGGGCATGTACCCGATGCTCCGGCGCGCCTCGATCGACTCGGCCGTGACGTCGTGTCCGCACACGCTGACCGTGCCGCGCGTTTGCCCGAAGAAACCGGCGACGATGCGGAGCGTCGTGGATTTGCCCGCGCCGTTCGGACCGAGGAACCCGACGACCTCGCCCTTGCCGACCTCGAACGACAAGTCGTCGACGGCGAGCCTGTCGCCGTAGCGCTTCACGAGGTGCGAGACCGAGATCACGGCACGAATGTATACTCGGATGTCGCATGTCGCGCCGCGCGAGAGTCTTCGTCGTCGCAGCGGCCGGCCTCGCCGCGTCGTGGTGGGCGTGCTCCGTCTACGACGCGAGCTTGCTCGTGGACGGCGGAGCCGACGCGATCGCGACCGAGGCCTCGCCGGAGGGCGCCGCGGACGCGGGCTGCCCGAAGGCGGCGATGCCTGCGCGCCCCGCGGCCGACGACCCATCCGACGCGGACGTGGAGCTCGTCTTTGCGATCCACACGCTCACGTTCGACGCGCCCGACGGGGGCCCGCCGCCGCAGATCGGCTACGACCTCGACGGCCTCTGCACGTGCCCGGAGCCCGAGGCGTGCGTCGCCGCGCAAAAAGGCGCGACCCACTGCGACGACCCCGGCGGGCGCGACAACAGCGGCGCCTCGCTCCTCCGCACGTTCGAGTCGCTGAGCGGCGGCTCGCTCTTTTCGCAGAGCGTGATCAACGACGGGCTCGCCGCGGGCCAATACGGCATTGTGCTCCGCGTTCGGAGCTACAACGGCACGGCGAACGACACGCAGGTCGAGCTCTCGTCTTACGTCGCGGACGGCGTCGCCGGCGCGGACGGCGGCGCGACGAGCCCGCAGTGGAACGGGAGCGATCCGTGGATCGTCGACAAGAGCGGCGTCCTCGGCACGCAGATCGTCCCGTTGCACTACGACGCGACCGCGTACGTCTCGAACGGGGTGCTCGTCGGGCACTTCGATTTTCCGTTGCCGCTCGGCTTCAGCAGCGTCGACCGCCTCGACGTCTTGCTCACGAACGGCTTCGTCACCGGAACGCTCACGAAGTCCGGAAGTGCGTGGCACATCGACGACGGCGTCGCGGGCGGGCGATGGTCGATCGGCGACGTCCTCTCGCAGCTCGCGTACGTCCACGATCCCGCGAACGACGTGGACTATCTCTGCCCGACGACGTCGACGTACGATCAGATCAAGCTCCTCGTCTGCCCCGCGCTCGACATCACGGCCAACGCGAACGCGCCCGCCACGACGACCTGCGACGCGCTCTCGTTCGCGCTCGTGTTCACGGCGCAGGCCGCGCAATTCGGCCCGATCCAGGCCTTCCCACGCGCCACGACGTGCGCCGACGCGGGCCCGTACGGGTGCCCCTGAAGGGGCCCTAGGCTCGGACGCGCCAGTTGCCGACGAACGTCTTACCGACGTCGTCGCAGGTCGGGTCCGTGACGAGCAGCTCGGGGCGGCTGCCCCGGTTGACCACGATCGAGTTCTGTCGAAACACGCGGCCGAACGCGAGCGCCTCGTCGCGCTCGATGTTGTGCACGAGCCACGACGGCTCGCGCCACGTGCCCTCGGGCTCTTCTTCGTAGCCGACGCACGACTCGACGCGGTAGCAGCCGAGGATGAGCAGATCGCGCATGACCGTGTGGCGCGAGTCGTTCACCTTGCGCGGCAGGAGCATCGAGCGCGGGTTGTACGCGGTCACGATGCAGAACGGCTGGCGCAGGAGCTCGGGCAGCGTGCTCGGATCGGTGACGATGTCGCCGTCGAGCGAGACGCGGAGCGGACCCGTCGCGGTCGGCAGCTCGTAGACCGTCGACATGTACTGGCGGAGGAGCGTTGAATCCATGTGTTGCGGCCTCTACGCGTCGAATCTGTATCCCACTCCGCGCACGGTATGGAAGTGCTTCGGCTCTTGGGGGCTCGGCTCGAGCTTGGCGCGGAGCTGCTGGATGAAGTTGTCGATGGTGCGGGGCGTCCCGTGATGGTTGGGACCCCATACTTTTTGGAAGATGGCCTCGCGCGCGAGGGCGCGGCCCCGCGAATCGACCAGGCACATGAGGACGTCGAACTCGGTCGCGGTCATCTCGACCACGCTCCCGGCGCGCCGCACCTCCCGCGCGTCGATGTCGACGACGACGTCACCGAAGACGAAGTTGCGCGAAGGCGCCGCGGCGTGACCGCGACGGAGCGCGGCGCGCACGCGCGCGAGCAGCTCGGCCAAGCTGAACGGCTTCGCGACGTAGTCCTCGGCGCCGAGCTCGAGCCCGGTCACCTTGTCCATCTCACCGGTGCGCGCCGAGAGCACGATGACGGGCATCGAGAACCCCTCGCGCCGAAGCGTCTGCAGCACCTCGAACCCGTTCTTGTTCGGCAGCATCACGTCGAGGATGAGCAGATCGGGGCGATCGTTGCGCGCGGCGTCGAGGCCCGCAAGGCCGTCGCCCTCGACGCGAACGACGTACCCCTCCTTCTCGAGGTTGATGCGCAGCCCCATCGCGATCGCTGGGTCGTCCTCGACGACGAGGACGCTGCGGCTTTCGCTAAGCGCCTTCGGCGGAGGTTTTTGCATGAGGCTCGGTATTTACCGCGACTGTGGGCGCCGGCGTGAGGAGAATGCGGAAGGTCGAGCCCTTGCCCGAAGTGCTCTCGACGACGACGCGGCCCTTGTGGGCGCGCACGATGTGCTTGACGATCGCCAGGCCGAGGCCGCTTCCCTCGCGCGTTCGCGAGAGGCGATCGTCGATGCGGTAGAACTTGTCGAAGATGCGCCGGTGCTCGCGGTGCGGGATGCCTTTGCCGTTGTCGCTCACTTCGAGCGCGACTCTCCCCTTCGCGTCGAGGTACCCCCGGAGCGACACGATCGGGGGCGCGCCGCCGTATTTCCGCGCGTTCGACAAGAGGTTCACGAGCGCGTCCGTGATCGCGTCGCGATCGACGAGCACGGCGGGGAGATCGTCGTCGATCTGCGACTCGAAGACGAGCTCGGTGTCCGTGCGAAGCGGGGAGAAGGCGTCGGTCGCGCCCTTCACGAGATCGACCACGCTCGTCGCCTTCATCTCGAACGTCTTGCGGCCGGCCTCCATGCGCCCCCAGTCGAGCAGGCGCTCGATGTGGCGCGAGAGCCGCGCGGTCTCGCTCGAGAGCATCTTGATGCAGTCTTCCTGGGTCTTCGGGTCGTCCTTGCTGCGTTCGAGGGTCTCCGAGAAGAGACGAATCGCCGTGAGCGGCGTCCGGAGCTCGTGGCTCACCTTCGAGACGAAGTCGGCCTGGAGCTCGCTGAGGCTCGCCTCGCGGCGAATGAAGACGAGCACGAGGATGACGCCGGTCGTGACCGCGGCGACGAAGCTCACCATCAAGATGCCGAGCAGGAGATCGAAGCCGGCTTGCCCGATGATCATCGTGACGATGCCGAGCGTCAGCAGGAGCACCATCGGCACGATGACGAGGTACACGAGCAGCTGGACCGATCGCCGGTAGCCGATGCCTTGCCGCTTCGTCGTCGTCGGAGGTGCCGCCACTGGGTTGCCTCGAATTTAGCAGACGGCGCGCACGAGCGCGGGGAGCACGTCGCCGACGGGGCCGTCGACGCGGAGCGCCGCGTGTGGATCGCCGCGCGTCTCGCCTCGATTCACGATCGCGACGGGGATGCCTTTTTCGCGAGCCCGGAGCACGAACCGGAAGCCGCTGAAGACCGTGAGCGACGAGCCGACGACGAGGAGCGCGCTCGCGGCGTCGAGCACCGCGAACGCGGCCTCGACGCGCTCGCGCGGCACGCTCCCGCCGAAGAAGACGACGTCCGGCTTGAGCACGCCGCCGCACACGAGGCACTCGGGGACGCGGAACCCGTCGACGAGCGCCGCGGGGAGCTCCGCGTCGCCGTCGGGCGCGATGTCGACGTCGGTCGCCGCGAAGTCAGGGTTGAGCTCGAGCATGCGCGCCTGGAGGTGATCGCGCGTCTCGCGCTCGTTGCAGCTCAAGCAGCGCACGTCCGCGAGCGCGCCGTGGAGCTCGAGCACGTCGCGGCTCCCGGCTTTGTGGTGGAGTCGGTCCACGTTCTGCGTGATGAGCCCCGTGAGCCGTCCGCGAGACTCGAGCGCGGCGATCGCCGCGTGCGCCGCGTTCGGGCGAGCGCTCGCCATGCGTGGCCAGCCGACCGTGCTCCGCGCCCAATAGCGACGCCGCGTGGACGCCTTCTCGACGAAGTCCTTGTGCTGGATCGGGCTTCGCGGCCGCGCGCCGGGACCTCGGTAATCCGGAATGCCCGAATCGGTGCTGCACCCCGCGCCCGTGAGGATCGCGACGCGACCGCTTCGCACGAGCGACGCGAGATCGTCCATCTCCTGCATGTCGTCTTTCATTGGATCGCCGCGAGCATGACGTCGAGCGGAGCCTGGACGCCGAGCCAGAGCTCGAAGGCGAGGGCGCCTTGTCGCGCGAGCATCCCGAGGCCGTTCTTCGTCGCGAGGCCCGCCTCGTGTGCGGCGATCAAGAAGGGCGTCTGGCGCGGCTCGTAGACGACGTCGTAGGCGAGGGCGCTGGGCGCGAGCGAGAAGTCCACCGCGCGCGCGATGGGCTCGCCAGGGTCCGCTCCGCGCATGCCCGCGCTCGTCGCCTGGACGATCCATCGGGCGCCGCGCTCGCTGCCCGTGGGCACGAGCGGTTCGTCACCGCCCGCGCGCGCGCGCACGATGATTCTTTTCGGCGCCGAGCGACTTCAGCGCTTCGATTGCCGCGCGCGCCGCGCCGCCACGCCCGAGGACGATCGCGGTCCCGCCTGCGCCCGGCGCGTCGCGCAGCTCCTCGGCGAGCGCGGGCACGTCCGTGTCGAAGGCGACCACGCGACCGCCCCTCGTCGCGAGCACGTTGCACGCGTCGGCCGCGCGCGCGACGGGATCCACGTCGTCCGCGAGGCGCATCGCGGCGCGTTTGTGCGGCACCGTCACGTTGATGCCGGCGATCTCGCCGCGCCGAAGCTTCTCGGCCCACGCGCCGAGCTCGTCCTCGGTCGCGCGCACGGCCTCGTAGCGTGTGATCGAGCCCGAGCGCGCGATAAGCCGCCGCGTGCATCGCAGGGCTCTTCGAGTGCGCCACGGGATCGCCGAGGAGGACGAACCGCATCCCCCGAGCGTAGCTCACTCCTTGGTCGGAGCCTTCTCCACCGAGACGACGCGCGCGGCGAAGCGACCGCGATCGACGCGCACCTCGACGAGGTCGTCCGGCGCGACCTCGGACGCGTCGCGCACCGCGACCCCTTCGTGCGTCGCGATCGCGTAGCCGCGCCCGAGCACGCGTAGCGGGCTCATCGCGTCGAGCCCCGCGACGAGGCGCTGCATGTCCCCGCGCTCGCGAGCCACACGCGCGCGCGTCAGCGTGACGATGCGCTCGGTGACGCGGAGCAAATCGGCGTGCTCCCGCGCGACCACCGCGCGCGGATCGACGTTCGAGAGCCGCCGCGCGCGATCTCGCGCGGCTTCATGGTGGGGCGCGAGCACGCGCCGCGCGTCGAGCGCCCGGAGCGACGGCGCCATCTCGGCGCGCTTCTCCGCGACGACCGCGCGCGTCGCGCGCACGAGGCGCTCCTCGAGGTGACGCGCTTCCCTGCGCCACGCGGCGCGATCGGGGACGCACATCTCCGCCGCCTGCGAGGGCGTCGCCGCGCGCCTGTCCGCCGCGAAATCCGTGAGGGTCACGTCGACCTCGTGACCCACCGCGCTCACGATCGGCACGCGGCAGCTCGCCACCGCGCGAACGAGCGCCTCGTCGCTCCACACGAGCAGCTCGTCGAACGACCCTCCGCCGCGCCCCACGATGATGACATCGACCGTCGCGACCTTCTCGACGAGCCTCAGCGATCGCGTGATCGACTCCGCTGCGCCCATGCCCTGCACGCGCGCGGGCGCGAGGAGCACGTGCGCGCCGCCGCGCCGCGCGGCGACCTTGCAGATGTCGTGGATCACCGCGCCGCCCGCGCTCGTGACGACGCCGACCGTGCGCGGATCCTGTGGGAGCGCCCGCTTTCGCTCCGCGTCGAAGAGCCCCTCGCGCGCGAGCTTCTCCTTGAGCCGCTCGATCGCCTCGAGGATCGCGCCCTTGCCCGCGAGCTCGATGCGATCGCCCGTGAACTGGAGCCTGCCGCGCTGCGCCCAGAACGCGGGCCGGCCGTGCACGCGGAGGCGCGCGCCGTCCTTCACGATCGCGCGCGATCGGTTCGTCAGCGACGCGCGGTACATGACGACGTCGATCGCCGCGTCCTCGTCCTGATCTTTCAATGTAAAATACAAGTGTCCGCTCGCCGCGGGGCGCGTGCCGACCACCTCGCCCTCGACCCACACCGCGCGCGGCACTGCGCGCTCGATGCCGCGCTGGACCACGCGCCCGAGCTCGGCGACCGTGAGCACGTCGCGCTCGGTCTCCGCCTCGCCCCGTTGCGACGAGCGCGGCGTCTCGTACTCGGTCCACCTGCCCTTCGGGCCGTCGGCCGCGCCTTCGGCGCGGACCTCGGGGAAGCGTTCGCGTTTCGTTTCGCCGGGATACGGCGGCCACAGGTCTTCTTGCGTGGGTCGCCGCTCGCTCATGCGCGGGAACCATGATACCTGCGTCGGATGCGGGCGCTTGGATTCCTCTTCGCCCTCGGCGCGATGACCCTCTCGTCGCCGAGCCACGCGGCGCGCGTCAGCGACCACGCCGATCTCACCGTCGACATCGACTCGGCCGGCGCGACGGTGTGCCACTTCAGCGACGCGGGTCCGGTCGACGACCGCGCGTGCTCCGCCGCCGAGAAGCTCACGTTCTCGAACCTGAGGCAGCTCGAGCCGAACGCGTTCGCGGCGCTCGTCCTCCACTATCCGGCTTACCAAGCGTCGATCACCGTCACGAAGGCCGCCCCGCTCCACTCGATGTCCCCCGCGCGCGTCGTCGAGGACCTCGCGGCCTATCGCCAGGGCATGCTCGCGAAGATGGCCGGCACGCGGATGCAGCTCGCCGAGGCGCCGCGCCTCGTCCAAGGGCCGAATGGTCTACAAATCGTGGTCTCGGCCATTCGGAACCCAGAGGTGGACGTCGTCACACGCACCCTCGAGGTCCGCGCGCGCACCGCGACCTATCGCGTCCTGTTCAGCGTCGCCGCGCCGCACGCGGTCGAGGTCGCAACCCTCGCGGATCGCACGGCAAAATCGGTCGTCGCGCGTCCGGCGCTGACCCAGGCCGAAGATCGTCACTAGCGGGAATACTACGGCAAAGCAGCGGTTCAACGTCGCGCGGGCCCGATCTGGGCGGAACGTTGACACGTTGCTCGCCGAGACTAGGATGCGCGCTCCGCAAAGCCGCATTTTCCGCGGCAACGTCTTGTTTTTTTTCTAGGAGAGCGATGTCCACCGACGTGATGATTTCAGCGACCGACCTGTCGAAGAACTACGGGTCGTTCCGCGCGCTCGACAAGGTGAGCTTCGAGGTCAACCGAGGCGAAGTCGTCGGATTCCTCGGGCCGAACGGCGCCGGAAAATCGACGACGATGCGCATCCTCACGTGCTTCATCGCGCCCACGCAGGGCACGGCGCGCGTGAACAACTGCGACGTGTTCGACGACCCGCTCGGCGTGCGACGCAGCATCGGGTACCTCCCGCAACGCGCGCCGCTCTACACCGAGATGAGCGTCCTCGAGTACCTGCGCTTCGCCTCCGACCTTCGCCAGCTCGACCCCGCGAAGTTCGTGAAGCGCGCGAAGGACGTCGTCGAGGTCTGCGGCATCGCGCAAGTGCTCGGAAAGGAAATCCGGCACCTCTCGCACGGCTATCGCCAGCGCGTCGGCCTCGCACAAGCGCTCATCCACGATCCGCCGATCCTCATCCTCGACGAGCCGACGAGCGATCTCGACCCGAACGAGAAGGCCGAGTTCCTCGAGTACCTGAAGCGCATCGGGACGGACCGCACCGTCATGCTCTCGACGCACAACCTCTCCGAGGTCGAGGCCGCGTGCGCCCGCGCCATCATCGTGCGCAAGGGCCGCGTCGTCGCCGACGGTCCGCTCGACGAGATCCGCGCCCGCAGCGGCAAGGTCCGCTACGTCGTGTGGATTCAGGAGTCGGCGGGCGCCGCGCAATACCGCGGCAAGGGCACGCCGCCCACGAAGGAAGCCGTCGAGTCCGCGCTCCGCGCGCTCCACGGCGTCAACGCAGTCCAAGAGCTCCCGACGGACGAGCGCGCCCACGCGTACTCGCTCTCGTCGGAATCGACCGAAGACCTCCGTCCCGAGATCTTCGCCCTCATCGCTGAAAAAGGCTGGGTCCTCCTCGAGCTGCACCGCGACGCGCAGACGCTCGAGAACGTCTTCCGCAGCCTCACGCTCGGAGACGAGCTCCGTAACCGGAAGCTCGGCACCGACGCGGAGGAAGAGGAAGAAGACGAGGAAGAGGACGAAGAGGAAGAAGAAGAAGACGAGGAAGAGGACGAAGAGGAAGAAGAAGACGACGAAGAAGACGAGGACGAGAAATGAGCACCGTGGAGCTTGAGAAGGACGATCGCCTCGAAGACGAAGAGGAAGAATCCGAAGAGGAAGAGTCCGAAGAAGACGAAGAGGAAGAAGAGAAGAAAGCGGAGCGCCGCTCGTCGCGCCCCGCGCCCGCTCCGACGAAGGCCGTGACGGACGACGGCGGCTTCATGTCGACCCTCCGCAACACGTGGACGATCGCGCGGCGCGAGCTGCGCGCGTACTTCGACTCGCTCGTCGCGTACGTCGTCATCGGCCTGTCGATGCTCGGCCTCGGCGGCTACTTCTTCTTCTACCAGGGCGGCTTCTGGCAGGTCGATCGCGCGACGATGATGCGCCTCTTCGACTTCGCGCCCGGCGCCCTCTGCCTCGTCGTGCCGCTCGTGACGATGGGCGTGCTCGCGGAAGAGAAGCGCTCCGGCACGATCGAGCTCCTGATCACGATGCCCGTGAAGGACAGCGAAGTGATCATGGGCAAGTACATCGCCGCGCTCGGCATGTGCACGATCCTCCTCGGCGCGACGCTCACGTACCCGCTCGCGATGTTCGGGCCCTCGTGGCTCCCCGGCTGGCACCTCGGCCCGCTCGATTGGGGTCCCGTGTGGACGGGCTACCTCGGCCTCTTCCTCTACTGCGCCGCCGGCGTCGGAATCGGGATGATGTTCTCGAGCTTCACCGAGAGCCAGATCATCTCGTTCTTCGTGACGGCGCTCATGATGCTCACGCTCTGGGGCCTCGGCTTCTTGGTCGAGACGGTGCCAGGCGCGAGCGGCGACATCTTCTCGTTCATCAGCTTCCAGTCGCGTTTCCTGCCGTTCGCGCGCGGCCTCATCGATTCGCGAGCGGTCGTGTACTTCGTGTCGATTGCAGTCGTATGCCTGCTCGTTTCGTTCCGGCAGCTCGAAAGCCGGAAGTGGAAGTGATTTGACCCATGGCGATGGAACGTAAACAAAAAGCGGCAACCGAGAGCCTCGTGCTCTTGATCGTGCTCGCGCTCATCTGCGTCGCGGTGAACGCGCTCGGCGCGTTCGGGATGTACGTGCGCAAAGACCTGACCAAGGTCGAGCGCTACACGCTGTCGCAAGGCAGCGGACGCCTCCTCAAGTCGATGAAGCAGCAAATGACGGTCGACGCGTACGTGACGCGCGGCCTGCCGAAGCTCGACGCCTTCGTGCGCGATCTCCGCGACCTCCTCCAGGAGTACAAGAACGCGGGCGGCGGCAAGTTCGACTACACGCTCATCGAGGTCAAAGACGACGAGAAGAAGAAGGACGAGGCCGAGAAGGCTGGCCTCAAGCCGATGCTTCTCTCCGAGTCGGAGAGCGACGAGAAGGCGGGCATCACCCAGGGCTACATGGGCCTCGTCTTCAAGTACGGCGTCGAGAAGGACGTCATCCCGGTCCTCCAGCCGGACAACAACGTCGGCCTCGAGTTCTGGATCACGAACAAGATCCGCGAGCTCCGCGACAAGGGCGACAACATCAAGCACAAGGTCGGCGTCCTCTCGGGCCACGACGAGATGAAGCTCAGCGAGGCGAACCTCGTTCCCGCGCAGATGGGCAAGCCCTCGATGCAGGAAGTCATCTCGCGCAACTTCCCGTTCTACACGTTCGTCGACGTCGACACGAAGGGCGGCGAGTCGGCGATCGACGACACGCTCGACGGCCTCATCATCACGCAGCCCGCGAAGGACATCGGCGACAAGGAGCTCCGTCGCATCGACGAGTTCGTGATGAAGGGCAAGTCGCTCGCGGTCTTCGCGAGCGCCGTGAACCTCAAAGAGCACGACGCGACGATGAACGCGAAGCTCGACACGCACGGCCTCGACAAGCTCCTCGACGGCTACGGCATCGAGCTGCACAAGGACGTCGTCCTCGACTTCGGCCGCAGCTTCCGCGTGACGATGTTCACGCAGTCGGGCCTCGGCAGCGTGCGCTTCCCGCAGCTCCTCGAGGTCGTCGACGACTCGCGCTTCTCGGGCGACCAGCAGCTCATCGACACGAGCTTCCCTGCGTTCTTCCGCATGGAGCAGGTGATCATGCCGTTCTGCTCGTCGATCACGCTGCACAAGGACAAGCAGCCCACCGCGTCGGACATCTCGGTCGTCGCGCGCTCGACGCCACACTCGATCGACAAGACCGACGACACCGTCGAGCTCGGTCTCCAATCGTGGCGTCCGAAGGGCGAGTGGAAGCAGTTCAACATCGCCGCGCGCGTCGAAGGCCGCCTGAAGAGCGCCTTCCCCGCAGGTGACAAGCAGGGCGTCGACGCGGCGCCCGAGGTCCCGGACGGCAAATCCGCGCGCGTCTTCGTGCTCGCGTCGTCGCAGTTCACGGCGAACCCGTTCGCCCGCGCCGGCAACGGCGAGGACAACCCGCAGCTCCGCCAATTCGGCATGGGCCCGCAGGGCGGCGACGAGAAGCTGCTCCAGATCGCCGGTCCTTACGCCGATCTCCAGCGCGGCGCGGTCCCGCTCCTCTATGCGATCATGGCGACCAAGAACACGCTCGACTGGCTCACGGGCGACACCGATCTCCTCGCCGTCTCGGCCAAGCTCCTCAGCGAGCCAGGCTTGGTCTACGGCGACGTCAGCGCACCGAAGTTCGACGAGAACGAAACGGACGACGACATCAAGAAGAAGGACAAGGAGATGCGCGACGCTCGCAAGAACACGCAGCGCAACATCGGCATCATCCTCACCTTCCTCGCGCCGCTCCTCTTCGTCGCCTACGGCCTCCTGCGTTGGCGCATGCGCACCAACCGCCGCATGAACGTGCAGCTCGCCTAATTCTCACGGAAAAAAGACCATGGAACGGAACGCGAAGATCGGCATCGCGGGCGTCGTGCTCGTCGGCCTCAGCGCCTTAGTTTATTTCCAGCAAAAGAAGGACGCGGCGCTCGGCACCGCGCCAGCGAAGAGCGACCTCCCGGAGCTCAAGCTGTCCGATGATCTCGACAAGATCGACATCACGAACGGCAGCAAGGGCGAGGTCGTCCTCGAGAAGCACGGCGACAAGTGGGAGCTCACGAAGCCCGTGAACGCGCCCGCGAACCAGACGAACGTCAAGAGCCTCCTCGACAACATCAAGGACCTCAAGATCGTCGACCGCGTCGCCGGCGCGAAGCCCGAGGACTACGATCTGCAAGCCGAGAAGGCCGTGCACGTCGTCGCGTCGAAGGGCGGCGAGACGAAGCTCGACGCGCGCTTCGGAAAATCGGGCGCCCTCGGCGACGCGTTCACGATGGAGGGCAAGCCCGACATCATGCTCGTGAAGGGCTACTCGAGCTGGATGTATGGCCGCGAGGTCAAGGATTGGCGCGACCGCGACATGCTCAAGCTCGACGACGCGAACGTCACGACCTTCGAGATCGACAACAAGAACGGCAAGTTCGTCTTCACGAAGGGCGAAAAAGACGGCGGCGCGTCCGACTGGACCGGCACGCGCGACAAGAAGCCGATCCCGAGCTTCGACCCCGAGAAGGCGAAGACCGCCGTCGGCGCCTTCAAGAACCTCATGGCCGACGACTTCGGCGACGGAAAACCCGCAGCCGAGACCGGCCTCGATTCGCCGGAAGAGACCGTCATCATCAAGATGAAGGACGGAGCGACCCACACCGTCAAGATCGGCAAGCCCGTCGACAAGGCGCACTACGCCCAAAAAGACGGCGACGCGACCATCTACACGATCGCCGCGTACCCCTACGAGTGGGCGAGCGGCGACCAGTCGAAGTTCCAAAACATCTCGGCCGACGCCGGCGCCCCCGACGCCGCAAAACCCGCGCCCAAAGACGCCGGCAAGAAATAATCTGGCCCCGGGCCCGCCCCTGGCCAGGCCCCGCCACCCCTCCCGTTAGGGAGTGATCGTTCGGATCCGAACGATCACCCCACTTTGAAGGGGTGGTGTTGGCTGGCATAGGGGGTGCTCTGCTCGACGTGATGGATGCTGTGTTCTTGGCCATCAAGCAGGCACATTTGGCGACGAATGTGTTTTCGCGGCGGTGCTTGAAGGGGTTTGGGCTCACGCCGGCGCGGTTTGATTTGCTCAACCTTTTGTCGAACGATTGCGTTGATGGGGACTGGACGCAGAGCAGCGTTCGACGCGTGCTGGGCGTGGCGCGGTCGACACTGAGCGAAATGCTCGATGTGCTCGAAGCGCTTGGGTGGGTCGAGCGGCACGTCAACGAACAGGACCGGCGAACCTGGTTCGTCTCGCTCACGACGAAGGGGCTCGAGCTCGTGATGCAGGCCTACGAGCAGCTTGTCGGCAGCGGCGACGTGACGGTGCGCGTGGACGCGTTGATGGCTGACGACGACCCCGAGGAAGATCCATTTCCGTGCACGTATGAAACGATCGGCGTAGCGCGCGCGATCGCGGCGCGATTCGGGCGCGGCGGCGGGGAGATTTACACCTATGACCCCGACGATTACATCGGGTGGCTCGTGGACGAATCGCTCGGGAGTGACCTCGTGCCGTGGGTGCAGTAAAACGGCTATCGATGCAGCTCTTCGACAAGCTCGGGACGTACGACTACGGCGAGGTTCACTTCAAGCTCGACAAGGCGACGGGCCTCCGGGCGATCGTCGCCATCCACGACACGCGGCTCGGACCGGCGCTCGGCGGGTGTCGATTCATTCCGTATGACACGGACGACGCTGCGATCGTCGACGCCCTGCGACTCGCGCGCGGGATGACGTACAAGGCCGCGCTCGCAGGGCTCGCGCATGGCGGCGGCAAGAGCGTGATCATGCGGCCGGCGGCGCGGTTCGACCGCGTCGCGCTGTTCCGCGCATTCGGGAAGTTCATCGACGATCTGCGCGGGCACTACATCACCGCGGAGGACAGCGGGACCGGGCTCGAAGACATGGAAGTGATCCGCACGGTGACGAAGAACGTCACAGGCGTGGATCCGTCGCATGGCGGCTCGGGCGATCCGTCGCCATTTACCGCGCTCGGCGTGCGTCGCGGTATCGAGGCCGCGGTGAAGTTCAAGCTCGGGAAGGACTCGCTCACGGGTGTCGCTGTCGCGGTACAGGGGGTCGGGCACGTCGGCTATCACCTCTGCAAGGAGCTCCACGCTTCGGGCGCGAAGCTCACCGTGGCGGACGTCGACTCGCTCAAGGCAGAGCGCGCGGCGCGCGAGTTCGGAGCAAAGACCGTCCACATCGATCAGATCGCGAACGTCGAGTGCGACGTGTTCGCGCCGTGCGCGCTCGGCGCGGGGCTCAACGACGTGACGATCCCGAGCTTGCGCGCCGGCATCGTCGCGGGCGCCGCGAACAACCAGCTCGCTGAGGTGCGCCACGGCGACGACCTCCACGCGCGCGGGATTTTGTACGCGCCGGACTACGCCATCAACGCGGGCGGCCTCATCAACGTCGCGCAAGAGGTGAAGGGCTACGACGCGAAGGTGTCGCGCGAGGCGACGCTGAAGATCTACGACACGATGTGGGAGATCTTCGAGCGCAGCAAGAAGCTCTCGGCGCCGACGCACAAGGTCGCCGACATGCTCGTCGAGGAGAAGCTCGCGCGGGTCAGCGCGACGAGTGCGTCTGCGACTCGATGAAGCGCTGCTTCTCGCGGCGCACGGGGTGAAGCTCTCGCTCGATCACGTCGAGCGGCGCGTCGCCGAAGTTGCGCCACGCGTCCGCGCGTAGCGCCGCGTCGGCGAGGCCGTTGCGCATGATCCACTCGATCGAGAGGGCGCGCGTAATCGTCTCGATTGGGTGCGTCGCGGCGAAGCGCGTGAGCTTGCCGGACGTCGTGGGCGACAGCGGCGCGACGAGCTTTGGCGCGCCGAGCGCGATCGTCGTCGCGTCGCCGCCGCGCGCGAAGATGACCGCCCAGGACGCCGCGACGACCGCGTCGTGCATCGCGACGAGCACGTCGAGGTTCTCCGCGGCGGTGTGCGCGTCGATGACGTGCGCGCGCAGATCGCACTCGAACGCGCGCTCCTCGATGGGCGAGAGGGCGCGCACGCGGGACCCCACGGTCGCGTGACACCGCGAGGGCGGCGCGAGCAGCAAGCTGCCCGCGCGCGCCGCCACGTCCTCGGTCACCTTCACGCCCACGAGCTGATCGATCTCCGCGCGGAGCGCCTTCGCCTCGTTCGTCAAAAAAGCGAGCAGCGTCTCGGACGACAGGTGCATCCCCGCGTCGGCCGCGAGACGCGCGCCCACTTGGTCCCATCGATCCCGCGGCTTCGCCGCGAGATCGACCCGCTGCACGGCGAGCCGCAGCTCGACCAACGCCGCGCGACTCTTGGGTAGCCCTTCGATGACGCGCTCGAGCGGGTCGAGCGCGTCGTCCAGCTCGTCGCGCTCGTCCACCGTCAGCGATTGCGGCGTCAGCGACTTCGTCACCTCGGCGATTCGGCGCGAGAGCCAGTCGTCCCGCTCGCCCACTTCTTTCAGGTCCGGCGTTCGCCACGTCACGGCGAGCGCGCCGAAGAGCGTCCCCGCAGAGCGCGGGAGATCCCGCTCGCTCGCGAGCCGCAGCTTCTCGGTCGCGACGAGCCGAGCGAGGAGCTCGAGCTCCAAGTCCGGCCGCGTCCCGTCGATGTCCGCCGGCGCCGTCTTCCAACGGTTCAGCGTTGCGGCCGCCGCGTCGAGCGCGCGCGCGCGCACGTCGAACGAGAGCACGTCGGGCCGATTCCCTTCCATCCCGAGCGACGTGTCCTCCGCCAGGATCGCGCCCATCGTCGCGTGGTGAAGCGCGGTCGGATCGGCCTCGATCCCGCGCTCGGCGATGCGCGCGTCGGCGGCCGCGAGCACCTTCAGCACGCGGTCCTCGTCGCCCAAGAAGTGATCGAGCTCGACGCGGCTCGGCTTCGCGCGCGGGTGCTCCACGGCGCTCTCGTGCCCGCCACACGCCGCGATCAACGAAGCGAGCGCCAAGAGCTTCTTCAACGTCAAAACCCGAGCGCCTTCACGATGAGCCGCTTCGGCCTCTGCCCGTCGAACTCGGCGTAAAAGACCCGCTGCCACGGCCCGAGATCGAGCTTGCCCTTCGTGATGGGCAGCGTCACCTCGTGGTGGACGAGGAGCGACTTGAGGTGCGCGTGTCCGTTGTCCTCGCCCGTGCGGTGGTGCTCGTAATCAGGCCCCTCGGGGGCGAGCTCCTCGAGCCATTTCATGATGTCGTGGTGAAGGCCGCTCTCGTCGTCGTTCACGAAGACCCCGGCCGTGATGTGCATCGCCGAAACGAGCACGAAACCCTCGGAAATCCCGCTCTTCGCGACGATGTCGGAAACGGTGGGCGTGAGGTGCACGAGCTCGCGTTTTCGCTTCGTCTCGAACGTCAAGTACTCCGTAAAGGCCTTCACGCACGTTTTGATAGCACTCTTGCATCATGACGCAGGCGGGCTAAAACGGTCAGCTCATGCGAAACGGGCTTAGTGAGCGCATCGTGCGCAAAGCGACGGGGGCCGCCGCGCGCGCGGCGACGGCAGCTTGGCCTCTCGTCCAACGCTTCAACCAAACTTTCGAACGTCCTTCGCCGACCCCCGCGTGGGCGCCTGGGCCGCTCTTGAAGCGGCGCGAGAAGAGCAAGCCGCAGCTCGGCTGGCCGCGCCATACCGACTCACTGTGTCCGAAATGCGTGAAGGAGGTCCGCGCGGACATCCTCGACGGCATCCGCGACATCTCGACGCTCGTCGACGGCAAGCCCGGCGAGATCCGCGCGACCATCGTCGAGCGCGACGGCAAGCTCCTGATGGTCAAGGAGTGCAAGAAGCACGGCCGGTTCGAGGACGTGATGAGCGTCGATCCCGACGTTCACGTCGCGCATCGAGAAGCTCTATCCGGGTCGCGACTTCCTCGCGCCGCTCTCGCACCTCCGAAACCACGGCACGAGCAGCGTGAAATACGGGCGCGGCAGCGTGCTCACGGTCGACCTCACGAACCGCTGCAACATGATGTGCGACCCGTGCTTCATGGACGCGAACCAGGTCGGTTACGTCCACGAGCTCGAGTGGGACGAGGTCCGGCAGATCCTCGACGACTCGATGACGATCCAGCCGCGCCGCCAGATGAGCGTGCAGTTCTCGGGCGGCGAGCCGACGCTCTCTCCGCACTTCCTCCGCGCCGTCAAATACGCCCGCGACATCGGCTATTTTTGTGTGCAGTCTGCAACGAACGGCATCAAGTTCGCGCAGGACCGCGAGTTCTGTCGCGAGGCCAAGGAGGCGGGTCTCCGCCTCGCGTACCTCCAGTTCGACGGCGTCACCAACGACGCGAACTCGCACCGCAAGGTCGGAAACCTCTTCGACGTGAAGCAGCGCGCGATCGAGAACCTGCACGCCGCGGGCATCGACGTCGTCCTCGTCGTCACGGTCGTGAAGGAAGTGAACGACGAGCAGGTCGGCCCGATCCTCGACTTCGCGATCGCGAACGCGGACAAGATCACGGTCGTCTCGTTCCAGCCCGTGAGCTTCACCGGCCGCGACGAAGACATCAGCGACAGCGACCGCCAGCGCCAGCGCTACACGCTCTCGCACCTCGCGCACGACATCAAAGAGCAGACCGGCGTCACCGAGCCGCTCCGCGACTGGTTCCCGCTCTCGGCGATGGGCCCGTTCTCGGATCTGGCTGATTTACTGCAGGATCCGACGTCGACGCTCGGCGCGCTCAACTGCGGCTGCCATCCGAACTGCGGCATGGGCACGGTCCTCTTCGTCAACAAGCGCACGAAGGAGTTCGCGCCGCTCAGCCAGTTCCTCGACATGGATCAGCTGATGCGCGACGTCGGCGACATCACCGACGGCGCGCAGCCCAAGGCGATCACGCTCGCCCAGGTCGCGCTCGCGCTCCTCAAGAACTTCAAGCCCGAGAAGGCGCCGCGCGGCTACGGCTTCGCGGACCTCTTGAAGCAGTTTCGAAGCCAGACCGGCACGCGCGGAAATCAAATCGGCGAGTTCGAGAGCGACGCGCACGAGTTCGAGTGGCGCGCGCTCTTCGTCGCCGGCATGTGGTTCCAGGATCTCTTCAACTACGACTTCCGCCGCACCGAGATGTGCATCATCCCGTACGGCACGCAGATGGGCGAGATCAGCTTCTGCGCGTACAACACCGGCGTCGGCTGGCGAAACGTCATCGAGAAGATGAAGGCGAACGCCACGGTCGCCGACTGGTACAAGACGCGCGGCCGCCACCCGATCTACGCGAAGAACCAGGAGCTCCCGCTCCCCGCGGCGATCGGCACCATCCAGATGCCCGAGTCGGCGATCGAGATGGAAAAACGCGACGAGCAAAAGCGCGAAGAGCGCAAGCGCGTCCGGTTGAACATCGTCGCCTAGTCGGGAGCTCACGTCGACGGAACGTGCCGGTCCGGCAGGGCGCTGAGATCAGTGATCGCGGGCGAACGCGATGATCCTTCGCGCCACGTCGGTCACCGAGTCGAGGTCGGGGCTGTGGCCGAAGCCGTACGGCTCTTCGATCGTTGCGCCGCGCAGGTGCTCGCGGAAGAACGCGAGGTGCGACGGCGGCAGGAGGCGCTCGCTTCGGCCCCAGAACAAGTGCACGGGGACGTCGAGCTTCGCGAGCTCCGCGGGCTCGAGCGGCTTGGCGCTCTCGATGTCTTCGAGCAGCGCGCGAAGGCCGCTCGTGTTGTAGCGGCGGCGGAGGCTCCACGCGACCGCGTGGCGGAGCGCGCCGGGTTTTTCGTGGAGGACGATCTCGAAGAAGCGCAGCGCGTCCGCGTGCGTCTCGATGCGGAGCGTCGCGGCGATTTCGGCGAGCTCGGACGGCGTGGAGGGCGCGCCGGCGGGCGACGTGAGGAACAGACCGCGCACGCGGCGCGGATGCGCGAGCGCGAAGCGGATCGCGGTCAAGCCGCCGAGCGAGTTACCGAAGACGATCGCGGGCTCGTCGAGCGTCGCGTCGATCGCCTCTCCCACGCCCTCGATGCAGCTCGCGATGTCGAGCGCGCTCGGCGTCTCGCTCGCGCCGTGGCCGGGCAGGTCGGGCGCGACGACCCGCCGCGCGTGGCGCGAGAGGCGCTGGAGCAGCGGCAAATAATCCGCGCCGCGCGAGCCGAGGCCGTGGATCACGACGATCGGCGGAAGCGCGCCGCGGCCTCTTCGCTCCGCGACGCGAACGGCGCCTGCCTTCGTGGGGACGTCGCGGCTCGCGTAGCCGAGCGCGGAGAGCATGGCCTTGCCGAGATCGAGCCGCGCCATCACGGCGCCGTGGACGACTTGAGGTCGTTGTACATCGTGTTCGCGAACTGCGGCGTCGTCGTGTGGCCGCCGTCGAACGGGTGCCAATAGAACGTGTGCCCCGCGTCGGTGAGCGTGTTCATCCCGGCGATCGCGTACGAGATCGGAAAATTCTGATCCTGCGTGCCGTGGAAATGCGACACGGGGATCTTCCACGCGGAGGGGAGCAAGTTGCCGCCGTAGATCGCCTCGGCCGAGCCGAGATCGGCGCTCGAGATCGAGATGCCCGAGAAGAGCTGCGCGTGGTCGAGGCCGATCATGTAGGCCATGATCCCGCCCGCGGAGAAGCCGTGCATGATCTCCTTCTTGGGATCGATCGAGTAGCAGGCGTAGACGTCCTTCGCGGCCGCGAGGATGAGCGTCTCGTCGGAGCCGTTCCACGTGAAGCCCTGCCCGAGCGGCGCGGTGCCCTCGGGCGCGATCACGATGAAGCCGTCCGCGTCGGCGTTGCCCTTCCAGATGACGTTCAAATAGTTCTGCGCCGTGTCGCCGGCGCCGTGGAGCGCGACGACGAGCGGCGAGAGCGTCTTCGGGTCGTACGTCGCGGGGACGTAAGCGACGTACGCGTTTCCTTGCGCCGTGCGGCTCGTGAAGCCGGTTTTGTCTTGGTTCGCCGTGCACGGCGGCTTCGCGGGAGCGTCCACCGCGGCGTCGACGGGCGCGCCGTCTTTGGTGGTGACGACGTCGCTCGCTTGCGGCGAGTCGGTCGCGCTCGACACGTCCGTCGACGCGTCGTCATTTGGGTTCGAGGAATCGCCCGAGCACGCGGCGAATGACCCGAAGGCGCCCAGAGCCAGTGAGCCCAGCAAAAGCAACTGTCGCACGACGCGATCTTATCATCGGCCCGCGCGCGCTTCACGCACTCGGGCCTTCACTTCGTCACGTCGCTCTTGCAGAGGCCCGTGACGGTCTGCCGGTCGATCACGAGGACGCACTGCTTGAGGACGTCCATCCCGAGCACGCCGTCGCGCGGGCAGAAGGCGTCCTCTTTTCCCGGGATCAAATCGACGTCGCGCGTGACCTCGAGAGCGCCCACGTGGAGGTGCGCGTCGTGGACCGTGCGGGGCGTCACCTTGCCCGACGCGGCGTAGACCGACTCGTGGCTCGCCTCGCTGCGCGGGAGGAGCGCCTTGGCCGGCTTCGACGTCGAGAGCAGGTCCGAGTGGTTCGCGCCCGTATCGACGAGGAGGTCGACCGCGTTGCCTTCGATCTGGCCGTGGAGCACGAACGCGAGGCCCTTGAGCGGGCTGTCGTTGTCGAGGCACACGCGGGGCGGATCGAGCGTCAGCGCGTTTCCCGCCGCGTCGAGCGAGTCGCCGCGGCGCATTTGGCGCATCTCGGATTTTTGGAAATCGATCACGATCGACGCGTCGTCGTTCGCGAGCTGCTGCGGCGAGATGAAGCCGCCGATGCCGAGGCGCATGACGGCGTCGGGGACGTCGGTCACGAGCATCGGCTCGTCGGGGAGGTCGCCCCAGTTGTCGATGTGGACGTGCGGGTGCGTCGCGCGGCGCGTCTCGATCGACTGGCCCGCGTGGTCGACGCCTTGATCGCCGAAGGCGCGCGTCGTGAGCTGCGCCTTGCGCGCCACCCAGCCCGCGAGGATGTGCGCGTTCGCGCCCGTGTCGACGAGGAAGAGCGTCGGCACGCCGGCGACGTTGCCGTGCACGATCGGGAGCGGAAAAGGTTTGTTGCCGATCGCGAGCTCGAGATCGACGTGCCTGAGCTCTTTCGAGTCCGCGTCGGGCGTCGCCGACGCGTTCTGCGCGACGCCCGCCTTGCCGCTCGCGCCGCCACAAGCCACGAGCGCGAGGGCGAGGGCGATCGGCCGGAACGACATCTAACTGTTCTTGTAGATGTTCATCACGTCCGCAAGGAGCTTGAGCGCTTCCTGGCGGGGCCGCTGGAACGCGTTTCGGCCCATGATCGAGCCAAACGCGCCGCCCTTGGCGATCTCTTTGATCTCCGCGAGCACCTCGTCCGTGCCCTTGGACTCGCCGCCCGAGAAGATGATGATGCGCTTGCCGTTGAACGCGCTCTGCACGCAGTGCTTCACGCGGTCCGAGAGCGTCTTGGTCGGGATGCCGTATTTCTCGAAGACCTTCTTCGCCTCGGCCTGCTCGATGAAGTCCTTCGGCGGCTTGATCTTGATGACGTGCGCGCCGAGCTGCGCGGAGATCTGCGCCGCGTAGCCGCAGATGTCGACGGCCGTCTCGCCGTCCTTCGAGATGCCCGCGCCGCGCGGATACGCCCAGAGCACGGTCGGCAGGCCCACCGACTTCGCCTCGAGGATCAGCTCGCGAAGGTTCTCGTACATGACGTTGCGCGCGCCCGACCCGGGATAAATCGTGTAGCCGATCGCGGCGCAGCCGAGCCTGAGCGCGTCGTCGACGGAGCCGGTCACCGCGGAGCACGGCTGGTCCATCTTGGCGAGCGTGTCCGAGTTGTTCAGTTTGAGGATGAGCGGGAGGTGGCCGGCGTAGCGATCCGCCACGGCCTCGAGGAAGCCGAGCGGCGCCGCGTACGCGTTGCAACCCGCGTCGACCGCGAGCTGAGCGTGGTAGTCGGGATCGTACCCGTCCGGGTTCGGTTGGAACGAGCGGGCCGGGCCGTGCTCGAAGCCTTGGTCGACGGGCAGGATCACCATCTTGCCGGTACCGGCGAGTGTGCCGTGCATCATCATGCGCGCGAGGTTGGCGCGCACGCCGGGGCTGTCGGATCCGTACCAGGAGAGAATCTGTTTGACGCGATCGGTGAGCGGCATGGGCCCTGGCATACCAAAAACCCCACGAGATGCCATCGTGGCGGCTGTTCAGTCGTCAGGCTTCGCGGGGCGCGTAGGCGTGGAGGTTCCGCGGCTCGCGCGTGGCGCCCTGCGGGGGCACGCCGAGCGTCTTTCGGAGGTCGCCCACGGTCATCGAGAGGAGCGCCTCGTACCGCTCGGTGAAGTCTCGCGCCTTGGCCAAGGGAAAGAGCGACGGCGCGCGTGACGAGGCACGAAAGGCGCGCGCGGCGCGGCGGGGTGCGAGCAAGAGGCCCATGAGGCCGCCCGAGACGACGATGCCGCCGACGTACAAACCGAGCGGGCCGAGGCCGCGCCGCGCCTCCCACGCCGAGATCTCACCTTCGCCGACGAGATCGGTTCCGAATCCGGTCGCGACGTGGTGCAGGTCGTGGAGCATGATCGCGACGCGGTGGGATTTCGTGTTGGGGACGGCGAATTTGATGCCGAAGAACGACGCGTCGGTCCACGCCTCGTCGTAGGCGGCGACCGTGAAGCCGTTCTCCGCGAGGTACGCGTCGCGCGCCTCGCGCACGGTCAACGAGGCTGGAAACGGCGTGCGAGCCATGCTCGAACGATAGGGCTCGCGGAAACGAGGTCAATCGCCGCCTTCGGCGGATACGTCAACCCGCCGTAGGTGACGTCCCGCCTTCGGCGGATACGTCAACGCTCGACGCGTGCGACTCGAATCCTGAAATCGTCGTACCAGCGCGCCTTGCCGGCCGCCTGCGCCTCGCGGTGCGTCGCGTTCACCTTCCACGCAGCGATCGACGCTTCGTCCTTCCAGTAGCTCACGGTGATGCCGAACCCCGAAGCGTCACGCGCGCTCTCGATGCCGAGAAACCCTGGCTGATCGGGCGCGAGGCGCTCGAGGCGGTCCGCCATGTCGTTGTATTCTGCATGTTCCGCGTCGGTGCGTTGCGAGGTGAAAATCACCGCCAAGTACGGCGGCGGCGGCGTCTCGGCGATTGCCATGAGCCGATGGTATGCGCGTTGCGATGGCCGGGTGCATGGACACACCGGGGACACCGAATCACGCTGAAAACCAACACGACGCCGCTTCGCGCGCGTCCGCTCGCCCACGCCGCGCGCGTCGAATCTTCCACACCTCGCGCTGAGCGCGCTCGTCGGTCTGCTCGCGGGCGGCGCGAGCCTGCCGATCTCGCCCGCCGTCGCGCAGACCGTCCCGCAAGCGCAGCCCGCGAGCGCCGGCCTCGACGCGCACTCGGAGAACGGAAACTCGGCGCCGCTGCCGCTCGTCAGCGAGTCGCTCACCGTGCGCATCGACGGCGGGCACGCGCAGACGACGTACGAGCACGTCTTCCAGAACGAGACCGGCAGCCGCCTCGAAGGCAACTACCACTTGCTCGTGGGCGAGGGCGCGACCGCGACGGGCTTCGCGTACTGGAACGGCGAGGACAAAATCGTCGGCGAGGTCTTCGAGCGCGAGAGCGCGCAGAAGGTCTACGAGGCGCTCACTGGGCTGAAGAAGGATCCGGGACTCCTCGAGCAGACCGGGGAGGGCGCGTTCGCGTTTCGTGTGTTCCCAATCGAGCCTGGCGAGCACAAACGCGTGCAGGTCTCGACCTCGCACTGGCTCGAGCGGCGCGGCAGCGCGATCGAGTTTCGCGCGCGCGTCGCGCGAGCGGACGCGAAGGTCGCCTTCGAGATCCACGACGCGCGCGGCGTCGACGCGGTCACGAGCGCGACGCACGACATCGACGTGCAGCGCGTCTCGCCCACCGAGGCGCGCGTGACCGTGAAGTCGTCCAAGGATCCGCACCCGGTCGAGCTCGCGATCGACTACGCGCCGCGAATGGCGAGCTCGGCGCCGCTCCAGCTCGCCGCGATGGTGCACCACGACGCGGGTCACGAGGTCTACTTCACCGCGAGCCTCGGCACTCCCGCCGCGCCCGTCACGGAACACGCGCAGAACGACGTCACGCTCGTCATCGACCGCTCGGGCAGCATGACCGGCGACTCGATCGCGAACGCGCGCGCCGCGGCGATCGCGATCGTCGACAAGCTCCAAGACGGCGACTCCGTGAACGTCATCGCGTTCGACGACAAGGTCGAGCGCCTCTGGTCCGAGCCTCACCCGATCAGCGACGACGCGCGCCGCGACGCGAAAGCCTACATCTCCAAGATCGACGCGCGCGGCGGCACCGACATCGCGCTCGCGCTGAAGGAAGCCTTCAAGTCCCAGAAGAAGGACGACCACCCGGACGCGATTCTGTTCCTCACCGACGGCGAGTCGGACGGGCCGACCGCGATCAAGGCGGCGCAGGACGAGGCGAGCTCGGCGCGCGTCTTCACGGTCGGCATCGGCACCGGCGTCGACAAGGCGCTCCTCGCGCGGCTAGCGCAAATCCGGCACGGCAAGTTCACGTTCATTCCGGACGTGCACGCGGTCGCGACGGAGTTTCCTCGCGTGCTCTCGCAGCTCCAGGCGCCCGTGCTCACCGACGTCACGCTGCGCGCCGAGGGCGCGAGCATCGATCGCATGTACCCGAGCGCTCTTGGCGATCTCTTTCCGGCCGACGAGCTCCGCGTGTTCGGGCGCATGACCGGCGCGGGACCCGCGAAGCTCGTCCTCGAAGGCAAGGATCACGGCGTCACGAAGCATTTCGAGGCGCCCATCGACGTCGCGTCGCCTGTCTCGGCGCCGTTCGTCGCGCGGAGCTGGGCGCGCGCGCGCGTCGACGAGCTCATGGGCGACATGCGCGAGAAGGGCGAGACCGACGCGCTGAAGGGCGAGGTCATCAACCTCGGCCTCGCGTACGAGCTCGTCACGCAGTACACGTCGTTCCTCGCCGTCCCCGAGAAGGAGCTCACGAAGGCCGCCTCGGACGCGATGAGCGACATGCGCCAGCAGCGCGCGAAGGTGCTCGCCGCGAACAAGGACGCCGCGGCGCTCTCGCGCATGAACATGCCGCCCGGGGATCCGGTGCTCAAGGTGATCGCGCCGCGCGACGCGCGCCGCGTCACCGCGATGTTCCCGTTCGGCCTCACGCAGGACCTCGCGTGGGACGAGTTCAGCGAGGGTTGGTCGACGCGCTTCCTCGTGCCCAAGGACGTGCCCGACGGGAGCTACGAGGTGCCGGTCGTCATCGTCCGCCGCGATGGGACGGTCACCGCGACATCCGTGCATTATACAATCGACAGCAAAGCGCCCTCGATCGACGTGGCGACGCGCGTGACGTCGAGCGGCGACGTCGAGATCCGCGTCACGCTCGACGAAGCGGCCCTCGAGGTGCGCGTGGCCGACGCCGATCAGCCGCATCGCCGCGCGTCGCTCACGCCGACGACGCAGAACGAGTACACGGGCACGCTCTCGCTCGGTCGCGGTCACCATCGCGTTCGCGTCGTCGTCGCCGATCAAGCGCGCAACGAGGCGTCGCGCGAGGTGGAGGTGGAGGTGCCATGACCTCGCCGAGGACGCTCGCCGTCGCTCTGTTGTCGGTCGCCTTCGTGTCGCTCATCGTGGGGGGCATTCATGCCCCCACGGAGCGCGCGACGGCGAGCGCGCTCCCTCCGGCGCGCGTCGATCCGCCGAACGCCGAGCGCCCGCGCGTCGTCCTCGGCAACGGCAGCGACGTTCGCGCGCTCGCGTCGGACGGGACGCACGCGTGGTCCGCGACGAGCGGCGGGCTCGATCGCTACGACCTCGTCACGCGCGAGCGCGTGCACTTCGGCGTGGAGAGCGGGCTCGACACGCTCGACGTCCGCGCCGTGCACCTCGTGCTCGCGTTCGTCGTCGTCGAGACCGCGGAGAGCCGTTGCGTGCTCGCGGGAGCGGCGTTTCGATGCGAGCGCGCGCGTCCTCCCGCGCCGGTCGCGCCGAGCCTCGAGACGTTCGAGGGCGCGCCGGTCGTCGCGCGCGTCGCCGCGAAGGACGGCGCGATTGTCGGCACGCGCGGCCGAGGCGTGTTCTTCGCGCCCGCCGGGGAGGCGACGAGGGCCGTGCGCCTCGATCCCGAGGAGAACGCGCCCGCGAGCTTCGTCCGCAAAGTTGTATTCTACAAGAATCGCGCCTGGCTCGGCACGTTCGACGACGGCTTGCTCGAGGTGCCCGCCGACGCTCGCGCGCTCGCCCAAGCGCCCGAGCTCGCGCTCTCTGCGACGCGCTCGCGCGCCCCGGTGCGCATGGTCAACGACCTCGCGCAAGCGAGCGGCACGCTCTTCGTCGCCGCGAACGAGGGGCTGTTCTTCACGCGCGACGGCGGCGCGTTCGAGCGCCTCGACGCCGTCCCGCGCGGCGTGACGGGCATCGCCGCTTTCCGCGATCACGTGTTCGTGACGACCACCTCCGCGCTCTGGCGTATCCGCGTCGCGGGCCGGCGCCCGACCATCGACGGAAACTGGTGGCGCCCCGCGGGCACGCGCTCGCTCCAAGGCGTCGCCATCTCGGGCGAGAGCGCGTGGCTCGCGTCGGAGGATCGCGGCGTCATTCGCTTCGACGCGCGCGCCGCGTCGCCGACCTTCGAGGCCGTCGATCGCCTCGCCGGCGCTCCGACGAGCTGGGTCGTCGCGGTCGCCTCGGACGGTCGAGGCGGGGCGTTCGCGGCGACGCTGCGCGACGGCGTGTTTCACGTTTCGGACGCGGGCGCGCTCGCGACGGTCCCTGGCGCTCCGAGCGCGTGGACCCTCGACGCGAGCTTCGAGAACGACGAGCTATGCGTCGGCACGCAGGCCGGAGCCGCCTGCTACGCCGACTGGACGAAGCCCCCGACGCGCGTCTTCGCGGGCCTCCCCGACGCGCGGGTGCACGACGTGCAACACGTGGGACCGGCCCTATTGCTCGCCACCGAGGCTGGAATCGCTGCCACTTGAGCGCCAGACCCGCATGCGCGACGATGCGCGCGTGAACGGAACCACGCTATGCCCGCGCTGCGGCGCCCCGATCCCCTGGGACGGGATGGCCAAGACGGTCAATTGTCCAGTACTGCCAAATCGTCGTCACGCCCGCGGCGGCTGGCGCGCTGCGCGCTCCCATTCCAGCGATGACGACGCCATCGCGCGGCGGGGGCGCTGGCCTCGGCATCGGGTGCGCGCTCGTCGCCGTGGTCGCGTTGCTGATCATGGGGGGAGGCGTGGCGTCGTTCTTCATGTTGCGCAGGGCCGAGCCGCCGACGATCTCGATCGCGACCGCCACGCCTCCTTTGATGCCCACGTCGACGCACACGGCGAAGGCCGCGAGCGCCGCGCCGCTCCTCACGTTCGGCGAGAGCGGCAACGGCGCAGGCCAACTCTCGGACGCGCGCGCCATCGCGGTCGACATGGACGAGAACGTCTACGTCGCCGACTACGACACGCTGCGCGTCCAGAAGTTCGATCCCACCGGGAAATTCCAGTGGATCGTCGAGGTCCCGAAGGACGAGATCGCCGGCAACAAATCGATCTGGGGCCTCGCGGTCGACAGCAAGAACATCCTCTGGGTCAATCGCGACGCGGCGCTCTTCAAGTACACGCTCGATGGAAAGCCCGCTGGGCAAGTCAAAGGCAACTACGACGACAAGTGCTTCAAGTTCGTCGCGCTCGACGCAGTCGGCAACATCGCGACGCTCCACGACTCGGCTGGCAACACGGACCTCTTGTTGCTCGATCCGAGCGGCAAGATTCGAAAGCGCGTGAAGAACGTGCCCGAGCACGGCCTCGCGATGGACGGCGCAGGAAACGTCTACATGAGCGACGAGTTCGGCCACAGCATCGAGGTCATCGACCCCGAGGGCGCGATCAAGTCGAAGTTCGGCTCGAAGAAGGACCCGCACCTCAACGGCGTCGGCGCGCTCGCGGTGGACGGCAAGGGCCACATCTTCGCGGAGACGTCCGAGGGCTTGAACGTCTTCGACCAAGGCGGCGCGTACCTCAAGACGATCGACACCAAGAGCATCCACGGGGCGGTCCGCTCTTTCGCGATCAGCACGAAGGGGCACCTCTTCATCCTCGGCAACGACAAGGTCAACGAGCTAGAACTCGGAACAATCCCATGAGCGACAGCATTTCCCACATCCCACCGCCGGTCTCTTCCATCCACGGAACGACGCTCCGCGATCACGTCCTCGCGGGCATGCGCGCGGCGCCAGGCGCGACGGGCGAGTTCACGTCGCTCCTCAGCCACGTGTCGCTCGCGATCCGCATCATCGCCTCGCGCGTGCGCAACGCGGGCCTCGCGGGCCTTCTCGGGTACACCGGCGAGACGAACGTGCAGGGCGAAGAGGTACAGAAGCTCGACGCCTTCGCGAACGAGGTCCTCGTCAACGTGCTCGAGCGCAGCGGACACTGCGGCATCATCGGCAGCGAGGAGCTCGAGGGCGCGCGCACCGCCGGACACCCGGGCAAGTACATCGTCCTCTTCGATCCGCTCGACGGCTCGAGCAACATCGATCTCAACGCGACGATCGGGACGATCTTCGGCGTGCTGCGCCGCCACGACGCCACCTCGCCGCCGTCGGTGAACGAGGCGCTCCGCTCCGGCCGCGACGTGATCGCAGCGGGTTATGCGCTCTACGGTCCGTCGACGCAGATGGTGCTCTCGACGGGGCAGGGCGTTCACGTCTTCACGATGGACCCGAACGTCGGCGAGTTCTTCTTGTCGCAGTCGAACGTGCGCTGCCCGCAAAAAGGCACGATCTACTCGGTCAACGAGGGCAACCACGCGCGCTGGACCGACGGCGTCCAGAAATGGGACGAGTGGATCAAGGCCGACGCGAAGGAAGACGGCCGGCCGTATTCGCACAGGTACGTCGGCTCGCTCGTCGCGGACGCGCACCGCACGCTACTGAAGGGCGGCATCTTCGCGTACCCCGCGGACAAGAAGAACCCGAACGGCAAGCTGCGCCTGCTCTACGAGGCGAACCCGATGGCGTTCATCTTCGAGCAAGCGGGCGGCGCCGCGATCGACGGTGCGCGCGACATCCTCGACATCAACCCGAGCGCGCTCCACGAACGAACGCCGCTCGTCGTGGGCTCGAAGCACGACGTCGAGCAGTTCCGCCTCTTCGCGACCGGCAAGCGCTGAAGCGCCGAGCCGTGCTATGGCTCCGAGCCATGAAGAAATTCTCGATCATCGTTCCATTCGTGATGGTGGTTGTGGGTTGCAACAAAACCGCGAGCACGGCCGCTGACGGCGGTGTCGCTACCGCAGACACAGCGGCGGCGACGACGAAGACGGCCGCGCCGACGAACCCCTCGATCGTCGACAAGGCGCTCTCGTTCTTGGGCGCGGGTCCGTTCGAAGGCGAGATCACGATGAACGTGACCGAGGCAGGCAAGCCGCCGCACGCGATCACGTACGACGTGAAGGGCTCGAAGATGCGCTTCGACGCGCCGGCCGAAGCGGGACCGGCCGCGGGCGGCTACGTGATCTTCGACGGCGCAAACAAGAAGATGACGAGCGTAAGCGACGCGAAGAAGACCGCGTTCGTGATGGACATGAACGGCATGGGCGGCCCCGTCGGTATGGCGAACCCGGCGGCGGCGCAGGCCGCGCAGAAGAAGCCGACGATCGAGAAGACCGGCAAGACCGACACCGTCGCGGGTTACTCGTGCGACATCTGGAAGGTCACCGAGGAGAGCGGCGACAAGGGCGAGCTCTGCGTCGCCAAGGGCATCACGTTCCCGATGATGGGCCGGCAGGCCAGCGGCTGGATGTCGTCGCTCGAGGACTACTTCCCGCTCCGCGCGGTGATGAGCGATCCGTCGGGCAAAGAGAAGAACCGGATGGAGGTCACCAAGATCGACAAGAAGTCGTTCGACGACTCGAAGTTCGAGGTGCCCGCCGGTTACCAGACGATGAACATGGGCGACATGATGAAGGGCCTCGGCGGCCTCCGCGGAATGGGCGGCCCGATGGGCGGCCCGATGCAGCGCCCGCCGCATTGAGCTCCTGACTTCACACCCCGGTCGCGTCCGGTCTCCAGATGTATTTGTGGAGCTGGAGCTGGACGCGCACTGGGAGCTTGTCCGCGAGGACCCACTCGACGACGTCGCGCGCGGCGAGCTTGCCGAAGACCGTGCTCGCGAGGAGGTTCGGCGTGCGCGAGGCGAGTCTGCGCTCGGTGACCGCGGCGCGCATCCACTCGTAGTCCTCGCGGCTCGCGAGCACGAACTTGATCTCGTCGGTCGCGCGGACGTGGTCGAGGTTGCTCCACCGGTTTCTGTGCGACTCGCCCGACCCGGGCGCCTTGAGGTCCATGATCTTGTGCACGCGCGGATCGACGCCCGACACGTCGGCCTCGCCGCTCGTCTCGACGAGCACGGTCTTGCCCGCGTCGCAGAGCTCGCGGAGGAGCGGGAGCGCGCCCGGTTGCAGCAGCGGCTCGCCGCCCGTGAGCTCGACGAGCGGCGTCGCGTGCGAGAGCGCCTTCGCGAGCACCTCGGCTCGACGCATGCGCGTGCCGCCGTAGAACGCCTGCGGCGTGTCGCACCAGGCGCAGCGGAGGTTGCACCCCGTCGTCCGCACGAAGGTGCACGGGAGCCCAGCGAACGTCGATTCGCCCTGGATGCTCGCGTAGATCTCGTGGATGACGAGCGTGTCTTCCTTCATTGGAGTTGGATCTCGACCTCGCCTGAATCGACGGCTTGCGGCAGCGGCTTCGGACGGAGCGAGTGTGTATAATACAAATAAATGCCCCACGCAGCGCCGACCGCTGCGAGCACGCCGAGCAGGACGATTCGCACGAGCGAGCCCGTGAGCGGGCGGACGTGCTCCGGGGTGCGGGGTTTCTTGGCGAAAGGCGTTCCGAAAGCCATGGGGTCGGCCTGTCGAAGTTGGTAGAAGCGGAGGGGTGCGTCAACCGGTTCTCGTGGCTCTGCTGCTCGCGCTCGGGTGTGGCGCGTCGGCGCAGCCGGTGAAGCCGCCGCCGCGACCGCACGCGGTCGCCCCGAGCGTGCCCGGGAGCTTCTGGGACGACACGGCCGTCGAAGAGCCGAAGATGCCGCCGCTGCAGCTCGAGGACGTGCTCATCCGGCCCGAGCTCGCCGAGCGCTTCGACGCGCTCGCCGAGGAGGCGCGCGAGCGGTTGCTGCTCGGCGGCGTCCTCGCGGTGCAGCCGCGCGAGGAGCACGCGCGGACGCTCGGGCAGACGTACGTGGCGCTCGCGAAGAAGCACGTGCCGTACGTGATCACGCTCGATGCGCTCTTCTCGATCGCGTTTCGCGCGGTGGAGCGCGCGCTCGACGAGGTCGATCGCGAGGCCGTCGGCGCGACGCTCGCGGCGGCTCTCGTGCACACCGGAGAGCGCCTCGCGGCCGAATCGCGCGCGGCGCGCTCGGACACGGCGCGCGCCTACGAGATCGCGCTCGGCGTCGTCCAGGTCGCGCGGCGCCTGCTCGAGCCCGTTGCGGAGCTCGCGGGAGAAACGACGCCCGCGGTGAACGAGGAGCTCGCGCTGGTCTTGGCGCACGCGGGGCCCGCGCACAGCGCGCTGCTCGCGCGCACGATCGACTACGGCGCGTTCGACACGCAGGCCGGGCTCGCGTTCGACGACCCGCGGCTCGCGCAGTTCCGCGCGCTCACGTGGTTGGGCCTCGCCGCGCTCGCGCTCGCGCCCGAGCCGGGAATCGATTTCGCGATGGCGCGCACGCAGACGCGCGCCGCGATGTTGCTCGCGCGAACGACCAACGACGAATGGGCGCGCCTCGCTCGGGCCGTGGCGTTCGCCTCGGGGCGCGGCGACGACCCGAGCGCCGCGGAGCTCCTCGCGACGGCGACGAAGCTCGGCTTCGATCTGCGCGACGAGGCGACCATCGCCAACGTGGTGCGCGTCGATCACTTGCGCACCGCGCTCGTCCGCGCTGCCGCGCCGACCGTGGAGGACACGGGCGGAGTGCTCCCGACGTTTCGTTTGCTCTCGCCGGCGGCGCCGCCCGATGTGCGCGCGCTCGCGCGGCTCGCGCGACCGAACGCCCTGCCGACGGCGCTCGCCGTGGGCCTCGCGCTGGGCTCACCCGAGGCGCGCGCCGAGCTCGACACTCCGCAAGAGCACGTGGCGGTCGAGGAGATCGAGCACATGCTCCTCGCCAATCCCTCTGCGCGGCACGCTTCGCTCCACGCGAGCGGCCTCGACGCGATCGCGACGTACCTCGCGCCTTCGGCTTATGACGCGCAGCGCCCTTGGCGCGAGACGGAGCTCTACCAGCGGCGCAAGCTCGAGGTCGCGCTCGCCGCGTGGGTCACGCTCAGGCACGCGGGCGTGTCGTTCGCCCGCGACTCGGCGCGCGCCGCGATCGACGAGGCCGAGCCCACGTTCGACGACGTGCGCGGCGCGATCGAGCCTCACCCGGAGGCGATCGCGCGCCTCGTCTCGCTGGTGCATCAAACGCAGCAGGGGCTCGTGGTGCACGGCCTCCGCGCTTCCGGCGCGTCCGCGCTGCTCCTCGCGCGCGTCGAGGCGTTCCTCGTCGACGCGCTCCACATCGCGACCGCTCAAGCGACGGCGCAGCTCACGCCCGCGCAGTCGCGGACGCTCGCGACGATGCCTTCGAGGCTCGCGACGATCGAGCGCCACCTCGGCTCGGGCTCCGCGCCGCTCGTGGTCGTGACCGCGGCGGACGTCACGCTCGGTCGCGTGCTCGAGGATGCGACGGGCGAGATGAACGAGGTGTGGCTCGCGGTCGACATCGCGGGCGCTCCGTCGGTCTTCGTCGGCGCGCGGATCCCGTTCCACGAGGTGACCTCGACGCTGCGCTCGACGGACGCATCGTGGTCGAAGCGTCTCGCGCAGTTCCCGCCGCCGCGCGCCGCGTGGGTCGAGTCGTACTCGGAGCCTTGATCTAGGGGAGATCGCCCAAACCGAGCGCGGGGATCTGTCCCTCGGCGCCCGGGGGTGGAAGGACGGTGCGCTCCCGGAGCGCGAGCACGAGATCGCGCACGCGATCGATCTCGTCGATCGGCTTGTCGAGCGCGGGCATCCCCATCACCCACGCGTCGGGCTGCGCGAGGCAGGCCTCGATCCACGCGGGGCGCAGGCGGTCGTGCGCGAGCGCGAGCGGCGGCGCGAGCTTTCCCTCCGACTCGCGCGCGCGCGCGACGTCGGGCGTCGCGATCGTGTGGCAGCCGAGGCAAGCGCCGCGATCCTTGTGCGTCACGTCGGCGATCGCGTTCGTGAGCGCGTCACCGCCGAGGACGATCTGCGGCACGGCTGCGTAGGGGAACGACGCGCCGTCGCGCTCGACGAAGAAGCGCACGAGGCTCGTCGTCGTCGCCTCGTCGAGCGGGAACGTCGGCATGCGCGGCGTCACGTGATCGGCGGGGACGAGATCGCGATAGGCCCACTCGGGGTGGAGCGACGGACGCACCGCGTGCCGCTGCGGCGCGCGAAGGAACTCGAAGAGCCACTGCGGCTGCGTGCGCAATCCTTCGCCGAAGAGCGAGGGGCCAGGGGTCTTCGTCGCGAGCGCGTCGAGCGCGTGGCACCCGGCGCAGCCGAGCGACTCGAAGGCGGCGCTGCCCTCGTGCGCGGGCGCGAGCAAATCGGGGCGAACGCGCACTTGGCGCTGCGACAAAAGGTACGTGAGGACATCGCGCTTCGTATTCCGCGCGAGCCGATAGCCCGCGTGATCGACGAGCTTCAGCGCCGCGGAGCTCGAGTCGCGGCCCTCGCCGAAGCGCGCGAGCGAAGGCGCGCTCCGCGCGGGCGCCGTCGTGTGGCACGAGACGCAATTGGCCGCCGCGATGATCGCCTCGCCGCAGGCGTCGCGCGTCATCGTCTTCGCCTCGGTGGCGCGCGGCAACCGGCACGCGATGCTCTCGTTTCGCCCGGTCGTCGCCTGCGCGTCGATCCCGTCGGTCGCGAGCCGCCTGGGCACGACGTGCTGCGCGAGGCTCGACGCCTCACGCGCCGAGAGGCGCAAGCTCGGCATCGCCGTGGACGGATTCGCGTGCGCGGGATCCGAGAGATAGAACGCGACCCAGTCGGGCGTACGCCACGACACCATGTTGCCGAGGTCGACGTGCAATCGACCATCGCCGCTGCCGGGCGTGTGACACGCGGCGCATGCGAGCTTGTCGTAGAGCGTGCGGCCTTCGTCGGCGGACGAGCCCGCGACGCTCGCGCGGTGCTGCATCGCGGTCGACGCGTCGCCCGACTCGATCGCGACGAGGCGCGCGGCGACCGCGACCGTGCCGATCTCGTCGAGCCCAAGATCGATCGCGCCTCGATCTTCGTGCTTCTCGAGCCCTCTCGCGAGCTGGCTCGGCGTTCCGCGAAGGCCGAGGACGTCGAGCGGCGTCGCGAGCGGCGAGCTGTCGCGCGCGACGTGACACGCGCCGCATCGCAGCGCGCGGAAGAGCGCGCGACCCGCGGCGAGCTGCGGCGCCTCCTCCGTCTCATCGCGCGCGGGCTCGGGCGGCGGCGCGATCGCGTGGTCGCGCGTCGCCATCCAGCGCGCCCACGCGGCCTTCGCGGGAGAAGGCGCGAACGCGCGCGTCTCGACGTGGCACGCGGCGCACCGCGCCTGGACCTCGGAGAACGACGTCTCGGACCCGCGCTTCGCGAGCCCGTCGTGCGCCGCGTCGCGTCCGAGCGCGAGCCCATCGCCGCCGTGACACGCGACGCAGCCGATCGTGGCGTGCGCGTCGATGAGGATCGCGCGCTTCGTGTGCGCCGTCGGCTCGTGGCACGTCGTGCATCGCTCGACGTCGGTCACCACGCTGCAGGCCCCGCCGTCTTGGGCGTTGCCGTTTGCGACGTCCCGCTTCGCGGATCCGTCGGCGTTGCCGTTTGCGACGTCCCGCTTCGCGGATCCGTCGGCGTTGCCGTTTGCGACGTCCCGCTTCGCGGATCCGTCGGCGTTGCCGTTTGCGACGTCCCGCTTCGCGGATCCGTCGGCGCAGCGCCACGCGACACGGACCTCGCGCGCGCGCGGCGGCGAGGGCGCGCCGTTCGAGTGCCAGAGCGCGAACCCGGCGAACGCGAGGAGCAGCGCCGCGACGCCGGTCGCGACTCGCTCGAAGCGCTCCTCTCGCGTGAGGCTCACTTCAAGCGCCGAGCGCCCGCGATCGCGCGTCGCATCGACTCGAGCCCAGCCTCGATGCGCTCTTCGCTCGTCGCGTAGCTGAAGCGCACGTAGCCCGGCGCGCCGAACGCGCCGCCCGGCACCGCAGCGACGTGCGCGTGCTCGAGCAAGAAGAACGCGACCTCGTCGTCGCTCTCGATGGCCTTGCCTGCGTGCTCGAGGCCGTACATCCCGCGGCAATCGGCGAAGGCGTAGAACGCGCCCTCCGGCTTGCGACAGTGGATGCCTGGCACCTTGTTCAAGCCCGCGACCATCACGTCACGACGCTTCTCGAACTTCTGGCGCATCTGCTCGACGGACTCTTGCGGACCCGTGAGCGCGGCGGCCGCCGCGTGCTGCGCGACCGCGGTCGCGTTGGTCGTGCTCTGGCCTTGGATCAAATCGAGCGCGTCGATCACGTGCTTCGGCGCGATCGCCCAGCCGATGCGCCAGCCCGTCATCGCGTACGTCTTCGACACGCCGTCGATGATGATCGTGCGCGACGCGAGGTCCGGCGCGACCTGCGCGATCGAGACGTGCTTGAAGCCGTCGTAGACGAGCTCGGAGTAGATCTCGTCGACGATGATCCAGCAGTCGTGCTTGCGCAGCACGTCGGCGAGCGCGCGGATGTGTCGCCTCGTCGTACGCGGAGCCCGTCGGGTTCGACGGCGTGCACAAGAGCACCGCCTTCGTCCGCGGCGTGAGCGCGTGCGCGAGCGCCTCGGGCGACATGCGCCAGTCGTCTTCCTCTCGCGTCGGCACGAGCACGGGCTCCGCGCCGGCGAGCCGCACCTGCTCGGGGTAGCTGACCCAGCACGGCGTCGGCAGGATGACCTCGTCGAACTGCTCGTAGAGCGCGAGCGCGACGTTGAAGAGCGCGTGCTTCGCGCCCGACGGAGACGCAGACGTTCTCCGGCTTCACCGTCTGGCCGCGACGGCGCGCGTGGTCGTCGCAGATCGCCTTCTTCAGCGGAGCGATGCCGGTGACGGCGGTGTACTTGTGCGCGCCCGAGTCGATCGCCTTCTTCGCGGCGTCGAGCACGTCCGCGGGCGGATCGAAGTCAGGCTCGCCCACTCCAAAACCGAAGACGTCGACACCCTTGGCGCGTAGGGCGTTGGCCTTCGCGTTCACCGCGAGCGTGACGCTGGGAACGACGACCGAGAGGCGATGCGCGAGTCCGCTGGGCACAGCGGACTTTGTAACGCAACGCGGCGCGACTGACTACCCGATGATCCAGGGTTTCAGACCAGGGCTCACTCGTCGACGTCGGCTTCCTTCAGCCCACGCTTGAAGTTTCGGATGCCCTCTCCGAGCCCTTTTCCGAGGGAAGAGATGCGTCCCGCACCGAACAGAAGCAACGCGATGACGACGATGATCGCGAGCTCGCCCACTCCGAGATTGCCCAGCATGCCCTGTGGCTCTGCACGAGCCGGGCCACGGCTCAGGCCTCCTTGAGCTTTTCCTTCTTCTCTTCTTTCGGAGCGTCTTCGTCTTTGGCCTTCTCGAGCTTCTTCGGTTGCTCTTCTTCGTCGGCCTCGCGGAGGCCCTTCTTGAAGTTCGAGATGCCCTGACCGAGACCTTTGCCGATGTCCGCAATTCGGCCGGCGCCGAACAGGAGCAGCGCGATCAATCCGATGATGAGTAGCTCGCCCGGTCCGATGTTGCCCATGATGGCCTCTTACCTGATTTGCTAGCACGCAAAGCCCTGGAAAAAAAGGCAATGGCGAGCGGAACACCCGCCGAGACGATTGGCGTCACGAAGTAGACCGCAGCGGGCGCATCCGCCCGCTCGAACGCGCGCATGAGCCCGAGCGCCGCGAGCGGCCCGGCGACGGCTACGGCGATCGTCGCGAACGTGCCGTGCGCGAGGCGCGTGAGCGCAGCGTGCATCGCGACGAGCGCGGCCAGCGCGGCCGAGAGCACGACCACGATCGCGCGCGAGCTCGGCGGGACGTTCGACGCGTGGGTCCATGGAGACATGCCGTGGATCGCGACCTCGTTCACGTGCACGTCCGCGCCTTGGAACGAGAAGCGCGCGTCGTCGAGCTCGATGCGCCGCATGTCGCCGGCGATGCGCGCGTCCTTCGCGGTGAAGACGACGGAGTGAAGCGATCCAGGCCCTGTTCCATAGAGCCGCGGGGGCTGATCGGCGGCGCAGAGCCACGTCGCGTCGATGAATGGGATCGCATACGTCGACGGTTTTGTGACGTTCGCGCACGCGGCGCGCCCTTGCGAGACCAGGTCCTGCGCCATGCGGCCCGGAGCGCTCGCGTCGCTCGCGCCCATCGCCGAAGCAAACGCGAGGATCGCCGCGAGCGGCAATCCGCTGCGCCATTGCGCGAGCATCGTCTGCTCGGGCGACTCGCCGAGGAGCATGAGAGCACGCGCTTCTCCGCGCTCGGCGAACCGATGCGCCGCGAGAGCCCACCCAAGCGGCCAGCCCACGAGGAGCGCCGCTTCGACGGCGAGCTCCGCGACGCCGCGCGCGAAGGGGAGCGCGACGCGCATCGGCACGCTCGGATCGAGCACCCAAGGCAAGATGCGAACGGCGCCCGCGAAGAGCGCCGCCGCCGCCAATCCGCCACACCAAAGGCTGGCCGAGCGAAACGCGGCCGGCGAGAGCGGGTGGACGGCTCGCATCGGGCTAATTGAACATCGGTGCAGGTCCCCGTCCACTTCACTCCACGCTTGCGCTGGCCCGTGAACGCCGTGCTACCTTCTCGCACCGAGGAACTGAGCATGAATATGGTCGCCAAACGATTGGCATTGGGCGTCACCACCGTCGCGTTCGGGTCGCTCACGCTCACGGCGCACGCGCCCGAGGCGCGAGCGGACGAGATCGCGGGCACGCCGAAGGCGATCGTGGGCGGTGCGTTCCTCGGCGCCGAGGTCGTCGCGATCCCGATGGCGATCGCAGGCGTCCGCGCGGGCTGGGCCTACGCCGTGTTTCCCGCGCTCGGCGCGGTCGGTGGCGGCATCGGCGGCTTTTTCATGGATCAGGCCTACGATTCGTCGAATCCGAAGACGAGCGCGTACGGGTCGGCGTTCATGCTCGCGGGCGGCATGGCCCTCATCATTCCGACGATCGTGCTGATGCTCAACGCGACGCGCTACCACCCGAGCGCCGAGGCGACCGAAGATCGCGCGCCGAAGAACACCGGCCCCGAGGCAAACCCCGGGAGCACCGGCGGCAGCGCCGTCACGCCGTCTTCGTCCGGCGGCTCGACCACGCCGCCTCCCTCGGGCAACACCGGCGGCGGCAACGGCGGAAACCAGCCGCCGTACGTCCCGCTCTCGCTGCTCGACGTGCACGAGGGCTCGTTTCGCATGGGCATTCCCGTCCCGGAAGTTCACAACGCGTACACGATGCGCGAAGTGAAGGAGCTCGGCGTGCGTCAATCGACCGAGCTTCGCGTTCCGGTGTTCAAGCTCGCGTTCTAAAAGGCTCTTCGCTACCATCCCAAACGATGGTGAATCAGCCTGCTCCGCGTCCGCCGATGGGTTCGAAGCCCACCGATCCCATGATCGGTCGTGTGGTCGCCGGACGTTACCGCCTCGAGGCGCGGCTCGGCGAAGGCGGCATGGGCGTCGTCTATCGCGCGCGCCACGTGCTCATCGATCGCGTCGTCGCGCTCAAGCTGATTCGCCCGGATCTGCGCGGCGAAACGCACCTTCGCGCGTGGATGCTCCGCGAGGCGCGCGCCGCCAACCGCGTCGATCACGCGCACATCATCGACATCCACGACATCGGCGAGACGGAAGAGGGCGAGCTCTACCTCGTCATGGAGTACCTCGTCGGCACGGCGCTCTCGCGCGAGCTCGCGCGCGGGCCGATGCCGCTCTCGCGCGGCGTCGACATCCTCGAGCAGATGTGCGCCGCGCTCGCGCGCGCGCACGACCTCGGCGTCGTCCACCGCGACCTCAAGAGCGACAACATCCTGCTCTCGACCAAGGGCGGTCGAAAAGACTTCGTGAAGATCCTCGACTTCGGCCTCGCGCACCTCGCGATGGACCCGCGCCTCGCGCCGAAGGGCGCGGTGTTCGGAACGCCCGAGTACATGGCGCCCGAGCAAGCGCGCGGCGAAGAGGCCGGCCCGCAGAGCGATCTCTACGCGCTCGGCGTGTTGTTCTTCGAGATGCTGACCGGGCAGCTCCCGTTCCGCTCGAGCGATCGCGAGACGCTCCTCGAGATGCAGCGCAGCGCGCCGCCGCCGCGGCCGCGCTCGATCAAGGCCGACGTGCTTCCCGTCCGCCGAGGCCATCGTGCTCAAGCTGCTCGAGAAGGATCGCCGTCGCCGCTTCCAGGACGCCCACCACCTCCACGAAGAGCTGAAGGCGCTGCAGCGCTCGCTGCCGAGCACGGCGTGGGAAGTCGGATCCGGCGGAGAGCTCGCGGCGCCGCCGCCGCCTCCGCCGCCGCAGTCGCCCGGCGTCATCGAGTGGGCGAACCGCGCGGCGCTCTTCTCGCGCATGGTCTCGCGCGCGTATCCCTCGGGCAACGCGCCGCCGGAGATCCAGAAGGCGCTCGCGACCGCGTGGGATCTCGCGGCGCGCGCGACGAAGCTCGAGGGCGAGGTCGCGAGCCACACGCGCAAGCTCGAGTCGCTCGAGCGCCGCGGCCGCGCGCTCCGCGCGGAGATCGGACGCAAGGTCGAAGAGCTCGCGCACGAAGAGTCGCGCGCGCTTCGTGACGCCGCCGCCGAGCAACAAGAGGCCGCGCGCCTGCGCGAGCAGCTTCAAATCGCCGAGCGCAACGCGCAGGTCGCGAAGGCGCAAGCCGATCAAGCGGTGGCCGGCAGGTCAGGCCGCGCAGCTTCGCGCCGCGTTCGAGCGCGCGGGCGCCGCGGTGGCGCTCGTCGATGCGCGCCGCGAGCAGCTCGCCGAGCGCGAGCAAAAGGCCTCCGTGAAGGACGCCCACGCGCGCGATCTCCGCCGGCAAATCGAAGAGCTCCGCGCTCAGCTCTCGCGCTACGCCGAGGCGCTCGAAGAAGATCTCGCGCAAGGCCGCGAGAAGGTCGCCGTCCGCACGCGCGACGGCCTCGCGTTCGAAAAATCGTTCAGCGAGGTCTCGAGCGCGCTCCTCACGCACCTCAAGGCGAAGCCCGAGGCGCGCGATCTGCTGCAAGAGCTCCTCGAGAACATGCACGGCCCGGCGATCACGAACAAGGCGACGACGGGCGGCTCCGAGAGCCGCGGCCCCGGGATGTGAAGCGCCTTACGGCAGCTTCGCGTTCAGGAACGACTTCAGCTTCAACAGCGTCTTCGGGTCGCGCGTGAAGGTCGGCGCTTGGTATTCCTTCGACCACGAGGCGACCTCGGTGACGAACTCCTTGCGCTGCGACTCGTCGTCGATGATGTCGTCGACGGTGCGGCCGCGCGCCGCGCCTTTTTGAAGGCCCTTCACGTACGCCTCGAGGCGGGCGTAGTCGTCGCCCATGAAGCTCTTGATCTCGCCGGCGTCGGTCGCGAGGCGCTCGAGGGCGCCGGTCTTCGCTGCACCGTCGGCGTCGATCGCGAGCGCCGCCGCGACGCGAAGGACGAACGCGTCGTCCATGAAGCCGAGATCGTCGATGCCGTCGGGGATGAGGTCGAGCGACTTGAAGATGTAGTTGAGTCCCGCGACGACGTTTCGCTTGACCGGCTCCGAGGCGTCGCCCGCGACGAGCGCGCCGAGCGCGCCGGCGTCTTCGCCGAGCGAGCGCAGCCAGGCGGGGAACATCTCGAGGTACTTCGGGTCGAGCGAGGCGTCGGTCATGCGCGAGACAGTATCATCGGCCCGCAGCCGATAAAAGACGCGGCGCGACGTCCAAGAGGCTCGTCGCGCCCGCCGTGAAATCCGCCGCTCCAGCGCCGAACGCGAGGAGCGGAACGGGGGCCCGGGTGTGGGTGCGAACCGAGAGATCTTCGAGGTTTCCGTGGTCGCTCGTGACCACGACGAGCTGCTCGCGCGGGTCGATCGCCTCGAAGAGCGCGAGGAGGAATCGGTCGGTGCGGACGGCCTCGTCGCGCGCCCACTCGGTGTCCTGGGAGTGACCGGCGGAGTCGGTGAGGAACATCTCGAAGAGCGACACGTCGTTCTCGGCGGCGCCCGCGGCGACGTTCCGCGCGGCCTGCGCGATCGAGATCATCGGCGCGTCGAGGCCCGCGTAGCGCAGGAGCTCGCCCGTGAGATCGAACGTCGCCGCGCACCCGCGGTGCACGTCGTCGAAGGTCGAGAGCGAGCCCCCGCTCGCGACGGCGCATACGCTCGACGAGGACGGCGGGTGCCTGCGCGTCGCGATCGCCTTTCCCGCGAGCACGTCCTCGACGTGCCGCGCGCGCTCTCGGTCGTACGCGTTGAGGAACTTCGCGCGCAGGCCGCGCTCGCGCGCTCGACCGAGGAACCCCTCGCGAGTGATGAGCTCGCGGAGCGCGCGCGTCGGGTATCCGCTCGCGTGTCCGCCAGCGAGCGCGATCGCGTCGTGTCCGGTGAAGATCGTCGCTTGACCGGTCGCGCTCTGCGGCAAACCGGGATGACCGAGCGACGCGTCCACGGCAACGAGCGACGCCCCTGGCAGTGGCTCCCCCGCGCCGAGCGGCGCGAGCACCTCGAGCGGCGACTCGAAGAACGGGTTCTGGGGGCCCGCGCGCCCGAAGCCGATGCCGTCGACGAAGACGAGCAGCACGCGACGGCGCATCACATCGATCGCGCGACGGCGAACCCGAAGATGAACCCGGCCATCAGCGCCGCGGTCACGAGGAGCACGACGACGACCTGCGAGATGCCGCGCGGCGGGCCCGCGAAAGACGAGGGATCGTTCGTCGTCGCGGGCATCACGACGATCTGCGGCGGTCGATGCGAGGACGGCGGCACGCCGGTGCTGCCGAGCGTCGAGTGATCCGCGGGGCGCTCGCTCTGCGGCGACGACAGCGTGGGCCCGACGGGCGACACGGTCGCAGAGCCGCTCGGCGGCATGATCGACACGGGCACCGAGATCGACGCGAGCGCCTGCGACATCTCCGCGGCGGATTGAAAGCGCTTCGCGCGATCCTTTTGGAGAGCGCGCGCAAAGAACCCGTCGAACTGCGCGAGCGCTTGCGTCACCGTGCTCGGCCGCGCGGGGTCCTCCGTCATGATCGCCGTGAGCCGCGCGAACTCCGTCGGCGCGACGAAGGCCTGACGACCCGTGATGATCTCGTAGAGCATCACCGCGACGCTCCAGAGATCGCTCCGGTGATCCGCGTCTCGCGCGCTGCGCGCTTGCTCGGGGCTCATGAACGCGGGGGTGCCGAGGAGCATGCCGGTGCGCGTGCGCGAGCCCATGCCTCCCGCCGCGTCCATGACCTTCGCGATGCCGAAGTCGAGGATCTTCACGGAGTCGTTGCGCTGCACGAAGACGTTCTCGGGCTTCAGATCGCGGTGGATCACGTTCTGCGCGTGCGCGGCGCCGAGGCCCGCGAGGACCTGCTGCACGATCCCGACGGCGCGATACGCGGGGAGCGGGCGTCCAGGCGGCGCGAGCGCGCTGAGCGGCTCGCCCTCGAGTCGCTCCATGACGATGAACGGCGTGCCATCCTCCGCCTCGCCGGCCTCGAAGACGCGGATCACGTTCGGGTGCACGAGGCGCATGCACGCGCGCCCCTCGTCGATGAATCGCGAGCGTACCTGCGCGTCGTCGAGGTGCTCGGAGCGGAGCATCTTGATCGCGACGCGCCCAGTTTGGGGAGCGAGCGCCTCCGCCTCGAACACGAGCCCCATTCCGCCCTGTCCGATCGGCTGAACGAGCTTGAAACGGCGCGCGATGACGGCGCCGACGAGCGACGCCGTCTCCAAGGGGGTCGTGACCGTGGCCATCGTCCCGACACATCCTAGCCCCCATTTTTGAGTATGCTGCCCTCCATGTTTCGCCGCTTCGCCCTGGCAGTACCCGTCTTGCTCTTGTCGACCGCCGCGCTCGCCCAAAACGAGCCGGACAAGGTCGACGCGGCGCGCGCGAGCGATTCGACCGAGGTGTCTCGACCTTGGCTCTACAACGACGATCCGACGATCCCCGCGCCGCTCCACGTGGTCGCGTCGCTCGGCGACACGTACTCGGGCAACGACAAGAGCGTGAGCCGCGCGTTCGCCTCGCACGATGACGGTCCGGGCGGAAAAGCGAACGCGACCGTGCAGGTCGGGCTCGTGCGGATGCTCGCGCTCGACGCGACGGGCGTCCTCGGCGGTTACGGCTCGACGGTCAGCGCCGGCGTGATGACGGGCCTGCGGTTCGCGCCGTTCGACGGAGCCAAACACGGCTTCCGCCTCGCGATCGCCGCGGGGTATCTGCTCGATCTCGATCACGCGAGCGGCGCCTACGCGCGCGTGAGCGCGAGCTACGAGGTCGGGCGCTTGCGGCTCGCGGGGATGGTCCACGGCGAGCACGTGTTCCGCGCCGACGGAGACGCGCTCGACGTCTTCGCGACCGCGGGGGCGAGCATTCGAGTCGTTCCGGTGTTCCGCCTCGGCGTGGAGTACATCGTGCAAGATCTCGAAGAGGCGACCGCTACCGCGAACGCGGAGGGCGGCGTTCACCAGTTCGTCGGCGTGGGCGCCACGTTCGAGCTCCTCCGCCACAAGCTCTTCATCGACTTCGGTCCCGCGCTCGCGTTTCGCCCCGAAATCGGCCAGGTCGCGCCGGTGGCGCGCGGTCTCGTCTCGTACTCCTTCTGATCGTCGTGACGCTCAAGAAACGAGATGTCGCGTTCATCATCATCGCGCTCGTGATCATCGTCACGTTCAACGCCTGGTGGCGCGTGAAGGAGACCGGGCGTCGCGCGCGCTTCGCCGCGGAGCAAGAAGCGCTCATGCGCGACGCGGCGGCGGACGTGGTGACCGAGTGAAGGGCGCGATCGCGCTCCTCGCGTGCGCCGCGTGCCACCACGGGGGTGGCGATCCCAACGCGGACAAACCCTCGAGCTGCGTCATCGAGCACGACGGTGGTGTCACGCAGTGCTTCGAGGACATCGGCCAGACGGCGAAGAAGGACGGCCGGAAAATCTGTGACGCCATGCACGGCGACCACGCGTTTCGGGTCGCCGAGGCGTGCCCGACCGTGGGGCTCGTCGGCTCGTGCACGAAGCGCAGCAACACCGATTTGGAGCGAATCGAGCGCTGTTATCGCGAGGAATCGGCGTGTGAGGCGCGGTGCGTCAAGAGCGGCGGCACTTTTCGCAAATAGGTCGTCACTAAGGAGCGAGCCGCCGCGTTGGTCGGGCATGATGACCTCTCCGTCCGTGTCCTCGTCACTCGTCACCGACACCGCCAACCTGCCCCTCAAGGGAGCCGCGCTCCGCTGCGACGCGCGCGCCGGCGTCGCTCGCGCCGTGCTCGAGCAGCGCTTCGCGAACGAGAGCCGCGTCCCGCTCCGTGTAACCTACACGCTTCCGCTCCCCGCGGACGCCGCCGTGAGCGGGTTCCGCTTCCGCATCGGCGAGCGCACGATCGAAGGCACCGTCGACCTGAAGAAGCGGGCGCGCGAGCGCTTCGAGGAGGCGCTCGCGAGCGGACAGACGGCCGCGCTCCTCGAGCAAGATCGCACGAGCCTCTTCACGCAGGAGATCGGCAACGTGCCGCCCGGCGTGGAGGTCGTGTGCGAGATCGAGATCGATCAAAAGCTCCGCTTCTTGGACGAAGGCAGCTGGGAGTGGCGCTTTCCGCTCGCCGCGGCCCCGCGATACCTGGGAGGCGTGGGTCGCGTGCCAGACGCGGCTCACGTCTCGTTCGACGTGGCCGAGTCGCTGCCGGCGCGCGCCTCGCTCACGATGCGCGTTCGCGACGACGTCGTCAGCGGGCGTTCGCCCGAATCGTCCTCCCACCCGCTCTCGGTCGTGCTCGAAGGCGGCGCGTTTCACGTCGAGCTCGGCTCGGGTAACGCCGTCGCCCTCGACCGCGACGTGGTCGTGCGATGGCCTGTCGCGATCGATCGCGCGGCGGCCGAGGTCGACGTGTGCGGGCCCCGTGATGCGCGATTGAAGGACGCGCACGCGCTCTTCACGCTCGTGCCGCCGCGGCGCGACGCGATCCGCGCGGTCTCTCCGCGCGATCTCACGCTCCTCCTCGACACGAGCGGCTCGATGAGCGGCGCGCCGATCGAACAGCTCAAGCGCGTCTCGCTCGCGTTGATCGACTCGCTCGCTGCTGGCGATCGCTTCGAGATCATCGAGTTCTCGAATTCGCCGCGCCGCTTCGACCCGAACGTCGTCGACGCGACGGCCGACACGAAGCGCGACGCCTCGCGGTTCATCCGCGATCTCCGCGCGAGCGGCGGCACGGAGATGCGCGAGGGAATCCTCGCGGCGCTTCGCCCGCGCCATGCGCGCGCCGACGCGGTCACGCAAGTGGTCCTGGTGACCGACGGGCTCATCGGGTTCGAGCAGGAGATCGTCCGAGAGATCCTCGCGCTCCTCCCGCGCGACGCACGCCTTCACACCGTGGGCGTGGGCTCCTCGATCAACCGCTCGCTCACGGGGCCGGCCGCGCGTGCGGGTCGCGGCATCGAGGCGATCATCGGGCTCGGTGAAGATCCCGAGCGCGCCGTCGCGCGGCTTCTCGCGAGGAGCGTCGCGCCGGTCGTCACGGAGATCGAGGCGTCGGGCAGCGCGCTCCTCGAGCTCGCGCCGGCGAAGGTGCCCGATTTGTTCGCGGGCGCGCCGGTGCTCCTCTCGGCGCGCGTGCGCCCGGAGGGTGGCGAGATCGTGCTCCGCGGCAAGACCGCGCGCGGGCCGTGGGAAGAGCGCGTTCGCATCGCGCCGTCGTACGGCGGCGAGGGCAGCGACGCGGTCGCCACGCTCTTCGCGCGTGAATCGGTCGAGGACGCCGAGATGCGCATCGCCGCGGGCTCGAACGCGGGCGCGCTCGACGCGCTCATCGAGTCGCTCGGCGTCTCGTATCGAATCGCGACGCGCCTCACGTCCTGGGTCGCGATCGACTCCAAGCAGAGCGTCGACCCGCGCGATCCGTCGCGTCGCGTCGACGTGCCGCAAGCGCTCCCGCACGGCATGTCCGTCGAGGGCCTCGGGCTCCGCGCGCAGGCGCCGATCCAAAGCATGGCGTACGCGGCGCGCTCCGTCGCCGCGCCGCGGCCGTCGCTGGCGCGGCCCTCTCCGGCGCCGCCGCCGCCCGCAGCGCCGGCGATGGGCGGGACCGGTGCACCTCCGCCGCCGGAGGAGAAGGCCGAAGCGTTCGACGACGAGCTCGAGGCAGACGCGAGCCTCTCTCGCGCGCGCGTCGCGGAGCCCGTGCAGAAGCCGGCGCCGCAAGGCGAGGCGAAGAAGGACAAGGGCGGCTTCTTCGAGCGCGTCCGCGGCGCGTTCACCGGGCGCGCGACGACGGTCATCGTGTGGATCGGTCGCATCGCCTTCGCCAGAAACGCGGAGGTCGCGATCGAGATCGTGGCGACCGATCGCCAGCTCGCCTGGAAGGTGCTGCCCGAAGCCGTCGTCCTCATGAAGGACGGAGCGCAGCACCGGCTCACGATCGACGCGTCGCGCACGACGCGCGACGGCACGTACGAGCCCGGCGCCGTCATCCGGTTCGTGCTGCAGGTCCCCGCAGGTTTCGACGCGTCGCAGATCGCGCACGTCACGATCGGCGACGTCCACGTGGAGCTCGGGTGATCGACCTCGACGTGCACCTCGCTGCGATCCGCCTCGGTGACGCCAGCGCCTTCACGCGCTGGCTCGCCGGGGCGGAGCGGCCCGTTCGCGAGAGCTTGCGGGCCCTCGCGACGCACGTCGACACCGAAGCCGTGCTCCAAGAGGCGCTGCTCCGCGCTTGGCAGTTCGCGGGCCGCGTCGAGCCCGACGGCAAGCCGAACACGCTCCTGCGCTACGCCGTTCGCATCGCGCGAAACCTCGCGATCAGCGAGGTTCGGCGTACGCGCGCGAAGGCGGTCGACCCCGCGACGCTCGACGCGGCCGACCCGGAGCCGGCCGCGCCGCCCGATCCGATCTTGCGTCGCGCGATCGCCGAGTGCCAGGGCGCGCTCCCTGCGAAGCCCGCGCTCGCTCTCATGGCGCGAATCGAGAGCGCGGGCGCCGAACCGGACGAGGTGCTCGCGGCGCGTCTCGACATGAAGCCGAACACGTTCCTCCAGAACTTCACGCGCGCGCGAAAGATGCTCGCCGAGTGCCTCGAAGGCAAAGGAGTCGCGCTGTGACGCCCGAAGAACGAGACGCGCTCGTCGCCGCAGTCACGACCGCGCACCGCGAGCGCGGTCCGCACGGGGAAATCCGCTCGCACCGCGCGTTCCACGATCTCGACGAAGCGGGACGCGCGGAGGCGTTCGACGAGACGCTCCGCGTGCGCGCCATCGAGGCCGCGACGAACCCCACGGGTCTCTCGACGACGGCGCGCGCGGTGCTCGCGCGATTGGGCGTGCGTTGACGTCGCTCTGGCAGCGGCTCGGTCAAGGCGTGGGTTACGCGCTCGCGGCCGTCATCCTCGGGCCTCCTGCCGCGATCGCGCGTCGCGAACGTCGAGCGCTCCGCAGCGCGTTCAAGGAGTGGTGTGAGGAGCTCGGCGCGGTTCGGCTCGAGGCGCGGGGCGTCATGAGCCGCGCGGGAAATCTCCCAGCGAGCGCGGGTTCGCTTCCGTTCTCCGTCGTGCTCGACGCGTTCGCGAAGCGTGCGGTCCTCGACGTCGCCACCGGAACGCTTCCGCCGAACGCCCGAGCGACGATCATGAAAGACGCCGCTGGAATTCGGGTCACGTCGGACACACTCGACCTCTCGGCCACGGACGCGCTCGCGCGTGACGTCGCGCAGACCGGGCTCGCGCGGCTCGAGTCGTTCGTCATCGACATCGACGGCGAGCGCGTCGTCCTGCAAATCAACGCGCCGACGACGCACGCGGAGTGGAGGGCGATCGGCCTCGCGACCGCGCAGTTCACCGAGGCGGTCGTGAGGACGTGGGAGAAATCGTACCGATGACCCGCGCGTCGTTCAGCGAACGCGCTCTTTCGCGCGCTGGATCGCCACGTTGATCATGATCTCGTGCTCGCGCGGCTCCGCCCAGCGGCGGCGCGCCGACTCGCTCAGCTGATCGAGCGGGTCGTAGTAGAGGAAGAACTGACCGGGCTTCACCGCGGGCGCGGTGAACACGCTGATGCCGCTCTCGCGATCGTAGTACTCGTACGAGTGCGCGTCGCGCTTGCCGCCGCCGCCGGGCGCGTCGACGACGAACACGGGCGTGTTGAAGCCGGCGGTCGACCCGCGGACGTGCTTCTCGAGGTAGAGCGCGGTGTCGAGCGTCGTGCGGAGATCTTCGACGCCGCGCACGAGATCGTGCACGTAGACGTAGTACGGGTGCACGTTGACGTGACCGAGGCGCTTCACGAGGAGCTGCATCGTCTCGGGCGTGTCGTTCACGCCGCCGCTGGAGCACGCTCTGGTTGCGCACGAAGATGCCGCGCTCGTGGAGCTGGTTCATCGCGCGCTCGGTGATCGCGGTGATCTCCTTCGGGTGGTTGAAGTGCGTGTGGAGCACGACCTCCTTGTGGAGCTTTCGGCCCTTCTCGACGATGCGCGTGAGCGCGTCGACCCACGGGTCGTCCGTGAGGAGCTTCATCGGCATGACCGCCGGGCCCTTGGTCGCGAAGCGCATGCGGCGCACGTTCGGGATCGCGAGGAGCGCCTCGCCGATCTCCTCGATCTGCTGCGCGCGGAGCTGGTAAGCGTCGCCGCCGGAGATGACGATGTCCTCGAGCTCTGCGCGCGTCGCGATGTACGCGTACGCCGAGCGCCAGCGATCTTCGCTGACCTTGAGGTTCACCTTCTCGACCTCTTCGGTGTCGACGCCGACCGCGTAGCTGCGCGTGCAGAAGCGGCAGTAGACCGGGCACGTGTCGAGCGGGAGAAAGAGCGCCTTGTCGGGGTAGCGGTGCGTGAGGCCGGGCACCGGCGCGTCGCCCTGCTCGTTGAGCGAGTCGAGGTGGAGCTTCGGGTGATCCGGAAGGAGCTTCGACTTGAGCGGGATGAACTGGATGCGCAGCGGGTCCTCGTACGGGTTCTCCCAGTCGACGAGCGAGAGGAGGTACGGGCTCACGCGCACGCTCATCGGCGCCTTCTTGAAGCCCTCGTCCGCGTCTTCGATGAACTGCGGCGAGACGAGCCCCTCGACCGCCTTCAAGAGCTTCTGGACGTTCGTGATCGTGTTCTTGGCCTGCCAGTGGTGATCGAGGAACGTCTTTTCGTCGACGTCCTTGTACGCAGGGATGCGCTGCCAGAACGGGCCGTCGAGCAGATCCTTGTGGATGAGCGTCTTCGGATCGACGGCGGGTTTCTTCGCGACGATGGGGGCATGCGTCGGCTGCACGACGGGCAACGTGGCCATGACCCGCGTTTTCCCACAGCGTTTCACGGGAAGCAACGCGCCTGACGAGGCGTATTCCCTGTATGCCGGCCGATCCGTACCGCGTGAACGATGCCGCACCGCGGCGTACGGAGACGTCTTTCCGCCGAAGCACCACGCTCGCGAGCGCGCTGCCGTTGGCCGTCATCGCGTTCGCGTTCTTCTTGCCCTTCACGCGGAGCAACGAGCGGGTGACGACCCCGCTCCGCGAGGCGACGGACGGTCCCGGCGCGTTTTTCGTGTGCGTGCCGACGTTTCTCAGCGCGGCCGTTCTGTGCGCGGCGATCGTCTACACGTTCGCGACGAAGCGGGCCGCGACGCGTGCAGCGCTCGCCGCGATGGGGTGGAGCGTCCTCGCGGCGGCTTGGGTCGTCGTGATGACGTCGTTCGACAAAGACGAGGCGTGGCTCCTGTTCGCGGTCGCCGCGGTGTGCGCGCCGTTCTATGGCTTTGCGTGGTCGAGCCGAGGCCTGCGCAGGCTGTCGCTGCTCGTCGACGCGTACCTCTTCGCGTCCTTGCCAGTCGCTGGGCTGTCCGCGGCCTCCGCGAAGTATTACGGCGCGTACGTCTTCGTGGGAGCTTACGTGCTGCTCGTCGTCTTGCGCGCGATCGAGCTCATGAGCCGAGGCGTCGAAGCGCTTCGCGGAGCTCCTCGCGAACGAGCTCCCGGACGTCGTCCGGCTCGATGACGCGCGCGGCAGAGCCGAAGCCCAGCACCCACCGGACGAGCGCGTTGCGATCGCCGACGGGCATCGCGAGGCGCACGCGCCCGTCGCGCGAGGTCGCGACGCGCTGATCGGGGTGGTGCCGGCGCGAGCGAACCTCGTCGGCGACGCGCGCGTCGAACTCGATGACCGTGCGCCGCTGATCCGCAGCCGGGACGGGACCGAACGCGCCGAGGACGAGCCGCTCGGGATCGAAATCGGCCGGCAGCTCGAAGCGCTCGGCCTCGGTCGTCGCCTCGCGGATGCCGTCGAGCGGAAACGCGCGGACCGCGGCGGCCGCGACGTCGAGCGCGACGCAGTGCACGCACCCGTTGTGGAGCGCGATCACGTAAGGGCAAGCGCGGATGCGCTCGGCGCCGAATCGAAACCTCACGACGCGGAGCTCGGCGGCCGCGCGAAAGATCTCGTCGAGATCGCCGCCGTTCGCGACGTACGAGCGCGCCGGATACGGCACCACGACGACGCGCTCCTCGAGCCGCGCGTTCTGTTGGATGTCGACCGTGTGGGCCGCGCGGAGCGGGCGCTCGGCCATTTGCAGGAGCTGCCGGTGCGCGACGTCGAGCTCGTCGAAGAGCGCGCTGCCGCGAAGAGGCTCGAACGCCTTGCGGGCGGCGAGCAGCAAGTACGCCTGCGTGCGACGCAGGGTGACGGCGCGCCCGCGCTCGCTCGGCTTGACGCGCCAACGATTGGGTCCTCCCGGCACCGTCGGAACGGGCTCGAGCCCGAGCTGATCCTTCAGATCGCGGAGGTAGCGCTTCACGCTGCGCGGGCTCACGCGCATCACCGCGGCGAGCTCCTCGATCGTCGCGCCCTGGCCGTGGGCCTCGAGCAGCTCGCGCATGCCCTGGATTCGGCGGTGCTGGGTGAAGCGCCCCGAAGGTCGACCCGGACCCCGCGCCTTCTTCGGGAGGATCGCGCGCTTCGTCATGGCGGCAGCGGGCGCGTGCGCATCTCCATGCGGTATTTCTTCTTGTACTGATCGTGGCACCCGCGGCACGCGGCCTTGACGGCCTCGAGATCCGCGGCGCGCGCGGCGTTCGCGCCGTCCTTCGCGATCGAGACCCAGTTGACGTAACCGGCCGCGGCGTAGTCCGGCGGTGCGAGCGTCGCCGCGTGCTCGAGCGCGTTCGAGAGGCCTTGCCAGTCGTGCGCGTTCATTGCGGGGGTCATGTTGTGCTTCATCCAGCCTTGGAGCGGGCAGTCGGGGAGGGGCTTCAAACCGCAAGCGCCTGCGTCGCTCGACGGAGGCGGCGTGGTCTGCGCCTGCGTCGAGCTCGAGGGATGCGCGCTCGGCGTCGCCGAGACCGGCGCTGGCGAGATGAGCGCGCTCAGCGCAGGAGACGCGTCGAACGCCGCTTGATCCTTTTGATCGCAAGCGAGGGCAAAGAGCAAGACGACGAGCAGCCGCTTCATGATCCCACCGAACATACTGTACCCTCGGCCGCATGATCCAACGCTCCACGGTGGAGATCATCGCGGCCAAGCGCGACGGACAGGAGCTCGCCCCGGACGAGATCCAACGCGTCGTCATGGGCCTGCTCGATGGGAGCGTCGCCGACTACCAGATGACCGCGCTGCTCATGGCGGCGTTCTTCCGCGGCATGACCGACGCCGAGACCGTGGCGCTCACGGAGGCGATGCTCCGCTCGGGAAAGGTGCTCGATTTGTCGAGCGTGCCCGGGGTGAAGGTCGACAAGCACTCGACCGGCGGCGTCGGCGACAAGGTCTCGATCGCGCTCGCGCCGCTCGTCGCAGCGTGCGGCGTTCCGGTCCCGATGGTGAGCGGGCGCGGCCTCGGTCACACGGGCGGCACGCTCGACAAGCTCGAGGCGATCCCTGGCTTTCGCACGGATCTCTCGACCGAGGACTTCATCCGTGTCGTTCGCGACGTCGGCACGTGCATGATCGGCCAGACGAAGGACGTCGCGCCGGCGGACAAGAAAATCTACGCGCTCCGCGACGTGACCGCGACGGTCGAGTGCATCCCGCTCATCGTCGCGTCGATCCTGTCGAAGAAGCTCGCCGAGGGGATCGACGCGCTCGTGCTCGACGTGAAGGTCGGCAGCGGCGCGTTCATGAAGGACGAGGCTCACGCGCGCGAGCTCGCGACCGCCCTCGTGCGCGTCGGGACGCGCGCCGGAAAGCGCGTCGTCGCGCGGCTCACGCAGATGGACTCGCCGCTCGGCGTCGCGGTGGGAAACGCCAACGAGACGCGAGAGGCGCTCGAGCTCCTCCACGGGCGCGCGCCCGCGGATCTCCGCGACGTCACGCTCGCGCTCGGCGCGGAGATGCTCGTCCTCGCGAAGCGCGAAAAAGACGAGGAAATCCGCCCTCGAATCGTTGCAGAGTGCAATCGATTCGGGCGCGGCGGTGCGCGTCGCCGAGAAGATGATCGCGGCGCAGCACGGCGACGCTCGCGTCGCGGCGGACCCGTCGCGCCTCGTGGTCGCGCCCGAGCGCGTCGACGTGGTCGCTGAGCGCGCAGGCTTCGTGGAGCGCGCGGACGCGCTCGCGATCGGTCGCGCCGCGGTGGCGATGGGCGCGGGCCGAGCGCGCGCCGAGGACGTCGTGGATCCCACGGTCGGCATCTCGGTGCTCGCGAAGCCCGGCGATCGCGTCGAGCGCGGCCAGCCGCTCGCGTCGCTGCACGTGAAGAAGCGCGATGCCTCGATCGAGGAGCGCGTGCGCGCCGCGTACGCGATCGCGGACGCGCCGCCCGCGCCGCGCCCGCTCTTCATCGCCAAGATCGAGGTCTGAGTCACGCGCACGGCAAGAGCACGGTGAAGACCGTGCCCTTTTGGCCGTCGCTCTCGGCGGTCACGACGCCGTCGTGCGCCTCGACGATGCGCCGCACGACCGCGAGACCGAGCCCCGCGCCGGACGCGCGCGTCGTGAAGAACGGCTCGAACACGCGCGGGAGCACATCGCGCGGAATTCCTCTTCCCGTGTCGCACACGGCGATCGCGATCGCCTCGCGTTGCTCGTGCCGTGCCGCGCTCAGCGTGACCGTGAGCTTGCCGCCGTCGGGCATCGACTGCACGGCGTTCGTCACGAGGTTCGCCACCGCGATGCGCATGAGCACCGCGTCCGCGCTCACGGGCGCGATCACCGCGCGAACGGTCACCTCGGATTCGATCAACGTCGTTGCCTCGAGCTTCTGACGGACGACCTCGCGCGTGAGCTCGACGAGGTCCTCGGGCCGACGATCGGGCTGGAGCGGGCGCACGTAGCCGAGCAGATCCGAGACGGTCCGGTTCAAGCGCGCGGCCTCTTCCTCGATGATCCCGAAGAGGATCGCCGCGTCGCGATCGAACGAGAGTCGCTTCTTGAGCGTCGAGAGCGAGTTGTAGATCGCGGCGAGCGGGTTTCGAACCTCGTGCGCGACGATCGCGGCGAGCTCGCCGAGCGCGGCGAGGCGCTCGCGCCTGACGAGCTTCGACTGCGCCTGCGCGAGCTCCTCGAGCGATCGCGAGAGCTCCACGACGAGCTCGGCGGATCGCCGCTCGGCCTCGCGCGTCGCGGTCACGTCGACGTTCACGCCGACGACGCCGCAGATCCGATCGCCCTCGCGCACGGGCGCGATGATGTTGATGTAGTTCACCTGCTTGCCGGCGACCTCGTAGTCGACCGGCCAGCTCACGATCTCTCCGGCGAACGCGCGCGCGTTGAGCTCGCGCCACAGCTTGCTGGTGCTCTCGCCCACGGCCATGTCCTCGACGCGGCCGCCGAGCTGCGCGCCCCAGTTGCGGAGCGCGGTCGCGTTCTGGCGAATGAGGACGCCGTCGGCGTCGCGCTCCCACACCTCGAAGGGGAGCGCCTCGAGGAGCGCATCGAGCTGGGGCTCGCTCGACGAGCTCGCGAAGGCCTCGATCAGGACACCCAGCGTGAAGTCCTCGCGCCGCCGCAGCTCCATCTGAAGCCGGCGAAACTCGAGGTGATCGCTCGTCGCGCGAAGCTCCACGCGCTCGCTGCCCGCGCGGCACGCCGCTTCGACCCGCGCGCGATCGCTCGGGTGGACGTGCTCGAGCCAGCGTTTCTCGTCGCCCAGGAGCTTGGTCGCGGTCGCGTTGATCGAGACGACGTCGGTCGTGCCAGGCCGGAGCGCGAGCGCGGGAAAATCCAGCGCCTCGAGCGTCTCCAGCAACTCCTTCCCAGCAATCACTGCGCTCTCAGCATACGTCAGGACGACCCGCACACACCGTCCGTTTCTCCCATGTTCGAGAAGATGCACGTCAACGTCGGCACCATCGGTCACGTCGATCACGGAAAGACCACGCTCACCGCGGCGATCACCAAGGCCTTCGGCAAGGCGAAGTCCGTCGCCGAGATCGACAGCGCGCCCGAAGAGCGCGCGCGCGGCATCACGATCAACGTCGCGCACGTCGAGTACGAGTCGGAGACGCGTCACTACGCGCACATCGACTGCCCCGGCCACGCCGATTTCGTGAAGAACATGATCACCGGCGCGTCGCAGATGGACGCGGCGGTCCTGCTCGTCGACGCTTCGAAGGGCCCCGAGCCCCAGACGCGCGAGCACGTGCTCCTCGCGAAGCAAGTGGGCGTCGCGCACGTCGTCGTGTTCGTGAACAAGTGCGACGTCGCCGATCCCGAGCTCGTCGATCTCGTCGAGCTCGAGACGCGCGAGCTGCTCGCCCTCCACGGCTTCGTGGACGCGGCGTTCGTTCGTGGCTCGGCGCTCCGCGAGCAAGGCATCGCCGAGCTCGTCGCGGCGCTCGACCGCGTGCCCGTCCCGGCGCGCGATTTCGAGGCGCCGTTCCTCATGCCCATCGAGGACGTGTTCACCATCGAGGGCCGCGGAACGGTCGTCACGGGTCGCGTCGTCCGCGGCGTGCTCGCGCTCGGCGCGAGCGTCGAGATCGTCGGTCGCGTAGGCTCGCGCCTGCGGAGCGACGAGAACACCGAGGTCGTCGTGACCGGCATCGAGTCGTTCCACAAAAAGCGCACGGAGGCGCGCGCCGGCGAGAACGTCGGTTTGCTCCTCCGGGGCGTCGGTCGTGAGGAGGTCGCTCGCGGCTTCGTCGTGACCGCGCCCGGCGCGATTCGCGCCCACCAAGCGGGCGAGGCCGAGATCTACGTCCTCACCGCGAAAGAGGGCGGCCGCCACACGCCGTTCGGCACCGGTTACTCGCCGCAGTTCTTCTTCGGCGCGACCGACACGACCGGCGTCGTGGCGGTTCCGAGCGACGCGCCCGTCGAGCCCGGCGCCCGCGCGACCGTGAGCTTCACGCTCAAGCGCGCGATCGGCCTCGAGCCCGGCATGCGCTTCGCGCTCCGCGAAGGCGGCCTCACCGTCGGCGCGGGCGTGGTCACGTCGGTGCGCGATTGAACAAGAGAAGGCGTCAGCGGGCTTCGGCTCGCTGACGCCGACTCGCTGCTATGGTTCGTAGGTGAGCTGGGTTCGTCAGGTCTTCTTGCTCGCGTGTCTCGCTTCGTGCGACGAAGAGAAGCTGCCCGACGCCGGAGCAGACGCTGCGCCGCTCGATGCGAGCCACGTCAGCGACGTGACGTTCACGTCGAGTTGCGATGAAGCCGGCCTCGAAGAGGCTTTCGTGCCGCCGATTCCGCCGAGCTGCTCGCCTTGCCCGCCGACGATGCCCGAAGCTGGCTCGCCGTGCGACGCGCACATCGAGTGCGAATACGGAGATGACCCGCGCGTCGGGTGTAACGCGATGGCCGTGTGCGGCGAGCCATTTCCCGAGGCGGGTCTGCGCTGGTTCGACGATCCGGTCACCGCGTGCGGGCCGCTCGTGCAAGGCACCGCCTGCACGGAGGCGTGCGTCGACGCGTCGGTATGGTGCGTCGGCGACGGCTTCTTCTGCCTCGGCCCGTTCAAAGACGGCATTTGTCAGCCGATTCGTGACGCGGCGCTCGGGTGCCCGTGCGCCGACGACGAAGCCAGCACCGCGCAATTCGGGAGCATGATCTGCGTCGACGGCCGCTACGTGGTCCTCGAGATGCCGCTCCCTCCGACGCACTGACCTTCACCCGTGGCGCAAGCTGCGCTGGAGCCGCTCCGGTCCGTCGTCCGCGATCTTCTCGAAGCACGCGTCGACCTCGACGAACACGTCCCAGCGATCGCGCTTGACGGCCGCGGCGATCGCGTCGACGACGATCGTCTCCAAATCCTGCTGCCGGACGCCCTTCCAGAGCTTGTCCGCGAGCGCGACGAGGAGCTCTTCGAGCGGCAACTCCGCGCTCCACGCCGCGTGCGACACGCAGCAACGCGCGATGCGCGCGTCCACGCCGTGCGCGACGAGGAGCGCCTCGCCCGCCTTCTCGTGGAAATGACCCGGAGCGTCGAGCTCCGCGCGGTGCACAGCCTTGCCGGCGTCGTGGAGCCACGCGCCGCCGCGCACCCAATGTTCGTCGACGCTCACGTTCATCGCGCGCATTTGCGCGAGGAGCGCGTCCGCGGCCTCGCACACGAGCGCGCCGTGAACGCGAAGTCGCTGCGGCGCGCCGATCATCTCGAGGATCTTGGTGAGCTCCACGCCGTGAAGTTGCCACGGACGCAGTCGCCGTCGACCGGAAATCGGGCGAAATTCGTCGCTCGTGGCGTTCTCGTCGCGCCGCTCGTCGCTTGTGGAAGCGTCGGCGCGTCGGACGACGCGGGTGACGCAGACGCGACCGTCGAAGCGTGCACGGGCTTCGATTGCTTCGATGCGTGGAGCTTCGACGCCGCGCCGCCGGTTCCGCCGATTCCGTGCCCTTCATCACCGCCCGCCGTGGGCGCGTCATGCGCGGCGCCCGAGTACGAAGACTGCGAGTACGGCGCAAAGGATTACTTCTGCAACGACCACTTCACGTGCTCGTCGGGGCAGTGGCAGAAGAACACGAGCGTCGCCGCGTTCTTCTGTGGGACCGACGACGCGTGCGGATCCATCGTCGACGGTGGCGCGTGCCACGCGCCCGGCCAAGTATGTCCGACCGGCGACGCGAGCGTTTGCGTGTGCAGCGAGTGCGGCGCTGGACCTCCGCCGCCAGGCACCAATCGCTCTTGGCAGTGCTTCTCGCCCGGCGCGGGCTGCGCGGTGGAGCGTCCGAATTTCGGTACGACGTGCGATCTCACGGACGGAAGCGTGTGCGCGTACACGCGCGGCGGATGCTGCACGGGCGTGTTCGAGCAGTGCGTCTCGGGCGTGTGGGTCGGCGAGCAGACCGAGCCGTGTCCGTGATTATTTGAGCTTCGCGCCCGGCGCAGCGCCCTCGGGCGCGGTCGCGAGCACGAGCTTCTCGCTCGGGCCCGACGCGAGCAGCATGCCGTACGACACGAGGCCCTTGCCGAAATCGCGCGGCGCGAGGTTCGCGACGACGATGACGCGCTGACCCGTGAGCTGCTCGGGCGTGAACGAGAGCGCGAGCCCCGCGATGATCGTGCGCGGCTTGTCCTCGCCGAGATCGACCTCGAGCTCGAGGAGCTTGTCCTTCTTCGGCACCTTCTTCGCCGACTTCACGAGGCCGACGCGGAGGTCGACGGTCGCGAACTGGTCGTATGAAATCGTCGCGATCTCCGGCGCGGCAGACGGATGCCCCGGCACCGACGAGGGCGGCGGCGCGGCCTCCGAGGCCTCGGGCTTCGGTTGCAGGCGATCGAGGAGCTTCTTCTCGCCTTCTTTGTCGATCGTCGGAAAGAGCACGCTCGCCGTTCCGAGCGCTTGCCCCGCGCGATCGAACGCGAGCTTCGGCCAGAGGTCCTTGTCGAGCTCGAGCTTGATCGGCGCGAGCGCGAGCTGCGCGCGGAGCGCGTCGGCCTTCCGCGGGATCGCGGGCCACACGAGCACGCTGAGCGCGCGGAGCGTCTCGAGCAAGAGCGCGAGGATCGTGTCGACACGCTCCTGGTTGCCCTTCTTCGCTTCGGCCCACGGCGCGGCGCGATCGACGTACTGGTTCGCGAGCGACGAGAGCGCGAACGTCTCCTCGAGCGCGCGGTGCGGCGCGAGCTCCGTCCACGCTTTCGCCGCGGCCTCGATGAGCGCCGCCGCTTGCTTCTCGAACTCGCGCTCGAGATCCGTCGGCTTGTACGGCGGGACCGTCGTGCGTCCGTTAGCTTCGCGCAGAGGCCGAGCGTGCGCGAGAGGAGGTTGCCGAGGTTCTTCCCGAGGTCGGCGTTGTAGCGCTCGATCATCGCCTCGTGATCGAAGTCGCCGTCTTGTCCGAACGCGACCGCGCGGAGCAGCTGATAGCGGAGCCCGTCGGCGCCGCCGATCTCTTCCGTCTCCGCGAGGCGCACCGGGTCGACCGCGTTGCGCAGCGATTTGCTCATCTTCTGACCGTCGATGGTCAGAAAGCCGTGCGCGAACACCTTCGTCGGCAGCGGCAGCCCCGCGCTCAAGAGGAACGCCGGCCAGTAGACCGCGTGAAAGCGGAGGATGTCCTTGCCGACGAGGTGCACGACCTCGCCGCTCGGCGTCCAGTATTTCTCGGCCTTCGTCGCCGAGCGCGGTCCAGTAGTTCGCGAGCGCGTCGAACCACACGAACATGATGTGCTTCGGATTGCCGGGGACCGGGATGCCCCACGTGAAGCTCGTGCGCGAGACCGAGAGATCCTTGAGTCCGCCCTTCACGAAGCTGATGACCTCGTTTCGGCGCGACTCGGGCTCGATGAAGCCGGGGTTCTGGTCGTAGTAGTCGAGGAGCTTCGTCTCGTAGTCCTTGAGCTTGAAGAAGTACGTCTCCTCCTTCACGCGCTCGACGGGCTTGTTGTGGAGCGGGCAGACGTTGCCCTCGAGGAGCTCCTTCTCCGTCTTGAACGACTCGCAGCCGACGCAGTACCAGTCCTCGTACTGGCCGAGGTAGACGTCGCCGTTCTTCGCGACGCGCTCCCAGATCTCCTGCACGAGCTTTTCGTGGCGCGGCTCGGTCGTGCGGATGAAGTCGTTCGGCTCGACGAGGAGCTTCGGCCACGCCTCGCGGAATTTCGCGCTCACCTCGTCGACGAATCGTTGAGGGCTCACGTTCTTCGCGACGGCTTCGCGCTCGATCTTGAGGCCGTGCTCGTCGGTGCCCGTCAGCATGCGCGCGTCACGCCCGCGGAGCGCGTGGTAGCGGCGCAGCGCGTCCGCCACGATGGTCGTGTACGCCGTCCCGAGGTGGGGGACGTCGTTCACGTAGTAGATGGGCGTCGTGACGTAGAAGGGTCGGGCCATCGAGATGCTCGACTTATCACAGACGGCGCGATCGGCGAGTTTTGGACTGACTACTCAGGAGCTCACCTCGGTCGACCAGTGCCGGTCCGGCCGGAGTCCATCACGACGCACGATTAGGCGCCGAGGTCCGGCGACGACGCGTGGCGGCGCATCGGGCTTCGCGACGGGCGCGGGGCTCTGGCGAGCGCTTCACGCACCGGAAGCATGAAGACGCGCTCGATGCCCATGCGGAGATCGCCCGGCGGCGGCTCGTCGGCCGAAGGAGAGACGAGCTGCTTTTGGCGCGTCGACACGGGCGCTGCGGCGGACGTGGACGGCGCCTTCGGCGTGAGCAAGAGCTCGGTGGGCATCGGCGCGACGAGGACGAGCTCGGAGCTTCCCTGGCGGATCCACGTCGCTTGATAGATGCTCGCCGCGGGGCCGAGCGCCTCGTGGAAGAGGAAGCCGCGCCACTCGACGGGGGCGTCGAGATCGAACAAGCGGCTTCGCTCGGCCTCGTCGACGCGGAGCTCGGTGCCGTCGAGCACGATGCGCTCGCCGCGCGTGCCGGAGAGGTACAAGCGATCTCGCGCGAGCGGAGCGCGCTCGCGGATGAATTGAAGGAGCGCGAGCGCGTCGGACGCGGAGAGCGTGTCTTCGTCGCTCGCGTGCGCGGAGAGCGCGTCGCCATCGGCCACGATCGACGCGTGATCGAGCAGCAGCGCCGCCGCGGGACCCTCGAGGCGAACGCCGAGGAAGCGCGTCTCGGTCGGAGTCGTGACCGCGACGAGCGCGCGTTGACGCGCCTGCGCCGCGAGGAGTGTCACGCCGAATGGCTCAGCGAATTTCGCGATGGCGTCGCGCTTGCCCGTCGTGATGCGCGAGACGCCGCGCTCGTCCGCGATGACCCAACCGCGCGGCTTCGTGCGCATGCGATGCACGAGCGCGAAGGCGATGCCGGACACGAAGGCCACGGCCATCGCGCCATAGAAGACGAGAGCTGGCGCCCACCAGAACGGAAGGGGCACGAGGACGCTCGAGAGCGCCACCCACGCGAACGCACGCGACGCGGGAGGACCCAGCGGAAATCGTGCTTCTGATACCGCCATCCTCAACATGGAACGTTAGCACCCGCTTGCAGCTTTGGCTGCGCCAATGGGTCACTTGATTGTCGGGTCGTTCGGGTTCGGATCGGTCGCATCAGGCGTGCCATCGTCGTCGAGGTCGCGCACCGGAGGTTTGAAGCCCTGCACCGTGGGGGTTTGCCCCGCGAACGCCGAACCGAAGAACCCGGTCATCGTGACCTGCAGCTCTCGATACGGACATCGCACCTGATAAGTTGTGTCGAGCTTCGGAAAAGGCGAGAGCGTGTCGAACTGCGCCCATGGAGCCTTGAAGGAACGGGTTCCCGTCGAGTGGACGAGATCGGAGCCATGCGTCGCGGGGCCAGCCTGGACGACGACCGCGGTAGTCCCCTGTACGGGCGTGTCGTGGATTCCGCTCGCGTCTCCCGAGACGCTCTGGAGCGGGAGCGCGTGGGGGTTTTGATCCGGGTGAGCGAGATCCTGGAGCTCGGCGTTCGAGCCGACGTTCGGCGACGCGAGCCCGTAGCCCGCAGCGCGCGCGAGCGCTTCGTCGCCTTCGTTCGTCACGAGCTCGTCGAAGATGACCTCGATCTGGAGGATGTTGCGCGGCTTGGTCGGAGCGCCCTTCAGCGTGTGCGGCGAGGTGACGAGGTGGCTCGCGTACGAGAGCGGGTCGGCCGGGTCGGCGATCGTCTGGATGAGCGTCGCGAGGAGGTGCGAGTCCGTGATCTGATCGCCCGCGAAGCCGAAGTTGAGCGCGCCGCTCGAGAGGTAAGGCGAGATGACGGGCGCTCGCGCCGCGTCGTCGACGATGATGCCGCCGCCGGCGACGTTGAGCGTCCACGCGTCGAGCGTGCGGCTCGATCGCCGCGGCGACCGCGCCTTCGATCCCGCCGAACGAGTCGCCGATGTACGCGACGTGCGCGGGGTCGATCTTCGGCGCGGAGGTCCCGGTCTGGAGCGGCGATAGATCCGGGCTCGAGCGGAGCACCTTCGCGAGCTGCGTGGTGTCGAACTCGGCCTGTCGCAGCTGATCGCGGAACGCGCCGATGTTGAGCAGGTTGCCGAACGCGTCCGCCGGTCCGTTGAACGAGCCGTTGACCTGATCGCCTTGGCCGTCGGGGCCGTCGTACTTCGCGCCGGGCGCGCTCGCCCAGATGCTGTGCTGATCGACCTGGAATTGCGCCTCGGGCGCGCGCGCGCCGAACGTGGCGCTGTCGATCGCGGCGACCATCCAGCCGTTCTTGCAGAACGTGTTCGCGAGATCGAAGCCGTACTCGCGCGAGCTCGAGAGGCCGTGCTGCACGATGACGATGGGGTAGCCGCCCGCCGGCATCGCGGTCTTCGGCGTGAAGAACGTGACCCAGATCTTGCTCGTCGGTTTCTCGGGGGCGGGGATGATCTTGCCGCTCGCGTCGCGCGCGAAGTTCGCGTGCTCCGGATCGCTGTAGCCGTTCGGGCGCACGCTCAAGTAGTTGATGGCGTCGAAGACCGCGGTGCCGATCGTGTCGATCGCGTCGTGCGCGCGAACGGGGAGCGTGCGATCCGGATCGTCGGTGCCGTCCGGGAGCTTCGGCGCGGTCGGCACGCCGAGCCAGTCATCGAGGCTCGCGGTGAAGCCGGTCGGAAGCGGCGTCTTGCTCGTGAACTTCGTCGCGCCCATCGGGGCCATCGACGTCGCGTCCCATGCGAGCGCCGGCGCGGGCGCGTCCTCGAGCTGATCGCGGAGGCCGTAGAGCTCCTCCTCCATCTTGTTCGTCGTGAAGACGGCGAGGCCGACGACGCCCGCGCCGGGGGCGATCCCGTTGACCTTGTCGAGCGCCGCGCCGTAGAGCGCGCCGACCGCCGCGCTGCGATCGCCCGTCGCGATCTTCGTGAAATCCGGGCTCGCCGCGAGCGCCTTTCCGTTCTTGTCCTTCACGCGGCTCGTGATCGCCGCCGCGTAATGACCCCCGGGCGCGAGGACCACGCCGCGCGCGGGCGCGATGCCGAGCACGGGCCGCGTGTGGCCGAGCGGCGCGACGTGATACGCGGCGCGACACGGCACGAGCTTGCCGGCGTCGAGGTCGACGAGGAGCACCGAGCTCTCTGGGCTGCCACACTTGGTCTCGTCCAAGGGGAGCGTCGTCGTGTCGATCAGCGCGGCCGCGACGCTTCCATCATCGGCGGGAGGCGCGGAGGGATCGTCGACGTAGAACGCGGTGTACGCGCTGCGCGAGAACCCGTCGTGCACCGCGAGCGCGTGGAGCAGCATGCTCGAGTTCTCGGGGATGATCTGGTCCATGCCCGGGATCGCGCCGACGTGACCGTTCACGAGGTACGCGTCCGACGGAAAGGGAACGTCCATGAACGCGGGGACCGCGGCGCTCGTGACGAATCGCACGGTCGGCGCCTGCGCGGTCGTAGGCGTGCTGCTGCAAGCGAGGAAAACGAAGGGTAGGGCGCTGCGAAGGTGCATGGCCGAAAAACGTACCGCAAAAGGCCGAGCTTGACGTAGGCTCTCCGCCCATGCGGATTCGTCTTCGCTCCGTCGCTTTCATCGCCCTTGCTTTCCCCGTCGCCGGCATGGCCGTCATCTCGGCCTGCGGCGGCGACACCACGAACAACAACGACGCAGGTCCCGACGCGACCGCCGACGTCGCGAAGGACGTCGCGCCCGACGTGGCGAAGTCCGACGCGAGCGACGCGGGCTGCGCGAACGACGTCGACCTCACGCAGTTCCTCCCGAGCGCGGACGCGTCGATCGACGTGGACGCTGGCGGCGTGAACATCACGCAATGCACCGGCTGCTTGAAGACGAGCTGCGGCACCGACATCAACGCGTGCAACCAGGATTGCGCGTGCCGACAGACGGTCATCGACCTCGTGACGTGCGTTGGGAAAGGCACCGCCTTCCAGACGTGCGGGCAAGACGCCTTTCTCAACGGCGACCAGAACGTGCAAGGCCTCATCTCGTGCGCGTTGGGCTCGTGCGCGTCGATCTGCATCCCGAGCGACGCGGGCACGAAGGACTCGGGCGGCGACTCGGCCCCGACGGACTCCGGCGGCGGCGGCTGATCGCGAGCTAGCGGCGGAGCCGCGCGCGGTGGGTCGCGACCCACGGGGAGAGGTGCGTGCGCGACTCGCTCGTCTCCGCGGTGCGCGCGCCCGTCGCGCGCTCCATGCGTGACGCGGCGATTGCGACCGCGACCGCGAGCGGCGTGCGCTGATCCTCGGGCACGTTGCCGTAACCGAGGAGCACGTCCTTGTGTCGATCGAGGAAGCCCGTGTCGTAGCGGCCCGCGATGAAGTCCGGGTGCTCGAGGAGCTTCTGGTGGAACGCGATGTTCGTGCGGATGCCCGTCACGACGTACTCCTCGAGCGCGCGTCGCATGCGAGCGACGGCGCGCTCGCGCGTCGGCGCCCACGCGCAGAGCTTCGAGATGAGCGGGTCGTAGAAGCTCGAGATCGTGCAGCCCGCGTACGCGCCGCCGTCGTCGCGAATCCCCGGGCCCGCGGGGACCTCGAGCTCGTGGATCGTGCCGGGTGACGGGAGAAAGCCGCTCGCCGGGTCCTCCGCGTAGATTCGGCACTCGATCGCCGCGCCGCGCCGGGTGATGTCGTTCTGTGCAAACTGCAACTTTTCGCCCTGCGCGACGTGGACCATCTCGCGCACGAGGTCGAGCCCGCTGACGAGCTCCGTCACGGGGTGCTCGACTTGGAGGCGCGTGTTCATCTCGAGGAAGTAGAAGCTCCCGTCGGGCGCGAGAAGGAACTCGAACGTGCCCGCGGAGAAATATCCGACGGCCTTGGCGCCCTGCACCGCGATCGCGCCCATGCGCTGCACGAGATCGGGCGGCGCGCCATCGCGGCCTTGGCCGCGGAACAGGTCACTGGGCGAGGGCGTCTCCTCGACGACCTTCTGGTTCCTGCGCTGGATGGAGCAGTCGCGCTCGAACACGTGGACGCAGTTGCCCTCGCGATCGCCGAGCACTTGGATCTCGACGTGGCGCGGGCGGTCGATCGCCTTCTCGAGGTAGACCGTGTCGTCGCTGAAGAATTTCTTCGCCTCGCTGCGCGCGCGCTCCCACGCGCCGTTCATCTCCGATTCGCTCGAGACGAGCCGCATGCCCTTGCCGCCGCCGCCCGAGGCCGCCTTGAGCATCACGGGAAAGCCGATCTTCTTCGCGGCCGCGGTGGCCTCTTCGGCCGTGTCGCACGTCGCGCCGGGCGTGATCGGGACGCCCGCTTCGGCCATGCGCGCGCGAGCCGCGGTCTTGCTGCCCATCGCGCGCATCGCGCTCGCGGGCGGGCCGATGAAGACGACGCCCGCGCGCTCGCACGCCTCGGGGAGCGCGGGGTTCTCGCTCAAGAAGCCGTAGCCCGGGGCGATGGCGTCGCAGCCGCTCTTTTTCGCGACGTCGACGATCTTGTCGACGCGGAGGTAGCTCTCGGACGCGGGCGCGGGGCCGATCGGGTAAGCCTCGTCGGCGCGGCGCACGTGGAGCGCGGCGCGATCCGCGTCGGAGTAGACCGCGACGGCCCCGATGCCCATCTCGTGAAGCGTGCGCGTGATGCGCACGGCGATTTCTCCGCGGTTGGCGATGAGGACCTTGCGAAAGCGCGACGCCATGCGCGGACTCTACCTCACTCGCAAGCCCCCGCGTGCGCCCACGGCGTGCTCGGCGGCGGGCACGTGAAGAACGTCTTGCCCGCGCAGTCGCAGAACGGTCGTGACACGTAGCGGCTTGGCGCGGGTGGCCCGCAGCGACCGGCGCTCGTCGGGCAGCCAGGCGCATCGAAGTAGCACGTGCCCAGCGGACAATCGGCGGAGCTGCGACACGCGGCGCCCGCATCCGTCGGCCATGGGATCAGCTACGGCGGTTGCTTTGCAAGCGCACAACAAAAGTGCGGCGATCGAACGCATCTCGAGCCGACGATGCGCCCGATCGCGGAACTCGCGTGAGAGAGCGCTGTCACGAAGTCATGCGCGTCCTTGCTACCCTGGCGTTCGTCCTCGCGACGACCGGTTGTGCTTCCTCCGTCACCACGCAGTCCACGGCGCTGCCGCTCAAGAGGCTCCGCGTCTACGAGACCGGCGTCGGCTACTTCGAGCGAAGCGGAGTCTTGTCTCGCGACGAGCACGCGGGTCTTCCCGTACCGACGGGCCACCTCGACGACGCGCTGAAGACGCTCGTCGTGCTCTCGGAGGGCGGGCGCGCCGAGAACGCGGGCGTCGAGTTCGGCAGCAGCTTGAGCCGAGGCATGGCGCGCGCGATGGCAGGGCTCCCGACCGAAGACGACGCGGGCGCGATCACGTACGAGACGTTGCTCGGCAGCTTGAAGGGCTCGCGCGTCGAGCTCCGCACGTCGAAGCGCACGCTCACCGGTCGCCTCGTCGACGTGGAGACCGTGAAGGAGCCAGAGAAGAAGGACAAGGACGACAAGGACAAAGACGAGAAAGACAAGGACGCCAAGATGGCGCCGAGCGTGCGCGTCACCGTGCTCACCGATCACGCCGAGGTCGTGCACGTCGAGGGAACCGAGATCGAGTCCGTGCGCCCGACGGACGCGGCCCAAGCGGCGCGCATCGACGCCGCGCTCGAGGCGCTCCTCGCGCACGGCGCCGCGAACCGTCGCGTGCTCGATTTCCTCGGAAAACCAGGCGCGCCGCTCACGCTCGGGTACATCGCCGAGACGCCCGTGTGGCGCACGACGTACCGCCTCGTGATCGGCAACGACAAGAAGTCGACGCTCCAGGCGTGGGCGCTCCTCCACAACGACACCGACGAGAACTGGCGCGACGTGCGCGTCGAGCTCGCGGCCGGAAGGCCCGACTCGTTCCTGTTTCCGCTCGCCGCTCCGCGCTACGCCAGGCGCGAGCTCGTCACGCCGAAGAACGAGCTGTCGACGGTGCCGCAGCTCATGTCGAAGACGCCCGACGGGATCTGGGGCGATCACACCGGCGAGACCGAGGGCGCCGGAGGCCTCGGCATGACCGGCTACGGCGAGGGCGGAGGCGGCTCCGGATACGGATACGGAATGGGTCACGGGAGCATCGGCACCGTCGGCCACGGGAGCGGGATCTCGCAGGGCTCGAGCTCGCTCCTCGAGGTCGGCGATCTCGCGCAGGTCACCGAGGCGAAGGGCGTCGAGGCCGGCGCGCTGTTCGTCTACTCGATGCCGTCGCTCGTCGCGCTGCGCGCGCACTCGTCGGCGCTCGTTCCGTTCTTGCAGCAAACCGTTCGCGCGGATCCGATCGCGTGGTTCGAGTCCGCGGGGTCGCCGGCGCGCGCCGCGGTGAAGTTCGTCAACTCGACGACGCAGACGCTCCCTCCGGGGACGATGGCGTTCTTCGGAGATGGCGGGTTTTCCGGTGAATCCGCGATCGGTCGCATGCGCCCGAACGAGCAGCGGTTCCTCACGTTCGGCGCCGATCTCGACGCGATCGCGACGCAAGACGTGCTCCGCACCGACGATCGCGTCGAGCGGCTCACGTTCGCGTACGACCAACTCGAGGAGCACTTCCGTCGGACGATCGACTCGCAGTGGACGCTCGAGAACCGAAGCGGCACGCCGCGGACGATGGCCATCTCCCTCGGCATCGGTCGCAACGCGACGTTCACGGGCGCGGACTCGGTCGACTACGACGAGGAGCGCTCGCAACCGCTCGCGACGTTCGCGGTCCCGCCGCGGCAGGAGCTGAAGCGCAAGACGACCAGCGTCGAAGGGCTTTCGCGCAAGACGCCGCTGAACATCGTGTCGTCGCGCATGCTCACGACGCTCGCGAGCCTCGCGTCGCTCCCGGTGAAAGACAAGACGATCGCCACGGAAGCGAGCGCGAAGGCGAAGGACCTCGAGGACGTGCGGCTTCGCATCGCCACGACGCACGAAGAGGAGAAGACGCTCGACAAGGATCTCGCTCGACTGCGCGAAGACGCCAAGGCCCTCGGCGATCGCGGCGCGGTCGCGCAGCCGCTCGTGACGCGCATGGTCGCCGCCGAGGATCGCATCGGCGCGGTCCGCGTGCGCATCGCGGAGCTCGAGAAGGACGAGAAGGCGAAGGTCGAGGCGCTCCGCGTTTCGCTCCTGAAGCTCAGCGAGCCCTAGACAACAACGCGCTTCCGCGCCCAACCGGAGTAGCCGCACGCGAGGCTCTTCGTGCTCACGAACGCGAAATCCTCGGGGACGACGCGCGTCGCGAGCATCGAGAAGAACGCGCGATCGAGCGCGGGGCGAACGCCGACCATCTGCACGACGTCGAGCCCGCTCGCGTCGCACGCGGCGCAGAGCTCCGACGGCTTCACGAAGAGCGCGAGCACGTGCAGGTCGCGCGGCGTGTTCTTCACGAACCACTCGACGCCCTTGATGACGACGAGCCACGACAAGACGTTGCGATTGAACGTGTGAAAGAAGAAGCGGCCCTCGGGGCGGAGGACGCGCGCCGCTTCGGACACGACGCGCGCGGGGTCCTCCACGTGCTCGAGGAAGTCCATCGCGCAGACCGCGTCGAACGATGCGTCCTCGAAGGGGAGCCCGTAGCCGTCGCCGCGGAGGTACGTGACCCGGCGCGTCGCGTCGTGTCGCGCGGCGACCTCGAGCGCCTCCTCCGACGCGTCGAGCCCCGTCACGCGGAAACCCGCGCGCGCGAGGTGGTTCGCGAGGAAACCACCCCCGCAGCCCACGTCGAGCACGCGCGCGTCCGCGCCGAGATCGCGCGCGAGGCGCTCTTCGATCCACGGATTGCGTAGCCGCGCCTCGGCGCGAAGGAGCGCGACCGGATCGTCGTTCGCGCCATACCAGCGCTCGCCGAGGCGATCGTAGATCGCGTTGTCGATCATGTTCGGACGAAGCTCCAGTAGCCGACTTGATAGCCGCCGAGCGCGATCGTCAGCGCGAGCTGCGCGCGCACGAGCCCCACGGCGCCGTGCATCCACGCGAGCGCGATGCACGCGAGCACGATCGGGTGAAGCACGAACAGGAGTGCGTGGAGCCAGCACTCGGCGCGCGTGCACAGGCGCGCGTGGACGACCTCGTCCTTCGTGACGAAGAGGCACGAGAACGCCGCGAGGGCGACGTAGATCGGGATCGCGCGCGGCGCGCCCGGCTCGTTGATCGCGAGCCACGCGTAGCACGTCGCGACCGTCGCCGTGTCGAGTGGATGACCGAGGCGCTCCCAACGCGGCAGCCCGCGCCGCCGATGGAAGTAGCCCTCGTCGAACGCCATCACGAGCGCCTGGAGCCCCGCGGCCGAGGCGGCGATGGCGATCATCGCTTGCGGAAGACGGCGCCGCACACGGTGAGCCCCGGACCGAACGCGAGGCTCACGACGAGCGCGCCGCGCGCGACCGAGTCGTCGTCGAGCATGCGCTTCCACACGTGAGGAAGCGTCGCCGAGGACATGTTTCCGTAGTCGAAGAGGACGCTCCGGCTCGCGCGGACCTGCGACTCGTCGAGCTCGAGGCTCTCCCTCACGCCGTCGATGATGCGGGGTCCTCCCGGGTGGACCGCGAGCTGCGCTTGATTCAGCGCGGCGATCGAGGCGCCGGAGCGCGTGAGGAGATCGATCGCGAACGCGCGGAGCTCGCGCGCCACGATGTTCGGCACGTCGCGCGAGAGCGTCATCTGCATGCCGCGGTCTGCGACGCACCAACCCATCGCCGTGCCGGACTCGGGCACGATGCGCTCGCCCGCGGCGAGCACCTCGAAGCACGCGGCGTCCTTCGGCGCGGTCTCCGCGACCGAGTAACGCGCGAACCCGTCGGCGAAGAGGCTCTGCACTACGATTTGCTCGGCGCTGTGGTCGCTCGTGTCGAGGTGAAGCGTGCAGAGCTCGGTGTGGACGACGTCGGTGCGCGCTCCCTGCGGCGCGGTCGCGAGGCAGCCCGCAGCGATGCGCAGCGCCGGAATCGCGGCGTAGCATCCCATGTGGTACGCGTGCGTCACGCGCGTTCGCGCGCCCCACCCGCGGAGCGCGACGAGCCGCTGCGCGCCGCTCGGCGCGACGTACCCGGTGCACGTCACGTGCACGAGATCGTCCGGCGGCGCGTCCTCGTCTTCATAAGCGCGGTCGAAGTACGCAGACACTTCGCGCTCGTAGATCTTCGTGCGCTCGTAGGTGGTCGCGCCCGTGAGGTTCGGCTGTTCGAGCACGTGGCCGCGCGAGCCGATCTGCGTGGGGCTGCACGCGCAACGCGCGACGAGCTTTCGCATCCGCTCGACCGTTCGCGTGCCGTCTACCGCGGCGTGCTGCACGGCGAGCCAGTCGAGCGTGGCGGACTGCGGCGACTCCCATTTCGGGCGGGCCACGCGAAAATCGTAGAGGACGCGTTGCACGCGCGCCCGTCAGCAGGATGCGTGCCGCGCGGCGCGCCCGGAAAACACGCAGCACGCTGCGCGCACTTCGCCACGCGTGAGGCGCAAATGCGCCGCGCCGACGGGCGGATCAGCGTCCGAGTATGCGCTGACCGCCTTCGGCGGATCAGCGTCCGAGTATGCGCTGACCGCCTTCGGCGGATCAGCGTCCGAGTATGCGCTGACCGCCTTCGGCGGATCAGCGTCCGAGTATGCGCTGACCGCCTTCGGCGGATCAGCGTCCGAGTATGCGCTGACCGCCTTCGGCGGATCAGCGTCCGCTGCGGGCGAGCTCCGACATGAACCCGTCGGTCGCGAGGCGCTCGGTGCCGCGGAGGAACGCGACCGGCGCGTCGTTGAGGGCGTTGTCGTCGAGGACCATGTCACCGTGCCACGGCTCGCCGTTTTGCTCGAACGTGATCTCGAAGCGCGGCCCGTCGCCGCTCGCGATCTCGCGCACCGCGAGGTTCGTCACCGGAGCGTCCGAGGGGAGCTTCCAGAGCTCGTGCGGCTCGCTCCACGCGCGGTGCGACCACCAGAGGCGCCCACCCTCGGCGCGAACGGTGATGTGGTTGTCGCCGTCCACCTGCGCGACCTGGACGCTGCGCTCGGAGACCTGCGCGCACCCCACCACACACAAACAACCAAACGAGAACATCGCGACACGGATCGTCGTCAACATGAGAACCCCCTTTCTATGGGGGGACACGCACGAGCCGGACGAAAGTTTCAGAACGTTTTGGACCTCACTGGACGGCGAGGAGCTCGACCTCGAAGACGAGCGTCGAATTCGGCGGGATCACGGGCGGAAACCCGCCCGCGCCGTAGGCGAGCTCCGGCGGGATCGTGAGCTTGCGAATCTGTCCGATGCGCATGCCTGCCACGCCCTGGTCCCAACCTTGGATGACTTGCCCGGCGCCGAGCTTGAACGTGAAGCCCTTGCCGCGATCGCGCGAGGAGTCGAACTTTTGCCCGTTGGTGAGGGTGCCGACGTAGTGCACTGTGACCGTGTTGCCCGCGCGCGCCTCGGTGCCCGCGCCCTCGCGAAGCTCTTCGATTTGGATGCCCATGGCGGAGCATCCTCAGATCGATCAATCGAAGCTGGCGCGGCCTTCCTTCACGCCGAGCGCCTCGTTGGCGAGCTCGTCGAAGGTCATCGTCGCCGCGCGCGCGGCCTCCTCGTCGGTGTGGAGCTGGCGCATGAAATCGCCGACGCCCACGACGCGCCCGATCGCGCGCCCGAAGACCTTGCCGATGCGCGGATCGTTGTAGCCCGCTTGGAGCGTCCTCATGAACGATGCCGAACCACGTGTTCTGCGTCGAGGGCCGCGCGCCGAGGAGCTGGAGCCGCTTGAACGCCTCGCGGAGGCGCACGCCCGTTGGATCGATCTTCGCCATGGGCTGGAAGAACACGTCGCGGAAGAACGGCTGCCCGTAATAGAGCATGCTCGTGAAGGTCCACGCGGCGCGCGCGTGCTCGCTCGCCAACTTTTTCGGGCGCGTCGCCTTGCGCTCGCGCCACTCGTCGGACGAGTAATAGCCCACCATGTGGTAATCGATCGCGATGTGCCGCGACTCGTCGCGGTTGATGAGTCGCATCGCCTGGTCGCTCGCCGCGTCGTGGACGTAGTCGTTGATCGACCGCAGGAGCGCGATGTCCAAGATGAGCTCGCCCGCGGTGATGTACGTGTTCGCAACGTCGTCCTCGAGCTCGGTCACCGCGGTCACGAAGTGATCGAAGAAGCGCGTGAGGGCGGGGCTCGGGCGATACACGCGCAGGCGGCGCCGGTCGTAGTAGTCGGCGAGCATCTGCGCCATCTGCGCGTGGCGCACCTCGTCGACGACGAACGTCTCGAAGATCGCGCGCAGCGTTGCGTCGTGCGTGCGCCGCGCTTGCTCTCGGAAGAGCGCGCCCGCGAGGCGCTCGATGACCGACATGTCCGTGAAGAGCTGGCACACCGCGATCTCGTCGCTCGGCGACAGATCGCGCGGAGGCTTCGACAGATCGATGTCGTGCACCGACCACTGGTCGCGCCGGCATCGCTCGAGCATGCGCTTGAGATCCATGGTCAGAGCTTCGGGATGCGGACGATCGAATTGGACGTGCCGACGTAGACCGCGTCGGCGACGGCGATCGGCAGAGGAGCGAGAAGGCCGCTCGCGAGGAGCGTGGGCGCGGCCGACTGCGTGAGGTCGACGACCCACACGTCGCCGGCGTTGGGATCCGTGAAGTAGAGGTTCGTCCCGTCGAGCGCGAGGCGCGCGGGGTGGTTCAAGCTGCTGGCGACGGTCTTCGCGGGGCCGCCGAGGCGCGGGAACGAGACGATGGCTCCGTTCGGCGCGACGTCGTCGATCGTGGCGTAGACCGTGTCGGTCGTGGCGACCGCGTCGGCGAACGTGACCGCGTATTGCGCGTCGAGCGGCGCGAGGTTCGGCGCGCCCGACGCGCCGCCCTGGAGCACGGCGGCCTGCGTCCCGCTCGTCGGCACGTAGAGGTCCGTGCCGAAGATCGCGAGGCCCGTGGGCGTGAGGTCGCTGCCGAAATCGAGGAGCTGTTTGGGCGTGCCGCCCGACAAGAGCGCGAACCACACGAGCGCGCCGCCGCCGTTTCCGGGATCGTTGGTCCAGTAGACGTTCGTCGGATCGGTGACGACGCCGACCGCGCCGGTGACGCCGCTCTGGATCGACGTCACGCCGCCGCCCGAGGTCGAGCACCGACGAGAGGCCGCCCGTGCCCGAGGTCGGCGCGAGCGTGAAGAACACGGTGCTCGCCGCGACCGTGATCGCCCAAGGCCCCGTCTGGCCCGTCGCGAGATTGGTCGGCGCGCCGCCCGTCGTCGGGACCACGGAGACCGTGCCGTCCGCGGCGCCGGTCGCGAAGTTTGTATAATACACGAACCCGCTCGCGACGAAGACGCCCTTCGGGTTCGACGCCGTCGCGAGCGCGGTGCCCGCGTCCGACGTTCCGCCGTCACCGCCGCCCGTGTGACCTGGTGGCGGCAGGGGAGGCGAGCCGTCCGGGTCGCCGATCGGCGGAGGCATGACCTCGGTCTTCGAGCACGCGACGACGAAGAGGGTCAGCGCCCAGGCGATTCGCACGCATGAAGACTACCTCACGATCAGCGAAGGTCCACGACGCGCAGCGTCCGAGGCAGCTTGTGCACTTGACCAAATCCGCTCGCGTCCGTCGTCCACAGTGTGGCCTTTACGCCGAGCAGGCCGCTGCGCGCGAGCTCGCGGCGGCGCGTGATCTCGGTCGACGTGGTCACGCGATCGTTCGGCAGCTCCGTCTCGGCGAGGTGGGCGAGCAGCGCGCCGTCGCGACCGAGCGCGGTCCAATAGCTCGGGGCGTCGCCGAATTTCTGTTTGTACTCGGAGACCTGCGGCGACGCCGCGGGCGTCACGACGAACGCGTGGAGCGAGCGGACGACGCGCGGATCCTCGTCGCCGAAGGTCGACTCGAGCGCGAGGCCCACGTCGGCGCCTTGTGGGAGCGCGGGCAGGAGTGTTCGCACGCAACCCGAGGGCGCGGACACGAGGAAGTCGCGAACGCCGCTCCGCTCCCACGCCTCGAGCGGCATGCGCGAGCGCGAGTACGGCGGCTCGCATCGAAACGGCGCGAGCAGGTCGAGCGACGACGAGACGACGTGCTCCATCGAGGGCGCCGCCGAGCCGCCCGCGACCGGGACGACCTTCGCGTGTCTCCGCGAGGCCGCGCGCTTCTCGAGCTCCGCGACGAGCAGATCGATGCTCGTTCTGCGCGCTTCTCCGGCGACGAAGCAAAAGCGCTGGCCGGGCGTCTTCGGCGCGGCGAGCGTGATCACCGTGAGGCCGTTCTCTTCGGACCAGCGGCACGCGCGCTCGGCCGAGGCTTCGTCGAAGCCCGCGAGGATCACCGCGGCGCCCGCGCCCGCGAGCTCTTCGAGCGACACGTCGAGGCTCGTCGACGCGTCGGCTCGCGTGACGAGGCGCGTGCCGTCGTCGTCGGTCTGCGCGCGCGGGAGGCCGAGCGCGAACGCGGCGCCGCGCGCGGCGTCCGCCGCTTCGTCGCGGAGCTCGGGCGTGTCGGTCGGGAGCACGAGGCCGACGGTGCGCGCGACCACGACGCGCGCGCCACGCAAGCTCGTCGCGAGATCGCGCAGGTCCTGTCCGAACGTCGAGCCGGTGAGGTAGCGGCCGAGGCTCGAGTCGATGAGTCGCTGCGCGAGCCGCGTGTCCTGCGTGTCGAGCGCGTGCTTGGCGAGCGCCTCGGCGACCATCTTCTGGAGCTCGCTCGAGTAGCCGCCGCCGCCTTCGCCTTGCATCGCGTCGAGCGTCTGCTCGACGACGTTCGGGTCGATGCGCTGCAGCTGCTCGCGAACGCGGTCGTGCGCCTCGCGGTGCGCGTGCGGCGGCACCGAGCGGAGCCACCCGTCGAGGTACGCGACCGCCTCGAGCGAGCGATGCGCGTCGATCGACGTGACCGCGACCTCCTCGAGCAAGATCGCGCGGAGCGGCGTGTCGACCACCGTGCCGACGAGCGGCTGCAAGATCGCGAGCGCCGCGTCGGGCTTCTTGTCGACGCGCAGCAGCCGCGCCTTCAGCGCGAGCCAGAAATCGCGGGCGTTTCCCGCCGGCGGCTCGGCCACGGCCTCGAGCTCGCGCCGCGCGGCCGCGTCGTTCTTCATGTCGAGCAGCACGTGCGCGAGATGCAGCCGCGCGAGCGCCGTGACCTTGTCGCTCGGGTACTTCTTCAAAAACTCACGGAAGCGCTGCACGAGCGCGACGTCGTGCGGCTCGTGCTCGAAGGCGTCGCGAAGATCCGCGAAGGCGTGACCCGCGGGCGCGGACGCCGAGAGCGTCGCGACCGGACGCTCTCCAGAGCCCGCGCCACCGCACGCGAGCGCGAGGCACACGAAGGCCACCGCGAGTCGTCTCATCAGCCGCCTCCGCAGTCGTGTGCGCGGCTTCGCGTCGCCTCGGCGCGGCGTGCATCGCCCCGAGCGTCGAACACCACGGCGAGCCTGCACGTCGCTGCGTTCGCGATCGCGGGCGACGTCGTGAACTTCATCGTCTCGCGATACGCTTGCTCGGCGAGCATCCACTTCGTCGGGTCGCCCTTCGCCTCGTCGGCGAACATCTCGCCGAACGCGTAGTACGCGTAGGGCACGAAGCGCGAGCTCGGGTAGGTCTTGATGAGCTCGTAGTACGTGCGCCGCGCGTTCTGGAAATCTCGCGTGAGCTCTTGCTCGAGGCCGAGGTAGTAGGTCACCTCGTCGATCTTCGCGTAGCTCGGAGACGAGCTCGCGAGCTCCGCGTAGCGCGCGATCGCCTTCGTCGAGGCGCTCGCGTCGCCCGACTTGCGCAGCTCGACGTAGCTCTCCGCGAGGCGGTGGAGCACGCTCGGACGATCCGGAGACGACGCCGCCATCGCCGCGAGGAGGCGCTCGAGCAACAGGGCCTCGTTTTGGACGAGCCGCTGCGCGCGCGGCGGGTTGCGCAGATCGCGCACGTCGGCCGCGTCCGTGCGGCTCGGGGAGACGGGCATCGCGACGGGCTGCGAAGACGCGCTCGCCGTGACGCTCGGGAGCGGCTGCGCCACTTCGACGGTCGTGGGGCGCGGCGACGCCGAGCCGCACGCGGCGAGCATCGCAAAGATGGCGCGGCGCATCTCGCATCATAGTAAAAGCAGGTGTCGTGGCGCGCGAGTCGAATCCGAACGCGATGGCAAAGCGACTCTTCTCGCTCGCGGGCGTCGTTCCGCTCGCGTTCTTCCTCATCGAGCACGTCTGGGCGAACGCCTCTGCGCTCAACGGGCAGGACGCGTACGTGGCCACGGTCGAGGGGCTCGAGCACGTGCCGCTCGTCGGCGCGCTCGAGGTGCTCCTCGTGTTCGCGCCGCTCGCGTATCACGCGCTCTACGGCGCGTGGATGATGCGCGCGGGCCTCCCCGAGGGCGCGAAGCCGTACGGTCGCCGCCTCGCGATCACGAACCGCGTCGCCGCGATGGCGGCGTTCGCGTTCATCGCGTGGCACTTCTGGGAGATCCGCGTGCAAGCGTGGCGCGGCCTCGATCCGAACGCGTTCTACGCGACGCTCGTGTGGCGCCTCTCGTCGACCTGGCACGGCTTTCCCGTGCGCGCGGTGATCTACATCCTCGGCGTGACCGCGACCGTCGCGCACCTCGCGATCAGCGCATGGGGCTACGGCGTGACCACCGGTTTCTTCGCGACGAAACGGCAGAAACGGCGAGCGGGCTACGCATGTGCGGGGATCGGAGCCATTTTGTTCGTCGTTTCGACCTCGACGGTCGTTTCACTCGCGACCGGCCTCGAGTTTTCGCGCCAGGCAAATGCGACGAGGCATCCTGGCGCGACGTGCGCCCCTCCGAAGTGATGATTTCCCTTTCACAAGAGGGGGTTGCGACCCTACAACGTGCCTCGCATGGCATCGAAGAAGTCAACCTCGGCTAGCTCGGTGCGGCGAGTGATCGTGGTCGGCGGCGGCCTCGCGGGCCTGACGACGACGATCAAGCTCTGCGAAGCTGGCGTCCCCGTCGATTTGTTCTCGCTCGTGCCGGTCAAGCGCTCGCACTCCGTGTGCGCGCAGGGCGGCATCAACGCGAGCGTGAACACCAAAGGCGAAGGTGATTCGCCGCAGGTCCACCTGGAAGAGACCATTTATGGTGGTGACTTCCTCGCGAACCAGCCGCCCGTGAAGGGCATGGCCGAGGCAGCGCCCGGCATCGTCTTCATGCTCGATCGCATGGGCGTGCCGTTCAACCGTACGTCGGAGGGTCTCCTCGACTTCCGTCGCTTCGGCGGGACGCTCTTCCACCGCACGGCGTTCGCGGGCGCGACCACCGGCCAGCAGCTCCTCTACGCGCTCGACGAGCAGGTCCGCCGCTTCGAGACCGTCGACTGCGAAGACGACAAGGGCGTCACGATGCCCGGCGAGCGCATGGTTCGCAAGTTCGAGCACTGGGATTTCCTCTCGCTCGTGCTCGACGACGACGGGCGCGCGGTCGGCATCGTCGCGCAGGATCTGAAGTCGATGCGCATCGAGGCCTTCGCGGGCGACGCGGTGTGCCTCGCGACCGGCGGCGGCGGTCTCGTCTTCGGCCGCTCCACCAACTCGATGATCTGCACCGCGAGCGCGACGAGCGCCGCGTTCCAGCAGGGCGCGGTCTGGGCGAACGGCGAGTTCATCCAGGTCCACCCGACGGCGATCCCCGGCGCGGACAAGCTCCGCCTCATCTCGGAGAGCGTGCGCGGCGAAGGCGGCCGCGTGTGGGTCCCGAAGGATCCGAAAGAGAAGCGCCCCGGCCGCGACGTGCCCGAGGGCGATCGCGAGTACTTCCTCGAAGCGCAATACCCGGGCTACGGAAACCTCGTCCCGCGCGACATCGCGAGCCGCGCGCTCTTCAAGAAGTGCTTCCACGAGGGTCGCGGCGTCTACAACCCGAAGACGCAGAAGAACGAGCTCGAGGTCTACCTCGACGTCACGCACCTGCCGCGTCAGCAGCTCGAGAAGAAGCTCGCGGGCGTGCTCGAGATCTACGAGAAGTTCGCGTCGGAGGATCCGTACGAGAACCCGATGCGCGTCTTCCCGGCCGTGCACTACTCGATGGGCGGGCTCTGGGTCGACTTCGAGAAGTCGGCGACCGGCGCGCTCGTGAAGGACTCGCCGCGCAACCAGGCGACGAACATCCCCGGCCTCTACGCCGTCGGCGAAGCGGACTACCAGTACCACGGCGCCAACCGCCTCGGCGCGAACTCGCTCCTCTCGTGCATCTACGCCGGGCTCATCGGCGGCCCCGCGATCGCGTCGTACCGCAAGGCGATGAAGAAGTCGGCGACCGACGTTCCCCGCAGCGTCTTCGACAAAGCGCGCACGCGCGAAGAGACCAAGTACGAAGAAATCGTGAAGATGGATGGAGACGAGAACGCCTTCCAGCTCCACGCGGACCTCTCCGAGACGATGCTCCGCGACGTCACGATCGAGCGCCACAACCCGACGCTCTCGAAGGTGCTCGAGAAGATCGAGGACACGTCGAAGAAGCTCGAGAAGGCCGGCTCGCTCGACGAGGGCAAGCGCGCCAACCAGAGCGCGCAGTTCATCCGCCACTTCCGCAACATGATCGTGATCGCGCGAACGATCACCGAGGGCGCGCTCGCGCGCAACGAGTCGCGCGGCGCTCACTTCAAGCCCGACTTCACGGAGCGCAACGACGCCGAGTGGCTCCGCACGACGCTCGCGAAGTGCGAAGACGGCCACCCGAAGTTCGTCAAAGAGTTCGACTACAACTGCGCCGGCCAGCCGATCCACGTCACCGACGCGGTCGACACGACGCTCGTCAAACCCCGCCCGCGCAAGTACGAGCAAGCCGGCGCCGCGAGCGCCTCCGCGGCGACCGCCCCGGCCGCCACCACGACTTCAACCGCGGCAAAGTCCGTCTGAGGAGAGCCATGGCGTCCAAGACCGTTCGCCTCAGAGATCAAGCGCCAAGATGCTCCCGGCGAGTCCACGCGCTGGGAGGAGTTCGAGGTCCCGTGGGCGCCGCGCATGAACGTCATCAGCGCGCTCATGGAGATCCGCAAGAACCCCGTGACCAAGGACGGCAAGAAGGTCGCGCCGGTCGCGTGGGAGTCGAGCTGCCTCGAAGAGGTGTGCGGCGCCTGCACGATGATCATCAACGGTCGCGTGCGCCAGGCGTGCTCGGCGCTCGTCGACGAGCTGAACAAGGACGGCGACGGCAAGGCGATCACCGTCGAGCCGATGACGAAGTTCCCGCTCGTGCGCGATCTCGTCGTCGACCGCTCGCGCATGTTCGAGAGCCTGAAGAAGGTGAAGGCGTGGGTCCGTCTCGACGGCAGCCACGAGCTCGGCCCAGGCCCGCGTCAGAGCCAAGAGAACCAGGAGACCGCGTACCCGCTCTCGCGCTGCATGACGTGCGGCTGCTGCCTCGAGGCGTGCCCGCAGTACAACGACTCGTCGGCCTTCATCGGGGCCGCGGCGATCAACCAGGTTCGCCTCTTCAACCTGCACCCGAGCGGGAAGATGCACGCGGGCGAGCGCATCGACGTCCTCATGGAAGACGACGTGCTCAACGGATGCGGCAAGGCGCTCAATTGCGAGGCGGTGTGCCCGAAGGAGATCCCGCTCATCGACTCGATCTCCGACGTGCAGCGCCAGGCGACCAAGCGCATGCTCTTCGGCTGGCTTCTGAAGTAGTGGCTCGTGTATCGTGCAAGGCGGTGCGGGCTCTCGGAATAGGTGCATTCTGCATGCTCGTCGCGGCGCCCGCGTTTGGGCAGGACGACCAGCAGCCGATCACGACCGAGCAGGCGCAGAAGGCGATCAACGTCGCTGACGAGACGAAGGACCTCTCGACGCTTCCCGCAGCCCCGCTCGAGTCGCCGCCTCCGCCGCCGCGCCACAAGGGCCTCGTCCTCGAGCAGAGCCTTGGCGCGCAGGGCTTCATCGGAAAGTTCGGCGGCCTCACCGGCCACCCCTCCGTGTGGCTCCAGACCCAGCTCGGCTACGAGCTCTTCAACTGGCTGATGGTGTTCGCCGCGGGCGACCTGTCGTTCACCGATACTGGCGACAGTGTCGGCCCCGCGCAGAACCGTCCGTTTCCAATCATCGGCTTCGGCGGCGGCCTCCGCTTCACGATCCCGTTCACCGCGCGCGCGGGGATGTACATCCAAGGCGAAGCGGGCGGCGCGGTCGCGTACGTGAAGTCCGGCGTGCTCGCGAACTTCGGCTACCACCCCGCCGAGAGCGTTGGCTTCCAAGCCGGCGGACGCCTCGGCTTCGAGTGGTTCCAGGTCGATCGCCACCTCGCGCTCGGCCTCTCCGGCGGCGCGCGCTACATGGCGAACTTCGCGTACGAAGCCGGCGGAGACCTCCCGCTCGCGTGGGACGCGACCGTCGACCTCCGCTACACGTTCTGAATTAGTTGGCCCACCACTTCTCCCCGTCGAGGAGCGCGCGCTTGCTGTTCGTGGCGCAGTGCACCTCGCCCGAGAGGCGGTGGTAGAGGTCCCAGTCTTCGATCCACACGACCTTCACGCCGATGGCGGCGAGAGCGGTCTCGAGCTGGTCTTTGAAGATGTCCTTGCCGTTGATGACCGGGCCGTGCGGATCGGGCGCGGCGAAGGTGTCCGCCGCGTAATAGAGGCCGTTCACGGTGCCCGGTTGATACGCGAGCGAGGTGCCCTGCACCGGCTCGTGGAGGAACGGCACGTGGATGATCTCCGCGTCGGTGATGCCGGTCTCGTTCTTCAGGATCGTGAGCTGCGCGTCGACGTTCGCGACGGCTTGATCGCTCGCGGTCATGACGTTCGTGTCCGCGAGCACCTGATCGATCGTGATGTCCGCGGGCGTCTCCGCGTTGTTGTTGTCGAGCCACTTCATGCCCTGGAACATGACGACGCTGCCGTTGCCGGCGGTCGATTGGTCTTGGAGCATCTTCTTGGCCATCGCGGCGTCGTTCGCGAGGATCGTCCAGCCGCGAGGCGAGCTCGTCTTCACGAAGCTGATCGTCTCGTCGACGTGGCCGACGTTCAGCCACGACGTGTCGATGTAGACGGGCGGCTGCACGCCCTGCGACTCCATCATCTTGTCGAACGTCGGATCCGGCGCGAACGACGGGACGCTCCCGCGGAACATGCGGCCGAGCGGGTAGCTCTTGCCGTTGTACGCGTACGGCGGGATCGTCTCGAAGTTGCCGAACGAGTTCAGCGAGTCGCTGTTCTGATCGTGCTTGATGTCGTACTGCACGACGCCCGCGGCGTCGGGGCCGCGGAAGATCGAGAAGACCGATTTGCCCGCGTCGCGCAGCGGGTTTTGCGCGTTCGTCGGGTAGTAGACGTTCGCCGAGCGAAGGTAGACGTCGATGACGTGCTGCTGGCCGTTCGCGGCGGGCATCGACATGTAGCCGACCTCGAAGAAGTCCTGCGTCCACTGATCGTCGTACGGGAACGTGTTGCCGTAGGAGAGATCGCCGTCGATCTCGGTCACGTTGCTCGGCGTCGCGGCGACGGTCCCGCCGTCGCCCTCGCCGCTTCCGGCGAGGTTCGAGTAGAGCGTCGAGCGGAGCGCGATCGAGCCTGGATCGGACGCGAACTTCGTGAGGAAGATGCGATCTTCGTTCGCGAGGTGGTGGCGCGTCACGATCGGCGCGACGCGCAGCTTGACCGCGTCGGTCGCGGGCGCGGAGGCGTCGCCGGGCGTGACGGTGAGCGTCAGCGTCGCAAACCCGTCCCACACGGCCGTGTCGCGCACGACGTCGGTCGCCTCGATCGCGAGCGAGACGTTTCCGGCCTTGAGCTCGTCGGCCGAGATCTGATCGCCGTTCTGCCAATCGAAGAACGTGAACGCGCCGCCACGCATGATGAAGAGGTGCACGTAGCCCGCGGCCTTGTCGTCGACCGTGACGGTCGCGACGGTGCCGACGGGCGCCGTGGGCCACGCGCGCACGCCGAGCGGCGCGAGATCCGCTAGGTCCGCCTCGCCGTTGATGACCGTGTCGGCGGCGTCGTTGCACGCCGCGAGATCGACGTCGCTGAGCAGCGTCGCGCCGCTCGTCTTCGGGCACGCGCTCTGATCGTCGTCGATGTTGGCGAGGAAGATCGCGCCGTGGGTCGAGTCCCACGTGGTCTTGTCCGCGTTCTCGGTGGGGTCGTCCCAGTCGAGCGTGCCGTTGCGGTTGGTGTCGGCGCGGAGCTCTGCGACTGCGGCGGTGGGCTGCGGCGTGCTGCTGCTGCACGCGGGGAAGAAGATCGTGCACGCCGGGAGGAACGTGAGGAGGAGCTTCTTCATCGCATGACCGTCGGGTTGTGCGCGAGGCGCGACGCGAGCGCGTCGAGCGCGGCCGCGAGATCGGGCGACGCGGTCTTCTTCGCGTCCGCGATCCACTGAGGCGTGTCGGGCGCGGCGATGACGACGAGCGCGTTCGACGCGTCCGTGCGAACGTCGGCCTCGCTCGTCGCGACGAACATCGCGAGCGCGCCGCGCGCGGAGGTGTCACGAATCGCGGGGGCCTCCAGCGCGGGCGCCGCGTTCGGCGTCGCGAGCGCCCACGCGGAGCCCATCGCCGAGAGCGACCTCAAGAGGTGCTTCGCGGCCATGCCCGTCGGGCGCTGCGCGACGACCGCCTCGAGCGCGCGCGCCGCGGCCGCGCGACGACAGGAGCCGAAGCCGGCGACGACCGCGTCTTGGTTCGGGCCTGGCGTCGTCACGAGCCGAGAGAGCGTCGCGACGTCGGCGTCGAGAGCAAGTTTCCCGAGCGCCTCGACGGCCGCGCGCACCTCGAAGAACTCGGTGCTCGTCGCGATGATCGCGCGATAGACGGGCGCCGCCGCGGGATCCTTCTGATCGCCCGCGGCCTCGATGAGGCCGGCGCGGAGCGCGATGCGCGCGCTCTCGGACCGCGGCATCGTGAAGCGCTCCGGCGCGACGAGCGGCTCGAGGAGCGCCATCGCGGAGCCGGCGTGTCCGTGCGTCACGCCGCGAAGGATCGGTGTCATCGGATAGAAGCGACCGCGCTTCTGGCGATCGAGCTCGTCGGCGCGCGTCACGATCGTGCGCACGGCGTCGAAGGTCGCGGGCTCGTGCGCGCGCGCCGCGGTGATCGCCGTCTCGAGCCGCGCCCGCGCGCCGGAGTCGAGCGACGCGACCGAAGCGAAGGGAACGCCCGCCTGCGCCGCCCCCGCGACGAGCAACGTGACGAAGAAGAGACCGATTGTTCGCATGGGAGGCCGCTCGCGCTATCACCCGTCTCCGTGAGCGGCAATGCGACTACGCCGTAAAAGCGCGCGTCGTTCGACGCCGCTGAATCTTTCGCGCCGCACGCGACGCGATCAGTCGGCGTCGCGGGGCGTCTCGGCGCGTCCCTTGCGGTAGCAGCACAAGGTCGAATCGTTTTCTTTCGAGCGATGGCGCGTCGTCGCCTTCTCGTCGTAGTGACGGTCCAGGTACTCGTTCGGGCAGTCGCTCGAGTCTTCGTCGTCGTCCTTCGAATCGCTATCCGGGCGCGGCACGCACAAGACGACCGGGTCGGCGGCGCTGGCGTCGTTCGTCGCCTGCACGGCGGCGTCGGGCTTTCCGCCGTCGGCCGACGCGTACGCGGAGAGCGGCACGCGCACGATCTCGAACCCCGGATCGTTCGACTGGTGGCACGCGAGCGCGAGCACGGCGACCGCTGCGAGGTGACGGGTCAGCATTGGCGAGCCAGCAAAGCGAGGACCACGAAGAACGCGGCAGTCGCCGCCACCGCGAGGAGCGCGGCGATCGGATGGCGCTCTTTCTTCTCGGGCACGGGCTTCTCCGGTTTCACCTCGGGCTTCGGCTCGAGCTCGGGCGCGGACTCCTTGTTCGGAACCTCGGCGACGGGCGCGGGCGGCGCCATCGTCGGCGCGCTCGGCGCCAGCGCGCGCACCGCGCTCACCTCCGCGAGCCACGCCTCTTGCCTCGCGCGCTCGCCAGGAAAAAGCTCCTCGAGCCATGCCGCGAGGACCGGCTGGAGATCGCCCTTGCGGCCCTTCTTCGCGACGAACCCCTCGAGGTCGTGCGCCATCGCCGCCGCGCTCTCGTAACGCGCGGACGGATCGCGCGAGAGCGCGCGCTCCACGATCGCCCAAAGCGCGTCGGGGTAGACGCCGTCCGCGATCGTCCGCGCGTCCGGCACGTCGTGATCGCGGATCGCCCGGATCGTCGCGACGTCGCTCTCGCGCTTGAAGAGGCGTCGCCCGGTCGTCATCTCCCAGAGCGTCGCGCCGAGCGCGTAGACGTCGATGCGATGATCGAAGGGCTTGTCCTCGATTTGCTCGGGCGAAAGGTACGGAACCTTGCCCTTCACGATGCCCTCGCCGCTCTTCGACGCGCGCGCCGACGACTTCGCGAGACCGAAGTCGATGAGCTTGACGCTCCCGTCGTACGTGATGAACACGTTCGTCGGGTTCACGTCGCGGTGGATGACGTGGAGCGGCGCGCCCACCTCGCTCGCGAGCGTGTGCGCGTGCTCGAGCGCCCGAGCCACGCGCAGCGCGACGAACGCCGCGAGATCGAGCGGCATGCGCGCGCCGTGCTCGCCCGCGCGCTCGAACGCGTCGAGCAGCGAACGCCCGAGGAGGAGCTCCATCGCGATGAACCGCGTGTCGCCGTCGATGCCGAAATCGCGCGTGATGATGATGTCGGGGTGCGAGAGGCGCGCGAGGATCTTCGCCTCGTCGAGGAACATCGTGACGTACTGCTCGTCTTTGGCGAGCTCGTCTCGGATGATCTTGAGCGCGACGATCTCTTCGGGTGGCTTGCCCGACACGCGACGACCCACGTAGACGGAAGCCATTCCACCGCCGCCGATCTTCGCGCCGACCTCGAACGGGCCGAGACGGGCAGGAGTCGTCGTCACGATCGCCAACGATAACATTTGTGGCCCGCGGCGAGCACCGCGAGCAGCGGGACGAGCGGCGCGTGGAACCTGCCCACCCCGAACGTGACGACGGACGCGACCGCGACGGACGCGAAGACCGCGAGGAGCTCGCGCGAGGGCGCGCGGATCGCGCCGATCAGCGCGGCCGCGCAAAGGAGCCAGTAGAAGACGTTGCAGATTGCACGCATCGCGCGCGACGGGGCGCGCCTCGCGTAGAAGTCGTCCGAGGTCCAGTCGTCGAACGCGAAGAGGCGCGCGAGCTTCGCCGGCACGAGCGCGACGACCGCGAGCGGGTGCCGGACGACGTTGCGCTTCGCGCAGTCGAAGCCTGCGTCTTGCGAGACGCTGCGAAAGCCGCCCGTCGCGCCCTCGCCGAGGCCGACGCAGAGGGTCGCGGCGTCGCTCGTCGTGAGCGTGGTCGAGCCGAGCGCGGCGCGGTTACGCGCGATCCACGGCGCGAGCGCGAGCGCGACGACCACCACGATGACCGCGCAAGAGCGAACGCGCGCGGCGACCGCGCCGCGCGTGACCGCGACCGCGAGCCCCGCGAGGACGAGCGCGAGGCACGCCTCGCGGATCCAAATCGCGAGCGACGTCGCGAGCGCGAAGGCGAGCCAGTCGAGCACGCGCCCGCGTGACGAGGCGCGCACGAGGAGCCACGTCGCGAGCGCGAAGACCGGGACCGCGAGGTTCTCGGAGGCGAGCACTCGGGGCATCGTCGCGAGCGACGGCGCGAGGGCGCACAGCGCGGCGGCGACCCACGGATCGCGACCGAGATCGCGCGCGACGCGCGCCGCGAGGAAGATCGTCGCGATGCCGAGGAGCGCGCTCGCGAAGACGATCGCGCGGTCGCCGAGACCGGCGCGATAGAAGAGCGACATCCACGCGGGCCAACCAGGCATCCAGTGCGCGGCAGGTCCCGCGGCCGACGCGTACCCGTGGCCTTGGGCGAGCGAGCGCGCGAGATCTCGGTAACCGATCGCGTCGGTGCGCACCGCGCCCGGACCCGCGAGCGCGCACGCGAGGCGCGCGGAGATCCCCGCGATGCACGCGACGGAGGTCCAGCGCGCCCGGTTCAAGGAGGCCCGAAGATCACGAGCCGCCCGCTTCGAAACGCGACGGCGTGGTTCGCGGGCCGAAACCCGGGCGGCGGCGCTCCCCACACGAGCACCCACGCGTGGCGCGACGCGACGCGCGAGAGATCCTCCGCGGCGCTCGCGTCGTGAATCGATGCCTCGACCTCGTGCTCGATGCGCAGCGGGTGCTCGTCCTCGGGCGGCGGCGTGCGGTAGCCGATCGGAAACGAGGGCGAGTGCGCGTAGAGGAGCGGCGCCGAGGTCTGCTTCGCGACGACGTAGAGGCCCCACGCGTCGAGGAGCGCCCAGGTGTTCTCGCTCGAGCCCTTCGGCTCGAAGACGAGCGGGAAGAGATCGGCGCGATCCGGGATCGCGGCGGTGCCTGCGGCGAGCTCTCTCATGTCGCGATCGAGCCGCGCGTAGTCGACGCCGAGCCCGATCGACGTCGCGAGCGCCGCGGCCGCGAGCGCGCCCATGGCCCAGCGCGGGAGCTTCTCCGGCGCGCGCACGAGCGCTGCCGCGTAGAGGAACGGCAAGACGCGCGAGTTCACCGCGAACCAATCGAACGCCTCGCTCGGCACCGCGAAGTGGAGCGCCAGGAGCGCGAGCGCCGCGAGACCCGAGAGAAACGCCGCCGGCGCGCGCCGCTCGCGCACGAGGCACCACGCGAGGACGAGCGTCGTTACGAGCGACGCGGCCTCCAGCTTCGAGAACGACCAAGCGTATTTCGCCCAGAGCTCGTACGCCGTCTCCCACGGCGGCCTATACACGACGGCGCCGCTCGAGCGCGGATGCCCGAGCTCGATCAGCACCGACCACGCGGCGAGGGAAATCGCTGGGACGAGCGGCGACGCCGGAACGAGCGCGCGCACGCTCCGCGCGCGGACCGCTTCGATGGCCACGAGCATCACGACGAGCGCGAGCGCGAAGACGTGCGTGTACCAGAGCGCGAGCCCGAGCGCGCCGATCGCGACCGCGCGCACGCGCGAGCTCTCGCGACGCTGCGCCGCGAGCAGCGTGACGCACGCGAGCGCGAGCGCCGAGGCGAGCGCGTAGTCGAGCATCCCCATCGCGACGAACCAGTTGTGAACGAGCGGAGCCGCGAGGAGCGTCGCCGCGGGCACGCGCGCGCGCCCGCCGATCTCGAGGACGAGCCGCGGGATCGCCCACGCGTGCGCGAGCACCACGAGCGCGACGAACAGCTTTCCCGCGAGCGCGAGCCGCGCGTCGGGAAAGGCGTGCAGCCAAGCGAACAGCGTCGCGTTCGTCTTGAAGAAACCGTGGAACACGAACCCCGGGTAAGCCTCGGGGTGACGGATCACGACGGCCGTCGCGAGGTGCGCCGGCAGATCCTCGAGCGGCGGCACGTCGCACAAGAGGAGAGGCCACGCGCCGAGCACGAAGAGCACCGCGGTCGCGACGCGGACGAGCGCGCGATCGGTCATCTATTCAGCGGCTCCCGCGCGCGCGTAGCGAAGGAGCTGCCGCTTCTTTTCTTTGTCCGCGTACGCCACCGTCTCACGCAACGCGGCTCCTGGTCGCGACGGCGCCGCGTCGGCCGCGAGGAACACCCATGCCTCGCGCGCGAGCTCGAGTCCGAGCGCGAGCCAATCCTCGGGCGAGAGCGTCGCGCGCGATATCGCGACGTCGAACGCGTCCCTCGGGAGCGCCTCGCCGCGCTTGCCGAGGAGCGCCACGTCGGTGCGCCCGAGCGTGCCGATGACCGTGCGCAAGAACGCGGCGCGCTTTCCGAGCGGCTCGGCGAGCGTCACCTTCAAATCAGGCCGCAAGATCGCGAGCGCGAGCCCCGGCGCGCCCGCTCCCGTGCCCACGTCCACCACCGACGCGCCCTCCGGGATCTTCGGGGCGAGCACCATCGCGTCCGCGAGCATGAGCCACGTGAGCGCGGTCGCGTCCTTCGCCGCGGTGAGATCCATCTTCGCGTTCCACTCGGCGAGCGCGTCGAGCCAGGTCCCGAGCGCGCGCGCGACGGGCTCGGCCGGCGCTGCGAGCCCGAGCTCTGCCGCAACGTCGGCGATCGGCCATCCGCTCGCCGGTCTCGTGAGCATGGGGCCCTTCATACTATGCTAGCCCGCGATGAACATGCGAACGCCGGACTTCGCGCGCCTCGAAGCGCTCGCCGCGCTGGCCCCTCGTGGAGCGAGCCCGATTCGCTTCAGCGAGATGCCCGGCGGCGCGTCGACGCGTCGTTACTTCCGCGTGGAGCTCGGTCCCCAGAAGACCGCCGTCGCGATGTTCGTTCCCGAGGGCAGCAAGCCCGAAGAGATCGCGAAGGACGCCTCCCACGCGCGCTGGCCGTTCCTCGAAATCCGCGACCTGCTCCACTCGGCCGACGTCGACGTGCCCGCGCTCTACGGCGAGGATCAAGATCACGGCTGGCTGCTGCTCGAGGATCTCGGCGACGACACGCTCGCGAACTACCTCGCGCGAAACGAGCCCTCGCGCGAGCGCCTCTACTCGCGCGCCGTCACCGATCTCGCGCGCGCCCAGAAGGCGCTCGCCGAGCTCCCTCCACACTCGATCGTCGCGACGCGCGCGTTCGACGAGGATCTCCTGCGCTGGGAGATCGACCACTTCCGCGAGTGGGGCCTCGAGGCGCGCGGCCACCACCTCTCGGCCGATGACCGCGCGACGTTCGACGCCGTGGCGGGACGCCTCGCGAGCCGCATCGCGCATTGGCCGCGCGGCTTCGTCCACCGCGACTACCAGTCGCGAAACCTCATGGTGCGCGCGCTCGCGGAAGGCGAGAGCCTCTGTTGGATCGACTTCCAGGACGCGCTCCTCGGCCCGCGCGTCTACGATCTCGTCGCGCTCCTCAACGACTCGTATCAGACGTTCGATCGGCGGTTCGTCGAGGCGCGCCTCGATGAATACGGGCGCGCGATGGGCGTCCATGATTCAAGCGAGATCATCGAACAGTTCGACTACGTCACCGTCCAACGAAAGCTCAAAGACGCGGGGCGGTTCGTCTTCATCGATCGAAAGAAGGGAAACGACTCGTTCTTGCGGTTCGTCACGCCCACCGTTCGCAAGGTGAAGGTCGCCCTCGATCGTCTCGCCGAGCGCGATGCAGACATGAAGGCTTTGCAATCATTGCTGAAACGCACTCTTCCCGAAGAGTTTGGTTGACGGTATGAATGGAATTTGACGTCATCCGTCGAATCTAGTCGTCAAGGCGGGGCGACGGATCTCGTCTAGCGGCCGGTTTATTAGGAAAGGGACCCATGCAAACTTCAAACACTTCACCCGCAAAGAAGGTCGTCGTCGGCCTCGTGCTCGGCGCGGGCATTCTGTTCGGCATCTCATCGACTGCGTGCAGCGTCACGGTGAGCAGCACCTGCCCGGCAGGCTTCACCGATTGCGGTGGCGTGTGCGTCGACACCTCGACGGACTTCTACGATTGCGGCGGCTGCGGCTTCTCGTGCGGCTCGGGCGACATCTGCAGCGGCGGCCAGTGCATCGTCGGCAGCTGCACCCTCGACCTCGGCGCTTGCTCCTCCGACCTCGATTGCTGCTCGGGCGTCTGCGCGACGGGCGACGGCCTCTGCGGCTGCGTCAACAACAACGAGACGGGTTGCGCGACGGACACGGATTGCTGCGATCCGGGCGCGATCTGCTCGGGCGGCGTCTGCCAGTAGGCAGTCCGCTCTGGCTCACGCCAAGCTTCATCCAAACGGCATCGCTCTGCGCGACGGCACGATCGTGCCGCTCGTTTGCGGGGCGATGCACTATTGGCGCCTCGACCCCTCGGCGTGGGGGCCGGGGCTCGACGCGATGCGCGCGATGGGCATGCGCGTCGTCGACACGTACGTCCCGTGGGGCGTCCACGAGATCTCCCCTCGGGAATTCGACTTCGGGCAGATCCGCCCGCGCCTGGACGTCGCGCGGTTCCTCCGCATGGTGCACGACCGCGGGATGCTCGCGATCGTGCGTCCAGGCCCGCACATCAACGCGGAGATGACGTACTTCGGGCTGCCCGAGCGCATCGTCTGGAGACTCGGCGTGCCAGGCGAAGACGCCGAAGGGCAACCCCGTGATGCTCCCGATCGTGCCGGTCGCGTTCCCGGTGCCGAGCTACGCGAGCGAGTCGTTCCACGAAGAGGTCGAGCGCTGGTTCGAGGCGTGCATCCCGGTCCTCTCGCCGCTCCGCCACCCCGACGGGCCGATCGTGATGGTCCAAGTCGACAACGAGGGCGCGCTCTACTTCCGCGACGGGACTTACGACCAGGACTACCACCCCGACTCGGTCCAGCTCTTTCGAGACTATTTGCGTGTAAAGTACAAGCGTCCGAGCGCGCTCCGCACGGCGTGGGGAGACGAGGAGGTCACGTTCTCGACCGCCGCGCCGCCGACGAAGTTCGACGCGAAGACCGAAGCCGACTTCGCCCTCCACCTCGATTGGGCCGAGTACCAGGAGCACCTCCTCGCGACGGCGTTCGAGCGCATGGGAAAGCGCATCGCCGAGCTCGGACTCGACGGCATCCCGACGATGCACAACTTCCCGCTCGGCGAGGCGGCGACGCCGCTGAACCCGAAGCGACTCTATGGCTCGATCGACCTCGTCGGGCTCGACTACTACCACCACGCGACCCCCGCGGAGCACGTCGTCCTCATGCGACGCACGACCGAGCTCGCCGCGCGCGCGGAGGGGCGCGAGGTGCCCGCGTTCGGCGCCGAGGTGGGCGTCGGCTTTCCGCCGTTCTTCGCGCCGCACGACGAGAAGGACTCGCTCTACACGCTGCTCGCCGCTCTCGCTTACGGGCTTCGCGGCTTCAACCTCTACATGGCGGTCGAGCGCGATCGGTGGATCGGCGCGCCGATCGATCCGCACGGAAACCCGCGTCCGCTCGCCGACGCGTACAACGAGCTCTGCGAGGCGCTCGACCGCGTGAAGTTCTTCGAGCTTCGACGTCGCGCGCCCGTGCGGCTCGTCATCCCGCGGTCGCTTCGCCGCCTCGCGCGCGTGTCGCACGCGTTCGGTCCGGTGACGCCGGCGGTGTTCCAGATCATCGGCGCGGGATTTCGCGAGGCGTCGTTCGAGGAGAACCCGGCGATAGCCAACGCGGAGTCGTTCGTTCGATCGTTCGAGCGCGCGCTCCTCGCGCGTGGCGTGCCGTTCGCGTACGCGGGCGGCGAGACGCTCGAGGCGAGCACCGAGGGCGCCTCGTGGATCGTGTGCGCGACCGCGGACGGGCTCAAGCCCGACGTCCTCGCCGATCTGCGCACGCGGGCAAAGGGCGGATGCAAGGTCACGCTCGGCCCGATCGTGCCGACGCGCGACGGATCGTGGCGGCCGCTCGATCGCCCCGCGGACGTGCGCGGGCTCGAGATCGAGCCGCTCGAAGACGTTGCGCGCGCCGACGCGCTCGCCGCAAAATGCATCGAGGAGCTCTCGCTCCCGACGTATCCGATCGATCCGCCCGAAGCGTACGTCTCGGTGCACGAAGACGACTCGGGCGAGGCGCGCCTCGTCTTCGTCATGAACCCCACGGGCGCGTCGCTCGTCGCGAAGGTCGGCGTCCCCGGTCCAGCGACGCTCACGTCGATCCTCGGCGAGGCGACGACCTACACGCGCGCCGCGGGCGGCTTCGAGATCACGATCCCCGCGCGCACGGTCCGCGTCTTCGAAGCTTCCTGATTCAGTGCGCTTCGGAGGCGGCCGCGGCCGAGCGCGCCTCGAGGCGCTCGATCGTGTTCTTCACGGCTTCGCGAGAGCCCGGCGTCCTTCAAGCTCGGGTTGATCGGCCTTCAAGCGATCCGCGAAGCCCGCGAGGACGCCGCTCCACGCGAGCGTCTCTCTCTCCTTCGGCGTCTTCGCCGCAGGATCGACGGGGTGGCCGCACGCGGCGGCGACGGCCATCACGTACGCGAGCCACGCGCCAGGCTTGAGGCGATCCTTGGCGTGCTCCGGGAGGACGGGCGGCTTCACGCCGAACACCGCGGAGTACGCGGGCGCCACCGTGTAGAGCTTCATGTGCTTCGGGAGATCCTGCGCGGCACGCACGCGCGAGAGCGCGAGGAGGACGCCAATCGCGTGCGCGTCCTTCGCGTAGTCGGGCGCGGTGAGCTTCACGAGCGCGTCGAGCGCCGAGCCCGCGCGGAGGACGCCCACGACCGCCGCCTCGTCCGCCGAGAGTCGATCGGCGTCGCGCTCGCGCGCCGTCGCCTTCTCCTTGTCGCTCCGGAGCTTCTCGATGTCCGCGCGGATCTTCGCGGCGGCGCGCCGCGCCGACGAGGCCTCGCGCGCCGCGGCCACGAGCGACGACGCGAGCTTTTGGATCGCCGCCGCGTGCTCCTCGTCGAGCGCGTCGTCGGCTGCGAGCGCCTTCACCTTGGCGACGAGCGGATCGGTCATCGACGCGTCGAGCATCTTCAGCGATTCGATCTTCATCGGATCGTCTTCGCCCGTGACGGCGTGGACGACCGCGCCGCAGCGTCGCGCGATCGCGGCCCGTCGCTCCGATGCGCCAGACTCGCCCTCGGAGTCCGACCAGAGCCCGCCGAGCAGGCACGACGCGGTCGTGACGACGAGCTTGTACGCAGTATCGTGCGCCGCGGGCGGCGCGACCACCGCAGAAGCCGAAGGCGCCACGTTCGCACGCGGATTCGCCGCCGGCTCGTTGCCGCCGCACGCGCCGAAAAGCGCGAAAACAGCGTAAACGACGCAGCGAGCGGGCACGCTCGTCTTTCGCACTTCCGTGCCCCGATGACAAGGCGTTGCTCTGGATGATAAAGACCGCGCATGCGCCATCACGTCTTGTTTCTCGCAGGCTCGTGCGTCGTCCTCTCGTCGTCGGGATGCGATCTTCTCAAGCGCGGCCAGGACAAGAAGGACGAAACGACGACGTCGTCCTCCGCGACCACGGCCTCTTCTTCGGGCGCCGGCTCGACGCCGACGACCAACACGACGGGCAACGCGGCGAACCCGTCGAAGCCGCCGAGCTCGGGGTGCGCGTGGCCGGACAACGCGGACCACGACGTGACGATCACGAAGGGTTGCTCCGTCGTCGCGAAGAACAGCGTCACGGTGCAAGAGGGCGCGACGTTCACGATCGAAGAGGGCGCGAAGATCGCGTTCGACACCGACGTGTATCTCTGGGTCGAGTACGGCAAGCTCGTCGTCAAAGGAACCGACACGCAGCCCGTGACGTTCACGTCCGCGAACAAGTCGCCCGCCGCGGGTGACTGGGTCGGCATCGGCTTCAGGGACAAGACGATGTCGGGCACGAGCCTCGACCACCTGATCATCGAGTATTCGGGCAGCAAGGCGTCGAGCGGTCAGGGCGCGATCAACGTCGAGAACATGCGGCAGGGCGGTCGCATCTCGATCACGAACACGACGGTGCGCATGGGCTCGCAGTACGGCCTCATCGCCGGCGAGAACGCGACGTTCGCGAAGTTCGAGAACAACACGTTCAAGGAGAACAAGAGCGGCTCCGTGCTCGCGCACGCCGAGGTGCTCGGGTCGTTCGGGCGCGGCAACACGTTCAGCCAGCCAATTCACGTCGAGGCGAGCGACGTGGACCAGCCGACGACGTGGCCGCCGTTCGACGTCCCCGTGCTCGTCGACGGCAACATCTCGATCCACAGCGACAGCACCGTCCCCGCGCTCACGATCGCGGACAAGACCATCGTGAAGATGGGCCAGGACACGCACATCGCCGTGGCCGACTCGGGCGCTGGGTCGCTCATCGCGAAGAACGTCACGTTCACGAGCAATTCGCCGTCGCCTGCTCCGGGTGACTGGGGTTCGATCTTTCTCTACGCGAAGAGCGGAGGCACGGACCTCGAGGGATGCACGTTCGAGTACTTCGGCTCCAGCTCCGGGAGCGCCAGCGGTGCGATCACGCTCTGGGCAACGAGCGCCAAGGACCTCCACAGCGTCACCATCCAGAACAACACGTTCCGCAAGGGCAAGCAGCAGGCCATGCACAGCGACGACAATGCCTGCGCGCCCTACGACAAATCGAACAAGGTCGAAGGCGTACCGTTCTGCAATAAGCCGTAAGTTTGGCCCGGTGCGGCACTTCGTGCGACGCACCAGAGGATGACGGGAAGAAGTCCCCCTCCGGGGATCGCGAAGCGCGTCGAGCGAGAGCTCGTCGCGCTTCGTCGTCTCGCCGAGGAGCTCGCGGCGAGGCGTAAGGAAAAAGCCGGCACCGGGCATTTGCTCGCCGCCATAGCTCAGGAGCCGAGCCTCGCTTCGGATCTGCTTCGGGAGCGGCGCCTCGACGTCGAGGTGCTGCTCAAGGCCGCGCGCATCCTCACGGACGACGCGCACGACGCGGTGACGCGCGCGATCCAACGCGCGCGCGAGTTCGCGTCGCGCTCCGGCGCGCGTGAGCCCGGAGCGCTCCACCTGCTCTACGCGCTCTGTCAGGACAAGACGTGCGCCGCGGCGCGCGCGCTCGAGCAGTGCGGGACCGACGTCGTGCGCCTGCGCATGTCGGCGATTCAGCTCGCCGCGGGGATCGCGCCCGCGCCGCGGAGGAGCAGCGTCGTGCACCGCGCGCCGCCCTCGCCGTCATCGTCTTCACCACCGCAGCAGCTATCGATGCTCTCGAGCGCGACGCGCATCGCGGTCGCGCCGCCCCAGAAGACGCCTTCGACGATCCTCCCGCCGCCGCCAGCGCCGGAGCCGGTCGCCGCGCAGCACGCGAAGAAGAAGTCGAAGGTCGCCGCGCCTGCGAAGCGTTTCGCGCTCGATCCGAAGCGCTTTCGCACGCTCTCGCAGCTCGGGCGGAACCTCACGTTAGCGGCCGCACAAGGCGAGCTCGATCCGGTCGTCGGTCGCGACGAAGAGATCGAGCGCACGCTCGACGTGCTCGCCAAGCGCCACGCGAACTGCCCGTGCCTCCTGGGACCGGCTGGCGTCGGAAAGACGAGCGTCGTGCGGGGCCTCGCGCAGCGCATCGCGGACGGCGAAGGCGTCGCGGGCCTCGACGATCGAGTCGTCGTCGAGATCACCGCCGCCGCGCTCCTCGCGGGGACGGGCGTCCGCGGCTCGCTCGCAGAGCGCATGGCCGAGCTCCGCGCGGAGGTCTCGGCCGCGCGCGGTCGCGTCGTCGTCTTCTTCGACGAGATCCACGCGCTCTTCGGGCCCGAGGCGGGCGAAGAGGCAGCCACCGAGCTCAAGATCGCGCTCTCGCGCGGGGACATGCCGTGCATCGGCGCGACGACGCCCGAGGACTACAGGCGCGCGATCGACGGCGACGCCGCGCTGTCGCGCCGATTCTCCATCGTCGACGTCCAAGAGCTCTCGCCCGAGGGCGCGTACATCGCCCTCGAGAGCTTGATGCCCGCGCTCGAGAAGCACCACTCCGCGAAGTACGTGAAGGAGACCCTCGCCGCGACGGTCCAGTGGAGCGTCCGCTACATCCCGTCGCGCGCGCTTCCCGACAAGGCCATCGGCATCCTCGATCTCGCGGGCGCGCGAACGCGCCGCCGCGGCGAGGCCGAGGTCACGGTCGAGCAGGTCGCCGAGGTCGTCTCCGAGATGGCGCACGTCCCGATGGAGCGCCTCCTCGAGAGCGACGGCGAGCGAATGCTGCGCCTCGAGTCGCTGCTCGCGGATCGCGTCGTCGGACACGAGGACTCGCTCTCGCGCGTCGCGAACGTGCTCCGCCGAAACGCGTCCGGCTTCCGCTCGCGCAGGCCGATCGGCTCGTTCTTGCTCCTCGGACCGACGGGCGTCGGCAAGACGGAGACGGCCAAGGCCATCGCCGAGTGCCTCTTCTACTCCCCCGACGCGATGACACGCCTCGACATGTCCGAGTACGCCGAGGCGCACGCCGTCGCGAGACTCTTCGGCGCGCCGCCGGGCTACGTCGGACACGAGGCCGGCGGGCAGCTCACCGAGGCCGTGCGACGGCGCCCGTACCAGGTGCTCCTCCTCGACGAGATCGAGAAGGCGAACCGCGACGTGCTCGAGTCGTTCCTCCAGGTGCTCGACGAGGGTCGGCTCACCGATGGTCGCGGGCGCACCGTGGACTTCACGAACGTCGTCGTCATCATGACGTCGAACCTCGGCGCGGAGGTCTCGATGGAGAAGAACGCGCGCGGCCGCGTGGGCTTCCAAGCCGTTCGCTCGGCGACGACGCGCGAGAACGACTACCGCGCCGCCGGTGATCGCCGCCGCGCGGGCCGCGCTCCCGCCCGAGCTCTACAACCGCATCGACGAGGTGCTCGCCTACGCGCCGCTCGGCCGAGACGACGTCAAGCTCGTCGCGCGCCGCATGCTCACGCAGCTCGCGAGCGATCTCGCGCAAGCGCGCGGCAACAAGCTCGACGTGAGCGACGCGGCGATCGACGCGCTCCTCGCGGCGGGCGGCTACGATCCCGAGCTCGGCGCGCGCCCCATGCGACGCGCCATCGCGCGGCTCGTCGAGGCGCCCGTCGCCGAGATGCTCCTGCGCGGCGAGATCGCGCGCGGCGACGTCATCACGATCGACGCAGAAAATGGCGCGATCGTGGTCGACGCGGTGACGCCGTCGCCGGACCCGCGAAGCGGGACGGCGCAAACGGCGAGTGTGCACGGGGCGACGTCGGTCGTGGCGTGATATTCTGATCGCGTGAAGAGGGCAGCGGCACAGGCGGCGCTCGGCGTCGCGATCGCGATCGCACCTGCGCTCGCGCACGCCGACGACGAAGTGAAGGTGCACGTCGATGGCGACCCGGACCTCGTCATCGAGCGCGCGATCGACGGAACCGAGCTCTGGGAGTCGGTGTGCGTCGGCGCGTGCGATCACAAGCTCCCGCTGCAAGGGCAGTATCGCCTCATCGGTCACGGCATTCGCCAGTCGTTGCCGGTCGCGCTCGTTCCGCCTGCGCACGACACTGTGAACCTCGAGGTGAAGGCCGCGTACGCGACCGGGTGGGCCGGAGGGATCGTCCTCGTGTCGCTCGCCGCGGCGACGCTCATGGCGGGCACGATCACCTTCGTGGCGGGCGCGACGGAGCAACACTTCACTCCGCCGTGCGACATCACGTGCACGCCGGACCCGACGCCGCAAAACCACCCCGCGACGGTCGTCGGCGCGACGATGCTCGGCGTCGGCGCGTTCATGATGACCGCGGGCATCGTCGCGATCGTCCTGGGTAGCCAGACGCGCGTGCGGCAGGTCGAAAAGGTCGGCGTGGTCACGTTCGCGCCAACCGGCGTGAGCCTCGCGTTCTGACGCTCAGCTCTCGACGGCGCGCGGGTCGAGCGCGTCGCGCAGCGCCTCGCCGAGCGCGTTCGTCGCCGTGACGGACGCGAACACGAGCGTTCCCGGAAGGAGGAGAAGCCACCACGCGCTGAAGTGCTCGCGCGACTCGCTCAGCATCTCGCCCCACGTCGGCACGCTCGCGGGCAGCCCCACGCGCAAGAAATCGAGCGCCGATTCGAGCAGCACGATCTGACCGAGGCCAAGCACGGCCGAGACGACGATCGGGCTGACTGTCATCGGGAGCACGTGCTTGTAGAGTACACGTAACGGCGACGCGCCGAGGGCGCGCGCGGCGGTCACGTAGTCGAGCGGCGCCACCGCGAGTACCTCGGCGCGGACGAGCCGCGCGACCTCCGTCCACCGGAGCGCCGCGATGACCGCGACGAGCGACCACACGCCCGCGCGCGGAACGAGCGCCTGCACGACGAGCGCGAGCAGCGGAACCGGAAAAGCCGAGAGGGTCTCGACCGCGCGCGCCACGAGGAAGTCGACGCGACCGCCGAAGAACCCCGCGACCGCGCCGAGCGCAGCCCCGAGCGCGACGAACGCAGCGACCGCGAGCACCGCGACGATGAACGCCGTGCGCGTCCCGTAGACGAGGCGCGCGACCACGTCGCGCCCGCTGCCGTCGGTGCCGAGCGGGTGCGCGCGCGACGCGAGCGGCGGCGCCACTGCCGGCCCGCAAGACTGTCCCGCGCCGCACGCGACGAGCGGCCACACCGCGAAATCGCCCGCTTCCTTCGCCGCGTCGAAGCGCGCCGGGTCCACGCCGTCGAGATCGCGCGGGTGCGTGACGTTCGCGAGCAGGTGAACGTGTCCGTGGAACTTGCAGAGGATGGGCGCGCTGCTCGCGAGCTCCTCGGAGAAGACCGCGACGAGCGCGAGCATCGCGAGAAGGAGCGCGCACGAATCCGCGAAGCGCCGGCGACGCACCACGCGAACCGCGTGGCGCAGCGATCCTGGGCGCTCGCGGCTCACGAGGCGCCTCCGCGCGACCGGAGCAGCCGCTCGCGAATGCGCGGGTCGAGAAGGCCGTACGCGATGTCGCTCGCGAGGATCGTCGCCGTCGTCGCGAGCGCCACGACGAGCACCGTCACGACGAGCCACGAGGCGTCGTGCGTCTCGACGGCGCGCATCGTCTCGTACCCCATGCCCGGAAGCTCGAAGATCTCTTCGACGACGATCGCCGAGCCAAACAAGAACGGGAGCTGGAGACCCGCGAGCGTCACCGTGGGCACGATCGCGTTGCGGAGCGCGTGGACCACGAGCACGCGCGCCTCGCGGAGACCCTTCGCGCGCGCGGTGCGCACGTAGTCCTGCTCGAGGACGTCGAGCATCGACGCGCGCTGGAAGCGCGAGAGCGTCGCGAGCGCCGAGGCGGTCATGACGACGATCGCGAGCACCGCGCGCGTCCCTGCGCCCGCGTTCTTGCCCGCCGTCTGCGCGAGCACCTCCGCGAAGAAGAAGTTCGGCAGCGAGTAGATCAAGAAGAGCACCGCCGCGAGCGCGTGATCGACCCGTTTTCCGCGGCGCCGCGCGCTGATCACGCCGACGGGGACCGCGATCGCGAAAGACAAGAGCATCGAGCTGAGGACGAGCGCGAGCGTCACGGGAGCGCACTCCGCGAGCTTCCGCGACGTGGGCTCGCCGTCTCGCGCGCTCGTCCCGAGCTGGCCCGTCGCGGCGCCGAGAAGCCAGCGCCCGTAGCGCGTCTCCGACAACGTCGCGAAGATGCGCTCGCCCGCGTCGAGCGCGACGTAGTCCTGCCGGTGCGTGCTCCACCACGTCGCCCACTCGCGTTGGATGCGCTGCGCCGCGGCGCTCGTCATCTCGAGTGGCACGACGACCGCGTGACCGGACACGTGCGTGGCGACCTGCGAGAGGCGCGCGACGCCGTCCCCGTCGAGGTCGTTGCTCCGGAGCGCGAGCATGACCTCGGGAAGGGCGAACGTGTCGACCTCGACGAGATCGCGCTCGCGGCCCGCCGTTGCTCCGCGCAAGAGGCGCTGCACGCTGCGCCGCACGGCAGGTCCCGTGAACTCGAGCGAGCGATCCTCCCAGAGCTGCACCCAGAACGTCGGCGCCGAGTCCGGATTCTTCGCGCGCGCGTCGTCGCCTTGTCCCATGCGCTCGGCGACGGGCAGGAGCGCCATCGCGACGCGCTTGCGCGCCCCGGGCTCGAGCCGATCGAGCGTCGGCAGCAAATACGGAAACGCGGCGCCGCCCGTCTTCGCGAGCTCGTGCGCGGCGAGCGCGGCGTGGTCGTCGTTCTTCGCGAGGTGATCGACGCACGCGCTCACGATGCCGCGCACGTCGGTCGGCGACTCGTTGACGAAGATCGGAAGGTCGAGCGCGAGCGCCCGCCGCGACTCGACGTACGCGTCGTACGACGCGGGGTCTCTCGCGAGGGCGGCGCTGAGGTCGGACGTCGGGCGCGCGGGCGGCTCCGGGATCAGCGTCGTCACGAGGAACGCGACGATGCTGATGCCGAAAATCGTGGGAAAGGCCCACAAAATACGGCGGATTGTGTACCGAAGCATCCGAGACCCGTGGATACTACACACTCCGCGTCTCCAGGTGCTAAGCCACCCGTCGTGATTCCTGTAGAGCTGCGCGAACGCGCCCAACGTTGGATCGAAGGCGACCCGAGCGAAGACACGCGACGCGAGCTGCGCGCGCTGCTCGAGCGGGACGACGACAACGCCGCGCAAGAGCTCAAGGAGCGCTTCGCGGGGCCGCTCGAGTTCGGCACTGCTGGCCTCCGCGGCGTCCTCGGCGCGGGCGAGTCGCGAATGAACCGCGCCGTCGTCCTCCGCACGACGCACGGCCTCGGAAACGCGCTCGTTCGATTGTTGCAGAATGCAAAGACCCGCGGCGTCGTCGTCGGGTACGACGGCCGCCACCTGAGCCGCGAGTTCGCGGAGGACACCGCGTGCGCGCTCGCGGCGCTCGGCGTTCGCGCGCATCTCTTTCCGAGGGTCACGCCGACCCCGGTCACCTCGTACGCCGTGAAGCACCTCGGCGCCGTCGCGGGCGTCATGGTCACGGCGAGCCACAACCCGCCCGAGTACAACGGCTACAAGGTCTACTGGGAGAACTCGGCGCAGATCATCCCGCCGATCGACGGCGAGATCGCGCGCGCGATCGCGGGCGCGCCCGCCGCGAAGGACGTCCCCCGCATGCCCCTCGACGAGGCGCGAAAGAAGGGCCTCGTGTCGGAGGTCGGCGACGACGTGATCGCCGCGTACCACGACGCGATCGACGCGCTCCGCTTCGGCGAAGGAAAGAAGCGCGATCTCCGCATCGTCTACACGGCGATGCACGGCGTCGGAAACGCGTTCGCCCTCGCCGCGCTCGCGCGCGCGGGCTTCACGGACGTCTTCTCCGTGCCCGAGCAGGCCGAGCCCGACGGCGCGTTCCCCACCGTCGCCTTCCCGAACCCCGAAGAGAAGGGCGCGATGGACCTCTCGCTCGCGCACGCTCGCGCGCGAAACGCGGAGCTGATCCTCGCGAACGACCCGGACGCCGATCGCCTCGCGGTCGCAGTTCCATCCGAGAAATCCGCCACGAAATACCTGCAGCTCACGGGCAATCAGGTCGGCGTCCTCCTCGGTCACCACATCCTCGTGCGCGGCAAGAAGGTGCAAAAGCCGCTCGCGATCGCGTCGATCGTCTCCTCGCCCGAGCTCGGCAACGTCGCGCGCGCGCTCGGCGCCACGTCCCACGAGGCGATACGCTACGAAGAGACGCTCACGGGCTTCAAGTGGATCGCGAACCGCGCGATGGAGCTCGAGGCCAAGGAGAAGTGCGCGTTCCTCTTCGGCTACGAAGAGGCGCTCGGCTACACCGTCGGCGACGTCGTGCGCGACAAGGACGGCGTGAGCGCCGCGCTGATCGTCGCCGAGCTCGTCGCGCACCTCGCGAGCGAGGGCCGCACGATCCACGACGAGCTCGAGTCGATCTCGCGCAAGTTCGGCCTCTGGGTGAGCGGGCAGGTGAACGTCGTTCGCAAGGGCACGAGCGGCCCGGGCGAAATCGCCGCGATGATGGATCGGGTCCGCGCGGCGAGCCCGAAGGCGCTCGGCCCGTTCACGGTCACCGAGAAGATCGACTTCGGCGCGGGCGCCCGCGGTCTGCCGAAGACGAACATGATCGCGTTCGATCTCGAGGGCGGCAGCCGCGTCATCGCGCGTCCGAGCGGCACCGAGCCGAAGGCGAAATTCTACTTCGACGTGAGCGATCGCATCGCCCAAGGCGAGTCGCTCGACGCCGCCGAGTCGCGCGCGCGCGACCGGATGAAGCAGCTCCAGGACGCGTTCGTCGCGCTCGCGGGCAGTTAGGAGCTCACCTTGCTTGACCTGACCACGTTGACGTTGCCTTCGGCCTGCGGCAGCGAGACTGCGCGGCGGGGCCGCCACCTGCCGTGTCAGCTCACGAGCGGCGCACCGAGGTTCTGGCCAAATTCTTAGACCAACGCGACACGTGCCGGTCCGGCCGGAGTGTCATCGCTGCCGCGTGTCGACTGCAACGCCAGCGTGAGGCGTTCGAGGTAGGGCGAGCGTCTATGAGCCCTCACTTTTTCTTCGGGCGATCGATCGGCCGCTGATCACCGCCGCCGGCGGCGCCGGGCTGCTGGAGCAAGTCGAGCGTCACGCAGCACGAGCCGTGCTTGTCGATCGCGAGCTGGTAAACGCCCACTTTGTATTCGAGCCACGCGCGGTCCTGACCGGGGCGCAGGCGGTGGAGGCGGTCCTGCAGCTTGTTCAAGTGCTCGTTCCACGCGCTGAGCACGACCGTCGGCACAGCGCCTTCGTCGCGCTTCTCCTTCGAGTCCTTGACGGCCTTCACCGGGTTCACGATGCCCATGCCGCGCGAGAACAAATGCGCCTCGAGCATCGCGCGGTTAATCGGATCGACCACGAGCATCACGCGCTTCGGCTGCTTGTCGGTGATGACTTTGTCGGCTTGGATCTCGAGCCACGCCTCGCGTCGCGCGATGTCGGGATCACCCTTCAAGTAGCGAACGCGCGCGCTCAGCGCGCCGAGGATCTTCTGCGAGCCCTCGAGCCCGTTGGCCGCCTCGAACGTCATGTTGTTCGCCGTCGGCTCGGTGAGCCACCCGGCCTCGCGCTGGAGCGCGTCCTCGTCGCCCTTCTCGGGCTTCACCGACACGGACGCCTCTTCGCGGTCCGGCCCGATGGCGACGAGGTCGGTCGAGCGGGTCCCCGCGACGTGCTTGATGTACTCGAGCTCGATCGACGCGTCCTCGGGGTGGGTCCCTTTGAGCGCCTCCTGCGGCACGTCGACGAGGATCATGTCCGGGCGATACGCGTCCATCGCGTCCCCAAGGCGGGAGAACGGATAACCCGCCTGGGCGAGGTGAAATTCGTGGATGGTGGCGAGGACCATGGCCTTCGTGGGCGGCTCCGGCGGGCACACCGGACATGGCGCTTTGGCCTTCTGGCGCTCATCGGGCAGGGTGCAGCCCACGACGAGCGCCAACGCGACAGCGGCGAAAACGAGGCCTTTCATCGGATCCTGATTACCCGATCACCTTGACTTTCACCAGCGAGCCGGGCATAACCCGCGCCCCCGTCATGCCGAAGATGAAGACCAACAAGAGCTACTCGAAGCGCTTTCGCGTGTCCGGCTCGGGTCGCGTGCGCCGGTCGAAGGCCGGCGGCAACCACCTGATGCAGGAAAAGTCGCGCAAGCGCATCCGCCGCGCGCGCAACAACGACATGGTCGACAAGACGCTCGAGCGCAAGATCAAGCGCCTCATCCCCTACGGCTGATTCTGGAGATTCTCAATGCCTCGCGCAAAACGTGGATTCAAGGCGCGCCGCCGCCGCAACCGTGTTCTCAACTACGCTGAGGGCTACCATAGCGCCCGCTCGCGCCTCTTCGCCTACGCGCAAGAGGTCGTCCGCAAGGCGTGGGTTTACGCGTACGCCCACCGCCGCCGTAAGAAGCGCGACTTCCGTCGCCTCTGGATCGCCCGCATCAACGCGGCTGCCCGCCAGAACGGCACGACCTACTCGCGCCTCATGAACGCCCTCAAGAAGTCGCACGTCGAGCTCGATCGCAAGATCCTGAGCGACCTCGCCATCTTCGACGCGAAGGCGTTCACCGAGATCTCGAAGGCCGCCGGCGCTTCGAAGTAGCGCGCGACAACCTGCGACCGCTCGGTTGCCATCGGCAGCGCGGCCGTGAATAATCGGCGCAATGAGGCGACGTTTCGTCCTTGGTTGCGTGCCGATGCTCATGCTCGCGTGCGTTGGTGACAGTACCGTCGTCGTCGATGCTGGGAGCGACACCGGCACCGATGGCACGATCAAGAATGACGCGTCGTCCGACGTCACGACTACGGACGGCTCGGCGGACGTCGAAGCGGACGCGCCACGACCCGTGCCGAAGGCGGTGGGCGATTTCGATTGGGCCGCTGCGTCGCCGGGCGCAGGCGGAGGTCCTATCGCGTACGACGCGCAGGGAAACCTCTTCTTCGCTTGGCAAATGTACAACCCGATGACGTTCAACAACACGAACTACACGACTGCGGGCACTTGGGACGCGATGCTCGCGAAGTTCGATCCGTCGGGCAAAGTGCTTTGGGTGCGCCAGTATGGCGGCAACAGCTCGGACCAGATCACGGGTCTCGCCGTCGAGCCCGCGTCCGGAGATGTCTTCGCGATGTTCGTGTCGCAAAGCGCGACCATCTCGTTCGGCAACAACGTCACGTACGCGCGCGTTGGCACGGGCGGCGACGGTTTCCTCGTCCGCCTCAAGTCGGCGAATGGCGACGGCGTTTGGCTCGCGAACTACACCAAATCGAACGACAGCTACTTGGACTGCGGCACGCTCGCTTACGGCGGCGGAAGGTTGGCGACCACGTGCTTCGCGTACCAAGGCATGGCGCTCACGAAGACGAGCGACGGCACACCGCTGACGCTGTCGTGCCTCGAGTGCGGCGGGACGAACCCGCAGTACAACAACATGTACGTTGCTTCGATCGATCCGACGAACGGCCGCGTGTTCTGGGGCAACGTCATCGCGGCTGACGCGCAAACGAGCGCGACTTCGGTCGCCGTCGACTCGAAGGGCGCCGTCGTCATCGGGTTCACGTCCTTCGGAACGGTCGTGCATGATCCGACCAACTCGGTGAACTGGACGTACCAGGGCGTCAAGGGCGCGATCGCGCTTGTCGTGAAGCTCGCGGCAACGAACGGCGCAGGCATCTGGTTCAAACAGTTCACGGACGGCACCACGAACAACAACAACCAGACCTCGCCCGGCGGGGTCGCGGTCGACACGAACGACGACGTGATCTTGGGCGGTCACATCTACGGCCAAGTGCCGTTCGGCACACTGACGCTCAAGAGCGCGGGCAATTACGACGGTTTCGTCGCGAAGCTGAAGAGCGGCTTCGGCGACGTCATTTGGGCTCAGACGTTTGGCGGCACGCTTCAGGACAACCAAGCATCCGTCGGCGTCGATCCGTGGAACGAAGTGTTCGTCGCCAACGAATGCCAATCGGCCGACGGCAAGCTCGGAACGCTTGCGTTTCCCGCCGTTCCCAGCCCGCACCAGGGCATCTGCATCGGCAAGCTCGACCCGAATGGTGTCGCGCTTTGGACGACGGGCATCGTTTCGTCTTCCACCAACCTCGGCCTCTGGCCGAACAACGCGGTCGCAGTCGACTCATTCAGCGGCGACGTGACGGTCACGGGTGGGTTCCAGGGCACCGTCGATCTCGGCGACGGAAACCCGATCACGAACGTGTCGGGCCAGGAAGCGAACTTCGTCGTCACGCGCAAACCGTAGACCTCACGGTGACGCGTCCGCGGGTGCAAGTCCGCGCACGCCGAACGACATGTGCGTCACGCCGCCGCGCTTGAGCGCGTTCATCGACGCGATCACGCGGTCGTAGGCGACTCCTTCGTCGACGTAGATCACCGCGTGGATCACGGGTGTCGTCTGCGCCAGCCCGCGCGCCTCGTCGGCGAGCGCGTTCTCGTCCTTCACGGTGCGACCGTTCATCGCCAGCGTGCCATCCGCACGCACGTCGATCTCGATTTGCGACGCTGCGGCGTCGATCGTCACCACGTCGTGCGTTTCGGACGTCGGCGCTTGCCTGCAGCCCGCGAGCGCGAACAACACGAGCACCAAGCGCATGCGGTTTCATACCGCAAAATGCCGCGTCGAGGCCTATCTCAAGACGCGCTACGGTCTCTGAGTCAGGTTCGCGCCCACCGCGCGTCTCTCGTCGCCCCCAAAAAGGAGGCGACATGGATCGGACGCAGCGCATCGATGTCAGGCAGTGGTGGCGTTTGCTGTCGGTGAGGGACAGGGAGTTGCTCCGGGTCAAGCGCCCGAGGCTCATGGCGCGATTCGTCGAGGTAGACCCGGACGACGACGGCACCGACCTCTACGAGTGGATCGTCGGTCACGAGCAGCAATTCTTCCCGGAGCGCACGTTCCACATCTGTACGCGCCACGTCTTCGTCGAGCTTCCACGGTCGTTTTCGTGCCCATTCGCGGAGCACGCGTGTCCAATGCGGGCGATGCTCGACGCGTCCCCAAATCGCACCATCAGGTTCGTGCGATGACGTACGCGCTGCTCTTCGGGCGCCCTCGAACGGCGCTCACCGACGATCGCTTCGAGCTCGACGCCTACGCCGCCGAGGAGCTCGACATCGAGTCGTATGCGATTCCACTCGAGCCCATCGTCGACGGCGATCCCGAGCGCGCGCTCGAGCGGCTTCCGCGGCCGCGCGGTCGCACTTGGATCTACCGCGGCTGGATGCTGTCCGAAGAGGAGTACGCGAGCCTCGACGAGGCGATGAGCGACCGCGGTGAATCACTGCTCGTCGATCCCGAGAGCTTCACGGACGCGACGTACGCGCCGCGGTACATCCCGCTTCTCGGCGAGCACACCGCGCCCGCGCGCTGGACCGAAGACCCCGACATCGACGAAGCGTGGGAGCTCGCATACGAGCTCGGTCCGCCGCCCTGGGTCGTGAAGGACCACGTGAAGTCCGCCAAAGAGGAGTGGTACCGAGCGTGCTTCGTGCCGGAGGGCGCCGATCGAGACGATTTTCGCGCCGTCTGCGAGCGCCTCCTCGAGGTGCGCGGCGACCGCTTCGAGCGCGGCTTCGTGATCAAGAAGTGGCTCGAGCTCGCGACGCTCCGCGGCGTCACGCCCGAGCGGCGCGCGGTCACTGACGAGCATCGCCTAGTGTTCGTCTTCGGCCGACTCGTCGCCCACGCGCCATACTACGACGCCGACGACGCCGTGCTGGAGGACCCGGCTCGATTCGCGTTCATCGGTGACGTGATCCAGTCGCCGTTCTTCACCGCGGACGTCGCGCGCCTCCGGAGCGGTGGCTACACGATCATCGAGATCAACGACGGCGGCTGCTCGAATTTCCCCGAGCAGCTCGATCCGCGCGCCGTCTTCCGCGCCTTCAATCCTTCGCGTCGCCGCGGGCGAAGATCGACGCGACGTAGTTCAGCACGTCGGTCGCGGAGACCTCGTTGTAACCGAAGTTCTTGATCAGGCGCGTCTTGATGACGTCGATCTTCTCCTGCGTGTCCTTGTCGACGACGGCGGAGACGAGCGTCTTCAGCTTGATCGAGTCCTTCTGATCCTCGAAGAGCTTCAATTCGAGCGCGCGGCGCAGGCGGTCGTTGGTGTTCCACTGGAACTTCTTGCCCTCGACCGCGAGCGCGCCGATGAAGTTCATCATCTCGCGACGGAAGTCTTCCTTCCGATTGTCCGCGATCTCGATCTTCTCTTCGATCGACCGCATCAAGCGCTCGTCCGGATCTTCGTCCTGGCCCGTGTAGCGGTTCTTGACCTTCTCCTTGACGGTGTAGGCCTTGACGTTGTCGATGTAGTTTGCAGCCAACTTCGAGATCGCGTCCTCGTCGGCGCTGATCGCGCGCTGCACTTCGTTCTTCACGATCTCTTCGTACTCGCGCTTCACGAGGCCGATGATCTCCTGGTAGCGCTTGCGCTGCTCTTCGTTCGTGATGAGCGAGTGGTGGCGTAGGCCTTTTTCCAGCTCGTTCAAGACCATGAACGGGTTGATCGTGCCCTCGCCCTGCTCGTTGACGAGCGCGTTCGAGATTTTGTCCTGCACGTAGCGCGGAGAGATGCCCTCCATGCCCTCGCGCTTCGCCTCTTTGCGGAGCTCCTTCACGGTGTCCTGCGTGTACCCGGGGAGCACCTTGCCGTCGTAGAGCTTCATCTTCTGCACGAGCGACAGGTTGTGCTTCTTCGGGTCCTCGAGGCGCGTCATCACGGCCCACATCGCGGCCACTTCGAGCGTGTGCGGCGCGATGTGCTTGCCCTTGATCTTGCCGGTGTTGAAGTCCTTCTCGTAGATCTTGATCTCTTCGGTCAGCTTCGTGATGTAGGGGATGTCGATCTTGATCGTGCGGTCGCGGAGGGCTTCCATGAACTCGTTGTTCAGGAGCTTCTTGTACTCGGCCTCGTTGGTGTGGCCGATGATGACCTCGTCGATGTCCGTCTGCGCGAACTTCTTCGGCTTGATGCGGTGCTCCTGCGAGGCGCCGAGAAGGTCGTAGAGGAACGCGACGTCGAGCTTGAGCATCTCGACGAACTCGATGATGCCGCGGTTGGCGATGTTGAACTCGCCGTCGAAGTTGAACGCGCGCGGGTCCGAGTCCGAGCCGTACTCGGCGATCTTGCGGTAGTTGATGTCGCCGGTGAGCTCCGTCGAGTCCTGGTTCTTCTCGTCCTTCGGCTGGAACGTGCCGATGCCCATGCGATCCTTCTCGCTGAGCACGAGGCGACGGCAGCGAATGTGCGCGGCGACGAGCTTCGACCAGTCGCCGCCGTACTTCGTCATCAGCGACTTCATGATGAAGCGGCTCGCGGGATCGAGATCGCCGTCGACGCGGACCTTGAACTGATCGTTTCCGAGGCCAAGCTCCTTGATCGCGCTGTCACGCCAGTCCGGCGGGATGAGACGCAGCGGCTCCTCGTTCATCGGCGAAGGGAAGTGCGTGCTCTCCTTGCCCGCGAGGTCGGTGCCTTCGAGGTTCACCCAGTCGAAGCTGTAGATCGCGCCCTCGGGCGACCGCGAGTAGTGCTCGGCGCCCTGCTTCAAGAGGCGCGCGATCGTGCTCTTGCTGGACCCAACTGGCCCGTGGAGGAGGATGACGCGCTTCTCGGGGCCGTAACCTTCGCTCGCCGCCCGCAGCACGTGAACGAGGCGCATGAGCGGGATGTCGAGCCCGTAGATGGCGTTCATGCCGCCGAACAGCTCGTCCTTGAAGAAGTTGTATCTTACAAGCTTCTTCTTGTTGTCGATGTACTCCTCCGTGCCGAAGGAGATGATCATGTCGTAGAGGCGCTGGTAGGCGTTCCGCGTGACCTGCGGTTTTTCCCTGACGATCTGGAGATATTCCTCGAACGACCCTTCCCAGTGCAGCTCGCGATAGAGCTTGTAGTCCTGCAGCCCTGCGATGCGTTCGGTCATCGACGTGCGAGTGTCGGCCATGGCCGTGAGCGTAACACGGCGTCCCTATTCGTAAACGGGACGGGACAGCCGATCGCGAACGAATGGGCTCGACTGCGCGCAAATCCCCGTACTTGCAGCACGACAAGAAGGGTCTAACATTTGCTCCACAACCATGGCGATGCGACTCATCGTTCCGCTCGCGACGGCGCTCGTGCTCACGGGGTGTGGTGCGTATTACGAGGATGTCCCGGCTTTTGGCCAGACAGACCCGAATTACGTGGCCGCTGCGGAGCAGGGCCAACAGAGACCGCTGCCCCAACAGGGGACGGTCGCCGCCATCGGCTATGACAATCAGACCCAGGGCGGGGTCGATCCTGGACAACTCGTCAACGCGGACGCGCAGCAGGATTACAGCGACACCGATCCGTCGGCGCTCACCGAGTTCAAGGCGACGCTCGATCCTTACGGAACGTGGGCGGACGACTCGCAGTACGGCACCGTATGGCAGCCAGATCCGGGCGTCGTCGGCTCGGATTTCGCGCCGTACGTGACGGGCGGCCATTGGGCGTACGACGACGACTACGTTTGGCAGAGCGACTACGATTGGGGTTGGGCGCCGTTCCACTACGGACGCTGGACCTACATCGCGGGTCGCGGCTGGTGCTGGATCCCCGGGCGACGCTACGCGGGCGCTTGGGTGAGCTGGCGTACGGGCGTCGACGGCTATGGCTACGTCGGCTGGGGACCGATGGCGCCGTCGTGGTACTGGCGCGACGGCCTCGCGTACAACGTCGGTTGGGGCGTCTCCACGCCGTACACGTTCTGCAGGACCGGCGACATCTTCTCGCCGTCGCTGCACGGTCGCGTGCTCGCGGGTCCCGAGGTCGCGACCGTCGCGAACAGCACGCACGTCTACACCGGCGATCGCACGGCCGCTCATCCCACGGTGGGTCCGCCGCCGAATCACCTCGGCGTGACGCCGCCCGCGTGGGAGCGCTCACCCGGCTACTTGCGCGCGCGCGCGTTCGCGACGCAGCCTGGAAATCCGACGGGCGGCATGGCTCGAGCGCAGCAGGTTCCGTATTACCCGCCGCGTGGCGTGGTCGGTAACCGACCCGTCGCGACGGCGCCGCAGTACATCGGCGTGCCTCCGCAGCCTTACCGCGGCGGCCCTGGCCCCGTGTATCGCTCGTACGCTCCGTCTCGCTCGTACGGCAATGCTCCGCCCGCTTATCGCGGGGGTGGATATGCCGGCGGCGGATATGGCGCCGGCGGCGGATATGGCGGCGGCGCGCCCGTTTATCACAGCGCGCCTCCGACGATGTCTCGCGGATTCGGCGGCGGCCGTGGATTCAACGGCGGTGGTGGTGGCGGCGGCGGGTATCACCCGCCCTCGACCTCCACGTACACGCACTCGCACTCGGGTTCTTTCTCGCACGGCGGCGGCGGCGGTCGCGGCGGGCATCGCTGAGGAGCTTCATCCATGCATTTCTCGAGGATGGCGGCGGCGTTCTTCGTTCCCTTGCTCGCGGCGTGCGTCTACACGCACAGCGATCCGAACCCCCCGCCCGACACGAACGCGCAGCCGATCACGGTCGTGGTCGACACCGGTCAGACGATGAACGTGCAAGGCGGGCAGGGCGTCGGCGTCTTCGTCGAGTACCGCGCGGGCGGGCACTGGCACGTCTATTGGTCGTGCGACACGGCGCTCTCGGGCCTGGCCTGCGATTTCCAGATGACGATGAGCGGCAAGTCGATCGCGAATGCGACGCCGAATCAGTTCACGTCGAGCGACTCGCTCTCGTCTTCGACGCCTGACGTGCTCGTCGCGACGTCTCACACGACGACGGGCGTCTCTGGCGTCGATTTCGACGCGACGCCGGGCGCCGACGTGAAGATCGACATGAACGTGAGCGGCTTGCGTGATGGACGTTTCTTCTTCTTCGTTCAAAACGGACAAGTGAACGGAAACTTCCAAGGCATCCTCACCGACCCGTTGATTTTCGAGCCGTCCGCACCGTGACGCGGTGAACTGCGTCATCGGGCTCGGGGCCAACCTGGGCGATCGGCTCGGATCGCTCCGCGCCGCCGTGGCGCGCATCGGCGAGCTCGGCACGATCCACGCGCGCTCGCGCGTCTACGAGACGGATCCGGTCGGCCCTGCGCCGGGCCCTGCGCAGCCGCGCTATTTGAACGCCGCGGTCGCGCTCGAGACGGCGCTCTCGCCCGACGATCTCATGCGCGCGCTGCTCGCGATCGAGGCGTCGATGGGCCGCGTTCGCGCGGAGAAGAACGCGCCGCGAACGATCGACCTCGACATCTTGTGGATCGAAGGCACGACGCTCGCGACCGAATTGGTGACCGTCCCGCACCCGCGCCTCGAGGAGCGCGCGTTCGCGCTCGCGCCGCTCCTCGACGTGGCCCCCGCGTCGCGTCATCCGAAGAGCCGCCGCGCGTACGCGGAGCTCGTCCTCGATCGCACGGGGCTCGACGTGCGGCCCGACGAGATTTGATCGGCCTGGCGATCAGCGCGCGTCGTCTTCCAATTCGCGGAGCGCCTCTTCGATTTCCGATTCGTCTTCGGCGTCGAGGATGCGGACCATTCGCTCCCGAAGCTCGGGGCTCGCGATGCGCTCGGCGGCGACGCGGACGCGCGGCTTCTCTTCTTCGCGCAGCGTCGCGCGGAGAGCGACCATCGCGGCGACGCGCTCCTTCGCGGCGGCGGTCGTGCTCTCGACCACGTCGAAGAGCTGCTCGCGCGCGATGCCGATCGTGCGAAACGTGCTCGCGGCGCCCTCTCCGAGGCGGCGCAGATCGGTGAGCCAATCGCGCATCGAGCGTTTGCCGCGCTCGAGCGCCACGGCGAGCGCGGGTGCGTTCGCGCCTTCGCGGAACGCCTGTCGCGCCTGGCGAATGCGCCGGACGATCGCCGCGGCTTCGTCGTTTCGTTGAGCCGCGTGGGCCGGTGACTCGCGCGTTTCGCTGCGCCGGCCGCCGATCGAGAACGTGGACCTTCGCCCGTCGCGCTCGATCACCACGATCGAGTCGTCCTCGGCGCGCACGTCCTCGATCGCGTCGTGGGGGACGAACCGCTCCTTCCGCAGCGCTTCTTGGAAGGCGATCCCGTCGGCGCCGACGCGCAGCGTGACGCGGTGTCCGAGGCGGATCAGGACGATCGAGCCGAACATCGCGGCGAGCGCGGCGAACGCCATTTGCGCGCTCGCGTGGATCGCGCGCAGGCCCAAGAACGAGATGACCATCAGGGCGAGCGGAAGGATCTGCAGCGGCGGCGAGACCGACCGCTGCAGCGAGAGCTCCACCGCGGACGTGCTCGCGTCGAGGTGCAGCGCGCGGAGCAGCGCGTCGGCGTCGACGTTGCTCGAGACCTCGACGTCGACGCGCTCGTCACCCTCGAACGCGACGAACGTCTTGTCGCCCGCGTGGCGCACGAGCGCGCTCCTCAGCCTGCTCCGCCGCACGAGCCGCTCGCCGATGCGAAGCCCCTCGGGCGTCGCGACGACGCGCGCGCTCACGACGCGGTTCGCGAAGACGTAGAGCAGCGGCCCCGGGAGAACGAAGAACCAGAAGCCGATGAATTTGCCCGCCACGATCATCGCGGCGAGGATCGGCAAGAGCACGACGAGCGCCCACGCCTTCGACCGCGGGAAGCGGACGTTCGTCACGAGCTCGAAGCGCTCGTCCGCGGGGGTCACAGCCCGTAGGCGCGAAGCTTCTTGTGCAGTCCTTCGCGCGTGATGCCGAGTGCGCGAGCCGCCGCGGTCTTGTTGTTGCCGTGCTCGCGCAGCGCTTCGATGAGGAGCCAGCGTTCGACCTGCTCCATCATCTCCTTGAGCGTGCCCTTCGTCGGGCGCACGCGGTCCACCATGCCCTCGACCTGGCGCAGGCGCGGCGAGAGCAGCTCGGGCGTGACGAATCCGCCGGCCTCGATTTGGATCACGAGTCTTTGTACTTCGTTTTGGAGCTCGCGCACGTTGCCCGGCCACTCGTAGCTCGTGAGCAGCTCCATGGCTTGCTGCGAGAAGCCGCCAGCGGGCTTTCCGAGCTCTTGCGAGAAGCGCGCGAGGAAGTAGTTCGCGAGGAGCGGCACGTCCTCGCGGCGCTCGCGGAGCGGCGGGACGCGGAGCGGGAAGACCTTGAGGCGATAGTAGAGGTCCTCGCGGAAGCGGCCCTCGGCGACCTCCTTCTCGAGGTTTCGGTTCGTCGCCGCGACGATGCGCACGTCGACCTTGCGCTCCGCGGTCGCGCCGATCGGGCGAATCTCGCCCTCTTGGAGCGCGCGAAGGAGCTTCGACTGGAGCGAGATGGGCATCTCGGTCACTTCGTCGAGGAAGAGCGTGCCGCCGTCGGCTATCTCGAAGAGACCCTTCTTGTCCTCGTGGGCGCCGGTGAAGCTGCCCTTCTTGTGCCCGAAGAGCTCGCTCTCGAGGAGGTTCTCGGGCATCGCCGCGCAGTTCTGCGACACGAAGAGCTTGTCTCGGCGACGCGAGCGGTAGTGGACCGCGGCGGCGACGAGCTCCTTGCCCGCGCCGGTCTCGCCTTCGATGAGCACGGTGACGCGCGTGTCGACGACCTTGTCGATCTGCGCGAGGAGCGTGCGCATGACGGGCGCCGTGCCGATGATCTCCTGCTTGCCGCCGCCGCGCGTGCCCGTGCGTCGCTCTTGCTCGCGACCCTTGAGGAACTGGTTCTCCTTGCGGAGGCGCTCCTCCGCGGCCTTGAGGCGCTTCACGAGGCGCGCGTTCGCGACGGCGAGCGACGCGTGATGCGCGAGCACCGTGATGAGCTCGAGATCTTGCGACGTGAAGACGCCCGCGCTCTCGCGGTTGTCGAGCTGGAGGACCCCGAGGATTTCGTCGCGCTTCCAGAGCGGCACGGCCATCGTCGAGCGGATCGACGCGCCCATGAGCGACTCGGTCTGCGCGACCTCGCGCGGCGCGTCCGCCGCGACGACCGCCGCACGCTCGGTGACGACCTTGCGGAACACGCTGCGCGTGATCGGGATCGGCCCCGACGGCTGCGGTTGCCCGCGCACGCGTGTCATCACCGGCACGTAGCCGGACACGCCCTCGGCCGGATCGACGTCGTCGTCGCGGAGGATCATCGTCACGTGCGTCGCGCGTGGAACGAGCACGAGCACCGAGTCGGCGATCGCCGCGAGCACGTCCGAGAGGTCGTCCGCCTCGCCGATGCGCTTCTGCGCTTCGTAGAGCGCGCGCAGGCGCGTCGTGTCCTGCTCGACCGTGCTGTTGACCGCGGGGATGTCGTCGATGCTCCGGACCGCGAGCACCTGGGCGGTCCGGTTGTCTTCATCGTCTTCGGCGTTCGCCGCTTGCGACGTCTCGCCTGCGGCGGATCCGGCGACGAGCGTGACGGCGAGCCGGACGTTCTTGTCGCCTCGGCCGAGCTCGATGACGTCGCCCGTCGCGAGCGTGAACGGCGCGCCGTCCTCGATCGCGTGGCGTTCGCCTCCGCGCACCACGGCGGTTCCGTTGGTCGACTTCAGATCGTGGATCACCCACTGATCCCCGACGATCTGCAGGCGCGCGTGATCGCCGGAGACGTGGTCGTCGGTGAGGAGCAGATCGTTGCCGTCGGCGCGGCCGATCCGCAGCACCTGGCCGGCGGACTCGACCTTGGCGCCGCGCTTCTGCCCGCTCTCGACTTCGATCCGGATCATTTATTACTGAGACGCACGCGCGCGCAGCATGAGCGCGACCTTCGAGAGGGCGTCGTCGCCCTTCAGGGCTTCGTTGTCCTTGCGAGTGGTGTCGTCAGCGACGATCTTGTCGAGCGCGTCCGCGTCCGCGGCGTCGCCCTTCGGCGCGAGGTGGTTGATCGCGACGGCCATCGCGAGGCGCGCGCCCGGGTTCGTCACCTTCGTGATGTGCGCGATGAGATCCTTGCGCGTCTTGTCGTTGCCGAGGACGCCGGCCATGTGCGCGGCCTTGATCGCCTTCCAGTTCGAGTTGAGCGTCTGCGGGATCGGGTCTTCGAGGACCTTCACGTAGCAGTCCGCGTTCGACTGGCACTTGTCGAGCGCCTCCGCGGCGTTCTTGAAGACCGCGCGGACGTTGTCGGAGACCTGCTGCTTCTCTTTGACCGAGAGGCCGCTGTTCTCGAGGTTCGTGAGCGCCTTCTCGACGCCGGCTTTGTCGGCCGGGCCCATCAGCTTGATCGCCGATTGGATCGCGCCGACCTTCGCGCTGAGCATGTTCGTGCCCTTCGCGTTCGCGGCCTCGGCGACGGCCCACGGGCCGAGCGACGGCTCGAAGAACTCGCTCGCGACGCCGAGGAGCTGCGCGCGCTCGGTGCCGGTGTCGTTGTCGCCCTTGTCGGCGATCGGCGGGAGCTTCGCGTAGATCGCCTTGTACGTCGCGACGAGCGCGGGCGTCGTCGGGAACCAGATCAGCATCTGCGCGGCAGCGGCGCGGTTCGTGTCCGAGTCGAGCTGCGGGATGTAGTTGATGATGGCGTCGCGCGCCGCGTCGAGCGACGTGTACGCGAGCACGTTGATGAGGATCGGGACGTAGCCCTTCTCCTTCGGATCCCAATCGGCCTGGAGCTTCGCGAGGTCCGGGTCGCTGCCCGTGAGCCCCGCGGCGAGGAACGGCTCGGCGTCCTTCGGCATGCGCTGGATGGCCGACTGCGCGAGCGCGGCGATGCCGAGCTTGTTGCGCGTCATCAGCACCTGCACGAGCGGCTTCGCGGCCGCCTTGTAGTGCAGCTCCTTGATGACTTGGATCGAGGTCGTCTGCCAGAACTCGAGCTGGTCGTTGACCTTCTTCGTGCCCTTGTCGCTGACGGAGTCGTCGAGCACCGCGGGCGCCTTGATCGCGGCGATCGCCTTGTCGCCGTACGAGGGATCCTTCACCGCGAGGATCGCGTCGTGGATCGCCTGCGTGCCCTGGATCGAGTTCGTCTTCGAGGGTTGGTATTTCACGAAGCACGCCCAGAGCCCGTCGACGACGGTCTTGTCGAGCTTCACGCCGGCCTTCGCCATGTTGCCGACGCTCTCGGCCGCGAACTTCACGTCCTCGTCGGTCTTTCCGACTTCGTATTCGCTCAGGGCCTTCGCGAGCGCGGGCTGCGTGCGCGGATCTTTCATGTCCGCGAGCGCCTTCATGAGGTCCTTGCGGGTCTTGTCGTCGAGACCGCCCGCCGTGTACGTCTTGGTCAGCGGGTCGACGATGACGTCGGAGACCTTCTTCACCTTCTCGTCGTCGCGCTTGTTTCCCGAGCTCGAGAGCGCGTCCTCGTAGAACTGGCCGAGGCGCTTGATCGCCGTCGGGCGTTGAGCGGGATCGTCGAGACGTTTCACCCACGTCGCGGGATCATTTTCGTCGGCGCACCCGGTCGCCGCGAGCGGTGCCGCGAGCGCGAGCGAGAATGCCAAAATGCGCGTCGAATAACCGAAACGAGCAATCTTCATGGGAGCTCCGTTTGGACGCCGACGACGCTACTTCTCGCGGGAAGGGGGTGTCAACAGACGGTCACACCCCCTCGAAAACCCCTGCTAAACTCGGGGGATGAGAGCTCATCTTTGGTTAGGGGTGCTGCTCGTGGCCTGTAGCAGCTCCGGACAAGACACGCCGGCGCCCAGCGGGGACCTCGTCGTGGGGTTCGACATCGCGGGCGCCTCGAACTCGACGTGCAGCCTCGTGCTGGCGAACCCCATCATCACGGCGATCGCGCAATTCAACATCGGCGCGCCTTCGCCGCCCGTGGCGTCGACCAACCTCGACACGCGCGTCGCCGCGAAGACGTGCGTCGGGATCACGAACGCGAACCCGGTCACCGTGCAGGGACCACCGGGCATCTCGGCGACGGTGACGCGCTCGTCGACGGGGATGTGCGTCCAGACGGGCGACCTCCGACCGACGCTCGGCTACGCATCGACGGACACCACGTGCCCGGTGAACCTCACGCTCACGTGCGAGGGTGTCGTCCTCTACGACCACACGCCGTGGAGCATCTGTCACTGACCTATTTGCCGAGCAGCTCGACGTCGCGAAGGAGCTCGCTCGCGTCGAGCGCGGAGAGCTCGCCGAAGGTCGCCGTCGCGCCGCGCTCGCGTCGCAGGAGCAGCTTGCCGAGCGTCTGATCCTCGGGGCGCGACGCGAGGAACTCGAGCCCGGGCTCGCTCTCGAGCATCGCCATGAAGCCGCCGCGGAGCACCTTGCCGATGGCGTAGTCGTGAAAGTCCCAGCCGCGGTGCTTGAGCGAGAAGAAGCGGCTCCCGGCGATCGCGCGGCCCTCGAAGCGCGCGATCTCGTGCGAGGCCTTCTCGTCGTCCGAGAGCGCGTAGGTCTCGCGTCCGAGCTGGGGGAACGGCTGCACGAGGAGATAATCGGTGAAGAGCGTCGACCACGCGCCGACGGCCTCGCCGAGCGCGATCGGGTGCGCGATGCGGACGTGCGCGCGTTCGTCGAGCGCGAATTCGCGGTCGTCGCGCCCCGCGAACGTGCGATCCTCGGTGACGCGGAAGGTCACGCCGCCGGTCTCGTTCGAGGGGCTGGGCCCCTCGAGCTCCCCGCTGCTCAGACGTCTCCGCTTCGCTCCGAAGTCTTCGACCCACACGAGGCGGCGCGCGAGGTGGACCATCAGCGGGTGCTCGACGAAGAAACGCGAAAACTCCGCGGCGCTCCAGGTCCGCTGCGCGCACATCGCGCGTTCGAGTCGGCGCACTTGATCAGGCGCGATCTTCTTCGCGTCGGAGATGAAGCCCTTGAACGTCGCGCTCGCACGCGCGGCCTTGGCTTCGTCGTCGTCCTTCGTCGCGCGGGGCAAGCGAGGCATGCGCGCGCCAGCTTCGTCGAATAGCTCGGGGACGAGCCCCTCGTCGAAGCTCACGCGAAAACGCCGCGAGCCGAACTCGAGCCACGTGCTGCCGCTCGGGTCGAGGCCGAGCGAAGGCACGAGGCGATCGCCGAGCTGCTCCTGCGAGAGGTCTCGCGCCTTCGCGATCGCCTCGAGTGTCGCGGTCGCGTTCGCCTTGAGCGCGCCCGTCATCGTGCGCGCGATGCGATCCGTGTGCATGAGCGCCACGTCGGTGCCGACGATCGAGAGCGCCTCGAGGGCGACGCGCGAGCGCGGGTGGACGCCGGCCTTCGCCCACTCGATCGTCCAATCGGCGAGCGAGCGCGCGACGATGTCGTCACCGAGCGCTCCCGCGGCGAGGAGCGCCCACTTGTGCTTCGTGTTCGCGCCCGACGCGACCCACGCGTCCGCGAGCTTTCCGCCGAGCGACGCGAGCGACTCGGCGTCGAGCGCGTCTTTCACCGAGGCGATCGCGTGCTGCGCGGCGCCGAGCGGCAGGAGCGAGAGGAGCTCTACGAGTCGCTCGCGCGCTTCGTCGCCGATGGGCTCGCCGGTCTTCGTGCGCGGCATCGGGAGCGACGCGAGCTCGACGAACGTGGGAAGCGCCGGCGCGCGCGAAGGCAGCGGCTCGGGCGCGAAAAGCGCGTCGAGCTCGGCGACCGCGTCTTCGCCGTAGCTCGCCGCGGCCTCGCGCAGCGCGCCTTCGTGACCCTCCTTGCGCAGGCGCGCGATCGTCTTGAGCGCCGCCTTGCGCGCATTGCCCTCGGGGCCGAGCGCGGCGGGCAACGTGGCGAGCGCAGCGGTCTGCGGATGCCACGAGGCCCAGTCCACGAAGAGCTCCTCGTCGCCGGTGATGCGCTCGGCAACGCGGAGCGAGTCCACGTGGCGGAGCACGTCGTGCACGCAGAGCGGCGCCTTCGGCGCGAGCGCGAAGATCGCGTCGAGCGCCGCGAACCCGTATTTCGCGAGGGCCACATGGGCGACGCCGTAATGCTCGATGAAGCGCTTGTCGCAGCGTTCCATCGCGCGCACGAGATCGCCGAGCTCGAGGTTCGTCGCCGCGTCGATGCGGACGATCTCGCGCATCTCGAGCTTCGTGAGGATCTCCTCGCGCTCCCACACGTCGAGCTTCTTCTCGACGCCGCCGCCGGGGTGAGCCCACGCGTGCTGCTCGCCTTCGGCCCACACGATTCGATCTTCGAGCGCGGGGACCGCGAGCGAGAGCACCTTGCGTTTTCGGGGCGCCGGCCACGGCGCCCGCGCGAGCACGCCGGGGATGAGCACGCGCACACACTACTACCGAAGTGCGCCGATGGTGGCGGTTGCGCTTGAGGTGTGGCTTTGCGCGCGTAACCTGGCCCGACGCTGCGCGCAGCTCGCGCATCGTGGGTTCGTTCACGAAAGGGGAAAACGATGTCGCCTCGCGCCTTGGTGCCGCGCGTGTTGCTTGCTTGCGCGCGTGACGATGGGCCGAGCGGATCTTCGTCCGCGAAGCTCATCACGCCGGACAATCTGCAGACCATCTTCGACTCGCCCTCGTACGGGCCTTCGGCCGCATACGTTCCGAAGGGCAACGCGCCAGCCGCGGTGGCGGCGCCGGACGAGCAAATTGTCGTAACGTACGACAGGGCGAGCTTCGATCAGACGAGAGAGCCTGGCGGCCCCCCGGCGCCGGGATGGAGCGTGCTCTCTTGCGCTGGAGGGCTGGATTGCACAGCTGGTCCGACATTCACGACGACGTGCAACTTCGATCCGCACAATTCAGCGGCCTGCAACGGGGGAACAAACGTTTCGGCGCCCCCGAATTTTCAGCACTGGCTCGGACGCGGAACCGTCGCTGCCGAAGGCACCGCGCGCGTCGCGAACGGTCCTCAGATTGGCAATCGCAATGTCGTCTACGTCGGGCTCGTTGACACGGACGGTAACATCTCGACGGCGGAGAAAGTCGCGCTCGTCGTGTCCAACGACGGCGGGACGACATTCGCGCGATTCGGCAGCGCTCAGACGATAGTCGTCAATCAAGCTGGCGCGGGTTGTGACGGCGGCGCGCAAGACTTCCCGAACGTGACCTTCGACAACACCGTCGATCCACCGCTCGGCGTCGTCGTGTGGCGCAACAAGCAGCACAACTCGTTCGGCGGGTGCATGCAGGAGTTCTTCATCGATTCGTCGGGCAACCCGCAGCTCATCGGTCAGTCCGTCGGCATTGACAACATGGATCGTGCCGGCGGCGGCGTGAACCAGGGTCAGGGATACCTGAAGGTCCTCGCCGCCGATGGCGTGATCACGGTCATCTACTCGAACGACGATTCGCTCGGCGACCACGAGTGCCCCGACACGACAAAGACCAACATCGCTTGGGGGGCCGTGAACACGTTCAACGGCGGGGCCAAGTGGTCGAAGCACACGCACATCGTCGAGACGAACGACTTCGTGTGGTGCGCCGATGGAGCCACCGTTCAGCGCGGCCTCAAGGAGTACGACGCGGCGCTCGGCCCTGACGGCAACCTGTTCTTCATCGCGACGACGGCAGAAGGACAAGCTCGCCTGTTCATGAGCGCGTTGCGAGGCGCTTCGGTGCGTGACTCCGATCTGCCTGACGATTCGACGTGGCGGGAGTTCTGCCCGACGGCGTCAACGGGACCGCACGGACGCTGGCTCCAGACCGGGCAACACTGTGCGACCGCTGCCTTCAACGCCACCTCCATCATCCGTCCGACGCTCGGTTTCGACACGAACGCGCGATTGCTCGTCGGGTTCTACCAACCCGCGGCGACTGGAGGAACGGCGCTCCAATGGTTCTTGCAGGCGATCACGACGCCGCGCGCCGCGCTCGTTGGAACATCCGACCTTCAAAACGCGCAGCCCACGGACGCGCCGTTCACATTAGGTCCTCAAGACGCGATTGACTACGTCCCGTACCAGCCACCGCCGTTCGCTGATCTCACGTCGGCGAACGGCCTCGGCTGGCAAAACGCAATCGTCGCCGGAGGCGCGATGATGCCCTTCCCGCAGGGCAGGCGGCGTTTCTTCCCGTTCTGGACGCAAGCGGGCCGATCAGCGGGTGGCGTTGGCCAAAACCAGGCTGTACAGACGGTTCGCGTCGATTTCACGCCGGCCCAATGAAGCGCGTGATCGCTGCGCTCGCGGTCGCTTCGGCGATCGCGACGGGAACCATTTTGGCGTGCGGTGGGAAGATTGCGAGCGGTCCGCCCGGCACGCTCGACGACGCGGGCGTCTTTCACGAGCCCGATGGTCACGTTCTTTTCGCGCCAGGATCAGCCTGTGTTGGATACGACGCGGCACTTTACATCGAGGTCTCGTCTGCGGCGCCGAGCTGCAACGAGCCCACGGGCCCGTCCGCCACTTGTGAGGCATGGGTCGCACAGGCGGGCTTATCGTTCGGATACATGCCTTACGCCGAGTGCCGCAAAGGACGCTGTTCGCTGGCGGAATCGTATCTGGCGATCAACCCTAGTGAGCCCGCGGTCGCGTGCGTTTGGGGACCGGAGGGTGACGCATACTGCCAAGCATTCTATCAACAGTTCGTCATTAACGGGACCGCCTCCGGCGGTTGCACGAAGATCAACGGCGTGAACGACCGTGGCCAAAACGGCGTTTGCAATCCGAACGGGTGCGGCATGGTCGATCACGTCGCGTCGGTAAGCACGGACGGAAGCGTTACCTTCGATGCCGACGGTGGGGGCGCTCTCGCGGGCGTTCCAGTCGTACAAGCTGGCGGTTACACCCCATGCGAGAACATCTGCCAGCCATAAGTGGCCCGGCCGGCAGTTGATCGGCCCGCCGCTCGACGTCGCGGGCTCACTCAGGTGAACGGGCGCTCGCAACTCATCCGATGATCATCGCTTCGGAGAGGAGCTTCCCCTCCTTGAAGCGACGCAGGTTCCATCGATCGATCAGCGGCAGAGGCTTCGGGTCGCGGATGTGGCCGGCGATGAGCTTGCCCATCACGGGCGCGATCATGAAGCCGTGGCCCATGAAGCCGCTCGCTTGATAGAAGTGCTCGACCTCGTCGACCTCGCCGACGACCGGGTTCGAGTCGGGCGTGATGTCGTAGCAGCCTGCCCACTGGCGGAGGATCTTCACGTCCGCGAGGATCGGGCACGCGCGGACGAGCGCGCGCGCGTACGTGCCGAGGAACGTGAACGACGAATTCTGGTTCAGGCCGTCGGGCACGTAGTGCTGGCCGATGCCGCCGACGATCTCGCCGCGCGTAGATTGGCTGAAATATAGGCCATCGCCGAGATCCGCGACGAGCGGGCGGAGCCACGGCTTGAGCGGCTCGGTGGAGCAGATCTCGTGGCGGTGCGGTTTGTTGGGGAGGTCGACGCCGAGGAGCTTGGCGATCTCGGGTGACCACGCGCCCGCCGCGTTGACCACGCGGTGTGTCTTGATCTTCTCCGCGGGGCCGAGCGTGCCGTCGGGTTGGATGCGCTTCGTGACGACCGCCTCGATGCGCTTGCCGCTCGTCTCGAAGCCCACGACGTCGCGGAACGTCTCGACAGACGGCGCCGAGCCTCCGCGCGCCCTGCGCGAAGCCCCAAACGAACGGCCACGGGAAGACGACGCCGTCGTCTGGGTTGTAGCTCGCGGCGACGATGCCGCTCACGTCGAGCTCGGGCACGAGCTTCTGCGCCTGCTTCGGCGTGAGCATGCGCGTGCCGAGGCCGCAGTCGTTCTGCACCTTCACGCTCGCCTCGAGCGCGCGGCGCTTCTCCTCGTCGCGCACGACGAAGAGGTAGCCGCCTTGCCGGAGCCAGACGTTGATCTTGAACTCGCTCGCGAAGTCCTGGCACATGCGGATGCTCTCTTGCATCAAGCGCACGTTGGCTTCGCTCGACCACTGCGCGCGCACTCCGCCGCCGTTGCGCCCGCTCGCGCCGCCGCAGAGGTAGCTCTTGTCGAGCACGACGACGTCCTTCGTGCCCGCCTTCGCGAGGTGGTACGCGATCGAGAGGCCCATGATGCCGGCGCCGATGACGACGATTTCCGCGTGATCACGCATCAGAACCTCAATAGCGCGGCGACGCCGACGGTGCTCGGCGAGAGGATCGGGCTGACCGCCATCTCCACGGGCTCGTTCTTGTGCTCGTTCGGCTTGGGTTTGGTGTGCTCGAGATCGCGGTGCGCCGCGCTCGTGGTCGATGGCGTGTCGAACGAAAAGAGGAGCACGCCGGCGACGCCGAGCGCCGCGGCGGCAGCGAACGTCGCGCCCGTGACGATGCTCCAGTCGATGCGCGCGTTTCGGATGTCCGTGTAGGCCGCGCCCTCCGCTTGCGTGAGCGCGCGCGTCTTTTGGAGCTCGAGGTACGACACCGCCTGCGCTTGCTCGACGAGCGCGACGGAGAGGAACGCGGCGCCCGCGGCGGCGGTGACGCCTGCGCCGACGAGCATCGCGATCGCGATCTTGCGCTGGCGGCTCGGAGGGAGCGCCGCGTCGAGCTTGCGCTCTTCGCCTCGCGAGAGGTCGATCTCGCGGACGAACGCGTCGTGTCCGTTCTGCGTGACCGAGACGAGGTGCACGCCGGCCGCGAGCTCGAGCGGCGTCGCGAGCGGCGCGTCGCCCATGGGCCTTCCGTCGACGTCGACGCGCGCGCCCGAGGGCGCGGCGAGCGTGACGTGAGCGGGCTTCTCGCGGAGCGGGACGTCGAGCGCGACCATCTTCCCGTCGACCGCGGTGATCTCGCGCGCCTCGGAGACGTAGCCTTCCGCCGAGATGACGACGTGGTGCACGCCGGCCGCGACCGGACCGATGAACGGTGGCTCCACCGGAGCGCCGTCGTCGATCGCGACGCGCGCGTTGCGAGTGCCCGAGGAGTTGACGCTGATGCTCGCGGCGTCCTGCTCGCGCGTCGGCGTCGAGCTCGCGCCGAGCTCCTGGAGGGCCTGCGTGGCGTCGTCGTGGCGAGCGCCCTTGGGCACGAGCTTGACGTACTCGCGGTAGCCGTCGAGCGCCGCGCGCAGCTGCTCGGGCTTGCCGTCGGCGTAGTACTGGCGCCGGTGCGCCTGCGCGAGCGAGAAGACGATCGCCGGGTGCGGCGCGAGTCGCTCCGCGGCCTCGAACGCCTTGATGGCGCCGACGTAGTCGCGCTTTTCGTACGCGGCAGCGCCAGCCGCGAAGAGGATCTTGGCCTGGTCTTTGTTCTCGTCGGCGCGCGCCGGCGCGGCGATCGTCGTCGCCAAGAGCGCGGCGCACGCGAGCTCGAGCGGGCGCCTCACGGATCCTCCGCGTCGCCGAAGTAGACGAGGAAGCCCGTCGAGGTGCCGATGACGAGGTCCTCGACGCCGTCGCCGTCGACGTCCGCAGCGACGCAGTCGCGAACGGTCGTGGCCCCGCCGTCGGTGAACCCCGCGAAATCGATCGCGCGATCGAAGCTGCCGACGGCGCCGTTCGTGAACGACGCGAGGTAAACGCCGCCGCGCGCGAGCGCGACGAGCTGCGTCGTGCCGTCGGGCTTCGCGTGGATCGTCGTGAGCGCGATGGTGTCGGGCGGGAGCGCCGGCGTGATGGCGCTCGCGAACGAGAGCGTGCCGTTGCCCTGGTTGAGGATGATCTTCGCGGCGAACGCGTCGTTGTTCGTCGCGTCGCCGTACTCGACGATCACGTCGTCGAAGCCGTTGCCGTCGAGGTCCGCCGTGCGCACGACGACGCCGCCCTTGTCCGCGAGCATCGTCGCGTCGGTGAGCGGCTCGTTCGCGAGGACTTGCCACCCTTGCACGTTCGTCAGCAAAAACAGGCCGCCGAAGCCGATGTTCTTTTGCGCGGGCTGAACGAGCAAAAGCTCTTTTCCCGCCGGCCCGCCCACGTCGATCGCGGCGAGGGCGTCACGCGTGGACGCGTCGGGCCTCATCGTGACGTTCGGGAGCGCCGGCGAGACCGAGCTCGTCGACACGTCGATTTGCGCGGCGCCCGTCGCCGCAGCGAACCAGAGCCCGGTCGTCGGCGGCTTGCCCGCTTGCAGCGCCATCCCCGCGAGGCCCGCGTGCCCCGACCCCGTGAAGTCTCCGACGACCGCGCTGACGAGGCTCGAGCGCGTCGAAGGATCGAGGAAGAACGGCGAGTTGATCAGCCGATCGGGATCGCCCTCGAGGATGCTGACCGCGATGTGATTGTCCGGCGCCGTTCCGACCGCGAAGAGCGTCGTGATGAAATCCGCCGAGCCGGTGAGCCGATAATCGAACAGCGCAGGCTCGACCTGCGTGATGCTCCCGAGGCGGCCAACGGACGTGGGCGCGGACGGAAAGCCCGTGAACTGTCCGAACGCGATGCCGATGTCGTCGGTCACGAGGCCCGTGGAGTCGTTGTGCGTCGTCACGACGAAATCCGTGACGAAATCGCCGTCGTAGTCGCCGGTCGCGAGGTGCGTCGCCGTGCCGTCCAGCGCGATGTGCTTCGGATTGAGGAGCACCGACCCGGTGCCGTTGTAGAAATCGAGCGAGCTCGGCGAGATCGCGACGACGTCGGGCAAGCCGTTGAGGTTGAGATCGTCGATGCGCGCGTCGAACCACGCGGTCCCTGCGTCCGCGTCGTTGGAAGGCGCCGGCGTGAACGTGACGTCCGTGTCGAGCGGCCCGTATTTCACGTGGATTCCGTCGACGTCGACCCAGTCGAGGTAGAACGGGGCGACCTGCGAGTCGTCGATGTACCCGAGGGCGAGGATGCGCGAGGTGGACGGCGCGGGCAGCCCCGGGACGAGCACGCCCGTCGTCGCGATCGAGCACGCGTTGCCCGGAAACGCCCAGACGCCTTGGTTGCCGACGACGTAGAGCGACGGCGCGCCGCCGCTCGGAGGCCGTATCAAGAACGCGGGCCCCGCAACGACGTCGCTCGGCAGCGTGAACGTGAGCGGCGCGACCGTGCCGTCGTTCACCGCGAGCTGCGCGTTGCACGAAGGATAAATTCCGACGCTGCTCGCGCCCGTGAACGCGAGCACCATGCTCTGGCAGCTCGTGAATGGCGTCTGCAGGAGACACCCCGATCCGAGCGTGCTGACCGGGATCTCGCCTTGGATCGCGCTCGGCGATCCGAGGTTCGAGTAGAGCGGTTTGCCCGTCGGGAGCCCAGCGCCGACGACGTAGTAGAGCGCGCTGCCCGCGGAGCTCGTGAGGAGCGCGAAGACGTCGGTGCCGAGTTGGTTGGCGCGAAACGCGGAGATCGCGCGACCCCCCGTGAGCCCCTGCGCCGTGAGGTCGATGTTCGGGTAGACCGTCGGAAGGAGCGTGCGATCCGCCGAACCGCGCCAGACGCGGAGGTTGCCTTCGATCGCGCCGCTTCCGCCTGTCGCGACGAACGTGCTGACGACGACGCCGCTCGTACGTCCGTCCGCCGTGAGGTCTCCGAGCGCGGGGAGCGACGACTCGGACGAGAGCGCGAGCTGCGGACCGGCGGACCGTCCGTCGAAGAAGCGGATGCGGCTCGTGGTCCCGACGGTGACGACGTCGGCAGCGCCATCTCCGTCGAAGTCGCCCGAGAGCACGCGCCTCGCGCTCTCGCCCGCGACCGCGACCGACGCCTTGAACTTCCCGCTCGGCTGGCGGCACACGTGCGTCGCGCCGCCGCACGTGTACGTCGCCGGGCACGCGGACTCGTCGCACGCGTAGTGGCACGCGCCCGGTTGTCCTGCGGCGATGCACGTCGAGCCCGGAATCTTGGGGTCCCCGAACGAGTCGCAGTCCTCGCCGGGGTCGATCACTTTGTTGCCGCACGAGGGCGTGAGCGCAGGGAGCGTCTGGCAGCTCGTCGCGATCGCGAGGAGGCCGAACACGATACTGGCGCCGATTGCGGAGCGTGAGATCATGCGTTCAGAAGCTGGGCGCCTCGAGCTCGCTCGAGGTGGTGTGCTTGGTGCCCGCGGGCTTCGTGCCTTGTTGCGCGTTCGCGGTGAGCGCGATCGAGATCGTGCCGTTCGAGGACGTGTCGACCTCGGTCTCGCGCGGAGCGAAGCCGGTCGCCTTGAACGTGAGCTTTCGCGTTCCCGTCGCGCGCGCGAGGTGGATTGGGCCGGGCGCGGTGCCGAGCTTCTTCGCGCCGTCGAAGACCTCCGCGTGCGGCGGGGTCGAGTCGATCGTGAGCTCGACCTCGGTCGCTTGCGGCGCGACGCTCGCGCTCGCGCTCGCGGCAGCGGACGTCGTCGCTGGCGCCAACGCGCTCGTCGTGCCGTGCGAGTCCGCCACGGCCGGCACCTTCACGGGTTCGCGCCGCGGCGCGACCACGAAGTAAGCCCCGACGCCGACCGCGAGCGCAACGACGCTCGCCGCGATCGCGATCAACGCGGCGCTGCGCTTCTTCGCCGTCGGCGCGATCTCCGTCTCCGCGCCGACGAGCGTCTCCTGCGAGATCAGGCGACCGCTCGGCGTCGCGGAGAGCGCGAACGAAGGCAGCGAGATCTCGTGGGCTCCGCCGACCGAGACCCACGCGGCCGACAGCTCGTCGACCGCGGCGGTCAAGCTCGCCGGGCGCGCCTCGGGCTCCTTCTCGAGCATGTGGAGGATGGGCGCGTCGAGCGCCGCGGGGAGCTCCGGCCGAATCGCCGAGGGCGGCTTTGGCTTGTCGCTGATGTGCTTCACGAGGATGTCCATCACCGCTTCGCCCTGGAACGGCAGCTCGCCCGTGAGCATCTGGTAGGTCATCACGCCGAACGAGTAGACGTCGGTGCGCGTGCCCACGTTCACGCCGCGCGCCTGCTCGGGCGACATGTAATGAGGCGTGCCGATGGGCGTTCCGGTCTGCGTCTTTTGCCCGCTGCGGTTGCCGAGCAGCTTCGCGACGCCGAAATCGAGGAGCTTGGTGTGCACGCCGTCCTCGGCGCGAACGAGGAACACGTTGTCCGGCTTGAGATCGCGGTGCGCGATCCCCGAGACGTGCGCCGCGTCGACCGCGCGCGAGACGCCGCGCAAGATCGGGATGGCGTCCTGCGGCGACATCGGACCGTTCGCACGCAGCTGATCTTCGAGCGACACACCCTCGAGCAGCTCCATCACGAAGTAGTGGCGGCCATCGGGCAGCGTGCCGAACGCGAAGATGTCGATGATGCCGCGGTGGCGGATCTGGTTCGCCGCGCGCGCCTCGTCGATGAAGCGCGCCGCCACGTCCGGCTTCGCGGAGAACTCGCGCGCGAGGACCTTGATCGCGACCTTCTTGCCGATGACGGGATGCTCGGCGCGATACACGGTGCCGAACCCGCCGGCGCCGAGCTTGGCCTCTACGCGGTACTCGCCGACGACGTCTCCGGCGCGCAGATCGTTGTCGCTCGCGCTGAACGCGGCGTCCGGCAAGAGGCTGGATCCGTCCGCATCGCATGACGTGACGTCATCGGCATAGTGCTTCCGGCATGTGGGACACGTCGCCAATCGAAGCTCCAGAAACCCGGCGTGACGAGCATATCACCGGGTCGTCGAGAGCGCGTCGAACAGCGATTGGGTCGCGGCCACGAGGATCCCGTCGAGCTCGAGCGCGCCTTCCGAATAGTCGATGTGCGTGCGGTGGGGCGTCCCGAAGAATCCGCCTGCGGCGACGACGATCGCCTCCGGGCCGCACGTGTCCCACAATTTCCCGCCCGCGCTCGGTTGGAGCCACGCGTCGGCTTCGCCGCACGCGACCGCCGCGGCCTTCAAGCCCGCGCTGCCGAGCTTTCGAACGTGCGTCGCGCCGAGCTTCGCGAGAAGCGCGAAGGTCTCGTCGGTGGCGCGCGATCGCGACACGACCAAACGCGCGTCGGCGACGGACGTCTGCTTCGAGGCGTGGATGTCGCGGCGCGATCCGTCGCCCGCGATCTCGTAAGCGCCCACTCCGACCGCGCCCGCTTGGATGCGTCCCGTCTCGGGCGCGACGACGACGCCGAGCGCCGCGCGGCCCCTTCGCGCCATGCCGATCATCACGGCGAACTCGCCGTTGCGCGCGACGAACTCACGCGTCCCGTCGAGCGGATCGACGAAGAAGCACGCGTCCGCGTCGCGGCGAACCTCGAACGTGCTCGGGTCGCTCTCCTCGGCGACGATCGGCACGCCCGGAAACGCACGCGAGAGCTCCGCGCAGATGAACTCGTTGGCCTCGCGATCCGCCGCGGTGACCGGGTCATCGCCGATTTTGTAATCGACGACGAACTTCGTCGCGTAGTGACGGCGAATGATCGACGACGCCGCGACCGCGATGCGCACGAGCTCGTCGAGCTCGGTCATGTGAGGATGCCCACCTTGGCGAGCGCGCGCGGGAGCTTCACGAGATCCTCGTCGGGCAAATAACGCGGGCCGCCGCCCACCTCGCGCACGAGCTGTTCGGCCTGCTCGACCGTGTGCGGTCCCAAGATCGCGGAGGACACGAGCGTGTTCGCAAGCACGAAGCGAACCGCGGCGGCTCGCATCGTCTTCACGTCGCCTTTGACGAGGTACTTCACCGCCTCGACCTGCTCGACGCGTCGCTCGAGCTCGAGTCGCGTCCACCGCTGGTGGCGGTGATCGCCCTCGGCGAACGATCGCTCCTTCGACCAGAAGCCCGTGAGAAGCCCGTAGTCGAGCACCGAGCGCGCGAGCACGCCCGCGCCGCTCACCATCACGTCGCCCGCGATGCGGTGGAGGTCGACGGGCTGCATGAGGTTGTAGGCGAGCTCGATCACCTCGGCGTCTTTGTCGATCGCCGTGCGCGCGATCTCGTCGCTTCCGGCGGACACGCCCCAGTGCGCGATGTCGCCCTTCGCCTTGAGCTCCTCCATCGTCTTCGCGCAGTCGCCCGCGACGAGCGCGTCGAGGCTCGGGTTGTGGAGCATGTAGAGGTCGATGCGATCGCGCTGGAGTCGCTTGAGCGACCGGCCGACGGACTCCTTGAGCCACTCGGCGTCGAAGCGCTTGCGTGGAGGATCGGTCGTGCGATCGGTTCCGCCCTTCGTGATGACGATGACGTCGCCGCGGTTCTTGAAGATGCGGCCGAGCATCGCCTCGACGCGGCCCCCACCGTACGAGTCCGCCGTGTCGACGACGTTCATCCCCATGTCGACGCAGCGCCGAACGATCGTCTCGGCGTCCTTCTCCGACACCGCGCCATATGCGTCACCCGAGAGCCCCCACGTGCCGATGCCCATTTCGGAGACGTAAAGACCCGTTTTTCCGAGTGCCCGCTTCCGCACGCGCCAGACCTTAGCATGTACTTTTCCACCCCTGCTTTCCCGGCGATTTCGAACGATTTTCGGAACTGCGGCGCTCGCGGCGATGTCTGTCTTTTTGGAAGGGAGAGACAGACAAAATGAATTCCGCGACTTTCGAAACCGCGACCGCGTCGATGATGAGCGAGGCTCTCGAGGCGCAGGTGACGCAGCTCTGGGGCACCAACGTGATCGCGCAGAGGCACGCGACGGAAGGCGCGATGACGTTCCTCGTCGGCGAGGACGAGATCGAGATCGGCCGCTGGCAGATGGGCGACTTCGTCGTGACGCCTCCGGGCGCCGCGCCGTTCGTCGCGCGCGCGGGTCAGCCCGTGAGCGTCGTCGTCGGCGCCTTCACGTTCTACGTGAGCGTCGCCGAGCGCGAGAAGCGCATCGAGAAGAACGTCGCCGCGGCGATCCTCGAGGACGGCGGCATGCGCAGCATCGCGGGCTCGGGCGTCGTGCACGCCGCGCTCCTCGCGGCGGTCGCGTTCTTCATGCCTTCGATGAGCGAAGCCAACGACGACATGATCGATCGCCAGCGCATGCTCGACCTCAAGGCGTACGTGCAGAGCGCCGCCGAGCGCGAGCAGCAGGAGCAGCCGAAGGAGATCACGCAAGGCGACGTCGGCGGCAGCTCGAACCCCGAGGCCGGCAAGCAGGCCAAATACGAATCAGGCGCGATGGGCGGCGAGAAGCAATCGGCGACGCCGGGCCGCTGGAGCGCGAAGGGCGACGAGAAGCCCGAGAACGCGCAGCTCGCGCGCGAGCACGCGCTCAAAGAGGCCGCCGAGTTCGGCATGATCGGCCTGCTCGCCTCCGCGAATTCGGATCCGAACGCACCGGTGGTTCCGTGGGGCAACCTCCTCGCGGGCTCCGATCGCGAGAGCCACATGGGCAACTTGTGGTCGGGTGACATCGGCGACGCGTTCGGCACGGGCCTCGGCCTCTCCGGCACCGGCCTCGGCGGCGGCGGATTCGGCGAGGGCATCGGCGTCGGCGAGATCGGCGGCCTCGGACACCTCGGCGGAACCTGCGACAACGCCGGTCACTGCGACGGCGTCAACGGCCGCGGCCACGGCCACGGACGCCTCCCGCCGACGCACGTCGCGCGCGGGCCGAAGATCGACTGGAACCCGACGATCACCACCAATGGTCGCCTCGACCCGTCCGTCATCCAGCGCATCGTGCGCCTCAACTCGGGCCGCTTCATCGGCTGCTACCAAGAGGGCCTGCGCCAGAACCCGAGCCTCGAGGGTCGCGTGTCGGTCGCCTTCGTCATCGGCCGCGACGGCAGCGTGACCACCGCGCACGACACGAGCGGGAGCGACATCGCCGACCAGGGCGTTCGTCACGTGCGTCGTCGAAATCGTTCTACGGCCTGAGCTTCCCCGAGCCCACCGGTGGCATCGTGAGCGTCACGTATCCCTTCGCGTTCACTCCGCAATGAACCAGTAGTGGTACGAAGAGAACGACCCCTCTCGAGCGACGAGCTCGAGAGGGGTTTTTTCTTTGGCCTTGTCCGCGGGGATGTCGAAGCGTCTGCTCGCCCCACGCCGCTCCGCCGAACGAGTCCTCGTCGCCGAGCGTGAGCGTCGCGAGGGTCTCGCCGCTCGCGCGCACGTCGATCGTCGCCTTGCCCTTGGTCGGCGCGAGCCGCGCGATGCACCGCGCGTGCTGGTTCGGGTGGAGCGTCGCGACGAAGCGGTCCGCCGTGCGATATCCGCGTCCACCGTCGACGACGCGGTGACCGTCGGACATGGTCGCGTCGCCGACGACCTCCTCGTTGTCGTGCGCGAGCAGCTCGTAGCCGTGCGCGGCCTCGCTCTCGAGATCCGCGACGTCGACCGAGTCGATCGGGTCGTGCTCGCGATCGGTCCAAGGTTTTTCCCCCGAGCGGAGCAGCGTCCAGTCCGCGTCGTACGCGCGCATGCTCTGCCCGCCGAGGATCGTCGAGTCGGTGACCGTCGCCGCGAAGAGCTCGCTCCCGAAGAACGCGTCCGTCCCCATCCACTCCGGGTAGACGATGAAATGCGTCGGCAGGTCCTCCTTGCGCATTCTCTCGTAGTGCTCGATGCGCGACGCCGTGCCCGCGACCCAGTATTTGGCCTCGCCGTTGGTCGTGAGGCCGACGATGTCGAACGTCCGGCGGTCGCTGAAGTATGCGATCGCGCCCGTGTCGTTCACGGCGACGAGCGCGTCCTTCGGGAGCGCGTCCTTCGCCCAGCGGCCGATCTTCACGTGCTGCCGGTCGATGCCGCTCGCGGAGTTCGCGACGTCGTCCATGACCCAGTCGAGCCGCACGATGAACGCGCCCGCGAAGAACCCGAGCAGCACGGGCACGCCCGCGCGCGCGCGAGGATGGAGGATCGTCGCGACCTCGCCGAGCACCTCCGCGAAGCACGCGAGCCCGATGAGCCAGCCCGTCGCGAACGGCCAGAGGTACCGGAGCCGGTTCCACAGGAACGTCACGTAGAAGCAGGGGATGATCATGCCGAGCGCGATCGCGAGCACGAACCCCGCGCGAAAGAGGCGTCGCTTGATGAACCCCGCGACGACGATCGAGACGAGCGCCATGATCGCGACGGGCATCGCGTTCGTCGGGAGAAACTCCGTGGACCACACCTGTCCGTTGAGGAGCTTCTTGAAGAGCGTCGAGACGTTGTCCGAGACGGCGCCCCAGAGCGCGTGGCCTTGGTAATAGGGGTTTCCGACGAGGAGCTTCGCGGTCGCCGTGTTCGAGCGCGCCGAGCCCGTGAAGAGCCAGAGCACGTACGGCGTCGAGAACGTCGCGGCGACCGGCGCGATCGCGACGAGGCGCTCGCGGTGCGAGCCTTGGAAGATCGCGAGCACGCCCGCGATCGCGAGCGCGACGAGCGCGCCCTCGGGCCGAAGGAGCGCGACGGCGAACGCGAGCGCGACGAGCTCCCATTTGCGCTTGCGCGTGCGATTCGCCGGGTCCTCCCGCCACTCCGAGGCGCGACGCGCGCAGCGCGCCATCACCCACGCGAACGGCACGACCTCCATGCCGCTCGCCGCGCACCACGTGAACGCCGAGAAGCAGAGCACCATGAGCGCGCTGCCGAGCGCGCCCCACTTGCTCGTGAGCGGTTTGGCGAGGTGATAGCTCTCGTTCGCCAAGAGGCCGAGCGAGCCGAAGCCGAAGAGCCACGCCGGCCAGAGGATCGCCGTCCCGCGGAAGCCGATCGCGTAGAAGGGCGCGAGCACGAGCGGCCAGAGCACGCTCGTGGCGCCGCTCGTCGCGGGCATCGAGGCCTCGTAGTGGAACGGGTGGAGCTCGGCGATGGCGCGTGCGTACTGGAAATGGATGAACGAGTCGTCGAGCGCTCCACAAGGCTCACCCACCTGCCCGACGAGCTCGCGCAGCGTGCGCCACGCGAGGATGATCGTGAGGATCGCGATCGGGGCCGCAGGGAAGAAGCGTTCGACCTTCTTCAATGGGCGTGCATTTAGCACGCCCACACAAGCCTCGTCGCCTCGGCTTAGAAGCGTGAGCACGCTATCATCCCGCGCGTGAAACCCTCGCCGAATCGGTCCGAGCTCTCGCCTTCGGCTCGAGCGTGCGGACCGTACGCAGATGCGCCGCGACTGCCCGAAGCTCCCGAAGGACAGCGCGTCGACGTGCGCACCGTCGTGCGTGGCGCGTTCGTCGAAATCGAGCTTGGCCCCGGGCGCGGAGGCTTCATCATCGAGCGGGCGGCGGTCGAACCGACCGCGGCGCTCCTCGGGCTCGAAATCCGGCGGAAATGGGCGGCGATCGTCGATGCGCGACTCGCGAAGCTCGGTCACGCGCCGCGCGCGCGCGTCTTCGCGGAGGACGCGCGCGTCGCGCTCCCGCGCCTCGGCCCCGACGCGAGCGTGCGGCGCGTCTTCTCGCATTTTCCCGATCCGTGGTGGAAGAAGCGCCATCGAGAAGCGGATCATGCTCGCGCCCGGGCTCGTCTCCGAGGTGGCGCGCTTGCTCGAGCCGGGCGGTGAGCTCTTCATCCAGACCGACGTCGAAGAGCGCGCCGCGCAGGTGGAGGCGCTCCTCCTCGCGGACGACCGCTACCGGCCGCACGGCGACTCGCCCGGCTCGGCGCGCCTCGCGGAGAACCCGTACGTCGCGCGGAGCCCGCGCGAGCGCCGCGCGATCGCCGACGGCCTACCCATTTTTCGCGTTCGCTTCGCGCGCGTCTGATCAGCCGGCGAGCCGCGCGTGCGCCGCGAGCAAGCGCTCGCTGTCCGGGTTCTTCTCGTCGTAGAGCTTTCGCCCTGCGTCGTCCTTGATGAACGCGCGCCGCGCCATCCAGAGCGCGCGCGCCTCGAGGATCGCCTCGCGCGCGCCCTCTTCGTCGCGGTCCGCCTCGAGCACCTCGGCGCGCACGACGAACGCGTAGATGTCCCCGACGGCGAGCGAGCCGATGGTGCGAAGCTGCGCGATCGCCTCGTTCGACTCGGTGCGCGCCTCGTCGATCCGCCCGCTGCCGAGGAGGACGTCCGCGAGCACCGCGCGCGAGTACATGCGAACGACGGGCGTCGGCGCGCGCTCGACCGCGGCGCGTGCATCGGCCTCCGCGTCCTTCGCGCGGCCCTGGCGGACGAGCGCGCGTGCGATGCACAGGTGCGCGAGCGCGATCGATCGCGGCGCCTCGACCTCGGCGCGCGCGAGCACCTCGCGCGATCCGGCGAGCGCTCCGTCGAGGTCGCCCATGCAGAGCCGCACGAACGCGCCGTTCTGCGTCGCGTTGATGTGAAGCGTCGTCAGCTTGAGGTCCAGCGATTGCTCGCGCACGAGCTCGTAGGCCTCGTAGGCCTCGTCGAGCCGCCCGAGGAACATCGTCGCGAAGCCCACGTTCGACATCTCGAGGATGTGGTCGCGCTGGTCGCCCATGTCGAGCCGAACCTTCGCGCTCTCGCGCAAGAGCTCCGCCATCGTCTGGAAGTCGCCGCGTCCGTACGCGCGCATGCCCAGGCAGCGGCGCAGCGTGCTCTGGAGGTCGCGGTCGCCGGCGAAGCGCGCCACCGAGACCTTCTCGAGGCGCGAGACCATGAGCTCGTTGCTCGTCAGCTGACCGATGCTCACGAATGCGTTCGCGACGTACGCCATCGCGGCGACCCAGTCGTGAAGCGCGGCGTCGCTCGGCTCGAACGCCATGAGGAGCTCGCTCGTGCGAACGAGCTCGTCGAGGTGGCCGCTGAAGCTCGCGGCGTACGCGAACAGGCGAAGCGCGCGGAAATGCTCGCTCGACCCGGGCGTCGCGAGCTCGATCGCGCGCTTCGCCGTCGCGAAGCAGTCGCTCGTGGCGCCGCTCCACCGCTGCGCTTCCGCGGCCACGGCGAGGAGCGCCGCGAGCGCGTTCCCTCCGGCGCCGCACGCCTCCGCCCGCTTCACGCACTCGATCACGACCCCGTAGTCGCCGACGTCGTACGCGCTGTTCGCGGCGCGTCCGAACTCGACCGCGGCGCGGTCCTTGCGGCCGCCGCGCGCGAAGTGCTCCGCGAGCACGAACGGGTCGCTCTCTCCCGCGCGTTCGAGCCACTCGGCCGCGAGCGCGTGCCCGAGCAGCCGGTCCTCCTCGGTGAGCATCGCGTAGGTCACGTCGCGGATGAGCGCGTTGCGGAACGCGAGCTCTCGCTGCGAGGGCAGGCGCGAGTCGCCACGCGCGGCGATCATCTCGCGCTGCGCGAGCGCGTCGAGGCGCGTGTTCGTCTCCGCGCGGACGCGATCGTTCGGCTCGCGCTCGCCGCCGAGAAGGACGCACACGCCGTCGGTCCAGAACGTGTGGCCGAAGACGCTCGCCGCGCGCATCACGCGCCGCTCTGCGTCCGGGAGCGACTCCACCTGCGACGAGAGCATCGCGAGGAGCGACTCGGGCGCGTCGGTCTTGCCCTCCGCGGCGGAGCGAACGAGCTCCTCGAGGTAGAGCACGTTCCCCGAAGCGAGCGAGACGAGCCGCTCGGCCGTTTCGGGCGTCGCGCTCTCGAGCATCGAACGCACGAACGTCGTCGCGGCCTTCTTCGAGAGGCCGACGAGCGGCATGCGCACGACCACGCGCGACCAGATGTTCGGAAACGCGAGATCGATCTCGGGCCGCGCGAGCGCGAGCACGAAGATGGGCTCCTCCGCGAGGTCGTGGAGCATGTCCTCGAGGAGCTTCACGGTCGGGAGATCGCCCCACTGAAAATCTTCGAGCACGATGAGCACGGGGCCGCGCGCGGCCTCGCCGCGCATCCACGCGTGCCACGCGCGCCGGAGGCGATCGCCCATGAGGCGCGGATCGCGTCGGGCCGCCGCGACCTGCTCGCCCGCGTCCGACAAACGGAGCCCCGCGATCTCCGCGACGAACTCTGCGACGTGCGTCTCTCCGGGCGCGACGACCGTGGCCACGCGCGCGGCGAGCTTGTTCCACCTCTCGCCGTGCGGCTCTTCGTCGCTGATGCCGACCTCGCGCCTTATCGCGGCGCCGAGCGCAGCGAACGGCGAGCCCGCGGTCGTCGCGTCGGCCTTCGCGCGGAGCGACAGGCTCGGCTGCTCGTGCTGCGGCGTGCCCATCGCCGCGAGCGTCTCGTAGAGGAGGCGCGATTTGCCGAGGCCCGCGTCGCCCGTCACGACGACCGCGCGCGCGACGCCGTTCTCGCAGACGTCCGCCCACGTCGCGAGCAGCGACGAGAGCTCGCGCGCGCGTCCCACGAACGGCGTGGGCTTTCCGAGGAGCGCGTACGCCCCGCGCCCCGCCGCTCGCCCGCGGAGCGCGTGCGCGCTCTCGACGCCTCGCGCGATGTCGAAGTCCGCGCCGAGAAGCGCCGCGGTCGTGTCGTCGATCATGATGGGCATCGGCCCAGCGACGCGCTCGCCGCGATCTCTTCGCAAGAGGCCCGCAGCGCGCTCGAACACGCCCGAGTAGCGGGAGTTGCTCGTGCCGTCGCTCGTCTGCGTCGCGTCCTCCGCGACGTCTTCGCCGCGCCCGGTCGCGAGCACGATCGGCGCGTCTGGGAGCGCGTGGCGGAGCTCGAGCGCGCACCGCGCCGACACGCGCGCGAGCTCGCTCGCGTTCTCGCGTCCGCTCACGACGACGACGACCGATCCGTTCGCGAGCGCCTCCGCGCGCGCGCCGAAGTCGGTCGCGACCGCGCGCGCCTTCTCGACGTCGACCTGCCCGGTGAGCACCATGAGCGACAAGAGCCGCCGCTCGCGGAGCGTGAGCCCGGCCGGCACGGGCATCGCCACGGTGACCGGGATCTCGCTCGTGTCGAGCGCGTCGATCGCGCGCACGACGGCCGCGCAGTCCGAATGTCGATCCGCGGGCTCCTTCGCGAGCATCTTCGCCAGGAGATCGCCGACCGATCGCGGAACATGCGGAACGAGTTGGCAGACGTCGGGCGGCTCGTCGAAGAGCAAGTGCGCGAGCACGGCGATCGCGTCCTCGCCGTCGAACGGCGCGCGTCCCGTGATGCACTTGAAGAGCACCGCGCCGAGCGCGAACACGTCGGCGCGCGCGTCGATCGTCTGCCCGCCGCGCGCCTGCTCCGGCGCCATGTAGCGCGGCGTTCCGATCACCGTGCCGAGCTGCGTGAGCCCGACCGCGAGCCCCGTGCGCGCGACGCCGAAATCGAGCAGCACGGGATCGCGGAGATCGTCGTTTCGAAGGATCACGTTCCCAGGCTTCACGTCGCGGTGGACGATGCCGTGCTCGTGCGCGTGCGCGAGCGCGGAGCCGAGCGCGTGTCCGAGCTCGAGCGCCGCGCCGACCGGGAGCGGCCCTCGCCGCAACCGCCTCGAGAGCGTCGCTCCCTCGACCCACTCCATCGCGACGAACGGCTCGCTGCCGCTCGCGGTCCCGTGCGCGACGTAGCGCACGATCCCCGGGTGCGTCAGCCGTCCGAGCGCCTGCGCTTCACGCGCGAGCCGCGCGAGATCCTCGGGCCCCGTCGCGCGCAGGATCTTGAGCGCGACGAGGTCCTCCGATTCGCGATCGCGCGCGCGATACACGTCGGCCATCCCTCCCGAGCCCGCGAGCGCCTCGATGACGAAGCGGTCGGCGATGAGTTCACCCGCCTGCAAGATCCCAATATACGCGCCTACAAAGTGAACTTGTAACGCGCGGTCCCGTCGATCGGCACGTTTACGCTGGTGCTGAGCGTCTTGCCTTCGCCGGTCGTACAAGTGACGCGGTGCGGACCGGACGACAGCTCGACTCCCGCGAGCGGGGTCGGGCCCTTGGGCGAGCCGTCGACCGACACGTTGCACCATCCGCCCGAGGCGCCAACGTTGAGCTTGCCGACGCCCTTCGGCGCGTACTCGATGTGCGTCGTGTTGCCGCCGCTCGCCGCGACCGACTTCGCGAGCGTCACGTCGAAGTGCTTCTTCTCTTGCGGCTGCCCGATGAACTTCGTCTCCCAATCGACGTAGCCCGGCGCGGACACGACGAGCTTGTGCTGGTCGCCCGACGCGATGCCGTCGATCGTGGTGATCGAGTACTTCTTTCCGTCGAGCGAGACGGTCGGCGACGTCACGCTCGACGGGAGCACCGTCACGTCGATCACGACCGAGCCCTTCTTGAGCGTCGCGTTGACGGTGGCCTTGGGCGACGCGTCGGTGAGCGTCACGGTTTGTTTGTGCGACTCGAAGCCGTCCTTCGTGAGCTTGACCTCGAGCGTGCGCCCGTTGGTCGGCAGCTGCGTGAGCGTCGTGGGCGTGACCGCGTCGCGCAGATCGCCGTCCACCCAGACCGCCGCGCCGGGCGGATCGCTCGTGATCTCGAGCGACCCCTTCGCGATGGCCGCCTGCTGGATCGTCGACTGCTGCGCCTGAAGGCGAGCTTGCCGCTGCTTCATCACGTAGATCGTCGTGCCGACTCCGAGCACCAGCACCGCCGCGCCGATCGCGCCGAAGAGCATTCCGCCGCGTCGCGTGGAGACGTCCGTGAGCGTGTGTGAGGCGGCGGGCGTCGAGAGCAGCGCCTGCGACATGTCGAGCTCGGACTGCTGCGGCTCGTTCTGCGCGATGATGTCCGCGAGCGCCTTGCCTTGAATCAGCGCTTCCTTCTGCGACTGGAGCTTGTCCTCGAACAAGCCCTGCATGAACTGGCTGAGCGCGATGTTCGAGACCGCGATGCGGTTGTTGCGGACGAACGCCTCGAGATCGCCCTGCATCTCGCGAGCGTTCTGGTAGCGCTCGTTCTTGTCCTTCGCGAGCGACTTCATCACGATCCGCTCGAGCTCCGGCGGATATCCCGGCCGCACTTGCGAGGGCTTCGGGTAGTCGCGCTCGCAAATGAGCTTGAGCGTCTCGAACTCGCTCGCGCCCTTGAACAAGCGCTTGCCGGTGGTGAGCTCGAAGAGCATGACGCCCGTCGCGAAGATGTCGCTCCGCGCGTCGATCACCTCGCCGCGCGCTTGCTCCGGCGACATGTACGGGACCTTGCCCTTGAGCTTTCCGCTCTTGGTCTCGTTCTGAGATTTGTTGTCGCTCTTGGCGATGCCGAAGTCGACGATCTTCACGTCACCGCTGAACGTGACGACGACGTTCTGCGGGGAGATGTCGCGGTGCACGATGCCGAGCGGGCTGCCGTCGAGATCGCGCTTGTCGTGCGCGTACGAGAGGCCCGCGCACATGCCCATCGCGATCGCGAGCGCGTGCTCGAGGGGGAACTCGGGCACGCTCTTGACCTTCATCCCGCGGACGATGGAGCGAATGTCCTCGCCGTGGACGTGCTCCATCGCGATGAAGTAGAGGCCCTCGGCCGAGCCGACGTCGAAGATCTGGACGATGTTCGGGTGCGAGAGCGTCGCGGCGATGCGCGCCTCGTGGAGCAGCATCTCGATGAACGCCTTGTCCTGGTTCATCGACGGCAAGATGCGCTTGATGACGATCAGCTTCTCGAAGCCGGCGACGCTCTTCTGGATCGCGAGAAAGAGCTCCGCCATGCCGCCCTTCGCGAGCACGCGAAGGAGCGTGTACTTGCCGAAGCGACGCGGGAGCCCGTCCTCGTTCGTTTGGATTTGGCCCGAGGTGGCCGCAGTCGGAACGCCGGGCTTCGAGAGGCCAGGCGAAGACACTCCGGGCTTCGAGCCTGCGGACGTGGGCACGCCTGGGTTCGAAGCGCCAGGAACCGGCGGAGGTCCAGGCGGCGGTGAGATCGGATCGGCCATAAATAAATGACGTGCGCAGCGCGCCTGTGACGACGCACCTCATTAAACGCTAAACTGCGCGCCAGTAAGAAGCAATTCGTAGGACCCATTTGGCACGACGACCATTCATGTGCGCACATGTGCGCGCGACGATCTTTGCGACGGCAGCGACGTGCCTCGTCGCAACGAACGCGTTCGCGCAGGCCTCGATCTTCGAGTCGGGCCCCTACATCGCGAGTCTCTCGTCGCACGAGGTGATGGTCCGCGTCGAGACGGAGGCCGCGGAAGAGCTGACGTTCACGGTCGAGCCGGGCAAGCACCACAGCGGCGACGACAAACCGAAGACGGGCGTGCACTCGCTCGCGCTCTCGGGGCTCGAGCCGAAGACGACGTACCACTACACGGTCACGACGAACCGCGGTGGCAAGGAGGACGGCACGTTCACGACCGCGCCCGCGGACGACGACAAAGGCGACGTTCGCTTCGCGCTCTTCGGTGACGATCGCGGCGGCGTCGCGACCCACGAGATGATCGCGAAGCGCATCGCCGACGAGCCGATCGACTTCATCGTGAACACCGGCGACCTCGTCGCCGACGGCCGCATCGGCTCGCAGTGGGAGGCGTTCTTCGACGTGGAGGACAAGCTCCTCCGCGACCACTGCATGTTCACGGCGGTCGGAAACCACGAGCTCATTCAAGAGAACGGCGCGTCGTATCTTCGCTACTTCGGCACGCCCGACCAGCAGCAGAAGCACCAATTCTTCACGACGTTTCGCTGGGCCTTCATCCGCTTCTTCGTGCTGAACGGCGAGGCGACGTTCCTCGCCGAAGACCGCGCGTGGCTCGAACGCGAGCTGCAGAAGGCGGACGCCGAGCCGAACCTCGCGTGGCGCATCGTCTTGATCCACTCGGGCCCGTTCTCGTCCGGCCTCCACGGGGACAACGACAAGCTCCACGGCGCCGAGGTGCCGAAGCTCCTTCGCGATCACCACGTCGACCTCCTCCTCGAAGGCCACGATCACATCTACGAGCGCGGCGCGAGCGACGGGCTTCGCTACGTCGTGAGCGGCGGCGCGGGCGCTCCGCTCTATCCGATCAAGCACCTCCGCGCGGGCTCGCGCAAGGTCGAGTCCGCGTACCACTACGTCGTCTTCACGCTCAACGCCGATGCGGGGAAGCTCACCGCCAAGCGCCTCGACGGGTCGATCCTCGAGGAGATGGGCTTCACGAAGAAGAACATGTGGAACGACGACGGCCCGACGATCTCGCCCGCGGCCCCGCAAGCGTCGAACGCGCCTGCGCCCGTCCCCGTGGGCAGCGGCCCCGTCGAAGACGAGGACCGACCGCAGAGACCCGGTCGCGGCGCGTACGTCGTCGTCGGCCTCGTGATCGCAGCCGCGGTCTCGCTCTGGTACTCGCGCCGCAAGAACCCGAAGAAGAAGTGACGTCTTCGCCGGGTGGCTGTACCTTTGAGCTCGATGCGCTGGCTCGGATTCATCGGTGTGCTCTGCGTGGGTTGCGCGACCTATCACGATGAGCTGACGCGCGGCGAAGAGGCCTACGTGAAGAACGATCACGAGCGCGCGCTCGCGGTGTTCCGCGCGCTCGAGCCCGATCAGTCGCACTTCGATCCGAGCGAAGAGGCGCGCTACGCGTACCTCCGCGGGATGACCGACTACCGCATCGGGTACCGCGCCGACGCGCGCCACTGGCTCGCGATCGCGCAGGCCGTCGAAGAGAAGAACCCGAACGCGATCCCCGCCGACTGGAAGAACCGCCTCGGGACCACGCTGAACGAGCTCAACGAAGAGGTCTACGGCGGCGGCATGTCGGCCCTCGGAAACGACGGCAAAAAGGCCAAAAAGGACGAGCCGCTCAAGACCCCGAAGAAGAGCGAAGACGAGCCCTGACGGGAACAATTCGCACGCGCGGGCCACACTTCCATTCGATGACGAAGATCGCTTGGATCGGGGTGCTCGCGGTGTTGGGGTGTGCGAGCGCGCCGAGCCACGTGAGCGACACGCCGGCCGCGCGCGTCGCGGTGTCCACGCAGATCGTCACGCAGGAGCGCGACACGAACGAGCCCGAGCTCCTCAAGCGCGCCGAGCGCGAGCTCGCCGAAGGTGACTTCGCGTCGGCGAAGCGCGACTTCGAGCTGCTCCTCCAGTCGCAACCTTCGCAGTCGATCCTGCCGACGGTCCTCTTCGATCTCGGCGCGGTGTACGAAGCGCTCGGAGATCGCGAGCGCGCGCGCGACGCGTACCACGCCGTGGCCTCGAAGTTCCCCGCGCTCCCCGTCGCGCGCACCGCACTCGTTCGCTGCGTGTGGCTGCACGCGTACCTCGAAGAGTGGAAGGAGCTCGGCGAGACGGGCGAGGAGCTTCTCCAGCGCACCGACATCGACCTGATGGACAAGATGACGGGACTCGGCGCGCGCGGCCTCTCGCGCGCGGAGCTCGGCGACACGCGCCTCGCGATGCGCGACATCCAGAACGGCATCGACATCCTCGAGGACAACCGCATCGGCATGGCGGGCAAGCTCCCCTCGGCGGGCGCTCAGCTCAAGTTCGCGCTCGGAGAGACGCGCCGCGTGGAGACGGAGAGCATCGCGCTACGCCCGGTCGGCGACGACTTCATCACGAAGGTGAGCGCGCGCTGCCAAGGGCTGCTCGACGCGCAGGCCGCGTACGCCGACGCGATGCGCACGACCGATCCGCACTTCGCGATGATGGCCGGTTATCGCCTCGGCGCGATGTACCAGAAGCTCCACTCCGAGCTGATGAGCATCCCGCCCGACGGCTTCGCCAAGACCGAGCACCAGCGTCAGATCTTCTTCGGCATCATGCACGTGCGCTATCGCGCGCTGCTCGACAAAGCGCTCATCATGCTCAACACCACGCTCGAAGTCGCCGACCGCGTCGGAGACAAGTCGACGTGGGTGACGCGAGGGCGCGAGGCCAAGTCGCAGATGGAGAGCGCGATCGCCGCCGAGAAAGCCGAGATCGCCAAGTTCCCCTTCACCGAGGAAGAGATCGAAAAGGCCCTGCGCATCATGCAGGACAAGGCCGACAAGGACGCGCACGCGCGTCACTGAGTCACGGGCCGAAGCAGATGCCGCGGATGTTGGTGACCGCCGCGTCCGCGCCCGCCGCCGGGACCGTGACCGACGCGCTGTTGTAAGCGGGCCCATCGAGCATCACGATGCCGCGCACCGCGTCCGCGACGCCGAGCGTGCCGCCGCTCGTGAAGCGGAGGCGCACTGGGTTCGTGAGCACGGCCGCGCCGACCGGCGTCGCTGGGGTGCTCGATTGAACGGGCATCGCGAGATCGTCGACCACGCCCGCGGCGAAGTTGCTGACGAAGAGCGCTTGGTTGTTGAAGGCGATCCCGGTCGGCGTCGCGACGCTCGTATTGTCGAGTCCGCCGTCATACGTGCCCGCGTCGCTCGGCAGTGGAATTCGATAGACGTGTCCGGTGCCGCCGACGAAGAGCTCGTCGGTGCTCGTCACGTTGATGCCGAAGAGGTTCCCGGTCGGCATCGTGATCGTCTGCGATGCCGTCGACGTCGAGGCCAGCGGCGGCGTGAACTTCTCGAGCTTGGTTCCGAAGCCCGCGAGCCAGAGGTTTCCCTCGAGGTCGAACGTGCCGTCGATCGCTTCGAAATCGAGAGGGATCGCGGTCACGGCAACGCTCTGCGCCGTGATCGGCAGGTTGAAGACGAAGAGCTTCGGTCCAACGCCGCCCGCGCCGTCGACGACGAGCAGCTGGAGACCGCCAGGCACGATCTCGACGTCCGACGGCTGCTTGAAGCCGTTCGTAAGCACGACGGTCGGCTTCGCGCCGTTCGTGAGCGGCATGTCGAAGACGACGAGCGCGCCGCTGAAGTTCGTGGCGTACGCGTGCTTGTTCGCGACGGCCGCGTCTCCATCTCCACCCGCGTCCGTCGGACCGACGTCGCCGGCGGCGTCCTTCGTAGAGACGTCCGTCGTCGCGTCGCTCCCCGCGTCGGTCACGACCGTCGAATCCCCGACGCACCGCGTGACGAATGCAGTCAGCGCCACCCCCACCACGAGCAGGAGACCCCTCGATTCCATCGGCAATTCATACCTCAACCGTGTCATTCCGGTCTGGCTTTGGTTTTGCTTGCGGGCTGCGGGGTCCTGGGCTAGCCTTCGCCGCCCATCTTCGGGGACAGCTCTCTTCGAAGATGTCTTCCTTTGTTTGTGGTCTGCCCACTGGCTCCCCCGGCCGCAATCGCTGGCGTAGCTCAATGGCAGAGCACCTGTTTTGTAAACAGGTGGTTAGGGGTTCAAGTCCCCTCGTCAGCTCTGTCTCTTCCTTTTCGTATGAACCAAAGAACCGTCACTGTTTTTTCGGAGGGTTGCCCGAGCGGCCAAAGGGAGCAGACTGTAAATCTGCCGGCTTACGCCTTCGATGGTTCGAATCCATCACCCTCCACACGGCCACGTCGTTACGAGGAGCACGCGGGAGTAGCTCAGTTGGTAGAGCGTCAGCCTTCCAAGCTGAACGTCGCCGGTTCGAACCCGGTCTCCCGCTCAGTCGAAGGAAAAACGAGAACTTAGCCCAATCATCGCCCACCTAGCTCAGTGGTAGAGCACTTCCTTGGTAAGGAAGAGGTCACGGGTTCAAGCCCCGTGGTGGGCTCGAGTCGCCGCCTTCGAGCGGCGACGCAACTTCGGAAGAGAGACCGTCAAAATGGCGAAAGAGAAATTCGTTCGAAGCAAGCCCCACGTGAACGTCGGCACGATCGGTCACATCGACCACGGCAAGACGACGCTGACTGCGGCGCTCGTGAAGGTTCAGTCGAAGAAGAACCTCGCGAAGGCGATCTCGTACGCGGACATCGCCAAGGGCGGGACGGTCCGTGACGCGACCAAGACGGTGACGATCGCGGTCTCGCACGTCGAGTACGAGTCGGAGAAGCGCCACTACGCGCACGTCGATTGCCCCGGGCACGCCGACTACATCAAGAACATGATCACGGGCGCGGCGCAGATGGACGGGGCGATCCTCGTCGTCTCGGCGCTCGACTCGGTCATGCCGCAGACGCGCGAGCACGTTCTTCTCGCACGCCAGGTCGGCCTGACGCACATCGTCGTGGCGCTCAACAAGTGCGACGCGGTGGAAGACGCGGAGATGCTCGACCTCGTGGAGATGGAAGTCCGCGAGCTCTTGAACAAGTACAAGTTCAACGGCGACACGGCGAAGGTCATCAAGGTGGCCGCGTTCCCGGCGCTCAACGGCGACCCGAAGTGGGAAGCCTCGATCACGGAGCTCATCGCGGCGCTCGACAGCGAGATCCCGGATCCGGTTCGTGACATCGACAAGCCGTTCCTGATGGCGATCGAGGACGTGTTCTCGATCAAGGGCCGCGGCACGGTCGCGACGGGCCGGGTCGAGCGCGGGATCATCAAGGTGGGCGAAGAGGTGGAGATCGTCGGCTTCCGCGACACGCGCAAGACGGTGGTGACGGGCGTCGAGATGTTCCGCAAGCTCCTCGACGAGGGGCGCGCGGGGGACAACATCGGCGTCCTCCTCCGCGGCATCGAGAAGGAAGACATCGAGCGCGGCCAGATCCTGGCGAAGCCGGGCACGGTGACGCCGCACAAGAAGTTCCAGGGCGAGGTTTACGTCCTGAAAAAGGAAGAGGGCGGCCGTCACACGCCGTTCTTCACCAACTACCGCCCGCAGTTCTACATGCGGACGACCGACGTGACCGGAACGTGCCAGCTCCCCGAGGGCACGAAGATGGTCATGCCGGGCGACAACATCACGATGACGATCGAGCTCATCACCGCCGTCGGCCTCGAGGAGCAAATGCGCTTCGCGATCCGCGAGGGTGGCCGCACGGTCGGCGCCGGAATCGTCACCAAAGTCATCGAATGACGTCTGCTGGAAGCCGGTGAGCGGCAAACGAATCAACGTCTCACTCGCCTGCTCGGAGTGCTCGACCCGGAACTACAAGACCACGCGTCGTGTGGGCCAGGTCGGGCAGATCGAGCGCAAGAAATTCTGTCCGCGGTGCAACAAGCACACCGTCCACAAGGAAACGAAATAGCGCTGTTGGTGGTTGAAGGAGTTCTAGGGGTTTAGCTCAGCTGGTAGAGCAGCGGATTCCAAATCCGCAGGTCGTGGGTTCGAGCCCCTCAGCCCCTGCTGACGCAAGGTTTTCAAATGGCAACCGACGAAATCGACGAAAAAGAAGAAGGCGAAAAGGCCGACGAGGAGTCTTCCGAGCAGGAAGAGACCGTCGCGCTCGAGCCGACTGTCGAGCCGAAGCCGATCGTCGAAACCCGCCCGGACGAAAACGGCCCTTCCCCGACGGCTCCCGTCCAGCTCGGCTACCGCCGGTACGTCTACGCGACGTACATGGCTGGCGCGATCGCCATCGCGTTCCTCTCGACCAAGGTCATCGACTACGCGTGGTTCAAGACCGCGCAGTGGAAGCCCCAGTGGTTCGGTCAGTACGTCGAGCCGGTCGACGAAGTGGTCGTCATCGCGGGCGGCCTCATCGGCGTCGGAGTCGCCGTCTACTACTGGCGCAACAAGAAGGTCCGCACGCTGATCGAAGAGATCGCCGAAGAGCTCACGCGCGTGACGTGGCCGACGCGGCAGGAAGTCACCAACTCGACCACCGTCGTCATCATCGCGACGGCCTTCGCCACGATCTTCTTCGCGCTGATGGATCAGTTTTGGCTCTGGGTCACCAAGCACGTGTACGGATCATGAACGCAGCAGCAACAAGCTCTGGGGTCGCCATGTCGAAGAAGTGGTTTGTCGTCCACACCTACTCCGGCTTCGAGAACAAGGTGCGAGATGCGCTTCAACAACGCATCAAGGAGCACCACATGGAAGATCGCTTCGGCGAAATTCTGATTCCGACCGAGACCGTGAGCGAGCCCCGCGCGGGCGGCAAGACGCGCGTCCGCCAGAAGAACAGCTTCCCCGGCTACCTCTTCGTCGAGATGGCGATGAGCGAGGAGGCCTGGCACCTCGTCAAGGACACCCCGAAGGTGACCGGCTTCATCGGCAACCAGCGCCCGCAAGAGGTCAAGCCGCCGCAGATCGACGATCTCCGCAAGATCATCGTCGAGGGCGCGGTGAAGCCGAAGCCGCGCGTCTCGTTCGAAGCGGGCAATCAGATCCGCGTCATCGACGGTCCGTTCGCGAACTTCTCGGGCACCGTGGAAGAGGTCAACCCCGACAAGCAAAAGCTTCGCGTCAAAGTCTCCATCTTCGGCCGCGCCACGCCGGTCGAGCTCGACTTCGCTCAAGTCGAAAAGTCTGCCTGAGTAATCAATAGCGAACTACGCCCCAACGAATCTGATTGGACCCGCGTAGGAGCTGAGGAAATCCGAAAATGAAGAAGATCACTGGCTACGTGAAATTGCAGCTCCCCGCGGGCAAGGCCAACCCGGCTCCGCCCGTCGGTCCGGCGCTCGGCGCGCACGGCGTCAACATCATGGGCTTCTGCAAGGAGTTCAACGCCAAGACTGCGGGCGGCGACATGATCATCCCGGTGGTGATCACGGTCTACAGCGACCGCAGCTTCACCTTCATCATGAAGACGCCGCCCGTGAGCGTCCTTCTCAAGAAGGCCGCGGGCCTCTCGACGAACAAGAAGCCCGGCGCGGGCTCGAAGGAGCCGAACAAGAACAAGGTCGGCAAGGTCACGATGGCTCAGGTTCGCGAGCTCGCGAAGCAGAAGATTCAAGACATGAACACCACGGACATCGAAGCCGCGATTCGCACGGTCAAAGGCACCGCGCGCAGCATGGGCATCGACGTCGTCGAGAAATAATTCGTTACGCGTTTCTAACCTCGCATCACCACCGCCCGGCGAATCTGTCCGGCAACGGTGGGAGATCGAAATGATCGAGTAGGAGGACAATGGCAAAAGTGTCGAAAAACCGCGCGAAAGCCGACGAGATCGTCGACCGAACGCGCAAGTACAGCGTCGAGGAGGCCGCTTCGCTCGTGAAAAAAGCGAAGTTCGCCAAATTCGACGAGACGGTCGATATCGCCGTCCGTCTGGGCGTGAATCCCAAACACGCAGACCAGATGGTGCGCGGTGCGATCGTTCTTCCTCACGGGACCGGGCAGACCGTTCGAGTCCTCGTGTTCGCTCGCGGCGAAAAAGACCGCGAGGCGCGCGAGGCCGGAGCCGACTTCGTCGGCGCCGACGACATGGTCCAGAAGGTCAACGAAGGCTTCATGGACTTCGACCGAGTCATCGCGACGCCCGACATGATGGGCGCCGTCGGCAAGCTCGGTAAGGTCCTCGGTCCGCGTGGCCTCATGCCGAACCCCAAGGTCGGCACGGTCACGTTCGACGTTGCCACCGCGGTCCGAGAGGCCAAGGGCGGCAAGGTCGAATACCGAGTCGAGAAAGCGGGAATCGTTCACGCGCGCGTCGGCAAATCGTCCTTCCAAGAGCAGGCGATTGCGGAGAACGCGCTCGCGATCATCAACGCGCTCGTCAAGGCGAAGCCCTCGACCGCGAAAGGCACTTACCTCAAGAGCATCACGCTGAGCTCCACCATGGGCCCTGGCGTGCGCGTCGATCCGGCTCCCTTCATGGGAACGCAGGAAGAGGCATAAGCCATGGAACGCGAAGCAAAAGAAAAGCAGATTGGCGAGATCAAGACTCGCTTTGACAAGATGACGGCAGCGGTCCTCCTCGACTTCAAGGGGATGACCGTGGAGAACGCGACCAAGCTTCGGTCGGAGTTCCGCAAGGCCGGAGTCGAGTACAAAGTCGTCAAGAACACGCTGGTCAAGCACGCCATCAAGGGTTCCGCGTACGCAGGCAAGCTCGACGACGCACTCGTCGGGATGACCGGCATCGCGTGGAGCTACGAAGATCCCAGCGCCGCCGCGAAGGTCGTCAAGGCCTTCAAGAAGGACGAAGCTGGGGACAAGCTCACCGTCAAAGCGGGCTTGGTCGACGGGGCGATCCTCGACGCGAAAGCCGTCACGGAACAACTCGCGACGATGCCTGGCAAGGACGAGCTCCGCGCGATGCTTCTCGCGACGCTCCAAGCGCCGATGCAGAACTTCGTTCGACTCATCAACGCCCCCGCTCAGAACTTCGCGTACTTGCTGTCCGCGAAAGAGCGGCAGTCCCAGTAATTTGGGCTGATTCAACAAAGACTTTTTACCGATTACGGAGAATTGAAAATGGCTGATCTCACCAAAGAACAAGTTGTCGACTTCCTCTCGAACATGCCGGTCATCCAGCTCGCTGAGATGATCAAGACCCTCGAAGACAAGTGGGGCGTCAAAGCCGCTCCGGTTGCCGTCGCGGGCCCCGCGGTCGCCGCTGGCGCCGCGCCTGCCGCTGCGGAGGAGAAGACCGAGTTCTCCGTCGAGCTGAAGTCCGCTCCGGCCGACAAGAAGATCGCGGTCATCAAGGTGGTCCGCGAGATCACCGGCCTCGGCCTCAAGGAAGCCAAGGACCTCGTCGACGGCGCTCCCAAGCAGCTGAAGGACGGCGTCGCGAAGGCGGAAGCCGAAGAGATGAAGAAGAAGCTCGAAGAGGCCGGCGCGGCCGTCGAGCTCAAGTAATTCGACTTTCGGTCTGACTAACCGTTTGGGGGGCTTTCGAGTCCCCCAAGCGGTCTTATGTTTTGGCGCTTTCTCTTAAGGGCACGGTTTTCTCGAGGAGCAGCGATGGCGAGCGCGATCCAGAGCAATTTTCGAATTCGTAAGAACCTCGGTCGGATCCAAAAGGTCATCGAGATTCCGAACCTCATCGACATTCAAAAGACGAGCTACGACAAGTTCCTCCAAGCGAACGTGCCGCCGAGCGAGAGGCAAGAGGTAGGGCTACAAGCCGTCTTCCGCAGCGTCTTCCCCATCAAGGATTTCAACGGCACGAGCGAGCTCGTGTTCGTCTCGTACAACCTCGAAAAGCCGAAGTACGACGTCGAAGAGTGCCGCCAGCGCGGCATGACGTACGCCGCGCCGATCAAGGTGACGACTCAGCTGATGATCTACGACACGGACGACAGCGGTCAGCGCATCGTCCGAAACATCGCCGAGCAAGAGGTCTACTTCGGCGAGATCCCGCTGATGACGGACACCGGCACGTTCATCATCAACGGCACCGAGCGCGTCGTCGTCTCGCAGCTGCACCGGTCTCCCGGTGTCTTCTTCGATCACGACAAGGGCAAGACGCACTCGTCGGGCAAGCTCCTCTACAGCGCGCGCGTCATCCCGTACCGCGGCAGCTGGCTCGACTTCGAGTTCGACCCGAAGGACATCATCTACGTCCGCATCGACCGCCGCCGGAAGATGCACGCGACCGTGCTCCTCCGCGCGCTCGGCTACTCGACGCAGGACCTCCTCAACTATTTCTACAACACCGAGACGGTGTACGTCGAAAAGGGCGGCAAGTACGCGAAGAGCGTCGAATACGATTTGCTCGCGGGCCAGCGCTCGACGCGCGACATCAAGGTCGGCTCGGAAGTCGTCGTCAAGAAGAACACCAAGTTCACCAAGGCGGCGATCAAGAAGCTCAAGGAAGGCAAAGTCGATCGCCTCGGCGTCGACCCCGAAGAGCTCCAGGGCAAGGTCGCGGCGCACGACGTCGTCGACAACGAGACCGGCGAGGTCCTCCTCGAGTGCAACGAGGAGCTCACGCCGGCCAAGCTCGACAAGCTCCGCGAAGCGGGCATCGACGAGTTCAAGATCCTCTTCATCGACGGCCTCAACGTCGGCAGCTACCTGCGCGACACGCTCCTCGCCGAGAAGGTGAAGACGACCGAGGACGCGATCATGGAGATCTATCGCCGTCTCCGCCCGGGCGACCCGCCCACGCTCGAGACCGCGAAGCAGCTCTTCAACAACCTGTTCTTCAACCCCGAGCGCTACGACCTCTCGAAGGTCGGCCGGTTGAAGCTCAACTACAAGTTCTACCGCGACCTCGTCGAAGAGCAGCGTCCGCCGCTCGACACGACCGTGCTCACGGCGCAGGACATCCTCGAGACCGTTCGTCACCTCATCGAGCTGAAGAACGGCCGCGGCTCGGTCGACGACATCGACCACCTCGGCAACCGCCGCGTGCGCGCGGTCGGCGAGCTCATGGAGAACCAGTACCGCATCGGTTTGGTTCGCATGGAGCGCGCGATCAAAGAGCGCATGTCGATGTCGCAAGAGATCGACACGCTCATGCCGCACGACCTCATCAACGCGAAGCCCGTCTCCGCGGTGGTGAAGGAGTACTTCGGCAGCTCGCAGCTCTCGCAGTTCATGGACCAGACGAACCCGCTCTCCGAAGTGACGCACAAGCGTCGCCTCTCGGCGCTCGGGCCCGGCGGTCTCACGCGCGAGCGCGCGGGCTTCGAGGTCCGCGACGTTCACCCGACGCACTACGGTCGTATCTGCCCGATCGAGACCCCTGAAGGTCCGAACATCGGCCTCATCGCGTCGCTCTCGACCTACGCGCGCGTCAACGAGTTCGGCTTCGTCGAGACGCCTTATCGGCGCCTCGCCGAGGGCGGCCGCGTGACCGACGACGTCGCGTGGTTCTCGGCCCTCGAAGAAGAGGGCAAGTACATCGGCATGGCGACCGCGTCGATCGACGAGAAGGGCAAGTTCCGCGACCCGCTGGTCTCGGCTCGCCTCAACGGCGACTTCCACATGGTCACGCCCGACATGGTCCAGCTCATGGACGTCGCGCCGAACCAGATGGTGTCCGTCGCCGCCGCGCTCGTTCCGTTCCTCGAGCACGACGACGCGAACCGCGCGCTCATGGGCGCGAACATGCAGCGCCAGGCCGTTCCGCTCATCACGACGCACGCGCCGTACGTGGGCACCGGCATGGAAGGCAAGCTCGCGCGCGACTCCGGAGTCTGCACGCTCGCCCGCCGCGACGGCACGATCGAGAGCGTCGACGCGACGCGCATCGTCGTTCGTCCGGATGGCGACAAGCCGGACCTCCCCGACATCTACCCGATGCTCAAGTTCCAGCGCTCGAACCAGTCGACTTGCTACAACCAGAAGCCGATCGTTCGCGCCGGCGAGCACGTTCGCGCGGGCGAAGTCCTCGCGGACGGCCCGTCGACCGACATGGGCGAGCTCGCGCTCGGACAGAACGTGCTCGTCGCGTTCATGCCGTGGCAGGGCTACAACTTCGAGGACTCGATCCTCGTCTCCGAGCGCATCGCGAAGGACGACGTCTTCACCTCGATCCACATCGAGGAGTTCGAGTGCTTCGCGCGCGACACGAAGCTCGGCAAGGAAGAGGTCACCCGCGACATCCCGAACGTCGGCGAAGAGGCCCTCAAGGACCTCGACGAGAGCGGCATCGTCCGCATCGGCGCCGAGGTGAAGCCGGGCGACATCCTCGTCGGCAAGATCACGCCGAAGGGCGAGACCCAGCTCTCACCCGAAGAGAAGCTCCTCCGAGCGATCTTCGGCGAGAAAGCCGGCGACGTCCGCGACAGCTCGCTCCGCGTCCCCCCGGGCGTCGGCGGCATCGTCATCAACGCCCGCGTCTTCTCCCGTCGCAACACGGAAAAAGACGAGCGCGCGAAGGACATCGAAGACCACGAGCGCATGCGCCTCGAGAAGATGCGTGACGAGGAGATCGCGATCCTCCGCGACAGCTTCTTCCGCAGCGTCTTGAAGTCGATCGTCGGTCGCGAGACGACCGGCAAGCTCGTCGACGACAAGGGCAAGGTGCTCTTGGCGAAGGGCGTCGAGATCACCTTCGAGCTCCTCGACGCGGTTCCGCGCAAGTACTGGGCGGAGCTTCCCGTCGAACGCGGCGAAGAAGTCGCGGCGAAGCTCGGCGAGCTCGAAGAGGTCGTTCGCGCGCGCGAAGAGCACTTCCGCGACAAGATCGACCGCCTCTCGAAGGGCGACGAGCTCCAGCCCGGCGTCATCAAGATGGTGAAGGTCTACATCGCCATCAAGCGCAAGCTGCAGGTCGGCGACAAGATGGCCGGCCGCCACGGAAACAAGGGCGTCATCTCCCGCATCCTCGCGGAAGAGGACATGCCCTATCTCCAGGACGGAACGCCCGTCGACATCGTGCTGAACCCGCTCGGCGTGCCGAGCCGCATGAACGTCGGGCAGATCCTCGAGACGCACCTCGGCTGGGGCGCTCGCGTCCTCGGCTGGCAGCTGCGCTACATGCTCGAGGCCAAGTTCGGCGTCGACCAACTCCGCGCGCACATCGTCAAGATCTACGACGGCGATCCCGAGATCGACAAGTGGACCAAGAAGATGAGCGACGAAGAGGTCCGCCACGTCGCGGCCAAGCTTCGCCGCGGCATCCACTACGCGAGCCCCGTGTTCGACGGCGCTCAGGAGCAGCAGATCAAGAACACGCTCGCCCTCGCCGGCCTCCCGACGAGCGGACAAGCGGTGCTCTTCGACGGCCGCACCGGCGAAGCGTTCGACCAGGAAGTGACCGTGGGCGTGATGTACATGCTCAAGCTCCACCACCTCGTCGACGACAAGATCCACGCGCGCTCGATCGGTCCGTACTCGCTCGTCACCCAGCAACCGCTGGGCGGCAAGGCGCAGTTCGGCGGCCAGCGCCTCGGTGAAATGGAAGTGTGGGCGATGGAGGCATACGGCACTGCGTACGCGCTCCAAGAGTTCCTCACGGTGAAGAGCGACGACGTCATGGGCCGAACGCGCATGTACGAGTCGATCGTCAAGGGCGAGTACACGCTGGAGCCGGGCCTCCCCGAGAGCTTCAACGTCCTCATCAAAGAGCTCCAAGCTCTGTGTCTGAATGTTGAGTTGGTCGAGCCGGGCGCTGCCCGTGACCAGGCGGCGGAGGAATAAGCGATGCGCGACATTTTCAGCTTCTTCGAAAAACCGAAGGACCCGCTCAGCTTCAGCGCGATGCGCATCTCGCTCGCCTCTCCGGAAAAGATCCGCGAGTGGTCGCACGGCGAGGTCAAAAAGCCGGAGACGATCAACTACCGAACCTTCAAGCCGGAGCGCGACGGGCTCTTCTGCGCGAAGATCTTCGGCCCGGTGAAGGACTACGAGTGCAACTGCGGCAAGTACAAGCGCATGAAGCACCGCGGCATCGTCTGCGAGAAGTGCGGCGTCGAGGTCATTCAGTCCAAGGTGCGTCGCGAGCGCCTCGGCCACATCAACCTGGCCACGCCGGTCGCGCACATCTGGTTCCTCAAGAGCCTCCCGAGCCGCATCGGCGCGATCCTCGACATCACGCTGAAGGATCTCGAGAAGGTCCTCTACTGCGAAGCCTACGTCGTCACCGATCCGAAGGAGACCGCCCTCGCGAAGGGTGAGCTCCTCTCCGAAGAGCGCTACGCGCAGCTCCTCGAAGAATACGGCGACGACAAGTTCTCGGCGGGCATGGGCGGCGAGGCGATCCTCGAGATGCTCAAGAACGTCGACATCCACCAGATGTGCGAATCGCTCCGCGGAGAGATGCGCACGGCGACGAGCGAGGCGAAGCGAAAGAAGATCGTCAAGCGCTTGAAGGTCACCGAGGCGTTCCGCGAGTCCGGAAACCGCCCGGAGTGGATGATGCTCACGGTCATCCCGGTCCTTCCGCCGGATCTCCGCCCGCTCGTTCCCCTCGACGGCGGCCGCTTCGCGACGAGCGATCTCAACGATCTCTATCGCCGCGTCATCAACCGCAACAACCGCTTGAAGCGCCTCCTCGAGCTCAACGCGCCCGAGATCATCATCCGCAACGAGCGCCGCATGCTCCAAGAGGCGGTCGACGCGCTCTTCGACAACGGCCGTCGCGGCAAGACGATCACCGGCCCGAACAAGCGCCCGCTCAAGTCGCTCAGCGACATGCTCAAGGGCAAGCAAGGCCGCTTCCGCCAGAACCTCCTCGGCAAGCGCGTCGACTACTCTGGCCGCTCGGTCATCGTCGTCGGCCCGTCGCTCCGCCTGCACCAGTGCGGCCTGCCGATCAAGATGGCGCTCGAGCTCTTCAAGCCGTTCATCTACAACAAGCTCGAAGAGCGCGGCTTCGTCAACACCATCAAGTCTGCGAAGAAGATGGTCGAGAAGGAGCGCCCCGAGGTCTTCGAGATCCTCGAAGAGTGCGTGAGCGAGCACCCGGTTCTCTTGAACCGCGCGCCGACGCTCCACCGCCTCGGCATCCAGGCGTTCGAGCCGGTCCTCATCGAAGGCAAGGCGATCCAGCTTCACCCGCTGGTCTGCGCGGCCTTCAACGCGGACTTCGACGGCGACCAGATGGCGGTCCACGTGCCGCTCTCGACGGAAGCGCAGATGGAAGCGCGCGTGCTGATGATGTCGACGAACAACATCCTCTCGCCCGCCAACGGCCGCCCGATCATCAACCCGACGCAGGACATCGTCCTCGGGCTCTACTACGCGACGCGCGAGAAGAAGTTCGCCAAGGGTAGCTACCGCGAGGGAAGCCTCACGGTCGACAAGAAGGGCATCCCGAGCGGCTCTCTCCGCGGCGTCTACTCGTCGCCCGAAGAAGTGCGCATGGCGTACGACAACGAGGAGCTCACGATCCACACGGGCATCCGCGTCCGCGTGCGCGATCCGGAGACGGGCGAGCGCAAGACGGTCAACACGACCGTCGGCCGCTGCCTCATCTCGGAGATCCTCCCCGACGGCCTCTCGTTCGATCTCGTCAACAAGACGCTCGACAAGAAGGCGCTCTCGGCCCTCATCGATGCCTGCTACCGCAAGCACCGCAACAAGGCCACGGTCCTCCTCGCCGACCGCCTGCGTTCACTCGGGTTCGAGTACGCGACGCGCTCGGGCTCTTCGATCTGCATGGACCACATGGTGATCCCGGACGCGAAGGGCGTGCTCCTCAAGGAGGCGCAAGACGAAGTGCAGCGCGTCATCGACCAGTACCAGGAAGGTCTGATCACCGACGGCGAGCGCTACAACAAGATCGTCGACATCTGGGCGGGCGTTGCCGACAAGGTCACGACCGAGATGATGACGGGCATCGGCAAAGAGACCATCTCCGATCCGGAAACCGGAAAAGAGCAGGTCGAGCCGAGCTTCAACCCGATCTACATCATGGCGGACTCCGGAGCCCGCGGTTCGACCCAGCAGATTCGTCAGCTCGCCGCCATGCGCGGACTGATGGCGAAGCCGTCGGGCGAAATCATCGAGACGCCCATCACGGCGAACTTCCGTGAAGGCCTCACGGTGCTCCAGTACTTCATCTCGACGCACGGCGCCCGTAAGGGTCTCGCCGACACCGCGCTCAAGACCGCGAACTCCGGTTACCTCACGCGTCGTCTCGTCGACGTCGCGCAGGACGCCGTGGTCAGCGAGTTCGACTGCGGCACGCTCGACGGCATTCGAGTCACCAAGCTCGAGGACGCCGGCGAAGTCATCCAGCCCCTCAGCGACCGCATCCTCGGCCGCGTGACGCTCGAAGACTGCGTCGACCCGCTCACCGGCGAAGTGCTCGTTCCGCACAACACCGAGCTCGACGAAGCCCTCGTCATGAAGATCGAGGACGCGGGCATCGAAGAGGTCGTGATTCGCTCCGGCCTCACGTGCCAGACGAAGCGCGGCATCTGCGCCAAGTGCTACGGCCGCGACCTCGCTCGCGGCTACAAGGTCAACATCGGTGAATCGGTCGGCATCATCGCCAGCCAGTCCATCGGTGAGCCGGGCACGCAGCTCACGATGCGTACGTTCCACATCGGAGGCGCGGCGGCGCGCGGCAAGATCGAGCAGAGCTCGCTCGAAGCGCGCAACGAAGGCTTCGTCCGCATCCGCGGCGCGAACCTCGCCAAGTCGCACAAGGACAACGTCGTGTCGGTCATGAACCGCCACGGCGAGGTCGTCATCGTCGACGAGACCGGACGCGAGCGCGAGCACCATCGCCTCGTGTACGGCGCCATCCTCAAGGTGGAAGAAGGCGACAAGGTGAAGCCGGGTCAGCTCCTCGCGGAGTGGGACGCGTTCGCCATGCCGATCCTCACCGAGGTCGCCGGCGACGCGAAGTTCGGCGACATCGTCGAAGGCGTCACGATGGTCGAGAAGCTCGACGAGGTCACCGGCCTCTCGCGCAAGGTCATCATCGAGTCGCGCGCCGCGGACCTCCGCCCGCGCATCTCGCTCAAGGGCCCGGACGGAACGACCCTCAAGCTGCCGAACTCGACGCTCGACGCGCGGTACTTGCTGCCCGTCGGCGCGAACATCGTCGTCCAAGACGGCGATCACCTCGAGGCAGGCGACATCATCGCGAAGATCCCCCGCGAGACGACGAAGACGCAGGACATCACTGGCGGTCTTCCCCGCGTCGCGGAGCTCTTCGAGGCGCGCAAGCCGAAGGACCACGCGATCATCGCGGAGGTCGACGGCGAGGTGTCCTTCGGCAAAGACACGAAGGGCAAGCGCAAGGTCATCATCACGCCGTTCGATCCGGAAGGGCAGCCGCTCCCCGATCAGCAGCGCGAGTACCTCATCGCGAAGGGCAAGCACATCCAGGTTCAGCCGGGCGACCGCGTTCGCGCCGGCGAGCCGCTGATGGACGGTCCGGCGAACCCGCACGACATCCTTCGCGTCAAGGGCGAGAAGGAGCTGGCGGCTTACTTGGTGAACGAAATCCAGCAGGTTTACCGCCTGCAGGGCGTCGCCATCAACGACAAGCACATCGAAGTCATCGTTCGTCAGATGATGCGGCGCGTCCGCATCAAGGACGTCGGCGACACCCCGTTCCTCATCGACGAGCAAGTCGAGAAGCACATCTTCGAGCGTGAGAACGCGAAGGTGATCGAGCGTGGCGGCAAGCCCGCAATGGCGGAGCCGCTCCTCCTCGGCATCACGAAGGCGTCGCTGTCGACCGAGTCGTTCATCTCGGCGTCGTCCTTCCAAGAGACCACCAAGGTCCTCACTGAAGCGGCGATCAACGGGAAGACCGACTTCCTCCGCGGTCTCAAGGAGAACGTCATCATGGGTCGGTTGATCCCTGCTGGCACCGGTCTCCCGGCTTACAAGACCCTTCGTGTCATCGTCGCCGAGGGCGAGAGCGAGGGGCGGATGAAGCCTGCCGCTCCGAGCACCACGGAGCTCACTGCGGTGAACGAAGAGTAGTTGGGTGGCACCCCTCGGCGGCCGGACGGCCGCCGACCCCCTCCGGCGTTCGCTTCGCGAACGCGAGGGGGTGGGGTGGCAACGAGGCGGCGCGGGTCGATCACACGACCTGCGCCGTTTTCGTTTGTATGTTGCCGTTACCCGTTCAATCCAGCGTGTCCGCGTCGCCCGCATCCAACGACGGAAAGGGCGACGCGTCGTACGACGGTGGGCCTGACACGACGATGGGTTGCCAATCCGCGATGTAGGCTTCGTTGCACTTGCCGCAGCAGCAGCTCTTCGTGAGGAAGTCGAACGCGACATCGAGCGAGAACGCTTCCCCGTCATCGATCGTCACGTCGACGTGACACGTGGTCGGAGTGGAGGTCGCCTCACCCCAAACGCCGCTCGCGTCGAAATGCACGTTCGTGCAGCTCGATGTGGCCGAGGTGACCACGCGGTTGTGCGTCTCCAAAATATCGGAGGGCGTGAATCCCGCGCAAAACCCGAGGCAGCCTCCGCCACAACCCGCCGACGCAGCGAGCGCTGCCGCGACGAGCACGAAGCACGCGAGCACCATCGACGCGCGAACGAGCACGTCGACACATGGCCGCCCCTCCCCGCGTCCATCAACCGAGCACCCCCCGACGAGCGAAGCTCGTCGGGGGGGTGCCCTATACTCCTCGGCAATGCCGCTCACCGTCGCAGACACCGCGTATTCGATCGCAGCGATCCGCGCAGACGAGACCGAGCTCTTCGAGGATCCGTACGCGAAATATTTCGTCGCCGCCGGCGCGCACGCCGAGGAAGGGACGCGTCGCTACCTCGGGCTCCCGTTCTTTCGCGAAGGCATCAGGCTGCGGACGCGCTTCATCGACGACGGCGTGCGCGATGCGCTGCGCGACGGGATCGATCAGGTCGTCATCCTCGGCGCGGGGTTCGACGCGCGCGCGCTTCGCATGAAGGAAATCGCAGGGCACGCGAACGTCTTCGAGATCGACGTGCCCGAGCAGATGCAGCGCAAGCGCGAGATCCTCGAGAGCGCGGGCGTCGCGATCCCCGAGTGGGACGTCTACGTGCCGTTCGATTTCGCGCAGCAGCCCGATTTCGGCAGCGCGCTCCTGTGCGAGCTCGAGGCGCGCGGCTTTCGAACGCAACACGGCGCGGTCTTCGTGTGGGAAGGCGTCATCGGTTACGTCGACGCCGCCACGATCGACGCGAGCCTCCGCTTCATGGCGCGCGCGGGCGCGCCGCGGTCACACGTGGTCTTCACGTTCGCCGAAGGAACCTTCGCGCCCCAGACCGCCGCGCAACACGTGCGCGAGCTCGGATTCGCGACGTGCGAAGAGCGCGGCCTCGACGAAGTGTGGCGTCGTTACCTCTCGACGGAGCCCGGTCCGCTGGCCGTGTCGCGCGTCGGCATCTGCGCTACTTAACGGCGCATGCCGCTCGACCACTACGTCACCCTCGGACGCTCCGGGCTCCGCGTGAGCCCATTCTGCCTCGGCGCGATGACCTTCGGCGAAGATCTCGGATGGGGATCGAGCGCCGAAGAATCGAACCGCATCATGGATCGGTTCATCGAGCTCGGAGGCAACTTCATCGACACCGCGAACGTCTACACGCGCGGCCACTCCGAGAGGATCATCGGCGATCACCTCGGCAAGGATCCGAGCAAACGCGACCGCGTCGTCATCGCGACGAAGTTCTACGGCACGCTCTACGGAAAAGATCCGAACGCGGGCGGCGCGGGCCGCAAATCGATCGTGAACGCGTGCGAGCACTCTCTGCGTCGCCTCCAGACCGATTACATCGATCTCTACTGGATGCACGCGTGGGACATGCACACGCCGATCGACGAGACGATGCGCGCGCTCGACGATCTCGTGCGCGCGGGCAAGGTCCGCTACGTCGGCTTCTCCGACACGCCCGCGTGGAAGGTGGCCGAGGCGCAGACGATCGCGCACTTCAAGAACCTGTCGCCGCTCGTCGCGCTGCAGATCGAGTACTCGCTCCTCGAGCGCACCGTCGAAGGCGAGCTCGTCCCGATGGCGCGCGAGATGGGGCTCGGCATCACGCCGTGGTCGCCGCTCAAGAGCGGCGCGCTCAGCGGGAAATACACGCGCGAGAACGCCGGCAAGATCCAGGGCGATCGCGGCGCGTGGGTCATGTCCGCGCTGAACGACAAGACGTACGCCATCGTCGACAAGCTCCTCGCGATCGCCAAGGAGAACGGCACGACCGCCGCGCGCGTCGCGCTCGCGTGGGTGCAGTCGCGGCCGGGCGTGACCTCGACCATCCTCGGCGCGCGCACGCTCGCGCAGCTCGAGGACAACCTCGCGGCGCTCGAAGTGAAGCTCACGCAGGCTCAGGTGCAAGCGCTCGACGAGCTCTCGAAGCCGACGCTCCCGTTCCCCGTCGCGTTCCTCTCACGCGCGTACACGTTCATGCACCCCGGCCTGACCATCAACGGCGTGAAGGGCGATCCCAACCCGATGGTGCCCTCCAAAGACAGCGAGCGTTACTGAGGACTTGCGCATCCATTGCGTGGCGCGCGGTTCTCGGCTATGTTCCGCCCGTCACAGTTCCGAGCACCTCTGCTCTCGAGTTGTCGAGAAGAAGCGGTCGCGCTGATCAGCGACAAGGTGGGCTCTTCGGTGGATTCGCCACCGCGCCCTGTCTTCCGATTCTCCGGCTCGATTGGATGGCACTGATTGTTTTTTCGAAGCAGGCCGATTTGCGCTTTGCGCAAAGAAGGTACGTAACTCACATGTCCTCTCGTCTCTACGTTGGCAACCTCTCGTTCAACTCCACCAACGACTCGATCCGTGATGCGTTCGCGCAGCATGGCGCCGTCACCGACGTGCACCTCGTTCTCGATCGCGAATCGGGCCGCTCGCGCGGCTTCGCGTTCGTCACGATGGGCAACAACAGCGAAGCATCGACGGCGATCGCGGCGATGAACGGTGCGATGCTCGACGGGCGCGCGCTCCGCGTGAACGAAGCCGAAGAGCGCCAGCAGCGCTCGGGCGGCGGCGGCGGCGGCGGCGGTGGCGATCGTCGCGGCGGCTCGCGGTGGTGAAATCCGGCCAGCATCGCCTCGAGATCCTCGAGGCGAGCTCGCTGGCGGTTGGCGACGCGTGGGTCGAGCATGTTCGGCAAGACCTACGCGTCGAAAGCCGCCGCGTCGTCGGCGGCTGGCCGGGGACGCTGCGTGAAGCGCGCGCGCGCACGTACGCGTTCTTCGCGACGGCAGCCTCGGCACGCCGCTACGGCGTGCTCACCCCGGACGAGCTCGAGCTCGCGGCGCACGCGGTCTACGACCGCGCACGTCACCAGTGGCTCGAGCAGGCGCGACGATGAGCAGCAAGATCGACGCGAACGATCCGCGCATCACCCAGCAATATCGCGACAGGAACCAGCGCATGGTCTACGAGGTCCGCCACGGCGCCTCGCTGCTCGTGCTCCTCGCGACGGAGAGCGCCGACCCGACCCACGAGTGGCGGTTCGAGGCGCATCCCATGCAGTCTCCGCAGCTCGTCGTCAGCGGCCAATGGGGCACGACACGGGCGGACGCGTTTCGTACGATGCGTGATCTCTGGATCGAGCGCGGTGAAGCCCTGGGCTTGGCGCGTATCGATTGGGAAAAAGTCGCAGTGGCATTGGCCTCGGTCCGCGCTATCTAGCTGTCCGTGATCGAAATTCGTCGTGTTCGTGGGCGTGGGATGCACGATTTCCTCGACGTGGTCGACACGATCTACCGAGGTGATTCGCAGTTCGTCCGTCCGCTAGATCGCGATCTCACGGATCGCTTCAGCAAGAGCAAGAACCCCTTCTTCGAGCACGGAGACGCGGCGTTCTTCACCGCGCACCGCGATGGCAAGTGCGTCGGGCGGATCTCCGCGTCGATCGATCGCGAGCACCTGCGCCGCTACCACGATCGCACCGGTTTCTTCGGATTCCTCGACACGGTCGATGATCCAGCTGTCTCGCGCGCGCTGTTCGCCGCCGCGGAGGAATGGCTGCGCGAGCAAGGCGTGACCGAGTCGCGCGGGCCGATGTCCCTCAACATCAACGAGGAGGTCGGCTGCCTCGTCGAAGGCTTCGACACGCCTCCGTACATCCTCATGCCTCACCATCGGCCGTATCAGGCCGCGCTCATCGAAGACGCGGGCTACGCGAAGACCAAGGACGTCATCGCCTGGCGCTACACCGTCGACGATTTGCCGCCGCGCGTTCAGCGCGCGCACGCCGAGATCTCCGCGCTGCCCGAGGTCGTCTCGCGGCCCGTGTCGTACGCGAACATGGAGGCCGACGTCGCGACGATCATGGACGTCTTCAACGACGGCTGGAGCGACAACTGGTCGTTCGTCCCGCTCACGAAGAGCGAGGTCCACAAGATGGCGCAGGACTTCAAGATGATCCTCATCCCGGAGATCACGCGCATCGCGACCATCGACGGCGAGCCCGCGGCGGTCGCCGTGGCGATCCCGAATTTGAACGAGCTCGTGAAGGACCTCGACGGAAAGCTCTTCCCGCTCGGCCTGCCGAAGCTCCTCTGGCGCCTCAAGGTGGAGAAGCCGAAGACCGCGCGCGTCATCATCCTCGGCATCCGGAAGAAGTTTCAGCACGTCCGAAAGTACGCGGGCCTCTCGGCCTTCTTGTACGCGGAGCTGAACAAGAGCGGCCGCGCGCTCGGGATGAAGGCGGGCGAGTTCGGCTGGACCCTCGAGGACAACGGCCTCATCAGCGCTGGCATCCGGTCGATGGGCGCCAAGCCCTACAAAAAATACCGGATTTTCACGAAGCACATCGCCTGACGCGTCGCTTCAGGCCGGCGTGGAAAAACGTCACACCGTGGCACGCCACAGTGGAATCTTGCCACTCACGAACGTTCGTAACGCGTGGCTACGATGCGACATCGTGGCGGATGCGCTTTTGCATGCGCGTCGCCCGGAGGACGTATGTCGACGAAGGTCTCCGCCGTAAAGGCAAAGAAGAACGGCACGGTCAAGCTGAACGGCAAGGCCAACGGCGCCAATGGGCACCCCCTTCCTCCGATTCCTTCCACCGAATGGGACCGCCTCTCCACCGCGAGCCGCGGTGAGGTCGAGCAGCTCGTCGAGGTCCTCAAGGCGGTGAAGCAGGGCGATTTCAGCGTCCGCTTTCCCTACCAAAAGGACGGAATCCTGAGCCGCGCCGGCGAGCTCCTGAACGACATCATCGGCATGAACGAGCACATGACGGGTGAGCTCGTGCGCGTCGGCAAGGTCGTCGGCCAGGACGGCAAGATGCACGAGCGCGCGTCCGTCGGGCCCGCGCGCGGGCAATGGGCGATGGGCATGGCGTCGGTCAACCAGCTCATCGCCGACCTCGTCGCGCCGACCAACGAGGTCGCGCGCGTCATCACGGCCGTCGCTCGAGGCGACCTCTCGCAGAAGATGGTCCTCGAGATCGACGGGCGCCCGGTCCGCGGCGAGTTCCTCCGCATCGGAACGACCGTCAACGAGATGGTCGATCAGCTGAACTCGTTCGCAGCCGAGGTCACGCGCGTCGCGAAGGAAGTCGGTAACGAAGGAAAGCTCGGCGGCCAGGCGGACGTCAAAGGCGTCTCGCGGCACGTGGAAGGACCTGACGGACAACGTCAACGGCCTCGCCGCGAACCTGACGAACCAGGTGCGTAACATCGCGAAGGTCACGACGGCCGTCGCAAAGGGCGACCTCTCGCAGAAGATCACCGTCGACGCGCGCGGCGAGATCCTCGAGCTGAAGAACACGATCAACGTCATGGTCGATCAGCTCTCGTCGTTCGCGGCGGAGGTCACGCGCGTCGCGAAGGAAGTCGGTACGGAAGGAAAGCTCGGCGGCCAGGCGGACGTCAAAGGCGTCTAGCGGCACGTGGAAGGACCTGACCGACAACGTCAACGGCCTCGCGGGAAACCTGACCGCGCAGGTCCGCTCGATCGCGAAGGTCACGACCGCGGTCGCGAACGGCGACCTCTCGCAGAAGATCACCGTCGACGCGCGCGGCGAGATCTACGAGCTGAAGAACACGATCAACACGATGGTCGACACGCTCCGCTCGTTCGCCGCGGAGGTCACGCGCGTCGCGAAGGAGGTCGGCACCGAAGGAAAGCTCGGCGGGCAGGCGGACGTCAAAGGCGTCTACGGCACGTGGAAGGATCTGACGGACAACGTCAACGGCCTCGCGGCGAACCTCACCGTCCAGCTCCGCGACGTGTCGAAGGTCGCGACCGCGATTGCGTCGGGCGACCTGACGCAGAAGATCACCGTCGACGTCAAAGGCGAGATCCTCCAGATCAAAGACGTCATCAACAAGATGGTCGATCAGCTGAACTCGTTCGCGGCGGAGGTCACGCGCGTCGCGAAGGAGGTCGGCACCGAAGGAAAGCTCGGTGGCCAGGCGAACGTCAAAGGCGTCTCGGGCACGTGGAAGGACCTGACCGACAACGTCAACGCGATGGCGTCGAACCTCACCGTCCAGCTCCGCGACGTGTCGAAGGTCGCGACCGCGATCGCGTTCGGCGATCTGACGCAGAAGATCACGGTCGACGTCAAAGGCGAGATCCTCCAGATCAAGGACGTCATCAACGTCATGGTCGATCAGCTGCGCTCGTTCGCGGCGGAGGTCACGCGCGTCGCGAAGGAGGTCGGCACCGAAGGAAAGCTCGGCGGCCAGGCCGACGTGAAGGGCGTATCCGGAACGTGGAAGGACCTGACGGACAACGTCAACGGCCTCGCCGCGAACCTCACGACGCAAGTTCGTAACATCGCGAACGTCACGACGGCCGTCGCCAACGGCGACCTCTCGCAGAAGATCACCGTCGACGCGCGCGGCGAGATCCTCGAGCTGAAGAACACGATCAACGTCATGGTCGATCAGCTGCGCTCGTTCGCGGCGGAGGTCACGCGCGTCGCGAAGGAGGTCGGCACCGAAGGAAAGCTCGGCGGCCAGGCCGAGGTCCGCGGCATCTCGGGCACGTGGAAGGACCTGACCGACAACGTGAACGTCCTCGCGGCGAACCTGACGAACCAGGTGCGTAACATCGCGAAGGTCACGACCGCCGTCGCGAACGGCGACCTCTCGCAGAAGATCACGGTCGACGCGAAGGGCGAGGTGCTCGAGCTGAAGAGCACGATCAACGTCATGGTCGATCAGCTGCGCTCGTTCGCAGCGGAGGTCGCGCGCGTCGCGAAGGAGGTCGGCACCGAGGGAAAGCTCGGCGGCCAGGCCGAGGTGCGCGGCGTCTCGGGCACGTGGAAGGATCTGACGGACAACGTCAACGTCCTCGCCGCGAACCTCACGACGCAGGTCCGTAACATCGCGAAGGTCACGACGGCCGTCGCGAAGGGCGACCTCTCGCAGAAGATCACGGTCGACGCGAAGGGCGAGATCCTCGAGCTGAAGAACACGATCAACACGATGGTGGACGTGCTCACGTCGTTCGCGGCGGAGGTCACGCGCGTCGCGAAGGAGGTCGGCACCGAAGGAAAGCTCGGCGGCCAGGCCGACGTCAAAGGCGTCTTCGGCACGTGGAAGGACCTGACCGACAACGTCAACGGCCTCGCGTCGAACCTCACCGTGCAGCTCCGCGACATGTCGAAGGTCGCGACCGCGATCGCCTCGGGCGACTTGACGCAGAAGATCACCGTCGACGTCAAAGGCGAGATCCTCCAGATCAAAGACGTCATCAACAAGATGGTCGATCAGCTGAACTCGTTCGCGGCGGAGGTCACGCGCGTCGCGAAGGAGGTCGGCACCGAAGGAAAGCTCGGCGGCCAGGCGGAGGTGAAGGGCGTCTCCGGCACGTGGAAGGACCTCACCGACAACGTCAACATCATGGCCTCGAACCTGACGAAGCAGGTGCGCGGCATCGTCAAGGTCGTGACCGCGGTCGCGAACGGCGACCTCTCGCAGAAGTTCGTGCTCGAAGCGCGAGGCGAGGTCGCCGCGCTCGCCGAGACGATCAACAACATGACCGACACGCTCCGCACGTTCGCCGATCAGGTCACGACGGTGGCGCGCGAAGTCGGCATCGAAGGCCAGCTCGGCGGCCAGGCGAACGTCCCCGGCGCGTCCGGCGTGTGGAAGGACCTGACCGACAACGTCAACGTCATGGCGTCGAACCTGACGAAGCAGGTGCGCGGCATCGTCAAGGTCGTGACCGCGGTCGCGAACGGCGACCTGAACCAGAAGTTCCTCCTCGAAGCGAAGGGCGAGGTCGCCGCGCTCGCCGAGACGATCAACAACATGACCGACACGCTCCGCACCTTCGCGGATCAGGTCACGGACGTCGCGCGCGAGGTCGGCATCGAAGGAAAGCTCGGCGGCCAGGCGAACGTGCCCGGCGCGCAGGGCACGTGGCGCGACCTGACGGACAACGTCAACCAGCTCGCAGGAAACCTCACCTCGCAGGTCCGCGCGATCGCCGAAGTCTCCACGGCAGTCGCGAAGGGCGATCTCACTCGGTCGATCACGGTCGCAGCGCAAGGCGAGGTCGCCGCGCTCAAAGACAACATCAACCAGATGATCGGCAACCTGAAGGACACGACGCACAAGAACCAGGAGCAGGACTGGCTCAAGACGAACCTCGCGAAGTTCTCCGGCATGATGCAGGGGCAGCGCTCGATCGCGTCGGTCGCTCAGCTGATCATGAGCGAGCTCACGCCGCTCGTCGACGCGCAGCACGGCGCCTTCTACATGATGGACTCGGAGAACGAGTCCGACGCTCCACCTGATCGCGACGTACGGGTTCGGCGGGCGAAAGACGCTCGAGTACCGCTACAAGCTTCGCGAGAGCCTCATCGGGCAGTGCGCGTTCGAGAAGAAGCGCATCCTCCTCAGCGACGTGCCCGAGGGCTTCATCTACGGTCGCGACCGGCATGGGCGAGGCCGCGCCGCGCGCGGTGGTCGTCCTCCCGGTGCTCTTCGAGGGCGAGACCAAGGCTGTCATCGAGCTCGCGTCGTTCCGCCACTTCACGCCGAACTACCTCACGTTCCTCGATCAGCTGATGTCGTCGGTCGGCGTCATCCTGAACATGATCTCCTCGAGCATGCGCACCGAGGAGCTCCTCCAGCAGCTCAAGAAGTCGAACGCGGAGCTCGAGGCGCAGGCCGCCGAGCTGAACGACAAGGCGAAGCTGCTCGAGCTGAAGAACCAGGAGGTGGAGCTCGCGTCGCGAAGCCTCGAAGAGAAGGCGGAGCAGCTCCAGCTCATCTCGAAATACAAGAGCGAGTTCCTCGCGAACATGTCCCACGAGCTCAGGACGCCGCTCAACAGCTTGCTCATCCTGTCGAAGACGCTCGCCGAGAACCGCGACGGAAACCTCACGGGCGAGCAGGTGAAGTTCGCCGAGACCGTCTACACGTCGGGCAACGATCTCCTCCAGTTGATCAACGAGATCCTCGACCTGTCGAAGGTCGAAGCCGGCAAGATGCCGATCCATCCGCGTCACGTTCCCGATCGAGGAGGTCCGCGACTACCTCGAGCGCACGTTCCGCGCGATGGCCGATCAGAAGGGGCTCGCGTTCGCGGTCCACATGGGCCCGAAGCTGCCGCAGGCGATGTTCAGCGATCCGACGCGCCTTCAGCAGATCCTGAAGAACCTGCTCTCGAACGCGCTGAAGTTCACCGCGAAGGGCAGCGTCACGATGAACGTCGACGGCGACGAGGAAGGAATGGTCCGCTTCTCGGTCGAGGACACGGGCATCGGCATCCCCAAGGACAAGCAGAAGCTCATCTTCGAGGCCTTCCAACAAGCGGACGGAACGACGAGCCGCAAGTACGGCGGCACGGGCCTCGGCCTCACGATCAGCCGCGAGATGGCGCGCCTCCTCGGCGGCGTCATCGACGTGAAGAGCGCGCCCGGCGAGGGCAGCACGTTCACGCTGCGTCTGCCCGCGCAGTACGTCGGCGCCGACGCGACGGAGGCGAGGTCCGACGAGGCCGCGCCGGAGCCGATGGTCAGGCCGCTCCCGACGAACGCGAGCTTCGACGGCAAGAAGGTGCTGCTCGTCGACGACGACGGGCGGAACGTCTTCGCGATCTCGAGCGTCCTCAAGAGCCGCGGCATGGACGTGCTCCACGCCGAGAACGGAAAGGTCGCGCTCGAGCTGCTCCAGTCCGAGCCAGACATCGACGCGGTCCTGATGGACACGATGATGCCCGAGATGGACGGCCTCGACGCGACGCGCGCGATCCGCGAGATCGCGCACTTCCACTCGCTCCCGATCATCTCGCTCACGGCGAAGGCCATGAAGGGCGATCGCGAGAAGGCTCTCGCCGCTGGCGCGTCCGAGTACGTGACGAAGCCCGTCGACCCGGAGCGCCTCCTCGCGATCCTCCACCAGTGGATGACGCGTGGAGACGAGCGCCGAGAAGATCGTGAGATGAACGCAGTGAAGCTCGTCGCTGAAGAACCCGCGAAGGTACTCGTCGTCGACGACGCCGCTGCGAACAGGCTCGCGCTCGGCGCCGTGCTCAAGCCGCTCGGCGTCCAGGTCGTCGAGGCCAAATCGGGGATCGAGGCGCTCCAGCACGTCGCCAACGAGACCTTCGCGGTTGCGCTCCTCGACGTGCAGATGCCGGAGATGGACGGGTTCGAGCTCGCGAAGCGAATCCGCGAGATGCAGCCGGCGATCGAGCTGCCGATCCTCTTCCTCACGGCGATTCACCGCGACGAGCTCTACGCCAAGCGCGGCTATCAATCCGGCGGCGCCGACTACATCACGAAGCCGTTCGACGCCGACGTCCTGCGCGCGCGCGTGAAGGCCTTCGTCGACCTGTTTCATCAGCGCGTGAAGCAGGTCGGCGAGCGCACGCGCGAGCGCGACGACGCCCTCGCCAAGCTCGAGCGGCTCCTCGAGAGCGAGCGCCTCGCGCGACGGGAGGCCGAGATCGCCAACAGCGCGAAGGACGAGTTCCTCGCGACGGTGTCGCACGAGCTCCGCACGCCGCTCAACGCGATCCTCGGCTGGTCGGTCATCGCGCGCGACATGACGCGCGAGCCTCAGGTTCAGCGCGCGCTCGCGACCATCGAGCGAAACGCGCGCTCGCAGATGCGCATCATCGAGGACGTGCTCGACATCGGCCGCATCATAAGCGGCAAGCTTCGCCTCGAGATGAGCGACACGCTGGTCGAGGAGCCGATCCGCGGCGCGGTCGAGGCCGTGCGCCCCGCGGCCGACGCGAAACAGGTCGCGCTCTCGATCGACATCGACGCCGACGCGGGCAAGCTCTACGCAGACCCGGAGCGACTGCAGCAAATCACGTGGAACCTGCTCTCGAACGCGATCAAGTTCACTCCGCAGCGCGGCCACGTCTCGCTCGTCGTGAGGCGCGAGCACGACGCGCTGATGATTCGCGTCGAGGACGACGGGCAGGGGATCGCGCCGGAGTTTCTCTCTCACGTGTTCGAGCCGTTCCGCCAGGCGGACGGATCGACGACGCGTCGCCACGGCGGCCTCGGCCTCGGGCTCGCGATCGTGAAGCAGCTCGTCCAGGCGCACGGCGGCACCGCGACCGTGGAGAGCCGAGGCCTCGGGCTCGGCGCCGCGTTCGTGGTTCGTCTCCCCGCGCGCTCGGCGCCTCCGACGCTCGCCGACAGCGCCGAGCGTCCCATCGCGCGCACCGGCGATCGCCGCCTCTCGGGGCTCGAGGTGCTCGTGGTCGACGACGACGACGACGCGCGCGCGCTGCTCCGCCACGTCCTCGAGTCGCACGGCGCGCACGTGATCGTCGCCTCGAGCGCCATGGACGCCCTCGCGGCGTTCGGCGCGCAGCCGCCACACGTGATCCTCAGCGACATCTCGATGCCGCACCTCGACGGCTTCGATCTCATCAAGCGCGTGCGCGCGCTGCCCGAGGACCGCGGCGGCAAGACGCCCGCGATCGCCGTCACGGCGCACTCGCAGACCGCGGTCACGGACAGCATGTTCAAGGCGGGTTTCCAGGCGCACCTGGCGAAGCCGATCGACCCCGGCGAGCTCGTGTTCCTCGTCGCGGACGTGACCGGCCTCGGCTGATGTAGCATCCGGGACCGTGCTCATCGGGACCTGGAACGTGAACGGCGTGCGCGCGCGCGTGCAGCGCCTCGCCGAGTGGCTCGCCGACCGCAAACCGGACGTCGTCTGTCTCCAGGAGCTCAAGGTCAAAGACGAAGAGTTCGAGCACGACGTGCTGAAGGCCTCTGGCTATCACGCGGCGACGCTCGGCCAAGCGGGCTGGAACGGCGTCGCGGTGCTCGCGAAGGAGACACCGGAGGTCGTTCAGCGCGGCTTGCCGGGCGCGCCCGAGGGCTGGGGCGCGCGCTTCATCTCCGTGAAGACGAGCGGCCTCGAGGTCGCGAGCGTCTACGTGCCGAACGGCAAGACCACGTCGAACCCCGAATACAAAGGCAAGCTCGCGTGGCTCGAAGCGCTCGCGAAGCACATCGAGTCACGGTCGGATCGCGAAGCGCCCTTCGTGCTCGGCGGCGACTTCAACGTGTGCGCGACCGATCTCGACTCGTACGTGGGCGCGCGCGGCCACGGCACGATCTTCCACACCGACGAAGAGCGCGCCCTCATCGCGCGCCTCACGGGCGCGGGCCTCGTCGATCTCTATCGCTCGAAGTACCCGACCGAGCCAGGCTTCTCGTGGTGGGACTACCGCGCAGGCGCGTTCCACCGAAAGCTCGGCATGCGGCTCGACTTGCTCCTCTGCACCGAGGTGGTCGCGAAGCGACTGAAGGACGTCTTCGTCGACCGCGAATACCGCAAGAAGAGCAAGATCTCGGGCGCGTTGCCTTCCGACCACGCGCCCGTGATCGCCGAGCTTATTTGATCACTGAACGGGGTACTCGCAGCGCCCGTTCGTGCACGGGATGCCGTTGCAGCAGTCGCCCGAGGTCGTGCAGAGCTGACCGTAGAGGGCGCACGGCGTACCGCTGTCGATGATGCCGCCGTCGCTGCTCGTGCCGCTGTCGCTCGTCGTTCCGCCGTCCGTGAGCGGCTGGCACGTGCCGGTGGTCTTGCCGCCCTGGATGTAGCAGTGGCCGCCGACGCAGCAGTCACCGTCGTTGGTGCACGCGCCTTGCGTCGGCACGCACGCTTGCGGGTAGCACGTGAAGCCGCCGTCGCCGTCCGGCACGCACGGGTTCAGGTTGCAGCAGTCGGCGCTCGACGCGCACTGCGTGCCCGCGTCCGCCGGGATGCACCCCGCGTCGCCCGCGTAGCTGCAGCGCGGAACGCCGAGGTTGTCCTGGTGGCACGTGTCGTACTGCTGCACGTTGCCCGAGCAGCAGTTGTCCGTGGCGTTGCACTGGTTCGTCTGCAGTCGGCAGATGTCGCCGTTCGGCTTGCAGCCCGTCGGGTTCGCGCAGACGCCGACGCCCGAGTCGCCCGTGAAGTTGCAGACGCCTGGCGGCGACGGCGGTTTGTTGTTGAGCGGGAGCCCGCCGCAGCAGTCACTCGCCTTCGTGCAGATGTCGCCGACCGGCTTGCAGCCGCTCGCCGGCTGGCAAATGAAGACCTTCGTCGGACCCCAAGGCGCGCAGTCGCGGCTGCAGCAGTCGCCGCCGCACGCGGGAAGACCCGAGTCGAGTGTGCCCGCGTCGGTCGCGCCGCAGACGACGCCGTCGATCGCGCTGCACTGCGCGCCGGTCTGCTGCGGCTGCCCGCAGGTGCCGAACGTGTGGCCCTGTTGGATCGTGCAGATGCCGCCGCAGCAGTCCGTGGCCTTCGCGCACATGTCGCCGAACTGTCCGCAGTACGAGGGCTGGGCGCAGATGCCGTTCTCGCAGAACTGCGAGCAGCACTGCGTGCCCGAGGTGCAAGCGTTTCCGAGCGTGCTGCATGTCGAGTTGAGGGGGTGCACGTGCCGTTGGTGCACGTTCCGCTGCAGCACTGCGAGTTACCGGTGCAAGCCTTGTTGTCGCTGATGCAGGTTGGAGGCTGACACGCGCTGTTCAGGCAGTTGCCCGAGCAGCACTCGCTGTTCTGCGTGCACGTCGACGCGAGGTTCAAGCAGGTGACTTGCCCGCCGTCGCTGCAGTTGTTCCAGCAGCTCGAGTCGCCGAGCGCGACGTCGCTCGGCTGCGTCGCTGCCGCCGCCGTCGTTGTTGAAGGGCGAATCCACGCCGCCATCGGGGAGCGTGCTGTCGACGTTGCCGTCGAGCGAGCCGTCGAGCTGGTTGCTGTCGTCTCCTCCGCAGGAGGACGCGCTAATGCTGATCGCGCCCCCGACCAAAACGATGCACGCAAAAACACGGCGGTTCATGCTCCCATCTTTCACGGAATTCACCGAACGCGCCACAATCCCGAGATTGGTAAGATCGCTGACCACTCACCATGCGCACTTTCGTCCCAGCCTTCGTCCTCGTCGTCGCGTGCTCCACCAACAACCCCTCGGCAGACGCGGGGCCGGACGCGCTCGTGAACGACGTGACGACGAGCGACGTCGTGAGCGACACGTCCAGCGAGTCGAGCGGATGCAACGTCACCGCGAGCGCGACGATCAACGGCACCTTCCTCGGGAGCACGCTCACGCCGAAGGACGAGATCGCTTACGAGTCACACCCGACGTCGCAGTACGAGGTCGTCGTGGGCGTGAGCGATTACAACCCCGCGTGCTCGCTAGCAAACGACAACAAGGCGAACTCGAGCGCGATGGCGATCATCTACTCCGACACGACGCCGCTCGTGCCCGCGACGATCGATCTCGCCAAGACGAACGTGCTCTTCGCGCAGTACACGAAATTCGACGCCACCTGCCAGTCGACCGGTGAATCCGCGACGAGCGGCACGGTGACCTTCACGCGCGTCGACGCGTGCGGTGTCGTGGGCACGTTCGATCTCACGTTCAACGCCGATCACGTCACGGGGTCGTTCGCCGCGCCCGCCTGCGCGAACGTGCCGGACGGCGGCGCGTCGGCTTGCAAGTGACGAGCTCTGAAGCTCAGTTCTGAACGAGCAGCGGCAGGTAGTGCTTCGTGCCGCCGAGCGTCGTGATCACGCTGAGCATCTCCGCGTTGAGCGGGCCCTTCTGGACGACGGTGACGATCACGTTCGTGATCTCGCCGTTGACGCCGCTCGTCTTGTTCGGGTCGATCGAGAGCTGGAGGCGACCCGTGACCGGGTTCACGAGCGGGTTCGACTCGGCGACGGTCACGGCGATCGGTCCGGTCGCGGCGTCGCTGTAGATGCCCACGGGGATCTGACACGTCGCGTTCAAGGCGCACTTGAAGCCCTTGGTCGTGAAGTTCGCGGGGCCGCCCTCTTGCGTGAGATCGACCGTGATGTCCCCGATGCCGAGCGGCGCGACGTTGAAGTACGTCGAGCCCTGCGGCTGACACGGCGAATGCCCGAGCGGGCCCGCCTTGTTCGACCAGAGTCGCTGCACCTGGAAGTTGAAGGGCGACTGCTCGGTGTAGAACGAGTCCGTGAAGAACTCGCACGCGTCGCCGTTCTCGTCGTTGCCGCGCTGCCACTCGTGGAATGCGAGGAACGGATCGTCCCAGCCCATCAAGCCCACGGAGTTGCTCGGCTGCGGATCCGTCGCGGCCTCGCCGATCTCGTGGCTCGCGTACTGCGTCGTCTTGGAGTCGCTCGCGCAGCTCGGGAGCACGGCGTACGAGATGACGCCGTTGCTCGTGCTCGTGAACGAGTCGTGGTAGCCGCCGATCGAGTTGCACGCGTTCTGGTTGCCGAAGATGAACGTCGTCGAGTTCGAAATGTAGAAGGCGTAGATCGTCTGCGACGTCGGCGCGGGCAAGAGGGCGCCGAGGTTCTGGTTGATGAACGCCTTCACGTCCGAGTCGCCCCACTGCGCGGGCGGCGTAGACGAGACGTGGACGTGGTTCGTCGCGCCGCTCGTCGCGACGCCAACGCCGTACTCGCCGACGGCCGCGGACCAATACGTCGAGCCGCCGATCCCGTCGCCGAAACTCTCGAACGTCGTCCGACCCGTGTCGCCGTCCCACGTGATCGTGACGATCACGGGCGCGCTCAAGATCGGTCCGCCGTTCTTCGAGAGCTGTCCCATCCACGGCGTGAACGCGGGGTACGTCGAGCTCGGCGCTCCGTACGGGCCGGCCTCGACGACGACGTCCTCGCCGCCGTCCGTTGGGAGCACGGTGACGTCGCCTTGAGCGGCGTCGGTCGTGATCGCTGCCGCGTCGCCGCCGTCACCAGGAAGCAGATCCGAGCCGCTCCCACCGCACGCCGCGAGGCACGCGCCGATGAACGTGAGCGTCGCGTACCGCATCCATCGAGCTTCTCACGTTTCAGCTCGCATCATGTTTTTGTCATCGACGGCAAAAAGTCCCGACACGACGGGAAGGTTTGAGTTAGGTTGCGCGTAATGTAGGCAACTGAAGCACGGCAAAACTAAATCACCGTGATTTCAATGGCTTAGAGACGCTACCTTTCATGTCCACCTTCTCGCCTAATGTGGTATAAGTCGCTTCTCGACGTACCTGGAATACCCATGAAACTCACCAACTCCGCAGTTCTTCGAGACGACGACGCTGCGTCGTCGCTCCCGATGTTTCCCCTCGACCTCGACGACGACTCGGTGACGAGCCTCGACGTCGACGCCTTCGCGCCCCCGAGCGCACGTGAGGAGTCGTACATCGGCGCGCGCCCGCAAGCCGACGCGAGCGAGAGCGGTGAGACGGTGGTCGACGCGGTCCGCGCTCGTCACCGCGCGTTCGCCGATGCGGTCGCGGGCCTCGAGGGCACGTGCGCGTCGTTCGACTTGGTCGACGTGTCCGCATCTGCGGCGCAGACGTCGCTTCGCCGCCGCGTCGGGAGCCTCCGCCTACTGTGCGACGCGCTCGAAGGCGTCGCGTGCTTCGTCGAGACGCCGAGCCATGATCTCTTCGCGAGCGAAGGCATGCTCGCTCCGTACCTCGCCGGCGTCTACCTCTGGTCCGGCGACGTGACCGAGACGCTCCACACGCTCGCGCGCGATCTCAACGCGCTCACGCCGAACTGGGCCGCGTTCCGCGATCGCCTCGCGGACGTCGCGTGGATCCACGACATGGCGCTCGCCGAGGGCCGCCGCATCGAGAGCGTTCGCGATCTCGTCCCGCCGGATCTCCACGACTCGCTCGACGATCTCCTCATGGCGTTCGTCGGCTTCAAGCACAAGCTCGACGAGCCGTTTGGCTGATCGCCTGATCACTTCGCGCAGCGGAAGCCGAGATCGGCGCTGCGCGACGCGGGCGATGATTTGGAGCGCGCGGTCGTGCGGACGGCGCGAAGGTCGTCGCTCGCCCACGAGCTGCCGCGTGTCGCGCGCATCTCGCTCGTGCAGTTCGTCCCTGGGTAGGGGCAGAACGGGCTCGCCGTCCACTCGCTGACGTTGCCGGCGAGGTCGAAGACGCCGCTCGGCGTGCGGCCCGTGGGAAACGTGCGCACGGGCGCGGTGCCGACCCAGCCGTCGTCGGCGGGGTAGAGCGCGCTCCAGTCGAGGCCGAGGAGCTTGCCCTTCACGGAGCACTCGGTGCCGCACGCGTCGAGCATCGTCGCGGTCGGCGAGTCGCCGCCCCACGGAAAGACGCGACCCTCGGTGCCGCGCGCCGCGAGCTCCCACTCCTCTTCGCTCGGGAGGCGCTTCTCCTGATGCTTGCAGAATACACGCGCTTCTTCCCACGTGACGCAGTTCATCGGGTGGCTTTGCCTGTCGGGCTTTCCTTCGTTGCAGAAGCCGTCCCACACGGTGTGATCGTGCGCCTCGGCGCCGCTCCACTCGATGGTCTTGCTCGGCGCGGGGCACTTGCCCTCCTTCGCGCACGCGTCGTACTGCGCGACGGTGACCTCCGACAAATCGATGCAGAATGCATTGAGTTGCACGTCGTGCACGGGGCGCTCGTCGGAAGCGCCGTCGTTCGACCCCATCGAGAGCTTGCCGCCGGAGATCGCGGCCATGCCGTCGGGGCAGATCAAGTCGGGCTTCGGCTCGGTGGCCGACGCCGTCGCGGCGGGCGCCGGCTGGGGCGATACCGACTTGAGCATCCACACGATCCCGCCGCCGCCGATGAGCACGACCGCGCCGAGCGCGAACGGCCAGCGCGCCGTCGCGAGCGGAACCGCGCTCGGCCTGTCGTCGTCGTCGGGATCGAGATCGCCCGTGTGCGGCAGCGTCCGCGCGAGCGCGAGCTCGCCCGTGTGGACGCGCGGCGCTTCGGGCGCGGGCTCCGCGGTCGGGAGCGTGAACGACCGCTTTCCGGCGGCGTTCGCGAGCGCCTGCCACGCCTGACCCGCGTCTTGAAAGCGCTCCGCGGGCTCTCGCACGACGCACTTCGCGAACCACGCGTCGAACTGGGGCGGCAAGCGATCCGCGGCGCCGAGCTCCACCGCGCGCTGCGACGCGGGCGGGATCGCCTCGAGCACGAGCTCGCGCATGAACGCGGTGAGCGACGACGCGGCGTCGTTCGCGGTGCGCCAGAAGGGCTTGCCGACGAACAAGTCGAACGCGATGAGCCCGATCGCCCACACGTCCGTCGCGGGCTTGATCGTCGCGCGCCGCTCGGTCTGCTCCGGCGCCATCCAGAACGGCGAGCCGAGCGCGCCCGTGTTGTTGCTCGTGCGCGCCTCCTCGACGACCTTCGCGATGCCGAAGTCGAGGACCTTCACGGTCGTCGATCCGCCGAAGGCGGTCGACGCAGATGTGGACGCCGAGCCGCCGGCGTTGCGCGCGCGCCGCAAGAAGACGTTCTCGGGCTTGAGGTCGCGGTGGACGATGCCCGCGGCGTGCGCGGCCGCGACCGCGTGACAGATCTGCTCGAGGATCGCGTACGCCTCTTCGGTCGTGATCGCTCCGCGATCGAGGCGCGCCTGGAGATCGTCGCCCTCGAGGAGCTCCATCGCGAGGTAGGGCGTGTTCGTCTCTTCGTCGACGCCCGCGGCGACGACCTCGACGACGTGATCGCTCTTCACACGCGCGCCGATGCGCGCCTCCTGGACGAACTTCGCGCGGAGCGACGCGTCCTGCGTGAGCTCGGGGTGCATCAACTTGAGCGCGCGCTCGCGACCCGTGCTGAGTTGCTCGACGACGTAGACCGCGCCCATGCCGCCTTCGCTGAGCTTGCGCACGACGCGAAAGTCCTTGGCGAACACGGCGCCCGCTTGCAGCGCGACGATTCCGGGCATCGTCGCCCACGTTATCAGATGAACACTTTTACCCCCAGCCACGCGGCGCGCGCGGCGCCACGCGCTCGGAAAAGCAAACCATCTCGTTCGGATCGCTCTTGGCGCGGTACGTGCGTGTGCGATGGCTCGTGAAAGCGAAAGCCCTATTCATCGCAGCGATCGCGGGCGCGAGCGTGGCGTGCGCGTACTCGCCGCCTGACTCGATCTACGACTACCCGACGGGAAAATACGAAGGCAACGGCGGCTCGACGTCCGCGCCGAGCACGCCGAGCGGAGGCGGAATGGACGCGTCCGTGTGCAAAGTGCAAGGGAGCGCATCGGTATCCGGCGTGAGCCTCGCCGCGCAAGACGCGATCGAAATCTTCGACTCGACGAAGGCGCGCTTCACGTTCTTGATCACGAGCTACGCGAGCGCCTGCTCGTACAACGGCGGCGTGCACGCGGGCTCGAGCGTCATCGAAATCTCGTACGACCACGCCGCGCTCCGCTCGGGCACGTACGACCTCGGGAGCACGCCCGGCCTCGTCGTGAAGCAGATCACGTACGACTCGACGTGCAAGCCGTCGGTCACGGTGAGCGCGCAGAGCGGCACCGTGATCTTCGACACGCTCGACGACTGCGGCGGCAAGGGGAGCTTCGATCTCACGATCGGCAGCAGCCAGGTCACGGGCTCGTTCACCGCGTCGGTGTGCGACGTGCCGAGCGGCGCCGCGCCTTCATGCAAGTGACGGTGCTACACAGATCGGTATGCGCTTGGTGGGAGCAGTGGGGCTCTTCGTCGTCGCCGGCTTCGGCGAGAACGCGGCGTGCGAGCCCGCGAGGACCGTCGGAGATTCGTGCAACAGCGATCTCAATCGGTGCGGCATTTCGAGGGCGACCGGCGGTCACAACCCGTGGCTCGCGTGCGTGAACGGCACTTGCCAAGAACCAACGTTCACGTGCCCGTGACGATCACCCGCCAGCTCGCACGATCGCTTCGAGCACGTCGACCGCGGCGGCGACGTCGGGCGTGTCCTCGAGGACGCCGCGCGCGAGATCTCCGAGCGTCGACGAGGCGCTCGGGCACCGTCTTCAGCGTGAAGCGCGACGGATCGAGCGCGTCGTTCATCTCGTCCCACCCGAGCGGCGTCGAGACGGTCGCGCCGGGGAACGCTCGCACCGAGTACGGCGCGACGATCGTGCGGCGCCTTCCCGTTTGACCGATGTCGACGAGGACACGCGCGCCGCGTTTCTCGACGACGCGCTCGAGCGTCGCGATCTCCGGGTGGCGCGCGGTCACGAGGCGGCCGAGGAGCACGTTGAGCATCTGCGCGGTGTCGAACTTCACGCCGGGCCCGAGCGGGACGAGCACGTGGAGGCCTCGCTGCCCCGAGGTCTTCGGGTACCCGCGCAGGCCGATGCGCTCGAGCAAATCGCGGAGCTCGAGCGCGAGCTTCACGCCGTTCTGGAGGGTAGACCGGCCCACATCGAAATCGATCGTGCAGAAGTCGCACTCGTCGAGCGAGCCCGCGCGACACGCGAGCACGTGGAGCGGGATGGCGCCGAGGTTCGCGACCGCGAGGAGCGCGTCGAGAATCGTTCACGAGGAAGACGCGCTTCTTCTTGTCGTCCTCCGCGTCGCCGAGCGGGATGTGGCGGATCCACGCGGGGAATCCCCAAGGGACGTTCCACTGGAAGAAGCTCTTGCCCTCGACGCCGTCCGGATAGCGCACGAGGACGACGGGCCTGTCGCGGAGGTGCGGCAGGAGCACCGTCGAGATCTTCTCGTAGTACCGGCAGAGATCGCCCTTGGTGATCTTCTCGCTCGGCCAGAAGATTTTCTCTTGGTTCGTGAGCACGACGCGGCGGCTCGCGGCCTCGCGGACGCTCAGCGAAGCGGGCGTAGGCGGCTCTGGGATCGTCGCCGCGTCTCCGCCGTGCGGCCCCGCGACGCAGTCGGTCGGCCCGCGGTCGTAGTCGACGCCGCGAAACGAAGGGAAGCGCAGGCGCCCCTCGTCGGACCAACCGAGGTAGCGCACGCTGACGACGATCTTCGGTAAGACGAGCGTGCGCCCGTTCGGCGCGCTGTCGAGCTTGCCCCCGAAGAGGCGCTCCTTCGTCATGAGCGGCTCGAGCACCTGCAAGAGGTTGTCGATCGTCTTCTCGTCGAGGCCGCTGCCGACCTTTCCCCGAACGACGAGCTTTCCGTCGTCGTAGGCGCCGAGATCGAGCGCGCCGAGCCGCGAGCGACCGTCGTTGCCGCGCGTGTAGCCGATCACGACGAAGCTCTCGTCGCGCTCGCACTTCACCTTGACCCAGTCGGGCGTGCGCTTCGGCCCCGACCGATACGGGGAATCTGCACGCTTCGCGACGATGCCCTCCATGTGGCGCACGCGGCAGAAATCGAGGAGTGCGTCTCCCCCGTTCTCGAGGTGGTCGAGCGCGCGGAGCACGCCGCTGCCGAGGAGGACCTTCTTCAGGATCTCGCGGCGGCACACGAGCGGCAGGCCGCGGAGGTCGTACGGGCCGAGCGCGAGGATGTCGAACACGAGGTAAACGACGGGCACCGCGAGCGCGGCCCAACCCGCGCGCGCTTGGTCGCTCTCGTGGATGCGCTGCGCGAGGCGCTGGAAATTCGGCAGGCCCTTGTCGTCGAACGCGACGATCTCGCCGTCGAGCACGACGCGCACGGGCGCGAGCGACTGCACCGCGCGCGCGACCTCGGGGTACGCGAGCGTCGTGTCGCGGTTCGAGCGATACGTGAGGCGCACCTCGCTGTCGCGCTTGTCGGCGATGACGCGGACGCCGTCGAGCTTGAGCTCGTAGCTGTAACCTTCCTTGAGCCACGCGGGGAGCGCGGTCGTCGGAGCCTCGCCGCCGCGATCTTCGATCGAGCTACAGAGCATCGGCGCGATCGCGGTGCCGTCCACCTCGCCGATCTTCGCGCCGAGCCCCTTCGCGAGCGTCTCGGCCTCCGCGGCCATCGCGGGCGCCCTCTCGAGCTCGTCGACCGTGAGGCCCGAGAGCACCGAGCGCGGCTGCGTGACGCGAACGTCGCTCTCCGACGTCGCGAACGCGTCGGCCTTCTTGATGAGGAGCCACTCGTTTCCTTTGTTATCGGCTCCGCGGCTGTCGCCGCGATGGTCGGACTTCGTCGACGTGGCGCCGCCGCTCTGAGGCGGCGACAGCTTCACGAGCGCGAAGCGTCCGCGGAGCTTGTAGCCCGTGAGCACGAAGTCGAGCTTGCCCGCTGCGAGCCCGGCCTCCGCCGTCGACTCGAGATATCGAATCATCCCGCGGTCCCAACAAATCATCGGCCCCGCGCCGTAGTTGCCGTCGGGGATCACCGCTTCGAAATCGAGATACTCGATCGGGTGGTCCTCGGTCCGAATCGCGAGCTGCTTCTCGGTCGGGTCGAGGCCCACGCCCTTCGGCACGGCGAAGCTCGCGAGCACGCCCGCGACCTCGACGCGCAGATCGTAGTGACGCCTCGACGCGTCGTGCAGGTGCACGACGAACGCGCCCGTGCGCGTCGTGCCCGCGAGCTTCGCGTGCTCCTCACCCGTCGGCTCCGGCGATGCGCCGGCGTCGCGCTTGTCGCGATACGAAGTGAGCTTGTCGTCGGGCATGCTGCTCAAGCGTGCAGGTTACACACGAGATATTCGACAACGGCGAATTCCGATCGATACCATTTGCCTCATGGCAGCTCGCGCTATTGGCTCAGGCACGATCTCGTTCGGGCTCGTGTCGATCCCCTTCAAGCTCTACACCGCCGCTTCGTCGCAAAACATCTCGTTCAACCTTCTCCACAAGAAGTGCGGCGGGCGCATGAAGCAGCAGTACCAGTGCCCGGTCGACAACTGCATCGTCGAGCGCACCGACATGGTGAAGGGCTACGAGTTCGCGAAGGACCAGTACGTCCAGTTCAGCGAGGACGAGCTGAAGAAGCTCGACGCCGCGAAGAGCGACGCGCTCGAGCTGGTCGAGTTCGTTCCGGAGTCGACGGTCGACCTCGTCTACATGGAGAAGAGCTATTACATCGGCCCCGACAAGGGCGGCGACAAGGCGTACCAGCTGCTCGCGCAGGCGATGAAGCGGTCCGGGAAGATCGCCGTCGGCCGCTACAACACGCGCGGCCGCGAGCAGCTCGTGCTCATCCGGCCGTACCACGAAAAAGGCCTCATCATGCATTACGTGTACTATGCAACCGAGGTCCGGAGCTTCGACGAGGTCGGCGTCGGGAGCACGACCGCGTTCAAGGACGTCGAGCTCGACCTCGCCGACAAGCTCATCGAGCAGCTCACGACTGCCGAGTTCAAGGCCGACAAGTACCGCGACGAGTATCAGGATCGCGTGAAGCACGCGGTCGATCAGAAGGTCGCGGGCAAGGAGATCACGGTCGCCGAGGAGGCGCCGAAGGCGCAGATCATCGACCTCTTCGAGGCGCTCAAGCGAAGCCTCGCGAGCGGCGCCACGCCGCCCTCCGCGAAGAACAAAGAGGAGGCCGCGCCCGAGAGCGCGAAGCCCGTCAAGAAGGCCTCGCCGCGCGAGAGCAAGAAGAAGGCGGGCACGGGCTGAGCTAGCCCGCGAGCGAGGCGAGGTCGCGGAGGATCTCGCTCATGCGGATCCGATCGACGTCGCCGAGCACGGGTGGCCGCGCGCCTCGATCGCGCGACGAGACGTCGAAAGCGACGATCGATTGCGGCGGGAGTGGCGGCGGCGCGTGCAAGCCCGGCGCGATCGCGAAATGGACCACGAGGGCGCCGCCCGCGCCGATCGTGAGCACGTCGCCGCCCCTGCGGCTCCACCCGCGGTGCTCGAGCGCGAACAGCCGTGAGGCGTCGAAGCGCAGCTTCGAGAAGCGCTGCGTCTGGTGCGCCGCGGCCTCCTCGGGCGTGAGCTCGAAGACCTCGCGGCCGATCTGCGCGAACGGCTGGACGAGCTCGTAGTCGCCGAAGATGGCGCCCCAACGCGAGAGCTCTCGCTCGCTCGACTCGAGCGGGTGAAGCAGCTTGAACCGCGTGGCGCTCGCGAGGGCGACGTGGCGATCTTCGGGGTCCGCGTACGTGCGATCTTCGACGACGCGGAGCGTGGCGAGCCGCGCGCCGCTCGCGTCGTGCGCGGACCACACGAGGCGCCGCGCGATGTCGAAGAGGACGCGCTTCTGGAGCGCGACGCCCTCGAAGTCTTCGCGCGACCACGAGCGCGACTCGCGCAGAGCGGTCTCGAACCTCCGCGTCTGCGCGCGATAGATCTCCTGCACGTCCGCCTTGAGCGCGCGGTGTCGCTCCTTCGCGGCCTCGAAGAGCTTCGGGTCGTCGCCCTTCGTCGCGCGGAGCGCGTCGATCGAGGCGCCGGTCGCGTCGCGGAGCGCGACGTTGCCGCTCGCGTCGATCGCCGCCGTGAGCTCGCGCGCGCCGAGATCGAACGTGACGTCGTCGATCGCGGGCGCGGCGCGATCGGCGAGCTGGTCGAGGTCGAGCCCGCGCGCCTTCGCGAGGACGTGGAGCGCGGACTCCGCGCGCTCTTTCACGTCGTCCGAGCGCGCGCCGGACGCCGTGTTCACGAGCTGAACGACCGCGACGTCGCTCCCGCGGAGCGCGATGGCCTCGAGCACGCGCACCGCCGACGTGGCGAGCACGTTCTTTCCTTGCTGCGCCCACCCGCGGAGGCGCGGGCCGAGCTCGCGCGCGACCGAGTCACCGCCGAAGATACCGAGCGCGAGAAGCGGCCACGGGAGCTTCGTCGAGCTGCCGGTCCCCACCCATGCCTCGAAGAATCCCCATGAAAAAGCCTCGAGCGAGCGCGAATCGCACGCGCGCGCGACCTCGTCGACGCCGACGTACGGCAAGAGATCGCTCGAGATCGCGAGGAGCTCGACGAGGTTTCGCACCGCGTCCGCCGGTAGCGCCGCGCTCGAGAGGAGCAGCGGTTGTGGGAGCGCGCCGAGCGCGATGTTCTTCGGGAGCGACGGCGGCTTGAGCGGCACGTCGAGCCGCGGATCGGGCGACAGCGCCACAGCGACCGCGCGCGCGACCGCCTCGCCGTATTTCGCGGCTGCGGCGTCGACCTCGGCGCCGTGACCCTCGTCGCGCATGATGCGCAGCGCTCGACACGCGTTTCGGCGTCGCGCGTCCTCGCCGACCGCGATCGGCACGAGCCCGACCGCGGCGATCGTCGGCAGCGCCAAGAGCCACTCGCGCACGACGTCGCGGACCTCGGGTCGCTCGAAGTACGCGTGCGTGATCGCCCACGCGCACGTCGACGAAGCGACCTGCGCGTAAGGCACCCAGTCGATCTTCGCGGCCCACGTCGCCTTCGCCGTCGGATCCGAGAGCGCGATGAGGGCGCACTCGATCACGCCGCCAGCCTTCTTCATCGCCCCCGTGCGCCACGGCGGCGCGCGCAAGATCTCGGGGACCTCCGCGATGGGCGCGACGCGCGAAGCGGGGCTCTCCGCGACGCTGAACGCCATCAGCGCCTTCGCCGCGCGGCCGGCGCTCGTTCGCTTCTTCGCCGAGGGCTCGAGCACGCGCGCGAGCAGAGGCGCCTCGCGGAAGAACTTCGCCGCCACGCGAAGACCGATGGTGTCGCCGAGCTGCTGCGCGAGCCACGCCGCGACCTTCTCGCTCTTCACGAGCGCGATCGCGTGGAGCAGCGCGTTTCGATCGCGCGTCTCGGTGGCGTGCGGCGCGAGCGCGATGAGCACGTCCGCCGCGGCGTCGCCCATCGAGGCCACCATCTCGGGCGCACAAGACACGACGGGCCACGCGCCGAACACGACGAGCGCGCTCGCGAGCTCCTTCGCGACCTCCGCGTCCGCGAGCGAGCCGAGCACGCGCACGCCCCATCGCGGAGGAGGCCGCGTCGCGAGGAGCTCTCGCGCGACGAGGGTCGCCCACTCGGCCTCTCGCGGAAACGTCGCGACGACCGCGGTCTTCAGCCCGAGCGGCGCGCGCGCGATCACCTCGGCGCCTGCGTCTCGCGCCGCTTCATATGTTTCGTCCGAGCAGGTCGCGAGCGACGCGCGGAGCTTTCGCCAACGGGTCGCGAGCGGCGCCTCGCGCTCACCCACCTCGTCCCATCGCCGCGCGAGCTCGCGCACCTCGCGCGCGACGTGCTCCGCGGTGATCGCTGCGTCTCTCAGACCGCCGCGACCCACTTCATGAGCGACCCACACAGATCGCTCTGCGGGTTGCGATCACGCTCGAGCTTGAGTCCCGTTCGGAAGAGCTCGCCCGCGCGCTTCTCGTCGCCCGTGACCAAGCAGCAGATGCCCAGCCACTGGAAGTCTTCGGGCGCTCCGAGCGCGCCGAGGATCTCGCTCAGCGGGTCGATCGCCGCCTTGAACGCGTCGATCTGCGCCGGAGTCGCCCTGCTCGGCGGAACCTTGATGTTCGCCACGAGCTTGAGCGCCGTGCGCTGCTCCTCCATCGGATACGTGCGGAACTCGGGGCTGCGATAGAGCGCAGCGTAGCCCTTGAAGGCGTCGTCCACGTTTCCGGACTTCGCGAGCGCGAGGATTTGCTTCACTTGCGCGACGAGCGCTTCGGTGGCCATGGGCGGAGCCTACCCTCCCTTGCTCTGCTTGCGAAATGCGAAGTATCCGCCGATCGCGAAGAGCACCACGAACACGCCGCCGATGATTTTCCACAGCGGCGTCTTCTGTTCGTCTTCTTCTTCGGCGCCCGCGCCGCCGCCCGTGACGGCGTTGTCGGTCGTCTTGCCGCCCGCGCCCGCGCTTCCACCGCCGCCCGATCCTCCCGCGGTGCCGGCTCCGCCGGCGCCGCCGGTCCCCGCCGCCGTCCCGTTCGCCGCGGTCTTCCCACTACCGCCCGAGCCTCCGGCGCTGTTGCCGCCCGCGGCCTGCTGTCCGGACCCGCCGCTGCCGCCTTGGAACTGCTCCTCGGTCTTGTTGCCCGCGTGCTTGACGCTCTTGCCGATGAATCGAAAGCCGACGGCCGCGATGACGATGACGAGAAAGAGCATGAGCGCGTACTCGGCGACGCCGAGACCGCGTCGGTCGCGCAACACTCTGCGAGCCCTTTCGTTCACCCTTCAACACCATCCTCCTTTAACAGTGAGGCTTCAACACTTCGTTGCGCGCGAAGTCGCTACCCACGCCCTCGAATTGGTGCGAGAACAAGCGGGCCATGCGAATGGGTCTTGCGGCCCTTTGGGCCGGTGCGCTGGTGTGCGCGGGGGCGCCCGCTCGAGCTGGGTCGTTCGATCCGAGCGGCAACTTCGCGTTCGATCCCGCGGCGATCGTCACGCAAGGCTTCGACGACGCGTTCGCGACGCTCCCGAAGGACGTGAAGCTCGTCCATTCGGGCGACGCGATCCAGGGCGCATCGTACGTGAGCATCGACACGCAAAACGGTCCCGCGAGCTTCGCGCTCGCGCTCCCGCAGACCGACGCCGCGTACGTCGCGCACGTCTTCGCGCGGACCAATCGCATCGTCGCGACGATCGGCGTGAGCTACCCGAACGACAACGGCTCGCCGAGCTTCTCCGCGCGCTTCTACCCGACCGGCACCGTCACGAGCGACGGCTGGTACGAGCTCACGACGAACGCGTTCTCCGTGCAGGGGAGCCGCAAGCCGACGATCGCGTTCAGCGTGACCGCGAACGCCGCCGACGTCGACGCGCTCGAGATCGTTCCGAGTGGCACGTTCAAGGCGCTCGCGCCGTGCGCGCCTCCCGTCGACGCCGCGTGCGGCGCGCACGAGTTCTGCGCGACCGGCTGGTGCCGTGATGGGAACGTCTTCGTCCCGCCGCTCCCGCAGGCGACCGATCGCGAAGACGCGATCGCGTACTTCAAGAACCGGATGAACCTCTTCTTCGGCGGGTTCTACTCGCGCACGCACTACCTGCCGAACGCGCTCGCGACGCTCGACACGCTCCACGACGCGCCCGACGCGTGGACGTTCTGGAACGGCATCGTCACCGCGATCCACCGCCTCCACGACTGGCACACGACGGTGAACGGCCCCGTGAACCTCGGAGGACGCGGCCTGCTCCCGGTGTGCTTCGTCGAAGGCGACGCTGACCTCACGCACGCGATCGCGCCGAAGGATCCGAATTACTTCGACGTCCTCGTCTCGCACGTCGGCCCCTCGGGCACGACGCTCGTTCCCGGCGATCGCCTCGTCGCGATCAACGGCATGCACCCGATCGCGTTCGTGGAGAGCCTCGACGCGCTCGACTGGGGCATGTGGCGCGCGGACGATCCCGACACGCACGCCGAGGCGATCGAGCGCATGGTCTCGACCATTCGCCGCTGGGCCTCGACGCTCACGTTCATCCACTGCGATCCCTCCACGAAGACGTGCGGCGCGCCCCAGCAGATCGCGGTCGCGAACCTCCCCGTCGACGACGGCTCGTATCAGTACCCGTACTGCGATCACCGCCCGCTCTATCACCTGAGCGGTGGCGGCATCGATCCCGTCGCGCACAACTCGTGGGGCGGCCCGTTTTATGGCGTCGCCAGCGAGAGCCTCCCCGGCGAGGACATCTACGGCATGATGTGGAACGACGCGTACCTCGACGGCTCGAGCACAAACCCGTACCAACCCGGCTACGAAGCGATCGCGGCGAACGCGAAGGCCGCGATCCTCGATCACCGACTCGGAAACGGCGGGACCGTGCTCGGCGCCCAGTACCTCACGTCGATCTTCCGTCCGCAGGCGACCATCGCGTCGGCCGCGGGGTTCGATCTCACGGTCGGCGAGTGGGACGCGTTCACGACGTCGGTCGGCCTCAACATCTACACCGCGTCGCTCCCGGTCGGCGCTTACGAGGTCGGCTCCGCGACCGCGAACACGAAGCTCCCGACGGCGCTCCTCATCGCTCGTGACGGGAGCGCGAGCGACTGGTTCCCGCTCGGAATGCGAAGCTCGTCGCCGAACGTCCGCGTCTTCGGCCGCCACACGGCGGGCGCGTTCTCCTCGTATTTCGTGTGGGACTACTACGCGGGCCTGAGCTGGCGCATGGCCTCGGGCGATCTGATCATGCCCGATGGGACGACGCACCTCGGCGCCGGCGTTCAGCCCGACGAAGAGATCGTCCCCTTGCAGTCCGATCTGCTCGCGGGCGTCGACACCGTCTACAACCGCGCGCTCGACTGGGTGCGCACCTGCACGACGTGCCGCCAATGAATCGCTCGCTCCTCTTCTTGTTCGCCACGCTCGTCGCGTGCGGCAAAGACAACACGCAGGCGCAGCCCGACGCGGCGATCGTCCCCGACGCGGCGATCCCCTCCGCCCGCCGCCGCGACGCGCACAGTCGGTCACCGGAGCCCGTTCGGCGACGCCTTCCAAGCCAACAACTTGATGGTCGACGGCGACTTCGAGCTCACGGGACGCACCGATCAGGCGCCGTGGATCGTCTTCACGAGCTCGCAGCAGACGCTCAACTACGACACCGGCGGGCATTGCCGCTCCGGCGTGCGCTGCGCGGTGATCGTTCCGGGCGACGCCCTCGTCGGCTACATGGCTTCGCCCGCCGCGGAGGACGCGCAGATCCGCGCGTACATCAAGCCCGACAGCGGACACTGCTCCGACGTCGTGATCTACGAGGTCGACCTCGCGACGAACAACACGAACGGCAGCGCGCAGTCGACGACGAGCGCGCCCGCCGATGACGGCTGGTGCTTCTTCACCGGGAAGATCCCCGCGCTCACGTACGCGCAGCCCGTCCTCTATTTGCAGCTCCCGACGACCAGCAAATCCAAATCGGTGCTCGTCGATCAAGTGAGCGTGCTCCCCACGTCGGTCGCGCCGGTGCACGGCATCACGATGCCGTTCGTTCCGCCGAGCCCCGAGGTCCGCGCGCGCATCGAGGCGACCGGGAGCTGGCTTCGCTCGCACCGTAAATTCGGCAGGAGCACGGAGCCGAGCGCGCCATGAAGAAGCTCGCGCTCCTCGCGCTGGTCACCGCGTGCGGAACGTCGGGTGAGATCACGGACGGCGGCGCCGACGCGAACGCCAACGGAGACGCGCTCGCGGACGCAGCCGCCGACGCGCCCCTCGGGATCCCGATCACCGGCCTCACGCCCGGCGCCTGGACGTGGGTCGATTTCCCCGGCGCGAGCTGCCGCGACGGAACGCCGACGGGAATCGGCGTGAGCCCGAGCAAGACGGGCTCGACGAAGCTCATGATCTTTCTCGAGGCCGGCGGCGCGTGCTTCAACGCGTCGACGTGCGGCACGAACCCGGCGCACTTCGATCAGAACACGTTCAACGCGCAGTTCGTCGCGGTCGAGTCGAACGCGGGGATCTTCTCGCGCGCCGACGCGAACAACGCCGTCGCCGATTGGAACATGGTCTACGTGCCGTACTGCACGGGCGACCTCCACGCGGGCAACGCGCCGAACACGACAGTCCCGGGATTTCCCGGGCAGCAGCAGTTCGTGGGCTACACGAACGTGGGCCAGTACCTCTCGCGGCTCGTTCCGACGTTCAAGGACGCGACGCGCGTCCTCCTCACGGGGCAAAGCGCGGGCGGCTTCGGCGCGGCGCTCGAGTACGTGCAGGTGTCACGCGCGTTCGGCGTGCCCGTCGATCTGCTCGACGACTCGGGCCCGCTCATGCCGAACCCGTACCTCGCCGCGTGCCTCGAGCAAGATCTCGCGAGCCTCTTCGGCCTCACGCAGACCGTCATCGGGCAGGACTGCGGCGCCGACTGCAACGATCCCGGCAACGACCTCCTCCTCTACTGGACGCACCTGCCGAAGACGTACCCCAGCGCGCGCTTCGGCTTCATCGACTCGACGGGGGACTCGACGATCTCCGGGCTTCCTCGGGTTCGAGGCGAACAACTGCACGAGCTTCGCCGCGCTCACGCCTTCGCAATACGAGGCGGGCCTGCTCGGCATGCGCAGCGCCGTCGCGAGCTACGCGAACGCCGGCTCGTTCCTCTACTCGGGCACCGACCACACGACGCTCGTCGCCGCGTACACGACGCGCACGGCCCCCGCGAGCGACGGGGGAACCGTGAGGTTCGAAGACTGGGTGAAGGCGCTCGTGACCGATTCGGTCACCAACGTCGGCCCCTGAACTAAGCCGCTTCGATCTTCTCTTCCGCGTACTTCATCGTCTGCGCGCCGCGCATGTCGATGATGCCCACGAGGGCGAGCAGGCGCATCCACTGGTACGTCGGGTCTAGCTCGAACCAGCGGGCGGCGAAGTTCGGGCTCATCGCGAACTTGTGGTGGTTGTTCTGGAAGAGCTCGCCGGCGGTGACGAAGTCGAACACGAGCGTGTTGCGCGAGACGTCGCCGTTGTCGAAGTTCCTGTAGCCGTAGCGGTGGCCGCACCAGTTCACGATCGCGCCGTGGATCGGGCCCATCAGGAAGTGCATCGGCAGGAGCGCGAAGAGCCACGGGCTCGTGGCGAACTTCACGTAAAACAGCGTGTAGAGGGCGCCCCAGGCGAGGCGCGCGGGCCACGATTGGCTCAGGCGATCGAGCGCGGGCCAGTCGGGCACGCCGCCGTCGAAGCGCGACTCGGGCTCCACGCGACGGTACGCGTAGTCGTCGTACGTCTTCTTCGTCGCGAGCATCATCGTCATCGCGTTCGCGTAATTCTCGGGCGAGTGCGGATCCTTCGGCGTGTCGCTGAAGGCGTGGTGCATGCGATGCAAGATCGCGTACGCGCGCGCCGAGAGGAAGCTCGGCCCCTGCACGAGGTACGTGATCAGGTGAAACGCGCGCTCCCAGCCGCGGCTCATCGTGAACTGTTTGTGCGCGCCGTAGCGGTGCAGAAAGAAGCTCTGGAAAAAGACCGAGAGCTGCCAGTGCGCGATGAAAAAGATGACAATTGTCACGTCGCGTTTATGAAGGCAGCGTCGCCCGTTGGGCATCACGCTTCCGTCATTTCGACTCGTGCGCTTCGCTTCGGCACAAAAGCTCGACGTCTCGGAGGAGCTCGGCTCGCGAAATGGGCGCGAGCGCGCTGAACGTCTTTCCAGCTACCGTGAGCTTCACAGGACGCGTCCTGGCTTGAATCGGCGCCGCGCGTGCTCGTGCATCACGATGCCCGCTGCGACGGCGAGCGGGAGCGAGTGGTTCACCCCGTAAATGGGGATGCCGACCACTTCGTTGCACTTTGCAAGCACCTCGGGCGGCACGCCGAAGCGCTCGCTGCCGAAGAGGAAGATCACGTCGCGCGGAAACTCGTCCACGCTCGTGATGCTGCGCGTGGCCGCGTCCTTCTCGAGCGCCCACACGGGACGCGCGCCCGCGTGCGCGAAGAACGTCGCCTCGTCGGGCACCTTCACGATCGACTCGAACTTCTCCATGCCCATCGACGCCTTCGCGTAAGCGGGCTCGTCGCCGATGACGACGATTTCGCGGGCGAGGAAGTTGTGCGCCACGCGGATGATCGCGCCGAGCGCAAACGCGTTTCCAGCGGCATAAACGGCAACCGAGAAGTCGGACCGGAGCGGCCGAAGCGCGTCACGCACCTCGTCGGGCGATGCATCGAGCGGCGGAACGAGTGCCATCCGAAATCCCGATGATAGGCTTCGGCGGTGCCGACCCTCTACGTCATTCACCACTCGCCCTGGTCCGAGCGCGCGCGCTGGGCTCTTCTTCACCACAAGATCGGGTTCGACGAGCGCGAGCACGTGCCGCTCATCGGCGAGCTCACGCTGCGCATGCGCACGCCCGTGAAGGGCAAGGCCTCGGTGCCGCTCCTCGTCGACGAAGGCGTGGCCGTGCAGGGCTCGCGCGCGATCGGCGAGTGGGTCGACGCGCGCGGAAAGCGCGACAAGCTCTTCCCCGAGGGCTCGCACGAACGCATCAAGGAGCTCGACGACACCCTCGAAGACACGCTCCACGCCGCGCGCGAGCGCTTCGTGCGCGATCTCGCGACCGACTCGGAGGCGCAGCTCGAGAGCCTGCCCGCGTTCCTCCGCGCGATGCCGATGGCGAGCACCTCGGCCAAGCTCGGCGCCGCGTTCGTCGCGAACAAATACAACGCGCGCATCGGCTCGGTGGACGACCGCATGCGCGCCGGTCTCAAGACGGTCCGCGAGGCGCTCGCCGGCAAGGACTACATCCTCGGCGATTTCTCGTTCGCCGACGTCATCGCAGCGAGCGTCGTCCATTCCGTCGCGCCGAACAGCGACAAATACGTTCGCCTCGGTCCGGGGACGCGCCGCCTCTGGCGCCACGAGAAGCTCGCGAAGGAGTTCCCCGAGCTGATCGAGTGGCGTGATCGCGTCTACGCGAAGCACCGCCCAAAATCGAAGTCGTAAAGAGGGCTTCCGAAGGGCTTCACGCTTGACACGTTGGCCGCCGCAAGTAGAGTGCGCGGCCCCGTCCGGGATTTCCATGCCTACGATCAACCAACTCATCAATCACGGTCGCATCGCCGCGCGTTTCAAGACCGCGTCGCCTGCGCTGAAGTCCTGCCCGCAAAAGCGTGGCGTCTGCGTTCGCGTCTACACGACGACCCCGAAGAAGCCGAACTCGGCCCTCCGCAAGGTCTGCCGCGTGCGCCTCACGAACCAGATGGAAGTGACTTCGTACATCCCCGGCGAGGGCCACAACCTCCAGGAGCACAGCGTGGTGCTCATCCGCGGCGGCCGCGTAAAGGATCTTCCCGGTGTCCGCTACCACGTCGTTCGTGGAACGCTCGACGCGTCCGGCGCCATCGGCCCGTCGTCGACGAACAAGGTCAACCGCAACCGCAAGCGCTCGAAGTACGGCGTGAAGCGTCCCAAGTCTTGATCGGGGGGAAGCCCCCCGATACCCCCCAGAAGCAAGAGAGCCCAAGATGCCGCGCCGACGAGAAGTTCCGAAACGCCGAATCCTTCCGGACCCGAAGTACAAGGACAAGCTCATCTCCAAGTTCACGAACACGATCATGCTCTCGGGCAAGAAGGCCGTTGCGGAGGGCATCCTCTACGGCGCGCTCGACGTGATCCAGGAGCGCTTCAAGGAGGACCCGCTCGAGGTCTTCCGCAAGGCGCTCGACAACGTGAAGCCGAAGCTCGAAGTGAAGTCCCGCCGCGTCGGTGGTGCGACCTATCAGGTTCCGGTCGAAGTCCGCCCGGAGCGCCGCGTCGCCCTCGCGATGCGCTGGCTCGTCACGTACGCGCGCGATCGCGGCGAAAAGACGATGCGCGAGCGCCTCGCCGGCGAGCTCCGCGACGCCGCGGAAGGCCGCGGAAATGCCGTGAAAAAGAAGGACGACACGCACAAGATGGCCGAGGCCAACAAGGCCTTCGCCCACTACCGCTGGTAAGGTTTGGAGGGCGCTATACTGGAAGGATGAAGTTCCTTCCCGTATTCGGCGCCCTTGTTTTGTCCGCCTGCTCGACGGACGTGTTCGTCGCGCCGGAGGGTGGGACGGACAGCGGCGGGAACGACGCGAACGCGGATGCCGCGCCGCCGCCGACGCCGATCATCAAGTGCGCGAACACCACGTGCACGGGACACGACTGCTGCTCGGCGGCCAACTGGGACGTCGCGACATGCGGCGCTGCGGTCACCGAGGGCACGGCGACGTGTCTTCGCTACCTCGAGTGCGACAACGCGGCGGACTGCGTCCAAGGCCAGGTTTGCTGCGCGAACGAGGTGAACGACCCGGTCGCCAACAAGCTCACGGTTACCTCGGCGAAGTGCGCCACCACGTGCAGCGGCACAAACACGGTCCAGCTCTGCACGGCGGACCTCGAGTGCCTCCAGGGAAACTGCCAGGGCAACCAGGGCCTCCCGTCCTGGCTCCAAACCTGCCAATGAGCTTGACAGGGTGGCCTGCGCATGTAGATTGCGCGTCCCCGAAAGACCGATGACCTTGCGCACATAAGGATCGGGTTACTCGCACCTTCGCAGTACCCCGACACCCTCTCTGGACGACCCGCAGAGCGCGGGCAGCACTTCAAAACGGAAGGGCTGGGCCAGAGGGGGTTTCGTGCATTCAGCCCCAAAGAAAACAACACACCATGGCTCGCGAATATCCGCTCGAACGAACCCGCAACATCGGCATCATGGCCCACATCGACGCGGGCAAGACGACGACCACGGAGCGCGTCCTCTATTACACGGGCGTCAACTACAAGATCGGTGAGGTCCACGACGGCGCCGCCACCATGGACTACATGGTCCAGGAGCAAGAGCGCGGGATCACGATCACGTCGGCAGCGACCAACTGCTTCTGGACGCCCGCAGAGGGCCCGAACGCAGGCGTCAGCCACCGCATCAACATCATCGACACGCCAGGCCACGTCGACTTCACGATCGAAGTCGAGCGCTCGCTCCGCGTCCTCGACGGCGCGGTCGCCGTGCTCGACGGCGGCAACGGCGTCGAGCCGCAGACGGAGACCGTCTGGCGCCAGGCCGACAAGTTCCGCGTCCCGCGCATCGTGTTCGTCAACAAGATGGACAAGACCGGCGCCGACTTCGAGATGAACGTGAACTCGATCAAGGAGCGCCTCGGCGTCACCCCGGTCGCGATCCAGTATCCGGTCGGCGAAGAGGATCAGCACAAGGGCGTCATCGACCTCATCAAGATGAAGGCCGCGATCTTCGACGAGGCGTCGAAGGGCCAGAAATACGAGTGGATCGAGATCCCCGAGAACCTCAAGGCGAAGGCCCACGAGTTCCGCGAGAAGATGGTCGAGGCCTGCGCCGACGTCGACGACGAGATCATGGCGAAGTTCCTCGACGGCAAGGGCGACGAGGTCTCGGAGAAGCAGCTCGTCGCGGCGATCCGCAAGGGCTGCTGCAGCTTCAAGTTCTTCCCGGTCATCTGCGGCTCGGCGTTCAAGAACAAGGGCGTCCAGCTGATGCTCGACGCGGTCGTGAACTACCTGCCGTCGCCGCTCGACATCCCGCCGGTCAAGGGCATCAACCCGGACAACGACAAAGAAGAAGAGCGCAAGGCGGACGACAAAGAGCCGTTCGCTGGCTACGCGTTCAAGATCATCAACGACCCGCACGGAAACCTCACGTTCTTCCGCGTCTACTCGGGGACGATCACGTCCGGCACGATGGTGTCGAACTCGACGCGCGGTAAGCGCGAGCGCATCGGCCGCATCCTCCGCATGCACGCGAACAAGCGTGAAGAGCTGACGGAAGCCGACTCGGGCAACATCTACGCGGCCGTCGGTTTGAAGGACACGCGCACGGGCGACACGCTCTGCGACGAGAAGAAGCCGATCCTCCTCGAGAAGATGATCTTCCCCGAGCCGGTCATCTCGATCGCGATCGAGCCGAAGACGAAGGCCGACGTCGAGAAGCTCGGCATCGGTCTCCAGAAGCTCGCCGCGGAGGACCCGTCGTTCCGCATCCACACCGACGAAGAGTCGGGCCAGACGATCATCTCCGGCATGGGCGAGCTCCACCTCGACATCATCTGCGACCGCCTCAAGCGCGAGTTCAAGGTGGAGTCGAACGTCGGCAAGCCCGAGGTCGCGTACCGCGAAGCGATCACCAAGCAGGTGAAGTGCGAGTACAAGTACGCCAAGCAGTCCGGCGGCCGCGGCCAGTTCGGTCACGTGCTCATGGAGATCACGCCCGGCGAGCGCGGCACCGGCTACGTCTTCGAGAACGACATCGTCGGCGGCGTCATCCCGAAGGAGTTCATCCCGGCGATCGAAAAGGGCGTGAAGGAAGCGATGGAGCGCGGCGTGCTCGCCGGCTACCCGCTCGTCGACATGCACTGCCGCCTCTACGACGGCAGCTACCACGACGTCGACTCGAGCGCGCAGGCGTTCGAAATCGCCGCTTCGCTCTGCTTCCAAGAGGGCGCGAAGAAGGCGGGCATGATCCTCCTCGAGCCGATCATGAAGAACGAGGTCGTCGTCCCCGAGCAGTACATGGGCGACGTCATCGGCGACCTCAACTCGCGCCGCGGACGCATCCTCGGCATGAGCCAGCGCGGCAACGCGCAGGTGATCGACAGCGAGGTCCCGCTCGCGACGATGTTCGGTTACGTCACCGACCTGCGTTCACTCACGCAAGGTCGCGCGACGAGCTCGCTCCACTTCTCACACTACGCGCCGGTCCCGAACGCCGTTCAGGAAGAGATCGTCGCGAAGGTCAAAGGCACTTCCAAATAGGTTGGAGACTGAATCATGGCGAAAGAGAAATTCGTTCGAAGCAAGCCCCACGTGAACGTCGGCACGATCGGTCACATCGACCACGGCAAGACGACGCTGACTGCGGCGCTCGTGAAGGTTCAGTCGAAGAAGAACCTCGCGAAGGCGATCTCGTACGCGGACATCGCCAAGGGCGGGACGGTCCGTGACGCGACCAAGACGGTGACGATCGCGGTCTCGCACGTCGAGTACGAGTCGGAGAAGCGCCACTACGCGCACGTCGATTGCCCCGGGCACGCCGACTACATCAAGAACATGATCACGGGCGCGGCGCAGATGGACGGGGCGATCCTCGTCGTCTCGGCGCTCGACTCGGTCATGCCGCAGACGCGCGAGCACGTTCTTCTCGCACGCCAGGTCGGCCTGACGCACATCGTCGTCGCGCTCAACAAGTGCGACGCGGTGGAAGACGCGGAGATGCTCGACCTCGTGGAGATGGAAGTCCGCGAGCTCTTGAACAAGTACAAGTTCAACGGCGACACGGCGAAGGTCATCAAGGTCGCCGCGTTCCCGGCGCTCAACGGCGACCCGAAGTGGGAAGCCTCGATCACGGAGCTCATCGCGGCGCTCGACAGCGAGATCCCGGATCCGGTTCGTGACATCGACAAGCCGTTCCTGATGGCGATCGAGGACGTGTTCTCGATCAAGGGCCGCGGCACGGTCGCGACGGGCCGGGTCGAGCGCGGGATCATCAAGGTGGGCGAAGAGGTGGAGATCGTCGGCTTCCGCGACACGCGCAAGACGGTCGGTGACGGGCGTCGAGATGTTCCGCAAGCTCCTCGACGAGGGGCGCGCGGGGGACAACATCGGCGTCCTCCTCCGCGGCATCGAGAAGGAAGACATCGAGCGCGGCCAGATCCTGGCGAAGCCGGGCACGGTGACGCCGCACAAGAAGTTCCAGGGCGAGGTTTACGTCCTGAAAAAGGAAGAGGGCGGCCGTCACACGCCGTTCTTCACCAACTACCGCCCGCAGTTCTACATGCGGACGACCGACGTGACCGGAACGTGCCAGCTCCCCGAGGGCACGAAGATGGTCATGCCGGGCGACAACATCACGATGACGATCGAGCTCATCACCGCCGTCGGTCTCGAGGAGCAAATGCGCTTCGCGATCCGCGAGGGTGGCCGCACGGTCGGCGCCGGAATCGTGACGAAAGTGATCGAGTGACATGGCAGCCATGACCAAAATCCGCATTCGCCTCAAGGCGTTCGACCACCAGCTCCTCGACAAGTCGGCCAACGACATCGTGGAGACGGCGAAACGCACGGGCGCGCGCGTCGCGGGGCCCATCCCGCTTCCCACCCACATCTCCAGGTACACCGTGCTCCGCGGACCTCACGTCGACAAGAAGTCGCGCGAGCAGTTCGAGATCCGCACGCACAAACGCTTGCTCGACATCCTCGAGCCGACGCAGCAGACCCTCGACGCGCTGATGAAGCTGGATCTCTCGGCAGGCGTCGACGTCGAAATCAAGTCGTAAGGAAATTCGTCATGGCACAGATCGACGTCTTCAACATGAAGCGAGAGAAGGTGGGCTCGCTCGATCTCGCGGACGAAGTCTTCGCGAGCGAAGTCAAAGAGCAGCTCTTCTACGAAGTCGTGAAGGCGCAGCTCGCCTCGCGGCGCCAGGGAACGGCGAGCGCCAAAGAGCGCAGCGCGGTCTCGGGCTCTTCGAAGAAGGTCTACAAGCAGAAGGGCACGGGCAACGCGCGCCACGGCTCGATCCGCGCTCCGGTGTACGCCGGCGGCGGTCAAGCCCACCCGCCGCGCCCGCGTGACTGGAGCTATCGCCCGCCGCGCCAGGTGCGCATCGGCGCGCTCCGCTCGGCGCTGTCGAAGTTCGCGAAGGAGGGCAACCTCATCGTGGTCGACCGCTTCGAGCTCAAAGAGATCAAGACCAAGGGTCTCCTTTCCGCGCTGAGCACGCTCAAGGCGAACAAGAAGGTCATGGTCGTCGACAGCGCGGACAACGAGAACCTCAAGGCCTCGATCCGCAACTGCCGCGATCACCAGTTCTTGCCGCCCGAGGGCGTCAACGTCTTCGACCTCCTCCGCCACGACACGCTGATCGTGTCGAAGGACGCGGCGAAGAAGCTCGAAGCGCGCTGCCTCGGAGAATCATGCTCGGCGCTCGCGCCGATGGTGGAGCAGAAATGAGAGCTGATCAAATCCTCCGCCGCCCGATCGTGCTGACCGAGAAGGCCAACCGCCTCCGCGATCGCAACCAGATCGTGTTCGAAGTCACGCGTGACGCGAACAAGGTGCAAATCAAAGAAGCCGTGCAGGCGATGTTCAAGGTCACGGTCGAAGCCGTGAACACGAGCATCGTCCGCGGCCGCGACCGCCGCATGGGCCGCGGTTACGCCAAGACCCAAAACTGGAAGAAAGCCGTCGTCACCCTGAAAGAGGGCGACGTGATCGACTTCTTCGCGGAAACGGAATGAGCTGAGTCATGGGAATCAAGGCTTACAAACCCACGTCGGCCGCGCGCCGCTACTACTCCGTTTCGGACTTCAAGGAAGTCACGAAGGGGAAGAAGCCCGAGAAGAAGCTTCTCGAGCACCAAACGTCGACCGGCGGACGCAACGCCCACGGCCGCATCACGTCGCGCTTCCGCGGCGGCGGTCACAAGCAGCGCTACCGCATCATCGACTGGCGCCGCGACAAGAACGGCGTGCCCGCGGCCGTCGCTTCGATCGAATACGATCCGAACCGCACCGCGCGCATCGCGCTCCTCCACTACGTCGACGGCGAGAAGCGCTACATCCTCGCGCCGGACGGCATGAACGTCGGCGACAAGGTGCTCTCGCACAAGTCGGCGGACATCAAGCCGGGCAACGCGCTCGCGCTCCGTCACATCCCGCTCGGCACGACGATCCACAACATCGAGCTCAAGAAGGGCAAGGGCGCTCAGCTCGTTCGCTCGGCTGGCTCGGGCGCGGCGCTCATGGCGAAGGACGGCGACTACGCGCAGGTCCGTCTTCCGAGCGGCGAGGTCCGCATGGTGCACCTCGATTGCATCGCGACGGTCGGCCAGGTGTCGAACATCGACCACGCGAACATCTCGATCGGCAAAGCGGGTCGCAGCCGCTGGCTCGGAAAGCGTCCGCACAACCGCGGCGTCACGATGAACCCAGTCGATCACCCGATGGGCGGCGGCGAAGGCCGTACGTCCGGCGGTCGTCACCCGTGCTCGCCGTGGGGCCAGCTCGCCAAGGGTCTCAAGACCCGCAACAACAAACGCACGGACGGCTTCCTCGTGAAGCGTCGCAACGAAAAAGGTTGATGCATGCCGCGTTCAATTAAAAAGGGAGCTTTTGTCGACGGTCACCTCAACGAGAAGATCGCCGCCGCTCAAGCTGCGCAGTCCAAGAAGGTCATCAAGACCTGGTCGCGCCGCAGCACGATCACGCCGGAGGCCGTCGGCCTCACGTTCGCCGTCCACAACGGCCGCAAGTTCGTCCCCGTCTTCGTGACGGAGCGCATGGTGGGTCACAAGCTCGGCGAGTTCGCGCCGACGCGCACCTTCCACGGCCACTCCGGCGACAAGAAGGCGAAGGTCGGCGGCGCTCCTGGTGCTGCTCCGGCCGCCCCCGCCGCGCCCGCGAAGCCCGCAGGCAAGTAACCGAATTTCAGCTAGCCTTCGGGTGGAGGCTGAAATGCGCGTTCGTGCTTGGATCGCGGGGGCTGCGTGTGTCTTGTTCGGCGTTGCCGTAGGTTGCGGAACGACGAACAGCGGCTTCGGTGATGGAGGCACGGGCCCCGACGGAGGCGACAACGACTCCACGGTGCCGACGTTCGACGGAGGAAATCCGTTCGGCGACGTCTCCGCCGAGGCCGCGCCTCAGTGCCAGGGTCTCCAGTGCCAGGTGCAGAACTGCGGCAGCGGGCACACGACGATCTCCGGCACGGTCTACGATCCTGCCGGTAACAACCCGCTCTACAACATCCTCGTCTACATCCCGACGTTCCCGAGCAACCCGCTCCCGACCATCACGCACGGGATGAGCTGCGACACGTGCGCGGCGAAGATCGACAACGCGATGGCGACCGCGCTGACCGACGCGAAGGGTCACTTCACGATCACCGACGCGCCCGTCGGTCAGAACATTCCGATCGTCGTCCAGGTTGGCAAGTGGCGCCGCAAGATGACGATCCCGAACGTGAACGCGTGCGTCGACAACGTGCCGTTCCCGGCGACGAACACGCCGGCCAATCGCCTGCGCCTCCCCGCGATGCAGTCCGAAGGCGACATGCCGCTCATCGCGTTCGACACGGGATGCGATCCGATGGAAGACCTCATCAAGAAGGTCGGCGTCGCCACGGCCGAGTTCACCAACCCGAGCGGCGCCGGCATGGTGCGCGTCTACCAGGGCAAGTGGGCGAACACCGCGGGCGTCACCAGCCCGGGCGACTCGTACGCGTTCTGGGACAACGTCACCGAGATGGAGAAGTACGACATCATCATCAACGCGTGCGAGTGCTCGCCTTACCCGCGCGACAAGGGCTACGCGAACCTCGACACGTACTTGAACGGCGGCGGCCGCTTCTTCGGCTCGCACTATCACATCAACTTCTTCGCCGACTCGACCGCCGCGCCCGACTTGAAGAGCGCGGGAACGTGGAACGAGTGGGGCAGCTGCGGCTCCGCGCCGTACGACATCGACACGACCTTCCCGAAGGGAAAGGCGATGGCGGACTGGATGCAGAACCTCTTCCCGACGGCGCCGTACGCGCAGGTCGCGATCTCGAGCGGGTGCATGGTCCAGGACATCCACGCGGCGACGCCCGGCATCGCGCAGCAGTGGATCTACGAGAACGGCACGAAATACCCCGGGTACATCTCGATCAACACGCCGACGACGCAGCCGCCGGCGAATCGCTGCGGCCGCGCCGTGCTCACCGACCTCCACGTCGGAACGACGAGCACGACGCTCGAGCAGCAAGAGGCCGCGCTCGAGTTCATGTTCTTCGACCTCGCCGCGTGCGTGCAGTCGGACAGCTCGAACCCGCAGCCGCCCTCGCCGAACTGACTCAGCGCTCGCCCGAGTAGACCGTGAGTGGTAGTGGAGATGCGGCAGCGTCGACGACTCCGGCCAGACCGGCACGTGCCGCGTCGATCTGAGAGTGTGGCCAAAACCTCGGTGCGCCGCTCGCGCGTCGACGCGGCCCGTGGCGGCCCCGCCGCGAATGTCTCGCTGCCGCGTGTTGACGACAACGATGGCGTGGTCTGGTCGACTGGCTCCTGATTCGACGGATCACGGAAGGAGCTGACGCAGCCGCCACGCCTGGGCGAAGCTGCGTCGCTCCGCGTCGACGAGCGAGTCGACGGCGCGGTTGATCAGCACGGACGGAAGCATCAGCTGCACGAACGTGACGAGCGCGAGCGACACCATCGTGTTCGCCGGGCGGAACGCCGCGACGATCGGGTGGATCGTGATCGCGCCGCCGTCGAACGTGTACGACGTGGGGAGCACTCCGGCGTACTGAAGGACGAGCGGCACGAACACCGAGCACGTCGCGAGCGAGAAGGGCAGCAGACGCAGGCGAGATTTCTCGCGCACCGCGAGCACGTACGCGGCCGCGCTGCTCGCCGCGATGCCCGGCACGAACACGAGCGGCCCGAAGATGAGCGAGCACGTGCCCACGAGCGCGGCGTTGAGGAGCATCGAGGCGAGGAGGCGCTGCGGCGTGGCGCGCTCGGGCGAGCTGCCGACGTACTGCGCGTACGCCGACGTCGCGAGGATGAGCGACGCGAGCGCGATGACGATGGGCCAACTCCGAATGCCCATGAAGAAGAGGAGAGGCACCATTCCGAGCCACACGATGTACATGCGGGCCGCGCGCCCCGCGCCCTTCGCGCGATCCGCGCGCTCGCCGAGCTTGAGCTCCGCGACCGCCGAGGCCGGGAGATCGTCCGCCGGCGCGAGGACGAGCTCGCTGATCGCGCGCAGCGCGCCCTGATCCGAAGGGTCGAGCGCGACGGCGCGACCGAGCTCGCGCATGCCCTCGGCGCGCAGCGCCTCGGCGTCCGCGCCCGCGTGCGACGCCTTCGAGAGCGCCTCGCGCGCCTTCTTCACGTGCGCGCTCGCGAGCTCGCGTCGTCGCTCCGCGTCGCGCTCGCCGTCGAGGAACGCCTCGATGTCGTCGTGCATCGCGCGCGCGGACTCGTAGCGATCGGCTGGATCGAGCGCCGTCGCGCGCGCGACAATCGCGTCGAGCTCGGGCGCCACGTTCGCGCTCGGGGCCCGCGCGCTCGGCAGCTGCGCGCCTTGAAGCGTCGAAGCGAGCATCGCGTTCATGTCGCCGCGGTGCATCGGCTCGAGCGCGAGCACCTCGAAGAGCATCGCGCCGAGCGCGTAGACGTCCGCGCGCGGACCGATCGGCGTCCCGCGAAGCTGCTCGGGCGCCATGTAACCTGGCGTACCGATCACCGCGCCCGCTTGCGTCACCGCGCGCTCGCCCACGTCCACGGCTGGCGCGGACGGCGCCGCGACGTCCTCTCCGTCGCGAAGCTTCGCGACGCCCCAGTCGAGCACGTACACCTCGCCGAAGTCGCCGAGCATCACGTTGGCCGGCTTGAGATCGCGGTGGATCACGCCGCGGCTGTGCGCGTACGCGATCGTGAGGCACACCTGGCTCGTCGCCGCGAGCAGCTTGCGACGGTTGTATTTTGCACAGATCTCCTCGTCGTCTTCGCGGAGCCCGCGCACGACCTCGTCGAGCGCGTGGCCACCGATGCGCTTCATGGTGAAGAACGTCTCGCCCGCGAGCTTTCCGATGTCGTAAACGGGCACGACGCTCGGGTGCTCGAGCTGCCCTTGCACGCGCGCCTCACGGAGGAACCGCCCACGACTCTGCGACTGCGAGCCGCCGGCGACGGGGTGCGCGACCTTCATCGCGACCTCGCGGCCGATCCACGCGTCGGAGCAGAGCCGCACCTCACCCATGCCGCCCGCGCCGAGCACGCGACGCACCGTATAGCGCGATGCCTCGAACGAGACGTCCGCCACGGCGACGTCGCGCCCGTCGCCGCTCTCCGAGAGCTGCGTCTGCGCGAGCGAGTCGACCTGGGTCTTCGCGACCTCATCTTCGGACATGACCCGAGGATAGATCGGCTCTAAGGTTTTCTCCGATGCACGCGCCGCGGCCTTCTTGGTTCGAGCAAGCGCTCGCCGCGCCGTACGAAGAGGGCTTCACGACGTGCGAGGGCGCGCGCATCCACTACCTGCACTGGGGAGCGCGCGGAAACCCGGGCCTCGTGCTCGTTCACGGCGGCGCGGCGCACGCCCATTGGTGGAGCTTCCTCGCGCCGCTGCTCACGTCGCACTACGACGTCGTCGCGCTCGACATGAGCGGCCACGGCGACAGCGATCGTCGCGAGAGCTACCCGCGCGAGACGTGGGCGAGGGAGGTGCTCGCCGTCGCGGAGGCGATGAATTTCCCGGGTCCGCCCGTCGTAATCGGCCACAGCCTCGGCGGGCTCGTCGCGATCATCGGCGCGTCGCTCTACGGCGACAAGCTCGCGGGCACGATCATCGTCGACTCGCCCGTCCACAAACCGAGCCCCGAGACCGACGCTGCGCGCCGCGGCTACACGTTCTTCAAGCCGCTCAAGATCTACCCGACGAAAGAGGCCGCGCTCTCGCGCTTCAAGCTGATCCCCGAGCAGCCCTGCGACAACGCGTTCATCATCGAGCACATCGCGCAACGATCGGTCCACGAGGTCGAGGGCGGGTGGAGCTGGAAGTTCGATCCGACGATCTTCATCCGCGTCGCGCAGGACATGGATCGCATGAGCGATCACCTCGCGCACGCGAGGTGTCGCATCGCGCTGCTTCGCGGCGAGCACTCGGTCGTCGTCCCGCGCGAGACGAGCGAGTACATGTTCGAGCTGCTCGATCGCGCGGCGCCTCTGGTCGAGATCCCGCAGGCGCACCACCACTTGATCCTCGATCAGCCGCTCGCGTTCATCGCTGCGGTTCGCGCGCTCCTCGCCGATTGGGAGCACTCGACGCCGCACCGGAAGCCGGGTTGACCGCGGGTCAGAGCTTGTGGAGCGCGAACCCCGCGCCGAACATGCCGAGCACGCCTCGGAGTCGGCGTCCGCGGCCTTGATGGCCTCGAGCTCGGACTCGGCCTCGACGCGCACGTCATCCCGGAGCGCCCGGCGCCGCGCGAGCTCCTCCGCCTCGGCCTCCTCCACCGCCCGTTCCGCCTCGCCGCGCGAGATGCCGTCGAACCGCACGAACCATGACGCCATGGTCCGAACCGGGCGGAGACGGCGCCAGAGATCGTCAGAAGAGCACCGGCTGCGAAGCGACGAAGGCGGCGGCCGCGGCGAGGAAGAAGAGGGTCGCGGCGACGACGACGGACCCCGCGATGATCCCCACGGTCGCGCCGACGTTCAACCGTCGCACCATGACCTTCGCGTTCGAGACGTCGACCCATCCGCACGAGGGGAGCGCGCAATCGGCGCTCTGGTCGAGGAAGAGCCCGCCCTCTTGCGGCTCACCTTGGATGACGCGGCCGCGCGCCGTCGCGTGATCGAGCGTGATCTCGTGCTCGCTCGCGTACACCTTCACGCGATCGTCCTCGATGCTGCTGAGCGAGCTCGCCGGCGCCCAATGAAAGCAGCCCGCGGCGAGCAGCGCCGTCGCCATCGCAAGAGTGCGCACCGAAACAGTATACTCGGGCCCCCGAGCGATGACCGTCCACTTCGAGCCGCGCCCCACGTGCCCGCGATGCAGGCGACCGATGCGCGCTTGCTACTGCGCGCACCTGCCGCGCATCGACACGCGGACGCGCATCGTCATCTTGCAGCACCCGCGCGAGCGCGACGTCCCGATCGGCACCGCGCACATGGCGACGCTCTGCCTGCCGAACGCGGAGCTCCACGTCGTGACGAGCGTCGCCGAAGAGCCCGCGCTCGCTCGCGCCCTCTCCGACCCCGAGCGCCCGGCGATCTTGCTCTCGCCGGGCGAAGGCGCCCGCGATCTCGTGCGCGAGCCGCCGACGGGGCCGGTGACGCTCGTCGTGGTCGACGGGACGTGGTCGCAGGCGAAGAAGATCATCAAGCACGACCCCGCGCTGCTCGATCTCCCGCGCTACGCGTTCGTCCCCGCGTCGCCCAGCGAGTACCGCATTCGCCGTGAGCCGCACGAGACGTTCGTCTCGACGATCGAAGCGCTCATGTACACGCTCGGCGCGCTCGAAGGCGATCCCGAGCGCTTCACGGCGCTCCTCCAACCGTTCCGCGCGATGGTCGACTTTCAGATCGACCACGCGAGCCGTCACCTGAGCACGCGCTTCAAGCACCCGCGAGCGCCGCGGCCTCCGAAGCCGCGCCTGCCGCCGATCGTCACGGAGCGCGCGCGCGATCTCGTGTGCGTCGTCGGCGAAGCCAACGCGTGGCCATACACGTCGCCGCTCCGAAAGCTCTACGAAGAGGAGCTCGTCCACTGGACCGCGGTCCGCGTCGCGACCGGCGAGCGCTTCGAGGCCGTGCTCGCGCCGCGCCATCCGCTCGCGCCAGGGACGCTCCGGTGGATCGAGCTCGACGAAGCGACCCTTCGCGCCGGCTCGACGATGGATGAGCTCCGAGCGCGGTGGCGCGCCTTCTCCAGGCCAACGGACGTCATCGCCTCGTGGGGGACTTACGCGACGAAGATCTTCGAGTCCGCGGGAGAGCCGCTGTCGCGCCCGCGGGTCGACCTCCGCGAGGCGGCCCGCCTGTGGTGGCGCGGAAAGGTCGGGACCCTCGAAGAGCTCGCCGCCCGATGTTCGGATCCGAACATGGTCTCTTCGTGTGCGAACGGGCCGGGCCGTGCGAATCGCCGCTTGGCGCTCCTCGAAGCCATCGTCGCCGCGTTCGAGCTTGGCCCTTAGGCCGACCAAGGGCCTGGCCGTGCCAGTCCGGAACGCGCGTTTTCGCGGCGAATTCGTGCGGCACGACGGGTGCGAAGGGCACACGCATGCGGCTGCACCGCCAGCACGACGGACGTAGAATGGGCCCGATGAAGGCTTCGCCCACTCCCCTACGGCACGTGCGACCGGTGCAGCCGCTCGCCTTTCCGTCGTCGGACCCCGAGCGGAAGCTCGACAAGCGCGGGTAGAGCCCGATTTTCCTTGCCGAACGTCGGCCCATAAGTAGACTCCGCGCTCCCAAACCGCGAAGGCCCTATTTTCTAGGGATTTCGTGGTGAGGCGGCCGTAACGGCCTCCGCTCTTCGCATCCCCGCAAAGCGGGGACCCCTGGCGGAAGTACGACGGCGTCTCGCGGGATACACCCTGAGGTCCTCGACATGGTCAGCAAAGCGATCGCTCGCTTCGCGCACATCTCCCCGCGCAAAGCCCGCGTCATTGTCAATCTGGTCCGCGGCCGCCAAGCCGGCGAAGCGCTCCAGCTCCTCGAATTCACGCAGAAGGCGGCAGCGCCGGTCGTGAAGAAGCTCATCGAGAGCGCCGTCGCCAACGCCCGCACGCAGTCGCCCGGCGTCGACCTCGACGCCCTCTTCGTCCAGACCGCGTTCGTCGACAAGGCCCCCAACAAGTTCATGCGCCGCTGGCGTCCCCGAGCGATGGGCCGCGCGACGCGCATTCAAAAAGGCTTGAGCCACATCACCGTCATCCTCGGAGAACGCGCCTAATGGGTCAGAAGACACATCCGTATGGTTTCCGCCTCGGCGTCATCAAGACGTGGAACTCGAAGTGGTTCGAGGACAAGGCGTACGCCAAGTGGCTCCATGAGGACATCCGCATCAAGCGCGCCGTGAAGGACTACCTCATGAACGCGCACGTCGCGTCGGTCGAGGTCGAGCGCGCCGCGAACAAGGCGAAGGTCATCGTCTTCACGGCCAAGCCCGGCATGGTCATCGGCAAGGGCGGCAAGGGCATCGAGACGCTCAAGATCGGAAACCTCACGACGGCCGCCAAGGGCGAGCCGCTCTTCCCGGGCGTCCAGGCGTTCACGGCGAACGAGGTCTTCATCGACGTCCAAGAAATCCGTAAGGCCGAGACGGCCGCGCAGCTCGTCGCCGAGGGCGTCGCCTCTCAGCTCGAGCGTCGCGTCGCCTTCCGCCGCGCGATGAAGAAGGCCGTGTCCACGGCGATGAAGTTCGGCGCGAAGGGCATCCGCATCCGCTGCTCGGGTCGCCTCGGCGGCAGCGAGATGTCGCGCGTCGAGACGTACCGCGAAGGTCGCGTCCCGCTCCACACGCTCCGCGCCGACATCGAGTTCGGCCTCGCGGAAGCGCGCACGAAGTACGGAATCATCGGCGTCAAGGTTTGGGTCTTCCGTGGTGAGGTGCTCCAGCGCCGCAACCGCCGCCCCACGACCGGTCCCGGCACTGGCATCCACAACGCGTAATCAGGCGAGATCATGCTTTCCCCGAAACGAACCAAGTACCGCAAGATGCAGAAGGGCAACAACCGCGGCCAAGCGCAGCGCGGTAACAACGTTGACTTCGGCGACTACGCGATGCAGTGCCTCGAGCCGGGCCGACTCACGTCGCGCCAGATCGAAGCCGCGCGTATGGCGATTCAGCGCCACGTGAAGCGCGCCGGCAAGCTCTGGATCCGCGTCTACCCGCACCGCCCCGTGACGAAGAAGCCGCTCGAGGTCCGCATGGGTGGCGGCAAAGGCGGCGTCGAGGAGTGGGCGGCGGACGTGCAGCCCGGCCGCGTCATGTACGAGATCAGCGGCATCGACGAAGCGACCGCGCGCGAAGCCTTCCGCCTCGCGGGCCACAAGCTGCCCGTCGCGTACCGCTTCCTCCACCGCGACGAGGTGAAGTCATGAAAGCGAAAGACCTCCACGAGCGGACCGTCGAAGACCTGAAGGAGCTCGAGAAGACGCTCTCGAAGGATCTCTTCGACTCGCGCTTCAAGAACTTCACCAACCGCCTCGACAACACGGCGACGCTGCGCAACACGCGCCGCGAGCTCGCGCGCATCAAGACCGTCCTCGGTCAAGAAGCGCGCGGCGCCGCGCCGGCGACGCAGAAGTCTCCGGTCGCCGCCGAAGAGAAACCGACCCCGAAGGCAGCGGCTTCCAAGCCCGCCAAGAAAGCGGCCGCGCCGAAAGCCGAGAAGGCCGCGAAGCCCGCGCCCAAGACTGCGAAGAAGACGGAGAAGAAGGCATGACGACGCAAACGGAAAAAGCGGCGCCCGAAGCGCATGAGAAGGCGCACGGCTTCCGTCGCAAGATGATCGGCAAGGTCATCAAGGCGAAGATGAAGAAGACGGTCGTCGTCGAAGTCGTCTCCCACAGCCGCGACGCGCTCTACGGCAAGTACGTTCGCTCGCGCAGCCGCTACAAGGCGCACGACGAGAAGAACGAGTTCAAGGCGGGCGACCAGGTCGAAATCCAGGAGCACAGCCCGATCTCGCGCGACAAGCGCTTCATCGTGGTGCGCCTCGTGAAGAAGTTCGTCGAGGAATGACGTCATGATTCAGATGCGAACGATCTTGGAAGTGGCCGACAACAGCGGCGCCAAGCGCGTCCAGTGCATCAAAGTGCTGGGCGGCTCGCGTCGTCGCTACGCCGGCCTGGGCGACGTCATCGTCGTCTCGATCAAGGAAGCGCTCCCCGGCACGAAGGTGAAGAAGGGCGAAGTGGCCAAGGCCGTCGTCGTCCGCACCCGCTCGCAGGCGTCGCGCAACGACGGCAGCTACATCCGCTTCGACGAGAACAGCGCCGTCCTCATCAACGCGCAGCTCGAGCCGATCGGCACGCGCATCTTTGGCCCGGTCGCTCGCGAGCTCCGCGCCAAGAAGTTCATGAAGATCATCTCGCTCGCGCCGGAGGTGCTGTGATGGGACTCGCGCGGCTCCGCAAGGGTGACGACGTCGTCGTCATCAGCGGCAAGGACAAGGGCAAGAAGGGCAAGATCCTCCGCCTCCTCGCGGACGAGGATCGCGTCGTCGTCGAGGGCGTGAACCTCATCAAGCGTCACATGCGCCCGACGCCGAAGACCCCGCAAGGCGGCATCCTCGAGAAGGAAGCGCCGATCTACGCGAGCAAGGTGATGCCGGTCGATCCGAAGACCGGCAAGGGCACCCGCGTCAAGGTGGGCAAGGACGACAAGGGCCACAAAATTCGCCTCGCAAAGAGCGGTGACGAGATCGTCGCTCCGAAGGCGCAGGGTTAGTCATGGCAGCTGCAAAAGAACAAAAGGGCAAAGGCCGGCAGAAGCAGGAGCAGAAGGCTGCTCCGCAGGCCGAGGTCGTCTCGACCGCCGAGATCGAGACGCCGCGCTTTTCGATCAAGTACTCGAAAGAGGTCGTGCCGGCGCTGATCAAGCAGTTCGGGTTCAAGAACCCGATGCAGGTCCCGCGTCTCCAGAAGATCGTGGTCAACATGGGCCTCGGTGGCGCGGTCGCGAACCCGAAGATCATCGACGCGGCGGTCGAAGAGATTCGCGCCATCACCGGTCAGAAGCCGGTGGTCACCCGCGCACGGAAAGCCATCGCGAGCTTCAAGCTCCGCGCGGGCCTTCCCATCGGCGTCATGGTCACGCTCCGCGGACCGCGCATGTGGGAGTTCGCCGATCGCCTCATCTCGATCTCGCTCCCGCGCGTCCGTGACTTCCGCGGCGTGTCGCGCAAGGCCTTCGACGGCAAGGGCAACTACACGCTCGGCCTCAAGGAGCAAATCATCTTCCCCGAGATCAACTACGACCGAATCGACGTGATCAAAGGGCTCAACATTTCCTTCGTCACCTCGGCGAAGAACGACGAAGAAGGCCGGGCGCTACTGCAGCACCTCGGCATGCCTTTCAGGAGTGCGTGACGCATGGCACGAGCATCTCAATACGCGAAGCTGAACCGAAAGCCGAAGTTCTCCACGCGCCACAAGAACCGTTGCAAGGTTTGTGGTCGCTCACGCGGTTACTACCGCAAGTTCGAGCTTTGCAGGATTTGCCTGAGGCTCTTCGCCCTCCGCGGCGAGATCCCTGGCGTCATCAAGGCGAGCTGGTGATTCCATGATGACCGATCCGATCGCAGACATGCTGACGCGTCTTCGTAACGCCGTGACCGCGCGTCACGAGTTCACGAACATGCCGCACTCGCTCCTCAAGGAGCACATCGCACAAGTCCTCAAGGCCGAAGGGTTCTTGGACGACGTGCGCACGGCCGAGAACGAAGGCAAGAAGACCCTCACGGTCGTCCTTCGCTACGGCAACAACAAACAAGCGGCGATCGACGGCATCCTCCGTCTGTCGTCGCCGGGTCGCCGCGTCTACGTCCGTCACGATCGCATTCCGCGCGTTCGTTCGGGCATGGGGATCTCGATCCTCTCGACCTCGCGCGGCGTGATGACCGACCGCGACGCGCGCAAGCAGCGCGTGGGCGGCGAGCTCCTCTGCGCCGTTTGGTGATGCCATGACTCAGCAAGCACAAGTCCAAGACCTCAAGCAATCGCGCGTCGGCAAGCGCCCGGTGGAGCTCCCCAAGGGCGTCACCGTCAGCGTGAAAGAGAACACGATCGACGTGAAGGGCCCCAAGGGCGGCCTCTCGCGCAAGCTCCCGCCGAACGTGAAGGTCACGGTCGCGGGCACCACGCTCAGCGTCATGCCGACCATCGGCGGCCGCGACGGCTCGCGCTTCCAAGGCCTCGCGCGCGCGCTCATCAACGGCATGGTCCAGGGCGCAGCCACGGGCTACACGAAGACGCTCCAGCTCGTCGGCACCGGTTACCGCGCCGAGGTGAAGGGGCCGATCCTGAACCTCTCGCTCGGCTTCTCGCACCCCATCAACTTCCCGATTCCGCAAGGAGTCACGGTGCAGATCCCCGGCGACAGCAAGGGCACGATCATCATCCTCACGGGCCCGGACAAGGCCGTGATGGGCCAGACCGCGGCGAAGATCCGCGGGTTTCGTCCGCCGGAGCCGTACGGCGGCAAGGGCGTTCGTTACCAGGGCGAGAAGGTCCGCGAGAAGGCGGGCAAGGCTGCCAAGGGCGCGGCCGGCGGCGCGAAATAAATTTCAGCATTCACGGATTAGGTAGGAACTCATCATGGCCATGCGAATCGTCGGGCGAGAGCGCCGCAAGCTGCGCATCCGCCGCAAGATCAGCGGAACGCCCCAGCAGCCCCGGCTCACGGTCTTCCGGTCGAGCAAGCACATCTACGCGCAGGTCGTCGACGACGTCGCCGGCAAGACGCTCGCCCACGCCTCGACGCTCACCAAGACCGTCAAGGGCACCATCACCGAAGCGACGAAGACCGACGCGGCCAAGGCCGTCGGCAAGGCGATCGCCGACCTGCTCAAGAAGCAGGGCGTCGAGCGCGTCGTCTTCGACCGCAATGGTTATCTCTACCACGGCCGCGTCCGCGCCCTCGCCGACGCCGCCCGTGAAGCTGGTTTGAAGTTTTAAAAGGACCGACGAACATGCCGCATTTCGAAGTCGACGAAGAGAAACTCAAAGAGCGCATCATCTCCATCAACCGCGTGGCGAAGGTCGTCAAAGGCGGTCGGCGCTTCTCGTTCGCGGCGCTCGTCGTCGTCGGCGATGAGTCGGGTCACGTGGGCGTCGGTCTCGGCAAGGCCAACGAGGTCCCCGAGGCGATTCGCAAGGGCAACGACCAGGCGCGCAAGAACATCTTCCGCGTTCCGCTCGACGGCACGACGGTCCCGCACGAGGTGCGTGGCGAGTTCGGCGCGGGCAAGGTCTTCCTGAAGCCGGCCTCGCCCGGAACGGGCGTCATCGCCGGCGGCGCCGTCCGCGCCGTCGTCGAGAGCGCGGGCATCCACGACATCCTCACGAAGTGCATCGGCAGCTCGAACCCGCACAACGTCGTCCGCGCGACGCTCGCGGCGCTCCAAGAGCTCCGCAGCATCGAAGACGTCGCGCGCCGCCGCGGCAAGCAGCCCTCCGACATCTACGAGTCTTCTGGCAAGAAGAAGGCTCCCGGTCACAACGAGGGAGCGACCACATGAAATCCCATCTTCACGTCGTGCAGATGCGCGCCGTCGTGAAGCGCGAGCACGGCGAGACCATCAAAGGTCTCGGCCTTCGCGGCGTTCACTCCGAGGTGTGGGTGAAGAACACGCCGTCCTTCCGCGGCGCGATCAAGAAGGTCATGCACCTCGTCACCGTGGAAGAATCCGACGCGCCGGCTGCAAAGCCCGCTGCGAAGAAGAAGTGAGCTGAGTCATGGCTGATACGCTGAGCAAAATTCGCAAACCCATCGGCGCGACCCGCGACAAGGTCCGTCTCGGTCGTGGCGTCGGCTCCGGCCTCGGCAAGACCGCCGGCCGCGGTCAAAAAGGCCAGTACGCCCGCAACGGCATCAAGCGCGGCTTCGAGGGCGGCCAGACGCCGCTCGCGCGTCGCTTGCCGAAGCGCGGCTTCAACGTGCCGTTCCCGGTCAAGCTCGCGGAGGTGAACGTGGGCGACCTCGAGCGCTTCGACGCTGGCGCCAACGTCGACGAGAAGGCGCTCCGCGATCGCGGCCTCGTGAAGGGCCGCTGCGATCGCATCAAGGTCCTCGGCACCGGCGAGCTCAAGAAGAAGCTCACCGTCACCGCGCACGCCTTCTCCAAGTCTGCGGTCGAAAAGATCGAAAAGGCCGGCGGTAAAGCGCTGCTCGTCGTCACGGCGGCGGACGAGGCTACGGGTGCGTGAGTCGCAGGTCGCTGCCGCAGTTTGTCTGTCGACATGTGGCAGCGAGACCTTGCGGCGAGGCCGCTGCATTTTGGTGAAAGCATGCGCTTGACGCGAAAGAGCCTGGCGTCATTCGCGTTCCGTGAGCAGAATGGCGCCGGCCCCGCCGGGGTTTCACGCTGCCGCATGTCAGGCACCACGACGATGCAAGACTTCCAACACAAGGCTTCGAAGTAACATGGCGGGCTTCTCGGGGTTCGCCAACATCGGGAAGGTCCCCGAGCTCCGAAAACGGGTGATTTTCACGCTCGTGATGCTCGCCGTCTATCGCGTCGGCGTGTTCGTCACGATCCCGGGCGTCGATCGCAGCGTCATGCAGCAGGTCGTCTCCAAGGGCGGCGGTCTGCTCGGCATGTTCAACCTGTTCTCGGGCGGCGCGCTCTCGAACATGTCGATCTTCGCGCTCGGCATCATGCCGTACGTCAGCGCGAGCATCATCCTCCAGCTGCTGACGATGGTCTTCAAGCCGCTCGACGAGCTTCGCAAAGAAGGCGAGGCCGGTCAGCGGAAGATCAACCAGTACACGCGCTACGGCACCATCGCGCTCTCGCTCATCCAGTCGTTCTCGATGGCGCTCACCGTCGAGGGCGCGTCCAACGGCGACCTCGCGAGCGCGCACGTCGGCAACGTCGTGACGGATCCGTCGCACCCGTGGATGTTCCGCTTCATGACGTGCCTCACGCTCACGACGGGCACGGCGTTCATCATGTGGGTCGGTGAGCAGATCACCGAGCGCGGCATCGGCAACGGCATTTCGCTCCTGATTTTCGCCGGGATCGTGGTCGACATCCCCGCGGGCGTGATGCGCTACTTCGAGACGCACAAGGGCAACATCCAGCCCCTGAACCTCGCCGCCGTCGGCTTCATCATCCTCATCACGGTCGCGACGATCGTCTTCTTCGAGCGCGCGCAGCGGCGCATCCCGATTTATTACGCGAGGAGAACCGTAGGAAGACGCATCTACGGCGGCCAGACGGCGCACCTGCCGCTCCGCGTGAACACGGGCGGGACCATCCCGCCGATCTTCGCGATGTCGCTCCTCGGCTTCCCGTCGACGCTCGCGAACTTCCACATCCCCGGCATGGCGACGCTTCAGAACGTCATGAACCGCGGCGACTGGCTGTTCAATTTCTTCTACGTCATCCTGATCGTCTTCTTTTGCTACTTCTACACGGCCGTCACGTTCCAGCCGGTCGACGTCGCCGACAACCTGAAGAAGCAGCAGGCGTTCATCCCGACGATCCGCCAGGGCAAACAGACCGCGGACTACATCGACAAGGTCCTCACGCGCATCACGCTGGGCGGCGCTGTCTACGTGGCCGCCGTGTGCGTCGTCCCGACGATCATCACCGAGGCGTTCCACGTCCCGTTCCGCATGGGTGGCACGTCGCTGATGATCATCGTCGGCGTCGCGCTCGACACCGTGAGCCAAATCGAGGCGCACCTCCTCACGCGCAACTACGAGGGCCTCTCGGGTGGCGGCGGGCGAGCGACGCGCATCCGCGGGCGACGCGACTTCGGCTGAGAGTCGCGGGATCCCGCTCTGATTCACGAGATCACGGCGGAGGGCAGCTTGGAGGCGGGGGCGCTTGCCACCGACCGCACACGCACTGCACGCTGTTGCCATTGAGCGGAGGGCAGGCCGCGCCGTAGCCGCACGTCGCCCCGCCCGTGCACGCGGTGCCGTAGGGGCGCTGGACCGGGCAGCTCGGGTCGTTGGGGCCATCGATGCACCCCCAACTCCCGTTGACGCAGCCATGGCCTCGGCGCACGCGATCCATCATTCGATGATTCAGAGCGCGCGGCCCCAGCGCTCGATCGCCTCCGCGACGTGGCCGAACGCGCGGCCCTTCGTGCTGAGCTCGTACGCGACGCGCACGGGAGGACCCGGCTCCACGTGACGCGAGACGAGCTCGCGCGATTCGAGATCCTTCAAGCGCGCGGCGAGCATCTTGTCGTTGATGCCGGGCACGGCGTCGCCGAGCTCGCAGAAGCGCTTTCGACCCGCGTGGAGGGCGGTCAGGATGGCGGCGGTCCACGGCCGGCCGAGCACGTCGATCGCGCGCTGGAACGCACGGCACTGGCAGTCGACCGCTTTCGCCATGCGCTCATCGTAACACGTCACTTACCAAAAGAAAGTACCTTGACATTCGACAGCGGGGCCGCACGATTCACGCATGTCGTTCTCGCTGGCCCCACTGCTCGTCCACAACGATGCCGTCCCGCTGCTCGCGCGTGAGGCGCTACGCGCGGCGCACGCAGCGCTCCCCGAGGAGCGAGAAGAGATGCTCGAAGAGGCCGCGCGCGTCCTCTTCCGCGAGACTGATCTCGACTGCGTCGATGTCCGCGAGCTCGTCGGTTTGTCCGACGGGACTTGTTAGGCGCGCTCGACCCAAACGCTCGCGCCGTCGACGTGGACCACGCGTGGGTGACAGCAGCTCGCGCAATCCTCGATGAACGTCTGGCGCGGGCCGCCGCTCGAGTCGACGGTGATCGCGTCGGCTGAGCCGCAGAAAGGGCACACGACGTCGACGACGGTCGTCGCGTCGTAGCCCGTGGTGTCGGTCGCCGCGAGCTCGGCGAGTGACGCCGCGAGCATCTCGTCGCCGACGTAGAGCGCCTCCCCGCGGAGCACGATGACGTCGTCGCCGTGACGCCCGACGGCGATGCCGCCGTCCACCTTCCGGAACATCACGGGGTCAAAAAGAGCCAGATCGTTCGGATCCGAACGATCTCCCCGTTTCGCGTACGTTTCCCGGAAGGAATCTGGGAGCTTGCACCCGAGCCTGCGCTCCGCTTCGTCGAGCGATTTCATGGCCTGATCATGCTATACGAGCGACCCGAATGAGCTCGCGACGCCTCGTTTTCATGGGTCCTCCCGGTGCTGGAAAAGGCACGCAGGCGAAGCTCGTCTGCGAAAAGCTCGGCATCCCACAGATCTCGACCGGCGACATCCTCCGCGCGCGCAAGACCGCGGGCACCCTCCCGGCCGAGCTCGCGCAGATCATGGCCTCCGGCGGTCTCGTGCCGGATAGCGCAGTGGTCGCGCTCGTGGGCGAGCGGCTCACCGAGCCGGATTGCAAGGCGGGCTTCCTCCTCGACGGCTTCCCGCGTACGGTCCCACAGGCCGAGGCGCTCGACGCGATGCTCGCGTCGAAGAGCCAAAAGCTCGAGTGCGCGCTCGTGCTCGAGGTGCCAGATGAGGCGCTGATCGAGCGTGCAGTGCTCCGTCGAACCGACAAACGCACTGGACAGATTTATCACTTGAAGTATAACCCGCCGCCCCCGGACGCCGATCTCGAACACCGAGCCGACGATCAGGAGGACGTGGTGCGGAAGAGGCTGAAAGCCTACGCCGAGGCCACGGCGGCGGTGATTCCCCACTATCAAAAGCAGGGAATCGTTCGCCGGGTAGATGGAACGAAGAGCATGTCCGAGGTAACGAAGTCAGTCTTCGAAGCCCTCGGAGTTTGAGGAGAGCAAAGGGTTGAGACCAGTGAGTGAACGCAGGGAGCGAAAAGAGCCGAAGGGCGACAAGCTCGAGTTCGACGGTGTCGTGCAAGAGGCGCTTCCCAACGCGATGTTCAAGGTGAAGTGCGACAACGGCTTGAACGTCCTCGCCACCATCAGCGGTCGCATGCGTCAGTTCTACATCCGCATCCTTCCCGGTGACCGCGTCACCGTCGAAGTCAGCCCCTACGACCCTTCTCGCGGTCGCATCACGTATCGGCACAAGTAAACAGTTCCGGCGCTTCGCGCCGATGGTGAGCTTCAGATGAAAGTCCGTCCGTCAGTCAAAAAGATTTGCGACAAGTGCAAGGTGGTCCGCCGCAAGGGCGTGGTCCGCATCATTTGTGAGAATCCCCGTCACAAGCAGCGTCAAGGATAAGTCATGGCTCGTATTGCAGGCGTCGACCTCCCCAACCACAAGCACGTCGCGTACGCGCTTCCGTACCTCTACGGCATCGGCAAGAAGACTTCGTTCGAGATCTGCAAGAAGGCAGGCATCGCTCCGACGAAGAAGACCGAGGAGCTGACCGAGGGCGACATCAAGAAGATCCGCGAGCTGCTCGAGACGGTCTACAAGGTCGAAGGCGACCTCCGTCGCGAAGTTCAGATGAACATCAAGCGCCTGATGGACCTCGGCTGCTACCGCGGCCTCCGTCACCGCAAGGGCCTCCCGGTCCACGGCCAGCGCACGCACACCAACGCCCGCACGCGCAAAGGTCCGCGCAAGGGCACGATCGCACGTCAAGGCGCCGCGCGCGTCGCACCCAAGTGAAGGCGAGCTGAGTAAAGATCATGGCCGAGAAACAAGACAAGAACTCCGCGACCGCAGTCCCCGACGCTCCGGCGCCGCAGAAGAAGGTCAAGAAGAAGACCAAGAAGAACGTCGCGACGGGCATCGCCCACATCCAGTCGACGTTCAACAACACGGTCGTCAGCATCACCGACGTGAACGGCAACACCGTCGCGTGGTCGAGCGCCGGCTCGCGCGGCTTCAAGGGCTCGCGCAAGTCGACCCCGTTCGCCGCGCAGCTCGCCGCCGAAGAGGCCGCGCGCAAGGCGATGGAGCACGGCATGCGCTCGGTCGCCGTCTTCGTGAAGGGGCCCGGCGCCGGCCGCGAGAGCGCGCTCCGTGCGCTCCAGACCGCGGGCTTCAAGGTCACGCTGATCCGCGACGTGACGCCGGTTCCGCACAACGGCTGCCGCCCGCCGAAGCGCCGCCGCGTGTAGCTTCAGCGGTCCAGCGCACGCAGCGCGAACGCGCTCGAGACCCGATGGTCCGAGCGCGTTTCGCTATTGTCGCGTCCAGGAACTTTCAGAAGGCTTCAGCGAGGAAGCGCGCGTGCGGGTCGTATCGACGCAGGCATGAATCGGGTCGCTCGGTACATGTCGCTTCCCGCGCTCTCGCTCGTCGTGTCGCTCTGGCGCTGCCGCGCATTGGGCTGCGGGGCCGATCCTCTCGTCATCGCGATTTCGCTCATCTTCGGCGCGCTCGCGACGATGCGACCGCAGAGCCGGTCACGGCGGCCGAACGTGATGTTCGACGACGCGAGCGGACACACTTCGCGGGCCGCGTCGACGCGCTCGATCGACGAGCTTCGTCGGCGCGTCACGCGGTAACATCCGGCGCATGCCTGGAGCAAGTGGAAGAAGTCGAGCCCCGAGCTCGTCGAGCGGTTCAAGGGCGCGCTCCCGAAGGACGCCAAGCGTCGAGCCGAAGTCGATGTTCGGTTACCCCGCCGCGTTCGTGCGCGGAAATTTCTTCAGCGGGCTCTTCGAGGAGAGCCGTCGTGATGCGCATGCCGGAGCCGCAGAAGCTCGAAGCTCTCCGCGCTCGCGAAGGCCGACGGATTCAGTCCCCGTGATGGGCGGAAAGCCGATGACCGACTGGTACGTCGTGCCCGCGAAGATCGCGGCGAGCCAAACTGCCCTGGCGAAGCTCCTCGGTGAAGCCCTCGCACTCGCGAAAGAGTTGCCAGAGAAGAAGAAGAAGCCGAAAAAGAAGAAATGAGGTGGGCGGTTCTTCTGGGCGCGACGCTCGTCGCGTGCGGCGGGCAGATTCTCGACGTGCCGAACGACGCGAGCACGAAGGACTCGGCGAGCGCGAAGGACGCGAGCGTCCTCGACGCGGTCGTGTTCGACGTGAAGCAGCAAGACTCGCCTCCACCGCCGCCGCCGGGATGCGGCGTGTCGACGAACGGGCTCCTCGCGTACTTCCCGCTCGACAGCGACACGAAGGATCACAGCGGAAACGGCAACGACGCCACGGGCAAGAACCTCGTGCCGATGCAAGGCGTCGTCGGAAACGCCATGGCGTTCGACGGCTCGACCTCGGTGCTCCGAGTCACGAGCGGCGCGAGCGTCTTGAGCGGCCCGCGGACGCTCTGCGCGTGGATGCAGGTGAAGCCGACGCCGGGGCTCGGGTCGCCGCTCTTCACGGCGGGGCTCTCCACCAAAACGGATTTCGATTCGCTCGCGTCGATGGCGCCGAACGGCGCATGTCCCGCGCCGCCGATGACGCCGTTCATCGAGCACGCCGGATCGACATGCCTGATCGAGACCGGCCCACCGCTCATGCAGGGTCCGTGGCAGTTCGTCTGTTACGCGTTCGACGGCAGCAAGATGATGTTCGCGAGCGACGACTTCTTCGCGCCGCCGATGCCGACGGCGCTCTTCGACTATCCGCTGACGACGCTCTTCATCGGCAGTAATCCCACGCCGAGCAACACGACCGGCACGACGTTCACCGGCATCATCGACGAGGTCTCGGTCTGGTCCGTCTTTCTCTCGCCCACCGACACGCAGGCGCTCTGGAACAACGGCAAGGGCTGTCCGCTCCTCTAGGCCAAGTCGCCGCGGAAACGCGAGAACGCGACGAACGCCTCGAGCACCGGCGTGCGGAGCTCGTCGGGGAGCTCGTCGGCCACCGCGTCGAGCCGCTTCTGCGCCGCGTTGACCGCGTCGAGCGCGGGCGGCGGGGTCGAGTCGTGCGCATTGGCGACCGCTTCACGCGCGGCCGCGTACGCCGCGTTCAGGTAACCGCCGACGATGCCCTCGGTCGCGAAGAGCTCGCGGTACGTTCCGTTGGCCGCGCCCGCAGCGAGCCTGCGCAGCGATCCCGCGAGGAGCACGACGCTCCCGATGCACGGCGGGACGACGCTCGAGTCGCGCGTCGTGCGCGCGACGAGGTGATCGACCTCGCGCGCGAGCGCGTCGTATCGCACGGCGTCCTGAAACGCGCCGTCCCAAATCGGCGTGTCCAGATCCGTGTCGATGTCGTCGTCGATGGAGAAGAGCAGCATTCCCATGACGCGAAACCTTAGTCAGGCGCCGCGCGGCTGCTCATAAAAGGCGCTGAAATGCGCCCCGCGGACAAGCGCCCATCACCAGGCGTACGCCTCTGGCGCCGGGCCACCTGGCCCAGGGAAGATCTCGTCGAGCCGCTTCTTTGCGGCGTCGTCGAGCTTCACTTCGAGCGCCGAGAGCGCGCCTTCGAGGTGCCCCATCACGCGCGGTCCCACGATGGGCGCCGTGACGACCGGATTCGAGAGGACCCACGCGAGCGCCACGTCGGCGGGCGCGCGACCGAATTCCTTGCAGAATACAACGAACTTGTCGAGCTTCTCGCCGTGCTTCTCGATCGCGCGCTGCTGCATCTCGCTCGCGCGCCGGTGCTCCTTGTCGCGGTGCTTTCCGCCGAGGACGCCGCCCTTGAGCGGGCTCCACGGGATCACGCCGAGCCCGTACGCCGCGCACGCGGGGATCACCTCGAGCTCGAGCGTTCGATCGATGAGGTTGTAGAGCGACTGCTCGCTCACGAGGCCGAGGAAGTGGCGCGACTTCGCGGCTTCGTTCGCGCGCGCGATGTGCCAGCCCGCGAAGTTCGACGAGCCGACGTAGAGCACCTTGCCCTGCTGCACGAGGAGCTCCATCGCCTGCCAGATCTCGTCCCACGGCGCGTCGCGATCGACGTGGTGCATTTGATAGAGGTCGATGTGGTCGGTCTTCATGCGCCGCAGCGACTCGTCGCACGCGCGGCGGATGTGCAGCGCGGAGAGGCGCGACTCGTTGGGCCAGTCGCCCATCGATCCGTAGACCTTCGTCGCGAGCACGACCTTGTCGCGCCGTCCGCCGCCCTGCGCGAGCCATCGCCCGATGATCTGCTCGGTGATGCCCTCGCCCTTTTGCCAGCCGTAGACGTTCGCCGTGTCGAAGAAGTTGATCCCGACGTCGAGCGCCTTGTCCATGATCGCGAACGAATCGGGCTCGCTCGTGTGCGGGCCGAAGTTCATCGTTCCGAGGCAGATGCGGCTCACTTTGAGCGCGGTGCGCCCGAGGTTCGTGTAGTGCATGAGCCGAGGCTTAGCGCGCGCAGCTCGATGGGTCGACGCCCGGAACGACGCGCCAACCTTGCGCGCTCTTGCTCCGGCCCACGGGGCGATACTTCACCTCGACGTCTTTCGCTTCGCCGTTCGGCTCCGAGCTCTCGCCTGCGGCTCGAGCATGCGGAGCCACGCGCGTGACGACGACGCGCACCGGGTGCTCGCTCGAGCCTTCGCTCCAACGGATCGAGGCGAGCGGCTCGCCCTCGCGGAGGCCGGCTCTTTGCGCTGCGCCGTGAACGGCGACGAGCTTCTTGCTTTCGCGCGTCTTCTCCTCGTCGAACCCGAGATCGAGCTCGTCGAACCGCATCGGGGCGCGCGCGAAACACTTTCCGAAGTCGAGCTCGCCAGACAAGGGCTCCATCTTTCCCGTGGCGACGAGCTCGCGGAGCATCCGCTGCATCGTGCGCGCGTCTTTGCGATTGCAGTCGAGCGCGTCGCGCGCGATCGCCGCGGCGCCCGGGTCCTTGTCGGCGAAGAGCGTCGCGGCGATCTCGCCGTTGATCTCCTCTTCGTACTCGAGCGGCGTCATCGTCCCCGACGCGAGCAGGATCTCGCGCGCCGCGTAGCGCGCATACCCCGGCTTCGACAAGTATCGCGACACGAGGTTCAGCGCGACCTGCATGCGGGCCGACGTGCTCCACGGCGCGTCGAGATCGACGATGCCGAACATGCCGTGCCACCGCGGATAGATCGAGATCGGCGAAGACTCGACCGCGCTCCGCCGCTCGGCGGTGAAGAGCATCGAGAACGGCACGACGTGGTTCGGGTCGTGCTTGACGCCGAAGTACTGCTCCACCGACGTGCGGAGCGTCGCGATCTCGGCGGACACCCAGCGCGGGTCGAACGCGGAGTAACCGATCCACGAAAAGTCGTCCTTGCCTTCGTACGTGTCGAATCGCGCGGTGAAGACGGAGCCCGCCATCCACACGCCCTTCGAGAGCTCGCTCGGCGCGAGCTCGAGCTCGACGTGCTTGCCGCTCCCGAACGAAGACGCGACGCTCTCGACGGGCGCCTTGTCGAGGTCGAAGTCGATCGTGACGTGCGTCCTCTCCTCGGACTGCGGCAAGAGGAGCGGCTCGCCGTAGAAGCGCACGAACCCCGAGGGCGAGGCGACCACATCGCCCGTCGTCCGCGCGGGGAGCGCATAGTCGACCTCGTAGGCCCCGTCCTTCCACGTAGGGAGCGCCTCTGGCGTGGCCGCGCTCCGCGACGCCCAGCGCTCGAAGCGCTCTCGCGTTCGGATCCGAACGCGAAGCTCGGGCGGGTCCAGGCTCGGCGCGAAGGTGATCGCGAACGCCGGGGCCTCCCGAGGCGCGCTCGCGTCAGGCGCCGAAGCGGCGGGTTTCTCGGGGCACTTCGCGGTCGGCGCTGGCGCTGGGCTGCCGCACGCGAGGATTTGCAATCCGCACGAAATCGCGTAAATACGCGCCTCCCCCGTCAGGGGTCCGGGACGAAGCGCTCTGCGCGTAAACCGGTTCTGGCTCAACAGAAGGATTAGAACACATGGCTCGTTACACAGGTCCCGTCTGCAAGCTCTGCAGGCGCGAGGGAATGAAGCTCTTCCTCAAGGGAGAGCGCTGCTACACGGACAAGTGCGCGTACACGCGCCGCCCGCAGCCGCCGGGCCAGCACGGCCTCGCCCGCGTGAAGCTCACCGAGTACGCGGTGCGCCTCCGCGAGAAGCAAAAAGTCCGTCGCATCTACGGCGTGCTCGAGAAGCAGTTCCGCGGTTATTACTTCGACGCCGCCAAGCGCAAGGGCCGCACCGGCGAGCAGATGCTCGGTCTCCTCGAGAGCCGCCTCGACAACGTCGTCCACCGCATCGGCTTCGCGTTCACGCGCTCCGAAGCGCGCCAGATCGTGCGCCACGGCCACATCCTCATCAACGGCAAGCGCGTCGACATCCCGAGCTTCATCGTCAAGCCCGGCGACAAGATCACGGTCCACGAGGCGAGCCGCAAGATCGGCTCGATCAACGCCGCGATGGCCGCCGTCGAGAAGCGCCCGATGCTCTCGTGGCTCGAGCTCGACAAAGAGAACTTCACCGGCACCTTCAAGGCCGCGCCGGTCCGCGAAGAGCTCAACGAGCCGTCGATCCGCGAGCAGCTCATCGTCGAGTATTACTCGCGATAATCCGATAATCACTCCCGCTCGCAGACCGACGCGAGCGAGATCGAGCAATCTTCGTCGTTCCACAGGCCAGTGCTGAGCCACGTGCCGCACTGGCCTGTGCCGTTGGGCTCGCCAGGCGCCCAGTCGGAGTAGCCGTTGCGGCCTTCGCCGGTGACCCAGGCGTAGAATTGATCCTTGGCGGGGCCGCTGCTGCGGAAGAGGCCGATCCAGCGCTCGCTGCCGCTGCCGAGGCCCATCACGGCGGCTTGCTCGCCGGCGGTCGTGATGGTCACGAGGTGCGCGTTGTTCGCCTGCTTGCAGTTCGCCTTCGACGTGTTGAAGTCTTGGGCCCCCGACATCAGGAAGTAACAGTGCCCGCCGTACTGGACGGCGCCGGTCTCCGTGCAGGGCACGGGCGCGTCGGGCGTCACGTCGACCGGAACGTCGGGCGTGACGTCCTTGGTGGCCACGTCCTGGGCGACGTCCACGGTCGCGTCGTTGACGCCTGACTCGACCGCCGCGTCCGCGGCCGCTTCGGCCGAGACGTCGGCGGGCGCCGCTCCGTCCACGGGCTCGAACGCGTCGAAGTCCTGAGCGCACGAGCACATCGCGCAAAGCAGGAAAACCCGGCGCACCATGCGGCAAGCATAGCCGATGGACTTGCATTTCGCTGAAATTGCCGTAAAAAGCGCTCCCCCCGTAACCGCGGGGCACGGTCAGGCAACGGGCAGGGAAACACGAGCGGATTCGTGTTCCAAGCCGGGATTGCCGCGTGAAACTCCAGCAGAAGGACACCGTATGAGCCCGAACGTCATCACCCGCAACTGGCGTGACCTGATCCGCCCGCGTGGAATCACCATCGAGCAAGAGACGCTCACGGAGTTCTACGGCAAGTTCACCTGCGAGCCGCTCGAGCGCGGCTACGGCATCACCCTCGGCAACTCGCTCCGCCGTGTCCTTCTCGGTTCGCTCCAGGGCGCGGCGACGACCGCGATCCGCATCGACGGCGCGCTGCACGAGTTCACGACCGTCGGCGACGTCGTCGAAGACGTGACCGACATCATCCTCAACCTCAAAGAGGTCGTCCTCAAGGCCGCGAGCCCGAAGACGTTCACGGTCCGCATCGACAAAGAAGGCCCCGGCCCGGTGTACGCGAAGGACATCGCGCTCGTCGACGGCCTCCAGGTCTTGAACCCCGACCACCTCATCGCGACGCTCGACAAGAAGGGCCCGCTCTCGATGGAGCTCACGGTCAACGTCGGCCGCGGCTACGTCCCGGCTGATCGCAACAAGACCGCGACGATGTCGATCGGCACCATCCCGATCGACGCGCTCTACTCGCCGATCCGCAAGGTCAACTACACGGTGACCAACGCGCGCGTCGGCCAGCAGACGGACTTCGACAAGCTCACGCTCGAAGTGTGGACGAACGGCAGCGTGAAGCCGCAAGACGCGGTCGCGTACGCCGCGAAGATCCTCAAAGAGCAGCTCACGATCTTCATCAACTTCGAAGAGACCGAAGAGACGAGCTACCACGCGACGGGCAGCGAGGAAGAGCCGCTCAACGAGAACCTGTTCCGCTCGGTCGACGAGCTGGAGCTCTCGGTGCGCTCCGCCAACTGCTTGCAGAATGCAAACATCACCTTGATCGGCGAGCTCGTTCAACGGACGGAGCAGGACATGCTCAAGACGAAGAACTTCGGCCGCAAGTCGCTCAAGGAGATCAAAGAGATCCTCCAGAACATGGGCCTGTCGCTCGGCATGAAGATCGACAACTGGCCGCAGATGATCGAGCGCTGGAAGGCGCAGCAAGCGCAGAACTGAGAACGAGTCATGAGGCACCGCAATTCAGGTAGGAAATTCGACAGGAACACGTCCGCCCGCCGCGCGATGCTTCGCGCGCTCACGGCGAACCTCGTGCTCCACGAGCGCATCGAGACGACGGACGCGAAGGCGAAGGAAGTTCGCCGCGTCGCCGAGAAGCTCATCACGAAGGCGCGCCGCCTCGGCGACGTCGCCTACACCGCGCACGACAAGCTCGACGCGAAAGCGCGCGTTCGTCGCCTCGCGGTCGAGCGCCAGATCTCCGCGTACATGCCGAAGCCGTTCGCGGTGAAGGAAGTGGACGGCGTGGAGAAGAAGGTGAACCTCGTCGAGAAGGTGCTCGTCGAGCTCTCGAAGCGATTCAAGGATCGCCCGGGTGGCTACACGCGCATCATCAAGTTCGGTCCGCGCCGCGGTGACGGCGCTCCGATGGTCGGCCTCGAGCTCGTCGAGGGCGGCGCAGCGGAAGCCGAAGCCGAGGAGAAGCCGAAGAAGAAGGCGAAGAAAGCGGCGAAGACCGCTGAGGCCGCCAAGACCGAGTGAAGCGCGTAGCGCTCTCTCTCTTCGCAGTAGCCAGCGCGTGGATCGCGGCGTGTACGAGCACGCCGCCTCCGCGCGCTGTCGTTTTGTCCATCCCGACCGCGAGCGCGACGTCGTCGGCGGCTTCGCCGATCGTGCAAGGAGACCTGTGCGCGCCGAGCCGGATCGTGTGCAGCCCCGCGGGGTGCCTCTACGCGACGGGCGATTGGAAGGCCGATCCGCCGAGCGTGCAAGACGCCGCGTGCAAGCAAGGCCAGTGGCGCGCGTGCACGTCGCTCGGGGTGCGCTACTCGCTCGGCGAGGGGCTCACGCGCGACGACGATCGCGCGCTCGCGCTCATGGATCAAGCGTGCACGCAGAAGGACACGCTCGCGTGCGTGAACTCGATCAAGCTCCACCAGACGGGCAGCTACGATCGCTGGGTGAAGCTTTGCGCCGCCGGCATCGGCGAGGGGTGCCTCGAGGCGGGCAACGACATCCGATTCGGCGCCGCCGCGGCCACGCGCACGCCGGCCGACGGCGCCGCGTTCTACAAAAAAGCTTGTGACATGGGCATCGGCAACGCGTGCGCGCGCTACGCGTTCCACGCCGCGACCGGCCTCGCGATGCCGCGCGACGACGACAAGATGTACGCGTTCTTCGACAAGGCCTGCCGCTGCGAGGACGACACCGGGTGCTCGGGCGTCGCGTACGCGCTCCGCGAGGGCCGTGGCGTGAAGAAGGACTTCACGCGCGCCGCGGACATCTTCGGACAGCTCTGCAACCGGCGCATCGAAGCGTCGTGCGTGCACCTCGCGCGCATGTACGAGCTCGGCGAGGGCGTCGCGCTGAACCTCCAGCTCGCGCTCTCGATGTACGAGGCCGCGTGCAACGACGCGCACCGCGATCCCGAAGGCGCGGGCGGCTGCTACATGCTCGGCCAAGCTTACCGAGACGCGCGCGGCGTCGCGCGGGACGACGCGCGCGCGCTCAGCCTCTTCGACAAGGGCTGCAAGGAGCAAGAGGCGCTCTCGTGCGGCGAGCTCGGTCGGTGGTACCGCGACGGCCGCGTGGTCCCGAAGGGCACGTCGCGCGCGATGCAGCTCTTCGACTTCGCGTGCAGCCACGGCGACGACACCGGCTGCCACGACGCGGACGCGCTGCGCGCGTCGCCTTGACGGCGTCCCGCGCGCTAGCCGCGTCGAAGGCGCCGCGGGATGCGCCCGAAGAGGACGAGGACGATCACGAACGCGGCGCCCGCGAGCGCGGCCCCCGTCCACTTTCGAGCGCGGTCCTCGCCTGCACGCGATTTCGAATCGATGCGATCGAGCGCGGCGCGCGCCTTCGCGTTTCCGGGATCGATTTGGAGCGCGCGATCGAACGGCGCACGATCGTCGATGCCGCGCGCGGCGAGATCTTCGCCGTCCATCACCTCGAGCTCCGCCCGCGCCTCGGCGGCGTGCGTCCCGTTCGGGTCGAGGTCGAGCGCCTTTCGAAACGCGGCGCGCGCTCCCGCGCGATCGCTCTCTTCGAGCGTCTTGGCCCAGCGCGCATACGCGGGCGCCATGAGCGTGCGTCGTGCGATGAAGGGCATCCGCGCGAGCACCTTGTCGAAGTCTTTCACCGCGCCCTTGACGTCGCCTTTTTCGGTGCGCTGGAGGCCGTCGTCGACGAGCGCGTCGACCTCGGCGAGGCGCTGCTTGTCGAGCACCTCGAAGAGCGCGCGGGCGATGCGCTCCGCGGTCCAGTCGCTCGGCGGCGGCGCGTTCATCACGTTGCCGTAGGTCTCGCGGAGCTTCGCGAGCGCGACGTCGCCGTACGCGAGCAGCGCGGTTCGCGCGGCCGAGCGCACCTCGTCGCGGTCGGACGAGACGAACGACATGACGACGCCGAGCGCGTCGAGGTCCTTCGTCTCGCCGTACGCCGAGAGGACGGCCGCGAGCACGTCGTTGCTCTTCGTCTGCACCGCGTCGCCGGGGATCTTCTTGCCCATCGCGTCGAGCGTCGACCACGCGAACCCACGGAGCGCCTTGTCGGAGCGCGCGACGATGAGCGGCGCGATCGCCTTCTCGCCGACCGCCTTCACGCGGCGCGCGACCTCGAAGCGGAGCATCCCGCCGTGATCGGGCACGACGCGGATCATCCGCGTCACCGCGGCGTTGCTGCCATCCTTCGCGAGCGCTTGCAGAATGCACGCAGTCCCGAGGAGCGCGCGGTACGCGTCGGGATCCGCAGAGGGCAAGGCGACGAGCCCGCCGACCAAGTCGAAATCCTCGCGCCAGTATTTCGGCCCCGCGGCCTTCTGGACCGCTTGAAGGGTCTCGGCGATCTTGCCGGGCTCGCCCGTCTTGGCGAGTAGATCGAGCTCCGCGCCGAGCTGCTCGACGTCGAACGTGCCCGTCGCGAGCGCGCGCGCGGGCTCCTCCGAAGCGCCGGGCGCGAGCTTTCCGACGAGGTCGCCTGGGCTAGCCGCGAGCGCCACGGGCGAGACGAGCGCGAGCGCGAAGAAAAACAGCGCGAGCGCGAGACGACGCATCTTCCGCGAAGAGAACGCCGGAGGCGTCCTCATTTATTCGACGATGCGAAAATCTGAGAATTCGCCGGTGTAGCTGCGATATCGGACGTCGACGTTCTCGACGCGCGCGGCCGACGGCCCGTGGTGCGCCCAGCTCACGATTTCCTTGATGGAGTCTTCTTCGCCCTCGGCGAGGATCTCCACGCTCGCGTCGTTGCGGTTGCGGACCCAACCGGTGATACCGAGCCGCTTCGCCTCGCGCTGCGCCGCGGCGCGAAAAAAGACGCCCGTGACGCGCCCGCGGACGGTGATTTGAACGCACTTGATGGCCATGGAGCAGCCACACGCTAGCCAAATCCCGCGGTCCTGGGCAAGTTGGGAAACGCGCGAGAGTCGTTGACCCGTGCCGCCCGCGCGGGTCAACTCTGCCGCGTGACGCTTCGAGGCACGGGTTTGCACGGCGGAGAGCCCGCGACGGTCGAGCTCGTGCCCGAGGCCGGACCCGTGCGCATCGAGCGCGACGGCGTCTCGCGGCCGCTCGAGGCGTTTCGTGTATCTTCCACGCAATTTTCGACGACGATCGCGTGCGACGCGTTCGCGGTTCGTACGGTCGAGCATTTCATGGCCGCCCTCGCGGGGCTCGGCGTGAGGGACGGGCTTCGCGTGGTCGTCACGGGCGACGAGCTCCCGCTGCTCGACGGCGGAGCGCGAGCGTGGTGCGCCGAGCTCGCTTCACTCGGCCTTCCAAGGCGCGCGCCCGAGCGCCGCATCAGCCGAAGCGCGCGGCTCGACGTCGACGGGGCCATCTACGAATTCGTCGCGGGTGACGCGGTGCGTGTCGAGGTCGTCGTGGATCTCCCTCGGTGCTGCGCGCCGCGCGCCGCGTGGGACGGCGACGCGACCTCGTTCGCGCGAGAGATCGCGCCCGCGCGCACGTTCGGGCTCGAGCGCGACGTCCTCGAGCTCGAGCGCGCCGGCCTCGCGCGCCACGTCGACCGCGAGAGCGTCCTCGTCGTCGGAGACGACGTCCTCTACGGGAGCGGCGAGGTCCTGCCGGACGAGCCCGCGCGGCACAAGCTCCTCGATCTCGTCGGCGACGCGTACCTCCACGGCGGACCGCCGATCGGCACGCTGCGCGCGACGCGCCCAGGCCACGCGCGAAACCACGCCGCGTTCGCGCGCGCGATCGCCGCCGGGATCTTCTCGGCCGCGCTCTTCGTGTCCACGCGCGCTCGCGCGGACGATCCCGTGCGCCCACCGACGCTCGTCGAGCTCACGCACCCGTGGCCCGAGCTCACGATCGAGTCGACGCTCGCGTCCGTGACGTACAACAACAACGCGTTGCAAGGGACGACCTACGTGCGCGTCGAGCGGCTCGCGTGGGAGATGCCGATCGCGCAGTCAGCCTGGTACGTCGGCGTCGCCTACGACGGCGCCCTCGGAGAAGACGACAGCGGCAAGACGCGCTTCGTCTCCGGCAACCCCGAGCTCTGGGGACGCGGCGTGTGGAATGCGACGTACGGCCTCGCGTTCGGCGGAGGCTTCTCGTTCGTGATCCCGACGGGCTCGTACGATCCGAACGACCCGACGAATCCTTACACGACGCCCGCGTACGCTGCGATCGCGGCGCGCGGCTGGGATCGCGCGCTCTTCGATCCGCAAAACGCGACGCTCCGTCCGTTCCTCGACATCCGCCTCGTGACGGGCCCGATCACGGTGCAGTACCGGCAGGCGCTCGAGATCACGACCAACTTCGGCGCCGATGACTTTCGTTTCGCGGCGGTGGGGACGCTCTTCTTCGGCGTGCGCTTCTCGAAGCTGCTCACGGCGAGCGTGGACTTGCTCGAGCACTACGAGCTCGAGCCGGGCACCATTCAACATCCTCTTCCCGACAACGAGCGCGGGTACTTCGCCGTCGGCGCGCACGTCGGCCTCGAGACGCCGTACTTCCAACCGACGCTCGGCGTGATGACGAACATCGGCTCGCCGCTCAACGCGATCAGTCGCCTCGGTTTGGGTACGGACATCACCGCGGCGCCGACGTCGTTCATCGGCGTCCACTTCAGCCTCGACTTCCCGTTTCGCGACGTCACAATCGGCCACAAGAAAAATGAAAGCCATCGTCATCCGCGAGCCCGGCGGCCCCGACGTCCTCGAGCTCCGCGACGTGCCCGATCCCGAGCCCGCGCGCGGCGAGGTCCGCGTGCGCATTCGCGCGACCGCCGTGAACCGCGCGGATTTGATCCAGCGCATGGGCGGTTACCCCGCGCCGCAAGGCTCGCCGAAGGACATCCCAGGTCTCGAGTACGCCGGCGAGATCGACGCGGTCGGCGAGGGCGTGACCGAGCACGCCGCGGGCGATCGCGTCTTCGGCATCGCGGGCGGCGGCACCTACGCGGAGAAGATCGTCTTGCCCGCGCGCGCCGTCGCGAAGATGCCGCGCGAGCTCTCGTTCACGGACGCCGCGGCGATCCCCGAGGCGTTCCTCACCGCGTACGACGCGTTCGACCAAGCGGGCCTTCGTCCTGGCGATCGCGTCCTCATCTCGGCCGTCGGTAGCGGCGTCGGCACCGCTGCGTCTCAAATCGCGCGCGCGCTCGGAGCGCGCCCGTACGGCACCGCGCGCACTCGCGACAAGATCGATCGCGCGAAATCACTCGGCCTCGTCGACGGCGTCGTCCCCAAAGACGGCCGCTTCGCCGACGCGATCGCCAGCATGATGGGCGCCGCGGACGTCGTCATCGAGCTCGTCGGCGGCGCGTACGTCGCCGAGGATCTCGCGTGCGTCGCGCTGCGTGGCCGCATCGTCGTCATTGGCTTGATGGCCGGCCCGAGCGCGGAGCTCCCGCTCGGCGCGCTCCTCTTCAAGCGCGCGACGCTCATCGGCACGACGCTGCGCGCGCGCCCGCTCGAAGAAAAAATCCGCGCGGCGCAGATGCTCGAGCGCGAGCTCGCGCCGCTCTTCGTCGACAAGAAGCTCGCGCCCGTGGTCGACCGCGTGCTCCCGCTCGCGGACGCGCGCGCAGCGCACGAGTCGATGCAGAAGAACGAGACCTTCGGCAAGCTCGTGCTCGCCGTTTGAGGATCAGTGGTTTCGCGCGTGCTCTAGGCAGAGGTTTCGCGGGACCCCGCCGCATTTCTCGCAAGAGCACACTCGGATGTCGGCGCCTTCTTCCTCGCTCGCGCCGCAGATCGCGCAGACTCGCCCGCCGGTCTTCGGGCGCGCGGGCTCGACCATCGACGCGCGCCGGGCGGCCTGCCTGTTTTGCACGCGGCGCGACTGCATCCAGCCGATCCACGTCCCCGCGAAGAAGAGCGTGTAGTTCGCGGTCGCCGCGAGGATCTGCGCGCGCCCGGACCAATCTTCGGTCACGAGCTGATACGCGATGAAGGCCGCCGAGATCCAACCGAGCCACTTCGCCTTGACCGGAAAGATGATGAGAAAATGCTCTCGTCCGGAAAGAGCGTCGCGAACGCGAGGAAGAGCGTCGTCGCGAGAAACGAGTTCGTCGCGAACCCGCCGACGAGGATCGCCGCGACGGTCGTCGCGACGACGCCGATGAGCCAGTAGAGGTTGTAGCGAAACGAGCCCCAGTGGGCCTCGAGCGTCGTCCCGACCCACCACAAGAAGTAGAGGCGCAGCAAGAACCAGATCGTCGAGCCGCCGCCCGGCATGAACACGTACGTGAAGAGCCGCCACACCTGGCCGTGCTTGACCTGCTCGAAGTCGAGGTCGAGCAGCCGCTCGAACCCCGGCCGCAGCATCGCGAGCACGTAGACCGCGCCCATCCCGGCGACGATCACCCACGTGAGGTTCGGCACGGCGAAGCGCCCGAAGCGACGCTCGAGGCGCGCGATCAGCTTTTCCATCGGCTCAGTTCTTCGGCGCGCCGCACTGAACCCAGGTCGTCACGAGCGTGAGATCGCTCCCGGACATCGGCCCCGACCCGAGCGTGTTGTCGGGGAAGGGCATTTGCCCCGCGCCGCAGTTCGGGTTGGAGACGTTGCATACGAAGGTCGAGGCGTCGGGATCGGTCGAGCATGGGTTGATGTAAGGCTTCGACGCGATCTTGTAATTCATCATGTTGTTGTACGCATCGTCAGCCGTATCGAGCTGAGGCTGATACGAGGTGCCGCCGTGGCACTTGGCGTCGCTGCAGTGCCACGTGCCCGTCATCTTCGGCCAGATGTCGTTCGTGTAGCTGACGGAGCACGCGCCCGCGTCGACCGGCGTCCCGCAACCGAGCCCGCCGTCACCCGTCGTCCCGCCCTCGGCGGGAGGCGCGGTTGGCAGGTTGCTTTTTTGAAGACCCGAGTGCGGTCCGTACTTCGTGTCGACCTCGAGATCGCACGCGACGACGAACGCACCGATGGACGCCGTGACGACGACCGCGAGAGCAACGACACGACGCATGGGACGATTGTGGAAGCACCTGCCATACCGATGCAAGTAGCCTGCGAAATCGTACGGATCGTTCGGATCCGAACGATCCGACCGGTTTTCAGGTGGAGAACCCCCGATCCAGGCTCGGGTACCCATGGAACCAGGTGGCGGCGAAAACCGCCGTGTTTTTCACGCGATCCGGTTGGCCCGCTCCCTGCAAAACGAAGGGGAAGGAGGCTTCGATGCGTGACGCTCGCAAAGTGGTGGTGCTCGGGTTCTTCGCCGTGGCGCTGTCTCTGGCCACGGGTTGCGTGTCGGTCGCTCCGTACGAGCGCGGGACGCTCGCGCACCCGTCGATGACCCCCGAGGACATGTCGACCGGCTTCGACGAGCACGTTCGCGCGGTATCCGAAGGCGCGACAGGCGGGTTCGGAGGCGGTGGCGGCGGTTGCGGTTGCAACTGATTCCACACAATCGAACGGTTCCGCTAGTGTAGGCCCCCGTGACGTCACGGCGATTCTACGCGGGGCTTCTGGTGCTCGCGGTCACCTTCGCCGGAGTTCGGAGCGCTCGCGCCGGTAGCGACGACATCGCGGCCCTCGCGACCGTGCAGCAGGTCATGTCGGACGACTATCCGACGGCCGCTTTCGGCGAGGCCAAGCGCAAGCTCACCGAGACGCTCGACAAATGCAAACAGCGCCACTGCAACGCGAACACGCGGGCGCAGGTCCTCATCGCGCTCGGCATGGTCATGTCGCAGCTCGGGTCGGGTGACGAGGCGCGCGCACAATTCGCCGCGGCCCTCCAGCAGGCGCCAAACGCTCACCTGCCGAGCTCGGGGACCACGCCGAACATCCGCACCCAGTTCGCGGACGCCCAAAAGACCGTCGGCGTGGGCCAGCCCGCGCCCACTCAGACGCAAGCTCCACCGCCGCCGCCACCGCCTCCGACGCAGACCGCTGCGCCGCCGCCACCGCCACCGCCGCCGCCTCCTCCGGTCGACACGTCGAACGTCGCCGCGCAGCCCGCGCCCACGCAGCACGCCGGCCGCATTCCGGGGTGGAACAGCACCGAGGCATTCGAGCTCGCGAGCGCCGGGCTCACAGCCGATCTCGCGGGCAAGCTCGACGAGTGCATCGCGAAGGACAAAAAATCGCTCGAGCTCGAGGAGCAGCCACGCACGCGCCTTCACCTCGCGTCGTGCGAGCGCCGCAGCGGCCACCTGATCGACGCGCTCCGCGACACGCAGAAGGCTCTCGAGGACGGCATCAAGAAGCGCGACGCGCCCGTCATGCGCGCGGCGCGCGAGCGCGTCGAGGATCTCCTCGCGCGCATCCCGCACGTCACGTTCGTGCCGCCGCCCGGCGTCACGGATCTCAACGTCACGTTCGACGATCGCGCCGTGCCGCAAAGCGCGCTCACGAAGAAGTTCTCGATCGATCCAGGCTCGCACAAGGTGCACGCCGAGGGCACGCAGAACGGGATCCCGCTCGCGTTCGACGAGACGTACACGGTGAAAGAGGGCGAGCTCCTCACGGTCACGATCATCCTCAAATCGCAGACCTCCGAGTACCTCACGCCGGGCCAGCTGAAATGCATGCTCTCGGCGAAGAACCAGGAGGAGGTCGTCCACTGCTTGCCGCAGAACCAGAAGAACCTCGTCGTCAAGGCGGGCTTCGACTTCAGCGGCTACACCGACACGAACTCGGTCAACGTCGTGACGCCGTCGATCAACGCGCAGATCTCCTCGCCCACCGCGGGGTGGAACGTGGGCGGCTCGTTCTTGTTCGACGTCGTCACCGCGGCCTCGCCCGACATCGTCTCGATGGCGTCGCCCGCGTTTCGCGATCGCCGCTACGCGGGCGTGCTCACCGGCGGGTACAAACCGAAGACCATCGGCATCCAAGCGAACGCGGCCGTCTCGATCGAGAACGACTACGACTCGTTCAGCGGCGGGCTCGCCGCGACCGCGGACCTGCGTGACAAGCTCCTCACGCCGCGCATCGCGTACAACTTCTCGCACGACATCATCGGGCGCACGGGCACGCCGTTCAGCGTCTTCTCGCACCAGCTCGACACGCACGAGCTCGAGGCGGGCGTCACGATGGTCCTCTCGCCGACGACGCTGCTCAGCCTCGCGGCCACCGCGCAGTACGAGCGCGGCGATCAGTCGAAGCCGTATCGCTACATCCCGATGTTCACGCCGGACATCGCCGCGCGCGTTCCGGTCGGCGCGACGATCGATCTCGTGAACCAATATCGCCTGCCGATGCGTCCGCTCGAGCAGCTCCCGACGTCACGCGATCGCTACGCGCTCGGCCTGCGCCTCGCGAAGCGATTCGGCTCGATGAACGCGACGCTGCGCCTCGATCAGCGCCTCTATTACGACAGCTGGGGCACCGCGGCGACGACGACCGACGCGCGCTGGGTGCAGGACGTCGGCAAACGGTTCCGCTTCTGGCCGCATTTGCGCCTCAACGCGCAGACGGGCGCGAGCTTCTACCAGCTCGCGTACGCCGCGCTCCTCAACGCGGACGGCAGCCTCACGATCCCGCTTTATCGCAGCGATGACCGTGAGCTCGGCCCGCTCATCACGCTCACGGGCGGCGGCGGCTTGCGTTTCGGCCTCACTTCGCCAGACTCGAAGACGCAGATCGGCCTGAACGTTGCTGCGGATCTCATGTACACGCGCTTCTTCGAGGCGCTCTTCGTGACCACGCGTACAGCCGCCTATGGGACGGTTGGAATGGACTTCGAGTTCGACTGATGAAGAAATACGTCGTCATCGCGCTCCTCCTCGCGTGCAGCGATCCCGTGCCGAACGGCGCGATCAACGCGCTGCCCGCGGAGAACCCCAACGTGCCGGTCGGCGAGTATCACCGCGCTGGGCAGCCGTGCGTGCTCTGCCACAACCCGAACGGCCCCGCGTCCGCGGACGACTTCTCCGTCGCGGGGACGATCTTCGCGCAGCCGCAGACGGCCATCGGCGTCGATCAAGCGACCGTCGCGTTCACCGACACCCAGGGCACGTCGTTCAAGACGACGACGGATTGCGTCGGGAATTTCTTCGTCAAGAAGTCCGACTGGGATCCTGCGTTTCCGATCTTCGTGCGCATCTACAAGAACGGCCTCTCGCGCACGATGCAAGGTCAGATCGGCCGCGAGCGCTCGTGCGCCAACTGCCACAACGATCCGCAGCCGAACACGAGCCAAGTGTTCTCGAGCGTCGGTCACATCTATCTCTACACCGCCGGCGACAACCCGCCGCCGCCGTCCAAGGACTGCCCCGTGAGCCCGGTGCTGCAATGAAACCTCGCATGAACCCGCGCGCCTTCTTCGCTGGGTTCGTCTTCGTGTCGGGCGCCGTCCTCGCGGGCGCGCTCGCGACGACGGCGTGCACGATCGAGCTCCACGAGCCCGACGGCGGCATACGCGCGACGACGATCATCGCGCCCGATCAAGGCGAGTTCACTTCCGTGAGCCCGGTCTTCGAGCGCCGCTGCGCCACGCTCGACTGCCACGGCCAAGTCGGCCGCCCGCTCCGCATCTACAGCGGCCTCGGTCTTCGCTTGCCGAACGACGCGGGCAACGCGCCCGGCACGAGCGCCACGACGCCCGACGAGATCGCGGCGAACTATCGCGCCGTGATCGGGCTCGAGCCCGAAGAGATGTCGCGCGTTGTTGCGCTCGAGGATCCGCCGCGGACGCTGCTGATCCTTGCGAAGCCGCTGATGCTGCAGGCGCACAAGGGTGGGCCCGCGTTTGCGCCGACGGGGGATCCGGGGGAGACGTGTATTACGTCGTGGCTCGTCGGGGGTGGGTTGGACAAGGCCGCGTGTACGGCTGCGATCGCGGGGTTTTAGAGGGGGGCACCCCTGCGCCGCGCTTCGCGCGGCTTGTCCCCTCCGGCGCTGGCTTCGCCAGCGCGAGGGGACGGGGTGGCCGCGGGGGCAGGTGGGTGATCACACTTGGGCGCGCTCGCGAATGGGGGCTCGCCGGCGGTGATGGATCGCGAAGGGATGTCGTTGCGATGGTGCATGCCGAGAGGGCGAGAAAGTCGCGCCAGCCGTCTCGGTGAACTGCGCGGAGCGGGGGCGGCTGTCACGCCTTTCTCGCCTGGGTGGGCATGCACCATCGCAACGACAGCCCTTCGCTCTTTTCCGTTACCGCTACTGCTCGTCACCTTCGAAAGCATGCGACTCGGAGTGAGGTGCTGCTTTGGCAGCAGCTTCGGGGGCGGAAGCTTGGGGTGCGGTTTCGGCGGCAGCATCCGTTTGGGCGCTACGTCGTCGACTTCTATGCGGCTTGCGCGAAGCTCGTCGTCGAGGTCGATGGGGGCGTGCACGAAGCGCAGCGTGAGTACGACGCGCGGCGGCAGAGCGAGATCGAGCGGGTCTATGGCGTCCGCTTCGTGCGCGTGAGCGCGGAGCTCGTCGAGCGTGATGCGCGAGCTGCGGCGGAGCTCGTGTGGCGCGCGCTTTGATGCGCGCCAAAAGTGGCGCGCGCGTGCGCCAAATTTGGCGCGTGGCCTCCGCTGTCCTGGCGCTCAGCCTCTAGCCTTCAGGATCCACTCGGGCAGCCGCGACTCGGCGACGACGCCGTACCAATCGTCGTGGGCGTCCGACCTCCACCAGCGGTCCTCGCCGATCATCGCGGAGTACGCGTCGCTCGAGTCCGCGCCGCACCTTCGACCTCGACGTCCTCGAGTGCCCGAAGTGCGCCGCCCGCCTGCGCATCGTTGCCATCGTCGACGACGAACCCCTCGCGCGCCAACTCCTCGACGAGCTCGGCATCCCGCGCGCTCCACCCCGCGAGTCTTGCTACCGCTTCACGTGCTTTGCGAGAACGCTCCGTAGGCGCTCGGTATCGCTGGCGGAGATGGATGCCTTGGGTAGCAAGTGCGCGCCGCCCGCGACTCTAAGCACAAACGAGCGCTCCGTCTCGGACCACTTTGTGAACTCGTTCCACGATGAGCGTGCGACGCCGGCCGGTCCGCGGATGTGAACGCCAGTCTCGTCGAGAACGTAGGTCGTGCTCCGCTCGAGGAGCGCGCGTATCGGTTCGGACGACGCGACGAGGTGAAGTTGCACTCGCCCGAAAGCTGTGATGCCGGCGATCACGAGCGCGGCGACGAACATGAGGTGTTGTAACTCGTCCGGTATGGGCGACACGGCGCCTTGCCGCGCGGCAACGCTCCAGCCTGCCACGATGGCTAGACAGACGATGACGAACGCCGCGCCCAGCCGCGGAGAGACCGCGTAGGGTGAGAGCACTTCGAGAAGGTCTTCGAGGTCTGCTTCCGTGATGCGCGCGTGGATCGTGAGACCGTCGTCCAACGGAGGTGAGAGAAGGTCTTTCAAAGCGGGACCTGCTGCGAGAAAGTTTACGGATCGCCTCATTATGCGATCTTGAAGCGCGAAAGTTCAGTTCGAGAAGTTCGGATGGATCGCGCACGCCTCATGCGAGCCGGACCCGATCCGCTCGTGGACGCGGTTTCGCGGACCGCGCGCGCGGTACGGTCCTTGTAGAAGCCCTGCCATGCGAATCCTCCACGCAGCCCTCGTGTGCCTTGCGTCGATCGGCTGTGCGATCGACACCACCGACGTCACCGAGGAGCAGTCGCTCACCCAAGAAGGCGTCGGAGACGTCGACCCATCCAACGCTCAGCCCGCCGCTCCTGCGCTCGGCCCTTCGAAAAACACGCCGCTCGAGATCTGGGTCGCGCACGGCGGGAGCGACTCCGCTGCGGGAGACCAAGCGCATCCTCTCGCGACGCTCGGCGCCGCCCAAACGTTGCTCGTGAAGAACTACCCGTCGGGGTTGAATCGGAACGTCGAGATCCGCGTGGTCGCGGACGGCAAAGCGTACCAAGAGGCGATCGAGTGGACCTACTCGTCGGCCGACTACACGATCTCGATCATGCCGAGCAACTTCCAGTTCGGCATGCGCTGGACCGAGCTCGCGAAGAAGGGCGGGCGCCCGATCTTCGACGGGCGCGACGTGTGCTCGGCGAAGAAGGCAGGCAGCGACTGCCGCTTCTTCCACGGTCAAGTCGCGAACGTGCGCTTTTACTACCTCGACGTTCGCCGCTACTCGACGTCGGCGATCAGCCTGCACGACTCCGCCGGTCACAACCTCGTCTATGGGTGCGTGTTCTCCTCGATTGGCACCCAGCCTTCGTATTTTCACTCGCTCGCTTTCGGGATGTCGGCCGTCGGCCTCAACGCGGACCACAACCGCGTGCAGAACAACCACTTCGTGGACTTGATCAACAAGTCGGGTGACGAGCGCTTCCTCCACGCCGTCTACATGAACGCCGGCAGCGACAACACCATCGTGTACAACAGCGCGCTGCGCGTCTGCGGCGACCCAATCAAAGTCCGCAACTTCGCCAACCGCAACGTCGTCGAGCACAACCGGTTTCGTGAGAGCGGCGAGATGGGGTTCTTCCTCGACTGGCCCGAAAGCAGCGCGGAGAGTTGCTCGTGGGCGAACGTCTTCGCCGACAACGCGCTCGAGTCCGGCTACAACGGCGCCTCGATGCATGCCACCTGGCTCCACCCCGGCTGCACCAAGTGCATCGGTGCCGAGTGCAAGGAGTGTCAGAACGGCGGTTGCTCCGATCGCGTGAAGGTCTTCGGCAACGCCGGACCTTGATGTGGGACGTGTGCCGAGGCGGTTACGTGAGAGAAGGGATTCCAAAGGATTCCAAAGCGCGACCCCTTTGGAGAAAGTTCACCGATCACCGATAAATGGGGCGTTAACACCGCCCATTCAAGATCCATCCGAAGGCCGTTGTCGCTCACGTCGAGGACGTGGACTTCGTGGTCGCCCTCGAAGTGCAGCTTGCCGAAGTCGTCCTCGCGCCTCTCCGACTGTGCGAGGATTCCGTCATGAAGGCGAGGGCAGCCCCCTGGCTCCTGTTGGTACTCATCCCTGCGATGGCGGTACCGTTCGTGCTGCTGATCGTCGCTATCTTCGGGCTCGATTGGTACGAGACGAAGCAGCACGTGTGGGTCGACGTCGAGCACGACCCGGCGCTCGCGTACGTGCCGGCGGGCGCGCACCTCGTCGCGTCGTCGCACTCGGGTCTCACGATGGCCGCGCAATGCCCCGAGCACTCCAAGTGCGAGTACATCCGCACGTACGCGAGCCCATTGTCGAAGGCGGATCTTCGAGCGCAGGTCGAGCGCGATCTCGTGGCGCTCGGTTTCACGCGCACGCCGACGCACCCGAGCAAGTGCGCCCCCGCTTTCGCGCACGCCGAACGCTTCGCGCGCGGCGAGATCTCGGTGTGGCCCACCTACCTCACGACACCGTACCAAGTGTCGAGAAGCAGCCCTCTCATCCCGACTTCCGAGGGCGCGTCGATTCTGCAGCTTCGTATCGAAAACACGGACATCGTCTGGGGCTGCTGAGCGCTCCGCCTAAATCGAAAAAGCCCGCGCGAACTTTTGGCGCGTCGAGAGCTTGGACCCGCGAGGTCAAGCCTGCACCCAATGTGTCGTCAGCGACGCGAGCGGGTCGGGCGCGCTCGCGAGCGCTTCGAGCACGTGCGTCGTGCGCGCGTCGCCGGCCGGGCCGCCGTGGGCGGGCGCGTGGAGGACCCAATTCGATAGCTCGTAACGATGAGGAGCGACGCGAAGCGGTGCTCGTCGTGCGCGAACGTGATCGCGTCCTCCGCGGTGTCGCGAGCGAAGAGCGACGTCACGGAGTCGAAGAGGAGCGCGCGAAGATCCGCGAACGCGCGCGCCGGCGCGGCGCGAGAAGGTGGGACGGCCGCAGGGCGGTGGTCACACGCGCATGTAGACTGGGCCGGTGATGCATCCCGAACGTTCGCCGCGTCGCGCTTCACGCTTCGGTCTAGGAAGTCATGCGATTCCTCGCGCGTTCAGTGAAGTCATGAGGCACGTTCATCTGCTCGTCGCGCTGACGTTGATGGGCGCGTGCAAGACGCCCGAGGCCAAGAAAGGTCCGGTGGCCGATCCGACCGCGGCGCCGACGGCATCGAACTCAGCGTTGGCGTCTTCGCCGGCGCGGCCTGCCACGACGTTCAAATCGGTGGTCGTCGTCGCGAAAGCGCAGGACCTCGACTTCCATCCCGCGGGAAGCCGAGCGCTCATCACGCTCGGAAGAGCTTCTTGGGGGTACGCGACGGCCGGGCACGCTTGGACGCGGGACGAGCATCTCCTCGATGGGTTGCCGACGACGGGCAAGGCGCGCATCCAGGCATTGGGTGGGTCGTGGCCGGACATCGCGGCAGTCACCGGCGAGAAGGAGCTCGCCGAATACGCAGGGCCGAGATCGGTTCTCTTCACGAGGCACGGCGCGACGATGACGGCGTCGAGCGCCGCGTTCGAGGACGTGCCGCGCGCCGTGGTGATCTCGAAGGGCGTCGCGTACTCGTTCGTGCCGAGCTCGATGCACTTCATCGGAGGGCGCGACTCGTCGCTCTGCGGACAGTCGGCGCCGGTGGATGTCCCGGCGCTCGCCATCCGCGGCGACAAGATCCTCGCTCCGCCCAAGGCCGTGCCGTCGTTTCATGCGCAATCGATCGAGGACGACGCGTCGGGCAACGGCTTCATCGCGGGGGCCGACCATTGCCGGCCCGGCGTCTTCATCGCGTCGCTCGACGTCTCGCCGCTCCACCTCGAGCTCGTCCCCGACTCCGACGCGTGCAAAGAGCGCGGCGACACCGAAGGCATGCCGTTCACGCACGCGCGGTTCTTTCCGAGCGCGAAAGGCGGTCTCTTCGCGCTGCTCGTCAACGCGCCCGCGTCCACGTACAACCCGGACGAAGCGACGCGACGTACGGGCGCGTGTGCGCGGCCGCCGCGCGTCGTCGAGAGGCTCGCGAACGGGACGTGGGGAAGCGCGCGCGTGCTGCCCGAGAACGCGCGCTACGTCGATCCGGCCGGCACGGCGTGGGGGATCACCGATCACCGAACCGTCGTGCGGATCGCGGAGGCGGGCTCGAGCGAGATCGCGCTCGACGCGACGTGCGCTGGCGACATCACCGGTCTCGTCGTGCCGTTCGCGGACCAGCCGTGGATCTTCGTGACCGCGGGCGATCACGTTGGGCTGTGCGTCGCGAACGTGGACGTGCTGTAGGGGGGCACCCCTGCGCCGCGCTTCGCGCGGCTTGTCCCCTCCGGCGCTGGCTTCGCCAGCGCGAGGGGACGGGGTGGTCGCGGGGGCAGGTGGGTGATCACACTTGGGCGTGCTCGCGAATGGGGGCTTGCCGGCGGTGATGGATCGCGAAGGGCTGTCGTTGCGATGGTGCATGCCGAGAGGCGAGAAAGTCGCGCCAGCCGAGCTGCGGAACGAGCGGAGCGGGGGCGGCTGTCACGCCTTTCTCGCTTGCGAGGGGCATGCACCATCGCAACGACAGCCCTTCGCTCTTTTCCGTTACCGATACTGCTCGGCACCTTCGCAAGAATGCGACTCGGAGCGAGGTGCTGCTTTGGCAGCAGCTTCGGGGGCGGAAGCTTGGCGTTCGGTTTCGGCGGCAGCATCCGTTTGGGCGCTACGTCGTCGACTTCTATGCGGCTTGCGCGAAGCTCGTCGTCGAGGTCGATGGGGGCGTGCACGAAGCGCAGCGTGAGTACGACGCTCGGCGACAGAGCGAGATCGAGCGGGTCTATGGCGTTCGCTTCGTGCGCGTGAGCGCGGAGCTCGTCGAGCGTGATGCGCGAGCTGCGGCGGAGCTCGTGCGGCGCGCTCTCTGACGGCGCCAAATGTGGCGCGCGCGTGCGCCAAATTTGGCGCGTGGCCTCCGCTGTCCTGGCGCTCAGCCTCTAGCCTTCAGGATCCACTCGGGCAACCGCGACTCGGCGACGACGCCGTACCAATCGTCGTGGGCGTCCGGTCTCCACCAGCGGTCCTCGCCGATCATCGCGGCGTACGCGTCGCTCGAGTCCGGCGCGCCGTGGCGTGGGATCGAGTCTCCGCTCCAGCGCGCCTCGAGCGTCGGGCCGTGCGGCGAGAGGCACACGATCCGCAGCTTCTCGAACGGAGCGGACCGTTGCTCGCTTGGCAGCATGTCCGGGTGGAGGAAGAACCAGTCGCCGCCTGGCACTTCGAGGAGCCACCAGAAGACGTAGTCCTCGTCGTTGCTCGGCGTGACGAAGAGCGACCGCGCGACCACCTCGATCTCCTCGACGCGCCAACCTCCTTCGGGCGGATGGAACGGCCCGCGCGACGCCGCGATGATCTCGCGCGCGCGCTTCCGCGCGACGAACGACGAGAAGAGAAGGATCCCGGCGAGGCAACCCGCGCTGAACGCGACGCCCGGCCAGCTCAGCGCGAGCGCGACACCCGTCGCGAGCGCGGCGGCGGTTCCGACGGCGAACGCCTGCCGCGGTTTCTTCATCGCCTGCTCGCGCGCGGCCTCGTCCCACCGGCGCACCTCGCCTTCGACGCGCGAGCGCTCCTCGTTCGTCATGTCGCGAAGGCGCGTCGACACGCCATAGCCCGTTCGATACGCCGTCATTCGACCGACCGAGCTTACCCTGTGGTGAAGCTCGTGCGGCGGAGCTCGTGCGGCGTGCGCCAAATGTGGCGCGCGCGTGCGCCACATTTGGCCAGGCCAGGCGCGAACCCACGATTGCTCGACGTTCTCGCGTGGCACGTCCACCGCAAGACGCGCGCGTGGCCAAGCTCGCGCCCGCTTACCGCCCGCGCCGCCCAGAGGACACGGTGCTCCATCGCGTCGTCCGAGCGCATCTCGAGACGTTCCTCGCGCACGCGCGCGAGACCTACGACGCGCCTCTGCCCAAATACGTGCGCGACGAGCTCCGCGCTTACCACCGCTGCGGCATCTTCGACTTCGGCTTTACGCGGGCACACTGCGACGCGTGCGGCCACGATCTCCTCGTCGCGTTCTCGTGCAAGGGGCGCCCGTGCGGCGTTCGACGCGCAGTTCCTCACGGCACTCGTTCGTGCGTTCGCGACCGCGCTCGGCGATCGCCACCGCATGTGGGCGCGCTCGATCGCACTGAGCGACGCCGAGCTCGCGGCGATTACCTTCGTGCAGCGATTCGGCAGCAGCCTCAACCTCAACGTGCACCTCCACGTCGTGGTCGTCGACGGCGTCTTCTCGCGCGATCGCGGTGATGAGCGTCGGTGGCAGCGAGAAGTCCATGCAGGCATCCTCGTCCGATCAATTGACCGAGTAGACCTCGACGACGGACCATATGTCGCCGTCGCCCGGTGTGGCGATGAACGAGAGCGTTTGCGCCGCCTCACGCAAGCAGCCGGCGCTTGCTGCACGCGCCAAATCCGACCCCATCGCGACCGTCCACTTCGTTTCGACGCGCTGCACGCGCCCATCGACCCCCACATCGATGAATAGGTTGATCACGGCGCCCTTCGTGGACGGGTCGAATTTCACGGTCCGCTCGAAGCACGACATGCGGGCATCTTGGAGTTGCTTGAACGTGGCCGCGTTCTCGAACCGCCATGCGTCGAGAGGAGACGTCTGCGCGAACGGCGTGCCGGTGTGCTGGCCCACGAACTTCTCCACCCAGTACCGACCCTGACGCGTCTGCTGCGACCAATGCATGCGGCCAGTCAGCTTCGGTGCATTTGCGGGCGACGCGGCGTCATCGCGCAGCGGGTACACGCCCGCGTCATCGACGATGGCGACCACGTGTTCGTTCGGCTCGAGGGTGATTTGCACGACGAAGAAGTCGCGAGCGTTCACCGTGAAACGTTCGCTCAGACAATTGGCATTCGATCGGAACACCACCGCGTGGGCGCCGTAGGTTTCCTCGACGCGGTGTGATGCCCAATCGCATCGCGGAACCACGGGACGCGAAAGGTGGCCGACGGGCGCGTTCGCGGTATCACCGTGGACCGTGTCGAGCGAGACGGCCTCGACACATCGCTCTGCCTGGAGCTTCGACCGCGCCTCGAGCAGCGGCGAGAGGTCGAGCGGATCGCTCGGGGCATCGATCGACACGGCGAGGAGGCGTTCCATCATCGTCCGGTCGACTCGAGCGTGCACCGCATCGAGCGCGGAGACGACCCTCGCGTCGGACGCGTCACAGGCCAAGACGACGACGAGGCGCGTCGTCCACATCGGCGTTCCGAACGTCGGGTGAACGACGACGATCCCACTCGTCCGAACGCTCGCGTTTTTCTTGCATGCGGAGAGCACGACGAGCGCCGCGACGCAGAACACGGCAAATCGAAGCGAACGCACCGTCACCACGACGAGCGAGTCGCCCTTCGTGAGCACACGGTCCTTCGCGTTGATGTGGGATTTTCCCTTTTCGTCCATCACGGCGACGAGCGTCACGTTCTTCCAAATCGGTCCGTGATTCCAGCCTCATTGGACCTCGCGCCCTCAAGATCGCATAATGGGGCGTAGTGCCTATCCGGTTGACTCACGAGCATACAACCTGTCGTAGGTCGTCGGGCCGTGAACCATCGCGAGTCCGAGAAGCGACTGAAAAGCGGCCATCGGCGTGCGTCGGCGGTTGAAGCGAAAGACGAACTCGTCGAGGTAGGCGCGCACGTGACCGCGTCCGATCCCGTGATGCGTTCCCTCGATCCACGTTTTCAGATTCGAGAACAGTCGGTGAACGCGCGGCAAGACCTTCGAGGCGTTGCGGCCGTCACCACGCTGAGAAACGGGTCGATGGTCGTATTGGCGACGGAGCGGTGCGTAACCTTGCCACGCGTCCGTCCGCAGCACGGAGCCCAGCTCGACGTTCTCGCGAACGAATCGCCCGAGCGACAAGTAACTGCTGTCGGGCACGATCGCGAGACGCGCTCGACCCGAGCCCTCGCCACGCACTTCGATGGCGGCGACGACTTCGACTTTCGAGCTATTGCGAAAGCGACCACCGCGAAGGCCTTTTTCAGGGCCGCCGAGATAGGTTTCGTCGACCTCGACGATTCCGCGTAGACGATCGCGGTCAGGTCGCTTCATTGCGCGTCGGAGCTTTTGAAGCATCGTCCACGCCGTCTCGTATCGCGTGAGGCCGAGTTGACGTTGCAGCTGCGTCGCGGACACACCTGGCGTCTGCGTCGCAACGAGATACGCGGCGTACAACCATTCCCGCAGGGGAAGATGCGAGCGATGGAGCACCGTGCCGGCCGTCACGGATGTCTGCGCTCCGCAAGCGCGGCAAGTGACGAGCTCGCGAGTGCGCAGCTCGTAACGCTCACGGCCACCGCAACGTCGGCAGCAAAATCCTTCCGGCCACCGAGATTCGCTCAAGTACGCGCGACACGCATCTTCCGTCGAGAATCGCTGCTGAAACTCGAGCATCGTTCGAGGAAATGTCGGCCGACCCACCCAGCACCACTATCCGTTGGGGTAACGTGAGTCAACCGGATAGGCCTTATGGGGCGTTCTGTAAACTTTGTCCAAGTGGGTCCCGCTTTGGATTTCTTAGTCTCAAACCCCGTCGGGTCGTTCGCCGAACGATGATCGCCTTGCGCGGCGTCGTCGGTCCGTGCAATCTCGCCGTCGTCTCGTGTTGGGGGGGCTCCCGAACGAACCTCCCATGTGGACCGCCATTCATCTCGCGATCGCGGTCATCGCATCGCTCGCGTGGAGCCTCCTCGCGATGCTCCTCATGCGCGCCGCGGGCGTGGACCTGAAGAACGTGACCGCGGCGTTCAAGCCGCGCGCGATCGCGATCGCGGCGGCGTCGTATGCGCTCATCCTCGCGACGACGCTCGGGCTCGCGTCCCGTCTCGACTCGCTGCCCCCGGCTGCTCTGGGCTTCGATGTCGATGGGTTCGCGATCGAGCTGGCGATCGGCGAAATCGCTCTGACGGTCGTCATGGTCTCCGGCTTCGTCGCGCTGCTTCGTCGCGTGCTCGGCGCCGGTCCCACGAAGGGCGCTCCGACGAACGCACGCTGGGTCGTCGCCCCGCTGCTCTTCGGCGGCGCGCTATGGGAGGAGGCCCTCTATCGCGGCTACTTCCTCGCTTTGCTCCGGCCGCTTGGCGTCCCGCTGGCGATCGCAGTCTCCGCGTCCGTGTTCACGGCGATTCACTTCGTGACCAGCAAAGGGACCGCCCTACGCGCTTTGAACTGGCTCGTCGGTGGCGTGGCCCTCGCGGCGATCTACCTCGACACGAGGTCGATCTGGGTCGCTACCGCCGCTCACTTCGCGCGCAACCTCGGCAACGCGTTCTTCCTGCTCCCTGAGTCCGGCGTCACCGTGGTCTCGTTCGAACGGCCCATCCCCGAGCCGGTCAGGACGGCGTGGTACGTCGCGCTGTCGGTCGCAACCGTGGCGCTCGCCCATTTCATTTGCCCATCTGCTTGAGCAGATTCGTCACGTCTCGCCCCGCGGGCTACTTCCAAGTGCCTTGCAAGGTTGGCCTGCTGCGCTCCGGCTCGAATCGCTATCGGGGAGACTTCGCCACGACGTGCTGCGTTGCCGTGGCTGGCGACGCTACGGCTAGTTGATCATCGTCATCAGCGCCCGCGTGACGCCTCGAGCTGGGCTGTGGCACTCTGGCCCGATGCCGAAAGCCCGCGCGAAATCCCCTAGCAAGAAGCCCGACGCCAGCGCCCTCGCTCCGGTCGATCCCGCGCTCAAACGCGCCTGGGACAAGCTCGCGACGAGCATCGACTCGTTCGCCGGAAAGGGTGCCTCGGCGTTCGACGAGCTCTGGGAAGCCGTGGCGCACGTCGTCGATCACGAGCCGCCGCTCTACCTCTTCGGCGGGTACAAGACGGCGGCCGAGTTCTTCGAGCAGCGGCTGCACACCGACACGCGCACGGCGCAGCGGAACATTCGCGTCGCGCGATACGCGACGCCGCAGGAGGAAGCGCAGTACGGCACGAGCAACCTCGACGCGCTCATCGGGTACCTCGAGGCGAAGCACGGGAAGCTCGACGGCGTCCTGCCCGTCGCGATCGCGCGCGTGAAGATCCCCGTCGTGAACGGGAAGGAGCACAAGGCGGTTCCGTTTCCGGAGCTCTCCGCGCCGCAGATCAACGCGGCGACGCGCGCGCTGCTCTCGAAGAAATCGCCCACGCCGAAGAACCCGGCGCGTCACGCGCTCGAGGGCGTGCTCGGAAAGCACGACGCGCTCTCGCACGTCGTCGTCCACGAGCGCGAGGGCTTCGCCACGTTCACGAACGTGCCGCTCGCGTCGCTCGGGGTCTTCGCGCGCGCGCTCACCTCGGTGAAGCTCCCGGCGATCCCGAAGCCCGCGAAGAAACGCGCCAAGAAGTAGCGCGCCAAATTTGGCGCACGCCCGCGCCACTTTTGGCGCGTCGAGAGCTTGGACCCGCGAGCGTCAAGCCTGCTTCTCGCCGACGTCACGGAGCGCGCGCGCGGCGAGGTGATGCCACGCGACGTGCGTCACGACGTCGGCGTCGAGCGCGGCCTCCGCGAGAATGTCGCCGCCCGCGTCGGCGCTCCAAAACGTGAGGTTCAGGAGGAGCGATCGCTCCGCCCCGCGTACGGCGCGCGGAGCACGCGAAACGGGGTAACCCGCGCGCGCGACGACGCGCTTGAGGCGATCGCTCCGCGAGGTATGCGTCTCACACGAGCGAGCGCGAGCCACTCCGCGGGCCGTCGCGCGACTTCGCGAATACCCACGACTGGGCGCGCGATGATCCAGCGGGAAATCCGTCGCTTCATGAAGGCACACATCCTGCTACGTCGGCCCCATGCGCTACACTCCGTTGCTCGTTGTCGCCCTCGTGGGTTGTGCACAGTCGGTCGGCTTTCCGGAGCCGACCCCGACCGACTCCAACGACGCGGCTGCTCCGCCTCCCGTCGAAGCGGGCCCACCGACGCGCGTCGGCACGTACTTCGGCGACTACGTCGTCTCGAGCGGCGGCGGCGGAACGATGCTGCTCGTCGTGAAAGACGACGGCTTCGTGACGCTCACTCCGCACGACGTCAACGCGACGGGAACCGGCACGGTCGACGAGGCGGGCAACGTCAAGGTCACGACCGAGTACGATCTCTTCGCCCAGTCGACGCTCTCCTTCACGGGGAAGCTGGTGCTCGAAGGCACGAGCTGGAAGGCGTCGGGGAGCGTGATCCCGCAGTCCATCTCGAACCAGAACGGGACGTGGGCCGCGACGCTAAAGTAAAACCCGGACCCCTTCGAGAAAGTTTACCGATCGACCCATTTGTCGCCGCCCGCGAGGAGCGATCGCTCCGCCCCGCGTACGGCGCGCGGAGCACGCGAAACGGGTAACCCGCGCGCGCGACGACGCGCTTGAGATCGGCGTAGAGCGCGATGTTTCGAAACGACGACTCGTCGACAATCTCGAGGTCCTCGATCGTGCGACGGTCGAACATCGACGCAGCGTATCGGAAGGGGCACCCCTGCGCCGCGCTTCGCGGGATCAGGTGGCGCGCTCGCGTGAGGGCTCGCCGGCTTAGCCACCGTCCGGCGCAATGCATCGTGCGTTGATCTCCGTGGGCTTCTTCGTGCACTGCAAGCCGTGACAGCATTCATTCGTGTCACATGACTCGCCGACTTCGCTGCACGAAGTGGCAGCGGCATCGAAAAGTGCGGCGCACATCACCGTTGGCTGCGATGGTTCTGTCGTCAGACCGCATGTCGTACCAAGCAAGTGACTGCGATCGCACGCGCACGCTAACGATGGCGGGATGCCGGTACATTGCGCTTGCTGACAAACCGGCGTCGCGCCGCAACCCTCGGCGTAATCCGCCCGGCACACCCCGTCGAATTACATGGTCGTGATCGCGCCCGCCGGCGTCGCGGCGTTTACGATTAGGTTTACATTTAATTCGCACGGGTTACATTTTCGGCGTGGACGTGCTGACCTTCATGCGGAGGCGCGGCCAGCCGGTGTCGACGTCGGACGTCGCGGCGGCGCTCGCGATCACGCGCCAGGCGGCGCACAAGAAGCTCCGCGCGCTCTCGCAAGCGGGAGCGGTGGTCACGCGCGGCGCCGGCCGCGCGAGCCGATGGGCGCTCGCGAGCACGGACCGCACGTTTCGCTGGCGCGTGAAGGGTCTGGAGGAGGACCGCGCGTGGGCGGAGCTCGTGGCCGCGGTGCCCGCGCTCGAGAAGCTCGCGCCCGAATCGCGCCGAATCGCGTCGTACGCCGTCACGAAGATGCTCGACAACGTCATCGACCACTCGCGTTCCAAGACCGTCGACGTTCGCGTTCGAGCGAAGCGCGACGCGGTCGAGGTCGAGACCGTCGACCACGGCGTCGGCGCGTTCGAGACGGTTCGCGCCAAGCTTCGGCTCGCGACGCCGCGCGACGCGATCGGCGAGATCTCGAAGGGAAAGACGACGACGATGCCCGAGCGTCACTCGGGTGAAGGCATCTTCTTCACGTCGAAAGCGGTGCGGCGCTTCCAGCTCGACGCCAACGGGGTGTCGTGGATCGTCGACAACGCGCGCGACGACTTCACGGTGACGACCTCCGACGTGACTCGCGGTACACGCGTCGTGTTGGTCATCCCGCGCAGGCCTTCGCGCGCCCTCCGCGACGTGTTCGCCGATTACACGATCGACGACGCCTTCTCGAAGACGCGGACGATCGTCCGTCTCTTCGCGCTCGGAACGGAGTTCGTCTCGCGCTCCGAGGCGCGCCGGATGCTCTCTGGCCTCGACCGCTTCCGCGAGGTCGTCTTCGACTTTGCTGGTGTCGAGATGATCGGCCACGGCTTCGCCGACGAGGTGTTTCGGGTCTGGACGAACGCGCACCCGAAGATCGTCGTCTCCGTCGAGAATGCGTCGGACGAGGTCGCGTTCATGATCCGCCGCGCGGGTTTCCGAATCGCACGTGAGTAAACCCCGATCGCGAGAAATAGCGCGCCAAATTTGGCGGACGGATGCGCCACTTTTGGCGCGGCGCGGCGCGGCGCGAAAGGTGAGCTGACATCGTCGCGAAGCTGTGTTGCCGTTGACGACGATGCAGGGAAACAATCCGCCTCCGCAGCCACATCATCTTGTGGAGCGTCGGGCTCATCGTCCGTTTCATCGGCATCGCCGGCGGTCACCACTACTGACCGCGACAACCGCCTCCGGTGTGTAACGCGATGTAACGACGGACGCGGGGGATGCCTGGTCATATGAAAGGCATGAAGCAGCTCGTTCTCTTGTCGTTCGTGGGGCTGACGTGGGGATGCGGGGCGGGCGAGAGCGTGACGAACGCCGCGCCGGAGGACACCAACGCGACCGCGCCCGCCGCGCCGGCGGTCACCGCGGGCGGAGGCGCTCCGTTGTTTTCATGCACGGATGGCAGCGAGCGCGTCGAGCTCGACAATGGGCATCGCATCATCACCATCGACGCGGCGTGCGGCGACGCAGTTGCGCCGAACGCGAGCATGCTGCCGGGTGGCGAAGACGGACCGTGGCCGCTCCAAGTCACGGCGTGCAAGTCCGCCGCTTCGGTCTTGCTCGAGGCCGAGGAGTATCAGCCCGTCGGAGGCGTCGGCTCGTTCGCCGGGACGACCATGAAGTTCAACGACGGCTCGGGGCTCGTACAGACGTGGGGCACGGTGAACGTCCAGGAAATGGGCGCCCGTCGGCGAGCTCGTGAGCGGCACATTCACGAGCTCGTCCGAGCCGCTGGCGCCGAAGGTGAGCGGTTCGTTCTGCGTGCGCCGCACGAAGTAGAGCTCGCGTGGCGTGGCCGATGCATATCGCATCGCCATGAGGTTCATCGTCTGCATCACGCTCGCGCTCGCCGCGTGCAGCCACAACAGCACGACGACCACGACCTCCGCGACCGTCGCGGCGCCCGTGTGGTCGCCTTCACCCGGGACCGACAGCTCGCAGATGCCGTTCGATCTGCCGAAGCAGATCATCCGCGAGCCACGCGAGGTCGACCGCGTGCGCGACGCGCAAATCGCCGCGAGCATTCACAACGCGATCGTGAGCGATCCGAACCTCACCGACAGCGCGAAAGAGGTCGACGTCACCACGGTCGACGGCGTCGTGACCCTCCGCGGCCAGGTCGAGACCCCCGCGGACCGCGACGAAATCGACCGCCTCGCGCGCACGGCAGCTCCGGGGGTGCGCACGATCGAGAATCAAATCGTCGTGCCGCGCTGACGAGCCGCACAAAAAAAAAGCAAGGTCCCAAGCGCGCTACGACGCTTGGGACCCTGCAAACTTTCCCACCGGATCCCACGAAGACCCCGTCCCCTCGCGCTGGCGAAGCCAGCGCCGGAGGGGACAAGCCGCGCGAAGCGCGGCGCAGGGGTGCCCCCACTACAACATCAGGTCTGCACCGCGTTCACGACGCCATCGATGGCCGCCCCGCGATAGAAGTCCTGCACGCGACGCATGTCGCCCTTCGCCACCGCGTACGCCGCCGCGGCCGCCGCGGGCATCGCCGTCGTGCCGCTGCCCTGACCCTGAACGATGTTGCCCGTCGCCGGGTCCCAGCCGTTCACGGTGCGCGCAGCGGTCACGCTGCCGATACCAGCCCGTCTTCAGGTAGCCGTTGCCGTAGACGTAGAGCCAGTTCGAGTTGTTCGGCGTGCCATCGGGCCAGCCGTTCCGGTTCGTCGGATCCTTCGGCGTGTCGCCGTGGATGGTGAAGACGACGCTGTCGGACGAGCATCTTGCCGAGCCGGACGGATCCGGAATCGACGCGCAGTCCGCCATGAACGCGTCGAACACCATGCCGAGCGCCTTCACGTCTGGCCGCGAGCTGCGTCATGTTGTTGAACGCGCCGTGCGGATCGTCGCGCATCGCGGGGACGATGACCGAGCTCGTGAGACCGAGCTTGAACGCCTTGACCGCGGTGCAGAGCGCGTGCGCGATCTCGACGATGTTCGTCTGCGCGCCGCGACGATGCCGTAGCGCGTGTCGTCGGCCGCCGTCGGCGTGAGCTGCGAGCTCGAGGTTCTTGCCGAGGAGGTTCGCGGCGACCTTGCCGGTCTCGTAGCCCGGAGCCGCGAGCGTCTGCGCGCGCGGCCGCAGCGTTGAGGCCGAGGAACGGCCTTGTAGTACGCCTCGTTCAGCGCGGAGGCGGTCGGCGTCTGCGAGCAGCGTGCTGCGAGGCGGCGCTGTTGAAGAGGTCGACGAGGCCCGCCGAGTTCGCCGACCGTCGCGACGCCCGGAGCGCCCGGCGCGGTGCCGAACGTGATCGGGTTGATGCCGATGACGGGGAGCAGCGTCGGGTTGGCCTGCTGGATGGCCGCGATCGCCGCGATCATGCCGGTGCCCGTCGCGATCGTCGCAGCCGACTGCGGCGTCGACGTGTGCGTCTCGTTGTTGCCCGCCATGAACGCCGTGATCTGCTTCGTCGGTCCGAGCTTCTGGAACGGCGACTCGGGCGCGTAAACGAGCGGCTTGTCGTGCCGGTCGCCTGCTTCGCCTTTCCGAGCGCGTGGAACGCGGAGTTCGTTCCGCCGTTCAGCGCGACGTCCACCTGCGGGAAGAGCAGCGTGAACCACGCGAGCCCGCCGTTTCCGGCGACGAGGTGCACCGAGCGCATCGTCGTCGGGCAAGCCGCCTGGTCCGCGAGCGCGACACCCGCGCGTGTCGCTCAGCACGTTCAGGAAGCGTGCGCGCTCGAGACCGAGCACGGCGGCGAGGGTGGCGCTCCACCTGAGGAAGTCACGCCTGCCGCTGCCGCGAAGTTCCTTCAGTCGCTGATCAGCCATGACACGTCTCCTTTTCATTCGCAGGTGTTGGCAGCTTCGAGGATCGCCGCGATGGCGATCTGCTGCCCTTGGTCTTTGGTGAGGCCCTGGCTCGACGGCCTGGGCGATCGCGTCGTTCGCGATGCTGATGTGGTCCGCCGTCGCCGGCTTGCCCATCAGGCACGTGAGCCCGTCCTTGGTGAAGTTGCCGCTCGAGTCCACGAGTTGCGTGCCGGGGCACGCCGTCATCGTGAGTGTACCGGCTTTCATGGCCGCTTGGATCTCTTGCGAAGCGGCGACGAGGATGTCGAACTCCTTCGACAGCGCCGCCGTCGACGGGATGATCATCTCCGGGACGCGGCCGCCGTAGTTCGCGACGCCGAGGGCCGACGCGCCGCCCTTGTAGAGCAGGCCCGCCGAGTTCTGCGTCGTCGAGCCCGTGTTCACGCCGCGGTTCTTCAGGATGGTCCCGAGCTCCGCGTACGTCATCTTCGAGCAGGAGTGGAGCCGGGCGACGACTTCCATCGAGCCGACTTGCGAATCCAACGTGTGGACCGAGTTCGGATCGCTGATGCCGTTGTCGCCCGTGTTCGGGTCCTGCATGTGGTGCTGCGTGTTGTTGTCGGCCGCGAGCGAGTTCGGATCCATGTCGCCGACGAGGACGTCGTTCGGTCCGGCGCTGCATCCGAGCGCGAACATCGCGCCGCCGAGGACAGTCAGGATGAGGTGAGGGTCTTTGAGTTTCATGGCTTCCTCTCAGAACTTCACGAAGTCGTCAGCGGTGAAGATGTTCCGGAGCAGGCGCTTGATCTTCAGGCCGTTCTGCGTGAAGTCCTGCACCAGCGAGTCGGTGACGACGCTCGGCACGGTCGCCATGTCGTTCACCACGTCACCGCGCGACATCGCGTAGTTCCACTCGCGCGTGACGACGCATTGAGCGACGGCCGGGTCGGCCGCGATGGCCTTGCCGAGGCTCGGGATGTCGGTGACGGCCTTGCCGTTGCGCCACGCGAAGCCTTCGCTCGCGGGGAGCCAGTCGGCGAGCGTCGCGGTCGGCGTGCCCTGCGACGGGACCTGAACCGAGAACTTCGTCGCGCTGTAGACGCCGTTCGCGTCGAAGTTTCCGAACAGCGGCGCGATGTGGTTCATCGTCGTGTGGCAGTTGGCGCAGATGACGGCCGACGTGTCCTGGAAGTTGATCTTCGCCGTCGTGCCGCCCGTGATGCTGTTGAACGGCCAGGGGCTCGTGTACGCGCCGGAGCCCATGACCTGCGGCGACGGCGAGAACTCCGCGGGCATCTTCGAGCAGACGAACGTCTCCTGGATGAAGCGGACGCGGCGGAAGGCCATGTTCGCGAAGTACTGCGACATGAGCCCGGGGTCGGTGAGGACGCCCGAGGTCGGCGCGCCGTTCGCGCAGCTCGCGTCGGTGAACGCGCCGCTCGTGAACGTCGGGCAGGTGTTCGTCGTCGCGGTGAGGACGTCCGTGTACGGACGGTCGTTGACGACGATCTCGGCCGCGAACGTCGCCGCCGTGTCGAAGCTCGGCAGACCGTTGCCGGTCTTCATGCCGGGCTGGCCCGTCTTGAAGGTGTCGCGCCACCATTGAATCTGGCGGACGACGAAGCGCGGGTCGGCGAGGTACTTGTCGATCATCGCGCCGTACGACGTGGCGTCGGTGACCGAGTTGATGTCGGCGAGCGTCGGGAGATCGCCGACGAGCTTGAGCGCCGCAGTGCGGAGCGCCTCGCCGTAGTTGATCTGACGCTGGTCGATGTTGGGGTTCGAGTTGGCGTTGGGGTCGGCACCGTTGCCGCCGTCTTGGCCTTGCGGCGTGCCGCCCGAGCTCGGTGAGCTCGGATCGGAACCGCCGTTGGCTGCACCGGTCGTGTCACCGGTGCCGCCGCCCAAGAGCGTGCCGCTGGTCCCATTCCCGCACGCCGAGAGAGCGACCGTGAGGGCCGTGGCTGCGAGCCATCGCATTTGTCGCATCGTCTCCCTTCCTTTCATCGAAGGTTTCATTCCTTGTTGACCCAGTTCTGAATCGCGACGTACCCGGTCGACGTGTTGCTTGCGAACACCTTCGTCGGGTGGTTCACCATCTGAAGCGGCGCGTAGAGGATGTTGCTCTGCGCGAGGTTGTTGAGGTTCACCTGCGTGCGCGCTTGCGTGCACGCCGTCGCGTAGTCGTTGTTGCTCAGCGCGGTCAGGTTCATCGAGTTCGTCGCGTTCGTGTTGCCGCCGCCGTGGCAGCCGACGCAGTTCGACTTGAGCGACGGCGCCGCGCTGTTCTGGAAATCCGTGAGGTCCTTGCACGTCGTGCTCGCGCCCGCGTCGGAGCCCTGCACCGTGGCCGCCTCGATCTTCGTGAACTCGATCTTGAGCTTGCTGCCCGGCACCCAGCCCGCGAAGTAGAAGACCGGCGAGATCTGGCCCGAGGCGCCCGCCGCGACGGAGAGGTCCGAGGTCGAGAAGTCGGTGTTGTCGATTCCTGGGGCCGCTGCCGGGGAGCTGCACGAAGATCGGCGAGACGATGTGGACGCCGGTCGTCGACGGCGCGACGAGCATCACGTTCGAGAAGCGGAGGAGATCGCCCTGCTGCGTCGCCGTGAACGTGATCTTCGCGCCGTTGATGCCCGTCGCGGCCGGCGAGAGGTCAGCCGAGCCCGTCGACGGATCCACCGTCGCGCTCGCCGGGAGCGGAATCGCCGCGAGGGCGTTCGCCTCCGCGGTGAGCCACGTCGTCACCGACGCGAGGAGCGTCTCGTTGCCCGGATCGATGAGGCACGAGGCGGGGTGGTTGCTGGGGCGATTCTCGAGCTTGCTCGAGTAGACGTCCGCCGTGACGATGCCCGGGTACGTCGTGATCGACTTGTACTCGTCGGGACCCGCGAGCCACTTCGGCGCGCTGAGCGTCGTGCCCTGCTGGTGGCACGCGCCGCCGCACTTCTGATCGAGCTGCGGCTGGAGAGCGAGGAAGAGCTGCGCAGCGAGCGGGGGCTGCGGCGCGCCGTCGGCGTTGTACGTCGAGTTGTTGTTCCAGCCGCCGTTGCCGCCGTCGCCGCTGACGTTGTTCGAGTTGTTCGGGCCGAGCTGGTCGCCGCCGAGGAGCTGTCCGCCGTCGGGCCCACAAGCCACTGCACCCGAAAAAGCGCCCGCTGCGACTGCCGTCGCCAGGACCTTCTTGAAGAGTGTGTCGCCCGCCATGCACTCCCTCTTTGCATGGTCGAGGCCAACGCTGAGTTCTACGAAACCATTACAGAAATCATCGGCCTACATGTAGGCTTTTCCGGCCGGTGGATCGTCAAAGAGCCGCCCTCTTCGTCCATCCGCCGACCTTGTCCCGACGTGGTCAGCCGCCGTTGCCGCGAGCGCGCAAGATGCGAGCGGCTTCGCGGTAGACGGGCTGATCGGGGTGCTGCGCGGCGAGCTGGTCGTAGATGTCGGCGGCCTTCCCGTACTGACCAAGCGCGACGAGGTCGATGGCCTCGCGCTCGAGGGTGCGCTTGCCCTTCGGGAGCGGAGGCGCAGACGCGGTGGTCGTGGGGGCCGTGGTCGTCGACGTGCTCGTCGCGGTCGCGGTCGGCGCGACCACCGCGGTGCTCGCGGTCGTCGTCGCGGTCGGGTGGCTCGTGGCGCTGGTCGTGGCCGCGACGCTCGCGGAGGCCGAAGGCTGCGGCCGCGGCCTGCGCGCCTGCTGCTGCGGCTCGTCGTCGAACAGCATGAAGTACACGAGCAAGAGCACACCGGGGAACGTGCCGATGATGATCTTGCGGATCGGCGGCATGGCGTTCCACTCGGCCTTCGCGCGCGCGAAGCCTTGGAGCTCACCGGGCTGCTGAACGCGGCCCGTCTCCGCGGCCGGCGAGCCCGGCGGGAGCGCCATCATCTGACCGCTCCCCATCGGGTTCGTGCCAGGCATCGTCGGCTGCATCATCATCGGCTGCATGCCGGGATGCTGCATCATCATCATCTGCTGTTGTTGCTGCTGCTGCATGCCGAGCGGCGAGTTCAGCGTCTGACCCATCGGGTTCGGCGCGGCGGGAAGCGGCGGCACGGCGACCTGCACGCTCCCGAACGCCTGATAACCCATGTTTTGCGGCGGCGGCGGCGCGGGCGGAGCGCCGATGGTCGTCGGTTGCGAGTTCGGCGCGGTGTCGGCCTTCACGGCCCACGCGGGCATGCCGGCCGCGGGCCGCGCCTTCGGAACGCCGGCCATCGGCGTTCCCGCTTCCATCGGGCTGACCACCGTGGGATCGGGCTCGCGCCCCATCGGCTGGAGGCGCGTCGCGTCGGAGTCGGGCGCTTGGTTGCGGTTCGAAAACGCTCCAGCGTTGGCCGTGAACTGCGGCGCGGCGCGCGGCGGAGGCGGGACCGGGATCTGCTGCGCGACGGTGGTCTTGTCCTCGTCGGCCGGCTCCATGTCGTCGACCGTCCGATAAACGAGCCGCGCGCGCCCGATCTCGATCGTGCAGGGGATCTCGATCTGCTGCCACGAGGTCGCGATCGCCTGCCCGTTGCCCTTCACGGGGTTGCTCGGATCCGCGCTTTGGATGAACAGCGCGTTGCCGTCGAAATAAACGAATGCGTGCACGTCGAGCACGCCTGGAGCTTCGACCGGCCACATGCCCACGCGACCGATGCTCATCGGTTGGACCACCTGCCCCGGCTTCAGCTCGAGGAGCGGCCGTTGGGAAGCGCCTGCGCGAATTTCTACGATGGATCCGGGGTGTTCAGCCATGCGTGCCCTGGACAGGACCGTGCTTGGCAGCATCATACATAGCTGCGGGCAGGTCCAGTCCATGCTCGTGCACCTGCTCGAGGCAGCGCGGCATTACCCCGGAAGGAACGAGCTTGCTGAGCACCTCACCCTTGGGGCCGAGGCCTTGGTACTGCCGAACGAACACGTCTTGCGTGAGGTACTCCTCGGTCTGCTGATTGAAACCGAGCACTTCGGTGACGTGCGTGACCTTGCGCGAGCCGTCTTGCAGGCGGCCGACCTGGACGATCATGTTCACGGCCGAGGCGAGCTGGATGCGCATCGCCATGAGCGGCATCTCGACGTCGCTCATCATCGCCATCGTCTCGAGGCGGGTGATCGTGTCGCGCGGATAGGTCGCGTGGAGCGTCGAGAGGCAGCCGCCGTGACCCGAGGTCATCGCTTGGATCAGGTCGAGGGCTTCGCCGCCGCGGATCTCGCCGACGACGATTCGATCGGGCCGCATGCGGAGCGTCGCGCGGAAGAGATCGCGAATCGTGACGATGCCGCGGCCCTTCGCGTCGCCGGGGCGCGCCTCGAGCTGCACGACGTGATCGCGCTGGAGCTGGAGCTCGCGCGAGTCCTCGATGACGACCACGCGCTCGCCATCCGGAATGTACGACGAGAGCGCGTTCAGCATCGACGTCTTGCCGGAGCCGGTTCCGCCGGCGACGAGGATGTTCAGCTTGGCCGCGACGAACGCGGCGAGCGCGGACGCGCAGTCCTCGGTGAGCGCGCCGAACCCGATGAGGCGCTGGACCGTGAGCGTCTCCTTGAAGAAGCGACGGATGGAGACGTGCGGGCCGTCGGGCGCGGCCGGCGGCAAGACGGCCTCGACGCGCGAGCCGTCGGGAAGGCGCCCCTCGAGGATGGGCCGCATCTCGTCGACGTGCTTGCCGACGAACTGCGCCATGTTGCGGAGCGCGGCGGTGAGCGCCTCGCGCGACGCGAACTTCGCCGGCACGAGCTCGAGCTGGCCCTTCTTCTCGATGTAGATCTGGTTGGGCCCGTTGATCATGACCTCGCTCACCGCGGGGTCTTCGAGGTACACCCGGACGGGCTCCAAGAACTGGAGGAGCGTCTCGTCGAAGACTTCGCGCGGGATGAACGTGGAGCCGCCGCTCATTGTGTTTTGTTCTCCTCGGGGGTGGTGATCGAAGCCCGCGCTTCGTCCGCGTGCGCGCCCGTCGGCGCCAGTCGAAGGTATTCGCGGAACTGACCTTCGGCGGAGACGGGGTCCTTGCCCTCGTCTTGAAGGACCTTCGCGAGCGCCCAGTGGGCCTCGGGATCGTTCGGCTTCGCGCTGACGACGAACTCGAGCTCCGAGCGCGCGCGGGCGCGATCGCTCACCGCGGCGTAGAGCGTGCCGAGGAGGTATCGCACGCGGATGTCGCTCGGGTGCTTCTGCGCGTAGCGGCTCGCGTAGTCGATCGCGAGCTCGTAGCGGCCGTCACGCACGCACACCTTCGCGATGAGCGGCACCACGACCGACTCGTCCGCGCCGCGCGCGATCGCCATCGAGAAATATTGCTCGGCGCGCGTCGTGTCGCCCACGGCCGCGAAGCCTTTTCCCTGCTCGATGAGCTTCGAGGGCTGCTCGCTCTTGTTCATGATGGCGAGCCGCTGCGACGCGTCTTGGCCTGGGAGCTTCCGCCGCACGCGAGCGTGCACAAGGCGAACGCGTACACCGACAGGCGCGACATGATCAGGACGGGCGGCCGAGCTTCTGTTTCAGGTCGCGCTCGATGACGTGGAGGTACGTCACGTACGGACCCTCTTTGCCCTCGGTCATCTCGATGAGCGTGCGGACTTCCTTGCGCGCGGTCTCGAGATCTTTGACGCCCATCGCGTGCTGAAGGCGCATGCGGTGAGTGCGGTAGTCGTCGTCGAGCTCTTTGCGGAGCGCGTTCGCGGTGTCGCGCGAGGAGTCGGCGTCCTGTTTGTCGTTGGCCTTGTCGAAGCAAGCCGCGGCGGTCTCGAAGAGCGGCACCGCGTCGACGCCGTCTTTGACGTGGAACATTCGGCGCTCGCGCTTGCTCTCGGCGACGAGGCGCTTCTCGTTCGCGAAGGCGAGCGCCTCGTTCGAGCTCTTCTCGCAGGTCGCGGCGGCCTGATCCCAGAGCTTCGGGTACTCCTGCGGCTCGACGCGCGCCGTGTCGTCGTCGCCGCCGAGGTACATCCACGCGACGAGGCACGCGCCCGCCATCGCGGCCATGACGAGCATGGGGTTCGTCTTGCCCTTGCGTTTGTTCTGGTTGCCTGCGCCGATCGCGTCGCCGACGATCGACACGAGGAGCTGCGTTTGGTTGACGCCGAGCACGACGTCCGGCGGGAGCGGCGCCTGCGTGAACGGCACGGTGCTGATCGTCGGCGGCGGGCTCGAAGTTGAGCGCTTGCGCGAAGACGCCGCCGGCGCCGACCTGAATCAAGATGTGCTCGACCGCCGCTTGGTCGATCGGGAGGCGGATCTCGCAGTGCGCGCCGCTGCCGATCAGGGCGCGCTCGGCTTCGACGGTGACCTGCTCTTGGCGGCCGTTGGCATGTTGGATTTGAAAACGCAGCGTGCTCACGAGGGCCTCCCGGTTACATCTGGCTCATCTTGAGGGACATCGGACCCATGATGAGGATCATGACGCTGGCGAAGACGAGGACGAGGGGTCCGGTCATCGCGACGCCCGCTTTCGCGGCCATCTCCTCCGCGCGCACCGAACGGCGCGTGCGCGACGAGGTCGCCTGGATTTGAAGGACGTCGGCGACGGGGTTGCCGCGCTCTTCGGCTTGGACGAGCGCGCCGACGAACTCCTTCACGGCTTCGACCGGCGCGCGTCGCGCGAACTCTTGCAGCGCAATCTTTGCGCGTCTGGCCGAGGTTGAGCGTCTGGAGGATGAGCGTGAACTCCTCGACGATCGGATCGTTCGGGTTCGACGACTTCTCGACGCACTGACGAACCGCGCCGGGGAAGTCGAGTCCGGCGCCCATGCCGAGCGCCATGAGGTCGATGACGTACGGCAGGCCGCGGCTGATGCTCTTGAGCCGGTCCTGCGCGTAGCCGCTGATCTGCATGTACGGGATGATCGCGCCGACCGGGCCGGCGAGGATCGGGATCGTGTAGTTGTCCGTCACCACCGCGAGGATGAAGCCCATCCCCGATGCACGCCGATGAAGCTGAGGATGCAGAGCGCGAGGTACTCGTCGACGGTGAGCCCGAGGAAGTCGCCGGCTTGCGCGATCTGCTCGTCGAGCTTGTCGCGCTGCTCGTCCGGCAAGAGACCGCTCACGCGCACGCCGAGCCAGCGCACGAAGGGCTCGACGCTCGGCCAAATGCCCGGCGCGCTAGCGCGCGCTGCCGCTTCAAGCCGCGCAAGCCGAGTCGGCTCGCGATGCGCGAGGGCGCGCTCGCCATCGCGTAGACGACGAGAAAGATCGAGACGCGCGACGGCGCCGAGGAAAAGCATCTTCCAAACTTCTGCGCGTAGAGCTTCCCATCACATCCTCCTCAGATGTCCACCGCGAGGATCTTGCGCGCCCAGATCGAGCGCGCCGACCCAGCAGCCGCCGGCCATCGCCGACGCCACGTATCCAGCCACGGACTGCTGGAGCGGGTCGAAATAACCGGGCGACGAGTAACCGAGACCGAGCACGAGCGCGAACGGCATGACGCGCGATGACGCCGAGCTGCATCTTGCCTTCCGCCGTCTTCGTGCGGATGACGCCGTCGAGGCGCGCCATCTCGCGGATGCGTCGCGGCCGTCGTCTCGAGGACGCGCCCGAGGTTACCGCCGACCTGGCGGCCGATGAGGATCGGCGGAGAGCGCCGAGTCGACCTGCCGGCTCCCGATGCGCGCCGCCATGTGGAGGAGCGCCTGATCGAGCGAGGAGCCGACCTTCATCTCCTTCGTCGCGAGATCGACCTCTTCCTTGCATCGGGCGCTTGGAGGATGGGCACGACCGAGTTGAACGCCGCGCCGACGCTCGGGGTCGCCTTGAGCGCGTTCGCGAGCGCGAGGAGGAAGCCGTCGAGCTGCTGCTCGATCGCCTGGAGGCGCTTTCGACGCATGCTCTCGATCTGCAAGAGCGGCAGCGCGCACACGGCGATCAGCCAAACTGGGAAGAACGGGAGCTCGACGGTGAGCTCGAGGGCGACGACGACGAAGATCGCCGCGACCTGCGAGCCGGCGATGACGCGACCCGGCGTGAAGATGAACATCGGACGGAGCTTGCGCTCGATCGACGACGTGTACCGCGCCCAATAGCGGTAGACGAGGCTGTTGCGATCGCCGAACGCCGCGAGGATGAGGATGAACAGCGCAAGCGAGCACAGGCCGATGCCCGTCCACTTGTACGTGATCATCGTCATGCCGCGCGCGACCTTGAAGTTCATGCCTTCCCTCGCTTCGCTCGGTTGGCATGGACATTCACTCGCGCCTTCGGCGCTCGCTGCGAATGTTTCATAGGTAGGGCTCCCCGGGTTTGACGAGGCCCATCACGATGAAGTCCTGGAGGAACGAAGGCAGGTAGCCCGTCGCGCGGTACTCGCCGATGACCTTTCCGCCCGGGCCGGTGCCCGTGCGCACGAACTCGAAGATCGGGCGCATCTCGATCTCGCCGTTGTCGTCGATGCCGGTGACCTCGCTGATGGCGGTGACCTTGCGCGCTTCCGTCCGAGAGGCGGCACTGCTGGACGATGAGGTGGACGCTCGCCGCGATCTGCTCGCGGATCGCGCGCTGCGGAAGATCGAGGCCGGCCATGAGGACGAGCGTCTCGAGGCGCGAGATGGCCTCGATGGGCGAGTTCGCGTGCGTCGTCGTGAGCGAGCCGTCGTGGCCGGTGTTCATCGCCTGGAGCATGTCGAGCGCCTCGCCGCCGCGGCACTCGCCGACGACGATGCGGTCGGGGCGCATGCGGAGCGCGTTCTTCACGAGATCGCGGATCGTGTACTCGCCGCGGCCCTCGAGGTTCGCGGGGCGCGTCTCGAGCGAGACGACGTGCGGCTGCTTGAGCTGGAGCTCGGCGGCGTCCTCGATCGTGACGATGCGCTCGTCTCCGGGGATGACGCCCGAGAGGCACGTTGAGGAGCGTCGTCTTGCCGGAGCCCGTGCCGCCGGAGATGACGATGTTCTGCTTCGCGATGACGGAGCGCACGAGGAAGCGCACCATGCGATCGGTGATCGCGCCGTAGTTCTGGAGCTTCTCGAGCGTGAGCGGCGTGCGCGAAAACTTTCGGATCGTGATGCACGATCCGCGGAGCGCGATCGGGCGGATGACCGCGTTCACGCGCGAGCCGTCCTTGAGGCGCGCGTCGACGAGCGGCGAGGACTCGTCGATGCGGCGTCCGAGCGGCGTGACGATGCGCTCGATGACCGCGCGCACGCGCTCGTCGTCGGTGAAGCGCGCCTCGCTCAGCTCGATCTTGCCGGCTTGCTCGATGTAGATCGTGTCCGGGTCGACGACCATGATCTCGGTGATGGTCGGGTCGGCGAGGAAGCGCTCGAGCGGGCCGAGGCCGAGCGCCTCGTCGGAGAGCTCGCCGATGAGGCGATCGCGATCGGCGTCTTGCGGGATCTTCCCCGCGAGGTCGAGCGTCTGGACGATGCGGCGGAGCGCGTTCAGCACCTTCGGGCGCATCGACGGCTCGTCGAGCTTCGTGGCGTCGATCGTCGCGAGGTCGAGGTGCTCGAGGAGCATCTTGTGGATCTCGCGGCGCGTCTCGCGATCCTTTTCGCGCGCCCTCTTCGCCGCGTCGCGCTCGGCCGCCGCGGCGACGACCTCCTTCTGCTGCTGCGCGACCGACGGTTGCTGCTTGCCGGTCGTCGGCTGGGCGCGGCCGTTTCCGCGCGCCTGCGCGATCGGCGCGCCGGTCGTGACTTGGGGGATGGCGCCGCTCGACCCCGCCGCCATCGGGATCATGCCCGTGCTCGGGATGTTCGGGATGCCCTTCACCGTCGACTGCTGCTGCACCATCGGCGGCGGGCCATACGCGCCCGTCATGGCGTTCGGCGTCTGGACCGGCTGCTGCTGCGCGTCGAGCGCGAGGAGATAAATCGTGAAGTTGCCGACGACGATCGGCGTGCCGTACGGGACCTCGATCGACTCGCGTCGAAGGAGCCTGTCGCCCGCGAGCGTGCCGTTGGTGGACACGTCCTCGACGACGATCGACTGCGGCCTCACCTCGACCACCGCGTGCTGGCGCGACACGAGATCGCTCTCCAGACGAAGCACGCAGTTCGGATGTCTCCCTATCGAGATCGGGCCTTTCGGCTGGAAGACCTCGCTTCGCTCTTGCCCATCGTCAGTTTGAACGACGACCTGAACATTCATGAGACATCACTGCGACTCACTGCTCTTTTTTCGCCGACGGAGGGGTTCGATCGAACGTCTGCACGTCGTCGATGTTGCCGTTGTAGTCGTCGAAAACCGAGAGTGCGTTCTTCACCAAGTCGAGCGAAGACTTCGGGACGGTCTCCACCACGCTCGGTATCACGAACATGGCATTTTCCGTCTCTTGGCGCTTGTTGCTGTGGCTTCCGAAGAAGATACCGAGGACGGGGATTTGGCTCAGCAGAGGTAGACCGGAGACAGCGTGGGTCTGGGTCACACTCTTGATGCCAGCCAGGATCAGCGCCTGACCGAGCTTCATGTGGACGAGGACTTCCATACGGTTCGTCGCGCGTCCCGGGAGGTCGCCGCCCGACAGCGAGCTGTCGGTGAGCTCGCTCTCGTCGGCGATGATGCGCATCTCGATTTCGCGCGTCGTCGAGTCGTAGCGAGGGAGGACGGTCACGTTCGTTCCGAACTGGATCTTCTGCACGCCCGACGTGCTCTGGAACGCGAACTGGCGGAAGTTGACCTCGCCGCCCGAGTTGAACACCGCCTCTTGGCCGTTCGACGTGATGATCGACGACTGCTTGAGCACCTTGGCCCAGCCGTTGTTCGCCGCGATGTCGAGGCGTGGGAGCGGCTGCTGCTGGATGATCGCCTGCGCCGGGTTGAGCGTCGTGGCGAGGAAGTCGAACGTGCCGTTCATGAACCCGATCGTGTCGCCGCCGATCGAGCTCGGGTAGCCGATGCCGACCGCGTAAGACGAGCTCTTGTCGTAGGCGACGAAGAAGAAGTCGACGCGGATGAGGATGCGGCGATCGCCGGAGCCCGAGCCGACCTGGACGAGGTTCTCGACCTGACCCGGGTAGAGCGCGGCGATGAGGTTGATGCGCTTGAGCTCGGTCTCGGTCGTGACGCCGCCCTCGAGGAAGAAGCGACCGCCCACGCGGCGCACGCGAACGCCCGTCGTGCCCTCGAGGAGCTGCTGGAGCTCGCGGTAGACGATCTCCGGCGGACGCGTGGAGACGTTGATCGACCACGTGACCTGCGAGCCGTCGTTCTTGATGAGGACGAGCGTCGTCGAGCCGGGCTTGCGGCCGACGACGAGGAACGTCGTGCCGTCCGGGCTGACGCGGACGTCGATGATCGCGGGATCTGCAACCGAGAAGTTGCGGATCTCCTTGGCGGAGATCGACTTCGTCTCGCCGACCGCGAGCGAGAGCTCTTCGATGCGCTCCTCGGCGTTGCCGCTCGCTGCCGCGGCGCCGCCGCCACCACCGGTCGGCCTACCGCGCTGCGCGAAGGCCGTCCCCGAGACCAAAACGGATGCTGCGAGAAGCGACCAAAGTACTGCCCTCGACCCTTGCATCATGCTTGTCTTCACCGCTGGTTCCCCGCCGGAATCGCCGTCGGAATGCGCGGGCCCGAGATGATCGTCACCGGGCCGGCCTTGATCAGCTCCGAGGAGCTGTACTTCGGGAGGTTGTCCTCACGGACGTTGTCGTTCGGGTTGCGGAGGACGACGTTGAGCGCGCCCTTCTCCATCGCGACGGCGATCGCCTGCGCTTGCTCGATCTTCATGCTGAGCGTGAGCACGGCTTCCTGGCCCTTGCGATCCTTCGACGCGAGGTCGACTGCGTCGGGCGAGGTCTCGTAGCCCGAGGCGAGCACGAGGATCTTCTGGAGGAGGACGACCGCGGCGCGCGCGTCGGAGTACGCGGGCTGGTTCGGATCCGGCAGGACCGCGATGACGTCGACGTAATCGCCGGGCTTCACCATCGCCGCGCTCGCGTCTTCGCGGCGCGTCTTGATGGAGACGGCGCGGCTCCCGGGGACGATGAGCGCGCTGAGATCGCGGCGCTCCTCGTTGGCCGTCGCGAGGTCGGTCCACATGAGCGTCTGCTGCGCTTGCACCGTCGTGCCCACGGCGAGGCCGAGGACCTTGGGCTTGTCGACTTCCTTGATCGCGCGGTCTTCGACGTAGGCCTGCGGAACCTCGCGCGTCGACAGCTGGTCGTCGGTGATGGGTTTGCCGCGTTCGATCGGCTTGATGGCGATCAAGAGCTTGACCTTGTCGCCACCGGACATCTCGCGCTCGTAGCGCTTGGTGTAGAGGACCAGCAGGACGACGCCGAGGAGCGCGACGACGAACGCCAAAAGCAGCGCACGACGATCCATAGGGTTTTAGACGCTATCGCTGATTTTCGCGTTTGGGAACGCCAATAACGTTCAGTAACGAAGCGGCGTCGGGCCAATCGGCTGAGGCCGATGCGGCGCCTGGTAGACGACGCGCGTCTTCTGGATCTGGAACGGCTGATCGAGCGCGTAATAGTTGTCTTTGTTATCGACGACGACGGAAACGGTTGGGCTCTGCGGTCGCAGATTCTCGTTACCCTTCTCGGTCGTGTCCAAGAGGAAATCCATGTGATCGCCGGGTTTGCCGGTGAGCATGAACGTGGCCGCGCCAGACTGATCCGTGTGCGCGATCTCGCGACCCAAGAACTTCACCGGCAGGTTTGCACCGTTATCCGAGCGCAGCGCGACGATGACCTTGCGCTCCGCGGGCGGACATTGGACGGGGTATTCGGCGAGTTTGTTCGGATCGGAGAGGCGGCGCAGCGCGACGGTGGTCGGCTTCAACGGTGATTCGAAGCCCTCGGGGCACTTCACCCAGACGTCGATCTGATCGCCGTCTTCACCGCGGAACGTGAGCGTGGCTTTTCCGTTCGGCTCGGTCTTGCCGATCTCTTTGTCGCCGCGGCGGATGACGACGCCGGGGAGCGGAACGCCCTTGTCGGCTTCGACGGTCACGGCGACGCGGAACGGAGGAGGCGGCGGCTCCTCGAGCTGTTTGCACGCGGGAGCGAGCGCGAGGACGACGAAGACGGCAAGCGGCCTCATACCGCGGAGAATAGCAGAAAGAATCAGGCGCGGAGCGAGGCGCCGAAGCGGCGGTGCATCTCGGCCTCGACCTTCGCGTGCGAGGCGTCGACCTCGGCGTCGGTGAGCGTGCGGTCCTCGGCGAGGTAGACGACGTGGAACGCGAGGCTCACGTGGCCGGCCGGGACGGGGCCGCCGGAGAAGCGGTCGAAGAGCTGGACGTCCTTCGCGAGGGGACCTGCCGCTTCGCGCAGCGCTTGGAGGACGTCGCCCGCGGGGACGCTCTCCTTGACGACGAGGGCGACGTCGCGCGTCGCCGCGGGGAAGCGCGGGATGGGCGCGTATTGCGCGTGAGAGATGCCGAGCCCGGCGAGCGCATCGAGATCGATCTCGACGACCATGATCGTCCCGTCGAGGTTCAGTGCGTCGACGACGTCGGGGTGGAGGGGGCCGAGCGCGCCGACGCGTGTATTGTGCACGCGAATCTCCGCGCGCCCGCGCGGGTGGAGGTGCTTCGGTCCGGCATCATGCTGCGGGACGATCTCGGCGGACGCGTGGACGAGGCGCGGGACGAGCGCCGTCGCGAGGCCCGACGCGTCCCACGCGTCGAAGGGCTTCGGGCGCTCGAGGTGCGACGGTCGATCGCCCGCGAGCACCGCCGCGAACGACGCGCGCTCTTCGATCCCGGTCGGCGCCAAGCTCGGCGCGTCCAAGAAGATCGAGCCGGTCGCGAAGACGCGCACGTCGCTCACGCCGTAGCGGCGCGCGCGGTGGACCGCGTCGAGCAAGCCGGGCAAGAGGCTCGTGCGCATCGCGTCGAGCTCCGCGGTGAGCGGGTTCTCGAGCATGATGGGCGCGGGCGCGTCGAGCGCTTCGAGGGCCTTCTTGCGCGTGAAGCCGAACGTGAGCGCCTCGGCGAGTCCGAGCGAGCTCGCGGCGCGTCGCACGTGGCGCATGAGCGCTTCACGGCCGCCGCCGTTCGTTCCGGCTGCGCGCGTGGCGCGGACCGCGGGGAGAGTCGCGGGCACCTTGTCCATGCCTTGGACGCGGATGACCTCGTCGATCACGTCGACCTCGCGCGTCACGTCGGGGCGATGCGAGGGAACGGTGACGTCGACGGCGTCCGCGGCCGGCTTGCACGTGAAGCCGAGGCGCTCGAGCGTCGCGCTCGCGTCGCTCATCGGCACGGCGACGCCGAGGAGCGCGTCCATCCGCGATTTTCGCAGCGTGACGTGGACGGGCGCGATCGGCCTGGCGACGACGACGAGCTGATCCTTCGACGCGACGCCGCGCGCGAGGCGGCACGTCATGCCGGTCGCGTGCTCGAGGGCGCGCGGCGTGTCGCCGTGATCGACGCCGCGCTCGAAGCGGTGGCTCGACTCGGACGCGAGCTTGTGGCGCCGCGCGGCGCGACGAACGCCGCGCGGATCGAAGTACGCGCACTCGAGGACGATCCGCTTCGTCGACGCGCTGATCTCGCTCGACTGCCCGCCCATCACGCCTGCGAGCGCGATCGCGCCTTCGGCGTCGGCGATGACGAGGTCGTCCGCGACGAGCTTGCGCGTGACGCCGTCGAGCGTGACGAGCTCTTCGCCGTCCTTCGCGCGGCGCACGATGATCTTCTTGCCGCGGACCTTGTCGGCGTCGAAGGCGTGCATCGGGTGGCCGTACTCGAGGAGCATCACGTTCGTGACGTCGACCGCGTTCGAGATCGGCCGGACGCCGAGCGCGCTGAGGCGATAACGAACGCCGGGAGGAGACGCCTCGATCGTGACGCCCAGGGCGATCGACGCCCCGTAGTGCGGGCAGCGCTCGCCGTCGTCGATCTCGATCTCGAGGTCTTGCGCCACCGCGCGATCGCTTCGTTTGACGGGCGACTCGGGCGCTGGCGGTTTCCACGCGATCCCAAACAGCGCGGCCGCCTCGCGCGCGAGGCCGACGTGACCGAGCCCGTCGGGCCGGTTCGGCGTGAGGCCGATCTCGAAGATCGTGTCGCGCGCCTCGGGCACGACGTCGACGAGCTTCGCGCCGGGCTCCGCGAATCCGGCAGGAAACACGATGATCCCAGACGCGTCGTCGGACAGACCGAGCTCCGCTTCGCTGCAGAGCATGCCTTCGCTCGACGACACCGCCGATGTCGCGTCGCGCGATCGTCATGTTCTTCGCGGGGAGGTGCGTGCCGAGCGGAGCGAGCACGACCACAGCGCCGGGCGCAGGAACGTTCGGCGCGCCGCAGACGATATCTTGCGTCGCGCCGCCGCGGTCGACCGTGACGAGCTTGAGCCCGCTCTTGGTCGGATGCTGTCGCGAGCTCACGACCCACGCGAGGACGCACGACTCGGCGCCCGCGCCGTACTCGCTGATCGCCTCGACCTCGCACCCCGCCGCCGTGAACCGCGCCGCGACCTCCCTCGGATCAGCGGGCAACCCAGGCACGAACGCGCGAAGCCATTTGAACGAGGCTTTCATCAGAACTGCTCCAAGAACCGCGGGTCGTTCTCGAAGAGGAGGCCCACGTTGGGAATGCGATAACGGAGCATCGCTTGCCGCTCGATGCCCATGCCGAGCGCGAAGCCGGTCCACTTCTCGGGATCGATGCCGCACTCCTCGAAGACGACGGGGTGGATCATCCCGCAGCCGAGGACCTCGATCCATCCGGAGTGCTTGCAGACTGCACAACCGGAGCCCTTGCAGAATACACATCCGATGTCGACCTCGGCGCCGGGCTCGACGAACGGGAAGTAGCTCGGGCGAAGACGAACGGGCGTTCCCTTGCCGTAGAAGCGCTCGGCGAACTCCGCGAGGACGCCCTTGAGGTGCGCGAGCGAGACGTTCTGATCGACGAGGAACGCTTCGATCTGGTGGAACATCGGCGAGTGCGTGAGATCGTTGTCGACGCGGTAGCACGCGCCCGGCGCGATGAACGCGAACGGCGGCTTCTGCGACGACATCGCGCGCACCTGGATGTTCGACGTGTGCGTTCGCAGCATGAGGCGCCCGGCGCCCTTCACGTAGAACGTGTCGTGCATGTCGGTCGCGGGGTGATCGGGCGGGAAGCCGAGCTTGTCGAAGTTGTTCGCCGCCGTGTCAATCTCGGGGCCGTCGAACACCGCGAAGCCCATCGCCTCGAAGATGCCGACGATCTCGTCGCGCACGATCGAGATCGGGTGCGCGTGTCCGCGCGGCGCGGGCTCGCGGCCGGGGAGCGTGAGATCGAACGGCGGCGCGTCGAGGTCGGCCATTCGCTTCGCGTTCGCGAGCGCCGCGAGCGCGCCGTCGAAGGCCTTCTCGACTTCGACCTTGAGCCCGTTGACCTGTCCTCCGATGAGCTTGCGGTCCTCGGGAGCGACCTTGCCCATCAGCTTGAGGATCGCCGTGAGCTCTCCGCTCTTGCCGAGGATCTTCGCGTTCTCGTCGCGCAGCGCCTGCTCGGTTTTCGCGGCCGCGAAGCGCTCGCGGAAGGAGCCGCGGAGGCGCTCGAGGTCAGCGAGGATGGTGTCGCGCTCGGACATGGCGGCGTCGATTTAGCACGGACGCTCGCGACGTGCGTGGCTGACCGATTGCGTATGCTCGCGTCGATGACGTTCAACGAAGCGCTCGCGCATGTTCGCGCGAACCAACCGCGGTTCCCTGCGCATCGCGGCTGATAACCGATGTATCCTGAACGTCGTGAGGGGCTTGCTCGCGTTGGTCGCCGCGTGTGTCGTGGTTGTCGCTGCGCTGCTCGCTTGCGGCCAAACCCAACCGGCCGCGTGCAGCTCGCGGCCGAACGATCCGTCTTTCGAAGGATCGGACGCGTGGGTTCAATCGACGACGGATCCGAAGTGCTGTGCGCCGCTTCACAATCAATTCATCTGCCCGTCGGACGCGTCGATCGATGGGCCGACGTGCGCGGTGGAGGTCAGTGGTTTCTTCGAGGACGACGCCGGCGTCGGCCAGAGCTTTCCGCTCGGATGCCGCGTGAACCTGACCTATTGCAACCAGTTCTACGAAGGCACTCCGCAGGATTGCTTCTGCAAGATTGTTCCGCTCATCGACGGCGGGCAAGCCCCCGGGTGGACTTGCGGGATCTGAGCAGCCCGAGCTGCGCGATGCGCGCTCACCACGCGCACCAACCTCCCCCGGCGGCGCGGAGCGACGCCGTGGGGGAGGCAGCCGCGCGCAGGGCACGCGCGCAAGGGCGCGCGGAGCCGAAGCTTGTAGAGTGCACGCATTGGCGGCGAGCACGCCCGAGCACGTGCCCGAGCACGGCTGGGAGGGGGCACCAAAAAAAAACTAACCTTTGACGCCGCCCGCTGTGAGCCCCGCGACGAGTTGCTTCTGCACCACGTAGAAGAACGCCATCACGGGCGCGCTCACCAAGATGGCGCCCGCGGCGAACGGGCCCCACGCGGCGTCGTGCTCGCCTACGTATCGCTGGAGGACGACGGGGAGCGTGAAGGCGCTCTCGCGCGAGAGGAGCGTCGCGGCGAGAATGAACTCGTTCCACGCGGCCATGAAGCAGAAGAGCGCGGTCACGGCGATCGCGGGGCGCGCGGCGGGGAGCACGACGCGGACGAACGCTTGGAAGCGCGTCGCGCCGTCGACCATCGCGGCCTCTTCGAGATCGACGGGGATCGTCTCGAACGAGCCGCGGAGCTGGAAGATCGCGAACGGGACGGCGGTCGACGCGTAGACGAGGACGAGGCCGAGGCGCGTATCGAGCAAGTGGAGCGCGTCGAGGATCAGGTAGAGCGGGACCGCGCTCGCGACGGCGGGGAACATCTGCGTCGCGAGGAGGCCGCGCTCGGCGGCGCGCGCGCCGTAGAACTTGAAGCGCGCGAGCGCGTACGCCGTGGGGGTCGCGATCGTGACGCCGACGATCGCCGTGCCGACGGAGACGACGACGGAGCTCGTGAGCTGGCGGAGGAACAGCGCGATGCCGCCGGGTCGCGAGGCGCCGACCACCGCGCGCAGGTTGTCGAGCGTGAGGCCGTGCGGGAGCGGGACGACGCCGCCGTGCTGCGCGAGGCCCGCGCCCGAGAGCGCCACGGAGAGGACCCACAGCACCGGGTAGAGCGCGAACGCGACGAACGCGATCACGACGAGGTGCACGAAGATCGGCTCGAGGCGCTTCATGCCTTCTCCGAGATCTTCGACGAGGCCTTCGTCATCAGCCAGAGCAAGCCGAAGATGAGCACCGCGTACGCCGCGGCGTAGCCGTATTGCGCGTCGCGGGTGAACGCCCAGCGGTACGCGTCGCTCACGAGGATGTCCGTGGAGCCGTCGGGCTCGCCGCCCGAGACGAGGAAGACGACGTTGAACATGTTGAACGTCCAGATCGCGCCGAGGACGACCGCGGGGAGGAGCGCGGGTCGGAGGAGCGGGAGCGTCACGCGCCAGAAGCGCTGCCAGCGCGTGCAGCCGTCGACCTCCGCGGCCTCGAGGACCTCCTTCGAGATCGACGTGAGCGCGCCGAGCGTCACGACCATCATGAAGGGGAAGCCGAGCCACACGTTGGTCGTCACGTTCGCGGTGAGCGACGTCGAGAACTTCGAGAACCACGAGATGGGCTCCACGCCGAGCGCGCCGAGGATCGCGTTCACCGCGCCGAACTGCCGGTGGAACATGCCCTTCCACGCGAGCGCGGTGACGTACGACGGGACCGCCCACGGCAGGACGAGCAGCGCGCGATACGCGCCGCGGAGGCGCATGACTGGACGCGAGAGGAGGACGCCGAGCAAGACGCCGATGCCGACGTGCATGACGACGTTGAGGACCGTCCAGAGCACGGTGACGAGGAGCGTGAGGTAGAACGAGCCGTGTCCGAGGAGCTCGCCGCCGCGCGCGGTGAGGATCGCGACGTAGTTGGCGAAGCCGACGTAGCGGAAGTCGTCGCGCGTGCCCGCGAAGAGCGACGTCGCGGCGCCGGCGAGGAGCGGGAGCACGACGAGCACGCCGACCACGACGAACGCGTGCGCCGTGTAGCGATAGGCGGGGAGCGCGGCGCGCACCTCGGCGATGCGTGTATTTCGCACGATTCGCCACGACGCGAACAGGAGGAGCGCGCCGAGGACGACGAGCGCGGGCGTCGGCGAAGCGGGCGGGGGAGGCGGCTTCACCGCGTCGTCGAAGCGGCGGTGGCTCTCGGCGAGCGCGGCGCGCGGGTCGCCGCCGCGGAGCGTCTTTCGGATGGCCTCGTCGGTCGGGACCCAGGCGGACTGCATGCGCGCCGAGGTCGAGGTCGCGACGGCGCCCTTCGCGGCTTCGTGGAAGGCGACGAGCGCCGCGTCGCTCGCGACGGTCGCGTCGGTCCACGCGTCGTTTCGCGCGACCACTTGGTGGCCGACCGTCGCGAGCGTGATCGCCGCGTCGCGGGATGCCGACGAAGCGGAGGAAATCCGACGCGAGCGGGTTCTTCGATCCGCGCGGCGTGAGCATCGCCGCTTCGACCGTGAGGAGCGGCCGCATCGGACCTGCGCCCTCGACGTTCGGCAGCGGCACGACGCGGTAGTGCACGCCCGAGCCGAGATCCGCGCGGAGCCAAGGGCCGCCGATGACCGCGGCCGCCTTCTTCGAGACGAAGAGCTGCGTGACGAGCGGGCCGCTCGGCTCTTCGGGGATCACGTGCTCGCGCGACATGCGCGAGAGGCGCTCGAGCGAGCGCACGCCCGCTTCGCTGTCGAACGCGAAGCTCCCGTCGTCGCCGAGGATGCGACCGCCGAACGCGGCGAGGAGCGCCGCGTGGTAGTAGGCGACGTCCGCTTCGTACGCGAGCGGCACGACGCCCGGCGGGAGCTTCGCGTGCTCGAGCTCGTCGAGCGAGCGCGGCGGCTCGGGGAGCATGTCGGTGTTCACGTAGAGCGCGACGCATTTCGTCGAGAGCGGGACGCCGAAATCTCGTCGACCGCCGGCCATCGACGACTCGTCGTACGACGCGGCGGAGACGAGCTCCTTCGGGATCGGCGCGATGACCTTCGTCTGCCGGTACGCGCCGAGGCGCGTGTGCGCGTCGATGAAGACGTCCGGCCCATGGCCGCGCGGCGCCGCGGCCTCGAGCTTCGAGAGGTACGCCTCGAACGGGACCGCGAGGAGCTCGACGCGCACGCCGGGGTTGTCGCGCTCGAACGCGCGCGCCACGTCTTCAATCGCGCGCTCCTCGTCGCCGCGGTACGCGTGCCACACGACGACCGTGCGCGCGTCGAGGTCCTCACAAGAGGTGCACAGCGCGAGCAGCGCGAAGAGCGCCAACACGAGCGCGCGCTTCACGTCAGCTCCCGAGCGCGAGGCCGCTCTCGGCGTCGAACAAGTGTACTTTGCACGGATCGATCGCGAGCGGCACGCGCTCGCCCGCGCGGATCGTGCGCGCGCGCTCCGCGTCGAGGCGAACGACGATCGTCGGCCCCGCCTGGCGCGCCCAGCCGTGCGACGTACGTCTCGAAGCCGAGCGCCTCGACCACGTCGACGACGATCTCGCAGACGCGCGTCATGCCCTCTTCGTGAACGACGAGATCGTGCGGGCGAACGCCGATGGTGACCGCGCGACCTGCGGCGAGCGTCGTGCCGAAGCGCGAGGCGTCGACGGGCACGGTGACGTCGGGGCCCGTCGCGACGAGCGCCGAGTCTTTCGTGTCGAGCTTGCCTTCGAGCAGGTTCATCGCGGGCGAGCCGAGGAACGTCGCGACGAAGCGCGTCTTCGGGCGCTCGTAGACCTCGAGGGGCGGGCCGCTCTGCTCGACCTTGCCCTGGTTCATGACCCAGAGCGTGTCGGCGAGCGTCATCGCCTCGACCTGGTCGTGCGTGACGTAGACCGTGGTCGCGCCGAGGCGATCGTGGAGGCGACGGATGTCGACGCGCACCTCGGCGCGAAGCGCGGCGTCGAGGTTCGAGAGCGGCTCGTCGAAGAGGAACATCGTGGGCCTGCGCGCGATCGCGCGGCCCATCGCGACGCGCTGGCGCTGGCCGCCCGATAGCTGCTTCGGGAGGCGTTCGAGGAGCGCGTCGAGCCCGAGCATCTGCGACACCTCGCGCACGCGCGCGTCGATGTCGTTCTTCGCGACCCCGCGCAGCTTGAGGCCGAACGCGAGGTTGTCGCGCACGGTGAGGTGCGGGTAGAGCGCGTAGCTCTGGAAGACCATCGCGACGTCGCGATCGCGCGGCGGGAGCGTCGTGACGTCGCGCCCGGCGAGGCGAATCGAGCCTTCGTCGATCGTCTCGAGCCCCGCGAGCGATCGGAGGAGCGTGCTCTTGCCGCAGCCGCTCGACCCGACGAGCACGGCGAACCCGCCCTCGGGCACCGTGAGATCGACGCCGCGCAGGACGTGGGTCTTACCGAACGTCTTGTGAACGCCGCGCGCTTCGCAGCGGAGCGGCTTCGCAGCAGAAACCTCCGATTCGGCGGGCCGGCTCGTGGCGCGCTCGTTTTTTTGCTGCTCGACGGCCGGCCGCTGCATCGGCCGCGTAACGTACTTCTGAGTGACCCATTCGCAAAGGAGGCATTGCAGCTCTGCCGACCCTGCTCATCGAATCAGTCCGGGCAGCCGATCAGGCAGCGCGGGTCGCGGGGGCGAGCGCGGCCGCGACGGCGAGGACTCGCGAGGACGCGTCGTGCGTCACGAGCGAGCGGGCGCGCGCGCCCATCGCGGCGACTTCCCCGCGCGAGCGCATCGAGGCGAGCAGGCGCCCCACTTCGTGCGGCTCGCACGCGTAGCCCGCGCGTCCGGTCGTCACGAAGGTCTCGTTCCTCTCTTCGTTTCCGGGGACCGCGCCGACGATGATCATCGCGCGTCCGGCTGTGAGCGTCTCCGAGACGGTGAGCCCGCCCGCCTTGCCGACGACGACGTGAGCGTCCGCGACCCGCGCGGGCATGTCATGTTCGAAGCCGATGACGTTCGCGCCCTTCACGTGCGCGAGGTCCGCCGCGATCCGATCGCGGAGCTCCTCCGAGGCGCCGCACACGACGGTGAGCGCGACGTTCGGAAGGGTCGCGCACGAGCGCACGATCGCTCGGAGCGGGCCGACGCCGAAGCCGCCGCTCGTCACGAGGACGCGCACGGGCTCGCCGGGGAGCGGATCGCGGACGCGCGCGATGCGCTCGAACGCGGGGCGCACCGGGATTCCCGTGCGCATGATGCGCTCGCGCGGGACGCCGTGCATCGAGAGCTCCCACGTCGGGAGCGCGCTCGCCGTGCAGAACGCGTCGACGCCGCGCTCCGCCCAAACCGCGTGCGCGGTGTAGTCCGTGACGACGCCGACGACCGGCACGCGGAGCATGCCCTTGCGTCGCGCGCGTCCGAGCACGACGAGCGGCAGGTGATGCGTCGCGACGATGACTCGCGGCGCGATGCGCTCGACCTCGGCGAGGAGCTTGCGGAAGACGACGCGATCGAACGTGAGTCGCAGCGGCTCGAGCGCGCCGCCGCGACGATTCGATCCGAAGTACGCCGCGCCGTAGAGCTGCGGGTTTCGCGCCGTCGTGCGGAGGTGCCAGCCGAGGTACGCGTCGCCGAAGATGCGCGGACCGAGGTCGAAGAGATCGCGCGACTCCGCCGAGAGGCCAGCGGCGCGCGCCTGTTCGCAGACAGCCAGCGCAGCGGATTTATGCCCGCCACCGACTCGCGTGAAGACCGTGAGTAAATCGCAGCTCATGTCCGGAGGTAGTGCAAGGCGTGAGCCCAGACACATGCAGACTGCACGGGTCGTGCAACGCACACGTGGACCGCACGCAACTACGCGGACACATTCCCGCGTCGCGATTTACGCGGTCATCCGTCCTAGTCAAATCACCGCGTACTCACCTGCTCGTCCATTCGATTAGCGCGAAGAGGAGGACGAACCCGAGCAGGCTGAGCATGACGACGACGGCGACGTCGAGCGGTCCGCGGCGTGCCGCCGGTACGGGAGCCGACGGGTCGCCGCCCTCGGCGATCGCGTCGTGGAGCTGCTGCATGCGCCTTCGACCTTCGGCTGCGGCGCGCAAGAGGAGGAGCGTCTCGAGGAGCGAGCCGAGCGCGAGCGAGCCGAGCGCGATCGCGCGACCGCGCTTGCGTCGCGCGTTGAGCGCGGCCCGCTTGTCGACGAATCCGTCGAGCGCGACGAAGCGCGGGAACGCCTCGCCCTGCATCTCGGCGAGGTCGGATTCGCACGGAGCGTTGGGGCCGATCCAGATTGGGAGCGCGCGCGTCGCGCCCGCAATCGTCGTCGCGCCGTCGGGCTCGCCCGAGACGACGAGGAAGTGCCGCCCGGGCGTCTCGAGATCGAACGTCACGTCGCCATGTGGCGGCTCGCCCGTGAGCGGGAGCATGGACGCGGCGACGCGACCGACGTCGTCGTCGACCTCGACGTACGCGAGCGAGCGCGCGCTCGCCGACGTGATCGAGACGCGCACGGGACCCGGCGGCGAGGAGAGCGGCGCGCCGACGATCATGCCGCCCGCGGCGATCGGGATCCCGCCGTACCAATCGCCTTCGCGCGCGAGCGAGTCCTTCGCGTGGAACGCGACTCCGCCGTTGTGTCCGCGCGCGACGAGCTCGATGACGCCGCCGCGCGTGCACGTGGGATCGCGGCTCGCCGCGTAGCCGTGCGCCACGTCGATGCCGACGTCCGGGTTCGCCTCGATGCGTAGATCGCGCGGGGGCTCGCCCGTCGCTTGCGTCGTGATCCACACGCGCCCCGGTTGTCCGGGCGCGAGCGAGCCGCCGAGGACCGCGACGGTCATGCGGAGCGCGCCGTCCGATCGCGAGGCGCGCACGACGGCGCGCTCGAAGATCGTCGGCTTGGGCTGCGCGGGAGGCCACGTCGCGACGCCGCGCGCGAGCACGGCGCCTTGACCGTCACGCACCTCGAGCTCGACGCGATCGCCGTAGTGGACATCGGGGACGTCCGCGGCGAGCTCGGCGACGCCGTCGACGTTGGTGACGAGATCGAAGGTGCGCTCCGCGTTTCCGTTTGCGACGTCCCGCTTCGCGGATCCGGCGTCCGGTGTTCGCGCCGTCCCGCCTTCGGCGGATCCGTCGACGCGCGCGCGCACGACGACGTGGATCGGGAGCGACGCCGCGGTGCGCGTGTGCCCGTCGTCGTCTTGCGTGCGCACTTGCCACGCGAGCTTGCCGCCGCTCCGAGGAGGCGGGGCGCCCGTGACGATCGCTGCGCGCATCGCGTCGGGCGCGCCGACGCGCAGACCAATCGCAACGGTCGCGATCGACGTCACCGCGACGACGAGGATCCACGCGCGCTCGGACGGGCGAGTGCTCACTCCCAACGCACCTCGACGCTCGGGTGCGGGCGATCCCACGCGACGCTCGCGCCGCGCGCGACGCCGAGCGCGCCCGATTCGAGCACGATCGCGCGCACGTTTTCCGCCGCGTGGACCGCGACGCCGTCGCCCGCGCGCTCGACGTCGACGAACATGTCGCCCGCGCCGGCGCGCACGAGCCGCACGCCGTACGCGCGATCGTCCTCGGGGCGCACGGATCGGAACGTCACGCGCGTCGGACGCGCTGGGCTCTGCGCGCGCGCGGCGCGCGACACGATCTCCGCGACGTGCTCGGCGACGAGCAGCCCCTCGTGACCGCGCCCCGCGGGCCGATCGTAGCGCACCTCGTATTGCCGCTGGCGGAGCGCGGCCGCGAGCTCGTCGCTCTCGCGCACGTTCGACGTGCGGTCGGCGTCGCCGTGGATGAGCCAGATCGGCACGTGCCGCGCGTTGTCGATCACGTCGACCGGATTGACGCGGTGCGCGGCGTCCGGCGTCGGCAAGATCGATCGCACGTAGGTCGAGAGGTCGAATTTGGCGTCGCCGAAGTAGCTCGCGATGAACGCGAATCGATCCGGGTGGTGCAGCCCGATCGTGCACGCGCCCTGGCCGCCCATCGACGCGCCCCAAATCGAGACGCGCCGCGGATCGATCGCCACGGCGTGCTCGGCCGCGTCGATCGCGCGCATCACCTCGAGCTCGGGACCTGCCGTGTAGAGGGAGTTTCCGAGCCCGCTCGGCATGAGCAGGACGACGTCGTTCTGCCTCGCGGCGGCGAGGAGCTCCGCGTACGCGGCGTACGTCCACGCGTCGCCGTTCCACGGGTGGACGCCGACGAGCATCGCCGAGGGCTTCGCGAGGTCGTGTCCCGGCGGGACGTAGAGGACCGCGTGGCCGCCTCCGCGCGCGACGTCCGCCGCGGGGCTCGTGAAATCGATCGTCGAGATCCCGTCGCGCGAATCGACGGCGGTGCCCGCGCGGATCGGATCGCCGCACGCGGCGCGCCGCTCGTACTCGCTGACGGTGAGCTCGATCGAGATCGCGTGCGCTTCGTTTCGCGGTGGAACGCGCACCACGAACGGACCAGGCGGCGGCGCATAACGCGTGCCGTCGATCGTGACCGCGCCGCGCCTGCCACACTGGGGGATTTCGATCGCCCCCGCGGCCCCCGGCGCGGTCGCACGAAGCGTCACAGGCCCTGTTTCGAGCCTGGTTCGCGAGAGCGCGGCGAACGTCGTCCGCTGCGCCCCCAAGGCCGTCACGATCTCCACGTCGGCGACCTCTCCGCCACGAACCGTGGCGTGAATCGAGGGCGTCGCACGAGCCGTGCCCGCGAGCGCCATCCCGAGGGCCAGTGCGCCGCACCTCATGGGTCGAACGGTACCACTCGATCGTCCTTGTAAGCGACGCGGGACCGCCCTAAATCGTGCATCGGAACCATGACCACCACGGCGACCGCTGGCGCGACGAGCGCCCAATCGAGCTTTCTTCGCTCACGCCTGGGCTCCCTCCTCGCCGTGCTCCCGCTCGGCGTGTGGACGTTCACGCACTTGTGGAACAACCTCTCGGCCTTCAGCGGCGGAGAGGCCTGGGAAAAATCGGTCACCGCGTACCCGCACCCGGTCGCTCAGCTCGTCACGTCGATCGTCGTGCTCCTTCCGCTCGTGATGCACGTCGCGTGGGGCATCGGCAAGATGCTCACCTCGCGCCCGAACAACGTGAGCTACCCGTTCTTCGGGAACCTGAAGTACCTGCTCCAGCGCCTCTCGGCGATCGGCGTCCTCCTCTTCATCGGCGCGCACCTGTGGCTCGCGATGCTCCACCCGCGCCTCGTCGAAGGTCACGCCGAGGGCTTCTCGGACATCTCGCACGAGATGCGGACGCACATGCCGACGCTCGTCGTCTACCTGCTCGGCACCCTCGGCGTCTCGTACCACCTCGGCAACGGCCTCGGGACGTTCGCGATGAGCTGGGGCGTCATCAACAGCAAGCGCGGTCTTCGTCACGCGAGCGTGATCGCGTGGGTCAGCTTCATCGTGCTCCTCACCATGTCGTGGTCGGTGATCTACGCGCTCTATCGCTCCGGCGTTTGAACCACCCGATGTCCGAAGCAGCACCCACGGTATTCGAGTGGCATCGCGTCGAGGGCGCCGTGCTCTCGTCGCTCGCGCTCGGCGCCGGCGTCCTCTTGCTCGGCCCGATTTGCGGGGCGCTCGCGTTCGTCGCGTTCAAGCACCGCCACGAGCTCGAGCTCGCCTTCGCGATCATCGGCGGCGTGTGCGTCGTCGTCGGACCCGCGCTCGCGGTCATTCGGCTCGCGCGCTCTCTCCGTGAGGACGCGTCGCTCGCGGCGCGCAGCGACGGCGTTATCTTCGAGCGCAACGGCAAGGCGCTCCACATGCAATGGGACGACATCGAGCGCGTCGAGCTCGAGCCCGAGGGCGCGCTCGTCTTCCGCCGCAAACGCGAAGAGCCGTTCGTCCTCCACGCGACCTTCGCGACGATCGGGACGCCCGAGCTCCAGAAGCGGCTCGAGGAGCTCCGTCGCAAGGCGTCGTTCGGTCTCTTGCCGAAGGAGTAAGTAGAACCTTGCGTGTTCGGTCGATCGAGGGAAACCGCCAGCGCCTCGATGGCGGCGCGATGTACGGCAACTGCCCGCGCGCGGTCTGGCAGAAGTGGTCGCCGCCCGACGCGCTGAACCGCATCGAGCTCGCGTGTCGCACGCTGCTCGTCGAGGAGGACGGCGGTCGCAAGGTGTTGCTCGAGGCGGGCATCGGCGCGTTCTTCGAGCCCGCGATGCGCGCGCGCTTCGGCGTCGAGCCCGAGGAGCACGTGCTCCTGAAATCGCTCGAAGCGGCCGGGGTGAAGCACGAGGACATCGACGTCGTCATCCTCTCGCACCTCCACTTCGATCACGCCGGCGGGCTGCTCAGCGCGTGGCGCGAAGGTCGCGAGAGCGAGCTGCTCTTTCCGAAGGCGAAGTTCGTCGTCGGTCGCGCGGCGTTCGAACGATCGACGCACGCGCACGACCGGGACCGCGCGTCGTTCATCCCGAAGCTCGCCGAGAAGCTCGTCGCGACCGGGCGGCTCGAGCTCGTCGACGGCGCGCGCTCGGACACGCTCGGCGACGCGTACGGCTTCACGTTCTCCGAAGGCCACACGCCGGGCCTCATGCTGACGACGGTGAAGACCCTGCGCGGGCCGATCACGTTCACGTCGGATCTCATCCCGGGCGCGCCGTGGGTCCATCTGCCGATCACGATGGGCTACGACCGCTTCCCCGAGCGACTCGTCGACGAAAAGCGCGCGCTGCTCGAGCGCGTCGTCGCCGAGAGCGGCTGGCTCGCGTTCACGCACGATCCGAACGTCGCCGCCGCGCGCGTGCGGCGCGACGACTCCGGGCGCTTCTCCGCCGAAGGCCCGCTCGCGACCGTCGATTGGATGTAGACTCCCGCCTCATGCGCAAGCTCCTTGGCTTGGCCTTGCTCGTCTTGCAATGCGAGCCGCCGCAGCAGACGCGTCAGGTGCAGGTCGTGGATCCTGGGCCGCCGACGACGCGCGGCGAAGCGTGTCGCGACGACGTGCCCGATTGCGTCGCGGCGTGCGCCCTCCGCGAGACGCGCCGCACGGAGTTCCTGGATTTCTACGAGCGCCGCTGCGCCGCGGTGATCCTCGGCAAGAACCCCGACAAAGTGGAGCTCATGCCGACGCCCTACGCGTCGGGGGGCGCCACCGCGCCGGCCTCGACGGGCACGGGCGAGTTTCCGCCGGACACGCGCTCGCCGATGAGCCTTCAGCCTGCGCCCGCGCAGTTCGACCCGCAGACCGTGCCGCGCACCGGCGGAGGCGAGCCTCCCGAATGCAAAGCGGCGCGCATGCTCCGCGCGCAAAAACGCGACCGCGAGGCCGACATGCTCGGCGCGCTGTGCGTCGCGAAGGGTGGAGACGCGGGCGCGTGAAGATTCGGTTCAGCTTCGGCACGGTCTTCTATCTGCTCGTCGCCCTCCTCGCGTCCGCGCCCGCGTGGATCGTTCGGTATCCCCCGCTCGAGGACCTTCCGTTCCACGTGTCGACGCTGCGGCAAATCCACAGCTACAGCGATCCGCACTACGGGTTCGAGAAGGACTTCTACCTGAACCTCGGCCACACTCAGTACGCGCTCTATTACGTCGTCGCAGACGTGATCGCGTACTTGCTCGGCGTGCGCTGGGCGACCATCGCGATGATGTGCCTCTACCTCGGAGGCACGCCGCTCGCGATGCGTTACCTCCTGCGCGCGTTCGGCAAGGACGAGCGCCTCTCGATCCTCGTCGTGCCGCTCCTCGTGAACACGATGTTCATCATCGGCCTCTTGCCGTTCGTGTTCGGCATCCCGCTGATGCTCGTCGCGTGGGCGCTCTCGGTGACGTGGTTTCACCGGCTCGAGATCGAGAAGAAGAATTATCCGCTCGTCGGTGGCCTCGCGGTGCTCGCCGTCGCGCTCTTCTACGCGCACGTCTTCGCGTACGCGCTCTTCGGCATCGGGTTCGCCGCGATGTTCCCTTGGTCGCGCCCGCGCAAGTGGCTCGTCGCGGGAGCGCCCGTCGCGCCTTCGCTCCTCGCCGTCCTCTGGTGGGTCAAAGGATCCGCGCAGGGGCAAGAGTCGTTCGGCGCGCTCGGAAAGAGCGGCGCGCACCAGCCCTTCCTCGAGAACATCCGCAACGTCGCCTCGTGGACGTGCGACGTCTTCCGCGACACGAGCGACGAGCAGTGGTGGATCACGCTCGCGGTCGTCGTGATCGTCGCGCTCGGCGTAGGCCAGGGCGCGAAGGAGAAGATCAAGCCCGAGCTCCGCGCGTTCTTCGTCGTGCCGCTCGTGTGCGTCGTCCTCTACTTCCTCACGGGCGACATGCTCGGAGACGTGTGGCTCTTCTCGCAGCGCTTCCCGGTGCCCGCGCTCATCACGGCGATCCCCTTCATCCCGATGCGGCGCGGGCCCTCGGGCGCCCTCGTCACCGCGCTCGCGCTCGTGGTCGCCGTGGGCTCGACGGTGAACGTGTGCAAGCACTTCATCCAATTCCAGCTCGAGGAGGTCGGCGACATCGACGACGCGATCGCGAAGATGGAGCCCGACAAGCACGTCGCGGCGCTCATCTACGATCGCGGCTCGAGCGTCGTGAACATGTCGCCGTTCCTGCACTTCGGCTCGTACTATCAAGCCGACAAAGGCGGCGTGGTTCAGTTCTCGAACTCGGGCGCGCTCTACTGGCCCGTGCGCTTCCGCGAGGGTCACTACCCGCCGCCCGGAAAGCGCCCGCGCCTTCGCTGGGAGTGGACCCCGGAGCAAGTCCCCGTCTTCGGCGAGCTCTACCCGTATTACGACTACGTGCTCGTGCGCGGAAACGGCTTCCGCCCGCCCCCCAACTCGTTCCACGAAATCTTCCACGGCGACCACTGGACGGTCTGGCAGCGCACCCAATAGGGAGGGGGCTAGAGCGTGTAGCGGCGCTTGATCGTGGCGAGGTCGCCGAGGGCGCGCGCGAAATCGGTGGGCTTCACCTTCGAGCCGCGCACGTCGACCCAGTGCTTCAGCGGGTATTCGTAGATCGACGACGCGACGTGGTCGCGGCCGTGGGGGTCCATCGCGAGGAAGCGCGCGAGGATCTCGACGTCGAAGACCCAGCGCGTGAGGAACGGCTCGGCGAAGACCCGCGCGAGCAGATCGGTCGCGCGAAAGAGCTTGTGCCCGCACTGCGTGTCGTAGATCGGGAGCTTCAGCGTGAGCGAGACGAGCGTCGCCGAGATGCGACCCAAGTAGTGGCGCCACGCGAGGCGCTCGATCGAGCGGCCCATGAGCTTGACGCGCGAGCCGAAGACGATGTCGACGTCGCGGCGCGACTCGACGAGGCCGACGAAATCCGCGAGCTCCGAGAGGGGAGCCGCGAGGTCCGCGTCCCAATAGCCGACGTAGTCCGGTTTCTCGGCGAGCGCCGCGACGAAGCCCTGCCGCACGGCCTCGGCCTTGCCCGAGTTTCGCTCGAGCCTCTGCACGACCACGCCGCCGCGCGCGGAGGCGATCGACTCGAGCACACGCGCCGTCTCGTCCTTGCTCCCGTCGTCGACGAAACGGAAATCCACGAAGTGCCCAGGCAGCGCGAACGAGGTGAACGCGTTCACGTCGAGGCGCTTCTCTTCGTTGTAACAAGGCACGACGAGGACGACGCGAGCCACGGTCCGCAAATAACACGCCCGTGATACATATGCGCCTGCCTTGGAGCTACCCCCTGCGCTCAAGAAGTGGATCGTGTTCGTCGTGCCGGCCGTCGCCGTCATCGAGCTCGGCCTGTACTTCCGTCAGGTGACGTCGGTCGTCTCCGACGCAGACTGGAAGGCCGCGAAGGCCGAGGTCGAAAAGCGCGCGAAGCCCGAGGATCTCGTCGCCTTCGCTCCCCAGTGGGTCGACCCCGTCGGCCGCGAGAAATTCGGCGACCAGATCGCGACGATGGAGCGCGAGGCCTACCCGGACGTGTCGCGCTTCCCGCGCGCCATCGAGGTCGGCATCCGCGGCGAGCACCTCTCCGATCTCCACGGGTGGCGCGAGGTCGATCACACGTCGGTCGGACGCATCGCGATCACGACCTTCGAGAACCCGTCGCCCGTCACGTTGAAGGACGATCTCCTGCGGCACGTGGGGCGACCGGACATGCACGTCGCGATCGTCGATCCGAGCGGCGAGCACGAGTGCACGTATGGCCGCTATGGCGTGCAGAGCGGAAACCTCGGCTTCGGTCCCGCGGTCCCCTCGCTCCGTTATCAGTGCGGCGCCGCGTACGTCGGCACCTCGATCATGGCCGATCTCGACTACCGCCCGCGTCGCTGCTTGTTCGCGCCCGCGCAAGGTCAGGGCGCGACGATTCGCCTCAAGTTCGACTCGATCGCCTTTGGTCGCGTGCTCCACGGCCACCACGGGATTTACGTCGAGGCCGAGCGCGACGGAAAAGGCGCGCCCGTCGCGATCGCGTTCCGCTCCGGAGACAAGAGCCTCGGCAAGCTCGTTCACCGCGACGGCGAGGGTTGGAAGAACTTCGAGCTCGATACGAGCGATCTCGACGGCAAGACCGGCGAGCTCGTCGCGGAGATCACGTCGAGCTCGCGCGATCGGCGCCTGTATTGCTTCGAAGCCGACACGCGGTAAAACGAGGCGGTGCGGGCAGTCTTTCTCGGCGCTTTGCTCTTCGTGGCGTGCGACAGCTCGCCCGCGAAGCCCGCGTACCCGACGGAGTCGTGCGAGCTCACGCTCTGGTACCGCGCGGCGAGCCCGCTCGCGCGCGTCGAGGTCGTGACCAGCTGGGAGAGTTGGAAGACAGGCGTCCACGTGATGGACGACACGGGCCAAGGTTGGCGCGCCGCGCGCGTGACGCCGCCGCCCGGTGAGTCCGAGTACGCGTTCATCGAGGACGGCGTGTGGGTCGCGGATCCCTTCGTGGGGACTACGGCATTTCACGACGGCGCGGAGGTGACGCTCCTCTTCCAACAAGACTGCTCGATGCCGTCGCTCCGGGTCGACGGAGTGAGCGCCGCGTCCGAATCCGCGCCGCCCGCCTCCGGCGGATCGGCGACCGCCTCGCTCACGTTCGTCGCCGCGAGCGACGGAGCCCAGCTCGATCCGACGTCGATCCAATCTCAACCGCCGGCCACGGTCACGCCCGGGCAGAACGGCGCGTTCACGATCGCGTTCGACGGGCTCACGCCCGGCAAGCACATCGCCACGGTGACCGCGAGCGACGTGCGCGGGCGCGCGGCGAGCCCCGCGCGCGTCACGATCTGGAGCGAGCCGAACGCGTGGGACTGGCGCGACGCGATCATCTATCAGGTCATGGTCGATCGTTATCGAAGCGCCGCAGGAGCGCTCGCGCCGCCCGCGGTCCCGTCGGATTTCGCGGGCGGAACGCTCGCGGGCCTCACGTCGGATCTCGACGCGCTCTCGGCGCGCGGCTTCAACGCGCTCTGGGTCTCGCCGCTCTACGAGAACCCGACGGGCACGTTCCTCGGCAACGACGGCCGCCCATACAGCGGCTACCACGGCTACTGGCCGAAGGGCTCGCGCGCGATCGATCCGCGATTCGGCACCGAGCAAGACCTCGACGCGTTCGTGTCGGCGGCGCACGCGCGCGGCATGCGCGTCATCTTCGACGTCGTCCCGCACCACGTCCACCAAGAGAACCCGTACGTCGTGCAGCACGGGAGCGCGTGGTTCACCGATTGGCAGACGAACTGCGTGTGCGGCATCGGCTCGTGCGACTGGGGCAACCACATCCAGGATTGCTGGTTCGCTTCGTACTTGCCGAGCTTCGACTGGCACGCGCTCGACGTGGCCGACACGACGACCGACGACGTCGCGTGGTGGATCGATCGCTTCGACGGCGACGGCCTCCGCATCGACGCGGTGCCGATGATGCCGCGCGCCGCGAGCCGCCGCATCGTGGACGTCGTGCGCCGCCGGTTCGATCACCCAGGGCAGCGCACCTACCTCCTCGGCGAGAACTTCGTCGGCGCGAACGCGTACGATCTCCTCCGCTACGAGCTCGGCCCCTTCGGCCTCGACGGCGAGTTCGATTTCCCGATGATGTGGGCGCTCCGCGGCGCGATCGCAGAGGAGTCCGAGCCGATGAGCGATCTCGACGCCGCAGAAAAAACGGGCGAAGCGTCATGGGCTGGCTCGGGCGCCGTGATGGCGCGCATGATCGGAAACCACGACGTCGTGCGCTTCTCGTCGCTCGCCGCGGGCGACGCGGCGGGCGACGGGTGGATCCCCGCGCCGCAATCGACCGATCCGCTCGTGTATCGAAAGCAGCAGATGGCGCTCGCGATGACGTACGCGCTCCCCGGCGCGCCCGTCGTGTACTACGGCGACGAGGTTGCCCTCGCGGGCCGCCAAGATCCAGACTCGCGCCGCGTGCTCCCCGCGGACACCGCGATGAGCGCCGACCAGCTCGCGACGCGCGACTTCGTGTCGAAGCTCGGAAAGCTGCGCGCGTGCTCGGACGCGCTCCGCCGCGGGACGTACCGCTCGCTCGTCGCCGACGCCGAGGCCCTCGCGTTCGCCCGGGAGGACCCCGCACAGAACGACGCCGCGATCGTCGTCATCGCGCGAAACCCGGCGGCCCCCATCACACTGCCGATGCAGAACATGGCGAAGGGCACGTGGACCGACGCCCTCGGGAGCGGCCTCTCGTTCGACGCGTCGTCGCCGACGATCACGCTCCCGAGCCACTCCGTCGCGATCTTCGTTCCAGCCGGGAGCGCGTGCCGATGACGTCACTCAGGTCTGAGTTGACACCGCGGCGCCGCGCGACCAAGCTGCCACGCGTCGTGCGACGGCCCTTCCTTGCCCTCAGTCTTGCGCTCCTCGCTTGCGGGAACGACACCACCAAGCCGCCCGATTACGGCTACCCGCCGGACGCGAACGTCTTCAACCCGGGCGACGGCGGCGGCGGCGGTCCCTACGGCTACGACTCGAGCGTCACACAGGGCTTCGTGTGCCCGCCCGATCTCGAGCGGTGCGCGCAGGACTTCAAGTACCCGTTCAACAACGAGACGAGCGTCGAGGTCCGCGGCGACTTCGGCGGCGCGTCGACTTGGGTGAGCGGCGTGCCGATGACGCGCCAGGGGAGCTCGTGGGTCGCGACGGTCAACGTCCCGTACAATAAGCCTGTACAATACAAGTATTTCGTCAACGGCACGACGTGGGTCATCGACTCGAGCGCGCCGACGACGACCGACGGCAACAACAACACGAACAACCTCCTCGCCGCGGTGACGTGCGATCCGGCGATCTGCGACGCGCCGCCGGATCCGCCGCCGGGCGTGTTCGACTGGCGCTCGTCGGTCGTCTACTTCGTGTTCGTCGATCGCTTCTTCAACGGCAACACCGGAAACGACTGCCACGTCAGCGGCACGTCTTCGTCGGGAACGGCGAACGGCAACTACGAGGGCGGCGACTGGGCCGGCGTCACGCAGAAGATCGACGGCGGGTACTTCGACGATCTCGGCGTCAACACGCTCTGGGTCACGGTGCCCGTGAAGAACGAGGACACCACCGCGTTCCAGGGGACCGGCGGCGACAACCACTACTACTCCGGCTACCACGGCTACTGGCCCTACGACATGACGAGCTACGAGCCGTGCTTCGGCTCGCTCGCGGAGCTCCAGACGCTCGTCACCGAGGCGCACAAGCACGGGCTCAAGGTGCTCTTCGACTTCGCGATGGTGCACGTCACGATCGACAGCCCCATCTACTCGCAGAACCCGGGGTGGTTCTGGCCGAACTCGTGGAACAACGGCGACTGCATCTGCGGGCAGAACTGCGACTGGAACGCGCAGGGCTACCGCTGCTGGTTCGCGAGCTACCTACCGCACTGGAACTACACCGTGCAGGCCGCGCGCGATTACTCCGTCGGCGCCGCGGTGAGCCTCGCGAAGAACACGGGCGCGGACGGGTTCCGCCTCGACGCGATCAAGCACGTCGACGGCAGCTGGCTCACCGAGCTTCGCACGCAGATCCAATCGCAGATCGTCCCGCTCCAGAGCCCGCAACAGCGCTTCTACATGGTCGGCGAGACGTACGACTTCTACGACACGAACTTCATCAAGTCGTTCGTCGACCCCGCGACGAAGCTCGACGGGCAGTTCGACTTCCCCGCGCGCCGCAACGTCGTCGACGCGATGCTCCTCAAGAAGGAGTCGATGACCGACCTCGCGAGCTTCTACGCCGGAAACGATTTCTTCTACGGCACGAGCGCAGTGATGAGCCCGTTCCTCGGCAACCACGACCTGCCGCGCGTCGTGCACCTCGCGCAGGAGCCGCCGGTCTTCAACGATCAAGCAGCCGACGGAAAGAACCTCGCGTGGTCGAGCCAACCTGGTCAGCCCACGGACCAGAAGACGTTCGACAAGCTCGCGAACGCGTTCGCCGTGCTCTTCACGAACCAAGGCGCGCCGCTGATTTACTACGGCGACGAGTACGGCATGGCGGGCGCGGGCGATCCCGACAACCGACGCTTCATGCAGTGGTCGAATTATTCGTCCGGTCAGCAGTACTTGCATGATCGAATCAAGACGCTCCTCGGCATTCGCAAGAAGCACCCCGCGCTCTACAAGGGCATTCGCACGACGCTGAGCGCGACGCAGGACACGTGGGTGTTCGTGCAGGAGACGCCGCTCGAGCAGGTGTACGTCGGCATCAACCGCGGCGACTCGGACGCGCAGGTCACGGGGTTGCCCGCGCAAGCGCTTCAGGAGCTCGTGACGAACACGAGCCAAAATGGGCCGAACGCCACGGTCCCCGCGCGCCAGACGCGCATCTGGGTCAAACCATAGCGCCACGCGCTCGAGGACACGCCGATCTGGCGTGAAAATCGCAAGCTGGAGGGTGCGATGAGCCTCCTAGCCGGCGCGGTGCTCGCTCGATCATATCGGCTGCTCCACACCATCGGCGAAGGCGGCATGGGGCGGGTGTGGGTCGCCGAGCAGCTCGCGCTCGATCGTCAGGTCGCGGTGAAGGTGCTCTCGGACGAGGCCATCCAGTCGCAGGCTGCGCTCGAGCTGTTCCACCGCGAGGCGCGCGCGACCGCGAAGGTCGACAGCCCGCACGTCGTTCGCGTGCTCGACTTCGACGTCACCGATCACGGCTGGCCGTTCTTGGTGTTGGAGCTGCTCGTCGGCGAGACGCTCGAGGAGCGCGTGCAGCGGATGGGCTCGCTCCCGCTCGAAGACGTGCGCGAGATGATCGACCAGACCTGCCACGCGCTCGCCGCGTCGCACGGGTGCGGCATTCTTCATCGCGACATCAAGGCCGAGAACTTGTTTCTCCAGGTCGGCAAGCGCATCGACGTGAAGCTCCTCGATTTCGGCATCGCGCTCAGCAAACACGGCGCGCCGAGCACGCGGCACGTCGGTCCAGTCGGCACACCGCAGTACATGAGCCCCGAGCAGATGCTCGGTAGCGAGGTCGACGAGCGGAGCGATCTGTTCTCGCTCGGCGTGTGCGCCTACTACGCGCTCACGGCGATGTTTCCGTATCCCGGCGAGACGTGCGCGGAGATCGGGTGCGCGCTCTCGCGCGGCACGTTCACGCCGCCGAGCTACTACAGACCGGGGCTGCCCGAGGCGCTCGACGCGTGGTTCACGAAGGCGATCGCCGTTCGCGTCGAGGAGCGATTCGCGTCGCCGCAAGAGATGAGCAACGCGTTCGCGCGCGCGATCGAGCCCGCGCTCCGCGACACGCCCGTCGCGGTCGACGTCGACATCGCGGGACTTCACGAGGGTTGGCCGAGCGCGGTGTGGAAGGCGATCGGCGCGATCGCGGCGCTCGCCGCCGTGCTCGTCACGGTCCACGCGAGCATCGTCGAGAAGCGCGCGACGCGAGCGCTAAGCGACGCGACGCGGACGACGAGCGCGAAGATCATGATGCCAGCGGCCCTGCCGACGACGTTCGAGTACGAGCCGAGGCGCGTCCCCGTCGAGATCGAGATCCCGCCGCCGCCCGCGCCGCTGCCCACGACGACCTCGGAGGTTTTCGACGCAGGCGTTCCGCGCCGCGTCGCCGCGCCGCCCCCGCGCCACGCGCCGGTCCACAGGTCGAGCCATCGTGACGCCGTGATCGCCGGCACCGAAGGTTTCGGATCCCGCGAGTGACCACGCCGTGGTTTACTCGCGCGGGTGAAGCCGAGCACGCTCGCGCCTTTGTTCGTGCTGACCGCGCTATTTCACGCCGCCTCCGTCGCGTCGCGGTTCGACGTCGTCGCTGAGCAGATCCCGGCCTCGGTCAGCGCCGCGATCCTCTTCGCGCAGCTCCCGCTCTTGCTCGTCGAGGGCTATTTCGAGGGGCGTCTTGATTACGGTGCTGGCGTCGGCCCCACGTGGATGCGCATCAAGTCGCAGCCCGTGAAGGTCGCGTTCACGTTCGGCTTCCTCTATCTGGTCACCGTCGTCATGCAGACGTGGGACATCTCGCTCGGTCCGATCGATCCGACGCCGCCGAAGGTGTGGCCGATGGCGCAGCGCGCGGGGTGGTTCGCGATGTTCACGGCGGGCATGTTCTTCCCGAACTACCTCGCGGCGGCCTCGACGCTGATCCCGGCGCTTCGGACGATCACCGCGCCGCTCCGAAAGCTCCCCACGATCGCGGCCGTCACGATCGCGAGCGTCGTCGGCGTCGCGGCGGGCTACGGCGCGGTGATCCTCATCGCGAGCGCGAAGGTCGGCGAGAAGATCGGCGCGGCGCAAGCGCTCTGGACGTCACTTCAGGAGAACCCGACGATCGCGCTCCCGCTCGCGCTCGCGCTGACGTGGGTGCCGATCCTCTTCGGCCTCGTCATCGACAGACGCTCTCCGTCTCCGGAGTGACGAGTGTCAGCGTCGTCGTCGCCGTCGCGGCCGCCGTCGCGGTCGCCGTGACCGCCGGGTGTCGAGGCGCGGACGCGCGCGCGCCGCCGTACTCCGTCGAGCACGCCGCGAAGAGCGCCGCGAACGCCGCCGCGACGCCGAGGACGATCCTGCGCCGCGTGCGACGCACGGCCATGGGTCGCACGACGCGAATGTCGGCGCGGAGCTGCTCGAGATCCGTGAGGAGCGCGTCGGCGGTCGCGTAGCGATCTTTCGGCGAGTACGCGATCGCGCGCTCCACGATCGACTCGAATTTACGGGCGATCGCGTCGCGGCGGCCCGTGCGGAGCGGCGGCACGGGGCGGTGGATCTTCTCGCGCACGAGCTCGACGCCGCGCTTGTCGCCGAAGGGATGCACGCCAGCGACCGCGCGGAACAAGAGCGCGCCCACCGCGTAGACGTCGACGGCTTCGTTCGCGTTCTGGCAGTCGAGGATCTGCTCGGGCGCCATGTACTCGAGCGTGCCGACGACGCGGTCGGAGGTCGTGAGCTCCTCGACCTTCACGTCGTCGTCGGCGAGCCGACCCACGCCCAGGTCGATGAGCACCGCGCGGCGCGAGCCGTCGTGCATGCGCCGCAAGACGACGTTGCCCGGCTTCACGTCGCGGTGGATGACGCGCGCCGCGTGCATCGCCTGAAGCCCGCGCAAGACGTCTATCGCGACCTCGACGGCGTCCTCGAGCGACACGCGCTGGTCGTTCACGATCTCTGCAAACGAGGTCCCTTCGAGCAGCTCCATGACGAGCACAGGACCGTGGCGGCCTCGGTCGACCCAATCGATGACTCGGACGACGTGCTCGCTGTGGACGCGCGCGAGCAAGACCGCTTCGCGCGCGAACCGCGCGACCATCTCTCGGCACTCGAGCGATTCCTTGCGCAGGACCTTGATCGCCACGCGGTGGCCGAGCTCGACGTGGATGCCCTCCCACACTTCGCCCATCGCCCCCGAGGCGATTCGGCGTGTCGCACGATAGCGCCGTGCGACGACCGACCCGGCATGGACGGGTTGTATCGACATGCGCGTGCTCCATGCATCAGGCGGACCACGCGCGCCGCGCGCCAATCGCCCTGAATTTTGTGGCGACGGCAGAAATCAACGCGGATTCTCGCCTCGGTCGATGAAACGATCGTGGAGCGCGCGCACCGCCGCAGCGACTGCGAGGACGGGCGCAAGAATCGACGCGGCGAGCGACGCGAGGACGACGAGCGGACCGAGCACGAGCGACGCCGCCGAAAGAGGCATGCCAGACACGATCGCCGCGTGCTCGTCCGCGCCGACCGCACGAAGGGCGAGCCGAAGCGCGACGATCGCGACCGCCGCGAAGAGCATGTGACGAGCTCTCATTGGCGCCTCCAGAGCGGGCCGAACGAGAGCGCGTCGAACAGCACCGCGTCGCCCACGCGGTTCGACGCGAGGTAGCGCCGGCCGGACGCGTCGTCGCGCGGAACGCCCGCGAGCTCGAGCGAGGCGAGGAGCGCGTCACGGTATGGGTCGTCGCCGAACGCGGTCGCGCCGAGCACCGCGAAGCCGCTCGAGCCCGCGCTCGCGTCGAGCAGAGGAACGATCGGGCCCGAGTCGACGTCGGGTCGCGCCGCTTCACCGCGCGGCCACTCGTGGGCCCAGCCGAACCCGAGCTCGTGACGCCGAGCTCGCGCCTGGCGCGAGCGTACTGGTCCTTGGCGAACGCCTCGTCCACGAGGAGCAAGTTGGTCGCGCTCATCCAGATCGACGAGCCCTCTGCGCCGTCGATGACGCGGCCGTCGCGCGTGAAGCTCGAGACGAGGATGCCGGTGCGCTCGTCCAGGAGGCGCGATTTCGCCTGGAGGACCCAGTCGCGAGCGAGCGCTCGGTGCTCGCTCGTGCCGCGGACGCGATCGAGCATCGCGAGCGCGGCGAGCGCGGTCGTGTTGCAGAAGGTCCAGCACTCGTTCGGGTAGCTCTCGGCGGAGAGCGTCGGGCTCCGGCGCATCGCGGCCTCGATCGACGCGGCGAGCTCGCTCGCCTCCGAGTCGAGCGTGGGCTCTGGCGTGATCGCCTCGCGCGCGGCGATCATCATGAGGAGCTCGCCGTCGATGAAGACGCTGCGCGCAGCGGGATCCACGAAGGCGCTCGCGCGCGCGTACGGGAGGAGGAAGCGGCCTTCGTCGTGCGCCTCCGTGCGCGTCGTCTCGATGATGCGATCGATGGCCTCGAGCGTGCGGCGTTCGTCCGCGGCGTGCGCGAGCGCGCGGTTCGCGAGGCCGAGCACGGTGAACGTGCGGCTCATGTAGTCCCACTCGGGGTTCACCGCGCGCATCACGTCGACGTCGGTGCGCTCGGAGAGCGCGCGCGATTCGAGCGACGCGACGATGCGCTCGCGCTGCGCGCGATCCACGCCGTAAAAACAGTGCATCGAAGGCAACCACACGACCGCGCCCACGGCGGTCGCGAGCGCGGTCTTGAGCATCGGGTGCATGACTCTCGTTACGCGCGAGCTCCACGCGGGCTGCGCCGAGATCGCGCGAGCGGTCGAATCTCGACCTCGAACGGTCGTGTAAGCTGATCGCCCGAGGCGATCGAGCGTGGCGGAGAAGCGAGACCGAGAACACTCGGCGTGGATGCTCATGCGGCGTTTTCGGCTCTCGCCGAGCCCCGCCGAGGGCAAGCCCGCGCACGGCGATCGCCTCGAGCTCGCGTGGGACGGTCACCGAGTCCTCGCGTGCCGCGCGGGCGACGACGTGCGTCTCTTCTCGGCCGACGGGCGCGAGTGGACGAAGACGTTCCCGTCGATCGTCACGGCGCTCCGCAAGCTCGCGACCCCCACGTTCGTCGTCGATGGGTTCGTGTGCGCGCTCGACGAGCGCGCGCGCCCCTCGTTCGACGCGCTGCGCACGTACGTGAAGAAGCCGAAGCCTGGCGCGCGCGTCGTCTTCGCGGCTTGGGACGTGCCCGGCGAGGGCGCCGACGATCTCCGCGCCAGGCCGCTTCGCGATCGCGCCGCGAGGCTCCACGCGATCTTCACGGGCGCCAAGGATCCGCTCGTGATCTCCGAGCCGCTCGACGGCTCGCCCATCGCGGTGCTCGAGACGCTCGAGGCGATGGGCGTCCGAGGGCTCGTCGCGCGCGCGCACGAGTCGGCGTACGACGCGCCGTGCGTCTGCGTCTCGGCTGGCTCCGCGCCGATCGCGTGGGAGCGGAGCCTCTCTGCGCCGCCCGCCATCACGAACGCCGACAAAGTGCTCTACCCGCGCGACGGCATCACCAAGACCGACATCGCGCGCTACTACGACGAGGTCTCGGAGCCGCTCCTCCGCGTGATGCGCGACAGGCCCGTCGTGTGTCAGCGCTGGCCCGACGGCATCGACGATTTCACGTGGTACCAGCACCGCATGCCGCCGCGCGCGCCGGATTATCTCCGCGCCGTTTGGATCGAGGGCAATCGCCGCGTGGTCATCGAGACGCGCGACGGCCTCGTGTGGATGGTCAACCAAGCCGCGCTCACGTTCCACGGCTGGGCGAGCCGCGTCGCGTCGCTCAAGTCACCCGACTGGGTGATCCTCGATCTCGATCCCGGCGAGTCCACGAAGTGGGACACGGTCATCGACGTCGCGCTCGCGATCCGCAAGCTGCTCGAGATGCTCGAGCTCCCGAGCGTGCCGAAGACGAGCGGGCAAAAGGGCCTGCACGTGCTCATCCCGATCGGGCCGGGGCACACGCCCGAGCAGGCGCACGAGCTCGCGTACCGCATCTCGATGCTCGTCGCCCGGCTCTATCCGAACGAGGTCTCGCTCGAAGCGCAGACCGAGGCGCGCCGCGGGCGCCTCTACCTCGATCACCTCCAGAACTTCATGGGCAAGAGCCTCGTGCTTCCGTACTCGCTCCGCGCAGCCGACGGCGCGCCCGTCTCGACGCCGCTCGAGTGGAGCGAGGTGACGCGCAAGCTCGCACCCCGCGACTTCACGCTGCGTACGACGCGCGCGCGACTCGACGCGAAGGGCGATCTCGCGGAGCCGATGACCGCGGGCACGACGAAGATCGCGCCGGCGATCGCGCGGCTCAAGCAGTAGTCGCGGCACGCGCGTTGCTGTCCTGTGCGCCATGACGAACGCGATCGAGCGCCATGTCGACGAAAGCGCGGAGCGGGGCGAGCCTGCGAAGAACGCGCTCTCGGAGCGCTTTCGCCGCTTCGCGTCCACGATCGCGTGGAAGCTCGGCTCGCACTGGGCGTTCATCGGCGCGCTCGCGATCGTGGTCGTCTGGGCGGTGACCGGTCCCCTCTTCCACTACAGCGTCGCGTGGCAGCTCGTCATCAACACCGGAACGACGATCGTGACGTTTTTGATGGTGTTCGTAATCCAGTCGACGCAAAACCGCGACGCGAAGGCGCTCCACCTGAAGCTGGACGAGCTCATCCGCGCGTCACGCGCGCGCAACGTGTTTGCGGATCTCGAGCACGCGAGCGAAACCGAGCTCGAGTCGTTCCAGCACGAGTTCGAGGCGCTCCGAGAGCGCGCTCGAACCCGCACCTGACGTCGATCAGCGACGGTGGTAGCCGCCGCGGTAGCTACCGCCGCGACTGCCGCCGCCGCGGTTGTACGTGCGGTAGCCGGCGTGGCCGCCGTAGTAACCGCCGGTGCCGCGATACGTGCGATACCGATAACCCGACGACGCGTACCAGCGGTTGTACGCGGGACCGTACGTGCGCCAGTGGTCGTAGTAGCCGGCGTAGTACGGCGACGAAGACGGGATCCAGACGACCGCCCCACCCTCGTAATAATACGGGCGGCCGACCCCGTCGTAATAGACGACGCGACCGTCGTAATACTGAGGCTCATAGCCTTCGACGGCGACGGGTTCCTCCGCTTCCACGTAACAGCCCGTGGTGGCAGCGAGGGGACCGAGGAGCACTGCGGCAAGCACGACGTTACGAATGTTCAACATACCCATGGTTGTGACCGCCCTTTTGCATTTGGCGTACCGCGGTTGGACGCACGACTCTGCAACGTATTCAAATCAGGGGAAATTGCCTGAACCCGTGAGCATTTGGCCCGCGACCCCCGCCGCCGGCCACTGGAACGTGTCGGTGATCTGTGAACTGTCGATGCCAGTGGTGCGAATGGAAAACGTACCCTGACCGAAGCCCGCGCCGTCGGTGAGGGCACCGTCGCTCCCACGCTGGAGCTCGGTCCACTGGGCGTGGTTCGCGCTCTGCACCTCGACCTTGGCGACGGGGACGCGCGCGTTTCGGAGCCAGAGGCTCGTCCACCACTCGCTCGAGCCGGTCTGGAACTCGTACATCATCGGGCCGGTGCTCGGGCACTCGGCAAACTGCCAGGTCATCGCGCGCGGGTACTCGTTCATGTCGAGCAGCGCGTACGCGTCGGGGCTGACGTCGATGCTGTTCGTCGACGTCGCGCCGTAGGTGACGACGCGGAGCACGGCGGATTTTCCGGCGCCGGTCTGGACGTAGATGCACGCGTCGCAATAGTTCGAGACGTTCGCGATCCCGTCCCACAAACCGGCGAGGAGCGTGCCTTCGACGGCTTGCACGGACTGGGCGTATTTCGTCGAGGGCGCGCACGCGTTGTGCCACTGCGTCTCGGCGTAATCGACGGGGCCGAGGTTGTACTCGCCGCCGGTGTACGCCGAGCCGTAGAGCGTCACTCCACCGCTCGTGGTGCCGCCGTCGCCATGATTGGGGTTCGTACCCGATGAAGAGCACGCGACGATGAGCGCGCCGAGGCACGCGAGACAAGCCTTCACGTCTCCATGATAGGCGACTCAGCCGGAAAGCACGATGTCGAACGTGACGACGACGCGGTCGTCCAGCTTGATGGCGCCGAGAGGCACGTGGATGCGGCCCGTGCCGAGCGCGTGGAGCGACAGCTCGCACTCGCCGCGGACGCGCGTCTTTTCGCCGTCGCGCTCGACGCGGACGGGCACGTCGACCTTTTGCGTGTTCTGCGCGCGCACCGTGAGGGCGGCGCGCTCCGCGCGCTCTCGGGACTCGCGGAGCTCGGCATCGAGCGTCACCTCGCGCAGCCCCGCGAACGCTTCATCGCGGATGCGGCTCTCGATGTCGCGCGCGTCGCGCTCGTTCGGATCGTGCCAGTCGCTCGTGCCGTGGCGACGCGACGCGACGACCTTCATCTCGGAGACCGTGAATCGCGCAGTGCACCGGACGCCATCGGGGCTCTCGCCGGACGCGACGGGCGCCTCGATGCGAAGATCATGAGCCGCCGCCGCTAGAAGCCCGCGCGGCGCGGTTTCGACGATGACGCGACTCTCGACGGTGAGGATGTTCATGCCGCGTGCACCTTAGCGCGTCGCGGCTCGCGCCGTCTGCCGCGGTCAGCAATGTCCGCGGATTCCGCGCAGGCCAACACCGTCTGCCTGACGTCGATTTTCACGCGCGATACCTCGACGAAAACCACATCGGTGATAATATGTGCCAATTCAATGCATCGCCAGTCGCGCCAGCTCGATCTTCGACTTCACCGCCGCGGGGGTCGCCGTTCCGGTGCGGGTCGAAAGCCGAACGGCGAAAAGGCGGGCGTCTCGCACCTTCGGCGTCCGCAGTTCGCACGGCTCCTACCGGTCCACGTCACCGTGCGTATGGCGAAGCACGTCTACAACTTGCGCAGCCGCCGAGCGTTCTCCGTCGTGGGTCGCGCGATCGCGACGTCAGCCGAGCGTTTCGGCATGCGGATCGTCCGCTTCTCGGTGCAGGGAAACCACGTGCATCTCATCGTCGAGGCCACTGCGACGGGCTCGCTTTCACGCGCGATGCAGGGGTTCTCGATTCGCGTGGCCAAAGGCCTCAACGCGATGATGAAGAAGCGCGGTCGCGTTCTCGCCGACCGGTACCACGCGCGGCCGCTTCGCACGCCCACCGAGGTGCGTCGCGCGGTCGCGTACGTGCGGGACAACGCGCGCAAGCACGCGGCAGAGTACGGCAAGCCGCTCCCCATGAAATACGTCGACGAGTATTCATCCGAAGGTGCGCCCGTCGCGCTCACGCGCCCGCACACTTGGTTGCTGCGCGCGAACGCGCCACCATGATGTCCTCGCGGCGATGATCAATTGCAACTGAGGCAGGCGACCTGCGCGTGATTGCTGGTCACGTCGCAAAACCCGCCGCACGGAGAACCGACTTGGTTCGTCTCGAGGCACAGGTTTCGAACGAGGCACTCGCAGTCCGTGGACGCGCAACCGTTCGGCGGCGCCTGGCACGCGGCGATCCGCGCGCACATCGTCGAGCAGGTGCCGGCCGCGTCGACACCCGCGTCGCAAAGCACCGGCCACTCCAAGCCGCACTGCATGCCAAAGCGCACCGTCGCGAGGACGCAGATGTCGGTCGCGCTGCAGCTGCTGCCGCATTGGTCGGGGACGTTGGTGCTCGTGATGACCGGAGCCTGCTGATCCTGCGTCCCCGCATCGATCGATGCGCCCTGGGGCGAGCATGCGATCATGCCCAGACCGATCACGACGATGACGTGTGTTCCCTTCGACTTCGGCCCCACGCCCGAAATCCAGCACGCGTCAGGGGTGCGACTCGACGTGGCGGCGGCGCTGGCGCGCCTTCATCTCGGGCGACTCCGCGACGGCCATGCCGACCAGGCGCGTGCCCTCCATGAAGTGCTTCATGCCCATGCGAACGAGCTCGGGGTGCGCCTCGCCGACGTTCGGGTAGCCGTCCTTCGTCTGCTCGACCTTGCCCCAGTTCTGGAACAAGCGTCCCCAGTCGCTCTCGAGCACGGCTTGGATGCGCGGCTTGCCGTAGACCGGGTACCAGAACATGTCGTGGTACGTGACGCTCGCGACGTACGCCCACGGCGCGAGCCACGTCTTCAGCGACCACTCGACGGGCTTCTTCAGCGGGCCCCAGTAGATGCGGTGCTGGTTCTGCGACGCGAACGTCATCTTCTTGAACGGACCGTCGAAGTGCCAGTTCTCCTTGCCTGCGTCGACGTCGCCGACGATCTCGATGTCGCGCGGATCGCCGACAGCCGAGGCCCTGCTCGTGCGCGAGGCGGATGAACTTGCAGTCGGTCATCGGGTCGAAGCCCATGAGCTTCGCCGCGACGGCGTCGATCGCGACCTGATCGGCGCTCGCGAGGATCACGTTCTTCACGTGCGGCATCATGCAGCGCGGGCCCGGGCCGTCGCCGGCGAACGTGCCGTCCATCACGGCGAAGATGCCGCGGTGGATCTTCTTCTGGATCATGAGGAGGTCGACGAGCGTCTCGTGGATGACCGGGTGGGTCCAGTGACGGTGCTCGTTCAAGAGGCCGCCGAACGCGTTCTTCATCGCGCCCGTCGTCGTCGTGAAGACGTGCGTCTTCACCGTCGGCAGGTGGATGATGTTCTCGCCGATGAAGCGCTTCGGGATCGATGAAGCCCTTCGGGTAGACCTCGTTGAGGCAGAGGAACTTCTTCGTCGAGATCGCCGACCGCGTCGCGGACGTCGATCCACTCCTCGCCCTCGTAGAGGTGGACGTTCCGGAGGCCGTGCGCCTGCACGACGTCGAGCTGCTTGTTCTCGCGCTCGCCGAGGTGCGCGTCGATGACGACGGTGCGGTTGTGGCACGCGTGGATGAGGTCGCGCTTGTAGCCGTCCTTCTCCATCGCGCCGATGACGCCCTCGAGCTGCCACGGCGTCGTCGAAGCGGCCGGGTAGAAGAAGTGCCAGGAGATGTTGACCTTGAGCCCGGTGTCCGCGTCCTTCTTGATGACGTCCTGGTAACCGGCGAGGTTCATCGCGCGGTGGTAGTCGGCGAGGACGGTCTCGGGCTTCGTTCGAACGATGGCGACTTTGGCTTTCGGCATGGCGGATTCTCGCGTGCGTTTACCGCGATTTGGGTGTTAACGCCAATGGCGCGCTCGACCTATCGATGCGCACCCGGTGCACGCGTCTGAAGGCCATGCATCGCAATCCCGGGGAAATCGTGTGGGATCATGTGGCACTCGGAATGCACGTTCGAGATCGCATGAACCCCGTACGCGTCTACCGACACATGACCCCGTCGCCGATCACGATCGGGCGCGACCAGACGCTCGCGACGGCGCACGCCATGATGATCAAGCACCACATCCGTCACTTGCCGGTGCTCGACGGAGGCGCGCTCGTCGGCATCGTCACCGAGCGCGACCTTCGCCTCATCGAGTCGATGAGCGGGACGGATCCGGAACAGACGCTCGTCGAAGAGGCGATGACGCCCGATCCGTACATGGTCTCGTACGACACGCCGCTCCGCGACGTCGCCGCGGCCATGGCGGAGCACAAATACGGCTGCGCCGTCGTCATGGAGCGCGGTCACGTCGCGGGCATCTTCACGACCGTCGACGCGCTCCGCGCGTTGCTGGCGTTCGAGACGGCGAGCACGCGGCACGCTCGAGCCTCTTGAGCGCTCAGCGCGACAGGAGCTTGCCGAGCTTGTCGAGCTCGCTCTCGAGCCCCATCACGGCGCGCTTCGTCCAGATCTCGTCGTGCATCGCGTCGAACGTGATCGTCATCTTCACGCCCGCCGCCGTCTCGTCGAGCTCGACCACCGTGTCGACGTCGTACGGCGCGACCTCGGGGATGAAGTCCGCGAGCTGGAGGTAGCGGAGGCGCTTGTTCCGATCGATCTCCGTGTACGTGAGCTTGTGCGGCGTCGACGCGGGCATCTTGTTCTGCGCCATGAACGCGATCATCTCGGGGCGCCGCGCGTTCATCGTGTAGCGAAGCTCGCCGCCGACGCGCAGATCGATCGACTGCACCGTGACGTCGAACCCGTCGGGCCCCCAAAAGGACTCGATGCCGTCCTTCGTGGTCCAGAGCTCCCAAACGTCTGCGATCGGCGCGCGGTACGTGCGCTCGAGCGTGATTCGCTTCTTCGTCATGACATCTCCTTGCGCTTCTTCTGTTTGCGTTCGAGCGCCTCGCCGAAGCGGTCGAGGCGGGCCTCCCAAAGGCTTCGGTAGCGGCTGATCCACGCGTCGATCTCGCGGAACGGCGCTGCGCGCAGCGAGTAGAGGCGCTTGGGCCCGTCAGGACGGACCTGGACGAAGCCCGCGTCGTGGAGAATGCGCAGGTGCCGCGAGACGCCCGATTGGTGGATGTCGACCGCGGCGACGATGTCGTTCACCTGCCGCTCGCCGGCGCGGAGCGCCTCGACGATGCGCCGCCGCGTCGGGTCGGCGAGGATTTCGAAGGCGTCGATATGCATTCGTATGCATATGCATAGATATGCATGCGACAGACGTCAAGCTTCAACTGAAGTAGTCTCGGGGCCCAGATGGCCGACGTGGATCCGCAGCGGCTCGAAGCCGCAGGCTCGCGCTTCGTGGCGTTCTTCAACGAGCTCGGGCGCGCGTTCGTCGAACGCGAGGAGCTCTTGGCGCAGGTCGCGCTCGCGCTCCTTTCGCGCGAGCACGTGCTGATGACGGGGCCGCCCGGGACCGCGAAGAGCGGCGTCGCGTCGGCGGTCCTTCGGCGCGTGGTCGACGAGCGCACGGGGCAGCCGAGCCTCTTCGCGCGCCAGTTCACCGAGAGCACCGTGCAGACGGACCTCGTCGGGCCGATCAACTTCAAGACGCTGATGGAGACGGGGCGCACCGAGCACTTCACGGACGAGGGCATGCTCGGCGCGGTGCACGCGTTCCTCGACGAGGTGTTCGACGGGCGCGACATGCTCCTTCGCTCCACGCTCAACGTGCTGCAAGAGCGCGAGCTGAAGCAGGGCACGAAGACGACGCGCGGCGCGATCGAGTGCGCGCTCATGACGACGAACCGCTACCTCGCCGAGGTGCTCGAGAGCTCGCGCGAGACGCTGCTCGCGTTCGTCGACCGCGTCGCGTTCGTGAGCTTCGTGCCGAAGGGGTTCGCCGCGCCGTTGAACCTCTCGAACGTGCTCCGCAAGCAGGTCGGCGGCACGGGGATGCCGCGCTTGACCGAGTCGCTCACGATCCAAGACCTCGACGCGCTTCAGGCCGCGACCGAGTCGGTCTACGTGCCCGACGCGATCTGCGACGCGCTCGCCGAGCTCCTCGGCATGCTCGACGACGAGCTCGGCGCGGCGGAGCGCGCGGACCCGCAGTTCCTCGCGACGCGCTACTTGTCGACGCGCACCGCCGTGCGCTCGGGGCGGATCCTCCGCGCGGTCACCGTGTACGACAAATTGTTCTTCAACCCGGAGCGGGCGCTCGAGGTGAACGAGGGCGATCTCGAAGGCGCTCCGGCTCTCGATCTTGCTCGGCGGTCCCGTGCCCGAGGGGCTCGCCACGCTCGTCTCGCGCGAGACCGATCCGCGCGAGCGAAGGCAGCTCTCGATCATCCGCACCGAGCGGGAGATCTTCGAGCGCTGCGTCGGCAAGCTCCAGGTGAAGGCCTCGCCGAAGCGGAAGCCCGTGGCGAAACCGACGCCGGCCGCAGGCTCGAAGCCGGCCGAGGCGCACGAGAACCTCTCGACCGAGAAGCTCGTCGAGCTCGCGCGCACGGCGCCGACCGCGGACGTGCGCGCGGCGGTCGACGAGCTCGTGTCGCGCGCGCTGCGCGAGGGCGTGCGCGCCGCGGCGGGGATGCACGAGTCCGTGGGCGAGACGGTGGCGTCGCTCGTCGCGATTGCCGACGCGGTGGAGAAGGCGCCGGGCGAGACGCTCTCGGTCGCGCGGTGGACGCGCGGTCGCGCGCTCTTGCTCCTCGACGACGCGGTCTCGCTCGTCGAGAGCACGGGCTCGCTCGCCTCGCTCTTGCTCCAGGAGCCCGCGAGCCTCGAGGCCGTCGCGACCGCCGCGGCCGATCGCATTTCGCAGCTCGAGAAGCTCGTCGGACATCGCACGCAGATCCGCGCGCTCGGCGCCGAAGAGGACGACGCTGCGAAGAGCGACGATCTCTGGAAGCGCGCCGCTGCGCGCGCCGAGGACGACGCGTGCGCGATCCTCGACGCGGGGTTCCGTAAGGACGCCGCGGTCGCGTTCTCGTCGCAAGGCGGCGACGATCTCGGGACGGTGCTCGGGCTCCTCGCGTCGCCGCTCGCGACGCTCGATCGCATCGGAAAGCGGCTCGCCGCGGTGGGCGCGCCGGGAAACGTGAAGGGGCGCGTCGTCTCTCCGCGCATCTTGCCGCTCGTGAACGCGGCGTTCGAGCACTCGTCCGCGCCCGACAGGGCCAAGCTCGTCGCGCAGGTCGAGGCCATCCTCGACGTGCTCGAGGAGCACCAGCTCCGGTCGGCGCTCGCGCCCCGCGATCTCCTCGGCGGCGCGGGGCGCGCGCTCGTTCGCGCCGCGCAGCGCGCCGGGTTGCCACCGCTCGACGTCCTCGACCACGAGCGATACCGAAAGCTTCGGAGCATCGGTCATCGCGTTCCCGGCGCGTACACGCTGCTCGAGCTCGCGATGCGGGTCGCGCCGAAGCGCATGCTGCGCAGCACCGCGAACCCCGAGGCCGCCGTCGACGCGCTCCACGAGGTCGCGCGGAGCGTCCCCGCCGAGATCGCCGCGGCGGTCGCGAAGCTCGACATCGAGCGCCTCGAGACCATGACGGCGTTCCTCGAGCGCTGGTACGAGAGCGCGAGCGGCGATGGAGGCTCGCCGCAAGACAAGCTCGAGAGGCTCGTCGCCTCGGGGTTCTTCGGCGTCGCGTTCGACGAACAAGCGCTCCTCCGCACGGCGCTCGAGGCGCGCGTGGTCGGCGACGTGTTCCCCGATCGCAAGGCCGACGCCGACTCGCTCCGCACGAGGCTCGAGGCGCTGCGCGATCGCGTCCACGCCGATCTCGAAGGGCTCCTCCAGAAGCGCGCCGACGAGGCGTGGGCCGCGGTGCTCTCTCCTTGAGCGTCGATCTCGACGATGTCGCCACGCGCATCGAGCGGGTCGCGCTCGACCCCGATCGCGTGAGCGCGCCGTTCTCCCGTATTTTACGGCCGATCCTCGCGAGGCTCGGCGTCGACCCCGAGCTGCGGACCGTGAAGCTCGCGCGTCTCGTCGAGCGGCTGCGGATGCTCGACGGAGGCGCGGCCGTCGACCAGCGCGATCTCGAGGGCTCGCTCGAGGACGCCCAGGAGGAGCTCGCGACGAACGTGTCGGCGGTGGAGCGCGCGTGCGTCGTGAACAACCAACCGATGGTGACGCACAGCGGTTGGCTACGTCGGATCTACGAGCTCGTCGTGCGGGCGGGGCGCGCCGTCGAAAAAGACGACGTCGGTGCGCGCGCGCTCGTCGCGCAAACGGAGCCCGTGCGGTTGCTCCCGCCGCTCGTCGTCCGCGCGGCGGAGGAGGCGAAGGACAAAGACCCGCCGGACGCCTCGGCGCGAAGGCTCGTGGAGCTCGAGCTCGCGAGCGTCGATCGGTTGCTCGACGCGGCCGACGCGGAGAGCGAGCTCCTCGGGCGCAAGCGTCGCCTGCTCGAGGCCGCGCGCCAGACGCTGCTCGGCGCGAGCGCCGCGATGCCGCTCGACGCGAACGCGTGCGGCGGGCGGCTCGAGCACCTCGCGCAGCAGATCGCGCGAATCGATCGGCTCGAGGCCGCGGGCATCTCGCCCGACATGGCGCTCACGCACCAGCTCCGCCAGGCGACGACGCGCGGCGAGCGCGAGCGCGCGTACGCGGCCCTCAGCGCGATGCAGACCTGCGCGGTCGCCCAGCGTGACGAGCGCCTCCTCGCGCTCACGTCGCACGCGATGAACGAGCTCGGAGGGCACGGCGCGATGTCGCGCGAGGAGTCGCTCGCGCGGAGCGCGCGGCAGATGTACGGCGTCGACCTCCAGAAGATCGCCCAGGACACGTACAAAAAATCGCGGAAGGCGCACCAGGCGATGCGCAACGCGACCGATCCAGCCGAGCGTGACATCGCGCAGCACGGAGCGATGTATTTCACCGACCAGGGCGCGGACGCGGTGACGGCGGCGGCGCTCGCGGTCGACGGGTGCTTCGATCTCGGCGGCGCGATGACGCCCACGCGCATCGAAGAGCACGAGTCGATCTTCCGCGCCGTGCGTCACCCGACGCCCGATCTCGCGCTCCTGCCCGCGCTCGACGTCGAGGACCTGCAAGACGCGGTGATCGAGGACCCGCGCACGCTCGTGCTCGATCTCGCGGCGGGGCGCTTGCTCGCGCGCCGCTACATCGCGCACGAGACCGTCACGCATCCGAAGACGGTGCTGCGCGGAGAGGTGCGGGCGTACGTGCTCGACGGCTCGGGATCGATGATCGGCCCGCGCGCGCGCATGCGCGACGCGATCGTCGCGAGCGAGCTCCTCACCCTGCGCCAGCGGCTGATGCAGCACGCGAAGCGCGCGCACGTCGCGCTCTTCTATCGATACTTCACGGACAAGGTCGGCCCCTCGGTGCGCGTCGACACGGGCGTGGGCGCGGAAGAGGCGCTGAAGACGGTGCTCGGGACGATCCACACGGGCGGCACGAACATCGAGGGCGCCCTCGTCGCGACGATCCGCGACGTCGCGGCCGCGCGCGCGAAGGACGCGGACCTCGCGCGCGCGCAGATCGTGGTCGTGACCGACGGCCTCGCGCCCGTGGACGAAAAACGCGTCACTGAGGCGCGCGAGACGCTCGGGGACCTGCCGATCGGCCTCAGCGTGATCGCCCTCGGCGAGCAGAACGAGGCGCTCCGCGCGATCGTCGCGCGCCAGCGCTCGCGCGGCGAGCACGCCTTTTATCACTTCATCTCCGACGAGGTGCTCCACCGCATCGCGATCGGCGAGATCGATCCGGGCGCAGCGATTCACCCGCCGCCCGTCGCGACGGATCGCGCGACGCCGCAGGCAATCGCCGCGCAAATCGGCGACCTCGTCGAAGAGATCGCCGCGCGCAAGAAGCAGCGCGACACGGATGCGATCGACGCGCTCGAAGCGAACGCCGCCGCGCGAGGCGAGCTCGGCCTCACCGAATCCGATCTGAGCGAGAGCGAGAAGGCGCGTGCGCGGGCGCTCTACCGAGATCGCGCGGCGCTCGAGCGTCAGTTCGATCGATTCTTTCCGCCTCCGCCGAAGACCCCAACCCCGAGCCCGAGCTTGCCGCTCGCCCTTCCCGGCAACCCGGACATCGACGCGGCGACGGTGCTCCTCTCGACGGTCGCCGAGATGGTCGGCGTGGTCGGCGGGACCGAGCTCGCCCGCATGGCCGACGCGATCGATCTCCTCGAGCGACTCTTGCCCGACGCGCGCCTCACGCCCGCGCGCTACCAGGAGATCATCTCGAGCGCCGCGAGCGATCTCGCGAAGCCGCTCGGAGCCGTGCGCGCCGCCGTGCTCGGTGCGGGTATGCTCGGCGCGTGAGGAGCCGTCCCATCGTCCGCGTCTTGCTCGGCAGCTCGCCGCTCGAGCCCGGCGCGCGCGTCGACGTCGACGTCGCGCTCACGAGCCGCAGCGAGACGCCCACCGAGCACGTCGACGTGTCGCTGACGGGCGAGGTCCTGGTCATCATCCCGCAAGGCAAGACGTCTGCCTCGCGCGGGAGAGCGATCATGCCGCGCCAGACGTTTCGATGGAAACCGGGCGAGCTGACGCGCGGTGATTACCGGCAGCGATTTCACTTCGCGCTGCCGGCCGACGTGCCCCCGAGCCATTACGTCGCCGGCGGGTTCGGGCGCGTCGTCTACACCATCGAGGTCCACGTCGCGATTCCGCTTTGGATCGATCGACGCGCGTCGTTCTCGCTCCCCGTCGCGGCGCTCCGCGCGGCTGCCGCAGGGCAACACGTCGACGATCACGGCAACGCACCCGAACGGACCGCGCGCGGGCGCGATGTACATCGAGGCCTCGGTGGACACGACGCAGCTCGCGCCGGGCGATGACCTCTCGGGCGAGGTGTCGTTCGCGAACGTGAGCTCGAAGCGCGTGCGCCGCGTGACGCTCGGCTTCGTCGCGAAGGAGTACACGCGCGAGCCGCTCGTGACGCAGCACGTGATCGCGTTGTACACGACGACGCTCGTCTCTGGCGCGCCGCCCGAGGGCGAGAGCTTCCCGTTCCGGTTGAGGCTGCCGCCGAACCTGTGGGCGTCGTTCGACGCGGGCCTGTTCGCGGTTTTGTGGGCGCTCGAGATCCGCGTGGACGTCGTGCTCGGGTCGGACGTCGTGCTCGACATCCCGCTTCAGGTCGTGCGCATGCCTCCGGGCGTCGAGCCGCCGCCGCGATCGCGCCGCGCGCTCCCAGTCGGACGCCAACGGCTCGCGCGGCTCTGGACGATCGTCGCGCAGCGCGTAGGCCTCTCGTACGACGAGTCCACCGCCGCGATGATCGCGTCGCGCGGCGCGGTGTCGATGACGCTCTCGCGCGAGGCGCACGAAGGGACGCTCGGCATCGTCGCGCGCTATCGCTATCCGCACCTCGGGCTCGACGTGCGCCTCGGCGAGCGCGGGCTCTTCGACACGATCTTGGGCGGCCGCTGGGAGCCGCGGGACGAAGCCGCGCGACGGCGCTTTTCGATCGTCGGTCGAGAGAACGCGCAGCTCACCGCCTTCTTCGACGACGCGCTCCTCTCGTACCTCGCGACGACGACGAACGCGGAGCTCGACGACGATCACGCGCAGCTGCGCATCGCGGGCGCGGCGTCGTCGGCCGCAGCGCTCGAGGGCGTCGCGCGCGCGGGGCTGACGATGCTGGGGCTCGTCGAACAGGCCGTCGCGCGCATTCCCGCGCCTCTCGCGATGAGCGAGCACGTCGCCGCTTGGCGCGCCTTCGCGGGCTCGACCTCGGGCCGGCTCGAGCTCGGGCGCATGTGGATCCACGACGCGTCGCTCGATGGCTTCCGCTTCGAGCTCGGCACGGTCTGGGAGCCGCGCAAGACGAGCCCGCGCGGAACCGTCCTGCGCGTCCCCATCGAGCCGCCGCTCGAGGCCGCGCCGTCGATCGAGGACGCGGCGCTCTCCGCGGTTGCGCGCGACGCGCTCCGCGCGCTCCAAGCGCACGCGGGTTTTCACGCCTCGGGGAGCGAGCTCGGGATCTTCATCGAGGACGTCACGAAGGATCCCGCGGCGCTCCTGCCGCGAATCCAGGAGATGACGACCGTGCTGCGCGCTCTGCGCGGCGGGAGCGCCGCGGGACCGTTTCGCTGAGCTCGCCCTGTGCGTTAAGATGGAGCGTCCATGCCGAAGGCCATCCTCGACGCGCCGAGCATCATCTACAAATTGAAGTCCGCCGCTGCGCGCCGTCCGAAGCGAGTCGAGCTCCTCACGCTCGTCGCGAACGAGATCCGCGCAGCCGGCAGGCCGTACACGTCCGTGTATTTCTACATGCTCCACGGACGCGAGCTCGTGCTCGAAGCGTTCGACGGTCGCCCGACGCACCACACGCGAATCGAGGTCGGCGTCGGCGTCTGCGGGACCGCCATCGAGACGGGCCGCGATCAGAACATCGGGGACGTGCGCGCGGTCTCGAACTACCTCGCCTGTAACCTCTTCACGCGCTCGGAGCTCGTCGTCCTGATCCGCAAGGGGGGCCGAATCATCGGCCAAATCGACATCGACAGCGACGAGACGAACCCGTTCACGCCCGACGAGGAGCAGGCGGTGCGGTCGATCGCCGAAGCCGTCGGGGAGTGGCTCCCGGACCCGTAACTCAGGTCTGAGTTACTTTTTGGATGGCGCCGCGATGGACACATGGTAAGCGCCTTCCACCTCGAGGAGAGCGCGCCATGCTTCACAAGTCGTATGCGTTGCTCCTCGCCGCCTTCGCCGTAGGCCTCGCGCGCGACGCGTCCGCTCTCGCCGAGCCGCACCTGTCGACGACGCACCTGCCGACGTCGAACGGGCGCATCACGGCTGCGTTCGACTCCTCGGCGGACAAATTCAATCTCTTCCTCGAGCACCCGTACCAGAGCGCGGCGCCGAACGTCTCGACGCGGAACTTCCTCTACGACACGTACCCCGGGGTTCGCGTCGGGACGCAGTCGACCTGGCTGAACGCGATCGCGCCGTCTCTCGTCGAGTACGTGCAGGGCACGGGGATCGTCCACGTCGTCCGCTCGGCGTTCGGCGTCACGTTCGACGAGTACGATTTTTCGCCGATGGGCCTCCAGCGCGGCGCGCTCTTCACCGTCGTCGAGGCGACGCGCGCGAGCGGCAGCGGCGCGGTCGATGTCTATGCACTCTACAACTATCACCTCGGCAGCGGCTCGCCCGTGGTCGGCGGCGACGGAGAGAACACCGCGTGGAACGCGCAGCGCGACGCGTTCTACGAGTGGGGGCCGAGCGGCGTCGCGTTCGGGTACGGCGCGCTCGGCGCGTCGAGCTATCACGGCTCCACACCGAACAACCCGTACAACCTGCTCGTCGCCGGGCAGAACCTGATGAACGACGCGGGCACGGGCGGCGCGACGACCGATGCGATCTGCGGCCTCCAGTTCTCGCTCGGCGACATCGCGCTCAACGCGTCCGCCTGGGCCGGCTGGTTCTCGGTGCTCGACCCCGCAGCCGACGCGCAGGGCGCGGTCGACGCGGTGCGGACGTGGGTCGCCTCGCGCACGCCGGACAAGATCCTCGCGGACGAGATATCGAGCTTCCAGGGCTGGCTGGCTCCGCCGCCCACGGGCGCGAGCGCGCTCGAGAGCGGCGTCTTCGCGCAATCGCAGGCGATGCTCCGCATGGCGCAGGTGAGCGCGACCGACGCGAGCGACGGGCAGATCCTCGCGGCGATCGCCCCCGGACAGTGGAACATCACGTGGGTGCGCGACATGGCCTACGCGACCGTCGCGCTCTCGCGCACGGGTCACGACGCGGAGGCCAAGCGCGCGCTCGCGTTCCAGCTCGGGGCGACCACCGGCAACTTCCAGACGTACGTCGGCGCGCCCTACCAGATCTCGGTCGTTCGTTATTACGGAAACGGGACCGAGTGGAGCGACAGCGATCAGAACGGGCCGAACGTCGAGCTCGACGGGTTCGGCCTGTTTCTCTGGGCGCTCCACACGTACGTCGTGCACAGCAACGACACCGCGTCGCTGAAGGCGTGGTGGCCGATCGTGAAGCCGAAGATCGCGGACGTGCTCGTGTCGCTCCAAGCGTCGAGCGGGCTCATCGCCGCCGACTCGAGCATCTGGGAGGTGCACTGGAACGGCCAGCAGAAGCACTTCACGTACACGACCGCGGCGGCCGCGCGTGGGCTCTGCGACGCCGCGCACCTCGCGACGCTCGCCGGCGATCTGCAATCTGCGGGCGTGTACCTCACGGCAGGTCAGAAGGCGCGCGACGCGCTCCTCACGCTGCGCGCGCCCGACGGGACGCTCGCGCAGGCGAGCGAGACGCTCTCCTCGGGCACGGGCTGGCTCGACGCGGCGGCGGTCGAGGCGATGAGCCTCGGGCTCATCGACCCGACGCGACACACGTCGCACGCGACGCTCGCGGCGATCCAAGCGGGGCTCGTTCCGCCGAGCGGGCGCGGGTTCTTCCGCAACCAAGGCGGCGGCGCGTACGACTCGGCCGAGTGGATCTTCGTCGACATGCGCGTCGGCCGCATGCTCGAGGCGAGCGGGCAGGCTCAGGCGAGCGCGGACCTCCTCGCGTGGAACGTCGCGCAAGCGGCGGACAACTTCGACATCCTCTCGGAGCTGCACGATCGTCTGACCGCCGACTACGCGGGCGCGGCGCCGATGGTCGGGTTCGGCGCGGGCGCGTACGTGCTCAGCGTGCTCGATCGCGGAAGCCCGGTCACGCCGGCGTGTGGCTCGTTCGCGCCGGAGCCGCCCGAGCCGAGCGACGCGGGCGCGGACGCGGCAAGCGACGGAGGAAATCCCGTGCAAGATGCAAGCAATGGCGACGGCGGAAATCCGCCTCCGCCGCCCTCGGGCGGGTGCTCGTGCGACGCGACGGGCGTGAGCACGTCGGGGAGCGCCGCGTGGATCGCGCTCGCGCTCGGCGCGCTAGTCGCGCGGAGGCGCAAGCAGCTCGCGGTCTCCGCGTCGGGCCTACTGCTCCTCGGATGCAGCAGCACGCCGCCCGCGACGAACGACGGCGGCGGACCCGACGGCGGCGCGCCCGACGTCGCCATCGACGCGCCCGTCATCGACCTCGACGCCGGCGCGTGCGCCACCACGTTCACGTTCGCGCCGCCCTCGGGCACGTCGCCCAAGTCGGTGAGCGTCGCGGGCGAGTGGGACAGCTTCGCGAGCCCGGTCGCGATGAGCGGACCCGACGGCCACGGCGCGTTCACCGCGAAGGTCCCCCTCGCGCCCGGGTGGTGGGCGTACAAGCTCGTCGTCGATTCCAACTGGCAGCTCGACCCAAGCTCGACGATGCGGAAATTCGTCAGCGGCGTCGAGAACTCCGCGGTGACCGTCACCGACTGCTACCTCCCGACGCTCGAGGTGACGTCGCAGACGAACACAAAGGGGCACTACGCGGCGCAGATCGCTTTCGTGCCGGGCGCCGCCGAGACGCAGATCGATCCCGCGACGGCGGCCGCGACGATCCGCAAGGACTTCACCGACTCGGCGCTCACCGCGACGGTGAACGGCGAAGCGATCGCGGTCGACGCGCCGAACCTGGCGAGCGGCAAATACACGATCTTCGTGAGCGCTAAGGATCGCCTCGGGCGCGCCGCGGCGCCGCTCCGCCTCGTCTTCTGGATCGAGGATCAGGCGTTCGACTGGCGCGATTCGCTCATCTACATGGCGGTCACCGATCGCCTGAAAAACGGCGACACGTCGAACGACGTGAGCCCGACGCCGAACGTCGACCCGCGCGCGGACTTCCACAACGGCGATCTCGCGGGCGTGCAGAAGGTGATCGAGAGCGGCGCGCTCGATCAGCTCGGCGTTCGCACGCTCTGGCTCACGCCGTTCAACACCAACCCGAAGGGCGCGTTCGCGGACTCCGACGGCGTCGATCTCGTCACGGGGTATCACGGGTATTGGCCCGTCAAGGGTCGCGAGGTCGATCCGCGCCTCGGCGGCGCCGCGGCGCTAGAGGCCGTCGTGAAGACCGCGCACGCCCACGGCATGCGCGTGCTGATGGACTTCGTCATCCACCACGTGCACCAAGACCACGAGTACTTCACCGCGCACCCGGACTGGTTCCACCAGGGCTGCCTGTGCGGCACGAACAACTGCGACTGGGACTCGCACAGGCTCGACTGCGTCTTCACGACGTACCTGCCGAACATCGACTGGACGAACCCCGCCGCGAGCGAGCAGTTCGAGGCCGACGCGGTGTGGTGGCTCGACAAGTTCGACCTCGACGGCTTCCGTGTCGACGCGGTGAAGCAGGTGCCCGACGCCGCGGTGATGAACGTCGCGACCGCGGTCCGCCGCGAGTTCGAGGCGTCAGGCACGCGCGTCTTCATGACGGGCGAGACCGCGATGGGATGGAGCGACTGCGGCCTATCGTGCAACCAGTGGCAATACGATCTCATCAGCCACTACGTCGCCCCGTGGATGCTCGACGGCCAGTTCGATTTCCCCCTGTATTACGCGGTCCCGATGCAGGTCTTCGTGAACGACACGCACGGGATGATCCACGCCGACTACTGGTCGCAGGCGAGCGGCTGGGAGTACCCGAACGGATCGATCATGTCGCCGTACATCGGCAGCCAAGACACGCCGCGCTTCGTCACGCTCAATTCGGATCCGTCGCGCGCGGGAAACAAGTGGACGAACTACGCGGGCCCGCCGACGACGAGCGAGCCTTATCAAAGGCTCCGCGTCGCGATGTCGTGGCTGCTCGGTCAGCCGGGCGCGCCGATGATCTACTACGGCGACGAATACGGCGAGTGGGGCGGCGCGGACCCGAACAACCGCGCGAACTGGCGCGGCGACTCGACGCTCCTCTCGGCCGACGAGCAAGCGACGCTCGCGCTCGTGCGCAAGCTCGGGACCGCGCGCAAGAACCTCGTGGCCCTCCGTCGCGGCGCGTACGTGCACGTCTTCGCGAGCGAGGCGGTCGTCGTCTTCGCGAGGCAGTCCGCGAGCGGCGACGTCGCGCTCGTCGCGATCAACAAGACGTCCTCGGCGCAGGCGGTCACCGTCGCGCTCCCGCCCTCGCTCGGCCTCGCCGACGGCGCGACGCTGAACGACGCGCTCGGCGGCCCGAGCGCGAAGGTCGCTGGTCAATCGCTCGCAGTGAACCTCGCCGCATGGGGGCAAGCGATTCTTGCGCCTTGATTCGATGGATTCTGGTAACGCCGTGCGCGTGCGACTGGCCTATTTCTGCGCCTTCGGTGCCATCGCGCTCGCGACGTCGGGCGCGCGCGCCGATCAGCCCGCCAAGCCGCTCGACGCGTCGCCGCAGGGCCGCGCGGCGGAGCCCGAGGACGAAAACCCGCACGGAAGCTTCGAGTTCGGCTCGTACGGGCGCGTCGGCATCGCGAGCGATCTCGAGGGTCAGGTCGCCACGCCGGTCAACTTCGTCGCGCACGGCGCGCGCTGGGACGAGGACAGCTACGCCGAGCTCGAGCTCCGTCGCGAGGACTCGTTCAAGCAAGGCATCCAATCGCGCATCGTCGCGACGCTCGCGCTGACCGCGCCGTTCTTCCACTTCAGCGGCGACGTGAACCAGATGTTCTTGGTTCGGAACCTCTACGCGCAGGCCAAATACAAAGGGCTCGTCACGTGGATCGGCTCGCGCATGTACCGCGGCGACGACATCTACCTGCTCGACTGGTGGCCGCTCGACAACCAGAACACCATCGGCGGCGGCGCGAGCTACGACTTCGCGCAGTCCGACACGCGCATCGCCGCGCACGTCGGCATGCAGCGGCTCGACGATCCGTATCAGTACCAAGTCACCGAGGTGCCTTCGCCGTTCGGCATCGGCGCGACCGGCGTCGTGTCGCTCGATCGCCCGCGCGTCGTCGAGACGCTCAAGTTCACGCAGCTGCTCCGCGACGGGCGCGTCTTCAAGAACCCGAAGGCGGGCATGAAGGTGATCCTCTACGGCGAGACGCAGCAGCTCAGCGCGGGCGTCTTCCAAGATCCCGTCTCGAGCCAGCAAGTGCCGCTCCCCGCGGACTGGGGATTCCTCGTGGGCGCGCAGCTCGGGTTCTGGACGGGCGAGCGCGACACGCACGTGAACCTCTTCGCGCGCTACGCGCACGGGCTCGCCGCGTACGACATGCTCGCCGTGCCGACGACGTTCGCGAACAACCGCACGACGGGCGACTCGCAAGAGTTCCTCGTCGCGGCCGGCGGCAACTTCGAGAAGGACTGGTTCGGGATCCTCGGCGGCGCGTACTTCCGATATTTCTCGGACGGCAGCGAGGCCGGCACGAGCTTGCAGCGCTACTCCGAGGGCGTCGTCGACGTGCGACCGCAGGTCTACCTCGGCCGCTACTTCGGCGTCGCGCTCGACGCGAGCTACCAGGCGCGCCAATACGCGTTCCCCGATCCGACCTCGCCGTCGGGCTCGCCGCTCTTCGCGTCGATGTGGCGTTTCGCGCTCATGCCGTATTTCTCGCCGTTCGGGCGCGGGTCGTACAAGCGCCCGCAGTTCCGCGTCATCTACGCGCTCTCCGTGCCGAACGAAGGCTACAAAGCGCTCTACCCGATCGAGGATCCGCGCGCGACGCGCGAGGTGCAGCAATACCTCGGGCTCAACGTCGAGTGGTGGTTCAACTCGTCATCGTATCCGTGAGGCCAGAATGAGATTACGGAACGTCATATTCCTCTCGGTCTTCGCGTGCGCCGACATCCCGTCGACGGGACAGAAGGCCGTCCTCGCGACGCACGTCGACGACTGGCGCGACGAGGTCATCTACCAGGTCATCGTCGACCGCTTCGCCGACGGCGACCTGAACAACGACTACAACGTCGAGCCCGGCTTCCTCGGCAAGTACCAAGGCGGCGACTGGCGCGGCCTCGAGAATCGCTTGCCCTACCTGCAAGACCTCGGCGTCACCACGCTGTGGATCTCGCCGATCGTGAAGAACGTCGAGTCCGACGCGGACGTCGACGGCTACCACGGCTACTGGTCCGAGGACCTGCACAAGCTCAACCCGCACTTCGGCGACGCGGCTTCGCTGCGCTCGCTCGTCAACACGGCGCACACGCGCGGCATGAAGGTGGTGCTCGACATCGTCTGCAACCACATGGGTCAGCTCTTCTTCTACGACATGAACTTGAACGGCAAACCCGATCAGTACATCGGCGGCAGCGGCTCGACCTCGCCCGTGACGAACGAGAACGAATACGATCCGGATTGGGACCCGCGCGGCGTCCAGGCGTACTCCGCCGCGGGAAACGCGGGACGCGCGCCGGTCATCTTCTTGAACATGCCGGAGATCAACCGCACCGCGCCGACCGCCGGACGGGGTTTGGATCTCCTGGGCACGCCGCGGCGCGTACCACGGCTTCGGCCGCATCCTCGACTACAACGATCCCGCGCAGCGCACGCTCGGCGATTTTCCCGGCGGCTTGAAGGACGTCGCGACGGAGCTCCCCGACGTGCGCGCGTACATGGTCGACGCGTTCACGAGCTGGGTCGAGCAGTTCGACCTCGACGGCTTCCGCATCGACACGGTGAAGCACGTCGAGCACGAGTTCTGGCAGTACTTCACCGCGGGCGTGCGCTCGCGGCTCGGGCCGCAGAACAAGCACAACTTCCTCATGTTCGGCGAGGCGTTCGACGGCGACGACCAGCTCCTCGGGAGCTACACGGTGCCCGGCGAGCTCGACAGCGTGTTCTACTTCTCGCAGCACTTCCAGGTGTTCCACGACGTCTTCGCGCAGGCGCACACGACGTCGCAGGCGGGCACGCAGCAAATCGCGAACCTGTGGAACGCGCGAAAAGACGAACTACGGCACCGCGCCGCAGAACGACGGCATCAACGTCCCGCCGTACAAAGCGCTCGTGGGCTTCCTCGACAACCACGACGTCGGTCGCTTCTTGTTCGACGCCGCGGGCGATCTGCCCGCGCTCCGCAACGCGCTCACGCTGCTCCTCACCGAGGACGCCATCCCGTGCATCTATTACGGAACGGAGCAGGAGTTCTCGGGCGGCAACGATCCCGCGAACCGCGAGATCTTCTGGACGAGCAAGTACGACGAGACCGGCGCGACCTTCCAACACGTCGCGAACCTCAACAAGATCCGCAAGGCGTACCTCGCGCTTCGACGCGGCGATCTCGACCGTCGTCTACTCGACGCAGCACACCGGCCAGGAGACCGACGCGGGCATCCTCGCGTACGAGCGCGGCGGCGGCGACGCGCCGGGCACCTACGCGCTCGTCGTCCTCAACACGAACGACAACAAGAGCAGCAGCACCGGCGACGTGAACGCGATGCCGGTCACGGCGCCCCCGGGCACCGTCCTCGTCGACATCCTCGACCCGTCACAAACCACGCACACCGTCGCCGCGGACGGCACGTTGCGCATGCAGGTCCCCGCGCAGAGCGCGTCCATCCTGATTCCACAGGATCAAGTCGTTCCTCTCAATTAGGGAAACTACCGTTGACGGCCACGTCGGCTGGTGGCCATACCAAGGCATGAGGTGGGGATACCTTGGTGTGTTGATGATCGCGGCGTGTGGTGCGCGCTCGGAAATCGCCGGCAGTGGCGAGTGGAGTGACGCGTCGGTGAACGTGTACGACGCGGGCTCGTCGCGACGTCGCGCTCGTGGAAATCCCGACGCAGGCTCGGACGCGCCCTCCTGCACGGTCGCGACCGTGGTCATCGGGTGCGGTGGTCCAAAGAACGACTGCACGACCTGTGCAAATACGACATCAACTGGACCTGCGGCGACATCAAGAAGCGCATCGGCGGCGCGTGCGATCCCGCGGACTCGAGCAGCACGTCGGCGGGAACCTACGAAGGCGTCTGCGACGAAAACGGTCAGCAGACGAGCACGTTCAACGTGCCCACCATCACGTGCGACTGCACCGACGCGTCGGCGCTCCTGACAATCGTGCAGGGGCAGTGTACTCACCAGTAGATCCATGAAGCGCTTCGTCGTCATCGGGCAGACCGCGACGGCGTCGCCCGATTTCGTGCTCGATGACGTGCCTGGAAGCTCGGGCCGGCTCGACGTCCTCCTCCGGTGCGTGCGCGCGGGGCTCCTCGTCTCGCACGGCGTTCGGCGCGACACGATCGTTTACCTCGTGCTCGGCGGCGGGCCACGCGCGCCGCGCACGGTGCGCATCGACGGCAGCACGGCGGAGTACCTGCGTCAGGACGAGCGGAGCCTCGCGGGCACGCTGAAGAAGATGCTCGCGTACGTCGAGGATCAGCCGTCGTTCGGCGAAGGCACGCGCGGCATCTCGATCGCGCGCGGCGGGCTCGACGTGGTCCTCGCGGATCTCGGCGCGTACGCGCCGTACGTGCTCGTCGAGGGCGGCGAGGACATTCGCGCAGCGACGCTCGACCTCGAGCGGCCCGTGTTCTTCGTCGGCGACCACATGGGCTTCGACGAAGGCGTGCGCGCGCGCCTCGACGCGATCGGCGCGAGGCCGCTCTCCGTCGGACCGACGAGCCTCCACGCCGACGACGCGATCGCCGTCGTTCACAACGAGCTCGATCGTCGCTGAGCGCCCTTCGATGATAGAATCGCTCGCGATGCACAAGGTCGCCTTCGCCGCGCTGCTGGTCGTCGCGTGCGCCCCTACAAACCCCGCCGCCGACCGACTCGGGCACGCCGCAAGACTCCGCGAAGGAAGCCACCGCGTGCGTCCCCGATTTTCAGCCGTGCACGAGCGCGACGATTTGCTGCATCGGCAGCTCCGTGTGCAACCCGGGCACGCAGGTCTGCCAGAAGGCGTGCGTCGGCGTCGGCAACCTCTGCTCGACGAACAGCGATTGCTGCTCGGGCATCTGCAACGGCACCTGCCAGTAATATTCGGTAATCGTCGACGTAATCTCAGGGCTCGATGACGAGGCCTTCGTAGGCCGCGATCGAGGTCTCGAAGATTTCCTTCGCGCGTCGCTCTTTCTCGCGGACCGCGGCGTCGGACTGGTTCGGGTCGTGGTGGTAGAGCACGAGGTTCTTCGCCTGCGCGCTCCGCGCGATCTTCACGCCCTCTTCGAACGTGCTGTGGCCCCAGCCGAGCTTCGTCGCGTACTCCTCGGGCGTGTACTGCGAGTCGTAGATGAGGACGTCAGCGCCTTGCGAGATGCCGACGAGCTTCGGATCGACGACCGAGTAATGCTCCGTGTCGGTCGCGTAAACGACGGATTTTCCGCGGTGATCGATGCGATAGACCCAGACGCCGTTCGGGTGGTTGCCGCGCGTCGTGCGCACGGTGAGCTCGTGGCCTTCGCCGTCGTCGAGCCTGATGAGCTTGGCCCTCGCGCATGTCGCGGAATCGCATCTGCGCGCCCATGTGGCCGAGCTGGACGGGGAAGCTCGGATAATCCATCTGTCCGGCGAGCGTCTCTTCGAGGGTGCGCGAGACGTCGTTGCCGCCGTAGAGGTGAATCGTGTTGCCCGGAACGAACGCGGGCGCGAAGAACGGGAAGCCTTGGATGTGATCCCAATGCACGTGCGAAAAGAAGATGTGCGCCGTGACCGGCATCTCCTTCAGGAGCTTCTGGCCGAGCAGGCGCAGGCCCGTGCCGCCGTCGAGGACGAGCACGAGCTTTCCAGCGCGCACCTCGACACAGCTCGTGTTGCCGCCGATCTCCGCGGTGTCACGGCCAGGCGTCGGGATGCTCCCGCGTACTCCCCAAAAGGTAATGCGCATGCGAAAGCTCGAAGAGCTGTGATAGGTCCCCGCGTCGGGGCGAGTCAACGCAAAAGCCATGGAATCTGAGGCCGTCGTCGTGCTCGGGTGCCGCATCGCGTCCGCGAGTGGGAAACCGCTCGTCGGCGCGGCTGGGCGGCGCGCGCGCGGCGCGGCGGAAATCGCGAAGGCGAGAGCGTGCGACGTTGATCGTCGCGACCGGCGGTCGGGCGTGGCCTGTCGCCCGTTCCGGCGCTGACGCGGAGGTTTCGGGGCTCGCGATGCGCGTCGAGGCCGATGCGCTCGCGGAGGAGCTCTCGCAGCGGGGCGTCGCCGACGCGATCATCTTGCGCGAGCGGCGGTCTCGCAACACGCGCGAGAACGCGCGCTTCACCGCGGAGCTCCTCGCCAAGCGCGGGGTCCGGCGCGTCGCGCTCGTGACGTGCGCTTGGCACATGGCGCGCGCCGCGGCGCTCTTTCGGGCGCAGGGGCTCGAGGTCGACGAGATCGCCGTGCCGCCCGGACCCTCGAGCCTCGGGACGCGAGCGTATCGCCTCGTGCGCGAGCGCGTGGCGGCGCGGCTCGATCGGATGCTCCTCGCGCTCGTCGTGGTGCTCCTCGCGTGCGGCCACGGCGGCGGCGCGCCGGACGGATCGTTGCAAGATGCAAGCATCGACGCAGGCGCCACGCTCCAGGCGATCGAGACGGCCGAGGACTCGCGGCGCGCGGAGCTCGTCACGCCGGAGATGCAGACGAGCCGCGATGCGGTCGTGCGACGCCGCGCGGCTCGCGCCCTCGCGCGGATCGCGGACGCGCCGAGCGAAGCGGGCCTCTTGCGCGCGCTCGGCGACGAGGACGCGGAGACGGTCGCGTGGGGCGCTTACGGGCTCGGCTTCTCGTGCAAGGGTCACGAGGAGGCGCGCGTTCGCGCGCTCGTGGCCCGCGCGGCGTCGTTCGACGCGACGAGCGCGGACGCGGGCGCGCCGCGCTCGAGTGGATCCGTCGACTTGCGCTTCGCGATCGCGCGGGCGCTCGGGCGATGCGGCGGGTCGCTCGCGGAGTCGACGCTCGCGAGCTGGGTCCGCGCGAAGACGCGGCCGCTCGCGTGGCGCGAGCAAGCCGCTTACGGCGTCGGCGACGTCGCGGCGAGGCGCGGCGCGCTCGACGACGACACGGTGACCGCGCTGCTCGACGCAGCGGGCGACGGCGTCGTGACCGCTCTCTACCCGTTCGCGCGCGCGGAGCGCTTCAACGACGCGTTCGGCGTGCGCCTCCTCGATGTCGCGAAGAAGGCGCTCGCAACGCCGAAATCCGACGCTCGGGTGTTCGCGGTGCGCGCGCTCGCGAAGGTCGGAGAGGGCGCCATCCCCGAGCTCTCGCGCGTCGCGACGACGAGCGCGGATTTCACGTCGAATCGAGCGCATCGACGCGATGCGGTCGCTCGGCAAGCTCGGCGAGCCCGGGCGCTCCGCGGCGGTGCTCGCGCTCGCGAAGATCCTCCCGGACCCGAAGGATCCATTCGCGGTGCTGGGCATCGGAGGCGATCTCTACGGCGAGCTCGTGGTCGGCCTCGCGGATCTCGGGCAGACGCCGCCGCCGAGCGCGACGCGCGTCTTGTCCGCGATCGCCTCGTTGCGCTCGCCCGGTGAAGCGCCCGGGTCGCTCGCGCGGAGGCTCGCGGAGCTTCGTTGCGCCGCGGCCTCGCTGCTCGCCCAAGGCGCGTACGACTCCGGCACGATCAACGCGTGCGATACCGCGGGGAGCGCGGCGCACGAGCGCGCGCGCCTCGCGTCGCTCCTTCGCCGCCCGCTCGTCGGCGAGAGGCGAACCGCGTGGCTCGCCCTGACGAAGAGCGCGCACCTCAAGGTGCGCGAGGACGCGCTCGGCGCCGTTGGAAGTCACCGCGAGCTCGGCGACGTCGGCCTCGGCGCGCTCGCCGCCGCGCTCGCGGACACGTCGCACCCCGGCGTGGTCGCGTCGGCCGCGGAGGTCCTCTACGCGCACCCCGAGCGTGCGCTCGTCCTCTCCGCGAAGGAGCGCAGAAACGCACTCGATCCAAACGCGCCTCCGCCGACCAGCGCCCCCGAGCAAGAGCTCTCGCCGGTGATCGCCAAGGCTCTCGCCGCGGCGATCGCGTTCAAGTGGCCCGAGGACGCCCTCGAGACGCGCGCGGGCCTCGTCGACGCCGCGGCTGCGCTGCGCGCACCCGGAGCGAAAGAGGCCGCGAAGGCCGCATGTTCGGATCCGAACATCACGATGCGCGATCACGCCGTGAAGGCTCTCCGCGCGCTCGGCGACGACAAAGCATCCTGCGCCCCGCCGCAGACGATGCCCGTCGCGAAAGAGATCGCCGCGCCGCACGGCGGCAAGCTCGTGCTCACGACCGACGCGGGGACGCTCTCGATCACCTTCGACGCGGAGCTCGCGCCGATCGCGTCGACGCGCATCCTCGATCTCGCGAAGGCCGGCTTCTACGCGAACGTGGTCGTGCACCGCGTCGTGCCCGCGTTCGTCGTCCAGCTCGGCGATCCGCAAGGCGACGGTTACAACGGCTCGGGGCAGTCGCTCCGCTGCGAGACGTCGCCGGTTCCGTTCGGCCCGCTCGACGTGGGCGTCGCGCTCGCGGGGCGCGACACGGGCTCGAGCCAGTTCTTCGTCACCCTCGGGCGCTTCCCGCACCTCGACGGCGAGTACGCGCGAATCGGCCACGCCGAGGGCGATTGGCTCGCCGTGGCCGAAGGCGACGTCGTGCGCTCGGTCAAGGTCGAGTAAGCTCGGCGGCGCCATGCTGCTCGCGATCGACGTCGGCAACACGAACATCGTCCTCGGCCTGTTCGAAGGGAAAGCGCTGCGCCAACAGTTTCGGCTCGAGAGCCATCGCGGGCGCACCAACGACGAGTTCGCGGCGCTCGTCTTGCAGCTCCTCGCGATGAACCACATCGAGCCAGACAGCGTCGACGCCGCGGTGATCGCGAGCGTCGTGCCGCCGCTCACCGAGCCGATGATCCAGGTCGTGCGCCGCTGCTTCGGTCGCGAGGCGCTCGTCGTCGGCCCGGGCACGCGCACCGGGATGGCCATCCTCATCGAGAACCCGCGCGAGGTCGGCGCCAATCGCATCGCCGACGCGGTCGCCGGTTACGAGCGCGCGCCGCGCGACGGAAAGACCGGCGTCATCGTGGTCGACTTCGGCACGTCGACGAACTTCGACTGCGTCTCGCCGAAGGGCGAGTACCTCGGCGGCGTGCTCGCGCCCGGCATCGTCATCAGCGCCGACGCGCTCTTCACGCGCGCCGCGAAGCTCCCGCGCATCGAGATCTCCAAGCCCGCCAAGGTCGTCGGCAAGAACACCGTGTCCGCGATGCAATCGGGCATCGTCTTCGGGTACGTCGGCCTCGTCGACGGCCTCGTCGGCCGCATTCGCGACGAGCTCGGCTTTCCGTGCAAGGTCATCGCGACGGGCGGCCTCGGCCGGCTCATCACGCCGCTCTCGAGCACGATCGACGAGTACCACGAGGAGCTGACGCTCGAAGGCCTGCGCTTGCTCTACGAACGCAACCAGGAATGAATCGGTGATGAAGCGCATCGCGCTCGGCGCGATTCTCCTCGCGCTCGCGTGCGTCGTGGGCTTGGCGATCGGCACGAGCGACGTGTCGCTCTCGCGCGCCCTGTTCGACGCGGCGTCGAACGATCGCTCCGTGGTGCTCACGCTGCGGTTGCCGCGCGTCTTGCTCGGCGCGGTCGCGGGCGGCGGCCTCGCGGCGGTGGGCGTCGCGTTCCAAGCGGTGCTCCGCAATCCGCTCGCGGAGCCTTACGTGCTCGGCGTGTCGGGCGGCGCCGCGCTCGGCGCGACCGTCGCGATCGCGCTCGGCGTCGCGTCGTCCACGCTCCTCGGCGCGGAGGTGCTTCCGCTCGCGGCGCTCGCGGGCGGCTTCGGCGCGACGGTCCTCGTCTACGCGCTCGCGAAGCGCGGCGGAGGCGAGAGCGGCACGTCGATCCTGCTCGCGGGCGTCGTCGTCAACGCGATCGCCTCCGCCGCGATCACGTTCTTGAAGACGCTCGTCCCCGAGCGCGTCGCGCAGGACATCCTCTTTTGGCTCGTCGGCTTCCTCGACACGCCCTCGTCCCCCGCGGCGCTCCCGCTCGTCGCGGGCTACGTCGGCCTCGGCGTCGCTGTTCTTGCTCCGCGACGCGGGCCGCTTGAACCTCCTCGCGCTCGGCAGCGAGCAAGCCGGTCACCTCGGCGTCGACGTCGCCGCGCTCGAGCGCCGCACGCTCATCGCCTGCTCCCTCGTCGTCGGCGCGATCGTGAGCGTCACGGGCCTCATCGGCTTCGTCGGCCTCATCGTGCCGCACGCGCTCCGTCGCATCGTGGGGCCAGACGTGCGCAAGCTCTTGCCGCTCTCGCTTCCCGCGGGCGCCGCGGCGCTCGTCTTGTGCGACGCGCTGAGCCGCGCGCTCTTTCACGCGCTCCACACGACGCCCCCGGTCGGCGCGGTCACCGCGCTCATCGGCGGCCCGCTGTTTCTCGCGCTCTTGCGGCGCCGCTCGCCGCTCGCGTGACCCCTGACAAAACAGAAACGGGAGGCCACCTCGCCGAGGCGCCTCCCGTCTCCTGATTGTCGAAACCACCTCAGTGCGACGCGCCATTGAGCGAGAGCAGCGCCGACTGCGCCGCGCCGTTGGTCCCGTTCGTCGCGACCGGCGCGGCAACCGGCTCCGGCGACTCGACGTGCCCGTGGATGGCGGCCTTGGTGCGCGAGCCCATCGTGCCACGCGCGGCGCGGGTCGCGCGGAGCTTGAGGGCCGCCTCGGCGCGCACTTCCGCCGTCACGTGGCCGGTCTTGCGCGGCTGAAACCCGAACGACGCGCTCACGTCGCTCCGCTCGCCGAACGTGTTCTGCACGAAGCTCTTGAGCGGCTGGATCATCGGCTTCACCTTCGACTCGGCGACGCGCGCCTCCTCGACGGCCGCGAGATACTGCGCTCGCGCCCGAATCACCTTCTTCTCCGCCTCGCTCGCGTCGTCGAACGCCTTCGCCGCGTCCGCCGCTTTGACGATCTTTCCGTTCACCGGAATGCTCGCCTTGGGGCAGGCCGCGCGCAGGCCATTCGAGATGTTCTGATTCCGCTCCAATCGCGTCGACTTGTTGAGATTCTTCCCTGACATGTTCCTATCCACCGTGACGCTCAGGACGGTGCGAGATTGCGCCGCGGTCGTCGTCACGGTGTCCCATCGGCGCGACGTGGCCGACGTTGCGACAAATCGACACGGGCGCACGGGCGATCACGCCGCCCGTTATTGCGATCACCCATAAACGTAAAGTGCCTTACGCCTGGGCCCAGGACGGTTCGCGCATCTGGGCACGGAGGAGTGCTCCTCCGCGAAGTCGTTCGCGCCCGGGCGTGGGATGGTTGTCGCCCGGGCGTGAGGTGCTTCGTGGATGACCGTGAAGTGGTCCACGCCTCGGTGCGAGGTGTTCGCCACTTGGGCGGGAGTAGCCTGCGCATCCGCGTGAAGCGGCTCTCCTGAAGACGCTTCGCGTGATTCGTGCGCGCTTCACGCCCGTGTAGCGGTGGTTCGGCTGTCTTCGGTCGGGGATGTGAACTCAAATACCGCTAGACCGATTTTGGGGTTCCACGTGACGGCGCACCTTCAGCAGCCAGGCGGCGTTTCAGTGACAAAACCCGCCCGCATCAGCCACCGTCACTCCCGCATCATCCACCGGCATCAAACACAAGGGGGCGCGAAAGCTGCCCAAAAGATGATCCCCAGTATCGAAAATAACATCGAAGGTTCCCATGATTCCACACCGATCGCTAGATGTGATCGTAATGGTCCCACTTTGACCATATGCTTTCAAAGGACCGCATTGCGCGTCCACATCAAGAAAATCACCTCCAAGGGTGCGAGTGAGCTCGGAAAGGGAACCGCTAGTGTGACCGGTAACGCGGCGTTGGCCACGTTCACCGCAAACGTCACAGAGTCCATCAATATCCTGAGTGCACTCGAACTGACCGGCTGTCCTGGCGCCAAAGAGCAGGCCGCGGAGTATTCGGCAATCGCGATCACGATTGTATCCGTAGGATGGTATTGAGCTATGTACGCGTCCGCGGCAGCGAACGTGCCTCCGAATATCACACCATCTACAACAGCATCACCACCGGTGGTAGCACACTGTTCGACGTCAGCACCGCCGGCATCGCCGATATCGCGCGATGCGTTACATGCCGACAATGCAAGGCATAACGTCACCCTCGCGAAGCTCATTTCCTGAGTTTAGCGCAACAGCTAGACCTGGCGTTGCTCCTACGTTTAAAGCCCGGACTCACCGTTGAACACGGTTCCCAAAAACCGCCCTGAGTTGTTGGGCCACGGTTGAAGCGCGGGCTCGTGTTCGCTCGGCGCGTCGATCGCGCTCAGCTCACTTCGACGACGTGATGATCGGCGACGGCGCGGGGCCCGCGGCGGCGAGCGCTTGCTTCTGCTGCTCGAGCATCTGCGCGATCGCGCGGGAGCGGACGATCGCGAACTCCTTCACCTCGCGCGACGGGGAGGTCGCGAGCTTGTTGAGGAGCGCGGTGATCTTGTTCATGTCGCGGATCGCGAAGAGCGCCTCGAAGTAGTTGTGCGCGATGCGGACGTCGCGCTGCATCTTCGCCTCGTGCGGCGCGAGCATCTTCACGACCTCTTCGATCTTGCCCGCCTGGCCGTAGAGGGCCGACAGACAAAGGAGCGCGAGCGGATCGTCGGGCGAGCGCTCGACGGCCTTCTTCGCGAACTCGATCGCCTTGTCGCGCGTCGCTTCCTCGCCGGCGTAGAAGCCCTGGAGCGCGATGAACGGCGCGGCCGTCTTCGCGTTGACCGGCGACTTCGCGAGCTCTTCGATCTCCTTGACCGCCGCGTCCTCGTTCTTCGACTCCTTGAGGAACAAGAAGAGCTGCGCCCAGCCGTCGACGAAGTTCGGCGCGATCGAGAGCGCGCGATCGAGGTGCTCGCGCTCGCCCGCCTTGTCCTTCTTGCCGCGCATGACCTTCGCGAGCTCGATGGACGCCATGGGGTTGTCCTTGAGGAGGTTCTGCGCGCCCTTGAGCGTGCCCTCGGCTTTGTCCCACTTCTCCTGAGCGGCCTGCGCCACGCCAAGAAGAAGCCAGAGCTCGCCGCCGCCGCCCTTCGCGACGATCTTCGCGAGCACCTGCTCGGCCTTCGCGTGCTTGCCGTGCTCGAGGAGCTTCTGCGCGTAGATCTTCCCGCGCTCGAAGTCGTCCTGGTTCTCGTTCCAGCTCTTGTCGAGACCCGCGAGCAAATCTTCGAGGCCGATCATGATCGGCCGACCCTGCTCGTCCTGCACCTGCACCGCGGGGCCGTTGAAGCCGAGGAGCTTCCAGACTTCTTCCATCTGGAGCGCCACGGGTCCCTCGGTGATCTTCTTCTCGAGCGGCTGTCCGTTCGGCGCGATCGGGATCAAGACGAGCGCGTTCGACGGGACGCCGTTGGGGAAGGCGGTGATGGGCGCGAGGATCGCGGCGCCGCCCGTGAGCGTCAGCGTCGCTTGGTTTCCGGGAGCATTTTGGGTCATGTGGAGTGCGGGCGGAATAGCACACGTGCTAGCTTTAGGCGATGCGCGGCGCGGCGCTTTTCGGCGCGATCGGCTTTCTTTTGGGCTGCGGAAACGGCGGCACCGTCGATGCCGGCTGGGAGGGCACACCCACGGACGCGACCTTCCCGGACGCCTCCGTCGACCTCACCGACGCGTACCCCACGGCTGATCCGAACCCCGACGCCTACGCGCCGAGCGCGCAGTTCGACGCGAGCACCACCGGGGCGTTCGCGTGCACGGGAAAGTCGCTCGGCTCGGGCTCGCACGACGAGCACGTCACCTCCGGCGGCCTCGCGCGCGTCGCGCACATGCACGTCCCCTCGAGCTACGACCCGACGAAGGGCGCGATGCTCGTCGTCGCGTACCACGGCTTCTCCGAGACCGGTTACGAGCAGGAGGTCCAGTCGCGCATGGACACGTCGAGCGACGCGCGCGGCTACATCGTCGCGTACCCCGAGGGCATCGCGACGAGCTGGAACGCGGGCGACTGCTGCGGCGACTCGTGGACGAACAACGTGGACGACGTGCAGTTCACGCGCGACCTCCTCGGCGCGATCGAGGCAGATTACTGCATCGATCCGAAGCGGGTCTTCGCGACGGGGTTCTCGAACGGCGGCTTCCTCTCGCACCGGCTCGGCTGCGAGATGAGCGACGTCTTCGGCGCGATCGCGCCAGTGTCGGGCGTCCTCGGCGATTCCGCCCACGAGCTGCAAGCCGAAGCGCGCGATCCCCGTGCTCGACTTCCACGGCACGAGCGATCCGGTCGTGCCGTACAACGGCGGCACGCCGTTCATCAACATCGGCATGGGCATCGTCTTCCGCTCGGTGCCCGACACGCTCTCGTTCTGGGTGAACTCCAACGGGTGCCTCGCGCCGCCGGTCACGATCTTCACGAACGGCGACGCGACGTGCACCCAGTGGAGCCTATGCAAGGGCGGCGCGAACGTCGTCCACTGCAAGATCGATCAGGGCGGCCATCAGTGGCCCGGTGGCGTCGCGCTTCCGATCGTCGGCAAGTGCTCGACGGACATCAGCGCGACGGACACCATGATCGACTTCTTCGACGCGCACCCGCTGCCTTAGTGGTGCTCGTGCTCGTGCTCGTGCTCTTCGTGGCGCTCGTGACGATAGCGCTCGTCGAGATCACGCGGGCGCTCCTGGTAGTGGTACCAGCGGTTGTTGCGCCGCCCGTAGTAGCGACCGTTGACGTCGTAGAGGTGGTCGCCGCGATAGTCGTAGTAGGGGTAGGTCTCGATGTTCCCGGGCGGCGTCTCGTCGTAGATCTCCGCGCCGGTCGTGTACGTCACGCCGCCGCTCGGCGTGCTGTAGCTGTACTCGCCGGCGCAGCCGACGATCAGGGCGAGCGCCGGGACCGTGAGAAATGCGATGCGTTTCATGCCTGCAGATCCTGCAGGTCGCGTGCCCGTGCCACTCACTCGCGTGTGGCAAAGTCGCGCGGTTGCCACGTGATGCTGAGGAGAAAGCTCCGGCCCGGCAATGGGAAGAAGTACACGTCGCCGATCGGGTTCGTGACGCTCGCTCCGCCGAGGAACTGCTGAGGGTAGCTCGCCGTGCGCACGTCGAAGAGGTTGCGAAGGTCGAACGCGACGCGAACGTTCCGGAGCACGTCGAGCCGCGCACCGGCGGACTGAAGCACGCGCGGCGGCACCTCGATCGTGCCCGCGGCGTCGGTCGTCGTGCCGAAGAGCCCGTCGACGCCATAGCGGAGGCGGAGCGGGCCGAGCTGGTACGCGACGTCGATGACGAAGTCGTGCGCGGGGCGCCCGGGTAGCGGAGGGCACGCCATGCCTGCGCACGCGGTCGTGTTCTCGGTGTGGAGACCCGTGTAAGATGCACGTATCTCGGCGCCGAGGTATCGCGCCACGAGCTCGGCCTCGACGCCGAGCAGCACGGAGCTCCCGATGTTCTGCGCCTTCGGGATTTGCTGCGCGCCGACGGGTGCGAAGACGATGAGGTCCTGCGCGGCCTGCGCGAAGCCGGCGAGCTCGCCGGAGACGCGCAGCTTGCCGAAGCGGTGCTTGGCGCGCGCGCCGAGATCGACGGTCCACGCGGACTCGGGCAAGAGGCTCGGCGACGGGATGAAGCCGCCGGGCGCGCCGAAGCGCTCGACGAAGTTCGCGGGGCGCGAGGTGTACCCGCCGTGCGCCGCGACGCGCACCTCGCCGAGCGCCGCGTCGAACCCGACGTGCGCGTTGGGCCTCGCGTCGAACGTGCTCGCGCTCGCGACAGCCGGATCGTTCGACGCGTCCCACCACCCGTCGAAGCGCGCGCTCGCCGCGAGCGACACCGCGCGCGTCGCGGCCCACTCGGCGTCGAGGCCCGCGCCAATCGCCGTGCGCGTCGCGCCGGTGGGTGGCGTGGGTCCAGCGTAGTCGCCGGGCTCGTAGCGCTCGCCGCGCGCGTCGAGCTTGCTCGCGATCTGGACCTTTCCGAAGCGCGCGCGGTACGAGGCGTTTCCGCCCGCGGACACGATCGTCGTCGTCTGCTCCGACGGGCTCAAGCTCGTCGCCCTGAACGCGTCGTGAAAATCGGTGCCGTTCCTCACGCCCCAGATCTGCGCGCCGATGACGCCGCGCGCGCCGCGTGACGGGGTACGCGAGCTCCACCGTCGCGAGCTCGCGATCGGTGCGGAGCCGCTGCGACGGCGTGGGCGCGAAGATGCTCCCCGGCAGGCCCTGCTCGCGCGCCTGCACCATCGCGGTCGCGCGCACCGAGCCCTTCGGCATCGGCACGAAGAGCGACACGAGCCCGCTCGCTTGCGCGCTGTCGTCGTCGAGCCTCGGGATGTACGGCCGCGGATCGGAGGCCTGGTTCACGTTGTAGTAGCTGAAGTCGCCCTGCGTGCGGCTCGCGGAGAGGCCGCTCGCGACGCGCACGCCGCGCCCGAGATCGCTCACGTCGCCGAGGCGCATGCGGAGCGAGCCGAACGAGCCGCCCGCCATCCAAATGTCGGTGCGCTCGGGACCGGTCGCGCGCGGGGGATCGATCGAGAGCGTCCCGCCGAGCGACGCGGGGCCGAGCGCGGCCGGCGTGAACGTGCGGTGGACGCGCGCCTGCGATCCCGGCCAGAGCGGGAGCGTCGAGAGATCGACCGTCGGATCCGCCGCGGCGGGGAGCGGCACGCCGGCCAAGTAGAACGAGACCTGGTTCGACGAAGAGCCACGGATCGACATCGTCGCGAACCCGTCGTCGGCTCCGAGCCTTCGCACGTGCACGCCGACGAGCGGCTCGACGAGGCTCGCGGCGTCGGTGATCTCGCGCGGGGCGTCTTCGATGCGCGCGCGCGAGTCGAACCCTTGCGCCTGCGAGCCGCGCACGTGGACCTCCTCGACGTCGTCCTGCGCCGCCGCCACGCGCGCGATCAAGACGATCGCTGGGACGAGGCGGAGGGTGTTCATCGTCGCAACCGCGGTGTTACCGTTAGTCCCATGTCGCGCCAAGGCGATGTCGCTGCCGCGATCGCCTCCACGCTCGGCGTGACCGCCGAGATCGCCGCGCGCCTCACGGAAAGCGCTGAAATCGAGACGATCCGCGCGCGCGCCGAAATCGTGGCCGCCGCGTCGGGGACGGTCGTCGCGCGCGGCGCGGTGAAGATGGTCTCGAGCGGCCTCGTGATCGACGTCGCGCGAGCGCCGCTGCTCGTCCTCGCCGTCCCGTGGAAGCACGTCGCGCTTCGCTCGTGCCTCGTCGCGACGCTCCCAGAAGGCGCGCTCGACGCTCACCCCTCGGCGCTCGCGCGCGTTCACGCTGCCTCGGCCGCGTCGCTCGCCGCGCGCATCGACGCCCGCGCGGCGCCCACGGTCGAGGCGCGCCTCGATCGCCTGCTCGGGGATCTCGCGCGGCGTTACGGCACGCGCGTGTCAGGCGGGACCTTCGTCGCGCTTCCTTTACGCGGCCGCGACGTCGCGAGCCTCGTCGGTACGACGACCGAGAGCGTCAGCCGCATGTTCGCCGCGTGGAAGCGCGAAGGCCGCATTCGCGCCACACGCGACGGCATTTGGCTACGCGCCTGAGCCGTCTTAGTGCACGCAGCCCGAGGCGACGTTATGCTAGGCGAAGATGACCGTCGCCTATTACGTGGTCGCCGCGCTCGGCCTGGCCCTCCTCATGATCGTGCACGAAGGCGGTCACTACTTCGCGGCGCGACGCTACGGCATGCGCGTCGTGAAATTCTCGATCGGCTTCGGCCCGCGCATCTGGCACAAGCAGCCGAAGGACAGCCCGACGACCTTCCAGGTCGCGATCATCCCGTTCCTCGCCTACGTGCAGATCGCGGGGATGAACCCGTACGAGGATCACGATCCGAGCGACAAGGGAAGCTATGCGAACGCGTCGCTCTGGGCGCGCGTCGTGACGATCACGGCTGGGCCGCTCGCGAACTATTTGTTCGCGTCGGTCTTGTTCTTCGCGGCGCTCGTCGTCGGCGTCACGACGGCGGACGAAGCGAGCATGAAGGTGGTCCCGACGCCGGGCGGCCCCGCGGCGACTGCGGGCCTCGTCGAGAACGACAAGATCGTCAACATCAACGCCCAGCCCGTGCACGACTGGACCGAGCTCCAGAAGGCCGTGAGCTCGCACGCCGGCGAGCCGATCGACATCGAGGTCGATCGCAACGGCACGCCGATGCACGTGTCCGTCACGCCGAACGCCAAGGGCGGCAAGGACGAGGGGCGCATCCTCATTCACCCCATCAAGAAGCTCGAACGACTCGGCTTCAAGGACGCGGCGGTGCAATCGGTCACGCGGCCGCCGCAGGTCGTCGTCGGTCTCGTCGTGGGACTCACGCGCATGATCCTGCGCAAGGACAAGGTCGAGGCGAGCGGGCCCGTCGGCATCACGAAGGACATGGCCGCCGCGGCGAAGGACGGCGCGGGCGACTACCTCTTCATCCTCGGCGTGCTCAGCGCGTACCTCGGCGGGTTCAACCTCTTGCCGTTCCCCGCGCTCGACGGAGGCCGCTTGATCTTCCTCGGCGCCGAGGCCGCGTCACGCCGCAAGCCCGATCGGAAGATGGAGGCGCGCGTCCACGCGATCGGCCTCCTCATGATGCTCGCGCTCATCGCGATCGTCACCGTGACCGACTTGATGCCGAAGCACTGAATCACTTCGTCCACGTGTGGATCGGCGACTTCGGGCGCGTCGCGATGGCGGCGGCGAGGCGGCGGAGGTACTCCGCGCGTGGAACCTCGACGCACCCGAGCGACTCGAGGTGCGGGTTCATCACCTGCGCGTCGAAGATCGCGTAGCCCGCGTCGCGGAGGCGCTCGGCGAGCGACGCGAACGCGATCTTCGAGGCGTCCGTCACGCGGTGGAACATCGACTCCGCGGCGAACGAGGAGCCGATCGCGACGCCGTAGATTCCGCCGACGAGCTCGTCGTCATCGAAGACCTCGAGGCTGTGGGCCCACCCGAGCGCGTGCAACTGCGTGTATCCTGCAACGACCTCGGGCGTGATCCACGTGCCCTCGGGCCGCTCGCTGCCGCACGCGAGCATCGTCTCGCGGAACGCGGTGTCGACCGCGATGCGATACGGGTGGTTGCGGAGCGTGCGCCGGAGGCTGCGTGACCAGTGGAGCTCGTCGAGCGGCAAGAGCGCGCGCGGATCCGGCGAGAACCACGCGACGAGCTCGTCGCCATCCGATGACGACTGCGGCCAAGGGAAGATGCCCATGCGGTACGCGGCGAGCAGCGTGCCCGGGCGGAAATCGGTCCCGACCGCGATGACGTCGCGCCGCACGCGCCGGGGATCCGGGAAACGCACCTCGGTCGGCGGCGGCTCGATCGGCTCGTTCATTCGTGATCGGGCGGCGGCGTCCACGAGGGGTTGATGAGGCTCGTCTCGACGTGATCGTGCCACTTGCCGCCCGAGAAGAAGTATTCGCGATGGTAGCCCTCGCGCACGAACCCCGCGCGCTCGAGGACCTTCGCGCTCCGCGCGTTGTGCGGCATGAACCCCGCGAGGAGGCGCTTCAATCGCAGCTCGTCGAACGCGTAGCGGATCACGAGCGCCGAGCGCCTCGGTCATCAGGCCGCGTCCTTCCTTCTTCGCGTCGAGCGAATAGCCGACTCGCGCGCGCCACACGGGGGCGCGCGCGATGATCTCGACGAGGCTGATCACGCCCGCGAGCTCGTCGAGGTCGGGCTTCTCGAAGATGCACATCCGCTGGAGCACGCCGCGCGCGCGGTCCTCGGCGTGCTCGCGGAGCCGCGCGCGCCAAAAGGCCTCCGTGTAGAAATCGGGCGGGTGGCTCGGCTCCCACGGATCGAGGTGCGCGCGGTTGCGCGCGAAATACGAGAGGAAGCGAGGCTCGTCGCCCGCCGCGCTCGAGCGCACGACGACGTGAGGCCCTTCGAGACGAACGGGCGAGAGCCCCAAGATCAACCCGCTGGGGTTTGCGCGCTGCGGAAGATCTCGACGCGCTGGAGCACGACGTCCTCGCTCGGACGATCGCCCGGGCCCTTGCGCACGCGCGCGATCTTGCCGACGAGATCGCCGCCGACCACGACGTGTCCGAAGACGGAGTGCTTGTTGTCGAGGTGCGCCGTCGCGCGCTCGGTGATGAAGAACTGGCAGCCGTTCGAGGCCGGGCCCGAGTTCGCCATCGAGAGGATCCCCGGGCCGCTGTGGCGGAGCTCCGGGTGGAACTCGTCCGCGAAGCGATAACCGGGGTTGCCTCGCCCGGTGCCCGTCGGGTCGCCGCCCTGGATCATGAAGTCGGGGATGACGCGGTGGAAGATCGTGCCGTTGTAGAGCGGAACGCCTTGTTTTGCCTCGCGCGTGTTCGGATCGGTCCACTCCTGGGTGCCCGTCGCGAGCCCGACGAAGTTCTTCACGGTGTTCGGCGCGCGCTCTTCTTCGAGCGCGATGACGATGTTTCCCATCGACGTGACGAATCGCGCGTACAGTTGACCCGTACCCTGCACCTGAATCGGCGGAAATGTGGCCTGCGGCATTGATGGATTCTCCTTGGCTTGACCGGGTTTGCAAACCGTTGATACTCCGTAGTTCTCCGGACATGAAGAGGCCCACGTGATTACCTGCCCGAAGTGCAGCAAGGAGAACCAGGATCACTACAAGTTCTGCCTCGGCTGCGGAGCAGAGCTGCCACGTGATGCTGCGCCCAAGCCGTTTTCGCCGCGCACTCCGCCGCAAGGCGTGAAGGTCGTGCCCGCGCCGGCGCCCGCTCCCGCTCCCGCAGCGGCGACGATCGCGAACCAGCCTCCCGCCGCAGGACGCCCGGTGCCCGCGGCTGCTCCGGCGCCTGCTCCGGCTCCGCATTCCCGTAGCTGTCGCGCCCGCGCCTGCGCCCGCTCCAGCGGCGGCCGCGCCGTCCGGAACGGTGGCGTGCCCGCAGTGCGGTCACATCAACCAGCCGAACAACACGTTCTGCGGGTCGTGTGGCTTCCGCCTCGGCGGCGCCGCGCCGAAGCCCGCGTCCGCGCCTCCCGCCGCTGCCGCGCCGATGTCGGGCAGCGTGACGCTCACCGCGCTCCGCGCCGACGGCACCGAGGCAGGCACGTACACGCTCCCCGCCGGCCCCGAGATCGCCGTGGGTCGCGACACCGGCGGCATCTTCGCAGGCGACAGCTACCTCTCGCCGAAGCACGCCATCTTCCGAATGAAGTCGCCGGGCCGGCTCAGCGTCGAGGACACGGGCTCGCTCAACGGCGTGTACCGCAAGCTCGCGCGTGAAGCTCCCGTCGAGCTCCAGCCGTCGGACGTCTTCCGCATCGGACAGGAGATCGTGAAGTACGAATCGATCGAGCCGCTCCCCGCCTCGGCGGACGGCGTCGAGCGTCTGGGCGCGCCGAGCAAGGGCTACATCGGGCGCATCGCGCTCGTCATCGGTCGCGAGACCACGGGCAACGCGTTCCCGATCCCGGAGTCCGGCATTCACATCGGCCGCGAGCGCGGCGACGTGCTCTTCCCGGAAGACGGCTACGTCTCCGGCCTTCACTGCCACATCGCGTACGAGGGCGGTCGCGTCACGCTGACCGATCTCGGCAGCTCCAACGGCACGTTCGTGCGCCTCCGCGAGGAGACGCCGGTCCAGAGCGGCGACGTGCTGCTCATGGGCCAACAACTCTTCCGCATCTCGATGTAGGCCCATGCCAGGCCGCACCATTCGCGTCGTCGCGGCCGTCATCGAACGGGATGGGCGCTACTTGATCACCCAGCGCCGCCCCGCCGCCGTGCTCCCGCTGTTGTGGGAGTTTCCCGGCGGAAAAGTGGAGCCCGGCGAGACCGACGCGTCCGCGTTGAAGCGCGAGCTCCAGCACAGGCTCGGCGCGCGCATCGAGTGCGGAAAGCTCATCTCGTTCGTGAGCCACCCATACGACCACTACACGGTCGATCTGTTTTTGTACGAGTGCTACCTCGTGACCGACAAGCTCGAGGCGCTCAACGTCAACGCGTACAAATGGGTGCCGAGCAGCGAGTTCGAGCAATACCCGTTCACGCCGGCGGACGAAGCGTCGATGAACAAGCTGCTCGGCGAGTCCTGATTTAGAAGAACGACGGCAGGAGCGTGAACGCGAGGACGCGCTCGCGCGAGAGCGCGATCGTGATCGCCGTCGCGTCCATGCCGAATAGGCTCGCGACCATCGCCGCCGCGGGCGGGAGCGGCGACTGACGCTGCCACGGCGCGCGCATCGCGACGACCTGCATCTTCGCTGACTCGGGCACGCGCGATTTCAGCGCGGCGAGCGCGGCGCGGCCATCGCCGAGCTCGTCGACGAGGCCCTTTTCCTTCGCGTCGCGGCCGCTCCAGACGCGACCTTGCGCGACCGCGTGCACCTCGTCGCGCGAGCGTTTGCGGCCCGTCGCGACGACGTCGAGGAAGCCATCGTAGAAATTCTCGATCTCGCTCTCGAGCACCGCGCGCTCGTCGGCGTCGACGGGGTGGAGCGGATCGAGGAGCGTCGCGTGCGCTCCGCGCTTGATCGTCTCGGTGACGATGCCGAGCTTCTGGAGGAGCGGCTCGACGACGACGCGCGCGGCGACGACGCCGATCGATCCGGTGATCGTCGTCGGCTCGGCGACGATGTGGTGCGCCGCGGCGGCCGCGTAATATCCGCCGCTCGCGGCGACGTTTCCGAAATAGGCGACGACGGGCTTCTCGCGAGCGAGCTGCACGAGCTCGTGGTGGATGCGATCGGACGCGAGCGCGCCGCCGCCAGGCGAGTCGATGTGCAGCAAGACGCCGCGCACGCGCGCGTTCGAGCGAATCGCGCGCACGGCGGAGATGAACCGGTCGTCCATCGCCGTCGGGCCGCTGCCGCTCATGATCGCGCCGTGGAGCGGCAGGACCGCGAGCACGGGCTTCTTGCGGAGCTCGGGGAGGAGCCGCCTCTTGCGCGCGGCGAGGAAGCGATCGGCCGAGATGAACCGCGCGTCCCGCCCGTCGCCGAGCAGCTTGCGGAGCTCGTCCTCGTAGGCGACGGCGTCGAGGAGGCCGAGGTCGAGCGCGCGCTCCGAAGAGTACGGCGCGCCGTCGACCATCGCCCTCGCGCGCTCGTGATCGACGTTACGACCGACGGCGATCGCGTCGACGAGCTCGTCGTAGAACGTGTCGAGCACGGCGCCGAGCTGCTCGCGCTGCGCGTCGCTCATCTTGTCGAGCGCGAGCGTCTCGCCCGCGCTCTTGTACGCGCCCGCCGCGAGACGCTCGGCCGCGACGCCGAGCTTGTCGAGCGCGCGCTTGGCGTAACGCGCGCTCGTCACGAACCCGATCGGCGCGATCGTCGCGTGCGGAGGCGCGATCATCCGATTGGCCGCGCTCGCGACGTAGAGCTCACGCGTGTCGCCGCCGTTCGGCAGATAGACCACCACCTCGCGGCCGGTCTCTCGCATGCGCAGGATGGCCTTGCGGAGCGAGGTCGCCGTCGCCATCCCCGCGCCGAGGTTTCGCAGGACGATCAGGACGCCGCGCACGCGCGGCTCCTCAGCCACGCGATCGGTGAGCTCGTGAAAAGCCGAGAGCGCGATCCCGCGCGGCGCCGCGAAGAACGGGATGAACGGGATGCGCGGGCGGCGGGAGGCCGAGAATTCGACCACGCTGCCGTCCACGTCGACCTGGAGCCACGCGCCGTGCGGGACGCGCCGTCGCGACCACAAGAGCGGCGCGGTCAGCGGCAGGAGGAGCAGGCGAAAGACGAATCCGATGAGTCTCAGCGCGAACATCTCCTCAATCATAGGTCGCGCTCTTCGTGCGCGCTCGCGCCCGGTGAAATCGCGAAACGGCTGCGCGCAACAATGTCACGCCGTCCTTTTTTCGCGGATGGCGGCGTGCACCTGCGAAAACGCGCGACAAATCCGATCGCGACGCTTGGTATTGCCGATGCATCGAACGGGCACGCCAGGAGGGCGGCGATGTCCAATCTCTACCAAGCAGCCTCGCTTCAGGCGTATCGCACGCGGCTCAGCCACGTCGAGCCGCTGACTCGCGAGCAGGAGCACGATCTCGCCGTGCGCTCTCAGGCCGGAGATCGCGACGCGGGCCGCCGAATCATCGAGGCGTGCTTGCCGTTCGTCGTGTCCATCGCGATGGAGTATCGGCGCTGGGGCGTTCCGATCGAGGACATCATCCAGCAAGGCAACGTGGGACTCATGCGCGCGGTCGCGAAGTTCGACACGACGAAGGAGTGCCGGCTCGCGACGTACGCGGCGTACTGGATTCGCGCCGAGATCCGCGAGTACGTCGTGCGCGGCTACCGCGTCGTGCGCCTCGGCACGACCAAGGCCGAGCGGCGCGCGCTCCGCGCTTATCGAACGACGCGCGAGAGCGATCCCGAGAGGCTCGCGGCGGTGAGCGGGCTCACCGTCGACCGCGTGCGGAGCCTCTTGCCGCTCCTCCAATCGCGCGAGGCGAGCCTCGAGTCGAGCAAAGACGACCAGACGCCCGTGATCGATCGCCTCGCGGCAGCCGGCCCCTCTCCGGAGGACGAGGCGGACGCGAGCGAGGTCGCGGAGCAATCGCGCGACGCGGTGCGCGAGGCGCTCGGCGAGCTCAGCGATCGCGAGAAGCTCATCGTGCGCGAGCGGCTCATGGCCGACGAGCCACGGACCCTCCAGGACCTCGGCGAAGAGCTCGGCGTGAGCAAGGAGCGCGTGCGCCAGCTCGAGCAGCGGACGCTCACGAAGCTTCGCCAGCGCCTCCGCCACGTCGCCTGACGACTTCAAATTGTGCCTGCGCCCGGCGCGCTTGCTACGCTTCGTTGCTCATGCGTTGGCGAGTGCTCGTCGGTGTCGGCTTGGCGTCCGCGTTCGGATACGCGGCGTTCAGGGTCGTTCGCGAGGACCGGCCGCACGCGCCGACGCCGCAGGTTCTCGCCGGTCCCGTGAAGCCCGACGCGGGAAAGGCCGCGAGCGAGGACGAAGAGAAGAGCCCGCTCCTCCACCCTCCGACGGGCAAGCTCGCGTCGCTCACGTGCGCGCAGGCTTCGGCCATCGTCAAAGAAGTGCGCGACGAGCTCGCGTTCGTGCCCGCGCAGCCGAGCGCGGCCGAGATGGCGAGCGCGACGAAAGACTGGATCGATCCGCACGGGCACTGGGCCGTGGCGGCCGATGCGACGCCCTATGCGGCGATCGACGCCGACGCGGCCGCGCTGCTCGCGGAAATCGCCAGCGGCGCGTCTTGTCCTGCGTCGCTGCGCATCGGCAAGAAGCTCGCTTCGTGGATGGACGCGCAGCGCGCGCGCTACGACGCGCGGGCCGCGACGGGCCGCGGGGATGCGCCGCGCGCCCTCGCCGACGGGCTCGACCTGACGGGGCGCGACGCCGGGAGCGCGGCGCTCGCGGCGACCGCGCTGACCGACGAGCTCGGGGAACGCGCGGGCGCGCTGAAGCACGCGTTCGGCGAGCCCGTCGCGAGATACTTGCAAGATGCACGCAATCGCTATTTCCCCGAGATGACCGCCGACGCGTGGGCCGAGGTCGTGCTCGCGGCCGCGGTCCGAGGTTGGGTCGAGCAGGTCGACGCGCACGGCGCGTGGGCTCCGTACGGAGAAGAGGCCGCGGTGCACGACGTGGACCTCGATCAGGACGCGCCGGTGCGGCTCTGGACTCGCGCGACGCGGACGCTCCTCGGCGTGCGCATCGACGACGGCGCGCTCGCGCCGCTCGCGACGGGCGACGTGGTGCTCGAGGTGGACGGGATGCCGCTCGCGGGGCTCCCCGTCGAGCAGCTCGACGAGCTCGCGCTCACCGCGGCCGACGGCGGCGAGGCGTTCGACGTGGTCGTGATGCGCGAGGACGATCGCGCGCCGCGCTTGATCCGCGTGGACGAGAGCGCGCCCGCGCCGCAGGCGAGGACCGCGCCCACCGCGCACCCGTACGATTTGCCGACCGACGTGATCCCTTACGGCTCGGGCGAGGTCGCGATCGTCACCATCCCGGACATCTACGACGATCTCGGCGAGCTCTTCGAGCGCGCGCTCTCACGCGCTCGCTCGCCGAAGCTCGCGGGCGTCGTGCTCGATCTCCGCGGGGACGGCGGCGGCTCGACCGAGGGCGCCATCGACACCCTCGGCGTGTTCCTTCCCGGCGCGCGCCTCTTTCCGATGCGGAACCGCAAGGGCGCGGTCGAGATCGATCGCGCGCCCTCGCCACCACCCGACGACCAGTGGAGCGGTCCGGTCGCGACGCTCGTCGACGCGGGGACGGCGAGCGCCGCGGAGATGCTCGCGGGCGCGCTCGCGGCGTACAAACGCGGCCCGAGCGTCGGCGCGCCGACGTACGGAAAGGGCTGCGCGCAGGAGTACCTCGACGACGACGCGCACGCGGGACTCTTGCGCGTGACGACGCTGCTCTTCGCGCTCCCCGATGGCTCGCCCGTGCAGCGCGTCGGCCTCACGCCGACGATCGCGTTTCCGTTTCGCGCCGACGATCTCGACGGCGAGCGCGAAGCGAAGCTCCTTCACTCGCCCGATCCGTGGACGGGGCCCGACGTGCGCGACCGCGCGTGGGTCACGAAGGCCGCGCAGTTCGCGTGGCCCGCGGCGGGTGGTCACGTCGGGCCGTGCAAGGACGAGCACGTGTGCCAGGCGATCGCGACGCTCGGCGAGCCGCGCTCGCGCGTTCAGGCCTCGCGCGTGCGGAGCGACGTGAGCGCGCGAAAATCCGATCCTCAGAGGTGAGACAAGAGTCCCGCGCGGCGCGCGGCGTCGACCGCGTCCGCGAGCGCCGCGTAGCGTGCGTCGTCCGCGTCGTCGAACGCGTCGACGTGGAGCACGTCGCGCACGAGCTTGGATGTCGCGTCGTCGTCGAGCGCGCTCTTGAGAGCGTCCTTCACGGCGTCGGTCACGGCGGGATCGACCTCGACGTGCGCCGCGAGCACGTCCGAGGGGACCTCGCGCCCGCGCAGGATGACGCGCCAATCGCTCGCGCTTCCGATCGAGGAGAACCCCGCGCGCGCGATCCGCTCGCCTTCGTACTCGGCGAACGTCCCGACGACGTCGCTCCGACCTTCGTAGACCGCGCGCGCCGCGGCGTCGTGCGAGCCGAGGAATCGCTCTTCGCCGAACGTCGTCCGCGGATCGATTCTTCGACCCATGAGGTCGATGTGCGCGAGGGCGTAGCCGCTCGCGCTGTACGGATCGACCCACGCGGCGCGCGCGCCCTGGAGCTTGTCGAGCGCGTAGTGCCGGCTCCCGGATCGCACGGCGAGCACGGAGTGAAACGCTCGCGCGCCGTGGCGGTGGTTCACGTAGACCGTGCGAACGAGCCCCTTCTTGCTGAGGCGCAGGAACGAAAGCGGCGGCAACCAGCCGAAATCAGCCTCGCCGCGCTCGAACAGCGTGTGGATGTCGTCGTACGCGATCGCGACGCGCGGGATGACCGTGCGCCCGAGGCGCGTGCTGAGGTAGCGCAAGAGGCCGGTGACGGCCGGACCCACCGGCTCCGTGTTCCGTTGCCAGGTGAGCGCGAACGCGAGCTCCTTCCGCCCCATAGGATCCATTTTTCTATCACCGAACGAGGTCGATGCCGAGCTTGACGACGAGCGCAACGACCACGACCAGCACGACCGCACGAACGAACCCGTCGCCGTGCTTCATCGCGGCGCGCGCGCCGATCGCGGCGCCGATGGCGTTCGCGAGCGCCATCGGGAGCGCGATGGCCCAGAGGATCGTGCCCTTCCACGCGAAGATCGCGAACGACGCGAGGTTCGAGCCGAGGTTCACGATCTTCGCGTTGCCCGACGCGCGCGTCATCGTGTCGCCGTGCAACGTGACGAACGCCACGATGAGGAGCGAGCCCGTTCCTGGCCCGAAGAACCCGTCGTAACAGCCGATCGCGAGTGCGATCGCAGCGAGGCGCGCGTTCGGCGCGCGCACCGCGTGCGGATGAGCTGCCTTCTTCGTCACGAGCGGGCGGAGCGCGACGAGCGCGGCCGCGGCGAGCAAGAGCACGAGCGCGATCGGCTTGAGCGGCTCGGGCTTCACGCGGAGCTGCAAGAGAGCGCCGAAGATCGCGCCCACCGCGCCGCACGCCAGCGCCAAGGGGACGCGCGCGCGATCGACGCCTTTTCCGCGCCAGAACGACGCCGCGGAGGAGACCGCGCCGAACACCGCTTGGCCCTTGTTGGTCCCGAGCGCGAGGTGCGGCTGCGGAATGAACGACATCAGCGCGGGCACGGTGACGAGGCCGCCGCCGCCCGCGATCGCGTCGACGAAGCCTGCGCCGCCCGCGGCCGCGCATAGCGCCGCGATGACCCAGCTCGTCACGCGCGGAGCTCGGCGTAGACGCCGAAGTGGTCGCTCGGGAAGACGTTCGCTTCGGGCAACGTCGAAGGCGACGCGCGCCGAGAGCGGCTCGCCGCGAAATCGCTCGTCACCGCCGCGGACCCAGACGTAGTCGATGCGCCGATCGGCCTCGCGGAGGAGCGCGGCGAACGGGTTCGCGAGCGAGAACGTCACGCCCGGCCCGTTGCCCACGTGAGCGAACGCGTCGTGGTAGTGCACGCTCTGCCCGCCGAGCGAGCCGAGGCCGCGCAGGAAGCGGATCTCGTCCGAGTCGGGCTCGGCGTTGAAATCGCCGCAGACGATCGCGGGGTAATCCTCGACGGGCGCGTTCGACGCCACGAAGCGCGCGATGGACTGCACCTGGAGCTGCCTCACGTCGCTCTGGTCGAAGCGCCAGTTGAGGTGCGTCGTGAAGAACGGGATCTTGCCGAAGGGCGAGTCGATCTGCGCGAGCACGAGGCAGCGGTGCTCGTCGGTGCCAGGGAGGCTGAACGTGATGGTGCGCGAGATCGGCCAGCGCGAGAGCACGGCGTTGCCCATCGTGAAGGGGCCCGCGTCCGGCGAGCGGCCGAACGCGATGTGGTAGCCGAAGCCGTCGGCGATGGCGCGAGCTTGATCGAACGCGTGCTCCGGAAGGAGGAGCACCTCTTGGAGGCCGAGGATGTCCGGCTGGAGCCGCTCGATCTCTTTTCGGATCGCGACGAGCCTCTCCTCCCACGGTCCGAGGCGATTCCAGATGTTGAGCGTCGCGACGCGGATGCGATCCGTCACTGAAAGCCCATGCCCGCCCCTTGGGCGGCCGCGGTCCGCTCGACGTGCACCGCGCACGCGAGCCGCGTGTAGGCGACGAGGCCGAGCGCCGCGAGCAGGAGGCCCGCCGCCGCCGCGCCGGTCGTCCGTCGCCAGAATCGCATTCGCCGAGAGCCCACGGGGCAGTCGTCGGTGATCATCGTGCCGTCGCTCCGGCGATAGAAGCGCACGCAGATGCCCTCGCTCGCCTTCGCGGCGGTCAGCACGGCCTCCGCTTCGGCGCGCGACATCGTCGACAAGTTGTACACGTGCTTGCGGCAGCGCGCGCAGTGGCGCACGTCGCTGTCGCCTTCCATCTCGGCCCAGCTCACGTCGCACGGCGCGGCGACCTGCACGTTCTCGAGCACGGGGATCAAGAAGTGTTTGATGCCGCGCTTCTCGAGCTGTGCGCGGATGGACTCGAGCTGCGTCATGAGGCTCGCCTCTGCGAGGCGCAGCGCGGCGCGCTCGACGCGCGCGCGACGAGCGGTCGCGAGCCTGTCGCCGACCGCGCTCGCCTCGCCGCGATACGCGCCGCCGCGACTGCGCGCGGTCTGCGCGCGCTCCTCGAGCTGAGCGAGCTCTCGCGCGAGCGCTACGGAGGCCTCGAGCCGCGTGCGCACGATATCGAGGCGCGCGCGGATCGTGTCCTCGCGCGATCTCAGATCGGCGAGCATGGGCGGAGAGGGCGCGACGCTCTGCACCCGGAGAGAATACTCGCGATCAGGGCGCGGCGCTCGCGCGAGGCTCGGGGCGCAGCGCCTCGAGATCGAGCGGCGTGCGCGTCCCCGCGAGGAGCGCGGATCGCACGGGTTTCGCGGGGGTTTCCGCGCCGAAGACCGTCTCGATGACCTCGCTGATCTTCGCGCTGCCCGACGGCGTCACGGCGATCTCCACGAAGATCGCGGCGAGATCGCCGACGAGCCCCGCGCGCGAGATCGCCTCACGCGCGCGCGCGTCGCCTTCCGCGAGCCCACGAAGGAACCGGCGCACGTCCACCTTCTTGCCGAGCTTCTCGATGGTGCGGATGATCGGGAGCGTCTCGGCGCGGAGCGCCACGTCGATCCGCTCGCGGATCTGACCCGCGCTCATCGCGGAGCGCGGGATCGCGATCGCGTACTGCGCCGTGTCGATCACCTTCGAAATCGCGGGATCGATCGACTCGAGCGGGCACGCCGCGAGGAAATTCAGCCCGTCGGGCGCGCCGGCGGTGAGCGCCTCGAGCCACTCGCTCGGATCGCCTTCGCACGTGAGCTTCACGTCGACGACCTCGGCGACGCTCATGACGCCGAGGGAGAGCGCCGGCGAGAACGTCATGTCCGCCTTCGGGTGGTAGCCCGATGTGTAGAACATCGGCAGCCCAGCGCGGCGAAACGCGCGCGGGAGCGCGCGGATCAAATCGAGGTGCGAGAGGTACGCGCTCGCGCCGAGCTTCGTGAACGCGAAGCGGTAGCGTCGTCCGTCGCCTTGCACGATGCGCGGCGGCGGCCCCTTGCGCTTCACCTTCGGCGCGATGACTCGGAGGACGCGCTCGCGCGGCTTTTCGGCGCGGAGCTTCACGAGGTACTCCCCGCGCTGCTCGCGCATCGCGGAGAGATCGCACGCGACGCCGCAGTCGTAGCAGACGAGCTTGCGCCGCTCTTGGTCGTGCGTCCTCGAGGTTCGTCGCGTGGATGAACGCTCCCGCGACCTTTCCGCACGGCGGCGACAGCCGGCTCTTGAGCGCCTTGCGATACTCCGCGACGAGGAAGCCCTCCTCGAGCCCCACGTCGATGTGGCTCCACGGCAAACGCGCGCTCACGGGGATCGTCCCGAGGAACCGCTGCGGATCGACTTGGTGCGCCTCGAAGGCGCGCTCCCACACGTCGACGCGGAGCTGCTCGTCCCACGAATCGAAGCGCGCGCCGCTCCGGTACGCGGTCTCGAGCACGTCGCACAAGCTGCGATCTCCGCGCGCGAAGACGCCCTCGAGCCACGAGCCATCGGAGTCGTGCATGCGGAGCTCGACGCGCGCGCCCCTCGCCTCTTGCTCGAGCCACGACTGCTTCTCGCGCACGAGCTCCGCCGCAATCCATCGCCGCCCATTGAAAGGGCGTGTGCGGCTTCGGCACGTGCGTCGAGACGCTCACGGTCACCGTCGGCGGCGGCGAGCCGCGATCGCGCTTCACGCGGAAGCCGACCTCGCGCGCGCGCTTTCCGACGCGGACGATTTCGCGCACGTCCTCTTCCTGCTCCGTCGGCAGGCCGATCATGAAGTAGAGCTTCATGCTCGTGAACTCGCGCGAGAAGATGCGCTCGGCGGTTTGCATGAGCTGCTCTTCGGTGACGTTCTTGTTCACGACGTCGCGCATGCGCTGGCTTCCGGCCTCCGGCGCGAACGTGATGCCCGCGGCGCGGATGCGCGCCATGTCGTCGAGCGTGTCCTCGCCGAGCCCGTAGGCGCGGAGCGAGCTCACGCCGAGCGAGATGCGCTCGGGCGCGAGGCGCTCGGTGACGCGCTGGATGAGCGGCGCGATGCACGAATAGTCCGCGGTCGAGAGCGACGTGAGGCTCACCTCGTCGTAGCCCGCTCTTCTTCACCGCGGACGTGACCGTCTCGACGATCTTCTCCGGATCGCGCTCGCGCACGGGCCGATAGATCATCCCCGCCTGACAGAACCTGCACCCCTCGGTGCAGCCGCGCGCGATCTCGATCGACATGCGGTCGAAGATCGCCTCGGGGCCGCCGATGGGGCCGTCGTCGGGGAAGGGAAACGCGTCGAGGTCGGCGACGAGGTTGCGCTCGATCGGCTCGCCGTCGACCACCAAGAAGCCGGTCTCCGCGTCGACGCGTGTAGAATACAATGAGGGCACGTAGACGCCGCGGAGCTTGCCGATCTCGGCGAGCCTCTCCGCGCGCGGCTTGCCGCGGAGCTCCGTCCAGCGGAGCGCGAGCTCGGTCGTGCGCTCCTCGCCGTCGCCGATGACGAACGCGTCCACGAACGCCGCGAGCGGCTCGGGGTGCGTCGCGGTCGGACCGCCCGCGACGACGAGCGGATCGTCGTCCTTGCGATCGCGCGTGCGGAGCGGGATGCCGCCGAGCTCGAGCATCGAGAGCACGTTGGTGTACGTGAGCTCGAACTGGAGCGAGAAGCCGACGACGTCGAACTCGCGGAGCGGCTTGGCGTTCTCGAGCGAGACGAGCGGCAGGCCTCGCCTTCGCAGCTCCGCCTCCATGTCGACCCACGGCGCGTAGCAACGCTCGGCGAGCGTCCGCGGGTCGTCGTTCAAGATTTTGTAGAGGATCTTGAACCCGAGGTGGCTCATCCCGATGTCGTAGATGTCCGGGAAGGCGAGGCAGACGCGCGCGCGGATGCCCTGAGACCCGACCGCGTTCCAGTCTTTCGGGCGCGCGCCGTGCTCGCCGCCCAGGTAGCGGGCGGGTTTCTGAACGAGGTGGACGAAATCTGCGTACGGGTGCAAGGGCGCGATTCTGGCATATTTCGCCGCATGACGCCGGTACGCGCACCGTGGGACGGACAAACGCTGGGTGAAGTCGAGCTCGCCGACGCGGCGTGCGCGGAGCGCGCGGTCGTGAACGCGCGAAGAGCGTACGACGCGATCCGCGCGATGCCGAGCTGGCGGCGACGCGACGCGCTCCGAAAGATCGCGCGCACGATCGAGTCGCGGAGCGAAGAGCTCTCGAAGAAGCTCGCGCTCGAAGCGGGCAAGCCGATCGTTTTCGCCCGAGCGGAGGTCGCGCGCGCCGTCTCGACGTTCGACGTCGCGGCCGAAGAGGCCACACGCATCGAGGGCCACGTGATGCCGCTCGACATCACGCAGGCCGGGGAGGGCTACACGGGCACGTGGCAGCGCGTTCCGCGCGGTCCCGTCGTCGCGATCTCGCCGTTCAACTTTCCGCTCAACCTCGTCGCGCACAAGGTCGCGCCCGCGCTCGCGTGCGGCGCGAGCATCGTGCTCAAGCCCGCGCCGCAGACGCCGCTCATCGCGCTCGAGCTCGAGGCGATCGTCCGCGGCTCCGGCTTTCCCGACGACGCGCTTCGGGTGCTCCCGTGCGACGTGGCCGTCGCCGAGTCGCTCGTGCGCGACGATAGGTTCGCGACGCTGTCGTTCACGGGGAGCGCCGCCGTGGGCTGGCACCTCAAGTCGATCGCGGGCAAGAAGCGTGTGCTCCTCGAGCTAGGCGGCAACGCCGCAGCCATCGTGCACGATGACGCAGACCTCGCGTTCGCGGCACAACGCATCACGAGCGCCGCCTTCGGTTACGCGGGACAGGTCTGCATCAAGGTGCAGCGGCTCTACGTGCACGCGCCGATCGCGGAGACGTTGGTGGAGCGCATCACACATGCTGCGCAAGCGCTCGCGCCACGTGCGCCGCTCGAGGACGGGATTCTTTCGTGTCTCATCGACGAAAAAAGCGCCGTGCGAATTCGGTCGTGGACCGACGAAGCCAAGCAGCGTGGCGCGCGCGCGCTCGTCGATTCGGAGCGCGACGGCAACAAGCTCGCCGCGATCGTGCTCGCGTTCGAGGGCGACGGCCGCGGCGCGCGCGTGGTCGACGAGGAGGTCTTCGGCCCCGTGCTCACGGTGCACCGCTACGAGACCTTCGACGACGCGCTCGCGATGGCGGACGACACACGCTACGGCCTTCAGGCGGGGCTATTCACGGACTCACGCGCGCGCGTCGAGCGAGCGTTCGAGCGGCTCCACGTCGGCGGCCTCATCGTGGGCGACGCCCCGTCTTTCCGCGTCGACTCGATGCCTTACGGCGGAACGCGCGACTCGGGGCTCGGGCGCGAGGGCGTGCGCTTCGCCATCGAGGAGATGACCGAGCACAAGCTGCTCGTGAGTCGGCGTGCAGATGGCACGCCGACACTGGCCTCGTGACCTCGGCGGCGGCGGCGCTAACAAGCCTCGAGCTGATTGTCGATCGACACGTTGAGGATCGCCGTGCGGAGATCGTCGATGTCGAACGGTTTGTGCACGACCGCGGACGCGCCGAGACGCATCGCGTCCTTGACCACCGCCTCGTCACGGCGCGCGGTGATCAAGATCACGGGGATCTTCCACGAAGATTTGTGCAGTGCGGCGAGAACACCCAAGCCCGAGTAGCAGGGCATGAGCACGTCGCTCACGATGATGTCCGGCCTGTTCATCGGCGAGGAGCTCGCGCCCGCGAGGAGGTCGAGCAGCTCGGCGCCGTCCTTCGCCTCGACGACCTCGTACCCGTCGCTCTGAAGCGCGGTTGCGATGAGCGCCCGCATGTCGTCGTCGTCTTCCGCGAGGAAGATGGTGCTGGGCATACGCGCCATCGTCAACTTCTCCTTCGGCATGGCTGCGCGCAAGGTGCACGCGATGTGCCGATGTTGCCGATCGATCGAATGTGGTTTTCTTGCATCGCACGTGACGCTTTTGTGTGTCGTCTAGGGACACGCGTAGCAAAAAGGTGCTTACGGCTCGCGTGTCCTGAGGCGCCGTGCGTTCACGACGGCGGTGCGCAGGTCCTCGACGTCGAAGGGTTTCTTGAACACCGCGGCGGCTCCCCACTGCGCGGCGTCGCTCTGTACGGCTGTGCCTGGGTCGACGGTGATCAAGATGACCGGAACGGTCCAGTGCGCTTGCCTGAGCGTCCGCAAGACCCCCAGCCCCGAGAAGTTCGGCATGCGTACGTCGGTCACGACGACATCCGGTTGCGCGGAGGGACACTCGACCGTCATCCCGAGCAAGTCGATGAGCTCGGCGCCGTCACGGGCCTCGATGACCTCGCAGCCGTCTTGTTCCAGCGCAGCACGGATGAGCGCTCGCATGTCGTCGTCGTCTTCGGCGAGAAAGACCTTCTGCGGAGGCCTGGCGGGGCTCATGGATTCAACGTGTGCAAGCGACGTTCCCTCCAAGGTCGCCCCAGTCGTGACGCGTGTGCCGCAGTGTGCGTCGGCCGGGGCATATGGCTTGCCTAACTTGAGCCTCATGACCTCGCGCTCCACGCGGACTCTCGTGGTTGGGGATGCTGCGCGCTCGAACTTGATCGCCGAACACGTGAAACGCGGCGACGCTTCGAGCGAAGTCACGTGCGCGCGCCCGGACGAAGCCGTCGAGGCGATCGACCGTATTCACCCCGATGTGGTGCTTCTCGCCACGGACGGCGCAATCTTGCGAGCGATGCGCGAGCGTGCGGCCGAGCTGCCGATCGTCGCGGTCGTCTCGAGCGACGGCGGCGACACGTTCGAGGGCGCGCACGCGCTCGACGAGGGAGCGACCGACGTCATCGTCGAGAGTGAGCTCGAGCCGCGCCTGCTCGCTTGGCGTTTGCGCATCGCGATCGATCGTCACGAGAACGCCCGGCGCTTGCGCGAGGCGAAGCGAGCCGCCGAGAGCGCCAGCGCCCGCAAGAGCGAGTTTCTCTCGAGCATGAGCCACGAGATCCGAACGCCGCTCAACACGGTGCTCGGCATGGCGGAGCTCCTCGCCGAGACGAAGCTCGACGAGACCCAGCGCGGCTACGTCGGCACGCTTCAGCGCGCGAGCGATCACGTCCTCGCGTTGATCGAGGACGTGCTCGACCTCGCGCGAATCGAGGCGGGCACCGTCACGATGGAAGACACGGGCTTCGATCTCAACGAGGTCGCCGAGAGCGCCGTCGATCTCGTGCGCATGCCCGCGCGTCGCAAGAAGCTCGAGGTCGGGTGGAGCGTCGCGCTCGACGTCCCGCGCGAGCTCCGCGGCGACCCGCGCAGGCTCCGCCAGATCCTCGTGAACCTCCTGTCGAACGCCGTGAAGTTCACCGACTCGGGCCGCGTGTGGCTCTCGATCTCGCGCGACAAGAGCGAGCCCTTCGACGAGTCGCAGGCTCCGCTCCACATCACGGTCACCGACAGCGGCATCGGCGTTCCGCAGGATCGACTGAGCGCGATCTTCAGCGGCTTCGTGCAGGGCGACGGGACGATCGAGCGTCGCTACGGCGGCTTTGGCCTCGGGCTCAACATCGCCAAGCGCATCGTCGAGCGCATGAGCGGCCGCATCTGGGCCGAGAGCCGCGAGGGCGCGGGCTCGATGTTCCACGTGAGCGTCGCGCTCCCGATCGAGCGCGGCCGCGTCGCGCCGACGTTCGCGCAGGAGCAAGAGAAGCAGACCGGAAACCTCAAGCTCCGGCTCCCGCAGCGGCGCCTTCGCGTGCTCGTCGTCGACGACTCCGAGGACAACCGCATCTTGCTCGGCGAGTACCTCCGCGGCGCCGACGTGGACGTCGAGTTCGCCGACGACGGTCCCTCCGCCCTCGAGAAGGCAACGAGCCAGCCCTTCGACGCGGTCCTCATGGATCTCCAAATGCCGCAGCTCGATGGCTACGCGACGACGCGCGAGCTCATTCGTCGGTTCAAGGAACGGAGCGCGCTGCCGCCGCCCGTGATCGCGCTCTCGGCGCACGTCCTCGCCGAGAGCTTCGCGCTCAGCATGGCCGCCGGCTGCACGACGCAGCTGACGAAGCCGATCCGCAAGCGCACGTTGCTCGACGCGATCGCGCGCGTCACGGGCGCGCGCGCCGAGGAGCGCCGCGAGCAGCGCCGCGGCGCGATCCGCGAGGAGATCCTCCCGCTCCTCGGGAAGTTCTTCGCGAACCGCCGAAACGACGTGAAGACGCTCCGAGGCGCCGCCGAGACGAACGACATGCAGACCATCGCGACGCTCGCCCACAACATGCGCGGCACGGGAGCGAGCTATGGCTTCCCCGAGATCAGCACCATCGGCGACGGAATTCAGGCCGCGGGCAAGCGCGGAGACGGACCCGAGGTAACGCGCTTGGTCGGCGAGCTCGAGACGCTGCTCGACGAGCTCGAAGCGCAGTACGCCGAGCGAGCCGCGGCGGCCGCGGCCGCGCCGAGGAAGACGACGCCGCAGCCGCGGCCGAGGGTGCAGACGACCTCACCGGAGCCGTCGGCGAAACATTGATCGTCACTGCGCGTAGACGCCCGCGAGAGCGGCGCCGCAAAGACATGCGATCAGGCGCCATCGCATGCCTCCAAAGATACACCTCGGTCAACGCGTTAGCCGCCAAATCCCGTCGCGCGAGCCGCTGCTTCCGGCCGCCTCGTTGTCGGCCGAATAAGGCACCTTCAGCACCACGTAGCTCGTCGACTCCGTGATGACGCGGCCCGGGTTCAAAAAGCACACCTCGACGTCCACGTGCGGGAAGGCCATCGCGCGCTCCGTGGTCTCGACCTTCTCCTGACCCGCAGACTTGAGGGTGACCCTCGAGCTCGCGATCTTCGCGACCGTGTCGAGGCGCTGCGATTGGTCCTTGAAGCCCATCAGGATGAACGGACGCTTCAGCACGATGTCCTCCTCGCGCAGATCCTCGAGGCGACTCTCGAAGCACGTCTCGGCCTCGGAGTACGAGGCCCAGCGGTGCTTGGTGAAGCCGTCCACCGCGACCGCGCGACCGTCGACGAGCGCGGCGCCGCCGCTCGGGTTCGGCGTCGGTAGAGACTGCGCGATGAACGAGTACTGCGTCTCCGCGCACGCAGCAGTGAGGGCAAGGACGAACGCGACCGTGCGCATGTCCCCATTTTGCGCTATTTCGCCGACGCAATGAATACCGGTCCCGCGCACCCTCCGCATCCCCAACCCGAGGCCATGCCCGGCGTCAGGCACGTCGTCCTCGTCACGAGCGGCAAGGGAGGCGTCGGCAAGAGCACCACGGCGACGAACCTCGCGCTCGCGCTCGCGAAACTGGGGCATCGCGTCGGCTTGCTCGACGCGGACATCTACGGACCTTCGATCCCGACGATGCTCGGCGTGACAGGGCGCCCCGTGTCGCTCGACGGAAAATCGATCGAGCCGCTCACGCGCTTCGGCATCAAGATGATGAGCATCGGCTTCCTCCTCGAGGATCCGAAGCAAGCCGTCGTGTGGCGCGGGCCGATGCTCCACGGCGCGCTCAACCAGTTCCTCGGCGACGTGAACTGGGGCGAGCTCGATTACCTCGTGCTCGACTTGCCGCCCGGCACCGGCGACGTCGCGCTCACGCTCTCTCAGCGCGTCCGCGCGACGGGCGCGATCATCGTCACGACCCCGCAGCCCGTCGCGACCGACGACGTCTACAAAGCCGTGAGCATGTGCAAGAAGGTGAACATCCCCGTCCTCGGCGTCGTCGAGAACATGAGCTACTTCGTCGACAGCGCCGGCGTGCGCCACGAGATCTTCGGCAAGGGCGGCGGCCAAGCGATCGCGGATTTCGCGGAGGCGCCGCTCCTCGGGCAGGTCGCGATCGAACAGAAGGTGCGCGAGGCCGGCGACGCCGGGACGCCGATCGTGCAAGGCGCGCCCGACAGCGCCGCCGCGCAGAGCTTCATGAAGATCGCCGAGGCGCTCGTCGAGCGCGCGGAGAAATCGGCCGAGGAGAGCGCAGGTCCCGTCATCGATCGCAGCGGAGGAGCCGGCAAGAAGAAGCTGCCCGTCGTCAAATAGGGGCCTTCGATCGACGCCGCGCGACCACCGCGATCGCCACGACGACGATCGCGGCGCCGATCGCGACCCACGTCGTCGGGCTCGCGTTCTTCGCCCAGTCGACGACGCGCTGCCCGAAGAAGCTGATGACGAAGAGCGGCGCGAGGTAGCCGAGGAGCGACGCCCAGAAGTGCGTCGAGAAGCGAACCTTCGAGACGCCGAAGAACGCGTGGAGGAGCGGCGGCATCCAGAAGATGAAGCGCAGCGTGAAGACGGTGGCGAACGCGCGGCGCTCGAGGGCTTCGTCGTATTTGCGAAACCGCGCGGGGACGCGCGGCGCGACGAAATCGCGCGCGACGAATCGCGAGAACGCGAACCCCACGGAGGTCGCGGCCATCGTGCCCGTCATCGAGAGCGCGAACGCGGTCGGCCACGGCCAGATGAGCGGCGCGGCGAACACGAACACGGTGCCTGGAAGGCCAAACGGCTGGAGCGCGGCGTAGGCGACGATGAACGCGACGTAACCCCACGGCCCGAGATCGACGAGCCGCTGCGCGAGCTTCTGCGGATCCTCCGCGGCGCGAAAGACTCCGGCGCGCCACGCGATCGCGACCAGCGCGACGACCGCGACGACGAGAGCGGCCTTGCGCCAGCGCATCCTCAGCTGCGCCAGGTCCCGGTCTTCTTCGCCTGCGCGAGCAGCTCCACGTCCTGCTCCTTCTTCAAGAGGACGCCGAGGAACGGGAGCTCGCGGATGAATCGCTCCTTGCCGACGCCGGCGCTCTTGAGCACGGCGATCCAATCGATGAGCTCGCTCGTCGACGGGCGCTTGCGCAGGCGCGGCACCTCGCGGAGCTCGTAGAACTTCACGACGGCCTGATCGACGAGCTCCTCGTCGATCGTCGGGTGGTGCACGCGCACGATGCGCTTCATCAGCTCTTGATCGGGGAAGTCGATGAAGTGGAACACGCAGCGACGGAGGAACGCGTCGGGCAATTCCTTCTCGTTGTTCGACGTGATGATCACGACGGGGCGCTCGGCCGCGACGATCTCGTCGCCGGTCTCGAAGATCGGAAAGCGCATGCGATCGAGCTCGTGGAGCAGATCGTTCGGAAACTCGATGTCCGCCTTGTCGACCTCGTCGATGAGGAGCACACGGCGACCCTTGGGCTCTTTGTAGTACGACGTCTCGCCCGCGTGCGTCGAAGCGAACGCGCGGCCGAGCGGCCCGAGCTTGATGTAGTGGCGGATGTCCTTGACGTTGCCCTCGCCGAAACGTGCATCATACAAGCGTTGCACGGTGTCGTAGACGTAGAGGCCGTCTTGCGCGCGCGTCGTCGACTTCACCGGCCAGTGGATGAGCGGCAGGTCGAGCGCGTCGGCGACGGCCTCGGCGAGGAGCGTCTTGCCCGTGCCGGGCTCGCCCTTCACGAGCAGCGGGCGCTCGAGCGCGAGCGCGCAGTTGACCGCTGCCTCGAGCGATTCACTCGTCAGATACGTGTCGGTCCCAGAGAAGCGACGAAAGTCTTCGGCCACGCCGGAGACTTTAGCACGTGACCCCTCAGCCGCCGTCGGGCGGTCCGGCGTCGGGCACACCGCCGCCGCTCGATGAGCTCGGCGCGAACGTGATCTGGCAGGTTTGCATGAGCTGGATGCAATCGGTGGAGATCTTGCCCATCGCGGCGATCTCCGCGGACGTCGCCTCGGCCTGCGTGCAGAGCGGAAAGCTGCCCTCGAGCGACTTCATCGCGTCGACCTCTTCCTGCAAACACTTCGTGTACTCGCCGACCGTCGTGTTGCACTTGGCGAGCTGCGCGTCGAAGCCCGTGCAGTCCGGCGTCGTGGGGAGCGTCGTCCCCTGGAGCTGCTGCTGCGCCTTCGTGAGGCACGTCTGATAGGTGCTCGAGCAGGTCGACGGATCCTGGTTCGACTGGAAGTCGAGGCCGCACTCCATCTTCGCGATGTCGTCGTTGGTGAAGGTGCTGCGCACGTAGTTGTACGTGTCGAGGCACAGCTGGTTCTGGTCGGAGGCGGGCAGGGTGGTCGTGCTCTGGTTTCCGTCGATCGACGTGACCTTGCCGCCGCAAGCCGAGGCGAAAGCGAAGAGAAAAAGGAGGGAAGTTGAGCGCATGGGGCACCCCGCTTCGCAACCCCCGTACCAAGCTGAAATGGCGAAAAATCGCGTGTTTCGTGCTCAGCCGTGACCGGCGCTTCACGGTCGCGGAACGTTTGCTAGGTTACGCGCGTGCTCTTTGCCGCCCCGAAGGTCCCCCGCGTCGACAAGGCCCGCGTCGAGCGCGCGCTCATCGAGCTCGATCGCGCCGTCGGTCAGTCGAAGCTGATCCTCGACGAGACCGCGCGACGGGTCTACGCGGAGGACGACAGCCAATCGGAGGCGTGCATGCCCGACGTGGTCGTCGTGGCCGAGTCGCGCGAGGACATCGCCGCAGTGCTTCGCGTCGCAGCCGAGCAGGAGGTCCCCGTCACGCCGCGCGCGGGCGGCTCGGGTCGCACGGGCGGCGCGGTCCCCGTCGCGGGCGGCATCGTCCTCGCGACGCACCAGCTCAACGACGTCGTCGACATCGACCCCGAGAATTTCGATCGCGGTCGTCCAGCCCGGCGTGGTCCTCGGCACGTTCCACTCGCTCGTCGAGACGGAGAACCTCTTCTACGCGCCGGACCCGAACTCTGCCGACCTGTGCATGATCGGCGGCAACGTCGCCGAGAACGCGGGAGGACCCCGCGCGTTCAAATACGGCTCGACGCGCGATCACGTGCTCGGCCTCGAGGCCGTCTTCATGGGCGGCAGGACGATGCGCGTCGGCAAGCGCACGGTGAAGGGCGTCACCGGATACGACGTCACGTCGCTCCTCGTCGGCAGCGAGGGCACGCTCGGCGTCTTCACGGAGATCACGCTGCGCCTCTTGCCGAAGCCCGCGCAGGTCGCGACGTTACTTGCGCTCTACACGGACGTCCACGCCGCCGGCGAGTCGGTCTCCGCGCTCATCGCGGCGGGCATCGTCCCGCGGTGCATCGAGATGATGGACGCCGCGACGCTCGACTGCGTGCGCGCTGGGGGCAACCCGATCGACGAGCGCGCGAACGCGATGCTCCTCATCGAGGTCGACGGCCAAGACGCCGAGGCCCAGCTCGAGCAGCTCGGAAACGCGCTCGGCGACGCGCGCGGCACGGTCGATCTCGTGGTGGCGCAAGACTCCGCGCAGCGCGCACGCCTCTGGGCCGCGCGAAAATCGTTGAGCTACGCGACGCGCAAGCTCGCGACGCACAAAATCGCCGAGGACGTCGTCGTCCCGCGCTCGCGCATCGCCGCGCTCCTCGCGAAGACCGACGAGATCGGCCAGCGCGAGAAGATCCGAAACCTCACGTACGGCCACGCCGGCGACGGAAACCTCCACGTGAACTTCTTGTGGGACACCCCCGACGAGGAGCCGCGCGTCGCGCGCGCCGTCCAAGAGCTGATGCAAGCGACGATCGAGCTCGGCGGCACCTTGAGCGGCGAGCACGGCATCGGCCTCGCGAAGGCCCCCTTCATGCACTACGAGCAGAGCGACGAGCTCATGCAGCTCCAGAGGGACATCAAGCGCGTCTTCGACCCGAAGGGGCTCTTGAACCCGGGGAAGATTTTTCCCACGAGGCACGTGGGCTGCTGAACGACTTTTTTGTCCCTTTGCGCCACGGGGTGCGATCGTTTCATCGATGAGAGGGACCTTGGTGCGCGCCGCCTTTGCGGTGGTCGCGGCGTCGGCGTGCGCTTGCTCGCACATGGGCGTCTATCCGAGCGCGACGAACCGCGCGATCTTCGCGGACCAGACGTACTCGACGACTCCGCCCAAGGAGCTCGAGTCCAACGTCACGATGCAGCTCTTCGCGCAGCTGCAGCTCGAGACGAGCGGGCGCTTCTACGCTCCCGCGCCCGCGGCCGCATGTCTTCAGGCGCTCGATGGCTGCTTCCTCGCGAGCCTCGGCGAGGCCCTCGCGACCGCTCCGAGCGTCGACGCGTGGGCCGCGGACCTGCGCAAGCAGACGCTGCCGAGCGCGTGCGACACGGAGCTCGACGCGCACGATCGCACGATGATGCGCTACGTCGTCGGGCGGCTCGCCACCGTCACCGAGGCGATCGCGGAGAACTCGGTGCGCACGCGCTACGATCGGTCCGTCGTGTTCGATCACGCGGCGGCCGCGCTCGCGCTCCTCGCGCCGATCGTGGCGAAGACCCCCGCGCCGGCCGGCGGCGACGTGGCCGATCTCGTGAACGCGCCCGCGCTCGCGTTGAGCGGCGGCTCCGCAAACGGGGCATTTACAGCCGGATTTCTCTTCGAGCTTCTCTCGGCGCGCGAGCGCGTCCTTCGAACGCTTCCGAACCGCGTCGACGTCGATCGCAAGGAGCGATTCGGCGCGATCGCTGGGACGAGCGTCGGCTCGCTCATCTCGCAGGTGCTCGACCTCTACTTCGTCGACGAGTCGCAGACGCTCACGAAGCCACAGAAGGACGCGCTCGACGAGTGCGTGTCCTGGTGGGGCAAGCGCAAGCACGAGGACACGGCGAAGAGCACCGATTGCTTCAACGGTTGGCCCGAGCCGCTGATGACCGGTCCCGTGCCCGCGACCGACATGCGCCTGCCGCAGGCGTGCGCGCTCACGAAGCTCTTTCGATATTTCACCGACGTCGACGAAGGCCAGCTCATGTGCGTCGAGCGCGGACCGGTCACGCAGATGCTCGGCGCGCTCGGTCAGGCGCGGCCCAACATGATGCGCTTCGACCCGATGCAGACGAACATCATCGATCCCGTCCTGCACGACTTCGGGCCGCTGATCCTCGCCAACAGCACGACGCGCGTCGTGGTCTCCGTCGAGATGGAGCAGAGCCAGACCGTGGGGCTCGACGAGCGCGCGTGCATGCTCGCGGCCGACCCCAACGAGTGCCTCGGCTCGGGTGTGATGGCGTCGGTCGTCCTTCCGTTCTTCGCGCGGCCCGTGCGAGCCGTGACGACGGGCCTGAGCTCGCGCGGTCACGATTGCGGCACGTGGTTCGACGGCGGCCTTCGCTCGGGATTTCCCGTGTTTCGCGCGATCCGCATGACGCGCCCGCTCGACGTCGGCTCGACGAAGGCGCGCGTGCTCGCGATCTCGACGTCGCGCCTCTTCGACCTCCCCGCCGAACGTCGGATCAACTTGATGGACGTCGCGATGAACGCGGTCGGCCAGATGTCGAACCAGAACTTCCTCTCCGAGCCCGAGATCGCGCAGCGCTCCGAGGAGCTCCGCCAGCGCGCCATGGCGATCCTCGAGACCGGAACCCCGCCCACCAAAGACGCCGACTTCGGCGCGGCGGTGAATCGCTCGCGCATCCCCGAGTCGTTCCAGTCGGTGCTCACCGTGTACGTCCCCACCGAGGCGCCGCCGCAGATCATCGCCGAGTCGGGGTACTCGTTCGATCGCTACGTGATGCGCGGCCTGTTCGTGTGGGGCCGTCGCGAGGCGATTCGCAGGATGTGGATCGGCAAAGAAGATCCGACCGAGCGCGCCGTCCGGCCTCTCGGCGAGCGGCTCGGTTGGAGCACGACGCTCGGCGACGCCTCCCAAAAGCTCATCGCCGGCGACGCGAAGGATCTCCGCGAGTGGTCGCGCGTCTACGCGATGCAGGAGTGCAAGGAGCATCGCAAGCAGCGCATGATCGACGGCAACGCGCGCGTGAGCTCCGACTCGAAGGACACGGGCGTCACGTGGTGCGCGGACGTGAATTCGAAGGACGCGCCCTCTTACTTTTCCTGCCCGGTGACGAAATGAAGCGCGCCACATCCATCGTCGTCGCGCTGCTCGCGACGGTCGCGGCGCGCCCCGCCCACGCGACGGGTTTCGAGGCCGCCTTCGATTACGTGTCCGGTGGCCGTTGGCACACGGATCTTCCCGACTCGCTCGTCGTCGGCGGGGGCCACTACGCGGGCTACGACTGGAAATACGGCGCCGCGGGCCTCGCGACTCACTTCTATTATTCGCCGTCGTTCGGCGGGAACAACTTCGCCGCGGAGCTCGGCGCGTACCTTCGCTGGAACTTCGTGAACCTCGAGCTCGACCGCCACGTGAACATCAAGACGTTCGTCCGCTTCGACGGCTACTACCGCACGGCGACGCGCAACTACACCGACGGCTTCGTCCCGTACCTGCACTTGGGTTTGCGCGTCGGCGGCATCGAGCTCACGACGGGCGGTGCGCTCGAGGTAGTCCAGAACGGAAAGATCGGCGGCATGCTCGTCTGGTCGCTCGGCGTGGACATCGTCGAGCTCTCGAGCACGATCGCCCACCTGTGCAGGCAGGGCACCCCGCAGCCGCCCTGAGTGTGGAGTGTGGCGATTTTGGCGGGTTTAAGCTATGGCACCCGCGCTGCACCATGCCTGAAGCCACCCTCACGACCACCGATCCGCAAGCCGCACCGACGTACGCCGACGGGCTCATTTCCCGGTGGTGCGCGAAGCACCTCTACGAAGCGCGCGACGAGGTCTTCGTCCGCCTGACGCTGAAGATGGTCGGCATGCAGATCGTCGCGATGAGCGCGCTCTACGCCGCAGTTCGCTTCGCGCCTCTGCCCGCGTGGATCCCGATGGCCGCGTACTTCGCGCTCTGGGGCTACTTCACGCCACCGATCATCCTGATGCTGCACTGCACGATGCATCGCAAATTCATCCAGAGCCCCAAGTGGCTGGAGAAGCTGCATCCGTACGTCATGTCGTTCTTCTTCGGCATGCCGATGGGCTACCGCGATCACCACATCGGGATGCACCACGTCGAAGACAACATGGGCGAGGACCTCTCCTCGACGCTCCGCTACCAGCGAGACAGCTTCGCGAACTTCCTCGTCTACTTCCTGCGCTTCTTCTTCCTCGCGGTCTTCGAGCTGCCCGCGTACCTCTACCGCAAGAAGCGCGTCCAAATGGCGCGCCGCGCGATCCTCGGCGAGCTCGCGCACGAGGCGATCATCGTGGGAGCGATGTTCATCGACTGGCGCTTCGGCCTCGCGGCGTTCCTCGCGCCGTACGTCACGTGCCGCTTCATGATGATGGTCGGCAACTGGGGCCAGCACGCGTTCGTCAACACGGGCCACAAGAACAACGGCCTCGCGAACGCCATCACGTGCATCAACAGCACGTACAACAAGCGCTGCTTCAACGACGGCTACCACATCGGCCATCACCTCCGCGCGAACCGCCACTGGACCGAGCTCCCCGCCGACTTCGTCGCGAGCCGCGAGAAGTACGCGCAGGAGGGCGCCATCGTGTTCGAGGGCCTCGACTTCTTCTTCGTGTCCGTCCTCTTGTGGACCGGCCAATGGAACACGTTGGCCAAGCGCTACGTGCGTCTCGGCGAACCGATGACCGACGAAGAGGTCATCGCGCTCCTCAAAGAGCGCGTGAAGCCCGTCCGCGTGTGGCCCGCCGAGAAAATCGGCGTCGCGTCGCCCGCTACGTGACGAACGGCACGTCGCCATACGTCCGCGGCGGATCCATATCCGCGAACAAAAAATAGTAGTCCGCGGGATCCCACGGATAGAGCGAGGGCGCGCGACGCAAGTCCCAACCGAACTCTTCGATGAAGTTCGAAGCAAGCGTGATGAGCTCGATGCGATATCGCTCCGGATCAGACTCGAAGTGGCGATTCGACGAGCACGGCGTCCACGTGGACCGCGACATCGCCACTCTCCACCCATCGCGCATAGGCCCGCTCGAACACCTCGCGCCCGCGCCTCGTGAGCGACACGAGCCACGTTCGCCCATCCGCCGCGCGAACGCGCTTCACCCACTGGAGCTCGAGGAGTGCGCCGACCATCTCCGACACGACCGAGCGCACCACGTTGAGCCGCCGCCACAAATCACACTGCCGCGCGCCGCGGGCACCAATCGCGTTCATCAAGTCGAACCGCGCCGGCGTCAGCTCGAACTCCCGCAGCGCACGCCGCGCAAACCGCGCCGCCGACAACTGCCCCCGCTTCAACTCAAACAAGACAGCATCCATAACGCCGCCATCAGCACCCACCGTGCCACCCCAAACCCCATCCCCCAAGACCAAGAAATCGGCAGGATCGTTCGGATCCGGACGATCCGACTGCTTTTTTTCCGCTTGGCGCGCTGGCCGGTTGGGCCGGCACGGGCCAGGGCTAACGCGGTTGGTTTTCGGCCCACGCGACGGCTGCCGCGGGTTGGACGAGGCCTGCGCCCTGGAGCTCCGCGGGGACGCCTTCGAGCCTGCGCGCGGTGTGCAACAAGCCCGCGCGGACGCTTGCTGGCGTCAGCGCCGGGTTTGCTTCGAGCATCTGCGCTACGACGGATGCCACGATGGGGGCCGCGAAGGACGTGCCGTCGACGTGCTGGTAATCGCGCGCGATGTACTTTTGGAGCGCGATGCGCGCGGTCACGCGCTCGAGCAAATCGGACGCGGATTCTGCGATGACGCTCATGCTCGACGGCTCGAGTGACATTTCTTCGAGCACGCCGAGGAGGTCGTAGAGGGCGTGCGCTTCGCGCGCTTCGAGGGTGCCGGGGACCATCGGCGCGGGGACCCACGCCGAGGGGGCGAGCAGATCGGGTTTGCCGCCGCCGTGGCTCGACGGCCAGGGTTTGTCGTCGCCGCCCTTCAAGGTGCCGCCGTCGTCCCAGCCGCCGACCGTGATCGCGCTCGGCGCGGACGCGGGAGGTGACGGCGCTCGATCCGGGAGGTTGCCCGCGGCGACCACGACGACGACGCCGTGCTTCACTGCGGCGTCCACTGCCTGGTTCACGTCTTTCGAGAGCGCGTCGTCGGGATCGACGCCGAGTGAAACGGACGCGATGCGTACGCCGAGGTCGGGGTGACGGATGGGGATGCTGAGCGCGCCGATGATGTGCTGCGCCCGGACGTCCTCGCCGTCTTCCTTTGCTTTGATGAGGACCACGTCACTCTCGGACGCGAGCCCGCGGTAGCGGCCGCCGGAGAGGTAGCCGTTTCCGGCGGCGCAGCACGAGGTCATCGTTCCGTGCCACGAGCCGGCCTTGCGCTCGAGCAGATCGCGAGGCACCGGCTCGTCCCGCGTCACGTCGACGTATGCGCGAATGCGTCCGCGCGGGAGGCGCAGGTCGGTGTGCGGGAAAAAGCCCGCGTCGATGAACGCGATGCAGACGCCGCGGCCGGAGTACTGCGTGCTCGGACAGAGGCGCTCGACGAGCGACGGGATTTGCGGTCGCGGCATCGTCACTCGCCGAGCGCGCACGCGCACGGAGCCGGCTGCTCCGGCTGCATGTAGGTCACAGGCATCGGCGTGTTGCGCATCACGCCGCCGCTGAGCGGCGTGTCACCGATGTAACCCAGCGAGATCGATCGCACGGGAAGCGGCTTTGGCTCGTGCATCGCCGCGATCTCCTGCTGCAGCCAGAACGAGTCGATCGGCGGCTGCATCGCGAAGCTCCGTTGCGCGACTCGACGCACCCGACGGAGCACACCGCGGCGATGAGAAGGACGGCCCGCACGCCCTCCAATATGCAACGGCTCGGCCAGCCGCGCATCAACTCTCGTCGAGCTTGGATTGAATGGAATCGTGCACATGGCGACGGAGGCGCTCGACGTCACCGGGAATATCGGCGTCACCCTCGGGAAAAATTGGGGCGAGCGCGTGCACCGTGACCTTGGAGCGCTTCGGGACGAGCGTTCCGTAGCGTCCGAGCGCGATGGGCAGGTTGTAGCGGCGATCGCCGAACAATACGCGGCCGAGCAGCGGGTCGCGCCCGATGACGCGGTACATGTCGTCGACGCCGCACGCCGCGATGGGAACGAGCGGCGCCTTCGCCCGCAGCGCGACGCGCGCGAACCCGGCGCGATTACGCCACTTCAGCTTGTGACGATCGCGCTCGTGTTTGTACGAGTCGAAGATTCCGCCTGGATACACCACGACGAGCTCTCCGGCTCGAAGCGCGGCCACGGCGTCGTCTGGCGTGCCCGGAATCGCGTTCACCCAATCGAGCGTCGCGGCGAGGCCCGGTGTCTTCCACAAATTGCGATCCGCGAGCCACACAGGAAGGCGCCGCGTGTGACGCCAGAGGAGCGCGCCCAGGATGAACGCGTCGAAACCGAAGATCCCGTGGTTCGCGACGAGGAGCGCCGGACCCGAGCGAGGCAAATGCGATTCGCCGACGAGCTCCGCGTCGAAGTAGTCGAGCACCCCGGCGACGAACCTCTTCCCCAGGAACGACTCGGGGAAACGTTCGAATGAAGGACGCACCGGGAAAGGATACGGCGACGACGCCACCCGCGTCACTCGCGCGCGTCGATCGTGCGCAAGAACGCTTCCGCGCGCTCGAACGCGCTTCGAGCGCGCTCGGTCGTGAGGACCTCGCCGTGACCGGGCGCCTTGGTCCCGTCGTCGCTCTTGCGCACGCGATCGACGTGGAGCGGGCCGCGGCACTTCGCGAGCATGCGCTCGACGCACACGGGACGCGCGTTGAGGCGATCGCCGTCGCTCGCGATCGAATAGAGCGGGCATCGAACCTCGGTGAGCGCGGACAAATAGTTGCGCGAGCCGTCGCGGCTCACCCAGCGGCCGTCGAGGCCGAAGCGCGCGAGGTCCTCGACGTACTCGAGCGACTCGTCGTCGCTCCCGAGGCGGAGCGCGCGCGCGGGAAATTTCCCAAAGCGGCGCGCGCTGCGGACGAAGGCCTCGAGCACCGTGCGCTTCGCGGCCCAGAGCGCGCCGTTCGGCTCGAAATCGCGCAACCACACGTTCGCCGCGACGAGCACGATCGCGTCGAGCGCCACGAGCCCGAGCCCTTGCGCGGCGAGCGCCGTGTGGCCGCCGAGCGAGTGCCCCACGAGCGCGACGGGCTTGCCGTCGCTCCGCGCGCGCGCGCAGTCGACCACCGCGGGGAGATCGTGCACGACGAAATCGTCGTAGCCGTACCGCGCGCACGGGCTCTTTCCGTGTCCGCGGAAATCGAACGTGATCGCGCGCCACCCGCGATCGCGGAACATCCTCGCGAGCCAGCGAAACGCCGTCTGACGCGCGAACATCGCGTGCGCCATCACGATCGTCCCGCGCGGACCCTCGCGGCGGTCGTCGGGCTCGTGCACGGTCGCCGCGAGCGTCACGCCGTCCTTCGTGCGGATCTCGAGCGGCTCCGCGTCGAGCTCCGGCACGCGCGTCGTCTGCTTGAGGCCCTTCACTTCAGCGTGAGCACCCAAGCTTCGTCTCCTACTTTGAGCCCGAGGTGCTCGGCCGCGTCCGCGTTGAGCCCGCCAGACGACTCGTCGTCCACGATGAAATCCGTCAAGACCGAGCGAAAATACGGGGGCTCCGCGACGTCGATCGCCACGAGCGACCGGTGACGCGCGTGCTCCTTCTTGCAGAGGCGCGCGATCTTCATCTTCTGCGTCTCTTGCACGAGCGCGATCTCGTCGGTCTGCGCGACGAAGTGCGGGCCGCCGTCGAACGGGTCGACGCGCTCGGCGTAGCGAAAGCCGATGCGCCGCAGCATCTTCTCGACGCCTTTGGTTTGAGCTCCAACCTTTCCGATCACGTCCTGCGCGGTCTTCGGCAGGAGCGACGCGTAGAGCGTCCCTTCGGGGAAGAGCCCGCGGATGAACTCTTTGTTCTTCTTCGAGAGCCGGTCGGCCTCGGCGTAGCTCAGATCCGTGAAGTGGCGGCCGAGCGCGTCCCAGAGGTGCGACGTGCCGTCCGGCTCGAGCGGCGGGAGGAGCTCGGCGAGGATCTCGTCGCGAAAGAGCTCGCGGTGCGCCTTGATGTAGAGGAAGCGCACGTACGAGATGAAGAGCCCGAGCCGCTCCGGCACGCGCCGGTAGCTCGGATCGAGCACGAGCCCGCCGATCTCGGTCGGCCCGTTGTACGAGTAGCCGACGTTGAGCGTCGTATGGTTGAAGTGCTTGTCGAGCGTCGCCGAGTAGCGCTCCTCTTGGATGACGTCGAGGTAGATGTACGGCGCGTCGCGGCGGCCGAGCTGGCCGATGATCATCGACGTGCCGACGATCTTGTCCTTCTTCGTGTCGACGAGGACGAAGACGTACTGGCGGCGGCGCGGATCCTTGATCGCGCCGGTGAAGCTGTCCGAGGCGTGCTCGAGGATTCCGCGGATCTCCTCGCGGTCGTCGGGCAGGTTCACCGTGTTGAGGTGGTGCGCGACCGTGAGGAGTTGCTCCTCGTCCGACTTCAGCGCGCCACGAACCTCGTACGGATGCATGCGGTCACGATTTGTTCTGTTGCTTTTCCTGCTCGCTCAGCACGGCGTAACCCGCCGCGCCCGCGATCAAGAAGAAGAGCGCGATCCACCCGATGCGCGCGCGCGTGTTGCTCGGTTTGTCGCCGCCCTGTCCGCTCGGGTCGGCCATCCACGCCATCGACGACGCGGGAAACACGGGCCCCGTCGGGCGATCGTCCGCCCCCGACTCGCCCGGGCCGAGGCGCGGACGCGGGAGATCGTACGACGCGAACGTGAGATCGCTCTGCGCCGAGCGCTGCCACACGTTCTCCGAGAGGTGCGTCACGACCCAGTGCCCCTGTGATTTCGGATCGAAGCCCCACGCCTTCGTGTCGCCGAGGGCGGCGGCGATCGTGTCGTTCGGGACGCGGATCGCATCCGAGACCGGCGGCCCGCCCGTCGTCTGCCCCATCATGCCCTGCATCTGCGAGGGCGCGATGACGTACACGTCGAACGGGCGCGTCCCGTAGTTGTAGCCGCGGTACGCGGTCGGGCTCGCGTTGTACTTCTTCTGGTACGCGGCCTCGTCGGCAGGATCCGCAGGGACCTCGGTGTACGGGAAGAACGGCGCGTCGATCTGGAACGACATGCGCATCGTCGGGACCTCGAGCTTGCGATCGCCCGTCCCCTTCGCGGTGCACCGCACCGCGGTGATGAGCCAGTTCTTGTCGAGGTACGTCTTCTCCCACGCGCGCAGCGTCGGCTTGTCGATGAACTTGTTCTTCGCGAGCCAGTCGCCGAGCGAGCTTGCGTCGGTCGCCTTGAGCGTCACCGCCTCGAAATCGCCGATCTGCGTGCGCTGGAGCACTTGCACGGGCGCGCCCCTCGCGGCGCCCGCGGGCGCTCCGCCACCGCCGGTGGCGCTCGCCATGTCTCTCGTCTGGAAGAGCTCCGCGACGTGCTCGATGAGCGCGTCGTTTTCCTTCGCGATCTTGGGCAGCGTGGGCGTCGGTACGAACACGCCGAACGACTCGGGATCGCCCTTCAGCGAGAGCGCTCGTACGAAGTGCTCCGTCTTCTTCGCCGCGTCCCAGACGATGAGCGATCGCTCCTCCGAGAACTTCGCGAAGCTGCCCGACGGGTAGGCGACGCCGCACGCCGAGGCGTCCGACGGTTGCAAAATGCACATGAACGCGGCCGCCGCAGTAACCAGCGCGATGCCGTTCCTCCGCTGCATGGCGGTGGGATTAGCATGGTATCGTCGCAGCGTGAAATCCCGCCTCTTTCTAGCCGTTGCACTCGCAATTTCAGCCTCCGCGTGCGACAGCTGCCACGGCAGCGGCGCCAAGGGGATGAAGGTCGCCGTGTCGATCTTTCCGCTCTACGACCTCACGCGTCGCGTGGCCGGACCGGACGCGGAGACCATCCTCGTGCTTCCGCCCGGGCACACCGAGCACAGCTTCGATCCGTCGCCGAAAGACGTCGAGCAGGTGGCCGCCGCGAAGGTCGGCGTGCTCGTGGGCCTCGGGCTCGATCCGTGGATGGACAAGCTGATGAAGGACGCGTCGCCGAAAGCCGCGCTGGTCAAGGTCGGCGAGAAGGTGAAGACGCTCACCGTGAAGGAGGGCGCCATCGGCGACGAGGCCGCGGACAAAGCGCGCACGACGCCCGAGGAGGATCACGATCACGAGCTCGGCGCGACCGACCCGCACGTGTGGCTCGATCCGTCGCGCGCGCGAACGATGGTCGCCGCGATCGGCGACGAGCTCGCCAAGGCCGACCCCGCCCACGCCGACGGTTACCACGCGCGCGCGAAGCAGCTCGACGGCGAGCTCGACAAGCTCGACAAGGAAATCGAGGCGCGCACCGCCGCGTTCAAGACGCGCGGCTTCGTCACGTTCCACGGCTCGTTCAACTACTTCGCCGATCACTACAAGCTGAAGATCCTCGCAGTCATCGAGCCGTTCCCCGGCTCGTCGCCCACCGGCGAGTACATCCAAGAGGTCCTGAAGGTCGTCGAGGAGCGCAAGGTCCCCGCGCTCTACTCCGAGCCGCAGCTCGACCCGCGCCCCGCCAAGACGATCGCAGAGGCCGCGAAGATCCCGCTCGGCACGCTCGACCCAGTCGGCGGCACCCCCGCGACGGACACGTACGAGAAGCTCCTCAGGTTCGACGTGGACGCGCTGGAGAAGTATTTGAAGTAGGTGAGCCTCGGGGAGCTGCTCGAAGCCTGGAACACATGGAGCGCCGGCGCGGATCGCTCCGAAGACGGCTGGGAGAGCGATTTCCCGAACTGGCAGGCGCTCATGGACGCGGCGCGCGCCGCGATGCTCCGTGGCGACCCCGCGTTTCTCGACGAATGCTTCACGCTCTCGGAAGAAGACGAGGAGCTTACATCAGGATTGCAGCCGTGGAGATGATCGCCGCAGCCAAGGACGCCGACTTCCGGCGTCACGCGCTTCATGCGCTTTTGGGCGACCACGAGGAATTCGTCCGCCAAGCAGCGCGAGCGAAGCTCGCCGAGGAGTGAACCCCACGCGGGTTTTTGTCCGTGACGGGTTGACCTCGTGCCCATCCTGATTAATGCTCAATTCAAGTGCAGCAGCTCGAAATCGAGTTCACGACTTGGGGCGGAAGGCGGGCCGGCGCGGGGCGTCCGCGAAAGCCGGGGCGAGCCTCGGTGGCGCATCGACCGCGTGAGCGACACCGCGCCGCCCACCCGGTGCACGTGACGATGCGCGCTCGCCGCGGTTTACTGTCGTTCCGCGAGGGCGCCCTATTTCGTGCCGTGCGCGAGCGCATCGCGGCGGCGAACCGGCGCAGCGAGACGTTCCGCGTCGTCGAGTTCTCCGTTCAATCCGACCACGTTCACCTCATCATCGAGGCTCGAGACGGAGAGGCTCTGGCGCGCGGCGTTCAAGGGCTCGCGATTCGGCTCGCGCGCGGCCTGAACGGCGTGCTGCGCACGAGCGGTCGCGTCTGGGACGAGCGGTTCCACTCGCGCGAGCTCAAGACGCCGCGGGCCGTGCGTAACGCGATCGTCTACGTCCTCATGAACGCGAAGAAGCACCGCGCGCTCCGCGCCGGCGGGATCGACCCGCTGTCTTCCGCGCCTTGGTTCGACGGGTTCGCCAGCGCGGTGCAGCTCAAGAGCGACGATCGGGTCACGCGCGCCGCGCGGACGTGGCTCGCGCGTGTCGGTTGGCGTCGACATGGGCTCGTGCGAACGGACGAGGAGCCGCGCGCGCCGACCTAGCGCCCGAGCCTCGCGAGCGCGCCCGTGCGGATCCCAGCGAGCTGCTCGCGGCCCACCTTGGCGGCTCCTACGCGCAGCAAGGGCCACAGCGCCCAAGCGAGCCACCCGGACCACGTCTCGCTCGATGTGACGCGCGTGCCGCCGTCTCTTGGCTCGAAACGGAAGGTGTGCGCGCCGCGGAGCGACGTGCTCCCGCCGCACCACGTGATCTCGCGCGGGCGATCGCACACGGTCACCGGGAGCGGCGTCGCGAAGGGCGCTCCGCTGATGTGGACCTTGGGCGCGGCGCCGACGAGGAGCGTGCCTAGCGAAGGTCCCACAGGGCGAAACGAGCGCGGCATCCACTCGGGCCACGAGTCGTGATCGGCGAGCGTGTCGAAGGCCACCTCGGGCTCCACGTCGATGTCCAGGTGCACCTCGATCGTGTACGGCATCAGGCGAACGTCTCCGCGACGATCCGCGCGATCCGCGTGTGCGCGAGCTCCGCGGTGTCCATGTCGGCCTTCACCTCGGTCATGTAGCACGCGACCAGGATGGGCGAGTGGTACTTGCGCCACGCGATCGCGACGTCGTTGATCGCGCCGCGCTCGCCGGTGCCGGTCTTGTCGCCGATGGTCCAATCCTTCGGGAAACCCGCGCGGAGGCGGCGCGTGCCGGTGCGGCATTGCTTCATCGCGTCGGTGATGCGCTTCCTCGATTTGTCGTCGAGGGTGCTGCCGAGGAGGAGCGTCTTCATCGTCTGCACCATCGCCTCGGGCGTCGTGGTGTCGCGTGGGTCGCCGGGGGCGTTCTCGTTGAGGAGCGGCTCGTCGCGGTCGACGCGCGTGGTCTCGTCGCCGACGGAGACGAGCCACTGCGTCAAACCGCTGGGTCCTCCCGCGCGCTTGAGCAAGTTGCTCGCGGCGGTGTTGTCGCTGTCGATGATCGCGGCGTCGCACTGCGAGGCGATGGAGTCGTCGAGCTCGAGGAGGCCGCGCTCGGCGCGCGCGCAGATCGCCGCGACGAGGAGCCATTTGAACGTCGAGCACATCGCGAAGCGCTCGCCCGCGCGGTGGAGGACGCGTCCGCCGCTCGCCGTGTCGAGCGCGCACACGCCGATGCGACCGCCGATTTCGGACTCGATCTCGTCGATGCGCTTGGTCGCGGACTCGAGCACGGGCGCGGCGGGCGGATCGACGCCGCACGCGAGCAACCCCGCGAACGCGACGAACGCGCGTCGGCCGACGAGCATCGAGCCGCTCACTTGCAGCTGAGCGGCTCGGCGATCGCCTTGTCGTCCGCCGTGCGGAACGACCAACCCGACCAGCCGCCGCCTTTGTCCGGGTAGACGTACGCGGATTTGTCGCGGCCTTGCTCCATCAGGTACGCCGAGGTGCAAAGCTTCCCGGTCGCCGAGTCGTGGAGCACGCGATCGGCAGCGGTGTACGACGCGCCGCCGAGATCCATGTCGACCGGCGTGTCGCCGAGGACGTGCTCTTGGTACGTCGTCGTGCCGATCGCGAGCGCGTCGCAGCGCGCGTCCTTGTTCGTCGCGTCGACGATCACCGGCGCGGGCGGATCGCCGGAGACGGGCGACGCGACCTCGTACACGCCGTCCATCACGCGCATCGCGAGCTTGCCGTTCATCGTCTCGAGCGTGCTCTCCGCGCGGGACGGCAAAGCGCCGAAGGCCCAACCGTGGAGCGCCCACGTCTTGCCGCCGTCGTCGGAGCTGGCCGTCTCGATCACCTCGCCGTCGGTGTCGAGCAGCACCCAGCGCTTGCCCGAGTGCCACGCCTCTTCGAAGGGAATTCCCGGCGCGGCGAGCGTCTCGCTCTTGCCGTCGTCGTGCACGAAGTAGAGGACGTCGGTCGTGCCTCCCTGGAACAAGACGCCGCCGTCGACGACGCGCGCGCGCCCGCTCAGCGTGAAGCGCGAGACGCGGAACGGCTTCACGGCGGGGAGCGTGCCGCGTCGAACCTGCGCCTTCGCGGGCGACCACCACGCGAGCTCGACCTGCACGGGGTTCAGCTTGCCCGTCGCCGAGCGGCGCGCGAATCGATAGCGCCCGCCGATGATTCCGTCGTCGCCCTCGACGGTCGCCGTGCGCGTCTCCATCGTCGAAGCCGCCGCGGGGCCGAAGAGCAGCGCGCGGTGCACCGCGTCCTTGTCCGCGTAGAGCACGTTGAAGGTCCCCTTGTCGTAGTCCATCGAGAGGCGCGCCCAGCGCACGTTGCCCGAGCCGTCGACCCAGCTCTCGCCGGTCTCGTCGATCGTCGAGGGCTTGCCCGAGACCTTGCACGCGATCTTCGTCTGATGCGCGATGACGGGCTGTTTCACCATCGGCGGCGGCGGCGTCGTGGGCGGCGTCGTCGTCGCGCGCACGATCTCCGTCGACTGCACCGCGGGCAAATCCCAGCCGACGCGCTGCGCGTCCGCCAGCAAGCAACCCGCCGCGCTGCACGCGAGCCCGTATGTCGATCCGTTCGACGGGACGCGCGACCACGTCTCGCCGGCGTCGTTGGTCTCGTACGACGCGTGGTTGCCGATCGAGAGCCCGCGCCGTCCCGCGAACGCGATCGTGCCCTCGCCGAGCTCGATGTATCGCGCTGGATGCTCCTCGCCCTTCGCGGTGCGCTCGTGCATCGTCACGTGGCCTCCGCCACCGTGATCGAAGAGGCGCAGCGTGCCCTGATCGTCGACCGTCATCGACACGCGATCGGGTCGCGCCGCGACGAGCATGTTCGTGCGCGTGAGCTTCGCGCCGTCGAGCGAGCCCTCGTAGAGGGTCGAGCCGCCGTCGTTTTGCGCGAGCGCGTAGACCTTGCCGCGAGGCTCGTCGAACGCGAACGCGCGGAGATCGAGATCCGCGTTGCCTCCGACGTCGTCGAATTTCGCCTTTCCCGCGGGGCGAATCTTCGGCGCGACGCACTCGGCTCCGCTCGGGCAGATCGTCGCGACGTACGTCCACCCGCGCGGCCCGACCGCGATCGCGTGCGCGCCCTTGCGCGGGACGCCCGCGAAGGCGTCTTCCTTCTTCCACGTCGCGCCGAAGTCCTTGCTTCGGAAGATCGTGCTCGTGGGCGACTTCGCCGACTTCTCTTTCTCGTCCGCGTCGTCGTCGTCCGAGTCCGCGCCGAGGTACGCGAGCTCGCCGTTCCACGCCGCGACGCGCGCGCGATCGAGGATGCCCTCGTCGAGCTCGGGCTGCGCGGTCGCCGCGCCGAGCTTGTCGCCGAGCGGCGCAGAGCGCACTTCGATCTTTCCGTCACGGTGCGCGAGCTCGACGACGCGATCGCCCGCCAGAAGGCGCAGCGGCTCGCGCCCTTCGCTCGCCAAGTCGATCGGCGGACGCATGCGCATCGGCGGCAACCGATCGCGATCTTCGAACGTCGAGAACGAGCGCGCGGGATGGAGCTCCTGCCCGGGGAAGATCGCGGTCGGGGCGTCGGCGGTCTCGACGAGCTTGTCGCTCGCGAGCGTCGCGGCCTGATCGTGATAACCGAAGACGAAGAGACGCCCCGCGCCGTCACGGAGCGCCTTTGCCGCGCCGCGCGGAGGAGCGGCGAGCGGAGCCCACGTCGCGCCGTCGTCGCGCGTCGCGAAGAGCCGCTGCGGCAGGTGCAAGAGGATGCCGCCGCCTTTTCCGTCGAGCGCCACGGACGCCGCGCGCCCGAACGATTTGCTCCCCGGATAGTCGACTGCGCTCCAGGTCTTTCCGTAGTCCGTCGAGCGCGCGAGCCCGTGCGCGCCGAGCCCGACGATCGCGGTCTTTCCCGTGGTCACGGACGAGAGCGGCTCGGCGCGAGCCGGGCCCACGCGCTCCATCGCGCCGAGCGGCTCGCTCGACACGTAGGTGTCGCCGTCCGTCGCGACGAAGACGAAGCGACCCTTGTCGTCGCGCATCACGCCGCCGAGCGCCTCTTCGGCGAGCGTCTGCGCGTGCTGGAGCTCTCCTCGAGCCTCGAGCTCGCGCCGTCCGTGCTCGCCGACGTAGAGCGTCTTGTGATCGCCGAGGTCGAGCTTCGCGCGGATCTCCTTCTCCGCCGAAGCGAACACCCAACGCGCGCGCGGCGGCGGAGGCTGCGGAGGCGTCACCGACGCGTGCGGCGTCGCCGTGACCGGCTCGGGATTTCCACCACAGGCGAATGCGACGACGAGAAAGAGCACACGGCGCATGGCGCCGAGGGTGTCACATCCCGACCGTCGCAGACAATTGTCAGTAGCCGACGGTCCCCATGTGGCCCGCGAAGTAAACGACGAGCATCGCGAGGGCGACGATGAACGTGGTCGAGAAGGTCACGTCGGCGACTTTGAGGAGAGCGCGTTTCATGGCTCCCCCTAGAGCAACGTCGGTGCCATGAGCAAAAGCTCCAAATGCGCCTGAAAACACGGCAGATCCGGGTGAACTGCTCATGCGTTCGCCGCGAACCTACGCACCGAGGCACGGCGTTACCTAGTCAATCGATTCATGTTTCAATGACCGGGAAATGAGCGATCGTCCGCCGCCCTCGATGGCGAAGTCGTCACGTCGGTACAGCGGCGTCTACATGGGAACGCTCCCGCCCGACGACGCCAAGCGCGTCCTCGAGGTGCAGGACATCAACGTCACCTTCGGCACCCGCCAGGTCCTCGAGGACGTGAGCTTCTTCGTCCCCGTCGGCGAGTTCCTCTGTTTGTGCGGCCCGAACGGCGCCGGAAAATCGACGCTCCTCAAGATCATCCTCGGGCTCGTCCAGCCGACCTCGGGCGCGATCCTGATCGACGGCGAGCCGGCGGCGAAGATGCACCGCCAGGTGGGCTACGTCCCGCAGCGAAAGAGCTTCGACCGAGATTTCCCGGCGACCCCGCTCGAGGTCGTCGTCGCGAACCTGCGTGGGCGCTGGCCGATCTCGATCGGCAAGGACGAGCGCGAGCTCGCGATGGAAGCCCTGAAGCGCACCGGCGCGGCGAAGCTCGCGAACGCGCAGATGAAGGATCTCTCGGGCGGCGAGACGCAGCGCGTGTACCTCGCGCGCGCCCTCGTCACGAAGCCGCACCTCATCATCCTCGACGAGCCCACCGCGGGCGTCGACGTCGGCGGCCGCGCGGCGATCGTCGATCTCATGGCGGAGATCAGCGCATCCGACACGATCGCCGCGGTGCTCGTCACGCACAACCTCCAGGCGATCGCGCGCTGCGCCGAGCGCGTCATCTACCTCGACAAGAAGGTTCGCGCGTGGGGCCTCTGGAGCGAGCTCGCGCGCGAACGCGAGCTCGCCGCGATCCAAGCGGGCGACCACCCCGATCGCATGTCGATGGACGGCGATTGATGCGATTCGGATGGATGGGCCTCGCGTGCGCGCTCGTGAGCGCGTGCGGCTCCCGGAATGCTGCGCCGCAACACGTGACGCTCGCCGCGCCGAGCGCGAGTGAGACGAGGCCCGTCGAGGCCCCATACGTGGAGAACGCGCGCTCCGCGTTCGACGCCGCCGAGGCGCTCGAGCGCGCAGGGAGCCTCAACGAGGCGCACACCGCCTACGAAGAGATCGTGCGGAAATGGGCCTACTCGCTCTCGGCGAAGCAAGCGCGCGAGCGCCTCGCGCACCTCGACGCGGAGTCGCGCGTCGGCGACGTCACGTGCCAGACCGACGCCGACTGCACGGTGACGACGAAGCGAGACTGTTGCCCGTGCTGCGTGTACGCCCCGCTCGCGACGAGCAAGAAGTGGCTCGCGTGGCGAGATGGTCAGTGCGCCGCGGAGCATTGCCCCGCGTGCGCGGCGAAGTGCAAGCCCGAGGAACAGACTTCAGCGCACGCCATTTGCGCGCAAAACGCCTGCACGCTCGCCCGACGCAATTGACTAAAAAATAAATTGCCTTGACCGGCGCCCTTGCTCAACTTACAAAAAAGTAAGTTCGAAGGGAGAACCGCATGTCGCTGCGTGCCCGCCTCGCCACGGCGATCGATCATCGAGTCCGCAAGACGCTCCGCGTGCCCGACGTGCCCGTCGCGCCCGAGAGCGAGACGCGCATCCGGGCCGAGTCGCCGCCGAATTACACCGAGCTCGCGCGCACGATGACGACGCCCGCGAAAGACGGTCCGCGCGGCGTCGAGGTGCTGCCCGGTCGCGTACTCGACGGCGTACTCGTGGGAGTACAACGTCGAGCGCGTCGATCTCCGCGCGCTCTACGAAAAATCGAAGGACCTGATGTGGAACGCGCGCGCGCTCCCGTGGAGCACGCACGTCGAGCCCGAGAGCGAGAACGTCCCCGACGTCCTCAACCCGATCTTCGGGAGCGACATCTGGCGCAAGCTCGAGCGGGACGGCCAGGTCCCCATGCTGCGCCGCAACATCGCGTCGTACATGCTCTCGAATTTCCTCCACGGCGAGCAAGGCGCGCTGCTCGCGACCGCGCAGATCGTCAACTGCGTGCCGAGCGCGGACGCGAAGTTCTACGCGGCGACGCAGGTGATGGACGAGGCGCGCCACGTCGAGGCGTACGACCGCTACCTCCGCGACAAGATCGAGCTCGTCTATCCGATCAGCAAGCCGCTCAAGCAGCTCCTCGACACGATCCTCACCGACTCGCGCTGGGACATGAAGTACCTCGGCATGCAGATCATGGTCGAGGGCGTGGCGCTCGCCGCGTTCGGGCTCATTCACCAGTCGTCGAACGAGCCGCTCATCCGCGAGATCACCGAGCGCATCATGCAAGACGAGGCGCGACACGTCGCCTTCGGCGTGCTCTCGCTGAAGGACGTCTACACCGAGATGCCACCGAACGAGCTCCGCGATCGCGAGGAGTTCATCATCGAGTCTTCGCACCTCTTGCGCGAGCGCTTCCTCGGACAAGAAGTGTGGGAGCGCCTCGGCCTGCCGCGCGCGGAGTGCGAAGCGGCCGCCGACAAGAGCGAGATGATGCGCCTGTTCCGTACGCTGCTCTTCTCGAAGATCGTGCCGAACGTGAAACGCCTCGGCCTGCTTACGCCGCACGTTCGCAAGGGGTTCGAGGAGCTCGGCGTGATCCAGTTCGAGTCGCTCGCGGACTCTTCTCAGGCCTGATTCGCGATAGTCTTCGAGTCATGCGCGCGTGGCTCGTCGTGCTCGCCGCCGCGGCCTGCGGTGGTCACGCCGCGCCGCTCGCGGAGCGTCCGAAGCCGCCGTCGATCCCCGTCGCGCTCGACGAGGCGTGGCAGCCGCTCTCGTACGGCGCGTACCTCGCGCCGACGGATACGTCGATTTACGCGAGCGGCACGGTCGACGTGGTGTTCCACTTTCACGCGGGGCGCGCCGCGGAGGCGGAGTATCGCGCGGCGGGTCTCCGCGCGGCGATCGTGTCGATCACCGTCGATGGCTTCGGGACCACGCCCTACTGGGCGCTCATGGACGACCCGAACCACTTCGAGCGATACAAATCCGTGCTCGTGAAGGAGCTCTCGCGGCGCGCGGGTCGTCCCATCGCGCTCGGGCACATCGCGCTGGTGGCGTGGAGCGCGGGCTACGCGACGGTGCAGCGCATCCTCGCGATCCCGAAGCACTACGACGAGACCGACGCGGTGATCCTGCTCGACGGGCTCCACTGCGGATATATGCATAATGCAAGTACCCCGCGCCACGCGGACATCTCGATCCTCGCGCCGGTCGTGCGCTTCGCGAAGGACGCGGTGGCGCGCAAGAAGCTCTTCGTCTTCACGCACTCGTCGATCCCGACGTACGCCGAAGGGTACGCGAGCACGACCGAGGTGGCCGACGCGCTCGCGCCAGAGCTCGGGATGACGTGGACCACCGAACCGCGCCCCGGCCCGCCCGGCGCGATCCGCAGCGCCGATCTCGGCGACGCGCACCTGCGCGGCTTCGCGGGCGAGCAAGCCAAGGATCACGTCGCGCACGATCACTTCGTGGGCGTGGTGCTGCGCACCTGGCTCGCGCCTCGGTGGTAGGTTGGGCCGCGCATGAGCAAGCCCAAGAAGCAGACGCGCAATTCGGCGCTCACGCAGAAGCGCATCCTCGACGCCGCCGAGGCGGAGTTCGCGGCGAAGGGCTTCGACGGCGCGCGCCTCGGATCGATCGCGCGCGCCGCGAGCGTGCAGCAGGCGCTCATCCACCACCATTTCGCGGACAAGGCCGGCCTCTACCGCGAGGTGATCGATCGCGCGCTCTCCGCGATGACGACCGAGGGCTGGGACATCCTCGCGCGCACGGTCCGCAGCGTCTCCTCGCACGGCGGCACGAAGCTCACCGAGGCCGATCTCCGTCCGCTCGTGACCGCGTTCGTCGAGCTCCTCCAGCGATTCTTCACCAAGCACAGCGCGATGCTAGCGATCGTGCAGAACGAGTCGCGCGACAGCGGCAAGAAGAACGTCGCGATGGACCTCGTGCGCGTGCGCGTGAAGCCCGTCGCCGACGCGACGGTCGCGTACCTCGAGGCGCTCCGCGAGGCCGGCGAGGTCCGCGAGGACGTCGACCCGCAGAAGCTGTGCACCGCGGCCATCTCGATGATCGCCTTTCCGCTGCTCGAATCGAGCTTCCTCTCGGCCGTCTGGCCCCTCGACCCGACGAGCAAGAAGTATCTGGAGGGCGCGCGCGACGACATCGTGGAGACGCTCCTCGGCCGCATCCTCCCCTGAATGGTGCAGCGCAACAATTTATGTTGCGCCGCACAAAACGCAGTGCTAGCTCCGCCGTCATGGAAGCGAAAGCCCCTACGACGTTCGGAGAGCCCACGCCCCTCGGCCTTCTCGGCCTCGCCATCGGATGCGCCGCGCTCGTTCCGGTCGCCTTCGGCATGGTCCCGAAGGATCCCTCGGCCGCGGCGATGACGTTCGAGACGTGCGCGTGGCTTTGCCTCGTGTTCGGCGCGGGCTGCCAGCTCCTCGCGGGGCTCATGTCGCTCGCGAACAAAAACGTCCTCGGCGGCACGCTGCTCACGACGTTCTCGTTCAACTGGGTGATGAACTACTGGGCGCTGGATCGGCTCGCGCACGGCAAGGTGCCCGACGCGACGGTGATCACGTTCGTCGACGGCGCGTTCTTGATGATCTTCGTGGTCCTCGCGTTCGCGTTCGCGCTCCACTCGAAGCTCCTCTTCGCGCTCCTCGCGGACATCGTCGCGCTCTACGCGCTCCGCATCGCGCACGTGCACGGCGCGCCGATCGGCGTCGCGACGATCGTCCTCGCGCTCCTCGCGCTCTACATCGCGCTCGCGATCCTCGTGAACGACGCCGCGGCCCGCGTGATCATGCCGATCGGGGGCCCGCTCCTTCAGCTTCGGAGAGAGCCCGCGCGCGAGACGCCTCGAGCCATTGCAGCACCGGCGTCGTTGCAAATGTCGTGACGATCGCCATCAGCACGAGCATCGCGAAGAGCGTCTCGGAGACGATGCCGAGGTCGTAGCCGACGTTCAGCACGACGAGCTCCACGAGGCCGCGCGTGTTCATGAGCGCGCCGAGCGACGCCGCTTCTCGCGTGGGCAGGCCCGTCGCCTTCGCCGCGATGAACGAGCCGCCGAATTTTCCCACGGTGGCCGCGAGCGTGACGAGCCCGCACACGAGCCACGTGTCCACGCCGTGCAACAGCCCGAGCTTCGTGCGCAGGCCCGTGAACGCGAAGAACGTGGGGAGGAGCAGCACGACGATGAAGTCCGTGAGCTTCTCGAGGATCGCGCGCGCGAGCGGCGAGTCGTGCGGGATGATGGCGCCGAAGACGAACGCCCCGAAGAGCGCGTGAACGCCGATCGCCTCGGTCACGAGCGCCGAGGTGAGGAGCCCTGCGAGCACCACCGCGAGGACGTTCGCGGTGGGCTTCAGTCGCGCGATGTTGCGCTGCAGCATCGGGCGCACGAGGCCGAACATCACCGCGCCGAAGGCGACGACGAGCGCGACGGTCAGCGCCGCCGACGACGAGTGCGCGCGCGAGGGACACGACGAGCGCGAGCAGGCACCACGCCGTCACGTCGTCCACCGCGGCGCACGCGATCGCGAGCGTCCCGAGCGGCGTCGAGGTCATCCTGCGATCCGAGAGGATGCGCGCGAGCACGGGGAACGCGGTCACCGACATCGACACCGCGATGAAGAGCGCGAACACGAGCGGCGGAACGCCTGGCGGCCCAAACCGCGGCCTCAAGAACGACGCGAGCCCGAGCCCGAGGAGAAATGGCAGGAGGATGCTCGTCGCCGAGATCGCGCTCGCCGAACGCGTGCTCCTCTTCAAGAGCGCGGGGTCGAGCTCGAGCCCGAGCGCTCGCGACACCACGAGCACGACGACGAGCGCGAGAAGGACGCGCGAGGTCACGGGCGACTACTTCTATCGCATGAAGCGGGCGACGTCAGCCGCACTGCTGATAGCAGTCACGATCTTTGAGCTGATCCCACGCTTGGCAGGTTCCGCTCGATTGAGGCGAGCAATACGGCGGAGGCGGCGTGCATGGCGGTGGCATGCAACCCGTCCCCCACGCGCACTGATTCGATGGTTTGTAGCCAGGCGGACACACGCCACCATCATCAACCGGCACGCACTGCGGTACCGCGCCACCACAGCACGGATGAATGCAAAGATCGCTGCTCCCGCACGTGGTCTCGCCGCACGCGGGCGGTCCGATCACGCCAGTGTCCGGCAACATGTCGTCCACTGCATCGGCAGCCGCATCACTGCGCGCATCGGGCGGCGCTATCGCTCCGCCGCACGCAACGAGGCAGCCGCAAATCGCGAGTGCGGCAGTGACGCGGTGACCACCCATACGAGCAATCTAACGCACAACCAGCTCGAAATTACTCCGCGGGCTCGAGCTCGGGGAGCTCGATGGGCGCGGGCGTAGGAGCTGCGACGGGCTTCGGTTTCAGCGAGCCCTCGCGGACGTGCTGCGGAACCTCTTGGATGTCCCAGACGATGCCCACCGCTTGGAGCGCGCGGAGCACGTAGTACGTCGGGTCGATCTCCCACCAGAAGAAGCCCTGGCGCGTCGACTTCATGTAGAAGTGGTGGTTGTTGTGCCAGCCCTCGCCCATCGTGATGAGCGCGAGGAGCCAGTGGTTCCGGCTGTTGTCCGTCGTCTTGTAGCGACGCTTGCCGATCATGTGCGTGAGCGAGTTGATCGTGAACGTGCCGTGCCAGAGGAGCGACGTGGACACGAAGAACCACGTGAGCGCCCACCAGCCGCCGACGAGCCACATGCCGAAGCCGAGCGCGATCGGCGGGACGAGGAACCATTTGTCGAGCCAGCGGAGCTCGGGGTACTTCATCAGGTCCTTCACGCCGTGCTCGTCGGTCGCCTCGTATTTGTTCGAGAGGATCCAGCCGACGTGGCTCCACCAGAAGCCGTCGATCTGCGCGGAGTGAACGTCGCCCGTGAGGTCGCTCTTGCGGTGGTGCACGCGGTGGTGCGCCGCCCACCAGATGACGCCCTTCTGCGAGCTCGACGTCGCGAGGAGCGCGAGCACGAACTGGAACCAGCGCGACGTCTTGTACGTGCGGTGCGAGAAGTAGCGGTGGTAGCCGCCCGTCACGCCGAACATGCGCACGTAGTAGAGCGCGATCGCGAGCGCGAAGCCCTTCCACGACCAACCGAGCCACACGACGCCTGCGACGGCGAGGATGTGAACGAGGAAGAACGGAAACGATCGCCACGAGACGCGGCGGTCCTCGGCAGTGAGGACGGACTGAGGAGCGAGAGTGCTTTCGGCCACGTTTTCACGGTAGCCGTCGCACTGTCATCGTTCTGTCAGCTCACTGCCATCCTTCGACCATGAGGCTCAGTTCTTGACGGGCGCAATGGCGGTCCAGGCGTCGCCGTAGTAGCCGCCCGGGTTCCACATCGCGTAGCCCGTACCCCCGCCGTTCTTCGCCTCGACGGTCTCTTGCGCGAGGTATTTCGGCGAGTATTCCGGGGATTTCCAGTTGAACGCTTGGAGCCACGGCCGCACGACCGCGTTGCCTGTGTGCGCTTTTTGCACCGCGGCCTTCGTGCCGATCGCGATGATCTCGGGGTGATTGCCCGGCTCGGCGAAGCCGTAGAAGCCCTTGTCATAGTGTGACGGGTACACCATCGGCATCAGCGCCTCGACGTTGGGCGAGAGGAGCGGGATGTCCTGGCCGAGCGCCTCGATGTCCTGGCGGGTGCCCGTCGAGGTGACGCCGAAGATGTCGACCGAGAGCGGCACGTGGTGCGCCTGCGTGATCGCGTGCGCCTTCTTCACGAAGTCCGTGATGACGGAGATGCGCGTGCGCCCGGTGTCCTTCAAGTGGAAGTCCGCGTTTCCGAGGCCGCCTTGGACGGGGTAGCGCACGTAGTCGAGGTTGATCTCGTCGGCGCCGAGCGCGATCTCTTCTTCCATGAGATCGAAGATGTATTTTTGCGCGCGCTCGTCTCCCGGATCGAGCCAGCCGATCGGATACGGGCCGCCCCAGTAACCCTTGATCGAGAGATCGGGCGCCTTCGCCGCGGACCACGGATCGTGGAAGCACGAGATGCGCATGATGACGCGCACGCCGCGCTGGTGCGCGAAGCGTATCGTGCGCGAGAGATCTTCGATTTGCGCGCCCGCGATCGCCTTGTCCTTCACGGCGACGTCGACCTTCGACGGGTACGTGATCTCGCCCATGTACGCTTTTCCATCGAGGATCACGGCGTTCATGTCGCGCGCCTTGAGGTGATCGAGCGTCGACTCCCAGGTGCCGAGCGCGTCGCGCCCGCCGAGGTAGATCGCGCGGAGCGCTTTGTCCTCGGGCCACGCGAGGCGCTCTTCTTCAGGCGATTTGTAGGGCTCGGAGAGCACGTCGGGGATCGTGATCGTCTTGTTCGCGACGCTCGGATTCATCGCGAGCGCGATGCCGTTGGCCTTCGCGATGTGCTTGGCGAGATCCTCGGCGAGGTACGTCGCGGTGAGCGCGAGGTACTCCTTCGCGACGGAGTAGACCGTGTCCTTCGCGCCGCCCTGGTGCGTGACGACCAGCGCGCCGCTGTCGCTTCGCGCAGCGGAGCCGCCTTGCGGAAGCTTGGCCTCGACCCACTCGAGCATCAGGTCGCGCGGCGGAGGCGCATCGTGTTGCACTGCAACAGAAGCGACGGTCACCGGCGCTGGGGTGACGGTCGCGCGCTCTACCCGCGCGATGGGTTGAACGGTCGCCTGTGAGGTGCACGCGCAGAAGGCGACGAGGCCGGCGAGAAGAAGGGGGTGACGCATCGCGCGCGATCGTGCGTGCGAAAGCGTGTTTCGGCCAAATTATCCGCCATTTACGGCGGCAAGCTCCGAGGCAATTTTCCTCGCCGCGAGCGGGCCTCGGTAGATGAACGCCGTGTAGATCTGAACGAGGTTCGCGCCCGCGTCCATCATCGCGCGCGCGTGCTCGCCGCGCTCGATTCCGCCGACGCCGATGATCGTCGCGTTGGGGAGCTGCGTTTCGCGCGCGTTTCACGACCGCGAGGGCGCGCGCGTGGAGCGGCGGTCCGCTGAGTCCTCCGGCGCCGATCGCGTCGACCACGTCCTTCGACGTCGCGAGCCCTTCGCGCTTCGTCGTCGTGTTCGTCGCGACGACGCCTGCGAGCCCGACGTCCGCGATGACGCCGCAGAGCGCGTCGATCTCCGCGTCGTCGAGATCGGGCGCGATCTTCACGAGGAGCGGTTTCTTGCCCGCGTTGCGCTTCGCGAGCGCCGACAGCAGCGCGCGCGCGAGCTCCGCGCCTTGGAGCGCGCGGAGGTCCTTCGTGTTCGGCGACGAGACGTTCACGACGACGAAGTCGCTCACGGGCGCGACCGCGTCGAAGCTTCGCGTGTAATCTGCAATCACCGGCTCGAGATCTTCACCGAGCGGAACCGCGCGCGACTTGCCGATCGAAAACCCGACGGGCACGCCGATCGATTTTTTGTGCGGTGCAAAACGAGCCGCGACGCGCTCGGCGCCTTCGTTCGGAAACCCGAGGCGATTGACGAGCGCGCGATCGGCGGGGAGGCGAAAGAGGTTCGGCGTGGGGTTCGGCTCCTGCGCGAGCGCGGTCACCGTGCCGAGCTCGAGGAAGCCAAATCCGAGCGCCGCGAGCGAGCGCGCGCGCCGCGCGTTCTTGTCGAAGCCGCCCGCGAGGCCAACGGGCGAAGGGAAATCCAAGCCCATCGCGCGCGTCCGCAGGCGCGGATCGCGCGGCGCGGAAATCGCTCGAACGAGCGCGCGGAGCGGAGCGATATGCTCCACGGGCGCGAGCGAGGCCGTCGCGAGCGCGTGCGCCGTATCGGGACCGAGCCCGAACAAGAGCGGCTTCACGAGCGCGTACACGAGCGGGGTATACTACGGCGATGCGCGTCGGGGTTCTCGTTGGTGGGCTCGCGGTTCTTTGTTCGTCGTGCAGCGGACCCGCGGATCCGCAGCCGATCGATGGATGCGGTGCGAGCGACTTCGTCGTCGCGAGCCAGATCGCGTGGAACCTCCAAGTGACGCCGCGGTGCGTCGAAATCAAAGCCGGGCAGAGCGTCACGTGGACCGGCGACTTCGCTACGCACCCGCTCGCGGCCGATCAGGGCGACGCGCCAAACCCCGTCGCATCAGCCAATTTGGCTGGTCCCAGCGCGACGGTGGCGTTTCCCACGGCTGGAACGTTCGGTTTCAAATGCACGGTCCACTCCTCGATGATCGGCGCGGTTTTGGTCACTCCGTGATTGAGAGTCGCCGAGGCTAGGGGCATGATGCGCGACCATGATCATCGGTGTTCCCAAAGAAATCAAAACGCGTGAGAACCGTGTGGGGATGACGCCGGCCGGCGTTCGCAGCTTGGTGGCGCGCGGCCACAAAGTGCTCGTGGAGAAGAGCGCGGGCGAAGGCAGCGGCCTCTCCGACGGCGCGTACACGCAAGCGGGCGCGACGATCGTCCCGACCGCCGCGGACGCGTGGGCGGCGGAGATGGTCGTGAAGGTCAAGGAGCCGCTCCCCGCGGAGTACGGCTTCTTCCGCGAGAACCTTGTATTCTACACGTACCTCCACCTCGCGCCCGAGCCCGAGCTCACGAAGCACCTCATCCAGAAGAAGGTCGCGGGCATCGCGTACGAGACGATCGAAAATCCGGACGGCACGCTTCCGCTGCTTCGCCCGATGAGCGAGGTCGCGGGACGCATGGCCGTGCAGGTCGGCGCGTGGGCGCTCGAGAAGGAGCACGGCGGCAAGGGCGTGCTCCTCGGCGGCGTGCCGGGAACGCGACGCGGTCGCGTGCGTGATCCTCGGCGGCGGCGTCGTCGGTCGCAACGCGGCGACGATCGCGATCGGCATGGGCGCGCAGGTCACCGTGCTCGACGTCCGCGCCGAGACGATGGCTTACCTCGAGGACGTCTTCGGCGGCGCCGTCGAGACGCTCTACTCGAACCCGACGAACATCGAGCAAGCCGTCACGCGCGCGGACCTCGTCGTCGGCGCGGTGCTCGTCACCGGCGCAGCGGCGCCGAAGCTCGTCACGCGCGAGCTCATCGGAAAGATGGAGAAGGGCTCGGTCGTCGTCGACGTCGCGGTCGATCAAGGCGGATGCATCGAGACGTGCCGCCCGACCTCGCACGACAAGCCGACGTACGAGATCGACGGCGTCGTCCACTACTGCGTGCCGAACATGCCGGGCGCCGTCCCGCAGACGAGCACGTGGGCGCTCACGAACACGACCATCGGCTACGCGCTGAAGATCGCCGACAACGGCCTCGTGGAGGCCGCGAAGACGGACCGCGCGCTCGCCCTCGGCCTCAACACGTATCAAGGCCACGTGACCTGCGAAGGCGTCGCGAAGGCGCACAACGTGGAGTTCGTGCCCGTGGAGAGACTCCTCTGAGGCTGAGCTCCGTCTCTTCAAAGACGTCGATCTCCTCTCGCTCGACGCGGGTAACACCGTCATCTTTCTCGATCACGCGCGGCTCGAAGCGCTCGCCCGAAAAGCGGGGCACGACGTTCGAGCCGCGACGCTGATCGTGTGTGAAGGGAAGGCGAAGCGCGCGCTCGGCGGGGACGAGCCGACGATCGAGGTCGCTTGGTCGCACGCGAGCGCGCCGGGGGCGCGCGGGTGGGGGATCGTCATGGCGACGATGTTCTCGTGCGCGGGCGTCGCGAAAGAGAAGCTGCCCGAGCTTCTCGACGTGCTTTGGTCGAGCCACCTCGAGCACAACCTCTACTCGAAGGTGCCAGCGGGGTTCGCCCCGGCGATGCGAGAGCTTCGCGCGGCCGGGTTCAAGGTCGCGGTCGTGTCGAACTCGGAGGGCATGCTCGATCAGCTCTTCGCGAAGCTCGGCATTCTCGATTGCTTCGACACGGTCGTCGACAGCGCGAAGGTCGGGGTGGAGAAGCCCGACGCGCGCATCTTCGAGATCGCGTGCGAGCGCACCAAGACGACGCCGGCGCGCGCGCTTCACCTCGGCGACACGATGGCGACCGACATCGACGGGGCACGCAACGCGAAGATGCGCTGCGCGATGGTCGATCCGTTTCACCACTACGAAGGGCTGTATTTGGACGTGCCAAGGGTCGAGGGCGTCATCGAGACGGCACGCGCGTTGCTGCGATCGAAGGAATGACCGCTCGAATCGATGAAGCGACGTTCGTGAAGCGCGTGGCCGAGCAGGGGCTCGTGGATGAGGCGCGCGCGCGGCATGCAATTCTTGCAACGCTCGAAGTGCTCGGCGCGTACGTGCCCGAGCCGGAGCGCGATGCCGTCGGGCTCGCGCTCCCGCAGAAGATGGCTCACGCGTTCGGCGCGCGTCGCTTTCGCGGGACCGGCGACGCCGCGGCGCTCGAGAAGGCGCTCATGAAGTCGGAGCACGAAAACCGAGGCTTCGCGCGCGAGGAGATGGAGATCGTGTGCGGCATCCTCGGCGAGCTGCTCTCCGAGGAGCTCGCGATCCGCGTCGAGCGCGCGGTGTCGCCCTCGATCGCTGCGCTCATGAAGGCCGCGGGGCGCGAGCTCGGCGAGCCGCCGCCGCACGCGGTGCCGCACACGCCAAGGCACCATTCGCTCGCGACGGGGCGACCCGGAAGCGATCATCCGCTCGCGACGTCGGCGCCGCAGGAAGCGCAGAGCGAGGCCGCTGGCGCCCGGAACCCGCACGCCGACACGAAGCTCTCGAGCGCGCGAGGCGAGACGCAAGAGCGCGAGGAGGAGTCGCTCGCGAACGCGCGCCCGCGGACCGAGCGCGAGATTGCGGAGTCACACGATTGACGACGCGAGCGCGTCCGCGAACGCCGCGAGCACGCGCGGCTCGATCGTGAGCGGAGGGGTCAGCGTGAGCGCGTCGCCCGAGCTGCCGCCGGTGAGCACGATCCAGCCGCGTCCGAGCAGCGCGCGCATCGTGCCGAGCGCGCGCCCCGCGCCGTCGAGCTGAACGCCGATCATGAGCCCGCGCCCGCGCACGGCGATGACGCGCGAGTCGCCCGCGAATTTGCCCTGGAGCAGCTCGATGAAATCGTCGCCGACGCGGCGCGCGCGATCCGCGAGGCCGCCGTCACGGATCTTCGAGAGCGTCGCGAGCGCCGCCGCGCAGCCGAGCGGATTGCCGAAGTGCGTCGCGGTGTGGAGCGTCGCGCCGCCCTTCGAGCCCCACGGGGCCATCACCTTCGCGGAGCCGATGCACGCCGACACCGGGAGCCCGCCGCCGAGCGCCTTGCCGACGCACACGATGTCCGCGAGCACGCCCTGGCTCACCGACATGAGCATCGAGCCGCTTCGCCCGAGGCCCGTCCAGATCTCGTCGCACACGAGCAGCGCGCCGAAGCGATCGCAGAGATCGCGCACGCGTCGCAAGAACAACGGCGGCGGCACGACGCACCCGCCGCGACCCAAGATGGGCTCGATGAGCACGGCGCCGATCTGACCCGAGATGAGCGCGTTCTGCATGTGGATGAACGCGTCCTCGCCCTCGGTCTCCGTCTGCGGATACGGCGCGAACGTCACGTGGCGACCGAGCTGCGCGGCGAACGGTTCGCGAAACGAAGGATGAAGGCCGAGCGCCGCGAGGGGCGCGTAGCTCAAGCCGTGGTACGAGCCCGAGAACGCGACGACGCCGCTCTTTCCCGTCGCGAGCACCGCGGTCTTGAGCGCCGCGGTGACCGCGTCGGCGCCGCTCGAGCCAAGAAGCACGCGCGCGCCCGGCTCGGGATAGAGCGCGACGAGCGCCTCGCAAAGCGCGACCTTCGCCTCCGTCGCGTACACGTCGCCGAGCGCGAGCACGAGCTTCCTGCCCTGCGAGTCGATTGCATTCTGCACGGATTCGTCTCCGTGCCCGAGCGCCAGCGCGCCGAACCCTGCCGCCATGTCGACGTAGCGGTTGCCGTCGACGTCGTACACGTTGATTCCTTCGCCGCGCTCGTAGACGATCGTGACGAGATCGCGCGCTTCACGCCGCGCAGAGGCGGCGGGAGACTCGAGCGCGGCCAGTTTTTCGGCGAGCGCCGTCGACTTGGGGCCAGGAGGCGCGGTGATGATCTCGGGGAGGGCGTCGAGCCTGCCGGTCAAGCGACGACTTTGTTCCGGCCGCCGCGCTTCGCTTCGTAGAGCTTCTCGTCGGCTCGCTTGATGAGATCGAGGCTCGTGCGGTCCGTGTCGGCGAGCATCGCGACGCCGACGGAGACGGTGACCTTGATGCTCTCGTTCTGGAACACGAAGCGCGAGGTCTCGACCTTGTCGCGAAGGCCGTCGGCGAGGGCGCGCGCGCCTTCGAGGTTCGTCTCGGGGAGCACGATCGCGAACTCCTCTCCGCCGTAACGCGCGAAGACCTCGTCGCGGCGAATGCGCCCTTGCACGATGCGCGCGAGCTCCTTGAGCACGAAGTCGCCCGCGAGGTGGCCGTGGTAGTCGTTGATCTTCTTGAAGTGGTCGATGTCGAACATCAAGAACGACAGATCGCGCGCGTGGCGGCGAGCGCGGATGATTTCCTTCTCGAGCGCCTCGAGCAAGAAGCGCTTCACGTGCGCTTGCGTGAGGCCGTCGATGATCGTCATCCGGTAAATTTCTTCGTGGTACTGCGCTTCCACGTCGAAGCCGGAGAGGTACTTGAAGATCGTCGGCCCGACCTTGATGCGGTCACCGTTCGTGAGCGGCTGCTCGCGGACGATCTGGTCGTCGTTCACATAGGTCCCGTTGGTGGAGTTGTCGTCCACGGCCCACCAAATCGCGTTCCGCTGCTCGAAGTGGCAGTGCTTGCGCGAGACCGAGTCGCCCTCGAGGACGATCTGGTTCTCGCTGCCGCGGCCGATCGAGATGCGCGAGCTGTCGAGCACGAACCGCTTGCCGAGCAGCGTGGGCTCCTTCGTGTAGATCACGACCAGGCAGTCGTTTCCCTTGGGAGTGTCGCCCCCATCGGGTTTCTGCACGATCGTGGTTACGCGAGTCTTCTCGTCGGAGTCGGTCACGATGGAGACGCGCGAGCAGCGCGTTCGTGAAAAGGTTCAACTCTACAGGATATCAGAAACGAAAAAGGAAGCGCGATCGTAGCAATTCCGCGACCTTTTGAGGTGGGGCGAAGTGGTAGTCGAGGACGGCGACGTTTCGGTTCCTTACTCGGCCACGCGCCGAGTCTTTGGGTGTCGTCAGCCAGAGCTCGGGCTATCCGACAAAGCGCAGCTCGCCGTGGTCAGAGCTCGAGAGGAACGCGCGAGGTTCGATGCCTTCGTGCTCGAGCATCGCGAGCACGCGCTCGGGCCGCGCGATCGCGGTCGTGACGCCGATGCGCATTTCGCGGAGCGCGGCTGGACCGATGAGGTCTCCATCCAGCCACGCGCCGCGGAGCTCGAGCGTCACGGGGACGACCGCGTCGGCGGCGTCGACGAGGGCCTCCTTTCGGGCTCGCAGGTTGCCGAGCGGAGGACACGCGCCGCTCCCCCAAGGCGCATGAGGATCGACGGCGAGGAGCGCGAGCGTCGCGCGTCGCGGCTCGAGCTGGAGCGGGCCGTCGAGCACCACGACCTCCGCGAGCTCCGCCGCGGCGTCGAGCGCGGTCTGCTTCGAGCGCGCGACGAGGACCGAGACGCCATCACCGGCGAGAGCTCTCGCGCACTCGATCGCTTCGTCGCCTACGACGCGCGCGTCGTCGTCCACGCGGACCACGCAGGCAAAGCGCCGAGGCCGCGCGCGGTACGCGTGACCCACGAGCGCCACGCGCAGACCTTCACGCGCGAGGAATCGCGCGCACGCGATCGCGAGCGGAGTCTTTCCCGATCCGCCGAGCGTCGCGCCAGACACGCAGAGCACGGGACGCCGCGACGAGAGCGGACGCGCGACGCGCGCACGCTCGCCCCACGCGCGCGCGAGCAGCGCTGTCGCCGCGTTGGGCACGACGCCCCGCTCGAGCGTGCGTTGGATCGCGAGCCGAATCACGACGGAGACAATAGAGTAAGCTCGCGCGTCATGGCGCATGTCGTTCTCGATCCTCACGAGCTCGCGGAAAAACAGCTCGATCGCGATCGCGCGCGGACCGCTCGCGTGCGGTCGTGGCTCCGCGGCAGCGGGTCGCTCTTCGAGCACAAGATCGAGCGCATGGCGCCTTCTCCTCTCGCGTTCCTGCGCGGGGCCGCGCCGCTCTTCTACGAGATACTCGAGCGCGTGCCGGCGCTCGCGGATGGCCCGCCGGGCGTGGGCGTCATCGTCGGCGATCTGCACATCGAGAATTTCGGCGCGTTTCGGCCCGATCCCGGCAAGGGGCGAAGGCACAAGAACGCCGAGCCCGACGCGATCTTCGACGTGAACGATTTCGACGACTGCGCGATCGGACCGTGGCGCTTCGATCTGCTCCGCCTCACGACGAGCCTCATCCTCGGCGGGCGCGAGCTCGGCGCCAACGGTCCCGAGGCGCTCTCGCTGGCGCGAGCTCTCCTCGACTCGTATGCGCGCGAGGTGATCCGCCCGCACGCGCTCCCGCCCGCGCCGCGAACGGTCCGCGCGCTCCTCACGCGTGCGAGCCAGCGCGATCGCCGCGCGCTCCTCGACGCGCGCACCGAGACGTTCAAGCGCTCGCGCCGCTTCGTGCGCGGCCCGCGATACGTGGATCTCTCGCCGGCGCTCGCGCGCGACGCGGCGCGCGCGTTCGAGAAGTACGTAGTCGCGCACGTCGGCAGCAAGCATCACGAGCTCTACGAGATCCGCGACATGGCCTTCCGCATCGCGGGGACGGGCAGCCTCGGCTGCCTTCGCGTCGCGATCCTCGTGCGGGGCAAGGGCAAGGGCGGCGCCGAATGGGTCTTCGACATGAAGGAAGAAGACGCGCAGCCCTCTTCGGCGCGGCTCGTCCCGAAGAGCTCGCTCCGCGGCGCAGAGCGCGTCGAGCGCGGCCTTCGCGCGTGCCTCGCGAAGGTGCCGCGCGGGCTCGGTCGCACCACGCTGCGCGGCCTCCCGATGCTCGTCCGGCGCCTCACGCCACAAGAGGACAAGCTCGACCTGCTCCACTTCCCCAAGGGCGAGCTCGACGCGCTCGCGCGGCTGCTCGGCGCGCTCGTGGGGCGCGCGCACGCCCGCGGAAAGACCAAGGCGCCCGCGCGCGCGTGGAGCGAGGCCGATCGCCTCCACATCGTCGACTCCGCGGTGCGCCTCGCGGGCATGCACGAGGCGGCATACCTCGCGTTCTGCCAGCGCGCGCCCGATCGACGACGATGAGCGACGCCGAGAGCGCGCGGCGATTCTTCGACGCGATCGCGCCGCGATACGATCGCGCGTTCGCGCGCGAGTCGCGCGAGCTCCGGGCGCACGTGGCGCGCGCGCTCGCGGAGCTCCCGTCGTCGCCCTGCGACGTGCTCGATCTCGGCGTCGGAACGGGCGCGGAGCTGCCGCAGGTCCTCGACGCGGGTCACCGCGTCGTCGGCGTGGACGTGTCCGACGAGATGATTGCATTGTGCAACAAGCGCTCGCGGCCGATCCGCTGCGTGCGCGCGGATTTCTGGGAGCCGCTCCCGCTCGCGGACGCGTCGTTCGACGCGGTGCTCGCGCTCTTCGGCTCGCTCGCGCACGCGCCTGGCCCGGACGCGATCGCGAAGCTCGCGCGCGAGCTCTCCCGCGTCCTACGTCCGAGCGGCGTCTTCTTCGCGGAGGTCCCGACGCCCGAGTGGGCCGCGGCGCACCCCGCGTTCGAGGACGAGAAGACCGGCGCGCGGATCGAGATCACCGCGATCCCGAGGGACGCGTGGCGCGCGGCGTTTCCAGGCTTCTCCGTGACGACGACCGAGCGCGAAGGCGAGCTCGAGATCGTCGCGCGGCGCTAGTCGCCAGTCCGAACCTCGTGAGGTTCGATTCAGACCTCGAAGTCGGCCGTCTCGAGCAGCTCGGTGACGCGCCAGAGGAACGAGTTCGCCTGGACGCCGTCGACGACGCGGTGGTCGTAGCTCAGCGCCATGTACATGACGGGGTGGATCGCCATGTGGTCCTCGCCGTCCTCGCTCTCGACGACGACGACGCGCTTTTGGATCTCGCCCATGCGGAGGATGCCGACGTTGGGCTGGTTGATGATCGCGCCGCCGAAGAGGTTTCCCTTGAGGCCGGGGTTCGACACGCTGAACGTCGCGCCGCTGAGGTCGTCGATCGTGATCTTGCCGCTCTTCGCGCGGGCCGCGAGCTCGTCGATCGCGCGCACGATGCCGCGGACGCCGAGCTCGTCGGCGCGCCGGATCACGGGGACGACGAGGCCCTCGGGCGAGTCGACCGCGACGCCCATGTTGATGTCCTTGAAGATGACGTACGCGTCGTCGAGGACGCGCGCGTTGAGGGCGGGCGTCTCGCGGAGCGCGCGGGCGCACCCGACCACGACGAACGCGAGCATCGTCAGCGCGTGGCCTTCCTTCTTGTAGCGATCCTTGTGCGCCTCGCGGAGCTTGGCCGCTTTGTGGAGGTCGACCTCGGCGACGGTCACGACGTGCGGCGAAGCGAACTTCGAGTACGTCATGTGGTCGGCGGTGATGCGGCGCCGGCGCGTGAACGGGATGACCTTGTCGCCCTCGCGCTCGCGATACGGGGGGACCTTGAACGTGCCGAAGCCGACGTTCGGGATCGGCGGGACGAAGCCGCCGCCCGCGTTGACGAGCTGCGCGATCTGCGACGCGCGCGAACCCTGCGCTTGCGTCTGCGGTTGCGGCGGCGCCTCGCCGTGCGACGCGGTCTCGGGCTGGCGCGCGCGCGCGATGTCGTCCTTCGTGATGCGACCGTGCTCGCCCGTGCCTTGCACGCTGCCGAGGTTGACGCCTTGCTCGAGCGCTTCCTTGCGAACCGAGGGCGACGCGAGCGGGCTGCGCGGCTCGGTAGGAGGAGCGGAGACTTGCGGCGGCTTCGACTTCGGACCGTCGGTCTTCGCGACGGGCCCGTCGCCTTCTTCGATCTGCGCGACCACGGTCTTCACGGCGACCACGTCGCCTTCCTTCGCGAGGAGCTTCGCGACGCGACCCGCGACGGGCGCGGGGATCTCCGCGTCGGCCTTGTCGGTCGAGACGGTGAGGATCGACTGGCCCTGCGCGACGACGTCACCCTCGTTGACGAGCCACTTGCTGATGGTGCCTTCGGTGACGCTCTCACCGAGCTGCGGAAGCGTGACTTCGACCATGTGTGCGGGAGCCCTTTTACCCCGTATTCACCGCTTGCGAAAGCTCGCGAGGAAGTACCCGTCGGTCCCGTGAATGTAGGGCAACAGCCTCAACGTTGTCGCCTGGGACGTCCCGCTTGAAGCGCCATTCGCGAGCGCGTTCGTCGATTCGTCCGAAAATGGCGCGGGGACGAGGTCGGCCGCGGCGAACGCGGAGATGACCTCCTCGGCCTCTTCGCGGAGCACGCTGCACACGGCGTAGACGAAGCGGCCGCCCGGCGAGACGTGCGCGGCCGCGGCGAGGGCGATCGCGCGCTGAGCGGTCGTGCGCTCGGCGAGCGACGCGCGCGGACGAAGCGCGAGCTCCGGACGGCGGCGAAGAGTCCCGATCCCCGAGCACGGAGCGTCGACGAGCACCGCCGCGTATTTTTCGTGCACGTCGCCTGAGCCGACGGTCCAGTCCACCGCGAAGCGCGCGTGCGCCGCGACGCGAAGTCGCGCGAGCTCGTCCACGAGGCGGCCGAGCTTGCGAGGATCGCGATCGCACGCGTCGACCTCCGCGCCCGCGACCGCGAGGACGCCCGTCTTGTTTCCGCGACCCGCGCACGCGTCGAGGACGCGCTCGCCGCGCTGGGCTCCGAGCGAGAGCGCGACGACCTGCGAGCCCTCTTCTTGGATCGCGAGCTCTCCCTCGGCGAAGCCCGGGAGCGACTGGGCCTTTCCGAGCGCGCGCGCGTTGATGCAGAGCGGCGACGCGCGGCCCTCGTGGAGCTCCGCGTTCGGACGCGCCTCCGCGAGGCGCTTCATCATCGGCGCGCGATCGGCGGGCGTTCGCACGCGGAGACCCGTCGGCGGCGGCGCGCCTTCGCCGAGAAAGGCGTGAGCGCCTTCTTCGCCGATCGCGCGAACGAGCGCGTCGCGCAGATCCGCGGGGCACGACTCGAACACGGCGCGCGCGCGCTCCGGCTTGGGCGCGGCGGCGAGCTTGCGGAGGAGCGCGTTCGCGAACCCTGCGACCTTCGCGCCCTTCGACGTTCGCGACGTCCGGCCTGCGGCAGATCCGTCGACGGCGCGACGAACCGCCGTGACCGCCTCGTCGACCGCGGCGAACGCGGGCACGCGCATGAAGAAGATTTGCTGCGCCGCGACCCACAGCGCGCCGCGCGCCTCCCACGGCAAACTGCTCGTCGGCCGCTTCGCGCGCGCGTCGATCTCGGACTCGATGAACGGGAGCACGCGGAGCGTCCCGTAGACGAGCTCCGTCGCGAGCGCGCGATCGCGCTCGTCCATCTGCGCGGCGCGCCCGAGCTCGGCCTCGAGCGCCGCGGCCGCGAACGACTGGTCGCGCGCGACGCGCACGAGCACGCGCGCCGCGAGATCACGCGCTGTGATCACGGCCACAGCTCATGCGCTTGGGAGACGATGTCACCCGAGCGCCGCTGCACGTCGTTCTTGAACGCGATCGCCATCAAGAGAACCAGCATCGTGACACCGATGAGGCTCGCGATCTCGCGCGTGCGCCGCGCGACCGCCTTGCGACGAACGGCCTCGACCAAGAAGAACGCGAGGTGGCCGCCGTCGAGCACGGGGATCGGCAAAAGATTGATGAGCCCGAGGTTGATCGACACGACCGCCATCACGGAGACGAAATACGTCGGCCCCTTCGCGCCCGCCTGGCCCGCGATGTCGTAGAGCGTGACCGGGCCGCTCACCGACTGCGCGAGGCTCACGCGGCCCTGCACGATGCGCAGCATGCCGAGGCTGACGACCTTGATCGCGCGACCCGTCTCCTCGAAGCCGTGGGCGAGCGCGTACGAAAATCGCGACTCGTTCGGCACGAGGTGCTCGGGCGCGTAAGGCGACCAGTGCGTCGAGCGGAAGCCGTAGCGGAAGCTCCCCGCCAGCGGCTCGCCGTCGCGCGTCCACGCGAGCTTGTGCGCGCGCGTTGGCTCGCGAATGAGCGACGCTTGCATCGTCTGCCAGCTCGTCTGGGGAGCTCCGTCGAGCGCGACGATGCGATCGCCCGTGCGAAGGCCGGCTTTCCATTCGCTCGAGCCCTCGGGCACGAACACGGCGAACATCTCCGAGCTCTCGATGCCCGTCCGCGCGAGCACGTCCGCGGCACGCTCGACCGCGCTCTCGTCTTTGTTCGACGTCGCGCGCGCGAGCGGCGTCAGCGTCGCGACCTGCGGCTCCATCAGCGCGAGATCGCACAGACCGCCCGTCGCCTCCGGGATCGGCTGCGGCCTCTGGTACGCGATGACGAGCGTGTCGCCGTGGCTCGCCGCGAGCGCGTCGACGAGATCGATCATCCGCTCGACGCGGCGTCCGTTCACCGACGTGACGCGATCGAACGTGCGGAGCCCTGCGCGGTACGCGGGCGAGTCCGCTTGCGCCACCCCGATCACGGGGGCAGGGAAGCCCGGCTCGATCCCGATGCGCCCCACGTGCTCGAGCGTGTCGAGCTCGCGCATCTCCACCTCGTCCGCCGCGACGACCGTGACGTCGAGCTTCTTTCCGTCGCGATCGACCGAGAAGCGCACGGGCTTGTTCGCGTGCTTCGCGACGTAGCGCTGGACGTCGCTGAAGCTCTGAACGTCGCTCCCATCGACGGCGAGGATCCGATCACCGGGCGCGAGCTTTCCGTCCGCGGGCTTTCCCGGCAAGACGACGCCCACGGTGGGCGGAGAAAGCTCGCGATCCCCGAAAAACACCGAAGAATAGAGCGCGATGGGGAACACGACGTTCATCGCGGGCCCCGCGAGCACGATGGCGACGCGCTTCCACAGCGCCTGAGCCTCGAACGTGCGCGGCCGGTCCTCGGGCGGGATCGGCACCGTGCCCTTGGACTCCTCGAGCATGTTCACGAAGCCGCCGAATGGGAGGACGCCGATGCAGTATTCTGTCTCCCTTCCGTGCAGGCGAACGATTTTCGGCCCAAACCCGAGCGAAAACGTGAGGACCTTCACGCCGAAGATCTTCGCGAGCGCGAAGTGGCCGAGCTCGTGGACGAACACGAGCACGCTCACGAGCAGCACGAAGTAGACGAGATCCAAAGCGGGGCAGGAGTCTACCTCAGCGCCGCTGCCCCAAAGTGCCCCTCGTGCCTCGACCGTTCGCCGATATCTCCCGCTCCCATGTCAGCGTGGTAGGCTTCCAAGACGGCGTATGACGAAGGCTCCGTCTCCGCTGCTGGGCTACAACAACAACGTCCGGCACAAGAACAGGGTGTTCCACATCCAGACGGAGGACTCTGGCATCAAGCGCCCTCACATCATCACGCACCTCTTCATGGATGGCGGGCGAATCCTGAAGAGCGTGAAGACGAGTTACGCGGAGCACGTCGGCGAGGACAAGCTCGGCGACGTCGTGCGGCAGATGATGAAGGACCAGCACAAGGCGATGTTTCGCGCCTTGCGCGACGGCGAGTTCGACGCGGTGGTGGACGACGCGATCGCCGCGAACGTGGCGCGCAACAGCAAGGCGCCGCCTCCGCCGCCCGCGTCCGATCCAAGCCCGCTCACGATCCGTGAGCCGCCGCCGCCGCCTCCGCCACCCGAGTCGGAGCCGCAGCTCACCGTCGATCTCGACGTCGCCAACGAGCAACCGCCGTCGCCGCCGCGGTTCCAGCCGCAGGCCGACCTGCCGCCGCCGCCTGCGAACGTCCTCTCCGCGCGCGGAGGCGATCCGGGGACGGGCCGCTATCGCACGCTCGAGGATCGCGAAGAGCGCTCGCCGCCCTCGTCACGGGCTGCGCGTAAGAGCGAACGCCCACCGCGCACCGAGCGGACCGAGCCCAAGACGAAGAGCGAGAGGCCCGCGGCGCGAAGCGAGCGACCGCCGCGCAGCACGAACCCTGCGCGCGTGGTCCGCGAGGAGCGCGTGAAGCGCGCCGACCCGCGCGCCGAGCCGTCGAGCGAGCCGAAGCAACCCGCCGCGTCGAAGCAAAGCTCGCGTCCGCGCGACCCGAATCAGCCCGCGGCTGTTCGCCCCGCTGCCATCTTCGGCCAAGCTCGCCCACAACAGAGCTCGATCTTCGGCGAGGACATCATCAGCGACAAATCCCTCGACGAGGTCATCCTCAGCTATCTCGCTGAAGACCTCGAAGAAGGCTCGAAGTAGCATTTCGCTACACACGAATTTACATTCCGGTGGGTTGCATCTTGGGGGGGCCGACCCCACTCTTAGCTCCACAAGGTTGTGGGCTTGCGCGCAGTCCCCTCCCCCCACCGCGCAAGTCCCTCGCGCCCGAAGCGTCAGCGCGTTTCGGGCGCGTTTTTTTTGTCAGCTGCCCGGGACGAACTCGATCGGCACATCCGCGGTGCCGTTCTCGTTCACGGACGTGAGCGCGCTCGTCGCCGTGTTCATCACGCACTGACCGCTCTTCGCGAGAAAATCCGGGATGCCCATCGTCGCCTGGCTCTGCGTCCCGAGCTTGACCTGCATGTCCGCCGTGTACGCTTGAGCTTTGTCGCCCTGGCGGATGCCGTTGACGTAGCAGGCGTTGAGCTGTCCGTACGAAGCGGCGAGGGCGTTGCGCAGAGCTCGCGCGTCGACGTTGCCGGTGACGTTCTTCGGTTGGCCGATGCGTACGAAGGGGCCCTTCGCGGGCGTCGTCTCGACAATCGCCGATGCGGCCGCAGACGCGGTCGGAGGCACGGGCGGAGCCACGCTCGCGACGGCGCTCACCGCGGCGCTCGCGGCCGCGCCTGATTTGACGGGTGCGACGTGTCCGCTCGGCGAGGTGGACGCGATCGGCCCGACGACGTGCGACGGCCCGGTCGTCTCGGGCGGGTCGTGGACGATCTCGTGCGTCGCAGGTGGCGGCGCCACCGCGTGCGTCTGCGTGGGCTGCGGCGGCGGCACGTCGTCGTGCGCGAGCTGCGGCTGTTTGTAGTGCCGATAGACCCCGTATCCGCTGCCGCCGACGGCCGCGACGAGCAGGAGCGCGATCGCATAACCGGTCCATCGCCGCGGCACGCCCGCGGGGAGCTCGTCGAACGCCTCGGTGCCAAGCGGCGTCACCTTGCTCGACGAAGGCTGCATCGGCGCTTCACGCGCGGCGGCCGCCATCGCGCGCAGATCGATCGGGATCGTCGCGGCGTTCTCCATCGGGCGATCGTCCGGGATGCTGCCGCGCGCGTGAGCGCCGATCGCGATGCTCGGTCCTTCGCCCATCGCGGTCTTGAGATCGGCGCGCATCTCGCGCGCGCTCTGGTAGCGCTCCTCGCGCTTCTTCTGGAGCGCCTTGAGGCAGATCGCTTCGAGCTTCGTGTTGACGGCTGGGTAGATCGACGACGGCGCCGCTGGCTCTTCGGTCACGTGCTTGAGCACGATGCCGATCGCGCTCTCGGCGTCGAAGGGCACGCGCCGCGTGAGCAGCTGATAGAGGATGACGCCCATCGAGTAGAGGTCGCTCCGCAGATCGAGCGGCTCGCCGCGACCTTGCTCGGGCGACATGTACTCGGGCGTTCCGACGACGAGCCCCTTCGTGGAGAGGCGCGCCGAATCGGTCGCCTTCTTGTCGACCGCGACGCGCTCGGTGATCTTCGCGATGCCGAAGTCGCACACCTTCACGAGGTCGCGCTTGGTGCCCTCGTCGTCGGTGCTCGCGAGGATCATGATGTTCTCGGGCTTGAGATCGCGGTGCACGATCCCTTGATCGTGCGCGACCGCGAGCGCCGCGAGCGCCTGGATCAAGATCGCGACGACGCGCTCGTCCTCGAGCGGCCAGCCCTCCTTGATCACCGCGAAGAGATCCTTGCCGTCGAGGAACTCCATCGCGAGGTAGAGCAGGCCGTCCGGCTCTTCGCCGAAGTCGATGACGCGGAGCGAGTTCGGGTGATCGAGCTTCGACGCGGCCTTGGCTTCTCGCTTGAACCGCGCGACGAACTTCTCGTCCTTCGCCATCTCGCGGTGCATCACCTTGATGGCGACGATCTTGTCGAGCGCGAGCTGCTTCGCTTTGTACACGGCGCCCATCGCGCCGCCGCCGACGTACGACTCGATGGCGAACTTTCCCGCGATCGTGCGCCCGAGCAGCGCTTCGTCGACGAAGGAGTCTTTCGCCATTGCGCTACGAGTTTACAGAAGGCGCACCCCGGTTGCCATCAAGCGTCAGGCTTTTTTCCGGCGTGAATGCAGCTCCGCCGTTCGCATCAAAACGACACGGAAAGCGCGGCCTCGCGCGCGTTGTCCCACACGTCGGCCTCGCCCGGGCGCAGCGTCGCGATCTCGTTTACGACGTCGATCGGCGCGTCGCCTCGCGTGATGCGCTCGCGCGCCTCCGCGTCTCCCGTGAGGAGATCGAAGGCCGGAATGTCGTCGACGAACTCGTAACGCTCGGTCCGGAAGCGAAAGCGCGCGGGATCTTGCCGGTGCGCGAGCGCGACGAGCGCCAGGTAGGTGGCGACGGGCCTGAACGCGCGCGCATCGGTCACGTGGAGCTGCACGCCGCCGCAAGCGGTGCCCGCGTGCTTCTGGAACGTCGGCAGGAAATGGACGGCGCGCGGCCTGAAGCCGGGGAGGCGACACTCTTCGAGATCGCGCGTGAGCCGCGCGGCGTCGATCCACGGCGCGCCGACGAGCTCGAAGGGGCGCGTCGTGCCGCGACCCTCGGAGAGGTTCGTCCCCTCGACGAGGCAGCCGCCGGGATAGACGAGCGCGGTCTCCGGCGTCGGCATGTTCGGCGAGGGCATGACCCATCGATCGCCGAGCGCGAAGAGCTCGCGGTCCCACTCGCAGCGCACGACCTCGAGATTCACGTCGAGCTTCTCGAGCTCTCGACGCCACGCGACAATCTCGCCGAGCGTGAGCCCGTGACGAATGGGCGTCGGCTCGAGCCCGACGAACGACCGAAAGCGTGCACTCTGCAAGCGTCCCTCGAGCGCGTCTCGCCCGCCGCCGATGGGGTTCGGGCGATCGAGGACGACGACGCGCGTGCCGCGCTTGGCGCATGCGCGGAGCGCGCACACCGCGGTCCAGACGAACGTGTAGTAGCGCGACCCGACGTCCTGCATGTCGACGAGGAGCGTGTCGACGCGCGCGAGGTCCTCGTCCTTGGGCACTAGGTCCTCGAGCTCGTCGCCGTAGAGGCTTCGCACGATAGTCCCCTCGGAGTCGCGCGCGTCGCCGACGGTCGCCATGTCCTGCGCCTCGCCGCCGTAACCGTGCTCGGGGCCGAAGAGGATCTCGAAAGGATGACCGAGCGCGCGCAGCGCCGTGACGGCATGCACGAAGTCGCGCGTCACCGCGGCCGGGTGCGTGAGGAAGCCGAGGCGCCCGCGAAGGACGCGGGCGCGCATCGGCGCCGAGTCGAGGAGACGATCGAGCCCTGTGCGCACGCGTCCACTATAGCGACAACCCGAGCGGCTCGATCGTCACCCGCGTTGACACCCTCCTTCGCAGTCGAGGCAGTTTCATGCGCTCTCGAGCTGGCCGGCGGCTTGCTTGGCGAGTCGACGATGCGTGCGATCTTGGGGCTGTTGCTGTTCGTGTGCGCGGTGACGGCGTGCGGCCCGAAGATCGTCGCCGGTGACGACGCCGGGTACACCGGCTGGGGCCCAGCGAACGCGCGGCAACAGTCGATCGACAAGGTCGACATGCTCTTCGCGATCGACAACTCGGCGTCGATGGGTGACAAGCAGGACCTCCTCGCGAAGGCGGTGCCGGTCCTCGTCGGTCGCCTGCTGAACCCGAACTGCGTCGCGACGGCGATCTCGGGTCCGGGTAGCACGTGCAAGACCGCGAGCGACTGTTCGAGCCTCGGCGCTGGCGCCGAGTGCGACGCGAGCGGCAGGGGCGGTAACGGTCAGTGCTTCGTTCCCGGCGACAACAAAGGCGCGCTCCAGTGCTCGACCATCGCGAACACGAAGGCCGAGTTTCCGCCCGTCCACGACCTTCACATCGGCGTCGTGAGCTCGTCGCTCGGTGGCGGCGGCTCGCCCGACATCTGCGTGCCGTCGGGGACGAACGACACGACGCACCAGAACGACAAAGCGCACCTCTTGAACCGCACGCTCTTCAACAACGCCGACGGCCCGCCGATCAACAACGCGAAGCCGGTCGACGGAGACGGCGGAAACTTCCTCGCGTGGCTGCCGGAGAGCGACCCGAAGAACGCGGGCAAGACGCCGCCGAACGTCACGGCATACAGCGATGGCCAAGAGACGCAGCTCGTCACCGACTTCGGCTCGCTCGTCTCGGGCGTCCAGCAACACGGGTGCGGTCTCGAGGCGCAGCTCGAGAGCTGGTACCGCTTCCTCGTCCAGCCGGATCCCTGGGACGCGATCACGATGTCGAGCGACAACCCGCCGCGCGCTTCGTACACGGGCGTCGACGCGACGCTTCTGAAGATGCGCAAGGACTTCCTTCGCCCCGACTCGCTCGTCGCGATCATCCAGCTTACGGACGAAGAAGACTCGTGGAGCGATCCGCTCTGGCTCGGTGGTTACGGTTGGACCGCGCGAACACAGACATTCCCCGGCGGACCCGGCCAGGGCGCCGGACCGCTCGGCACGACCGAGTGCGACGAGCCCGAGAACCTCAACAGCCCGACGACGTGGGGCCCCAACAACCCCGATTGCACGTCGTGCGCATTTCCAGGCAGCAAAAAGCCGGTTTCAGGCCAGCTCATCGGGTCCGACCCGAAGTGCAGCTCGTGTGCGGGCGGCCAGACGACGTGCCCGCAAAAGGGGTGGTGGACTCCGGCGTCGAGCTCCACGCCGATCGCCGCGGCCGACGGCGTGAACATTCGCTACGGGAGCCAGTCCATGCGGACGCGCTACGGCTTCGACAATCAGCACCACGTCCAGCGATACATCGATGGCCTTCGCCTCATGACCGCGCCCGATCGCGATCACGAAGCGCACGACTACCAGCAGTACGCGTCGACGCAGCGCAACTGCACGAACCCGCTCTTCGCGCAGGACCTCCCCGACGGCTCGGACACGAGCCCCGGCGCGCTCTGCAGCCTCAAGGTCGGCGCGCGCACGCCGGACCTCGTCTTCTACGCGCTCATCGGCGGCGTGCCGAGCGCGCTCGTCGAGGACGCGAACGGCAACCCCAAGATCCTCGCGGCGGACGACTGGACCAAGATCGTCGGTCAGGATCCGGAGCACTACATCTTCGACGGCATCGATCCGCACATGATCGAGTCGGACGCGCCGCGCGCGACGCTCCAGGCGCCAGGCTCGGCGTACGGCCTCGGCACCGATCCCGACAACGGTCGTGACTGGAACACGCTCACGTCGACGGGGGCGATCGACCTCGAGTACGCGTGCACCTTCACCTTGCCGGCACCGAAGGACTGCACGCTCCCGGCGAACGCGGGCGCGTGCGACTGCACGGGCACCGCGGCGAGCGCGGCGGACGGACCCCCGCTCTGCTCGACTCAGGCGCGCACCACGCAGGTCAAGGGCAAGGCGTACCCCACGATCCGCGAGCTTCGCGTCGCAAAAGGCCTCGGCGACCAAGCGATCGTGGCGTCGCTCTGCGCGAAGGACGTCACCAGCGCCGTGAGCTCACCGACGTTCGGTTACAACCCGGCGATGCAAGCGATCGTCGATCGCCTCAAGAACGCGCTCAGCGGAGAGTGTCTGCCTTTGGCGCTCACGCCGAGGGCCGATGGAACGGTTGCGTGCTTGATCCTCGCCGAGTACCCGAACCAGACGGATCAGAGCGCGGGCTGCACCGACCCCGGAATGTGCAACCCGGCCGACCCGACCACGTGCGGCTGCGCGCCGAGCGACTCGGCGTGCTTCGCGATGTACCAGGGCGTCCTCTCGCGCTTCCAGCAGAGTTATCAAGCGTCGCTCGGCGGCGGCTCACCCACGCCGGTCGCGTGCATCTTCCAGCAGCTCGCTCCGGGCTGTATCGGCAACGACTGCTACAGCGGCTCGACGTGCGAAGGCTCGCCCAACGCAGGCTGGTGCTACGTGACCGGCGCCGCGAACACCGGAGGCTGCCCCCAGGCGATCAAGTTCGGCGGACAAGGTCCGCCGAGCGGAGTCACCATCAGCCTCGAGTGTTCGCAGTGAACGTGCGTTAGTGCGCCAGTCGTCCCCCTGTCCGCCCCGTGATCGCGTGGTACGCGACGAGGAGGACCACCGCGCCGAGGACGGCGACGAACAAGCTCCAGAGGTTGAAGCCGTCGACGCCCACGTGACCGATGGCGTTGAAGAGGAAGCCGCCGATGACGGCTCCAACGACGCCGAGGACGATGTCGAGCACGACACCTTCGCCGGTCTTGTTGACGATCTTGCTGGCGATGAAGCCAGCGATGAGCCCGAGAATGATCCAACCGATGATAGACATGCCCGGTAAGGGAGCACGACGCGCGCCAACCGAGCTCCAGCGTGCTCGGTGCGCAGCGCGTTCTCACACGCGCTACAGGCATCACAGAACAGGCGGATTTCACGCCTCGTGACTATGCAAATATTGCAAGCTACGCTTTAGGTGATGCGACGCGTGCTCGTGGTGGACGACGAAGAGAACATCCGGCTCGTCCTCCGCACGCTGCTCAAGAAGAACGGGTACGAGGTCGAGGTCGCCGACTCGGGTGAGGCCGCGCTCGCGCTCGTGGACTCGTTCGGGCCCGACGTGATCATCACCGACGTGCGCATGCCGAAGATGAGCGGGCTCGAGCTCCTCGCGACGCTCAAGGCGAAGAACGCGCTCGCGACGGTCATCGTGATGAGCGCGTACGGGTCGATCAACCTCGCGCTCGAGGCGATCCAAGCGGGCGCGTACGACTACGTCTCGAAGCCCTTCAAGCCCGACGAGGTGATCCTCACGCTGCGAAAGGCGGAGGAGCGCGAGACGCTCCGGCGAGAGAACCGCGCGCTCAAAGAGCAGATCTCGCAGCAGGCGCAGTTCGAGTCGATGCTCGCGAAGAGCGCGCCGATGGTCGAGGTCTTCCGCACCGTCGCGAAGATCGCCGATTTCAAGACCACGGTGCTCGTCACGGGCGAGAGCGGCGTCGGCAAGGAGCTCGTCGCGAAGGCGCTCCACTCGCGCTCGACGCGCAAGGGCGGCCCGTTCGTCGCGATCAACTGCGGCGCGATCCCGGAGAACCTCCTGGAGAGCGAGCTCTTCGGCCACAAAAAGGGCGCCTTCACCGACGCGACGAGCGACAAGCGCGGGCTCTTCGAGGAGGCGAGCAACGGCACGCTCTTCCTCGACGAGATCGGCGAGCTCCCGCTCAACCTCCAGGTGAAGCTGCTGCGCGTCCTCCAAGAAGACACGATCCGAAGGCTCGGCGACTCGCGCGACATCAAGGTCGACGTGCGCATCGTCGCCGCGACGCACCGCGACCTCAACGCCGAGGTGAAGGCAGGTCGCTTCCGCGAGGACCTCTTCTACCGAATCAACGTGCTCCACGTCGCGATTGCGCCGCTGCGCGAGCGGCGCGAGGACGTGCCGCTGCTCATCGACCACTTCGTCGCGCGGAACAACACGCGCCTCGGCACGAACATCCGCGGGCTCGCCCCCGACGCGAAGAAGATCCTGCTCGAATACGGCTGGCCAGGCAACGTGCGCGAGCTCGAGAACACGATCGAGCGCGCGATGGTCCTCTGCGAGTCGGACACCATCGCGGCGAGCGATCTGCCCGAGCGCGTGCGTGAAGCGCTCGATCCCGTTCAAGTTCAATTGCGCACGGGCGAGCTGTCGGTCAAGAAGACAGTGTCGGCCGTGGAGCGAATCCTGATCAGGCGCGCGCTTCAAAAGACGAAGGGCAACCGCACGAGAGCGGCAGAATTACTCGAAATCAGCCACCGCGCGCTGCTGTACAAGATCAAGGACTACAAGATCGAAGAGTGATAAAGCCGTACCGGGGTGATCGCATGATCGATCGAGCCTTTGTGTTGATGGTGTTGGTCGTGGGTTGTGGCGGAAGCGACAAGCCCGCGGAGAACGCGTCTACCGCGAGTGACTGTCCCGCGGGCATGGTCAAGGAGGGCGGTGACTGCGTCGCGCCCGAGGGCCAGTCGGGTCCGGGCCACGCGGCGACGAGCAGCACGAGCACGAGCACGAGCTCCGGAACGAGCTCCGGAACGAGCACGAGCTCCGGCGGCGGTGGTGGCACGACGACGCCGCCGCAAGAGAAGACGGCGTACGACAAAGACGCCGTCGAGGTCGTCCTCAAGCGCGCCGCGACGCAAGTGAAGTCGAGCTGCGGCGCGGCGAGCGACGAGAACGGCAAAGCGAACGGGCCGTGGGGCCAGACGAAGGCCTCGGTTCGCCTCGGGCGAAACGGTCACGTGCGCGGCGTCGACGTCCCCGCGCCCTACGCGGACAAGCCGGTGGGTACGTGTATTCAGCACGCATTTCAGAACCTCGTCTTCCCGCCGTACGCCGCGCCTGCTGACGTCACGATCGACTGGGACGTCGAGCTCGTGAAGCCGAAGTGACCATGCAACCTCGCACGCCGGAGCGAAGCGAAGCGACGAGGTTGCGACGTGGATGAGTACGGATACGATCTCGTGGTGCTCGGCGGCGGGCCCGCTGGCGAGAAGGGCGCAGCGCAGGCGGCCTATTTCAAGAAGCGCGTCGCGCTCGTCGAGCGCGCTCCCGAGCCGGGCGGCGCCGCGGTCCACACGGGGACGCTCCCTTCGAAGACGCTCCGCGAGACCGCGCTCTTCCTCTCCGGCTATCGCCAGCGCGAGCTCTACGGCCTGAGCGTCACGCTCAAGGAAGACCTCGCGGTGCCGAAGCTCCTCTCGCGCAAGGACACGGTGCGCGAGCTCGAGGTCGACCGCATCAAGCAGAACCTCGATCGTCACCACGTCGAGCTCGTGCGCGGTCGCGCGGTCGTGAAGGATGCGCACACCGTCGAGGTCCTCGACGACGCGGGAAGCGTCGTGCGCACGCTGACGAGCGCGATCATCCTGATCGCCACCGGCTCGTCGCCGTTCCAGCCGCCGAACATTCCGTTCGGAAAGGCGGTCGCCGACTCCGACACGATCCTCGAGATCGACACGCTGCCGAAGCGCATGATCGTGATCGGCGGCGGCGTCATCGGCTGCGAGTACGCCTCGATGTTCGCGGCGATGCACGTGAAGGTCACTCTTCTCGAGGGGCGAGACCGGTTGTTGCCGTTCCTCGACGCGGAGATGGGGAGCCGCCTGCAGACCGCGCTCGAGAAGCTCGGCGTCGACATCAAGCTCGGCGTGAGCGTCGAGAAGGTCACTTTGGACGATGACGTGAACGTCATCTTGAAGAACGGCGAGATGATCGAGTGCGACAAGCTCCTCGTCGCGTCTGGCCGCTCCGGCAACACGAAGGATCTCGGCCTCGAGGCGGTCGGCGTGGGCGTCGACAAGCGCGGGTACGTGCAGGTCGACGAGAACTTCAAGACGAAGGTCGACTCGATCTTCGCCGCCGGCGACGTCATCGGCTTCCCCGCGCTCGCGTCGACGTCGATGGATCAAGCACGCGTCGCCGTGTGCCACGCGTTCGGGTTCACCTACAAGAAGCAGGTCTCGCACCTGCTCCCGTACGGCGTCTACACGATCCCCGAGGTGAGCTGCGTCGGCTTCTCCGAAGAGCAGGCCAAGGAGAAGAAGATCGACTACGTCGTCGGCCGCGCGCTCTACGTCGACAACGCCCGCGGAAAAATCGTCGGCGACAAAGAGGGCGCCATCAAGCTCCTCTTCGACCGCGAGACGCGCAAGCTCCTCGGCGCGCACTGCATCGGCGATCGCGCGAGCGAGCTCGTGCACATCGGGCAAGCGGTGATCGCGCTCGGCGGCACGGTCGAGACCTTCATCGACATGGTCTTCAACTACCCGACGCTCGCGGAGATGTTCAAATACGCCGCGTACGACGCCCTCGGGCGTTGGACTGCGCCGACCAAATAGGTCATATTGGTCATATGCGGAAAACGTCGCTCGCGAACGCGAAGGCGCACCTCTCCGAGCTGGTGGACGCGGCCGAGCACCACAAAGAGCGCATCATCATCATGCGGCACGGCAAGCCCGTGGCCGCTCTCGTGCCCATCGGCGTGGTGAGGAAGAAGCGCGCGAGGCCGCTCGACGAGGACGAAGCGAAAGAGAGCGTCCGAGAGTTCATTCGAGAGCTCTCCGCGAGCGAGCCGAACGTCTCCGCGGTCGAAGACCTCTTGCGCGGGCGTCGCTGAGTGAAGCACGTGCTCGACGCGTCCGTCGCGGTCGCGGCGCTTCGCGTGGGCGAGCCGTCGCACGCCGCTTCGCTCGTGCACTGTCTGCCGTTCTTCTCGCGACGAGACGAGGTCGTCGTCCCCGCGATCTTCGACGTGGAGGTCGTCTCGGCGCTCGTGCGGCGCGGCGCCGATCCCGCGCGCGTCGCCGCGCTCTTCAAGAAGCATCTGTCTTCGCGCACGCTCGTGCCCATCGGGCCGCGCGTCGTACGCGCGGTTCGCGGAATCGCGTCCGCGACGCGTCTTCGCGCGGCTGACGCGGTCTACGTTTGGGTTGCGCTCCGCGACGCGCTCCCGCTCGTCACCCTCGACGACGAAGTCATCGCGCGCGCGCCGATCGTCGGCGTGGTCGCGCGGCGGCCTTAGATCCCCTCGTCGAGCCTTCGCATGCCCTCGAGGAGCAACGCCTCGGGCGACTCGTTGATGACGCGCGCTTGCGGGACGAACGACGGATCGAGGCCGAACTCGCCGTCCTGCAACTTGAGCATTTGATAGAACGCGTCGGTGCCGCGCCCCTTGTCGAAGAGCGCGTTGACGATCTGACCGTCGGCGAAGTGGATCTCGCCCGCGTTCGAGCCAGCGCGAATGCGAAGGTTTCCGGTCTTGCGCCCGTGGAAGAGCACCTGCACGAGCTCGGGCAGGCCCATCTCCTTGAGCGAGCCGGAGACGCCGCGCGGGCCCGTGCGCTGCGCGCGCTGATCGAGGATCGATTTGATCTTCGCGACGAAGACGTCGGTGGGCGCGGGCTTCGCGACGTAGTCGGCGACGCCGAGCTCGAACGCGCGCTGCGCCTCTTGGCGGCCCGAGCGGCGCGTATGGAAGATCCACGCGACGTCCTTGCCCCACGGGTGCTTGCGCGCCTCCGCGAGGAGACCGAGGCCGTCGCCTTGCGGGAGATCGACCTCGCTGATGACGACGTCGATTTGCCCTTCTTGCAGCGTCTTCACCGCTTGCTCCGCGCCGCGCGCGGTGCGCGTCTCGAAGCCCTGCTCGATCATGCGGAGCTCGAGCACCGTCGTCTCCTCCGGATCCGGATCGACGAGGAGCGCGTAGTAGCGGTTCGCGAGGAGCTTGGCGCGGATGTCCTCGCCCATGACCATGTTCTTGAAGAGGTCGACGAGGTGCGGGTCGAAGATCGTCTCTTTGAATTTCGCGAGGACGCCGCACGCCTCGGCGGGCATGAGCGATTTTCGATACGGGTTTCTCGGGTTCTGCGTGAGGTCCGCGTACGTGTCGGCGATCGCGAGGACGCGCGCGCCGAGCGCGATGTCCTTTCCGGAGATGCCGCTCGGGAAGCCCTTGCCGTCGTAGCGCTCGTACATCTGCTCGATCGCGTCGAGCGTCTCGCGCGGGAAATGAACGCCCTCGACGACGCGCGTGGGCGTGTGCACGCCTCGCTGCGCGGCGGTCTTGTGGCCGTCGTACTCGCTCACGTTGAGCGCCGTGAGGTGGAACGAGCTCATCTTGCCGATGTCGTGCAGGTACGCGGCGGAGACCACCGCGCCGAGCGTCGACGTCGAGACGTTGATGCGCTCGAGCATGCGCCGCGTGAACCGCGCGACGTGCGCCGAGTGTCCGCGCAGATCGGGCCGCGCGTTCTCGAGGAGGCTCACGAGCACGTTGAGCAGCTCGAGCATGTCCTCCTGGCCGGAGGCGGAGCTCCCGCCCTGCGCGGCGCGCTTCTGCCCTTGTTGCATGTCGCGCTCGGAGAGGACTCGCTCGCCACGCGTCGCGCCCGTCCCCGCTTCGCGCGCGAGCGCCGTCGTCATCGACGTGTCGGACACGACGTTGCGCTCGTAGACGTCGAGCATCGCGCTGAACTGCGCGTGCGCCGCGCGATCGAGCAGCGCGAACGCGTGGATGTCGCCGCCGTAGCACTTCGCGATCGCGGCGCGCACGCCCGCGGGCCGCCCGACGAACGCGCGGACCTCCTTGGCGCCCGACGAGATCTGGATCTGCTTGAGGACCTCTTGATCGTCCGGGTCTGCGGTCACGACGCTGAGCGCGCGCGCCTGCGGATCGAAGAGCACCGGGAAGACCTGGAACGTCTCGGCGACGTTGCGCGGCACCATCTCGAGCGTCGCGCGGTTGATGTCCGCCTTCGCGAGCTTCTCGGTCGAGACGAAGCGTGTCTTGTGGTGCGTCGCGAGCGTCTTCAGGAGATCTTGCTCGTTCGACATCCCGAGCTCGAGCACCGCGTCCTCGATGCGCTGGTGCGACGTCTCCGCCGACGCCATCGCCTTCTCGAACTGCTGCGGGTCGACCACCCCGAGCTTGAGCAACAGGTTGCCGACCTTCTTGTTCGCTTGCGTGAAGCTCTTAGCCAATCACTCGCATGTTATCTGCTGGCGCGCGCCCTGACGAGGCTCGAGATCAGCTCGAGCGCGACCCGATTTTCCCCGCCCTCGGGCACGATGACGTCGGCGAAACGCTTCGACGGCTCGACGAACGCGAGGTGCATGGGGCGCACGGTCTCGTAGTACTGCTTTCGGACCTGTTGGAACGTGCGACCGCGGTGCTCGAGATCGCGGCGGATGCGACGCATGAGCCGGATGTCGGGGTCCGTGTCGACGTAGATCTTCACGTCGAGCCGGTCGCGAAGACGCACGTCGGCGAGGACGAGGATGCCCTCGACGACGATGACGGGCGCTGCGGGGACGTGGAGCGGCTCAGGCGCGCGATCGTGGATCGAGAAGTCGTACGTGGGCCGATCGATCGCTTCCCGCGCCGGAGCGCGTCGAGGTGCGCGCACAAAAGCTCGATCTCGAGGGCGTCAGGGTGGTCGTAGTTGACCAGCGTGCGCTCGTCGTACGAGAGCTCCGGTTGCGAGCGGTAATAGTGGTCTTGCTCGATGAGCACCGCGTCGCCGCTCGGGATGGCGCCGAAGATCGCCCGCGCGATGGTGCTCTTGCCGGAACCAGAACCGCCGGCGATGCCAAGGAACAGCGGTGACAGCGGTGACACGGGCCGCGTCCATACCACGCTCAAAAGCGCGTGATGGGGTTTTGCTCGAGGACCGCGTCGAGCCGAGCGCGGTCGACGTTGCGTCCGGTGAGGACGACGACGAGATCGCCGCCCGTCTCGCTCGGACGCAGCTCTTGCGGAAGCTCGTCGAGCAGCGGCGCAAGAGCCGCGGCTGCGCTGCCCTCGATGATCACGCCGAGCGTGCGATACGCGGCGGCCATCGCGGCGCCGATCGCGACCTCGTCCACCACGAGCACGCCCGAGACGACCGCCCGCGCGCGCGCGAACGCGCTTTTGCTGATGCCTCCCTCGAGGCCGTCGGCGAGCGTCGGCTCCGGATCGAGCGATTCGACGGCGAGGCCTCGCTCGAGCGACATCGCGAACGCGGGGCTCGCCTCGCTCTGAGCGCCCCACACGCGCGCTTCGGGGAGCGCGCAAGCGAGGCCCGTCGCGAGCCCTCCGCCGCCGAACGGCGCGAGGACGATCGCAGGGGAGCGTCCGAGCGCGGCCGCGAGCTCGTATCCGAGCGAGGCGCCGTTGCCCGCGAGCACGGCCACGTCGTCGTACGGAGAGAGGAACGGCGCGCCACGCTCGGCCGCGAGCGCGATCGCTTCGCGCTCTGCCGCGTCGTAGCCCTCGGAGGGCGACACGACGAGCTCGGCGCCGTAGCCCGCGATGCGCGAGCGCTTCGTCTCGGGCGCTCCCTTCGGGACGACGATGGTCGCGTGGACGCCGAGCGCGCTCGCCGCGTACGCGACGCCCGCCCCGTGATTTCCCGCGCTCGCCGCGACGACGTGTCGCGCGCCGCTCGCCGCGAGCCGCGACATCGAGAGGAGCGCGCCGCGCACCTTGAAGCTCCCGGTCACCTGGAGGGACTCGAGCGCGATCCACACGCGAGCGCGCGCGCGCCCGTCCGCCTCGGGCAGCCGCGCGAGCGAGCATGGCCGAAGCTTGCCGTTCGACGTCGACGTCAGCGCGCGCGCGGCCTCGAGCAGCTCGAGGCCCGGAAGGTCGGCGGGCTCCGCGCTTCGCTTCGCGTTGTCGACGCGGACGACGCGCACGTCAGCCGTGCGCGAGCAGCCACGCGAGCGGCCGCCGGTACATGCTCCGCATGCGCTCGCCGGGGACCTCGTGGCCGATGCCGGGCGCGATCCGGACTTTGTGCGTGACCTTCGCGTCCTTCAAGATGTCCGCGACGCGCAGCGTGTTGGGCGCGACCTCGTCGGTCTCCCCCGTGAGGAGGTAGACGCGCCGAATGCGGCGGCGGTTGTCGGCGAGCACCTGCTTCGCGTCGCCCCACCAGTATTGGTCGTTGGCCGCGAGAATGAGCCAGCGGCTCCAAGTCTGCGGATCGCGGAGGCCGACCTGCATCGCGACGAACGCGCCCTCGCTGAACCCGATGAGCACGTTGCCGTGGGTCTGGACGCGATGCTTGTATTGTGCACGGAGCGCGTCGAGCGAGGCCTTCGCGACCAGGCCGCCGAGCGCCGCGTTGTTCGACCAGCCACGCGCGCCCTCGCCGCGATCCTCCGGACCCGAAGGGCACAGCACCCAGCCGAACTGCGTCGCGACGTGCGCCCACTTGCGGCAGTCTTCGGCGGGATTTCCGCCGCGCCCGTGCAAGTAGACGAGGACCGGCTTCAGCCCTCGGCCGCGCGGGCGATAGTAGAAGGCGTCTGCGTATCCCGGCACCTCGAGGCGCAGCGGGTCGGCGACTTTGTGCGCCGCCTTCGCCCATGCGATCGCCTCACCGCCGAAGACGATGCAAAACGCCACGAGGGCGACGACGAAGCGAGCGTAAAACGAGCGAAGCCGCACGACCGGGCGACAATACCGGTTTTGCGTTTCTGGGCAAGTCTGCGGCCAGCGTGTAGGCTACGCCGATGCGAAAAGCCTGGCTTCTCCTTCTTCTCGCGCCGTCTGCCCTCGTTTACGCGTGCAGCGGCGACAACAACACCAACGACGCCGGAACCGACGCGACGACCGACGTCGCGACGAAGCCGGACGCGGCGCCTGACACCGGCACCGACGCGGCCAAGGACAGCGGCACCGACGCGCCGCAGACCGACGGCAGCTTCAACATCACGTGCTTCAAGCCCGCCGACTGCTTCGACGGCGGCGGCGACGCAGCCTTCCCGCCGGACTCTGGCGAGGTTTGCTGCGGCACGGTTCAGACCTCGGGCAACTTCCCCGGCTGCAGCTTCGACACCGCGAGCACCGCGTGCACGGCGCCTGGCACCTGCCCGACGACGATCGGCACCCAGTCGTGCGGCACCGACAAGGTCCGCCTCTGCGAGTCCGACACGGAGTGCACCGAAGACGGCGGCAACGTGCTCAACACGTACAACAAGTGCTGCTCCACCGCTTTCGGCGACGCGGGCGCGCGCGTTCACTTCTGCGGCAACACGACGCTCGCGGGCGTCTCGGGCGGCAAGATCACCTGTCCTTGAGGCTCGTCTACGCGACACGGAAGTCGGCGCTCGCGCTGGCGCAGTGCCGCGCCTTCGTCGCCGCCGTTCGTGCGGCCAACGAGGGGCTCGAGGCCGTCGAGAAGCAGATCACGACGAGCGGCGATCGCATCCAGGATCGCCCGCTCGCCGAGGTCGGCGGAAAGGGCCTCTTCGTCAAAGAGATCGAAGAGGCCCTCCTCGACGAGTCCGCGGACTTCGCCGTGCACTCCATCAAGGACGTGCCGGCGGTCCTGCCGGACAAGTTGTATATTGCATGTATTCCGAAGCGCGAGGACCCACGCGACGTGCTCGTGTCGCCGAAGTACGGGACGCTCGACGCGCTGCCGAAGGGCGCGACGCTCGGCACGAGCAGCCTTCGGCGCTCGGTGTCGCTCCTCGCGGCGCGCCCTGATTTGCGCGTCGTTCCGCTCCGCGGAAACGTGGACACGCGCCTTCGCAAGGTCGACGCCGGAGAGGCGGACGCGATCGTGCTCGCGCGCGCGGGGCTCGTTCGGCTCGGTTTGGAGGGGCGCGCGACGAGCGTGCTCGAGCCCGACGTGTCGCTGCCCGCGGTGGGGCAAGGGGCGCTCGGCGTCGAGTGCCGCATCGGAGACGAGCGCGTGATGAAGACGCTCGCGCCGCTCCACGACTCGGAGACCGCGACGTGCGTCGCCGCGGAGCGCGGCGTGATGGCGGCGCTCGAGGGTGACTGCAAGACGCCACTGGCGGCGCACGCTCGAAAGATCGGCGGCGAGCTCGACCTCGCGGCGTTCATCGCGGAGCCAGACGGCACGCGGATGCGCCGGGCGCACGAGCGCACGCCGTGGCCTACGAACGAACGCGACGCCGAGGCCTTCGGCCGCGAAATCGGCCTCCGTTTGAAATGAAGCACGTTCACCTCGTCGGCGTCAGCGGCACGGGGATGGGCGCGCTCGCGACGCTCTTCCGCGCGCGCGGCGATCGCGTGACCGGCTCGGACGTGTCGTTCGATCCGCCGATCGGACCCGCCCTGCGCGCCGCGGGGGTCGAGTGCCTCACGGGCTACGACGCCGCGCACCTCGAGCCGCGCCCGGACCACGTCGTCATCGGCAACGCCATTCGTCGTGACAACGTCGAGGCGATCGCCGTCGAGCAGCGGGACCTGCCGCGCAGCTCGATGTCCGACGCGCTCCGCGAGCACTTCCTTCGCGGGCGGCGCGCGGTCGTCGTGTGCGGCACCCACGGAAAGACGACGACGAGCAGCTTGTCGGCTTGGGTGCTCGACCGCGCCGGCCTCGACCCTGGGTATTTCATCGGCGGCATCCCTCGGAATTTCGGCGTGGGCGCGGCGATCGGGCGCTCGGAGCGCTCGCTCGTGAAGTCGCCAGCGCCGTTCGTCGTCGAGGGAGACGAGTACGACGCGGTCTACTGGCACAAGCAGCCGAAGTTCTACGACTACGTGGGCGTCGGGCCCGACGACGTCGTGGTCGTCACGAGCATCGAGCACGACCACATCGACATCTATCCGACGGAGCGCGCGTACGAAGAGGCGTTCATCGGGCTCTTCGAGCGCGTCCCCGACAAGGGGCTCGTCATCGTCGACGTCTCCCAGGCGCGTGCCGTCGAGCTCGCGCGGAAGCACGCGCGCGCGCGCGTCGTGACGTACGGGCTCGACCCGAGCGCGGAGTGGAGCGGCGTCGTCGCGATCGGATGGCACGTTCGATGTCTTCGCGGGCGGGAGCGCGTGCGGTCGCTTTTCGCTCGCGCTCCCCGGCGAGCACAACGTGCGCAACGCGCTCGCGGCGATCGCGATGGCGGCCGAAGGTTTCGGCGTCGCGCCGAGCGCGTCACGCGCGGCGCTCGCGTCGTTCGAGGGCGTGAAGCGCCGGCAAGAGCTCCTCGGGGCGCCCGGCGGCGTCAGCGTGTACGACGATTTCGCGCACCACCCGACCGCGGTCGACGAGACGCTGCGCGCGCTTCGAAAGCGGCATCGTCGAAGGTGCGCTCTGTCGCGATCTTCGAGCCGCGCTCGGCGACGGCGTGTCGCAACATCCATCAAGAGGCGTACGTGCACGCGTTCGACGCGGCCGACCGCGTCCTGCTCGCGCCGCTCGGACGCACGAACGTGCCCGAGGCCGAGCGCCTCGATTTGCCGCGGCTCGCGAGAGAGCTCGGCGACAAGGCCCGCGCCTGCGCGAGCGTCGACGAGATCATCGCGGACGTCGCGCAGCGCGCGAAGCCCGGAGACGTCATCGCGGTGCTCTCGAACGGCGCCTTCGGCGGGATCCACGCGCGCCTGCTCGACGCGCTCGCTCGCCGCTAGAATCCGCCCATCTGCTCGATGAAGCCCAGCGGGCCCATGAGCGACGTAGCCCCGTCGACGAGCAGCGACGTGCCGGTGATCCACTGGCCCGAGGGCGACACGAGGAACGTCACCGCCTCGCACACCTCGAAGATCGTGCCCCACCGCTGGAGCGGGACGCGCTTCTCGAACGCCTCGCGATCGGGGCCGCCGAGGCGGTCCAAGCCTTCCGTCTCCGCGATGGGACCGGGCGCGACCGCGTTCACCTTGATGCCGAAGCGCGCCCACTCGAGCGCGAGATCGCGCGTGAGCTTGGTGATGCCTGCCTTCGCGGCGCTCGCGTGCGACTGGAGCGGCGTCGGCACCTCGGCGAGCGTCGCCGTGATGTTGACGATCGAGCCGCCGTTCTTGCTCAAGTGCGCGAACGCCGCGCGCGACGCGTTGAACGTGCCGCAGAGATCGATGTCGATGACCGCGCGAAAGCCGTTCGCGCTGAGCGACGCCGCGGGCGCGAGGAAATTCCCCGCCGCCGAGTTCACGAGGACGTCGAGCCGGCCGAACTTCTCGGCGCACGCGTTGATGGCGGCCTCGAGCTGGTCGTACTTGCGCACGTCGCACGGGTGACACGTCGCCTCGCCGCCCGCGTCGCGTATTTCCTTCGCGACCGCGTCGAGCTTCTCGGCGCGCCGCCCGAGGAGGCCGACGCGCGCCCCTTGCTCGGCGAGCCGCTTCGCGATTCCTGCGCCGATCCCGCTGCCGCCTCCGGTCACGAACGCGACTTTTCCTTGGAGCATGTTGGGCGCGAATACCGTCCGCTGTTGCATGCGCGGCAGCATAGCGCGATGCTCATCCGTCCTGGAGGGACACACAGATGGCGCACTCGAAGGTTGCCGAAAAACACATGACCAACAAGATTCTCGAGTGCCCGCGCGATGGCGCGACGATGGCCGAGAATCATCAAGGCGAGTCGATCCTCGACGTTTGCGGAAAGTGCGGCGGTCAGTTCTTCGACACCGGCGAGATGTTCGGCGCCTTCGGGATGAAGGCAGATCCGGCGCTCTGGGATCGTGACGAGACGTCGGGCGCAGTTCGCGAGGGCAAGATCAAGTGCCCGCGCTGCAACAAGATGATGCTGATGCAGGACGTCAAGCACGACTCCGACAAGGTCGAGATCGATCGCTGCGGTCACTGCGGCGGCATCTGGCTCGACAAGGGCGAGGTCGACACGATCATGTCGATCGGCGCGAAGATGAAGTCCGTGCGTCGACGCAGAGAAAGAGAAGGCGCAAGCCGATCTCGCCGCGATGGGCGACGTGGATTTCTCGCCGGGCCTCATCGCGCGCTTCCTCGGGATGTTCAAGAAAAAGTCGTGAGCATGTGAAGCGAGGTTCGCGTCGCGCCGCAGCCCGATTACGCAGCGGCGCGCGCGAAACCGCGCGAAAACACTCGCGCGCGCTCGTGGTCCGCGCGTTGCACTTCAGCTTCGTCGTGAAGCTCTGGAAGCTCTTGCGCTCGGGCGCCGCGGGAATCTTCGCGACCGCCGTCGACATCGGGACGCTCGCGCTCCTCGTGAGCGGGCTTCACCTCAGCGCACAGGTCGCGAACGTCCCCGCGCTGGTCGCGGGAGGCGTCGCGAACTTCGCGGGCAATCGTTGGTTCGCGTTTCGCGCGCACAGCGGCTCGCTCCCGAAGCAAGCGCTCGGTTACACCCTGGTCGAGATCGTCGCGCTCGCGCTGAACGGCTGGCTCTTCGCGCTCGCGCTCCGCGCGTTTCCGCAGGCGACGCACGCGTATTGGGCGGTGCGCCTCGTGACGAGCCACGTCGTCTTCCTGCTCTGGAGCTACCCGCTTTGGTGCGTCGTCTTTCGTCAGCGCGGCGGGCGGCCGGCCTTCTCGTCTTCCTGAGCGATCTCCGCGAGCCCTGCGAGATCGCCGATGCGCATCGGGTGAAGCGGCGGCCTCGGCGTGATCGGGAGCGTCGCGTTTCCCCCGCGCTCGACGAGGAGGCGCGCGCACAGCGCGACGCACGATTTCCCCTGGCACCAGCCCGTTCCGAACCCCGTGTAGCGCTTGAGCGACTCGATGTCGTCGTGCCCGCGCTCGATCGCGTTCTCGAGCTCGTGAAGCGTCACGTCCTCGCAGCGGCAGACGAGGGTCTTCGACACGTCAGCCGCCTCGGTATTCGCAGCGCGCGTCGCACGTCTCGAACACAGTGACCTGATCGAGCCCGCGCATGGTCGTCACGAGCTTGTCCCAAATCCATTTCGCGAGGACCTCGCTCGTTGGATTCTCGAGCCCAGGAACCTCGTTCAAATAATGATGGTCGAGCACGTCGTGGAGCGGCTTCCACGCGTCGTAGAGCTCGGCGAAGTCGATGAACCAGCCCGTGTCCGGGTTCACCGGCCCAGCGATCGCCAGCTCGACCTTGAACGAGTGCCCATGAAGCCGAGCGCACTTGTGCCCTTCGGGCACGCGCGGGAGGCGATGCGCCGCTTCGAAGCGAAACTCGTGGACGAGCCTGACGTGTTGCGCCACGACGCGAAGACTAGCGCTTCTTCTTCGACTTGCTCTTCGTCGTGCGCTTCTTCTTCGCCTTCCAAGCAAAGAGCGAAGCGCGACGACCCGCGTTCTTGGCCTTCAGCTTGGCGCGATAGCGCTTGCTGCGCTTGCGGTCGGTCTTGCGGGGCTTCTTCGAGAGGACGATGTACATGACCCCGCGGGAATTAGCCCCTCGTCGCGCCCGCGGTCAAGCTTGGACGAACGGCACCTTGCCTTCGACGTCGCCCGGCCAAGTCAGCCAAGCGTAGTAGTCTTCCGGATCGCACCAGTAGAGGTCGTCACCCCGCCAGCGCGGTCGAGCCCGAAAAGTCTCGATCAACTTGGCCAGGATCCACCAGAGATGCTCTCGCGTCGCGAGCGCGTTTGACTCCGCGTGTTCCTGCGAGAGCCCGTAATCCATGTGGACCGCGACGTCGCCGCTCTGCACTAGGTCGTCGAAGGCGCGCTTGAAGACAGCGCGTCCCACCCGAGTCGGCATCACGAGCCACGTCCGCGAATCCGCCGCACGAACGCGCTTGATCCAGCCAAGTTCCATCAGCGACCGCACCATCTCGCAAATCGCGGAGCGCACGACATTAAGCCGCTTCCACAAATCGCTCTGCTTCATTCCGCGCCTACCGAGCGCGTTCATCAAATCAAACCGCGCGACCGTCATCCCATACGGCCGCAACAGGCCGCGCCCCACCCGCTGCACCGTCAAATGCGCAGCCTTCACATTGAACATCACAGCATCCATCCCTCCGCGAAGAGCACCCCGCATGCCACCCAACCCACCCCCTCCCAAGCCGCAAAAAACCGCTAGATCGTTCGGATCCGAACGATCGGGTCGATTTTCGTCGTTGGCGGGGCCAGGTTTAGGCCGGCACCGGGCCAGGTGGGAAAGAGTTTAGGTGCTGCCTTTGCGGAGCTCGGTGAGGACGAGCTTGGCGGTGGCTTTGAGGGTGTCGAAGACGCCGACGCCGGTGCGGGCGACGGCTTCGAACTCGGGGACGCCAGTGGGGTTGAGAAGCTGTCGGAGCTCCTCGATGGCGGCGACGTTGGGGAGGTCGCGCTTGTTGTACTGCATGACGTACGGGAGCTTGTCGAGGTCGTAGCCCTGCTCGGCGAGGTTCGTGCGGAGGTTCTCGACGGACTCGATGTTGGCTTCCGTGCGCTCGATTTGCGAGTCGGCGACGAAGATGACGCCGTCAACGCCCTTCAGAATGAGCTTTCGCGAGGCGTCGTAGAAGACTTGGCCGGGGACCGTGTAGAGGTGGAAGCGCGTCTTGAAGCCGCGGATTTCACCGAGCGCGAGCGGAAGGAAGTCGAAGAAGAGCGTGCGCTCCGTCTCCGTCGCCAGGCTGATCATCTTGCCCTTCGCGTCGGGCGAGGTGCGCTCGTAGATGTACTGGAGGTTGGTCGTTTTTCCGCAGAGGCCGGGGCCGTAGTAGACCAACTTGCAGTTGATCTCCCGCGCCATGTAGTTGATGAAGCTCATCGCGCCTGCCTGCTCCGATCAGTCGTTGAACAGGTTGTCGATGTCTTCGTCGGTGATTTCCGCGAAGGGTGAGTCCGCCCCCGGTTCTGCCACCTTCTTCAAGAGCGACTCGAAGATGTGATTGAGCTCTTCGGTCGCCTTTTTCACGCGCAGCCGCACGAGCCCGAGGCTCGAGCGCGAGTCGAAGATGACGACGAGGATGACGCGATTTCCGACGAGCTGGATGTGGATGTTGGCCTTCTCGCCCTCGTGGAACTGCGTCGCGAACTCATTTTCTTTGAGCAGCTTGGCCATGCCGCCCGTGGCGGCGATGTTGCCTGCGGTGAGCGACGCGAGCGACGTCGTATCGACGTTGTCGATGTCGCCGGCCGCGGCGATGAGCTGACCATTTTTGTCGACGATGAAGACGACCTTGGCGTTCGCGTCACGAACCAGACGGTCTACGACCGCTTGGATCTGATTGAACTCCTCCTCGTACATCACCATCTGCGGATTGACCATCGGACCGCCTTCAGAGAGAAAAAAGAGGCTGAGACCCCGTTCTATCCGGTCTGACAGAAGCTAGCAACGGCGTCGAAGAGAACGCGCAAACCCCACTTCAATCCGTCGACGGGAACGCGCTCGTCGTGGCCGTGGTACATCGCGCTGAAGCTGATTTCGTGCGTCGGATCGAATTTGACGGGCGAAAATCCGTAGCACTTGCTGCCGAGCTTCGCGTACGCCTTGGCGTCGGTGAAGCCGGGGATCACGAACGGAATCGGCAGCGCGAGCGGGTCGTGCTGACGCAGGACGCTCGCCAAATGCGAAAAGAGCGGCGTCCGCTCGCTCGTCTCGACGGGAGGAAGCGAGTGGAGCACCTCGAGCTTCGCGTCTTCGCCGAGGACGTCGCGCAGCTCGGCGAGGAATGACGACTCGGTTTGGCCCGGGAGCGTGCGGCCGTCGAGGTCGACGGTCGCCTTGCTCGGGATGACGTTCACCTTGTTTCCGCCGCGAATCACCGTGGGCGTCGCGGTGTTCGACAGGAGCGCGCCGAACGTGCGGCGCTGGGATTCGTCCTTCACGAGGTAGTCCAAGATGAGGGCGGCGACCTGCGGCGTGCGAAGCCGCTTCATCGCGTGCTTTTGCGGAGTGGGCAGCTCGCTCGCCATCGCCTCGATGAACTTGGTGACCGACTCGGTCGGGTGCTGCGGAAGGCGCGTCTTTCCGAGGCGCGCGACCGCGCGCGCGAGCTTCAGCACCGCGTTGTCGTCCTTGGGCATCGAGCCGTGGCCGGGCTCGCCCTCGAACGTCGCGCGCACCCAGCACACGCCCTTTTCGGCGGTCTGGATTGGATAGAACGTGCGCCCGAGGATGCGCTGAGAGAATGCGCCGATCTCGCCGAGCGTGTATTCTGCACGGATCTTCTCGGGGTGCTGATCCACGAGGAATAGGCTGCCTTTGGAGCATCCGGCCTCTTCGTCCGCGACGCCGGCGAAGATGACGTCGCGATCGAGCTTCCCGGGGCCGACGTGCTCGGCGAGCAGGCGAATCACGCACGCGCTCATCGCCGCCATGTTCTTCATGTCGATGGCGCCGCGGCCCCAGATGTAGCCGTCGTGGATTTCCCCCGCGAACGGGTCATGCCGCCACTTCGAGGCGTCCGCCTCGACCACGTCGAGGTGCGCGTTCAAAAGGAGCGGCGGCTTCTTCCCGTTTCCGCGGAGACGCGCGACCACGCTCGTGCGGTTTTTTTCGGGCTCGACGAGCACCGGGTCGAGCTTGCCTTCGCGCAGGAACTCGGCGACGAGCTCGGCCGCGGGGCGCTCGTTGCAACCGCCGTCTTCGCCGCGATTCACGGTCGGGACGCGAATCAGCTCTTGCAGGAGGGCGACGCACCGGTCGCCCGCGCCCGTCCACTCGATCGAATCCATCGTGACCCCGCAGGGTAGCCGACCGCCCCGCGCTCCGTATACAACCGCGCCCCATGGCGGACATTCCCCCGGTCTCCGATCCGCAGCTCGCTGCGATCCTCCAGCAGAACAAGGCTCGGCGTCAGCGCGCGGTCTTCATCTTCGTCGCCGTCGCGGTGGTGCTCACCGTGGGCCTCGGCGGGTCGGCCATGTACTTCTCCGCGCAGGCGAAGAAGAAGCGCAACGTCGCGTACAGCCGCGTCGTCAAATGCGTGTTCGGAAAGCCGCTCGCGCCGGGGGAGCCGCCGATGGCGCGCGTTCGGTCCGCGTGGCGGGCGCGCGCGCTCGCCGAGCCGAAGCAAGACGACGACGCAGAGGCGACGATGGACGATCAAGAGGCCGCGAAGACCAAGCTCTGGCCGAACCGCTGCGTCGCCGAGATGGTCTCGTTCACCGACACGCTCAAGGAGGTCGGCGACATGAAGGAAGGCGAGAAGGATCCTCGGCTTCTACTCGCGCGAGCTCTCGAAGCAGACCGCGGGCGACAACTGGAAGAAGGTCGACACGTACCAGGCCGCCGTCGAGGCGTTCATGTCCGAGGCCGACAAAGGCAAATTCGAGTTCGTCGACGTCCCCGACGTGCAGGCCCCCGAGCTCCTCGAGGCCGAGCCGATCGACGCGCTCTTTCCGAAATCGAGCGCGCTCGAGAGCACGCACGTCGACACGGGCATGCAGGAGCCGATCACGGGCGCGTGGACGCACTTCTACATTCGCGCCGCGCATGGAAAACCCGCCCGATATTGCACGTCGTCCGACGGCAAGACGCTCACGTGCGGCGAACCCGCGCGCGGCGGCCTCCCGCCCGAGGCCGCGGGCACGCCGCGGTTGCTCGGCGCCGACGACGGCGCGCCGGAGCTGATGCTCTTCGCGTTCGACACGGGCGCGACCTCGATGGGCAACGTGTACCGCGCGGGCGACGGCCTCCGCGTCATGAAGGCCGGCGAGTGGTTCGTCGACGGCGGCTGGGCGCGCCCCGATGGCTCCGCGCAGCTGCTCCTTCGCGACGGCGAGAAGGATCGCTTCAAGATCGCGCGCCTCGCCGCGAACGCGACCGAAGCGAAGCTCGCCGACCTCGCGCTCCCGGATTGGAACGGCGAGACGATCTACGCCGCGCTCGTCGGCGATCGCGTCGTTTGGGTCGATCGAAACGCCGTGCTCAAGAGCAAGACGCTGACCGCGACCGGCGAAGGTCCCGTGCAGACGATCGCGACGTTGCCGGGCGTGATCGGCGGGAGCCTCTTCCGACCCTCCGAGCACATCACCGCGTGTCAGACCAAATCGGGCGTCGCCATCTCGGTGCCCACGGAGGCTGGAGGCGCCTATCGCACCCTCGCCGTGCTCTCGACGGACGCGGGCTGGGGGAAGGCCGAGGTCGTCGAGCCGGGCACGATGTCGTGCGGGGATGACGCGATGTACGTGGTCGCGACGACTGCGTTCACGACGTGCAAGGCCGACGGATGCAAGCCGCAGCCGCTCGAGAAGCAAAAGGGCGCGGCGGTCGCGGTCGACGGCGCGGTCGTTCGCGCGCACCTCCGCGCGGGCATCTTGCGCCTCACGTGGGAGCGCGACGGGAAGACGACCGCGACGAAGCTCTACGACGCGCAGATGAAGGGCACGACCCTCCTCGGCGAGGCGAAGCTCACGTACGTCAACGTGGTCCCGCGGCGCGGGTACGCGATGCTCGTCGGCAACATCGGCGACGGTCAGTACTTCGCGCGCGTCGACGGCGCGGGGAACGCGGCGCCCGTCTCCGTGAAGGGAGACTGATTGAGCGCGGTCCGATACGTCCTCGCGCGGGCCGCGGAGAACGGCTTCTTCGAGGCCGTCGTGCCCGCGGCGCAGACGTTCGATCCGCTGCTCCGCGGGTCGATCCGAAGAGGCGCGCGCCGCGCGTTCGCGACGGCGTCCTCGGCGACGAAGGTGACCGACGAGGCCCACGTCCTTCGGCTCGCATACTTGCAGACTGCAAATGTTCGTGGCGCTCCGCACCCCGACGACGTCGAGGGCGTGAAGACCGCGTTCGAGTCGACGAAGACGATGGACCCGAGGCGCGGTCGCGCGTTCTGGCCGGCGTCGCTCGCGTTCGTGCTCGGCCTCGTCGCCGCCTCGGTCGGCGTGGGCGTCTTCTTGTGGTGGCCGTCGCCGCGCGATCGATTCGCGAAGACCTCGCTCGGCGAAGCGATGAGCGACGGGCTCACCGACTGGGTCGTCGGCGTCGGCCGACACAGCCTCGATCGCGAGGAGAAAGGGCGAAACGAGATCCTCTCGCGGGGCGTGAAGCGGCAAATCGGCGAGGGCGCGTTCAACCTCCTCGGCACCGCGCTCGAGCAGTCGAAGGCGCTCGCGTTCGCGACGTCGGACGGCGACGCCCAGCGCGAGTCCGCGTCGTTGAAGAGCACGCTTCACTCGCTCGACGGAGAGCTCCAGGCGAAGAAGCTCCCCGCGTTCTTCGATCAGTACGTCGACACGTCGCTCACGCGCGTGGGCGAGTCGTCCACGGTGTGGCTCCTCGGGTACTACGTCGAGGACCGCAGCACGATGGTCGTCGGCTCGAACACGGTCCCGGTGCTCCGCGGACGACGCCTCGACAACTTGAACCTCCGAGTCGGCGGCAAGGCGTACGAGAGCGACGTGCTCGGCGGCTGGGTGCTGTCGATGGACGAGGTCGAGCGCTGGACGATCTCCGCCGTGGTGCCCGCGCTGGGGAAAAATCGGCCGTTTTCGTACAACTCGCAGGACGAGAAGGAAGGCAGCGCGGGCCGCCTCGAGGACAAGATCGGCGAGAAGGTCCGCGGCGAGATCTTGCCGCGCGCGGGGCTCGAGCAAGACGACGCGACCGAGCTCGCAGACGCGCTCTCGCAGCGCCACTCGGCGTTCTTGCGGCTCGCGCTCATGGGCGACGAGCTCTACGAGCCGCGCGGCCTGCGCGCTTCGCCCACGCTGAAAAAGGCGCTCAAGCGGCGCCAGGATCTCGAGATGGACGCGCGCGAGATCGCGCGCATCGAAGACCGGCTCACGCGCTTCGAGAAGCCGATGGACAAGATCGCCGCGGTGCAGGCGGCGCTCGACGAGATCCGAATCGCGGTCGAGGCGACGTGCGAGAAGGCGACCGCGTGCACGTTCACCGCCGACGGCGAGGAGCTCGAGAAATCGATGGGCGGCAAGACGCTCACGGGCTCTCAGGCCGCGGCCATCGCGAGCCGCCTCGCGATGATCGCGCGCGGCGACACGCCGTACCTCGCGCTGGCCGAGGCCGAGCTCGGCACGGGCGGCTACGTCACGATGTTCCTCGTCGAGCGCGAGCTCGGCCTCGCGCCCGAGTGGCTCTCGCCGTGGGGCGCGAAGGACAAGACCGAACACGGCCAACTCGGCGTCAGCGCGTTCGACAAGCCCGGCGACGTCATCAAAAAAGCCGCCGAGACGGCGTACACCAAAGTCTTCGGCGCGCCGCTGCCGGCGATCTCGCGCACACCCGCGCCAAAGTAGTAGATTCGCGGCATGTTCGACGCCGCTCAGAAGGTCTACGAAAAGACCCTCGCCGAAATCCGCGAAGCCGGGCTCTTCAAGGAAGAGCGCATCATCACGTCGCCGCAAGGACCGCAGATCAAGTCGCGCGTGCGCGAAGGCGCGCCCGAGCGCGAGGTCTTGAATTTCTGCGCGAACAACTACCTCGGCCTCTCCTCGCACCCCGAGGTGATCGCCGCGGCGAAGCGAGAGATCGACGAGCGCGGCTTCGGCCTCTCGAGCGTGCGCTTCATCTGCGGCACGCAGGACATCCACAAGGAGCTCGAGCACACGATCTCGAAGTTCTTCGGGATGGAAGACACGATCCTCTACACGTCGTGCTTCGACGCGAACGGCGGCATCTTCGAGACGCTGCTCGGCGAGGAGGACGCGATCATCTCGGACGCGCTGAACCACGCGTCGATCATCGACGGCATCCGACTCTGCAAGGCCGAGCGCCACCGCTACCCGAACGGCGATATGGACGCGCTCGAGGACGCGCTGAAGAAGACGCAGGGCAAGCGTTTGCGCATGGTCGCGACCGACGGCGTCTTCTCGATGGACGGCTACCTCGCGAAGCTCGATCGCATCTGCGATCTCGCCGAAAAATACGGCGCGATGGTCATGGTCGACGACTCGCACGCGACCGGATTCATCGGAAAAACAGGGCGCGGAACGCCCGAGCACTTCGGCGTGATGAGCCGCATCGACGTGATGACGGGCACGCTCGGCAAGGCCCTCGGCGGCGGCTCGGGCGGCTACACGACGGGAAAGAAAGAAGCGATCGCGATGCTCCGCCAGCGATCGCGCCCGTACCTCTTCTCCAACACGCTAGCCCCCGCGATCGTCGGCGCGTCGATCAAGGTCTTCGAGCTCCTCGGCAAGACGACCGAGCTGCGCGACAAATCCGAGGTGAACACGAAGCGCTTCCGCGCGGGCATCGTGAAGGCGGGCTTGCCCATCAAGGAGGGCATCCACCCGATCGTGCCGGTGATGCTCGGCGACGCGAAGCTCTCGCAAGACTTCGCCGCGGCGATGCTCGACGAGGGCATCTTCGTGATCGGCTTCTTCTACCCCGTCGTTCCGAAGGGCGAGGCGCGCATCCGCGTGCAGATCAGCGCGGCTCACACGTTCGAGCAGATCGATCGCGCGCTCGCCGCGTTCGAGAAGGTCGGCAAGAAGCTCGGTGTCGTGAAGTGAACGCGTTTCGTCTCGTCGAGCTGCTCACGAAGGTCGTGACGCTGTTCGTCGGCGTCGCGCTCATGGGCGGCGGCGCGTTTCTCGCGAATCGATCGACCAAGTCAGCGGCGTTCGCGGCCCTCGCGGGATTCTCGGTCGTCGCTTCGGACTTCGTGCGCTCGTGGTCGTTCATGATGGCGATTCGCTTCGGCTTCGCACCGGCGTATTCGCATCAGCTCGTCTCGCTCGTCGAGGTGGTCACCGTCCCTGGGTTCCTCATCCTGGCGATTCGATCGCTCCCAGCCCGCGCGTCATGAGCACGCTCCTCACCTGGTTCGTCTTCTTGGTTCACCTCGGAATGGCGGGCGCGCTCGTCGTCGTCTGCGCGATGAACGCGAAGCGCGTCGGAGCCGGCGTCTGGCTGGTCGCCGCGTTCGGCGCGATCGATGCGCTCTTCGCGATCGTCTACCGCGTCGTCAGGTTGATCGGTCCGGACGACTTCGCGAGCGTCATGAACGTCGTCAGCGTGGTCGACGCAGGCTTCACGGCCATCGGTGCGACGCTCGCGTTCGTGGGGTTCGTCCTCTTGCGTCGCTGATGCGCGTCTACGCGGCGAAGAAGGCGCGCGCGACGTTCATCCTCGCGCACGGCGCGGGCGCCGAGTCGAAGAGCGAGTGGATCGTGCGCTACGCCAAGGCGCTCGCGTCGCGCGGCGTCCGCGTCGTCACGTTCGACTTCCCGAAGACGCGCTCGAAGATGGATCCGCTGATGGATGCGTACGTCGCCGTCGTCGAGGAGACCTGCGCGCGCTTTCCGAAGGAGCCGCTCTCGATCGGAGGCAAATCCATGGGCGGGCGCGTCGCCTCGATGATCGCTGCAAACTACACGCTTCCGATCGCGAGCCTCGTGTTCTTCGGCTATCCGCTCCACCCGCCTGCAAAGCCCGAGAAGCGCCGCGACGCGCACCTGCCCGACGTGACACAGCCGATGCTCTTCGTGTGCGGCACGCGCGACCCGTTCGGCTCCGAGAAGGAGCTTCGGGCGCTCACGAAGAAGCTCGGCGCGGAGCTCCTCGTGATCGAGGGAGGCGATCACTCGCTCGTCGCGCGAAAGAACCAAGACGCGCGCATCTGGGACGCGGCGGCGGCGTTCGTCGCTCAGTGGAAGTAGAACTGCACGCCCGCGCCGGCGCCGAAGTAGCGCGCGCCGTCGTTCACGCGCGGCGAGTAGGCCTGCAGCTTGAAGTCGAGCCAGCGCGTGCACGAGACGCCGAGGCCGAAGCCGAGCATGAAGTCCCAGTTGTCGCGGCCGCCGCCGTAGACGTCCTGCGAGTACCAGCGGAAGCCGAGCTCGGGACCGAGCCACACGCGATCGTGGACTTGGAACCAGAACGCGGCCGGCGCGTAGAGCGTGAAGAGCGCGCCGCGCGGCTGACCGAAGAACGTGAAGCCCGTGTAGCCGCCGAAGTCGAACCGCACGTGGTGCCCGAGGTGGAGCGCCATCGGCACGCCGACGATCTGCGTGAACACCGTGCCGTTCGCGATGGGAAAGAGGCCGCGGCCCTCGACGCCGAGCTCGAAGAGATGGTGGATGTCGAGGATGCGCACGCGAACGCGGAGCTCGGGGTTCGCGACCTCGGCGCCGCCGTAGATGCCGGGATCGGCGCCGTAGAACGCGAGCTGATCGAACGGACGCGCGTACGCGTCGGCGTTCGTGACGACGCCCTCGTTGATGCCGAGGTTGTCCTTGAAGCCGCGGAAGCCGACGCGGAGGCCGATGTCGACGCGGTTGGCGATGCCGAGGACGCCTTCGACGTTGAGGCCCGTCCCGACGAAGCCGCAGTTGCCGCACGGCGCGACGTTTTCGTTGGCCCACGCGATCGAGCCGTCGAGATCGATCGTGCCCGCGACGGGACCCGGGAGCGTGAGGAGTCGATCCACCCAGCGTGGCGTCGCGCTCGCGGTGTGAGAAAAGAAGAGCGCGGCGCCGACCACTGCACCAGCTACTGCTTTGCGTGCGATCATTGGAGAACGGTAACGCAGATGACGACGATCGACGTGAGACAAAAATCCGCGGAGCAGATTGCGCTTGCATCGCGAGACGCGATGACTCGGCCGCTCGCGCGCGCGGAGATCGAGCTCGCGTGGCCGACGGAGAGCGCCGTGTTGCTCGGCGCATTCCAGCGCGCGTGCGACGGTCCGCCGGGCGCGATCGCGCGAGGCACCGGTGGATGCGCGGTGCACGTCGGACCTGGGACGCTCCACGTGCTCGTCGCGCTTCCACGCCTCGAGCACGACGAGTCGGTGATCTTGAACCGCCAGGTGAGGCCGCTCCTTCGCGCGCTCGGCGGGCGCTACTTCGGGCGCGACTGGATCGACGTGGACCATCGTCCCATCGCGCACGTCGGGTTCGCGCACGAGCGCGCCACCGGCCGCTGCGTCTTCGAAGCGTTCGTCGCCGTGCGAACACCGTTCGCCGTCTCCGCGCGCCCCTCTTACTCGGGCAAAGCGCCCGCGACGCTCGAAGAGCTCCGGGGCAAAATCGACGACGCGTCGCTCGTGAGCTCGATCGTCGCCGCCTACGCTCACGCCCAGCTCACAGCTCACAGCTCACGGCTCACAGCCCCGAGCCCTTCCTCGCGCCCCTGGACGACCCAAATCGACGAAGCCATCGGCCCAATCTGCGCCGGCCCCGACGACTCCGGCCGCATGCGCGTCGGCGGCGAATTCATGGCGTCCTTCGACGCAGTGCGTGATCTCGAGGACCGCATCGCGGCGCACGAGGCCATCCGCGAAGCGGTTGACGCAGCGTTCGGCGCGCCGCACACGGCGCTCTTCGGCGTGCGCTCGCTCGACTCTTTCGCCCGCGCGCTCGAAGCCGCAATTCGATAGAATCGCGCCCGTGCGCCGCAAACCCGTAGTCCTCGTCACCGGCGCGAACGGCGAGATGGGGCACGGCCTCATCCACGCGCTCGCGAAAGATCACGCTCACGCGTACGACGTCCTCGCGCTCGACATCAAAGAGATCGCGACCGAGCTCAAGCCGCTCTGCAAGGCGACGATCGCGGGCGACATCCTCGATCGCCACATGCTCGAGCGGCTCGTGAGCGAGTACGAGATCCACGCGATCTTCCACCTCGCCGCGCTCCTCTCGACGCGGAGCGAGTTCACGCCCGAGACCGCGCACGAGGTGAACGTCACCGGCACGCTCAACTTGCTGAAGCTCGCGGTCGAGCAAGCGCGCTGGCACGGCAAGGCGGTGAAGTTCCTCTTCCCGAGCTCGATCGCCGTCTACGGCATCCACTCGCTCGCGGAGAAGAAGAAGGCGGGGCGCATCGGCGAGGACCAATTCCTCATGCCGACGACGATGTATGGCTGCAACAAGCTCTACTGCGAGCACCTCGGTCGTTATTTCGCGCACCACTATCGTCAGCTCGCCGAGGACTTCGTCCCGCAGCGCGAGAGCGTCGACTTCCGCAGCATCCGTTTCCCCGGGTTGATCAGCGCGTTCACGCTGCCGAGCGGAGGAACGAGCGACTACCTCCCCGAGATGCTCCACGCGGCGGCGCAGGGCGTTCCGTACGACTGCTTCGTGCGCGAGGACACGCGCATCCCGTTCATGGCGATGCCCGACGCGATCGACGCGCTCCTCGCGCTGATGGACGCGCCCGCGGAAAAATTGTCGACGCACGTCTACAACATCGCGGCGTTCGCCCCGAGCGCGCGCGAGTTCGCGGACCTCGTGCGCACGGCGTTCCCGTCGACCGACGTGAAGTTCGTCCCCGACATGCGGCGTCAGGCGATCGTCGACTCGTGGCCGGAGGACTGCGACGACGCGGCCGCACGACGCGACTGGGGCTTCCACGCGAAGTACGACCTGAAGCGCGCGTTCAGCGAGTACCTCTTGCCGAACGTCAAAGAGCGCTACGCGAAGTAGCGACGACCTCGTTGTCTTCGGACAGCGTCGCGATCTCCTCGACGAAATCGGTGACGCGATAGGCCATGCCGCTCGTCGTCACGCGCACGAGCACCTTGCCCTCGGGGCTTGGCTCGACGCGAAACTGCGCGATCTTGCCTGCTTCGACCTTGCGCACGAAAGCGCGCCGCGCGCGCTCGCGGAGCACGGAGAGGAACATCGCGGACACCCCGCAGGCGATCGCGAGGACGCCGAGGCCGACCTCGAACGGCGCGCCCCACGCGACGAGCGGGATCAGGGCGAGCGCGGAGCTGGCCGCGCCCACGATGATCTCGCCGCGATCGGCTCCCGCGAGCCCGCGAGCCGCGACGGATTGCGCGCGCGCGATCGGCAGCCCGAAGAGGAGCAGCGTGAGCACGAGCGCGGGGATCCACAAGATCGCGCCGAAGAACGCGCCGCCGAGGATCGTCATCGCGAACGTGTCGAAAAAGGATCGTCCGTCGCTGACGGAGAGGAGCCCGACGCACAGCATCGAGTTTCCACAAGCGAACAAGGGTGACATGACCCATCCCATGCGAACGCCCTTGCCGCGCGGCTTCACGCGGACCGCCGCGGCCCACGCGACGCCGACGATGAACGTCGACAGCGCCGAGAATGACGCCTCGTGGAACGCCAAGATCGCGCGGAACGCGAACGCCGTGAGCGCCGCGAGCGACGCGCCGACCGCGACGACGTTGAGCGCCGCGGTCGTCCGCCAGGAGCGGAACGCGCGATGGGGAAGGGAGGTCATCGTCGTCGATGGAGCACTTAGGGGAGCAGCTGCATTAACGGCCAGAGGACCAACCTCGTATTCCCAGAAAAGGATTGCCCTCTTGAGGCTGCTCCACTACTCGAGCGACCCTGGGCAAATCGCCCTGGTCTTCGGAGGCGCGAAAAATGGAACATGCAATGCGTGGATGGGTAGGGGGTGTGGTTTCGGCGCTCGCGGCTTCTGTGGTCGTGGCGGTGCTCGCTGCGGGTTGCAGCAGCAGCACGACGCCGTTCGACGCGGGGACCGGGACCGACGCGACCGTCGTCTCGTGCGGCACGAAGAGCGCTCTCTGCGGCGACACTTGCGTGAGCCTTCAGAACGACAACGCCAACTGTGGAGCGTGCGGCACGGCGTGCACGACCGGTCAGGTCTGCTCGCAGGGCAAATGCGGTACGACGTGCGGCGGCGGCACCAAGCTCTGCGGCTCGAGCTGCGTCGAGACGGACGTCGATCCGGCGAACTGCGGCGCGTGTGGCACGAAGTGCTCGGCGAGCGAAGTGTGCAGCGCGGGCAAGTGCGGAACGACGTGCGCTGGCGGACAGACGCTGTGCGGCGGCGACGGCGGGGCGTCCTACTGCGCCAACACGCAAAGCGACAACGCGAACTGCGGCGGGTGCGGCACGACTTGCGGGACCGGTCAGGTCTGCCAGCAAGGCGTTTGCTCGAACGCGTGCGCGGCGTCGGACGGCGGTGTCCAGACGCTCTGCGCGCCCGATGGCGGGACGACGTACTGCGCCAATACGACGAGTGACAACGCCAACTGCGGCGCCTGTGGCGTCACGTGTGGCAGCGGGCAAGTCTGCCAGAACGGCGCGTGCTCGAACGGATGCGCGGCGTCCGACGGCGGCGTTCAGTCACTTTGCGTGCCCGACGGCGGCTCGCCGTACTGCGCAAACACGGTCAACGACTCGGCGAACTGCGGCTCATGCGGCAACGCATGCGGCACCGGGAAGACCTGCGTCGGAGGCGCGTGCGTGCAACAGAACGTGCTCACTGTGCCCATCACGCAGAGCATGATGATCGGTGCGAGCTACACGTCCTGCAGCACGGCCCTCCCGGAGTTCGCCGGCGGCTCGAGCAACTTGGGCTCGTGCCCCAACGGGTCCGCGGGCTTCACGTGGACGGACACGCTTGGCAAGATGCCGACGTCCATCGCGCTGACGGTGAACCCGACCTGGAGCTGCGACGGCAACGGCACGCTGACGGTCACGCTCAACGGGACGAACGTTGGAACGATCCAGTCGACGGGCTTCGGTTGCGCGTGCAACCCGGGGACGAACATCCGCAGCACGACGCTCACTTCCGTCACGCCCTACGTCGTGAGCGGAACGAACACGATCAAGTTCAGCACGATCGGCGCTGGCTGCGAGGCTTACGACGCGAACGCCGCGTGGAACAACCTCTACGGCTTCGTCGAGCTGACGTATTAGAGCCGGCCCTGGAGCACGAGGGAGATCGCGTCGATCTCCTTCGTGGCTCCCTGCGGGCCGCTCGCGCGGATCGTGTCGATCGCGTGGTCGTACTCGAGCATCACCTGAACGCGCGGCACGATGCGCTCGCTCCACATTTGCACGTCGCGGAGAAGACGCAGGACGCCGACGACGCCGATCGTGTGGCGCGCGTCGTTCGAGAGGTTCACGTCGGGCGAGTAGTAGTCGTAGCGGGCGCCGAGCGAGATCCAGCGGCCGAATTCCTGATCGACGCGAAGGAGCGCGCCGAATTCGTCGCGATTCGTCACGTCTTGCGTGAGGTCCACGGGCATCACGGGGAGGTCGCCCGGGTTCATGACGCCGCGGTCCATGTTGGTCCCGTAGACGAGCTCGCCGAACGCGCGGAACACGCCGAGGCGGCCCACGTGGTGCTTGTACGCGAGATCGAGATCGCCGGCGAAGCGACCGAACTGTTTGAAGCGGAGGTTTTGCGGATCGACGAGCTGGCCCTCGCCCGCGTAGCCGTGCAACCCCGCCTCGAACCCGCCCACCTCGAATCGCGCCGTCGCGACGCCGTCCTTGGCGCGGTTCAGATCGAGGTTACCCCGTTGTCGAGCTCGCCGAACGTGCGCCCGTTGATCACCGCGAGCTCGAGCTCGAGGTGGCGCGCGGTCATGTTCACGTGCGCGCCGAGATCGAAGTCGCCGGGAAACAAATTCTGCTGGAAGTAGCTCCGCTCGATGAACGGGCGGTCGCCGTGGCTCTCTCGCCACTCGCCGCCGAACGGGACCTCGAACGAGCCCGCGCCGACCTCGAACGCGAGCGTTTGCGACATGGGAAAACGCGCGATCGCCTCGATTTGCCGGGCGATCGTGGAGCTCCCGGGGATCGTCGGGTCGTGCGGGACTGGCTCGATTTCGAAGACGAAGCGCGCGTACTCGCTCGGGAGAAACTCGAGCTTCAGGCGCGCGCGGCGCAACCTGAAAAAATCCGGGTTCGTCGTGTTGCCGCTCGGCGTCGCGGTGACGTCGTTCGATCCGATGCCTGGCGGAAGCACGCCCGCCTGCGCGTTCGGCGACGCGGCCGCGTTGTAGAAATTCCAAATGAGCTGCGGCTGGAGGAGCAGCGACGGCTTGAGCCACTCGACCCACGGCGTTGGCTCGGTGCGCTCGCGCCGCTCGCGCTCGAGCCTCTCGACGCGCCGCTCGAGATCGCGCATGTGCTCCATGTGCATCGCGTGCTCGCGCGGTGTCGCGTTGCCGCCGCCCGCGTTCGCCTGCGCGGTCTTCGGCGTCGCGACGTCGACGCCGGAGGTCGAGAGCGGCTCGTCCCACGGAGGAGGCGCGGGCGGCGTGAGCTTCTGCGGAGGACCCTTCGACGCGTCGAACGGCGAGGGCGGCAGCAGATCGTTTTGCTGCGCGCGCGCCGCGCTCGCGAGCGTGAGTACTGCGAGAACGGCGAGGCGAGCGTGCGTCCTCAACGCGACTGTGGCTCCCGCGCGGCGGCGCGCTCCCAGATCTTCGCCTCACGGAAGATGCGGACGAGATCCGAGTCGAGGTGTTGGTCCTTCACGCTGAAGTCGAGGATGTCGAGCGCGCGATCGAGCGGAATGGCCTTTTTATAGGGCCGATCGCTCGCTGTGAGCGCGTCGTAGATGTCGGAGATGCTCATCATCTTCGACTGCACGGGGATCTCCTCGGCGCGGAGGCGGTTCGGGTAACCCGTTCCGTTGAGCCTCTCGTGGTGCGCGCCCGCGATGATCGGCACGCGCCGAAGCGCCTTGCCCCACGGGATTCGCGAGAGGAAGCGGAACGTGTGCGAGACGTGCCCGCGGATCTCGTCGAACTCCTGCGTCGTCAGCGAGCCGCGGCGCACCGAGAGCGCCTCGACCTCTTCGTCCGTGAGGAGGCGCTGCACGTCGCCGCGTAGATCCGCGTACGTCTCCTTCGAGATCTCGGCGATGCGATCGAAATCGCCCTGCGCGAGCACCGACGGCTCGTTCGCGCTCAAGATCGTCGCGTACGACTTCTCGAGCTCCACCTTGCGCATCAAGAGCTCTTCGTCGAGCTGCTTGAGCTCCTCGGCCGTGCCTCCGCGCTCGAGCACCGTCACCTTGCGCGAGAGCACGTCGGTCTCGCAGCACTTCGCGACGTAGTCGAAGCGGTTTCGGATCGCGCCGAGCGCCTCGTCGTAGAGCTTCTTTGCCTTCGTGAGCACGCGCTCGCGCACGCCGATCTTGCCGAAATCGTGGAGGAGGCTCGCGTACTCGAGCTCGCGCAGATCCTCGCGCGAGAAGAACGCGTCTTTGTACGGGCCGTGCGACTCCGCGTCGACGACCTTCGCGAGCTCCACGGTGAGATCGGCGACGCGGCGCGAGTGACCGCTCGTCGTCGGATCGCGCGACTCGATCGCCTCGACGCTCGCCTTCACGAAACCCTCGAATAGCCGCCGGATCTCGTCGTAGAGCATCGCGTTCTCGAGCGAGATGCCGGCTTGCGCCGCGACCATGCCGAGGAGCTCTTCGCTCCGCTCGTCGAACGGGATCACCTGCTCTTGGACGTCCGCGTTCGAGAGGAGCTTCTTCTCCGGGTCGCGCTTCTTGTTGATGAGCTGGATGACGCCGATGACCTCGTCACGCTGCGAGATGAGCGGCGCGACGAGCATCGATTTGGTGCGGTAGCCGATGCGCTCGTCGAAGCTTCTATCGAAGTGGAACGGCGAGCCCGGCGGCAGCTCGTAGACGTCGTGGATGTTGAGCGGCTTGTTCGAGAGCGCGACGGTGCCCGCGATCGAGCGGTTCGAGATGGGCATCGTGAACTCGCGCCAGTCGAACTGGACCGAGTCGTTCTGCGTGAGCTTGAACCGAAGGCGGAGATCTTTTTCGTCGCCCTCGACGACGTAGAGCGAGCCCGCGTCCGCGCCCGTGACGTAGCGGCTCTTCTCGAGGATGACCGAGAAGAGCTTGTCGACGACGCGCTCGGTCGTCATCGCGCGCGCGATGTTCACGAGCTCGCCGAGCTCGTAGCGATAACGCCGAAGCGACTTCCCGCGGCGCTCGGCGCGATCGCGCGCCTGGAGCAGATCGAGCGCACGCTGGACCGCGACGTAGAGCTCTTCGCTCGTCGGCTCCTCGGGCAAGAGGCTCGCGAGGCCGAGGTTCATCGCTTGCGAGAGATCGGCCTCCTCGGGGCGGCCGAGCAGAACGAGGAGCGCCACACCCTCCGCGAAGCGATGCGCGAACGGCTTGAGGACGTCGCGTCCGTGATCCCAAACGGCCGCTGGCGCGATGAGCGCGATCGAGTCGCCTCGCTGTACGCTCACGACGAGCGGGTGCGGACGCGTGACCAGGTCTTGCAAGAACCGCGGATCGGCGGCGAGACCCGACGCCACGCGCGACAGCACGTCGAGCGCGCGCAAATCGGCGAGCGGGCGTTGCGGGTCGGAGGCCAGCGCCGTGCTCACGGGACGCGAGCGTACCATCGGCGGCTGTGGATCGCGCGATCCACGTGATCGGCTGGGAGAGGACCCACGAAGGCGTCGACGAGATGAGGATTCGAGGGAAATCCCGCGGGTTCAGCGCCTGGTCCTACGTTTGCACACACCGGCGCCACAAAACAGCCCGACTGTGATATTGCAGCACGGCTGAACGGAGCGGCGTTCGAATGATTCGATCTACACATGCACTTTGGTTCGGGATTTTTGCGGCAATCGGCTTCGCGTGCGGTCCGGGTGACGGGAGCGTGTTCGGCTCGGAGCCGAACGGCGCTTGGGACGGCGGCAACCCGAACCTGACCTTCGACGACAGCGGCTTCGGCGACGCCTCGGTGCAGTCGCTCGAGTTCGATCCGCCGACGCAGACGCTCTTGCTCGACGGCGTCACGCCGAAGACGGCAACGTACACGCTCAAGGCTCACCTCTCGAACGGCAACATCGTTCCCGTCAAGGCGCAGTCGATCTCGTTCAACCGACCCGACCTCGCGAAGATGACCGGCTTCGGTCCGGTGGACCTCGTCGCGAGCGGCGCGTTCGCCGGCACGGGCCAGCTCCAAGCGATCGTCGGCACGGCGTCGGCGACGGCGACGCTCACGGTCAACGTGCACGTCGTCCAAATCGGAACGGGCGTCTCGCAGACCGCGGTTCAAGCGCTCGACGGCGCGACCACGCAAGACCCGAAGCTCTCTTCGCTCCTCTATCCGTACGACGCGACGGTCTTCCCGCTCGGTCTCTCCGCGCCGCTCGTGATGTGGAACGCGCCGAGCGCGAGCGACGCTTACAAGGTCCACTACGAAGAGAACGGCTACTCCTACGACGGATACTTCCTTGCTTCACTTCCCGAGCAGTGGCGCGTCGATCAGCTGATCTGGGATCACCTGACGGCGTCGAACCAGGGTGATCCGCTCAAGCTCGCGGTCGCGCGTTTCGACGGGACGAACGCGTACCAGTCGGCGCACGAGAGCTTCACGGTCGTCCCCGCGAGCCTCCGCGGCGCCATCTATTACTGGACGACGAGCGGCACCGGGCACATGTCGCGCATTCGTCCCGGCACGGGCTCGCAGCCCGAGGTGCTGAACAACGGACAGTGCATGGGCTGTCACGCGGTGAGCGCGGACGGCACGACGCTCGTCGCGACCGTCGACGATCTGCCGAGCACCGACGGTCTGCCGATGACGAAGAAGCGCGCGTGGGAGTCGTTCGACTTGCCCGACGCGACCTCGCGCAAGACCTCGACGCTCTTCGGCGGAAACCTCGCCGTGACGCCGGACGGGAAATACACGGTGTTCGGAAACCAGACGCTCCACATCGCCGACACCTCCGTCGGCACGGAGATCGCGAGCACGGGCCTCGAGACGGTGAAGCTCGACCCGAACATGAAGGGCCTCATGACGCCGGTGTTCTCGCCGGACGGAAAGCGCTTCGCGGCGATCGAAGGCGGCGCGATCCAGACGGGATCGGGCACCTGGTACCACGACCTCACGGGCGGAAAGCTCGTCATGATGGACTTCGACGAGAACAACGTCGCGTTCTCGGGCTTGAAATCGCTCGCGGCCGCGAGCTCGTTCCCGACGAGCGAGCAAGAGCTCGCGTACCCGACGTTCACGCCGGACGGACAGTTCATCGCGTTCCACGTCGGCAACTACACGACGGGATGCAACCAGCTCGGCTGCGTGGACTCGACCACGCAGCTCGGCGAGGTGTGGATCCAGAACGTGAACGCCAGCGCGCCGATCAAACTGACCAAGCTCGACACGCCTCCTTCGACCTCGGACGCGAACCTCTCGTTCGAGCCGACGTTCAACCCCGTGCAGCGCGGCAACTACAACTGGGTCGTCTTCACGAGCGAGCGCGACTGGGGCAACCGCATCACGGGCACCGCGAACAACGGCAAGAAGCGCCTGTGGGTCGCGGCGATCGATCCGACGACGAACGGCACGGACCCGAGCCACCCGCCGTTCTTCCTCGAAGGACAAGAAGAGGACACGACGAACATGCGCGGCTTCTGGGCGCTCGCGGCGTGCATCCCGACCAAGGGCGGCGGCGCGTGCCAGGCCGGCTTCGAGTGCTGCTCGGGGTTCTGCGATCAGGGCGTGTGCGTCGACGTGAACCAGTTCGCGTGCAAGTCGCTCGGTGACGTGTGCAGCACGAGCTCGGACTGCTGCAACGACGACAAGGTGAGCTGCCTCAACGGCGTGTGCACCGTGCCGCCGGTGAATTGATTCTCAGAGGCAGCTTCCGTTCAAGCACGTCCCCGCTTCGCAGACGTTCCCGCAGAAGCCGCAGTTGTTCTTGTTCGTCTGCAAGTCGGTGCACGTGCTCGAACAGCACGTCGCCGCGGTGACGCCGCAGGCGTTGCCGCACGAGGCGCAGTCGGTGTTGTCGCTCGTCGTGTCGGCGCAGTAGGGCGCGCCGCCGTCCGGCGTGCAGAGCGTCGTCGCGCCCGCGTCGCCGCACGTCAGCGCGCACGTTCCGTTCGCGCACACCTCGGCCGCGCCGCACGTCGTTCCGCAGCCGCCGCAGTTGGCGTTGTCGCTCTTCGTGTTCGCGCAATAAGGCGGGTTTCCCGTGCAGAACGTCTGACCCGTGCCGCACGTGTTCTTGCAGACGCCGCTGACGCAAACGAGGTTCGTGCCGCACACGGTCCCGCAGCCGCCGCAGTTGGCGTTGTCGGTGCTCGTGTTGGCGCAATAAGGCGCGCCGCTATCGCCGCCGCAGAACGTCTGGCCCGAGCCACACGTGTTCTTGCACTGACCACCGCTGCACACGAGCGACGTGCCGCACGGCTTTCCGCAGCCGCCGCAGTTGGCGTTGTCGGTGTTCGTGTTGGCGCAATAAGGCGGGTTTCCCGCGCAGAACGTCTGACCGGTGCCGCACGTGTTGGAGCACGCGCTGCTGACGCAGACGAGGTTCGTCCCGCAGACCGCGCCACACGCGCCGCAGTTCGCTTCGTCGGTCTTGGTGTTCGCGCAGTAGGGCGAGCCGCTGTCTCCGCCGCAGAACGTCTGACCCGTCTGGCACGTGTTCGAGCACGCGCCGTTGACGCACGCGAGCGTCGCGCCGCACGTCTTTCCGCACGTGCCGCAGTTGGCGTTGTCGGTCTTGGTGTTCGCGCAATACGGCGCGCCCGCGTCGGGCGTGCAGAGCGTCTGGCCGCCGCCACAGGCCGTCGTGCACGCGCCGTTCACGCAGTTCTGCCCAGTGCCGCACTGCTTGAAGCACGTGCTGCAGTTCTTCGGATCGGTGCTCGTGTTCGCGCAGTAGGGAACGCCCGCGTCGGGGACGCAGAGCTGCGTGCCGTTGCCGCACGTGGTCCCGCACTGGCTGTTCGAGCACACCTGGCCGCCCGGGCACGTCTTGCCGCAGGCGCCGCAGTTGTTGTTGTCGGTGGTCGTCGTCGCGCAGAACGCGGCGCCGCCGTCCTCGATGCAGAGCGTCTGGCCGAGGCCGCACGTCGACTCGCATTTGCCCGCGACGCACTGCGAGCCCACGCCGCAGTACGTGCCGCACTTGCCGCAGTTGTTGGGATCGATCTGGAGCTCGACGCACTGATCGCCGCACTGGGTCGTGCCGCCGCCGCACGTGGTGCCGCACTGACCTTGCGAGCAGAGCATGCCGGCGCCGCACGCCTTTCCGCACGCGCCGCAGTTCAGGTTGTCGTGCGAGAGATCGCTGCACGCGCCGCCGCAAATCACCTGGCCCGGCGTGCAGACCGTCGCGTCGGGCGCGGTGCCCACCTCGTCGAGCGAGCACGCGGACACCGCACGCCCGACCACGACGAGCACGATCAACGCGAGGAGATAACCAAGCCAACCCGTACGCTTTACGCTCGATCCCAAAGTGTCATCATTCTAGCCGTGCCGCGACCACGGCGCGAATTTCGCTTTTTCGCCGCAAAAGCTCCTCGGGATCCTTCACGGGGAGGAATCGCGCGTCCGCTCCGGTGCGCGGGACGCGGACGAAGATCGTGTCCATCGCGGCGGTGAGCTCCTGGAGGAGGCGCTCGAACTGGACCGCGGGCTTTCCGTCGACCTTCTTCTGCACCTCGAAGAACGACCAATCGACGCGCGCTTCGGCGAGCGCCTTCGCGCGCACGAGGAACGTGTTCGTGTTGAAGACGCGCACGGTCGAAGCGTCGAAGCCCTTCGGCAGGCGAAACTCCTCGAGCACCTCCAAGCGGCCGCTCTCGACATGGACGGGGATTCCGCCGCGATCGTTTTCGAGCTTGTCGGTCACCTCGACCATGAGCTCCTTGCTCGACTCGACGAAGAAACCGAGCAGGGCGTCGTCGAGCGTCGCGCCGAGGTTGTCGACGTTGGTGAGCCAGACCGACTCGCCGCCGGCGCGGATGTGCTCGTCGAGGAGCCCCGAGCGGATGAGCGCGTCGGGCAGGTCGCCGTGACCGGGCGCGTAGGTGCTCGGGTGGCCTTGCGCGTCGAAGAAGATCTCGCCGTCCTCGGTGAGTCGCAGGCTCAAATCCTGGACGAACGTGCGCACGTGCGGCGGCGCGTTGCGTGCGCGCAGCGCTTCGGCGATGGGGCCGTCGGTCGCGTCGCTCGTCATGAGCCAGAGCGGCACTGGGCGCCCGGCGCGTTTCGATGCGAGCGCGTTCTCGCGAAGGCGCACGTCGAGGAAGGTCATCGGCTTTTCGTCGATCTCGACGCACTCGACGAGCGCCTTCACGACGCCGCCCATGCGCGTGGCCATCCCGCCTGCCATCACGCAGAACGCGACCTTGCCCGCGCGCAGCGTCGCGAGGCCGACCTCGCGCATATGGGGATCCGTTCGGCTCGGCGCCTCGACGATTTCTCCTGGCTCGGGCGCGCGCGCTCCAGCGACGCGGTTTCGAGCGTCGCGGCGCTTTTCGGGATCGCCGTCGCGCAGCGTCGCCGCGAGGCGCTCGAGCCGCTCGGCTGAAAAACCGTGCGCGGCGAGTTTGTCGCGGGTGCGCGAGTCGAGCTTCGACAACGCGGCGTGCAAGTCGTACCTTTCCATGTGGGGACGCATGGTAAAGGCAAAAGCGATTTCCATGCTCGCGCTGCTTACGACGGGCTGCATCGCCACGGCGGAAGTCGCCGTGCCGCGCGGCATCGTGGTCGCCGGCCCGCCTCCCGCGCCCCGCGAAGAAGTTCGAACGGCGCCCCAAAGCCCATCGGCGGTGTGGGTGTCAGGTTATTGGCATTGGACGGGCGCTTCCTACACGTGGATTCCAGGACACTACGAGGTCGCTCCGCCCGGAGCGCAGTGGTATGGGCCGCGCTACGTTCAAGGCCCAGACGGGCGCTACTACTACGAGCCCGGCGCTTATCGCGGGCGCGGGTACCGGTGACGTGAAAAGGTCCAGCGTTCTCGTCGCACTCGTCGCATTTGGCATCGCGCGGCTCGCGTCGGGCGGCTCGTCGACCACGCTCCACGAGCCGATCGTCGTCGACCCGCGCGACGACATCGCGATGGGCGTCGTCCTCGAGGGCGACATCCCCGCGGCGATCCAGACGAAGAGCGGCGTCTTCTCGGCGCCCGACCCGAACAAGCCGCCGAGCGCGAACGAGCTCGCGGCCTCGAGGCGCGCCGAGAACGAGGCGACGAGCGGCGAGGTCGGCAACACGTTCACGCCCGACCTCGACACGCGCCGACCGGACGTCCTGCGCTACGTCGATCCGTTCACGCCCGCGACCGCGCCGTTCAAGCGGCTCGTCGCGTTCGACGCCGTCGACGCGAAGTTCGGGCTCTACTCGTTCCACTCGTCGCTCTCGGCGCTGCCCGTCGTGCACGGCGCGGCCTTCGCGGGCGAAGACGTGTTCTACGGGGACATCCCCGTCGACATCGGACCCGACAAGCACACGCGCGTCCCGAGCGTCGGCCCTGGCGCTCGCGTGCTCCACGCGCACCTCGGCTCGGGCGCGCGCGAGCTCCCCGTGATGCTCGCGCACGACGGCGCCGACAATTGGTTCGTCGACGGCAACGAGCGCGCGAGCGCGCGGCTCGTCGTGGAGCTCGCGATCCCGCGCGCGACGTTCGGCGGCGACTTCGGCGATCCGGACTGGGGCGCCCTAGCGCCGACGCCGGTGCCCGAGAACGTGGCGTCCGCGGCGAAGGACATCTTCGCGCACATCGGCCTCGGCAGGCACCTGCGCCCAGCCGAGAACATCAAGAAGATGGTCGCGTATTTCCGCGCGTTCGTGGACTCCGACAGGCCGCTCGAGGCGTCGAAGGACGTCTACACGGCGCTCGCGATGTCGCAGAAGGGCGTCTGTCGTCACCGCGCGTACGCGTTCGCGATCACGTCGCTCGCGCTCGGCATCCCGACGCGCATGATCATGAACGAGGCGCACGCGTGGGTCGAGGTGTACGACGGCGCGTTGTGGCGCCGCATCGATCTCGGCGGCGCGGGTCGCATGCTGAGCGAAGAGTCCGCGACCGCGGAGCCTTATGCGTCGCCGACCGACGCGTTCCCGTGGCCGACGAACGCGACGCGCGGCGAGGATCTCACGGAGAAGGCGCGCAACATCAACAGCGGCGGCGGCAACGGCAACGGAAACAGCGGCTCGGGCGGCGGAATGGGTCCGAGCCCGACGTCGAGCGCGAACGGCAGCGCACCCGCGAACGCGAACGGGAATGGCAACGCGAGCAGCGCGAACGACCCGAACGACGCGCGGCCCGCGTCGGACGTCACGATCGAAATGGGCGAGAGCGACACGACGCGTGGCGCCGCGGTGCACGTGCGGGGTCGTGTGACCGCCGACGGCGACCCGTGCGCGAGCGTCGCCGTCACCATCGCGTTGCGCGACCCGAAGACCAAGCGCGAGGCGCGCATCGGCACCGTGGCCACCGACGGGAAGGGCAACTACGCGGGCCCGATCGTTCTGCCGTCGTCGGTCCCGCTCGGCGACTACGAGGTCGTCGCGCGAACCGAGGGCGGCTCGAAGTGCGGGCGCGGAACCTCGAAATGAGCGCTGCGTTCGTCCCGTTCCTCTACGAGCTCCGCGCGCGCAAGGTGAAGGTCGGCGCGCAAGAGGCCGTCTCGCTCGCGCGTGCGCTCGTCAAAGGCCTCCACGACAGCTCGCTCGAGGGCTTCTACGACGTGGCCCGCGCGCTCCTCGTCCACCGCGAAGAGGACCTCGACGCGTTCGACCAGGCGTTCTCCGCGCACTTCCGCGGCATCGAGCTCGCGAGCGTGAAGATCATCGACGAGCTCGACGAGTGGCTCAAAGACCCCAAGCTCCGGCGCGAGCTCAGCGAGGACGAGATCGCCTCCCTCAAGGCGCTCGACATCGACGAGCTCCGGCGCCTCTTCGAGCAGCGCCTCCGCGAGCAGAAAGAGCGTCACGACGGCGGAAACCGCTGGATTGGCACCGGCGGAACCTCCCCATTCGGAAACGGCGGGACGAACCCGGGCGGCATCCGAGTCGGCGGCAAGGGCGGTGGGCGCAGCGCGCTCGGCGTCGCGGACGCGCGGCGCTTCAAGCCCTACCGCTCCGACCTCGTCCTCGACGTGCGCCAAATCGAGGTCGCGCTCCGCAAGCTCAAGGCGCTCTCACGCGAAGGCCAGCCGCTCGAGCTCGACATCGACGAGACGATCAACCAGACCGCGAAGCAAGGCGGCGAGCTCGAGATCGTGATGCGTCCGCCGCGCCGCCCGAATGTGCGCGTCCTCTTGATGATGGACGTGGGCGGCTCGATGGACCCGCACGCGCACTTGGTATCGCAGGTGTTCTCCGCCGCGAAGCGCGCTTCGAACATCCGCGAGCTCAAGACCTTCTACTTCCACAACTGCATCTACGGCCGCCTCTACGAGACGGAGCGCTTCAGCGATCCAGTTCCCGTGCGCGAGGTGCTCGACAAGTACGGCGCCGAGTACAAGCTCGTGCTCGTCGGCGACGCGTCGATGCACCCCGCCGAGCTCCTCGGCTCCGGCGACTGGGACTACTACCGCGGCCGCCACGGCGAGCAAAAGACCGGCATCCAGTGGATGACGATGCTCGCCGACCATTTCCGCAAATCCGCGTGGCTCAACCCCGAGCCCCCGAACTATTGGCGAGGCGGCACCGCCGAAGCCCTATCCGGCGTCTTCCGCATGTTCCACCTCACGCTCGACGGCCTAGGCGAGGCCGTCCGTCACCTCTCCGGCGCCCAAAAAAGCCGCTGACCCACCTGGCCCTTCAGGCCACCCCGGCCACCCCAGACCTGGCCCCGCCAAGACCAAAAATTCGGTCAGATCGTTCGGATCCGAACGATCTGGCGGTTTTTTGCGCCTTGGAAGCGGGAGTGGTTGGGCGGCATGGGGTGTGCTCTTCGCGCAGGGATGGATGCTGTGATGTTCAAGGTCAAGGGGGCTCACTTGGCGGTGCAGCGTGTGGGGCGGCGGCTGCTTCGGCGGTTTGGGCTGACGCCTGCGCGATTTGATTTGATGAATGCGTTGGGGCGAAAGGGGATGAAGCAGAACATCCTGTCGTTGCGGCTCGATGTCGTGCGCTCCGCGGTTTGCGAAATGGTGGACGCGCTCGAGGGGCTTGGTTGGGTGAAGCGCGTGCGCGCGGCGGACTCGCGCACGTGGCTCGTGATGTTGACGCGGCGCGGTCGCATCGTCTTTTTTCGGGCTTACCGGCGCTTGGTCAAGACGGGCGACGTCGCGGTCCACATGGACTATGGGCTCGCGCGCGGACACGCGGAGGTGAACGTGCTCGACGTGCGAAACGGTTTTCTGCACGTGTGCGATGCGGTGCAGGACGTGTTTCGGACGCGTAGGAGTTTCCGCGGGCCCGATCTCTACGTGTGGCAGCCGCAGGACTACTATTTCATGCTCGGCGAGCCGGGCGACCCCACGTACGACGTGCCGTTCGTCTCTTAGAGCTTGATGTCGAGGTAGATCGTGCGGCGCAGCTCTTGGATCCACAGGCCGCGCTGGTGGAGGATCGCCTCTTCGGTCGCCTGATCTTCCATTTGGTCTTTTACGTCGTCGAACTTGGGGATGCGTTCGCGCTTCGCGAGCTTGAAGACGATGACGACCTGGTCGCCGATGCGGATCGGGTCCGAGATGTCGCCCTCTTTCATGCCGCCGAGCATGCGGCGTGCGGCGGGGATGATGTTGCGCGACGGCTGCGGGCCGCGCGAGCCGCACGTGGCTTGCGTCTCGGCGTCGTCGTTGAATTGCTTCACGAGCTCGCAGAAGCTCTCGCCGTTGCGGGCACGGAGGACGATGTCCTGCGCGAGCGCTTCCTTGGCTTGGACGCCGCCGGGGCTCTGCGGGATGCGCATGTAGATGACTTGGAGATCGACCGGCGACTCTTCGCCGAGCTGTTTCACGAGGCGATCGTAGGTCGCGCGCGCGTCTGCGTCGGTGATGTGGATGCGGCCCGCGAGGCGAAGCTGGAGGAGCTTGCCCTCGAGGAGCTGACGGCGAACCTCGTCGCGGTAGTCCTGATCGTTGTAGCCCTGCGCGTGCGCGCGAGCCCAAAGGTCCGACTCGCTGAGCTGGAGCTGGCCCGCCTTCGCCTTGATGCCGCGGTCGACCTCTTCGATGCTCACCGAGATGTGCGCCTTGTCGGCCTGCTGCTCCATCAGGCGCTCGTCGATGATCTCGTCGAGCGTGTCCTTCATCACCTTCGGCTCTTGAGCCGTGAGCTGCATCGGGACGTTCGCCGGGTTCATGCCCTGCTGGACCGCGTTGATCGCGATGAGCGTGAGGCGAGGACGCGCGCGATGGCGCAGCTCCGAGAGCAGAATCGGCCGCTCGCCGACGATCGCGACGATGCGCTCGACGACGACCGCGCGCGCGGGCCGCGCGACGCCGAACGTCGCGCACGCGAGCACGGCGGCGAATAGCAAACGAGTGAAGCGCTTCATGCGCTCCATCTTAGCGCTTGCTGTACTGGAAGCGCTTGCGGGCGCCGGGCTGACCGTACTTCTTGCGTTCCTTCTTGCGCGCGTCGCGCGTGAGGAAGCCGGCACGCTTGATCGCCGAGCGACGCTCGGGGTCGATCGCGATGAGCGCACGCGCGATGCCGTGGCGCATCGCTTCGGCCTGAGCCGAGTGACCGCCGCCCTGCACCGTGGCCCACACGTCGTACTGGTCGACGACCTCGATGAGCTCGAGCGCCTGGCGCATGATCATGCGCGACGTCTCACGCTCGAAGTACTCGTCGGCGGGCTTCTCGTTGACGGTGACCTTGCCGCTGCCCGGCGCCACCCAAACGCGCGCGACCGCGGTCTTGCGCTTGCCGGTTGCGTAGGTCTTGTTCGTCTCTTGCGTCGTCGCCATGATCAGTGAACCTCGAGCGCTTTGGGCTGCTGCGCGGCGTGCGGGTGATCCGGCGTCGCGTAAACCTTGAGCTTGGTGAACATCTGCCGCCCGAGCACGTTCTTCGGGAGCATGCCCTTCACGGCCTTCTCGATCGGCAGCTCGGGCTTGCGCTCGAGCACGTGACGATAGGCCTCGGCCTTGAAGCCGCCCGGGATACCGGAGTGGTGGTAGTAGAACTTCTTGTCGAGCTTGTTGCCGGTGAGCTTCACTTTGCCGGCGTTCACGACGACGACGAAGTCACCCGTGTCGACGTGGGGCGTGAAGTTCGGCTTGTGCTTGCCGCGAAGGACGCGGGCGATCTCGCTGGCCAGACGGCCGAGCGGCTTGTCCGTCGCGTCGACCACGAACCAGGCGCGCGATTTGTCGGCGGCTTCCTTGGTCGTGCTGATGGTGCTGGGGGTCATGGGGGCGCGGGAAACTACGGGATTGCCGGGGTAGTGTCAAGGTCGCACATGCGTTATGCCTGCCTCATGCGGAAGCTTTTTTTGGCCGTGATTCCGTTGATGGTCGGCTGTGGCGCCCCGTACAAGTTCGTCGCGCACGCCGAGCCCAATCCGTTCACGCGACCCGGGTGCCGCGCGGTCATCGAGCCGATCCACGTGGAGCACCTGATCGTCGGGGAAAAGCCGGTTCAGCAGTACTCGGCCGAGAAGAGCGCGGAGAGCGCGGACTCGTTCGACAACGACATCCGCGCCAGCAACATGATTTTCCGCGACCGCATCGCCGAGGACCACGGCGGCCTCTTCATGCCGGGACCGGCCGACAACACCTTCGTGATTCGGCCCGTTTGGCTCCACTGGGAGCCCGGATCGGTGTTCTCGAACGCCCGCGTGGGGTTGCTCGTCGACGTCGTCAACTCGGCGGGGGCGACCCTCGACCGCATCTCGATCGAGACCAGCGCCGGCGAGCTCAGCTCCGGCGGCCGCATGCGCACGGCGATGAGAAAAGCCGGCCGAGCCGTCAGCGTCTACATCTCGGACAACTGGGCCTGCGACCTTCACTAGCCGAGCTTTTGCGGGTTGCGCGCGATTTGTTTCGCACGTAAAACATCGTCGTCCGAAATATCGGACATGATGGAGGTCCCGTGATTTCGTTCGCGCCGACTGAAGACCAAAAGCTGATGATCGATGCGAGCCAGAAGCTCGCGAAGACGCTCGCTGCGCGCATCCGTGAGACCGAAAAGTCCGGCCTGTCGGACGAGCTCCGCGCGGCCACGCAGGAGATGGGCCTCGGCGTGGCGCATTTGCCGGAGGCAGTCGGCGGCGCGGGCCTCGGATTCACGACGGCGGTGCTGCTCGAAGAAGAGATCGCGACGGGCGAGCCGGCGGCGGGGTTCGCGCTCGGCGGGACCGCGGGGTTCGCGCTCGCGATGTCGGAGCTCGGCTCGGCGGAGCAAGCGAAGGACGCAGCGAGCGCCGCAGGTGCGGTCGCGTTCGGCGAGCCGCGCCCCAACGCGGAGCGCGCGGGCTTGTCGACCGTCGCGAAGGGCGGGACGATCACCGGCGAGAAGGCGTACGTCCTCGGCGCGGATCGCGCGGAGCGCTTCGTCGTGTTCGCGCAGGTCGACGAATCGAAGGGCTACGACGGCGTCTCTGCGTTCCTCGTCGAGAAGGGGAGCGGCGTCACCGTGACGTCGCGCGTGCGGACGCTCGGGCTCGACGCGGCGAGCTTCGGCGGGCTCAAGCTCGACGGGGCGAAGGCGACGCGGCTCGGGCACGAAGATCCGAAGCGCGCGACGCTGCGGTTCTTCGCGAAATACGGGCTGCTCGTCGCGGCGCGCTGCGTGGGCCTCTCGCGCGCGGCGCTCGAGGTGACGCGCTCGTACGTCGAGACCCGGCGCGCGTTCGGAAAACCGGTCGCGCACTTCCAGGCCGTCGCGTTCACCGTCGCGGACCGCGCGATGGACGTCGACGCGTCGCGCGCGCTCGTTCACCGCGCCGCGTGGCTTTGGGATCAGGTCGACGGATCCGCCGCAGGCGGGATGTCGCAGGCACCGAACGAAGACGAGAACGCGGCGCTCCTCGCGAGCGCGCGTGCGATCTCGTTCGCGCAGCAAGCGGCGATGCGCTGCGGCGACGACGGCGTGCAGCTCCACGGCGGCGCCGGCTTCATGCGCGACTACCCCGTCGAAAAATACATGCGCGACGCCAAGCAGCTCGCGCTCTGCGGGCTCCCGACGTCGTGCGCCGACCAGCTCGCCGCCGCCGTCGAGCTCGGGCGCGATCCGGATCTCGGACTCGTGCTCCCGTGGCCCGATTCGCAAAGCGCGTTCATCTGAAGGAGCACCATGGAATTTTCACTCAGCCCCAGGCAAAAGCAGCTTCAAGAGATGGTGCGCGGGTTCGGGCGCTCGGTCGTTCGCCCGCAGTCGCTCCAGTGGGATCGCGAGCACAAAGTGCCCGAGGACTTCCTCGCGAAGTTCGTCGAGATGGCGCAGTCGATGGGCGGCGCGGGCGCGGCGTGGGGCGTTCAAGGCCTCGGCGCGGCTGCGGCGGACACCAAAGGGAGCGGCGAGAAGAAGAAATCGAGCGCGATGGTCACGTCGGCGATCGGCGCAGAGGAGCTCGCGTGGAGCGACGCGGCGCTGCTCCTTTGTCTTCCTGGACCGGGCCTCGGCGGGCCGCCGGTTCGCGGCTCGGGAACCCCGGAGCAGAAGGAGCGCTTCTTCGGCGTCTTCAAGGACATGTCGAAGGGCCTCAAATGGGGCGCGTACGGGCTCACGGAGCCTGGCGCCGGCAGCGACGTCGCGGGCATTCGCACGAGCTGTCGCAAGGACGGCGACCACTGGGTCTTGAACGGTCGCAAGTGCTACATCACGAACGGCGCGCGCGCGACGTGGACCGTGATCTTCGCGACGGTCGATCCGACGCTCGGCCGCATGGGCCAGCGCGCGTTCGTCGTCGAGAAGGGGACGCCGGGTTTCTCGGTGGGTCGTCTCGAAGACAAGATGGGCCTGCGCGCGAGCGAGACCGCGGAGCTCGTGCTCGAGGACTGCCGCGTGCCGGCGGAGAACCTCCTCGGCGGTGAAGAGCGCTACCAGAGCAAAGAAGGTTTCCTCACGGCGATGAAGACCTTCGACAACACGCGACCGCTCGTCGCCGCGATGGCGATCGGCATCGGGCGCGCGGCGTACGACTACGCGTGCGACTTCGTGAAGGAGAACTACGCGCTCCAGCGCCACACGCCGCGTTACGCCGCAATCGCCGAGCGTCTCGCGCGCGTGGGGCAGCGCCTCGAGGCCGCGCGCCTGCTCACTTGGCGCGCCGCGTACATGGCCGACGAGGAGCAACCGAACGCGAAGGAAGCGTCGATGTCGAAGGCCGCCGCCGGACAAGCGTCGATCGCCGCGTGCATCGAGGCGATCGAGATCTGCGGCGCGGAGGGCTCGATCTCGAAGGACCACCAGCTCCTCGAGAAGTGGTTCCGCGACATCAAGGTCTACGACATCTTCGAGGGTACGGGGCAGATCCAGCGCATCGTCATCTCGAAGCGCCTCTTCCCGGATCTCAAGGCGTTCTAAGGACGCAGCCAGGCGATCGCGAACAGCGCGACGTAGACCTCAAAGCGATTCACGGACCAGCGCGGCGCGGACCGACGCGTCGAGCCACGTCCGCGGCGCCTCGGGCGCGTGATCCTTGATGGCCTTCTCGAGCGCGCGCATGCGGAGCGCGAGCGACTCGATTCCGGCGTCGTCGAGGGTCTGCGCGCACGCCGTGCAGCGCTGGAGGAGCTGGGCGGGCGGCGCGTCGAGGCCGACGTGCGCGAGCTCGCCGAGCGCGGACTCCGCGGCCTCGATCGCCGCGGCTACCGGATCTTGACCCGAGCGTCGCGTCGCATGAGGCACGTTGATCGACTTCGTCGGAGGCGCCGCGATGTCCGGGACGGTCATCACCTCTTCGGCGATCGACAGCGGATCCATCTCGAAGCCGAACGGACCGCGCGTGAGCTCGCCCGCGACGAACCGCACGGGCTTCGCGAGCGCGGCCGTCGCGGCGTCGATCGCGTTCGGCGCCACGCGGCGGTGCGTGACGCGCAAGTAGAACGGGTGTCCCGCGGCGTCTGAGAGCCTCGCGAGGAGCTGCTGCTCGGCGGGGAGGTACATCACGTCCTCGACGGCCGAGACGGCGATCGCGTGGACGTTCTCCGCCAGCAGACGCGGGCGGAGCGCGCGCGGCGGACGCGTCTTGAGCCACGCCTCGTGCTCCTCGAGGCTCTTCACGAGGATCGGCGAGGGCAGCGCCTCCCAGTCTCCGCGCTGCGGCGTCACCGAGGTCATCGCGGTGCGAGACGTGCCGAGCTCGAGCTCGCGGTTCGCCTTTCGCCGAACGACCTTCGACACGACCTGCCCGGCGGCGAGCGCGCCGAGCGTCACGCGGCTCGCGACGGAGCGCCGCGCGAGCGCGGGGCCCTCCTCGGGCTCTTCGTTCTCCTTGAAGTCCCACCGCTTGCGAAGGAGCAGCACCATCGCGGTGTCGGGATCGGCCAGATACACCTGCGCGAACCGAACCTTGCCGTCGGCTTGAACACGCGCGCCGAGCGACACGAGACGGACGTGATCGAGCGGCGTCACCGTGGCCTCGTCTTGTCCGAGGACGAAGCGCGTCGGGAGCTCGGCTTGAACGTGGCTCGCGCGCGAGCGCGCCTCGAGCTCGCAGAGGAGCTCGGCGACCTCGCGCGAGCTGTAGAGCGCGCTGCGGTTCGCGTAGGCCTCGAGCGAGCGCTCGAGATCTTCGATCGCGCCGAGCGGCCAGACGTAGCCGTGTTTGTCGAGCTCGGAGCGAACCGCGGCGAAGCGCGATTGAAGGTGTGGCGGCGCGTGCGTGACGCCCGAGCGAAGGACCATCGACGCGAGCTCGATGGCGGCGTCGAGCGGCTTCTGGTCGTCCTTCTTCGCGGTGCCGCCGAGCGAGACGACGACCGACGCGCCCTCGTGCGACAGGGCCTCGCGGAACGCCCAAACCGAGAGCACGACGTGCTCGCAACCTTGCTGCGCGTCGCGGCAGTCGCAGCGCGCATACGCGGGATCGCGCGGCACGAGGAATCGCACCGTGCACGCGGGGAGCTTCGCGGTCGGGACGCCGTCACGCTCGACCGTCACGAGCATGCCGCCGCGCATGGTCGCGCGCGCGCGCTCGAGGCGCTTGGCTCCGAGGGCCTTCTCGAGCGCAGCGTCGTCGATCTCCGCAGGCGACCAATTCGTCGGAATGCGCGCAGACGAAGGCGGCGGCGCGCCATCGAGCTGCGCGGCGTGCCAAGGCTTGTACGCGAGCGCGACCGCGACGCGATGCCTGCACACGGTCTGCGCGTTGCACGAGCACGGCGAGTCCTTGAGCGTCTTGCCCGCGACGAGCTTCGCGATCGTGCCGTCCGAGAACTTCCCGACGACGGTTCCCTCGTCGGTCTCTTCGAGCTGCGGCCCTTGCCCCTCGTTGATCTCACGCTGCGCGCGCTTGACGAGCCCAAGGTTCGCAAGCGAAGCGACCGCTTCGGGTGTGAGTGCGAGGAGATCTTTTCTACTCATGATGGTGGCTCCGCCCCCATACCCCCACAGCCGCTCGAACCACGCCGCTTCGCTCCGTGGTTCTCGTCACGCGCGCACCTTCTCGGCGATGAACTGCACGAGCTCCCCGGGAGTCATCGCGCCGACGTGGGCGCCGACGTTCACGAGCGCGCGGCCCATGTCCTTGTCGTACGAGGGGTTCGCGGTCTCGTCGAGCGCGGCGAGGCCGAGCACCGTGCAGCCTTGATCGCAGAGCGCCTTCACGCGCGAGACGAGGACGCTGCCGCTGCCGCCTTCGTAGAAGTCGGTGACGAGGACGACGATCGTGCGGCGCGGCGACTCGACGAGGCCCTGCGCGTAGGCCACGGCTTTTCCGATGTCGGTGCCGCCGCCGAGCTGCACCTTCATGAGGACCTCGACGGGATCGGTGATGCGCTCGGTGAGGTCGACGACCTCGGTGTCGAAGATGCATAGGTGCGTCTTCGTGCCCGGAAGACCCCAGAGGCACGCGGCCGTCACCGCGGAGTGGATGACCGAGCCCATCATGCTGCCGCTCTCGTCGACGAGCAGGATGATCTGCCACTTCTCCATGTGCTTGCGCGTGCGCGAGATGAAGAGCGGCTCGCGGATGTACTCGATCCGCTTTTTGTCGGGGTTCCAGCCTGCGAGGTTTCGCCGGAGCGTCGCCTTCGCGTCGAAGTTCTTCGCGATGTGGATGCGCGATCGACGACGCGTGCGCGAGCCGTGGAAGCTCTGGCGGACCTTGCGCGCGAGCTTCTCCATCAGCTTGCGGATGACCTTCGCGACGAGCTCGCGCGCCATCGCGAGGACCTCGGGCGACATCAGGTGCTTCGTGAGGAGGACCGCGCGGAGGAGCGTCTCGCTCGGCTCGATGCGCTTCAAGACCTCGGGGTTGGTGACGACCTCGTGGATTTGATATTTCTCGACCGCGTCGCGCTCGAGGCGCTCGATCGTCTCCTTCGGGAAGAGCTTGTGCACTTGATTGAGCCAATCGGGGACGCTCAGCGCCGACGGGCCCGAGCCGCCTTCGCGCGTGCGCACGTCGCGGTCTTCGAGGCCGCCGCCTTCGCGATCGTAGAGCCACCCGAGCGACGCGTCGGCCGCGAGATCGTCGGCGCTCATCCCGCAGCGGCTGTCGAGATCTTCGGCTGCTTTGCCGAGCACGAGCCTCCAGCGCACGAGCCGTTCGTCGCGCGCCATCAGCTCTTGTCCTGCGAGTCGCCGAGGCCGAAGCGCTTCGCGAGCTCCGAGGCGGCCTTGTCGATGCGCACGCCGCGCTGGACCTGCCCCGCGTCGATCGGCGCGTGGAGAAGCTCGCGCGGGTCGACGCGCTCGGCGCCCTCGATCGCGAACCGCGCGAGGACGCCCTCGGCGATCGTGAGGCGCTCGCGCGGCGGGAAATACGAGAACGCTTGCCGGACCGCGGGAAGCGCGATCATGAAGTCGTCCTTCACCATCGTCGTGAGCGCGGTGTCGATCGCGCCGAGGAGCTGCGCCGAGTGGAGGACCTCTTCGCGCGCGAGGATGAAGAGGCCCGCGAGGAAGTCGCCGACGGTCGTCGCGCGCGACGAAGCCTTGAGCGCGGTGATCGCGCGCTGCTCGTCGCCGCCGTTCTCGTCGGGGCGCGTCGACCAGAGGAGACCGAGCGCGGCGCCGCGGAGGGCAGGGGGAGCCTCGGCGTCGGAGACGCGCCGCTCGCAGACGGAGTGCGCGCGCGCGTGCATGCCGGCGATTTCGGGCGGGCCGTGACGAATGAGCTCGCGCGTCGCGTGCACCGCGTAGACGTGGCCTTCGTCGAGCTCGGCGTCGGGACCTTGTATGCCCTCGAAGAGCCAGAGCGCGCGATCGAAGCACGTCGACAGCACCTTGCCGAGCTCGGCCGACCCGCGCATGTCGTAGAGCAAATCGCCGTGCCAGAGCGGTAAGAGGCGGTGCATCGCCTTGCCGAGCGCGGAGAGGTTCGGCTCTTGCGAGACGCGTCCTGCGATTTCGCGGAGCCAGCGATCCGTCAGCGTGCGGATGCCGCACAGCGCCGCGTCGAAGAGCGCGTCGGCGAGGATCGAGACGTCTTGCGCGTCGCGGCAGCGCTCTTCGAGCTTCGCGCCCGCGGCGGACACGAGCGAGCCGCCGTAGACCGCGGCCTCGATGAGCGCGGGATCGGTCTCGAGCAATCGCTCGACGCTCCACTCCTCGGACAAATCGGTCTTCGTGCGGAGGAGCGACGGCGCGCGCGTGCGCTGGAAGCCCGGGATGCCGAGGACGCGGATGCGGTGGAGCACGCGGCTCCGCTCGGCGCCGGCGGGGTCGGTGAGCTTCGCGGTGACCTTCTGCGCGCCGCGCTTGGGCTCGATGCCGACGCGCGCGAGCTCTTCGAACACGTCGCCGAGGAGCGGCGGCGCGGGCGTGCCCTTCGCGAGGACGCCGTATTTGTCCCCCGAGAACGCGGCGACGAGCTCGACGAGGAGCGCGTCGGTGTGCTTCGCGAGCGTGCCGCGGCGCGTCCACGGCAGCGGCGCGTCGAGGGCCTCCTTGACGAGCGCGCCCGCGAGGCCGTCGAGCACGTCGATGCGCGTGAGCACTTTGTGCGAGCGCATGATGCGAAGACCGTTCGCGAGCGTGGACGCGGCGATCGCGTCGGCCGGAGAGACGCGCTGCTGCTTCTTTCGAAGGTGCTGGATCGCGTGGAACATCATCGACTCGGCGGCCTTGTCGACGCCCTGCTCCCACACCGCTTGATAAAAGCCCGGCGAGGGCATGCCCGACGCATAACCCGCGAAGCTGTCGAGCCGGCGCAGCGAGTACGGAACGAAATAACTTCCGACGCGCGTGCCTTCGGGCACCGGCGGCACGTCGGGCCACGTCGGATCCGAGTCCGCCCATTGCCGCTCGAGCGCGGGTTTGTGGTAGCCGCCGCACACGACGACAATCGTCTCGTGCTGCTTGCAGTCCCTCGCGGCGGCCGCGATGAAGCGCGTCATCACGGCCTCGCGCGGCTCGTCGCGCTCGCCGCCCGGCTCGTCACCGCGGAGCACGTCGAAGTAGCGGTCGAGCCCGCTCTCGAGCTCCTCGAGCGTCTGCGGCTGCTCGAAGAGGTGATCCCAGAGCGCGTCGGTGTCCTCGAAGCCGAGGCGATCGGCGATGTCGCCGAGGCGATCGCTGTGCTTCATGCGCTCGGTGCCGAAGCGGTTCTCGACGCCGAGGAACGCGTCGTCCCACGCGGGGAGATCCATCCACATCGGCTTGGCGCCGACCTTGCGCGCCGTGTGCATCGCGACGAGCTCGGGCGAAAACTCGCAGAACGGCGTCCACGTGCCGCGCGACGACCCATCGGGGTTCTGGCGATACGAGAAGAGCGCGACGGGCATCTGGTGCCCGAGGAGGAGCTCGTCGATGCGATCGTTCATGTCGAGCGGCCCCTCGACGAGGACGAACTTGGGCTTGAGGCGCTCGATCGTGTGCGCCACGAGCCGCGCGCACGCGGGGCTGTGGTGGCGGACGCCGACGACGACGACCTGAGCGTTGCTCACGGCGAACGAGCATCGCCGAGAAGGGGACGAAAAGGAAACTGAACGCGCGTAGCGCCGGGAAGCGCCAGAGCGTTCGAAGCGACCAGGTTCGGCCGGCGGAACCCATGGACAAGACGACGAAATCGGGAAGATCGTTCGGCTCCGAACGATCCGTTTGGTTTGACTGGCTAGCGCGCGCTCACTTCGACGTGATGTACCCGTCCGCCACCAAGAGCTCCGCGGTCAAGATCGCGCCGCCCGCTGCGCCTCGCACCGTGTTGTGCGAGAGGCCCACGAATCGCCAATCGAAATTGTGGTCCGGGCGCAGGCGGCCGAGCGTCACGCCCATGCCGCCGCCCTGGTCGCGATCGAGCCTCGCTTGCGGGCGCGCGGGCTCCTCGAAATACGTGAGGAACGGCTTCGGCGCGCTCGGCAAACCGAGCTTCTGCGGTTTGCCGACGAACTCGCGCCAGCGCGCGACGATCTCCTGCGCCGGACGCCTTTCGCTCGAGCTGGAGGAACACGGCGGCCATGTGGCCGTCGCTCACGGGGACGCGGAAACACTGCGCGGAGATCACGGGCTCGCGCGCCGGCACGATGCGCGCGCCGTCGATCGGTGCCCCAGATCTTCATCGGCTCTTGTTCGCTCTTCTCTTCTTCGCCGCCGATGAATGGGATCACGTTGTCGTTCATCTCGGGGAACGTCGCGTGCGTCTTCCCGGCGCCGGAGAGCGCCTGGTACGTCGCGACCGTCACCTTCTTCAAGCCGAGGTCGCGGAGCGGGTGGAGCGCGGGGACGTAGCTCTGGAGCGAGCAGTTCGGCTTCACGGCGACGAAGCCGCGCTTCGTTCCGAGGCGGCGGCGCTGCGCGACGACGAGCTCCGCGTGCTCCGGGTTCACCTCGGGGATCATCATCGGCACGTCGGGCGTCGCGCGGTGCGCGGAGTTGTTCGAGACGAGCGGCGTCTCGTGCTTGGCGTACGCGTCCTCGAGCGCGCGCGTCTCGTCCTTGGGCATGTCGACCGCGCAGAACACGAAGTCGACAGCCGTCCGCGATCGCTTGCACGTCGGACGCGTCGCGCACGACGAGCTCGGACGTCGCCTTGGGCATCTTCGCCGCGAGGGCCCAGCGATCCGCGCACGCTTCCTCGTACGTGCGCCCGGCCGACTTCGCGCTCGCCGCGATCGTCGTAACCGAAAACCACGGATGGTTCTCGAGCAGCGAAACGAACCGCTGACCCACCATCCCCGTCGCGCCGAGCACACCGACCTTGAAACGCGCAGCCATGATGGCGCGTGTTTTAGCACGCGCTCACGGCGCGCTCAGATTTGCTGCGTGGCGCCGGCGAGCCGCTTGGGCGCTGTCATCCGGTAGCTCTCGCGGACGATCGTCGCGATCGTCTTCCAGCTGGGTTTTGGCACGTCGAGCCGCACGCCGACCCAGCCGCGCGGGCCCACGTACGGCGGCACGAAGTAGCGCTTCGGATCGGACTCGACCATGTCGGCCTGATCGCCCGGCGGCGCCTTGCACCAGATCGCGATGCGCCCGTCGCCGTGGTGGTCGTCCATGAACATGACGAACGTCTTGTCGCGCACGGCGAACGATGGGCGCCCGTGGTTCAGGATCTTCTCGGCCTCGGGGAGGGCGAGCGCGATCGACTCGAGCTTCGCGAGGAGCGGGCGTCCAGCAGCGGACGTGCGCGCGATGGGGTGCACGTCAACCCGGGATGCGATGACGCGCTTCGTAGTACGCGCGCCAGTGCGGGCCCGAGCCCTTCGCGACGCGCTGCTCGAAATAGCGGCGCAGCCGCGCGAGGTCTTCGGTCTCGGTCTTCACGGCGGCGCCGACGAGGCAGTCGACGAGATCGCCCGGCGACGCCGCACCTTCGCTCAGGTAGTAGCTGCGGACGCCGAGGGCGTACGCGACCGAGACGGCCTCGGCCGTCGACATCGCGGTCGAGAGGCGATCCATCGCTTGCCCGTCGACGGTCTGTCCGGCGCGGAGCTCGCGGAACGTCGTGACGAGGAGCTCGAGCACGTCGTCGCTCGGAACCTCGGGGACGCCCGAGCGAGCGAGAAGGCGCGAGGTCTCGTCGCGCACGAGGTCCATCTCGACCTTGAAGTCGCCGATGGGGAACACCGTCTCGAAGTTGAAGCGGCGCTTGAGCGCGGCGCTCATCTCGTTGACGCCGAGGTCGCGCGTGTTCGCGGTCGCGATGACGTTGAAGCCGTCCTTGGCGAACAGCATGTTGCCTTCGCCTTCCATCTCGGGGACCGCGAGGACGCGGTCGGAGAGCGCCGCGAGGAGCGAGTCCTGGATCTCGAGCGGGCAGCGCGTCACCTCTTCGAAGCGCGCGACCTTGCCCTCGCGCATCGCGACGTAGAGCGGCGCGGGGACGAGCGCGCGCGGCGTCGGTCCCTCGGCGAGGAGGAGCGCGTAGTTCCACGAGTACTTGATCTGGTCGTCGGTCGTGCCCGCGCTGCCTTGGATGGTCAGCGTCGACTGCCCCGAGATCGCCGCCGCGAGGAGCTCGGAGAGGAGCGATTTCGCGGTGCCCGGCTCGCCGACGAGCATGAGCCCGCGGTTGGTTGCAAGTGCAACCATCGCGCGGTCGACGAGCGAAGGGTTGCCCACGAACTTCTTTCGGACGCCGAGCGTCTTGTCACCGAGGATGAACGTGCGCACCGCGCGCGGCGACATCGCCCAGCCCGGCGGCTTCGGCCCGGAGTCGTTCTCGCGCAACTTCGAGAGCTCGGCGGCGTAGGTGACCTCCGCCGGCGGCCGCTGCATTCCGCTGCTCTGATCCTTGGTGTCGATCTTCTTGCCTGCCACGTGTCCTCCTAGACTCTCACACTTTCCAAGTCGCGCACGAGCTCGCTGAACTCGATGGCCGAGAGCTCGCCGAGCGGCTTGCAGCTCTCGCGGTGCCACGAGTACGCGTTCTTCGAAACCACCACCTTGCCGAGCTTCTGCTGCGGAGACTCGGCGATCATGCCCGTGTAGATGCCGGGCTCCAGGTCGAGGCACGCGACCCAGCCGCCCGCGAGGGGTTTCTCGTACCAGCACACGACGCCCGCGTCCTGCGGCGGGCCGCGGCGCCAGCCTCGATTGTCGAGGCCGAGCACCTTGCCCGTCGGGACCGTGATGCCGGTCACGCGCACGAGCTCCGTCACGTTCTTCTCGTCGTCCGCGGCGCGGATCGCCTCGCGCGAGAGCTGGGCGAACGGCTGCATGATCTCGTAGTCGCCGAGCACCTGGCCCCACGCGTCGGCGTCGCGCTGCTCCATCTCGAGGCGGTGCACGAGGCCGATCTTCGCGCCGGGCGGGAGCTTGTATTCTGCATCTTTCGCGTCGGCGTAGCTCCGATCCTCCGCGATGCGGAACGTCGAGAGCAGCTTGTCCTTCGCGTCGTACGCGCCCCAGACGAGCCGGCGCACGAGGTGGATCATCAGCGGGTGGTGGACGAAGAACTGATCGAACGCCTCGGGCTCCCACCTTCGCTGCGCGCACATCGCGAGCTCGAGCCGTACGAGCTGGCTCGTCGCGACGGTCTTGCTGTCCTTCTTGAGCGCCTTCCACGTCGCGGTCGCCGCGGCGGCCTTCTCGGCGTCGTCGGACTGCTTGGCCTTGGGCAAATCGGGCAGGCGCTTTCCGGAGTCGTCGAGCACCGCGGGCTTGAGCATCTCGTCGAACGCGACGCGGAACTTCCGCGGGCCGAAATCGAGCTCGAGCGAGCCGTCGTCCTCGAGGCCGAGATCGGGCACGAGGCGATCGGCGAGCTCGGCGGCGGTGAGTCCGCGCGCTTCGGCGATCTGATCGATCTTCTCGCGAGCGCGCTCCTGGAGGCCCTTGAACTTCACCTTCTGCGCGACGCCGTGAAGGTGCATGAGCGCGACGTCGGTGCCGATGGCCGCGAGGACGTCGAGGCCCACGACCGCGCGCGCGTGCGCCGCCTCGCCCGGCCACGCGCGGACGAGCGGCGTGAGCTTGCGCGCGCACTCGTCGTCGCCGAAGGTGCCGAGCGCGAGAAACGCCCAGTTTTCCTTGTTGGGCGCGCCCGACACGAGCCACGCTTGAAAGAGCTCCCAAGCCATCTCGGCGAGCGACGCGGGGTCGCACGCTTCCTTCACCTGCGCGATGCCCGCGTACGGCTCGTCGACGCGCGCGAACGCGAGCATCGTCCCGAGCGCTTCGAGCGCGGACACGGGCAACACTTTCTTCTGACCGCGAAGGCGCGGTCGCGGGAGCGCTCCGGCGCTGAAGAACCCGGGGAGCTTCGGGAGCTTCGCGGGCACGTCGAGCAGCGGGTCGTACTCGAGCACGTCGGAGAGCGCCTCCGCGGCCTTCGCGCCGTACTCCTTCGCGACCTTCTCGACGACCTCTCGCTTTCCGTGCGCCGCGATGTAGCGGAGCGCGGCCTCGGCTTTCGCGCGGCCTTTGCCCGTGTCGACGGCGATCGGCACGAGCGCGACCGCCGCGGTCTCTGCGAACTTGAGGAGCCATCGCTGCGCTTCTTGTCGGCTCTTCTTCAGGCGAACGAGCGCGTCCGCCATGATCGGCGCGGCCTCGGGCGCGTCGACGACCGAGAGCGCCTCGACGGCGTTCGTCGGATCCACGGTGGCGTAGCGAAGCACCGCGCCGAGCGCGTCGAGCTCGTAGCGCCCGATGAACGCGGTCGGGACGCTGCCGTAGTACCAGCTGAAGATCTCGAGCGGCGCCTCCTCGAGCGTCTTGATGCCCGACTCCTTCGGCAGCTGCATCAGCTTGTAGCTGCTGACCGAGGAGGCCCTCTTCGCCTTGATGGCCTCCTGGATCTCCTTGAGGATCGCCTTCTCCTTCGCCGGATCCGTCGCGTAGTACGACTGCTCGTTCTTGAACTCCTTGCGCTGAGCCTCGCTCTCCCACACGACGCGCGCCTTGCGAGCGAGCTGCTCGAGACCGCTGACCGTGCGCGGGGCCGCGGCGCGCTTCTTTTCGAGCCACGGCGGGCTCGCGAGCACGCGCGGGAGCTCGGACGGCTCCGCTTCGATTACGTTCTCGAATCGATCGAGCGCGCCCTCCACCAGCGCGCGCTGGTGCTCTTCGAGCGTCGCGGCGAGGCCTCGCGCCTCGTCGGGTGACTTCGCGACCACCGAGGCGAGCACGCTCTTGGCGAGATCCGCGACCGCCCCCTTGCCCACCGCGCGCGCCGCGAGCGGAGCCACCGCCAACATCGGTGCACTCTGCAAGTATTCGGTCGCGATCGCGCGCAGATCCTTCTCCGCGAGGTGATCGGTCATCGCCTCCGCGACCGCCGGCGTGCGGATCAGCGCGAGCGCTTGCCCGACCTCCTTCACGCGGTCGCTGCCGTAGCCGCCCTTGATCGCGACGTCGAGCACGCGCGCGATGATCGGGTCCTGCGGCCTCGCCGAGTCGCGCGACGAGGTTGGGCAGACACTCGACCGACGTCGTGAGCGCCCACTGGCTCGAGAGCCGATCGACGAACCCCGCGACCACCGCCGCGTCGTCGATCGAAAAGAGCGCCGGCCAGAGCGCGAGCCGCGTGTGGTGTCCCGCGCTCGTCGCGCCGACGATGTCGTTCGCGTCCTCGGTGCATTGCTCGCTGTCGCCGATGGCCGCGTCGAGGAGCGGGCGAACGCCCTCGGCGCGGAGCGGCTTGCGGAGCTCCGCGACGAGCTCGCGCGCCTTCTTCCAAGACGCTTCGTCGAGCGACGCTGCCCACTCGCGGATCGGCAGCCACACCTCGTCGGCCTTGCCCCAAGTGAGCGCGTCGACGTACGGCGAGGCTTCGATCGAGAGCGTCTTCGGCTCGCTCCAAGAGTTCGCCGAGTCAGCGGCCCGAGAGAGCGATCCCGATTTCGCGAGCGCGCGGAGCGCGAATTCGCCTCCGCCCTTCGCGACCCAATAGCGTCCGAAGAGCTCGCCGCCGTGATCGTCGCGGTACTCGCGCGGCGGAGAGAGGAGCCGGTACGCGGCGGCCTCGGTCTCGACGTCGAGCTCCGCGGGCATGTCGCCCGAGTATGCGTCGCGCACGCGTGTGAGGAGGACCTTCGCGGAGTCGGATTTCGCGGCCTTGATGCCCGCGTTGACCGCCGCGGCGGCCTTCGTGAAGCGATCTTGGAGGCGCTTGAAGGACTCGCTCGCGGGCTTCGGTTTGAAGGCGCGCCCGCCCGCAGGGTTCGGCGCCGCGCGCTCGAGGATGCGGGACGACGTGTCGACCGGCGTGACGGCGCTCGTGCTCGTGCTCGCGCCGCGTGCTGGTGGCTCGTGCTCGTGACTCGTGCTCGCGCTCGTGCTCGTGCTCGCGCCGATCTCGACGAACCCTTTCTTCACCTTCTCGGCGACGAGCGTCTCAATCTCCGCGTCCGCGTCCGCCTCGGTCGCGCTGCGCTTGATCTTCGTCTGCCCAGCGTGCCCGATCTTGCCGAACGTGATCCGGAGCGTCGTCTCGCGCCGCTCGATCTGCCAGAATTTCTCTTCGCCCTCGTTCTCGAGTCGCCGCATGGGGCGCTCAGCTTATCGACGATGCGCAGCGCCGCGGAGCGGAACGTGAGTTCAGGTAGCCGCGGGCGTGTGTTTCTCGACGAGCTTGCCGAGGCGGGGGAGCGCCGCTTCGACGTTCTTCTTCGCCGAGCCGCGGAGCTTGTCGTACGTGCTTCGGACGACGCTGCTCTTCGCGTTCTTCGCGCGGCCGTCGGTCACCGAGAGGAGCGCGTCCGCGATGCGCGGGCCGTGCTGCGGGAAGTACTCGCTCGGCTTCTTTTGCTTGTCGACCGCCTCTTTGTAGAAGGGGTCGAGCGAGGCCGCGAACTCGGGCAAGAGGTCATGCACGACGTTGCGGATGAACCCCGGCTTGATGCCCTTCACGGCGCTGTACCCAGCCTTCAGCGCGAGGCCGGAAATACCGCCTTTATCGGCCACCTCGGCGTCGATCAGCGCGATGCAGTCGTCGATGACCGCCTCTTTTTTTTCGGGTGCGGAGAGCGCGTCGACCAGGCTCGTCATTAGGGCCTCCCGCTTAGCACAACTTGCGCCCCAAGACGCCGTCCTTTATCTGAGCGCCTTCCTCATGGACGCTTCGCTCGATCCGCTCGAGCCGATCCTGCCGCCGGCTGGCGTTCAGGCGGCGAAGCTCTCCGACGTGGCCAGCGCGGTCGCGGCGGCCGCGGGCGGTCGTCTGGACGTCGCGGGGCTCCGAGGCTGCGCGAGCGCGATGATCGCGGCGCAAGTGGCGCGCGGCGGAAGGCGCGTCGTCCTCGTGGCGAACGACGCGGACGCGGCGCGACGCCTCGCGGACGACCTCGCGTTCTTCGGAGAGGAAGAAACGCTCGTGCTCGCGGACGACGAGACATCGCCCTACGCGCAGGTGAACCCCGATCGTCGCGCGGGCATGGCGCGCATGGCGACGCTCGCGCGGCTCGCGCTCGCCGATCCTCCCAACTTGCTCGTCGTGACCGCGACGGCGCTCGCGCGAAAGCTCGTGCCGCGCTCGGTCGTGCGGGCGCACGCGCATCGCGTGGTCGCCGAGGACGGGCTCGACCGCGACTGGCTCATCGCGAGGCTCGCCGAGACCGGGTACATTCGCGTGCCGCTCGTCGAAGATCCGGGCTCGTTCGCGGTGCGCGGGGGCCTGCTCGACGTGTGGCCGCCGAACCTCTCGGAGCCCGTGCGCATCGAGCTCTACGGTGATCTCGTCGTGTCGATCAAACCGTTCGACGCGATGGACCAGAAGACGAGACCATCGAACCTCGCACGCCGGAGCGAAGCGGAGGTACGAGGTTCGGACCGGCGACAAGACTCGACGCTCCCCGAGGTCATGCTCGCGCCCGTGCGCGAGGCGATCCTGGCGCGCGAGTACGTCTCTCGTGCGCGCGATCGGATCACGCAGCTCGCCGACGCGATCGACATGCCGACGCTCAAGGCGCGCGCTCTCGTCGACGACGTCACGAGCGGACGGGCGTTCTTCGGCGCGGACGCGTACGTGCCCGCGTTCTACGACAAGATGGAGTCGCTCTTCGACTACGTCACGGCCGACGCGGTCGTGATGCTCGACGATCCGCCGGCGATCGTGAGCACGCTCCGCGAGGCGCGCGGCCGCGCGGCGCAAGACGTGACGACCGTCGACAGCTCCACGGCTGGCGCCGCGATGGGGGAACGGCGCCCGCATTTCCTCGTGTCGACGTTCTTCGAGAGCGAGGACGAGGTCGCCGCGCGGCTCGACGCGCGCCGCGTGGTCGCGCTGCACCGGACCGCGGCGATGGGCGAAGGCACGGGTCTCGACGCGCTCCAATTGGTGCGGCAGGCCCCGCTGGATTTGGCGGCGCGCGACCACGAGGATCTCGCGCGCGCCGTGAAGACCGCGCGCACCACGAAGGGTCGCGGGGCGACGCTCGCGCCGCTCGTTCGTCGCGTCGCGCACTGGCACGACCACGGCCTCCGCGTCGAGATCTCCGCGCGCGCCGAGACGCAGGCCGAGCGCCTCGCGTCGCTCCTCGGTCACCTCGGCGTCGCGTGTAGAATACAAGGAGAGCGCGAGCGCGGCGTCGTCACGATCGTCGTCGGCAAGCTCTCGCGCGGCGTCGTCCTCGTGGCCGACGGGCTCGCGCTCGTCACCGAAGAAGAAATCTTCGGCGGCCGCGCGCGCCACCGCGACAAGAAGCGCGAAGGCGCCGCCGACGCGTCGCGCTCGTTCGCCGAAGACCTACGCACGCTCGCCGTCGGCGACTACGTCGTCCACGTCGACCACGGCATCGGCAAGTACCAGGGCCTCGTGCACAAGGAGATCGGCGGGCTCACCGTCGACCTCCTCGTCGTCGAGTACGACGCGGGCGACAAGCTCTACCTCCCCGTTTATCGCCTGAATCAGCTCCAGAAGTACTCCGGCGGCGAGGGCGCGCCCCCGAAGATCGATCGCCTCGGCGGTCAAACGTTCGCGAAGACGAAGAGCCGCGCGAAGAAGGCGATTCGGCAGATGGCCGACGAGCTCCTTCGCCTCTATGCGGAGCGGCGCGCGCCAGGTGCGCGACGCGCTCCCGGCGCTCGACGACGATTACCGCGCGTTCGAGGCGACGTTTCCGTTCGACGAGACGCCCGATCAGGCCAAGGCGATCGACGACGTGCAGCGCGATCTCGGAGAGCCGCGGCCGATGGACCGGCTCGTCTGCGGCGACGTGGGGTTCGGCAAGACCGAGGTCGCGATCCGCGCGGCCTTCCGCGTCGCGATGGCCGGAAAGCAGGTCGCGGTGCTCTGCCCGACCACCGTGCTCGCGCAGCAACATTTCCGCACGTTCGAGGCGCGCCTCCGCGACTACCCGATCAAGATCGCGCCGCTCTCGCGCTTCCAGGGCGACAAGGAGCAGCGCGAGACGCTCCTCGCCGCGAAGGAGGGCAAGGTCGACATCGTCATCGGCACGCATCGGCTCCTCTCGAAGGACGTGCACTTCAAGGACCTCGGCCTGCTCGTCGTCGACGAGGAGCAGCGCTTCGGCGTCGCGCACAAGGAGCGCATCAAGCAGCTCCGCGCGCAGGTCGACGTGCTCACGCTCACGGCGACGCCGATCCCGCGCACGCTTCAGATGGCCGTCGGCGGCATGCGCGACCTCTCGCTCATCACGACGCCGCCCGCGGATCGCCGCGCCGTGCGCACGATCGTGACGCGCTACGAGCAATCGATCTTGGCCGAGGCCGTACGGCGCGAGCTCGCGCGCGGCGGCCAGGTCTTCTACGTCTACAACCGCATCGAGGGCATCTACGAGCGCGCGCAGCGCCTCCAGGAGGCCGTCCCCGAGGCGCGCATCGCCGTCGGCCACGGGCAGATGACCGCGCCGAACGAAGCCGAGCCGCGCTCGAGAAGACGATGATCGACTTCGTCGACGGGAAATACGACGTCCTCGTCGCGACCGCGATCGTCGAGAGCGGCCTCGACATCCCGCGCGCCAACACGATCCTCATCGATCGCGCGGACATGTTCGGGCTCGCGCAGCTCTATCAATTGCGTGGGCGCGTCGGGCGGTCGAAGGAGCGCGCGTACTGCTACCTCATCGTGCCGCCGATCGACTCGATGACGGACGAGGCGCGCGCGCGCATCGAGGCGATCGAGCGTCACACCGAGCTCGGGAGCGGCTTTCAGATCGCGTCGCTGGATCTCGAGCTGCGCGGCGCGGGCGACGTGCTCGGCGGCGAACAGTCGGGCACCGTGGCGACCGTCGGCTTCGATCTCTTCTGCCGCATGCTCGAGGAGGCCGTGCACGAGCTCCGCGGCGAAGAGATCGTGCACGAGGTCGACCCGGAGCTGTCGTTCGACGTCGTCGCGCTCCTTCCCGAGACGTACGTGCCCGACGTCGGCGTGCGCCTCTCGCTCTACAAACGCCTCGCGAGCGCGGTCGACGAACAGCACGTCGCCGAAATCGCCGAGGAGATGGAGAACCGCTTCGGCGCGCCGCCGGTCGAGGCCAAGCGCCTCGTCGAGCTCATGAGCCTGAAGACGGAGCTACGTCGCCTTCGCGTGCTCGGGTGCGAGGCGAGCGCGAAGCAGGTGACGTTGCACCTCCGCGAGGACACGCCGCTCGATCCGAAGAAGGTGACCGAGCTGATCCGCGCGCCGAAGAGCCCTTATCGCCTCACGCCGGACATGCGCCTCACGCGGCGATTCGACGGCGTGAAGCACGCGCTCGAGAACGTCGAGGCGGTGCTCACGGATCTGTCGAAGTGCCTCAAGGCTTGAGCTCGCAGCGGGCGCCCTTCACGCGCTCGATCGCGCTCGTGATCGTGACGAGACGCGGAAACTTGGAGAGCGTAAGCGCGATGCCGAGCGCGAAGAACGGCGCGTAGCCGTACACCGGCCCGCCCATGAAGCCGATCATGAACCCGAAGAGCGAGATCGCCTCCGCGAGCGACAAGCCGACGATCATCGCCGTTTGAAACCGCGCGAACGCGTCGACCACGGCCTGCTCGGGATCGGCGACGACCTTGGTGACAGGCGCGGACTCGCGAAAGCTCCCGACGGCCTCGCCGACCTCGTTCGTCGTGCGCACCGCCATGCTCCTGAGACCCTGGTCGAACGCCTTCGCGGGGAAGACGACCGAGACGACCGCGAGCCCTAGCGCGAGCGCGCCGAGCATCTCGGGGAGGTGAGGCGGCATCTCGTTCCCTTCGGCGCCGCGCGCGAGGTGAGCCGCGATCATCACCATGAGCACGACGTGCGAGCCCAAGAGCCCGAGCCACAAGACGCGCATCGTTCGTAGCCCCGCCGCGACGCGTCCACCCGCCATGCTTCGATGATAACGTCTCGCCCATGCGCGTCGTCTGTTTGTTGTGCTTGTCGATCGTGGCGTGTGGCGGAAAGCTCGACACCGGTGACGCCGGCGTCGGTCCGGACGGGAGCCCTCCGCCGTCGCAAGACGCACAACCGTTCGCGGACGTGATCAGCCCGCCGGCGAAATGCACGCCGATCACCGGCGGCTCGACGATCGGCTCCGACGGGTCTTGCACTTCGACCGCGTCGTGGTCGTGCGGCACGACGAATTACAGCGTCGACTGCTCGTGTCCGTCGGACCAGTGCACGTGCACGGAGCAGAGCGGCAGCACGGGGTCGGGCACGATCATCAAGCCGCCGAGCCTCTGCCCGGGTTGCTCGAGCAACCTGCCCGCGCTCTGCGGCTTTCCGACGAATTGACGGGAAGCGCGGCGTGAGCCGCGCGTTACCAACTGATGAAGACGGTCCTCGTTCCGCTCCCCGATCGCGACTTCGACACGACCGAGGTCGCCGTGCCGTGGAAGCTCCTCACGGAGAAGGGGCATCGCGTCGTCTTCGCGAGCGAGCGCGGCGACGTGAAGCCCGAGTGCGATCCGCTCTTGCTCACGGGCGTTCTCTTCGGGCAGCTCGGCGCCGAGCCGGAGCCGAAGAAATTCTACGCGGAGATGACGCAGACCGACGCGCTCGACAAGCCGCTCTCGTGGTCGACGATCGACGTGAGCGCGTTCGACGCGCTCCTCTTGCCGGGCGGCCACGCGCCCGGGATGAAGCAGTACCTCGGCAGCGAGGAGCTCCAGGGCGTGATCCGCGCGTTCTGGAAGACTGGAAAGCCCGTGGCCGCGATTTGCCACGGGGTCCTCCCGCTCGCGCGCGCGGGCGTCCTCGCCGGAAAGAAGACGACGTGCCTGCCGAAGTACATGGAGCGCTCGGGGTACTTCCTCACCGCGTGGAAGCTCGGGCGCTACTACCGCACGTACGACGCGTACGTCGAAGACGAGGTGCGCGCGGCGCTCCGCGATCCCGCGGATTTCGTGCGCGGCCCGCGCGTGCTCACCCAGCGCGGCACGCGTGACGACGACTCGCCCGCGTTCGTCGTCGAGGACGAAAACTACCTCTCCGCGCGCTGGCCGGGCGACGCGTACCTCTTCGCGAAGAAGCTACTCGAGCGGCTCGCCTGATTAGGACGCGAGCGTCGCGTCGCTCCCACGGAGCTGCATGAGCGCGGCGCGGGCGCGCGTGGCGACGCGATCGCGGAGCTCGCGGAATTCGGGGCGATCGCGGAGCTCCTCGAGGAGCGGGCAGAGGTCCATCCACGTGATGTCGAAGAGCCCGAGGTCGACCGCGCTGCGCACGTTGTCGAGCCCGTCCTCGCCGATGTAGAGGCGCGCCTCCGCGATGATCTGGTGCCAGAAGATGCGCATGCGCTTGGTGCCCTCGGTCGCGGTGCGGGCCTTGAGCTGCGCGCGCTGGGCATCGGAAAATTTCTTCTCGACCACGACGTGGGAGAACGCGACGAGCGGAGACGCGCCGCCCATCTGCTGCACCTTCGCGGCGAGCGCGACGAGCGACGCTTCGTCGCGCTTCCACATCGTGTAGCGCGTAGCCATCACCCAGTGGAGGTTCGCCGCGTCTGCATCCGCGGGGACGTCGTAGTCCTCGAGGTCCCACTCGCCGAGGAGCGCCTTCGCGCGCGCCTGAACGTCGTAGCGCAGGTGCGACAGGCGCGGCTCGAGCTGCATCGCGCGGTGCGCGGCCTCGATCGTCTCGCTTGGCGGCGCGATCTCCGAGAGCAGCCGTGCGCGGAGCTCGTGCGCGTCGGGCAGCAGCGGCGAGAGCGAGAGCGCGCGCACGATTCCGGCTGCCACCGCGACGGGATCGGGCTCTTGCAACCTGACCGTGGCGAGCGCGAGGTGCGCCTCGGCGAGCTTCGGCGCGAGGCGCACGGCCTCCTCCGCGACGCGCCCCGCCGCCTCGCTGCGCTCGACCGCGTTCGTCTGGCCGAACTGTCGCGAGAGGGCGGCCGCGTACGCCGCCATGATCAGCGGATCGCTCGGCGCGCGCTCGTGCGCGGACTTCAAGAGGTCGCAAGCGCGCTCGTTGGAGGTCGACCAAAATTTGAGGAACTCGTGCCGGCCGCGCAAATAGAGGTCGAGCGCGATCGGATCGGTCGCCATCGCGACGCGCGTCGGCGAGCGAACGGCCAGCGCCGCGGCCACCTCTCGCGAGGCGTCGTCGCCGATGCGGAGCACGTCGGCGCGCGACCCGTCGAAGCGCTTCGCCCAAATCTGAAAACCGTCCTCGACCGAGAGGACCCGCGCGCTCACGCGGATCGCGTCCTTCGTCGTGCGCATCGTTCCCTCGACGACGACCTGCACGCCGAGCGCGCGCCCGAGCTCGCGCGGATCGGTCGCGTTCTTGTGCTGCATCACGACGCCGCGCGGTCGCACGCGAAGCCCCGGCGTCATCGAGAGGGCGTCGATGAGGTCGTCGGTGAGGCCGTCGACGAGGTATTCGTCCTCGGACGCGCCAGCGTTGCGAAACGGGAGCACCGCGACCGTCTTGTGCGACGCGTCGTCGTCCTTCGGAGGCGCGAGCGAGACGATGCGCGACTCGCCCGTGATCGCGCGTCCGTCGCCCGCGGGGAGCGTCACGTTCGAGAGGCGCGACGCGATCTCCGTCGCGCTCTGCGGGCGATCCTCGGGCTTTCGCGCCATGCAGCGCATCACGAGCTGCGCGATCGCCTCCGGCAAGTCTGCGCGACGCGCGCGCGGATCGGGCGCGGGCTGGACGAGGCGCATCGCGGCCACGGCGAAGACCGAGTCGGCCTCGAACGGCAGACGCCCGGTGAGCATCTCGTAGATCATCGCGCCGAGCGCGTAGATGTCGGCGCGCGCGTCGACGTTCGGCGACGCCTCGACCTGCTCGGGCGCCATGTACGCCGGCGTGCCGACGGGGATCGCGGTTCGAGACGCGGCGCCCGGATCCTGCGCGCGCGCGATGCCGAAGTCCGTGATGACGATGCGCCCCTCCTTGCCGAGGAGCACGTTGTCGGGCTTGAGATCGCGGTGCACGACGCCCGCGGCGTGCGCGGCCGTGAGGCCGGTGCAGACGGCCGAGACGATGTCGGTCGCGGCCGCGATGGGCAGCGGCCCCTCGCGCGCGAGGCGCGTCGCGAGCGACTCGCCCTCGACGTACTCCATCGTCAAGAAGCGCTCGCCCACGTGCTCGCCGAGGTCGAACGTGCGCGCCACGTTCGGGTGCGTCACGCGCCGCGCGAGCTTCACCTCGCGGCGGAACCTGTCGACGATGTCGGGCGACCCCGCGATCTCGCGCTTGAGCATCTTGAGCGCGACGACCTCGTCGAGCTCGCGATCGAGAACCTTGTAGACTGCACCCATTCCGCCGACGCCGAGGAGGCCGATGACCTCGTAGCGATCGGCGATGACCTGCGCGCTCCCCAGCGAGGGCGTCGAGTCGTCGCTCATGTCAGAAAGGCGGCTGGCCGCCCTTCCTCATGCAGATGAGCGCGAGCTGCGCGGCCTGGCGATCGCGTCCTTGGCCCTTCATCAAGCGCGCTGCGGCGCACTCGCGCGGCTCGTTCGCGGGCGGCGTGGTGGCCGTAGGCGCCGTGTACGTGGGCGTCGTCGTCGTGTAAGTCGGCGCCGTGTAAGTCGGCGCGATCGTCGTGTAGGTCGGCGCGGTGTACGTCGGCGCGGTGGTCGTCGAGGTCGTCACGGCGCCCGCGTCCTTCTTCGCCGTGGGCTGCGCGACGAACGACTGCGACGTCGACTTGCCCGCGTCGAGCGCGAGCGGCTCGATCGCGGCTGTGTCCGTCGCGGTCGTCGTCGGCGTGACCGTCGTCGTAGGCGCCGTCGTCGCAGCGGTCGCCGTTCCGCCGGCCGTGTCGGTCGACGACGGACCGCCTTGGCCCGCGGCGTAGCGCGTGTACGCGAACACGCCGCCGCCGCCGAGGAGGATCAAGAGCCCGAGGATCGCGATGACGATCGCCGCGCCGCCGCCTTTCTTCTGCGCGGGCGGAGGCGTCGCCATCTGCGGGAACGGCTGCGGCGTGTACGTGTGCGCGCCCTGCGGCGGCGTGCCGTACGTGTGCGGACCCGTTTGGTAACCTGGTACCGGGGTAGGAGCGGGGCCGAGGGCCTGCGGGCCGGTGATCGGCGCGCCGGGCTGCGTCATCCCGTGCGGGTACATCTGCGGAGGCGGCATCGCACCGGGCGTGAGCGACGCTGCGCCCATGTCCGCGCCGACGCCGGACGAGAACGCGGCGAAGAACTCCGTCACCGTTTGGAAGCGACGCGCCGGATCCTTCTCGAGGCCGCGCAGGATCGCCGCCTTCATCGCGGGCGGGATGCGCATGCTCACCGGGAACGTCTCGAGCGGCCTCGGCTGCGCGGTCATGTGCGCCGTCGCCCACTCCCACGCGGTGTTTCCGTTGAAGGGCAGCCCGCCGGTGAGCATTTCGTAAGCCATGACCGCGAGCGAGTAGATGTCGCTGCGGCGATCGACGGGCTTGCCCGTGAACTGCTCGGGGCTCATGTACGGCGGCGTGCCGAGCACCATGCCCTGCTGCGTGAGCTTCTGCTCGCGCTCGTCGACCTCGCTCGAGCGCTTCGCGATGCCGAAGTCGAGCACCTCGACCCAGTCGTGCTGACCGGCTTTGTCGCAGAGGACGACGTTGTCGGGCTTGAGGTCGCGGTGCACGATGCCGAGCCCGTGCGCCTCCTCGAGCGAGCCGCACACCTGCTTCAAGATGTTCGCGACTCGCGCGGGCTCCATCGGGCCGCTCACCTCGAGCCAGCCGGCGACGCTCTTGCCCTCGACGAACTCCATCACGATGTAGAGCGTGCCGTCGTCCATCTTGCCGAAGTCGAACACCTGGATCGTGTTCGGGTGCTGCAAGCCGGCGACGGTGCCCACTTCGCGCTCGAAGCGCGCGAGGATCTGCGGGTCGTGCGAGAGGTGCTCGTGGAGCGTCTTGATGGCGACCTTGCGGATCGTCGAGCCGAGCTTCTGCTCGCCCTTGTAGACGCAGCCCATCCCGCCCTCGCCGAGCAGGCTGACGATCTTGTATTTTCCGCCGATCTCGACCCCGACGAGCCGGTCCGGACCTACGGTTTGATCGCTCATTTTGCCACCAGAATATCTCGTTGGACGTACGACCGCACGTTTACGATCCACTCTTCGAGATGGACCTCAGCCGATTTTCGACTTCGCGGCCGAGCCCCGGAACCTGGTCGGGAATCGTGTAGTTGCGCGGCGGGCCGTTCGACATGTCCTTGGCGGGGTTGCACCCGACCGGCGTCTGCAACTGAGAATACGTATAGGGGGTGTAGTCCGGCGTGCTCGTGAAGGCGTCGTACGGAATGGCCGCGTTGGCGACGCTCTCGCTCTGGTACGGCTTGCCGAAGAGGTGCGCGAACATCTTGTGGATCGACGCGGTGCCGATCGCCGTGTGGCTCACGTAGCCGCGCTTCACCCAAGGCGAGACGAGGACGAACGGCGTCCGGTGCGCGTCGACGTGGTCCTCGCCGGTCTGCGGATCGTCCTCGGTGATGACGAGCAGCATGTTCGGCCAGAGCGGCGAGTGCGAGAGCGCGTCGGCGATCATGCCGGTCGCGACGTCGTTCACGGCGATCATGATCTCCGCCGTGGGCTTTCCGGGATCGTCGCCGTAGGTGTGATCGTTCGGCAAGACGACGTACGTGAGCGGGGTGAGGTCGCAGAGCGCGCGGGCGCGCGCGGCGATGTAGCAAGCCTTCTCGGTGTCCGGCACGGTCTGGCTGTAGACGAGCCCTGGGTAATGCGAGTCGAAGCCCTTGGCGCCGAGGCCGATGACCTCGCCCATGTCCTCGTAGGGGATCGCGTTGCGGTCGGCCCACACGAAGAGCGAGCCCTCGGCGGGCGCGCCGAAGTTCGTGTCGAGCCCCACGCGCGGCAGGCGCACGTTGCGTCCCCACGTCGAGCTCCACACGCGCTCGATGTAGTCGGTGCTGCGTCCGTACGCGGTCCAGATGTGACCTTGGAGCGACTGCTCGGCGTCGATGCCGTAGTCGTCGAAGTTCGTGAACTGCTTCGCGAGCGCGCGCATGTTCGCCCAGATCTCGTCCATGCGTCCCGGCGAGAGCACGTTGCCAGGATCGCCGTTCACGCCGGGCATGTCGCCGAAGACCGAGTCGAACGTCTTGTTCTCGCGCACGACGTAGACGACGTATTTGATCTGGTCGCTCGGCGAGCCCGCGTTCGAGGTCGGGATCGGGAAGTCGTACGTCTTGCTCGAGGGGCACGTGACGGACGGGAACCCGTTCGCCGTGCTCGAGATGCGCGAGGCCGAGACCGTCGCGCTGAACGTCGTGAGGTCGTCGAGCGAGGGCGGCGGGATGAGCGCGATCGCGCCACGCGTGAGATCGGGCGTCGTGAGCGTACCGGTCGCCGGGCCGGTGCCGTGGCCCTTCGCGCTCGCGACGACGAGGCTCCCGTCCGCGCGCAAGCGGAGCGCGGTGGGCCACCACGACGTCGGGATGCGGCCCTGCGGCTGGAGCGGCGCCGTGTTGTTCGTGTTGTACGCGTAGACGTCGATCGCGTTGATCCCCGAGAGCGTCGCGTAGACGCGGTTTCGCGTGGAGTCGAACGCGAGCACGCTCGGCTGCGCGCCCGTGACGCCGTCGCTCTTCACGTTGAGCGTCTGCACCGTCGTGCCGTTGATCGCGTCGAAGACCTGGATCGTGTCGTCGTCGCTGTTGGCGACGATGAGATGCGTCGGCGTGACCGCGATCCCCTCGGGGTTCTTTCCGGTCGCGTAGGCGGTCGTCACCTTCGCGCCCGCGAGATCGATCTGGAGGATCTGCCGCGTGTCGTAGCTCGTGACGAAATACGTGTTCTGCGTGGTGTCGTTCGGGTTCGGAAAGATCCCGAAGAATTCGTGCGACGGAGAGAGGTCGATCCCGGTGAACGTCTTCGCGCCGAGGTCGAGCACGCGCAGCTGCGACTCGTTCGTCGACGGCACGACGAGGAGCTTGTTCGGATCCGCGGTCGTCGCGAGCCCGCCCGCGTACCAGCGGCTCGGCGCTTGCGGGTAGGAGGCCTCGCCGAGGTCGACGTCCTTGGCGTCGTCGCGCGCGAGCGCGCCGGTCTGGAGATCGATCGTGAACGCGAAGACCTTCCCGTTGCCCGCGCCCGACGCGTAGACCTCGTTCGGCGCGACGAACGCGAGCCCGTAGTCGAGCTGCTCGGGCGCCGCGAACCGCACGTGCGAGACGAGCGCCGGCGCGTCCGTCGAGAGCTTGTCGAGATCGACCGTGTAGAGGGCGTTGTCCTGGACTCCGCCGTCGACGAGCACGGCGAAGCTCGTCCCCGGGATCAGGATCTCGTCGACGAGGAACGCGCTCGTCACGTCGTCGCCGTGGATGATCTGGTCGTGGCCCGCGGGCTGGATGAAGTGCCCGTCGGGCAAGTGCCAACGGTTCGCGACCTTGGGATCGAGGCCCGTCAGATCGAGCGCGTCGCCCGTGGGGGCGCTCGCGGTGCACGTGCCTTGAACCGGATCCGGAAACGTCTTTCCGTCGAAGTCCCCGCACGTGGCGCCGTGCGAGACCGCGCTCCACGGCTGCATCGCGGGGCACTGGTACGGCTTCGCGGGCTCGCTGCACGTGCACTGGAACGCGCACGACTTGAAGTCGTCGCATTTCAGCGCGGCGACGTAGCCCTCGGGCGTGCTGAGATCGGCGCACGGCTCGGGCGGCGCGGGGAAGTCGTCGGGGTTGGTCTCGGGGCAGCCTGCGACGCAAAACGCGAGCGCGGCGAGCGAAAGAAAGCGGCGGGACATCGACGCTGGAGGCTACCGCGATAAGCTCGGACCGTGACCCGCAAAGATTGTCCGTGCCATTCGGGCCGCCGCTTCGCCGAGTGCTGCGGTCCGGTCCTCAAGGGCGCGCGAAAGGCGGCGACGCCCGAGGAGCTGATGCGATCGCGTTACGCCGCCTTCGCCCTCGGCGAGGTCGACTACCTAGCGAAGACGCTCTGCGCCGAGCACCCCGACAAGACCGACAGCGCCGCGACGGAGTACCAGAGGTCGCGCGAGGGCCTCCGCTATCTCGATCTGTGCATCATGCACGCATCGATGGAGGGCGACGTCGGCGAGGTGCTCTTCTACGCGCGCATCTTCGAGCGCGGCGTGGATCGCTCGTTCGTCGAGCTGTCCGGCTTCGTGCGGGAGGACGGCGATTGGAAGTACGCGAGCGGCATGATGGTCAAGACCGAGGATCTCCCGCCCGAGCCGCGCAAGCTCACGCGCGACCAAGTGATGCGCCTCGCGGGTTGAACGTCACTTCTTCTGCGGCGGAAGCGCGTGGAGCGCGTCCCACACCTGGCGATCGAGGCCGGGCTGATCGTCTGGGTCGGTGAAGTCCCAGTGCTCGGCGGTCTTCGAGCCGCTCGAGCCGCTCGGGTTGCACGAGAGATCCGTCCACTTGCGCGGCACGTACTTGAACGGCGTGTAGTCCGGCGTCGACGTGAACACGTCGAGCGGGAGCGGCGCGTTCGCGATCGTGTCGTTCCGATACGGCTTTCCGAAGATGTCGGAGATGAGCTTGTGCACCGACGACAGGTGGTAGTGCGCGTGGCTCACGTAGTTGCGCTTGATCCACGGCGACGCGAAGAGCGCGATCGATCGGTGCACGTCGACGTGATCGCCGCCCTCGGAGGGATCGTCCTCGACGACGACGACGAGGCTGTCCTGCCAGAACGGCGAGTGCGACAGACCGTCGATGAACATGCCCGTCCCCTCGTCGTTCGTGGAGATGTAGAGCGCGGGGTTCGGGTAGCCCGCGGCGAGGCCGTGCGTGTGATCGTTCGGCAGCCACATGTACGTGAACTCCGCGGGGTCGCACGTCGCGCGGAGGCGCGCCGCCGCGTAGCAAGCGCCGAGCGTGTCGGGGATCGTGCCGTCGCTCGTTCCGCCGGGCCAGTAGATGTCGCGCGTCGGGCCGAAGCCGCCGACGAACTCGCCTTGGTTCTGGACCTTCACGCCGCCGCTCGTGAGAAAGTCGAAGATGTTGCCCTCTTCGGGGGTGGTTTCGCCGCCGATGCCAGGCTGATACGTGACCGAGAACTGCCCGCGGCCCCAGATGTTGAGCCAGCGGCGCTCGGCGTAGTCGGTGCTGCGGCCGAAGACGGTCCACGTGTGGCCTTGAATCGATTGCTCCGCGTCGATGTAATAGTTGTCCATCTGCGCGAACTGCGAGCCGATGGCCGCTGCGTTCGGGTAGACCGCGTCCATGTTGCCCGGCGCGAGCACGAGCGTCGGATCGCCGTCGACGTTGGGCTGCGCGCCCATCACGTAGTCGAACGTCTTGTTCTCGCGGACGATGAAGAAGACGTGCTTGATCTTGGTGCTCGCGCCGTCCTCGGGCTTTTGCGGGACGGGGAAGTCGTACGGCGCGCCGTTGCACTGCACCGTGGGGTAGCCGTCGAGCGCCTGGACGACGTTCTGCGCCGTGACCGTTTGCGTGTAGTTTGCAAGCGTCGGCGCGTCGGGCGGCGCGATCGCCGCGATGGTGCCCGCGAGCCGGTTGGCCTCGTTCGCCGCGCCGACCTCGTACCATTGCGAGTCGAGGCCGATGCCGTGGCCTCGCCCGGTGAGCGCGAAGATCGTTCCGTCGGTCGCGTCCACGCTCACCGCGGTGGGCCACCAGCTCGTCGGGATCGTGCCCGCGGGCGTGAACGTCGGCGGAGTCTGGTTCATGTCGACGTCGAACGCCGCGATGGCGTTGTCGCCCGCGAGCGTGACGTAGAGGCGCGAGAGCGTCTTGTCGAACGCGAGCGCCGAGGGGCTCGGGCCGTTGAGCGGAGCGACCTTCACCTCGCCGACCACTTGCCCCGCGGCGCGATCGAAGATCGACAGCGTGTCGGCGAGCGCGTTCGCGACGAGCGCGTACTTCGCGTCGAGGAAGATGAATTCCTCGGGCGATTTCCCCACGGTGCGCACCGTCGCTGCCTTGGCGCCGACGTCGATCTGGAGGAGCTTCATGTGCGACGGGTCGTTGAAGTCGACCGCCGAGGTCCACATCGTCGCGTACGCGGTGTTGCCCGTGGGGTCGAACGGATCGAAGTGGAGCGCGTAGAGATCTTTGACTCCCGCTTCGATCGTGCCGAGCTGCTGGCCGTACGTGAGATCGTCGAGGCTGATGACGAAGATGCTCGTGCCGAGCGACTGTCCGACGAGCATCGTCTTGCCGTCGGGCGAGATGTCGATGCCCGAGGCGAGCGTGCTCGCCGGGAGCGCGATGTTCTTCGCGACGTCCTCGGTGATCTTGCCGGTCGTCTCGTCGAAATCGAACGCGAGGATCGCGGCCTGCGAGTTGTCGCCCGACGCGAAGAGGAGTTTGTGCGCGGGCAGATAAGCGAGACCGAAATTGACGCCGTTCGGCGGCGCGTACGCGATGCGCGCGACCTGCGCGCCGGCGGCGTTCGTCTTGAGCATCGCCGTGTCGACGACGCGGATCGATTGCGTGTGGTAGCCGGTGTCGTTGATCGCGAGGAAGCGCGTGTTCGGGATCCAGAGCTGCGACGCGGGGAAGCCGCCGTCGGTCTCGAAGACGAGCTCGTTTCCGACGGGCTGGAGGCGCCGGCCGTCGGGGAGCACGATCGGCATCGAAGCGACCTGCGCCTTCACGAGCGCCGAGCCCGCGGGATCCGTCGCGACGCACTGTCCGGGGACGACGGCGGGATAAGTCTTTCCGTCGAACGAGCCGCACGCCGTCGGATCGTGCGGGACCTGCGACCAATCGGCGAGCGCGGGGCAGACCCACGGCGTCGTGCTCTCGTTGCACGTCGGATCGCAGTTCAGCGCGCACGAGGGCGTGTCCTTGATCCCGAGCACGAAATCGTTCGGATCGGTGGGCGTGGGCGGTGACGAGCTACAAGCGAGCGCTGACAAGAGCGCGCCGGGAGCAAGCAAGACTCGAATCGCTTTCATTGCTCGACACCTCCATCCGTCGGGGCTTGCTGCGGCGGCCAAGGGAGCGCCCAGCGCTGCCCCGTCGCGCGATCGACGAGCTCGAGCTTGTCGCCGCGTGACGTCACCGGAAAAAATACACCGATTCGCGTCTTCAGTTTCTGGTTCATGCGAACGCCGCCGTCTTCGTCGGGAACGGCGAGCCCGGGGAAATCGAAGCGCGTGCGCTCCACCAAGACGCCGTGCTCGGTGAGCTCGATCGCGAAGCGGCCCATCACGCGCGGCGTCGTCATCGGCGAGGGCAGCTCGATCTTGCGTACGCCGACGAGGTAGACGTCGCCCGAGTCCCAGCGCAGGTCGAAGACCCACTGCGTCTTCGACGTGAGCGGCGCGGGATCGCGCATCACGTTACCTCTAACTTCGCGCGGGGCGTCCGCGAGCGCGGGCGCGAGGAGCGCGACAGGCGCGAGCGGGAGGACGAGAAGGAAGGCGGCGCGCCGCATGAACGAGAGGGTAGCATCTGCGCGTGGATCCGCCTCGCACCCCCGACGAGCTCGATGTCGCGCGTTCGCGCGCTCGCGGGCGTGCGCGTCGCCGATTTGGCCGCGCGCGAGGCGTTCGTCGTCGACGGGGAGGCGGTGCGCACCAAGGGCAAGGTGGGCGAGCTGCTCGAGCGAGCGCTCGGCGCGACGGGAACGGGCGCGGAGATGGACTTCCCGGACCTCGGCGTCGAGCTGAAGACCGTGCCGCTCGAGGGCGGAAAACCCGCCGAGTCGACGTTCGTGTGCGCGCTCTCGCTGATGGACACGGACCGCGCGGAGTGGGCGACGTCGTGGGTTCGCAAGAAGCTCTCGCGCGTGCTCTGGGTGCCGGTTCACGAGCGCGAACGAATCGGCGACGCGCTCCTCTGGTCGCCGACGCGCGAGCAAGAGGACGCGTTGAAGGACGACTTCGACGAAATCATCGGGCGCATCGCGATCGGCGACATCGAGGATCTCTCGGCGCACGTGGGCCGCTACATGCAGCTCCGGCCCAAGGCGGCGACGGGGAGCGTCCGCACCGCGGCGCCCGGACGCGATGGGGAGCGCGTTTCGACCGTTCCACGCGGCTTTTACCTTCGCGCGAAGTTCGTGGGAGGCATCTTGCGCGACGTGCGTGCGCTTCCGTAAGCTGCGCGCGATGGGGGACCCGAAGCAGCGCACGATGACGCCCGCGGAGGTCGCGCGCACGCTGCGCTCGCGCCTCACGATGCAGGTGCGCGGCAAGACCCAGCTGCCTGGCGGAAGAAAAGAGAGCGGCATCGGGATCGCGACGACGCAGCCCCCGCCGCCTTCGGAGCTCGCGGAGGCGGGCCCGCGTTACGTCTTCATGAACGAGCTCGGTCGCGGCGGCATGGGTCGCGTCGACGAGGTCTTCGACAACCTGCTCGGCCGGAGCATCGCGCAGAAGGCCGCGCTGCCCGAGGGCGGCGAGGCGTTCGCGACGATGCTCGTGAGCGAGGCGCAGACGTGCGCGCAGCTCGAGCACCCGGCGATCATCCCGGTCTACGACATCGGCGTCGGCCCCGAGCAGACGCCGTACTACACGATGCGCCGCATCCGCGGACGCACGTTCTTCGACGTGCTGCGCGACACGGAGAAACCCTCGTCGCGCGCGCAGCTCCTCGCGGTGCTCCGCCAGGTGTGCCTCGCGGTCGACTACGCCCACAGCCGCGGCGTCGTTCACCGCGATCTGAAACCGGAGAACGTGATCGTCGGCGAGTTCGGCGAGGTCTACGTGCTCGACTGGGGCATCGCCGAGCTCCTCGAGGGGAGCGACGTGAAGCGCTCGCAGAAGGATTCGATCTCCGCGGGGAGCCCCGGGTACATGGCGCCCGAGCAAATCACGGGCGGGCGCGTCGACGCGCGTACGGACGTGTTCGCGCTCGGCGCGATGCTCTACGAGTCGCTCTCGGGTCTGCGCCTCTTCGCCGACGAAGATCACGCGAGCCTCGTCTCGCGTGCGACCGGCGACGTCCCCTCGGCGAAGCACGTCCCGCCGGGCGCGCTCGGCTCGAGCCACCTCGAGGCGCTCGTTCGGTCGTGCATCGAGACCGATCCGGATCGTCGGCCCGGCAGCGCGCGCTTTCTCGCGGACGCGATCGACGAGCACCTCGACGGCGAGCGCGCGCGCCTCGAGCGCGAGAAGGAGGCCGACGAGCTCGCGCAAGAGGGCGACGACGTCTACGAGACGTTCATCGCGCTCGAGGCGGAGAGTCGTTACTTCATGGAGCAAGCCGACGAGGAGCTCGCGAAGTTCGCGCCGTTCGACGGCGTCGAGAAGCGCCAGCCCGCGTGGGACAAACAGACGGAGGCGCGCCGCCTCGCCTCGGAGGCCGCGCGGTTGCTCGCGCGCGCGGAGACCGCGTACCTGCGCGCGATCGGCCGCGTCGAGGATCACGCGCGCGCTCGCGCCGGCATGGCGCGGCTGCATTTCAGGCAGTTCGAGGTCGCCGAGGAGCAGGGTGACGCCGAGCGCATGGCGCAGCACCTCGACCTCGCGCGCGCGTACGACGACGGTCCGCTCGCGCTCGAGCTCTCGAACCTCGGCGAGCTCGAGATCGCGTGTAGCCACCCCGAGGCGGAGCTGACGATCGCGCGCTACGAGCTCCGCGGCTCGCTCTACGAGCTCGGCAAACCGCGGCCGATCGCCGCGCGACGCAGCGAGAGGTTCGAGGTGGGCTCGTACGTCGTCGTCGCGAAGCTCGGCGAGAAGACCGCGCGCTTCCCGTTGAAGATCCGCCGCGCGCTGAGGCACGAGCTCCGCTGCGAGCTCGGCGCGCTCGCGACGCTCCCGAAGGGGATGGTGCTCGTTCCCGGCGGGCCGTTCCTCTCGCCGACCGGTTTGAATTTGAAGATGCAGCAGCACGAGCTGCCGGACTTCGCGATCGGGGAGTTCCCCGTGACGCTCGGGGAGTACCTCGCGTTTCTCGATGAGTTGAGCGAGGAGGAGCGCGAGAAGCGGATCCCGCGAGAGAAGAAGGCGTCGGAGCCGGATGTCGTGCGCGTGAACGGCGAGTGGCGGCTCAGCGAGTACGCGGTCGAAGGCGCAGAGGCGCGGAAGCGCGTCGGTGACCGATGGCGCGATTTACCCGTCATACGCGATTAGTTACTTCGACGCGCTCGCTTACTGCGCTTGGCTATCGAAGAAGACGGGACTCTCGTATCGCCTTCCGACGTCACTCGAATGGGACAAGGCCGCACGCGGCGTGGACGGACGAGCGTTCCCGATGGGGCCGCAGCTCGAGCCGTCGTTCGCGAAGCTCCGCGAGTCACGACCCGAGGCGAGTCAGCCCGAGCCCGTCGGAGCGTTTCCGCTCGACGTTTCGCCGTTCGGCGTGCGTGACATGGTCGGTGGCGTGCAAGATTGGACTGCGTCGACATACGACGGTGGCGCCACGCCAACACTCGCATCCGAAAGGGATCGTCTCGTGAGCGAGCTGCAGGTCGTGATTCGCGGAGCGACGTGGACGCACGTTTATGTCGACGCTCGTCTCGGGCGCGGCGCGTATCGAACGAGCGATCGCATGGGGTGGGTCGGATTTCGGCCGCTCGTTGATTTCCCGACCGAGCTCGAATCTGACGCTCACCCCAATGCGACGATGACTACACGCCGCCGGTCGGGCTGGTCCCAGCCGTCAGATTCTGCCCGATCTGTTGAATGAAGCGTCTGCGTCTTCGTCACGTCCGGCGTGCCGTTGGGGCCGGGGTCCTTGATCACCTTGACGATGATCCCATCGACCGGATTCGCGGCGCCCGTCGCGGACGACGGAATCACGAGACCCGCGGCGCCCGCGGCGCTCGCGACGATCTGCTGGAGCACGGCCTGCACCGTCGGATCGCCGGACGGGCCCGCAGCGCCGAGATCGGTCTGGATCGCCTGCAGACGCGCGATCGCACGCTGGAGGATGTCGTTCACCTTGCCGAATCGCTGCACCTGCGACGCGAGATCGGTCTTGCCTTGTAGCGAATCGCCAACGCTCAAATCGTCTTGGCCCATGATGTCGTCCTCCTCACCCTCAACTGCAGGCGGGCATCGTCGTATCACCGAGTAGACTGCCCGGACAAATGAAGCTCCAGGGAACCGAAGCGCTCACGCTCGAAGTCGCGGCGACGCTCGATGAAGCGGCTGCGCGCGCGCTCGTCCCCGAGCGCTTCGAGGTGGATGGGCGCGCGAGCGTGCTCCTCTTCGAGATGAGCGGGCTCGCCATGCGCGGCGCTCCGTTTCCCGCGTTCGATTATCGCGAGGCGCTCTGGCGCATTTCGATTCTTCACGAGGGCGCAGCCGCGTGGTTCGCGGTGAAGTGCGACATCGATCATCCGATCGTGCGCGCGCTGGGCGCTCGCGTCGTGCGGTATCCGACGCGCGAGGCGCGCATCGTCGGGAGCGAAGGGCGATGGAGCGTCGACGCGAAGGGGACGAAGCTCGAGCTTCGCGTCGCGGACGAAGACAAAGGCCAAGTGCCCGCGCTTCGGCGAACGTTCGTCGCGAGCGGGGCGCGAGTCTTCGAGATCCCGTGGGACGAGGTGCCGCCGGCGAAGGCGCGGCGCGTTCGGATCACGGCGACCGACGACGCGCTCCTCCGCGCGACGTTCGGCGAATCGGCGAAGCTCGACGGCGAGGGCGTCGTTCACCGCGGGCGCGTTCACATGTGCGCGAGTGCGCGGCGGCTCTGATCAGGAGCTCACGTGGATCGACCAGACCACGCCATCGTTGTCGTCGACACTCAAGACTAGATCCACTCGGGCGAGCGCTGGGTCATTCGAACGCGGCCCACGCCGAGTCTTCACCGCCGAGCGCGAGCCAGCAGTCGCGGAGCTCGCTCGGGATCGGCGCGCGAACGTCGATCATCCCCGTCACGCTCACGCGCGCGCAGTGGAGCGCGACGCGCTCGAGCGCGAGCACCTTGCCCGTCGGCAAGACGAGCGTGCGCGAGCCGCCGTAGTCGCGATCGCCGAGGAGCGGCGCGCCGGCGTGGCTCGCGTGCACGCGGATCTGGTGCGTGCGGCCCGTCACGGGCTCGACCGACAACATCGCCGCTCGCGGAGTCGCAGCGACGACGCGGTAGCGCGTGCTCGCGGACTGCGCGTCGCGACCGCCCACCATGCGCTTCTTGGGATCGCGCGCGCGGCCGATCGGTGCGTCCCACGCGCCTTCGAGCGGGGTGGGGGACTTGGACGCGATCGCCGCGTAGCGCCTGAAATAAGCCCCGGAAGTGCGTGCGTTCTGCAACTGTTCGCGGGCACGCTCGGACCGCGCGAAGACGACGACGCCGCTCACACCGCGATCGAGGCGCGAGGTGACGTGGAGCGACTCGGGGGCCACGCCGAGCTCGCGCGCCGTGCGCCACACGAGCGAGCCCTCGGACTCGTGCTCGTCGGGGATTGTGGCGATGCCCGCAGGTTTGTCGACGGCGACGAACCGATCGTCCTCGTGGAGGATTGCGACGACTACGTCGATCTCGCGCCGCTCGGAGATGCGCACGGCGTCGCCTGCGCGCACCGCGTCGCCGCGCTTCGCGCGCCGTTTTCCGATGAACACGCGTCCCGCGTCGAGGGCCAGGGCGTCGGCGAGCTCGTCGACGGCGCAATCGCGCTCGGCGACGAAGATGCGCTCACCCATGGACGCGTTCGATCGTGCCTTGATCCCCGTCGACGCGCACCACGTCGCCCGTCCGAAGGAGGCGCGTCACGCCCGCGACGTTCACGACGCTCGGCACGCCGAACTCGCGCGCGACAATCGCCGCGTGCGACAGCGCGCCGCCGAGCTCGGTGACGATGCCCGCGGCCATCAAGAAGAGCGGCGTCCAGCCGACGTCGGTCGTTCGCACGACGAGGATCTCTCCGGGCTGGAACGCGCTCATGTCCGCGCTCCGGAGCACGCGCACGCTCGCTTGCACGACGCCGCTCGACGCTGGGATGCCGCGAAGGACCTCACCCGAGACGGGCGGGGCCTGAACGCCGACCGGCGCGCCGACGAACGTCACGGGGGGATCGAGCCGCGCGACGTCGCGCGCGTACTCCGCGCGGCGCAGGCGCACGAGGGGCGCTAGATCGGTGCGCGCGTTGCGGAGAGCGGCGACGACCTCGTCGACCGTGAGCAAGAACACCGACGGCACCACGTTCGCCCCGCCCGCCGTGCCGTCGACGCCAGCGCGAGCGGTGCGCTCGTCCTCTTGGATCTCGGGCATGAGCCGCAAGAGGCGCCGCTGCGCGTCGAGGAGCACCTCGCGGATCAGCCCGAGCACGCGCGTCACCCATCCGCGCATGCGCTCGCGCATCCGCGCGGCCTTCTGCGCGCGCGCGACGAGGTGGCGGAGCGCGGTCTGTTCGAGCACGTTCATGCGATCGAGCACGCGCTGCGTCTCCGAGTCGGCCTGCGTTCGCGCGTTCTCGAGCGCTTTGTGCGTGTCGCGCGCCTCGCCGCGGAGCGCGACGCGGAGCATCGTGAGCACGGGGCGCGGGTCCTCTTTCCAGCGCGGCGTCGAGAGCTCGGGCTCGCGCACCGCGCGATCGCCGTAGAGCTCGAGGAAGCTCACGAGCGCGCGGCGCGTCGGCCCGTCGGGGATCGCGTCGAGGCCCGTCGTCGTCTCGCGCTCGATCGCCGCGCGCGCCTCGGGCTCGGACTGCGCGAGCACCGCGACGCGCATGAGGCCGATCGCAGGTCGCGCGCTCTCGAGATCGCGGATGCCCGCGGTCAGCGCCTGCGCGAGGCGATCGGCGTCGATGGGCGACACGCGCGAGAGGAGCGTCTTCAGCGCGACGTGCGCGCCGAGCGAGCTCGAGGCGCACGTGAGCATCACGCTGCCTGTTCGTTCGAGCATCACCTGCGAGTCGATGATCGTCCGCGCGAGCCCCTCGTCCGGGAGGATCGCGAGATCGAGCGCGTGATGAAGCCGAAGCGCGCGCTCGGCCCACTCCTCGAATTTGCGCACGTCCTCGTCGAGGCGAAGCTGCTGCTTCAAGAGGCGCGACGCGGTCATCGGAAGGCGCGCGTAGAAGCCCTTGTGCGACACGTCGAGGATCTGCGCGGAGACCTCGTCGGCGCCGGAGCCTCCGCCGAGCTCGACGAGCGTGCGCGGATCGAGCCACGGGACCTGCGCGGCGATGCGCATGAACTCCGAGAGGTTCAAGTAGAAGCGGCCGTGCACGTTGCCGACGAGGCGCGCGGTCTTCGGCACGCGGCACCCGAGCGTCGCGAAGGCCTTTCGGAAGCCCGCTTCGCTGAACGCGCCCGCGACGGACCACGTCATCGGCGTCGCGACGCCGGGGAGCGCCTCGCCCACGTTGACCGAGCTCCACACGGTCGTCGCGTCGCCGCCCTCGGGGAAGCCGCGTCCCGTCGCCGGTCGCACCTGCACGAGCCACGTGCGCTGGTCGTCGCACGCGAACTCCACGTCGTACGCGATGTCCTGGATCTTCTCGAGGCGGAGCGCGATCTCGGCGAGGTCGCGCACGCGCGCGTCGGAGAGCGCGGGGTCGTTGGGCGCCTCGGGCCGCGCGTGGACGAGCGCGCCTTTCCGCTCGACGACGAGCGACACGGTCTTCTCGGCGACGAGCGACTCGACGACGCGGCCCTTCTCGTCGAGGCGGAGCATGTCCGGCGTGCTCGTGCCGTCGACCACCGGCGCGCCGAGCCCGAACCCGACGTTGATGACGCGCTCGCGCGCGCGAACGTGACGATCGCGAAGCTGCGTGAACATCACGCCGGCCGCTCGAGCCGGGACCATGCGCTGGATCACGACGGCCATCGAGACCTCGCGGATGCCGTGCGCGGCGAGGTACCCGAGCGCGCGCCCCGACGCGATCGACGCCCACACCTCGCGGATCGCGCGGCCGAGCGCCTCATCCCCAAAAACGCCGAGCTCCGTCTTGGCGAGGCCCGCCATCGACACGAGCGAGCCGTCCTCGCACGTCGAGCTCGATCGCACGGCGAAGCCCCACGGCGAGCGCGCGGATTCGTCGCGCCACAGCTCGTCGAGCTCCACCGAGAGGCCGCGCGGGAGCGGCGCCTTCAAGATCTGCTCGCGCGCCTCGGCGGCGCGCTCGTGCACGAACCGACCGCTCGCCGCGCGAAGGAGCTGCTTCGGATCGCAGTGAGGCGGAAGCTCGCGGAGCGCGGCGGCGAACGCGTCCGTCCCGAGCACCCACGCGTCGGGGACCGCGAAGCCTTGCTTGATCAGCCACGAGAGGTTCGCGGCTTTTCCACCGATCACCTTCGGGTCGTCCGCGCCTCGCTTTTTCGCGACGTTCGCGAGCGGTACGAGCCAGCTCATGCCGCGCGTGCGAGTAGCACGTTTTTCGTCACTTTGCTGGCGCGGGCTCGAGCGGCCTCGGTCCCGCTGCGGGCGGCTCGGGCGCTTTCGGTTTTTGGTCGTGACCGCGCGAAGCCCTTGCGGCCCCAATATGCCCCGAGACCGTACGCCGCGAAGGCCCAGGCGAGCATCGAGAGGATGCTCAAGCCGATCGAGGCGCCGATCGACGCGCCCACCGCTTGGATGATCGCGATGAGCGCGAACGCCGCGAACGCCTTCGCGAGCCGATCGACGAACATGTCGATGAACGCCTTGGATTTGTACTTCTGCACGTCGGTGAGCGGGACGTAGAGCGACTCCTTCGTGGCCTGTTGGATCGAGTAGTTGAGGCCGCGATCGGAAGCCGCGAGGAACATCGCGGTCACGAAGATCGGCGCCGCGAGCACGCTCACCGCGCCGATGACCATCACCGCGGGCGGCACGAGCAGCGCGATCCGCTTGTGCGGGAGCAGCAGCGGCACGAGCACGAGCTGGCTCACGAGCGCGGTCGCGCTCACGATCCACCCGAGCCGTCCGTACATGCGCGTGAGGAGCACCTCGTCGTGGAACGAGCGCTCGAAGACCACGCTGATGCCGAAGTCGGTGAGCGTCGCCGTGAACTCGTACGCGATGACGATCCCGACGATGAGCATGAGGTAACGGCTGGCCCGCACCTCGCGCGCGCCTTCGAGCGCCGTCGCGAGGCCGCCCTCTTTCTTCTCTTCGGCGGAGATGACGCGCTTCGGCGGGTGGACGAGCGCCTCCGTGAGCGAGCCCAGGAGCGCCGACACGACGCAGAGCCCCGCGCAGATCAGGAGCAAGTTGATCGGTCCGACCGCCTTCGTGAACCCGTCGACGAACGCGCCGCCCGCGGCGCCGCCCAAGATGCCGCCGACTCCGATGATGCCGTAGAGCTTGTTCGAGTCGTCCTCGTCGCAGATGTCGTTCGTGTACGTCCAGAAGATCCCGATGAGCACGACCGAATAAATCTCGACGAGGATGTAGACGGCCCAGACGAACGGGCGCTGCGCGCCGAGCCACGGGCCCCACACGCGGAGCGCGACCCAGAACCCGACGAGGATCGCGCCGAAGACGAGGTGCGCCCAGCGGACGACCTCGACGCGCGAGAGCCGGTTGACCGCCCAAGAGTAGAACGTGACGACGACCGCGACCGTCACGACGCCCGCGAGTCGCACGTACGGCGTCTCGACCGCGCCGAGGTGAACGAGGAGCGACGCGACGCGGACGGGCTTGAGCAGCCACAAAGTCGCCACGGTGACGAAGAACCACGACGCGAGCAGCGCGGCCTTGATGCGCTGTTTGCGCGAGAGCCCCCGCAAAAGCACGGCGTCGAAGTTCACGGAGAAAAAAAGGTGCAAGGCATAGACCGCCACGCCGGGGCGCGATTCCCGCGCGATTCGCCCCCGCTCGCCGCATTCCTCGCATTTTGCGCAGCGGCTGCGCCGCGCGGCTTGACGCCCAACGCGCCGCGCGAGATCACTGCCTTATGCCCAACCTGCTCGAACAGCTCAAGAAGATGACGGTCGTGGTCGCCGACACGGGCGACATGAACTCGATGAAGAAGTTCACGCCGCGCGACGCGACGACGAACCCTTCGCTGATCACGGCGGCCGCGCAGATGGCCGAGTATCAGTCGCTGGTCGACGACGCGCTCCTCTTCGCGAAGCGCGAGGCCGGGCCGGGCGCGAGCAAGGACGCCGTCGTGAAGAAGGCGATCGACCGCCTCAGCATCGAGTTCGGCCTTCGCATCTTGAAGATCGTGCCGGGCCGCGTCTCGACCGAGGTCGACGCGCGCCTCTCGTTCGACACGAAGGCGACGATCGACAAAGCGCACTTGCTCATCCTCCAGTACGAGGCCGCGGGCGCGACGCGCGATCGCATCCTCATCAAGATCGCGTCGACGTGGGAGGGCATCCGCGCCGCCGAGCAGCTCGAAAAAGAGGGCATCCACTGCAACCTCACGCTGCTCTTCGGCGTCCACCAGGCGATCGCCTGCGCCGAGGCGGGCGTCACGCTCATCTCGCCGTTCGTGGGGCGCATCCTCGACTGGTACAAGAAGCACGAGAACCGCGACTACTCGCCGCAAGAAGATCCGGGCGTCGTGAGCGTCACGAAGATCTACGAGTACTTCAAGAAGTACGGCCACAAGACCGAGGTCATGGGCGCGAGCTTCCGCAACATCGGCGAGATCCAAGAGCTCGCTGGGTGCGATCTGCTCACGATCTCGCCGAGCCTCCTCGCGGAGCTCGAGAGCAAGCAGGGCGATCTCCCGCGCAAGCTCGACGCCGAGAAGGCGAAGACGAAGTCGATCGAGAAGATCCACATCGACGAGTCGACCTTCCGCGCCATGCACGAGAAGGACGCGATGGCGAAGGACAAGCTCGCCGAGGGCATCGAAGGTTTCTCGAAGGCGCTCATCGCGCTCGAGAAGCAGCTCGGCGAACGGCTCGACAAGGTCGTTGGCGAGGCGCGCGGCTCAGCCGCGAAGAACCTCTTCCAGGTCTACGATCTCGACGGCGACGGCTTCATCACGCGCGAAGAGTGGGGCGGAGCCACCGCGGTGTTCGACGCGCTCGACGTGGATCACGACGGGCGCATCACGCCGGAGGAGATGGCCGCGGGCCTCGGCGCGGCGTTTCGGTTGAGCGCGTCGTGAACGAACGGTAGCGCGCGCCGTTGCCCTTCGCATCGCCGACGCGCTCCTGGCTTGACACAAAGCGGCTCACTCGGGACGGGGAGTTTCCAGCGGTTGCGCGCGGCACGACTCGTGCTGATTGCGCGCAACATGAAGAACGCGGTGTGGCTCGCTTCGCTGTTGCTCGCTTGCGGAGGGACGACCGTCGACACGACCGCCGATGGCGGCGACGGCGGCTCGAACGGCAAAGATTCGAGCAGCGACGCGGCGGGACGTGTTCCGAAGAATCACCGCGCGACGGCCGTCGCGTGCCCGAGCGGGCGCGGAACGGAAGACGGGCAGTTCGGCGACGGAGGGGTTCCGGGGAACTGCTCGCGCGACTCCGATTGTACGAGCGGCACGAACGGGCGCTGCCTTCCCAACATGGGCGGCGCGTTCAGCCTTTCGTGCTCTTACGACCAGTGCGCGAGCGACGGGGACTGCGCGGGGACCGCGTGCGTGTGCCGTTCCGACGCGACGTCGGTCGTCGCGAACGTCTGCGCGGAGAGCAAGAGCAACTGCCGGCTCGACAGCGACTGCGGCGCAGGCGGGTACTGCTCGCCGAGCGAGAGCTCCGACGTGTTCTGCTTCTCGCCCGACCTCGATTATTTCTGCCACACGCCCGCGGACGAGTGCATCGACGACAGCGACTGCGCGAATGGCGGGTGCAACTACGACCCCGCGGTGAAGCACTGGAAATGCGGCTCGCTCTGCGCGCCGCCGCCGCCGTGATCTACTGCTTCGTCAGCGTGTAGACGCCGGGCTCGGCGTTCGGGCCCGAGACCCACTGCATGTCGATCGTGCCGGTTCCCATGCAGTAGTCGTAGTGGTTGTTCGTGCTCGTCACGACCTGGTTGTTGGTCGCCGTGTACGTCGTGGCGCCCGTGCCCGCGTACGAAGACGAGACGTTGCACGTGCATCCGCCCGTCGAGGCAGCGCACGTCGCGGTGAGCCCGGCCTGCGTCAGGTAGCCTTGAAGCTGCGTGCACGTGCTGTTGAACAAACACGAGCTCGGGACGGCGAGCGTCGCGCTGTAGCTGCTCTGCACGTCGCGCGTCGCGAGGTTGCCCGCGAACGTGATGCAGCCTTGGACCGTGCCTTGCTCGTTGCTCACCTTGAGCGTCGGGCAGTTCTGCTGCGCTTGCGCCCACGGGGTCGGGATGCAGCCGGTCGTGTAATCGTAGATGCCGTCGACGATCGTTCCGCCGCACGTCGGTTGCGTCGGGCAGTTGGCGAACGTGAGGTTCACGGCCTTCGCGCCGCACGGCGCGGACGAATCGCCGTTGCCCGTGTCGGGCGGGCCTTGGCCGTCTGCGACCGCGACGTCGCTCGTCGACGTGTCTTTCGTCGTCGCGTCGTTCGTCGGTCCGCCGTCGCTGCCGCTGTCGCCGATGTCGGTCGTCGAGCCGCCGCACGCGAGCACGAAAGAAAATAGACAAGCACAAGCCGTGAGTGACTTCATGTCCGAAGCATAGCGCCATCGACGGCGCGGCGCCTCACGGCGTGAACGCGTAGAGCGCGCCGTCGGCGGGGACGAACACGCGGCCCTTCGCGACGATGGGCGTCTGGAAGTAGCGCGTGTGGTTCGCCATCGCGTCGCCCGCGCCACCGCCGGCGAAGACCTTCGCGCCGGTCTCGGCGTCGTAGCCATAGAGCTTTGCGCCGCTCGTCTCCGAGCCCATGTTCCACACGATCGCGTTCGCGCCGCTCGGGTCGGTCATCGAGACGATCGGGAGCGAGAGATCGCCCTCCGGTGCGCACCACGCCATCTGCGCGTGCGGCGGCGTGCCCGCGACGATCTTCACGGTGCCCATGTTGCCGCCGCCGTTGCTCGGGCAGCTGCTCGGGCTTCCGCCGTCGACGCGGAAGCTCACGAACGTCCCCGCGGGCGTCGTGTACGTCGCGACCGCGCCGGTGATCTCGCCGCTCGCGGCGTCGAGGCTCGAGAGCTCGCCGCCGACGCCGCCCATGTTTCCATGATCGGTCAAATAGATCTTCCCGTCTTTTCCGAAGCCGAGGACGAGCGAGCTCGGCGTGACGAGCACGTGCGTGCCCATGTCGAGATCCTGGTTGTCGAGGGAGACCCAGTTCGAGGGCGCGAAGTAATCCGCGCCCGCGCTCGAGAACGTCGGGCCCTTCGCGAGGCGAATCACCGCGTCGCCGCCGCCCCACGACGTCGCGCCGAACGTGTTGCCGGTCGTGACGTAGAGGCTCGTGCCGTCGGTCGACACGCCGGCCGCGCACCACGCGCCGCCGCCCTTCGCGGGCGTCATCCAGCTCGTCACCTTCGTGGGGTCCTTCACGTCCACGCCGACGAGGTAGCCGTGGTAGTTGCCGCAGTCGCCGTAGTGCCCGCCGTAGGGGACGTAGAGGATCCCGTCGAGCACGACGACCGCGCCGCGTTGGTTCTGGACGTCCGACAGGAAGCCCGGAATCTTCGCGCCGACGTCGACGGGCCAGCCCGCGCGCACGCTGCCGTCGTCGAGCGAGAGCGCGTAGACGAGGTGCTTCTTCGTGGTGCCGCCGTCGGGCGTCGTCATCGCGCCGAGGTAGATCGTGCGCGACGCGACATCGACGTACGGCGTCCCCGTGATGCCGAGCGGATCGATGTTTCCGCACGGCAGGCTCGAGAGCTTCACGGGCGAGGCGAGACCGGCGGTCTTCCAGATGACCGACCCGTTCGCCGCGTCGAGGGCGTAGACGACGTTCTGCTCCGTGGCGACGACGAGCATGTCTTTGCCGCCGAGGCCGTCGACGAAGAGGGGCTGTGCGTACGTCTGTCCCGAGAGCGTCGCGTTGAACGTCGTGTCGAGGTGCATCGTCGCGGCCGCAGCCTTCGTGAGCTTCGCGTCGACGAAGACTCCGTCGCGATTGTCGTGGTTGTGGTGCTCGATGACCGACGCGCCGAGGTTCGGGCCCGAGTCGCCTCCGTTTCCGCCGTCACCGCCGTCACCGCCGTCCGCCGTGTTTCCGCCGCCGCCCCCGCAGTGGACGAACGGGAGGAGCGTCGCGAAAGGAAGCACGAACCAAGCGGATCTCATGCCCGAGCTTAACCACGGAAGCGCGACGGAGACTACTTCGCGCGCGGCCGCGCGAGCGCGAGGCCCGCGGGCACGACGAGGAGCGCCGCGATGACGCCTGCGAGCGATCCGATCGCGCCCACCGCGCCGACGTCGAAGAGACCCTCGAATTTGCACGCGAGGAGCGCGGCGAAGCCCGCCGAGGTCGTGAGCGCCGTCGCGATGACGAGCGGCCCTTGTTCGCGGAGCGCGTGCTCGATCTGGTTTTGCCCGCCCTCGCGCGCTGCGTAGAGGAGGAACATCGCCTCGTCCATCGTGATGCCGAGGAGCACGGGCACCACCAGCGCGTCGTACGCGTGCCACGGCACGTGGAGGACGCGCATCGCGAGCGCGACCACGGCGACCGCGACGAGCAGGGTCGAGCCCGCGAGGACCACGTCGCGCAGGCTTCGCAGCGACGCGCCGAGCGCGATCACGACGAGGAGGAGCGCCGCGAGGCCGATGCGCGGGAGATCATGCGCGAGCGTCTCCTTGAGGCCGCCCTCGAGGCGCGAATATCCGGTGATGATCGCGCGGGGATCTGCCGCGTGGATCGCGTCGATCGCGCGGGCGTCCTTCGCGGGATCGCCGCTCGGGCGCACGTAGGTCACGGCCAGCGTCTCGCCCCGATCTTCGGCGATATGCCGCGAGCGAATCCACGGGGGCGCGTCGGATTCGGGCGCGGCGCTCGGCTTCGAGAACGCCTCGAGCGCGGGCGCGCACGCCTCGGTGTCGAAGCCCGCGGCGGCGAGCGCGCTCTCGAGGCGCGGCCTCAGCGCGGGGAGATCGAGCGCGTCGCGCGCGGCGAGGCGTTTCTTCGCGAGCGCGGGACCCGGCGCGAAGCTCGCGAGCGCATCGAAGCCCTCGATGTCGCCCGAGTCGCGTAGCGGCTCGAGCGCCTCGGCGATCGCGTCCATGCGATCGCGCGCGGCGGTCGCGTCGCGATCGACGTCGAGGATCACCCATTGGCCCGGCTTTCCGCCGAACGCGTCGAAGATCGCGCGCTGCGTCTCGAGCGGCTCGACGTGCTGCGGGCGGAGGACGACGATCGCGTCGCCACCTTTGGGCCAACCGAGCGCGACGACGAGCGCGATCGGGATCGCGGCGCAGACCAGGATCGTGAGCGCGCGGCCGCGCGTGGAGGTCGCGGCGGTCAGCGCTCCGACGAGCGTGCGCGACGCGGGGCGAGGCGGAACCGGGCCGCGCTCGAGGAGCGCCCCGATTTCGGGCGTGATCGCGAGGATCGCGACCGACGTGAGCACCTCGCCGAGGCCGCACAAGAGTCCGAGCTCGCGGAGCGCGTGGAGGTTCGAGAGCGCGAGCGCTCCGAACGTGGCGCCCGCCGCGACCGCTGCGAGGATCGTGGGGCGCGCGGTCTTCTTGCGCGCGAAGAGCGCGGCCTCGTATGGATCGAGGCCCTGCGCGCGGCCCGCGAGGAGCGCGGCGTACACGTGGACGCCCGTGTCGACGCCGACGCCGACGACGACCGCCGCGAACGCCGTGCTGATCGCGGAGAGCCCATTCGGCAAGAACGCCGCGAGGCCCATCGTCCACGCCGTTCCGATCACGAGCGGCGGGAGCACCGCGACCAGCGCGCGCCCGCGCCGAAACGTGAGGAGGAAAGTGAGCGAGGCGAGGATCATCGAGAGCGTCCCCGACACGGCGAGATCGCGCTTGAAGAGCGACTCGAGCGCCACGTTCATCGCGTGCCCGCCGGTGACGCTCATCGAGACGCTCGGGTGCTTCGCTCGGGCTCCCGCGCGCGCCGCGTCGAAGTCTCCCATGAACGCGCGCGCCGCGGCGGGATCGAACGCGCGCCCCTTGGGCAGCGCGACGAGGAGCCGCGCGCGCCCCGCGTCCGCGACGAACTCGCCGCTCGTCGTCACCGTGAGGCCCGCGGCGAGCTCGCTCTTGCCCTCCCAAGGCACGAGCGAGAGCCGCAACGGATCGCGCGCGAGAACTTCTTCGGCTTCCGGCGCGCGCGCGGGGCTCAAGAGGAGCTCGCGCGTCCCCGCGAGCCGCTCGGACATTCCCTCGGGCGTCAGCGCGTGCTCGAGCCGCGCTCGCGCGGCAGGTCCCGCGTAGATCCACGCGCGCGTCGGATCGGGCGTCGGCAGCGGCGCGCGATCGATCACCTGCGCGACGCTCGGCGCCTTCGCGAGCGCCTCGTCGAGATCGTGCGACGCCGCGGCGACCTCGTCCGCGTCCTTGCCGCGCAAGAGCACGAGCGCGACGTCGCCTCCGCCGAACACGCGCGTGTATCGCCCGAGCGCCGCCGCGTCGCCCTCCGCTGGAAACATCGTCGACAGATCGCTCGAGATGCGAAGCTTCGTCGCCGACAAGACGACCGCGGCGATCGTCGGAACGAGCAAGATGGCGATGCGAATCAGGAGCGCGCGCGTAGACCTGCGTCATGTCTCGGGTGCGGGCTGTTCCTTGCGCGTGAGCTTCACTTTGGTGATGCGACGCCTAGAGAGCGAGGTGACCTCGGCGAGCACGTCGGGCGCGAGATCGGTCTTGTCGCCCACGCGCGGGAGGCGCGCGAGCTTTCGCCCGACGACCGCGCCGATCTGCTCGGGCGCGTCGTCGAGCGACATGCCCGTGGCCTTCGCGACCTCTTCCATCGTCGCGCGGCCGTCGACGTCCCAGCCCTCGCGCGTCTTGAGGACGTGCGGCGGCTCCTCGTCGAGCTCGTCGCGGATGTCGCCGACGATCTCCTCGAGCAGATCCTCCATCGTGACGAGGCCGCTCGTTCCGCCGTATTCGTCGACGACGACCGCGATGTGCGTGTGCTTTCGCTGCATGTCGCGCAGCACCTCGACGAGGTTTCGGCTCTCGGGCACGAAGAGGACGTCGCGATGAAGGCCGCGCAAGTCCACGGCGTCCTCGGAGCTCCGGTCGAGGAGGTCCTTCACGTAGAGGTATCCGACGACGTCGTCGAGCGAGCGCTCCTTCGTCACGAGCAGCCGCGAGTAGCCGTGCTGCAGGAAGAGCGCGCGCGCGTCCGCGACGCTCGTGCCGATCGGCACGTAGACCACGTCGACGCGCGGGATCATCGCGTGCCGCGAAGTGCGCTGCGAAAACCGCAGCACGCGCTCGACGAGCTCGCTCTTCTCGCGGCCGCGCGGAGTCGCCGCGGTGCTCGCGGCGAGGATGCCGACGATCTCTTCCTCGGAGATCGTGCCCTCGCTCGTGACGTCGGGGTTGAGCCCCATCGCGCGAAGGAGCACGCGCGACGCGCGCTCCATGAACCACAAAACAGGCCTGAACGTGAGGTAGATCACGCGCAGGGGCAGGGCCGCGAAGAGCACGGTCTGCTCGCTCCGCTGGATCGCGACGAGCTTCGGCACGAGCTCGCCGACGAGGACGTGCGTGAACGTGAGCACGACGAAGGCGACCGCGACCGTCGCGATCTCGAGCGCGCGCGGCGAGTGGAGCGGCAGATACGAGAACGGGCCCTCGAGGAGCTTCGCGAGCGCGGGCTCGCCGATCCATCCGAGGCCGAGGCTCGCGAGCGTGACGCCGAGCTGCGTCACCGAGAGGTATCGATCGAGCCGCGACGTGATCTGCTGCGCGAGGATCGCGGGGCGCTCGCCGCGGCGCGCGCGCGGACCGAGCTGCGTCGCGCGCACCTTGACGAGCGCGAACTCGGCGGCGACGAAGAACCCATTCAGCGCGATGAAGAGCGCGGCGAGCGAGAGGCCTAGCACTTTTTCAGAGCCCGCACGCCGCAGGAAGGATGAACAAGAGCCCCAAGACGAGCCCCGTGATCGCGAGGCCGCGCCCCGGCTGCCCCGGCCTCGTGCCCGCGAGCACGATCCCGCCGAACGTGATTGCGAGCAGACACAACACGAAACCAATCCACAGCGGAACGAGCCCGAGGAGCCCGCACACGAGCGACGCGATCGCGAGCCCGGGCGTCCCTTGCTGCGACATCGGCACGGGCTGCTGCATCATCATCGGGTACGGCATGCTGCCGTACGCTTGCGGCGGCGGCGCGTACGGAGCGAGCGCGTTCGACTGCGGCTGAGGAATCGGCATCGGCATCGCCGATTGCATCGTCGGCATGTGCGCGTGCGGGGGAGCAGCCTGCTGCATCGGCGAGCCGTGCGCGGGCGTGACCACGTACTGCGGGCCCGGCGTCATGATGTTGCGCGGCGAATTCGGCGAGTTCGACGCCATCGTCGGTGGAACCGGCTGGCTCGTCGACATGATCGTCTGCGCGACGCCGAGCTGCTCGACGGGCTGGTTCTTCACCGCGACGTGCGCGGCCGGCTGAGGCGGAGGCAACACGGGCGCGAACGAGGTCGCTCCGTACGAGTCGACGGCGAGCAAATCCCCGCATTTCGGGCAGGTCGTGACGGTATCGGCCACGAGGCTGGCGCAACGGGGGCACTGCACGGCGCGGATCGTATCACGCCGAGCCGGTCCGAACCCGCGCGGCAATCTCCACGCGGTTGCCGCCCGGATCGCGAACGTAGAAGCGAGCCCAACCGGGTGCAGGGTCGGCGTCGGCGATGATTTCGACGCCAGCGTCGCGCATCGCGCGCTCGGCCTCGGCCAAGTCCTCGACGCGGAAACAGACGTGGCGCTTGCTCTCGAGGTTGAGCTCGCGCGACGCGCTCGCCTCGGCGCCGACGTGGAGCTGAGCTTCGCCGAGCTCGAACCAGCCGCCCGTGCGCGAGTTGCTCTTCGCGATGCGCCGCAGACCGAGGACGCGCTCGTAGAACGCGAGCGTCGCCTCGACGTCCTCCGGCGCGACCGTGATCTGCGCGTGATCGATCGCCGCGAGCCTCATCCGAAGTATTTCGCGGCCGCCGCCTTGCTACGCTCGAGCACGTCCTTGTGGAGCGAGCCGCCGCGGCTGTCGATCGTGACGACGCCGCGGAAGTCCTCGACGCGGAGCACCCAGAACGCCTCGGGAGGACCCAGCTCGTCGTAGAGGTGCACCGTGACGACCTCTTTGATCGCCGCCGCGATCGCGACCGCCGCGCCGCCCACGCCGTGCATGTAGACTGCACCGAATTTCTGGCACGCCCCGGCGGTCTTCGGGCCCATGCCGCCCTTGCCGATGACGCCGCGGAGGCCGAAGCGCTCGATGACCTCGGCTTGATACGGCTCCTCGCGGCTCGACGTCGTCGGGCCCGCCGCGACGACGCGCCACTTTGCCTGCTCCGCGGCTTCGCCGCGATGGTCGCCGTCTTTCTTCATCACCGGACCGCAGTGGTAGATGAAGCTGTCCTTGAGGAGCGGGCGGAGCCACTCGAGCGCCGCCATCTTCGATGGGTCGCCCGCCTTCTCGGCGTCGATGGCCTCGTGCATCAGCTTGTGCGCGCCGTCGCGCCCGGTGACGACCGTGCCGTAGAGCGCGATCTCGTCGCCGACCGCGAGCGCGCGGATCTTCTCCTCGGTGACGGGCAAATCGATGCGCGTGACGCCGCTCATGCCGCCTTCTCCTTCGCGCGCGCGGGGAGCTTGTAGCGCGCCGCCATTTCCGTGATCTCGGTGAACCGCGACTCGTTCTTGTCGAGGTCGACCTCGACGCTCCACCGGCGGCACGACCAGCACTCGTACGCGAGGCTCACGAAGAAGCTCGCGGGGAGGCGGTGCTGCGCGGTGACCTTCATGCCGAGCACCGTGGTCTTTCCGCCGAAGCCCATCGGCCCGATGTCGAGCCCGTTGCACGCGGCGACGAGCTCGCGCTCGAGCTGCGCGAGCCGCTCGTCGGGGTTCTCGTCGTCGAGGACGCGGAAGATCTGCTCCTTCGCCGCGAGCGCGCCGCCCGCGCGATCGCCGCCGATGCAGACGCCGCAGATCCCCGGCGCGCAGCCCTGACCCTGCGCGTCGAGCACCATCTTGATCACCGCGCGCTTGACGCCCTCGAGATCGCGACCCGCGTGGAGCTCCGTGTTCGGGAGCGTCATCTGGCCCGAGACGTTCTCGCAGCCGCCGCCCTTGAGGAGCAGGTCCGCCTTGATGAACGATTTTTCCCACTGGTGGAAATGGATTTGCGGCGCGCCGTCGCCGAGGTTCGTGCCGTCGTTCTTGCCCGTGATCGAGTCGACCGTGTTCGGCCGGAGGTAGCTCTTCTTCGTCGCCGCGACGGTCGCCTCGCGGATCGCGCTCGTGAGCGCGTGCTCGTGCGGCCCTGCGGGGTAGTGCACGTACCAGACGTTCATGCCCGTGTCCTGGCACATGGGCGCGCTCTCCGCGCGCGCCTTTCCGATGTTGATGAGGAGCATGTCGAGCGCGTTTCGAGCCGCGCTCATGGGGCGCTCTTGGTCGCGAGCCCGCGCCAGCGCGCCTTCGACGTCGCTCGGCAAGCTCGTCGCCGCGCGCCGAATGAGCTCGACGAATGCGTCGTGGATGAGACCGGGTTCCATGATGCGAGGATTTAGCACGCAGCACCGAATTTTTGTGCGCGCCGCTCTTGTGTCACAATGAACCGATGCGCCGGTTCGTCGTCCTGCCTCTCGCGCTCTGCGCGTGCAGCGACTTCATCACGGTCACGGACGCGAGCGTCGACGACGTTTCACAGCCCGAGCAGGACGTGCTCGTGCTCCCGCTCGACGCGACGATCTTCGTCGACGCCGAGGTCGACGCGAACCTCCTCGACGCGGGGGCCGAGGCGGACGGGCCGCTCACGTGCGCGCAGCTCCCGGACGGCACGGTGTGCGCGTCCGCGCCGGACCTCTGCCACACGCCCGGCGTCTGCGGCGGCGGCAAGTGCCTCGCGCCCCAGGTCCACGTCGACGGATACAACTGGAAGTCGGGCGACGACACCGCGCGCTGCTGCGGCGGGACACCCGTGTATACTACAAGTAACGCGAACTGCGGCGCGTGCGGCATCAAGTGCAACGCGGGCAACGGCGAGAGCTGCTCGACGCTCGGCGGTCACTACTTTTGCCGCGGGTGCATCGCGTCGAGCGCGTGCTGGTCGCACTGCTGCTCGCTGTCGTTCAACCCGCCGAGCTGCGCGGCGAGCGACTGCAACGGCAACTGCTCGGCGGCGTATTGCCCGGCCGGCACGCACTGCGTGAACGGCAACGGCACGAGCAGCGACTACTGCGCTTATTGAGAGAGCGCCGCGAGCACGAGGAGGATCGCCGTGCGGCGCGATTTCGCGATCGGCCCTTCGACGCGAACGCCGCCTGATTTCCCGTTGAGCGTCACGGTGCCGTCGTCGGCGATCGCGATGCGCGTGCGCTCGTCGACGTACGCGTCTTGTGCGTCGTAGTGGCCCTTCGTCGTGACGCCGGGGAGGCCGACCTCGCGATGAACGCACGTGAGCGAGGGCGTGTTGTACGCGTCGAGGAGCGCGTCGTGATAGACGCGGCCCGCGAATTTGCGCGTGCCCCTCTTGAGCCCGTAGATCGAGCCGTCGCCCTGCATCTCCGCGACCGGCACCTCTTCGGCGCCGTGCTCGAGCGCGACGAGGCGCATCGGCGCGACCGGCCAGCACGTCTCGGGCGCGCTCGGCGCCGTGCCCGTGTTCGTGCTCGTGCTCGTGCTCGTGCTCTCACGCGCGCTCGCACACGCGAGACACGCCATCACCAGCAGACTCCATCGCGCGCGCATCCAAGCTAGTATGCGCGCATGTCGCTCAAAGGAAAGACGCTCTTCATCACCGGCGCGAGCCGCGGAATCGGTCACGCCATCGGTCTCCGCGCCGCGCGAGACGGCGCGAACGTCGCGATCGCCGCGAAGACGACCGAGCCGCACCCGAAGCTCCCCGGCACGATCCACACGGCGGCCGAGGACATGAACAAAGCGGGCGGCAAGGGCCTCGCGCTCGTCTGCGACATCCGCGACGAGCAGCAGATCGCCGCCGCGGTCGCGAAGACCGTCGAGACCTTCGGCGGCATCGACGTCCTCGTGAACAACGCGAGCGCGATCTCGCTCACGGGAACGCTCGAGACCGCGATGAAGCGCTACGACCTCATGAACGGCGTGAACGCGCGCGGGACCTTCGCGTGCTCGCAGGCGTGCTTGCCGCACCTCGTGAAGTCGAGCAACGGCAAGATCCTCACCATCTCGCCGCCGCTCAGCATGAAGGCGAAGTGGTTCGCGCCGCACGTCGCGTACACGATGGCGAAATACGGCATGAGCCTCTGCGTGCTCGGCATGCACGAGGAGTTCCGCGGCAAGGTCGCGGTGAACGCGCTCTGGCCGCGCACGGTGATCGACACGTCGGCGGTGCGAAACCTCCTCGGCGGCACCGACGTCTCGAGCAAGGGTCGAACCGTGGAGATCATGGCCGACGCGGCCTACGTCGTCTTGACGAAGGATGTAAACTACACGGGTCACTTCGACATCGACGACGACGTGCTCCGCGCCGCGGGCGTCACCGACCTGTCGAAGTACAGCGTCACGCCCGGCGAAGAGCTTCTCCCGGATTTCTTCGTCGATTAGAACGAGTCGCTCGAGCCACCGCCGCCGAAATCGCCGCCTCCGCCGCTGAAGCCGGAGTCGCCTCCGCCTCCGCCGGACCAGCCCGAGTCGCCTCCGCTCGAGCCGCTCGACCAGCTCGAGTCGTTCGACCACGAGCTGCCCGAAGACCAGCCCGAGTGCGCCGAGCGCCCGTTGCTCGAGAACGCCCCGCGGAGGACACGAACGAGCCCGATGAGGAGCAGGATCGGCACGCCAATCATGATCGCGAAGAAGATCAGCGCGAAGACGACGTCCATGCCGGTCAGCGGCTTCTGCGCGGGCGCGGTGGCTCCGCCGACCGCGCCGCCTTTGTCGAGCGTCGCGATGATCGCGTCGGTCGCGGTGTCGACCGCGGCGCGGTAGTTCTCGCGGCCCGGGGCGAGGTTCGGCCGGATCTTCGAGCGGATGATGTCGTTCGATTGGAGATCGGTGAGCGCGCCCTCGACGCCGCGGCCGACCTCGATGCGCGCCTTTCGCTCGACGGGCGCGATGATGAGGAGCACGCCGTTGTCCTTGCCCTTCACGCCGAGATGCCACGCGCGTCCGGTCGCGATGCCCACGTCCTCGATCGTCTCGCCGTCGAGCGAGGCGGGGATGAAGACCGCGATCTCGTTCGTCGTGCGGACGCGGTAGTCCTCGAGCTTCTTGTCGATCTCGACGCGCTCGGTCTCGGTGAGCTTGTGCGCCGTGTCGGTCACGTGCGCCGTCATCGGAGGCGGCGTGTACGCGAGCGCGCGCGGCGCGAGGGCGAGCGCGAAGACGAAGGCGACGAACGCGAGGAACGATTTCAGCGTCATTTGAGCTCGATCTTCGGCACGCCAAGCTCGCCGCGGTCGAGGTACCCGTAGCGCGCGAAGTTCTCCATCACCTTCACTACGTAGCCACGCGTCTCCGCGAAAGGAATCGCTTCGACGAATGCGTCGAGCTCCATGCCCTTCATGCGCTCGGCCCAGCGTAGCACCGAATCCTCGCCCGCATTGTACGAGGCCACCGCGATCGCGACGGAGCCGTGTGACCGAATGAGGAGATCGTGGAGGTAGTGCGCGCCGAGGTCGACGCTGCGCGCGCCGCTCTTGAGGTCGCCCTCCTCGAGGTGGACGCCCATGTTGCGCGCGACGGTCGCGCCCGTCTCGGGCAGGAGCTGGAGCAGGCCGATCGCGCGCGCGGGCGAGAGCGCTCCCTCGTCGAAGCTGCTCTCCTGTCGCATCACGGCGTGGATGAGGCCCGCGGGGAGCGTCTCTTTGATCTCGGCGTCGCGCACGGACGTGTTGAACGGCGTGGGGAAGGCGCACTCCCACGCCCAGCGCGTCGACGGGGTCGGTGCATTCTGCAAGTGAGCGGAGCTGATCTGCGCGGCGAGCTGCATCCGCCGCTTTCCGCGGTCGATCTTGCCGTACGCGACGCAGAGCGCCTCGACGCTTCGCGCGGGCGCGGCGCTCGTGATCTCGCCTTCGCGCGCGCGGAGCGCCTCTTCGGCGGCGCCGTCGAGGCCGACGCGATCGAGCGTCGCGACCGCGTCGGGCAACGTGACGGTGAGCGGCGTCGATAGCGCGTCGGGGGTCGCTCCAGACGCGATCGCGGGCGGAACCGGCGCGCCGAGCTCGACGAGCCGCGCGCGCGCGACGAGCGCGGCCCACGTGAGCGGGAAGTTCTTCGCGACGTCCGTGAAGCGCGCGATCGCGTGCGTCTTGTCGCCGTCCTTGGCCGCGGCGAGCGCCGCGAGGTTCTCCATCCGCGCTCGCGCGACCGGATCGTGCTCCGAGCCCGCGCGCTGCTCGAGGAGCGTTCGCGCGCGCTTCACGTCGCTCGCTGCGGCGGATGCGCCGACGCTTTTTTCGAGGTGCGCGATGGCGCGGAGGTGCATCGCCTCGTCGCGGTCGGCGCCGTTCGGGTGCTTCGTCGCGTAGTCGTCGAAGCGCGCGGCGGCTTTGTCCCACCTGCCGTGGAGCATCTCGAGCCGCGCCGCGTAGAACGCCGCGGCCGCCGCGTCGGGCGATTTCGGGTGCCGCGCGATCACGTCGTCGTACCGCTCGATGGCCTCGTCGTCGTGATCGGCGCGCGAGAGCGCTCGCGCGGACCACACGAGGTCCGACGCGGCGTCTTTGTTCGTCGGGTCGTTGCTGCACAGCTTGAAGAGCGCCGCAGCCTCCATGTAGCGCACGCGCGCGCGCATCATGACGTCGGCGCGTGCGCGCCGGAGCGCCGTGAGGTTCGCGCCGGGCTGCGGCGCGATCGAAGCGCGGTCGAGCGCGTGGAGGGCGTCGTCGACTTGCGCCGCGTCGGCGAGGGCCTGCGCGCGCGAGAGCCACTCCTTCTGCGTGAGCGGGTGCTTGGGGTCGTCCTTCGTGATGATGGCCTCGGCGTCCTTCGCGTGCGACGCGTCGCCGTGTACGAGGAGCCAGCGCGCGTCGCCGATCGCGTCCGCCGCCTCGCCCGTGTGCATGCGGATCGCGCGCGCCTCGACCTCTTGCGCGTGCGACTTGTGCTCGCTCGCGACGATGTGCGCGCACACGGACGTCGCGCGCGTCGGGAGCTTGGCCTTCATGAACGCGGTCGCCGCGGCGACGAGATCGTCGTTGTTGGTCGCGTGCTTCTCGAGCCACTCGCCCGCGTCGGCGAAGGGGCCTGCGAGCGACTGGGCGCGCGCGCGCAAACGCGCGATCTCGCTCGCGAGCGCTGGGAGCTGCGGCTCGAGCGCGTCGAGGGCCGTGATCGCCGTCGCGCCGTCGTGCCGCGCCATCGCGACGCTCGCGCGCGCGAAGCGCACCTCGGGCTTCTTTCGCTCCGCGTCGGGGAGACCGTCGATCGCCGCGGCTGCCGCGGCCCAGCGCTGCTCGCGCACGAGCTGGATCCAGGTCGCCGTCGCGGGCGCGGCCGCGCCGTCCGCGGTCCCTTCGACCGCCACATCGGCGACGTCGCCATCGGCTGACGTGCTGGCGCCGTCGTGGCTCTCGTGCGCGGTGCTTCCGCACGCGATCGCGACGACGACGAATGACCCCAGGAGACGCCTCATCGCGTCGTCACGGTACACACGTTCAAAAGAAGACGCCAAGCCCGATGGCGAGAGGGCTCAGGCTTCGTGCGCCGCGCGTACGCCGCGACCGCTGAACGGCAGCTTGAAGAGCGGCGCGAGCACGCAGAAGTCGAACGTTCCCGCGAGCAGCGGCACGAGGCCGACGATCGCGAGGACGATGCCGGCCGTGCCGCCGACGAAGCGCAGCCCGGCGAGGATGAGGATGGCGCCCGCTACGAAACGGATGATTCGGCCAGGCGTCGAGGCCATGAAATAGATGAAGCCCATGGGGCACCTCGGTCACTAAAGAGGCAGATCACGTGCCGTTCATCGAGCGCGAGAAGACTGCCTGCGAGAACGAGAAGGCCCCGCCGCCCTTCCACCCGCACGCGCGCGTGACGCCCGTGTCGTCCTTGCCGCGGACGACGCGCTCGAGCCGCTCGTTCGCGCGCGCCGCGAGCTCCTCCTCGCGTTCGATCGTGACCCAACGGCGCCCCATTTTGTGCGCCACGGCCGCGGTCGTTCCGCTGCCCGCGAAAGGATCGATCACCCAGTCTCCCGCGTTCGTGGTCATCGACAAGATGCGATGGAGCAACCGCTCGGGCTTCTTGTTGCGCGAGAATACGACGCCGCCTTCACGCGCGATGCCCTGAAATCCGATGTCGTCCCACACGTTCGTGAGCGGCTCGACGATCGCGGGCTCGCCGTCCACCTCGCGCACTTTGTCGGCCAGGAACAAAATGCGATTGCCTCCGCGCACGATGAAATCCTTGTGGCCCGCGCGCGCGAGGCGAAACACCTTCTCGGGCGACATGCGCGATCGCACCGCGAGCTCGCGCGCGTCCTTGCCGATCGCCTCGAGCCTGGGCTGCGCGAACCGCACCACGTGGCGCGCGCTGCCCATCGCGACGCGGGCGACCTCGCGCTCGAACCCTTCGCCGCCGAGGGCTCGCCTCGCCGCGCGCGTCGTCGCGTGCCCCAGGCGTTCGGCGACCACGCGCCCTAGGGGGCGAAACGTCCATGAGTCGGGCGTGTCGCTCGGGTTGTCGAGCCACGTGCTGTACGCGGTGTCGTAGCTCGCGCGCGCTCGAACGAGCGGCTCGAGGCGTAGCGCGCTCTTGTCGCGGGCCCACATCACCACGTAGTCCGTGACGTTCATCGGACCGCGGTTGATCGCCTTGTGGCCCGTGGTCGCGCTGCGCACGACCGTTACGATCGCGACGCGGTTGCCTCGGCCGAAGACCGCGTCGCCCGTCTCGACGAGCGCGCCGAGCTCGGTGTCGTCGATCTCGCACGCGATCGTCCCGTCGCGCGACACGAGCGGCGCGAGCGCCTCGAGCGTTTCGCGCAGCCGAGCCGACCACTGCTCGGGCGCGCGCGCGTCGTCGTACTCCGCGAACTTGCGCCCCGTGTTGAACGGCGGGTCGAGATACGCGCAGCGAAACCGCTCCTCCCACTCCCCGCGGTGCGCGCGCATCGCGGCGACGTTGTCGCCTCGCAAGAGCTGGTTCACGAACGATGCGTAGCACGCTCGTTGCTTGCTCCTCCAACATGAACGCAGGCGAGATCATGACGAGGGACGTCGCGACGGTGACGCAGAACGAGACGCTCGAACAAGCGGCGCAGCTCATGTGGGAAGCCGATTGCGGCGCGATCCCCGTCGTGGACGGCGGGGGGATGGTCGTCGGCATCGTGACCGACCGCGACGTCGCGATGGCCACGCTCATCCAAGGGAGGCTCCTCTCGGAGATCCCCGTGATGTCGATCGCCGCGCCCGAGCCGTGCATCGCGCGCGAGGACGACCCGGTCGAGCTCGTCGAATCGCTGATGCGCAACCATCAAGTTCGCCGCGTGCCGATCGTCGATCACGACCAGCGGCTCGTCGGCATCGTGTCGCTCAACGACATCGCCAGGCACGCGCGGCACGACGGGACGCACCACGACGCGCTCAGCCCCGAGGTCGTCGCGAGCACGCTCGCGGCGATTTGCACCCCGCGCGCCGCTTGAGGAGAAATGAACATGGCCAAGTGCACCACCTGCGGAAACGATTACGCAAAGACCTTCGACGTGCGAATCGGCGGTCGGACGCTCACGTTCGATTGCATCGAATGCGCGGCGCACGCGATCGCGCCGACGTGCGGCCACTGCGGCTGCCGCGTGCTCGGCCACGGCGTCGAACAAGACGGCACGACCTACTGCTGCTCGAGCTGCGCACGGATGGCCTCGCGCGACGCGCGGCCCCACGCCGCGCGTCAGCCGATTTAGGGAATCGGCTCGACGTCGCCGTAGATCCACGGGCGCGCGATCCGGTGCCAGTTCGCGGTCGCGTTCATCCCCGCGAGCACGCTCGTGAGGCCCCACTGGAGACGGTTCATGAACGTGTGGTCCTTCGGCACGTGGATCGGCTTCGGCAGGTGCGGGATCTTGCTCTCGTCCTTGAAGATTATCTTCTTCGTGCCGCGCACGAGGAACGCGACCATCTCGCGCGCGAACTCCTGCGTGTACGTGAACGGCGCGTCGACGACGACCGGCCTGGTCACGAGGCGCGTGTACTCGATGTACATCGGGAACGCCTCTTTGTCGGTCGGGTCGTAGCCGAGCACGTCGATGCACGCGCGGTAGAACGCGTCGTCGTCGTTCTCGATCTGCGCTTTGAGGTACCGCTTCTCGCCCTGCACGAGATCGTGCGGCATGTGCTTGTGGCACCCGAAGTCGAGGAACGCGACCTTGCCGCCGCCGAGGAACCGATAATTTCCCGGGTGCGGATCGGCGTAGAGGATCGCGTGCTTCATCAGCGACTTCATCATGAAGCGCCAGATCGTCTGCGCGGCGGCGTCCTTGTCGGCTTGCGAGGCCTCGGCGCAGAACGTCGCGTAGTCCACGCCGCCGATGAATTCCGCGGTGAGCACGCGCTTGGTCGAGAGCGACTGGTGGACGTGCGGGATGACGACGTTCGGATCGTCCTGATGGATGCGCCGGAAGACGTCGGCGATCTCGGCCTCCTTGCGGTAGTCGAGCTCCTGCATGAAGACGGCCTTGATCTCGTCGAGGCCTTCCTTCGTGTGGTACTTGCGCGCGACGGGCGCCATCATCGTCTCGAGCAACGAGATGCTCTTGAGATCGTTCTCGATGGCCTTGTCGATGCCGGGGTACTGGACCTTCACGGCGACGCTCTCGCCGCCGCGCGTCTTGGCGCGGTGCACCTGGCCGATGCTCGCGGCCGCGAACGGCTCGACGTCCCACTCGGCGAAGATCTCGTCCGGGTGCGCGCCGAGATCTTCCGTGACGACCTGCACGGCGGCCTCGGGCGAGAGCGGCGGCGCCTTCGCTTGGAGCTTCTTCAGCGTCTTCTTGAAGCGCTCCTCGTAGCCAGGAGGCGCGAGCCCGTCGATGTACGACGCCATCTGCCCGAACTTGAGCGGGAGGCCCTTCATCTCGCCGAGCGTCTTGAGCATCGCCTCGGCGGTCTTCTTCGCGCTCGCGACGAGCTTGCGGCGCTCGTCTTCGGTCGGCTCCTCGGGCTCCTTGCCGGTGAGCGCGCGCTTCATCGCGGCGGTCGCCATGGGCAGCGCCCGCGGCGCGAGCGCCGTCAGCCTCGCGAGCCGCCCGAGCCGTGAAGTCGGCGGTTTGTCGGGTCGATCGCGCTCATCGGACATCGGATCGCCCAGTATACCGACCCCACCGCCCTGCGCCGGCACACTTTGGCGCGCCCGAATTTGGCCGCGCTCGCATCTACCCGCGGTTTTTTGCGTCGGCCTCAGGCTTGCAAAACGGGGGGCATGAAGACGTGGGCAGCCTTGGGTTTCGTGTTCGCGGGGATGGTGGCTTGCGGCGGCGCGGTGATCGATCCGCTTCAAGACGGCGGAAACGGAAACGACTCGGGGCCCGGACCGGGGAGCGACGCGGGGTCGCCGTACTGTCCGAGCTCGCAGCCCACCGAGGGCAGCTCGTGCAGCGTCGAGCAGATGTTCTGCGAGTACGGCAACGACCCGAACATGGCGTGCAACGTCATCGCGCAGTGCTCGCTCGGTCACTGGATGGTGATGAAGCCTCAAGGGCAATGTCCGACGCCGCCGAACGCGAGCGCGTGTCCCGCCACGTTCGCGAGCGTGCCCGTCGGGCAGCACTGCGGCAACCTCGTCGGCACGACGTGCGACTACCCGCAGGGCTTCTGCGGCTGCGCGGTGCCGCAGATGGGGCCGTACCCCGACGACGCTTCGGCCGTCGCGACGTGGATGTGCGACTCGCCGCAGCCCGGCTGCCCGATGCCGCGGCCGAAGCTCGGCACCTCGTGCACGCAAGAAGGTCTTCAGTGCGACTACTCGCCGTGCTCGCTTCCGACGGGCGCGAGCCTCGTCTGCCAGAGCGGCGCGTGGCAGGAACAGCAGTACGGCTGCGCGCTTTGAGGTAGCATCGCCGACAAGAATGGCGAACCGTACGTTTGCGGTGGGCGACATCCACGGAGATCTCCAGGCGCTCCTTCGCGTCATGGGGAAGCTGCCGCCGCTCGACGAGAAAGACACGCTCATCTTCCTCGGCGACTACATGGATCGCGGTCTGCAATCCGCGCAGGTGATCGACTTCCTCCGCAATCGTTTGCCCTCGCAGACCAAGGCGCGCCTCGTCACGCTCCGCGGCAACCACGAAGACGGCTGGCTCCGCGTCGTCGACGGCGGCTGGCCCGAGTTCGTCGGCCCCGAGGGCAACGGCTGCCTCGCGTGCATGCGCTCGTTCATCGGAAAATCCTATGCGCCGGGCGATCAGCCCGACGAGCCGGACATGCGCGCGATGCTCTCGGGCTCGTTCTTCCCGAAGGACGTCGTCGCGTGGATGAAGGCGCTTCCGTTCTGGTACGAGGACGAGCACGCGATCTACGTGCACGCGGGCCTTCCGTTCGTGGACGGCAAGTTCCTCCACCCGAAGGACGTCGAGCACAAAGCGGTGCTCCTCTGGGTGCGCACGATGCAGTTCTTCCTCGATTATCGCGGCAAGCTCGTCGTCGTCGGACACACGTCGACGGACAACCTGCCGCCCGAGCTCTCGAGCTACACGCCCGAGGATCCGCTCGACATGTGGGTCGGCGAGAACGTCATCGTGACCGACACCGGCTGCGGCAAGGGCGGGTTCTTGACGTGCCTCGAGCTCCCGGCGAGGCGAACGTACGAGTCGCGGTGAGCATGCAACCTCGATGACCGACCTCTCGCTGCCGCATCGATTCGGACCGTACGTCCTGTTCGATCGCATCGGGCAGGGCGGCATGGCCGAGCTTTTTCTGGCGCGAAACGCGAGCGGCAAGCTCCTCGTCGTGAAGTTGATCTTGCCGGTTTACGCGGAGCGCTCGGACTTCGCGACGATGCTCGCCGACGAAGCCAAGCTCGCCGCGACGCTGAGCCACGCGAACGTCGTCCAGGTCGTCGATCTCGGTCGCGAACAATCGCGCCTCTTCATCGCGATGGAGTACGTCGAAGGCTTCGACCTCGCGGCGCTCCTCAAGCGGTGCTCGAAGGAAAAAATCGCGATGCCCCCGGAGTTCGCGCTCCACGTCGTCGCCGAGCTCCTCGCCGCGCTCGACTACGCGCACAAGAAGAGCATCGTCCACCGCGACGTGTCGCCTTCGAACGTGCTCGTGTCGTTCGACGGCGAGGTGAAGCTCTGCGACTTCGGCATCGCGCGAGCGAACGTGGCCGCGACCGCCGACGGCGAACAGCCCGAGGCGATCAAGGGCAAGGCGGGCTACATGAGCCCGGAGCACGCGCGCGGCGACGCGATCGACGCGCGCGCCGACGTCTTCGCCGCGGGCATCATCCTTTGGGAGCTCCTCGCGGGGCGAAAGCTCTATCGAGCGAGCGCCGAGGCGGGCGATCTCATCGAGCAGGCCCGCGCGGCGAACATCCCTGCGCTCCCCGAGCGAGGATGGACCGACGAAGGCAAGCTCCACGCGATCGTGAAGCGCGCGCTCGCGCCAAGCCGCGACGATCGCTACGCGACCGCGGGCGAGATGCGCCGTGAGCTCGTCGCGTGGACCGCGGCCGCGAAGATGGGCGCGAGCGCGATTCGACTCGGGGACTGGCTCGCCGAGCACTTCGGTCAGGAGCTCGTCGCCAAGCGCGGCGAGCGCGAAGCCGCGGCGAAGGCTCTCGAAGCGCCCGCGAAACCTCCGCGCGCGCTCCTCACGCCGGAGCCTCCGCGCATCACGTACAAAGACGACGAGGACGAGGCGCAGCCCGAGTCGCTCGCGCCGGTCGACGTGTCGCCACCCTCGAAGCGCGCCGATGCGGCGCCCGAGAAGTCCAAATCGCCCCCGTGGACCGTGATCGCGATCGGCGCCGTCGTCATGGGCGTCGTCGCGTGGCTCCTGAGTCGATGATCGGATGCTCCTCGCCGACGTCGCGTTGCCCATCCCGCTCGGCCGAGCGCTGACGTACTCGGTGCCCGCGTCGCACGCGTCGCGCGTCGTCGCGGGGGCGCGCGTGCTCGTCCCGCTCGGGACGCGTCGGGTCGTCGGCGTGGTGCTCGAGAAGCGCGAAGGCGAGCCTCCGCCCAAGGTTCGCGACGTGCTTCGCGCGCCGGATGAAGCGCCCGCCGTTCCGAGCGAGCTCCTCGAGATGCTGCGCGAGCTCGCTTCGTACTACCTAGCGCCCATCGGCGACGTCTTGCGCCTCGCGCTTCCGCCGCTCGAGCGCGACCTGGCGAAGGACGTCGCCGCGCAGCCGACGCTCTTCGATGCGGTGAAGGGCGTCGGTGCGCGCCAGGTGCAGTGGGTCGAGCCCGACGAGGGTCGCGAGCCCGAGAAGCTCAGCCCGAGCGCGAGGGCGCTCTTGACGCGGGTGCGCGCCGTCGGTTCGGTGCCGCTCTCGCGCCTCGCCGAGCAGTGGCCGAGCGCGCGCGCGATCGTGAAGCGCCTCGTCGCGAGCGGGACGGTGCGCCTCGCGACGCGCGCCGCGCCGGAGAAATCGTATTTCCACGACACGGCCGAACGCGACGCTCCGCCGGAGCTCACCGACGCGCAGCGCGCCGCGGTGATCGCGATCAACGGCGCGCAAGCGACCACGACACCGAAGACGTTCTTGCTCCATGGCGTGACGGGCTCGGGCAAGACCGAGGTCTATCTCCGCGCGATCGAGCACGCGCGCGAGCGAGGACGCGGCGTGATCGTGCTGGTGCCCGAGATCGCGCTCACGCCGCAGCTCGTCGCGCGTTATCGCGCGCGCTTCGGTGACGACGTCGCGGTCCTCCACTCGCACCTCACGCCGAAGGAGCGCCACGGCATGTGGCACAAGCTCCGCGCGAGCAAGCTCACCGTGGCGATCGGCGCGCGGAGCGCCCTCTTCGCGCCGGTCGCGTCGCTCGGGCTCGTGATCGTCGACGAGGAGCACGACTCGTCGTTCAAGCAAGAAGAGGGCGTGCGCTACCACGCGCGCGACATGGCGATCCTCCGCGCGCACCGCGCGCGCGGCGTGTGCGTCCTCGGCAGCGCGACGCCGTCGCTCGAGAGCGAGTTTCTCGCGCGGAGCGGCCGCGCCGACAAGCTTCGTCTGCCGGATCGCGCGCGCGCCCAGGCGATGCCGCGCGTGACGACGATCGACCTCCGCCGCATCGGCGCCGGCCCGACCGGAGACAAGCGCATCAGCCTGCCGCTCCACCGCGCGCTCGAAGAGACGCTCGCAGCGAAGGAGCAGGCGATCCTCTTCCTCAATCGGCGCGGCTTCTCGCCGAGCGTCCGCTGCGAGGCCTGCGGCAAGCTCGAGAGCTGCCCGCAGTGCAGCGTGTCGCTCACGTTCCACAAGCACACGCAGACGCTCCGCTGCCACTACTGCGAGCACGAGCGGCACCTCCCGCCGAAGTGCACCGCGTGCGGCGCGCCCGCGCTCGCCCTCGAGGGGCTCGGAACCGAGAAGCTCGAAGAGACGCTCCAGGTCGCGTTCCCCGCGGCGCGCGTCGCGCGTCTCGATCGCGACGTCGCGAGCGGTCGCGCGATCGAGAAGGTGCTCGCGCGCGTGCGCGCCCGCGAGGTCGACATCCTCGTCGGCACGCAGATGGTCACGAAAGGCCACGATTTGCCGCACGTCACGCTCGTCGGCGTCGTGAACGCGGACGCGGCGCTCTCGCTGCCGGATTTCCGCGCGACCGAGCGCGCCTTTCAGTTGCTCGTCCAAGTCGCGGGACGCGCAGGCCGCGGCGACGTGCCAGGTCGCGTGCTCGTGCAGACGTACGATCCCGATCACGCCGCCATCAAGTTCGCGCTCCGTCACGACGTCGACGGCTTCATCGAGCACGAGCTCGCCGATCGCCGCCAGCTCGGCTACCCGCCGTACTCGCGCGTCGTCCTCGTGCGCTTCGACGGCGTCGAGGAGCACCGCGTGCGCGAGACCGCGCGAGTCATCGCCGACCACGCGCGCGGAGTCGCCGATCAAGGCGTGCTCGTCCTCGGCCCCGCGCCCGCGCCGCTCGCGCGCCTGCGCAACCATTATCGATTCCGCATCATGATGCGCTCCGACGACAGACCCGCGCTGCGCCGCGCCGCGATCGCCGTGGCTCGCCGGGCGGCCCAAGAGCCGCGCACGGTGCGCATCGTGCTCGACGTCGACCCGATCCAACTCTTGTAGTGCTACCGACCGACGAGCGGCTTCCATCGAACGCCCGCCTCGAAGTGGATGCGCAGATCGCGCAGCGTCGTCGCTGCCTCGAGGAGCGCGCTCTCGCGCATTCCGCGGCTCACCGCGCGGAGCACGAGAGCGTCGATGCGATCCATCTCGTCCGCGAGCTCGAGGCCGCGCCTCGTGAGCGTGACGAGCTTCGAGCGCGCGTGCGCGGCGTTGGTCCGGAGGTCGACGAGCCCGTCGCGCGCGAGAGCATCGACGACGGGCTGTAGGCTCTGACGCCGGATGGCGCGGGCCCGCGCGAGCTGGGGAACCGTGCGCGGCCCGTCGCGGTGAACGCGTCGAATCACCCACCTCCGCGCGGCGCCGCGCGCGTCGGGTCCGTAAATCTGATCCGACACCCACGCGAGCCAGTGAAAGAGCGCGATCGTCTCGTCGACGACGGCCTGCACGCTCCCGCGCGGTCGAGCCTTGCCGAAGCGCCGCGGGGCGCGCTTGCGTCGCATGAATGACAGGTTACCTGTCATTGCTCGCGCGGGCACGCTTTTCAAAGGCGCGGCGCTGGCGCAAATCGATCCCATGAATCGATTCGCCTTCCCCTTCGACGAAGCCGAGACCCTCGTAGCGAAGACCGCGCGCGACTTCGCGGCTCGCCGCGTCGCTCCTGGCGCGGCCGAGCGTGATCGCACCGCGCGCTTTCCGGTCGAGCCCATTCGCGAGCTCGGCGAGCTCGGGCTGCTCGCGATGAAGGTCTCGCCCGAGGACGGCGGCGCCGGGACGTCGAACGTCGGTTACGTGCTCGCGATGGAGGCGATCGCGGAGGCGTGCGCGTCGACCGCCGTGATCCTCGCGTCGAGCAACCTGACCGCGAAGGTGCTCGCCGATCACGCGACGCCAGTGCAGCGCGACAAATGGCTCGCGCCCTACGCTCGCGGCGAGCTCGGCCCCGCGAGCTTCGCGCTGACGGAGCCGCTCGGAGGCTCGGACGCCGCGGCGATCCGCACGCGCGCGCGTGAGGACGGCGGCGACTGGGTGCTCGACGGCGAGAAAGCGTGGATCACGAGCGCCGCGCACGCGGGCTTCCACGTCGTCTTCGCGCGCACGGACGGCGAAGGAAAAGGCGGCATCAGCTGCTTCGTCGTCGAGCGCGGCGCGCGCGGTCTCGTCGTCGGCAAGGAAGAAGACAAGATGGGCCAGCGCGCGTCGGGCACCGCGGCGCTAGCGTTCGACGGCTGCCGCGTCCCCGCGGAGAACTTGCTCGGTCGCCGCGGCGAGGGCTACGCGATCGCGCTCTCGGCGCTCGGCGCCGGGCGCGTCGGGATCGCAGCGCTCTCGATCGGCCTCGCGGAGGCCGCGCTCGCCGCGGGGACCGCGTACGCGAAGGATCGCCGCGCGTTCGGACGCGCGATCGTCGACTTCCAGAACACGCAGTTCGTCCTCGCCGACAGCCGCACCGACCTCGACGCCGCGTGGCTCCTCATGCTGCGCGCGGCGCGCCTACTCGACGCGGGCGAGCGCGCGAGCGCCGAGACGAGCATGGCCAAGCTCTTCGCCTCCGAGGCGTGCGGCCGCATCGTCGACCGCATGGTGCAGGTCCACGGCGGTTACGGCTACTCGCGCGAGTACGCGGTCGAGCGCATCTACCGCGACGCGCGCGTGACGCGCATCTACGAAGGAACGAACGAGATTCAGCGCATCGTGATCGCGCGCTCGATCACGTCCTCACTCGCATGACGTGTTAGCGTGAGGTCATGAAGCAGGGGATGTGGAGCGGCGCGGTCGCGCTGCTGGTGTTGGTGGCTTGCGGCAACGGCGGGAGCACGGTGGCGGACTCCGGAGTCGACGCGACGACGCCCGACGCGGCGAGCGACGCGCAAAACCAAGGCGACGTCGCGGTCGACGCGGAGGCGGGCAACGACTCCGGCGTGTGCGCGACCGATGCCGGCATGACGAAGTGCGGGCCACGCTGCGTCGACCTCGCGACGAGCACGACCGACTGCGGAAAGTGCAACGCGCCGTGCACGAACGGAACGTGCACCGCGGGCGTGTGCACGTGCCCGACCAACGACACGTTCTGCCAAGGCGCTGGCTGCTTCGATCTGTCGACGAGCAACGATCACTGCGGGACGTGCGCCGGCAACTGCACGAGCGGGACGTGCGCGAACAGCGTCTGCACGTGCCCTTCGAACGAGGTGCAATGCCCGGACGGCTGCGTGAATACGGCCACGAGCACGACCGATTGCGGCAAGTGCGGAGGAAATTGCGCCAACGGCACGTGCATCTCCGGCCAGTGCTCGTGTCCGCAAAACGCGCCCAACCAGTGCAGCGACGGTTGCGTCGATGTCCAGACGAGCACGAAGGACTGCGGCACGTGCGGAAACAACTGCACGAACGGCACGTGCGCTGGGGGCTCGTGCACGTGCAATACGGGCGACGTCAAATGTCCGGACGGATGTCAGAACCTCGCGACGAGCAACACGGACTGCGGGAAATGCGGCAACGCCTGCAAACCGAACCAGACGTGCATCAGCGGCGTCTGCAACTAGCCGATGTAGCTCAGAGCCCGAGCCATGGCTGGGGAGCGACCGTGACGCTCCCGTGGCGGATCTCGAAGTAGAGCATGCCGCCCGAGTCGGACTCGCCGACGGTGCCGACGCGCTCGCCCGCGGCGACGTCATCGCCGATCTTCACGTCGATCGACCCGAGGTTGCCGCTGACGGAGTAGTAGTGGTCGCCGTGGTCGAGGATCACGATGCGGCCGTACGCGCCGTAGCGATCCGCGAAGGCGACCTTGCCTGCGTACACCGCGCGCACGATCGCGCCGGTCTGCGAGAGCACCTCGATGCCCGGACCATCCGTGCCCTCGCGATGCGCGGCGCGAACGTCCGCCTTGCCGCTCACCGGAAAGAGCAGCTTTCCGCGCGATCCGGCGAAACCGACGGCGCCCTGTTCGTTTCCGCGGCCGACGATCACGTAATCGTCCGCGCCGCCCTTCGCGCCGGTGAACGCGCGTTCGAAGGCGTCTTGGCGCCTCTTTTCGTCTTCCATCGCGAGACGCGCGGCGTCCATCGCGCTGCGCTGCGAGGCGAGCGACTCGCGATCGCGCGCCACGCGCTCGAGCGAGCGCGCGACGTCCGCGCCGTGAGAGCGCAGCTGTGCCTCCGCCTGCAAATCACGCTCGAGCGCGTGCCTCGCGTGCTCGACGTCCATCGCGTGCCGCATGAGCGCGTCGAACCCGCCGCCGATCGGGAGCATCCCCGCGCGCGTCAGCCTGTAGAGCGCGCGCCCGCGCGCCGACGCGTGATCGTGCGCCTCCTTGATCCTCGGGCCGAGCCCGACGAGATCCTTCTTCGACTCCTGCTCCTCGGTGTCGAGATCGGCGATCTTCCGGTCGAGGGCAGCGAGCGCGAGCGCGGTCGACTCGCTGTGCGACCTCACCGAAGGCGCGGGCGCCGTGTCGACGGCGTGGCGCCGAGCCGCGGGCGCGCTGCTCGCGAACGAGAGCGCGACGAGGACGACGAGGCGTGCCTTCACACCTGCACCAGCTTGCGCAGCCCGAGCGAAGCGGCCATCGCGCCGAGGATCGCGCCGAGCGCGACCATGCCGACGGCCACCTCCCACGGCAAGAACGAGGGCTCGACGCCGAGCAAGAGAGCGAGCTCGCCATCGAGGCGGCTGTGCACGATCAAGAAGAGCGCACCGAGGAGCACGAGCGCGCCGATGGCCCCGAGCGCGCCTTGCAGGCTCCCCTCGATGACGAACGGGGCCTTCACGAACCGATCCGTCGCGCCGACGAGGCGAAGCACCTCGACCTCGGCGCGCCTTCGCTGCAGCGCGAAGCGCATCGTCGATCCGACCACCGCGAGCACCGAGAGGAGCACGATGACCGCGAGGAGCGCGGCGGCCGCGACGCCGCCCCGAACGAGGCGCGCGAGGCGATCGGTCCACGACTGGTACGTCTCGACGTCGTCGACCGCGGGGAGCCTCTTGAGCTTTCCGACCGTGTCCGCGAGGCCTTCGTCGGTCACGTCGGTCGCGACGTCAATCTCGAGCGACGCGGGAAAAGCCTCGGGCGGCAGCCCCGCGAGGACGCCGCTCGGATCGTCGGTCGTCGAGAACGTCTCGCGCGCCTGACCGCTCGACACGTAGCGCACGGCCGTCACGCCTGGCACCTTCGACAGCGTGTCCTTCAGCTGCGTCACGTCGGACGAGCTCGCGTCGTCCTTCAAGTAAATCGACGCGCGGCCGGCGTGCGACCAGCGCTTCTCGACGGCTTGGAGGTTGGTCACGACGAGGAGCGCCGCCGCGAGGCAGACGAACGCGACGGACAGAGAGAACACGCTGAGCGCGTGGAGTCGCCACTCGCGGCGCAGGCCACGCTCGGCACGACGGGTTGTTGCGCTGGAGAGATCGAGCATGATTTTTCGTCCTCGCTAAACGGGAAGCTCGTTGTCTACGTCGGAGTCACGTTCGGGCGTCGCGATGCCGGCGCGCACGTCCATCGCCTTTCCTGCGTCGAGCACGACGACGCGCCGCTGTCGCTGCTCGAGGAGCGTGCGATCGTGCGTCGCGAAGATGACGGTCGTGCCCGCCTCGTGGATCTCCTCGAACAAGCCGAGGATGTCGATCGCGAGCTGCGGATCGAGGTTTCCAGTCGGCTCGTCGGCCAGGATGAGCGCAGGCTCGCCGACGATGGCGCGCGAGATCGCGACGCGCTGCTGCTCGCCGCCGCTGAGCACGCCGGCGGGATCGCCGCCGCGCCCGCCGAGTCCGACGCGGTCGAGCGCCTCGCCCACGCGCGCGCGAATGAGCCGCTGCGGCAGGCCGAGCACCTCGAGCGTGATCGCGACGTTCTCGTAGACCGACCACGACTCGACCAGCTTGAAGTCCTGAAAGACGCACCCGATGTTGCGTCGCAAGAAGGGGATCGAGCTCGGCGTGAGGCGCGCGACGTCGCGGCCCATGAAGAGGATGCGTCCCTCGTCCACCATCTCGGCGCGATAGAGCAGCCGGAGGAGCGTCGATTTCCCCGCGCCGCTCGCGCCCGTGAAGAATACGAACTCGCCGCGCTCGATGACGAGGTTCATCCCGCGGAGCACGGGCGCGCCGGGACGGTACGACTTGTAGACGTCCTCGAAGAGCAGGATGGGACGCTGCGCTGCGTCCGCGCCGAAGCGCGCACCCGCGCGTAGCTTTGGCCTGAACGGACGGCTCTCGTCGTCTTCGTCTGAAACGGGCATGTTGACCGAATAACGGAGGCGGCATTTTCGGGACAAGTTTCCAGATCCTTTGCGCCCTGGGTCCGTAAAGACCGGACATGCGAAGGCCGATCTTCTTGTTTCTTGCCGCTTTGGCGCTCGGTGGCGCCGCTTGTACCCACGCGCAGACCTCCTCGGTCGAGGTCGCTCACGCGGTGGTCGCGGCCGCCTTGCCCGGACCCCACATGGATGGCGCGCTCGCCACCAAGATGGTCCCCGCGCTGCGCGACTCCGTGGTCACCGCGCGCCTCACGATCGACTCGCACGTTGACGCGAACACGCCGAGGCCGGCGCTCAACGTGGCGCTCTGCATCGACACGTCCGGCTCGATGGAAGGCAAGGCGATCGAGGACGCGAAGAAGGCCGCGCTCTCCTTCTTGGGCGGGATCCGTCCGGGTGACGGGTTCTCGCTGGTCACGTTCGACACGAGCGCCCACATCGTCGTGCCCGCGACGCACATGAGCGACGAGACGGACCTCGCCGCGATCCGCACGGCGATCGGCGGCATCCGCGCGCGAGGCACGACCGCGATGACCGAGGGCTTGAGCACGGCGATCCAGCAGGTGCGAAGCCTCTACGACGCCACGCGCGTCAACCGCGTCGTCCTCGTGAGCGACGGCGTGCCGAACGACGCGACCCAGCTCCGCGCGATCGCGCAGCAGGCCCAGCAGAGCGGGATCAGCGTGTCGGCGATGGGCCTCGGCGTCGACTACGACGAGATCCTCATGGGCGACCTCGCGCAGACCGCGGGCGGCCGCTTCAAGTACATCGACGACTCGTCGAAGATCGCGACCTACCTCGGCGACGAGCTCACGCGGATCACGCGCGTGTCGGCGCGGAACGCTTCGCTCGAGATCGCAACGGGGCCCGGCGTCGTCGTGGAGGGCGTCATCGGCCTACAAATGCAGCCGAACGGGCGGGGCGGCGTCGTCGTCTACCTCGGCGACATCAGCCTCGGCGCGCACCGCGACCTCTACGTCAAGCTACGCGCGCACGGCCGCCGCGACGGCGCCCCGGTGGAGCTCGCCGACGCGACGCTGCGCTGGATCGGCACCGACGGCGCCTCCCACGACGACCACTTCTTCTTCGGCGCGCACGCCACGCTCGACGACTCCGAGCTCGCGAAGAACCGAGACGACGTGGTCGAGCGAGGCGCGAAGGACGCTCAGCAAGCGGCCGACGCGATCGAAGCGATTCGCCGCGCGCAGCAGACGGACAAAACGCCCGTGGGCGGCGCGGGCGGCAAACCGCGAACGATCACACCGTCCCCGATGCCCTCGTCACCCGAGGTCACGAAGCGTGAGCACGAGCGCGCGATGCAGACGATCCTCGGCGACTGACCGTCACGGTTCCCGCGCCGTTGACGCGCTTGGCCTTCGGGCTGCGGGAGCGCTTGCCACGGCCCTCGAGCTTCGAGATGCGCGAGCGGACGCGCTCTTCGATGGCGCGGAGCGCGAGGTCGACGCGGACGAGCAGCGTGCGCTCGATCGCGACCGGCGCGATCGCGCTCGAGACGGCGGTCGTCCCCTCTCGGACGTACTTGGTCCAGGCATCCGCCTCGGCGCGGACGGCGCTGGCGAGCTCGCGGCTCGCGGTGCGCGTCTCGGACGTGAACGTGGACCCGGCTTTGCGAGCGCGGAGCGCGAAAAGCTCGCGCTGGCGCGTCACCCGGTGGCTCGTACGACGAAGCATGGATTCAATCGGTTGCATGGCGACCTCCAACATCTAACGCGATGCATCAATATGAATAACGCATCGTGTCACGTTTGCAAGGGGTCATTCTGCGGCTGAAACACGAAGGTCGGCGAGGGTTGACGCGGCGCGTTCCGCGACGGCGACGGCGAGAGCGCCTGCTTCGCCCGTCGCGACGGGCGATGGCTCGCCGCGCATGGCTCGGATCGCGGACTCGGCTTGGAGCGCGAGCGGCTCGCGTGAGTCGAGCGTCATGGGCGCGCCATCACGCTCGAGGTGACCCGCGAGCAAGTCGCCCGCGTAGGTGCCTCGAGAAGCGCGAACGACGAGCGTGCGTACGCGTTCGAGCGCGCGCCTCGCGACGCTGGCGCGCGCGGACGTCGCGCCCGCTCGGAGCGTGAGCTCCGCCGCGTCGCAATCACCCGACGCGGACACGAGGTCGACGGAGGCGCGCGCGAGGAGCGCGACGAGATCGATGTCGTGCACCGCGAGGTTCACGCAGACCTCTTCGGTCGGCGCGCCCGCGGTCCTCCGCGTCGTCACGTGCACGATCTCGCTCTCCGCCGAGTCTCGAACGATCGCGCGCACCACGGCGTTGAAGCGCTCCGAGTGTCCGACGAAGAGGCGCGCGCCCGTTTCACGCGCGACCTCGCAGAGCGCGCGAGCGTCGTCCGCGCGTGGCGCGAGCGGCTTCTCGACGAGCGCGGCTCGCCCCGCGGCGAGCACGCGACGCGCTTGCGCGAAGTGAAGATGCGTCGGCGTCGCGACGACGACGAGATCGGCGCGCTCGATCGCTTCGTCGAGCGAGCGAAGCACGAGCGCCCCGTGCCTTTGCGCGACCGACTCGGCGGCGTGCGCGTCGACGTCGAGCACGCCCGCGAGCGTCGCGCCCTCCGCGCACGCAAAGACGCGCGCGTGGTGCGCGCCCATCTTGCCCGCCCCGACGACGGCGACGCGCAACGCGCGAGTCATTGCAGGTAGTGCGGCGCCAAATCCGAGCCCGCCTCGCGCCCCCAGAGCTTGTCGCGCAAGAACTCCGCCGTCAGCCTCCACTGGAGCAGCGAGTGCTCCGGATCGGCGACGAGGTGCGTCTGACCGATGAGCGGAATGAACGTGACCGGTCGATTCGCGCGCGCGAGCGCCTCGGCGAGCCGGACGCTATGTGTAAAGTACACGTTGTCGTCCGCGGTGCCGTGGAGCAAGAGGAGCGGGCGCGACGGCAGTTGGTTCTTTGCCATTTCGAGCAGCGAAGCGCGCTCGTACGCCGCGTCTGCCACGGCGGACGTCGGAACGCCGAGGTAACGCTCGGTGTACGCGGTGTCGTAGTCGCGCCAATCGGCTGGCGGAGCGCCCGCGACGCCCGCCTTGAAGAGCTCCGGGTGCGTGAGCACGGCGGCCGCGGCGAAATACCCACCGAACGACCACCCGTAGACGCCGACGCGATCGACGTCGATCTCCTGCATCTCCGACGCGAGCGCGCGGAGCACCTCGACGTGGCCCTCGACGGGGAGCGTGCCGAACTTGCCGGCGAGCGAGCGCTCCCACGCGCGATCGCGATAGGGCGTGCCGCGCGCGTCGATGAGGACGACGATCGACGACGTCGCGTCCGCGATCACCTGCGCGCGAATGAACTTGAACGCGTCGGCGACGGCGACGTTCACGCCTGGACCGCCGTACGCCGCGTCGATCACGGGGTATTTGTGCTTCGGCAAGAAGCCGTGCGGCTTCACGACGGCGACGCGATAGCCGTCGGCGCCCACGCGCTTGAGCTCGACCTCGGGTTTCCACGGCGGAAGCTCGCCCGCGGTCGGCAGCGTGCCGACCTCTTTGCCGTTCCCATCGAAGACGACGTGGCGCGGAAAGCTCGTCCTCGAGCCGACGTACGCGACCATGTGCTCGTGCTCGCGCGGGCTGAACGCGCCGTCCACGACGCCGCCGAGCGGACCGATCTGTTGCGGCGAGCCTCCGCCGAGCGGCACGGCCCACACGGCGCGCTCCGTCGGCTCGGCGCTCTCCTCGACCACGACGCGCTTCTTGTCCGCGTCGAGATCGATCACCGCGCGATAGCCCTGACCGGGCGCGAGCAGCGTGCGCGCGCGCGTCACGTTGCCTTCGAGCTCGCGCAGCTCGAGCTCCCAGCTGCCGTTGCGCTCGGTCGACCACACGAACGATTTTCCATCGGGCATCCAGCGGGGGACGCTCGTGTCGACGTTGAGCCACGCGTCGTCGTGCTCCGCGAGGAGCGCGTGCGTCTTTCCGGTCTTGTCGTCGACCGAGAGGAGCTCGCCGTTCTTCTGCGCGCGATCGAGCACGTACATCGTGAGCGGGGCGCCCTCTTCCCAGCGCACCGTCGCGACGTAGGGGAACTTCTTCTGGTCCCACTCGATCCACGTCGCCTGGCCGCCGTTCGTCCCGATGATGCCGAAATTCGTGACCGCGTTCGGTTTGCCGGCGCGCGGGTAGAACGATTTGTCGGGCTCGCGCTCGGGGCGCGCCGGGTCGACGATCGTCAGCGTCTCGACGCCGGACTGATCGACCTCCTCGAACACCACGTGCTTGTTGTCCGGGGCGATCCAGTAGCCGCGCTCGCGATCGAACTCTTCCTGCGCGATGAACTCGGCCATGCCGTGCGGTTTCTTGTCCGTGCCGCCGCGCGTGATCGTGACCTCGGGGCTCTTGCCGTCGATGTCGAGGATGCGCACGTCGTTGTCGCGCACGTACGCGACGCGCTTGCCGTCGGGCGTGAGGTGCGCGTCGAACGCGTTGTCGACCGGGAGCTCGCGCACGTTGCCCGTCATGCGATCGAACACGAAGATGTGGCTCGCGAGCGGGAGCAAGATCGAGAGCCCATCGGGCGAGAGCTCGAACGACGTGAAGCCGGTCGCCGTCTGGCGGAGGCGCTCGCGGCGTTCGCGCTCCGCCGGCGAGAGCTGATCGGGGTTCTTGAAGACCTCGTCGGGCGCGCAGAGTCGGGTCACGTGACCCGTCGCGATGTCGAGCTTGAAGAGCGCCTGCGCGGGCTTGCGCGCTTCGGCGCGAAGGAAGAGCACCGCGCGGCCATCGGGCGTCACGAGCGGGCTCTGCGGCATGCCCGAGCGGTACGCGTGCGTCTCGGCGAGCGCGCGCACGATGCTCTCGTCGAGCTTCGCGACGGGGACCGCGGTCGGCACGACGTCCTTCGGCTGGGTGCTGACGCCTGCGAGCGCCTTGTCGCGCTCGAGCGAGGTCACGAGGCCGTGGCCCGTGCCGCCGCCGTTCGACAGCGGCGTCTTCCACGACTCGCCGCCGAACGCCGCACACGCCGTCAAGAGAAGCGGAAAAATGGCTGCTCGCCGCATGATTTCGCCGCGAACGCTACCACGGCTTGCAAGAGACACGCACGTGCCGCCCCGACGTTTCGCGGAAAAATCACGGTTGGATCGGGACGGACGTGCTCCCTGGCGGCGTCTGCTTCAGGGCAAACGCCACGAGCGCGTCGTACCACTGCGTCACGGGCGATCCGGCAGCGTCCGTTCCCACGATCCAATCGATGTGCGTGAGCGTCGGCTGCTGCATCACCGTAAACGCGTCCGGATCGGTGCGCGCCTTGCCCGCGCTCGGGCGTCCCGGCCCGACCGGCGGGAGGAGCGCCTGGAGCTTGTCGTACGCGCCGGCCTTCGCCACCACCGATCCCGTGGCGAGCACGGGCACGTCGATCTCCGCGCCGTGCTCCGCGAGGAGGCCATATTGAACGCGCCAGTCGCCGCTCGTGATGTTCAGCGTGAGCGCCGCGCCGACGTCGATCGGGAGGCGTTGCGGGAAATACCACTCGGCGAAGTTGAGCTGCGGCCCCTCGTACCAGGCGCGCGCCGCGTCGTCGATCGACGTGTTCTCCTTGGGGCTCGCCGCGTCGTATTCGATCCAGTCGTAGGTCGCGCTCGGGTCGGACGGGTGCGTGAGCGTGCCGCCGAGCGCGCTCTGGTAGGACGTGATCGCGCCGCCGCTCCCGACCCCGCACGAGATCGCCGCGATCTGCAGGCCGCACGAGTCCGAGTCGAACGCGAAGCCGAACGCCGCGCGGTTCGTGAGCGCGGGCATCGGCGATTGACCGAGCAAGATCGCGAGCAAGTTGTCGCGCGCGGGATCGACCGTGACGTCGTGCGGCGCCCAGCGCGCGAGCATCGCGACGTACTCCGAGACTGCGTACGCCTTGTCGCCAAGGAAGGGGAGCTGCATGAACACGTTCCCCGCGCGGATGTCTTTGACGACGCCGAGCTGCGGAAAGGGTCCCTGCGAGCTCGTCGGCGCGCCGTTCTCGTACGTGTTCTGATCGATCGGCGACTGCGGATCGCCCTCGTTTCCAGCCTCGCCGTCGACGAGCACGAGGCCCGCGAGCTCCGCGTAGCCTGGCGTGCCGGCGAAATCCCAAGCGGCGTACTCCTCTGCGAGAGCGCCGCCCATCGAGTGTCCGAGGAGAATGACGCGCGCCGCGCGATCCGCCTGCGGCACGAGCTCGATCGCCTTGCGCAGATCGCCGAGCGTCACTGCGGCGCCCCACTCGCTCGCCCACGGCAGGCTCGCTCCGTTCAGGAACCCGTCGAACGTCTTGCCGAGGACCGGATCGCCGTCGATGTAGTAGCTGCGAGCTTGGCTTGCATCATGCAACGATTCGGCGACGTCCTCGCCGTACGTGTCCTCGAGAAGGTTCGATCGCCGGTCGATCGCCCACGCCTCGAGCGCGTCCGTGTCCGTGCTGCGTCGCACGATCGCGCGCGCCACGCCGTCGAGCGAGCCCGCTCCGCCGAGGAAGCCCGGCATCATCACGACGATCGCCCGCGCGGGCTTCGGCGGGTTGGCGTCGACGCGGTAGCGGACGACGCGCACCTTGTTCTGCTCCGCGGGAGTGGTCGCGTTGCCGTTCGGATTCGCGGGTGCGACGACGCCATCGATGACGAACGCCTCGCGCCGGATCTTCACCGCGCCGGGATCGTCGACCACGACGCTCGCAGGCGGCGGAGTGTACGCGGGCGTGCTCGACGAGCACGCGACGAAGACGGCGGCGGCGAGCAATTTGCGCATCGCGGATGAGTTATCCGATGCTTCACGCTTCGTCGAGGAGTCGCTCGGCCGCGCGCCTCGCGCCGCCGAGGATCGGACGCCCGTGACCCGAGAGGAGGTTCTCGTAGTCGAGCCCGCGCGCGTGGAGGCGCCGGAGGGAGCCGAGCGCCGCGCCGAAATCAGCAGCTGAAATCCGCGTGCGGAAGGCACATGCGCTGCACGATCGTCAGCGGCGGAACGGCCGCGAGGAGCGCGTCACCCGAGAGGAGGCTCTCGGTCCCCGCGTGACGATAGAGCGCGGAGCCCGCGGTGTGCCCAGGAGCGTGGTGAACCTCGAGGCTCCCGATCGTGTCGAGATCGTCGAGGGCGCGATCGATCGGGACGCGCGTCCGCGTGAGGTTCTCGACCACCGCGAACGCGCGCACGATCGGGTGCAGCGTCTTCGCGACGAGCCTCGGCGCGGCGGCCTTGCCGTCGAGCACCTCGGCGTCGGCTCTGTGCGCGTGGACGCGCAACCCGAACGCACGCCGCAAGAACGCCGCGTTCCCCGCGTGGTCCGAGTGGCGGTGCGTGAGCAGCACGCCGGTGAACTCGCGCGGCGAGAACCCGGTTCGCGCGAGGCCCAAGAGCAGCGTCGCGCGCTCGGTGGGATGACCGGTGTCGATGATCCAACGATCGCCGGGCCCGCCGTCGAGCACCCACACGTTCGACACGAAGAGCCCGCGCAGGCGAAACAGCGGACCCACAGCGCGACGCGGCCGCATCAGATCACCTCGTCGGGCTCGAGGTGACAGGCCGCCTCCGTGCCTTCGACCTGGAGCGTCGCGTGCTCGATTCTCGAATTTGTCGTGGAGGTCGCGCGCGACGCGCTGGAGGAACGCGTCGTCGTGCGGACATGGCATGACGAGGTGCGCGGTGAGCGCGATGTGCGTCGTGCTCATCGGCCAGATGTGGAGATCGTGCACGCGCGTGACGCCCGGGAGCGTCTCGAGGTAGCGGCGCACCTCCTCCGGGACGATGTGCGGCGGGACCGCGTCGAGCGCGAGATCGAGCGACTCGCGTAGGAGCGTTCGAAGGCCGAGCACCACGGTGACGCACACGACGAGGCTCGTCACGGGGTCGAGCCACGTCCAACCGGTGAAGAAGATCACGGCGCCCGCGAGGACGACGCCCGCGGCGATGACCGCGTCTCCGAGCAGGTGGATGAACGCGCTCCGCACGTTGACGTCGCGCTTGCCGTGCCCTGCGAAGAGCGCCGCTGAGCCGCCGTTCACGAGGATACCGAGGCCCGCGACGAGCATCATCACGCCCGGACGCGGAGATTCCGGCCGACGCAAATGCCCGACGGCCTCCCACATGACCGCGCCCACCGCGAGGAGCAGCAAGACCGCGTTCGCGAGCGCGGCGAGGATCGTCCCGCGTCGCATGCCGTACGTTCGGCGCGCCGACGGTCGACGCCGCGCGAGCGCGATCGCGCCCCACGAAAGGAGGAGGCCGAGGACGTCGCTCGCGTTGTGCGCCGCGTCCGCGAGCATCGCGGTCGAGCGCGCGAAGACGCCGCTCACGGACTCGACGACGACGAACGCGATGTTGAGCGCGATCCCGATCGCGAACGGCCGCCCATAGTCGTGCACGACGTGCTCATGCGCGTGGACGTGCTCCATGCTCCCAAGCTTAGTCCTCGCGAACGCGAAGGCGAGACTAGCCGCCGATGCCGAACTTGAACGGGTACGCCGCGACGTTCGTGGCGGATTCGCTCGCGGGGAAATGCCACGATTTGACCTGGCGGAGCACGCAGCCCGTGACGCGGTCGTTTCCGATGGTCGAGCTCGCGACGCCAGCGCTCGCGACCGAGCCGCCCGGGTCGATGTTCCAAGTCATCGTCACGCCGCCCTTGAGGTTCGGGTTTCGCGCGAGCTCGCTGTCGTAGCAAGCGCGCAGCGCGCCCTGGTGCGCCATGACGACGCGGCGAATTTGCTCGGGCGAGAGGCCGCCGTGCGCGGTGGGCACGCCGCCGCCGATGCCGACGCGCGCTTCGCCGCTGCCGCCGCCCGTGCCGTTTCCGGTCCCGGTGCCGCCGCCGTGGCCGCCGTTGCCGTAGCCGCCGGTGCCGGGTCCTCCCGGTCCGCCGGTACCGTACCCGTAGCCGCCGCCGCGACCCGCGCCCCAGCCGGTGTCCATCGTTCCGGATCCGAAGATGACGCCCGCGCCGGTTCCCCCGCCGCCGCTGCCGCCGCCCTTGAGCGACGTGCCAGGACCGGAGCCGATCGTGAGCTGCTGCGAGTTCATCGCGAGCGCTTCGGACACGCTGTTGATCGTCGAGAGCGTTTGTTCGATCTGCTCGCCCGTCTCGCTCTGGAGGACCTCGCTGATGCCGCCGTAGTTGCGCGCGGGCTTGATCTCGCCGGGGATCTCGGTCTTGTCCTTCGAGCCGTTGAGACCGAGCTTGCCTTCGTCGCCCGCGACCTTGCGCCCGCCGCCTTGCGGCTTCTTGTCTTGCGCGCCGGGGTTCTGCACGCCGGAGCCGCCGGGCTTGTCGCCCGCGGGCTGCGGCGGCGGGGGCTCTTCGAGCGCGGCGCGCCGAAGACCGAATCGCGCGGCGTACTCGTCGGGGTTCGTGAGCTCGAGCGGTTTGTTGATCGGCGGCGGCGTCATGAGCGCGCGCACGAGCCCGAGCACCCCGACGTGCAAGACGCCGCTCGAGAAGAGCGCGAGCGCGACGAGGAGCTCGGGCGCCCAGTACGCGCCGATGGGCTGCGCCGCCGTCGAGTACTGGAAGAAGATGCCGAACTGCCCGTACTGGAGCAGGCCGAAGTCGCCCGGCACGATCGGAAACGCCGCGCCCGCGCGCGCGAACGACGCGACGTCCTCGTCGCGACCGCGCAGCTTGAGCACGCCCGCCACCGCGCCGCGCGCGTCGATCTCCCAAGCGCCCTGCGCCGCGCGAACGGGCGCGTTCGACATGTCGAGCCCGTCGGGGATGGGCAGCGCTGCGGTCTCCGCGTCGCCGAGCTCGAACGACTCGCCGTTCTTGAGCGAGCGAAGCGCGACGACCGTGGTTCCCCACACGGCGGCGACGCGAAGGATGGTCGTGGTTTGTGAAGCAGCAGCGGTGGCCATCGTCGGTTGAGACTACCGACGCCGCGAGCGCTTGGAAAGTTCCGACGCGACGCTAAAAGGCGTTCGTCTTTCGCGTCTCGGAGAGCTCGCCCATGAAGCTTCGGTGACCGAGATCGCCTGCCGCGAACTCCGCGCGCACACGTCGTAGGAAGTAGACAATCTGCGGCGAGCGCAGGCGGCCTTCGACTTCCATCTCGCCGAATCGGAAGACGCGCGTGCCGCCGTCGAGCGTCTTCGCCTCGAGAACGCCGGCCTCGGGGTTCGCCTTCGGTGCCTCGACCGTACCGCCGCCGGCGTCACGGTTCACTTCGATCTTGTGCGTCTGTGTCGGCCTGCCCGCGTCCTTGGCGCGCGCGCCTCCACGGCCGCGCTGGGCGTCCGCGGTGAGCGCGAGCGTCAGCGGCAGAGCTGCGACGACCACGAAGAAGACGACCCTCCCGATCCTCATTTGCCACCTTTGCCCGCGGGCTTCGTCGTCGGAGTCGTCGGCGTTGGGGGCTTCGGCGTCGCCGCGCCCGCAATGAATTTCTCCGCCTCGGCGCGCGCGGGGTGATCGCTCGGCGCTTCGGAGAGGAATCGCTGGAACAGCGGCATCGCCTCCGCCGGCTTCTTCAAGAAGTCCGCGTAGAGCACGCCGAGGTTGAAGAGCGCGGCGATGTTGTGCGGATCCTTGTCGAGGACCTTGGTGAGGATCGCGCGCGACTCTTCGAGCTTGGCGGGCAACTTCGCCTCCGCCTCACCGCGAAGCGCGGCCGCCAAGCCGATCTGCGCCTCGAGGTCGTCCGGCGACACCTGGAGGATCGCGCGGTATTGCTCCTCGGCCTTCGCGTAAGCGCCCGCGTGCAAGAGGACGCCGCCCATGTTGAGGCGCGCGGTCGTGTCGCGCGGGTCCTCTTGCGAGGCCTTCAAGAACGACTGGAACGCGAGCGCGTCGTCGCCGTTCTGCAGCTGGATGAGCCCCATCGCGCGGTGCGCGAGCGCGCTCTTCGGGTTCGCGTCGAGCGCTTGCTTCGCGAGGAGCTGCGCGGTCTCGCGCTCGCCCTTCGCGAGGTGACAGAGCGCGAGCTCTCCGAGCGCCGCGGCGTCGCCGGGCTTGCGCACGAGCACTTCTTGTCCCTGCGCGATGGCCTTGTCGATCTGCCCCGAGTTGCGGAGCGCGCCGACGAAGAGCGTGCGCGCGTCGACCGCTTGCGGGTGTGCCTGCACGAAGTCGCCGAGGAGGTCCGCTGCGCTCCGGTTCTCGCCGCGTCGCCGCTCCACCTCGGCGAGCGCGACGACCACGTCCTGAACGTCGGGTGCGAGCTTCTGCGCGGCGCGCAGCTGATCTTCGGCGCCCGCGAGATCGCCTCCGTTCGCGAGCACGACGCCGAGGTTGTACTTCGCCTCCCAGAGCGTCGGGTCGATGCCGATGGCCTCACGGAGCAGCGCGACGGCGCGATCGTGCTGACCGTCCTTCGACGCACCCACCCCCTGCACCATCTTGCTGACGGCCATCGGGTTCGCCGGCGGGAGCGCGTGCGGGTTGATCGCGGTCTCGGTCTTCTTCGGACCGCCGCCGCAAGCCGCGAGCGCGAGCGCGAGCGTGAGTGTGAGTGCGGAGACGAGGCGCAAGACCGTCGCAGGATAGCGTCACAAGGCGCGCGCGGTCATCCCCGATTCTTCCGAAGAAGCGGTCACTTCTTCTTCGGCGGCTTCTTCTCTTCCTTCGGCTGGACGACGGTCACCGTGGCGGTCTGCGTGGACGACTGCTTCTCGGCGTCCGCGCCGCGGCGCGGGGCGTCCATCAAGGCGGGGAGCGGGGAGGGACCCTCGGAGCGGACCTCGAACCCGATCTCCTTGAACGGCGGGTAAATCTCCGCGTTCAGGCGGCCGAGCGCGTCGCGCATCTTGGCGGTCCACTGGTTGTAGATGTTGAGGTCGATCGCCTTCTTCCAACCGTTCTCGAACGCGTCGAGCGCCTTCTCTTCGATCGGGACCACGAACGTCTCGATCTGCGATTGGAAGTCTTCCTTCTCTTGATCGGTCTTCGCCTCGGCGGGCACGGGCGCGTCGCGGAGCGACTTCGCGAACGTCTCGTACGTGCGGCCGACCTGGTAGAGCGCGGCGGTCGTCCACTCGGCGACGCCGAACGAGACGACGTCGAGGAAGACCATCGCCGCCTTCTTCAGGAGCTCGGCCTTCTCCTTGAGGCGCTTGCCGAGCTGTTTGACGTCGCCCTCGATCTTGATCGCGTCGAACTGCGCGAGCACGCGCTCTCCTTGCATGTAGCGCGCTTGCGCAGCGGCGAATTTTCCGTCGGGGCCGAGCGACGCCTTGAGCTGCTTGCCCATGCGCGTCGCGCTCCCGAGCGACTCCTCGGCGCCCTTGGCGTCGCCCTCTTTGATCTGCGCCTTCGCGAGGAGCACGAAGCCCTGCACGCGGTGGTCTTGGTTCTTCGAGCCGCGCGCGAGGTAGCGCTTGTAGAGGTCCGCGGCGTCCTTGTTGCGGCCCGAGTCCTGGTGGGCGCGGCCCATTTGGAAGACGACCTCGTCGGCCTCGGGCGCGTTGCCGTAGAGCGCGAGGAAACGGTTTCCGTCGGCGATCGCCTTGTCGTGATCGTTGATCGCCACGCGAAGGATGACCGCGTTGTACGCGGCGTCCTTGCCGTGCTCGTACTTCTGGTAGACGGGGACCCTCGCGTCGACGTTCGCGGTGATCGCCTCGTTGAACTCCGCGGCGTCGCCGAAGAGGCCCATCGCTTGGAGCGTCGTCGCCGCGACCCACGCGCCCATCGGCGACTCGGGCTTGTCGCGGTAGTCCTTGCCGGTGACGAGCGACGCGGCCTCTTTCAAGCTGGTCACGTCACCCGAGAGCTTCGCCTCGGTCTCGGCGGAGACGGCCGCTTGCGCCGCGCGCGGATCCTTCGGGTACTCCTTCGCGGCGCGGAGATACGCCGCCGTCGCGCCGGGGTGATCGCTCGCCTGCGCCTTCTGCTCGCCCTGCTTGAACATCGCCTGGACGATGAGCTCCTCGAGCTTCTGCTGGTGCTTCGCATCCGAGAACGCCGGATACGTCTTCAGCTTGCGCGCCCACTGCTCGATGTTCTCGTAGTTCTTCGATCGGACGAACGAGTCGACGATGAGCTCGCCGGCCATCTGCGCGTGCGAGTCGCGCGGCCACTTCTCGAGCATCGTGCCCCAGAGCTTCACCGCGGAGTCGTAGACTTGGTAGTCGTAGTAGAGCTTGCCCTGACGGAAGAAGAGGTCGGGCAGCGCGGGGTCGTTCGGATAGAGCTGCGAGTAGAGGTCGAGCGCCTCGGTGAACTTCTTGTCGGTCTCGCTCTCGAGCCCGCCGCCGCCACTCGCATTTCGGGCCTTGCGCGCCTCGAGCTCCGCGAGGCGCACGCGCTCGAGCGACGCGATCGCGTTGTAGATCGCGTCGTGGCGCTTGAGCGGATCGCCCGGCGCGGTCTTGTCGATCTCCTCGGGCATGTTGCGCGCGGCGTTCATGTAGTGCGTCGCGGCGTCGGTGTTCTTGTTCAGCCGGCGGAAGTCGATCTCGGCGAGGTAGTACTCGATCTGAAACGCCTTCTGCTCCTTGCTGAACTTCGTCAGGTACGCGTCGTACAAGTCGGCGGCGCCCTGGAACTCGGCGGTGCTCGTCTTGTCCTTCTGCGCCTTCGCGTTGAGGAAGATCGCGTGCTCGCGGAGCTGCTTCTCGATCTTCGCCGAGGTCGACACGACGTTCTGCGGATCGGCCTGCGTGCGCGCCCAAGCGCCGCCCGGCGTGAACGTCGAGAGCGCGCGAGCGTAGGTGTCCTTGAGGTGCGGGTAGTCCTCGAGCCAGTTGTAGCCCTGCGCGATCTGGAGGACCCACTCGCCGCCCTCGCGCGCCGTGGGCTCGAGCTTCAAGAGGAGCTCGTACGCCTCGATGCCGCGCTCGTAGTGCGCTTGGTCGTAGTACGTCGACGCGAGCGCCCTCACGATCTTGCCGGCGAACTTGTCGCCGCCGATCTTCGTGAGGAAGTTGTACATGTCCTGCGCGGTGTTCTTCTCGTCCTCGGTGAAGACCTCGACGAGGTACTTGAGCGCTTCGCCCTGGAGCTCGTCGAGCGCCTTCTGCTGCGAGACGTTGACGCCCGCGCCCGCGGTGTCGGTCACCTTGAAGACCTGGATGAAGCGCTTCGTCGCTTCGTCGGTGTTGCCGAGGCGCCAGTAGCACCACGCGCTCTTGAAGAGCGCGAGGCCCATGAGGTCGACCTTGTCGTGGAACTTGAGGACCTCTTCGTACTCGGTCAGCGCCGTCGGGTAGTCGGGCTTGTTGAAGTAGCCCTCGGCGCGCGCCATGTGCGCGTCCGCGATGAAGCGCGAATTCGGGAACTCCTTGAGGATGCGCGTGAAGCGCTCGAACGCCTCTTCGCTCTTGCCCTGCTCGGTTGCGAGGAACCCGTCGACGTAGAGCGCGAGGTCGTACTGCTGGAACCACGGGTAGTCCTTGAGGACCCTGTCGAAGAGCTGGCGCGAGATGGCGTAGTTGATCTCGGGCGCGGGGCCGCGCTGATCGACCGGCCTCTTCTCCCAATCCTTGAAGCGCTCGACGACGGTCTCGCGCTCGTTCTCCCAATAGAGCTCGCCGAGGCGCATCATCGCCTCGGGCATCTCGGGCGACTCGCGCGGCGCTTCCTTGATGAACGTCTCGAGGAGCTTGATCGCCTCGCCGCGGAGCTCGCGGATCTGCGTGATGTCGCGCTCGATGCGCGCGTCGAGCTGCGCCTTCAAGTGCGCGCGCACGGCCTCGGGGAGCTTTGGTCCGCGGATCGCCGGCGTGCCCGGGTGCTCGCTCTCGGCCTTTTGCAGCGTGACGCGCGGCTTCTCCTTCTGCGTGACCGTGAGCATGCTCTCGGACGACGCCTTCACCTGCGAGCTCTCGCCCGCGCCAGCCGGAGTGTCCGTCGTCTTCGTGGGGGCCGCGTGCGACGCCGTGGCGACGAAGAGGGCGATCAGCGAGACGCGTGCAAGCCGCATTCGGTCGACCAGGCTATCACGGGTGGAGGCTCGTGAGGCCTTCGAGCGTGTGGTGGCAGCGCGTGTCGTCGGGCAGGAGCGCGATGCACTTCTCCATCACCTTTTTCGCGTTCGGCCAGTCTTTGGCGACCTGGTAGCGGACGCACCACTCGTCGAACGTGAGGTACAGGTTGTTGAGGCAGACCGAGTCGTCGTGGCACGCGGCGACGTGCTGCTCCATCACGGCGAGGGATTTCTCGTGCTCGCCCTTCACCTGGAGCTCGGTCATGCGATCGGCCATCACCCAGAGCAGGTTGTGTTTGAGCTTGTCCGCCTCGGGCCAGCTCGGTTGGACGCGGTCGTAGACGTCGCTCGCGATCGCGACGGCTTCGTCTCCGCGGCTCACGACGCTCAGCGCCTTCGCGTCGTGCCACGCGATCCACGCGACGTCGGCGAGGAGCTTCTCGTTCTTGGGAAATCGATCCGGCACGTCCGACACGAACGGCGAGACGACCTCGACCATGCGCAGGATCGTGCGGAACGCCTTGTGCTCGAAGAGCCAGTTGGCCTCGTTCGCGTACGTCGCGAGGCGGTTGTGCACGACGTACGCGTCCTCCGGCGCGAGCAGACCGCCGATCTCCGAGAGCCGGCTCTTCGTGCCGTCGTCCTTCCCCCAGATGCGATCGTCCATCATCGCCCGCGCGACGAGCACGTACGGCGGGACGATCTCGCGCTTTTGGTACTCCGCCATCGTGAGCGGCTTCAGGCCGCGCGCCGAGGACCAGCCCTGGGCCCAGTCACGAAAGAACTTCTCGTCGTGCACCTCGCCGAAGCCGGCGTCGGTCGTCGTCTCGACGTCGACGTGCGCGCCGGCGCTCGGGCCGAACTCGACGAACGCGTGCGTCTCGGTGATCGCGCCGCGCACCGGCAGCGAGTACGCGCGCGCGAGCGTCGTGTAGAGGAGGGCGGAGCTGATGCAGTTGTAGTGACCCTGCTCGAACACTTGCGTGAGGCGCGCCTGATTGAGCTCGTACGCGCCCACCTTCGGGTCGTCCTTGTTGGCGGTGCCCGTGAAGAACGCCTTGTGCATCGCGTGCTCGAGGAGCTCGCCGCGCTTGGCGTCGTCGGAGGACGCCTCGATCGACGCGCGCTGATCTTCGATGAACTGATCGAAGCGTCGCGTGTACCGCGCGTAGCTCGCGTCGTCGCGCATGTCGCCCGAGCCGAGGATCGCGAGGGCGAGGAGGGCATGCGCGTCCCCCTGGCGCGCCCGCTCGATGCCCGCCACCGCTGCGGTCTCCGCGCTCGTGAGCGGCCACCACACGTGGAGCTGGTCGTTGCCGTACCCCGGACGAAGCTTCGCCGGGTCCTCGTGGCTGTCCGCCTCTTGCGGCGGCCGCCACTCCTGCGGCCCACAAGCCGCCCCCAGCGCGACGCACGCCCCGAGTACTGCCCACCTCATGCGAGCCTCAGCGTACCACGCGCGGTTGGCCGCGAAGCGCACGAGGTGAACGTGCAAAGCGCATCGCCGGCATTTGGCCGTCGTGCTCTGCGCCAGGAGCTCGGCGAGCTTCGGGTATCGCTCGGAGCAACGCTCGAAGCTTCTTCGGTCCCGACGCTCCGCGAAGTCGAGCACCCCTTCGCCTTCGTTCCACCGCTTCTCCCACTCCAGCACGAACTTCACTCGCTCCTTCATCACATCCGTTTCCTTCCAGGGCATGGGCCACTGTCAGGGATGTCCTCGGATTAGACGACGCGAGTGTCAGGGATGTCCTCGGTCCGATCTGTCAGGGATCTATCCGGATTGCACCGATGTCCTCGGCGAGACGCAGCTTGACGAATCGTTGCTAGCTCGTAAATATAGCCCAATCATGTTGGGGCGGCAGCAGAGCTTTCGGTTTCGAAGCCACGGCGGCAAGCGCGCGAACGCCGGCCGCAAGCGCACGAAGCCCGGGCGGCCGTGTGTGCCGCATCGCTCGCGGCCAGGGCATCACCGCGACCACCCCGTCCACGTCACGCTCCGCGCTCGGCACGGGCTCCCGCCGTTTCGCGATCGAGGCATCTTCGCAGAAGTACAAGAGGCGATTCGCGCCGCGAGTCGGTCACCCGCCGTCGGCGAGGCGTTTCGAGTCGTCGAGTTCTCGATTCAGCGCGATCACGCGCACTTCATCGTCGAGGCGCGCGACGCGGACACGCTCTCGCGCGGGCTTCGCGGCCTCGCGATTCGCCTCGCGCGCGCAGTGAACCGCGCGCTCGGCGCGCGCGGGCCCGTCTGGGCAGACCGCTACCACGCGCGCGCATTGAAGACCCCGCGCGCGGTGCGCAACGCGCTCGTCTACGTCCTCATGAACGCGAAGAAGCACGGGGCACGGCTCGCGTCGGGCATCGACGCGTTCTCGTCCGCGCAGTGGTTCGAAGGCTTCACGTGCGCTCGAGTCGAGCTCGCCATCGAGCCGCCCGTGCGGCGGTCGGGGACATGGCTCGGTAAGACCGGATGGCGCAGGCGCGGGCTCATCGCGTTCGAGGAGCGTCCGCGCGCGCCGGATTAGACGACCGATCGAGGCTACGGAAAGCCAACGACGGGGACGGGGATCTCACTGCTCGCAGTCGAGCCGCTGCCGAGGATGCCGCACCAGTTGAACCCCCAGCAGAACGCAGCACCGGATGATGTCACGGCACAGGTTGCGAAGTCGCCCGACGCGATGCTCGCGACGTCGTTGAGGCCAACCACGCTCACGGGAACGACGCTGTCACTCGACGAGCCGTCACCGAGCTCGCCCTCGGCATTACGGCCCCAACAGAGCGCAGCGCCAGACGCGGTCGTCGCGCACGCGTGGTAGACGCCGACGGAGATGGTGAGCGCGTTGGTCGACAACGCGCTCACGCTCGCGGGCGTGAGCGATGGAATCGCCGAAAAGGATCCCCAACACGAAGCGCCGTTGTTCGCCAGCGCGCACGTGAACCCGCCTGCGGATACGACGCTCGCGTTCGCGAGCACTCGAATGGGGGCGTGCGACGGCGTCGTGGAGCCGTCGCCGAGGGTGCCGTAGACGTTCGTGCCCCAACAGAACACGCCTTCGGCCGCGCTCGCCGCGCAAGTGTAGTTGGCGCCGGCAGAGACCTCGACGATGTCTCCGGGCAACCCCATGACCTTCACGGGCGTCTCGCTGTTGCTCGTCGTGCCGTCGCCGAGTTGGCCGTTTTCGTTGAAACCCCAACACCAGACGTCGCTGCTCGCAACGACGCACGCGTGGCGTGCAGACGTCGAAACGAACGTCGCGTCCGTAAGCCCATCGATCGCGAGCGGCGTGCTCGACGGTGAGATGACGGACGACTGGGTTCCCCAGCAGAACACGCCCCCTGAGGTCGTCACGGCGCACGTGTGCGTTTCGGCGACGGCGATCGATCGAACGCTGGCGATGCCCGAAACCGCGAGCGGGACGTTGCTCTGCTTGGGCGAAGCGCCGGTTCCGATCTCGCCATACGTGTTGTCGCCCCAGCAATAGACGGCGCCATCGGTCGTGAGCGCGCAAGCGTGCGCGGACCCGACCGCGATCCGTGCGGCGCGACGCGGCGTGCTCGTTTCTGGCGTCGCCGCGTCGTTGCGGATGGCTCGCCGCAAACCTGGCTACTTGAGACCCTCCGACCCGATGAACTCGTCGGGCCAGTCGTCGCCTTCGAAGGGCCAGTACTCCTCGGAGTCCTTCAAGAAGCGCGCGGCGTCGAGCGCGTCGACCGCGTCTTGCGGGAGAAAGCCGTTGTTGATGGCCTCGATCTCGATTTCGAGCGAGCGCTTGCGTCCGAGCACGGACTCGATGCGGCCGAGCCGGGCGCGGCGAAGGAGTCGCGAGAGGCGAAGGTCGACGCGGCGGAGCGTGTCCTTCGCGAGCGCGCTCTCGGTCTTCGAGAGCTCCGCGCGCGCGGTCTCGATCGGCTGGAGGTAGGTCGTGGAGGTCTGCTCGTCGGCGCGGATCGAAATCGGGGAGATCCTTGCCGCCGGTCTGCGTGACGGCGTTCGCCGCGGCGGTCGTCGTCGCGGTCTTCGCGGCGTTCACGCGAGTCTGGATCTGGTTGAGCGCTTCCTTGAGAGGCTGGAGCTGCGACGCGGACGCTCCGTTGCCTTCGAGATCGGAAATCATGCGGCGCACGCCGTCGACCGCGTCCTTCGCGTCCTTGGCGCGCTCGTCGTCGCTCGGTTTGTCGTCTTGCGCGGGGCGCACGCCGCCGGTCGTCGCGAGCTGCTGGCGGATGTCGTTGAGCGAGCCCATCGTGAGGCGGAGGCCGCTCGCCTCGTGGTCGAGCACGGCGCGCTGGCGCACGACGGTGCCGTACGCGGGATCGATGCGGACGAGCGCGGCGATCGCGCGGAGCGCCTCGGGCTTGAGCGCGGCGCCCGCCTCGGTGTTGCCCGCGTCGCCGCCTTCGCGCGCGGCCTCGAGGAGGTTGTTCATCGAGCGCTCGTCGCCCTGGACGCGCCGCGCGGCGTCGCGCACCGGCTCGTAGAGCGCGACGAACTTGAGGAGCTTGTCGTCCGCCGGTTTGAACTTGCACTGCGCGAGATCGATGTACGCGTCGAGGATCCACGCCTCGTCTTCGTACGGGTGGTGGATCTGCAGGCCCTTGAGCTCGTCGAGCAGCTCGCGTGCGCCCTCGTAGTCCTTCTTCTCGTAGCGCGACGTCGCGGCCTCGTAGAGCGCCTCGGCGAGGCGGTCCGAGTCGCGCGGCACGAGGTAGTAGTAGTAGCGCGAGTCGTCGAAGCGAAACTGCTCGTGGGCGACGCGACCGAGCCCGAGTCGCGCGAGATCGCGCACGGCGAAGAAGCGCTCGTCGGCGTAGACCGGCGTGCTCGACGAGGCGCGCTGCGGGTCCGCGACCTTGCAGAACATGTTCTCGCCCTCTTTGTATTGCTTCTTCTCGACGAGGATGAGGCCCTGCAAGTACGTCGCTTGCGCCCAGAAGCGCGAGCGCGGCGTCACCGCGGCGTACGCGACGAGCGCGCCGTCGGGATCGTGCTTGGCCTCGGCGGCGCGACCGCGGAGGTAGGCGATCTCGCCGCGCGTCGCCTCGGGGGCCGACTGCGGGACGAGCTTCACGTCTTCGAGCGCCGCGTCGTAGTGCTCGCTCTCGATGCCGACCTCGACGAGCCTGCGCACCGCGCGGCGCGCGTACGTCGCGACGCCTTCCCACGCGTTTGGTTGATCGAGGAGCTTTCGGAAATACGCGCGCGCGGGCTGGTACGCGCCGGCGCGCGCGTACGCGTCGCCGAGCAGGAAGATGACGGCGCGGCCCGCCTCGTCGTTCACGAACGGCGTGAACTGCGGGCTCTCCACGAGATCGACCATGCGCGAGACGCACTCGTCGATGCGGCCGTTGCGGACGAGGTCCTCGCCTTCGGCCGCGCGCTCCTTCACGTCGTCGAGGCTCATTTGGAGCGTCGAGCCGAGCTTTCGCGCGGCGAGCGCTTGCTGATACGTCGCCATGCCGCTCCCGCGCGACTCGGGCGCGCCGCTCTCGGCGCCTTGCGGCTGCGCGCTCGCCCCGATCGCGACGAGCATGATCGCGAGCGCGGAGATGGGCGGCGCGCTTCACTTGGCTTCCAAACCGCCCGCTCCGTTTCACTTCGCGGGCCTCGGCCTTCACGCGAACGCGCAGATCGTACGAGCCGCTCTTGTCGCTCGGGAAGTCCTTGCCCATGTCCGAGTCGTCGCCGACCTTGATTTGGACCGCGAGCTCTTGGTCGCGCGGGACCTCGACGGTGAAGCGCGAGCGCTGGGCGTTTCGGAAGCCGTCGTTGCGGTCGTCCTTGCGCTCGACGTCGACGGTGATCGCGTGGCGGCCGGGCGCGAGCGCGTGCGCGTACACGTCCTGCCAGTCGTCGGCCTTGAAGCTTTGCGGCGCGGTGTAGACGGCGCCGTCGTCGAGCGAGACCACGAGGCGCCCGATCTTGCCGTGGTCGCCGTCGGTCTTGATCTGGATCGCGATGCGCGAGTGAAAGAGGTTGTCGCCCACCGCGGCGACGCGCGCGCGGAGCGAGGAGATGTCGCCGATGAGCTTGTCGTAGTCGATCGACGGCGCGCCCGCGTCGCCTACGCTCGACAAGCCCTGGGCGAACTCGTTCGGCGCGGGGTTGAGCGGCGACGAGCGCACGCCGCCGTCGCCCATCTCGGGGTGCATCATCTGGGGCGGCGGAACGGGGCCCGCGTCCGAGGCGGTCGCCCCGGCCGCGCCGGCGTCGACGGACGTGAGGCCCGCGTCGCCCGACGCGCTTTCGTTCGAACCTGCGTCGGCCGCGGGCGGCCTCGGCCTCGTCGGCTTGCCGACCGCGACGGCGGCGATCGAGGCCACGGCCACGAGAACGAGCGACGCGACGCGAGTCGAAGAGCGCACGGCCGCATCGTGCCTGCAAATGCAGGCGATGAGCAAGCGCGAATCAGCTGCCGAACGGAATGAACACGCTCAGACCGAGCGTCGCGATCACGTCGTTCACGAGGTGCTGCTCGCCGATCAGCTGCTGCTGCAGGATGTGATCGCGCACGTCGAAGCGGAGCGCGAACCACTTGCCGAAGTAGAACTTGGTGCCGATGCCGGCGCTGCCGGTGACGCCGATCGACGTGGAGTCGTCGGTCACGCCGGCGCCGAGGGCGAGGTTGAAGTCGAAGCGGCTGATGCCGCCGCCCATCCAACGGAGCTTGCCGTACGCGAACGACCAGATGATGTGGCCGAAATACAGCATGCCCGGCTTGTCGTTCGACTGCTCGAGCACGAGCTGCGGGTAGCGGCGGTTGAACGTGTCGGCCGCGTCGCTGTGGAAGCGCGTGTACTGGAAGCTCGCCTCGAGCGCGAGGTCCTCCGAGAAGTGGAACGTGTACGCGCCGCCGAGGACGTAGTTCGACGAATAGAGATCCGCCGCGTACCAGCCGCCCATGAACGAGAGCTCGTGGCGGAACGCCTTGACGAACAGGCGCTCTTGGACGCCGCGGTAATGGCGGCCGCCGATGAGCTCTTGCTTCAGCTCCTCGTCGACGCACTGCGCGTTCGCCGCGCGGGGTGCGAGACAAAACGCGCTCGCGAGTGCAACGCCGCACAGCGCTCGGATCGCCCGCATTGCACACGTGCGTAGCAGGCGCGCGCTTTCAGTGTCAACGCGCTAGAACGGTGCGCATGGCACTTTCTGTGTTGATTACGGGCGCGTCCTCAGGGATCGGCGCGGCGCTCGCGCGCGAGTACGACAAGCGGGGCGCGCGCGTCGCGATCCTCGCGCGGCGCAAGGATCGCCTCGAGAAGCTCGCGAAGGAGCTCCACGACGCGAAGCCGATCGAGTGCGACGTGACGAGCGACGCGTCGGTGCAGTCCGCGGTGCGCGAGGCGCTCGCGGCGTTCGGCGATCTCGACGTCGTCATCGCGAACGCGGGGATCGGGATCATGGGGAGCATCGAGGAGCTCTCGATCGACGACTACAAACGGCAGTTCGAGACGAACGTGTTCGGCGTGCTCCGCACCGTGAAGGCGTCGCTCGGATCTTTGAAGCGGACGAGCGGGCGAATCGGGCTCGTCGGGAGCGTCTCGGGGTTCTTGTCCTTGCCGCAGACGAGCGCCTACTCGATGAGCAAGTTCGCGGTGCGCGCGCTCGCGGAGGCGCTCGGCGCGGAGCTCGCGAACGACGGCGTCTCGGTGACGCACATCGCGCCCGGGTTCGTCGAGAGCGAGATCCGCAAGGTCGACAACTCCGGTCAGGTGCACGCGGACCGTCGCGATCCGATCCCGCCGTTCTTGATCATGTCGAACGAGCGCGCCGCGCTCGAGATCGCCGACGCGGTCCAAGGGCGAAGGCCCGAGGTCGTCGTCACGAACCACGGAAAGGCCGCGATGTTCGTCGCGACGCGATTCCCCCGGACGGTCCACTCCGTCGTACGGCTCGCCTCGGCGCAGATCTCGAGCCGCGTCAAAGCTTCAGGTGGATGAAGGACTGGCTCAGTAGCTCGTCATCACCGTGAAGGACGTGCTCGCGACGCTCGCGGTGAGCGTGACGCTCGTCGCCCCAGCGGGGACCGCGATCGGGTCGCCGTTCATCGTGGCGCCGAGGATCGCGTGTCCGCTCGGCGCGCGGACCTCGATCGTGCGCGGCGTCGTGGTCGGTCGATAGAAGCCCGCGATCACCTGCCCGCGGCGCGACACGTCGAGGAGCGACGTGGCGAGCGAAAAATCGCCGGGCGCGTGCGGATCGATCACGACGCCGCTCGCGGACGCCTCGACGCCGCACGTGCGAAGGAGCGCGAGGATCGGCATCGCGTGCTGGTTCGCGTTCTGCACGGGAAAATCGGTCATCGGCGTCGCGGGGCTGTACCAGGCCTCTCCGGGGCGATCGCCCGTGCTCGAGTCGAGCCCGTCGGGCCCGCTCCAGATGCCGTACCAGATCGTCGGAAACGCGAGCGCGTGCGCGGCCATCGTGTTCTTGGCGAGATGGCTCCACGCGCGCGGCGGATCGGCGAGCGCGTATCCCCAAGTGAGGAGGCCGCTGATCGCGGGCCACACTTGTCCGCCGGGCGCGAGCATGGCGCCGGTCGGCGAGGGATCGTCGAGCGTGCTCCCCACGACGGACGCGAGCCCCTTCGCGTCGGGCGCGGTCCCGCCGATGAGCCCCCACACCTGCGACTCGAGATCGACGACGCTCGCGTGGAAGAGGTCGTCGGTCCCGAAATACGCGCGGCCGAAATACGAACCGTTCCACGTCTGCGGGAGCGCGGCGCGCCACGCGTCGACGTGGGCGCGGATCTCCGCGGCGAGCGTCGCGTCACGTGACTCGATCAGATTGGCCACGCGCGGGAGCACCGCCACGGCCATCTGCGTGTTGGGCACGCTCTCGCCCGACGCGATCGCGAGCGCGCGATCGGGCGCGGAGAAGACGATCCCGTCGTTCCAGTCTCCGTCGCCCACGCGCACGAGGCCGTGCGGCCCAGACCCGACGACGTCGAACAAATGGCGCGCGGACGCGACGACGTGGTCCCACACGATCGCGCTCGGCTTCGCCTCCTTCGGCCAGAACGGCGCGGTCGCATCGAAGAGCGCGTCGCCCGTCGCGCCGACGTACTCCGCGATCGACCACAAGAAGAACAAGTCGAGATCGCTCGGCTGCGCGTGGATGCCGAGCGCGTCGTCGAGGACGCCGTGGCCCTGGAACGCGTACGAGAAGCGCCCATCTTGCGCGTACTGCATGCCCGTCATCGCGAGGAGCTCTTCGCGCGCGAGCGACGCGTGCGTGTAGACGAGCGGGATCGCGAAGAGCGCGAGATCGCGCAGCGCGCCGTCCGCGCCGTGGAGGTAGAGGTACGCCGAGCCCTGCGGCACGACGTGGCGATCCCAATACGCGCGATACGAGACCGAGGCCTCGAGCTGCGACGCGTGCCACGCCATCTCGCGCTGGAGCGCGCCGCCGCCGATGGGCCCGTCGTGCCTCGCGGCGAAATAGGGGAGGTGCACGGCGAGATCGCGGCGAACGTCCTCGAGCAAGTCGCGCTGAGGATCGCGCCACGCGGGTTGGACGTCGAACGCGGCCCCCATCGGCGCGTAGCCGTACGCGAAGCGGAGCGTGCGCGATTCGCCGGGCGCGAGATCGATGTCGCTGCGCACGACGAAGACGCGCGGTTGCCCGAGGCCGCTTCGCTTCGGCAAGGTCGCGCCGTCGCCAGCGAGCCGCGCGCTCACCGCGTCGGGCGCGCTGGGTCCTCCCGCGCCGAAGAAGACGTCCTGATCCGTGTAGACTGCATCGATCGGTGCGACGAGCGCCGCGAGGTACGGATCGCCGGGGTACGCGTCGAACGCGCTCGGGTCGCCCTCGGCGGGGCGCGGATCGCTCGCGACGTACGTGCGGCGCATGCCGAGGACGCCGCTCTGCGCGTCGAGCGTCACGTCCTCGTCGAACATCCCGTTGCGCGCGTCGCGCGCGGCGCGCACGCTCGCGGGGAGGCTCGTGAGCGGCAAGCCGGACACGAGCCAGTTCGTCTCGATGGGTCTCCGCGCGACGTCCCAGACCTCGTAGTGCCGGAGGTGCTTCGGCGAGGACGCGTCGTTCTCGAGGACGACCTCGTCGATGACCGCGGGCGCGTCGGCCTCTCCCGCGGGTGCGAGCGTCGTGCGCGTGACCTTCACGCCGCGGAACTCGGTCGACGAGCGCGCGTAGCCCATTCCGAACCGGCGCGTGGTCGTCGCCCCCGAAGGACGCCACGCGTACGCGCTGCTCCAAGTCGCTTCGCCGTCGTCGAGGTACGAGAAGCCTCCGCCGAAGTTCTTCTGCGAGGCGTCGATCTTGTCGAGGTACGTGATGCCACGGTCTTGCGTCGTCACCTCGATCGGACCGTCGTTCGTCGCGAGCGCGGTGACTCGCGAGTTGCCGAACGAGAACCAATGGTCGCGGCGATCGAGCCCCTCGGTGTTGAACCAGCTCGCGCGCGCGTCGGCGTTTTCGTCGAGGCCGTAGTCGTACGCAGGCAAGCCGGCTTCGTCGACGACCCACCGCCCGAAGACGCCGCTCCCCGTCGAGCACGGCACGAACGCGGTCGGCGCGTCGAGGTCGACCTCCGCGCAAGACTCGGGAGGCGGCGCGTAGGGCGCATCCGCGCGAGGCGCCTCGGTCGACTCGCACGCCCAAAGGCACGCGCAGCAGACCAACGTGCGGGGGCGCATGGACGCAGATATACCCGACTCATGCCTCGCATCTGCGTGCTCGCTCTCGGAGGGCTCGATCCGGGCGGCGGCGCGGGGATCCTCGCGGACGCGCGCGCGATCCACGCGGCCGGCGCGTTCGCGTGCGCGGTCGCGACCGTGAACACCGTGCAGTCGACGCGAGGCCTCCGGCGCGTCGTGCCGATCGAGGCGCGCACGTTCCTCGAGCAAGCGCGCGTCGTCCTCGCCGATCAGCGTGTCCGCGCGATCAAGATTGGCGCGCTCGGGAGCGAGGCCAACGTGCGCGCCGCGGCGAAGCTCGCCGAGGAGGCGAGGGAGCAGCGCATTCCCGTCGTCGTCGATCCCGTGATGCTCGCGACGAGCGGCCGCGCGAGGCTCCTCGACGAGCGCGCGCTCGGCGCGATGAGGCGCGAGCTCGTCCCGCGAGCCGCGCTCGTGACGGCGAACGCGGCCGAGGCGGGGACGCTCACCGGGACGCGCGTGGACGATCTCGAGGACGCTCGCGTCGCGGCGCGAGCGCTCGTGATGACCGGCGCGCGCGCCGCGCTCGTGAAGGGCGGTCACCTCGAGGGACCCGAGGCCATCGACGTCCTCGCGACGCGCGAAGGCATCGTGGAGCTCGCGCGTCCGCGCATCCGCACGAAGAAGAAGCTCCACGGCGCGGGCTGCACGCTCGCTTCGCTCATCGCCGCGCGCCTCGCGCTCGGAGACGAAGTGCTCGCCGCAGTCGCGCTTCGCGAAGCGCGTCCACCACGAGGCGATCGCCCACGCCGAGGACGTCGGGGGCGAGCTCAGAGTGCTCGAACCTCGGCCCGCACCCCGCTCGCGTCGCGCGCGATCGTGAGCCCGGCGAGCCTAGGCACGTCCGAGGTCGCCGTGACGACGCGGAGCGGCGCGGCAAACCCGGTCGACACGCACGCGACCGGCGCCGTGCGCTTCACGCGGACGACCTTGCCGCCCGCGACCTCGAACGCGATGTCCGCCGCGTTCGGCGCCTTGACCGCGTCCTCGGCGGACTCGCCGACGTAAATCGAGCCGATCGATCCTCCGGGCGTGACGATGGCGTTCTCGCAGTGGTTCGCGACGGCGACGACGCGGTTCGCCCGAAGCGTCTGCATCTCCTCCTCCGAGAACCCGCACGCCAGGCTCGGGCTCGGCGCGAACAGCGAAATGATCGACGAAAACAAAAACAGGGTGGTCTTGCTCATGCCCCTTTCGACGGGCGGGCGCGCCGAAGGATTGACGGAATGATCAACGTACGATTGTACGTTGATGGTTTATAATGCGCGGTCAGTGGACGCGCGACAGGTCGATCGTCCCGAGCCAGATGTCGGTCAGATCGAACATCGCCGTGACCCACGGCTCGTCGCGCTCGAGATCGCCGCTGTACCAGCTCACCGCGATGCGGTTCGCGTCGAGCGGCACGTAGCCCGCGTAGGACGTGTCGCCCGCGCTCGGGAGCTCGCCCCACTCTTGGATCTCGAGCGGGCCGCCCTCGAAGTTCCCCGTGATCTCGTAGAGCGCCGTTCGCTTGCGCCCGAGGTTGTCGCCCATGATGTGCTTGCGCGCGATGACGAAGAGGCGATTTTGCCAGAAGAACGCGAGCGGGCCGTCGAGGCGCACGCCGTCGAGCGTCTGCGGACAATCGAACGTGTCGTACGGCGGCATCGCCCAGCAGATGCGCGTCGAGATCGGCGGCTGCGTGCCGAGGTAGACCGTGTCGGTCCCGTCGGTGCGCACGATCGCGAGCAAGCGACCCGACGGCATGAAGACGAGCTCGGTCTCGACGGGCGTGTCGGCGGTGACGCCGTAGACCTGCGCGCCCTGGGTGAAATGCGCTGCCGTCGGTCGACGAGAAGAGCGAGACGCTCGCGTCGCCGTCGGCGTACGCGGCGCTGTAATAGACGCCCGCATGTTCCTTCACGCGCCAGAAGCTCCACTGCTCGGGCCCGATGCTCGCGAGCGGCGACCACGTCACCCCGTCGCTCGAGTGCGTGCTCATCGTGATCGAGTCGACGCCCGTGTCGCGCGTCGAGCTCACGGGAAGGCGCGTGATCGCCTTGAGCGTGAGCTCGCCGGAGGCGACGTAGAAGCTCGGATCGCGCAGATCGCGATCGGGCGGCGCTTGGATGACGCCGGCTTCGCTGAACGATTTTCCGTCGCTCGATTTGTAGACGTGGAGCGCCGAGTTCGGTCCGAGGATCTGGCTGCGCGCCGTGCGGTGAACGAGCCAAAATGAGCCGTTCCACGCGATCATGTCGACGTTCTCGTTGTGGCGGCAGATGAGGTCTCGGCAGTCTTGGACGTCCTCGAGGTCGTGACCCGAGACGAAGACGTGCGCGTCGTCCATCCACGAGGGTAGCGTCGGGTGCGGATCGTACGACCCGCTCGAGCACGCGGCGAGAAGCGTCAGCCCCCAGCGTCTCAGAGCGCCGTTCCCTTCGCGAAGTCGCTCGAGATCGTCGTCTCGATCTTCTGCACCTCCGTCGGGATCGCGAAGATGACGCCGAGCTCGCGGTTGTACTGGAGCGAGCCCGTGCTGAAATTCTCCGAGCCGACGAACGCGGTCGTGCCGTCGACGACCATCGTCTTCGCGTGGATGTACGGAGTCGAGACCTCGACGAGCTTGCCGCCCGCGCCCTTCACCTCGGCGACCGCGGCTTGGCCGCTCGCCGTCTGGGTCGAGTTCGAGAGGACGACGCGCACCTTCACGCCGCGCCCGAGGGCGGCCTTGAGCGCGTCCGCCGTGTGGTAGTCGCTGAGCTCCTCGCCTTCCAGATCCACGGTGGTCTTCGCGGCGTTGATCACTCCGGTGATCGATGCGAGCGCGTTGATCGGCGCGACCACGAGCGCGCCGCTCACGGACGTCAGCGGGGCGTTCGCGAAGTCGCCCGCGAAGATCGCCTCGGCCTCGGTCACGTCACCGGGCGTCGTGTCGATCGCGAGGTACTCGCGGTTCGAGGTCGGCGAGCTCTGCGTGAGGTTCATCGTCATGATCCACGCGACCTTGCCGTCGATGATCACGCATTTTTCGTGGGTGTACGTGAACTTCGTCGAAGACCACGCGACGCTCACGCCCGCCGATTTCAGCTGGTTGAAGACGGAGCCGTTGCTCGTCTGCGTCGACGAGTCGAGGAGCACTTTCACGTCGACGCCCGCTTTGTGTCGCGCGATGAGCGCGGTGATCACGTCCGTCGACGACAGGAGGTACATCGTCATGTGGACCGACTTCGTCGCGCCGTTGATCGCGGTCACGACCTCCGAGCCGCCGTTTCCGTTCGGCTCGACGATGATCTTCACGTTCGTGCTCGTCTGCGTCGTCGTGCCCGAGTCGGCGGCTTGCGCGGCGTCGGTCGACTGGGTCGCGTCGCTCGCCTGCGTGGCGTCGTCGGTCGGCCCGCCGTCGTCTTGCGGGAGCGTGTCGTCCCCGATTCCGGGGGCCGCCGAACAACCCAAGGCGAAGAGCGCGAGCGAAAGTGCGAGAGAGCGCATGAAGCGGTGGGCTCCTTACAACGAGAACGCGCGCCCGGAAAGCCAGCCGGAAAATTACGATTTCACGCGATCTCTTCGAGCGGTCCTGCGCCTTGCCGAATGATCGTCGGCGGCACGCTCGTGAGGTCGACGACGGTGCTCGGGAGCTCTCCGCCCGCGCCGCCGTCGATGACGAGCGCGAGGCCGGGAAACGCGTAGTCGATCTCGCGCGGGTCGACGAAGGGCTTGGCGTCGGTCGCGCGCTGCGCGGTGGTCGACACGAGCGGCCGCCCGAGGGCGCGCGTGAGCTCGAGCGCGATCGGACAAGCCGGCACGCGGATGCCGACCGTCTTGCGCTTCGACATGAGCATCTTCGGGACCTCGCGCGTCGCGTCGAGGATGAAGCAGTACGGCCCAGGCAAGAGGCTCCGGAGGATTCGATAGTGGTGCTTCTCGACGATGGCGTACCGCGCGATGTCGCCGAGGTCCGGGCACACGAACGCGAGCGGGTGCTCCCGCGCCATTCCCTTGATCGCGTAGAGCTTGTCGATCGCCTTCTTGTTCGAGACGTCGCACGCGAGCCCATAGACGGTGTCCGTCGGGTACCCGATGACGCCGCCCGCTTCGAGGGCAGCGACCGCGCGCGCGATCTTGCGCGGCTCGGGGTGGTCGGGGTTGACCGCCATGAGCATGATGGCGGGATTAGCTACCAGCTTTCAGCTGTCTGCTGCCAGCGAATGGTACGGTGTCGATGATGCGTGTCGATGAGCTGCCGCCGAATGCGCTGCGTGTCGTCGCGGTGTTCTTCGGGCTCATTTGGGGCAGCTTCCTCAACGTCGTCATCCACCGCGTCCCCCGCGGCGAGAGCGTCGTGCGGCCGGCGTCCAGGTGCCCCGCGTGCGGAAAGCCCATCCAGCCGTGGGACAACATCCCGGTCTTCTCGTGGCTCGTCCTTCGCGGAAAGGCGCGCTGCTGCGGCGCGAAGGTGAGCCCGCGCTACCCGATCGTCGAGGCGCTCGGCGCCGCCGCGTCGATCGGGGTGCTCGAGCTCGTGATCTTCCCGATGTCGCAGATGTCCGCGGGCCGCGCGGCCGCGATCTACCTGTTCGACTTCGCGACGATCCTCGCGCTCATCGCGACCGCGTTCATCGACTTCGAGTGGATGTACATCCCGGACGCCGTCACGCTCGGCGGCACCGCCGCGGGCGTCTTGACCGCGAGCTTCCGCGGGCTGGGCATCGTCGACGCGCTCATCGGCGCGGCCGCGGGCTTCTTGCTCACGTGGGTCCCGTTCGTGTTCCTCTACAAAATCGCGCGCGGCCGCCAGGGCATGGGCCTCGGCGACGCGAAGCTCTTGATGATGGCGGGCGCGTATTTCGGCCTGACCGGCGTCTTCTGGACGCTCCTCGCGGGCGCGATTCAAGGCACCCTCGGCGCGCTCGTGCTCTGGCTCCTCCGCGGAAAAATCGAGCTGCCCGAGGGCGTGAAGAAGGAGCTCGAGGAGCTCCGAAAGGCCGCCGCGGAAGGCGACGAAGAAGCGAAGGAGATCCTCGAGGAGGACCCGCTAGCCGAAGACGATCCGGAGCGCACCGGCCTCGCGCGCGTCGCGTTCGGCCCGTTCCTCGCGATCGCGTTCATCGAGATGCTCCTCTTTCACGACGCGATCCTCGACTACATCCACCAGCTGTTCTTCATGTGAGCGACGCTCACATTCGGCCGAGCTCGTCGTACAGGTGCGCGGCGCTCTTGATGCCCAGGTGGTAGTTTTCGAGATCGATCCACTCGTTGGGCGCGTGGGCGTTTTCGTCGGGTTGGCCGAAGCCCATGAGGAGGCACGGCTTGCCGGTGCGATCGGCGATCGTGCGGACGAAGGGGATCGAGCCGCCTTCGCGGATGAAGACCGTCGGCTTGCCGAACGCCTTGCTGAACGCGCGCTTGGCGACCTCGAACACGGGGTGATCCGTCGGGGCGAGGTACGGCTCGCCGCCGTGGAGGCGAACGACGCGCACGCGGACGCCGGCGGGCGCGATCTTCGTGAGGTAGCTCGCGAGCTTCTCTTCGATGTCGTGCGACGACTGGTTCGGGACGAGGCGGCACGAGATCTTCGCCATCGCGCGCGCGGGGATGATCGTCTTCGAGCCCTCGCCCTCGTGGCCGCCGCTGATGCCGTTGCAGTCGAGCGTCGGGCGCGCCCAGATTCGCTCGAGCGTCGAGAAGCCCTTCTCGCCCGAGACGGCGGGACAGCCCGTCTGCGCGAGCCATCCTTTTTCGTCGAACGGGAGATCGGCCATCTCCTTGCGCTCCGTCGTCGTGAGCGGAAGGACGTCGTCGTAGAAGCCGGGGACCGCGACGCGGCCGTCTTCGTCGTGGAGCTGCGCGATCATCTTCGCGAGCGCGTTGATCGGGTTCATGACGCCGCCGCCGAACGAGCCCGAGTGGAGATCCTGGTGCGGCCCCTCCACGTGCACCTCGAGGTAGACGAGCCCGCGGAGACCCACGCAGAGCGAAGGGATCCCTCGGCCGAACATCGCGGTGTCGCTGACGCAGACGTAGTCCGCCTCGAGATCCTCGGCGTGCTCGCGCATCAGCGTGTCGAGGTTCACGCTGCCGATTTCTTCTTCGCCCTCGACGATCAGCTTCAAGTTGATCGGGAGCTTGCCGGCGGTCTTGATGAACGACTCGATCGCCTTCACGTGGATGTGGACCTGGCCCTTGTCGTCGACGACGCCGCGGCCCCACATGCGGCCGTCGCGGATCGCCGGCTCGAACGGCGGCGAGTGCCACTCGGCGAGCGGCTCGACGGGCTGCACGTCGTGGTGTCCGTAGACGAGGAGCGTGGGCCTCCCGGGCTGATGCATGTAAGATGCAAAGACCGCGGGGTGGCCCGCCGTCGGCCATTTCTCGCAGCGATCCGCGCCGAGCGCGCCGAGCTTCGCCACCAGCCAGTCGGCGTTCTTCTCGAGGTCCGCGTCGTGGCGCGGGTCGCTCGAGATCGACGGGATGCGCACCCACTCCACCAATTCGTCGACGAAGCGGGCTCGCGATTGATCGATCCACGCGAGCACACGATCCATGTCCGGCATGGTCGACCCTATAGCACCTTCACTTCGAGAGAAGAGCGAGCGCTTCGCGGAGGAGCTCGCTGATCGGCTGAGATTCAGCGCGATCGGCGAGGCCCGCGACGGCGCGCTCGGCTTCGCTCGGGCGATAGCCCATTCGCACGAGCGCGTCCTGGAGGACCTCGGCTTGCCCGGAGGGAGCGCGCGGCGCGAGGGGCGCGTTCGGCGTCGCGGCGAGCGCCTTGGTCTTCAGCTTGTCCTTGAGCTCGAGCACCAGGCGCTCGGCGGTCTTCTTTCCGACGCCGGGGATCGACGTGAGCTTCTGGAGATCACCCTGGGTGATCGCGCGCGCGAGCTCCTCGGCGGGCAAGACGCTGAGCACGGTGATCGCGGTCTTCGGCCCGACGTTCGAGATGCCGATGAGCGTACGGAACGTGACGCGGTCGGTCTCGCTCGCGAACCCGAAGAGCGCGAGCGCGTCCTCGCGCACGTGCGTGTGGACGAAGAGCGTCACGAGCCCCGAGTCGCCGTGCGCCGCGCGCCCGACGGCGCCGAGCGGCACCGTGAGCTCGTAGCCCACGCCGCCGACGTCGAGCACGATCGTGTCCGGCTCTTCGTGCACGACGCGTCCCGTGAGGCGGCCAATCATGAGTGATTGCCTTCTACCGCATTCCGCAAGACGATGCGGCCCATGCGAAGCCTCCTCGGAGCCCTCTGCGCAGTTCCCCTCGTGGCGATCGCCTGCGGCGGCGCGGACAACACGCCCCCGCCCGCTCCGCCGATGCCGCCCGAGACGGCCACCGCGGCGACGACCCCGCCGACCGCGACGGCGACCGCCACGGCCACGCCTTCGGCGACGGTCACGGCGGCGGCCACGACCTCGGCCGCTGCCGATGCCGGAAAGCCCGCGGCCGACGCAGGCAAGCCTGCGACGAGCGCGGACGCAGGAAAACCAAAGTTGCCGAAGTAACGGAGCGTCAGTCCTTCGTGCACTGCGTCGCGCAGAGCTGCTGCGCGCACGTGTAGAGCGATTTCTCGTTCACGTTCTGCGGCAGGCCACACGTGTTCTGCGTGCACGCGAACGCGCTCGAGCCCTGCTGCTCGCAGTTCTGGACGCACCCGAGCCAGTTGCTGCACGTCGTGTCGCTCCCGCAGGTGATGAACTGCGAGCAGCAGTTCTGAGCGACGCACTGGTCGCAGAGCTTCGTGCTCGTCGACGCGCACGCGACGCTCACCCCGCAGATGCCCGCGTTGCACGTGCTCGAGCAGCACTCGCCCGCGGACGAGCACTGCACGCCGTCGGGCTTGCACGGCGGTGGAGGCGGAGGGGGAGGCGGCGTGCCGCACGTGCCATTCAGCGTGCAGGACTGAGAGCAGCACTGCTGCGGCGAGGTGCACGCGGCGCCGTCGGGTTTGCACGAGGGCACGTTGCCCGCGCAGGCTCCGGTTCCCGGATCGCAGAGCTGCGAGCAGCACTCGATCGCCGCCGAGCACTTGGTGCCGTTCGCCTTGCAGATCGGCGGAGGCTGAGAGTCGCTCTTCGAATCTGCACCCCCCGAGTCGACGCCCGAGTCCGTGCCGTCGTCGATTTTCCGCCGCACGCACACAAGAAGGCGAAGGCGGAGACCAAGGTGAAGGCAAGCGCGCGCATCCCTCGATTGTACCAGCCAGCGATCGTACTGCTACACTCGCGAAATGCGGCGTGGGAGGCTGCTTTACGCGGTGATCGTGTGCTGCGCGAGCGTGTCCGCTTGCGCGGACATCCTCGGCATCGAGGACGGCACGCCCCGCGAGTACGACGCGTCGGCCTTCGACGCGCCGATGGACACGACGGTCCTCCCCGACGCGAAGGTCGTCGACGTGGTCTCGGCAGACGTGCCGATCGACGTGCCCACGAGCCCGCTCGCGTGCGGCACCTCGACGTGCAACGCGCTCAAAGAGGGATGCTGCCGCACCGGGAGCTTCTCGCAGGCCGACGCCGAGTCGTTCGCGTGCGTGCCTTCTGCGGCGGCTTGCGACGGCGGCCTCTTCGTCACGTGCGACGAGCCCGCGAATTGCGCCGCGCAAGGCCACGCGGGCGACGTGTGCTGCGGCGTCTTCATCGATGGGAGCACGACCGTCGCGGGGAGCACCGCGTGCACGACGGCATCCGCGTGCAACGGCGTCTTCGTGTGCGTGCCGGGCGACGACGAGATGTGCGCGTTCGACGCGGGTCAGGGTTGCAAGCCGAGCTCGGCGACGATCCTCGGCTGGGACATCTGCAAGTAGTCAGGTCGCGCGCGCTTCTTGTGACATCCACGAGCGCCCGAGCCAGATGCCCACGGGGCCGATCATCGTCGTCATGCCGATGATCGCCCAGAGGATCGCCGCGTGGCGCGGGCCCTCGGGCGGGCAGAAGCTCGCGAGCAAGTAGCCCGACGCCGGACCGACGAGGAACTTCGCGAGGAAATACGGGAGCGCCGCCAGCGAGACGTACGTGGCCTCGCGCCCGCGCGGAGCGATCGACAGGTTGTACTCGTAGAGGCGCGGCGACCAGAGGGCCTCGCCGATCGTCAGCGTGACGATCATCGCGATCTGCAGCGGCATCGCCGAGCCGAAGCACAAGACGAACGGGCTGAGCGACGAGACGAACGCGCCGAAGAGGAGCACGTTGAACGGCTTCATGTTGCGTGTGACCGCCGTGCCGAGCGGCGCGAGGAAGAGGATGAGGAGCGAGTTGAGCGACCACACCGTGCCCACGGGGAAGGCGTCGCCGCGCTCGCGCGTGACGTACTTCGGCCACGTGAAGTGCATGTGCTGGAACATCATCCGCACGATCGACAAGAAGACGAGCAGCACGATGAAGCGCCAGAACGTCTTGTCGCTGAGGACGTCCTTGAGCGCGGCGAGGACGCCGGCCTTCTTCGGCGCGGGCGCGTCGTCGGGATCGACGCGGTGCTCGAAATCCTTGCGGAGGAGCGTCATGACGCCGACCGAGAGCGCCGCGAACACGAAGCCGAAGCCCATGATCGCGCCGTTGGCGGTCATCATGCGCGAGCCGACGAGCGGCAGCGTCACGGCGTGCGCGGCAAGCTTGTGGGTCGTGGGATCGATGAACGCGTGGCGCGTCGGGTCGATGATCAGCGGGCCGACGACCGCGCCCGCGACGTTGAAGCTCACGTACCAGAGCGAGAAGGCGAACGCGCGCGCTTGCTTCGTCGCCGCGCGGTGAACGGCGGTCTGCAGCACGGGCGAGGTCGTCGCGAAGGCGAAGCCGAACGCGATCAGCGCGACGATCGCGCTCGTGGGATTCGGGGCGAGCGACATCGCGAGCCGCGTGACGGCCGCGAGCGCGAACGACGCGATCAGCGTGCGCCTCACGCCGATCGTGTCGGCGATCGCGCCGACCGTGAACACGAACACGGTGAGGAGCGTCGACCACGTCGCGGCCCACCAGCCCGCGGTCTTGTCGTTCATCCCGTGATCGCTCGTGAGCCAGAGCGGGAGCGTCTGCAAGAACGAGAAGACGCCGAGGTACTCGAGGAACGTCGCGGCGTAGACGAGCCACAGCTCGCGTGGGCACGCGAGCAGCGCGCGAAGATCGTCGCGGAGCGTGGTCTTCACGTCGGCGCGCACCATACGTCAATCCGCGGGGCGCCCGGCGCCGAAGCGCGCGCTCGTCGGCCACTCGAGCTCGCCGTGGTGCACCTGCGCCGCGTAGCTCGCGTAGGCGCTCGCGTTGTGGATCTGAAGGCGCGGAGGGATCGCGGAGAACTTCGGCTCGTCCCACTCCGAGACGTGGATCTCGGGCTCGCCGGAGCGCGCGTCGAAGACGTGCACGCACTCGTGGACGACCATCGCGGCGAGGCAGTTGCGACCGAAGCCCGTCTCGCCCTCGCGAACGCGAAACGCGTCGGTGAAGAACACGCGCCCGCCCTGGGCGTACGCGGGCGGCGGGCTCGCGCCGAACCAGCGGCGCACGTCGGCGCGCGGCGCGTGCTGAAAGAGGCGCTCGCGATCGCGCAGCACGCCTTCGATCGACGCGAAGTGCGACGCGATGAACGCGCGTAGCTCGGCGCGCTCTTCTTCGGGCACGCGCGCCCACGCGAAGTTCGTCTCGAGCGCCGCGCTACGGAGCGCGTCGTCGCGATCGAAGCTCGCGCGCGCGGACGCGACCCAGCGCATGGCGATGGGCGCGATCTCGTCGAGGGCGAGCGACGGCCTGCGGAAGCGCATTCACCGCGTCGTCGCGTGGAGGGGCGTGAACCCTCGACCCTTGGCGTCGAGGTCGAGCCAGCGCAGCATGATCGCGCGCGAGAGGTGCGTGCCCGGGGTCTTTCGCATGATCTGTCGCGCGGACTCCGCGCCCGCTTTGTCTCCGCCCGCTTCGAGGCCCACGACGACGAGGTAGAGATCCTCGATGTCGTCGTCCTTCGCGGGATCGACGCGCTTGGCAGCAGCAAGCGCCGCGTCGCGCTTGCCATCGAGCGCCGCGAAGTACGCGTCGAGTATCGCGACCGACTCCGGAAATCCGCGCGGGCGGTATTCGTCGAGCGCCGATTGCGCGTAGGTGACGAGCGCTTGCTTGGCCGAACCGCTGCGCGACTCCGCGAGCATGCGCGTGAGGTACGCGCGGTGCCAGCGATCCTTTTGGAACGCGAGCGTGTCGCGACCTTGCGGATCCCAAGTGCCGCGCGCGGCGGCGAGCGTCGCCTGATCGTTCTCCGCGAGCGCCGCGGCCGGATCGCCTTGAGCCTCCCGGATCATCATCATGGCGTTGTGCGCCCAGAACTCGTCTTGGAGCTCGGGGTGCTTCGCGAGCGTCGGAATGACCGCGACGAGCGCCGCCGCGGCGCGCTCGAAGTCACCCGCGTTGGCGAACCTCGTCGCGCGAACGCGCGCGACGAGGAACTGGAGGTGAGCGTCGGCTCCAGCGATTTCCGCGGCCGTCGCGAGCTCCTTGTCGGCCGTCGACCAGTCGCTCGAGCCCACCGCTTTGTTCGCCGCGGCGAGCGCTTTCTGCAGCGCTTCGGGCGGCGGCGAAGGCGAAGGGGGCGAGGCGATCGACGCGCTGGCGCTCGTGCTTGTGACTGGCGCGCTCGAGCTGGCGCTCGCGACGGGCGATGACGACGCCGCAGGGCAAGTCGCCGTGGGCGTTCGAGCCGTCTGCGTGGCCGACCCGCACGCCCCGACGAACACCACGCTGAGCGCGAAGAAAGAGCGCATCCGCCGAGCGTACTCGATCCCCGAGAGCTGGTAGACTGGAGGACAGTGGGCCCGCTTCAGGTCGGCGCGACGCTGTCGCAGAAATACAAGATCGTGCGCCTCCTCGCGGAGAGCGGGGGCGTCGTCCTCTATGAAGGGACCGACACGGCGCGCTCGCAGCGCGTGTGGATCAAGATCCTTCAGCGCGAGTCGCTGAACGATCCCGACGCGCTCGAGCGCTTCCAGCGGGAGGCCGGCGGCGCGAAGGTGCTCGACGTCGGAAAGAACCCGGCCGGGCTGCCTTACATGGTCGCGACCGAGTTCAAGTCGGACAAAGAGAAACCGCCGCTGCCGCAGCGCGTGAAGACGACGCTGCCCGGCGTCGCGCCGCCGCCGCCGCGGCTTCCGGTCGACGACGACGAGGAGGCCCCACCGTCGTCGAGCATTCCGCTGAGCGCCGAAGACGTCGTCTTGGTCACCGAGGAGACGCCCGCACCGGAGGTGATCCTGTCGCCCCTCGCGTCCACGCCCGCGATCCTCTCGCCGCTCATCACGACTCCGCCCGCGCCGCTCGAACGCGAGCCGGTGGACGAAGAGACGGTACCGCTGCCGACGCGGCCGCTGCCGCCGCTGCCGCGAAAACCCGCGTCGGCCGTGCCCACCGTGTTCATCGAAGGACGCGGACGACGCCAATCGACGACGGGCATGTGGGTGTCCGCGCTCGTGATGGTCGCGAGCTTGAGCGGCGTCATCGGTTACGCGCTCGCGCGGCAAGAGCCGCGACCGACGCAAGAGGCATCCGCGACGACGACCGCCACATCACCGCCGCCTCTTTCGACGGCGACTGCGACGGCGACGGCGACCGAGACAGAAACGACGCCGACGCAGTCGACGCCAACGCCGACGGCGACCGAGACCGCGCCGCTAGCGACGACGACGACGGCGCCGACACCACCGCCGCCACCGACTGCGACGACTGTGACGCCCGCGGTCACTGCCACGGTCGCAACCGCGACAGCGACGCAAACTGCTACGCACGCGCCCGTGGTTCGTCCGCCGCCGGTCACGACGCACAGGCCGCCGCCTGCGCATACGTCGTCTGGCGATCCGCTGACGCTCTGATACCGTTGCGAGGATGAGCTACTTCAATCGCTTCGCTTGCGCGGCGATGGTGCTCGCGCTGACCACCCCGGTTTGGGCGCAGGCGACGAAGGCGGACGAAGCCAAGGCTGCCGAGCTCAAGAAACAGGGCGACGACCTCGTGCACGCCTCGAAGTTCAAAGAGGCTCTGACGAAGTACGAGGAGTCGTTCGCGATCGTCCCGAACCCCGCGATTCACTACAACCGCGGCCGCGCGCTGCAGAAGCTCGAGGACTACCCGGGCGCGCTCGACGCGCTCGACAAGTTCGTCGCGACGGCGCCGCCGGATCTCCGCGCGAAGGTCCCGAACCTCGACAAGACGATCGCCGAGATCGAAGCGCACGTGTCGACGCTCGTCGTGAAGTGCGACGTCCCCGGCGCGACGGTGGCGCTTCGCAAAGACGGGAGCTCGATCCCGCTCGAGCTCGCGCACCCGCTCCACTTGAAGCCCGGCGACGCGACGATCACGGCGTCGGCGCCCGGCTACGTCAATTTCTCGCAGGACACGATGCTCGTCGCCGGCGAGACGACGACGATCGACGCGACGCTCCACAAAGCCGCAGGCGAAGCCACCGCGACGGCGCACGAGCCCACGCCGTTCGACGGCGAGGCGACTCCGCCACCTCCCGTGAAGCAAGAGCAGGTGGCGAGCCACGGCAGCGGGTGGAAGACGCTCGGCTGGGTCGCGGGCGGCGTCGGCGTCGCGGCCCTCGGGACGGGCTTCGCGTTCTTCGGTCTCTCGCTCGCCGACAAGAGCAACGCCGATCCGCACTGCCCGAACAAAGTCTGCGACGCGACGGGCGCGCAATCGATCCACGAGGCGTGGACGTTCGCGGACGTGTCGACCGTGCTCATCATCTCGGGCAGCGTGGCGCTCGCGCTCTCGCTCACGTCGTTTCTCGTCGCGCCGAAGAGCGCGCCGGTGCAGGCGCGGCTCTACATCGGCCCAGGCTCGGCGGGCGTAGGAGGAACGTTCTGATGCGCGGATGGACGATCGGCGTGCTCGGCGCAGCCGCGCTCGCGGGATGCGGCGACATCATCGGGCTCGATCAGTACGATCTCGACGGCTCCGTCGACGCGACGGGGACCGAGACCGGCGGCGGCGACGCGCAGCCCGACGTGAAGGGCGACGCGGGCATCGACGTGGTGAACGACGTCGTCACCGACGTGGTCACCGACGTCTCGACGCCGTGCAACACGACGACCTCCGTCTGCGTCCCGGATGTCCCCAGCGGCTGGGCGTGGGCGGTCTACGATCCCGACGCGCGTCCCGCGTGCTCGACGGGCTACGCGACGCCGCACGACGTCGAAGAGGGCCTCGACGCGGGGTCCGCGATCTGCGTGTGCGGCTGCACGACGAACGCGCCGAGCTGCGCGACGGGCAACCTCACGATCACCGCGGGCACGAACAACACGTGCAACAACATCACGAGCCAGACGGGGAGCGCGGCGGCGGGCTGCAACTCGCTCAACCAGTTCAGCACGTTCGGCGCGAGCTTCTCGGTGACGCCTCCGGCGCCGAGCGGCGGAAGCTGCTCGCCAGACGCGTCGGCCACGCTCCCGCCCATCGGCTTCGCGCACCAAGGGCGCACGTGCGGTCTCTCGGGCACGCCCGCTGGCGGCTGCGACGCGGGCGCCGTCTGCGTCCCGGACCCCGCTCCGTTCGCGATGTGCGTCTCGATGGCGGGCTCGAACGCGTGCCCCGCGGGCTTTCCGACGCAACACGTGATCGGCACCGCGTGGAACGACACGCGCGGCTGCGGCGGGTGCGGCTGCACGTTCGACGCGGGCGCGTGCACCGGCTCGGCGTCGTTCTACACAAACGGCGGCTGCACCGCGGGCACGAGCACGATCAACGCGAACGGCACCTGCTCGAACATCAACGGCAACCACACGTGGCGCGCGTACACGTACACGCCCGCGACGACCGCCTCGTGCGCGGGGACGACCGCGAGCGCGGACGGCGGCGTCGCGTTCAGCGATCTCACGACCGTCTGCTGCCAGTGATCGCGCTCAACGCGCGGCGCGAAGCCACTCGCCGACGAGGCCGTCCTTTGCGCGGTCACTGCACGTCTCCAGCGTGAGGAACGTCTTTCCGACGACGCACGCGACCTCGGGCTTTCCGCGCGCTTCGAACGCGCCAGCGTCGTTCTGAACGACGAGCCCCGACGCGTCGAGCACGAGCTCGAGCGGAGTCGCGGCGCCTGGCGCGAGCTCGTCGAGCACGTCCTTCGCGGCCCACACGATCGTCGATTTTCCCGCGAAGCCGACGCGCGTCCCTTTGACGCTCGCGAGCGGCGTCGCGGCGCCGCCGGAGATCGTCGACACGGTCCCGTCCGCGGCGGCGACGAGCACCGATTTTCCGTCGGGCGAGACCGCGAGGCTCTTCGGCGCGCTCGCGACGTCGGTCGTGTGATCTTCGCCCGTCGCGAGATCGACGACGTGCACGGTCTTGCCGAGGGCGACCGCGTACGTCGCGCCGCCGCTCGCGAACGCGTCGAGCGCGTCGACCGGAGCGGCCGCGACGAGCTTCACGTCGCGCTTCCACGCGCCCGACTCGTCGAAGATCGCCGCCGACCCGTTCCACAAACGCACCGCGACGCTCCCGTCGTCGAATCGCCCGTGGCGCGGCGCGAGGCCGAGTGACTGCGGGTGGCGAAACGTCGTGCGCTTGGTCTCGGAGCCGGTCGACGCGTCGTACGCGATCGATCCGACGTTCGAGACGATCGTGAGCGTCTTTTCGTCCGCCGAGAACGCGAGATCCACGGGCCGCGTGATGGGCGACGGCGCGCCGCGCTTGATCACCGCACGCTCGGTCCACGTCGACGTGTCGAGCACGTGCGCCCACCCGTCGGACATCACGCACACGAACGATTTACCGGTCGCCGAGAACGCGACGCTGGTCGGTCCGATGATCGGGTAGTAGCGCTGCGGCAAGCCCTTGCACACGACGCGCGGATCGCCGGTCGCGGGCACGATGCGGACCTCTTCCTCCGCGACGACCGCGACACCGCCGTCGGGCGCGGGCACGACGCGAAGCACGTTCTTTTCGGGGTCGTCCGTCACGAGCGCCTTCTCGGCGCCGGTGGCGACGTCCCATGCGGTCGCGAGGCCGTAGCCCGCGAGCACCATCGCCTTGCCGTCGTCGCTGAACGAAAAGTCGTGCGCGTCGACCGAATCGGTCACGCCCTCGCTGCGCGAGCCCGTCTCGTGTTTGAAGAGCTGCTTCTTCTTCTCGACGTCCCACAAGCGCAGCGAGGAGTACGAGCCCGTCGAGACGGTCTTTCCATCGTCGGAGATCGCAAGCGTCTGGACGCTGTGGAATTTCGCCGTCCACTTAGCGACCTCCTTGTTGGCGACGAGATCGCGCACGTGCAGCGCTCCCGTGTCGGCGACGTCGTCGAGGTAGGCGAGGTAGTGGCCGTTGTTCGACGTGGCCCAGGCGTTGCTCGAGTCGAGGCGCGTGGCCGCATACGCGTTCTTCTCGAGGTCGTACGAGCGGATCACGCCATCGCTGTCGTCGCCGTACACGAGGAGGTGCGCGGCGTCGGGTCCGAAGGCGAGCGCGTTCGTGGACCACTTGCCGGTCGCGCTCGACTTCACCTGACCCGTCGCGACGTCGAAGACTCGCGCGCGCGTGTCGGACGTTCCCGAGGCGGCGCCGCCGATCACGGCGACCATCGTGTCGTCCGGCGAGACCGCGAAGCTCGCGGCCCTGTCGACGCGAAAGAGCTTCGCGCCGGTGAGGACGTCGTAGACCGTGAGCGGGTCCATCGTGTTGAGCGTCGGCGTCACGATCGCGAGCGTTCCGTGCGGCGAGAGCGTGGCCGCGCCGCTCGCGTCGACCATCACGCGGAGCTCGCCCGTCTTCGTGTCGCGCGCGACCACCTTGCCGTCGCGCGCGAGGAGCAACGTCGTCTCGGTGAGCCGCGGCGAGCCGCGCGTCACGCGCACGCGCGAGGTGAGCCGAGCGACGGCGTTCTCCGCGGACGTCGCTTCGGCGAGCGCGCGATCGCGCATGCGCCGCGACTCCGCGGCGTCGCCCGCGAGCGCCGCCATGCGCGCGGCGTCCTCGAGCGCGCGCGGGTTCGGATGCAGCTCGGCCCACGCCGCCTCGTAGAGGGTCTTGGCGCGAGCGAAGTCCTTCGCGCGCTCGGCCGCGTCGGCCTCGTGCATCTTCGCGCGCATCGTGACGTCCGTGCCTTTGGACGTCGCGCTCGACGGACCGAGATAGTCACGCAGCGTCTTCTCGAGCGGCGCGGTCGTGGCGCGCTCGTCCGCGCAGGCCGCGTTCGCCTCGTCGAGCTTCGCGAGCGCGAGCGCCTCGTGCCCTCCGCGATCGAGCTCCGCGGCCTTGACCCGCGCGTCTCGCGCGCCGAGGCACGCGGGCGTGACCGACGCGGCGACGCCGCCATCGGCGTGGGAAGCGTCGCCGTGCGAAATCGTGGGCTCCCTCTGCGGGCCGCACGCGAAGAGCGCGAGGCACAACGTGATTGGACGTCGCATCGTCATCGAAGCTTAGAACGCTCGAGCTCCCCGGCCGAGTCCCGATCCGCTCGGCGGTCTGAGCGCGGCGGCTGCGAGGATGCAGAGGGCTGGCGTGACCACGATGTGGTACCGGTCCTCGCCGAAGAAGACCGCGTGCGTGATCGCGGTCGTCGCGATCAGCGCGATGCAGAGCGAGAGCGCGCTCGGGAGCGCCGGCCGCGCGGGGAGCGGCAGCCACGGGAGGATCACGGCGACCACGACCAGCGGGTAGAAATGCGGCACGTCCGCGGCCACCGCGATCCCCGCGAGCGCGAGCACCAAGAGCAGCGACGCGTTCTGCGCGACGACCTCGCGACGCTTTCGCGCGCGCCGCCGCGAGAAGAGGAACGCGACGCCCGCGAGCGCCGCCGCGACGACGAGGATTCGATGCGCCGCGCTCGTCGCCGCGCGCCACGCGACGCGCCGTGACTCGGGCCACGCCGTCGGACGCGCCTCGCGCAGGTACTCCACGGCGAACGACTCGTGGTCGAACGTGTACGCGAGCTTCGCGGGGACGAGCGACACGTAGTGGAGCGGGTGCTCGCGGATTTGATCGACACCGTACGAGAACCAGCATCGGTCTTGCTGGACTTGCCCCGTCACCTCGCGACACCCGTCGGAGGCGTGGAGCGTCTCGAAGCGGCCGGTCGCGCGCGGAAACGCGCCGATCGCGAGGTTCCAACCCGCGTTCGTGCTGACGAGCGCGCATCCATCCATGACGGCGCAGTTGCGCGCGGTCCACGGCAAGACCGGCGCGATCGCGAGCGCGCACGCGAGCGCCGCGGCCGCTGGGCGCGCGAGCTTGCCGAATCGCGCGAGCGGCTTGGGCGTCTCGATCAGCCCGAAGAACGGCGCGCACAAAAGCGCCTGCGGCCTGACGAGCGCGCCCGCGCCGAGGACGATGGCGCCGAGCACGAACGAGCGCATCCCGCTCTTTCGCGTCGCGATCCAGAACGCGGTCAGCGTGAGCAGCGCCGAGAGCGGCTCGGTCATGACGAGCGCCGCGTACAAGACGAGGCCCGGGTGCACCGCCGCGATGAAGCCCGCGAGCTTCGCGCGGGCAGGGGAGAGCGCGTTGCTCGCGAGCAGCCACGTCATCACGCAGAGCGCCGCGCTCACCGCGGCGTCGAACACGGCGGCCACGCGCAGATCGGTCCCGAAGAGGCGGTACACGAAGCCGAGCAACGCGCTGTACCCGACCGGGTAATGACACCACGGGTGCCACTGCACCAAGCCGTCCTCCCAGCGATCGTCGGAGTAGCCGAAATCCCGCCGCGATGCGCCGCGCGCCAAAGTCGTAGTAGTGCCCGTCCCACACGGGCTCGCCCGCCCAGTGGAGCGCGACGAAGAGCCGCGGCGCGAGCGCGAAGAAGAACAGCGCGAGCCCGAACGCGATCGCTTCGAGGCGCTCGTTCTTGCCTTCGGTCATTCTCCGCGCGCCAGGTCGCGCATGCGCCGCAGGTACGTTCGCTGCACCTGCGCGGGGTCGAGCCGGAGGAATTTCGCGACCTCGACGAGGAAGCCGCGCACGTAGACCTCGGCTGGGAGCTGAGCCCACGCTTCGTCCTCGAGCGCCGCGAGGTGGAGCCGTCCGATCTTCGTGCGCTCGCTGATCTCGAGCAGGTCGACGCCTTGCGCCTCGCGCACCTTGCGGAGCATCGCGCCCGAAAACTCGGTGTCCGGGCCGATTTCGCGCGCGAGCTCGGCCTGGAGCATGCGCTGCTCGGCGGCGATCGCGCGCGGCTTCGCGTTCGCGGTCGTGGGCTCGGCGTTCCGCTCCGGGAACGTCGAGAGGTCGTACGCGCGGCGCCGCACCGAATCGAGGAGCGTGTCGTAGGCCTCTTCGAGCCGCGCCTGCTCAGCGCGGAGCTGCGGCCCGTCGAGCAGCGAGCTCACCGCGATGCTCCCGTTGGCGTAGATCTCCCGCTGGCTCTTGTACGCGCGGCGCACCTCTTCGTCGCTCGCCGTGCGCGGCACGCCGAGCACCTCGTAGAGCGTGGGCTGCGCCGTCGGCGGCGCGTCGCTCGCGGCGTTGCGCGTCTCGTGGGCCTTCGTCGTCATGAGCGCGACGACGCGCCGTCCGATGCGCTCGAGGTTGCGCGCCGCCTTGCACGTCGGGCTGTCGATCAAGAGCGGGCGCTTGCGGCGCATGCTGAGCCACACGGTGTCGTCGTGCTCGACGTGACCGAGCTCCTCGAGCGAGACGCCGTAGTGCCGCGAGACGAGCATGCTCATCCACGCGCCGAGCTCCACGTCGCCGCGCATGCGCGTCTGGTTCACGACCAAGTAGAGCCGCGTGCGCCGCGCCTCGGACCACGCGAGCTCGGCGAGCTGGCGGTCCGTCTTCGCGAGCACGCGCACGAGGTCGAGCGGCGCGGGGAGCCCGTCGAGATCCGCGAGGGCGCGCTCGAAGAGGTGCATGCGGAACTTGTCGCGGAGCAGCGCGCGGCGAAGCCGCCTTCGATAAGTCGCGCGCACGAAGCGATACGTGGTCTCGACCGAAGCCGGATCGGGCGCGGTCACCGCAATCGGCACATCGGCCGCGAGCAAGAGATCGACCGCGAAATTGCCAGCACCGGGGCCCGCGTCGATGACGAGGTAGTCCGCGGGGAGCGCGCGGAGCCGCGCGAGCCAACGCGCCTTTCGCCCCGCGCGGAGGAGCGACGGCCCGTACGTCGCGTCGTGCGCGGCCGGCAAGAGCGCGAGCCCAGGCACGGTCGTCGGCACGAGCGCTTTGTCGAGCTCCTCGAGCGATGTCTCGTGGCGAGCCGCGGGGATGTCGAGCTGCGCGTGGAGGTTTGCGCCGCTCGTGTCCGCGTCGACGAGCACGACGCTCTTGCCGAGCTGCGCGAAGTAGATCGCGACGTTCGCCGCGACGAGCCCCTTGCCCACTCCCCCGCGCCCCGCGCCGACCACGACCACCCTGCTCACGCGCGTCGTGTCGTGCTCCGCGGGCTCGTCGAACGCGACCGGCACGTCGTCGTCACGCTCGTCGGTGCTCATGGGGTCGTGGCCCGGCGGAGGAGCCCGAAGATGCGCGCGCCGAGCTCGGGTGCGCGGAAAGGCTTCACGACGTAGTCGTCGGCGCCGCCCGCGAAGGCCTCGACGACGTCGCGCGTCGTCGCGTTCGCGGTCAAGAACAAGACGGGCAGCTTCGTCCACCGCGCGCGCACCGCGCGGCACAGGTCGAGCCCGCTCATCCCCGGCAGCGTCCAATCGAGCACGACGAGATCGAACGGATCCCGCTCGAGCATTCCAAGACCGTCTTCCGCGTCGTGCGCCGGGATCACCGCGAAGCCGACCGCCTCGAGCATCGCGCTCACCACGTCGACGACCTCGACGTCATCGTCGACGAGCAGGATGCGCGCGCCGCCCCCGTCGCCGAGCTTCTTCACGCTGCTGCGGCGGCGTCGACGACTTGCGGATCATCTCCGGGCTTCGTTCGGTCGCCGGACCGCCGGAGGCGGTCGGCGCGGATGTGGACGCCGGACCGCCGGATTCGGACGCGGGTTCGTCGTTGACGAGGCGCTTGATGCGCGACCAGTCGCGCGGCTCGAACACCATCGCCATCGCGTCGCCGTAGCGGCGCACCCGCGCTGCCGCGGCGCTCGCACGCCTCAGCGGTCCGAGCTCGACGATGGCGAGGACCCACTCGCCGTCGGCCGCGCCGCGCGAAGACTCGGGTGGCGCTCCCTCCGTCGGACGCGACCGCCGGATGACCGGAAGCTCGCGATCGGGAGAATCGAGCGCTTCGGCGAGAAGCTCCGCCGTCTCGTATCGACACACGATGCTGCGCACCGAGGAGGTATGTATCACGGTCGCCGGATCCGCCGTAGGCGGGACGGCGCGGATGGCGAGTCGCCGGATCCGCCGTAGGCGGGACGGCGCGGATGGCGAGTCGCCGGATCCGCCGCAGGCGGGACGGCGCGGACGAGGTCGACGGGGCGGGGCTTTCTGAGTAAGGTCCTACCCCGATATGTCCGCGAAGGCTGCGAGCCTCCTTATGGTCCTGGGCCTGTCGCTGAACGGCTCGATGTGCAACAAGCCGTCCGGCGGTGGCGAGGCGTCCAAAGATCCCGAGACGACCGTCGTCGACGTGAACCTCGCCGGCGTCGACACGAGCACGCTCACGCCCCGCGAAAAGCGCGACTGGAGCTCGTACGTGGGCGAGCTCTTGGCCCCGTGCTCCGACACGCCCGTGTCGATCGCGCAGTGCGTCCAAGAGAAACGCGCCTGCAACAAATGCCTGCCCGCCGCGAAGATGATCTTGCGCGGCGTGCGCGACGGCTACGCCAAGGAGCAGATCGAGAAGGCTTTCCACAACCGCTTCGACGCGGACAAAGTGCGGAACGTGCCGCTCGACGACTCGCCGACCAAGGGCCCCTCGAGCGCGCCCGATCGTCATGGTCGAGTTCGCGGATTTCACCTGCCCGCACTGCCAGGCGCTCGCGCCCGCGCTCGACAAATTCGTCGACGAGCACAAGGATAACCTCCTCTTCGCCTACAAGTTCATGCCGCTCAGCGGCCAAGGCCACGAGCGCGCCGAGCCCGCCGCGCGCGCCGCGTGGGCCGCGAGGCAGCAGGGCAAATTCTGGGAGATGCACCACAAGCTCTTCGAGAACCCGGAGCACCTCGAGCAGGGCGACTTCGAGGCCTACGCGAAGGAGCTCGGGCTCGACCTCGCGAAATTCCGCGAGGACATGCAGTCCAAGGCGACGACCGACAAAGTCGCGGCTGATCGCAAGCTCGGCGACGCGCTCGAGGTCCGCGGCACGCCCACGATCTTCATCAACGGTCGCGAGTACGACAAGAGCCAGAGCCTCGACGACTGGATCGATCTCGAGCTTCAGCTCAAGGGCGTGAGCGCGAAGCCCGCGCCCTCCGCCTCCGCCTCCGCGAGCGCGAAGCCGAAATGACGATGCCCAAATGACGACCGGCGAGCTCTCGATCGCGCCGCCGCCGAGCGCAGCGCCGGTGTCGTCTCGACGCGCCGCCGCGCGCGTCGCGCTCAGCGGCTGCGGGTGCTTCCCGAGCGGACGCCACTACCCGGGCATCGCGCACCTCCTTCGCACGATCATCCGCGGCCTCGCGGAAGAGTTCGCGCAAGACGCCGCGTGGCGCGACATCGAGATCGCGCTCCTCGACGTCGAGACCACGGGCCGTGACCCCGCGAACGATCGCGTCATCGAGGTCGGCATCGTCATCGGCCGCGCCGGCGAGGTGGTGCAGCGATACAACTGGCTCCTCAATCCGGGCATGCCCATCCCGCAAGAGGCGCGCGACGTCCACGGCATCACCGACGATCAGGTCGCGAACGCGCCCACGTTCGAGTCGGTCGCGCACGAGATCGCCGAAGCGCTCCGCGGGCGAATCCCCGCCGCGTACAACGCCGAGTTCGACAAACAGTTTCTCCTCTCGGAGTACGCGCGCCTGGGCACGAAGGTCGAGAGCGCGCCGCCTGCGCTCCGCCGCGAGATCTCTGGATCGACCCGCTCGTGTGGGCGCGCGAAATCCAAGCCGACGAGCGCTCGCGCGCGCTCGTCGACGTCGCGCAGCGCCTAGGCATCGCCCTCGAAAAAGCGCACCGCGCGAGCGAAGACGCCGAGGCCGCGCTGCGAGTCCTCTACGCGCTCGCCGAAGACGCGCGAATCCCGAGACCGTACGGCGCGCTGGTCCAAGAGCAGCGCCGCATCGGGTTCTTGCAGGCGGACGAGCGGCGTAGGTGGCAGAGGCCGTCGTAACGGCTGTGAGCTGTGAGCGACTTTGTGCTCATGGCGAAGTGACCATGGTCGCTCGGGTGAGGCGCGGTCACGATCGGGGGCATGCGGAGTGGGGCATGTGCGATCGCGATCTTCTTCGCCGTGGGCAGCGCGCATGCGGACGACTCCGACAAGGTGAAGGTCGAAGTCCGCGGCGATGCCGACGCGTTCCTCGAGCAAGCGACGCTCGGGCATTTTCCCGAGATCGAATGGAAGACCCTCTGCGCGACGCCGTGCACCGTCTACATCGCCGGAAGTGCGACGGTGCGGGCCACGGCGCATGATCTTCCGTCGAAGCCGATCACGCTCGAAGCACACGACACGATCCTTCGCGTGCACGTCCCGCCGGCGGAGGGCGCGGCCAGCGGGAACACGCTCATCGTGTTCGGGAGCATCGTCCTCGCGTACAGCGCGATCGCGCTTCCCATCGGCATCGGGCTCGAGCTCAGCGAAATGTGTTTCCTGTTCTGCGGCAACGCTCGACCGGATCACACGACGGCCGACTGGTTCGCGGCCTCCGGGGCGATCACGGCCGTCGCGGGGGCGACGCTCCTCGGTGTCGGCTTCTCGATGAAGAACGACGCGCGCGCCAAACTCAGCATGTCGTCTCGCGGCGCCGCGTTAACCGTCGTGTTCTGACGGTACGAGTCTCTGATAGCCTCGGCGCGCTGTCATGCGCTTCACGTCGTGGCTTCTCGCAGTCGTCGTCGCGTGCTCGTCGCCCGCGGCGCAGAACGACGGCGGTGGGCCCGACGCGGCGACGGATGACGCCGCGCTCGACAGCGCGATCGACGCGGCGAAAGACGCGAGCGCGCCGTGCACGACGCGGATCCAATACGGCGCGGCGTGGATCCGCGGGCAGAACCACCCGACCGATTTCGACGTCGCGGACTCGCTCGTCACGTGGGACGGCACGTGCACGGACGACGGCGCGAATTCGTACGCCACGCTCTCGAACGGCTGGAAACCCTATTTTTCAGGGCACTCCTCGTGCATCATGGCCTTCGACGCGAGCGCCTCGTGTGCCGTCGCGCCCGCGTGCTCGACGCGCGTCGCGTACGGCGCGGGGTGGCTCCCGCCGCAAAATCATCCCACGACCTACGACGACGTCGATGGTCGCGTCTTCTCGAACGGCGTCTGCGTGGGCGGCTCGTACGCGAACCTCTCCAACGGATGGCAGCCGCACTTCTCGGGCGGCTCGTGTCCGCTCTCGTTTCGATACGACCAGTGCGGCGGGCTCTACACGAACGCGGTCATCCCCGGTGACTGCCCCGATCCGGGCGTCGTGCGCGACGGCTCGCAGTACGTCCTCACGTGCACCTCGGGCAACGCCGCCGACGCGTTTCCGATCTACACCTCGCCGGATCTCGCGACCTGGACCTTGGTGTCGCACGTGTTTCCTTCGGGGAAGCACCCGACGTGGGCGGTGAGCGACTTTTGGGCGCCCGAGATCCACCAAGTCGGGACGCACTACGTCGCGTACTTCTCGGCGCGCGGAAAAGACGGCGTCCTCGCGATCGGCGCGGCGTCGGCCCCGAGCGCGACCGGACCCTTCACCGATCTCGGCGCGCCGCTCATTCACGATCCCAACATGGGGCTCATCGACGCGAGCGAGATCACGACGTCCGCGAAGGCGAGCTACGTCCTCTGGAAAGAAGACGGAAACGCGGTCGCCAAGCCCACGCCGATCCACTCGCAGCCGCTCTCGGCCGACGGCCTCTCGCTGACGGGCTCACCCGTGACATTGATCACCAACGACCAAGGCTGGGAGGGCGCCGTCGTCGAGGGGCCGTTCATGGTCGAGCGGAGCGGCACGTTCTACCTTTTTTACAGCGGCAACTCGTACGCAAACGCAACTTATGCGGTCGGCGTGGCGCGCGGGAGCTCGCCCGGCACGCCGATGACCAAGCTCGGCGCGCCCATCTTGACCACGGACGCTGCGTGGGTCGGCCCGGGACACTGTTCGGTGCTCGACACCCCAGCGGGAGACACGGCCATCGTCTACCACGCTTGGTCTCCGGGCTGCGTGAACGGCCCCGGTTGCGGCCGCGCGACGCTCGTCGACACCATCGCCTGGGGCGGCACGGGTTGGCCTGGCGTGCTCCTCGCACCCTCCTCGACCACGCGGCCGCTTCTCTAGTGACGCGTTGCGAAAAGCCGTCCTAGAATGCGCGGCATGACGGACAAGGCCGAGATCAAAGTCTCCGAGACCGTGAAGTTGGAAGTGCCTGTCGTCGTCGGCACCGAGAACGAGAAGGCGCTCGACATCGCGCAGCTCCGCGCGAAGACCGGCTACGTGACGCTCGACCCGGCGTTCATGAACACCGCGTCGACGAAGAGCGCCATCACGTTCATCGACGGCGACAAGGGCATCCTTCGCTACCGCGGCATCCCGATCGAGCAGCTCGCCGAGCACTCGACGTTCGTGGAGACGAGCTACCTGCTCATCTACGGGCACCTCCCGAACAAAGCGGAGCTCGCGCGCTTCTCGACGCTGCTCACGCGCCACTCGCTCATCCACGAGGACATGAAGCGCTTCTTCGAGGGCTTCCCGACGACCGCGCACCCGATGGCGGTGCTCTCGTCGATGGTGCTCGCGCTCTCGAGCTTCTATCCGGAAGCGATCGACGTGAACAAGACCGACCAGATCGACATCACGATCTCGCGCATGCTCGCGAAGGTCCGCACGATCGCGGCGTTCGCGTACAAGAAGTCGATCGGGCAGCCGATGGTCTACCCGAAGAACTCGCTCAGCTACTGCGCGAACTTCCTCAACATGATGTTCGCGGTCCCCGCCGAGCCGTACGAGGTCGACGAGGAGCTCGTGAAGGTCATGAACCTCCTCCTCATCCTCCACGCCGATCACGAGCAGAACTGTTCGACGTCGACGGTGCGCCTCGTCGGCAGCTCGCGCGCGAACTTGTTCGCCTCGATTTCGGCCGGAATTTGCGCGCTCTGGGGCCCGCTCCACGGCGGCGCGAACCAGGAAGTGCTCGAGATGCTCGAGGCGATCCGCGACGACGGCGGCGACGTGAAGAAGTACGTCGCGCTCGCGAAGGACAAGAACTCGAACTTCCGCCTGATGGGCTTCGGCCACCGCGTGTACAAAAACTTCGACCCGCGCGCGAAGATCATCAAGTCGGCTGCCGACAAGGTGCTCGCGAAGCTCGGCGTGAAGGACCCGCTCCTCGACATCGCCAAGGGCCTCGAAGAAGCCGCGCTCACCGACAGCTACTTCATCGAGCGCAAGCTCTACCCGAACGTCGACTTCTATTCGGGCATCATCTACCGCGCGATGGGCATCCCGACGAACATGTTCACCGTGATGTTCGCGCTCGGTCGTCTCCCCGGTTGGATCGCCCACTGGAAGGAGATGATGGAAGACACGACGACGAAGATCGGTCGCCCGCGTCAGATCTACACGGGCCAGACGCTCCAGGCCTACATGCCGATCGACCAGCGCAAGTAGCGTCGCGGGCTGCTACCATGCACCCATGAGCCGGCTCGTCCCGCTGGGGTGTGCGCTCGCGCTGTGCGCGTGCACCCAGGACTTCAACAAGTTCCTCGGTGACGGCGGGGCCGCGGACGACGCGAGCGACGCGGCGGCGACGTGCGACGTGTCGAGCGGCTGCATCGCGTCCGTCAGCACGTGCGGGCAGGGTTGCACGAGCAGCTACAACACGTGCACGCAGGGCTGCGGCCAGAGCCAGTCTTGCAAGGCGCAGTGCAAGAACACGCTCCAGTCGTGCGACGGCACGTGCGTCTCGACGTGCGTGACGTGCGCGGGCGTGGGCACGTGCGCGCAGACGCCGTGTCAGAGCGCGGTGCCCTAGTCACTGGCTCACTCGCTCACTTGAGCGAGCGCGAACGCGAGCTCGTCGGCCACCGAGTCGACGAGCGACTTCACCATGTCGGCGCCGCCGTGCCCGGCGTTCTTCTCGACGCGGAGGAGCACGGGGCCGCCCGCGGAGTCCGTCTGGAGCTCCGCCGCGAATTTCCGCGCGTGCATCGGGTCGACGCGGTCGTCGCTGTCGGCCGAGAGGATCAGCACCGCGGGGTACTTCGTCCCCGGCGTGACGTGTTGATACGGGGAATATGCATAGATCGACGCGAAGTCGGCGGGATCGTCGGGTGAGCCGTACTCCTCGACCCAGGTCTTTCCGGATCCGAACTTGTGGTAGCGGAGCATGTCGACGAGCGGCACGCCGCAGAGGCCGACGCGGAAGAGGCTCGGAAACTGCGTGACCGCTGCCGCGACGAGGAGGCCCCCGTTCGACGCGCCGCGGATGACGATCTTTTCGGGCGTCGTGATCTTCTGCGCGACGAGCGCCTCGAGCACCGCGCGCAGATCGTCGAACACGTTTTGTTTGTTGTGGCGCATGCCGGCTTGGTGCCACGGCTCGCCGTACTCCGCGCCGCCGCGGAGGTTCGCGATGACGTACGCGCCGCCGTGCTCGAGCCACGGGTACGCCGACGACGTGAACCGCGGCTTCTGCGTCGCGAGAAACCCGCCGTATCCGTAGACGAGCGTCGGCACCGCGCCGGGCTTCGCGTCCTTCGCGTGCACGACGAAGAACGGCACGCGCGTCCCGTCCTTCGATTTCGCGAAGCTCTGCTCGACGACGTACTTCGTCGGATCGACGGGCGTCGCGAGCTTGAAGTAGAGCTTCGTCTGCCCCGTCTTCACGCTCGTCTCGTAGATCTCGGTCGGGTACGTGAACGACGTGAACGAGAAGTACGCCTCGTCATCGTCGGGTTGTCCGCCGAGGGCCGACGCGGCGCCCTTGGCCGGGAGCTGGATCTCGCGCACGAGCTTTCCGTCGAGGTCGCGCAGCTCGAGGTGCGACACGACGTCGACGAGGTACGAGAGCGAGAGCTTTCCGCCGACGAGGTTCACGGCGTCGAGCGACGCGTCCTTGCGCTCGGGGACGATCTCCGTCCACGCGGCGCGCTCGGGCTTGCTCGGATCGACGCGCATCACGTGGTGGTTCGGCGCGCCATCGTCCGTGTCGACGTAGAAGCGGTCCTTGTAGGCCCACACGGAATACTTGTTCGGCTTGCCGGCGATCAGCGTCTTCCAATCCTTGGGCTCGGCGCCCGTCGCCGATTGCGCCGTCCCGCCTGCGGCGGATCCGGCGGCCCGGAGATCCTTGTAGAATACATCCGTCGAGCTCCACCCGTGCTGCACGTAGACCAGCAGGAAATGGCCGTCGCGTGAGAGCTCGGCGGCGAGGAACGCCTTGGCGTCGTGCGTCGGCTCGTGGACGACGCGGTCCTTCTTGGGATCCTCGCCGAGCTTGTGGAAGCGCACGTCGGCGAACCCGGGGCGATCGGCGACGGTGACCGTGGCCGAGACGGGCGGAAGCCACGTGTAATAAAAGCCCTGCCCGTTCGGCGTCCACGAGACGTTCGCGTATTTCGCGCCGTCGATGACGTCGACCGTGGACGTCTTGCCGGTCGCGACCTCCATCACGTAGAGCGTCGCCTCGTCGGAGTTGTGCTCTTTCTTGAGGTACGCGACGCGCGCGCCGTCGAGCGAGGGCGTCCACCCGCCGAGCGCGACGCTGCCGTCGGTGGACCACTCGTTGGGATCGAGCAGGACCTTCGGCGTGCCGGTCTTTCCCTCGCGCCAGAAGACGACCGATTTCTCCTGCTTCGCGTCGCGGTGCGACCAGAAGTAGCGGTTCTTCTCTTTGTCGGGCGCGCTCTGTTGGTCGACGTAGAAGAGCTCGGCGAGGCGCGCCTTGATCGCGTCGCGCTCGGGGAGCTTCGCGAGCCACGCGCGCGCGAACGCGTCTTGCGCGGACGTCCACGACTTCACCTTCTCGTCGGCGCCGTCCTCGAGCCAGCGGAACCGGTCGTGGATGGTCTTGTTCTGGACGGTCTCGACGACGTCGTGCGCGGGCGTTTGCGGGTAATCGAAGCGCTTCACCTGGGGCGCGGCTGCGTCCGGCGTGGGGCTCGCGGAGGGGGTCACGCTCGCGATCGGATGAACGACCGGCTCTGGCTCACCGCCGCACGCGGCGACCACGACGACCAGAGCCAAGAGAGGCTTCCAGGTTTCGACGTCGAACATGGTGCGCACGTTACCCAGTTTGGCTAGGCTGCGCTCGCCCATGGCCAAGAAAAAAACATCCAAGCCGCGCGAACGCACGGAGCGGCGGTTCCTGCCGCAAGCCGCGACGAACCCGAGGCTCGTGTACGTCGTCGGCGGCCTCGGGGCGATCGTGCTGGGCGCCGGCATCGTCGCGCAATTCGGAAACGCGTTTCGCAAGACCGAGCTCGAGCCGGTGGACTGGGCGCCGTGGCTGCTCGCGGCGGGCGCGGTGCTCCTCGGCATCGCGATCTGGATCGGGACGAGCACGGCCGCCGCGCTCCGCGTCGGCGTCGCGGGGATCGCCGAGGAGCGAAACCCGATGCGGCGCATGCCCTGGTGGCGCGTCGAGGACGTGAGCGGCACGGCGGACGTGATCACCGTGCGCGGCAAGGACGAGACGGGCGCGGAGATGGTCGTTCGCTTCACGCGCGCGTCGACGCCGGGCGCGCTCGGATGGGTCATCCGCGAGGCGAAGGAGCGCGCGCCCGAGGAGTTCGAGGTGCCCGACGACGTCGTCGAACAGATCGGCAAACCGACGAAGACCGCCGGCCAGGTCGTTCCGTGTCCGCCGCTGCAGGTCGTCGGTAAGCGCTGCGCCGAGAGCGACGTGGTGATCTCGTACGAGCCCGACGCGCGCGTGTGCTCGCGGTGCGAGCGCATCTATCACAAGGAGCACGTGCCGAAGAGCTGCGTGTGCGGCGCGTCGCTCGAGCACGCGCAGGCGCTCCCCGAGAGCTCTTCCGACGAGCCCGAAGCTTCATGAGAGAGCGCGTCCTCGTCACGGGCGCGAGCAAGGGGATCGGTGCGGCGTGCGCCGAGATGTTCGCCGCGACGGGGTTCGACGTCGTCGTGCACTACAACACCGACGAAGCGGGGGCGCGCGAGGCGCTCGCGCGCGTCGAGCGCCGCGGAGGCAAGGGGTCGATCGTGCGCGCCGATCTATCGAAGTGGAGCGAGGGCGAGCGCCTCGTCGCCGAGAGCGGCCCGCTCGATCACGTCGTCATCAACCACGGCGTCTGGAAGGAAGCGGCGATCGACGCGATGACCGAGGCGCAGTTCGACGAGACGATGAACGCGAACGTGCGCGGCGTCTTCTCGGTCGCGGGCGCCGCCGCGAGACGCATGAAGGCCGGTAAAAAAGGCTCGATCGTGCTCATCGCAAGCACCGCGGGGCAGCGAGGCGAGGCGCTCCACTCGCACTACGCCGCGAGCAAGGGCGCGGTCATCAGCATGACGAAGAGCCTCGCCGCGGAGCTCGCGCCGTTCGGCGTCCGTGTGAACTGCGTCGCGCCGGGCTGGGTCGCGACGCCCATGTCCGCGGCCGCGCTCGAGGATCCGAACGAGAGCGCCAAGGTCCTCGGCACGATCCCGCTCGGACGCGTCGGCACGCCAGAGGAGATCGCGGCGCCCGTGGTGTTCCTTTGCAGCGGCGGCGCGACTTTCGTCACGGGCGAAATATTCAACGTCAACGGGGGCGCCGTCCTCGTGGGATGATGCGCGCGTGGAAGGCACGCGCTTCTTCACCTGCAACCTCTGCGAAGCGATGTGCGGCCTTCGAGTGACCGTGGACGGCGCGCGCGTCACGGGCGTCCGCGGCGACGACGACGACGTCCTCTCGCGCGGGCACGTGTGCCCGAAGGCGCACGGGCTCCGCGAGGTCTACGAAGATCCCGATCGCGTGCGGCGCCCGCGGATTCGCGCCCATGGATCCACGACGTTTCGCGACGCGACGTGGGACGAGGCGATGGACCTCGTCGAGACGCGGCTTGGCGAGATCCGCCGTCGCCACGGAAAAGACGCGATCGCGCTCTACGTGGGCAATCCCTCCGCGCACTCGCACCGCGCGACGCTCGGCGCCGCGGTCCTCGCCAGCGCGTTCGACACGAAGAACCGCTTCGACGCAAATTCGCAGGACTCGAACCCGCGGCTCTTCGCGTCCGCGCAGATCTACGGCGACGCCTTGACGATCGCCGTGCCCGACGTCGACCGCACCGACTACCTGCTCATGCTCGGGGCCAACCCCGCCGCGTCGAACGGGAGCATGATGGCGCTCGGCGATCCGAAGGCGCGCTTTTCGGCGATCCGCGCGCGCGGCGGCAAGGTCGTCCTCGTCGACCCGCGCCGCACCGAGTCGGCCGCGTGGTGCACGTCGCACCATTTCATCCGCCCCGGCGGCGACGCGGCGCTACTCCTCGCGCTGCTCCACGTCGTGTTCGAGGACGAGCTCGTCTCGCCGGACGCCGCACGCACGTGCAGCGGTCTCGGTCGATTGCGTGCGGTCTGCAAGGAGTTCTCCCCGAGGCGCGTCGCGCCCGCGATCGCGATCGACGAAGCGACCATCCGCGGGATCGCGCGCGATCTCGCGACGACCAAGCGCGCCGCGGTCTACGCGCGCGTCGGCGTGTGCCAGAACGAGTTCGGCCCTGTCGCGTCGTGGCTCGTCGAGGCGCTCAACCTCGTGACGGGGCATTTCGATCGCGAGGGCGGCGTGATGTTCGCGAAGCCCGCGGCCGACATCGCGCCGCTCGCGCGGCGCCTCGTTGGAAATCACTGGGGGCGCTGGCGCTCGCGCGTGCGCGGCCTCCCCGAGTTTCTCGGCGCGCTCCCGTCCGCGGTGATGGCCGAAGAGATGGAGACGCCGGGCGACGGCCAGATCCGCGCGCTCGTCGTCGCCGCGGGAAATCCCGTGAGCTCGACGCCGAATGGTCCGCGCCTCGAGCGCGCGATCGAGCGGCTCGACTTCGTCGTCGGCGTCGACTTCTACGCCAACGAGACGACGCGACACGCGCACGTCCTCCTCCCGCCGAAGCACGTCTTCGAGGTCGGCAGCTACGATCTCTTGCTGTCGCGCTTCACCGTGAGAAACGCGGCGAGGTACAGCCCGCCGATCGTCACGTCGGGGGACGACACGCGCGACGACTGGGCGATCGCGTGCGAGCTCGCGCTCCGCCTCCGCGGGCCGAAGAACGCCGTGGTGCGTCGCGCCGCGCTCCGCGCGATGCGCGACGCGCCCGAGCGCATCGTCGACGCCATGCTCCGAACCGGCCCGCGCCGTATCACGCTCCGCGAGCTCGAGCGCGCCGAGCACGGGATCGACTACGGCCCGCTCGAGCGCGAGCCGAGCGAGCGGCGATTCCGCACGAAGGACCGCCGCGCGAACGTCGCGCCCGATCCGCTCGTGGCCGACGTGCCCCGCGTCGCCGCGTGGGTCGACGCGAGCCCGGCGAAGAGCGGCTCGCTCGTCCTCATCGGACGCCGCCACATGCGGAGCAACAACTCGTGGCTCCACAACGTGCGCTCGCTCGCGAAGGGCCCCGATCGCTCGCGGCTGATGGTCCACCCCGAGGACGCCGCACGACTTCGGCTCGAAGAGGGGTGCACCGCGCGCGTGAAGAGCCGCGCCGGGGATGTCACCGTGGTCGTCACGATCACCGACGAGGTGATGCCCGGCGTCGTCTCGCTGCCGCACGGATTCGGCCAAAAACCCGCGGCTTCCACGCTTCGCGTCGCCGGCGCGCTCCCAGGCGTCAGCGCCAACGCCCTCACGGACGACCAGCGCGTCGAGCCGGTCATCGGCACGTCGATCCTGAACGGAGTCGACGTGGTCATCGAGCGCGAGTCGGGACTATAACGGCCACATGAAACTCGCCGTCCTCGGAACGGGCACCATGGGACAAGGCATCGCGCAGCTCGCCGCGACGTGCGGCTTCGAGACGCGCGTCTACGACGTCACCGAGCAGCGCGCGAAGCACGCGGTCGACGCGGTCGCCGCGCAGCTCGACAAGCTCGTCGCCAAGGGCAAGCTCGACGCAGCCGCGCAGAAGAGCGCGCTCGAGCGGCTCTCGATGGCGCGCGACGTGAAGACCGCGTGCGCTGGCGTCGACGTCGTCATCGAAGCGATCCCAGAGGACATGGGCCTCAAGGTCGCCCTCTTCCGCGAGGTGATCCCCGCGTCGCCGGAGGACGCGCTCATCGGATCGAACACGTCGTCGCTCAGCATCACCGAGCTCGGCGCGAAGCTCGGCGCGCCCGAGCGGACCGTGGGCCTCCACTTCTTCAACCCGCCGCCCGTGATGGAGCTCCTCGAGGTCGTGCGCGGCCTCGGGACGAGCGACGCCACCGTGGAGCGCGCGCTCGCGCTCGCGAAGTCGCTCAAGAAGACGCCCATCGTCGTCAGCGACACGCCGGGGTTCGCGTCGAGCCGACTCGGCGTCATCCTCGGGGCCGAGGCGATCCGCATGCTCGAGACGGGCGTCGCGAGCGTGGCGGACATCGATCGCGCGATGGAGCTCGGTTATCGCCACCCGATGGGCCCGCTGAAGCTCACCGATCTCGTGGGCCTCGACGTGCGCCTCGCGATCCTCGACCACCTCCACCGTGAGGTGGGCGAGCAGTTCCGCGCGCCCCCGCTCTTGCGCAAGATGGTGCGCGCCGGCAAGCTCGGGAAGAAAGTCGGCGAGGGTTTCTACGTATGGAAGGACGGACAGCCGGTCTCGAAATGAAGAAAGCCCTCGTCGCGCTCTCTCTCCTCGCGTGCGGCGGCGACGCGGCCGCCGCGCCCGCGCACCCGCCGCCGTCGGAGGTGCTCGCGATGCAGATCCGCGTGAACGGATCGGGCGGCGACGACACGTTCTGCCCGGCGCTCGAGGCCGGCCTCTCGCGCTCGAACCTCGCCGTGAGCAGCGATTCGTCGCAGCCGGTCGACGCGACGATCACGTGTCGCGTCTTCGTCTCCGAAGACACCGGCGCATTCCGCATCGTCTACAACGGCCAGACGAAGATGAAGTACACCGTGCGCATCGAGGTGCGGTCCGGCCAGAACGACACGATGGTCGACCAGTTCCTTGCGGAATACACGGGTTACCGAAACGCCGCGCCCGACGAGGACGTCGTGTCGAAGACCGTGCTCGGCTTCGCGTACTCGCCAGCGCATCGCGGCCTTCGCGCGCGCCGTGAAGAACGCGCGCGCCGCGGGCGTCACGACGCAGCCGACCGCGACGGCGAGCGTCGAGCAGCCTCCGCCGCCGCAGACCGATCGACGCGACGACGCCGATTGGTTCGCGATCGAGACCGTCAAGTGCAAGATCCCCGCGCGCGTCGAGGCGTGCGACGCGGTGCGCCGCTACCTCCAGCGCCACCCGAGCGGCGCGCACGCGCAAGAGGCCAACGAGATCCTCTCCGCCGCGCAGCCCGCGCTCGAGAAGCTCCAGAAAGACGACGTCGCGTGGCAGAAGGCGAACCGCTACGAGTGCCAGCGCGCACGAACGAGCGACGCGTGCGTGGGCGTCGAGGCCTACGAGGTCCAGTTCCCGACGGGCGCGCACATCGAAGAGGCGCACCGCCTGCTTCGCGCAGCGGGCATGGAAAAATAGGTCACTTCGGGCAGGCGCGGAGGCACTTCGTCGTGCAGTCCATGGCGTCGGTCGCGTCGAAGCACGCGGTCTTGCAGCTCGCCTTGCACTGTTCGCGCGTGACGCCGGCGCGCGCCGTCGAGGTGGCCGTGACCGTGGCCGTGGCGGTTGCGGTTGCCGTAGCCGTTGGCGCGGTCGGCGCGGTGGTCGCTTGCGGCTTGGCCGTGCTCGCGAGAGGCTCGATCGTGTTCTCGGTCGTGGCGACCGGCGCGGTGTAAGCCGGCGGCGGCGTGTACGTCGGCGCCGCGGGCTTTTCTTCGAACGGCTTGATCACCACGAAGACGACGAGCGCTCCGACCACCGCCGCGAACGCGAGCAGCACGAACGCGACGATGCCGACCTTCGCGCCCGTGCTCATGCCCGCGTCGGGCGCGCTCCGCGCGGTGTGCATGAGCGGCTCGTTCGTCGAGCCGCCGATCGCGCCCGGATAACCCGACGGATACTGCGGCGTGATGTACGGCGGCGTCACGTACGGCGGCGTCACGTACGGCGGAGGCGTGACGTGCGGCGGCGTGACGTACGGCGGCGTGAACGACGCGGGCGCGAACGCGGGCGTCGGGAGCATCGTCGGCGCGGAGCTCACGACGGCGACTTGCGCAGCGCGCAGGATCTCGGAGAGCTCCGCGACCTGCTCGCCCGCCGTGCGGAATCGCTGCTCGGGCATGCGCGCGCACGACCGAAGGAGCCACCGATCGAGCGCCTGCGGCAGCTGCGGCCAACGCGCCGACGGCGCGTACATCGCGTGCGCGAGCACCTTGCCGAGGATGTCGGGGATGGTCTTGCCCTGCCAGTACGCCTCGCCCGTGAGCAGGAAGATCGCGATGAGCCCGAGCGCCCAGATGTCGGTCTGCGGGCCGATCTGGTCGCGGCGCCCCATCGCCTGCTCGAGCGCCATGTAGAGCGGCGTGCCCATCACCGCGCCGTCGCGCGTCAGCTGGAACTGCGCGCCGGTCATCACCATGCTCTCGTCGAGCTTCGAGATCCCGAAATCGAGGATCTTCACGACGGACGTGCCGTCCTCGCGCGTGTGGAGGAAGAGGTTCTCGGGCTTGAGATCGCGGTGGACGATCCCCATCGCGTGCGCCTTGTCGAGAGCGCGCGCGACCTGGCCGAGGACGCGCGCGACCTCCTCCGGCGGGAGCGGTCCCCGCTGCGCGACGAGCTTCTGAAGATCGTTGCCGTTCAAGAGCTCCATCACGAGGAACGGCGCGCCCGCGAGCTCGGGCGCCCCTCCGGCGAGGAGCGGGATTGTGTCCGCGTCGAGCACGCGCACGACGTTCTCGCTCTGGATGCGCGCTGGAGCGCGCGCCTCGCGCTTGAAGCGCTCGATCGACTCGGGATCCTGCGACGCGGCGCCTTGGAGCACCTTGAGTGCCGCGCGGTCTCCCGTGTGGACGTGCTCGACGAGAAAGACCGCACCCATCCCGCCGCGCCCGATTTGCTGGAGCACGCGATATCGCGAGACGACGACGGTTCCAGGAGCGAGCACGGCGGAGCGAAAGCCTAACGCAAGTGCTACGCTGCGCGCCCATGAAAGCTGCCTTTTTGGTCGACGCCGTACGTACGCCGATCGGCAAGTTCAAGGGCGCGTTGATGGATGTCAGGACGGACGATCTCGCCGCGCACGCGCTCGCGTCGCTCCTCGAGCGGAACGCAGCCTTGAAGGCGCGCATCGACCAGGTCGTCTTCGGCTCCACGAACCAAGCGGGCGAGGACAACCGAAACGTCGCGCGCATGGCGTCGCTCATCGCAGCTCTGCCGTACGAGGTCCCCGCGGTGACCGTGAACCGCCTCTGCGGCTCGGGGCTCGAGGCCGTCATCGACGGCGTGATGCGCGTCCAGGTCGGCGACGCGAGCGTCGTCGCGTGCGGCGGCGTCGAGAGCATGACGCGCGCGCCGTTCGTGATGAAGAAGAGCGAAGAGGTCTTCGGCCGCACGCCGCCGACGATCTACGACACGACGATCGGCTGGCGCTTCGAGAACCCGAAGATGGCCGCGCGCTTCCCGCTCCACTCGATGGGCGAGACCGCCGAGAACGTCGCGGAGAAATGGAAGATCACGCGCGAGGAGCAAGACGCCTTCGCGCTCGCGTCGCAGAAGAAGGCCGCCGCGGCGATCGACGCTCGGGCGTTCGACAAGGAGATCGTCCCCGTCGACGATCCCCAAGAAAAAGGGCGAGTCGGTCGTGTTCTCGAAGGACGAGTCGCCGCGTCCGGACGTGACGCTCGAAGGCCTCGCGAAGCTCCCCGCGGTGTTCCGCAAGGGCGGCACCGTGACGGCGGGAAACAGCTCGCCCATCAACGACGGCTCGAGCGCCGCGCTCGTCGTGAGCGAGGACGTCGTCAAGGAGCTCGGCCTCGAGCCCCTCGCGCGCGTGGTCTCGTACGCGACCGCCGGCGTCGAGCCGAACTACATGGGCGAGGGGCCGATCCCCGCGTCGAAGAAGGCGCTCGCGCGCGCCGGGTGGAAGGCGAGCGATCTCGATCTCGTCGAGCTCAACGAGGCGTTCGCGGCGCAGTCGATCGCGTGCCTGCGCGGGCTCGAGCTCGACGCGTCGAAGGTCAACGTGAACGGCGGCGCGATCGCGCTCGGTCACCCGATCGGCTCGAGCGGCTGTCGCGTCCTCGGCACGCTCCTCTGGGCGATGAAGGCGCGAAACGCCAAGCGCGGCATGGCGACGCTCTGCATCGGCGTCGGCCAAGGCATCGCCATGTGCGTCGAGCGCTGAACCATGAAAGTGGGTGAGGGGCCGCCCCCCGGACCTCCGTGGGATCTGCCGCTCGAGCGAAGCGCCGCTCGCGTTCGTCGATCTCGAGATGACCGGGCTCGACCCCAAGCGCGATCACGTCGTCGAGGTGTGCATCGAGCGATGGCGCGGCGCGGAGCGCGAGTCCGCGATCGAGTCGCTCGTGACGTCCGCCCGCGCGCGCCGGCGGGAACGCGCAGATCCACGGCATCGACGAGGCCGCGCTCTCCGCGGCGCCTCCATTCGAGGACCTCGCCGAGGACGTCGAGCGCATCCTCTCGGGCGCGATCTTCGTCGCGCACGCCGCCGAGTACGACGCGATGTTCCTCGTCGCCGAGATGAAGCGCGTCGGTCGCCCGCTCGAGATCGAGCACTTCATCGACACGCTGATCCTCTCGCGCCGATCGTTCGCGCTCACGAGCCACTCGCTCACGTCGCTTTGCACGCACCTCGGCGTGCCGCGCGGCCGAGCGCACCGCGCCGGTGAGGACGTGCGCGCGCTCCGCGGCGTCTTCGCGGGTTGCGTCGCCGCGCTCTCGCCCGTGAGCGCGCGCGATCTATGGGAGGTGCGCATCGCCGAAGGTCGCGCTCGAGCCGCGATTTTGAGCGCGTGCGAGGCCGCGGTCGAGCACGAGGCGCCGGTCGAAGTGGTCTACCGGCCGACCCGAAAAGGCGCCCAAAAGCTCACGATGATCGTCACCGAGGTGCGCGTCGATCTCGACCCGCCGCGGGTGTTGGGGTATCTGCTCCCGGGACGTGGACGCCGCGAGCTTCGCGCAGACCGAATCCTGCGCGTAGAACCCGCAGCACCGGAACCCAGATGAGCCGTTTCATTGCAGTTTGCACGCTTTTCGCCGCGCTCGGCGCTTGCGGCCCGTACAGCTCCGAGGTGCCGCAGCGCCCGCCGCTCGCCCAGAAGTGGCTCGACCGTGCCGAGCTCGGCTACAAAAACGGCGACTTCGACGACGCCAAGACGTCCGTCGAAGAGGTGCTCCGAATCTCGCCGCACGACGATGCAGCGCGCCTCCTCTCCGCGCGCCTCGCCCTGTCACGGCTCGACTTCTCGACCGCGCTCAAGCTCACCGAGGGGATGACCACCTCCGAGGCGCATGGCGTCCGCGGTCGAGCCCACTGGTACGCGGGCGAGCTCGACGGCGCAGCGGACGAGCTCGAGGGGATGCTCTCCGATCCCGCCGTGAAGGATCCGTGGGCGCGCGACATCGCGCAGCTCGCGCGGAGCGGCGGCACCCGCAAGCCCTTCAACCTCGAGGGCGGCGTCGTCGCGGTCGTCGACATGCCGCCCGCGGGCTCGGCGCTCATCGTCCCGTGCGAGATGGAGGGCGAGCAAGTCCTCACGATGATCGCGACCGGCTCGGCCGAGGTCGTGGTCGACTCGGCGTCGCGCAGCGCGCCGAGCTGGGTCTCGTTCCGCTTCGCCGATCGCATCGAGGTCCGCGACGTCCCCGCGCTCACGCAAGATCTCTCCGCAATCTCGCGCGTGCTCGGCGCGCCGATCAAGGCGCTCCTCGGCGTGAACCTCCTCCGCCACATCCACGCGACGTTCGATCGCCGCGGCGGCCAGTTCATCGTGCGCTTGCAAGATCCGCCCTCGCCGCCCACGGCGAGCCGCATGCCGCTTTTGTACGCGCGCGGCGGTGGCATGATGATGCGCCTTCAGATCGCGCCGAAGGATCCCTCGACGTCGCTCTTCTACGTCGACTCGTCGCAGCCGTACTCGCTCGTCATGCAGGACGCTCTGTGGAAGCGCGCGGGCGTCGACCTCGCGCAGCTCGTCCCGTCGACGATCCTCCCCAACGCGCGCGCAGGCCGAATTCCTTCGCTGCGCCTCGGCGGCATGGACTTTCCGAGCGTCCCCGCGCTCGCGCTCGACTCCGTCAACGCGCAAGCGCCGAACCTCGACATCGACCTCGGCGGCGTCGTCGGCGCGGGTCTGCTCGAGGCCTTCCGCGTCACGTTCACCGACGAAGGCCGCTTCGCGTGGCTCGAGCCCGATCCGACGATGGTCGAGGAGATGCGCGAGGAGCACCGATGAGCCCGCAGCACACGCCGATCGCGCGCCTCGCGGTCTACGCGGGGAGCTTCGACCCGATCACGCTCGGCCACGTCGACCTCGTCGAGCGCGCGTCTGCGCTCTTCTCGGACGTCGTCGTCGCGCTCGGCGTCCACCCGACGCGCAGCCCGCTCTTTTCGATCGAGGAGCGCATGGCGCTCGTCGAGACCGTCGCCAAGGACTACGCGAACGTCACGGTCGCGTCGTTCGACGGCTTGCTCATCGACTTCTGTCAGCAGATCGGCGCGCGCGTGATCGTCCGCGGTCTGCGCGCCGCGACGGACTTCGAGTACGAGCTCCAGATCGCCCACGCGAACGCGGATCTCCACCCCGAGGTCGACACGATCTTCCTCCCGACTCGGACGAAGCACGGCTTCTTGAGCGCGTCGCTCGTGCGCGAGATCGCGAGCCACGGCGGCGACGTGAGCCGGTACGCGCCGAAGTCCGTGTGCGACGCGCTCGTCCAGAAGTTCGGCCGGCCGAAGTCGCACTGAGAATGAAACCTCTCCAAGATCGAATCGACGAAACGGTCCGCGCGATCCGCTTGCTCACCGACGCCAAGCCGCGCGTCGGCCTCGTCCTCGGCAGCGGCCTCGGCGCGTTCGCGGACGCGCTCGGCGGCCCGAAGATCCCTTACGCCGAGATCCCCAACATGCCGACGTCGAAGGTCGTCGGTCACGCGGGAAATCTGTGCTTCGGCGAGGCGTCTGGGGTTTCCGTCGTCTGCATGCAAGGCCGCGTGCACTTCTACGAGGGCCACGATCTCGACGCGGTCGTCCACGGCGTCCGCACGATGGCGCGCCTCGGCGTCTCCGCGGTGCTCCTCACGAACGCGGCGGGCGGCTGCGATCCGAGCTTCCGCGCGGGCGATCTCGATGATCGTGACCGACCACGTGAACCTCACGATGCGCTCTCCGCTCATCGGCCCCAACGACGACGCGCTCGGCCCGCGCTTCCCCGACATGAGCGTCGCGTACGACAAAGACTTCCGCGACGATCTCTCCGCCGCCGGAAAAGAGCTCGGCATTCCGCTCCGCGAGGGCGTCTACGCGTGGCTCACGGGCCCGTCGTACGAGACGCCCGCGGAGATCCGCGCGCTCCGCACGCTCGGCGTGAGCGCGGTAGGAATGAGCACGGTCCCCGAGGTCATCGCGCTGCGCCACATGGGCGTCCGCACCGCGGCGCTCAGCTGCATCACGAACCTCGCCGCGGGCCTCTCGAGCGCGCCCCTCGATCACAAAGAGGTCGAGGAGACCGCGCGCTCGCGCCGCGACGATCTCCTCAAGCTCCTCGCGGCGTGGGTGCGCAAGGTCGGAGCGCGCTGATGGACGTCATCGAGGTCGACGAGGCGCTCCTCGGAAAGCTCATCGCTGCTGCCCGCACCGCGCGCGCCGCCGCCTACGCGCCTTACTCCGACTATCGCGTCGGCTCCGCGATCGCGACCGAGGACGGTCGCATCTTCACCGGCTGCAACGTCGAGAACGCTTCTTACGGCGCGACGATCTGCGCCGAGCGCATGGCCATCGGCGCGATGGTCGTCGCGGGCGCGTCGAAGCCGATCGCGTGCGCCATCGTCACCGGCGGGTCGAAGCCCGGCTCGCCGTGCGGCATGTGCCGACAGGTCCTCGTCGAGTTCACGCGCGACATGCCCATCGTGCTCGTCGCCGAGACCGAAGCGGGCGACGCCCGACGCGACACCTCGCTCGCCGAGGTGATGCCGGACGTCTTCGAGCTCGAGTAGATTGGGGGGCGCGGACCCCACGCCTGCACCCTGTAGACCCCACAATCACGTGTGAATAGCAGGGAATCATTGGAATAAACGGCTGGCCTGCCTCGTGCTTATGCCTTCCTCGCTCGGAGGCTATTCCCATGAAGGCAACTCCCATCCGCATGCCCCTCACGATTCTTGGTCTCGCACTCGCGTGCGTGCTGCCGGGGGTCGCGTGCTCGCAGGGCACGGAACAAGTCGACACGGGGGTCGACGCCATCGTCTTTATGAAGCGCGCGTTCCAGACCGTCGATCCGCAGACCGGCAAGGTCATCATCGACGTCTCGGGCGGCAACACCCAGGTCATCGACTACAATCGATACGTCCCTGGCGGCAGCCTCGTGATGCTCAAGCCGCCGCGTCCCGACGGAACGCTCATCGACTTCACGCACGGCGCGTTCCCGAACGCCGACTTCAACGGCGTGGACGTGTCTTTCGACGCGAAGCAGGCCGTCTTCTCGATGAAGACCGCCGACAGCGACAACTATCACATCTACACGGTGCAGCTGACGCCGGACGCGCAGGGCAACTACGCGATCCACCAGCTCACCGCGACGGCGGGCGCCGACGACGTTCACCCGGTCTACGCGCCGGGCGGCCGCATCGTCTTCTGCACGAACGAGATGTACACGCAGATGGGCACGCGCGCCGACGAGTACGAGCACTCGCGCGTCGTGACGCAGCTCGCGACCGTCACGGTCGACGGCGGCGACGCAGATCGTCACCTCTTCTCGCAGAACCTCTCGCACACGTCGGCGCCGTTCATGCGCTACGACGGCAAGATCGGCTACTCGCGCTGGGAGCACCTCGGCGACGTCAACGACGTGAAGGTCATGACCGCGAGCCTCGACGGCACGCAGATGATGGCGGTCGCCGGCCAGCACGGAAAGCCGTCGAACTCGGTCATCAACGTGAAGGAGTACGCGCCGAACCAGCTCGTCGCGATCGGCACGACGCGTAACCGCACGATCCACGCGGGCTCGCTGATGCTCATCGACGCGCGCAACGTGAACGACCCGGTGTGCATGGATCCGGTCGCGGACAAGACCGGCCACGCCTGCCTCGACGAAGAGCACGCGATCTTCACGGTGCTCACGCCGAACGTGCCGACGTCGAACGACCCGTCGCCCGCCGGCCGCTACCGCGAGCCGAACGTGCTCCCCGACGGCCGCATCATCGTCTCGTACGCGGACGGCCCCGTCGGCGACGTGAACGAGCTCTCGGAGACCGCGCCGAACTTCGGCATCTACGTCTTCGACACGAAGACGCAGACGAACCAGCTCGTCTACAACGACCGCAACATGTGGTCGCTCGGCGCGACGCCGGTCGTGGCGCGCAAGGAGCCGCCGGTCATCGGTCAGCTCCAGAACACGATCGACTCGTCGATCCCCGCGCGCATCGGCTCCGTCGACGTGCGCAACACGTCGCTCCAAGAGACCGTCAACGGCGGCGAGTTCACGAACACGTCGCTCTCCGACGCGCTCAAGGGCGCGGTGAAGGTCCGCGTCATCGAGGGCTTCTCGAGCGAAGCGGCGCCGGGCGTGACGATGTTCGGCCTCACGATGCACGAGGGCGCAGCGGTCCTCGGCGAGACGCCGGTCTACCAAGACGGCAGCTGGCTCGCGAACGTGCCGCCGTACGTTCCGCTCCACCTGCAGCCGATCGACAAGTTCGGCCTCGCGATTCGTAGCCAGGGCCTCTGGATGCAGGCGATGCCCGGCGAGAACCGCCGCTGCGTCGGCTGCCACGAGAGCCGCACGGGCCAGGGCGTTCCGGCGCTCGGTCAGAACCCGACTCTCGCCGAGCAGAAGGGTCCGGACACGCTCACCGAGCCGATCCCGAACCGCACCGAGTATCCGTGGGACACGACCGGCTACCCGACGGCGCCCAACCCGACGCCGATCCAGCCGATCCTCGATGCGAAATGCGTCCAGTGCCACAACGACACGACGAACGGCAGCGGGCCGCAGACGTTCTACACGATCGGGTTCACCGACCCGGTCAGCGGCACGACGGCGCAGTACCAGATCCCGACGTTCGACATGTGCGGCCTGACGGCGAACCAGTACTGCGACGGCAAGCCGATCACCGTCCGCTACGACCGCATGACGTATTCGTGGCCGAAGTCGTACGTCTCGATCTTCTACCCGTCGGCGATGCAGATGACGATGGGCATCACGCTCCTCAGCGGCACGGTTCCTCCGATGTGGGGCATCCCGGCGAACGCGCGCGGCAGCGAGATGATCGCGCACATGAACGTGACCGCGCCCGACGCCACCACCGCGTGGCCGATCAGCCAACACCCGATGCACCCCGAGAACGTGGGTGTGACGGTCACCGCGGACGAGCGCCTCGCGTTCATTCGTAGCTTCGACCTCGGCGGCCAGTTCTACAGCCGCCAGAACACGAACTTCGTCCCCGTCGCCTCGCAACAAGACCCCGTCGCGACCCACTGAGAAGGAATCAGGAGCAAACCATGCGAAGCATGAAATTCGGTTCTCTCTTCGTCGGTGCATTCGTCGCAGTCGCGGCCACCATGTCCGGTTCGGACGCACGCTCGGACACGAAGTTCGTGGGCGGCGGCGTCCAGACGCTCGGCGGTCACGCCACGGCGGACCAGGTCGAGTTCCTCTCGAGCCCAGACCGCATCATGTCGGTGACGACGTCGAACTCGCCGTCGCTGATCTGGGAAACGCTGGAGCACGGCGAGCGGGTAGAGTGCCTCCAGTGCATTCCGGCCGTCGCCGGCCTCCTCTACGACGAGCACCAGGAGACGCGCGAGATCGCGGCCTGGTGGCTCCGCCGCCGCATCTTCGGCGTGTTCGGCTCGGGTCAGGTCTACGAGCAAACGCTCAACGTCCTCAAGAGCGAGGCGAACCCGCAGAAGCGCGCGTACGCCGCGTACGCGCTCGGTGAGATGCTCGATCAATCGGGCATCGCGCCGCTCGCCACGGCGATTCAAACCGACGCCTCGCCGCTCGTTCGCTCGGCCGCCGCCTCGGCGCTCGGCCGCATGAACAGCGCGGGCAACGGCGCGCTCTCGAAGGCGCTCTTGGACACCGACCCGAGCGTCCAGATCGCGGCGATTCAGGCCGCGGGCCGCGTCAACGAGTTCACGGACGAGCAGACGGCTGCCAAGCTCGTGGGAGCGACTGACAACAACGTGCGCCGCCTCGGCGTACAGCTGCTCGAGGATCTGCGTGCGAAGGACACCGTCGCGAGCGTCATCACGCTGGCGCAAACCGATCCGGACGCCACCGTCCGAATCGCTGCGTGCCACGCTCTTGGCGTCTTCCAAGATTCGTCGGCACAATCGGCGTTGCAGACCATCGCTGCGAACGATGCGAGCACGCTGGTGCGCGACGCCGCGACGATCGCTCTTCGTCGGCTGTAGAAGACGGCCGAGCTACTTCGCGATCCCGCAACGAGGGGGTGGGCCGAGAGCCCGCCTCCTCGTCGCGTTTTGGAGGTACATTGTTCAACGTGAAGGGCACCAAGAGCTTCGCTTTCTCTCTGGGCGTGATGGTGGCGGCGGTGGTCGCGCTCTTGCCGACGACCTCGTGTGACGTGAAATCGCCGGACAAGACCACCTATTACGAATCGACGATCCTGCCGATCCTCAACACGTCGTGCGCGCGCACGAACACGGGCGCGGGGTGTCACGTCCAGGACGCGAAGGGAAACGCGCTCGGAAATCTGAGCGTGTCGACGTTCGCCGAGATCAACAAACGGCGCGACCTGCTCGTGAACTACGGGCCCTACGGCCGCCCCGCGATGCTCGCGAAGAACATCCCGCCGTTCCAGATCACGGTGAAGTCCTTCGACGACACGAACACCACCGTCACGACGGACATCAAGCACACCGGCGGTCCGATTCTCGATCCGACCGCGACGGGCTACCTCACGCTCTCGCAGTGGATGACCAACGGCGCGACCGAGAACAACACGGGCGTCGTCCCGCCGAGCGCGACGCGCTTGCCCTGCGTCGACCGTGTCCCGCCCGCGGATCCCGCGAGCGGCTTCGATCCCACGACCGATCCGACGACGGCCGATTACCAAGGCTTCGTGAGCAACGTCATCCCCGTGCTCCAGAAGACGTGTGCTGCGGGCAACTGCCACGGCACGTTCGCCAACGAGCTCTACCTCACGTGCGGCAACTCGCCCGAAGAGCAGCGGTGGAACTACCACGCCGCCGTGCAGTACCTCGCGACCTCGCCGAACCAAGCCGAGATCGTGCGTCGTCCGCTCGCGCCCGCGCAGGGCGGCTCGTTCCACGAGGGCGGCGTGATTTGGCAGACGACGGGCGACAGCGACTACGGCGCGATGCTCACGTGGGCGCAGGCCGCCGCGCCGACCTTCCAAACCGAGATCACGGCGATCGAGTCGAACCAGCCGAACTTCATGTTCTTCGTGCACCGCGTGCAGCCGGTCCTCGCGAAGAAGGGCTGCATGATGATCCAGTGCCACTCGGCGGCGATGTTCCACGACTATCGCCTCCGCGGCGGCACGGGCGGCTCGTTCTCGCTCGCGGTCTCGCAGAAGAACTACAAGCTCACGATCGATCAGATGTCGTTCGACAGCGACGACGTCAACGGGAGCCGGCTCGTTCAGAAGAACCTCTACCGCAAGGAGGTCGATCCGAACGGCGGCGGCATCGCTCACCGCGGCGGGCCGCTCCTCGAGGACTTCGGGCCCGGCAACGAGGCTTCGGGCGCGCTCTGCGACGCGGCCAACTACAACTACGACACCGACAGCCTCGACAAGATCCCCGCGTATTGCATCATCCGCGAGTGGCACAAGCGCGAGCGCGTCGACGCGCTCGCCGGCAAATGCGTCGGCGGTCCGTGCAACGTCGCGCCGCTCAGCGCGATCGTCTACGTGAAGCGGCCGAACCCGAGCGGCGCCGATCAGGTCAACGACTGGGACGTCTACGCGCCCGGCGCGCAGCTCCACGTGCTCGGCGCGACGCTGAACGCCGCGGGTGACGTCGTACCCGGAACGGACAACGACGTGACCGCCGGGTGCGGCCTCTCCGCGTCCACCGCGGACATTCGTCGGCCCGCGGTGTCGAAGGACGCCAAGAAGGTCGCGTTCGCCGCGCGCTCGAGCGCATCGGAGGGGTTCTCGATTTACGAGATGGACGCGACCGGCGCCAACTGCGCGAAGCACGCGGGCATCAACGCAGTCAGCGGCACGAGCAATAACCTCCTCGTGCACAACTTCGATCCGCAATACGCGCCGCTCGACGCGAGCGGCGTCTCGCCGCTCGTGTTCGCCTCGACGCGCGGTGTCGACGCGAGCACGCCGTACGCGGCGAACTTCGACTACACGGGCACGCAGCGTCAGCCCTTCGATCCGTCGAAGCCGAACCCGAACTTCTGGGTCTACGAGCCGGATCCGGCCAAACAAGGCCAGTTTCGCACGCGCCAGCTGACGTTCCAGCTCAACATGGAGCGCTGGCCGAGCTTCATGCAGGACGGGCGCCTCATCTTCAGCAGCGTGAAGCGCGCGCCGGGCTTCTACGAGCTCGCGCTCCGTCGCGAGAACATCGACGGCGGCGACTACCACCCGCTCTACTCGCAGCGCGCGACGATCGGCTTCCACGAAGCGTCACAGGTCATCGAGCTCGAGAACAAGAACTTCGTGACCGTGTTCTCGAACCCCGGCTGGCAACACCAGGGCGGCGTGCTCGGCATGTTCAACCGCTCGCTGGGCATCGACTACTACAGCACCGACGCGACCGATTATCCGATCGACCCGAGCGTGTTCGATCCGAACGCGCCGTCGTCGCCGGAGCAGGCGTTCTTCCTTCACTCGCTCTCGTTCATCGACGGCACGGGGCAGCTCGTCTCCGAGAACGGCGCGCCCATCGGGACGCTCAACCCGACGTCGTACTCGCAGGGCGGCGTCTACAGGTCGCCGTCGCCGCTCCCGAGCGGGAAGATGCTCGTGAGCTTCTCGCCGGCGACGGATCCGACGAATTTCGACGCCTCGACGTTCGCGCTCTTCCAGCTCGATCCCATCGGACAGAAGAAGACGCAGCTCGCGACCGGCGGGATCGTCGACGCGGTCGCCGTTTACGGCAAGTACAACCACGGCACGTTCCGGTCGTCGGTCGACGAGCCGAACGGCAACACGCAGATCCTCGACGGTCAGCCCGACGCGCAGATCCTCGTGCTCGACATGGCCGTCCTCGGGACGCTCATCTTCCAGAACACGCCGACGGGGCGCCCGCTCGAGGACGTCGACGCGAACGGCAAGGACGTCGGGCTCGACTCGTTCGACGTCTACGAAGAGCTCCCGCCGACGAGCGACGTGACCGATTTCTCCGCGGGCGGCTCGTTCGTCGCGAAGGACACGTTCGGTCAGGTCTACGTGCGCCGCCGCAAGCTCGGCACGGTCAACCTGCAGAGCGACAAGTCGACGTACTTCTCGATCCCGGGCGGCGTGCCGATCGTGCTCCACTTCCCGGACACGACGATCTCCAAGGCCGGGAACCTCCCGCGCTACCAGAAAGAGGAGATGTCGTTCTACCCGGGCGAGCGCTCGCACCAGTCGTTCCAGCAGAACTTCTTCAACGGCCTTTGCGGTCTCTGCCACGGATCGATCAGCGGAAAGCCGATCGACGCGGCGCTCAACCCGGATCTGCTCACGCAGGCTTCGCAGGTCCTCGCGGCGGGAAAGACCGGAGACAACAACCTCAACGTCGTCGCTGCGCAGCGCTCGCAGACGTTCGAGGGGCCTCCGCCTTCGCCCTGAGCCGAGTCACCAAACGACGAGCTCGTCGCGGTGGACGAGGACGTTGTCGTCGGTCTTCTTTCCGGCGATGCGCGTCGCGTCCGTCGCGTCGAAGCGCGCGAGCCCGCGGCCGATCTCGTCGCCCTCGGGCGCGAGGATGCGCACGGCGTCGCCCGCGCGAAAATCTCCGCGGACGCCGAGAACGCCGACCGTGAGCACGCTCTTGTTCGCGCGGCGCACGGCGGCGGTCGCGCCCGCGTCGAGCACGAGATCGCCGCGCGGCCTCAAGGTGAACGCGATCCAATAACGCCGCGCGCTGAGCCTCCGCGGCGAGGGCAGAAACAGCGTGCCCACGTCTTCACCCGACGCGATGCGCGTGAGGATGCCCGACTCGCGCGCGTCTGCGATGACGACGTGCGCGCCCGCGAGCGTCGCGCGCCTCGCCGCTTCGATCTTGCTCGCCATGCCGCCGGTGCCCACGTCGTCTTTCTTCTTCTGCGGTCGCACGAGCGCGCTCGCGGTCGCGGCGTCTTCGACGATCGGGACGCGCTTGCCGCGCTCGTCGAGGACGCCCTCCACGTCCGACAGAAGGACGAGCAAATCGGCCTCGACGAGCGGCACGACGAGCGCCGCGAGCTGATCGTTGTCGCCGAATTTGATCTCCTCGACCGAGACCGAGTCGTTCTCGTTGAGGACGGGGACCGCGCCCACGGCGAGCAGCTCGCCAAGCGCCTCGCGCGCGTTGTTCGACCGCGTGCGATCGGCGAGGTCCGCGTGCGTGAGGAGCACCTGGGCGACCGCGAGGCCCTCGCGGCCGAAGGCGGTCTCGTAGGCGTGCATCAAATGGCTCTGGCCCGCCGCGGCGGACGCCTGGAGCTTCGCCATTTCCTTCGGGCGCGTTTTGTAGCCGAGCTTCTTGTAGCCGAACGCGATCGCGCCGCTCGAGACGAGCGCCACGGCCTTTCCGCGCGCGCGCAGCGAGGCGACCTCGGAAGCGAGGCGCCCGATCGCATCGCCCGCACCGGCGACCGAGCTCGCGCCGGCCGCCTTCGGCGGACCGACGACCGAGCTCGAGCCGATCTTCACGACGAGGCGCGTCGCCGACGCGACCTGCGACCTCTCCTTGTCGCTCATGCAGTCTGCAAGCTTTGGTCGAACGCGGCCTCGAGGCGGCGGACGACGTTGCCGGGGAGGCTCGCGAGCGCCGCGATGACGCCGTCGGTCGCCTGCGTGAGCGGATCGCGCAGCTCCTCGGGCGCGGCGCCGATCTCGTGCTCCGCGCGCGCGTCGGTCGAGAAGACGTGCGCGAGCGCGCGCTCGATCGCGCGGCGAACGCGGCGCGCCTCGTCGACGTCGATGCGTACGCTCCGCTCCTCGCGCGACTCGAGGTAGCGCGAGAGGAGGTGCCCGATCGCGTACGTGAGGAGCGCGCTGCGGATCGGCGGGAGGACCGTGAGCGGACCGAGGCGCGATAGGACCCGCGTCGTCGCGAAGCGAAGCGCCGCGCCGACGAAGCCCTCGGGACCTTCTGCGAGGCCCGGCCTAGCGAGCACGCGACGCGCCTCGGGCGTGATCGAGAGCCCGAAGCGCGCGCACACGTCGTGGACGAGCGCGCCGCGAACGCGGAGCCCTAGCGAGCCGGGGACGAACGGGATGGGCACCGCAGCCGCGGCCGCGCCGAGCACCGAGTACGTCCCGAGCCTCCCTGCGCCGAGCTTGTCGCGCACGGTGTCGAGCGTGGAGGACGAAACCTGCGTGGAGACGGCGCGTTCGGAGGTCACGGCGTGACCCTACGCGAGCGCGCCGGACAAGGGCAAGAGCTCCAGGACCACGACGCCGCCGGCGTTCGCGAGGGCGACGAGCTCGTGCGTGGTGAAATCCTCGGGGATCGTCACGGTGAGCGCGCCTGCCGCGTCCGACTCGACGCGCGCGCCGCGCTCGCGAAGCTTCGCCGCGAAGGCCTCGGGCTCGCCCGCCGTGCGGACGGCGTACGTTCGCTCGCGCGCGGCGATCTCGGCCGGGAGGCCCGCGCACACGAAGCGTCCGCCCGCGAAGAGGAGCGCCTCGTCGGCGTTGAGGCCGAGCGGAGAGGAGAGCGCGAGCCGCCCTGCGAAGACCACCCAGCGCTTTCCCTCGCACGCCGCCACGAAGAGCCTCGCGAGGCTTCGCGCCGCGCCGTCGGCGAGGCCCGGCGTGAAATCCTCGACGAAGAGCGCAGGCGCGCCCGTCGCGATGGCCGCGGCGAGCACGGCCGCGCGCTTCACGGCGACGTCGGCGACGGCGAGCTTCGTCTTCGCGAACATGTCGAGCTGGAGCGCGTGGAGCGCGCTCGTCGCGAGGCGCTCGGCTTCGCCCTTTCCGCGACCCGCGAGCCGCGCGTTCTCGCGCACGAGATCGAGGAGCGTCCACCGCGCGGGCACCGGCACGTCGACGGGCGCGGACGCGATCGCCGTCGCTCGGATGGCGTCGATCGGATCGAGCCCGCAAACGCGCAGCGCTCCGCGCGTGACGGGCCGAAGGCCCACCGCCGCCTCGAAGAGCGCCCGCGGCGCGCCGACCACCGCGACGTTCGACCCCGTCGTGTCGACCGTGAGACGCTCGATCGCGGGACCGCCATCGTCCACACGCAAGTCGTCGGCATGAAGAAGGGCAGGGTTGGGCACGCCGTTCGCTATATACTGAGCGGAAAGGGGTTCTTGGGCATGAAACTCGTGATTTCGCATGGTCCTGATGGGGCCAGCGCCCCCATGTCCGCGGGCCTGCGCCCCCACGTGCTCCCGCTGGTTTCGGGCATGTGGCTGCTCGCAGCCATGATTTCAGCGTGTAGCGGCGACAGCCAGGTCGGTCGCCCGTCGGTCGTCGCGATGACCGACACGACGCCGCCGTACTACCAAGCCGGCGAGACCACGATCTACGAGGTCCAGGTGCCGGTGCAGATCCCGATGCGCGCGCCGGACTCGACCGAGGCCAGCCGACTCGGGCCCGCGCCGTCGTACCTCGCGTCGTTCGGCGCCTCGAGCGCGCCGTGGATCAAGGTCGACGACGTTCAGACGACGATCCGCTTCACGCTCACGAACCTCGACGACGCCAAGCACTCGTTCGAGCTGCTCATCGACCCGTGGAACCCGTACGTGAAATACAAACCGGGCATCCAGATCGTGAACGCCGACACGACCGAGCCCGATCTCAGCGGCTACGACCGCTTCTACATCCTCGACAAGAAACAGCGCCTCGTCGGAACGATCGTCCCCGACGACACGCGCGAGCTCGCGATGGATCTCGCGACCGTGATGAACATCACCGTGCTCGACCCGGGCGATCCCGACGGCAACGGGCTCTTCAATCACACGTTCAACATCCAGAACCGCTCGAACGACCCGAACGATCTGCTCATCGCGCCATACGTCCCGCAGTCGACCGACGTGCCCGCGATGACCGGGTTCGATCTCGGGCTGCGCTCGTCGGAGCCGATGAACATCGCGGTCGAGGTCACGGTCGACGTGCAAGACATCGCCGGCAAGAAGGTGATGCCGGCGGACGGGACCGTGAACGCAGACAACCAGCCGCTCCCCGCGGCGGGCGCGACGCTCGCGCCGCCGAAGGTCGTCCCGACGCCCTGAATCAGCGCCGACCGGCGAGCGTGACGCTCGTCGCGTGGACGCCGTCGTCGCCCTCTTCTTCGAGGAAGCGCACGTGCGCGCCGCGCACGAGTCGAATCGAAGGCGTGGTTGAGCACGGCGTTCTTGTGGAAGTAGACCTCGTCGCCGTTTTCCTTCTCGATGAAGCCGTAGCCTTCGTACGAGAAGAGCTTCGAGACTCGACCGTGGACCGCGTGCTCGTGGCTTTTCACGTCGCCGCGGCGCACGTCCACGGCATCCCGCAAGCGGCGCTTTGCCTCGTCGAACGCCTCGTCGATGGCGGCGTAGGTGTCCTGCTCGGAGTCGCCCAGATCGCGGCTGATGGCGATCTCGTCCCCGCTGAGGGTCATGTCGATTCGCACGCTGTACCTCCTCCCTTCGCGCGAGTGCCGATGCGGCGCCTCGATCGTGACGCGGCAACGCATGATGCCGCCGTATTGCTTGTCGAGCTTCTGCGCCTTCTTCTCGACGTACGAGGCGATCGACGACGATGGGGAGATGCCGTGGAACGTGACTTGAAGCGGGAGTTGCATGGGCTTGGGGTGTGGAAAGGCAACGCGCACACCACCGATCGCGATGGCTCATCGGCTTGGCGGTGATCGGCGCGCTCGTGCTGCTGGTGCGCAACCGCGCCGAGCCCGAGCAACTCGCGCGCGTCGTCGAGCACGCGCGGCCCGCGTGGCTCTTGCTCGCGGTCGTGCTTCAGCTCGCGACGTATCCGTGCACGGCGCTCGTCTGGACGTACGTCATCCGTCGAGCGGGCGCACGTCCGCCGCGGATGTCGCAGCTCTTGCGTTTGTCGGTCGCGGAGCTCTTCACCGACCAGACGATCCCCTCGGGCGGGATGAGCGGGACGGTCCTCGTCGTGTCGTCGTTGAAGAAGCGCGGAGTCCCGCAGCGCGCGGCCGTGGGCGCGGTCGTCGCGAGCCTCATCGGCTACTACGTCGCGCAGATCATCGGCGTGGGCGTGGCGTTCGTCGTCCTGCTCGCCGCGGGTCGCTTCGGCGGCTGGGAGGTCACCGCGAGCACGATCGCGATCGTCGGCGCGCTCGCGATGCCCATCCCGCTCGTCATCGCGCTCGCCGGCGTGCTGAACAAACTGCCCAAGCGCGTGCAGCGCGTCCCGGCGGTCTCGGAGTTTTGCGCGCACGTGAACGACGCGCCAAAGGACCTGGTGTTCTCGCCGTCGGTGCTCGCGGCGTCGACCGCGCTGAGGTTCGCCGTCATCGTGCTCGACGGCGCGACGCTCGCAATCTCGCTCGTCGCCATCGGGAGCCCGATGCCGCTCGTCCAAGCGACCTCGGTGTACGCGCTCGCGTACGTCGTCGGCAGCGTGACGTTCTTGCCCGGTGGCCTCGGCACGTTCGAGGTCGCGTCGACGACGCTCCTCGCGGGCATCGGCGCGCCGTTCAGCGCGGCCGGCGCAGCGACGCTCTTGATGCGCGGCTTGAGCTTCTGGATACCCATGATCCCGGGCGTTTGGTTCGCGCGCCGCGAGGTCACCCGCAAAGATCGAAGACCCCGCGACACGAAGGTATCCACCGCCTAAGTCAGCGGGCGCGGGCGGTGTTCGTGGCGAGTCGGGTGTATACTGTGGAGATGCGCTTGATCTTGGCTTCGCTCGTCGCGGCGTCGACGGTGGCCGCGTGCAGCGTCGACTCGTCCCTCACGTGTGGCGCGAGCTGCGGCGACGCAGCGGCCGCGCCGGACGTCACCGCGGACACGACCGTCTCCGACGGGCCGCAACCCGATGTCACCCAATCCACCGACGCACCGCACGACTCGCCGATCGTCGACTCGCCCGTCGACTCGCAGCTCCCCACCGACGGTCCGTGCACGACCACTTGCCCCAGCGGCAGCACTTGCAGCGGCGCGTTCTGCCAGGTCCCGCAAGGAACGTCGTGCAGCGCCGCGGTCGCGACCGCCGGCGGAAGCGGCGATTTCGACGGCACCGTCTGCGGCGGCACCCAGCCGATGATCACGACCACGTGCAACAGTCCAATCACCGGGAGCGCGAGCTTCCTCAGCTTCACGTCCGGCGGCGACCCTTGGAACGTGACCATCAAGGCGGTGAACGGTCCCATCCAAGTCGAGCTCATGAGCAGCTGCTCGACTGGCACGTCTTGCACCGCGCTCAACGCTGGTGCGTCGACGACGCTCCTCGTCGGACCGAGCACGATCGTCGCGATCGTGAACAACGGCTCGTGCGCGAGCTGGCAGATCACCTACGTTTCGAAGTGATCGGCGAAGGATGGCGGAGAGCGTGGGATTCGAACCCACGGAACCCTTGCAGGCTCACCTGATTTCGAATCAGGCTCCTTCGGCCACTCGGACAGCTCTCCGTTGGCGAACTTCGTCAATTCGCCGCCGCGTGTCAAGGGCAGCCGCGAGCGCAGCCGCTAAGAATCACTCTCTCTCGGACAAGCCTTCGCCATCGGCGAAGGCGTGGCGGAGAGAGGGGATTCGAACCCTCGGTACCTTGCGGTACACATGATTTCCAGTCATGCACCTTCGGCCACTCGGTCATCTCTCCCAAGCGTGCCGAGTGGTACCACGGACGACGGGGGGCGCGCGAGGCTGACGCGGGGCTTTACGTTCATCTTCGGCGTGTGCGCTGACCGCCTTCGGCGGATCAGCGGCCCCAGGCCGTGAGCGCGGCCGCCGTGGGCCCATCGAGCGCGGGGGCCGAGCGCGCGGCGTGTTTTCGCTTGGCCACGTCGAAGAGGAGCTTGCGCACGGCCTCGCTCGCGAGGGGCGCGAGGGGGGCGGCGTCGCTCGCGCAGGCCGCGTCGAGCGCGAGCACGCAGAGCTCGGCCTGACCCTCCGTCGGGCGCGCGAGCAAGCCCATCCAGCTGACGAGCTGGCGACCGCCCGTGCTCGCGAAGAGCGCGCGCGCCCCGTCGCCGCCATCGGCGCTCGCGAGAATCCTGACCCTCGAACGAGTGCGGCGGCGCGAGGCCGAGCTCGGCGAGCACCGTGGTCGCGACGTCAATCGCCGACGTGGGCACGCGCGCACGCGCCGCGGTGGTCTCGCCGGCCGAGTGCACGACGAGGAGCGACGCGAGCGCGCTCTCGTCGAGCGGCTCGGCGTCGCCGAACGGAACGTGCGCGGAGCCGTTGATGCCCGTGTCGGAGGTGACGATGATCGCCGTGTCGTCCTTGCGGCCCGCTTCGTCGATCGCCGCGAGCAGCCGGCCGAGCGCCGCGTCGTGCGCGGAGACGGCGTAGTCGTGGAGCGCCCACGCGCGCTTGCAATCGGCGTCGTTGAAGCGAACGAGCGGAGGCACGTGACGCGCGCGCGAGAGGATCTCCGCGGCGTGCGCGCCGGGCTCGATCGGGCCGACGTACGCGTCCGGAGGGAGCGCCTTGAGCTGTTCGGCGGGGACCTCCCACGGCGGATGACCGCCGCGCGCGTGCACGACGACGACGAAGCGCTCCGTCTTGTGCGCGCCGATCCACGTCGCCGCTTCCTCGATCACCTTCACGCCGCCGCCTTCGGAGCCGGGAAGAAACGATTTGAACGTCTGAAATCCGCGCGCGAATCCGAACGCCGCGGACGTCGTCGGGTTCGCCGTGAACATCGCGGTCGATACGCCGGCCTCGCGCGCTGCCTCGCCGATCGTGACGACGCTCGCGTCGAGCGCGGTCGCGTCGCCCTCCGCGCCGTGCTCGAACGGGAGGACCCCCGTCAGCATCGACGCGACCGAGGCCGCGGCCCACGTGCTCGTCGCGCGGTGCGCCTCGAACGTCGTCGACGTCTGTGCGAGGGCCGCGAGCGAGGGAAGCGACGAAGCCGACGTGGGCGTTTGACCGAGCACGACGAGCACGACGCCACGCGCCGCGCGAGGCCTCGGCGGCGGCGCGAGCGCGGGCGCCGTGAGCTTCGCGTCTGCGACGAGCACGCGCGATCCCGAGGAGGCTTGATCGACGCGCAGCTCGAGCGCGACGACGCCCGCGGCCTCGTCGGGGATCGCGATCGAGAGCGGCTTCCACCCGCTCGCGTCGTCGACGTGGAGCTTGCCGAGCGAGAGCGGCGCCGCCCGATCGCGGAGCACGCGCACCTCGAGATCGCCCGCGCCTTTGCCGAGGAGGCCGAGCTGCCCGTCGAGCCTCGCGCCCTTCGGCATCGCCATCGTGCACCGGATGAACGCGGGCGCTCCGAGGCCGAGCGCGCGGCGCGGCACGCCCGCGAGGTTCTCGCTCGCGACCAATCCGTCGAAGGTCGGCGCTGCGTAGGCCGCGTCGGGCTGCGTGCCGACGCGTATCCAATCGATCTCCGCGGCCGCGTCCGGAGCCTTGCCGGCGCCACCGAAGCGGAGCACGAGCTCGTTCGTGCCGTTCGTCACGGTCGCGGCGGACGCGTGAAGCTCGCGGATCGTCGTCTCGCCCTTCGAGAGCGGCGCCGTTCCGACCTGCTTGCCGTTGAGCGTGACCGCCACGCGACGCGCGGCGAGGCCGCGCATGCGGAGGCCGACGTACGCCTCGGCGCGGTCGACGTCGACGGGACCCGCGAAGTGGAACGTGAGCGTGTGCGAGCTCACGCGGTCCCACGTCGCGCCGTCGTGCTCGGTCGACTCGAGCGCCGCCACCTCCTTGATGCCATAGAGCGCGCGCGCCGCGGGCGCGCCGAGGTCGAGCAAGATGCCTTCGTGACCGAGCACGCACGCGTCGGGGTGCGCGCTCGAGATCGACGAGCACGCGCGGCGACGCGGGCGCGCCAGCGTCGGCCGACGCGTTCGTGGTGCTCCCCGCGTCGACCGCAGGCGCGTTTTTCTTGCTGCCGCACCCGAGCGCGAACGCCCACGCGAGCGCGGCGAGCCGCGGGTTCACGGCCAGTCGACGCGCGCGGTCTTGCCCGCGCGGACGTCCACCGTCTTGCTGCGCGTCCCGGCGTGGAGCTCGTGGCTCCCCGCTTCGATCGCGCCGTTCATCCGCTCGATCCCGTCGACCAGCACGACCGTGCCCTCGGGCGCGTGAACCTCGAGCCACCCCTCGTTTTCGGCGATCGTCGCGCCGGCGGGGAGGTCTGTGTAGAGTACATTGATCGGCGGCTCCGCCTGCTGCGCGTTCCCCGTGGGCTCGGACGGCGCGGGCGCGACCGAGACCTTCACGGCGACGAACGTGGCGAGCGCGAGGACGCCCGCGATGAGCAACCACTTCAGCGCGCCGCTTTGCGGCTCCGGCTGTGCGACGATCGACGTCGCCGACGGCCGCTCGGGCTCCCGCTTCGAGACGGGCGCGGACTTGGGCGCGGGCTCCGATTTCGGCACTGGCTCCGACTTCGCCTCGGCCTTCGGCGGCTTGGGTGACGGCTTCGGCTCGGACTTGAGCGGTTTGCTCTCGATCGTGGGCTCTTCGATGAGCGGGATCGTCGGCGTCGGGACGTGCGCCTCGTAGACAGCGTCGACCTCGGTCCGCTCCGGCACGGGCGGCGCGGCCTCGTTCGTGGCCGGCGGGTTCGATGACGAGCGCGGGCGGAGCGCGCTCGGCTCGACAATCGGCGGCGGCAGCGGCGACGAGGTCCGTCGCGCGCCCGCGGGAGCCGGCGAGGTCTCGCCTAGCTTCTGCATCACGGCGTCTTCGAGCGACGAGGGCTGCTGCTCGTTCGCGCGACGCTCTTCGGCGAGGATGCGCGCCTCTTCGTCGAGGAGCTGCTGCACCGAGACGTTGAGCGAGCTCTCGACCTGCGCGCGCGCCGAGACCTTGATGGCCGGCGCGGGGAGCGGCGGCGCGGGCTTCGGCGCGGGTTTCTGCTCCGCCTCGATCTGCTTCTTCTTCTCCTCGGCGAGGATCTGCTCGATCGAGACGTTGACGGAGCTCTCCTCGAAATCGCGCGGCTTCGCGAGCACCGGAGGCGGCGTCAAGCTCGGGCGGATCGGCGAGAGCGGCGCGGGGTTGCGCGCGGGCGCGCCGCGCAGCACCGCGAGCGCGGCCTCAATCGCGGGCTCGAGCACGTCGATGCCGTCTTCGTCCTCGACGTTCGTGACGATGCCGCGCGCTGCGAGATCCGTGAGGATGTCGTCGAGCAAGCTCGGCACGACCTGTCCTTCGAGGAGAAGCTCGCGCGGCGAGGCGCCCTTCGACAGGCGCACGATGAGCGAGCGCGCCGGCTCGGGCGTCGCGCGGAGATAGTTACGGAGGACGTCGTGGTCGAGCGTCAGCCGCGCCACGCGCGTCGCTTGGGGGCCGCTCGTCACGGCGATCGCGCCGCGCGCGGCGGCGATGTGCTTCTCGAGCTGCGACGCGAGGTCGCCCGTGAGCTCCGCTTGGAGCGGACCCGGCGTCGCGGGCGCGACGACGAAGCGACCGGCGGAGACGCCGAGGAGCTCGCGCAGCACCTTCGGTCCGCGCGCGAAATCGCCGTCGCTGGCCGAGCGCGTCGCGCGCCTCGGCGCGCCCTCGCGCATCTCGATTTCGAAGAGGCACGAGGCGTCGCGCACGGAGATGCGCGCGTCGCGGCGCTGCGTCGCGACGAACTCGAGGAGCGAGCGCACCGTGAGCCCGTCGAGGCGACCGCGCACCTCGCCGGTTCCCTTGAGGCGCGCCTCGACGCGGGCGCGCGGCCAGAGCACCTCGCGAACGCGGGCGAGGACCGAGCGCGCGTCGCTCTCCTTGCGGAGGTACGCGGCGGCGCTCGCGCCGAGCTCGCGCACGCGCTGGAGGAGGTCCTCCTTCCACGAGAGGAGGATGACCGGCGTGTCGCGCAGCGCGACGTCGCGCTTGACCGCACGCGAGAGCGCGAAGCCGTCCATCTTCGGCATCAAGATGTCGCTGATGATCACGTCGGGCGACGTGCGCATCGCGAGCTCGAGCGCGGTCGTTCCGTCGAGCGCCTCGTGGACGATGCAGCCCGTCGTGCGGAGGAGGTCCGCGAGGAACCAGGTGACGCCGGGATCGTCGTCGGCGACGACCACGCGGCGTCCTTCGAGCGTCACGTCCGCGGCCGCGCCGCGCCCGCGGCGCACGCGATCCGAGCCGGGCGAATCCGGCTGGAACGCGAGCGCGATCGAGCCCTCGGGTCCGCCGCCTGCGAAGCGAACGGCGCCGCCGGTGCGCGTGGAGACGACCTCGCGCACGCGCGAGATCGCGCCCCAAATCGCGGCCATCACCTCGGTTCCCTCGCCGAGCGCGACGCGCTTCTGACGAGACGACATGTCGACCGCGCCGACGAGCGCGCGCCGCACTTCGTCCGCGAGCCGCTCGCCGAGCTGCTCGATCGTGGGCTCGCCGAGCGACATGCGCATCGTGCGACCGTCGCGTTGATCGACGGCTTCCTCGCACATCCCGCGGAGCGCGTCGCCCGAGTACGGCGCCGAGAGGGTCCGTGCGACGCCGAGTGCGACGAAGCGCGCTTGCGCCTGGGCGTCGAGCTTTCCGACGATGACGACGGGGACGGGCTCGGTCAGCGGATCGTCCGAGAGCGCCTCGACGAGCTCGGCGGCCGAGGGGAGCTGCGCGTCGATGACGACCACGTCGGGCGCGAGCGCGCGCGCGAGGCCGATCGCTTGCTGCGCGTCGTCCGTGCGTTCGCACTCGAGCGCGCGGTGGTCGTCGGCGTCGAGGAGCGCGTCGGCAATCGTCTCGGGTCCGACGACGAGCACCGTCATCGGGGAGGCGCCGATCGGCTCGGGGTCTCCCGAAGGCGTGCCCGAGGACTCGACGACGGGTTTGTCTCGCGGCGGCTGTCCGGGCGGAGGAGGCACGGGCTCCGCGCGTCGCGCGTCGTTCCACGCGAGCGCGGGGAGATCGTCGAGCGCGCGCGCGACGACGGTGACGTTTCGGAGCGACGCGGCGTCGCCGGACTCGAGCGTCTCGAGCGCAGCCTCGGCCTCGGCGAGCGACTGCGCCATCTGGTCGAAGCGCATCATGCGAGCGCTCGTCCCGAGCGCGTGGAGCTTGCGGCGGAGCTCGTCGCGCGGCCCCTGCGCGCGTGGATCGGCCTCGAGCGCCGCGAGCGCCTTGCGCGCGTCCCCCACCTTGCGTCCTAGCGACGCGACGAAGTCCGCGCGCACGCCAGCGAGCCCCTCCGAAGTCGGCTCCGAGGCCTCTTCCTTCTCCTGACCTTCCGCCATGAATCCTCATTCTTCGCTAACACGGGCGTGGCCCAAAACACCAGTATCCCAAGTGCTGTATGGTGCCTTACCGATGCTCGCGATCCGCGGCGCGACGGACCTCGACCTCGACCGTCTCGTCGAAATCCACACCGCCAGTTACCCGGACGATCGAGCCGCGCCGGCGCGACGGCTGAACTTCGTCCAGAGCGCGCTCGGCAAGCTCGAGGATCTCCGCGTCGCCGAGAGGGACGGGCGCATCGTCGGCCACGGCTTCGGGTTCGACCTCGAGGCATGGTTCGGGGGCGCGGCGGTGCGAACGCTCGGGATCGCGAGCGTCGCGGTCGCGCCCGAGGCGCGCGGATCCGGCGTCGCGCGAGCCCTCGTCGAAGCGCTCGAGGCGGAGGCGCGCGCGCGGGGCGCGGCCTTGTCGTTGCTCCACGCGTTTCGACACGGGTTTTACGCTCGCCTCGGGTACGCGGAGGTCGCGACGAACAAGCGACTCTATTGCGACCCGCGCGCGATCCCTTCCGCGTGGGTCAAACGCGCGCGTGCCGCGGGCCTGCGCGAAGCGACCGCGGACGACACCGCTCCGATTCGCGAGCTCTACGAAGCCGCGGCCAAGCGCGCCACGGGTTGGTTGAAGCGTCCCGAGGCCTTCTGGACGCGCATGCTCGTGAGCGAGCGCCTCGGATTCGTCGTGCTCGAGGGCGCGGGCTACGCGTCCTACGAGATTTCCCAGCGCGAGCCCCACGACAAAACGCGCCTCTACGTGCGCGATCTCGTCGCCGCGGACGAAGAGGCGCGCCGCGTCCTCTGGGGATTTTTCGGCATGCAGGCCGACCAGGTCGCCGAGATCGAGGTCGAGATCGCCGACGACGATCCCATCGCGTTCGCGCTCGCCGACGTGGATCGCGCGCGCTTCGGAGACGAGCGCGTCGAGCACGAGCTCGGGAGCGTCGTCGCGGGCCCCATGATTCGCCTGCTCGACGCGAAAGCGGCGCTCGCCGCGCGCGGCTATGCGCGCGACGCCGACGCTCGCGTCGTCGTCGAGGGAGAGCCGCTCCACGTCACCACGCTCGGCGGTTCCGCGACGGTGCGCCCCGGTGACGCGGCGCACGGCGTCGAGCTCGACGCGCGGACGCTCGCGTCGGTCGCGTTCGGCGGCTTGCCGCTGGCGGGCGCGGCGCGCCTCGGTCTCGCGCATGGAAGCGTGGATGCCGTCGCGCGCGCCGGCGAGCTCCTCTCGTTGCCACCGTTCTTCACGGTCGATCGGTTCTGATGAGCGAGCGCGACGAAGTCCCCGTCGAATCGCAGCGCTCGCGCTCGCCGTGGCTCGTCCGCTTCGGTGGCACGGTGGGCACGGCGACCGTCGCGGCGCTCCTCGCGTCGCTCCCGGCGGCGCTGCGACTCCAAGCGGCCGGCGTCGACGTGATCCGCGCGTGGCTCACGCCCGCAGGTCTCGCGATCGCGCCGATGTTGCTGCTCGTCCCGCTCACGCGCCTCGCGCGCGAAGGTCTCCGCGGATTCGTCTCGACCGATGGATCCCGCGCGCTCGAGCGCGTCGCGGCGGCGATGGTCTTCGCGGGCACGTGGCTCTGGTTTCTCTCCGCGCTCGGCGCGCAGCTCCGCGACAAGACCCACCACCGCGCGCTCGGCGCGGTCACCTTCGCGCTCGCCGCGCTCGTGTCGCTCGTCGTCATCGGGCTCGTCGCGCGCCGCCTCGCGGTGATCCTCACCAAGGTGCGCGAGAGGAGCAACACGCTCGGCTTGGTCGCCGCGGTGCTCGCGATCGTCCTCTCCGCGCTCGCGCTCGCGCTTCGCCTCGCCCGCGGCGCGCCCGATCTATCGCCCGCGGCGCGCGCGACCCTCATCGACGGCTTCGCGTTCGCGCTCGCGCTCGCGTTCTCCGCGCGAAAGAGCTTCGAGCTTCGCCCCATCCTTTCGCGCGTCGGCCCGCCCGCCGCGGTCTGCATCCTCGTCCTCGCGATGCACACCCTCGCGACGTCCTCGACCGCCGTGGTCGCGCTGGAGCAGACCTGTCCCGTGCATTTCGCGCTCTTGAAGGGCTTCGCGAGCCTGTCCTTCTAGTTACTTCGGCGTGACTTTCATGATCGTGTCGAGGTCTGCCCAGTACACGCTCTCCGCATCCACAACGATGGAGCGCACGCCGCCGTAGCGGGTGTGCGCGAGCACCGTCGCGGCACCGCCATCGCGCGGGACCTTACAGAGGGTCTGCGCTGCGTCGTCGCTGAAATAGACGTAAGCTCCGTCCGCCACGATGGGCTGCCGCGTCGGCACCGAGCCGGAGGTCACGATCGCGGTCGTCGCGATGGTGGTCATCGTGCCGGTGTCCCTCGCGATCCGCTGGATCGCCGTGGGGCTCTTCGTGAAGACGTACGCGTCGTCGAGCGCCATCGTGGAGCCTTCGGAGGTCTCGATGAAGTACCCTCCTGGCAGCGAGGCGTCCGTGAGCGCGTCGAGCAACGCGTGATCGAGCGACGTGACCGGCGAGGCCTCGCCCGCCGTCAACCAATACGGTCCCGTGTCGTCGGCGGCGATCGACGTGACCCACGCCCAAGTCGAGTCGCCGAGGGAGAGCCGCGACGACGTCGCCTTCGTCGGGGACCACGACCCAAGCGCCATCTGGTGCGCCTCAGGCCATTCGATGAAGAAGACCTGACCGCCGCCGAACCCCATGGGACCACCGAGCGCCCCCGATTCGAATCGTGCTCGGCGTGCCGCCCGAGAGCGGGATGCTCGAGAGCGACGCCGAACCGTTGCCATGAGCGAGGATGAAATACGCGTTCTTCCCGTCGATGACGGGACCCGCGGCGATCGCGTCCGGGTCAGCGACGAAGATCGGCGTCGTCGGGCCTCCCGCGACCGAAACGGCGTTCAACGCCGAGCACGGCGGAAACCCGCAGCCCTGCGGATAGATGGCGCCCGACGACCAGAAGACGTGCATGCCATCGGTCGCCATCTCGTTCACGGTCGCGAAGGCGAGCTCCTCGACACAGCGGCCCGCCTTGCAGCCCGTCGAGCATGCGAGCCCGCAGCCTCCACAGTTCGCGTCATCCGTCAGGAGGTCCACGCACGTCGCGCCGCATGTGGCGAGGCGTCCGCAACCCGTCGAGCTCGCCGCGTCGCTGCCCGCATCGGGCGCAGCCGTCGAAGGAGCTGGTCCGCAGCCCAACAGGCACAAACACACGGCGGGCGCGCCACCCCTCATGCCCCCGAGTATGTACCCCTTTCGGGCGCTTAGCCATTTGGGTTGGTTGACGCCCGCCGGCCCATCGTTAAGTTGCACGTACGATGTACTCGTACCCGCAGCGCTCCGTGGGTGTCCCCGGTCGCGCGCAGCCCTTGGCCCTTCCGTTCTTGCGGCGCGTCTACCTCCTCTTCACGGGAGGGGTGTGGTTCGCGGTCGTCGGCGCGCTGATCGCCCTCTACGTGGGCACGCCGCTCGAGGTCGCGACGCGCGGCGGAGTCGTCGCGCAGGTGCCGCCGATCGTCGGCTTCGCGATGCAGCACTGGTTCTTGATGATGCTCGGCTACCTCGCCGCGTTCTTCGCGGCGTCGTTCGTGCGGCACATCCGAGGGCTGAACGTCGCGGCGCTGTTCGGCTACGCGCTCGTCACGGGCATCTTCATCGCGCCGTCGATCTTCATCGCGCAGGCGATGGCCTCCGGCGGCCACACGCTCGACCCTTCGCCGGTGCGCGACGCGTTCCTTCTCACGGCAGCCGCGTTCGTCGGCTTGAGCGGGTACACGCTCGTGTCTCGGCGCGATTTCTCGAACCTCGGCGCGGCGCTCACGATCGGCCTCTTCGTGCTCATCGGCGCGACGCTCCTCGGGTTCTTCGTGCACGCGGCGGTGTTTCACCTCGCGGTCGCGAGCGTCGGCGTCCTCTTGTTCGCCGGCTACATCCTCTACGACACGAGCCGCATCATGCGCGAAGGCGAGGGAGACGCCGTCGGAGCCGCGCTCCGGCTCTTCCTCGACATCGTGAACCTCTTCTTGCTGCTCCTGCGCATCCTTTCTTCATCGCGTGATCGCTGATGCGAGCCGCACTCCTCGCCCCGCTCTTCGCGCTCGTCGCGTTGCTGGTGACCTCTCGCTCCGCGTTCGCGGATGAGGTGAAGCCGGAGCCGAAGGGCTTCGCGGTCGTCGCGGCGGACGGCGCGATCGACGCGGCGTGGCCGCTCGCAGGCGCGGTCTACGGATCGAGCACGCTCAAGCCGCCCACGATCGACGACGCGCGCGCGCGCGTCCTCGCGGGAGAGGCGGGCACGGGCACGACGCCCGAGCTCACGGAGCTCGCCGAGCTCCGCGCGGGCGTGAAGGGCGACGACGCGGCGTCACGGCAGGTCCTCGGCGCGCTCGCGCAGAAGCTCTCGCTCCGCGGAGTCGTCGTGGTCTTCGCGGGCAATCCGCCGACGGCGCGCCTCTACGACGCCGAGAGCCACACGTTCGACGCCGCTCGATACACCGCCGAAAATGGCGATTGGAAGGCCGCGGTGCGCTCCCTCGAGCGCCCGTACGCCCCGCAGACCGCGCCGCTCGTCCTGACGCCGCCCGTCCCCAAGAAGACGGAATCCAAGCCTTTTTACCTCTCGCCGTGGTTCTGGGGCGCCATCGGCGCGGCGCTCCTCATCGGCGGCGGCGTGCTCATCGCGACGAACGTCCAGACGAGCGATACAATTCACCTGCAGCTGCGGATGCCGTGATGAAGCGCCTTTTTCGGTACCTCGTGCTCGTCGTGCTCGCCGTCGCGATGACGCTCGGGGCGGCGCCCGCGCGCGCCGACGGAGAGGCCGTCGAGAGCGCCCCGCACGACGCGCCCATGATCCTCGAGCCGACGAGCGTGACGATCCCCGCGCTCAAGCCCGACATGACCACGCGCGATCGCGAGTGGCTCAAGCTCGCGTACCCGACGTCGGTCGAGTCGCGCGTGACCTCGCTCCTCGACGAGACCGACGCGTTCAAGGGCGAGCTCGGCGGTTGGCTCGGCCAGACCGTCCTCGACCACGTCGAGGTGCGGATCGCGCGCTCGCAAGAAGACATGAACGCGATGGCGCCGGTGGGTCTCCCGCCGCCGCGCTATGCCGTGGGCGTCGCGTACTCGGCGCTCCACCTCGTCCTCATCGCGCTTCGCGATCCGAAGACCGCCGAGGCCGTGGATCTCCCCGAGGTGCTTCGTCACGAGCTCGTCCACGTCGCGCTCTTCGACGCGACGCAAGGCCACCACGTGCCGCACTGGTTCAACGAGGGCCTCGCGGTCCAGCTCTCGGGCGAGTCGAGCTTCCTCCGCATGCGAACGCTCTGGGACGCGACGCTCTCGAAGACGCTCATCCCGCTCCAAGACATCGACAGGAGCTTCCCCGACGACAACCAGAAGGTGAGCATCGCCTACGCGGAGTCGGCGGACTTCGTGCGGTTCCTCCTTCGCGACGAGGACCGCGCGCGGTTCGGCTCGCTCGTCGAGCGCGTCCGCAAGGGCACGGCGTTCGATCGCGCGCTCTCCGACGCGTACAGCGACAGCACGCGCAAGCTCGAGTACCAGTGGCACGAAGACCTCGACAAGCGCTTCAGCTTCTGGCCGGTCCTCACGGGCAGCTCGATGGTGTGGGCGCTCATCATGGGCATGCTCGCGCTCGCGTGGGTGCGGCGGCGCCGCAAGGCGAAGGAGACGCTCGCGCGCTGGGCGAAGGAAGAGGCCGAGGAGGACGCGCGTCGCGCGGCGGTTGTCGACGCGATCGACGATGCTACGTTCGTCGTGCGCCGCAGCGTGCCGACGATTCAGCACGACGGCGAGTGGCACACCCTTCATTGAGGTCGCGTCGTGGGTCCCTCCGAAATCAGATGGCTCTTGGTCGTCGCGGCGATGTTCGCCGTGTACCTGCTCCTCACGCGCGTCGGGAAGATCACCGGGCAGCGCGCGCGTGAGCTCGTGAAGTCCGGCGCAAAGCTCATCGACGTGCGGTCGCCGTCGGAGTTCGCGGGCGGCCACATCGACGGCGCGGAGAACGTGCCGCTCGATCGCATCGGCTCGCGCGCCGCGGCGCTCGCGAAAGAAGGCCGCGCCGTCGTGGTCTATTGTGCGAGCGGGATGCGCAGCGCGAGCGCGAAGAGAGCGCTCAAGTCCGCCGGTCTCACCGAGGTTTACGACCTCGGCGGCATGAGCCGTTGGTGACCGACGATCAATTCGGCTGGAGCGTCGGGCAGCCCGCGACGACGCGCACGTTGAGGACCGCGCCGCTCATCACTTGATCGCACGCCGAGCCGACGAGCGTCACCGTCGAGCCGTCGAGCACCCAGCCGTTGACCGGATCGGCGGGCACGGCCTGGTTGTCGAAATAGACGTTCACGTGCGTCGGATCGGGAGGAGGCGTCGCGAGCGTGAGCGTGCACGTCGCGGTGATCTTCGCGGCGATTTGAGCGAGCGCGTCCTGGAACGCGGATTGGTCCGTCGAATCGACGCGGTAGTAGAAGGGCTCCGTCGTTCGCGCAGTGCCGCCCGCGGTCGCGAGCGAGTCGAGCAACGACGCATACGGCGCGCTTCCGGGCACGCCGATGACGTACGTCGGCATGCCGGCTTGCGCGATCGCTTTCACCGCGTCGATCGTCGGCTGCTCGTCGAGGCAATCGAGCGGGCCGTAGCCAGGGTTGATGGCGGGGTCGCAGCAGTTCGGCACGCCGTTCGGCGGGCAGCCTTGCAGCGCTTCGATGTTGTCGATGCACGTGGCCGCGGTGCACGTCGCGGCCGAGTTGCAGTTGGGTCCGCCGTCGGTCGCGAGAATGACGAACGTGCGACCCGAGAGCGACTTGAGCGTCGGCAGGAGCGCGTCGAGCGTCGCCGCGGTCGGCGTGCCGCCTTCGGGCGCGACCGAGGTCACGGCGAGCATCAGGGACGTCGTCGGACCTTGCGTCCCCGCGGGCGAGTCGCCCTGGCGCACGCTCATGACTTGCTTGCCCGGAACGCACGAGTCGGTGGCGCTCGAGGTCGGAAACGTCGCGATGCCGAAGCTCGCGCGCGGCCCGAGGCTCTTCATCATCTGCGAGACGACGACGCGCACCGTCGTCCACTTGTTGTTGTCGGCCATGCTCCCGGAACGGTCGAGCACCAAGTAGAGGTTCGGCACGTCGCTGAGGAAGCTCAGCTCGGCGCACGCGCAGACGCCGAGATCGGGGCCCGCGTTGCACGTCGGCGCGGCAGTTTCCCCGCCGAACACCACGTCGGACGCGCCCGCGTCGTGGCCGGGATCCTGGATGAACGGTGGCGGAGCATCGCTGCAAGCCCCGACGACGAGGGTCGCGAACGCGGTCGCCAATCCGAACCTCGTACCTTCGCTCCGCTTCGGCGTGCGAGGTTCGATGCTCGCCAGCGCGCGTGAGCCCATCCGACCAAGCGTAGCATCTCGTTAGGAGAACGCGGGCGAATCGAGGACAATTCCCGGCGTGGAAGAAGCGCAGAGGCCAAGTGTCATAGCCTTGGTGCTCCGATATTTTCCGCTCGTCGTGCTCCTCCTTGCGCTCGCGAGCGTGACGGACACGCCGCTCCACGCGGTCGTCTACGAGATGGCCCCGCCGCCGCTGCCCGCGGACGTGACGGATCGCGACGCTTCGGTCGCGGTCACGGTGCGAGACGAGCACGGCGAGGCAGTTCGCGGCGCGCGCGTCGAGGTGCTCTGCGACATTCCGCCGGGTGCAATGGGCAAGATTTACCGCGCGGGCGGGGCGCGCACGGATGCCGCAGGACACGTGGTCCTGAGCGCGCTTCCGCGCGGTCACGCGTGGGTCGTCGCGGACGCGGAGGGGCACGCGCGCGCCTCGACGTCGCTCGTGCTCGCGAACGCGCGCGACGTCGAGCTCGTCGTCGGCGCCGAGCACACGTTCGTCGTGAACGTGGTCGACGACGGCGGACGCGGAATCGGCAACGCCGAGATCGAGGTCGTGGGCGCCGACCCGCTCCCCTATGGAGCGCGAACCGACTCGCTCGGACGCGCCGACGTGGGACGACTCGGAGAGGCGCCGTGGGTCGTGACCGCACGCGCGACGGGTTACGACGAGGCGACCGCGCGTGGCGTGCGCGACGGCGCTGCGATCAAGCTCGTCTTGCACAGGCTCGGGACGATCCTCGTGCACGTCGTCGACGAGGCCGACAAGCCCGTGAAGAACGCGCGCGTTCGGATCGCGGGCACGGCGCTCTGGCCTTCGCGAGAGGGGCACACGGGCGAGCGCGGCATGGTGAAGCTCTCGGGTCTCTTCGCGGGGTCGTATGCGCTCCGCGCGACCGAGGGCGCGCGCGCGTCGCCGATCGAGATCGGTCTCATGCTCGGCGCGGGCGAGGACAAGGATCTGACGCTGCGGCTCGCGCCGGGGCGAATGGTCGTCGCGCACGTCACGGACGGCGACGCGGACGACGCCGAGGACGTATCGGGCGCTCGCGTCGTCCTCGCCGAGTCTGGGCTCTCGCCGTTTCCGCTCGAGGCCGTGACGGACAAACGCGGGCGCGCGCAGCTCGGTCCGATCGCGGCGGGGCTCGCGACGCTCTCGGCGCGCGCGGACGGCTTCGTGGGTCGCGCGGCGGTGCCGGTGCCCGAGCCGCTGAAGGGCGAGGTTCGCGTGGTGCTCGCGCGCGCGGGCACGCTCACGGGACATGTCGTTGACGCGCGCGGCTTTCCGATCGGCGGCGCGACGATCGAGATCGTCGGGACCGATTTCGCCGGTGGACCCATCGACGACGACCCGCGTCGTTCGAGCTTCAGCGAAGCGCAGTTCACCGCCGCGCTCGCGGGACCCGCGCAGCTCGTGCCCGCGGGTGAGCTCGGCGTCGTGCCGGGGCCCGTGCCGCCCATCCCGCGCGGCGCGGTGATGACAGGGCCGCGCGGCGCGGTGGCGTCGCGCGTCGAGCCGTGGGTCACCGCGGGCGACGGAACATTTCGTGCGAACCCCGCGACGCCGGGCCGCGTGCGCGCGCTCGTGCGTCACCCCGAGTACGTCGAGGCGTGGAGCGACGTCGTCACGATCCCCGCGGGCGGCGAGGCGCACGTCGAGGTCGTCTTGCGCGCCGGCGGGAGCCTCGAAGGGCGCGTGGTCGACGCGCAGGGAAGGCCCGTCGCGGGCGCGCGCGTCGAGCTCGCGGCGACGCGCGGAACGCTCGAGCGCCAGACGCGCACCGCGACCGACGGCACGTTCGCGTTCGCCGCGGTCCCACGCGAGGTCGCGCTCGACGTGTTCGACAGCGAGGAAGCGTCGTCACCCGCGCTCCGAACCACGGCCACGATCGCCGACGGCGAGCGCAAGGAGATCACGCTCACGCTCCCCGCCGCGCGCGATCCGATCGCGGTGCGCGTGCGCGACGACCGCGGCTATCCGATCGCGTCGGCGCAAATCTCGATCGCCTCGCTCGAGCCCACCTCGCCGCTTCGCGAGACGAGCTTCTCCGACGCGCGCGGCGACGCGCAGCTCGCGGGCGCGCGGGGCCTCCCGCTCCGCGTCGAGGTCTCGGCGCCCGGTCACGCGCCCAAGGTGATCACGCTCGACGCCGCGCCCGAGACGGTCGACGTCGCGCTCGACCTCGGCGCCATGATCACCGCGACCGTCCGCGCGTCGCACGGCGACCCGATCGCGGACGCCGACGTCGTGCTCTACACGAGCTCGATCGTGCGCCACCTGCGAACCGACGCGCAGGGCAACGCGAGCGCGTCGGATCTCGCGTCTGGGACCGCGCGCGTCGTCGTGCGCGCACCCGGTTATGCGAAGGCCGAGCGCGTGTTCTCGATACCGGCGTCGGAGCGGCCGTTCTCGCTCGGCACGATCGAGCTCGCGAGCGAGGGCACGGTCGAGGGCGAGGTGCGCGACGAGCGCGGCGATCCCGTTCAAGGCGCGCGCGTCGCCAAGGATCGCGTCCCGGTCTTCCTCGCGGCGGGCGCGACGCCGCCCGACGTCGCCACGACCGACGCGCGCGGCCGCTTCAAGCTCGGTGGGCTCGAGGCGGGGACCGTCTCGCTCGAGGCCTACGCGCCCGAGGTGGGCCGCGGCCGCGTCGAGGGCGTGCGCGTCGCCGCGAGCCGCTCGACGACGAACGTGCGCATCGTCCTCACGGGCGCCTCGCACACGCAAGAGCACGCGGGCGCGACCGTCGCGGTCACCCTCGGCGAGGCCGTCGAAAACGGCACGCGCGAGGTCGTCATCGTCCTCGTGGCCGAGGGCAGCGAAGCCGAACGCGCGGGCCTGCTGGCGAACGACACGCTAGTCGACGTGGACGGCACGCCCGTTCACACGATCGAACAAGCGCGCGAAAAACTGAGCGGCCCCGTCGGCGTCGACACCGTCCTCCAGATCAAGCGCGGTGACGCCTCGCTCCGCCTCCGCGTGGCCCGCGAAACCGTCAGGCGCTGAGCCGTTACTCGCGCTGGAACAGGATCGTCTTGCCGGGCATCACCGCCCAGGACATCGTCTTGTCGTCCGTGAAGGTGAACGTCTGCGCGTCGTCCGGGCCGTCCTGATCGGTCGCGATCGTCACGCCCGTCTTCTCGTCGCGCACGACGCGGAAGCGCGCGGACTGCTTCTCGCTGCCCATGTGCACGGCGACCTGGTCGCCGTGGAACTCGAGCTCCATCGTCGACGCGAAGAGGTTCGCCGCGCCCACTTGATCGCTCGCGACGCCCGTCGCCTTGATGCCGCGCCAGCGTCCCTCGAGCTTGGCGGCGCTCCCGCTCTTGCACGCGGCCGCTGTCACGAGCGCGGCGATCGACAGCGTGAGCGCGAGGACGCGACGGGTCATTCGTCCCTCAACATACCGCATCGTGCTCGACGTGTGACTCCGCGCGAAGGAGCACCTCGACGAGCGGGTTCGGCAGACGCATCAGCTCGTGCGCGTTATTGACGCACGCGAGGCGCGTCTCGCCGTCGGCGAGGTGCTCGGCGTCGCGCAGGATGCGATACGCGTAGCGCATCGAGTGCGAGCGGAGCTCCGAGAGGACGACCTCGACGGTGAGCACGTCCTCGAAGTGCGCGGGCGCGCGGTAGCGCACGTGCGCCTCGACGACGGGCAGGTGCCAGCCGCGGTCCGCCCAGGTCTTGTACGTGACGCCGCGGCGCCTGAGCCACGCGACGCGCGCGGCCTCGAAATACGAGAGATAGCTCGCGTGGTGCACGATCCCCATGAGGTCGGTTTCGCCAAAGCGAACGCGCACCTCGACGTGGCTCTTCGCGCGTGTGGGATCGAGGACCTGAGGCATGACCTTCTCGTTTCGGGGCCTTTCTGCCATGGTCGATGGGTGACCGACAACGAGAACCAGCCAAAGCGGCGTTTGCCGGTCATTCAGGCGCCGAAAGAGGAGCCCGAGGAGCCGCGTCCGGCGTGGCACTGGGTCGTGTTCGGCGCTGTCGCGATCTTCGTCGCGTGGCTCCCGCTCGCGTATGCGGCGGAGTCGATCGGGCGGCGGCTCGTGCTCGGGCGCGTCGGGGGCGGGGAGGAGAGGCTCGCGGAGCTCTCGCGCTCCGAGCGCCTCACGGCGCTCGCGATGATCGCGCTCCCGCAAGCGCTCGCGCTGATCCTCGCGGGGCTCGCGGGTGGGTTTCTCGTCACGAAATTCGGCCAAGGCACGCGACCGCGTGACGCGGCGTTCGCGGGGCTTTGCGTGGGCCTGCTCGCGCTCGGGATCACCTTCGCGCAGGTGGGCGCGTCGCTCGCCTCGCTCGTCGTGCCCGTCCTCGCGACGGCCTCGGCCGCGCTCGGCGGGAGGCTCGGTAGGCGCGGTTCGCGCTGAGCTCGCACGTGTGGTAATTCGCCTTTTCTGATGTTGGGCCTCCTCGCGGCCACCGATGCGCGCTGGGCCGACGCGGCGATCGCGGATCTCGACGCGATCCTTCGCGATCACGCGCACTGCGAGATGAAGGCCGCGTCGCACGCGCTCTCGCTCGCCGCGCGCCACCCGGACGACTTGCCGCTCGTGCGAAAGCTCGTCGCCATCGCGCAAGAGGAGCTCGAGCACTTCGCTCACGTGCTCGGGGTGCTCGAGGCGCGCGGCGTCGCGCTGGGCACGCCTCCGGTCGACGAGTACGCCGCGGCGCTCCGCGAGCGCACGCAGAAGCTCCCGCACACGGCCCCTCCGCTCGTCGATCGCCTGCTCGTGTGCGCGCTCATCGAGGCGCGCTCGTGCGAGCGGTTCAAGCTCCTCTACGACCGGCTCGGCGAGTCTCACGAGCTACATGCATTCTACAAGGACCTCTTCGCGGCCGAGGCGCGCCATTTCCGCGAGTTCACGGAGCTGGCCGCGGCGGCCTCGAGCGCGCCGCTCGCCGAAGCGCGGCTCGGCGAGCTCGCGGCCGTCGAAGCGGAGATCGTGCGCGGGCTCGCGGCGTCGGAGCGCCGCGCGACGATTCACGGCTGATGGACCTCCTTCGCGCCGATCGTGACGTGGCCGCGGCGGTCGCCGAGCTTCGGCGGCTCGGGGCGGACGTCGACTGGGACGCGCACCGGCACGTCGCGGGTCAGCGCGCGCTCCGCGAGATCGAGTCCCAGAGCAAGAGCCCGCTCCGCGACGGTCTCATCGCGTGGGTCACGTGGCTCACGGTAGAGCGCGTGTCGCAGCCCGCCGAGCAGCGGCTGGCGAAGGCGTGCCTCGAGGCGCGCGGCGTCGTTCGCCTCGAGCGCGACGTGCAGCTCGATTTCGCGGCGATCCGCTCGGGGCTCGTCGCGTCGAAGAGCGCGGCCGAGGCGCGCGCGCATTTCGCCGCGCTGCCCGACGCGGCCGCCACGCTCGGCGAGCCCGAACGCAGCGTCCGCGAGACGCGCGCCGAGGCGCTTCGTCGCCTCGGGATCGACGACGTGGTCCAGCGCTTCGCCGGCGCTCCGAAGACGGATCTCGTGGGCGCCGCGACGCAGTTCCTCGTGGCGACCGAGGATCTCGCGCGTCACGCGGTCTCTAGCGCGCGAAAGCCGCAGTGGCCGCTCGATCTCGAGGCGCGCCTCGCGCGCGACGCGCGAGAGGGGTGGCCTTCTCGGCTCACGTGGCGCGCGGTCGCCGGGATGTTCCCCGGCCTCGCGATGCGCGCGAACGTCACGGGCGACCCTCCGCGCGCGCTCGGCGCCGCGAGCTTCGCGCGCGCCGCGATGCGCATCGGCGAGACCTTCCACCAAGCTTCGGTACCCACCTCGGAGCCGTTCGTCGTGCGCGATCCGCCGCTCGACCCGGACGCCGCGCGCACCGCGCTCGCCTTCGCATCCGCGCTCGGCGAGCCCGCGTTCCACGCGCGCGTCCTCGGGCTCGCGCGAGGCCGCGCGCTCGATCAATCGCGACTCGTGCGCGTCGCGTTTCTCCTCGCCGTGCGGCTCGATGCCCTCCGCGTCGCGCTCCAGGCGCCTAGCGCCGACTTCGAGGAGCTCACGGCGCGCGCGCTCGGCGCGCCGCTCCCCGCGTCGATGAACGGCGCGTGGCCCTCCGCGCGCGAACGCGATCTCGCGCGCTTCGTCGCGGAGCTCACGATCCTCGAGCGCCTCGACGCGATGCGCGAGCGCGAGGGCGACGATTGGTTCCGAAACCCGCGCGCGTTCGCGACGCTGCGTGACCTCGCGCGAAGCCCGGCTCCGCTCGACGACGCAGCGGGCTCGGCCGCGCGCCTCGCGCGGCGCTTCGAAGAGGCCGTCTCGTGATCTTCGCCGTGCCGCTGCTCCTCGCAGCCGTGACGCAAGCTGGCGTCACGCAAATCGCCCACCGCACGCAGCCGCCGCCTCCGCCGCTCCCGTCGCTGCCGGTCATCGCGCGCGTCCGCGTCGACGTCGCCAAGGACCGCGTGCTCGTCGTCCACGAAATCGTGATGGAGCGCGGCGCGTGGTCCGGCGGCGACGTCGACCTCTGGGTGTCGTTCGGCCCGACGCTCCCGCGCGCGTTCGACGCGCACCTGCTCTCGGTCGCGCAGAACGCCACGGCGCCCGACCCAGCCGACGCGGGCGAGCCCATCGCGACCGACAAGGCCGCGCACCGGCCCGCGCAGGCGCACCCGCTCCTCGGGCGAAGCGCGATGGCCGGCGAGGTGCTCCACGTTCGCGAGCCCGCGTTCCGCCGCGCCGTCGCCGCGAGTGGCCACCTCGCGCTCCGCTTGCGGCAGGTGCTCGCTCCGCCCGCGGGCGACGGGCAGCACGCGCACGAGATCGTCGTCCGCCTCGGGATGGAGGCGAGCACGCCGCTCACGATCCGGCACATCGAGCTCTCGTCGCCCGAGCCCGGCGGCTGGGTGACGTCGGCCTCCGCGCAGCTCTGCGGCCCGAACGCGGACCCTTACGTCATCGGGTTCTCGACGGCGCCGCGTGGTGTCGCGCTCGTGCCGATGGGGATCGATCCCACGGCGGCGACCCGCCGCCCGACGGACGACCTCTGCGTCCGCTACGTGACCACCGATTGAAGGCTCAGTCCGCCGACATGGCAGGATCCGACCCGCCAGCGTTGAAGTCGTAGAAGTAGCGGAATCCGAACACGAGCATCGTGTTCGGGTGATCGGCGATCACGTCCTGCCGAATCGACGCCTCCGCGCTGAAGTGCTTGTCGACCCAACCGAGCCCGCCGCAGATCGAGTGCGTCTTCTGGCCCGTGTCGATACGGTACCCGAGACGGATCGCGAGACGGTCGAACAGGAACACCTCGGTGCCGAGCATGAAGCGCGCGCGCGGCGAGCCGTACGTCGAGAAGTCGACGAGCGTGTCGAACTCGAGCGCGAACACGTCGAGGTTCAGGCCGATTCCGCCCGCCACCGTCGTCGGCGCGATGGGATGGTTGGGATAGGTGAGGTTTTGCCCGACGACGCCGAGCGACAGCTGCTTGATCGGGCGATACGTGACGCCCGCGTTGAACGTGAAGAGGCTCGCGAGGCCTTGATCCGGCGTCCCGTCGGAGACCGAGTCCTGCTTGAAGGGACCGCGTCCGACGGCTTGATTCACCTGCAAATAGCGGCCGGTGAGGCCGACGAAGAGGTTCGACAAAACCGGATACGCGAGCGCGAGACGCAGATCGGTCCACTGGCGGTTGATGCCGTCGGAATCCATCGTCGACCACGTCCCCGCGATTCCGCCCGCGAGGCCGTTGGCAGCGTCGGCTCCCGCTGGGCGCGCCGCGAGCTGATTCGTCGACGAGTCCGCGACGCCTCCGCCGTAAGTCTGACGGTTGGACTCGGGCGAAAACGCGACGAGGCCCTCGAAGTGATAGACGCGCGACGCCGCGAGATTTGCGGGGTTGTCGTAGACGGCCGTCGTCGATCCGCCGAGCGCCGTTTGCGCGCCTCCGAACGCCATCCACCGTGGCGACTCGATGTCGCCGAGGTCGTAGCCTTGCTCGACCGAGGTCGACGAGGGAGTCGCAGCCGCCTGCGACGGCACGAAGAAAAGGCCGAGCGCGAGCGCGACGGAGCGAAGGCGAAAACGCACGTCGCGACCCAATCACACCGCGCGGTTTGCGGCCAACTTTCAACCGAAACGCCACGGGCGCGCGACACCAATCCGTCGCAGAAACGCCTCACGCCGTTGTCTCTTGACATGAGTATTCGAGGCAAATTCCCACGGTTGCGTTCTGCAAACGTCGCGCTGCGTCGAAAAATCGAAAAAGATCTCCACCGCTTACGAAACCGCGCGTCGCGACGTCACCCCTGCCGAGGGGAGACGCTGGTGGTTTGCAACCAATAATCTGTCGCGATGTCGAGCACTTAGTATCAATCGTACGATGAGGATGGACGAGGTGCGTCGAGCTTTGATACCCACACGCACTACCCCGTCGTCGCGGGGTCGTCACGTTCGCGGAGTTTGCGTTCGCGGTCGTGAATCGCAGTCGTGAGGCTTCACCAGGTTTATCCACAGGTTGTGGATAACTTGTGAAGTAGGGGCGAACAGGTGGTCCACGATGTCCGTGGCCCAACGGCTTCTGTTTCGCTTTTTTCGGGAGAAGGCGTGAGCACAAACGGAATCGACAACGACCTGTGGGACGAAGCCATCGCGTTCACGCGTGGCCGCTCGCCAGGCAGCTTCGATCAGTGGTTCTCCGGCATTCAGTTCGACGGTTTGACCGACGGTGTGCTCGGCCTGCGTGCGCGTGACGAGTTCGTGCGCGAGTGGGTCGATCATCATTTCCTTCCGACAATCACCGATTTCATTCGAAGCAAAACGGGGTGGAGCGTGCAAGTGGCGTGGACAGTGGGAGGCAACGTGCAGCGGCCCGTCGTCGAGGCGCAGCGCGAAGAGGTGAAGCCGGTGCGTCCGAAGGCGCTGACGGTGGGTGACGCGGCTCCGGCCAGCGTGCGCTCGCCGGCGCCCCCGGTCGAGGGCTTGAACCCGAAGTACACGTTCGCGAACTTCGTCGTGGGGTCGTCGAACCAGCTCGCGCACGCGGCGTCCGTCGCGGCGGCGGGCGGCAACGGCCCGCGTCACAACCCGCTCTTCTTGTGCGGCGGCACCGGCCTCGGCAAGACGCACCTCGTTCACGCGGTCGCGCACCGAATCCGCGAAGAGCGCCCAGAGGCGCGCATCATCTACGTGTCGGCAGAGAAGTTCATGAACGAGTTCGTTCAGGCCCTGCAAGACAACAAGATGAACGAGTTCCGCGGCAAGTACCGCGACAAGTGCGACGTCTTGCTCGTCGACGACATCCAGTTCCTCGCGTCGAAGACGCAGACGCAAGAAGAGTTCTTTCACTGCTTCAACGTGCTCCACCAGAGCGACAAGCAAATCATCCTCACGAGCGACAAGTATCCGCAGCAGCTCGAGCGCATGGAGGAGCGGCTCGTGTCGCGCTTCTCGTCGGGCCTCGTCGCGGACATCCAGCCGCCCGAGCTCGAGACGCGCGTCGCGATCGTGCGGAAAAAGGCTCAGATCGAGCAGCTCGACATCCACCCCGACGTGGTGCTGACGATCGCGCAGTCGGTCCGCAGCAACGTCCGCGAGCTCGAGGGCACGCTCATTCGCATCGCGGCGAAGGCGTCGCTCCAGGGCAAGGCGCTCACCGTCGACTTCGCGCGCCAGGAGATCCTCGCGGCGTCGAGCGTTCGTCCGACGGAGCAGAACGTCGAGGACATCCAGCGCATCGTCTGCCACCACTTCAAGCTCCGCTCGACGGATCTCCTCTCGAAGGATCGCCACAAGAGCGTCGCGTTCGCGCGCCACGTCGCGATGTACCTCTGCAAGCAGCGCCTCAAGTGCAGCTTCCCCGAGCTCGGACGCGCCTTCGGCAATCGCGATCACACGACGGTGATGAGCGCGGTCCGCAAGGTGGACGCGCTCCGCGCGACCGACCCCGAGGTGCGCGCGCACATCGAAGCGATCGAGCGCAAGCTCGGCGCGGCGGATTGAAGCGACCCTTCGAACGCCGCGAGCGCAACGGCAAAACAGAGCTCGTGGACGCACGACACCGGAACGTCCACACTCTCGCGCTCGATTATCTCGGCGATGGGATCCGCGGAGCGCTCCGCGAGGAAGACGCGGTGTTCATCAAGGCGCTCCCCGCGCTTCTTTCGCCATGGCCCGAGCACGTTGCGACGCTTGCGCGCGTCAAGAAAGTGGTTCGCGGTAAAAACGCGTTCGATCGACTCGATGCGATCTGGAAGATCGTGAGCTACCTCCGCGGGTCGTGCAAATCGAGAAGCTTTGTGAGCGGCCTCTCGCTCATCGAGCTGCTCGCGCCGAGTAAGCGCTCAGCGCTCCTCACGCGCGCGGAGCGCGACGAACCCGACCTCGAGCTGGGCGCGTCTCCGCCGCGAGCTTGCGACAGCGACGCGCTTTGTTGGCCGTAGAAAGAAGCCGACGTAGAACGGGCCAATGCGTCACCTCGCGTTGGTCTTCGCGCTCGCAGTGGTGCTGGTCGGCGTTGACGCGAACGCGTACTCGCGTGTCGGGCATCGCGGCGCCTTCGGCGCGTTCCTCTCGCAGCTCGGCTCCGCTGCGCGACGCCAGGACATCCGTGCGCTGCGTCGCATGACCGACCGCGGCTTCACCGTGGGCGAGGAGCTCGAACGCGCCGACTCGCTCGACGCGCTCGATCACGACGCCTCGATGCGCCGAGCGCTCGCGGCGCTCGCGGACCACGGCGTGTGCTACCGCACCGCGCCCGCGCTGGTGCAGTGCGAGCTTCCCGATCCTGGCGCGAACCTCGGCCACACGAAGCGCTCTCGTTCGAGCATTGCCATCTTCGAGCGCACGCGACACGGGTGGAAGCTCGGCGCGCTCTACGCGTGAATTGAAGGGGGCCGGCTTGACGAACGCCGTTCGTATCGTAAATATAGCCCAATCATGTTGGCCCGCCAGCGGGAGCTTCCGTTTCGGACCTGGGGCGGCAAACGCGCTCGCTCGGGACGCAAGCGCACGAAACCCGGGCGCTCGTGCGTGCCTCATCGCGCGCGGCCCGCGCATCGCGCGGCCTACCCGGTGCACGTCACGCTACGCGTTCGCGCTGGGCTGCCACCACTTCGGGATCGGGCAATCTTCCTGCAAACACGCGAGGCCATTCGCAACGCGAGTCGCTCGCCCGCGCTGGGCGAAGCGTTTCGCGTCGTGGAGTTCTCGGTCCAGAACGACCACGTGCACCTCATCGTCGAGACTCACGACAAGGACACGCTCTCACGCGGGCTACGGGGTCTCGCGATTCGCCTCGCGCGCGCGGTGAATCGCGCGCTCGAGGTCGCGGGACCGGTGTGGGCGGATCGCTACCACGCGCGCGAGCTGAAGACCCCGCGCGCCGTCCGCAACGCGCTCGTCTACGTGCTCATGAACGCGAAGAAGCACGGAGCGCGCGTCGCGTCGGGTATTGACGCGTTCTCGTCCGCGCCCTGGTTCGAAGGCTTCGCGAAGCCAGTTGCGCCGCCCGACGAAGCCGCGCCGGTCCGCGCGTCGCGAACTTGGCTCGGCAACGTGGGCTGGCGGAGGGCCGGGCTCGTGAGACTCGACGAGCGCCCGCGTGCGCCGGATTAGCTTCAATCGTATCATCGCCGTGACGCATGAACGTGATCGACAAGCGCCGTCAGGTCTTCCGCGATCTTCATCGAGAGGGTTGCTTCGCTCTTCCTAATCCGTGGGACGTCGGGACCGCGCGCTACCTAAGACACCTCGGCTTCGCGGCCATCGCCACCACCTCCGCCGGGTATGCCTTCTCGCGCGGCGTCGCCGACGGCAGCGTGGGGCGCGACGAGATGCTCGCTCACATCAAGGAGCTCGTGGAAGCGACCGACCTCCCCGTGAACGCCGACTTCGAGAACGGTTATGCGGACAGTCCCGAAGACGTCGCCGCGAACGTCCGCGCGTGCGTCGCCACGGGAGTCGCGGGCCTCTCGATCGAGGACGCGGCCGACCGGCACGACAACTCGATTTACGAGCTGCCGCTCGCCGTCGAACGGCTTCACGCCGCGCGCGAAGCGATCGGGGACAGCGGCGTCGTGCTCGTGGGTCGCGCCGAGGGTTTCTGGGTCGGTCGCGAAAGCATCGACCAGGTGCTGACCCGGCTTCGCGCGTACGCCGATGCGGGGACCGACTGTCTGTACGCGCCCGGCATTCGCGAGCCCGCGCACATCCGCGCGATCGTCGAGGCCGTCGCGCCGAAGCCGGTGAACCTACTCCTGAGCGGGCCGGCGAGCCTCACGGGCAGCATGAATCTGAACATGGCCGACGCCGCGGCTTTGGGCGTGCGGCGGGTCAGCGTGGGCGGCGCGCTCGCCCGCGCCGCGTGGGGCGGCTTCATTCGCGCGGCGAGCGAGCTCGCTGCACATGGCAGGTTCGACGGTTTCGCCGGCGCCGCTTCGCACGCGGAGCTCCAGAAGCTCTTCGCAGTCAGCGGCGAGTGAGTCGGGCGCTCACTGCGCGACTCGCCACACGGTCCCCGCGTCGCCGTCCGAGAGCTCCACGCCCATCGCGGCGAGCTCCTTGCGGAGCGCGTCGGCGCGCGCGAAGTCCTTTGCGGCGCGCGCGGCCTCGCGGTCTTTCACCTTCTGATCGATCACGGCCCCGTCGAGCTTGCGAAGACGGAGCCTTCGCTCGCGCGTGCGCGCGAAGAACGTCTCGACCGGCGCCTCGAGCAAACCGAGGAGCGCGCACGAGTCGAGGAGTGCCTTCGCGGCCGACGCGGCGAGCCCGCGCGCTGCGTCGTCCTTCTTCTTGAGCGCGAACGTGGCGATCTCGTTTCCGGCCTTCGCGAGGTCGGCGAGGACCGCGAGCGCTTGCGGCGTGCTGAGATCCTTGTCGAGCGCGGCGAGCACGGCGTCTCGCGCGCCGGCGACGATCTTCGACTGCGCCTTGAGCGCCGGCGGTCCCTCACTCGGTGCAGCGCCAGCGGCTGCGCGCCGGAGCGAATCGAGTGTAGTATACAAGTAGTCCACGCGGCGCTCGGCCTCGTCGACGCCGGTGAAGACGACGCGGCCGTCCTCCTGCTTGTTCATGTCGAACGCGAGCGGCCCGCGGTAGTGCGTGCCGAGCAGGAAATAGCGCAGCCCCTCGGGGTCGTTGCGGTCGAGGACGTCTTGAATCGTGACGAAGTTGCCGAGCGACTTGCTCATCTTCTCGCTGTCGACGTTCAAGAAGCCGTTGTGCAGCCAGTAGCGCGCGAAGTCGGGGCCCCACACGCTCTCGCTCTGGGCGATCTCGTTCTCGTGGTGCGGGAAGATGAGGTCCATGCCGCCGCAGTGGATGTCGAAATGCTCGCCGAGGTACTTCGCGGCCATCGCGGAGCACTCGATGTGCCAGCCGGGGCGGCCCTTGCCCCACGGCGACTCGAACCCCCAATCGTCGGGGCCCGCGGCCTTCCAGAGCGCGAAGTCGAGCGGATCTCTCTTGAGATCGTTGGCGTCGACGCGCGCGCCCGCGAGGAGGTCGTCGATGTTGCGGCGCGAGAGCTTTCCGTAACCGGCGAAGCTTCGCACTGCGAAATAGACGTCCTTGCCCTTCGGCGTGTCGACAACGTACGCGTGCTCCTTGTCGATGATCTTCTGGATGAGCGCGACGATCTCGGGGATGTGGGTCGAGACGCGCGGCTCGTGATCGGGCCTTCCACAGCCGATCGTGAGCAGATCGTTTTCGGCGATGCCCCACATGCGCGCGGAGAACGCCGTGGGCTCCTCGTTTCGCTCCTTGGCGCGCGCGAGGATCTTGTCGTCCACGTCGGTGACGTTGCGCGTGTAGGTGACCTGATAACCGCGCGCGCGCAGGTGCCGCGCGAGGACGTCGAAGATCACGTAGACGCGCGCGTGGCCAGCGTGGGCGCGGTCGTATGGCGTGATGCCACAGACGTACATCGACACTTTTCCGGGCTCGCGCGGCTCGAATGCCTCGAGCCTCTGGGTCAGCGTGTTGTGGAGTCTTAGCGCCATCGCGGGGTCGGTTTTACGTGGTATCAACGCACTTAGCCAATGGACGTGCGACGAGCCCATTTCCTCCCGCTGGTCGCGCTCGTCGCCTGCGGGGCGGCGGGCCCGACGTTCGACGCGGGCGTATTTCACGGGCAAAACGTGGCATTTCACGTGGGGGACGTGCCCGGAAGCTTTCATCGCGTGAACGTCGACGACTCCGCCCTCGGCTTCCGCGACGACTCGGGCGCGTCGATCATGCTGAGCGGTCGCTGCGATCTCAAGGTCGACGACGTGCCGCTCGTCGCGCTCACGAACCAGCTCATCATGGGCACGACCGAGCGCGAGTTCGTGAAGGAAGAGGTCATCCCGTTCGACAAACGCGAGGCGCGCCACACCGTCGTCCGCGCGAAGCTCGACGGGGTCCCGCTCGTGTGGGACCTCTACGTGATGAAGAAGAACGGGTGCGTCTACGACATGGTGTACGTCGCGCCGCCCGATCGCTTCGAGTCGGGCAGCGCGTCGTTCGAGCGCTTCGCGGAGCAGTTCCACACCGTGGAGGCGCACCATGACGACGGGTGAGATGCCGCGCGAGTCGCGCACGTCGATGCCGCCGCCGCCCATCGCGGCCGCGGAGCACGTGGTCCCGCTCGGCGCGCGCATCACCGCGCTCATCGATCAGCTCGGCGAGGTCGCGCTGATGAGCGGGCGCACGCTCCGCGCGCTGACGAAGCGCCCGTACGAGATCCGCGCGCTCTTCTATCAAATGGAGGCGCTCGGCGTTCAGTCGACGGCGATCGTCGCGACGACGAGCATCTTCATCGGGATGGTCATGACCATCCAGTTCGCGTTCGGCCTCCAGCGCTTCGGCGGCGTCGAGTACATCCCGCGCGTCATCGTGCTCTCGTTCTTGCGCGAGCTCGGGCCGACGCTCACCGCGATCATCGTCGGCGGGCGCATCGGCAGCGGCATGGCGGCCGAGGTGGGCGCGATGAACGTCACCGAGCAGGTCGACGCGGTGCGCGCGCTCGGAGCCGATCCGCACAAGAAGCTCGTGCTGCCGCGCGTCGCGGCGGCGATCCTCGTGATGCCGGTGCTCGCGCTCTTCTCGATCTTCCTCGGCGTCTGCGGCGCGATGCTCATTTGCCAGCTGCAATACGGGATCCCCGCGCAGTTCTTCATCCGGTCGTCGCTCCAGGTCGTGCAGATGAGCGATCTCTTCTCGGGCCTCGGGAAGACGCCGGTGTTCGGCTACATCATCGCGATCGTCGGCTGCCACTTCGGCATGCGCACGACCGGCGGCACCGAGGGCGTCGGGCGCTCGACGACGCGAACGGTCGTCGTCGTGTCGATCGCGATCTTGATCGCGGACTTCCTGCTGACGAAGATCTTCGTCGCGTTCCTTCCGGCGTGATGCGCACGCTCGTCTTGTTCGCGGTGCTGCCGCTCGTGCTCGCGATCCTCACGGTCGACGCGCGCGTGCGGCGCGCGAGGCGTGACGGCGATCGTCCGGCGATCGCCGCGATGGCGCGTCGTCTCCCGAGCGCGGACTTGGCGCTCTCGGGCGGCGCGCGCTGGCTTCGCACGCCCTCGCTCGAAGAGCCGGGCGCGGCGTTCGCGGATGGCATCGCCGTCCCCGATCCGGATCCCGCGGGCGGCTCGATGGCGCCGCCCACCGAGGCGTACGCGAAATGAGATCGCTCTTCGACTACGCCGCTTCCTCGCTGTGGCGCAGGCGGTCGCGCGCGTTCGCGCTCGGCACCGGGCTCGCGCTCACCGTGATGCTCGTCGCCGCGGTGCTCTTCCTCACGGAGTCGCTCCGCGGCGAGGCCGAGCGCGCGCAGGTCGCGCTGCCCGATGTCGTCGTTCAGCGCCTCGTCGCGGGGCGCCCGACGGTGGTGAAGACCGCGGACGCGAAGGCACTCGAGGACATCGACTCCGTGAAGAGCGTGCGCCCGCGCGTCTGGGGTTACGTGTTTCTCCCCGCGCTGCAAGGGAACGTCACGATCGTGGGCGTCCGAAACGGCGTCGCGTCGCTCGAGGGCACGGGCGCGCTCGAAAAGGGCCACGATTTCGCTCGGAAAGCACGAGATGCTCGCGGGCGCGCCGCTCGCGAAGGCGCTCGGGCTCGTCATCGGAGACTCGTTTGGTCTTCCTTCGCCGCGGCCGTCACCGCCGCTTCGCCTCGCGGGCACGTTCTCGAGCGCCGTGGATCTCTACGCCGCCGACGTCGTCCTCTGCGACGAAGAAGACGCGCGCGCCGTGCTGGGCCTCGAGCCCGATCAGTCCACCGATCTCGCGGTCGACGTGAAGAACCCCGAGGAGGCGCGCGTCGTCGCGGGCACGATCCTCGATCGCCTGCCCGGGACGCGCGTCGTCGAGAAGAGCACGCTCGCGCGGATCTACACGCTCGCGTACGGGCGGCGCGCGGGCCTCCTCTTCGCGGCGTGCATCCCCGCGCTCATCGCGCTCATCGTGCTCGCGCTCGATCGCGCGAGCGGCCTCTCGCCCGACGAGAAGCGCGAGATCGCGATCCTCAAGGCGGTGGGCTTCTCGATCCGCGACGTGCTCGTCTCGAAGATGGTCGAGGCGCTGCTCGTCGCCACGCTCGCCGCGGCCGCGGGGCTCTTGCTCGCGTACGCTTGGGTGTTCTGGCTCGGCGCGCCGGGCCTGCGCGGCGCGCTCGTCGGTTGGAGCGTGCTCTATCCGCAGACCAAGCTCACGCCGATGGTCGACTTCGCCGAGCTGCTCGCGATCGCCGCGGCGACGGTCGGTCCGTTCGTCGGTTTGTCGGTCGTCCCCGCGTGGCGCGCGTCCATCGTCGAGCCGATGGACGCCATGCGCTCGTGATGCCACAATTCGAGCATGCCCGCGCAACAAGTGTTCTCGCTCGAAGCGGTGAATTCGCTCGTGCCGGAGCTGACGCGCATCGTCCGTCAACAGCTCGACCTGCGCGCCCGCATCGAGACGATGCTCGACGCGCTCGCGGAGGTGACCGGCGAGCGCGGCGAGGTCGCGCCGCGCGCCAGCGACACCCCCGACGTCCGCAAGCAGAAGCGTGACGTCGCGCGGGCCGTCGACACGTACCAGCGCGGCTGGAGCGAGGTCGAAGGCCTCGGCGGCGTGCTCAAGGATCCGCGTGAGGGGCTCGTCGACTTCTACGGAAAGGTCGGCGAGCGGCTCGTTTGGCTCTGCTGGAAATTCGGCGAGACGCGCATCGACCACTACCACCAGCTCGACGAGGGATTTTCGGGGCGAAGGCGCATCGAAGAGTCCGGCCGTCGCATCATGCTCAACTAATCAGGAGCTCGCTTGAATCGACCAGTCCGCGCCAACGGTGTCGCCTACACGCGGCAGCGAGACACATTCTTCGATCGATGCCAGCGCCCGCGCAAGATCGTGTCCGCTCGAGCGAGTGCTGGATCTAATGGATAGGATCGCTGCGGCGCGCGCCATCGAGGAGTTCTTGCTCGCGATCGGACGGAACCCGAACGACGAAGCGGAGCTGCGCGGCACGGGCGCGCGCGTCGCCGACGCGTTCATCGACGAGCTGTGCAGCGGCTACGCGGCCGACCCGGACGCGCTCGTGCGCGGGAACGTGCTCTCGGGCGCCGCCGGCGGAGTCGTCGAGCTGCGCGACGTCGCGGTGACGACGACGTGCCCGCACCATTTGATGGCGGGGGTGGGGAAGGCGACGATCGGCTTCGCGCCGAGCGACAAGATCGTCGGCGTCGGCGCGCTCGCGCGGCTGCTCGACGCGTTCGCGCGGAGGCTCACGCTACAAGAGACGATCGGCGAGGGCGTCGTCGCCGCGCTCGAGAAGAACCTCGCGCCTCGCTGGGCCGCGTGCCGCATCGAGATGTCGCACGCGTGCATGACCGCGCGCGGCGAGCGGACGCACGGCGCGCGGCTCGTGACGTTCGCGATGCGCGGCGTCGACGACGAGGCGCGCCGCGAGGCCATCCAGTTCGTCCGGGAGGCGCCATGATCGCGGTGGTCACCGGCGGCGGTCGCGGCATCGGTCGCGCGTGCGCGATCGAGCTCGCGCGTCGCGGCGCGGACGTGGTGCTCCTCGCGCGGAACGCGAGCGAGCTCGAGGAGGCCGCCGCGCGCGTGAAGGAACGCGGAGCTCGCGCGCTCGCGATCGAGTGCGACATCGCCGACGCGAGCGCCGTCACGAGCGCCGCGAAGCGCGTGCTCGCCGAGCTCGGCACTCCGGAGGTCGTCGTCGCGAACGCGGGCGTCGTGCGCCGCGCGCTCGTGAGCGAGATGGAGGAGAGCGACTGGGACGCCGTCATCGACGTGAACCTCAAGGGCGCGTTCCTCACGGCGCGCGCGTTCGTTCCCGCGATGGTCGCGAACAAACGCGGTCGATTCGTCGCGCTCGGCAGCATCTCGGCGACGCTCGGAACGCCTCGCCAGAGCGCGTATTGCGCGGCAAAATGGGGAACCGTGGGATTCGTGAAATCGCTGGCGGAGGAGCTGCGCGGGTCGGGCGTGCAGGCGCTCGTGGTGAATCCGGGCAGCGTCGACACCGAGATGCTGAGCGGCAGCGGCTTCGCGCCCAGGATGAGCCCTGAAGACGTCGCCAAGGTGGTCGCGTTCGCCGCGCTCGACGCGCCCGACGCGATGAACGGAAGCGCCGTGGAGATGTTCGGACCGTGAAGCCCTCGTACGATCTGAAGGACGCGCTCGACGAGCTCCCGATTTTCCCTTTGCCGCGGCTCGTCTTCTTTCCCAACACGACGCTCCCGCTCCACGTGTTCGAGCCGCGCTACCGAAAGATGCTCGCCGACTGTCTCGAGACCCACGGCGCGATGGCGGTCGTTCGGCTCGAGCCTCGGCGCAACGACGACGAGCGCATCGCGCAGGTCGCGGGCGCGGGGATCGTCGTGCACCACGAAAAGCTCCCCGACGGGCGCTCGAACCTCGTGCTCGCGGGGGCCGCGCGCGTTCGCCTCGAGGAGCTGCCGTTCTGCCCGCCGTACCGCCGCGCGCGCGCGACCGTGCTCGAGCCCCAGAAGACGCCCGTGCCCGATGAGGATCGCACCGCGCTCGTCGCGGCCGCGACCGATTTCGTGCGCGAGGTGCGACGCCACGACGCGGACCTCTCGTTCGAGCTCCCGACGTCGCGCAGCGCGGGCGTGCTCGCGGACGTCTGCGCGGCGCACCTCATCGTCGACGCCGACGTGCGCCAGCGCCTGCTCGAGGAGCTGGACGAGGCCGCGCGCGTCCGCGCGGTCATCGAGGAGCTCGTGTCGCAGCGCCTCTCGCTCGGCGCGCGCTCCCGCACGCTCAACTGAAGATGAAGTACGTCGGAAGGCTCAAACTCAGCGCGATCGAGGGCGGCGAGCTCGTGCGCATCAAGTACCCGCCGTTCGACGTGCTCGTGAGCTCGGTCGACGGAAAGCCGTACGCGATCGAGGATGCCTGCAACCACGCGGGCGCGAGCCTCGCCGCCGGGGACCGCTCGAAGATCCGCCCGCAGTGCGTCGTCTGTCCGCTCCACGGATACGTGTTCGACTTGAGGACGGGCGCGATCATCGTGCCGCAAGGGCTCTGCGACGATCAGCGCGCGTTCGAGTGCACGATCGAGGGCGACGAGGTCCTCGTGTGGGACCCGGTCGAGATCGCCGTCATCGGTTGAACCGGCTCAGCAGATCTTCGGTCAGCCCGAAGCGCCGAATCGAGCGCACGACGCCCGTCAAGTAGTCGCGCGCTCGAAGGGGCGGCGCTTCACGCCGATGCGGCGCGCACCGCGTCGCCGACGCGCCTCATCCACGCGAGCTCATCCGGAGACATCGGCCCGCGGTCGAGCGCCTCGAGGCCTCCTTCGAGCTCGCCCGCGCTCGCCGGCGCGAACAAACACGAGGACACGTCGGGTTGGCTCGTGACGAACCGGTAGCAATCCGCCGCGGTCGGACGCGGTTCGTCCTTCGGCAGCGACGCGGGGTCGAGCAGGCTGCCCCACCGAGTCGCCGTGTAGGCGACGACGCCACGACCGTGCGACCTCGCCGCGGGAAAAACGGCGTCCTCCGCGCCGCGATGCGCCGCGTTGTACCGAACCATGAGCGAGTCGAACGTCGAGTCCGCCGCGAGCGACACGAGCCGCGCGCGGTCGTGCGCCGACACCATGAGCGACCGTACGACACCGCGCTCGACGAGCGCTCGCGCCGCGTCGAGCACGCGCGCCTCGATCGGCTCGTTCCGATACGCGAGGCACAAGACGTCGATGACGTCCCGCCGCAGCCGCAAGCGCGCAAGATCGACGGACGTGCGCACGAACCGCGCTCGTTTCGTGAAGGTCTGGATGGCGACGACCGTCTCGCCCGCAGGCGCGACGCGGCGCAATCCCGCGCCGAAGCTCGCCAAGCGCAACGCGCCCCAGAAGAAGAACGACACGCCGCGCTCGAACGCCATCTCGACCTCTCGAGCGCCCGCGCCGTAGCTCGAGGCGAGGGCCAGGCGCGACATTCGCATCTGCATGTGTCAGATCATAGGAGAGCTATGTGGGCAGCGTGGTTTGGGTTCGTGGCGCTTTCGGTCAATCCGCTTGGGAGGGCTCTTGGTCGCGATTCCCTACGCGACGCTGGTGCTCCACATCTCGCCCTGGCTCGCGGCGATCGTCGGCTGGCCGCTCGCGTACCTGCAGGTCCTCTTCGTGGATTTCCTGTGGGACACGCTCTGTCGCATTCCGTGGTGGGAGCGCTTCGTCCAGAAGCGGCGGACGCCGCGCCTCGAGCGGATGACCTCGTCGACGTACATGTTCTGGCTGGTGCTCGCGTTCGGCTCGTTCTTGGGCCCGTGGCTCGTCATGGCGGTGATGCGCTACGCGCGCGTCCCGCAGCGGCGCATCGCGGTGCCGATGGCGCTCAGCATCGCGTGGAACGCGGTGGGCATCGCGCTCGTGTCGATGTACGCGCCGCACCTTCTCGCGAGGTGATTATTCGGTGACGTCGACGTCGCTCGGCGGCATCGTGCGGTAGTTCGCGTCGACGTACTGCACGAGCTCGTCGAACCACGTGTCGAAGAGCGCGCCGCCCGGCCGCGTCGAGTCCAGGTAGAACCCGCCCTGGATGCACTCGGGCTGGCCCTGAGGCGTGCCCGCCTGCGAGCTCGGCGCGGTGCCTTCGCGGCAGCGCCCGTCGACGTAGACCGCGATGAATTTCGCGAGGCGGTTCTCGTACGAGCGGTTGCCGTCGTTCATGAAGTTGTTGGAGATGATCTGCAGCGCCTCGAGGTCCTCGGGCTTTTGGCCGTAGCCGTGGAGCACGAAGACGACGGGGTAGCGCGCGCCGCGCGAGCGGTTTCCCTCGTTCGCGTAGCCGGGCGGCAGCGTGATCGCGATCGGCCCCGTGCGACCCGATTTCACGCCGGTGAACTGCGTCTCGCAGTGGCCGGCCACCTCGCAGCAGGCGCCGAGGTTCTGCGGATCGCAGAGCGAGTTCGGCGAGACGGTCTCGACGTTGTCGAGCGACCGATCCGTGAGCAGGCGATCCGCGTCGGGCCACTGGTGCGCCGTGTAGTAGAACGCCGCCTCGAGCCGATAGAGGATCTGCGCGCCCGTGCCGACGTGCTGGCCGTCGCCCTGTTGAATCTGCGAGGCGGTCGCGTCGACCGTGCCGTAGCGGAGCGAGGGCGAGCCCGCGAGATCCGCCCAGCGGATCGCCGCCGGCAGGAAGTTGTCGGGCTGCGTCGGGTCCTGCCCGGGGATCATGTGGAAGCCGTTGTAGAACGCGACCGACTGGATCGCGTGGCCGTCGCTCGTGCGCCGCGACGAGATCGCGCCCGAGAGGTGCGTCGCGACCGCCGCGAAGTTGAAGAGATCGCGCACGCCGCCGTCGCTCCACACCGAGAAGCGCTGGAGGTCCGCGTCGCTGACCGTCTGCTTCGACAGGCCGCGCAGGATCGAGTGCGGGTCGACGTCGTAGAACGCCTGCGAGCCGCGGCTCATCGTGAAGACGCCGTCGCCCTCGCCCTTGTCGTACGGCGAGCTCTTGGTGTTCGGCACGCCGTCCATGCCGAAGTCCTTGAACGGCTCGCCGAGCTCGTAGCGGTGATCGTTCTCGGTGCCAGCCGGGTTGATGTATGGGTCGTAGTCGTCGCCGTTCGGATCGGGGTTCTGCACGGCGTCGTAGCCGGGCTCGTCTTTGTCCGCGAGGCCGTCGGTGCCCGTGTCCGTCCACGGCTCGTGGCCGCTGCGGATGACGGGCTCGTTCGCGTCGCGCACGCCGTTCTTGTTCAGGTCGACCGCGAGCGCGAGGCTCATCGGGTACGCGTTCGACGGATCGGGCGGCACGAACGTGTTCTCGTACGGCGACGCGGCGTCGTTGTTCGCGCTCCCGAGCTGGTTGCCGTCGCAGATCGAGATGACCTGCTCGGTGCCGCTGGGGTTGTACTCGTCGTCGTAGTAGCCGGTCGGGAAGACGAGCGTGCGGGAGGCGTCGCACCGCGATTTCGCGCACGTCGATTGGATTGTTCCTTCCTGCGCGTTGTTCGGATCGCCGCTCACGGGCGAGAGCGTGAAGGCGCAGTTCGTCCCCGCGGGCAGCTGCGACGTGTCGCCGAGCACCCACGGATCGCTCGGCTTCGGGCCGGGCGGGAAGATCGCCATGTGCGTCTGATCGGGATCGTCGTTGTCGCCGTTCGGGTTGCCGCGCTGGAGCGCGAGGTCCGTGAAGATCTGCTCGTAGTCCGAGCGCGGGAAGTGACCGCCGTTGCCGTTTCCGGCCTCGTACCACCAGTGGTTGAAGTCCTCGGTGTGCGCGTAGGTGTCCGTGTTCGGGTACGCGCTCGGGCCGGGGAGCGTGCAATTCGGGTTCGACGCGGGGCAGAAGCCACCGAGCGCGTACGTCTCGATGAACCACGAGAGCCACGTCCAGTCGCTGGGTCCTCCCATCGGACCGATCGCGTCGAACTCGTTCATGTGGTGGAAGCCGAACGTCGCCGCGCCGCCGCCGCCCATCGAGATGCCGATGACCGCGCGGTGGGTGAGGTGGCGCGTGTGCGTGCGCGTGCCCGCGTCGTTCTTCACGGCGGCCTGGTACGTGCCGAGCCACGGCGACTGGAAGCGCAGCACGTAGCCGCTCGCCGTCGGCTCGATGCGCGGGTTCGCGACGCTGATCGGCCGCGGCGTCTTCGCCTTCTTGTTCGAGAAGAGGACCTCGAGGTGGCGCATGCGCGCGTTCGTCGGGAAGAGCGCGGGGTTCACCGGGATCGCGAAATCGATCTCGCGGCGAAGCGGCGTCGCCTCCGAGAGCTGCGAGGCGGGCGTGATGCTGACCGCGGGCGAGAGCGCGACGTAGTTGGGGAGCGCGCCGGCCATCTCGGTGCCGCACTGGATCGTCGCGTCGAACTGCGGGAGCGCGAGCCAGTCGGTGCGCTGGAACGCGGCCGCGGTGCTCCCGATGGAGGCGTCGGCGAGCGCGTCCTTGCCGTTTCCGACGGGCGCGTTCGCCGAGAGCGTCACCGTCTGCGTGCCGCTGCACACGGGAACGACGGGCGGTCGCACGTCGACCTTGAGCGTCGCCGAGGCCTGCGTCCCGTCACGGTTCGCGTAGATCGAGCCGTCTTGGTTGTGGAACTGCGCGGTGATCGTCGCGACGCCGGTCGACGCGCCCGCCTGGAGCGTGAAGTCGTAGGTCGCGTGACGAAGATCGACCTGCGCCGTCGCGGGCGCCGCGACGAGATCTGGGTTGTCCGACGTGAACGTCACGTTCGCCGGCGTGCACACGTCGGGGTTCACGACGAGGCGCACCGGACGCGTCTGGCTCGGCGACGCCGCGACCCACGGAGGATCGAACGAGAGCACGTAGGCTTGGATGGCCTGCGGATCGCACCGCTGCTCGCCGGGGAGCGTTTGGTCCGGCGGCGGGTTCGGAGGGGTCGAGCTGCACTGCGCGAAAAACGCAGAAAAACCTAGGAAAAGTAGGCGGCGCGTCACGGCGGGAGCATAGCTCAGAATGCGCCCCGCCAGCGGGTCTCCTTGCATGGCCACGGCGCCACTGCTACCTCGCCCAGGTTCCAGATGTCCGACCTCGCCACAGAGATCCATCGCCGGAAGACGTTTGCGATCATCTCGCATCCCGACGCTGGCAAAACCACGCTCACGGAGAAGCTCCTCCTCTACGGAGGCGCGATCCAGCTCGCGGGCGCGGTCAAGGCGAAGCGGGGTCGCGCGTCGGCCGTCTCGGACTGGATGGAGATGGAGCGCGAGCGCGGCATCTCGATCACGACGAGCGTCATGCAGTTTCCGTATCACGGGCTGCAGATGAACCTCCTCGACACGCCGGGCCACGCCGATTTCAGCGAGGACACGTACCGAACGCTCCACGCCGTGGACGGCGCGGTCATGCTCCTCGACTGCGCCAAGGGCGTCGAGCCGCAGACGAAGAAATTGTTTCGAGTCTGCAAGCAACGCAAGATGCCGATCTTCACGTTCGTGAACAAAATGGATCGACCCGGCCGCGAGCCGTTCGAGCTCATCGGCGAGGTCGAGGACGTGCTCGGCATCGGCGTCTACCCGGTGACGTGGCCCGCGTACGACGGGAGCGCGCGCTTCCGCGGCGTCTACCATCGGCAGACGAAGCAAGTTCACTTGTTCGACGCGTCGAAGGCGACCTCGAGCGCCGCGATGGGCTCGGAGATGACGAGCGCGACGGTCACGACGCTCGACGACCCGAAGGTGAAAGAGGAGCTCGGCGACGGATACGCGCGTCTCAAAGAAGAAGTGGAGCTCCTCGATCACGCGGGCGACGCGTTCGACGAGGCGCGCTTCCAGTCGGGCGACGTGTCGCCGATGTTCTTCGGGAGCGCCATCAACAACTTCGGCCTCCAGGCGTTCCTCGACACCTTCTGCGAGAAGATGCCGCCGCCGCTCCCGCGCATGAGCACCAAGGGGCCGATCGAGCCGACCTCGCCGACGTTCTCCGCGTTCGTGTTCAAGATCCAAGCGAACATGAACAAGGCGCACCGCGACCGCGTCGCGTTCCTTCGCGTCTGCTCGGGTCACTTCGAGCGCAACATGAAGGTGAAGATCGTCCGCACGCAGAAGGAGACGCGCCTCGCGAACCCGACGACGTTCCTCGCGCAGGAGCGGAGCATCGTCGAAGAGGGCTTCGCGGGCGACGTGCTCGGCATCTACGATCCGGGCCTCTTCGAGATCGGCGACACCATCACGTCTGGCCCGGACTTCCAATACGAAGAGATCCCGAGCTTCGCGCCCGAGCACTTCGTGCGCGCGGCGATGATCGACCCGATGCGCCGCAAGCAGCTCAAGGCCGGCCTCGAGCAGCTCGCGCAAGAGGGCACGATCCAGCTCTATCGCCCCGCGGAAGGCCTCTCGGGCGATCCGGTGCTCGGCGCGGTCGGGCGCCTCCAGCTCGAGGTCGTGAAGTTCCGGTTGAAGAACGAGTACGACGTCGACGTGCGCCTCGAGCCGATGAGCGTCGAGTTCGCGCGCTGGGTCTCGCGCGAGGACGGCAAGCGCTTCGAGCCCGCCGACCTGCGCAACTTCGACAAGGAGCGCGTGGGCATCCCCGTGCTCGACGTGCGCGATCGCCCCGTCGTCCTCTTCGCGGGCGACTGGCAGCTCAATAGCGCCAAGCGCACGTTCGCGGGAATTCGCTACGACGAGACCGCGCAGTCCAAGCGAACCTGACGGGTTCCGCCGACACTCGACGACGGTGCTCCATTGGAGTATCCCGAGGGCATGTTCCGGAAGCTCCTTTGCGGTGCAGCGCTCGCTGCGTTCGCGACCGCGTGCGAAGGCCCGCTCGAGACCGTGCCCTACGTCGACACGACGCAGCTCCAAGGCACCTGGTACGAGATCGGTCACCTCCCGCGCTCGACGCAGGAGGGCTGCGCGGGCACGACCGCGACGTACACGCCCGTGACGAACGGCCACTTCGCCGTCACGCACCAGTGCCTGCTCCCGAACGGGCAGCAGCTCAAGTCGTCCGCCACGCTCTACGTGATCGACCAGACGACCAACGCGAAGCTCGGCATCGATCTCGGCGGCTTCATCGGCGACTACTGGATCATCGATCAGGCGAGCGACTACCACTACGTCGTCGTCGGTCACCCCTCGCGCCAGTATCTGTGGATCCTCGCGCGAGACAAGCACCTGCCGCAGGGCGAGCTCGACACGATCCTCGCGCACGCGAAGCAGAACGGCTTCGACACGTCGATCCTCGAGTATACGAACCAAGACGGCGGGCTCTCGCCACAGTCGAATTTGGGCTGCAGCGCGTCCACCGCGAAGCACGTGTCGGGCGGCGCGCTCGCAGGTTTCGGCGCGCTCGGCCTCGTGGCATTTTTGCGCCGCCGCCGGCGTTAGTCGGTCACTCCTCGCCGAGTAGCTTCTTCAAATGCGCGCGGAGCTCGAGACGCTCCGCTTGGGTGAGCTTGCTCATCGCGTCGAGCGCGGCGGCGTTGACGGCTTCGGCGAGCGACTCGAACCACGCCTTGCCTTTGGGCGTCACGCGCACCATCAATTTGCGGCGGTCGGCCTCGTCGTGCTCTCGCTCCACCAGGCCGCTTTCTTGCAGCTCTTCCACGAGCCGTGAAATGCCCGCCGGGTGCTGCGCGGTCGCGTAGGCGAGATCGCGCTGCGTCGTCGGCCCGTTGCGAACGAGGTAACAGACGACATGCCACCGAAAGGGCGATTCGCCTCGGTCTTCGAGGCAGCGGGAGGTCGCGAGCCACAATCGCCGCCGCGTGCGGCCGACGAGGCGGTGGATTTCCTCCGCCAAGAGCAACGGGTCCTTCGCCTTCACCATCGTAAAGATGTCTTCGGATCGTTGCGAATGCAACCGTTGACTCTACAATCATTGCTTCGCTGAAACGCCATGTGGATCGTCAGGCTAGCCCTCAGGCGTCCATACACCGTGGCCGTCCTTTGCTTCGCGCTCCTCTTGTTCGGCGCGCTCGGCATTCGCGGCATGCGGTCGGACATCTTCCCCGTGATCGACATTCCCGTCGTGATCGTGGTGTGGAGCTATCCGGGCATGTCGGCCGAGGACATGGAGCGCCGCGTGGTGCTCCTCAGCGAGCGCGCGTACTCGACCACGGTCGACGGGATCTCGCGGATCGAGTCGCAGTCGCAGACGGGTATCGGCGTGCTCAAGGTCTACTTCGAGCCGGGCGCCGACGTCGGCGGAGCGATCGCGCAGATCACCGCGGTGTCGCAGACGGCGAGCCACTCGATGCCGCCGGGCATTCTCCTTCCGAGCATCGTCCGATACAACGCGTCGAACGTGCCGGTCGCGCAGCTCGCGGTCTCGAGCCCGACGCTCACCGAAGAGGAGCTCTACGACTACGCGCTCAACTTCATCCGCATTCGCCTCTTCACGATTCCCGGGCTCGCGACGCCCGCGCCGTACGGCGGTAAACAGCGGGAGATCATGATCGACCTCGACCCCGCGCGCGCCGCAGCGCAGGGGATGTCGACGCAGGACGTCGTCACCGCGCTCCTGAACCAGAACCTCATCTTGCCCGCGGGCAGCGCGCGCATGGGGACGACCGACTACGACGTGCTCCTCAACAGCAGCCCGAGCGTCGTCGCCGATTTCGAGCAGATCCCGCTGCGCGTCTCGGGCGGCGCCGTCGTCACGCTAGGCGACGTCGCGCGCGTGCACGACGGCTTCGCGGTGCAACAGAACATCTCGCGCGTGAACGGGAGGCGCGCGGCGTACCTCGCGATCCTCAAGAAGGCGAGCGCGTCGACGATCGCCGTGGTCGACGCCGCGCGCGACACGATCCCCATCATCAAGGCGTCCGCGCCCGAGGGGATGGAGCTCTCGCTCGACTTCGATCAGTCGGTGTTCGTGCGCGCGGCGATCAGCGGCGTGCTCAAGGAGTCGATCATCGCCGCGGCGCTCGTGTCGGCGATGATCTTCTTCTTCCTCGGGAGCGCGCGCTCCGTGATCATCGTCTCGACTTCGATCCCGCTCGCGATCATGACATCGCTCGGTGGGCTCTATCTCACGGGCCAGACCATCAACATCATGACCCTCGGCGGGCTCTCGCTCGCGATCGGCATGCTCGTCGACGACGCGACGGTCGAAGTGGAGAACATCCACAGAAATCGCGCGATGCAGAAGCCGCTCACGATCGCGATCCTCGACGGCGCGCACCAGATCGCGACGCCCGCGTTCGCCGCGACGCTCACGATCTGCATCGTCTTTCTGCCCGTGTTCTTGCTCACGGGGCCGACGAAGTTCCTCTTCTGGCCGCTCGCGCTCTCGGTCGTCTTCGCGATGCTCGCGTCGTACCTGCTCTCGCGAACGCTCGTTCCCGTGCTCGCGCGCATGCTCCTCGAGAAGGAGGAGCACGCGAAAGTAGGGGTCATGCACCGCTTCAACGAGTGGCGCGATCGCAACTTCGACCGCGTGCGCGACGCGTACGTGCGCGTGCTCGGCGCCGCGCTTCATCACCGTTTGTTCGTCGTCGTCATGGCGTCGCTCGTGCTCGCGCTCGCCGTCTTCTTGCCAAAGGCCATCGGCCTCGACTTCTTCCCCGAGGTCGACGCAGGACAGATGCGCCTCCACGTGCGCGCGCCGATCGGGACGCGCATCGAAGAGACCGAGCACGTCGTGGGCGACGTCGAGAAGATCATCCGCGACGTCATCGGCAAGGACACCGGCACGATCAACGACAACATCGGCGTGCCCATCTCGTACAACCTCGCGTTCGTGCAGAGCGACAACATCGGCGGGCAAGACGCCGACGTGCTCGTCACGTTGAAGGAGGGGCACAAGCCGACGGCGGGATATCGAAGGACGATCCGGCGGCGCCTCGCGAACGAAATGCCCGGCGTGGTCACTTATTTCCAGCCCGCGGACATCATCGCGCAGGTGCTCAACTTCGGCATCGCCGCGCCGATCGACGTCGAATTCGAGGGAAAAGACCTCGATCAAAACATGCAGTTTGCACGCAAGCTGCGCGACGCGATCCGGCGCATCCCGGGCGCGGTCGACGTGCGCATCCCGCAGGTGCTCTCGCACCCCGCGCTCTTCGTGGACGTCGACCGCGACCGCGCGGCGCGCGTCGGCATCGACCAGCGCGACGTCGCCAACGATCTCCTCGTGTCGCTCAGCTCGAGCTCGATTGTGTCGCCCTCGTTCTGGCTCAACCCGAAGAACGGCGTGAACTACTTCGTCGTCGTGCAGACGCCGATCACGCGCGTCTCGTCGGTGGAAGATCTCCGTGCGACGCCGATCACGAGCCCCGGTCAGCAGACCAACATCCCTCCGTACCTCGGCGCGGTGGCGACGGTGCGGCCCACGACGAGCAAATCGCTCATCACGCACGACGCCGTGCAGCGCGTCGTCGACGTGCAGGTGAACGTCGAGGGGCGCGATCTCGGCGCGGTCTCGCGCGACGTCGACGACGCGATCCGCGACATCGGCAAGCTGCCGCCGGGGATGCGCGTCAACGTGCGCGGTCAGGGCGAGAGCATGCTGAGCTCGTTTCGGAGCCTCGGTTTCGGGCTCGTCCTCGCGACGCTCCTCGTCTATCTGCTCCTCGTGGTGCTTTATCAGTCGTGGCTCGACCCGTTCATCATCCTCTTCGCGGTGCCCGGCGCGATCGTCGGCGTGCTCTGGATGCTCGCGGCCACGCGCACGACGATCAACGTCGAGTCGCTCATGGGCACGATCATGAGCGTGGGCGTCGCCGTGTCGAACAGCATCCTCCTCGTGAACTTCGCGAACGACATGCGAACCGAGCACGAAATGACGCCCTTCGACGCGGCGCTCGAGGCGGGTAAGACGCGCCTTCGTCCCGTCATCATGACGGCGCTCGCGATGATCCTCGGGATGATCCCGATGGCGCTCGGCCTCGGCGAGGGCGGCGAGCAGAACGCGCCGCTTGGTCGCGCGGTCATCGGCGGGCTCGTGTTCGCGACGTTCACGACGCTCTTCGTCGTGCCGCTCGTCTACACGCTCCTCCGAAAGAAGCCGCCGACGAAGCACATGCTCGACGAGCGGTTCGCGAAGGAGGCGCACGCGTGACGCGGCCGCTGAGATCGTCGGGGATGGTGTTCGCAGGGTTCGCGGCGGTGGCCGTCGCGGCCGGCGGCACGGCCGCGCTCGTCGTGACGCGCAGCCGCGCGGAGGCGCGCGAGCGCGCGGAGCGAAAGGACGAGCTCGCGAAGGGCCCGATCGTCGAGGTCGCGCAAGTGAAGGCCGCGCCCGCCATCCGCGAGATCACGGTGCCGGGCGAGGTGCACGCGCTCGTCGAGGCGACGATCTACGCGAAGGTGAGCGGCTATCTACAACTGGTTCACGTCGACAAAGGCGAGCGCGTGACGAAGAACGAGGTGCTCGGCATCATCGAGGCACCCGAGGTGCAGCAGCAGGTCGTCTCGAAGCGCGCCGACCTCGCGGTGAAGAAGCTCACGGAGTCGCGCGCGCAGCTCCTTCAGCAGAGCGGCCTCTTGTCGCAGCAAGAGCTCGATCAAGCGGCCGCGAACGTGAACATCGCCGAGGCCGATCTCAGGCAGCTCGAGTCGCTCGCCGGCTATCAGGTGATCCGCGCGCCCTTCGACGGCGTGGTCACCGCGCGCTTCGCCGATCCCGGCGCGCTCTTGCAAGCCGCGACGCAGTCGGTGAGCGCGCTGCCGCTCGTGTCGGTCGCCAACATGGACCGCGTGCGCGTGCAGGCGTTCCTCGCGCAGGGCGAGGCGCTCTTCGCGCACCCAGGCGATCACGTCACCGTGTGGGCGCAAGAGAAGCCCGACGTCCGCGCCGACTCGACCGTGACGCGCATGTCGAGAGAGCTCGACCCGAAGACGCGCACGATGCTCACGGAGATCGAGATCGACAACGCAAAGACCGGATTCTACCCGGGCAGCGTGGTCCGCGTGAAGCTCGCGCTCGCGATGCCCGAGTCGCTCACGATCCCGTCCGACGCGCTCGTCGAGCACGGCGGAAAATACACCGTCGCCGTCGTCCAGAACGACCGCGCGAGCTTCGTCACGGTCGACGTGATCGACACGAACGGCACCGACACGAGCGTCCGCAACGGCCTGAAAGTAGGCGACACGATCGTGCGCCACCCGAGCGACGACGTGGTGGAAGGCGTGAACGTGCGTGTGGCTACGCCAAGAAAGTGAGAGAAAAATCAGTCACGCCACAAAGCGATCCCACCGAGGAGCCCCGCGACGTTGTCCGTCACGGTCACGTTCTTCGGGAGCTTGATCGCGAGCTTCTTCGCGTTGCCGCCGCCGAGGTAGACGTGGTGCGGGTTGAAGATCGGCTGCACGACCGCGAGCACCTCTTCGACGCGGCGGTTCCACTTCTTTTTGCCGATCTTCTTGAGGGCCTTCGCGCCGATGAGCTCCTCGTACGTCTTGCCCTTCTTGAGCGGGTGGTGCGCGAGCTCGATGTTCGGGACGTACCGGCCGTCGACGTAGATCGCGCAGCCCATGCCTGTGCCGAGCGTGATGACCATCTCGGTGCCGTGGCCCTTGATGACGCCGAAGCCCTGCACGCCCGCGTCGTTGAGGACGCGCGCCGGCTTCTTGAAGCGCGAGGAGAGCGCCTTCGCGAGCGGGAAGTTGCGCCACTTTTCCCCGAGGTTCGGCGCGCTCATCGTGACGCCCGAGACGACGACGCCGGGGAATCCGACCGAGATGCGATCGAACTTTCCGAGCGGCGTCACGATCTTCGCGAGCGCCTCGATCACGGCCTTTGGCGTCGAGGGGTGCGGCGTCTCGACGCGCACGCGCTCGTGGAGCGCCTTTCCTTTTTCGTCGAGGAGCGTCGCTTTGAGGCCGGTGCCGCCGATGTCGATCGCGAGGGTCCGAATCATGGACCCGACGATATCATCTCGCGCGTGAAGTTTCGGATGCCCTCTGCACCGACGAGCACGTCGTCCTCCACGCGTACGCCCCCGAGCGGCGCGAGGGCGTCGACGAGCCTCCAATCGATGTATTTTGCAAGCGTCCCCTCGCGAAGCGGCCGCAAGAGGCTCTCGATGAAATAGAGGCCCGGCTCGATCGTGAAGACCTGATCGGGCTCGATGATCGACGTGTTTCGAAGGAAGGGGTTGTCGGCGCGAGGCTTCGTGAGCGCGCAGCCGACGTCATGGGTCTGGAGGCCGAGCGAGTGACCGAGGCCGTGCGGGTAGAACGCGCGGCTGATCCCGCGGGCGTCGATCTCTTCGATCGAGAGGTCTCGCACGACGCCGAGCTCGCGAAGGATCGCGCTTGTTTGCCGGTGCGACTCGTCGTGGAGCGCCTCGTAGTGGCTCGAGACGCGGATCGCCGCGCAGAGTCGCCGTTGCATCGCGTCGACCGCGGTCGCGAGCGCGGCGAAGGTCTGCGCGACGCCGCTCTTTTCGGCGCGGACGTGCGTGCGCGTGATGTCCGAGCAGTAGCCGAAGTGCGTCGCGCCCGCGTCGACGAGCAACGTCGGCGCGCCGCTCGAGTCCTTGCGGTACGTCACGTGGTGGAGCGTCGCGGCGTTCTTCCCGGACGCGACGATGTTCTTGTACGGCGTCTCGGGATCGTCTTGCTGCGTCTTCTCCAAGTAGAGGAGGTGGAGGCGGAGCTCGTTCGTCTCGCCGGCGAAGAATGCCGCGCGCACCGCCTCGTGTCCGAGCGCCGCGACGCGGTTCGCCTCGGCGATGCACGCGATCTCGTAAGGCGTCTTCTTCGTGCGGAGCGCGTCGAGCGCGGCGGTCAGCGCGACGTCGCGCGGGAGCCCGAAGCTGCGATCCTCGCGCTCGCCGACGAACGCGACTCGGCGCGCTGGGACGGCGACGTGCGCCTTCGCATCCTCCCACGTCGGCACGTCGATCATCTCGAACGCCTCGAAGAAGAACTTCGCCGGAGGCTCGGGGCGCGTCTCCCAGAAGCTCGTCACGCTCGGGCGAATCAACGCGGGCGCGCGATCCGCGCGGACGAGCACGAAGCAGTCCGGCTCGGCGAGCGGGATCCAGTGCTGGAAATGCGGCGTCGGGCGGAGCGGCCAGTCTTGATCGTCGAAGGTCGTCTTTCGAATCAGCGAACCCGAGTGAACGAGCGCCGCGTCGAACCCTGCGCGCGCGAGGACCTTCGTGTAGCTCTTCGTCAGCGCGCGAACGTGATCGAAATACTCGTGCATCGCTTGTCGAACCGAAGTGTACGCTGGAAGCGATGCGCCGGCTCGCGTGGCTTTTCTTGGCGCTCGCGTCTTGCGAGCACGAGCCGCGGCGCGAGCCGAGCGCGCCTCTTCCAGCGCCTAGCGCGCCGGTCTCCATCGCGGCGGTCGACGCGAGCGCGCCCGAGACCGCGCCGTCCGATGCGTACGTCTCGCGCCCGTCGCCGTACGCGCCGGTCGCCGCCGTGCTCACCGCGCCGGACTCGGTCGAGGCGTTCGCGCTCGGCGCCTTCGATTTCGTCGATGTGCCGCCGAACACGCCGCGTCGCCTCGTGGGCTACCCGATCGCGAGGCGCCTCGCGCGTCCGCCCGAGTCGTTCGTGCGCGCGTTCGCCGCGCTCGTGCTCGCGGACGAGTATCGGCGCGAGGCCGTCGCCTGCGCGCTCTCCGATCGGCACATCGGCTTTCGGTTCACGCGTGGCGCGGACGTCGTCGAGATCGCGATCCTCGCGGCGTGCCCGAGCGTCACGGGCCACTCCACGATCGCCGGACGCACGGGCGGTCAGCTCGAGGGCGAGCTCTCGAACAAGCTCGCGGCGCTGATCCGCGCGACCTACCCGAGCGTGTTTCCGCGCTGAAGCGCGCTTCAAAATGGAGCGCCTCGCGGCGCGTCCACGCAAAATGCAGCGAAATCCTGCCGGCACGTGGCTTGCGATGGTCTCCGGCATGCTCACGTGCGCCGACCTGCATCGACAAATCCAAGCCTCCGCGGAGACCGTCCTCGAGGAGATCGCGACCGCGTCTGCGAACATCCGCTTCCAGTTCTTCGCCGCGTTGCTCCGTGATCTCGGCGCGCGCGATCCGCGCCTCGTCGATCCCGCGAACGCGTACCGCGCGTGGCGCTCGGCGACGAGCGACGCCGAAGCGGCCGAGCGCCTCCGCGTCGAGGGCTGCTTCGATTTCTTGGTGCGTATGTGGAGCGCGCTCGGCGAGCGCCACTATTCGGGCAAGGAGATGCTCGTCTTCGCCGATTGGCTGATCGCGTCGAGCGCGACGGCGGAAGCGATCGCGCAGCTCCCGTACGCGATCGGCAACTGGAACGGCACCTGGCGGCAGGTCGCGCGGAGCCCCGCGCGGGCGTGCGAGAAGATCGCCGCCGCGACGCTCGCGCGCGATCCCGAGAACGAGCCCGCGCTCTACCTCTTCGCGCAAGACGACTTCCTCGCGGCGATCAAGCGCAAGCGAGCGCCGACCGCGCCTCGGCCAATCGAGGCCGACGTCGCGAAGATCGCGCTCGTCGTCCGCCTCTTCGAGGAAGACCGCGTCCACCCGCTCCAGATCCCGAGCCTCGATCCGATCAAGGTCGAATCGAGCGAGATCGTGCGCGCGCTGATCCATCACCTCGAGACGACGACGGCCTGGCGCGCGCGCTGTCGGCTGATCGCGGCGCTAGGGCGTGCGCGCGTCGACCTCGACGACGTCACGGCTGCGCTCGAGCGCGAGATCACGCGCGGCGATCGATTGGACGACGTCGCGATGGCCGCGCACTACGGCCTGAAGAACCGCGGGACCGCGCTCCTCGCGCCGTTCGTCGACGTGTGCGAGCGCATGATCGCGGCAATGACCGAAGCGGAGCAGAGCTATGGCCACCTCTGGCCGCTTCGCGCGGTGATCACGTTGACGAAATTCGCCGCCGGACCCGAGCACGCGCGCGGCGCCGCGTTCCTCGCGAAGCTGCGCGCCGAGCTTCCCTCGATGCCCGCGTGGAAGCGCGAGCGCATCCACCACGAGCTCTAGTTCGGAAGCACGGTCGACACGGTCCCGAGGTAGACGTCGTCCACCGCGAAATCGTTTCCGAGCGCTTGCGTGTTCGAGTTCACGAGCTTCAGATCGACCGTCGTCGACGAGCCCGAATTCCAGGTCGTCGTGAGGCCTTCCCACACGCCGAGCTTGGTCGACGTCCGCGTGCCGAGGAGCTGGCCGTTCGCGTAGAAGGACAAAACCGACGGGCCGACGGGGTTCACGCCGTCGCCGAGGCCGCTCGCTTGCGTGCAGCAAAGGTTCATGACGAACGCCTCGAAGTAATACGCGGTGTTCGGCTGCACGTTGATCGTCGCCGTGAACCACACGCGGTCGGGCGTGGCCTTGCCGTTGCCGATGAACATCTGGCTCGAGCCCGACGTGTGATCGCCCGCGCTGACGAGCGAGCCGTTGAACGCCTGCCCGTTGGTGCCGACGGTGTACTGGCCTTCGACCGTGTTGTTCGTCGCGTAGCTGTAATCGGAGCCGAAGAGCGTGTTGCCCTTTTCGAAATCGCCGTTCGGGATCAGGTTGAACGGCGAAGGCTTGCCGTCGGGCGCGCCCGAGTCGGGCGTCGAGCTGTCCGCGAACGGATTGCCGCCGTCGTACGTCGTCGCCGCGTCGTTCGTCGTCGCGTCGTTCGTCGCCGCGTCGTTTCCGAACTGCGATTTGTCGGTGCCGCACGCGCACAAGAAGACGAACACGAGCGTGCGCCACATGCGCTCATGAGAGCACAAACAGCACAAAAAGCACGAGGGCGGACACCCGTCGCCGGGGCCGCCCTTCGTGGAAGTTGGGATTTGCTGCGTGGGAACGGGCCGCTTGGCCCCATTTCGAGGCGGTGCCTTGACCGCCGACTCACGCTGCCACTCGCAACCGGGTTCGTCTCCCGCTTCCGGAGTATCGAACCGCGGATTGCGCGTCATCGGTTGGCAGAGATGCCTTCCAGAATCGATCCACCGTGATTCGCGTCACGAGGACCGTGGAGGGTCGGCGAGGGTATTAGCCTTCGCCAGCTTCGGTACGACGGTCCGTGATGCGTGCCCTGTCTTCCCGTGAACCGGCCTCACGACCGATTCCATCGACCGAACCCGTGCTCTTTTTAGAAGCGCGAGCGCCCGGAGAAAACACGTCTTTCGACGTTTGCCACGCTGACCCTCCGCGCGTTGTTACCGCTGAGAGAGCCTTCACCACGAATTGATCCGCCGACCTCTGACGTCCCTCTGTCGCTTGCAGGCACCCCCAACCGGCACCATCCGGTGAGAGCTCGTCGTACGCGCCGCTCTCGCGATCGCGCCCGACTACGCCGACGGTCTTGCGACCGCCGACTCATCCGACGACAGCTTGCGCTGCCGCCAGAAGCTTCGACTCCGCCGCCTTTCGACGACGTCTCCGAAGAGAACCTGCTCGCCAGGACCGCACTTGCGCCACCCCGGTGAGGGGATGACGTAGCCACGATCCAGGACGCCTTCTACCGTATCGACCAACCGTGAGCTTGCACCCACGACCCGCGCCGTCTTGCCTTCGTAATTGAATGCGAGGACGACGCGCTCACCGTTTCATCGCAGGATTTTGCCGCGGGCCGCGTCAGGCGGTTATCCACGGAGTCCAACGACTAGCGCACGGGTTTCACACAACGCCTTGCGACGCTGCATGAGCCCACACGCGCGATGCGTGCGATCGGTATCTGCCATCTACTGCTTCAAACTCGAGCACCCGTGTCTCGTTCGCTCTCGACGAGGTCGTTGCCTCACGCCCGCGGACTATTTCGGTTTCCGCGTTCGCCACCCGCTCCGTTTTTTAGGCGGGGCGAGCGTTCGAGCACCCAGCGGTTTCACGCCGCCGAAGTGACTTTTTATGGACTTGTCGTGCCTGTCGCGCCTCTTCGATGCGCCGGCTTGCGGATCCCTCCGCAGCGGCCCACGTCATCGAAGCTGCGCCTAGAGCGCTGACGACGCGGCCCGTGAAGACCTCGCCGTTCTGCGATCCGGCACGACTTCCATCGAATGGTGAGCTTCTTCGACCTGCGCCTTGCGGTGCCTGTCGCGCGCGACCGGGATGAGACCCGACCTCGCGACCTTCGCGACTACGTTGGTTTTGCCGCCAACGCGCCGCTCACCACGCCCCTTCGCCGTTACGATTCCGCGCTGCGTTTGCAAGCGCGGTTGTCTCGGCTAGGCCCCCGTGCACGTCCGCGTTCTAATTGAAGCGGGCGCTTCCCTGGGCCAGTCGTGGCCATTCGACTTCTGCAACGAGTTTTCAAAGTACGAAACACGAGCACGAACTCCGCGAGCGCTGTCCTCGCCCGCCGCAGGGGGTTGCCCTGCAGTCGTTGCCACGCACGATGCGCTCTTCACGCTGCCCGTTTCTTCCTCTTTTTGATGCAAAGAAGAACCGAGCTCGATGCGCCGCAGCGAGCTACGCGTGATTCCCCGACGCTCGGCCTCGAGAGCCGAACCCCAAAGCCCGAGAGCTTTGCCCCCGCGAGCGACACCTTTCAAGTGGGCCCGCAGGACATGGGAAACGCGCAGGCCGAAAGAGCTGAGCAAAGGCAGACGCGCACGATCTTGCGATCGCGCGAGACCCTCTGACGCTTGCGCGCCGAGGTCCCTTCTCTTGGCTCCTTCGAGCACCTTTTGTCACCAGCGATGCGTGCGAGACGGGATGGAGGCCCGTTCGCGTGCTTGTACACGACCGCATCGTCGGCCTAGGCATTCGTTCCGATTGCTGCCCCGCGAAGGGCCGCGCCATTCCGAACACCTCGGGTGCTTTCAACCGTTGGAATCGAATGACGGAAGGGATCGCTCCCTGGGTCACCCGACAGGACCTCCTCGTTACGCGACCGTGTTTCCGGCCTTGCAGCGTGGAGCGTCCGCGCCTTTGTTACCGAACGTCCTCGCCCGGAGCTGACGGCTCCAAGCGCGGGTGATGCTCGGCTCGACTGATACGCCGTGGAGTTATCCACAGCTTCTCAGTCGCAGCGCCCCTTCGACGCATACGTGAGCGTCGAAACGGTTTCTACGACTCGTCCGCCCGCGGAACTGACGTACCGCGAACTTCGAGAGGCGTTATGCCAATTCTCTCGAAGTCGATCAACAAAATAATCGCACTCAAATCACTTTTTTTTGAGCAGATGATCTCCACATGGTTGTCCTCAAGTTCTCCACAGGTCGACCGCGCACCTTGTTTTGGCTGGCTTCGGAGCGCTCGCGTGTGAACCGCAAACAATCGCGTTTGATTTACGCGTTTGAAATATGAATGCGAAGTTTGTTTGATTGTGATTGTGCGAATGGCGCGTACGATGAGCGCATGAAAGCGCACGTGGCAGTTTTGCTTTGGATCGCGGGTTGCGGCGGTGGCCAAGAAGCCAAGCCACCTCAGCCGGATCAATCGACGCAAGGTGACGCTTCGGTGACGACCGCGTCGGGCGACGCGGCGACCACATCGAGCACCACCAACACACAAGCGGACGCGGCAGTCGCTCAGGCGGCCGACGCGGCGCCGATGGACGATGTGGACAAATCGGTCTCGGTCTGCGGCGACGAGGCCCTCCCGCTCGAGAAAAAGATCAGAAAGAAGGTCAAAGAGTGCTGGTCGGCGGCCGCTACGAAGAACCCGGCCATCGATGGACACGTTCGGATCAACTTCGTCGTGGACCCCAAGGGGAAGGTCACGAAGACCGAAATCGTGCAGGCCAAGGCCCTCGGCGCCGAGACGGCGACGTGCATGACGGCTGCGGTCAACGCGAACAAACTCGACGGGACCAAATGCGCGGGAAAGAGCGTGGCGATGGAAATGGCGTTCGGACGCGCCGCCAAAGACTGATTTGCCGATAATCTGGGTGGCGGGAGGATGACCAAAGGGCCGCCGAGTCAGCGTGCGCGCGCGGTGTTCGCCGAGTGGTTGGCGAAGACGGGCGACGTGCGCATCGCGGCGGAGCGCGCGGGCGTCTCCGAGCGGACCGGGCGGCGCTGGAAGAACGAGCCTGCCCGAAGCCGAGGCGAGCGCGCCGGCCGCGGTGATCTCGCCCGAGGCGACGAAGTTCATCGGGCGAAAGGCGGCGCTGCTCGCGCTCCGCAAGATGCTCACCGAGGGGGCGCGGCTCGTGACGGTGCTCGGGCCCGCAGGCATCGGCAAGACGCGCCTCTCGATGCGCTACGCGGATCTCCACGCGAGCGCGTATCCGGGCGGCGTCTTCTTCTGCGACGTGTCGGGGGCGAAGTCCGCGGAGGCCGTGTGCGCGGCGGTCGCGCAGGCGATCGGTGTGACGCTGCCTTCGCGCGGGAGCGATCTCGAGCGCGTCGAGCAGCTCGGTCACGCGCTCGACGGGCGAGGGACGCTGCTCCTCGTGCTCGACAACTTCGAGCAAGCGGTGCCCGCCGCGCCCGCGACGATCGGCGTGTGGACGACGCTCGCCCGGCGCGCGCACGTGCTCGTGACCTCGCGCGTGCAGCTCCGCGTGCTCGGCGAGGCGTGCTTCTGGCTCGAGTCGCTCGACGAAGCGGACGCGGTGCAGCTCTTCGTCGATCGTGCGCGGCTCGTGCGTCCGAGCTACGAGCTCGGCGCGGACGCGCAGGTCGTCAGCGAGCTCGTGAAGAAGCTCGATGGGAACGCGCTCGCGATCGAGCTCGCCGCGGCGCGCATCGGCATGCTCTCGCCGCCGCAGCTCCTCTCGAGGCTCGCGAAGCGCTTCGACGTCTTGGCCGGCGGCGCGCGCGACGCGACGAAGCGCCAGGCCTCGATGCGCGCGGCGCTCGATCAGTCGTGGGAGCTGCTCGATGACCCGAGCCGGCGCGTGCTCGCGCAGGCCTCGCTGTTCCGCGGCGGGTTCACGCTCGACGCGGCCGAGGCGGTGATCCGCACGAAGGAAGCGGGCGAGAGCGTGCTCGAGGGGCTCGAGGCGCTCCGCCAGAGCTCGCTCCTCTATACGTACCCCGCGCGCGAGGGCGAGATGCGGTTCGCGATGTACGAGTCCATCCGCGACTACGCCGCCGAGCGGCTGAGCGACATGGACCGGCGCGACGAGGCCGCGAAGCGCTGCGCGGAGCACTTCGTCGAGCACGCGACGGTCGACGACGTCGACAACCTCATTCAAGCCGAAACGCTCGCGATCGACCTAGGCGATACGACGCTCGCGCTCCGGGCTGCGCTGGCGTCGGGGCCGCTCCTCGCGGGGCGCGCGGTCGCCGAGGTCGAGCTCCTCGAGCGGGCGCTCGCGGGGCAAGGCGGGGATCCCACCGTTCGCATGACGGCGCGCATCGCGCTGGGCGTAGCGCATCGCAAGCGCGGCGAGCTCGCGGTCGCCGAGCAAGAGCTCGCGCGAACGCTCGAAGACGTCCGCAAGGCGAACGCGCGCGAAATCGAGGGGAGCGCGCTGCTGTCGCTCGGCGCCGTGCACCGCATGGCAGGACGAACCGACGACGCGCTCGGCGAGCTCGAGTCCGCCCTCGCGATCGCACGCGAGACGAAAGACGCGCGCCTCGAGGCGCAGGTGCTCGGGGACATGGCGCACGCGCACCGCATGGCGCGACGCACGAACGCGACCACGATGGCGCTCGCCGAGCGCGCGCGCGAGCTGCACCACCAAACGGGGAGCCACCGCGACGAGGCGGAGATGTGCGCGCTCCTCGCGGCGCTCCACCAAGCGCGGAGCGAGGCGCATCAAGCGCGCGGAAGATACGAAGAGGCGCTCGAGCTCCTCTCGAGCGGCGGCGACATCGGCATCCTCGCGATGGTCCACACCAACCTCGGCACGCTCCATCAGGAGCTCGGAAACCTCGACTCGGCGCTCACGCACCAAGAAGAGGCGCTCCGCTTGTGCAAGATGGCGGGCGCTCGGCGGCTCGAAGGCGGCGTGCTCGGAAACCGCGCGAACGTGCTCTTCGAGATGGGGCGCCTCGACGAAGCGCGCGACATGTTCGACCGCGCGACGCGCGTCCTCCACGACGTCGGCGACGTGGTCCACGAGTCGTTCTTCCAAGCGCAGCTCGCGGCCGTGATCGCGACGCAAGGCGCCGTCGACGAAGCGACGAGCCTCTTCGATCGCGCCGAGCGTCGCTTCGCCGCGGGCGGGACACGACACCGAGATGTGGAAGCTCGCGCTCCGCCTGCAGCGCTGTCACATCGAGCTCGCTCGCGCGCGCCAAGCCGAGGGCGAGGGTTTGATCGAAGTGGCGAGCAAGCTCCGCGACGAGGTGCGCGAGCTCATCGGCTCGCTCCCCGCCGAGACGACCGACGACGTGCGCGTCGCGGCGCGCATGCTCGCGCGAAGCCTCGCCGCCCCTCCGAAGCACCCAGAGCCAAAGCCCATCCTCGGCGCGCTGACGGTGAGCGAAGACGCGTCGAGCGTGTGGCTCCCGACGACCGCGCGCGTCTCGCTCGAGAAGCGAAAGCCGGTGAGGCTCCTCCTCTTGCGGCTCATTCAGGAGCACGGAAGCAAACCCGGTCACCCGCTCACGGTCGACGATTTGCTCGCTGCGGGTTGGCCGGGGGAGCGGGTGATACGCGACGCGGGGGCTAGCCGCGTGTATGTCGCGTTGGGGACCTTGCGGAAGCTGGGGCTGCGGGATGTCATCTTGAGTCGCGAGGGTGGGTACTTGTTGGATCCGTCGGTGAAGATCGTGGTGGTGAACGCGTAGGCGACGCGTGCGCGTTGGCGTCCGCCTCCTCTGCGGTTACCATCCGGCGCCATGAAGAAAGCGCTGCTCCTCGGGTTCTTCGCGCTCTGCGCGTGCGACGAAAACAAGTACGCGGCCGTGCTCGAGGCGGGCCCCGCTGCGTCGGTCTCGGTGGCTGCGATGCCGTCCACGCCGGCAAGCGCGATGCCGCTCGCCGCGCCGAAGAAGAAGAAGGAGTGGAAGTGCACGAGCGCGCCCGGCGCGGTCGACTTCGCGGGCGACGCGTCGCTCGAGAAGGAAGTGCGCTTCAAGCTGAAGAAGCCCGAGGGGATCATCACGCCGGCGGATCTCGCGAACGTGAAGTCCGTCGACCTCACGAAATACGGCACGACCGACGACCTCAACCCGTGCGTCATGCCGAAATTCACCCAGATCCACGACTTCTTCGTGCGCGGCGACGAGCTCGAGGACCTCTCGCCCATCTCCGACCTCACGACGATGATCTCGCTGCGCGCGACGAGCCCGAAGCTGAAGAAGCTCGACGCGCTGAAGAAGCTCGTTCACATGGACCGCCTCGACCTCTCGCACACCTCGGTCGACGACCTCTCGGTGGTCGCGCTCATGACGGACCTCACGGAGCTCGAGATCGACGGGACCGCGGTCACGGATCTGAAGCCGCTCGAGAAGCTCACGAAGCTCGAGAAGGTGACGCTCGCGAACACCGCCGTGAAGGACGTGTCGCCGCTTCGCAACTCGAAGGGCCTCAAGGTGCTCGACATCTCGGGCACGCCCGTCAGCGACTACTCGATGCTGAACGGCCGAAACCTCAAAGTGAAAATGAACTAACCGGGCGCTCACCTGAACCGGGCTGATCGGGCACGCAGTTGACATCGATAAGCGGCAGCGTCGACATCCGCGGCCGGGCCGGCACCTGCGGCGTCGATTGCGAAGTGGCCAAAACGTTGTGGCCGCTCGGCGCTGATACGGCATTTGCGGCCCCGCCGCGAAGTCTCAGTGCCCGAACTGCACGGTCTCGGTCTGGCCGAGCAAGACGTGCACGGTCTTTTCTTTGTGCTCGCCGTTCACGGTCGTGCAGCGCACGGTGTGCTCGCCGGGCGTGACGTCGAAGCCCGTGGAGGGCATGTCGCGGCGCTCGACGCCGTCGATGCGGAGCGCGCACGCGCCGTCGACCAAGATGCGGCCGTACGTGACGGTCTCCACGGGAGGAGGCGCGGGCTGCGCCTGAGCGCTTCGGTCGAGGAGGAGCTTCACCGCGACGCCCCCGAAGACGAGCGCCACGACGAGCGCGACCGCGAGCACGAAGAGCGTGTTCGACGATTCGGCGCTTCTTGTCGCCGCCCGCCGTGGTGCGCGTGACCGCGTTCGGTTGTGAGGGCTCGGGCGCGAGGTACTGCGGCTGCTGCGGGACGAACGCGGGCGCGGTGTCGGGGAATTGCGGCGCGGCCTTGAGCGCGTCGGGCGCGGCGTCCGGATCGGCGACGGTGTGCTCGTCCTCGAGCGAGTCCGCGAGCGACGCGGACAAATGCGCCGGGAGCGCCGGAGACGGCACGCGATCGGAGGACGGCACGGGCTGCCGAAACCACGGCGGCGCGAACGGCAAGAGCGCGTTCGACAAGTCGTCGACGAGGCGAAAGCGCTGGTTCCGGTCTTTCTGGAGCGCCTTCATCACGATGTCTTCGAGCGCCTGCGGGATGTCCGGGCGGATCTGCCGGACCGGAACGAAGGGGTCCGACACGATCGCCGCGATCACCGCGGAGGCCTCCTCCGCGTAGAACGGCAGCTGCCCGGTGAGCATCTCGTAGAGCACGACGCCGAGCGACCAGATGTCGGTGCGACCGTCGACGTCGCGCGCGCTTCGCACCTGCTCGGGCGACATGTAGAGCGGCGTGCCGAGCATCGTCTGCGTCGACGTCGTGGAGATCTCGGTCGGCGAGTCGACCTTCGAGATGCCGAAGTCGAGCACCTTCACGACCTTCCGCGGCTTCTCCTCGGCGACGAAGATGTTCGCGGGCTTGATGTCGCGGTGGACGATGCCTGCGCGGTGCGCGATCGAGACCGCGGACGCCGCCTCGAGGAGGAACGCGACCGCATCGCCCACGGGCAGCGGGCCGCGCGCGCGGATCTCGTCCTCGAGATCGCGCCCCTCGAGGTACTCCATCACGATGTAAGGGCGGCCGTCCTCGGTCGTCTCGACGTCGATGACGCGCACGACGTGCTGGCTCGGAATGCGCGCCGCAGCCTGCGCCTCGCGATGAAAGCGCGCCACGATGTCCGGCTTCTGCGCGAGGTTCGCGTTGAGGAGCTTGATCGCGACGCGCTGGCCGAGCTTCGAGTGCTGCGCTTCGAAGACGACCGCCATGCCGCCTTCGGCGACGAGGCGCTTCACGACGTACTTGCCGAAAGCACGACCGGGCTGGACGCTCGACGGCACGGCCGGCATGGCCCGTGAGAATACCGCGCTACGACTTCAGGACGACACGGTTTCGGCCGCTACGCTTTGCACCGTAAAGCGCCTCGTCCGCCGCCCCGATGAGCTCGAGCCCGTTTTGCGCGGCAACCTGCGGATATGCCGCCACTCCGATGCTGATCGTCACCTGGATGACACGCGACTCGAAGGTGAGCTGGGTCGACTCGACCATGGCGCGAAGGCGCTCGGCGAGCGTGGCCGCGCTCTCGAGCGGGATGCCGCGGCAGAGGACCGCGAACTCCTCGCCGCCGTAGCGCCCGAAGATGTCTTCGGTGCGCACGGTGGCTGTGCGTCACCTTGCGCGAGCTTCGCGAGGACGTGGTCGCCAGCGACGTGACCGTAGGTGTCGTTGATGCGCTTGAAGTGATCGACGTCGAACATCAAGAGCGACAGCGGCGAGCCGTGGCGCCTCGAGAACGCGACCTCCTGCTCGAGGCGATCGAGGAAGTGCTTCTTGTTGAACGCCTTCGTGAGGTCGTCGCGCAGCGCGGCGTCGTACATCGCGCGCTGGAAGTTCTCCTCGAGCTTGTCGTGGTACGTGAACTTGAGGATCGTCGTCGACCCGAGCTGGATCTTGTCGCCGTCGCGGAGCGCCTGCTGCTGCACGAGCGTGCCGTTCACGAGCGTGCCGTTCGCGCTCCCGAGGTCTTCGATCTTGACCGACGTCCTTCTGCGACGAAGATGCGCGCGTGGCGGCGCGAGATGCCGTCGTCGCCCAGACGGATCGTCGCCGCGGTGCCGCGGCCGAGCACGCTCTCGCCGCCCTCGAGCCGATACATCTCGCCGACGTTCGGATCCTGGAGGACGATCAGGTACGCGCGGTCGCGCTGTCCGCGAGCGAGGAGCTCCCGAACGACATCGCCCATCTGAGAGACGTTCGTCTTCTCGGAGTCGTCGTCATCGTACGGGGGCACAATCTCATCATTTCAGATGCACGGTACGCGTCAAGTAGCTCAGGCAGCCAGCGCGAGCTTGTTCTTCGCGGCTGTCTCGTGCGCGCGCGCAGGCGTGCTTGGGCGTTCAGGCGGTCAGCGCCAGTTTGTTCTTGGCGGCCTTCGCGACCTTCGACTTGCCGCCCTTTTTGACGACGTGCTCGAGCAGATCGTCGCCGAGCGTGTGGCCCTCTTCGGCGAAGTGGAAACCTACATAGTAGAGGTGATCGAGCTCGAGGGCGCGATCCTTGCGTAGCGCGGCTGCAACGTCGTACCCGCGCGTCGTCAGGTATTTGAGGCGCGAGAGCGCGCCGTCGGCGGCGCGGGTCTGCGGGCGCGTGTCGAGCGTCGACTTCCGGAGCTCGATCGACGCGAGCGTGTAGCGGTCTTCGTCGGTCGCGGTCGGCGTGCGGAGGACGAGGCCGAGCACCGTTGCGGCGCGCTCGGTCTGAGATCGACGGAGGCGCTCGGCGAGCGCGCGGAGCGCCTTTCCCGTGCCTTCGGGGTCGGCCGCTTGAGCGACCTCGAGCGGCGCCTCCCACCCGCGCGCGCCCGTCGCGAGCCGCTTCTCGGCGAGCGCGAGGAGCTCCTTGCGAACCGCGGGCGGGACGGACTTCGCGACCGGCGTGAGCACCTTGCGAAGGAGCCACGCGCGATCGAGATCCTTGGTGTCGAGCAGCGCACGAGCGAGCGCGGGGGCCGCTGCTTCGCGTCCGGTGAGCGTCTCGGCGACGACCTCGGCGCGCTTTCGGTCTTGGTTGAGCAGCGCCTTCACGAGCGGCGCGGTCGCGTTCGGTTGACCTCCGAGGTACGCGGCGGCGAAGCGCACGCGCTCGAGATCGTCGTGCGCGAGGAGCTTCTCGAACCGCGGCATCGTCGCGGGCGGGAGCGAGAGCGTGCCGAGCGTGTGGAGCGCGGTGTGCGCGAGCGAGCGATCCGAAGACTCCGCGGCCTCGACGAGCGCGGTCACGACCTTCGCGTTGGGCTTTCCGCCTTGGAGCGCGAAGCGCAGCGCGATGAGCGCCTCTTGGCGAACGAGCGCGGGCTGGTCCTTGCCGGTCGCGTACGCGAGGAGCGTCGTGACGGCGCTGTCGTCCTCGAGGTAACCGAGGATCTTGATCGCCGCGCAGATCGCGCTCGGCGAGCCGCTTCCCTGCTTCTTCAAATACTTCTCGACCTCGGTCAGGTAGCTTCGCCGCTCGCGGACGCCCGCGTCCTTCACGTGCTGGCGCACGGCGAGCGCGGCAGCCTTCGCGGCCTCGCCCTCCGCCGTCGCGAGGCCCGCGAGCAGCGTCGAGAACGCGTCCTTGCCGCCGACGTCCGCGAGGATCGCGTCGAGCGCGCGCCGCTCGTGGCCATCGCTCTGCTCGAGCCGAGCGCGAATGAGCGGGACCGCGTCGTCGCCGACGCTTCGGATCGCCGCGGTCGCCGCGCGCCGCACGTCCTCGACGTTCGACGCGAGAAGCTCGAGCGCCTTGCCGACGACCTTCTTCGCGCTTCCGACGTGCGTCAGCGCTTCGAGTGCGTGCCGCTGCAGCACGGGCACGCCGCTGTCGATCAGCGACACGAACCCCTCGACCGCTTCGGGGCTCTTCACCTTGAGCTCGCCGAGCACGATCGCCGCGGCGATGCGCTTCTCGACGGACGGATCCTTGAGCAAACGGATGATTTTCGCGACTTCAGACATTCGTCTTCCCCATCTTGAGCACTTCCCGAAACTGCGCGTCCGTGAGCGGCACGACCGAGATGCGCGCCTTCTTCACGAGCGCGATGCCCTCGAGCTTCTTCGCCGACTTGATGGCCGCGAGCGAGACCGGCTCCGCGAACGGCTTCACGGGGGCGAAATCCACGGTGACCCAGGTGTCCGCCTCGTCCTTCGGCGCCGTCGGGTCCGCGTACGCCTCCCGCACGACCTTCGCGACGCCGACGACCTCTTTGCCCTTGTTCGAGTGGTAAAAGAGCGCGAGATCGCCCTGTTTCATGGCGCGAAGGTTGTTGCGCGCCTCGAAATTGCGGACGCCGGTCCACGACGTCTCCTTGTCCTTCTGGAGGCGCGAAAACGCGTACACGTGCGGCTCACTCTTGATCAGCCACCGGGACATGAGGCATGCACGATACACAAATGAACCAGTCGGAGCAGCCCAGACCGGCCAGCGGCGTTCGCCAAGAGCGCCTCATGCCCCATCCGGACAAGGCACTCCTCGCGCCCGAGCTGCCGCGAATCGCCCACGTCCACATGCGCATCGTGCAGAAGAGCCTCGAGCCCGGCTGGTGGGACCAGGCGCTGAGGCTCGGCCAGCGCACCTTCGGCTGCAACTGGATCGAGGTCTGCACCCGAAACATCCGTGACGTGTACGGCCTCGACCGAATCGGCGAGCTCTCGCGACGACCAGAGCTACATCGTCGTCTCGAACCACCGCAGCTTCTTCGACATGTACGTCATCACCGCGTTCCTCGTGAAGCGCGGGATGAAGCACCGCATCCTCTTTCCGGTGCGCTCGAACTTCTTCTACGACTCCGCGACCGGCATCTTCGTCAACGCCGTGATGAGCTTCTTCGCGATGTACCCGCCGGTCTTCCGCGACAAAAAGCTCGCGCACCTGAACCTCGCGAGCCTCGACGAGACGATCCGCCTCCTGCGCAAGGGCGGCTTCTTCATCGGCCTTCACCCCGAGGGCACGCGCAACACGGGCGACCCGTACTCACAGCTCCCCGCGCGGAGCGGCGTCGGTCGCATCATCCACCAAGCGCGCATGCCCGTGCTCCCCGTCTTCATCAACGGCCTCGGCAACGATTTGAAGAAGCAGGTGCTCGGCAACTTCACCGGCAAGGGCGACCGCGTGAACGTCGTCTTCGGCAAGCCCGTCGACTTCGGCGGTCTCTTCGACCAACCGCCCAGCCCGCGCACGTTCAAAGCGGTCAGCGAGCGAGCGATGGAGTGCGTCGCCAAGCTGGGAGAAGAAGAGCGGGAGATCCGCGCGCGCTGAGCGCGAGCTGTGGTCCGTTGAGTTCTGGTTTGTCCGGCGCCGTCCGGACCTGGTTGGCCCCGGACTGAAGTCCGGGGCCAAGAAGAGGGAAAGGCGCCTTGTCGTGTGCCTCCCGCGCTGGGCCGAACGTGGCAGTAAGCCCAGCCCTGACGGGCCGGGCTCACGCGGTGCGGATGTCTGACCACGCTTCGAGCGGGTGAGATGCGTCGTGGCGAGCGCGTTGGCGTCGCACGTATCCGGCCACGTTGGTGAGATCGGCGATGCTGATCGATTCGGCGAAGTACCCGACCTGCCACCGAATCCGAAGTGAGCGCGAGGTCGTTCCTTTGAGTCGCTGGACGAGCGTGCTCAACGCCACATTCGGTGTTGCGCGAAGAAGCGCGTGGACGTGATCCGCCGCGTTGCCAACAGCAAGAGCCGCGCATCCCACGTTCGTTGCCGTGTTTGCGATCAGCGTCGCAAGCGGCTCATCGAGCTCGCGGCCGATCAACGCCACGCGATCGTGCGTCGACCAGACGACATGAACGCAAACGAAAGCCTTGGCGTGCCGCACATCACGCCCATCGCGCGGCCGCCACAGAAGTTGTCAACGAAGTGCAGCGTGAGCCCTGCCCGTCAGGGTAGGGCTTACTGCTCCGTTCTCCACGTCGCTGGCAAGTCTCCGAAGCGCGTCGTTAATCTCTCGTGGCCCCGGACTTCAGTCCGGGGTCACCCAGGTCGGGACTCAGAACGGGTTCTTGCGTTCGACCGCCGGTCCGCCTGCGTCCACCGTCACGAAAGGATTCGTTCGTTCGACCACCGAGGGCGCACCCGCGTCCGTCACCGCAGGCGCACCCGCGTCGGACGTCGTCGCCGCATACGGCATCGGCTTCCCCTTCTTCGGGTCGTAGATCGTCGTCGTCGCTTCGTCGATCGTGCCGACCTCCCACGTCGCGTTCGCGGCGCGGACCGTGTCGTCGCACGTCGCGACGGAAGGGCGGCCCTTCGGGAACGTGCGGACGCACGCGATGGGCGAGCCTTTGAGGCGGAAGTCTTGGTACGTCACGTACGCGCGGTACGTCTTGCCGGTGTCGGGCTTCAGGTGGATTTGCTGCACGGTGCCGATCGTCCGCACGGCGCACCACGATTTCGCGGTCGCGGGGCCGCAGTCTTCGTGGGCGCTGTCGGCGACGTGGAGCTCGACGCGCGGGAACATGCTCGCGTCGTCGTTGCGATCGAACGCCGTCCAGTGGAGCTCGATGGGGACGCCGGTGTCGGGCGGAGGCGCTTCGATCGTCGCGAGCGCGGAGCCGGTGCGCGCTTGATCGCGCACCTCGAGATCGATGCCGTACGTGCCCCACGCGTCGAGCACCAACGTGACGCCGATGCTCTGCGAGCCCGCGGTGAGCTTGGTCGTCGAGCCGGGCGGGAGCGTGCTGAGCTGCCAGCCGCGATCGATGAGCGAGCCCGTGTGCGGCTTGCTCGCGCTCGAGTCGCAGTCGATCGTCTGGCCCGTCTGCGCGGCGAGCTTCACGACGCCGGGCAAGCCTGATCCTGCTACTCGACACGCGACGACCGCGTCGGGCGGCGGACCGCACTCTTCGGCGCGGACGCGATCGTGATGAACGTGCACGTCGAAGGGCACCGATTTCAGCACCACGATGTCCATCGGCGGCGGCGCGTTCGGCGTCGTCGGGCAGCTCGGTCCGCTCAGCGTCTCGGTGAGGTAGACGTGGACGCCGCTGTTCTGCTCGATGACCTTCTTGATCTCGATCGAGCGCGCGCCCTCGTCCGGCGCGGTCGCGACGAAGAGCATCTCGTTCTTCCAGTCGATCTCACGCGGAGGAGGAGGAGGCTGCGCGTCGGGGCGCGGGTCCTTCCAGATGAAGAGCCAGTCGCTGGCATCGTGCACGGTGTAGAAGCCGGGCTTCTGCGCGACGTAGCCCTCGGTCGGCACGTGCACGATCTCGAGGTCGTCGCCGACGTCCGGGCGCGTGACGTCGTCGAGCTTCCCCGTGTGGACGACGATGCGATTCTGCTCGGTGCAGAACGCGAGGGCCGTAAAAGCAAAAACAGCCAGCCTGCGCACGATGGCGCTTTACCGCGCCGACGGGACCGGGGTCAACCGCCCTCGGGCGCGTCGAGCGATGCGTCGGATCCGCCGTCGTTTCCGGCCTCGGCGGCGCCGTCCGTGCCGCCGTCTCCTGCGCACTCGACCAAGTCGTCGACGTGGATGAGCGGGCCGGGCGTCGCCTGCCGCGCAGTGAACGCGATGCCGACGGAGATGCCGTCGCAGGTCGTGTTCGGGTCGTTTTGACCGTTCGCGAGCACGTCGAGGTTTCCGTGGAGAAAGCTCTGCATGAGGGTGAAGTTCGGATCGCTCTCGCAGAAGCCGATGAGCCGGAACCCCTGGATGATGTCGCTCTCGCGAGAGCGGCCGGCGATCGTGCCGTCCTCGACGCTCCACGTTCCGTCTTGCGCCTTCGTGAGCTTGCCGGCGACGAGCGCCTGGGTGAACTTGAGGGGGAACGCGTTCGGCACGTCGGCCTTGCGGCCCTTGATCGCGGGAAACCAGAAGAGCGTGTCGGCGGGGAGCTGCGCGACGATGTAGCCGTCGCGCACGTAGGCGTTCGGATCCGCGGTGATGGCGTTGTCGGGCGCGGGGCCTCCCGCGTCGCCCGCGACGCCGATGTCGCGAAGGAGCCACGGCATGTCAGCGGTGAAGCACGGGTGGTTTCGCCACTGCGGATCGGTGCACACCCACGGGAGCACGGTCACGAGGCCAGGCGACGGGTAGAAATCGAGGCGGATCGAGTCGTCGTTCGCCGTGCCGTTGTAGCTCGAGACGCGGATGACGAAGTTGTACGCGCCCGTGCAGAGCGCGCAGTTGAAGGCGTCGTCGTTGAGGCCGTACTTGCCGCCGACCTCGGGGATCGACGAGGCCTGGACCTCGAGCTTTCCGAACGTGTTGTCGCGGCAGTAGTTGCCGTCGTACGGGATGGCCGTGACCGTCGGCTTGCAGGAGACGAGCGGGTTGTCTTGCTGGCACGTGGGCGAGTTCGTGCAGATGCCGTCGATGTCCATCCCGAGGTCCTGCCACGCGGACGCGTCGGGTTGGAAATTCGGATCCTGCGAGCCGAGGCGCATCGTGCCGACGGCGAGGTATATCGCGGGGACGTCGGGCGTCGTCTGCGTGCTCGGCGGCGGGCGATCGCTCGGCGTCGGCATCTTCGCGGAGAAGCACGCCTGACCGTCGCCGCCGTCTTCCGTTCCGGACCACCATCCGATGCCGCTGCCGCCTTCGAGCGTCGGAACGAGATCGGACGTGTAGACCGTGCAATACGTCACGCCGTACGTCGCAGTCGCGACGAGCGCGATAGCGCCGAGCGCTTTCAACCAAGTCGCTCTGCTCACGAGGCGAGATTACATCACGGATTGGTCGCGCCGAAGCTGCTCGATGCAACGGCCCAATCCGCCGCGTAGCTCGTGTCGGCGTTGGCCTTGCGCGCGACGCTATTTCCCGTCGCCGAGCTGCCGCAGCCGGTCCAGAGGACGGACACCGTCTCGGCGAGGGTGTTCGTATTGCAGGGATTTCCGCTGCAATCGACCGGGAGCCAGGCGCCGGCGGACTGGAGCGACATGACGTTCTGGGAGAACGCGGAGGCGGGGTGCCCGTGTAGAACGCGGCGCCGTCCTGGATGGCGCTGTTCGGCCCGCGAACGACGAGGACGCGCCCCGAGTACGTGATGCCGGTCGTCCCGCCCGCGACGTCCCACGCGCCCGAGTAGCAAGAGGTGTCGGTGCAGTCGGTCTTCGACGCCGTCTCGGTCGTCGCGGTCGTCGCGCCGAGGTGGACGACGATGAGATCGCCCTGGGCGACGGAGAGGCTCGGCATCGTGGCGAGCACGGTCTTGCTCGCGATGTCTTGCTCGACGGTGATGCCTTGGATGTTGCCCGGCGTGAGCGCGAGCAGCTCGATGAGGTCGAGGCTCCCCGTGACGTTCGGGTTCACCTCGTTGAGCTGGAGCGTCGCGATCGTGCTGAAGCTCGGGAACGACGCTTGGTTCGCGTTCGCGTCGATGCCCTTGCCGAGGAGATCTTGCAGCGTCGCGTCGACGGTGACCTTGTACGTCGTGTTCGTGGCTTGCGTGCTCGTCGTGACGCTCACCTGGTTCGACGACGCGAGCGCGGCCGCGGACGCGGTGAGGCCGTTGTCGAACGTGAACTGCGAGCCGTCGCTCGCGAGCGACGAGGCCGCGAGATGTCGCGATCGAACGTGACGAGGACCGACGTGTTGGCCGTCGCGACCGCGGTCTTCACCTTCGGCGGGCTGCACGTGAGGCTCGAGAAATCAGCGGAAATCCAGCCGGAAGGCTGCGCGACGCCGCCGAAGCGCCAAACGATTCCGGTGAGCGTCACCGAGCAGCTCACGTCGACGCCGACCGACGTCTTCACGGTGGTCGGCGTGCGGAGCCGGAGGTTCAGCGCAGCGGTCCCCGTGAGCGCGGTCGTCTCAATCTGCGCTTGAACGAAGCCGCTGCTCGACGTCGAGAACGACGTCTTCACGTTGGCGACGAGCGTGACGTACTCGCTCTCGTACGCGTTCAGGTTCGACACGAGGTCCGTCGCGCTCGACACGTCGCGGAGCATCGTCGCGAGCGAGACGTTCTGCGCGGTGCGCGTGAACCCCGTGAGCGCGGTCACCATGTGGACGCCCGACGTGACGGTCGCGCCCGTCACGGTGAACGACACCTGGTCGCCCGGCGCCGGCACGGGCGTGAGCGTCTGCGGATCGACCGCGACGAAGATCGCGGGGCCCGTCTGCTCCGCTTGGACGAAGAAGCCCGCGGGCTCGGCGCCCACGAGCGCCTTCGTGTACGTGACGATCGCGTCGTCGATCGGGAGGCTCAGCGTGCCGCCGTCGGGGGTCGTGCCCGCCGCGGTCCGCACGGCTTGGATCTGAATCGACGTCGGGTTCGTGCTCGCGTCGCTTGCGGTGTCGAGCGGCGCGTCGGCAGCGTCGGTCGTCGCGTCGATCGTCGCGTCGATCGCGCCGTCGACGGTGACGTCCTTGCCCGCGTCGGTCACGGTGACGACGTCAGGACCCGCGTCGCTGCCGTCTCCACCACCGCTACACGCCACGAGCACGCCGAAGACGAGGACCCGAAGAGCTGCGAGGCGGGACATCAGGTCGCGGCGATAGACCAAATTGTCCCGGGCGTCATCGAAATTCACGAGCTACGTTGAGCGCGCTTTGTTCCATCGCGGCGGCCCCACGCTCCTCGAGCTCACGCGCCAAGCGCTCTCGTCCACCGAGCGCGGCTACGACCTCATCGCGCCGAAGTTCGAGCTCACGCCCTTCCGAACTCCCGAGCCGATCGTGCAGGAGATCGCGCGGCGCGTCGGCCCCGTGCGCGCCGCGCTCGACGTCTGCTGCGGCACGGGCGCCGCGCTCTGCGCGTTATGTGTAGAATGCAAGGAACGGGTCGTGGGCCTCGACATGAGCGCCGGCATGCTCGAGGTCGCCGAGCGCCGCGCGCGCGACGCCCCGAAGTCGCCCGGCGTGCGCGTCGAGCTCGTTCGCGGCGACGCGCTCGACATGCCGTTCGACGAAGAGTTCGACGCCGCGGTGAGCGTCGGCGCGTTCGGTCACATCGAGCCGAAGGACGAGCCGCGCTTCGTCGCGTCGATCCATCGCGCGCTTCGCCCCGGCGGCCGCTTCGTGTTCGCGACCAGCGAGATGCCGCCGTGGACGTCGCCCACGCGCGTCGTCGCCGAGACGTTCAACGCCGTGATGCGCGTGCGGAACGCCGTGCTGAAGCCGCCGTTCATCATGTACTACCTGACCTTCTTGTGGCCCGGCGTCCGCGGGAGGCTGCTCGCCGCGGGCTTTCGCGACGTGGAGTGCGTGCGTGGGGCTTTCCCGAAGCCGTATGAAAGGGTGCTTTTGGTGGTTGCCAAAAAGTAGCACCCCCGGCGCCGTGCTCGGCCTTCGGCCTGCGCGCGGCGCTGCCCCCTCCGGCGTTCGGCGGAGCCGAACGCGAGGGGGTTAGGTGCTCGCGGGGCTCGTGGGGTTAGCGGTCGGCGGCGCGGAGGGCGGAGGCGAGCTTCGTGGCGTCGTGGACGTTCGCGACGATGCGCATCTTGGCTCCGACGCTCTCGCTCGCCGCGATCTCTTCGACGCGGACGTCGAGCTTCGCGCGCTTCAACGCTGCGCGAAGGTGCACGAAGAACTGCTTGGCCTCAGCGGACACGACGAGGCCGCCGCGTCGTGTGGGGGCGCGGTGTGCGCGCACGCGATGGGCCGCCGCGTCGATCGCGTGCGCCTCGGCGGAGCGCACGTCGATGGTCTGGCCATCGGGTAAGTGGATGCTGCCTCGCGTCAGCAGGCCCTTCGGTGTGGTCTCGCCGCCGAGGGCTCGCGCGAGGTCGATGATGGCCGTGCCGCGCGTGCTCGTGACGAACTTCTTCGCATCGCGGGCGCTGAAGTGCTCCGTGATCGCGATCAACCTTCCCGCCTGGCTATCGGAGACGCCGAGCGTCGTGTCGCAGAGCTGCTCGAAGCTCGAGTGTCCGAGCGCGCGAAACACGGCCGGATCGCGCAGCACCGAAAGCGCGCGCCCCATCTCGTAGAACGCGTCCTCGATGACGTGCTTCTTCTTCAGCACCGTCGCGATCGCCGCGCGCCCCTTCGCCGCAAGCCGCTTCTTCTCCAAAGCGCCGACCTTCGCCGCGCGCGTCGTCTTCGTGAGCTTCCCCATGACGAACAGTCTAGAGCGGTCAGCCGTGACCGGTCGAGCGGTCATCGATGACCGCTCGCACGACGCGCACTGCGGCAGCGACGTCGCGCTCGACGAGCTCCGCGCGAACGCGAACGACGCGCACGCCGTAGAGCCGCATGAGCTCCGCCTCGCGAAGCGCATCGCGCTCTCGTGCTTCGAGCGAGTCGTGCACACCGCCGTCGATCTCGATCGCGAGCCGATGGCAAGCGATGAAGAAGTCGACGACGTAAGGATGAAGCGGATGCTGCCGCCGCACGCGAACGCCGAGCGCAGACCGCCGAAGCGCACACCAGAGCAGCGCCTCGCTCCGAGTGCCGTGCTTCCGCAAGTGCCGCGCAACGCGAGTGATGGAAAAGAGCGAAGGGGTGTCGTGTGTAGTGCATGCCCCTCCAAGCGAAAGAATCATGACAGCCGCCCCCGTCCCTCACGTAACCCGAGACGGCTGGCAGGATTCTTTCGCGCCCGGCATGCACTCACACGACACCCCTTCGCGTGATCCATCGCTGCGAGCCACCCATGCGCGCGCCCCAGTTGTTTCCCCTAACCCCCTCGCGTTCGGCGAAGCCGAACGCCGGAGGGGGCAGCAGCGCGCGCAGGCCGAAGGCCGAGCACGCTGCCGGGGGAGCTACCCCTTCAACTCCTTCTCGATCCGCTCCCGAAACGCCTTCGCGTCGGTCAGCGAAATCTCGTCGCGCTCCAAGTCGAGCTTAATCCCCGGATACATCGCCGCCACCATGTGGACAGTGTGCGGCGCGGCCCCCATCTGCGCCTCGATCTCGCGGGCGACCTTCGACCACGGAAGCGGCGAGCCCCACGTCGTGAGGTGCATCAAGATTTGGTTCGCGAGGCGCGAGGCGGTCGGGCCGCCGCTGAGCGTCACGCGCTTCGTCGTGTAGAGATCGCGGAAGCGCTCGGCGATCGTGTGGAGCAGGCGCGCGATCCACGGCTTCATCAGGTCGAGCTCGTTTTGCATCACGCTTCGCCCGACGACGAGCGCGGTCGTGTCTTCGGTCGCGATGACCGTCGCGGTTCGCGGGCTCTCCGTGAGCACGGCCATCTCGCCGAAGACCTCGCCGGGGCCGAGCGTCTTCAGCACTTGATCGACGCCGCTGATCTTCTTGCGGACCTCGCACTGGCCCGACGCGATGATGTACGCGGAGTTTCCCGCCTCGCCCTCGCGCATGATGATCGTGCCCTTCGGGAACGTCGTCTGCGGGAACTCGGCGCCGCCGCGCATGTAGCGGAGAAGATCGGCCTTGAGCGCGCTCGCGCTGGGGTAACGCTCGCTTCGATGGCGCGACATCGCCTTGAGCACGATGCGCTCGAGCTCCGGCGAGATGCGACCTTCACCCGCGACGGCGCTCGGCGGCTGGTAACTGGCGGCGCGCGCGAGCTGCAGCGTCTGGTCGTAGCTCTCGCCTCTGTAAGGGGGCCTCCCGCACAAGATGTCGTAGAGCACCGCGCCGACGGAGAAGACGTCGCTCCGCGCGTCGAGCAAAACGCGGTTTCCTTCGGCCTGCTCGGGTGACATGTACGAGGCCGTGCCGAGCACTGCGTCGCCCGTGTTGTTGCTCGGCGGCGCCTGGTCGTCGCTCGGCGGCGGAATGTACGACGCGCGATCGGGCTGCGTGCCGCGCACGCGCGCGATTCCCCAATCCATCAAGTAGACCTCGCCGAAGTCGCCCATCATGACGTTCGCCGGCTTGATGTCGCAGTGGACGACGCCGCGGCTGTGCGCGAACGCGAGCGCGTCGCACATCTTCACGACCACGTCGAGCAAGTTGAAGAGCACGTTCGGATCGGTGACGCCGGTCGGGTGAGCGCGCACGACGTCGCGCAGCGTGCGGCCCGAGACGAGCTTCATCGTGAAGTAGAGCGCGCCGTCCTTCTCGCCGACGTCGTACACGGGGACGACGTTCGGGTGATCGAGGAGGCCGGTCGTGCGCGCCTCGCGGAGGAAGAGGCGGAGCATGCGATCGTCCTCGCGGAGCATCGCGTGCATCGTCTTCATCGCCATCTTGCGGCCGATGGCCTTGTCGAGGACGACGTGCACCGAGCCCATCCCGCCGCTCGCCACGAGCCCTTGATCCTCGATGCGCTCCGAGGCGGGCTTTCGCATCTCCGAGACGAGCGTCCCGACGTCCTCGAACGGCTCGATCGGCGCGTCCGCGCGCGTCCCGTCGGTCACGGACTCGGGCGGCGGGTCGCTGCGCCGCTTCACGTGCAGGACCGTGCGCTCCGAAGAGTCTTCTTCACGTTCGATGGGCTTGGGCCCCTCGAGCTCCCCTCCGCTCAGACCTCTCCGCTTCGCTTCGAGGTCTTCGGTCATCGGGGCTCCGCGAGCGGCTTCGTCTTCGTGAGCTCGCAGCTCTTTTCGTAGAACGCCCGCGCGAGCTTCGCGTCGCGCGCCTTGGCCGAGGCCGAGACCTTTTGCCGATCGGAGAAGTACGCGCCGGTGACCTTCGAGAGCGACGGATCGGTCGCGACCATCACGGTCGTGAGCGCGCCCGTCTCGACGCTCGCGCCGCCGCCGCCGAAGCCCGTGCGGAGGAGCTTCGTCGCGATCACGCCCGGGTGAAGCGCGTTCGACGTGATGGGTGTATTCTGCAATCGACGCGCGAGCTCGTTCGAGAAGAGCACGTTCATGAGCTTCGAGCTCGCGTACGCCGCGCCGCCGCTCCAGCCGTGCTCGAAGCTCGGGTCGTCGAGATCGATCTCGCCGCCGCCGTGGACGCCCGAGGCGACGTTCACGACACGCCCCTGGTCGCTCGCGCGGAGCGCGTCGAGGACGAGGTGCGTGAGGACGAAATGCGCGAAGTGGTTCACGCCGACGGTGAGCTCGAAGCCGTCCTCGGTGAGCGTGCGCTTCTTGGCGTAGACGCCGGCGTTGTTGAGGAGCACGTCGAGCCGCGGGTGCTTCTTCGTCACGTCGGCCGCCATCGCGCGCACCTGCGCGAGGCTCGCGGAAATCCGCGGCGGCGACGTCGACGTCCTTCTTATTCCCGTTCACCTCGCTCGAGATGGCCTCGGCGGCCTCCCGCGCGCGGGCCTCGGAGCGACCGTGAACGATCACGAAGAGCCCTCTCTCGAGGAGCTCGATGGCGGTCTGCTTTCCGATGCCTTCCGTCGCGCCTGTCACGAGCGCGACGCGCTGCCGGGGTCCCCGCTCGCGGGGATGAGACTGAGTCACTCGAACGTGACCTCGACGTCGCTCGGCTGGGCCTTCTCGAGGCGCGGCGGGATCGCCTTGAAGAGCGCGGCAATCTCGTCTTGCCACTTGCGGTCCGCGCCCGACTTCGCGAGGTCCTTCGCGATCGCGTCGAGCTCCTTGCGGTGGTCGTCGCTGAAGCCGAACTCCTTCGCGATGCGATCGATGAGCGCCTTCTCTTTGTCGTCGACGTCTTCGTCGGCGCCGCTCATCCAAACGGCGGCGACGTAGGCGAACGACTTGTCGCGCGTGCTGAGGCCCTCGAAGAGGATCTGGTCGAAGGGGAGCGCCTTCGCGAGCGACTCGTCGAGCTTGTCGCGGAACTCCTTGCTGAGGTTGAGGACCTCGGCGGCGCCGCGCACGCCCGCCTTCTCTTTGTCATCGAGGCGGCCGTCGGCCCAGGCCATCGCGATGAGGAGGCGCAGAGTTTCGGTGCAGGCGTGGGCGCTGATCGTGAGTCGTCGCATGCCCTCCGTTCTACGACGGGCCTACGCGAGCCACAAGAGCGGCCGGGGCTAGGTCAGGCGAAAGCCGCGGTGGTTCGGCGCGGCATCGCCGGCCAGAGCGTGGCGCCGGCGTTCGGGCCTGGCATGTCGTCGTCGTCGTCGTCGCCACGACGCGTGATGCGGTCCCAAACGGAACGCTTCGTCTTGCTGCCCGCGTTGTCGAGCACCCACACGAACGTTTCGTCCTTTTTCATGGCGGCGCGCTCATACCACGAGACGCGCTCCAAACGCAATTTCTATGCGGAAACCACCGGCAAGCGAACCACGAACGTGGTGCCTTTTCCGGGCTGCGTGCGCAGGGTCGTCTCGCCGCGGTGGACGTCCACGATGCGCTTCACGACCGTGAGGCCGAGGCCCGTGCCCGAGGCGCGCGTCGTGAAGAACGGCTCGAAGACCCTCGTCTGGTGCTCGGCCGCGATGCCCGGGCCCGTGTCGGTGATCTCGATCGCGACGGCGGCACCGTCCTGCTTCATGCGGAGCGTGAGCGTCCCGCCGCGCGCGCCGAGCGCCTGGACGGCGTTGAGCCCGATGTTGAGGATGGCTTGGCGCAAGAGGCGTCCGTCGATGGGGACCGCCGGGAGGCTCTCGTCGACGTCGTACTCGACCTTCACGGGGCCGATGGCGTCGTGGGTCGCGGTCTCGAGCGCCTCGGTGACGATCGACTCGATGTGCTCGGGCCTCAGCGCGGGGCTCACGGGGCGGGCGAAATCGAGCAAGTCGCCGACGATGTCGTTCATGCGCGTCGCCTCCTCTTCGAGGATCGCGAGCAGCGTGGCGAGGCGCGTGCCCTTTCCGGCCTCCGCTTGGTGGCGAATGGCGCCGATGGCGTTGAACACGGCGCCGAGCGGGTTTCGGATCTCGTGCGCGACAATCGCGGCGAGCTCGCCGAGGGCCGCGAGGCGCTCGCGTTGGACGAGCTGCTCCTTCAGCCACTTGGCCTCGAGGGCCGCCGCGAAATGCGCGCCGGCCGCTTGCAGCACCTCGAGGTGCGACGGCAAGAGCCGCTGCTCGTCCTCGTAGCCCGTGTTCATCGCGCCGATCACGCGGCCGCGCGCGACGAGCGGCACGGACGCGATCACCGCGAACGGCATCGCCGCGAGCCGCGCGCGCTTCTCGTCGTCGAGCTCGCTCCAGCGCCACAGGACGGGCTTGCCGGTGCGCGCCACGAGGCCAAGCTTGGCCTCCGTCGATATGCGCCCGAAGCCTTCGGCGATCTCGTCGCTGATGCCCGTGCGGTACTTGATGAGCGCGTCGCCGCTCTCTTCCTCGAAGAGGTACACGGTGAGCCATTTCGTTCCGAGCAGGCGCATCATGCTCTTCGCCGTGACGTCGAAGAGCGCGTCGAGATCGATCGCCGCGCCGGCCGCTGCGCCGATCGCGTTCAGCGCGGCGAGCTCCGCGTTGCGCGCCGAGAGATCCGAGATGACGCGCGCGGCGTCGAGCGCGGCCGAGACCTGGATGCGAAGCAGGCCGAAGCTCGCGAGGTCTTCCTCGAGGAGCCAGTCGGCGAGGACGAACAGGACTTGCCAAGGGCGCTGCTGGACGTCGATGCGTAGGATGATGCCGCGGCCCATCTGGGCATCACGCGCGATGGCGCGCGCGCTCGCGCCGAGCTCACCGCCGCCGAAGAAGGTCGCCGCGGTGAGCGGGAGATCGTCGATGTACGCGCTGCCCTCGCGCCACGCGTGACGCGTCGGCTCGCCCCACGGGCCGCGAACGCCGCGCACCTGGATTCCCATCTCGCGCTCGAGCCGCTCGGCGGATGCGTTCGCCGTGCCGAGGTCGACGACCACGAGCCCTTCGGCCTCGGGTTGAACGCGCACCCACGCGACGCCGAGCTCCTCGAGGCCTTTGCCGAGCGTCGCGAAGATGCGCTTCTCGGTGTGCTCTCGCTGGAGCGCCGCGCCGAGGCCCGCGAGCTCGCGGAGGTGCAGCCTGCGCGTCACGAGGTGCGTGCGATCGGCGAGCTCGAAGAGCACGTCGCCCGAAGGATCGACGGTCACGTAGACCTCGGCGTTCAGGCGCCCGCCGTTTTTGTGGACGACCTCGAGCTCGTACGAGTCCGGCACCTTCTCGCCGCGAACGCGCCGCTCGTATCGCTCGCCGACGCGGTCGCGATCGGACGGCGCGACGTGATCGAGGAACCGCGTCCCGATGAGCTCCTCGACCGAGAGCCCCGAAATACGCCGCGAGGTGGTCGTTCGCGCGCACGATGACGCCTTCGCGAATCGCGCCGAGCGGGAGGACCCCATGCTCCATTCGAGAACAATTACCCTACATTCGTCCCGCGCGTCACGAAGGCGTCGCGGTGGCGAGATCATAGATGCCGACGTCGCGCTCGATGTCCGCGACCTGCGTCACGAACGACTCGAAGCCGTGCTCGCCGAAGCGCTTCTTTTCCTCGTCCTCGAACTTGTCGCCAAGCTCGTCGTACTCCCGGGGCGTCACGATGGAGCGCAGGGAAGGGAAGAGGACCGTGTCCTCGCGCGCGGCGTGGGCGCGATACATGTGGCCGAACTCGCGCATCGTCGACACGAGCCGCACGCGCGCGTGCTCATCGGCGAGCGTGCGCTGCGTGGCCGCCGCGATCTCGTCCGTGAGCCGCCGGCCGACCTGGTGTTGATCGCGGAGCACTGCGACGAGCTGCGCGTGCTTGCGCGCGTGCTCGAACCGCGGGAAGAGGTGAAGCTCTTCGTCGCGCTCGTGGTAGTCCTCGACGAAGCGGCGCACGATGTCGGCCGAGCGCGTGATCACGTCCGGCCTGAGGTCTTGCCCGGTCTCGAGCTTGAGCGCGCACGCGTCGTAGACCAGCAAGATGCGCCGAAGGACGCCGTGCTCGCGCATCAGATCCTCGACGGGCAGGACCTCGCTCGCGTCTTTGTCCTCGCGCTTGCAGCCCGAGAGCGCGAGCGCGCCCACGCCGGTCACCATCGCGCCCACGAGCGCTCGTCTGTTCATCGCGTGCCGCCTTTCACGTACTTTCGCGCGGCCTCGTCGACCGCTTCGCGCGCCGCCTTGCGCTTCACGAGCGAGTTGCGAGGCGCCTCGACGACGACGAGCAGGTGCCCGTCGTCGTCTCGGCAAGGGAGGTTCGCGTAGTCGGTCATGGTCAGCGCGTGTGGCCGTCGAAGTGCGCGACCCGCTCGCTCTCGCGATCGGCCGTGACTCGCGCGGGTTGCCGCGGCAGGACCTGCTCGTAGCCCTGATCGACGAGCGCCTCGAACTGCTGCTGCATGCGCTCGCCGAGGTCGTCGAGCGTCTCTTCGTCGAGCGAGCGCTCGACCTTCGGAAAGAGCGTGGCCTCTTCCTCTTCGACGTGATGCTGGACCAGCTCGAAGAGCGTCTTCGCGCGCGCCTCGAACCGCGGATCGCTCTCGTCGGTCGAGACGAGGCGCTTCAGCGCGAACTGCGCGATCGCGTGCTCCTCGTAGCTCTCGAGGACGAGCTCGGGCTTCACGCGCTGCACCGCCGGATAGAAGATCGTCTCTTCGATCACCATGTGCGCGGCGAGCTCGCTCGCGAGCTTTTGGAGCGTCTCTTCGTCGTAGCTTCGCACGAGCTTCTTGAGTGCCGACTCGGCCTTTCGGTGGTGTTTCTTCAGCAGACTGATCGCATCCATGTGAGCTCCTTGCCGACGTCACCAAGCAACGCGCGAGCCGACGGCGCGGGCGTGGCGGCTCGCGTCTTGCTGCTCGTGTGGGCGTCTTGCAGGAGATCGAATCGATTCACCGGGCGTGCGCGGCGAGGACCGACCTCATCGGGCTCGCGGGAGGGCTGCCGGACTCGCGCCTCTTCCCGCGCGTGGCGATGCACACCGCGATGGAGAAGGTGATGAGCGACCCGAGCCTCCGCGGGCTCCAGTACGGTTGGCCCGAGGGCGACGCCGTTCTCCGCACGTGGATCGCGTCGCGCCTCTCGACTGGGCTGCGCCGAATCGACGCGAGCGACGTGATCGTCACGGCCGGCGCACAACAGGCGATCGCGCTCGCCACCCAAGCGCTCGCGAAGGAGGGCTCGACGGTGGGCGTCGAGGCCGCGACGTACCCCGCGGCGCTCGAGCTATTTCGCACGCACGGGCTCGTCCTCACCGACGCGCCGCGCGCCGATATTTTCTACCTCATGCCGGAGGTGGGAAATCCGGCGGGTCTGCCGATCGATTCGAGCTTCGGGGCGCGCGTGCGAGAGCTCGGCGCGCCCGTGATCGCAGACGACGCGTACGCCGAGCTGCGCTTCGACGGCATTTGGTCGAACGCGAGCGGGTTCTTCCCGTCCGTGTGGCGCGTCGGCACGTTCGCGAAGACGCTCTGCCCGGGGCTTCGCATCGGATACATCGTGCCTCCGCCGGGGCACCGCGCGGCGCTGCTGCGCTTGAAGCACGGCGCCGATTTGCAGGCGAGCGGCCTCAGCCAGGCGATCCTCGTCGAGCTCTTGCGACGCTTCGACTACGAGGCGCACATGCGCCTGACGCGGCTCGTCTACAGGCGACGCGCCGACGCGCTCGTGACCGCGCTCCGCCGCCACTTGCCGTCGTGGAGATTCGTCGAGCCCGACGGCGGGTTCTCAATCTTCGCCGACACGTGCGCGCGCGGCGACGACGTCGCGTTTCTCGAGGTCGCGAGCGCGCACGGCGTCAGCTTCGACCCTGGCCGAATCTTCCGCGTGCGCCCGCGCGAAACGATCGAGCTGCGCGTGTGCTTCTCGGGCGCCGACGAGGATCTCCTCGAGGAGGGCGCGCGTCGACTCGCGCGCGCCTGGCGCACGTTCACGGCTGGCAGCCGCGCATCTGCGCGACGAGGCTCGGGCTCGGCGCGATGGTCTCGCCGGTGAACGCGTCGGTCACGGCGGCCGTCCTCGGCGTGACGTCGAACCACCCGATCGCGAGCGGATGTGGCGTCGTGTGATCGACGACCACGACGACGTACGTGGGCCACTCGGGCGGCGTGAGGGCGACGCGCGCCTCGTTCGGGCGTGGGCTATCCGGAGGGCGCACGAGCTCGCTCGCGCGCGCCGACGAGAGCACGAGGCGGTAGGCGAGCTGCGCGCAGCGGTCGCGGTGGTCGGGCTGGTCGCCTTGAAGCACCACCGCGAGCGTGCCGTCCTCACGCGCGAGCTCGACCCACATCTCCTCGGTGTGGGGCACGCCGAACGCGACCCACGTGCGCTTCATCTGCACGCGCGCGGGCAACACGATTCTCAGCTCGTCGATGGATTGCGTGAAGCTCGGGTCTTTCGCGAGCGCGTCGCCAAACGCTTGAAGCACCTGATCGCGCCTCATCGGGACGCCGTAAAAGATGACGCGCGATCCGTAGGTCTTGGAGAGCAGAGCGAGATCGCGCTCGGACATGGCGCGGCTCCAGCGGCGCGTCGCCTCGAGCATCTCGGACTGACGAGGCGACGAAGCCGATGCTTCGAGCGTGGCGCTCGTGAGCGTCGGGTCTTCGTTGCGCCTCGAGCAAGCGACGAACGCGAGCGCGACCGCGGCGATCCACTTCATTCGTGCGCACTGACGCAAGAGGCCTGCCAAGCTGGCTCGGCACGCCCTTCGCCTCTCGAGCCACCATGGACCCCAACAAGACGCGCAGGGTGCGCTACGCCGTCGTCGGGCTCGGCAATGTCGCGCAGGCCGCGGTGCTGCCGGCGTTCGAGCACGCGAGCGAGACCTCGGAGCTCGTCGCGCTCGTCTCGTCGGACGCGCCCAAGCTCGCGAAGCTCGCGAGCCGATACGACGTGAAGGTCACCGGAGCGTACGAAGACCTCGAGCGCGTCATCGAGAGCGCGCGGGCCGACGCCGTCTACGTCGCGGCGCCGACCGCGCTCCACCGAGAGATGACCGAGCGCGCCGCGCGCGCGGGCGCGAGCGTCCTCTGCGAGAAGCCGATGGCGCCCACCGCGAGCGACTGCGAGGCGATGATCTCCGCGTGCGACGACCACGGCGTGAAGCTCATGATCGCGTACCGGCTCCACTTCGAGGCCGCGAACCTCCGCGCGATGGAGCGCGTGCGTCGCGGCGAGATCGGCGAGCCGCGCGTCTTCTCGTCGGTCTTCGCCCACGAAGCGCGCGGCGGCGGCGCGCTGCTCGACATGGGCATCTACTGCGTCAACGCCGCGCGCTACGTCTTCGGCGACGAGCCGCTCTCGGTCCTCGCGATGCAGACCGCGGCCAAAGAGGAGCAGCAACGTCACGTCGACGAGACGACGAGCGTCGTGATGCGCTTCCCCGGCGATCGCCTCGCGCAGTTCACGGCCAGCCAGAGCGCGTCGGCCATCTCGGAGTTTCGCGTGATCGGCACGAAGGGCGAGGTCGAGATCGATCCCGCGTTCGAGCACGGCGCGCCCACCTACGAGGTCCTCACGGTCGACGGCGAGCTCCGCGAGCGACGCGGCAAGCGCAAGGATCAGCTCGCCCCCGAGATCAGCCATTTCTCGACGTGCATCCTCGAAGGCAGCGCTCCGCACCCTTCGGGCGAGGAAGGCCTGGCCGACATCCGCGTGATCGAAGCGATCGTGAAATCCGCGGCGACGCGCGAGGTCGTTCAGCTCGGTTCGCGCGGGATGACCGACGATGCCGGCCGTCGAGTCGCAGCTCGTCAGAACCGCGGCGGGCGCGCTTCTCGCATCGTCTCGTGACGATGAGAGACCTCGCGCTCTTGATTCACGAGAACGCCGAGCGCTTCGACCCGGACGGCACAGGAGTCGACGCCCTGCTCGACCGCATCGGCGACGCGCACGTGGTCCTGCTCGGCGAGGCGACGCACGGAACGGCCGAGTTCTATCGCGCTCGGGCGCGCATCACCCAAGCGCTCGTCGTGCGGCGCGGCTTCGACTTCGTCGCCGTCGAGGCGGACTGGCCCGACGCCGCGCGCCTCGACGACTACGTCCTCGGTAACGAGCGGCGCTCGTCGATCGACTTCACGCCGTTCGAGCGCTTCCCCACGTGGATGTGGCGAAACGAAGAGGTCGACGACTTCGTGACGTGGCTCCGCGCGTTCAACGCCGATCACCCCGAGCGGCGCGTCGGGTTCCACGGGCTCGATCTCTACAGCATGTTCACGTCGATCGCCGCGGTGCTCGAGTATCTGCGCCGGGTCGATCCCACCGCGGCGCGCATCGCCCGCGAGCGCTACGCGCTCCTCGATCGCTTCCGCCCCGACCCGGTCGCGTACGGTTACGCCGTGCTCGCCGGACGGCTCGAGAGCGCGGAGCACGAGGTCGTGAAGATGCTCCGCGAGATGCTCGACAAGCGCATGGCGTACGCGCAGCGCGACGGCGATCGCTTCTTCGACGCGCTCCAGAACGCGCGCGTCGTCGCGGGCGCCGAGAAATACTACCGCGCGATGTACTCGGGCTCCGTCGCCTCGTGGAACCTGCGCGACGAGCACATGTTCAGGACGCTCCGCATGCTCCTCGGTCACCACGGCGAGGGCTCGCGGTGCGTCGTGTGGGAGCACAACTCGCACGTCGGCGACGCGCGCGCGACCGAGCTCGGGGCGCGCGGCGAGACGAACGTCGGCGAGCTTTGTCGCAAGGCCTTCGTGAACGACGTCTACATCGTCGGCTTCGGGACCGATCACGGCACCGTGACCGCCGCGTCCGACTGGGGCGCCGACCACGAGACGAAGGACGTCGTGCCTGCAATCGAGGGGAGCTACGAGCGGCTCTTCCACGACGCCGAGCGTCCGGCGTGCACGCTCCACCTCCAGAGCCCGCGCGATCGCGCCGTGCGCGACGAGCTCGAGCCCGCGCAGCTCGAGCGCGCCATCGGCGTCATCTATCGACCCGAAACGGAGCGACTCAGCCACTACTTCGAGGCATCTTTGCCCAGGCAGTTCGACGAGTACGTCTTCATCGACGAGACGCACGCGGTCCGTCCGCTCACCGAGGCGGCACGCGAATCGCATCCTCAACGTGCATGAACCATCGCTACGTAGCGACGAGGCCGCTTCGTCCGGTTCCGCTCACGCGGGAGGTGGTCGAGGCTGGCGCCGTCGGTGGGCTCATCGGTGGCGTCATGATGGCGGCCTTCGCCATGCTCTACGACGCGGCCATCGGGCTCGGCTTCTTCGGGCCGCTTCGCGCGATCGCCGCGACGCTCCTCGGGCGAGACGCGGTCACGACGGGCGGCGGCGCGATCCTGCTCGGGCTCGCGGTCCACGTCGGCGTGTCGATCGTGTTGGGTGTCTTCTTCGCCGCGCTCACGCCGCGCCAAGTTCCGCCCGCCGCAGCGATTGCGTTCGGCATGTTCGCTGGGCTCGCGATCCTCGTGATCATGAGCCTCGTCGTTCTGCCCGTCATGGACCCCGTCGCGCGCGCGAGGCTCATGTGGGGCGCGCCGCGCTCGCTCCCCGTGAGCGTCGCGTTCATCATCCACCTCTTGTACGGCGTCGGGCTCGCGATGGTTCCGACGCTACGTCGTCGCTTCGCATTCGAGTGGCGTTAGCGTCCTCTCGACGCGCCACGAAGCAGGCGGCTTGCGGAGAGCGCGCACGACGCCGAGCGCCGAGAGCGCGCGAAGCACGTAGAACGTGACGTCGAGCTCCCACCAGTAGAACCCCTGCCGGGCGCAGCTCATGTAGCGGTGGTGGTTGTTGTGCCAGCCCTCGCCGAGCGCAATGAACGCGAGGAGCGCGCTGTTGCGCGACATGTCGCCCGTATCGTAGCGGCGATAGCGCGAAGGTCCGTGCGAGAGCGAGTTGACCAAGAGCGTCACGTGGAAGCTCAGCGTCGTCGCGAGCGCGAACACCCAGAAGAACGCGCCAGCTCCGCCCACGAGAAAGGTCACGGCGGCGAACGTCACGACGGGCAGCCACGAGTTGCGATCGATGAACCGAAGCTCGGGATAGCGCGTGAAGTCGCGGAGGTTCTCGAGCGGCGGCGCGTCGTGCGTTCCGTCCATCACCCAGCCGATGTGTGCGTAGACGAACCCGCGACGAATCGGCGAGTGCGCGTCCAGCGGCGTGTCCGAGTGGCGGTGGTGCCACCTGTGCCAGCTCGCCCACCAGAGCGGCCCGTTCTGCATCGTGCTCGCGCCGACCCACGCGAGGATCAGCTGGAAGGCGCGGCTCGTCTTGAACGCGCGGTGCGAAAAATATCGGTGGTAGCCCCCGGTGATGACGAACATCTGCACGACGTACGTCACGACGGCCGCGAGCAGGAGGCGCCAGGAGAAGAACAGCGGCGCGAAGAGCGCCGCCGCGTGCACCGCGAGCACGAGGAACGTGGGGATGTGTTTGCGTATCAACGCATTCAGTGTGATTCGCCGGTCGCGACCGAGGCGGTCACGTTCGCGTCACGCTGGCGCTCGAGCCGATCAGAGCAGCGATTTCAGCGTCGCCTGATCGTTCTCTTCGAACGCTTGCTCCGCGCGGAGGCTCACGGCGTCACGGTTGATCGTCGCGATCGCGCGGACGCGATCGCCGTCGAGGTAACCGATCGTCGCGTCGCGCGCGTCGAGGCTGCCCGCGATCGCGACGCGATCGAAGCGCTCGGCGTGTCCGATGTACGAGATCGTGACGTCGTGGTGCGCGCTCCAGAAGAACGGGACGTCGCGGATTTCGAGCTGCCGGCCGAGCATCGCGTACGCGGCGGCGCGTCCTTGGCGCTCGGCGACCGAGAAGTGCTCGATGCGCACGGCCTGCCCCTCGTACGGAAATCGCGCGACGTCGCCCACCGCGTAGACGTGCGGGTCCGACGTGCGAAAGCGCTCGTCCACGACGACGCCGCGATCGACGCGGAGCTTCGCGGCCTCCGCGAGATCGGTGCGAGGCTTCACGCCGACGCCCATGACGACGAGCTCGGCCGCGAGCTCTTCGCCGTCGTCGAGCACGACCGTGGTCGCCGTGATCTTCGCGGGCTTCTTCCCGAGTCGGAACGCTTCGCCCTTCGCCTCGTGGACGCCTCGGATGAATCGCCCGACTTCTTCGCCAAGCACACGCGCGAGCGGAACCGTGTCCGGTCCGACGATGGTCACGTCGAGCCCGCGCGTCCGGAGCGACGCGGCGACCTCGAGCCCGATGAAGCTCGTGCCGAGGATCACCGCGCGCTTCGCGGTCTTCGCCGCTTCGATGATCGCGCGGCTGTCTCCGAGCGTGCGGAGCACGTGGACGTGCGGTAGCGAGGCGCCCTCGATCGGAAGGCGCGACGGCTCAGCGCCGGTCGCGAGCACGAGCGCTCCGTACGAGATCGAACCGCCGCTCGCGAGCGTCAGCGTTCGCGCCTCGAGGTCGATCGAGCGCACGGTCTCGCCCACGCGGAAATCGATCCGCTGCTCGGCGTAGAAGTCCGCGCCGCGGAGGGGCATCCACTCTTCGGGCGCGCTGCCCGCGAGGTAGTCCTTCGAGAGGTTCGGTCGATCGACGGGCCCGGGCAGCTCCACGCCGACGAGCGTGATCGACTTTCCGTAGCCTTCTTTTCGGAGCGTCTCCGCGCAGACCGCGCCCGCGGGGCCAGCGCCGACGATCACGACGGACTCGGGCGCGAGGCCCGCGTCGCTCCGCCGATCGCGCTTGGTGATCGCGTCGGGCGACGTCTTGCCGGCGAGCTTCACGAGGTTTCCGTGGCGCTGCACGTCGAAGCACGCGACGGGGTTCAGCGCAGGCGCGCCGAGCGCGTTCCCGCTCTTGAGATCGAAGCACGCGTGGTGCCACGGGCATCGCACCGTGTGGCCGACGACCAGACCCTCCGAGAGCGGCCCGCCGTAATGCGTGCAGGTTGCACCTATCGCGTGCACCTCGCGTCCGACGCGAACGAGCATCGCCTGCTCGCCTTCGAAGTGACCGAGCACCGGCTTTCCTTCGGTGACGTCGAACTCGGGGACGCCCGCGCCGAGATCGGGACCTACGAGCTTCTGCTCCGTGCTGCCCATGGCAGGACGTTAGCTCACTTGCGATAGGTAGCGGTCGCCGTGACGTGGAGCATGCGACGGCACTGCGCGTTTCCGATCGAGCCCATGCAGCGATCGTCCGCTTCGAAGTGCTCGAGGTTCTGCTGCAGCGCGCGCATCATCGCGTCGGTGATTTCGTAGCCGCCGCCCTGGCACGAGGGGTCGCCGCAGGGGATCGCGAACAGCGCCGGCGCGCGGTCGACCACGATGTGGCGAACGTGCTTGGCGCGGGCGGTCCCGGTCGTGTCGTGCGACTCGTCCACCTCGAGCTTCAGCGTCTCGAGCGTGGGCACGCGATCTTTGAGGCGCGGGGCGTCGTCTTCTCGACGCCGGCGTTCCGCGAAGCGTTCAGCCGCTTCGGTCTTTCGTTTTCGGAGGTTCATTCTTCGGGGATCGGCTGAGGTCCCGGAACGATGCCGGCGATATCCGGGTCTTCGCCCTCTGCCGTGGGCGGTGCGCCGGCTTTTTCTTCGCGGCGAGCCTTCTTCTTCGCGGCCTTCTCGCGCTGACGCTCTTGGCGTTCGCGTTCCTTCTGACGTTTCTGCAAAGACGGATTCATGCGTTCTCTTCCTCGTCGGTCTGCGCGCAGGCGAGCCACTGGCCGCGTGCGCGTTCATAAACGGCACGGACGGCGTGCTCGAGCTCCGTCGGAGACAGCACACCGTAGCGTTGTGTCGCATCCGCATTCGTGAAGTACGCGTACGTACGGGCACGGGCTTCACGCATCGTGCCAGGCCATCCGCCCGCCGCCTGACGATTTTCTCGGCGAAGGTCGAGCTTTACGCGCTCGACCCATGCGTCGCCGACGGCGAGCGAATCTGCCTCGAGAACGGCTGTGCGTTCTACAGCGTTCACCAGCGCGAACCACCGCCCCCGCCGCCGCCCCACGACGATCACGGCCACCGCCGCCACCACCGCCACGACCGCCGCCGCCACCACCACCACCCGAACGCTCCGGACGCGCCTCAGCCTCGTTCACGCGGAGGGCACGGCCGTCGAGCATCGCGCCGTTCATGGCCGCAATGGCCTTCGACGCTTCTGCGTCGTTGCCCATGGTCACGAAGGCGAAGCCGCGGGATTGCCCGGTCTGGCGATCGGTGACGACGTGGACGTCGGTCACGGTGCCGTGCTGCGTGAAGGCCTCACGAAGCGCTTCGGTGGTGGAGTGAAACGAAAGATTCCCAACGTACAGGCGAGATGACATGTGCATTCTCAATGCCGGCTCGAGGCAATTGGTTCCCGTCCAATCCGAGCCGATGCATTGGAGGTCGGGCTGTCCCTGTAACGCGCGACCTCATCAATCTCGCAGAACGGTGACGCGCGAAACGTAACGCATCCTTCCTTTCTGCGCAAACGCTTCCGCACCCCGAAATCGGTAACCAAACCGGCGCGAGCAGGCACTGTGTCTCGCAGATGATTCGAACCCTCTTCTTCCTCATCGCCCTCGTCGCGGCCTGCGGCAGCGGCACGAACAGCCAGCTCACTTGTAGCGGGAAAGACTGCACCTGCGCCGGCGGCACCTGCGACACGACCTGCTCCGCGGGGAGCTGCTCGTACAAATGCGAAAATGGTGCAGACTGCACGTTCCATTGCCCCGGCGGCTCCTGCAGCGCGGACTGCGGCACCGCCAACAGCTGCACGATGGACTGCTCGGGCGGTAGCTGCAGCTGCAGCGGCCCGACCGGCGTCTGCAAGTGACCTGACCTCCGTCACCCTTCGGCTTGGGGCATCGCGCATACTGGCGCCATGTTCGATTTCGTCCTGAGCGACGCCCAACGGAAGGTCCGCGACGAAGCGCGCGAGTTCATCAAGACGATCCCGCGTCAGCTCGTGCTCGACATGGACCAAGACAAGGTCGACTTCCCGCGCGACTTCTTGCGCGAGGCGGGCCGGCGCAACTTGCTCGGGTGCCGCTACGCGCCGGAGCTCGGCGGGCGCGGGCTCGATTGGGTCGCGAGCTCCGCGGTCATGGAGGAGATCGGCGCGCTCGGTTACATCTTCGCGTGCGTCTTCGGCGTGGGCGCCGAGCTCGTGTGCGACGCGATCGCGATCCACGGAAACGACGATCACAAGGAGCGCTACCTGAAGCCGCTCCTCCGCGGAGAGATATTCGCCGCCGAGTGCCTCACCGAGCCGCGCGGCGGCTCCGATTTCTTCGGCACGACCACGATCGCCGAGGACAAAGGCGATCATTTTGTTTTGCGCGGACAGAAGCGCTTCATCGTGGGCGGCACCGCGGCGGATTATTTCCTCGTCTACGCGCGCACGAACCCCGACGTCGAAGCGCAGAAGGGCATCTCGTGCCTGCTCGTCGATCGCGGGCCCGGCGTCGAGACGAGCTACATCTACGGCCTCATGGGCTGCCGCGGCGGCGGCGCGAGCCGCGTGTCGTTCAAGGACGTTCGCGTCCCGAAGGCGAACCTCCTCGGGCAACTGCACGGCGGCGCCGCGGTGTTCGACACGATGATGATCCCCGAGCGCCTCGGCACCGCCGCGATGACGATCGGCGCCGCGCGCCCCGCGCTCGAGATCGCGACGCGCTACACGACGAAGCGAAAGGCGTTCGGCCAGCCCATCAACCGATTCCAGGGCGTGAGCTTCCAGGTCGCCGAGGCCGCGACGCTCCTCGACGCGTCGCGCGCGATGGTCTACGCGACGTCGCTCGCGGTCGAGGCGAAGATCGGCGCCGGCCGCGTGAGGCGGCTCGTCTCCGAGACGAAGAAGTTCGTCACCGAGTCGTGCCAGAAGGCCGTCCACGACGCGATGCAGGTGATGGGCGGCATCGGCTACACGAACGTTTACCCCGTCGAGCGCATCCACCGCGATCTGCGCCTCGCGAGCATCTGGACCGGCACGAACGAGGTCATGTCGATGATCTCCGCGAGCGAGTGGTACCGCGAGTCGAAGGAGCGCGACGCGGCGCACCTCTCGCGCGACCACGAGCCGGACGCCGCGCAGGCCGACGCCGTCGAAGAGAAGGTGTTCGAGTAGCTCAGGGCTTGGTGGCGACGTAGAGGTCGTACGAGCCCGCCGTGTCGCTGTGCATGTAGAGGCGACATCCGTCGTCGGAGATCCACGTCGGGACGTCGTTCGTCGCGGTGCTCACCTCGGCGACCCGCGCGACGGAGCCGAAGGGCGACGCCGTGCTCGCGCGCGTCGCGACGTAGACGTCGAGCATCTGCGAGCCGCTCCGCTGCGACCCGAAATAGAGCGTGAGCTCGTCCGGCGTGACCACGGGCGAGACCTCGGCGTTGGTCGTGTTCACCAATCCGAAGAGGCCCGACGTGTCGGGCGCGAACGGCGTCGTCGTCGACGTGCGCGTCGCGCGCTCGAGCGCGGAGCCCGCGCTGCCCGTGTAATAGAGCGTTAGTCCGTTCGCGAGCACGTAAGGCGTGTGTTCGTTATCGACGGTGTTGAGCGGCGCGACGTTCGTCGCGGTGCCGAACGCGCTCGTCGTGTCGGCGCGCGTCGCCATCCACAAATCCGCGTTGCCGACGCCGTTGCCACGGTTCGACGCGAAGAAGATCGTGAGGGCGTCTCCGGTGACCGTCGGATCGAAATCGTTCGCCGCGGTGTTGATCGACTTGAGGAGCGTCGGCGCCCCGAACGGCGCTCCCACGCTCGCGCGCGTCGCGACGAGCAAGTCGGACCCGCCTTGCTGACCCGGCACGCCCGCGTCCGCGCTCGCGTATCGCTCGAAGTAGAGCGAGAGCTCGTCGTGCGTCATCCTCGGGAAGAGGTCGTTCGCCGCCGTGTTCAGCTCGGCGATCGCGACGGGCGCCCCGAAGGGCTTGGTCGTGTCGCACGTGGGAAACGCCTCGGCGGGCGCGTCCACGATCACGTCGAGCGACGCGTCCGAGGACGACGCGTCCGTGCCGCCGTCGTCGGTGGAAGATCCGGACGAGCACGCGAGGAGCAAAGACGAGCAAACGAAGTACGCAGTCGGGCGCATCGAACGATCCTACGCCCACTTCGCTCGCGTCGTCGTTTTGACAACGCGCGTTCGCGCTCGACGACGGATTGTCGACTTCGAGCGCGCGTGCGCCGAAAACCAGCGGTTTTCGCTCGGCACGCGCGTTGCTGTTCAGGCGCGCATGATCACTCGAATCGCCGCTCTCGCGGCAGCTTGCATCAGTGTCGGTTGCGTCTCGTCACAGCCTCGTCCCGTCGCGCCGCAAGCGCGCGCGCCCGAAGATCGACACGTGTATCGCGTCGACTTCGTCGTCTCCGCCAACGATCCGGGAAAGGCGCCCACGACGAGCGCGTACACGCTCAACCTCGAAGAGTACGGAAACGGCGAGCTCCACCTCGGCGCCAACGTGCCGCTCACGCCGCAGGCGCGACAAGACGTCGGCCTCAAGATCAAAGCGAGCGTCGCGCGCACGATGGGCGACGATCTCCTCTTACGCGACCAAGTCGAGATGAGCACCGTCGACGACATGACCCCGCAGACGCCCGCGACGATCCACAAAATCTCCACGATGGGCGACGCGATCCTCCACGCGGGCCAGAGCATGCTCGTCGCGAGCCTCGAGGACCCTCTCAGCCACAAGCGCTATCAGGTGAGCGCGACCGCGACGCGCTTGCGGTGATCCGGCCTCGGTCAATCGCCCGAGTCGGATGCGTCGGTCATCGCGTCGACCGCAGCGTCCGATGCCGTCTCGTTCGGGGCGTCGAACGGAACGAAGGCGTCTGGATGCGGGCACGCCGGGCAACCGCCGTACGTCTCGCCGCTGCAGCTGACCATCGCGAGCGCCACCGCCGCGCCGACCGCTGCGCCAGTGAGCATCAGCGTGCGGCTCATTCGCGGCACGCGTATCGAGGAGTCGCCCACGAGCGCTCCGCGAACGCCCACGCCGCAAAATGGACACGTCGCGTCCGCCTCCTTGATGTGCCGATTGCATCCCCCACACAAGAAAAGCTTCACGCGGCAATCCTAGCTGCGATACTCGGTCGTGACATAGGGGGGATGCTGGATGGCGAGCAAACTGCTCGGTGGCCGTTTCTTCGGGCGCGCGGTGAAGCGGAGACAGGTCGGCGACCTCGTCCTCGTCGAATCGCACCACGCCGCCGGCTCGCGCCTCCCGCGGCACTCGCACGAGAACGCGTACTTCTGTTTGAACTACGGCGGACGGTACGACGAGCAATACGGGCGACGGCGCCGCATCTGCCGAACGGGCATGCTCGTCTTTCATCCACCAGGAGAGTGTCACGCGGAGGATCACGACAGCTCGGTCGCGTCGCTGAACGTCGAGCTCAATGGTGCATGGTTGCGACGCATCGCCGAGGTCGGCGCTCCGCTCGACCAGCCCGCGGAGTTTGGTGGCGACGAGATCGCCGCGGCCGGCGCTCAGATCCTGCGCGAGCTGAGACGCGGCGATCGCGACTCGGCGATCGCCATCGAGGGACTCACTTGGGAAATCCTCGCGGCCTCGGCAGGGCACCGAACGAACGGCGTGGACGCGCGGGCGCCACGTTGGCTGCGCGATGCGTGTGATGACTTGAACGCGCGCATGGACGGCGTCGTCTCGCTGCGGGCCATCGCCGCGGAGGCCGGCGTGCATCCCGTCCACTTCGCCGCGACGTTTCGGCGCTTTCTCGGGTGCTCCGTCGGTGAATACAACCGACGACGGCGCTTCGAATATGCCCGCACGAAATTGGCCGATCGCGAGCTCACGTTGGCGGAGATCGCGATCGACGCGGGCTTCGCCGATCAAAGCCACCTCACGCGCAACTTCAAGCGATTCACCGGGATGACGCCGAGCGACTACCGGACCTTTCTCGGGTTCAAGACGGGCCGTTGAAGATCTGAGAGCGTGACCCGAGGAGGACGCGATGAGAAAATGGTGTCTGCTCGGTATGGGGTTGTTGGCGTGCAGCAGTCCGAGCACGTCCACGGATGGCGGAACGGACGCGAGCGGGGTCGACGCGCAAGCGGACGCGCCCCAAGGCAACGACGGCGGCGACAGCGGAGCGACGGGGTGCAATAGCCTCGCCAACGTCGGACCCGTCACGCAGCAGATGTTCGTCGCCTCCGATCCGGTGATGGGTGACGGCGGAGCAATCGGCGAGGGGACGTACGTCTGCACCGCTGCGGTCGTCTACACGGGCGCTGACGGTGGGACCGGTTCGACGGGCACGACGTCGCAAGACACCGTTCTGATCTTGGATGGCGGCGCGTACGAGCGCGTCGTCTCGATCGTCAACGACGCCGGCGCCGATGGAAGCGCGATGCACCAGAATGGGCACTTCACGCTCAACGGCTCGAGCATCTCGATCGCTCAAACGTGCCCGCCCGGGGCGGGGCCGTTCAACTCGTTCGACTCGAGCGGCGCCAAGTTCCACGTCTATGCGCCAGCCGCGGGGCCGGGAAATCCCGGGTTGATGTTGGAGTACACGAAGCAGTGAGGCTCAGTAGCGACGCGGATACGATTTCCAACGGTCGCTCTGCAGACGCCCTCCTCGCACGAGGAGAATGTCCTCGAATTGGAAGATGGCGTCGGCGAGGCGTGGTTGGTGGAAGATCCAATCGCCGGGCGAGATCGTGATGTCTCCCGGCGCGACGATCAGCGTCTGGTTCGGGACGAGGTTCATGTTCTCGGGATCGGAGACGAGCGGCGCGAGCGAGAGGTTGCGTGGGAAGACGAAGACCGCCGCCCAACCGCCGCCGTACATGCTGAAGGACTGGTTACCGTCTTCGAGCGATTGCCCGACGTCGTTCACGAACGGGATCTCGACCTTGGGGAACTGTGCGATGACGGGCGCCGCGAGGAAGAGCGCGGGCTGGAGCGCGCCGATGAACATGTTCGAGTAGGAGTTCGGCCTGAGCATGCCGCCTCCCGCCGCGACGTCGTTGACGACGCCGCCGTGGTGCAAGGGGTACGTGTTCGTGCCGCCGCTGTTGAACACGAGGTCCGATCGCCAGAGCGAGGCGAACTGCGATTGGATCACGTCGACGCTCGCGCGGAAGGTCGCTTCGACCGACGCATACGCCGCGCGGACGCCCGCCTCCTCGAGGCCTGGCGCCATCGGCGAGCCGATGGTGTGGCCGTCGTAGCCGAGGATGCCGATGAATCGGATCTTGTCCGCGTTGGCCACGAAGCCCGCGAGCACGGGCGGCAGATCGCTCGGGTGTCGCACGCCGCCGCGGTGCAGGCCCGCGTCGATCTCGACTCCGACTCGAAGCGTGAGCGACATCGCGGACGCGAGCGCGACGAGCTCGTCGAGCCGCGTTCGCCCATCGACGAGGAACGACACGCGCGCCGCCGCGTCGGCTCGATCGGCGTCGGTCGCGAGGCCGTCGAAGAACGTCTTCACCGCCGCGATCGGCTGGTTCTTGCCGACGAGGACCTGCGCGGTCGGAAATTGCGCGAGCAGCGCCGGCAAGAACGGCAGGTGAAGGACGAGGAATCGCTCGACGCCGGTGCGGCTTCGGATGTAGCCGAGGAGGTCGAGCGACGGCAGCGACTTCTCGACGATGCGATAACGATCTTTCCCGATTTCGCCGACGATCGAATCGGCGTTCGCGTCGAGGCGGTCGAGGTCGATGACGATCTGCGGCGTGCCGAACCCGGCGGCGGTGAGGTCCGCGCCGAGCTGCTTGAAGTAGTCCCCGTCGGGGAGCCCGGGACCGAGGTCGGGCGTGCTGTCCGTCCCCGCGCCGGAGACGCCGCAGCCCGTGTTGCCGAGCGTGAGCAGCGTGCTCGCCGCGGCCGTGTACGTGATGAACTCTCTTCGATTGAGCCCCATCGTCGTGCTCCTCAGAAAGCCCCGACGATGCCGACGTAGCGCGGGCCGAGCGTCGGCATGACCTGGGCCGCGGGCGGCTTGGTCGACGCGGGCGCTGGTTTCTTCGTGTGCGCCGAGAGCTCGAACGCGAGGATCGAGAGCGAGACCGGGATCGTCGCGCCGAGGAACATCAGGCCCGGCGCCGAGTCGACGGCGAGGATCGCGGCGGAGATGCCCGTCCCGACCGCGCTCCCCAAGAGCGTCCACCCGAAGGAGCCATCGCCGTTCATCGCGCGACCGCCGAGCCACACGCCAGGAGCGACGCCGAGCGCGACGCCGAACGACGCGCCGAGCGCGAGGCCGACCCCCGCCTCGTTACCCGCGGCGAGATCGGCGTTGAGTCCCGCGTAAGCGCCGAGCGCGCCGAGGCCCGCGCCGAAGAGCGTCCCGAGCACGAGCTCGACGCCGATGCGCGCGACGCGGATCGTGGTCGCCCGCCCGACCGTCATCGCGCACGGAGTGCCCGGTTGCGGGAGCACGGTGCACGGCGCGGGCGGCTCGACTGCGGCCTCCGTGCTCTTGGGTTGCGACACGGCCTGCGCCGTCGCGACCGACGAAACCGAGATGGTGGCTAGAAAAAGCGTTGTCCTCATCATGATGAACCCTTCCATCACGTCAAAACGGCATTCCGAAATCGATGTAGAACCCGGTGTCCTCGCCGGAGGCGCCGAAGTCGAACATGATGATCGACGAGCGGTTCCACCCGACGCGCAGCCCCGCGCCGCCGGAGACCCGCCAGGTGGCGCTCCCGAATTTCGTGACGTCGTCGACGACGGTGCCCACGTCGAGGAGCGGCGCGAGCTGGAGCGAGAACCGCTGCTTGAGCAGCTTGAAATGCGTGAACGTCCACCGGAGCTCCGCGTTGCCGAGCGCGGCGATCGGGCCGACGAAGCGATCCTGCCTGTACCCGCGCAGCGTGCGCTCGCCGCCGAGCCCGGTTTGATCGCCCTCGGTCAACGCGAGCGTGTCCATCGCGTAGAACGGCACGTGTCCGCCTTGCATCGAGTAAAGGACGCGCACCGCGAGGACGAGATCCGCGAGCTTCGGGATCGGGCTCCAATACGCGCGCGCAGCGACCGTGAGTCGCAAGTAGTCGAACGCGGACCCGAACGCGCCGGCAGACCACTCGCCGGTCGCGTCGATGAAGAAGCCTCGCGTCGGGTCGGGCTCGAAGTCGCGCGTGTCGTACGCGATGCCCGCCTTGAGCATGTTGTTCCAACCGCCCTCGCACCCCACCGCGATCTTCGAGGCGCAGTTCATCCCGATCAGCGTGGGCCCGTGCGTCGCCGGCGCACTGTGACCGTAGCGGTCGATTCCTTGGGTTTGCGTCCCGTCGTATGTCGATATCCACGTGTACTGCGCGACGAAGCCGTATTGCACGCGCACCCGTCCACCCCAGAACTCGCGCTCGAGCGTCACCGCCGCGGAGGGCGTGTCGTACTCGTAGTGGTTGTAATTCGGCGAAGCCGTCCCGTCCGGTTGCAACGCGCTCACCGCGCCTGACTTGATCGTCCCACGTGGGGTTCGTCTGAAGTCGTGACGGCGCGCGCCGAAACGAGAGCGTGTGTCGCGTGGCCTCGTTCACGCCGAAGTAATTCGCGTTCGTGTTGCGCTCGAACATCAGCTGCGCGCGCACGCGATACGGCGAGTTGCCGATGTAGATCCCGTCGTACGAGAGGATGTGCTGCTGATAGCCGCCCGTCGTCACGTACGCCTGCGCGAAGACGCGATGCCGATATGGCGTCACGTCGAAGAGCGGATCGGCGCGCTTCCCGTCCATCGTGAAGTACCCGCCGACCCCGACCCCGAGCCCCGTGTTCGTGTCGTACCCGATGAGCGGGAGCCCCGAGACGAAGTTCCCGTCCTCTTTGTGCTCCACGTCGTCGACGCGCGGCTTGAACCGCGCAAACGACGGAACGCCCGCGTCGTCCGCGTGCGCGTCCGAAGCGAACAACGCTACGACGCACACGATCGCCGCGCGTACCGGGCCCCTCGACAAACCCACCTCGAGCACACGCTACCAGACGCGCGCCGGCGACTTCATGGGTATTCGTTCAGCCGCCCCTGGGGCGAAGCGCCCTCGAGGAATCACATCCTCAGTCCCCCGGTGCACTTGCCCGTCGCGCAGTAGGCGATGGCGCCGACGATCACGCCGATGACGCCGACGACGACGACGATGATTTGCCAGCCGTACCACGGGCTTAATCTGCTTCGCGGCGGAGGCCGATAGCGAGCTCTCGAGCGCGCGCGCCGTCAGCTCGACGACGGTCGTGACGCCGTCGCTCGATGCATCGTCCGGCGGTACGGCCTCGATGGCGATCTCGCGTTGCGCCCCATCGTGCTCCACGATTCGGACGACCAACTCGAGCACTGCGCCAATTGCGTATAGCGTTCGCATACGCAACATATGAGTCCCGAGTGCTTCCATCGACATCACAAGTGCAGCGCGCGCGATCGCTTAACCGAACTGCACCGAGCGCTTCGTGAAGGCGCCTTCCATCCAGAAGCCCGTCACGGGAAACGTCACGGGCGGGCGATCATCGCCGAGCGCGCCAGCCGCGACGAGCACGGGCGCGTAGTGCTCCCACGTTGGCAGCGCCATCTCCGCCGCGGGGGCGCGCGTCTTGAAATCGACGAGCGCGTCGATGTCGAGACGAGAGAGCGCTCCCTCCGCCCAGCTGTCGAACTCGCGCGCCCACTCGGGGATTCCAGGCCGAAACGCGTACCGCATGTTGTGTGTCAGAAAGCCGCTTCCGAACACGAGCACGCCCTCCGCACGAAGCGGAGCGAGCGCCTTGCCGAGCGAGTAGAGCTCGCGCGGGTCGAGTCGCGGCATCGACATCTGCAACACCGGCACGTCCGCGCTCGGATACATCGCGACGAGCGGAACGTACGCGCCGTGATCGAGCCCGCGCTCCGGATCGTCGGTGACCGCGATGCTCGCGCCACGCAAGAGAGCGCGAACGCGCTCCGCGAGCTCGGGCGCGCCCGGCGACGCGTACTTCGTTTGATAGTACCGCTCCGGGAAACCATAAAAGTCGTATACGAGCGGCACCGGACGCGTGGCGCCGAGCGTCGTCGGCCGATGCTCCCAGTGCGCCGACACCATGAGGATGGCTTTCGGCTTCGGCATCGCCGCCGCCCACCGCGCGAGCTCGCCCATCCACAACGTGTCGTCGAGCAAGATGGGCGCGCCATGCGCCGCGAAGATGACGGGCATCTTCGACGACGCAGCTGATTCACGTGAGCTCGTGGACTCCATGTTCCGATTCCTTTGCGTGCACGCCGCCAGAGGAAGCGCGCCGAGGATGCCGAGTGCCTGCCGTCGATTCACTTGCCGAGACCAATCTCCTTCATGACGACCAGTTTGTGTCTTTGCGCGCTTCGCGCAAGACGACGAACGCGAGTTACACCGTTGCAGTTTGGGAACAATCGGCGGAGACGTCGAGCTCCTCGGCAGCCGCTGAAAAGCTGCGGATCCCGACTTCGGCTCGACGACCGAAGGCGCACGAAATATGAAGGCAACCTTTGCAGGTAACCTTCATAAATGTTAGACATGGATCATGAGCTCCAAGGTCGACCGTGCTGCTGCCCTCGCGGAAGCGATGCGTATCCAGCTCGGGAAGCTGAAGCGCAAGCTGCGTGAGCAGGCGAGCATCTCGGATTTGACGCCATCGCAGACGGCGGTGCTCTTGCGGCTCGAAAAGGACGGGGCCGCGACGGTGTCGAGCCTCGCGCGCGCGGAGGGGATGCGGCCGCAGTCGATGGGGGCCATCGTCGCCGAGCTCGAGCGCGTGGGGCACGTGCGCGGCGCGGCGGATCGCAACGACGGACGGCAGACGCTCTGGTCGATGACCGAACGCTGTCGCGAGACGATCCGAAGAGGGCGCGCGGCGCGTCAGGACTGGCTCACGCAACGCATCGCGACGCTCACGCCCAAGGAGCAGGACCTGCTCGGCGCCGCGGTCGAGCTCATCGAGCGCATCGCCTCCGAAGGAGAGACATGAGCATCACCACGTTGGATCCGAATACTGCACTCGTCGTCGTCGATCTCCAGAAGGGCGTCGCGGCGATGCCGCTCGTTCACCCGATCGCCGACGTGGTCGCGCGGGCGCGCGAGCTGCTCGACGCGTTTCGCACGCGCGGGCTTCCCGTCGTTCTCGTGAACGTGACGGGCCGCGCGCCGGGACGCACCGAGCGGCCGCCGCCCAGTCACGCGTGGCCCGCGGACTTTGCCGAATTTCTTCCGGAGCTCGAATCGAAAACCGAGCGACATCGTCGTCACGAAGCGCACGTGGGGCGCGTTCGCGAGCACCGATCTCGAAGCTCGGCTCCGCGCGCTCGGCGTCACGCAAGTCGTGGTGATAGGGGTCGCGACCGGCACGGGCGTCGAGTCCACGGCGCGCCAAGCGTACGAGGCCGGCTTCCACGTGACGTTGCCCGTCGACGCGATGACCGATGGGCGTCCGGAAGCGCACGCGTACACCATCGCGAACGTGTTCCCGCGGCTCGGCGAGACGGGCACGACGCGCGACGTCCTCGCGAAGCTCGAGGCGCGCCGATGAGCCCGGGCCATCTCGTCGCGTACTTCTTCGGCGGCGTGCTGCTGACGAACGCCATCCCGCACCTCGTGAGCGGCCTCATGGGGCGCGCGTTACAGAGCCCGTTCGCGAAGCCGCCGGGACAAGGGCTCTCGTCGTCGCGCGTGAACTTCTTCTGGGGCTTCGCGAACCTCGTCGTCGCCTGGGTGCTCGTCGCGCGCGTCGGCGCGTTCGACCTGCGCGACACGTGGCACGTCGCGGCGCTCGGCGTAGGCAGCCTCGCGATGGGCGCGTTCTGCGCGCAGCGCTTCGGTCGCTTTCACGGCGGAAACACGCCGGAACGTCAGTGACCGCGCCATCTCCAACCCGCGGCGTGTTCCGCTCGCTGCGCAGTCACAACTATCGCCTCTGGTCCGTCGGCGCGCTCGTGTCGAACGTCGGCACGTGGATGCAGCGCATCGCCCAGGACTGGCTCGTGCTCACGCAGCTCACGCACCACGACGCGTCGGCCGTCGGAACGGTGATGGCGCTCCAGTTCGGGCCGCAGCTCTTGCTCCTGCCGTGGACCGGCCTCGCGGCGGACCGCTTCGATCAGCGGCGCCTGCTCATGGTGACGCAAGCCGTGCTCGGCGCGCTCGCGCTCGCGCTCGGTGCGCTCACGGTGACCGGCGTCGTCACGCTCTCGGAGGTGTACGTCTTCGCGTTCCTCTCGGGTTGCGCGACCGCGTTCGACGCGCCCGTTCGGCAGACGTTCGTCTCGGAGCTCGTCGGCGAAACGGATTTGTCGAACGCGGTCGCGCTCAACTCGACCTCGTTCAACGCCGCGCGGATGATCGGCCCGGCCGTGGCGGGCGTCGTCGTCGCGTCGGTCGGCACGGGCTGGGCGTTCGTGATCAACGGCGCGTCCTTCGGCGCCGTGCTCGCATCGCTCGCGTTCTTGCGCCGCTCCGAGCTCCGAAAGGCCGCGCGCGCGCGCGCTGCGAAGGGAAGCTTCATCGAAGGATTCCGCTACGTGTGGCGCCGCCCAGACCTGCGCGCGATCCTCGTCATGCTGTTCTTGATCGGCACGTTCGGCCTGAATTTCCCCATCTTCATCTCGACGATGGCCGTCCGCGTCTTCCACACGGACGCGCGCGGCTACGGTCTCCTCTCGTCGATCATGGCGCTCGGGACGATCTCCGGATCGCTCCTCGCCGCGCGTCGCGAAGCGCGTTTCACGTCGCTCCTCGTAGGTTGCGGAGCATTCGGGCTCGGATGCTTCCTCGCTGCGATCGCGCCCACGTACGCGCTCTTCGGCGCTGCGCTCGTCGTCATCGGCGTCGCGGCGCTCACGTTCACGAACACCACGAGCTCGCTCATGCAGCTCTCCACCGAGCCCGCGATGCGCGGCCGCGTGATGGCCCTCCGCGTCGCGATCGGCCTCGGAGGCACGCCGCTCGGCGCCCCGATGGTCGGCTGGGTCGCCGATCATCTCGGCCCCCGCTTCGCGCTAGGCGTCGGCGCCGCCGCCGGCTTGGCCGCAGCCTTGGTCGCCGCGTGGACGATCGCGCGCCGACACGACACACTCGACCGCATGACCAGACCGGCACGGCGGGCGGATGCGGGAAGCCCACAAGCGCTATCGTCGTCGGTCACGCCATGACGTCCCTCACGACAATGACGCTCGATGCGCTCTCGATCCGTGACGAGCGCGCCTTTCGTCACGTCGCCGTGTACGCGGATCTCAAACGCGCCCTGCTTGGGGCGCGCTATCCGTTTCTCGTCCTGCGTGGCCCGCACGCGTCGCGATGGGACCGCGCGCTGTTTTTGAATCTGACCTATTGGGGCGCTGACCGCGGGCAGGATGTGCTCGCGGGCCCGCACATCACGGCCGATGTGATCGCGCACGTCGCGTGGCATCACCTCGCCGCGAAGGCCGTTGGCTCGTCGTCCATGGACGCGATGTTGCTCGGTGAGTCGATCGCGAGCGCGTTCGATTTGTATCTCGTCGGGCGACTGCTCGGAAAAACAGCGCGCTCGGCGTTTCTCGACACGCAAGTACCGGCGATGGCCGACGCGACCCGCGCGGCTGGCATGTCCGCACGCGCGTTCGAGCGGCTCCTCGCCGACGTCGCGCGCGATCCGGAGCGAGCGTTCGGCGACTTGCGGTCGCTTCTCTTTTCGAGCGCGCGCGCGCTCGTCGCGTGCAAGGGCGCGAAGGATGCGCAGCGCGTGCTCGAGCGCTTCGAAAAACACCGCTTCGCGAAGCTTCTCCATCACTACGAGCTCTCGAACTGGATCCTCTTCGCGCGGTGTCACGCAACTTCGGAGTGCGATGCCTCGTCGCTCGAGGTCGATCGCACGCTCGCTGCCACGAAGCTCCCGCTCGACTGGCTCGTGACGCACTGGGTGGTCGACTAATCGGCGCTGCCGCTCTACAGGTGCTCGCGTCCAGGAATCACGCCGCAGGGGAAAACAAGCGTGGCTCGCTTCCTGCCGACCGGCAGTCACTTCAGCGGCACCCGGCGCCACGCCGCGCGACGCAACGGAGTACCCTACGCGAATGAGCGCGAGCGCTCCGCCGTCGAGCGACGAGACCTTCAGCGCGGTCTACGCGGTCCTTCGGCGGCTCGCGGCGCGCGAGCTTCGCGGACGCGAACCGGGGACGCTCGACACGACGGCGCTCGTGCACGAGGCGTGGATGAAGCTCGCGACCCAGGACGGCGTCGAGAGTCGTGCGCACTTCTTCGCAATCGCCGCGACCGCGATGCGGCAGATCCTCGTCGATCACGCGCGGCGGCGACGCGCGGCCAAGCGTGGCGGCGGGGCCTTCGTCACGTCGGCCATCGACGACAAGCCGGTGCGCGCCGACGTCGACCTCGTGCTCGCCGTGCACGACGCGCTCGGCAAGCTCGAGGCAGTCGACCCGCGGCTCGCACGCGTGCTCGAGTGGCGATTCTTTGGCGGTCTCGAGGAGCGTGGAGATCGCCGAGGCGCTCGCGGTCGACGTGCGCACCGTGCGGCGCGCTTTCCGCAAGGCGCGGGCCTTCATTCTCGCGGAGCTCGGCGACTCGCGATGAGCTCGGCCGAGGATCGCGCGCGCGCGGCACTGGACCTCGCCGACCGCGCCTTCGATCTCTCGGCGGACGAGCGCGTCGCGTTGCTCGACGCGGAGCCGGACCTCGCCGTGCGCGCCGAGGCCGAGCGTCTGCTCGAGGCCGACGCGCGATCCGATGGTTTCCTCGAAGGACCCGCGGCGAAGCGGATGGCCGAGGCCGAGGCGGGCGAACGTGTGGGGCCGTTTCGGCTGGTCTCGCTGCTCGGGCGCGGCGGCATGGGCGAGGTGTGGCTCGCCGAGCGCGAGGGCGCCGACTTCGAGCAGCGCGTCGCGGTCAAGCTGCTTCCGCCGTGGAGTGGCGCGGCCGCGGCGGCACGATTTCGTCGCGAACGTCGCATCCTCGCGGCCCTCGCGCACCCTCACATCGCCAAGCTCGTCGACGGCGGGCCTGACCGACGCCGGGCGACCGTGGCTCGCGATGGAGCTCGCCCTCGGAACGAACCTCGCCGAGCACTGCGCGCGCAACGAGCTCGGCGTCGACGCGCGCCTTCGGCTCTTCGCGCGCGTCTGCGACGCGGTGCAGTTCGCTCATCAGAACCTCGTCGTTCACCGCGATCTAAAACCCAGCAACGTCCTCGTCGACGCGGGCGGTGAGCCCAAGCTCCTCGACTTCGGCATCGCGAAGCTGCTCGAGGACGACACCGGCGACTCGCTCACGCGCACCGAGGAGCGGCCGATGACGCTCGAGTACGCGGCCCCGGAGCAAATCCACGCCGGCGCCATCACGACCGCGACCGACGTCTGGGCTCTCGGCGTCATGCTCTACGAGCTGCTCGCGGGCTCGCGGCCCTACGGCGCGCCCAGCCGCGCCGACACCGAGCGCGCGATCCTCGACGCCGTGCCGACGCGACCGAGCACGCGCATCGCGAGCGGTTCGCTCTTGCCGGGCGAGTCGCTCGCCGGCCGGCGTCGAAAGCTCCGCGGCGACCTCGACGCAATCGTCCTCAAGGCGATGCGCGCCAATCCGAGCGAGCGCTACGCGTCCGCCGGCGATCTCGCCGCCGACGTGCGTCGCCACCTCGAGCGCGCGCCGGTGTCGGCTCGCGGCGAAGCGGCCGGGTACCTCTTTCGCGCGATGGTGCGACGCCACCGCGCGGCCTTCGGTCTGTCGGCGGCGGCGCTCGTCGCCCTGATCGTCGGACTCGGTTCGACGCTCTGGCAAGCGCACCGCGCGCGCGAGGAGGCGCGCCGAGCCGAGCGCGCGCAGGACTTCCTCGTCGGCATGCTGCGCGCGTTCGATCCGCAAGAGAGCGGCGGCAAGCCCATCACCCAGCGCGAGATCCTCGCCCGCGGCGAGGACCATCTCGACGAGCTCGGCGATCAGCCCGAGGTCCAAGCGCGGTTGCTCCACACCTTCGCGCAGACCTGGTACGACCTCGAGGATTGGGACCACGCGACGCGCTCGGCGAATCGCGCGCTCGCCATCGAGCGCCGTCTCGCCCCACGCGGCGCCGAGGTCGCCAAGACGCTCGTTCTGCTCGGCGACATCCGCTTCGAGCAGAGCGACTACGCCGAGTCGGAGCGGCTCCTCGACGAGGGCCTCGCGATCGCGCGCGAGGCCGAAGGACCGCGAGGCGTCACCGTGGCGTGCGCGCTGAACGATCTGGCCGGCGTGAAGCGCCGTCTCGGCCGGTTCGCCGAAGCCGAGAAGCTCCGCCGCGACTCGCTCGACATCTACACGCGGACGCGCGGCGAGAGCGATCCCGGCACGGTCGGCGTGATGAACGACCTCGCCGTGCTACTCGGCGACGAAGGCCGCTTCGGCGAGAGCGCCGAGCTCCAGGAGCGAACCTGCAAGCTCATGGAGAGCGTTCGCGGCGAGACCCACGTCGACACGCTCGTCTGCTGGGGCAACCTCGCGCGCGACGACATCGAGCTCGGGCGCGCGGCCGACGCGGAGGCGCTCACCGCGCGTGTCCAGCGCGAGCAGGTCGCGACCTTCGGCGACGATTGGGGCGACGTCGCGTTCACCGAAAACACGCGCGCACGGGCGCTCGACGCGCTGGGGCGGTCGGCCGAAGCGGTCCCCATCTTCGACGACGCCGTCGCGCGCGGCACCAAACAGTGGGGCGACGAGCACGCGCAGATCGCGTCGTTCCTCGGTTACGAGTCGGTCGCGCTCCTCCACGCGGGGCGCACGGCCGACGCCGAGTCGGTCGCGCGGCGTGCGCTCGCGATGGCGCAGAAGCGGCTCGGCGAAGACCACGCGATCACCGCGCGGGCGCGCTACGCCCTCGGCTCGGCGCTCGCCGCCCGAGGCGACTCGAGAGACGCCCGCGACGAGCTCTCCCGCGCCCTCGCAATCCAGGAGAAGGTCCTCGGCAAGGACCACGCGGATGCCGTTCGCACCCACGTGGGCCTAAACGCGCTGGCACGATAAAAATCGTCCGAGCGCGTGTCCTGTCGCGAGTCGATTTTGCGTAACCCCCAATATGACGACTCGTTCACTCACCTTTCGGTGCCTTTTGGTAGTTGGCTTTCTCGCAGCGTGCAGCGGTGGCGGCGGTGCGCCCGACGCGGGCCAGGACTCCGGCAAGCCCAGCCCGCTCGGCTTCACGCCGTCGAACATCGATCTCTCCAAGCTCGATTTCACTGGCGTCGGCGACGTCGTGGTCTCGAGTGGCAAGACCTGGGAGACCGATGTCGGCGGCGTGATGGGCAGCGACAACTCGGGCGTCTACCACTACCAGGAGCAGACGCAGAGCGGCTCGGGCCTCACGCTCGCCATCTTCACGGTGAAGTCGCTCACGATCGAGCCCGGCGTCACCGTGCGCGTGGAGGGCGCCGACGCGCTCGTCGTCGTGGCGCTCGATACCATCACCGTCCAGGGCACGCTCGAGGGCAACTCGGAGTTCTCTCCGTATTTCCTCGGCCCGGGCGCGGGGAAGGACCCGCCGACTAGCAACGGCGTGGGTGTCGGCTCGGGTGGCGGAGGCGCGGGGAGCGGCGACTCGTCGGCCGGCGGCGGCAGCTTCTGCGGAAAGGGCGGCGCGGGCGCATCGCTTCTCTCCGGCCCAGCGCAAGGCGGCGCGACGTACGGTACCGCTGCGCTCGTCCCGCTCGTTTCTGGGTCGGCGGGCGGCTCGGGATCCGCCGGCGGCGGCTCGGGCGGCGGCGCGATCCAGCTCGTCGCCGGCAACGCGATCAACGTCTCGGGCGCGATCCACGTCGGCGGCGAAGGCGGTTACCTCGGCGGCGTCTACAACCCGGGCAATTCGCAAGAAGCAAGCGGCGGCGGAAGCGGCGGCGCGATCCTGCTCGAGTCCACGGCGGTGCAGATCTCCGGCACGCTCGCCGCGAACGGCGGCGGCGGCGGTCAAGGCGACGGCACGTTCGGCGCGGACGCGACGGCCGACGCGATCGCCGCGAAAGGCGGCAACGACGGCACGCACGGCTCGCCCGGCGGCGACGGCAGCGCCGCCGACGCGACCGACGGCAAGCCCGGAAACGTCGACCCGAGCTCGACGGCCGGTGCGGGCGGCGGCGGCGCGGGGCGCATTCGCATCAACACGCTGTCCGGCTCCGCGACCCTCGGCGGCACGCTGTCGCCGTCGTCGTCGACGAGCTGCGCGACGCAGGGCAAGGTCGCGCCTTGATGTGTTGTGGATATGCCACCGAACACTTATCCTCTGTCGGTGCATAGGACGCTTCTTGCCTTGGCGATCGTCGGTGGGAGCGCAGCCATGCTCGCGTGCGTCGGCGATGGGCCCGCCGTCGTCAATGACTCGGGGGCCGACTCCGCTTCGGACGACTCGAGCGCGGACGCGGGGCTCGATGCTCCCGATGCTCCCGCGTGCGACGCCGCGATTGGGATTTTCCCATCGGCGTACGCCGTCTGCGGCGATGCCGGAGGCGTGATCTGCGTCGCGCCGGACGCTGGGCTGTGCGCGCCAAGCTCGCAGGCATGCTCGAGCGAGCAAGGGGCTCCCATTCTGTGCTCGAACAATACGGACTGCCCCGGGCAGCATTGCTGCTTCACCATGAGCTTCAATCAGACGCTTTGTCCGTGGCAGGGAACTACGTTATCGGGTTCTGCGTGCAACGCGACCTGCGCGGCCGGTACGTTTCAGGTTTGTCGAGTGGATGGTGATTGCGCCGTCGGCACTTGCCACCCCGTTGCGGCTCCGTTCACGTCGACCGGCGCGTTCGGCGTTTGCAAGTAGTGCACAGCGCGCTAGTGAATTGACATTTGCGACCCCGCACGCGCGCGCTCGCGTAAACTGGCAGGCATGAGGGGTCTCGACGTTCACCGCTGGTGGCGATTGGGCATCGCATGCGTAGCAGTCCTCGCCAACATCGCGGCATGCAGCGGCGGTCCCAACACGCCGGACGATGGGGGAGTGGATGCGACGCTGCCGCAAGGGACGGAGGGCGGTCCGTGTTTCCCCAACGGCACGTGTTACGCGGGGCTCGTGTGCACGCTGGTCGGCGCCAGTGGCGTGTGCACCGTCGCGGACGCGATGACCAGCGATGTCATCGTGGACACGACGGTTTCGGACTCGAGCGTCGATGTCGCAGAGGGCGGTGATGCAGTCGTCGCCGATGTCGTCGACGCGGGCGACGCGAATGTCAGCGACGCGACGGTGGTTTGCGATGCGGGCACGAACCTCCAGTGCCAACAAACGTGCTCGACCACGTCCATCAGCGGCAAGGTGTACGACCCGGCCGGCGCGATCGGGCTCTACAACGTCTTCGTCTACGTTCCCAACGCCGCGCTCTCGCCGATCACCGATGGCCCTGTCTCGGCGCAGTGCGCCGCGCCGGCAACAGGATCGCCGATCGCGTGGACGACGACGGCCGCTGACGGGACGTTCAAGCTGATGAACGCGCCGAGCGGGACGAACATCCCGCTCGTCTTGCAGCTCGGTAAGTGGCGACGGCATCTCAGCGTCTCGACTGTCACGACGTGCGTCGACAACCCGCAATCGAACGGATCGCTCCGCTTGCCGAAGAAGCAACACGAGACCTCGCAAGACGACAACGTCCCGTTGATCGCTCTGACGACGGGGTGTGACAGCCCCGAGTGTTTCCTGCTCCAGCGCATCGGCATCGCCTCGAGCGAGTTCACGGATTCGAACGGCACCGGGCGCGTACACATTTACAAGAGCGCGAACGACGACGGGCAGACGTTCCCCTCGCCGTACAACCCGACGAACGCGCACGACGCGAGCTATCTGTGGAACACGCAGGGCGAGATGAGCAAGTACGACATCGTCATCGATGCGTGCGAGTGCTCGACGTACAGCCGCGGCACGAGCGGTTATACGAACATGCAAAACTATTTGAACGCCGGCGGACGCGCGTTCACGACGCACTACGACTACAACTTCTTTGCCAGCCAATCGCAGTGCTCGTCCGACACGACGTGCCAAGGTCCAAGCCCGTTTCCGACGGTGGCCTCGTGGTTGGGCAACCAGGCGGTGCCGTTCGCGACGACCTGTCCGACCGATGCTGGAATCAGCTCTCCGACTTGCCTGACGATCAACACGCAGAACCCGAGAGGGAAAGCGTTTGCGGACTGGTACAAAGCGAACAACGCCGTGCTCGCCACCGGCGGCGGCGAGCCCTATGGCTACGCCGGCTTGACGGACGTGCGCGCCGACGTCGGTAAGCTAGACGCTGGGTTGTTCGAGGCGGGAACAGCAACGCCCTGGCTTTATGGTGGCAGCGTCACGAGCAACTACGACAGCTACTATCTCAGCTTCAACACGCCCGTCGGTAGCAACCCGTCGACGCAGTACGGGCGCGCGATCTTCTCGGACGTGCACTTTGGTCCAGCGCCGTTCTCGCAGTTTCCGGGCTACTGCCCGAACAACGTGAACAGCGACCTCCACGCGCCGAACCAGCTCGCGTTGGAGTTTTTGTTCTTCGATTTGGCTTCGTGCATTCAAGACGACACGCAACAAGCCACAACGCCGCCGCGCCAGTAGCTCTCGGTGATCACTGTCTCGCACCGGAGAACGACTGCTGCTGCGTGCAGCTGCTCGACGTGCTGCACGCGGCGTCGCCGTTCGTGACTCGCGAGTACGTGATTGTGCCGACGGCGTTCGCTCCGTTGACCGTGAGGCTCACCACCGCGTCGATCGTGAACGTGCAGCCCTGAACGGTCTGCTTGATCGACCCGTGCATGGTTCCTGTGAGCGTGCTCCCGCTGACCGTGCTCGGAAAATCAAGAGAACCGAGCGAAGGCATCAGAAACGAGACGAGCACGCCATCGGCGCTCTGAACGAGAAACGTACCTTCGCCGTTGGGCGATTCGATGATCTTCACGGTGCTTGGCGACGACGCGTTTGGAGTCCAACCGAAGCCGCAGGTGTCGTTGCCGTTCGTGGCCGTCACGACGTACGTTCCGCCGATCGGATCCGCTGCGACGCTTCCGCCGCAACCGAGGGCGAGCATGGCGAGCGGGAGCCACCGGGCGAGCACGTGACGAGGTTAGCGCACCCGCGTGCACGCTGCTCCAGCTCGGCCTGGACGCGTCATCACGTCGGAAACGATTTGTGACGCGGTGATGATTGCGAGCACGAGCACGACGACCAAACCGGCGATCACGATGCTGCCCATCCAATCGCGAGAGGCAGCGCCCGTGCCAGATTCTCGCGCTAGGTCAACAGGGGGAGCCCGTCGCGGCGCGATCCGTCAGCCCTCGGCCGGTCAGCCCGCGCTTGCTGGGTGACGGGTTTGACCGAAAACGCGATAAGACATTTCGATAGGGATTTCGTACCGTGGAGTGCATGCGAACCGTGTTCATGACCATGGGCGTCGCGCTCGCGACCGCGAGCGCGTGTGGGAGCTCGGGGACGCCCGCGCAGAACGCCGCGCAAGCTCTCTGTGACAAGGTTTGTTCGTGCTCCTCGACGTGCACCGTCGCTTCGGCGGACGCGAACGGGCAACCGAAAGAGCCGATCGCTTTCGGCACCGCGGAAGGCTGTCGCAATTTCTACGGTACCTTTCTCGGAGGCAGCACCGTGGATCCGTCGGCGTGCTCGTCGGCCGCAGCGAGCGCCCAGTGCCTCACCGACACGTCTGGCAATCACTTCCTCGTGCCGCCTCAATCGTGTCGCGCGACGGTCGCCGTGGACTCTGGCGCGGATTGAGATCCAACCCGCTGAAGTAGCGAGTCCAGGAATCACGCCGCAGGGAAAAACAAGCGTGGAGCGTCGACTTGGTGATGCGCTCAGAAGATCCACGGAATGATGCGCTTGGTTCGCTGCGCGTAAGCCGCGTACTCGGGGTACGCCTGAAGGACAGCACGTTCCTCGGCGACCATGCGGACAACGAGACCAGCGACCACGCACGCGACGGCGGCGAGCGTGAGGAGATCGTGGTGGCCGACGAGCACGCCGGCGAGGATGAGCATCACGCCCGCGTAGATGGGATGTCGCACGAAGCGGTACGGGCCTGTCGTGACGAGCCCGCCTCGAGTGGCGGTGGAGCCGACGTGGAAGCTACGCATCCCAAACGTGAGCCGTGCCCAAACGACGATGACCACGCCGACGACTTGAATCGCGATGACGACCGGCAGCGGCGAAAAGAAGCGCCTCGTGAGGACGAGGAACGCGAGCGGACCCGCGAGCAGAGCGTAGGCAATGGCGCCGATCATGTTCACGGCCCGCAGCAGCGGAAACCGAAGTCCACGTCGGCGAAATTTCGGGCCACCGTCGAGTTGCGCGCGCACGTCTGCGACGCGCCGGCTGGATCGATGTAGCTTCCCGCGCGCACGTTGCAGTTGTCCGCGGCGCCATTGATCGCGTCGCAGCTGTCTTCCCACTCGTAGACGTTGCCGACCATGTCGAACAAAGACGGATATCCGCCGGTGCAGGCAGAGAGCGAGGCGACAGGGACGGTCGCGCCGGCATTGTTCTCGGGGACGTTGCAGGTCGTCGCCGAAAACGTGTTCCCATACGGATACACGTGGTTTCCGTCGCCGGCGTGCGAGCACGCCGCGAACCACTGGTTCACGGTGGGGTCCGTCGCCGAGCTCAGCGCGACGGGGCCACCGCCAATGCGCCCGCAAAGACGTTTGCCGGCCCACTCGCAGAACGCGAACGCATCGCACCAGTCGACGTACGTGACGGGGTAGGCGTCCGTCCCGATGCCGGGCGGCCACGCCGACGTCGGCACGTAGGTCGTCTTCGTCGAGCACTCGGGGCGCGACGTCGGACCGAACGACGCAGCGAGGAACGCTTTGTACTGCGCGTTCGTGACCTCGGTCGAGTCGATGCAGAAGCTCCCAACGCGCACGGGCAGCGGCCCTGAGGTGCCCGGGCATCCTCCGTCCGGCGTGCTCACGTCGTTCGGCGCGTCGACCGTCGCGTCCGCGTCGAGACCTGCGTCCGTCGTCGCGCCGTCCACCGGAAGCGCGTCGACCGACGCGTCGCCCGCGAGCCCATCGAGCGACGGAAAGAGACCGCAGCCGCTCAGGGCGGCGCACACGAGGAGGAGCCGCGTGATCACCACTTTCGCATGATAGCCGACAACGTCGCTGTAGACTGCGGCCCATGCATTTGAGCCATGGCCTCGTCGGTTCGCTGCTCTTGCTCGTCGCGTGCGTAGGCGACTCACCGGGAAACGCGACGGACGCGGGAACCGATGCCGCTCCGCCCGATGCGGGCGCCGACGCTTCGCCTGCGCCCGACGGCGGCGACGCGGGCATCGACACGCAGAGCGATCCGAACAACTGCGGAGCGATCGGGCACGTGTGTGCATCGTCGAAATGCAGCGGAGGAGACTGCGTCCGCCGCGTCTTCGTCACGAGCGGCACGTCGAAGGGCACGTTCGGCGGCGCTTCGGGCGCCGACACGCTGTGCAAGAATTCGGCGCTAGGCCCCGGCCTTCCAGGGACGTTCTTCGCGTGGATCAGCACGTCTTCGTCGACACCGCTCACGCATTTCACCAAGGGCACGGCGCCCTACGTTCTCATCGACGGCAAGACGGTGGTCGCGAACAGCTTCGCCGAGCTCGCCGGCACCGCCAAGAGCCCGCTCGCCCGCGCCATCGACATGGACGAGTTCGGCAACACGCAGACCAACGTGAACGTGTGGACGGCCACGCACCCCGACGGAACCGCAATCGTGCCGAACTGCTCCGACTTCGTGCCGAACCCGAACGACGCCAACGCCACCGTTGGCTCCTCGAGCACGATGAACACGACGTGGACCGAGGCGACGACGCTCCCGTGCACGACGTTCGCGCACCTGTATTGCGTGGAGCAATGAGGGCTACGAAGAATCCGGCAGCGTCGGCGCCATGGCGCGCCAGCCTCCGGCGCGAAGGAGACGTTGGACCGTGCGTCGCAGGTCCGCGAGCTCGAACGGTTTCTGGAAGAGCGCGTCCGCGCGGAGCTCGATCGCGCGCGCCCGAACCTCGTCATCGACGTGCGCCGAAATCAGAACGAGCGGGGTCGCCCAGCCGGTGTCGCGTAAACCCATGAGGACGGACAACCCGTCGATGCCGGGCATGCGAATGTCCGTGACGATGGCGTCGGGCGGTTGGTGCGATCGCGCGAGGCGCTCGAGCAACTCGTGCCCGTTGCAGGCTTCGCAGACATCATGACCGTCTTTTCGGAGCAACGTGACGACGAGCAGGCGCACATCGTCATCGTCTTCAGCGACAAGCACACGCTTCGTCATGATTTCCTATGCGCTGCGTCGCGTGGTGCAAAAGCGTCGTCGAAGATCGTCAATCGACTTCGCCGGCGTGTAGAGCGGCGCGAGGCTCGCGTCGCAGATGACGTACTCGATCGTGCCGTCGTAGGAGCGCGTCTTCACGGCGACCAAACCGTCGTCGAGGGCAGCGAGCGCGATGCGGCTGCCGCATTCCACGCGCGAAGCGAAGCCGAACGCAGCTTCGTCGGCTGTCACTTCCGTCGGGAAACGGAGAAGGTCATCCATTTGGGCTAAACCAGCTCAAGCAATCTATGGGCCATTGCGACCGGTTGGTAACCAGCGGCACTTCCGAACGGTGTACACACGAACGCTACGCCCCAAAATTCCTCGCTCTGGGATCGCTGTCACGTCTCGTACGTAGTTCCATGAAGATGAAGTTGCTCGCGCTGGTGCTCGTTTGTGTTGTGGGGTGCGAGGGTGCACCCATGAAGAGCGTCTCGCTTCCCGAGACCGCGGCGCCGACTGCGTCGACCACGGCGCCGACTGCGCCGACTGCGTCGACTGCGTCGAGCGTGCCCGTCGCATTCTTCCCGCCGCACACGTTCCCCGATGCAGTCGAGGGCTTCGTCACACAATGGTACGGAAAGCATCTCACCGCGATGCACGAGCCCTCGATGTGGGCCACCGCGGCACGCGGCGAGACCGCGTATCGGTTCGTGTGGCTGCGCACGTGGGGAAGGCCGATGGCCGTGCGCGTCACGCGCGTGGGCGATCGCGCGCACCTCGTCGCCATCCGGCTGAGCGGAGACGGCGGCTACGACCCCGGCACGATCGACGCGAAGCGCGAGCGCGATCTCGGGCCGGCCGAGTGGACACGAGTCGAGGACGCATTCGCCGCCGCGAGCTTCGACACGACCGCCACCCAAGGCGAGATGGGCAACGACGGCGCGCAGTGGATCCTCGAGCGCGCGAAATCGGGCGGGTATCGCCTCGTGGAACGCTGGTCGCCGACGTACGACGCCGCGAGCGCCGCGAAGAACGCCGCTTTCGTCCGCGCCTGCAACGTGCTCCTCGATCTCGCCGGCCGCGACCTCGTCACGGGCGACGTTTACTGAGCGTCGGACATCACGAGCGTCGTGGTGGGAACACGTCGCGGAACCGGTATGTACCGGCTGCGCGCCGCCTGCCGTCGTCGTCGTCCCGCCCTGACTCGGGTAGCATTGGGCAATGCGGGGGCTCTTCGTTGGCGCGGTCCTAGGCTCGCTGATCGTCGCCGCGTGCGGCGCTCGGCAGAATCCCGCTGTCTTGATCGATACGCTCGGCGCGTCGTTCGGATGGGCTTGTCCAGCAACTGGCTGCCAGTTCGAGAGCGTCGCGACGACGCCGCAGCTTCCGGCGGACTGTCCCATAGGCTCTGTTTGGGGTTGGGTCGCGGGACGCTTCTTTGACGTCTGCTACTTCGAGCCAGACAGCAGCGGCAACGGCGGGTTCGTCATCTTCAACGAGTCGTGTCGGCCCGTCGTCTGTCACGTCGATGATGACTGTCCCTTCGCTGCCTTCGGAAACGACATCGTGTACGCATGCCGAAACGGCTTGTGTGAATCGCAGGAAGCCCTCTTCAGCAACGACGCTGTCGTCATGTGCCTGTCGTCGACGTCCCGACCTGCGACTTGCGACATCATGGGAACGCAGACGACGGCGCCCGTCGCCCAAGTCATTTCCGATGCGAACGCCTCGTGTCCTCCTGCGGGTCAATGCAACGTGCCAGCCGATTGTCGGCAGCCGTGAGGTCGCCCTGATCGCGTTGAAGGATCGCCGCGCTGCCCGTCGACGGGCTCGCTGCTTCCGCTCGAGCGAGTCTGACGGCTGATAGACTGCGATCGTCATGCTCCTTCAGGTCACGGCGCGCTGGGGCGGTGACGTCCTTCGCGTTTGGCGCGTCGAGTCTCGCGATGGGTTCGCGTTCGACGACGTGGTCGTCGTTCCCGCGGGCGACGTCTGGTCGGAGAGGTCGGCCGCGCGACCCGCTTACGCTATGTGTGCTCGGCGCGTTTTGGCGGATGTCTTTTCCAAAGCGCGCGGAGGGCAAAGTGATAGTGCACTATCCGCTCGCCTTCAGTCCGGGCTGAGGAATTGGATTACGTGTACTGCCAGAACGCAAAGCCGTTCTTCTCGTCGTCTCGCACGAAGACGTAGATGCAACCCGCAAGGCCCGCGTCAGGCCACTCCTTGCTCGTGCTGATCGAGTCGAAATCCAGCTGCGCGACGAGCTTGTGGCCCTTCATGGGCACGACGTCTTGGAGGAACACCGGGATGCCGCCGAGCTTGTCGTACAAGCTCGGCGATTGCATGCCCTTCGACGTCTGAAGGCGCTCGAAGGCCGCGCCGAGATCGGGATCGCTCGCGCCGAGGCGCTGCGCGCGCTCCTCGTCGATTTCGATCTTGGGTGCGTCGATCACGAGGGCGCGCGCGGCGAGCACGGGTGTGTTGTCGGGAGCGGGGTACGACTTCTTGAACGCCGCGCGATCGAGCAACACGACGGCGTTGTCGTCGGGCTCGTTCGTCGCCTCGCCGTCGAGCGCGCAGAAAACGGCGACGCCGGCGTGCTTGTTCAGGAGATCGCCTGTCTCGATTTGGAATAGAAAGCCCATCGGCTTCTTGCGAATGCGCGGCCACTTCGCGGGCGGCACGGACGGAGAGCCTCCGAGGCGGCTCGCGGGCGCGGGGCCTTTCTTGATGGCCTTGCCGACCGTGATCTCGCGGCTCGCGACGCCGACGAGCTCGACGAGCGCCTCGCGCGGGAGATCGGCCGCGCGAACGGACTTGCCGCCTTTCACGCGATAGAGGCGCGCGGGCGCGGCCTTCGTCGCGCCGCCCAAGGGCCGCGTGCGCGCGCCGAGCGACTTGGCCTTCACGAACAGCGGACCGAGATCGAGCCGGTACGTTCCCGCGCTGTCCTCTTTGACTTGCGCGTAGAGCGAGCGCGTCGTCGGGTCGAAGCTGCACGTGTCCGCGAGCGCGTGGAAAGCGGCGGCGTCGTGTTGCTTCTGCGGACCGAGCTCCTTCGGATATTCGATCGTCGCAAGCGGCGTGCAGCCGCCGAGATCGAATCGCAAGACCTGAGCGGGACGCGACGCAGGCTTCTGCCACGCGCTCGTTCCCTCGAAGTCGATGATGAGCGTCTCGCCGGTCTCGGGGTCGTGCGCGACGACGTGACCCCAGTCGCGCGGCCCGACGTTCTCCTTGTAGCCCTTCGGCTTGTAGGGCTTCCACGTCTCGTCGGCCTGGAGCACCGCGACCTCCTCGAATCCGAAGCGCACGAACGCGCCGAGCGCCGTGTCCCAGATCGCGGACGTGCCGACGTACACGTCGTCTTTTCGTCCGTGTTTGAAGTCGGCGGGCTGCGGCGAGGTCTTCTTCACGGCGCGCCACCGCTTGTTCTCGAGGAAGAGCGTGTCGTTCAGCTTGCGGCCGTTGGCCTCGCCGCCCCACACCATGAGGCGCCCGTGCGGGTCCGCGGCGAGCGCGAAGTCCGTGCGTTTCTTGAACGCAGAGTCCTTCTTCGCGATCGCGGTCCAGCGATCCTTTTCGAGCGCGAACACCGCGCCGCTTTGCATGACCGCGTGGAGATGCCCGCGCGCGGCGACGAGCTGAAGTCGCTCCCAGCCGCCGATCTTCTCGCCGACCTCCTTGGTCGTCACGACCTGCCACGCGCTGCCATCCCATCGCCACGCGGTGAGCGAGTGCGAGCCGAGCGCGTACCAAGCGCCATCGGCGTGCTCGAGCTGCGCGTTGCCGTACGCCGCTTTGGCGATCGGCGAGTGCACGACGGGAACGCCCTGCGCCTCCCACTTGCCGTCGTGAAGCGCGAAGAAGACGTCGTTGAACTCGCTGCCGCCCGCGCCCTCGTGCTTGCCCGGCCCGAGGACGAAGAGATCGCGCGTCGGATCGTAGGCGAGGCAGGCCTTCTCCATCTTGGGCGGCGGGCTGCTCGTCTCGCCGAGATCCTTCCAGCCCGACTTCGTCGCCGCGAAGAGCTTGCCCGCGCCCGCGTGCAGCACGAGGCCGTGCGTCGGATGACCGACGATCTCCACGACCGGATCGAACAGCCCCACCATGAGCTTCGGCAGTCCCGTCATCGGCAACCGCTCGAGCTTCGTGCCGTCCCACGCGAGCACGTGGAGCGCGTACTCGTCGTCGCGGCCCTGCACCATGAAGACCGTGCGCTTGGCGACGGGGTCGTACGTTCCTTGGCCGGTCTCGTTGTGCCACTCGAGCGGGATCGGGCCGGCGTCCGCCTTCTTGCTCCACGCGCCGCTCGCGTCGAGCTCCCAAACTCCGCGCCGCGTCGCGCACACCCAGACCTCGCGCGCGCGATCGAACGCGAGCATCCCATGCTTGTCGAACGTGCCGACGTCGTCGTCGCCCTCGGGCTCGATGATCGGATCGTCGCCGTGCGTCGCGAGCGCCTTGCTCTTGCCGTCGCTGAAGAGCACGCCCTTCACGCGCACGCGCTCCTTGTCGTAGTCGTGCTCGAAGCTCCAACCGACGACCCCGCGCCGAACCGAGTCCCACCCGCCGCCCTCGAGGTGCTCGTTGACGCTCGCGCGCTTCTTCGTCTCGTTCCGCCACGCCGTCCCGTCGAACGTGTGCAGCTCCGCGCCGCGCTTGTCGTCATCGGGCCGGCACAAATAGAAGACGCGCTCGAGCCCTTCGTCGTAACCGAGCACGTACCAATCGATGAGGCTCGGTATCGGAGGAACTTCGATGGAGGTGGCGCGCGGCGGTCCGTAGTGCGTCCAGGCGATCTTCACGCGCCTACGATACATCGACGATCGCGACGTCCGCGACAGCGTCGCCCGCGTCGAACGCTTTCGTATCGAGCGGCACGTCGGCCGAGACGTCCGCCATGACGTCGACGGTCGGCGACCGCGGAGATCCGGCGCATCACGTTGGGATGCTACCCGTGGTCGTGGTCACCCGAACCACCCGCACACTTCCCACGGGACGCGATCGTAGAGCGTGACGCCGGCACACGTGAGCGTCAGGCTGACAGGACAGTTGGGGGTGCTGCTTGCCGTGCCACCGAATGTGCCCATCAAATTCTGCTGCGTGAAACAAAGCTGCGTGGAGGTTCGCGTCGCGCTCACGCCACCCGCTGGCGCCACGCCGGCCGTGCTCGCATCCGCCTGATCACATATCGTCGCGAGCGGCGCCCGGCTCGTGAGCGACGTGTCGGCGACCGGTGGATTCGGAGCGTCGATCTGCCATGTGAGCGTGGCGTGGTCGTTCGAGACGATGATCGTGCACGGCGTGTTCGACGCCCCGCGCACGTCGAGCCCGGCCGAAGTCGACACAGGCATGTTGCCACCATCTGCCGAACACGCGACGAGCGTCATCGAAGTTGCCGATAGGCCCAAGAAGAAGCGCATGGCGACCGAAAAAGTCTAGCACCTGCACACGCGCGTCAAGGCTCGTTCGCAGACGGGCATCATCAGCGCTCGCGAGCGACGACGCTCACGTGCACCAGGACGGTCGGCGGCCCGAGCGTGCCAGCACGACAAAGCGTGCGACCGACGCGAGCGCCGGTGAGAAAGAGCCGATTCGACGTGGGCGACACGCCGCGGAGCTCCGCGTGCACGACCTCGAGGTCATCGCACTGCAGCCCGCGCGCGAAGCCGACGTCGATGGACTTCGTGGCGCCCACCGCGACCTCGATCGCCGTCTCGCCCACGACCGGGTCGGCGGGCGCACGCGTCACGCCCCACGCGAGAGCGAGCGCAGCAGAGACACACAAGAGGATGCGCACCGAACGATTCTACCAGACGCGTGCTCGCTCTCGCTCGGGTGCCTGCCGCGTAGCTCTACGACGCGACCTTCGCGCGGCGCGCGAGGAGACCGAGCGCCACGATCACCGCGAGCCACGACGCGCCCGACTGCGAGTGTGTGGGCGCGGCGTTGCAGCCGCTGCTCTGCCACGTCGCGTCGGAAGCTCCCCCGTCGGCGCGCTTGGCGCCTGCTTCGCTCGAAGTCGAAGTCACGGGACCGCTCGCGTCCGTCTCGGGCGCCGCGCCGGCGTCGAGGGTGGCGGAGCCCGCGTCTTGGGGAGCGCCGGCGTCGCTGGTCCCGGCGTCGGGCCACGTGCCGTCGGCGAAGGTCGTCAGATCCGAGAGCGAGCCGTTGAACGTGTCGAGGTCGACCGCGCCGCTCAGCGCAGACAGCGAGCCCGAGCCGGTGCTCTGCCAAAACTCGTACGACTTCCACGCGCTCGGCACCGTCGGACACGACACGCCGTAGTTCGCGACCCACAGTGGGTACTGGCCGAGCGAGCCGAAGCTCGTGAGGAACGCGGGGCTCGTGTAGAGGACCGGCGTCACGCCGCTCTGCTTCTTCACGGCGGCCATGAACGTCGTCGCGTTCGCCAGCACGGTCGCCTGCGTCTGGTTGTTCGTCGTCTCGAGGTCGAGCACGAGCAGGTCTCCCTGCTCGAGCGAGCCGACCGCCCCGAGGAAGAATGTCGCTTGTTGCGTCGGGTCGACGTCGGAGTGGAAGAAGTGGTACGCGCCGCGGACGATGCCCGCCGACTTCATGCCCGCCCAGTTGGTCGCGAACATCGGATCGGTGAAGTTGGTGCTCTCGGTCGCCTTCGCGAATGCGAAGGAGATCCCCGCGGCTTTCACCTTGCTCCAATCGATCGCCGCTCCGCCGTTGTCGCCGTGGTAAACGTCGACGCCCTTCACCGTCGTCTGACCGCAGACGGTGACCTGCTCTCCGCTGGATCCAAGATCTTCGCTCGATGAGGAGCAAGCGAAAGCGAGTGACGCGAGGGCGATGAAGGCGGCACCGGAGCGAAGCTTCATGCGTCGAAGCGTAAGATCTTTTTCGCGCGGCGCGACCACGAGGAAATTCACGATCGCAGCAGATTTCAGGCCTCGCGAGCGTTCGCGAGCGCTCGCGACCCATCGCGAAGAGCGTTCCTTTGCGCGCTCGTTAGTCGAGATTCGGATTGCGCCGAGTAAGCGCAGCGGCGAGTGCTTCAGCGCCCGCGGTGACCTCGCCGATGACCTGGGCGAGTGCATCGAGGACTGCGGCATCGTCTGCGCGCGCGACGAACGTGTCCGCCTCGCAGTCGAAGGAGACACTTTCCACCATGTCGGGGAAGCGTGCCTCGAAGGCCGGTGCAAGCACCGACTCCCACCCATAGCCGTTCGGGTACGCCTCAGCCTCCTCGAAGAGGCGCTCTACTTCGAGATCATCGAACGCGTCGACGGAGAAGAAGAGCCCGTGCCCGCCATCCTCATACTGGATGCGCTGCCATGGCTTCTTCGACAGGTCTCCGCTCGTCGCGGTCCTGTTGCGTGCGGCGCCTGCCTTGGGAGCGCGGCGCTTCGTGGCCGTCTTGGGCGCCGGGCGCTTCACGGGCTTCTTCCTGTGCTTCGCGACGGGCCTCTTCGTGCCGGTCTTCATCGCCGACGCTCTCTTCGCGCCAGCTTTCTTCGTCTGCTTCTGCTTCTTCTTCGTGGCCATGCCGGCAAGCTATCGCCGGGAATCGTCGATGACCAAGCGCGAAAACCGAAACATGGTGGAGGCGCCGGGAATCGAATTCTAAAAGTGGCATTTTTCTAACATGGTGATGCCGCTCGTCTTTTCACTCTAAGAGTTCGATTCCCTTCGCCTCTTCCGGTTTCTGGTGTCCACGCGATTCAACGTGAGTCGACCCGACTCGACCCGAGTTTTGGAGACATTCTGGAAACGGGGAAAGTACACGTATCTCCGATTTCGTGACACGACGCGTTCGGCGTGCGACCGTAAACGAATGCCCACGCCGAATGCCGCGAAGAGTCTGACCGCGCCCGCGCAGGCCGAGCTCCAGGAAGAGCTCCGGGAAGCTGAGGAAGACTTCGCGCGCGGTGACTTCATCGAGCTCACGATCGACGAGCTTGATCGCTGCGTCGCTGCTGGAGAGTGGCCGTGGCCGGACGAGTCCTCCGAATAAGTGCCACGTTTCGCCGCAGCGTAGAGCGGCTCGGCGTACGCGCTGGTTCGCCCGAGTACCACGCGATCTCCGCGACCATGCGCGCGCTGGCCGCAGGCGAGCTGCCTGGACCTGGCGACTACGAGACTCCGTTCTCGCCAGGTCGCGCGCACGTTCGCCGCGTTGCCGGGCGCAATCTTTGGCTGCTCTTTCGCTTCGACAACGAACACCTCTTCGTTCTGACCGCGCGAAATCAACCGCCCGTCCCCGCCGACTGATGTCGTGGCGGCGAGGCCGGTCCGACGAAAGTGCCAGCACCTCCGCAAGCCGTGTTTTCGCCCGCCCGGGCCGAGGTGATCCCGTGGCCGCTCCCCGCAGGCACACCGCTCGAGTACGTGACGCTCGACCTGCGCGCCGAATCGTCACCCTCCGACCGAACGCACATGACGGTCGCCTCGGCGGCCTACAAACGGGAACCGCTCCTCATGTACGCGGATGCGCGCAGCGGGGACTGGACAGTCGAGATCCTCGACGGCGCAGGCAAGGCCGTCTGCACGCGCCACATGCGTAGTCCGCGAAGCTACGAAGACGGCGTGGCGGACGAGACGCCGCGCGGCGCTCGCTTCGTCGACGTTCGCGTTGCCTTCGAGCTTCGATGCCCCGTCCCAGCCGCTCCGAAGACCATCCGAATCTCGGGACCGTCCGGGACGCTGGCGAAGAACGATCCCCGCCGCGTCGCTGACGACAAAGCGATCGTTGTGATTGGTGTCGCGCCGTATCCCGCGAAGCTCTGAGTGATCTGAATTAACGCTTCTGATCCACAACGCGCGCTCGTGCACGTGCTCGCGCGAGGCTGCGGCGGAAGCGCGACGGGCCAAACGATCACGGTGAGCTCAGCAGACTCGCAGACGGCGACGGCGTATTACGAGGGCGATGGGGCGGACGGCGTGACGCTCGAATCTCCCACGCAACCGACGAGCAAGACGATCGCAAGCGAAGCTCTCTTCATCGTCGTTAGGGAAGCGCAGGTGCTCTAGCCGCACAAGTGCCACGCGTCCCAGTTCAAGGTTTGCGATCGTCGAACTTCCGGGCCGTTCGTGGGGGTTCGCGCGTTTCATCGGAATAGAGGGCGGAAGGACGAACTCCTTCAGCGGCTGGCGATGGATCAATCTCGCATTCGGCGAGCCGAGTCGTAGGCGAGGGTGGCGAAGGGCCTGCGCTCCGGTCGCGTTAGGCGACGTCGAGCACCAGGTGGTTCCACCCTTGCACGAGAGGCTTCACGATTAGGCCGCTCGAACGTCCACGTCTGAACATCGCATAATGGATCCTCCGCGGTCGAGAACTCGTCCCGTCTCTTCCCCGACACACTTGTTCGAGGAACTGCATGCGCTTGCGCTGCTTGCCCCCCACGCCCTAGCCTGGGCGCGACCATGATCACACACCGCCGCATCGCGAGCGCGCTCCCGGTCCTTTCCCTCTTCGCGGCAATCACCGGCGGATGCGGCCCGTCGGCTTCTTCTCCCAACGGCGCCGATGGAAGCGTCGACGGAGCCACCCCCGACAGCGGAGCGTCCGATGCGCCGGGCGAGGCCGCTACGGGCTCCGATTCGATCCCGGGGCTGAAGCCGGGCTACTTCTACGCCGCCGCGTCTGCCGACGGGAGCGCGCTGCTCCTCGTCCAGAACGACGTCGGTCTCCAGTACTCACATTACGAGCCCGGCGACGGCTGGTCGGCTCCCGCGACGGTCCCGGGGGGCGATCTCGTATTCCGGCGGAGCAACGATCGGCATGGACGACGTCGGCAATGCGTACGTCGGCTGGTTCGTCAACGTGGACGGCGGGGCCAACCCGCTTGCCGCCGTCAGCCGGTACGACCACAAGAATCAGTCTTTCGGCCAGCCCCAGCTCTTCGAGGAGAACATGTCGACTCCACCGGCGCTGTCCGTCAACGGTGCTGGCGAGGTGATCCTCTTCAACGGCGCGAGCCCGACGTCGCCCTCGGTCGCTCCCATCGTTCATCACTACGCTGCCGGCGTATGGACGACCGAGACCATCCCGGGCGCCCCGGGCGTCACGACGAAGGACAACCCGTTCGCCTATCTGGGGAGCAACGGCATCGGCGTCATCGCTTACGTCGGGCCGACCGTGCCGCTCAACATCGCCACGCGTGCCACGAACGGAACATGGACCCCAGGGCCGTCGTCGATGTCGGCGCCCGGCCCCTTTCCTCCCAGTCTCGCCGTGAATGCGGCCGGTGACGTCGCGGTCAGTATCTTGGACGCTACGAGCCAATCTTACCAAGCGTACCAGTACGACGCGACGTCGCATGTCTGGAGCGGGCCGACGATGGTCGGCTCGAAATTCCTCCCGACTGCACCCAGCGAGGTCTCCACGACGCTCTCGCTCGCGGCGAACGGAGATGGCATCTTGCTGCGCGCCTACGAACCGCCTCATACCGGCCTGAGTGTGCCTGGCGTGATCGACGTGCTCACGTACACGAAGAGCACGGGCGTTTGGGGCGGAGCCACCGCGGCACCGACGGGGGGTTGGGTCGGCACTCCGTCGTCCTACACCAACTTCACGCAAACCACCGCGAACGCTTGGCTCGTAGGCTACAGCAGCGTCTCGGAGACCGACGCGGGGCAAATCAACCCGGGGCCCATCGTGTACAACACGTACACATCTGGAGGATCCTGGTCCGCGCAGCAAACGTGGGCGGGCACGGACGCATTCGGTCTCTTGGCCTTCGGCACGCCGACGACGGCGACGTGGATCGTGTGGTGGGAGCAAACCACGAACACCACGCACGCGCGCAAGGTGATGTGAGCCCGCCGGGCTAGCTCACGACTCCGCCTCAGTGGGTGGGGATTCCCAGCGCACGATGTGAAACGCAAGCACGACTGCAGCGCGGGCATCATCGCGCTGTGAGCATCACGCTTTGGCCCGTCCCTTCGCCTCCGCACCCAGTCTCGGCACCCCTCGACCGCGCATTCGTACAAGTCCACGGGCGACCAGCGCACCCACACACAGCCAACCGACCCAATCCCCCCAACGGGGAAGAGGTCATCCAATGGGGACCCCGCTCGAAAAAAGTGGACGCAACCGCTGCGACCTTCATGGGGCCGCGTGACGAAATCGCGGACTATCCTGAGTCACTCTCAAGTCTGTCGTCGCCTTATTCTGGCCAGCAGACCCCTGGAGGATAGCTCTCGATGCACGGCCCTGGATTGAAGTCGAGACAGTAACCTGCGTTCATTTCGATGCATGCCGTTCCAGCCGGACAATTCTGCGGCTGGGTGCTGTTCAAATCGCATTGCACAAAGTTTGACGCAATCGTGCAGCCACAAGTGCCTGTTCCACCGTTCACGTGACAGTTGGTTACGAACTGCGCTTTGCATGCGCTTTGGCAGAGCATGTTCGGTGACGCGGCGTCACAGAGCGTCGAAATATGTGCGGAGTCCACAGCGTCGGAACCAGCGTCGACGCTCGCATCTGGCTGGCCAACCAGACCGCCGCACCCACTAAGCGCTAGAGACAACAACGCTCGTGCTATTGCCACCACCACACCATCCAGCCGAAAGGTTCATGAGCACTGCTGCCAGGGCATCCGGTCGCCCCCATAGGAGAGAAGAGGACGCTCAATGGGTTCGCGCGACCAGAAAGTCCGTCCCACACGACCCAGCCTACGACGAACGGGAGCTGCGTGCAGCGACGCCGGAATCACCGACCGATTTGGACGATCGCGCCTCGACGCGGCCGGGCTTCGCGACCTCGTGGAGCCGCGGCGTTCGGCTCGCGCGTGACGGCGCGAGCATCTTCGTCTGCGACGGCGCGTGGCACGAGCTTCACGTCTTGGGCGAGGATTGGCTCGTGTGCGGTCACGCGATCGAGTGGGCGTCGGGTCCCAGGCCTCTTGCTCCCGCCGGACGCGCGGAGCTACAGCCGCTACTCGATCATCCGCACAGCGAGCGCGCGATGATGCGCGACATGGAGAAGCGAGACCGATCCGTTCACTGACACGTGAGCGGGAGTGCTTCGATCGTGCCGTCTTTCGCCATGAACGCGAGCACCGCGCGCGCGCCGCTCGAATCGACCGCGCCGTAGACGACGTGCTCGCCCACATCCGGCGCGAGCAACGTCGCAGCACCGCGCGGCGTCCCGTCCGGAGCGAGCGCGCGCGCGTGGAGCGACATCGCGTTCGAGGGCTCGAGCACGATCCACGTCGCGAGGACGTCTCCGTTCGGCACTGGAAAGATGCTGAGCTCGTAGGTCGGCGTCGCGTTCGAGATCATCTGCGCGGGGCCTGCCGCGTGGCCGAGGTGATCCACGGGGAGCGCTTCGATCGTGCTCCACGACCACGCGGCCATCGCGGCGTTGCCCGCGCGCGTGATCAACGCCGGCGCGCCCTCGAAGCCGCCGATGATCGATCCCCCTCCGAGGAGGTTGCCGCTCGCGTCGTAGGGAGTGAGGGTGTTGTCGTACTGCGTGTTCGCCTGCTCGAGGAACGAATCGAGCAAGAACGAGCCGTCGGGAAAGACGACGCGATCCCAGAGCACCTGTGTGCTCGCGAACTGGAGCTTCTTCTCCGTCGTCGTGCCGTTTTGGAGCGAGACCAACGACGTGTTGCCTTGGCCGTCGTCGCGCAGGAAGCTCCACTGCGATCCGTTCGAGGCGAGCGCGAAGCAACGCTGGGTCCCGGCGTCGACCGGGTCGCCGAGCTCGTGGCCCGTCTCGTCCAACGTGATGAACGTGCACTTGTCGGCCTCGTTGACGAGCGCCCCGATGCGCGAGCCGTCGGTCGCGAACGAGACCGCCCCGGGCGGCGTCGACTGCGCGGTGAGCGCGGGGTGGTCGACGGGGGCCGCGAGCGTGCCCGTGAAGTCCACGGCGCGCGTGGTCCACGAGATCGACGTCGGCGTCGCGCGCGTTTGCCATGCGACCAGCACGCTGCACCCGCTCGCAATCGCTCCCGCGACCGAGTTCCCAACCTCGGCCGGTGCGATCGCGATCGTCTGCGGCTCGCCCGCTTGCCACGCCGTGCACGACGACGCGGGCGGAGGCGCGGCGCACGGTCCGTTCGTCCCCGAATCGCCCCTCGCGCCGCCGAGATCCGTCCGCGCGCCGCACGCCGTCGCGAGCACGAGCGCGATCGAGGCAGCGCGCGTTTTCGTCATGGCTTCAAATCCGCGAGCAACCGATCGAGAAAGGCCGCCTGATCGCGGTGGATGACCTTCCGGCCCTCGTGAGAAGAGGGCGTTCAACGGGTTCGCGCGACCAGAAAGTCCGTCCCACACGACCCAGCCTACGACGAACGGGAGCCGCGCGCAGCGACGCCGGGATCACCGACCGATTTGAGAGGCGGTGTTTGTCCCGCCGTTTCTCTCCCCGTCTGGCAGCCAGCGGCACTCATGACGTCCGCCAACAACGGGTCAACCGCGAATCGAAACATTCCGGACGTCAGCGCGCTCGCTGACCAGGTCTTTATCGTCCTCAGTGGCCAAATCGTGCCCACTGGCGGCATACATGGTTCTGCTCCCATTTGGGCGGGCTTCATGGCGCTGACCAATCAGCTTCGCTCGGCCACCAAGGGGTTGGGACTCCTCACCGAAGCGCTCTACCCGCTTGCGCAAGGCGCCAACTACGGTGACTTGTTCCACGACATCAGCATCGGAACGAACAACCCCAATGTGAGCGATCCGCTGCACTTCAGCGCCGTGTCGGGCTATGATCTAGCAACTGGCCTAGGAACGCCTCGAATGGCACTTATCGGCCAGCTTGCGGGTGCCTCGGTACCACTCGCGACCTACAATGCAGTCACTGTTGGTGTCGGCACAGGAGATGATGATTTGAGATCGTCAAGCCAGGTGACGCTGAACCTGCTCAATGCACAAGGTGGTACCGTCGACCAGGTCGTCCTTCAGAACTTTAACGATCCGAGCTGGAGCAGCTGGAGCAACAACACGACACAGAGTCTCCCTGGGCTCGGCCTTACGACCTCGGTTCACCTGAGTGACATCGCCTTCGTACAGCTGATCTTCAACCAAGGCAGCTGCGGCGGTTGCACGAGTGACAACTGGAATGTTTCGAGCTTGACAGTCCAGCTGAACGGAAGCGGGGTGCCGCCGGTCGTCGTCTTTGCGGAGGATCCATTCCCAATCCAGCTCCGCTTGAAGGACGATGGGTCGGGCACCTGGCCCCCGATCTCGCGGCCGACCGAAAACACGACGGCCTGCCCGACCACGTGCCTCAACAACAACGCGTGCGGTGTGGCCAGTGATTGCACGAGCGGGGGCACATGCATCGGCGGCGATGGCGTGAGCGGCAGCAACACTGGTTGTTGCGAAGGGCCCTCTACGCTCTGCCAAACGAACGCCGACTGTCCCGCCAACACCACCTGTCAGTTCCTTGGGAACCCGCCGGCAGATGGAGCCTGTCTCTGAGCGATAAATCCAACAATGTAACTCGCTCGGTCTTTGTTCGTTCGTGGATGTTCCGCGGTTTGCTCGCGCTTGCACCGGTCGCGAGCGACTGCGGGGCTCGAACCGAGCTCAGCGCACCAGCCTTGCCCGACGTCGTTGACGAGACGGATGGCGGACCAATGGATGGAAGCAATCCACTGGTTGACGCCCTGGCGTGGTGCTCCATGTACTACGGAGCGGTTTCAGGCTGCGACGCCGCGGGCGCCCCTTGGATACATGAATGCGGAATAGGCCGCTGTGTCCCTGATCCGATCAAGAATGACTATGACGCGTCCGACCAGAAGCTCTGGGTGTGCTGCCTTTATGACAATGGACACCTTGTTAGTTGCAGCTATCCAGTACCAGGCTCGGGGAACCCTAGCGATTGCCCTTGATACGAACGTTTGTTGGGTATGAGGACATGGTGTTAATCGTCCCGTCACCGGCTTCGTGACCACGTAGGTCGCCGCGACAATCGCCGTCGTCAGGCCGCGCAGCTCGCAATGCTCCTCGACCAGATCGGCCTCAATGCACCCGCCTCGCGCGATGGAATCCTGCTCATGCACCATGCGGTGCGCCTTCGAGATCGGCGCGGGCTCGTCTACCGATGACGGACCTACGCACCACGATGTTGAAGCGCCCCGAGTTTTCCGGAGGCCGTTTTGCGTGAGTCATGCCACATCGGCATGAACTCCGTTCTCTCGATAATACTTCTCTTCAAACTCTCTTGGCGAAAGATACCCAAGCGGTCCGAGGATTCGCTCGTTGTTGAACCAGTGGACCCACTTGAGCGTTGCGTACTCGACGGCGTCGACGCTGCGCCACGGTCCGAGACGATGAATCACCTCGGCCTTGAAGAGCCCATTGATGCTCTCGGCGAGCGCGTTGTCGTACGAGTCGCCGACGCTGCCGACGGAGCGCTCGACGCCGGCCTCGGCGAGTCGCTCGGTGTACCGGAACGCGACGTATTGAACGCCACGATCGCTGTGGTGCACGAGCCCTTCGACGTGTGGCCGAGCGTGCAGCGCCTGCTCGAGCGCGTCGAGAGCGAGGTCGGTGCGCAGCGAGCTCGACACGCGCCAGCCGACGATGGCGCGCGAGAAGACATCGATGACGAACGCGACGTACGCGAAGCCCGCCCACGTCGCGACGTACGTGATGTCGGCGACCCAGAGCTGATTGGGCCGCGTCGCGCGGAACTCGCGATTCACCAGGTCGGGCGCATGCAGCGCGAGCTCGCTCGGCTCCGTGGTCACCGTGAACGCACGTCCGCGCGTGACGCCGCGAAGGCCGGCTCGGCGCATCAAACGCTCCACGGTGCAGCGCGCGACGACGGTCCCTTCGCGCAACAGCTGCCGCCAGACCTTGTCGGCTCCGTAGACGCCGCCGTGACTTGCAGAATGCACACGTCGGACTTCCGGCAGCAGCACCTCGTCGCGCTTCGCGCGCGCGGGCCGTCGCTCGGGCTCGCGCTTGCGCGCCGCGTGCTCGTAGTACGTCGACGGGGACATCGGCAGAACTTCGCAGATGGGCTCGACCCCGTACGTCGCTCGGTGCTGGTCGATGAAGTCGATCATCACCGAGGTCGGCGGTCGAGCTCCGCCTGGGCGAAAAAAGCGGACGCCTTGCGAAGAATCTCGTTGGCGCGCCGAAGCTCGCGAACCTCGCGCTCAAGCTCCTTCATTCGCTCACGCTCGCCCGTCGTCAGCCCGGAACCCTTGCCGGCGTCCCGCGCCTTCTGCACGACCCATTTCCGCAACGACTCGGGCGCGCATCCGATCTTGCCCGCCACCGACACGATCGCCGCCCATCGCGACGCGTGCTCGCCCTCGTGGTCCAGCACCAGTCGCACCGCGCGCTCGCGTACTTCGTCCGAGAACCTGCTCTTCCTTCCCATGGCTCCATCCTCTCAAGAAATGGAGCCTCCGAGAAATCCGGGGCGCTTCAATGTTGCAGATTCTTGCGCAGGACGGAACAAATGGGCGCGACTTGCGCGACGGAGTGGAAGAGGACTTCTTCGTAGCGCTCTTCCAACGTCGGCCGGACTTTCAGAGTTCGGACGGTGGAGAGGCCGCGCTCGAGGTCTGGCACGATCTATACCGCGAAGGAATTATTACGTGGGGACACAAGACCGGGATCCCCGAAGACCATACGAACCTGTGTCGCTTTGCAGCCTGATGGGCCCTCCGGTTTTGCAACCACAAGGGACACGGGAAGAGCGAGTGACCGAGATCACCTTCGCGCGAAATCAGATCGAATGGAAGTGCGTCAGCGTCGGCGCTTCGGCTTGCCGGGTTTCTTCGAGACGGGCTCGTCGGGCGGAGGCTCGGCAGCGAGCTTCGGTTTGAGGCGCGGCCGATACGACTCGCCCTCGATGACGAGGTCGTAGGCGGCGTTCATGAAGCGATCGATCGCACTCTGCGCGAGGAGCACGTCGTCAAACATCCGCAGCCACTCGGCGGTGTCGCGGTTGCTCGTGAGGATCACCGACGCGCGCGCCGTGCGCTCGATGAAGAGCTGATAGATGTCTTTGCTCTCTTCGCGGCTCATCGGCTCGAGCGCGAAGTCGTCGACGATGAGCAAGTCGACCGAGCAGAATGCTGCCATCTCGGCGTCGTGCGAGTTGTCGAGGCGGCTCTTTTTGAGAATCGTCAGCATCTCGTCGGCGCGCACGAAGCGGACGTCGTAGCGATGACGACACGCGATGTGACCGAGCGCGCTTGCAATGAAAGTTTTTCCGACTCCGACCGGGCCGAGGATGACGACGTGCTTGTGCGCTTGCAGAAATCGCAGCGAGCACAGCTCGTTGAAGAGCTTTCGATCGAAAGCGATCTTGGCGCTCTTGTCGAAGCGCTCGATGCACATGTCGGGGTCGAGCTTCGCCGTGGCGACGCGGTTACTGACGGCGGTCGTGTCGCGCCGCGCGATCTCGTCGGTGAGGACGAGCGCGAGAAGCTCCTCGAAGGGCATGTTTTGCGATGCGGCGAGCTCGATGCGATCGGGCAGTGTGTCAGCCATGCGGCCGAGGCGCAGACGTCGGAGCGCGGAGACGAGCTCGGAAGAAATCGTGCTGCTCATTGCGACTCCTTTCGCGTGCGGAAATGATCGTCGCTCCGCTCGAAGCGAGAGCGCGCGATGGGCAATCGAAGCTGCACGACGTTGTCGCCGCGCGGCGTCTTCGAGCGGCCGAGACCGAGATCGAGCATGCGACGGATGCGACGCACGTCGACGCAGTCGAGCGCGAGCGCGGTCTGACAAACCGATTCGACCGCGCCATCGCCGTATTTGTCGCAGAGCGAAATCAGCGCGTAGGCCGCGCGCATTTGCGTCCACGGGAGCGGCCCGCCGAGCAAGCGCTCGGCGTACTCGCCGACGTGCGCGCCGCGCTCGAGCGCCTTCTTCTTGAGCGCGTCGACGTTGCGAAGCGCGTAGATCGATTTGCCCGCGGGGTAATCGTTGGGATCGGTCGCACGTCCGCCGGCCTCTTGTCGCGGATGCATCTTGATCAGCTCCGTCGCGAGGTAGATGCGCACAGTCTTCGAGTCGACGCGCACGCGCACGCGCTTGCCGAGATACATCGTCGGCACCGAGTAGAGCGCACACGCGACTTGGATGTGATGATCGGGATGGACCTTCGCCTCGACGAAATTCGGCACGTCGAAGACTTCGGTAGGCGCCGCGAGCATCGCGGGCTTCTCGACGAGCAAGTACTCGTCGCGCGGCACTTTGCGCGTCGTGCCGTGGACGCGTGCGCCGGCGACGTCGCGGCACCACGCTTCGGCCGAGCGGCGCCAGTCACCGATTGACTTGCACGTCGTCTCGCCCGCAAACCACCCGTCGCGCACGTACGTCACGTTGCGCTCGACCTTCGCCTTGTCGCGCGGTTTTCGCACGCGCGCGGGGTCGACGAAGATGCCGCGCGCCTGCGTGTATTCTGCAAACACCGCGTTGAGCTTCGGCGACGTCGGATCGGCGCCGACGATGATCGCGCTCGTGTTGTCCGGCACGAGCGTCTTCGGCATGCCGCCGAAGAATTTCCACGCCGCTTCGAGCGCCTCGATCACTGCGTGCGTCGTCTGTGAAAACGTCGGCCACGTGAAGCTGTAGCGACTCGCGCCGAGCGTCACGATGAGCACCCACAACCGTCGCGCGCGACCGTCGATGTCGACGACGCGACCCATCTCCGCGAAATCGATCTGCGCCTCCTGGCCCGGCGGCGCATCGTCGACGCGCACCGTCGGCTCCTTCTTGTGCCAGCCGAGCTCGCGCATCGCGAAGCGTCGCAGCGTCGCGTACGTCACGTCGCTTGCGCCGCTTCGCACGAGCAGCGCGTGCATCCGCGTCAACCGCAGGCCCTCGCTGATCCACTTTTCGATCTGCGCGCGATGCGGCTCGATCGCGAGCCACGCGTCGCTCGCCTCGGGCAGCGGTCTCGCTTGCACGCTCTGCGCGATCTCGTGCACGACGGCGTCGGTCAGCTCGGTCGTGTGCGTCACGCCGAGCTTCTGCGCCACCTCGATGTAGCGGCGCACGGTCTTCCGATCGATGCGCGTCCCGCGCGCAATCGCCTTGTTGCTCTGCGCCGCTTGCCAGCGTCGCAGCACTTCTCTCACGTCGGTCATTGTCAGCTCCCGGTACATGCGGTCCTCCGGACGGCGACCCGCGCCGTCGTCCGTGGACCGTGCCTCACTTCACCGGTCGCTCGCTCTACGGGGTCCCTTCACGCTGCAAATCTTGGGGTCCCATGACGTTGAAAATCTCCCGCGTGCGGGGTCCCTTGTGGCTGCAAATCGGTGGGGCCCATGACGCTGAAAATCTCGTCGTCGCGGGGTCCCATCACGCTGCAAATCGACAGACGACACGCTCATCGTAAGCGAATCATCTTCGAGTTGGCATGCTCGCCAGCTGCCGATTGCCGAGTGCGTGCACCGGCTGGGCAAGAACGCAAACGCTATTTCCCGCTCGCCGCTATCATCGCGTTCGCCGCGGGAGGCGTCACAAATTCAAATTGCGGCGCACCCGAGCGTTCCACTCGACTCCCGCGGTCCTTTCACTAGCGAATGAACGACGATCTGACCCGCGCGATTCGAGCATGTGCGTCCGCGCTCGAGCAACTCGCGTCCGCGCTCGAGAGCGAACGCAAACAAACACCCACGCGTTCGAGCGCGTGGCCCGACTTCATGACCACCAAGATCGCAGCGCGCTACTGCGGCTTCAAGACCACCGGTGGGCTGCGCAAAGCACTCATGGATGGTCGAGTCGCGCCGGCAGGGCGGCGTGGAGGTGTGGGATCCTGGACGTGGGCGCGAGCAGAGCTTGACCGGTTCATGCAAGGGGGAGCGACCAACGACACGCCTCCGCCAGCACCGACGCCGCCACCACCGCCACCACCTCGCGAGCAAGCTCAACGTCCACGGAAGATGTCGGCCGAGACGGCCGACGCTCTGCGACGAATAAAAGAGATTGGTCGTTAGAACGTCCCGCGCGGGTTTGGGCCGGTCGTCCACTTCGGCGCCGTCACGAGTCAGCGCAAAAGATCGGCGCCCCGCTTTTGGCAGGGCGCCGACCATCCTCTCACTTCCCGTCGTCGCCCTTCGTAGGCGTGGCGGGTTTCGAGCCTTCGACGCGCTCACCCGGATGCGCTGGGTGCGAAGGGTTCAACTGATTCGCCCGATTCGCGACCGAAGAGCGGTACGCGGGGTTGTTTGGGTTCATCGAGTTGCTTCGTGCGTTGTTGCTCGAGTGGCTTCGTCCTTTCGCCATGACATGTCTCCTTGTTGGTGGTCCGCGCACTCGACGAGCCGACACCGCGTCGTGTTCGCCGAGTGGGCGTGCCTACCCGCCGTAACAAGAGCCGTGCCTGCGCGTTGAGCGCGCACTCACGCGGCAAACCACATCACTGCGTGTTGGTGCGGGTGATCGCGATCAGCTCGGTCGTGGTGGGCGCGTGATCGCGATCAGCGGCGGTGATCGCGATCACGACCACCCTTCGACCGAGTAACATCCGCGCTCATCGTGGCCGGCGATCCACTCGGTTGGTGCGGGGGCACTCTCGAAGGCAAGTATCGAATTGACCACCTCGTGGGCGAGGGCGGCTTCGGGTACGTCTACCGCGGCGTGCATCTCCAGATGCAGACGCCGATCGCGATCAAGTTTCTTCGGCCTGATGTCGCTGGCGCTGGCGAGAGACGGGCGAAGTTTCTCGAACGCTTCAACGCAGAAGGCCGTGTGATGCAGGCTCTGTCGAAGGCAACCGTGGGCGTCGTGCAGGCGTACGACGTTGGCATCGCTACGTCCCCCGCCGGGCAGGAAACACCTTTCATCGCCATGGAGTGGCTCGAGGGTCACACGCTCGCTGACGAGCTGCGCGATCGCCCGTCTCGCTCTGTAGAAGAAGCACTCGATCTCCTTGCGCCGGTACTCGACGCTCTTGCTGTCGCGCACGAGATGAACGTCGTCCACCGCGATCTCAAGCCATCGAACATGATGCTGTGTGCGGTGGGCAAGCGCGCAACGATGAAGGTTCTCGACTTCGGAATCGCGAAGTTCATCGGCGATGACACACACGTTGCGGTGTCAGGCGTGGGAGGCACCAACACGCAGGTATTCTCCGTTGCGTACGGGGCTCCCGAGCAGTTCGACCCGAGCCTACGCGAGACCGGACCCTGGACCGACGTCTATGCGTTTGGCTTGATCCTTATCGAAGTCGTCGACGGACGGCGTCCCTATGCATACGAAGACGAGCGCGCGAAGGCGGAAGCGCTCGATCTGGAAAACCGGCCCGCGCTTAAGGCGGATCGCTCGCTCGACAATGTGATGCGCCGAGTGATGGCGGTTGATCCACGTAACAGGCCGCAGTCGGCGGGGGAGCTAAGAGAACTGCTCGCCCGCAACCGCGTGCCGTTCGCGCCTGCGACCGAGATCGAAGCGGCACCCGAAACACCACGGGCTTTGGTTGCACGTGCAGTGCCTCGACCTTGGCGGCTCGCGCTAGGGGTTGTCGCGTTTGCGCTCGTCACGTTGAGTGCCGGCACGCTCATATGGCAGCGCGTTATCCCGATGAAGTCTTCACTCCCAGAAGAGGATGTAATCTCAGACTCGACGCGCCTCCTGTTGGCGAGCGGCCCAGTCGATGTGACGTCGGTGCTTGTTCGCTGGAACGACGCCGAGATGCGGCGCGAATCAACCGCTGTTGGAGCACTGTATGCCGACCGCGTGTGCTTCTATACCCAAGACCTAAGCCGCGACGACGGTGTCCGCGTGCTCGGCGAAATATTCGCAAAGAGGCCGTTCACGCAGTCCATCGACCCAGCGAGCGTCCGCGTATGGCAGCGCGATGCAACCGGGCGAGTGCGCGTGGAGTTCGACAAGATGTACGCGACGGATGGTCTGCCCGACGCGACGCGTGCGTACCTCGTGCTGGATGCCAACAGAAAGATCATTGTCGAAGGTGACAAGCGCACCGACACGAACTTGAAGGCGAAGGGGAAGGTACCCGAAGGGCGCTGTCATGACGCGGAGACGTGGTGACGACAACCTGTTGGCGGTGCCATCACGCGCACGTATCCTCATCTTGTGCCGTCCGATTCCCGCACCGCTGAGCTCACGGGTCCTGCGTCAGCACCCCCTTCCGCGCGCGGGCGACCGGTGCTCGTGGCCGTTTTCCCAAACGAACGCGTGTTGCCGCTGCCGCTCTCAGGAGATGTGATCGGCCGCGAGTGGCTCGAGCAACGCGGTGCACCAGATCCGAAGGTATCTCGCGCGCATCTGCGCTTCGACCGAGGGGGCGGCGTCCTCCACGTTGCGGATGTCGGATCGAGCAACGGAACGTGGGTGAATGGGCAGCGACTAGAGCCGAATGTTTCGGTGCGTCTCGACGATTGCGACGTGCTCCGCGTCGGTCGCTCCGTCCTCGTTTATCGCGACAGTTTCATGAATCCCGAAGATGGGCCGTCGCCCCCACTCGGCGATCTAGTCGGTCCGTTCGGCCTCGCAGGAGTCCGCGCCGAGATCAGTCACGCCGTCTCGCCGATGCCATCGAATGTTCTCATTCTCGGAGAGACAGGTACGGGTAAGGAGCTCGTCGCTCGGGAGGTTGCGCGACGCGTCGGCCGCGAGAAGGGCTTCGTCGCCATCAACGTGGCCGGCGTCGCGCCTACGCTCTTCGAGTCACAGATGTTCGGTCATGTGCGTGGTGCATTCACCGGCGCGGATCGCGAGTCGAAAGGCGTCTTCCTTTCGCACGATGGCGGCGCCGTCTTCCTCGACGAGATCGGTGATCTCGCGGCGGAGCTGCAGGCGCGCCTACTTCGACTGCTCGATAATCGCGAAGTCCTCCAGGTCGGCGCGTCGGATCCTCGCAAGGTCGATGTAGTGGTGATCTCCGCAACGCATCGAGATCTCGCTGCGATGGTCGCCAAAGAGACTTTCCGCGCCGACCTTCTCGCACGGCTCCGCGCCTCGCGGATCGATTTGCCGCCGCTGCGCGAGCGGCGAGAGGACATCCTCGCGATCGCACTCGCGACCGCGGCAAAGCGTGGCATCCACTACGACACAGCAACCATCGAGCCGGAGGCTGTCGAACGACTACTCCTCCACTCGTGGCCCGCGAACGTTCGCGAGCTTGCAAGGACGATGGAGCAAGTCGCGTCCCGCCGAGCGCCACCGACTCTCACTAGGTGGGCGTTGGACAAAGTGCTCGGGCCGATGGAAACGAAGATAACTCTCACTACGGCAGCCGTTGACCGCGCATTGGCCGCGGCACACGGAAATCAGAGCGAGGCGGCGCGCAAGCTGGGCGTGGATCGACCGACGCTCCTTCGCCATCTCGCAAAGAGAAAGCGGTGAGTAGCGATCGCGATCGGGCGACCTGTTACGGAGATGGAGGACTTGGTGTGGGCCTGACGGTCGTTCCGTCGATTTCGGCCACGTCATAACGCCCGCGACGAGACGACCAGACCAGTGGCTACCAGACCTCAGATGTCGAACACAGCGCCGTGCCTTTTGCGCGAGCCGTGGAATCCTGATCGTTGTCGCCTTCCGCGACGATTCGCCGCTGTTGATCGAAGACGAGGTAGCCGCGGGTCTTGTGCTGCGGCCCACCTGCAACCGAGTAAGTCTTGTCGAACTCTACTCGCGCGCGATCGGCTCTGACCACCACGCGTGCGGTCTCGAGTGTCGCCACCTGCGTTCCACGCTTCGCGTAGAAGTCCTTGATCGCGTCGACGATCGCGGGCGGGCGCCACGACGCTTGTTGGTAGAAGCACACCGTGTCCGCATACAACGACCTCAAGCCGCTCCAGTCTCGGAGACGCTCCGCATCTTGCCACTGTGCGACGCGAGCGCGGATTTCTTCATCGCGTGGTGGAGTCGCCTCCACGCTCGCGCTGACTGGTGACGATTCGCGCGGTTTTTCGCTAGGCACTACAAACGTGATGACCAAAGCAGCCAGCACCCCAAGCGCAAAAAGGAACGGGATCAACAACAGCCACAACAATTGTCGGCCACGTTTCTGAGGAAGGGTTGCGCGTTCGATGACTGTTCGAGGTTGGTCGGCCTGAGCGCGCGTGTCTGTGTGTGAAGTGCGACGGCGGGCAAAGAGTTCCCTCAGCTCGCCCGCAGACTGAGGACGATTTCGTGGATCCACCGCCAGCACGCGCGTCATGACATCGTCGAGCGATCGATCGCTTTGAAGCATCGGACGCCTGTCGAGGTTGAGTGCCTCGTCGCGCGCTTGCACGTCTGCTGCTTGATACGCGCGCCGCCCGTCGACGACTTCGATGAGAAGCAAACCGAACGCGTAGACGTCCGTCCATGGCCCGGTGGGGCCGAGACTTGGGTCGAATTGTTCTGGCGAGCCGTACGCCAGCGAGAAAATCCGCGTCTGCTTCGTTTCGAATCCGGCAGGTCGATCGCCCTCGGTACCGAGAACTCGCGCGATTCCGAAATCGAGCACCTTCATCGACGTGCGAGTGCCGACACGACAAAGCATCAGGTTGGACGGTTTGAGATCCCGATGGATGACGCCCATCTCGTGCGCGACGGCGAGTGCATCGAGCACTGGTGCGAGGAGCTCGAGCGCGTCAGCGACCGAGCGTGTCGGTCGTTGCCTGAGCTCCTCGCTGAGCGTGTACCCGTCGAGCCATTCCATCACGATGAATGGTGTCGGCTCGCCACGTGCCGACGTCGCGACACCGAGGTCGTGTGCTTGCACCACACCAACCGTTGCGCGCGACAGATCGTAGAGGACCCGTCCTTCGGTCTCGAAGCGATGAAGGACTTTCTCGCGGCTCTCACGATCACCCGCCGCTTCCAGTCGCAAGAACTTCACGGCAACCGGCTTGTGCAAACGGAGGTGGGTTCCGCGATAGACGACGCCGAAGCCGCCCTCGCCGATAGGGGCATCAATCCGATACTTCGACTCCAACACCGTTCCTACCCATCCGCCCGGGTCCGCATGATCCACGGACCGAGCGTAGCCGCTGATCGCGATCAGGTGCTCGGACGAGCAACATGATCGCGATCAGCTACGCCGCCCAAGGAATCAAGCAGTTACGGTCGGGAATCGGAAGGCACGCGTCTTGGAAAAGGGAGGGCATGAACTCTTCAGCCCTCAAACTTCACGAACAGATCACGGACCACCTTCAGCGCGGCGACTGGGAGGCCGCTCGCTTCCGACTTCGGCGGCTTCTGATGCACTTCGCGCCGACGGATGAGTGTCGCGCCGACGCGCTCACGGTGACGGCGTATGCCTGCTTGCGCGCGGGCTACATCGACGAAGCCGTCTCGTTTGCCAAAGCGGCGCTCGCCATCACCTCCGACCACGAGCTCGCGCTCGAAACGTTGAACGAAGCGATCGCAACCACCTCGAGTGAGGAGGCTGCCCAATGAGCAAGACGCTTCCCCTAACGGTGAGCAACACCGGCTTCCTCGTCGACCGCCTCGGCCAGGACTGCGCACCGCTTCAGTTCGTTCGCGAGCTCACGCAGAACTCGATCGACGCCATCCGACGCGCAGGCGTGGCGGACGGTCGGATCGTCTGGGACGCCGACGGCGCGTATCTCCAGCGCGGCATCTTCAAGCTCTCCATCACGGACAACGGCGACGGCATGACCGGCGACGAGATGGGCACGTACATCAACTCGCTCTCCTCCTCAGGATCGACGCAGTCCTTCGCGGGCAACTACGGCGTCGGTGCGAAGATCGCCGCCGCGACGCGCAACCACCACGGCTTGATCTACCTCTCGTGGAAAGCCGGTCGCGGTTCGATGGCACACCTCTGGCGCGATCCTGAGTCCGGACAATACGGCCTGCGTCAGCTCGAACACGAGGGGACGTTCAGCCACCACATCGCAGTCACGGACGATGTGAAGCCCGATGTGATCGAAGCGCACGGTACGCGCGTCGTCCTCCTCGGCAACAGCGAGAACGAGAACACAACGATCGCTCCTGAGGGTTACACCGCCCGCGATCGATGGATCGTGAGGTACCTCAACACCCGATACTTCCGCCTCCCGCCCAACGTAACGATCACGGCACGTGATGGAATGGAGCGGGCGTCGAAGGGGGGCTCCAGCGGCTATCTGCGCAGGATTCGAGGCCAGGCTTGGTTCCTCGAGGCGAGTAGCGTCGCGCACGGTTCCGTTCCTCTGACGGGTGCACGCGCGCATTGGTGGATCGTGAAGGAGGGCGAGGAGCTCGTGACAGAAGGTCCGTCGTTCGAGACGCGCGGGCACGTCGCGGCCTTGTATCAGGACGAGCTCTACGAGATGAGCACTGCTCGTTCGGGGCGAGCGCTGCTCCAGCAATTCGGCGTCATCTTCGGAATGAACAGAGTCGTGATCTACGTCGAACCTTCGTCCGGTTCCGCGATCACGACGAACACCGCACGCACCCGCTTGATCCTCGACTCTTGCGACCTGCCGTGGGCTGAATGGGCCGCAGAGTTTCGGCAGAACCTTCCCGACGAGATCCGAGCGCTGATCGACGAGATCGGTTCGAAGACCTCGGACGATCACGAGAAAGCGATTCGCGAGCGCCTCAAGCCGCTGCTCGATCTCTACCGCGTGAGTCGCTACCGCTTTCAGTCTTCAGGGCGTGTGCGTGCCGATGAAAGGGAGACATGCGTCGGCGGCACACCGAACGAACGCGGCAAGACACTGTCCGGTTCGAGCAAGCGGGGCGCGCGCGGAGGTCGTGCCGGTGGCGTCTACGGAAACTTCGTCAACACCGAGGGTCGACCGGCCGACCCGATTCATCCGGACGCTTTCCCAAGAGTGAGGTGGGTCAGCGCCCAGGCGAATCCGCCGACGCGTGAGCCGGACGACATCGAGGATCGCGCAGCGAGGTTCCTTGCGGAGGAGAACGTTCTGATGATCAACGGCGACTTTCGAATCTTCCACGACATGGTCGAGCGCGTGTTGGTGGACTTCCAGCATCAACCCTCAGCACGCGTCGTGTGCGAGGCCGCGATGCGTACGTGGTTCGAGCAGACGCTCGTCGAAGCCGTGATCGGCGTTCAAGCGCTGAAGGGGTCGAAGGAATGGAACTCGGACGACGTGAAGAAGGCGCTCTCCGAGGAGGCGCTGACCACAGCCGTTGTGCCGCGGTACCACGTCTTCATCGCGATCAAGCGCGAGATCGCTCTCAAACTCGGAAAAGCGGCGTGAAAGCGACCCCGTTTGCGTTGCGCGCTATGTGTTCGTTGCTTCGTACCCAGTGAAACATTGAAGTGAATGAGAGGAACCCAATGACCATTTTGAAAGACCTAAGGCGGAACCGAACCATCATGATTGAGTGTCCTGGATGCGGCGAGGCCATGCGCGCCGCCGACGCGGAGCTCTTCGACGCGACGAAGAGGCTTTCCGGCGTCGCCGCCGAGACGCTGTGCACTCTTGGCGAGCAGCTCGAGACCGAGCGGCAGCTCCACAAGCAGAACGTTGAGAAGGCGAAGGCGCGGACGTTCGGCGCTGCGCGCGTCACGAACATCGGCAAGACTGTGGAGAAGATCGCGCCGTCACTCGTCGGTTTTCCCGAAGCTCCATCAGATTGCCGGAGCCTGTTCGAACCAATCGACTACCTCGTCTTTCGCGGGTTGCGAAACGGCATCATTGATTCGCTCGGCTTCGTCGACATCAAGTCGGGACGCGGGCGGTTGAGCGCGCGGCAGAAAAGCGTTCGCGAGCTGCTCGAGAGCGGGAAGATCTCGCTTTACCTCGCGCCCTTGTCGCAGATGAAAAGGAGTGCGTGATGAATCCGGTTCGATGGCTGCAGGAAGCACAGCGCATCCACGGCGTATGCCCTTGCTGCGACACCGTCTTTAGGCTTTCCCAAGCCCAGGTTTTCATTAACGCCCGTCCACCAACGACACCATTCGACAAACACGCCGCGGCGGTGGCGCGTTTCGAACGGAGCGTGATGCAGTGGGAGAGCGAGCGCGACATCATCCTCGAGGAGCAACGGCAGCGCGGAATCGCCGCCGCCGACGCTGAGCTCAACAAGATTTCTCCCGTGTTCATCGGTCGCGGGATCTCGCCGCGTGACGTAAAGGTGCTGTTTGATCCTGTTCGCTACGTCGTGTTCCGCGGGATGACTGCTAACGACATGACCGGAATCGAGCTTATCGACAACGAGCCGACGACGACGACGCACGAGAGACTCGTATGCTCGATCGGCGATGCCATCAAGAAGGGCAACGTCGACTGGGCGACGTGGCGGGTCACGGACGCCGGACGCGTCATCAAGGAACAGTAGTCGACCGGAACTGGGTGCTACGGGCACGCCAATCGAGCGCCCGCGCCACGAGGGCCGCAGCGCCCTTCAAGCGAGGGGTTTGCGCGGCATGCCTCACAGCAGGTACGGCGTCCGACGTCTATGAGCTGCGCGGCAGGTGGACACCAAGCTCAGCGAGGAATCGCCGCTCTGCGGGCCAGCCAGCGCATTTCGCCTGCTCTGCTTTCGAACAGGAGAGGCGTACGCACGACGCGTCGACGTACGCGAAGGTGAAGTGACGCGACTTCACGGCGGACCGCGACGACGCCGAAGCGGGTGAAGTCCGCCCCTCGGTTTTGAAGTGCGGCGCCGACGGCGCGAACGTACGCCTTGGTGCTGGTCAAGTCGGTCATCGCTGCATCGTACCGTGGCTGGCTCGCGGTGGGTGTGGGGCGCTCGAACTCCACGTCGCCACGAGTGCGGACCTGGTAACGTGGGACGGCTAGCCCGGGAACCGCTTTTGACGTCCAAGACGTTGGCGGCAGTGTCGCTATGGTTGGATTTCCAACCAGGAAGGCAGATTCTGGCTTGGTTCCCGGGCTGGCCTTCATGTTCGCAAAACTCAACGACGACATCGACGTGCTATCGGCGGCCCTCCGGTGCTCGCCTTCAGAGCTTCGCGATGCCGTCAGCGCGCCGCAACGATATTGCCGACCGCTTACGGTTCGGCGAAGAACGAAGAGCAGTCGACCGCGGACCGTATGGCTCATCGACGATCCGCTTCGCCGACTACAGAGACAGGTTGCTTTGTGGCTTCGACCGATTGTCGATGCCCAGCCAGTTTGCGTGACTGCATTTCGACACGGTGCGTCCACGCTGAAGAACGCAAAGCACCACTCGGGGCGGGCCGCGGTACTCACCGCCGACCTATCTGACTTCTTTGGATCCATCACGCTGCTGCACGTGGTTCGGCTCTTTGAATCGCTTGGCTGCGGCCGACAGGTCGCTGTTGTTCTCGGGCGGCTCACAACCCTTAATGAGAAGCTTGTTCAAGGCGGTCGCGCGAGCCCCTTCATTGCGAATCTAGTAGCAAGCGAACTCGATTTCGCAATCACTGAACTGAGCGGGCCATGTCGCTACACGCGCTATGTTGATGACTTAACAATCTCAGGTGAGCTGGCCGATCTGCCGTCCGAGGGCGCACTATCTCTCGCGGTCAACACATTTGGCTTCAAGCTGCGAAATGGGAGCTACCGAGTCGTACGTTCGAACGGGGGACCTTTCGTTACGGGATTGCAAGTTGGCAGTCCGGACCCGAAAGCGCCACGGCATCTTCGTCGACAGGTAGAACGGTTCCTTCGCTTCGCTGAGGCTTTTACCGTTACGAGCGCCGCTGCGCGAACGTTCAAGCGAGGCAAGCGGGCGACGGACCCAGCCGCGGCACTACAATACGTTCGCGGTCTTACATATTGGCTCCGACCGATCGATGCTTCACTATCGATCAAATGGGGTCAGCGTCTTGATGCGCTGCATACGAAGCTTGGTTCCGAGATCCGATAGGTGCCGGTTAAAGCGGGTGTTGAGCCGTGTAGTAGAGCGATTGGTCAACTATGTGCAGCCATCGCAATTTGCTACCGAGCGCGCGCAGCAGTCGACGGTCGCAAGGAGTTGCTGCGGACGCGACACCGATCATGCGCGCCAAGTCCAAGACGACGTCGTCGGTTCGATGTGGCAAGCGCCAATGCTTTGCCACTATTAAGTCGACCCAGCTCGGGACGTCCGTACCGACAACGATCCGACGCGGCTGGTGCCTGTGCCCGCTCTGCTGAACGACGTCACGAAGGCAGACGCGTCCACCGCGCGAGCCGGGCGTAGTGCGCACCGACACGTATGCAATAAAGTCCAGCTCCGGAATGTGGTCCCGCAAAAGCTGAAGCAACGAGGTCTGGTCCCCTTGAACGGCAGCCTTTCGGCCGACACGGTCGATTGCACTCCGGAGGCGACTCGGGTGGGCAACAAAAACAACTACGGCCACGGATGGCGGACCGTTCTCAATAAAAACGCCAACGCAGGCCTGGCGCACATCGGCAATCTGCTCTCGATCGAGAGCATCGAGCGTCGCATCGGTTAGTGCGATGTCGGCGTCGATCCGACGAAGAATACGCCCATCCACGTCATCGTTTGTCAGCACGTTCAGCATGTGCGCGACCAGTGCATTGCGCGCGGCAAGACGTGGCGCGTGCGGCGCACGTTCTGAAATAAGGCTCTCCGAGCATGTTGGTGGACGCTCGGCGCGACGGCCGGAGCGCTGGGGGCTCGTGAAACGCGCGGCGGCGTGAGCGAATCGACGTGAAGGAAACGAAGCGCACGGCGGTACGGCAAACTGCTGGTTTCCACGCCAAGCAGGAGGCCGAAAGCCGCCATGCGCGCCACGAGTGTACTGACGAAACTGCTCGACATCGAGCAGACACGAGTGATTGGGTTCGAGCTCGAAGAGGACGCGGTCGTTCTCGTCGTGAAAGCGCGCAGCAAGCGTCCGCGCTGCGGCGGATGTTGGCGCAAGTGCGATCGCGTTCACGACCGCCGACAGCGACGTTGGCGACACCTCGACGTGATGGGCGTCGAGTGCTGGCTCGCCGGAGAAGTTCGGCGAGTGCGCTGTCCGCGCTGCGGCGTGACGACGGAGATGGTGCCGTGGGCCGCGCCGGACAGCGGCTTCACGCGCGACTTCGAAACGACGCTCGCGTTCCTCGCGCAGCGTATGGACAAGACGACCGTGACTCGCATGATGCGCGTCGCGTGGGAGACCGTGGGCCGCGTGGCTGCGCGAGTCGTCGAGCGCATGCGCGTCAAAGATCCGCTCGCCGACTTGAAGCACATCGCGATCGACGAGCTGAGCTACAAGCGGCATCACCACTACATCACGATTGTGATCAACGAGCGCGGCGACGTCGTGTGGGCCGCGCCTGGGCGAAGCGCCGACACGCTTCGAGCTTTCTTCGACGAGCTCGGCGAAAAGCGGGCTTCCACGCTGCAGACCGTCAGCGTCGACTTGTCGCCGGCGTTCACGTCGGCCCTGAAGGAAAGATGTCCAAACGCGACGATCGTCTACGACCGATTTCACGTGCAGCGCCTCGCGCACGACGCGCTCGACCGCGTTCGTCGAGAGCAAGTGCGCGCGTCGAGCTCGACGACTCGCGCGAGCGCCGTCAAGCACACGCGTTGGGCGCTGCACAAGAGCCCGTGGAATCTGAGCGACATCGACTCTGCGAAGCTCGTGAGGGTGCAACGCACCAACAAGCCGCTCTATCGCGCATATCTCTTGAAGGAGACGCTCGCGGCGATCTGGATCGACGACAAGTCCACGTCGCGCGCGACAAGCTCCTCGAGTGGATCGACTGGGCCCAGCGCTCGCGTCTCGCCCCGTTTCGTCGCGTCGCTCGGACCATCGCGCAGCACATCGGCGGCATTCTCGCGTACGTCAGCACCGGTCTCTCGAACGCACGCGCAGAAGCGCGCATCGGCACCGTGCGCGCCATCACGAAACGGTCGTTCGGCTTTCACGACCCGTACTCGCTTATTGGCCTCATCATGCTTTGCTGCTCAGGCCTCGCGCTCGCCCCGGCGTTCCATGGCCCCGCCTGAAATAAGCGTATCGACCTCTTCTTCAACCTCAGACAGCTGACCGCCTCGTGGCGCCCACTCAACTGATGTGATGAAGCGTTCAACTTGCGGCCTCACCGCGGTCAACGCCTCTTTCAGTCGGTTGTCGTCTGCCTTGACGAGCGCATTGAGCTCAGCCAAGAAGGTCCTCTTGTCACCCTTCGTGGTGATGGGCTGCCCGTTGATCCATCTGCCAATCTGACTTTTTGCGTTGGTCTTGATAATGGCGTTGGTTCGCAGGACGCCATGGAATGAGCGTCGAGCGGATGTGTGATGAACAAACGCTTCGAGATATCGCAGAATTGTGGTCCTCCTAACACTTTGGTGGAAGCGCGGGGCCATGGAACGCCGGGGCGAGCGCGAGGCCTGAGCAGCAAAGCATGATGAGGCCAATAAGCGAGTACGGGTCGTGAAAGCCGAACGACCGTTTCGTGATGGCGCGCACGGTGCCGATGCGCGCTTCTGCGCGTGCGTTCGAGAGACCGGTGCTGACGTACGCGAGAATGCCGCCGATGTGCTGCGCGATGGTCCGAGCGACGCGACGAAACGGGGCGAGACGCGAGCGCTGGGCCCAGTCGATCCACTCGAGGAGCTTGTCGCGCGCGACGTGGACTTGTCGTCGATCGAAGATCGCCGCGAGCGTCTCCTTCAAGAGATATGCGCGATAGAGCGGCTTGTTGGTGCGTTGCACCCTCACGAGCTTCGCAGAGTCGATGTCGCTCAGATTCCACGGGCTCTTGTGCAGCGCCCAACGCGTGTGCTTGACGGCGCTCGCGCGAGTCGTCGAGCTCGACGCGCGCACTTGCTCTCGACGAACGCGGTCGAGCGCGTCGTGCGCGAGGCGCTGCACGTGAAATCGGTCGTAGACGATCGTCGCGTTTGGACATCTTTCCTTCAGGGCCGACGTGAACGCCGGCGACAAGTCGACGCTGACGGTCTGCAGCGTGGAAGCCCGCTTTTCGCCGAGCTCGTCGAAGAAAGCTCGAAGCGTGTCGGCGCTTCGCCCAGGCGCGGCCCACACGACGTCGCCGCGCTCGTTGATCACGATCGTGATGTAGTGGTGATGCCGCTTGTAGCTCAGCTCGTCGATCGCGATGTGCTTCAAGTCGGCGAGCGGATCTTTGACGCGCATGCGCTCGACGACTCGCGCAGCCACGCGGCCCACGGTCTCCCACGCGACGCCGCAGCGCGGACGCTTGCTGCGCGCTTTCACGACGAGAACGACCGCGTCCTCTTCGAGCTCGAACCCAATCACTCGTGTCTGCTCGATGTCGAGCAGTTTCGTCAGTACACTCGTGGCGCGCATGGCGGCTTTCGGCCTCCTGCTTGGCGTGGAAACCAGCAGTTTGCCGTACCGCCGTGCGCTTCGTTTCCTTCACGTCGATTCGCTCACGCCGCCGCGCGTTTCACGAGCCCCCAGCGCTCCGGCCGTCGCGCCGAGCGTCCACCAACATGCTCGGAGAGCCAGAATTGTTTCGGAAACCGCCTCGTCTCCCTGTGTAATGCTCGCGCTGCGATACTTGACCTGCTCCTCGATAGCGACAGTGATGCCACCTTGCTGAAAGATGTGATCAAGATCCTCGTTGCCCTCCGCAACGATCACGCGATCATCATCGATGCGTAGCCACGCGCGAATTGTGTGAAGGAGCTGGTAGCGGTATCCACGGATGCTAGCGACAGCAACGCGCTTCTGATTGCGGATGGCGTATGTCACAGTTGGATTCTATCGACTACCAAAACTGGAAGCGGCTGGTGAGACACGAATCGAGTGGCGGTGAATGACTTTACGGCCGGGGCCCGACGCGGACGGCATGGACGCCGGCCTCCGCGAGCGCATCATAGAAACTTTGGATGGACTCGCGCGACTGCTGCTCGGGACGTCGCCCCTCGCGCGTGACCCGCATATCTGCGAAGGTAGCAACCACGCGGCGCTTGGCGCGTGAAAGCGCGACAAAGAACACGCTAGTCTCCTCTTCCGGCGATTTTGCGAAGCCCCAATGTGCGTCGTCCTCCAAGCCCACGAAGACGATCGTGTGGTACTCGAGGCCCTTGCTCTTGTGCGCGGTGAGGATGGGGATCGCCGCAACGCCCTCAAGCTCAGCGATGGCTTGGGGCCACGCACGGGTGTCCCGCGCTTTCTCCAACGACGATGCGAAGGACTCCTTCGTCTCCGCGTAGAGGTTGCCCGCGCGATACGTTGGCTCTATTGCGCGAAAGCGCGCCTCTCCGAGGAAGGCCGTCATCGTGTCCACGAGTTCCCTCGCCGTTGCCCCACCGGCGAGACCGGCCTTGAGGTGCATGAGGTGCTGCGTGAGTTGCTCACTCGCCTCGTCCGCGACGCGAAGCGATGGATCGACTCGTTCAAGTAATTCGATCGTCCTCACCCAAGATGCCGGGGCTCGTGCCTCAATGGCGAGGTGAAGCAGATCGAGCAATGAAGTTGTGAGTGGCTCGGAGAGCAGGTCTTGCAGCTCCTGCTCCACGCGGGCGCGCCGCCCGAGCTTTTCGAGGGCGAGGATGATCTCCGCACTGTAGACTCCCGGCATCTGCCGCGTCAGGATGCAGATATCGCGGGGGCTGAGGTTGTCTTCGCGGATCCACTCGTCGATGCGAGCTGCTAGGTCTGCGGCCTCCTCGCTCGCGTCGTTGTACTCGAGCAAGAGGCACTCGGCGGAAGCATTCGCGCCCTCGCCGACGGCCTCGGCGGCCGGTGCTGTGGAGTCGATGCGTCGCGCGACGACCGCCTGAACCGCGACGAGCGAGCTTGCTGAGCGGTGGTTCTGCTTCAGCTTCGTCTCTATCGCTCCGAAGTCGTTCTTGAGCGCCGGGAACACTTCGGGTCGCGCGCCTGCCCAACGCATCACGCATTGTTTTGGGTCACCAACGGCGGTGATCACCGTAGACGAGCCCATGAATGCCGTTCGCGTGAAGAGGTACTGGGCCGCCGTGGTGTCCTGAAACTCGTCGAGGAAAACAAATCCATAGGTGCCGCGTAAGGCCATCAGCAGTTTCGGATTCTCAGTCAAAATGAGCTGCGCCAGGCGAGTGATCATCGGGAATGCCAGCTCGGAACCGCTGGGCAGGCCGTGGAGACGATGCTTCCATAACGCGCGCGCTACGACGTGCGCCTCCGTGTCCTCCGTGCTGGGCACGAGGGGGAGTGACGCGCCCACAACATACTTCCGAAAGAAGATACCGTCTTTGTGCGCGAGCGCTTCCGCCCTCGCTGGTCAACACTCAGGAGCGCGTCGGGGATCGCGAGCACTGCGTTGCGTGTATTCGAGGGCAGCCGGAAATCGATGCCGTAGCCGGCTGTCGGCCGCCACTCCGGTGGAAGTGCTTCGCGGAAACGATCGACCATACCCTTTGCGAACGCGTCGAACGTGAACGAGTCGAGTCGTGCCGCAAGCGTTGGCCCGATGCGCTTTCGCACTCGCGCCGTGAGGTTTCGAGCAGCGTCGCGCTTAAAGCTCAGTGCGAGGATGCGGGTCGGATCGCGGCATCTGTTCGTTTGAAGCAGGTACGCCGCACGCTGCGCGAGCAACTCGGTCTTGCCCGTACCAGGACCCGCGATAACGAGTCGCGAATTCTCTGCGCGCACCGTGACGTCCGCGTCCTCTTCGAGCGCCTCCACTCCAATTGGGGACCAGATCACGTCTGCGGGCACGGTCTCACCTATGTGAGCTTCTCCTCGACGCGCCGCAGAAGGCGATCGAGCGGCTTGGGCATCCCGACTTTCAGTTCAGAGTCCTTGAGGGACGCCAGTGCGAGCATGTGCGTCGTCGGCTTGCCGCGGCCCAAGAAAAGGTTCGCGTACCAAGGGAACTCATTTTCTTCTGCCACGTCGTAGGTCGAGCCGTCCCCGCCCTCGCCCTTGAGCACGACCTCAATCGCCCGATTGATGCGTGCGTCAAGCTCGTTTGGGTCTTTCGGAAGGCGCGGCCCGCCTCCTAAAGGCGCAGTGCCCTTGTACGCCGCAGGAAACGCTCGCAGCATCATGAAGTCGACGTCCAACGGCGCTGAGAAGAAGACGTCGTGCTTTTCAAGGTCCGAGAGCCAGCCATCAAGCGTGGAGGGGTCGAGCTCCCAGTCGACCATTCCGGCGAACTCATCGTCCGAAAGCACTTTGCCATCCTCCGTTGCGAGCAGCTCGTCGCGTTTCTCGCCTCGCTCCAGGAGTTGCGCGATGACGTAGTGGACTCGGCTCCAGCCGCCGCCGAACCGCTCACGGTCTAGATCCAGCAGAGTCACGTGAGGGATCTCAAGGTCTCGAAGGAGCTTCCAGAAGTGATTCACGTGCCGCCCACCGAGGGGCACGACCGAGACAAAGCTTCGATCAAGGAACATTCCGTGGCTTTGTGCCAACCGAGGAAGGAGGATCATCTCGCTGTCGCCTTCGCCGAGCACGACGAGTCGGGCGAAGTAGAGTTCCGGGTATGCAAGTACGGCCTGACGCACGTACACATGTGCGGCGCTCGTGCTGTTCGGTAGCGTGATTGCTTTGATCGACGAGCGCCCAGTCTTCGAGTCGAGGCGTAGATGGCGCACATCTTCAGGCGCAACTCGCCCGAGGATCGCTGGTGAATGGCTGGTCAGCAAGACCTGGCCCCACGGCGACGCCGCGATTTGGTCAAGCACGGCCATGATGCGCGTTAGGTAGTGGGGCGCGAGATGATTCTCGGGCTCTTCGACGGCGAGGAGGGTGAGCATTGGGGGAACGAGCCGCGCCGCGGCGAGACCAAGCTTTGAGGCGCCGCCAGCGCGGACCTCGCCCTCGACGCCGAAGACCGCCGCGATCAGCGATAAGTAGAAAAGCGACTTCTGTCCGTCGCTGAGGCGGTGGACGCCAACTTCGGACGTGTGCGGTGCCGGTCCAAGCACCATCTCCACGCGCCGCAGCAAGTCGTCGAGCTCGGCCTCGAACGGGCGAAACCCTACGCGCGAAAAATTTGGCGCGTCATCGAGCGCATGCCAAGCCCGCTCGACCTCTGCGGTGACGGAATTAATTCCGGCCTCGCTCTGAAAGGCGGTGCGCACGTCCTCCGAGGTCGTCCTCAACAGGTCGACGACCGTTGACGTGAACTCGACCCGCGGAATAGCCTCGCGAGAAGCGCTGTCGACACCATGCGGAGTTGGCGCGCTGGGTCCCGGACTGCCGGTATGTAGTGCACGTGAATCCGTGCGCGATCAACGGCGGCAACGCGATGGATCTGCTCAGGTGTTGGTGTGGGATCGGATGTCGAGATCCAGTAAAGGGATGCGTCCATCTCCCCCTCGTCCGCGGCGCCGCCGGACCACTTGCCCTCGAGGCGGATGCGACAGAAGGGGTCAGCTTTTGGTGCGGTAACCACCATCTGATTGAAGACCGCGGCAACGCTTTGCGGGTCCGTCGTGACCTCCGGCAACGCGATACGGACCTCGATAGCGACGGTGACCTCTCCCAGCTCCTCGAGCCGCTTACCTTGAGGAACGTGCACGTCGCTTGCGTCGAGCGTCCGCTCCTGTGGCGTGGCGCCGAACATGCGAACGAGCGTGTGAGAGCATTCGTCTTGCCCGATCCGTTGCCTCCGATGAGCGCTGTTCCGTCGTGCAGCGACAGAGTCGTGGGCTCGGGCCCGAAACTGCGAAAGTTCTGAAGCGTGACCTGCTCGATCTTCATCCCAAGCCTATTGGATTCGCGCTCTCCGTCACCGCACGGACAATGCCATCGCTTTACCGCCCGCCGCTCTACTCGCGATGAGCATCTCGATCCCTTCGTCTTTGGCCGACGGCGACAAGTGCATGTAACGCATCGTCACGGCAAGCGACCGGTGGCGTGCGAGCTCCTGAATAGTTTTCACGGGCACGCCAGCCATCGCGAGGTGCGAGCAGAACGTGTGGCGGTAAACGTGTAGTCGCCCGGTCTCGGGCAATCCTGCACGTCGTTCGGCACGAATGATCCAGGTCTTGAGGATCTTCGGCGTGAGTTCGGCGCCATCGTCGGCGTAGAGGACACGACAGCCTCGCATGTGGCGCACGGCCTTGAGAGCCTCGAGAAACCGTGGCGTGCATGGTAGAGGGATGGCCAGTTCGCCTTTGACGACGTCGACGTATTTGACGCCCTTCTTCCAGTACACCGAACGCACAGGCGTGAAGCGACCGCGCTTGTAGTCGATGTCGGGTTGGTCGAGGCCGATGATCTCGCCACGTCGCAGGCCTCCGTCGCCGCCGAGCAAGACGGCGCAGTGTACGCGGGCGTCGACCTGACGCGCTCCCTCGACAAGTCGCTCGTAGGTGTCGTGGTCGTAGTGCACGGCGGGCTTCTGCGAGTCGACTTTTCCCATCTCGATCGTGCACGGCATCGCGACGAGGCCCGTTCGTTTCTTCCATCGGACAGCCGTCTCGAGCATGGAGGAGATCACGCTCAAGCGATTGTTGATCGTCTTCTTGCTCTTCGTCGGTCGGAGCGTCAGCAGCGTGCGCCCATCGAGCGACGGAGCCGTGTAGCCTCCTTTCACCCAGCGACCACGCAGGTCGGCGAGGACATCGTCGGTCACGTCGTCGAGCCGCATCGGCGCGAGAAACGGAAGGACGTGGCATCGCAGGATCGTCTCGTCGGCGTCCAGGCCGCTCTGTTTGTGGAGGTCCGCCTCTCCGTGCTTCTCCCGCCACTCGGGCGCGAACGCACCGACCGTCATGCACGCGGGGCGCCCGGTCCGGGTGCGCGGAGCGCACGATGTCACCGAGGGCGAGCTCGGCCTGACGACGCTCGCCCCAAGCTCGGGCTTGGCGTTTGGTGCCCGAGAACACCTTGCGATCGCGAGGAGCCTTCGACCCGTCGGGGCGACGAGCACGAACGTCGACCATCCAGCGACGTGGGTCGTTTTCGTAGGGGGTGACTCGAACCGTCATGCCCGATTTCTAGCACAAGCCGGGGCAATAGCGGGGCAACGGACTGCTGAATTCGATGACGCAGCGTGTTTTGGCTGCGAAAACTGGTGGAGGCGCCGGGAATCGAACCCGGGTCCGAAAACGCCTTGCTCTCTGCCTCTACGTGCGTAGCCGATCTATTGATCGCCCGCATCGCGCCCGTCCGCAGGCTCTCAGCGACGCTATCGCCCTGTTTGTCCTCATGGCCACCCGGAGACCCGATGAGTCACCAGCCGGCTTGTTTACGCCCTTCCCGAGGCGCTGACGGGCCTCTGGGTCGGACGGCTATCGTGGTTTTTTAGGCCGCGAGAGCGATTGCGTTATCGTTCGCAATTAGGGTTTCCATAATT
>CAWIUL010000012.1:0-1180921 GCA_963839305.1 uncultured delta proteobacterium
CCGCCGCCGAGAGCATCACGAACGTCTTCGTGTAGGCGAGCGGCGAAAGAGACGACCCGCCTGTCCGTTCAAACCGAACACGGGAATGAACGACAACGCGATGATCAGGAGCGAGAAGAAGATCGCGGGCGTGACCTCCTTCGCCGCCTCGTCGAGCAGCTTCTTCTTTCGCTTGTGCATAGTTTGGCGGCGCCTGCTCGAGCTTCTTGTGGCAGGCCTCGATCATGACGATCTCGGCGTCGACCGTGGCGCCGATGGCGATGGCGATGCCGCCCAGACTCATGATCGTCGCGGGTACCCCGAAGAGGTACATGGGGATGAAGGCGAGCGCGACCGCCAGGGGCAGACCAAGATCGGGAGCGCGGCGCTGCGCAGGTGCAGCAAGAAGAGGATGATGACCAGGCGCGACGGCGATCATTCCTCGAGGAGCGAGTTGAGGGTCTCGATGGCTCGCTCGATGAGCGAGGTGCGGTCATAGGTGGTGACGATCTCCACGCCGGCGGGGAGCGTCCCGCGGAAGTCGTCCAGCTTGGTCTTGACCCGGTCAATGACGTCGTGGGGTTCTCCCCGAAGCGTGCCATCACGATCGCGCCGACGGTCTCGCCCTTGCCGTCGAGCTCCGCGAGCCCTCGCCGAATGTCGCCGCCGAAGCGCACCGTCGCGACGTCGCTCACACGCACCGGCGTCCGTTGGCGTCCGCTCTGACGTCGCGGCGCGAGGCCCGCGAGGTTCTCGAGGTAGCCCCGCCCGCGGACGAAGTACTCGCGGCCGCTCATCTCGAGCACGCGTCCGCCGACCTCGCCGTTGGACTTGCGCACGGCCTCCGCGACCTCGCTCGACGCCGACCCCGTACGCCCGGAGCTTTCCGGGTCGAGCGTCACCTGGTACTGCCGCTCGTAGCCGCCGACGCTCGCGACCTGAGCCACCCCGGGACGCTCTCGAGCGCGTAGCGCAGCGTGAAGTCCTGAAGCGTCCGGAGCTCGGCGAGATCGTGCTGCCCGGTCCTGTCCACGAGCGCGTACTCGAAGACCCAGCCGATCCCCGTGGCGTCCGGGCCGATCGCGGGCGCGACGCCGGCGGGAGCTTCGACTGATGCCGCTCATGTACTCGAGCACGCGCGAGCGCGCCCAGTACACGTCCGTGCCCTCGTCGAAGAGGACGTAGATGAACGACATGCCGAACATCGAGTAGCCGCGCACGGCGGTGACCTTGGGGGCGGCCAGCAGCGGCTTGCGATGGGTAGGTGACCTGGTCCTCGACCAGCGTCGGCGAGCGCCCCTTCCACTCGGTGAAGACGATGACCTGCGGGTCGGATAGATCCGGGATCGCGTCGAGCTCGCGCTGCGGATGGACTCAGGGCGACGAGGCGAGCGCACAGACCAAGAACACGAACCAGCGGTGTTTCGCGGACAGCTCGATGATCTGCGCGACCATCGCGTCACCGCCACGGCTTCGGGATCGCGTTCTTGCAATCCGTCCACCATCGATCCCCATGCCGGCGTGCACTTGCTCGCATTTCTGGCACTCGGCGTATTTGTCGGGGCATTTCGCCTGGTCGAAATCTCGCGTCGCATGCCCCGCCTCGCCCGGGGCCGCTTCCGAGGTGGGCGACAGACGCTTGAAGGCGGCTCTCCGAGTCGATCAGGAACGTCGCGCCGGAGACGACGCTGTCCCCGGCACGAGGCCCGCAAGGATCGCGATCTCCCCGCCGTCCGCTTCGCCGGCAGGACGGGCCGCGGCGAGTAACGGCCGATGCCTTCGACGATGAAGACGTAGGTGTACTGACCGTGTCACGACCGCGTCGCGAGGCACCATCGTGAGCGTGCGGCGCGCCGCGTCGAGCCCGACCGTGCCGTACTACCCAGGCGAGAGGCGCTTGTCCGCGTTGTCGAGCTGCATGCGCACGCGAGTGGTGCGCGCCTCGACGCTCACGCTCGGATAGACGAGATCGACCTGGGCCTTCGGCGCGCGCTCCGGGCGAACGGCTCGAGCGGAAGCGCCCGGCGAGCCCACGCGGATCGTGTCGATGTCGGGCTGGAAGACGTCCGCGATGACGAACACGCGAGAGAGGTCCTGGATCTCGTAGAGCGCCACCTCCGGCGTGACGCACGAGCCGAGCACGACGCCCTTCTTCAGGACGTAGCCGCCGATCGGAGCGATCACCGAGACTCCGCGCTTGGGCTCGCCCGTGCGCTGGATCTCGTCGATGTCCCGCGGGGGCATCCCGAGGAGCTCCAGCTTCGTGCGGCGCGCCTTCTAGGTCGGGTCCCCCCCGTCGCCCCTCCAGCGGCGGCTCGCGAGCAGCTCTTGCTCCGCCTCGAAAAACCACGGGGCGTACAACTAGAAGAGCGGCTGCCCCGCGAGACCGCGACGCCCGTTTGGGCCACCAAGATGCGCTCGACGAAGCCCGGGGTGCGCACGTGGACCTCGGAGGCGCCCTGCTCCGGCGAGTCCACCATCGCGGTGACGCGCGCCGTGAGATACCTCGCGCGGTGGCGACCGCGGTGCGGACGCCGATGGATTGCACCCGGTCGAGGGAGAGCTGGATGGGCGTCGTGCCGACGGGGGTCTTCTCCGTGGGCTTCCCGGCGTCGACGGGCCCCTCTTCGAAGGGCTCGAGCGTCATGTGACAGATTCCTTGGGCACTCGCCGGGCTCGTCGGAGACGATCTGCGGGTGCATCGGGCAGCGGTATTTCGTCTTCTTCGCGGGAGCCGTCGCGCTCGTCGTGTCCGAGCGCGCGAGCGTGACCCACGCGAAGACCGCGAGCGTCGCCATCGCGGCGAGCAGGACCCAGCGCACGATTGCCATCGCGTGCGCGCCGCGCGGCGGCGGCTCCGGACCCACGGGCATGTCTGCGTTCATGGCATCCTCCACTGCGTGAGAGGCTCTCGTGGGACTGCGAATCCGGCGGCCGCGTCGAGGTCGACGAGCGCGTGCTCGAGGGTCGTCGCGGCCACGAGGCGCGCGAGCTCCGCGTCGACGAGCGAGCGCGTCGCGAGGAGGAGATCGGCAAGTCCGTCTTCGCCGTCGTGTAAGCTCGCGAAGGCGACGTCGAGCGCCCTGTGCGTCGCGGGCAAGACCAGCTCGTCGTAGGACTTCACACGGAGCGCCGCGGCGGTCGCGTCACGCCACGCGAGCGCGACCTCGCCGGCGACGTCGACTCGTGCTCCCTCGACCCGCGTGCGCCAGGCGCTCGCCTCGAGCCGCGCGGCGTCGAACCGAGCCTTGCGCTCGCCCCAGAGCCACGGGAGCTCAACGGTGAGCGACGCGCCCGCACCGCTGATGCTCGTGGGTCCGACGGGCGCGAAATAGGAGCGCGCCCACCGTGATCGCGGGCGCGAGCCACTCGCGCTTCGCGGCCGAGCTCCGAGCGTCCTCGACCTCCGCGGCCGCGCGCGCCATCGCCACCTCGGGCCGTCGCGACTGCCCCTCTTCGACGATGCGCGTGACGCTCCACGCGGGCGCCGAGGGCAACATGCTTGCGACGGGCTCGGGAAGCGCGCCGTCCACCTGACGAACGAGGAGCGCGTTGATTTGCGCGCGCGCGCCCTGCCGCCGGATGCGGGACTCCTCGTGCTCGACCGTCATCGTCGCGAGCTCGACGTCCGCTTGCGTCACGTCGGAGAGTGGCCGCCGGCTTCGGTCTTCGCGCGCGCCGCCGCGACGATGCGCTGGGCGAGGTCGATGTGCGTCCCGTGGAGACGCATGCGCTCCGTCGCCTCGTAGTAGTCGACGAACGCGTGCGCGGCGCGCTTCCGTAGATCGCGCTCGACGTTCGACGTCTCGAGCTTCACCGCGCGAGCCTCCGCGCGGACGGCGTCGGCCCGAGCGCCGAGCGCCAACCCCATCGCGGGGAACGACTGCCGCACGCCAGCCATGAGCATTCCCTGCGTGCTCGTGAACGGCAGCTGCCAGATCTGAACCTCGAGCTCGGGGCTCGGGAGCTTGCCCTCCGCGTCTGCGCGACGCTCGATTGCGCTCGCGCGTTCTTGGGTCGCGCGGATCGTCGGGTTGCGCTCGACGGCGAGCGACACGACGGCCTCGCGATCGAGGGGCGATGGGATTTCCGGAGCGATCGCGCTCGGGCTCGCGAAGAGCAAGAGCGCGCCGGCTGCGAACGTGCAGCGAAGACGCAGTTATCTCCTCTGGAAGCAGATGGAACGCGAACGCCGGCCGTCAGCCGGTCGCGGTCACAGGAGGAAGACGGAGAGTCGAGCGTGCTGACGTTCGAGCGGCGGTCCGGTCCAATCGGGCAGAGCGCCGTTTGCGACGCGAGAAGAAGACGCGGGCGGGATGATCGCGAGCGGCGCGCCGAACGTCGGCAGGAGATCGCTCGTGATCGCCGCGGTCACGATCGGCTGGACGGCGTCACCAGGCGACGCGTGCGTGCGGACCTCGCAGCAGCTCGCGACGTCGAGCGTGGGAGTCGCGTCGTGGCGCTCGCTCGCGCAGCACCCGTCCATCACGGTGTTCGTCGTGCGGCAGACCATGTAGCCGCGACCGGCGACGAGGACGGCAGCGAAGAGCGCAGCGGCCAAGAGCAGGCCGAAGGCTCGACGCACGGTCGCCACAACCGTTCATGTTCCTAATTGTGGTCACGCGCCTCCCGTATGGTCAAGTGCGGTCGCATCACCCCGAGGATGCGCTTCATCCACTGCACCAGCAGCAGGTACGTGGCGGTCGCGACCACGAGGAACACGAAGTAGCGCGCCGGCAGCGGCACGAACCCGAGCAAGCGCGCGAGCGGCGTGAGCGGCAGGACGCACGCGATCGCCACGACGCGCGCACGGTCGTGAGCGCGAGCGGGCGGCTCGGGCGGCTCGCGGAACGGGCTTCGCATCGTGCGGATGACGAAGAGCACGAGCGTCTGCGTCGCCAGCGACTCGACGAACCAGCCGGTGTGGAAGAGCGCCTCGCCGGCGTGGAAGACGTGCAGCAGCACGAAGAAGGTCAGAAAGTCGTAGAGCGAGCTGATCGGCCCGATGACGAGCATGAAGTTGCGGATCAGTCCGGATGTCCCAGCGCTGCGGCTTGCGGATGAACGTCGGGTCCACGTTGTCGGTCGGGATCGTGACCTGCGCGAGGTCGTAGAGGAAGTTGTTGAGGAGGATCTGCGTCGGCAGCATCGGCAGGAACGGCAGGAACAGCGACGCGCCCGCCATGCTGAACATGTTGCCGAAGTTCGAGCTGGTGCCCATGAGCAGGTACTTCATGACGTTGCCGAACGCCTTGCGCCCCTCGAGGATGCCCGCGTGCAGCACGCCGAGACCGCGTTCGAGCAGGATGATGTCGGCGGCGTCGCGCGCGACATCGACCGCGCCGGCGACGGAGATGCCGACGTCGGCCGCGTGGAGCGACGGCGCGTCGTTGATGCCGTCGCCGAGGAAGCCGACGACGTGGCCTGCGGCGCTTCAGCGCGAGGATGATGCGGTTCTTCTGCGCGGGCGAGACGCGCGCGAAGACGCGTCGTCTGCTCGGCGACGTGCGCGAGCGCGGCGTCGCGTCATCCGCTCGATCTCGTCGCCCAGGACGATCTCGCTCGCGTCGATGCCCGACCTCGCTCGCAGACGTGGCGCGTGACCAGCTCGTTGTCGCCGGTGAGGATCTTGACCGTGGACGCCGTCGCGCTGCAGCGCGTCGATCGCGTCGCGCGCGTCTTCGCAGCGGCGGATCGGCGAACGCGAGGAAGCCGGCGAGCACCAGATCGCGCTCGTCGGCGCGGCGTAGGCGGCCTGCGCCGGCGACGTCGCGCGTACGCGACGGCGAGCACGCGGAAGCCCTCGCGCGCTCAGCGCCTCGGTACGCGCTGCGGCACTGCGCGCGGCCGTCGCGCGTCGAGCGCGGCGCCGCTCCGACCGCCGTGCGAGCGCAGCGAGGATCGCCTTCCGGCGCGCCTTTGGTGATCAGGAGCCGCTCGCCCGTCCTGCTCGACGACGACCGAAGGCGGCGGCGCTCGAAGTCGAACGGGATCTCGTCGATCTTCGTGTAGCCGCGGCGTCGGCCGGCGTCGCGGCGCGCGCGAGGATCGCCGCGTCGAGCGGGCTCGGATGCCGGTCTCGAAGCGGCTGTTGATCGCGGCGAGCCAGGAGCACCGGCGCTCGGCTGCGCGCCGAGCGCGTCGAGCGCGCGCATCGAGCTCATCTCGCCCGCGGTGAGCGTGCCGGTCTTGTCGCTGCACAGGATGTCGATGCTGCCGAAGTTCTGGATCGCGGCGAGGTGCTTGACGATGACCTTGCTCGCGCGCCATCGCGACCGCGCCGCTGCGCGAGCGTCACCGTGGTGATCATCGGCAGGAACTCGGGCGTGAGACCCGACGGCCAGCGCGACCGCGAAGAGCAGCGACTCGAGCGCGTCGCGGTGCATCGCGATGCTCGACGACGAGGATGAACAGCACCAGGAAGAAGCACCGTCTGCATGATCAGGAAGCCGAACTGCGCGATGCCGCGCTCGAACTCGGTCTCGGGCGGCGCGCGTCGCGAGCCGCGTCGCGATGTCGCCGAACGCGTCGCGCGCGCCGGTCGCGAGCACCAGCGCGGTCGCCGTGCCGCTCACGACCGAGGTTCCGAGGAAGACCATGTCGCGTCCGTCGCGCTCCGCGCCGCGCGCTCCTTCTCGACCGGCAGCGACTCGCCGGTGAGCGCCGCCTCCTGCACGTGCAGGTCCTGCGCCTCGAGCAGCCGCGCGTCGGCCGGGAACGAGATCGCCCGCGGACAGGCGGACGACGTCGCCGGGCACGAGCTCGCGGCGCGGCAGCTCGACGCCACGCGCCGTCGCGCAGCACGGTCGCGGTGGGCGCGACCTGCGTCGCGCAGCCGCCGGCGGCACGCTCCGAGCGAAACGTCTGACGAAGTTCGACGATCACGCTGAGCGACGACCATCGACGACGATGATCGCCGCGTTCGCGAGCTCGCCGACGAACGCCGACACGCCGCTCGCGAGGAGCAGGATCGACGACGAGCGGGTTCGCGAACTGGACAGGAGCTCCATCAGGTGCGAGCGCTGCTTCTGGGGCGCCGGGTCGTTGGCGCCGCTGTCACGATGCGCGCTTGCGCCTCGCGCGACGAAAGACCTCGCGGCGTTCGTTGCGCGTCCACGCTCATCCTCCGAACTTACGTCCGCTACGGCGGACTGCAGACGACGGCCCAGGCATTGGGATCCGACGTCCGAGACACGTGCGCACAGTGCTCGCATGCTTGACACACGAGCACTGGCATGCGCACGCGGCGCCGCGGACAGTCCACCGTCGCCGTGCCGACGCCGCGATTGGCGTCGTGCACGTGAAGGAGGAAGACCCGCGACGCGTTCATGACTTCGTGGTCTTGATTTGGATGTTCTTCGGCTGCTGCTCCGGCTTCTTGGGAACGATCACCGAGAGGACGCCATCTTTGGAGATCGGCTTGCGCCTTTTGAATGTCAGCGCCGTCGGGGAGCGTGAATGACCGCGTGAAGCTGCCGTAGCTACGTTCGTACGTGTAATACGTATCGGTTTGCTTCTTCTCCTCGCTTTCTCGTTTGCCAGAAATCGTGAGCCGGTTCCCATTGACTTGGATGTTGATGTCACCCTCCTTCACACCAGGGACGTCGACCTGGAAGTGAAAACCATCCTGCGTTTCTTTGACGTCGAACGCGGGCAGAAACTGCTCTTCGGCGAGCATCGGGGTCGTGAAGAACGGCTCCATCTCGCGGAATGGATCCATCCGAACAGCGCCCGCATCATGCGTGACGGCTCGGAGATCTCGCGACGCGTGGGGCGCGCAACCGGTTGGTGTTGGTCCTTCCGAACGGCGATGTTGGCCATGACTCGCTCCTCCATCTCTTGGGTTGGCCCTCGCGTCATTTCAAGGGGCGTTCCAGCAAAAAAAGAGTCGATTTCCCGACGGACGAGGCGCTCCGCAGCGCGCCCGGTGCGCACGGACGCACGCCTTGCAGGCTTCGGATAAAGTGGGGACCCGCATCGCGGATCGCTACGTCGTGCTCGGCGACCTCGGCGCGCTCGCCAAGCTCGAGGCCAAGCCGTGGAACGGCAACACGGCAACGCGCCTCGCGACGAGCGTCATCGTCCTTGGAGCTTTCCTCGGCAAGCCCGTCGACGCTCCGATCACCGACTTCCTGAACCGGTTCGTGTTCGCCGATCCGCCTGCGCTCACGCACGGGGTGACGACGATGTTCGGAGTGCTTGCAGTCTGCACGCAATCGAAAGGAGCCGAGGCGACGCGCTGCCTCGAGCGGATCGCGAGCCTCTACGACCGCGAGTGGTTCGGCGGCGCCGTGCTCAGCGGCAAGGACGGCATCGACGGCACGCGCCGTCACCTCCAAGGCGACTTCGCGGGCGCCGCCAAAGCGTGGCGACCCGTCGCGAACGAGCTCTTGGCCGACATCATGCGCGGCCCCATGGTCGCCGCCTTCGACCGCGCTGGCGACACCGAGCTCGCGCACCACCTCGACGAGCAGCCCGTCGCCGCGAACCTGGAGCTCGCCCGAGATCAAGGATCTCTGTTGGGTCCGCGAGGCGCTCCGCGCGGAGAAACGCGGGGACCTGCCGCAGGCGCAGAAGCTCGCGCGCACGTTCGTCGATCGCTGGCAGACGGCCGACGAGATCCCGCCGGCCATCGCCGAAATGAAGCGCGTGCTCGCGAGGAGCAAAGTGAGCTAATCCGGGACTCGTCCGCGCCCGTAGCTCAGCTGGATAGAGCGTCGGCCTTCGAAGCCGAATGTCGTGGTGTTCGAATCACACCGGGCGTACCCAGAATCACGCTGAATTCTTTGGGTTTGGCGTTCGCGGATCCTCCGCGAACGCCCATCAAGTACTCCGCATGTCCACCCAATCTGCGGCACCGGTGCGGCAACCGCGCCGAGTTTCGAACGGACGACGCGTTCGGTCTGTGGTCGAGTACTCGGCCTGACTACCTCGCAGACCTACTGGTGTGAGCGCGGGGCGACGTGGCCACGTTCCCCCCTCGACGGAGAGCTGCAGAGCGGAGCCGCGAGGGGTCGAAGCTTCGTGCTGAAGGCGGGGAGAGCTACGTGGTCGCGGGACGGAGAGTACGGAGCGCACCGCTCAGAGGCACCGCGCGCGGCGCGGGCAGCTTCGCGATCGTCTCGACGATCTTCCGCTTGCCGCGCGCACGGCGAGCGCCGCGCGTGTAGCGAGGGTCGATGGCGTCGATCATCCGGTCCGCCATGTCCTCATCCTTCACGCGCGCGTAAACGGTCGCCAAAGCGAACTTCACGGTGGTGCGAATCGGAGGCGTACGGAAAGCTGCGGCTCGGCGCGGGAGTGCTGCTCGTCGCGTACGGCCCGCCCGGCAGCGGCAAGTCGACGTTCACCACTCGGCTGCTCGACGCATTCACGGCCCCGTCGTCTATCAGTCCACCGAAGAGGGCCTTGGGCCGACGCTGCACGCTCGACTCGCGCGATGCCGGGTTCGTCGAGACGACTTCACCATCGTTGGCAGCGCCTCCATCGACCAAGTCGTCGACGTCCTCCGCACGAGGCGCGCGACCGCGCTCGCCGTGGATTCGGTGCAAGTCGCCGCATACACGGCCGAAGAACTGAGGCGCTTGTTGATCGTGCTCGGTCCCACGCTGCAGATCGTCGTGGGAACATGCCAAGTGAACAAAACCGGGGCGCATCGAAGGGCGCGAGCGGCTGCTGCACGAGGCCGATGTCGTCGTGCGCGTCGAATCGATGGTGTGGGTAGTCGAGAAGAGTCGCTTTCAGCCGAGCGGCGTCGAAGGGGCAGTGCTCCAAAAAGAGGAGGACCATGATGAGACTTCGTGATGTGACGTGCGCGTTCTGTCTAAACGACCGTGCCCAGTGGCGTGTGACGTGAAGGGCCGTCCGTACCTGACCTGCACCTGCGGTACGCGCGCCTTTGTCCCGAACTTGCGCGACGCGGTGCGGTATCTCGCGACGACCGAGCCGCTGCTCCGGGCGCACGGCGAATTGCTCGCGACGGACAAGGAGTTCGCGGCGAAGACCGTCGAGCGCGAAGCCGAGGTCGCGACGGCCTTCGCGAGCATGCTCCAGCCCAAGACCACCACCGACAGCGATCCGGAATTGGCGCCCGCTGTCAGCGCCGAGAAGAAGAGGAAGTCATGAAGCCGGGATCCATTCTCCCGACACCGCTGCCGTCGAAGTCAGAACCCGGCGCACGCGGAACCGAGCGGGCGACCTTGCCCGCGTGTTCGCTCGGATGGAGGAGATCGCAGACGAGAAGGCCGACGCCGCGAAGGCCGTGACGACGACGGTGCAGGCCGAGACCGTCGAGGCCGTCGCCGAGGCCGAGCTCGTCGCCAGGCTCAACGCGGAGGCGAGGGCCATCGAGAGCGACAACCACACGCGCCTCACGAACTTGCTCTTGCGCGGCGCGATGTACGGCACGGGCGCCTTCGTCTTCGGCAAGCTCTTCTTCGGGAGCAAGCGCACGCGGAACCACAAGGAGTCGAAATGAGCATCATCGCCGCAGGCACGGTCGCGAATCTCGCGACCCGCACTTTGGACCAAACGCTCCCGAGCTCCAGGTTCGGTGACGAAGCCCTTCGCCTCTCGAGCGTGCTCGTGAACGTCTCGCGCGCGCGAAGGCGAAGCGCAAAGCGATCGACGCGTGGGAGCAGTACGGCACGCCGCTCTCCATCCTCGTTGGGACGGCCGCGGCGCTCAAAGGCAATCGATCCGAAACCGGAGGGTTCTCCTCCCTGCTCTTTGAAAATCGGACAGGACTTGGGCCACCGAAAGGTGGCTCTCTCCTGATTGTCTCGAGGCGTTTCAGTCGTCGAGGTCGTCGTCCTCGGCAAGCACGCCGTCGAGCTTTCCGTCGAGCCCAGGTCCGCGACGAGGATCACGTCGGCCAGCGTATGAGTCGACACGCCGGCACGTAAACCAAATCCGTCAATCGCGTTGCGGCGCCAGTTCGATCACAGCGGCAGCTTCATCTTCGCCTGCTCAGGAGTGCGCGCGCCTTTCCTGTCGTTGCACGCGTAGCAAGACGTGACGATGTTCTCCCACGCGGTCTTGCCGCCCTGCACGCGTGGGACGACGTGATCGTAGTTGAGCTTGTCCATCGCGAACCGCGTCGCGCAGTACTGGCAGACGAAGTTGTCGCGGGCCATCACGTTGATGCGCGAGAACTTCACGCCCTTCTTGAAGGAAGCAACGGGCTTGATCAGTCGCGCGACAGCAGGCATGCGAATGGTGAGGTTTCGCTCCTTCGAGGAGTAGATGATTTCGTCGTACTCGCTGAGGATCTCCACCTTGCCGGTGAAGTGCTCGGTGATCACTTCCTGCCAGGAAGCAACGCGATGCGGAATCATATAGTGATTGAGAACGAGTGTTGGGAGGCTCATGACACACCAATGGATGTTCGTGGGCGCACGTGGAATTGAACCACGATTTCCGACTTATCAGGCCGGTGTCTTAGACCTTTCGACGATGCGCCCGAGTTGACGACTTCAATGCGACAGACGAATGACGGCACGATTGCAGACTGCGGTGGGAGGATCGGGGATCGAACCCGACGGATCTGCCTTGTCGCGGCAGCGTGTTCGCCAGCTCACTCTCCTCCCGTGGTCGCGAGATTCGAACTCGCAGTCCCTCCGTCCCGAACGGAGTGCTCTACCAGGTTGAGCCACACCTAGATGGTTGGGGCGGAGGGGCTCGAACCCCCATAGCCGGAATCAAAATCCGACGTCCTTGCCGATTGAACGACGCCCCAATGCAAGTACCAACGAAGGGATTCGAACCCATACTGTCTTGATCCTGAATCAAGCGCCTCCTACCAATTGGGCTACGTTGGCGTAGAGCCTCCGCTGAGAGTCGAACTCAGACATCGACGTTCGAAGCGTCGAGCGCGGGTCCACCGCGACGAAGGCGTGGCCTCTCCGCTAGGAGTCGAACCTAGACAACCACTTTCGTAGAGTGGTGCGTCGATCCACGACGACGAAGAGATTCAGAGCGGGCGAGGGGAATCGAACCCCCACCTTCGCGTAGGCACCGCGATGCTCGACCTTCGAGCTGCACCCGCAAACACACGAGAGCGGACAGTCGGATTTGAACCGACGCTCCAGGGCTTGGAAGGCCCGGCGACCGCCACAGTCTTTTGCCCGCATGGCGTTGGCGGAAGCATGCAGAGTCGAACTGCTGCGACGAGTCGCCGCAAGACCGCGTAGCAAACGGTTGCCCGGCCACCCAGGCGAATGCTTCCTCGGCGGAAAGTGGAGGAGTCGAACCCCACCGATTTCTCGGCACCGGTTTTCAAGACCGGCATGCGTCCGCACGCAATTCACTTTCCATACGTAACGATGGTGGACCGACCGAGACTCGAACTCGGATCTCTGACTTGCGACGCCAGCGTCTTGCCGTTGGACGATCAGCCCATGGCGCCCTCGACCGGGATCGAACCGACCTCAACCCGTAGACAGCGGGTCTGCCTCACCAGATGCATACGAGGGCACAAACTATTAAGAGCGAGTGCGAGCGGAGGGATTCGAACCCTCACATTCCTGGACTTAAATCAGGCGCCTCTACCAATTGGGCTACGCTCGCGTGACGCGCTCCGAAGTACGAACGGAGAGATTCGAACTCTCACTGTCCTGGGTTTGAAGCAGGTGCCTCCTACCAATTGGGCTACGTTCGTATGGTGTCATCGGAGGGACTCGAACCCTCATACCCCGTTAGGGGCCTAGGTCCTCAGCCTAGTGTGTATACCAGTTCCACCACGATGACGTGTCGGTGGGCAGATTCGGGATCGAACCGAATTCTCCGAGGCTTCAACTCGGCGCAATGACCACACTTGCTCTCTGCCCATGCCGGCGTTCCCACAGGGATTCGAACCCTGGTTTCCTGATCGAGAATCAGGCTTCCTTGGCCATCTAGAAGATGGGAACAGTCGAGCGCGCCCTATGGGGTTCGAACCCATCTTGCCGGATTGAAAGTCCAGTATCCTGACCGCCTAGAAGAAGGGCGCAGCGGGAGCTGGCGAGCGGAATCGAACCGCTCCCGCCGCTTTACGAAAACGGTGCTCCGCCTTGGAGCTACACCAGCATTGCTCACCGAGAGGGAATCGAACCCCCGATAGGGCGCTTAACAGACGCCTGCCTTACCACTTGGCTATCGGTGAATACAAAACAGGAGAGGCATGCCCGCATCGACGCGCGCCACGTCCTGGCAAATTTTCAAAGAGCAAAGTGCTCGCGAGAGCACCTGGTTCGGGCTGAAGGACTCGAACCTTCATTCTCGGTTTCAGAAACCGGCGTCCTAGCCGTTGGACGAAGCCCGAAAGCGGCAGTGGGTCCGGAGGGAATCGGACCCTCGCCGAGTGCTTAAGAGGCACCTGCTCGACCTTCGAGCTACGGACCCATCGATGAAGTGGGACGTTCCGGGATCGAACCGGACTCCTGCCGCTTAAAAGACGGCTGCATCACCATTGTTGCTAACGTCCCTCTTTCTTCCTCGCCCGTCTCTCACGGGCATGAGTTTGCGTTTCATGATTGCGTTCCTCGTCTTGGTGGGATGCGGTGGAGTCGAACCACTTGCCCGAAGGCCACCGGGTTACAGCCGGCTTGAGCTTCCACTGCTCAGAACGCACCCCGCTTCGCGTGGATGGTTTAAGCGTCGATATCGCTCTTGATGGTTTTGGTTGGTGCTCATCGAGTACACGTCTCCGTGCTCCCAATCGGGAGCGCGAAACTTCGAGCCCAGAAACGACGAAGGCCGCTCTCGGTTTCCCGAGGCGGCCTTCCTCTGCGCGTGTTGCGCGTGATGGAAGAACCGCCTCTACGTACCGACCTCCTGATTGCGTGCGGCCGACTTCGGTTCGATGGAGGCGGGATAGCTGGGCGTAAGCGAGTCACGATCGCCGGACAAAATGCACGACGGCCCAGCAAGCTCTTTTTGCGAGCTCCGGGCTAGAGACGTGAATTTCGGCGTGGGACACATCATGGGAAAATCTTGGGGTGAGTGACGGGATTCGAACCCGTGAATACGTGAGCCACAGACACGCGCCTTGACCACTTGGCTACACCCACCATACGGAAGCTCGTCGCGAGTTCTCGTATGGAGAGGGCGCGTTGTGGTGCGCGTGAGAAACATGGGCTGAAGAGAACGACGAAGTGTCGCTGGAGTCCCTGACTCGTTCGCGTCACTTTTTCTTGCAGCGGAAACCGGGTGCTCTGGGAATCGCGAACTACAAGTATTGCCAGCCGAAGCTTCCCGGAAGCCAGAGCCGCACCTCGCAGCTCCCCGGGGCCACGCCGCGGAAGCCGCACTCGCATTCGAGCTCGAATTCATCGACAAGTGAGGATGGGCGGCTCGCATTGAGCAGCAGCTCCACGAGTCGAGCGGTGCCTTCGTCGGTTCCGAAGCCGACGACAGTGTCGCGCGCTGCCCATTCAGACTCGCTCCCAATACTTTCGTCGGCGTTCGTAAGGAAAAAGCCCGGAAGGCCCCATGCGCCTCGCTCGGACGCGCGTACCCACGGATCATCTTCCCCCCTGCTGACGGACACCTCGGATAGCGCGATACTGCGCGGGAGTGTTCGACGATGGGACAAAAGAAGGAACTTAAGAAACGGCGCGCTCGGCGGACGTTCACGGCGGCGCAGAAGGCCGACGCGGTGCGGCTCGTGAAGAGCGGCAAGTCGGTCGCGCAGGTGGCGCGGGAGCTCGATCTGACGGCAACGTCGCTGCACGTGTGGGTACGGCGCGCGGAGGCGGATGCCGGCGAGCGTAGCGACGCGCTGACGACCCAGGAGCGCGAGGAGCTGTCGCGGCTGCGACGAGAGGTCAAGCACCTGCAGCGGGAACGCGACATCCTAAAAGCGGCGGCCACCTTCTTCGCGAAGGAGAGCGCGTGAAGTACGCGTTCATCGATTCGCAGAAGGTGGCCTGGCCGGTCATGGCCATGTGCGAGGCGCTCGGCGTCTCCAAGAGCGGCTACTACGACTGGCTCGCCGAGCCCATCACCGAGCGTGAGCGTCGCGACGTCGCGCTCGCCTCCAAGGTCCGCGCCATCTTCGGAGACCATCGCGGCCGCTATGGGAGCCCTCGCGTCGCTGAGGAGCTGCGTGCCGACGGCGAGGTCGTCAACGAAAAGCGCGTCGCGCGCATCATGCGGGAAACCGGCCTCGTTGCGAGCCGCAGCAAGCGCTTCGTCGCCACGACCGACTCGGCCCACGCCGAGCCGATCGCGCCCAACCTGCTCGAGCGGAACTTCACCACAGACGCACGCAATCGCGTCTGGGTGACGGACGTGACGGCGATTTGGACGATGGCCGGCTGGTTGTATCTTGCAGCCATTCTCGACCTGTACTCGCGGCGAGTCGTGGGCTGGGCGACCAGCGATACCAACGACACCGCGCTCGCGCTCGACGCGCTCAGAGCAGCGTTGCGCGAGCGTCGCCCCGCGCCGGGGCTCGTCCACCACTCCGACCGCGGCAGCCCCTACGCGAGCGCCGCCTACCGTGCCGCGCTCTCGACCGCCGGCATCGTCGCGAGCATGAGCCGCAAAGGCGATTGCTGGGACAATGCCGTCGCCGAAAGCTTCAACGCTACCCTCAAGACCGAGGCCATCGACCACGTGCCCGCCGACCACGACGCCGGGACGCGCCTCGTCGCCGCGTACATCGATGGCTACTACAACGTCCGGCGTAGGCACTCTTTCCTTGGTTACGAGACCCCGATCACGTTTGAATGGAAGCGGACCATCACCGAGATGGCCGCGTGAGTTACGAAACCTGTCCGCCCAGCGGGGGGAAGATCAGGATGCTTTCCCGTCTCACTCGGGTAGTAGTTCAGTACCAAAGGCTGCGAATGGTATCCGGGCGTCGTTGCGATCCAATCGTTTCGCAGGAGGAGGCGGCGGATGTTCGATGCGGGATGAGCTTCGTGTCCGTCATCGTTCTTCCACCGACGCGCGAAACGCGCAGAGTTCCCGTGGACTCGGAGGCAGGATTCGAACCTGCGCCCAGCAGGTCCGAGCCTGCCGTTCTACCGCTGAACTACTCCGAGGTGATTCGAGCGTAGACCGTCCCTCCTCGTCACGGAACGTGAAGCCACCAAGGACGAATGAAGTCGTCGAGTCGGACATCGGTGCGTCACCGCCGGTCTCCCGCGGCGAGTACGACGCGCGCACGACGCCGACTTAGCCGGCGACGTCACCGTAGCGTCCGTTCGTTGTCCTCGAAGCGAAGCTTGGCGTACGAAAGGTCGCGTCGCGGACGTGTCACGTGAATGCGACTCAAGTCAGACTTCATGCATCGGATCGTCATTTGATGCTGGATACTAGAGCCGCATGTCGACACGCAGCTTGCGCACAGTAAAGGCCGCATGAAGGACCACGCCAGCGCCATCGCGTTCTTCACGGAGCATGGTTACGTCGCCAACCAGCGGTCGTGGGCGCTCGGGGACACCGTCGTGGTCGGGATAAAGGACACTCCCAGCGCCGAGGGCGTGGCCGTGTTGTCGTTCGTGCTTTGGCTCGTCCCCAACGAACCTCCCGCGTGGGACGTCGTGTCAACGGTCTACATGCACGAGCGGCGCCTCACGTTCGCGACGCTCCGCGTCGCCTGCGAAGCGGCGCTAAAACAACTCCGGTTGCAGGTGATTGAGCAGGCCTGTCCCTCGTGCGGTGGAAGGCGCGAGCTCCGGTTCGGCGAACGTATCTTCGAAACAGGGAATCGCTGGTACGAAAGCACAAGTTGTCGCGACTGCAGAGCGATGACCGAGGCCGACGGCGGCGGCGAGCTCCCCGACGACCTTCGCGCGATCGAGTTCGCTCGAAATGGACGCTGGCGAGTCGCCGTCGAGAGCCCAGCAACGACAGTCGACTGGCGAGCTATGCGTGATCTGCTCGGGCTCGATCTCGCCGCGACTGCCGCGCTCAAAAAGCGGGTCCCGGGCGTCGTCGCCGAGGGGACCTTCGCGCACGCGGTCCGCATCCGCGACCTCTTCGCCAGAAATGGAGCTTCCGCCGGGCTCAGCGAGATCGACCCGCCGTCACTCGGCCAATCGATAACAGCGGAATAACCGGGGCTCGGTCGCTTGGGACGGCGGCGCGTCCTCAAACGTGTTCGATAACGTAGGATTCAGCTTCGCTGCGTGACCATCTGGACGCAGCGTCGCGGCGCGCGGCTCGAGCATTAAGTCTTCGCGGCGGCCGTCGCGCGCGACGCTTCATGCATGATCGCTCGTCTGGTTCTTCGAGGAGAACCGCGGGCAGAGGAGACGCGCGGCTGTAGCGCGCGTTGGTGCGCGACGTGCGGAGTTAGCGGGTCGCCGTCGTCAGATTGAGCTCATTCGTTCGATCAGCCGGCCACAATTGGTGGCGACGCTGCACCGCAAAGATCGGCGCGTAGATGTTCGCGTCGCCGAGCGTTACGTCGAACGCGCCGCGATCAAGTTCTTCGTGCCTGAGGAGCGCCTTCGCGACGCGGTCCACGACCCTCCACACGGCGACGAGCGACTCGCGGGTGGACTCGTAGAATCGATCGACCTCGCGCCACACCTCGTCATCGTCGAGTGCGGCTGTGCGGAGAAGGTCTTCGACGACGCGGAATCCATCGCGTTCTTCGCAGTGCTCGAAATCGTCGCGGAACGTCGGATCGATTCGCGCCAAGAGTGCGAGCCCAACCTCGTGACGAAGCTGTCGGACGCGTCGTCCGGTAAGCACGTGCTCCGCCGCGAACCCTGCGAGGTGAACCTGAATGCGAGACGAGAAGCGATTCGAGAGCCGCAACCCGTTGCGCCCAAGTGTGTGTCCGACGGCGCGGATGCTAATGAGCTCGGGCGGGTTCGCGATCGCCGACGACAGCACCGCGTGTCCCGCCTCGTGGTAGGCGAGCCGCGTTCGAGCGGACGATCGGGGACGCGGTTTCACGCGGTGTTTTGTATACGCGAGGGACGCGCCGCAAAGAAGCCCCGGCCGCGGCTGCGCACTCGACACCCTCGCGCTGGCGCTCGACTTCGGCGAAGATCGAAACGTGTTCGACCTCGAAAAGACGAAAGCGCTCGGCCGCGTGCTCCTCGAGGTCGTGCAGCCAAATCCGGACGAACGCCACACGGAGTGGGCGCAGCGCGCCAAGGAATGGGGCGCGGCGCATCCGACGCATCCGGCGTCCATCGACCTCAAACAACGGTTCTTCAGCGGCGGCGGCGAGCCGCGCGACTTTGCGTTCCTCCTGATGTGGTCGATGAATGGGTTTCCGCGCCTGCTGCTCGACAAGCTTCAGGCGTACGAATTCATCTCCACCAACGCCGGCGACGACCCGGAGATCATGCAGTTCTCACCGTGGTCGGCGTACCTCATCGAGATCCCGCACGATGTGCTGCAAATCCCCGTCGACGGGCGGATGACTTCTTTCGATGTGATTCACGTGCTCGAGGTCGACGGCGCCCGTGGCTTCGTTGTGCGAGGCCGGCGTAGCGAGCACGCGATCAGCGGTCGGCTCGTGTTCCCGCTCCCGGATTGGTCGGAGGACAAGCCGCGCGTCGTGCGCGAGAACGAGAGCGCCCTCGATCGCGTGCGCGATGCTGTCGCGCATTTGATCATCAGCGCCGAAATCGAAATGAACAATCGCGAGCAGCTCATCGAGGTCAAGGCCCGCGCGAAGATCGGCAAGAGCTTGAACGCGCCCGGCACGTACAAGCTCGGTCGCGTCGTCACCGTCGACTGCAGCGAGCACGTGAAAGAATATTTGTCTGGCGAGCGTCGCACTGCGCGTCGCGTTCGCTGGCTCACGCGCGGCCACGGCAAGATGCAGCCGTATGGCCCGAACAACTCGCTCAGGAAGCCGATTCGCATCGAGCCCTACTGGAACCCGAAGACGGTGGACCTTCCAATGGCGGAGCGACCACACCGACTGGGTAAGCGGCGCTCGTAGGTTCGAGCATGCCGAAGAAGCTCACACGGGCACGGCTTCGCGCCATGATCGAGGAGGCGACCGTCGACGCATACGATCGCTCCGAGCAAGTCATTGGATGGATGACGATGCTCGAGAACGAGCTCGCGTTACCGTTCGAAACCGAGGTGCTCGGCGTGACGGTCAAGGTCGTCCGCATCGACGTCACGCCCGACGACACGCTCGTCGCCGTTTGTACGCGAGGCAAGGCGAAGCAGCGCGTGGCAGTTGCGGACCTTCCGCTGCCAACGCGCCGGCCACGTGGCGCCGAGTGGATCGAGGCGTACCGAGCATGGTTGAACGGATCCTGGTAACGGTCTCGCTGAAGCACGATGAGCACTACGACTTCACGGATGACGGCGGTCGGTGGATGGGGCGAGCCACCAGGCCCTGTCAGCCACCGTCGCCTTCGTCTCGTCGGGCAAACCCCACGTGCCGGCGTGAGTACGCGGGAAGACGCGCAGACACGAGGTCGATGGCCTCCTGCGCATTCGCCGCGCGATACACGCAGTCGTCCGGGATGTCCGGATAGCGCTCCCGATGATCGAGTCGTTGCCCTGCGAGCGTCTCGCTCCAACCCGGCGCCACGATCGCGACGATCAGGCGCCGGTACATCCACGCGAAGGCGATCTCCGAGAGCGTTCCGGCGCCGCCTCCCACGGCGACCATGGCGTCGCAATTGGCCACGAGAGAGTTCCGCGCGTGATCGAGTCCGCTCGCGATGACGATGTCCGCCCACGCGTTGGCTTCTGCGGGATTCGGGTGTGGCAGGATCGCGAGCGTGTCCCCTTCGTGGTAGCGCGCGGACTCGTGCGCACCGCGTAATGCGGCCTCCATCACGCCACCAAGGCCGCCGGAGACGACGCGCATCCCCGCATCGACGGCGAGGCGTCCGAGGGTGCGTGCGTGTTCGTACGCGGGGTTGCCGTCGCTGACGCCAGCGTCACCCACCACAGCGAGCAGCGGTCTCCGCTTCATTGGTCTACCTCCGGCATCCATTCGGCGTCATCGCAAGGAACTGCGCGTTGCATCGCCAGCATTCTCGGGACGTCGGGTACATCGTGCAGCGCGAAGCCGAGCCGCACTCCCATTCGGGACAGTGCGGCAGCGACACGCGCGTCCACGGCCCCGTCGGGATACGCGGCGGAGCACCCACTGCCTCCCATCCTGACCGTCCACTCGCGAGCCTGAGTGACGCATTCCGCGAACTCCCCATCATTGTAGAGCGTCCATCGAACGTGCTCCGTGCCATGCATGGCGATGCTCAGGTCTCCGGTCGCGACAAACTCTCGGAGCGTCCTTTCGTGCAGGTAAAGCGATCGCCGGAGCGCATCACCGTTGGCCGCCACGCGGTGGGCGGCCTCGAGCTGGTCGCGGACGGACGTTTGGAGGAAGGCCTCGCGCCAGTTTCGCATCTTCATCCGCTCCGAAGATTCTTCATCTGCATAGATCGCGTCGAGTGGAGCGAGGCTCGGCCACCCATCATCGAGTGCGGCGCGCACGAAGACCGTGCTCGGGATACCGAGCTTTTGCAGGATGGGCCACGCGTGTTCGGCGAAATCTCGGTAGCCATCATCGACCGTCACCAGGAGGGCGTTCTCCGGAAGAGCAACCTCGCCAGCCGCGGCGCGTTCGACATCGCCCAAATGAACGGGCACGTAACGCCGAACGAGCCGGCGAAGCTGCGCCTCGAAGGCGGCAGTGGACACGACCATTCCCCGGTCGCGATAGACGCGCACAAGGCGGTTCGCGTGCGGGTCGGGGAGCACGCGGTGATAGCTCAGCGTCGTGAGCTTCAGAGCATTCGCCGCTCGTCGTCGCGGGTACGACGGCTTCGAAGTGAGCGATCGGATCACGCTTTCACGGGCGCTCCGTGCGGCGGCGTCTCTTGGGTCCGTCGGCTCGTGCAGATAGTTGGACTCGCGGATCCAGACCGGCCGTTTCGCCATCTCGATGATCGGCAGCATGAAGGCCCAGTCCGTCGCGCGCGCCCACCAAGACGCACCATCTTGCAGATCGCTCGTCTCGATCCGGTCGAAGAGCGTTTTTCGGAACGTGCGCAGGTGTTGCCAGACCGCGCCGCCGCGCTTCGCACGTGGCGCTTCGAAGTCCACCGTGTAATTCGACTGCTTGTCCGTCCGGACCATCGACCCAACCGTCACGTCAGCGCCGCGCGCGTGCTCCTCCGCGACGCGCTCGAGCGCCTTCGTGCTCCCGAGCGCGTCGTCTAGGTCGACGAGGACAATCGCGGCTTCAGGTCTCGCGACGAGGTTCCGCACCGCGTGGTGCGTGTTCGCGAGCAGCCCTACGCGGCGCCTCCGCCGAACGAACGTCACGCGATCCCCAAAACGGACGCACTCACGCTTGAGGGTGTCATCCGAGCCATCGTCGGACGCGTCGTCGATGACGATCGCCCCCCACGCCTGGAACGTTTGCGCGGCGAGGGAGTCCAGACAGCGTCGAATGCGCCCGGCGCCCACGTTGCGACCGCAGACGACGAGCACCATGGACTCGTCGCGACCGCGCTGCAAAGATCGCGGCGAGCCGAGAACTTGCGCGGCGCGGGGACGGCCGACGTCGCGACCGTCGCGTTCGATCTCGTCGATGAGCAGAAGAAGATCGTCGGCCTTCGACTTTCGCGCGTTGTCGGGGTGTGCGAACCAATGGGCGCGCGACCCGAGTCGTAGAGAGGTCCCCTTTCCAAACGCCACGGCTCGGTCCAAGGAACGGTGCCACGGCAGCTGAAAGCGTCCATCACGCACCTCGTTCGCCAAAGGCCGGAGCCCTTGAGCGCGCGCCTTGTGGATCCATCCGCAAATTGCCTCGACGCGGAAGGGACCCCGCTCGTCGCCATCGCGAACACGCGGAGCGTCGCCTGGCACTGGCAGCGCGAGCGTGAGCGCGTCCGGTCGTGCATCGAACGCGTCGATGGCTTCGCGAACGAAGTCGGCGACGGGATCGGGCCGCCCGACAAGCGTGTCGACATCCGCGTGAAGGACGAAATCTCCGGTGCACGCGTCGAGCGCCGAAAGGAACGCGACGAGCGCTTGGCCATTGGCTGCGTGTGTGGTGCCGCAGTCCGTGCCGAACCAGCGCTCCGCGACCTTGGCGATTTCGTGTTCGGCGGTAGGGGCCTCGACGACGCGGTCAACGATGCCGCGCCGTCGGAGGCGATCGAGCGCGGCGCGCGCACCGGGAAGATCGGCATGCGAGTGCTCACGCACGAACCCGGTCAGCGACGGGTCGAGCGCGACGATCACTTCGTCGAAGGCGCGTGGACGGGCCAATTGGTGGACGAGGTGCTCAACCTGAGCCTCGAGGGTCTCGGCGTCCATCGGACACGCTTTGATCACGAGTGATGTGCGCGCCTCGATCCGCGCGAGGGGTCGGAGCTCGAAAAGACGGAACTCGGGCACGCGCTCGAACCGATGGAGGTCCGTGCCGTCGACAATCGATTCTAGTGCGACGGCGAAACCTGCCGTAGCGAAGGCGCGTCGATACGCGTCGAGCGGGCGATGGACCTCGGTGCGAAGGTCTCCTGATGCCTCGCTGCGCTTCGTGTAGGACGAGATTGAAAGATATGCGTTCTCCTCTGGGTCGACGCGCGTCTGCGATGTAGTGCGCTCGACCCGACAACTTGTGGGGTCGCACACGGCGACGAGAACGCGACCGGTTTCTCGAACGACGTGCCGCATGCGCGCGAGGGCATCGCGCATCCCGCCGTCCTCGAGGGTGCAAAGCACGAGAGAGCATGTGATTGCGTCGAATGGCGCGCGTTCGAGGACGCGCCCGATGCAGCGTTCGTCGACGAAGACCCCGGGAGCTGCGGCCTCCCATCGCGCTCCCAAGCGCTCGTCCGGGTCGAACGCGAGAAGGCCGCGGACGCGCCGCTGGCCTCGCGGTTTCCCGCAGCCGTAGTCGAGCCAACTGGTCGCGCCGTGACGTTCGACCCACGCCAGAACGGCTTCATCAAGGACCTGTTTTGGATGCGGGCTTCGCAGCGCGTCGAGGAGGGCGCGCCAGCCCGTGAGCTCCGTGAAATCCTCTTCATCGACCGAGCGATGAAGGAGCTCGTTCAGGTCCGATCGGAACCAGAAGCGCCAGGACAGGAACGCGCGCCGCACCATGCGCTCTTCGCCAACGGGGGTCGCCGGCTCGAGAGAGTGACCGAGATCGACGAGCTGAAGACCTCGCGCCGTGCGGCGAAGGTTCTTCGGGTGAATGTTCGTATGGACGAGACCGAGCGCGAGGAGCTCGCGAAGTAGCTCGTACATGCCGGGTCCATAGCTGCCTTCGAAGGGAGCACTCTCGACGTACTCGCACTCGAGCACGAGGCCGTGCTGCGTCTCGTGAACCGCGACAACGTGCGGCAAGGACGAAGTCTCCTTGCCGACGAGGCGCCGGAGATGCGGCGTCGCACAGGTCACGGCGTCGCGGTCCAGCCCATCGAACACCTTCAACGTCCGATGCTCGCAGCGAAGAACGACTCCCTCCGCGCCCATGCCCAACATCTCATCGGCGGCGAAGCCAAGGTCGGCACCGATGGCCGCTGCGCGCGTTCTTCTGGCTTCCGCGAGCCAGCGCGCAGGCGCTTGGAATGTCGCCGTCGCCAGGTTCTGGCGATCACGCAGGAACGTCGCGATGTCCATTTCATCGATGCCACTCGAAACTGCGACCTCGATCGCGTCGGTTCGCGCTCGCGAGAAGCGTGCGTCGACGGCGTCGACGAGCTCGGCAACCTCCGTCCCGAGGGTGCTCGTCCACCAAGGGCTCGTGTCGAGCAATCGTCGGATGATCTGCACGAGGCCACGTGTGCGCCACCACGCGAGCCGCGCGGCGGCGAGTCGCTCGGTGACGTACTTGCGCGTGAGGTGCAGCAGCCGGTCGAGCTCCCCTTCGTCGAGGAGGGCGCCCTTGTTGCGAACGAGCATCTCGTACGCGCGAAAAAAACCGTAGCCCAGAATGTCGTCGACGAGTCTGCGCGAATCGTCCTGATCCTCCGGCTCTGAGGAGCGATCGTGCGAGAGCGCGAGCGGAATGGCCACGACGCGGCGGCCGTGAACGTGCGCGGCGTCTGCAGCCCAGAGCATGTCCGAGCGGCGTATCGGGCGCTCGCCGACACGCGGCGACATGTTCGAGGCGGTCCGCAGAAGATCGAGATCGAAGACGAACGTGTTGCCTCCGCGAAGACACGACGGCCTCGCGCCCGCCACCACGTCCCCTGAAACACTCGGGAGCTCACGCGTGACGAGCTCGCCAGCGAGGATTCGCCGAAGCCTCCCTCGAAGATGCGCGACCGCCGTCCCCCAGGTAGCGTCCTGCGGAGCGGGCGAAAACGGCGTTTCGAGACGGTCAGTCTCCGACCTCGCGAGGTCGTAGTAGAAGTCGCGACGCGCTCGGCGCCACCGATGATTGCGCACGAAGGGATCATCGGTCGCGTCGGTTGGCGAGTGCGTGGCGGCCGCATGGAGAAAGTGCGCGAGGTCAACGAGCTGGACCCGAATCGTGGAGGAGCTCGGAACCGGGGCCGCACCCGTGTTGCCGCCAAGCGCGACGGCGAAGCCGGCCTGTTTCGCGCGTGCGATTTGGGTGACGAAATGGTCGAGCACACGAGAATCCGTGGGTAGCCGATGGTCGTCGTCGACGATCCAAGCGACCGCTCCGGGTAAGCGAGAAGCGACCTCGCGGACGCAAGACTGAAGCAGCGTCCGGGCGACGGCGATACTCTTCGTGTCGGTTAGATCGGTTGGCAGGAGCGCGTGCTCTCGCGCGAGCTCGCGCTGCGCATCGAGGCCAACCGGCCACGCGCGCAGTCCGAGGCGGGAGGCTGCGGTCACGACACCGTCGAAACCTCGCCGCGATCCGTTCTCCAACAGGACGACGTCCAACGACCGAACCCCAGCGGATGCGCCCAGTCGCGCGAGCCCGTCGAGGAGCGGCAGCGCTCGATCGGGCCGCGCCCCATCGATGATCGTGCCCACCACAAGCGTCACTGAGCTCGCCACGGGATTCGTCGGTGCCTCTTCCCTCACCGTCGAGGCGGGGAGAGCGAGCGGTGCTGGACTCCACCCGAAGAAGTCGCGCGCACGGTCGAGAAACGTGCGCTCGACGGCAGCGGTCATTCCCGGGCGCCATTTCGCGTAGAAGATCTCGAGACCGGCATGCTTCGCCGGATTCTCAGGGTCCGACAGGCGAGACCCTCCGTGAAGCGTGTCGTGGTGAGCTCGGGCTTCGGTGAGCGCGTGGTATCGCGCCCCAAGCTCGGCGAGCCGCGCGCACAGATCGCGGTCCGTGCAGCTCGGGAGCGCCTCATCGAACATACCTGCGCGAAGAAGCACGGAGAGCGTGGCGCTCAGATTCGATCCCTGGACGCCCGGGTTGCCTCGCAAGAAGTCCTCGACGAGGAGCGATGCCGGCGGAGCTTGCAGGCGGCCATCCGGCGTCTCGCTGTCATGCCGGACTAGCGTGGCGGCCAGTACCTCGACGTCCGTCGCCGCAATGGCGGCGCGTACGCTCGCAAGATACCCGCGCGCCCAATGGTCATCGTCATCAAGGAACGAGACCCACGACGCATCGGGTTCCTCGCTCCGCGCGAGGTGATCGAGAGCCGTATTCAACGCACCGCTCAACCCCGGGGTTCGTCGGTTCGTCAGGAGTTCGATTTGCCCCGCACGCGGTCTCGTCGGGTCGAGGTCGGGCTTGGCCGCGCCGTCGACCACGACGATGACGCGATCCGAATCGCTGACTTGATCGAGAACAGAATCGAGCGCGCGTGTGAGAAGGGCGGGACGACGGCCGGTGGTCGCGACGACCACGGAATGGCGGTGTGTTTTCATGAGACCCCAGATGCGAGAGGGCGCCTCAGGAAATCGATTCGATGGTGGTTCCCGAGGGTCCACGCAGATCGGGAAGGATGTTCCGAACGACCAAGGTGCTGAAATTCACGGGACCGGAGCACTCCGGACTTTGGCGCATCGCCATCCCATGACCATTTGAACGGGCATCCCCACGCGATCGGCGTGAGCCCTCTTCTTCTAGCGCTGGCGAGGTGAAGCGCAAGGACCACGAGCTCGGCGCCGCAGCCGATGCAGTCGTTCACCGAGCTCGACGACTCTCTTTGGCGCGCGCGGGTTCGTCTTGCCGATCGCGAGCCGTACGTGATCGCTTGACAGCGGCCGCGCGACGCTCGCGTTACTCGCGCACTGAGCTTTCGTCCGCGAACCGGCGCTCGTCCTCGTCGTCATCACGGTCGAGGGGCCCGACGCCGAGCCAGCACGCGAGACAGTAATCGTCGACGCCGTCGATGTAGCGGTACGGATGCTCGAAGTAGTGACCGCAATGTTCGAGCTCCGCGGGCGAGTACGTCTCAGAGCAGCGCGTACATCGGCGGGCGTCGTCCGGCGTGAGCGGCAGATTCGAAGAGTTCATCGGCCGGCGGCCTCCTGTTCTTGACGTGCGGTTCGGAGCAGCACCATCACGCACCACGCCGAGATCGTGACGCCGGTGTGGTCTGCGGCGGCCTTTATTAGGCGGTGCTGCTCCTCGGTTAAGCGCACGCGGAGGAAAACCGAGCGTCGTTCGTCCGGGGGTTTGCGCCATGGTTTTCGCTGTTTGCGCGCGCTTGCCATGGCCGACTGTACCACACCAGTCCACGAACCGTTCACGATGGGTTGCGCAGTGTGCACGTTTGGGGTACAAACGTACGTGCGGCCCATCGGAAGGAATCAAGGTAGTCACATGAATCAGAGCAACAAACAGAACGGTCTCAACGGGAAATCCCACACGTCTCTCAGCTGTCCGGCATGCGGATCTCTCATCGCTCCCGAGGTGTACGAGCGCATCCTCCGCATCGACGAAGCGCGCCAGAAGGCGCTCGCCGAGGAGCGCGCGTCGCTCGACGCCGAGCGTGAGGCCCTCGAGAGCGAGCACGACTCCCTCCACAAGGAGCGCAAGGCGATCGCCGACGCGGCCGTCGAGGCAGCGCGCGCGAAGTGGGACACCGACAAGGCGCGCATCGTGAAGGAGATCGCGCGCCTCGAGCAGAAGGCGAAGAAGGAGCGGCAGCAGGTCGAGCGCGCGCGCGACAAGGATCGCAAGACGCTCGAGCGCCAGCTCGCCAGCGAGCGGACGAAGATGCGCGAGGCCGCCGACGCGCGCATTCGCGAAGCGGCGCGCAAGGCCGCGAACGAGCAGGAGGACGAGGTCGCGGACATGAAGGCGCAGCTCAAGACGTCGGAGCAGCGCCGCACGCGCGAGGAGGCGGGCTACAAGAAGGTCATCGGGGAGCTCCAGCGCAAGGTCGAAGCGCGCGACCGGCAGCACCTCGGTCCCGAGGGTGAACAGGAGCTCGTGGAGGACCTTCGTAAGGAGTTCCCGGGCGACCGCGTCGAGCACCACGGCAAGGGCGGGGATGTCGTCCAGGTGGTGATGGACGAGGGCGCGGTCGTCGGCAAGATCGTCTACGAAGCGAAGAACCGCACGTCGTGGTCCGCCGACTACGTGAAGCAGACGCAGCTCGCCATGGAGGAGCACGACACGCCGTATGGCATTCTCGTGAGCCGCGTCCTCCCGTCGCCGAAGACCGGCATGTGCATCATGCGCGGCGTGATCGTCGTCGCGCCCCTCATCGCCGCGCAGGTCGCGAAGGTCGTGCGCGAAAGCATGATCGCCATCCATCGCCTCAAGCTTTCGAACACGGACAAGGGCGCGAAGACGGCCGCGCTCTTCGAGTACCTCCGCGGGCAGGACTTCGCGACCGCGATGAAGCGCGTGTCGACGAAGCTCGGCGAGCTTCACACGAGCCTCTCTCGCGAGAAGTCGATGCACAACGGCTGGTGGCGAGATCGCGAGCAGCACTACGCCGCCATCGCGCGCGAGACGGCCGCCATCGACGGACGCGTCAAGGATCTCCTCGGCGGTCGCGAGCTCGCGAAGACGAAGGGTCCGAGCCGCCGCCTCGACGTGGTGTCGGCGTAAGCGCGGAGGGCTGCACGATGATGCCCACCAACCTGGCTCACTTCACGAAGAACCTCGCCCTCGCTTTCTACGCGAGGGCGAGGGAAGCGCGAGCACCGGACCGCGCGACCGACGACTACGAGTATCAGTTCATGGCGATCGTCTTGGCCGCGGTCTGGGTCGCGTCCGAGCACGGCACCTGCGACCCGTCGGAGCGGAGGGTGGGACTGCCGCCGCTGATGTCGCGAGACAAGTTCCTCGAGATGGTGCGATCGGTCTACGACGACTGGCACAAGATTCGGCCGCCCGCGAAGCTCGTCGCGCTCGACGGCGGGCGTTCTCGCGGGCGTCGGTAGCGACCATGGCCGAACAGGAGAATCTCCCCGAGAGCGCCTCGCCGTATTGGGACGCGTTGAGTGATTTGGCGCGCGCGCTTTACACGCGCGCGCACGCGTTCAACGGCTCGCGCAATCCGGCCACGGCGAACGAGATGCGAGTGATCGCGTTGCTGCTCGCGGCGACGTGGATGGCGACCGCGCAGAACCGGACGACGCCGTGGTCCCGTCTGCCTGCGCCGTCCCCGCCGCCACGGATGCTCCGTGAGGTGTTCCTCCGGTGGGCCGGCGATCTCTGGGATTGCTGGGCGGCCTTGGAACCCGGGTTCGAGGACGACTCGATCATCATCGACGATTGACGAGCCGTTCAACGTCAGCGCTGGCGCGCTCGTCGAGCCGCAACTTTCGTTGGAGCAGCGGCGCCCTCACGGCGGCGAGCCTTCTTGACGCCGAGTGCTGGTGGACGAGCGTATACTTCGTGTAGTGCCAAGGCGCGAAGCGTGATCTCGTCCCGCAAGGTCGAGGGCGAGACCACCTCCGCCTCTTCCCCAAACCCGAGGATCCACGCGACCAACTCGGGGCACACGCTCACGCGCATCCTCACGAGGACGTGGTCGTCGTGAACTTCGACGTTCTGTGAATCGTGCCAGCGATGCGACGTTGCGTAAGTCGCCCATTGCTTGTGAAGCTTCAAGACGACGTCCTGAACCGACTTGTCGAGGAAGATGCCGAACGAATCGCGAAAGACTTGCTCCGGGTCGTATGCGGCGCGGTCGGGATAGGTGAACGTGTCGTCGAGCACGTTGACCGTGCGAATGCGCGCGAACCGATACGGGTGAAGGGCGTGTTTGGGGTCGCGCCCGACGATGTAGAGCTGGTGGTCATGGAGCGCGAGGGACAGCGGCTCGATGCGCATGCAGGCGGATGTTCCGCCGAAGTTCGTGTAGTCGAGTGCGAGGACGCGGTGATGAAGAACGGCTTCGAGAACTTCGTCGAGGAGCTCTGCCCGATCGACTAACGCGACTTCGCCGCCGCGACGAAGGAACCAGAACTTGCGATCGATGTCGCGGAACACAGCACGCCGCTTCGTTCGGCCGATGACGTCCTTCGCTGCGTCGCGAATGCCGGCGCCGTACGTCGTCCCCTCGAACAGATGCCAGAGGCTGGAACCAAAGCACGCGGCGACTGCCGTCGGGTACGACGGAGCGGCCGCAAACGCGGTCGGGTCGATGCGAATCTTTCGTTGCTTGCCCTCGTGAAACTCGGACACGCCGGGCAAATGCTCGAGCGCGGCGTTCATGAGTCGGTCGGCTTGCGCTGGGCGAATGTGCAAGCGCTCGGCGAGCGAATGGCGGTCGTGCTCGCGCCCCCGCAAGAGATCGGCGACGAGTGTGAAATGGCGCGTGATGCTCTTGGAGCGATGAGCTTCGCTCTTCGTCATCCATCCAGGATCGGATGATCCGCACAGGATCACAACTTCGAAAACCGCGAGCATCGGGCCATCGGTGGCCGCACCCTAGTAAGCACAGAGGGACCGATGGATTACACGAGCAACGTTCGCTGTCCGAAGTGCCTGCACGAGTTCGAGCTAGAAGCCGTCATGCGCAACGCCATGGAGGCCGACGTCCGAGCTTCGATGGCGCAGGAGTTCGAGAAGCAGGCGCTCGCAAACAAGGCTGACGCGGATGCGCGCATCAAGCAGAAAGATGACGAGCTTGCCGAAGCGCGGAGCAAGGTTGCCGCAATCGCGACGACGGAGGCGACGCTGTTGAAGCAGCAGCGCCAGCTCGCCGAGCGAGAGCAGACGATGGACCTTGTGTTCGAGAAACGTGTCGCGGAAGAAACGACTCGGATTCGCGAGCACGAGACGAAGGTGGCGCACGAGAAGGCCGCCAAGGAAGCCGACGAGCGGGTGCGCAGCGCAACCGAGGAACTGTCGGAAGCGCGCGCCAAGCTCGCCGCCGCGACGACGCGTGAAGCCGACGTTCTGAAGAAGCAACGCGAGCTCGCAGAGAAAGAGCGACGACTCGAAGTCGACCTCGAGCAGCGATTGGCCGCCGAGAGGCAACGTATCCGCGAGGAGGAGGCGAAGGCCGCGGCGGACAAATGCACGCGTGAGGTCGCGAGCCAATTGCGCACGAAGCAAGAAGAGCTCGATGACGCGAACGCGCGGCTCGCCGAGGCCACGTCGCGCGAGGCGGACGTTCTGAAGCAGCAACGCGAGGTCGCAGAAAAGCAAGCGCGGCTCGATCTCGACTTCGAGCGCCGCATTGCCGAGGAAACGAACCGGATTCGGGAGCAGGAGGCGAAGGCGGCGACGGAGCGCTGCACGCGCGACGCTCAAGAGCAGGTGCGGACGAAGCAAGAGGAACTCGACACTGCGAACAAGAAGCTCACGGAGGCGTCGTCGAGAGAGGTCGAGCTGCTGAAGAGGCAACGCGAGCTCTCCGACCGCGAACGGGCGTTCGAAGTGGAAAAAGAGCGCGCGATCGCGGAGGCGTCGTCGCACGCGCGTCAAGACGAGGCGATGCTCGCGAAGGAGAGGGCGACTCTTCAGCAAGAGCAACAACGGCTACGTGACGAAGAGCACCGTCAACAAATCGGCGGTCTCGAAAAAACGATCTCCGAGCTGACGCGACAAGTTCAGCAAGGCTCGATGCAGCTTCAGGGTGAAGCGCAGGAGGTCGTGCTTCGCGACGTGCTCGCGAGCGCGTTTCCGATTGACCAGTTTGATGACGTGCCCACCGGCGTTCCGGGGGCCGACGTTCTGCAGCGTGTTCGCGCGGCCGACGGCAGCGACTGCGGTGTCATCGTGTGGGAGAGCAAGCGAACGAAGAACTGGTCCGACGCATGGTTGCCCAAGGTGCGCGACGATCAGCGGGAGGCGGGCGCTTCGATTGCGGTGATCGTCACCCAAGCGCTCCCGGCCGACATTCGGCACTTCAGTGTGAAGGATGGCGTCTGGGTGTGCGCTCCGGCCTTTGCGCATCCGCTCGGTATTGCCTTGCGCAAGGCGCTCGTTGATGTCGCCGCTACGAAGCGAGCCGCCGAGGGAAGTGGTCAGAAGATGCACATCCTCTACGAGTATCTGATCGGCCCAGAGTTTCGGAACCGTGTCGAGGGTGTGCTCGAGGCCTTCGTCGACATGCGCGAAGACCTCGACGGCGAGAAACGCGCGCTCTTGGCACGATGGAAGAAGCGCGAGCGGCAAATCAATCGAGCGCTCACGAACGTGACGGCGTTCTATGGCGATCTTCAAGGCATCGCTGGTCGACAACTACGTGACCTGCCTCAACTCACGCTCGATGCTGCACCTTCACCAGCCTTGCCGCCGTCGAGCAGCGTGCCCGTCGATGACGAAGGCCTGAAGGATCTCCTCATGCGCCTTTTGCCCGACGACGGGGCGGGAGTCGGCAACGCGACGTTGATGGATCGATTCCTCGACCAAGCGCTCGTCGAGCTTGGTGCGGAGCTGCGGCCGGAAGACTACGAGCGCTGCAAGGAGATGCTCCTCGACGAAGGACGCGCGCGACGAGGCAAGGGTAAGGGGGGCTCCGTTTGCCGCGTCATCGCAGCTTGAAGTCGCTACGACCACTTTCGGTATGGTTGCCAACGCTGCTTGGCGAAGGCGTTCCGGACGAGCGATCCCGAACGCGCCGCATAAGCACAGGACACGGCGCGAAGGTTTGCGTCGGTTGGCGGCACAGCACTCCCTACGTTATGACGTCCGCGATGTGCTCCGAGTGCGCGGCGCCGCGAGTCGCCGCGCGGAAGAGTCTCCTTAGTCGAGCTACGAGCTCGCGGTGGGAACAAAGAACGCGACGGTCGGCGTCGAGGAGTCCATATCTCGTCCCGACGAACATCAGAATGGCTCGCCAACGCAACCCAGCGATGGTTGCGTTGCGCACATCGCTCTCGATTATCGGTTCGATGAGCGCCGGTGGCGGCAAGCGCACACGCCGATGTCGTCGCCGGCTCAAGATCCGACGGCATCGCCAGAGCTGGCGAGGGAGCGCTTCGGCTGTCGGAAGAGCGTCCAACTCAGAACAGGCAATCCCAACGGGTGCCTTTCGCGCGAGCAAGCGCTCGACCTGCTCAAAGAACGCGGTGTCGTGACCGTGTGACTTCCGCCCCGCCGCGACATGGGCCATCTCGTGGAGCAACGTTTCGCGCACGTCGCGGTCGGTGGCGTGCGCGTCGAAGTTGATCAGGATTTTTCGAGCACGGAGATCGCAGCGGCCAAGTTCGCCGCGACGACGACCTCGAAGGACACGAAAGCGCCGCAGCGTGCCGTTCCAGAAGCGTTCGTTGTAGCGAGCGAACAGACGCTGTGCCCGCTTGAGGGTCCAAACACCCACCACACAAGGAGTTTGCACGTGGCGGTCGCAACTGCAAATCCGTTCACGTATTCGGGGAGCGTTCCGGCCGATACGGTCGAGGGTCCATGTACCCCCAACCCGGCCAGATCGTCCGTGCACGCAGCCGCCAATATCTCGTCGAAGATGTTGTTGCTCCACCCGTTCCCGGTGAAGACACGGTGGTGCGGCTCGCCTGCATGGACGATGACGCACAGGGGGAGAGCCTCGATGTGCTTTGGGAACGCGAGATCGACGCAGAGCTCGTCGTCGACGCGAAGTGGACCCGCGTCGTTGAGCGTGGCTTCGATCCGCCCAGCACTTTCGCCGCGTACCTAAACACGCTGCGCTGGAACTGCGTTACCGCCACCAATCCAAAGCTGTTTCAAGCGCCGTATCGCGCTGGCATCGAAGTGCTGGCGTATCAGCTCGAGCCACTTCGCAAAGCGTTGCTTCTTCCATACGTCAACCTCTTCATCGCGGATGACGTCGGGCTCGGGAAAACAATCGAGGCGGGTCTCGTGCTGCGTGAGTTAATGATGCGGCAAAAGGTCAGGCGCGTTGTCGTCGCGTGTCCGCCATCTGTTGTCTTGCAATGGCGTGACGAGCTGGAACGTCGTTTTGGTCTTCGGTTCGTTGTCTACGATCGCGACTTCCTTCTTCAGAAACGGCGCGAGCGTGGGTATGGCGTCAATCCGTTCACGACACACACGCGCTTCATTATTTCTCACGCACTACTGCGCGACGAGGCTCACGCAAGTCTCCTGCGCGATTGGATCACGAACGACGACCACCTTCGGCCCGAGTTTCGTGAGCCAGCGCTTTTCATCCTAGATGAGGCACACAATGCGGCGCCGGCTTCGGGCGCCAAGTACGCGATCGATTCGAAATTCACCCGGATTGTTCGAGAGCTCGCGCCGCTGTTCGAGCATCGCCTGTTTCTCTCTGCAACGCCCCACAACGGTCACTCGAACAGTTTCAGTTCGCTTCTAGAAATTCTGGATTCGCACCGCTTCTGCCGAGGCGTGAAGGTCACGCCCCGCCACCTGGACGCCGTGATGGTCCGCAGGTTGAAGGGCGACCTGCGCGAGGTCGCCGTTGAGTTTCCAGTGCGGAAGATCGTTCAGATCGATATCGATGGCCTGCCCGAGACCGCTCCCGAGCTCGTGCTCGCGAAGCTTCTCGACGAGTATCGAGAGGTTCGCGAATCGAAAGTGAAGGATGCGGCGAAGAGCGTGCGCAACGCCGCGACGATCGTCCTTACGGCACTGCAGAAACGACTGCTCTCCTCGGTGGAAGCCTTTGCGCGGACGCTCCGCGTTCACCGCCGTGCTGTTGAGCGGGTGCACGCGGAACGGAGGGCGAAGGAAGCATCGTCGGACGTACAGCTGGATCTGCTGGACGCGCCAGACGCTGACGACGATCGCGGAGATCTTCCGGAAGACGTTTTGACGGAGCAACAAGATGACGAGCTCGACTTTGCTAGTGAGGAGCTGGGCGTAACGCAGCTCGAGTCGCGCGAGCGAGATCTGCTCGCGCGGATGACGGATGTCGCAGAGAGCGCGCGAGGGCTCGCTGATCCGCGCATCAAGAAGCTGGTCGAATGGATTCGGAGCAACTGCCTCGGAACGGATGGGCACGCCTGGAACGAGCGCCGCGTCCTCATCTTCACGGAGTACACGGACACGAAGCGGTACCTCGAAGAGCAGCTTCGCACACTGCTTGCTCAGACTGATGACGCCGAGCGCCGAATCGACACGTTCCACGGAGGTATGGACGAAGACCGTCGAGAGGAGGTCAAGCGAGCATTCAACGCGAGGCCCACTGAGCACCCGCTTCGAATTCTGATCGCCACGGACGCGGCACGGGAAGGCGTGAACCTTCAGAATCACTGCGCGGACCTCTTTCACTTCGATGTCCCGTGGAACCCGAGTCGTATGGAACAGCGAAACGGCCGCATCGATCGAAAGCTTCAACGAGCACCCGAGGTGCGATGCCACTACTTCGTCTACACGCAGCGGCCAGAGGACCGTGTGCTTGAAGCACTCGTTCGCAAGACGCAGAACATTCAGGCAGAGCTCGGTAGCTTGTCGCAAGTACTCGAGGCACGTCTCGCGCGGATCGTCGAGCGTGGCATCCGCCGCGCGAGCGCCGAACAGCTCATGGGACAGATCGTTCGAAAAGCTCGATGCATCTCAGGCAACGGTCGTGGAAGAGGAGCTCGAGAAGACATCACGCGCGCGAAAAGCCTTGCTCACTCAACAGATGAACGGGCTGCGCGACATGATGAGCACGGCGAAGGATGCGCTCCAGTTCAACCCGCATGCGTTTCGAATGGCGCTCTCCACATCGCTCGAAATCCTCGGCGCAAAAGCTCTCGTCGCTGACGGTGAAGAGGGAGCGTACAAGCTGCCGTTGGATGGCGTTGCAATCGGCACGGATCCCTCATGGGCGGAGACGCTGGACACACTGCGAACACCTCGCGCTCGAGATCAAGAGCTCTGGGAGTGGCGTAAGACGTCGCCGATTCGTCCGGTCATCTTCGAGGATGTTGGGTCTCTCGACGAAAGCAAGGTGCACTTGCACCTTGAACACCGGCTCGTCCAACGGCTTCTCGGTCGCTTTCTCGCTCAAGGTTTCTTGCACGCGGATCTCTCGCGTGCGTGCGCCGTCGTTTCCGACGATCCGATTCCCCGCGTGGTGTTGCTTGGCCGCATGTCTCTTTACGGAGAGAGAGCAGCACGACTCCACGACGAGATCGTGGCAGTTGCGGCACGCTGGTCCGATCCAACAACGCGAGTGGATCCGCTGAAGCCGTACGCGGACGAGGCAAAAGCGAAAGCGCTCGAATTGGTCGAGAAGGCTCTCGGAAGTGCTCGCGCGCCCGGGTCGGTTGTCATGAAGAAGCTGATCGCCAACGTCGATCGCGACGTGACCCAGCTTGCCCCATCCCTCAACGAGCTGGTGTGACGACCGCGCACGCCGAGCGATGGACCTGCTGTTTGCGCGCGGAGAGCGCGACTCGAAGGACATGCTCGAAGTGCTCGAGCAACAACAAGCACGGATCAAGGAAATGCTAGCGAGCGCGGAGACACCGCAACTCACGCTCGGATTCAACGACGACGAACGTAGGCAACTCGAAGCCGATCAGCGTCATTGGAGGAAACGCGTTGCGGAATTGGCAAGGGACGTTGCCACCGAACCCGAACGCATTCGCCGAACCTACCATGTGAAAGCGAAGCGTATCGACGTGATCGGTGTCGTGTACCTCTGGCCGGTGACGGGGTGATCGAATGACAAGCGCACATCCCCCCTCTGTCCGTCCAGCAGCCACGGCCGACCTCCGTGCCCATCAGCAGTGGCTTGGCTATGTGCAGCCCGTCGGCCTCGTCGTCTCGCTTCCCGCGCTCCAGAAGGCGCAATGCAACATCAATCGAAATGTGGTGCGAGAGCAGCAAGCGCTTCTTGCGTTGGTTGAACCGAAAGACAAAGTCGGAGTGCCGACATCAAAAGCGCGGCTCGCCGACTTTCGTGCGCTTTGTCGCGACAGTCCTCGAATTGGGAGGACGCAGATCTGCCTCGATTCGTCCGACGCGTTCGACGTCGCACTGCCCGAGTACAACGAAGTTCTGAAACCGACATATGTCGTTCCGAGCAGCGACAAGGCAACTCCGGTCGCTCGTCAGATCGTCCAAGGTATCGCGCTCGACAAGACGCAGGCCGACACCGGGTGGCAGGCGAGCCCGCAGGCACGATTCGAGCGACTCCTTAGGGAGAACGATGTCCCGGTCGGGATCCTGTTCAACGGAACGCAGGTTCGGCTGGTGTATGCGCCACGCGGAGAATCTTCCGGACACGTCACGTTCGATGTCCTACCGATGTGTGAGCCTGCCGGGCGGCCCATCCTCGGTGCGATGCACATGCTTCTGTCACAGGAGCGGATGTTTGCGCTTGAGGAGTCACAGCGACTACCTGCGATCCTGAAGGACAGTCGCCGCTATCAAAACGAGGTCTCGACGAAGCTGAGCGAGCAAGTGCTTGGCGCGCTCTACGAATTGCTGCGCGGCTTCAGGCCGCCAAGTGTCTTCGCGTGAAGAACTGCTGCGGAGGTGCTTCGAGAGGATCCGAACCACATCTACGGCGGCTTGCTCGCAACGCTGCTCAGGCTCGTGTTCATCCTATATGCGGAAGATCGCAATCTGCTACCGAGTGACCCCATTTACGTTCAGAGCTATTCCGTCACGTCTCTCTTCGAAAAGCTTCGTGAAAGACGCCGCCCGCTACCCAGATACGATGGATCAACGCTTCGGCGCGTGGGTCCGGTTCCTCACACTCTTCCGTCTAGTGTCGACGGGGACAGCACACGGCACGCTGCGTCTGCCGCCGCGCTACGGGCGCCTGTTGACCCTGATGCATATCCGTTTCTCGAAGGCCGCTCACGTGGGAGCGTTCGGCAGGTGGGCGAACGTCTCATGCACGTGCCGCGGGTAAGCGATGGCGTCGATCTACAACGTGCTCTGATGAGCTGCTCTTTGCTGGACGGTGATCGTCTGTCGTATCGGGCGCTCGACGTCGAGCAGATCGGCAGCGTGTACGAAGCGATGATGGGGTTCGCGATTGAAATGGTCACGGAGCCGAGCATTGGCCTGCGCGGCAAGCGGAAGCCGGGAGCACCGCCCGCTGATGCGGTCGTCGGCCTCCAAAGCCTCCTCGCAATGAAGGGGGCCGAACGCTTGAAAGCGCTCGATGAAACCGGCATCGACGTTTCCGGGAAGACCGCCACTGCGATCAAAGAAGCGGCCACGCACGACGAGCTTGTAGCAGCGCTCGGCAAAAAGATTTCACCTTACACACCTGAGGTCGTTCCACGTGGAAGCATGGTGCTACAGCCGACGGAGGAACGAAGGCGTTCCGGTTCGCACTACACACCTCGTGCTCTGACGGAGCCAATCGTTGCGACGACGCCTCGGCCACTCCTCGAGGCAATGGGCGAGAATCCAACGCCCGAGCAGATCCTCGCGCTGAAGATCTGCGATCCTGCGATGGGATCGGGAGCATTCCTCGTGGCCGCATGTCGAGCCCTCGGAGACCGACTTGTGAGCGCATGGCAACGCCATAAACGACTGGAAAGCGTGAAGGGCCAACCGCCGAGCGTGCAATCCCACCCGACGAAGACCCGTTCTCTGCATGCGCGGCGTGTCGTCGCGCAGCGATGTCTTTATGGAGTGGACAAGAACCCGTTCGCTGTCGATCTCGCAAAGCTGTCGCCTGTGGCTCGTGACGCTCGCCAAAGATCATCCATTCACGTTTCTCGATCACGCGCTTCGACAAGGCGATTCGCTCGTCGGACTCTCGCGCGAACAAATCGCCAGTTTTCATTGGGCACCGCAGAAAAAGAAACAGCTCGCCGCTCGTACACACAACGTCGACGCTGCACTAGCGCGCGCCCAGGAGCTTCGACGCAGATCCATGAGCTGGGGACTCCGACGACACGCGCGAGAAACAGCGCCTGTTGCGCGACGCTGAGGATTCATTGAACTGATTGGCGCGTCGCCGACCTGGTGATCGATGCATTCTTCAGCGGGAAGAACAAGAACGACCGAGAGGCTCGTCTCGCGCAATATCGTGACGACATCGAAACGCAGGGCCTGAACTGAATCCCGCGCCCAATCGAGGCCGAGAAGGTGACGCCATTCCACTGGGAGATCGAGTTCCCGGAAGTGTTCGTATCCAACCCACGTTCCGGCAGCGACCATTGCGAGCGCTGAATGAGCCGCTGGCTTCGATGCGTTCGTTGGTAACCCCCCATGGGTCTCGTACGCCGGGCGTGCCGCGCAACCGCTCGAAGACGGGCGACGATATACTTCGACGCCTTCTTCAAAAGCTTCGCGGGCTACGGCAACCTCCAGGGCATCTTCATCGAGAATGCGCGACCCATTTGCGCACGACGGACGGCTCGGACTATTGGTCCCCAGCTCCATGTCGGAGCTAAAAGGCTACACGCCGACGCGGATCGCACATGACGAGCTGTGCGAATGCGATCCGGAGTTGCCCGATGTCCCCGGGATAAGTTCCCGTCCATTTTCCAACCGTCGATGAGCTCTACTCCGACGAAGCGCCCGACCGAAGCGGATGTGTCTCCACCAAGTGTTTGGCCAATGGCGCGACCGGACCTTGATGCGATGGACGGCGCTGGTCGCAAGATCGCGCGAGCACCATTGCCCCCTCATCTTTTCGGTGAGCGTGGTCTTCAGAGCTCGGGCGACGATGTTGCTCACTTCGCGGACGTGGCAGATGCAAGCCGCACCGTCGCACTTCGCGTCGGTGGGGACATCCAACCATTTCAACGTTCTGCTCCGTCTCTGTTCGCGGACCGAAACGTCTCGGGCCACGACTTCGCGAACCAGCTGAATGGCGAGAGGTGAAGATCTTGATTCGCCAGACTGCGAGGGTTCCGATGGCGGCGCGCTCAGATGGCTCGGCGTTTCGCGAACTCGATCCTCGCAGGTTTTGAGGACGCGGAATACCCGGCCTCGTTTCTCGTGGCTTACCTCAACTCCGATCCCGTCCGATGGCAGCACTATGTGCGGCACCGCGACGCGCGCCAGGGCATGCCGCAGCTCAAGATCGGACATCTCAGAGCGATCCGGCGCCCCCAATGGCCATCGTGTCATCTCTCGCGACACTTGGAGAGCAACTCTCAGCGACACAACGCTGGCGATCGACGCCGAAGGACAACGGCGCCTCGACACCCTTGTGGCCGACGCCTTTGGGATGAGTTCGGACGAATGCAATCGCGTCTCTGAGTGGGCGAGGGAGTTGCGATGAACGGTTTTGACGCGTTCGTCGGGAATCCACCGATTCCTCGGGGGAAAGCGCATCAGCACCATTCACGGCGACCGTTACAAGGAATGGCTGGCAGCCCTACACGAGCAATCAAACAGCAGCAGCGACATCGTCGCGCATTTCTATCGGCGCACGTTCGGCCTCCTTCGAACAGAACGCGACGTTTGGACTGCTTGCGACAAACACAATCGCTCAAGGCGACACACGTGCGACGGGCCTGCGTTGGATTTGCACACACGGCGGCGTCATCTACGACGCGACGAAGCGCTACAAATGGAAAGGTCCAGCCGCAGTCGTCACGAGTATCGTTCACGTTCATCGCGAGCCGGCCCGTCCGATTACGGTCTGTCTCGATGGCAAGCGCGTTCCACGTGTCTCTGCGTTTCTCTTTCACGATGGGGGCGACGAAGACCCCGCGCCGCTCGAGGAGAACGCCAACCGCAGCTTTCGTCGGTAGCTATATCCTCGGAATGGGATTCACCTTCGACGACGACAATGAGGACGCCACGCCGCTAGCAAGAATGCACACTCTCGTCGGCCACGACCCACGGAACGCGGAGCGCATTTTCCCGTATCTCGGTGGCGACGAGCTGAACACGAGCCCCACGCATGCTCATCGACGCTTCGTGATCAACTTCGCGCAGATGACAGAATCCAAAGCGCGAGAGTGGCCTGACTTGATGGACATTGTTGAGACGAAGGTGAAGCCACAACGGCTTCGTGCCGCGCCTGAGGTTGCAAAGTTTCCGTGGTGGCAGTTCTGGAACGCCCGAAAGAACCTTTACGACGCAATCAAGTCAATGGACCGAGTCCTCGCCATCGCGCGCGTCAGCGACAGTTTTGCACTTACGTTCATTCCATCGAAGAAGGTGTTCTCGGAGCAACTCTGTATTTTCGCCTTTGACTCGTTTGCAGCGTTTGCCGTTCTACAGTCACGCGTTCACGAACGGTGGGCCCGGTTCTTCGCTTCAACTATGGGCGACGGTCTTCGTTATGGACCGACAGATTGCTTCGAGACATTTCCGTTTCCCAGTCATTGGCAGGAGAACGTCGCGCTCGAAGATGCCGGTCGTACGTACTTCGAGTTTCGCGCATCCCTGATGATCAAGGCTAACGAAGGTCTGACAACGACTTATAACCGGTTTCACGATCCGGACAATCGTGCAGACGATATTGTCACGTTGCGACGGTTGCACGACGCCATCGACCGCGCCGTGCTTGATTGCTACGGGTGGCCGGATGTTTGCGGCGAACCTCGCTTCCTCGTTGACCGCGCAGAAGACGATGAGGGCGACGCGGGCAAGGCGAAGATGCGCTGGCGACTGCGTTGGAGCGATGACGTTCGCGACGATGTTTTGGCACGGTTGCTCGCATTGAATGTTCACCGGTCTACTCGTGCCCCAATACCCGGCCTCGCTAAGGTCACCAAGGGGGTGGCGGCTCGGCGGCGCAAAAGGGCATGAAGAAGCTCGGTTTTAGTGCGTTCGTCGGCAACCCTCCTTTCTTAGGAGGCACGCGCATCAGCGTCGCTAATGGCCCCGGCTATAAAGACTGGCTTTCCGAGCAATATGAGGCGAGTGGCCTAACAGACCTCGTGGCGTTCTTCTTTCGCCGGTCATTTGAGCTGCTGCAGGACGGCGGATGCAGCGGACTCGTTGCGACGAATAGCATTGCTCAAGGCGACACGCGCGCGGCCGGTCTGCGGTGGATTTGCCAACATGACGGCGTGATCTACGAGGCCACACGGCGATACCGGTGGCCGGGACTGGCCGCGGTCATTGTCAGCATCGTGCACTTCCGCCGTGGCGCGTCTCCGCGCAGGTTGCTACTTGACGGTAAGCCCGTCAGTCGAATATCAGCGTTCCTCTTTCACCGTGGCGGTGACGATGACCCTAAGATGCTTAGCGCAAACCGAGGCGTAAGCGTCATCGGCAGCTTCGTGCTCGGGATTGGCTTTGTGTTTGATGATGAGAATCCCGACGCGACATCACTCGCCGAGATGCGACGATTGGTTACGAAGGATGCACGCAACTCCGAACGTATTTTCGCTTATCTTGGCGGCGAAGAGTTGAATGCGAGTCCAACGATCACGCACCGTCGATACGTGATTGACTTCGGCGAAATGGCCGAGCCTGAGGCGCGAACATGGCCCGATCTGTTTGCAATCGTTGAAGCGAAAGTGAAGCCTGCCCGTCGATCAGTGCAGCAAAGGGACCGTCGCGAACTGTGGTGGTTGCACGCGACTCGCTCACCCGAGCTGCGTCGATACGTGGATGCACATGGTCGTTGCTTAGCACTACTGTCGAAAACTTTTCCATGGAGGCCGTTTCGTGAGATGTGCACTTCATGGCCGAAAATCCCTCCGAAATCGCATCGGCAGCACGGCTCGAAGAGTTCTTCGCTGATCGCATCGGCGTTCACCTGAAAGACCGGCGCAAGCGCGAATCGTTCGCGATGTACGCGTTCGGCATTCTCGGCGACGGCGAGCGCAAGAGCGCCGAGCCGATCGCCGCGCGCACGTGCGCCGACCCGGAGCAAACGAAGCGCGTTCAAGACAAGCTGCTGCATTTCTCGGACGTGCGGCGTGGGACGATCGAGCCGTGCGGCTCGCGGCCGCGCGGTACGCCATCGAGCAAGTCGAGAAGCGCGAGCCGATCACGATGTGGATCGTCGACGACACCGGCTTCTTGAAACAAGGAAAACACTCGGTCGGCGTGCAGCGGCAGTACACGGGCTCTGCGGGCAAAGTGGCGAATTGCCAAATCGGAGTCAGCCTCGCAGTGGCGAGCAACTCGGAGCAGATCCCCGTCGACTTCGAGCTCTACTTGCCCGAGCCGTGGGCCAACGACGCCGCGCGGCGCACTGAGGCGCGCATCCCGGAGCACGTCGTCTTCAAAACGAAAAACGACTTGGCGCTCGACATGATCGAGCGCGCGATCGCCGCAAAGATCCCCGGCGACATCGCGCTGCTCGACAGCGCCTACGGCTCCGATGCCGGTCTTCGTAACGTGCTGCGCACGTACGGCTTCGACTTTGGCGTCGGCATCACGTCGACGACGAGTGTCGTGCGACTCGACACTCGCAACGAGATCAGCGGCAAGCCGACGTCGGCACGCGAGTTGGCGATTCGGATGAAGCGTAAGTTTCGACGATTCACATGGCGCGAAGGCACGAATAAGCCGCTTCGCAGCCGCTTCTGTTTCATCCGCGTCAAGACGCTTCACGCTGACGGGATCGCGCTCGCTGATCGCGAGCCGCTCTGGCTCGTCGCCGAGTGGCTCGATGGCGACGCGGAGCCGAGCAAGTTCATTCTCACCACGCTCCCTCGGCGTATGAGCAAAAAGGAAATCGTTCGCATCATCAAAGAACGCTGGCGCACCGAGCGAATGTACGAAGACCTCAAAGGCGAGCTCGGGCTCGATCACTTTGAGGGACGTTCGTTCCCCGGCTGGCATCACCACGTCTCCGTCGTCTTGAGTTGCTACAACTTCGTGGTCGCTGAACGCGTCCGCGCTTTTCCCCCCTCGGCCGAATGCGCAAGTCCATCCAACTCGATCGAAGTCGCGGCCTGAGCGCCACTTCGCGGACTCGTTCATCACTGCGCGTCTCGCGATCGCGCTCTACCTCGCGCGCTGGCTACCGCGCTGTCCGATCTGCCATCAAGTCCATGCGCCATCACGCTGCTCGCTCAAATGTCGCTTTGCAGCCTGATGGGCCCTCCGGTTTTGCAACCACAAGGGACACGGGAAGAGCGAGTGACCGAGATCACCTTCGCGCGAAATCGGATCGAATGGAAGTGCGTCAGCGTCGGCGCTTCGGCTTGCCGGCTTTCTTCGAGACGGGCTCGTCGGGCGGAGGCTCGGCAGCGAGCTTCGGCTTGAGCCGCGGCCGGTACGACTCGCCCTCGATGACGAAGTCGTAGGCGGCGTTCTTGAAGCGATCGACGGCGCTCTGCGCGAGCAGCACGTCGTCGAACATGCGCAGCCACTCGGCGGTGTCGCGGTTGCTGGTGACGATCATCGACGCGCGCGCCGGTGCGCTCGAGGAAGAGCTGGTAGACGTCTTTGCTCTCTTCGCGGCTCATCGGCTCGAGCGCGAAGTCGTCGACGATGAGCAGGTCGACCGAGCTGAGCGCGATCATCTCGGCGTCGCGCGAGTTGTCGAGGCGGCTCTGTCGCAGAGTCGCGCAGCATCTCGTCGGCGCGCATGAAGCGCACGTGGTAGCGGTGACGACACGCGATGTGACCGAGCGCGCTGGCGATGAAGGTCTTGCCGACGCCGACGGGCCCGAGGATGACGACGTGCTTGTGCGCCTCGAAGAAAGCGCAGCGAGCAGAGCTCGGTGAAGAGCGTTTGTCGAAGGTGACCTTGGCGCTCTTGTCCCAGCGCTCGATGCGCATGTCCGGGATCGAGCTTCGCCGTCGCGACGCGGTTGCTGACGGCGGTCGTGTCGCGCCGCGCGATCTCGTCGGTGAGCACGAGCGCGAGAAGCTCCTCGAAGGTCATGTCTTGCTGCGGCGAGCACGAGGCGATCGGGCAGCGTGTCGGCCATGCGACCGAGGCGCAGCCGCTTGAGCGCGGTGACGAGCTCGGGATGAGATCGTGCGTGCTCATCGCGCCCTCCTTTCGTCGTGCGGAAGTGGTCGTCGCTGTCGCTCGAAGCGCGAGCGCGCGACGGCAGTCGAAGCTGCACGACGTTGTCGTCCGCGCGGCGTCGTCGAGCGGCCGTCGCCGAGCTTGAGCATGCGCGGATGCGGCGCACGTCGACGACAGTCGAACGCGAGCGCGCTTTGACAGACGGCCTCGACGCGCCGTCGCCGTACTTGTCGCAGAGCGAGAAGAGCGCGTACGCCGGGCGCATCTGCGTCCACGGCAGCGGCCCGCCGAGCAAGCGCTCGGCGTAACTGGCCGACGTGCGCGCCGCGCTCTTGCGCCTTCGTCTTGAGCGCGTCGACGTTGCGAAGCGCGTAGATCGATCTTGCCCGCGGGATAATCGTTGGGATCGGTCGAGCGTCCGCCGGGCGGCTTGCGCGGGTGCATCTTGATGAGCTCCGTCGCCGAGATAGATGCGTACCGTCTTCGTGTCGGCGCGCACGCGCACGCCCTTGCCGAGATACAGCGTCGGCACCGAGTAGAGCGCGCACGCGACCTGGATGTGATGATCCGGATGGACCTTCGCGCTCGACGAAGTCGGCACGTCGAACGGCTCGGTCGGCGCCGCGAGCATCGCGGCCTTCTCGTCGAGCTCGATACTCGTCGCGCGGCACCTTGCGCGTCGTGCCGTGCACGCGCGCGCCGGCGACGTCGCGGCACCAGTGCTTCGGCGCGAGCGCGCCAGTCGTCGAGATCGACTTGAAAGTCGTCTCGCCGTCGAACCAGCTCTCGCGCACGTACGCCACCTGGTTCTCGACGCGCGCCTTGTCCTGCGGCTTGCGCACGCGCGCGGGGTCGACGAAGAAGCCGCGCGCCTGCGCGTAGTCGAGGAACGCCGCGTTGAGCTTCGGCGACTGCGCGTCGGCGCCGACGATGATCGCGCTCATGTTGTCGGGCACGATCGTCTTCGACATCGCCGCCGAAGAATCTCCACGCGCGCTTCGAGCCCCTCGATCACCGCGTGCGTCGTCTGCGACGAACGTCGGCCACACGAAGCTGATAGCGACTCGAACGCAGAGCGTCACGATGAGCACCCACAAGCGTCGCGCTGCGACCGTCGATGTCGACGACACGTACCCATCTCGCCCGAAGTCGATCTGCGCCTCCTGGCCGGGCGGCGCGATCGTCGACGCGCACCGTCGGCTCCTTCTTGCGCCAGCCGAGCTCGCGCATCGCGTAGCGCCGCAGCGTCGCGTACGTCACGTCGCTAGCGCCGCTCGCGCACGAGCAGCGCGTGCATCCGCGTCAGCCGCAGGGCCGCTCTTGCTGAGCCACTTCTCGATCTGCGCGCTTGATGCCGGCTCGATCGCGTGCGCACGCGTCGCTCGGCTCGGGCAGCGGTCGCGCTTGCACGCGCTGCGCGATCTCGTGGACCACGGCGTCGGTCAGCGTCGCGTCGCGCGCGTCAGCGCCGAGCTTCTTCGCCACCTCGATGTAGCGGCGCACCGTCTTGCGATCGATGCGCGTCTCGCGCGCAATCGCCTTGTTGCTCTGCCCCGCCGTCCAGCGGCGAAGCACTTCCTTCACGTCGGTCATTGTCAGCTCCCGGTAGGCATGCGGTCCTCCCGACGGCGACCCGCGCCGTCGTCCGTGGACCGTGCCTCACTTCACCGGTCGCTCGCTCTACGGGGTCCCTTCACGCTGCAAATCTTGGGGTCCCATGACGTTGAAAATCTCCCGAGTGCGGGGTCCCTTGTGGCTGCAAATCGGTGGGGCCCATGACGTTGAAAATCTCGTCGTCACAGGGTCCCATCACGCTGCAAATCGCTCAAACGCTTCTCGCGCCAAAACTGAAATTGCCGGCAGTAGTGTTAGTGCTCTCGCAAGTCACGAGTCATCTTGCGCTCGCATTCGTCGGCGCTCGCGTTGTTGTTCCGCATACCACCGTTGCTTTCTTGCTGTCATCATTTGCCGCGTTTGCCGTCCTTCAGTCGCGAGTGCACGAGGTTTGGGCGCGCTTTCTTGGTTCTTCGATGAAGGACGACCTCCGCTACACACCCACTGATTGTTTCGAGACCTTTCCGTTTCCGGACCGATGGGAATCATCCGCATCGCTAGAGGAAGCGGGTCGCAGCTACTATGAGCGTCGCGCCGCCATCATGGCGAAGAACGTCGAAGGCATGACGGCAACGTACAACCGGTTCCACGACCGTGACGAGAACGCCGCCGAGTTTCGCCTCCTGCGTGACGCGCATGACGAGTTGGACCGTGCCGTTCTTGACGCCTACGGATGGACTGATTTCGGCCCCGTTGCACATTCCTGCTCGACTTCGAGGTTGATGAAACCGCCTCACGAGCGTCGAGAAAGCCTTGGCGGTATCGATGGCCTGATGAGATTCGGGATGAAGCGCGCGCGCGCCTACTCGCGCTGAACACGCAAAGGGCGGGGCTAGAAAAGTCCGCGGTCGCAGAACCCGCAGCGCGACCAGGTCGGAAAGCGCGCAAACGAGGTGGCGGCAGTGAGGGTAGCGGCACCCTTTTCGAGTGATCGCCGCTCTTTCCTGGCAGGAAGCAATCAGCGACACTCGTACCTCAATGCCTCGCACGTCGGCTCAGATTCGCGCGGAGCTCGAACGCGTTCTTCCTCTCGATTCCTCGTGGGTCCAACCCCGGGTCACGCACTCGAGAGCGAAACGCTTCCCCAACCGCCATCACGTTGGTACCTCACCGGCTTTCTCGTTCCGTATGAGGCAAGCGAAGACCAAAAATCAGACCCCACGGGGCAAGAACAGATTGCACAAGGCGCGGAAGGTGGTGGAACGGACGATGACGAAACCCCGGAAGAGACGTCGGCACGTCGCGCTTACTTTCCATCTTCCGTTGGTGTGTCTGTCTTGGTCCGCGACGGCACAAAGACACTTGATATCACCATCACCTGGGGTGACTACCGCGTCGTAAACAGCGCGGGCAACGGCAGTAGCGGTGACGGTAGTGAGCGACCACCGTCCGGACGTGGACGCGATGTTTGGCAACGGACGCCGCGTCGCGAGAAGATTACTGTTCCGATCAAGTCGGGACGGCAACCCTCTTTCGAGGTGCCCAACGGCGGTGGTCTGTGCGTCGTTGTTTCGACGCGCACGGTGAGCTCACGTGGGCGAGATCGTGCCCAAAGGTACACGTGCGGTGTCCATCTTCCTGGTCAATAAGCGCACGCCAAGCGCCGACGAGAAAAAAGAGGAAGCGTTCGTCTTTCAGGCAGCTTTCGGAATCCGTTGCGCTGCGGGGTTCGTCGCGCGACCAAACCTTCGCGGTCAAGATGGCACTGATTGGGACGAGCAGGTTGCCGACCTCCAGTACCGCGAGGTCTGCGAGTTTGCCGTCGGGCACGGGATCGCCACAAACGCGCATGTCGAGAACGGCGAATGTCACGACGTTGAAACGACGTGGGTCCCCACCGCGGACGTTGAGAAAGTTGTTCCCGGTGATGTCACGGACGATGTCGAGCTCGAGATGGAGGCGCTGGCCTCGGCCGCATCGCCGGAGGCGCTGGGGAAGGTGCTGCGACCCTTGGTTGACTCATATGCCGGTTGGATTCGCCAACAGGCAAACGTGAGCGTCGAACATCCAGCACGGCGCAAGGTGGCGGAGGAGCTGCTTCGTCGAGCAACTATCGTGAAGGACCGACTCGCTGCGGGGATCGACGCGTTGAATGATCCTCAGACATTCGAGGCGTTTCGCATCGCGAATCGTGTGATGGGGCGCCAAGCGCGACGTCGTGCAAAGGACTTCGACGGAACTGGACAAGCACCGAAGTGGCGGCCATTTCAGCTCGCGTTTCTCCTTCTCAACATCCGAGGAATTGCGGAACCAACCCACCCTGACAGGGAGACAGTCGACCTCCTCTTCTTTCCAACTGGTGGTGGCAAGACGGAGGCATACCTCGGTCTTGCGGCGTTCGCGCTCGTCCTTCGTCGATTGCGAAATCCGGGTCTTACGTCCGCTGGTGTCACGGTCTTGATGCGCTACACGCTGCGCTTGCTCACACTTGACCAGCTCGGACGCGCAGCAACCATGATTTGCGCGCTTGAGCTCGAGCGACAGAACGACATCGAGCGGCTAGGACCATGGCCGTTCGAGATCGGACTCTGGGTTGGTCAGGCGGCGACGCCAAATCGCATCGGACGCAAGGGTGACAACGATCGCTTCTCGGCACGTTCACGCACCATCGCCTTTCAAAACGACGACCGCAAGCCAAGTCCAATTCCGCTTGAGAGTTGTCCGTGGTGTGACACGAAATTCTCTCGCAACTCGTTCGTGCTGCTTGCGAGCGGAAGACCGAACAGTGATCACCCAACGGATCTTCGCGTTCAGTGCGTCAACAGGCGCTGCGATTTCACGGGTGCGAAGAGCAGGCCCCTACCTATCTTGGCCGTTGATGAACCGATCTACCGCCGGCTTCCGTGCTTCTTGATCGCTACGGTCGATAAATTTGCGAGCCTTCCGTGGGTCGGACAGACCGGGACGCTCTTCGGCAAAGTCGATCGTTTCGATGCAGAAGGATTCTACGGAACCGCCGACCCCGGCGTGGGTAGACCTCTCGATGGATCGCTACCGCCTCCCGACCTCGTCATTCAGGACGAGCTTCATCTCATTTCCGGTCCGCTCGGCACGATGGTCGGCTTGTACGAAACGGTCATCGACACGCTGAGTGCGCGCAACATGGGCGAACGTGTCGTGCGACCGAAAGTGATCGCGTCCACAGCAACCGTGCGCCGCGCCGAAAAGCAGATCCACGCGCTATTCACTCGCCACGAGGTCGAGGTTTTTCCGGCACCCGGGCCGAATCTTCGCGACTCGTTTTTCGCACGTACGGTTGTGGCCGCCGATGTTGACAATCCGAAGGACGGAACACGCAACGCGCGTGTGTACATCGGCGTCGCTGCGCAAGGTCGCAGCATGAAAGTACTTCTTCTTCGGGTGTACCTCGCTCTCATGTCGGCGGCGCAGCACGGCTTCGAAGCGGAAGGGGGTGCACGCAGTGCGCGCAACCCAACCGATCCGTACATGACGCTGATCGGATATTTCAACAGTCTGCGTGAGCTTGGCGGGAGCCGCCGCATTGTCGAGGACGAGGTGCGCTCACGGCTCGCTGGTTATCACCGTCGCCTTCGTGTCGGAGAACGAGAAGGAGCGTTTGCCTCGCGCAAGATCGGCTTCGATGTCCTCGAACTCACAAGTCGCGAGCCGACGAGCAAGGTTGCGGACACGAAGCGCCGGCTCGGGTTGGGATTTGCGGACAAAGAACATGTCGATGTCGCTCTCGCCACCAACATGATTTCGGTCGGTCTGGACATCACGCGTCTCGGCTTGATGGTGGTGCTTGGTCAGCCCAAAACCGCTGCCGAGTACATCCAGGCAACGAGCCGTGTTGGACGTGATGACGAGCGCCCCGGATTGGTCGTCGTTCTTCTCAACGTCCACAAGCCGCGTGATCGTTCGCACTACGAACGCTTTGAGGCGTTTCATCAGAGCTTCTACCGGGCCGTAGAAGCGACAAGTGTGACACCATTCGCGCCTCGCGCGGTTGACCGCGGTCTCGCTGCAGTGACGGTCGCTCTTGCACGACACGGCCGCCCCGAGCTGACAGCGCCATCGCATGCCGTCGATATTGGCAGCGCGTTACCCAAACTCGGCTTCGTCGGCGATGCGCTGGGTGCACGTGCCGCAGCCTACGATCCAGATCGATCGGCACAGGCCGTCGCTGATTCGCGCAAGAAGTTGCGCGCACAAGCGACCGATCTTTTGGACGCATGGGCGACGATCGCGCACGCGCAGAAGAGTCATGGTGCGGGGCTTCAATACCAACGCGAGGAGGGAGGCGCGCCGCCGCTCCTGTACGAGCCGCTCGACCCCGAATTGAAAAAGCAGCCACGCATCGCGCACAGATTCAAAGCACAACGATCATTGCGCGACGTCGAGCCGAGCGTGAATCTGTGGGTTAAGAACCTCGATGGATTGGATCTCGAGAGCGATGAGGTCGATTCGTGAAACCCAAAGCTCATCGTCGTCCCCACGGACAGCTTCGACGGAGCCAGATCGTGACGACCTTCGGTCCTGGGGCAATGCTCGATCTGCCTAACCACTCGATCATCCTGGGTGGTCTTGAGTTTTGGGGAGACCCAGTGCTCTCGGGGCTTTCTCCAATCCGAGAAGAACGCCTCCTCGAGAAAGTTGGCCGCGTGCTAGGGCGGCAAGACATTAGGCTCTATCCGCCGCCCATCGATCTTGCGGAAGGCGAAGCGAAGACGGGCATCACGGCCTTCCAATTTCCGGAGTGGTTTGTTGCACAGTATGAGGAATCAAATCGCGAAGGCATCCGGTCGCGACGACTTCTCCATCGTCGTGCGCTTGTCAGCGGGAAGTACTTCGGTCCCGACAAGAAAAAATATCCCGTCGTGCCCATTCGCTTCGTTCAAGCGTGCATCAACGGACACATTTCCGACATCGACTGGCACGGCTTCGCGCACGAATACAAGGACGACTGCAAGCGCGACCTTTGGTTGGACGAGCGAGGCACGAGTGGCGATCTCGCGGATATCTTCGTTCGCTGCGAATGCGGGCGGGCGAATCGCTCGCTCGCGCAAGCACTGCCTCACGGCGATCAATCGACGCCACTCGGATTCTGCCGCGGCAATCGACCGTGGCTCGGCGTGAACGCTAGGGAAGAATGCGGCGGAGACGATGGGAAGGCGCAGCCGAATCGGTTGCTCGTTCGTTCGGCAAGTAACGCCTACTTCCCGCAAGTGCTCAGCGTGATTTCGATTCCGGAGAGTGATGCGCTACTGAAGCAGGCCGTCGATCAGGTTTGGGAAGACTTTCTTCTCTACGTCGAGGACATCGCAGACCTGAAGAAGGAACGCCGCAAAGCGAAGGTTGCCCCCGTCCTCGAGCCGTTCACCGACGAAGACGTCTTCACTGAGATCGAGAGGCGAAGGAAAGGCGGCGCGCCGTCAGACAAGAGCATCAAGCAAGCGGAGATCGAGACGCTTCTCGCACAAAAGGAAGCTGTCGGTGAGGATGCTCCAGAGGGTGATTTTTACGCGACGGCGATGCCACTACGATCGGATCGAGACGGCCCGATGCGCAAGGTACAGCGCGTCGTGCTGGTGCATCGTCTGCGCGAGGTGACGGCCCAGATTGGCTTTACGCGTTTCGAGGCGGCCATGCCGGACATTGACGGTGAACTTGCATTGGACGTTCGGCGCGCACCTCTTGCCCGAGAAGCTTCGTGGGTTCCCGCCGTTGAAAATCGTGGCGAAGGTGTGCTGATCGCTTTTGACGAAAAGGCGCTCGACACCTGGGCGAAGCGACCGGCGGTTCAAAAACGCGTCGCCGCGTTGGGAGCCGGATTCGATGCGTGGAAGGAAACCCATCCGAAGATGAAGGTCGAATTCCCGGGTGCGCGTTACGTCTTGCTCCACTCGCTGTCACATCTCCTGATCACCGCAATGTCCTTGGCGTGCGGGTACTCCGCGAGCGCGATTCGAGAGCGTATCTACGTTACGCCTGCCGGTTGCGGAATCTTGCTGTACACGGGAACGCCGGACGCGGAAGGCACACTCGGCGGTTTGGTCGAGGTCGGTCGTCACATCGAAGAGCACCTTCGCACCGCGGTCGAGTATGGGATGCTTTGCGCGAACGATCCCGTCTGCGCTCAGCACCGACCCGACAACAAACAGGAAGAACGCTTTCTGCACGGCGCTGCGTGCCACGGTTGTCTGCTGATCGCGGAGCCGTCGTGCGAACGTCGGAATGAGTACCTCGACCGCGCTCTCGTCGTGCCGACAGTTGAATCGACGGGTACGGAGTTCTTCGACGAGGACGATCTCGCGTGACGACTCCGCTGCGCAGACTGCCGAAAGAAACTCGGCACGCGTTGAGGGACGCGCTTGCCGCTGGCCGTATCGGCCCACGATACACGTCCATGGCGGTGCAGCGGACCGTGGGCAAGACGTCCGCCGACGAGATCGCCGTGGAACTGTCACGTCTTGCCGCGATCGGTATGACGCCAAAGATCATGTGCGAGCTTCTCACGTTGCTCGAAGAGGACAGCGAGCCGTTGGTATCGCTCGTGTGGAGCGGTCCGGAGACGACCGGAGCGGAGACACGTGACACGGGAGTGGTCATGCGTGAGCTCTTTGCGCGCGCCACTCGAAGCGTACTCATTGCCGGATTCGCCGTGTACCAGGGGAAGAACGTCTTCAAAGTGTTGGCCGATCGTATGGACGCAGAATCGACCCTAGCCGTTCGCATGTTCCTAAACGTGGAACGGGAATATGGCGATACAACGAGCGCTGCCGAATTGTTGAAGGACTTCGCTGATCGATTTCGCATGTCGCAATGGCCCGGGAAACGCCTGCCTGTCGTCTTCCACGATCCGCGAGCGATCCAACCATTCGAAAAAGGAAAGCGACGCGCCGCGCTGCATGCGAAATGCGTTGTTGTGGATGACGGGGTTGCTTTCGTCACGTCCGCGAACTTCACGGAAGCGGCTCAGGAGCGAAACATCGAGACGGGTGTACTGGTCGAGGAAAGATCCTTTGCGAGATCTCTTAGCCAACAGTTCGATGCGCTGGTGCATGCGCGACTTTTGGTGCCGGTGCCCGGATTAACTTAGTATGAGCAGTTGCCTTAGGTCCGGTTTGCACCACGTGGGCTCTCAACAGTAGAAGTAACTGCCATAAAACGATTGCACCAACGTAGCGCCACGATAGTGCCCCTCGTGTGTTGACGGCCGTCACCGCGTGACAGAACCGTTCTTGAATGCGTCGAATGCGATGGCAAGTACGAGGAAGATTTAACTCTTAGGACCATCACCCGAAGGCTCTTCGTTTGACGTGTCGAGTTCGTCGTGAGACGCCGTTTGCGCGTCGTCCGAAAACGCTTTGCCAGAGACCAGATCGGTCCAGCGAACCACCTTGATCTGCGACACGCCCGAAAAGCCAATCGAGAGCAAGACCTCGTCGTCAGCGGCGCACAGCCTCGCCATCCACGCTGGGAAGTTGTGTGTCGATATCGTTCCGTCGTCAGCCACGGCCAGGCCAGGACAAAGAATGCCGCGGTCACGCGCCGCCGCGACCTCGGCACGTAACCACGGCCAGTCCGCATCCATCGAGGCCGGCGTTCCCAGACGGTGAAAGACGGGCGGGATGATGTCATCAGCGGCATCTAGAAGACCGGGAAAGCGGTCAACATGGTCGGCAGCATCGCGCGCCACTATTTCGGAGCAGGCGACTGCGTCCGTTAATTCGGGATCGGTGCTGTACAGACGCCGTATCTCTAGGCGCGCTGCGCGTAGCTCGTCGGTTTGGTCCGTGCTCTCGCCTTGGGTATCAACCAGAACGAACCGTACGATGGCACAAGCCTCCTGTCCGATCGTCCGAATCAACGACGCCCGATATGTGTCATCGAGCCCCTCCGAGAAATATTCGTCAAACAAGGCAAACGACGATGCGCCAAGGGCAAACATCCGTGCGGGCAGTGGGTTGTCGCGAAGGAAGTCCTCCTGCAACCACGTCATGAAGTTATCAACCGATTCACGGATTTGCGCGGCTCGATCAGGTCCGCCAAGGATGAGTGTTGGTGGTTTCGAAACATCGGACGAAAGGTAACGTACGTTCACCGCCCGGATCGCCGGCAGAACGTCGAGAGTCGACCACTGCAAGAGAGCTGGTAGGTTCTTGAGATCTTGCTCAGTATATGCGGCAATCGTGTCGGCCGCTGCAACGAGGCCAGCGAGAGAGCGCGCAAACGCGAAAATCTCTGCGACACCAAATCTGCCAAACCGAAATAATGACATCCCGCATAGTTCCAAAAGTAACGGAATGGCAAATGTCGGGCTGCGCCAGGTGTCCGCCATTCCGATCTCGCCTCCACGCTCCAGTGCAAGAAAGGGATGCACGAACCGTTCGCGGGCAAACTCGCCAAGGACACCCCAGGAGTCGACCTCAAGGACGTAACCGCGGTTTCTGAGCTCTGCCCACCGGCTCTCCCACGAAACAAAGCTCTCGAAATCTGCCGTGCAGTAGTGATCAAGGAAGGCCTTCGCGCGCTCGGGTATGACGAGGAGACTAGCGGGCGATCCTTGATCGCCAACGTTGTCGGCGTACCACTTGGTCAGCGCGTCACCGTTCACGTCAAGGAATCCGCGCACTAGAGCGTGCTCCAGGAACGCGTATGGGTCCATTACGGCTACCGTCAATACGAGCTCGGCGCCCAACGTAGGATTGTGCCAAGTGAATGCGAACCCGTGGGAGCCAGCACGCTCCGCGTCACGCACCAAAAGGTCGAGGGCTAAGGGCACGGCGTTTCTCAGCGCGTCGCGCTCAGCTTCCCCCGCGTCGCGGTCGAGATACAATGCGAGGGAGACGGTCTGAATCGCAGCTGGTGGAAGGACGCCCTGCCCTATCGCCGTCCACGCTCGTGGCATGTGGACTTCCAATGAGATCCGTCCTTCAGCTTCACGGACGCGTAGGCAAAGGACGCTTCGATCCTGCCAGATGAGGAGGCCAGCAACGGCATGGTCGAGAAGCGTTCCAAATTCGGTCGCGATAACAACGAGGCATTGGTCGCGATGCGATGAAAACGGAAGGTGGTTCCGAATCTCGTGATCATAGGCAACGAGCTCCGTCACTGCTTCGCGCTCGGTCTTCTGCCCTGTCTTCAGCTCCAAAACGAGCGTCATTCCAGCCGCACGACTGAACGCGACCACGTCTGGAATCATGCTTGTGCGATCCGGCGAGATGTTCTTCGTCGCCGTGATGATCTCTAGATCGTCCTCAAGCGCGGGGAGAATGTGCACCGCGCTTTCAAGGGCTCGCTTCCGAAGTAGATAGTCTATCGGGAATGCCGGGAGAAAGTCTGGCTGCGCATCGGTGGCATGAGCCTTGTTGATTGCCGCACGATTGCCAATCGCGTCGCACAGGTGCCGTTCTTGATTCGTTCGACGACCCAAGCTTGCAGTTGGCTCTCCTCCATGGCGCCTAGATCTCTCCGGTTCCGATCGACCCAGTTCTTCATTCGCGTCAGCTCGTCGTCCAGTGCCCGGAGATTCGCAAGGCAAGCCTTTGCACGATCGGTGACGAGACTGGGAAATAGCGCGTCCATGCCCTGGACAGTGAGGGCGAGTTTTCGCGCGGCGTCGAACCCCGCGTAGAACTCTCCTTCGAAGGCCGCCGCGTACTCCTCCTTCGTGTGTGTGGAGAGAACATCGGCAATGCGATGTTGGGCCACCTCCGCCGCTCCGCTGAGGATATCGAAGACTTCGCCTTCGCGCCTCGCCAGGTCGCGAAGTGCACCTGCCGAACCAGCCGTCAGCTCGTGGCATGCTTCAAAATCGAAGCTAATCATCTTGCCGGACGTTCGACCGGCGCTCGCTGGAAGCCAGTAGATTTTTCCCGTCGCGAGGACGGGCCTACAAACGATCACGGGTAGGGACAGCGCGGCCCAGTACTCGTAATGCGCCGGGTACACGTAGCGGCGGAAAGGCGGCGCTGCGCTGTCCTCATCATCCTTGGCAGTGGCCTTCGCCTGAACCTTGATGATGCCGCTTAGAGAGACTCCGGCCTCATCCAAGACCTCGATCTCGCCGTCGACGCCGAGGTCGGTGATGGGCTGCGTTCGGTACGGCCAGGCGAGGCGGTGCGTCACGACAGCCCCAACCAGGTACTCGCCTGCCTGCCCGACTGCCTGCTTCTTCGTGAACTTCATCGCTGGTAACCGTAACAAGTAGACTGCGCGGAGCACCAGACGGGGAGGGTGCTTCTTGTGAATAGGTGGTGATCGAGGCACCCGACGCGCAGTTCCCGCCGTACGCGCAGGTCATTCAGATCTGAACCACCGCGTCGCAGGTTTTCGGTAACGTAAGCGTGGAGCGTTCGTCTCTGCGGCAGGATCGCGATCGCGTTAGTCAGCAGCGATTTCGGGCTGAACCGAAGCCGACGGCGCCGAGCCTGAACATGACGAAGGAAGAAGAACGGCCTCAAATCACACTCGTCCACTTCTTTCGCTCGGTGCCCGAGCGACTGCGCAAGAATCCCGATCTGTTGCGTGCCGTTCGGAAGATGGTGTGGCCGCAAACACCGACCCAGCGGGATGAGGCACTCAAAGAGTTGAACGTCTGGTCCCTCCGGAAGCAAATCGAATCCGAGACGATCGGCGCAAACGAGGCAGCGAAGGGATTTGCTCGCACGTTGCTCGAAACTCACCCAGAGTTTGCGGAACATGCGGCACGCGTTCCTCACCTCGGCGCTCTTTCTCCGCTCGCGCCTCTCCCAGCGACCCGTTGGGACTACGGGCGGCTCCTTTTACGTACGTTGCTTGAGATGAAGCAGCAGCAGCCGGGCCTCGGCCTTGGGAGCAGCAACTTCGGACTCACTCACGGCAAGAATGCTCTCTCGGGCTTGGAGGTCGCGCAGACCTGGGCGCTGCTTGGTGGCTACGGACATCTCTTCGGCACTTTTGCCACGGAGCGCGCCTTGCTCTTCACGCTCGACACGACGCCGGCGCTCGAACGCGAGTTCCTGAATCAGCTTGCTCAAGAGGTGCGGCTCCCAGGCGAGAAAGTCGTCCGTCAGCGCGACATGTATCGCTTCTTCTATGTTGTCTCGGCGTGGAGGGTTTCTCGATGGCCCGCGTCTGCAACGAGGACGACATGTTTGCAAGTGCTCGCGCCGCTCCTCGAGCTCCCACACGACCTTGGGTGGAAACGGCTCTTGTGGGCGTTTCGACGTGCTCGCCAGATTGCGTACACGCGCCTGCACGCGATGCTTGGCGTCAATATCGCGAGTTCGCCAATTCCCATTCCCGTGGCTGTGCGCGACCTCCGCCCTCTTTCGCAGATCGCGTTTCTTGATGAAGAGGCCGAGTCTCCCACTGCGGTAGTTGGGCTGATTGATGCACTCGACCGCTTCTACGGTGACGTGTTCTTCACGTCGCCAACCGCTAGCGAACGCGTCCGCCCATCTACGAGAGTTCAAACTCTGGTGGCGTGGCCGCAGCGATCCACTCGCTCAGCGCATCGAGGCGCTTATGGCAAGTCCGCGCGACTGGCCCACAACGACACCCGTTGCCCGTACCCATTTCGCCCGACTGCACGTGCCTGATGGAGGCATTGGCTGGACAAATGAGGTGCAGACCTGGCTTGCCACCGGGAAGGATGTTTGGGACGACGGAAACTTCTTGATCACACCATCCCGCCGTCGCGGTGCAGAGTGCAATGTCATCGACGTTTACGTCAGCGGGACGCTCTCACCGAACCTCACAGCTCACGTAGCAGAGCTCCTTGCGCAACGAAACGAAGCGACATGGTCCGCCCCGCACCCAACCGACATCAATCGTGCATTGTGGCGCTCGATCGCGGGCTTTGCCCTGCGACTCTTCCAGCAGTTGCTTAACAGAAACCGACTTGCTCACCTCGAACCAGTCGCCGCCGACGACGGAATCGGACTCGCCATCGCAGCGAAGTCTGTTGCTTCGGGATGCGGCCGGCTCTCTGACTTTGCGCGCCGCGTAAAAGATGATGGGCGGCGTGTTGAACTCGATGCTCTCCGTGAGGCAGCACTGCAGTACCGTGAGCGGACCTCCGTGTGGGTTGCCTTCCTCGGCCGCTTGCGAATCCTTGAAGAAGAGACGGGGCGGCAACTACAAGAGCTCGATGGCGTGTTTGCTCTGATCGACAGCGCTGGTGTCGAATGGCACTTCATCGAACACAAGGACGGTGGAGCGTCAGGGATGCGAGGGCAATTGGACGACCTCGCCGAGCACCTCGAGGCGACCGTGCCCGCCTGCGACTTCGTCTCCGTGGCACGCGGAAAAGCAGCGCACACAACTGTCACGTGGTTGGGCGATCGAAACAGACTCCCGGGCATTGCGCGGACATCCGCCGACGCGTGATCGGCCGCTGTTTGGCTGGCAAGTCCTTCGCACCGTCGGGCTGCGCCAAGTGAGCCATACCGCCAAAGGCGTGGCATCGTTCGGCCATGACGAGCTCCAGCATTAAGGAACGCTCGCTGACGGACGACGGACGCAGGCAAACGCGAGAGAATCTCGAGCGTGAGCTGGACCACGTCGCGGCGGTCGCCCGCGAGCTCGACGACGAACGGGATGACGAACCCGACTCGGTCGTCGATGGACACACAGTCTTTGGCCTCCTTCATCGTCCTGTGCGGCGGTACCTCGCGTTGCGCACGCAGAAGCATTCGCCGTCCGGAGCGGCGAAGCACATAGCCGGACACCCACTTCACGAACGCCCCGGGCAGGCGAAGGTGACGACGGCTCGCGTTCGGTTCTCGGCTTTGACACAGACGCTGGCGTGTCTCGATCATGAGGACGGCGCGGATGAAGTTTTCGTGGAGTGGAGCAACGTCATCGAGAGAACGCACCAGATGAAGCTGGCGCTCGATCGATGGGCGCGCGACGCGAAGTACATCAACGATGCCATCGAGCGAGTCGTTCAAAAGTCAGAGGGGAAATACGTGACGCTCCTGCCCGAGTTGCCTCACGCGCTCTCGTACTTCGACGTCGCCAAACAGATTCGCCAGCTCGAAGTCGATTTCGGCGACGTCGCTGCGCTGATTTGCCCTGACGTTCTGAACTTCTCTCGCGGCGTCGGGAGCAAGCGCACGAACTACTCGCTCGGACGGCTGCTCGCGGCACTCAGCAAAGGCTGGATCATGAATGAGCAGGGGATGACCTTGCGGCCAGCGTATTCCTTCATCGAGCGGATGAACCTCGTGGTTGACGACACCGCGGTGACCGCCGACGACGGTAAAGAAGACCGATACGCAGCTGCTGAGAGCCGGTTCACCGAGTGGTTTACGCGCGATCCGAGTAAGCCCCCTGCCGCCGAGGAGTGATTTTGGTGACCTCACTTGCGACACCCGCAAGGAGCACCATGCCCGCAAAGGACAAACGTAACGGACGTCGGCCGCCACCTCCGCCGCCCGACGACAAGAAGACGCCGCGCCTCGAGACGATTCGCGAGGCTGCTATCACACTTCGTCTCACCGAGACGGCGCTCCGTGCCCGTTGCCGACGTGCGGCCGCGAAGCCGGACGCGAACGGCAACGCCGTCGTCGCCGACGGCGCGCACGCCATCAAGATCGGCAACCACTGGCGCATCCGGTACGTCTGACCGCGACGACCACGTCGTCGGCGGCGTGCTAGATTCCGCCCACGCGCGTGCGAGTCGCCGTGGAGGCATTCCATGGCAACACGCAACACGAAGGGTATCCGCCGCGCCATGCGGCGCGGCAAGACCCGCTGGATCCTTGATTTTCTGTGGTTCGATCGTTCGGGGCGCTCGCATCGCTACCGGCGCGACGCGCGCATTCAAACGCGCGAGGGCGCGCTGCTCGAGGCGAAGTCGCTCCAAGAGCGCGCGCTCCGTACCGGCACGCTCGACGAGCTCCCCGCCGTGCCCACCGTCCGCGCGTTCGCGCGCGGGAAGTTCACGGAGGTGTTCTTGCCGACGTACCGCCCGGCAACGCGCTCGCGCTACTTGGCGCTCCTCGACCAGGGGCTCCTCGCGCACTTCGGCGACATCCCGCTCGACGAGCTCGGTCCGCCGAACGTGCAAGCGTTCGCGGCGAAGCTCGCCGAGCGCGGCGTCAGCGCCAAAGGCCCAGTCGTCCTCTTGAGGACGATCGCGCACGCGGCGGTGAAGCTCGGGCTCCTCGAGGTCATGCCGAACATTCCGCACTGCTGGAAGGCGTCGCGGAAGCTCCCGGCGGCGCCGTCGCGCGAGGACGTCGAGCGCCTGCTCGGCACGGCGCGCGGGTGGTTGCGCATCGCGATCGCGATCGCCTCGTTCGCCGGCCTTCGGTCTGGCGAGGTGCGCGCCCTCGAGGTGCGTGACGTCGATCTCGTCGCGCGCCGCATCACCGTGCGGCACGCACTCTCCGACGACGAGGTCACGACGCCCAAGTCGGGACACGAGCGCATCGTGCCGCTCGGCCCGCTGCTCGAGCCGTTCCTCGTGGACGCGATGAAGGGCAAGGCGTTGGACGCGCGCATCGTGGTGACGAAGCGCGGCACGACGCCGTCGCGCCAAGCGGTGCTCACGAAGCTGAACGCGCTCGAGACGAAGCTCGGTATGACGAAGTGGACGTTCCATCACCTCCGTCACCACTTCTGCACGAGCCTGCTCCGCGGTGGCGCGACGCTCGAGACGGTGCGCGTCTTGGCTGGTCACGGCAACGTGAAGGTGACCAACATGTACGTGCACACGACGAGCGACGAGCTCACGAAGGCGATCGAACATCTGTGACGCGCATCTGGTAACGGGGAGGAAACGCTGCACCCCGCCGATCGCGAAACCCACAGAAATAAGCCGTAACCTCACAATTTGGTCGGGGAGGCGGGATTTGAACCCGCGACGACGAGCACCCAAAGCTCGTGCACTACCGGACTGTGCGACTCCCCGTGAGTCGTGTTGGTTCTAGCTCATACCTTCTCGTAGATCGAGACGTGCTGCGCGCTGGTCTGCGTGAAGGGATCGCGGGCGAAGCTTTGCCAGCGCTCGCGGAGGCGCAGGCCCGCGAGCTCGGCCATCAAGTCGAGCTCGGAGGGGAAGCAATAACGGAGCTGCAGCGGGATCAGACGCGTGCCGGTGGTGGAAATGACGACGAGCTGCGCGTCGAGCGTCTGCGCGTTGCGGTCGTGGCGCGTCGCCTCGAGCACCACGGTGTCGACCGTCATGCGGCCCGTGCGGAGCGCTTGGCCGCCCTCGAAGCGCGCGAGGTCCGGCACGAAGACCTCGAGGACGAACGTTCCGCCGCGTCGGAGCTGGCGCGCGACGTTCGCGAAGCACTTCTTCTGCTTCTCCTGCGACGCGATCGCGAAGAACGTGTTGAACGCGACGAACGCGACGGAGAAATCCTCGCCGGCCAGCGCCTCGGTGAAGTCGCCCGTGACGACGCGCACGCGATCGCCGCCGGGCTTGCTGCGAAGCCGATCGAGCATCGCCTCGGACACGTCGACGCCGTGCACCTCGAGGCCGCGCGCGGCGAGCGGCACCGCGATGCGCCCCGTGCCGACGCCGAGCTCGAGGACGCGACCGCCAGCGGCGAGGCCCGCGATCATCTCGACGGCGTCGCCCGCGGGGATCGCGTGCATGTCATCATAGAGGTCGGCGATCGCGTCGCCGTAGGTCGTGTCGGTCAGCCCTTTCATGAGAACGGCTCTTGCAGATAGCATGCGCGGAGCTCTCATGAGATCACGCTTCCTCGCAGTTCTCGCCATTTGCGCGTGCGCCTGTGGATCTTCGACGGATCAGGGTGACGCGGGCTCGAACCCGGACACTGGAACGTCCGGGGACTCGTCGTCCCAGCCCGATTCGTCGTCGAAGCCCGACTCCTCGAGCGACTCCTCGACCACGAACGACACCGGCACGACGCCGACCGGCAAGGTCGTCTTCGTCATCCCGATGGAGAACAAAGCGCAGGCGCAGATCTACGGCAACATGACGAGCGCGCCGTACATCAACGGCACGCTCATCCCCGCGTACGCGCACACGACCGCGTTCGGCGACGAGCTCCCCGCGCTCATGAGCGAGCCGCACTACATCTGGATGGAGTCGGGCACGAACGCGTTCAGCGATCACACGTTCTCGACCGACAACGACTCGTCGTCATCGAACAGCACGAACAGCACGCTGCACCTCTCGACGACGCTCGACGCGGCGAAGGTCTCTTGGATGAGCTACCAGGAGGGCATCAAGCCCGGCACGTGCCCGATCAGCTCGACGGGCACGAGCCCCGGCACGTTCTACGCGGCGAAGCACAACCCGTTCGTCTTCTTCCAGGACGTCTCGGGGAAGACGCCTTCGTCGAGCAACGCGAACTGCATCGCGCACCACAAAGAGATGGCGTCGCTCGCGACGGATTTGAAGAACAACGCGGTCGCGTCGTTCAACTTCGTCACGCCGAATTTGTGCAACGACATGCACGGCGACAACGCGTGCCCGCAACTGAACAACGACGCCGCCAACATCAAGGCGGGCGACGACTGGCTGAAGGCGAACCTCCAGCCGATGATCGACTACGCGTTCGCGCACGACGGCTACGTGTTCCTCACGTGGGACGAGGGCGACTCGACGAACCTCATCCCGTTCATCGCGATCGGCAAGCACTCGAAGGTGAAATACCCCGGCGCCGTGAAGTACACGCACTCGTCGCTCACCAAATCCGTCGCGGAGATCCTCGGCGTGACCCCGCTCGCGAGCGTCGCGTCCGCGAACGACTTCGCGGACCTCTTCGATCAGGGGACGTTTCCCTGACCTTCGTCTTCTTCGGCGGACTCCTCGAGCGACGCCATCTTGCTCTCGCTCTCGGCGACGTCCTTCGCGAGCTGCGCTCGGTCGGCGTCGGAGAGCTTCGTCGAGTGGTCGGCTAGCGCTTTTTGCAGGGCGTCCTTGCCCATCGCGGCGGCGTCTTTGTAGCCGAGGGTGCATGTAGAGTGCATGTAACCGGGCCCGCGCTGCATGCCCATGCCGGTCTCGACGATGCGCTCGAAGGCGACGCGGAGCGCGCCCTTCTCGATTTGCTCGTCGCACACGCGGCACTTCGCGCGGCCGTTCGCGGCGCGCTCGGCGTACGGGTAGTCGGCGTGGAGGTGCTCGGCGATGAGCTTGTCGAGCGCGTCGCGGTTCGGGACGGGGCCGCCGAAGGTCTTGAGCGCGTCGCGCACCTCGTTGGCGAGCTTGCCCTTCGCGGCGCACTCGAGGTGCCACCAGCGGAACGTCGTGCCGCCCTCTTCGGAGAACATGTTCGGCGTCTCTTCGCCGAAGCGAAGGACGTCCTTCTCGATTTTCTGACGGCACCCGCGGCACGTGGAGCGCCCGCTCTTGGCTACTTCGATCGTGTGAGCCATGCGGCGCAGGTTAGCGCGGGAGGAGGCGAGCGCGCCACTCGAGCGGCGTCGTGTTCGTCCACCTGCGGAACGCGCGCGCGAACGCGCGGCCGTCGGAGTAGCCGAGCAGAAGCGCCACGTCGGTGACCGAGCGCGTACGATCGCCGAGGTACGCGAGCGCGAGCTCGTGGCGCATCTGATCGACGACCTTGCCGAACGTCGTGCCTTGCTCCGCGATGCGCCTGTGGAGCGTGCGCGCGCTCGCGCCGACGATCTCGCCGACGCGCTTCGCGGTGGGCTCGCCTTTCTGGAGCTCGCTCGCGATCGCGCGGCGCACGGCCTCGAGCTCGTCGCGCTCGGAGAGCCGCGCCGCGAGCTCCTCGGCGCGCGTCTCGAGGACGCGAAAGAGCGAAGCGTCGGCCGCGGCGAGCGGCGTGTCGAGCGCGTCTTCGTCGAGGTCGACGCCGTTGAACCCGCTCGCGTAGACGATGTCGCGCGTGCCGAAGTACTCGGCGAGCGCGTCGTTCGAGCCCACGGGTTTCGCGTGGGCGAAGTAGACGCGCTTGGGGACGACGACGACGCCGCACGCGTCGCGGACGACCTTCACCTGGTGCGTCAGCGAGAAGACGTTGCCCTGCGCGCCGAGGCACTCGGGCTCGTCCTCGATGCGCTGCTCGAGGCGCGCGTCGTCGAACGTCGCGAGGAGCTGCGCGTTGATCAAGCGGCTGAATCGGACGAGCTGCGCGACGAGGGCGCGGAGCGTCGGCGTGTTGCGCACGACGTACTCGATGAGCCCATAAGCGCCCCGCGGCATCTCGAGCGCCGCGTGGAAGCCGAACTCCGGATCGCCCGCGCGCTCGGCGATCGCGTCGCACACGGCGCGCGCGTCGCCGCACGCGATCCGCACCTCGGGGGCGCGCTCGTCGATGCGGTGCTTCGCGACGAGATCGTCCACGTTCGCGCCGAGGCGGCGCGCGCGCCGCACGAAGAGCGGGACCATCTGCGAGCGCATGACGGCGGGCACACGCTGTTTCGTATCAGCGATCGAGGCGCGGAGTGTGCGATGATGACGGGATGCGCTGGCGACTCGTGGCGCTCGCCCTCACCTCCGCTTCGCTCTTGGCGTGCGCGGCCATCCTCGGCATCGAAGACGGCATCCCGCGTGGCGAGCCGGACGCGTCGGACGCGCAGGTCACCGTCGACTCGTCCAAGGACGCCGTCGTCGTCGACGCGGGCGCGTGCAACCTCGCTTCTCCGTTCGGAGCCCCCGTGTCGCTCGGCGCGGTGAACACGTCCGACGCCGAACAGCACCCGCGCCTCTCCCCCGACGAGCTCACGCTCTACTTCCAGCGCGCCGTCACGAGCGCGGGCTGGGACCTCTTCGTCGCGAAGCGCGCGAGCGTGGCTGTCGCGTTCGATCCTCCGACGCCGATCGCCGAGCTCGACACCGCGTCGAACGAGGCCGACATGACCGTCACGCCCGACGGGCTCCGCGCGTTCTTCGCCTCCGATCGTGCAGGGGGCATCGGCAGCTACGACATCTGGCAAGCTTCGCGCGACGCGGAGTCCTCGACCTTCGCGCTGATCGCGCCCACGGCGAACGTGAGCTCCACGCAAGCCGACGACCAGAGCTACTACGTTCCGGGAACGCTCTATTTCGCGTCGGACCGCGGCAGCGGTGGGCAAGACATCTACCGCGCCGCGGAGCTCTCCGGCGGGTTCGCGTCGCCGCTCCTCATCCCCGAGCTCGCGTCGTCCGCGTTCGACGGCTTCCCCGTCGTCGCCACCGACGAATTGCGCATCTACTTCGCTTCCACCCGCGCGGACGCGGGCGCGTTCCAGATTTTCACCGCGAGCCGATCGACCGCGGCCGCCCCGTGGGACGCGCCGGCCGTCGTGGGCGAGCTCACCACGTTTGGAAATGTGATCCCGGCTTGGATCTCTCCGGACGGCTGCCGCCTCTACTTATCGAGCGATCACGGCGGCGACTACGATCTCTACGTCGCGACGAAGCCGAAGTGACCGTCGAGCGTTCAGGGAGCGTGAGACGCTTCGTTCTTCTTCTCGCGATCGGCTGCGCGCGCCCGCCGGTCACAGCCGCGTCGGACGCCCACGCCGACGACGCCGGGAGCACGCCGGACGCAGCGATCCCCGACGCAGCGACGGAGCCGACCGCACGCCACACCTCTTCATGTCGATGCCGTCATTGCTCGACGACCTCGCGTGGACCGCGGAGATGCCCGATTGCTTCGGCGCGAACGCGACGCTCACGAGCGTGCAGAAGACGGGCGAACGCGCGTACCACGTGACGATCGACGGACATGACAACGGCGGCTCGGGTTGTCACGCCTGGTACACGAACAAATTCGAAGGCACCGTGATCGTCGATGAGCTCGGCGCGATCGTGCGCGCGGATTTCAACGGTACCGAAGCGGTCGTCGCGGATCCGACGCCGACGTGTCGCGATCTCGTCGGCACAAAACGGCTCTCGGCGCACTTGCGCCGCTCGTGCAAACAGAAATGAATCACGCGTCGCGCAGCGCGACGATCGCCTCGCGCAAGCCCGCGGGCGTCGCGCGCAGCGCGATGAAGAGGTGATCTCCCTCGGTCTCGATCGCGCGAATCCCCACGAGCGGCGAGACGATCTGAAGCGCGCGCCGAAGGCGTTTGTTGTCCGCGAACTGAGGCACCTGCATCAGATCGAGCACGATGCGGTCGTCGTGCGCGTCGACGATCGCCTTCGGGCGCTTGGGGATGAACTTCACGAGGTTTCCCGGCTTCGAGAGATCGAGCGCGCCCGACTTCACGAGCGTCGCGACCGGCGTCTCGCTGTCGTCGAGCACCTTGAGCTTCACGTCGTGGACGCGGAGGCCGATGCGGATCGTCTCGGGCGTGATCTCGATCTCCTCGATGCGCACGTTCGCGCCCGCGCGGAGCTGCGTGCCCATCGCGTCGATGGTCGCCGAGAGGCGCAGCGCCGGCGGCACCGCGCCGAGCTCGATGTCCTTCGGCGCCTTCTTGCCCTTCGCCTGACCCGCGAGCCAGCGCAGCGCCGCGATCGGCACGCCGAAGCGAAGCCGCCCGGCGTTGAGGGTCGCGCGAACGATCTCGTCCGGATTTCGCCTGATGTAGTTCGTCGCTGCCGAGATGAGGTCGCGCACCATGATGATCGCTCACGGTAGCCGATTTCAGGGCTCACGACTCGGGTTGTGCGATACAAAGCTTCGCCCCATGCGTAGCCCGATTCGCAACGCGCTGGCCTTCGCGCTCGCGGTCATGGGCTGCGACTCGCCGATGACGACGGTCACGTTCGACAACGATTATTCTGCGCAGGTCGTCTACCGCGCCGAGTGGCAATCGGTCTGGTTCGAGCAGCCGATCCTACCGGGTCAGTCGGCGGATCCGCAGTCCGCGCTGCCCGCGTCGCCGAACTCGGCGTACGTGGTCCTCGCGCCGGGATGGGATCCCGAGAGCGCGTCGCCTCCGACGTCGTTCGTCGTCCTCATGTCGATCGACGGCTTCGACCAGCACCTGAACGACGCGCTGCACATCCCGGTCGACGACGCGCACTTCTTCGGCAACTGCGCCGCGGGCAGCCACCTCTCTCGAGAGCAGGCCGACTTCATCACGCAGCAGATCTTCCGCGCCGACTTCGTCGGGCTCCGCTACGACCCCGCGACGTGCACGACCACGTCGATCGGCGACTGACACGATGCGCCGGTTCGTCGCCCTCGTCGCCGCAGCGCTCGCGTCGTTCGCCGCCGGGACCGCGCGCGCGCAAGCGGCTCCGCCCGCGGGTCACGACGATCAATCGTTCGATGTGATGAACCTGCTCTCGCAGCACGGCGCGCACGATCTGAAGGACGAGAGCTGGAACCTCTACGGGCAATTCACGTACATCTCGAGCTGGAAGCTCGCGTTCAACGCGCCGTACACGAACGTCAACGGGAGCATCAACTCGCTCATCCCCGACGCGGAGCGGAGCTTCACGGGGACGTTCACGCTCTTCTTCGGCCTGCGCCTCTGGCCCGGCGCGGAGGCGTATTTCGTGCCGGAAATCGTCGCGGAGCGCCCGCTCTCGAACCTCCGCGGGCTCGGCGGGTCGATCCAGAATTTCGAGCTCCAAAAGGGCGGCACCGAGACGCCGCAGCTCTATCGCGCGCGCACGTTCCTCCGCCAGAACATCAACTTCGGCGGCGCGCGCGAGGAGAAAGACTCCGACCCGATGCAGCTCGGGACGACGGTGTCGCGCCGTCGCCTCGTGCTCACCGTGGGCAACTTCACGATCCTCGACGTCTTCGATCGCAACTCGATCGCGTGGGACCCGCGCCAGACGTTCCTCAACATGGCGTTCATGACGTACTCGTCGTGGGACTTTCCCTCCGACGCGCGCGGCTACTCGTGGGGCGGCACCGCGGAGCTCTACCTCGACGACTGGGCGATGCGCGTCGGTCGCATCACGCCGCCGCAGAACCCGAACCAACTGCCAATCGATTTTCGTCTCGACAAGTTCTACGGCGACCAGCTCGAGATCGAGCACGACCACAAGCTCTTCGGTCAAGCCGGAGCCGTGCGCCTCCTCGCGTTCCGAAACCAAGTGAGCACGGGCCGGTTCGACGAGGCGATCGCCGCGTTCCAGTCCGATCCGAGCAAGAACGCGGCGAACTGCCAGGGCTTCAACTACGGCTCGGGAAACGCGACGGCGCCTGATTTGTGCTGGGTTCGCAGGCCCAACGTCAAGGTCGGCATCGGCCTCGACGTCGAGCAACACATCACGAAGGACATCGGCGTCTTCGCGCGCGCGATGTACGCCGACGGTCGCACGGAGGTCGACGCGTACAACCCCGCGGACCGCTCGCTCTCGTTCGCCGCGGTCGCGAAGGGGCGCCTCTGGCATCGCCCGCTCGACGTGACGGGGACCGGCGTCGGCCTCAGTTGGATCTCCGACGACCACGCGAAGTACCTCGCGATGGGCGGCGTCGACGGCTTCGTGGGTGATGGGCGCCTCCCGCACCCCGCGCCCGAGACCGTCTTCGAGATCTTCTACAGCTTCAACTTCGTGCGCGCGTTCTGGGTGACGGCCGACTACCAGCTCATCGCGAACCCCGGCTTCAACGCCGACCGCGGCCCCGTGCACGTCCTCGGCGGGAGGGTCCATGCGGAGTTCTAGCGCGCTCGCCTTCGCGATCGCCGCGCTCGCATTCTGCGAGACCTCCGCGCGCGCGCAGACCGCGGAAGGGTACGGCGTCGAGCGCCTCTATCGCTCCGCGCCGGGCGGCGGCTGGTTCGTCATGGACGCGCTCGACATGCACGGCTCGTACGGCGGCGCGATGTCGATGTCGCTCGGCTACGCGCACGACGCGCTCGTGGTCCGTGGCCTTCCGGTGATCACGGATCAAGCGACGACCGATTTTGGTTTCGCGTTCACCTGGGATCGCCTGCGCCTCTCGCTCGCCATGGATCTGCCGCTCTACGTGAACGGACAGAGCGGCACGGTCGACGGCTGGTCCTTCACCGCGCCGCACTACGATCTCGGCACGCGCCCCGACACGCTCTACGACGCGCGCCTCGGCTTCGACGCGCGCATCTGGGGAGGACCGAAGGATCCGTTCCGCTTCGGCGCGGGCGTCCAGCTCGTCTTCCCGAACGTCTCCGGCAACGCGCGCTCGGATTACATCACCGACGCGACGTTCCGCGCGCTGATGCGCCTGCTCTTCGCGGGCGATCTCGGCGCGTTCACGTGGGCGGGTCACGTCGGCGTTCACATGCGACCGCTCGACGACTACCTCACGCCCGAGAGCCCGCGCGGCAGCGAGCTCCTCTTCGGCGCCGCGGGCGGCGCGCGCGTTCCGCTCGGAAAGAAACTCGGCGCCGCGCTCGTCATCGGCCCCGAGATCTTCGGCGCCACGCCGTTCGCGAGCCCGGACGCGACGTCGCTCGAGGGCCTCATGTCCGTGCGCGTCGAAGGCACGGCCGATCGCGGCCCGCAGATCCGCGTGAAGCTCGGCGCGGGCGCAGGCCTCCTCACGCACACCGGCGAGCCCGAGTGGCGGCTCGTCTTCGGCGTCGAGATATTCGATCACAACGCGCGCTGAGCGCGCGACACCTCGACCTTCGCGTGCCATCATGAATCGATGCGGCGTGCGCTCCTCCTCGGTCTCGTGCCGGTCGTGGCGACGGTCGCCTCGTGCCTGGGTCCGACGGAGATCATGGTGCACGTCACGACCAACGCATGCGCCACCCTGAAGGGCGTCGATCTCTATGTCGGCGCTGCGAGCGCGCCGGCGACGTCGACCTCGGGGTGCATCGATCCGTCGACCGGTGAGGTCGGTACGATCGCGGTCTTACCCTCGGGCGCGGTCGACGCGCGCATAGACCTCGGTGTCGTCGGCGACGTCGGCGGCGCGTGCTCGAGCCTCGCCACGACAGACCCGCAGTGCATCGTCTCGAAGCGCTCGCTTTCCTTCGAGCCGCACACGCGGCTCGATCTCCCCATCTTCCTCGACATCGCGTGCGCCGGGTTTCAATGCCCAAGCGGCGAGACGTGCGTGGCCGATCAAAGCGGACCGCACTGCGAGAACCAATCGTGTGACGTCGACGGCGGCATCAAGTGCGCGGTCGACGCGGGTGGTGGTCCTGATGTCGCGGTGGTCGACGTCCGCTCGTCCGACGTCGCCTCGGATGTCGTGGCCGAAACGGGACCGCCTCTTTGCGTCGCGCTCCTCCTCAACTCGAAGCGCATCTTCACGTGGTCGTTCAATCCGCCGAACAACCAGGTGAACGAAGATCTCGGTGCCGTCCCGCCCCAAGCCTTGGCGCCGACGAACGTGATCTCGACGGCGAGCCCCGAATACTCCAGCTGCGGTCAGTACCTCGTCGCGGGCTCCGTGCAGAACCTGATCGCGCCGAGCGACAGCCGCCTCGCGCTCGGCACGTTCGGGCTCGCGTTCGCGTACCGCACGACCAGCACGACAGACGCCACGGTCATCCAGCTCGGCGCCACGTACGCCGGATTTCGTATCTTCGTCTCCGCGGGCCTGCTCACGGTGGTGTTCAACACGAACACGGCCAACCTCGTCTACCGGGACACGGCGCCGTCGAACGACGGGAAGTGGCACACGTTCGTGATGCACGTGTCCACGACGAACACGGTAGACAGCGGCACGTCCGCGACGACCGCGAGCTTCACGCGCGACAGCGCGCTGATCGGAGCCACCGGCATCAAGTACGTGCCCACCGCCGGCCCACTCACGGTCGGCGCGATCGACGCCATCGATCAGGTCGAGCTCGGTACTCCCTAGCCCTCACTTCACGATCGCGTCCCAGTTGTCCGCGATTTCCTGCGGCGTCCAGACGCCGGCCGCGTCGTCCTTGAACTTGCCGGCGGTCTCCACGACCTTGAACGCGTACATGCGCGCGCCCGCGACGGCGAGCACGTAGCCCGTGCGGTCGCCGCACAGCGGGCTCGCGAGGAAGAGCGCCGCTGGCGCGATGTGATCGGGCGTGAGCGACTCGCGCCCGTGCTGGAACATCGGCAGGTCCTCGGTCATGCGCGTCTTCGCGATGGGCGCGAGCGCGTTCACCGTGATGCGGTGCTTCTGGAGCTCGATGCTCATCGTGCGCGTGAGGCCGTAGATGCCGGCCTTCGCCGCCGCGTAGTTCGACTGGCCGAAGTTGCCCATCATGCCGCTCACGCTCGTCGTGTTCACGACGCGCCCGCCTTCGCCTTGCGCCACCATCTGCTTCACCGCCGCCTGCGCGACGAGGAACGTGCCCTTCAGGTGAACGGCGATCACCGCGTCGAAGTTCGACTCCTCGAGCTTCAAGAAGGTCTTGTCGCGCAGGATGCCCGCGTTGTTCACGAGCACGTCGACGCGACCGAACGCGTCCATCGCGCTCTTCACGACGCCGGCCGCGCCGTCCGCGGTCGCGACGTTGTCGTGGTTCGCTGCGGCTTGTCCGCCCGCGGCCTTGATCTCCGCGACGACGCTCTCGGCCGCCGTTCCATCGGACGCGGTGCCGTCGCGCGGCCCGCCGAGGTCGTTGACGACGATCTTCGCGCCCTCGCGCGCGAAGAGCAGCGCATGCGAGCGGCCGATGCCGTTTCCTGCGCCCGTGATGATTGCGACTTTTCCTTCGAGCAGTCCCATGGAAAGGCCTGTTAGCATACGCGGCGATGCGTCGCTTCATCACCGTGGGACTCGTCGCCGTGGCGTGCTCGTCCACGCCCGACACACCGCCCGCGCCCGCGGTCGTGACGTTCCCCGCGGGCTTCATGTTCGGCTCGTCGACCGCGGCCTTCCAGGTCGAGGCGAGCGACACGCACACCGACTGGTACCACTGGGCGAACACGCCCGGAAAAATCAAGAACGGCGACACGCCCGATCCGAACGGACCCGACGCGTTCAACAGCATCGACGCCGACGTGGGCGTCATGACCCAGACGCACCAGAACGCGTACCGCTTCTCGATCGAGTGGGGCCGCATCTATCCGACGCTCGACACGTTCACGAACGACACGCCGTATCAGCCCGCGCTCGACGCGTACGCGCTCGTCCTCTCGAAGCTGAAAGCCGCGGGGATCAAGCCGATGGTGACGCTCCACCACTTCGCGTTCCCCGACTGGCTCTCCGACGTGACGCAGCCCTCGCAGCCCCAAGGCTGGGAGCGAACCGGCGTCATCGATCAGTTTTCGACGTTCTGCGGACGCATGGCGAAATATTTCGGCGACCGCGTCGACTGGTGGGTGACGATCAACGAGCCGCTGAACCTCGTCGTCGGCGGTTACGTCGAGGGGAGCTTCCCGCCCGGCTTGATCCTCGACCTGAACCGCGGCTTGAACGTCGCGCGCGTCGAGGCGCGCGCGCAAGCCGCTTGCTACGACGCGATCAAACAAGCCGACACGATCGACGCCGACGGCGACGGGAAGAATTCGATGGTCTCGTGGGCCGAGCACATGCGCACGTTCCACTCCTACGACCCCACGGACCCGGACGACCAAAAGGCGGCCGACCGCGTCCGCTACATCTTCAACGATTGGTTCATCAACGCCGAGGTGCGCGGCGACTGGGACGACGATCTCGACGGCACGTACACGAGCTCGCCGAACGACAAACAGGCCGACCCGACGCTCGTCGGACGCGCCGATTATCTCGGCATCAACTACTACTCCGACACGCTCGTCAGCGCGTCACGCGGCGTCATCATCCCCGTCATCGGAGCCGCGATTTACCAGGCGTTCATGCCGACCCCGCGCCCGAAGACCGATTTCGGGTGGGACATTTACGCGGAAGGGTTGGGAACGGTGCTCGACGAGGTCAAGCCGTACGCCCTTCCGGTCGTAATCACGGAAAATGGGATCGCCGACTCCGGCGATGTCATGCGCGCACGATTCATCGCAGAGCATCTCTACCAAGCCGGTTGGGCCATTCAGCGCGGCGTGGACCTCAGGGGCTATTTTCATTGGGCGCTCGTCGACAATTTCGAGTGGGCAAACGGCTTCTGCCCGAAATTCGGGCTCGCGTCGTACGATCCGACGACGAAGGCGCGCACGGTCCGCCCGAGCGCGCAGACCTACGCGTCGATCATCCAGAGCTCCTCGGTGAAGAAGGCGGACGTCGACGCGCTCCCTGCTTACGGAGCGCCCACGGTGACTTGCCAATGACGACCGACCAAGACCGCAAAGCCACGCGTCGCGATTTGCCTGCGGCGGGCCTGTCGATGCAGGGTGAGCTCGACGAAGACGAGGAAGACTCGACCGACACGCTGCAGGTCCCCGTCGAGAGCTTCGTGCAAAAGCCCGAGCCGAAGGCGCGTCGTGGCGCGCTCGTCGTCCTTCGCGGCATCGAGACCGGGCGCATGGTCTTGCTGAAGGACGCGGTCACCGTCATCGGTCGCGGCAAGGATGTCGGGTTTCGCTACGAAGACACGGGCCTCAGCCGAGAGCACGCGCGCATCGTCCAAGGCGGGCAGCACCATTTCCTCGAAGACATGGACTCGCGAAACGGGACGTTCCTCGACGGCGAGCGCGTGAAGCGCGCCCCGCTCCAGGACGGCGCGCGCATCGTGCTCTCGCAGAACGTCGTCCTTCGCTTCAACCTCGTCGACGAGGTCGACGAGCGCGTCGGCCAGCAGCTCTACGACGCCTCGACGCGCGACGCGCTCACCAGCCTCTACAACCGCCGCTATTTCGACGAGCGCCTCGCGTCCGAGGTGGCCTACGCGCACCGCCACGAGGCGCTCCTCGGCCTCGTGATGATCGACATCGATCATTTCAAGAAGATCAACGACTCGCACGGCCACCTCGCGGGCGACGCGATGCTCCAGCACGTCTCGAAGAAGATGGCCGCGCTCCTCCGCGCCGAGGACGTGCTCGCGCGCTACGGCGGCGAGGAGCTCGTCATCATCGCGCGCGGCGTCCCGCGCGAGGGCCTGCGCGTGCTCGCCGAACGCATGCGCCGCGCGCTCCACGACACGAGCGTGCCCTACCAATCGCACGCCCTCCGCGTGACGATCAGCGCGGGCGTCGCGACGCTCGACGAGTGTGACGCGCACGCCACGGGCGATCTCCTCGTCGCCCTGGCCGACGAGCGCCTCTATCGCGCGAAGCGCGAAGGCCGCGACCGGGTCTGCTCGGAGTAGGGCGTCCCTTGACGCACTGCGCGACGGGGTGTAGCGATTTCGCGCACTAAAAGGAGAATCCCCGATGGCCGTCGACGTGAAGCAGCTCTTCAACGAGCAACTCCCCAAGGGTCTCGCCAACAACGCCGAAGACGCAAAGACGATCGGCGCGAAGTACCAGATGAACGTCACCGGTGAGGGTGAGTGGTTCATCGACGTCTCTTCGACGGGTCCGTCGTGCAAGCCGGGCACCGGCGCTGCCGACTGCACCATCACGATCTCGGCGGAGGACTTCCAGAAGCTCGTCGAGAACCCGCAAGCGAACGGCATGCAGCTGTTCTTCTCGGGCAAGCTCAAGGTGAGCGGCAACCCGACGCTCGCGATGAAGCTGCAGAAGCTCTTCTCGTACAAGTGAGCATCGCGCAGTGAGCGGTCCGCTCCACGGCGTCCGCGTCCTCGATTTGAGCAGGCTCCTTCCGGGCCCGTTCGCGTCTCTCGTGCTCGCCGATCTCGGCGCGCAGGTCGACAAAATCGAAGACACGGACGCCGGCGATTATTTGCGGCACATGCCGCCGCTGGTTCAGAACGACACGAGCGCGATGTTCCTGGCGCTGAACCGCAACAAGCGGAGCGCGTGCCTCGACTTGAAGAAGCCGGAGGCGCGCGAAGCGTTCTTGAAGATCGTCGCGCGGTACGACGTGCTGCTCGACCAGTTTCGTCCGAAGGTGATGGATCGCCTCGGCCTGTCGCACGCGTCGCTCCTCGAGAAGAACCCGCGCCTCGTGATCTGCGCGCTGACGGGCTACGGGCAAACCGGGCCGCTCGCGATGCGCGCCGGGCACGACATCGACTACCTCGCGCGCGCCGGGATCCTCGGCTTCCAAGGCCCCGCGAATGGTCCGCCGCAGCCTCCGGGCTTTCAGATGGCGGACGTGAGCGGCGGGCTCTGGTCGGTGATCGGCATCCTCGCCGCGCTCGCGGAGCGCGCACGCACGAACCTCGGGCGCGTGGTCGACGTGTCGATGACCGAGACGTCGATGCCGTTCGGCATCGTGTCGATCGCGTCGATGCTCGGCGGCCAAGCGCTGAAGCGCGGCGCGGAGCCGCTCACGGGCGGCATCGCCGCGTACGGCGTCTACGAGACGAAGGACGAGAAGTTCGTCGCGCTCGGCGCGCTCGAGCCCAAGTTCTGGCTCACGTTCGCCGCGGCCGCGGGCCTTCCCGCCGACATGAGCGGCATCGTCCCCGGCGATCACCAACCCGACCTGAAGAAGAAGGTCGCGGAGGTCTTCGCGTCGAAGACGCGCGCCGAGTGGGAAGCGTTCTCGAAGCAATACGACGTCTGCCTCGAGCCCGTGCTCGAGCCGAGCGAGCTGCACGACGACGAGCACCACGTCGCGCGCGGCATGTTCTTCGACGTCGACTCTCCGTGGGGAAAGCTGCGTCAGCTCAAGCTGCCGACGTGCGAAGCGACCGCGACGCGCGCGCCGCCGAAGAAGGGCGAGCACACCTCGGAGATCTTGCGAGAGGCCGGCTTCAGCGACGCGGACATCGCTGCGCTGCGCGCAGCCGGCGCGGTCGCTTGACGCTCAGATCTTCCGGTACTCGTCCAAGAACTCCCAGTCCGCGATGAGCCCCTTGCGGAGCAGCACGGAGAGGAGCGCGGCGACGATCGGCTCCCACCTCGCCGATTCGCCCAAGATGTCCGCCGCGTCGGCGCCGTGAGAGACGGCGCGGAGCGCGCTGACGAGATCGCGCGCGGTGAGATCGGTCTCGCTCGGCGCGGGCGAGCTCGGCGAGCGACCCTTGCGCGCCGGCAGCTGAATCGTGGTCCCGTCGAGGAGCGTGAGCGCGATCATCGGGACCGCGCGCTTCTTGATCGAGATCTCCTTCGCTTCGATCTCGGGGCTCGCGTCGGGGCTGTCGACCGAGCGCGCCGGCGCGGACTCGGGCGCGGGCTCGTGCTCGGGCGCGGATTCGGGCGCCTCCTCGACGAGCTCCTCGGGCGGAATCGTCGCGGGCTGCACCTTCGATTCGGCGACGGGCTGCTTCGGGACGCCAGGGACCGCGGGCTTCGGGCTCGGCGGCGGGGGAGGGACGGGCGGCTGCGGCGCGGTCGTCTCGCCGTGGTAGTAGACGCGAATCGCCGCGCGAATGTCGCTGCGCGCGGAGATCATCGGCTTCACGGTGATCCCGCACGCCTTCTCGACCTCGGCGAGCGCCAGATCGTTCGTCGGATCATCCATCGCGACGAAGAGCTGCTCGCCGCCCTTCTTCGACTTACGGTGCAGCACCGGCACGAGGCAATATTTCTCCGCTATTTCTCGCGGGACGAAATTGAGCAGCTGGCGCGAGAAATCGACGTGATAGAGCGACACCCACGGCACCGCGAGCTGCTGCGAGAGCGCCTGCGTGAGCTGCGTGTCGCTCACCATTTCGAGGGCGAGGAGCACGTCTCCGAGCCGTTCGCCCTCCTTTCTCGGCTGCGCGAGCGCGCGCTCGAGCTGCTCTTGAGTGATGACGTTGGCGGCGACCAAGAGCTCGCCGATGCGCATGCGTGATGCCATGGTGCTCGGGTGATCGTACGTGGCGCACGGGTTGCGGCCAAAAAACGCACATTTTCTCGTCAAAACCTGCGTGTTAGCCTGTCTCTCCCGGCATGCGTCCTTGCCCGCAATGCAGCAGCCTGTGCGATGAGACGCATCAGTTCTGCCCGAGCTGTGGGTTTCCGATCGGCAAGGTCGCGCCCAACAACGGCGACGATCCGCTCATCGGTCGCACGCTCCCCGGCGGCTTCGGGATCCTCGAGCTGATCGGCGTCGGCGGCATGGGCCGCGTCTATCGCGCCGAGCAGACGACGCTCGGTCGCACGGTCGCCGTGAAGATCGTCCACCCGCACCTCGCGGGAGAAGAGAACGCCGTCGCGCGATTCATCACCGAGGCGCGCGCCGCTTCGCGACTCAATCATCCGAACTCCGTCGCCGTCATCGACTTCGGCAAGACGCCCGACGGACAGCTCTACCTCGTGATGGAGTACCTGCGCGGCAAGGACCTCGCGCGCGTCGCGTACGAGGAAGGCCCGCTCCCGTTCCGTCGCATCGTCGACGTGCTCCGTCAGACGCTCGCCGCGCTCGCCGAGGCGCATCACTTCGACATCATCCACCGCGATCTCAAGCCCGAGAACATCATCCTCGAGCCGGTGCGCGGCGGCGGCGACTTCGTGAAGGTCGTCGACTTCGGCCTCGCGAAGATGCAGGTCGAGAAATCGCAGCCGTCGATCACGAGCCCCGGCATCGTGTGCGGAACGCCCGAGTACATGTCGCCCGAGCAAGGCCGCGGCGATCCGCTCGACCCGCGCAGCGACCTCTACGCCGTCGGCGTCATCCTCTATCAGCTCATCACGGGGCGCTTGCCGTTCGAGGCCGAATCGCCGACGCAGGTCGTGCTCATGCACCTCTCGAAGGCGCCGCCCGATCCGATGACGGTCGCGCCCGAGCGCATGATCCCGAAGCCGCTCGTCGCGATCACGATGAAGTCGCTCGCGAAGGAAGCCAGCGATCGCTTCCAGAACGCCGAGCAGTTCGCGCTCGCGCTCGCCGATGCGATGGCGGCGATCGAAGCGGCCGCGCGCGAGACGGGGAAGAACCGCTGCGCGAAATGCGGCACGGTGAACGACGCGAAGCAGAAGTTCTGCGGCGAGTGCGGCACCGCGCTCAGCACGATGACCCCGACGCTCGCGCAGATCCCCCGCAGCGTCGACGACATCCCTGCGTCGCAGGTCGAGCGAAGGTCGTCCTCGGGCGAGCAGAAGGAGACGTTCCCGCTACCGTTCTTCGGACGCGACGAAGATCTCGCGTGGCTCGAAGAGCACCGCGCGCGCGCGAAGACCGGTCTCTGGGCCGTCCGCATCACGGGCGAGGCTGGCATCGGCAAGACGCGCCTGCTCCGCGAGATCGCGCAGTCGTCGAAGGCCGCCGGTGACACGGTGATCGTCGTCGGCCCCGACCCGGCCTGGGCCGAGGTCGGCTACTACACGCTTCGGCAAGCCGTGATTCGGCTCGCCGAGCTTCCGAACGACGGCGGAAACCTCTCCGACTGGGCGGCGGCGAGCGCAGAGGCGCGCTCCGGTCTCGCGCAGATGTTCGGCAAGACGGACGCGCGCTCCGCGGCGCTCTCGAGCGACCAGCGCCGGTTCGCCGCGGCGGAGGCGTTGCGTTGGGGGTTACTCCGCGCGAACGGTCGCCTCGGCGGACGCCGCGTCGTGCTCGCCGTGGACGATCTCGGCGCGGTCGACGGCGCGAGCCGCAACGCGTTCGCGGACGTCGTCGCCGAGCCGCCGCTCGCTCCCGTGCTCGTGATCGCCGCGCACGGCGCGAGCTTCGATCCGAAGTGGGAAGGCTCCGCGCTCCGCGCGCTCGCTCCGCTCCAAGGCCCGGCGGTCACGAAGATCGTCGCCGCTGCGGGGACGGGCGTGCCCGCGATCAGCAGCAGCCGCGGCGTCGTGCCGCTCTACATCGAGCAGATGATCCGCTTCGTGCGAGAGCAGGGGACCGCCGCGCCGACGCGCCTCGCCGATCTACTCGCGCTCCGTGTCGAGCGCCTCCACGCCGACGCGCGCCGCCTGCTCCAGGCGATCGCCGTGACGGGCGACGACGCGACGGAGGACTCGGTCCGCGCGCTGCTCCCCGAGGACACCGACGTCATCGGCGCGAGCACGACGCTTCGCAAGGCCGGCATGATCGAGCAAGAGGGCGAGCACTGGCGCGTGGCGCACCCGCTCCTCCGTGACATCGTCCTCGCGACGATCCCCGCCGCCGCGCGCCGCGAGCTTCACCAAAAAGCCGCCGAGGTCTGCGAGATGCTCGGCGCGCCCGTCGAGGTCCGCGCGCAGCACCAGTTCTACGCGCAGAACTCGTTCGAGGCGCTCCTGTTGCTCGAGCGCGTGAGCGCGCTCTGCAACCAGCGCGGCGACGTCGGCGGCAGCGCCCTCGCGCTCCGTCGCGGCCTGGAGCTCGCCCGCCGCGAGATGTTCCGCGGCGAGCTCGACGATCCCGAGCGCGCGGTGCTCATCTTCGCGCGCAAGCTCGGCGAGGCGCTCGCGCAGCTCGGCGACTTCGCGGACGCCGAGGGCGTCCTGCGCGAGGCGCTCGACATGGCCGGCCCCGGCGGCCAAGACCGCGCGCGCGTCCTCGCGGCGCTCGCGCACGTCGCGCACGGCCGCGATCGCAAGCGCGAGGCAGAAGCCTACTTGAAGGAAGCGCTCGATTTGGCGACCCGCAGCGGCGCCCACGAGCTCGTGACGTCGCTTCAGGATTTGAAGCGCGCGATCGCGGTGTAGCCCATGCAAACGTGCAGGCCTGCACGTCGGCGAACGACCACCTGACGGCGTGCAACGGCCCTTCGCCTTTGTTCGACCCAAACGGATGCGATTCGGTGACCACCTGCAAAGCCACCGCGGGCGCCGCGCACTCGGGACCGGACCCGGATCCGGACCCGGACCCGGACCCGCTTCAGCTATCCTCGTCTGAATGCGTCGCGCGAGCGTTCTCGTTGTCGTCGTGCTGCTCGTCGCATGCGGCGCCGCGCAGTCGCGCGATCCACAAATCGGAGCGCCGCAGCCGACCGACGCGGCGATCACGCGGATCGCGCGGCAGTGCGCGCTCGTCGCGAGCTGCGCGGACGCGCACGATTCGACCGTGTTCCGCACGCCCCACGCGTGCGTCGACTGGTACCTCGTGAACTCGCGCGACGAAGCGCCGCTCGCGGACTGCGTGATGAACGCGAAATCCTGCAACGACCTCACGAGCTGCACGCACGCGCGCACCGACGCGCTCGCGGAGTCGTTCTGCAAAGCTCACCCGGGCGTGCTGAGCGCGTGCGACGGTCAAAACCTCCTCACGTGCGAAGGCGAAGCCGCGACCGAGAGCACCGCGGTCGACTGCGCGACGCTTGGCGGCACGTGCGGCGAGCGCAAGAACGGCGGGCTCGTCGTCCGCGGCTGCGTCTCTCCGAGGCTCTGCCCGCAAGGCGCGCCCGAGCACCGATGCGACGGCGACGCGGTGATCGATTGTGACGACGGCATCGCGGACCGCAACGAGTGCCCGCGCGGCTCGAAATGCGTCGCGGGCACCGACGCGTACGGCGCGCCCACCGCGCGGTGCCGCTCCGGCTCGGGCCGCGAGTGCACGATGCCGGGGAGCGCCTTCTGCGAAGGCGACGTCGCGTACGCGTGCGTGCAGAACGGGCGCTTCGCTGGCCTTCACTCGGCAGACTGCGGCGCGCTCGGGCTCGGGTGCGTGGTGCGCTCGGGCCGCGTCTCGTGCATGCGTCGCGGTCCCGACGCGTGCTCGCCGGAGCCCGCGAGCTGCGCGGGCGACGAGCTCCGCTTCTGCGCGGACGGCATGTCATTCCGTGTATCTTGCAAAGAAATTGGCATGAGGGGCTGCGACCCCTCGGGCGGCGGCGGTGAAGCGCTCTGCAAGTGAGCCGCGTGTTCGCAACACCGTCGTCGCGAGGCGTGTCGATTCGAGTGAGCTTCGGGACTAGGATGCGCGCGTGGCCGCGTCGCGTCACATCGCTCGGTGGGATCTCGACAAGACCTACCTGCGCACCGAGTTCGACACGCTCCGCGATCTCGTGCGCACCGCGCTCGAGCGACCCGACGAGAAGCGCACGAACCCTGGCGCGTCGACGCTCCTGCGCGAGATGGTCCGCGCCGGAACGAGCGTGCACATCCTCTCCGGATCGCCGGAGCAGATGCGAAAGCGCCTCGAGGACAAGCTCCGCCTCGACGGCATCACGTGGGACACGTTCACGCTCAAGCCCAACCTGAGCAACGTCCTGCGCCTTCGCTTTCGCGCGGTGAAAGACCAGCTCGGATACAAGCTGCCCGCGCTCCTCCGCTCGCGCGCCTCTCTCGGCGAGCCGACGGCGCGCTCGGAGAACCACGAGCTCCCGCGCGAGTCGCTCTTCGGCGACGACGCCGAGGCCGACGCGTTCGTCTACTCGCTCTACGCCGACGTCGTCGCGGGACGAGTCGACGAGCGCACGCTCCTCGAGATCTGCCACAAAGGCCGCGTCTACGAGGACGTCGCCGAGGAGCTCGTCGCCTTCGCGATGCGCGTCGACAAGGGCGACGCGGTCGAGCGCATCTTCATCCACCTCGAGCGCCAGTCGCCGCCCGGCGACTTTCGCCTCTACGGCGCGCGCCTCGTCCCGTTCTACAATTACTTGCAGTCTGCATTCGTCTTGTTCGAGAACGACCGCATCCCGCCCGAGTCCGTGCTGCGCGTGGCCATCGAGCTCGTCGTCATGCACCGCTTCGACGGCGACGCGCTCGCGCGCAGCTACCTCGACCTCGCCAAGCGCGGCCACGTGAGCGGCGAGCGCATCGAGGATCTCGCGACCGCGCTCGACGCGTGGGCCGAGCGCGAGCGCGTGCCGAGCTCACCGGAGCTGCGGAGCATGCTCGAGCGCCTGCCGAGCTACGCGGAGATCGCCCGCAACAGCTCGCCGCTCTCGACGACGATGCCCGACTACCTCGCGCTCGTCGGCAAGCACAACCCGCGACGCGGCTGACATTCACGTTCGAGGGGCGCTTGCCCCTCGAGCTCCGCGAGCCTCAGGTCCAGTGACCGGCGCGGAGCGCCGCGGTGTCGATCACTTTGACCTTCGGTCCGAGCGCTTCGCGGAAGCTGTCCTCGTCCTCGTCGTCCATGATCGCGTCGCCGAAGCCAGCCGCGATTTCCATCGCGGTCGCGAGGATGCGGAGGAACTGCGCGAAGCTCGAAGCGGCGAGCGTCGGGACCCATCGGTCCTGACCGCTCATCGCGGTGTAGACCGGGCAGTCGCCTTCGGGGTCCGGCTTGGACACGTCGAGGAAATACGGGTCGCCGAGGAGCGAGCTCTCCCCGACGACGACCCACGACGCTTTCCAGTCGGCCGGCGCGTGCCCCTCGCTCGGCGCCGTGATCGCCGTCTGCGCCTTCACGAGCTCTTCGCTCGGGATGAGACGAACGCGCTCCACCGGCGTGGCCGTTTCGACCTTGAGCGGGTCCGCGCCGATCAAGAAGGCTCGATAACGCGACGGCACGCGCAGCTGTTTCTTCAGCGCGTCGACGCGGTCGGTCGGCGCTTTGCCGAACGTTGCCGCGATCTTCCGTTTCGCGAATACCGCTTTGAGGCTCTCTACCGCGTCTGCCAGATCGCTATCCACCGAGCACCTTGCCCCTCGTGAAGGTACACATGTCGAGCCGTGCCGCAAAGCGTCGTCAACGCTTCCCCGCGTCGGGCTCCGGCACCGGCTCGAGCGTGGCGGGCATCGTCTGCTCGGGCGTGCACGTTACAGCGAGCGACGCCGAGGCGGCGAGCGAGGAAACGCCGTAGAAATGCAGCGTTTGCACGAGCTCGGCCAGGGCGTGCTCGGCGGCGTCGACGGCGTTCGGGGGCGCGCCCCCTCCGGAGAGGCGAACGCTCGCGCGCGTCACGTCGTTGTCCGGCACGGTGACCTGGATCTCGAAACGCCCCTTCGCGCCCGCCGCGCGCACCGGAGCGCAAAGCGCGTTCGAGCCCTCGCCGCCGTCGGTCCCGAGCACGATGCGCGCCCACGTCCCGAGATCGAGCGCCCCATTTCGTAGGACGCGGACGCACTGGCCCCCGATTTCATCGAAGATTTCGCCTGAGCCGCACGGCGCGGCGCGCTCGCACTTTCCCGCGAGGTCGGGCGGGACGCCAGCGTCCGCCGGAGCCTTCACCCAGTGCTCGCCGCGACCGCAAGATCGCGCCCCCGTCTCGCACGACACCTGGCTGCCGTGCGTCGCCAGCCAGCCGTATTGGCAGCTCGCCCGCTGCTTGGGCTCGTCCTCGCGCTTCGCGCGAATCATCGACGCGGTCACGCCTTCGGGCAGGCACATGCCGTGATCGACGTCGAGCCCCTCGCCCGGCGCACACGCCTTTCGCATGCAACCGCCCGGCGCGACCGTAGCGGTCTTGCCGCAATACTCTTCGGCGAACCGATACGAAGCGCACGTGCCGAGGACCACGACGGAGCCCTCGCCGCACGCCGCGTCGACCGAACGTGGAGGCGCACTTCGGGGGCACCCCGCCACGAACGCGAGCGCGACGAGCAGCCTCCGCATGCGAGGTTGCATATCACGGCACTCTGCCGACGTGATAAATCGCACGGTCCATGCTTCGCATCGTCCACGACGGAACGCCTGAGCTCGCCACCGAGCTCGCTCGCCTCGAACGCCGCGGCGAGTCCGATTTCGAGCGCGTCGAGCCCGTCGTCCGCGAGATCCTCACGGCGGTTCGCAAAGAAGGAGACGCGGCGGTCGTCCGCTACGCCGAGCGCTTCGATCGCCGAAGGCCCGATCCGCTGTACCGCGCGAGCTTCGACGGCGCGGCCGCTCTCGCGCGCTTGCCAGAAAAAGCCGCGGACGCGATGAAGCGCGCCGCCGATCGCGTGCGCGCGTTCCACGAGCGGCAGCTCGCGTTCTTCATGGATCGCGCGAAGGACGGCGGGTTTCGCTACACCGATCACGACGGCGTGACGCTCGGCTGGCGCGTGCGCCCGCTCGCGCGCGTGGGCGTCTACGCGCCCGGCGGAAAGGCGCGGTACCCGTCGAGCGTCCTCATGAGCGCGATCCCCGCGCAGGTCGCCGGCGTGAAGGAGATCATCCTCGCGACGCCGCTCCAGCGACGCGTCCGACGGCGGATACGCGGACGACGCGCTCATTGCCGCCGCGCACCTCTCGGGCATCACGGCGATCGTCGACGCGGGCGGCGCGCAAGCGATCGCCGCGCTCGCGTACGGCACGCAGACGATCCCGCGCGTCGACAAGATCGTTGGCCCCGGAAACCTCTACGTCGCGTGCGCGAAGCGCTTCGTCTTCGGCGCGGTCGCGATCGACTCGATCGCCGGCCCGAGCGAAATCCTCGTCGTCGCGGACGACGAGGCCGACCCGAGGCTCGTCGCTGCGGACCTCCTCTCTCAGGCCGAGCACGACGAGGCCGCGTACCCGCTCCTCGTCTGCTCGTCGCCCTCGATGGCCGAAGCGGTTGGCGTCGAGCTCCGCGCGCAGCTCGAGACGCTCCCCCGAGCCGACATCGCGCGCGCTTCGATCGAGCGAAACGGCATCGCGTTCGTCGCGCGCTCCCGAACGCGCCTCGCGGACATCGCCGACGTGCTCGCGCCCGAGCATTTGAGCGTCCAAACGCGCGATCCGGAAGACCTCCTTCGCTCCATCGTTCGCGTGGGAGCGGCATTTTTGGGACCCTTGACGCCGGAGGCGGCTGGTGACTATGTCGCCGGCCCCAGTCACGTGCTTCCCACCGGTGGCACCGTGAGATTTGGCTCACCCCTGAATGTCTTGGATTTCTTCGCTCACGGCTCGGTCATCTCGTACTCGCAGAGCGCCCTCGTGGCGCAGGGCGGCCTCATCACCGAGCTCGCCCGTCTCGAGGGCCTCGAGGCCCACGCGAGGGCAGTGGAAGCGCGAGTCGGCTCGTCACGACGCTAACGGCCTGCCGTGCGAAGACCGACGTGATTTAATTCAAACTCTCGAAATCATTCATAAACAACAGCTGGATTGAAACTTGCTTTGCACAGCGCGGCTCATCCCGAGGCGGGGGGCCGAAGGGTATTTTAAGGAGGTTCGGATGCAACCGAAGTGGACAAGGCGCATGGGGCTCGCAGGGCTCGTCGGCGCCATCGTGTGGGCGTCGGTCGGGTGTGCCCAAGAGCGGCCCCCGATCAATCAGGTCCAGCCGAACGCGCTGTCGAAGCATTTCTTCGTCGGCGCGAGTTTGTCGGACCCGCAGGACGATCCTGAGTTCTACATGCGCAACACCGTCATCGACGTGCCTTACGGCGCGGCGCAAGACGGCTTGTTCACCGCATCGTACGCTCAGCCGCTCTCGCGCATTCGCTGGGAAATCCAGGAGAACGCGCTCATCGCGCGCCTCACGTACGACCGCATCCAGAACACCGGCAATCAGGCAGCCGCCGCTCAAACGAACGGCCAAGCGGCGCCCGACGGCAACGGCGCGGTCCGCGTGACCGACGGCCAGGTGGTCGCGATGTTCGCGGTCCAGAGCCACTTCGACATCCGTCGCTCTTACAACCCGCAGACGGGTGAAGAGTACAACGTGATCGTCGAGAACTCGTCGGACCGTCCCTGGTACCAGCGCGAGTACATGCGCGTCGACTGGTCCAAGAACATGGTCACCGACGGCTACGACTTCGACAGCCTCTCCCAGATCGGCCTCTTCGGCGGCATCAAATGGGACCCGATGTCGTACGAGATCACCGACCCGAACGACCCGAACGCGCCGGCGTTCGACCTCGACACGGGTTACTTCGACATCACGACGAAGGCGTTCGCGACGCCGCAAACCGTCGCCACGCCCTTCGGCACGTTCCCCGCGTGCTTCCTCCCGGCCGAGTACGGCGGGTCGAACATCTATCCGATCGCGAACTGCAGCCCGACCGAGCTCACGCTCCGCCTCTCGTTCAAGCGCGTCGTCGACAACGACTTCGAGCCGACGGACTGGGAAGGCAACCGCATGAACGCCTTCGGTTGGTTCACCGAGGACCGCTACGGTTACGATCGCAACTACGGCGTCGTCGACCAGAACTGGCACCGCTACGCCGCCAAGTACAACATCTGGCAGCAGAGCCACATCCAGGGCAGCCAGTGCGCGGTCGACTACTACCGCGACGACAAGGGCGCGATTCAGCGCTACCAGACCGACGGTCAAGGCGGCTTCAAGACGGACGGCGCGACGGGTCTCCCGCTCGTCGCTGATCCGGGCGATGCCACCGCGGCGCCGTTCCCGTCGACCCCGATCGGTGCGGATCCGCACCGCCTCGCGAGCGACGGCAAGACGGAAGCCGAGTGCGCCTTCGCCGACAGCGCTGGCAACGTCGTTCACCCGGGTGCGTACTGCGACGTCGCGTCGAACAAGTGCGCCCTCCCGCTCCGTGAGCGCCACCTCCGTACGATCCCGTGGTTCTACGGCCCCGACTCCGCTCCGGACCTCTTCGCGTCGACCGCTCGCGCGCTCGACCAATGGAACGTCGCGGTGAAGCGCGCCGCAGTCATCGGCCAGGTCGGCGACGCGAAGCGCGTCACCGCTGACTACAGCGCCATCATCGGAAACGTCGCGGTCGACGCGAACGACTTCCCGACGGAAGAAGGCGTCATCGCCGACAAGTCCGCGGGCGGCTCGCACGTCATCCCCGACGTGTTCACGCTCTGCCACAACCCGGTCATCGACAGCGACGATCCGGCTTGCGGCGCGCCGGGCACCAAGGCTCGCATCGGCGACCTCCGTTACAACATGGTCAACCTCATCCCGACGCCGCAATCGCCGTCGCCCTGGGGCATCATGGTGGACGGCAACGACCCGCTCACGGGCGAGAAGGTTCAGACCTCCGTCAACGAGTGGGCCGCGGTCCTCGACATCGCCTCGCAAGGCACCGAAGACCTGCTCCGCTGGATCAACGGTGAGATCACCGACCAGCAGATCATCAACGGCAACTACATGCGCGACTGGGTCAACGCCACGAAGCTCGGAACGGGCTCGTACACGGCGAAGACGCTCTCCGCGCAGGAGATCAAGGATCGTCTCGCCGCGGCGGACACGACGATGTCGAAGTTGAACGGCCTCAAGGCGAGCGACGCATCGCTGCCGCGAGCCGTCCAGCAGAAGATGGCGTCGAACAACCTCGCGCAGAACCTCGGTCCGTCGCTCAACGCGAAGTTCGATGCCACGCGCCAGGCGCTCATCGGCACGAAGTACGAGGCGAACCTCATCGACAGCCACTGGCTGCAGACGGCTGGCTTCGACGCCAACACGCCGTTCGCGGGCAATGACCAAATCATGGCGATGGCCTCACCGCTCCGCGGTCAGAACCCGGCCCTCGGCCAGTACCTCCGCCGCCAGAAGGCGGTCACCATGGCGCAGAACGGCTTCTGCTCGGTCGAGCAGCCCGAGCCGGACGCGCTCGTCGGAATGGCGCGTATGGCGAACAAGCTGTACCCGCTCCCCGACTCGAAGGACCCGAACTACGCGGCGAAGAAGTTCACGCGTGATCAGGCCCTCCACCAGTGGATCCGTGAGCAGTTCCACGTCTCGGTCATCGCGCACGAGATGGGGCACTCGATGGGCCTTCGCCACAACTTCACGGGCAGCTGGGACGCCCTCAACTACAAGCCGCAGTACTGGCAGCTCCGCACGCGGAACAACGTCGAGAAGGCCTGCTGCGCAAGTGACCACCCCGAACACGGATGGCACCACCTGCGTCGGTCCGCGCTGGATGGACCCCGTCACGGAGACCGAGGTCAACGGCCTCATCTGGAAGTGGGGCTCGACGACGGTCATGGATTACCCGGGTGACCAGACCCAGGACATGAACGACATCGGTCCGTACGACAAGGCGGCCATGCGCTTCCAGTACGGTCAGAGCGTCGACGTCGACACCGACACGAAGCTCAACCCGAAGACGCTGACTGGCGACCTCAAGAGCCAAGCGTACCTCACGCAGCTCGACGGCTTCGGCGGCATCTCCGGCCAGAGCGTCGGCGGCCTGCACTACTCCAACTACAACGACAAGTTCCACATCTTGAACAACTGCGGCGCGCAGTCGGATCCGAGCGATCCGCTCAGCGCGAAGTGCGAGGGGTTCAAGCTGAACTATGTCCCGATGCGCGACATGATCGACAACGTGCCGAAGTACGGAACGCAGTACCTCGCGTACCGCCCCGACCTCGTCTCGCACTGGGCGGTCCAGCCGGGCACCAACAACGTTCGTCACCCGTACATGTTCGGCTCCGACGAGTTCGCGGATATCGGCAACATCCCGGTCTTCCGCTTCGACTCCGGCGCCGACGCGTACGAGCAGGCGCAGTTCATCATCTCGACCTACGAGAACCGGTACATCTTCGACAACTTCCGTCGAAACCGCACCACGTTCCAGTCGGCCAACGTCATCTCGCGCGTCAGCGACCGCTACTTCGACAAGATCCGTGACAACATGAAGACCTTCGGTCTCATGATCGGTCTGTCGCAGAACCCGATCGGCGACCAGCAAGACCCCGGCAACCTCATGCCGCTCTCGCTCGCAGGCCCGGACATGCTCTCGCTCTTCTTCCGAGTGATGGCGCGCCCCGAGCCCGGTCAATACACCATCGTCCCCGCCAACGCGGGCCAAGGCCTGAACCTCCCGTTCGCACAGGAGAACTTCAGCGCCGAGATCCAGGGCGGCGACTTCGGAATCGCGGTGGGCTCCGGCGACGGACGCTTCATCGAGAACGATTACGACTACACGCAGGGTTACTGGTGGGGCGACTACCAGACCAAGCACGGTAGCTGGGCAGAGAAGCAGATCGCCGCGATCGACCTGACCGAGGCGTACAACTACTTCATCTCGAACACCCAGCAGGACTACATCGACGGCCGCTACAAGAACCTCAACTTCGCCTCGGTGTATCCGCACCAGGTCAAGCGGTTCTTCTCGCAAGTCCTTGCGGGCGACCCGATGACGCTCGGTCCGTACGTCACGGGCGCGTTGCCCGCTGGCCTCGGCAACACGGCTCCGTCGGTCAACTACTTGTCCTGGGACAAGGACACCACGACGCTGTCGTACCCGGCCGGCACCACGGTCCTCGACCCGCTCATCGGGTGGCAGGACCAGTACCCGGTGTTCTTCTTCGCGCGGTTGTTCTCCGGAACGAACATGTACACCGACGCGCAAGACGAGTACCGCGTGTGGTCGCCGGGCAACATGGGCACCGTTCAGAATGCCGCGCCGCTCACGGAGCAAGTTCGCTTCCGTGACCCGGTCTCCGGCACCATCTACGCCGCCCACAAGTACGGCACCGAGACCATCAACGGCATGACCGTCCAGTCCACCCCGGCAGCGCGTATGATCCAGTACGCGAACCAGCTCCTCGCACTCGCGTACCCGTCCACGGGCACGACGACGGACGCGGATGGTTTCACGTACACCACGTACAACACGGCCGCCCCGTTGGACGCGACGATCGCAGCGAAGGTCCACGGCTACGTCTCGAACCTCAACGAGGCGCTCCAGCTGTCGGATTGGTACGCGGGCTTCTAAACAAGAACGCGTAAAAGCACTGAGAGCCCTGGGCCGCGAGGTCCAGGGCTTTCGTGTTTTGTGGCCTCAGGATTTCTTCATGCGCCGCACGACGGCGCGGAACACCGGCGGCACGACGCGCGAGCTGAACGACGCCAAACGGACGAACGCGCTCGTCTCGACCACCGGCGTTCGGCGGTCGATCGCGGAGAGCGTGTATTCTGCAATGAGCTCCGGCGTCTGCTTCGACGCGCCGGGTGGGCGCACGCCGGGCGCCGTGTTCTTCGTCACGGCGTTCGCGCGGAACGGCGTGTCGACCGGGCCTGGGCGCACGACGACGACGGAGATCCCGGCGCTCGCGACCTCCGCGCGCAGCGCGACCGCGAGCGCCTCGAGCGCGAACTTGCTCGCGGAGTACGCGCCGAGCTTCGGCGAGGAGACGACACCCGCGACCGACGACATCATCACGACCGTCCCGGAGGAGCGCTCGAGCGCGGGGAGCGCGAGCTGCGTGAGGCGGAGCGGCGCGATCACGTTGAGCTGGAAGAGCGCCTCGAGCTCGCGCACGTCGATGTCGCGGAACGCGGCGTAGTATCCGCGACCTGCGTTGTTCACGAGGACGTCGATCGCGCCCGCGGTCTCGATCAGGCGAACGCGATCTTCTTCGCGCGTGACGTCGCCGACGACGGGGACGACGCCGTGACCGATCTCTCGGAGCGCCGACTCGTTACGGCCCGCGGCGATCACCGCGTCGCCGCGCTTGGCGCAAGCGATCGCGATCGCGCGCCCGATGCCGCTCGACGCGCCGGTGACGACGACCCTCATTCCGTCAGAGGTTTCATTGCTCGGCGTGCAAGTACGAAGACTTCAGCAGCTTGAGCAGGATGGAGACGGTCTCGAGGTCCGTCGCGAGGCTCTTGTTGAGCACGGTCTCGACGTGGCCGTAGTTGTGCGCGAGCTGGAGCACGTCGAGCTCGGCCGGCTTCAAATCGTGGAGCGGCGGGATGAGCGGCGCGACGATCTGGAGGCGCGCGTTGAGATCGGGGAGCTCGGAGCGGAGCCGCTCGAACTCGTCGAGCTGGCGCATGCCCTCCATGAGGACCTCGGCCACCGTCACGTCGATCTCGTTCGGGAAGCTCTTGTCGTCCGGCGGATCGAGATCGAACAAACCGCTCTGCCACGTGAGCATGCGGAAGAGCGCCTTCATCGGCGGGATCTCTTCGAGCTCGTTGATCCCCGCGTGGTAGATGTTGCCCTTCCGCATGTAGATCTTGCCGACGTCGTCCTCGGTGCGGATGACGAGGATGCCGTTCTTCTTCGACGTCGAGAGGAGCTGGAGCAGGTCGGGCAGCGGGATCTCTTCGATCGCGCCGGACATCGTGCGCGCCTGCGAGGTGCGGCGCTGCTGCGCGACGTTCTCGAGATCGCGCTTGGCGTCGGTCGTCGACTCGGGCGACCCGTCGCCGGCGATGACCTTGAGGATGCTCGTGCCGATGAGGATGCGATCGCCCTCTTTCAGGCGCGCGCGCTTGATCTTCTCGCCGTTGACGAACGTGCCGTTCGTCGAGCCGAGGTCTTCGATCCAGATGCCGTCGGCCTGGAGGTTGATGCGCGCGTGCTTGCGCGAGACCATGTCCTCGACGAGGACCATGTCGAGGTCGCTCGAGCGACCGACGACGATCTCTTTGTTCGACGTGACCGGGAACTCGCCGCCCTGGTACTTGCCGCTGATGAAGCGCAGGACGTAGGACTTTGCCCCGCGCCCAGGTTGCTGGGGCCCCGAGGAACTTCCCTTTCCGGTCGGGTCATTCATCTCTTCGGGTGCCCATGCGGGCCTCGTGTTGATTCCCATGGCGGGACGCCTAAAAGACGGTCTTCCAAGCGGAATCAAAGCGTAGCGACCGGGGGCCGACACGGTCAAGTAGAGTGGAAGACATGAGAAATGTGCTGAAAGCCGGAGACACATTTGGAACGCACCGGGCGCTCGAGCCCAAGGGTGCGCTCCCGCAGCCCGCGGACCGGCTCGACAATGACTTTTCGAGGCTTTTTACGGGCGAAATGCTCGTGAGCGTGGAGACGCTGAACGTCGACGCAGCGAGCTTCCGGCAGATGGAAGAAGCGGGAGGAGATGTAGGCGAGCGCGTCCTCGCGACGGTTCGGGAACGCGGAAAACAGCACAACCGCGTGACCGGATCGGGCGGGATGCTCCTCGGGCGCGTCGTGCAGCTCGCGGAGGGGAGGCCCGCGGGCGAGACGGTCGCGGTCGGCGATCGCGTCGCGTCGCTCATCTCGCTCTCGCTCACGCCGCTGCGCATCGACGAGGTGCGCGCCGTGCGCGCCGCGAGCGCGCAGCTCGACGTCGTGGGCGAGGCGGTGCTCTTCGCGTCTTCGCCGTACGCGAAGATGCCGTCGGACTTTCCGGATCGCGTCGCGCTCGCCGCGCTCGACGTCGCGGGCGCTGCGCCGCAGGTCGCGCGTTTGCTGAGGGGCTTCGCCCCCGACACCCCGAAGGTCGTGGTGATCCTCGGCGGCGGCGGCAAGAGCGGGATCCTCTGCGCGTGCGAGGCTCGCCGCGTGGGAGGACCCGGCGCGACGGTGATCGCCGTCGAGTCTCACGCGCCGTACGCGAAGGACGTCGAGGCGCTCGGCGTGTGCAGCGGGGTCGCCGTCGCGGACGCGCGCGATCCGGTCGCGACGCGCGCCGCGGTGCTCGCGAAGACGGGCGGCCGCGAAGCGGATCTCGTGCTCTCGTGCGTCAACGTCGACGGCGCCGAGCTCTCGGCGATCCTCTGCGCGCGCGATCGCGGCATCGTCTATTTTTTCGCGATGTCGACGAGCTTCACGCGCGCGGCGCTCGGCGCCGAAGGCGTCGGCAAGGACGTCGACCTCTTCATCGGCAACGGCTACGCCCACGGACACGCGGAGCACACGTTGGACCTCCTGCGTTCGAACGCGCCGCTGCGACACCTCTTCGAACGACGCTACGGGTGACTACCCACACGCCGAGGAACAGCAACGACCCGAGCGCGAAGAGGCCGTCGCCTCCGGAGCGCTCGCCGACAGCGCTGCACGCGCACGAGCCCTTCACGAGGTTGTTGCCCGGCGTGGCGCAATCGCTCGCGGCGAGCGGGCCGACGTTGCCGAACTCGTCCACCGCTGACACGGCCGTCTCGTAGGACGTCTGCGTGAGCAGTCCGGAGAGGCTCGCTTGCGTCGCGCTCGGCCCGATGACCTGGGTGGCGACGTGAGAAGGATCGATGGCCGACGCGTCCCCGCACGCGTTGCCTGGGTCGGCGAACACGTCGAAGCCGGCGAGCGTGGGATCTGGAGGAGGCAGCCAGCTCAGCGTGAGCGACGTATCGGAGGTCGACGCCGCCGTCACGTTCGTGCAAGCGCCGGGAGCGCCGAGCTTCACCTTCACGGCGTACGAGGCCGACACGGTCGGTGTGTCCTGTCCGTTTGGAAACCAGAGGAAGTAGACGTTGACGGTCGACTCGGCGTTCGCCCCGGGGTTCTTGCAGGCCTGAGCGGTCGCGGCGGCCTGGTAGGTCTGCGGCAGGCTCGCGCTCGGCGCGCCGATGAATGCCGCGAGGTCCGCCGCGCGGACCTGTAGCACCATCGGGTCAGTTGGGACGGGTGACGCGATGACGGGCCAGCAAGTCGGCGTCGCCACGTTGTGGGTCGCCCCCGGTTGCGTGCAGTCGCCTGGGCCGGCCCAGACCTGAAACGTCCCGGTCGGGTCGGGCAGGCCTGCGATGTTGACGATGAACGAGAGGCTCGTGTCGTCGCTGCAATCCTGGTGGCCCACGCCCTGGAACGTTCCCTCGACGATGCACCCGTTCGCAGGCTCCAGGCGGTCGCTGCACCCGTATGTCGTGTGGCCGTCGGAAGCGACGCGCAAGACGACCTGTGAATTGACGGTGATGGAGGTCACTGCGGCGTGCGCAACCGACGCCGCGAGCAACGTACCGGCGAAGAACGAAAGGGCGGAAGCTACTCTCATGTTCGCGAACGGTACCGCTCGCGAGGAGGGATTGTTCCAGCAATTCGTAGTCAGTTCGTCTGCGGCGGGATCGGGGAAGCCGCGACGGGCAGCGGCGTCGCGAGGGCGTCGGTCGCGACGGGCAACACGATCGTGAACGTGGTGCCAGCGCCGGGCTGCGTGTGGACTTGGATCGAGCCGCCAGCGTTCTGCACGATCGACTGGCTGATCGCGAGGCCGAGGCCCGTGCCCTGATCCTTCGTCGTGAAGAACGGGACGAAGAGGTTCTTGAGGACCTTCTGCGAGATGCCGGGCCCCTGATCGCGGACGGCGATTTCGATCGTCTCGCCCTCGGGCCCACGATCGCTCGAGGGGGTGAGGTTCCAGTTCGCCGAAGACGTCGACCACGAGCGGCCGCGGCGCACGGTCGTGCTCACGGTCACGCGACCGCGGCCGTTCATCGCTTGGATCGCGTTCTGGATCAGGTTGATGAGCACCTGCCGAAGCTGCTCGGGGTCGATCTTCGCGCGCGGGAGATCGTTCGAGAGCTCCAAGTGGATGTCGAGATCGCTGCTCACCTGGCTCGAGAGGATCTGCACGGTGCGGCGCACCGCGGCGTTCACGTCGAGCGGGATGGGATTTCCTGCGTGCGGGCGGGCGTACGCGAGGAAGCTCCCGACGACGCGATCGAGGCGGTTCACCTCTTCGAGGATGATGCCGACCCACTCGCTCGGCGCCTGCTCGTGCCCGTTGCCGTTGCCGCTGCCGTCTTCTTCGAGGAGCTGCGCGGCGCCCTTGATCGCGCCGAGCGGGTTCTTGACCTCGTGCGCGAGGCCGGCGGCCATCGCGCCGAGCGCGGCGAGTCGATCGCGCTCCTTCATCTGCGAGTAGATGCGGCTGTTCGCGATCGCCACGCCGACCTGGCCCGCGACCGTCTCGAGCAGCGAGATCTCCTCTGGCGTGAACGCGTCGCGCACGCGCGAATCGGCGACGCAGATGAATCCGACGAGCGCGTTCTCCGCGTCGTCGCCGCGGAGCGCGAGCACGACCGACGACTTGAGCGGGCCGAGGACCTCGGCGGCGGTGAGCACCGGCACGTCCGCGTCGCCTTGCTCGCGCGTCAGCTCTTCGAGCGAGAACGCCGCCTGTTTGTGGAGGCGGTCGAGCATCGGCCTCACGGCGAGCGACTCGAGGCGCCTCGGGATGCGCGCGAGGAGCGGAGAGCCGTCCGCGCCGGTCGCGTCCCCGATGCTGCCGAAGAGGTCGTAGCCGTTGCCCTCTTGGTCGCGCAGGTAGATCGCGCACGTCGTCACGCGACGCGAGCGCTCGAGGCCCGAGAGCACGGTCTCGACCATCTCCTCGATTTCGAGGACGTGCGAGAGGCGACGGCGGAGCTCGGTCACGCTCGTCTCGAGGTCGTAGCGCTCGCGGAAGAAGAACTGGTGGATGCGCCGCTCGACCTCGAGCTGGAGCGGCTCGAAGAGCACGAGGAAGACGATCGCCGCGAGGACGGCGTTCAAATACATCGTGTTGAACGGACCGACGAGCGCGATGAACACGTAGAACACGCCCGCGAGCGAGAACGAGAGCGCGGTCGATACGAGCAGGCGCCCCGCGAGCTCGTAGACGTCCGCGAGGCGGTGGCGCGTGAGCGACTCCGCGAGCACGTAGATGAAGACGATCGAGAGCACCGCGCCGATGGGCGGGAGGACGACGCCGAGGAACGAGAGGAAGTCGGCGAGCGTGAACGTCGTCGCGAGGGCGCCGACCCAGACGAGGAACCGCACGCGATCGCGCGCGGCGCGTGACGACGAGAGGCGCGCGCGCATCGCGAGCGTGACGAGGCCGGCGGAGAGCAGACCGAAGACGTAGAAATAGAGGAGGCCGAGCGACGGCGCGCGGTTGCCGTAGGGCGAGAGCTCGAGCGCGAGCATCGGCATGCCGAGGAACGCCGCGACGCGCGGCAGGCGCGCGCGAAAGTGCGTGTGCCCCTCGAGCGGGACGATCGCGTCGAACAGGTGCACCGCGAACTGCGGGAGCAAGACCGTGAGGACGCCGGTCGCGCGCACCCAAATCGGCGCCTGAAAGAGCCCGTAGAGCGACTGCGTCAGGTACCAGAAGCCGACGTCCGTCGCGAAAGCCGCGAAGAGCCAGTGCACCGCGCGGCGCCCGCGGAGCAAGACGCCCAGCGCGATCGCCAGCGCGAGGATGGCGCAAAAGAGCGTTGTTCTAGGCCGAAGATCCTCCACGTCGGCCTCAGTCTACGATGCGAGGCGAGACTAAGCGATCGCGTGACTCGACCATGCGGCAGCGTCGACGACTCCGGCCGGACCGGCACGTTCCGTTTTGATCGAAGAATATGGCCAAAACCTCGGTGCGCCACTCGCGCGTCGACGCGGCAAGTGGCGGCCCCGCCGCGATTGTCTCGCTGCCGCGTGTCCCCGACAACGAGGGCGTGATCTGGTCGCCCGAGGTGAGCTCCTGACTAATGTGCCGCGGTGACGCCCGCGTTCATGTGCCACGGGTGCGGGTCGGGCTCTTTGCCGTCGCCGTCGTCTTGCACGGGCGCGCCGGGATCGGCGCCAGCGAGTCCTTGCAGACCTTCGAGCTGCTGGATCGGCGCGTCGTGGGCGGCCTTCACCACCTCGGGCGCGCGGACGAGCTTGACCTTCGCGGGCAGGACGGGCTGCTGCTCTTGCTGCTCGGCTGAGACTGTCGTGTTCAAGCCTTGCTCGGTGGACGCCGACGGGTCCTCCGTTCCTGCTTGAGCGAGGCACCCTGCGAGGGCGCACGCGACGATGATGCCGACCAAGTTCGTTACCTTCATGACTGGCTCCCATCCGCGGACACGGCGGTCAGACCATACTGCTTGACGAGCTGAGAAAGACGCGGACGCTTCATACCGAGAAGCGCGGCGGCCTTCGTGATGTTCCCGTGAGTTTCTGCGAGCGCTCGAGCGACGCAATCGCGCTCGATCTGACGCTTGAGGTCGGCGAGCGAGACGCTGCCCTGGCGGACGCACGCGTACGCGATCGCGGTCGCGCCGGCTTCGTCTCGCGGGAGCTCGCCGCTCGCGTCGATGTCGACCACCTCATCCGTCGATTCCACCACGGCGGGAGGCGGAGCGGAAGAGATTCGAGTGGCGATCGAGCGGAGCTCGTCGACGTTGTCGGTGAAGTCGGATGCGAGGATGACGTTCGACTCGGCGAAGAGCGACGCGGCGCGGAGGGCGTTGTCGAGCTCGCGGACGTTGCCCGGCCAGCGGTGGCGCATGAGGAGCTCGACCGCTTCGAGGGCGAGGGTCTTCGGCGCCTCGGCGCGCTCGGCCGCGATGCGACCGAGGAGGTGCTCGGCGATGCGCGGGAGGTCGCCGACGCGGTTGCGGAGCGCCGGCACCTCGAGCGTGATGCCGCGGAGGCGGTAGTAGAGGTCCTCGCGGAACTCGCCGCGCTCGACCATCGCCTTCAAATCGCGGTGCGTGGCGCAGATGATTCGGCAGTTGGTGCGGATCGACGTGGTGCCGCCGACGCGCTCGAACGTGCGCTCCTGCAGCACGCGGAGGAGCGCGACCTGCGTGCGCGGCGAGATGTCGCCGATTTCGTCGAGGAAGAGCGTGCCGCCCTCGGCCATCTCGAAGCGGCCGCGGCGACGCGCGACGGCGCCCGTGAACGCGCCCTTCTCGTGGCCGAAGAGCTCGGAGAGGAGCAGCGTCTCGACGAGCGCGGCGCAGTTGAGCGCGACGAACGGCGCGTGCGCGCGATCGCTCGAGCGGTGGAGCGCCTCGGCGACGAGCTCCTTGCCGGTGCCGCTCTCGCCGTGGACGAGGACGGTCGAGTCGGTGCGAGCGACCTTGCGGATCGCGGCGATGAGGCCGCGGATTCCGGGGTCGTCGCCGACGATCATGCGGGCCGGGACGGGCGTCGGGCTGCGCTGCGTGCGCGGGCCTTCGGCCTCGAGCTCCGCGTCGTCGCGGACGTAGGCGATGCGGGGCGCGAGCGCGGTGGCCTCGACGTCGAGCGCGGCCACGTCGCGGCGCGCGAGGAACGCGGCGCGAACGTCGTCTCCGAGCGTGCGCGCGACGGCGTCGCGGACCGCGATGGCTTGCTCGACGTGGGCGCGGGCGCGCTCGCCGTCGCCGCTGCCGGCGTAGACCTTCGAGGCGAGCAAGTGCGCCTCGCGGAGGAGCTCTTCTTCGCCCGTCGTGCGGGCGAGGCTCACGGCGCGGTCGGCGAGGGTGATGTCGAGCTCGCCCTTGGCGCGGGCGAGCGCGACGTCGAGGAGCGCGACCTCGGCGTTCGCGAAGTCGGTCGTGGCGAGCTCGCGCGCGCGATCGAGCGCGACGAGGGCGCGTGAGACGTCGCCGTCTTCGAGGGCGATGCGCGTCGCGACGCGGTGGGCGCGACCGGCGAACTCGCCCGCGTCGACGTTCGACTGCTCCGCGAGCGCCTTTCCGACCTCGCGCTGCGCGTCGACCGTGCGACCGCGGAGGAGCGCGAGGCGCGCCGCGTGGACGCTGAAACGAATCGAGAGCGTGGGTGGCATGCCGGGCCCGAGGAGGCGGCGGCCGAAAGACACGGCGTGATCCGCGTAGTCGAGCAAGCCGACCTTGCCGCGGAGGTCCGCGAGGTTCGACAGGATGAACGCGGTCGAGAGGCGGTCGCCGATGCGGAGGCGCTTCTGGAGCGTGCGCTCGGAGAGCGCGAGCGCCTCGCCGTACTCGTGGCGCCACGTCGCGACGACGGCGAGGTTGTCGAGCGCGAACGCGCACGCGCGATCGTCGCCCGCGCGCTCGCCCTCTTCGAGGACGGCGTTGAAGATCGACTCGGCCTCTTCGAGCTGGCCGCGGCTGAGGAGCGCGACGGCGCGGTTGACGCGCGCGCGAAGCTCGCTCGTGCGATCGCCCGCGGCGGCCGCGGCGTGCGCGTCTTCCGTGAAGTGGCGCTCGGCCTCTTCCCACTGCGCGTTCGCGAGGAGGAGCTTGCCGAGCGTGTTGCGCGCGCGCAGGCGCGTCGCCGCTTCGGTCGACGCGAGGGCGCGCGTGGCTTCTTCGGCCGCGGCGCGCGGATCGCCCTTGGCGTACGCGACCTCGGCGAGCTCGGCGGCGATGCGCGCGTGGACCTTCGCGTCGGTGACGGCCGCGCGACCGCGCTCGAGCGCGACGCGCGCGGTGACGAGATCGCCCATCGCGACGGCGGCGCGTCCGAGGAGGAGCGTCACGTCGACGTTGTCGACGCCCTCGGCGAGCGAGGCTGCGGCCTTCGCCCAGCGATACGCTTCATCGGCTTCGCCCGCGGCGAGCGCGCGCTCGGCGGCGCGCATGCGGAGCGTGAGCTGCGCGTCGCCCGCGTGGTGAGGCTCGCCGTCGATCGCGTGCATCCAGCTCGTGACGACCTCGCGGCGAACGAGGCCGTCGTCGGCCGCGTCGAGCGCGCGTCCGTACGCGTCGTCTGCGAGCGAGGTCTGACCGCCACGCAAGAAGAGCTGCGCTGCGCGCGCGTGGCGCCCACGGATCGCGCGGGAAGCGATGCTCGAGCGCCTTCGCGATGCGCGTGCACGTCTCCTTCGACGCTGGCGAGACAGAGCTCCGCGACGAGCGACTCCGCCGCGGGAGCGAGCGTGAAGTAACCGCGATCACTCCACACGAGCCCGGCGACCTCGAGCGCGCGAAGCGCACCCGCCGAGCAGCCGAGGAGCGGGAGATTCGTGCTCGTGCCAGCCGCGCGCGCTGAGCGCGAGCGCGACGAAGAGCGAGCGCCCCTCGATCGGGACCTCGGTGATCTCGGCGCGCGGCGAGACGTGCTTCGCCGCCGACCACCACGACTCGAGCCCGACGAGATCGTCGTGCTTGAGCGACGCGAGCGCATCGGCCGCGAGCGTCGCGACCCAGCGGCGCTTGTCTGCCTCGTCGAGCGACGGGCTGACCTCGAACACCTCGCCGCGAACGTCGCGCACGGGCTCGATGCTCGGAACGAGGACGACGACGAGCGACACGCGCCCATCGTGTTGCGCTTGCGAGAGCTCCGCGGTGACCGCGCGATCCCACGAGCCGCCGCGCGGAAGCGTGAGGAGGATCGCCGAACGACGACCCTGCGTCGCGCTCGCGAGCTGCGCGGCGCACGCCGAGGGCGTGCACTCGACCTTCGCGATGCCGAGGCGCGTCGCGACCTCGCGCCAAACGGGATTGCCGTTCGCAGAGATCACGAGAGAGCACGACGCCCGCGCGCGACGGACCAAGTGCGCACGCAACGCTTCGATCGTTCGATCGTCGACGACGTGAACGAGAAGGACGCCGCCGTGACCGCTCGCGACGCGCTCGTCGAGCGCGGCGAAATCGAAAGACGCATTCGCGGCTTCGCGAACGTCCCCCAAAAGCGGTGCTTCGACCGGTAAGCCCAAGATGAAAAAACCTACATTTCGAATCGACCCTCCCGCAAGGCATTTTCCGCGGGAAATCGTCGATTTAGACGCTGCTTCAGTCTTCCGTTGCGGGTGCATTTCGCGCCCACTTTTCGATCGCGTCGAGGCGCTCGCTCGGGACCTCGCCGAGGGCCCTCGCGAGGGGGACCTGAGCGAGCACGGCCGCGCGGTAGAGAGGAAGCGCGTTCGGGGTTCGGGCGGCGAGGGTGGTCGCGCCCTTCTCGATCGCTGCGGGGTCGCCGCGCCGAACCGGACCGGTCAGAGCGTCGGGAAAGCCTAGTTTCTCGACGTTTTCCGCGACGCTTCGAAGGAGCGGACCGAGGAGCTTCGGCGCTTCGCGCGTTGGCACGTTGGCTGCCGAGAGGATCTGCGCGGCCTGCGCGGCGAGCGCGGCTGCGCCATTCGCGAGGAGCGCGGCGGCCGCGTGGTAGCCGACGGTGTCGAGCTTGGGGAAATGGCGCGGGGTCATGCCAACGGCCTTCGCCAGGCGCGTAGCGCGCTGCGCAGCGACGCGGTCGCCCTCGACGTGGACGTTGCCGCGGTCCAGCGTCGGAAAGAACGTGAGCGACGCGAACGAGATCATCGGGTGCATCTGCGCGACACCCGCGCACACGTCACGAAGCGGAGCGAGCACGTCGGACCCGAGCGCGCCCGAGCAATGGACGACCACCGCAGCGTTTCGACGAGGCCGTTCGTCTCGCGGAGTCGTTTGACGGTCTCGGCGAGCTCGCGATCGCGCAGCGCGAGGACGACGATGTCCGCGTCGATCGGTTTGCGCGGGAGACCTTTGCGCGCGGCGCGGAGCGTGACGGTCCATCGCGCGCGGCGGAGCGCCGACGTGAGCGCGCGTCCGACCTTGCCCGCGCCGAACACGAAGACGCTGAGCTTGCCACGCTCAGCCATAGAGGCCTCGCGCGCGGATGTGCTCGATGACCGCGCGCGGCACGAGCGGCGCGAGCTCGCTCCACGACTTCGCCGCGAGGAGCTCTCGAACGCGCGTGCTCGAGATCTCGGGGAGCAGCGGGGCAGGCGCGCTCGTGCCGGAGATGCCCGCGCGTCCGAGCACGATCGGCGGCGCGAGCCTTCGCACCTCGTCGAAGCGGAACCATTTGTCCGACTCGAGCAGGATGTCAGCGCCCATCACGAGCCGCAGGCTCCAGTCGGGGTGCTTGGCCCGGAGCGCCTCGAGCGTGTGGAGCGTGAGGCCGTCGAGCTCCTCCTCGACGCGCGACACCGACGTGCTCGGGAACATCGACGTCGCGAGCTCGCACATGCGCACGCGATCGTCGAACGGCGCGAGCGGCTTTCCAAACGGGTGTTTGTGCGCGGGGACGACGACGAGGCGATCGACCTCCGCGGTCGAGAGCACGTACGCGATGGCGAGCACGTGCCCGACGTGCGGCGGGTTGAAGCTGCCGCCGAGACGATCGTCGCGACTCGTTCGCACTTGCGCGACCTTGCGGACTCGGCGGGATGTCCAGGCGCGCGGTGTGCGGCTCGTCGAGCTCGACGCGGAGGATCTCGCGCTCGCTCGTGTCGTAGACGGTGACGACGCCGGTCGGACCCTGCGCGTCGAGCACGGCGACGCCGCCGCGCGCGCCGATCGGCCCGAGCTGGAGGACCCACCGGTTTCCGCGCTGCTCGAGCGACGGGCGCTCCGCGTCTCCCACGACGACGAGGTGCGCGCGCGCGAGGTCCTCTTCGCCGAGACCCTTCGCGTCGAACGTCATGAGCGTCGAGACCTCGCCGAGCGACTCGAGCGCGTACGGCGCGTCCTCGGGGAGCGTCGCGAGCGCGCGGAGGCGGAGGCGCTCGCGCTCGCCGGTGACGAAGCGATCGATCTCGTCGGGCGAGCCGTGCGCCGCGAGCTCGCCCGCGCGATCCCATGCGCCTGCGTCGCTCGGGTCCTCACCGACGAGGCGCTTGGCCCACGCGACGACGCAGCGATCGAGCGCGCCGTCGTTGCCGAGGTAGATCGCGCGCGAGACGTGCTCGGTTCGCAAGAGGAACGTCGCCGCGCGCTCGAGCGCGTCGAGATCGCCGCCCGAAGGCCCGAGAAACCCGATGCGCCTGCTCATCGTCGCAACCCGAGCACAACATAGCACCACGGACCGAGTACACTGCGCGCCGTGACGCGCGCGCTGCGAAACAAGGTGACGATTCGATTCGATGGCGACGAGGTCCCTGCCGAGCGCGGAGAGCCGATCGCCGCCGCGCTCGTCGACAGCGGCCGCCTCGCGATCGCGCGCAGCCCGAAATTCCACCGGCCGCGCGGGCCGTCGTGCTTTCGCGCCGCATGCGACGGGTGCCTCGCGCGCGTGAACGGCGTGCCGAACGTGATGACGTGCCTTCACCCCGCGGAGGACGGCGCGGTCGTCGAGGCGCAGAACACGCTCGGCTCGCGTGAGATCGATCTCCTGCGCGTGACGGATTGGTTCTTCCCGCAGGGCATGAACCACCACGAGCTCTTCGCGGGCGTCCCTGGCGTGCAGCAGGTGATGCAGACGTTCGCGCGGCGCATCGCCGGGCTCGGGAAGCTGCCCGACAAGGTCGCCGAGACGCACCGCGCGGAGCGACGCGAGGTCGACGCGCTCGTGATCGGCTCGGGCCCGTCCGGCATGAGCGCGGCGATCGCGCTCCGTGAGCGCGGTCGCGCGGTCGAGATCGTGGACGACGCGCTCGAAGCGGGCGGCAGCGCGCTCGCGGCGCTCGACGGACGCTTCGCCGCGCTCCTGTCATCGTTTGCAGAGTGCACGAAAAAAGACGCGGAAAACCCCGTGAAATTGCGCCTTCGCACGACCGCCGCGGGCATCTACGGCGACGACGTGCTCGTCGTGTCGCCCGAGCGCGCCGAGATCGTGCGCGGCCAAGACTCTCGTGCTCGCGACCGGCGCCCACGACGGCGTGCTCGCGTTCGAGGGCAACGACGTGCCCGGCGTGATGTCCGCGCGCGCTGGCGCGTGGCTCCAGCGCCGCGGCGTGGACCTCGGCGAGCACGTGGTCGTCGCGATCGTCCCCGGCGGCGGTCCGTTCGGCGAAATCTACGCGCGCGCCGCGAAGGACGTCACGGTCGTGAAGGAGGCGCCCACCGCCGTGAGCGGGAGCTCGCGCGTGAAGCGCGTCGCGTTCGGCGAAAAGGAGCTCGCGGCGACCGCGGTGCTCGTCGACGCCCCGCGCGCCCCCGCGTACGAGCTCGCCGAGCAAGCCGGCGCCACGCTCGCACACGAGGCTCGCGGCTTCGTCGTGCGCGCAGAGAACGGCCGCGTCCGCGACGGCGTGTACGCCATCGGTGAGCTCGTCGGAACCGCGCTGACCCCCGAGGACATCGCGCGCAACGTGAAGCGCGCGTCCTTCTGAGAGCTCGGGGTCAGTCCTCGATGAGCGCTCCGAAGAGCCCGAGGCCGCCCGCGATCGCGACGAAGTCGAAGACTCCGAAGAGCCAGGAAATAATCCGTGAGCTCCGAGAGCGGAGCGCCCACGAGGATTTCGCGCGTCGCGGAGACGCCCGCGAGGAGCGCGGGCGCGAGGAGCGGGAAGAGCACGACCGCGAGCATGAGGTCTCGCGCGCGCGTGCGCACGGTCATCGCGCCGAAGAGGGAGCCGGTGGCGGCGACGCCGAGAGTGCCCGCGAAGAGCACGAGGGCGAGCGGGCCGATCACGTCGAGTAGGTCGACGTGGAAGACGAGCGCGACGACGGGGACGACGACGAGCTCGACGATGAAGAGGAACAAGAGGAGCGTGAGCGTCTTGCCCGCGAAGATGGCGCTGCGCGCGATGGGCGCGGTGCGGAGCGCGAGGAACGCGCCGTCTTCGCGCTCGCGCTGCCAGAAGCGGCCGATCGCGAGCACGGCGGTGAACGCGAGCGACAGCCAGATCGTGCCGGGCGCGACGCGCTCGGTGGTCTTGGGGCCTGCCGTGTAGCTGAGCGACGCGAGGATCGCGACGAGCACGGCGAAGTAGCCCGTCGTGGTCGTGACCTCGCGCGTGCGGAGCTCGATGCGGAGGTCCTTGCCGGCGACGATGAGCGCGGCGCGCACGAAAGGGACTCGCATCTCGAACGGGGACTCTAGGTTATTTCAAACGACGGCGGCGAAGCGATTCGATCGCTCCGCCGCCTCGTCGTGCCTCGCGCTGAGTCGGATCACTTCGCCGCAGGCGGCGCCGCGACCTCGTCTTCTTGCTCGAGGTTGTTCGCGTGATCGCGGAGCTTGGTTGCCGCGATCGTGCGCTGCTGAGGCGTGAGCACGGGGAGCGAGGTCTCGAGCATGCCGAGCATGTGACCGGCGAAGCCGTTGGCCATCTCCTTGTGATCTTGCGGAGGCGACACCTGGTCCATCGAGAACTTGTCGCCCTTGAAGGCCTCGAGCATCGCCTTGTACTGCGCGTGCATCGCGTGGCCCTGCGCCATCAAGTGACCGTCTTGGACCGCGCCGCTCGGGTCTGCGCCGGTCGTCGCGTTCGCGAGGTGCGCTTGGAGCCGCGCCTGGAACTTCGCCTTGATCTGATCTTGCTGGTCCTGCGTGAGGCCCAGGTCGGCCGCCCACTTCATCATGCGACCGCGCGGGCCCTCGCCTTGCGCTTGGCCTTGGCCTTGCGCGTGCTGCGTGTGGCTCTCCATCGCCGTGACGAACGAGGCGCGCTGCTCGGGCGTGAGGAGATCGTGGAGCTTCTCGAACGCTGCGCGGTTCTGCGGCTGCACGGCTTGGTGCGCGGCGGCGACGGCGTCGATCTTCGGCTGCAGCGCGGCGCGATCGATCGTGCCGGATTGAACTTGGTCGGCGATGGCGAGCATCAAGTCGCCGCGCGCCTTGCGCACGGGCTCCATGCGCGCCTCGGAGTCCTTCGCCATCTGCTCGAGTGTTGCGCGTTGATCGGCGCGGAGCGGAATGGTCGCGAGCGCGTCAGCGACGTGCTTCGCCGGCCCGTGCACGCTGACGCTCAGCGGTCCGGTCGACGTGGCGTTGGATGCGGTGGTGGGAGCGCCTTCAGTCGTGGACGCGGCCCCGCTGCAGGCGCCGATCGAGACGGCGGAAGCGGCGAGCACGAAGGCGATGGACGCGGAACGAATCGAACGGAGAAGCATTTTCGTGTGACCTCGTGACCAGCAAGGTGACACGCGTTCGCGCTTTTGGAAGGTTAACGGGGGTAAAGAATCGTAAAACGAAATCCCACGTGAAATGCGGCCTTTGGCCCATATCCTGAAGCCGTGAGGCGCGTCGCCATCGTCGTCCTGACCGCGTGCGCCACGCTCCCCGTGCGCTCGGCGACGGGCGTCCGCGTGAAGCGGATCATGATCCACGAGTCGCTCGCGCTGCGCGCGCATCAACCTGCCGGATTGTGCGCCGTGAGGCGCGGTGGTGCTCGGCGCCAGCCGGCCCTGAGGAGCCACGTGTGCGGCATGGGTAGGTCGACTATCGCCGTGTGCGAAGCGTAGGCGTCGTCGCGAGACTGCGCGACGGTGCCGTGCTTCACGCCGTTGTCGCGGACGTAGCGGAGGGCGCGGCGCGCCTCTGTCGGCGTGCGGAGCACGTGCGCGTGGTAGCGGTCGCCCATCACGCGCCCGCGGCGCCGCATGAGGCGGTTGAGCCCGCGCGCGACGCGCACGGAAAACCCCTTCATCGCTCGCGCGAGCGCGTCGGTCGACTCGGCCTCGACCACGAGGTGCACGTGGTTCCCCTGGACGGAGAACTGCACGATGCGCACGCCGAACCGCTCGGCCGCCGCGGCGAACGCGCGAGCGAGCACCGAAAAGCACCTCCGCGAGCGCAGGTTGTAGACGTGCTCCGCGAAGCGCACGGTGACGTGAACCGGCAGGAGTCGCGCGAAGCGCTCGCGCGCGAGGTGCGACACGCCCGCGCGAGGGCCGTTCGGTTTTCGCCCGGCCCCCTTCCGCTTGCCGCCCCAGGAGCGAAACTTCATCGCGAGCTGTCTCACCATCTTGATTTAGCAGACAACTGCGATGCGTCAACCGCGAGCGCGGAAATTTGGCGCGAAGACGCGCGTACGCGGACGCGGACGCGGACGGTGCCCGGGGGTATCCGCGGACAGTTGCGCGGGGGTTAGAAAATGAACACGCCGAGCGCGACGACGGTCGACCAGATGCCGGCCTTGTGGCCTTCGGCGCTCTGCACGACGTGGCGCGTGCGGAGGATGAGGCCCCCCGCCTTGAAGACTTGCTCGCGCTCGCGCCACGCGGTCTCCGAGTTGAACTCGATGCCGAGCGTCGTCGCGAGCATCGTCGCGGCGAGGTCCTCGGCGTAGTCGCCGGCGATCTTCGCGGTCTCGCCGTAGCTGTGGTGCTCGGAGAGGTAGCCGTAGTTGTTCGGGTCGGCCGGGCGTGCGACGCCGATCGACGCCGCGATGAGCCGGTTCGGCTCGTTCGTGTCCTGGCGCGCCATGACGCAGTGGACGATCTGGCCGGGCTTGATGAGCTTCTCGCCTTCCTTGCGCGAGATCTCCTTGCAGCGCGGCGGGAAGATCGAGCTCACCGTCACGAGGTTCGCCTTCTCGATCCCAGCGTCGCGGAGCGCGAGCTCGAACGACGAGAGGCGATCCTTGTGAACGCCCACGCCGTTGGTGAAGAATATCGCCTTCGGCACGAGCATCTCGTGCACCACCGGGTACCCGGTGTCACCGACCGGGACAGGTCCTTTACCTTTCACCCTCGTCTCCTCGTTCTCAGCGCGTCCCACTTCCGCGCGATGTCATCACTAACTAACAGCTTCACGACTTCTTGGAAGCGGCCTTCTTCGGTTTGTCACCGGAAGTTTTCTTTGCGGCCGCCTTCTTCGGAGCTGCCTTGGACTTCGGCGCGGCCGAGCGCTTCTCGAGCGAGCGGTACATGTCCCAGAGGCGCGGCACCGGGTACTTCGCGAGGCGCGTCTTGTAGCCGTCGTCCTTCGTGCGCTTCTCGATCTCGAGGATCGCGCCGATGAGCTTGTCGCGCGTGCCGAACTTTTCCTTCACCGCGCTGAACGTCTCGTGGAGGCGAATGAGCTTCGCGTTCGAGACGTGGCCGAGGCCTTTGTTCTTGTTCGTACGATCGATCCAGAGATCGTCGCCGGCGAGCTTCTCGACCGCGGCAACGAGCTTGGCTTTGTCGTCGTACTTTTCTTTGACCTGAGCGAGGGGCGTTTTCATCGAATGCCTTCCGGCGCTGATGCGCCGATGGAAAACCGGCGCGACGCATAGCAGCCGCGCGCGGCAATCGCAACGGTGTATTCTGCCGCCGCATGCTCGTTTCGTCGCGCGTCGTCGTGCTTGGGATGGTGCTCCTCGTCGGTTGCGCCGCGCCCGGACGCCAAGAAGCCGCGGCGCCGAGCCAAGTCGCCTCGGGAGGGAGTGGCGCGCAGGCCGAGGAGGTGCGCTTCGCGAGCGACGTTCCGTCGCCGCCTCCACCACGGCCGACGCGGCAAATCGATCGCGGTCCAGGTGAAGCGGCGGACGTGAAGAAGGAACCGCCGCGCGAGCTCGACAAGACGCTCGCGGCCGATGGTTCGGGCGGCGGCGCGAACACGACGCCGACGCCGACCGCGACGCAGACGCAAGCGACCGAAGCGCCACACGACGCGCAGATGCTCGTCTACACGGCGCACGTCACGATGGCGGTCTACCAGGTCGCGTCCGCGCTCGACGCGATCGAGGCCATCGCGCGCGGAATGGGCGGCTACCTCGCGGCGCGCAACGACACGCAGATCGAGATCCGCGTGCCACGCGCGCGCTTCGACGAGGCGCTCCACAAAGTCGAGGCGAGCGGCGACGTCGTGCACCGCGACGTCTCCGCCGAGGACGTGACCGACGCGTACGTCGATCTCGAGGCGCGCCTGAAGAACGCGCGCGCCGTGCGCGACCGCATGCAAGCGCTCCTCGAGAAGGCGTCGGTGAAGGAGGCCATCGAGATCCAGAAGGAGCTCGAGCGCATCACGGGCGAGATCGAGGTGCTCGAAGGAAAGCTCAAGCTCCTCACGAGCCGCGTCGCGTACTCGACGATCGACGTGACGTTCGAGGCGCGCGGAAACGCGGCGCTCCAGAGCACGCCGGTGCGATTGCCGTTCACGTGGCTCGGCGAGCTCGGCCTGCCGAAGCTCCTCAACCTGAGCTCGCCATGAGGAAGCTCGCGTTCGCGCTGTTCGGTTTTCTCGTGGTCGCCGCGTGCCGGCCGTTCGACATCAGGACGGCGCCTGGCTTCCTCGAGCTCAAGGAAGACTCCGCGTCGTACGCGTATCGCGCGACCACGCCCGAGGGTGTCGTCGTGGCCGTGCGCGTCGTCGGCCTCGAAGGCGAGGGGAGCGACGATCTCTCGTTCTGGACGAAGGCGCTCACGATGCAGATGCGCGACGTGAGCGGCTACGCGCTCCTCGAGTCGCACGACGTGCGCTCGCTCGACGGCGTGAGCGGCAAGCAGCTCCGCTTCGGCCGTGACGAGAGCGGCAAGCCCTACGTCTATTGGCTCACGTTCTTCACGTCCGGGAGCAAGCTCGTGATCGTCGAGGCCGGCGGCTCGAAGCCGACGTTCGAGAACGCGTCGCCGAGCGTGCAGTGGATGATCCAAAGCGTCCGCGTGAAATGAAGTGGCTCTATCACCTCACCGAGACTCGCGGAGCGAAGCGTAGCGAGCCCCTCGAACAAGACGGTGAGGCGCCCGTGGCGGGGCCCGAGGGGTTCGTCCACTGCTCGTTTCGCGACGATCTGCGCGAGACCAAGAGGTTGCATTTTGCAAACGTTCCGGAGGCGGATTTACGCCTGATCCGCGTCGATCCGCGGCGCGTCGCGGACGTGCGCGTCGAAGGTCCGCGGGGCATGCCGCACGTCTACGGAGAGATCGCGCGCGACGCGTGGACGCGCGTCGAGCTCGAGGGCGCGGCCGATCTCGTGACCGGGACGAAATTCGCGGTCGTCGGGTTCGCGGGGATGACGCTGCTCGATCTGGTCGGCGCGCTCGACCCGCTCATGCGCATCGTCTCGATGGACGTCGATCGCGACGCGTCGATCGAGGTCGTCTCGGCGACCGACGAGCCGTGGTCCGCGTTCGGCGCGCGGTTCTCCTCGGCGCGCGTGAGGCCGCCACTCGACGCGTACGACGTGCTCGTCGTCGCGGGCGGACCCGAGACGCGCCGGCTCGAGGGCGACGCGCGCGTCGTCGAGTGGCTGCGCGGCTTTCCAGAAAATCGACTCGCGGCCTCGGTGTGCACGGGCGCGCTCCTCCTCGGCGCGGCGGGGCGCTTGCGCGGGAAACGCGCGACGACGCACCACGCGTCGCTCGATCTCCTCGCGCGCTATGGCGCCGCGGCGGTCTCGGGCACGCGCGTCGTGAGAGACGGGCAGGTCGTGACCGCGGGCGGCGTCACGTCGGCGATGGACCTCGGGCTCTTTTTGGTCGACTGGCTCTACGGTGACGAAGCGCGCGCGCGCATCGCGGCGCGCATGGAGTATCCTCCTCCTCCATCATGACGGTACGTGTGCGCTTCGCGCCGTCGCCGACGGGCTATCTCCACATCGGCGGCGTCCGCACGGCGCTCTTCAATTGGCTCTGGGCGCGCAAGACCGAAGGCGTCGTTCGTCCTGCGCATCGAGGACACCGACCAGGAGCGCAGCACCGCCGAGAGCCGGCAGATCGATCCTCGACTCGATGCGCTGGCTCGGCCTCGACTGGGACGAAGGGCCCGAGAAGGGCGGCGAATTACGGCCCGTACACGCAGATGGAGCGGCTCGCGATCTACAAGGAGCACGCCGAGAAGCTCATCCGCGAGGCGCAAAGCGTTTCGTTGCTACTGCACGAAGGAGGAGCTCGACGCGCAGCGCGAGGCGCTGAAGAAGAAGGACCCGAAGGCGCAGTTCCGCTACCCGGGCACGTGCCGCGATCGCACGGACGAGCCCGACAAGCCGTTCGTCGTGCGCTTCCGAGACGCCGAGCGAGGGCTCGGTGACGTACGTCGACAAAGTCTTCGGCGAGGTCACGACGCCGAACGCCGCGCAGCAGGATTTCGTGCTCCTCCGCAGCGACGGCGTGCCGCTCTACAACTTCGGCGCGGTCGTCGACGACATGACGATGGAGATCTCGCTCGTCGCGCGCGGCCGCGATCACATGGTGAACACGCCGCCGCAGATCATGATCTACGAGGCGTTCGGCGCGAAGGCGCCCGAGTTCGCGCACCTGCCGATGATGCTCGCGCCGAGCGGCGAGAAGCTCTCGAAGCGCCACGGCGCGGTGAGCGTCGCTCGAGTACCGCGATCAGGGCTACTCGCCGAACGCGGTGCTCAACTACCTCGTGCGCTTCGGTTGGTCGCACGGCGATCAAGAGGTGTTCTCGAAGGACGAGCTGGTCGAGGCGTTCGGCTGGGAGGCGTGCGGGCGAGGCGACGGGAAGTTCGACACGAAGAAATTCCTCGCGATCAACCACGCGCACCTGAAGGAGGCGACGCCTCACGCCCGACGACGAGTACGCGACGCGCGTCGTGCCGTTCCTCGAGAAGCGCGGGCTCGCCGGCGTCGACGCACGCAAGCCGCGAAGGAGGCGATCCCGCTCGATCCGCGAGCGCGCGACGACGTTCGTCGACGCGGCGGATAGGCTCGATTTCGTGTTCCGCGCCGATCCGGTGATGGACGAGCGGCGGCGAAGAAGTTCCTCGTGCCGGACGCCGCGCCGACGCTTCGCGCGCTCGCGGCGCAGCTCGAGGGCGCGACGAGCTGGAACGCGCAAGCGCTCGAGCAGCGCGTTCAGCGGCGTGGCTCGCGGAGAAGAAGCTTCAGATCAAAGACGTCGCGCAGCCCGCGCGCGTCGCGCTCACCGGGCGCACGGCGAGCCCTGGTCTCTTCGAGGTGATCGCGGCGCTCGGCAAGGCGGAGGCGCTGCGCTCGCCTGCAACGCGCGCGCGGTGACGCGCCGAAGATAACGCGCAAGTGAACGTGCTCGCACCGCTCTGCTCCAGGCGCAGCCCGCAGCCGTCGGCGCTCGAGTCGTTCCTCGACGGCGACCGAAGCCGCTCTTCCCGATCCCCGCGCTCTTCGTCCTCTTGCCGCTCGCTCTACTTCTTCTTCCGCAAGACGTGGAAGCGAGCTCGACGAGGACGCGCAGCGTCCACCGCGGCGAGATGCTCGCGCGCGGCGAGTACGACAAGCGCCCGTTCTTGGCGCTCGTCATCTGCGCGATCGTCCTCACGATGCAGGAGTACTACGGCGGTCGCGGTTTCTTCGAAGAGACGATCGCGCCGAAGCTCGTCACGTTCGATCAGAACCACCACCAGGCGCTCCACTATTTCAAATACGACGAGCTCTGGGGCTTCGGCTGGTGGGTGTTCGCGCGCGTCGTCGGGTACGTGCTCGTGCCGTTCCCGGTCTTCAAGGCGCTCTTCCCGAAGGACTCGCTCCTCGACCTCGGCCTGCGCACGAAGGGCTTCTTCGAGCACGCGTGGATCTACGCGCTCTTCCTCGCGATCGTCGTCCCCGCGATGCTCGTCGTGAGCGCGCAGCCGGATTTCGGCAACTACTACCCGTTCTACAAGCTCGCCTCGCGCAGCTGGTTCGACTTCCTCGCGTGGGAGGCGATGTACTTCGTGCAGTTCTTCGCGCTCGAGATGTTCTTCCGCGGGTTCTGGCTCGGCGTCTTGCGAAAGAGCTTCGGCTCGGGCGCGATCTTCGCGATGGCCGTCCCGTACTGCATGATCCACTACGGAAAGCCGTACCTCGAGGCGAGCGGCGCCATCATCGCGGGCATCGCGCTCGGGTCGCTCAGCATGAAGACGAAGAGCATCTACCAGGGCTTCCTCGTGCACGTCACCGTCGCGGGCATGATGGATTGGCTCGCGCTCAGCCACCGAAACGCGCTGCCGCACGTGTTCTGGCCGAGCGACGAGCGGTTCGTGGCGGCCTCGACCGCGCCGGGCGTCGTGACCGAGCACGGGCTCAAGATCTTCCTCGTCGTGTTCGCGCTGGTGATGATCTCGATCGTCGTCGCGATGCGCTGGCGCTTCATCCACCAGAAGCTCACGGGCTCGTCCGTTGCGGCGGAGTGAGCTTCGGATATGCTCGCGACGATGAGGTGGAGGGTCCTCTCGGCGGTCGTGGTGCTCGCGCTCGCTGCCGCTGGCTGCCGCGACAACCCGAACATCGACGGCACGAAGGTGCCGCCGAGCGGCGCGACGTGCCCCGAGGTCTGCACGCGCCTCGAGTCGCTCTGCGGCTACGCGCCGCCGAATTGCGCCGACGACGACGCGGGGTACTGCACGACGAATCTCTCGGACGACGCGGTCCTCTCGTGCATGTCGACCGCGACGAGCTGCCAGGCGGCGTGGGATTGCCCGGGCACCGTCACGCCGCCGAGCGACGACGCAGCGGCCGACGCGATCGACGAGACGAGCACCGACGACGCGTCGACGGATTAGCCTTCGAGCTCGTGGATGACGCGCTCGACGGCGCGCGCGCGGACGGCGTGGCGTGGACGCGACGCGTAGAGCCTCGACAGGCCGTGGAGGGCGGCGATCGTCGCCTCGCGGCTCGGCGCGTGCTCCGCATCGGCTCCGAGCTTGCGCCAGAGGAGGTGCTCGAGCGCGCGCGGCTTGTGCTCGAGCCCTTTGCACGCGCGCTCCACGAGCTCCGCGGACGCGGGAACGAGCCGCATCGCACGCAGGTAATACGAAGCGGCCGCCTCGCTGCGACCGAACGCGAGCGCGCACGCGTCCGCGGCCTCGCAGAGCGCGTCGGCCTTGGCCGCGTCGGTCTTCGCCGCGTCGATCTTCGCGCGCGCCGCCTTGAGCGCCACGCCGAGCGAGACGTTCCTCCGCCGCCCGAATCGCGGCCACGTCCGCGCGATCACCAGGCCCAAGAAGGCGAGCGCCACGACGAGTAGCGCGAGGGTCTGCCAGGTCGGCTGCGGCACGCCTCCGCTATACCGCGATCGGACCGATTCTGGACAGCGCGTCCCACCTGGTGCACGATCCATGGGAAATGTCGGCTGTTCGCAACGTCGCGTTCGCGATGCTGCTCGTCCCGAGCGTCGCCGTGGCCGACATCTATCAGTACACCGACAAAGACGGCGTCGTGCACATCGTCAACGCGGTGCCGCACGGCGTGAGCGCGCAGCTCCTCGTGCGCGGCGGAAACGCTCCGCGGAGCGGCGCGCCGATCGTGGCGCCGAGCGATCACGATCCCGCGCGCTTCACGCGGTACGACGAGTGGATCCGTCAGTCGTGCACGCTCTATCAAATCCCCGAGCAGCTCGTTCGTGCGGTCATCAAGGTGGAGAGCGACTACGACCCGCGCGCGGTGAGCGTCTCCGGCGCGCGCGGCCTCATGCAGCTCATGCCGGACACGGCCGAGCGCATGCAAGTGCGCGACATCGACGACCCGCGCGAGAACATCTTCGGCGGCGTGCGCCTCCTTCGCATCCTCGCGAACGCCTTCAACGGCGATCTCTCCCTGACGATCGCCGCGTACAACGCGGGCCCCGATGCCGTCATGCGCCACGGCGGGATCCCGCCGTACGAGCAGACGCGGAACTACGTCGTGAAAGTGACGAATTTCTACAGGCGATATAGAAGCATTGCCGACGTGGTCGAAGCCAGCGTCGGTCAGTGAAGTACGAGCTCCTCTTCCTCGCGTTGACGGTCTCCTCGACGGCGTTCGCCGCGCCGCAGCTCGAGGTGCAGGAGTTTGCCCAGACGGGATCGATGCCGAAGGGCGTCACGCTCTCCCCCGACGGGGCGCGCCTCTACGTGACGAACTTCGGGCAGGCCAACGGGAAGAACCTCTCGATCTACGACTCGCAGACGCTCGCGCCGATCGCGGACATCGACGTCCCGGGGATCGTGGTCGAGAGCATCCTCTCGGCGGATGGCTCGCTCCTCTACGCGTCGAACTTTCCGCGCGACAGCGTGCAGATCATCGACACGAAGACGCGCCGCGTGACGCGCGAGATCCCGGTCGGCCTGCACCCGAAGATCCTGGTGCTGTCGAAGGACGGAAAGACGCTCTTCGCCGCGAACTGGAACGGTAACTCGGTGAGCGAGATCGATCTCGCGCGCGGGGTCACCGTGCGCACGCACGCGGCGGGCGTTCACCCGCGCGGCATGGCGCTCACGACGTCGGGCATGCTCTACGTCGCGAACTTCGACGGCGCGACGATCGACGTCTTCCACGGCGCGGACTTCTCTCAGAACTACACGCTCGCCGCGTGCCCGATCCCGCGTCACCTCGTGCTCTCACCCGACGAGCACACGATGTACTTGAGCTGCTACCACGACTCGCAGCTCTGGGCGCTCGACCTCACGGGCCTGAGCGAGCGCGTGACGCACGTCGTGCCGATCGGCAAATCGCCGAAGAGCGTCGACGTCTCGCGCGACGGGAAATACGTGTATTCTGCAGATTACGGGGACACGAACTCCGTCTCGATCGTCGACACCGCGGACTGGACCTCGACGACCTACACGGTGCCGGGGATGGAGCGGGGGAGCGGCATCGTGGTGCTCCCAGGCGGGCGCCGCGCCGCGGTGACGGGTTGGTGCGACAACCACGTCTACGTCGTCGGGATCGCCGGGAGCGGCGGGCATCCACAGGAGACGCTGGCCAAAATCCGTTCGAGCCCCCACGCGCGCTGCGTCGCCATGAACCCGCCCTGAAAATCGCCATTTTCGGTGACGGAATCCTCGTAGGCGGCCATGATCGGGGGGTGGACGTCCCTCCCGCCATCGTCGTCGACGCGCATGACGTCTGCGACAACTTGGACAAGGCGCAGGACTCGCTCCGAGACGCCCTCGGCAGCAGCGTCGCGCCGGAGGCCGGGTGGCGGCTGCGCGTGTTCGACGAGCGTCGCGGGACGCACATCATCGTGACGGCCAACCTGGACGACGCGCAGGGAAACGCGGTCGCGCACCGGGTGATCGACGCGACGGCGTCGGATCGGTGCGACGGGGTGATTTCGGCGCTCGGGATTTGGGCGGGGTTGGTGCTCGACGCGGAGGTGGCGAAGGCCAAGGCCCACCCGAAGCCGCATGCGACGAGCGCGAGCACGAGCACGAGCACGGGCACGGGCACGGGAACGGGCGCGGCCACGGCCACGGGGGCGGGCACCGGGACGGGCGCGGAGAACGTGGTGTTGCAGCCGATGGGGGAAGTGCTGCCGGACGCGGGGGCGCCTCAGCCGCACAAGCGAACCATCGAGATCGGCGCGAGCGCGACGCTCCAGAACTCGCCACTCACGCTCAGCCCGGCGGCGCTCGTGGGCGGCGGGGCGTTCGCTCTGATCGAGATCGTGCGGAGCTTCTTCTTGCGGCCCGAGATCATCGGGGCTTCGTCGATTGGGTCGTCGGCGATCTACGTGGCCGGGCGCATGGACGCGTGCCTGCGCGTGCCGGGCAACTACGTCGAGCACCGCGGGCTCTTGCTCGAGACGTGCGCGGGGTCGGAGCTCGCGGCGTTCGACCACGCGACGACGAATTTTGGCGGGGCCATCTCTCCGAACGCGACGGACGCCATTTTCTCGCTGGGCCCGACGATCTGCCTCCGGGGTGATCTCGCGAGCGACTTGTCCGTCGAGGTGCGAGGGCTCGCGGGCTTCAACGTTCTGCATACGGGCGACTCGATCGAATTGCTCTCGCTGAGGGCCGAGGTAGGATTGACTTGGAGGCTCCGTTGAACGCGTCGGATTTCCGCTCGCTCTACGACAATCACGTCGCGTTCGTTTGGCGTAACCTCCGCCGCCTAGGCGTCGCACCAAGTGACGTGGAGGATCGCGTGCAGGAAGTGTTCGTCGTCGCGCACCGTCGCCTCGGCGACTACGAAGAGCGTGGGCACGGTCCGCGGGCATGGCTGTTCCAGATCGTCCTTCGCGTGGCGAGCGAGTGGCGAAGGCACAAACGGCGTCACCCCGAGGACGCCGACGGCGGCGTCGCGCAAGAGCTCAGGCACACCGACCCCGAGCAAGCCGATCTCCTCGCGCGCCGTGAAGCGCTCGACCAGCTCGACAATGCCCTCTCGACGCTCGACGTCGACAAACGCGCGGTGCTCGTCCTCCACGAGATCGAAGAGATGACCGCCCCCGAGATCGCCGAGTCGCTCGCGATCCCGGTCAACACCGTGTACTCGCGACTTCGTGTCGCGCGTCAGCAGCTCGAGACGAATTTGCGCGTACAAGATCGAAAAAGTGGCGTGAACCTCCAACGCGCGGCCATGCGTGTGATTGTGGGAGGTGCGCGATGAGCAACACGACGTCCGATCACGCGCGCGAGCTCTTCGCAGCGGCGAAGGTCGACGGCCCGAGCGAGAGCTCCCGCGACGCGATGTGGGCTGGCATCCAAACGGCCACCGTGGGCGCCACTTCGCTCGCGGTGATGAAGGGCACGGGGATCGCGTCCAGCAAGCTCGCGCTCGGCATCGCGCTCGGCGCGACGCTCACCGTTGGCGTCGCCGCGGCGGTTCTCACGCTCGCGCTCACGCACACGACCGCGCCGCGGCCGTCGGAGCGTGTCATGGCGATCGCGCCGCGTACGCTCGAGCGTCCGACGACGAAGGACGACGCGGTCCCGCAGCCCGTCGTCATCACCGGGCACGTCGCGCAGACCGTGCCGACGGTGGTCACGCCCGCTTCCGTGGAGCTCGACTCGGCCGCCGTGACGCGCGCGAGCACGACGACGCTCTCCGAGCACGACCGCCTCGCGCGTGAAGCTCGCATGGTGAGCGAAGCCCGCGGAGCGCTCCACCGCGGCGAGCCCGAGACGGCCCTCAAGATCGTCCGCGCAGCGCGTCATCAGCAGGGCGCGCGCCTCGTCCCCGAGGAGCTCACGGTCGAAGCGCAGGCCCTCCGAGCGATGGGAGACGAAGCCGGCGCGCAGCGCGCCGAGGCCGACCTCGCGGGCAAATTTCCCGAGCAAGCGCTCGCGCACTGACTCGAGCTTGAGCTAAAGTTCGCGTTCGATGAAGCGGACGCTTTGCTTTGGGCTCGTGCTTTGTGCGGCGTGTGGCGGTCGGACGACGCTCGACGACACGATCGGCGACGGCAGCGTCGGCGTCGACGGCTCGCCGATCGGAGTCGACGGCGGCCCGATCGGGATCGACGGCGGGCCGATCGGGATCGACGGCGGGCCGATCGGGATCGACGGCGGCCCGATTGACGTCGACGCCGCTCCGCCGCCCTTCGACGCGGGTCCTCCGCCCGGCAATCCGATCCAGTGCGGCAACACGACGTGCAACTCGAGCACGGACGTGTGCTGCGTCACCGCCAACGGTCAGGTGGTGAACGAAGCGTGCACGCCGCAAGGGCAGTGCAAGGGCGCGGCGTTCTCGTGCTCGAGCGCGTCGAGCTGCACGAACGGCGAGGTGTGCTGCGCGACATTCACGCAGACGCAGCAGACGTCGCAGTGTCAGCCGTCGTGTCAGGGTGGGTTTCAGAATCCGCAGCTCTGCGCGTCGACCGCGGAGTGCGCGCCTGGCCTCACGTGCAAGCAGACGCCATTCGGGTTCAAGACGTGTCGCCCGTGACGTGACGTTCAGCGCGCGCGGTGCGCCGAGAGCCTCTTCGCGATGAAGAAGCTCATCTCGAGCGCTTGCCGGTAATTGAGCCTCGGGTCGCACGCGGTCTCGTAGTTCTCCTCGAGATCGCTCTCGGTCACGCCCGCGGCACCACCGATGCACTCGTTCACGTTCTCGCCCGTGAGCTCGAAGTGGACGCCTCCGAGCTTCGTGCCGGTCGCGTCGTGCGCGGCGAAGGTGTGATCGATCTCGACGAGGATGTCGTCGAAGCGGCGCGTCTTGCGGCCGCTCGCGGTCTTCATGGTGTTGCCGTGCATCGGATCGAGCGACCACAAAACGCGGCGCCCGGATTTCGCGATCGCGCTCAAGATGGGCGGTAGCGCGCGCTCGACGCTCGCGGCGCCCATGCGCGTGATGAGCGTGATGCGGCCGGGCTCGTTTTGCGGATCGAGCACGTCGAGGAGCGCGAGGACGTCGTCGGGCTTCGCGCTCGGGCCGAGCTTGATGCCCATCGGGTTGCGAATGCCGCGCAGGAGCTCGACGTGCGCGCCGTTCGGATCGCGCGTGCGCTCGCCGATCCACGGAAAATGCGTCGAGAGCAGGTAGTGGCCGCTTCGGCGCGGGACCGTCGACGTCTGCGCGGCCTCGTACTCGAGGTGGAGCGCCTCGTGGCTCGTGAAGAACTCGACGCGCGCGAGCTCCGCGAACGTGCGCTCGCCGAGCGCGGCCATGAAGCGGAGCGCCTCCGCGAGCGAGCGCGCCTTGGCCTCGTACTCGGCGCGCACTTCCTTGGGGACCGACTCCTTGAAGCCGAGATCCCAGTACTCGGGGTGCGTGACGTCGGCGAAGCCCGCGGCGACGAGCGAGCGGATGAAATTGATCGTGAGCCCCGCGTGCTGGTACGCGGCGATCATGCGCTGCGGATCGGGCCTGCGCGCTTCGGGCGTGAACTCCGCGGAGTTGACCGAGTCGCCGAAGTAGCTCGGGAGCTCGAGCGCGCCGCGCTTCTCCGTCTTCTCGGTGCGCGGCTTGGCGTATTGGCCCGCGATGCGGCCGACGCGGATGACCGGCGCCTGCGACGCGTGGACGATCACGAGCGACATCTGGAGAAGGATCTTCAGCTTGCTCGTGATGACCTCGCGCGTGCAGTCGGCGAGCGTCTCGGCGCAGTCGCCGCCTTGGAGCATGAAGCGATGACCGAGCTGCGCGTCGGCGATTTGCTCGCGGAGCCGCTCGACCTCCCACGACGTGACGAGCGGCGGCATGCGCCTGAGCGTCTCGGTCGCGCGCGCGAGCGCGGCGGGATCGTCGTACGGCACCGCCTGCGGGTTTGGGCGGGTTTTGTACGAGTCGATCGTCCAGTTCATGACGGGCGGCGTAGCCTACTATGCAAGCAAAGCAATCGTCCCTAAGAAAAGGTCAATGAGACTCATTCGCATCGCGCTCGCGAGCGTGAACAGCACCGTCGGCGCAGTGAAGAGCAACGTGGCGCGCATGGTCGAGCTGGTTCGCGCGGCCGTGGCGGACGGGGCGACGATCGTCGTCTTGCCCGAGCAGGCGATCGGCGGGTACGCGCCGGAGGACCTCGTCCAGTGGAAGGCGTTCGTCGACGCGCAGTGGAGCGCGCTCGAGGAGCTCGCGAAGCAGACGGCCCAGCTCGACGCGCTCGTCGCGGTCGGGCTCGCGGTGTCGATCGACGAGCGCGTGTACAACGCGGCCGCGCTGGTCTCCGGCGGGCGCGTGCACGGGCTCGTGCCGAAGGAGAAGCTGCCCTTCTACAACGTCTTCTACGAGGAGCGCTGCTTCACGCGCGGCGTGCCGAGCCACTCGGCGATCGTCCACGGCGTCCCGTTCGGCGATCTCGTCTTCGACACGCCGTTCGGCGCGCTCGCGCTCGAGGTCTGCGAGGACATCTGGTCGCCCGACGGGCCGATGCGTCGCCGCTGTTACGCGGGCGCTGAGCTCGTGATCAACCTCAGCGCGTCGCCGTTCCGCGTCGGCGTTCAGGAGACGCGCCGCGAGATGATCGCGACGCGCGCCGCGGACAACCAGGCGACGGTTGCATACTGCAACTTGTTCGGCGGCAACGACGGGCTCGTGTTCGACGGGGGCGGCTGGGTCTCGCAGAACGGGCGCGTCCTCCTCGACGCGCCGCGCTTCCGAGAAGGCTTCGCCGCGGTCACGCTCGATCTCGATCGCACGCGCCGCCTCCGGAGCGAGAACACGACGTTCCGCCACGATCAGGCCGAGCTCGCGGGCATGGGCACGTTCCACGTCACGCGCGTGAAGGTCGACCACGATCCGAAATCGCGCGCGAAGCTGACGTTCCCGTTCCCCGCGCACAAGAGCTTCTTCTTGCCTGCGCCCGAGCAGAGGGCGACGACCGCGCGCGCCGCGTTCTCGGAGGAGCTCCTCGACGCGCTCGCGACGGGCATCGGCGACTACTTCGAGAAGAACGGCTGCTTCAAGACGATCGGCGTCGCGCTCTCCGGCGGCCGCGACAGCCTCTTGTGCTTGTGGCTCGCGCGCCGGTGGATCGATCGCAAATACGGGAGCGAAGCGCCGAAGAAGGCCGGCGAGATCCTCCGCGCGTTCTTCATGCCGAGCCGCTACTCGTCTCCCGAGACGCGCGCGGCCGCCGAGGTCACCGCGAAGGAGCTCGGCGCGGGCTTCGCGACCGTGTCGATCGACGAGGCCTTCGAGCGCGAGCTCGTCGCGATCGAGTCGATGCTCCAGCCGGGCGAAAAGCTCACGCCGCTCGCGCGCCAGAACGCGCAAGCTCGCGTCCGCGCCGAGCGCATGTGGACCTGGGCGAACAGCGCCGCTGGACTGTTCCTGCAGACGAGCAACATGAGCGAGAAGGCCGTCGGCTACACGACCATCGGCGGCGATCTCGAGGGCGCGCTCTCGGTCATCGCGAACGTCCCGAAGACCGTCGTGAACTACTTGCTCGATTACCTGCTCGAGACGACGAATTCCGAGGCGATCCGATTGACGCTGAAAAAAGCGCCCTCCGCGGAGCTCGCCGAAAACCAAGAAGACGAAAAAGACCTCATGCCGTTCCCGGTCCTCGACGCGTGCTTCTTGCTCTACGCGGGCGAGAAGATGTCGACGAGCGACGTGAAGGTCGCGCTCTCGGCGATGTTCCCCGAGCACGCGGGCAAGACCGACGCGTGGGCCGACCGCTTCGGGCGACTCTTCACGGCGAGCATCTACAAATGGGTGCAAGCGCCGCTCGCGCTCCATGTGGGCAATTTGGATTTCGACCGCGAGCGCGCCCTACAGCTGCCGGTGGTTCAGAAGACCGAGTGGTAATCCTTTCGCTTGCTCGCGTCGCGCGAGTCACGTAGCGCTGAAAGAGTGAGGGGACGAGCGACACTCGCAGTCTTCGCCGCCATCGTCGCCACGATCGCGATCGCGTGCAGCCTCGACGAGAGCGGCACGGCGCCGACCTCCGGTTGCTCCGCGGGCAGCACGATGTGCGGCGCCGCGTGCGTCGACACGAGCAACGACAACGCGAACTGCGGGAGCTGCGGCGCCGCGTGTCCGTCGGGCGAGGTGTGCTCGGCGGGCGCGTGCGGCACGACGTGCGGCGGCGGCACCGTGCTGTGCGGAGCGTCGTGTGTCGACACGAAGACGGACTCGAACAACTGCGGCGGCTGCGGCACGAAGTGCTCGGGCAACGAGGCCTGCGTGGGCTCGAGCTGCGTCACGCAGTGCACGAGCGATCAGACCTCGTGTCCCGGCGACGGCGGCGCGCCGTTCTGCGCGAACACGAAGACCGACAACGCGAACTGCGGCTCGTGCGGCGTCCAGTGCACCGGCGGCGACGTGTGCTCGAACGGCGTCTGCAACAAGACGTGCGCCTCGGACGCGGGAACCGAAACGCTCTGCAAGCCCGACGCGGGCGTGCCGTACTGCGCGGACACGACGAACGACTCGGCGAACTGCGGGAGCTGCGGGAACGCGTGCGCCGGCGGCGACGTGTGCGTGAGCAGCGCATGCATCCCGAGCACCGTGACGTTCAACCCGGGCGAGACGACGTGGGTCGTGCCCGCGACGCACACGTACCTCATCGAGGCGATCGGCGGCGCGGGCGGCCAGGGTGGCACGAACGCAGGGCTCGGCGGATACGCCGCGGACGCGAAGGGGACGTTCGCGCTCACCGCCGGCGAGACGCTCACGATCCTCGCGGGCGGCGCAGGCACAGGCGGGTACGCGAACAGCGGCGCCGCGGGCGGCGGCGGCTCTTTCGTCGTGCAGGTGAGCACCGCGCTCGTCGTCGCGGGTGGAGGCGGCGGCGGCGCGGGCGGAGGTTGCGGCGGCGGCGCGGGCGGCAACGCGTCCACCACGACGACGGGCAACAGCGGCGGCGGCAACGGCGGCCTGGGCGGAACGAACGGAAACGGCGGAAATGCCGGTCAAGCGAGCGGCGGCGGCGGCCTGCTGACCGCGGGCGCGAATTGCAGCGCGAGCGGCGGGACTTCGGGTGGTGGGCTGGCGTTCGTCGCCGGCGGAGCGGGCGGCACCTGCGCGACGCAGACGTCGGGCGGCGTCGGCGGCGGAGGCGGCGGTTACTTCTGCGGCGGCGGCGCGGGCGGTTACTCGGGCGGCGGCGGCGGCGGCACGTCCGGTGGCGGCGGCGGTGGCTCGTACGTATCGAGCACCGCGACGAACGCCTCGATCACGGTCATGACGACGCGGTCCGCGGGGTCCGTGACGATTACGATTCAGTGAGCGCTCGCGTTCACGATCACCGAGCTCGGAAAATACTACGGCGCGTACGTCTTCCTCGTCGCGTACGTGGCGTTCGCCTCGCAGCGCGTGTTCCTCAGTGTGCGAAGGTCGGTCCGCTGATGCGCGGCCCGTCTACGCTCCAGTTTGCCGTGGCGATCTTCGTGTTCGCGTTCGGGCTGACGCCCTGCGGGACGACGATCTGAATGCGCGAGTCGGTCCACATGAGCACCTGCGCGTCGCGACCGTCGACCGCGACGAGTCCCGGCGATGCTCCGAAATCGCGGCCGCGCAGGACGACGCGGTCGCCGGGTTGGGCGTCGTACTTGTCGAGGCCGGTCGCGCGCGGAACACTTGGCGCGATCTGCGACGTCAAGCCGCTCGCGCCGAACGCGAGCTGCACCGTCGTGGGCTCGTCGATCATGTAGGTGGGATCCTCGCACCCTTCTCCGACGCTCGGTGGTGCGGGCGCGTTCGGCGGAGGCGGTGGTGGTGGCGGGGGAGAGGCCGAGCAGGGATCGCTCGCGGACATCTGCGTCGCCTGGTACTTCCAAGGGAGCTCGAGCTGGAACTCGAAGAGCGAGTGTGCGGCGAGCACGTTGGGCGAGCTCGAGAAACCTGCGGCGCCCTTCGCCGCCCAAGCGGCGCTCACGCCGTTCTCGAGGACGACCACGTGATGATCGCCGTAGACGCGGAGCTCGACGGCGTCTTGGCTGCCGGGGTCGAAGAAGTCGAACCGGTTGTAGCACTGCGCGTCGATCGGTCCCTTCGCGTTCGTGTACCAGTCGTTGATGAAGTAGAGGACGTAGGACGACCCCGTCGAGCAAGCGGACATGTACATGTACGTGTACTTGCCGCGGACGCTCGGCACACCGGCCCACTCCGAGAGCGCGAACGGCGACGTCATCGTCGCGCTCGATGGCGCCACGAAGCCCGTGAAGAGCCCGTCGATCGTGAAGCCGCTGTCGCTGCACGGCATCGCCGGGGCCGAGCCCGACGTGCTCGTCGATGTCGAGGCGTCCTGCCCGAAACGAAATCGGTCGCCGCCGCCGCAGGTGATCGCGACCGTCGCAGCGAACGAAAGACACACGAACACCATCGGTCGACGAGAGACCATACGCACCGCCCGTGGCCGACTCATGGCCAGGTGTTTCGCCTTCCGTCACGCGGTCGAGCGCCAATCGGGAGCGCGACGCCAACCCTCGCGGAGGAGCCACGTGCGTGGCGACGGCAGCGCGAGACGCGCGTTGTGGGATGCGTTGGCGTCGTCGTTCGTGTGGGCCACGCCGTGCTTCTCCGCGTTGCTGCGCACGTAGCGAAGCGCGCGACGGGTCTCGGTCGGCGTGCGTAGGACGTGGGCGTGGTAGCGGTCGCCCATCACGCGGCCGCGGCGGCGCATGACGCGGTTCAGCCCGCGCGCGACGCGAACCGAGAAGCCCTTCATCGCCCGCGCGAGCGCTTCGGTCGACTCGGCCTCGACGACGAGGTGGACGTGATTTCCCTGCACGGAAAACTGCACGAGGCGAACACCGAAGCGCTCGGCCGCGGCCGCGAGCGCGCGAGCGAGCACCGAGAAGCAGCGCCGCGAGCGGAGGTTGTAGACGTGACTCGCGACGCACACCGTCACGTGCACCGGCACGACGCGCGCGAAGCGCTGGCGCGCCAGGTGCGACACGCCCGCGCTGGGGCCGTTCGGTTTCCGCCCGGCTCCCTTCCGCTTACCGCCCCACGTGCGGAACTTCATCGCAAGCTGTCGCACGCGTCTTGATTTAGCAGACAATATGGATTCGTCGACGCGAGCGCGCAAAATCGCGCGAAAACGAGGGTACAGTGAGGTCCGAGGACATCCCTGACGCTCGCGTCGCGCGATCCGAGGACATCTCTGGCAGTGGCCTATGACACGGCCGCCGCACCTCCCCGGCGGCGCGGGAGCGACGCCGTGGGGAGGTCCGCGCGCGCGCAGGCTCGCGCACAAGCCGCGGAAAGGTTACTGCGGAGCTCGTGACGCCGCGGCGAGCACGAGCCGAGCACGCGCGGGAACGCGCGGGGAGGGGCCCCAAAAAAATCAGCGGGCCTGCATCATCCGGTTGAACTTCTCCGTCAACGTGGGGTCCGCGGCCATCTTCGCGCCCCACGCGGTCGCGACGCTTCCGTAGGACATCATGTCGAGGCCGTATTTCGCGAGCGCGCCCATCATGTTGCCGGTCTGCATGCCCTTCATGATGCCGACGTAGTCGCTCAATTTCGCGACGCGTTGGCCAGGGAACACGACGGGATCCGGATCGCCCGCGTCGCCGGCGGCCACCTGCGCCTGCGCTTGTTGCGCCTGCGCCATGCGAAGGTGCATGTCCATGTTGCCTTCGCGGATGTTGTCGAGCGCGTCCTTCTCCTTCGCCGAGACGCCCATCTCGGAGAGCTCGAAGCCGCGGCGCGCCTCGACGTATTGCTCCATCAGCGCGGGTGAGTTGTTGAGCGCCTCTTGCCACTCGCTGATGAACGGACGGCCCGGGTCGACGCCGTGCTTCTGGCACAGCGCGACGAGCGCGGGCGGAGGCATGAAGCCGATGAGCGGCGCGCGGCTGTAGCCGAGACCCGAGACGATGCGATCGCGCTCGACCGAGAACTTCGCGTACTCCTCGATCGTCATACCGCCGTGACGGCGCAGCGTGCGCACGGCGTTCTTCGATTCGATCGTGTCCTCGTACGTCGCGATCCAGCGCTCGAGAGCCTTTTGGAGGCTCTCGGAGTGGCCGCCCATGTTCAGCCACGTGTACGCGAGCGCGCCCTCCCACGGCGTGAAGCCCTCTTTCGGGATCTGCGTGCGGAGCCACGAGAACGCGCCCTCGACCTCGGCGCGCACGTTCGGTGAGTCGCTCGCGCGCCACGCGAGCGCGACGATTCCCGCGATCGTCACCCAGTCCGACGGACCGGAGATCATCGAGTAGAGCGCCGCGCGTCCGGGGCCGCTCTCCCAAGGGCCAAGGTGCGAGAGGACGATCGCCGTCGCGAGCTCGCACCGATAGAACCAGGTGACGCCGTCGAACTCGTTCGGCGGAGGAGGCGGGTTCAAGAGCACCGCCATGAGCGCCTGGGCGGCGTTCGGTCCGACCTGCTGCGCGACCCTCTGCGCTGCGGGATCCCACACGTCCTTTCGGAACGACTGGAACGCGATCTGACCGATCATGTTCGCGAGGCTCGGATCGGCTTGCGTCGCGATCGGGCCCGGCATGTTGCCGCGCGGCTGGAAGATCGGGAACGGCACGCGCGATTTGTCCATGCGCGGATCGGGCTGCTGGAACTGCTCGACCTCGACGCTGAGCTGCGCGCTGCCCGCGCCGAGCGAGCGCATCGCGAAATCGAACGCGAGCGCCGCGCTCGGCGACTCGGGGTAGTGCGATTGGATCGCGAGCGAGAGGCTCGCGCCGCGTCCGCAGCACTGGAGGAGCTCGGCGAAATCGGTGATCACGTCGCGCGCGTAGTGCGCCGTCGCGTCCGCGGGCCCGGGGAGCACCGTGAAATACGGCACGGGCGGGTCGATCTCGTTCGCGTAGCCGCGCACGGAGCGGTCGTCCCAGCGCTGGTCGCGGAGCGCGAGGAGCGCGGCGCGCGCCGCGGGATCGCCCGTCGCCTTGAAACGTGCATAATGCAAGCAAGCGTCGGCGCCCGGGTATTTCGGGTCGCGCTGCAAGAGCTCCTGGAAGAGGTTCACCGCGTCGCCCGGGCGGTTCGCGTCGAGGAAGCCTTGGGCGGCGTCGTGGAGCGGGGAGAAATCCTCGGCGTCCATCTGCATCGCCGTGCGCGCTTGCGCGAGCGCCTCGTCGGGGCGCTTGGCGTCGCGGAGCGCGTTGAGGAGCGCGGTGCGCATGCTCCAGTCCTGCGGGAAGCGCTTCACGCCTTCTTCGGCCGCGGCGAGCGTCGCCGCGGTGTCGCCGAGGCGCCGTCGCAAGATCGCGGAGCCCATCCACACGATCTTCTCGTTCGGGTACACGGCCTGGAGCGCCGTGAAGATCTCCGCGCCGGAGCGGAGGTTCGGCAAACGCGGGTCCTTCGGATCGGGCGGCACCGGGACGTCGACGGCCATCGTGAGCGTCGGCTTCAGGATCGTGCCCATGAGCGTGTCGAACCCGAGCTCGTCGATCACGTGCGGCTGGAGCCAGCGGCGCGCCCAGTCGACGTACTCGAGCTCCGGCGCGACCTCGAGCACCTTGCCGAGGAGATCGAGCGCCAGATCGAGCCGGTGGCTGATCATCAAGACGCGCGCGCGCGCCGCCGCGGTCGCGACGTGGATCGCGCCGGTCGCGACCGGAAAGAGCGAGAGCGGGTCTTGCGACGCGAAGACGATCTCGTCGAACGCGTCGAGCATCTCGCGATCGTTCGGATAGAGGAGCACCGCGTCGGCGATCTTCAGCGACGCGACGAGCGGCTGGTTCGCTCTGAAGGCTTGTAGCGCTGCGTCCTTGAGCTCGGTGGCGAGCTTGCGGCGCTCGGCGTCGTTCGTCGGGAGGTCGTTCGGATCGAGGGGCTCGTTCGGCATGGAGCGCCCATGCTAACGCGACGAGGCCGACGTGAGGGAGCCTACGCTCGAGCTCGCCAAACCGACTTGCGGCAAGGGAAAAGCCTGTCCGAACGTGACGAAGATCGTCGCGGGACCGACGCTGCTCGGGAGCGGCGTCGCCGAAATCGGAAAGCCCAGGTCGGCGCGGAACACGATGCGATCGAACGTCGGGAAGAGCACGCGCGCGCCGAAGCCGACGTCGTGCACGGGGTGGAAGCTGCTCCAGTCGTCGAACGCCTGACCCACGTCGTAGAACGCGACGCCCGCGAGCTGCACCTTCCAGAGCTCCACGGGCCGCGAGCGGTACTCGAGGTTCGCGGCGAACATGTTCTGCCCGACGAAGTAGCTCGACGGATAGCCGCGAAGGCGCGTGTCCGCGCCGAGGTACGAGACCGAGTTGAGGTAGTTGCGATAACGATCAACGAGGCGCGCGGCGACGAACACGCGCCCGATCGGCGTGCGCGGCGAGGCGAAATACGCGTCCGCGTCGACGACGCCTTGGATCACGTTCGCGCCCGCGAAGGTGGTCTCGGTCTGAGTCTGGACGTCGAGTCGCACGATCCCGTCGCGGATCGGAAACGTGTAGCCCGCCTCCGCGAAGACGCCCATGAACGGCGCGTGCGAGGACGACTCGTTCAGCACGGGGTAGAGCTTCACGTCGGCGATGTGACCCATGCGTACGTCTTCTTGGAGCGCGAGCGACTCGAGATCGGTCACGCGCACGAAGTTGGTCGTGTACGAGCGCCACTCGATCGCGGGGTACGCGCGATCGTCGCTCACTGGGACGAAGCGCTTCGAGAAGAAATCGGCGACCGCGGCCGGATCGTACGGCGACAAATCGTCGGTGCGATATCGGCTGTGCAAGCGCCTCGACCGAGAACGTGAAATCGTTCTTGAGCGCCCAGCCGAACGAGCGCGCGACCGCCGCGGAGGCCTGCGTGGAGAGGCGCCTGTATTCGATCGGGATGATCGCGTTCGGCGGCCACGGGCCCGCGGCGGGATCGTAGAGATACGGAAATGCGTTCTGCGCGGGGACCGCGCCCGAGTGGTAATGGGCGAGCGACGCGTTCGAGTAGATGCGCGCGATGTCGTCGCGCCACGCGACGTTCGACGACCACGCCCACTTGGTCTTCGTGTTCCAGAAGGGCTGCCCCGCGGACACGACGCCGAACGAGCCCTCCGGCGAGCCCGTGCGGTTGCTCAAGACGACGTTGGCGCTCGTGTTGAGCGCGATGTGCGTGTCTGCGAAGCGAGGCACGTAGTAGTACGCGCCGAGCGCGGTCGAGAGCGGCTGATAGAGGAAGTTCAGGCCGACGGTCTGGTGCCAGCCGCCGAGGTTCGTCTCGGCGGGTTGGAGCACGAGCTCTTGAAGGCCGCCGTTCGTGAGCTGAACGTCCCACTGGAGGCGCAGGCTCCAGACGTCCTTCGTGATGACCACGACGCGCACGCGATCGGGCGCGCTCCCGCGGAGCGGGACGACGAGAACGAGCGAGAGCTGCGAGAGGCCGCGGAGGTTTCGCGCGGTCTCATCCATCGCGACGGTGCTGTAGCGATCGCCCGCGTGCTGGAGGATCTCGCGGCGGATCACGCGCTCGCGCGAGGTCGCGTGGAGCGCGTTCACCCACAAGAGAAACCCCGGCAAGAAATCGCGCTTCTCGAAGACCTCGAGGCGCTCGGACGTGATCGACTCGATGAGCTTCCCGTCGGGCGCGGGGTCGACCTCGGCGCCGAGCTTCTTCGCGACCATGGCGATCGTCTCGCGCTCGTACGCGGAGTAGCCGAACGCGCGCGACTGCGGCTGGTCATCCGCATACGCGACCGGGCTCGTCGCGATCACGGCAGCGAACGCGATCGAGCGGAACCTCACGCCTTCGACCTTACACCGATGAAAGGATGCAGAATCGCCCAGATCGGGAAGAACACGGGAAGCGCGCGAAGGAGCGTCATCACCGCGGGGAAGCGCGTGCGCGCGACGCCGTCGCGATCGGTCACGACGAACGAGCGGCTCGCGGCGATCGCGTCCGGCTGCCACGGGGCGACGTCGAAGCGCGCGAGCCAGTCGAGCCCGCGGACCGCCCAGGCGAGCGCGACGGCCTTCTTTCTCGTGGGATCGTAGCGGAGCGTCCGCGCGCGCGCGTCGGGCGTCGCGAACACGAGGTACGCCGCGAGCGTCGTGAACGAGAAGAGCTCGACGCGCGACGACGACTCGATGACGAGGTGAAAGCAGATTCCGACGAACAGCGCCGCGATCCGGAGGCGGCGCGTTTGGAGCGCGAACGCGAGGAAGAGCTCGGTCGTGATCGCGCCCTTCGCGAGGACGCTCGCGACGTCCTCGCGCTGGAAGAACGCGACGATGCCCTGCGGGACGCCGCGCTCGATCGCCTGAGGGCCGTAGCGCACCATGCGATCCCAGAGCACCGCGCCCGAGCGCCAGTCGCGATCGAGCAGCTTCGATCCGCCCGACGCGAGGTAGATGATGCTCACCTGAAGGCCGAGGAGTCGCTGCGCCCACAAGGGCCCGGTGGTGGGCGCGCCCTTCTCGAGGCCGAGAGCGCGCGCGCGATCGCACGGCGTCATCGAGAGCAAAATCGCGTAACACGCGAGCGCCCAGCGGTTGTGGTGGAAGTGGAGCCGATCGCAGAGCATCGCGTACGCGATCGCCGCGCCGCTGAACAAGAGCGCGGGCCGCGCGAAGTGACCGAGGAGCACCAGCACGCCCGCGACCGCTTGCGCGCACAAAATCAGTGCGTAGAGCCGCTCGCTCGGCACGAAGCGCTCCGGGATGTACGCGTAGTGGAAGTGGTCGCCGAAATATCCCTCGGAGATCTGCTCGGTCGCCGTCTCCCACGCTTGCATGAGGAGGAGCACGCCGAACGCGACGCGCGCTGCGGCGACGACGTGCGCGTCGCCCACGAGATCGAAGAATCCCGCGCGCGGCTTCATCGCCCGTCCCTGTAGCGGCTCTCGATGCGCACGCGCTCGGGCGCGCCGCCGTTCTTTCGCACGGTGACGTTCGCGACGAGGCGCACGGTGTCGTCGTCGTCGGGGATGTGCGTCGCGACGTCGTCGAGCGCGCGCGCGATCCGCTCGAGCTGCGCGCGCGACCCGTAGCTCGCGTGAACGGGCGCGCCGTACGGGAAGATGTTCGGCTCCTTCACGCGGTCGTCCCAACGAAACCGATGGAGCGTGCCGCCCACGTCGCGCGCGAGCCACGTGCCGCGATCGACAGGGGCCTCCACGGTGCCGTGCCCGCTCGGCGCGACCACCTCGCGAACGAGCTGAAAGTCGATCGTCGACGACTCGGGAAACATCCGGAACGCGAACGCGCCGTCCGCGCGCATCGGCCCCGTGAGGATCAGCGCGCCTTGCCCCGCGAGCCAAAGCGTCGCGACGACGAGGCGACTTTTGGGCCCGATCTCGGGGAACATCGGCGAAAGGTATGCAATAAATTCGCGCCGTTGCGTGTAAAATGCTTAGGTTCAGTACGGTCTTGCGAGCTCGCCGCATCGTCACCTTGGCCCTCCTCTTCGCTTGCGGGCAGACGTCCGCGATGGGGGATCACTCGCAGGCGCGCTACGTCCGCGCGCCGACGATCGTTCGGCACTCGATGCCGGGCGACGAGGCCGCGAAGGACGGCGGCGCTCCGGCTCCGCTCACGCGGGGCTCGCTCGACAACACGGCGGCGCTCCGGCGCTTCTTCGAGGCGCTCGGGCAGCTCGATGACGGCATCGCGACGGACGACGTCCGCATCGAGCAGTTCGGCGACTCGCACACCGCGGCCGACATGCTCACGGGCACGGCGCGTCGCGCGCTCCAGGCGCGCTTCGGCGATGGCGGTCGCGGCTTCGTCGCGATCGGTCGGCCGTGGCGCACGTACTGGCAAGACGGGATTCACGCGCCGGGCGCGACGCGCGACTGGCAGTCGCTCTCGCTGCTCGGCAAGGTCGATCACGGCCACTGGGTCTTCGGCGACGGCTGCTACGGGCTCGCCGGCGTTTGCCTCGTGACGAACCACCGCGACGCGCGTTTGTGGACCGAGTTCGCCTCGCCCACCTCGAAGATCGAGGTCGACTATTGGGAGCAGCCGACGGGCGGCAGCTTCGATCTCGTCGTCGACGACAAATCGGTCGCGACCATCAAGACGCGAGGCGCGCAGCCCGTGTCGGCGTTCAAATCGGTCGACGTCCCTGAGGGGCCGCACAAAATCGAGGTTCGCACGCACGGCGACGGCGACGTCCGCGTCTTCGGCGTGACGCTCGATCGCTCGCAGCTCGGCGTCGTCTACGACGCGCTCGGCATCAACGGCGCGCGCACGGCGCACATCTCGAAGTCGAACGAGGCGCACCTCGACGAGCAGCTTCGCCACCGCGCGCCGTCGCTCGTCGTGCTTGCGTATGGGACGAACGAATCGGCGGACGAGCGCCCGCTCCAAGACGTGGAGCACGAGATCGTCGCCGCGCTCGGTCGCATCGAGCGCGCGGTTCCGACCGCGTCGTGCCTCCTCTTGGGTCCGCCCGACCGCGCGATCACGACGCCGAGCGACAACCCCTACGCCGAGGGAAAAGACGCGGGCTCCGTTTGGTCGACCGCGCCGCGCATCCTTCAGATCGTCGAGATCGAGCGAAAAATCGCCGGTGCGGCAGGTTGTGCGTTCTGGGATCAGCTCGCCGCGATGGGGGGGCCGGGTACGATCGAGGCCTGGGCCGAGCAAGAGCCCCCGCGCGCACAGCGCGATCGCGTGCACCTCACACGCGACGGTTATGCGTTCGTCGGCAATACGTTCGCCCGCGATCTCCTCTCGGCGTACGGCGCGTGGCGACTTCAGAACGGCTTGACGCCGAAGGCGCCGCCGCCGACGAACGTGCAACCGCCGCCCGCTCCGCCGCCAGAAGACAAAGAGACCGCGCCGCCGCCGATCGCGACGGGGGTCGCGAACGCGCCGTTCGTCGCGACGCCGCTCTGAGCCTTTGAGACACGAACGCGCGGTCGTGCGAGCGTGGCTCAAGGGTTGCCTTTGGTCGCGGCGTGAAGACCGTCGCGCGACTCGTTCTCCTGTCGGTTCTAGGTGCGTGCGCACCCGACATCCCGCATAACCCACCGCCGAACGTCATCTTCGTCGAGTTCGATCCTGGCGCCGCGGTGCCCGTCGTGCCGACGCCGAACGACCTCGCACGCGATCCCCAGAGCGGGCTCGTCGTCGTGCCGCCAGCGCCGAACGAGACCGCCGCGCAGCGCGAGTTCGACGTGAGCTACCTCGAGACGCTCGCAGGATTCCCCTTCGAGAGCACGGCGACCGCGATGACGAGCGGCGATCTCGATCCGACGAGCGTGAACGCGAAGTCGGTGCTCGCGATCGACCTCGGGGCCGGCGCGAAGAGCTTCACGCCCGTGGCGATTTCGCCGACTTGGGACCAAGCGACACGCACCATTTCCGTCGCGCCTCCCGGCGGCGAGTGGACGCGCGCACACCAGTACGCGGTCGCGCTCATCGGCGGCGCAAACGCAAACGGGCTCAAAGGCTCACAGGGACAAGAGGTCGTGGGCTCCGAGACGTGGATGCTCGTGTCGAGCTCGACGTCGCTCGTCACGTGTCAGGATCTGAATGCGACGGACTGCCGGCCCACGGTCGACATCATTCCGTCGACGATCAGCGACCCCGCCGCGCGCCTCGCGGATCAAACCGCGAAGGCGAAGCAGCTCGAGACGCTCCGCCGGCTCTACGCGCCGCTCCTCGACGCGATCGCGGCGGGTGGCGTCACGCGCACCGACATCGTGATGGTCTGGACGTTCACGATCGTCGACCAGGGCGAGGTGACCTTCAACCCCGACCCGGCGAACCCGATCATTCCGTTCCCGAACGACATCTTGCGCCCGACGGGGAAGATGACGCTCCCGAACCCGAAGACTGGTCAACCGCTCACGACCGCCGATTGCACGGCGCCGACGGATCAACAGATCGCCCTCACGTGCGGCCTCAACACGCTCGACGGCTTCTCGACGCTCGCGCCCGTCGTCAGCGAGAACTCGAGCACGCTCGGCGCGGTGCAGCAGGCGCAGATCGATCCGGCTTCGCTGAACCCGCTCGACGTCGGGCTCTTGCCGGTCGCGACGCAGCTGCCGACGAGCCAGACGACCGGCGCGAGCTACACGCCTTGTCTGAACTGCTCCGCGACGGCGACGACGCCCCAAGAGCTCGAGTGGAAGCTCAACGTGCCGCTCGACGAGAAGACGACGTACTTCGCGTTCGTCACGGGCGGCGTGAAGGACACCACGGGCAAGCCCGTCATCGCGAACCCGATCTTCGCGATGCTGCGCCTCACGAACCCGCTCTTCGACGGGACGCACTCGACGGTGAGCCTCCTCACCGACGCGCAGGCCTCGCAGCTCGAGCCGCTGCGCGCCGCGATGAAGCCGGCGCTCGACGGTCTCGCGCAGCTCAACATCCCTCGGTCGACGGTCGCGCTCGCGTTCGGGTTCACGACGCAGTCGGAGGCGACGATCCTCGATCAGCTCTACGCGTATCCGACCGTGCCGCCGATCTCGCAGGCGCTGCCTGACTCGCCGACGTATCTCGTCGACGCGACGACCAAGTATCAAGCGGTCGCGACGGCGGGGAGCATTCCGTTCTCCGCGGTCGGCAAGGTCTTCGTCGGGTCGTTCCTCACGCCGGTCGCCGTGACCGGACCTGGCGGCACGCTCGACGTCAAAAACCCGCAGCCCGAGCCCGTGTCGTTCGTGGTCTACCTGCCCGCGACCGCCGCGCCGTCAACGGGGTATCCCGTCACGATCTTCGACCACGGGCTGACGCGGTTCCGCAACGACTCGATCGCGCTCGCGAACACGATGGCGCAGACGGGCCGCGCGACGATCGCGATGGACCTCGTCTTCAACGGAGACCGCTCGTCGTGCACTGGGTCGATGGCCGCGACGGGCCAATCGACGGACGACGCTTCGTGCGCCGACCCGACGACGCAGAAATGCAACGAGGACCCGCTCATCGGACGGTGCGTCGCGCGCTCGAACACCACCCGCGCGGCGTGCACCGGCGCGACGGGCGATCTCGTTTGCGGCGCCCAAAACCAGGGGCGCTGCGTGCAGCAGGACTCGCTCTGCGAGGGCGGAGACTTCCTGCGCGACACGCAGGGACGCCCGGTGATCTCGGGGTGGGACCTCTTCAACCTCACGAGCTTCTTCGCGACGCGCGACAACTTCCGCCAGCACACGATCGACACGTCGCAGCTCGTCCGCGTGATCAAGGGCGCGGGTCTCGCGACGCTCGCGGGGACGACCTTCGACGCCACGTCGATCGACTACGTCGGACAGAACTTCGGCGGCATGCTCGGCGCGCTGGCCAACGCGGCCTCGCCCGACACCGACCGGCTCGTGTTCAACGCGTCCGGCGGCGGGCTCGTGCAGATCCTCCTCGAGTCGCCCGCGTTCGCCACGCAGCGCACGGCGCTCCTCGCGCAGCTCGCGCAGCAGGGGCTGACGCCGCAGACCCCGGCGTTCGATCAGTTCCTCCGCGTCACGCAGTGGATCCTCGACCCAGCAGATGCTTCGAACGTCGCGTTTCGGCTCACGCACCCGCTCGCGGCGAACGCGTCGCGGGCCGCGTTCATCCAGTTCATCGAGGGTGACCCGGTGGTCCCGAACGACGCGACGCTCGGCTTCATCGCCGCGGCGAATCGCTCGGGCTTCACGCTCGCGCCGCCGTCGTTCGGCTGCACGTCGCCGCTCGCTTGTTACGAATTCACCGAGGCGGGCGACTCGTTCGACGCGACCACCGCGACACCCGCGACGCGCGCCGGATTCTTGCTCGTACCTCCAACAGGAAGCCGCGGCCTAGCGATCACAGGCAAGGCGCAGCTCCAGGTCGCGACCTTCCTCGCCACGGGGCAGCTGCCATGAAAAAGCTCGGTGCGTTCTTCGTCCTCGCCTTCGTCTTCGCCGCGCCGTCCGCGCGCGCCGCGGGCATCTCCGTCGACGTCCAGTCCGCGCGCGCGACCGGCATGGCCACGGCGGTCACGGGCATGATCGACGACTCGTCGGCCATCTACTACAACGCCGCGGGCATCGCGCGCGGGCGCGGCCTCGACATGCAGGTGAGCGACTCGCTGATCATGCCGAGCGTGACGTTCAAGGACACGGCGGGCAACTCGACCTCGACGCCGTTCAGCGCGATCCCACCCTTTCAAGGGTATTTCGCCGCGGGCATCACCGACCACCTCTCGGTGGGCATCGGCATGTTCTCGCCGTACGGCCTGACCGTGAAGTGGCCCGACGCCTGGGAGGGCCGCTCGCTCATCACGTACGCCGCGCTCGCGACCTACTACGCGAACCCGACGATCGCCTACAGCGTCGGCCCGCTGCGCATCGGCGCGGGCGTGCAGGTCGTCTACTCGACCGTCGATCTCAAGCGCGACCTCGCGCTGCCGAACGGGCAATTCGGCGCGACCCACCTCGGCGGCGACTCGTGGGGCGTCGGCGGAAACGTGGGTCTCCAGATCGACGCGATCGAGAACGTGCTCACGCTCGGCGCGCAGTATCGAAGCGCGGTCGCGCTCGACTTCGACGGCAACGCGTCGTTCAGCGGCATTCCCGCGGGCCTCAGCCCCACGCTCCACGATCAGCCGGTCAACACGCGCTTCGTCATGCCCGACACGTTCGCGTTTGGCATCGCGTATCGCCCGATCCCGAAGCTCGTGATCGACCTCGACGTCGTCTACTACGGCTGGAACCACTTCCGCTCGATCGACCTGACGTTCCCGCAAGACGCGAGCGGCTCGCTCTCGCAGTCGCAGCCGAAGAACTGGACGAGCAACGTCAACGTGCACCTCGGCGCGGAGTACGCGTTCAACGAGGCCTGGCGCATTCGCGGCGGCGTGATGTACGACCCGACGCCCTCGCCCAAAGAGACGCTCACGCCCGACACGCCCGACGCGAACCGCATCAACGCGGCGATCGGCGGGACGTGGCGGCACAAGAGCGGCTTCTACGTCGACCTCGGCTACGAGCTCGTCGTGCTCCTCTCGCAAGAGAGCACGCAGCCGCAGCTCCCCGGCACGTACTCGGGGTTCGCGAACATCGTCGCGCTCGCCGTCGGTTACACGTCGCCGAAGCTTCGCCTGACGAAGTGAATCACCGCGCGCGCTCGACGCGGCCGTCGGCGTGCTTCGCGAACCGGCCGTCCTCGCGCGGATGAACCGGATCGTCCTTCGGCCAGGGCCAGCCGCCGAATCGCGTGCGGCGATAGTCGGCCATCGCGCGCTCGATCTCGGCGCGCGTGTTCATGACGAACGGGCCGTGCGCGACGACGGGCTCGCCAATCGGACGGCCCTGGAGGATGAGGATCTCGACCTCCGCGTCGCCGGCCTCGAGCTCGACGGGCTTCTCCGCGTCGACGACGAGGCCTGCGTGCTCGCGCGCGACGTGATCGCCCACGCGGAGCCCGGAGCCCGCGAAGAAATACAACACGCGCACCGTGCCGTCCTTCGCGGGAGGCATCGTCCACTTCGCGCCCGCGTCCATGCGAACGCACCAGATCGCGACGTCGCTCTCGGCGCGCGAGGCCCACGAGCGCGGCGGAGGCGAGGGCGGTCGCTTGCCTTCTAGGTCGCCCGCGACGATCGTGACCTCGGTCTTTCGTCCGCGCGCGTCCTCGAATTTCGCGCGCGGGATGTCGCCGTCCCAGAGCATCGTGAAGTGCGGATCGACCATCTTGTCGGCGGCAGGCAAATTCAGCCAGATCTGGAAGAGCTCGAGCGGGTTCGGTTTGTCCGCGTCGACGAGCGGAAACATCTCCGAGTGGCAAATGCCGCCGCCCGCGGTGAGCCACTGCACGTCGCCGCGCCCGTAGCGCGCGGTCGCCCCGAGCGAGTCCGAGTGATCGACGAGCCCGCGCCGCACGATCGTCACCGTCTCGAAGCCGCGGTGCGGGTGCTGGGGAAATCCGGGCACGACCTCGCCGTGGTACATGCGCCAGCCGTCCTTGCCCTCGAAGTCCATGCCGAGCTTTCGCCCCGCGAGCGGCGTCGCCGGACCGAGCTGCGCGTTGCCCGCGGGATATGCGTCGTCGTGGTGAACGCAGAAGAGGAACGGATCGGCCGTCACCCAAGGAAAACCGAGAGGGAGCGTTTCGAGGACCATCGCTTTAGGAACTAATACATCTGATCAATCCGCGCCCGCCTCGCGGATCGGCGCGTCCTTGTGCGTCGAGGCGTAGGCGTCGTAACCGGCGACGAGCGCCTTGAAGAAGAGGTCGCCGATGATCGCCGAGCCCGCGGGCGTCGGGTGCGTGAGATCGCTGTTCGCGAGGCCCTTCTGCGCCCATTTTCCCATCGTGCCCTTGCCGCCCATCGCGCGGAACGTGTTCCAGAACGCGGCGCCGTGCGCCTTCGCGATCTCTTGCTGCAGCTCGACGAGCCGCACGATCACGCGCGACGAGCGGTAGCCGCCGCTGTCGTCCTTCTCGGCGCGGTCGAGCGGCGCTGCGACGAGGATCGACGCGTTCGGAGCCGCGGTCTTCAGCGTGTCGATCAGATCGCCCACGAACTTGCGGTACTGCGGCTCGTTGACGCCGCCGTCCTCGCTCTCGTTCGTGCCGTACTGGACGACGATCAGCGACGGATCGCGGAGCTCCATCTGCTCCTTCCAATGATCCGCGGGCATCGAGCGCCAGAGGCTCGCGCGGCCGCCGAGCGCGCCGAGCGCGTCGTACGCGACGCCGGGGACGTCGCGCTCCATCACGACGCCGAACATGCGCACGTCGCCGCCGCCGAGCGTGCGCACCGTCATCGACGCGTGGCCGTCCGGCACCGTGAGGCTCGCCTTGCGCGACACCTTCGCGTCGCCGCGAGTCGAGACGCGCACGGGCTCCTGGCCCTTCACCTCCATCTGGAAGTCGCCGCCGCCGGGCTGCTCGAGGTAGTAGACGTCGAACCGCGACACCTTCGTGCCGAACTTTCCTTCGGCGAGCGTGTTGAACGACGCGGTCGCGCGCTCCTGCGTGTGGAAGGAGACGCCGCCGAGCCCGTAGAGGCCGTCGCTCGCGAGCGGTCCGGTGATGCGGCTCATCGACCAGCCGTCGCTCGCGCGGTGCCCGACGTCGTTGTGGTAGTACCACTCCCACGGGTTCGCCGTGAGGATGAAGCCGTGGCCTGCGTCGCCGAAGCGCTCCTGCATGCGCCGGCGCATCGTGCCGGAGATGTAGTCGCTCGCGACGACCGAGTCGCCGTAGTGGAGGACGCGCGTGACCGCGCGCGCCTCGCCGCGGATCGTGCGCGCGAGCTGTTTGTAGAATGCATCCATCGCGCCGCTCGCGTCTTCGACGGCGACCGAGCCCGCGGCCTTCGCGAGCTCCGCGGCGTCGAGCGGGACGCGGTCGACCTCGGGCAGCGCGTTCGTCACGGTGGCGTTGTTCTCGGTCTCGTGGAGCTTCGACTCGCCCACCTTCGCCACTGGCGGCGGAACGACGGGCGTCGTCGGGACCGCGTCTTCCTCGGAGTGGTCCCACGGCGCGTGGACGACGCGGAGCTTCTTCAGCTTCGGCGTCGCGTACGGCAAGAGGAGCGCGCCGAGCATCACCGCGAGCACGCGCGTCGTCTTCCCGAGCAGCGGGGTTGTCTCGCCCTGAGTCACGGCGAAGACGCAGATATCAATTGATCGGCGTCGTGCCTACCCCGCGAGGGGTCGTGCTCTCTTGCGGCGGCGACGCGACCGCGATCGCGCGACCGAGCTCGGCGAGCTTTTCACCGCTCAGCTGGACCGTGACGCCCGCCTGAACGAGCGTGACGTGAAACGTGCCGCACGGGCAGCGCGCGATGCGAACGCCCTCGGTGTTCACGATGACGGTTTGCGGTCCGCACGAGGCTTTGGCGGTCATGAGGCGCTTAGTCTAGCAGCTCAGTAGCAGTAGAGCGTGCCATCGTGCGGCGCCCCGTCGTGGGTGTCGAGGCCGCGGCACGCCGTTCGATGGACGCCGGCGAACTTCCTCGTATCGCAAACGTAGTTGCAATACCCGAGCGTGCCTTTGACCGTTTCGCCGGCCGCGCTGAGGTGACCCGAGCAAGGCTCGTCGTTGTGGAGGCCGAGCCCGTATCGAATGTCGCTCCCACCGTCGTCCAAGACGGCCCACCCGTCGAACTGGCAATTGCACATGCGTCGGTCGAGCTTGGCGTTGGGCAGGCAGAGCGGCCCGCCCTCGGCGAAACATTGGCACGCCGTTCCGTAATCTGCCGGCAGAGACGCGCGCGTGGGTGCGGCCGACGAAGGCGGCGCGGACGTCGTCGCGGGCGCGATCGCGCTCGGAAGCCGCGCGACGGACGCGGTCGCGATGACGGAAGCCGTCTGCGACGCGGTAGGAGGCGTGACGGCGGTTTCATGGGGTGACGCGCCGCTGCGCCGCGTCAGCTGGCCGATCGCGACGCCGACGAGCACCGCGAGCGCGATCGCGAGCACGAACGGCCAACGACGCGGCGCGCTCGGTTGCGGCGGCGGCGAGCGCTCGACCTTCGCCGTCACCGTCACCGTCGAGTGGGAGATCGTCGCGTTCTCGCGGAGCGCTTCGAGCGCCGCGTCCATCGACGCGAACCTGCGGTCCGCGTTCGGCGCCATCGCGAGCATGATCGCGGACGCGTCGGTGAACGGGATCTCGGGCGCGACCTCGTTCGGCATCTTCGGAGTCTGCGAGAGGTGCGCCGTCTGGCCGGGCATCGGCACCGTGAGGCGCGGGTGCATCCCGGTGAGGAGCTCGTACGCGAGCACGCCCCACGCGTACTGGTCCCAGCGCGCGTCCGGCGGTCCGCCGGCGAGCTGCTCGGGCGCCATGTACGAGAGCGTCCCGATCACGCGACCCGTCGCGGTCTCGAGCGCCGCGTCGGCCGTGGGGGCGCTCGTGTCGTGCGTGATGCGTTTTGCGAGGCCGAAATCGAGCACGCGCGCGACGCCCTCGCGATCGACGAGGACGTTCTCGGGTTTGACGTCGCGATGGATGAGGCCCGCGCGGTGCGCCGCGGCCAGCGCGCGCGCCACGTCGACGACCCAGCGCTTGCGCGTCGAGAGGGGCACCGACGCGTCGCCCACGTAGGCGCGGAGCGGCTTGCCCTCGATGTACTCCATCGCGACGTAGGTTCGTCCCTCGTCTTTTCCCGCGTCGAAGATCTCGACGACGTTCGGGTGCCTCAGCGCAGCCGCGGCGCGCGCTTCGGCGATGAGTCGATCCTCCGGCGCGACGCCGGTGCGATCCTCTCGATCGGCGCGCACCACCTTGAGCGCGACGATTCGGTGCAGGCGCTCGTCGCGCGCGCGATACACCTCGCCCATGCCGCCCATTCCGATGAGCTCCTCGACGACGTAGCGTCCGACGCGACTCCCGGCCTCGAGCACGTCAGTCGCTTTCGACGTTGATGAACACGCTGACGGCGCCGGGCGGCAAATTGGACTGCTTCTGCGGGCCGAACGAGACCGGCTCGAACACGTCGTAGAGGCACTTGCGGAGCGCCGGCGGCTCGTGCGTGCGGACGTCTCGCACCTTGCCGATCTCGTCGCCCACGTTCCAGAGCTCGAGCATGACGGCCATCCGCGCGGGGATCGTGTTCGGCGGATGTTGCTCGATGCAGGCCTTCACGGGAATGCGCAGCCCGGCGATCGTCCGATCGACGGTGCGCGCGTCGTATTGAAAGCTCGGTAGCGCGTTCATCTGCACGTTCAGCTTTCGAGGCGCCGCCGCGACCGGGCGCGCGTGCGGGAGCTCGCTCACGGTGACGGACGGCGCAGCGGAGGCAGACGCGACCGCGGTGGCGCTCGCGCTCGCGATCGCTATCGCAGGCGCGGTCGCCGCCGTGGAATCCGCGGTGCGCGCGATGGTCTCGCTCGGAGCAGGCGCCGCGGGCGCGACCGGCGAAGGGCGCAAGCGCCACCCCGCGTAGACACTCGCGGAGAGCGCGAGCACCACCGCGACGCCCCCGAGCACGAGGCCCGAGCGCGAGCGCTTCTGCGCCGCCGGAGCGTTCGGGTGCACGGGGACCTGCAGCGTGTCGCCGATCTGAACGTTCATCGTCGCGGACGGGACCGAAGGCGCCGCGGGCGGGTTCGTCGCCCCGACCGCGTAAGGAGACGACGTGCCCGAAGGCGGCGCGCCGAGCGCGGTCGCGATCTCGTCCATCGACGCAAATCGCTGCTCGGGCGCGGGCGCCATCGCGCGCGCGACGATCTCGGCGATCGCGTTCGGCACGTTGGGCATCGACTCGACCTTCACCCAACCGCTCACAGTCACGAGGCCTGCGATGCGCGGGTGCTTGCCCGTGAGCAGCTCGCACGCGAGCACGCCCCACGCGTACTCGTCCCAAAGGGGCGAGGCCGGTCCGCCCGCGAGCTGCTCGGGCGCCATGTACGCGGGCGTTCCGCTCACGGCCCCGTCGACGGTGAGGTACGCCTTCTGCGCCGCGTCGGGGTGCGCGGTCGCCGCGTTGACGTCGACGCTGAACGATTTTGCGAGCCCGAAGTCGAGCACGCGCGCCTCGCCGGTCGTCGTGATCATCACGTTGTCGGGCTTCATGTCGCGGTGGACGAACCCCGCTTTGTGGGCCGCGCGGAGCGCGCTCGCGATCTGCGTGAGCCACGCGATCTTGTCGTCGACCTTCACGGTGGAATCGCCGATCCAGTCGCGGAGTGGGCGGCCCTCGACCAGGTCCATGCTGACGAATGCGTAGCCGTCGGTCTCGCCCACGTCGTACACCGAGACGATGTTCGCGTGGCGGAGCGCGGCGGCCGCGCGGGCCTCGCCGACGAGCCGCTCGGCGCGCTTGTCCCCTTGGGGTACGACTTTCAGCGCGATCCAGCGTTGGAGGACCGAGTCCCAGGCTCGATAGACCTCCCCCATTCCGCCTGCGCCGAGCTGGTTCTCGACGCGGTAACGGCCGAGGGTGTGGCCAGTCTCGAGCATCGCCGTGAGCGTAGCACTTGCCAACCCTGCGGCGCTCGGGCATCAAACCCGCGATGCTCGACATCGCCTTCATCCGCGACAACCCCGACGCCGTACGCGCGGCGATCACCAACAAGCGCCTCGATTTCGAACCTCGACGACCTGCTCGAGGCGGACCGCGCGCGTCGCGAGATCATCGCGAAGCTCGAGGGCACGCGAAAGCGCAAGAACGAGGTCGCCGCGTCGATCCCGAAGGCTTCGAAGGAAGACCGCCCGAAGCTGATCGAAGAAGGCAAGACGATCAAGGCGGACATCGAGAAGCTCGAGCCCACCCTCGCCGAGGCGCAGAAGAAATTCGACGAGCTCATGCTCCGCGTGCCGAGCATCCCGCGGCCCGAGGTCCCGATCGGCAAGGGCGAAGAGGACAACGTCGAGGTCCGCAAGGTCGGCACGCCGCGCAAGTTCGAGTTCCAGCCGAAGGATCACGTCGATCTGATGAACGACCTCGGCCTCGTGAACCAAGAGGGTCCGCGAAAGTTCGCGGGCGGTCGCGCGTACGCGCTCACCGGCTATGGCGCGCTCCTCGAGCTCGCGGTCACGCGCCTCACGATCGACGTGCTCATGTCGCGCGGGTTCGAGCTCGTGATCCCGCCGGTCATGGTGCTCGAGCGCGCGATGCAGGGGACGGGCTATTTCCCGCTCGGTCGCGAGCAAGCGTACGAGATGCAAGAGGACGACTTGTTCCTCGTCGGCACGAGCGAGGTCGCGCTCGTGAGCTTGCACTGCGACGACACGCTCGACGCCGCGAAGCTCCCGATTCGCTACGCGGGCATACTCGGCGTGCTTCCGTCGCGAGGCCGGCGCACACGGAAAGGACACGCGCGGCCTCTATCGCGTGCACCAGTTCACCAAGGTCGAGCAGGTCGTCTTCTGCGTGCCCGACGAGGCCGTCGCCGAGAAGGAGCACTACACGCTCCTCGGAAACGCCGAGGCGGTGCTCGAGAAGCTCGAGATCCCGTACCGCGTCGCGCTCGCGTGCACCGGCGAGATCGGCCTCGGCCAGACGCGCAAGCACGAGGTCGAGTCGTGGATGCCGAGCCGAAACGCCTACTCGGAGACGCACTCGTGCTCGACGCTCGGCGATTTCCAATCGCGCCGCTCGAACATCCGCGTGCGCATGCCGGACGGCTCGCTCTCGTATCCGTACACGCTCAACAACACGGCGATCGCGTCGCCGCGCATCTTGATCCCGCTCCTCGAGAACCATCAGAACGAGGACGGCTCGGTGACGATCCCGAAGGCGCTTCGCCCGTACATGAACGGCATGGAGAAGATCGCGCGGCCGTGATCCCGCTCGCGGTCGAGAGCTTCGCGCGCACCGCGTCGTGCAATCGTACGGTCGCGTGCGCGGTGTGCAGCGCGCTGCACGACTATCGAGATCGGACGCGCTCGATCGCCACCTCGATCTCTTTCAACGTGAACGGCTTCTCGATGTGAGGGTTGTCGGCGTGCTCGAGGAGCGCCTCGGTGCGATGCGAATAAGCACCGCCCGACATGAAGACGACGCGTCGCTCGGCGCCGCGGCCCTGCGCACGCACCGCCTCGAGGAAGTCGACGCCATCGCCGCCGGGCATCGTGACGTCGCACAAGATGCAGTCGAAGTCGTGATCGTGACAGATTTCGGCGGCCTCGAACGCGCCCGTGGCGAGCGTCACGTCGTCGTCGTGAACGGTCGCGCGAGAACGACGCGGATCTGCTCTTCGTCGTCGACGACGAGAATGCGGCGTTTGGACGTGGTGGCCGCGGGCGGCGAGCTCTTGACCGTCGCGGCGGACGCCTCGGCGGTCCAGACGGGCAGGCGCACCTCGAACTTCGTGCCGTGACCCACCTCGCTCGCCACCTCAATCGAACCGCCCATGCGCGTCACGATGCCGTGCGCGATCGACAGACCGAGCCCGGTGCCTTCGCCGACCGGCTGGTCGTGAAGAACGGGTCGAATGCGCGCGACATCGTCTCGCAATCCATTCCAGCGCCGCTGTCGGTGACGGAGAACACGACGTGCTCGCCGTCGTCCGCGGTGGCGACACGGACCTCGTTTCGATCCGGCGCGCCATCGACGATCGCGTCGGCGGCGTTGACGAGGAGGTTCACCGCGACCTGACCCAGTCGGTGCGTGTTGCCTTTCGCCGCGCGCTGCGCGCGGAAGTCCGTGACGAGGCGAGCGCGCGGCTTGACCAGGCTCTCTGTCAGGTTGATCGCGGAGCTCAACATCGCGTGGAGATCGACGGGGCCGATCTCTTTCTCGTCGCCGCGTCCGAAGGCGCTCAGATCGCGCACGATGCGGCGAATGCGATCGGCCCCGTCTCTGGCGCGCGCGAGCGCCGCGAGCTGCACGGCGTCCGGTTCGTGTTTTTGGCGAATGGATCGCTCGAGCTCGTCGAAGCTCAAGACGACGTACGCCAGCGGGTTGTTGATCTCGTGCGCGACGCCGCGTGCGAGGCGGCCGAGGGCCAAGAGCCGCTCGTTCTGCGCCATGGACGTGTGCAGGCGGTTTCGCTCGCTCACGTCGCGCACGACCGCCAGCCGCACGCCCAATCCGGCGCCTTCACGCTCGTCTCCGCGAAGAAGGTCGTCCCATCCCGACGCCGTGCGCTGCGCTCGCCGAGCATCTCGCCTCGATCGCCCATGAGGGCGTCGACGTCCTTCCCGATCAGCTCCTCGCGCGCGTAGCCGTGCATCGCGCAGAACGCCGTGTTGGCGTCGATGACGAGCCCCGTCTCGTCGAACAGGACGATGCCGTCGCCCGCTTGCTCGAAGAGCGCGCGATAGCGCTCCTCCCGCTCGAGTCGTTAAGCGCGTTGCCGATTCGGTGGCGAGGCGCGGAGGAGCTGCACCTCCTCTTCCTCGAAGACGCCGGGTTGATCCGCGTAGACGTTGAGCGCTCCGATCGCGACGCCGTCACGCTCGAACGGAAACGCGGCCGACGCACGAAAGCCGCGCGAGAGAGCGATGTCGCGCCACATCGCGTACGCCGGGTCGTTCGCGATGTCGCTGCACGCGACGGGGCGGCGCTCGCGGATCGCGCGCATCGTCGGGCCTTCTTGCGCTTGAGTTCCGATGGCGCGCACGGTGGCCAGCTGCAGGAAACCGTCGGCGTGACCCGCGCTGGCGAGGGGCACGACACCCCGCTCGAGTCGCGTTGACCGATCCACGCGAAGCGGAACCCGCCTTCTTCGCGGCGATGCGGCACGCGGCGTCGAGGAGGCCAGCCGAATCGCCGCGCGCGCTCTCGCGGTTGATCGCCGCGACGACCGCGAGCAGCCGCCGCATGCGCGCCTCGCGGAGCTCGACGAGCTTGCGCGCGGTGACTCGAAGACGACGCCGCGTATCGCGGAAGGGAGACCGGCAGCGTCCCGCACGACCTGGCCGCGTCCGTTAGCCAGCGGACCGTCCTTCGCGCGGCAAGACGCGATGTTGAACCTCGAACTCGCGCGCCCGCTCGTGAGAGCGTTTCGAATCGTCGTGGGGACCGCGTCGCGGTGGTCAGGGTGAATGAGCGCGAGGAACGCTTTGAGCATGCCGTCGAACTCCTCGAGCTTCACGCCGAAGAGGTCCGCGACGCCGGCCGTCCAGGTCGTGTGGTCGGAGGCGCGGTCCCACGTCCACGGGTGCATTCGCGCCGCCTCGAAGCCCTCCCGGCTGGTTTCGTCGGCCATCGCCTCCGAATATTACACCGCGCTAAGCGTGCCGGCGGTGGGCTATCGCGCCCGGTAACTTGGTAACGTCGACGACCACCGCGAGGAGCAGCGAGAAGAGCCGCCTGTACGCCTCGTGCTCGCGCGCGAGATCGGGCAGCTGCGCGCGAGCTCCTTCGCGCCCGCGTCGTGCACGACCTTCTTCGCCATGTCGAGCGTGTACATCTAGGACGAGTAGTCGGACGCCTCGCTGCTCTGCATGCGCTTGATGATCGTCAGGTACTCGTCGACGTGATGCTTGATGTGGACGTGCGGCACCTCGAGCGCGCTACGCGGCGCTCCCTGCTCGTCGAACGTCGAGAGGAGCACCGCGTGATGCGCGTTCGTGATGTGCAACAGGTGATCGTCTTCGTCGCCGAGGCAAGGCTCGTCGACGAGGTCCGCGATCGAGATGCGCCAGTCGTCGCGACGCAGCCGATTGGCCGCGTCCCACAAGTCGTCCTCGATGCGGACGACCCTGATCACTTGTGCTTCTTGCGCGCCTTCACGGCGTGGCGGACGAGCACGAGGCTGCCCTTCGCTGCCCGGGACGCCGCCCTCGACGAGGAGCAGGTTCTTCTCCGGGATCGATCTTGCGCGACCTTGAGGTTCAGAGATCGGACTGTCTCGGCGCCGTAGTGGCCCGGCATCTTGAGGTTCGGGAGCGTGCGGCCCGGCGTCATGTTCGTACCGATCGAGCCGCCGTGGCGGCGGTACTCGTGCGTGCCGTGCGTCTGCACGCCGCCCGCGAACGCCCAGCGACGAACGACGCCGGTGAAGCCGCGGCCGCGCGTCTCGCCTTGCGCGTCGACGAACTGGCCGACCTCGAAGATCTCTTCGAGCTTGAGCGTCTGGCGCCGACCTCGAACTTCGCCGCGTACTCCGGCGGGGACGCGGAGCTCTTTCACGACCTGCTTCGGCGTCGTGTTCGCGTCCTTGAAGAGCGGCGCTCTTCTCGGTCGCGCTTGTACTGACCCGCGACCGGCTTCGACGCGTGCTTCTCTTTGCGCTCGCCGAGGCCGAGGACGAGCGCCGAGTAGCCGTCCTTCTCGGGGGTGCGCTTGCCGAGCACGACGATCGGGACCGGCCTCGATGACCGTGACGCGTGCGACGTTGCCGTCCTCGCGGAAGAGTTGCGTGTTGCCGAGCTTGTACCCGTAGACACCGGGATACTGATTCATGGGAAACCTCCATCCGCTGGGCCGTCAATCGGATAATCGCGAGCGGTTTCAAGGAACCCAAACGAGTTTGCGGCCTTTAGGAAGGTGGGGTGTTTAGCGCAGTCAGGACAGCCGCGCAAGACAGTCGCGGACGCCCTCGACGTGCGTCTTCGCGGAGAGCTCGGCCTGGAAAACCCCGGCGATCTTGCCGTTCTTGTCGATGACGTAGGTGACGCGCGAGGAGCGCCCGAAGAGGCTCGTCATCAGGCTCTTGGCCTCGTACTGGTCAGCGAGCGTCTTCTTCGTGTCGGCGACGAGCGCGAACGGGACCGCGTGTTTCTCGCGGAACGCCTCGTGCGACTCGTCGTCGTCGAACGAGACGCCGATGACCTCGGTGTCCTTCGCCTTGAGCTCTTCGTACATGTCGCGGAAGCCGCAGGTTTCCCTTGTGCAGACCAGGGTGAAGTCCTGTGGATAAAAGTAGAGGACGACGTTCTTCTTCCCGCGGAAATCAGCCAGCTTGAGCGTGCGCCCGTCGCTCGCGACGACGTCGAAATCCGGCGCCGATGTTCCTACCGTCAGGGTCATTTCAATCTCCTCCGCTGCCCAAAAATAGGCCCCGTTGCGTTGACAGGGTGATGCTCGTGCTTTAAGCCGCGCCCTCAATCCTGGAGAAACGACGATGCACACCCAAAGCAAGATCGCCGAGATCGAGCGGAGCAACTCCGCACGGACCTGCCCGATTTCCGCGTCGGTGACACCGTCCGCGTCCACTACAAGATCGTCGAGGGCGACAAGGACCGCATCCAGGTCTTCCAGGGCGTCGTCCTGAAGCGCCACCGCGCCGGCGCGCGCAGCACGTTCACCGTGCGCAAGGTGAGCTTCAACGTCGGCGTCGAGCGCGTGTTCCTCTCGCACTCGCCGCGCATCGAGAAGATCGAGGTCGTCTCGAAAGGCGTCGTCCGCCGCGCCCGCCTCTTCTACCTGCGTGACCTCGCCGGCAAGGCCGCCCGCGTCCGCGATCAAAAAGACGCCTGACGCTCAACGAAGCGACTCGACCACGAGCCGCGCGGCTCTCCCGAGGTCGTGCTCCGAGCGCCAGAAGACGTGCGGCTCGAAGTGGTGGCGGCTGCCGCCGGTGAAGCGAACGCGCGCGAGCTTCGGGAGTCGAGGTACTCGGGGAGCCAGCCGTAGCCGATGCCCGCGAGGATCGCCTCGCGCTTCGTGTGGAAGTCGTTGAGCTGCATCGACGCGTGCCTCTCGAGGCGCGCGGTGGAAGCGCGAGTCGCGGATCGGAGCCGCGCACCGTGAGCAGCGGGTACTCCGCGAGGTCGCGCTCGGTCACGCGGCGCTTCTTCGCGAGCGGGTGATCGCGGTGCGCGACGAGGTGCGCGACGAGCGGCGCGAGGCTCGCACGCTCGAAGTGCTTCTTCCGGTTGGAGGACGGAGATCATGAGATCCGCTTCGTGCTGGGCGAACGCGCGCTCGACGCCATCGAGGAACTCGGCGAACACGTCGATCTGCGTCGGCACGCCGGCCATCGCCTTGATCGCGGAGAGGATCGGGCTCACCGGGAAGATCCGTCGAACACGACGCGCACGCGCGGCTCCCAGCCGGTCTCGATCGCACGGCAGGTGCGCGAGGTTCTCCGCGGCGTGGAGCATCCGGCATTCGCCGAGGACTCGCTGGCCCGCGGTCGTGAAGCGCACGCGGTAGCCGCTTCGATAGAGGAGCGCGAGTTCCGTTTGCAGCTCGAGCTGCTATCGAGTAGACGAGCGCGCTGTGCTGTCTTGAGCGACGCGGCGGCTCGCGAGCGTGCCGTGGCGGGCGAGCGCGTCGAGCGCGCGGGCTTGCTCGAGGGTGACGTGCATTGTCGAATATTTTGACACAGTATGGCTGTCTTTTGCGAATGGCTCGACAAATCCCGCGGCGCTAACGTCCCGGCATGGACATTCCGTGGATCCGAGGGCGCGTCGCCGCGCAGGCGCACGTCGGGTTCCCTGAGGGGACGGTCGAGGAGGAGTACGGCCGCAACGGCTTCTTCGGCCGCTACGCGCACCTCTATCGCGCGCACGCGCCGGTCGGCTGGACGCGCATCGAGGGGCCGCTTCGCCCGCGCGCGTTCGATTGCGCGGATTGGCGAGTGCGACGAGCGACGTCCTCGGCAACAGGACGTGCGCGTCCGGGTCGCCATCCACGACGAGCCGCAGCTCACGTTCTTTCGCAACGCCGACGCCGACGTGATCCTCTTCGTGCACGAGGGCGCGGGCCGCATCGAGTCCGACTTCGGTCCGCCGCGTACCAGCCCGGCGACCATCGTCGCGCCGCGCGGCACGACGCGCCGCATCGCGCCGACCTCGCGCACCTTCATGCCTCGATCGCGTGCTCGAGCGAGGTCCGCCTTCCGACAAGGGCATGCTCGGCCAGCACCGCTCTTCGATCCTGCCATCATCGCTGTGCCGACGCCCGAGCCATCGACGCTTCCCGCCGACGAAAACGGCGAGTGGCGCGTCGAGGTGCTCCACCGCGGCCGAGCGACGAGCATCTTCTACCCGTTCAACCCGCTCGATACCGTGGGCTGGAAGGGGACGACCAGCCTCGCGAAGCTCAACGTGCGCGACATCCGCCCCGTGCTCTCGGACCGCTACCACGTGCCGCCGAGCGCTCACACGACGTTCGTCGCGAACAACGTCGTCGTCTGCACGTTCGCGCCGCGTCCGCTCGAGAACGGCGACGCCTCCGCGTTGAAGGTGCCCTTCTATCATTCGAACATCGACTTCGACGAAGTGCTCTTCTACCACGCAGGCGAGTTCTTCAGCCGCAAGGGCATCGCGCCCGGGATGCTGACGTTCCACCCGCAGGGCATCCACCACGGGCCGCAGCCCGGCGCGGCCCTTCGCTCTCAGGTCGCGAAGCGCACCGAAGAGGTCGCCGTGATGATCGACACGCGCCGCCCGCTCGACGTGCTCCCCGCCGCCGAGACGGGCGAGCTGCGCGAGTACTGGACGAGCTGGAAGGAGCCGAAATGAACCCGGTCGGAATTTCCGGAATCGAGTGGGTCGAGTTCGCGTCGCGCGATCCGAAGACGCTGCACGAGCTCTTCCTCGAGCTTGGCTTCTCGCGCGCGATGGAGCACGCCGAGAAGAAGATCGACCTCTATCGCCAGGGCGACATCACGTTTCTGCTCGATCGCGATCCGAAGTCGCACGCGGCGGCGTTCGAGAAGGCGCACGGCCCGTGCATCGCGTCGATGGCGTGGCGCACGATGATGCCGACCGAACAAGCGCTCGAAGCAGCCAAATGGCGCGGCGCGGTGGAGGCGAAGGGCGACTACGAAGGAGTCCACGCGATCCGCGGCATCGGCGATTCGCTCATTTACTTCACGGCGCGAATGGCGAAGGGCTCCGATGCGCGGTTCTACGCGTCGCTCGGCTTCACCGAGTGCTCGCGGCCCGATCGCGTGCGCGAGAAGGGGTTCGTCGCGATCGATCACCTCACGAACAACGTCGAGAAGGGCGCGCTCGCGAAGTGGGCGCCGTTCTACCAGAGAGTCTTCGGCTTCACGGAGGTCCGCTACTTCGACATCCGCGGCGTCGAAGACCGGGCTCAAGTCGTACGCGCTGCGCGTCGCCGTGACGGGGTCGTTCTGCATCCCGATCAACGAAGGCACCGAGGCCAAGAGTCAGATCAACGAGTACCTCGAGGAGTACAACGGCCCGGGCATCCAGCACCTCGCGCTGCTCACGAAGGACATCCTCGCGTCGCTCCGCGCGCTCGACGGCACCAAGCACGTCGGCTTCCTCGACATCGACGACGAGTACTACCGCGATCTCGTCGAGCGCTTCCCGCGCGTGAAGGAGGACTTCACGGAGATCGCGAGGCGCGAGCGTGCTCGTCGACGGCGACGACGACGGCTACCTGCTCCAGATCTTCACGAAGAACCTCGTCGGCCCGATCTTCATCGAGATGATCCAGCGCGAGAACCACCTCTCGTTCGGCGAGGGGAACTTCGGCGCGCTGTTCCGCTCGATCGAGCGCGATCAGGCGAGGCGCGGGTATTTGGAGGCGTAACGGGCGATGGTCTCGGTCATGTGCGCCGCCGTTGCGAGAGTCGCACCAACGTGAAACGCGCGATGGCTTCGAGCCATGTAACTCTGCGGCAGACCACCATGAACCAAGCACTCGTCACCGGCGCGAAGGGCGTTCGCGAGTCCTCGAAAACCAATGGCGCGTGGTCGCGCTCGTCCGCGAAGGCTCGGATGTTCGCGGCCTCGAAGGCCTAGACGTCGAGATCGTGCGCGGAGACGTCTGCGACGCGGAGTCCGTCGAGCGGGCGATGCGCCCTGGAACGACCCACGTCTTTCACCTCGCGGCGCCGTACCTCAACTGGGCGCGCGATCCCAAGACGATCGTCGGTCGACTGGGCCCGCAAGATGAAGTGGATGTGACTTACTCGGTCGGCTTCGGCGGCGGCCCGAGCTGGATGCGCTCGCCGAGGTACGCGCCAATCAACGTGAAGAGGACGCCGATGGCGGCCATGATGATGTAGAGGAAGCTCGGCATGCGGCGCACGGTCTGGTTCTCGACGAGCTGGTAAGTCGTCGGGATCGCGACGATGAAGCTCGCGACGACCGGCTCGATGAACGTGCGGCCTGGAGAGATCATGCCGACGAGGAGGCCGCCCACGAACCACACGGGGATGCAGATCGCCATGCCGTTCGAGCCTTCGAAGTCGAGGGCGGGGATGACCATCGGCAGACCGAAGACGAGGGCCCCAGTGAGCACGCCTTGGACCACGAGCGCGATGCCCATCCAGGTGAGGCTGACGCCTTCCTGCTGGTAGCGGCGCTCGAGCTCCTCTTCTCGCGTGCGCTTGACCGCGCCGAGGGCCTCGACTTCGAGCCGCAGGACACGCACCGGGTGCTGCCAGGCGGGTTGGTTTTGTAACCACAGGTCGGGCAGACGATGGACTGGGCCATGTAGATTGGGAGGGTAATCCCGGGAACATGGGTGAAGCAAGCGTGTCTAGGACGGTGATAGGGTAAGAGCCGATGAGTCCCGCCGAAGCCAACCTTCCCAATCAAGGGGCCGAAATTGGCCTCCTCGGAAAGGACGAGGTCGATCCGGAGCTGCTCCAGCTGCCCGATCCGCCCCGCGGGGAGAGGCGTTCGACGCTTGCCGTCATGGCCCTCGCAGCCATCGCCTCAGCCGCCATGGCCGCGGCGCTCACCCGCGATGCGGCATATGCCTTCCGTTCGACCTCCGCGACGGACCTCGGGGACCTCGCAACCACCCCGACTTCTGCCTTCGTCAGCAACGAGCTCGTCCAGGGCAAAGGTCAGCTCGCGGGCGCCGGACAGCTCCGCTACGAGCGGCCGTTCGAGAGCGACTCGTACCGCATCGCACATGTGACGGGTCGGAGCGACGTCTGGGTCGAGCTTCGAATTCCGGCCGGGACGGAGTCGAATCGATTCGTCCCCAAGGCCGAGTTCGCCGGTCGCCTCGTCCGATTCGCGGACGCGGGCCTCCGCCACCGCGGTCTCCGCAGCGCGATCGAAGAGCGCACGGGCCAGAAGGTCGAAGACGGCGCGTACCTCCTCGTCGACGGTCAGGCCCCGGAGAACTCGCGCGCGTTCGCGATGCTGTGGGCGATGTTCGTCGGCTTCGCCTTGTGGAACGTGGCGGCGATCGTGCGCTTGGTTCGCAAGGTCAAGTAGCCGGTCACACGCACGGGAGCGTGAAGAAGAACGTCGTCCCGCGGCCGGGTGTGCTCTCGAGCCAGATGCGTCCGCCGTGCGCCTCCACGATCCCTTTGACGATGGGGAGCCCGAGGCCAGCGCCGTGGCGACGCGCCTTCCTTCCTTGCCAGAAGCGGTCGAACACGTGCGGCTGGTCCTCGGGGCGATCCCCGCGCCCGTGTCGGACACGGAGAACACGACCTCGCCCTCGCGTCGCGCGGCAGCCACGGTGATCGCGCCGCCGCGCGGGGTGAACTTGAGCGCGTTGCCGACCAAGTTCTCGAAGACGCGGAAGATGCGGTCTCGATCGGCCGACACGTCGGGCAGCTCGCTCGCTTGAACGAGCCTTAGATTGATCGCGGCCCGGCGTCGCGAGCGGACGCATCGCCTCCACGACGTCGTGCACGAGCTCCGCGGCGGACAACCGCGTCGGCTCCATGGGCAGCCGGCCGCCTTCCATTTGCGTCACGTCGAGAATGTCCTGGATCAGCCTGTTCATTCGCTTGACGGCTCGAACGATGGTCGACGAGGCCTCTTTTGCGGTCTCATCGCGCCCGAGCAGCACGGCCTGCATCCGATCGTGTTGAGCGGGTTGCGCAGGTCGTGGGCGACGATCCCCATGACGTCGTCCCTCGACTCGATCGCTCGCCGGGAGGAGTCGTACAGCCGTGCGTTCTCGACCGAGAGCGCTGCGCGGCCCGCGAGCTCCTCGACGAGCGCGACGTCCCGCGCGTCGTAACGGCGTGACGCACCGCACGCCGTGAGACCGATGGCACCGAGCAGGCGACCGCCCGCGACGAGCGGCGCGAGGATCGTCGAGCGCGCGTCCATCGCCAGGAGCGCCTTCAAGTGCTCGTCGCTGCGCGCGAACGTCTTCATGAGCTCGGGCGTGATGTCGTCCAAGAGCGCTGGGCGAAGCGTCTCGAGCACGGCCCCGGTCAGGTAGGGCTGTTTCCGGTCGATGCGAACGTGCGTGAGGACGTCGCAGATCCAATCGTTCTTCCGATCGCGACAGCCGACGCGGAAGCGGTGGACCTGACCCGATGGCTCGACGAGATCGATCACGCAGAAGTCGGCGAGGTCGCGCACGGCGAGGGCGACGATGTTCGTGAGCGTCTTTTCGTAGTCGAGCGTCGAGCCGAGGACGGCCCCCACCTCGGCGAGGAATCGCTGCTCGGACTCGGTCCGCTTCTCGTCGGTGACGTCGCGCATCGCGACGGTCAAGATGCGCTTGCCGGCGACCTCGAGCTTCGAGATCGACGCGGCGGCGGGGAACTCTTCGCCGTTCTTGCGGAGCCCGGTGATCGCCGTCGTGCGCTGGCCCATGCGGCGGGAGACCTCGTCGCCTCGCGTGAACGCCTCGACCTCTCGGCGATGGCGTTCTCGCAGCCGCTCCGGGATCACGATGTCGAGCGGTGCGCCGATCGCCTCGGTCTTCGACCAACCGAAGATGCGCGCCGCGCCTTCGTTGAACAATGTGATGCGCTGCTGCTCGTCGATCGAGATGATGCGTCCGCGGAAATGGAGACGATGCCGGAGGACCTCGCGTCCGATCAGGCGAAGGTCCTCTTCGAGCGCCTTTCGCGCGGTGAGGTCGTGCGTGATGCCGATGCCACCGAGGAGCACGCCGTTTTCGAAGGCGAGGTCGGCTTTCTCCCGCACCCAGCGGACTTCGCCGTTCGCCACGACGCGGTGCTCGATGTCGTAAGGCGCGCCGGCCAGCGCGGCCTTCCACTTCTCGTCGACGTAGGCGCGGTCGTCGGGGTGGACGCACTCGAGGAACGTCTCGTACGTGAGCGGCGTGCCGAGCGGGACGCCGAAGATCCGATACGACTCGTCCGACCACACGAGCTCGTTTCGACGAACGTCGAGGCGCCAGCTCCCGACGCCAGCCACCTCCTGAGCGCGCGCGAGATCGCCCGACGTCTCGCGCAGCGATCGCTCGAGGCGCTCGCGCTCGCTGACGTCACGCACGATCGTTCCCAGCCCGAGCACATTTTTGGTCTCCGGATCGCGGATGACGAAGCGCACCTGCGAGATCGGGATTCGCTCGCCCGTCGTCCAATGTCGGAACGCCGTCTCGGCCTTCCAGGGGTCGAGCGTCGCCATCGTCTTCAAGATGGTCGCCTGCTCGGCGCGAAGCTCGGGCGGGTAGAGGTCGGGGATTTTGACGTCCGCGAGCGGGTAGTCGGCCGCATGCCGATCAGACGTCGTCCGGCCGGGTTCGATGGTACCTCGGTTTTCCGTTCGGGTCGCCGATGGCGATGAATCGGAGGAGTTCTCGACGAACGCTTCGAAGATGCGGCGCTGCTCGTTGGCATCGCGGATGCGGTCGTTCGGCCCTTTGCGCGTGCGAGCGCGTGAAGGAGGTGATCACGCCGAGGCTGATGTACACACCGGCAGGAATGAGTCGGTCGACGTCCTTCTCGAGCATGTACTCGGGCGGGACAAGAACCACCAAACGAGCGCCGCGGAAACGAAGGTGGCGAACAAGCCGTAGCGCAGCCCGCCAATCCAAGAGCTCGCCATGACCGCGGATAGAAGGCACCCACGCGAAAGGCTGGAGGTAACGCCAGAGCGCGAGCTGAACCGCGAACACCGCGAATGGCGACAGGAGAGACACGATTGTTCGCAGCGCACGCGAAGCGACGGGCCGCTGTCGTGCCTGGCCAAAGCCGAAGAGGATGTTCGCGTTGTTCGCGTGAGTGCTCGATCCGCGCGTGATGTTGAGAGGCAGAACGATGCTCCGCGCCGCGCCGTTTCTTGCAGGAGGAGCTGGAGGCGTTGCAGTTGGACTGAGCCGCTAATCCGCGTCTCGACGGCCTCGACGGCCTCGGGCTCGGGCTCGATCGCTGGTGTCGCGGCGACCCCTGCTCTCGCCGCGCCGGTTGCTGCTGGGCGCGGAACGAACGAACGTCTTCGCTGGCGCGGTCACCCGCGGGAGCGCTTCGATCGACACGACTGGAATTGGCGCCTGTTCGGACGTGGCGGTGGCGATCGCGTTCGTCGCGATCGGGGCGGGCGGCGCTGGGAGCGGCGCGACGATCAGCGGCGCGGCATGCGCGAGCGATACGGCGTGGGAGTTCGAGGTGATGCGCACGAACGCGATCAGCGCGCTCGCGGCCACGAACGCCGCCACCTTGAACCACGGAAGCGAACCTTCGCGCGGAGGCAGCGTGTCGCGCACGTCCAGCGCGAGGGCCGCGATGCGCAACGAGGGCCGGCAAGCCTGCCCGAACGCCGCGAGCATCGTCCACGCGTCGTCGTAGCGGGCGTCGCGCTCGATCGCGAGCGCGCGCGAGAACCAGTCATCGAGCGTCGTCGGCAAATCGGGCCGCAGCGCGCTCATCGGCGTGAACGTGCCGCGCGCGAGCGAACGCGCAGCTTCCGCCGGGCTGTCGCTGGGATACGGGCATCCTTCCGCGAGCGCGTAGTAGATGCACACCGCGAGCAGAAGACATCGCACCGCTCGTCGACGTCGCGGCCGATCAAGTGCTCCGGGCTCATGTACGCAGGAGTCCGACGACGCCGGATTCCTGCGCGCGCGCCGCGCTCTTGTGGAGCGCGATGCCGAAGTCGAGCACCTTGAGGTCGATCCCTCCGCAAGCGACCTTGTTGCAAGAAGAGATTGTGAGTCTTGATGTCGCGGTGGAGGACCCCACGCGCGTGCGCGAACGCGAGCGCGTCGCAAGCCGCGCCATCACGCTTCGCGCCTCGTCGAGATCAGCCGCCCTCGCGCCAGGCGCTGCTCCAAGCGCCTCGGCCGACAAGGACTCGAGCACCAGGAACGGCGCTCCCTCTTCGGTCACGTCGGAATCGAGGATGCGCACGACGTGCGGGTGGTCGACGCGCGCGGTGGCGCGCGCTTCACGTTCGAACAGCGCGAGGCCCGCCTCCGTGTAGATCAATTCCTCCGTGAGCAGCTTGATCGCCACACGCCGGTCGAGCGCGGTCTGCTCGGCGACCCACACGTGTGACATGCCGCCTTCCCCGATGGATGAAGGAAGGCGGTACCGACCGATGACGCTTCCCACCGCGAGGTGCATGGAGCTCGCGAAATGCGAGAATCACGCCCTCGGTTTCCCGCGATTTCCACGTCGATCACGGGGCGTTCGTTCACGACCGTAGCGGTTGCGAAGGAGAAATCGACCCCTGGTACGAGCCCTTTTCAGGCGAAAGGTACGACCATGTAAAATCGTTCGCGCGCCGTTGTCGTGTGCGCGCTGCACGCATTACGCTTGGGATGGGCGCTGCTCTGGAGCTCGACGTGGATGGCACGATCTACCATTGCTACGCGACCACGACGGGCGACGGCGACGAGCGCGTCGATACGTACGTCGTCGCTGGCCTTGGCCGAATCAGCATCGACCGCGATAGCGGCGAGGTCGCGAGCATCGTAGCCCTCACGCCGAGTGGCGTTCCCATTCTCAAGAGGCTCGCGCACGTTCGTTCACCGCAAAGAGAGCGGCAAGTACCGAATCTGATCACCGCGCGGCTTCTCAGCCGAGCAATACGATGTAAGGTTGCCGGATGCGTTTCTCGGTCTTCGCGCCGCTGCGTCCGTCGCCGCGGCCCTCGCGTGCTCGTCGACACCTCCTGCGCCGCCGGGCGCGATCACGTTCCACAAGGACGTGGAGCCGATCCTCCAAAAGAGCTGCCAGATGTGCCACGTGCCGGGCGGCATCGCGCCGTTCTCGCTGACGACTTACTCCGACGCGAAACCCTACGCGGCGGACATGGTCTTGCAGACGCAGAACAAGGTGATGCCTCCGTGGGGAGCGCAGAGCACGAGCGAGTGCACCCGCGCTTTTCGTGGAAGAACGACGTGCGCCTGAGCGATCAAGAGCTCGCGACGATCAAGGCGTGGCACGACGGCGGAGACTGGGAGGGCAATCCCGCCGACGCGCCGCCGCCGCATCACGGCGCAGCCGGTCACGTCCCTCGCCGGCGCGCAGCAGCTCACGTCGGACACGCCGTTCACGCTGACGCAGACGCGCGACTACTTCCGCTGCTTCGTCCTCGATCCGAAGCTCATCACTTCGACGTACCTCGACGGGACGAACATCATCCCGGGCAACAAGACGATCGTGCACCACGCGCTCGTCTTCTCGGTGCCGTTCGGCGTGCAGATCCCAGCGCCGACGCGACGGCGTCGCGAACCAGTACGACTGCTTCGGCGGCGCGGGCATCTCGTCGGCGAACCTCGTCGCCGCGTGGGCGCCGGGAGGATTGCCGTTCGAGTATCCGACCGGAGCCGCGCAGCCCATCGCGGGCGGCACGAAGTTCGTGATGCAGATCCACTACCACCCGCACGCGAACGCGACGGCCGAGCCCGACACGACGACGTTCGAGTACAAGCTCGATGACGCGACGCCGCAGTGGGTCGTCGTCCCGCTCTTGCTCGGCAACTTCACGCAGGCGGTCGACGGTTCGGGCAACGGGCTCTGCCCGGTGCCGACGATCCGACGAGCGGCCCGGCGTTCCTCATCCCGCCGGACAACCCGAGCCACGTCGAGACGATGCAGTTCACCGTGCCCACCACTTACGGCAACAAGCCGCTCCCGACCGGCATACGGCTCCTGGAGGTCGCGGGGCACATGCACCTCGTCGGCACGGACATCAAGATCGATCTCCACGCGCGCCGCGCCGACGGGCAGCGATCCGCCGAACGAGTGCCTCTTGCAGGAGCCGGCGTGGAACTTCAACTGGCAGCGCGCCTACCAGTACGACACATCGCTCGACTCGCTGCCGACGATCAACGCGGGCGACAAGATCAACTTCCGCTGCACGTACAACAACACGATGGCGAACCCGTCGCTCGCCGCCGCGCTCTCCGAGGCGGGCCGCACGCAGACGCAGCAGGTCACGCTCGGCGAGACGACGATGGACGAGATGTGCCTCGGCGGCTTCTGGTTCGTCTACCCGTCGCCGTGAAGTGAGTCAGTGCGAGGAGTACGTGAAGTCGTAGTTGGCGCCATACGCACTGTCCCAGCTGTGGCAGCCGTAGGTGTCGCTGTTCTCGAACCAGATCGACAGCGTGTGATCGCCTTGCGGGAGTGACACGAAGCGCGGGGTCGCGAAGCGTCGCGCGTCGACCGTCGTCGTCATGTCGTATGCGTCGGGCGTGGCGCCGTCGACCGAGGCGTACATCGTCACGCCGAACGCGTCGTTGCCGTTGTAGGTCGAGTGACAGGGCGCGCGCGAGAGATCGTAGTCGACGAGCACGGTGCCCGGACCGATCGCGCCATCCGTGTGCGTCTGCCAATCGCCGCCGAAGTGGATCGTCGGTCGCTGCGACTTCGCGACCGCGAAGTGGAAGTTCGCGCCGAACTTCGAGTCCCACTCGACGCAGCCGTGGTCGTCGGACGCGTAGAACCAGAACGCGACGTCGGACGCGACGGGGACTGGGATCGTTTGCTCGATGACGCCGCTCGTGACGCCGTTCTGCGGCGCGAGCACTAGCGGGGTCGCCTTGCCGCCGTCGAAGCTCACGTACGCGAGCACCGCCCACGCGGGCTGACCGTACTCGACGGCGCGGCACTTCGAGAGACGCGCGAGGTCGTATCGAAACGTGAGCGACTCGGCCGGCGCGATCGTTCCGGTCTGCGTGACGGACCAATCCTTCGCGAAGTCGATCGTCGCGCTCGACGTGGTCGTCGTCGTGGAGGCGGAGCTCGTCGCCGTGTCGGGCGACGCGCTGCAGGACGCGACGAGCACCATCGCGGGCGAGATGAGCGAGAGCTTCATGCGCGCCGCTATGCCACGGCGACGTAACTCAGGCAAGAGTTACGCTTTTTGCTCAATGATTTCGCCTGCCATCTTCGGCGCGAGGGCCGCACGAACCGCGTCGCGCAGCGCGACGAGTCGCTCGCGCGAGAGCCACGCGAGGCCGCCCGCGCAGGCGAGCCAGAGGAACGCGAGGAGCGCGAGCGCCGTGTCGGTCACGTAGTAGACGATCGGGGTGAACGCGCGCGACGGCGTCACGAGCTGTCGCGAGGCGTACGCCGTGTGCGTGTAGCCGGGCATCGAGAGCGCGACGGGACGAACGCCGTCGAGGATGCCCGCGTGCGCGAGCTGCGTGGCGAATCCGCCTTGCGGGCCCGCGGGCGCCTGCTTGAGCTCGGCGTTCTTTTCGAGCGGGACGTTCACCTCCCTCTCGTCGGCCGCCACGGACTTGTCGAACGCGACCGCGCTCGCCGAGGCGGTCATGCCCCCGGACTGCTCGCTCTTCGTCGCGACGAACATCGGCACGCCGACCACCACCGTCGCGAGGAGCGCGAGGCCGAGCCCCACGCGACGCGTGGTCTTCGAGAGCCGCGCGACGAGCGGCCACACGATCGCGATCGCGCCCGCGGCGAGGGTGGCGGCGAAGAGCGGCTTCGCGACGAACCACAGGCCGAACATCGTCGCGGCGCCGAGCGAGCGCTTCTTCCAGCCGCGGAGCGCGACCGCCGAGGCGAGCGTCGAGAGCGCGAACGCCACGCCGTCCATCGGCGCGAGCGGCAAGGTCGGCTGCTCACCGCCCGTGACGACGACGGGGTGCACGCTCGCGGGGAGGCCGAACGTCATGTCCGCGCTCCCCGTCGCGAGCGGCACGCGCGGCCCGGGCATCGCGATGCGACCGAAGAGCGTGCCGAGCGTCGTCTGCGAGAGGGACTGCACCGTGACCGTGTGCTGGCCGAGGCGCATCGGGATCATCGAGATCGTCCGAGCCGTCCTTGTGCATCACGCGCTCGGAGGCGCCGTCGGTCGCGAGGTAGAGCGGCTTTCCGTCGGGTGTAAAGTACAAGTAATCGAGGCCGTTGTTGTCGTACGACAAGACGTCCTGCGAGACGAGGTCGCCGGCGCTCGTGAGGACGAGCGTGCGCGAGTGCGAGCGGACCGTCGCCGCGAGGACGTCGAGGCTCTGGAGCGTCTGCACCGTGACGTCGAGGTGCTGCCCGCGTTGAACGAGGAAGAGGCGGGAATTGGGCTCTTTGCGCACGATGGGCGACTCGCTCGCGTCGTGCTGCTTGGCGTCGCCGGTCGCGAGCACGCGGTGCTCGGCGTCGCTCTCGAGCAGCCACCACTCGAACGGCGAGCGCGTGTCGGGCGAGAACGACGCGACGTTCGCGAGCGTGCCGGTGATCGTGACCTCGGCGCGCCTGCCGGTCGTCGGAAGGAGGAGCTCTTCGCTCTCGACGCGCCAGCCCGTCGAGCCGCCCACGTCGACGACGCGCTCGCCGTAGCGAAGCGGGAAATGCACGACGCCGAGATCGGTGCCCGACTGCGCGCTGATCTTGTACTCGAACTCGATGCTCTTGCCGACGCGGAGCGCGCGCGCGACGGAGAACACGGTGGGCTGCGCGGGAGGCGCGTCGCCCTCGGCGTCGAAGTGGATCGCCGAGCCCGCGATCGCCGTGAGGTGGGCGCCCTCGGTGACGCGGCCGCCCTTCACGTCGGTGTCGAGCGCGTTCAGCGGACCGACGATCGTGATCGTGCGATCCTCGGGGAGGACGAGCTTGCCGCGTATGGCGAAGTGGTCGGCGCTCGTGTGCACGTAGTAGTGCCCGTCCTCGAAGCCGAGCGTCGCGTGCGCGCCGTTCTGCGTCACGTTCTCGAGGCGTAGCTTGTCGGCCGGGCCGAAGAGCGGGATCTCGTAGCTGCCCTTCTGGAGCAGCTGACCGGTCAGCTCGAAGTCGACGCTTCCCTTGTCCATCGCGCCCGAGAATTTGAGCTGATCGAGCACCCAGCAGTGCTCGGAGCACGCGCTCAGCGTCGGCTTCACGAGATCCGCGAGCTCGGTCAGCTCGGACGCGAGCGATCCGCTCCCCGAGCCCACGACGAGCGCCGGTTTCGCCACCGCAGGCCCCACGATCGTCATCCCCACGAGACAAAATGCAGCCAACACCGATGTGCGCATGCCCTCGTTACGCGCCACTTCGGCCGAAGATCTGCGGAGGTCGCTAGAAACGTGGCGTGAGAGGGTGCAAGCGGACGGGATCGCGCTCCTGGGCGCAGCCAGGGACCTGGGCGGAGCACTTGGCCTTGATCGACGAGCCGTCGTCGGGCAGCCGGCGCTCGAGCCACGCGGCCTTCGCGCGCTGGACGAGGGGCGGGGGAGCTTCGAGCGCTTCGAGCGAGAGCGCTTGCACGCGGAGGGCGGCGTCGTCGCGGGGCTGGAGGGTGAGCGCGTAACGGGACGCTTCGAGCGCGTGGGCGGGCTCGTTGGCGCTCCCGAGCGCGACGGCGAGCTCCGTGAAGAGCGCGTCGTCGCGCAGGACGGTCGTGGCGGCCTCGCAAAAGCGTGGAGCGGCCTCCACCTCGCGCCACGTGGACGCGAGGGCTTCGCCTCGGACGCGATCGAAGAACGGGTGCGGCCCGATTCGTTTTTCCGCGTCGGCGACATGCATGAGCGCCTCGGTCACGCGACCTTGCTTCGCCTCGAGCTGGCCGAGGAGCGAGAGCGCCATCGCGTGCTCGGTGGGGTTTCGCGCGGCTCGGTCGGCGATCGCGAGCGGGACGCGCGCTTCGTCGAGGCGCTCCGAGAGGACATGCATCGCGCCTTGCGCCCACGCGTACGCGCGGTCGAAGTCCTTGGATTCATCGCGCGCGCCGGCGCCGGGGCCGAGCTCCGCGGAGGACTCGCCGAGCTCGTCGATGGGCTGCGGCTTGCACGCGTCGAGGCGCTTGGCGAACGCGTAGTTCTTCTCGAATCCCTCGTCGAAGGCGCGTGCTTCGGGGGTTTTGTCGTGCGCGCAGGTCGCGTCTTGCACCGCGAGGCTCCGCGCGCGGTGGCGGAGCTTGGCGACGAAGCGGAGCGGCAGAGCGACGTTCGGAGGAACGTCGAGCGCGTACTCGACGAGCTCGGCGTCGCGGGGGGCGATCGTGTGGTTCACGACGGTCGCGCGAAATTGATCCGTCTCGCGCGCGAGCACGGGCTTTCCCGCGCCGTCGAGGAGCACCGCGCGGAGCACGTGCGTGCCGGGCGTGAAGAGCGGCTCGCCCTTTTCGTGTGCGTCGCCCGCGGAGGCGACGAGGCGTCCGCGCGCGTCGAGCACCTTCACCTCGACCCACGTATCCTGCGCGTCGAGCGTCCCCGCGGGGAACCGATGGCCCGCGCCGACGTTCTTGATCGCGACATCGAAGATCACGCGATCGCCCGGAGCGACCTTCGCCGCGTCCGGCAACATCACGGGCTGCGCGTCGGATCCGACGACGCGCGCGGCGACGACGTCGATCGTCGCGGCGGTCTTCAAGAAACGCCGGATCCGGTCGAGCTGCGCCGCGTCTCCGCGCATCGACGCGAGCCAGCTGTGGGCGCCGAGGAACCTGTGCGACGTGATCTTCCCGTTCTTCGCGGCGGCGTCGCCATTGACGGCGTCCTCCTTCGGCATGTGGCAGCCGCGGCAGTCGCGCATGGGGACGTCCTCGTCGACGCGCTCGCCTTGGCTCCCGGCGAACGCGGAGCGCATCCAGGGCGTGCCCTCGTCTTGTCCGGCGAGGTGGTGAGCGTTGCCGGTGCCCTCGTCGAGGAACACGCGATGGCATCCGATGCACAAGCTCGCGGTGCGGAGCGCCGCGGGCGTCGCCGCGCGTTTGTGCCGCTCGACGCTCGCGTCCGCGTCCGAACATGCGCCTGCCGCCTGCGGCGGACATGCGGCATCTTTTGGGAGCTCGATCGACGCGAGCCGCAGATCGAGGCTCGCGTTTCCGTCGGCGCGCGCGTGCGTCACGCCGTGGCACGTGCGGCACGTGACGCCCGAGAACGCGCGAAGATCGTCCGTCGGGATCTCGCGATCCATCATGCCGTCGGCCATGAGCGACGGATCGTGGCATCCGCCGCAAAAACGGCTCTTTTCGTCGCCGCGCGCGCTTCGGAAGCGCATCACCGAGCCGCGGTAGATCGGGTTGTCGAACGACGCGAAGAAGTGCGCGCTCGTCTTCCACTCTTCGGCGACGTCGCTGTGGCACGTCGCGCACGTGTCGACGTCCGACGGCGAGATCTTCGGATCGCGCTCGCCGATGCGGAGCTGCGAGGGCGCGAGCGCGCCGTCCTCGGGCACGAGCGCGGAGAACGTCGCGACCGCGGGCTTCGTGGGCTCGGGCGCCGTGACTTGCGCGGACGCGCAAGCGATCAGCCCGGAGATCACGAGCCACGTCTTGTTCATGCCGAGCGACGCCTGCGGAGGATGAAGATCGCGAGCGGCGCGAAAAGAGCGACGGCCGCGGGCGACGTGTCCTCTGCGGTCGCGCACCCGGCGCAACCTCCGGAGGATTTCGGCGCGCTCGTGGAAGGCGTCGCGCTCGCTACGGGCGGAGGGGGCGCGCTCCTCGAGAAGCCGATCTCGGGAATGTCAGCCGTGACGAACGACGCGAGCGCGAGCTGATCGCGCTTCACGAACGCGAGGTTCGTCGCGGATTTAGGCTGCTCGTAGGCGTGCCCCGAAGGCGGGCCGCCCCAAATCCCGCGGCGCGGGTGCTCGCACGCGATCGCGCCCGTCCACGCGTGGCGGATCGCGTAGCGCGCTTGGAAATTGTTGTACGTCGCGGGGAGCGCGCCGTGCTCGATGTTGCCGTTCTGCGCGTACATCTCGCGACCGCCGACGATCGACGGCGCCGCGCGGAAGACGAGGTCCGCGCCGAGCGTCGCCTTGTCGTAGCGCGTGTGGAGGCGCGTGAGCGTGAAGCCGCCGCCGTACCAGTAGCGACCGCGCCCCTCGGGCGTCGCGTTGGGGAGGACGTCTGCGCCGAGCGTCGCGAAATCCTGCCCGTTGAGCGATGGACCCGGGCACGGATCGCACGAGCTCGCGTCCCACGAGTACTCGGTCACGACCGCGCCGGGGTTCTTCTTCACGGTCTCGTCGAAGAGGGCCGCGTAGAACGTCCCGAACTCGTCCTTCGTCTTCTCTTCGACGTCGAGGTTGGTCGGGATCGTCACGTTCGCGTAGTTGGCGACCTCGTAGCGCTTGCCGCGCGCGAGGATGTGAACGATGAGATCCTGCTTGCCGCCCGAGTTGATGAGCCCGAGGCGCACGGGCAGCTTGAACTGCTCGCTGTCGTAGTGGAAGCGAAGCGGCGAGAGCGCGGCCTGCGAGCCTTCGAAGTGGACCTTCTGCGGGTCGACCTTCGCGACGAAGAAGCGCCAGCCCTCGGTCACGTACGGACGCAGGTAAGGCTCGGCGCCCGCGGGGATGTTGTATTTTTCCTGGCGGAGCCACGTGTCGAGCCCGCCGGAATTTTCGGCGCTGAGGACGACGATGTCGTACTCGCCGACGCTGAACTGCGCCTCGATCTTCACTCCGAGGTTCGCCGCGCTGTCGGCCATCGCGGCGGGCGCGGCGGCACGCGCGCGGGCGCCGCCCGCTTTGTACTCGCGCTCGTTCTCGGTCTGCGCGCACGGGTCCTGCTCCCAGTACTCGACGAGGCGCGGCGCGTCGAGCTGCTCGAGCTTCGCGAAGAGCTCGCGCGGGAGCGTCTTCACGTTCTCCTTCTGGAGCACGACGGGCACCGGCACGACCATCGCGAAGTTCTCCGGCGGGCCCTGGTAGTTGTTCTGCATCGAGAGCACGGTGCGCGTGCCCTCGCGCATGAGCACGACCTGCGTCGCGTTGTTGAGCAGCTGCTTGCCGCTGTCGGAGACGTAGAAGCCGCAGAACGCGTGCGCCGCGGGAGCGGCGAGCGCGAGCGCGAGGGTCGCAGCGAGGGCGGGGATGCGCATGGGGATTCCTTACGGGCGGGACCGGCGGCGGATCCAAACGAGAGCGAAAAATGTGGAGGCAAAGAGCGTGACCGGCACCGAAACGGGGGAGGGCGTGAGCGTGCACCCGCACCCCGACTTCGAAGGGGCCGCTGGCGTGGGGCTCGCGGAAGCGGATGGAGCGGGCGGCGCTGGCGTCGTCGTCGTCGGGGGTTCCGCGTGGTAGCCGATGAACGACGAGAGCTTCGAGGCGCTTCGGTCGGAGAAGGCGAGCTTCGTCGCGGCGGAGGGCGGCTCGTACGCTTGGCCCGAAGGGGGACCGCCCCAGACGTCGCGGACGGGGTGCTCGCATTTGATCTCGCCCGTCCACGGGTGGCGGATGGCGTAGCGCGCTTGGAAATTGTTGAACGAGGACGGGTTCGGTGTCTGCTCGAGCGACTTGCCGAACGCCCGCATTTCACGGCCTCCGACGATGGGCGGCGCCGCGCGGAAGACGAGGTCGTCACCGATCGCGCCCTTCGAGTAGCGCGCGTGGAGGCGCGTCAGGACCCAGCCGCCGCGGTAGCGGTATCGCCCGCGGCCCATGCCACCGCCGCCGCCGCCGGGCTCTTGCTGCGCGGTTTGTGACGGCGCGACGTCGGCGCCGAGCGTCGCGAAGTCCTGATACGAGAGCGCGGGGCCCGGGCACGGATCGCAGGTGCTCGCGTCCCAAGCGTACTCGGTGACGACCGCGCGCGGGTGCTCGCGGACCGTGTCGTCGAAGAGTGCATTATACACGGATGCGAACTCGGTCTTCGCGCTCTCCTGCACGTCGAGGTTCGTCGGGATCGCGACGTTCTCGTAGTTCGCGGCCTCGTAGCGCTGACTCTTGGCGAGCACGTGGATGATGAGATCCTGCTGGTCCTTCGAGTTGAGGAGGCCAAGCCGGATCGGGAGCGTGAACTGCTCGGTGTCGTAGTGGAACCGAAGCGGCGAGAGCGCGGCCTGGTGGTGCTCGTCGAACGTGACCTTCGTCGGGTCGACCTTCGCGACGAAGAACTTCGATCCGTGCTCGACGTACGGCCGGAGGAACGGCTCGGCGCCCGCGGGGATGTTGTACTTCTCGCGGCGAAGCCACGTGTCGAGGCCGCCCGAGTCCGCCGCGCTGAGGATCACGATCTCGTACTCGCCGACGGTGAACTGCGCCTCGACGGTGACCCCGAGATCGCCGCGTCCGAAACCGGCGCCAGCGCCGTGCCCCATGGTCTTCGCGGCCATGCGCTGCGGCGCCTCGTTCATCGCGAGCTGAGCGCACGGATCCTGCTCCCAGTATTCGACGAGCCGCGGCGCGTCGAGCTGCTCGAGCTTCGCGAACAGATCGCGCGGCAACGTCTTCACGTTGTCCTTCTGCAAGACGACCGGCACCGGCACGACGAGCGCGAACCGCTCCGGCGGCCCCTCGTAGTTGTTCTGCATCGAGAGGATGGTGCGCGTGCCGTCGCGCATCATCACGACCTGCGTCGCGTTGTTGTAGAGGCTCTTGCCGCTATCCGAGACGTAGAACCCGCAGAACGCGTCCGCGGGCACGGCGAAGAAGAACGCCGCGAGAAGGAGGAGGAGCTTGCGCATCGAGGGCGAGCATAGGTCAATCAAGGGCAGGCGTAGCTCGCGTACGACACGCCGCTGTCGTTCGCTTGGCCGCGACGAGGCCGACGCCGTCCTCTACCGCGTAGTCGCGGAAGCTCTCCCACGGCGGGTCCTCCGCGGCCATCGTGAAGCTTCCGCGCACGTTGCCCGTGCTCGGGTCGAGGCACACGGCCCAGTTCACGTAGTCTGCGGGCGACGAGCCGGCGAGGAGCACCGCCCAGAGCGTGCCGCTCGCGTCGCTGTCGAGGAACGCGACGGACGAGAGCACGGACGGGAAGCGAAGCTCGCGCGTCCATCGGTGCGCGGCTTGGCGATCCGCGAGCGTCACCCAGGCGCGGCCGTCCTCTTCGTTCGTGACGCCGGCCGAGACCAGATATTTCCCGTCGCGCGTGGGGATGCCCTGGATCTCCGTGCGCTCGGCAGCGATCGATCCGAGCTTGAAACAGCTGGATTCGTGACGCGCGTACACACGGCCACCGGATCGAGATCAAACCGCATCGTGTACTCGGTGAACCAGTCGCGAGCGGCTGCGACCCGAAGCTCGCGAAGCGCCGCGACAAACGACGGCTTTGCGCGTTTCAGGCCGTTGCGGGCTCGAGCGAACGTGTCGTCTCCGCCTTCTCCGGTGCGCGGTGCGTTCGCGCGAGGAGCACGTAGACGGACGGCACGACGAAGAGCGTGAAGAGCGTTCCGATCGCGAGGCCGCCGACGAGCACGATGCCGATCGAGTTTCGCGCGATCGCGCCTGGACCCGTGACGAGCGTGAGCGGGAAGTGGCCGGCGATGGTCGCGATCGTCGTCATCATGATCGGACGAAAGCGCGTGCGCGCGGCCTCGCGGACCGCGTCGACCTTGGAGCGGCCTTCGGCTTGCGCGCGGTTCGCAAACTCGACGATGAGGATGCCGTTCTTCGACACGAGGCCGACGAGCGTGACGAGGCCGACCTCGGAATAGATGTTGAGCGTCGTGGTCCAGCCGCGCGTGAGCGGGAAATGGAGCCCGGGTGGGCCCGTGAACTTGAGGAACGTGAAGATGAGCGCGCCGAACATCGCGAGCGGCACCGAGCCGGCGAGGATGACGAACGGATCGCGGAACGAATTGAACTGCGCGGCGAGCACGAGGAAGATGACGACGATCGCGAGCGCGAAGGCCGGGAGGAACTTGCCCGACTCTTGGCGAAGCTGGCGCGACTGACCCGTGTAGTCGACGTGATAACCGCTCGGGAGGACCCGGCGCGCGGACGTCTCGAGCGCTTGGAGGGCGCCATCGATCGAGCGCGTGGGGACGCCCGAGATCTTCACCGAGCTCTGCTGCTGGAAGCGCGTCAGCTTGCGCGGCTCGACGCTCGTCTCGTGCTTCGCGATCGCGCTCAGCGGGATGAGCCGGTTGCCGGGCCCGCGCACGTGGATGTCGGCGAGCTGATCGGGCTCGAGGCGATCGACGCGCGCGACGAGCGGGATGACCTTGTAGCTGCGACCGTCCATGTCGAAGCGGTTGACGAAGTTTCCGCTGAGCATCGCGGAGAGATCGCTGCCGACGTCGCGCATCGTGAGGCCGAGCGCGGCGACCTTGTCGCGGTCGACCACGATGTTCGACTTGGCCTGGTCGATGCGCACGTCGGTGATCGGCGGGAACGCGAACTCGCCGCTCTTCGCCGCGTCCGCGACGATCTGGTCGACGAAGCGCATGATGTTCTCGTAGCTCTCCGTCGACGACACCACGAGCTCGACCGGAAAGAGCCCGGCGCTCGGGAGCGGCTGCGGCAAGAACATCGGCGCGCGCACGCCGGGCACCTCGCGCGCCATCTTCGCGTTGAGCTCCTCTTGGATCGGAAAGATCGTGCGCTTGCGATCGTCCCACGGCACCGCGAGCATTCCGCCGAAGCCGCCGTTCGGATAGGAGACCTGGAAGCTGTGGTCGAACTCGGGCTCGCTCTGGAACACTCGGCCGATCGCGTCCGATGACGCCGTCACGCGCTCGAGGCTCGCGTTCGCCGGTACGTCGAGCGACGTGAAGACGACGCCCTGGTCTTCGTTCGGCGCGAGCTCCTTCTGCGAGAACACGTAGAGCGGGATGACCGAGAGCGAGAGGACCGCCCAGATCCCGAGGACCACGGGGCGGGCGGTGAGCGTCGAGTCGAGCGCGCGCGCGTAGCGATCGCGGACGCGCTCGAAGACGCGGTCGACGCGCTCGGCGAACCCTCCGCGCGCCGAGCGCCGAACGAGCCGCGCGGACATCACGGGCGATAGCGTGAGCGCGACGACGCCGGAGATGAAGACCGCGCCGGCGAGCGTGAACGCGAACTCGCGGAAGAGCGCGCCCGTGAGACCGCCTTGAAAGCCAATGGGCACGTAGACCGCGGCGATCGTGACGGTCATCGCGATGATGGGCAGCGTGAGCTCGCGCGCGCTCGTGATCGCGGCGTCGAAGGGCTTCATCCCTTCGCGCACGTGGCGCTCGACGTTCTCCACGACGACGATCGCGTCGTCGACCACGAGGCCAACGGAGAGCACGATCGCGAGGAGCGTGAGGAGGTTGAGGGTGAAGCCGAGCACCTGCATCAAGAAGACGGCGCCGATGAGCGACACGGGGATCGCCACGATCGGGACGCCGACCGTACGGATCGACCCGAGAAACAGGAAGATCACGATCATGACGATCACGATCGTCTCGATGAGCGTCCGCGTGACGTCGCGGATGGCGCTGTCGATGTAGGTCGTCGAGTCGAAGGCGATCCGGGCCTCCATCCCCGAGGGGAGATCGCGTTGGATCGACGCGACCGTCTCGCGCACGTGCTTGATCACGTCGAGCGAGTTCGCGGTGGGCCGCACCCAGACCCCCATGAAGACGGCGCGCTTTCCCGAGAAGCGAACCTCGGAGTCGTACGATTCGGCGCCGAGCGCGACGTCGGCGACTTGGTCGAGGCGAATGAGAGAGTCGCCGCTTCGCCGCACGACGAGCTTTCGAAACTCGTCGGCGGTTCGAAGATCGGTCGAGGCCGAGAGGTCCATCTCGACGAGGTTTCCCTTCGTCTGGCCGACGGCAGAGAGGAAGTTGTTGGCCGCGAGCGCGTCGTGCACTTGCGCGGGAGACACGCCGAGCGCCGCCATGCGATCCGGGCGCAGCCACGCGCGAAGGGCCATGTTTCGCCCGCCGAGGATGTCTGCGCGCTGCACGCCGTCGATCGACGAGAGCCGCGGCTGGACGACGCGCACGAGGTAATCGGTGACTTGGTTGTCCTCGAGGAGCGGCGAGCCGAAGCTCAGGTACATCGCGGCGATCGCCGCGTCGGAGGGCTCGATCGCGATGCTCGGGATCTCGGCCTCGGGAGGGAGATCGGCCCGCACCTGGTTGACGCGCGTGCTGATGTCCGCGAGCGCGGCCGCCGCGTTGAAATTGAGCTTGAGGCGAGCGTGGATCGTCGAGAGCCCCTGCACGCTCTCCGATTCGATGTAGTCGATGCCGTCGGCCGCCGAGACCGCGCGCTCGATGGGCACGGTGATGAAGCCGTTGACGAGGTTCGAGCTCGCGCCGACGTACGGCGTCGTGATCGTGACCGTCGCGCTCTCGAGGCGCGGATACTGCCGCACGCTGAGCGCGCGGAGCGCTTGCAGACCCGCGACGATCATCAGCACGTTGATGACGACGGCGAGGACTGGGCGCTTGACGAAGATGTCGGTCGGCTTCATCGCACGTCAGCGGTTCGGCGGATTCGGGTTGAGCTGCGGCTTGGGCTCGCTCGTGGCGTTCACGACCACGCGCCCGCCGTTGCGCAGCTTGAAGGCGCCGGTCGAGACGATCTCCTGCCCGGGAGACAGGCCTTCCTTGATCGCGACGAAGTCGCCGCGCGTCTCGCCGGTGCGTACGAATTGCTGACGCGCGATCCCGTTTTCGGCGACGAAGACCGAGTCGCCGAACGACGCGTGGAGGATCGCGCTCGTCGGAACGACGACCACGTCCTCGCGCTGCGGCAAGACGACGCTCACGCGGACGAACATCCCCGGTCGTATCGCGCCGTCGTCGTTGGGGACGTTCGCGCGCACGCGCACGGTGCGCGTCATCACGTCGACGGTCGGCTCGATCGCCTCGATGTGACCTTCGCGCGCGGCGCTTCCGTCACTCGCGATGGCGACGCGAACGGGCATGCCGGTCGCGAGTTGCGGCAGGCGCTCCTGAGGCGTCGTGAAGTCGACGTAGAGCGGCCTGACGCGCTCGAGCGCGGTGATCGGCGCGCCCGCGTTGAGGTACTGGCCCACGTTCACGCCGCGAATTCCGAGCCGACCTTCGAACGGCGCGCGCACCTGTTTGAGCTGGATTTGTGCGCGCAGCGCCGCGACGTCGTGCTGAGCCACGTCGAGCTGCGTCTCGTCGGTGTCGTACTGCACCTGGGCGACCGAGCGGCTCGCGAGGAGCGCGCTCGTTCGCGACAAGTTCAGCGAGGCGAGGTCTCTTCGCGCCTCGGCGGCGCCGAGCTGCGAGCGCTCCACGTTCGTGTCGAGCTCTACGATGGGCGCGCCCTTCTTCACCGTGTCGCCCGACTCGAAGTAGATGCGCGTGACGATGCCGGGCAGCTCGCTGCTCAGCGTGACGCCTTTGCTCGACATCGCGGTGCCGACGTCCGAGATGGTCGCCTCCCAGGACTGTCGAGCCACGCGCGTCGTCGCCACGGATTCTGGCGGCGGTCCCGCGGCTTGTGCTTTTTTGCCGAACGAGACGAGCTTTCCGATCTCCGCAGCCTTCACGCCGCCGAGCGCGGCGAGCAGCGCGACCACGCCGAGGACGGCGCTCACGTTCCGCATGGGCCAGGCCCCTGCAAGACGAGCGCCCGTGATACGATCTCGACCATGAATTACGGGCGGGTCGTCGTTGTTGGGCTTTGCTGCTTGCTCGCTGGCGCGTGCGCCGTCGCGACCGTGTCCGAGGACGCTGGCGAGCCGGACGGCTCACTCCCCGACGGCTCGCCTTCGAAAGACGGCGGCCCGACCCAGGACGCCAAGTCCGACTCGTCGACTTGCACGGCTCCGCTGATTCATTGCGCGGGCGACGACGCCGGCGTCTGCACCGATCTGAAGACGAGCATCGATCACTGCGGGACGTGCGGCACCGCGTGCTCGACGGTCGACGCGAGCGCTCTCGAAGCGGGCAGCGGAAATCCGGATTCGGGCGTGCCGCCGTTCGACGGCGGCAACCCGACGGGCCCGTTCTGGTCCACGGGCGCTGCGGACTGCGACGCCGGAGCGTGCGGCATCGCGTGCCCTTCGACCATGTCGCTCTGCAACGACGGCATTTGCTACGACACCCAGAACTTTCACGACCACTGCGGCACCTGCAACACCGCGTGCGCGTCGACCGAGTACTGCGCAGGCGGGCACTGCTGCGGCGTCGGCACCGAGTGGTGCGGCTCGTCGTGCATCAACGTGCTCTCCGACAACAACAACTGCGGGTCGTGCGGGCATGTCTGCGGGTCGAACCTCACGTGCGGCGCCGGAACGTGCAGCTCGGGCTTCACGGTCGAAATCTTTCCGCCGACGGGAACGCTCTACGACCCGGGCAACGGGAGCGGGTGGAGCGCGCGCTACTACACGATGACGTTCGCGACGACGCAGACGATCACGGGCGTCGCGTGGCGCATCAACATGGCCTCGACGGACTACCTCTACGCGGAGGTTTGGGATCCCGGAAACACGACCACGTCGCTCGCGAAGGGCACTTCGGTCTACGGAGCGAACGCGGAGCAGTTCTACAACTCGCCCATCAACTTCACGGCGACGGGCGGCAAGGCGTACATCATCGGCGCGTACCTCTCGAACTCGGGCTCGGTGTTTCCCCGCAAGGACTCGCCGACGTATCCGTTCACGGTGACGGATCAGCTCGGCAACATCACCGTGTCCGCGTGTTGGTCGACGAACACGTCGAACACCGACATCTTCCCGGTCTCGACGAACTACTGGGGCCCGGACTTCAAGCTGACGATTCAGTAGGGAGGGTTAGAACGAGAAATCGCGCACGACGGCCATGTGCTGCATGCCCGGCGCGGCCGAGTCCGTCGCGAGCACGGGCGTGACCTCCGAGAGCGGCGTGTAGACGCGGCTGTCGAACACGAGACCGGACGGGTAGATCGAGCTCCCGACCCACGTCGAGACCGACTGGGCTTGGAGGCTCGGGCTCGCGAGCACCCAGTCGTGGGGGCGATTGCGGTTGGTGCTCGTGTCGTTGTTCTGGTTCTGATCCACGGGGAACGGCGGGGACACGTCCGTGAGCGCGCCGAGGTCGACGAGCGCCGCTTCGGTCGTCGCGTCCGTGTTCAAGTCGCCGCCGATCACCACGTATGCGCCCTGCGGCGCGTTCGCTTGCACGAGCGACACGACCTGCTTCGCCTCGGTGTCGCGCTGCGTGATGCCGGTCGTGAGGAGGTGCAGGCTCACCGCGAAGAGATCGATCGCGCCCGGGATGTCGATGAGCGCCCACGCGAAGCCCCGGTCGATCGTGCTCGCGTCCGTCCACGTGCCCGAGCTCAAGATCGGGAAACGGCTCACGACGCCGTTCGGGATGTTCACGGACGGCTCGACGAAATACGAAAACTCGGTGCCGAACGCCTTGTCGACGAGCGCGCGCTGGCCCGTCGCGTAGTTGAACTCCTGGATCAGGACGACGTCGGGGTGAAGCCCTTGGAAGATGCGGATGCCCGGATCTTCGTAGGACTGTTGCGTGCCGCTCGTGATGTTCGCGGCCATGATGCGGACGATGTTGCCCGTCGGCTTTTGGACGTCGGGCTCGTCGGCGACGTCGAGCGGCGCATCGGACGCGCTCACGTCCGCGACGTCGACGTCGGGGCTCGCGTCGCTCGCGTCGGGCGGCACGTCTTGGCCGCCGCCGCACGCGAGGAGGGTGAGCACCAACGAGATTCGCATCGACCGTGATTCGATCATACCGCGAAGGGCTACTTCGGCGCCTTCCGGAAGGCGCGCAAGGCGAGGAGGAGCCCGACGACCTGGATCGCGGCGCCCGCGTAGAACGGCGAGCCCGGAATGTGCGGGTGCGCGTCCTTCGGGCCAAAGCGGGAGAGGAGCGCCGTGCCCACGAGGGGACCGACGATCGCCGCGAGGCCGCCGACGCTGTTCACGGATCCTTGGAGCTCGCCTTGCTCCGTCGCGCCGACTTCGTGCGTGATGATCGCTTGAGTCGCCGGACCCGCGAGGCCGCCGAGCGCGACCGCGACCAGAATGACGTAGATCATCCAGCCCTGCGTCGCCGCGCCGAAGAGGGCATTTCCGATCGCGCTCACCACGAGGCCTACGAGGAGCGCGCGCCTCTCGCCGAGGCGCGGGAGGATCGCGCGAATCCCGAGGCCTTGAACGAGGGCCGTCGTGACGCCGACGATCATGAGCGACACGCCGACCTCGCGGAGCGTCCAGTCGAAGCGCGCTTGCATGTCGAGCGCCCAGACGCTCTGCAGGATCCACTGCGCGACGAAGCCGCAGAAGATCGTGCCCGTGAGGCCGATCACGATCGGGTACTTCGCGAGGTTCGCGAGCGCGCCGAACGGGTTCGAGCGCGCGAACGAGAACGGGCGGCGGTCCTCGCGGCGCAGCGACTCCGGCAAGACGAAGACCCCGTACGCGAAGTTCAAGAGGTTCAGCGCGGCGGCGACGAAGTATGGAACGCGAAGGCCGAGGTCGCCGAGCGCGCCGCCGAGCGCGGGCCCGAGGATGAACCCGAGCCCGAACGCCGCGCCGACGAGGCCGAACGCGGGCGCGCGCTTCTCGGGCGGCGTGACGTCGGCGACGTACGCGTTCGCCGCGGAGAAGCTCGCGCCCGTGATCCCCGCGATGACTCGCCCCACGAAGAGCAATCCGAGGTTCGGCGTGAGCGCGCTCAAGATGTAGCTCGCGCCGGCGCCGAAGAGCGAGATGAGGATGATCGTGCGCCGTCCGAAGCGGTCGCTGAGGCCGCCGACTACCGGCGCGAAGAGGAACTGCATCAGCGAGTAGAGCGAGACGAGGAGGCCGAACCAGTGCGCAGCAGCGGAGAGGTCGCCGCCCAAGAAGCTCGCGACCAAACGCGGCGCGACCGGGATGATCAGGCCGATGCCGAGCGTGTCGAGGAGGATCGTGACGAGGACGAACGGGATGCTCCCGCGGTGCGTTCGGCCCGGCGACACTCGGCGATGCTACTCGAACAAACCAGCCGCGAGGAGCGCGTCGAGGGCGAGGACCGCGTCGCGCTCGCGAGCGGAGCCGCGCGAGGCCCCGTGCGCGGCGAGGACGCGCTCGACGCTCGTGGCGCCGTCGAGCGCGAGGAGGAACGCGAGCACGGAGCCGAGCGCCTCGGCGCCGCTCGGGCGCGCTTCGAGATCGCCGAGGACGATCGTCGGGTCCGTGGCAGTCTCTTGGCCGCGAGCGTCGACGCGCCTTTGCACGCGTAGGGCCTCACGGTGCGCGAGCGCGGGCGTGAGCGCGAACAGGCTCGAAGGATCGCCGCTGAAATACGAGCGCATCGCGGCGTGCGCGGGCGAAGCGTCGACGGGCTCGCGCTTGCGGAGCACGGCGTGCACGACCTCGTGCTGCTCCAGCGATGCCCACGGATCATTTTCGCGCTGATCGAGGTGCGGGTGCGACCGGCGCTCGATCGCGATCGCGTCGAACCCGAATCGAGCCATGACGGATGGCCAAGCATCGCCCGTGCGCGCGCGAAGCGCGGCGGGCTGACCGTGAAAACGGAACGGCAGGCCATCGTTGAGCCACACGCCGCCCGGCGCGAGGACGCGGTTGATCTCGCGGAGCACGGCGTCGGGATCCGGCACCACGTCGAGGAGGTATTGGGTCACGACGACCGCGAACGACTCGTCCGCGAACGGGAGCCGCGCGCCGTCGGCGACGACGAGCTTCACGTTGGAGACGGGCGGCTCCGCGCCGCGAAGCGTGAACGCCTTCCACGCGGCCTGCGGCACGTGCACGCGCGCGGACTCGCCCTCGAGGAGACGCATGGCGAAAAGGAGTCCCGTCAGCGACAAATCGACGCCGACGACCTCGTCGAACGCGCCCGCGAAATCTCGGACGACGCCGCACCCGCCGCATCCGAGGACGAGCGCCGAGCCGCGCGCGTGCGCCTTGGCCTCCGACAAGAACCGATCGCGAACGGGATCACGCGCGGCGCACCAATCGAAGTAGAAATACGAGAGGAGCTGCTCGAACGACCACCCGCGCGGCCGCACGAAGAGCGGCGCGAGCGCGCGCTCGTCTCGTTGTACCCGCGGGTGCGAGATGACCGCTGCGGCCACGGTCTCGAGGAGCGCTTGGTTCTCCTTCAGGCCCGCGATCGATCGAGCGAGCTGTTCGCGATCGCCCTCGACGAGCAAAGGCGCGCGCGACGCCTCCGACTCGGCCTTCGCGACGTCGACCCATCCGCGAATGGCGCGATCGCGCATTGCCGCGATCGTGAGCTCTGGATGCGACACGAGCGTCGCGACGCCGGCGACCCGCGGAAACTCCCCGCAGCGCGCGCACTCGTCGCCGTTCGATCGCGCGACGAGCGGACCGAGACAGCACGGACAGACGCATTGAACCGCAGTCATCAGGTCCCGCAGAAAGTCTGCCGAACGCGCTCTTCGGGCTTCGGCGGAGCCGCGAGATCGGCGTGCTCCGGTTGGTCCTCGTACGGTCTTCCGAGCACGTCGACCATCGTCTCGAACGGGGCGAAGTCGTCGCGCCGCGCCGCCTCGATGAGCGCCTCGATCTTGTGATTTCGAGGGATGAACGCCGGGTTTACGCGGCGCATGCGCGCGGCCGCTTCGGCGGGCGTGCCTTCTTCGAGCGCGAGCCGCTTACGCCAAGCGCGGATCGCGTCCGGTTCGTCGTCGCTCGCGTGAGGCTCTCCGTCGGCGGCGCACAGCGCGCGAAAGAAGACCGTGTAGTCGAGCTCGTGAGCGACGAGGTGATCGAGCAATCCCTCGACGAGCGAGAGGTCGCTCTCCTCTTCGCGGACGAGCCCGAGCTTCTTGCGCATCACGCTCAGGTACGCGCGCTCGAACCGCGGCGCGAATCGCTCGAGGCGCTCGGTCGCGAGGCGGGCGGCCTCCTCTCGTTCGCCCCGGATGATCGGGAGCAGCGCCTCTGCGAGGCGCGCCATGTTCCAGAGCGCGATGTTCGGCTGGTTCGCGAACGCGTAGCGGCCTTGATGATCGATCGAGCTGAACGTCTTTTCGGGATCGTACTCGTCGAGGAAGGCGCAGGGGCCGTAGTCGATCGTCTCGCCCGAGATCGCCGTGTTGTCCGTGTTCATCACGCCGTGCACGAAGCCCACGCCGAGCCACTTTGCGACGAGATCGGCCTGGGCATCGATGACCCTCTCGAGGAGCACGAGCGCGTCGTCGTTCGTGCCGACCGCGTCGGGATAGTGGCGGGCGAGCGCGTGCGAGGCGAGCGCGCGAAGCGCTTCGTGGTCGCTCCTCGCTGCGAAGAACTGGAACGTCCCGACGCGGATGTGGCTCGCCGCGACGCGCGCGAGGATCGCGCCCTCGAGCGGCTCGTCGCGGAGCACGCGCTCGCCCGTCGTCACGACCGAGAGCGCGCGCGTGGTCGGAACGCCGAGCGCGGCCATGGCCTCGCTCACGACGTACTCGCGAAGCACCGGACCGAGCGCCGCGCGACCATCGCCGCCGCGCGAGAACGGCGTGCGGCCCGCGCCCTTCAGTTGAACGTCGCGGCGCTTTCCGTCGGTGCACACGACCTCACCGAGGAGGAGCGCGCGGCCGTCCCCGAGCTGCCGGCACGAAATGGCCGAACTGGTGCCCCGCGTACGCGAGCGCGATCGGCTCGGCGCCGACGGGGACCGCGTTGCCGGAGAGGATCTCGGCGCCCTCCGGCGACGCGAGCGCCTCCACGTCCGCGCCGAGCAGCTCCGCGAGCGCCCGGTTCAGCTTGACGAGGCGCGGCCGCGAGACGCGCGTGGCGGCGACGCGCGCATACATGCGATCGGGCAGGCGCGCGTACGTGTTCTCGAATCTCACGGCTCGCAGATAGCGTACGCTGGCGCGGTGATGTTCGCATTTCGATTCGACTGCGCTCGTGATGCTGTTGACGGCCTGCGGGGCGACCGGCGGAGGCGCCCGGTTCGACCTCGGCCCATCTCCTCAGGCGCACGAGACCCCCGCCGCCCGCGCTTCTTCGCCCGAGGTCGGCATCGTCCTCTTGATCTCCGACGCGATCGCCGAGCTCGACCTCGATCAGGACCAGAATCGAAAGCTCGTCGGCCTCATCAACGACGTGAACGGGCGGCATCAGCGCGTCCAAGAGATGCGAAAGACGCTCGCGCTCGACATGGCGAGCTCGGTCGAGGCGGGCAACGTCGACGACAAGACGCTGCTGACCGACGCAGAAAACCTGGGCAAGGCGCGCGCGGAGGTCGCCGCCCCGGACGGCCAATCGCTCGAGGAGCTCCACCGAATCCTCACGCCGGCGCAGCGGAAGAAGTTCGCCGCGGCCCTCGCCGATCGCGCCGACAAACTGCCGACCGACGACGCCCAGACGCGCTACGGAAACTGGCGCTCGGACCTCGAAATCTCGCCCGACCAAAACGAGAAGATCGCGCCCAAGCTCGACGCGGACACTGCGATCGCGGAGAGCGCGCGCGCCGAGCGCGAGGCCTGGCAAAAACGCCTGCACGCCACGGCGGCCGAGTTCGAGGGCGAGGCGTACTCCGCGAAATCGTACGTCGACCCGGACGTCGTCAAGACGACGGTCGAGCGCGTTCGCCGCGTGATCTCGTTCTTGCACGCGGTCGTCCCCGTCCTCACGCCCAAGCAGCAGAAGCGCGCTGGAGACACGCTGCGCGCGGAGGTCGGCGCGACGTGATGCCGTATCCGCCGCCGCGGATGCCGATGGCGCCGCCGGCGAAGAAGGGGATGAGCGGCTGCCTCGTCGCGCTGCTCGTGGTCGGTGGGGTCGCGCTCGTCTTTGCGATCGCCGTGGGCGTCGGCGTCTACCTCTTCGCCACGAGCAGCACGGGCAAGACCGCGTTCAAGGTCATCAACGAGGGCAGCAAGCTCGCCGAAAAGGGCATCAACGCCCCGGGCATGACGGAGCTTCGCGCGCTCGGCTGCGATCAGGCGATCACGCTCGACACGAACGACGTCGGCGCGCTCGTGGGGGACCTGTTCGATGGAGGCTTCGACTCTGGCATGCCCGCTCAGCTCATGATCGCGTGCCAGGTTCGAGACCCCGCGAAGGCCCCGAAGTGCGACGACGTCGCCGCCGAGTACCTGCGCGCCGTGAAGACGCCCATCCACGAATACGTGGTGAGCGTGCAGAGGCAGGGCGATAGCACGACCATCTGCGAGTCGACCTACGACACGTCCGGCGCGCGCGTCGTCCACCGCTAGAGCGTCAGCTCTCGATTCCGCCGCCTGCGTACATCGCGTCGATGAGCGACCCGTGGAGCTGCTCGACTGATTTTCGCTTCAGCTTCATCGTCGGCGTCATCTCGCCGGCTTCCTGACTGAAGTCGCGATCGAGCACGCTGAAGCGGCGCACGCGCTCGACCTGCGCGAGGTGCTCGTTTCCCTTGCGAACGGCCTCGCGTATGCGCGCGCCGAAATCGGGGTGTGACACGACGCGCGCCATCGCCGCGTTGAGAGGAGCGCTGCGGCTCGCGGGGTTCGCGAGCAGCTCGCGTGTGAGCGTCTCGACGTCCGCCGGCGGGACGAGGCCACGCTCCTTGCCCCACGCGAGCGTCTCGAGCGGGCTCGGTGCGATCAGCGCGGTCACGAACGCGCGGCGATCGCCGTGCGCGTAGACGTGGCTGACGAGCGGATCTTGGTTCTTGATCGCGTTCTCGATGTTCGCGGGCGCGAGGTTCTTTCCGCCCGCGGTGATGATGAGGTGCTTCTTGCGGTCGGTGATGCGGAGGTAGCCATCGGCGTCGACGGTCCCGATGTCGCCGGTTTGGAGCCAGCCGTCCTTCACGGTGCTCGCGGTCGCCTCGGGGTCTTTGTAATAGCCCTGGAAGACCCACGGCCCGCGCAAGAGGACCTCGCCGTCGTCCGCGATGCGCGCCTCCATCGGCGGAACGACGCGACCGACCGTGCCGAGCTTCGTCGCGCCGGGTCGGTTCACGTGCGTGCACACGGTCGCTTCGGTCATCCCGTAGAGCTCGTAGATCGGGAGCTTCGCGCCCCAGAAGAACTCGAGGATCTCGAGCGCGATCGGCGCGGCGCCCGTGACCGAGAAGCGCACGCGTCCGCCGAAGGCCTCGCGAACGCGCTTGGCGACGATGCGATCGGCGACCGCGCGCTGCGCGCGCAACGCGACGGGCACGGGGCGCCCTGCGATCTCGTGGCGCGCGGCGGCGCGACCGATCGTGGTCGACCATGCGGCGAGCTTTTGCACGGCGCGCGGCTTCTTCTCGAGCTCGGACTGGATCTTCGCGTACGCCTTCTCGAAGATGCGTGGAACGGCCCCGAAGATCGTGGGCCGCACCTCCCCGAGATCGTCGAGCACGGTGGCCATGCTGCGCGCGTACGCCGTCGCGATGCCGGCGTCGATGCGACCGTAGAAGCCGAGCACGCGCTCGGCGGCGTGCGCCATCGGCAAGAAGTTGAGCGACACGTCGCTCTGCGAGAGCGGCGCGATCCCCTTGTAGCCGTCGAGGAGCGTGAGGATGTTCCGGTGGGAGATCATGGCGCCCTTGGGCGGGCCGGTCGTCCCCGACGTGTAGATCAAGATGGCCGTGTCCTCGGGCGAGATGGCGCCGAGCGACGCGTCGAGCTCGGCGTCCGAGAGCGCTTCGGCTCGGAGCGCGTCGGGCGAGAGCACGCGCGCGTCTCGTGATGCGTTTTCCTTTGCGAGCGCCGCGTCCCACGGCACGATCACGAGCAGCGAGTCGAGGCCGGCGGCCGCGGCGAGCACGCTGTCGAGCTCCTCCTGACCGTCGACGAGGACCACCTTCGCCTCGCTGTGCTGGAGCAGGTAGCGGATCTGCTCGACGGTCTGGTGCGGATAGATGCCGAGGCTCACCGCGCCGACGAGCTGCGCGGCCATGTCGTAGATCGCCCACGGGCTCTTGGTCGGTCCGAGCACCGCGATGCGGTCGCCGCGCTTCACTCCGAGGGTCGCGAAGCCGCGCGCCGCGCGGCGCGCCTGCTCGAAGAAGCTCTTCCACGAAATCGGCGTCCACGCGCCGCCCTGCTTCTCGTACATGGCGGGCGCGCCTCGACTCGCGGCGCATCGGCGCCGGAACAAGTCGGGCAGCGTGCGCGCGGCGGAAGCGAGGTGCTCCACCGGAGCGTCGGGACCGGGGACGAGCATCCGTCGAGTGTACGGTATTCTCCCTCGCATGAACGACCTGCTGGTGTTTCTCGCGAACGCGAGCCTCGAAGGAGCGCGGCCGCGCGTCGTGGACGTCGTCGTCGTCCTCGGAGACGGCACGCTCGTCGCGGGTTATCCGAGCAAGGTCTCGCTCGGGCAGGAGACCGGGCTCGTCCTCACGGCGCAAGGAGCGATCCCGCGCGTCGGGCACGACACGACGGTCGAGCTCGAGAGCGTCGTCTGGGCTTGGGTGACCTCCGACGACGGATCGCAGAAGACGTTCGGCACGCCGGGCAGCGAGCTCGCAGGCGTCCTCGGCGACGCGCTCGCTGAAGCGAAGGCGAGCGACCCGCGCGGCGGAGACGCGGCGCGCCTCGAAATCGCGCTCGGCGCGGTCGCCCACGCGACGGGCGATCTCAGCGCCGCGGACCGCCATTACCGCGGCGCGATCAGCAAGCTCGTGATGCTCGGCGCGGAAGACCGCGCGCTCGGCGATCTGTGGATGCGCCTCGTCGGGGTCTACGCGGACATGGGCGAGTCCGAAGGGCTCCGCGCGGCGATGGAGCAAGCCGTGTCTCTCTACACGTCCGCCTTCGGAGAGAACGACGCTCGCGTCGTGCACGCGCGCGGCGTGCAAGCGGCGCTGACTTGCCGCTGATCCTCGTCGCGTTCGCGTCCGGGTTCGCGATGGCCTTCATCGGGTCGATCCCGCCCGTCGGTCCGATCGCCGTGCTGCTGCTCGAGCGCGGCGTGTCCGGTCGCGATCACGAGGGTCGCGGGATCGCGCTCGGCGCGGCGCTTGCCGAGACGATCTACTGCGCGCTCGCGCTCGCCGGGGTCAGCGAGCTGATGCGCCGGTACGCGATCGTCGAGATCATCGCGCGCGCGATCGGCGTCGCGATCCTGTTCGGGCTCGGCGTGTACTTCGCGCGCTTCGAGATCACGCCGCCCCACGCGAGCCCGCCCAAGAAGACCGGCGGCGGCCCGTTCGCGCTCGGCTTCTCGATCTCGGCCGCGAACCCCGTCCTCATCATCACGTGGTCCGGATCGATCGCGACGCTCCTGTCGTTCACGCGCATCCGGTTCGACCTCGCCGAGCGTGGGATGTTCGTCGCCGGCGTTTTTTTGGGGATGTTCGGCTGGTTCCACGTCTTTTTGTGGATGCTTCGGCGCTACCGCGACCGCATCACGCTGCGCGCCGCGCAGTGGTCCGTGCGCGTCGCCGGCGTCGCGATGATCGCCCTCGCGCTCTGGGGCGTGCGCCTCTTCTTCTGAGCTACACTGCACCCGCGTGAGGCGATGGCTCCAGGCTGCGGCCGTGCTCGTGTCGATCGGATGCAGCGCGGACGACACGGTCCCCGCGGATTCCGGCGCTGACGCGCGACCGGACGCCGGTTACCCGGGCCCGCATCCGTCGGTGCCCCAAATCCAGAACCAGCAGGGCCCCGTGATGTCGACGCCGAAGGTCGTCCCGATCTTCTTCGCGAACGACGCCGAGCAAGCCAAGGTCGAAGATTTCCTCAAGCAGCTCGCGTCGTCGTCGTACTGGACCGCGACGACGTCCGAGTACGGCGTGGGCGCGCTCACCGTAGCGAGCTCGATCGTGGCGAGCGAGACGCCGCCGCAGACGATCGACACCGCCGGGATCGAGGCGTGGCTCGCGCCGTATCTCGACAACGACCCGAACGACGTGTTCGCGATCTTCTTTCCCGCGTCGACGACGATCAGCGACCCGCTCTTCGGAACGAGCTGCACGGACTTCAACGGGTTTCACTTCCAAGGGCTCAAGAACACGAAGATCGTGTACGCGGTCCTGCCGCGGTGTCCGTCGGCGGGCGCGCTCGTCGGCTTCGACGCGCTCAGCGCTTCGCTCTCCCACGAGCTCATCGAAGCCGCGACCGATCCGTTCCTTCAGACCGCGCCGGGTTGGGCGTTCACCGACGTCGATCACCTGATTTGGAACTACGTGCCCGGCGCCGAGGTCGCGGACATGTGCGATCTCGAGCCGCAGAGCTTCCAGCGCCTCGTGGGCTCGTACGTCGTGCAGCGCTCGTGGTCGAACGCCTCGGCGCTCGCGGGTCACGACCCGTGCGTGCCCGTGCTCGCGCAGCCGTATTTCAACGCGGCGCCGGTCTTGACGGTGAAACAGAACATCACGTTTCAATCGCAGGTGCAGACGACCAACGGCCTCCAGCTCGCGCTGGGCGAGAGCAAGACGATCGCCGTGCAGCTCTTCTCCGACGCGCCGACGAGCGATTGGAGCGTCGACGCGGTCGACACGACCCAGCCCCCGGGCTTCTCGTTTTCGTGGGACGCGCAAACCGGAAACAACGGCGACACGCTGCACCTGACCATCACGCGCACCGCGGCGTCGGCGTCGGAGTTCGCGATCGAGTCGACCGCGGGCACGACCACGAACCTGTGGTTCGGGTTCGTGGCCGAGTGATCGAAGCTCAGCGCGACGCGCTGGCTGTCGCGGAAGCGCGCGTCGACGGCCCGTGCGCACGGCGCTGTTTGCCGACGTAGAGCGCAAACGCCACCGCGATCAGCACGACGACGAAGAGGACGATCACTTTCTCCACGTCGTCATCTTAGGCTGGAACGTCAGGGCCCGATCGACGCAAGATCCGTGTAGACGCCCTGCAGCGAGTTTCCGAAGCCGCAGCTCACCGCGCCCGTCTTCGCGTCGTAAAAGCCGAAGTCGCTCGAGCGGAGCACCGGCTCGCCGTCGCGCTGGACGAGCGAGAAGCCCTCATGGCCGGGGCGCATGTCGAGCGCCCAGAGGCCGGGCTGCGTCGTCATTCCGTCCGACGTTCCGCCGAACACGTAGAGCGACGGACCGCGTGGGTCGACGACGAAGCAACCGTTGCGGCGTCCGGGCGCGTGGATGGCCTCGGTGCCGTCGAGCACCTGCGTCCAGGTCGGCGTGTCCGCGCGCTCGGCGCGGCTCCGCTCGACTTCGTCCACGTCCCGGTGTCGCCGGATAGTTGCATGATCCACGTATCTGCGAGCGCCTTGCCGGCGGCGTAGCTGAATCCGCCGAAGACGACGAAGCGCTGCGTCTGGGGGTCGTAACCGAACCCGTGGAGCTCGCGGGGCGTCGGCGGCGAGACCTGCGTGAGCTTCTTGAAGACGAGCGCGCCGCCGCCGTAGTCGACGCGATAGAGCTCGCCGGTGTCCGTCGAGCCGTCGCCCGTGTAGCCGCCGAAGAGGTACGCGGTCGTCGTCCCAGGCATGCGGACGGCGCGCGAGGACGCGAGCGGCGGAGGGACGTCGCCTTGCGGCGTGACTTGCGTCCACGTTCCCCCGTCGACGTCGAGCTTCCAGAAGTCCGCGAGCGCCGTGCCCTGCGGGCTGTAGCCGCTGCCGCCGATCAAGAACGCCGCGCGCGCGCCTTCGTCGATCAAGAACGTGCCGTGCTCGCGCGCGATCGGGCCAGCCGCGCCGCTCCACTTCAAATCGCTCTTCCACGCGATGGGGTCGACCGTCACTTGGATCGGGTAGCTCGTCGTGGCGCCGCGGCCGTCGTCGAGCGTGACCGTGAGGAGATCGCTCGCGGGCGCGTCGAACGGCGCGTGCACGACGAGCGACGGCGCGGCGATCGCGCTCTCGACCGCGCTGCTCGACACGCTCGCCGAGACGGGGTCGCCGTCGGCGTCGGTGAACGCGAGCGCGATCGATTGCGTCTCGCCTTGAACGAGGTGAACGGCCGTGGGCGCGGCGGTCCATGCCGGCGGAGCGTCGCCGGCACACGCGGCGAGCAAGAAAAGCGCGAAGCGTTTCACGCCCGCGAGCTCAGCAAGGCACGTGCCGCGCCCGAACGACGCGTTTTTCGGCGGATCGCGCGGTGTCCGTTAGCGTACGCACCCGCGGCGCGCGACCTTCGACGTCAGTTGCAGCGGCCGACCACGCGGCCGTGCGGAATCGCGCAGCTGTGCGAGCAGCACTGCCCGCTGCTGCCGCACGTCATTCCGCTCTTCGTGCAGCTCAGCGTGCTGCTCGATTGCGTTCGTGGAGCATCGGCCGCTGCCACGGATGCAGCGAACGCGAGCACCGCGCCGACACCGAGAGCGCGAATCGTGAGCTTCTTCATGGAACCCTCCGCTTGCACGGTCGATGATACATCATCAAGGCGAGGGAATGCTCGGCGCGTAGAGCATCATCGAGTGGATCGTGCTGTGCGGTTGCGTCGGTGACTCGGCGACCTGGACGCAGTACGACACGGACAGCGGGCCGTTGCCGGTCGCGTACTGAATCGTGCCCGAGAAGCCGTCGGTGTAGCGCTCCTCCGGGCTCGCGGTCGCGCACGAGGTCGTCGCGGGATCGCAGCCGAGATCCATCTCGATCGAGAAGCCCTGCGGCGGGCTCGCGAGATCGATCGTCGCGGCGCCCGCGCCGGCGGGAGCGCGCCACATCAGGTTGAGGAGCGCTTGATAAGCCGACGTCGCGAGCGTGAGCTCGGCGGCCTCGCAGCAGTTGAGGATGATCGCCTTGCCCGTCGTGTTCATGATCGGAACGTCCGCGCCGTTGATCATGAGCTTCGGCGACGACCCGGTGCAGAACGCGCCCGCGTCGAGCAGCGGCGGCTGCGTGACGTCCGCCTTCGCGTCGAGGGGCGTCGCGCCGTCGCTCGACGCGTCCGCGCCACCATCGGTCGTCGTGATCGCGCCGCCGCAGGCGGAGAGAAGGACGAACGCGCAAGCAAGCTTTTGCATCGGCTCGTGAGTATACCGCGCTCGTGCTCGCGTCACTCGCGATAGGACGGGTCCTTGCGGTCGAGCATGCGCAATAGACCGGGCCACGCGAGCGAGCCGCCCGCGCCGCGCGTCACCTGCTTCGCGGCGGCCTGAGCGCCCTCGATGATCTTCGGGTGAATCGGCACGAGCTCGCCGCCGCCCGCTTGGGCGCGCACTTGGATCGTGCACGCGCTCTCGAAGATGTAGAGGAACACGAACGCGTCGGGGATGTTCTCGCCGACGGTGATGAGCCCGTGGTTTCGGAGCATGAAGAAGGTCTTGTCGCCGAGATCGCGAACGAGCCGCGGCTTCTCGTCGTCGCGCAGCGCCACGCCCTCGTAGTCGTGGTAACCGAGCGACGAGAGCACGAAGATCGACTGCTGCGAGATCGGCAGTACGCCTCCTCGTTGCGCGGAGACGGCGATGCCGTTCAAGCTGTGGACGTGGAGCACGCACTTGGCGTCCTCGCGCGCGGCGTGAATCGCGCCGTGGATCGTGAAGCCCGCGGGGTTGATCTCGTAGGGCGACTCCATGACCTTGTTCCCCGAGAGGTCGACCTTCACCAAGCTCGACGCGGTGATCTCGTCGAAGAGCATCCCGTACGGGTTGATGAGGAAGTGGTGCTCGGGTCCCGGCACGCGCGCCGAGAGGTGCGTGAAGATCAGTCGTCCCAGTGAAAGTGGGCGACGAGTCGATACGCGGCGGCGAGCGCGACGCGCTGCTCCCACTCTTCGCGGGAGACGTGCTCTCGGACGTTCGATGCGGTCATTCGCGCAGAATAGCCGTGATTTACTTCGCGTACGCTACGACGCTCAAGTCGTGCGCGAGCTCGGAGAGATCGACCGCGTCGATGCCCCCCGAGATCCACGGGCTTGCCGGAGCGCTCCGCGACGAGCGTGAAGCGCGTGACGAGCTGGTTCGCGAGCTCGACGGTCAGCCCGAGGCGCTCGGGGCTTCGCGCGCATTTTCGCGAGACGTACTGCTTGCCCAAGCGAAACCCGATCTCGAAGCCGCTCGCGCGGACCCGCTCTTGGAGATCCGCGTGCGACATCGGCTGCGCGGGGACGAGCACGGCGGAGGCGCCGCTCAGGCCGCGGAGCACGCGGCGCGCGATCTGATCGATGGGCTGCACGATTCGATAATCGGCGAGCACGCTCGACCATCGCATGACGTCGCCGTCGGTCATCTGCGCGGGGTGCGCGACCGAGACGACGCTCACGCCGTGGAGCGTCGTGTCGTCGACGTCGGCGAACGTGCCGTCCTCCGCGATGCGAAACGGCGTCGAGCCGCTCCGCCAGACGACTCCGAGCGCGACGTAACGCATCAGCGGGTGGTCCATCCACGCGCGACGAAACGCGCCTAGCGTCCACGAGCGACCGCTGACCATCGCGCGCTCGAGCGATCGGATGCGGAGATCCGCGATGGCCGCGACGTCCTCTTGGAGCTCGCGCCAGATCTCGTGCGCGCGCGCGATCTTCGCGAGGTCGTCCGCCTCGCCGGGACGCGGGAGATCGCGCAGCCTCGTGCCTCCGCCTGTCTGGATGAACGGGTCGAGCCGTTCGTCGAAGCCGACGACGAGCGGGCGCGCGCCGTATTCGACCGTGACGCGCGCGTCGATGCTCTTCGCGCGCAGCGCCGCGAGGCGTGACGACACGGGCGCGCTCTCGTCGTTCGGCTCGGCGGCGGCGACGGTGGGCACGAGCGAGTCCTCCTGCTCCTCGACCGTGAGCCCGCGCCTTCGGGCCACCATCGCGAACGCGGCCGCGACGCTCGCGAGCTTGAACGTGGTCGCGCCCTTGTCGTGCGTCGCGCGCCACGCGATCGTGCAGAGCTCGGTCGCCGCGGCGTTCGTCGGCACGTAGCCGATGACGCGCACGACGTCCGGGTGCGTGAGGGCAGGGGTCGCGCGGCGAATGACGAGATCATCGCCGAGGTGCGCGAGCGACTCGAGCATCCAACGCTCCTTCGAGATTGCGCCCTCGGCCTCCCACGCGCGCGCCATCTCCCACGCGTGCTCGGCGAGCGATCGCGGATCGCAGATCTTCTTCACGTCGGAGAGGCCCTCGTACGCGCGATCGAGCGTCGAGAACGCGAGCATGTGCCCGAGCCGCTCGACGCCGAGGAGCGGGAGCGCGCGGCCATCGTGCAGCCGCGGCCGCGGAAGCTGGTCCTTGCGAAAGATGGCGGGAAGATCCGGAGGCGTGTTCGGACAATCGAAGCGCCGATCGACGGCGAGGATCTCCTCGATGCTCGCGAGTGCGCGCTTTCCGTATCGCTTCGCGACGTCGCGGACCTGCCGCTCGTGCTTGGCCGCGAGCTGGCGCACGAACCGCTCGGCGATCTTCCGCCTCGGCCCTATGTCGCCGATCGCGACGGGCACGAGCGCGAGGAGAGCGGTCTCGACGTGGGCCTCGAAATATTGCGAGGCGCACGCGTCGTACTCCGAGCGCCACCCGCCGAACACGCACGTCGCTCCGAAGAGAGCGAGCGCGACGTCGGTCGAGTCGACGTCCTCGATGGGCTTTTCCGCCCTGAGCTTCGACACGCACTCGGCGACGTCTTCGGGCGAGAGCTCGCCGAGCCTCTTCGGCGCGACGCGCACCGGCTCGATCGAGCGCGAGATTCGCCCCGAGATCCACGGCGGCCGCGACAGGGCGCGCGGGAGCTCGGAGAGCGGGGCCTCGGTCATCGCGCCAGCTTAGGATAACTGCCCTCCAATGGACTCGCGCGGTGCTACACACGGGGTGTGAAGCATCGCTGGTCCCTTTGGTTCGGTTCTTCGCTTTCGCTCGCGGCGTTCACGCTCGCGGGCGCGAGCTGCGGCGCGCGCACGGACTTGGGCGGTCACGTCGAGGTCGTCGACGCTGTCGCGGCGGATCACCACGCCGATCACGACGCGGGCTCGGACGCCGACGTGATCGAGGAGCCGCCGATCGACGTCGTCTTCCCGGACGTTCCCATCGTGACCAACTGCGCCGACGCAGGCACGCAGTACATCTACGTCATCACCGAGCAGAACGAGCTCTTCAGCTTCTACCCGCCGACGCTCGGCTTCTCGAAGATCGGCGACATCTCCTGCACCAACGCGTCCACGCCGTTCTCGATGGGCGTCGACCGCTCGGGCATCGCGTACTCCGTCTTCTCGAACGGCGAGCTCTTCGAGATCAGCACGCTCAACGCGGCGTGCAAGCCGACGCCTTACAAACCGAACCAAGCCGGCTTCGCGACGTTCGGAATGGGCTTCTCGGGCGCGGCCGACGCGGGCGAGACGCTCTACGTGGCGGAGTCGACGAACCAGAACCCGCGCCTCGGCTCGATCGACACGACGACGTTCAACCTGAACGTGATCGGCGTGTTCAAGCCCAAGACGGGTGGCCGATGCGAGCTCACCGGAACGGGCGACGGTCACCTCTACGCCTTCTGCCTGCCGCAGTTCGGCTCGGGCGGCGACCTCCTCAACCTCGACCCGACCAACGCGAACATCATCTCCGAGGTGAGCGTCGGCGTCGGCACCTCGCAGGACGCGTTCGCGTACGCGTTCTACGGCGGCCAGTTCTGGATCTTCACCGGCCCGCCAAACCAAGGCACGACCGTGACCGTGTTCGACCCCATCACGCTCACGTCGAAGGCCGTCGCGTCGCTCACGTCGACCATCGTCGGCGCGGGCGTGTCGACCTGCGCGCCGCAGAAGTGACTCGCAATCAACCCGGGACGCGCTTCTTGAGCTTCTCCGCGATAGCCTTCGCGAACGGCGTCTGCGGCTCGTAGACGTCCTCCCACTCGAGCATCGTCGTGACGTTGCCCGAGCGCTTGCCCATCGCGCGCTCGAGATCCTCGTAGAAATCCTGCATCGAGGGATAACGATTTCGGGGGAGCTTCCGGAGCGCCGTCGTGACGATCGCGTCGACGTCGCGCGCGACGCCCTCGCGCAGCGCGCTCGGCGGACGCGGGTGCACGTAGAGGTGCTGCGCGAGGAGCGTCGCGGCCTCGCCGGTGAACGGGAGCACGCCGGTGATCATGCGAAAGAGCACGACGCCGAGCCCGTAGATGTCCGTGCGGTGCCCCGTCGGGTCGTGGAGCGTCTGCTCGGGCGCCATGTACTCGGGGGTTCCGACGATGAAGCCCTTCGCCGTGAGCCCTTCGCCGCCCTGCAAACGCGCGAAGCCGAAATCGAAGACCTTCGCGCGGCGCACCGACGCGCCGTCTTCGACGAGGAAGATGTTGTCCGGCTTCACGTCGCGGTGGATGACGCCGCGCGCGTGGGACGCGGCGAGGCCCGAGGCAATCTCGGCCGCGACGAGGAGCGCGAGCTCGATCGGTAGCTCGGGCCGGCGCCGCATCAGCTGCCCGAGCGTCTCGCCCTCGAGGTACTCCATGACGAGGAACGGCGAGCCGTCGTCGCGGCGTCCGCCGTCGAGGACCTCGACGACGTTCGGGTGACGAATCGACTTGAGGAGGTCGACCTCGCGCAAGAGGCGCTGAGCCCACGTCGCGGTCTTCGCGCCCGGACCCTCGATGACCTTCACCGCGACGTGCTTGCCGCTGCGGACGTCGAGGGCTTTGTAGACGCGCGCCGTGCCGCCCTCGCCGAGCATGCGGAGGATTTCGTAGTGACCGCCGAAGAGCGGGGCCGCCGCTTGCTGCGGCGCAGCGCGGTCGTCGAGCGGAGACGCGTCGTACGGACAGACGCGAAAATCGTCCGGCAGCAATCGTTGGCAACGCGCGCACGTTCGCATCGGTCACAACGTTATACCCTCCGTTTCACGAGTGGCTTCGGTGAAACGTCGCCAGCGATGGAGCTGGAAGACGAGGAGCGGTAGAGTCGCGGGTCATGGAACGTGTGAGCATTTTCGCGTCGTGTGGCCTTCTTCTCGCTGTGCTCCTCGCTTGCAAGGCTGGGAGCGAATCCACGAGCCCGGCGCCGAGCGCGAGCGTGAGCGTCGCCGCGGCGGTCCCCGCGAAGCCCACGGAGGTGACCTTCACGAGGTCGGTGCCCAAGGCCGGCGCGAAGATCGACGGCACGATGAAGTCGTCCGTGAAGTTCACGCTCGCCGGCAAGGTCTACCGAAACGAAGAAGAGACCGCCGCGAAGATCGACGTGCAGAGCTCCGACGAGTTCCGCGTCACGAAGGCCGGCGTCGACGTGAAGACGCTCGTGTCGACCTCGCAGGAGGGCACCGACGCCGAGAAGAAGTCGGTGAATCCGCTCCAGGGATCGCGCTACGTCATCTCGCGGAGCGACGACGGGACGTTCTCCGCGCTCGGCTCGAACGGCTCGCCGGTCGCCGCGTCGCTCTTGAAGGAGCTGAAGGACCACTTCGGCGACTCGGTCGACAAGGACAAATCGCTCGCGTTCCTGCCGAACCGCGCGGTGAAGATCGGCGAGAAGCTCATCCCCTCGCAGGACGCGGTGCTCGCGGTGATCGGCCAGAAAGACGACGGCAGCACCAAGGTCGACGGCGTCGAGTTCATCTTGAACAGCGCCGACGCCGACAAGGCCACCTTCAACGTGTCGCTGACCTTCACGACGAAGATCGACGCGCAGCTTCGCATGCGATCCAAGCTCGAAGGCACGATCGACGTCCGGCCGAAGGACGCCGAGGTGACCGCCGTCTCGCTGAAGGGCCCGCTCACGATCCTCGACGCCTCGGGCAACGAGAAGGGCAGCGGCGACATGAGCTTCTCGGGCACCGAGAGCACGACGAAGTAGCGAAGCGGGGCTATCCTCGAAGCCGATGCACGGCTTCCTTCGCCTCACGCTGGTCGCGTTGGGCATGTGCGCGCTCGCGCCAGTCGCGCGCGCCGATGATGAATCGGATCGCGCCGCGGCGGAGCGCCTGTCCGCGATCGCGCACGATCAAGCGGTGCTCGACGGCAACACGCGTGTCGCCGTGATCGCGGGTTTGATCGTCGGCGGCGCGGTCGCCACCGCGATCGGCGTGCCGTTGATGGTCGACGCGCTGTCGCACCCGAGTCCTCTCACGACGGACGAGGAAGGAGAGCTCATCGGCGGCGTCGTCCTCACGTCGGTCGGTGTTGGCGCGCTGCTCGGGTGGCCGTTCGGGTTCCTGCACACGCCAGCCGAGCGCCTCGACGACCGCCTTCGCTCGCTCGCCACGCTGCCACCTCACGACCGGGTCGCGCGCGCCGAAGCCATCTTCGCGGAGGCCGCGTCGGAGGAGAGAAGCACCAGGCGCAACAGCGCGATCATGAGCTTCGTCCTCGCGGGCATCAACGCGGCGATCGTCCCGCTCGACGTGATCACCGACAATCGCTGGCTCGCCGGCCTCAACGGATTCGCGGCCGTCGTCGGCATCATTGGGGGCGCGATCCAGCTCTCCACCGCCGGGCCCATCGAGCGGACGTGGCGCACCTGGCTCGTGGGCACTGGCCGCTCGGCGAAGATCCAGTGGACGCCCATCGTCACGCCCACAGGCGGTGGTTTCGCGCTGCGCTTCTAGTTGTTCGCTTGCGGCGCGGCCTTTTACAGTGTAAAAGACATCCTCAGATGTTCGACCTGAAAATCGTGGGCGGGACCATCGTCGACGGCACGGGCCGCGCGGCGTTCACGGGCGACGTCGCCATCGAGGACGGGCGCGTCGTCGCGGTCGGCGAGTGCGACGGCGCGGCTCGTCGCACGCTCGACGCGCGCGGCGCGCACGTGCTCCCGGGGTTCGTGGACATCCACACCCACTACGACGGCCAGGTCTCGTGGGACGAGGAGCTCACGCCGAGCTCGCTCCACGGCGTCACCACGTGCGTGATGGGGAGCTGCGGCGTCGGGTTCGCTCCGGTCGTCCCCGGGCGCGAGGAAGAGCTCGTCGAGCTCATGGAAGGCGTCGAGGACATCCCCGGCTCCGCGCTCGCCGAGGGCATCCCGTGGGGCTGGGAGTCGTTCGCGCAATACATGGACGCGGTCGGGCGCATGCCGCACGCGATCGATTTCCTCCTGCAGGTCCCGCACGATCCGCTGCGCATCTACGTGATGCGCGAGCGCGCCGTGGCCAAGGAGCAAGCGACCGACGACGACATCGCCGCGATGCGCGCGCTCCTCCGCGCGGCGCTCGAGGCGGGCGCGGCGGGCTTCTCGACGGGACGAAGCGACAACCACCGCACGGCGCGCGGCGCTGCGACGCCCGCGTCCGAGGCCACCGGCCGCGAGCTCGCGGGGATCGCGGCCGCGTTCCAAGGCCTTCGCCACGGCGTCGTCCAGGCGGTGAGCGACTTCGACATGATGCAAGGGCCCGAGCGCTTCGATCCGGAGTTCGATCTCCTCGAGCAGATGGGTCGCGCGACCGGCGGAAGGCCGATGTCGATCTCGACGATGCAGCGCGATCACGCGCCCGATCAGTGGCGTCGCATCTTCGCGCGGGTCGAGAAGGCGGCCGCGAGCGGCCTCGACGTGCGATGCCAGGTGGGCGCGCGTGGCATCGGCGTGCTCCTCGGCCTCGAGGCGACGTTCCACCCGTTCATGGGCTTCCCTTCGTACAAGGCCATCGCGCATCTGCCGCTCGGAGAGCGCGTCGCGCGCATGCGCGATCCCGAAGTGCGCGCGCGCATCCTCTCCGAGAAGAGCGACAAGGTCGCCGGGGACGGCACGCCGATCCCGCCGCTCGCGGATTTCTTCCTCGCGAACCTCGACATGCTCGCGATGCGCCTCTACCCGATGAGCGAGCGCCCGCTCTACGAGCCGCGCATGGACACGTGCCTCGCGGCGGAGGCGATGCGCTCGGGCGTGCCCGATCCTCGAGCGCATGTACGACGCGCTCCTCGAGGACGACGGCAAGGCGCTCATCTACTTCCCCATCTACAACTACACGGGCCTGAACCTCGACGTGGTGCGCGAGATGATGACGCACCCGCGCGCGCTGGTCGGCCTCAGCGACGCGGGCGCGCACGTGGGCACCGTGTGCGACGGCAGCATGCCGACGTTCCTGCTCACGCACTGGGCCCGCGATCGCGCCGAGGGGCTCCCGCTCGAGCGCGTGGTCTCGATGCAAGCGCGAGACACCGCGCGCTTCATCGGCCTCCGCGATCGCGGCACGCTCGAGCCCGGGATGCGCGCCGACGTGAACGTCGTCGAGCTCGCGCGCATGTCGCTCGCGCGCCCCACGATCGCCCGTGATTTGCCTGCGAACGGCCGCAGGCTCGTGCAGCGCGCCGACGGATACGTGGCGACGTTCGTGGGCGGCGAGCTCATCGCCGAGCGCGGCGTGCTCACGGGCGCTCGGCCCGGTAAGCTCGTTCGTATGGGAGGTGCATCGTGATCGTCGCGGCGCTGCTCGGCGCGTTCACGTGGACGTTCCTCGAGTACGTCATCCATCGCTGGCTCGGTCACGTCAAAGGCGCAAAGAAGAACCCGTTCGGCGTCGAGCACGTGCGCCACCACGCCGAGGGCGACTACTTCGCGCCGAGCTGGAAGAAGGGGCTCGTCGGCGCGCTCTTCACGGCGATCCTTTGCGTCCCCGCGTTCGTGTTCGCGGGGCGCGCGCTCGGCGGCGCGTACGTCGCGGGCCTCATGGGCTTCTACGGCGCGTACGAGCTCCTCCATCGCCTCGAGCACGTCTGGGCCGGCGTCGGTCCGTACGCGCGCTGGGCGCGAAGGCACCATTTTTATCATCACTTCGTCGACGCGCGGATGAACCACGGCGTCACGTCGCCGATTTGGGACTTCGTCTTCGGCACGTATCGCAAGCCCGAGATCATCACCGTTCCCAAGAAGCTCTGCATGGCGTGGCTCAAGGATCCCGAGACCGGCGACATCCGCGCGCAGCACGCCGGCACGTTCGTCTTGAAGCGCTGATGCGGCTCACGAAAGAGAAGGTTCGGCGCGAGGCGCTGAAGCTCATCGACGCCGAGGGGCTCGACGCGTTCAGCACGCGCAAGCTCGGCGCGCGCCTCGGGTGCGAGGCGATGGCGATCTATTGGTACTATCCGAGCAAGGACGCGCTCCTCGACGCCGTGGTCGACGAGCTCATGTCGCGCGTCGGCCACGTTCAACCCGACACGAAGGACTGGGTCGAGGCCCTACGCGAGATCGCGCGCGCGTATCGCGGGCTCTCGCGAAAGCACCCGAACGCGTTTCCGCTCATCGCGACGCGCCGCTTCGCGACCGAGAGCACGTTCGCATTCTTGGATCGATTGTTCGAGCTCGCGCACCGCCAAGGCGTCGACGAGCGCACGATCGCGCGCTTCTTCCGCGCCGTGAGCGCGTACTGCAGCGGAATCGCCTTGAACGAGCTCGCCGCGAGCCAGAAGCCCGACGACCTCGAGGCGCGCGCCGGCTACGAGCGGCTCTCCGCGGTCTCGAAATGGCTCGAGCCGGAGCATTTCGACGACCTCTTCGAGTTCGGCCTCGACGTGCTCCTCTCTGCGCTGGCAGAGCAGACGCGAGCGCGGCCGCGCCCCGTCACTTCGAGCTCGGCGCGCCGAGGTACTTCTGCGGGTCGGCCTTGAACTTCGTGTCGCAGCCGCCGCAGCAGAAGTAATACGTCTTGCCCTCGTACTCGGCCTTGGGCGAGCTGTCGGTGACGACGAACTCTTCGCCCGAGACGGGGCAGCGCGTTCGGTCCCCGACGCGCGCCTCGCCGGGCGCTTTGAGCGCGGCCGTGGAGGCCGAGGGCGTGTTTGCAGGCGCGCTGTTCGACGAGCCGCATGCGGCGAGACCCAGCGCGAGCGCGAGGAGTAGTTGTTTCGACATGACGCCGACAAACCTAGTGTGCCCGACGCCGCGCGCCAGTGATCGAAATCACAAGGTAAGATCAGCGTCATGTGGGACCAGCGCTACGCTCAAGCCGGCTTCGCCTACGGGACGGAGCCCAACGATTTTCTCGCCGCGAACGCGGAGCGATGGATTCCGCCGAAGGGCGCGGTGCTCTCGCTCGCCGAAGGTGAGGGGCGAAACGCGGTCTTCCTCGCGAAGCTCGGCTTTCGCGTGACGGGCGTGGACGGCTCGCGCGTCGGCCTCGAGAAGGCCCAGGCGCTCGCGAAGGAGCGCGGCGTCCACATCGATACGGTCGTCGCCGATCTCGCCCAGTACGAGCTCGGGACGTCGCGATGGGACGGCATCGTCTCGATCTGGTGTCACATGCCGACCGCCGAGCGCGCGAAGCTCCACCGCCGCGTGGTCGCCGCGCTCAAGCCAGGCGGAGCGTTCGTGCTCGAGGCCTACACGCCGAAGCAGCTCGAGCACTCGACGGGAGGTCCGAAGACGACCGACCTCTTGATGACGCTCGCCGCGCTGCGCGAGGAGCTCGCGGGGCTCGATTTCGTCATCGGCGAGGAGAAGCTCCGCGAGGTGCACGAGGGGACGTTTCACGACGGGATGAGCGCGGTGCTTCAAGTCGTCGCACGAAAGGCCAGCTGATGGCGGTAGTCTTGCACGCATGAATCCGAACGCAGCACGTCCGCGGGTGATCATTCGCCACTGCGAGAGCTACGACGTCGAGCGCATTCGCACGCTCGTTCGCGAGGGCCTCCGCGAGCTCGATCTCGTTCCGCACGGACGCACGCTCGTGAAGCCGAACCTCGTCGCCGCGGGCGAGCAGTTCCCGCACGCGTTCACCCGGCCGGAGGTCGGCGAGGGCGTCCTTCGCGCGCTGCGCGACGTCGCGGGCGATCGCATGAGCGAGCTCGCAGTGGGCGAGCGCTGCGGCATCACCATCCCGACGCGCCTCGCGTTTCGCGAGAGCGGCTGGGACGACGCGCTCGCGCGGGTGAAAGGCGTGAAGCGGTATCTCTTCGAGGAGGAGCGCCAGGTCGAGATCCGTTACACGCACAAAGACCGCCTGCGCGACTACGTCTTCACGCCCGAGCCCATCGCGCGCGCGGACTTCTTCGTCAACTGCCCCAAGTTCAAGGCGCACCCGTGGACGACCGTGACGTTCTCGATGAAGAACTACATCGGCATCCAGGACGATCGCCACCGGCTCATCGACCACGACGATCGCCTCAACGAGAAGATCGCGGACCTTCAGTACATCATCCAACCGAGCTTCATTTGCATCGACGGCATCATCGCGGGCGAGGGGCGCATGCTCACGCCCAAGCCGTTCGATCTGAAGCTCATCGTGATGGGCAACAACCAGGTCGCGTTCGACGCGGTGTGCTGCGCGATCATCGGGCTCGATCCGCGCTCGGTCGAGCACATCCGCCTGGCCGAGGATCGTGGCTTCGGCACGACGGATCTCTCGAAGATCACGGTCAGCGGCGACGTCACGCTGAAGGACGCGCGCGAGCGCTCCAAGGGGTTCGAGGTCGGCCTGATCCGCGTCGAGAAGTATTTCGAAGGCACGAAGTTCACGGCGTACGCGGGGCCGCCGCCCGACAAGGAGCACACCGAGTATTGCTGGGGAGGCTGCCCAGGCGCGATCGAAGAGGCCGTCGAGATCCTCCGCCAGTTCGACGACAAGATGGACGACAAGATGCCGCGGCTCCACGTCGTCTTCGGCGCGTACGAAGGACCCATCGACGCGAAGCCCGGAGAGAAGGTCGTGTTCATCGGCGACTGCGCCACGTGGAAGGGCGATCTCGGCGGCGAGCTCGTGCAGATCTCGAGCAAGTACAAGGATCGCTCGACGAGAGATCCGCACCACGCCGAGCACGCCGACATCTACGTGAAGCTCGTCGAGGTCCTCGGCAAGCTCCGCGCGGCGAAGGGCGAATCGCACGTCCGCCTCGAGGGGTGCCCGGTGAGCGTCGCCGAGCAGGTGCTCGCGCTCGTCTTCCTCACGCACTGCAAGAACCCGTTCTTGGATCCCGTCGAGAGCACGCGCTTCAATCGCGCGTATTTCAGCTGGCGCGGCGCGACGGCGCTCAAGCGGCTCATGGGCAAGCCGTATCAGCGCCCGGGCGAGCCCGCTCGGGGCCACGCGAAGCCCGACGTATGACGCTCAGCGGCGCGCGAGGACGCCGCTCGACGGATCGTGGCGCATCGCTCCCGTGGGGACGCCGCCCGTGACCTCGGCGTCCTCGAGATCGCCGCGCGACCAGAGCGTGCGCTCGACCATCGCGCGGAAGACCCGCTCGATCGCCGCGCGCACGTGCGGTCCCTCCAAGACGCCCATCGCGCGGGCGATCGCTTCGATCGTCGCGAGCCCGTGCTCGTGAGCCTCGGAGCGGAGCCGATAGATCGAGGGCTGCTCTTTGACGGCCGGAAGCGTCACACACGGCACGTCGCGAAAGCCTGAAACGCGCGCGCGAACCTTCGAGGCTTGTCGCCACGTGCCGTCGGGGACGATGAGCGTCACGGGCCTCTCGGAGCGCGCGAACCGCTCGAGCGACACCGCGTCCGGGTGCGGGAAGAGGAAGACGGGCTGCGTGCTCGGATCCGCGACGAAGGCGGGCGTGGGGCGATCCTCGTGGCCTCGCACGAGGATCTCGCTGTTCACGAGGCAGTGCGCCGCGAGCTTGCCCGTGTTGGTGGGCTTGCGCACCTCGACGCGGTGGATGACGAGCATGAGCCGCGTGCGCGTTGCGAGCGTGGGGATGAGGGCGCACACGCAGAGGCTGTCGTGCATGCGACACCGATCGCAGCGGCGGCTTGCGTTGTTGCGTCGGCTCATGTCGATTCGTCCCACGCGAGGCCGAGCGTGCGAAGGGGGATCGCGAGATCGTCGGGCACGCTCGCCGTGACGCTGAGGCGCTCTCCCGTGAAGGGGTGCGTGAAGGCGACGCGGTGCGCGTGGAGCGCGAGGCGCTGGAGGCCGTAGGTCGCGCGGTAGTGACGGTTGATCTGCCCCGACCCGTGCTTCACGTCGCCGACGAGCGGGTGGTTGATGTGTCGGAGGTGACGGCGCACCTGGTGGAGGCGCCCGGTCTCGGGCATCGCCGAGACGAGCGAGCAGCGATCGACGGGCGAGCGGCGCACGAGTCGAAAGCGCGTTCGCGCGGGGACGCGTGGGCCATCGTCCTTCTTGGGGAGCGCGTAGTCGATGGTTCCCTCGGCCGGGGGCTCGCCGCGGACGAGCGCGAGGTAGCTCTTGTCGACGCGCCCCTCCTCGAACGCGAGCGCGAGCGCCGCGGCGGCCTCGCGATCGCGCGCAAAGACGAGGGCGCCGCTCGTTCCGCGATCGAGCCGGTGGACCGGAAAGACGTGCTGGCCGATGGCGTCGCGCACGCGAAACATCGCGACGTCGTCGTCGTTGTCCCACCCGCGGTGCACGAGCAGCCCCGACGGTTTGTCTGCGACGACGAGGCGCGAGTCGATGAATAGAAGTCGAATCGAACGGTCCAACGGGGGTTAGCTTAGATCGCCAGGGAACTTTCGCCGCTCTGACACGTAGGATGGGGACGTAGGAGGGTCAATGAAGCTCGATCGCAACCAATTCCTGCTCTTGGCGACGGCGATCGGCGCCGCGGCGACCACAGCAGCGAAGACCTACGACCCGGCGCCCGTGTCGACCCTCGCGAGATCCGACGAGGCCGAGGAGGACGACGTCGCCATCTGCGACGGCGACACCGGTCAGACCGGTCGCGCCAAGTATTGCCCGATCGCGGAGGGGCGGCGCAAGGGCTGCCTCGACTGGGCGTTCTGCGACGACTCGCACCTCAAGGCCGCCTCCGAGCTGCGGCTCTTCGATTGTCTCGCGTCGAAGCCGACCAACTCGTGCTCCGTCGAGGGCGCGATGACGGTCTACGAGCGATGCGGGCGCGACATGAGCGCGCACGCGTGCAGCGATTCGCAGGCGGCGCAGGTCTGCCAGAAGGTCTCGCGGGCGTGCGGCGGTCATCAAGGCTCGATGATGGGGAGCTGCGCGTCGTTCGTCGCGCCGCTCAACACGACCGGAAAGGCGCAGTTCGCGTCGTGCATGGTCGAAGGCTGCGACGACTACCAGTTCAAGAGCTGCCTCGGTTACATGCGCTGACGCATCGGCGCGCGACGTCCGCGTCCGAGAACGGGTGGCGCGTCGTCCCGATGATTTGCTCGGTCTCGTGGCCTTTGCCGCAGACGAGCACGACGTCGTCGTCGTGCGCTTCGCGGATCGCCATCTCGATGGCGCGCGCGCGATCGAGCTCGATGACGACGCGCGGGTGAGCGCCCAGGCCGCGCGCGAGATCGGCCGCGATCGCCGCGGGATCCTCGGTGCGCGGGTTGTCGCTCGTCAGAAAGACGACGTCCGCGGCGGCCGCGGCTCGGCCCATCGGCTCGCGCTTTCGCGTGTCGCGATCGCCGCCTGCGCCGAACACGAGCAGCACGCGGCCGCCGAGCGCGCGCCCCGCGGCGATGGTTCGCGCGAGCGCGTCGGGCGTGTGGGCGTAGTCGACGTAGACGCGCGGCTTCGTCGCGACGCGCTCGAAGCGCCCGCGCGGGGGCTCGGCCTCGGCCAGCGCAGCGACGATGTGCTGCATCGGGACGCCGCTCGCGAACGCCCCGAGCGCCGCGGCGAGCGCGTTCTCGACGAACACGTCCGACGGGGCGCGCAGCTCGAGCGACTCCGGGAAATCGCGAGCGCGCTCGGACCGCTCGAGCACGACGCGCTCGCCGGGCCGAAACTCGCGCACGAAGAGGTCGACGTCGCCCAGCGCCTCCGCGCCGCGGCTCGCGACGCCGTACGAGAAGACGCGCACGCCCGCGGGCACGATCTCGCGCAAGAGCGCGCACGCGGGATCGCACGCGTTGAGCACCGCGGCGCCGCCGGGCGCGACATGCATGAAGAGCTGCGCCTTGCTCGCGAGGTAGTGCTCGGGCGACGTGTGCACGTCGAGGTGATCGTGCGTGAGGTTCGTGAAGACCGCGACCTGGAACGGCCACACCTTCGCGAAGCCGTGGTGCAGCGCCTCGCTCGTGACCTCGAGAGCGGCGCAGCGAACGCCGCGCGCGTGCGCGTCGCCGAGCGCGAGGGCGAAGCCGTCGAAATCGAGCGGGCGCTCGAGGCGCTCGTCACCGATGAAGTAGCCCAGCGTCGTCGCGCGCACGACCGGGCCGCGGGCGCGCGCGAGCATGTCGGCGACGAACGTCGTCGTCGAGGTCTTGCCGTTGGTCCCCGTGACGCCGACCGAGAAGAAATCCGGCGCAAAAATAGGTCGCGCGGGCAGCGGGCGAGGCCGGCTGTACACGCGAGCGAGCGCGCCAGCGATGCGCTCGAGGCGCATGCCGCGGCTGCCCTTCACGATTACGACCGCGCCCTCGAGCGCAGCCCACACGTTGTCGAGGAGCGTCGTCGGGTCGGCGTCACTCGGCGCGTGGGCGAGCGACGCGAGGGCGTGCGGGGTCACGGCGAGCGCGTCCGCGACGCGCTTCATCTCGTCGCCGAAGAGGCGAACGTGCGCCCCCTCGATCGCCGCGAGCGGCGCGACGAGCGCGAGGTGCTCTTCCGCCGAGGCCGCGCCGAGATCGAGCATGTCTCCGAGGAAGAGTGCCTTCGGTCGCGCGCTCCAGGAGGCCTCGTGCGCGAGCGCGATCGCCGCGCGCATGCTGCTCGGGCTCGCGTTGAACGTGTCGTCCACGAGGACGACGTCGCGGTCGAGCTCGAAGATGCGCGCGCGACCCGGCGGGGGCAGGAACGACGCGAAGCCCTCTTCGATCTCACGCGCCGAGCGACCGAGCGCGAACGCGACGCTGGCCGCGAGCGCGGCGAGCCTCGCGTGGTGCACGCCGGGGAGGGGAACGCGCAGCCGAGCGCCTCCGAGGACGACGTCGCGCCCGGTGCCATCGAATTCTCCAATCCGAAGCTCGTCGCCGAGGATCACGTCGCCTTCACGCGGAGAGCCGAGCCGCGCGTCGCTCGCGTCGAACACGCGGCGCGCGCGCGGCGCCGCGTCGAACAGCGCGAGCTCCTCGCGCGCCGCGGTCTCTTCGTCGCGTAGGCCGCGGAGGTGCTCGGCGCCGAGCGACGTGATCGCCGCGAAATCGGGCCGAACGAGCGCAGCGTGCTCGCGCATCGCGCCGATCTCGTCGATGCCGATCTCGACGACGAGCGCGCTCGGCGGAGCGCTCGCGGCGAGCCTGCGATCGAGCAGCGTCAGCGGGACGCCGTAGTGCCCGTTCTCCGTGCCCTCGGTCGCGACGACGCGGCGCCCGCCGCCCGAGAGCATCGCGCGAAGCATCTCCTTCGTCGTGGTCTTGCCGTTCGCGCCGGCGACGGCGATCACCGGAAACTCGAAGCGCGCGCGCATCGCGCCCGCGAGCGCGCGGTACGCGGCCATCACGTCCGGAACGCGCACGCACCGCGCGCCCGTGTCCGAGCTCGCGAAGCGCTCGTCGACGATCGCGAGCCCTCCGCCCGACGCGAGATACTCCGCGACGTGCGCGTGCCCGTCGCGCCCGTTCAAGCCGAGCGCGAGGTACACGTCACCCGGCTCCCAGCGCGCGCTCCCGATCACAACGCCCGTGAAGAGCTCGTCTTCCTCACCGCTCTCGACGCCGAGCGCGCGCGCGATGTCGCGACGCGAGAGCGGCCACATCAGCGCTTCGCGGTCCCGACTCCGCTCTTCTTCAAGAGATCGCCGAACGTCCCGAGGTTCTTCGGGGCGGCCGCTTTGTCCTTGTGGGCCTCGAACTCGGCGCGCTCGCTCGCCTCGCGCGCGCCGCGCACGGAGAGCTTCAAGCGCCCGCCGCCGTTCTCGAGCACCTTCGCGGTGAGCACGGTGTTCTCCGGAAATTGCTTTCGCAAATCGGCGCCGCGCGGGACGTCGAGCTCGGACGTCGGGACGAGGCCGCGGCCGTCGCGCCCCTCGGTGCCGTTCACTTGAACGAAGACTCCGTAGCTCTCGATGCGCACGACGCGGCCTTGCACGATCGCGCCGATGTCGAGCGAGGTGCGCGGCTTGCCAGCGGGTTTGTCCGTGGCGTCGCCGGTCCTCGCGAGCGCGAGCGTGATGCGCTTCTGGCCTTTCTCGGCGTCGTCCTTGATCTCGACGACCTGCACGTCGACCGTCTCGCCCGCGGCGACGCGATCGCCGCCGCCGCTCCGCGGGATGAGACCCTCGACGCCGCCGAGGTCCACGAACGCGCCGAAATCTCGGATCGCGCTGACGGTGCCGCGCACGGTCTTGCCGATCTCGAGCGCCGCGAGCGCCGCCTCGCGCCCCTCGCGCGCGTCGGCCTCGAGCGCCTTGCGACGCGACAGCACGATGCTCCGCCCGCCGTCCTTGATCTCGGTGACCTGGAAGGAGAGGACCTGGCCGATGAACGAGCTCGGCTCGATCGACTCGCCTCGCGGCGCGATCTGGCTCGTGGGGCAGAACCCGCGCGCGCCACGCCCGAGGTCGACCTCGATGCCGCCCTTGTTCACGCCGGTCACCTTGCCTTCGATCGCGACGCCCGCGTCGCGCGCTTGCTCGAGCTGCGCGAGGTCGCCGGTCTTGCCGAACGAACGCCCTAGCCGCACGGCGCCGGTGTTCGCGTCGACCGAGACGACGCGCGCGCGGATCGTGTCGCCGACCTTCACGTCGAGCGTGCCGTCTGGCCCGCGCATCTCGACGACGTCGAGCATCGCCTGCTGCTTCGCGTCGAGCTCGACGAAGATCGTCTCTTTGTCGATCTGCACCACGACGGCCTGCAGCATCTCGCCGACGTGGACCTTGCGATGCCCCTTCTGGGCGTCGGCGCTCTGCGCCTCGAACAGCTTGGCAAACGTGTCGTCGCTCATCGAGCGATTGCCTAGCACATCACGGCGCTCCGTGGTCACTTGCGGACGCGCATGATGCTTCCGGTCGTGGCGGTCGCGCCCTCGTTCGCCCAGTAGACGAAATTCCCGTCGTTCACGATCGAGTGCGGCTTCGCTTGTGCCGAGGCGATCGTCTGCGGGCCGCCCGCGCAGCTCGGGAGCGAGCACGCGCGAATCGTCCCCGCGCCTTGGATCGCCCAGTACACGTTGCTCGCGTCGGCCGTGAGCGCGACCACGCCGCTCTCGTTCGTGGCGAGCACTGTGCCCGACCCAGCGCAGCCATTGTTCATGTCGCACGTCACGATCGAGCCCGTGCTCTGCTGGTTGACCACGGCGAGCGTGCCGTTCGTCGTGACGTACTGCGCCGTGTCGAGGAGCAAGGTGAACTTGCCCGCGCAGTCGGTCTTGGCGTCCTTGCAGACGTAGACGCCGCCTCCGTTGACGGGCGCGCTCGAGTCGGTGATGAGCACGTGATCGTCGTCGGCCGCGAGGTTCGCGAGCGCGGTGAGGTACGGCAGCGTCAGGTTCGCGACGTTGTGATCGCTCTTGCGCACGCGCGTGACGGTGCCGTTGTTCCCGTTGAGCCAGTAGACGGCTTCGGCGTTCCCGACCATTTGCGTCGAATAGTTGTCGCCGGCGGCGCTGATCGCAGACGGGTTGAGCCCGCCGCACCCCGCGAGCGCGCAATAGAACACCGAGGGCAGCGTGTAGTCGGTCGTGTAGCCGACCCACCACACGTTCGTCGTGTCAGCTTGGATGTACGACGGGCCATAAGATGAGAACTTGAGCACGTGGACGCCGTCGCCGACGTCGCCCGGATATTGGCTCGTGCAGCCCGTGATCGGACAGCGCTGCACTTGTTGATCGACGAGCCAGAACACGCTCTGACCCGAGACCGAGAGCGAGATCGGGTTCGAGAGATTCGAGCCAACGGCCATCGGCTGGCACACGCCCGCCTTGCACAGCCCCGTCCCGCCGCAGTCGTGGCCGCACGCGCCGCAATTCGCGTCGCTCGTCAGGATCGACGTCTCGCAGCCGGCTACGTTCGCGTTGCAGTCGGCCGTTCCCGCTTCGCAGACTTGGGCGACGTCCGCGGGCGGAGCCGAGTCCGCTCCGCCGGTGTCGACGACGTTCACGTCGGGCGCGCCCGAGTCCTTCACCGTTCCGGTCGTGTCGTCACCGACGCACGCGGCGATCGCGGCCGCGGGCAGCAAGAATGCAAGAAGGCGCATCTTCGTACGATCGCACGGCGCCTATCTTGATGTCCATCACGCGAGAGCGTCGAGCATCGCCTTCGCGTTCGCGCCGCGCATATTTTTCAAGATCGGGCGCGCCCACGCCGCGTGCTCTCGAAACCACTGGAGCGGGAGATCTTTGGCCATTGGCTTTCCGACGTACTCGAGGAACAGCGTCGCGACAGCGGGGTGCCGAATCATCCCGAGATCCTCGAACATCCAAGTGATCGCTTCCTTGAGCGGGCGCCGCTTGCCGAGCGACTCGATGATCTCGGGGCCGAGCAAATAGACGAAGCGGACGTCGAGCACGCCATAATCGGCGATCGAGGTCGTCGGTCGCGAAGACGTAGCCCGACGCGTAGACGTATCCGCCCGCGGTCAAGGACGGCGCCGACCACCCGTCGAGCACACGCTCGATCGCGGGGACGAGCTCCCAGCTCGTGCTCCCCGCCTTGGCGCAGAGGGCGTGTGCGCGATCCAAGAAGGCGCGAAGGCGATTCTCGCGCGCCGCTCGCGATCTCGGCTCGAGTCGAAGGAACATGAACCCGAGGATGAACGCGGCGCCGCCCGTCTTGCGATCGGGGACTCCGCTCTCGTGCGTGACGCGCGCGGTGGGGAGCCCCTCGAGCCCGTCGAGGATCGCGTCCACCACGGTCTCCGTCCCGACGAGCGCTTCGAGCACGTAGTAGAGGGCGCGGTGGTTCCCGTTGAACGTGCAGCCCGGGACGCCCATCGTGATGCGCACGAGCTCGCGCGCTTCGTCCGCCGTGATGGGCGAGGCGTCGCTGAACGCCGAATCCGGCGGAGCCGCCTTGCGCGTCCAATCCTGAAACTCATTGGCCCTCGCGCCGCGAACGAAGCGAGCCGCGGCCGCGCGCGGGAACCGCACGCGGAGCGTCTTGTGGTGCACGGGTACGTCGTACGCGGCCTTCGCGGCGAGCTTCTGCGCCTTCTTCGGGTCGAGCGCCTCGTCGGTCAGCTCGATGAGGTGCGGGTGCCCCATCGCGAGCCGCTCGTCGTCCTCGCGCGTGAAGCAGAGCTCGCGTAGCGGCTGGCCGAATCGATTCACGCGGTCATCGTAGCCGACGCTCACAAGTGCGTGAGCGTCAGCGACACGCCCGCGGCGTTGCCCGCGGTCGGCGTCACCGAGAGCGACGCGCTCTTGTCCTGCCACATGACGAACTTCTTTTGCGCGACGAGGCCCGCGATCGCGAGCGTCGCGCCGGTGACCTGAAGGGCGCCATCGAACGCGGCGAGCGCCGCGCCGCCGGGCGAGGTCGACATCGCCGCCGTGATGAACGGACCGACCACCGGGAGATAGAGCCAGGCCACGCCGCGCGTCGCCGTGCAATCGGCTTGGGGCGGACACGCGATCGCCGCCGTGAAGACGGACGGAACGTACGAGAGCCCGAGCACCACCAACCCCGCGCCGATGAGCGTCATGTTCGGGCGCCGCGTGAGCGTCATTTCGGCCGGGATCTTGCCACCTTCGTACGGAATGAACGTCGGCGTGACGTATTCGTTCGTGGGCTTCGGCTTCGGCTTCGCGACGACGACGACTTGCGGCGGCGGAGGCGGCGGCGGCGGTTGCGCCTCGACCTGACGATCGCGAATCACCGTCTTCACGGGTGCGGCGTCGTCATCGGCGAGCGCCGTGGCAGGGACGAGCGTGACGAGCGCGAGGGCAACGAGGGTACGCATGACGATCTCCTTTTCGATTCTCAAAACGTGATTCGCATCCCGCCGCCGACGGGCGAGACGCCCGCCGTGACGCGGGGAACTTTTTTTCCGCCCATGACGAGCATCGGGATCCCCGCTACGAGCCCCGCCAAGCCCCCGCCCAAGGCGAGGAGCGAAGGCCCCGGGCTGTTCCCGTTCGCGGCCACTGCGACGAAGCTGAACAGCGTGGTCAGCGAGCCGAGCGTGATGAGCACGATGCCGCCCGCCATCAGGCCCTTGTTCGCGCGCTGGGTTGGCCTGAACGGATCGACTTCGGCGTTTTGCACGTCGTCGTGGATCGACGGGCGCACGTGCACGCGCGCGACGTCCTCGATGGGCTTGCGCGTGACGGCCTGAGGCAATCGCGCGAGGCGGCGTTGGATCTCGCCCGTGATGTCCACGACCGCGGCGCGCAGGTGATCGACGTCGATGCCCTCGGGCGCTGGCGCCTCGACGACGACGCGGCGCACGTCGCCTGACTGGAGCCGCACGAAGAGCGGGATCGCGCCTTGCGCGATGGGCGTCTCGACGCACCGCCAGCCGTCGACGCGAACGTCGAACGCGTGCGCGCTACCGTCGAACGTGCTCACGGCGTCGAACGAGCAAGCCGCGGACTCGACCGCGTCGCGGTCCGCGGTCGAGGCGAAGCGTGCGCGAACGACCTCGGGCTCGTCGGCGCGCGCTGCAAACGACGTCGAGAGCACGGCGGCGCAGGCCGCGATGAGCGAGAGTTTCATGGGAGCCTCCACGCCTCGCAACATGCCGCGGGCGCGCGGGCGCTACATGTGCCGGAAGTCACATCGTCGAGCCATGCTGAGCGAATGCCCCGTCTTGCTTGGCTTTCGATGTTCCTCGTCGCGTGCGGCAGTCAGACGCCGTTCGGCCATCCAGACGGCGGCTCTGACGCATCTCCAATCGACGCGAGCTCGGACGCGCCGAGCGACTCGCCCGTCGACGCGAGCGACGGAGGCGTCGTGTTCGGCGACGCGCAGGCGGGCGACACAACACGCCCTCGGATTTTCGCGCGAACGTCCTTCTCGCGCCGCTCTCCGTGGCGTACTTCGGCAGCCTCTTGAACGGACCCGTGACGAGCTTCGCGGTCCACCCCATCACCGCGAGTGGACCACCCAGCCGCAGATCAAGCAGCTCTGGGTGAACATCTTCAAATGGGTCGCGCCGCAAGGGTGCGCGCTTCAGCCTCAGTGAGACTGCGCGTCAGTTGAGCTGGCTTCGCTCCGTCGTCGGGGCGGTGACGTCCGCGTCTCCGTCGCCGTCGGCCTTGGCGCGCGCCGCTTCGGCCTTCGCCGCGTGCTCGTCGCGACGCTTCGCATCGGTCTCGCGCGCGGCGGCGCGGTCCCATTGTCGCGCGGCTTCGCGCCACGCGAGCTCCGCGGCCTTGGCGTCACGGGCGCTCAGCGCCTTCTGCTCTTCTGCTTCCGCCTTCGCGACGTGAGGATTTCGACCAAAGCTCATGGAATCTTGTACCACGCCTCGTGCTACGAACGTGGGTCATGCGTGCGCTCGTCGCGCTCATCTTCATCGTGGCTTGCGGGGCCGACGCCAAGGCGCCCGTTCCGATCGGTTTCACGGGGACGTGCAAGCTCGCCATCCACCGCGACACCTCGGGGTTCTCGCACTCGTTCCTCACGGCCGACGAGCTGAAATCGCACGTCACGCTGCGCATCGTCGAGGACAGGCTCACCGTCGTTCACGTCGAGGTCCCGGACAACCGCCACACCGCGCTCGAGGAGGAGCCCGATCACCCGCTCTTCGTCGGCGACGCGGCGCCCAACGTCCTCGTGGATCGCGGCGGCGACGTCGACGTGCCGATGCAGCTCCGCCCGCAGGACTCACGCGGCGAGGCGCAGGCTTGGGACGCGGTCGTCCGCGTGCGCTTCCGCGACGACACGGCGGAGGTCGTCGCGGGCCTGATGGTCGTCACGGGGGCGTGCGTCGTCGACCCGAAGAAGTGAGCTCACTTGCGCGCTTCGTCGCGCGCGCGATCGAAGAACCCGCCGTCGTAGAGCGCGCGGGCGCGCGTGAGGAGAAGCGGCCGGGCGTGCACCATCGCGGCGAGGCGGTCCCAGAACGTCGGCGTCTGCTTCGTCTGCTCGACGAACGCGGGCACGTCGATCGCGGGCAGCGCGTGATTGCCTGACGCTTCGACGAGCAGCCCGCGAATGCCGTCGGGCACGACGAACGCCGCGCATCGATCGCGCGAGTGCGACCACTTCAAGAGGAGCGGCGTGCGAATGCCAGGGATGGACCTCGCGTACACCGTGAGCAGCTCGACCCACCACCGCGTGTGGCCGAGGCGGACCGCTCCGAGCGCGCGAGCGACCGCGAACGTCAACCAGTCGAGCCCGTCCTTCCAGTCTTCGTCGACGAACTCCGCGTTCACGACGACGCTGGTACCTCCCGCGCGCGCGACCGCCACGCCGTCGACGTCGCGGCTCATGTAGAGCGACGGCATCGGGTGGACGCCGAGCTTGCGACATGCCGCGACGAACCGAGCGTGGAGCTCGGGGAGCTGGTGCTCGTCGATGCGCACGCCGTTTCCGCGCGTCGCGGCGAAACTGATGCGCTTGCCGAGGATCGTCGCCGGAACCGCGAAGACTCCGGTGATGAGGATCGTGCGGATCAGCCCGAGGTGCCGTGCGACGGCTGGGTGACCTTCCACCCAGTCCGTCCCCATCATGACGACGGCGATCGCCGCGGCCACGACGACGAAGTTCGAGACCACGCAGAGGACGAACGCGATTCGCTCACCCGGGCACCGCAGCCGCTCGATGTCGTCGCGCTCGGGCTCGGCCAAGCCGTGGGTAGGGGATGTCAGCGACGAGCTCATGCAGCCAGTCGGTGCATCGCACGTGCCGTCAGCTCGCGGTCGGCTCGAAGAACGAGCGGCCAATCACGAACAAACCACGCTGCGGGATCCAAAAATCTCCGAGCTTCGTTTGGGTCGGGAGCGGCGCGGGAGCGCCGAAGTAACGCCCGTCGAGCGTCGCGGCCGTGTGCTCGACGAACCAGATCTTCATCGGGTTGGCGATGAACGTCTGCCCGTTCGGGACGCGCCCGCTCAAGCCGACGTGACCGACCTGGAGCATCGGACCCGCGAGCCGCGCCATCGCGCGGAGCACCGAAGCGCTCCGCCACGCTTTGTCCGGCATCGCGCGCGACATTGCGTTCATCGTCTTCGTCGCGCCGTTCGAGCCGAGCTCGACGTCCCACGACAAGCTCGCCGACGGCACACGCACGCGGAAGCTTCGAGGGCCTTTCCACGAGATGTCGATCGATGTCGTCTCCGCGTGCGCGAGCGCGCTCGAGAAGTAGCGCGCGCAGGACTCTTGCGGAGGTCGGTCGGCCCAGATCGTCCACGCTCCAGACGCGTCGCGATGCCACACGCTGCTGTAGCCGTGTCCGAGCGACGTGACGGGGAAGCGCCTCATCGCGAGGACGTCGCCCGAGCTGAACGTCACGCCCATCACGCCCCAACCGACGAAGCGCTCCTCTCGACCTTCGGGGAGCGCCGCGTGCTCGGCTTCTTCGGCTAGAGCGCGCGGCTCGCGCAGCTGATCGATCGGACGTCGGGTGGGGATCGGAGCCGGTTGTTGCGACATGCTCCGAGCGCGTGCATCCGATGTGCCTAGAGCTTGTCGATCGCGAGCTCGACTTTTCCGGACACGACGCCGAGCGGTCCGTACTGGTGGTGCCCTTCGTAGTCCGGTGCCAAGCGGAAGCGACATCGCGTGAGCATCGCGTGCCAGAACGCCTTGGCCTCGACCGCCGCGAGGTTCATGCCGATGCACGCGTGCGCGCCGCCGCCGAACGGCAGAAAGAGTCCCTTGTGCTTCCTGTCCTCCGCGCGATCGTCCGAGAAGCGGTCTGGATCGAAGCGTTGCGGGTCCGTCCACCACCCGGGATCTTGGAGGACGGGTCCGATGAGCGCGAGGACGAACGCGCCCGCGGGAATGCGCCACTCGCCGAGCTGGACCTCGCGGAGCGCCCGACGCGGCAAATCCGCAGCGATCGGAAAGAGCCGAAGCGTCTCCTTCCACGCGCGATCCGCGAGCACGAGGCGCTTCGTGTCCTCGTACGTGACGCGCTCGCGCGACGCGGCGAACGCCTCCTCACGCAAGCGCTCCTGCCATTCGGGGTGCTTCGCGAGCAGGTACGCCATGCTCGTGAGCGCGAACGACGTCGTGTCGAACGCTCCGGCCATCACGCCGATGAAGAGCCGAACGAGCCCGTCGTCGTCGAGCCAGCTCGCGCCTCGCGACTCGGCGCACAGACGGCTGAAGAGATCTTCGCCGCCCCTCGCGCGCCGCTCGGCCACGCGCGCTCGGAGCGTCTCGCGCAGCGTCTTGTGACCGCGCATCGCGCGGCGCCAGGTCGGGCTGAGCCACGGCGTTTTCGCGATCGCGAGCGGCGCGGACCAAAAGTCCGCAAGCGCGCCGTCGAGCATCTCGCCCTCGGCGGGATCGTCGATGCCCATGAAGATGCGCGACGACGCGTTCGCGAGCAGCCGCCGGATGACCGGCTTGAACGTCACGCGCCCGTCGGCGACGAAGCGATCGACGGCGCTCTCGAACATCGGGCTCGCGATCGCGAGGTAGCTCGAAATCGCCACGGGGTTGAACGCAGGCATGAGGAGCTTGCGCGCCTCGCGATGCGGCTCGAAATCGAGCGTGACCGGGCTGTCGAGCGTCTTCGTCGTCGGATCGATGCCCTCGAAGAAGACGCGCCACGCGAGCGCCGCCGACCACGCTTGGTCCTCGTTGCGCGCGATCTGGGTCAAGAGCTCCGGGTCGCTCACGCACACGATGGGGTCGAAGATGAACTTCGTCCGAAAGACGCGTCCGTACTTGCGCTGTTGATCGACGAGGTGCGCGTTGCCGCGCCGCGCCCACCCGAGCATGTTCGTGATGCCGACGAACGTCCCGCTCTCGCCAGGCAGATGCTCGATGTCGTGTGACGCCGGAAGGCCCGCGGTCGGGCGCGCGATGTCACCGACTGCTTCGAGGACGAACGGCGCTGGCGCTGGCGTCGCCTTGGTTTGCGACACGACTGTAGACATGGAACCCCCCTTGGTTTGCCCGCGGATGATAGCGTCGTTTTCCGTGAACGACGCGACCAAGAAGAACGAGGCGCCCGCGACTTCGCTCCGCGTTTACCTGCTGATGGTCGCGGTCGGCGCGTTCGCGACGACGTTCGCGCAGCAGCGCGTCACGCTCGGCAACTACCCGATTCTCTTTCACCTGAAGAAGGATCTCCACTTCGGGCGCGAGCAGGTGAGCGAGTTCTTCATGTGGGCCACGTTCGCGTGGAACCTCAAGCCGCTCGCGGGCGTGCTCACGGACGCGTTCCCGATCCGCGGCTCGCGCCGGCGCCTCTACATGGTGCTCGGCGGCATCCTCGCGGGCGGCTCGTGGGCGCTCCTCGAGCTCGTTCGCGACGACTACCCGAAGTTCCTCGTCGTCTCGATCGTCCTGAACGTCGGCCTCGTGCTCGCGAGCACCGCGATGGGCGGGCTCCAGGTCGAAGCAGGGCAGGTCTACGGCATCTCGGGTCGCGTCTCGTCGCTTCGCCAAGTCGTCATGTCGGTCGCGGGGATCGGCGCGCCGCTCCTCGGCGGCTATCTCGCGCAGCGCGCGTTCGGCTACACGGCCGCGATCGGCGCGTTCGTCATGATCGCGCTCGCGGTCTTCGCGCTCACGTACTTCAAGGAGACGCCCGTCGCGCGGCCCGGCAAGCTCACCGAGGCGGACATCGCGCGCCCGCGCTACAAGCCGTCGTTCGCGATCCTCGCGGGCATCCTCGCGATCGGCGGAGCGGGCACCGTGGGCGTGCTCACGAAGGGGATGCTCAACGTCGGCTTCTCGCTCTTCGCGCTCCTCGCGGTGTTCTTGCTCGTCCTCGCGCTTGCGATGGTGAAGGTGCACAACCCCGTGCTCTTCAAGGCGCAGGGGCAGCTCACCGAGATCCTGCGCTCGCGCACGCTCTGGCTCGCGGTCGGCATGCTCTTCCTCGTCTACACGGTGCCGGGCCTCAACACGGCGCTCACGTACACGCAGAGCGACGTCCTCCATTTCGACGAGGAGCTGATCGGCAGGCTCGCGAGCATCGAGGGCGCGGCCGGCGTGATCTTCGCGATCATCTACGCGATCGTGTGCAGCCGCCTCAACCTGCGCGCGCTCATCATCGCGTCGATCGGGTTGAACGCGCTCGCGACGCTCCTCTTCCTCCACTACAACCACTCGACCGCGTACGTCGTGCACGCCGCGACGGGCGCGTTTGGCGTGCTCGCGGAGCTGTCGCTCATGGACCTCGCGGTGCGCTCGACGCCGAAGGGCTGCGAGGCGCTCGGCTTCGCGCTCATGATGAGCGTGCGAAACTTCGGCATCGCGCTGAGCGACGTCGTCGGCTCGAAGCTCATGGACCGCTACCACCTCGCGTTCAGCACGCTCGTCCTCGTGAACGCCGGGACGACCGCGGTGATCCTCTTCTTCGTCCCGCTCTTGCCTCACGCGCTCGTGAGCCGCAAAGAGGGCGAGGTCGTCTGACGCCCTGACGAATCTGCGCGTATGCTTCCGTCATGAAGATTCGTGAGGGGCTTGGGGTTGCTTTCGCGGTCGGAGTCGTGGCGCTCGTCGCGTGCGGTGGGAGCGCGAGCTCGAGCTGCGGCGACTATTTGAACGCGGCGATCTCGTACGGTCAGAAATGCGGGACCACGACGACGACGGTCGACGACACGACGAAGAACAACTTCGAGAAGCTGTGCACGGCGCTCTCCGTCGCGCCGGGCGTGAACGACTTCCCCAACCAGATCGAGACGTGCGCCAACAAGCTCGGCTCGATCGACTGCAACGCGTCGCTCTCGTGCCCAATCAAGGGCACGCTCGCGGACGGCTCTGCGTGCGGCGCGGCCACGCAATGCGCAGGCGGCCTGTGCAACGCGTCGAACGTCACCAACCCATCGTCGGAGCTCACGTGCGGCACGTGCGCGAGCTACGTCGCGCTCGGCGCCTCGTGCACGAGCGGCCAGTGCGATCCATCGCTCGGCGGGTGCTCGAACGGCACGTGCGTCGCGTTCGCCGCTCAAGGCCAGAGCTGCACGGCGGCGCCCTGCGGCTCGGACCTCCTGTGCGACACGACGACGCACACATGCCAGCCTTATCCGACGAAGGGCGCGGCATGCACGTTCGACTGCGCCTATCCCTACAAATGCAGCGCCCAAAAGTGCGTCGACGCGGTGGCGCAAGGCGGGGCGTGCCCCACGGGAAACGAGTGCGCGTCGAGCCTCACGTGCGATCCGCAGACGAAGACGTGCGTGACCCCGACGCTCGCCGCCGCTGGGCAGCCGTGCGGCTTCGTGAACACCCAGTTCGTCGCGTGTCAGACGGGCCTGAAATGCTCGAACAGCCAACCTCAGACGTGCATCACGCCGAAGGCGCTCGGCGAGGCGTGCGTCGTCGGCAACCACGAGTGCCAGGCGTACCTCGTGTGCGTCAACGCGACCTGCCAGGTCCCGGACTATTCGCTCTGCAAGTGACTCACGCGTCGAGCGGCGAGAACAAGTGCTCGATCTCGTGCTCCGAGATGCCGCGCTCGTGCTTCTCGTCGCCGAGGAGCGTCGACGAGAGCCAGCGCTTTCGCTGCTGGAGCTGCATCACGCGCTCCTCGACGCTTCCTGCGACGTACATCGAGTGCACGAACGTGGGCTTCGTCTGGCCGATGCGGTAGGCGCGGTCCGTCGCCTGTGCTTGCGCGGCGGGGTTCCACCACGGATCGAAGTGAATGACCGTGTCGGCGGAGACGAGGTTGAGGCCCGTGCCGCCTGCCTTGAGGCTGATGAGGAAGACGTCCGCGTCGCCGCGCTCGAACGAGTCGACGACGGCGCGGCGATCGCGCGTCTGACCCGTGAGCGTGAGGTAGTCGATGTCGCGGTCACGGAGGCCCTGCGCGAGGAGCGCGAGCATGCTCGTGAACTGCGAGAAGACGAGGACGCGGTGGCCCGCGGGGAGCAAGCCGTCGATCATCTCGAAGAACGCCTCGGTCTTCGCGCTCTCGTGGACGCCGCGCGCCGCGTCCATCGCGACGAGCCGCGGATCGCAGCACACTTGGCGTAGCTTCGTGAGCGCGTCGAGGATCGTGATCGTCGACGCCGCGAGGCCCTTCTGGCGGATGACCTTGCGCACCTCGCCGTGCGCGGCGACGCGGATGTGCTCGTAGAGATCGCGCTGCTTGCCGCGGAGCTCGACGGGCCGCTGGAGCTCGGTCTTCGGCGGTAGATCCTTGGCGACCTCGCGCTTGGTGCGCCGAAGGATGTACGGCGCGACCTGCTCGCGCAGCGCGCCGAGCCGCTCCTCGTCGCCGTCGGTCTCGATGGGCGCCTTGTAGACGCGGCGGAACGTGAGCTCGTCGCCGAGCAGATCCGGATCGAGGAAGCGCATGAGCGCCCAGAGCTCGCCCAAGTGGTTCTCGACGGGCGTGCCCGTGAGGCACACGCGGTGCGCCGCGCGGATCGACGAAAGCGCCTGAAACGCCTGGGTTCGCGTGTTCTTGATCGCCTGCGCCTCGTCGAGGACGAGCGCGTGGAACTCGTGCTTGGCGAGCCGCTCCTCGTCGCGCACGAGCACCGGGTACGTCGTGATGACGAGGTCGGCCGACGCGATGCGATCGTAGAGCGCCGCGCGCTTCGCCCCGTGGATCGTGAGCACGCGAAGGTGCGGCGCGAACTTCTGGACCTCGCGCGCCCAGTTGAACGCGAGGCTCGTCGGACCGACGACGAGCGACGGCGACTTGGCGCGCCCCGACTCCTTCTCGGCGGCGAGATAGGCGATCGTCTGGAGCGTCTTGCCGAGGCCCATGTCGTCCGCGAGGATTCCGCCGAGGCCCTGCTCCGCGAGGTGCTGCAAGAACGCGACGCCTTCGACCTGATAGGGACGGAGCTCGGCTCGCAAACCGCTCGGCGCCTCGAACGTCGCGGGGCGCGTGACGATCTTGCGGCCCTTCGCGAGCGCCCCGGCGGGATCCTTCCAGCGAATGCGCGCGCCCTCCGCGCCGAACGCGTCGTCGAGCGCCGCGAGCGAAGGCGTGCGCGAGCTCGGAAAGACGACGCGCCCCTTGCCCGTTCGCACGCCTTGGTAGAGCTCGATGACGACGCGCAAGAGCGCGCGGAGCCGCGCGGTCGCGATCGTGACGTGCTCGGTGTCGGAGAGGCGCAGCGCGAATTTCTGCGCGCGCCGCTCGATCGCGCGGAGATCGTCGCTCTCGCCCGCGTCGTCGAGCAGATCGACCACGAGCGGCAAGAGGTCGACGTAGTGCCCGTCGATCTCGACCCCGAGCTCGAGGCTGAACCAGCTGCTCTTTGCCCCGGCTCGGGCTCCACGCTCGCGACGAACGTCGGATCGTGAGCGACGACTTGATACGGGTAGTCGCGATCGATCTCGACGACGAACCCCGCGCGGCGGAGCTGCGCCACCGCGTCGACCGAGAACGCGCACACCGTGCTCGCGCCCTGACCCGGGCGGATCGCGTAGTCCGCGTCGCAACCCGGAGGCAGCGCCACGTCCTCGAGACACTCGAGCTCGATGGCGCCCATCCGCTCGAGCACCTGACGAGCCTCGCGCTCCGCGGCGTACGCGCGCGCGATGACCGACATCCCGCTCACCGTGTGCCGAAAGATGCGCTCGCGATCGTCGGTGGCGCGAACGCGCGTGCCGCCGTAATCGAACGAGAGCGCCGCGAGCGCGAGCGTCGACTCGACGTGCGTCACGCGCAGCCCGTCCGGTTGCGACACGAGCGCCCGCTCCGAGAAGAGGCGAATGACCGGCGTGGGCGCGATGGCTGCGGGGGTGACCGCAGGCGTCGTCGAAAAGGTCACGATCGTCGCTTAGATCATGTCGCGCGGTTTATGTCGAGTTTCCGGGTGCCCAAGCCCCACTCGTCCACTCCGTGTCCATGATGCTCTTGCTGCAGGCTTCGTACGTGCAGCTCACGCGGTAGCGCCCGTCCGGCTCCTTGAGCATGGGCTGGCACGCGAGAGGATCGCGGCCGGTGATGTCCGTGCACGCTTGCCTGCACGTGAGCGCCATCCACTCGGCGGCGTGGGCCTCGGAGCTCGTCCAGCACGTCGTCGTTCCGTCGATCGACGTGACGGGCTCGCTCCCGGTCGGCGGCGTGATGCAGCCGTCGGCGTCCGCGGCTTGCATCCAGTCCGCGGGCGCGTAGTCCGTGGGCACGAAGACGTCCTCCGGCGACGCGACGCAGTTGGCGCAACCCGAGAGCCAAAACGCGGAGACGACAGCGGCGGAGAGGATCACGTGGCGCATGCCCGCCCCTAGAGCAAGGCGCGATCCAGCGGCTTTTCCCGCGGATTTCGTCACGAGCGCCGGCTCGCGTGTGCAGCGCGCTGCACGAGCGTGAAGCACGTCAGGAAACGAAGGGGCCCTCGTCAATACACCCATCAGAAAGTTTCGAAGGACAGACCACTCGACGAGGCCTTACACGCACTCTTCCAAGGAAAAGACACTCCCCTGGGCCCGCAAGGGCCGCTCGGGAAAGGCTTCCTCACTCGGACCGTCCTTCTCGGTTCTTCTACAGAGCGACACCCAAGCAAGCACTCCGCCGTGTGCGGGAGATAAGAAATGGCTTTGGCAGTGGTGGCTCGCTCCCGAACGGCGAAGTGGATTCTTTCACTTCGCCTTTCGTGTTTAAGTCGTTCGCGTGGAAGATCGCGTTCTCGCGCACACCGTGCTTCGACCGTTTCGAGAGACCGACGACACCCTCCTCTTCGAGCTCCATCGAGATCCGGAGGTGGCGCGCGTCGTGCCGTTTGCAGTTCACGAGACGCTCGAACAGTCGCGCAAGCTGCTCGCGATCATCTTCAGTCGAAACGAGAGCGGCGCGACGATCGGCTGGGTCATCACAGTCGATGGACGAGCAGTAGGCACCGTCGGCCTCGTGCGAATCGATCGCGCGCAAGCGCAATGTGATCTCGCCTATCAATTGCTGCGCGACCAGTGGGGTACGGGCGTCGCGCGTGAAGCCGTCGAGGCAGTCTTGGGCGTCGCGTTCGACGAGCTGAAGCTTCAGCGTGTCGCCGCGCGCATCGACGCGATGAACATTCGCTCGTATCGCTTCGCGGAGAAGCTCGGGTTCGTGCGCGAGTCGACGTACCCTGAGCCGTGGGAAGGCGAGGAGCGCACGACCCACCGCTACGTGAAGCGCCGGCCATGAACCGCGAATTCGACGATCTCGTCATCGGCGCTGGGATGGGCGGGCTCACGGCGGCCGCGCTCCTCGCCGCGCGCGGAAGGCGCGTGCTCGTCGTCGAGGCCCACGACGTGCCCGGCGGGTACGCGCACACGTTCACCGTCGGCGCGTATCGATTTTGCGCGCAGGTGCACTACGTCTTCGGTTGCGGCGAGGGCGAGCCGGTGAGCGAGCTCTTGCGACGCACGGGCCTCGGCGAGCGCGTCCGCTTCGAGCGGCTCGATCCCGAAGGGTTCGATCACGTCGTCGTCGGCGGCAAGCGCTACCGCATCCCGAACGGGCTCGAGAAATTCCGCGACCGCCTCGTTCGCGAGCACCCGCGCGACGCGCGGCCGATACGCCGCTACTTCGACGTCGTCATGGCGATCGGTCGCGAGCTCGACGCGATGCCGACGAAGATCGGCCTCCGCGATCTCGCGACCGCGCCGCTCCGCTTTCCGCGGCTCCTCAAATACAGAGGCTGGACGCTCGGGCGCCTCTACGACGCGCTCGCGATGCCGCCGCGCCTCCGCACGATCCTCGCGGGACAGTGCGGGGACTATCTGCTCCCGCCGCGCGACGTGTCGCTCCTGCTCCACGTCGCCCTCGTGCGCGCGTACGACCGCGGCGCGTACTACCCCGAGAAGCACTACGCGCACTTCATCGAGAGCGTCGCGGCGTACGTGGCCTCGCGGCCGGGATGCTCGCTCCTGCTCGAGACGGAGATCGACGCGATCCTCACCGATGGACGGCGCGTCACGGGCGTCCGCACGAAGCGCGGCGAGACGTTCACGGCGAAGCGCTACGTCTCGAACGTCGACCCGCTCCGCACGGCGAACCTCCTCGACGCGCACGCGATCGGTCGGCGCTGGTCGCAGAAGCTCACGTACGACTACTCGTCGGGCAACATCACGCTCTACCTCGGCGTCCGAGATCTCGATCTGCGCGACTACGGGTTCGGCTCGTGGAACGTGTGGCACTACCCAGAGGACGACATCGACGCGATCTACGATCGCCAGCGCCTCGACCACGACTTCCGCGAGCCGTGGCTCTTCATGTCGACGCCGACGCTCCACACGGATCACCCCGGTCTCTGCCCCGCGGGCCACCAGATCCTCGAGCTCGCGACGAGCGCGGACTACGGCTGGTTCAAGGCGCTGCGCGATCGAGATCGCCGCGCGTACAACGTCGAGAAGAAGCGCATCCGCGAGCGCATGATCGCCGTCGTCGAGCGCGACTACGTGCCCGGCCTGAGCAAGCACCTCGCGATTCAGGTGATGGGGACGCCCGCGACGAACGAACGCTTCTGCGCGGCGCCGCTCGGCAACGCGTACGGCTCGGCGCTCACGCCGGGCAACGTGAGCCGTCGAGTGCCGAAGACGACGCCGCTCGAGAATTTGTGGATCGTCAACGCGACCGCAGGATTTCCGAGCATCGGCGGGACCGTGAAGTCCGCGATCGAGCTCGTCGATGGCGCGCTCGCGTAGCGCGCTACCCCGACGTGGCGGTCGCCGCCGTGGCAATCGGCACGAAGAGCACACGGTCACGGGGCGCGCACGCGCGGCACGCATCCTGCGACGTCGACGGCCGGAGGTTTTGAAACCATGAAAGCGATTCATGCGATGAGCCTGGCAGCAGCGGTGGCGCTCATCCCCGCGGCGGCCTTCGCGCAACAGCAGCAAGCGCCGCAGCAGCAACAGCCGCAGCAGCAAGGGCAAACGCAGCAGCAGCAAATGCCGCAGCAGCAACAGGACAGCGACTACATCCGTCAGGCCGTACACCTCGATCAGAAGCTCTCGAGGACCGTCGAGGGCGGCTGCAAGTACGACGTCACGATCGTCGGCAACATCACGCCGGCGCAAGGGACGCCCAACGACAAGGTCCCCCAGGTGAGCCCCAACCTGAACGTCACCGCGCAGGCATCTTGCCCGAACCAAGCGACGTTCAAGATGACGGACAACCTGCAAGGCTCCGGGCCGCTCACGTGGCGTCAGCTCGCCGACACGCTCGAGCAGCGCGCGCGCGTGATCACGCTCGAGAAGAACCACGCGTGCACGTACACGCCGAAGTTCAACATCGTCGCCTCGAAGGTGGAGATGAGCTCGTTCGAGCGACGCTGCACGTCGGTTTGATTGGCGGCCGGCGCGAGCTGCGGTAATAAGCGGCTCGTGCGTTACCTCGTCGCCCTCGGTCTCTTCGCGTGCGCTTGCAACAGCGCGCCGAAGAACTCCTGCGCGACGGGTACGAGCTCGGTCGTCTCGAGCGGGCAGCCCGCTTCGACGTGCAATGGTTTGTGCGTCGACGCGGGCGCCGACGGGGTCTTCTGCGTGGTCGACTGCACCGACGGCGGCGACGCGGTGTGCGGCACCGGCACCGCGTGCGCGTCCGGCGAGCCGTGGAGCCCGAAGTCGTTCTGCTTGCCGTACTGCGCTGCGCTCGACGGCGGCGCCGCGAGCTGTCCGAGCCCGCTGGCGTGCAACGACGCGGGGATCTGCGCCCCGTGAAGAGGCCCGCGTTTTCGCTCGCGCTCCTCGGCGCGCTCGCGGCGACGGGATCCGCGCGGGCAGACGACACCAATCAGTCGAGCGAGATGATGTTCGGCGTGATGGCGTCGTACGTGCCGAAGCAGCACGCGCTCTCGGACGACGTGCTCGCGCTCGGTCACTACGTCGCCTTCTCGCACCGCTTCGAGGTCTTCTTCGTCGGCCTTCGCGCGGCCATCCTCTACGGGTGGCTGCCGAGCGGAGCCCCGGGCCAGCAGTGGGTCTTCGAAGGCAGCGCGTTCCTCGGCGCGCATTTCGCGATCGGGCACCGCTTCGCGCTCCGCGTGGAGGCCGGCCTCGGCCCTCTCTGGAACGGAGGCGAGGGCTTCCCGACGCAAGGCGTCGCCGACGCGTATTTGCGCGGAGCGGCGCAGCTCAAGGTCGCCAAGACGGTAACCGTCGAAGCCTTCGCGGGCCCGACGCTCCTCCTCGGCAACTCCGCCGTCGCCGTCTTCCCCGAATTCGGCATCGGCGCCGGCTGGGAGTTCTGACCGCTCACGCGCGCACGAAAAATCGCGCGACGCGGGCGAGCGCGTCGATGCGTGCCGCTTCAAGCGAGCGCTCCGCGTAGAGCATGCGATGGATCTGCTCGCCGTCGAAGATCGCGACGACCGTGTCGACGAAGAGCCCGAACTGATCGCCGAGCGACGCCGCGAGCTCGGGAAGGAGCTCGCGCGCGAGCGCCTCGATCCGCTTCGCGTAGTCCTTTCCGACCGGCGCGAGGGCCTTCTTGAGCGCGGGATCCGTGCGGCTCGCGTGGACGAGCTCGAGCCACGCCTGGTTGATGCGCGAGCGGCACGTGTCGCGCAAGAGCTCGAGCGCGAGGACGATTGGCTCCGCGGTGCCGTGGAGCGCCGCGAACGCGTGCGTGTACCGCGCGAGGATCTGCCGTGCGACGTCGCGCCCGACGGCGACCATGAGCGCCTCGCGCGTCGGAAAGTGCCGGAAGAGCCCGCCGATCGACACGCCCGCGCGCGTCGCGACGAGCTGCATGCTCGTGCCCGCGTAGCCGGATTCGATGATGATCTCGATCGCCGCGTCGATCACCTTGCGGATCGTCGCCTCGCGGCGCTCGACCTGCGTCCTTCGTGCTTTTTGCATCACGCGGCCTTCGTCGCGGCGCGTTCCGACGCGCGCGGAGCGATCTTCTCGCCCGCGGGTAGAAACTGGCCGAACGCGAGCTCGCGACCGAGCGCGAGCTCCACCACGCCGTCACGCGAGGCGACGCGGCCGCCGATGAGCACGACCGACGCCGCGCCCTCGCTCCGGTTCACCATGCGCACGAGCCCGTCGAAGCGCTCCATCGGCGCCTCGTGGTACGCGTCGAGGCGCGCGTCGAGCGCCGCGGGATCCACGACGACGAGGTCCGCGCGATCGCCGACGCGAAGGTGACCCGCGTCGACGCCGAGCCAGTCCGCGATCTCTCCCGTGAGGCGCCACACGGCCTTCTCGATCGGCATCACCGACGGGTCGTCTTTCACGAGCTTCAGCATCCGCAGCGGGAAGCTGTAAAACGCCATGTTGCGGATGTGCGCGCCCGCGTCCGAGAAGCCGACGAGCGCCGCCTCCTCGTTGATCATGCGGTGCACTTCTTCTTTGCGGTGGTTCGCGATGAGCGTGCGCCAGCGGAGCTTCGTCCCGTGCTCCACGACGAGATCGAGGAACGTGTCGACGGGGTGCTCGCCGCGCGCGTCGGCGATGTCGCCGAACGAGCGACCGACGAGGCTCTCGTCCGGGCACGCGGCGACGAACGCGTCGTGGAAGTCTCGGTGCCAGACGCGCGACGTCCCCGTGCGCTCGTAGTCCTTCCGGAAGCGTCGCCGGTACGCGGCGTCCTTCATGAGCTCGTTGCGCTCGACTTCGGACACGAGGTGCAAGAGCGCGCGGCCCGACCCGAACTCCTCGAAGACGACCAGGTCGACGCCGTCGGCGTACACCTCGAACGGCACCGGGAGCGTCTGCCAGCGAAAATCACCGCCGAAGATGCGGTTCACGAGGCTCGCGAGGGGCGCGACGAGGCGATGGATGCCCGGCGTCGACTTCGTGTCCGCGAGCGTGATGAGCGTCGTCTTCAGCGCGCGACGAAAGAACAGCCCCGCGCTCTCGAGCATGAAGAAGAGCGCGTTGACCTTGGTCGTGATGTTCGGCGCGCTCTGGAGGATGCGCTCGCGATCGCGGAGCACGCGGTGCAGGCGCCTGTACTCGCTCCATTTCGCGTAGGCCGACGGCAAGAGCGACGAGCGGAAGCGATCGCCGTCGAGCTTGTCCCACGGGTTCGTCATCGTCGAGAGACCGAGGAACCCGGCGTCGAGCGCCTCCTCGAGCCAGCGCTGCATCTCGGTGAGCTCGACCTCCGTGATCTTCGCGTCGCGATCGACGGCGCGCGCGAGCCCGAGCACGCGCGCGCGCAGATCCGAGTGGCCGAGGAACGTCGCGACGTTCGGCCCGAGCGGGTGGCCGCGGAGGAAGTCGACGTACTCGCGCGGCGTGCTCCACGTCTTCCTCTCGCGAAAGAGCGGCAGCACGTGCGAGCGCGGCACGGACTCGACGCGCGTGAAGAGATCCGAGCAGTCCTCCGCCGCGGAGAGCACCGCGCTGATCGAGCAGCTGCCCATCGCGACGGTCGTGACGCCGTGGCGCACGGACTCGCTCAGCGACGGCGCGGCGATGACCTCCGCGTCGTAGTGCGTGTGCAGGTCCAAGAAGCCCGGCATCACCCACCTGTCGCGCGCGTCGATGATCTCGGCGCAGTCGGTCTCGTCGAGCGGCTCGGCGCTCTTGTCGACGACGCGGCCGCCGCGGATCCCGACGTTCACGCGCTCGCCTGGCGCCCCGGTGCCGTCGAAGCACAACCCGTTTTTGATGATGACGTCGTAGCTCACGACGGAGTCATAACATAGAGAGTGCTCACTCGCTATCTTCGTTTTCGCGCGAGGGCGGCGCGGAGCTTTGGCGCGGATTTCTCGTCGATTTGCGTGGCGCGCTCGAAGAGCCGATCGGGCGGGACGGGCGGCGAGCGGAACCTCCGGCGCTGCAAGAACCGCGCGACGCGCTCGCTGAGGAGGACCACGGCGAGCGTGCCCGCGAGGAGCGCGACGGCGAGCGAGCCGCGCGTGAGGGGAAAGCAGCTCGCGACCGCGATCGCGACCGTCAAGAACATGACCATGGCGACCGGCACGTGGAGCTTCAGTAGATCACGCGTGGTCAGCGCGAGCAGATCCGTCGCTCGCAGTCTGCAGGCGGCGTACGTGACGAACGGATCGCGCGCGAGCGCCGTCGCGTGCTCGCGCTCGGCGATCCGGCGGACTCGAGCGCGGTGCTCGGCGTAGAGCGCCTCCGGACCGAGCGTGCGCGACACGACGAAGAAGTGCTCGAGCGGGTGGTTGAACGGCAAGAAGCGCGAGAGCCTCCACGAGAGCGGCGCGACGCGCGACGTCTCCGTCGCGACGATCGTCCCGTTGTCGAGCATCGTATGGAACGCGAGGCCGTCGCCGTACCGTGCGAAGTGATACGTCGCTCCGGTAACCGTCGGGTCCGGACACGCGTGGACCGCGGACACGAAACCCCAGGCCGAATCGCCGTCGCCGTGCAACGTGCCGAGAAAGCCGCACGGCTTCGCGCCGAGCGCGAGCAGCCCCGCGCGAAGCTCATTTTCGTGGTGGCTCGGGTCTTCGTCGAGCTTGCAGAAGGTCACGGGCCGCACCTTCGCTTCGGCGCGCATCGTCTCCACGTTCGGCGCGTCGTCGGGCTTCGGCGCCTCGAACGGCGCAGCGACGCGCGCGAGCGGGTCCTGCAGGTAGAACTCGGTGAGCTGCTCGTAGAGGTGCGGGTGGTTCTTCGCGAGCTTCTCGGGCGTCTCGAAGAACTCCTCGGTGATCACCGCGAAGAACTCCGCGGGGTTCGTCGCGCCGTACGCGTCGATGTCGGTCTCGCGATTCTGGCGCGTCGCCTCGCTGAGCATCTCGAACTCCGCGCCGAGGACTCTCGCCCACGGGGCGTAGCTCGATCGACGCTCCAAGACCGGAGCGCCATCCGCCGCGCCGTCTTCTTCGTCCAGCTTGTGCGCGAACTCGTGGAGCACGACGTTGTGTCCGTCGGCCGGATCGGCCGCGCCCTTCTTCACCGCGTCCCACGAGAGCACGACGATGCCGCGCTGGTGCGACTCGCCGAGGCGCACCTGGTCGTGCTCGAGGACGACGCCTCCGCCCGCGCGCTCGCGCCCCGTCGCGCGATAGGCGTGGGGGTAGACGAGGATCACGTCGAGCCCAGGGTAGTAGTCGGTCTGTCGGTGGAGCAGGAGCAAGCAAGCCTGCGCCGCGATCGTGAGCTTCATCTCGTCGGTGAGCTCGAGCCCGCCGCACCCTTCGAATTTCTTCTCGTCGAGAAACACGCGCACGTGACCGAGGAGCTCGCGCTGATCGTCCTTGGAGAGGCGTTCGAAATACGGAAAATTCCGCTCGATGATCGCCACGCGCTCCGGCTCGAACGGCTCGGCGTAGAGCTTCTCTCGGCGCGACATCCACCTCGTAGGTTACGTCACGAGAGGATCGTCAGTCGCTTCTTCGTGCGCATCTCCATCGTCGGCGCCGGAGCCGGCGCGGGCGCGGTCCGCTGACGGATTCGCTCGCGGACGTAGTGCATCCCGAGCAGGACGCTGTCGACCGGGTACTTCCAGAAGAGCGAGCTTCGCATGTAGCAGTAGACGGTGCAGCCCTCGCAGAAGTCGTGTCGCCCCTCGCTCGCCTTCGCGGCGAGGACGGTCGGCCCGCGGCGATAGAGCTCGTAGAGGCGATCCTCGATGGGGAGCCCTTCGTTCTTGAAGTGGTAGCAGGGGAGCCAGAGCTCGTTCTCGGGCGAGATGACGACCGTCGACGTCACCGCGCGGCACACGGGCGATCGGGGATCGTTGCCGCCCGACGCGATGAGCTTGAGCTGCGCGCGATCGACGATGACGCCGGGCGCGCCGAAGTAGCGCATCAGGCCCTCGGCCTTCTCGGGCGCGAGGCCCTCGTTGCCGAAGAACGAGAAGCACGGGTTCAAATAGAGGATCGCGCCTTGGTCTTTGGCGAAGCGGATCATCTCGTCGACCCGGTCGTACGACGCGTTCGTGACGACGTGCGACACGTAGAGCGGCTGACCGAGCTTGCGCGCGACGTCGAGCGACTCGAGCACGAGGTGAAACGAGCGCACGTCGCCGCGGATGCGGTCGTGCTCGTCGGGATCCGTCGAGTCGAGCGAGAAGAGGAGCGCGTCGATCTTTCCGACGAGGCGCTCGGCGAGCTTCGGATAGAGCATGCCGTTCGTCGTCACGGTCGTCATGAGGCCGACGCGCTTGGCCTCGTCGAGCATCTCGACGATGTGCCGATAGAGGAGCGGCTCCCCCCCGTCACGTCGAGCACGCGGACGCCGAGGCGCCTCAGATCGCGCAGGTTCGCGCGCACGTTGTCGAGCGTCGGCTCACGCGACGGCGAGCCGTGGTTCGTGTGCGGAATGTTGCAGAATACACACCGCTGGTTGCAGCGAAGCGTGACGTAGTAGTTGCAGGTGAACGGCATGACCCCCCCAAGACGAACCTATTCGTCTGCCGTTTCGCGTCCATGGTCATCGCTTCACGTGGGAGGGACCCAGCCGCCGAGCTCTTCCTCGAGCACCTTCGCGACGGCGATCGTCACCGCGTCGCGGTCGGGGGACGAGACGATCTGCACGCCGAGCGGGAGCCCGCGCGCGCCTAGGCCGAGCGGTGCGACGGTGGCGGGGAGCTCGAGCGCGTTGAAGATTGCAGTATACATCCACTGGATCGGCGGGAGCAGCGCGGTGTGGTGGCGCGGCGCGGTGCGCGTGTACGGCGGAAAGAGGAGGACGCCGCGGTCGCCGAGCTCGGCGAGGAGCTCTGCGCGGAGCGCCTTCGCCATGTCGATGAAGCGGTGCGCCGCGTCGCCCTTCAGCGCGGGAAATTTCTCGAGCACCGCGAGGCCGATCGCGGCGAACGTGTGCTCGCTTCGACCGAGCAGCCACAGCCCGAGCTCGCGGAACGCGGGCACCGCGCGACCCTCTCCCATGAGCTCGGCGAACGTCGGACCCCCCGCGTCGCTCATCAGCACCGCCCACATCTCGAGCGAGTGACGGAGGAGCGGGCTCGTCCACGTTCGAACGCGCGCGCCGCGACGTTCGAGGGCGCGCGCGGCGCGGACCTGCGCGCCGCGGAGCTCGCCCGAGACGCGGAGGCGCCCATTTTCCGCGACGTCGAGGACGACGAGGTCGCGCATCGCGACGTCGCGCGGATCGCCCGGCGGCGCGCCGTCCCCCGCGAGCACGCGCAAGAGCGGCCACAGGTCCTCCGCGCGTCGCGCGATCGGGCCCGTGCACAAATAACGAAGCGCGTCGCCGTGCGCGACGGGGAACTGGCCCTCGTTCGGCACGCGACCGGGCGTCGGTTTGTGGCCGAACACGCCGTTGAAGAACGCAGGCATGCGGATCGATCCGCCGATGTCGCTGCCGAGACCGAACGGCGACGCGCCCGAGCCGACGATCGCGCCCTCGCCGCCCGAGCTCCCGCCCGCCGTGCGCCCGCGGTCGTACGCGTTGTTCGTCCTTCCGTAGAGGCGGTTCGACGTCTCCATCCACATGCAGAGCTCGCTCGTGTTGGTGACGCCGATGGGGATCGCGCCGGCCGCGCGGATGCGCGCGACCGTGATCGCGTCTCTCTTCGCGCGGAAGTCGCGTCGAGCGACGAGCCCAGCCGACTGCGGCATGCCGGCGAACGCGAAGCACTCCTTGATCGTGCACGGCACGCCGAAGAGCGGCGGGAGGTTCTCGGCGCCCTCGCGCGCGAGGCGAGCATCGGCGTCGCGCGCCTCCGCGAGCGCTTCGTCGAATCGATCGCGCACGATCGCGTGGAGCGCACCATGCGTCCGCTTCGCGTGCTCGACGTGCGCGGCCACGACGCGCTCCGAGGAGAGCTCGCCGCTTCGAATGCGCAGCGCGAGCCCCGTCGCCGATTGCGTGAGCAGCGCGTCCAAGGTCGACGCGAGCGTAGCGCATCTCGCGCGCGCCTCGGCGCGTTTCGAGGGTGCGATCGCCGTGTGACGCCGTACCGAGCCGCACCGGCGAGCACTGGCTCGCGATCAAGGGATGTAGTTGCTGCAGCGGCCGCTCGAGCAGCTGCCGCCGCTCTTGCAGTCGGAGCTCGTGCTGCAGTGGCCGCACTGGCCGTTCGAGCACGTGCCGTTGCCCTTGCAATCGGAGCTCGTGCTGCAACCGCCGCACATGCCGCCCGAGCAGCTGCCGGTTTTGCAGTCGGAGCTCGTGCTGCAGTGGTTGCAAGTGCCGCTCGAGCACGAGCCGTGACCGTTGCAGTCGGAGCTGGTGCTGCAGTGGCCGCATTGACCGCCCGAGCACGTGCCGTAGCCGCCGCAGTCCGACGTCGTGCTGCAAAGCTCGACGCCCTCGCCGACCTCGGCGAGCGACGCGCGCGACGACTGCGCAGAGGCGAGCAACACGGCGCCCACAGTCATCAACACACCACCGACTCGAAACGCGCTCGCGTTCATGGGCAACCTCCGCGGCCCAGCCTAGCTCAATACGCGTGCACGAGCGGCTGGACCTCGGCGCACGGCCGGCACAGCGCGTTCGGCAAGCCGGAGTTTCGGCGCGTGCGGCCCGCGACCGCCTTGAAGATCGGACCGCTCTGATCCTCGTCGCACTGGATGCACGGGTTCAGCGCGCCGTCCGGCGCTTGATAAGGAGCGGCGGGCGTGATGATGCAGATGCCGATGCACTGGTTGCGTGTGTTGAGCGTGTCCCAATACCAGGCTTGCGCGCACGGGTGATCGAAGCCGATCGCCTCGAGGCACGCGACGTTCGCGTCGCCGCCGTCCGAGATGCCGATCACGCCGCACGCGCGCGCGAGCGCGCCGAGATCTTCTTCGCGCATGTAGACGGCGAGGTTCGCGAGCGTCGAGCAGACGCCGCATCCACCGTAGTGCGTGGGCGACGCGCCGGCCGCGTACGCCGCGTCGAGCGATGGATACGTCACGAGCGTGTAAGGACGCGGCAGCGTCCCCGGCGGTGCCGCGGGTAGGACGGCGCACACCGTCCCTGGCGGATCCGGCGGCGGCGCGGGCGACGCGTAGGGATCCGTGTCGATCGGCGCGTAAGGAGTCGTGAGCGTCCAATCGGTGACGAGCGCGCCAATGAAGGCCGTGTCGTACACCGGCGGCGCGAACACGTCCGCGCCGCACGCGCACGAGGGCTTGCACTGATCCGACGTGAGCCCGGTGTTGGCGTTCGGCTTGCCGAACAGCGCGGCGCACGGATCCGCGGCTGGGGCGTCTTGGCATCCCACGAACGCGGACACGAGCGCGGCGAGCGCGGGGCAGAGCGCGCACACCGCGACGATGGTGGTCCTCACTCGCACGCCTCGAGTCTAGCGCGCTACAATGGCGTGACGGTGCGGCGAACTTTTGCGCTCCTCCTTTTTTTGGCCGCGTGCGGGCCGAGCACTGAAAACCCCGACGCTGGCTCCGACGCCGGAGGCGATGGTGGAAGCTGCGCGACGGGCCAAGCCCTCTGCGGCGGCTCGTGCACCGACATCACCGAGAACGATCAGAGCTGCGGCGCGTGCGGGCACGCGTGCAGCGGCGCGCAGCACTGCGCGGCGAGCGTGTGTCGCGACTCGAACATCCAGCACGTGGTGCTCATCGTCGAGGAGAACCACACGTTCGACTCGTACTTCGGCGGCTACTGCAAGGCGGCGGCGGGCTCGAATCCGACGTGCACGAGCGGACCAAGCTGCTGCGAGGCCGCGCCCAAGACGGAGCCGCACGGCGCGTCGCCGATCGCGCTCGACGACAGCGCGAACTTCGCGACCGATCGCGATCACCTGCAGGCGTGCGAGCTCCAGCAGATCGACAGCGGCAAGATGGACAACTACGTGACCGGCGCGAGCGGCGCCGATCAGTGCCTCGGCACGGGCCCGTCGTGCGCGAGCACGAACAACTTCGCCGTCGCGCCGCAAGGCACCGTCGGCCCGTACTGGACGCTCGCGGACCAGAACGCCCTCGCGGACCGCTATTTCCAGCCGATCGCCGGGGGCACGTCGTCGAACGACATGTACCTCGCGATCGCGCACTACCAGTTCACCGACAACCAGGCGATGCCTGACACGATCGGCTGCTTGCTCGAACTGCTCCGTCGACGCCGTGTGCCTCTCCGCGCAGAAGACGAAATACACGGGCCGCACGACGATCGCCGATCTCGTCTTGAAGCGCGGGCAAGACGTTCTCGGTCTACGCCGACGGCTACGCGGAGGCCGTCGCCGCGGGCTACGGAAACTGCCCGAACATCGCGGCCGACTGCAACTACAGCGAGATCCTCCACCCGATCGCGTACCAGGCGTGCCGCTTCGACGCGTCGGACATCCCGTTCGAGTACTACGCGCAGTTCGCCGACAGCTCGCACATGCAGGACTACTCGCAGCTCGCCAAAGACGTCGCGGCGAACGCGCTGCCGAGCTTCGCCTACGTGAAGGCGCTGACGACGCGCAACGAGCACCCGAACGTCTCGAACATCAGCGACGGCATCAGCTTCGTGCAGGGCGTCATCCAGACGATCTCCGCAGTCGCCCTACGCGAGCTCGACGCTCATCCTCCTCACGTGGGACGAGGGCGGGGGCTTCTTCGATCACGTCGCGCCGCCGCCGAGCATCGACACCGACGACAACCAGAAGCCCGTGCCCTACGGCACGCGCGTGCCGATGCTCGCGATCGGCCCGTTCGCGCGAAAGGGCACCGTCTCGCACGTGACGATGGAGCACAGCTCGATCGTGCGCTTCCTCGAGTACAACTTCGTCGGCCCCGTCGGGCAGCTCGGCTACAACGACGCGAAGGTCGCGAACATCGGGAGCCTGCTCGACCCCGCGAAGACGGGCGTCCCCATTCCGGAGTGACGGCGCACGCCCTGCGCTCAAGGCGGCCGAGGCCCGCAACGCTCGCGTCGCAAGCGAGCACGGTTTGCGCTGAAACGACGCCCTCGACGCTGAGCTCGCGCGAAAAAACGTCGGCACGACTCCGGCATGCGTTTTTGGCGAGGCGTTTCATGGCAAATCGAACGACCGACATCCGCGATTTTGCGATGGTCGGTGACTCGGGAGTCGGCAAGACGGCGCTCGTCGACGCGCTCGTCTCTTTTGCAGGCGGGCCCAAGCAGCGGAGCAAACCCGAGCGTTCGCTCGATCTCGCGCTCTTCCACTGCGAGGTCGACGGTACGACGATGAACGTGATCGACACGCCCGGCTACGCCGATTTCATCGGGCGCACGCTCGCGGCGCTCGAGGCCGTCGACACGGCGGTCGTCGTGATCAACGCGGCGACGGGCGTCGGACAGATGGCGCGGCGCATGATGGCGTTCGCGAAGGAGCGCGGGCTCGATCGCGCGATCGTCGTCACGGGGATCGATCGCGCCGACACGCGCGTCGAGCACGTCTACGCCGAGATACGCGAAGCGTTCGGCAAGGAGTGCCTCGCGCTGGACCTCCCGGCGAAGGGCGGCAAAGCAGTCGTCGACTGCTTCTTCCAACCCGCGGGCGCGCCCACGGCGTTCTCGTCGGTCGAGGCGGCGCACAAGGAGATCGTCGAGCAGGTCGTCGAGGTCGACGAGGCGCTGATGGAAATCTACCTCGGGCAAGGTCAGGAGCTGACGCTCGAGCAGCTGCACGATCCGTTCGAGAAGGCGATGCGCGAAGGGCACCTCGTGCCCGTTTGCTTCGCGTCGGCGGAGACGGGCGCGGGCATCGCGGAGATGCTCCGCGCGTTCGCGCGCCTCATGCCGAACCCGACCGAAGGAAACCCGCCGCCGTTCATGAAGGGCGAGGGCGCGGCGGCGACCCGCGTCGACGTGGCGGCCGATCCGCAGAAGCACGTCATCGCGCACGTGTTCAAGGTCTTGAGCGACGCGTTCGTGGGCAAGCTCGGGTACCTGCGCGTGCACCAAGGCACGATCAAGGCGGGCGCGCAGGTCTTCGTCGGCGACGCGAAGAAGCCGATCAAGATCGGGCGCATGTACCGCCTGCAGGGCAAGGATCGCGTCGAGGTCGACGTCGCCGTGCCGGGCGACATCGTCGCCGTGCCGAAGATCGAGGAGCTCTATTTCGACGCCGTGCTTCATGACTCGCACGAGGAAGATCACCACCACCTGAAGTCGGTGAGCCTCCCGCCCGCGATGGCTGGCGTCGTGATCGAGGCGGAAAAAGCCTCCGACGAGCAAAAGTTGTCCGACGCGATGCACCGGATCATCGCCGAGGATCCGAGCGTGCGCATCGAGCACGTCGGCCGCGAGACCGTCCTCTACGCGCTCGGCGAGCTTCACCTTCGCGTGCTCCTCGATCGCATGGCGGAGCGCGCGGGCGTCGCGATCAAGACGCGGCCGCCGAGCATTCCGTACCGCGAGACGATCACGCGCAAGGCCGAGGGCCACCACCGGCACAAGAAGCAGACGGGCGGCGCAGGTCAGTTCGGCGAGGTGTTCTTGCGCGTCGAGCCGCTCGAGCGCGGGAAGGGCTTCGAGTTCGAGGACGCGGTCGTCGGCGGCGCGATCCCGTTCCAGTTCGTACCGGCGGTGGAGAAGGGCGTTCGTCGCGCGATCGCCGAGGGCGCGGTCGCGGGCTTCCCGATCACCGACGTGCGCGTCACCGTCTACGACGGCAAAGCGCACGCGGTCGACTCGAAGGAGGTCGCGTTCGTCGCCGCGGGTCGCAAGGCGATGCTCGACGCGATGAGCAAGGCCGAGCCCATCTTGCTCGAGCCCATCGTGCGCATGGAGAGCACGGTCCCGCACGGCGCGATCGGCGCGGTGACGGGCGAGCTCGCGACGCGCCGCGCGCGCATCACGGGCCAAGACGGCGCGGGCGAAGGAGAGGCGCTCGTCTCGGCGCTCGTGCCACTCTCGGAGATCGGCGACTACGCCTCGCGCCTCAAGTCGATCACGGCCGGCGAGGGGAGCTACACGATGGAGCTCGAGCAGTACGACCCGGTCCCGGCGCGCAAGCAGCAGGAGCTCGTCGCGGCGTTCAAACCGACGAGCGACGAGGATGAGTAAGCCGGCGGTCGCCCGAGCTGAACCGATCTCGCGATGGCTTTGACGTCGACAGGCGGCAGCATGACCTCCCCGGACCGGCACGTGCCGTGTCGTCCGAAGAAAGTGGCCCCGACTTCGGGCGTCAGTCGTCAAGACCGTGTCGGCTGACTTGATCTCCCGATTAATGGGCGTGGTAACAAACCGGCGATGCGAATCGCGGTGATCGGTGCGGGCGTGATGGGGTGCGCGACGGCGCTCGCGCTTTCGGCGCGCGGCGCGCGCGAGGTCATCGTGCTCGAGCGCGCGGTGCCCGGCGCCGAGGCCTCGAGCGCGGCCGCCGGGATCCTCGGCGCGCAGATCGAGAGCCAAACGGACGAGATCGAGCTCTTTCGCCGCGCGCGCGACGGGTACCGCGCGTGGGCCGACGAGCTCCGTGCGGAGACCGGAATAGATGTAGGATACAAGCAATGCGGCGCGCTCCAAGTCGCAAAGACCGGCGCGGACGCGGACGCGCTCGAGAAGAAGGTCGCCGAGCAGAAGCGCCTCGGGCTCGTCGCGGCGATCCTCGATGGTGAACGCGCGCGCGTGATCGAGCCCGCGCTCGCGGCGGGCCTCGCGTGCGTCGCGCACTATCCCGAGGAGGCGCAGGTGGATCCGCCGGCGCTGCTTCGCGCGCTCGTCACCGCGGCTTCGCGTCGCCCGGGCGTCACGCTGCGCTCCGGCGCGACGGTGCGCGGCCTCCTCGTCGAGCACAATCGATGCGTCGGAGTGAAGCTCGAGGACGGCGAGCTCCGCGCGGACGCGACCGTGCTCGCGGCGGGCTCGTGGTCGTCGCTCCTCTCGGGCCTTCCCGCGGCGCTCCCCGAGGTGAAGCCCGTGCGCGGACAGATCGTTCAGCTCGAAGAGCGTCCGCCGCGCGTGCGCGCGATCGTCTTCGGCGATCACGGGTACGTGGTGCCGCGTGGCGACGGTCGCGTGCTCTGCGGGTCGACGATGGAGCACGCGGGCTTTCGCCGCGAGGTCACGGCGGCCGGCGTCTTCACCATTCTTCAAAAAGCGCTCGCGCTCGTGCCCTCGCTCGGAGAGGCGCAAATGGCTGGATATTGGTCGAGCTTCCGCCCACACGCGGATTCGCGCCTCGTGGGCGCATCGATGCTTCCAGGGCTTTTCCTGGCCACGGGCCATCACCGGAACGGTATTTTGCTGGCCCGCGAGACGGGCGAGCGTGTCGCCGAAGTGTTGTTACATTCTTGAGCATGGCCGACCCGCGTGAACCCATCGCGGAGACGATCCGCAGGCTCGAGCAGATGCTCGAGCTGATGCCGTCCGACACGGTGAAGAACCTCCGGCACCGCATCGCGACGCTGCGCGCGACGCTCCTCGAGAGCCGCCCGCCCGCGCTCCTCTTGGTGGGCCGGCGCGGCTCGGGGAAATCGTCGCTCGTGAACGCGCTCTTCGGAAAGAAGGTCGCCGAGGTCGGCCACGTGAAGGCGCAGACCGGGCGAGGGAAGTGGTACGAGCACACGAGCGAGCGTGGCTCGCTCTCGATCCTCGACACGCGCGGCCTCCAAGAAGGCGGCGATCCCGCCGAGGCCGACGAGGCCGAGACGCCGCTCGCGTCGATCGGGAGCGAGATCGATCGCAAGCCGCCGGACCTCATCGTCTTCGTCGTCCGCGCGATGGACGTGGACTCGGCGATCGATCGCGATCTCGACCTGCTCGAGCAGATCGCGCGCATGGTCGAGCGCGCGACACGAAAGGCCCCCGCGATCGTCGCGGCGATCACGCACTGCGATCTCCTCGAGCCGAAGGCGGCCGCGCTCACGGACACCGAGAAGCTCGGCCACGTGCACCTCGCGGAGCGCACGCTCGACGATCGCATCCGCGCGCGCCCCAAGCTCTCTCCGCTCCTCGCGCAGACCGTCGCGGTCTCCGCGTACATGTCTTTCGCCGAAGACGGGACGGTTCGCGCCGACGAGCGCTGGCACATGGACGAGCTCATCCGCGACATCTTCGCGAAGCTGCCGGATCAAGGCCGGAGCACGTTCGCGCGCGTGACCGGCGTCGTCGACCTTCAGGATCAGCTCGCGCAGGATCTCACGTACGTCACCGCGGCGCTCTGCGCGGGAATCGGCATCGTGCCGATCCCGCTCGCCGACATGGTGCCGATCACGTCGCTCCAGATCGTTCTCGTCTCGGGCATCGCGTACATCAGCGGTCGCGCGCTCGACACGAAGATCGCGGGCGAGTTCCTCTCGGCGCTCGGCGTCAACGTGGGCGCCGCGTTCGTCTTGCGCGAGGCCGCGCGCGCGCTCGTGAAGTTCGTCTTCCCCGGCGCCGGCTCCGCCGTGTCCGGCGCGGTGGCGTTCGCGGGGACGATGGCGATCGGCGCCGCGGCGCGCGCGTACTTCGTGCACGGCGAGCCGATCGAGCGCGCGCGAAAAATCTTCAAAGAGCGTCGCACGCGCGAGTAGCGCTCCACGTCACGACGGAGCGCGCCGGAGCTTCACGAGCTCGAGCGGGCGCTCGGGGCGGACGTCGGGCGCGTCGAGCGGCTCGACGACGATCTCGAAGCGGCCGTTGTCGAACGGCTCGCCCGGCGCGCGCTCCGCGGGCACGAGCCGCTCGCGGAGACCGTCGCGCGCCATCGCTCGCGCGCGGTAGCTGCAGTACGGGTTATTTCCGGGGCGCCCCATGATCGCGTGAGCGGTGAACGTGCAGCCGCCCATGCACGGCTCCGCGAACGCGCACGTCGCGCAGAAGCCCCAGAGCGCGTCCTTCGTGCGCGCGCGCGTGAACGCGAGGGGGGAGTCGACGGCCGCGTCGGTCCAGATCGACGCGACGCTCTTCTCGTGCAAATTACCGCCGACGTAGTGCTTCGTCTGGAGCGAGGGGCAACCCTTCACGGCGCCGTCCGACTCGATGCCGAGCACGAAGCGCCCCGCCGCGCAGCCTTGGAAGTGATCGCTCCCGCCCTCCGAGTCGGAGCGAAGGAGCGCCTCCTCGGGACCGAAGTAGCCGAGGTTGTTCCCCGGCATCACGAGCACGCCGTCGCCGAACGCGCGCTTCTTCAACGCAGCAATGCGCGGCATGACGTCGAGCAGATCCCAGGGCTGGAGGAGCATGTCCGCGCGATCCGCCGCGCGCCCGAGCGGCGCCGTGAGCTGCACCTGCCACGATCGCACGTGATGCGCGCGGAGGTGCTCGTAGAGCCCCTCGAGATCGCGCGCGTTGAGGCGATTCACGTTCGTGTTCGCGGCGACGGGAATGTTGGCGGCGTGGAGCGCGTCGAGCGCGGCGGTGGCCGACGCGAAGCTCCCGCGGCACGCGCGCATCAGATCGTGCGTCGACTCGAGCCCGTCGACGCTCACCGACACGCTGAACATCCCCGCGGCCTTCATCGCGCGCGCGAGCTCCGGGGTGACGCCGCGTCCTCCCGTCGTCATCGTCGGGCGAATCCCCGCGTCGCGCAGCGCGACGACGACGTCGATGAATGCGGAATGCAAATAAGCCTCGCCGCCGATGAGCACGACCTCCTCGGCGCCCATCGCGGCGAGCTCCTTCACGACCTCGAGCGCCCGCGCCCGTTCGATCTCCCGAGGGCGCGCCTCACCCGCGCGCGAGCCGCAGTGCGTGCACGGCTGATCGCACGCGAGCGTGAGCTCCCACACGACGTAGATCGGCCGGAGCTCTCCGGGGTGGAGCGAAAGTCTGCGGAGCGCGCGCACGGGCCCATGTTACTCTGGCCCACATGATCCAGCTTCCGTCTTGCTCTTCGTGCGGTGGTTTCATCGGTCTCGCGCTGAACGCGTGTCCGCACTGCGGCGCGAGCCTCTCGCGCGGGCGCGCGATCGCGATCGGCCTCTTGGGCGCGGTCGGCGGAAGCGCGGTCTCGATGACGCTCATGGCCTGCTACGGGATGAGCTGCGCCGACGCGAACTGCTATCCGTATCCCGACGCCGAGTCGGGCGACGCGAGCGACGGCGGCGATGCGTCGTCGAAGGACGCGTCGAGCGACGCGAAGGTCGATGGGTCCGACGCGTCCGACGCGTCCGACGCGACGCTCGACGTGACCGGCGACTCGCCGACGGACTCCGCGCTCGACGCGCCGACCGACGTCGCCACCGGCGGCTGACGAGCTACGACGCTCGAGATCGACGTCCCCGACGCGTGAGGACGAGCGCGAGCGCGAGCCACGGGATCGCCTGGAAGTCCGTGCGATGCGCGCCTCCGACGCTGCACCCGCCCGCGCCGGGCGCGCCGTTGTCGGTGTTGCCGTTGCGATTCGGCGCGCCACCGGCGTCGCCTCCGGGCGCGGACGGCGGAGGCGCGTCCGGCGAGTAGTCGAGCACCCATATCGCGGGATCGCTGCCCTGCATGAGGAATGGCTTCGCGGGGAGATCGAGCCCCTTGGCGTATTTGTAGACGTCGGCGGCCGGCGTCTTCTTCACGTCGTCGCCCGTGAAGTGCCACGCGACGAGCGAGTCGGGGTTGATGATGTGCCGGCGCACCTCGCCGTCGATGATCCAGACCTCGGCCGTCCCGTCGTCGGCTTGGACGATCGTCGGCGTCGCGCCCCAGTCGCCCGCTTGCGCGTAGCTCGAGACGACCGCGTCGGGTTGCTTCGAGACGTCGGTGAGCTGCGCGAATTTCCACGCGGCGTACGACGGCGGATCGATCACGTGGCGCTTCACGCCGTGCGGCGGATCGACGGGAGGCGTCGCGGTCGGGCACTGGAAGGTGCGCCCGCTGTTGAAGAGGACGCCCGCGGCGCCGCCGGTCGTGTCGCCCGCGTAGCCCCACACGCCGTGCGAGTTGCCGTCGAGCATGTTGAGCGGGATTGGAATCGAGAACGCGTGCTCGCACGAGCCGAGCGCGCTGCAGAGATCCTGCCGGCTCATGTTCGCGACGAACGACATCCCCTGGCTCCCCGGGCTGAACACGGGGCCGTCGAACGTGAGCGCGGCATTCACCGGGGCCGCCGGGGTGTCCGGATCCTGCGCCCAACCCGTGATGCCCGCGGTGCAGTCGGCGGTGTCGATGTATCCGCCCGGTGGCTTGTTCGAGTGCCACTGGCCGTAGTCGCCGGCTTGCGCTTCGTCGCGATCGCAGCAGTCGCCGTCGCCCGCCGCGGTGATCCCGTTCTGCACTTGGCGAAGCTGCGCGCGGCCGTCCCAGTTTCCGTACGACCACGCGTACGTCTGCCAGCCCCACGCGATCACGTTGTCGTCGAACGAGCGCGCGATGAGGCCGTAGCCGCCGTACGCGCCCGTGCGCGCGAGTCCGATCACCGACGCGACGCCTTGGAAGTACGCGTCGACGGTGCCTTGCTCGGACGGCTGCGCGTCGAAGTCGACGGCGAAGTAGATCGGGCGACCCGCGGGCATGCCCGCCGCGGCCGCGATCGCGTCGGCCGCTTGCGCGTCCGCGACGCCCTGGCCGTAACCGCCGAGCACGTTGGTCGCGCCGTCTTCCCAAACGACGACGACGTCGACGCCCGCTTGCCAGAGCGCGTCGGCCTCGCCCTGCGTGATCGTCTTGCCCGACGTGTCGTGACTGAGGTAGCGCGCGGCGAACGCGTAGCCTTCGTTGTGCAGGCCGTTCGGATCCGGACGCGCCCACGAGTAGTCGACTCCGATCGCGGTGACGAGCGCCGCGGAGCTCGCGCTCGCGTGCTCGTCGGGCGGCGAGCCGCACGCGACGAAACCAAGGATTGAGACCGATGCGAGGTGCTTCGCCCTGAACATGACGAAGCCCTGAGCAACGCGCGTGCCGCCGTTTTCAGGGACCTCACGCGCCAAATGCGGGACCGAGAACGCCAACTCGCGAGCCCTCGCGCGCGATCGCGAAGGCCCGCGATCCACCCTGGTTCACGCCGGAGCCATCGTTCGAGCCGCGCACGGGATAGAGTGCGTGCATGAACCGAGCTACGTGCGCGCTCCTCGTCGTGTCGTCTCTCGCTTGTCACGCACGAGAAGACGCCGCGCCGCACGCGGAAGCGACGAGCACGCCGGTCGCGACGGACACGAGCGTCGTCGCGGCGACCGCGCCGTCGGAGACGGCTGCGCCGATTGCGAGCGTGGTAGCGAGCGCGGCGCCACTCGATCCACGCGAGGCGCGCGCCGCGGCGCTCGCGAGCGCGCGTGAGGTCGGGATGATCGGGCTCATCGGCAGCATGGGCGATGGTGGTGGTGCTCCGTGGGGTCGAGAGGACTCGCTCGGCGAGAGCTTCGGCATGGGCGGTCTCGGTCTCAGCGGCGTCGGCCGCGACGGAGGCGGAGGCGGCGGGCGCGGCATACCGCACATTCGACAAGGCACGACCACGGTGAACGGGCGCCTGCCTCCCGAGGTGATCCAGCGCATCGTGCGACAGAACTTCGGTCGCTTTCGCCTCTGCTACGAACAAGGTCTCCGCGCGGACCCGAAGCTCGCGGGCACCGTCGCGACGAAGTTCGTCATCGACACGACGGGCGCCGTCTCGTCCGCGGCGCGCGATTCGTCGACGACCCTCACCGACGCGAACGTCGTCTCCTGCATCACTCGGGCCTTTGGAAACCTCTCGTTCCCGCAGCCCGAAGGCGGGATCGTGGTCGTGACGTACCCGGTTATCCTCGAACCGGGAGACGCGAAACCCTAGACCCTCGTGAGCTCCGAGAGCGCGCCCGTCATCGGGATGGTGCTTCCGTCGGAGCCGGTCGCGCTCGTCATTCCGAAGCTCGTGTCGGCCTGACCCAGCGCGCGGAGGAGCGTGACGTGGAGACGATTGTGCGCGGGTCCGATCGGCGCGAAGCCCGCGATCGGGTTCGTGAACGTGCGCGGGTAACGCACGTACCGGCCGGTGTCGAAGACGTTCGTGCCGCCCGCGATGACCGTGAACGTGTCGTGGTGGAGGTGCGTGGGCGTCCCGAGCTCCGTCACCCAGAGCACGATCGTGTGATCGAGCAGCGTGCCCGAGCCCTCTTGCACGCCGTCGAGCGCGGCGAGCAGCGACGCGAAGTGGTTCGCGTAGTAGACGCCGAGATCGACCATCGCCTGCGCGGCGATCGGGTCGTACGTCGTGCCGCACGAGGTCGCGCCTTGGATCGACGCGTGCGCGTAACCGTGGAACGTCTGGCTCGCGGGATAACCGAGGAGCGGGCAAGGCGGGACCTGCGCGACGAAGGTCGCGACGCGCGTGAGGTCGCACGCGAACGCCATCTTGATCATCTGCAAGAGCTGGCTCGTCGCGTCCGCGGTGCCGTCGTAGCGCGTGTCGCACGTCGCTGATGGCTTCGCGATGGCGACGCTCGACTCGAGCTGGCGTACGAGATCGCGGTGCGCGTCGAGGCGCCGTTGGCCGTCCGAGTCGAGGCGCGGCGCGAGCAGCTCGTATTCGCGCGCGACCTCGTCGAGCACCGACCCGCGCTGCGCCGCGATGCGTGACTCTCGCGTCTGCGGCGCGCTGGGATCGTTCGTGGCGCCGATCAAGTCGGCGAACGCGGTCGCAGGATCGGAGACGATCGGCGTCGCCTGTCCTGGTCCGAGGAACGAGAACGGCTCGACGGTCGAGTTCGGGATGTAGTCGAAGCCGTAGACGCGTGAGCCGAAGCGACCGGGCGCGAACGTGCGGAGCGCGAGCTCCTGGTCGATGGAGCGCGCGCCGCCGGTGCACGGCGCGCCCTGGATCTGCAGCGCGCGAGAGCCCGTGAGCGTGTTGGCGACCGCGACGTCGTGGTTGTTCAGATCGCCGCCGCCCTTCATCACCTGGGCGATGTCCATCAACGAAGACGTGTGCGACAGGCCTTCGACGACGAGCAGCCGATCGCGGAACGCGTGGAGCGGGCGGAGGATGTCGCTGAAATCCGCTGGCGCGAGCGGGAGGAGCGCGCGCTCCGCGAACGCGTCCGAAGATCCGGATGGAATCGGCATGTTCCAGCCGAGCGGCGTGTGCCCGTGCGGCGTGACGAAGACGACGACGCGAGTCGGCGGAGTCGCCGGATCCGTGAGCGGCGTGATCGGAGGCGAGCCCGGCGCGCGCGCACGGAGCGGGCTCGCGATCGTCGAGAGCGCGCCGAGCCCGAGGGCCTTCAAGAAGCGGCGTCGATCGAGGAGCATCACTCGCCCACCTTGCGAAAGCGGAACGTCGGCGACGTCACGATCGACGCGAGTAGCGCACGGACGTCACCGTGGCTCGAGTCGAAAGCGGACGCGAGGCGATCGAGCATCGGCGCCTCCGCAGAGACGAGCGCGCGCCCGAGCGCGTATCGGAGCCACTGCTGCGTCGCGCACCGGTGCATCTCGTGGCTCTGCGCGATCTTCGCGGAGAGCTCGAGCGCGCCGTCGAACGAGCCGTCGACGTCGGTGCCGATGACCTGTCCCCTCGCGTCGATCGGGAGCCCCGACTCCGTCGTGCGGTACGCGCCCGCCGCGTCGTAGTGCTCGAAGCCATACCCGATGCCGTCGAGCCCCGCGTGGCAGGACTGGCACTCGGGCGGAGACGTTCGCTGATCGAAGAGCATGCGCGTCGTCTCGGGCCCCGAGCTCGCCGGCGAGGTCGGCATCGAGAGGTTCGCGCCCGGAGGCGGCGAGCTCGGGAGCTCGCAGAAGAGGCGCAGCTCGATGGCGTATCCGCGAATCGGCGGCGACGTCCCTCCCGCGTGCGAGGTGCCCGCGAGGAATGCCGAGCGCGTGAGCAACCCGCGGCGTTCGGTCGGCGGGAGATCGACGGGCGCGAACGCCGCGGGATCGGCGGGCGAGGGAAGGCGATAGACGCGCGCCATTTCACCGTCGACCCAGGCGCGCGGGCTGAGGAGCAGATCGCCGAGCGTGCCGCCGCTCATCAAAGTGTTCTCGACGAAGAGCTCCGTCTCCCTCTCCGCGGAGATCGGCGTCTTCGCGGTCCAGCCCGGATCGATGTCGGTCGTGCGCGTGGCCTGGTCCGGCGTGAGGACGAGATCGAGCGCGAGCCACTGGCGGTGGAAATTCCAGAGCGCGCGCCTCGTGCGATCGTCTCGGAGCATGCGAGCGGCCTGGGCGCGCACGCCGTCCTCGGTCGAGAGCTCGCCGTTCGCGGCGGCATCGAGCAGCGCGTCGTCGGGCGTGCTCGCCCACAAGAGAAACGAGAGGCGGCTCGCGAGCGCGTACGGCTCGACCGGCACGATGCCCGAGGCGCCTTGCGGAAGCGGCTCGGCGCGATAGACGAACTGTGGAGATTGCAGCATCGCGCTGAGCGTGAGGCGCACGGCTGCCGGAAAATCGATCGCGGTCTGCCATGCGGTGAATTTCGTCCGAAGGCGATCGATCTCGTCGGGCGCGAGCGGTCGTCGATAGATGCGACGGCCGAGGGTCGTGATGAGCTCGGTCGCGCACGCGCTCGCCTCGGCGGGCGTCCTCCAACCGCAGCGCGTGAGCGCCCGAGTCGCCGCGTCGTCGCTCGTCGCGCCCGCGGCGTACGCGTTCGCGATCGCTTCGTAGCGCGCGATCGCGACGTCCGAAGGCTCTTGCGCGATCGCCGCGTTGTCGAAGCCGCCGAGCACCGCGTCGGCCGGAAGCGGCGGCAGCGTCGGCGACAGGCTCGGAAAGAGATCCGCGAGCGCGTCGAGGTACTCGGTGTTCGTGAGGCGTCGAAGCGGCGCAGGCCCGACCTCGGGAGGCGGAGGCGGCTCGCCCAGGTAGCACGCCGCGGCGAGGCTCGCGCCGAGCGACGCGACGAGCAGCGAGCTCACAAAACGCATATCCGCCCAAGCTATCAGGGATTCGACGCGCGGCTTAAATGGGAAACGACGCACCCACCATCAGCGGTGAGTGCGTCGCTTCGGTTTCGCGGGGCCGTGTCAGTGGCTCAGCGAGATATCGACCCGGCGATCGACGGCCCACGAGGCCTCGTCGGTGCCGACGGCGTCGCGCTCGCCGCGAGACTCTCGCGACATGCGGTCTTTCACGACGCCGAGCTGCTCGATGTACGACGCGACGCTGTTGGCGCGGCGTAGTCCGAGCCGATCGTTGTACGCCTCGGTGCCTCGAGGATCCGCGCGGCCGACGAGCACGATGCTCGCGTCCTTCAGCGGCTCACTCGTGAGGCACACGGCGATCTGCGTGAGGATGTCGTAGTCCGCCGACTGGAGCTCGCTCTTGTCGAACTCGAACTTCGGCGCCTTCTCGACGCTGCTGAAGTGAAGCTTGCACTTCTCGAGCAGCTCCTCGGAGACGTTGATCATCGGGCTGACCTGCTGCATCTCTTGTTGCGGCGGGGGCGTGACGACCGCGCGCGTGATCTCCACGGGCGGAGGCGACGGCGCCTGCGGCATCGAGCGCGTCGCGAGCTCGTGCTGCGACGTGATGTCGAAGCGCGCCTGCAATCCGGCGAAGACGTACGTCGCCATCGACGGGTTGCTGATCGCCGTGGTGGTCGCGTTGTTCGTCGTCTGCCAGAGCGGCAGCGTGAGATCCGCGCCGATGACGGGGGCGAGGGCGACGTCCTTGTCGACGCGAATGTCGACACCGACGACGAGCTTCCCGAGCTCGAAGCCTTGGGTCATCAGTTGCGGCTGACCTTGCTGCTGGTTCTCCCAGAGGAAGCGATAGCCGGCGCCGAACGAAATGAACGGGTCGGTGCGCGTGTAAGGCGCGGCGTGATACGTCGCGGCGATCCCCGGGAGGAATCCGCGCGCCGACACGGAACGCTCGGCGGTGAACTCCTGATATTGGCCGGTGACGGCGACGCCCCAGTGCGGGGTGACGCGATAGCCGAGCCCGACGTCCACGCCGATTCCAGAGGTCGCGACTTGCGACATGTCGATCCCTTGCTGCAACGAGCCGAAGCCCTGCGTGTAGCCGGTGCCGACGACGATCTCGAGCGCCTTCTTCGGTGCCGCGAGCGGCTCTTCGAAGTAGCTGGTCTTCTCTTGCGCGCTCGCCTGGGTGGCGGAGGCGATCACGAGGGCGAACGTCGCGACGCCCATCAACTTGGTATTCATGACACGGCTCCTTTGTTGTCTCGCGAGTGCCGGTGCATCGCACATGCCACTTCATCCACTCCGTGTTTCCGCGCGCGCACCGGTCGAACGGCCTGCACCGTGTCCGCGTCAACGAAGTTATTTCCGGTGGAGCGAGAGCACTTGATCGAGCCCAGCGGTGAGGAACCCGAGGAGCTCGCCAGCGCTTCCTTGCGTCGAAATCACGTTGACGCGACCGAACGAGTCGCGGAACGCGCGCGCGACCTCGGGCATAGTCCTCGTGATCATGATCTCGCGGAGGCGCGCATCGCTGAGATCGACGTGGGCCTCGCGCGCCGCGCGCTCGAGCGCCGACTCGAGCTCAGCCGCCGAGCGCTTGGCGTCGTTGTCGATCTCGCCGCGTTCGCGATCGGCCTCGGCCTTGCGCCTCGCGCGCGCGAGCTCGGCCTCTTGAGCTTCACGCGCGGCTTGCTCCGCGGTGCGTCGCCGCTCGGACTCGATGCGCGCGCGCTCCTCCGTGACGCGCGTCTCCGCGAGGAGCGCCTCGAGCGCGAGCTTCTCGCGATACGGCGCCTGGAGGCGCCCGAAGACCTCCTCCGAGAGCACGCGAACGTCCTGGATTTCGATCGTGTCGAGCACGACGCCCCAGCCCGCGCCGTTCGTGTCGCTCGGCGATCCCTCGCCGGCGAGGATTGGCGCGATCTCCTTCATCAGCTCAGCCGCGACTCGATCTTTTCTGTGCGTCATGCACTGGTCGAGCGTGAGCCCGGCGACGATGCGCCGGGTCGCGCCCACGAACATCTCGCGGAGCACGTCCGTGAGCGACGTGCGATCGAGGTCGATCATGCGGAACGCGACGAGCGGCTCGGCGATGCGATACACCGCGAGCCCCTTCACCTCGACGCCGACCTTCTCGAGCGTCACTTGGTCGGCGGCGAACGAGAGCTTCGCGAGCGACGTCTGCACGATGGCGACGCTGTCGCTCGGCCACTTGAAGCAGCTCGCGCCCTGACCCGCGCGCACGACTTGGGCGTTTCGCATTTGAATCAAGAACTCGTTGGGCTGCGCCGTCACGCGGCCCCATTTCGGGATCGTGGACATGTGTCACGGTGGAGCAAGCGCAAGGCCAGCGCGCGAAGCGGCAGTTTTCGCTTGTTTCGGGCGCGCGCGCTCCAGCGTGGATCGCGCGGCGATCCAAAACGCGGTGGTACGTCGAATGCAACCTCAGCCAACGCATGTGGACCAAGCTTCAGCGAGAGGTTGCGGCGTGTCAGCTCGAAGAGGCGCCCCACGAGCTCGTCTCGGCTGCCGAGATGATCGCGCTGCCGAGCACCGTGCGTCGCTACATGCAGTTCTTCGGGGTCGCGCCGGGCACGCCCAAGCACCGCGCCGTCACGTTGCGGTGGACGGGCGAGTTCCGGCGCACGCCCGACGATCCGTGGACGCCGATCGAGGCCGTGCAGCGCGACACGCGCGCACCGGTCGCGCGCATCTTCCTCACGCGCGCGCGCGTGAGGGGCGTGCTCCCGATGTTCGTCCACGAGCGATACGTCGACGGCGAGGCGCGCGTCGTCGCGAAGCTCGCCGACCTCATGCCGCTCGTCGAAGCCAGCGGCAGCGCGCTCAGCCAGAACGAGCTCGTCACGTGGGTCGAGGACTGCGTGCGGTTCGCGCCGACGATGCTCCTCGGGAAGAGCACGCGCTGGATGAGCGTCGGCGATCATGCGTTCGACGTCGTGTTCTCCGACTGCGGCCGCACGGTCGCGTCGCGCGTCTACATCGACGAGCGCGGCGCCCCGATCGACTTCGAGACCAACGATCGCTTCCTCGACGATCCCGACGACCCCAAGCACCCGCTCAAGCGCGCGCATTGGAGCGCGCCGATCCGTTCGTGGCAGCGCGTCGGCGAGCAGGTGCTCCCGAAGCACGGCGACGCGACGTGGGAGACACCGCGCGGCGATTTCACGTACGCGCGGCTAGATCTGGACGCTTCATCGGTAGCATTCGAAGTTTAGCGCTCTATCGAAGTGGCATGTCGGATGCACACCCCGACGACATCACATCGGAAGGAGCCGTGCCATGAAAGCCAAACTCACAGCGGTAGCGACCGTCGCTATCGCTATTGCTTCGGGTTCGCAAGCGCTCGCGCAGGAGCAGACGAGCGTCTGGGAGAAGCCCCTCCTCGCGCCGACCAAAGCGCTCGAGCTGGTCGTGGGCACGGGATACACGCAGGGATTCGGCTCGCTGCAGCAAGGCGTCGACATGGCCAACGTGGCCGGCGCGGGGCTCGGCGTCGACTTCGGCGTTGGCTATCGCATCGATCCGCACTGGGCCGTGGGCCTCACGGGTCAATATCAAGAGTTCACGGCGGAGCGCTCTTCGTCCGCGCGCGGGCTCACGCCTGGCGTCGCCGCGACTTATCACATCATGCCATATCAGCGGACCGATCCGTGGGTGCAGATCGGCACGGGCTACCGCTTCTTGTGGGAGAATCACGAGGTCGGCACGCCGAGCGTGATGACGCACGGCTTCGAGCTCGCGAAGCTGACCATCGGCGTCGACATCCGAGTCGACAAGGACGTCGCGCTCGCGCCCGTCCTCGGCGCGGACGTGGGCCTGCCGCTCTGGCAGTCGACGGACAACACGAAGTCCGTCGCGATCAACAACCCGACGGCGAACATGTACGTCTTCGCCGGTCTGCAGGCGCGGTTCGACATCACGTCGCGCCACGAGATGCTGACGAAGGACGTGCCGCCGCCGGCCCCGGTCGCGAAGACCGAGATCACGCGCGCGGTCATCGAGCCGGTCAAGCCGGTCAGCCCGTCGATCAACGTCTCTGAAGAGCTGCTCGAGAAGTGCAACCTGAACTTCGGCTCCGTCGAGAAGGCGCCCAAGTTCGAGTTCGACAAGGCCGAGCTGCTCCCGGCCGACTTCGAGGTGCTCCGCCAGATCGCCGAGTGCGTCACCACGGGACCGCTCAAGGACGCGAGCTTGAGCCTCGTCGGACGCGCCGACCCGCGCGGCACGGTCCAGTACAACGAGAAGCTCGGTGGGCGCCGCGCGACGAACGTCGCCGTGCACCTCGAGCAGCTCGGCGTCACGAGCAGCCGCATGGAGCGCTCCTCGCGCGGTGAGCTCGACGCGGTCGGCACCGACGAGGCCTCGTGGGCGATCGATCGCCGCGTGGACATCGGCCTGAGCCATTGAGCATCGCTTCTCGGAGAGACGAACGGCGTGCGCGCCCACGAACGGCGCGCACGCCGTTTTTTTACTTGGAGCACGTCACGATCGGCGTGAACACGCGCGCGGGCGAGCCGCGGAACGTGAGCACGACCACCGTTTGCTGCGCAGGCACGACGACGTCGATCGGGCTCGGGTTCACGTCGGTCCTCACGGTGCAGTCGAACGCGCGGTCGCAGGAGTTGACGAGGCTGACGTAGTGGTCGTAGCCGAGCGCGCCGTAACGGACGTCGCCGCGCGCTTCGATGCACGCCGCAGGGTTGTCGTCGCCGAGCCTCGAGCACAAGAGCGCGACCACGACGATGAGGCGCGACATTCCTCGCGGTGAAGCACTTGCGGTGCCACGCGACGACGCGGCTTGGGTCTTGCTTGGCTCTTCCAACATGGACCCTCGTCTCGTCGCGCTCGCAGCCCTCGCGTCGGCGCTCGTGGCGTGCGATCCGATCACGTACGAGTACGTGCCCGTCACGTATCCGACGAGCGGGACGATCGCGGAGGTCCTGCCGAAATCCGGCGGCGATCAGTCCGCGGCCGACTTCATGATCCCAGCGGGCTCCCCGCGAGGCGATCTCCGCGTCGCGTCGTACGGGCTCGTCGACCTCGGCCCGCAGAACAAGACGGACGAGCGCGCGTCCGCGATCCACGTGCGGATGACGCTCACGAACGACAGCGACGTCCAGTGGACGCTGGACGTGCGCGAGCAGCGCATCGAGCTCGGCGCCCACGGGACGAGCGTCGCAGCGTTCGCGTCCGCCGATCCCGGCTCGGAGCCGCCGCTCGTCACGGTCGAGCCGAAGAAGCGCCGCATCGTCGACCTGTTCTTTCCGCTGCCGACGATCCTCCAAAAACAAGAGGATCTGCCCGCGTTCGAGACGCTCTGGCGCGTTCACACGGGCGAGACCGTCGCCGACGGGCGCGCGTCGTTCGACAAGATCGCCGTGCAGCCGCCGGCGGTCGCGGCCTCGTACGACTACGGCCCAGATTATTACTGGGGTCCTCCGTATTGGTACAATCCATATTACATCAGTTATGGATTCGACGGCGCCTTCGTATTCTCTCCTTTCTATTTCGGATATCCGCTTTGGGTTCACCACCACGACCACTACGGACATTTCCACGGCGGCTGGTATGGGGGCTATTACGGACATGGGTACTACGGGCACGGCCCGCACGGCGGTCCGTACTACGGCGGACATCCCGGCGGCGCGTACCCGCACGGCAGATACCCGTATCCACACTACGGGCCGCCCGGGCATTACACGCACGGAGCGTATCCGCATTATCAACAGACTCGTCCGACCTATCGCCCGCCGTCGGGCGGCGGTCGAGGCGTCTATCACGGCACGCCGAGCGGGGTTCACGGCGGCGGTCACGGCGGCGGAGGGCACGGCGGCGGCGGCCACCGATGATGGGCCGCTGGCTTGGCGCGTTTGATGCTCGGATGTTGTGCGACGAAGGTCGCAAGGAGGACATCATGCACAAGATCGGCAACATGTGGATCGTGCAGGGCATCGCGAGCCTCGTGTTCGGGATCCTCACTCTGCTGAGCTCCGGCGCGTCGATCGCCGCCCTCGTCACGCTCTTCGGGGTCTTTGCACTCGCCGACGGGATCTTCCTGTTCGGCTTCGCCTTCTCTCAAGAAGGGCCCAAAGGACGTTACTTCGTGCGGGGGTTGCTCAGCCTCGCCGCCGCGGTGTTCGCGTTCATCCATCCGACGTTCACTGCCGTCTCGCTCTACGTCCTCATCGCGGCGTGGGCGATGGCCACGGGGCTGTCGGAGATCCTCATCGCGTTCACGATGGGGAAGGAAGCCCGCGCAGACGGGCTGCTGGTCGCAGGCGTCCTGTCGCTCGCGTTCGGCGTCATGCTGTTCACGCTGCCGTTCGTGGGCTTCGTCGCGCTCGTCACGTTCATCGCGCTCTACGCAGTGATCAACGGCGCGACGCTCATCGGCGCAGGTTCGCGCTTGCGGCACCTGTTCCGAGCAGCGTGACGCGTCGTCGTGTGGGCCTTCAGGGCGCGTTCAAGAGCGTCTGCTGGAGCTCGTCGGCGCGGGTCCACAGGTCGACGAGCTGCGGGCGAAGCGCCAAGAGGCGCTGGCGGAGCGACGACGCCGTGGCCGCGGGCGTGAGCTCGTCGATCATGCCGATCAATCCGCCGAGCGTCCGCGTCTCGAGCGCGACGTACGCGCGATCGAAGTCGACCTGCGATTGGCCCGCGAGGTTCTGCACGCTCGTCGGCGGGTCGCTGGCGTCGGGCGTCACGCTGATGAGCGACATCTGGAGCTTCGCTTCGCGTGCGCGGTCGCGAAGGAGCTGCGCGAAGTCCCTCACGCGCGTGTCGCGGGCGTAGCGCAGCGCGAGGTCCGCGCGCCGCGTCGCGGCGTCGCTCGCGCGCCCGACGTCGAGCGCGATGCGGACGTCGTCGAGGGCGCTTTGCGGGGCGACGGGCGTCGGGAGCTCGGACGACCCGACGAAGCCATCGGTGATGGCGGGCGCCTCGACCGTGGCTTTTGGCGTCGTGTGGATGACCGCCGACGTCGTCGTGACATCGTCGAGCGCGCGCGTTTGGGCGTGCGTCGCGCACGCGCTGGAAAAGACCGCGACTGCGAGAATCGAGCGCTTCATGATGGGCTCGAGAAGTGCAAGACGGGTGCCCCCAACGTGGTCACGGATCGTCGCGGCTCTTCGCGCGCCGCGACGCAACGGGTTCGTCTTCCGCGCCCGGCTAGCGCTGCCGTTGCTCGGCCGTGGCGATCTCGCGCATCGTCACAAGCGCGCTCTCACCTTCGCGAGCACGGCGACGTCGGCGGGCGGGAAGCGCGCCGGATCGAGGCCGCTCGCGTCCGCCCACTCGAACGCCGCAACGTCGAGCGCGCGCGGCTCGGCCGAGCCGGCGCGGCGGCTCGCCGCGTAGAAGAGGAGGAGCACCGACTTCGTCTCGTAGCGATGGAACGTGACGTCGACGACTTCGCCCACGTCGACGTCGACGCCGAGCTCCTCGCGTAGCTCGCGCGCGAGCGCGTCGCGCGGATCCTCGGCGTCCTCGACCTTGCCGCCAGGAAATTCCCAGAGCCCTTCGAGGTGTGCGCCGCGCTTGCGCTTCGTGAGGAGCACGCGCCCGCGCTCGATCACGACCGCCGCGGCGACGAGGATCGTGCTCACTGATAACGGACGACGATGTTGTCGTAGAAGAACGTCCCCGGCTGGACCGAGGCGCCGTTCGACTGCGCGCCGACGTTCAGCAGGACGGGGATGTTCCCGGGGCCTGGCGCCGTGATCGTGGGCATGACGGTCGTCGCGGTGCCGGCGCTCGAGGTGACCGTGAGGGTCACCGTGCCGGAGGTCGACGAGAGCAGGATCTGGAGGTTCGCGTGCGCCCACTCGTTCGGCGCGACGCTCCCCGCGAGCTGCGGCCCGACGCTCGTTTGGAAGTTTTCGAGCTTCCAGACGTTCTTTCCCTCGGTCGCGAGGCCGAACTGGAAATTCGGGCTGCCCACGCCGATCGCGAAGGCAAAGAGCGCCTGACTCGAGCTGACGGTGAGCTGAGGGAGATAGATGTCGAGGTCCAGCGTGACCATGCTCGACGCGCCGGCGTCGCCCGTCACGCCGAGCGCAGTGCCGAGGTACGCAGCCCCGCCCGAGTCGCCTGGCTCGGTCGACCGCAGCGCGAGCGGCTGACTCTTCACGGTCCCCTGTTGGAAGTCGAGCGTGAAGCCGTTCGTCGTGAAGGCCGGCCCGAAGCCAGCGCCCGCGTCGTTCGGGACGTCGAAATCCGCGCAGAACTGCGCGTCGATGAACTGACAAAAGCGTGGCTTCGGCCCGCTGTCTTTGACCGAGCCCTCGAAGGGGGCGTCGGTCGAGCCATCGCCGCCGCTGACGCCCGGCACATCCGGTTGGGCATCGGTTCCGCCGTCTTCGCCGCTGAATGTGTCGCTATTGCAAGCCCCGACGAGGATCCCGAAGAGAAGAAAGGTCGAACGCCGCATGACGCGAGGATAAGGGAATTTTGCGCTAGCGCCCTAGTCTTTGGGTTATCGTCGCGCGGTCGTTACGTAGCCCTTGGAGGGTCGATCCATGCACGTTCAGCCGCACGAGACCGAGATCCGCCACGCCGCGAAATGGCCGCCGGACGACGCGGACATTCCTGGGGCTCCGGGCGTCCCGGCTGGATCGTCTGGCGGAGCCGGGGGCGCGCCCGGTGGCTTCGGCGGCGGCTCGTTCGATCCCAACGAAGGAAACTTCAAGAAGGGCGCCGTCAAACCGGTGATGATCATCATCGGCCTGCTCGTCGCGATTGGCGCCGTGGTCCTCGGGATCATGGCGATCAAGGGCGAGGGCGACAAGATGACGGTCGACCAGATCGCCGCCGAGCGAAAGGCGATCGCGGTCCTGCCGAAGGCCGACCAGATCCCGAAGTGGCGCACGTGGGCCGCGAAGGACGACGTCATCCCGCTCCAGGAGGACGCGTTCGCGTACCTCGCTTGGGCGAAGGACGAACAGGGCCTCGACACGATCATCGCGCACGGCCTCAAGCACAGCGAGCACAAGGTGCGTAACCGCGCCGCGCAAGCGCTCTCCGAGTACGGCTCGCCGATGGCCGACAAGGCGAAGCCCGCGCTCCTCGCTGCCCTCAAAGAAGCGGACAGCACGGACAAGCCGCAGATCGCTTGGGCTCTCTGCGTGCTCAAGGAGTCGAGCGCGTTCGACGACGTCCTCGGCGAGTATCGCGTGGGCCACCTCGCGTCGATCGAGCGACTCGACGGTTACCCCGCGTTCGATCCCGACACGCTCGCCGGCATGGTGTCGCTCGACAAGCTCGCCACGTACGCGAACGACCCGAGCGAGTCGATGCGCCAGCTCATCGCGACGATCCTCTCGCGCACGGGCGACGCGAAGTGGACCGACACGCTCGTGAAGCTCGTCCAGGATCCGCAGCCCGCGGTCGGTCGTGAGGCCGCCGTCGGTCTCGGCAAGATCGCCAACGAGCGCTCCATCGGGCCGCTCCTCGCGGCGCTCGACAAAGCCGACAAGGACTCGCGCAACAAGTTCCTCGAGGCGCTCCGCGACGGCGTCGGCGCCAACGGCCTCATCCTCGCGCTCCGCTCGGTGCAGAAGAACCACGAGTTCTTCCAGACCAAGCAGATCTTCGACATGCTGAAGGACCTCGAAGACCCGCGCGGCGGCGATCTCCTCGTGAAGTACATCGAGACGAACCCGCACCCGCACTGGAAGACCGAGGCCGCGATGCGCCTCGCCGAGATCGGCGATCTCCGCGCCGTCCCCACGCTCGCGTGGCGCATGACGCAGGATCCCGAGAAGCTCTACAAGAACGACGCCAAAGAAGAGATCCAGATGATGGCGCGCAACGACGACGAGCGCACCATCGGAGCGCGCATGCTCGCCGATCTCGCGATCCTCAACCCGGACAAGGCCGATCTGATCCGCTCGCAGGCGGAAGATCAGGTGCTCGGGTGGATCACGTCGCACCCGCAGCCGCACGCCAACGGCCTCCGCTTCCTCGCGGTCGTGAAGTCGCCGAAGCTGATGCCGAAGCTCCGTCGCTGGGCCGATCCGCCGGATGCGCTCCCGCCGGAAGGCGCGCAGCCGCCGATGCCCGACGCGTTTGCCACGGCGCAGAGCGCGCTTCGTTACCTCGGTTGGTCGCAAGATCCGGGCGCGTGGGACGTGCTCAACAAGCAGCTCAATCGCCGTCCCGCAAAGCTCGACGTGACGATGCCGTCGCTCCAGCAAGGCGGCCTCGCCATCATCGGCATGTCGGTGAAGGCGCTCGCCTGGGGCGCAGCCGACGGCATGGCGCAGCTCGGCGATTCGAAGGCGTACCCCGTGCTCGTGAAGAGCATCGAAGACACGATGAACAACGAGCAGGCGCGCTACGAGGCGTGCTTCGCGCTCTCGTGGGTCGCGACGGACGACAACATGAAAGAAGTCGTGAAGAAGGTTCACGACTTCAACAAGGCCGACGACAAGGCGCAGCTCATTCGCAGCTGCTACCTCGAGACGCTCATCCACCGTCCCGTCGCCGCGGCCAACACGGGCCTCGCCGACTTGATCACGCCGACCGCAGATCCGCAGGTCGCCGCGCAGGCCGCGCGCGCGATCGCTTTCGCGGGCCTCGACCCGGCGACCATCAACAAGCTGATGGACATGATGAAGGACACGAGCCTCCGCAACTACGCGATGCTCTCGCTCCTCATCGGCGCCGACCCCGACACCGCCGGCCGCGCGCTCGCGCAGTACACGGGCTCCGGGCCCGAGGCGATGGAAGACCTCAAGCAGCTCTACGACAAGAGCTTCGGCTACTGGAGCGCGGAGGACTACGAGAAGGGCCTCGTCGCGAAGTGGATCGCGAACGCCGAGGCGATGCGCTTCGTGAAGGTGAACGACGCGTTCCAGGACTGGCCGCGCTCGATCCTCACGAACGACATCCAAGGCATCGTCTTCGACAACGGGCCGCACTCGATCACGCGCGTGCAGTTCCGCGTGCGCTTGATCAACGACGCGAAGGGCACCGACCCGAAGAAGCAGGCGGAGGCGATCGCCATCCTCAAGTTCATGCAGGAGAAGGGCGTGCTCATGGCGCTCCGCAACGAGCCGGGCGTCCTCGGCGACATTGCGCGCCGCGCGTTCTTCGAGGTCATGCACCCGAAGCTCATCGAGCAGAAGCCCGCGGGCGCGGCGAGCGCGCAGCCTGGCGGCCAGGTCGTCGCGCCGAAGTAATCCTCTTCTACGGCGCCATGATGCGACCAGGCGCTCCGTTCGCGCCCGTCGGGGTGTGACACGAGTTGCAGTCGCCCGACGTGAGCGAGCCGGCCATGGCGCGCGTCGCGTTCGACGACGTGACCTTCACGTGGAAGGGCGCGGCGATCGTCGAGCTCGACGAGAAGTTACCGACGCTGTTGACGCTGATCGTGACGACCTTGCTGTTGGCGTCGGTGACCACGACGCTGAGCGGCCCGGGATCGCCGTCGCAGTCCTTGGGCTCGTGCGCCGTCGGATACACGGTGCCGGCGATCGAGTAGCTCGGGCCGCCGTTCTTCTGATGGCACGCTTGGCAGGCCTCGCCGGGCGCCATCGCGCCGCCGGTCCCCGACGTCCAGAACTTGCCGCTCGTGCAGATCGTCGCGGTGTTGTACGGGTTCAGCGTCGTGCCGGATTCGGCGCCGCCATCGGTGCTCGAGCTCCCAGCTTCGGGCGCCCCTCCGTCGGGCATCGTCGTGCAGGCTTGGCCCAGCGGCGTTCCCCCGTTCACCCAAGCCGCGAACGTCGCGATCTCCGTCGCGGTCGGAGGCACCGCGGGCGGCGGCGGCATCGGGCTCGTCGCGCTCTGCATGCGCACGAGAGACTCCTCGGCCATGTTCTTCGTCGGGTCGACCGACGACTTCGCCATCAGGTCCGCGTAGGTGAGGAGCGGCAGCGACGTCGAGTGGCAGGCGATGCAGCGAACCTCGAGCAGCTGCTGAACGTCGCACGGCAGGCCCGTGTTCGCGCCCGTTCCCGCGCCGCCGTCGACGACGCCCACGCCGCCTTGATCGCCTGCGTCGTCTTGCACGACCAGCGCGCCCGCGTCGCCGGTGAGCTGATTCCGGTCGACGACCGCCGCGCACGCCGTCGCGCCGAGGACCGCGAAAAGAAGGAGCGTTGTCCGCATGACGCGACGTTGTGCAACATCGGTGCGCACCTCGAGCGCGCGTAACACGTTGAAATTCGTGAGCCGTGCGTCGTTTGGATGGAAGGACTCGTTCCAGACTGGATCACGAATTCGTGGAATCTCGGCCAAAGCTCGAGCGTAGGAGGGACATCCAATCATCCCATGCGCACCCTCGCGATTTTCCTCTTCGCCCTCGTCGCCGTCTGCGTCGCGCTCCCCGCGAGCGCTGCGGATCGCCTCGTCCCGGACTCGGCGGCGCGCTTGCGGATCGTCTCTCGCAGCGCCCTCACGTTCGTCGTGGAGGTCACGAACTCCTCCGACGACCCCACGCGCTTCGACGCGGTCGGGCTCTACTTCCTCCCGGACGGGAGCGAGCCGCAGCGCCTCGGCGTCATCAACGCGCCGGACGTCGCGACGCTCGCGCCGCACACGTCGATCACGTTGACGCTCCAGACGTATTGCCTCGACGAGCACCGCGCGGGGCCGACCGACGCGACGCACTACCAGCTCGCGAGCCGCCGCATGCCGACCGCGCTGACGAGCGCGCTCGCCGTCGCCGCGCGAGGAACGGCGCCGCAGAACGTGCAACAGACCGTCTGGCGCATTCGCGAGACGATGCCCGTCACGCTCATCGGCGACACGGGTCCAGCGCCGGTCAAGCCCGCGAACGCCGTTCAGTGGGACGACTGACGCCGCACGCGGCGGAACACAGCGGCCGTTGCACGGCGGATTTCGCGTCCCAAGAGATCGAGTAGGGTAGGGGGTCTCAAGGTCATGCGTCCCTCACTCGTGCTCGCGTGCGTGATCCTCGTCGGTTGCGGCGGCGCCGCTGCTCCGCCGGTCGCGCCGCAGAATCAAGACACGCTCGAAACCCACGCGCGCGCGCAGGACGACGAAGGCCTGCGCCTCGCGAACGCGGCGCTCGCGAGCAAATCGCGCGACGAGCGGATGCGCGGGCTCGCCGCGCTCCTCGAGTACGAGCCCGTGAAGGTGCAGCCAGCGCTCGACGTGATCTCCGAGCGCGCGCTCCACGGCGCGGACGACGACGAGAAGGCGGAGGCCGCTTGGGTCCTCGTCCACGCGGGCGACATGCGCGTCGCGAACGCGGCGCTCGGCGCTTACGAGTCGGGGGCGCTCCAGCGCGTGAAGAAGCTCGGCGGCTCGAGCGCGTTCGACCTCCAGGCGCTCGCGCGCCTCGTCGCGGCGAGCACCATCTCGGCCGAACACAAGGAGTCGCGCCGCAAGTTGCTCCACGCCGCGCTTTCTTCGGCCGACAGCAAGACGCGCGTCGCCATCGCACACGCGCTCGCGGACGGCGAGGAGAGCTCCGTGCCGCTCATCACCGCGATGGAGTCGCTCGACCCGCAGCACGAGTTCGGGGTGCTCGAGCACCTCTTTCAACGCGTGAAGGCGCTCGCCGATCCGCGCGCGGCCGACGCGCTCGCACGCTACGCCGATCACGCGACGCACCCGCACTTTCGCACGGAGGCCGCGCTCCGCTTGGCGGAGCTCGGTGATTTGCGCGCCGCGCCGCACCTCGCGTGGCGCCTCGGCGAGGACCCGACCAAGCTCTACGACGCGGGCGATCCGAACGTGATGTCGTTCACGCGAGACGACCGCGAGCGCGTCGCGTGCGCGCGCATGCTCGGCGAGCTCGCGATCATGCACCCCGAGTCGCTGGCGTCGCTCCGCGAGATCGGGCAGCCCGCGGTGATGACGTGGATGAGCTCGCACGCGCAGCCGCATTCGAACGCGCTGCGGTTCCTCGCGCTCGTCGATCCGTCCGCGCCGGCGTTGCTCCTCAAGCTCGCGAACCCGAGCGATGCGATTCCGCAGCCCGGCGCGACGTCGTTTCCGGACACGTTCGCGACCGCGCAGACCGCGCTTCGCTGGCTCGGGCGGACGCACGCGCCGCCCGCGTGGGAGGTCCTCACGAAGCAGCTGGCGCGCAAGCCTGCGTCGTTCGACGCATCGATGGACGCGCTCATGAAGGGCGGCGCAGCGATCTCCGGCATGACGTACCGCGCGCTCGTCTACGGAGCGGCGGAGGGACTCTCGGAGCTCGGCGATCGCAAGGCGGTGCCGCTGCTCGTGAAGGTCGCCGACGATCCGACCCAGAACGAGCAAGCGCGCCTCGAGGCGTGCAACGCCGCGGCGTACCTCACCGACGCGCGCGGCCGAGCGGAGATCGTCGCGAAGGTGCGCGCGGCCGTCGGCGATCGCAAGCGCGAGCTCGTTCGCGCGTGCTGGCTGAACGGCCTGTCGCAGCGTCCGTCACCCGTGCAAGACGCCCCGCTCGTGTCCATGCTCGCGCCCAAGGTCGAGCCCGAGTCGCGCCATCAGGTGGCGCGCCTCCTCGGCCAAGGCGGCCTCGCGCCCGCGGAGCGCGCGAAGGTCGTCGACCTCCTCAAGGACAAAGCGCTCGTCCACGACGCCGCGCTCGCGTTGCTGTTCGGCGGCGACAAAGATTCGCTCGCGAAGGTGTTCGCCGCGTACACGCCCGGCGAAGCGGACGACGCGCCCGCGGCGCCGCCGATCGAGCCGCTCCGTCAGCTCTACGCGCAGAGCGTCCCCGTGCTCACGGAAGATCTCTACGAGAGCGGCGCGCTCGCGCGCATGGCGCAGATCGCGGTCGCCGCGCGCGACGTCACGCTCCGTGGCGGCAAGCAGGAGTGGGTCCTCCAGGGCCTCGCGTATCAGCTCCGCCAGAGCGGCGAGTTCGACGCGGGCCCGCACACGACGACGCGCGTGCGCCTCCGCGCGCGCCTCCTCGCGGACGCGAAGGGGAGCGACACGCAAAAACGCGACGACGCGATCCTCCTCTTGTGGGTGCTCGGCGAGCGCGCGTCGCTCGAGTCGCTCGGAGACCTCGCCAAAGCCCGCCTCGCGGAGCCCCCGCCGTGAAGAAGACCCTCGTCCTGATCGCGCTCGTCGCGTGCGCGAGCGCTCAGCCCGGCACGAAGACCGCGGCGAACATCGCCGTCGCGCACATCGAGGCGCCGTACGGCGTCACGCTCGTCGAGGCGTGCACGCCGACCGGCCCCGAGCTCTGCTTCAACGCCGTCGACGACAACTGCAACGGCGTCATCGACGAAGGCTGCAGCCTCGCGACGGGCCCGCTCCAGTTCATGATCGCCTGGGGCGACAACCCCGCCGACATCGATCTCCGCGTCACCGACCCGAGCGGCGAGTTCGTCGACGCCAACCACCCGACCAACGGCGCCGAGCGCCTTCGCGTCGATCGCGACTGCCCGAAGGACGCCTGCTACGGACAGAACATCGACAACGTCCTGTGGGCCGGATTGGATCCGCCGCGCGGGACATACCAGGTCGACATCATCCTCTCCGATTTGCACGGCGCGACGCTGCCGGTCCCCGTGCGCTTCGGCGCGCGCATCGGGAGCCGCTCGTACGGCGCGGACGTGAGCCTCGAGAGCAAGGACGACAAGAAGCACTTCACGTTCACGTTGTAAGCACGCGCACGCGTTGGCGTGCGCGTGCGCGTGGACGTTCATGATAAGCTTCGGCCCACATGACAGAGGGGACCGCGAAGACGAAAGGGATCGGCTTCACGAACGTTCGTGGCTTCACCTTGGAGCGCTTCGGCGAGCCCGGGTGGAACGCGGTGCTCGAGCTCTTGTCGCAGCATGATCGTGACGAGCTCGCCGCGGTGATCCCGATGGGGTGGTACTCGCTCGAGCTCTACGTGCGGCTCATTCGCGCGCTCGACCGCGTGCACGGCAAGGGCGAGCTCTCGCTGATGAAAGATCTCGGCCGCTACGAGGCAGAGAACGACATCAAGACGATCCACCGGTTTTTCCTGCGTTTCACGAACCCGGCGTTCATCGTCGAGAAGACGAGCGAGTACTGGAAGCGCTTCCACGACACGGGCACGTGGAACGTGACGCGCGACGACCACGGCGTGAGCGCGGTGCTCGACGGGTGGGGGTGCGTCGACGCGGCGCTTTGTAAAGAGCTCGTCGCGTACCTGACGCGCACCCTCGAGCTCGCGGGCGCCAAAAACGTGGTGTTCGAGCATCCAAAGTGCCGCGGTCGCGCCGACCCGCAGTGCGTGTTCAAGGGCCGTTGGGGCTTCACGACCTGAGCCGTTTCGTTTACGACGCGTGAATGGGAAACCCGTTCGTCCACATCGAGCTGTCGGCCAGCGACGTCGCGGCCGCGAAGAAGTTCTACAAGTCACTCTTCGACTGGAAGCTCGAAGATCGGCCGATGGGCCCGATGACCTACACGATGATCAGCGTCGGTAAGGGCACCGGCGGCGGCATGATGGCCAAGCACATGGAGCAGCAGCCGACGGCTTGGCTCCCGTACGTCGAGGTCGCCGACGTCTCGAAGTCGCTCGAGAAGGCGAAGGCGGGCGGCGGGAGCGTCGTCGTCGAGCGCACCGAGATCGGCAAGGCCATGGGCGCGTTCGGCGTCGTCATTGATCCGCAAGGCGCTGCGATTGGCCTCTGGGAGATGGCCAAGAAAGCACCGGCGGCGAAGAAAGCTCCGGCGAAGAAAGCCGCAGCGAAGAAGCCCGCGAAGAAGGTCGCCAAGAAGAAGGGCAAGCGCTGAGCTTCACCTTCTCGCTTTGACGCGGCCCGTCACGGCCCTATAAAGCCGTAACGCCATGAGCCCTTATGCCATGCTCGCGCTCCTCGTCGTCGCGTGGGGCGCATTCGGTTGGTCGGCGAGCCGCCGATGGAAGCTCCTGCGCGCGGGTCAGCCCGTCGCCAGGTTCGATCAGATCGGCGAACGCCTCCGCGGCACGTGGCGCTGGGCGTTCAAGCAAGAACGGATGGACTATTACCAGCCGTCCGGAATCGCCCACAAACTGATCTTCGTGGGGTTCATGGTGTTGCTCCTGCGCACCCTGATCCTCTGGGGCCGCGGGTTTTCGCCGTCGTTCGACATGTTCGTGCTCGCCCCGTGGATGCCCGCGGGGCGCGTCTACGAGTTCGCGAAGGACTGCGTCGCGACGCTCGTCGTCGGCGGCACGGGCGTCTTCTTCTATTACCGCCTCGTCAAGCCACTGAAGCGCACGACGCTCAGCTTCGAGGCGATCCTCATCCTCGCCATCATCGCGACGATGATGATCGCCGACATGGCGTACGACGGCGCCTCGCACGTGCTGCTCACGCGCAAGGTCGAGTTTTGCGGCATGGGCAAGGCGTCGCTCGCGACGGCCGGGCAGTGCGACGCGATCCGCACGATCGTGGCGCCGCTCGGCGAGCAGGTCGAGCCGGGGATGGCCTCGAAGATCGAGTGGTCGCCCTATCCGGCGCCCGCGGGGACGCTGTTCGCCGTGATGTTCCGCGGCCTCGGCGCGGGCGCGCTCGTCTTCCTCGCGCACCTCGGGTTCTGGACGCACTCGACGCTCGTGCTCCTCTTCTTGAACCTCCTGCCGCACTCGAAGCACTTCCACGTCATCACGGGGATCCCGAACGTCTTCTTCCGGAGCCTCGAGAAGCCGGGCCGCCTCATGTCCGATCGCGGAGAGCATCGGAGAAGTTCGTGGAGAAGATGCGAAGCGGAGGTCACCGAAGCCGGTGACGATCCCGCCGCCGCGCCGATCGGCATCTCGCGCATGGAGCACTTCTCGTGGAAGGCGATCCTCGACTTCTACACGTGCACCGAGTGCGGCCGCTGCTCGGACAACTGCCCCGCGCACAAGACGGGCAAGATCCTGAGCCCGAAGCACCTCACGCTCGATCTGCGAAACAACCTCTACCACCGCGAGAAGGAGTTCACGTCGGGCGAGAAGCACCCGCCGATCAACCTCGCGCCGGACCTGATTCACCCGGACGTGCTCTGGGCGTGCACCACGTGCCGCGCGTGCGAGGAGCAGTGCCCGGTCTTCATCTCGTACGTCGACAAGATCGTCGACATGCGCCGCAACCTGATGATGATCCGAAACGAGTTCCCGAACGAGCTCGGCAAGGTCTTCCAGGGGATGGAGACGAACGGCAACCCCTGGAACGTCTCGCGCATGGACCGCACGGCGTGGACCGAGGGGCTCGACGTGCCGCTCATGAGCGACAAGCCGAACGCCGAGGTCCTCTACTGGGTCGGCTGCGCGGCCGCGACCGATCCGCGCGCGCGGAAGATCGCGCGCGCCGTGGCGAAGCTCCTCAAGCAAGCCGAAGGTCGACTTCGCCATCCTCGGCACCGAGGAGAGCTGCACGGGCGATCCCGCGCGTCGCGCCGGAAACGAGCTCCTCTTCGTCGACGCTCGCCGAAGCAGAACGTCGCGACGCTCAACGGCTACAAAGAAAAAGGCGGCATGAAGACGGTCGTCACCGCCTGCCCGCACTGCTTCAACACGCTCAAGAACGAGTACCCCGACTTCGGCGCGAAGCTCGAGGTCGTGCACCACACCGATTTTCTCCTCGGCCTGCTCGCCGAGAAGAAGCTCGTCCCCGTGAACGAGGTGAGCGGCCGCGTCACGTACCACGACAGCTGCTACCTCGGTCGATACAACGGCGTCTACGACTCGCCGCGCGAGATCTTGAAGCGCATCGGCATCGAGCTCGTCGAGCCCGCGTACTGGACGAAACAGCGCGGCCTCTGCTGCGGCGCGGGCGGCGCGCAGATGTTCATGGAGGAGCAGAACAAGAACCGCGTGAACGTGAAGCGCACGCTCCAACTTGTCGATACGGGCGCAAAAACGATAGCGAGCGCCTGCCCCTTCTGCATGACGATGCTCACCGACGGCCTCAAGAGCGAGAGCCTCGAGGAGGAGATCAAGCAGATGGACGTCGCCGAGCTCCTCGAGCAGGCGTGCGCGGAGAAGGTCGAAGACAAACCCGCGCCCCCGCCGGTGCCCGAAGCGCCGGCGCCGGCCGAAGAGGTCGCGCCTACGGCCTGACCGTCACTGGCGCGGGCGGCGTGGTCACGCTCGGCCTGTGCGCGAGGCACTCGTCGAGTGCGGGTTTTAGCCTCCACGAAGACGACGGCAAGACTGCGCGGCCGAGATCGATCCCGAAGCGATCGGTCTCGCCGGCGCGTGTGCGGTTCCACACGAAGAGCGCGCGCCCTCGGATCGACGACGCGCGCACGTTTCCATCGCGTCCGCCGTTCCACGCGCGCGAGTCCGCGCTGGCCCCACGGTTGTCGCCGAGGACGAGCACGCTGTCCTTCGCGGCGTAGAGCGGCCCCGCGTGGAGCGAGTACGACGAGGCTTGCGTCACGAGGTACGCCGCATCCCCGAGGAACTCGACCTCGATGCCGTCGCCGATCTCGCACGAAGGAATGGGCCAGCCGTTGATCTTCGCGCGGCCGCCGGTCGTCTCGAGCGAGTCGCCCGCGAGCGCGACGACGCGCTTCACGAGGATGTCGTTCGGGTTCGCAGGTGACGCGAAGACGATGACCTCGCCGTAGCGCGGTGTGCGGTCGCGTTTGTCGATGAAGAAGTGATCGTCGGGCAAGATCGTCGGCTCCATCGACCCGGTCGGCACGACGAAGGACTCGAGCGCGATCGCGCGCACGACGTAGCTCGCGAGCCCCGGCGCGACGAAGCCGAGGAGCGCGAAGGAAATCGTTTGCCACACCGGAACGGCGGCGCCCTCGTCTTCGAGGACGATGAGATCCGCGATGGAGAGAAACCACGCAGCGAAGGCGGCGATGAGCGGAATCGCGACCGCCCAACCCCAACCGAGTCGCGCGCCGATCCGAGGCACGAGGATCCCGAATACGACGAGCGCGATCATCGGCGTCGCGAGCCACACGAGGCCGCGAGCGCGCCTTCCCAGGTGAAACTGGCCGATTCCCCACGGCCCGACGAAGGCGAGGACGAGCGCGACGAGCTTGCGCTTGCTCACGCCTGCCATGGCGGCATGCTATACCCACGTCATGGCGGCGATGTGCCCCATCTGCGGGAAAGAAGCCGCGCCGCGCTCGAAGAACGCTTCGTCGCCGTTCTGCTCGCCGCGATGCAGGCAGATCGATCTCGGCAAATGGCTCGACGGGCAATACCGAATTCCGACGAATGAAACGGTCGATGAGCCGTCCAACGATAGTCCGCTTGCGGCCGGGAACCGCAAGGAGACCCCTTCGTGAAGCAATCGTTCCTTTTAGCGCTTCCAATCCTGCTCGCTTCGACCGCGGCCGCTGCGCAGGACTTGCAACCTCCTCCTCCGATGACGACCGCTCAGCAAGAGCCGCCGCCACCGCCGCCACCGAACCAGACGCAGCAACAGCAACAGCAACCGCAGCAGCTCGCGCCGCCGCCGCCGATGCAGCAAACCGCTCCGCCTCCGGCGCCCACCGAGCAAAAGCTCGATGAGTCGAAGAAGGAAGACAGCGGCCGCGGGCTTGAATTCCTCTACGTGAACGGGCAGGTCGGCGCCGTGTTCGACGCGCTCGGCACGTTCAACAACTCGCTCCAGATGCAGCAGACGAACGCGGGCGGCGCGATGTTCGGCGCCGAGGCTGGCGTGCGTCTCCTGTTCCTCACGCTCGGCGCGCGCTTCCGCTACGAGACGCTGCCGACTGCGTTCAACATCTGGCAGCTCGACGCCGTGCTCGGCTTTCACGTGAGCTCGGGCAAATGGGACTTGTACCCGTCGATCCACGGCGGCTACTCCGCGATCGGCTCGGTCGACCCGAACAACCTGAGCACGATCGCGCCGTGCTCCACCTGCACCACGCAAGACGCGGCGAACGGCTTCTCCACCAAGGGCGCCAACGTCGGTTTTTCGTTCGGCGCCGATTACTACTTGGCGAAGTTCTTCTCGATCGGCATCGAGGGCACGTTCGAGTTCATCTTCTTGCACCGCGATCCGCTGCCGATTCCCGCGGCTTGCGCGGCTGATCCGACGGGCGCGTGCACCGCCAGCGTTCAGTCGAACCCGCTCTATTCGAAATCGGGCGACGCGACCGGCATCGGCTTTCTCGCCTCGGCTCACCTCGCGCTCCACCTCTAGCGCGCAGCTGAACCGCAGCTTTCTTGGCGTAACCGGGGTCTCGCAAGGGACAATGGAAAACCCATGGGTGCGCTCAAGCTACTCGTCGTCTTGCTGCCAGGGGCCACGCTTTTGTGGCTCGTCTGGCGCAGCGATCGTTCGCGCGAGCCGGCGCTCTGGGTGATCGGCACCGCGCTCCTCGGCGCAGCGCTCGGGGGTTTTTCGTTCTGGCTTCGATTGAAGGTCATCCAGCTGACGAACCTCGACGTCGACGTGCGCGCCGTCGGGGAGAAGATGGCGCTCCTCTTCATGTTCGCGTTCGTCGCGCCGCTCGGCGAGGCGGCGAAGGTCGCCGCGTGCTGGCCCGCGTTCAAGTCGCGCCATTTCGACGAGCCGTACGACGGCGTGGTCTACGCGAGCGCCGCCGCGCTCGGTTACGCCGCGGTGGAGAGCGCGCTCGTCCTCCGCGGGCACTCCGAGACGATCTGGATCGCGCGCGCCCTCTTCGCGCTCCCGGCGCACGTGTTCTTCGCGTCGGCGTGGGGCTGGGGCCTCGGTCGAGCGCGCCAGCTGCGCACGCCGGGCGCGCACTTCCCGATGCTCTTCGTAGTCGCGGTCGCAGGCCACGGGTTCTACGCGCACATCGTCTACGGACGCGGACCGACCGCGCTCGTCGCCGCGGTCCCGTTCGTGCTCGTGATGGGCATCATCGCGTTCTTCCTCGCGCGCGATCTGCGGCGGCGATCGGTCATCAGCGATCGCTCGCGCATCACCAGCCTGTCGATCGCGTCGCTCGAGGTGCTCTCGAAGCCGCCCTCGCTCCGCGCCTTCCGCGACGTGCTCTCGAATCGGCAGCGACCGATCATGTGGCGATGGGTCGGGGTCGGCGCCTTCGTGCACCTCGGGGGCATGGTCCTCGGCGTCGTCGCGGCGGTCGTCCTCGCGCACGTCGCGCACGTGGATTTCTCGATCGTCGACGAGCGCGACGTCTCGACGGCGGGTCCGGTGGCGCTCCTCATCGCGGGGCTCCTCGCGGGCTTTCCGCTCAGCGGATATCTGGTCGCGCGCGCGGGGGAGCTGAAGACGCTCGCCGAGGCCGCGGTCGGATCGACGCTCGCGCTCGCGGCCACGATCGGCGTCCTCGCGCTCGTCGCGCCTGCCGCGCTCGTGTTCGCGCTCGCGCTCGCGCCGATCGCCTTCGGGCTCACGTGCGCGGGCGCGTACGTGGGGCGCGAAGAGGCCTGAGGAACTTTCTCGCGCGGTTGGTGTCCAACCGCCATGAGCCTTCACTTGGAGTCTCGCGCGCGGCGCGAGGCCGGACGGATGACCGCTGCCATGCGCGCGGCGGCCGTGCCCGCGGGCCCGCGCGCGCTCCGCGTCGCTTGGGTGCGCGACGGTCGCATCGTCGAGGAGCGCATGTTTCGCGAGCGATCGCGCGTCACAGGGCTTGTCGACGGATCCGCGAAGCGGGACGTCGCACACGGCAACATCGATGATCGGCTCACGCTCTTCGAGGTGAACGATGGCGCGTGGGTGCTGTGCGTCCCGAACGGCGCGACGGGACACGTCGTCACGAACGAAGGACGCGCAGACGTGGGACCGCTCGCGACGCGCGTGAGGCTCGACGAGACCGCGCGCGGCAAGATCTCCATCGGCGCGACGAAGGTCCTCTTTCAGCTCGTCGTACCGCCTCCTCAGCCTTCGAGACCCCGGCTGCCGCTCGCGACGACGCACGGCGAAATCGACTGGACGCTCACGATCCTCGTCGCGCTGAGCTTTTTGATCCACTTCGGCGTCATCGGCGCGACGTTCTCGGACTGGATGGATCCCGTGGTCGCGAGCGAGGGCTCGGTGATCGGAGTGGTCGACATGACGTCGAAGCTTCCTGGGCCGATGATCGAGGAGAGGAGCACGAGCGAGCCGACGAGCGCGAGCGCGAGCACGAGCACGAGCACGCACACGGTCGCGAGGACGAGCACGAGCCAAAGCTCCGATGGGCGCGCGGCGGCGCTCGCGCGAGACGCGGAGGCGATGAAGATGTCGATGCTGGCGGTGCTCGGAGGCGACCTCGCCGTGAAAGGCGCGCTCGATCGCTCCGAGGTGCCGGTCGGAGACCTCGAGAAGGCTGCGCGCGACGCGAGCGGAGTGGACAGCAGCGCCAGCGAGCTTCACCTCGCGAAGAACGGCGCCGCGATCACACCGGGTACGAAGCTGAGCGCGCTCGGCGACGGGCGCGTCGCGACGAGCACCGCCCATGCGCGCGACGTCGACGGGCCGAAATACGAAATGACCACGACCTTTCCGGATCCGATGCCGCAGCTCGATCTCGAGCGCGCGATCGCCAAGCTCGGACCGAGCTTCCGCTCGTGCTACGTGCGCAAGGGACTCTCCGTCGACCCGTCGATGGAGGGCAAGGTCACGATCGAGATCCGCGTCGCGGCGAACGGCGACGTCGCCGACGTCACGAAGATCGACGGCGAGGGACTTTCGGCCGCGGTCGAGCAGTGCATCATCCAGCGCGCGCACAACGCGGCGGTCACGGCGCCCGGCGGCTCAGGCGCCCGCGGCCGCGTCCCGATCATTTTTCGGCAGCAGCGCTGATTTGATGCCAAGATCCTAGCGCTTTGCGCCTTTTGTCGAGCGCGCTCTTCTGGCGCATCCTCCTGTCGTCGCTGCTCGTCGTGGGCGTGCTCGGCATCGGCCTCTTTCGCGCGTCGCTCGCGCACCAGGAGCTCGAGCAAAAGTTCGACCGGCTCGTGCAGCACGACCTCAAGCTCGCCGACGACGCCGAGGTCCTCTTGCGACTCACGGCCGACCTCGAGACCGGCAAGCGCGGCTTCTTGCTCACTGGCGATCGCACGTTCTTGATGCCGTACGACCAGGCGCGCCAAGACCTCGAGGGCGTCCTCACCGAGGCGCAGGACACCGCGGAGAACGGCAAGGAAGACGAGCGCGTCGCCGCGTTCGGTCGCATGGTGAACGACTGGATCCGCAGCGTGAGCGAGCCGCAGATCCTCGCGAAGCAGCGCGGCGAGGCCGTCGAGTCGGAGCAGGTCGCGCTCGGAAAGGTGCGCACCGACGAGATGCGCGGCCTGCTCACTGAGCTCCGCAACGACGCCATCAAGGACGCGCGAGAGCAGCAGAGCGCCGCGTTCAAATCCGTGGAGCAGTCTCGCCGCGAGACGACGGGGATCTTGCTCTTCGCGATCGTGCTCGCGCTCGCGTCGGGGATTTGGATCGCGCGCGATCTCGCCGGCGCCGCGGGGCAGCTCGAGGAAGCGCTCGAGGCGACGGGCAAGCTCGAGGCGCTCCCGGCACTGCCGAATCGACGCGACGAGCTCGGGGCGGTCGGTCGGAGCCTCGCGAAGATGGCGGCGCTCCTCCACGACAAGGACGGAAGCCTCCGGCGCACGCTCGCCGAGCGCGAGGCAACGCTCGAGGACCTCACGCGCGCCAACGCGGAGCTCGCGGCGCGCGACGAAGAGGGGCGAGCGTACGCCGAGTTCGTTCGCGAGCTGAAGACGCTCGACGTCGGCGCCCTCTCGACGTCGGGTCTGCGCGGCCTCGTTCGGCTCGCGGGCGCGCACGTCGGCGCCGTGTTCTTGCTCGACGCCGCCGATCGGCTCGTGCCCGTTCACGCGTGCGCAGTCGATGGCCGCGCGCTCGACACGCAGATCTTGAGCCCCAAGGGCTTGCCGCAGAGCGTGATGGAGACGCGCGAGCCGACCACGCTCGACGCCTCCGCGCTCGGTGAAGGCGCACCCGAGCTCGACATCGGCCTCGGCAGGGTACGCATCGGGTGGGTGCTCGCCCAGCCGATCGCGGTCGGTGACGAGGCCGCGGGCGCGGTGCTCCTCGGGCGCACGACCGCGCCCTCCGCGGAGCGCGAGCAGCTCGTTCGCGACGCCGCGCGCCAGTTCGGCGTCGGTCTCCACAACGCGTGGACGCACGCGCGCCTGCGCGAGAAGACGAACATCCTCGCCGAGCAGGGCGTGACGCTCACGCGCGCGAACCGCGTGAAGACCGAGTTCCTCGCGTCGATGAGCCACGAGCTCCGGACGCCGCTCAACGCGATCATCGGCTTCGCCGATTTGCTCCTCGCCTCGCAGCGCGAAGAGCTCAGCCCGCGCGCGCGCGAGTCGCTCGAGCGCATCCGGCGCAACGGCACGCACCTCCTCGCGCTCATCAACGACGTGCTCGATCTCGCGAAGGCCGAATCGGGGCGCATCGACGTGCGCCTCGAGGCGATGGATTTGTCGCAGCTCACGCGCGCGTGCGTCGCCGAGGTCGACAGCCTGCGCCAGGGAAAGTCGATCGAGCTCGTCGTCGACGCCCCCGAGACCCTCGAGATGACGACCGACGCGCAGCGATTGAAGCAGATCCTCCTCAACCTGCTCGCGAACGCGATCAAGTTCACCGAACACGGGCACGTGAAGGTCACCGTCACGTCCACGGGCACCGACGTTCGCGTCGCGGTGAACGACACCGGCGTCGGCATCTCCGAGCAGCAGATGCCCGAGCTCTTCCGCGAGTTCCGCCAGCTCGAGACGGGCGACGGCAAGCGCTACGCGGGCACGGGCATCGGCCTCGCGCTCTCGCGCCGGCTCGCGCGCGCGCTCGGCGGCGAGATCGACGTGGAGTCGAAGGTCGGCGTGGGCTCCACGTTCACGCTGGTCTTGCCGCGCACGCGACGTGACGCCGCTACGACGATCGACGTGACCGCGAAGGAGCTCTCGTGACCGCGGCGATCGAGCGCGATTCGCTCAACCCCGAGAGCGGCGACGTCCTCGTCGTCGACGATTTCCCCGATTCGCTCGCGCTCTACGACGCGCTCCTCAGCGAGGACGGTCACCGCGTGCGCACGGCGCTGACCGGCGCGAAGGCGCTGACGATGATCGACGAGCGCGAGCCCGACGTGGTGCTGCTCGACGTCTCGATGCCGGGGATGGACGGCTACGAGGTGCTGCGACGCCTCCGCTCCCGCCGCGGCGGAGGCCCCGCGGTCTTGATGCTCACGGCGGCGCGCCGCGACCCGCACGCGATCGAGCACGGCCTGCGTGAGGGCGCCGACGCGTACATGACGAAGCCCATCGAGAGCCGCGAGCTGCTCGCGCGCGTGCGCGGCGCCCTCGAGGCGCACCGCTTGAAGCGCATGCTCGAAGGTCAGCGCCGCGATCACATCGCGATGCTCGTCCACGATCTACGCCACCCGCTCGCGTCGCTCGGGCTCATCGCCGAGGTCCTCCAGGCCGAAGACTTGACCGCCGAGGAGCGACGGAGCTCGGTCGTCACGATCCGGACGCTCTGCGCCGACATGGCGCGCCTCGTCGACGGCGTGCTCGCCGCGAGCCGCCTCGAGGCGGGCGTCTTCACCGTCGACCCGCGCCCGACGACGGCGCGCGCGATCCTCGATCCCACGATCGCGGCGCTCTCGCCGGTCGCGACGCGACGGCGCATCACGCTCGTGTTCGAGGGCGATTTGGACGCGCACATCGCGGCCGACGCGATCAAGCTGAGGCAGGCGATCGACAACCTCGTCGCCAACGCGCTCAAGTTCACCCCGAAGGGCGGACGCGTCCGCGTTGGGGTCGAAGCGAAGGCCGGCCAGATCGCGTTCGAGGTGGGCGACAGCGGGCCTGGCATCCCAGTGGCCGAGCGCGAGACCATCTTCGATCGCTACAGGCAGGGAAAAACAGGGCGAACCGCGGGCGGCGCAGGCCTCGGCCTCGCGATCGCCAAGGGAATCGCGGAGGCCCATCGCGGTCAGCTCACCGTCAGCGACAGCCCGCTCGGCGGCGCTTCGTTCCGCTTGAGCGTGCCCGCCGCCATCGGCACTTGACTTGGGGCGTTTTCCGCATAAAGTCCGCGTCCCGTCGCCGGACCCGCTCTCCGCGGGACGGCGCAAGCGAAGAGAGTCATGGCCAATCATCCGTCAGCCGAGAAGCGCAACCGTCAGCGCATCACGCGCACGGCGCGCAATCGCGCCGTCACCAGCAACGTCCGTACGCACGTGAAGCGCGTGCGCACCGCCCTCGCCGGCAAGGACAAGGCTGGGGCCGAGAAGGCCCTCAAGTCGGCCATCTCGCAGATCGACAAGGCCGCGACCAAGGGCGTGATGCACCCCAAAGCGGCGTCGCGCACGATCGCCCGCTTGTCGGCTCAAGTGCACAAGCTCGCCAGCTGAAGGCGCGCGCACTTTTTTGATACGCTGGTCGCAGTCGATTGCGGCCTAACACCGACAAGATCCCCGTACCCGAGAGGCAGGTCGAGCTCCTCGAGCTGATCGGGTCCACGCTCGACGGCAAGTACAAGCTCGATCGCTTGCTCGGCGCGGGCGGCATGGGCGGCGTGTACGCAGCGACCCCACTCGCGGGCGGCGCGCAGGTCGCGATCAAGGTGCTCAGCGTGGCGGACCCCGCGTCGCGCGAGCGCATCGCGGGTCGCTTCGCGCGCGAGGCTCGCGCCGTCACGGCGCTCTCGTGCCCGCACATCGTGTCCGTGCTCGACGCGGGGAGCGCGCTCGTCGCTTCGCCGCTCGGAGGCGAGCCCGCGAACCGCCCGTACCTCGTGATGGAGCTCCTCGAGGGTGAGGACCTCGGTCAGCGCCTTCGACGCGAAGGGCGCATGCCGCTCCGCGACGCGCTCCACATGGCCGCGCAGGTCCTCGTCGCGCTCGGCGTCGCGCACGAGCGAGGCATCATCCACCGCGATCTCAAGCCCGACAACTTGTTCTTGATGAACAAAGACGGCGACGCGACGTACACGAAGCTCCTCGACTTCGGCATGTCGAAGCTCACGCCGCGCGAAGGCGCGACCATCGCGCTCGCGCTGACGAAGAAGGGCATGGCGGTGGGCACGCCCTTCTACATGGCTCCGGAGCAGGCGCGCGCGCTCCCCGACGTCGACGGTCGCGCGGATCTCTGGTCGATCGGCGCGATCATCTTCGAGTGCCTCACCGGGCGCCCGCCTTTCGTCGGTCCGTCGCAGGAGCAGACGCTCATCGCGATCTGCACGACCGAGGCGCCCGACGTCCGCGCGATGCAGCCCGACGTGCCCTCGAAGGTCGCGAAGCTCATCGCCAAGTCGCTCTCGCGCGATCGCAAGAACCGGTTCTTGTCCGCGTGGCAGATGCTCGAGGCGATCGCGGAGGTCGCGCCGGCCGAAGGACGCCTCGTGCCCGCGAAGTCGTTCACGGCGATCGACGTGCCCGTCCCCGCGGCTCCCGCGATGCTCGCGCCGCAGGCGGCGGCGGCTTCGGCGCGCGTCCCGAGCGCGCCGGATCGCAGCGGGCCGATCTCGCCGATGTCCTCGGGACGCATCGCGACGATCGTCGCGGCGCCGCTCCCCGCGATCGTGGGCGCTGACGGGAGCGGTCCTCACAGCGCGTCGCGGAGCGGTCCGCACGGCGCAGCTCACAGCGGCCCGTACGGCGCGGCGCGGAGCGGCCCGTACGGCGCGGTGCGTCCGCCGCAAGTCATTGCGAAGCGGCGCAGCAACCACCTGCCGCTCGTCATCGTGGGGATCTGCGCGCTCGTGCTCGGCGTGGGCGTCGCGATCTACGCGCTCGCGATGATGCGTCGCTGAGCCGCGCGCCGCTACATCGCGGCCTTCGCGTAATCCTTCGGCACCGCGAACTCGGAGTCCTCGAGGCTCTTCTTCTCGACCTTCGTCACCTGCATGCGCGAGATCTCCTTGCCGGCGGCGTCGTACTCGACCGAGCGCAGCGGGAAGAGCTTCTTTTCGCGCATCTCCTTGCCGAGACCGCCGCCGCCGCCCTTCATCGAGCCCATGTCGAAGAACGCGAGCCCCTGCGCGATGCACACCTCCGAGCGCTTGCCGCTCGGATCGCGCGCCGTCCAGTTCTCGCAGTCGAGGCCGGCGATCGTCTCGTGCTTGCCGCTCTTGTCGATCGTCGCGTTGTCCGCGCTCGTGTTCGCTTGCGGCGCGCCGGGCTTCGAGAAGTCCATCGCCATGTAGGATTTCTGAGCGGGCGAGACCATCGTCATCGCATTCGTCGCAGGGTCGTAGAGCAGGTACGTGCCGCTCGTGTCGATGCGCATCTTGTCGCCCTTCGTCTTGACGACCATGTCCTCTTCGGGCGCGCCCGCGCGCGCCATGTGCATCGTGATCTCGCCCTCGAACCCCGAGCCGAAGCCCTTCTTGCACGAGAGCGGTGCGAGCGTGACGAACGCGAAGACGAGCGCTTTGCGAGCTTGCATGACTCGGGAGCATCGCACATTCTCCGGCCCCATGGGACGAGCCCTCGACATCTTCACTTCGTGGAACGCGAGCTGCGCGCGGCTCGGCGGAGGTCTCTTTGCACGCACGCCACGCACGCCACGCACGCCACGCAGCCACGCGAAGCAACCGGAGAAACTGCTCGAGCTCTGGGAGTTCGAGGCGTGCCCGTTCTGCCGCAAGACTCGTGAGGCCTTCACGGGTCTCGATCTCGACGTCTCGATCCGCCCGTGCCCGAAGGGCGGCACGCGCTTTCGCCCCGGAAAAAAGCAGTTCCCGTTCCTCCTCGACCCGAACACCGGCGTCGAGATGTACGAGTCGATGGACATCGCGCGCTACGTCGCGAAGACCTACGGCGACGGGTCGCTCCCGATCGGCCTTCGCCTCGGGCCGATCACGACGATCACGAGCGCGATCGCGAGCGCCTGGCGCGCAGGCCACGGCGGCAAGCTGAAGCGCAGCCGCGCGCCGGAAAAACCGCTCGAGCTCTGGTCGTTCGAGGCGTCGCCGTATTGCCGGCTCGCGCGCGAGGCGCTCTGCGAGCTCGAGATCCCCTACGTGCTGCACAACGTCGCCAAGGGCAGCATGCACCGGAAGGACTTCGTGTCCCGCTCGGGCAAGATGATGGTGCCGTACTTGGTCGACGACAACACGGGCAAGGCGATGTTCGAGTCAGCCGACATCGTCCGCTATCTTCACGCGACGTACGCGGTAGACTGAGCGCGATGAACGAAGCACGAAGGCGTCGCCTCGCGAAGACCGCGATGGCCGCCCTGGTTCTGAACATGATGGGTTGCGACGAGCCCGCGAAGAGCGCGGCCGACCAGAACGGCGACGGCGGCGTGTCGCGCGGCGACGGAATCGATCGCGCCGGCGCGACGGAGAAGTCGCACTGCGCAGGCGACGAAAAGCATTGAGATGGCCGGGGAGTGTCTTGGCGAGGTCTTGAACGACGCCCAGTCCGGCGTCGGGTACGTGGGCGCGCTCGAGCGCAAAGGCAACGTGGTCTGGGCGGTGGGCGGCTCGTGGGGCTCGCCGCTCGTGATGACGTCCGACGGGGGCCGCACGTATCGCCGCAGAAAACCGCCTCCCGCGAACGGCCTCCGCGACGTGCTCCCGCTCGGCGACAAGCACGCGCTCGTCGTGGGCGAGAGCGGCGCGCTCTTCGAGACGAAGGACGGAGACGCGTGGACGAAGCTCGAGACGGGCACGACCGTTTGCCTCTTCGCGATCGATCGCGCGCACGGATCGATTTGGATCTCCGGAGACGACGCGTTCGTCCTCGCGTCCGCCGACGGGACCGCGTGGCGCAAGCCGGCGCTCGGCGAGCACGTGAAGGCGCTCGGTCGCATCCAGCGGCTCATTCACGCGCACGGAACTTTGTGGCTCCTCGGTTACGCGGGGCGCCTCGCCTTCTTGAAGGATGATCGCGTCGAGCTCGCGAGCGTCGAGTCGAACAAACCGCTCACGGCCATCGCGTTCTCTCCGCGCGGCGTCGGCGTCCTCGTGGGCGACGGCGCGACCGTGTTTCGCACGACGAACAGAGGCAAGACCTGGGAGCGCGTGGACGTCGACGTCGACGTGGACCTCGAGGACGTCGCGTTCCACGACGGGCGCTTCGTCGCAGTCGGCGCCGAGGGGACGCTCCTCGTCTCCGAGGACGGCGCCGCGTTCCATCGCGTCGAGACAGGACGGACCGAGCACCTCTGGTGCGTCACGTCGGATGGCCTCGGCGTCCTCGTCGGGGGCGACGGCGGGCTCGTGCTCCGCGCGGACGACGCCGCGCTCGCCTCGGCGAAGCCCATCGCGACCGAACATGAGGACGCGCGCGAGGCGCAGCCCACGCCCGCCGATACGCACGGCGTCGACAGCGCGCTCTATTTCGGTGACGTGATCCTCGCGCGCATCAACGGCCGCGTTCAGCGCATCACGGGCGGCGCGACCGAGCCCGTCGATGACGTCGTCGCGTTCGGTCGCTCGCGCGATCGCAAGAACGTCGCGCTTGCCTTCGCGGATCGCATCGAAATCCGCGGGGGCCTCCAGCGCGCCGCGCACGCGACGATGGCGATCCCCAAGGCGACCTTCGCCGAGATCCACTCGATCGAGGTCTTCCCGAGCGGCGACCGCGCGCTCGTCGCCACGTCGCACGGCGTCTTCGTCGTGAGCGAGCGCGGCGTCGAGCCGATCCATGGCGGCGCGCGCGAGGTGCCCGGCGCGTACGCGGCGCTCTCGCCCGACGGACGCACGATCGCGTGCGGCGACCGCGACAGCGCGCACCTCCTCTTCATCGCCGACGGCCCGAGCTTCGCGCTCGCCGCGGAGGTAGAGCCCGCGTCATCCGCGCGCTCCGTGCGTTTCGACGAAGCGAGCGTGCGCTTGGGGTCGCTCGTTCTCGATCTCGACGTGCTCAAGCCAAAGCGCAAGAAGACGCTGAAGCTCTCGGCGCGCGACGCGTGCATCACGAGCGCCGACGTGCCCACCGTCGAGCCGCTCGACACGAGCGACGACGGCAAGCGCACTCTCACGATCGCGGACGGCGCGCTCGTCGAGCGATGATCAATTTCCGAACATCGAGCGCGACGCGGCGAGCCCGAGCATCCCGGCGACGAAACAACCGACGACCGTGACGCCGAAGTTCGTTACAGCCAGCCGGTAAGCGCCGTCGCGGAAGAGCGTGGTCGTTTCGAGGTTGAAACTCGAATACGTCGTCAGTCCACCCATGAAGCCCGTCGTCAGGACGAGGCGCGTGAGGTCGGAGATCGGGTTGATCTTCACGAGCGATGCATGAACGACGGCCGCGATGAAGAAGCAGCCGAGGAGGTTCACGACGAGCGTGCCGTACGGAAACGCAGCGCCGAAGAGCTTGCCTGCACCAAGTGAAACGAGGTAGCGCGTGCCCGTGCCGAGCGCGCCAGCGAGGCAAACGAGAAGGAAGCGCAGGAGCATTCGTGCAGCTTTCGGAAAAGCATTGTCTGTGTCAATAAAACGTCATGCGGGCATATGGGATCTTCATCATCGTGCTCGCCGCGTGCTCGGGCTCCGGTGCGGAGCCCGATGCCGCGACGACGGATGCTTCACCCGAGCGCAAGGTGCCGGTCGCGATCGACGCCGGCGATGACGCGGCGGTCATGGGGCCCGAGAAGCTCTCGGAGACCGGCCTCTACTCCGACATCGCGACGCGCACGCTCGCGCCTTCCGTGATCGCGTACACGCCGCGCTGGCCGGTGTGGTCCGACGGCGCCGTGAGCCATCGATGGGTCTCGCTCCCGAGCGGAATGCAGATCGACACGAGCGCGATGGACGACTGGTCGTTCCCCGTCGGCACGAAGATGTGGAAGGACTTCTCCGCGGGAGGGACGCTCTACGAGACGCGCTTCTCGTGGAAGAAGCCCGAGGGTTGGTGGGTCGTCTCGTACGCGTGGCTCGCGGACGGCAGCGACGCGATCGCCGCGCCAGAAGGCGTCGACGACGCGCTCGGCACGGGCCACGAGATCCCGCCGCAGGAAGACTGCGTCGAGTGTCACTCGCAGGTTCGCGACGTGGGCATCGGCGTCAGCGCGATGCAGCTCGGCGCGTCGGACGGCGACGGCACGCTCTCGAAGCTCGTCGCGATGAGCGCGCTCTCGACCGCGCCCACGAAGGCCACGTACGACGTGCCCGGCACCGGCGTCACGAAGGACGCGCTCGGCTACCTCCACGGCAACTGCGCGCACTGCCACAACGACAGCGGCTCGCTCCGATTCCAGACGCAGATGCGATTGCGCGTCCGCGTGACCGACGAGACGCCCGAGGAGACCGAGGTCTACCGCACGTCACCGTACCTCGTGATGAAGCATCCCGTCCCGGCGACCGACATCGTCTACACGATCGTTCCCGGTAGCCCGAGCGAGAGCGGGCTGCTGGTCCGCATCTCGCTCCGCGGCGGACCGAATGATCCCGACGGAAACCCGTATCAAATGCCTCCCGTCGGCACGAATGTCGTCGACGACGCCGGCGTCGCGAGCGTGAGCGCGTGGCTCTCGACCATGCGGTGCGGCTGGTGTCAGAGCATGATCGCGCCGCAGTGATCTGACATAGGATCCCCGTCATGCATGGGATCATCCACCTGGAGCTCGAGAAATTCGTGGTCTCGAGCTTCGGTCGCAAGGCGTGGGAGCAGCTCCTCGAAAAGACGGAGCTGACCTCGCGCCTCTACACGCCCGTGCAGACGTACCCCGACGATGACATCGTGCGCATCGTGAACGCCGCGGTGGAGATGACTGGAAAATCCGCGACCGAGATCCTCGAAGGCTTCGGCACGCACGTGGTGCCGACGTACCTGCACGTGTACGGCGCGCTCCTCGACTCGTCGTGGAAGACGCTCGACGTCATCGAGCACACCGAAGAGACGATCCACCGCGTCGTGCGCATGCGCCAGCCGGGCGCCGCGCCGCCGCGGCTCCAAGTCGAGGAGCGCACGTCCGACAGCGAGGTCGTGATCACGTACGACTCGCCGCGGAGGCTCTGCGCCGTGGCGCGCGGCATCACGCGCGGCGTCGCGAAGCACTTCGGCGAGCGCGTCGCGATCTCGGATCGCGCCTGCATGCTGAAGGGCGATCCGAAATGCGTGATCGCCGTCACACGCGCTCGATGACCGTCGCGATGCCCTGACCGCCGCCGATGCACAGCGTGATGACCGCGGTCTGCGCGTTGCGCCGCTCGAGCTCGTCGAGCGCGGTGCCGAGCAGGATCGCGCCCGTCGCGCCGAGCGGGTGACCGAGGGCGATCGCGCCGCCGTTCACGTTGACCTTCTCCGGATCGATGTCGAGCTTGCGGATCGTCTGGAGGACCACGGCCGCGAAGGCCTCGTTGATCTCCCAGAGGTCCACGTCCTTCGTCGTCATGCCCGCGAGCTTGAGCGCCTTTTGCGAGGCGGGCGCGGGCGCGGTGAGCATGATGAGCGGCTCGGCGCCGATCGTCGCCATCGCGCGGATCTTGGCGCGCGGCTTGAGCCCGTACTCCTTGACCGCCGCCTCGGACGCGATGGCCACGGCGGCCGCGCCGTCGACGATGCCGCTCGAATTGCCTGCAGTATGCACGTGATGGATCGCGCCGGCCTCGGGGTAGCGCGCGAGGGCGATCTGATCGAGCGTCTCTCCGTTCGGCCCGACGGGCATCGCGCCCATCGAGACGAACGCGGGCTCGAGCTTGCCGACCGTCTCGAGCGTCGTGTCCGGGCGCGGGTACTCCTCTTTGTCGAGCGCGAGCTTACCCTCGTCGTTCATGATCGGAACGAGGCTCTTCTGGAAGCGCCCCTCCTTGAGCGCGAGCCCCGCGCGCTGCTGCGATCGAACGGCCCACGCGTCGACGTCCTTGCGCTCGAACTTCTCGAGCGTCGCGATGAGGTCCGCGCTGATGCCCTGCGGCACCTGCATGACGATCTTGCGGAGGTGCATGTTGTTGCCGTCGATGCCGCCGCCGTCCGACCCCATCGGCACGCGCGACATCGACTCGACACCGCCCGCGACGACGAGCGGCTGAACGCCCGACATGACGCCCATCGCCGCGAAGTCGATCGCCTGAAGCCCCGAGCCGCAGAACCGATTCACGGTCGTGCCGCCCACGTGCTCGGGCCACCCCGCGTCGAGCACGGCGTTGCGCGCGAGGTTCGCGCCTTGCTCGCCCGCCTGCGACACGCACCCGACGATCACGTCATCGACGTTCTTCGGGTCGAGCCCGGATTTCTTCGCGAGCCCTTGGAGGACCTGCGCGAGGATGCGTTGCGGGTGAATGCCGGAGAGGGCGCCTTTTCCGGCCTTTCCGCGCCCACGCGGGGAGCGGACGGCGTCGACGATGTATGCGGTGGCCATGAGGAATGGACGTAAGGCGGAGGCGTCCGGGAGGCAAGCCGTGGCATGATCCGGGCGTGGATCGCGAGACGCTTGCGGACGTGGTGCACCTCGTCGGCCAGTTGAACGGCTTCGAAGCGGTCTATCTCGTGGACCAGACGCCGTTCGTCGTGATCACGGACGACATGGCTCGAGCTCGCGCGGCCGCGCACCTGACGGTCCTCGGCGGGATCGACGTGAACATCGTCTCGGCTACGTCGTCGCTTCGCAAAGCCGTCCAAGTGACGCCCTCGCCGGCCGAGCTCGAGGCTGCGGTCGAGCGCGACCACAAGCGGCGCGCCGCGTGGGCCACGTATCGACTCGATGTGGACACGGGTGGCCTCGACCTCGCGCGCGCGCGAAACGTGTTCGTCGTCTCCACGACGCCGAAGGAGCACGCAGCGATTCTTCGGGAGCGCGCGTCCTCACCGCTGAAGACGTACGGCACGTCGGATTCCGGCTTGCGTGGTCGACATGCTGGCGGCGTACGCGTTGCCGCACGTCGTCGTGCTCGATGCGAACCTCGAAGGCACGGACGAGGTGGCCGCACGAATTCGGGAGCTCTACCCAGGGCGCTTCGGCGTCTTTGGGAGGGTGCAGTGGATGTCGAGCAAGAAGGGCCTGCGTGACGACGATGTCGACCGCATTCTCTCCGCCCTCGGCATGCGCTCGCTTCCAACGCTCGAGCGCGAGAAGACCTTCTCGCGCACGCGAGTGCTCGTCGTCGACACCCACGACTCGACGCTCGCGCGAGAGGTCGAGGCCGCGATGCCAGGTGCGAAGGTCGAGCGCGCGAGCGGGTGGGAAGCGATCGATCGCCTCGGCGAGGGCGAGCTCGATCTCGTCGTCGCCGCGAACGCGGAGGACGTCACCCTGCCGGCGCTGGTCCGGTTCGTCCGTCGCTGCGACATCGCGCCGATGCTCGTGATCGCGAGCGACGAGCCGCGCAGCTCGCGCATGCGGTCCGCGTACCCGCAGCTCGCGCACTATTTCATCACGCGCCCCGTGTGCACCGACGATCTCCTGCGCGTGCTGAACACTCGCTAAGAAGGCGGCGAAGCCGATCGAAGGAGCTACGTCGATTCGTGTGCGTCGGCAGGACGAGGCTCGCGCCTGTCGACGCATAAGGGTCGACGTAACCGCGCGGCACGGGCTCGCCGATCGCGCTCATGTGCTTTCGATGGTTGTCGCGGACGTACGCGACCGCGCGGCGCGCCTCGGTCGGCGTTCGCAGCACGTGGCTGTGGAAGCGGTCCGCGAGGACGCGGCCGCGACGCTTCATCATGCGATTGAGCCCCTTCGCGACGCGTATCGAGAAGCCCTGCATCGCGCGCGAGAGGGACGGCGTGTCCGCGGCCTCGACGACGAGGTGCACGTGATTGCCCTGGACTGAGAACATGACGATGCGGACGCCGAAGCGCTCCGCCGCGCCCGCGATCGCGCGCCCGATGACCGAGAACGAGCGACGGCTGCGCAGGTTGTACACGTGCCGAGCCATGCGCAGCGTGACGTGAACCGGGAGCGCGCGCGCGAACTGCGGGCGAACGAGGTGCGACACGCCGGCTTTGTCGCCCTTGGGCTTGCGCCCAGCGTTCGGCCGCGCGCCGCCCCGCCGGTGGTAACGCAGCTCGAGCTGTCGCGCGCGTCGACTCATTGATTTAGCACATATTGCACCGAAGGCGCCCTCGCGCAAGGCCGCGGTCGGAAATCGGCGCTAAGGTTCAAGGGCGCGGCGCGCGCCACATGATGCCCGGACCCGTGCCGTTGGAGCGCGTCGCCCAGACGACCCAGTTGGCGTCCGCGGCGACGTAGGACGTGATGCCTCCGCTCGCGCTCACGAGCGTGGCTCCGCCGTCGGGCAGCCGGACCGCATAGACGAGCCCGGTGCTCGCGGCGACGCCGGGCGCCGTCGTGACGATGGGGTCGACGATGCTCCCGTCGACGGGCGCGAGGCTCGCGACGCCGGCGTCATCGTCCACGAGGCTCGCGAAGTAGTCGTGTGACGTGGACGCTTCCGATTGGGCGTCGGTGCCCGCGTCGTCGAGGACGTGAACGACCGCGAACGGATCACCTTGCTCGTTCGCGACGAGCGCCGAGGCGCCGCTCGCATCGAGCCAAGCGAACGGGCCGGCGTCGTCGGGCCGACGGTAGATGAAGCCGTTCGCGAGCGACCACGCGCCGTCGGACGAGAACGCGAAGGCCTTGTACGCGGCGGTCTCGCTGACGGGCATCCAAGAAAGAAGCCCGCCGTCGTCGAGCGACACGGCGGCGAGCGTCGGTCCCGCGTCGTCGACGCCGGAGCGCGCGATGAAGTACGCGCTCGAGCCGCGCACGTCCACGCCCGCGCCCGGGTCCACGCCGCTCGCGACGAGGTCGATGACGAGGCTCGACAGGTCCATGCGGAGCAGCAGGCCGTTCGGCGTCGACGCGTCCAGGTCCGATGCGATCGCCCAGTAGATGTGCGCGCCGTCGCACGCGAGGCCGCCCGACGGAGCGTTGGGCGATGCGCCGATCGTCTGCGCGACGAGCGTCTTCGGGTCGATCGCGCGAACGTCGGGGCCGTCGAGCACGTAGTACATGCCGTTGCACGCGACGAGCCCGCGCGGGTCGTTCTTCAAGGCGAGGATCGCCGTCGTTTCTCCTGCGTCGACGCTCGCGTCCCCGAACGGCGAGGCGTCGGTGAACGGGCTCGGGCACGCGTAGCCCTTCGTCTCGCACCCGTTCGCGTGGTTTTGGTCGCAATCGATCCAGCCGAGCTCGCAGACGATGTTGCACGTCCCGATCGTCCCCACGACCTCGCCGCCAGCGCCGCCGCCGCAACCTCCGCCGCCGCTCGAATCGCCGCTCGTCACGGTCTCGTGGAGCGAGCTCAGGTCGGTCGAAGTCTCGCAGCCGGTGTTCGCGTTTCCGTCGCAGTCCACGAAGCCCGGGTCGCACCGCATGGCGCAGTACTCACCGCCGCAGAACCCCGATGCCAGATAGAAGGACGCGTTCGGCGCCATGTCCGCGGCGCAGTTGGGCGTCTGCGGCCCGCAGCTGCACCGCGGGATCGAGAACAGCAAAACGACGCCGATCGCGCTCCTGGTCGCCCGCCCCATGACGCACGCGAGCAGCAAAATGCAGACCACGCGCAAAACTCGGTGCGACGGCTCGCGCGCGACGCGAAGGCTGACATCGATGTCCTGGGCAGCGTATCGTCGGGCCGTGGCGCTCACGTACGAACAGATTCGCGAGGCCCTCGGCGGCGAGAAGCTGCCGTGCGCGTTCGTCGACCTCGACGCGTTCGATCGGAACCTCGAGCGCCACCTCGCGATCTTGAAGCCGCGCGGGACGCCGATGCGGCTCGCGACCAAGTCGGTGCGCGTGCCCGCGCTCATTCGACGGGTGATGCAGCGCGACGGGACGCGCGGGCTCATGTGCTTCGACGTGGATGAAGCGGTGGCGCTCGCGAAGCAGGGGTTCGACGATTTGCCGATCGCGTATCCGACGCTCCAGGCGGGAAAGCTCGCGAGCCTCGCGGAGCTGACCGCGGACGGGCGCAACGTGAGCCTCGCCATCGACTCCGAAGAGGCCGCGGACGCGATGAGCCGCGCGGGAGCCGAGCGCGGCGTGAAGCTCCGCGCGGTCATCTGCCTCGACATGGCGCTCGAGAAGGCGGGCGGGCGCGTTCACCTCGGCGTGCGGCGCTCGCCCCTTCGAACCGCGGAGCAAGCGCTCGAGCTCGCGCGCAAGGTCCGCGAAAAGAGCGGCGTCGTCGTACACGGAATCCTCGGGTACGAGGCGCAGGTCGCGGGGATGGGCGACGACAGCCCGTTCGAGTCGCGCGTGAACGCGATCGCCAAGCGATGGATCCGGAGCGCGAGCCAAAGCGACGTGAAATCGCGGCGCGTCGACATCGTCGCGGCGCTCGCGAGGGACGGCTTCGAGCTCGCCCTCGTCAACGGCGGAGGCACCGGGTCGCTCGACTCCACGACGCCCGAGACCGGCGTCACCGAGGTGGCCGCGGGCAGCGGGCTCTTCAAGCCGCACCTCTTCGACTACTACAGCGCGCCCTACATGCGCGAGCTCGAGCCCGCCGCGTTCTTCGCGCTCGAGGCCGTTCGGCGACCCTCGCCCGAGATCGTCACGTGCGGCGGCGGCGGGTACGTCGCGTCGGGCTCGATCGGCGCGGACAAGGCGCCGATCCCTTGGCTCCCGCGCGGGCTTCGCCTCTTGTCGCTCGAGATGGCAGGCGAGGTGCAAACTCCGCTCGAGACGCGCGACGCCGAAACGCCGCTGCCGCTGGGCGCTCCCGTCGTATTTCGCCACGCGAAGGCCGGCGAGCTCATGGAGCGCTTCCGCGAGGTCCTTTTGTTGCAGAATGCACGCGTCGTCGATCGCACGCCGACGTACCGCGGCGCCGGACTGTGCTTCATGTAGGCGATCTGCTCATGGCGTCGTGCGGCGAGGTGGCTATGGTGTACGTGAGCTTTCCATGAGCGCCGCGACCGCATCCTTTTCTCCCGAGCCCACCGCGATCCCCGCTTCTGATTCGGCCTACGAACGCGTCGAGGGCATTCACGTCCTCCGCATTCGTGGCTCCGATTACGAGATGGGCTACCAGCACGGTCAGCTCCTGCGCGACTCGATCCCGAACGGGCCGCTCCCGTATTTCGCGCACTACGTGGAGAAGCTCCTGTCGACGGGGTTGCTCGGCCGGTTCGGCAACGGGCCGTCGCGCGCGATCGGCGGGGTGCTCTCGGCGACGGTCGGCGAGCGCATCGCGAAGCGTTTTCCGAAGCGCGTGCTCGACGCGATGGACGGCCTCGCCGACGGCGCGCGCCTCTCGCGCAAGGAGCTGCGCCGCGCAGTGACGATGCCGGAGACCTATTTGTGGGTCGGCTCGGCGTACAAAAAGATCTTCCGCGCGCCGATGGGCCAGCGCTACGGCGTGCCCGTGCTCGGGTGCACGAGCGCGATCGCGTGGGGCGACGCGACGGCGGGCGCGGGCATGGCCGGCGGTCGCATGCTCCACGGTCGCAACTTCGACTATCAGGGCGTCGGCGTGTGGGATCGCGAGCAAGCGGTCATCTTCCACGAGCCGAACGGCGGCCAGCCGTACGTGTCGATCGCCGCGGCGGGCGTGCTCCTCGGCGGCGTCACCGCGATGAACGCGTCGGGCCTCTCGCTCGTCGTTCACCAGCACATCGCCTGCACGGATTTCGATCTCGACGGCCTGCCCATCGGCGTCGTGGGCGACGAGGTGATGCGCCACGCGAAATCGCTCGACGACGCGCGCCGCATCCTCGACGCGCACACGCCGAACGGCGCGTGGACGTACGTCATCACCTCCGCGCGCGAGAACCGCGTGATGGCCTACGAGGTGACGAGCGATCGCCGCGCGATCGTGTGGCCAGAGGATCTCCCCGGCAGCGGGCACCCCGCGCGCAAGGAAGGCGGCGTCTTCGGGTACTCCAACGTCTACCTCCACAAAGACCTGCACCGCACCGAGGTCGATTTCTATCCGTCGTACTGGCGCAACAACATGGCGCGGTTCCGCCGCGCGAACGAGCGCCTCCACGAGGCGTACGGCAAGATCGACGCGGACGTGATCGCGTCGATTCTCGGCGATGTCGGCGCGGACGACACGTGCAGGCTCTCCGGCGCGATCTCCGCGCTGACGACGGTCGCGTCGGTCGTGTTCGATCCCGCTCGCGGCATCGTCTACGTCGCGACGGGGCGGCCGCCGGTGTGCAACCGGCACTACATCGCGTTCGACCTCGACGCAACGCAGCGCTCGCCCGGATTTGCCGCCGGTCGTCGGCGGGGCGCGCGTCGACGAGACGGCGATCGCCGCGTTCGACGCGTACCGCGACGCGTTCGTCGCGCACTTCAACAAGGCGGACGTCGCTGCGGCGCGAAAGAGCATCTCTCGGGCGCGTGAGCTCCAGCCGCGCCAGCCGGTCTACGCGTTCGTCGCGGGCCTGCTCGAATCTCGCGTCGAACGACGCGCGCTCGGCGCTCGCGTCGTTCGACGTCGCGCTCGCCCTCGGCCACGACGAACCAGAGCGCCTCGCGTCGTTCCGCCTGTGGCGCGGTCGCGCGCTCGACGCGCTCGGCCGCCGTGGCGAAGCGGTCGTCGAGTACGGCGCTGCGCGAGCGGGCGATCCCAAGGTGCGTCGCGCCGCCGGCAAGAACGCGCGCACGCCATACAAGCTCCGTGCCCCCGCGATCGAGTGGAACTTCGGTGACGTGATTTCGCCCTGAAATGCAGGGAGAGACGCTCCACCACGTCGAGATCGAGCTCTCCGACGTCGACCGCGGCGTCTACGAGCACCTCGACGTGCGCGTGGCCCGTCACCCGTCCGAGTCCGCGCGGTATTTGTCGACGCGCCTCATCGCGTACGCCCTCTCGTACGAAGAAGGGATCGCGTTCAGCAAGGGCGGGGTCTCGAGCGCCGACGAGCCTCCTGTGTCGGTGCGTGACGCCACGGGTGTGCTTCGGGCGTGGGTGGACGTCGGCTCGCCCACCGCGGCGCGCCTGCACAAAGCGACCAAGCTCGCCGAGCGCGTGACGCTCTTCACCTGCGCGGACGTCTCGTACCTCGAGCGCGAGGCGATCCACCGCAAGGACGAAATCGCCGTCTTCGCGCTGGATCCGACGTTCGTCGACGACGCTCGCCGCGCGACTCGATCGCCGAACCCGCCTGGAGCTCGTTCGGAACGACGGTCGCCTGTACGTGACGACGGTTGGCACCATTTTCGAAGGTGTAATCGTGGCCAAGCAACTCAGCTCGGCCCAAGGTTAACCGTGCCAGATCCTCACGCCGTCCCCTCGACGCATTTCCCACAGAAGCACGCGACCGTGCTCGACGGGATGCGCCTTCGCTACATCGACGTGGGCGAGCACAACGGAGAGCCGCCGCTCTTGCTCCTCCACGGGCTCGCCTCGCGCATCGAGGAGTACGAAGAGCTCATCGCGGCGCTCCGCCCGCAGCACCGGCGCATGATCGTCTGCGATTTGCCTGGCAACGGCTACTCGGACAAACCGAACCGAAAGTATTCGCTCACGCTGATGGAGGACGCAGCGCTCGCGCTGCTCGATCACCTCGGGATCGATCGCGCGAACGTGGCGGGCGGAAGCCTCGGCGGCAACCTCACGCTCCGCCTCGGCGCGCGCCAACCCGAGCGCTTCGGCAAGCTCGCCGCGTGGGCGCCCGCCGGCGCGTGGGATCCGCACCGCATCTGGCCGTACATCGTCCGGGTCCTCCCGTGGAACGTCATTTTCTGGCCCGCGATGCGGCTGCAGTCGCGCTTCTGGTACCACCCGAAGTGGCCGGGCCGAAAGAAGGCGCTCGATCAAGCGTTCCTCCACTTCCGCGAGGTCTACTGCACGGGCTTCCTGCGCATGTACTGCGAGCTCGGTTTCGAGCAGGTGACGACGTCGCTCTTTCCGCTCGCGCCGAAGATCCGACAGCCGACGCTGCTCGCGTGGGGCGATCAAGACGACGGCCTCAACATGGGCGAGGGCGTGAAGCGCCTCGCAAAAGCTCATCCCGAAATCGAAGCTCGTCGTCTTCGAGGGCGCGCGCCACTCGCTCGCGAACGAGGTCCCGACGAAGCTCGCGGAGAAGATTGACTCGTTCCTCGTCACGGACGACTGACCTCCGGCGGAAACACGAGCGCGTACGAGCGCGGTCGCACGTGGAAGAGCACGGTCTTCTTTCCCTGCGCGCTCGCGCGATAGTGCGGATACCAGGGCTGCGCCTGCCACGCCTCGTTGTCTTGGATCATCTCGGGCACGATGAGATCCAGCTCGACGTAGCGATGGCCCGTCTTGTCGTCGAGCTCCGGTCCGAAGGTCCATTTCTCGTGCCCGGGGCGCGGCACGAGATCGTTGTGCAACGCGCCACCGTAAACGAGGATCGGCTCCGGCGCGTCGCCGAGGAGCGCCTCGGTCTCGTTCGCCGAGAGCCGCGCGATGATCTCGAGCATCGCGCCCACGTCGTCGGGCGACGACACGATCTTCGCGTAGTCGTCGCACGGAGGCACGAGGATGCGAGGCTTCATCCCGTTCTTGCGCGCGGCGTCGTAGAGCGCGATGAACTCGCTCGGGTTCTTCGCGGACTGCGACGCGGTCACCTCGCGCTGCGCGGACGCGACCTGCTTCATCGCGCGCTTTTGCCCAGCGTTGCACGCCGAGTTTCCCACCCAGAGCTCGAGCACGAGATCCTTCGACCGTCCTCCGAGCATCGGAAGGAGCTCCTGAGTGAAGCGCGTCGTCGTGCTCGTCCCCACGAACGCCAGCTGCGCGTGAGTCTCGCCGACCGCGAGCACGCGCGGGTGATCCTCGAGCACCCGCGCGAACGCCGCGCTCGGCGAGTCATGGAGCGAGCATTCCATGTCGCCGCAGACCGAGGCCCCCGCGTCGTGCACGACGCCGGCGCTTCGAGAGCACGCGACGCACAAGACGAGGCCCACCGCGCGCACGCCGATTCGACACACGAACCTGCCTGCTGCTTGGCCCTTTCGTGGTTAAGATGCGTACCGAAATGACTCTGCTCGGGACCGCAGCGGCGGCGTTCGACAAGGCGATGGTTGCGGCGGTCCGTGCGAGCAATCGCACGCGGAAATCGCGGGCCGAGAAGCTGCTCGCACGAGGAGCGCATGCGCGCGCTCGTGGCGATTCGCGACGCGTACGGCGCGCCGGAGCTCTGGCGCGAGCCGGACTCGTTCTTCGCGCCGCCGGCGCCGATCGATCCGGCGCTCGACCACGTGCGCGACGCGAAGAACCACGAGGTCATCGACGCGGCGTGGCCGAGTCACTTCGAGCCGTACCTGGCGGAGCTCCGCGAGAAGTACCTCTCGCACGAAGAGAACCGAACGGCGCGCGCGCGGCTCTATCTCGGTCGCTCGCCGCGGCCCGCGATCGTGCTGATTCACGGCTACCTCGCGGGGCACTGGGCGCTCGAGGAGCGCGCGTGGCCGATCTCGTGGCTCGCCGATCGGTACGATCTCGCGCTCGCGCTCCTTCCGTTTCACGCGCTCCGGTCGGCGAAGGATCGAAAGGGGCCGCCGCCGTTTCCGGGCGCGGACCCGCGCGTCACGAACGAAGGCTTTCGCCAGGCGATCTTCGATCTTCGCGCGCTCATTTCGTACCTGCGCGCGCGCGGGGCGTCGAGCGTCGGCGTGATGGGGATGAGCCTCGGCGGGTACACGACGTCGCTCCTCGCGACGGTCGAGCGCGAGCTCGCGTTCGCCGTGCCGATCATCCCGCTCGCGTCGCTCGCCGATTTCGCGCTCGAGCAGGGCCGCCTCGGCGAGGGCGAGGAGGCTCGGCTGCAGCACGCCGCGCTCGAAGAGGCCAACCGCATCGTGAGCCCGTTCGCGCGTCCGAGCCTCGTGCGTCCGGATCGCGCGCTCGTCGTCGCCGCCGAGTCGGACCGCATCACGCCGATCGGGCACGCCGAGCGGCTCGCGCGACACTTCGGCTGCGACGTCGTCCGCTTTCAGGGCGGACACCTCCTCCAGTTCGGAAGAGGCGACGCGTTTCGCGCCGTCGGTCGCTGGCTCGGGTCGATGCGCTAAGCCGGACGCCGCGCCGGCCGAGACGCGGCGAGGCTCGGGTTCGTAGCGTCGTAGGCGAGGGCCGCGCGCTCGGCGCGCTGATAGAAGAACTCGCTCACGACGGACCCAGCCTCGTCGTGCACGACAATCTGCGCCGATCCGTCGCGACGCGCGAATTCCTTCGCGTGAACGACCGCATCAGCTTGCGCGAGCGTCGGCTCCGTCAACGCGTGGTCTTGCTCGTCGCAGACGCGCCATCCGCTCCCGAACCACCGCACATGATAGACATTGTCCATGACGCGGCGGATCGCTGCACCCAGCGTGCCAGCTGCCGTCTATTCGGTGCGGACCAGCGACACGTCGGCGCGAGCGCGGCAGGCGAGCGTGCAAGCTCGACCAGCGACGGGCGCCTCGGCGTACGCATAAGAAAGGCCGCGATCGAGCGTGCCGGAGATGCGCTGCTCGGTGCGCCAAGTGCAGTCGTCGCCCTGGGGGAAGTCGTACGTCGAGGTCTTGCAGACGTTGACGTAGCCGTTGACCGTCTCGCCGACGAACGTCGCGCGATCGAACACCACGAGCGCGGTCTCGTCCGGGCATTGCATCACTGCGGCCGACCTCGCCGCTCTTCACCTTCGCGTCGAGGTAGCAGTTCGGCTCGGTGACGATCGGGCTCGCGCGCACGTAAGCGACCGGCGTGCACGTCGAGATGTCGGGCGCGGCGCGCTCGCAAGCGTCGGTGCTCGTGAGCGCCGGCTGCCGAATGACGCTCACCTCCGCCGGGCCGCTATAGACGGGCACGCGCACGCGAACGAGCTCGGCCTCTTCATCCATCGGAAAGCACGCGACGCACAGCGCTGCGAGGGGGATGAATCGCATGCGTCACTATACCCGCGGAGGGATGACGCGCTACGAGCGCACGGGATAATCCACTTCGCGCGCGCGCCGCTTGGCGAAGGGCGTGAGCTCGGCGGGTTGCGCGTGCGTCGTGGTCATCAGGTGTACGACGGGGACGCCGCGCGCGATGAGGTGGTCGGCGATGATGCGACGGTGGCAGCGCCACCAAACTGCCTCGGCGCACATGATCGCGCAGGTGCACGTCTTCGAGAGCGCGACGAGCTCGCCCAGACCTTCGCGGAACGCGTCGGTGTCGGCGTAGTCCGCGTAGTTGCGGAAGCTCGCGTTCTCCCACGCGGCGTTGCGCGCCTCGTCGCGGTCCTTTCGCTTCGGTCGCCGTCCGCCGAGCGCCGGCATGGGCACGTAGCGGATCTTTCGCCTCGGGAGCGTGCGCCGGAGCGACGCCTCTTGAAACTGCGGATTTCGGCGCGATCCGCGGATGCTTCGCACGTCGACGAGGCACCGGACGCCGTGCGCGCGCAAGATGGCGACGAGCTCGTCGAGCGGTCGGGTGGAGTGGCCGATCGTGTAGATCGGCGCGCGCTTCATCGCAGCGACTTCGGAGCGGTCGCCGCGGGCGCGTAGACGTGCTGCGGGTCGGGCACGCCCTTGAGGTCGAACGTGCCGACGTCGTCGAGCGGGACGCGCGCGTGCGCGGCGAACTCCGCGGAGACGACGACGCGCTTGTCGAGCTTTCCGGTGAGCCCCTCGAGCCGCGCGGCGATGTTGACCGCGGGGCCGATCGCCGTGAAGTCGAGGCGCGACGCGCCGCCGATGTTTCCGTAGGCGATCTCGCCGACGTGGAGCGCGAGGCCGAAGCGAAGCGGCTCGCCGAATCGCGACGGCTTCGCGTTGCGCGCGTCGAGCGCGGCGAACGCGTCCTCGTGCGGCGCGCGAGCGCGTCGCTGCACCGCGCGGCGACGTCGCCCTTGAGCGGGAAGATCCCGAGGAGGCCGTCGCCGATGAACTTGAGCACCTCTCCGCCATGCTTCTCGATCGCGGGGACCTGGCAGTCGAAGAGCTCGTTCAGCACGTCGATGATCGCGCGCGGCGTGAGGCGCGCCGACATCGACGTGAAGCCGCGAAGGTCCGAGAACCAGATGACCGCGTGGAGCGTCTCGACGTCGCCGCGCATGATGCGGCCCTTGAGGATGCGCTCGCCGCAGTCGTGCCCGACGTACGTGCTGAGGAGGTTGGTCGCGACGCGATCGCAGCGCGAAGATCTCGGCGACGCGCGAGAGCGGCCGCAAAATGCGGCGGATCAGCGGCGAGGTGCGCGTCCGGTGAACCCGCCAGGCGCGCGCGTCGTGAACGTCGCCGCGTGCGTCTCGCCGTCGATGAACGGCAGCGGAGCGCACAGATAGTCGGTGAACCCTTCGGCCTTGGAGATCGTGGAGGACGCCGTAGTCGTCCGGCGCGAGCGGCGCGTCGAGCTTGCGGCGAACCTCGACGCGCGTCTTCGTCACCGACGATGAGCGGGCTCTTCTGGAACGCGTGCGTCTGCTGAATCTCGAGGGTGAGCTCGAGCGTCTTGATCGGCTCGTCCTTCGACCAACGAAACTGTCGTCCGAGCACCGTCGGGTGGAGCGTCGTGACGAAGACGAGACAGCGATCGAGCGGCACGCCCGCGAGCGCGGAGATCGCGACGCGACGCGCTCGACGATGTCGGTCGCCAGCGGCGCCCCCGGCGCGCCGTCGACGAGCCAGTCGAAGAGCGCGTCTGCGGCCGTCATGACTGCGGAGCGTTCTCCTTTTTCACCATCGCGATCAGCTCGTCGACCTTGATCGCTCCGAGCTCGCCCTTGTCGCGCGAGCGCACGCCGACCGAGTCGCTCTCGGCTTCCTTCGGGCCGACGACGCACGAGATACGGATAGCGACCGAGGCGCGCGTTGCGGATCTTCGCGCCGAGCTTGTCCGCGCTCGAGTCGATGTCGGCGCGGATGCCCGCTTCGCTCAGGCGACGGTGCACGTCCTTCGCGAACGCGTCGCTCTTCTCGCTCACGGTGAGCACGATCGCCTGCTTGGGCGCGAGCCACACAGGGAAGTTTCCGCCGCAGTGCTCGAGGTAGACGCCGAAGAAGCGCTCGATCGATCCGAGCACCGCGCGGTGGAGCATCACGGGCATGTGGTCCTTGCCGTCTTCGCCGACGTACGCGAGCTCGAAGCGGTTCGGCAGGTTCTTGTCGAACTGGATGGTGCCGAGCTGCCACGAGCGCTTGAGCGCGTCCTTCACGTGGAACTCGACCTTCGGTCCGTAGAACGCGCCCTCGCCCGGCGCGATTTCGAAGGGCAAATCCGCCGCTTTGAGGCCGCGCTCGAGCGCGCCCTCGCTCATGTCCCAGTCCTCGTCGCTGCCGAGGCGCTGGTCCTTCGGCGGGCGGGTCGCGAGCTTGATGTCGATCTCCTTGAAGTCGAACGCCTTGTACGCCTGGTAGAGCATCTTGATGAAGCGCTCGATCTCGACGGGCACGGAGTCGTCCGCGCAGAAGATGTGCGCGTCGTCTTGCGCGAAGCTGCGAACGCGCGCGAGCCCGTGCACGACGCCGCCGCGCTCGTAGCGATGGAGCCGCGCGAAATCCGCCACGCGCCAGGGGAGCTCGCGGTAGCTGCGCTTCTTCGATCCGAAGATGACGCAGTGGCTCGGGCAGTTCATCGGCTTGAGCGCGAACGACGGCTCGACGAGATCGTCGAACCACTTGCGCGCGACCTGTTCGGTGATCTGTCCAGCAAAGACGTTGTGCGCAAACTGGAATTCGTCGATCAAATCCTGCGTGATCACGCGATACATGTTCTCGTTGTAGTGACCGAGGTGGCCGCTCTGGCGGAAGAGCTTCGGGTCGTAGGCGAGGGGAGTGATGACCTCCTCGTAGCCGTATTGCACGTAGAGCGAGCGCATGTAGTCGACGAGGCGGTTGTAGACGTACGCGCCCTTCGGCAAGAAGAAGGGCATCGCCGGCGCGACCTCGTTGAACATCACGAAATCGAGCTCTTTGCCGAGCTTTCGGTGATCGCGCGCGCGCGCCTCCTCGACGAGCTTCAGGTGCTCTTCGAGCGCTTCCTTCGAACGGAAACGCGGTGCCGTAGATGCGCTGGAGCATCGGGTTGCGCTCGTCACCGCGCCAGTACGCGCCCGCGACGCGAGGTGAGCTTCACGGCCTTGAGCAGCCCCGTGCGCGGGACGTGCGGCCCCTCGCACACGTCGACCCATTCGTGGCCGGGCGCGCCGTGCTTGTAGAGCGAGACCTCTTCGTCCGCGGGAATGGCGTGGATGATCTCGACCTTGAAGGTCTCGCCCATCTTGGAAAATTGATCGATCGCCGACTGCCGAGAGACGACCTCGCGCCGAAACGGCGAGTCGCCTTTGATGATCTCGAGCATCTGCTTTTCGATCTTCGCGAGGTCTTCCTCGCTGAAGGTGCCGCCGCCGGCTTTCTCGAAGTCGTAATAGAAGCCGTCCTCGATCGCGGGACCGATGGTGACTTTGGTGCCGGGAAAGAGGCGCTGCACCGCGTCCGCCATGACGTGCGCGGTCGAGTGACGAATGACCTTCAGGCCCGCGGGGTCGCTCGCCCGAATCGGCTCGACGGGCGTGCTCGGGTCGATCGGCGTGATGAGGTCGACAGTTCGCCCCATCGCGTTGACCGCGATGACGTCCTTGTCGAGCTGTCCACGTTCCGAGAGGATCTCACGAGGTAGTTTTTCGATCGCCCATGGCTGCTCACGCTTATTAGCAGACGTAGGCACACATGAGGGACTGACCGCCGGGACTCTTGGCAATGCGGTCGAGGTATGCCATTACGTATAGATGCGGCTGAGGGTCCTCGTCGTAGAGCGCGATCCCGTGCTCGCAGCCGAGCGGGCGAGCGAGCTCGTCCAATGCGGCTACGACGCAGTGGGCGTCTCGGTCGCTCTCGCTCCAGAGGTCCTCATGCGCGAGTCGATCGACTCGATCGTGTGCGACGACACGCTCCGGGCGGACCTCGAACGCATCTACGGAGCGCTCATCCCGGTCGTACCGACGGCCGGCCAGCGCACGATGCAGATCGCGAAGACGCTCGCGCGGCTCACGCGGCGGAGCATCAGCCCGACGGTGCAGCTCTCGCTCGCCGCGCAGCTCGACAGGGCGCTCGCGAGCTCGACCCTCGCGCTCGAGCCGGTCGTCGACTTGCGTCACGGCCTCGCGCGCGCGCACCGCGCGACGCTCGTCGCGCCGAGCCTCACGCCGGAGGACCTCACGAAGGTCGCCGCGGAGCTCGGTCGCGCGCGCGAGCTCCGTCGCGCGGCCCGTGAGCTCGCGTGCGACGCGGTCGCTCGCGGCAGCGGGCGCCTCGTGCTCGATTGCACGATGGAAGACCTGATGGACCCGCGCCTCTACGAAGAGCGCTCGCCGTGGGCCTCGCGCGCGAAGTCGCTCCTGCTGTCGCTCTCCGAGCGCGACGTCCTCGCACTCGCCGAGAGCGACGCGCGCGAGCGGCTCCGTACGCTTCGCGCGCTCGGCTTCGAGCTCATCGTCCGCATCGGCTCGGACATCGCGGGCCTCACGAGCGTCGGCATCGTCGTGCCCTCGTACGCGCTCATCGAGCTCGCCGCCTTCGGCAACGCGAGCCCCGTCGTGACGCGCGTCGTCGCGTCGATCGTCGCCGCGTGCCGCGAGGTCTCCGTCGGAGTCATCGCCGACGTCACGACGCCCGAGCACGTCGAGTGCGCGCGCGTGACGGGCTGCGCGCTCGCGGTCGGCCCGGCCGCGATGGCCGGACCGAGCGCGTAGGTATCACGGAAGCGACGCGACCCTCGTCGGCGTGGGTTGATCGATCGTCGTACCGTCGCCGATCTGGCCGCTGTCGTTCTTACCCCAGCACCACACGGTCTCATCGTTCGCGAGGGCGCACGTGTGGCCGTAACCCGCGCCGAGCTCCTGGCTGGGCGGCAGCGCGATCACCGGGCCAGGCGGCTCGACTTGCGCAGTGGTGGTGCCGCGGCCCAGCTGTCCGTGGTCGTTCGAGCCCCAGCACTCGACGCCGCCGCCGTCGACGAGCGCACACGTATGCGACGCGCCGACCGCGACTTGCTTCGCGCCGGACACGCCGACGATCACCGTGGGCACGAGCACGCTGTTTCCCCAGCACGCGACGCTCGCGTCGCGGAGGATCGCGCATCGCGTTCCGTACGACGCGACGACGCTCACGGCGCCGCTGAGGTCCGTTTGAACCGGAGTCGGGCTGATCCCGGCTCCGCCCGTCGTCCCGTTTCCGATCTCGCCATCCTGGGCGTTGCCCCAACACCACACCGAGCCGTCCGCGCGAACCGCGCACCCGACGCTTCCGCTCGCGCCTCCCTCGGCGACGTCGACGGCGTTTGTGAGGTCCTTCACGCGAGCCGGACCTTCGCCGGCGAACGGACCGATGACGTCGGTGCGGCCGTCTCCGAGCCCGCCGTTGAAATCCGATCCCCAAGAAGCGACCGTGCCGTCCGCGAGCAGCGCGCAGTTGTCGTACTTCGCGATCGCGAGCGCGGTCGCGCCGGAGATCCCGATCGGCGTTGGAACGAGAGTCGGTTGGACGAGCTCGGGAGAGTAGTTGCCTGCGATGTTCACGCCCCAACACGAGACGCTGCGATCGGCGAGGATCGCGCACGTGTGGCTCCCGAAGGTCGAACCGTCGCCTTGGCCGCTCGCGATGCCAAGCGCGCTCGCGCGAGAGAGCCCGAACGTCGCGACCGGGCTCGGGCTGTCGTGCGCCGAGCCGTCGCCGAGCTCGCCGCCGCTGCCCTTTCCCCAGCAGTAGACGCCACTCGAGACGAGCGCGCACGTGTGCGCGAACCCGAGCGCGAGGTGGCGTGGAGGCGGCGAGCCGTCGGCGCCCCCGCCGCACGCTGCAAAGAGAAACGCGACGTGCGCGAGGCGCGCCATGCATCGAGGATAGCAGCTGGCCTTTTCGCGCCCGACGCTGCGCGCTACCTTCATGATTATGGGGGATGATCGCATGCTGCCGCCGGCCCCGCCGTCATCGTCTGCGCGCCTGCGCACGACTTCGAGCGAGACGGATTTTTGGGCTGGGCTCTTCACCGACTTGAGCGTGCGGATCGAATGGCTCGAGCAAGCGCTCGACGCCGTGCCGAAGGACGACGCGTCGGTCGCCGCGCTCGTGCGCATGCGCAGCTACGCGCGAGCGCTCCAGGAGCTGCACGCCGCGCTCGAGCGCGTCCAGGCGTATCGCGCGGATCCGCGCCTCAAACCGCTCTATTCACTCGATGGTCCGCTCGCGGGATACCTCAGCCGCCTCTTCGGATGGTGCGAGGAGATCGGAAACGACTTCGAGCGCATGGCCGTGGCGCTGCGCCGACGCGAGCCGACGTCGATCGTCTTCTCGCACAAAGCGGTGAACGACTCGTATGCGCACTTCGACGAGCTCGTCTCGGCGATGCGTCACCAATACGACGTCGCGCACGCGCTCCACGGCGCGCGCGACGTCAAGGCGTGGCGCGCGTTCGACGAGCACCTCGAAGAGCTGATTTGGGCGGGCGATTGGGTCCACATGGCGCTCGCCCGCGCGCCGGGCGGCTCATAGCGTGACGACGTTGACCTCGATCACGTTCGCGTCGGCGCGGATGGTCCCCATCACCTCGGCGCTCGGGGCGCTCGAGAGGTGAATGCGCGCGACGGCCGCGTGGGCGCCGTCGAAGACGATGTTCTCCGTCTCTTGCACGTTGATGCCCGCGCGCTTGAGGCCGTCGAAGACCGCGGCGAGGACGCCGACGCGATCGTAGTGGCGGATGACGAGCACGTGCGTCGCGGGTGACTTGCGCGCGAGGTTCACGACGTTCGGCGCGCGGCCGGTCTCTTTGTACGTCTTCACGATGCGCACGGTCTCGGCGGCGATCGCCTCTTGCGCCTGCTCGGTCGACGCGCCGATGTGGTGCGTGCCGATGATGCCCGCGTGCTTGAAGATGGGCGCGTCGAGGTCGCCCGCGCCGCCCTCGGGCTCCTCGGCGAAGACGTCGACCGCGGCGCGCACCTGGCCCGCGGCGACGGCGCGGTCGAGCGAGCCTTGGTCGACGATCTCGGCGCGCGCGGTGTTCACGAGGAGCGCGCCGGGCCGCATCGCGGAGAGGAACGCCTCGTCCACGAGGCGCTTGGTCTCGGGGCGCATCGCGAGGTGGACCGAGACGACGTCGCATGATTTCGCGACCTCGATCGGCGTCGCCTTCTTCTCGATGCCGATCTCCGCGGCGCCCTCTTGATCGAAGAGCGGGCTCCACCCGCAGACCTGCATGCCGAACGCCATCGCGCGGAGCGCGACCTCGCGCCCGATGTTGCCGCATCCGAGGAGGCCGAGCGTGCGCCCGTAGAGTCCGCGCGCCTTCGAGTACTCCTTCTTGTTCCAAATGCCTTTGCGGAGATCGCTCGCGCCTTCGACGATGCGTCGGTCTTGCGCGAGGATGAGACCCATCGCGAGCTCCGCGACGGCGATCGCGTTCTTTCCCGGGCAGTTCGACACCCAGATGCCGCGCTGCGACGCGGCCTCGACGTCGATCGTGTTGAACCCCGCGCCCGCGCGCACGACGAGCGACAGCTTGCCCTTCTCGAGCATCGCCCGCGTCACCTGCGTCGAGCGCACGACGAGCACGTCCGCCTGCGTCTTGCCGAGCGCCTCGGCGAGCGCGTCGCCGCTCGAATCGGGCTCGTAGAGCACCTCGCACCCCGCGTCTTGGAGTCCCTTGCGCCCGGAGGATTCGAACTTGTCGGCGACGAGAACGCGCATGGGCCTACGGTAGCCGTTTCCCGCGGCCGCCGTGATGATTCGTTGGTACAATCCAGGGAGATGATGATGGGTCAGCCCGTCCCCGGCCCTGGCGCGCCGCTCGTGGTCGCGGGCCGATATCGCGTCGTCGGCGAGATCGGTCGCGGCGGGATGGGCGCCGTGTGGCTCGTCGAGCACGTGCACACGGGCGATCAGCTCGCGCTGAAGGTGCTGCACCGCGCGTTCGGCGACAACCCCGACATCGTCGAGCGCTTCCGCCGTGAGGCGCGCGCGGCCGCGAAGATCAAGAGCGAGCACGTGGTGCGAGTGATCGACGCCGACATCTCGCCGGAGCTCGGCGGCGTGCCGTTCATGGTGATGGAGGTCCTCGACGGCGAGGACGCGCGTCGTCGACTGCGCACGCTGGGCACGTTCACGAAGGACGCCACGGTGCACGTGCTCTGGCAGGTCGCGCGGGCGCTCGACCGCGCGCACGCGGCGGGCATCGTCCACCGCGACATCAAGCCCGAGAACATTTTCTTCCACAAACGCGAGGACGGCGTCGAGATCGTCAAGCTCCTCGACTTCGGCGTCGCGAAGATGCGCGACGAGGTGACGCTCGACGACGGTCACAGCACGCAAGCGGGCACGCTGCTCGGAACGCCCTATTTCATGGCCCCGGAGCAAGCGCGGAACGTGCCGGTCACGCCGCAGACGGACGTGTGGGCCGTCGGGATGCTCGCGTATCGCTTCCTCGTCGGCGCGAGCTATTGGCCTTCCGCGACGACGGGCGAGCTCATGGCGCTCATCCTCACCGAGCCGATGACGGCGCCTAGCGCGCGTGCGCCGCAAGCCGCGCTCGGTCCCGCGTTCGATTCGTGGTTTGCTCGGTCGTGCGATCGCGATCCGTCGCGCCGGTGGGCGAGCGTCGGCGAGCAGGTCGCGGCGCTCGCGGACGTGTTCGCGATCGCGCTGCCCGCGTCGGTGTCGATGAGCGGCACCGCGCCGTTCGGGCCCGCGACGCAGTCGCACTCGGGCGTCGTCGCTGCGCAGGCGCCCGCCGCGCCCACGCCCTCGATCGCCGCCCCGCCGCGATCGATGCTCGGGTTCTGGATCGGTCTCGGCGCCGTGCTCGTGATCGGTCTTCTGGCGGGCGGCTACTTCATTTACTCGTCGCGACACGACGTGGCGCCCGCGATGACGCCCGCGGCGACGGCGACGGCCACGGTCACCGCGACGGCGACGGCGACGGTGACGGCCACGCCAACTGCGTCCGCCGCGCCGACGATCGACGTCGCCGCGACGATGGACCTCACGACGACGCAGGCTCCGACGCCGACCGCGAAGAGCAGCGCGACGCCAAAGCCGAAGAAGAAAGACGACGACGACCCGTGGGCGCGCTGACTCGAAGCCTCGCCGCGTGCCTCGCCGCTGCCGCGCTGGCGACGGCCACGCCCGCACGCGCGCAGGGTGATCCCTCGACGATCGCCGACGCGCTCTTCGCCGACGCGAAGCACTTGCTCGAAGCGGGCAAGGTCGACCAGGCGTGCCCGAAGTTCGCCGAGAGCCTGCGCCTCGCGCCCACGCTCGGCACGCGCCTGAACCTCGCGCACTGCTACGAGGTCCAGGGCAAGACCGCGTCCGCCTGGGGACAGTACAAAGAGGTCGTGCGCACGGGCGGCGACGACACGAAGCGCGTGGACATCGCGAAGGAGCGCGTCTCGACGCTCGAGCAGATCCTCTCGCGCGTGACCATCCAGGGCTCGGCGGACGTCGGCCTCCAGATGAAGCTCGACGGACAGGTTCTCGACGCGGCGGTGCTCGGAACGGCGTTCGCGATCGACCCGGGCGATCACGCGCTCGAAGTTTCGGCGCCGAACAAGCAGGCACGCAGCGTCACGTTTCACGTCGAGGTCGCGAAGAGCTCGTCCGTCGATATTCCCACGCTCACGCCCACGACCGCGAAGCCCGAAGCACCTGACGCGAGCGCGACACAAACGCCCGAGCAGCCCACGACCAACGTCTCGTCGGGCAAGCGCATGGGCGGGTTCGTGACGATCGGCGTGGGTGGAGCGTTGCTCGTCGCGGGCGCCATCTTCGGCGGCGTCACGATCGCGCTCGCGAGCGACGTGCGCGCCGCGTGTCCGGACCTCGTGTGCACGAACCAAGACGCGCTCTCGAAGAACTCGACCGCGCACACGCTCGCGGTGCTCTCCGACGTGCTCGTTCCCCTCGGGCTCGTCGCGATCGGCGTCGGCGCGTACCTCGTCGTGACCGCGCCACGTCGTGCGCCGTCCCTCGCGTTCGCGCCGACGTTCGGCCCGGGCTCGGGCGGGCTCTCGCTCACGGGGAGGTTCTGATGCGCGGCCGCGTGCTCGTCGTGCTCATGGCGCTCGCGGCGACCGGCGTCGGCTGCGAGATCATCGCGGGCCTTCACGATCACTGCGCGCCGCTTGACTGCGGGGACGCCGCGCCCGACGTAGCCTTCGAGTCGACGACCAACGCGAGCTACTCGTTCACGGCCGCCCCCTCGAGCGTCGTCGTCGAGCCGGCAGGCGCCGCGGCGGCCGTCTCGATCACGCTCACGCGCACGGCGGGATTCGCGGAAGCCATCGCGCTCTCGCTCGTGAACGCGCCGCCCGGCGTGAGCGGCTCGGCGATCATTCCGGGAAACCAAAGCACCGGCACGCTCAACGTCTTCGCGGACGCGACGGCGAAGAAGGGCGACCTCGCGCAGGCCACGATTTCGGCGCAGAGCACGCCCTCGAACATCGCCGCGACGCAGCCGCTCCTCGTGCGCGTCGGCCACGTGCTCCTCGTGGCGAGCGCGTCGACCACGTTCGTCGTCCCGCAAGACGTGCATAATGCAACCATCACCGCGTGGGGCGCGGGCGGCGGCGGCGGCATGCCGACCAACGTCGGCGCCGAGCAAGGCGCGGCGGGCGGCGCCGGTGGATTCGCGGAGGCGACGTTCGCGCTCACGCCCGGCACGACGCTCGACGTCATCGTCGGAGCCCCCGGCGTCGCGGGAACGTCTGCGTCGTACTACGGCCAAGGCGGATCGGGCGGCGGCTTCAGCGGCGTCGAGATCGGCGCGGCGCTCGTTGACGCTGGCGTCGACGCGGCGAGCGACGCAGGCGACGCGGGCACGAGCTACCTTCTCATCGCGGGCGGTGGCGCGGGCGGCGGCGGCGGTTTCTATTACCTGACGACACCGTCGCTCTCGGGTCCGGGAAAAGTCGGCGGCGCTGGATCGGGCGGGACGGGAACCGACGGCAGCAGCGCGACCGGCGGCGGAAATGGCGGCACGCCGACCGCGGGCGGCGCGACGGGAACGACGTGCTTTGGCGGCTCTGCGGGAACGTTCCTTCAAGGCGGCTCGGGGAACAAAGGCCCGATCGGCGGCTTGCCCGGCGGAGGCAACGGCGGCTCTCAGGGCGGCGGCGGTGGTGGTGGCGGCTACTACGGCGGCGGCGCGGGCGGCTCGGCGTCGCCGACTTGCTCCGGCGGCAACGGCGGCGGCGGCGGCGGCGGGCACGTCGATGCGACTGGCACGAGCGTCGCGACTCTCGCGGGCACGGGCGCGACGCCGCCGAGCACGAACCACAAATACTACGTGAACAACGTCGCGACCGGAGGCGCTGCGACCACAAGCGGCGGCGTCGGCCACGTCGTGATCAGCGTCCCGTGATCAGTACGTCGTTCTTTGCGCCGAAGCTGCAAGGCGTTCGTGTCAGCCGTCGAGATCCGATGGGTGAAAGCGCCACATCATCGTGACCGTCCCACCGGCCGCGCGGTAAAGGCAGCCCACAGCGCCGTCTTGTGAGGCGACGAACACGACGCTCTCCGGGTGCGTCGACGCGTAGGTCGCCGCGGCGCGATGTCGTGTGCCTCGACCACCGAGATCGAACGGGTGCGTCTTCGTCGCTTCGACGTCCTCGGCCTCGACGACGGCCGCGGGCTCGTTTCCGACCGGGAGCACGATCCCAAATCCGACGAGCGCGAGCGACCAATCGAGGAACGTCGCGCCGTCGAGCGCGGTGAGGCCGCCAAGCTCGACGATCGTGTTTTGGATCTCCGACGAGAGCGCGCCCGCGAGCAGCTGGCTCTGCTCTTGGTGTGCCGTCGCGTCGACCTCGAGCTCTTGCAGGCGCGCGAGCATCGCGGCGACCGAGATTTGCGTGTGCGTACGGTAGCCTGCCTCGCCGACGGGCTCCCGCGTCGCGCCGAACACGAGGATTCCGCCATGCCCGTGCGCCGAGAGCTTCGCGATGAGCATGCGCACCGCGTCGAGGTAGCGAGCCGCGCCGACCTGCGAGAGCCCGAAGCGCGCCGCGGCGGCCTCGAGCGCGCGCCGCACGGGTCCCGCGGTGAGGATGACCCCGCACGTCGCGAGCGACTGCACGCGGCCGTGCTCGTAGTCGAGCACGTGGTGCCGCCCCATGCGCACGGACAGACCCCCTGGACGATCCACGACGATCTTCAGCGCGCAGTCGCCCTCGATGTTGACGCCTTCGCGCGCGATCCCGGTGATGAGCGCGCCGCCTCGCTCGTGGATGACCTGCACGTGCTCGCGACCGCTTCCGCCCATCGCCGCAGCGAGCTTCACGAGCTCGTTGATCGACAGGGGCCGCGCGTGCTCGAAACGCAGGGTGCTCCATCGATAAAGCGGCGCGGGAACGCCGTTGGTCGGCGGCTCCGAGTCGATCGCCTCCGAAGGCACGAGCACGACCCTCACCGGATGGCGCTCGCCCTCTTCGGTCTCGAGCCCTGCAAAGAAGATGACGCTGAGTAGCTCGACCAGGGCGTGATCTGGAATACTCTCGAGCAGCGCGCTTTCGCCGACGCTCTTTCGCAGCAGAGGCACGAGCGCAGGGGGAAACAGGTGCGGCTCGGACTCTTCGGGCGGCGGCGTCGACGGCGTCTCGCGCTTCTCGAGCAGCGCGTTCGCGTGCGCCACGAGATCTTCGGACGAGAACGGTTTGTAGAGCAGAGCCGCTCGCTGGAGCTTCTCCACGGACTCGGCGATCCACGGGTCGCGTCGTCCGGTCATCACGAGGATCGGCAGGTGCGCGCCGCCCGCGCGCGCCATCGCCGCGGCTTGAACGCCGCCGAGGTCGGGCATCATGACATCGGTCACGAGCAAATCGATGTCGCCGCTCGCGAGCTTCGCGAGCGCCTCGCTTCCCGAGCGCGCTTCGACGACGCTCATGCCTTCGGCCGCGAGCGAGCTCGCTACAGCCGCGCGAAGATCGGAGTCGTCGTCTGCGACGAGCACGCGCGGAACCATGACCGGCAGGTAGCGAACCGCGTGCCACTTCCGATACGGCGGCACATTTCGTGTAAGCCCAGACGCTCGTGAAGCTGCGTCCTGCGTTGTTTGCACTCGTACCCCTCGGACTTGCGTCCGTGGTCGAGTGGATCGACCCCGGTTTCATCGGGGCCTATCACTGGTTCCTGTTCTATCCCGCCGTGTTCTTGAGCTCGTGGATCGGCGGGCGGCGGGTGGGCGTGATCGGCACCGTCGCGACCGCCGCGATCGCGTGGTGGCTCGTCATCCCGCCCGAGGGTCACCTCCGAAAGGACGTTCACGAGGTCCTCCCCGCGCTGATCTTCGTCGCGATGGGCATCTTCTTCGCCGTGTTTCACGATCGGCTCAAGCGTGCGATCGCGGAGGGCGAGGCGGCTAACGAGAAGCTGAAGGCGCACGATGGCCTCAAGACGCGCTTCTTCGCGAACGTGAGCCACGAGCTGCGGACGCCGCTCTCGCTCATCCTCGGACCGACGCGAGAGCTCTTGCAGTCGCGCGACCTCGAGCCGTCCGAGCGACGCGATCTCGAGATCATCGAGCGCAACGCGCAGACGCTGCTCGGGCGCGTGAACGATCTGCTCGATGTCGCGAAGCTCGACGCAGGCGCGGCGAACCTCGAGTACGCCGAGACGGACGTCGCGCGACTCCTCAGGTTCGTGGCGAGCCATTTCGAGGTCGTGTCGATCGAGGCCGGCGTCGGGATCGCGATCGACGCGCCCGCGCATTTCATGTGTCAGGTCGACCCGGACAAGCTCCGTCGCGTGGTCTTCAACCTGGTGTCGAACGCGCTCAAGTTCACGCCGCACGGCGGCCGCGTGCGGCTCTCGGTGCGCGAGTCGGGCCCCGAGCACTTCGTGCTCGAGGTCGCCGACAACGGGCCGGGCGTTCCGCCCGAGCAGCGCGCGGAGATCTTCGAGCGGTTCCATCAGCTCGATGGCGGCACGACGAGGCGCTTCGGCGGCACCGGTCTTGGGCTATCGATCGCGCGCGAGATCACCGCGCTCCACGGCGGCCAAATCTCCGTCGATGACGCGCCCGGGGGCGGCGCGCTCTTCGCCGTCGAGATCCCGCGCAACGCGCCGGAGGGGACGAAGGTCCGCGGCGCCGATGCGAACGAGATCCCGAGCGAACGCCCGAGCCAGCGCGAGTCGCTCATGCCGATCCGCGCCGTGTCCGCGGTCTCACCGGACGAGATCGCGTCGCCCGAGAACGCGCCCGTCGTCCTCGTCGTCGAGGACAACGAGGAGATGAGCCGATACGTCGCCTCTGCGCTCGCCGATCGCTACCGCGTGGAGCGCGCCGCAGACGGCCGCGCGGGGATCGCCGCGGCGCTGCGGCTGCTCCCCGACATCGTCCTCACGGACCTGATGATGCCCATCGTGAGCGGCGAGACGCTCGTGCGCGAGCTTCGTTCGCGCGCGGAGCTCGACGACGTGCCGATCGTCGTGCTCACCGCGAAGACCGACGACGCGACGCGGGTGCGCGTGCTCGAAGAGGGCGCCACGGACTACCTGCTGAAGCCGTTCACGATCGAGGAGCTCCGCGCTCGTGTGGCGAACCTCGTCGCGCACAAGGTCGCCAGCGAGCGCGTGCGAAAATCCGAGGCGACGCTCGACGGCGTCATCTCGATCTCGGCGGACGCGATCATCATGTGCGACGACGAGCAGCGCATCACGCGGTTCAACGCGGGGGCGACGAACGTCTTCGGCTACACGTCCGCGGAGGCGATCGGCCAGCCGCTCGACATCCTCTTGCCTCCGCGCTTCCGCGAGGTGCACAAGAAGCACGTCCAGGCGTTCGCGGCCGACGCGAGCTCGTCGCGCCTCATGAGCGGAAAGCGCCCGCTCGTGTCGGGCGTGCGCAAGAGCGGCGAGGAGTTCCCGGCCGAGATCTCGATCTCCAAGCTCACGGTCTGCGGCGAGCGCGTCTTCACGGTGTCGCTCCGCGACGTGACGGAGCGCGAGCAGGCGCGCGCGGCCCTCGAGCACGCCCTGCAAGCGCGCGACGAGGTGCTCGGCATCGTCGCGCACGATCTCCGAAACCCGCTCAACACGATCGTGCTCTACACGAACCTCCTCAAGCGAAACCTCTCGATCGACCACGCCGAAGACTCGCCCGTCGCGGCGATCGCGCGCGCGGCGACGCGCATGAACCGGCTGATCCAGGATCTGCTCGACGTCTCGCGGCTCGAGGCGGGGCGCGCGCTTCGGATCGCGCCGGAGCCGCTCACCCCCGCGGGCATCGTGCGCGACGTGGTCGACGCCCACAAACCGAGCGCGCAGGCGGCCTCGATCGAGATCACCACGGACGTGAAGACCTGCGGGGCGGTCACCGCCGATCACGATCGCTTGCTCCAGGTGTTCGACAACCTCGTCTACAACGCGATCAAGTTCACGCCCGCTCACGGGCACATCACGCTCAGCGCCGAGCCCCGCGACGGCGAGATCGTCTTCGGCGTTCGCGACACGGGCAGGGGCCTCACGTCGGAAGCGTGCGCGCACCTCTTCGATCGATTCTGGCAAGCGTCGGAGGCCGATCGCCGCGGGCAGGGCCTCGGCATGTCGGTCGCGAAGGCGATCGTCGAAGGGCACGGCGGTCGCATTTGGGTCGACTCCAAGATCGGCGAGGGGACGCGCGTGTCCTTCGCGATCCCGGCCGCGAGTCGGCGTAGCATTCACGCGTGACGCGCTCTCCGCTGACCGAGCGCGTGCAATCCGCTTCACACTCATGCCGCGCGCTGCACGCATGCAGATCCGCGATTCACTCGCCATAGCGGAAAATCCCGTGCGGCACGAGCGTTGCGATGGCGTCCCGAAGAAGAGGACGACCATGCACTCAATCAAAAAATTCGTTTTGGCTTCCACGATCGCTTGTCTCGCAGGTTGCGGCGGAGGCGATCCGGTCAACGGAGCTTGGAACCAGCAGAACGGCACGATCGACATCCCCCAGTCCCTCGGGGGCGGCACCGTCGCGACCAACAACACGCTCGTCTTCGACGACACCGTGTCGCCGGGCAAGTTCACGCTGAAGATGGACCTGTCGTTCGCGAACCTGACCGACACGCTCCAAGCGCACGGCACGTACGTGGACGACGGCAAGGCCGTCGCGTTCACGTTCACCGGCTTCGACGTCACGCAGGGCTCGGGCGACACGGCGAGCGTCGGCGACGGTGGCAGCCAGTGCATCACGCTGACCGCGCTCGCGGGCGCGACGGTGTGCTTCCAGGCGCAGCAATCCGACGCCTACACGCTCGCGACCGACACGCTCACGATCCCGATCATGAACGAGATCGTCGGCGGCGCGATGGGACCGACCACGCTCACGCTCACGCGCGCCAAGTGACGAGCGACATGGGACTCAATCGTCGCGACTTCATGAAGACGTTCGCGGCCGGATCGGCCGCCGCTGCGCTGGGCGCTGCACGCAGTCCACGGCGGCGGCGCCAGGCGACTCGGGTTGTCCGAAGCCTGAGGCGCCCGCGCCGCCTCCGAACCTCGCGTACCCGAGCGCGGCGTATTTCGAGCAAGTCGCGATGGATCTCACGGCCGCCGGGATCGGCACGCCGCAGGTGTTCATCGACATGGACCGGGTCGACGCGAACATCGCCGAGATCGTCTCGAAGGCGGGCCCGGATCGTTATCGCATCGTCGAGAAGTCGCTCCCGTCGATCGACCTTCTCTCGTACGTGCAGCAAAAGAGCGGCAGCCAGAAGTTTCTCGTGCTGCACCTGCCGTTTCTCGCTGGGGTCCTCACCGCGTTTCCGACCGCGGACGTTCTCATCGGGAAGTCGCACGTCACGGCCGCGATCGGGAGCTTCTTTCAATCGCAGCCGAAGGCGAATTGGAGCACGATCTCGAAGCAGGTCACGTTCATCGCGGACAACCTCGACCGCCTCCAGGAGCTCGTTCAGCTCGCGGGCGCGCTCGGCGTCACGCTGAAGCTCGCGATCGAGCTCGACGTCGGCCTCAAGCGAAGCGGCCTCGGCGACACGACGCTCCTCGCGCCGATGCTCCAGGTGTTCACGCAGTCGAACAACGTGCAGTTTGCAGGTTTCCTCGGCTACGACGGGCACGTCCCTTTTGCGCCGGGCGGCTCGCTCTCCGCGGTGCAGGCGGCGTGGCAAGCGTCGACCGACGTGTATCAGTCGTACGTCGACGTCTTGAAGACGTTCCCGTCGCTCGCGAGCTCGAGCTTGGTCTTCAACAGCGGCGGCAGCGCGACCTACCCGATGTACACGAGCGGTCCGGTGAACGACGTCGCGGCGGGCGGCGGCGTGCTTCGGCCGGGGGATTATCCGAACTACGTCATCGGCGCGCTCCAGCCTGCGATCTTCATCGCGACGCCCGTGCTCGCCGTGTATCCGCAGCCCGAGCTCCCGTTCTTCAGCGCGTCGCAGAGCGCGGCGGTGCTCCAAGGCCTCCAAGGCGTGACGATCTACGGCGGCGGCTGGCCCGCGTATTACACCTATCCCGCGGGAATCCAGGGCGCGCCGCTCATCTCCGATCCCACCGACTACGCGATGGTGCCCAATCAAGGCATGGTCGTCGCGCCCGCGGACACGCTGATCGTCCCCGGAGACTGGATTTTTTATCACCCGCGACAGAGCGACGCGCTGTTTCAGTTCGAGAGCATCCTCCAGGTGCGCGGCGGCCGACTCCAAACGACGACGATGGCCGCGTACCCGCGCCGATATTGATATCCTCGCCGCGTGGTGAAGTTCGATCCCAAGCGGCGTCGTCTCCTCAAGCTCGGCCTCGGCGGCGCGATCACGCTCGCCGTGGGCGGCGGCGCGCTCCGCTGGTTCGCGGGCGGCTACGCGGCGCAGCTCGAAGCTGGCGAGGTGCCCATCGCGCTCTCGACGAAGGAGCTCGCCGTCGTGAAGGCGTTCATCGGCGCGCTCCTCCCGGCCGAAGACGGGTTTCCGTCGGGCGTCGCGCTCGGCGTCCACCAGCGCATCGACGAGGAGATGTGGGCTGCGTCCGAGGGCACGCGCAGCGATCTGAAGAACGGGCTCCAGCTCTTCGAGCACGCGACGATCACGCACGGCTTCGCGAGCCGGTTCACGTCGCTCGATCCCGCCTCGCGCCTCGCGTACTTCGACAAGCTCCTCCGCGCCGAGCCCGGCGCGCTCCAGCAGATCGCGGTCGCGCTCAAGGAGCTCGCGTACCTCTTTTATTATTCGCGCGACGAGACGTGGAAAGTCATCGGCTACGACGGCCCGCTCGTGGGCGTCAAAAAGCCGCCGGATTCGCACGTCGCGTACCAAGACCTCCTTCGCCATCGGAGGCCGTCGTGAGTGGGGGCGTGAAGGGCTACAAAGAGATCGGCGCGGACGTCGTCGAGAAATGCGACGTCTGCATCATCGGCACGGGCTGCGGCGGCGCGACGCTCGGCGTGCGCCTCGCGGAGGCGGGCAAGGACGTCGTCTTCCTCGAGCGCGGCGGCTACTACACGCACGAGGACTTCGATCAGCGCGAGGACGACATGCTCGCGAAGATCGACGGCGGCCGCGGGCTCGAGTTGTCAGACGACGGCTCGGTGCAGCGCCTCTACGGCAACAACGTCGGCGGCGCGAGCGTGCACTACTGGGCCGACAGCTACCGCACGCCGCCCGATCGCCTCGAGCTCTGGGCGCAGAAATACGGAATCGAAGGCCACGGCGAGGCCGATCTCGCGCCGCACTTCGACGTGCTCGAGCGCGATCTCAACGTGCACGAGGCCGAGGAGCGCTACCGCAATCGGATGAACCAGCTCCTCAAGGTCGGCGCGCAGAAGCTCGGTTGGCACGGCGGCCCCGTGCCGCAGGCTCGAAAGCCGTGCATCGGGAGCGGCTACTGCGCGCAGGGGTGCGCGTACGACTTCAAGCAGAGTCAGCTCGTCACGCACGTTGCGCGTGCGATCGCCGCGGGGGCACGCGTCTACGCCGACACAGAGGCGCGCGCGCTCGTGCAAAGCGGAGGCAAGGTGACCGCGCTCGAAGGCGTCGTGCTCGATCGCGGGAGCGGAGCGCCGACGGGCCGCAAGGTGCGCGTCGAGGCGAAGGCCTTCGTGCTCGCGGCGGGCGGTTACGGCTCGCCCGTGTTTCTGCTGAGAAACGGCTTCAAGTCGCGCCTGCCCGCGCTCGGCGAGCACACGTATTGCAACCCGTGCCCGATGGTGCACGCCGTGTTCGACGAGGAGATCATCCTCTTCCGCAACATCCCGGCCGCGTGGGGGATCGATCACTTCCGCCTCGCGACGATGGACGGCGAGCGCTACGTCGAGGGCGGCTACCTCTTCATGGCGAACCAGCTCCAGCCGGCCGAGCTCGCTGCGGTGCTGCCTGGGGTCGGCGCGTCGCACCGCAAGCTCATGGCGAGCTTGCGAAAGCTCGGCGGCACGATCTGTTGGATCGACGACGTCGAGGAAGGAAGCGTCGCGCTCGACGGCGAGCGCCCGCGCTACCGCGTGCCGATCCACGGCGGCAACGAGCAACGTCTCCGCGACGCGTTCAAGAAGCAAGCTCGGCTCTTGCTCGAGGTGGGCGCGAAGGAGGTCCTCTTCGGCGATCAGAAGGACACGCGCATCACGAAAGTGGACGAGATCGATCGCGCCGTCGCGTCGCTCGCGGTCACGCCCGGAAACTTCGTGTTTGCCGCGCCGCACCCCGCGGGTGGCGCGCGCATGGGCAAGGATCCTCGGACGACCGTCGTCGGAATGGACCACCGCGTTCACGGCACTGACAATTTGTTCGTCGCCGATCCGAGCGTGTTTCCCACGGCGCCGAGCGTCGACCCGAGCCTCACGATCATGGCGTTCTCGTGCATCGCGGCCGAGCGCGTGAAGGCCGCGACATGACCCGCACGGCGCTCGTCACCGGAGCGAGCCGCGGTCTCGGCAAGGAGACCTGCAAACAGCTCGAAAAACGCGGCTTCCGCGTGATCGCGACGAGCCGTGCTGGCGGCCTCTCGTTCGAGGGGCTGAGCCCCTCGAGCTCCCCGGATCCTCGGCCCGCTACGCTGCGCTCCGCGAGTCTCGAGCTCGACGTCACGAGCGACGCGAGCGTGCGCGCGATCGCGGACCGCTTGCGCCGCGAGGGCGTCTCGATCGACGTGCTCGTGAACAACGCCGGCATCTCGATGAAGGGCTTCGACGAGAACGTCGCGCGCGGCACGCTCGAGACGAACTTCTTCGGCCCGCTCCGCGTCACGGACGCGCTCCTCCCGCTGATCCCCGACGGTGGAAACGTCGTCATGGTCTCGAGCGGCATGGGCGAGATCGACGTCATCCCCTCGCGCGCGCTCCGCGAGAAGATCATGGACCCGAAGCTCGAACGCGAAGCGCTCGTCGCGCTGATGAATTCGTTCATCGACGACGTCGCGCGCAAAAAGCACGAGCAAGCCGGCTGGCCCTCGTCGGCCTACAGCGTCTCGAAGGTCGGCCTCAACGCGCTCGTCCGCGTGCTCGCGCGCGATCTAGCGCCGCGGCGCATCCGCGTGAACGCAGCGTGCCCCGGCTGGGTGAAGACCGACATGGGCGGCGCGTTCGCCGAGCGAGACGTCGCGACGGGCGCCGCGTCGATCGTGGTCATCGCAGCTGCCGAAGAAGGGCCCACGGGCGGCTTCTTTCGCGACGGCCACGCGATCGCTTGGTGACGCCTCGTTGAGCTAACCTTCGAGGCATGTCGCTCGAGTTCCGTCCGCCCGTGAAGCGCTCCAAGGTCGCCGTCGTGCTCGGCGTGATCTTCGCGGCGCTTTCGCTCGTGGGCGCGCTGCTCCTCGGCGCGATCGCCGCGGGGTCGAGCCAGGTCTCGTACGCGCTCGCGGGCGGGACGCTCGTCGTCGACAGCGGCTCGTTCCTCGACGGCAAGCGCACGTTCCCCGTCGCCAACGTCACGGACGCGCGCGTCATCGACGTCTCGGGCGCGCGTCGCACGCGCGGCACGGGCGCGCCAGGCATGTGCACGGGTCAGTGGTCGTACATCCAGACGGGGCCCGTCTGGCAGGCGACGAGCTGCTCGCCGCACGTCGTGATGCTCACGGTCGCGGGCGAAGATCGCCCGATCCTCGTCACACCGCCCGATCCCGAGGGCTTCGTCGCGCAGCTCCGGACAGGACCCGACGCGACGATCGTGCTCCCGCCCGGAGACGCGACGCTCTTGCGTGTCGTGCCGAGCGTCGGCGCGCTCGTGCTCCTCGTGGCCTCGGTGATGGTCTTCATGGTGTTCCTCCAAGGGCCGCGCCGCATGCGCTACGTGATCGACGGTGGACGGCTCACGATCGCGACGATCTTCTCGACGCGTTCCTTCGAGGCCGTCGACCTGCGCGCGCGCAAGCACGTGCCCGGCGTCACGCTGCGCCTCGCGGGCACCGCGTTCCCCGGCTACTACACGGGCCTCTTCCGAGCCGACGGCGCGACGACGCGCATCTACGCGACGCAGCTCCGCGCCGAGGGCGTCCTCCTCGAAGGTCCAGCGCGCGTCTTCCTCTCACCGGAGGACCCGAACGCGTTCCTCGAGGCGCTCGCCCACGCGGGCGCGAGCGTCTCGCGCTGACATCGCCGCCTGGTTCGTGCATGGATGTGCAGCGAGCTGCACGAAAAAGAGGATCACGCGTGGAGAAGCCAGCGGAATCGGCGCTGGAATGCGCGTTGCAAAGGCGAGCGGCATGCGCCGCATCGTCCTTTTTCTCACGGTTCCTCTCTTGGCTTGCAGCGCCGCGCCCGACGGCGGGGCCGATGCCGCGAGCGACGCGGCCCTCGAAGATGCGTCCGCTGAAGCAACGGTCGACGCGTCCGCTGAAGCGAGCGCCACGAAGGACGCGAGCGACGCGAACACGTCGTCGGACGCCAGCAGCGCGCCGGACGCGAGCGACTCCGGCCTTCAGTGCACGAGCATCGCCGTCCCCGCGCACATCACGCCGCTCGCATCTTCGGCGACGCCGCCGACGCCCGCGGGAGGCACGATCGCGGTCGGGCTCTACCACCTCACGGCGGCGACTTGGTACGGCGTCTCGACGGCGCCAGGCCCGTTCGGCATGGCGTGGGACGTGACGTCGACCGACGTCGCCGACGCTGACGACGCGAACGGTTACCTCCGCACCGAGACGACTTCGTACACGACGAGCGGCAGCGACATCACGTTCACGACGTTCAAGTGCCCGAGCGTGAGCCCCAACGGCACCGTCCGCAAGTACACGGCGACGTCGACGACGCTCACGGCCCTTTGGGACGACAACGGCGCGACGGTCGTCTTCGACTTCACCAAGCAATAATCAGCCGCACGTCCCGTTCGGGCGCGAGCTCGGAAAATCGTCAGTCAGGTGCGAGGGTCGCGCGAACGCGCGCCGACGCTCGCGCGGTGCGAGCGCGCCCGCGGCGACGACCACGGCAGAGTGCGTGACGAAATCATCGCGAGCTGGACGAACGCGAGCGCGAAGATCGACGATGCGACCCACTTGCGGCTCGCGCTCAAGCGATCGACGCCGTGCGCAGCTGCGATCGCGACGAACGGCACGAGCGACTCGTAATACCGCGCGCTTCCGAGCGCGCCCTTCGAGAGCCACGCGGCTTGCAAGAAGAGATAGATTCCGAGCGGGAGGACCCAGCTCGCGCGCCAAGCGCGCCGAACGCCCGCGAAGAACAAGAGCGCGATCATCCACCCGAAGACGAACAGCGGCTGCTGCAGCGAGAACCAGGTCGGCGTGCGCTGGAGCGCGTCGCGCTGCACGTGTGTGTATCGATAGAGCTCGTGCAGGAAGCCGAACCACTGGCCGTCACTGAGCTTGTGCGCGAGAAGCCAAGCGCCGATCGCCGCGACCGACGGCGCGAACACGACGACGGGAAATCGCAAGGCCGGCCGCCGCGCGAGCACTCGGCAGGCGACGACGAGCGCGACCGCTCCCCACGCTTCGTAGCGAACGAGCGACGCGATCGCGAGCAGCGCGCCAGCGAGCGCGTACCGCCGCGCGTCGATTCCATGCACCGCGCCGAGCACCAGCAGCACGAACAGCGTCTCTTGCTGCGCGGAGGTGCCGAGCAGGTTGACGAGCGGCGAGGCTGCGCAGAAGAACGCCGCCATCACCGCCACGGATCGTCGCGCGCCGGTGCGCTGCGCGTAGCGTAGCGCGAGGATTGGCACGGTCGCCGCGAGCACGCAGTTGAGCATCCGAACGGCGTCGCCGGAGAAGCCGATCGCTTCGAGGCCCGCGAGCACGAAGTGATACGCCGGCAAGTACACCCAGTGGATCGACACGCTGAGCGGGTGCGCGAGGAGCGCGTGCGCGATCCCGAGGTGCCCGTTGGCGTCCGTGTCGGGATCCGGGTAGTGGCGGATGATCCAGAGGCGCCACGCGAGGGTGGCCGCGATGACGAGGATCAGCGCGAGGTGCTCGGTCCTGATCCGTTCGAGTCGGCGCACGCCGCCATCTCTTACCACAGGTGTGAATCCATTCGCGGAGCCCAAGCGTTTGCCGTCCGCGAGCCGCCTACCGAATCATCTTGGGGTCGTCGACACGCGCGTCACGTCTCGGTGGCGGGAGCACCGCAGTTGGGACAGGTGTTCTTGCCGGGAGCGAGGTAGAAGATCGACGTGCAGTAGTTACAAGTCAGCCGGGTTGCGATCCGCGCCGAGACGCTCCCGGTCAACGACGTGGGCAAGAGCTTGGCGAACTGCGCGAGGAAGGCCGCGCACGAGCGCATGTACTCGATCGGATCATCGACTTCGTGCAGCGTACGGTTCCCAATGGCGAAGAGCGCCTTCTCGGTGTTCGACAGCTCCACGAGCCGGAGGTCGAGGCGCTCCATCTCGCTCATGAGAAGCTCCTGCGCCGCGACGGGCACACACGCCCAGTTGCTGATGAAGGAGTCCTGCAAGAAGTCGAGCGCGTCGTCGAGAAAGATCCCCTTGCCCAAGAAGACGCACTGCCGTTGCTTCTTCGCCCAAGGGTCGTTCGGATCGGCCGCTACGGGAATGCGCGTGTGATCGCGCAGGACGGTGAAGTACCGTCCGGTGTCCTCGAAGCGCAGCTCGATCGACCAGATCTTCTTGGCGGGGATCGAGATGGGAATGCGAAGGGGGATGTGGTCGTGCGTGCCGTGCAGCTCGACGTTCCTGTCCGACCTGCTCATCTGGTCGCCGCCGAATCGGTTGATGTGTACCCCCGCGGTCGAACCGCCAGGTGGAGCTGGGTCACCGTCGACGACCTTGCCGTTGCCGAACGCGGGCGCGGCTTGTGTCAAGAGCGAGCGTACGAACGCTCTGGCGGCTTCGTTGTCGTCGCGCCACGCGAAGTGGCGCGCCGTTTCCGCTTGTCGCAGCGCCTGCTGCCACGCGCTGCGCGGTGCTTGCTCGTCCAGGTTCTTCTTGCCGCCGAGAAAATCGAAGAGTCCCACGGTGCTCCCGGCGAGCTTACCATCAACGCGTCCGTTGACGCGGCAGGTGCCGGAGGGTGCGTGTCTCGTCGTTGGCGGGATCGTCGCCATAGGAGTGGTCCCTCGTATCTACAAACACGGCGCCACGGCCGAGGACCTCGCGAGCGTCGCCCTCGATCAGACGCCCAAGGCCCTCGCGCGCGCGCTGCCGGCCGCGGATGCACGGCGCGACGAGGTGAACGTCGAGCTCCGGCACGGCGTCACTTCTTTCGAGAAGGCGACCTTCCGTTGGAACGACTCAGCGGACCACGTGTCGAGGATCTCGCTTCACGCGGCGCGCGAAGAAGAAGAGCCCCACAAGAAGAAGGAGGGCAGCAGTGCGCCGCGAAACCTCGCGGGCAAGCTCGACGACGTGCTGCCCGGCGTGACCGAGACTGGCAAGCGCGAATGGGGCCTCGTCAGGTTCGACGCGTCGACGAACGGCGACTTGTCGTTCGAGGTGAATGGGTCTGCCGCCAATCATCAGCCCAATCGACTTTTCGCGAGGCAGGTCGAGGCCGCGCGCCAGATCCTCGTCGAGGTCGCCTTCGACGTTCCGCACACGGTCTCGAAGCAGGAGCTCGCCGACACGCTCGGCACCGGCTACCCAATCAAGGAGCTCGCTGCGATCAATCCGGCGGCGCCTCAGGCCGATACGGTGCGCGCGCTCACGAGCAAGCTCGCGGCCGCCATCGAGGAACCCGAGGGCGTCAGCGTTCCGATCGACCACGTCGTGGTGAGCTCGGCGAGGCTCCGATGGTCGGCCTTCCGGTCCCGGCAATTCGAGCTGTCGTTTCGCCCGCGCCGTTCGTTCAAAGACCACCGCGCCGCGTTCATCGCGTGCCTCGAGAGCCACACGGGAGCACCGGCGCTGCACGACGGGCCGATCGCCGTCGTTCGGTTCGGCGCGCAACCGCTCGTCCAACGGGGCATCCAGATCAACGTGACGGAAGACACGGTGAAGACGTTCACGTACGACGCCGGCGCGGACGTGCCGACGTTCTCGGCGCTCATCGGCGCGATGGACGCCTGCAACAAGTGAGATGTGCATGATCGACGTCACCCTCACGCGCGAAGATCCCGCGTCGTTCCTCGTCACGGTGAAGGTCACCGAGGGCGCCTCGCACACGACGCACGAGGTCACCGTGAAGCGCGCGGATCACGCGCGGCTCGCGCGAGCGGACGAGCACGTGACGAAGCTCGTCGAGCGCTCGTTCGAGTTTCTCCTCGAGCGCGAGCCCAAGGAGTCGATCATGCGGAAGTTCGACCTGATGGTGATCGCGCGCTACTTCCCCGAGTACGAGCGCGTCGTCGGTCGCGCGTGAAGCGTCACTCGACGAGCCGCAGGCCGACGGGCAATCCCTCGCCGTAGAGCTCCGCGCGCTCGACCTCGTCGACCGGGACGTGCTCGCGCACGGCGCGGATCCACTCGGGCTTCGCGCCGGACGCGACGAGTCGCTTTTCGACCTCGCGGCGGAGGCGCTCCGAGACGTCGCGCGCGCGATCGCCGGTGACGCGCGTCAGGTGCACCGCGGCTCGTGCGGCGGTCGGCAGCGACTCCCATTTCTCGCGGAGCAGGCGCTCGATCCACGGCTCGACGACGCGCGGCGAGACGACGACGTCGAGGCCCGCGTAGGTCGGCACGCGTCCGCCGATTCGGCCGACGGCAGACCAGAGGCGCGGATCGCGGTCGGTCCACGTTCGCTCGATCACCCACTCGCCGAGCGCCTCGCGCCTCTCGCGAGGGACGCGCTCCAAGAGCGCGGCGCACTCGATCATGTCGTTGGTGGCGAGCGGCTTGAACTTCTTCGAGCGCTTGAGGCCCGCGTCTTGTGGCGCGATCCATGGGTCGACCGCGTCGCGGATCTGCGCCTGCGCAGCGGCGTCGAGGCCGGCGGCCGCGCGGCGCCATGCGATCCAGAACTGCTGCCAGACGCGCTCTTCGTCGGCGAAGACGACCTTCTCGACGAAGAGGCGCGCGAGCGAGCGCACGCGCTGCGCGTCGAGCGGATCGCCGAAGCCGGGCCTCACGCAGTAGCCGGCGAGGAGCCAGAAGACGCGCTCGTGATCGGCGGATTTTCGGCGCGACCGAGCGTGCGGGGCGATCGCGTCGAAGAGCGCGCGCGCGAGCTGCGTCGTCCACGCGGCGCGCTCGCCGAGCGCCTTCTCGAGATCGCGGAGCAGATCCTTGACCGCGCGCGACTCGTCGCTCTCGAACGCGGTCGCGATGGCGGCCTTTGCTTGATCGAGGCGCGCGCCGCCGATCGTGGGCGGCGGGGGTGTGGTCGACGTGCGCGCCGGGAGCGGCTCGCGGAGCTGGAACGCGAGGCGAAACCTCCGCGGCTCGGGCGCGCCCGCTGGCGTCTGCGACGTCCCGCCTGCGGCGGATCCGTCGACCTCGACGCACGCGAGCTCGAGCGTGCCGATCGCCGTGAGCTCGCCTTCGAGCGCGACGCGAAGCTCCTTGCGTCCGCGCTGGGCGCCGCTCTCGAGCGCCGTCGCGACGGGCGGGAGCTTCTCGAAGCGATCGTCGTCGATCGTCACCACGTCGCCGGCGCGATCCCCGCGCGTCTCGTCGGAGGCGAAAAGATCGAAGCGCACGGGCGTGCCGACGGTGAGCGCGAACGTGCGCCCCTCGATGCGCTGCGGCGCGCCCTCCTCGGCGCCGCGCGGCACGACGCACACGGCTCGCGCCGTCTCCAATTTATCGTCACCGACGCCCAAATAATAACCACGGCCGGAGCCGCCGCCGATGCGCGCGCCGTGGCCCGCGAGCGCGAGCCCATACGAGACGGCGCCGCGCGCCACCGCGAGATCGGGGTCTCCGTTCGGCAGGCGCACGACGGGCGGGCCGCCCCATGACGCGATGGAAGCGACGAGCGCGTCCTCGATCGCGCGCGCGCGGAACACGCCACCGTTGAGCAGCACGGCGCTCGGCCCCGGCGACTCGGGCGCGTGCCGTGCGAAGAACGACGCGACGTGGCGCGTGATCGCCGCGTCGCGCTCGTAGGGTAGCCCGAACGCGACGAGGCCGGCGCGGGCGCGCTCGGGGCGTGCGTCGCGCGGGCTCGGCGGGAAGAATCCGCCGAGGACGATCGACTCGACCTCGGCGCGCGAGAGGCGCGTCGTCTTCGTCCCCGCGAAGAGGCCTGCGCCGCGACCGAGCACGGTGACCGCCACGTCGTCGGGTGCGTCCTTGCCGGCGAGGAGCTGCTCCTTGGCCGCGCGACACGCGAGCACGAGCTGGCCGAATCGCGCCGCGTCGAGCTTCTCACCCGACGCGACGAGCCGAGGCTCGCACGCGTGCGCGAGCGCGAGATCCATGTTGTCGCCGCCGAGCAAGAGGTGGCGCCCGACCGCGACGCGCGTGATCGACGGGCTGACGCGAACGAGCGACAAATCCGTGGTGCCGCCGCCCACGTCGACGACGAGCACGAGGCCGTCACCGAGGCGCTCGGCGAGCTCGCGAACGCCGCGCGCGCCCGCCTCGCGCATGAAATCGTAGAACGCCGCTTGCGGCTCCTCGAGCAGGCGAACGCGCAGCCCGGCGCGCTTCGCGGCGTCGATCGTGAGCTCGCGCGCCACCTCGTCGAACGACGCCGGCACGGTGAGCACGACCTCCTGATCGGCGAGCTTGGCGTCCGCGTGCGCGGCGTCCCAGGCCGCGCGCACGTGCGAGAGGTAACGCGCGCTCGCGTCGACGGGCGACGCGCGCATCACCTCGGGATCGTCTGCGCCCCAAGGGAGGATCGCCGCGGTGCGATCGACGCCGCCGTGCGAGAGCCAGCTCTTCGCGGAGGACACGAGCCGCCCGGGCACCTCGGCGCCGCGCGCGCGCGCGAGCTCACCCGCAATCCACGGACCGTCGCCCCACGGATCGTCCGTGCGCTCCGCCTCGGTCGGCGCGAAGAGACACGACGGAAAGAGCGGCTGCGCGCGGATCTCGCCGCGCGCGACGAGCTGCGGGACGTCGAACATCCGCGGCGCGCCCACGTCCGAGTCCGCGCCGAGCGGCGCGTACGCGACGACGGTGTGCGTCGTTCCGAGATCGATTCCGACGACGAAGCGCGCGACCATCGCTCAGCCCGAGCGAACGCTCAGCTCCACCTTCCACTTTTCGTCCGGCGCGAGCGGCGCGTTCGGGATCGCCTCGACCAAGAGCGTGCCGATCTCCGTCACCTGCGCGCGCAAGTGAACGGGCACCACGTCGCCCTCTCTTCGCCCCTCGGCCGGGAGCGTCACCTCGATCGGGGCGAGCTCCTCGAGCTCGGCGGGCTTCCACGCGTCGAGCTCGGTGCCGGCCAGGTCCTCGCGTCGCGTCGACGAACCGAAGAAGCGGAACGTGACCTTCTCGCCCACGACGACGCCGAGCTCGTGCGGCGGCAGCTCGGCCTCGGTGCCCTCCTCCATGCCGAACGGCGCCAGGCACATCGCGACAATCGGCGGCTCGACGCCAGGCACCGCGGGCGCCGGGCTCTCGATCCCGACGTAATACGCGCGCGCCGTGCCGCCGCGGATGCGAACGCCGCGACCGCGCCGCGCGAGCGCGTAAGACGCCGCACCGCGCGCCACCGCGAGATCGAGATCGGCGCCTTGGAGCTCGCGCACGGGCTCCGCGCCGTCTTCGGCGAGCCACGCGTCGAGCGTCGCGACGAGCCGAGCGCGAAGCGGCGCGGCCTTCATCACGCCTCCGTTGAAGAGGATCGCCGTCGGGTGAAGGAGCGACGGCGCGCGGTCCGAAGCGTCGCCGCGAGCCTTCCGCGAGAAGCCCTCGATCTTGTCGAGCGCCGAAGCCTGTCGCGCGAGGAACGCGGCGAGGTGCTTGGTGACCGCGGCGTCCTGCGCGTACGGAAGGCCGATCTGCTGAAGGCCCGTCCGCGCGCGCACCACGGGCCTGGCCGACGAAGGCACCTCGGGGAAGAACCCGTCGACGAGCGTACGCGTCACCTCGTCGCGCCCGAGCTCGGTGCGGATCGCGCTGCCGAAGAGCTGCGATCCGCGCCCGGCGATCGCGATGGGTGCAGACTGCATGCTTTCGTCGGAGAGCATCTTCTCCTTGGCGACGCGCGCCGCGTGCGTCAGGGCCGCCATCTGCCAGCGATCGATCTCCTTGCCTTCGGCCACGAGGCGGTTTCGAACGACGTGCGCGAGCGCGAGGTCCATGTTGTCGCCGCCGAGCAGGATGTGATCGCCCACGGCGACGCGCACGAGCTCGAGCTGACCGTCCTTCTCGAGCGCGCAGATCGCGGACAAGTCCGTGGTGCCGCCGCCGACGTCGACCACGAGGATCACGTCGCCGACTCGGATCTGCTTTCGCCACGCGTCGCCCATCGCGTCGATCCACGCGTAGAGCGCCGCCTGAGGCTCCTCGAGCAACGTCAAATGCTCGATCCCCGCCGCGAGCGCCGCTTCGACCGTGAGATCGCGCGCGGCGGCGTCGAACGACGCGGGCACGGTGAGGACGACCTCTTGCTCGGAGAGCGGAACGGACATCGCCTGCTCCCACGCCTCGCTGACGTGCTCGAGCAAACGCCAAGAGGCCTCGACTGGCGAGATCTTCTCGACGTCCTCTGGCGCGCCGACGGGCAACGTGGGCGCGCGCCGATCGATGCTGCCGTGGGAGAGCCAGCTCTTCGCGCTCGAGACGAGCCGGGCAGGGGCCTCGACGCCGCGCGAGCGAGCATACTCTCCGACCGCGAAAGCGCGCTTCGCGTCCCACGGGAGCGCCTGCGCGCCCTCGCTCTCGTGCGCGAAGTAGACGAAGCTCGGAAGGAGCGGCCGCGCTTCGATCACGCCGCTCGCGACGAGCTGCGTGATCGGCATCACCTCGACGGCGGTCTCTTCGCGCTCCACGCTCGCGTGCGCGAGCGCCGAGTGCGTCGTGCCGAGGTCGATGCCGACCACGTATTTCGCTTTCTCGGTCACAGCTCCACCTCGGCCGGCGCGAGCACGTGCGCGTCGTGACCGTCGACGGGGACGGGCAGCGTGATGCGCTCGGCGCGCCAGCCGCGATGCCTGAGGACGCCTTTGTAAGGCGCGCTCCCGCGAACGTTGCCGACGAGCTTCACCTCTTCGGGCGAGAAGCCCGCCTCGAGGACGAGCGCGCTGCCTTCGGCCTCGTCGCGCACGGGAGCGATCGTCGCGTGCGCGTGGAGCGCCTTGCGGCAACCTTCGTGGACCACGCGCGCCACCGCGCCAATCTCCGCGTCGGTTCGCTTCGCGACGTCGTCCTCGACGAAATCGACGAAGCGCCCTTCGCGCTGGAAGAGCGCGAGGAGCTGGAGCGCGCTCGTCACCGCCGGAGCTTCGGGGAGCTTCTTTTCTGGCTTCGGCTCGGGAAGCGCCTCACGCACTGCGAACGCGCGCGCCGCGAAGAGGCCGTCGAACAGCACGAGGAAGAAAGAGACCCAAGCGAACCAGATCCGGGTCGCGAGCGGCAAGGGGGTGGGGGAGGTGGGCACGCGGCGAACTTAGCGCGTTCGTGACGTTCGGCTAGACGCCGATCGCCGCGTCGCTCTTGGCACACCCTGACAACGCGCGATCCGCAAAAACCCGATGATTTTGCACGGAACGGTGTGTGCTCTGCTCGGGCCATGCGCTCTCTTACGAAACTTCAGGGTCTCTTCGCGACCGCCCTCGGCGTCACGGCGTGCGGCGCGCAGTCCGTCGATCGCACCGGCCTCACGGAGGACGTCTGCTCCGGCGCGGCCGTCTACGATCCGCTCGCGGGCGTCACGCCGGCGGTCCCGGTCGATTACCTCGAGCTCCGGAACACGTTCGGCTCACCGACGAACACGCCGAGCGTCGTGTCGAAATCCGGAACGCCGTGCGCGACCGCGACGGACGTGCCCACCTGCCAGGCGAGCCTCGCCGCGGTCTCGACGACGGGCGGGTGGACGCCCGCGCGCGGCCCCGGTCTCTCGCCGACCATCACCGATTACCTCGTCTACACGCGCGGCGACGAGGTCGGCACGATCACGAGCTACGACGCGCTCAAGGCCTTCCTCGTTCCCGTCGACGACGTCCACGACGCGGCGCTGCTCGTCACGCAGAATCCGGACGTGCATCACACGATCCTCTGTGGGCCCGACTCGGGCGGCGCCGTCGCGGGCGGGTTCGACGTCGTCGCGCAAACGGGCGACACGTGCGGCCCCGGCACTCACCTCGACGACGAGCTCGTGTTCGTCTCCGCGTCGGGCGACGTGACCGTGAAACAGGACGTGGTCGTTCAGCAAGGCGATCCGAACTGCGTCAGCGGGCGACGGCCCGAAGGGCTCGTGCGCGCGGCGAGGCGATGCACGAACGCGGTGGGGGCCTTCTTCGCCGAGTGCGCGCACTTGGAGGCCGCGTCCGTCGTGGCGTTCGAGAGGCTCGGGCGCGAGCTCGAGGCGCACGGCGCGCCCGCGCGGCTCGTGAAGGCCGCCGAGCGCGCTCGCGCCGACGAGGTTCGCCACGCGCGGACGACGACGGTCCTCGCGCGGCGATACGGCGCGGAGCCCGAGCCCGTCGTCGTCGTCGACCGCGCCGTGCGACCGCTCCTCGAGATCGCGCTCGAGAACGCGACCGAGGGGTGCGTGCGCGAGACGTTCGGTGCGCTCGTCGCGATGCACCAGAGGGAGCACGCCGGCGACTCGCGCGTGGTCGCGGCGATGCGGCAGATCGCGAGAGACGAGACGCGCCACGCGGCGCTCGCGTGGGACGTCGCCGAGTGGCTCGACTCGCGCCTCTCGACAGACGAGCGCCGGAAGGTCTCCGCGGCGCGCGCCGAGGCGTCATCCACGCTTCGTCGCGAGCTCGCCGCCGCCATCGCTCCCGAGCTCACGGTGCGGGCCGGCATGCCCACGTCGCGAGAGTCGCTCGCGCTCTTCGACGCGATCGCCCCGGAGCTCTGGGCAGCTTGATCAGAAGCTGTGCTTCGCGCCGTTGACGTCGGGCATGGGCACGAGCACGACGTTCGAGCGCTCCTGCACGGGAGATTGGCTCCCATCGGTGACGCCGCGGAGGTTTCCCGCGACCACGAAGACGCCGATGATCTCGCCCGTCGCGGGTTGGTAGCCTGCGAGCGCGCCCCAGCGCCCGTCGTAGTACCAGTTCTTCGCCACCTGGCACGACGAGCCGTAGCCGAACGCCGTGCACTGTCCGCTCGTGCCGACGTCGCTCGCGAGGTTGCCGCCTGATGCGTCGAGCCCGCGCCAGAACTCGATCGCCGCCGACGCGTACCATTGGCCGTTGATGTACTCGGCGATGCCGAGCGTGTACTCGAGCGGACCGTCCCATCCGGGCGGCGTGACGTCGGGCCAGCTCCCGTCGTCGCGCTTCGAGAACTCGACGTGGATGCCGTCGGCGAAGTCGACCTCCGTGATCGTCGTCGTGATGGGCCAATCCGCGAGGTTCGCGGGGTTGTCGAAGAGCGTCGCGACGTGGAGGTCGAGCGTCGTAGGCGCCGCGGCCTCGGCGGAGGCCTCCGCGGGTTGCGCTTCGACGTGAGCGTCTTCGGACGAGCTCGGCGCGTCGACGTGCGCATCGACTCCGGCGTCGTGTGCAACGTCGGCCGAAACGCGATCGTCGGCTCCGGCGCAACCGACCAAGAAGACAAGGAGCGCTTCGAGTCGCATACGCTCGAGCTCTGCACCGTACGTGCCGCCCGCAACGCGTGGAAACCTCGACGCGCCGACTCGCGCTGGACTCATGGCGATCCACGGCTCGGATCCAGGTACATTCAAAGCGTGCACCTCGCGCGTCTCGTCCTCCTCGTTTCAACCGTGATCGCGTGCGGCGGCGGCGCGCACGTCGCGAAGTCCACCACGGACGAACCGACGAAGAAGCACACCGAGGCCGAGGACGCCCTCGAGCGCGCGCTCGACGCGCGGGACCGCGCGGACGACGCGCTCATCGGCGCCTGGTACGACCCGAACCTCCTCACGCAAGACGTGAGGCCCGAGATCCTCAAGAACCTCGGCTCGCTCGATCAGCTCACGCTCTACGACATCGATCTCGACATCCACAACGACGCCAAGACCTTCCAGCTCGACGAGCGCGTGTACTTCCAGAACCGCTCGAGCTCGTCGCTCGGCGACGTCATGCTCCGGATGTACGCGAACACGCCGTCGAGCGGCGAGCCGCCGGAGAAGCTCCTTCGCGGACACTGCGTGCAGTCGTATTGCACCGTGGAGACGGCGGGGCGCGACGTCATCGTCGTTCATCCCTCGCTTCCGCTCGCGCCGGGCGCGCGCCTCAGGATCGTGCTGCACGTCGAGGGCAGCTTGAAGACGATCGACCCGAACAAGACGACGATGATGGCCGCGACGATGAGCTCGCTCCAGGCGATGAGCGGTACCGAGCCGAGCAGCGACTATGGCCTCCTCGGCTCGGGCGACGACATCCTCTCGTTCGGCAACTTCTATCCCGTGATCGCGCGGCACGAGGGCGATACGTGGGACCTCGATCAGAGCACGCTCGGCGACATCGGGCCCGACGCGCTCTCGCACGTGCGCGCGCACGTCGAGCTCCCGTCGACGTATCGCGTGGCGGCGAGCGGCGTCGTCACGCGCGAGGAAGACGCGGACGGGCGCCGACGCGTGGACATCGCCGCGGGCTGCATGCGCGATTTCGCGCTCCTCGCGAGCCCCTTCTTCACGTCGGCCGACAAGCTCGCGAACGACGTGAAGGTGCGCTCCTACTTCCGCACGAGCGACCGCAAGATCGGCGAGAAGGTCCTCGACGTCGCCGCGTGGTCCGTCGCGGATTTCGAGAAGCGATTCGGCCCATATCCCTACAAGGAGCTCGTGCTCGCCGAGGAGGCGCTCATCGGCGGCGCGGGCGGCGTGGAGTTCGCCGGGCTCGCGACGGTCGCGAGCATGTTCTACAAACCCTCGGGAAACCCCGCGGGCGGGAGCCCGATGGAGATGATCCTCGGCACGCTCATGGGCAGCGGCGGAAACGACGGACCCATGAAGGTCGCGGCCGCGGAGTTCACGACGGCGCACGAGGTCGGTCACCAGTGGTGGCACGGCGTCGTCGGCAGCGACTCGCGCAAGCACCCTTGGCAAGACGAAGCGCTCGCGCAGTTCAGCGCGATCCTCTACTCGGAGGATCGTTACGGCGCGCAGCGCGCCAAGCGCGACGGCGACATGAACGCGCGCATGGGCTACTCGATGATGCGCCTGATGGGGCAGCCGGACGGCCCCGTCGACGCGCCCGCTGCAGGCCGCACGCAAATCGCGTACGGCGGGATCGTCTACGGCAAGGGGCCGTACTACCTCGTCGCGCTTCGCAAGCAGCTCGGGGACGCCGCGTTCTTCGCCGCGATGCAGTCGTACGTGAAGCAGTTTTACCTGGGCTTCGCGCCGCCGAACGCGTTCGAAGGCGTGATGGTGCAGGCCGCCGGGAGCAAAGCGCCCGAGATCGTCGCGCTCTCGCAGCGCTGGCTCCGCGAGGCGCACGGCGACGACGATCTCGGCAAGCCGAGCATGAACGGGCTCCTCGCGATGGCCGGCATGGGCACGGGCAAGGGTGGCGCGGGCGCGATGATGCCCGACATGCAGAGCCTCATGAAGATGCTCGGCGACGGCGGCGACGTGACGAAGTTGCTCCAGCAAATGGGCCAAGGGACGGGAAAGTGATCGGCTGAGTCGTCGCTGGCTCGGCGAATGCTTCTCCTCGAGGCATGAAGGTCATCCGATCGACTCTCGCGTTCGCGCTCCTCGTGACGGGCTGCGGCGCCGCGAGCGTGCAGGGACCCGTCGGCACGACCACGACGACCGGCGGCATCATCGACCAACCCGCCTCGCTCGCTCCCGAACAAGGCATGCGGCAGGCGCCGCCTGTCGTCGTGCTCGCGGACGACGCCGCGGCGCAAATCGCGAGCATGCGGTGCACGCGCGAGGACGCGTGTGGCAACGTGGGCGCGGTCGGGGCTTTTCCGAGCTTCGACGCTTGCGTCGCGATCGTGCGACACGCGCACCGGGTCGAGCTCTCTCAAGACGTGTGCCCTCGCGGCGTCGATCCGTACGCGCTCCAGGCGTGCGTCGAGGACTCGCGCAACGCGGGCTGCGGCGAGATCTCCTCGCTCTGCGCGAGCACGCGCCTCTGCCGTTGAGGCTCTTCAGTCGAGGCCCGAGAACGCCCGGAGCGCGCGAGCGTCCGCGGTGCGCGCGCCCGCGGAGTCGCGGAGCGTCATCGACGACGTCGTGAGCTCTCGCGCTCGGCGGCCGAGCGTCCAGATCGCGAAGAGCGCGGGCTCGCCCTCGCGCGGGATCACGTCGCACCGCGCGTGCACGTGGAGCTTCGCGTCCTCCGCGCCGCGGGCGACCCGCTCGTTCACGCGCGCGGCGCTGCACACGACCACGGTCCCTTCCTCGGCCACGACGCGCCCCGCGGTCGCGAGGTACGCCTCGACGCCGCCGCGGTACTCGATGCGCGCGTACGCGCGCTGCTCGTCGCTCGCGGGCTCGGCCGTTCCAGGCGGAAAATAGGGCGGCGTCCCCGTGACCAAGTCGAAGCCCGAGCCGAGCGCGGTCACGACGTCCGAATCGCGGAGATCTCCGTGGTGGACGCGCACGCGCTCTGTGACGCCCGCGCGCTCGATGTTCCGCTCGAGCAGCGCGAACGACACCGACTGCGCCTCGACGCCGACGAGCCGCGCCTCGGGCAGCTTCCACGCGAGAAACAAAAGGACCGAGCCGATGCCGCACCCGAGGTCGAGCACGCGCTCGGCCGACGGGCGTGCGTGCCACGCGACGTACGCCGTCGCGAGATCATCGGCCGAAAAGCGGTGCCCCTTGGCGCGCTGCCAGATGCGGAAATCGCGGGTCAGCGCGTCGTCGGTGAGCGGGCCGAGGTCGACCATCGTCGGTCCATCATCGCACGCGATCGCGTAAGCTCGTTGCCCATATCGTGACTCGGCCGTACGTCGACAAGCTTCGCATCCAAGGCTTCGGCTGCATCGCCGACGCGACCTTGACGCTCACGCCGATCCACGCGCTCGTCGGCCCGAGCGACAGCGGAAAGACCACCGTGCTCCGCGCATTGCGCGCGCTCTCCAAGTACGCGCAGCAGCGGACGCCGCAATCGACGCAGAACGAGTTCAGCCTCTACGCCCACGAGAAGGCCGTTCTCGAGGCCCGCGTCGTCGGTGGGCGCTCGGCGATCGTCTCGCGCGATCGCGGCGGCTGGAGCGAGCACCACGTCGACGACGAGGCGCGCGACGCGCTCGGCGGTCACCACATGCTCCGCCTCGAACCCGAGGCGCTCCGGCAAGGGACGCCGCTCATCGCCGAGGGCGCGCCGCTCCGCTACGTCGACGAGCGCGGCCTCGGTCTCCCCGCGGTATACGACGCGATCCTCTCGCGCGACGTCGCGACGTACATGAAGCTGAGCGCGCGATTGACGGAGCTCTTTCCGGCTGTGAAGAACGTGAGCCTCATCAACCCGAATCAGCAGACGAAGTCTCTCGGCGTCATGCTCCACGACGGCACGTTCGTCTCGGGCGCGGGCGTGAGCGACGGCCTCTTGCGCTGGCTCGCGTTCGCGGCGGTCCCGTACCTCGCGACCGCGGCGCTCGTCCTCGTCGAAGAGCCGGAGAACGGCCTTCACCCCGCGGGCATCCGCGACGTGATGACCTTGCTCCGCGAGATCTCGACGCGCGCGCAGGTGGTCGTCGCGACGCACAGCCCGATCGTCGTCGACGAGCTCGAGCCGAGCGAGGTCACGGTGCTTCGCCGCGAGCGAAGCGAAGGCACGAAGACGACCGTGCTCGCCGACATGGCGCTCGAAGACGGCGCGAAGACCCGCGCGCTCGGCTGAGCGCGCCGAGCCGTCACTGCGCCGGCGAGACTATTTCGTGCCGGCGTCGCCATCCGTGGCGAGGAGCGCGTTGAGCTTCTTCTCGCGGGTGGCGTCGTCGATTTGCGCGAACTTGGTCGCGTCGATCGTGAGCATCGGGATCTGACCGCCGCCGTTGTAGCTCGGGAGCTTGCCGTCCCACTGCTGCATCATTCGATACTGGAGCACCGAGGGCGACGTGGAGAGGCGGATGATCTCGTTCGATTTCGCCTCGGAGCGCGCGTTGATGAGCCGCGAGTCGGCTTCGCCCGACGCCTTCTCGCGCATGGCCTCGGCTTGGCCGTGCGCCTGCGTGATGGCTTGCTCGGCCTCGGCCTTCACCTGACGCACGCGGTTCTCGCTCTCGATGGCTTTTTGCGTGGCTTCCATCGCGCGGTTGATCGCGTCGGCGACGTTCTGCGGCAGGCGCAGCGCGCCGTTGATCGTCAGCTGATCGATCACGACGCCGTCCTTGCTGAGGATGTCGCGGCACTTGTCGGCGACGTCCACGACCATCTTGGATTTTCCGCTGCCGTAGATCTGCTGCACGGGCATCTTCGACGCGACGTCGTTGAACGCCTCGCGCACGGTGTTTCGCATGTAGCCGTTCGCGAGGATCATCAGATCGTTCTGGCGAAAGCGCGAGTAGAGCTTCGGCGCCGAGGGCGGATCGATGTGGAACGAGAGGCCGATGTCCGCGTTGATGTTGACGCCCTCGTTCGACGAGAACGTGAGCGACTCGTCGACGGGCTGTCCCTCGTGCGGGCTCGCGGTCCAGACGATGTTCTGCACGCTCGTCGGGAACTGGATGATCTGCTCGGTGAGCGGGTTGTAGAAGACCCAGCCCACCGCGACCTCCGAGTTTTGGACGCCGCGATCACTCCCGGCGAGCTTCACCTTGATGCCGACGTGGCCCGCGTCGATGCGCGTCGTCGTCGAGCAGCCGATGATCCAGACCGTGAAGAGCACGCCGGCGACGACCACGAGGCGGCGAATCTTCGCGAAGTCCACGTTGAGAGAGGGAGTTGCCATCGCTGGCGACCGTCTCACGTTTGTCGGAACGCCGCAAATATGGCCGCGAACACGAGCAAGACGATGATGGCGATCGCCGACCAGAAGCGCGCGTCGGTGCCGTTCAGCCACGGCTGGAGCGCGAGGGTCGCGCCGATCGCGCCCGCGCCGAGGATGATCGCGACACGCGGCACGCGCCGCGAGCGGCGGCCGGCGAGCTCGGCCTTCAGGCGCTCGTTCTCGGCGCGGAGCGATTCGTTCTCGTCGCGGTAGGGGGTCACTCGACGAGCATAGCGGAGAGCGGCGCGTCGCTGCGCGTTCGTCCGATGCGCAGCAGCGCGCCGTTCGGCAGCTCGCGCCACGCCTCGTCCGTCATGCGCTCGGAGGCGACGAACACGGCGCGCGCGCGTCGCGACGGCTCAGCCTCGCGATCGCCGCGCTCGAGCACGAAGAGGCTCCGCCCGAAGCGATGCGCCCAGCACGTCTCGCCGTCGCTCAAGAGGAAGTTCAGCGATCCGAAGCGGTCGCGCGCGCGGCACTCCGCGGCGACGTCCTCGACGCGCTCGCCCGCGTCGAGCCGCGTGAGCAAGAACGCGAAGAAGAGCTCGCTGTCGGTCTCGCCGGCGATCTCCGTCCGGCGCGCGACGGAGACCTGCGCCGCGACCCACGCGCGGTCCTCGATCGTTCCGTTGTGCGCGAAGACCCACGGGCCGCGCGAGAACGGGTGCGAGTTCGACGCGCGCGTCGGGCCGACGGTGCGCTTGCGCACGTGCGAGACGAGGACCTCGCCACGCAAGTCGAGAGCGCGCTCGCGAAAGCGCGCGTCGCGCGACGCCGGGCGCGTGCCTTTGTGGATCTGCCAGCGCCCGCGCGAGTACGCGGCGAGCCCCCAGCCGTCGCGGTGCTCCTCACCGAGCGTTGCGAGCGATCGCGGGCGCTCGGCGAGCAGCGTGCGGAAGTCGACGGGCCGCGACGAGACGATCCCGAGGAGACGACACATGAGCAACGTTCAGTTAACGCGACGCGCCCAAAACGGGCCAATTTCTGGGTGCGACATGACAAAAGGCAAGTCGATCACCGAATCGTGACGATCGACTGACCGCGCCCTGATGGGCGAAGTGCTTCTCTTCGCCGCATGAACCGTTTGCTTCTCACGAGCGTCATTCGACCCTTCGGCGGCCCCGGCGAGGGAGACTCGGTCGGCGCCGAGCTCTTTCATGCGCAGGTCACCCGCGCGCAGGGCGCGTTCAGCATGCGGCAGGTGATCCGCGTGTGGGGTCTCGATCTCATCGCCGAGAACATCGACACGCCGACGGTCGTCCTCCACTACCCGTCGGAGGCCGAGCTCGTGCGCGAGCTTCGCTCGAACCTCTACACGCACGTCGGCATCAACTTCGTCGTCGCGACGTTCCACAAAGTGCGCGCGATGGTCGACATCATCCGCCGCGTCTCGCCGGGCACGAAGATCATCCTCGGCGGCTACGGCACGGTGCTCCCCGACGAGATGCTCCGACCGCACGCGGACTTCATCTGCCGCGAGGAGGGCGTTCGTTACATGCAGCGCCTCCTCGGCGAGGACGACACGCGCGAGATCCACGCGCCGTATTCGCCCGTGCCGTCCGTCGCGACGCTCGGGTATCAGCAGCCGCAGATCGTCGGCCACGTCACGGCGGGCCTCGGGTGCGCGAACGGCTGCGACTTCTGCTGCACGTCGCACTTCTTCAAGCGCAAGTACCTGCGCCTCCGCGGCAGCGGCTCGGACATCTACGACGCGATGATGGAGAGCCGCGCCCGCGCCGAGAGCGAGGGGCAGTCGATGCAGTCGTTCGCGCTCATCGACGAGGACTTCTTCCTCTACAAGAAGCGCGCAGAGGAGTTCCTCGAGGCGGTGCGCCGCGGCGGAAAATCGCTCAGCATCTTCGGGTTCGGCAGCATCAAGGGCCTCTCGCAGTTCAAGGCATCCGAGATCGCCGAGATGGGCTTCGACCTCGTGTGGACCGCGTTCGAGGGCCGAAAATCCGGCTACGCGAAGCTCGAGGGTCGCCCCATCGCGGAGCTCTACGACGATCTCAAGCAGCACGGCGTCGCGACGCTGAGCTCGATGATCATCGGCTTTCAGTACCAAGACGAGGCGACCATCCGCGCCGAGTTCGACGAGCTCATGAAGCTCGAGCCCGGGCTCGCGCAGATCCTCATCTACTTCGCGTTCCCCGGGACGCCGCTCTTCGAGGAGGTCGTGAAGACCTCGCGCTTCCTCCCGAAATACGCGCAGAGCCCCGATCTGCGGCGCTGGGACGGGTTCGCGCTCCACACGAAGCACCCGCACTTCACGCCCGAGCAGCTCGAGGCGCTCCAAAAAGATCTCTACGCCGAGGACTTCAAGCGCCTCGGTCCGTCAATCCACAGGCTCTCGCGCGTCTGGCTGCGCGGATACGAGAACCTCCGCAATTCGCCGAACCCGCTCCTCCGCGCGCGCGCCGAAAAGCTCCGCGAGAGCGCGCGCGCCGTGATGCCGACGTTCCTCGCGTCGCAGCTGCTCCTCAAGAGCCCGGTCGCGCGTCGCCGCGCGCGCGAGCTCCAGCGCGATCTCATCGAGTCGACCGGACCGCGCACGCTCGCCGAGCGCCTCTCGGCGCCGTTCGCCGCGGGGCTCGGCGCGGCGGCCGAAGCCGCAGCGCGCCTCGGCGTCTTGCAGCAACCCGGGCTCTTGCGCGTCGAACACCGCACCGGAGTCGCGCCGACGAAATCGCACTCGCGCTCCGTGATCGGCCTCCAAGGGAGCGCCACGTCGATCGCGACGCGCCTCGCCGAAGACTTCGACCAGCTCGTGGTCTCGCGCTTCCGCGAGCCGCGTGTTCCCAAGGTGATGCAGACCGAGCCGTGGAAGCCCGTCGCTCCCGACCGCAAGAGCCTCGTCGTCGTGAAGCCGCCTTGCCACGACGCGGCCGTGGACGCCGCGGAGTAGTGATCGCGGCTCTAGCCGCCGTCGCGCGTCTCTCGAGCGTTCGTCGGCTCGGCGGCATGGCCGTCGTGCAGCGTCGGTTCGACGATCACGGCCGATGTGGTGCGCGTTTGTTCGTCGACGGGCGGCTGCTGGCTCTTCTGCCGGTCGCAAGCCGCCAGCCCAAGTGCGACGAGGCTCAGCGCAATGAGAGGTTTCATGCCAGACGAAGAAGCAACGCGTGGTCCACTTCGACATGGCTGAGTAACGCGCGGTCGCGCGACGAAGTCACGGGTCGTTACAGCTCGGCCCGAACGTGGTGGTCACGTCGGTTTCTTTCATGGTGCGGGCGGTCGCGTCGATCACGTACTGAGTGCACCCAAGGCCGCCCGGGTCCTTCGGGCTGCTCGTCACGAACGTCAGCGTTCGTCCCACGACGCGCGGCTCCCGCGAAGCGAGCGACGTGAAAGGTCGTTGTCCGATCGGTGACGTCGTCTTCCCGAGCACGTAGATGGCTTTCTCCGCGAGCTCGGACGCCGAGAGCTTCGGGGATTCGTCCCAAAAGCGACAGAATACTTCGACGGACTTCACCACCGCGCCGTTCGCGTCGCTACCCCACACGTACTCGACGGGACGATGACACGGGCGCATGTGCCAGAGGCTCAGGCCCTTCACGCTGATCTCACGCTCCGCGGTGATGCGAGGTCCGCCGACGACGCCCGCCGCCACGTTTTCGCAGGAGTCCGCGAGCGACTGAATCGCTGCAGGCGGCTCGGGATCGACGGGCTGCTTGTCCTTGCAACTCGAGAGAGCGACGACGGCAGCCAAGACGAGTCGGGTCGTGAGTGACGACATGTCAGCTCGCGTCTTTACAGCAGCGAAAGCCCGTTGAGTAGTCGTGGTACGTACGTCAACTCCTCCCACGCGCGCGCTACCCATTGGAGAAATCGTAAGCGCTACCAAACGCCGAGCGCGTCGGCGTCGCGCGGATCGATGTGGTGCTCGTCGAGGAGCTTGCGCGTCGCTGCTGCGGCTCGCTCGGCGTCGCTCTCGGCGAGCTTGCACGCCGTCGTGTCCGCGGTGTCGCACGCGGAGGCCTGCTGGATCCTGAGCGTGTGGAACTTGTCGCGCGCGGGCGCGTAGCGCTCGTCCGCGCGAAGCTCGGTGACGGCCGATTGTGCCTGCGCGCGTCGCTTGGCAGCGTCGGCGGTCGCCTGTGGCATCACCGCGTCGACGCTCGCGACGCACGCGTCTTGCGTCTTCAGCGCAGCGCTCGCCACCGAGTCGGGACAGAACGCCGTGAGCGCGTGCGCGAGGTTCGTGCGTTTGTTGATCGCAGTCTGCCGCATCGACTGCAGCTTCTCGGGCGAGTCCACGTTGATGTCCACCGCGCACGGCGTGAACATCGACGTCATCGTGACGCACCCGGGATTCTCCGGTTCCTTTGCCGAGGGCGCGCACGCGACGACGAGAAGCGAGACGAATGCGAAGCTGATGACAAGAGGGCGAACGCGCATGGCACTCGTATAGGCACACCGCGCGCGCAAGCAACCGCCTGCCGCGTAAAGAACCGTAACGGGGGAACATCGACGATGAAATGCGTCGCGCTCCCGAGCTTCTTCTTCTCCGGAAGCGGCTTCGGCGCGACGTCACGGACCTTCGGATCCGACGACTACTGACACGCGCCGTTCACGCAAGCCGAGGGACAGACGACGCCGCAGTTGCCGCAGTTCTGCGCGTCGGTCTTCGTGTCGACGCACGCGTTGGCGCACGCGGTCGTTCCGTTGCCGCAGCATGCTCCGCCGGCGCACGGCTCGCTGTTGGGGCAGACGACGCCGCACCCGCCGCAGTTTTGCGGATCGTTCAGCGCGTCGACGCACGCCTTCGGGCAGAAGAGCAAGCCGGGCACGCAATCCGTCGGGCCAGAGGAGCCGCAAGCGAGCGCGCTGATGACGAGCGCAACGAGCGAGCCAAAGACGAGGTTGCGCATGCAGTCTCCTACCATCGGATGCCTTATCCTCGAGCGATGAATCGATACGTCTTCCTATTGTCGTTGTGCGCGTGCGGCGGCGCGGCGGTCGAGACGAAACCGGCTGCGAGCGCGACGGACGATTCACCCGCCGCCAAGTGCCTCAGCGTCGCCGACGCGACGCGCACGCGCAAAGCCGACGAGCCTTCGCGCGTGACCGTGAAGCACGTGCTCGTGAAGTGGACGGGCGCGAAGAACGCGCCCGAGGGAACCACCCGAACACGCGAGGCGGCTTGCCTCCGCGCACAAGAGGCTCGAGCGAAGCTCGAACAAGGCGCATCGTTCGCCGACATCGTGAAGGAGTACAGCGACGAGCCTGGCGCAGCGACGCGCGAAGGCCTCGTCGGCCAGGTCGAGCGGCGTGACGTGAACGCCGCATTTGCCGATGCCGCGTTCGAGCTCAAGATCGGCGAGGTGAGCTACGTGGTGGAGAGCCCGTCGGGGTTCCATGTGATCATGCGCTCGGAGTGATCAACGCGTCTTCCGGGTGGCTTTCCAGCGGCTGACCAGATCGGCGCGTGTCGCGACGCCGAATTTCTTCGCGCTGCGGTGAAGGAGCACGCGGACGGTGGCCGCGGCGAGACCGAGCTCGTACGCGATCACTTTGTTGTCATGCCCGAGCGCGGCGTAAGCGACGACCTGGCGCTCGCGCGGCGTGAGATCGTCGACCGCGTCGATCGATGCGTCGTTGCGGCGCGCGAGCACGTAATGGCGACCATCGCGATCGAAGTGATCGAGGAGGGTCCAGCGCGCTTCGACCATGCTCTTCCATTCGGCGAGCGTGCGCTCCGGTTCCGCGCGCCCCTTCTTGCTCTTGGCGCGATCCAACCGGATCGCCGCGCGCCGCAACGCAGCGCGCTCCGCAGGGCCGCGCGCTTCTCCCTCCGCGTGATCGATGCGCCCGTCCGGGCGCATGATCGCATCCGACTGCGTCGTCAAATTGGAGCCACGATCGAGCGCGCGCCGCAGGCGATAGGCCGTCGCGAGGTGCGCGGCGATGCGCCCGAGGCGATCGAGCGTGCGCTGCGTATGACGACCCCGCTCGCGCGTGAGCGCGCCGAGCCACACCCCGAGGCCGGTGGGATCGCAGCCGTTGAGCGCGAGGACGTCGCGCGCTCCGCCGAACATGGCGAGCGCGGGCGCGATCTCGTCGAAGCCCTCGACCTGCGAGGCCAACCCGTACGGCTTCGAAAGCCACGAGCGTTCCACGTAACCCGGTGGAGTCTCACGCAGGTAAGCCCCCAGCACGCGCATGTCGAGCGCGGACGGCGCGCACACGTCGAGCATCTGGAACTTCGCGTCGCGCACGGCGTACGTATAGGCGAGCACGCCGAGCCCACGATCGAGCAGCGGCGTCGACGTTCGCACGATGTCAGCGAGCCACTGCGCTTGATCGACATCGACGCGATAGCACGCTTCGACGACATCGAGCGTCTGCCCGGCTGCGCTGGCCATGGCCACAGCGTATCGCCGATCGGCGTTTACGCAGCTCCGTAAACCCGGACGTGCATCTCGCGCGTCTCGCCACGTGATAAGGAGCGAAACGGGGGGGCGACGACTGTCGCGTTACGTCGGCTTGACGAGGCGGACGACGACGCGACCCGCGCTGCCGGCGGCGTACGTTCCGCAACCCCAACAACGGAGGCCAGTCGCCTTCCTATCAGGGCGGAGGCGGTGGCGGCAGCGGTTGGAACCCGTTCGACGGAGGCGCCCTCGAGGCCGGCGCGGGCGTGCTGATGCCACCGCTCGCGCCGCCGTAGTATCCGCCGCCGCCAGCGCTACCCGTGCCTCCGGGCGCGTGACCTCCTTGGAGAAATCCGCCGGAGGAGCCATTGCACAGAGCTGCGCCGCCGCCATCCGGCCCGCCTCCCTTGCCGAAGCAGGTACCGCTGCCCGACCCCCCTTGAGCCCCGCCACCTACGCCTCCGAAGCCGCCGGGGGCGTAGCCGTTTCCGTTTCCGTCCGCGCTCGCGGCTCCTCCGCCTCCTCCGGCGACGAGAAGCACGCCCGGCCGCACGACCTCGCCGACGTCGACGTGCTCGAGCGTCAATCGAAGCGCAAGTGAGCGCGGGCAAGCGCGCGCAAGCCGTTCAGCGCTTGAGCGCGACGCCGCGGATGCTCGGGCGCGCGAGAGGCATCGCCTTTCGGATGCTCTCGCGCTTCTCGGACCTCTCCGACGAGGACATGAAGCGATCGTAGACGGCGGACATCACGCGCGACATGCCGCACGAGCGTACCCCCGTGCCGAACGAGGCGTCGATCGCACGCTCCTTGACACGCGCGACTCGCTCGCACCACCCTTCGCCCTGCTTGCTTCGCATCGTTCACGTGCTTTGGACTCGTATCAAGGGGATCGCCAGAGGCCTCGCGCGTTCCCCCGCACGCTGGGATCTCGTGGCCGCGCTCGTGTACGCAGCCGTCTCGCTGCTCCTCTACGCGACCTGCATCGACGCGCATCGCCCCGGGGCCGACGGGCACTACGGCTGGATCTACGCACGCTCGCTCGCGTTTGACGGCGACCTCGACTTCGCCAACGACTACGCGCTTTGCGGTGATCCCTGGTCGATGGGCTGGACGACGCCCACGCACCACCGCGCCAACGTCTTCTACATAGGGCCGGCGGTGTTCTGGACGCCCGCCATCTGGGTCCTCAAACACTTCGTTCACGGCGCGCCCAACGTCGCGGGCGGGTGCGTGGGGCCGATCCCCACGCTGGTCTTGGCGATGTCGAGCGTGGCCGGCGCCGTGCTGGTGCTGACGACGAGCGCTCTGCTGCGGCGCTGGGTTGGCGCGAGGACCGCGGCCACGGCGTCGCTCCTGGCGACGCTCGGCGGACATGCCATCTACATGACCGCGCTGCTCCCGAGCTACTCGCACGTCTACGACGCGATGTGCATCGCGCTCTACCTCTACGTCATCATGCAGATCCGCGAGAAGGGGCCGTCGATCGGCCGTCTGGCTCTCGCCGGGGGCTTGCTGGGGCTCGCCTTCCTGCAACGGACGACGAGCGCTGTGTTCTTCGTCGTCGCGATCGGAGCGCTGTTTCGCCCAACGCCCATCACCGCACTACGCAGCTCGCTTCGTTCGCTAACCGTCGTAGGCCTGTGCGCCGTGCTGTCCGGCGTCGTGCCGCTGCTCGTGGCCAACGAGATCATCCTCGGGCACGCGACGCTCATCGCGCACGGCCCGTACATCATCTGGCCGGCGCACGCGCACCCGTTGCTGCTGCTCTTCGACGAGCGCGGTGGGCTGTTCTCCGGTGCGCCCATCATGTGGCTCGGAGTGCCCGGGCTCGCGCTCCTCTTGCGGAAAAGGGACGCGCGCTGGCTCGCCTGGCCGCTGCTGTTCTGCGCGAGCTTCGAGATCTACATCGCCTCGTCCGCTCTCGACTGGCAAGGCGCGCGCCGTGTGCTCAACCTCACACCGCTCGGCGCCTTGTGCATCGCGCTCGCCGTGGAACGCGCGGGGCGGTGGGTTTGGGCCCGTCCCCAACGCGTGGTGGTGTCAGCCGCCGCTGCGGCCGTCGCCGTGGTCACATGGGCGAACGCCGCGGTGGTGGTTGGCTTCGCTCGCGGCAAGGTCCCTTGGAACCAACCGCTCACGTCCTCCGAGCGGTACGGTGAGGGCCAGAAGCAGGAGCTCGCCGCAATCGACGAGTACGTCGGGTCGCTCCCCGTGCTCCCAGCGGAGTGGGTGTTCGCGTTGCGCTACCACCTCAAGCCAGTTGCCTTCGGGTGGGCGGCGCATCCCGATTGGTACAGCCGCGACTACCACTCGCTGGAGTACATGCGTGCTGACTTTCCGTTCGCTTCGTCCGAGACGCGCCAGCTCGTTCGCGGCGTGCGCTTCGACGACGCGACGGGCGCTGCGTGTTTGACCGGCTCGACCGCCACAGCGGTGTTCTCGCTCGGCTGGCCGGTGACGACGCGTGTCCGCCTCGTCTACGACGCGACGGCGGCTGATACGATATCCGCACGAACTCGCTCGTTCCTCGGCGTGGAGACGGCATGGAGCCCTCGGGTGCCGCTGCACCCCGGCAAGGGGCGGAGGGTGATCTTGCAAGTGCCTCCAGGAGGTCTCGACTCGGGCATCAACCAACTCGAGCTGGAGCGGAGCAATCTCACCGACAGCCTCTGTCTCCTGGCGCTCGAGTTCGTGGACGACACGCGGTACCCGGCGGTGCTGCAAGCGAACGCCAGCGAGCCCCTCCATCTATGGCACGCGGGCACTTACTCCGAGCAAGGCGCGGCGCCGTCGGTCGCGGTGGGGCACGTCGTGGGTGGTGACTGGATGGTCGAGGTGCACGAGACCGCAGCACAACAGGTTGCGACCTATGCGGGAGCTCCGAGCGAGTTCACCACCGCCACCGTGCTCGACGCGCACGGCTTCCGCCCGCGCATCGCGGCGGACACGAACGGCACCGTCGTCGAAGCGCATCAAGGAACACCGAGCGTGGGTGCTCTGCTGGCGCGGGTGGGGCACGTCGCGGTGACCGGCGCACAAGTCGCCGTGACGTGGGCCGCGGCGTCTCAGTATGGGACTGGTCTCCGACCGGCGATCGCCGCGACCGCCGGTCGTGTCGTCGAGATCGACATGGTCGATGCGACTGGCAGCGCTCTCGCTGCGCGGACCGGCCACTACGATGGCAACGCAGGCGGCGCCATCGCCTGGGATGCGCCGCGCCCTCTGGGGACGCCCGGGACAAACCCCTCCGTTGCCGCTGCCGATGCGCTGGTGATCGAGGCTCATCAGCAGCAAGCGAGCTACGGCCCGCTGTTGCTTCGCGTCGGGCGCTGGAGGGCAGATGGCGCCATCGAGTGGAGCGAGTACCAAGAGTACGACCACGGCTTGTATCCCTCCGTCGCGCTCTTCGGTAAGAGCATCGTCGAGGTCCACCAGCGGCAGCAGGACGACAGCGGCCCACTTTGGATCAAGCTTGGCACCATCGGCGATGATGGCATCGTGAGCTGGACATGGAGCCGTGAGTACGAACATGGCGGCCATCCCGTGATCGCCCTCGACCCGCTCACGGGCAAGGGAGTCGAGGTCCAACAGGGCGGCGCCGGCCTCGGCCCGTTGCTCGAGCGCCTCGTCGACGTCTACTGAGAGCCGCTACTTCCCGAGCACCTTGGTCCCCACGATCGCCGCGGGGACGAGGATGCCCGTGAGGATGCCCGTCACGACGAGACCGACGGCGGCCTTCGAGTCGCGGAAGTGCTCGAGCACCTTGTCGTGGCGCGTGTCGAACTTCGGAGCGCTCGGGTCCGCGCAGTCGCGCGAGTCGCCCGCGATCACGAAGCCGCTCGTGTCGCACAAGACGACCTCGTCGATCGTGCTCTCTTTTCCGTGCGACTCGACGCGAACGAGCTGACCCTCGACGTCGCGCGCGTTCTTCACCTGGCGCCAGTCCGAGCAGCCGACGAGCGCCACGAGACCCGAGAGCGCCCACGCGTGACGGAGATGCATGGCCCCGACGCTCTCACGCGGCGTCGTGTTGGGCCAACTAGCTTACTCGGCGTGGACGACGCACTCCGCGCTCGGCGAGGCGCCCTTCGGAAACGCGTGAACGAGGGCCTTCGCGATGCGGACCGCGCGCTCTTTGTAGCCGGGGGTGTTGTAGTGGATGCCGTCCGCCGTGAACCAGTCGTCGTGGACCTCGGCGGCCCAGTCGTAGACGCGCATGTTCGGGTGGCGCGCGCACGCGTCGCGCAGCGCCTGGTTCCACGCGACCATGTGCGCGTTCTGGTACGGGCCTTTGTCCTTCAGCGTCTTCGTGGTCGTCCACATGACCGGCGTCTCGCCGATGGCCGACATCATGTTGTCGATGCGCGAGCTCAACATCGCGACGCTTCCGCTCGTGTTCGCGGGATCGTTCGTGCCGAGCGCGAGCACGTAACAACCCGCGTAGCCGCTCTGGTGCCGGCGCTTGACGATCTCGGTCGCGTTCGGCTGGTCCTTGTACTTCTCGACCATGCTGCGCGCGCCGCTGATCTCGGGGAAGAAATGCTCGACGCCGACGCCGTGGTACCGCGCACCGATTTGATCGTCGACGTTCGGCAGGAGCACCTTCGAGACGAGGCCGAGCGACGTCGAGTCGCCGACGTGCGCCACTTCTCGGCACGAGGTCAGCGTCGGGTCGGGCGCGACCACCACGGGCGGCGGAGGCTCCACCATCTTCGGATCCGGCGACGACGCGACCGACGCGCTCGGCTCGGGGTCCGCGACGACGGTGGGCTCCTGCGCGAGCGCTTCGAGCTCGGTCGGCTGGTGGCAGCTGAGGGGCCACACGACGAGGAAGACCGTGGCCGCCGGCAGGAGCACCGCCGCGCGGAACGCGAGTCCCCAGCGCTCGCGACCAGGACGCGGCGAGGGCGTGCGGCGGCGAATCGGATCTTCGATCAAGCGGAACGACGCGGCGGCGAGCACGAGGATCATTCCGAGCTGCACGGCGCCACGGGCGACGGAGTGTTCGATCAACACGGTCGATGGCATGAACGCAACGACCGGCAAGTGCCACAAATAAACGCCATACGAGCGCGCGCCGACCCAGCGCAGTGGCAAAATGCCAAGCGCGCGAGCGATGAACGTCCCCGGGTGCGCGGCCGCGATCGCGAGCGCCGCCGTGGCCGTCGCGAGAACGATCTCGCCGCCGCGATAGAGAAACGGCGAGTACTCGTCGGTGCGCGCGATGATCGCGAGGACGCCCGCGAGGCCCAGCACGCCGACCACGTCGAGCCCGATGCGGAAGCGGCGCGAGAGGCTCGGCACGCGATCGAACGGCAACGCCATCGCGGCGAGCGCGCCGACGAGCAGCGACGCGGCGCGCGCGTCCGTGCCCTCGTACGCGCGCGTGTTGTTCATCGCGTGCGGGTCATAGAGGTGAACGATGGCCCACGTCGAAGCGCCCGCGAGGATCACCGTCGCGAGCGCGAGCAAGACGCGTCCCCACCCGAGCCGAGACCCGAGCCAGAGGAGAGCGAATACGAGGAGCGGCCACACGATGTAGAACTGCTCCTCGATGGCGAGCGACCACAAGTGGTCGAGCGGTCCCGGACCCGAGAAGCGTTGGAAATAATCATCACCTGCCGCGATCGTCGTCCAGTTTGCGACATAGAAAAGCGCGCAGAGCACCTGGCGGATCGTCGCGGCGAGCTTCTCGGGCCGCGCGATCGCCGTCGTGACCGTGACGACGGGCAGCATGAGCAGGAGCGCCGGTAGCAGCCGCCGTGCGCGCCGGATCCAGAACGACTTGAGGGCGACCTCGCCGCGCTGCTGGAAACCCTGCATGAGGAGCGAAGTGATGAGGTAGCCGCTGAGCGTGAAGAAGACGCTCACGCCGAGGAGCCCGCCGTCGAAGAACGGGACCTTCAGGTGGTAGGCGACGACCGCTCCGACCGCGATGGCGCGGATGCCATCGAGCCCAGGGAGATATCCCGGTCGGCTGTCGGCGGATTCGGTGCCCACTCTATCGTTCATGATCGCAACAAACGCTCGAGAGCGGGGAGCTATTTTTCGGAAAATACTGGCGGAATACGTGTTCAGTGTCTCGAAGTGTGGGCGGGCGCGGGCGGCTCGTGGATCACGACGCGCGTTCCCTGGTTCGTCTCCGTTTGAAACACGCCGTGCCACCCCTTCGGCAGGCGCGGCTCGGTCCAGAAGAAGATCTCACGCGCATCGATCGGCGCCATGTTGACGCACCCGTGACTTCGCGTCGTGCCGAACAGGTTGTGCCAAAAAGTACCGTGGAGCGCGTAGCTGCCCGAGAAGTACATCACCCACGGCACGTCCTCGATCGAGTACGGCCCGTCGGAGGCGACGTCGCCGTCCATCGTCGCGGAGATGTGCTTTTCGTAAATGCGATACGTGCCTGTCGGCGTCGGGCGATCGTGCTCGGGATCCCAAGGGACGCGCCGGCCCGAGGAGATGCGCGTCGTGTAGACGGGCGTCTTTCCTTCGAACGCGACGAGCGTCTGGTGCTCGAGGTCGACGTCGATCCATTTCTCCGACGCGCCGAGGTCCGCGGGCGGCTCGGTGTGCGCGACGAGCAGGTCTGCGAGGCGAACCCATCCGCCCGCGGTCGTTTGCTGGAACTGGACGCCGTCGATCGTCTCGGGATCGCCCGCGAGCTCGACGCCGGACCACTTCTCGAGCTTCGGCCCGTAGGTCATCTTGCCTTTGTCGTTCTTCGTGTAGCGCACCGCGTAATCGGATTTGATCAGCGCCGCGGCGCCCGTTCCGTCAGCCGCGCCGTCTTCGCGTTTGATCCACGAGCCGTGGAAGCTCGGCGACCACGTCTGGAGCATGAGGCGTTCGTAGGGGATCGCGAAGCCCTCGGCGGTGCGCCACCACCGGGCGCTCGCGGCCTTGAAGTCGCGGTCGAGCGCGACGAAGAAGCCGCGCATCATCTTGCGGACGAGCACGCCGCGACCGCGGAGATCGCCGAGCTTCACGATGCCCGCGTCCTTCACGATCGCGCCTGCGTCGAGGTACGGGTTGTCGCTCTCTTCGCCCGTCCCCGCGTCGAGCTCGGGAGGCGGCGCGAGCCAAGGCTCGTATTTCAAGCGGTCGGCGTGGGAGAGCACGCGCCGATAGACCGGCGTGTCGCGTCCGATCGAAAAGCCGTAGCGATACGGCATCGGCGACTCGAGGTTCGGCGCGTTCGCCGCGAACTTCACGGACGGATCCTTCGCGTCGAGCGACGCGTACTTGCCGCACACGAAGCCGCCCTCGAGCAGCTCGAACCAGCCCTCGGGGCACGCCTCGTTGACGATCGTCTCCGCGAAGACCGGCACGTGCGAGCCGTGCCGCAAATATCCGAGGCGATGGAGCTCGGGTGGCGCGGCGACACCAGCGTCGATTTCAGGCGGCCAAGCGGGCATGCTCATCACGGACGTGCGCGTCGAGGCGGCGTAGAGCTCGGGGCCGTGCCACGCGCCCGCGTCGAAGTCGGCGCGCGCCTTTTCGATTCGCAGCGCGCGCGCTGCGGCGGCGGCCGCGTCGAGATCGACCTTCTCCTCCGCGGCATCCACGATCGCGGGCGCGTCGCTCGCGTGCGGCGTCGCGTTGCCCTTGCCGCACGCGACGATCGCGACGGCGAATGCCACGGAGACTCTTCGCACCGCGCCGATCATCAGGGACGACAGCAGACCGTGCGGGGCGAGCTCATCTCGACCGTCGCCGTCGACGTGCCGGTCGCGGTGCACCCGGTGAAGCTCGGCGTCGCCGTGTAGATCATGCCGCCGATGACCGCGTTCGCGTGGCCGGTCGCGTCACACGTGCTGTCCGCCGGGATGGACACGATGAGCGTCGTGCACGTCTGGTTGGAGTAGAACGAGAGCTGCGGGTTCGTGCAGGTCCCTTGGAACGTGCACGCCGCGCCGCAGTCGGAGCATTGCACGGTCGCGTTCTTCGAGACGGTGTGCTTCACGGAGAACGCGGAAGACGCCGGGCACGCGACGTCGCCGTCCGAGACGATGCACGCGCTGAACCCCGCGGGCGCGTAGCCGCCGCAAGTCGCGTCGGCGCACTTCGAGTCGGCCGGGCAAATGCGAGCGTTCGTCCCGGAGAGCGCGCCGTTGTCGGCGACGCTCGTGACGTTGCACGTGCCGCCAGACGGAGCGATGGTCGTGGCCTTGTCGTAGTCGTCGACGGTGCCGCCGATGACGTGGCACTTCCCGCCGCTGAAGGCAATCGGAAACGGGTTGAAGCCCGAGCACGTCGAGCCGACGCCGGACCAACTCGACATGCCGGTCTGGCAGTCCGGATCTTGCGTCTTGATGCACGAGCATTTGCACGCGCTCGTGCCGACGACCGGATCGGCGAGCACGTCGTCCGCGGTGCCGAAGTCCTTCGGGCAGGGCGACTGCGCGTCGGTCGTGTACGCGACGGGGACCCACCCGGCCGGCGCGGTGCATGCGCCCGCGTCCGTCGAGCACGCAGACGGAGGCGGCGAGTCAATCGGAGCGTCGACTTGGGGCTGCGCGTCGCTCGTGGAAGACGCGTCGGCGAGGAGATCGGTCGGATCCGCGCCGCCGCACGCAGTCAGCACGAAGACGGCAATGAATGGGGAGCTACGCACGCGCTGACCATAGCACCCGCGCCGAGCTATTCGCTCGTCCCGAAGAGCCCAGACAAAGTCTCGTGGAGCGCGTCTCGCAGGAGCGCGACGCGGTGCGGAAGGTGGCGCGCGGAGGGGTACACGATCGAGAGCGCGGCGCCGCCCACCGCGTACTTCGGCAGGACGCTCACGAGGTGCTTGCCCGAGCGCCGCGCGATTTCGACGGGCAAGACGCCCATCCCGACGCCCGCGCGGACGAGCGCCACGACCATGCTCATCTCGTCGACGCTCACCGGGCCTTTGAGCACGACGCGCTCGGGCCCCTTCGGACCGTCGAAGGTCGCGGTCGTCGCGCCGCCGACGCCGCGGTAGAGCACGAACGCGTGGGCCTCGAGCTCGGCGAGCGTGCGCGGGACGCCGCGCCGCTTCGCGTACGAAGGCGACGCGAAGATGCGCGCGTCCGACGAGCCGATCTTCTTCGCGACGAGCGTCGAGTCGGTCATGCGCCCCGCGCGCACGGCGAGGTCAATCCCCTCGTCGACGAGGTTCAGCGTGCGCGCGCTCACGATGATCTCGATGCGCACCTTCGGGTGCTTTCGACAGAACTCGGCGATGGTCTCGGAGACGACTCCGCCCATGTCGGTCGGGATCGTGAGTCGCACGAGGCCGCGCGGCTCGGCGCCCTCTTCGGTCACGGCCTCGGCGGCCTCGTCGAGCGACTCGAGCGCGCCCTTCGCGCGCTCGTAGTACGCGCGCCCGGCCGGCGTGAGCTGGAGCGAGCGCGTCGTGCGGTGGAGCAGCCGGACGCCGAGCTCCTCCTCGAGGTGGCTCACCGAGCGGCTCACGAACGACTTCGACGCGCCGAGGTCGTGCGCGGCGCCGGTGAAGCTTCCCGCGTCGACGACGCGTACGAAGTTCTGCGCGTGGTTCAAATCCATCGTTGCACCATAGCAACAATGTGTCGCGACCGCCGCCACTACCGCATGGTGAGCAACGGTCGCATCTTCACGGGCACAAGACATCCAACAACCTTGCGAGGTCATTCCCATGTCACGTGCTCGTCGCATCGCTCCCGAGGTCGCTCGCGTCGTCCTCGGCCTCGTCTTCTTCGTGTTCGGCCTGAACGGTTTCTTGCACTTCATCCCGCAGCCGCCGCCCTCGGGCGTGGCCGCGACGTTCATGGGAGGTCTCGCCGCGACCGGCTATTTCTTCCCGCTCCTCAAGACCACCGAGGTCCTCGGCGGCGCGCTGCTCCTCTCGAACCGCTTCGTCCCGCTCGCGCTGACGATGCTCGCGCCGATCATCGTGAACATCTTCGCGTTCCACGCCGCGCTCGCGCCGGAGGGCATGCCCATCGCGGTCCTCGTGCTCGGTCTCGAGATCGCGCTCGCGTACGCCAACCGCAAGGCGTTCGCGCCGATCCTCACGGCGAGGCTCGAAAGGCCCGCCGAGCCCGTCGCGACGCTCGAGCCTAGCCCCGCGGAGTGACCGCGAGGCTCCGAAGGCGCCGCTCGACGAGCTGCCTCTCCCTCTCGTTCTTCGTGAGCTCCGCCGCGCGCTCGAGATCCTTACGCGCCTCTTCGGTGCGACCGAGCTTGATCAAGAGATCCGCGCGGACCGCGAAGAGCAGGTGGTAGTCGGCGAGCGCGCCGTCGGCTCGGAGGGCCTCGACGATCTCGAGCGCCGCCTCCGGGCCGAAGGCCATGCCCATCGCGACGGCGTGGTTGAGCGCCACGACGGGGGAGGGCGCGACCTGCATGAGCGCGACGTATTGCGCGGCGATGTCGGTCCAGCTCGTCTCTTCGGGAGTCACCGCGCGCGCGTGGCACGCGGCGATCGCCGCCTGAATCGTGTACGAGCCGCGCGTCTCGGAGAGCGCTTCGGCGCGCTCGAGGGCGGCGAGGCCGCGGCGGATGAGCAGCTGATCCCAGCGCGAGCGATCTTGATCGAGCAGCAAGAATCGGCTCACCCGAAGGCCCGACGCGCGCGCGGAGGCGCGACGCTTGAATCTCCATCAGCGCGACGAGGCCGTGGACCTCGGGCTCGTTCGGGACGAGCTCGGCCAAGATGCGACCGAGGCGGAGCGCGTCCTCGCAGAGCGACGGGCGAGCCCAATCGGCGCCGCTCGTCGCCGAGTGCCCCTCGTTGAAGATCAGATAGATCACCTCGAGCACCGAGGAGAGGCGCGCGGCGAGCTCCGCGCGCGGGGGCATCTCGAACGGCACGTTCGCGTCCGCGAGCGTCTTCTTCGCGCGCACGATGCGCTGTTGCGATCGTGGGCTCGGAGACGAGGAAGGCGCGCGCGATCTCCGGGGTCTCGAGGCCGCCGAGCAGCCTCAGCGTGAGCGCGACGCGCGCGTCGGTCGAGAGGACCGGGTGACACGCGATGAAGACGAGCCGAAGGAGATCGTCTCCGACGTCCTCGTCGATCGCGCGCTCGACGTCGGGCGCCTGCGCTGGGTCGAGGAGTGCGAGCTCCTCGTGCTTTCGATCGACGACGCGCCTTCGGCGCAGCTGATCGATCGCGCGATTCTTCGCGGTCTGCATGAGCCACGCCCCCGGGTTTTCGGGAATGCCCGCCTCGGGCCACTGCTCGAGCGCGACGACGAGCGCGTCTTGGGCGAGCTCTTCGGCCAGGCCGACGTCGCGCACCATGCGTGCGAGGCGTGCGATCAGCCTGGCCGATTCGATCCGAAAGACAGCTTCGATGGCGCGGCGGGCGTCGTCGGACACCCGCCCATCAAAACGATCTTCGCGCCGTCGCGCAACTCAGCGCGCGACCTTCTGCACTTCGGGCGGGAAGTCAGCCATCTCTTGCACCTGGCGGACCTCGATCGCGTCGCCGTCGAGCATGGGCGCGCGCGAAGCCCAAGCGACCGCCTCGGCCTTGTCCTTCACCTGGATCATCCAGAAGCCGCCGACGGTCTCTTTCGCCTCGGCGAAGGGGCCGTCGGTCGCGCTCGCTTTGCCTTTGTCGAACTTCACGCGCACGCCCGCGGACGGCGGGTGAAGCCCCTCGAGCGCGAGGAGGACGCCGGCCTTTCGGAGCGCGTCGTTGAATTTCGACATTTTCTCGACGAGGTCCGCGGGCGGGACGGTGCCGGGCGAGGCGTTGCTGTAACCGTTCGGAATGACGAGCATCATGAAGCGCATGGGATCTCCTTTGTAATCAGGCGACGAACGGCCGTCTCGGGGATCGACACGCCGCGCTCAAGTTTTTGAAAGGCGGGCCCTTCGTGGGTAGGGTGATGCCGTGTACGCTCGACTAGAGGCTTACCTGCGACGGCTGCCGAACGGCATCGAGTCGTATCCTTCCGCGAAGCTCAAGGCGTCGATCATCCGCGAAGCGCTCGCGTCCCGGCCTTTTCGAGCGTTGGCCGCGCCGGGGTTGCCCGAGCATCTGTTGAGCGTGCTTCGCGATCCGCCGCTACCGAGCACTTGGCTCCCCGCGACGCACGTGGTCGGCGCGCTCCTCACGCTGGCCGATCAGGACCACCTCGACGACGCCGCGTTCATGCGATGGCGGCACTCGCAGTACGTGAATCTCTTTCGGAGCGCGCTCTACCGCGCGCTCTTCGCGCTCGTGCCCACCGAGACGCTCGTCGGCGGCGCGGTGCACAAGTGGAAGAGCCTCGCGAAGGACTCGCTCGTGCTCGAGCGCGTGACGCGCGATCGCGGGCGCGCGGAGATCCTCGTGCGCTGGCCCGAGCATTTGCTCCCGCCGATCGTCGCGCGCAGCCAGATGGAGGGCGTGCGGGCGGCGCTCGAGGTCTCGGGCGCGAAGAACCCGGACGTCGAAATCGCCGACATGAGCACGAGCGACGCGCTCTATCGACTGCGCTGGGGCGCGTAGCTCACAAGAGACGAAAGCGGGCGCCGAGCGAGGCCATGAGCCACAAGCCGTCCGCGTCGGACGGCGCCGATCCGTGCGGCAGGACGAGCGCGGCCGCGTCCGTGCGCACGAAGAGCTCGACGTTGCGCGAGACGGGGAACGCGGCGATCGCGTGCGCGCGCACGGCGGGCTCGAGCTGGAACTCCCACGTCGCCGTAAACGGGTGCGCAGCGTACTCGGACCACGAGCCATAGCCAGACGACGTGCCGAGGCCGAGGCCTGCGCCGATGTCGAACGTCGCCGTCGTGCCGCCGACGCGCATCGGGAGCACGACCGCCATCGACGGGATGAACCACCAGCGATCCTGCATCCCGGTCTGCATGGCCATGAGGCCGTAGCCGAGGTCGAAGCCGAGCGCGAAGTGATTGCCGATCGCGTAGCGGATGCCCGTCGCGACGGCGGCGCCGCTCCCCCCCGACGTGCCGAGGTAGCCGGTGCTCGTGAAGAGCGTGAGCTTCGCAGGCGCTTCGTCGGTGGGCTTGTTCGTGGGCGCCTCCGGATCGGCGAGCGCGACGGTCGAGAGCGAGAGCGTGAAGAGGACGGTGAGGGCGAGCGATTTCTTGTTCATGCCGACCTCGATGCAGGCCGGCAGCTCTCATTTCACGCGGTGCGACGAGCGCTGCGGTTCGTGCGACGAGCGGTCACTTGCGGACGCCGAGGCGCGCCTCGAGCGCGTCGAGGCTCTCGCGAAGGAGGAGCTCTCTGCCGTCCACGACGAGCTCCGTGTACTTGTCGCGTGCGCGGAACACGTCGACCTTCGCCGCGTCGACGAAGCGAGATCAGGCACCCGACGACGCGCGCGAGCGGAGCGTCCGTGCCCCATCGCGCGATCAGCAAGGCGATCGCCGGCGCGAACACGACGAGCCGGATGAGCGCCTCACGTTCGAGGAACGGTCGCTTCTTCACCCACCCGTGTCTAAGCGTGCGGTTGCGGCTGCGCGCGCGCCTTCTTCGCCTGCTGCTCGCGGACGAACTTCACGATCTCGAGCGTCTCCTTGCGGAACGCGTCGTAGTCGAGCTGCTCGGCGTTGATGAACGTGCTCGCCATCATCGTGACCCCGCCCATTGCCGCCGCCTCCGCGATTTCGTCGTCGGTCGCGCCAAAGAGCCGCGCCGCTTCCGTGTGGAAGAGCGTGCAGTACTTGCAACGCGTCGCACCCGACACCGCGAGCCCGATGAGCTCCTTGTACTTGTTCGGGATCTTCGTCTCGCCGAGCTCGAAGCTGCGAAAGAGATTCCAGAAACCGAAGACGACTTCGTCCGGCATCTTCTTCAACCACTCGGGTACGCGCCCGAGCATCTCTTCGACTTCGCGGTACACCTGCGTCCTGTTGCTCGAAACCATCTGGGCCATCGCACGCCTCCTTGTTGGGACCGTGTCGTCCTCGCAAACCGCACGCCAAATCGCGTAAGCGCGTGACCGACGCAGACGAGGTTCGCCGTCGTGTGGCGGATCGACCTCGACGCTCCGAAGGGTCGGGGCAAAGGAAGTCACGGGAACTCCGGCGTGCGGCCGGTGTCCTTCGACATGGAGGGATCCGCCATGAACGCAGCGCAGCGAGCGAAGGTGAGGCGCCTGTCGGCCCCGAAGCAGGGTGAAGAGGCGGGTGAGCTCAACGTCGTGCCGTTCCTCGACATCATCATGAACGTCATGATGTTCGTCCTCGCGACGGTCGCGATCGCGTTCACCTCGACCGCGGACGTGTCGCCTCCTCGGCATTTGCCCACGCGTCCCGATCCATCCCCGAGGTCGCTCGGGCTCTCGGTGTTCGTCGTCGACGACGGCTTCAGCATCAAGGCAAGCGGCGGCAACGTCGCGCCCGGCTGCGCCGACACGGGCGCGGGGCTCGCGATCGGCAAGGTCGACGGGCACCACGACTTCACAGGGCTCCAGAAGTGCGCGGCGAAGCTCAAGGCTTCATCGCCCAATTTCGCCAGCGAAAGCAGCGTCACGATCAGCGCCAACCCGGCCATTCGCTACGAGACCGTCATCGCGACGATGGACGCCGTGCGGCAGACGAACGAGGGCGCGGACCTCTTTCCCGACGTGAGCTTTGGCGTCGTGCGCTGAGGGGTGCCGAATGCGACCGGCTTCGCGCGCGGGAGGATCCGCGGGCGGGTTGTTCGTGATGCGCTTCAGTCCGTAGAAACCGTTCATCGCCGCGGAGAGCATCAGATCTTTCCGACGTAGCGCATCGGCGTCGCGATGAAGGATACAATCGAGCCATGAAGAAAGGCGATCGGGTCGCGCTCCTCACGTCCGGCGGGGACGCTCCGGGAATGAACGCGGCGCTTCGGAGCGCGGCGCGCGTCGGGGCCGAGCTCGGCGTCGAGGTCGTCGGCGTCGAAGAGGGATACGTCGGGCTCATGGAAGGGCGCATCGCGCCGCTCGAGCTCCGCGCGCTCGACGAGGCCTCGCGGCGCGGCGGGACGATCCTCGGGACCGCGCGAAGCGCGGCGTTTCCCACGCCAGAAGGCCAACAGCGCGCGCGCGACGCCATCGTGCGGCACGGGCTCGATGCGCTCGTGGTCATCGGAGGCAATGGCTCGCTCACCGGAGCGCGCACGCTCCTCGGCGCGAGCACGTCGAAGGGCTCGCGTTTGCTCGTCGCGGGGCTGCCGGCGTCGATCGACAACGATCTCGCGGCGACGTCGATGTCGATCGGCACGGACACCGCGATGAACACGATCGTCGACGCGTGCGACCGCATCTTCGACACAGCGAGCGCGCACCGGCGCACGTTCATCGTCGAGGTGATGGGCCGAGACATGGGCTACCTCGCGATGACGGCGGGCATCGCCGCCGGTGCCGACGCCGTTCTCGTGCGCGAGACGGACAAGGACGAGGACGCATACGTCGAGCACGTCGTCCGCACGATGGTCCACGCGTACAAGGGAAATCAGGCCAAACGGCGCGTGCTCGTCATCAAGGCCGAGGGCGTGAAGATCGACATGGCGCACCTCAAGAAGCGCGTCGACGAGCGAATCAAGTCGCTGCTCCAGGACGTCGTCGTCGATACGCGCCTCACCGTGCTCGGCCACGTGGTGCGCGGTGGCTCGCCGTCCGCGTTCGATCGTTTGCTCGGCGCGCGCCTCGCTCACGCGGCGATGCGCGAGCTCTTCGAGGGCAAGACGGATTTCATGGCAGGTTGGATCGGCCCCGGCGTCGACGGCCCGCCGTCGCAACACGATCCCTACGTGGTCACGACCCCGCTCGAGAACGTCCTCGCCGATACCAAGGCCCTCCACGACGGCGTCTCGCCGCTCGCGGCCTGGCGCAAGCGCATCTACGCGCAGGTGGAGTCGATCCTGGAGCGATAGGCGTCACCCCACGCCATTCCTAACGCCGTGGCCCCATGCCGGCCCCAAACCGGCCCACGCCAACCCGAAAAATCGACCCGATCGTTCGGATCCGAACGATTAGGCGTGTTTTCGCGCCTTAGAGCAGTGTGCGTTGGGTGGCATGGGGGGTGCTTTGCGCGGTGGGGATGGATGCTTTGATGTTCGAAACGAAGGCGGCGCATCTTTCAATGCAACGCGTGGGGCGGGGGTTGTTGCGACGGCATGGGCTCACCGTGGCTCGGTTCGATTTGATGAATGCGCTCGGCCACAAGGGGATGCGGCAAAGCGATCTTTGGAAGCGACTGAACGTGGTGCGCTCGGTGATTTGCGAGATGGTGCGCGCGCTCGTTGAAATGGGGTGGGTGAAGCGCGTTCGCGCGGCGGATTCGCGGACGTGGCTGGTGATGCTGACGCGACGCGGACGCGCTTTGTTTCAGCGCGCGTTCGACGAGCACGTCGAGAGCGGGAATGTCGCCGTTCTCATGGACTATGGGCTGGCGCGACGACACGCGGCCGCCGACGCGCTCAAAATTCGTGAGACGCTCTGGTGGCACCTCATGAGCATCCAGTTGACGTTTCGCACGTCGCGTTGGTGGCGCGGCCCGGACCTCTATTGGTGCGATCCGGAGGATTACTACCACTACCTCACTTGGCCGGGAGAGCTCGCCGAGAACGTGCCGTTCGTCAGTTGAATGTGTTGCTGCGCACGCTAGAGGCAGGCGATTTTTAGCGCGGGCCAAGGCCGAGCCCGCCTATGCTTTTCGGTGAACGCACGATGGATGACGGCACCCTGATCGCTGGCCGCTTCGCGATCGAGGAGAAAATCGGCGCGGGCGGGATGGGCTCCGTTCATCGCGCGCATGATCGGCTCACGGGGCAGCTCGTTGCGCTCAAGGTGCTCCACGCGCCGGGCGAGCACGCGGAGCGCTTCGCGCGCGAGACGGCGGCGCTCGCGGAGATCAGCCACCCAGGCGCCGTGCGGTACGTCGCGCACGGCATCCTGCCGACGGGCGAGCCGTTCTTGGCGATGCAGTGGATCGAGGGCGAGACGCTCGCGAGGCGTCTCCAGCGCGGACCCATGACGATCCGCGAGACGCTCGTGATGGGCGCGCGCATCGCCGCGGCGCTCGGCTCGGCGCACACGCGCCGGCTCGTGCACCGTGACGTGAAACCGAGCAACGTGATGCTCGCGGATGGATCGGTGGAGCACGCGGTGCTCGTGGACTTCGGGCTCGCGCGCCGCTCGACGGCCAACGAGCTCACCAAGGCCGGCATGCTCGTCGGCACGCCGGGCTACATCGCACCCGAGCAGGCGCGCGGCGAGCGCGACATGGGCCCGCAGGCGGACGTGTTCTCGCTCGGCGCGACGCTCTTCAAGTGCCTCACGGGTCGAAACGCGTTCAGCGGCGACGATCTCGTCACCGTGCTCGCGAAGGTTCTCTTCGAGCCCGCGCCGCGCGTGAGAGACATCGCGCCCGAGGTCCCCGAGGCGCTCGACGATTTGATCGCGAGGATGCTCGCCAAGAGCCCGGTCGATCGCCCTGCGGACGGAAACGCCGTCGCCGCGGAGCTCGCGCGCATCGAGGCGCCGAAGAGCGAGGTCTCCCAGTCGCGCCGCTCGAGCACGCCGGTGCTCACGGAGGGCGAGCAGCGGCTCGTCAGCGTGATCGTCGCGCAGGCCGAGCCGCCGACCGAATCTGGAATCAAGGCGTCCGCCGAGCGCGAGCGACTCTTGCCGGTCGTGCGCGAGTTCGGCGGAACGATCGAGACGCTCGCGAGCGGCACGCTCGTGGCGACGCTCCAGGGAACCGGAAGCGCGACGGACCAAATGGTGCGCGCCGCGCGCTGCGCCCTCCGCGTGCAGACCGAGCTCGACGACACGCCGGTGGTGCTCGCGACCGGGCGCGGCGTCGTCCTCGGCCAGCTCCCCGTGGGCGACGCGATCGAGCGCGCCGTGTCGCTGCTCAACGCCGAGACGATGCGGCGGCAAACGGGCGCCGGAAGGCGCGGCGTGCGCACGGACGAGACGACCGCAGGCTTCCTCGACTCGCGCTTCGAGATCGCGGGAGACGAGCAGGGCCTCTTCATCGCGCAGGAGCGCGAGGTCGCGGACGCGACGCGCAAGCTCCTCGGCATGGTCACGCCGTGCGTCGGTCGCGAGCGCGAGCTCGGCGCGCTCCTCTCGGCGTGGCAAGAGTGCGGCGAAGACTCCGTCGCGAGCGTCATGCTCGTCGTCGGCGACGCGGGCGTCGGCAAATCGCGCCTGCGCTACGAGTTCGTGCGGCGCGTGAAGGAGCGCGGCGACAAAGTCGAGGTCTGGATGGGCCGCGGCGATCCGATGCAAGCGGGCTCGCCGTTCGCGCTCGCGCGGCAAATCATCCGGCAGACGGCGCGTTTGCTCGACGGCGAGCCAGCGACGCTCCAGCAGCAGAAGCTCCGCGCGCGTGTCGCGCGCCACGTGCCGCTCGCCGATCTCGGCCGAGTGAGCGAGTTCCTCGGCGAGATCGTCGGCGTTCCCTTCGCCGACGAAGGCAGCGCGCAGCTCCGCGCCGCGCGCCGCGACGCCGTGCTCATGGGTGACCTCATGCGGCGCGCGTGGGAGGAGTTCCTCGCCGCCGAGTGCCGAGCGAACCCCGTCTTGCTCGTGCTCGAGGATCTCCAGTGGGGAGACGTCCCCACGGTGCGCCTCATCGACGGCGCGCTCCGATCGCTCGCCGACGCGCCGCTCATGGTGCTCGCGCTCGGGCGACCCGAGGTGCACGACGCCTTCCCGCGGCTCTGGCAGGGGCGCCACAGCATCACGGTGCACCTGCGCGAGATCTCGCGAAAGGCCGCGGAGAAGCTCGTTCGACACGTGCTCGGCGATCGCGTCACGGCGCCGATGGTCGCGCGCATCATCGATCTCGCGGGCGGCAACGTGTTCTTCCTCGAAGAGCTGATCCGCTCGATCGCGAGCGGTCACGGCGACGCGCTGCCCGAGACCGTGCTCGCGATGGTGCAGTCGCGCCTCGACGCGCTCGAGAGCGACGCGCGACAAGTGCTCCGCGCGGCGAGCGTCTTCGGCGACGTGTTCTGGGGCGGCGGCGCCAAGGCGCTCGTCGACTCCGCGCTCGCGCCGCACGTCGCCGAGTGGCTCGAGGTGCTCTGCGATCGCGAGGTCATCAGCCGCCGCGCCGACGAGCGCTTTCCGAGCGAGCGCGAGTACATCTTCCGAAACGCGCTCGTCCGCGAGGCCGCGTACGCCACGCTCACCGCGAAGGATCGCGCAATCGGCCACCGGGTCGCCGGCACGTGGCTCGAGCGCGCCGGCGAGACCGACGCGCGTTTGCTCGCGAGCCACTTCGGCCGGAGCGGCGATCCGTCGCGCGCGGTGCCCTGGTATCTGCACGCCGCGATGCGCGCCGTCGGCGGAAACGATCTCGACGGCGCGGTGGAGTGCGCGGATTTGGGCATCGGCTGCGGCGCGACCGGCGAAGACCTCGGCCTCTTGCAGACGCTGCTCGGCAACGTGGCCTGGTGGCGCGGCGAGTCGTCGCGCGCGGTCGAGTGCCTCCAGTCCGCGGTGACGCTCCTGCGCGAAGGCGATGACGCGTGGTGCGACGCGGCCGGTCACCTCGTCGCCGCGCTCGGACGCATGCACTTGACCGAGCCCCTCCACGCGCTCGCCGCCAAGGTCGAAGCCGCAGCGCGCGGGCGGATGAACGCGAGCGTCGCGATCGCCGTCGCGCAGACGTGCGTCGCGTTCGGGCACGCGGGCGATCCGTCGTCCTCGATCTCGATGCTCGCGCTGCTCGAGTCGCACGGAGGCTCGTCCGTGCTCGAGGAGCCCATCGCCGCGGCGCAAGCAGCCACGGCGCGCGCCACGATGGCGCACCTCGCGGGCGACGTCGGCGCGATGCTCGATTGGACGCTCGAGAGCATTCGCCAGTTCGACGCGATCGAGGACCGCCGCAACGGCGCGTCGCGCCGCGTGAACCTCGGGTACGGCTACATCGAGGCGGGCATGTACGAGCAGGCGGAGAGCGTCCTGCGCGAGACGCTCGTCATCGCGGAGCGCATGGGCCTCGACTCGGTCGTCGCGGCGTCGAAGCAGAACCTCGGGCTCGCGCTCGGCCACCTCGGTCGAGCGGAGGAGGCGCGCTCGCTCCAAGAGGACGCGATCGAGGCGTTCCACGCGCAGAAGCGCCCGCGCATGGAGGACGGCTCACGCATCTACTTGGCGCACGCGCTCGCGCGCGCGGGCCGGCACGACGAGGCGATGGAGCAAGCGCGCGCCATCACGCGTCGCGACAATCTCCCGCCGACGTTCCGCGCGTACGCGCTCGCGGTCCTCGCGCACGTCGAGCTCCTGCGCGACGACAAAGTCGCGTCGCTCGAGGCCGCGCGCGAAGCGTTCGAGCTGCTCGTTTCGCTCGGCGGCATCGACGAGGGCGAGTCGCTCGTGCGCCTCGTGTGGGCCGAGGCGCTCTTCGCCAACGACGAGGAGATGATGGGTCGCGTCGCCATCGGCGACGCAGCGAGCCGCCTCCACGCGCGCGCGGATCGGATGACCAACGAGGCCGTCCGCGAGGCGTTCCTCACGCAGGTCCCCGAGAACGCGCTCACGCTCGAGATCGCCGAGGCCTGGGCGTCTTAATCCCACTCGCAGACGTACTCGCAGTGATCGTCGCCGTGCGTGCGGCACAGCACCTCGTTCACGCGCACGTCCTTGCCGCCGCACATCGCGATCACCTGCTCGTGCCATCCGACCACGGTGAGGCAGTCCGCGCGCGAGAACGTCATGCTGTCGTACGTCCGCAGGACCACCTTGCGCTCGCCGAGCCGCTCGAACGTGCGCCGGCCCGTGTCGTAGTAGAGGCGGTAAATCGACGCGGCGCCCTTGAGGAGCGAGTGCGGATCGCGCTCGCGTACGAACGCGCGCTGCGCGTGGCTCAGGTTGTCTCGCGCGGATTGCGCGCCCATCTCGCGGAAGAGCGCGTCGCCGCCGCCGAGCTCCGCCTCGATCGCCGCGTCGAGTCGCGAACCCGTCGCGAACGGATACCAACCGGTCGTCGCGATTTCCCCGGAGAGGAGCACGTGATCCTCGCGCGGCAACGTGGCGAGCACACGGTGCACCGCGGCCTCACCGCCACGGCTCGCGAGGAACGCGAGGCGCGACTTGAGGACGCCACCTTTGATCGATCCCGTCTTCATCGCTCGCTCTCGTCGACAGTATAGACTGGTGCATGGGCGAAGAAGACTTTCGGGTGGCCCACGACTGGCTCTGCGCGTTCGCCGAGATCACGCAAAACCTCCTCTGCGCGAGCGACACGTTCGTCGCCGTCACGGGCTACACGATCGAAGACTGCGCCACGCTCCCGAGCTGGCGCGACCTCATCGTCGAGAGTGACCGATCGATCGCGATGGACCAGCTTCGCGTTCTCGTCTCGGGAAAGGACACGGAGAACGAGACGCGCATCCTCCGAAAACAAGGCGACGTACGTCGGTGGAGCAGTTGAAGGAGGAGCGGCCCGACGTGCGCGTCATCTTCATGTCCGGCTACGCGGAGGACGCCGTCGCGAGCGGCGGCGTGCTCGCCCCGAACACCGCGTTCATCGGAAAGCCGTTCACGACCGCCGCGCTGGTCCAGAAGGTTCGAGAGGTCCTCGACGCGCCCGCTTCGGCGGCATCGGGATGATGCGCGACACGCGCTTCTGGTAGCCCGCGTAGAGCGGGTACTTGCTCGCGGTGATCGACTCGGTGAAGCGCGCGCTTCCGTGAAAGAGCAGCGTGAGGAGCACCGGCCCCGCGAGGGTCACGTGCAGCGCGCGGCCCGACGCGGCGACGGCGAAGACGTAGACCATCCACCACTGAGCGAGCTCGCAGAAAAAATTCGGGTGCCTCGACCACGACCAGAGCTTCGTGTCGAGGAAACCTTTCGGCTCCTCGGTGCCCGCGGCCTTGCGCGCCTTCTTCGCGACGTGAAACGTCCACTGCTGCTCGTCGGCGACGAATTCGCCGGCGAGGAAGAGCGCGAAGAGCGTCGCAGCGGCGTAGTCGAGCGCGCCGAGAGGCGTGCGGTGCTGGTACGCGGTCCACGCCGGCAGCGCGATGAGCAGGAGAAGCAGGTTCTGATACGCGGAGATGAAGAGCGCGTCGAAGAGCTGCCACTGTAAACGGCTCATGCGCGCCTCCAGGATCGCCCATCGGTAGTCCTGGCCGCCCGGCGCGTACCCGCCCTTGCGCGCGTAGTTGAACGTGAGCCTGACGCCCCACGCGGCCGTGAGCGCCGTCATCAGGTCGAGGCGCACGTCCGCCCATCCAGCACGGGCCGCGAAGGTCGCTACGTAGATTGGCGGCATGATCGACCAGAGTCGGTCGACCCACGAGTATTCACGAAAGATCAGCGATAAAAGCCACGCGGACGCCGCCACGGCGGCGCAAAGCGCGAGGGGGACGAGCAACTCGACTGGGATCATCCGCGTCGCCATCGATAACACGCTCGAGATCGCATCTCGCTAGCCAGCGGCTGGCCGAATATGTAGTGTGCGTCGGTTTGCACGTTCGGGGGGACGGCACCAAGGAAACAATGGATATCCTCACAGCTCTCGACAATCAGGCCAATTACTCCAAGACGCAGCTGCAGTTCATTCTGGGTGCCTGGGTCATGAGCACGTTGGTCGAGAAGAAGAAAAAGATCTCGCTCACCGATGGGGATGTCTCCGAGGACGACTACGACAAGACGTCGATCTACTCGCTGCTCTACGCGCTTTATCGCTCGATGGGCGAGGTGCGGAGCGACACGGGCGAGCGCTACGAGTTCACGTTCAACACGTGGGGCTACGCGTGGCCCGAGGCGTGGGGCAAGAAGCCGACGCCGGACAGCGATCCGCAGCGCTTCGGCAAGAACGCGTACACCGGGCTCTATCACTTCGCCGCGGTGCAGGACTACATCAAGGAGCGCAACGGCAAGGTGCACATCGTCGAGATGGGCTGCGGCACCGGCGCCGGCGCTCACCACGTGTGCAAGAACGTCCTCAAGGAAGCGACGTACGAAGCCGTCGACATGCAGCAGGCCGCGATCACGACGGCGAAGCGCAAGTTCGTCCCCGAGCTCGGCGGCCGGCTCGTCGCCACGTGTTGCGACGCGACGAAGCTCCCGATCGAGGACGGCGCCGCCGACTTCGTCGCGGTGAACGAGACGCACGTGACCGAGATGCCCGGCGTCATCACCGACGAAGACCGCCGCTTCTTCAAGACCGCGCACCGCCTCATCAAGAAGGGCGGATTCTTGGTCTGGGGAAACGCGATCCCCGAGGTCACCTGGAAGCCCTGCTTCGACTACCTCGAGACGCTCGGTTTCGAGATGGTCGAGAACTGCGACGTCACGAAGGAAGCCGTCCGCGCCCGCGACGAAGACAAGCGCCGCATCGACGCGTACGTCGAACAGTGCATCGAGACCTTCCACGGCTTCCGCATCCCGGTGCTCGGCAACAAGAAGCGCCTCGAGGCGGAGTTCGCGCTGAAGAACTTCTCGCGTAACCCCGGCACGCGCCTCTACGAGAACATGGTCGATCGCACCGACACGTACCGCGTCGTGTGCCTGCGCAAGAACGCCTGATCCGGATCAAAACCGCCAGGCGAGGCCACGAACGGTGGCATGAACCGAACGGCGTGACTTCGGCGCGAAGAGCAGGATTGCTGCGCCCGTGACGAAGAGCGTGCCGCCGACGACGAAGCTCACGGTGGACCCCGTCGCCATCGTTCGCGCATCCGCGAGCGGTCCGGGGTCACACCCGCTCGCGTCGCAGTTGGCCTGGTTGCGGTCGGTGATCGCGAGCACGCCAAAGAGCGCACCGAGCCCGAGCCCCGCGAGCCCCGCGCCAGCAATCGAGTAGCCGACGACGTTCCACGTGCTCGTGACGACGGGCAGTGGAGGCAAAGATTGGATCGGCTGTGGCAAAGGCTCCACGGGCGCGATCTTCGTCGGCGCCCCCAGCACCACGCTCACGTCCTGGTTGGGCGAGCCCTCCTTCACGAGCACCTGTCGGTCGAAGCTCGTCCCGTTCGGCAGCTCGAAGTGGAACGCGTGAGACCCCGGGTCCATCGGCATCGCGTGACCGTCGAGCTTCGTCGCCTTCGGGACGCCGTCGACCAACACGCGCACGTCGAACAAATCATTTCCGTCGCCGTCCTTCGCCGAGACGACGACCGTGGGCAGTGACCGCTCGACGGCGTCGAGCCATCCGAGGCAGTCCTTCTGCACCACCGTCGGGCACACGTCGCGCGCGCAGACGCGAAACTGATCGCGCGCCTCGACGAGCTGATGCGCGTCGCGGAAATTCTGTCCGCTTGCGGCCGCCGCGAGACAATCGGATTTGTCGTCGGCGAGCGCGCTCGCGCTGATCGTAAGCAGCGATCCGAAGGCGAGCGTGGCGGAAGCGCGACGCATCTCAGAGACACTCCGGTTTGTACTGGTGATGCCCCATCGAGTCGACGGTGTAAGGAGGATCGCAGTTGGGCTTTGGCGCGCTCGACGAGGAAGGCGCGGCCACGGCATGCCTACCCATCGGGGGCATGTGAAGGATCGTCGCGCTCGCGGATGGGCGAGCCTCGACGACGACGGGCGCGCTCGACGCGACCAACGGCGTCACCGAACCACTCGCCTGCGCGGGCGGAGGCGCCGAAGTCTGCGACGACGCGGGAGCGCTCGTGCTCGCGCCGTGCCACCAAGTGAACGCTGCGATCGATCCCATGCCGACCACGACGATCGCGATCAACGCGGCGAAAGGCGTCTTCTTCGGCGAAGCGCTCGGGACGGAGACACCGGAGACCTGCGAGTGCGGAGCTTCCGGAGGCTCAAAAGTGGGGGCGGCAGCTTGCGGAGGGGTCAGTCCCGAAGCGCTCTCGATTCGCGCGACCGCTGCCGCACGCTTCGAGAGCACGTCGCTGGCGAGGAGAGCCACCCACTCGGCGACTCGCATCGGCGTCGCCGGAGGGGCGCACGCTTCGAGTGCGTTCGCGAGCTCGTGCGCGTCTTGGAAGCGCTTGCTCGGATCGCGATCGAGCGCGCGCAGACAGATCTCGTCGAGCTCTTTCGGGACGTGCCGCGCGAAGCTGCTCGGTGGCTTCACCGGCTTGTCGAGCGCGGCGGCCATCACGGCGGCCTCGTTGTCTCCGGTGAAGAGCCGCTCGAGCGTCAGCGCCTCCCAGAGCACGATGCCGGCGGCGTACACGTCCGTCCTCCGGTCGACGTTCTCGCTCGAGACCTGCTCGGGCGCCATGTACGCGATCTTGCCTTTGAGCTGCCCGTCGCGCGTCGTGTGCTGGCGTCCACGCGCTTTCGCGACGCCGAAGTCGAGCACGCGCGCGACGCCGTCCGCGCCGACGAGGATGTTCTGCGGGCTCACGTCGCGGTGGACGAGACGAAGCGGCTCACCCTGCTCGGTCGTCGCCTCGTGCGCCGCGTGCAGACCGTAGAGCGCGCCGCAGATGATCGCCGAGACGATGGGGAGCGGAATCGGCTGCTTCGCGACCTTGGACGCGCGTACGAGCCGCCCGAGCGACTCGCCCTGCACGTAGTCCATGACCACGAGGAGCTCTTTCTCGAGCGTCACGATGTCGAGCGTCTGCACGACGTTCGGGTGACGAATGCGCGCCGCGAGGCGCGCCTCGTCGAGGAACATCGCGACGAAATCGGGATCCTTCGCGAGGTGCGCGTGCAGGCGCTTGATGGCCACCGTACGTGAGAAGCCGACGGGGCCGATCATGCGACCGTAGTGGACCGCCGCCATGCCTCCCGACGCGATCTCCTCGTAGAGCGCGTAGCGCCCCACGATTTTAGGGAGACCGTGCGGAGTATCCATCGCGTACCATTGTCGATGGTATGCGAGTCCGAGTGGCTTTCGGCATTTTAGCTGCGGCGATCCTCGCCGTCGGCTGCGCCGAGCTGCTCGGCCTGGACGGATTGAAGGACCGCGTGGATGGCGGCTCGGACGGCGGCTCGGACGCGCTCGGCGAGGGCTCGGTGCCCGAAGCGAGCGCGTGTGCGCTCAAGCATCCGCCGCTGCCCCCAGCGCAGGATGATCCTTCGGACGCGTCCGTCGAGCTCTTCAACGTGGTACGAGAGATCAAATTCGCGGGTCCCGATGCGGCTGCGACCTACGGCTACGACATCGATGACATCGATACGTGCTGCCTGAACGCGCCGGAGTCGTGCGTCCCACCGGTCGTGGCGAACAAGCACTGCGACGAGGAGGGCGGCGTCGACAACCGCGGCGGTGAGTCGCTTCAATCGATACTGAGCGTCGGCATAGGCGGGCTCAATCAGGAATCGCTGAACGACGCGCTCGACGGCGGAGCGTTTTCGCTGGGCATCGCCGTCGAGGCGTACAACGGCCAGCCGAACGATACCCAAGTGGTCGTCGCCGCCTTCGTGTCGAGCGGCACCGTCGACGCGGACGGCGGCTACCTCCACCAAGCGAAATGGGACGGAAACGACGTTTGGTCGATCGAGCAAGCGTCTACGCCGGGAGGAACGGACGACGCGGGGATCCCGTACCCCTTTAATTTCGATGCGAAGGCCTACGTCACGAACGGCACGGTCGTCGCGCACATGACGTTTCCCTTCGTCATCGGCAGCGGCACGGGCACGGGCGCCGTCACGACGCTCACCAACGCCGTCATGTCCGGCCAGCTCGTGCCGGACAACGGCTCGTTCCGCATCGACAACGCGCAGCTCAGCGGGCGTGTGAGACTCACCGATCTCTTCTCGATGATGCACGGCCTCCCGAACCCCTTCGCCCCCGGCACGTTCATGTGCCCCGGCACGAACGCATACGATTACGCGAAACCGCTCGTATGCGAGCTCGCCGACATCAACGCAGACCCGTCGCTCGACAGCACCGGAGCGCCGTGCGACGCCATCTCGTTCAGCGCGGGCTTCACGATGTACCGCGCGCAGCCCGGCCTCGTCGTCAACCCGGGAAACTCGCCGTCACCGTGTCTCGACGCGAGCGCCGAGCAGTGCCCGTGAGGCTTCAGTTGCACGACCCAGAGTTCTGATCGCACGACTGGCTGCAGCAATCCGAGTCCATGCTGCACGGGTCCCCTGGGTTTCCGCACGTCGACGAGCTGCTTCCACACGTCCCGTTGCTGCAGGTTCCGTTGCAGCAGTCGGAGTCCTGAGAGCAAGCGTCGCCATCGTTCGCGCACATGCCGTTGCCGCACGTGCCGTTCGTGCAGCTGCTGCTGCAGCAATCGGAGTCTTGGGAGCAGCTGTCGCCGTCGTTCGCGCACGTGTTGCTGCCGCCACCGCCGCCGCACGTCCCGGACGAGCACGCGCTCGAGCAGCAATCGGAGTCTTGGGAGCAGCTGTCGCCGTCGTTCGCGCACGTGTTGCCACTGTTGCCGCTGCTGCCGCCTCCTCCGCTGTTCGAGGCGTTGGGATCGTCGGTGCTGGTGTCGGTTGGATTGTTGCTGCTGCCGCCGGAGCCGCTCGAGCCGTCGGAGCAACCCACCTGTCCGTTGGACGCATCGGACGACACGTCGCCCGATCCACACGAAGACGCCGTGTTGCTCGTCGCCGTGTTGTTGTCGGTCACCTGATCGGCGGGCGGCACCTGGCACGTCTTCGAGGCCGTGGATGACCCGCTCTGACAGGTCTGACCGTTGCTGCAGTCGCTGTCTGCGCTGCACGGCCCCACTTGAGCGCAGCCCTGCGCAGAGTCCGGGTAGACCGCGCACAGGCATTGCGCGTCGCAGCTCTGCTGAGGGCTCGCCGACGAATTGCCCGAGCTCTGGTCGGGGAAGTTGCAGGACTGCGTGCCGTCCGTGTCCGTCACGCAGCTCGTGGTGTTCTCGGCGCTGCAGACCGACTGCGTGTGCTGGTAGTCCTCGTACCACTTCGTGCACGAGATGCCGACGCTGGCCCATTGCTTGGGATCCTCCGCGTCGATGGCGAGCGTGCCGATGTCGACGCCACACGCGAGCGCCTCGCTGCTCTGCGCCCCGTCGGCTTGCGCCGCTTGGCAATCGGGCCCTTGGTCCGGAGCGCCGACGCCTTGCGTATGCAGACCGCTGCCGAGGGCTTGCGTTCGAAGGCCGCCACCACCACCGAGCGAAGAGCCCTTCACGGTGGCGGAGGTCTTCGATCGCATCAGGTCGTAGCGAATCGTCTCGATGAACAGGAGCTGATCCTTCGAGAGCTGTCCCGTCTTCGCGCCGCCGACCAATCGCCGGAGCGTTGCATTCGTACCATCGAGCATCATGACGCGCGTGTGACCGGGCATCTGCTGCGTCGCCTTGAACCACGCGAGCTGGACGCCGCGCACGGGCGACCCATCGGCCTTGTAACCCGTGACGACCAGCTGCGTCTTGCCGAAGAAGGCCCGCCACTCGACGATGCCGTACTTCTGCGTCATCGATTGCGACGCTGGATAGACGCCAAGCGGGGACGCGGACTTTCCGGTGAACGCGTTGTTCGGACGAGCGCAGCCGGCAGCCATCATCACGCTGACGAACGCAGCGCCGAGAATCGTGAGCTTGCAAGAGTGCATGAGCGACGACTCAGCAACGCGCATGCCCCCAGAGCTGGATCGCGCGTCGTCCACGCGCGAAACGCAGCGAATGGCTCGCGATGAGCCGCGAGCGGATCGACGACGATGGGGTCGCGGGCGAGCGGACGATCGCACCGAAGCCGATCCGATCTGGTGAACGAGCGACCCACCCCCGACGCTGATCAGGGCGCTCGGAGCGCCAGCACCCAGTGCTTGATCGCGAGGAGCGCCAGACCAATCGCGCCCCCCGCGGACCACGCCTCTCCCGTGGCGAGCGCGGGCAAGCCGAGCAAGAGCGCGCCCTCCGCGAGCATCATCGCGGAGAGCTCGAGGTTCGTCCGTGCGTCGAGCGGGGTCGGCGTGAGGTTCTTCTTCGCCAGGCGCCCGAACAAGTAGAGGTTCCGCAGGTGTCGAATGACGATCACGATGCGCGTGAAGACGAGCATGCCCACGAGCGCGCCGACGATCCAAACGAACAACGGATCGCGCGCGATCTTGGAGAACGCGGCGAACGCCACGACGAAGAACACCGCGACGCCGAGCCAGCTCACGAGAAATCGCCTCGAGAAATAGCGTAGGCGCGCGACGTCGCTCTGAAAGAGCGGGTTCAGCTCGTAATGCGTGGAGGGTTGGTTCGTCTTCGCGCGGAGGGCTTCGCGCGCCTTCGCGCCGCGAATCGTGAGGGACCAGTCGACCGCGTGGAGAACGAGCCAGAGCAGGCCCATGAGCCACGGCGCGTCGAGCAGCGCGATCGTCCACTTTTGCGTCAGCACCGCGGAAGAAAGCGTAACACGCTCTGACTCGCGCACGGGCGGGCGCCGTGGTACGGGAGCCGCGTGCGAGCGCTCCTCTCATCGATTTTTTCGATCCTCTTCGCGTGCGGTCCTTCGCAGGCTTCGTCGCCGGACGCGGGCTCGGACGCGGCGAGCCCGCTCGACGCAAGCTCCGCGAACGACGCGTCCACTCCCGACGCTTCGACGACCACGACCTTGCGCGTCCACTATCCCGCTGGCGCTCACACGATCACGCTCCGCGGGAGCGGCGGCGGCTTGAGCTGGACCAGCGGCGCGCCCACGCAGGTCGCGGGCGACGTCTTCAGCTACGCGATCGACGCGCTCGGCGCGCCCATCGAGTTCAAGCCGCTGCTCGACGACCAAACCTGGGCGCGCGGTCCGAACTACCGCGCGGCGCCCGGCGCGACCGTCGACGTCTATCCGCACTTCACGGCGACGGCGGGGCAGGTCGTGACGCTCATCGCGAGCTTCCACTCCACCGCGCTCGGCAACGACCGCGCGATCTACGCGTACCTCCCCGCGAGCTACGCCGAGAACACGGACGCGACGTACCCGGTCGTCTACATGCACGATGGTCAGAACTTGTGGGCCGCGCTCCCGCAGCTCGCGTTCAGCGGGACGTGGAACGTCGACACGGCGTTCGACGACGCAGCCGAGCACGGCGCGTGCTCTTCCGCGACGCTCACGGGCTGGAGCGCGCAACCGCTCGGCGCCGCGCCCACGCTCTGCACCGGCGACGGAGACTGCACGACCGGCGCGTGCGTGACGTTCCCCGAAGCGATCGTGATCGGCGTCGCCAACGACGCGAACCGAATCTACGAGTACACGCCGACGACGGATCCGAGCTACCCCGAGGGCGGCGGCGCGGATCTCTATTTGAAGATGCTCGTCGACGAGCTCAAGCCGGTGGTCGACGCGCAGCTCCGCACGCGACCCGACGCGGCGTCCACGTCGCTCGCGGGCAGCTCGCTCGGCGGGCTCGTGACCGCGTACGCGGGCCTCAAATACGCGAGCGTGTTCAGTCGGCTCGGCGAGCTGTCGCCTTCGAGTTGGTGGAACAACGACGTCATCGTCGGCGACGTCCAGCAATCGCCGCAGTCGCCGCGACCCGTCATCGTCTACGTGGACTCGGGGCAGGGCAGCGCCGACGACGAGGCCGACACGGACCTGCTCGCGCAGGCGTACGTCGGGCTCGGCTACGTCGACGGTGTGAGCTTCCGACACGTGATCCAGCCGAACGCGCAGCACAACGAGACGTACTGGGCCGAGCGCCTACCGGGCGCGTTGCAGTTGTTGCTCGGCGCGCGCTGAGGTGATCGTCGACGATCCGCCCGTATCGACGTTTAACCGTGGGTCGCGCGTGAACCAGGGTGGATCGCACGGCGCGTCGCCGCGTCGCGACGCAGCGACATTCGCGGGAGGTCGCGAGGTCGAGACGACCTCCACGAGACTTTGGGCGCCGGGGCATGGCGCTTGCGATGGGTGGGCTCCAGAGGCTCGCCATGAACGAAGAACGCAGCGATGACGAGGAGAGCACGATCGTCAACCTCCGCAAGGGAGGCCCGGAGCTGTCGGCGGCGATGCAGCGCTGCATCGCGAAGCCTCGCGAGCGCGCGAACTGGGACGCGCTCGAGCGCAAGGCGGAGACGCGCGACGACACGCAGTACGTCGCGGAGGTCTATCGAACGACGCTGAAGCGCGATCTTCCCGCGGCCTTCTTGGTGGAGATCGGCGAGCGCGCCGTTCGCTTCCACGACGAGTGGGCGCTCGATCACGACGAGCTGATCGCGATCCTGGTGCGCGTGCTCACGATCGACCCGACGGTGGAGTGGGCGTTCGATCGCGTCTCACTCGAGCTCACGATGCGCGACCGTCGCGAGGAGCTCCTGTGGCTCTACGATCGCGTGCTCGCCGCGGTCGGTCCGGGCGCGCGCCGAACCGCGCTCCTCGAAGAGGCGGCCGACGTCGCGCGGCAGACGAACGGGCAGATGGACCGCGCGATCGGCTACCTCGAGCAGCTCTTCGCCGCCGACCCGAGGCGCGGGGCGATCGCGGCGTCGCTCGAGCGGCTCCTCACGCATCAAAAGAGGCACGAGGATCTCCTCTCGCTGTGGAAGCGCCGCATGGAGGTCGAAGGCCCCGACGAGACCGCGCGGCTTCGCTGTCGCTCGGCGAGCTTCTGCCTCGAGACCATGAGCGATCCGGCCGCCGCGCTCGACGCTATCGCGCCGCTCGAGAGCGAGCCGACCTCGGAGCGTGAGGCGGTCTCGGCGCTCCTCGAGAAGATCGTGGAGTCGTCGTCGACGACAGCGGAGTCGCGTCGAGAGGCGCTCGGGCGGTTGCGCGCGCGTTACGACCGCGAGGGCCGCGCGAGCAATCTCGTGCGTTCGCTCCGCGGCGCGCTTCGCTTCGCCGCGGGCCCCGACATCGTCGAGCTCCACGGCGAGATCGCGCGAAGGCTCGTGGACGCGGAGCGCGACGCTGAAGCGACCGAGCACCTCGCGGCGCTCATCGCGCTCGATTCCGTTCGATGCGACGACGCGCTCCTCGACCGAATGTCGAGCGAGGCGTTCGACGGCGACATCCTCGGGTGCCGCCCGCGGATCGAATCTCGATGGACGCCGAGAGCTCGTGAGGCGCGCGGCGAAGGCTGCGCCGCCCGAGCGAGCGATCCACTTGTACGAGAGGCTCCTCCGCGAGTTGCCGCGCGACGCCGAGGTCATCGCGGGGTTGATCGAGCTTTACCGCGCCGGCGAACGGAACGAGGCGCTCGTGGGGCTTCGTCGACACGAGCTCGGGCTCGCGACCGAGGTCTCGCGGCGTCAGGAGCTCCGGCTCGAGCTTGCGCGACTCCATCTCGTGCTCGCGGACGAACCGGCGGCCGTCGATGCGCTGCGAGAGAACCTCGAGGAGCGACCGGCCGACGAGGGCACGCTCGCCGCGGTCGTGAGCACGCTCACGGCGAGCGGCTCGTTCGCGACCCTCTGCGCGCTGCTCGAAGAGCACGCGAAGGGCGTGGTTGGCGCTCACCCCGAGATCGCGACGAGCCTGTGGAGCCAGGCGGCCGAGATCGCCGAGCGGAAGCTCTCGGACGCGCGCCGCGCGCTCGCGAATCACGAGCGCGTGGTCGCGGTGTCGCCGAAGCCCGAGTCGCTCGACGCGCTCGGGCGCATTCACACCGAGCTCGGAGAGCACGCCGCCGCCGCGCGCTGGCTCGCGGACCTCGTGGCGTGCGCACGACCCTCGCAGGCGACGGACGTGTTCCGCCTCGCGACGGCTCGCGTCGAGATCGGCGAGCGCGCGCGGGCGCTCGCGTGCATCGAGGCGTGTCTCGTCGCTCGGCCGAGCGAGATGCGCTTGCGTACGATGCAGATCGATCTGCTCCGCGCGGCGGGCGAGCGCGAGCGCTTCGTCGCCGCGTTGATCGACGCGGCGCCGCACGCCGACGCGCGAGACGCGACCTCGCTCTTGCGCGAAGCCGCGAACGTGCTCGCGCACGAGCTCGACGCCCCGGCTCGCGCAGCCGAGCTCCTCGAGCGTGTCGTGTCGCTCGCCGGCGAGACCTCCGCGCGAATCGAGCTCGCGGACGCGCTCTTCCGTTCGGGACGCCCGCTCGAGTCGCAGGAGATGGCGAAGGCCGTGCTCGCGGAGCTCGGACGTCGTCACCCGCCCGAGCGCGCCGGAGTTCACTTTTTGCTCGCGCGCATCGCGCACCAACAGCAAGACGGCGAGGAGACGCTGCGAGAGCTCGAGGCGGCAATCGCGATCGACGTCGGCAACCCGCGCGCTCAGCTGATGCTCGGCAAGGTGAGCCGCGAGCTCGGACACCTCGATCGCGCGGAGCGGGCGTTCAACGCGCTGCTCTTGCTCCAGCGGCGAGGCGGGGCGCACGACGGACCGCCGATGACCGAGACGCTCGTCGAGCTCCATCGCCTCGCGACGCTCCGCGGGCATTCGGAGCAGGCAGCCGATAGCCTCGCGACCGCGTTCGACGTGGCCCAGCGCAGCGAGCCCGAAGCGCGCGGCCTCGAGCACGCGCTGCGCGACGCGCAGATGCCGACGCACCTCGCGAAGGCGCTCGAGGGCCACCTTGCGCGCGCGTCCGAGCCCGCGACGCGCGCCACGCTCCTCGGAGAGCTCTCCGAGGTCATGAGCGCCCTCGGGCGTCAGGACGAAGCCGCGAACGTCGCGCTCGAGGGGCTCGCGCTCGCGCCGCACGACGTCCGGCTCCACGACCTCGCGCGAGCGGCGTGCGCGCAGGCCAAGCAGCTCGATCGCTACGTCGCGACGCTCGAGCTCTCGATCGACGGAGCGCTCGAGAGCGGAGACGGCGTCCTCGGGTGCAACCTCCTGATTCGCCTCGGCGAGATGCACGAGGCCGATCCGGCGCGCCTCGATGACGCACGGCGCGCGTACGCGCGAGCCGAGGACACGAGCGAGAACCTCGTCGAGGTCTGGCGGCGCCTGTCACGGCTCGCCGAGCGCCGCGGCAATCGCGACTCGCGCCTCGCTGGGCTCCGCAAGCTCGTCGACGCTGCCTCCGAGCTTGGAGTCGCGGAGCGAACGGACACGCTCTATGCCCTCGCGGAGCTCGAGCTGCAGAAGAGCGCGACGCTCGAGGACGGCCTCGCGACGCTCGCGCGCGCGGTGGAATCCGAGGCGCGGCCCACTCAGGCCGTCGCTGCGCTCCGCGAGGCGCTCCACGTCGCCGCCGACCCGGAGCCGGTCGCCAAGGCCTACGAGTCAATCGCGCGCGCGCACGGCGACGCCGCGATCCTGCTGGACGCGCTCGTCGTCGCGTCGAGGTTGCCGAGCGCGACGCAAGCCGCGTTGCACGAAGCGGTCGAGCTTGCCGAGCACGCGAGCGCGGACAATCGCGCGACGCAGCTCCTCGAGCGCGCGGTTGCGGTCTCGCGCGAAGGCGTCGAAGCGGAGGGCGGGCTCTGGGCGCTGCGCAAGCTCGCGCTCCTGTGCGAGCGACGCGGTGACGTGCGCGCCGCGGTGTCGTGGGCGCGGCAAGCGGCCGACGTGGCCGAGCCGTCCGAGTCGGCCGAGCTTCGCATGCGCGCCGCCACGCTGGCGACGAGCGTCTCCGATCTCGACGCGGCCCTCGACTGCTACGAGAAGCTGCTCGCGACCGACCCGAGCGACGCGAAGGTGTGGACGTCGATGCTCACGCTCTTGCGCGACAACGGCGACGCGCAACGCCTCGACGCGGCCCTCGTGAAGGCCGCCGAGGAGAGTCGCGATCCCCAAGAGCGCACCGCGTTGCGCATGGAGCGGGCGCGCCGCCTCCTCGAGCGCGAGGCGAAGCAATCGGAGACGATGGACACGCTGCGCGCGGTCCTCGACGAACAGCCCGATCACGCCGAAGCGACCGACCTCCTCGTGAGCCTGCTCGACCCGGAGCGCGACCGCGACGATCTTGCCGCGCTCCTCGATCGGCGGCTCGAGCTCGCTCGAGAGCGGAGCGACGCGGCGATCGGCACGCCCATCGCGCTGCGTCTCGCCGCTCTCCACTCGCGACCCGCGGCGCTCGACATCGTGCGCGGAGCGCTGAGCTGGGCGCCCGCGAGCGTCCCGCTCCTTCGCCGCCAAGTCGAGCTGCTCGATCCCAAGGACGACGCGGCGGAGCGCGCCGACGCGATCGAGACGTTGCTCGAGTACGAGGGGAACGCCTCGCATCGCTCGCTCGCACTCGAGCTCTTGCGCTCTCGCGTCGCGCTCGGCGACGCGAACGCGGTCGAGCGAGCCCTCGCGCGGATCGCGGCGACCGAGCCCGAGCACGCCGACGTCATCGAAGCGCTCCGGTGGCTCGCGAGCGCGCGCATCACCGAGGCCGGCGAGAGCCCGCGCGACGCCGTGCGCCTGCTCTGCTCGGCCGCGCAGATCCAGTCGCGATTGGGCGAGCGCGAGGCGGCGCTCGCGACGCTCGAGCAGGTGCGCCTCATCGAGCCGAACGATCTCGAGCTCCTCGGGCTCCACGCGCGTGCGCTCCTGGACGCGAATCGCGGCGGCGAGGCCATCGCGATGATCTCGAAGGCGATCGAGCGCTGCGCCGACGTGCCCGCGCGCGCCGAGCGGCTCGCGGTTCGTGCGTCGCTCTCGAGCGCGCTCGGTGACTACCACGCCGCGGTCGTGGATCTGCAGGAAGCGACGAACACCGACGGCGACCGCTGGCTGCCCGAGCTCTTGTCCGCGCTCGAGAACGCGCGCGCGGAGTTCACCGCTAGCGACTCGGCGCTCGCGCTGCGCCAGTCGGACGTCCTCGAGCGCCTCGGTCGGCGCGGCGAGGCGCGCGTGCTCCTCGAGAGCATGGAAGGCGAGCACCCGCGCGTCTTGCGCCGCCTCGTCGATCTCGATTTCGCCGACGAGCGCTGGGACGACGCGGTGCATGATTGCCAGCGTCTCCTCGCGGTCGCGCGCGCGTCCGATCTGGCGACGGTCGCCGTTCGCTTGGCGGACGCCGCGAAGCGAGCGGGTCGTCCGGAGGACGCGCGCGACGCCCTCGAGCGCGCGCTCGACCAGGACCCGTCGAACCGCGAGGCGCTCGATCGCCTTCAGGAGGTCTACATCCTCACCGGCGCGTACCGCGAGCTCGCGAATCGGCTCTTCGCCGACGCGCAGCGCACCGACGACGCGCAGCTCCGCTTCGAGCGATTGCTCGAGGTGGGTCGCGTTCGCCTCGAGCACGTCGGCGAGCCTGCGACCGCGGTCGGCCCGCTGTCGGACGCGCTCGCGCTCGAGCCGGGTCACCAGGCGGCGACGCTCCTCCTCGCCGACGCGCTCTGCGGCGCCGGGCTCGCCGAGGACGCCGAGTCGCTGCTCCAAGCCGCGATCACGAAGCACGGGAGCCGCCGCACGCGCGCGCTGAGCGATTTGCAGCACAGGATGGCCCGCGTCGTCGTGAAGCGGGATCAGTCAGCGGGTCTGCGTTGGCTCGTCACGGCCTTCGAGTCGAACCCGAAGAACGTGCAGCTCGCCGACGAGCTCGCGCAGCGCGCGTTCGCGCTCGGACAGCTCGACTTGGCGCTTCGTGCGCTGCGCACGCTCACGGCGAAGGACTTCGCCCCCGAGGTCCGCGCGCGCGCGTACCTCGGCCAAGCGGGCATCGCGCTCCACCAGGCGAACAGCGCACGCGCGCTCATGTTCGCGAAGAAGGCCCACGCGGAGGCTCCGCTCGCCGAGGTGGAGCACCTCCTCAGGCGATTGGAGCCCCGCGCCTGAACGCGGCGCGAGTCCACGCGCGATATCCATCGCACCCACGTTCGTGAAAAGCTTATCGCACGCTTGCCGCTACGGCGGAGCCAGCCTCCACATGCACAGGAGTTGCAAGGCTTCGTGCCATGACAGGGTCGCGTGAAGCACGGGTTGGCTTCTGGCTCTGCGTCGCCGGGGCCGCGGTCGGCGTGGTTGGGCTCGGTGGGTGGATCGCGAACGTCGAGACCGTAACGACGATCTTGCACGGTGAGCCGCCGATGATGCCGATCACCGCGGTCGCGCTCGTCATGCTCGGGAGCGCAGGCGCCCTCCGGCATCGCCCCGACGTGGAACGCGCGAGGACGGTCTTGGCTCTCGTCCTCGCCGCCGGCGTGCTCGCATTGGGCTTGGCGACGATCGGCGAGTACGTGTTTGGGGTCGATCTCGACATCGATCAGCTCATCCTGCCCCCGAATTTCGGTCCGAATCCCGGCCGCCCCTCGCCGCTGACCGCGTTCGCGCTGGCTGCGCTCGCGGCCGGCGTCTGTGTGCTCGACCTAGGGTCGAGGCGCATGCGTCCTTCGGAGTTGCTGGTGATCATCGGCGGTGGGACGTCTGCGGTCGGCCTCATCGGCTTGCTCTTCGGCGCGGGGCCGCTCTATCGATTGGCCAGCATGCCGGTCGTGGGCATGGCGATGCCCACCGCGATCGGCTTGTTGCTCATCACGGCTGGGCTCTTGCTCGAGCGGTCGTCGACCGGCGTCATGGCCGTGGTGAGCTCGCGCGGTCCGGGCGGCGTGATCCTGAGGAGGCTCTTGCCGGCGGCGATCGTCCTTCCCGTGCTGCTCGGCCTCGCCGTCATGCGCCTCTCGATCGCGTGGGGAGTCGCCGAGCTTCCCATCGTGCTCGCGATCGACACGGCGAGCATGGTCATCGCCGCAATGCTGCTCTTGACCGCGGTCGCCGCGCCGCTCAACGCGTCGCACGCCGCGCTCGAAGCGAGCCGCTCCCAGCTCCAGAGTCTCATCGAGCTCGCTCCCGAGGCGATCTTCGTCGCGGATCTCGAGGGTCGCTACGTCGAGGTGAACGAAGCGGGCTGCCGCATGCTCGGATACGCCCGCGAGGACATCGTCGGAAAGACGATCGTCGACTTCATCCCGCCCGACCAGATCGAGCGGCTCGGGCAGTCGAAAGCCGTGCTGCTCGAGGGGCACACGGATGTCGGAGAGTGGAAGCTCCGCCACCGGGACGGCCGCTACATCCCGGTCGAAGTGAGCGCGCGGATCCTCGCCGACGGTCGCTGGCAAGGCTTCGCGCGCGACATCACCGAGCGCGTGCGGATCGAGCGCATCGAGAGGCTGTTCGCGAGCGTCGGCGCGCTCCTCGGGTCGTCGCTCCAATACCGAGACGTGCTCCCGCAGGTCGCTCGGCTCGTGGTTCGTGACGTCGCCGACGTTTGCGCCATCGACATCATCGAGGAGGACGGCACGAGGAGCCGTTTCATCGCCGAGCGCGACCCGTCGAACCGCGCCATCGGCGACATGCTCAGGCTGGACGCCACCGAGCCGCTGCTCGTCTCGCAAGTATCCAGCGAGCCGAGCTTGCGAGCGCTATCCGACGCGGGCGCGCAGTCGCTCGTCGTCGTGCCGCTCACCGCGCGCGGGAAGATCTCCGGCGAGCTCGCGTTGATCTCGCTCGCGCCCTCGAGCGTGTACGAGCTCGAGGACCTGCGCGTCGCGGGCGCGCTCGCGAGCCGGGTCGCGATGTCCATGGAGAACGCTCGCCTCTACGCCACGGCCCAGCGCGCGATCAAGGCCCGCGACGAGGTGCTCGGAGTCGTCGCACACGATCTGCGTAACCCTCTCGGGATCATCCTCATGCAGGCGGGCATGCTCCGCGAGCAGCGCGACGCGGCGGACGTGATCAAGCGCGCCGCGAATCGCATGAACAGGCTCATCCGCGATCTCCTCGACGTCACGCGCATCGAGTCCGGCCAGCTGCGACTGGAGCGAGCCGCGCTGTCATCTGCTCGAATCGTGTCCGAGGCCGCGGAGGCCCAAAGGCCGCTCGCGGCCGCGAAGGGCGTCGACGTGCGCCTCGAGGTGCCGAGCGAGCTCCCGCAGATCTCCGGCGATCACGACCGCCTGCTGCAAGTATTCGAGAACCTCATCGGCAACGCGCTCAAGTTCACCGCGTCTGGCGGCTCCATCACCGTAGGCGCGACAGCCAAGGCCGCGGACGTGCTCTTCTCGGTCAGCGACACCGGGCCCGGGATCGCCGTCGACGATCAGCCGCGTGTCTTCGACCGGTTCTGGCAAGATCGGAACGCGGCGCGCCAGGGCGCCGGCCTCGGTTTACAAATCGTGAAGGCGATCGTCGAGGCGCACGACGGGCGCGTCTGGGTCGAGAGCACGCCCGGACATGGCGCGACGTTCTTCTTCACGCTCCCGAGCTCGCGGGCGCACGCCAAAGGCGCCGTGGCGTGACGAACGTCAGCGAAGCCAGAACGCGAGCTCGTCGATGGCGTCGCTGGGACCGACGGAGAGCGTCCCTTTCGACGCTATGTACGCCGCGAGCTTGGTGACCGCGACCTTCTGTCCGTCGCGAAGGAAGGTGAGCGCCGGGGAGCCACCGCCGTCGGGGGTGTCGAGGCTCATGGCGAACCTGTGCCAGCCGTTGTTGACGACGTTGACGTTGTCCATGAGCACAATCGTGCTGTTCGTCCCGCCGAACAGCACGTTGATGGCGCCGTTGACGATGCTGATCGTGAATCCCCCGTAGGGTCCGGACGGCGCGAGGGCGACGAGTGAGCCGTCCGCGACCGCGCGGAACGCGAAGCCCACGGTGAACGACGCGGTCGCGAGCGGCGCGTACCCAATCGCGACGGGCTGCGAGACCTTGGTCTGCAGATACGTGCCGCAGAGCGGCGTCGTCGTCAGGAACGCGGTGCCCGACATGGGCTGCGTAGCCGTGACGTTGCCCGTATCTTCGTGGATCAAGTTGTCGGACTGCGCGTTGAACGACCAAAGGAGCGAGGGCGTTCCGGCTTCGTCGATGGGCACGCAAGTCGCCGGCGGGGGCGTCGCATCGACGATGATGGGCGAGTCGGCGAAGACGTCGACGAGCGGCGTCTTGTCGATCGTCGCGTCGATGATCGTAGCGTCGGGTCCGCCAGCATCGACCGAGCAGGCCACGCCGCCGTCGGCGTCACAAGACGAGCTCACGCACGTCGGCGCGCCGTTCTGGACCTCGCACGTCGAGCTCTCCGGACATTGAACACCGACGCAAGCGCTATCGAGGAAGATCGGCAGCTCGAGCTTGTGGTGCGGCTCGAACGAGAGCTCGCGGCGCGCGATGATGCACTTCGAGTCGGTCGTCATCGCGTTCGCGCACGCGTCGCCCGCGGCGGCGACGATCGCGAGCTCGATGCGCCCGTCGATCGGCCCCGACGGCGTGACGTACAGCGTGCCGAGATCGCTCGTGCAGCCCGAGATCGACGTGACGGGCGAGGAGAACGCCTGGCCCGGCGCGGTCGTGTAGACGTCGACACGGCTCAGGCCGGGCAAAGCGCACGCGTTCGTCGTGATGTGGAGCTCGATCTCCGTCGCGTCGACGCACGATGAGATCGGCGCTGCCAGCGTAAACACCGAGAGCATCCACGCGTAGCGAAGCCGCACCTCACGAGGCTAGCGGATTTTTGGCGGATGTATTAGGCGAAGATACTGGAGAACATGGGCAGAGCATCGACATTTCCCGACGGAATTCTTGCGCAACATGCGTTGGTCGCAAAGCTCATCGAGGCCGTGCGTGGGGCGCAGTCCGACGCGATGACCGAGCTGGCGCCGAAGATCGACGACGCGCTCGAGGCGGTTCGCCTGCATTTCGCGAGCGAAGAAAGTTTGATGCGTCAATACGGCTACCCGAAGCTCGACGCCCATCGCCAGCAGCACGAGACCTTCATGCGCCGCCTCGTCGTCCTTCGAGCGGAGTGCGCTCACGGCGACCCCGAGCTCATCAAGCTCTTCGCCGAGTCGCTCGAGCAATGGTTCGGGACCCACGAGCGCACCGCGGATCAGGACGTGCTCGCGTTCCTCGGACTGGTCTAGCCGATCGGGCGCTTCGTGAGCCGTTCGGTGTGGCGCTCGAGCAAATCGGCGACCATCGGATCGCTCGTCTCGAAGCGCAGGTAGAGCACCGAGCGCGGCATGACGATCTCGTCGCGTCGCTCTTCGTAGAGGACCGGCGCTCCGAACGTCGCGGCGAGGTCGAGCCCGTCGGCCGGGCGCGCGTGCGTGAAGTTGATCGACACGAGAGGGATCGCGCTTCGGAGCGCCTCGCGCGCGCGCGCGAGGACGACGGCGACGAGGAACTCGGTGATCTGCGGCCCCTTCGGAGCGCCGGGGTTCGTGCGACACACGAGGTGCACGCGATCGCCCTCTTCCTCGATCCCCAACGCGACGCGATCGGTGACGAAGCTCAGGAGGCGCGACGTCCGCTCGAACGCGTCGCGGACGGTGCTGCTCGTCCGCGTCGCGTAGTCGAGCGCGCCCGTGGCGCCGAGCGGCAGACTGAACGCTGTCTTCACGCCGATCGACGGCTCCTTCGCGATCTCGGCGACACGCTCCAGGAAATCGACGAGGTGAACCGACGTCGTGTCGTTCTTTCCGAACGTCTTCGGGTCGAGGCCCGCCGCGACGAGCGCCGCGTCCGCGTCGAACCCGAGGTCGCGCACGGTCTGGACGATCGCGCGGAAGAAGCCGTCCGCGCCCGGCGGCGTGTGGTGCGTCACCGGCGTCGGCTCTTGCGCGACCTGCGTCACGGCATCCGATTGGGCCAGCTCGCCGAGCTTGCCCGTCGGCGCGAAGAGCAGCGCAAGATCCGCCGGACCTGGGACGCTGCCCCAAGCCGAGCGCGCCGCGGCGATCAGCGCGTCGCGCATGTCCGCTGCGTCCGCCCAGCGCTCTTCGACTTGCCGCGCGAGCGCGCGATCGAGCACCTCCGCGATGGGCTCGGGCACGTCCTCGACGACGCTCCTGAACGGCGGCGCGTCTCGCGTCGCGCTCTGCACGAGGAACTGCGGCCCGCTCTCGGCGACGTGGACCGTGCGACCGCTCGCGCACGCGAACATCGTCGCGGCGAGCGACCAGAGATCCGTGCGCGCGCCGATCGCGCTCTTTTCGCCGCTCGCCTGCTCGGGCGCCATGAACGCCGGCGTCCCGAGTATCACGCCGGCCGCGGTCGATAACCCGCCGGTCGTCGCCGCGTCGTAGACGCGCGCGATGCCGAAATCGAGGAGGACGGCGCGTCCGTCGAAGGTCACGAAGAGGTTCGCGGGCTTGATGTCGCGATGAACGACGCCCACCAAATGCGCCGCGCCGAGGATGTCGAGCACGCCGATTCCGAGCGCGAGCACCGCGCGGAGCGGAAGCCGCTCGCTGAAGCGCGACGCCAGCCGATCGACCGAGACGCCCTCGAGCAGCTCCATGACGATGTAGACGTCGCCGTTTTCGATCGCCTCGTCGTCGACGACGCGCGCGACGCCCACGTGCTTCACCGAGTTCGCGATGTAGCCCTCTCGAAGGAAGCGCGCGCGCACGTCGCCGCGCATTCCATACTCGGGGTGCAGGACCTTGATCGCGAAGATGGCGCCGTTGCGGTGGCTCGCGCGATAGACCGCGGCCATGCCGCCGATGCCGAGGAGCGCGTCGAGCCGATACTTGTTTCCGAGCATCGTCCCGACGCGCGATCGCGCGCGCTGCGCGAGGTGCGCGTCGAGCCCGATGTCGGTCGTCGTCATCGCCTCGATGCTACTCCACGCTGCAACGATTCAGCACGGCGTCGACGTGGCCTGCCACAGCCACGAATTCCAAGAAGAAACCGCGCACGCGCACGGGCGTGCCGTAGGCGAGCTTCGTCCCGGCACTGTCGAGGTAGCACGTGACCGTGTCGGGTGACGGACGCTCGGCGTCGCGCAGCTGGACGAACGGGTGCGGGGTGTCGGCCTCCGCCGACGGCGCTTCGGCCCACGTGCCGTCGGTGCGCCCCGCGCCGTGCTCGATCTTCTTCTCACCGGTCGCGACGACGACGCCGGTCAGCCGTAGCTCTTGCGATCGGTACTTCTGCGTCGCGGCGAAATCGTTGTTGCGACCCTCGCGGAGCAGCGGACCCACCGGCGCCCACTCGGAGCCGCAAGCGAGACAGAGCGCGAGGAGACACGGAGCCGATCGCATCTTCTCAGTTCGGCTGCGCTGGAACGACGACGAGGTTGATTGGTTTCACGCTCGCGCCCGCCGGATACGCGTAGCTCACGTAGGTCGAGCTGAACGGCGCGGTCACGGACGAGCCCCAACCCCACACCGTGAGCCCGAACGGCACCGTGCTGTGCATTTCGTGGCGGCCGTTGTCGCAGCCGCCTTGCTTCTGGAAGTTGCCGCTCACGAGATCGACGCGCGTGTACTGGTACTGCCCGCTCGAGCCGAGCGAGGTCCAACCCGTGAGCGGCGCGGTGCCGTGGCAGTCGAGGAACACGTCGGCGAATCCGCTCGGACCCTTCTGGCGCGTCACGACGAGGTTGGTCTCGGGGTACGTCGGGTCGGTGAAGAAGACGTACGACGCGAGCCACTCGGCCGACGGGATGACGTTGACCCACTCGGGATCGCCGCGACCGTCCGAGCCTCCCGACCCCGCGTAGTCAGCGCCCGTCATGTGCGCGGCGAGGTAGAACGGGTGCTGGTCGTCTTGGCTCTTCACGACGAACGGCGTCGCGGACCAGAACGTCTTCACCATCTTGTGGGCGATCGAGAGCGGCGCGCCGTTGGGCGGCGCGGGCTCGTACGTGAGCTGCGTCCCGTCGACCGCGCCGACGATGCGATACGGCACGAGCTCGTTCTCGCTCGTCGGCGTGCCGTAACGATCGCGGTAGCGCACGGCCGTGTACTCGTGGCCGAGCGTCGCGACGGGGAAGATCTGCTGGTGTGCCGAGTCGCACGCCGTGTCGCTCACGTCGATGTTGAGGCAGGTCGCGCCGCCCCACACGCCGACGGGTTTGTTCGCTTGGATGGGCGATCCCGTGAGCTCCGCGTCCTGTGTAACCTGCAAGTATTCGCCCGCGTTGAGCGTGTAGTTGCCGACGCCGTTCGCGGGGACCGCGGCGACGCCGTTGCCGCCGACGATCGCCGCGGTGGGCGCGACGGTGACCTGCGTGTTGTCTTGCGACGCGACGACCTCGAAGAAAGGCTGCGCCTGCGGCACGACCTGGTCCTTGGCGTACGCGTTGACCGCGATGTAGTTCACGTCCCACGCGCTCGTGGGAATGAGGAGCGTCGCGCTCGTCGCCGCGCTCTGCCCGCCGCCGAACGGCAAGATGTCGTACGCGACGACGGGCGCCGTGCTCGTCAGGTGGAACGCCTTGCCGATGCCGGTCCCGTGCACGGCCGTGTCGACCGTGGCGATGCCGGGCGTGATGCCCTTCGGGCAGTCGGTGATCTGGAACGGGCTCGGGTTCGTCCCGAAGCGGTTGAGGAAGACGATCGCGACCTCGCCCGCGTTGAGCTGATCGTGATTGGCGCCCGAGAGCTGCGCGTACGTGAGCGAGAGCCCATTTCCCGTGGGCAATCGCGCGGAGGTCGACATGTCGAGCGTCTGGCCGTTCCAGCTCGCGGCGAGCGTGACGGGCTGTCCCCAGCTGTTGGCGACGAACGCGGCAAAGCACGAGCCGCCGGCGCCACCCAAGCCGCTGAGGATGTCCGGGTCGACGACCCAGTAGTCGCAGCCGAACGTGCTCTTGTTCGCGTTCGCGGAGTCGCACGGCGCGACGCACGTGCCGCCGGGGCCGCAGCCTTGATCGGCCGGACAGGTCGACAAGACGTTGCCCTGGCAGTCGACGACGCTGTGCAGGTCGGCCGAGCACGAATTGTTGCACGCGCCGTCGCCGCCGCCGGTGTCGCCGAACGTCGGCGAGTCGAACGCGCTCGCGTCGGTCCCTCCGTCGTTTCCGAATCCGTGCGAGCCGCACGCGGAGAACATCGCGAGCATCAGCGGGGTGACCGAGGCGACGAAGCCGATCGCGCGTTTCATTCGAGCCCCCTCTTAGCGAAAGCTGACCACCCGAAGATAACGCCGTTGCCGCCTCGGCGCGATGCGATTCACCGCGGCGCCAGCGCGCCGCCGCACTGCGTACAGAACCGGCCGCCGGGGTGCGGGGCGCCGCAGCGCGTGCACGCGAGCGTCGACTGCATCTTGTTTCGCGCGGCCTCGACCGCCGCGCGCTGGAGCTGCCTCGTGTCGTCTTCGGGGAGCATGAGCGTCACGCCATCGACGGAAGGCACGCGCAGGCCCGAGGACTCGAGCTCCTGGAGCGAGGGAAGGATCTGGTCGCCGAGCCGGGTCTGGAGGTCGTGCACCTTCGAGAGGCTCGCGCCCTCGCTCACCCACCGGCCGATGAGCTCCTTCGCGTGTCGGAGGACGACGCTGTTCACCCACCCGACGAGCCCGTCGGCGCTCTCGAAGGTCGGTCCGGCGCCGATGCACGTGACGACGAAGCGCGCCGGATCGGTCGCCGCGAGCGCGTACTGCGCCATCATGCGCACCGTGCACTCGACGCCGGTCGCCGAATCCACGAACGAGCCGAGCGAGCCGCCTACGCGCAATCCGTGGATCGGAAGCGCGCGCACGAACCACAGCTCGGCTTCCAACACCGGACCCGCCACCGCGCGCGCGATCATCGGGAGCGCCTGCGGATGCAGCGCGTAGCTCCCGGGCGGGAGCACGCCGAGGACCACTCCGTATTGGGTCACGACGAGTTGGTCCTCAGGGCCGATGTCGAGGCGCGCGCCGATCGGAAACCGAGAAGCCGCGCGGTAAAAGAGCTGGGCGGCGGCTTCGGGCGGGCGCTGGATCGCGGTCATCGGGGCACGTTATCCGATCACGGGAGACAGCGGCGGACCGTCGACACCAGATCGTCGAGATCGAACGGCTTCGCGAGCCAGCTCACGGCGCCGACGTCCGACGCGCTCTGCGCGATGCGATCGACGGCCGTCATGACGACGATGGGCGGCGGGTGGTCGAGCGCTCGAAGCGCGACGCCGAACTGCCGACCGTCCATCACGGGCATCATCATGTCGAGCAGGACGAGGTCGGGCCTGCGCGCGTGCACGTGCGCGAGGGCTTCACGCCCGTCGGAGGCCGTGTCGACGTCCATGCCGGCGTCGGCCAACGTGATCGCGACGAGGTCGCGCAGATCCGGGTCGTCCTCGGCGATCAAGACGATCGGGGGTCTCATGAGATCTCCTCGTCGAGCGGGAGCGTGATCGTGAACGTGGTCCCCACGCCCTCGGCGCTCTCGAAGTCGATCGTCCCGCCGTGTCGGACGACGATCTCGCGCGCGAGAAACAGGCCGATCCCGAGGCCGCCGACGCTCTGCGGCGCTCCGACGCGCGCGCGGAAGAAGGGCTCGAACACGTGGGGACGCGCGCTCGCGGGGATGCCGATCCCACGATCGCGCACGAGGACTTGCGCGCGCCCTCGTTCGACGTGGAGCTCGATGTCGATCGGCGAGCCCGCGGGCGAGCACCGCGCGGCGTTCTCGACGAGCTCGCCGAAGACCCGCTGGATGCGCATCGGGTCGACGAAGACGTGCACCGGCGTCGCGCCCGGCGTGAAGCGCACGACGTGTGCGCTCGAGCCCGGCGACACGTGGACTGCGCGGAGGACGATCTCGGCCAAATCGACGTGCTCCATGGAGAGGACGACGCGCCCGAACGAGATCGCGGTGACATCGACCAGCGCCTCGGCGAGCCGCTCGATGCGCGCCGACGCACGCTCCATCGCGAGGAGCGCGCGCCGCTCGTCGGTCGAGCGCCCGGGGACGTTCTCGAGGCGCTGCGCGTAGCCTTTCACGATCGTCGTCGGCGTTCGGAGCTCGTGGGCGACGGCGGAGAGGACCTCGCGCTTCACGCGCTCGATGCGGATCTCCTCGGCGACCTCCTCGTAGATGACGACGGCGCCGTGCACGCTCTCGTCGATTTTGATCGGCGCGCTCGTGGCGCGAAGCCAACGCTTCTGTCCCGTGACCCGCGAGGACACCTCGACGATCTCGGCGCGCACGATCTCGCCATGCCTTGCGCGCTCCGTCGGCCACTCGGACTTGGGCATGAGCTCACCCGCGAGGTTTCGGAGCTCGAGCGTGTCGAAGCGTTGCGCGAGCGTTGTCCCCCCTTCGACCAGAAGGGTCTGGCGCGCCATCGCGCTCGCCTCGATGACCGTGCCGTGCTCGTCCACGACGAGCACGTATTGAGGTATCGCCTCGAGGACGACCTTCGAACGCTCTTCGGCCGCGCGCCGCGTCGAGCGCTCCACCGATCGCGCGACCAAGTCCGCCAGGCGCGCCGCGTCGCGCTCCTCGAGCTCGGTCCACGAGCGCGCGCCGCCGACGTGCTCGCAGCAGAGGACTCCGCCGACGCCGCCGGGCTTCCAGATCGGCGTGTCGAGCATCGCGCCGATCCCGAGCGGGCGCAGGTACCACGCGTCGAGCTCGGCGGTGCGAGGGTCGGTGTGAGCGTCTTGGGCGCGGATGGACATGCTCTGCGAGACGTTCGTGAAGTACGTCGGACAGCTCGACAGAGGAATGGACTGTCCGGCCGTATGGCGAGCCTCGTCGCGCAGGAACAAATCGTCGCAGACCAGCTCTTCGCCGACGAAACGCCACACGCTCGCGCGGGCGACTCCGACGAGCGCCGCCGCAGCCTCCGTCACGGCTCTGCACGTCGCGTCGAGATCGGACGTGTCCCGCTTCGCGAGCTCGAGCAAGGTTTGCTCGCGGAGCTCCGAGTTCGCATGGTCGTGCTCTTCGAGCGACTGCACTCGGGCGAAGTACGCAACGCGCATTCCACGTCGCCGCCCGCCGAGTCGGCTCCGCTGTATGTTGGAGCAACGCATGAGCGACGACGCCATCACGTTTCACTTCGATTTTCTCTCGCCGTACGCGTACCTCGCGTGGACGCAGATCCACGCCGTCGCCGAGCGGCACGGGCGGACCGTGACGCCCGTGCCGACGCTCCTCGCGGCGCTCCTCGCGCACGGCCAGACGAAGGGGCCTGCCGAGATCCCCGCCAAGCGCCTCTACCTCGTCGCCGACACGGTGCGCACCGCGCGCCTGCTCGGCGTGCCGTACGGTCCGCCCGCGTCGCACCCGTTCAACCCGCTGCTCGCGCTTCGCGTCGCGACGGTCCCTGGAAGCGACGCGGAGAAACGCGCGCGCATCGACGCGCTCTTCACCGCCGCGTGGGCCCGCGGCGAGCCGATCGACACCGAGGACTCCGCCGCGCGCGTGCTCGACGCCGCGAAGCTCGACGGACGCGACCTCGTGCGCCGAGCGATCGAGCCGGCGACCAAGGAGCGGCTCCGAGCGCAGACCGACGAGGCCATCGCGCGCGGCGTGTTCGGCGTGCCGACGATGATCGTCTCGGGCGCGATGTTCTGGGGCGTCGACTCGCTCGGCCACCTCGAGCGCCACCTCCGCGGAGAAGGCATCGACTTCGCGACGGAGCTCGCGCGCTGGATCAACGTTTCGGCGACGGCGTCGCGCCGCTGATCACGGCAAGCAGCACGAGCCCGAGTAGACCGTTTGAATCTCGCTGTCGCTGAGCACGCGATTGAACCACATCGGCAGGTAGATTCGGCCGGTCCAGAACCCGCCGCTTCCGTACGCGCCGATGCACCAGTTCGAACTCGTCGACTCGACGATCGGCGCGGTGTCGACGTTCACGTGCTTCACGTTCGTCTGGCCGTCGATCATGACCGTGCGCGTCAGCGTCGACTTCACGTACGTCTGGCAGATCTGCACCCACTTGCCGACGGAGTACACGTTCGAAACTTGGAGGTCGATGGGCGTTCCGCCGTTGCAGTTGTTGATGCGCCAGAGGTAATCGGCGCCCGAGTTGGCCGTCCACGTGTCGTAGCCGCAAGCCTGCGCGAATTGGTTCGTGCTGTCTGCGAGCGCGGCGGGTTGCGACCAAAAGCAGAGCGTGTGGTCCGAGGTCGAGTCGAACGAGTATCCGCTGTCGATGCAGACGCAGCTGCTGCCGTCGAGCTGGATCGAATATCCGCCGAAGCCGATCGGCGTGACCGTCGACTGCGTGGGCGCGCCGTGCACGGTCATCATGTGGTTCGGGCCGATGGAGTCGTGACCGAGGTTGTTGGGATCCGCGAAGCGGTACACCGAGACCATGCTGTTGCACGTCGTGCAGCTCGGCGCGTCCGGGCCCGAGTCGCCCGCATCGCCGCTCGAATCGTTCGCTGAATCCGCCGTCGCGTCGGGACCCGAATCGATCGTGGTCGCGTCGGTGGCGCTCGCGTCTTCGCCCGCGAGGCCGCCGAGATCCGGGAAGAGCCCGCACCCCGCCGTGACGGTAACCCCCGCGACGACAAAGAACCGGAACATCCAACGAGACTAACAGCGATTGTCGTGACCATGTCGAACGGCAGCCCCACTGAGTAGCTCATGAGATTCTTCCGCTTCTCCTTGCCGACGCTCTTGGCTTGCGGCTCCGCGCCTGACCGGGTCGAGGTCGCCATCAGTCCCGATGTGGTCTCTTCCCAGATCCGTGCTGATGCATGTGGATTACACGGATAGAAACGGCGCCGCGCACGAGGTCCCGGACGTGACCGCCAAGACGAACAACGCAGGAGAGTACGAGGGCGTCTTCACGGGGCTGACGTGGGAGGGTGTCGGCGCTCGACGACAAAGGCCAGCCGCTGCTCGACTCGGCCACGGTCGGCAGCGCGCAGAACGGCGTTCAGTTCACCGTCACGGTCGCCGCCGCCGACGAAATCGGCGTGAGCCAGACTTATTTTCAAGCGGTGTCGGGCACCGGCGGCAACCTCACCCTCAACCGAACGGGCTCGCGCATCAACGGGAGCGGATCGACCAGCGTCAGCACGGACTACGAAGTGGGTCAGGGCGGCGGCAACCAACAGGGCCTCAAAGCGGGCGACACGATCACGCTGACGGCGATGGCGGTCGATCTCTCCGGGAACATCGGCGTCGCGCTGGCCGTGAACGTCATCGTCGGGCCCTGATACGTTCGCGTCCTGTGCGGACGCGCCGGTCCATCAAGTGCGTGATCGAGCCCCTTCGGTTTCGCGGGCGCGAGGCCGTCAAGAAGACGCTCGAGCGCGACGAGCCCCCGTGGCGCTTCTACATGCGACGAGAGATTGCGATCCACCGCGCGTTCGCGGAGCTCGAGCTCCCCGTTCGCGTCCCGCGCATGCTCGACGCGAGCGAGGAGCGCGGCTTCATCGTCTTCGAGCGAATCGACGGTGAGCCGCTCGCGCAGCGCCGTCACGCCGTGCCGAAGGATCGCGCGACGTGGGAAGCCCTCGTCGCGCTCTCGCGCGCGATTCGCACGATGGTGTGCGCGGTGGACGTGAAGCCGACGCGCGCCGACAGCGACGCGATGCGCGCGCGCCTCCTCGAGGACCCCACGTCGCCGACGCGGTGGATCTCGAGCGGCATCCTCTCGTGCGCGCAGCGGGGCCTCCTCGAGCCCGCGATCGCCGAGCGCCTCGCGAAGGACGTGAAGGGCGCCGTGTTCCAGCACGGCGATCTCCTGCTCCGGAACGTGATGCGCGACGCGAAGGGCCTCGCGGTGATCGATTGGGAGTGCGCCGGCACGCACGCCGAGGGCTGGGACGCCGCGCTCCTCTCGGTTTTCGCGCCGCCGTGGGCGCGCGAAGAGCTCGCCGACGGATGCGACGCGGCCTCGTCCCATGCGTGCTTCGTCTTCGCGCTCCTTCGCGAGATCGTCTTTCGCCACGGAAAGAGCGACGCGATCATGGGCCGCCTCGAGGACGAGCTCGCGCGCGCGATTTCGTAGACGCGCTCACCTGTGCATCAAGCGCTGGAGCGTCGCGACGATCGGCGTCGACCAACACGCGCGCAAACCAAACCGGCGCGCGAGATCCTTGTAGTCGCCCAGAGCGGATCGCTCTCGATGTCGCTGACGTAGACGGGCCTGCGACGGAAGACGGCCGTGCCGCACGAGCCCGCGCGCTCGCCGATCTTCGAGCCGTCGATCGCGCGCACGTAATCCGCGGGAAGGTTCGGCGCGACGCCGTGACGGAGCGTCACGCCGTCGTCGTCGACGAGCAAGATCGAGCTCACCGCTGGGCGCGCGTGCTCTTCGACGAGCCGCGAGATCGCCTCGAGGATCTCACCGAGCTCGCCGCCCGCGGCGATGCGCTCGAGCACGCGCTGCTCGCCGTCGCGAAGGAGCCTCACGCGCGTGGCCTTCGTGATGTCCTCCGCGGCGAGGCCGACGCGTCCGCCCGGGAGCGGGAACGCCTTCATCGCGACCGCGCGCGTCGGATCCACGGGATCGTTCGAGCGATACACCGCGGTCTCGTGCACGCCGCCGTCGCGGGCGACCTCGCCGAGCAGGCGCTCGAGACCCCCACCGCGCGCGTAGGGAAGTATCTCGGGCAGGGGAGCCCCGATGCGATCGCCTCGCGGCCGTCACCTCACGCGTCGTCCGCTCGCGATCCTCGAGGTGAACGCGCGCGAGGAACGACTCGAACGTGACCTCGCACGACTGCGGCTCGAGCCCGTAGATGCGGTAGAGCTCGTCCGACCAGAGGACGCGGTTCGTGCCCACGTCCCACTGCCAGCTGCCGACGTGCGTGATTTGCCGAGCGACCTCGAGCTGCTTCTGAAGGGCCTCGTCGCGCGTCACGCTTCCAAGCTTAACCTCGCGCACGCTAGGATGCGGCGCATGTTGCCCAATCGCGCCTTTTTCCTTCCTTCGCTCTTGTTCGTCGCTGGGATCTTCACCGCTTGCGTCGGCGACGCGGTGACGGGCAACGGTCCGGACTCGGGCACGCCGACCGACTCGGGCTCGCCCGGAAAGGACGCGACCTCGGACGCTTCGCTGCCGGCGGACGCGGGCGATGCGAGCGCTCCCGTCGACTCGGGCCCGGACGGCCCCGCGCCGCTCAACGCGTTTCCGACGCACGCGACCGCGACCGCCGTGATCGCGAACGCGGGCGATCTCGTCGGACCCGCGGTGATCGACACGAGCGCGCTCACGATCCAGATGGTGGCGAACGGCCCGGCGGTTGCGCTTCCGGCGAACGCGAAGTTCGTGAAGAGCTCGGACCGGAGCATTCTGTCGGTCGGCGCCTTCACCGTGAGCAGCCCGCTCCTCGTCAAGGGCTCGCTCCCGCTCGTCGTCGTCGCCTCGGGAGCCGTCTCGATCACCGCGACGATCACGGCGAACGGCGTCGGCGTCACGCCAGGTCCAGGCGGCATCGCGTCGGGATCGACGAGCGGCGGCGCGGGCGGCCTCGGCACCGCGTCGACCAAGGGCGGCGGCGGCGGCGGATACGGCTCTTCGGGCGGCGCGGGCGGCGGCACCGGCGGTGGCACGGCGGGCACGCCATTCAGTGCAGTCTACACGGATCTCTTCGGCGGCGCGCCCGGCGGAAAGGGGAGCGGCAACGCGGGCCAGTGCGGAGGAAACAACGGAATCGGCGGCGCGGGCGGCGGCGCGCTGAGCATCGCTTCGCCCGTCTCGATCGACGTCTCCTCGACGGGAAAGATCCACGTCGGCGGCGGCGGCGGCGCGCCAGGTTGCAACGGCGAGTCCGCGCCGGGCGGCGGCTCGGGCGGCCTCGTCTTCCTCGAGGCGCCGACGATCACGATCGACGGTCTCATCGCGTCGAACGGCGGGGGTGGCGGCGGCGGCTCCTCCGACGTCAACAACGGTAACCCCGGCAGCGACGCGACGCTCACGACCACGCCCGCCAACGGCGGACCGATGGCCTCGGGCTCCGGCAGTGGAAAGGGCGGAAACGGCGCCGCGGGGTCGACCGCTGCGACGGCCGGAACCGCGTCGACGGAATCGGGCGGCGGCGGTGGCGGTCTCGGGCGCGTGCGCCTGCGTTATCGCACGGCGCCCGTCCTCGGCGCCGGCACGGTCTCGGGCACGCGCGAGGAGTACTCGGATCTTTAAGTTCTTGGATCTGGCAGAATCGGCCAAATGGATGTTCGCGTCGCCAAGTGCGTGCTCGTCGCCAAGGTGCTCACGGCCGATGGGATGATGACCGAGAACGAGCGGATGCTGCTCGAGCAAACGATGAAGCGCGAAGGCCTCGACGACGCCGAGCGCCGGACCGTCATCGACCTCGAGGGCTGGACCGAGGCCGAGGCGTCGCTCGCGAAGCTCGCGGAGGGCGAGCGGCGCGAGGTGCTCGGTCAGCTCGTCGAAGCGGCGTCGGTGGACGGGCGGCTTTCGCCGCTCGAGGCCACGATGCTCAAGCAGATCACGGCCGCGCTCGGGCTCTGACGGTCGCGCTCGACAACCTGGCGCGCGCAGGATCAAACTCCCGTCATGCGCTTCGAGAAGGGCGATGGCTTCGTCGAGATCGTGCTGGAGGGCCCGCGCGTTCACCTCGCGAGAGGGTCGCGCGCGATGACCGACGCGGACGTCCGTACGTACACGTTCGAAGGCGACGAGCTCGCCGCGCGCGCCTCGTTCGACGAGCGCGTCGCCGAGATCGAGCGTAACGGCTTCGCAGCGGTCGGCGAGGATTGTCCGATCATCACGAGCTACGTCGCCAAGCGCGACGCCGATCGCGTGCAGCGAGACGCGCATACGCTCCTCACGCGCGGAATCCGCGGCAGATCGCGCGACGACGTCGTGGCCGAAGCGCAATCCATCCTCGACCGCTGGAACGCGGCGCTCGCGAACCTCGACGACCTGACCGCGGGCTCGCTCGGGAGCGTCTACCAAGACCGCGTGGCGCAGCTCGAAGAGCTGATCCGCGGCAGCTGACCGCGTAGAATCCTCCCGTGGCCCGCAAGCGCACGAGCTCCGAGCAGACCGCGTCCCCGCAGCGGAACTTCACGCTGACGACGGCCGAGCGCGTGCAGGCGATCGTCACGGGTCCTCCCGCGTGGGCGCGCCGACGCAAGAACATCGAAGATCTCTCGGAGCTGATCCTCGAGGCGCACCGCGATGGCCGCGAGAGCGACGTGAAGCGGAAGCTCGCGCAGCTCACCGAGCTCGTCGACCACCACAACGCGTACTACCCGATCGAAGCGAACCTGCCGCTCGACCCCGAGACGAGCCGGTTGATGGACAACGGCGAGCCTTGGCGGCCGATGCCGCGGCCGACGCTCGAATCGCTCCTCGCCGCCGCCAACCCGATCGACGACGAGCCAGTCTCTTTCGTCTGGTCCGATCAACCCGACGCGCTCAGCGTGACGTTCGACGCTGCGGCCCTCGATGGCACGCAAGAGCGTTACACGCTGACGCTCGATCACGAAGCGCTCACCTGCAAGACGCGCGCGGGTTTGTGCGAGCGCATCCCCGCGTTCAGCATCGAGGAGGTGGGCGGCTACGAGCGCTTCGAGGTCGTGACGGGCGACGCGCACACCGTGTCGTTTCCGTTTCGGCTCGACGAAGCGTCTCTCGAGATCCTCGCGAAGGAGCTCGGCACGCGCCTGCGTGCGATGCGCGCGGCGGCGTCGAGCTACCGCGGCGATCTGGACGAGTGACGACCGATGCTCGGGATCTTCGGCGCGGGCGCGATCGGTTGTTACCTCGGCGGACGCCTCGCCGCGTCGGGGACCGAGGTCGTGCTCGTGGGGCGTGAGCGCGTGAAGGCCGAGATCGCCGCGCACGGGCTCACGACGATCGACCTCGGCGGCGACACGAAGACGGTCACGAACGTCGTCGTGGAGACGAACGCCGCCGCGCTCGCGCCGTGCGACGTCGTCCTCGTGTGCGTGAAGAGCGCGCAGACCGCGGAGGCCGGCGACGCAATCGCGACCGTCGCGCCGTCCGCCGTCCTCGTGAGCATGCAAAACGGCCTGCGAAACGCTGGAGTCCTGCGCGAGCGCGCGCCACGCGCGAAGGTGCTCGGCGGCATCGTCGGCTTCAACGTGGTCTCGAAGGGCGCGGGCGCGTTTCACCGCGCGACGAGCGGCCCGCTCGTGGTCGAAGAGGCGCCCGAGGCGACCGCGCTCGTGAACACGCTCACGCGCGCGGGCTTCGAGGCGTTCGCGACGCGCGACATCGTCGAGATGCAATGGTCCAAGCTCGTGATGAACCTGAACAACGCCGTGAGCGCGCTGTCGAACGCGCCGACGCGGGAGATCGTGCTGAGCCGCGGGTATCGGCGCTCGCTCGCGGCGATCATGCACGAGGCGCTCGCGATCATGCGCGCCGCGGGCGTTCGCCCGAAGCGTATCGGGCCGCTGCCTGTCGCGGTCTTTCCGCTCGCGCTCGGGCTGCCGACCGCGCTCATTCGCGTCGCGGCGCGCGCTCAGCTCGCGATCGATCCCGACGCCCGATCGTCGATGTGGGAAGACCTCGCGCGCGGGCGCAAGACGGAGGTCGACTTTCTCAACGGAGAAATCGTGCGGCTCGCCGAGTCGGTCGGAAAGCGCGCGCCGATCAACGCGCGCGTCGTCGAGATCGTCCACGAAATCGAGGCGCGCGGCGGCGGCTCGCCCGCGATGTCGCCGGACACGCTCTGGGCGGCCCTGCACGGCTCCAACTACGGCTGAGCATGCGCGAGGAAAAATCGCGAAGTATGCTGAACGCGCAGCATGGCCTTGCGAAACATTCTCGTCGGCGCGATCGCCGCGTTCGTGATGACCTCAGCGCCGCCGGTGCACGCCGACGCAGGCGCGACCATCGTCCTCGAGGTGTCGACCTTTCGCACCATCAAGGGATTTCTCGGGTGTCAGCTCTATCCGAAGGGCGAGGACTTCCCCGACAATTGGGCCGCGCACCGCGACCTGCGAAAACACGTCGTCGTCACGGGCGGGACCACGTCCTGCTCGTTCTCCGGGCTTCCGCCGGGCACGTACGCGGCCGCGGTCATCCACGACGAGAACGGCAACGGCAAGATGGACAAGAACTTCATCGGCATGCCGCTCGAGGGCTACGGCATCTCGAACAACCACACGCACGCGCTCAGCCGGCCGACGTGGGAAGAGTCCAAGTTCGTCGTGGCGGCGGACTCGACCTTCACGTCGCGCATCTCGCTGCGCTACTGAGAGAGGCGCTGCCGAGCGATGCGAACGGCGGCGTCGAACGCCGACGCGTTTTCCGAGCGCGCCGCCTCGAGGACGAGCTTCACGTTCGTTCCGACGCGGTCCGCCACCATCGCGAACGTTTGCGCCGGGGTGAGCCCTTGAATGGACGCCATCGCGCCGAGCACGCCGCCCGCGTTCGTGACGAAATCCGGTAGCGCGACGATCCCGCGCGCGTGAAGACGCGGGAGCGTCCCTGCGGCGTAGGGGATGTTCGCGGCGGGCGAGACGAGCTTCGCCGAGATCCTCTCGACGTTGCCCTCGTGGATCACGTCGGGCCGCGCGCCGGGGACGAGAACGTCCACGGGGAGCGTGAAGAGCTCCTCGCGCGCGATCCGCTGGACGCCCTTCGCGTGCGCGAGGAGCGCGTCGCCGTATTTCTCGCGGAGCGCGAGGAGCGCCGTCACGTCGAGACCTTTCGGATCGTAGAGCGCGCCCTCGATCGTGGAGATCGCGACGACGCTCGCGCCCTCGCGCACGAAGAACTTCGAGGCGCCGACGCCCACCTTGCCGAACCCCTCGAGCGCGACGGTCGCCCCGCGAAGCGGCCGCGAGAGCGCTTCGCACGCTGCCTTCGCCGCGGCGACGACGCCCGCGCCGGTGAGCTGCGCTTCGAGCGGGAGGCCCTCGAAGGTCTCGGTCGCGAGGTTCGTCGTCACGCGATCGCCCCAGAGCGAATCGAAATCCGCGCTCGAGGTCCCCATGTCGGCGCCGGGCATGAACGCGCCGGTGTCGACGAGCGGCTTGATCGCGCGGACGAACGCGGCCATCACCGCGGGGCGCGACGGATCCGCTGGGTCGAGCACGATGCCCGCCTTCGCGCCGCCGCACGGCATCTCGAGCATCGCGTATTTGAACGTCATCGCGCGCGCGAGGCGCGTGACCTCGCTCACCGCGACGTCGGGCGCCATGCGCACGCCGCCGCCCGCGATCATGAATCGCGTCGTGTCGATCGCGACGAAGGCGCGCATCTTCGTCTTCGGATCGTAGAAGCAGTGGATTCGCTCGGGACCGAGGTCGTCGAAGGTGACGCGCGAGAGGTCGAAGGTCATGGGGTCTCCAGTCACGGCAGCTCGTCGCCGTTCCACGCGATGTCGTAGAACTGCGCGGCGACGAGGTCCGTGTGTCGGTGGCGCTTCACGTGAAGCCGATGTCGATACGAGAAGACGTGGGAATACGAGAGGAGCTGATAGAGGCCTGGCGCGGGATCGTCGACGTGCGCGTAGATCTCTCCGGCTCCGGAGAAGAGCGCCTCGAGGTCGCTCGGGACCTGGCGCCAGTCGCGGAACATGTCGCGGAGGATCGCGGACGTGATCTGCTTGCGGACGCCGCTCGGCACGACGTACGGCGGACCGTCACTTGGAGCGAGCAGGGCGTCGACGTAGCGCTTGCTGTCCATCACGAAGACCCCTGCGGTCGGGCGCGGGTTGCACTCGATGAGGACGAGCCCGCTCGGCGTCCGGATGAAGTCCAGCGAGATGTGACCGTCGTACGCGAGGTGCTCCACGATGCGCCGGGTGATCGCGAGCGTCTCGGGCTCCGTGACGGACTCGAACGAGATCCCGCCCGCGTGCTCGATCGTCAGCGGGTGGACGTAGGTCGAGTGCGCGGCGACGCGGCCGCGGTGCACGACGCTCGCGCTGCAAACGTCCTCACCGTGCACGAAGCGCTGGACGATCCACGGTCTTCGTTCGGTCGCCACGCAGGTCTCGGCCGTGAGGTGGCCCGCGAGCGGGCCGACGTTCGTGAGCAAGTCGACCCCGCCGCGCGAGAACGCGGGCCGGCCGAGGTACTCGGGAAACGCCCGCGTCGCTCGCACGAGCGCCTCGGTGCTCGTCGCGAGGATCGTCTCCGGCACCGGCAGCCGAAGCGAATGAGCGAGCTCGACGAACGCGGCTTTGTCGTGGAGACGCGCAAGGTCGTCGAACGCCGCGACGAAGATCTTCGCGCGAGGCGCAAACGCGTCGCGGTGCTTGGCGAGGAGAAACGCCTCCTCGAAACCTGGAACGAGGAGATCCAACTCGTGCGCGCGCACGATCTTGCCGAGGTCATCGAGGAAACGCTCGGGCTCGTAGGCCGGGGCCGCGGTGATGAACGCTTGTTTCACGAACCTCGAGTGGCTTCCGGGCGACGTGTGAAACGTGTCCGACGCGTAGACCTCGTGGCCTTCGTGTCCGAGCTTGCGGATCAGATCGAGCGCATGGGGCATGCGCGAGCTGGTGACGAGGATCCTCATGGCACACGACGAGGTTGAGCAACTTTCGTGCTTCGAGCGCTGATGAGCTGCGCGAAGCACGAGGCGAGCTAACCTTTCCGACTGGATGTCTGCACTCGACCTCGCGCTCTCTGCGCTCGGCTACGCGAGCCGCGACGTTCGAACGCGCACCGGCGACGTGCGCGTCGTCACCTCGGCCGGGCGCGGCTCGGGTCCGACAATCGTGCTCTTGCACGGCCTTGGCTCACGCGGCGCCGATTATCTGCCGCTGCTCCAGCGCCTCCGTCCGCACGTGCGGCGCGTCATCGCGCCTGATTTCCCCGGGCATGGCGCGAGCGACGCGCCCGACGACCTCGACGTCGACGCGTGCCTCGACGGAGTCGGCGAGGCGCTCGACAAAACGCTCGACGAGCCCGCGGTGGTCTTCGGCAACTCGCTCGGCGGCCTCGGAGCGATTCGCTTCGCGGGCGCGCGTCCTCACCGCGTGCGCGGCCTCTTCCTCGCGTCGCCCGCCGGAGCCCCGTCGTCGCACGACGAGCTCGACTCGCTCGCCGGGAGGTTGCGCGTCGATACGCACGCCGACGCGGTTCGCTTCATCCGGACCGTCTTCCACGCCGACCCTGGTCCGTTTCGCCACGTGATCGCGTGGAACCTCCGTCGGCGCTGGGGCACGCGCCCGCTTCGCAAGCTCGCGACCGACGTCCGCGCGCGTCACGCGCTCGCGCCCACCGATCTCGCACGGCTCACGATGCCCGTGCACCTCCTTTGGGGACGCAGCGAGCGCCTCTTGCCGCCGTCGAACCTCGAGTTCTTCCGCGCGCACCTGCCGGGCGCGACAATCGACGAGCCGCACGGCCTCGGACATAGCCCGCAGCTCGACGACGTCGGCGCCGTCGCGCGCCGGGTGCTCGCGTTCGCGCGACGCTGCCCGGCCGTCTAGGCCGCGTGCCAGCCCGGGTTGCTCGCGAACGCAGCCGCGCACGTCATCGAGCAGAAAAAATATTCGGTGCCCTGGTAGCGAAGGCGCCCCACCGCCTCGCGGCGATCGATCGGGACGCGGCACACCGGATCGATCGGCGTCGCGTCCGCGCCCACGACGAGCCCGAGGGAGAAGAGCTTCACCTCGCCGCGCACGTTCTTGAGCGGAACGCTCCCGAGCTCGGCGACCGGAATTCCGGCTGCGCGCGCCGCGGCCGCGATCGCCTCGGTGCCGAGCACTTCGCCGGCGTGCGCCTCGGCGGCCACGCGCGCGGCGAGGTTGACCGCCGCGCCGTAGACGTCTTCGTCGCGAACGACCGCGCTGCCGTGATGGAGCCCCGCGCGCAGCGATGGGAACTTCGGGATCTTCGCGGCGCGTTCGAGGATCCTCTCGACCAGCGCGACGCCCGCGCGCGCGTCCGCCGAGGTCACGAGCACTGCGTCGCCGATCGTCTTCACCAAGCGATCGCGCGGACCGAGCGCGGCCTTCGTGAGCTTCGCGAAGCGCGTCGCGAGCTCGGCGGCGTCTTCGTCTCCGTGAGCCTCGGTGAGCGCCGTGAACCCCTCGAGATCGATGAAGCCGAACGTGGCCTGAATGCGGCTCGAAGCAGGCGGAAGCGACTTCGCTGGCATACGCGGCAGTCCGGAAGCTAGCACGAGCGCGATGATCGCACGTAGGCTCGGGCGATGAGTGATGCCGTCGTTCAGCGGTGGGACGCATTCCTCGAGAAGACGAAGGCACGCGCCGTCGAGCTCATGGCGGAGGCGAGCGGCGCGTGCGTGCGCAACGTCGCCGAAGGGGACTGCAACCCGAACACGGTCCTCGCGGGGTGGGACGCGATCGCCCGCCGCACGACGGACCTCGGGGGCAAGGTGTACGACGCGTGGGGCGCGCAAGTGCGCGCGGCGATGGAGGGCGCGGGCGTCACCGGCGAGAGGCTCGAGGCCGAGCGGGCGAAGGGCGACGCGCTTCGCGATTGGATCGAGCTCGAGGTCGAGCGAACGCTGCTCGCCGTGCGGTGCGAGCTCGCGCGAGAGACGATCAAACGCGAAGCCGCCGAGGCCCGCGACGTTCACACGTGCACGCAGTGCGGCGCGCCGCTCCCGCTGCCGATCGTCTTCATCACGACGAACGTCACGTGCACCCATTGCCGTGCGATCAACGAGTACGTCCCCGGCACGCGCACGCGCATGTTGGCGGGGCACTGCATGTACGACCTCCCGCAGCTCGTCGCGTGGCCGGAGTACGTCGTCATGACCCAGGCCGAGCGCGCTTGCGGACGCTCGCCGTCGGACCACGCCAAGCGAACGCTCGAGGGGGCGAAGCTCATTTATCACCGGAAATTCCTCTGCGCGCGCGTGGAGCTCCTGCCCGACGAAGGCGGCTCGTTCGAAGCCGAGCTCCGGAGAGCCACGGGCGCGTTCTACAAGGGCGCGATCGTCGTGCCGTCCGTCGCACCGCTCGCCGATTTGAACGATCTTCGCGCGCGAATGAAGAAGGTCCTCGAGAACGCGTGGACGCTCGTCAGCACGCCGATGACGTCGCTCACGTCGACGATGTTCGACAACGCGCGCGCCGCGCTCGTCCACTATGGCGCGGTGAAGACCAACGTCGACCAAATGGCTTGCACCGTGTGCGGCGCGCCGCGCATGAGGGACGCTCGCGACCTCGGCCCGTGCGTCTATTGCGGCGGTCAGCTCGCCTGAGGGGCGTCACTTCTGCTCGATGCACTCGAGCTGCACCGTGGTCCCAATCGGCGGGCTGCCCGCGCCGAACTCGATCGCCTGCGGGCACCCGCCAGTGTGCTGCGCGCCTTCGACGTAACACCAGCCCGCGCTCGACGAGCTCGCGCACGCCGGATCGGCGAGCTGTTGCAAGATGCACGCAACTGGCGCGGGCCCCGCCGCGCTCGCTTGGAAGCGCGAGAGCATGCCTTGATACGTCGCGATGCACGCCGCGTCATCGGGCTTGCAGCCGCAGGTCGTCGGGTCCGCGGGGTTGCACATGCCGGGGTCGGTGCAGCCCTTCGATTGATCCGTCTGGCTCGGATAGACGGCGAGCACGAGGCACTGCACGGTCCCGTCGGACTGGATGGCGAGCTTCTCGGGCAGGCACTTCTGCGCGAGCTGCGCCTTGAGGCGATTCACGATCGACTGCATCGCGGGGTTGTAGCCGTAGCTCGGCGCGCTGGTGTCGCCGGTGACGACCTTCGCGCAGAGCGACGCGACGATGCCCTGGTCTCCGAGCGCCTTCGCCACGCGGAGCTCGCGGATCGTCGGATACGCCTTGCCCTTGACCTGCGTGGTTCCCTGACAGAGCGGCGGTCCGTCCGGAGAAGTCGCCGCGGCGCCCGTGCAGTCGCACGCGCCGAGGTTCGCGGCGAGCGTGCAGTCCTTCGGCTTCGGAAGATCGAACGTGCACGCGTACTCGAGGTCGATGGTCGCGCCCGACGTGAGCGTGTTCCATTCGCCGGACGCGACGCCAGGACGCGCCGACGTCGACTCGAGCATGCGCGGATCGATCCCGGTCAGATCGTAGTGATCGGGATCGTGGCCCACGATCTTCGTCCAGTCGACCGCGTTCGGGTCCGCGACGAGATCGTTAGGCACGCCGCCGATGAGCGCGAAGAAGACGGAGTCCTGCGTGCGCGGGCCGTGGTCGAGGTTACAGAGCGCCGCGTTCGATGTGTCGGTTCCGTCGGGCAGCTTCGCCGCGAAGAGCGGGTTCGTGCAGTTGCGCTGCGGTGCGTACGCGTCGTGATCGTGCGACTCGTGATCGCGATCGGGCACCATCGTCGATCGGAGCCCATCGACGTAGCGCTGAATGGCGTGCTGGTTGTCGAAGCCGTAGCGGCGACGCATCGTCTGCTCGCCGTAGCGCACGTTGAGGCCATCGGCGGCCGCGATCGGCGTCGACGGAGTCGCAGGTGACCACCAACCCGGCTTCGGACACGAGGCCGCGCCGCCCGCGCACGAGTTGCAATTGGGATCGGCGGAGACCGCCTGACCCGAGACGGGCTTCGTCGCGCTCGTGAACGCGCACGACGTGCAATCCGGGCTCGTCGGATCCGCGTCGCACTCGTGCGTGCCTCGTGGCCCGACGCCGCTGTTGTCGTTCGGGCCGCCGGGGAAGTTCGACGTTCGCGCGGTCCACCCGTACCCGCCGCCCCACATCGGATCGCTCCACGAGTCTTCTTCGTCGGTCAGCTGGATGATCGCAACGAGCGAGTCGGGCCGGAGGAAATCGTGTCGCATCTCGAGGAGCGTCGCGTCGACGCCCTCGAGCTGCGCGCGTGGGACGCTCCCGTTCGTCAGCGTGATCGACTGCCACGGATCGGGCTGGACGAGGAATCGGTACCAGCTCTCGAGCTGCGCCTCGAGGCCGCACCCGTGCTGCTGCACGCCCTGGACGAGCGACTGGAAATCGGACACGAGCTCGGTCGAGCTCGCGTAAGGCGTGACGTTCGGGGCGGGTTTCCCCGCGTTTTTCGGATCGCTCGGCGGGAGCCACGCGAGGAAGCTTCCGCCGCTCCCGGCGATCGGCTTCGCGTTCGCGATCGATCCCTCCGGCACGCCGGCGGTGCGATTCAGCAAGTGCCCGGAGTCGTTCTGGTGCGTGCTGTCGCTCGCGTCCTTCGGAACGCACGTGTCCGTCGCGCCGCCGCCCCCGAGCGACGAGCTCACGATCCCAACGTGGAGATCGTGGACGGGCGCGAACTCCGGCTTGGTGCCTGGGATGGTCGAGCACTGGAGATCGCCACCCTGGTTGTCGCCGCCGACGAAGCATTTGCCCACGTCGCACTGAGCGGAAGCCCCAAGCGCAGTCGTGCAGTCCGACGCGACGGAGCACGTCGCCGTCGTCGACACGCAGTTCGGGTTGAGCAACCGCCCCACGAGGACCGGCACCGCCGCGGCGAGGAGGTCCTGCTTGTCGCCCATCGACGCGGAGTTGTCGATCGCGAACAGGAGATCGACTTTGTCGACGGCGGTCTGCTTCAGTTGCTCGAAGACGACGCTCTGGGTCGTGGGCTGTCCGGTGGTGAGCGGGCGCGTGAGACAGCCCGCGACGAGCGTCGCGAACGTTGCGATGGCGAGGAGGCGCATGACCTCGCATTACGCACGGCGCGAGCCAACGCGATTCGCCGAGAAACACCGCGATCGAGCGACAACTCGGTTAGCAAACCGACAACCCCCGTTGCGCTAACATCGCCGCCCATGAAATGGGCCGTAGCCGCGTTCGTCGTGCTTGCCGCGTGTCATCACAAAGAGGAGCAGAGCGAGCGCGACACGAAGGGGCGCGCGACGGCGACCATCGGCGGCGACGCGACGAGAGACGCGGGCGTGAAGGTGGAGCAGCTGCGTTTCAGAAAACGCCCGATGATCGCGGACGTGAATGGCGACGGGCACGATGACGTCGTCTCGATCGTCGACTCGTTCGGCGGGCATGACGGGTACGCAGCCCTCGACGGAACGAACGGCAAGGTGCTCTGGCGCAGCGACGTCGTCGACGGGCAGCACTGGTCCGATCCGATGTCGCTCGTGGGCGGCTTCGTCGTCGTGTCGAGCGACGCGGGCGAGCTCAGGGCATACGATCTCAAGAGCACGAAGCCGATCTGGACGGTCCCGCTCGGCGAGCGCGTGAAGAATCTCTGCGAAGCAGACGACACCGACCACGTGCGCGTGCTTCGCGTCGATGGCCGGATGCTCCTCGTCACGCTGAAGACCGGCGAGCAGACGCCGTTCGATCCCGACGGGAAGTTCGTGTGCAAGAAGATCGCCACGAGCAAGATGGAGCAAGAGCTCGAGGGCAAGATCGAGTGCAAGCTGCACGAGACCGATCCGTGCGCGGCGAAGCTCGGCGTCGACACGAGGTCGCTCGACGGCATGGCGGTGTGGTGGGCGGTGCCCATCGACCGAGCGTGGGTGCTGATCGGCGGACACAAGCCGGGCACGTCGTACCCGGTCATCGGCGTGCTTCGCGATCACAAGCTCGCGTGGAAGGCGGACGTGCCCGACGGAAACCCGCTGCTCGCGAGCCAGCCGACGAGCACGACGATCGCGGGCGACGAGGTCATCGTCGGGTACGAGGTCCGACCGAGCGAGTACATCGTCGCCTTCTCGCTCGCCAACGGGGAGCGCAAATGGAAGGCGACGTTCAACTCCACGAACACGCCAGGGCTGTGGTCCGGGCGCGACATGGTGTTCGCGACCGACGACTCACGCGTGATCTCGGGCTACACGCGCGACACGGGAGCGCTGCGTTTTTCGCTCCCGTAGCGACGGGTCAATCGTCGTCGTGGTAGAGCGGGGCGCGCTCCGCGCAGAACCTCTCGATGTGCGCGCGGTCCTCTTCACCGAGCGACTCGAACGACACGCCGACACCCGGCGCAGCACCTGCGGACGCAGGTCGCGTCCAGCGGACCCTGCCGGTCGTCTTGATCATCGCGCCGTCGGGCAGAGAGAAGGCGAGGTCCACGTTCGTGCCGATCTCGAGCGTGCGATACGTGCACACGAACAAACCGCCGCACGCGATGTCTCCCGTGATGCCCGCGAAGAACTGCGAGTCACCGGTGAGCGCGACCTCGAGCGCGATGGCGACACGCGCGCCCTCGCGCCTTTCGCTGATCTGCGGAACTTCGGTGATCGACGGAGAAGAATTCATTTCCACCGCGAAATTGCAATTCGCTTGCCGCGCGATTCGCCGCGATTCATCGAGGTTTTGCGAACGGCGAATGACCACTGCGGTCAGTCGACCGTCCAGCGCGTCAGGTGTGCGCGCGTTTTTTGTGATGCGCCTCGAAGTCGTAGAGCGCGTCGGCGACGCGCTTCGGAAAACCCACGGCGCGAAACGCATCGACGACCATCTGCTGAGAGCCCGAGTCGCCCAGGTGATAGTCGCCGCTCGACTCGGTGTGGCGCGCCCACTCGCGCATGATGTTGTCGACCATGTCGGCCGTGGTCGGGAGGATCACGCCCGATTCTTTCGCGAGCGCGACCGCGTGCTCGTGCTCGATCGTCTTCGCGAGCTGGGCGGCCACGTCGCGCAGCGTGGGCGGAGCCTTCCGCGCCGCGGAGGGCGGGGGAAGCCTCCACGACGAGAGCGAGTGCCTCAGCACCTTCAAGAATTGGATCCGCTCCTCCGCCGTCTTGCGCGCCGCCGACGCCTGCGCGGCGGTCGGATGCGCCTTGCGCGCTCGGTTCAGGCGCTTGAGGCTCGCGTCGGCTTCCTTCGCGAGCGCTTCGAGCTCGCGCGTCGCGGCGGACGCGTCGTCTTCGAGCGTTCGCGCGGCGACGAGTGTCGCGTTGAGGATGGCGCGCAGCGCCGCGGCCGCGCGGGGGTTCGTGCTGGGCACGCCCTTGTACACGCCCTCGAGATCGCGAACGAATGCCGTGGTCTTCTTGCTCACTGGAGGAGCGCAGCGTACGCCGATCGGGTCGTCACGTCTTGGCGAGTGGCAAGTCGAGCGAGACCTCCGCGCCTCCGAGCTCGGCGCGGCCGATCGAGAGCCGGCCGCCGCTCGCCTCCATGATGCGTCGCACGACGGCGAGGCCCATGCCCGTGCCCGTCGCGCGCGTCGTCACGAAGGGTTGTCCGAGCTTTCGCGCGACCTCGTCGGGGATCCCCGGTCCGTCGTCCTCGAGCGTCCAACGCGCGAAGCCGTCCACGACCTGCACGCGGATGCGCATGTGCGCGCCGTGTCCCGTCGACTGCGCCGCGTTGCGGAGCACGTTCACGAGCGCGAGCTCCATCAGATCCGGGTCGATCCACGCGAGCGTCTCTCTCGCCGGAGGCATCTCCACGGCTCGATCGCCGAGCTCGCCTCGCGATTCGAGTAGGCGGAGCGCCTTTCGCGTGAGCTCTTCGAGCGCGTACGCGCGAGGCCGCGGAAGCAGCGGGCGTCCGAGCTCGAGCAGCTGCGTCACGAGCTGCTCGAGGCGGACGGTCTCCTCGGAGATGATCGCGAGGAGCGCGCGGTTCGGCGCGACGCTGCGGTCTTCGCGATCGAGCAGCGCGAGCGCGTTCATGATCGCGCCGACCGGATTGCGTACCTCGTGCGCCATCACGCCCGCGGCCTCTCCGAGCGCGGCGAGACGCTCTCGCTCCACGCGCTCCGCGCGCAGGCGGATGTTCTCGATGGCCGCGCCGACGAGCTCGGCGAAGAGCTCGAGCGCCGTGGCGACGAGCGGGCTCAGCGCGTCGCTCGTGACCACGAGCGCGCCGTACGGCGAATCCGCGACGAAGATGGGAGCCTGCACCATGCGCGTCGCCGGCAAGAGCGCCGCGATTTGCTCCGCGACGACCACGGGGAAGACCTCGCGCACGACGCGTACCCCGTCTTGGAAGAACGCGCTTCGGCGATCCATGAACGACGGGTTGAGCTGCACGAGGATCTCGCGTCTCAGCCGCGCGGACTCGAACGAACGCCCGACCCCCCGTCCTGGGCTACGCGTCGGGCCGTATCGAAGGAGCGGATCGTCGTCGCTCCAGAGCAAGAACGTCGCCGTGAATCCCCGATCGCAGAGGACGTCGACGGCGCGATCGAGCACTTCGGCCTCGCTGGCGCATCGCGAGAACGTCCCCGCGGCGCTCGCGAGCGCTTCGGTGACCTCTTGCCCGAACGCCTCGGGTCGTGCGTCGAGCATGAAGACGAGCGCCTCGTTGCCCGCGAGCTCCCACTCGACGCGCACGGCGCGCTGGGCGCCATCCGCGCGCAGGATGCGGCACCACAGCGAGCCTTGCTTGCGCGGATCCGCCGACTGTCGATTGGTCGCGAGCTGAGCGAAGATGCCGCGGTCCATCGGCTCGACGACGAGCCCGATCACTTCCTTCACCGCACGCCCGACGAGCTCGCCGCGATCGCGACCCGTGAGCTCCTCGTACGCCGAGTTCATCGCGACGAGGACGCCGTCGCGCGTGATCAGCGTCGCGACGGGGAGGCGCTCGATGCCGACGGCCTGGGGCTCCGGCTCGCCGCCCTTCGCCGACCTCGTGCGTTTGCGCTTCTCCACGGGCGCGAGTCTACTGCACTCATGTTGGCTCGCCCGCTCCTCATGATCCCCGGTCCCATCGATCTCGAGCCGGCCGTGATCGAGGCGATGGCGCGGCCACCGAAGAGCCACCTCGCGCCGAGCTTCATCGACGCGTTCGCGCGCGTCCTCCGCGGGCTTCGCGAGGTGTTCGTCGCGCCCGCGGCCCAGCCGTTCGTCGTCGCAGGGAGCGGCACGCTCGCGATGGAGATGGCCGTCGCCAACGCGGTCGAGGCGGGCAATCGCGCGCTCGTCGTCGACACCGGTTACTTCAGCGCGCGTATGGCCGACATCCTCGAGCGCCACGGCGCGGAGACGACGCGCGTCGGAGCTTCGCTCGGCGCGGTCCCGGATCTGTCCGAGGTCGAGCGCGTGGTGGCGCGCGTGAAGCCGAAGGTCGTCACGGTCACGCACGTCGACACGTCGACCGGCGTGCTCGCGCCCGTCGAGGCGATCGCTCGGCTCGCTCGAGCCCACGACGCGCTCTCGATCGTGGATGGCGTGTGCTCCGTCGGCGGCGAGGCGCTTCGCATGGAAGCGTGGGGCGTCGATCTCGCGCTCACCGCGAGCCAAAAGGCGCTCGGCGCGCCGCCGGGCCTCGCGATCGTGCTCGCGTCCAAGCGCGCGGTGGACGCCTGGCGAGCGCGCAAGTCCAAGGTGCGCTCGTACTACGCCGATTTTGGCGCGTGGCTCCCGATCCTCGAGGCGTACGAGGCGAAGAAGGGCGCGTACTTCGCGACCCCCGCGGTGCAGCTCGTCGAGGCGCTCGATGCGAGCGTCACGAGCTTGCTCGCCGAGGGCGTCGACGCGCGCGTCGCGAGGCACGAGGCCGTCGCGCGCGCGTTCCGAGCGGCGTGGTCGACGATGAAGCTCGCGACGCTCCCAACGTCGGACGACGTCGCCGCGCACACGTTGAGCGCCCTCTTCTACCCGCAAGGCGTCGACGCGTCGCTCGTCGCGCGCATCGCCGACGAGGGCGCGATCGTCGCAGGTGGCCTCCACCCGGACGCGCGCACGAAATACTTCCGCGTCGGCCACATGGGCGCGACCGGCGCCGCGGAGGTGCTCGCCACGGTCGGCGCGATCGAGCGCGCGCTTCATGCGTCGGGGCATCGAGGCGCGCCGATGGGGACGGCGGTCGCTGCCGCTCAATCGGCGCTATTGCAGCCGGTAGTGCGGTAAGCTCGTCAGCACATGCAAACGTCGATGATGAGAATGCTTTGGGGGATGCTGCTACTCGTCGCCGGCTGCATCGGCGACTCGAACGTCGGCAACGACGCGGGCACGGACGCGACGTTTACCGACTCGCCTGCCGACTCGAAGGCGGACGTGGCCGTGGCAGACACCGCGCCCGAAGCGTCGTGCAGCTGCGCCGGGAAGACGTGCGGCACCGACGGTTGCGGGAAGACGTGCGGCACGTGCGGCGCCAATCAGACGTGCAACTCCTCGGACGTGTGCACGTGCAACACGTCGGGTCAGACCGTGTGCAACGGCGTGTGTGTCGATCTGCAGACCGACAACAGCAACTGCGGCGGCTGCGGCCTCACGTGCACGAGCTGCAACGCCGGCGAGTGTCTCGTCACGCTTGCGACCAACCTCCCGCACGTGAATGGCATCGCGCTCAACACGATCAAGGCTTACGTCACGACCTATCAAGCGAGCGGCAACATCTATTCGATGTCGCTGAGCGGCGGCGGCGCGGTCAACCTCACGCAAAATTACCCTCAAAACGGGCCTTTCGGCATCGTCCTCGACGCGACCTACGTTTACTGGACCAACAACTACGGCAACACGGTCATGAGGATGCCCCTCAGTGGCAGCGTGGCTCCCGTCACGATCGCCACCAACCAGCTCTCGACGTCGGCGATGGCCATCGACGCGACGAACCTCTACTGGTCCACCTCGAGCTCGGTGATGAAGGCGACGCTCTCGAACCTCACGGTGTCGACGCTCGTTGGAGGCGTCACCGATGCGGTGGGGGTCGCGGTCGACTCGACCTACGCGTACGTCGCGCTCACGGGCGACGACTACATCATCAAGGTCTTGCTCTCGAACGGCTCCGTCGCCGCGCAGCTCACGGGCTTCCAAAACAACCCGTATTGGCTCGCGATCGACTCGAGCAACGTCTACTTCACCAACCAAGCCAGCAGCGGCGACGCCCATCAGGTCGGGCAGAACGCGAGCATGAACGCGGGCATCAGCTTGGGTGCGACGGCCCTCCCGCAAGGCATCGCCGCCGACGGCGTCAACGTGTACTGGGCCGGGAACAACACGATCTACAAGGCGCCCGTCGGCGCCGTCAACGGCGGCAAAGCGATCGCGACGAACCAGAACGGCGCGTCGTTCGTCGCGTTGGACGCGACGAGCGTCTACTGGACGAACAACGCCGCCGGCACGGTCATGAAGCTCACGCCGAAGTGAGCGTCGGTAACTTGGCCGTCTCGCGCCGACTCCGATAGGCGTCGAGCATGCACGCTGTCATCGAGAGCTCGGGCCCGGTTTCGGAGGCGCGTCGACTCCTGGCGAACGTCGTCGTTCGCGAGGCGCTCGACGCCGTGCGCAAGCACATCGAGAGCCTCCGCTTTCGCATCCTCGAGAGCGACGTCGAGCAGCGATGCACCCTCGAAGTGCAGCTGACGACCGGCGCCAAGCTCCAGTGCCACGGCATGGCGCCCAACATGGCGGACGCCTTCGAGTGCGCGGCCCACGGGATGCGCCGAAAGATGTTCGCCGAGCTTGGTCTCCCGCTGCCCGCGCGCAAGCACGATGTGGACGACGCGGGCGCCGAGCGACGCGCGAGCTGAAATGATACGATCGTAGGTTGGATGCGGAAGCTCGTTGCGCTCGGCGTTCTCGCGCTCGCCGCGGTGACCGCATGCTCGCTCCTGACTTCGCTCGACGAGCTCCGCGGCGACGCAGGCGACGCAGGCGGCGCGTGTGAAGCGGGGCGGACGCAGTGCGGAGCGACCTGCGTCGACACCTCGACGGACGGACGCAACTGCGGCGCGTGCGGTCACGATTGTCTCGGCGCGGGCTGCAGCGCGTCGGCTTGTCTGCCCGTCGCGCTCGCGACGAGCCAGGATTCTCCGTTTGGCCTCGCGGTGGATTCGCAGCGTGTTTACTGGGCGAACAACGACTGGGATGCGTCGTTCGCGAGCTGCGCGATCACGGGTTGCGCCGACGCGGGCGTGACGACGCTGCTCTCCGGTCAGACGCTGCCCGCCGACGTGTTCTTGGCGAACGGGCACCTCTACATGACCGAGTTCGGTTGGCCGGACGCTGGGCCCGGCGCCATCCTCGCGTGCGACCCGACGGACTGCGCGAAGACGATCGTCACGCTCGCGACCGAGCCCGTGCAGAACCCGGTCGCGATCGTCGCCGACTCGACGGCGGTCTACTGGGTCAACAGCAACGCTGGCCGCATCGACACGTGCAGCACGGCCGGCTGCGCGTCGCCGAGCACGTTTGCGAAAGATCGCCCGAATGGCCCATGGTTCGGCCTCGCGCTCGCAGCGGGCACGCTCTACTGGACCTCGAAGGTCAGCGACGCGGGCGCGGTGCTCTCGTGCGCGACGGGCGGCTGCGCGACGCCCACGACGATCGCCGCGAGCGCGGGCGCTCCGTGGGATCTCGCAGTCGACGGGAGCTACGTCTACTGGACGACCGCGGAAGGCGGCCAAGTGCTTCGCTGCCCGATCGCGGGCTGCGGAAACACCGCGCCGCTCGTCATCGCGAGCAACCAGGCGCTCCCCGCGGGGATCGCCGTGGACGCGTCCGGCGTCTACTGGCTGAATCAACAGTCCGGCGCTGTCCTACGTTGTGACACGAGCGGCTGCGGCGCCAGTGGTCCGCAGGTCCTCGCGACGGGCCAGAGCCAGCCTTGGGAGATCGTCCTCGACGCGACGAGCCTCTATTGGACGAACGCCGGAACGAATCACGACGGCTCGATCATGCGCCTCGCGAAGCCGTGACGCAGCACGGGTGACATCGGTCAAGTCGCGCGGCCGAGAAGCGGTCCACGATTCGCCTCGGAGGTCGCCATGCGATTGATCCTCGTCGGGGCGGATTTCGAGGAGAACTTGGGCCTTTGCATGCTGAGCGCAGCAGCGACGAAGGCGGGCCATGCGGTGAGCGTGACGGCGTTCGACGACGCGACCCAAACGGACGCGGTCGTCGAGCGCGTCCTCGCGCAGGCACCCGACGTGGTCGGGCTCGGCATCCAGTTCCAACATCGCGCGAGCGAATTTCTTTGCTTGGGCTCGCGATTGCGCGCCGCCGGATTTCGCGGACACCTCACGTGCGGCGGGCAGTTTCCGACGATGGCGTGGGAGCACGTCCTCGCGGGCAAGACTCCCTTCGACAGCGTCGTCCTCTACGACGGCGAGCGAACGCTCGTCGAGCTCCTCGGCGCGCTCGAGCGCGGCGCTCCGATCGAAGACGTCGCCGGCTTGGCGATCCCGGCTCCGCTCACGCCGCGCCGAACCGCGCCGCGCGCGCTCGAAGAGCAACTCGATGCGCTGCCCGTCGCGAAGCGCTATCGACCCCATGGGCGCCACGCAGGCATCCCGTTCATCCCGATGACGGGCGGCCGAGGCTGCTGGGGAAAGTGTACCTACTGCGCGATCACGACCGTCTACCGCGACGCTCGCGAGAGCGGCGGCGGCAAGACCGTGCGCCTTCGAAGCGCGCGATCGGTGGCCGACGAGATGGCCGTCCTCTGGCACGCGGCCGGCGGCGCGGGCATCTTCTGCTTCCACGACGACAACTTCCTCCTGCCGCGCAAATCCGACACGATCGCGCGCGTCTCCGAGATGCGCGCGCGCCTCGACGAGCTCGGCGTGGGACGCGCGGCGTTCGTCGGCAAGGCGCGTCCAGACTGCATCGACCACGAGACCGCGAAGGAGCTCGCGACGCTCGGCGTCGTGCGGCTCTACGTCGGCGTGGAGAACGTGTCCGACGCCGGCTCGCTCCATTTGGGGCGCGAGCGACAGACCGAGGCGGTGCGCGAAGCGCTCGCCGCGTGCCGCGAGGCGGGCATCTTCACCTGCTACAACCTCCTCGTCTTCGAGCCGGAGACTCGCCTCGACGACGTGCGCGCGAACATCGCGTTCATGCGCGAGCACCCGATGCACCCGGTGAATTTCTGCCGCGCCGAGCCGTACCACGGCACGCCGCTTCACCGCCGGCTCGAACGCGAGGGCAAGCTCCGCGGCAGCGTCCTCGGCTGGGACTACCAGCTCGAGGACGAGCGGGCCGAGCTCCTCTTTCGGATCTGCTCGTCGGCCTTTCGAAATCGGAACTTCGGAAAAGCCGGCGTCGCGAACCGCAACATGGGCCTCGGCTACATCGCGACGATCGCGAAAATGTTCTACGGCGACGACCCGCGCGTCGGCGCGCTCGTGCGCGACGCCGATCAACTGACGCGCGCCATCGGTCTCGACACGGCGGAGCACCTCGAGAAGGCGGTCGAGATCGCGGCGACCGTCGACCTCGCGGATCGCGATCGCATCGAACGGCTCACGGCGCAGCTAGGGCTGCAGATCGGCGCCGCGGATCGCCTTTGGCACGCGCGGCTCGATACGGTCATCGGCGACATCGAGGCGCTCGCGAGGTCTCGCGCCCGCACGCGAAAGAAGCGAATTCCACCGCGGATCTCGCGCCTCGCCGAGGGGCTCGGCGTCGCGGCCGTCCTTGGCATGTCGACGGCCGCGATGGCGAGCGGCTGCGGCTCGACGACGGTCGATCCCGTTCCGACGGACGCGGGAAAGGACGTCGGCCCGGATTGGATGGTCGTCGACGCGCTCCCACCCGACGCCGGCATGGACGCGGACGCGAGCGACGCGACAATCGACGTCGTCGACCCTCCGCCGCCCGACGCGGGTGTGGGGCTGCTCGATCCCACCGACCAATGGCGCGACACGACCCCGCGTCGCGCCGTGCGCTCGCAGACCTTGCCGCTCTTCGATCCTCCCGACGTTCGACTCGCCGCCGTGCGCGAAGACGGAAGGGTGCGCGTGACCCTCCACGGCGGACCCGCCGCGATCAGCACGCGCTGGGAGGCCGAAGGAAGCGTCGCGCCCGAAAAGGATCGCGACGTCGTGTGGACGCCGGCGTCCGAGGACGACACGCTGACCGTCGCCGTGCGCTCGCGCGGCGGCGTGAGCACGCTCGAGCTTCGCGCGTGCGACGTGGGTCAGAGCCCCGACACGGCGACCGGCGTCGTCGCGTGATCGACCGGACCCGTGGGGCCGAGCTCGCCGCTCGTCGCTTGGCCCCAGCAGAGGACCCGCCCGTCGTTCATCGCGGCGCACGAGTGCGCCTCGCCAACACATAGGTCCATCGCGCCTCCCGCGATCGCGACGACTGGCGTCGCGCTCTCGGTCGTCGTCCCGTCGCCGAGCTCGCCGTTGTCGTTCTTGCCCCAGCACGAGACGCGCCCGCCAGCTTGAAGCGCGCACGTGTGGTTCGGTCCGACGACGACGTCGCGTACGCCCGTGGCCTGCGAGACGATGGGCACGTTCGAGGACGTGTGCGTGCCGTCGCCGAGCTGCCCGTGGTCGTTCGTTCCCCAGCAGCGGAGCGAGCCGTCGGACATCGCGGCGCACGACGAATAGTCGACGACCGCAGCCAACGTCGCGCCTTGCGAGACGGCGAGCGCGGGCGAGGTCGCGCTCGCCGCGAGGCTCCCCGAGCCAATCTCGCCGGACACGTTGGAGCCCCAGCACCGGACCGCGCCCCCGTGCACGATCGCGCACGTGTGCTGGCTTCCGCCCGCGGAGCGCGCGAGCGACTCGGCGCCCGCGATGAGCACGCCGACGGCGGTGGTGCTCGAGTACGTGTTGCCGTCGCCGAGCTGCCCAGCCCCGTTCTGGCCCCAACACGCGATCGCGCCGGTCGAGAGGAGCGCGCACGAGTGGCTGTATCCGCCCGTCACGCCGACGACGTCGCCGACCCCATCGACGAGGAGCGGCGTCGCGCTGAGCGGCACGTCGCTCCCGAGCTGACCCACGAGATCGTCTCCCCAACAGTACGCACGCTGCGAGACCACAGCGCACGAGTGGTACGCGCCGAGGCCGATCGTGGTCGCGGGGCCGGGGAGCGCGACCTGCGTGGGGGGGCTCGTGGGGCTCGCGTCCGCGCCCGTCTGCGCGCTCGTATTCAATCCCCAGCAGAGCACCGCGCCGTCGCCTCGCAGCGCGCACGTGTGGCGTTGGCCGCACGCGAGGCGCACGTACGACGTCGGGGAGGCCACGTCCATACCTGCGTCGTCTCCGTCTCCGCGCGCGCTCGGTGCGCCGAGCTCCGTTCGCGCGCCGCACGCGAGCAGAAAGACGAAGATCGCTCGCTTCACGTTGCCCAATGGCCGCGCCGCGCGCGATCCGTCGGGATCAGTGCGGTGTCGGCGGCACGACGACCGTGTTGATCGGCTTGACGCTCGCGCCCGCGGGGTACGCGTAGCTGTTCGCGCTGTCGTAGCCCCAAACGGTGATGCCGATGAGCCCGTCGCTCGAGATCGTGTGTAGGCCGTTGTTGCAGTTTCCAACCGGTGCGGCGTTCGACTGCACGTCGACGTGCGCGTACTCGTACGTGCCGCTCGAGCCGACCGGCTTCCATCCCGTGACCGGCGAGCTCAGGCAGTCGAGCTTCACGTCCTTGAACGTGTTGTCCGAGGCCTTCACGCGCACGAGCGCGAGGTCCGTCCAGCCGTACGTCGGATCGGTGAAGAACGTGTACGACGTGAGGAACTGCGCCGGCGGCACGATGTTCACGGTCTCGGGACCGCCCATGCCGTAGTTCGTCGTCTCGTTCGCGATGGCGACGTAGTCGTTTCCGAGCGCCGGGATCGGCGGGATTTCCTGGTGCGCCGCGTCGCAGTCGCCGCCGGGGCGGTGACCCGCGAGATAGAACGGGTGCTTGTCGTCCTGCGAGTAGACGCGAAACGCTTCCGGCCCTGGGAACTCGACCATCTGACCTTCTTTGAGCGTCGTCGGCGCGCCGCTGACGGCCGGCTCGTACGTGAGCGTCGTGCCGTCGACTGCGCCGACGATGCGCCACGTCGGCGGGCTCGTGTTCAAGAACATGCAGTAGTGCTCGCCCCAAACGCCGATCGGCTGCGTCGACTGGATGATGCTGCCCGAGAGATCGTTCTGCGAGCTGTCGACCGCCTGCATCAGGCGAATCATCTGCCCCTTGTTGAGCGTGTACGTCACGGGAACGTTCTTCGTCGTGCCCTTCACGCCCGTCGCTGCCGTGATGTCGGTCGTCGGCAGCACGGTGATTTGCGTGTTGTCGATCTGCGAGACGAAGTCGATGCCCGGCGTCGTCGCCGGCGTCTCCGCCATGGTCGTCGCGACGAAGTTCGTGTCCCACGCCGTCGTCGGCAGGAGCAGCGTCGCGCTCGTCATGTACGAGAGCTTTCCGCCGTACGGGTAGATGTCGTAGACGACGGCCGGCACGGTCGTCTTGAGCTCGAGGGCGTTGCCGACGCTCGTGCCCTTCGACGCGATGTCCTCGGTCTTGATCGCCGCCTTCACGCTGCTCGGACAACCGACGTAGTAAATGTCGCTCGACGCGAAGTCGTTCAAGAAGACGATCGCCATGTTGTTCGCGGGGATGCCCGTCGACGGAACGGGCTGGTACGTGATCGACGTGCCCTGGCCCTTCGGGATGTACGAGTAAGGCGTCGCGTCGATCGTCGTGCCCTTCCACACGAGCGACACCTTCATGTCGGACGTCCAGTTGTTGGTGACGAAAGCCGCGAAGCAGCTGCCGTGCGTCCACGCGTCCGGCGGGATCGAGTAGTAGTCGCAGCCGATCGAGCTCTTGCTCGCCGCCGCCGCGTCGCACGCGTTGATGCACCCGTTCGGGCCGCAGCCCTGATCGCCGGTGCACGTCTGCACGACGACGGGGTTCGGTCCGCAGGTGATGACGTCGTGCAGATCACCCGAGCACGTCGTGCACGCGGGCGCGTCGTTGGTCGCGTCGTTGTTGAATTGGAAATTGTTGTCGTTCGCAGCGTCGCCGCCGCCCGTGCTCGTGTCGGGTCCGCCGTCTTGACCGAACCCCGTGGGCCCGGTGCCGCAAGACGCGGCGAAGATCAATCCCGCAAAACCAATCAATGGAAGGAAGTGGATGTCGATGCGCATGGTTGTCCTCGCCCCTCGAAAGGGTCGCACACTGCACCCCGGCGTCAACCGCCGTGCGGTGTGGTGTCCTCGACCACATGTCCGTCACGGAGCCGAATTTGCCGGCTGGCGCGCCGCGCGAAGTCCGCGTCGTGCGTCACCATGACCACCGTGCAATGGCCTGCGCGGGCGAGCTCGGCGAAGACCTGAAACACGCTCTCGGCGTTCTTCGAGTCGAGGTTTCCGGTGGGCTCGTCCGCGAGGATGAGCGAGGGCTCGTTGGCCACCGCGCGGGCGATCGAGACGCGCTGCTGCTGCCCGCCCGAGAGCTGGCCTGGCTTTCGGTGATAGAGCTCGTGGAGATCGAGCGTGCGGAGGGCCTCGTAGCCGCGATCCTCGGCCTCGGACCGCGAGAGGTCGCCGCGCCGGAGGATGGGGATGATGACGTTCTCGAGCGCCGTGAACTCGGGCAGCAAGAAGTGGAACTGGAAGACGAAGCCGAGCTTTTCGTTGCGAAACGCCGCGCGGTCGTCGTCGTCGAGCGAGCCCATCTCCACGCCGTCGATCCAAACCTCGCCCGCGCTTTGGCGATCGAGCGCGCCGAGCAAGTAGAGGAGCGTCGATTTGCCGCTGCCGCTCGCGCCCGTCAGCGCGACGAAATGGCCTGTTTCGATGGAGATCGAGACGTCGTGCAGGATCGTCTGCTCGGCGCCCGCGGAGCCGAGCGCGCGATAGAGGTGGCGCGTCTCGACGAGGACGTCACCCGATCTGTCCACGTAGGACCTCCACCGGCTCGACGCGCGAGCCGCGATACGCGGGCAGGAGCGACGCGACGACGCCCACGAGCATCGCGAAACCGATGCCCCAGAGGTAGATCGTCGGGGTGTCCTTCACGAGGAACGTGTCGGTCTTCACGAGGCCCTCGGCCTTCACCGGGAGCATTCCGAGGTAGTGCACCGCGACCTTGCCGAACGCGTCGCCGAGCACGCCGCCGACGAGCGAGATGATCACGCCCTGCCACAAGAAGATGCGCAAGATGTCCGCGCGCCGGAGCCCCACGCTGCGCAGGATGGCGATGTCGCGCTGCTTCTGGAGGACGATCATGATCTGGATCGCGAGGATGCCGAAGCCACCGACGAGCAAGATCGCGCCGATGACGAAGCTCACGACCATGTCTTGCATCGCGAAGATCCCGAGGAAGTTCGCGTTCGTCTCCTTCCAGCTCTCGCCGTCGTAGCCGAACATGCGCTCGAACGCGTCGTTGACGCGGAGCGCGTCGTTGGGATCCTTCAGGCGGATCTCGATGCGGCTGATGATGTCGGGGCGGCCGAGGAGCGTCTGCGCGGTGCGGAGCGTCGTGTAGCCGCGCGTCTTGTCGACGGGCGGCACCTCGGCCTCGAAGATCGCGACCACCAGGAGATCGAGCGGTTTTCCGCCCGGCGCGGCGGCGTGGACCGTGTCGCCGACCTTGAGGCCGAGGTCTTGCGCGATGCCAGCGCCGAGCGCGATCGAGTCGCTCTGCGTGTCGAGATCGCGGAGCCGGCCCGACTTCACGTACTGGTGGATCGGCGTCACGCGATCCTGCGCGGCGACCTCGATCCCTCGAAGGTCGACCGACTTCGTCTTGCCGCCGAACTCGAGCAGCGCCATCCCGGCGAGCGAGGGCGCCGCGGCCTCGACCTCCGGCACGCCGCGCAGCGCGCTCACGATCTCGTAAGGCCGCTTGATGCGCGCTTGGCGATCGGTCGGGCTCTCGTGCTCGACGCGCGCCGCGACCGGCGTCCCGGTGAAGCGCTGGAGCAGCGGCGCTTGCGGGCGTAGCTCCGTGTCGAACAGGATCACGTGCGGGCTGATCTTGAGGATCGCCGACGTGAACTTGTCGCTGAAGCCCAGCATGATGCCGTTCATCGCGATGAGCACGAGCACGCCGAGCGTGACGCCGCCGACCGCGATGCCGTTCAGGAGCTTTCGCTCCCAGAGCTGCCGCATCGCGATGAAGAGGACGGTCTTCACGGCGGGCTCACAGCGACATGCCTCGCGACGGCGATCCCGAGGATTTCGCGTCGGCGAAGGGCGCGATCGTGGCCTTCACGCGCGCGCCCTCGCCGAGCGCCTCGCCTCCGCCGATGACGACCTGTTCGCCCTCGGCGAGCCCGTCCTTCACCTCGACGTGCAACATGTCGCGGACGCCGAGCGTGGGTGTTCGAAGCTCGATGTGGCCGTCCACGACGACCTGCGCGCGACCGCTCGAGTCGATCGCCTCGGCGCGGACGAGCAGCGCGTCCGGCCGCTGCTGGATGATGACGTTGACCTCCGCGGTCATGCCGCTGCGAAGCCCCACGGGCGCGTCGGTGAGGCGCACCTTCGTGAGGAACGATTTCTTCGCGCGGTCCGCCTCGGGCAAGATCTCGAAGACGGTGCCGTGGCTCACGCGCGGCGCGAACGCGTAAAGCGAGACCGCCACCGACTGGCCGAGGACGACGCGCCCGATGTCGGCCTCGTCGATCGCGCACTCGAGCACGAGGTTGTCCGCGGTGCCGACCTTGAAGAGCGGCATGTTGGTCATCGCGACCTCGCCCGGGTCGACGAAGCGCGAGAGGACGACGCCGTCGATCGGCGCGCGCACCTCGGTGTCGGCGTAACGCGCTTGGAGGACCTGCGCGGTCTCGCTCGCGCCCGACTGCCGCGCGCTCAGGTCGATCTTGAGGGCGTCTTGTTGGGCCGTGTTGGCCTGGAGCTGCGCCTCGATCGCGTTGACCTTGTCGGTCATGCGATCGAGCTCCGACTGCGGCACGGATCCGGAGGCTGCGAGCTTGGCGGAGCGCTCGCGCTCGCTCCGAGCGGTGTTGAGGTCGGCCTGGATCGCCCGGGCTTGCGCCTCGAGCGCGACGAGCTGCGGGCCGCGCGCGCCCGCTTGCTTCGACGCGGCCGCGAGATCGGATTTGCCGCGCGCGAGATCGTGGGCGAGGGCAGGCGCGTCGATGATGGCGAGGAGATCGCCCTTCTTCACCGTCGCCCCCTCGCGCACCTTCAAATCGACGATCCCCGACGCGCGCGCCTTGACGAGCACGCGATCGAACGGCTCGACGGTGCCCGTCGCGTAGACCGCCTCGACCGCGGTTCCGCGCGTGATCGGCGAGGTGGTGACCGGCGCGGACCGCATGCGGAAGCCCACGCCGCCCGCGGCGACGACGAGCACGAGCGCCGCGAGGACCACGCGCGTCTTGTACCGGCGCTTCTTGCGCGCGGCTTGGAAGCGGGGCGGCTCGACGGTTCGCGCGATCATCGCGTTTGGAGGCGAGTTTAGCGCGATTTGCGGAAAGCCACTTGCCGTCGGTCACGTGCCGATCGTGCGCGCGCGCTCACCGCTGCGCGGGTTGCGTGATTCGGTCGACCGCGGCGAACGCGTCGGCGATCCGGAACGGCTTGTCGAGGTGCGGGTTGCTCGCGTGCTGGAGGAGCTCCTCGCTGCGCCGCGAGTACGCGCCGCCCGACATGAAGATGACGCGTTTTTCGGCGCCGCGACCTTGCGAGCGAACGGCCTCGATGAAATCGACTCCGTCGCCCGCGGGCATCGTCACGTCGCACAGAATGCAGTCGAATTCGCGCTCGCGACAGATCGCGGCGGCCTCGTGCGCGCCCTTCGCGACGGTCACGTCGTCGTTTGCGAAGGCTCGCACGAGCACGACGCGGATCTGCTCTTCGTCGTCGACGACGAGGATCTGCCGTCTGCGGTGCGCGGCGCTCGGGCTCGTCGGCGCGCCGTCCGTCTTCGGCGTGGCCTCGTGGGCGCACGCGGGCAGGCGCACGATGAACGTCGCCCCGCGTCCGGGCTCGCTCGTCACGTCGAGCGACCCGCCCATCTTCGTCACGATTCCGTGTGCGATCGACAGACCGAGGCCCGTGCCTTCGCCCACGGGCTTGGTCGTGAAGAACGGGTCGAACGCGCGCGCCATCGTCTCGCGATCCATGCCCGCGCCGGTGTCGCGGATGGCGAACGAGACGTGGTCGCCGTCGTCGCGCGTGACGACGTGGATCTCGTTGCGATCGGGGGTGCCATCCGCGATGGCGTCAGCGGCGTTGACGAGCAAATTCACCGCGACCTGCCCGAGCCGATGAGCGTTGCCCTTCGCCGGGCGCGTCGCGCGGAGGTCGGTGTGGAGTCGTGCGCGGGGCTTGATGAGGCTCTCGGTGAGGTTGATGGCCGAGGTCAACATCGCGCTCAGGTCGACCGGGCCGTTCGCCTCTTCTTCGCCGCGTCCGAACGCGATGAGGTCCCGCACGATGCGACGAATGCGCTCCGCGCCGTCGCGCGCGCGCGCGAGGGATGCGAGCTGCGCGTCGAGAACCTGGTCGCCGCGACGGATCGATTGTTCGAGCTCGTCGACGCTGAGGACCACGTAGGAGAGCGGGTTGTTGATCTCGTGCGCGACGCCGCGGGCGAGGCGTCCGAGCGCGAGCAGGCGCTCGTTCTGCTCCATCGACGCGCGAAGCTCGAGGCGCTCGAGCGCGTTGCCGATGTCGGCCGCGAGCCGCCAGAGGAGCTGCACCTCCTCTTCTTGGAAGATGCCGGGTTGATCGGCGTAGACGTTCAGCGCCCCGACACCGACTCCGTCGCGTTCGAAGGGAAACGCGGCCGAAGCGCGGAATCCACGCGCGAGCGCCACGTCGCGCCATGATGCGTACGCGGGATCGTTGGCGATGTCCGAGCAGACGCTCGGCTTTCGCTCGCGAATCGCGCGCATCGTCGGTCCCTCGACGGGATCCTTTCCGATCGCGCGGATGTCGTCGAGCTTCAGATAGCCGTCGTCGTGACCCGCGCTCGCGAGCGGCACGATGCGACCGCTCGCGTCGCGCTTGCCGATCCACGCGAAGCGAAACCCGCCCTCTTCGACGGCGATGCGGCACGCTGCGTCGAGCAGGCCGCGCGAGTCGCCGCGTGCGCTCTCGCGGTTGATCGCCGCGACGACGGCGAGCAGTCGCCGCATGCGCGCCTCGCGGAGCTCGGTCTCCTTCTGCGCCGTGATGTCCCACACGACGCCGCGGATCGCAGAGGGGCTGCCCGTCTCGTCGCGCACGACCTCGCCGCGTCCCTGAATCCAGCGGACTTTTCCCGAGCGCAACAAGACGCGGTGTTGCAGCTCGAACTCGACACCCGCGCTCGAGAACGTGCTCTCGATCGCCGCGGCGGCCGCCGCGCGGTCATCGGCGTGAACGAGCGCGAGGAACCCGTTGAGCGTGCCGTCGAACTCGTCGAGCGAGACGCCGAAGAGCTCGGCGACGCCCGGGGTCCACGTGGTCCTGTCGGACGTGCGGTCCCACGACCACGGGTGCATTCGCGCGGCTTCGAACTCTTGACGGCCCGTCTCGTCGCCCATGTCGCCCGCGAATCATACAACGCCCGGTCGACCCGTGCGCGTGGCGCGCCAGGTAGAACGCCACCGCAAGGTTCGCGACCAAGAGCGCGACGCGCATGCTCGACGGGTGATGAACGAGCGCGCGAACCTCGAATGGAACGAGCGCGCACGTGAGCCCGACGACGAGCCAAGGCGCCCAGCGCCACCCGCGGTGGAGGCCCCAACCCTCGACGAACGTCACGCCGCCGTCGAGCGCGAGCGCGGCGACGACAATCCAAACGTGTCGAGGCGTCGTCGTGCGGACGAGCGCGTCCGCCGCGGCGATCGCCCACGCGCTCGTCGCGTGGTCCCTCAGCGCTCGAGCCAGGTGGACGAGCTCGTCGGTCCGACCCCGGGCAGCGAACGAGAACATGATCGTCGCGCCGCAAAGCGCCGCGGCGGCGCGCAATAGCTTGTAGGCGACGATCAAATGGAGCGGCGCCGACTTGGGCGCTGAGGGACGCACGCCAACTGCCTTGAAAAGAGCGTGCCAGCACCCGCGCCGATCTCCTAATCTCGCGTCGTGGTCGCGGCAGCCCCGCTCGAAAACGAGACGCTCGCCTTCGTGGTGCTCGGCAAGCTCGGGAGCGGCGGCATGGGCCGCGTCGATCTCGCGCGCCGCGCGAACGATCCGCGCGGCACGTTAATCGCGGTCAAGCGGCTCCATGACGATCTCGCGAACGATCCCGAGTTCGTCCGCATGTTCGTCGACGAGGCGCGCATCACCGCCTCGATTCAGCACGACAACGTCGTCACGCTCGTCGGCTGGGGGATCGACGGCGACGGCTTGTTCCTCGCGACCGAGTTCGTGCGCGGCGCCTCGCTGCGTGATGCGATCCGAAGCGGCCCGTTCGACGAAAAGCTCGCCGCGTACGTTTGCGCGCGGACGGCCGCCGGCCTTCACGCCGCGCACACACGCGGCGTCGTCCATCGCGACGTGAGCCCCGCGAACGTCCTCGTCGGCGTCCGTGGCGAGGTGAAAATCGCCGATTTCGGGATCGCGCGCGCTCTATCGTCGAACCGTCGCACGCAGTCGGGCGTGCTCAAGGGGAAGATCCCGTACATGTCGATCGAGCAGCTCCGCTCCGAGCCGCTCGACGCGCGAAGCGATCTCTACTCGCTCGGTGTCGTCTTCTTCGAAGCGCTCACGAAGACGCGACCGTACGGCGAGGGTGACGATCTCGAGCTCCTCGCCAAGGTCCTCACGACGCCGATGCCTGGCGTGCGCGAGCGCGAACCGGCGATCGACCCGGATCTCGCCGCGATCGTCGATCGCCTCCTCTCGCACGATCGCGACGAGCGCCCACGCGACGGCGCCGAGCTCGCGCGGCTGCTCGACGAATGGCTCGCGCGCCGAGGGGCCTCCCCGAGCGGCCTCGCGTCGGCGCTCGGCGAGCGCGTCGCGAAGTGCGAGCAGGGATCGCACCGGCGCGCCGACGAGATCGACGAGCGCGAGCAGTCCGATTTTGCCGAGGTCGTGACCGTCCACACCAACGTGTCCTCGATGAGGCCCCGCGCGCCGACGTCCACGCGCCAAGATCGAGGGCTCCGCGAGCAGCCGCTCGCGATGCTCGTCGCGGGAGTCGTCGTCGGCTTGGTCGTGGCCCTCGTCGTCGGGCAAGTCGCGGTGCAGCGACCGGAGCAGCGCCACCACGAGACGGCCAAGCCCATCGGAAGGGCTCTCCACGGGCAAATCCAGTGCGGCGACACGCTCACGTGCAACCCGAACGGCTCGATCTGCTGCGAGCACACCGTCACGGGCGGTTACGAGTGCGTCGCCAACGTCTTGAGCTGCTCGGGCGACGGCGACGTGCCGATCCGCTGCTCGGGCCCAGACAGCTGCGCGGCGCAAGGCCTCAAAGGGAGCGTCTGCTGCGCCCACGTCGCGCTCTTCTCCGGGCAGGCGTGCACGAAGCCGATCGACGTCTCGTGTCAGTCGACGTGCAACACCACCGATCACTTCCAGGTCGGATGCGCGACGGGCAAGTGCGCGCAGAACGAGGTTTGCGTCAACAGCGACTGCACGATGCGCGGCTACGACATCTGCGCGCCCAGGTGAGCTCGAGCGCGAACCAAGTTGGAACGGCTGCGTCGCACGTCAGGTCATGCGCGAAAAAATCGAGCGCGCGATCTGTGTAAAGATCTCGCGCGCCTCGAATCCAACGGTCGCGCCGCTGGCGCCGTCACAGCCGCAAAGAGCAATCGCCTCATCGCGCTGCGCTGCTAGAGCAACCGGCCCCGATGAAGAAACCGTTCATCCTCCTCGCCACCGTCGCGCTCGCCTGCAGCTCCTCGTCGTCGAGCACGCCAACGCCGCCACCATCATCGTCTTCGTCTCCAGCCGCAGACGCCGGAGAGGAGGCGTCTCAGACCGTGACGCCGGATCCGGGCAACGCTCCCGACGGCGGTCAGGCTCAAGTGGAGTCCGATCCGACGAATCCGAGGGACGACGCCAATCACGTCTTGAATTGGGCGCCGGCTCCGCTGATGGAAGGCGTGACGGTCGTGCCGAACAGAGACAGCGCGATCATCGTCGTTCCGGCGGTCGATGGCGCGGTCGACTATCGCGTCGCGACCATCCCCGACGGCGTGAACGTGACCGTCCCGAGCGGCGAGCACATCTCCGGCTCGACGATCCACTGCGCCGGATACCGGCAGCACAACGCGCCCCAATCGACGAACCGTGAGCTCTTGCGGCAGATCGAGGTCACGGGGCTCGCCGGCGCGACGCGGCTCGTGGTCGAGGCGATCGACACCGCGTGTCCTTACGTGGGCGCGATCGGGCCTTCGCACGTGGACATCAACGCGAACAACGTCGAGATCGACCCGCCCACGCAGGGCACGTTCTCGATCGCCACCGAGTCCGAGGTCCGCTCGAGCTACGGCTCGCTCGTCCTCAACGGGCACGGCAACAATCCGTCGAAGAACGGCCAGCCCGCGGCGGACGTGTCACCCAACGGTGCTCGCGCGTACGACGGTCGACGTCACGCCGCTCGGCACGAGCGCGGCCGGTCCGACCACGACCTTCTTCGACGACTTCCAGAACGACGGCGCGCCGGCGTTCGTGTCCAGCTTGCCCGACCAAGGCCGCACGCAAGCCGGAAAGCTCTACCAAAACTCGAGCTACAGCTTCTACACGTACGGCGCCGAGGCGGCGCAGTTCTCGTTCTCGCGCGGCCAGATGCACTTCGCGCTCGCGGACTGGTCGCAAGACATCATGTCGAGCAACATCGCCTACCCGCGTAAACCCGTGGCGCTTTCGAACACGGACTACTTGCACGTCACCTACGAGGTCCAGTCCGACGCGACGACGCGACGTTACTGGGAGCTCCTCTTGTGCGGCGCCGACACGGCGGGCGCGACCATGGGCAGCGACGGCAAGCTGATGGGCAACATCATCCAAACGCCGTTCTTCATGGACAACGACGGGCTGAACCCGAGCGTCGAGGGGTGGAACTGTCTCCAGATCTTCCCGCGCCAAGGTTGGCCATTCACGCTCGCGCCAGACAACACGAACCCCGAGTCCGAGGTGCGCGTCATGGTGAACAAGAGCGGCAACCTCGGCCGAAGCAGCGTGGTCAACGTGAGCCCGTCGCAATACGGCAACGTGAACATCGGCCCGCCGTCGTGGTTCCGGACGCAAGGCGCGTCGGGCACGCTCACCGGAAAGATCCTCGACGATCAGCAGCTCATCGCGCCGCGCACGCGCTTCGACGTCTACATCCGGCGCGACCGCGTCGTGATGTACGTCAACGGCGAGCAGCGCATTTGCAACGAGCTCGGCACGAGCGGCAAGCTCACGATGGCCGAGGGCGCGCTCGGGTTCGGGCAGGTCTTCTACCACTCGGCCGCCGAGCGCATCGAGTTCAACGCGAGCTACTGGGACCGCCGCGGCCAGCGCTACTACATCGAGAACTCGCCGTTCGTCGACGAGCGCGACTGGGACAACGTCGGCTACGACGAGCACGTGGCCCTGCCGAGCGGGTTCGACGCGAGCCCGTGCTTCACGCCGAATCAATGAGGCGCGCGCTCCTTTTCGTGGCGCTCGCGGCGTGCAGCAGCGCAGCGACGCCGGTGACCGCGACGCCGTGCGATCTCGACCCTGCGCTCACGAGCGAAGAGTGCGCCGCCGTCCACGCGATGGCGCTGCCCGCTACGCTCCCGCCCGCTCGCGGAAACGCGAAGGGCGACGACCTAGGCGCCGCAGGGCTCGGCTTCGGGGTGTTCTTCGACGCGCGCTTCTCGAAAGGCGAGACCGTGCGCTGCGCCACGTGTCACGTCCCCGAGAAGCACTTCGACGATGGCCTGCCCACGAGCACCGGGCTCGCGCGCGTCGTGCGCAACGCGCCGACGCTCATCAACGCGGCGCGATACCGCTATCCATTCTGGGACGGGCGCGCCGACTCGGTGTGGTCTCAGCCGCTCTTCGCGTTCGAGAACCCGCTCGAGATGGATTTCACGCGCCTCGAGCTCGCGCACATGATCGCGCTGAACTACGCGCAGGAGTACGCGTCGGTCTTCGGGCCGCTCCCCGATCTCGGCGACGCCGCGCGCTTTCCGGCGCGCGGGAAGCCCGGCGATCCCGCGTGGGAGAACATGGCCGCGGGCGATCGCGACGCGATCAACCTCGTCGCGGCCAACGTGGGCAAGGCCCTCGAGGCGTACGTGCGGAAGCTCGCGGCCGGTCCTGCGCCGTTCGATCGCTTCCTCGCGGGCGACCCTTCAGCCCTCGACGCAGAGCAACGCGCCGGGCTCGTCGTGTTCGTGAAGAGCGGATGTGCGAGCTGCCATGGCGGGCCGCTGCTCTCGGACGAAAAGTTCCACGCGCTCGGCGTCGCTGCGTGGCCGGGCGATCCGTTCGACGTCGGCCGCGAGGGCGCGTACGCGACGCTCGCCGCGAGCCCGTTCACCGCGAGCGGCGCGTTCTGGGACGGCCCGAGAGAGCAGGTGGCGCTGTCGGCCTCACCGGACGATCACGGCGCCTTCCGCACGCCCACGCTGCGCAACGTGATCAAGTCGGGCCCGTGGGGGCACAACGGCCGCTTCGACACGTTGGCGAGCGCGGTCGCCTTCCACGGACCGGCGCTCACGGATGTCGACAGCGGTCGGCTGATTCGCTTCCTCGAAGCGCTCGAGGGGACCTATCCGCTGCCGCCGTGGAACGATTGGCCGCAGCGGTGACGCGTCACAGCGCGGTGGCCATGATTCGTCGTGGACCTCTTGCCGAAGGTCGCTGATAAGCTCCGCGCATGAGCGCGCTTCGGATTTGCAGCGGTTGCGATCGTCACGTACGCGAGGGCGTCTGTCCGTTTTGTGGCGCGGTCGTCGCGCGCGGCCCGCTCGTCACGGTGCCGAACGTCGCTCGCGCGGTGCTCGTCGCGGGCATCGCGACCGCGGCCGTCGCGGCGACGGCTTCGTGCTTCGCCGGGGGGTACGGCGGTCCGCCGCCCGGCACCTATCCAGAGAACAGCGAACAAGACGCGGGCGCCTCGACGACCGCCCCGACGACGGCAAACGACGGGGGTAAGTGATAGCGTGAGCCAATGGCACTGCGATCGCTTGCGAGCGTCTCCATCGTGCTCGTCGCTTGCAGCTCGAGCGGCCCCGCGACGAATCCTCTGACGGGACCACCCGCGGGTTGGTCCGACGGTCACGCGTCGGTTCCTTCGGAGGGACAGGCCGAGGACGTGTCCTCGCCGACGACGGTGATCGGAACCGGGACGGCCTCGAGCTGCACGGCGGACGCGTTCGTCGCCGCGGTCGCGAAGGGCGGCGTCATCACGTTCGACTGCGGCTCCGATCCGGTGACGATCGTCCTCACGTCGCCCGCGAAGGTCTTCAACGACAAGGGCACGAAGCTCGTCATCGACGGCGGAAACAAAGTGACGCTCAGCGGCGGCCAAACGAGCCGCATCCTCTACATGGCGACGTGCGACGCGGCGCAGGTCTATCCGCCGGGCCCAGGCGACTGCAACACGAACCCGGGCGTCCAGCTCGTCGTGCAAAACCTCACGTTCATCGACGGCAGCGCGAAGGGCATCGCCGACACGAACAACGCCGGAGGCGGCGGCGCGATCTACGCGCAGGGCGGCAGCCTCAAGGTGGTCAACTGCCGCTTCTTCAACAACGTCTGCGACGATCTCGGCTCCGACGTCGGCGGCGGTGCGATCCGAAAGCTCGACTACCTCGTCGCGCCGGGCGCTGGCCCCGCGCGTCCCGTGTGGATCGTGAACAGCACGTTCGGCGGCGCGGACGGCTTCGGCAACTCGTGTGCGAACGGCGGCGCGCTCAGCAGCATCGGCGTCTCGTGGAACATCATCAACTCTTGGCTCGCCTTCAACACCGCGGTGGGGCACGGCGCGAACTCAGGGCAGGGCGGCAACGGCGGCGCGATCTACAACGACGGAAACGAGATCGTCCAAAACATCACGAGCAGCCTCCTCGAGGACAACCACGCGAACGAGGGAGGAAGCGCCGTCTTCTTCGTGAGCAACGACAAGAGTGGCTCGATCACGATCAAGGACTCGATCACGCGCAACAACCCCAAGGGCACGTTCGAGACGCCAGGCCTGCCAGGCTTCTACGTGATCGCGAAGGCACCCGCGACCGTCGACAACTCGCAAATCCTGCCCTGATCAACGCTCGTCGAGCCAGGCGTCGATCAAGCGCCTCGCGATGCTCACCTTCGGCGGCAGCATCGGCAGCGGCTCGTCGCGCTTGAAGAACTTGGCGTCGGCGATCTCGTCGCCCACGCAGATCTCGCCCGACTTCCAATCGGCGTCGAAGCCGATCATCAGCGAGTCCGGGAACGGCCATGGCTGGCTTCCGAAGTAGCGAACGTTCTCCACGTCGACGCCGACTTCTTCCTTCACCTCGCGGACGAGCGTCTCCTCGAGCGACTCGCCGATTTCGGAGAAGCCCGCGAGCGTCGAGTAGAACGCGCCCGGAAAGCGGGCGTTCCGCGCGAGGAGCGCCTCGTCGCCGCGGCGAACGAGCACGATGATCGCGGGAGAAATGCGCGGGTAGAGCGTGAGCGCGCACTTCGGGCACTTCGTCGCGCGCTCCGACGCGACGCGCTCCGAGGGCGCGCCGCACCGCGGGCAAAAACGCGAGGTCTCCAGCCAGCGGAGCACGTGGAGCGCGGTCCCCGCGAGCGCGAGCTCCTCGGGCGCCATCATGACGAAGAGCGCGCGTACGCTCTGCGGCTGGAACTCGGGCACGTCGCGGTCGACGGCGATCGCGAACGCGCCGTCCGCGAGGGTCTCCGCGCGCGAGAGGTCGACGCCCGCCGACTCGAGCTCGGCGCGCACGGGCAAGACGATGCGCTCGGCTTCCACGCGCACGAGGAGCGCTCCGTCGCGCACGGCGTAGATGGTGTCGCGCTCGGCCCCTTGCGGCATCGATCACCTCTTGTGGAGCTTGCGCAAGGCGACGAAGAGCCCGACCCACGGGCCAGCAATCACGGTCGCCGCGACCACGGCGCCTTGGCCAGACGCGCGCGCCACGTTCGCCTCCGCGTTCGCAAGGTGCGCGTCGACGATGCGCGCCTCGTTCGCCAGCGATTGCTCGACGCGGTCCCACTTCGCGTTCTCCTCGCGCGCGGCCGCGCTCGGCGCGATGTGACCGCTCGCGCGCTCGCGCACGTACTCGAGCACCATCGGGAGCTCGCCCGCATCGAGCCAAATCCCGTGCGACGGGCAGATGTCGATGACGAGCTCGGCCCGCTGATCGAAGCGCGCGCGGTCCATCTCGCGCGGACAATGAGGACAGCGCACGAGCGCGAGGAGCGTCTGCCGCGGCAGAGCGCGTCCGTCGGGCGGCGCGAAGGGGAGGTCGACCCGCTCGCCGTGCTCTTGTCGATCGAGCAGATCGCCAAAGTCTTCGGTGCGAATGAAGCAGCCGAGGCATCGCGCGCATTGCTCGACGTGCACCGCGCCGAAGTCGACGCGCTCGAGCCGACCGGTGCAGCGCGGGCAGCGGAGCTCGTGCGCGCTCGCGTCCTTCCACGCGAGGCACGCCGCGCCGCAAGACGCGCAGTGATCGAGCGGCGAGGGGACGCGCCCGCCGCACGCGCGACAGGGGACGACGGGCGCCTCCGCGCCGCACCCGAGGCAAGTGCCCTTCGCATCGCGATGGGCTCCGCAATAGGGACACCGCACGGAATTGGGCACGCGCCGATGGTAGCTCGATTACGGCGTCACGTGGACCGACAGCGTCTCGGTCGCGCCGCCCGCGGTCCCGGTCACGGTCGCGTCTCCCGTCGCGAGGGCGTGCGCCGTCACGTCGCCGAGGATCTCGGGCACCGCGACGATGTCGCTCTGGTCCGTGGTCAAGAAGCCCGAGAGCGCGACGATGGATTTGTCGCTCGTCGTCAGGTGGAGGCCGGACGTCGACATCAGACCTCTTCCGGCCGCGTCCTTCGCGACCCACGTGATCGGGCACGTCGCGTTCACCGCGAGCGTCACGCTCGGCGCGGTCTTGCACGCGAGCGAGAGCGACGCCGCCTGCTCGACGGAGAGCGAGACCGAGTCCCACACCGAGCCGTCCGACTTCTTGACGAGGAGCACGCTCAATCCGACGGTCCCCGCGTCGACGGTGACGTTCAGGCTCGCGGTCTCACCCGGATCGCACGCCTCGTTCAGGCCAATCTCGCGGCACGCGCTGCCACCGCCGTCGGTGTTGCTCGTGCAGCACTCGCGAGAAGAGGACTTGACCGAGACGACGGACGGCGCGCTCGTCTCGACGGAGACGCTCGCGGGGAGCGAGCCCGTCACGCTGACCTTCTCTTCGTCGCCGAGCATCATCGGCGTCGTCGTCGTGCACCCGAGAAAGCAGTTCGAGTAGCTGAACACCGCGTTGCCGTGAGTCCCGTTGGTCTCGCCGCCGAGTTGAAAGCTACAAGCGACGGCGATGGACGAAACGAACGCGGCGGAAAGAACGAAGGAACGCATGAGGCCGCCCAATGCACCCGCCGCGCCACCGCGAATTTCCGTGTGATTTCGCGTTCGCCGATCTGGATGACCGACAAACGAGACAGGGTCGGTGTGTCCGGCCGTGCACACCCGCGTGAGACCTCATCGAAGGCCGAGGGCGAATCCCATCGAGTAGCGCGCGTTGATCTCGCTACGCGGCTGAAAGCGCGGCGTCCCCTCGCGATCTCGATACTCGAACGCGTCGACGCCGAACGGGCCGAAATAGCCGGCTGCATGGAGCGCGCGGCCGACGGCGTGGACCTCGGTGCGGAGCTCGGCGTCGCGCGCGTGACTCGCGACCGCGACGCTCTCGAGCCACGCCCCCGCCGAATCGCACGTTTGACGGACGACGCGCCCGACCAACAAGCTCCCGTCGGTCGCGAGCATCGCGTGCAAGCCGAGCTCGGCGGTCACGTCGACGTTGGGCTCGATCTGCGCGCCGCCCTCGTCGATCCACGAGCGCAGGAACGCGTGATCTTCTCCGGGGCGAACGACGCGCTGCCCGCGTCCCGCGAAGCCGAACGAGCGCTTCACGCGCCAGCCGCGACCGAGCACGGGATCTCCTCCTAGCTTCGCTTCGGCGCTCGCGAGGTCCGTCTCGAACGACGCGTGCGGCATCGTCGTCCCGAGCGCTTGGCAAAACGCGCGCGAGTTGACGTGGCGCAAGACGTCGATCGACGGATGCGGCTCGGGCGACGCGCCAGCGCGAACGAGCATCGCGATCGCGCGCGGCGTCGGACAAAACGCGCGACCGACGAGCCCCCGCGCTGCGCCAGGCTTCGTCGCATCGTCGACGACGAGATCGTCCTCGCGCGTGAGCGTGCCGACCAGCCTTCCCGCGTGACGCCTCATGGCGTCCTCGACGCTCTTCGTGGGCGCGTACGAGCGGCCGAGCGCGAGCTCGAAATCCGCGTCGAGGTTCAGGACCCAGGCGACTCGGGCGTCCATGCGGTGAGCTCGTCGATGAAGCGCTCGGGCTGCCCCGCGCGAAGGCGCGCCTCGCGTTGGATCGGCGTGCCGTGCATGAGCATCGGCGACAGCGGCTCGGGGAGCGCGCGCTTCCACGCGTCGAACGTGAGCGCGCCTTCGAACGTCGCGAACCACTTCGCGCCGAAGCGCACGTGGCCAATCTCCTCTTCGCACACGCGCTCTTGCAGCGTCGCGCCTTCTTCGTCCCCCGCTTCGCGAAACTTCGCAGCGAACGACGTCGCGTGCTCCAAGTTCGCGCTCTCGAGGCCGAGGCCCATCACGGCGACGAACGAGCTCGCGTCGCGTGAGGTCGGGACGCGCTCCCAAAACCAGTCGCGCACGGGAAAATCGAGCGGATCGAAGCCGAGTCGCTCGATGTGCGCGCGGTACATCCGCATGTGCCGCGCCTCGTCCTGCGCGATGCGCGCGAGGCCTTCACGGAACGCGCGCGGCGCGTCCGCGAACGCGAGGATTGCCCAAGCCATGAGCTCCGCCGCCTGGAGCTCGTGATGCAAGAAGGTCGCGAGGGCGCGCGCGCGACCCTCGGCGCTCTGCACGCCGCGGATCTTCTTCGCGCGGCCGCGCACGTCGAGCTCCGGCGGCCGACCCGGCGCGTCGATTCGAAGGGGCGAAGGCGCCTCCATCCAGCGCTCGGGGAGCGGCGGCGGCGTCAGCTTGAGCGCGAGCGACGTCGTCATGACGTACTCGAACGCCCACGCTTCGACCGTGTCGTGCTCCAAATGCATCTACACGTCGCGGCGCGCCGCGCGCTCGAGCGTGTACACGCCGGTCGCGAGCGAAATCCAAACGACGAGGTTCACGACCGCGCGCCACGTCGAGAGCCCGTGGTGGAGCACGTCGAGGTTCGCGAGCGCGCCAGCGACCGCAAAATCCGGATCCGCAGGCGGCGGATCGATGACCAGCATGACGAAGCTCGTCGTGAGCGACACGACGAGGATGGCCGCCCACGCCACGAACCCCGCCCACAAGCTCGTCGCGCTGCGCGCGACCTTCCGCGTGTCGGCCAGGTCGAGCACGCCGTGCCCGACGCGATGCGCCGCCGCGGCGCCGAGCGTCGGCGCGATCCACACCAAGAGCATCGCGAGCCAGCCGAGGCGAGGCGCGCGCTCGATGAGCTCTCCGACGAACGGCATGATCGCCGCGAAGAAGAAGCTCACGAGCGAGGCATAAACGAAGAGCGCGATGGCGCTGGCGAGGGCGCCCGGGATTGGGATCCACTTCTTCATGCGGGGAGCTTAGCGCAGGGTTTTTGGCTCATGTAGGGAAGCGTGCGCGGCTCGGCATCGTACGACTTGTAAGCCCGTGCAGCCCTCCGTCCAACCGCTGTTCTTTCGGTATCGCATCGAGCGTTGCCTCGGGCGTGGGGGAATGGGTGAGGTGTACGAAGCATTCGATACGCGCCTGCGGCGTCCGGTCGCGCTGAAGATACTCACGAGCGCCGTCGATGCTTCCCAGGCCGAGCTCCGGCAGCTCTTGGTGGAGGCGCGCTCGCTCGCGGCGCTCCAACATCGGAACGTCGTGACGATCTACGACGTGGGTGAGCACGACGGCGTGCCGTACCTCACGATGGAGCTCCTTCGCGGTCGCTCGCTCGCCGCGACCACGAAAGCGCGTGAGGGAAGCCTGAGCGAGCGCGTGCGATGGTTGCTCGAGCTCGCCTCGGCGCTCGGCGCCGTCCACCGCTCAGGGCTCGTTCATCGCGACGTGAAACCCGGCAACGTGATGATCACAGAAGACCGGCGCGCGGTGCTGTTCGACTTCGGCATCGCGCGGCCCGTCGAGCCGAACGTCGGGACCTTCGACGGGCAGTCGGTGCGAGGCGGCATGTTGATCGGCACGCCGCGATACATGGCGCCGGAGCTCACGGCCGGCACGCGCGCGAGCGTCGCCAGCGATCAATACGCGTGGGGAGTCATCGCCGCGCAGCTCCTCACGGACGAGCGGCCGAGCCCCGAGTGGGACATCGCGCGGTCGCTCGCGGCCGCGTCGATCGCGAGCCCGTTACGAGCGATCGTGCTTCGCGCCGCTGACCGCTTCGCGCCAAACCGCTTCGGGAGCATGGACGAGATCGTGTCCGCGCTCGAGTCGCTCGGAGAGACGTCCGTTCACGCGCCGAAGCGTCGATCGATGTTGCCCGCCGTCCTCGTCGCGAGCGCGTCGCTCGTGGTCGGCGGGGTCGGCGGAACGCTCGCGGCGAATCACTATTCGCGCGCGCGAACCGAAGCGGCTCACTCGGTGGAGCCAATCGCGTCCAACGCGACGCTGACGGGCGCGGTGACGAGCGCGAGCGCCACCGCGACGCCGCTCGTTCCGCTCGCGCCAGAGCCCACCGCCGAAGCGACGTCGAGCGCGAGCGCGCCCACCGCGCTCCGCGTGACTCACCCCTTCGTCGCGCATGCGAGCCAGCGCGAATGCAGCGTCGACGCCGATTGCGGCTGCGGCGTGAGCAAGTCGACCGGCGTTTGCGCCGTTGGACCGCTCGAGCGCATCGACACCTCGAGGCGCTGCCCGGATTTCTGCGAGGGCTTCGACGGCAACTTCGTGACGACGTGCCGCGCGGGCCGGTGCATCAACGCGCGCCCCTGACCGCGAAATACACGGTCATCGCGCAGCCGATCACGATGACCAGCCGCCGCACGTCCTTCGGATCCACGCGCTGCGCGATCCACGCGCCGCTGTAGCCGCCGATGCCCGCGCCGACGACCATCAAGAGCGCCTCGGGCCAGACGACCTTGCCCGCGATGATGAACGTGACGACCGCGACCCCGTTCGCGACCGTGCCGAGCGAGCTCTTGAACGCGTTCATCGTGTGGATGTTTTCCATCCCGAGGATCGCGAGGAGCGCGAGCATCAAGATGCCCGCGCCCGCGCCGAAGTAGCCGATGTAGACGGCGACGACGAGCTGGAGCACCACCGCACCCACGGTCGCGAGCGCGCCCGCGCGCTTCCGCACGTTCGCGGTCAGCTTGCCGCCGAACGCGAAGAGGAGCGTCGCGGCGCCGAGCAAGAACGGGATGAGCCGCACGAACGTCTTCTCTGGCGTCGCGAGGAGCAGCTCCGCGCCCGCGATCGACCCGACGAACGTCACCGCGAAGAGCGGCCCGAGGCGCTTCCACACGTCGCGCTTCGCGAGCTCGCTTCGATACGCGAAGACGGACGCGACGGTCCCCGGCCAGAGCGCGACGGTGTTCGTCGCGTTCGCGAAGATCGGGCTCATCCCCGTGAAGAGCAGCGCCGGAAACGCGATGAAGCTGCCTCCGCCCGCGACGGAGTTGATCGCGCCCGCGACGAGCGCGGCGATGAACAGGAGCAGAGCGTGGTGAACGTGCACTTCAGGTCGACTTCGTCTCGGGTGGCTCGGCCTGCCCCATCGGGAAGAGGCCGAGCGGCTCGAGGCGGAGATCGAGGGGCTTTTCGTCGAGCGCTTTTTCGATCGTCTCGGCGACGACCGGCTCCCACGGCTTGGCTTCGAGGAGCGACGTCTCTAGCGGGACGAACGCTTCTTCGGCGATTGCGACCGCGCGCGCCTCGGGGGTCACGAACAAGACCTGACCGCCAGGCGCGCCGAGCGCTTGGAAGAGCACGTCGGGCGAAACCGCGGGCGTGACCTCGTAGCCGGCAGGCACGAAGAGCCCGGGGTGGAGCTCGACGAAGAACGTCCCGAGCGGGATCGCTTCGATGCCCGAGGCGCACCGAACGAACGCGCCGCGCGACGTCACCGCGATCGACGTGCGTTGCACGGTCTGACGCGGAAGCACGTACGCGATGCGCCGGAGGAGCGGGACCTCTTCGGGCTTGAGCCACGCCGCGGTCACGTTCTTCCACGGCGCCGCCGAGGGCATCACGCGGAGCGGCACGCGCACGGGCTCGGGTCTCGAGGCGCCGGTGCTCGTCTGCGCGTCGGGCCGCGCGGCGTCGCGGAGCTCGACGCGCGCGAACGCGCGGAGATCGCCCATCTGCGGCGTCTTCTCGAGCACGAGCGGATCTTCGCCGCGTCCACGCACGAGCACGAGCCCATTCGGATCGAACACCGGACACGCGCGCAAGTTGATCGGGTGGCGAAATCCGATCTCGACCGCGGCGCCGGGCGAAACCGGCAGAAAACACGTGATCCCCGGCGTCGCGTTCATGAGCGGGCGCATGCGCTCGGGGAGCTCGGGGACGCGCATCACGTAGCGGCGCACGGGCCCTTCGTCGAACGCGCTCGCGGGCGGCCACTCGGCGACCGCGACCTCGCCGTCGACGCGCGAGCGCACGAAATAATGAATCAGCGCGGGCCCGAGACCTTGCTCGGCGACGATGAAGCGCGGGCCGGGATCTTCGAGCGTCGATGGATCGACGTGCGGCATGAGCCGCAACAAGAGCGCGCGCAGATCGATCGAGCGATCGACGTCGTACGCCTGCGAGAATTTGTCGTGGTAGAGGACGATCGCCGCCTCGGACGCGAGGAGCTGCTGCGCGTCGTAACCGAACGGCGCCGCGGCGTCGCGATATTGCACGAAGTGCCGGCTCGTTCCGGTGAACGTGAAGCCGCCTACGAGCCGCGCGGTCTCCGCCATGCGGTCCATGCGATCGCTCGACTCCGCGGCGAACGAGAGCACGAGCTCGCGCGTGCCGAGCTTGCTCCGAACGAGCTGGATCTCGAGCGACGGCATGAGGTCCTCGAGCGAGTGCTCGCGCGTGTAGACGCCGAAGAGCGCGACCAGCCGATCGATCGACGGAAGCAAGATGACGCCCTTGCCGCCGAGCGCGACGCCCTTCGAGTCGAGGCCCAACCCCGGCGTGCGAAGGCGAGTCTGATGGAGCGCGATTCGATCGAGCACGCGACGGTTGTATCATCCGTAGCCATGGATGTGACCGGAACGCTGTCGCCCGCGTGGGATCGAACGAAGCGAGTGCTGTTCCGCCCCTTCGATTTGGGCACCTGGTTCTCGTTCGGCGTGATCTTCTTCGTGCAGAGCTTGATCGAGGGGACCCCGACGTTCAGCTACAGGCGCTTCGGCGGGTCGTCGAGCAAGACGAGCCCCGGCGGCACGTTCGGCGTCGGCAACATCAAGGACATCGTCGACAGCGCCCGAAAATGGATGGCGGACAACATGGGCGCGCTCGTCATCGGCGCGATCCTCGGCTTCATCCTCGTCGTCGGGCTCGGCCTCGTCTTCATGTGGCTCGGCACGCGCGGGCAGATGATGTCGATCCGCGCGGTGTCGACGGGGCGCGCCGCGGTCGGCGAGCACTGGCGCGAGACGCGCAAGGCAGGCTGGGACCTCTTCAAGTTCCAGCTCATCCTCGCGGTCATCGGCGGCGTCGTGTGGACGCCGCTCCTCGTCCTCGCGGTGTATCGCTTCGTCGACCTCGTCGACTCGGGCGTCACCGACGAGGGCGCGCTCGTCTTGGGGATGACGCCGTTCGTCGTCGTGTCGATCGTGCTCGCGCTCGTGTTCGGAGTCGTTCACGGCATCCTGCGAAACCTCGTCGCACCGGTGATGCTCCGTTACGATCTCACCGCGGGCGGAGCGTGGGCGCGCTTTCGCGTGCTCGCGCCCGGAAGCTTTGGAGCGATAGCGCTCTTCTTCTTGATCCGATTCGGCGTCGGGATCCTGGCGGCCATCGTCGCGACGGTCGTCACGCTCTGCACGTGCTGCATCGGCGGTCTCCCGGTCATCAATCAGACCCTCCTCGCGCCGTGGCATTTCTTCGAGCGCGCCTATGGGCTCTACGTGCTCGAGTCGATCGGGCCGGAAATGAAGATGCTCGAGCCCCTCAGAGACGCGTACCCACAATATCCGCCTCCAGGTGGCGGGTTCGCACCGCCTGGGCCGCCGCCGCCGTATTCTCCGTGGGGCCAATCGTGACGACGCGACGCGCGATCCCGCGGCAACACGCCCAATTGTGCCTACATTGATGACGATGCGACGATGACGACATGAAGCATCGATTCGTCATCTTGTTGGCTTTGGGCTCGGCTTCGGCGTGCGCGTGGCTCGTCTCCGCGTGCGGCGGCGGCGACAACACGAACCTCGACGGCGGTGGCAACGACGCGACGACGACCGACACGTCGACGACCGACTCGCCCGTGAACAACGACGCAGCGAACAACGACGCAGCGAACAACGACGGCGGCAACCCGAACCCCGACGGCGGCTGCGCGAAGGGCCCTGGATGCCGCGCGTGCTGCGCGGCGCAATACCCCGACGCGGCCGCGTTCTTCACGACCACCGAGGAGACGTGCGCGTGCACGGCGCCGGGCGACTGCAAGACCCCGTGCGGGAACACGCTGTGCAAGGGCACGCAGCCCCCGACGCAGTCACAGTGCGAGGCGTGTCTCTTCAACAAGGACGCGGGCGATTGCTACGCGACGGCGGTCACGGCCTGTACGGCGAACGCAGGGTGCCAGCAGCTCGAGCAGTGCATCGCGTCGTGCGGCGGCGGTCCGACCGACGCGGGCGGCGGCGGCTGATTCAGAAGAGGGCGACGGCGCCGAGGACGGCGGCCGGGACGGTCTCGGTGCGCATGACGAGCGCGCCGAGCTTGCAGGTGGTGAAGCCGCGCTTCGTCGCGGCCTCCACCTCGGCGTCCGTCAGGCCGCCTTCGGGACCCGCGGCGAACGCGAGCGAGCCTCTCGCGCGCGCGATCACGTCGCGTAGCGGCGCCCCGCGGGGATCGAGGCACACGCGCGTCTCCGCGTCGGCCGTGTCGAGCGCCTCTTCCCACCGCGAGACGAGCGCGATCTCCGGCGCGTCCGCGCGCCCGCACTGACGCGCCGCCTCGCGCGCGACGCGCTCCCAGCGGCCCGTGCGCGCCGCCGCGGGCTTCGCGACGACGCGTGCAGTATGCACGAATACGATCCGCGTCGCGCCGAGCTCCGTCGCGTCACGCACGATCGCGTCCGCCTTGTCGCCCTTGGGAGAGCCGTGGATCCACGTGATCGCGCGCGAGACGGGCGCCGCCGCGCGAGGCTCGCCGAGCCGAACGCGCCGCGCCGAGAGGACCTCGCCGTCGCACTCGATCGCGCGCTTCGGATCGAACGCGACGAACCGATCGCCCGCGCGGAGCCTGCGGACGCGAACGACGTAGCGCGCTTGCTCCGGGTCGAGGTCGCGCTCCCCCGCTTCGAGCGCGTCCATCGGCACCCTGATCATGAAACCTCGCACGCCGGAGCGAAGCGGAGGTACGAGGTTTCGACTCGGACCTGCGTCATGACGCGTACGTCAGCGCGACCCACTCGCCGATCGACGCGCGCGAGAGCGGCTTTCCGAACGCCGCGCGCACCTCGGACTCGCGCGACGACAAGATGCCGGAGAGCACGAGCCGGCCGCCGAACGCGAGCCGCGCGCGGAGCTGCTTCTGCAAGCCGATGAGCACGTCGGCCTCGATGTTCGCGAGGACCAGCTCGTATTTCGCGCGCACCTTCGAGAGCGGCGTCGCGTCGAACTTCGCGAGCTCGCTCATCGCGTTTCGCGCGGCGTTCTCCTTCGCGACCGCGATCGCGTCGGGATCCGTGTCGATGCCGTACGCGCTCTTCGCGCCGAGCGCGATCGCGACGAGCGCCAAGATGCCGCTCCCCGTGCCCACGTCGAGCACGGTCACGCGCGCGAGCGCGCGCTTCTGCATCGCGATCGCCTCGGCGACGAGCCGCGTCGTCTCGTGGAGCCCGGTGCCGAACGCGCGACCCGGCTCGAGCACGAGCACCTTCTCGCCGCGCCGCGCCTCGTGCGCCTCCCAGGGCGGCCTCACCCAGATGCCCTCGCACAGGCGGAACGGGCGGAAGTGCTCCTTCCACGCGTCGCGCCAAGCGTCGCCGACGAGCTCCTCGAGCCGCGCGCGCTTTCCGAGCTTCTTCTGCGCAAGGGCCGCGAGCGCCTTCGTGGGGAAGCTCGCGACGAGCGTCGCCTTGCCGGCCGCGCCGCGAACGAGCGTCCCTTCGTCGCGCTCTTCGACGCCCTCGGCGCCGAGATCGAAGAGCTCCGCGCTCGTGAGGTCGGCGTCCTTCTTGGCGACGTCGATCGCGACGAACCAGTAGCTCGGTACGGCTTTTTTCTTCTTCGCGATCACTCGAAGACGCTGATGCTCGCGTTCGCCTTGCCGCCGCCGATCGCACCCGTCGCGAAGAGCACGCCGATGATCACGCCCGCGACGACCGCGACGCCAACGCCGACGCCGAGGCCGATGAGCCAACCTTTGCTGGGTGCGGGGACCGCGACGCGCAGCGGCGCCGCGACGTCACCGCGCGCGACGACCGGCAGACCGCCTTTGTCGAAGCCTTCGAAGAAGTACTCGACGAGCGGCGGCTGGACGACCTTGCCGGGGATGACGCCCTTGGCGATCGAGTTTCCGAACTGCGTCTCTTGCTCGGTGAATTTGCCGCTCGAGCCGGGGCGGAAGAAGAGCTTCACGTCGTAGACGCGACCGAGCGGATCCTCGAGCTTCACGCTCAAGGGGATCTCGGTGCCCGGCGCGACCTGCGACGGCGAAACGTGCTGCATCGTCACCGGCGCCGGCAACGGCTCGGTCTCCTTCACGAGCCCAGGGCGCCCCTCCGCCTCCCAGCGCTTTTGCACGGCGCCGAAGAAGTCACGGAAGCGCGGCGACTCCGACGCGGGTAGCGCGTAGTCCGGCTGAAGCGCGAGGAGCCCGCGCACGGCGCTCTCGGCCTCGTCCTTGCGATTGAGCGTGATGTAGTTGAGCGCGAGCAGGCGGTAGATGTCGACGCGCTGCTGCTTGGTGTTGTTCGGACGAAGGAGCGCGGCCGACAGCGTCTGGATCGACTCTTCGTATTGCTGATCGTCGAAGAGCGACTTGCCGCGCTGGACGAGGTCCTGCGCCGACTTCTGCTGAGCCCAAGCCGCCGTGGGGCAGGCGAGGTAGGCCGAATGCACCGCCGCCGTCATGATGATCGGCGTGAAGAAGCGAAGCGCACGAGCTCGCGACATGGTCGTTCGCCGAGCGTAACACGGAACGACGCGTGTAAAGTATCGGCGCGAGATGCGGCGGGCCCTGGATTTGTTCGATTACGGCGCGCGCGTCGCGTTCTTCGCCGTCGCGCCGTTCATGGTCTTCATCATGGCGTCGGTCTTCCCGGTCACGGCCACGCTCGTGAACCTGGGCCTCTGCCTCGCGGTCGTCGCGTTCGCGGACTTCATGCGGAGCGCTCAGAAGCGCGTGCCGCTCCTCTCGGCGGTCCTCACCGGGCCGCTCGAGTTCGAGCGCTACTACCGGAGCCACGCGCCCAAACCGTTTGCATACTACATCTTTTATCCGCTGCTCTTTCCGTATTGGCTCTCGAACGACGCCGCGCGGCGCGAGTTCCTCCTCTACAAGACCGTGAACCTCGTGAGCCTCGGCATGCTCGTCGGGACGACCATCTACGAGTACTTCGCGTACTTCCGCCCGCAGCTCGGGATCATCGAGTGCTTGCTCGTGCTCTTCGTGACGGCGCTCTTCGAGATCGTCACCGTGATGGTCATGCTCATGCCGCTCGCGACGTCGCTCGTGAAGTACCGCCTCGCGGGTCACCGCGGGCGGCTCACGACGCTCGCGGTCGTGGGCGTGCTCAGCGTCTTCGTCGCCATCGTGGTGGTCGAGCGGCGGCGCGATCCGGTCGTCTCGTGGGCGGCGCGCGAGCGCGTCATGCTGCGAACCAAGGCCGACAAGGGCCACGCCCGTGCCGCGCACCTCGCCGCCGCGAAGGCCGCGTGGGCGGCGATCCCGAAGCACAAAGACGACATCGAGGGCGACGGGAAGGTGGTCGGGGAGGCGCTCGATGCCGCGCGCGCGTCGCTGAAGAAATTCTACAAGGCCGACGAGGCTCAGGCGTTCGACGGCTGGGTGTCGCACGGCAAGCACGGAGCGCCCGGCGTGCTCGTGCTCTACGTGGAAGGGCGAGGGAAGAAGAAGCCGCCGATCTTCGTCGCGCTCGAGCGCAGCGGTAAAGAAGTGCACGACCCGAAGAAGCTGCCGAAAGGTGCGCTCGACGGGATGAAGCTCGCCGCTGACGACATCATCGCCCTCGACCTGTAGTATCGTTTCGCCCCTACGGGGGCGCCTGATGGATCAGTTGGATCCGCTCGATCTCGTCGGTGACCAACTCGACGGACAGTTTCGCGTCGAGTCGTTCGTCGGCGAGGGCGCGCTCAGCGTCGTCTATCGAGCGACGAGCGAGACGATGTCGGCGCCCGTCGCGGTGAAGTGCCTCAACCTGCCGCCGACGCTCGACGGAGCGTTCCACGCGTCGATCACCGAGAGCTTCCTCGACGGCTGCAAGCTACACTTCAAGCTCGCGCGCGGTCACCTCGCGATCGCGCAGACGTTCGCGAGCGGGACGACCGTCGCGCCTCGAACTGGCGCGCAAGTGCCCTACGTCGTGCGCGAATGGTTCGACGGCGTGTCGCTCGCGCGCGATCTCTTGCAAAGGCGCGCCGCGGGCCAGCACGGTCGCTCGCTCGCCGAGACGATCGCGCTCTTCGAGCCGGTCGCGTCGGCGCTCACGTACGCGCACGAGCAAGAGGCCGCGCACCTGTCGATCATGCCGAGCAACCTGTTCCTCGCGAACGACGAGCACGGCAAGGTGACGCTGAAGGTGCTCGATTTCGGCGTGGGTCGCGTCGTCGACGAAGCCGCGGCGACTTCCACGCGCGCGGGCGCGGCGGCGAAGGCTCCGCGGATGAAGATCCTCCTTCCGACGTACGCGGCGCCCGAGCAGCTCCTCGGAAACCTCGGCCCGACGGGCCCGTGGACCGACGTGTACGCGCTCGCGCTCGTGCTCCTCGAGGTGCTCACCGATCGCTGCGTGAACGGCGACCAGGACGCGACCGCGCTCGTCGCGCGCCTCTCGCACCCGCCGGATCGTCCGACCGCGGAATCTCACGGCGTCGAGGTCTCGCCCGAGATCCGCGCGCTCCTCACGCACGCGCTCGCCGTGGAGCCCGAGCTGCGTCACGCGTCGGTCGCGGATTTCTGGGCCGAGCTCCGCGCGCTCGCGAAGGTCCCCATCCCCGAGCCTTCCGCGCCCGCGCCCGCGAGGAAGCGACGGCTCGCGGTGCACCTGCGGAGGCTTCGGCGCGCGCGACGCGTCGAGGCGCGCCTCAGCGATCGGCCGCTCTCTCTGCCGCCCTCGAGCTCCAACTTCGGCGGCGAGCCGCCCACGCTGAAGGCGCGCAACGTCACCGCGATGCTCACCGCGAGCGCGCACCGCGCGAGCACGCGTCCTCCGCCGCCGAACAAAGCCGTGCCCGTGCCGAAGTTCCTCGCACGCCCCGCGCCAGCCGCGGCAGCCGCGACGCCCGCAGCGCCAGCCGCAGCACCCACGATGCCAGCGGCGGCCGCGGCGCCCGCGAACGTCAACGCGGACGCGCCGAAGCCGAAGCCGAAGCCACGCGCGCCGACGCTCGTCGGCATCGCGCCTCCCGCGCCCATGCTGAAGAACGCGCCCGCGCGCGAGCCCCCGCCGCCCATCACGACCGCGATCCCGCCGCCCTCGCTGTTCCCGGAGCCGTCCCCGTCGCCGGCGCTAGCGCCCGCGCCCGCGCTCGCCCCCGCGCCGAAGCAGGAGCCGCCGCCACCAGCGATCGAGCCTTCGATCGTCGTCGCGCCCAATCCGGAGCCGGTGCCACCTCCGTTGTTCGTCTCTCCGATCGCGGTGCCGCCTCCGTTCGTCGCGCCGGCTCCACCCATCGAGTCGACGGGTCGCCTCGAGCCCCACGAGGTCCCCGTCGTCCGTCGCCTCGATCGTCGAATCGTGGCCGTGGGGGCTGCGGGCGTCGGCCTCGTCGCGCTCGTGATCCTCGTCGTGATCCTCGTGACTCACTCGAGCGACTCGACCGCGAAGGACACGAAGCCGCCGCCTTCCGCGAGCGTGACGATCGCATCGATTCCGGTCCCTCCGCCTCCTCCTCCGATCACCAGCGCCACTGCACAAACGACCGCGACGCCGGTCTCGACGCGCCCCGGACCGTTCAACCGAAAGCGCGCCATCGCCGCGATCACCGAGGCCACGTCCGATCTCGCGGACTGCAGCCGCAAGCACGGCGTCTGGGGCACGGGCCAAGTCGGCGTCACGTTCAAGAACGACGGCACCGTGCGCAAGGTCTACTTGAGCGCGCCCTTCACCGGCGTCGAAGGCAAGTGCGTCATCAAGCACGTCGAAGACGACGCGCGCATCGACCCGTTCCCGGGAATCATCGGTCCCGTCTACGTGAAGTTCGTGATCCCGTACACGCCCTGATTAGGCCGCGCGGATGCGGAAGCGCTTGGGCGGCTCGAAGTACGCGCGTGCGGCGGGTTGTTGAACGAGGAGCGCGCGGCGGCGTGACATCGAGAGCGGGATGCGCTCGCCTTCGCTGAGGACCATCGCCGTGAGGCGGCCGCCGTAGACGCACGCGGTGTCGAGGCCCGTCGCCCACGGGTGGAGCTGCAGGCCGCCGAGCGCGTTGTGCCCGAAGACGATTTGCGGCGGGCCGCGGTAGAGCGACGCCCACGGGATGCCGTGCGCCTTCGCGCTCGATTTCTTCGAGCCGCGCACGCCGACGGTTCGAATGTGCATCAACGTGTGCGGATCTTGGTGGTCGATCGGCACGCCCGGAAGGACGCCCGCGTGGACGATGCGCGCGCCGTGCTCGGGCAGGTCGATCCAATAGGGCGCCGTCTCGAAGAGCGTCCAGTCGACCTCGCGCATCGCGTGGGCGACGTCGAGGTGCGTGCGGCCGAGCGGAACTTCGTCGTCGCTTCGCCAGTCGAGGAGCTTCTGTTCGTGGTTGCCGCGCACGACGAGCGCGCCCGTGCGCCGCACGATGTCGAGCACGCCGAGCGAGTCGGGTCCACGCGCGATCAAGTCGCCGACGAGCACGAGTCGGTCGCCGCTGGAGAAACGAATCCGATCGAGGAGCTGTTCGAGCTCTCTTCTGCAACCGTGGACGTCACCGACGATGACGGTGCGCATTCGTTTCTAGAGGGAGAATGCCTGCTCACACGCGAGGTGCCAACAAGAGATTACGGTCCATCCGTACAGTTTGTGGATAACCATGCTAACTGCACGTAATTGCTGAGTCTCCGTCTCGCAAGGCGACTTTGCGACGACGGCACGAAAGGTGGATTGAAGGTCCGCACGATCGCCGAGGGGCGGACGAAGGACAAATCCCGGCCGCCCTTCTCCGCTCCTCGGCGGTTTTTCATTTACGCTGCGCTACGTGCAGGTCCGCTCACTCGGGATGATGGTCCTCATCGCGTGCGGCGGACGCACCGAGGTGCGCGGCACGGGCATCGAGCTCGACGCATCGACGACACCCGACGCCGACTTCGTCGCGTGCGGCGAAGCGGGCGACTGCCTCACGAGCGACTCGTATTGCCGCATCGTCACCGCGGACGGCGGAACCACACACGCGTGCACACCGCTCCCTCCGAAATGCCACTCGTGCACATGCGCCGCGATCCCGAAGCCGGGCCTCACGTGCGTGTGCACGAGCGACAGCGACCAAATCATCGTCAGCTGTAGCTAGGGCTTGAGCTTGCCCTCGAGCGTCACGGCCGCGCACGCGAGCATCGACGCTTCTCGGAGGAGCTGAAGGACGAGCAGCTTGTCGTCGCACTCGGGGACGTGCTCGAGGATGATGTTCGCGAAGTGCTTCGCGCCTCCGTGGATCGCCTCGTAGTCGGCGAGCTTCTTGGGCGTCGCGTGGTGATGGGAGAAAACGTAGTCGGGATCGAACTTGTCGTGCGCCATCACTCGATCTTCGCACGTTTCGGAATGACGACGGTACCCTCGTCGGTCACGAAGAAACGCCGGCGATCTTGCTCGCGGTCGTAGCCGATCACGGTCTGCGGCGGGATTTCGACGTCCTTGTCGATGATTGCCCGCTTGATGCGGGCGTGGCGCCCGATGCGCACGCCGTCGAAGAGGATGGACTCCTCGACCTCGGAGAACGAGTTGATGCGGCAGCCGACGCCGAGCACGCAACGGTGGAGGCGTCCGCCCGAGATGATGCACCCGTGCGAGACGAGCGAGTCGGTCGCGATGCCCATGCGCGCCTGCGCTTCTTCGCGGAAGACGAATTTCGCCGGCGGGTCGTGGGTCATGCCCGTGCGCATCGGCCAGCGCATGTTGTAGAGGTTGAAGAGCGGCTGGATGGCGATGAGGTCCATCTGCGCTTCCCAGTACGCGTCGATCGTCCCGATGTCGCGCCAGTAGCCGCGGTTGTACGGGTCCTCCCCGGGGACGATGTTCGTCGCGAAGTCGTACGCGAAGCACGCGTGACCTTCGGCGACGAGCTTCGGCAAGAGATCATGACCGAAGTCGTGCGTCGAGTCCTCGCGGCCCGCGTCCTCGTCGAGCGCGCGAATGAGCGTGTCCGTGCGAAAGACGTAGTTGCCCATCGACGCGAGGCACATCTCCGGGTTTCCCGGCATCGGCGGCGGGTCCTTCACCTTCTCGTGGAAGGCGACGATGCGCCCGTCCTCGTCGATCTGGATCACGCCGAAGTCGCTCGCTTGCTTTCGCGGGACGGGGATCGTCGCGACCGTCGCCTCCGAGCCCTTGCGGACGTGGAACTCGATCATCTGGCGAACGTCCATTTTGTAGACGTGGTCGCCGCCGAAGATGGCGAGGATCTCGGGCTTCTCGTCGGTGATGACGTGCTTGCACTGGTAGACCGCGTCGGCCGAGCCGCGAAACCACGATTTTCCCGTGCGCTGCTGCGCTGGGATGGCCTCGATGAACTGGTCGAGGATCGGCGAGAGGCGCCACACGCGCGCGATGTGCTCCTCGAGCGACGCGCTCTTGTACTGCGTGAGGATCTTGATCCGCGTGAGGCCGGAGTTCGCGAAATTCGAGAGGACGATGTCGATGATGCGGTAGCGCCCGCCGAACGGAACGGCTGGCTTCGCCCGGTCGAGCGTGAGCGGAAAGAGACGTTTGCCCTCGCCACCTGCGAGGACCATCACGAGCACCTGGCTCGGCTCGAAGGAGGCCGGCATCGCGGAGGATGGTATGCTTTTCTGAGTGGCTCGTCACATCATCGAACCTCGCAAGCCGAAGCGAAGCGAAGGTCCGAGGTTCGGAATGGCAATCGCCGTCGTTCCAAACCTCACCGACGTGACATTCGTGCCACAGCCCGCGGACGCGGTGGAGGTCCTCGAGATCGCCGCACGCAAAGGACGCGCGGGGATTTCCGGAGTGATGGCGACCGTGCTCGCGCGCCACGGCTCCGCGCCCGCCACGCCGGGACAAAAGTATTCTGCGCGCTCGACGGCACGTGCGTCGGCACCGTCGGCGGCGGGGCGATCGAGCGCGAGGTGCTCGCCGCGCTCGCGACGTCGGTTGAAACGCTTCGAAACGGCGGCGACGCGGAGAAGATTTTTGCGACGCGGAGCTTTCACCTCGGCGCCGAGCTCGGGATGTGCTGTGGCGGCGGCGTCGATGTCGTGATCGAGGCGATCGCGTCGCTCGTGCCGTGCTTGATCATCGGCGGCGGTCACGTCGCGACGGCGACCGCGCCGCTGCTCGCGCGTGTCGGCTTCGCGGTGACGGTGGTCGACGAGCGCGAGGCGTGGGGCGAGGAGGGGCGCATCCCCGGCGTGGAATGCGTGACCGGCGACTACGACGACGTCGGCCGCGATCTCCCGAAGGCCACCGCGGTGCTCGTCATGACGCACGATCACGCGCTCGATCAGAAGGCGATCGAGTGGGCCCTCAAGAAGGGCTTCGCGTTCGTCGGCGGCGTCGGGAGCCGCGCGAAATCCAAGCGGACGCGCGACCGCCTCGAGGCCAAGAGCTTCTCGAAGGAAGACCGCGACCGCGTCCGCATGCCCATCGGCGTCCACGTCGGCGCGCGCTTGCCCGACGAGATCGCGGTCGCGATCGCCGCCGAGATGGTCGCCTGGCGCCGAAAATCTACTTCACGAACTTGAGCACGAAGCGGTCGCTCGTGCCGCGCTTGTCGCCCGCGGCGCGCGGGGAGTCGTTCCAGTCGCGCGTGTCGTTCGGGTTGCGCAAGAACTCGGCCTCCGCGGCGAGCTTGAAGCCGGCCTTCTCGACGTCCGCGATGAGCGTCGATTCCTCGATGCGGTGGGTCGTCTGCACCTCGGCGGCACCGACGCCCCCGCGCGCGCTGTGATCGACGATGCCGTAGACGCCGCCGGGTTTGAGCGCGGCGTAGATCGCGCGGTTCATCTTCTCGCGGTCGACCTTTTGCCAATAGAGATCGTGGTACGTGAGCACGTTCACGACCGCGTCGAGGTCCTTCGCCTCGGGCGGGAACGGATCGTCGAACTCGCGATCGACGCGGACCACGTTTTTCATGACCGGCGTCGCGAGCCGCTTCGTCCACTCCTCGTTCACGAAGCCGAGGAACGTCTTGTTGTTGACGCCCCAGACCTTGCCCGAGTCACCCACGATGCGCGTCATGAGCTCGGTCGTGTAGCCGCGGCCCGCGCCGATCTCGGCGACCTTCATGCCGGGCGCGATGCCGAAGAACGAGAGCATCTCGGCGGGGTGCCGTCCCGCGTCCATCGCGCGATCGTCGGCGCTGCGATCGGGCGCGGCCACCGCGGCGGACACCGCGGGCGAAATCGCGACGGTCTTCACGACCTCGTGGGCGGGCGCCGCCGCGTTCGACGTGGAAGGTGTCTGCGTCATGGTCGTCGAGCCTCCACACGCACAAAGAAAAACAAAGAGCGCGGTTCGCATGCGCCGCACTCTAGCTGATAGCTTCAGCCCATGTTTTGGACGATCGTCTCCTCCGTCGAGGTCGCGTACCTCGTCGCGATGATCGTCGTCATCATCCTCGAGAAGCGGAGCCCGATCTCGACGCTCGCGTGGATCCTGGCGCTCACGTTTTTGCCTTACATCGGGCTGATTCTCTACTTCTTCATCGGGCCGCATCGCGTTCGGCGCAAGCGCATTCGGCACAGTCGGTCCACGATGGAGGTGCGCGCGCAGCTCGCGGCGGAGATCGCGAGTCACCCGTTGGACGTCACCGCACCCCATCGGGTTCAGCTCGCGACGCTCGCGGTGCGCGCGAGCGGCTCGCTCATGTCGACCGCGAAGAACATCACGGTGCTCGGCGGCGGAAAGCAGTGCTTCGACGCGATCGAGGAGGCCATCCGCGGCGCCAAGCACCACGTGCACGTCCTCTATTACATCTTCGAAGGCGACAGGACCGGCACGCGCCTCCGCGACGCGCTCGTGGAGCGCGCGAAGGCCGGCGTGAAGGTGCGATTCCTGACCGATGGAGTCGGGACGTCCCTGTCGCGACGCTTCAAGAAGCCGATGCGCGAGGCAGGGATCGAGCTCGCGCGATTCAATCCGCTCGCGCTCGGCCAGTTTTTGCCGCGCGTGCAGCTCCGAAATCACCGCAAGATCGTCATCGTCGACGGCCACGTCGGGTTCCTCGGCGGCATCAACGTCGGCGACGAGTACGACGAGTCGGTCAGCCAGCGCGACGCGTTCCGCGACACGCACGTCCGCATCGTGGGAAACGCCGTGCGCGAGCTCCAGTTCACGTTCCTCGAGGACTGGCACTTCTCGACGAACGAGGTGATCCGCGATCGCGGCCTATTTCCGCCGCCCGACGCGAGCGAGCAGCAGGCCGCGATCATCGTGCCGTCGGGACCCGATCAGGAGTGGGAGGCGATCGAGCACATTTATTTCACCGCGATCACGCAGGCCGACGAGTTCATCCAGCTCACGACGCCCTATTTCGTGCCGGACGAGCCCGTTCGCGTCGCGCTCTGCGCCGCGGCGCTTCGCGGCGTGCGCGTCGAGATCCTCGTGCCGCGCAGGAGCGACTCGCTCATCGTGACGGCCGCGGCGCGCTCGTATTTCGACGAGCTCCTCCGCGCGGGCGCGCACGTCTACGAGTACCCGCGCATGGTCCACGCGAAGACGATGGTCGTCGACGGCAAGATCGCGATCGTCGGCAGCGCGAACCTCGACAACCGGAGCTTCCGATTGAACTTCGAGGTGAGCTCGCTCTTCTACGACGAGACGGCGATCGCGGAGCTGTCGCGCCTGTTCGAGGTCGACAAGCACAAGTGCCGGCACATCACGCTCAAGATGCGCGCGAAGCTCTCCTTGCCGATGCGGTTCGCGGAGGCGAGCGCGAGGCTCCTGTCGCCGCTGCTCTGAATCAGCGAACGTAGAGCCGCGCGAGCAAGAGGCCGCTCGCCGCGAACGACGCGAGCACGAAGAGGAGCAAGAAGACGACGAGCACGGGGTTCGCGCGGCGCTTCACGCTTGGAGCGGCGCGCGGAGTCGACTGCGGCGGTGCCTGCACGACGGGCGGCTGCGGCGGCGTGTGCTGGCGCGGCGGCGACAAGATGGGCGCTGAAATCGGCGGCGCGGGATAAGGGCCGGACGACGCAGCGGGCGAAGTCGGCTGCGGAACCGACGGGCGCACCGCTTCGAGCGCCGCGCGCGCCGCGGCCTGCTCCGGGAAGGCCTGCAGCGGCACCGTGCCGGAAAATTTGCCCGCCGCGGGCGTCGACGGCACGGCGCTCACGCGCTGATCGATCCGCAACGTGCTGCTGAAGTCGGGCTTGCGCGGCGCCTCCGCCATCGCGCGCGCCATCAGCTGCGCGGGCACCTGCATGTCCACGTACGTCTCTTGATCGACGGGCTCGTCGTCGAGGCCCAGCGACGCGTTCTTCAGCTCGCGCCAGAAGGCGCCGACGTCCGTGTAGCGCTGCTTCGGATCGCGAGCGAGCGCGCGAGAGAAGACGCGATCGACGGACGGGCTCACCTTCGCGCCTCGGCTCATCGGCGTCGGCGGCGGGTCCCTGCTGATCTGCAACATCAAATCGGCGAACGCCTCGGCCTCGCGGGCGCGCCGGTTCGTGAGCGCCTCGACGAGGATCAGCGCGAACGAGTAGACGTCGGTCCACGGGCCAATCGCGCCGTACACTTTGTCGAGCTGCTCCGGCGTGACGTACTGCGGCGACATCACCATCACGCCGCCGATGGTCTCCGCGCTCGCGAGGCCGCCCATCGCCTCGGGCGAGAGGACCTTCGCCATGCCGAAGTCGAGCACCTTCATGCGCGGGCCTTCGCGTGTAGTCTGCAAGAAAAGGTTGCCGGGCTTGAGGTCGCGGTGAACGACGCCTTGCGAGTGGGCGTAGGCGATCGCGAGCGCGGCGGGCTCGAACTGCGCCACGACCTCGGCGAGCGGCGGCGGAGGAAGCTTCTTCTGGCGTCGCTCCTTCAGCTCCTTGGACATCGGCGAGCCCTCGAGCCACTCGAGGACCATGTACGGCACGGTCTCGCCCGTGGTCGGCGCCATCGTCACGCCCGTCGTGATCGCGCGCACGATGTTCAGGTTGCCCTGCGAGAGACGGTACATGATGCGGCTCTCGTCGAAGAACCTCTGCGTGAACTGCGTGATGACCTGCGGGTTCTTGCTCTTCACGCGGAGCTTCAGGCACTTGATCGCGATCGGCTCGCGCAGCGTCAGGTGCTGCCCGCGATAGACCACGCCGAAGCCGCCCTCGCCCGCCACCTCGAGGACATGGAACTGCCCCTCGATCGCGTGTCCGATGAGGCCGAACGGATCAGAGGGCATCGTGCTTCAGCGTATCACCTGAGGAACCAGAGCCGCAGGGCCACGCCGCCCGCGGCGAGGACGAAGATGAAGACGGCGAGCCCGATGAGCCACTGCGCGCGCTGCGTGCTGCCCGCGCTCATCGGCGCGGCGGTCTGCTGGAGCGACGGCGCGTTCGGCACGATCGGACGCTGCGTCGTGGGCCTCGTGCCCGGCGGCTCGATGACGCTCGGCTGCGTCGCCTTCAGCGCCTCGAGCGGGCCCGAGACCTCGGCGGCGGGCATGCCGGGTGGGGGAGGGACCGCGGGCGACTGGAACAGTTGCGACGAGCTCGTCGGTGAGGGCGGCATGCGCGCGGTCGTCTTCACGTGCGCGAGATCGGGAGAAAGGCGCGCGGTCGATGGGCCGAGCTCCTCGATGTGCGGCGGCGCGGGCTGACGCGCGGTGGTCGCGAGATCCATCGGCATTCGCTGCGTCGACATCGCGCCGCGAAGCTCGCGCCAGAGCTCGCCCGCGTCCTTTTGGCGCGCCTTCGGATCCATCGAGAGGGCGCGCGCGAAGACTTGCTCCATCGCCTCGGGGACCGGCGCGCCGAGCGCCCGCGGCGTGCGCGGGGCGTTCGGATCGAGCGCGGACTGCATGAGCTCGCCGACCGTGTTGCCCTGGCGCACCGCGCGCCCCGTGAGCACCTCGACGGCGATGAGCGCGAGCGCGTAGACGTCGCTGTAGGGACCCGGCGGCGCGATCCGCGAGTCGAACTGCTCCGGCGCGGCGTAGGCGGGCGAGAAGATCCGGATCTGCGTGATCGTCTGCGTGCGCGGCCCGAGCTCGAGATCGTCGGTCATCACCTTCGCAATGCCGAAATCGAGCACCTTCGCACGCGTCCCGCCGTCGCGCTGCGTCGCGAGGAAGATGTTGCCGGGGCTGAGATCGCGGTGCACGACGCCCATCGCGTGCGCGTGGGCGATCGCGTCCGCGACCGGCTCGATGAGCGACATCGTCTCGGCGAGCGTTCGACCGCGCCCTCCGCGCGCCTCGAGATCGGCGTCCAGCGTTCGGCCCTCGAGCCACTCGAGCACCATGTAAGGAGTGACCGCCTGGGTCGCGGGCGCGAGCGTCGTCCCGCTCGCGATGCACCGCACGACGTTCAAGTTGCCCTGACCGAGGCGATAGAGGATGCGGCTCTCGTCGCGGAAGCGCTTCACGAACGAGTCGACGAGCACGGTGCCCATCACGGGCGTCGCGGGCGGCGACGTGTCGGTGCCCGCGAGCTGCGGCGGCGAGTACACGGTCGCGGGGATCTTCAGGCACTTGATCGCGATCGGCTCGCCGAGCCCGATGTGCAAGCCGCGATAGACGGCCGAAAAGCCGCCCTCGCCGACGAGCGCGTCGACGCGGAACTGCCCATCGAGCAGCTGCCCGACGAGCCCGAACGGATCGGCCGACGTCACGCCTCGCATCATAGACAAAAAAGAACGTGGCCCGCGGGCCGGCCCGTGCCTGGCCCGGCCACGTCCGAACTGGCCAAAACACGGCGAATTCGCGCGGCACGACCGTCGCAATCCGTCTCGTCGCCGCCGCGAGCGGCATTCAACGATGGAGAATTGAGATGGATGCTCAGAACAAAAAGGCCGTGTACACGATCATCGAGCGACTCCGACGGCGAGTCGAAGAAATCGATCTGGGTTCGGATCGGCATCGCCTTCCTGAACCGAGACGGGTCGTACAACGTCAAGCTCGACGCCCTGCCGATGAACGGCACGCTCCAGGTGCGCGACTGGCCGCCGCCGAACGAGTGGCCGCGCCGCGAGTCCAGCGCTCCGGCGAACTCGAACGCCAACCTGGGCGGCGGTCGCTCCCACGCCGACATCTTCGCGGGAGCATGACCGTGAAGCCCACGCGTCCTTCACTCTTCGCACGCGTACGAGGTTGGGTCGGACGGCCGCTCGGGCGCGGCGTGCTCGCGCTCTCGGGGCTCGTCGTGCTCTCGCTCGTGGGCCGCTTTGCCGTCGCGGGGGGCCAGGTGTCCCCCGTGGCGGTGAGCGCATCGGCGGCCGAGCTGCTGCCGCCGATCACATCGCTCGCTCCCGTGAACGTCGCCGCGGCCCTGCCCGTGACCGACGCGGCGACCGCGCCCGCGACCGCCACGCACGGCGCTCACGCGACCGAGGACGATCCCGTCTATCTCAACGACGCGACCGTCGACGATCTCCGGCGCCTGCCAGGCGTCGGCGAGAAGCGGGCGCTCGCGATCCTCGAGCTTCGTCGCAAGCTCGGCCGGTTCAAGCAGATCGAGGATCTCTTGCGCGTCAAAGGAATCGGGCGCGCGACGCTCAGGCGGCTTCGGCCGCTCGTGCGGATCGATCATCCTTCTCAGGGCGAAGGCGGCGTCCCGTGAGGCGCCGGAGCAGCTGCGCGGAGCCGTTCGATCAGCGAGGTGATCTCCGCGCGTCGAAGTTTGTAGGCGGCGCGGTTCACGACGAGCACGGTCGATACGGTGGCCACTTCAGCGACGATCTCGAGCCCGTTCTGCCGCAGCGTCTCGCCCGTTTCCACGAGGTCGACGATGCAATCGGCGAGCCCCACGGGTGGTGCTAGCTCGACCGAGCCCGAGAGCGAGATCACCTCCGCCTGCACGCCGCGCTCGGTGAAATAGGCCGCTGCGGTGCGCGGGTACTTCGTCGCGACGCGCACGACGTCGGAAATCGGCGGCGCGCCCTTTTTGGCCGCGACGATCATCTTGCAACGCCCGATGTCGAGATCGAGCGGCACGAGCAGATCCGACTCGCGCTCGCGGAGCACGTCGCGTCCGCACACGCCCATGTCGGCGGCGCCGTGCTCGACATACGTCGGAACGTCGTCGGGTTTGAGAAGAAGAAAACGAACCGCGCCCGCGTCCCGCACCAAGGACCGGTCGTCACGCACGAGCGCGCTCGCGTCGATCCCCGCGCGCGCGAGGAGCGGCACGAGGGCCTTCACCGTGCGCCCCTTCGAGAGCGCGATGACGAGCGGCTCGCTGGCCTGCATCAGCCGACTGCGCCCTTGACGCGCTCGATGCTCGCGCCGAGCGCGCCGAGCTTCGCCTCGATGCGCTCGTAGCCGCAATCGAGGTGATAGACGCGGCGCACCTCGGTCTCGCCCTCGGCCGCGAGGCCCGCGATGATGAGAGACGCGCTCGCGCGGAGATCGGTCGCCATGACGCTCGCGCCCGTGAGCTGCGCGGGACCCGAGACGACCGCGGTGTTCCCACGGAGCGCGATGTCCGCGCCCATGCGCTGGAGCTCGGGGACGTGCATCATGCGGTTCTCGAAGATCGTCTCGGAGACGACGCTCTCGCCGTTCGCGGTGCACATGAGCACGAGGAACTGCGCCTGCATGTCCGTCGGAAAACCCGGGTGCGGCGCGGTCGTCACGTTCACCCCGCGGAGCGGGCCCGTGCGGCGGATGCGGATCGACTGGCCCTCGGTCGACACGTCGACGCCCGCCTGGCGCATCTTCAAGACGAGCGCCTCGAGATCCTGGATCTCCGCGCCCTCGACGATGACGTCGCTGCCCTCGGTCATCGCGGCCGCGCACATGTACGTGCCCGCCTCGATGCGATCGGGAATGATCGCTTGATCGAAGGGCAAGAGCTCGCCTTGATCGCGGCCGCGAACGTGGATCACGTCGGTTCCGGCGCCGTCGATCTCCGCGCCCATCTTGTTGAGCACGCGCGCGAGCTCCTCGACCTCGGGCTCGCGTGCGCAGTTGAAGAGCGTCGTGCGGCCCTTGGCGAGCGCGGCGGCCATCATCACGTTCTCGGTCCCCGTGACGGTGGGCAAGTCGAAGCAGACCTCGGCGCCGCGGAGCCGACCGCCGCCGTTCGGTCCTTCGGCGATGACGTACCCACGCTCGAGCTTGATCTTCGCGCCCATGGCCTCGAAGCCCTTGAGGTGCTGATCGATCGGGCGCGCGCCAATCGCGCAGCCGCCCGGGAGCGAGACCTTCGCGCGACCGAATCGCGCGAGGAGCGGCCCGAGCACGAGCACGCTCGCGCGCATTTGTTTCACGAGCTCGTAGGGTGCCTCGGGGCGAACGTCTTTTCCGGCCTCGACGACGACCTCGGGGGCGCGCACGTCGACGCCTCGACCGAGAAACCGCAGCAGCGCGGCCGTGGTCTCGATGTCGCGAAGCGCGGGGACGTTCCGGAGCTTGCTCTCGCCGTCCGAGAGGAGCGTCGCGCACAGAATCGGGAGCGCCGCGTTCTTTGCGCCGGAGACCTTGACCTTGCCGACCAGCGGCTTGCCGCCGCGCACGCGAATGGCGTCCATACTGCTTCAAAACGCTTATCGCGACGGCGCGATTTCATCAAATGTTCGTCGGCCCCCGTGTCGTTTTGCGCTAGCCGAACGGGCGAAAAGCATGGAATGAACGGCACCATGCGTTCTCTCTTTTCGTTCGTTCTCCTCTTCGCAGTTGCGTGCGGCGGCGGCGCCGCCGAGTCCACGACGACCACCACGCCCACGCCGTCCGCGTCGGGCTCCGCGTCGGCTGCTCCGTCGGGTTCGACGGCCACCGTGACCCCGCCCGCCGTGTGGTCCGACGGCATGTCGAAGGATCAACAGATCGCGTACATGAAGGCCAACGTCGTCCCGAAGATGGGCCCCGTCTTCCAAGAGCACGACAAGGCCAAGTACGGCGAGTTCGGCTGCAAGACGTGCCACGGCCCGCAGCACAAAGTGCCGAAGGACTTCCTCCCGCACCTCACGATGAAGGACGGCAAGCTCACCGCCTTCGCCGAGAAGCCCGAGATGGCCAAGTTCATGATGGACAAGGTCACCCCGACGATGGCCGCGGCGCTCGGCGCGAAGCCGTTCGACATGCAGACGCACCAAGGCTTCGGCTGCGGCGGCTGCCACACGATCGACACGAAATGAGCTGAAGGCTCACCGCACCGTCGAGAGCACGATCTCTTTCGCGATCGTGTCGGCGAACCCGTGGAGGTTCACGACGACGAGCGAGTAGCTCGTCGCGTCGGTATCCCATTGCTGCGTGAAGCGCGCCGTCACCATCGCGCGCTCGTTCTCGACGTTCGCCGTCAGAGTCGGCTGGACGTCCGCGATCGGTAGGACGATGGGCGGCGACGCGAGGAACTGCGCGAACTTGTTTCCATCGGAGTCCCAGACGGCCGACGTTCCGCTCACGGCGGTGGGGTCGCCCATTTCGAGCGCGATCTCGTAGGCCGTCGCGTCGGTCTCGTCGGTGTGCAGGGAGTATTGCGCCTGGCCGCCGGTTTGGCTCCCGAAGTGCGACGCGAAGATGTTGCCAAAATCGACGTCGGCGTTGGAGGCGCGATCGAGCGACGGCTGCCCGTTGCGCTTCACGAGGCGCTCGACCACGAACATGCGGATCCAGAACGCGTGCTCGTCCATCGACAGCCGGACCTTGAGCTGGAGATCCTGCTCGGCGGCCGAGGACGTCGGCGGCGAGAGCTGGTTCGCGTACTGCTGCGCGAGGCCCGAGGCGATCGCGTCAGCGAGGGCGAGCGTGTGCTGGTCGCCGGTGTCGTAGGCCGCGACGACGGCCATCTCGTTTCGCTGCTCGTACGCGCGCATGCCGTCGAACGTGGCCTGAAGCTGCGCGTCGAGCTCGGTCTTGAGCGTCGTCTCGGACCACGCCGGACCGAGCTCGTGGAAGAACCGCGCGATCGTCGTCGCGTTGTCGAAGAGCGCGCCCTCCACGTCCACGCCGGGCGCGCTCGCGGGCGCGACGAGCGCCGTGAAGAGTTGCGCGCGCGCGTGCAGGATGCTCGCGAGCGTCGCCTGGCTCTGCTGTCCGGCGTACGTCCCGACCAGCGACGCGATACCGTCTTCGGAGCGTGACAGGCGGTCGAACGCGGTCGGTTTGTCGGCGCCGGCGTTCTGCGCGCTCATTGCGTAGAAGCGCGTCCACTGCACCTCGGCGAGCATGGCCTCGCGGGTGTCGACGCGGACCGAAACCGAAGTCGCTGCTGCCCCACCGTCCGCCGGCGCTGGAACACCCCCGTCATTCTCCGCAGGTGTGGCGCTTGAACAGGCGCAGACGGGCAGGCCCATTGCGAGTGCGACGACCAGGAATGTTCGTGCGTGAACCATGGCAGCTACCTCACGTCGGGTAGCAGTGCATCGAGGGTGCCAAGCGCAACGCCGCGAGGCCGCATGCGACCTCGTGGCGCCACGATCATGCTCGCGTCACTTTTGTCGCGTCGCGCGCATTCGCGCCTTCAACTTCGACGCGTAGCCTTCTTTGTTCTCTTGCTTCGGCCGCGCAATCGCGAGCGCGTCAGCCGGCACGTCCTTCGTCACGGTGGTGCCGGTCGCGACGTAGGCGCCTTCGCCCACGGTCACGGGCGCGACGAGCTGCGAGTCGCTGCCGATGAACGCGTCGTTGCCAATGGTCGTGGTGTGCTTCTGCACGCCGTCGTAGTTGCAAAAGATCGTCCCCGCGCCGATGTTCGCGCGCTCGCCGACGACGCCATCACCGAGGTAGGCGAGGTGGTTCGCCTTCGATCCCTTCGCCATGCGCGTCTTCTTGGTCTCGACGAAATTGCCGACGTGGACGTCCTCGGCGAGCTCACTGTCGGGCCGGAGGTGCGAAAAGGGGCCGATTTGCGCGCGCGCGCCGACGCGCGATTTCTCGAGCACGCTGTACGGCTTGATCACGGCGCCCTCGGCGACGACGACGTCCACGAGGACCGCGCCGACGCCCACGTGCACGCGCGGGCCGACGCGCGTCGCCCCGCGGAGCACCGCGTTCGTGTCGATGTGCGCGTCCGCGTCGATTTCGACGGAGTCGTCGATGAGCGCGCCACCGCGCACGGTCACGCCCGCGCGCTGGTGCTTCGCACGGATGCGCCGGTGCATGCGCTTCTCCGCCTCGAAGAGCTGCACGCGATCGTTGACGCCGAAGAGCACCGACTCGCGCGCGTCGATTCCGGTGACGCGCTCGCCGCGCTTGGCCGCGCCCTCGACGATGTCCGTGAGGTAGAGCTCGCCTTGCGCGTTCTTCGTGTCGAGCGAGTCGAGCGAGGCGCGCAGCCAGCCGACCTCGGCCACGTAGATTCCCGGGTTGATCTCGCGGATCGCGCGCTGATCGTCGTTCTCGAGATCGCGCTGCTCGCGGATCGCGACGACTTTGTGCTGCTCGTCGCGGATGACTCGACCGTAGCCGGTCGGATCGGCCACCGTGCACGTCGCGATCGCGAGGAGCGCGGCGCTCGCCTTTCTGTGCTCGAGCACGAGGCGTAGATCCGCCGCCTCGAGGAGGGGCACGTCGCCATAGAAGACCACGACGAGCCGATCGTCACGGTCGATCGCCGCGACGCCGTGTCGCGCCGCGTCTCCCGTGCCCCGCTGCGTCTCCTGGACGACCGTCCGAATACGCGATCCGAAGGCGCTTTGGAGGTATTGCTCGACGAGATCGCGCCCGTGTCCGACGACGACGACCACGTCGTCGCACCCAGCCTCGAGCGCCGCGCGCACGGGGTAGTGGAGCAGCGGCCGCCCCGCGATGGGGTGGAGCACCTTGGGGAGGGCGCTCCTCATGCGGGTCCCCTGTCCCGCGGCGAGAATGACGGCGGTCTGCGAGGCCATGTCGAAGGCGATTCGTTAGCATATAATCGAGCGATGCGGCTTCATCTGCGCGTCGGCCTCTTGGCCGCCGTCGCCTTGGCATTTGCGTGCACGGACATCGACGCGACGCGTACCCCAGCAGCACGCGGCACGATCGGCGAGGAGGTCTTCGGCGCGTTCTGCGATCGTCTCGCGAGCCTCGTCATCCCCGAGGATCTCACCGGCGACTCGTATCGCAACGTCTGCCACAAAACTGCCTCGGGTCAGTACGCGAGCACGGTCGACGAGACGCTCCTTCCGCCGATCACGGACAACGCCGTCGACATCAACGGCAAGCCCGTCTCGGTCGGCGACCAACAAGCGGCTCGCACGTACGCGCTCTCCCGCGTCGGCGCGATGGCCCGCCGCCGCGCGGATCTCGTCGCGGCGATCGACGCCACGATCCCGGACACGCTCGTCCCCGTCAAAGACACGCGTAACCCCGTCGCGGCGCAATCGTGCGGCGTCCCCTCGTCGACGCCCGATCAGATCTCGCTTGGCAAGGCGCTCGCCGACATGCTCGGTCGCTTCGGACCGCTCTACGACGACGGCACGATGCCGCGCTCCACCGAGTCGCTCGCGACGCTCATGCAGTCGATCCAAGGCTCGTCCGACGCGCAGAAGGCCTTCGCGCGCCTCTCGTCGCGCATCGGCTACCGCCCGGTGAGCACGATCCTCGGCGCCGCGCGCCCGTCGGTGTCGTACTCGCGCCTGCGCGATCTCGCGAACGCGACGCTCTCGCTCATCAGCCCCGACTCGACGCCGTACGATCTGAGCTCGCCGCGCGACTCGCTCGGAAATCGAATTCCGGTTCCCGGTCCCGCGAACGGGCAGCTCAACCAGGTCGTCGCGACGATGCAACAAGAGCTCCGCACGGCGACGATCGACCCGCTGCCCGCTCCGCTCACGATCGCGACGGACCCTTACAACGGTCGCCTCCTTCTCAACCGCCCGCGCACGAACCTCGAGGCGCTCGGCACGGTGATGATGGCGGAGGACCCCGCGTTCGGCGCGGGTCAGTCGCGCTACATCGTGCGGCGCGACGTGCGCGGCTTCGCGTCCGTGCCGCTCCAGGGCGGCGTGCTCCCGGCGCCGTTCGTCGATCAGAACGCCGACGGCCTCCCCGACGTGGACGCGCTCGGCCAGTTCGTCTCGTCGAGCGGGACGGCGCCGCCCGCGCCGTTCTTCGCGGTCGACGCGCCCACCCAGGCCCAAGCGTACGACGCGTCCTTTCGCTCGCTCTCGGCCGGCAAGCTCCTCTACGGCTACGTCGACACGACGCACACGTTCACCGCGGCGACGATGAGCGATCTCCGTCCGCTCGTGAACCCGGACATCACGCAGAACCACGAGTCGCTCATGTACATGCTCGGCGGCGCGTACGTGATGTTCGGCACGCGCGACGGGAGCCCGAGCACGCAAAAGGTCTACACCGACCCGACGACCGGCCAAGTGACGATCGCGTACGACGCGTTCCACCCCGAGAAATCGCCGCTCGTCGATCTCGTCTACGCCGCCGGCCAGGTGCTCGGCGATCCGACGATGGACGACACGCTCGTCCTCACCAAGTCGCTGATGCAGAACCACCAGGGCGATCTCGCGCGGCTCGTCGGCGCCGGCCTCGCCTTCAAGGACGTCGCGAACAAACACGCCGAGGCGGTCACGCCGCCGAAGTCGGTCTTCTGGGACGAGCTGCTCGACGTGCTCGTGAAGATCGAGCAGGAGCCGGGCTTGCTCGAAGACGTCCTCCGCTCCACCGAGTCGAGCCAGAGCACGCTGCTCGGCGGGGTCCTTGCAAACTACATGCAGTTCAAGGACCACATGTCCTACGACCGGAAGAACCTGAACGGTCCGGTGTGGGACTTCGACACGAACAACAACGCCGAGATGTCGACGAAGGTCGACCGAACGAAGCCCGACGCGGGCTGGAACCGAAGCGCGTTCCAGAAATTCATCCAGCTCGTGCACGACACCGAACGGCGTCACCGCTTGCAACAAAGAAGGGGCGGTCCTTCACGCGAAGGGCGTCCCGCTCCTCGGGAGCGGCGACATCTGCGCGGGCACGTTCGCACTCTGCAGCATACCCGGCGACCGCCCGTTCCATCAGTGCGAGGTCTTCAAGATCGAGAACCTCGCGAAGTTCTACGTGGACTCGATCGTCGGCAAGGCGTCGATCTACCTCCGTCCCAGCGTGCTCCGTAACGGCATCCTCACCATCGGCGCCGCGACGGTCGACATGATGCAGCAGTCGAGCGGCATCACCGGCTTCTGGGACCCGGGCAGCAGCCACAACATCCGCCCGAAGCCGCAGTTCTTGAGCCGCCAGGTCTACTTCGACATCGACAACGACAGCCCGAACCCGGGCGATCCGAACTACACGACGAACCACTTCTTGAACGACCTCATGGGCGACCACCTCGTGGGCACCGTGATTTGTCCCGAGAACGTGATCCCCGATCCGGATCCGAGCGCGGCCGACGCGTCGCCGGACGGCTACGTCCACGGCCTTCGCTCGTGCTCGTCGGGGCTCTCCGTCGACAAGAAAGATCCCGACGGGCTCTTCGTGCTCGAGAACTTCGGCGCGTTCGCGGCGTTCGCGCCGATGATCCAAGCGTTCGCGAACCACAACCGCGAGGATCTCTACATCGCGCTCCTCGAGACGATCTACCGCCACTGGGCCGACAAGAACGACGACAAGACGAGCTGCGATCCGAGCGGCACGATCAAGACGAACCCGGAGTACTGCACGCAGGACGGCCTCGTGAGCTACGAGCCGCTCCTCGCCGAGGCGCTCCCGGGCGACGTCCTGCCCGCGCTCGCCGCCGTCACGATCGACACCGACACGACCGCGATCCCGCACTGCTCGGCCGCGAGCTCGTCCGGCACGTGCACCGCGGAGACGCCCATCACGGGCATCAACGCGCTCGCGGCGGCGACGCGCGCGCTCATCGATCCGAAGCTCGCGGCCGCGTCGAGCCTCACCGATCGCCACGGCGTCGTCACCGCGCTGCGAAACGACGGCACGACGAACCCGCAGACCACGCCGATCTACCTCCTCACGGGCGCGCTCGACGCGATCGACGCGGCGTTCGCGGCGTTCCCGCAGACCGACCCGAGCGACGCGCTGCGCCAGCCGAACTGGCACCTCGGTCGCTCGCAGCTCGTCGATCAGTTCCTCGGCATCAAAGGGCAGGGCGCGAGCTCCACCTTCGCCGACGTCTCGATCCCGACGATCACGCCGACGCTCGTCGACATGCTCCGCTCGCAGATGAGCGCGAACTGTCCGACGAGCTTCGTCCCGCCGTACACGCGGTGCACGTGGGCGCGCGACGACCTGACGAACAAAATCTCCGACTCGATCAAGGGGCCGCTCTTCTCGACGACGATGGACCTCCTCGACGCGATCCGCCGAAACGACGGCGCGCGCTCGGCGCTCGAGGCGCTCCTTCAATACCTCGTCGACACGACGTCGCAGAACGATGCGCTCGCGTCGCTCCTCGCGACCACCGACGACCTCCTTCAGGTCATGGGCGACGATCAGAACCTCGTGCCGATTTACCACGCGCTCTCGCCCGCGCTCTCGCCGACGCAGCGCGACGCAACGGGCCACGTGCTGAACGCGAGCGTGCTCGACGCGCAGCTCACGCTCCTCTCACGCGTCGCCGGGAAGTTCTTCGACGGTTCGACCGAGATCTGCGCGGACGAGGCCGACCCGAACCAAATCCTCCCGCAGGTGCTCTCGCGCCTCGTGACGCCGATGACCGACGCGCAGGGGCGCGCCACGCAGTCGCCGCTCGAGGTCATCATCGACGTCATCGCCGACGTGAACCGCACCGACCCCGCGCAGACGAGCAAGCTCCAGCCGCCCGACTACGGCGCGATCGCCGGCCAGGTCGACGACTTCCTCATGAACAAGCAGTTCGGCCTCGAGCAGTTCTACGAGATCGTCCGCAAGGGCACGGACTAGCGAACCCACCGCAGCGTGATCGCCGTGCCCGCTTTTTGAAGGACGGAGGATGCGAAGCAAACCGCACGCCCCAGCGGCTCATGCGGTAAAGTCGGCGATCGCATGAAGCCGAGGCTCGAGGCGCTGCACCTCGCTGTCGTCGTGGTCGCGCTCACCGCATCCGGGAGCGCGAGCGCTGGCGGTCTTTACTTCTCCGATCGTGGCGTTCGCCCACTCGCGCGCGGTGGCGCGTTCGTGGCTGGCGCCGATGACCTCGGGGCCATGTGGTACAACCCGGCCGGTCTCGCCGACGCGCAGGGCACGATGCTCGCGGATTTCGGCGTGATGATCTTCAACTCCGATTTCACGCGGCGGTCGCAGGTCATCGGCGACGCGGGCGCCGTGCAGACCTACGACTTTCCGACGGTGCACGGCAGCGGCCCGCCTCTGCCGATCCCGACGCTCGGCATCGCGTTTCCCGTGGGCGACGAGCGGCGCCTCACGGTGGGCGTTGGCGTGTTCTCGCCGTACGCGCCGCTCTTGCAGTGGCCCGAGACGATCACGGATCCGAATTCGGGCAACACGATCCCGTCGCCTTCGCGCTACTCGCTCGTGTCGCTCGAGGGCTCGCTCCTCGCGGTGCTCGATCTGTTCGCCGCTTACAAAATCTCCGACGAGCTCCGCATCGGCGCGGGCTTCGAGATCCTCAACGGCGTCTTCCAGAACACGGTCGTCGCTCGGCGCGAACCCGGGCATCCTCGGCGCGCCGCAAGACCCGAACTACGACGCGCTCACGCGGACGCGCGCGACGATCTTCACGCCGAGCGCGAACTTCGGCGTCACGTGGATCCCCTCGAAATACGTGCGCGTCGGCCTCTCGGGTCAGCTCCCGTTCTGGATCGACGCGCCCGCGACGATCCGCGTTCGCCTGCCGAACGCGCCCGAGTTCGACAACGCGACGCAGGTCGGCGAGGACGCGAGCGTGAAGTTCCGTTTGCCCGCGCACTTCCGCGCAGGCGTCGAGGTGCGCCCGAGCGACGCGCTCCGCGTCGAGCTCTCGTACGAGCACCAGTTCTGGAGCCTCCACGACACGATCGACATCACGCCGCACGGCATCGATCTCGTGAACGTGACCGGCTTCCCGAGCCCGTACGCGATCCCGCAGATCTCGATCCCGCGCCACTTCAAAGACTCGGACGGCGTGCACCTCGGCGGCGAGTATCGCGTCGACGTTTCCGCGAGCACGAAGGTCCACCTGCGCCTCGGGTTCTCGTACGAGTCGAGCGCGATCCCGGTCGCGTACGAGTCGCCGCTCACGGTCGACGGCGACAAGTTCACGTTCGCGGGCGGGCTCGGCGTCACGATCGATCGCACGCGCCTCGACGCGACCTTCGCGTACGTCTACATGAACGCCGTCGACGTCGATCCGAAGGACGCGGCGATCGGCGTGATTCACCCGGTCTCCGGTTACCCCGCGCCGCCCGGCTCGGACCTCGCCGTCAACGGCGGTCACTACACGGCCGGCGCGCCCGTCATCGGCTTCGGCTTCCAGTACACGTTCGGCTCCGCGTCGCCTCCGCCGCCAAAGCGCGAGCCCCCGAAGCGCGAGCCCCCGCCGCCACCGCCACCTCCGCCTGCGCCGCCGCCTCCGCCGCCGACCGTCGCCCCCGAGACGCCCGTCGAGACGACGCCGGAGCAGAAGCCCCCGAAGAAGAAGAAGAAGAAGAAAGCCGCGCCGTCCACGTCGCAGCCCTGATCGGCGATCGAAGTTGCGCGCGCGCGCGAGCTGCCGCATGTTGCGTGCATGCGCTGGCTGAGGCTGACAGCGATCGGAGCGTCGATGGCCGCGGCGATCGTGTCGCTCGCGGCGGGCTGCGGCGCGCGCACGGAGCTTCTCGCCCCACCCCTCGGTGACGCGGCGCAAGAAGATCACACGGTCGACCACCACGACGCCGCAGAAGAGGACGCGCTCGAGGAAGACGTCATCCCGCACATCGACCAGTTCGTCGACGCGCCGATCCCCACCGATTGCCCCGACGCGGGCGACACGCTCGTCTACGTCATCACGTCGGAGAACGATCTCTACAGCTTCTACCCGCCGACGCACGTCTTCACGCCGATCGGCACGATCAAGTGCCAAGGGGCGACGAGCACGCCGTACTCGATGGCGGTCAATCGCCTCGGCACCGCGTTCTCCGTCTTCGCGGATGGGACGCTCTGGCAAATCAGCACCGCGAACGCCGCGTGCAAGCCCACGCCGTACGTGCCGTCGCCGCAGGGCACACCCTTCTACAACTTCGGCATGGGCTTCGTCGGCACGCAGACGACCGACACGCTCTACGTGTGTGACGCGAACTTCAACAACGTGAACTCGATGGGCCTCGCGACGATCGACACCGCGAAGACGTTCAAGCGCACCTTCGTCGCGAACTTCCAGCCCGAGCTCCCGCGCTGCGAGCTCACGGGCACGGGAGACGGGCGCCTCTTCGCGTTCTGTCTCCTCGGCGGCGGCGGCTCCGAGATCGCCGAGATCGATCCCGCGACCGCGAAGATCATCGCGGTGAACCAGCTCAAAGTGGGCTCGCCGAACGACGCGTTCGCGTACGCGTTCTGGGGCGGCTTCTTCTGGATCTTCACCGGTCCCGGCGGCAACACGAACGTCACGCGCTACGACCCCGGCACGTTCGCCGAGACGACCGTGACGACGCTCTCGGGCCGCACGATCGTGGGCGCGGGCGTCTCGACCTGCGCGCCGCAGTGACCGCGTCGGTTTCCTTTTTGTTTTTTTGGTGTGCCCCCTCCCAGCCGTGCTCGGGCTGGTGCTCGGGCGTGCTCGCCGCCCGCTGGACGTGAGATACGCGCTTCGGCTCCGCGCGCCCTTGCGCGCCAGCCCTGCGCGCGGCTGCCTCCCCCCGGCGTCGCTCCGCGCCGCCGGGGGAGGTGGGGGTCAGCTTGAGCCCTCGGAGGACCCGCGGACCCGGAGCGTCTCGTCGCGCGCGAGCGATGCACGCGCGAGCCTAGGCGCGCATTTCAGTCCGCCGAAGCCGAGTCGGAGTCGGAGACGGAGACGGAGACGGAGACGGAGACGGAGACGGAGGCTGGGGTTGGTTCGCTCGGCTTTCCCATTTTCGCGCCGTGCTCGGACGGGTCAAGGGCGAGCCGCCTTCGGCGGTCGGCTTCGCCGAGCCTTGACCCGTCCTGCGCGCGGGGCGGGAGGGCGGGCGCCCTCACGAGAGAGGGCGAAAGGAACCTGACCATGTTGCGAATCTATGACGATGCGATCGGGATGCTCGAGATGCTGAGGACCTTCATCGTTACGATCGAGAGGCGCGATTCGGATCTCGCGCGTCAGCTTCGACGTGCGGCGAGCAGCGTGGCGCTCAACATCGCGGAGGGCAGCTACGCGCGTGGCGGCAATCGCCGGTCGCTCTACAGCGTGGCGCTCGGCTCGGCGTAAGAGACTCGCGCGTGCTTGGAGGTCGCACGCGCGCTCCGCTACATCGACGCAATCGACACGGCGATTCTCGCGAAGCTCAATGTCATCTGCGGCGTTCTCTTCCGACTCACTCGATGAGTCGGAAGAGCGTCGCGGCGATGCGATCGAGATCGTCGCGGAGCCGAGCGTCGGCCTCGACGTAACCGAAGACCTCAGCGACGTCGAGGCAAGCGCGGCTCTCCTGCGTGGAGCCGAGCGCCGTGCGAACCGCGCTTTCTCGTTTCCGCCGTGCGACCCAGACCCCTCCGCCACGTTCAGCGCAATGCTACTTGCCGCCCGTCGCAGCTGCCGCGCGAGATCGGGATCGTGCTTGCCAATGGCGCGCACGACCGGAGCAACCTTCCGAAGCGTCTCGACGATGAACGAATAAATCCTCAGCATGACGAACCTCCATCGTCCGAATTCGTGCTCGGACCCTCGTCCCCCCGCGTCGCGCGCAGGCCCTGTCAAGGATGCGAAGCACCGCCGAAGGCGGCGACGCCGAAGGCGGCGTCCTTGATAGGGCCGAGCACGACGCGACAATGAGAAACCCGAGCGAGCGCCCCCCCTCGGACTCGGACTCGGAGACGGAGACGGAGACGGAGACGGAGACGGAGACGGAGACGGAGACGGAGACGGAGACGGAGACGGAGACGGAGACGGAGACGGAGACGGAGACGGAGACGGAGACGGAGACGGAGACGGAGACGGAGACGGAGACGGAGACGGAGACGGAGACGGAGACGGAGACGGAGACGGAGACGGAGACGGAGACGGAGACGGAGACGGAGACGGAGACGGAGACGGAGTCGCGAGTGTCAGCGATTTCCTCGGCCTGCACCCCGATGAGCAACCGGCATCGCGGGTTGACGGCGTCACGCACATCATATATGCTAATTCAAGATGGCGACTGGGCGGCAAACCTCGTTTCGATTTCGCATGTGGGGCGGCAAGCGGAAGAACGCTGGGCGGAAGCCCAGCGGCGAGCGGGCAGGGGTCTCTCACCTGTCACGCGAGCGCTTCGCGCGGACGCTCCCGGTGCACGTCACGGTGCGCATGGCGAATCACGTGTACGACCTGCGCACGCGCCGGTGCTTCTCGGTGATTGGCCGTGCGCTCGTCGCGGCGGGCGATCGCTTCGGCGTACGCGTCGTCCAATTCTCCGTGCAGGGCAACCACGTCCATCTCGTCGTCGAGGCCGCCTCGAGCGAGGCGCTCTCACGCGCGATGCAGGGGTTCTCGATACGCGTCGCCAAGGGACTCAATCGCCTCATGAAGCGCGATGGGAAAGTCCTCGGCGACCGGTATCACGCGCGCGCGCTGCGGACGCCGCGCGAGGTGCGCCGAGCGCTCCGATACGTCCGCGAGAATTCGCGCCACCACGGGCTCGAGGCAGGCGCGCGCGACGCGTACGCGTCGCCGAACGCGGACGTCGCGCTTCCAATGCCCGCGACGTGGCTGCTCCGCGTCGGCTGGCGGCGAGCGCCACCGAGCGCCTGATGACCCTCAGAGGCGGGTCGGCGGCAACAAATCCGGGCGCGGCGCGGTGGGGAGCGCGCCGAGAGGCGTCGGGTCGGGAAGGGGACACGTCGCGCTCGGCGTCGTCGTCGTGCTCGCCGTCGCGGTCGTGGTCGCGTTCGTGCTCGGCGTCACGTATACGACGACCGTCTCGCCGTCCTTCAGCGTTTCGCCGCGCGAGCGCCGGTTGATGCGCTCCATCGTCCCGGCCGAGACGTTGAACCGCTTGCCGATCGACTCCACCGTCTCGCCCGCGCGCGCGGTCACGACGACGCGGCGGCGCGTCTTGTCGAAGTACGCGAAGAACTCGTCGCTCCCGACCGCGAGCACGCGCACGTCGTTCTCCGCGAGGAGCGCGATCTTCGAGAGGTCCGCGCCGTCTTGCACGAACGCTTGGAGCGTCATGCCCTCCTGAAGGCGCGCGGAGGGATCGATGTCGTTCCAGCGGCGGAGCTCGTCGACCGTCACGTGCATCGCGTCCGCGAGCTGGTTCACCGTGTCGCCGACGGTCACCTTGTAAAATACACGCTTTCGCCCGGGGTAGACGAAGAGGTCCGCGGGGACGACGACCACGGGTTTGTCGGCGGTCGTGGTCGCGCTCGCGGTCGCCGTCGTGCTCGTCGTTGCCGGCGCGCTCGCGTGCGGCACGAGCAAGAGCGTTCCGCCGTGCACGATCTCGCCGGGGCCGATGCCGTTCATCTCGGCGAGCTTGCCGCTCGTCGTCCCGTGCGCGACCGCGACCTGCTCGAGCGTCTCGCCGAAGCGCATCACGTAGCGCTCGAGCGCGATCTCGTCGTGCTTGATCTTCGAGATGTTCGCGATGACCGCCTGCCCCTTGCTGCTCGGCACGCGGAGGAGCCATCCCTTGTCGCTGCCGTTTTGACCGAGCACCGCCTGCGCGACCTCGCTCTCCTTGGGCGGCGTGCGCGACGCGCGGAGCTCCGGGTTGAGCTGCTCGACGTCTTTCGTCGGCACGCCCGCGGCCTGCGCGATCGCGGAGAGCGCGACGCCGAACGGCACGCGCACCTCGTCGTAGTCGACCGGCGGATCCATCGCGACGGCGTCGAGCCCGAAGACCTTCGGGTTCTTCATCACGACCGCGGCCGCGAGGATCTTCGGAACGTAGAGCGTCGTCTCCCAAGGGAGCGAGCCCTCGAGCTTCGAGAGCGCCCAGAAATCGTTCGTGTTGTAGCGCCGCTCGGCCGCGACGAGGCCCGCGTAGCCCATGTTGTACGCGGCCATCGCGAAGTCCCAGCTGCCGAAGCGCCGGTGCAGATCGTTCAAGAAGTCCGCCGCGGCCTCGGTCTCCGCGGTGACGTCGATGCGTTCGTCGACGAAGCGATCCTGCGGGAGCCCATAAAGGCGCCCCGTTTCAGGCATGAACTGCCACATCCCGACCGCGCCCGCGGGCGAGCGCGCCGTCGGATCGAAGCCGCTCTCGATCATCGCGAGCCACACGAGATCGAGCGGCATGTTCTTGCGGCGAAGCACGCGCTCGACCGCGTCCTTGTAACGCCCCGCGCGCCTTCGCCAGACGGTGAGCGCGCCACGCGCGCGCGGATCGTCCTTGTAGAGCTCGAGGTAGCGGACGATGCGCGCGTCCCATCGCACGGGCAAATCCGGGAGCGCGAGCTGCGAGAGCCACGAAAGATCTTTTCCGCCCTCGGCCGCGGGCGGATGCGCCTCGGGAGGCGGCGCGGGCACGCCGCTCGCGTGAACGTCCACGCTGCGCGGCTCGCGCCACGCGGGGAGCTCGCTCGGCCAAGCGCTCCCGATCGCGGGCGCCGTCGGCGGAAAGAGCTCACGCTCGGCGGCGCGGAGCTGCGCGAGCTCGGGGCTCTCGACCCCGGCGTTCACGTCGTCGGCCGTCGGCCCGCCCGCGACCTGTCGTCGCACCTGCGCGTCGGGCGTCCGAGTTTGCGCCGCGTCGTTGCGCGGCGGCCGCGTCGCGACGTGTTGTGCGTTCGTCTGGGGCGGCTTGCCCGTTTGGGGTTTCGTCGTGCCCGCGGCGAGCGCGGTCCCGGAAATGAAAATTGACGCAAGAATCCAGGGGGCGCGCACGACTCGAGTCCTCGACCCGAAGGGTAGCTGCTATGGTGCGGCCATGGCAAAAAGGCGGCGGGTCAGGCGGGCGCTCGCGGTCGGCGCGGCGATGGGCCTCGTCGCCGCGTGCGGTTCGCGCACCGGCCTCCTCGCGCCAGAAGAGACCGACTCGAGCCTCCCGGACGTGAAACACGACGTCCACGATGCGCACGCCGAGGACGTCGTCGCCGAAGACGTGGTCCCGCCGATCGACGTCGTCTTCCTCGACGTCCCCGTTCCGACCGACTGCCCCGACGCGGGCTCGACGCTCATCTACGTGCTCGGCGCCGGCAACGAGCTCTACAGCTTCTACCCGCCGACGCTGGGCTTCAAACAGATCGGCGTCGTCAACTGCACGAACGCGGAGACGCCGTTCTCGATGGCGGTCAACCGCCTCGGCGTCGCGTACTCGGTCTTCAGCCAGGGCGGCCTCTATCAAATCAGCACGTCGAACGCGGCGTGCAAGCCGACGACGTACAAACCGAACCAGCTCGGTTGGAGCACGTTCGGCATGGGCTACGCGAGCGTGCCAGACGGCGGCGATCAGCTCTTCGTCGTCGAGGTCGATTTCTCGCAGCCCTCGAAGGGCCTCGGCACGATCGACACGACGAAGCTGACGCTCTCGCAAGTCGGCACTTTCCAGCCCGATTTGACGCCCGAGTGCGAGCTCACCGGCACGGGCGACGGCCGCCTCTTCGCGCTCTGCCTCTCGAACGCGACGAGCGACGGCGTCCTCGCGCAGATCGATCAGCAGACCGCGAAGATCGTCGGCGCGGACACGCTCCCCGGCCTTGGCGGCAGCAACCAAGCGCTCGCGTTCGCCTTCTGGGGCGGCGACTTTTGGATCTTCACCTCGTCGCAGCCGCAGCTCACGGTGGTCACCCGCTACGATCCCATCGCGAAGACGCTCACGAAGACCACGACGCTCGCCGCGCAGATCGTCGGCGCCGGCGTGTCGACGTGCGCGCCGCAGCAGTGAGCTACTTCGCGAAGAGGTCCGCGATGGGGACGATCTTCACGTCCTCGTCCTTGAGGCCGAGGGGGAGCGCCTCGATGAGCTTGTCCTCGTCGGTCACTTCCTTCGGCTTCGGCGAGTCGTAGGTCGGCGAGGTCTTCGCGCCGGAGACGAGCGCCTTCTTCAGCCCGGCGGCGTCCTTCGCGACGATCGCGATCGTCAGGTCTTGCGTCGCGAGATCGCGCTTCACGATCTGCGCGAGCTTCTTCGCGTCGAGGCCGGTCCACGCGGCGCGGACGCGCTCGATGAACGGCGTCGCGAGGTGGTAGCTCTTGTCGTCGAGCGCGTAACCGAGCCGGCGTGACTCGGTCTGCTGCTCGAGGCTCTGATAGCGCGAGAGGAACGTCGAGAAGCGCGCGATCTCCGCGTCGGAAACGCCCTCCTCGACGTACTTGCGCCAGAAGTAGAGCGCGCCGCGAAGCGCGAAGGCGCCATTCGCCGGCTTCACGGGGCGAATCCAGATCGACGCGAGCTGCTCGCGGCGCGCGATGTTCGGTTGCGTGAAGCGCGTCCAGCCGTCTTGCTCGAAGTACTCGGAGTACGCGTAGTCGCCGTAGTTGAGCCCGCGCGCCTCGCGCAGGCGGTTGTAGAGGACGCCCGCGGACTGCCGGTGAAGACCCACGTAGCTCGTGAAGAAGAACGCGCCGGGCCAGTCGTCGCTCGCGCGCGTCATCGTGGTCGGGAAGCCGATCGAGATCGCGGTCGAGTCCGCGCTCGGCTTGTCGACGATCACGACCTTGAGGCCGTGGTGTTTTTGCGGCTCGGGCAAGCCGGGGCGCACGCCCGCGCACGCGGGGAGGCGGGCGAAATCCTGCGCGAGCTTCTTGTCGAAGCCCTCGGGGAACGCGCCCGCGATGCCCACCGTCACGCGGTCCTTGCAGAATACACGTGCTCGTTGGGCCTTCACGTCCTCGAGCGTGATCGACGCGAGCCCCGCGTCCGTGCCCACGCTCGGGTGGCCGTATGGGTGGCCTTCGTAGATCGCCGCCTCGAGCGCTTCCTTGCCGAGCGCCTCGTCGTTCGAGCCCTTGAGCTCGTCGTCGAGGCCGCTCTTGCTGCGCGCCTTGAGCCGCGTGAACGACTCGTCGTCGAGGCGCGGCGTGAGGATCACGTCGTGGAGCAGCCAGTAGAACTTCGGCAGGTCCGCGGCCGCGACGTCCGCGGAGAAGACGATCTGATCGCGATCGACGTTGACGTTGATCGACGCGGCCATCGGGTAGAGCGCGCGCGAGAGCTGCGCGTACGTGAGATCCTTGGTGCCGCTCTCGGTCGTCATCGCCGCGGTGAGCTCCGTGAGGCCCTCTTTTCCAGCGGGATCCTCGGACGATCCCGCGTCGAACAAGATGCGGAACGCGACGACGCGCGCCGAGTCGTTCTTGCGCGCGAGGAGCGCGACCGACGCGGGCGACTCGGGCGAGAGCGTGGAGGCCCCGGCGGGGTGCGCGACCGTCGGACCCGGCACGTGGACCGGCGGGAGGTCGTTGCAACCTCCCGAGAGGGTGAACAGGAAGATCGGGAGGACGGGAAGGATTTTGGGATGAAGGCTCATTTGCGCACCTTCGCCGGCGGCGAGAGTGTGACGACATTGCGGTGCGCGGGCGTGAGGGTCTTGGCGACGCGGACCACGTCTTCCTTCGTGACGCTCATCGCGGCGGTCATGTAGCGGTCGAACCCGTGCGGGTCGCCGGTCGCCGCCGTGAGGAACGCGATTCGCTCGGCGACGGTGCCGGGCGTCTGCATCGAGAGCACGATGCCGCTCGTCAGGTGGTTTCGCGCGTCGGCGAGCTCCTTGTCGTCGATCTTTCCCTGCGCGACCGCGTCGAGCGCTTGCTGGATCGCGTTCATGATCTCGTCGAAGCTCGTCCCTTCCTTGAGCTTCGCGTCGACGCGCAAGAGACTCGGGTCTTTGTGGAGCACCTCGTCGGGATCCGCGCCGAGCTCGATGACCTTCTGCTCGCGCACGACGAGCCGCTGATAGAGCTCGCTCGGCTCCCCGAACACGAGCGTGACGAGCACGTCGAGCGCCGCGCTGTCCGCGAGGTGATCCTTCGCGCTCGGGACCTTGTAGCCGACGAGCATGCGCGGCGTGGTCGGCCCCTTCCACGTCATGTCGCGCCGTCGCGGCGCGGTCTGCTCGGGCTCCGTCTTGATCGTCGGCTCCGCGCGCTTGCCCTTCCAGTCGCCGTAGTTCTTCTTCACGAGCGACATGATCGACTCGCGGTCGACGTCGCCGACCGCGAAGATCACGACGTCGTTCGGCACGTAGAAGCGCGAGAAGAACGTCTTCGAGTACGCGTGGTTTTGCGGCATCGCGTCGACGTCGCGCTTGTAGCCGATGACCGTGTGCCCGTACGTGTGCTGCGTGTAGGCGATCTCGCGTATCGCCTCGTCCATCGCCCACCACGGGTTCGAGAAATCCTTGTTGTACTCGCCGGCCACCGCGCCCGTCTCGTCTTTGTACGGGGCCTGCGGCACGTCGAGGTGCTCGAAGCGATCGGCCTCGATGGGCACCAAGTCGGCGAGGCTCTCTTTGGGAATGAGCGGCACGTAGAACGTGAAGTCGTCCGTCGTGAACGCGTTGTTGTCGGCGCCGAGCGACTGCATCTTCTTCTCGTACTCCGCGGCGGGCACCTTCGCGGTGCCGCGGAACATGAGGTGCTCGAAGAGGTGCGCGTAGCCGCTCCGCCCAGGCTCGACCTCGTCGCGCGAGCCCGCCATGACGAGCGTGTAGAATGCAACCGTCGGCGCGCCGGCCATCGGCACGGTGACGACGCGCAGACCGTTGTCGAGCGTGTCGACGGTCATCGCGAGCGGCTTGTACGACGACGTTTGCGTCGCGAGCGGCGCGTCGGCGTGCGCCACCGAGACCGCGAGCGGGAGGAGGAGGGCGAGCTTCTTCACGCGCCCGGCATACTACAAAGCGGGGCTAGAAGCCGGTCACCTGCACCGGGACGCTGGAGTCGGTGGTGGTGCCGTCGCCGAGCTGGCCGCTGCCGTTGTAGCCCCAGCACCTCACGGTGCCGTCGTTCTTCATGGCGCACGTGTGTCGCTCGCCCGCGGCGATGGCCACGGCGCCGCTCGCGATCGCGGTCACTGGGGTGAGGCTGTTCGTGGTCGAGCCGTTGCCGAGCTGACCGTAGTCGTTCGAGCCCCAGCACACGACCGCACCGGTCGATCCGATGAGCGCGCACGTGTGATCCCAGTCGAACTGATCGCCCCCGGCAGCGAGCGCGGTTGCGCCGCTGACGCCGGAGGCCTGGACCGGCACGTAGCTCGTCGTGTTCGTCTGACCGTCGCCGAGCTCGCCGTACGTGTCGTCGCCCCAGCACCAAACGTTGCCGGAAACGATCGCGCAGGTGTGCGCGTAGCCCGCGACCACGTGGCTGACGCCGCTGAGCTTCACGTTCGACGCGTTGACGACGTCGGTGGGGAAGTCGTCCTCGAAGCTGTTCGGGTTGTTGTCCCCGCACTCGCCGTAATCGTTCTCACCCCAGCACTGGACCGTGCCGCCACCGAGCAGGGCGCACGCGTGGTAGCCAATGCCGGCGCTGATCTCGATCGCATTCGTGATCGCCGGCTGCGTCGAGACGGGCGTGTCTTGCTGGACGAAGCTCGCGTTGTTGCCGACGTCGCCGTAGAAGTTTCCGCCCCAGCACATCACGCTTCCCCCGTTCAAGATCGTGCAGCCGTCATCGCCGCCGCCGTCGATGCGGATCGCGCCGGTGACGTTCGAGACCTCGCTCGGCGTGTCGCGCTCGGTCGCCGCGCCGTCGCCGATTTGGCCGTCGAAGCCGTATCCCCAACAAAACGCCTTGCCCCCTGCGACGATCGCGCACGTGTGGGTCGCGCCTGCGCCGACGAAGATCGCGCTCCCGGTGAGCGAGGGGACGACGGGGATTTTGCTCGGGGTCGCTTTACCGTCCCCGAGCTCGCCGCTCGAGCCGGAGCCCCAGCACTTCAGCACGCCGGACGAGTTGACCGCGCACGTGTGGAACGTGCCCGCGGTGAGCGCGCCGCCCGTCTTCACCGTGCAGTTCGCGATCGAATCGCAGCCGCCGCAGTAGATCTGCCCCTTGCTGCAGCAGTGGCCCGCGCTGCACGAGCCGCTGCACACGGCGTTGCATCCGCCGCAGTTCGCCGGGTCGATGCTCTCGTCGACGCACGCGCTCCCGCAGAGCGACGTGCCGCCCATGCACACGATTCCGCACGTGCCGACGTTGTTCACCGGCGAGCAGAACTGGCCGCTCGGGCATTTCGTGTTGCAGCCGCCGCAGTTCTGCGGGTCGTGCTGCACGTCGACGCAAGTCGTCGCTCCCGCGTCGCCGACGCCGCACGAGGTCCAACCCGTCTGACACGTCGCGACGCACTTGCTGTTCGAGCACACCTGGCCGCCGGGGCACGGGGTGCCGCAAGCGCCGCAGTTGTCGTCGTTCTGCGTGACGTCGACGCAGTCACCGTTGCAGTTCGTGAGGCCCGCCTGGCACGTGAGCGCGCACGACCCTTTGTCGCAGACCATCCCGCCCGCACACGGCTTGCCGCAGCCGCCGCAGTTGTTCACGTCGGAGCCGATGTCGACGCAGTCGTTTCCGCAGTGCGCGGTGCCCTGCGCGCAGACCGTCGCGCAGTTGCCGTGCGAGCAGACCTGATCCTGCGGGCACGCCTTGCCGCACGCGCCGCAGTTCTGCGCGTTGCTCTGCGTGTCGACGCACGTGTCGCCGCACTTCACGGCGGTTCCCGGGCCGCACGGTCCGATGGGCGCCACGTCGCTCCCGCCGTCGACCGGCTCGCCGCCGCTGTTGGCGCAGTTCGACGCGACGAACGCGAGCGTCAGACCGACCGCAAAGAAAGCAGACTTCGACCAAGCCATGCGAAAACCGCCTTTTTGAAAATCCGTGGATCAGAAGCTCGACACGAGCGTGGGCAGCGAACGATTCACGTTCGTCCCGTCACCGACCTGACCGTAGTAATTGTAGCCCCAGCAGTAGGTGCTGCCCGAGGCCATGAGCGCGCACGTGTGGTAGTAGCCGCACGCCACGCCGACCGCGCCGCTCGCGATCGCCGTCTGCCACGTCGTCGTGGCGACCGAGCTCGTCGTGCCGTTACCGAGCTGGCCGTAATAGTTGTACCCGATGCACTGCACGGCGCCGCCTTGCGTGACGACGCACGTGTGGTCGTTGCCGATCGAGACGCCGACGACGCCCGTGATGCTCGCCGCCACCGGGTTGTACGTCGTGGTCGTCGTGCCGTCGCCGACCTGGCCGTAATAGTTGTAACCCCAGCAGCGCAGCGCGCCGCCCGCGAGGATGACGCAGATGTTCGACGGGCCCGCCGCGACTTGGATCGCGCCGCTGATGTTCTTCACGTTGATCGGGTTGCCCGAGTTCGTCGTCGAGCCGTCGCCGAGCGAATAGGCCATGTACCCCCAGCACTGCACGGTGCCGTTGCCGAGGACCGCGCAGTTCGGGCTGTCGAAGCCGATCGCCGAGCCCGCGAGCTGCACCGCGCCGGTGACCTTCGAGGTCTGCGGCGTGTTGTAAGTCGTCGACGTGATCGAGCCGAGCGCGAGGTTTCCGTAGTAGTCGCCGCCCATGCACGTCACCGCGCCGCTCTTCAAGAGCACGCAGTTGCTGTAGTAACCGCCGCCCGCGACGCCCGCGCCGGTCGTCGTGACGCCCGAGACCGTGACCGGGATGTAGCTGGTCGTGGTGCCGCCGTTTCCGAGCTGGCCGTAGCTGTTGCTGCCCCAACATTCGGCCGCGCCGCTGCTCGTGACCGCGCACGTGCCGTAGTAAGACGCCGCGACGTACGCGGTGCCGCTCGTCAGGTTCGACGTTTGCTGCGCGGTGTTGAACGTGCCGGTCGTGTTGTTTCCGAGCTCGCCGTCGTAGTCGTAGCCCCAGCACTTGAGCGCGCCCGCGTTGTTGATGCCGCACGAGTGATACTGGCCCGCGGCGATGTGACCGCCGGTCTTGAGCGCGCAGTTCGTGAACGTGTCGCAGCCGCCGCAGTAGTACGGCGTCGCGTTCGGACAGCAGTGCGCGCCGGAGCAGACGTTGCCCACCCCGCACGTCGTCGTGCACCCGCCGCAGTGGTTCGGATCGATCGACTCGTCGACGCAGGCGTTCCCGCACTGCGTGGTGCCGCCGGCGCACTTGAGGCCGCACGCGCCCTTCGAGCAGAAGTAGCCCGAGGGGCATTTCGTGCCGCACGCGTTGCAGTTGTTCGGGTCGTCCTGCGTGTCGACGCAGGTCGTTCCGCCGTCGCCGTCGGGACAAGAAGAGAAGCCCGATTGGCACGTCGCCTGGCACGCGCCGTTGACGCACGTCTTGCCCGCGTCGCACGCGACGCCGCAGCCGCCGCAGTTGGAGTCGTCATTCGTGGTGTCGACGCACGCGCCCTTGCAATCGGTGAGGCCCGTCTGGCACGTGAGGGCGCACGCGGCCTTGTTGCAGACCATGCCAGGATCGCATTTCGTCCCGCAGCCGCCGCAGTTGAGCGGATCGGCCTTCAGATCGACGCAGTAGTTTCCGCAGCGCGACGAGCCGCCGCCGCAGACGACCGCGCACGTACCGTGCGAGCACACTTGATCGGTGGGGCACGCCTTGGCGCACGCGCCGCAGTTCTGAGGGTCGTTCTGCACGTCGATGCAGGTGTCGCCGCACATCTGCGCGCTGCCCGGGCCGCACGGGTTTTGCGTGACGTCCGCGCCGCCGCCGTCGGGTTGGCCAGGGGGGCTGTTGGCGCAGCTCGGGACGAGCAGCGCCACGAGCATCAAGAGGAACGTCAGCGCGAGGAGCTGCGCCCTCACTGACACGTGCTGTTGACGCATGATGCTCCTCCGTCACAAACTTTGTTGCAGCCGCCGCAGTTGTAAGGGTCGATCTTCGGATCGACGCAGCGGTTTCCGCAGAGGAGCGAACCGCCGAAGCACCCGAGCCCGCACGACGCGTCGCCCGCGTCGTCCGTCGGCGAGCAGAACGTGCCCCCTTCACAGACGTTGCCGCACGCGCCGCAGTTGTTCGTGTCGACGATGAGGTTCACGCACTTGTCGACCGACGTGGTGCCGCCGTCGCCCGCGTCGACCGCGATCGTGCAGACGCTCAGGCCGTCTTGGCAGGTGATGCTGCACGTGCCCGCTTCGCAGCGTGTTCCCGGCCCGCAAACGACGCCGCCCTCGCCCGCGCAGCCGCCGCAGTTGAAGTCGTTCGTCTGCGGGTTCGTGCACAAGAGCGCGCCCGCGTCGTTCGCGCACGCTTTGTAACCCGTCTGGCAGGAGAGCGAGCAACCGCCGTCGTTGCAGACGTGACCTGGATCGCATTGGACGCCGCAGCCGCCGCAGTTGTTCGGATCGCCGAGGAGGTCCGCGCAGCCGCCGTCGCACTTGAACGAACCGCCGCCGCACGTGAGCAAGCATTGTCCGGCGTTGCAGACCTCACCGCTCTTGCACGCCTTGCCGCACGCGCTGCAATTCGACGGGTCCGCGTTGAGGTCGACGCAAGCCGACCCGCACTTCGTGAGGTTCGACGCGCAACCAATCGTGCTGTCCGCGGTCGCGTCCGGAGTCGTGTTGGTGTCGCCGCTACACGCCGAGAGAACGCGCGCGAGACCGCATGCCCCACAAACCAATCCCAAGCCCACCCAAGAGCGTAAGCCCAATGACATCCGCGGACTTTTGCACGAGTACCGTTCTGCCTCAAGCGAGGATGTAGGCCGATCTGCTACTTTTTGTCCTCGGGCTTGTCGTCGTCGTCTCTTCGGAGCTCGCGCTCGAGCGTCTCGGCGACGTTCCCGAGGGCGCGGCCGATCTCTTGAAGGCTCGTTTTTAGCGCCCCTTCGAGCTTGTCGCTCTGGAGGCGGTCGAACGTCTTCTGGATGTCGTCGACGCCGACCTTGAACGCGCTCTCGACCTTTTCCGCGTGGGCAACGTCTTTGGCGCGATGCGCAGCGCCCTGAGCGGCGGTCTTGGCGGCGCGGAGGAGCAGGCCGACGCCCTTCTTCAAGTCGTCGATGGCTTTCGCGCGTTCGGGCTCTTCGTCTTTGGGCTCTTCTTTTTTCTGATTCTCGTCGGTCATGACGTCGGGCTCACCATGCCACAATGATCGCGTGAAGGCATTCGCGTTGCTTTTGTGTGGCGTGACGCTCGGTTGCTCTTCGGCGCCGGACGACTCGTGCGCCGGCCCGTGCCCGCAGACGAACATCAAGCACGTCGTCATTCTCGTTCAGGAGAATCACACGTTCGACAACCACTTCGGCCGGTACTGCACGGCGCCCGCGGGATCGAACCCGACCTGCAACGCGGGGCCGGCGTGCTGCGAGGCTGCGCCGCAAGCGGATCCGTCGGGAGCGCCCTTCGTGAACCTCGACGACGCCACGCTCGGCGTCTTCGATCCGAACCACGACTCGGCGTGCGAGTCGGACGAGATCGATGGCGGCAAGATGGACCGCTTCGCGGCCGGCGCTTCGTGCAGCGATCCGCGCAACGTCGCGACGAGCGATCCGGCGATCATCAAGCCGTATTGGGACCTCGCGGCGAGCGGCGCGCTCGGCGATCGGTATTTCCAGCCGATCATCGGGGCGAGCTCGGCGAACGACATGTACATGGCGCGCGCGGCGTTCGTCTTCGAGGACAACAGCGAGGCGCCCCAGGGCGCGGCGGGCGTCTCGTGCACGCTCGGCGCGGCGTCGCAGACGCAATATCCCGATCAGACGATCGGCGATCTGCTCTCCGCGGCGAACGTCCCTTGGACGTACTACGCGGGCGGCTACGCGGCGCAGGCGGCGGCCGCCGCGCAGGGCACGTGCGCGTCGGGACCCGACGCGTGCACGCTCGACTTCTACCCGTGCACGTTCGATCCGAGCGACGTGCCGTTCGAGTACTACGCGTCGACGCGCGACGCACCCGCGCACGTCGCCGACGATCAGCAGTTCTTGGCCGATTTGCAGGGCGGCTCGCTCCCGGCGGTCTCGTGGGTGCGCGCCGTCGGCTACGAGAGCGAGCACGCCGGGCAGCTCGCGAAGCTGAGCGTCGGCGTCGCGTGGGTCACGGGCATGATCGACGCGGTCCAAGCGTCGCGCTACCGCGACTCGACGCTCGTCATCCTCACGTACGACGAGGGCGGCGGTTACTTCGATCACGTCACGCCCCCGCCGCCGAGCAGCGTCGACGGAAAGGCCTACGGGACGCGCCTTCCGTTTCTCGCCGTGGGGAAGTTCGCGAAGAAGAACTTCGTCTCTCACGTCACGATGGAGCACTCGAGCCTCGTGAAGTTCATCGAGTGGAACTTCCTCGGTGGTAAGACGGGGCAGCTCGGGACGCGCGACGCCGTGGTGAACGACATCGGCAGCGTGCTCGACCCCGTGGCGACGGGCGTGGCGGTGCCGGAGAATTGATGCGATCTACAACTGAAATGGGCGGTGTTTTTCGCGGTGATCGTCGCGCCTTGCGTGGCTCGCGCGGACGTCGACGCGTTCGGAAACCCGCTCCCCGACGTGAGCCGCGCGCTCTTTTCGGTGACGCTCCCCGTGCCCGTCTCGGTCGCGGTGCGCGCGGGCGAGAGCGGCGGCTCTGTCGTCGTGCCCTCGGGCGCCATCGAGGCGCGCCTCTATTTCGGCCACCACGGCTTTCTCGCGTCGACGGGCTTCACCGACTCGCCGCGCGTCGCGTTCTTCGATGCTGCGTACTCGTTCGCCGACTTCTCGAGCCGCCGCATGCGCGGCTTCCAGGGCTCGGTGTCGTTCGACGTCGGGCCGTCGATCGCCTACGTGGGCAACACCTACGTCGCGACGAACGCGCAGAACGCGACGACCGCGTCGCCCGTGCTCGACATCGGGGGCCACGCGACGATCGGCGGCCGCATCTCGAGCCACGTGGATCTCTTCGTCGGCCCCGTGATGCTCGGGCTCGTGCTCGGCTTCCGCGGCGGCGTTCCCACGAACGCGTCGTCGAAGGATCCGTTCGAGGGTGTCTTCTTCTTCAACTTCGAAATCGGGGGCGCGTTCGTTCGGTAGGTGGGTTAATCTGGTCGAATGAAGCTCGCTTCACTTCTGGTCTGCGCGCTCGCCTTGGGTTGCAGCGGCGGTGACAACAACACGACCGACGCTGGAAACGACGCCGGAAACGACGCGCCCGTCGTCGGCGCGTGCAGCCAAGGGCCTCGCTCGTTCTGGACGTGGAACCTCGCGGTGATGCCGCCCGCGGACGTGCAGACGCCCGCGACGTGCCACGGCGAGAGCGCGCACGCCTACGTGTTCGTCTCGGACGACGTGTGGAACGCGGGCACGATGACGCAAGATCAGGTGACGGCGATCCTCGACGCGTTCGAGAACCACACGCCGCGCGACGCGACGCGCGGCAGCTACACGACCGACGTGCAGACCTTCGGCGATCCGCCCGACGTCGACGGCGATCCGCACGTCTACCTCTTCTACACGTCGCTCGGCGTCTTCCAAGGACAGCGCTTCGACGGGTTCTTCCGCGACATCGACGAGTCCGCGACCGATCCGCACTCGAACCACATCGAGATGCTCCACATGGATCCGACCGGACCCTCCGCGGCCGACTCGGACTACATGCTCGGGATCATCATCCACGAGTTCGTCCACCTCATTAACTACAAATACGACAACGGCGACGAGGGCTGGCTGAGCGAGGCGCTCGCGGAGTCGGCGATGGCGCTCGGCGGGTACAACACCGATCTGCAGACGGCGCAGCAGTACGTGAAGATCATGGCGGGCGTCCCGTTGTGCGTCTCGGGTTACTCGGACTATGGCGCGACCTTCTCGTGGGGCTCGTACATGCTCGATCGCTGGGGGACGACGTTCCTCCGCTCGGTCCTCCAGGATCCGGCGCACGGAATCCCGTCGGTCGCGGCGCATTTGCCCAACAGCGAGGCGTTCGCCGATGCGTTCAGCGAGTTCACGGTCGCGGCGACCATCGATCAGCACGCGATCGGCGACGGGCGCTTCGGTTACGTCTCGGCGAAGCTCGGCGCGCTCGGCAGCGAACCGAAAGCCACGATCGACGGGCAGCCGCACAGCACGAACGCCGAGGTTTGGACCGCGCGCTCGCTTCGCTTCACGCCGACGAGCGGGTCGTCGCTGTCGGTCACGCTCGCGTCGTCGAACCTCGCGAACCTGAGGATCTTCACGTTCACGTTCGATCCGTCGAACCCGGCCGCGGGCACCGTGACGCCGCAGACGGGTGCGACGTTCTCGGTGCCCTTCGGCTCGGGGCAGGTGGTCGACGTGATCGTCGCGGTGACCGCGGCGAGCTCGATCGCGGACTCGCAGGGCGCGCCGGTGACGGACTTCACGTACACCGCGACGGCGCAGTGACGCTGGTTAGTGGACGATCCAGATGTCGAGCTTGTTGACGCCGTCGTCGACAGCCGCGAATCGAATGTCGTCACCGTGCTGCATCAACGCGAGGCCGAACGCCGAGCCTGGCGCCGAGGGGCGAGGTGCTCGAAGTTGTCGAGCACGAGGACGCCACGTCCCTGCGCGGCGAGCGCGACCGAGTCGCCGTCCGCGAGCTGAGTCTGCCGACGCGCTAGCTCGTCGTCACCACAATCGTGTGCGCCGTGACGCTCGCGGGCACCTTGACCCAGACCGAGCGCGTCGTCGCGTCGACGAACGACGCGCTGGTCGCTCCAGACGCGAGCGTGTCGAAGTCGGGCGCGGTGGGCGCCGCGGACGCGTCGACCATGACCACCGAGGTGCCGGCCGCGTCGACGCGAACGCGCACGAGCGTGGGCTTCGTCGTGCGCGCGAGCGTCACGGTAATCGCCCCGCCGGCGAGCGACTGCTGGATGTCGGTGGTCGTGTCGTCGTCTTCGTAGAGCGTGAAGGTCGACGGCGTCGCGCTCGGATAGACGAGCACTGTGAGCTGGCCCGCGGAGCTCGCGGCCCCGACGGGCACGACGGAGGTCGACACGTTCATCGGCACGATCGCGCCCTCGCGCACGAAGAGCGGGTAGCGCGCGCGATCGGTCGCGTCGTACTGCGCGAGCGTCGTCCCGCCCGCGAGCGCGTCCTCGGACGGCGACCACCAATCGTAGAAGCGTGCGCCGCTCGGCAGCAGGACGTCGCGCACGCCCGTCGCGTCGAGGACCGGCGCGACGAGGAACGCATCGCCGAGCATGTAGCGGAAATCGCCTGCCCACGCGGTCTGCTCGGACACGGGCCGCACGATCCCGCTCGCGCGCTTGGCGTAGGACTCTTGCGCGAGGCTGTAGAAGAACGGCACGAGCTCGTGGTGGAGCGTCGCCCAGTATTGGTAGAGCGCGACGGTCTCGTCGACGTGATCGGGGACGGTCCACGGCATCACGTCCGAGCGCGTGTCGAGCTGCATGAACGGCATGAGCGCGCCCATCGCCGTCCAGCGCGCGAAGACGAGCGAATCGAACGGGATGGTGGGCCCGGCGACGTTCTGATCGTCGACGTCGAGGTAGCCGCCCAAGTCCGACCCCACGTCGACGTAGCCGAGCGTGGCGGACATGAAGCTCGTGTTCAAGACGTCCGCAACGCCTACCCAGTCGCGCCGGTTGTCGCCGGCCCAGACGACGGGCGCGTGCTCGGGGCGCGCGTACGTGCGCGGCGCGAAGCCGTACGAGACGTCCCATCCGCGGACCATCGTGACGAAGTCGCCGCTCGGGCGCTTGCTCGCCGCGTACGCGTAGAGATCGCGGTAGTACGCCTCCGAGTACGCTTGATGAGCGACGGGGCCCGCGGCCGTCGACACGGGATCCGTCGTCACGTACGCGTCGCCGAAATCGACCTTGTAGCCGCCGATTCCCGTCGCGAGGAGCGCGTCCTGCTGCGCGTGCCACCACGCGAGCGCGCGCGGGTTGAAGAAGTCGACGGCGCCGCCGGAGCCTTTGTACCAAGGGTACGCGTGGCCGTCGTCGACGAAGAAACCGCAGCGCATCGCGACGTCGTAGTTGGGCGAGGGGCCGTCGTAGTGCGTCGTCGCGCCGATCTCGAAGTCGTACGACACGTCGTTCACGAAGGGCGTGATCCACACGACCGTGCGCACGCCCTTTCCGGCGAGCGTCGACACGAGGCTCGAAAAATCGTGGTAGCGCGAGGGCGACTCGTCGGGGACGAACGTGTTGTAGCTCGTCTCCCACGGGCTATCGAGCAGGGCGACGCCCACGGGGATGCCGCGATCGATCGAGCCCTGAACGAACGCGAGCGTGTCGTCGGTGCTCGAGTAGTCCTTCGATAGCCACGGCTCGAACGCCCAGCGCGGCGTGTGAATGGGCGGAGGCGCGACGCTGCCATCGGCGCCGGGCAAGCACTCGGGCGGCATCTCCGGCGCGGACGAGCACGCGGCGAACGCCACGAGCGACGCGCCGATGACCCGAACGACTCTCACGCCGTCGAGATTAGCCGACGCGCTTCTTGTCGTCCGCTCCGGCGCTGACGCGCCGAGGGGTGTCGCGCGGCTTCGTGTACGAGGTCACGCGGTTTCGGCCCGAGCGCTTCGAGACGTAGAGCGCATCGTCGGCCGCCTTGAAGAGCGTCTCCCACGAGTCGCCGCCTTCGGGGAACGTCGCGACGCCGATCGAGCACGTGACGTTGACGGGGCCTTGCTCGCTGTGGAACGTCGTCTTCTGGAGCTCCTCGCGGATGCGCTCGGCCAGGAGGTGCGCGCCGCGCTCGTCGGTCTGCTCGCAGAGAGCGATGAACTCCTCGCCGCCGAACCGCGCGACGAGGTCGGTCGTGCGCTTCTGCCGGCGGAGGATGTCGCCGAGGCCCTTGATGACGACGTCGCCGACGTCGTGGCCGTACGTGTCGTTGACCTTCTTGAAGAAGTCGATGTCGGTGACGAGCACCGACAGCTTGCGGCCGAATCGCGCCGAAGCGGCGATCTTCTGGCCCGCGGCGTCGATCATGGCGCGCTTGTTGAGCAGACCCGTGAGGCCGTCGGTCGTCGCCATCTGCTCGAGCTTCGCGACCATGCGCGCGTTCGCGAGCGAGACGGCGAGGTGGCTCGCGAGCACCTCGAGCGTCGGTCGCACTTGATCGCCGAATGCCGCGCGACGCTTCGCGCCGAGGATGAGCGTGCCGAGCGCGCGATCGTGGAGGATGAGCGGAAGGACGAGCAGGCTCGGGAGCTTCGGCCACGGGAAGTGCTTCGTGAGGACGACCTGGCGCCCGGGGTCGTAGTCGCCCTTGTACGGAAGCGGGAATTTGTTCTGCACGACCATCGAGACGAGGCCGCCGTTGTGCGCGAACTTCGAGCCGACGAGATCCTCGATCTCACCGGTCGCGGCGACGACGTGGTGCGAGCGCGTCTCTTGGTCGAAGAGCGTGACCGCGGCGAGATCGAACGCGGCGATCTTCTGCGCCGAGCGCACGCCCGCCTCGAGGACGTCCTTCTCGCTGAGCGCGGATCCAAGGGCTTTTGCGGCCTCGTAGAGCTTGCCTTGCTCGACCTTCGCGCGCTCGAGCTGCACGAAGATGCGCTCGTTTTGGATCGCGCGGAGGCAGTAGCGCGCGGCCTGCGCGGCGAGCTCCTCTTCATGCGGCGTGAACGCGACGTCCTGCGCGCGGTCGAGGACGAGGATCCCGCGGAGCTGATCGTCTTGGAGGATCGGCATCGCGAGGAGCACGCGCACGGGGCAGCCGCCCTCGTAATAAGGGACGTTGAAGCTCGGCTTGAGGTGGGCGAGCGTGACGCGCTCCTTCTTCGCGACGACCGCGCCGAGGACGCCGTCGCCGGTCGGGATCGGCGCGTCGTGGATGTCGTCGGACGCGGTCGAGAGCTCGCTGATGCGGAGGTGCGTGCCCGAGTCGTTCAGCCAGAGGAGCGCCGCGGTGTGGAGGTCGAGCGTGCGGCGGAGGAGCTCGAGCGCGTAGTGGACGGCGCGTTGGATCTCTTCGACGCTCGAGCGCGAGAGGCGACGCTCGCTCTGCTCGCGCGTCTCGGTGGTCTCGTCGGGGCCGAGGAGGCGATAGCTACGCGCGTCGTCCTCGATTCGCTTGAGCTCCTGCTCGACGCGGGCGCGCGCGGCGCGACGGACGCGAGCCACCTCGGCGCGGAGGAAGATGACGTTGATCGTCGCGAACGCAGCGAGGAGCGCGCCGCGGAGGGCGAGCGTCTCCCAGCCGGGATCGCCGAAGCGCGCGCGTCGCACGGCGGCTTCGACCGCGAGCAGGTTCACGACCGCGGCCGCCGTCGCTTGCGGGCGCGTGAACGCGGCGAGGAGCGTGACGAGCAGGTAGATCGACGCGGTCAGCGGTCCGTCGAGGCGGGGCTCGAGCTGCAGGACGATCGCGATCGCGAGCGTCGAGGCGTAGAGGGCGACGTCGACGTCGGCCCCGAGCGGCGCGTCGCCCTTCGCGCGGATCTTTCGGCGCGCGGCGAGCCCGAGGAGGACCGCGGTGGGACCGAGCGCGACCGCGTGGATCGGGCCCACGGGCATCGCGAGCACGCCGCTCGCGAGGAGCGCGGCGATCCCCGCGGCGACAAAAGGCGCCTGCGCGGCTCGAACCGCTCGCCGCACGCCGAGCGCTGCACGAACGAGGACCTCCATTCGACCTTTCGAGCGGTTACCAGCTCGTGTCTCGCGCGGCCAAGTTCCCGCAGGTAGGATGTCGGCCCATGAAACGAGCCTTCCTCTTGGTGCTGGCGATCGCGTGCGGCGGAAACGCGACCTCGTCGCAGCAGGCGACCGCGCCGACCCAATCGGCCGTCGCGTCGGCCGCCCCCGCGGACTCTTCGGCCGCCCCGCAAGACAACTCACCGACGCCGATCGGGACGAAGCACAAGAAGGTGGGAAACGGCTGGTTCGTCTCGGGAGGCGGCAAGGACTTCTACGACGCGATCTACGAGCCCGGAGCCGAGCCGGTCGTGGTCTTGAAGGCGACCTCCGACGCGCACGGCCGCTGGGTCACGCTGATGAAGAACGTGTCGGCCGCGCCGTACGTCGGAAAGAAAATCCGCGTGCGCATCGGCGTGAAGACGACGGGCGCGACGGGACGCGCGGAGGTCTGGGCGCGCGCCGCCGCGCCACACAGCGCGGAGGACGCGCCGAGCACCACGACGAAGCTCGATCCCACCTCGGAGATGAAGAGCTACGAGGTCACGATCGACGTGAAGGACGGCACGCGCGTCATCGAGTACGGCGCGTCGCTCGCGGGCGACGGTGAGCTCCGTGTCGGCAAGGACTCGATCGACGTCCTCTAGCGATGAGCGCCCGAACCCGCACGATGGCCCACCTCGCGAAGATGCTCGCGCTCGCGGCGACGAGCTGCTCGCACGAGCAAGCCGAGCCCCAGGCCGTCACGCTCCCCACGCCGTCTTCCACGGCCACCGCGTCGTCGACGGCGTCCGCGCCTCGGACCCTCGCGAAGCCGCCACCCTTGAACGACGATGACACGACGATGACACTGCGGCACCCGATGCACGGCTCCGATCCGGTCGGACCGCCACCGCAGCAATATTGCGTGGGCGTCGCGGCGACCGTGAACGCAACCGCAGCGATGCGCCGCGGCCCGAGCGGCGACTTCGAAGTCGAGGTCCACGTGACGCTCCCGGCGAGCTCGGGCGCCACGTTCCCGCACCCGGCTCAGGTCGTTGCGTATGGCGCCATCGTGCTCTCGGAGAGCATCACCGCGACGCAAGCGGTCTTTCGCGGTCGCCTCAACATGATCGCCGACAAAGCGAACGTGCGAGTGTTTCTGCCGATCACGTGCCCTCCGGGGACCGGCTCGCTCGAGGTGGACGTCTTCTACGATCGCACCGCCGGTACCGTGAAGGTGGACCGCATCGAGAGTCGCTGAGGCCGTTCAATGGGCGATCGCTTCGAGGTCTCGCACGAGCTCCGAGAAGTCGATCGGGTCGATCTCGTCGAACGAGCGAACGCCCCACAGCGCCGGCGCGTGCAGCACCTGCTCCTCCGAGGCCGCCACGTTGCCGAGGTCGATGCCGGGCGAGAACGACAACATCACCCGCGCCTCGGTGCCGTCCTTCTTTCGCACGAGCTTGCCGCACTGCGAGAGGCTCGTCTCGTCGGGCCACGTCTGCCAGCCGCGCGCGGCGAGCGAGCCCATCAGCGGACCCGCCTTCGACTTGCGTCCCGCGAATCGCTCGAGCTTCTGCGATTCTCGCTCCACTTCGGTCGGCACGTGGGTCGCGCGCGCGAGCTGCTCGAACGGTTGCACGATCGCGTAGTCGGCGAAGATGCGCGACCACGCGATCACCGCGCCCGCGCCGAGGACGAGCGGGTGGGGGAGGGCGATCGTCGCGTCGTCGGATAGCGTGTATTCTGCATCGTTCGCGTCGGCGAGCGTCCCGTCCTCGGCGACGCGGAACGCAGCGCCGCCCGCGGACCAAACGAGCCTCCGCGCGAGGTGCGTCACGAGCGGGTGCCGCATGACGTACGCGCGGAAAGACTCCGCACGCCACGTGCGGCCGAGCACCATCGCGGTCTCGAACCGTCGCAAGAGCGACTGCGCGACCGTCTCCGCGTCGGCCTTGATCGCCTTGAATCGCGCGGACGCGGCCTTCACGAGCGCCGCGTCGTCGGTCTTCGTCCCGCGCGGGAACGTGGGCAGGCGCACGCCGTCCTCGGACTTGACCACCGGGCGCAGCCCTTCGTCGAACGTGACCGTGAATTTGCGCGGACCGAAATCGAGCGTCGCGGTGCCGCTCTCGTCGAGCTCGAGATCGGGCACCGTGCGGTCCGCGAGCTCGTCGGTCGTGAGCCCTTGCTGGCTCGCGGCGCGCTCGAGCGCTTCCTTCGCGTGCGTCTTCGCCTCGTCGAAGCGCGACTTGTCGGCGACGTACGAGAGGTGAAGGAGCGCCGCGCTCGATCCCATCTCGGCGAGCACGTCCACCGCCATCTTCGCCTTCTTCGCGTCCTTGCGCGCCCACTCGCGGACGTATGGCGCGAGCCGCCGCGCGCACGAGTCGTCGCCGACGAGCGCGAGCGAGTGCGGGATCCACTCGAACGTCCCCTTCGCGCCCGCGAGGATCCACGCTTGAACGAGCGCCCACGTGAAATCGCCGAGCGACGCGTCGTCGAGCGCGGAGCGGATCTCGTCGAGCCCCGCGTACGGCGCGTCCGGCGTCGTCGAGCGGAGGATCTCGAGCAGCGCGAGCACAGCTTCGTCCGAGAGGCGCTTGCCCGCGCGAGTCTTCAGCGCCGGCAGGTCCTCGACGCGGAGGAACGTCGGCAGCTTCCCTTTCACGTCGAGATCGGTGAGCGGATCACGATCGACGAGCTCCATCGCCGCGCGGGCCGCGTCTCCGCCGAGCGTCCTCGCGGCGTCCTCGACGGCCGCGCGGTTCACGCGCGCCGCGACGCGGAGGGCGTTTTCCGCCTCCTTACGCTCGCGTCCTTCGGGGCCGAGCGCGATCGGCAGGAGCGACCGCGCGACGATGCTCGCGTTCTTGCCGATCCAGTCCTGCGCCGTCTTCCGCCACGCCTTGCGTCGCGCGAGCGCGCGCGCCGCGACGACCGAGCTCTCCTTGCCCGGCGCGTGGAGCTGCGCCTCGAAGAGCGCCTCGCCGTTCCACGATTGCGCGAACGGGTCTCGCGCGAAGAGCCCCGGGAGCGCCGCGTCGCCGTATTGGGCGATCATCCGAAGCGGCCCCAGGTACGTCATCGCGCTGGGGTTCTCGTTCCACTCGCGCAGCGACGGGTTCCCCGGCACGCGGTAGTTCCCGCGCTCGGTGCCCCAACGCACCCAGATGTCCGCGGGCCGCTGCGCGGGCGGCAATCGCTCCCACTCGCCGAGCTGCTGCTCGCTCATCTCGCGGAGATCTTGCGAGTACCAGTTCTTCGTCGCGTCGATCGCTCGCTGTCGTTCTTCGGCGCTCAACGCGATCGCGGCCTTCGGTGCCGGCGGCACGACGTCGAACGTCACCGGCTTCGTCTTCTTCTTTTTTCGCCACGGCGTCTCGCGGAGCAGGCGCGGGATCTCTTCGCCCTCGGCGAGCGGCACGTCGTCCTTCTTCGCGGACGCCGCGAGGAGCGAGCGCGCGGCGTCGGCTGCCTTGCTCGTCCCTTGCGCGACCTTCGGCAGGACCGCGCGCGCGAGGTCGGGGAAGCGGCGGAAGTAATCGACCGCGAGCGGCCCGATCGGCGAGTGGAGCAAGAGGCCCGCGAGCTCGGCGGCCATCTCCTCGCCCTCGAGCGCGCACATCGCCGCGCCGAGCACCGCGAGCTGCGTCTTTCCCGCGCGCTTGCCCTTCTCGAGAAGCTTGCGGAGTACACGTATCGCGTCCGTCGGCGCGAGCGCCACGACGATGTCGCACGACCACGTGCCGAGGACGCTCCACAGGACGTAGTCGCCGAGCGAGTCGAGGAACGTGCCGACGCGCGTCGCATCGTTCGCCGACGCGAGCAGGTGCACGGCTTGGACGTTCTTCGCGATGGCTTCGTCGAGATCGGCGTTCGCCCACGCCGCCTCCGAGGGAAACAAATACGCCGCGAGCGCGCGCGGGCCGAGCGCTCGACCCTCGCGCCATTTCGCGGCGACATCGCGAGCCGCCGTGTACGACGCGTCGTCCGCGCGGCACACGATCGCGCGAGCGAATGCCCACGACCCATCGAACGGCGCGGGCTCGTCGCCGTCGAACGTGATGCGCGTGTCTTGATTGCCGATCTTCATCGCCGCGGAGTCGAGCTTCATCTCGACCATCGCCGCGACGCCATACGCGTCCGCCACGAGCTGACAGAGACTGAAGGTCGGCTCGGGCTCGCGCCCCCAAGCGCGATGGACGAGACGGTCCGCGACGCCAACGAGCCTCGCGTCGAAGGGCTCGGGCAGCTTCGCCGCCGCGATCATCTCTCGTGCGCGCTTCACGTCGGGATCGTTCGTGAGTCGCCCGATCCAATAGTTGCGCTTGGGCTGCATGCGCTCCTCGAGCCCCGCCCAAACCTTCGCTGGAGCGATCGGCTTGAGGGGTGGCGCGAAATCGAGCGGGCCGCGTCGCGCGCTCACGTGCGCGACGAACGCCGGATGAGGTGTGATGCGCAGCATGGCGACGCAGGGTACCGCTATGCTCCGCCGGATGGAGGAGCTTCGATTCGCCTGCACCGCGTGCGGGAAGTGCTGCACCGAGCCGCCCGAGATGACGGTGCTCGAGGCGACGCGCCTCGGGGACGTGTTCGTGCCCGCGCTCGTCTACCGAATCACGTCGCTCCCGCGCGACGACAACGAGGCCGCGTTCGCGTCGCTCGCGCCGCACCCGCACTTCGCGGGCATGGAGGGCCGCGAGCTCGTCGAGCGCCTTCGCGAGAGCTCGTCGGTGCGATCCGCGGGCGCCGTCGTCCACGAGGCGGGATGGGATCACCACATCTCGATCACCGCGCGCCCGTGGACGTACGAACGCTCTTCCGCTCGATGCCCCGTGCTCGCCGCGGACGGAAAGCAGTGCACGATCCACGAGCGTCGCCCGCACACGTGCCGCACGGTGCCGATTCGTTACGACGTGCCCGCGGGTCTGCTCGTGCGAGCGTTTCGCGGCGTCGTCGACGCGGGGCGCGCGTCGAGCGATCCCTTCGAGTGCGATGTCTCGGCGAGCGCGCCGGTGCTCCTCCGTGACGGCGTCGTGGTCGACGAGGCGTACGCCTCGGCGCGCAAAGCCGGCGACGAAGCCGCGGTCGCCGAGCGCGATCTCGCGGCGCGCGTCCTCCAATATCCGATCCTGCCGCCGCTCAAGGAGATCTACCCGCTCCTCCGACAGAACAAGCTCGTGTCGATCTCCTTCCACGGCGCGCTCGCCGCCGCGCACGACCTCGCGCTCATCGACGACGCGGGCGTGAAGGCGTTCTGCGTGGCTCAGCTCGCGCTCATCGATCGCGAGATCGCCACGGCGCTCGCGCGCAAGCGAAAGGAAGACCGCGAGACCACGTCGCGTTTCCGCACGCTGCGTGAAGCCTACGCCACGATGTCCTCGCGCCTCAGCTAGCTCACATGCAATATAGTGCGCACGTTCTTCACGTGTACGCACTTTACTTCTTGCGGCGGTGACATTCGTCATTTACTTTTCCGCGCATGGCCGAGCACGCCGCCCCGACCACCCCGGTGCGTTTCGAGACGCACCCCGACCGCTACAAGCACTGGAAGCTCACGTTCGACGGCCCCGTCGCGACGCTCCTCATGGACGTCCAAGAAGACGGCGGCATGCGGCCGGGCTACCCGCTGAAGCTCAACTCGTACGACCTCGGCGTCGACATCGAGCTCGCGGACGCGGTCCAGCGCATCCGCTTCGAGCACCCCGAGGTGAAGGCGCTCGTCGTCGGAAGCGCGAAGGATCGCATCTTCTGCTCGGGCGCGAACATCTACATGCTCGGGAGCTCGACGCACGCGTTCAAGGTGAACTTCTGCAAGTTCACGAACGAGACGCGCCTGTGGCTCGAAGAGATGAGCGCCGAGAGCGGCGTCGGGACGCTCTGCGCGCTCGCGGGAACCGCGTCCGGCGGAGGCTACGAGCTCGCCCTCGCGTGCGATGAAGTCCTCCTCAGCGACGACGGCGCGAGCGCCGTGAGCTTGCCCGAGTGTCCGCTCCTCGGAGTGCTACCCGGTACGGGCGGCCTCACGCGCGTGGTCGACAAGCGCAAGGTGCGCCGCGATCTCGCCGACGCGTTCTGCACGCTCGCCGAGGGCGTCCGCGGAAAGCGCGCGGTCGAGTGGGGGCTCGTCGACGAGACCGTCCCGCGCGCGAAATTCGAAGAGGCGAAGAAGCGCCGCGCCGAGGCGATCGTGGCGCGCTCGAAGCGCAAGGCGTTCAAGCCGATGACGCTCCAACCGCTCGGCGACTCGAAGTACGTGCAATATACATTCGACGAGAAGGCACGCACCGCGAAGATCATCGTGAGCGCCCCGGAAGGCGCGCAGCCCGACTCGCCCGAGAAGCTCGAGCAAGCCGGCGACTCGGCGTGGTGCGTCCGCGCGTTCCGCGAGCTCGACGCTGCGCTCCTCGATCTGCGCTTCAACAGGCCGCTCGTCGGCACCGTCGCCCTCGAGACCGCGGGCGATCCGAAGGCGGTCCTCGCCGTCGACGAGATGCTTGCGAAGTACAAGGACCACGGCCTCGTCAACGAGGTGCGCCTCTTCATGCGCCGCGTCCTCAAGCGCCTCGACGTCACGGCGAAATCGTTCTTCGCCGTGGTCGCGCCGGGGTCGTGCTTCGCGGGCACGCTCCTCGAGCTCGCGCTCGCGTCGGACCGCATCTACATGAAAGACGAAGACGGCGTCGCGATGTGGACGTCCGAGATGAACGCCGGCGCGTACCCGATGGGCAACGGGCTCTCGCGTCTGCAGTCGCGCTTCTTGAAAGAGCCCGAGCGCGTGAACCACGTCCTTGAATACATTGCGCCGCCGCTCGGAGGCGGCGACATGCGCGGCAAACCGATCGACACGCAGATCGCGTCGAAGCTCGGCCTCACGACGTTCACGCCCGACGACATCGACTGGGACGACGAGATCCGAATCGGCTTCGAGGAGCGCGCCGCGATGTCGCCCGACGCGATGACCGGCATGGAGGCCTCGCTCCGCTTCGCAGGTCCGGAGACGCTCGAGACGAAGATCTTCGGCCGCCTCTCGGCTTGGCAGAATTGGATCTTCCAGCGCCCGAACGCCGTCGGCGAACGCGGCGCGCTCACGATGTACGGCCGCCCCGAAAGGCCAGAATTCGATTGGCGGCGGACTTGATGGGGGGACAGGGGGGCGAAGCCCCCGTTGGGGTCGAGCCGCAAGGCGAGACCCGCAGGAAGGTGAGCGCGCGAAGCGCGCGAGGAGGGATGCAATCCCTCCTCGTGAAGGAGAAACAACATGAGCACCGTCGATCAGAACGAGCGCATCCCGAACAACGTCAACCTCGGCGATGACAAGAAGCTCCAGCGCGCGCTCGAGGCGTGGCAGCCGAACTACATCAACTGGTGGAAGGAGATGGGGCCCGTCGGCTTCCAGGAGGACGACGTGTTCCTCCGCACCGCCATCAGCGTCGACCACGAAGGCTGGGCGAACTTCGAATACGTGAAGATGCCCGACTACCGCTGGGGCATCTTCCTCGCCGATCAAGTGAAGGACCGCACGATCGCGTGCGGCGACGATTTCGGAAAGCCCGTCTGGCAGCAGGTCCCCGGCGAGCACCGAAACACGCTCCGCCGACTCATCGTCACGCAGGGCGACACCGAGCCCGCGAGCGTCGAGCAGCAGCGCCTCCTCGGCCAGTCGTGCCCGAGCGTCTACGATCTCCGAAACCTCTTCCAGGTGAACGTCGAGGAGGGCCGTCACCTCTGGGCGATGGTTTACCTCCTCCACTCGTACTTCGGACGCGACGGACGCGAGGAGGCAGAGGCCCTCCTTCAGCGCCGCAGCGGCGATCCGGACAAGCCGCGCCTCCTCGGCGCGTTCAACGAGCCGTGCACCGACTGGCTCTCGTTCTTCATGTTCACGTACTTCACCGACCGCGACGGCAAGTATCAGCTCCTCGCGCTCTCGGAGAGCGCGTTCGATCCGCTCTCGCGCTCGACGCGCTTCATGCTCACGGAAGAGGCGCACCACATGTTCGTCGGCGAGACGGGCGTTCAGCGCATCGCCGAGCGCACCGCGAAGATGATGGCCGAGCACAAGATCGACTCGATGGAGAAGGTCCGCGCGCTCGGTCTCATCGATCTGCCGACGATGCAGAAGTACCTCAACCTTTGGTTCTCGCTCTCGCTCGACTTGTTCGGCGGCGAGGTCTCGTCGAACGCGGCGAGCTACTTCGCCGCGGGGCTCAAAGGCCGCGCGAAAGAGGCGACCTACGAGGACCACGTCGCGCTCACCGGCACGTATCGCGTGGGCGAAGAGGACGTCCCTCTTCGCAACGCGATGAACGAAGTGCTCCGTGACGAATACGTCGAGGACGCGCAGCGCGGCGTCGACAAATGGAACCGAACGATCGCGCAGGCGGGCATCCCGTTCCAGTTCGTGCTCCCGAACCGCCGCTTCCACAGGCACGTCGGCCTCTACGCGAACGCCACGTTCGACCCGCAGGGCAACGCCATCGGCAAGGACGAATTCGAGAAGCGCAAGCTCGAATGGCTCCCGAGCGAGGCGGACAAGGCGTACGTGAAGAGCCTCATGACGAAGCCGATCTACGATCCGAAGCAGATGGCGAACTGGATCGCGGCGCCCAAGATCGGCATCAAGGGCAAGCCGGTCGACTTCGAGTACGTCCGCCACGAGGCATAACGGAGCGGGAGGCTAGGCACGGCTCACGCAATGCGTGAGTCGCATGCTCCGTCACACACTCTGCGTCCTGCCGCTGCTCGCGTGCAGCGGAAGCAGCGGCAATCCGGTCTCCGCCACCGAGGTCGCGCGCGCGCTCGACACGAGCTTCGGCGGCTACGACACGAAGGTCGAGCAGCCGAACTTCGGCGATGACGCGCTCCTCGCCGTGCCACGCTTCGACGTGGCGTTTGCGAGCCACGCGTCGCCCGACGGGTCGTCCTCCGTGCTCGCTTCGTACCGCGTGGCCCTTTTGTGGGGCCATTTCCCGGGCGCGAACGACGACAGCGACGGAGACGCAGACGCCAACCCAGCGTCGTGGACCGGCTCGCTGTCCGTCGACGCGGGCGGCATCGACGTGCTCGAGACGCTCTCGTTCGATGCGGGCGACTCGATCGACCCGCGCACCGACGCGAAGACCGTGTCGTTCACGTCGCACACGCTCCCGTTCGTCGACGGCGTCTTCTTGCGCGTGCAGGTCCCCATCGATCACGCCGCGCGCGTCCACTTCGACACGACGGAGCTCACGACCGACCTCGACCTCGACGCGATCGCGCGCGGCTCCGGCACCGTCGTCCACGTCGACGGTGATCAAGGCCTCGTCGCGGTCGGCTGGACCGACACCGGCGCGACGTGCCCCTCGGGCATCGCGTACGGTCGCTTCGTCAAGCTCGGCGCCTCCGTCGGCACGCTCCGCGGCCACGTGATGGGCGCCGACGGCTCGGACCTCGGCTTCGTCCACGGCATCTGGGGCCACGCGCACGCGCGCGACGCGGACGTCTTCTTCGGAAAGACGATCGATCCTTCCGGCGCCTTCGGCCGCCTCACGCTCGGCACGTACAAAGAGGGCGAGATCCACGGGACGATGGGCAACGACGTCACCCAAGGCGGCACGTTCGTCGGCCTCTACTCGGACGGCTACGATCGCGCCGACGGCCGCGGCGTCTTCGTCGCGAAATGGTCCTCGGTGTGCACGGCGATGTGATTAACATCGCGGCGTGAAGAAGACCTACGTCATCACGGGCGCATCGAGCGGGATCGGCGCGGCGCTCGCGCGCGCCTGGTCGACACGCGGAGACAACGTCGTGCTCGCGGCGCGCAGCGAAGAGGAGCTCGCGAAGCTCGCGAAAGAGTGTGGCCCGACCGCGCTCGCCGTGAAGACCGACGTCACCGATCCCGCGCAGTGCGAGGCGATGGTGAAGGCCGCGGTCGACCGCTTCGGCGGCATCGACGTCCTCGTCAACAACGCGGGCATCAGCATGTGGGCGCGCTTCCGCGACATCACCGACCTCACGCTGTTCGAGCGCATCATGCGCGTGAACTACCTCGGAACCGTGTATTCTACACATTACGCGCTGCCGCACTTGCTCCGCTCGCGCGGGCTCGTCGTGGGCATCTCGTCGCTCACCGGCAAGACCGGCGTCCCGACGCGCTCGGGTTACTCCGCGAGCAAGCACGCGATGCAGGGGTTCCTCGACTCGATCCGCATCGAGCTCCGCGAGACCGGGGTCGACGTGCTCGTCGTCTCGCCGGGGTTCGTGAAGACGGGCATTCGATCGAAGGTTTTGGGGCCAAACGGCCGATCGCTCGACGAGAGCCCGCGCGACGAATCCGAGGGGATGAGCGTCGACGAGTGCACGGCCATCATCCTTCGCGCGGTCGATCATCGCTCCCGCGAGGTCGTGATGACGCCTCGCGCAAAAATCGGCATGTGGCTGAAGCTCGTCGCGCCGGGCCTCGTCGACCGCATCGCCGAGCGCGCCGTTCGCGAAAAGAACTGATAGGCTCGGTTGATGGACACGACGCTTGCGACGAAGAAGCTTTTCCACGCCATCGTGGTCATCGGCATGGCGACGGCCGCGGCCTGCTCGGACAGTGGCAGTCCGCCGGTGGATGCATCGACCGGCAACGACGCGAACAACTCGAACGACAGCGGCGGCGGCAAGGACGTCGTCGTAGCGGAGACTGGCGGTGGGACCGACGCCGGCGGCGACGGCTTCACCGGTTGGCTTGGCTGCTAAACCCTGGTGGCATAGGGCGGACGCGAGCGCTGAGTCGCTCGCGGACGTGCGCGACGAGGTGATCGACGCGCTCGCGCACGGCGAGCGTGAAGAGCTCGCGAGCGTCTGGCAGAACCGCGCGGGGCTCGAGCTCCAGGTCGGCGCGGGCTTCGCCGCGATCGCGAGCGACCTCGTGGAGCACGGCGCGGTGCAGCCCGTGATCGAGCTCGTCGCGGGCGCGGTGCGCGACGAGGTACGCCACGCGGAGATCAGCGCGGATCTCGCCGCGCGTTACCGTGGTAACACGGTAAAATGGCCCGCGCCCGCGCCGGTTCACGTCCCGGAGCTCGCGCCGGCGACCGGCGCGCTCCGCGCGACGCTGCGGGTCGTCGCGATGTGCTGCATCAACGAGACGCTCGCGTGCGCGATCCTCGAGGCGTGCATCGCCCAGGCGAAGAGCCCGATCGTGCGCGCCGCGCAGCAGAGCATCTTGTCCGACGAGATCGATCACGCGCGCGCGGGCTGGGCGCACCTCGCGTCGCCGTTCGTGACGGCCGACACGAAGCGCGCGCTCTCGTCGTGGCTCCGGCGGCTCCTCGCGGGGAAGCTCGACGCGCTCCTCGACGAGGCGGCGCCGCTCCCCGGCGAGGCGTTTCCCGCGCACGGCATGCTCTCGCGCGAGACGTTCAAGGGCGTCATCCACGCCGCGCTCGACGACGTGGTCCTTCCTGGCTTCGAGCGCGCGGGCATCGACACGAGCGCGGCGCGCGACTGGGCTCGCGCGAAGTAGCTCACTTCGTGTGCGGAGGAGGCGGAGGATCCGGCATCGGGAGCACCGTCGGCCGAGGGAGCGGATCCGGCGGCGGCGGAGGCGGCGGTCTCTTCCCCGCGTCCTTCGCGCCCGCGTCGCGCGTCCGTGGCGGCGGCACCTGATCGTTTGGCGGCGCGCCGGTCGTCTGCGTCTGCGGCGTCGGCAGCGGATCGTTCGGCACCGCGGTGACCGGCGGAGGAGGAGGATCCGGCGGCGGCAGGTTCATCGTGCCGGTCGGCGTCGCGTCCGGCGGGCCCGAGACGAGCGTCGGTATGGGCAGGGGATCGGGCGGCGGCGGGTGCGCCGGTTTGTCGCACGCGAGCGGCACGAGCGCGAGCGTCGCCGCCGAGAGGACGCCCCATCGCGACGACGTGCGCGACTGCTTCACGACCTTGGGAGCGACAGCGGCGCGTTGGATCGTGGCCGTGGCCTCGTTCACGCGATCCTCGAGGACCACGTTCGCGGCGGTCACGCGCTCGGTCATCTTGGCGACGAAATCCTCGAAGCGCGCGGGATCGAGCGACGCGTCCGACTCGGCGAAGTCGAGGATCTCGAGCATCTTGTCGTTGCAGTCGAGGTTCACCGCGCGCGTCGTCTCGTCCGCGAGCTCGCGCAGCGCCGGTGTCATCGCGTGCGGATAGAACGTGCGCAAGAGATGAAGGTGGTACCCGAGGCCGAGCGTCGAGTTCATGAGGCCGTCGCAACGGAAATTGCGATCGAGGAATGCCTTCGCGAACACGCGGAACGCGCGCTCCGCGGCGGGCTCGCGGATTTTGTAGTCCCACCCGAACACGTCGCCGATGAGCCTGCCCTCGCGCTCGAGCTTCGTCATGAGCGGCGTGCCGATGTAGATCTCCGTGCGACAGAAGTTCATCGGAACGTCCGCGTACTCGCGCAGAAAGCCGAGGCTCTCGCGGAGCGACGACGCGCGGCTCTCCGGATCGAAGATGAGCATGTTGAAGCACGCGTACACGTCGCGCTCGCGCAAGAAATCGAGCGCGCGGCGGTTGGCGGAGATGTCGACGCCGCGACCGAGGACGCGGAGGCCCTGCGTCGAGCCGGCCTCGATGCCGATGTAGACGCGGAGCAGGCCGATGTCTTGGAGCACGCTGAAGACGCGCGGATCCACGTCGTCGGGCCGCGCCTTCACGACGACGGCGATGTCGTCGACGCCGCGTGCCCAGAGCGCGTCGCGCAGCGCGACGACCCGCGCGTAGTCGCGATCGCGATCGCGCGTGAAGAAGTCGTCGTCGTGGAAGACGAACATGCGCGCGCCGCGGCTTCGGCGGAGCTGCGCCATCTCTTCGGCGACGTCCTCGGGGCTTCGCCAGCGATACATCTGCCCGCCCGCGGACTTCAGGTACGCGTGGATGCAGCAGAACGTGCAGTGCCCGAAGCAGCCGCGCGTGCCGACGAGGAACGCCGCGGGGATCCCGAGGTGGAGCTGCGGCTCGCCGACGCGCTTGGGGAATGGGAACGCGTCGAGATCGTCTCGGAGCGCCCGCGGCTCGTTCGCGACGATCGCCACGTCGTCCACGCAGTACGCGACGCCGCGCACGCCCGCGAGCGACTCGCCGCGTTCGAGCGCCTCGCACATCTCGACGATCGTCTCCTCGCCCTCGTGGCGCACGATGCTGTCGATCGCGGGGAACGACTCGAGGCATTCGCGCCACGCGAACGTCGGGAAATGCCCGCCGCCGGTGATGTGCCCGGTGTACCCGTCGTCGCGGAGCGCCTGCGCGAGCGCGCCGAACTCCTTCGCGCGAAACTGGAAGGTCATCGACATGCCGATCATCCCGGGCGTGCGTCGCCGCGCGGCCGCGAGCACGCCGGCGGTATCGGTCGGTCGATCGAACGTCGCGAAGCTCGTCGTGTGTCCTGCGCCTTCGAGCGCAGCGGCGAGGTAACGAAGGGCGAGGTTCTCTTCGAGCTCGGCGCCAACCAGCAAGACGTGCATGGTCTCCTCCAGGGACGTGCGTCCATTGCGCGCTCGCGCGCACGCGCTGCATCCGCGCGCGCCCGAAACGCCGTCGATTCGTCGTTTGCTTCGAGCGCCTGCGAGGGGCGTGCCGCGCGCGGCCTTCAGCCCGTGGTGCGAGCGATTTCTTGCTGGAAGATGCGACGCACGATCGCGATCGCGCACGCGTACGTGCTGTCGACGCCGAAGTAGCTGAGGCTCTTCGAGAGGAGCGACTGCCTGCGCGAGTACGGCGTGTCCGACGCGTAATGGAGGAGCCCCACCTCGAACGGCGTTCGTCCGCCGAGGTGAACGATCTCGTTCGTACGGACGCGCGTCGGGTTCACGAGCTCGTAGACCGCAGAGAGGAACGGCCCGGCCTCCATCTCGAGGACGGTGTACCCGTCACGGTAGAACGCGTTCATGTAGTTGCGGTTCTGGAGGAACGCGCTGCGCACCGTGAGCGCCGCCTGGTTGTCGAACACGTTTCCGTGCACGAGGTGGGGCTCGACGTCCTTGCTCTTGAAGACGTTCTCGAAGAGGAACGTGTTGCGCGTGTGCTCGTCGTAGACGTTGCCCGAGAGCATGACGTCGCCGACGCGCCCGTTCAGCGTCGCCGCCTTGCCCATCACGTAAACACCACGGAGCTCGCCGACGCCCTGGCCGAGCCGCGAGAGGAGGTTGTAGGCGGCCATTCCGAGCGGGTAGTCGATGTTGACGATGAGCGCCTCGCTCCGCGCGAGCCGCTCGAGGCCCGGCACGAGCAGCCGCGGATCGACGTGCGCCGGGTCGATCTTCGAGAGCTCGACGAGCTGCACGTCGACGTCGACGTGACCCGGCCCGGACAAGTGATTGAGCCCGCTCTGCGCCTCGAACGCGCGGACCGCGCGCATGCGCTCGCCGCTCGGGTCGGCGTGGATGTACGCGCGGAGCAGGTAGTGGAGCATCCCCGCGATCTCGTGCTCGTCGTTCTTCTGGAGCGCGGCTTGGAGGTGCGGCGCGAGCCCCTCGGGGTTCTCCTTCGCGACGAAGTCGATGATCTTCTGTTGGTGCGTGTTCGCGTAGCCGCCGACGAGGTTCGCGATCGCGTGCGTATTCGAAGACACGAAATAGACCGGCGGCCTACGCGGATGATCCTTGCGGATGTACGAGGGCTCGACGCCGCTCCACCACCGCTGCGCCGCGCGCTGGTACTGCGAGTACGACGACGCGAGCATCTGCACGGCGAGATCGATCTCCGACGCCGCGACCGCCGCGATCGCGGTTTCGTAGGTCGAGCCGAACGCGTCCTTCAGCGTGGCGAGGCCCGCCTCGTCGAGCCCGAGGAGCTCGCGGACCGTCGCGTCGTTCGGTGCCGCGCCCTGCAAGGCGCGGTGCATCTTGTTCCACTCGATTTGGTACGCGGTGACGATGGGGATGAGATCGTCGATGTCGCTGACGCTCGCGATGAACGCGGCGATCGTGCTCTTGCCGTCGTAGCGCAGAGGCCGACGGCGTCCGCGCGCGCGCACGTTGGGCCAGGAGCGCACGTCGAACTTCGCCTGCTCGAAGAGCTCGTGGGATTGGCCGAGCACGACGAGCCGCACCTGCGGCATCTCGATCGGCAGGCGCGCCGCGGCATACGCGAACGCGGAGACGTCGGGCTCCATCGTGAGCGCGCGCGGGTGGAGCGACGAGTTGCAGTACGCGTGCGCCTCCTCGAAGGCGCGAACGCGCACGAGACCGGTCGAGCGCAGGAGCGACGTGTACGTGCGGACGTAGAGGTCGATCTCGTCCGACGGGAGAACGGGCGGCTGGCGTTCCAAGCGCCCGAAGTCTAATCCTTGCGTTCGCCTGAGCCGAGCTGATCTTGCGACGGCGTTGGCGACGACATGCGGCAGCGTCGATCTTCCCGGCCGGGCCGGCACGTTCGGCGTCGGTTCGAGAATTTGGCCAGACTTTAGCCCAGTTCTTCTTCGACGAGCGCGCGCGCTTCGGCGAGCCTTCGCTCTTCCTCGGGATCGCGCGTGCGCTTGGAGACTGGCGCGGTCACCTTCTCCTCGCGCGACGAGAAAAGGCGCGACAAGAGGCCGCCGCGTTTGTTCTCGAACGTGAACGCGCCGCCCTCGAGGAGCTCGGGCGCCTCGCGCAGCTTGCGCACGATCGCGTCGTTGGCCTGGACGAACGCCCACGCCTCGTCGAACGCCTCGGCCTGCGTCGCGCCGAGGTGCTTCTTCGCGACGCGCGGAGAGATCTCGTCCTTCGCGCAGAAGAACGCGAGGAGCGTCGCGAGCTCTTCGGTCGCGAGCGCGGTGCCGCGGTGGATCGCCGGGCCGCCGCACGACTTCGTGTAGACGTGCGACCCCTCGAGCAGCACGACGCCGAAGCCCGAGGCGACGGCGACGATCTCGCTCTCGAGCCCGACCTCGCTCGGATCGACTCGTTCTTCGGCCTCGGCGAGCACTGCGCACGAGACGCCGCGCGCGAGCGCGCACACGAGCCGCACGGGGTTGCCGAGCTCCGTGACCGGGAGCGCGACGCGATAACCGTCACCCGCGCGTTGGACTCCGTCGATACGCGAACCTGGCTTGCTGCAGCCCGTCGTGCAGTGCCCGTCATCTGGCTCGTCGCTCTCGACGACCACGAACTCGAGCGGTACGTCCTCGCCGAGCGGCGTGTAGCTCGCGACGCGCGCGAGCAGCCGCTCGACGCTCTTCTGATCGCGCGCGAAGTGATCCGGGAAGTGCTCGCCCGTCGGCGTCACGAGCTCGGCCCCGTCGAACGCCTCGCCGTGCGCGGACAAGATGCGCGCGTAGCGGGCGACGAGGTTCTTGATCACAGCTTCGGACGGCAGCGGCATGACCGCGGTACATTGTAGCCGATGGCGCTCACGCTCGCGACGTTCAACGTGCTCGACCTCTTCGACGCGAACGACGCCGCGCGGATCGAGCGGATCGCCGCACTCTTGAGGCCGCATTCGCCGGACATCGTGGCGCTCCAAGAGGTCGGCGGCGACGAGCCGGTCTCCGCGCTCGGCGCAGCGCTCGGCCCTGGGTTTCAGCACGTGCTCGGAGACGCGGACGAGCGCGGCATTCGGTGCGCGCTCCTCACGCGCCTCCCCATCGTCTCGTCGAACGTGCTTCGCGCGCCGCACCTGCCGTACCCGCGATTTCGCCGGGAGGACCCAGAGCCGTTCGGCGCGCGGATCCCGCTGCGGCGACCGATCCCCGACGTCGTCGTCGACACCGAGCTCGGGCGCGTGCGCGTGCTCGTCGTCCACTTCAAGTCGCGCCGCGGCACGCCGATGCGCGACGAATCGGGCGCGATCCTCGAGCCGCGCACCACCGCCGAGATCGCCGCCACCGAGGCCCGCGCGGTCGCGTGGCGGTGCGCCGAGGCGCTCTTCGTGCGCGGCGTCCTCGACGGGTACCTCGGCCGTGACCGCGGCGAGCGCGTCGTGGTCTGCGGAGATTTCAACGACGTCGCGGGCTCGCTCACGCTGCGCGTCGTGGCCGGCCTCGCGGGAGCGGTCGAGCCGCGGGGCGACGCGCTCACCTCCTGCGACGAGCGAATCCCGCCGCTCGAGCGCGTCTCGGTGCTCCACGGCGGCACCCCCGGGGCCATCGATCATGCGCTCGTGAGCTCCTCGCTCGCGTCGAAGCTCGACCGTTGCTTCTACGAGCGCACCGGCCTCGTCGATGTCGCCGCCTTGGAGCGGCGGCGCGATTCGGGCGAGACGCCGGGCGCCGTCTACGCCTCCGACCACGCCCCGCTGATCGTGCGCTTCACCCGATGAGGTTTGCTATGCTCGGCGGTCGCGCGGAATGACCGACGACGCACTCTACGAGCTCGACGAGCTGATCCGCGAAGGCGACGCCGCCCGAAACCGCGGCGCGTTCGACGACGCCCTCGACGCCTACAAGAAGGCGCTGATGATCAGCACCGAGGACGAAGAGCTCGAGCGCGCGGGCATCTACAGCGGCATCGCCGAGACGAAGCACAAGCAGGGCAAGCCGCGCGAGGCCGAGTCGAACTACGAGAAGGCGCTCGCGCTCATGCCGGGGTACACGCCCGCGCTCCTCGCGCTGATCGATCTCGCGACCAGCGAGAAGGACTTCCGACGCGTCGCGCTCCTTCGCAAGCGACTCGTGAGCGCCGCGATCGACGACGACGTCCGCGTCCGCGAGCTGAAGAAGCTCGCCGACATCGAGCGCACCGAGCTCACCGACTCGCGCGCGGCGATCGACTCGCTCGAGAAGGCGCGCGAGCTCCGCCCGGACGACCTCGACGTGCTGCGAACGCTCCGCCAGCTCTACGAGAACATCCACCGGTGGCCGAAGGTCGTCGAGACGCTCGGCGCGATCTGCACCGAGACCGAGGACGCACGCGAGCGCGGCTTGCTCCGCTTCGCGCAAGCCGACATCGCGCTCGGGCGCCTGCGCGACGAGCCGCGCGGCCTCGGCTTCCTCGAGGCCGCGCTCGAAGAAGATCCCACGCACGAAAAGGCGCTCGTCGCGCTCGTCGCGGTGCGCACGCGCCTCGCGCAGTGGAACGATCTCGAGCGAATCTACGCGCGCCTCATCGATCGATACGCCGAGCGCGGCGACGCCGAGCGCGCGTGCGACCTGTGCAAGCGGCTCGGCACGCTCCGGCGCGACAAGCTCGGCGACGGCCCGGGCGCGGTCGACGCGTTCACCGGCGCGGTGCGCCTCAAGCCGAGCGACGCGGACACGCGCGGCGCGCTCGCGGAGCTCCTCATCGCGAAGGGCGACGTCCCCGCCGCGATCGTCGAGCTCGAGGAGACCGCGGCGATCTCTGCCTTCGCGCGCGCAGACCTTCCGGCGCCTCTTCGAGGTCCACACGAAGCGCGGCAACAGCGACCGCGCGTTCCTCGCGGCGCTCGCGCTCGAGGAGCTCGGGGGCGCCGAGCTCGATCACCAAATCATCATCGACCAAATGAAGCCCGAGGGCGCGCTCAAGCCCGTCTCCGCGCTCGACGACTCGACGTGGGACGTGCGTTTGCGAGCGCCGGGTCACGATCACGTGCTCGAGTCGATGATCGCCGCCGTCGGCCCCGCGGCCGTGAAGGCGAAGCTCGACGACCTCGCGGCCGCGCGCAAGCTCGTCGAGCTCGACCCGCGCACGAAGCAGGACAAGACGAGCACGGTCACGATCGTGCGCGCGTTCGTCTGGGCGAGCACGGTGCTCGGCATCACGACGCCCGACATCTACGTCCTCGACGACGTGCCCGGCGGAGTCGCCGCCGTCCAACAAGCCATCCACTCGACCGCGGTCGGCCCCGAGGTCCTCCGCGGCATGTCGCTCGCGGATCTCGTGTTCGTCGTCGCGCGGCACCTCACGTACTACCGCCCCGAGCACTACCCGCTGATCTTCTACCCGACGCTCCCCGAGCTCACGACGCTCTTCTTCGCAGCGGTGAAGGTCGCGCTCCCCGAGGTGCCGATCCCCGCGAACGACGCCGTCTCGAAGCTCCGCAAGCGGATCGCCTCGCAGATCTCGACCGAGGAGCGCGAGGCGCTCGTCGACGCGGCGAAGAAGTTCGAGCAGGCCGGCGGTCGCGTCGACCTCGGCACGTGGATCCGGAGCGTCGAGCTCACCGCGAACCGTGCGGGCCTCGTGCTCTCGGGCGATTTCCACGCGGCGATGAAGCGCATCAAGGGCGAGAAGCGCGGCATCGCCGACGTGACCGCGGAAGAGCGCCGCATGGACCTCGTCGGATACCTCGCGTCCGCGGGTCACGCCGATTTGCGTCAGCGGCTCTACGGCAGAAACCCGTCGCAGCGCCCGCCGCCGCCCGCCGCGACCGCGTAGCGCGTCACGAGGTCGCGCTCCGAGACCCACGTCGTCGGATCGCGGACCGTGTCGTCGTCGCCGCTCACGGTGACCTCGTCGCACTTCGCGCGGGCGGAGAGGACGCTCGGGTCGAGCTCGAGCGGCCCTTCGAGGCCACGCTCGATGTCCTTGAGCTCGCGCGCGAACGCGAACGCGTCACGCGGGCGCGCCGCGGGATCCTTCGCGAGCGCGCGGAGCAAGAGTCGCATGAGGCCCGAGGGAACGCCCGCGATCGACGGCGGAACGCGATGGAGCTGCGCGTGCGCGACCTGCGAGGCTCCCGTCGCGTCGTGGAAGGGGCCGCGGCCCGCGAGCATCTCGTAGAGCACGAGCGCCATCGAGTAGACGTCGCTGCGGGGGCCGACCGCGTCGCCGAGGAGCTGCTCGGGGCTCGCGTAGCGCACCGTGCCGCCGAGCTTCGCGTTCGCCTCGCCGCGCGGCAGGACGCGCACGACGCCGAAATCGAGCAGCTTCGGCGTCACGCCCGTGCGATCGCGGTGGAAGAAGACGTTCTCCGGCTTGAGATCGCAGTGCACGACGCCGAGCTCGTGGACGTGGTCGAGCGCGAGGAGCAGATCGATCGCCGCGCGGACCGCCGGGCGGAGCGGGATGCGCGCGCCCGCGCGGAGGATCTCTCGGAGCGACGCGCCCTCGAGCTTCTCCATGATGATGTACGGGAGCGCGCGGGCGTCGTCGGTGACGCCGGCCGTGAAGACGCGCACGACGTTGACGTGATCGAGGCGCCCGAGGACGCGCGCCTCGCGCAGCATCTGGCGGCGAAGATCGCCGTCGCCTGCGAGCTCGCCGAGGAGCGTCTTCAGCACGTACGTTCGGCCAATCGAGACGTCCTCGACCGCGTAGACCTCGCCCATGCCGCCGAACGCGATGCGTGACTCGATGCGGAAGCGACCGCCGCAGACCATGTCGCCAGGCTCGTAGGACGGCGTCATGCCCGCCCATCGACCCGGGCGGCGCGCGGGTTGCTAGCGTTCGAAGGTCATCAAGTCGTCGATGAGCTTTTCCGTCGTGGTTTCGCCCTGCAACAGGCGTCGCAGGGCCGAGAAAATCGGCGCGCGGACGTTTCGGCGATCGGTCCAGGCCACGATTTGGGGGATGAGGTCGAGGGCCTCGACGCGCACGCCCGCGCTGGCAACGGCCTTCGCCAGAGGAGCGCCCTTGGCGAGCGCGGCGCCGACCTTCACCTCGGGGCGCTCTTTCTGGGCGACGCACGCGAGGAGGTCACCGTAACCCGCGAGGCCGAGGAGCGTGCGCTCTTCGCCGCCGGCGGCCGCCGCGATGCGCGAGGCCTCGTCCATGCTGCGCGAGATGACCGCCGCGACGAGGCCGGGGCTCATGTCGAGGGCCTGCGCGTACCCGATGCCGACGGCGAGGCAGCCGACCATCGCGCTCGCCCACTCGAGGCCGCGCACGTCATGTGTAGAATACACGCGACACGTGCGCGCGCCGAACGCCTTCGACACCGCGCGGCAGACCTCGTCGTACGCCGAGCCGCAGACGAGCACGCCGGGCTTTCCCGCGAGGAGATCTTCGGTGAGCGCGGGGCCGCCGAGCGCGCCCACGCGATGCACGGGCGTCTCGCGGCGAACGACGTCGGAGATCGTGACGAGGTCGTCGTCGCTCGCGGCGAGCCCGCGCACGCCGTGGACCACGAGGTGGCGCCCGTCGACGTGATCGCCGAGCGCGCGGCTCACCTCGCTCGCCACGTTCGACGGGACCGTGAGCACGATGAGGCGCGCGTGGTGCGCGGCCTCTCGGAGGCTCGTCGTGAGCTTCACGCCCTTCGGCGCCGCGACCTCGCCGCGGCGCGAGAAGAGCATCGTGTCGGTCCCGGCGCGCGCGGCAGCGGCCGCGAGCGCGAGACCCCAGGTACCGGCGCCGATGACGGCTACGTCAGTCACGAAAACGGAATATCACAACGGAAGCTGCACGAGGCGGTTGTCGCGGCCGATCGCGTGCTCGAGACGCACACGCGCCGTGCGCGCCTCGATGCGCGCGTTGAGCAGCTGAAGGCGCGCGCGCGTGAGGTCCGTCTCGGCGTCGGTGAGCGTCGTCGAGTTGACGCGTCCAGCCTTGAAGAGCTCGCGCGCGACGCGCACCGCTTCACGCGCGGACGCGAGCTGCTTGGCAGTGCTCGTGAGCGAGAAGTCGGTCTCGAGCACGGACTGGAACGCTTGCGTGACCTCGATCGCGATGCCCTCGCGGAAGACGGTCTTCTGCGCCTCGAGGCCCGCCGCGCGGCTCTCGAAATCGGCGGCTTGCGCGAGCGCCATCGGGATGTCGTTCGGGCTCCACGAGATGCGCGCGCCGACGTCCCACGTCGGAAACCACGTCGCCGAGAGCGGGAAGACGCGCTGGTTCGGATTCGCGACGACGACGTCGCCGAAGGCGCCGAGGTTCGGGTACGCGGCGTTGCGCGACGACTTCGCGTATTGGCGCTGCGACTCGACGTTCGCGTCGATGCTCTTGATCTCGAAGCGGTTCTTCTGCGCCTCGTCGATCATCGCGGGCAACGCGCCCGTCACCGCTTGAAGCGAGGTGGTGTCGAGCGGCTCGGACGAGGCCATCGGCACGGAGTCCTCGATGTGGAGCGCGATGCGGAGCTGCTTCTCCGTGAGGTCGAGGAGGTTCTGCGACTGCACGACCGCGAGCTCCGCCGCCGCGACCGCGGTCTCGCCGCGGAGCACGTCGACCTGCGTCGCGTTGCCGACCTGCGCGAGGTTCTTCGTGTCCGTGAGGTGCGTCTTCTGATCGTCGAGCGCGAGCTTCGCGATGACGACGAGGCCCTTCGCGCGCAGCCAGTTGTAGAAGGCAATCTTCCCGTCGGCCGCGGACTTCGTCTCGGACGCGCCCACGTCGTAGCGCGCCGCGTCTCGCGCCTTCGTCGTCGCGGTGTAGTTGTGGTTCAGGCGGAGGAAGTAGTCGCTGATGGGAACGTTCAGGCTCGCCGTGAAGTTCCAGTTGTCGAGGATGACGGGGAACGCGAACGGAACGCCCTGGAGCTGGCTCACGTCCTTGATCGGGCCGACCGTCGGTGTGACCACGAGGACGCCGAGGCTCGGCGCGGTCAATGGGCTCAGGCGCTCGTAGCTGAACGACGTCTGGACGCGCGGGACCATGACCGTGAGCGCCTCGTCGACGCGCGCCGCCGCGCCTCGGAGCGATTGGACGTACGCCTGGACTTGGAAGCTCGTCTCGGCGGCGCGCTTGCCGACGTAGTCGGACGAGAACCCGTTCGGGTCGCCCTTGAGGATCGTGTCGGCCTCACCCTGGAGCTGGTCGGCCTCTGGCTGTTTCTCTTGGGCAAACGCGGCGCGCGGCGCGAAAAGCAGCGCGGCGCCGAGGATGGAAAGAGCCACTTTTCGCATGGCGGCGAACTTAGGACCGAACCTTAGGGCGCACCACAGCCAAACCACACCCGAAACACTTCTTCGCATCGGCGCGCAAGAGCCGGAGCAGGTAGCAGTTGCGCGGCGGCCCGCGAGCCATTAGGTTTCGCGACCCCCTCCTATCTACGGAGAGGGCCGGAAAAGCCATGCAAGAAGGAATTCACCCGAACTATCCCGCCGCGCGCGTCTCTTGCGCTTGCGGCAGCACCTTCGTGACGCGTTCGACGCGCGGCGACTTTCAAGTCGACGTCTGCTCGAAGTGCCACCCGTTCTACACGGGCACGATGAAGCTCATCGACACGGCAGGCCGCGTCGATCGCTTCCGCAAGCGTTACGAGCAGAAGAAGCCGGCTGCTCCGAAGGCCGCCGCTCCCGCTGCCCAGCCCGCCGCCGAAGCGCCGGCGCCGGAAGAAAAGCCGCAGAGCTGAGCGCTTGCGCTGATCGCGCGCGCGCCGCATTGTGAGCGAGAGCATGGAGGCGCGTCCGTACATCGGAGGGCAAGCGGTCCTCGAGGGCGTGATGATGCGCTCCCCGAGGTCGTTCGCGGTCGTCGTGCGCCGTCGCGACGGCTCGCTCAGCGTCCGCGAGCGCGTGATGGAAGGCGGTCGAAAGGGGCTCGCGAAGCTCCCGTTCTTCCGCGGCGTCGCGTCGCTCGTGGAGTCGCTGCGCCTCGGGAGCGAGGCGCTCCGTTACTCCGCCGATCTCATGCAAGCCGATTTCGGCGACGACGAGCCCAAGCCGCCCAAGAGCGCCAACGGCGCGGCGACGTCCATCCTGCGCGCGATCGGCTACCAGCTCTTCTTGTTCGCGAGCGCGGACAGCGAGCCCGCGGCCTCCGCGGAGAAGTCGCGCGGCATCGGGCCGATGCTGTTCATCATGGTCGCCTTCTTGATCGCGCTGCCGCAGGTCACCGCGGCGGGGATCATGAAGCTCTTCCACGTCGACTGGCCCGTCACGTCGGTGCAGTTCCAGGCGCTCACGGGCGCCGTGAAGCTCACGATCGTCCTCGGCTACCTGCTCTTGATTCGGCGCCTCGCCGACATCCGCCGCGTTTTTCAGTATCACGGCGCCGAGCACAAGACGATTTCCACCTACGAGGCGAACGAGCCGCTCGACGTCGAGCACGCGCGCGCGAAGACGACGCTCCACCCGCGCTGCGGCACCACGTTCCTCGTGATGGTCGTCATCATCTCGATCTTCGTGTTCTCGGTCCTCGGCGCGATCATCCCGCCGATCCACACGAGCTCGAAGCTGCTCGACAACGTCATCTTTCTGCTCGTGAAGCTCCCGTCGCTGCCGATCCTCGCGGCGATCACGTTCGAGATTCAGCGCATCTTCGCGCGCTATTGCACGACCGGGCCGCTCCGCGCGCTGCTCGTGCCGGGGTTCCTCGTCCAGAAGATCACGACGATCGAGCCCGACGACTCGCAGCTCGAGATCGCGCTCGCGTCGCTCAAGGCCACGCTCTTCCGCGAAGAGGGCCACGCGGGCGACAGCACGGCCGACGTCGCGTTCCCGAGCTATGCGGCGATCTCCGCGGCGACGAACTTGAGAGGATGACCGCATGCTCCCGCGAGACCGCCTCGAGCAGCTCGCCAAGCGATACGTCGAGCTGGACGATCTCCTCTGCCAACCCGCGGTCCTCGGGGATCGGCAAAAGCTCGCGCGCCTGAACAAGGAGCGCGGCGAGATCGAGCCCGTCGTCCTCGCCTTCCACAAATATCGCGATCTCGAGAAGCGCATCGCCGACGACGAGGCCGCGCTCGGCGACCCGGAGCTGCGCGAGCTCGCCGAGATGGAGCTCCCCGAGCTCCAGGCGGAGCGAAGGTCGCTCGAGGACTCGATGAGCCTCTTGCTCTTGCCGACCGATCCGAACGACTCGAAGAACACGATCCTCGAGATTCGTCAGGGCGAGGGCGGCGAAGAAGCGGCGCTCTTCGCGGCGGATCTCTTTCGCATGTACTGCCGCTACGCGGAGACCCACGGCTGGAAGGTGGAGATCCTCTCGACGAGCGAAGCGGCCGCGGGCGGCATGAAGGAAGTGATCGCGCTCGTGACGGGCAAGGACGTGTACGGCGCGCTCCGCTTCGAGGGCGGCGTTCACCGCGTGCAGCGCGTGCCCGCGACCGAGGCGCAGGGGCGCATCCACACGTCGACCGCGACGGTCGCGGTGCTCCCCGAAGCGGAAGACGTGGACGTGCACGTCGACGACAAGGATCTCGAGATCAGCATCGCGGCGAGCGGCGGTCCGGGCGGGCAGGGCGTCAACACGACCAACAGCGCCGTTCAGATCCTGCACAGGCCGTCGGGGATCATCGTCAAATGTCAGGACGAGCGATCGCAGCTGAAGAACAAAGCGAAGGCGCTGAAGGTGCTCCGCGCGCGCTTGCTCGACATCGAGCGCGAGAAGGCCGAGGCCGCGGAGGCGTCGGCGCGCCGCTCGATGGTGTCGACCGGCGAACGCAGCCAGAAGATCCGCACGTACAACTACCCGCAGAACCGCGTGAGCGATCACCGCATCAAGCTCACGCTCAACAAGCTCGATCGCATCATCGAGGGAGATCTCGGCGAGCTCGTCACGGCGCTGCGCACGCACCGCCAGGCGGAGCTCTTGCACGCGGCCGGGATGGGCGAGGCGCCGAGGGCGGCCAATGGCGGTGATGACTGACGAGCAGCTCGAGGGGCTCACCGCGGCGATGGCGACGGTGCCGCTCCTCTACTCGCGCAACCGCATGTTCGCGCTCTTCAAGGAGCCCGTCGTGCGTCGCGCGCGTGTCCGCGCGAGGCTCGTTCGCAGCTTGATTCGCTTCGTCGGGCGCGAGGACGCGGAGGTCGACCTCGCGAAGTCGGGCGCGCGCGTCCGCGTGACGTATCGCATCCCGCGTCTCCGGCTCTCGCGCGCCGTGCAGCTCACCGACTTCGAGCTCGCGCTCCTTCGCATGCTCCTCGCGAAGGGCCCGCACCCCGCGTCGCTCGCCGAGCGCGAGGGCGATCGCGCGCGCATCGACGCGGCCCTCGCGCTCCTGCCGAAAGAAGCAGTATCGTCGGTCGCATGAGCGGATGTCTCTTCTGCAAAATCGTCGCGAAGGAAATCCCCGGCACGATCGTGGCGGAGAACGAGCACGCTGTCGCGTTTCGTGATCTGCACCCAGGTGCGCCGACGCACGTGCTGGTCGTGCCGCGAAAGCACTTCGAGAACTTGAACGACGCGACCGAGGCCGACGCGGAGATCCTCGGGCGCGTGCTCTTGATGGCGCGCGACGTCGCGAAGAAGGAAGGCCTCGAGTCGAAGGGCTATCGCATCGCGATCAACAACGGCGCCGGCGTTGGTCAGAGCGTGTTTCACCTGCACGTTCACTTGCTCGGCGGTCGCGTCATGAGCTGGCCGCCGGGCTGAGCGGCGAGTCACTCGAGCGCGGCGGCGATCGCGTCGAGCAGCTTGCACTCGTCGTCGTTGAGCGGCTGGGCGTCGTCGTCGAATTTCTCCGTCGACGGGCGCGGCACACCAAAACGGTGCACTCGGAGCCACACCGACTCGAGCGCGAGAAATCGCCCGTGCATGCCGAGGATCAGCGACGCGAGATCGGGGCCTACCGCGCGCCGCGGCGCGGCGCGGATCACGAAGCTCGCTTGGGTCGCGCGGACGCGCGCGCTGAATCCCGCGACGAGGTGGTCGGCGGGGTCGAGCCACGCGCTTCGCGCGCCGGGCGCGCCGGACTCGAGCCATGCGCCCACGGTGCTCTTTCCGACGTCCGCGATGTCGAGCGTGAGCCCGTCGCGCGCGAGCGTCGCCTCGAGGTGCGCGAGCGGAACGGTAGCGTCGACGTGCACGAGGAGGCTGTCGCGATCGAGCTCGATCACGGGCGCACCTCGGGGGCGGCGTCGTGCGCGAACGGGTTCGGCGTGATCGGCGGCAGCAGCGCGCCCGGGTTGAGGATGTTGTGCGGATCGAACGCGCGCTTCAGCGCGCGCTGCACGTCGAGGCCGCGCCCGAGCTCGTCGCCGAGGCGCGGGGCCTTCGAGCGACCGACGCCGTGGTGGTGCGCGAGCGTGCCGCCCGCTTCGAGCGCGGCGCCGAGCGCGTCCTTCCAGATCGCGTCGTAGCGCGCCTCGCACGCCTCGTCCCACGCGGCCTTTCCGGGCGCGGCGACTCCGGCGAACGAGAAATAGATGCAGCACCCGTCGGGGTACGCGTGGCTCAAGTGCGCCATGACGAACGCGCGCTCGCCGATCGCGCGGCGCACGCCGTCGTAGAGCGCGCCGAGGCGCGACCACTTCGCGGCGACCTCCATCGTGTCGACGAAGAGCCCCTGCGCGAGTAGCGGCGCTTGCCTGTAGCTCACCGAGTAGCGGTGGAGCAGCCACTTGCGCGCGGGCGCTTCGCCCTCCCATTTCCCCGTGCGCTCCGCGATCTCGCGCGCGCGCACGACGTCCGCGAGGACCGACTCGTCTTGCCCTTCGAACACCGCGACGAGAAGCGCGCCGCCGAGCGCGACGTTCGCCGCGCGTGAATCGAGTAGCTCGCCGATCGCCTTCGGCCGCTTGAGCAGCGCGCGGAGCGCCGCGGTCCCGCGACCCGGCGCGTGCGCTCCGGAGCGACGCGCCTTTCCGCTCCGCGCGAGGACGGAGTCGAACGGATCGTAGAGGCGGAGCACGGCCGGGCGAAGGCCCGCCTGGAACATCTCGCGCATCGCCTCCCAACCTTGCGGCATCGACGGCATCGACCACGACGCGAACCCGCGCACCGTCGGCGCGCGGTGCAAGCGGAGCTTCGCCGCGGTCACGATCGCGAGCGTGCCCTCGCTCCCGATGATCGCGGGGACGAGGCTCGGCCCGTGAGGCCGGTGAACGAGGCGCACCACGTCGCCGCGGCCCGTGACGCACTCGAGGGCGACGACCATGTCCTCGATTTTTCCGTAGAGCCCCGACGCCTGCCCAGCGCTCCGCGCCGCGACCCACCCGCCGACCGTGCTGCACAGAATCGACGAAGGAAAATGTCCGAGCGTGAGCCCTTGGCGCTCGAGCGACTCCTCGAAGGGAAGGCCCATCGCGCCTGCCTCGACCGTGATGGTGCGCTTCGCACGGTCGAGCTCGCGCACCGCCGCCATTCGCTTCAAGTCGACCACGACCGTGTCGCGCGACGGGAGCACACCCGCACACACGCCGCTCCCCGCGCCGAAGGGAACGAGCGAGACGCCGCGCTCGATGGCGAAGCGCACGACTCGCGCGACTTCGTCGGTCGACTCGGGCCAGACGATCGCCATCGGCGGGTGCGTGGCGACATTTCCCGCTCGAACGGCCATGTGGTGCCGCGGAAAGAGATCGCGCGAGTAGGTCGTGCGGTCCGCCGGGCTCGTGCTCGTCGCGACTCCGAGGCTCTCGAGTTCCTTCAAAACCATCAGCGTCTTCGTCCGTATTACAGACTCCCACCTTTCCGAGAGATGCGGTGGGAAACCTAGCCTGGGCAGGTTATGCTGGGCGACTCGAGGGGCACCCCGATGACGATGAGCGCCATGACCACCGGTGAGGAGCATCTACCGAAACCCGGTGAGGTTTTGTCGGGCAAGTTCCGCATCGAAAAAATCATCGGAAAGGGCGGCATGGGCGCCGTCCTCGCCGCCCACCACGAGATGCTCGGCGAGCGCGTGGCGATCAAGTTCTTGCTCGGCGAGATCGCGCAGAACCCCGAGGCGCTGCGCCGGTTCGAGAACGAAGCGAAGAACGCCTTCAAGATCAAAGGCGAGCACGTCTGCAACATCATGGACGTCGGCAACGAGCGCGGCATGCCGTTCATGGTCATGGAGTACCTGAACGGAGAGGACCTCTCGCAGATCCTCGAGAAGCGCGGCGCGTTTCCCGTCGAAGAGGCGGTCGACTACGTGCTCCAGGCGCTCGAGGCGATCGCACAGGCGCACGCGTACGGCATCGTCCACCGCGATCTCAAGCCGGCGAACTTGTTCCTCCACCGCCGCCCCGATGGCTCGCAGATCATCAAGGTGCTCGACTTCGGCATCGCGAAATCGAACACGTTCGGCGACGCGGGCGGGCAGCACAACCTCACGTCGACGAAGTCGATGCTCGGCTCGCCGCTCTACATGTCGCCCGAGCAGCTCCGCTCGGCGAAGAACGTCGACGCGCGCGCAGACATCTGGGCGCTCGGCGTCATCCTCTACGAGCTTCTCACGGGCACCGTGCCGTTCAACGGCGAGACGCTCGGCGAGCTCTTCATCGCGATCCTCGAGCAGCCGCCGATGCCCGTGTCGCACAAGCGCACGGACGTTCCGCAGGTGCTCAGCGACGCGGTGATGCGCTGCTTGCAGCGGCAGATCGACAGTCGCTTCCCGAACGTCGCGGAGCTCGCGCAGGCGCTCGCGCCTTGCGCTCCCGCGCGCAGCTACACGTCCGTCGAGCGCGTCACGCAGGCGCTCGGTCTGCCGAAGCCGTCGGTCGTGATGCCGATGTCGGGGTCGATGCCCGACGGGCGCGCCGCGATGCCGTCGTATTCGGGAAACCCGAACACGCCCAACCCTTATGCGGCGTCGCAGAGCGGTCAGCAACCGACGCAACCCAATCAGTTCTCGCAGTCGAACAGCGGGGTGCATCAGTTCTCGCCGCAGGGCGGAACGCAGCTCCTCGGCCAATCGACCAACTCGTCCTGGGGCAACACCGCGGGCGGGGCGCAGTCGCAGAGCAGCAAGGCGGGCTTGATCGCGGGCCTCGCGGTCGGAGGCGTGGTCCTCCTTGGCCTCGCGGGCGGCGGCATTCTTCATGGCGACGCATCACTCGGCCGGCTCGCCGACGACGCCGACCGCGACGGAAACCGCGACCGCGACCGACACGGCGAAGACGGCCGACACGGCGACGACCGCAAAGACAGCCGACCCGGCTCCGACGAACACCGCGGGCACCGCGCCGAGCGCGGCGACCGCCGCGACCACGACGGCGACCACGCCGATCACCCAAACGGCCCACACCGGTACGAGCACCGCCAGCACCGGCAAAGCTCACACAGGCACGGCGACCGCCCAAACCACGGCGGCCACGGCTACGACGCAGCCGACCGCGAAGCCCACGAGCACCGGCGGCGCTGCGTTCGACCCGCTGCATATCGACCGCCGCTGACCGTCCTGTTGTCGGGCGCGCTCTCGTTTCTTTACGAAGAGGCGGGTTCCAGGTAGTTCATGCGCATGGTCCGGCTTTCTGCCACGCGCTTTTTCATCACGGTCGTCACGTGCATCGCGTTCACCGCGACGCAGATCCCGACGGCCGCCTTCGCTCAAAACTCTGCGCAGGCGGAGGTGCTCTTCAAGGAAGGGCAGCAGCTCATCGCCGACAAGAAATACGCGGAGGCGTGCCAGCGGCTCTCGGCTTCGTACAAGCTCGATCCGCAGCCGAACACCGAGCTGCTTCAGGGCGTCTGCTTCACGAAGCTCGGAAAGACCGCGAGCGCGTACAACGCGTTCATCGACGCGGCGTCGAGTCTCCCGAAGGGCGGCGACGCGCAGAAGTACGCGGCCGACCAGGCGAAGGCGATTGAAGCTCAGCTCCTCAAGGTGCGCGTGAAGTTCCAGCCCGTCATCCCGCAGGGCATGCAGATGCACTTCGACGACGAGACGAAGACCCGCGACAAGGACTTCGCCGACATCGACATCGCGCTCGACCCCGGCGAGCACGATCTCTTCGTCACCGCGCCTGGCAAGCACGACTACACGAAGCACTTCAAGCTCGACGCCTCTTCGGCGCACGACCTCATCGTCAACATGACGGACAAGACGAAAGAGGAGCTCGCGCAGGAGAAGGGCAGTGGCGGCGGCGGCGGTGGCCAGGTCATCGTCGAGAAGCCCGAGACGTCGTGGTCGACGGTGAAGACCGTCGGCGTGATCGGCATCATCGTCGGCGGCGCCGCGGTCGTTGGCGCGGTCGTCACGCAGGTCCTCGCGTTCGTCTTCCAGGGCGACGCGACCAATCAGCAGAACAAAGACCCAGGCGGCTGCGTGACGCTGAGCCCGCCGGCGCCTCCCGCGACCGATCCGAACGACGGCTCGTCGACGTGCAACAGCGCCGTCTCGTATCACCAGCAAGCCCTCGCCGCGCAGACCGCCGCGATCGGCATCGGCATCGCGGGCGGCGCGATCTTGATCGCCGGCATCGTCATGTTCGTCGCGGGCGGCAACGTGACGAAGGAGCCCGAGAAGGCGCAGCCGGCGGCGAAGATTCGTTTCGCGCCGTGGATCGGCCCGCAGACCGCGGGCATGGGTCTCGTCGGAACGTTCTGATGCGGCTGGCGGGGATCGTCGTCGCGCTCGCGATCGGCCTCTGCGCACGCGAGTCGAGCGCGCAGAACGTGAAACAGACGTGCGCCGACGCGTCGGAGCGCGGCCAGAAGCTCGTCGACGATCGCAAGCTGCTTCAGGCGCGAAACGCGTTCTTGTCGTGCGCGCAAGAGTCGTGTCCCGGCCCGGTGCGCCGCGACTGCCAGTCGCAGGTCGACGAGCTGAAGAAGACCATCCCGTCGATGATCATCCGCGTGAAGGAGAAGGATGGCTCCGACGCGGCGCAAGGCTCGGTTTCGCTCGACGGGACGAAGATCGGCGTCCTCGACGGGCAGCTCCTAGAGGCCGACCCAGGGACGCACAAAGTCCACGTCGAGCTCCCTGACGGACGTGTCTACGATCGGCAGGTCATCTTGGCTGCGGGCGAGCACGGTCGAGAGGTGACCTTCGACGCGAGCGCGAGCGCGACCGCACCGGCGGCGCCCGTCGTGGTCGAGAAGCCCGTCGTCGGCACGCAATGGTCGACGGTGAAGACCTTGGGCCTCGTCACGATCATCGTCGGGGGCAGCGCGATCGTGATCGGCGTGGCGACGCAGCTCCTCGCGTTCGTGTTCCAAGGCGACGCGACCACTCAGCAGAACAAGGACCCGAGCGGCTGCGTCACGCTGAGCCCGCCGGCGCCTCCCGCGGCCAATCCGAACGACGGCAGCACCATCTGCAACAGCGCCGTGTCGTATCACCAGCAGGCGCTCGCCATGCAGACCGTCACCATCGGCCTCTTCGTCGGCGGCGGCGCCGCGCTCATCGGGGGCATCGTCATGTTCGCCGTCGGTGGCAACCGGCCCGCTCGCGCCGCGCGCCTGCGCGTGACGCCGCTCGTGTCTCCGACGTTCGCCGGGCTCGGCCTCGGCGGATCCTTCTGAGCGTGCTAAACGAAGCGCCGCATGGCTTCGCTCCTCAACGCACTTCGTGAAGGGACCCTCGTCGTCGACGGGGCGATGGGGACGCAGCTCTACGAGCGCGGCGTGCTCTACTCCGCGTGCTTCGAGGAGCTCAACGTCACGCGGCCCGAGCTCGTCCGTAAGATCCACGAGGACTACATCCGCGCGGGCGCGCAGCTCATCGAGACGAACTCGTTCGGCGCGAACGCGCTCCGGCTCGAGAAGCACGGCCTGCAACACCGCGTGGCCGAGCTCAACGAAGCCTCCGTGAAGCTCGCGCGCGAGGCGGGGGGGCCGAAGAATTTCGTGGCAGGCGCGATCGGACCTTCGGGCTACTTCCTCGGTGAAGCGCTCGACGCGGACCTTCGGCGTGTCGAGGCGGCGCTCCGCGAGCAAGCCGAGGCGCTCATCGCCGCGGGCGTGGACGCGCTCGTCGTCGAGACGCTTCGGCAGAGCGTCGAGGTGCGCGTCGCGATCCAGGCGGCGCGCGCGGCGTCCGGCGGCAAGGTGCCCATCATCGCGAACGTGTCGGTCGACGAGGCGGGCCGCATGGCGGACGGCACGACCTCGGGCGACATCGGCAAGATGATGGTCGACTGGGGCGCGGACGTGATCGGCGTCAACTGCTCCGACGGACCGATGAACGTCCTCTCGGCGGTCGAGCCGATGCTCCGCCTCGGCGTCCCCGTCTCGGCCGTGCCGAACGCAGGTCTCCCGCGGCGCGTCGACGATCGGCTCGTCTACGTGTCGACGCCCGAGTATTTCGGCGTCTACGCGCGCCGCATGTTCAAGCTCGGCGTGCGCATGGTCGGTGGGTGCTGCGGCACCACGCCCGACCACGTGAAGCGCATCGCGGCCGCCGCGCGCATGATCGGAAGCGAAGGCGCGACGGTCGAAGAGGCGCGCGATCGCGACAGCGAGGTCCCCGTCGCGCTCCACGCGGGCGCGAGCGCGCCCCCCGCGATCGCCGAGCGCAGCGAGCTCGGCAAGAAGCTCGGAAAGAAATTCCTCGTCTCCGTCGAGGTGAACCCGCCCGTCGGCCTCGATCTCTCGAAGCAGCTCGCGGCCGCGCGGATGCTCAAGGCGGGCGGCGTCGACGTGATCAACATCGCCGACGGTGCGCGCGCGCAGGCCCGCATGGGAAACCTCGCGATGGCCGCGCGCGTCCAGCAAGAGGTGGGGATGGAGACGATCCTCCACGTCTGCGGCCGCGATCGAAACCTCCTCGCGTCGCTCGCGCACCTGCTCGCGTCACACGAGCTCGGCGTGCGAAACCTCGTCATCATCACGGGCGACCCGCCGAAGATGGGAGACTTCCCGGACGCGACGCCCGTCTACGACATGGACTCGATCGGCCTGCTGAAGCTCGCCTCGCGCTTGAACCACGGCATCGATCCGGCGGGAAAGCCGATCGGGCAGGGGACGCGGTTCGTCCTCGCGACGGGCGCCGAGCCCGCTGCGCTCAACTACGAGCGCGAGATCGACCGCCTCCGCGCGAAGAAGGAAGCGGGCGCCGAGCTCGTGATGACGCAGCCGGTCTACGACCCGGTGCAGCTGCGGAAGTTCTTGAACGACCTCCGCAACACGCCCGGACTCGCCGGCTTGCCCGTGCTCGTCGGCATCTTGCCGCTCGCGAGCCACCGCAACGCCGAGTTCCTGCACAACGAGGTCCCCGGCATGCAGGTGCCCGAGGGCGTGCGCGAGCGCATGCGAAAAGCCGGGAGCGGGCCCGCCGCGCGCAAAGAGGGCGTCGCGATCGCGCGCGAGATGCTCGCCGAGGTCCACCAAGACGTCGCCGGCGCGTACGTGATGCCGCCGCTCGAGCGCTACGAGCTCGCGCTCGAGGTGATCGACGGCTTCGCGAAATGAAGGCGACGCTGCTCCTGATCGCGACGTGCACCGCGTGCTCGAGCATGTGCGGCGCGCCCAAGCCCACGCCGCAACAAGAAGAAGACCTCGTCGATCGCGACGCGGCGCCGCGCGCGGATGACGTGAAATCTCGCTGCGACGCGCGCGGCAAGGTCGCGCTCCCTGGCGCGCTCGAGCTCGGTCGCGCGCGCGTCACGGGCTCGCGCGTGATCATCGGCGCGAGGCGCGGAGGCCGCGCGGGGATCCTCGACACCGACGGCGTCACCGCGCGCTTCACCGAAGTGGCCGACGCGATCGGCGATGTCCCGCCGCCGGTTCCGGTCGTCTCGGGCGAGAAGATCTTCTCCGTGGAGTACGAAGGCAAGACGCGGCACCTCGTCGTGCGCGACGTGGCCTCGCCGAACACGCCGCTCGCGGAGCTTCCGCCCGATCCGCAAGACGAGTCGCTCGCGTACGACGCCGCCATGCGACTCGACGGGAGCATCGTCGTCGCCTGGGACGCACCCGCGGAAGAGGGCAGCGCGATCTGGGCGTCGATCGTCCGTGGCGGCAAGGCGTTCGAGCCCGCACGCATCTCGCCGAAGGACGTCGACGGCGACACGCCGCGCGTCCTCGCGCTCGGCCCCACGATCCTGTCGATGTGGATCGCCCACCGCGCGCTCCCGAAGACCGACGCCGCCGCGGCACCCGAAGGCCCGGGACAAGATTTGGATCACGCGTGGATCGAGATGCTCGCGTTCGACGACGCGCTCCACGCGACCTCGCCGCTCCGCCACGTGACGCTCGACACGGGGCGCGTGTCGTCTTTCGATCTCGTCAACGCGGCGCCGAGCGTGCCGCCCAGCATCGACGTGATCGCGCGCGACGCGCAGGAGCTCCACGCCGGGCAGGGCGGCAGCGCGCTCCTCGTTCACGTGAGCGGTCCGGAACCGGCGGCCCCGCTCGTCCTTGCCGATCACGTCGGGCGCGGCGTTCCACTCTACGTCGATGGAATGGCGCTCTTCGACGGGCCAGACGGGCGCGGATACGCGGTCATTTCCGAGACCACGTCGACCATCGGCGCGCACGCGCCGGAGCAGTCGCCTGAACCCGCGCTCGACGGGGCCCGCCCGCTCGCCGCCTTGCCCCAAGGCGACATCCTCGTTGCGGCTGAAAATGGGGCCGAGCTGCGTTCCGTCCGATGTCGCAAATAGATGTATACCACACGCACTTTCGCGCGGCATGACGATTGCTTCGTCGCGCTTCCTACGCTAAGTTTCGCCGCGTGCGCGAACCGGATCCTGGGGCCCATAGCTCAATCGGTCAGAGCCCCCGGCTCATAACCGGGCCGTTCCTGGTTCGAACCCAGGTGGGCCCACGTCGCAACCTTAACTTCCCTGGGGATTCTGCTGCGTTTGGGTGAAAGCGCGGCGAGGAGAACGAGTTGACCGCAAGCGTACCGGAACAGATCAAAGCGTTGGAGGATCTCGCCGTCATCGACGCCGAGTTGAAGATCCTCGGGGACGATCTCCAGCAGGAGCGTGGCGCGCTCGACGCGCAGAGAAAGAAGCTCTCTGGCCTGGAAGACAAGCTCAAGAGCGACCGCGGGCAGCTCGCCGCGATCGACAAGCTCCGAAACGAGTACGTCATCGAGGTGCGCACGATGATGCAGCAGCTCGAGCACTCGCGGGAGAAGATGAACCGAGCGCGCAACGAGCGCGAGGCGAACGCCGCGCAGCGCGAGCTCGAAGAGCTCCGAAAGCTCGTGCGCGATCGCGAGGACGAGATCGGCCGCCTCACCACCGACGCGGACGCGTCGCGCCAGCAAATCGACGCGGCCGAGGCGGAAGCGGGAAAGGTCCGCGCCGAGCTCGACGCGACCGAGGGCGGCGTGCAGTCGAAGCTCACCGAGGTCGAGAAGACCAAGGCCGAGCGCGAGAGCGCACGCGCCGACGCCGTGAAGAAGATCCCGGTCCAGCTCTATCGTCGCTACGAGATGATCCGGCAGAAGCGCGGGACGGGCATCGCGCAGACGACCACCGGGACGTGCAAGGCGTGCAACATGGCCCTGCCGCCCCAGCTGTTCCACCGGCTTCGCCGCGAGCCGATGCTCGAACAATGCCCTTCGTGCAACCGCATCATCTATTATGTTGCTCCGCCCGCGACGCAGGCGGAGTCGGTGAAGTGACGAAGACGTTCTTGTTGGGCATCGGGAGGGTCGTCGGTTGAAGAGCTGCCCGAAGTGTCAGCGCGTGTATCCGAACGACGCGGGCTTCTGCCCCGCGGATGGAACGGCGCTCGTGTCTGCGACTTTGGCCCCGCCGCCGATGGTCGAGGACGACGCGCGCATCGGAAAGCGACTCTGCAACCGCTACGAGATCCGCCGCGTGGTCGCCGACGGCGGCATGGGGCGCGTCTACGAGGGCATCGACAAGCAGAACGACGCGCGCATCGCGGTGAAGGTGCTCCACGACAACGTATCGAGCGACGAGGTCTCGCTCGAGCGCTTCAAGCGTGAGTACGAGCTCGCGAGCAAGCTCCCGCACGATCACATCGTCAACGTCCTCGACTTCCAGCGCGACGAAGTCGCCAAGGTGTGGCTCCTCGTCATGGAGTTCCTCGACGGCGAGGAGCTCCGCGTGGTGCTCAAGCGCGAGAAGTTCCTCGAGCCCGCTCGCCTCGTGCGCATGCTCTCGCAGGTCGCCATCGGCCTCGACGAAGCGCACAGCCGCCAGTTCATCCACCGCGATCTGAAGCCGGACAACCTGTTCTTGTGCGGCACGCGCGAGGGCGACATCGTCAAGATCCTCGACTTCGGATCGGTGAAGGACAAGAACAAGGACGCGAAGAAGCTGACCGTGCTCGGCACGACGATCGGCTCGCCGTATTACATGGCGCCCGAGCAGGCGCAGGGGCTCGAGACGCTCGACGCGCGCGCCGACGTGTTCGCGCTCGCGGCGATCGCTTACGAGTGCATGTGCGGCGTCGTCCCGTTCCCCGGGAACAACGGCCCGTCGATCTTGCTCGCGATCCTCACGAAGGAGCCCGATCCGCCGAGCCTCTCGGCGCCCAAGGCGAAGTATCACCTGCCGCCCAAGATGGACGACGTGATGGAAGAGGCGCTCGCGAAGAACCCGAACATCCGCACGAAGACCATCGGCGCCCTCGCGGACGCGATCGGCGCGGCGTACGGGCTCGTCGGCGATCACCGCCAGTGGGCGAAGACGCCACAGACGGTGCTCGCGCAGCAGGTCGAAGAGGCGAAGGCCCGCGTGATGGTCGCGAAGGCGCCGGTCGAAGTGGCCGCCGATCCGTTCGCTGCGCCGCCACCGATGCAGGGGATGCAATACCAACCGCCGCAGCAGCAATACGCGCAGGGCATGGACCAAGCGTTCGCGCACGTGAACGTGAACGCGCAGCAGTACGGGATGGCTCCCGCCGGCTTGCCGCCGAGCAAGCCCATGTGGATCATCCCCGTGATCGTCGCGGCGTTCGTCCTCGTCGTCGGCGGCGGCATCGCCGTGTTCGCGCTGATGCATTGAGCCGTGTGGGCGAACGCCTACACGCCGTGGCAGTTGCGCGCCGAGCCGAGCCCCTGAATACTGCATGTTGGAGGCGGACATGCGCGTCAGGACTTTGCTGCTCGCGACCGTGGGCGTCGCGTGCTTGGGTATGTACGCGGCCGGCTGCGGGCCGGGGAACCAAACCTTCACGAGCGGCGACGGCTCGAACGAAGACGTCACCTCTCCGATGCAAGACGTCGAGCAACCAGCGTTCGGCGACGTGAGCGCCGAGGCCGCGCCGCCGTGCGTCGGTCTCGAGTGTCAGGTGCAGAACTGCGGCGGCGGTCTGCACACGACGATCAGCGGCACGGTCTACGATCCGGCGGGGCGCAACCCGCTCTACAACGTCTACGTCTACGTGCCGAACGCGCCTGTGCAGCCGATCCCTACGGGCGCCGTGTGCGCGGCTTGTCAGGCGCCCGCGTCCGGATCGCCGCTGCCCGGCGCGGTCCAGACGGACGCGCTCGGTCACTTCACGGTCAACGACGTGCCGGTCGGCACGAACATCCCGCTCGTCATGCAAGCCGGAAAGTTCCGCAAGCAGATCATCGTCCCCACGGTGAACGCTTGCGTCGACAACCCCATCGGCAAGAAGGACAGCAACAACCTCGAGACGATCACGCGCCTGCCGCGCAAGCAGAACGAGGGCAACAACAACATCGACAACATCCCGCAGATCGCGATGGCGACCGGCGCGTGCGACGTGCTCGAGTGCTTGATGCGAAAGATCGGCATCGCCGACACCGAGTTCAGCTCGACCGGGCGCGTTCACCTCTACACGGGCAACGGCGGCGCGTCCGGCGTCGGCTCGACGAGCGCGTACACGTTCTGGGCGAGCAAGACCGAGCTCATGAAGCACGACATCGTCATGAACTCGTGCGAGTGCTCGCCATACGATCGCAACAGCTCCGGGCAGGCGTACACCGCGGTCCACGACTACCTCGATGGCGGCGGGCGCTTCTTCGGCACGCACTTCCACTACAACTGGTTCGCGCCGCCGACGGGGCCGACGGATTTCCAGGGCACGGCGAAGTGGCTCACGAACAGCCCGTACGCGACCGCGCCCTGGTACATCAACACGACCATCCCGAAGGGCGTCGCGCTCGACGATTGGATCCAGAACGTGTGGAAGTCGGCGCCGCCGACGAAGGGGCAGATCAACCTCTCCTACTCGAACAGCGACGCGTCGCAGGTGCTCGGCAAGACGACGCCGTGGATTTATTACGGCAACTCGAGCTTGACGAGCAACGCGTACGGCACCGCATACCTCTCGTTCAACACGCCGGTCACCGCGACGCTCCAGTGCGGGCGCGCCGTGTTCAGCGACCTCCACGTGTCGAACGGCGGAGGCACGGGGCTCTTCCCGAGCGAGTGCGGCACGGGCGACCCACTCACGACCGCGATGACGCAGCAAGAGACGGCGCTCGAGTTCCTGTTCTTCGATCTCTCGTCGTGCGTCGGTGACGACAGCAAGCCGCCGCCGCCGCCGCCGCCGAACTGAGGGCTGCCGGGCTTGATTCCAGGCCAGCTGGCGCTATATTCGTATCGTTCGGATCAAACCGAACGATACGAATATGAGTAAATCCCTCGAAAAAACGAGCTTTGTTCGGGCGGCGCGTGAGTTCGAAGACGGGGTCGCCCGAATTTGCGGCCTCTACGGCGTGAACCCGCTCGCTGGGCGCCTCTACGCGGTCTTGTTCGTCGCCGCAGAGCCCGTCTCGCTCGAGTCGCTCTGCGAGCGCGTGTCCGCCGCGAAGAGCACGGTCAGCGTCGCGCTGCGGACGCTCCTCGCGTCGCGCGTGGCTCGCAGGCTGCCGAGGCGCGGTGATCGGCGCGACTGGTACGAGGCCGCCTCCGATCCGTGGGAGATCCTCGCGGATTGGAATCGCCTGTTCGTGGAACCCGAGCTCGAGATGTGGCGCGACACTGGCGCCGAGCTCGTCCGCGCGCTCGACGCGCGCGACGCGCCCGCGGGTGCGTCGAAGGAGGCGCTGCGCGAGCGCCTCGTCACGCTCGGCGAGTTCGTGGTCGTCGTCGAGGAGGTCATGACGCGGTTCGCGCGCCCGCCCGCGACACGAAAGTCGCCGGCGCGCACGGTGCGGATCGAGGAGGAGAAGTGAGTCGCGTCGTGCTCGTCTCCGGCAAGGGCGGCGTCGGAAAGACCACGGTGGCCGCCGCGACCGCGGCGCTCGCCGCAAAGCGCGGCTCGCGCGCGCTCGTCGCGAGCCTCGACCGCGCGCACAACCTCGGCGACGTGCTCGGCGCGAAGCTCGGTCCAGAACCGGCGCTCGTCGCGGAGCGACTCTCGGCGCTCGAGGCCGATCCCCAAGCCGAGCTCCGTCGCCACTCGCGCGCGCTCAGCGGCTACCTCGCGCGCCTCCTCGAGTACCTCGGCCTCGGCGGCGTCGAAGCCGACGAGATCGCCGTCTTCCCCGGGCTCGAGGAGTTACTCGTCCTGTCGCGCTTGACGGAGATCGTCGAGTCCAAGGCGTACGATCTCGTGGTCGTCGACCTCGCGCCCACTGCGTCGAGCCTGCGGCTCCTCGGCTTTCCCGAGCTCATGGCGGGCACGTTCGGAAAGCTCGTGGAGTGGGAGCGCCGGTTCATGCGGGTCCTTCGGCCCGCGGCGAAGCGCGCCACGAAGATGCCCCTCCCAGAAGACGAGGCCTACGAGGCGCTCGACGCGCTCGCGAAACGCCTGACGCGACTTCGCGCGCTGCTCACCGATCCGGCGCGTACGGTCGTGCGCCTCGTGTCGATCCCGGAGCGGATCGTCGTCGAGGAGACGCGCTCGGCGTTCACGCTGCTGTCGCTCTTCGGTCTCTGCGTGGATGCCGTGGTTCAGAATCGCGTGCTGCCGCACGAGCTGTCGCGCGGGTATTTCGCCGAGTGGACACGCATCCAGGCGCGCGAAATGGAGCGAGCGCGCGGCCTCTTCGCCGACGTTCCGATCCTCGAGCTTCGGTTCCAAGCCAGCGAGGTGATCGGCGTCCCGGCGGTGGAGCGCGTCGCGGCCGAGATCTACGGAGACCGCGACCCGGCGCTCGCGTTTCGCGAGGCGCCGCCGGTCCGTTTTCGGCGCGAGCGCGGGCGTACCCGGGTCGAGATCAGCCTTCCGCACGCTGCCGCGGGATCGGTGGATCTCAAGCAGCGCGGCGACGATCTGATCCTCACGGTCGGCGGTTGGCGACGGCAGCTCGCGCTCCCCGCGTCGTTGCACGGTCGCGAGGTGTCGACCGCGAAGCTCGCCGACGGAACGCTCACCATTCAATTCGACGAGGAGCCACGACCATGAACGAGACGCTGGCACGCATGGACGGCGCTGGGAAGGTCTACGGGGCGCTCGTGAAGACGCGCGCGCTCGAGCCGACGGATCTCGTCGTGCGCAGCGGCGAGCTGCTCGTCTTGCTCGGACCGAGCGGCTCCGGAAAGACGACGATGCTCAACCTGCTCGGCGGGCTCGACACGCCGACCGAGGGGCACGTGGTCGTCGCCGGGCGCGAGCTCGACAAGCTCGACCGGCGCGGGCTCACGACGTTTCGGCGCGAGTGTGTGGGGTTCGTGTTCCAGTTCTTCAACCTCGTGCCGAGCCTCACCGCGCGCGAGAACGTGCTCGTCGCGGGCGAGATCGTGGGCGCGTCGGCGAAGGACGCGGACGCGTGGCTCGAGAAGGTGGGCCTCGACGGGCTGGGCGACCGATTCCCGCCGGAGCTCTCGGGCGGCCAGCAGCAGCGCGTCGCCATCGCGCGCGCGCTCGCGAAGTCGCCGAGGCTCCTCTTGGCCGACGAGCCGACGGGCGCGCTCGACCACGACGCGGGCGGGCGTGTCTTGGACCTCCTCGCGGACGCGGCGCACGACAAGAAGTGCGCCGTCGTCGTCGTCACTCACGACGATAGCGCCTGCGCGCGTGCCGACCGGGTCGTGCGCTTGCGCGATGGGCGCGTCGTCACCGACGAAGTCAGCGGGGCCGCGCGATGATGCTCCTCGCGCGAAAGTCGTGGCGGCAGCTGCGCGCATCGCGCGGCCAGGCGATCGCCGTTTTCTGCGTGATGGCGCTGGGCGTGATGCTCTTCGTCGCGTCGGCGGGCGCGTACGTCGATCTGCGCGACAGCTACGGCGCGACGAGGCGGACGCTCGCCCTCGCCGACTTTCACGCGAGCGTCGCGCCGTTCGACGCGGGCGATACGACGCACGTCGCGTCGCTCCCGGAGGTCGCCAGCGTGGAGTCGCGCGTGGTCGCGTCACTCCCCGTGCTCGTCCGCAAACGGACTCGGGCAGATCTGCGCGTCATGTCGCTGCCCGACGCGGGTGAACCGCGGATCGATCGCGTGCTCGTCATCGAAGGTGCTTGGCCGAAAGGCGCTGGGGAGATCCTCCTCGAAAAGCACTTCGCCAAGCGGCACGACCTCGGACCTGGCTCGTCCGTCGAGGTCAGCGCGAGCGGCGTCGAGCGCACTCTCCGCGTCTCCGGCGTCGCCATCGCCGCGCAGTATCTCTGGGTGTCGCGGAGCGACGACGACCCGATGCCGAGCCCAGACACGTTCGGCGTCGCGTGGATGCGCCGCGGCGCGCTGCGCGAGGTCGCCGCGCCGATCGTGTCGGCGATTGGTCCGAGCGCGCCCGAGGATGTTCGTGTGGCCGCGAGCGCGAACGACGCGAACGAGCTGCTCGTGATGACCGCGGCTGGCACGAGCACCGAAGACGCACGACACGCCCTCGCGAACGCGCTCGGCGCTCGGGCGCGCGCGATCGTCGACTCGGCGCATCTCACTGGGGTGCGCCTGCTCCAGATGGACGTCGACGGTTACAAGGGCATGGCGACGTTCTTCCCGATCTTCTTCCTCGGAGTGGGAACGTTCATCGTCGCGTCGATCCTCGGCCGCCTCGTCGACGCGGAGCGCGCCGTCATCGGCACGCTGCTCGCGATCGGCGTGCGCGAACGGCGCGTCCTCGGCGCATATTTGGGGCACGCGTTGCTCCTCGGCGGCCTCGGCGCGATCGCCGGGGCGCTCGCGGGGTTCGGGCTCACGAGGCCGCTCACGCACGAGTACGCCACCGAGCTCGGAATCCCGTTCGTCAACGCAGCGCCGCATTTCGGCTTGGCGGCTGAGGGCATCGCGATCGGGCTCGTCGCGTCCGCGCTCTCCGGGCTCGTGCCTTCGTGGCGCGCCGCGCGCCTCATGCCCGCGGAGGCGATGCGCCCGCCGACGCCGCGCGCCGGTGCAGCGGCGCGCGCGCTTCGAGCGCTTCCGGGCAGCATGCTCGTGCGCATGGCGCTGCGCGACGTCGTCGGTCGCCCGCTTCGCTCGCTCGGGACGGCGCTGGGCGTCGCGGCGGCGCTCGTCCTCGTCATGACGAGCGGCGCGCTCGTCGATTCGATGAGGTCCACGATCGACACGGTGTTCCGCGATGCGCGGCGCTACGAGGTCGCCGTGGACCTCGTCGCGCCCGTCTCGAAGGAGTCCGCGCTCGAGCGCGTCCGCAAAGCCTCCGGCGTGTCGCGCGCCGAGGCGAGCCTCGTTTTGCCGGCGCACGTCTCCGCCAACGGCAAGACGCAGTCGTGCGTCGTCCGCGGGATCGAGCCCGACGCGTCGCTCGTTCGGTCCATCGACGTCGGCGGTCGCGTCGTGTCGCCCGCGCCCGGCGGCATCGTCCTCACGCGGGCCGTCGCGCACGCGCTCGACGTGTCCATCGGCGACGACGTCGAGGTGGACACGGCCCCGCTCGGGAGCGAGGCTCGCTTTCGGGTCAGCGGCTACGCCGACGCGACGATCGGCAAGACCGCGATGACGCGGCTCGACGATCTCGAGCGAGCTTCGAGCCTCGCGGGAATGGTCGACTCGGTAGCGATCACCGCCGCGCCAGGTCGTCTGTCCGACGTGCGAGACGCGCTCGCCAAGGACGAGTCGATCGCTCGCGTCGACGACGCCGCCGCGATGCGCGAGGTGATCGGCGCAGCGATGGCGTTCGGGTGGGTCATGGTCGGCGCGATGCTCGTGTTCAGCGTCGCGCTGGCCGGCGCCATCCTCTACAACACGGCTACGCTCGGCATCGTGGAGCGGACGCGCGAGATCGCGACGCTACGTGCGCTCGGCCGGAGTTTTCGCGAAATCGCCTTCGGCGTCACCCTCGAGAACGCGATGCTCTGCGCGCTCGGCCTGGTGCTTGGGCTTCCGCTCGCGCTGCTCGCGATTCGCGAGGTGCTCGGGCTTTATTCCGGCGACCTGTTCACGTTTCCGTTCGTCGTGTCGTCCGAGACGATTGGCGCTTCGATCGGAGGCGTCTTCTTGGTGCTGCTCGTTTCGCAGTGGCCCGCGTTGCGCGCGGTCGCGCGCACGAACCTCGCCGAGGCCGTGCGCACCCGGTCGTGAGTCACTTCTTCTCGCGGCGCTTCTGAGCGAGGCGCTCCGCGGTGCTCACGCGCGGGCCCGACTGCGCGGGGCGCGGTGCGTTCCCGCGCGGCGCAGGTGTTCCGATCGGGCGGTGCGCAGCGGGCGGCGGAGGCGCGGCGCCGAGGATTCCACCCGTGGCCGTCGTGGACGCGGCGGGGCTCGCCTTGCGCTTTCGTGCGAGGAGCGCCTCGTTCGTCTTCGTCGTTTGCGCGGCGCGGGCTCGCTCGCGCGCTTCGGCGAAGGCGAGAGACGCGCGCTGATCGGCCTCGTTTTGGCGCCTTTGCGCGCGCTTGCCGAACATCGCGCTGACGAACGCGGGGACGCCGAGCCTTCGCGCGGCGACGCCGAGGAGCATGGCGCACGCGGCCACGAGCGAGAGCAGCGGCAGGAGCGGCGTGTACGCGAACCGACGCGCGGCGCGGTCGTCGTAGAGGCCGGCGAGCGTGTCACGCATCTTGCCGCCGGTCATCGTCGAGATGCGCGTGAGGAGCAACCGATCGCTCCCGGTCGGACGAAGCTCTTCGCCCGCGGAGAGCACGGCGCCCGTCGTTCCAACCGCCTCGCCCGAGGTCTCGTCCTTGGCGGTCGCGACGTACGTGCCGGGGCGCGAGAGCGGAACCGAGGCGCCGTAGCGACCCGCGCCGATCGCCTCGAGCGACACGTCGCGAGCGAACCCGTCGGGGCCCGCGACGTGCACGGTGAGCCTGCGGAACGTCTGCGCGCGTCCGTCGTCGCCGACCACGTCCGCGCGCACGTGGAGCTCGCCGCCGCTCGCGTCGCTCTCGAGCCGAACGCGCGGATCGTCCGCCTTGCGCGCCGTGTCGCGCCCGAGCTGGCCCATCATCTTCACGCCGCCCGGCCATTTCGTCCAAGGGGCGCCCCAGCGATCCTTGAAGTCGCTCGTGAACGCGGCCGAGCGCCCGATCCCTACTGACCACGACGCGAGGATCGGATCGCCCTCGGGCCCGGTGAGCGAGACGGTCGCGCGCGACTTCGGCACGCTCACGACGTACCCGCGGAGCTGCGGCGCGTCCTTGAAGTCGACGTTGCGGATCGCAGGCGACGGCGCGCCGAGGCTCACCTTGAAGGGCTCCTCCTTGATCGAGCTCCGCGCGGCGAGGATCGTCTCCTGCGTGAAGACCGCGGGGAGCTTCGTCGCGTCGTCGATCAAGTAGAAGCGTCCGCCGCCGAGCTTGCTGAGGACCTCGAGCTCGGCGGAGTCCTTACCGTGGCCGAGCGAGATGACGCTCGTCGTCATGCCCTTGGCCGTCGCGCCCGTCACGATCGAGCGGCACCCGGCGATTTGCTCGGCGTCGTCGCCGTCGGCGAAGAGGAGCATGTGCTTCAGGTTGACGGGCTCCTTCTCGAGCGCCGCGTAGCCGGCCTGGAGCGCGATGTCCGTGTAGATGCCCCCGCCGCCGACCTGCACGCTGCGGATCTTGCCGGCGATCGCGTTCACGTCGGTCACCGGGCCGAGCGGGATCGTCCACGCGACGACCGTGTCGACGTGCTCGACGCCGAGGCGGTCGCCCGCGCCGAGGAGCGACGCCGAGCGCGCGGCGGCCTCGTTCGCGAGGGCCAATTTGGTTTGACCTCCAACCATCATGCCCATCGAACCGGAGTAGTCGATGGCGATCACCTCGGCGAGCGAGGCGCGCCGCTTCTCCTCCTTGAGGTCGAACGAGACCGGCGAGACCTCTTCGATCGGCGTGCGCGCGTAGCCGCCGGGGCCGAGCGAGCGATCGCCGCCCATCAGCATGAGGCCGCCGCCGAGGTCGCGCGTGTAGCTCGCCATCGCGTCGATTTGCGTCGTCGAGAGATCGCTCGCCCTGATGTCGCTGAGGACGACGAGGTCGTAGCCCGCGAACGCGCCGATGTCGCCGGGGACGCCCGTCGCGCCCTTCTCGATCGTGCGAAATCCGTTCGCCTCGAGCGCGCCTGCGACGAGCGCGCCCTTTCCGCTGTCGCCTTCGAGGATCAACGCGAGCGCGGGGCCGCGCACGCGGACGAACGTCGAGCCGGCGTTGTCCTCGGGCGAGCCGTCCTTGCTCGGGTCGACCGCCGTGACCTCGACGTCGTAGCGATGAAGGCCCGGCTCGGACGCGGTCTCGCGCAACCGAAGGACGTCCTCGCCCGCGGCGACCTTGATGCGGCCGGTGTGGATGGGCGTCCCGTCGCGCTTCACGCGCACGTCGAGCTCGGCCTCTTGCGTGCTCGCGGTGACGACGCGGAGATCCAGCGCTTCGCCTTCGTCGGCGTGCGTCGCCGAGCGCACCGACACGACGCGCACGTCGGGGAACGTCTTCTGATCCAGCGGGACGATGTCGATCGGGACGTCGGCCGCGACCGCCGCGGCCGCCGCGGAGAGCACGTCACCGCGCGTCTGCACTCCGTCGCTGATCAAGACCAAGCGCGAGGCGGTGTCGGCGGGGAGCTCCGCGAGCGCGCGGCGCACGGCGGACTCGAGGTTCGTGCCGTCGCGACCGAGCTCGACGCGCTGCGGGGGCGGCAAATCGCTCTTCGGACGCGGCGGATCTTCGACGGCGGCCTCCGCGGCGAACGCCACGGTTCCGATGCGATCGTCATCGTGCATCCCCTTCTCGGCGAGACGCAGCTCCGCGGCGATGCGCGCGTCCGCGGCGGGGACGAGATCGATCGAGCGCGAGCGATCGATCATCATGATCACGGTCATGCGATCGAGCGGGCGACCGAGCTCGGGCTCGGTGACGGCGAGCGCCGCGGCGAGGCCCGCGAGCGACGCGAAGAGAACGACGAGCGAGCGCCGACCGCGCGACATGCGCCCCGGCAGGAGCGACAGGCGCGACGCGAGGAAATACGCGAGCGCCGCGACCCCGACGACCCAGAACTGATGGCCGAAGCGGATGTACGTCTCGCGGATCAGCTGCGCTTGGACGAGTCCTTGATAGACGAGCGGCCCGAGCGCGCCGAGGCACAAGAGCACTGCGCCCGTGATCGGGACCTTGCGCGCGCGGAGATCGCGCGCGAGACGCACCGTGAGCGCGAGGTAGATGACCGCCGCGGCGAGCATCCAGAACCGCGCGGCGTACGCGTTGATCACCGCTTGGTTCAAGCGCGCCTCTCTGCGGCGATGGACTCGAGCGAGACCTCGCGGCGCTTGCGCGTCAGCCACCACACGTCGAACGCGATGAGCGCCGCCGCGAGCATCGCGAGCCAGAGGCCCCACTCGTGGTGCGCGTCGGCGACGCGCGTCGTGGTCGCGACGGCGCCTCCGTTTTGGTCGATCAGCACGGGACGTGGCTTGATGTCGCTCTCGCGCTCGCTCGCGAGGTTCGCGACGATGACGGCGTTTCCGTAGCGCGGCTCGGTCCACCGCGCGCGGTAGATGCCCGCGTGATCGACCGCGGGAATGATCGAAAACCCGCCCTTCGCCGCGACCTCGTGCTCCTTCATGCCCGGACCTTCGACGATCACCTTGGTGACGTCCTTCGGCACGGCGACGCGGAGCGCGTCACCCGTGCGCGCGGGACCCGTCGTGCCCTGGCTTCGGTGGAGGCGCGCCATCTCGACGACGTTCCGGATGAAGAGCACGAACGAAGCCTTCAGCGGCCAGTCGCTGTCGCCGACGTCGAAGCCGACGACGGTCGCCGTGCGGCCCGGTGACGACGCGTCCGCCATGAGCGCGATCGTGCCCGCGCGGAGCAGCGAGGCCTGCCCGGCCGTCTTCACCGGGGTCGCCTTCGACACGTGCACGCCGTCGAACGTCAAGAAGCGCAGTCGCGGATCGCCCTGCTCCCACGAGGTGATCTGCGGCTGCTCGACCTCCTTCGCCACGTCGACGCCCATGCACGTGCCGACGGGCGGGTTCACGATGAGCAGATCGAGGCCTGGCGGGTTGTCGGGGCACGCGCCCTCGATGATGACGAGCGCGTCGGGATCGATGTTCACCGTGCCGACCTGCGACGGAGTGAGCTTCTGCACGTCGAGATCGGGATCCGCGTCGAGCGCGCGCGCGATCCACGAGTAACCCGCCGCGGCGTGGACGATGGGCATTTTGCGCGACTGCGGCACGCGGCCGTAGGCGACGTCGTCGATGGCGAGCGCGTCACCAGGCGAGACCTGCATCGTGAGGCCTTTGCCGAACTCGAGCGACGAGGGCTCGAACGCGAGAACGACCGCGGTCTTCTCGCCGGGCGGCAGGAGCACGCGTCGCGACGCGGAGGGCTCTTTTTTCCCTTCGACGGTGACGGTGACGTAGGCCTCGCGCGGCGCGCCGCCGTAGTTCTTCAGCATGCCGAACGCTTGAACTTGGTCGTGCTTCGTCACGGGATCGACGCCCGCGCGGACGTCGATGCGGATGATGCCGACGTTGTCCGCGGGCTCGCCGACGGTGACGACGTCGAGCTGCATGCCCGAGGCCGCGAGCGGAGCTTCGCTCGCGAGCGCGCCGTCGGTGATGAGCAAGACGCGGCGCTTTCCGCCGAGGGAACGAAGTCGATCGGCCGCGAGCCCGACGGCCGCGGAGAGATCGCCCTCGACCTCGCGCACCGCGACGCTCCCGAGCGCGGCCTTGAGACGTCGCGCGTCGCGATCGAGCGGTGCGACCACCCGAGCCTCGCGTGCGCCTTCGATGACGATCGCGTCCGCGCCGGGCTCCATGTTGTCGATCGCGTTCTTCGCGGTCTCGAGCGCGAGCGCCATGCGCGTCGTCTTCTTGCCGTCGCTCGTCCTCGCGGCCGCTCCCATCGACGCGCTCGCGTCGATGACGATCGCGACGTGATCGCCGGTCAGCTTCCCGCCGCGGAGCGCAGGCCGTGCGAGCGCGAGCGAGAGCCCGATGAGCGCGAGCAGCTGCAAGAAGAGCGGCAGCTCGGGGACGAGCTTCTTGAACGGGTGCTTCGCGAGGAGATCGCGCCGCGCCTCCGCCCAGAGCCAAGTCGACGGAACGCGAATGCGCTCACGCTTGATCTTGAGGATGTAGAGCACGACGAGCGGCACGATCGCCGTCAGCAGCCAGAGCCCCTTCGGGTTCAGAAACTCGATGCCGTGCATGCCGTGGGGCCGTGAGCGTACGTCAAGCTACGCCTCCTTTCGCGGCGAACAGCGCCTTCACGCTCGGGCGCATCAGCACGATGATCGAGAAGACGCCGAGCGCCGTGCCGAGCGGAAAGCTCAGACACGCGAGCCCGGAGACGACGAGGATCAGCGTGTAGCGCGAGCGCTTCTTGAGGCCCGCCGCGGCGAACAGGTGCAGGATGAAGAGCGGCACCATGACGATGCCCATCACGACACCGATGATCCCGACGATCCCCGCGGCCACCTGTGATCGTGCGGGCTAGTGATCGTGCGGGCTACCGTGCGGGCCGGAGGGCGCGTTCGCGACGAACCCGGCGATCAGGATGAAATAGCCGACGAGCCCGAACGCCGAGCAGCCGAAGAGCCCGGTCCACACGTAGTGGAGGATCGAGAGCAGGTTGAGATCGCTTTCGTCCTTCGCGCGCGTCGCCGCCGGATCCGGCATGTAGGGATATGGGTTGTTCATTCAGTCCACCACGCGGTTCACGAACCTTCGTATCGGGGGCAGGAGCGGCTCGTCGGTGACGACGCGCACGTACGTGCCGCGCACCTTCTTGGCGAGCGCGCGCAGGCCGAGGACGAGCTGGTTGAGGCGCGCGAGGTACGCCTCGAGCGCGCTCGCGTCCATCGTGACCTCGACGACCGCGTTCGACTCGGCGTCGACGAGCGCGTAGTCGCCGTCGTAGTGGGGCTCGACCTCGTCGCGCGAGAGGACCTGCACCATCGCGATGTCGTGGCCGGCGGCGGCGGCGCGCGTGATCGCCGCGTCGAACGGGCCCGAGTCCATGAAGTCGCTGATGATGACGAGCATGCCCGGGCGCGGCGAGCGCAGCGTGACCTGCTCGACGGCGCGCGAGAGATCGGTCCCGCTCTTCACGTCGACGCGATCGAGATCGCGCAGGAGCTTCGGCAGCGCGTTTCGTCCTCGCGTCGGCTCGGAGACGAACGCGAGGCCCTCGCTCGCGGCCATGACCTGCGCGCGCTCCGAGTCCGCGAGCGCCATGTAGCCGATCGCCGCGGCGACGCGCTTGGCGGCGTCGAGCTTGCTCGGCTCGCCCGTGTCGAGTGAGGCGCTCGCGTCGACCACGAGGCGGACGATGACGTCCTCCTCCGCGCGAAACAGCTTGAAAATGGGCTCGCCCGTGCGCGCGAACGCGAGCCAGTCGATGCGGCGCAAATCGTCGCCGGGCGCGTAGGGGCGGTGCTCGAGGAACTCGGCGCTCGAGCCGCGTCGCTTCGCGGTGTGATCGCCCGCGCCGCCCGAGCGCGCGCGCACGCGGAGGCGCCTTCGAAGCGCCTCGAGCTCGCGCGCGAACGCGGAGTCGAGCATCGAGCCGCGATCGGTCACGTGGGGGCTCCTGGATCGGGCGGCGCGCTCTCAGCGAGCGCGGCCGCTGCGCGCGCGTCGTCTTCGGCGCGGAGCGCGGCCTCGGTCTGCGCGTAAATCTGGTTCTGCTCTCGCACGGCGCGAGCGCATCGACGACCCGCGAGCACGAGGAAGATCAGGCCGACGAAGCCCCACATGATCGCGGCCGCGAGGCCCGCTTGGATGATCGGCGCTTCGTCGGTGGCGCCGGGGTGATCGTATCGTCCGACCATGGCGTACGCGAAGAACGGGCTCGGCGCGGCGACGACGAGCCAGGTGTCGTCGTGGGTGCTCGTCACGACGCCGCCGATCGCGGCGACGACCCACGGCGCCGCGCCGGCGAGGAACAAGATCGAGCTCGCGATGAGTCGCGCGATCCACGGCGTGTGACCGCGCGAGCGGAAATACGCGACGAGCCCCGTCGTGAAGAGGAAATACGGAGCGCAGTACGCGCCGAACACGAAGATCTGCGAGAGGCGATCGTTTCGCGTGGGCGTGTACGGCGACCAATAGGTCCAACCCGACGACGCAGTGGGCGAAGCCGCGGGCTGGATGTAGAGCATCGCGAGGTCGATCGCCGCGATCGCGATCAAGCCGATGAATCCCATGAAGACGACGAGCGACGCCGTCTTCGGGAGCCCTGGGCCGAAGAACCTCCGGAACACCCCCGCACCCGCGCGCCGCCAGTGGACGAGCACGCGCCGCGACGGCCCCGCGGGATCGAACGCGAAGAGCAGCGCACAGAAGCCCGCGTACGCGGCGAACGCGGTCTCACCCGTGACCGACCATCGCATGCGCTCCGCGTCGTCGAGCGCGACGGCTCCCGGGAGCGCGCAAGCGAGCGCGACGAGCGGCGTGCACGCGAAGAACCAGAGCTTCAGCCCGGTCGAGCGATCGTCCGTCTCGCCCGTGAGGTTCGCGATCGTCACCTCGTAGAAGAACCACGCGGGCACGAGGATGAGGAGCAGCGGCACGGCGACGAGCAGGAGCAAGTATTCGAGCCCGAACGGCGCGCGCGTATACGCGAGGGGCAGCCAGATCGGGAACGCCTCCGGCACGTCGTTCCAGAGCTTGTGGACGCCGTACGAGGTCGCGAGCCCGAAGACCAAGTAGAGGATCGGCCCGATCAGGATCGCGAGGATGAGCGTGAGGACGATCGCTCCGCGCAGGCTCGACATCATCGAGCTCACCGCGAGGCCGAACGCGACCGCGAGCGCCGCGAAGACGAAGAGGAACGCGAACGCCACGACGACCTCGACGGGCGTCACGCCGCCGAAGAGGAACGGCAGGGCGCCCACCGGCGCGAGCACGACGATGTGCATCGCGATCGACGTGTACGCGGCGACGAACTTGCCGCGCGCGATGTCCTTCGGCGTGAGGCCCGTGAGCAGGACCGCCTCCCAGGTGCGGCCCTCGCGCTCGGAGGCGATCGAGTTCGCCGCGACGGTCGGGCCGACGATCATGACGACGAACGCGGCGATCGAGAAGAACGTCTGGAACAAACCGCCGCCGAGCGACGCGGGGCTCGTGTTGTCCGTCGCGGCGATGCCGCCGATCGAGCACATGAGGAGCGAGATCGTCAGGCTCAGCGAGAAGAGGACCCACGGCGTGCGTCCGAGTCGCGCCGATTGCCGCATCTCGCGCATCCAGATCGCGTTCGGCTCGAGCAGGAGCCGCGCGAGGCGCCCCGGGCGCTTGTGCGGCACCGAGTTGGGCGAGGCAGCGACCGTCATGATCGCCTCCGAAACCTCGAACCTGCGCTTCGCTCCGGCATGCGAGGTTTCATTGCATTTCGCCTTTCGTGACCTCGAGGAAGATGCGTTCGAGCTCGTTGCGCTCGGGCTCGACGCCCGCGACGGCGATGCTCTTCGCGACGAGCGCGGAGACGATCGCCGCGATCGTCTGATCGTCGCCCGCGTACGTGACGAGGAAGAGACCGTTCGCGATCTGCGTCACGCCGAAGACGTTGGGCACGCCCGTGAGCGCGCCTTGGACCGCGTCGAGCTGACCGAAGGCGCGCACCTTGAGGCGCCTGCGCGCGACGCTGATCGTCTGCGGCGCGGGCTCGATGTCCGTGTCGCGATAGCCCGCGGGCGGTCGCTGCGGCGGCAGGATCGCCGTCTGCACGCCCGCCGAGGCCATCGTGCCTTGCTGCTGCGGGGGCTGCGACGCGTGGTGCGGCATCTGCTGCGGCATCTGCATCGGCACCTGCGCTTGCGCGGCCTCCGCGGCTTGGCGCTTCGCGGCGGCCTCTTCGAGCCTCCGCGCGATGTCGGAAATCGGCCCCGCGACGACGAGCCGTCCGCGCTCGAGGATCGCGACCGACGTGCACACGTCGGCGAGCTCGGTGAGGATGTGGCTCGAGAGGAAGATCGTCTTGCCCATCGAGCGAAGCTCGACGAGCAAATCGCGGATCTCGATGCGCGCGCGCGGGTCGAGATCGCTCGCGGGCTCGTCGAGGATGAGCACCTTCGGATCGTGCAGCAGCGTGCGCGCGAGCTGGAGGCGCTGCTTCATGCCCTTCGACATCGTCGCGACGAGCTTGTCCGAGAGCTTCGTCAGATCCGTGAGCTCCATCACCGCGTCGACGACCGAGTAGTTCGCGTCGGGCGCGACCTTGTACGCGTCGGCGAAGAACTCGAGGTACTCGCGCACCGTGACGCGCTCGTAGACGCCCGCGTGATCCGGCATGTAGCCGATGATCTTGCGCACGGCCTCGGGATCGATGGACACGTCGAACCCGTCGACCTCGACGCGCCCCGAGAGCGGCTCGAGGAGAGTCGCCATGATGCGGATCGTCGTCGTCTTGCCCGCGCCGTTCGGCCCGATGAAGCCGAAGATCTCGCCGTGGCCGACCTCGAAGCTCACGTCGCGGAGCACGTCGAGCTTGCCGAAGCGATGCCACAAATGGCGCACGCGGATCGCGGGAACGGTCGTCTGCTCGAGCCACGCGCTCGACGGCGGCGACTGACTCGAGAGCGGGGCGTCGTCCGAGCTTTGTGTCATGGGGCGCTCACCACGCGAAGGACCAAGCGGTCGCTCTCGACCGAAAGCCCGTTGTCGTTCTTCACGCGCTCGCCGCCGTCGACCTCGGCGAGCACGACGCTCTTGTCGTCCGGCCACCAGTCGATCGCGTCGCCCGCGACGGTCGCGATCGGCGACCAGGTCTTCGTCACGCGCTCGGCCGCCTTCGCGTCGATCATCGTCGCGATCGTCGACGGATCGAAGGGGTGGACCATCATCGTGCCCGCGCTCGTCGCTCGCCGCGACGCGCCGCTCATCACGAGCTTGCCGGTCGACGCGGAGACCTTGTCGCCGTTCTTGATCGACTCGAAGTACCGAACGCCGTCGCCGGGGACGTACACGAGCGCGTCGAGGAGCGTCGCGCCGCTGTCGTTCTTCACCTCGGTCGCAGGCGTTCCGGTCGTCGTCGTCGTGATCGTGACGGGACCCTTCAAATCGATGAAGCCGTTCTCGCGAACGACGAGCGTCTGCCACGGGAGCGACGTGATGTTCTCGAGCGAGAACCCGTCACGGTCGACGCGCACGAGCGCTTTGTCGTCCATGATCGAGTCGGAGCTGAGCACGTCGAGCACCGACGTTCGATCCGACGCGGTGATCGAGAGCGCGCGCGTCTCGCTCGTGTAAAACCCGCGGAATCGCGTGATCGACGCGCGTGCGGTGCCGGAGCCCGTCTCGGCGAACGAGAGGTGGCGCGTGCGCCCGCGCCATCCCTTCACGCCGAGGCCCACGAGCACGATCGCGCCGAACGCGACCACGCTGAAGACCGGCGCGAGGAGGAGCGGTCGGAGCGGCTTTCCGCGATTCTTCGCGCGGAGGAAGTTCACCGGCCCGACGACGATCGAATAGAGCACGAGGAGGATCGCCGCGAAGCCGAGCGCGGGACGGAAGTTCTCGTTCGGGTCGAGCGCGCGCCGCACCTCGTCGCTGCGACCGCCTTTGTAGCCGTAGTACGCGTAGGTCGCGTTGCGCGCGTTCGAGCCGGCGGGGAAGACGACCGACGCGGCGCGATCCCACGCCTTGTTCATCATGTCGACCATGCGGCTCTGCACCCAGACATCGTCGACCATGGGCGACTCGGTCGGATCGAACGCGAGCAAGTGCACCTCGCCGCGCCCGTAGTGCGCCGTCGAGCCATAGCCGCTCGGCGCGAGGTTTCCGCCGCTGAATCCGACGAGCTTCGGCGCGACGAGCGGGCCGGGTCCTCCCGTCGCCGGCGCGACGACCGGGCTCGTTCGAATGAACTGGAACGCGCTCGCGCCGTCTTCGCTCGGATCGAAGCGAATTCCTCCGACGCCCGTGCCGGTACCTCCGCCGAAGCCCGTGCCGGTGCCGAAGCCGCCGCCCGTCGACACGGGTCGCGGGACCGCCATGATCGAAGCGAGCGCGGGGTTCGGAGGCGCCGCGACGACGCCGCTCCCCGCCACGCGCGTGATCTCGGGGCCGTGCAGATCTTCCGGCCGCGCGACGACGACCGCGAGCGTCCCGCCGCCCGCGACCCAATCGAGCAGCGCGTCCTTCGGCTCGGGTTCGAGGCGCGCGAGGAGATCGGAGTGGATGAGCACCGCGGTGATGCCCGAGTAAGCCGCGCCGCGCGTCGGCAGCACCGGATCGCCCGTGGTCGGATCGAAGCGAGGCGTCGCGACGGCGATGTTCATCGTCGTCGCCGTGGTCGGCGCGTACGTGTAGTACGTGTACGAAGGCGTCAGCGAGTACGTCGTGGTCGCGGGCCAGCCGCGCAGCGGGATGGCGACGCGGCTCGGGTTGTCGATGTCGACGAGCGTCGGCTGCACCGCCATGTTCGGCGTGACCGGCATCGCGACGATCTCGTTTCCGCGCTCGTCGGCGACGCGCAGCGTGAGCGTCGGGACCTGATCGTTTCGCGCGCGCATCGGCAGGCGCACGCTGATCGACTTCCCCGCGAGCACCGCGAACGGAGCCTTCGCGACGAAGCTGTCGCGATCGGCGTAGGTCGTGAGGTGCGAGCGAAGCTCGACGGTGCCCTTCTGCTGCGTGGGCGTCGGGTTGTCGATCGTGACGACGAAATCCTGCCAGCCGAAGCCGACCGCGGCCTCGTTGCCGAAGATCGGCTGCGCGTGAACGCCGAGCGGCGGCGCGCCCGGCTTCGCCGCCGCCGAGCTGGACGACGCGGCCGACCCCGACGCCGACGCGACCGGCGGGGGCGCCGCGCTCGCCACGCCCGCTACCGCGGCCAGCGCGATCGCCGTCGCCGTCCACGAGCCTCGCTTCATGCCTGGGCCTTCTGCTCCGCGCGCACCTGATCGGGACGGGTGGGCACCGCACCGAGAAGCGCGTCGACGATCGCGTCGGTGGTGACGCCGTCGGCCTCGCCCTCGAACGAGCGAATGATGCGGTGACGGAGCGAAGGCTTCGCGACCTTCTGCACGTCGTTGAACGACACGTTCGCGCGACCTTCGCAGAGCGCCACCGCCTTCGCGGCGAGCACGAGCGACTGCGCGCCGCGCACGGCCGCTCCGAAGCGCACGCCCTTCTTCACGAGCTCGGGCGCTTCCTTCGCGGTCGGATCGCTCGCTCGAACGAGCCGCGCCGCGTAGCGCACGACCGGCTCGGCGATCGCGATGTCACGACAGAGCGCGCGAAGCTGGAGGACGCCCTCGCGACCCATCACGCGCGGCGGCGCTGCCTGCTCGCGGCCCGTCGTGCGCGTGAGCACGTCGCACAATTCGTCCTCGCTCGGCTGCGGGACGATCACTTTGAGCAAGAAGCGATCGAGCTGCGCCTCGGGGAGCGGGTACGTGCCTTCCATCTCGATCGGGTTCTCGGTGGCGAGCACGAAGAAGGGCTCCTCGAGCACGTGACGCTGCCCCGCGATCGTGACCGCGTGCTCCGCCATCGCCTCGAGGAGCGCGCTCTGCGTCTTCGGCGTCGCGCGGTTGATCTCGTCGGCGAGCACGATCTGCCCGAAAATAGGGCCTTTCTGCACGGCGAACATCGAGCCCGCGGCGCGCTGCGCGGGATCCATGACGAGCACGTTCGTCCCGACGACGTCGCTCGGCATGAGGTCCGGCGTGAACTGAATGCGCGAGAACTTCAGATCGAGACACTGCGCGAGCGTTCGCACGAGGAGCGTCTTGCCGAGCCCGGGCGCGCCCTCGAGCAGCACGTGCCCGCCCGAAACGAGCCCCCACATCACCTGATCGACGACGGCGTTCTGCCCGACGATGATCTGACCGATCGCGTCACGCAACGACGCGACCGCGCCAGCAGCTTGCCCCAAGACGGCTTCGTGACTTTGGCTCATTTGGATCACCCAGCAATAGAGCGCCTAGACAGGACTTGGCTACGGCTGGAAATATTGCCGAACCTGGTCTCTGTATTCCTGCGGCACGTCGCTCCGCTCCACGCCGTCGACCTCGCTCGGTCCGACGACCTTCAAGTCGCCCGTGCCGCGCACGTTCGCAGTTCCGCCGGCGCGACCTTGTGCGGTCGTCGTGATCGATCCGGGCATGCCCTGAGCTTTGTTGAGCTGGCTGTGCGCGCGAGCCTTGAGCGTGTCGGCGTTCACGGGACCCGTGGATCCCGTGTGGTTTCCGGTGCCGACGTCGTGCGTGCCCGGGCCGCCGGATTGTCCGTTCTGGGCGTCGCCCTGGCCCTGACCAACCCCGAGCTGCTGCCCCATCCCTTGGCCCTGACCTTGTCCCTGGCCTTGTTGTCCTTGGCCCTGCTGCCCTTGTCCCTGGCCCTGTTGTCCCTGGCCCTGCTGCTGTCCTTGTCCTTGGCCCTGCTGCCCTTGCTGGCCTTGTTGTCCTTGGCCCTGCTGCTGTCCTTGGCCGTTTTGCTGCTCGTCGCCTTGTTGGCCCTGCTGGCCTTGCTGGCCTTTGTGCTTGTCGATGTCCTTCTCGGTGCCGTCCGCGCCGTTCTGCGCGTCGTCGAGACCCTTCTGGCGCTTCGACTCGTTCGTCTCGTCGTCTTCCTTGGCCATGTCCTTCAGCTGATCCTCGAGCTTCTTCTGCCCCTCGGGCGTCGAGAGCTGATCGGCCATGTCCTTGAGGTCTTGCGGATCGCTCTGCGCGCCGCCGCTCTTGCCCTTGCTCGCCTCTTCTTTCATGCGATCGGCGAGGCGCTTCTTCTCCTCGGGCGTGAGCTTGTCCATCGCCTTGCCCATCGCGTCGGCGAGCTTCTTCGCGGCCTCGTCGGTGCCCTTGCGATCGAGCGCTTCGCTCTGCGACTCGACGCCGTCGTTCTTGATGCCCTCTTTCTTCATCGCGTCGGCGAGATCGCGTAGCGCTTGCGCGCGCTTCTCGCGCTCCGCGAGCGCCTTCTTCTCGTCTTCGAGCGCCTTCGCGACGTCGGGCGCACCGTTCTTGCGCGCGGCGCTCGCCGCGTCGTCGAGCGACTTCTTCGCGAGATCGCGATCCTGCTTCTCGCGCGCGTTCGCGATCTTCTCCATCTCTTGATCGAACGTCTCGAGATCGTGATCGCCGAGCGCCTTCGCGGCTTGCTTGGTCTGATCGTTCTCCTCGAGCTTCGAGACGGCGCTCTCGAGGCCCGCGCGCTGCTGGCCATCACCGAGCGTGAGCCGCTCGGCGGCGATCTGCTCCTTGAGCTTCGCGATGCGATCCTGCGCCTCGCGCTTCTCGAGACCCTTGTTCAGATCCTCTTTGAGCTTCTCGGCGTCCTTCGCGATCTTGTCGAGGCGCTCGCGCTGCGCTTCGTCGCGCGGATCGAGCTGCGCGAGCTTGATGACCTTCTCGAGCCCGTCGACCTCGGCGATCTGGATCTTCGTCGTGCCCGGATCGAACGCGACAATCGGCGCGGGAGGGAGCGGCGCGCGCGTGATGAACGCGACGCCCGCGAGGCCGAGCGGCAAGAGCAAGTGCGCCGCGCGGAACATCACGGGCCGAGCTTGCTTGCGGTCTCCGCCGTCGAGCGCGGTCGCCGCGGACTGCATGACCACCGCGCGCATCGCGGGATCGGCGTCGGAGTCCGGGCCCGCGCCATCGAGCTCCACGGCGGTCGAGATCGCCTCTTCGGTCGCGAGCTCGCCATCGAGATAGAGCGCCACCTCTTCATCGCTCCAGCGCCTGCGCCGCGCGACCGCAGCGCCGAAGGCGATGCCGCCGACGACGGTGAGCGCCGAGTAAGGACGCAGCTTGCCCTCGCGAAGCTTCCAAGCGAGCCCGGCGGGGACGAGCGCGAGCACCGCGCCGAGCGCCGCGCCCGTGAGCACGTGCCTGAGCGCGAGCCGCCGCCGCACGCGCGACGCCCAACGATCGAAGAGCGGCTCGAAGTTCGACTGCGCCATGCGTTGTCCCATGTAGTCTCTTCGTTTGTACGATGGAGGGCGAGCGTTTGTTCTCTTCGATTCGCACGTTTGCACCTGGATCGTCTGACCCCCAAGCAGCGGGTAGGCCGGCGTTGAAGAGTTGAGCGTACCTTGTATGACATGGCGGATTCGAGCGTGATGTCGACCCTTTGAGTGGACAGCCACGAACCGCCGAGCCTGGCGCGACTCATGCAAAGGGGTGGGGCATGCTCCCCTTCCACAAACGAGCGCGGGTCAACAGCAGCATCGAGATCGCCGCAGACGACCTCGAGCCGATTGAGCTTCCGCCCGTTCGCCCGCCGTCGGTCAGGCCGGGCGCGTTCGCGCCGAAGGCGAGCCCCCGCTACGACTTCAGCGAGGACGAGATGACCGTCGTCCGCATGGACAAGCGCGTGAGCACCTCGCCGCCGCCGCGCGTCGAGCTCCAAGTCCCGCGGATGCCGCGGCCGGCGCAGATGCCGAGCTTCCGGCGCTACGCCGACGACGAGCCGACCCAGATGCACGTGAGCTCGTCGCGCCCGCTCCTCTCGATGTCGACGCCGTCGTCGCGCAACATGCTCGCGCACGAAGTCCCGCCGCCCCCGGCCTCGCAGGTGCGCGTCGACGAGCCGCCGCGCTCGGCGGTCGCGGTCGACGCAGCGTCCTCGGCGGCCGTGCGCGCCGTCGACTTGAGCATGACGTCGTCGCTCAGCGGCTCGACGGACATCCGTAACCTCCGTCGTCCGACGATGGGCTGGGCGACCGCGCTCGTCGCGCTCGGCGTCTTCGCCGGGATCATCACGGCGTTCGTGGCGCGCGGCGAAGGCCTCGCGACCGCGGCGGCGTTCATCGATCCCTCGCGCGCCGTGACCGCGGACGTCGCGAAGGCCGTGGCCGCGCAGCCGCCGCAGCAAAACCCCGTCGTCATGGCGGCAGGCGCGGCGATGCCGCAGCCGCAAGCGCAGGCGCAGGTGCAGAAACCCGCGGCGCCGTCGTGCAACGCGGACGCCGTCGCTGCCGTTCCCGCGAAGGTCGAAGCGAAGGTGGAAGCGCCGAAGGTCGAAGCGAAGGTCGAAGCCAAGGTCGTCGCGGCGAAGGTCGAGAAGCCCGAGCCGAAGGTCGTCCACTACGTCGCCCCCGCGCGTCACGTCGAGGCCGTGCGCGAGCCGGCGCAGGTCGCCGTCGCGAACCCGCCGCCCGCGATCACCAAGCCCGCGGGCAGGGCCGCGCGCCACGGCGGCGACGACATGGAGAGCGCGAGCGCCGCCGATGCGCTCGCGAAGGCGCAGCTCGACGCGGCCCTCAGCCGCTGAGCGTCACCCGCTAAGGGTTGCACGACGGCACGGGAGTCTGGCTCTCCGCGGTCGTGATCGGGTTGCACGATTTGAGGCCGAGCGCGGTGCAGTCGACGACGACCGCGCGGCCACGGACGCACGCGACGAGCGCTCCCGCGTCGTCGCACGCGTCGTCGGTGCATCCCGTGCCGACGTGACACGCGTCGGACGGCACGGTGCCGGGAGCGCCGCCCTCGATCGGAACGCAGGTTCCCTTTCCGCTGATCGCGGTGCAGTCGACGGTCTCCGGGACGCCCGTCACGCAACCTTGCGCGACGATGCTCCCTGCGGTGCACGTGATGTCGTTCGTCGCCGCGCACGTGCCGGCGCCGGCGGGCTTGCACGCGGGCGACGCGCCGCTCGGAAAGCAGCTCCCCGCGCCGAACTGCGCGCAGTCGTAGCCGAGGTCGACGCTCGCGTCGTCGCACACGCTCAAGTTGGTGCCCACGCACCCGATGCTCGTGCACGTGCGCCTCTGCGGGCCGACGCAGAGCGCGTTGCGGTTCGACGCGTCGGGGTCGATCGCGTCGCAGGTTTGTCCGAACGCCTCGCAGTTCTCTCCGTTGGCGGCGTTCGACTTCTGCACGCAGTCGACGCGCGAGTCCGGGTTCTTCGTGGACTGCGAGCAACCGACGAACGTGCCGTTGTTGCACGGCGGCGGCGTGTCCGGGAAGACGCAGTCGAGCACCGCGGCGCAGGTCGCTACCGTCTCCATGCATTGCCAGAAGGCCTTCGCCTTGCCGAGCGGCTTCCTGTTCGGGTTCGCCGCGCAGTCGTAGGCCATGACCGCGTCGACGATGCACTCGCCGGTTTTGTTGCGGCCGATCGGATGCCCGCACGCGGAGAGCCAAGCGCACGCCTTGATCGCGCGGGCCTGCGCGGCGCCCGCGTCTCCCGCGCAAAGCTCGGGTGGCGCAGCCTCGGCGCCGCTGTCGCATCGCGGATCGTTCGCGTCGACCTCGCAGAGCGATTGCACGTCGCTCGTCGAGTGGAACAGATCGACGCACGCGATCACCGAGGCGATGGCGACGGATGCGAGCGCGAGCAGCGCAGCGGGCCGGCGCACTAGAACCTCCCCGAGAACGCGAAGCCGCCGGGACGGACCTCGAGGGCCAATCCGATGCTTGCAGAGGACGCGGCGGGTTTCGACGGAGTCGCCCACAAGACGATCGCGATGACGCCGATGCCCGCGGCGGCGATCCACGAGCCGAGCGCGACCGCGTCCCACGCGCGCACCGTCGTGCGAAGGCCGCTGCAGTCGGTGAGCTGCGGGCACTGCGCGGCGAGATCGGAGTGCGCGCCGTCCGCCGCGACGTACGCGCCGATGCCGAAGCCGAGGAGCGCGGCGGTCGAGATCGTCGCGACGATCGCGCCCACCTTCACGTGCCCGGATTTCTCCTCGACCGCGGGGCTCTGCTCGGGCTTCAGCGCGGCGGCCTCGCTGCTCTCGGGCAGCGGAGGCACGTCAATCCACCGCACCGAGGCCGTCTCGGCTTCGCGCTCGTGGAGCGTCACCTGCGTCGAGAAGAGGCGCTTTCCCGGGGCGCGCGCTTGCACGCGGTGCATGCCTGGCTCGACCGGCATCGCGACGCCGTAGAGGCCGGCGGCGATCGGTTTTCCGTCGAGCTCGATCTGCGCGCCCTGCGCGGGCGGCACCTCGATCGTAAGCGTGGGCACGCGGATGCGGAGCGCCTTGAGCGGCTCGCTGACGGCGTCGAGCACGTCCTTGTTGTTCTGGTCGCGCGCCATCTGCTCGGCGGCCGTGTAATCGGCCAACGCGGGGACGAGCTGGTTCAGCTTCTCTTCACAAAGCGCGACGTGGAAGCGAAGGCCGGGCGTCGGCTTGACGCTGAGCGCGCGCTTCACTTTGTCGAGCGCTTCCGCCCAGCGGCCCGCGTCCTCGTCGGCCTCGGCCTTGTTGAAGAGATCGCGCGCGGCCTGGATCTCGGTGGGCGTCGGGTCGGCGTGCGCGACGCCGGGCAGGGCGAGCGCGAGAGCCACGCCCAAGACGCATGTGACCGCCCCGAGTCGCATGTCGGCTTTCTAGCAGAAACGATTGAGGTACGGTGTGCTTCGAATGATCGTTCGGACGCCGGATGAATTGCGGAAAGCCTGCGACGACGCGCGCGCTTCTGGGCACCGCGTCGCGTTCGTTCCCACGATGGGCGCGCTCCACGAAGGCCACCTCGCGCTCGTCTCCGCGGCGCGCGCATCGAGAATGCGGTGCAGGCCTTCGTCGTCGTGTCGATCTTCGTGAACCCGACGCAGTTCGGACCGAACGAAGACTTCTCGCGCTACCCGCGCGATCTCGAGGGCGACTCGAAGAAGCTCGCGCCGCTCGGCGTCGACGCGATCTTCGCGCCCGAGCCGAGCGCGATGTACCCGGTGGGGGAGCAGACGCGCGTGCGTGTGGGATCGCTCGCCGACCCGCTCTGCGGCGCTTTTCGCCCGGGGCACTTCGAGGGAGTCGCGACGGTCGTCGCCAAGCTCTTGTCGCTCGTCGGTCCGTGCGCGGCCGTCTTCGGTCGAAAGGACTACCAGCAGCTCGCGATCATTCGGCGCATGACGACCGATCTCTTCATGCCCGTGAAGGTCGTCGGGCACCCGATCGTGCGCGAGGCGGACGGGCTCGCGATGAGCTCGCGGAACGCGTACCTCAGCGCGCCGGATCGCGCGCGCGCGCTCTGTCTCTCGCGCGCGCTCCGCGTCGCCCAAGGCGCGTTCGCGCTCGGCGAGCGAAGCCCCATCGAGCTCGAGCGCCTCGCGCGCGAGGAGGTCCAGCGCGGCGCCGACACGATCGACTACGTGAGCGTGGTCGACGCCGATTCGCTCGCGCCGATCGCTGCGGTCGGGTCTCGAGCGCTCGTCGCGATCGCGTGCCGCATCGGCAAGACCCGCCTCATCGACAACTTCGTCCTCGGAGAGGACGACCCCGCGACCCTCGCGGCCTGAGGATTGCGCCGCGCGCCGCACTCGGCTAACTCCGCGCGCAGCCACCATGAGCAGCAGCAGCGGTCGATTCATCGTCCTCGAAGGCATCGACGGCGCGGGCACGACGACGCAGAGCGCGCGCCTCGCCGCGCGCCTCCGCAAAGACGAACGCGCGCTCGTTCGGACGACGCGCGAGCCGAGCGACGGGCCCGTCGGCGCCACGATCCGCCAGATACTCGCCGGTCGCATCGTCGGCGCGGGCGGACGCGCTCCAGGCTGGGCGACGATGGCGCTCCTCTTCGCGGCCGATCGCATGGACCACGTCGAGGCGGAGATCGAGCCGTTCCTCACCGCGGGAGGCACGATCATCTCGGATCGCTTCGACGCCTCGAGCCTCGCGTACCAGAGCGTCTCGAGCGGGCGCGGCGGCGAAGCGACGGTCGAGTGGATCCGCACGCTCAACAAGAACGCTCGCCGCCCCGAGCTCACGATCGTGCTCGACGTGACGCCCGAGGTCGCCGCGACCCGCCGAGAGGCTCGCGGCGACGCCGCGCAGCTCTACGACCAAAACGAGCTCCAGCGCGCGCTGTGTGTATTCTACAGAGATCTCCAGCGCCACATGCCGCAAGACCGCGTGACCGTCGTCGACGGCACCGGCACGGTCGACGTCGTCGCCGAGAAGGTCTTCGCGGCGTACAAAGCCGCGTTCGGCTGAGCCAAAGCTTGCAGAAAAGTTGCGCCCGCGGCCGCGTGCGTGCAGTTTCAAGGCATGATGAAGTCGCTCGCGCTCCTCGCGCTGCTCGCGATCGGGTGCGGATCGTCGCCGGCGCCTCGAGCGAAGACTCCGGTCGAGCCGCAGGTCGCGAGCGGATCGGAGACCGCGCTCGCCGCGCCCGCGGGCATGATCAAGCGCTCCGAGGTGCGCCAGGCGCTCAGCGCCGGCCTCGGCATGTTCCTCCAGCGCGTCACGTTCGACGTCGAGCACCCCGTGTTCCGCGATCACAAATTCGTCGGCTTCCGCATCACCGAGCTCAAGGGGTCGGGGTGGCAAGGGCTCGATTTGAAGGTGGGCGACGTGGTCACCGCGGTGAACGGCTTCTCGATCGAGCGCCCCGAGCAGGCGCAGCAGGCGTTCTTGTCGCTCGCCGTCGCGAGCGAGCTCCGCGTCGACTACGAGCGCGACAACCAGCCGCGCTCGCTCCGGCTCGGCATCATGGACGACTGAAGTGGCCGAGAAGAACGAGCGCGATCTAGAGGAGGTCGAGCGCGCTCTGTCCGTGCTCGGCGGCCGCCACCCGGAGCAAGTGCGCGCGCAGCGCGAGGCGGCCGAGGCGACCGAGCGTCGTCGAGCGGAGCACGACCGACAAGCCGCGGCCGATCGGAAGCGCTCGATGAAACGCGGTGCGATCGGGGCCTTCGCGGTCGTCGTCGTGGGCGCGGCCGCGCTGTCGTATTTCCGTTTTCAGTCTTCGCGCGCCGCGATCGACGCCGAGCTCGCGCCGCTCGTTGGGCGCTACACCGCGCTCGGCTTCGACGCGCTCCCGCGCGGCACGTTCGCGCCGGAGGATCGCGCGGAGGTGACGACGAACCCCGGCGATTGTTACGCGTTCACGGCCGCGCGCGGCGCACAGATGCGCATCGAGCGCCCCATCGGGAGCTCCGGCGCGCAAGGCGAGGCGCTCGTCTGCACGTGCGCGAGCGAGAACGTCGTCGTCACGACGATCGGCGCAGCGCCATTGCGTGCGCTCCACGTCGCGGGCAACACGTTCGGCGGATCGCGCGCGGTGCCGTATCGATTCCACGACCACCCGCCGACCATCGTCGCCGGAGACGACGCTTGCGCCGACGACGCGCTCGCGGCGTTCGCGCGCGACAGGCGATACGGCAAACAAGACGCGGACGGCGCGTGGCTCGCCGCGCACCCGGCGTTCGTCGAGTCGGGCTTCACGACCGTCGCGAGCGCGCCCGCGGCGCTCCCGTTCGTCTTCGTCGACGGATCCGGCGCAGCCGGGACGTCGCAACGGCAAGTCGATCCCGCCGCGTCCCGCTGCTACGTCGCCGCGGGCGCGGACCTGACGCTGTGGACCATCGCCGACCAAGCGCAGAAGCCGCTCCACGGAAAGGGCGCCATCGCCTGGTGCGCCGAGAAAGAGGCGCCATTCGTCGTCGAGCACGCGAGCGGCGCCGGCATGACCGTGGTCTCCGCGCCGTCGAAGCGCATCGGCGGAGCGCTCGGTCTCCGCGAGATCGCGGCGCGCGCGTCGCTCCCAGTGTCCGTGTGGATGCGCGACGAAGAGCGCGCCGAGATCGCGGCCGACGCGCTCCGCGCGAGCGTGGTCCCCGATCCCGTCGCGGTCCCCGCGCAGACGATCGAGGCGTCGCAAACGAAGGACGCGCGCGTCCTCGTCTTCTCGACGACCACACGCGAGACTTTTTCGTCGAACGAGGCCGATTTTCGCTGCGCGCCCGCGCTCGGCGAGCCCGAGTCGCTGTGCGTGCAGCTTCGCGCGCTCACGTGGCGCGCTCCGCCGCCGGGCGTCGTGTGCGCCGCCGCGTACGGACCGCTCCCGTTCTGGATGTCGGTGCTCGCCGACATTCACGATCCGGCTGCGGTCGACGCGCAGCTCGCGCTCGTGACGATCGCGCGCAAGCTCTCCGCGCGCGGATTTTCTCCAGGCGTCATCGAGGGCGTCACCGAGCGCGCCGACTCGGTCGAGATCCTCGGACGGAGCGGCGACGACGCGGTCGTCGCGATCGGCATCTGGCCCGTCGCGCCGTTCATCCACCCCTACAGCGACGACATGCCGTGGTCGCTCGACGGTGAGCCGCGCGTCATCCCGCTCGCAGGCGGCGCGCGCGTCTCGCTCCCCGTTCACGGCGCGAACGTCCCCGTCGAAAAACGTCGCACGGTCGTCTTCCGCCGATCGACGAAGTAACGCTAAGCTTGGATCGTGAGCCTTCGCTTGTCGGCTGCCGCGGGTTTCGCGGTGGCGTCGCTTCTGATCGTCTCGATCGCCGCGCTCGACTGCGCGTCGCCCGGGCCGTGCCAGTTCAACAGCGAATGCGCCGTTGGCTACTACTGCAGCAAGACCAAGGGCACGTGCGTCCGCAACTGCCAGGACTCCACGCGCGACTGCGCGCCCGGCGAGATCTGCGACGTCAACGGGCAGTGCTCTCCGGCGGACTCGGGCGTCGCGCCCGACGTCGTCACGCAAGACGCGCCGCAAAACGAGACGAGCACGCAGGACTCGCCCGCCACGACCGACACGACTCCGCAGAACGACGCGACCACGGCCTCCAAGAACGAGCTGGATCTCTGCGCGAGCGACGCGGAGTGCGCGGGCGGGCTGATTTGCCGCTCGCTCTACAAAGGCGGCCCCACGCGGTGCACGCCGAAGTGCACGTCGAGCTGCAACCGGGCGGGCGCGCGCTGCCTCACGCTCGGCGCCGACACCTATTGCCTCGACGCCGACGTCGGCCGCACGTGCTCGCAGTCGTCGGACTGCAACTACGGCTGCCTCACGCCGGGTGGCTACTGCACGACCCAGTGCACGTCGGGCGCGGATTGCCCGAACGGCTTCGGCTGCGCGACCGTCGGAACGAGCGGGAAGCTCTGCGTGCGCGCCGAGGAGTACTGCGGCGGAACGAACAACTGCACGCTCGCGTGCGATTCGAGCCTCGTCGCATCGAGCTGCACGCTCCCGTGCACGAGCGCGAGTGATTGCCCGCAGCGCGCGTCGATCCTCGCGAGCTGGACGTGCAGCACGTACTGCAAGCGCCCGAGCGACGTGTACGGCCCCCTCGCCGAAGGCGAGACCGCGAGCTACGCATGCAACGCGCAGAACCAAGAGGTGAACCTCTGCAACGACGCGCAACACATCGATTTCGGCCAAGGCACCGTGCCGACCCCGCCGACGCTGAGCTGCCCCGTGTCGCAGTCCGTCGACGGCGTGACGGGAGACGTCTGCGTCGACAGTTGCCGCTACGCGGGCTCGTGCCCGTTCGGCTCGGCTTGCACGGGCATCGGGGCCGTTTCGAGCACGCGCATCGACGTTTGCACGCCCGCGCACGGCGGCGCCGAGGTCGGGAGCGCGTGCTCGATCGACGCCGACTGCGCCTTTGGATACTGCACCTCGTCGAAGTGCTCCCGCGACTGCTCGGCCGACGGGATCTGCCCGACCGGCTCGACCTGCACGGCCGTGGGCGGGAGTTATCCCACAGTGGAAGGCATCGCGTTCAAGCGTTGCCAGTGACTTGGGATTTACAGGACTTGCGCCGGCGGGCTACGTTCGCACGGGGTCCCGAGAAAGCCGCATGAACAAACGTATTTGGGTCGTCGCGTTCGGCGCACTCGCCGTCGCGAGCTCCGCGCTTGCAGGCCAGGTCCGCGGGAAGATCGCGGGGGCCGACAAGGTCATTCCCGACGCCTACGCCGACATGTCGAAAATCGAGGCGCACCGCTACACGTGGCGCGAGCCTTCGCCCACCGTGAAGCCGGAGTTTCGCGTGCTGTCCGCGAATCCGTCGCGCGACATCTGCATCGCCGCGATCTCGGCGGGGACCGCGCAGCCGCACGAGGCCATCCAAATCACCGTCACCGGCGGCCACACGGTGCCGACGACGATCGCGACCTCGCCGGGCACGAAGCTCCTCTTCGTCAACCACGACCCTTTCACCCATCGCCTCTATCAAGTCGGCGGCGAGTTCAAGGAGTCGGACACGACGCCGGGCGGCTCTCGCGACTGGGTCGCGCCGGGCCCGGGAAAATACGAGTTCCGCGACAAGCTCGCGCCCACGCTTCGCTTCTACGTCGTCGTCGATTCGGGCGTGGTCGAGGTGGTCTACCCGGGGCACAACGGCAGCTTCGCGTTCCGCGATTTGCCGACGGGCGACTACTTCCTCAAGGCCTTCGCCAACGGCAAGCAGTACGGCAAGCAAGTTCAAGCCGTCGCGACGCGCGGCACCCTCGAGCTGAAAGAGCCGCTGACGCTCGAAGAGGGCAAGTGAGCGAGGGCCAAAGCCGATGATGCTCCTTTCGCGTTTCTGGTACGCGATCCTCGCGGTCGTCGCGGGCTTCGCGATGTACTCGTTGATGCTCGCGGTCGGCCAGTACAACCGCGTCAGCGTCAAGGGGACCAACGAAGCGGTCGCCGGCGACAGCCGCGTCGTGCGTTGGTCGATCCAGATCGACTCGCGGCGCCGCATCGACGCGCTGATTGTCGGGGCGCTCGACAAGACGCTCCAAGACAGCCTCACGGCGTCGATGGACAAGGACAAGATCCCGCCGAAGGCACGCGAGGACGCGCGCAAGGCGCTCGGCACGACGCTCGAGAAGATCCCGCCGCAGTACAAGCCCGACGCGCTCTTCGCGGTCGATCGCGACGGACGCGTCGTCGCGGAGACCGGCTTCCCAGCGGCCGACAAATACGACGACTTCGAGCTCGGCGGCTACTCGTCGGTGAACGACGCGCTCCACGGCTGGCTGCGCGACGACACGTGGGTGTGGAATGGCGTGATCTACCGCGTCGCCGTGCGTCCGGTGGAGACGGACGTCGCGATCCCGCCGGTGGGCGCGATCGTCGGCATCCGCGCGCTCGATCGAAAGTACGCGCAGGATCTCGCGAAGGACACGAGCACGAACGTCTTCTTCTACGCAGGCGGGCAGAAGGTCGCCGCGGCGGGCGCCGACGGCTTCGACGAGACGCTGTTCGATCAGCTCACCCCCGAGCTCGCGAAGCTCGACGCGGACGAAACATACAAGACGAAGGGCCACACCGAGATCCGTGACGTCGGCACGAACGCTGGGCTCGGCGGCGTCTTCTCGCGGCTCGACGGCGACGCGTGGGAGCTCGGCGCGGGCTTCGCCGTCGTTCGGCCGCACGTGACGATCCACGGCGCGGGCGCGTTCCTTCAGGGCGCCGACGACACCGATCGCAAGAACGTCTCGTGGCCGACGATCATCGGCATCGCCTTCGCAGGGCTCGTCTTCGGCCTGCTCCTCACGTTCCTCGAGCACGACAGGCCGATGGGCCAGATGCGCGTGCAAGGCGCGAAGCTCAAGAAGGGCGAGATCGATCTCCTCCAGCTCCAGCAGCTGAGCGGCAAGCTCCGCGACATCGGCGCCGACATCAACGCCGGCATCGAGCGCGTCGCGGAGAAGGGCGGAGGAGCGCCGCGCAAGGCGGCCGACCTCGAGAAGATCCTCGGCCCCGTGCCCGCGGAGCCCGCGATGAGCGCGTTCGCGTTCCCGATGGCGGAGCCGTCGTCGGGCATGCGCACCAACCCACTCGCAGCGCCGCCGCCGCCATCGGGATCGGGACCGAAGCCGCTCCCGCCCGCGCCGAACACCGCGCCGCTGCCGAACATCCCGCACGGCCCGGGCTCGTCGCCGAGCCTCCAAAATCGCCCGGTGAGCAAGCCGAACTTGCCGCCGAACATGCCCCCGCCCGCGATCGGCCACGCGCCGCTCCCGGCCATGCAACAGCCCGAGACGAACCCGACCGCGATCATGCCGCTCCGCTCGGGGGACGGCCCGTCGGCGCAGATCGCGCTGCCGCCCGCGCCCGGTCACGTCGCGCCGCCGCCGCCGATGGCGATCATTCCGAAGAAGAAGGACGACGAGGAAGAAGCGACGATGGTCGCCGCCGTGCCGCAAGAGGTCCTCGCGCGCGCCATCGGCGAAGCGCAGAACCCCGACGAGCTCGAGTGGCCCACGGTGTACGAAGACTTCCTCCGCGTGAAGAAGCAGTGCAGCGAGCCCACCGAGGGCCTCACCTTCGACAAGTTCCGCCAGACGCTCCGCAAGAATCGCGATGCGCTCGTTCAGCGTCACGCCTGCAAGCGTGTGAAGTTCACCGTCTACGTGAAGGACGGCCGAGCCTCGCTCAAGGCGACGCCGATCAAAGACTGATGCGCAAAATCCTTGGATTGGTCGTCGGGACGTCCGCGCTCCTCGTTTCCGCGCGCGCGTCCGCGACGAACATCACCGAGTTCCCGGACAACGGCTCGGAGCAGATGGGACGAGGCGGGGCTTGGGTCGCGCGCGCGTCCGATCCGCTCGCGACGCAGTACAACCCCGCCGGTCTCGCGGGGCAGCCCACGCGGCTCACGCTGCAGATCAACTTGCCGTTCGCGCAGACGTGCTTCCACCGCATGCGCGATCCGAACGACACGACGCTCGACACGCAGCTCCTCGAGCCCGCGGACGCGCAGGGCCGCCAGTTCTATCCGAAGGTGTGCAACGACACGGGCACGTTCCCCGTGCCGAACATCGGCCTCACGATCCGCGCGACGCCGCGGCTCGGCATCGGCATCCTCATCAACGCGCCGAGCGGCGCCGCCGCGCAAGCGTGGCCCGAGTTCTCGCAGACGTCGACGGGCCAGTATTACCCCGCGCCCGAGCGCTACCTCGCGACGTACACGAACGCGTTCTTCTTCACGCCGCAGGTGGCCGTCGGTTGGGAGCCGGTCGACAACCTGCGCATCGGCGTTGGCTTCATTGCCGGGCTCGCGAACGCGACGTTCTCGAACGGCTCGCTGAGCAACAACACCGGGAGCGCCGATCCGCGCACCAACGACATCAAGGCGACGCTCGCGACGAGCACCGTCTTCGTCCCCGGCTTCACCGTGGGCGCGCTCTGGAGCCCGTCGCCGATGATCGACGTCGCCGGCTGGTACAAATTCAGCGCGCCCGTCGACGCGAGCGCCGACGTGACGACGTACGCGAACTACTACAACGTCTCGCAAGCGGTCGTGACCGGGAACTCGGCGCACAAAGACTGCGACACGGGCCAGTCCGTCTTCGACAACATCTGCAAGCCGGGCGTCGGCCACGTGAAGCTCCCGATCCCGATGGAGGCGAAGCTCGGCTTTCGCGTGCACAAGCCTCGCCGCGGGCTCGATCTCGAGGGCGGCATGAAGCACCGCCGCGATCCGCTCGCGCAGGACGTGTGGGACCTCGAGCTGAACGTCACCTGGGCGAACGACAGCGCGCTCGACACGCTCCAGATCCGCTTCCCCGACGGCGCGAGCTCGCTCCCCGTCAACGGCATCAGCGGCGGCACCGTGCCGCCCAACGCCGACGTGCCGCACAACTACAACGACGTCTTCGGCGTGCGCATCGGCGGCGACTACAACGCGATCCCGAACAAGCTCGCGATCCGCGCCGGCGCGTTCTTCGAGAGCGCCGCGGCGAAATCCTTCAACGGCCAGAACGTCTACATGGCGACGGACTTCATGTCCGGAAACCGCGTCGGGCTCGCGCTCGGCGCGACGCTCCGCATCCCGCTGAAGAAGGACGCTCCGGCCACCGAGGGCGGCGCGATCGAGCTCAGCGCGGGCTACATGCACATGTTCGTCACCGACCTCAGCAATGACGGGACGCAAAACGACAACGGCGCCGCCGGCATCCGAGCCTTGGCGGGCACCGCTTGCGAAGCGGGAACGCCCAACGCGAACGGCGTTTGTTCAAATGGCGTCGCCGCGTTCCGGACATCTTGGTACGCGAACCTCGGAACGATCACCAACGCGCTCGACGTCATCAATCTCGGCGCTTCCTACCGGTTTTGAGAAGAATCCATGGCTACACCCCGCAACGTCATCATCATCGGCTCGGGCCCCGCAGGACACACCGCGGCCATCTACGCGGCTCGCGCGAACCTCAGGCCGCTCATGTTCGAAGGCCTCGTCCGCGGCGGAATCCCGGGCGGCCAGCTGATGATCACGAACGACGTCGAGAACTACCCTGGCTTCCCCAGCAAGATCGCCGGGCCCGAGCTCATGGCGGCGTTTCGCGAGCAGTCGATCAACCAGGGCGTGGAGGTCCTCTCCGAGGACGTCAACAAGGTCGACCTGCGCGAGCGCCCGTTCAAGATCTGGGCGGGTGACGACAACGTCCTTCACACGGCCCAAACGGTCATCATCGCGACGGGCGCGCAGGCGCGGTGGCTCGGCCTCGAGAGCGAGCACGCGCTGAAGGGCAAGGGCGTCTCGGCGTGCGCCGTGTGCGACGGCGCGTTCTTCCGCAACGAGCCGGTCATGGTCGTCGGCGGCGGCGACACCGCGATGGAAGAGTCGATGTACCTCTCCGGCCTCGCGAGCCACGTCACGCTCGTGCACCGCCGCAAGGAGTTCCGCGCCAGCAAGACGATGGTCGAGCGCGTGATGAAGAATCCCAAGATCCGTGTAGTCTACAACTCGATCGTCGACGAGGTGCTCGACGTCGAGAACGGCGAGGTCACGGGCGTGCGGCTCCGCGACGTCGACTCGAACAAGGCCGAGGTCGTCTCGGTGAAGGGCTTCTTCGTCGCCATCGGCCACACGCCGAACACGGAGCTCTTCAAGGACTTCCTCGACCTGCACGACAACGGCTACATCAAGACGAAGCCCGGCACGACGCAGACGAGCATGCCTGGCGTCTTCGCCGCGGGCGACGTGCAAGACTTCGTGTACCGCCAGGCCGTGACCGCGGCCGGCACGGGCTGCATGGCTGCTCTCGAGGCCGAGCGCTGGCTCGCGGCAAGCGGCGCGCACTGAACGTGATTCTCCTGTAGTCTTCGACGCGGGGTTTCCGGAGTGTCCGCGCAGCCGACTCAACAAGGGGTGACCGAACGCGAGGATCAGCTCGCGCGCGTCCCTTTCTTCGACGGGCTCACGCGTGACTCGCTCTCGCTCATCGCGCAGGTGACCAAGGAAGAGAGCCACGGCCTCGGGACGAAGATTTTCCAATACGGCGATCCGGGCGACAAGCTCTTCATCATCCTCGAGGGCAAGGTGCGCATCTCGCGCGAGGTCTCCGGCATGGGCGAGGAAGCGCTCGCGGTGCTCGGGCCGGGCGAGGTCTTCGGCGAGATGTCGCTGCTCGACGACTCGCCGCGCTCCGCGGACGCGCGCGCGCACGAGCGCTGCCGACTGCTCGTCATCACGAAGGACGCCTTCGACGACCTGCTCTTCTTGCACAAGGACCTCGCGTACGAGGTGCTCTGGAGCTGCGTCCGAACGCTCTCGACGCGACTCCGCGAGATGAACGACAAGCTCGCGTTCCTCTCGACGAGCAACAAGTTTGAATAGGCTGCTCTTCGCGCGTATTGCTCGCGGCGTGCGGTGGAGCGAGCACGCGAGCGGATACGGCGGCGGGCACGAGCACGGGGACGAGCACCGCCACGGGCACGAGCACGAGCACCGACGAGGACGCGGGCGCAGCAGCGCGCGGCGAGATGAAGCCGCCGACGCCGACGGTCTACGGCGAAAACCTCAAAGCGATCGGGCTCGATCCGAAGAACCTCCCGCCGCTGAACAAAATCGCGCCCGAGCAGCTCCGCAAGGTGATGCCGCTCGTCGCCAAGTCGCTCGGCGTGAAATGCAGCGCGTGCCACGACTTCAACGCTCCCGTGCAGCCCACGGTGACCCCGCGGATGAAGGTCGCCCTGCACATGTGGAACGAGATCGTTCGGATCCGAACGTTCGCTGACCAGAACGCCGAAGCGACGGTGTTTTGCGACTCCTGCCACCACGGGTCGCTCACGTTCCTCGACCGACACGACCGGCCCGCGCTCGAGCACTGGATGGACGAAAACTTCGTCAAAACCCTCGGAGCCGAGCGCTGCGAGACCTGCCACGGAAAGCCCCCGAAGTGGAATTTGGTCGACGTTTGGAAGCGCTGACCGGCCCTTCTCCGAGAAAGCCTGCCAACAGCTTCTCAACAGTTTCTCAGGTGAAATGTTGACGCCGTGACGCGCGTTCAGTAGCCTTGCACTCGCCATGCAAGGGCTCACCCACCGTCAGCAGATGGTCTTGGACTTCATTCGTGAATCGATCACCGATCGCGGCTACCCACCGACGCTCCGCGAGATCGGCGCCCGCATGGGGATCCGTTCGACGAACGGCGTCAACGATCATCTCCGCGCCCTCGAGCGCAAGGGGTACCTGAAACGCGAGGACATGAAGTCACGCGCGCTCAGGCCGACAAGCGTTCAGCTTCCGCTTCCGAGCGGCGAGCCCTCGAACAACGTGCACCAGCTCCGCTCGAGCGACGGCCCGCAGGTCGAAGACGAGGACCTCGTCGAGATCGCCATCGTCGGCCGGGTGGCGGCCGGGCAGCCCCTGCTCGCCGAGGAGCACGTCGTCGACACCGTGAAGATCGACCGCGGCCTCGTCCGCGGCGGTCGTGACGTCTTCGGGCTCAAGGTCCACGGCGACTCGATGATCGACGCGGGCATTTTGAGCGGCGATTACATCTTCGTCCGCAAGCAGCTCACGGCGAGCCGCGGCGACGTCGTCGTCGCCCTCATCGGGGACGAGGCCACCGTGAAATACTACTACCCGGAGCGCGACTACGTCCGCTTCCAGCCGGCGAACAAGACGATGGCGCCCATCCTCGTGCGCGCCGTCGACTTCAAGCCGACGATGCTCCTCGGCGTCGTCATCGGTCTTTACCGAAAGATCTAACGGCTGTAGCGTCTCAAGCATGTTGCGTCTCGCGGCGCTCGGACTCGCGCTCGCTTCGCTGACCGGCTGTGGCGGCACGCTCTACGCGCTCAACGCGTCGAGCGCGAACACACGCCTCGAAGAGGCCAAAGAGCTCGGCGCCGAGCAGCTCGCGCCGTACGAGTACTACTACGCGAAGGCGCACCTCGAGCAGGCTCAGGTCGACGCGAGCGAAGCGAGCTATTCGGACGCGATCAACTACGCGGAGACGGCCGAGGAGTACGCCGACAAGGCGGTCAACCTCGCGAAGGCGGCGCACAAGGCGTCGGGTCGATGAAGCGTTTCCTCCTCGTCTTCGTCGTGGTCCTGCTCTCGGCGTGCTCGGGACCGGCCGCGCTGCGGGGGCGAATCGACGGGCTCGCGGCCATCGCCGACAACGCCGAGAAGAGCGGCGCGATGAAGTGCGCGCCGCGTGAGCTCGCGCTCGCGCGCTCGCACCTCGAGTTCGCGAAGAACGAGCTCGACCAAGGCCAGTATTCGAACGCGGTCAACCACGTCGACCTCGCGGAGCCGAACGCGCACGCTGCGCTCGCCAACAGCCCCGCGGACAAGTGCGCGCCGCGCGGCTTCGTGACGCCGAAGATCGGCGACAAGGACGGCGACGGCATCCCCGACAACGTCGACAAGTGCCCGAACGACCCCGAGACGTACAACGGCTTCGAGGACGAAGACGGCTGCCCCGACGATCCGGACACCGACGGCGACGGCATCGCGGACTCGAAGGACCAGTGCGTGATGCAGCCCGAGGACAAAGACGGCTACCTCGACGACGACGGCTGCCCGGACCTCGACAACGACGCCGACGGCATCCCGGACAGCGTCGACAAGTGCCCGAACAAGCCCGAGGACTTCGACGGCTTCGAGGACGCCGACGGCTGCCCCGACCCGGACAACGACGGCGACACCGTGCTCGACGTCGACGATTTCTGCCCGAACACGCCTGGCGTCGTCGGCGGAGACCGCCCCGGCTGCCCGAAGAAGAACATGCTGGTCGTCGTGACTGCGAAGGAGATCCGCATCACGCAGCAGATCCAGTTCGAGTTCAACAAGGCCACGATCAAGGGCGACATCTCCTTCAAGATCCTCGACGAGATCGTCCAGATCCTGAAGGACAACCCGAGGATCAACCTCGAGGTGCAGGGCCACACCGACAACGTGGGCTCCGCCCAGTACAACGAGAAGCTCTCGCAGTCGCGCGCCGACTCGGTGCGTGCGTACCTCGTTGCGCACGGCATCGACCCGAGCAGGCTCGTGTCGAAGGGCTACGGCATGAACAAGCCGCTCGTCCCGAACAACAACGACGCGAACCGCGCCCTCAACCGGCGCGTGCAGTTCATTCGAACCGAGACTTCTTCGACCACACCGTAACTTTTCTGGTACGGTGGCGCCGGAAACGAGGGAAAAGCCCGTGGTGCAACACCGCTTTCGTCGCATTGCATTTCACGTCGTCCTTTTGACGCTCGTGTGTCTCTTGCCGTCCCGCGCCGTCTTTGCCGACGCCGCGACGGAGAACAAAGCCACGGCGCTGCAGAAGAAAGCGATGGACGACGACTACCTCGTCAACGTCAACGCGCAGGCTGCAGAGACGAAGCTCAAGCAAGCCATCACGATGTGCGGCACGAGCAAGTGCAGCCCGAAGCTCCAGGCCGCGCTGAAGCGTGACCTCGGCACCGTGCTCGCGGGCGCGCTCAACGCGACCCGTCACGCGGACGCGGTGGCGGCCTTCGCGGACGCGCTCAAGCTCGATCCGACGACCAAGCCGAACCAAGACCTCAGCACCAAAGACATCGCGGCCGCGTTCAAAGAAGCGCAGGCGCAAGCCACGGGTGGCGGTGGCGGTGGTGGTGGCGGTGGTGGAGGCGGAGGCGGCGGTGGCGGAGGCGGCGGTGGAGGCGGAGGCGCTGCAGGCACCCCGACGGCCAACGACATCTCGCATACGCCGCCCGACGAGCAGACGACGCGCACGCCGCTCCCGATCTACGTCGAGTACACCGGCAGCGAGACGATCAAGAAGGTCGTGCTCCGCTACAAGGGGCTCGGCATGAGCGAGTTCAAGGCGCTCGAGCTGAAGAAGATGGGCTCCGGCTACGGCGGCGAGGTGCCCTGCACGGACGTCGGCGACGTCAGCGACTTCAAGTACTTCATCCAGGTCTACAACGACCAGGGCGACAACATCGCGGGCGGCGGCAGCAAGAACAACCCGTACGTCGTGAAGATCAAGCGCGAGATCGCCGGCGAGGCGCTTCACCTTCCGAACAAGCCGCCCCCGAAGCAGTGCAAGGACACGAGCGACTGCCCCGAGGGTCCGGCGGGCGCGTCGTGCCGCGGCGAGACCGCCGGCGGCGGCGGTGGCAACGAAGAAGGCAAGAACGAGGGCGAAGACTGCGAGGGCGGCGACGAGTGCAAGAGCGGCAAGTGCGAGAGCAGCAAGTGCACCGCCCCGCCGCTGAAGCAAAACGGCGCCGACTGCGAGAAGGACTCGGAGTGCGACTCGGGCATGTGTCAGGCGCAAGGCACCGGCGAAGACGCGGCGAAGAAGTGCGCGGCGAGCCACCACACGCCGAAGATCTTCATCGGTTTGACCATCGGCTACGACCTCACCGTCGTTCCGGGCGCGTCGAACGTGTGCCAGCTCGATGGCAACGGCGCTCAGACGAGCGGCTACGGTTGCTACGACTCGACGATCGGCCGCGATTACCCGATCGATCCCACTGAAAACAGCTTCACGACGGCGCCTGGCGCTGGCTCGATCACCGGCGGCATCGCGCCGGGCAACCTGCGCATCGCGGTGAGCTTCGACTACGCGGTGACCCCGAGCATCCTCATCGGCCTCAAGGCAGGCGTCGCGCTCTTCCACTCGCCGAGCGTGCAGAGCTTCATGGGCGGTGGATCGCCGGTCGGAATCCTCGCCGAGGGTCGCTTCACGTACCTCTTTGGCGGCGTCACGGCTTCGGTCGCGCCTTACCTCCAGATTGGCGTCGGCGTGTCGCAGTACGACGCCGCGGTCACGGTTCCGGTCCTCGGCGGCTCGTCCAATGGCAGCCCCTCGTCACGCCAGTGCAGCGTCGCCGGGCACGAGACCGAAAACTGCGTGCAAGCGTGGGCGCTCGGCGGCCCGTTCTACATCGCGCCCGCTGGCGGCGTGCGGCTCGGGTTCAACGGCGGCAAGCTGGGCCTCATGCTCGGCGTTCGTCCGGTCATCGCCCTCGGCACGGCGTTCACGTTCAGCATCGAGCCCGAAGTCGGCTTCCACGTCGGCTTCTGATCACCGCGTGCGAAGTCGCTCCTCGAGCGCGGTGACGCGTTTGTCGAGCGCGACGTAGTCGTCGCGGCGGTCGAAGCGGTCGCGCAGGTCGGCGACCGCGATCGTCAGGGCGCGGATATCCTCGGAGCTCTTGCGCGTCTCCTCTGCGTTTTTGCGGATCTCTTGGGAGTGCTCGCGCACGACCTCTTCGAGCGTCTTGATGCGAGCGGAGAGGCGCTCCTCGAGCTCGCGCATCTCCCTGGTGATGTGCGTTTGGAAGCCCGCGAGGCCCTCGATCACGGCGTCAACCTTGGACTCGAGGCGTTCGAAGCGGACGCCGAGGATGTGAACATCGTCACGCAAAGCGCCAACTTCTCCACGCAAGACACAAGTCGCCGCGGAGACCGTCAAAGTCCCCGCGCAGGGCGCCAAAATCTCCGCGACGGAAGTCTCAACCTCTTCGAGGTCGGCTTTGGTCGCGTACGCCTCGTCCGACGCCATGGGGCCACCTAATCTCGGCTTTCTCGAGAACACAAGACGCGCGAATCTCGGCGCGGAGCTCCGCGATTTCGCGCTGGAGGCGGGCCTCGGTCGCGCGCAGCCAGCTCGCGAGGGTCATGACGCGGCGGCGCGCTTCTCGACGTCCGCCACGCGCCGAGCGAGCTCGGTGTGCGAAGCGCGGACGCTCGCGAGCTCGGTTTGAAGCGCGCGGGTCTCTTGCGCGGCTCGCCGAACGACGTCTTCGAACACGGCGAGTCGCAGTGCGAACGGCGAGTCGCTCGGCGCGCGAGCGACCGCGGGCTTTGCGGGCTTCTCGGATTTTTCGGGTTTCGTTGGCGGCGCGGGCGGCTTGGCGGAATGCTTCTTCGTCGGCGGTTTGGGCGGAGTTCGTTTGGGCATGTCCGGACATGAAGCAGCGCGCGTGCCGCGTGAAATCTTCGACAAAAGTCGCACTTCGAGGTGGCCCCGCCAGGCCCAGGCCAGGCCTCGGGCCAAGACGGAGAAATCGTACGGATCGTTCGGATCCGAACGATCTGGCGTTAGCTGATGACGTGGACGCGGATCGAGTTGGTGCTGCCGCTCACGCCGATGGGGGCGCCGAAGACGATGACCACGCGCTCGCCGGGGGACGCGAGGCCGCTCGCCATCAGGTCCGCGGTGCACCAGTCGACGAGAGCGTCGGGCTCGTGCATCGGGGGCATCTCGCGCGGGACGACGCCCCAGAAGAGCGCCATGCGGCGGCGCGCCTTCGCGTTCGGGGAGAACGCGATGACCGGCACGCTCGGGCGCGCGAGCGAGACCGTCATCGCGCTCACGCCCGACTCCGTGAACGCCACGATGTAGCGCGCGCCGATCTCGCGCGCGGTGTTCGTCGCGCCGCGCGCGATGGCCTCGGCGATGCTCGTCGCGCGCGAGGCGTACGGGGCCGTCTCGAAGAATGGGCTGCTTTCGGCCTCCAAGACGATGCGGCTCATCATCGACGCGGCGAGGGTCGGATAGTCGCCGTTCGCGGTCTCGCCGGAGAGCATGACCGCGTCCGTGTTGCCGTAGACCGCGTTCGCCACGTCGCTCGCTTCGGCGCGCGTGGGGCGCGTGTTCTTCGTCATCGACTGGAGCATCTCGGTCGCGACGATGACCGGGCGGCGCACGCGGCGCGCGACGCCGAGGATTTGCCGCTGGATGACGGGGACGCGCTCGGGCGGGAACTCGACGCCGAGATCGCCGCGCGCGACCATGACGCCGTCGGACGCGGCGACGATGCTCTCGAGGTTCTCGACCGCGTCGGGGGTCTCGATCTTCGCGATGATCGGCGTCTCTTGTCCCCACGCCTGGCAGATCTCGCGCACGAGGTTGATGTCGCTCGCGCGGCGCACGAACGAGAGCGCGATGTAGTCGACGCCGATCGTGAGGCCGAAGAGGAGGTCGGTCTTGTCCTTCTCGGTGAGCGCGCCGCCGCGCATCGTGCGGGACGGGAGGTGGACGCCGACGTGGTTGCGCATCGCGCCGCCCTACCTCGACCACCACGTGGACGCCGTCGGGCTTCACGTCGGTCACCTGGACGGCGATGCGCCCGTCGTCGAAGAGGATGTGGTCGGAGACGCGCACGTCCTCGGCGAGGCCCTCGTATTGGATCGTGATGACGTCGGGATCGTCCGAGTGGCTGCCCTCGATGAGCCGGAGCTTCTGGTGCATCTCGAGCACCGGCGGCTTCGTGAACGTGCCCGTGCGCACCTTGGGGCCGCAGAGGTCTTGGAGCGCGGCGACGGCGCGGCGCTCGCGGTCGGCGCGCGTTGCGAAGGCGCGTGAGGCGGGCGCCGTGCTCGTCGTGCGTGCCGTGCGAGAAATTGAACCGCGCGACGTCCATCCCCGCGCGGATCATCTCGCCGAGGCGCTCGTCGCTGTCGCAGGCGGGGCCCAGCGTGCAGACGAGCTTGGTGCGCCGGATCGTCATTCGCAGCGAAGCATGCCAAAAAAACGCCGCGCTCGGTAAAAAAGAGCGGTAATTCAGATTCGGTGCTCGACGACGCAGAACGCACGATCGCCACGACCTCGCCGACGCGCGTGAGGGCATCAACGCCGGCGTACGTCTATGACCTCGACGCGATCGAGCGCGAGGCGGACGAGCTCCGCGCGGCATTTGCGGGTCGGCCGCGTGACGCCGTGTTTTACGCGGTGAAGGCGAACAGCGCGGGGTCGATCGTGCGCGCGCTCGCGGCGCGCGGTTGCGGCGCGGACGTCGTCACGGGGGCCGAGCTCGCGCTCGCGCTGCAGTGCGGCGTCAGCGCCGGAGTCGATCGTCTACAGCGGCGTCGCCAAGAGCGACGAAGAGCTCGATTTCGCGGTCGCCGCGGGGGAACGCGGCATTCGAGCCATCCAGGCGGAGAGCGTCGAGGAGATCGCGCGCGTCGACGCGCGCGCGCGCGCCGTGGGGCGAACGGTCCGCGTCGCGATCCGCGTCAACCCGGGGCTCGATTTCGACGAGATCGGCACGCACGCGCACGTCGCGACGGGGCACGACGAGGCGAAGTTCGGCGTCGCGCGCGCGGATCTCGCCGCCGCGCTCGGCGCGGTCTCCGCCGCGAAGAACGTGACGCTCTCGGGCGTCTCGTCTCACGTCGGCTCGCAGTTCTTCACGACGGCGCCGTACCTCTCGGCCGCGCGCGTCGCGTTCGAGCTCGCGCGCGAGATTCGACCGCGCTTCGCGATCGACTTCGTCGACACGGGCGGCGGGTTCGGCGTGGACTACTCGGGGGCCGCGTGCGCGCGCCCCGCGGAGTTCGTGCAGCGAGACGCTCGCGCTCATGCGCGAGATCGAGGTGCGACGACCTCGCGCTCCACGTCGAGCCCGGTCGCGCCCTCGTCGCGCGCCACGGGATCCTCGTCGCGCGCGTCATCCAGCGCAAGGTGTCGCCGTCGAAGCCGGGCGATCGCTGGCTCATGATCGACGCGGGGATGAACGATCTCGATTCGCCCCGCGCTCTACCAGGCGAAACATCGCATCGTCGCGCTCGGAGAATCGAGCGTCGAAGAAGTCATCGTGGCGCGTCGTCGGGCCGATCTGCGAGAGCGCGGACGACTTCGGCGCGCACGACCTGCCCGATGCGGGCTTCGACACGGTCGCGCTGCTCGATGCGGGCGCGTACGGCTACACGATGGCGAGCCGCTACAACGGGCGCGCGCTCGCGTCCGAGGTGTTCGTGCGCGGCGGTCGCGTCGTCTCCGTGTCGGCGCGCGCGCCGATGTCCGCGTGGGCCAACGAGCGCGCTCGCGTCTGAGCGAACGCCACCGCGCTCACGAGGCCTTGCGAACCACTGCGGCGGAGAGCGCGGCCATCTCGGCGTCCATCGCGCGCGCGAGCGACTCGGGCCGCGTGAGCACGTGCACGTCCGCGATGACGCCCATCGTCACCTGCCCCGCGTAGCTGAAGATGCTCACGCCGAGGCCGAGCCGCGCCGCCTGCGGGACCCAGAACATGATCCGCGAGATCGTCACGCCGCCGAGGTGCAGCGGCTCGCGCGGACCGGGGACGTTCGTGAGGACGAGCGACGTCTTCTTCGCGAAGAACGACGCGCCGAGCGTCTCGAGCGGCCGCGGGAGCCAGCCCATCACGCGGAGGAGCCCCATCCCGACGAACGCCTCGGGGCTCGCCTTCAAGCGATCCATTCGGTCCCGCACCTCGTCGAGGCGCAGCCGCGGATCTCGAAGACCGACGGGCAGCGAGAGGATCGACGAGGCCGAAGCGGTTGCCGAGCTCGATGTTGGCCGCCCGCCGGAGGTTCACGGGCACCATCGCGCGGACGTCCGAGACCGACTCGCCGAGCGCTTCGAGCTCGCTCCCGAGCGCGCCGCTCACCACCGACACGAGCACGTCGTTCACGGTCGCGTGCGACGCGTGGGCGATCCGCTTGACCTCGTCGAGCGACATCGAATGCGACCACGCGACGTGCTTCTCGACGCCGAGCTCGTGCTTCAGCGCGGTGTGCGGATCCGCCGGGAGCGTCACCATGCGAGCGAGCACCTCGGCTTGTCGAACGGCGCCGGCGCGCTTCGCCCCGTGCGTCGCCTGGACCGGAGCGATCGGCGCGCGCTCGTCGCAGAGCTCGAAGAGCTGCTCGAGCAGCGCGAACCCATCAGCGAGCGCGTGGTGGACGCGGAAGAGAATGGCCGTCGGCCCGCCCTCGCGATCGATGACGATCGTGCGCCAGAGCGGCCGATCTGCGGTCGAGCATGGTCGAGACCTCGCGGCTCACGAACTCGCGCAGCGCGTCGTCGCCGGGCTCGATCTCGACGTGCACGAGGTGCTTGGCGACGTCGAACGTGGGGTCCGGCTCGAGCTCGGGCAGACCCCGGCCGCGATCGACCACGCGCGCGCGGAACCGAGGCGGTAGGCCCCGCGTCTCCACGATCGACCAAACGCGCGCCGTGTCGAGCGTTCCGTCGAGCTCGATGACCGCGTTCACGATCATCGGGTTGGTCTCGTCTGACATGTGCAGCCACGCCGTGTCTTCGCCACCGAGTCGCATGACGACGACCTCGGTGCACGGCACGTGCCGTGCAACATCGCAAGCGACATGGTCGCCGGAGCTCGTCGACTGGATGCGGCGCGCCGAGCGGCTCATCCCGCGCGAGGACCTGATGGTCCTGCTCAATCCGACGCGGCTCGTCGCGCGCTTTGCGCGTTTTGCCGTCGCGCGTCACGCCGGAGTCGCGGGCCACGCGCACGCCGACGACGTCCACGCGCGCGATCCCGAGCTCGTCACGCTGATGCTCGACCTCTACCGCGTGCTCGCGAAGCTCTACTTTCGCGTGCGCGTCGACGGCATCGACAACGTGCCGAGCTCCGGCCCCGTGCTCCTCGTCGGAAACCACAACGGCGGCTTCTTGCCGAGCGAGGGCTTCTACGCCGCGCTCGCGATCCACGATCACTTCGGCGCGGGGCGCGCGGTCTACGCGCTCGCCCACGACTTCATCTTCGAAGACCCGCTGCTCCGCCGCTACGCGGGCCGCCTCGGCATGCTACGCGCGGGCCACGAGAGCGCGCGCCACGCGTTCGCCGCGGGCGGGTGCGTGCTCGTTTACCCGGGCTCGGACCTCGACACGTTCCGGCCGTTTCGCGATCGCAACAAGGTCGTGCTCGGCGGGCGCACGGGTTTCTTGAAGCTCGCGCTCCACGAGCGCGTGCCGATCGTCCCCGTGGTCACCGCCGGCGCGCACGAGCAGTTCATCGTGCTCTTCCGCGGCGACAAGCTCGCGAGGCTCGTCCACGCGCACGAGTGGGCGCGCACGGAGGTGCTGCCGATCGTCCTCTCGGTTCCTTGGGGAATCACCTCCGGGTTCGTGCCGTACTTGCCGCTCCCCGCTCAGGCGACGGTCGCGTTCGGCGCGCCGATGACTTGGCCCGAGGTCGACCCCGAGGACGAGCTCGCGCTCGAGCGCTGTTATCGAGAGGTCGAGTCACGCATGCAGTCGATGCTCGACGAGCTCACGAAGGGCCGCAAATTCCTGCGCGCCGGGCGCAATCACTGCGGCGCGCCGATCGGCTCGAGCGTGGCGTGAAGGAGGCGATGATCGGACGCGCGGCGCACGTCCTCGGCGCGCACCTCGCCGCGCAGCGCGTCGTCCCACGCCATGCGATCGAGCGCGAAGAGCGGGAGCACGGACGGGTGGGTCCTCTGCGGGGCAGGCGCGCTCGGGAACGCGGACGCGAGCGCGCGATGGACCGGGCCGTCGCGCTGCCATTCGTTGAAGTCGCCGAGGACGACGCGAGGCGCGTCTGTGCGACGAGCCCTCGAGGATCTCGCGCGAGGCGCGCAGCTTGTCGCTGGCGCTCGCGAAGCCCGAGGCCGAAGTGACACACGAAGAATCGCACGCGGTGCTCGCGGCACTCGACGAGCGCCTCGAGGCACGCGCGCCTCTCGCAGCGCGGCACGCTGAGATCGTGCAGGCGCGTCTCGACGACTCGCCCCCGAACGAAGAGCGCGTTGCCGAACGCGCCGCCGCGAAGCTCGCGTGCAGGTCCCCACGCCAGCGTCATGTCGAGCGCGCTCGCGAGGAGCGCGGCTTGGTCGCCGCGCGCCGTTCGAAGCACTTCTTGGAGTCCGATCACGTCGGCGTCGGCGTCGCGGAGGACGCGCGCCGTTCGGTCGAGATCGCGCCGAAAATCCATGCCGATGCCCTTCTGGATGTTCCAGCTGACGACGCGCAAATTTGCCACGCCCGAATGACGCGCTGCTCGTCGCGCGCATTCCGGAAATTGTGTAAGCCAACCCGCATGGGAACCAGCAAAGCAACCGCGCAGTGGGAAGGAACGCTCAAGAACGGAAAAGGGACGATGAAGCCCGCGCACGCGAGCGACATTCCTTTCTCCGTCGCGACGCGCTTCGAAGGTCAGCCGGGGAGCAACCCGGAAGAGGTGATCGGCGCCGCGCTCGCGGGGTGCTTCTCGATGGCGCTCTCGCTCGGTCTCGAGCAAGCGGGCGCGACCCCGAAGAACATCCGCACGTCCGCCAACGTGACGATCGATCGCGAAGCGGGCGGCTTCACGATCAAGGCGATCGAGCTCACGACGGAGGTCGAAGCGTCCGGCATCGACGCGGCGAAGTTCCAAGAGGTCGCGCAGGCGACGAAGAAGGGCTGCCCAGTCTCGAAGGCCCTCGCCGCGGTGCCGAGCTTGACGCTGAACGCGTCGCTCAAATCCTGATCTACTTCGCGCGCTTGTAGAACGGGGTCGGCACGACGACGGCTTCGATGTTCTTGCCGCGGCAGTCCACCATGAAGTGCGTGCCGACCTCGGCCTTGGCGCTCGGGAGATAACCGAGGCCGACGCTCTTTTGGATCGTCGGGCAAGGCGAGCCGCTCGTGCAGATGCCGATCTCGGCGCCGTCCATGTCGCGGAGCAGATACCCGTGACGCGCGATGCCCTTGCCGACCATCTCGAAGCCCACCATCTTGCGCGGCAGCGGCGCCGCCTTGATCTTCTCGAGCGCCGCCTTGCCGACGAAGTCGTCCTTCTGGAGCTTCACCACCCAGGAGAGGCCGGCCTCGATGGGGTTCGTGGTCTCGTCGATGTCGTTTCCGTAGAGCGAGAGGCGCGCCTCGAGGCGGAGCGTGTCGCGCGCGCCGAGGCCCGCGGGCTTCGCGCCGGACTCGACGAGCGCGCGCCAGACCTGCGGCGCGTCGTTCCAAGGACAGAAGATTTCGACGCCGTCCTCGCCGGTGTAGCCGGTGCGCGCGACGGTGCAGCGGACGTTCGCGACGACCGCATCGCGGAAGTGGAACGACTTGAGCTCGGAGAGCTTCGCGGCGTCGCTGCCGAGCTTCGCGAGGACGTCGAACGCCTTCGGTCCTTGGAGCGCGATGAGCGCCGTGTCGTCGGTGAGGTCGTGGAACTCGCAGTGGTTCTCCGCGGCCTTCTTGAAGACCGCCGCCATCTTCTCGTGGTTCGACGCATTACACACGATGAGCCAGTCGTCCTGCGACGCGCGGTACACGATGAGGTCGTCGAGGATCGTGCCCTTGTCGTTGCACGCGCACGTGTAGAGCGCTTGGCCATCGACGAGCTTCGAGGCGTCGTTCGTGATGAGGTAGTTCACGACCTGCGCGGCGTACTGGCCCTTCATCTGGAGCTCGCCCATGTGCGAGGCGTCGAAGATGCCCGCGCCCGTGCGCACCGCGGTGTGCTCGTCGACGATGCCGGTGTACTGGATCGGCATCTCGAAGCCCGCGAACGGCACGAGACGCGCCCCGGCCTTTTTGTGCTCTTCGTAGAGGGATGTTCGCTTGACGGGCTGGTCGCTCATGGGGCGAAACTTAGCCGAAATGAAAGCGCACGTCTCCGAGACTCCCGCGACCGCGTTCCTGAAAAAGCATGGGGTGGCGTTCACCGAGCACCCTTACGAATACGTGGAGCGCGGCGGTACGAAGGCCTCGAGCGACGCGCTCGGGGTGGACGAGCACAGCGTCGTGAAGACGCTCGTCATGGAAGACGAGGCGAAGAAGCCTCTCGTCGTCCTCATGCACGGCGATCGCGAGGTCTCGACGAAGAACCTCGCCCGCCAGACGTCACGCAAGCGCATCGAGCCATGCAAGCCCGACGTCGCCGAACGGCACAGCGGCTACCAGGTCGGCGGGACGAGCCCGTTCGGCCTCCGCAAGGCGATGCCGGTGTTCGTCGAGGAGACCATCCTCGCGCTCGAGCGCATCTACATCAATGGCGGGCGCCGGGGCTTCTTGGTCGGTATCGACCCGCGCGAGCTCGTTCGGACGCTCGGCGCCAAGCGCGTCAAAGTCGCGCTCGAGTGAGACGTGCCGTATGATTCGAGAATGAAACTTTCTTCCAGTCTTCTTTCGTTTCTTCCGATTCTCGTCATCGTCGGTTGCGGCGGCGACACCACGACCGGCAACGACGGCGGGCCCGACGCGTCGAACGACGCGACCACGAACGGCGACGCGTCGAACGACGCGACGATCACCGACTCGTCGACGGACGCGCCCAGCAAAGACGGCGGCGGCGGCAACCTCGACGCCGGCGCCACGTGCGATTTGAAGAACGACCAGTGCGGTCCGGGCCTGAAGTGCTGTGCGGGCGGCGCCGTTCAGGTCGACGGCGGCGTCGGACATTGTGTCGTGCCGACGGACGGTGGGACCTGCCCGCTCGTGCCCTGACGTTTCAAAAAGCTTCCATCGCGAAACGTTGCCCGCTATATACGGCGCAAATCGGGGAGGTTTGCGAATGAAACGTCGAGCGTTGTGGGTGGGGCTTGGGGCGTTGGGACTGGCTTATGGCGCGGCGTTCGTCGCGTGCAGCTCGAACGGCGACGGTCAGGACGCGGGCGTCGACCAGAGCACGCCGGACGCGACGAAGGACGTCGCCACGCAGGACTCGACGACGAAAGACGTCGCCGCGGACACGACCAACGACACGTCGACCGACGCGCCGACCGACGGCGCGCAGTCGTGCAACGTCTATGACGCGTCGATGCTGGACGACGCGTCGGTCGCGGCAGGCTTCACGCAAGTCTGGAAGGTCTACCGCTGCTACACGTGCCACCAGAAGGCCTCGCAGACGGTCGACGACGCTGGCGTTGGCATCGTCCTCTCGGGCAACAACAACGGCCTCGGCGACTCGGGGACGATCTTCCCGCCGAACCTCACGAACGAGCCCACGACGGGCCTCGGCTGCTGGACCGATCAGCAGATCATGGACGCGATCACCCAAGGCAAGGATCCGGACGGCGGCGCGCTCTGCCCGTCGATGCCGGTCTGGGGCAACGCGCTCAAGACCCCGGACGGCGGCCCGCGCGCGGGAACGCCGATGGACGCGGGGACCGCTCAGGAAATCATCGACTTCATGCGGAGCCTTCCGCCGGTCGTGAACGCCGTGCCGGACACGACGTGCAACTTGGACGCGGGCGACGGCGGCGGCTGATCGTTCGGATCCGAACGATCAGTGCGGGGTCGGCGGGACGACGACCGAGTTGATCGGCTGAACGTTCATCCCGCCGGGGTACGAGTACGAGACGTTCGCCGTGAACGACGACGTCTTCGGCGTACCCCAACCCCACACCGCCAGCCCGAAGGGCGCGGTGCTCGTGAGCTCGTGGCGCCCGTTCGAGCAGCCGTTCACGTCGGTGAAGTTGCCCGTCTGGAGATCGAGGTGCGTGTACTGGTAGCTGCCGATGGTCTGCCATCCCGTGATGGCGCTCGTGAGGCAGTCGATCTTCACGTCTTGGAAGTTGTTGTTCGCGTCGGGGCGGCGAATCAGCGTCAGCGCGGTCTCGGGGTAGCTCGGGTCCGTCATGATGACGTAGTGCTCGAGGTACTGCTGCGGCGGGACCTGCACGCTGAAGTCGGCGTCGCCGTAGCCGCTCGTGTCCTTCATGTACTGCCACTGCGAGCCGCTCATGTACTGGAAGAGCATGAACGGGTGCTTGTCGTCCTGGCTCGAGACGACGAACGGCGTCGCGGTCGAGAACTCGGCGATCTGACCCTGGTTGATCGTCGTCGGCGCAGCGGAGAAGCCCGAGCCCGCGGGGATCGACGGAGAGAACGTGAGCGTCGTGCCGTCGACCGCGCCGACGATGCGCCAGATCGCGGGCTCGCCCGTGCGAGAGCGGTACATGACGCCGACGTACTCGTGGCCGAGCGCGCGCACCGGCGGGAGCATCTGCTCGCCGTGATCGCAGAACGCGGTGCCCGTGGGCGTGTTCATGCACGGGTTACCCGCCATGACGCCGACGGGGTAGTTCGACGAGATGACCGAGCCGGCGAGGTCCGCCTGCTGCTCGATTTGCGCCTGCTCGCCCTTGTTGAGCGTGAACGTGACCGGCGAGTTCGCGTTGCCGCTCGGGATGCCGCCGCCGCCGACGAGCGCGACCTTCGGGAGGAACGTGACCGACGTGCCGTTCTGCGCGGCGATGATCGTGACGCCGGGGTTCATGACCATGTAAGGCGACGCCGTCGACGCGATGTAGTTCGTGTCCCACGCGCTGACCGGCAAGAGGAGCGACGCGCCCGTGACGGCCGCGTTGCCGCCGCCGTAGGGGTTCATCTCGTAGGCGACGATCGGCACGTCGGTCGAGATGTGGAACGAGTGACCCTTGCCCGTGCCCGTGAGCATCGCCGCGGTGCCTTCGGCCGTCGCGATCGGACAGTTCGGCGCGGAGCCTTGCGTGCCGCCGAGGAAGAGGATCGCGACCTGACCAGGCGCGAGGTTTCCCGGGTACGTGCCGTACGTGATGCTCTGGCCCTTGCCGCTCGGGATGCGGGTGAACGCGGCGACGTTCGAGAGCGTCGTGCCGTTGAAGTCGACCGAGATGGTGACGTTCGTGTCCCACGTGTTCGCGACGAACGCGACGAAGCACGCGCCCGAGCCGTCGTACTGGTCCATGAAGGTCGCGTAGTACTCGCAGCCGATCGAGTTCTTGTTGTTGACCGCCGCGGTGCACGCGTTGATGCACGTGCCCGTGCTCACGTCGCAGCCGTCGGTGCCGGTGCACTGCTGCACGACGTTGTTGTTGCAGTCGATGACGTTGTGGAGATCGCTCGAGCAGCCGCGGGCGCACCCGCCGCCGTCGCCGGTCGAGCCCGTGTCGCCGAACGTGAAGGAGGAGTCGGACGAGCCATCGCCTCCACCGATCGCGCCGTCGCCGCCGCCCGTCGCGTCGGGACCCGCGTCGCCGAAGAGACTGTTCCCACCGCCGCACGCAGCAAACGCCGCGCACACGATCACGCCCGCAGCCCCCGAGAAAAACCGACCGCGCATGTGTCCTCCCAAGCTACGGTGTAATGCTACCGTGACTCTGGACGGCGCGCTACGTCACTTCGGCGTCGGCGGGACGACCACGGTGTTGATGGGTTGGATGTTCATTCCGCCCGGGTACGAATAGGAGACGTTCGACGTGAACGTCGAGGTCTTGGGCGTTCCCCAGCCCCAAACGGACACGCCGAAGGGCGCCGCGCTGTTCATTTCGTGGCGCCCGTTCGAGCAATTTCCGACGTTCTGGAAGTCGCCGGTCTGCAAGTCCACGCGCGTCCACTGGTACTTGCCGATCGTCTGCCATCCCGTCAGCGTTCCGGCGCAGTCGAGCGTCACGTCCTGGAAGTTGTTGTTCGCGTCGGTGCGCCGAATCACGACGAGGTTCGTCTCGGGATACGTCGGGTCCGTCATGAAGACGTAGTGCGAGAGGAACTGCGCGGGCGGGATCACGATCGACAAATCCGGATCGCCGTAGCCGCCGAGGTCTTTCATCTGCGACCACTGCGAGCCGCTCATGTACTCGACGAGCAAGAACGGGTGCTTGTCGTCCTGGCTCGCCACCGTGAACGGGTTGCCCGTGATGAACTCGACCATGTCGCCTTGATTGATCGTCGCGGGCGCGCCGCTGATCGCGCTCGAGTAGGTGAGCTGCGTGCCGTCGACCGCGCCGACGAGCCGCCAGATCGCGGGCTCGCCCGTGCGCGAGCGGTACATCACGCCGACGTACTCGCTGCCGAGCGCGCGGATCGGCGGGATCATCTGCTCGCCGTGATCGCAGTACGACGTCCCCGTCGGCGTGCGCTGGCATGGGTTTCCCGCCATCAAACCGACGGGCGCGCTCGAGGAGATGACGCTGCCGGTGAGATCCGCGTTCTGCTCGATGTTGGCCTGCTCGCCTTTCATCAGCGTGAACTTCACCTGCGTGTTCGCGCCGCCGCTCGGGATCCCACCGCCGCCGGCGAGCGCGACCTTCGGCAGGAGCGTGATCTGCGTGTTGTCTTGCGCGGCGATGATGTTGATCTCGGGGCCCGTGTAGGTCGTCTCCGCGCTCGCGGTCATCGCGACGTAGTTCACGTCCCATGCGCTCACGGGGATGAGGAGCGACGCGCCGGTGACCGCGACGTTGCCGCTTCCGTAAGGCGAGATTTGGTACGAGACGACGGGCACGTCGGTCGTGATGTGGAACGAGTGGCCGATGCCGGTCGCCTGCATCATCGCGGCCGTGCCCTCGGCCGTCGCGCTGATGCCGCTGACGGAGCAAGCGGGCGCGGCGCCCATCGAGCCGCCGAGGAAGAGGATCACGACGTCGTTCGGCTGAAGACCGTTGGTCGCGTTGAACGCGGTGTACGTGAGCGTCTTTCCGCTGCCCTGCGGCTGGAGCGCGAAATTCTGCACGGGGAGCGTCGCGCCGTTGAACTCGACGTTGAGGTGCGCCGGCGTGTTCCACGTGTTCGCGACGAAGACCGCGTAGCAGACGCTCGGCCCGTCGTCCGAGTGGAGATCGGTCGCGTAGTACTCGCAGCCGACGGAGTTCTTGTTGTCGACCGAGGCCTGGCACGCGTTGATGCACGTTCCCGTCGCGACGTCGCACCCGTCGGTGCCGGTGCACGTCTGGACGACCTTGTCGTTGCAGTCGAGGACGCTGTGGAGATCGGAGCTGCACGTGCGGCCGCAATTTCCGTCGGTGTTCGAGACGTCGCCGAACGTGGGCCCGTCGAGCGAGGGCACGCCGTCGAGCGTCGCGTCCGACGCGCTCCCGTCGGGCCCCGCGTCTTGGAAGTTGCTGCCGCCGCTCCCGCACGCGCCCGCGAGAGCGAAAACGGGGACGAGCGAGAAAACCCACGCGAAGCGCCTCATGCCCGCAGTATAGTCCGCACATGAGCGGGTGGGACCGCGCGTCGCCTGGTTATCTCGCGGAGTGGCAGCCGCACTTCGCGCCGTACGAGCACGATTTGGCCGCCGAGCTTTGCCTCCGCGAGGGCGACCGCGCGATCTCGACGGCGGGGACCGAAGCGCTCGCGCTCGCGCGCGCGGTTGGAGAATCGGGCCGCGTGCACGCGTTCGACCCGAGCGACGCAGTGCGTGTATTATGCAAGGAACGCGTCACGGCCGCGGGCCTCGAAGAGCGCATCGAGATCTCGAGCGCGCCCAAGGGGGCGCCCGCGCACGCCGCCGTGTCGGCGTTCGAGCTGGTCACCGCGGACGATCCCGTCTCGCACGTGCGGGCGCTCGGCGAGCTCATCTCGCCCGTGGGCAAGGTCGGCGTCATCGTGTGGGGACCGCCCGAGCAAGACGATCCGGAGCGCGCGTTCGCGCGCATCGTGGACGAGCTCCACCCGGAGATCGCCGCGTCGTCCGACCCCACGAACCTCGATCGCGCTTCGCTCGCGGCGCTCTTCGAGGCGGCCGGGCTCGCGCTCGTGCGGCACACGGTCGTCTCGCACACGCTGGTCTTCCAGCGCGCCGAGAGGTTCGCGCTCTCGCTCCTCGGCGCGCGCACGTACGGGCCGAAGCTCGCCGCGCTCGGTCAGGAGGCCGTCGCCGCCGCGCTCGCGCGCTTCTACCAGCGGTTCGCGGAGGACGCGCCGATCTCGTACAGCCCCGCGGCGACGATCGTCATCGGCGCGCACCACGGGGCGGAGGTGGAGCTCCCGCACCGTCCGAGCGTGCGTGTTCCCACGACCTGACTGGCCGGAGCTTGCATGTGGTCGCACTCGCACTTACGTTCGGGCGCCATGACGATCGGCCTCCGCCTCTTCATGCTCTTCATGCTCGCGCTCGTCGTTCAGCGGCTGCGAGAACTACGACAAGCTCGTCGACCTCGACGCGACGTGCGACCAGAAATGGGCCGACGTCGGCACGCAGCTCCAGCGACGCTACGACCTCATCCCGAACCTCGTCGCGACGGTGAAGGGCCAGGCGAACTTCGAGAAGGACACGCTCGAGAAGGTGACCGAGGCGCGCGCGAGCGCGACGGGCATCAAGCTCAGCGGAGACGACTTCTCGGACCCCGCGAAGATGGAGCAGTTCCAGAAGGCGCAGAGCCAGCTCTCGGGCGCGCTCTCGCGGCTCTTGGTCGCGAGCGAGAACTACCCCGATTTGAAGGCGAACGCCGCGTTCCACGATCTCCGCGTCGACCTCGAGGGGACGGAGAACCGAATCAACCGCGCACGCCAGGACTACAACGCCGCCGTGAAGGACTACAACGCGGAGCTCGGGAAGATCCGCGGCCAGGCGATCAACAAGATCACCGGCAAGCCGTTTCACAAGCGCGAGTACTTCCAGGCCGACGTGGACGCGAAGGCCGCGCCGAAGGTCTCGTTCTAGGCGCGGAGCAAGCGCCCGAAGCTCGACGGGAGCTCGGGGGCGCTCTCGAGGAGCGGCTCGAGCGGCGCGCTCGAGAGCGTGTGCCAGTAGAGGACGTTCTTGAAACGTGCACTCTGCACGCAATCGAGCGTGCCCGCGAAGCACTTCGCCGTGTACGTGAGATCGAGCTTCAAACCGGCGTCGGCGCCGATCTCGAGCGCGCGCCGCGCGGCTTCCGTCGGCTCGCCGTAGCCGAGGCCCAGTTGATTCGTGACGAGCTCGAGGGGCACGCCCGCGAGCGCGCGCGGATCTTGGCCGCCCGCCGCCGCGTAGGTCGCGCGTACGAGTCGCCGCGTCATGAGCTTCACGGCCCACGCGGGCGACGAGACGACGACGCCGATGACGGTCGTCTTCACGCCCGCGAGCGCGAGCCCCGCGACGAGCCCCGCGGCCGTGCCGCCCGATCCGACCGTGACGACGATCGCGTCGGGCGAGGGGAGCTCGCCCGCGGCGATTTGCGCGACGAGCTCGCGCGCGGCGTCGACGTATCCGAGCGAGCCGACGGCGTTCGAGCCGCCGACGGTCACCAGATATCCGTCGCTGCCCGTGTGCGCGAGCATCGAGAGGAACGCGCCCACGTACGTGCGCACGGGCCGGAGCGTGGCGCCGGCCGCGAGATCGGCGCGAAGGTTTTTGACGACGTGCTCGGTGCGCCGCTGCGGGACGAGCGCCGCTTCGACCGAGAGCCCCGCGCGCGCGCCGAAAATCGACGTGGCGAGGACGTGATGGCTCCCCGCCGCGCCGACCGTGACGATGCGTTTTTTTCCGCGCCGGAGCGCCTCCGGGATGAGGTGCTCGAGCTTGCGGACCTTGTTTCCGCCGTAGATTGGGCTCGTCAAGTCGTCGCGCTTGACCCAAACGCCGAGTTTCTCGAGCCGCTCGACACGCGTCGGATAGACGCCGATCATGAGAAGTGGAAACCTAGCCGAAACACTAAGTTTGCATCATAGGCAGGCGAGCACGCGCGTGAAAAAGATCGAAGCCATCATCAAGCCGTTCAAGCTCGACGAGGTGAAAGACTCGCTCGCCGAGGTTGGCATCCAGGGCATGACCGTCACCGAGGTGAAGGGCTTCGGCCGCACCGGCGGGAAAAAAGAGGTCTACCGCGGCTCGGCGTACGTCGTCGATTTCGTGCCCAAGGTGAAGCTCGAGATCGTCGTGGCCGACGAGCTCGTCGCGGACGTGCTCGAGGCGATCGAGAAGAGCGCGAAGACGGGGCGCATCGGAGACGGGAAGATCTTCGTGTCGCCGGTCGAGGAAGTCGTGAGGATTCGGACGGGAGAGCGCGGCAAGGACGCGATCTGAGTGCGAGGCACGCGTCACGAGCACGAGCACGAGCCACGAGCACGAGCCACGAGCACGAGCACGAGCCACGAGCACGAGTCACGAGCCCACGCGTCGTTGGTGAAGTGACGTCGCTCCTTGGCGGGCTTCCCGCCGGCTTTTTGCGGGACGGCGAAAGTTCCGTGCCAGCCATGCGGGGGCTCGAGGTGGAGGTGCGGGACGGCCGGGCTGGCACGGAACTGTCGCCTGGGGGTGCAAAAGCCGGCGGGAAGCCCGCCAAGGAGACACCCATGCACTTCTCTCACGAACAACTCGATGTCTATGTCGCGGCGCGCGAAGCTCTCGTTCTCGGGCATGCGATCGCGGCTTCGCTTCCGCGAGGCTACGGGCACTTCGCCGATCAACTTCGTCGTTCTCTCTTGTCCGTTCATCTCGGCGTCGCCGAAGGCGCGAATCGTATCGGCGCCGATCGCTCGACGCGATGCCGCTGCACGCGCGCGGAAGCCGCCGAAGCCGCGGCCGCCATCGATGGGCTCGCGGTCCTCGAGCTCGTCGACCTCGAGCGCGCCGAGCAGGTTCGCTCGCTCCTCCACCGCGTCTACGCGATGCTCACGAAGCTCGGCAAGCTCGGCACCTAGCCGAGCTCGCGGTGCGGCCGCTCACGATCTCGTGAGCGGCCAGAGCATCGCCGAGACGCGAAGCAGAAGCTCGCGCGCTTAGTTGCAGTCGCGTTCGTTCGCGATGCGGAGCTCGAGCGCTGCGCCAACCTCGCCCGCTTCGGAGCGCGACATCTTGAAGCGCATGGCGCGATCGGCGAAGGAGCCCCGCACTCGATCACGAATCACGAGTCACGAGCCACGAGCACGAGTCATGAGCCACGAGCCACGAGCGCCGCTCGCTACAAATTCTTCTTCGGCCCCGGCGCCCCAGCGAGCAGCGCCTTCATCGTCTTGTCGTCGAGCGCGGTCCGCATCTCCTGCTCGAGCACGTTCCGCTCGGGTCTCCCGTCGCTCTTCTCGAGTCTCGGGAGCGGCATCTCGCGGATCGCGGCCATCACGGGCTTCAGCGACGCGGCGTCGGGGTGATCCGCGCACGCGTGTGCGACCATGCCGTGGATGACGATGAAACCCGCGGTCGCGAGGGCGATGCGCGCAGCGGGGTTGTGCGCGTCGTCGACTCGGTCCTGCGCGTCGCGGGCGATCTGCGAGGCGGCGCGGATGCCGTCGGCGTCGGCGTTCTGCTTCGCCATGTCGTTGAGCGCGCGCACCGCGATGTCGCGCTGCGTCTCGGGGAGCATGCGGAGCGCGTTGTCGGCGTCGACGCGGCGCTCTTCGGTGTAGACGCGGCTCTTCGCGGCCACGTCCCACCAACTCCCGCGCGTGATGACGGGCGCGGCGCTCGCGGTCGCAGCGCTTGCCGAGGCGGACGAAACAGGGCTCGCGTCCGCCGAAGCGGCGTCGGGAGATTTGCACGCGACGAGGAACACGAGGGCGGCGAGTCTTCGCATCGAGCGCAGCGTAGTCACGGTGCCTTGAAGGTCGCAACGAGAACGCGATCCGCGTCGGTCGTCGCGCCCGCGGCGTCGACGATGTGGAGCCTCTCTCCTCCACGACGCGCGCGCCAGAGACCGGCCCAGACTTTGTACGTCTTGCCGCGCTCGATGGCGACGTCGGGGAGCGAGTCGCGCAGCGTCATGTTCGCGGGGAAGGTCTCGAACGGAGCGACCGTCGCGAGGCTCACGTGGTCGATGTTCACCACGTCGCCTTGATCGGGCTCGAGGTGAACGAAGACGCCGAGACCTGGCGGCGCGGCGCGCGTGAGGCGCCAATCGATCTCCAGATCGACCACGGGGCCGTCGGGCGTGTTGCGCACGAGCGCGCGTGACGCCTCGATCTCGATGCCTTCCTCGAGGCGCGCGCCGACCTTCTGCGCGCCGAAAGGCGGCGCGCTCGCGGCGATGGGCTCGCCGCTCGGGAGAAGGAGCGCGGGCGGCGGGCGGGGCGGCTCGTGGACGAACAAGAACGCGCTCGCGACGCCGACGAACGGCGCGATCGCGAGCGCGGCTTGCGCCGGGAGCTTCGCGCGCGAAGAGCGCCACAGCGCGACGCACGCGAGGAGCGCGAGGACCGACGTGATCGTGCCGCCGACGCCGGAGCGCGGGAGGAACTTCAACGTCACGTCGCTCTGTCCCGCGGGCAAATCGACGGCGAGCCTTCCCTTGTCGCTCACGACGGTTCCCACGCTCGCGCGCCATCCGGGGTGCCAGTTCTGGTTCACGATGACGCGCGCGGGCACGCTCACGTCCGCGTGGAGCGTGATCGCGTTGGGCGACCACGCGCGTCGCACGACCGTGCCGGCGCTCTGATCGGCGAGGAGCTCCTCGTGCGGCAGGTCCCCGCGGAGCTCGGGCGATTGCGGCACTTGGTAGTCGTCGAAGCACGAGAGCGTGCCGCGGTTCAGGTTCGGGTAGTACGCGGCGAGCCAGCGGTTTCCGCGCGCGTTGGCGAACTCGCCGGGCTCGTGAGGCGCGGGCGCTTCCATCAACGTGCGACCGCGCTGCCAGGCCCAGTCGTTGTCGACGAGGACGCCGTCGTTGGTGTACGCGAGCGCCAGCGCGGCGAGGACGATCACCGGGCTCCATTTCCTCGAGCGCACGAGCGCCTCGAGATCGCCGAGACCTCGCGCGGCGAGCACCGCATAGACGAGCGCGAACGGAACGAGGAAGCGCTCCGGGTTACGGAGCATCGTATACGGCGGGATCGTCCGAAGGAGCGCGTAGCCCGAGGGGTGCGCGGCGAACCCGGCCGCGAGCCACAAGAAGAACGCGGCGCGCGACACGAGCCAGATGGAGCGACGTTCGATCGCCGCGAGCACCGCGAGCGGGAGCACGAGGACGCCGACGAGGAAATCTCCGCGAAACGGGATCTTCGAGCCGAAGAGCATCTTCGCGATCTCGATCGGCCGGTTTCCGTCGATCGCGCCGAGCACGCGCGGCGACGACGCGAGAGTCTCCGCGATCGGCCAGAGGCGTGCTGCCGCGATGCCCGCTCCGAGCAGCGCCGCGATCGCGCCCATCGCGAGCGCCTTGCCGAGCGCGCGGCGATCCTTGCGAAGGCGCACGATCGCCTCGAGCGAGCTCCCACGCGCCGACGAGCAGCGTGTAAGGCGCCGCGTACGTCCCGCCGAAGCAGGTCATCCACCCGACGGCGCCGCCCGCGAGCGCCGCCCCGCGGATCTTCGCGTTTGGTGCTCGCGACGTCCCGCCTGCGGCGGATCCGTCGCCGAACGCGCGCCGCAGTCCGAGCGCGGCCCATGGCAAGAGCTGGAAGCCGAGGAAGTTGATCCACTCGAACGCACCCGACCGCGGAAAGAACGAGCAGAGCGCATAGACCGGCGCGCACAAGAACGCGCCGAGCGCGCCCGCGCCGTGCGCACGCGCGTAGCGATACGTGCCCTCGAGGCCGGCGACGCACGCGAGCACGGCGACGAGCGGGCTCGCGCGGAGCACGCCGAAGATCACCGAGAGGATGAGCGTCGGCGAGGTGAAGCGCGCCGACGGCGTGCCGAGCGCGTAGACGCCGCCGCAGTAGTAAGGGTTCCAGAACGGAAGCTCGTGGTAGTCGACGACCGAGATGCGCGCCGCGTCCTCGAAGAGCGTGTTGTATTGCGCGTCGCGGTAATCGACCATCGCGCCCGCGCGCCAGATCCAGAGCGCCTTCGCGACGACCGCGAGCGTGACGAAGAGCGCGAGCCTCCACCACGGGCTCGCGGCGAGCGAGCGCATCGTGCCGATCGGCGCGCGCCACCGATTCAGTACGACAGCCTCGGCCGGCACGGTGGCACCTTCGGGTTCGGTTGAACGGGCGTGAGCCAGCGCTCGCGCATTCCGTCGTCGACGGAGCGCACGACGTCGCTCAATCGAATCTCGTGCGTACCCGCGTACGATCGGATCTCCTCGTTCTCGCGCTCGTGGAAGTCGTCGTCCTGCGACCACGGATCGCCGGGGAACTTCACAGCGGCTTCGCGGCGCATCGTCCGCTCGCGCGAGGTCACGTCGCGGTAGGCGTCGTGCGCTTGGAGCTCCGTGATCGGCTTTCCGGTCGTCGGAGGCTTCGCCGTCGCGGCGCGTACGATTGCGAGGGACGCGACCACGGCGATCAGGGCCTTCGGCAAGATGTCCCGCACGGCGCGATGATAGGCCACTCGCGGCCTCGCGAACGCTCGCGATCGCGCCCGCGTCAGCTCGCGAGATCGCCACGAGAAAATCGCGAATTCCGCGTTTTGCACGCGGCACGGCTTTCGCACACGAGAGCCGCCACACACATGAAGCTCTCGCTCCTCACGTTCGCCCTCGTCACGTCCGCGGTCGCTTTCGCCGGCTGCAGCTCGGGCCCCGAGAACGCGTGCACGAACAGCGGCCAGGCGCTCACCGTCTGCGCCACGGGCACCGTCGTGAAGGGCGTCGACGTGTCGGTCTACCAAGGCTCGATCAACTGGGCGAGCGTGAAGGGCGCGGGCATCGACTTCGCGATCGCGCGAGTGAGCGACGGCACGGGCACGCTCGACACGACGTTCGCCACCAACTGGAAGGGCATGAAGGCGAACGGCCTCGTGCGCGGCGTCTATCAGTTCTTCGAGCCCGGCGAAGACCCCACGCAGCAGGCCGACCTGCTGATCAACCAGGTCAAGGCCGACGGCGGCTTCGTCGCAGGCGATCTGCCTCCCGTGATGGACATCGAGGTCACCGGTGGACAGACCGACGCGACGATGCAGGCGCACATGCAGACGTGGCTCACGGTCGTCGAGCAGGCGATCGGCCGCAAGCCGATGATCTACACGAGCTCGTCTTTCGCCGCGCACTTCGGCGGCAAGTTCACGAGCTACCCGATGTGGGTCGCGAACTGGGGCGTGACGTGCCCCTCGATGCCGAACGGGTGGACGTCGTGGAAGTTCTGGCAATACGCCGACACCGGCACGGTCAGCGGCATCAGCGGCGGCGTGGATCACGACGAGTTCAACGGATCGCTCGCGGACCTCAAGGCGTGGGCGAACCCCGCGCCGCCCCCGACCTCCGACGCAGGCGCCCCGACCGACTCGGGCACCCCGACCGACTCGGGCGCTACGCACGACGCGTCCGCACCCACGAGCGACGCAAGCGCGCCCGTGACCACGCCCGACTCGGGCACGAAGAACCCGTGCGCGCCGTGACGCGCTGAGCGCACCCCCGCAAGGGACGAGCACGGGGTCCGTTGAGCGCGCCAGCCAAGAAGCGCTGAAATCGAGCCGTGCGCGTTGGACAACGCACCCAGACCAGACATGTAATATCTGCCAAATCAATGTCGCGGCGACAGACGCAGCTCGATCTTCGATTTCACCGGCGTGGCGGCGCGCGCGTTGGTGCGGGGCGTAAGCCCAAGGGGGCGACGGCGGGCGTCTCGCACCTTCCGCGGGTCCGGTTCGAGCGCCTTCTTCCGGTTCACGTGACGCTTCGAATGGAGCGGCACGTCTACAATCTCCGGAGCCGAAGAGCGTTTGCGGTGCTCGGGCGCGCCATCACGCGGGCGGCGGAGCGCTTCGACGTCCGCATCGTGCAGTTTTCGGTGCAGGGCAACCACGTCCACCTCGTGGTCGAGGCGGCCACGACCGAGGCGCTCTCGCGCGCGATGCAAGGTTTCTCGATCCGCGTCGCGAAGGGCTTGAACGCGATGATGAAGCGCGACGGCCGCGTGCTCGCGGACCGCTATCACGCTCGGCCCCTGCGCACGCCCACCGAGACGCGCCGCGCCGTCGCATATGTCCAAAACAACCACCGGAAGCACATGGCCGAGCTCGGCAAGCCGCTGCCGCCCCGGTTCGTGGACGAGTACGCTTCCGCGGGGGGCGCGCTGGCGCTCCCCGCGCCGCACACGTGGCTCTTGCGGGTGGCCCTCCGACCCCCGTGACCCGGCGCGGCAGCGATCGTTCGGATCCGAACGATCGGCCACGGGACCAGCTAAAACCCGCCGGATCGGGGTAGATCGTTCGGATCCGAACGATCCGCGAAAGGGCGCCGAACCTCGCGCGCCGAGGTCACTTGGGCGTGACCTGTTTGATCGTCGTCGCGTCCGCCGCCTCGTCCACGAAGTAGGCGCTCGTCACGTCGACCGCGACGCCGCGGGGATGGACGTTCGTCGCGAGGACCGTCGAGGGCCCACCGCGGAGCGGGGTCTTCGCGACGACGCCGCGTCGCACGCTCGTCCAGTAAACGCTCGCGCCGTCGAGGTCGAGCTCGTCGACGGGCTCGCTCACGATCGTCGTCGTCGTGCCGCTCGGCGAGATGTGCTGTAGCGAGGTTTCGGTGGCCACGTAGACGCCGTACGCGCCGACGCGCAGGTTGGTGACGACGCGACCCGACGCCGAGCCGATGTTGTGCGTCGGGCCCGTGGTGCTGATGTCGCCGACGTTGTCGAGCGAGGCGCTGCGCACCTGCGCGCCCTCGAGCCAGTACACGTTCGACGCGTAGACCGCGACGAACGGCGACACGACGGACATCGCGGCGACCGTGTGCACCCGTCGTGGCGTCACGAACGCGCGCACCTCGTTCGTGCCGTCTTGCAGGTGGACGGAGAACGCCACCCACGCTCCCTCGGCTCCGAGCGCGACGACCGCCCCGCCCGCGACATGAACGAGGCCGCCGCCTGGACCCGGCGAGAGCAGCGAGCCGCGGCAGATCGCTTGCTGTTCGCATGATAAATCTCGCCCCCTTCGACGATCAGCCGTCGCCCCGGAGCGGCGGTCATCGTGGAACCCGCCCACACCGTCACGCATCGATGCGTCTCCGTGCACGTATCGGCCGGCGCTGGGCGCACGAGCGCGCACGACGGCGATTGCCGCGCGAATGAAAGCCCGCACGAGCCTCAGACAGACGAGCTCGCGTGCGTCTTGGGCCGATCAGTCGCGCACGATGTCGCTCGCGGACATCGGCGCGAGCTGGGCGACGCCGTCGCAGTATTCGTGGCCGGTGATCGACGCGAACGTCTCGCTCGCCATCACGGGAAACGGCGACGGGCCCACGTCGTTTGCCATGTAGCTCGTGACGACCATGCGCGCGCCGCTCGTCGATTCGCCGATCGTGAAGTCTCCGTTCGAGGTGCCCGTCGCGGCGATGACGCCGTGCACGCGCACGAGCATCGACTGGAGCTCGATTGCGCGCGGCGCGTTCGGCTCGATCTCGGAGAGCGTCACGTCGACGGGCGCCGGGCGCCCCCGACCGCCGGTGACGTCCACCAACCCGGCGCGCGCGTCGACCTCGTCGAGCCCGAGCCAGCTCGAATACGTCCCGAGCACGCGCACGACGTCGCCGATCGACACGCTTGGCTGTGCCGAGCCGACGAAGACATAAACACCCGCGTAGGAGCTCCCGACGGGATCCTGCACGAAGAAGCCGTGCGAGCTTCCGGTGGTCTTGATGTCCGTCACGACGGCGTCGCGCACGACGACCGACGTGCCGAGCACGGGATGCGACGGCGAGCTCGGATCGCGGAGCTGCACGACGCTGAGCGATCCGTCGCCCGCGTCGGGCGTCTGCGTCTGCGTCTCTTCGGGCGCCGGGACGCCGCGCGCGATGCAACCGCACGATAGGAGCAAGAGGAGGGGGCGCTTCACGCAGAGCTTCGTAAGGCCACGCCCGCGATCGCGCCCGCCGTTTTGCAGGACTTTACACTCGGGTCAGTCTTTGACGCCGACCTGTCGCCCTTTGGCGCTAACGTGGCGGGCGTCGTCCACGTGTCGTCCATCGAGCACTTCGTCGTCATCGCCCTCGCGCTCGCCGGGTGCGCGCGCTCCGCGCCGCCGCCGCAGGAAAATGGCTATCCCAAGGCTTACACGGTCGACGCGGATCCGCTCGAGAGCGCGCTCGCGCTCGTGCATCGCACGCTCGGCGTCGCGCGGGAGCATCGAGACGTGATCGGCCAGGCATGCCTTCGGGACAAGGAGACGAAGCTCGAGGCGCTGCGCGCCGAGCGCGAAGAGCTCCCACGCGCCGAGCTCGACGCGAGAGCGCGGCGCCTCCGGCTCGACGTCGAGCGCTGCGTCGGCGGTGGTTAGCCCATCGCGCGATTCAGTTGCAGAAGCGCGCGAATCGGATGGTCTGTCCGGTGCCGTCGGCTTGGTAGTAGACGACCGCCCAGCTCTGCGCGCTCGGATCGTCCGCGACGGAATCGAAGCCCGGGCCGTCACCCGGAAAGTTGAGCGCGGGCGTCAATCGGTGAGCAGGAGCGTCGCGACCGACGCACGCACCAAAGAGGAGAAGAGCTTCATGAGGCAAAAAAAAACGGGCGCCGCGACTACTCGCAGCGCCCGTCTTCGTTCCGCTTGATTCGCGGATCAGTCCGCGAAGACGTCCGAAGCCTTGCGGCCCGCGGGCTTCTTCTTCGACTTGCCGTGACCGTTGGTGCCGTTGGTCTTGGACGACGACTTGAGGAGGTCGTCCGCCATCTTCGCCGCGCGGGTCGTCTTCTCCCACGAGAACTCGCTGCGGCCGAAGTGGCCGTATGCGGAGGTCGCGGTGTAGACGGGGCGGAGGAGGTCGAGCTCGTCGATGAGCGCCTTCGGGCGCATGTCGAAGTTCGCGAGGATGTACTTCTCGAGCGTCTCGTCCGAGACCTTGCCGGTGCCGAACGTGTTGACGTGCACGCCGACGGGCTGCGCGACGCCGATCGCGTACGCGACCTGCACCTCGCAACGCGACGCGAGCTTCGCCGCGACGACGTTCTTCGCGACGTAGCGCGCGTAGTAGCAGGCCGAGCGATCGACCTTGCTCGGGTCCTTGCCCGAGAACGCGCCGCCGCCGTGACGGCCCATGCCGCCGTACGTGTCGACGATGATCTTGCGGCCCGTGAGGCCGCAGTCGCCCTGCGGTCCGCCGACGACGAAGCGGCCCGTCGGGTTGACGTGGAACTTCGTGTTCTTGTCGATGAGCTTCTTCGGGATCACCTTCTCGATGACCATCGAGACGATCGCGTCGCGGAGCGTCTTGTACTTCACGTCCGCCGAGTGCTGCGACGAGACGACGATCGCGTCGACGCGCACGGGCTCGTTTCCTTCGTACTCGAGCGTGACTTGCGTCTTGCCGTCGGGGCGGAGGAAGTCCGCTTTGCCGTTCTTGCGGATCGCCGTGAGCTGACGCGCGAGCTGGTGCGCGTAGTCGATCGGCGCGGGCATGAGGTTCGGCGTCTCGTCGCACGCGAAGCCGAACATGAGGCCTTGGTCGCCCGCGCCCTGCTCCTTGTGGAGGCCTTCGCCCTCGGTCACGCCCTGCGAGATGTCCGGGCTCTGCTTCTCGACGGCCGTGAGCACCGCGCACGTGGCGGCGTCGAAGCCCATGTCCGAGCTCGTGTAGCCGATCTCCTTGACCGCCTTGCGGACGATGACCGGGTAGTCGATGACCGCGGTCGTCGTGATCTCGCCCGCCACGACCACCATGCCGGTCTTCGCGAGGGTCTCGCACGCCACGCGTGCGGTGCGGTCCTGCGTGAGGATCGCGTCGAGGATCGAATCGCTGACTGCGTCGCAGAGCTTATCGGGGTGGCCTTCGGTGACGGATTCGGACGTGAAGCGGTAGCGCGACATGCAACTCTCCTGAAATGCCCTCTTGTAAACTGAAGGGGCTTGGTACTTACACCATGCCTCGGATCGTGTCGATCCCCAGGTGCGCGCGTGCGCGGATCGATTCGATCCCCGGCGTTTTCCAAGTGATTGAAAGCACGCGTGGCTCATCCCTTGCTGAAGAGCCTGGGTATGACGCCCTACCTCACACAGCCTACGGTCCAGACCCGTCCTGAGCTTCCCGCCCGGGTCAAGACGGTGCTCGCGCTGAAGACGATCGGGTGCCTTCTGACGATCGGCCTCTCCTTCCTCGTGCTCTTGGCGTTCAGCGGCGAGCTGCCGGACGGCGTCACGGTCGCGCACGCGCACAGGCTCGCGCAGCTCTCGATGATCGCGACCGGCGCTTCGTTGCTCGAGCTTCTCGGCGTCGCCGGCGTGTGGAGCTTCAAGCGCTGGGGCGTCTACGTGCTCTCGGGATTCTCGATGATGAGCTTCGTGTTCCGCGCCCAATCGGGCGACACGTTCGGCGCGGCCATCAGCGTCGTGTCGACGCTCATCGTGGGCGTGGTCATCGCCGCGCGGTGGAAGGATTTCGAGTAAAGCTCGCGCGCGGCCGTGGCCGCGTGCTCGTGCGTTCGCCTCGTTCGAGGGGCTCTGCCCCTCGAGCACCCCGCAAATCGGCTACTCTCTCACCGTGGCGGATGTAACCCATCGCGTCGATCGCGTGCCGAAACCGCGCGCGAGCTTCGCGCTCACGGTCGTCGAAGGCCCGGCGACCGGCGCTCGCGTCGTGGTCGAAGCCTCCGAGCCCTCGCGCGTGCTCGTCGGGAGCAGCGAGGCCTGCGCGCTCCGAGTCGACGACCCGCTCGTCTCGCGCAGGCACCTCGCGCTCGACCTCGGCGAGGACGGCCTTCGCATCACCGATCTCGACTCCACCAACGGCACGTTCGTCGACGGCGTCACGCTCATCGACGGGTTTCTCCGGGGCGGCGAGATCGTGCGCATCGGCGAGACGGCGATTCGCGTCGACCGGCTCGAGGTCGCCAAGGTCCCCACGCTCGGCAGCCACGACGGCTTCGGCCGCGTCATCGGCGGGAGCGTCGAGATGCGCCGCCTCTATCCGCTTTGCGAGCGCCTCGCGCAGTCGAACGTGCCCGTCGTCATCGAAGGCGAGACGGGCACCGGAAAAGAGGCGCTCGCCGAGGCGCTCCACGAGACCGGTCCGCGCGCGAGCGGTCCTTACGTGGTCTTCGACTGCACGAGCGTGCACGGGCCGCTCATGGAGTCCGAGCTCTTCGGCCACGAGAAGGGCGCGTTCACGGGCGCGGTCGCGACGCGCAAGGGCGTCTTCGAGCTCGCGCATGGCGGCACGCTCCTCATCGACGAGATCGGCGATCTCGATCTGGCCCTCCAGCCGAAGCTCCTCCGCGCGGTGGAGCGCGGCGAGATCCGCCGCGTCGGCGGCGACCGCCCGATCAAGGTGGACGTGCGCCTCCTCGCGGCGACGCGGCGCGATCTCGATCAAGAGGTCGCCGCGGGTCGCTTCCGAGAAGATCTCTTTCACCGGCTCGCGGTCGCGCGCATCGAGCTCCCGCCGCTTCGCCGTCGTCGCGGCGACGTCACGCTCCTCGCGCGCCACTGGTGGAGCACGCTCGGCGGAGATTCCGCCGGTGGATCCGCCGAAGGCGGGACGCCGCAAACGGCAAAGGGGCCTCCAGCGGATCTGCTGCGAAGGTGGGAGCGCGAGCCGTGGCCCGGCAACGTGCGCGAGCTCCGCAACACGATCGCGCGGCACATCGCGCTCGGCGATCTCGCGCCGGCGCCGACCGAAGAAGCGCCCGCGAGCGCGAGCGCCGACGTGATCGACGACGTCATCCGCGCGGGCCTCCCGTTCGCGCGCGCCCGCGAGAAGGTCGTCGGCGAGTTCCAGCGGCGCTACCTCGAGCACGTGCTCGCCGAGGCCGGCGGAGACACCGCGAAAGCCGCGGCCGCGTCGGGGATCGCGCGACGTTATTTCAACCTGCTCCGTGCGCGTTTGCGGGAGTGACTCTGTTGCAGGAAGCGGTCCACGCTTGTTTTTCCCTGCGGAGTGAATCCTTGGAGATCAGCGAAACGCGCTTCACCCCTCACGCGTAGTCGATGCATGAGAACGCTCTTCGCGCTCCCGCTTCTATTCGCATGTCACGGCGCAGCCGCGACGCAAGAGGTCGCCATGAACCACGTCGGCACCGATCCTGGTCACGCGACCGCCACCGGCGGCGCGCTCACGCCCACCGGAAACGACAAGCTCGCCGCGTTCGCGGCCGGGTGCTTCTGGGGCGTCGAGGACGCGTTTCGCCACGTGCCCGGCGTCGTCGCGACCGCGCCCGGCTACTCCGGCGGCCACACCGTGAACCCCACGTACGACGACGTCTGCACGCACACGACCGGCCACGCCGAGACGGTGCTCGTCGAGTACGACCCGGCGAAGGTCTCGTACGACAAGCTCCTCGCGGCGTTCTGGATGATGCACGACCCGACGCAGGTGAACCGCCAAGGCCCCGACTTCGGCGACAACTACCGCAGCGTCGTCTTCACGTTCGACGACGCGCAAGCCCAAGCCGCGCGTGCCTCGAAGGAGAAGGAGCAGGCGCGCCTCGGAAAACCCATCGCGACGTCGGTCGAGCCGATGCGTGTATTCTACAAGGCCGAGGCCTACCACCAGCAGTACAGCGAGCGAACGGGCGACCACTCGTGCCCGATCAACCTGAAGCTCGAATCGCTTTGAGCGTCACGGGCTCGCGCAGCGGATCGTCGTAGACGCTGCTGCCCATCGAGTTCATGCCCACGTTCACCGTGCGGTGCGGCGTGTAGTATTTCTTGATCGCGGAGAGGACCGTCGAGTTGTACGAGCCCATCGGGCTCGCGAACGAGTCGACCGGCGAGCCGACGTTCGTGAGCAAGTACTGCTGCGAGAGGCGGAGCTCGTCGTCGAGCTGCTGCGCGGAGAGCGCCTGGCCTCGTTGTCGTTCCACACCGCGAGGCGCCCGGGATCGGCGGTCGTCCGAGAGGAACGTTCGCGCGCGGCGTCGCGTACGATGGTGACGACATGTCGCAAACCTTCGAGATCACCTTCGTCGAAGACGCCGTGCTCGAAAAACTCGAGGAAGGCGACGACGACCTCATCGCGTCGATCATGTTTCGCGAGGATCGGCCGACGGTCTCGCTCGGAAAAGCCTGGCACGTGATCCACGTGCTCCTGACCGGGTCGCGCGAGAGCGGCTCCGGCCCGCTCGCGTTCATCGTCGGTGGTGGCAGGCACCTCGGCACCGACCCGAACGGCGGCTGGGTGTGCGCGTTCGACGCCGCCGATCTCGCCGAGATTCGCGATCGGCTCCCTCCCGCTGCGACGCTGCTCGAGCGCTTCGCAGAGCTCGACCGCGAGACACTCGACGGCATCGTTTGGCACGCGCGCCTCGCAACGCAAGGCCCCGAGTTCTTCCTAGAGCCCTACCGGGACCTGCTCGAGGCGCTCGCGAAAGCCGACGCCGAAGACCTGGGCATGCTCGCCGGCCTCGTGTGATCGGCTCGACACTGCATGATATCGTCTCTGCATGGTTCATTACGCTCTGCGGTTGGGCGTCTTCGTTTTGCTTGCGGGGTGCGTGGGTGACGACAACACGACGCCGAAGGACGGCGGAACGGACGCGACGGTCGACTCGCCGACGACGAGCGACGCCGCACCCGATCAACAAAACATCGATGCGGGGCCCGACGTCGACAAGGGGCCGGCGATTGACGGTGGCTTCGCGTTCGCCGCGCACTGGGGAACGAACTCGACCCTCGACGGCGCCGAGTCGATCGCCGCGATCCCAACGGGCGGCTTCGTCGTCGGCGGAAACTACACGATGGCGAACGTCGTCATCGGCGCGTACGGTCTCCCCACGCCGACTGGCTCGCGCGACTGCTACGTCGCGACGCTCGACTCCGGGGGCAAAGTCACGGCCGCGATCGGATTCGGCGGCTCGGGCGCGGACGACGTGCTCTCCGTCGCCGCGGACGCGAGCGGCGACGTCTACATCGCGGGCCTGACGTTCAACGGACTCACGCTCAACGGTCAGGCGCTCGGCTCCGGGACGTTCCTGGCGAAGCTCAACGGCAAGAACATCAACGCCGCGCCGTTGTGGGTGAAGGCGTTCAGCCTCTCGATCTCTTGCCCGTCCTGCCTCGTCACGCACGGCAGCGATCTCGTCTACGCGACGACGTTCGGTGGGCTCGCGGGCAACACCATCAATTTTGGCAGCGGCACCCTCACGACGCACGGAGGCTACGACGTGGCCCTCGCCAAGTTCGACGCGTCGACGGGAACGCTCGTGTGGAGCGGACAAATCGGAGGCGCGGGCGACGATACGCCGCAGGCGCTCGCGATTGACGCCTCGCGAAACTTCTACATCCTCGGCAACTACACCAGCGCGACGCTCCAGAGCGGCGACGCGCTCGGCTCGAAGGTGCCGACGGGACCGGGCACGAAATACAACCTCCTCGTCGCGAAGCTCGACTCGTCGCCGACGCCCGTGCCGCAGTGGGCGGTCGCGTACGGCGACCCCGGCGGCACGAGCGTCAACGGACAGGGCATCGCCGTCGACGCCACGGGGCACGTCGCGGTCGCCGCGACGTTCAACGGCGGCATCGACTTCGGCATGGGCGCGACGGGCTCGTCGAGCACGGACGGCATCGTCTGGTTGATGAACGACGCGACCCAGAAGACGACCTGGCAGCAGGTGATCGGCGACGTCGGCGCGGATCGCACGAGCGGCGTCGCGTTCGACGCGTGGGGCCACATCATCGTCAGCGGCTGGTACGAGGACTCTCCCGCGATCGGCGCCGATCACCTCGCCGACTCGGGCGCGTCGAATTACGGAGCGTACCTCGCCAAGTTCGGGCCTCCGCCGACGTACGGTGCCGAGTGGGGCGTCGGTTTTCCGCAGCTCGCGACCTCGACCGCGAGCATCTCGTCGACCTCGCTCGCGGTCGCGCCGAGTGGCGTATCGGCGACTGCGGGCGGCTACGGCGGAACGACGAACTTCGGCGCGGGCAACGCCGTGGCCATCTCGACGTCGGGCACGAGCGAGTCGTTCGTCGCCGGACGGCTCCCCTGACGATTGGCCCACGGGCCGGCCCGGGCCTGGCCGGGCCAGATCGAACGAGCGGAAAACGCGGCAAAACGAAGAGGCACGTGCGTTGCTGAACCGAACGCGCCATGATGGCGCTCCGTTTGGAACATTTGAATCCGCGCGTCCCGCCTGCGGCGGATCCGCAGCCGAGTCTGCTCCACGCGGCCGAGTCGCGTCTCACGTCCACGTTCGGGCTCGCGGAGCTTCGTCCGTGGCAGCGTGATTCGATGCGCGCGCTGCTCGAGGGGTCGGGCAGGGTGCTCGTCGTCGCGCCGACGGGCGGCGGAAAGTCGCTGACGTATCAGCTTCCGGCGACGGTGCTTCCGGGCGTCACGCTCGTGCTCTCGCCGCTCGTCGCGCTCATGGAGGATCAGGTCCACGCGCTCGTCGAGAAGGGCATCGCGGCGACGTACATCGCGTCGACGTTGCCGTTCCCGGAGCGGCGCGCGCGAGAAGAGGGGCTCTCTCGAGGCGACTACAAGCTCGTCTACGTCGCGCCCGAGCGGCTCGCGAACCCGCAGTTCGTCGAGAGCCTGCGGCGACTTCGGCCGTCGCTCGTCGCGGTCGACGAGGCGCACTGCATCTCGCAGTGGGGGCACGACTTCAGGCCGGATTACCTGCGCGTCGGCGCGCTCCTCGACGACCTCAAGCCCGAGCGCGTGCTCGCGTGCACGGCCACCGCGACCCCCGACGTGCGCCGCGAGATCGTGCTGCACCTCGGCTTCGCGGATTGAAAGCACGACGTCGTCCTACGCGGGTTCGCGCGGCCGAACCTCCACCTCGAGGCGATGGCGGTCGACGGCCCGCGCGAGGTGCTCATCCGAACGCGCGCCGCGGTCCGCGCCGCGCTCGATCCCGCGGGCGGCGCGGCAATCGTCTACTCGGCCACGCGCAAGAAGGCCGAGGACCTCGGGGACAAGCTCGCCAAGGAGAAATGGCGCGTCGCCGTCTATCACGCGGGGCTCTCGGCGGAGGAGCGCTCGCGCGTCTCGACGGCGTTCGCGAGCAAGGCGGTCGACGTGGTCGTCGCGACGAACGCGTTCGGCATGGGCATCGACCGCGACGACGTGCGCATCGTCGTCCACGCGCAGCCGCCGTCGTCGATCGAGGCGTACTACCAGGAGGTGGGCCGCGCCGGCCGCGACGGCAAGGAGGCCCACGGCCTGCTCATGTGCAGCGGGAGCGACATCGCGCTCCGCCGAAGGCTCGTGGAGCTCGACTCGACGCCCGAGCAAATCGCGCGCGCGTGGAAGCTCTTTCGTGAGCTCTTGACGTTCCTCGACGCGCGCACGTGCCGCCACGACTTCGTGCTTCGATATTTCGGCGACGAGAACGAAATCCTTGGCGGCTGCGGCCACTGCGACGTGTGCGAGAGCGAGCTCGAGGCGCACTCGCTCGACGAGAGCGCGCGTGAAGCGATCGCGGTGGTCGTGAAGAAGGCGCTCTCCGGCGTTGCGCGCGCGAACCGCCGCGCGGGCATGGCCGCGGTCGCGAGCATGCTGGTGGGCGTCGACGACGACAAAACGCGGCGCTTCGGCTTCACGCGCCTCTCGACGTTCGGCCTCTTTGCGGGCGAGCGCGTCGAGTGGGTGACCGCGCTCCTTCGAGCGCTCCTCGCGGCCGGGTGGATCGACCTCACGCCGACCGAGCACCCCGTGCCCTACGTGACGAAGGTCGGATGGGACACGATGCGCGGGGTCCTCCCGGTCCGCATGGTGCTCCCACCGAAGACGACCGCGGCGCGCCGCACCAAGCGCGATCGCGAGGCCGCGCTCCCCGAGTCGGTGAAGCACGACGCGCTCTTCGTGAAGCTCAAGGATCACCGCGCGGACGTCGCGCGCAAGAAGCAAATCCCGGCGTACGTCGTCGCGCACGACAAGACGCTCGCCGAGCTCGTGAAGAGGAAACCGCGCACGCTCGGCGAGCTCGCGGAGATCTACGGCTTTGGTCCGAGTCGCATCGAGCAGTACGGCGAGGGATTCCTCGCGGTCATCAACAGCGCGTGAAGCTCAGCGGCAGAGCCAGCTTCGGCGGCACACGCTGGGCGAGCGCTCGTTTTCGTTCATGCGGGAGCACGGCTCCTGCCGAATCGCCTCGATGCACGCAGACAGCCGCGCGGCGTCCACGTACGTGCAATCCGGGCCGTACATCTCGTCGCGCGTCGCGCGGCTCACGTCGGACTCGCAGTAGTCGGCGCTCCGATAGATGCCGCGTTGCTCGACTGCGCCGCATGCTTGAGCGCGCGCGCATTGCGCGTGCGTGATGCGGTCGATCGCGGGCCCCGTCGCCTCGACGTGCGTGGGCTGGAGCTGGGCGGACGTGAGCGTCGTCGAGGATACGTCGGCCTCCGCGGCACAGGCGCAGAGCGGCGCGATCATCCCGAGGGCGAGGAGCGTTTTCATCGGCTGCCTTCGCGTCAACGAGGTGCATCAAGCGCGCCATGCTATCGGTGCCTCATGTGTTTTTCGGCGACCGCGAGCTTCGTCGCGTCGGGCGCGCTCGGCGCGATCGGCGTCGCGAGCGTGCGCGCGGCGCCTTCGAAGCGTCACTTCGCGTTCGCGGCGATCCCGCTCCTCTTCGCGGCGCAGCAGGCGTGCGAGGGCGCGGTGTGGCTCACGCTCGAGCGCGCGCCGTATCACGTCGGAGGGACCGCGCTCGCGCGCGCGTTCCTGTTCTTCGCGCTCTTCGTGTGGCCCGCGTGGGTGCCGATCTCGCTTTGGGCCATCGAGCCTCGCGCGCCGGCGCGTGGCGTGCTCGGGGCCCTCGCCGCGGCGGGCGCGCTCCTCGGCGCGTACTTGATCGGCTGCGCGACGCTGCGCGACGCGAACGCGTGCATCGCGTTCGGGAACCTCTATTACTGGGTCCAGATCGACGCGCCGCTCAAGCTCGCGACGCAGCTCGCGTACGTCGCGCTCGTCGCCGCGCCGCTCGCGCTCTCTTCGCTCCGCGGCACGACGTGGCTCGCGGTCGCGACCGTCGCGTCCTGCGCGGTCACTGCGAGCCTCTATCGCGCGGGGTTCGTATCCGTGTGGTGCTTCTTCGCGGCGGGCCTCAGCGGGCTCGTCGCGCTCGTCACTCTGCGGGCGCGGCCGCAGAGACCTCGGACGACGTGATCGCGTCGACGAGGATCTCCGGAGGATCGGCGAGCGTCTTCTTCACCTTGCAGCCGTTCGCGGCCGCCTTCACCGCCGTCACGTACTTCTCCGGGAAGCTCGGCGGTAGCGCGATCACGAGCCGAACGCGCTTCAGCCGTCCGTCCTCGTGCGTGCTCTCTTGGGTGAGGCGAATGCCCTCCGTCGGGATGTTGCGCGCCTGGCAAAAGCCGAGGACGTAAATGCCCGCACACGTCGCGAGCGACGCGAGGAAGAGCGAGAACGGCTCGGGCGCTGAGCCCTCACCTCCGCCTTTGGGCGATTGGTCCGTCTTGACGGTGAAGCCATCGAACGAGCAGTCGACGCGCTTGCCGCCGGGGAATGAAAATCTCCATCGTGGTCATGCGTCACGTGTGAGCCATCGACGGCGCGAGAGGGTTCGCTCAGCCGTAAGACCGCGACTTTGCGCCCACGCAACACATGCGGCCGGGTGGTCTGGCACGAATGATGAAGTCGTTGGCCACCGATGACCCTGCGTGAGCGCTTGCGAACCGTCCCGATTATCCCAGTGTTGCTGCTTGGCTCGCTGCTGATCGGGCTTTGGGTCGCGCGACGCATCGTGCGCGCGCCCGCGCCGGAGCACGTGCCGTACACCGAGGTGATGAACGCGGTCGATCAGGGCAAGGTCGCGCGCGTCGACATCGCGCCGGACTCGATCGTCGCGACGCTCCGCGCGGAGAACAAACAGCCCGCGCGCGAGCTCGTCGCCGATCGCATCCCCAACATCGACGACCGCACGCTGCTCGAGACGCTTCGCTCGCACGGCGTCGAGGTGACGGGCCGCCCGGACCACGGCTCGGTTTGGGGGCCGATCCTCTGGACCGTGCTCCCGTTCTTGATCCTGCCGCTCGTGTTCCTCGGGTTGAGCCGCATCGGCGCGAACGCCGCGCGGAACCGCCCGATGACGTTCGGGCGCAGCAAGGCCAAGGTCTACGACAAGAGCCTCGAGAACCCCGTGACGTTCACCGACGTCGCCGGCGTCGACGAGGCGAAGGCGGAGCTCTGCGAGATCGTGAACTTCTTGAAGCAGCCCGAGCGCTACAAGAAGATCGGCGCGCGCGTGCCGAAGGGCATCCTCCTCGTCGGCTCGCCGGGCACGGGCAAGACGCTGCTCGCGCGCGCGGTCGCTGGCGAGTCGGGCGTGCCGTTCTTCTCGATCTCGGGCTCCGAGTTCGTCGAGATGTTCGTCGGCGTCGGCGCGTCGCGCGTGCGCGATCTGTTCGAGCAAGCGAAGGAGCGCGCGCCGTGCATCATCTTCATCGACGAGCTCGACGCGGTCGGAAAGGCGCGCGCCGGCAGCGCCGGGTTCGCCGCGAACGAAGAGCGCGAGCAGACGTTGAACCAGCTCCTCATCGAGATGGACGGCTTCGACGCGGGCACGATCGGCATCGTCATCATGGCCGCGACGAACCGGCCCGAGATCCTCGACAAGGCGCTCCTCCGCGCGGGCCGCTTCGATCGCCAGGTGCTGCTCGATCGGCCCGACGTGCGCGGGCGCGAGGCGATCCTGCGCGTCCACGCCAAGAAGGTCCAGCTCTCGCCCGACGTCGACCTGAAGGTGGTCGCGCAGCGCACGCCTGGAATGGTCGGCGCCGATCTCGCGAACGTGGTCAACGAGGCGGCGCTCGCGACCGTGCGCGCCAATGCAAGAGGTCGTCCGCAAGCGCGACTTCGAGGAGGCGATCGATCGCATCCAGCTCGGCCTGAAGAAAGAGGGCCGCGTGATGACCGACGACGAGAAGCGGCGCGTCGCGTTCCACGAAGGCGGCCACGCGCTCGTCGCGATGTCGATGGCGCACGCCGATCCCGGTCCACCGCGTGACGATCATTCCGCGGAGCATCGGCGCGCTCGGCGCGACGCTGCAGCTCCCCACCGAGGAGCGCTACCTGATGACGCGCGCGGAGCTCCTCGATCGCCTGTGCGTGCTGCTCGCGGGGCGCGCCGCCGAAGAGCTCGCCTGCGACGACGTCTCGACCGGCGCGGAGGACGACATCGAGCGCGCGACGGAGATCGCGCGACGCATGATCTCTCGCTTCGGGATGAGCGACGATCTCGGGCCCGTGACGTTCGAGCGCGCGCACCCGATGTTCCTTCCGTCCGAGGGTACCTTCGAGCGTCGCGAGATCAGCGAGGAGACCGCGGAGCTCATCGACCGCGAGGTGAAGGCCGTCATCACGCGCGAGCAAGTGCGCGCGCGCGAGGTGCTCGCGCGACGCAAGAACGCGCTCGAGGCGCTCGCCCACGAGCTCATCACGAAGGAGACGCTCGAGCGCGAGCAGATCGACGAGCTCGTGCGTCGCGCGGACGCGAAGCCGAACGGCGAGGCGCTCAGCGCGCCGAGAGATTCGCTGTCCACGCACGGACCGCGGCTTTGACGCGCGCCTGGACCTCGGGCGGGACGTCTTCGCTCGAGCGCCGGCACGCGAGGAGCGCTTGCTTGAGCGAGTCGCACGTCGCGGTGCACGCGGGGCACGTCGTGAGGTGCTTCTCCATCGTCGCGCAATCCGTCGCGCTGAGATCGCCCTCGAGCTTGCGCGACCACTGGAGCACGACGTCGGGGCAGGACGACGAGGGCGCCTCCACCAGCGGAACGAACGCGTCGCGGAGCGCGCCGCGCGCGCGGTGAAGCCGGCTCTTCAGCGCGTCGACCGTGATGCCGATGGCCTCGGCCGCCTCTTGCGCGCTCAGCCCTTCGACGTCGCGGAGGAGGATGACCTCGCGCTGCTCGTCCGAGAGCGAGTCGAGCGCGCGGGTGAGCGCTTGCCCAATCTCGTGCTCGGCGGCGCGCGCCTCGGGGCTCGGGCCCTCGTCACGGCGCTCGTTCACGGCGTCGTCCGCGACGGGCGGTTGATTCTTGAGGCCGCGCCGCTTCCGCGAGCACGCGGTGCGCGTCAGCGTAAAGACCCAGCTGAGGAGCGACGAGCGCCCCTCGAACTCGGGCAGGTGCGTCGCGATGTTGAGCAGCGTGTCCTGAAGGACGTCGTCGGCGTCGTGCGGGTTCTTGCACATCCGAATGCCGAAGCGACGCACCGCAGGAGCCACCTCCGCGAGGACGCGCTCGAGGGCCGCGGGATCTCCGCGTTTTGCCTTGTCGACGAATCCTTCGAGTTCCACGATGGCTCTCTACCATCGATGAGGCTCTACGACTTTCATTGCAACGCATGCGGTCACGATTTCGAGGAGCTGGTCCGTGAAGTGACGGAAGCTCGGTGTCCCAAGTGCCAGGCGGCCGACGTCCAAAAGACGCTCTCGGGCTTCGCGATCGGCGGGAAATCCGCTGATTTCTCGAGCGGCGGCGGAGGCGGCTGCGCGGGCGGAACCTGCGGAGGTGGCGCGTGCGGATTGGGCTGATCGTCTTCGCGCTGATGTCGTTCTGTTACATCGCGGGCTGCGACAAGCCCTCGGGTGACTCGGGCGGCAGCGCGCCCGCGGCGGACAACGGTCCGCCGGTGCCGTGGGCGGCGACCGACGTCGAGACTGCCGAACAAGTCGCGAATTCGCTGACCGCGAAGGACGCGCCGATCGTGATCCACGTCGGTCCCGAGGTGCTCTTCGAGCGCGGCCACGTCAAAGGCGCCCGCTACGGCGGAGAAGCCGGAACCGACGAGGGCCTCGCGAAGCTCGCGCAGATCGCCTCGACCCTTCCGAAGGACCGCGACGTCGTCATCTACTGCGGCTGCTGCCCGCGGTCGGACTGTCCGAACATCCGCCCCGCGTATACGAAGCTCAAATCGCTCGGGCTGCGCGTGAAAGTGCTCGATATGCCGAGCAACTTCAAGCACGACTGGCAGAGCAAAGGCTTCCCGGTCGACAAGTCATGAATCCTTTCGGGCCGACGGCGGCTCTCACGTCGCGAACGAGGTGAAAACGTGTGTTCCCGTATCCAGTGCTCCACTTGCAACAAACCGTCGTACGCAGGCTGCGGCCGCCATGTCGAGCAGGTGCTCGGCGATGTCCCGAAGGAGCAGCGCTGCCGCTGCCGTGAAGAGCGCGCCGCTCAAGGCAAGGGCGAGCCGTCGATCTTCGAGCGCCTCTTCGGTAAGTCCTAGCCGCGCGCCTGTCTTTCACGCGACAGCAGCGTGAAGACGCTCGGCACGAGGAAGAGCGAGAGCAGCGTCGAAGACGCGAGCCCACCGACCACCGCGAGCGCGAGGGCACGGTTGGCCTCGGTCCCGCGCTCCACGCCGAGCGCTGTGGGCAGCAACCCGAAGATCGTCGCGAGGCTCGTCATTGCGATGGGGACGAAGCGCGTCCTCGCCGCGAGCACGACGGCCTCGATGCGAGGCTTGCCCTCGTCGACGTGGAGCCGCGCCTCGTGCACGAGCAAGATGCCGTTCGACATCGCGATTCCGATGACCATCAGCACGCCCATGAGCGCGGTGATCGAGAATCCCTGACTCGCCGCCATCAGCGCGAGCACGATTCCGACGAGGGAGACAGGGATCGTGAAGAGCATCACGAACGGCAGGCGCAACGATTTGAACTGGATCGTCATGATCACGAACACGACCATGATCGCGAGCGCCATCGCGACGCCGAGCCCGGAGAACGTGCTCCGCATCAGATCGACCTCGCCAACGAACTTGCGGTTCGCGCCGTGCAGGCGCGGGTCGCCGTCGAGCTTGCGTTCGAGCTCCGCCGCGGCGCTGCCGATGTCGCGGCGCTCGGTCTGCATGTAGACCTCGGTCACGCGCTGCATGTGGTCGCGGTCGATCGCGATCGGGCCGGTCGAGCGACGAATGCGCGCGTACGCGCCGAGCGGCACCGCCTTCGCCTCGGGGCTGACGCGCGTGGGGATTTGCGCGAGGTCGTTCACGTCTCCCACGGCGCGCTCGTCGTAGTAGGTGACGACGTAGTACGCCTGCCCGTTGTGGGGGTCGATCCAGACGCTCGGCAAGTTGATGTTGCCTAGCGTCGCGTCGAGCGTCGCTTGGGCGGCGTCGCGCGAGGTGACGCCGACGAGGCTCGCTTGATCGCGCGCCGTGTCCACGTGGACTTCGGGGTAGTCGGTCTCGAGCGCCACCTCGACGTCGCGAACGCCGCCCACGGTTCGCGCGTCGTCGGCGACAGCGCGCGCTTGCTCCTCGAGCAACGCGAGATCGTCGCCTTGCACCTCGACCACCATCGGCGCGACGTAACCGTTCGAGAAGACGCTCGCGACGAGGCCTCCTGGCCATTGCATGAGCTCGACGCCGGGATCGTGCGCCTCGAGGAGTACGCGCATGCGCCGCGCGATCTCTTCCTGCGAGTGGGCGCGCTTCTCGGGAGGCGCGAGCGCGACGCGGATGAACCCCATGTGGGGACCCTCGTTCGGGCTCGTCATCGCGCTGCGCGCGTTTTCGGGCGATCCGACGTTGGTCAAGACGAGCTCGACGTCGCCTTTGGGGAGCTCTTCGGCGAGCATCTTGCCCATCGCCTCGACGCGGCGCGACGCTTCGTCGAGCGAAATGCCGGGCGCGAGGCGGACGTAGACGCGCTCCATCGATTCGTCGACCTCGGGGAAGAACGTGGTCGGCAGACGCATCGCGCCGAGCACCGCGAGGACCGTGAGGAGCCCGCACGCGCCGATGATCCAAGCACGCAGCGGGAGCACGGCCTCGAGGAGGCGCGCGTAGCGATCGGCGATGCCGTCGATGAAGCGCTCGACGCGCGTCCCGAGCGCTCCATGCTTCACCGATTTCACGATGTAGCGGCTCGCGACCGGCGTGACGAACATGCTGACGACGTACGAAGCGGCGAGCGCGACGGCGACCGTGAGCGCGAGGGGCGCGAAGAGTCGTCGCGCGAGCCCGGTGAGGAGCACCACGGGCAGGAGGACCGCCATCATCGTCAGAGTCGACGCGAGCACGGGAAACGCGACGCGGTTCGTGCCCGCGAGCGCCGCGTCTGCGGCCGACGCGCCTTGCCGCTGGTGCCGGTGGATCGACTCGATGACGACGACGGCGCCGTCGACCAACGGCCCCATCGCGAGCGTGAGGCCGCCGAGCGTGAACGCGTTGAGCGTCTGCCCCGTCGCGTAGAGCACGATGAGCGTGATCGCGAACGACAGCGGGATCGCGATCGCGACGACGAGGGTGCTGCGCGTGCTCTGGAGGAAGAGCAGGATCACGAGGGCGATGAGCACGAGCGCCTGGGCTATCTCCTTCTGGAGGCCCGAATACGCGGTACGGACGAAGGTCGACTCGTCGAAGACGGGCTCGACCTTCACGCCGGGCGGCAGATCGCGCAGACCCGCGACGATGCGCTTGACCTGATCGACGATCGCGAGCGTGTTGCCGCCCGGCACACGGAGCACGTTCAAGTAGACCGCGTTTCGACCGTCGACCGAGACGGACTGTGTCGGCGCCGCGCCGCCGTCTTCGACGCGCGCGACGTCACGGATCATCACCGGTCGTCCCTTCTCGATCTTCACGGTCGCGTCGCCGATGACTCGGACGCGTTCGGGTACGGCGTTCGTGTAGACGTTCGCGTCGAACGCCTTCGAGATGAGCTCGCCCGAGGGGAGGAGCGCGTTGGCCTGTCCGACGGCCGCGCTGATCTCCTTGGCCGTGAGCCCGCGCGACTGCGCCGCGGCCGGGTCGACGATCACGTTGATCTGTCGTTGTCGGCCGCCGTTCACAGCCGCGCTCGCGACACCGGGGATGCCCTCGAGCAGCGGCTCGATGGCGTTGAACGCGTAGTCGTAGAGCTGCGGCCCGCTGAGATCGCCGCCGTAGACGGCGACCTGCACGACCGGCGCGTTCGTGGGATCGTATTGCAGGACGAACGGAGGGAGCACGCCCAGGGACTTCGGCACGGCGGACATCGCGAAGGCGACCTGCTGCTGAACGAGCGTCTGCGCGGCGTCGAGGTTCGTGCCCCAGGTCATCCACACGTAGGCGATGCTCAAGTTGTTGCGCGACGTGCTCTGCACGTGGTCGACGCCTGGCGTCGCGCTCACGTACTTCTCGATGCGCCACGTCAGCGTCTTCTCGACGTCGCGCGCCGCAAGGCCTGGCGCGAGCGTTCCGACCACGAGCACCGGCGGCGTGAGATCCGGAAACGTGTCGATGCTCATGCGCGGGGTGACGACCGCGGCGAGCACGATCACCATCAGCGAGAGCATCAGGCTTGCGAGCGGGTTGCGGAGCGACAGGCCGGTCACATCGGCCTCCCGCTGCCGCCGCCGCGGCCGCTGCCGTCGTCCTTCGGTCCGCGTGGCGGGGGAGCGTCGGGCTTCGGCGTCACGCGATCGCCATCTCGGAGAAGGGCACGTCCGAAGAGGACGACGCGCGTGCCGGGCGCGAGCTCGGACGGGTCGACGAAGAGCGAACCGCCAGACTCTCCGACGACGCTCACCTCCTTCGCGCGCGCGACGTCGCCGTCGAGCACGAAGATCTTCGCCTTGCGTTCGCCCACGCTCGCGGCGTCCACGGGGAGCTTCGTCGCTCTTCGTGGCGCGCCGAAATCGACGTGGACGAGCCCCGTCGTCGACACGGGGATCGCGCGCGCGGCGTCCGAGACGTCGATTTCGAAATGCACCGTGCGCGTCGCCGGATCGGCCTTTGGTGCGCGTCGCGAGATCGCCGCGACGACGCGAGCGCCAGTCGAGAGGACGTCGATCGCGACGGCGGCACCGGGAGGTATCGCGTCGAAGTCTTTCTCTGGAGCGTCCGCGGTGACGCGCACGGTCGCACGATCGACGACCGATACGATCGCCGTACCTGGGCGCACGAACGCTCCCGGATCGACCGTGCGCGTCGCGATCTCACCATCGAACGGCGCGCGAAGAACGCAGTCTCTCACGTCGAGCGCGACCTCGTTGAGCCTCTCGCGCGCGGCGAGCAGCTGTGCCTGCTCGGAGCGTGCGTGCGCTTCACGTTGCTCGCTGTCGTTCACGGCGACGAAGCCGCCGTCGAGCAGGCCCCGAACGCGCGCGGCCTCGTCGGCCATCGCGCGCTGTCGCTCGTCGACCGCCTGCGCCTGCATTTCCGCGATGCGCGTCGCGGCGTTCGGGCTCGCGCAGTCGAGCGTCGCGAGCACGGACCCGCGCTTCACGGCGTCGCCAGGTCGCACGAGGACGGTCTGCGCGTACGCCGAAACGTATTGGGGTCCTACGTTGGCCTCGACCCAGGGCTCGATCGAGCCCACGTACGTGCGCGATCCTCGAAACGTACTCACGTTCGCTTCGACGAACGTGACCGGTCGCGGCGCCGACGCGAGGGTCGACCGGTTCACCGCGTGAGCCGAGCGCAAGGCGAGGAGCACGCCCGCTCCAGCCACGACGAGCGTCCCGGTCGCGAGGACCGCGATGACACGTCGCCTCCGACTCACGTCGAGCGTGGTCATCCGTGTCGAGCCAAGCAAACGTCGAACCTGGCGCGAACCGCGCGTTTTGGCGCCATCCGAGTGGCAGCACGCGGCGATCGTGGCGCGATGCATCGAGCGCTTGGACCAAGACGTGCAACGAAAGGGGGCGATGCGACGCATCCTCGCCGCCCTCGACACCACGCCGCGCGCGAGCACCGTCATGCGAACGGCGCTCGACCTCGCCAAGCAATACCGAGCGTCGCTCGTCCTCTTTCGCGCGGTGGACGTCCCTCAGGAGTTTCCTCCAGCCGCGGCGACGCACGGTCGCGACGCGCTCGGCCCGAAGCTCGTCGAGGACGCGAGCCGAGAGCTCGGCGCGCTCGCTTCGCAGGCAAAAGCGCTGGGCGTCGAAGCCTTGGTCGACGTGGTCGTGTCCGCCGAGCCGTGGCGCGCGATCCTCGACGCCGCCGCGTCGCACGACGCGGACGCGATCGTCGTCGGCAGCCACGGCTATCACGTGATCGATCGCCTCCTCGGGACCACGGCCGCGCGCGTGGCGGATCGCGCGCAGGGGCTCGTCATCGTGGTCCACGAGCCGCCGGTGGTCGCGTCGGCGGAGGCCTCGAGCGCGGGTCCGTATCGGACGAAATCCTGACGCGCAGGGAAATTTTCCCGGCGCCGATCGCGCCGCTGCTCGCCACCCTCAGGATTTCCCGGTGGTGCGCCTCTTGCTGGCCGAACGCCGATGCTCACCGTTCGACATGAAATCGCGCTCGCGCTCGCGTGCGCCGCGTGCAACCAGGCGACGCTCGTCGTTCCGCCGGACGCAAGCGATCAAGATGCTTGTACCATACACGCAGTCGAGTTCTGCGAGGCCGGATCGGACGAAGCCGGCTGCGTCGGAGGCGGAAGCGATCCGTACGTGTCGATCCTTCCGGGCGACGCGTCGTTCGCCGTCGGGTGCACCGCGAACGTCATCGGCACCGATCGCGATCCCATCTCTGGCGTCTGCAAGCTCGCCGCGGCGTGCACTTGCGAAGGCGACGCTGGCTCGGCTTCGTGGAGCTGCTCGCCTTGACGCGAGCGTTGCGCCACGCGTGCGCATTTCGCAGCGCCAGCGCACGTAATTCAGCGGAAATCACGTGGCACGGATGGTGAACGATCTCGTCACGTGGTCTCCAAGCCGCAGCTCTTCCTCGCCGCGTTCATCGCGTGCGCGCCCGCGACGGCCGAGCCGCCCTCCGCGCCGCCGCCGCCGGTCGTGACGACGACGGGCGCGGAGATCTCGCCGCCGCTCAGCGTCACGGTCATCGGAAAGCCGAGCGCGCCGTACCGGAGCGAGATCCTCGGCAGCAAGCCCGAAGCGGTCGAGCTCGTCATCGCCAACGGGACGGACGAGCCGCGCGACGTGTCGCCCATCGGCGTCTCGTTCCGCGCGCGTCGCGGCGCGGTTCGGGTGCGATGCGACTCGCCGACCGAGCTCCGCCCACGCGACCCCAACGTGATCGCGCCGCACGCGACGATCAAGATCATGCGCGAGCTCTGTTCGCTGCCGCTCCCCGGTCACTACGAGATCGACGTGATGTCGTCGTTCGGCGTTGCGCCCGCGGCGCGCGTCGGGTCGTTCGGATTCGACGTCACGCGCGGCGAGCGCAACGTGCCTCGCGCGCTCGCGTCGTACCCGCAGCTCTACGCGGCCATGGGCGGTAACCTCACGGGCGTGAAGTTCACGCAGCCGGAGTGGAAGGCCGGCGCGTATCACGTGGTCGTGCGCGTCACGAACGCGTCGACCGTCGACGTGCCCATCGGGCCCGCGCAGATGATCTTCCGCGTGACCAAGGACAACCACCCGCTCGCGTGCACCGACGTGAAACCCGTCGAGCTCCCCGCGCGCCTCGCGTCCGGCGAGAGCGCCACGGCGTCCATCCCCGTGACGTGCCTCATCGACGTGAAGGGCGAATACCAAATCCACGCGAACCTCGCGTTCGCGCGCGACGAGCTCGAGACCGAGCTCGGCGTGATCCACGTCCAGGTGACGAGCGACCCGCTGCTGTATCTGCCGGTTTGGCCGTACTGATCAGAACGTGCGCGAGAGGATCGCGGCCATCACGAGGGCGACGAGCACGGAGCCGAACCCGACGACGTACACGAGCGTCATGCTCATCGCGATCGAGCGCCCCTCGTCGAGCGCCTTCTTGATGCGCGCATAGCGAATCGTCGCGGCGACGTTCGTGACCAGCCCGAGCACCACCATGGCCGCGCCGAACCACTGCGATCCGATCGACGATCGGAGCTCGCCGCCGCGCACCTCGGTGATCTCGCGAAGAAACAGCCCGAAGCGCGCGATCGCGAACCCGAACGCCATCAGCGCGACGCCCGTGCGGATCCACGCGAGCACGGTCCGCTCGTTGGCTGCGTGATCGCGGAAGAGTGCTTCGTTCACCTTCGCCTGTTGTTCCAACCTCCGGCATTATGCACGGAGCCGCCGCGCGCGCCCTCATAACGACGCGACGGGACGGAATACGAGCCTCCGCGCTGCTGCGGGCGATACTGACGGAGTCCCTCGGGATCGCCGCGGTACGCATTCCAGCGGCCGTTCTCGTGGTAGCGCCAGGTGTTGCCGTAATAGTACGCGGCGCGTCCCTCGTAGTAGACGGGCTGCGTCGTCGCCACGTATTCCGGCGGTGGCGCCGCGTAGCCGTCGGTGGCGTACGACGTGTCGACGGCGTCGCCCGCGTATGCAGGCCCCGCGTATACCGGCTCCGCGTAACACCCCGCGCTCGCGCCGAGCGTTGCGATCACGACCGCACTCTTAACGAGCATCGACATCGTTGCCTCCGTGGTTCTGGTGTTCGCGAAGCAAGTCGACGAGCTTCGTGCGCTGCTCGGGCCGGAGCAGCGGGGCGAGCGCCTCGCAGAAGCGCGCGAGGCGCTGCGCGCCGAATCCCGCGAGCTCCGCGCCGACGCTCTTCGACATCGTGTGCGCATCGAACGCATCGGTCGAGAAAGCGCGCTCGAAAGCTCGAATGCCCTGCGCCGCGCTCTCGACGTCGAGCGGCTTGGCGCTCTTCATGAGCTCGGCGAACCTAGCGCGCGCCGAGCTCATCTGGTCCGGCGTCATCGCGAGCTCTTGGCCGACGATGGCGAGCTGTCCGCGAGGGCGATTCGTTTCGTCGGCGGGGTTGGCCTGGCGCCAGACGCTCCAGTGCGCTTCGACCTTGTCGGCGAGCGTCGCGCGTTGCACGGGCGAGAGAGCGGCGTGCAAGCGGTTCAAGGCGTCGGCCGCGGCCTCGTGGACGCTCGTCGCGTCCACACGGAGCCGTTCGATCGCGTCGTCCACCTTCCCGCGCTCGATCGCGCCCGCGGCGACGCCCTCGGCGAGCATCGCGAGGACCGCGTTCTCGGCGTCGCGCGCGGTGCCCATCTTCGCGTACAGCTCCGATTGAATCGGCGCGAAGGCTGCCCGCTGCTCGGGCGTCAGACCGAGCGTGTCGAGGCTCATCGCGACGAACATCGTCACGCCGCCGTAGTGGTGATGGCGATGGTGCTCGAACACGTCGTCGACGGCGTCCTGATCGACGTCCGCGGCGCTCGCGGTGGGGGCTTTGGTCGACGGGTGCGTGGCGGCGGTGCTCCCACACGCGACGAGAGCAAGAAGAAAGACGTGGCCATGACGAATCACGACCCGACATGGAGCAAGCGCTGCGCCGCGCGAACGCGGCCCACAAAGGCCGTTTCCCGCGCGCTTCAGGAAGAATTTCCGGATCACATCGGGAAATTTTCCGTGCTGGGCGACGTCGCGTGCGGGTGAATGCAGCTCGAGCGCGAGGCATGGATGGTGCTGTCTTGCGGCCCATGAAAAACTGGCCGGTGCGGTTGGGTGCTGTTCTCCTTCTTGCGGCCGCTGGATCGGTGGGCTGTACGATCGTTACGCAACCTGCGAGCTGCGGCGGCTCCGCGCCCGACGACTGCGGCGGCTATTGCACGAACGTCGCGTCCGACCCGAACAACTGCGGCGGGTGTGGCTTCACTTGCGGACCGGGGGCGGCCTGCCAGAACGCGCAGTGCGTCACGGGCGTCGGGCCGACGTGTGCGTACGATGGCGATCCGTGCACCGACGACGCGCAGTGCTGCAGCAGCGTGTGCGACCCGAACGACGTTTGCGCGACGCCGGTCGCGGGCTGCGTCGAGGACAACGCGCCCTGCGCGAGCGACGCCGAGTGTTGTAGCGCGATCTGCGGCACGGACGGTTACTGCGGTGCGTCCGTGTGCGCTGTCGACGGCGAGCTCTGCACGACCGACAACGACTGCTGCAACCCGCTCTATTGCGACAACGGGGCCTGCGCCACGTGCGTCTCGAGCGGAAATCCTTGCAACGTCGACGCCGACTGCTGCTCGGGGGTCTGCAACGCGGGGATCTGCGATTGAGCGTCCGTCATCGCTCGGCGACGTGCCCGCGCGCGTCCAGAAATGCGAGGATTTCATCCAGCGTGCGGAGGCTCGCGACGTCGTCGTTCGCGATCTCGATGTCGAAGTGCTCTTCGAGCGCGAGCATCAAGTCGTCGATGCTCACGTCGTCAGCGCCGAGGTCGTCTGCGAATCGAGCGCCGTGCGTCACTCTCGAGGGGTCGACGTCGAGCTGCGCCGCGATGAGGTGCGCGACGGCCGCGACGTTGAACCTCATGTCGTCGACCGCCGCGTGAGATCGCGGACGACGAAGACGTTCATCGGCGCGTGGCTAAGGACCGCCCCCGCCGTTGCGCCGAGCGCCTGCGTACCGTGACCTCGGGCGCCGAGCACGATCAAATCGGCTCCGCTCTCGGTCGCCAGCTCGAGGATTTCGCGCCATGGCTCGCCGACGCGCACGCGAGGCGGCGCCACGAGGACATCCATCAACGACCGGGCGATCTCTCCGAGCGCGATCGTCGCCTCTCGGACGTGCTCATCAGGGACCCCGTCGAGGACATCGTTTCGCGCGGTCAGGACGCGAATCGGGTGGAGCGACGCTCCGAACCGGACGGCGAGGAGGGCACCGGCCGTCACCACGCGCGTGGCGTAGGGCGAGTCGTCGAGCGCGAGCAGGATCTTGGAGACCACCGGCGCCAACACAGCATCGAGCGTGCCATCGGTCGGGGCGCATTCTCCACGACGCACGGAGAAATTCCCTGCTGCGACCTCCCGTGATCGGGCAAACCTCCATTCTTTGCGCGGCACAGCCGCTGCAGTGCGTCCGTGTCATGAAAACCATCAGCCTCGTCATCCTCTTCGCGGTCGGGTGTCTCGTGTGGGCATGCGACGACAGCACGACCCCGCCGAAAAACGCTCAGAACGCCTCCGCGTCCGGCTCCGCGGCGCCGCAAGATCCTCCGCAGGATGAATCCTCCGGGCGAGTGCGCCAGTTCTCTCCCTGATCGCGCGAACCCAATCCCCGAGACGTCGGCTCCCACGCTCATGGCGAGAGTCGTCGTTCTGGGTGCGGGAGTTTCTGGCCACACCGCGGCGCTCGTCTTACGGCGCAAGCTCGGCCGCGACCACGAGGTCGTCGTCGTCTCGCCCAACCGGCGGTGGAATTGGATCCCCTCGAACATCTGGGTCGGCGTCGGCCTGATGAAGAAGGAAGACGTGACCTTCGAGCTCGCGCCGGTCTACGAGCGCGCTGGCATCGTGCATCGCCAGGCCAAAGGGGTCGAGCTGCACCCCGACGAATCGTTCGTCACGATCGAGCACACCTCGGATGATCGGCGCGGCGAGCGCGAAGATCTCACCTACGACTACCTCGTCAACGCGACGGGGCCGAAGCTGAACTTCGGCGCGACGCCTGGGCTCGGCCCCGACGGCAACAGCTTGTCGGTGTGCACGTTCGATCACGCGGAGAAGACGGCGACCGCGCTCCACGAGGCCATCGAGCGCATGAAGGCTGGCGAGTCGCTCACGTTCGTCGTCGGCATGGGCCACGGCGCGTGCACGTGCGAGGGCGCGGCGTTCGAGTACGTCTTCAACCTCGAGTTCGAGATCCGCAACGCCGGCGTGCGCGACAAGGCGCGAATCGTCTTTCTGACGAACGAGGCCGAGCTCGGAGATTTCGGCGTCGACGGGCTCCAGATCAAGCGCGGCGGCTACGTCGTGCCGAGCAGCACGTTCGCGGAGTCGCTCTTCGTCGAGCGCGGCGTCGAGTGGATCCTCGGCGCTCACGTGTCGCGCGTCGACCCGAACGAGGCGACCTACGAGACGCTCGACGGCGAGACGCACACGCTCCATTTCGATTTCGCGATGCTCCTGCCGCCGTTCACCGGCGTCGGCCTGCGCGCCACGAACCGCGCGGGCGAGGACATCACGAGCACGCTCTTCGCGCCGAACGCGTTCATGCGCGTCGATGCAAACTACACGCAAAAACCCTACGAAGAGTGGAAGGCCGAGGACTGGCCGAAGACGTACCAGTCGCCACTCTACAAGAACATCTTCGCCGTCGGCATCGCGTTCGCGCCGCCGCACGCCCTCTCGCAGCCGCGCAAGACGAAGAACGGCACGCTCATCGCGCCCGCGCCGCCGCGCACGGGCATGCCTTCGGGGATCATGGGGCGCGCCGTGGCGCTAAGCATCGTCGACATGATCGAGGGCAAGGCGGACGCGCCGACGCACCCTGCGCCGATGGGCACGATGGGCGCCGCGTGCGTCGCCTCGGCCGGCGTCGGGTTCTGGCGCGGGAGCGCCGTGTCGATGACGATGTACCCGGTCGTGCCGGACTACGAGCGCTACCCCGGCGTCGGACGCGATCTGCGCCACACGGTCGGCGAGATCGGCTCAGCCGGTCACTGGATCAAGCGCATCCTCCATACGTTATTTCTCTACAAGGCCAAGGCGAAGCCTGGCTGGTGGATGATCCCCGAGTGAGGTGAGCCCATGAGCACGTCGATGCAAGCGAGGCACGCGATGAAGCCGACGCCCTGGGTCCTCTTCTGGCGTTGGTTCTTTCCGTACCAGGCGCTTCGATTCGTGATCATCAACCTGAGGATGTTCGCGATGATCTGGAAGTCGCACTGAGCGTGAAGCGGACTTTGACGCGATCGAGCGCCACGGCGAAGACACACGTCCCCAGACCCAGCGCGCCGAGGGCGCTTGCCGGGACCGGCGCGACGAGCACGCCTCGCCACGCGATCGCCGCGACGAGCGCGACGTCCACGAGCGTCGCGGCGAGCATCCACGAGCTCGGGCGGCTCTTCCAGAACGCGCGCCTCTCGCGCAAGAGATAAATCGTCACTTGGCCGCTGAGCACGAGCCCGACGAACACGAGCGTCTGGAGCGAGGCGAGCTCGAGGTGGAGCGCGCGGCGACCAACGATCACGACGCCGACCAAAAATGCGAGCCAAGCGATCGCGAGGACGCTGCTCGTCGCGACGAGCGCCCGCGCGTTCCAGCGATCGGGCGACTTGGAGTACGTCACTCGATCGCGCGCGAGGGTCATCGTCACGAAGTCGTTCGTGAAGATCAGCAGGAGCACGTGCCGGGGCGACGTGAGGAAGTCGCCCGTCACCAGCAGTCCTCCCGCGAGGAGCAACGAGATCACGAACGTCTTCACGAGCTTGTTGAGCGCCCAGGTCGACATGCGTTGATAGACGCGGCGGCCGGCCTCGACGACGTGCACGACGCCCGCGAGCCCCTCGCGGACCAAGACGACGCTCGCGGACGACTTCGCGACGTCGGTGGCTTGCGCCATGGCGACGCCCACCTCGGCGCTTCGCAGCGCAGGCGCGTCGTTGACTCCGTCGCCCGTCATGCCGACCACGAACCCCTCGCGCTGCAACACCTCCACGAGGCGTTGCTTGTCTTCCGGGAAGACGCTCGCGAAAGCACCGGCGCGCGTCGCCATCGCCTCGATTTCGGACCGATCCACGACTTCGCCTGCGACGCCGACCGCGGCGGTCACGAACCGCGCCGTCTCGGGCGTGTCGCCCGTGACCACGACCACGCGCACGCCGAGCGCGTGCAAGCGCGTGACGACGTCGCGCGCGTCGTCTCGCGGTGGGTCGGCGAGGGCGAGGAACCCATCGAGATCGAGCGCGTCGCCCGCGCCGGACGCGATCGCGATCACGCGTCGCCCGCCGCGAGCGAGGCGCTCGACCTCTTCACTCACGTCTGGTCGCGAGCGAACGAGGCTCGCGACGGTCAAAGGAGCGCCCTTCACCACGTGGAGCATCGCGTCGCCGCGCTTGGCGAAGGCCTCGGAGCGCTTCGTCGCCGGATCGAACGGCACGAACGTGGTGCGCACGAACGCGGAAGCATTCGGCGCGGCCGCGAGGATCGCGAGGTCGATCGGGTCTTGCGTCGAGGCGTCCGAGGCCAACGCGGCCAGCGCGACGACCTCGGCTTCCGTGTGCGGCGCGCGGGCCATGGTCTCGACGAGCGTCAATCGGTTCCTCGTCAGCGTCCCTGTCTTGTCGGAGCAAAGTACGTTCATCGCCGCCGCGTCGTCTATCGCGGAGAGGCGCGTGACGAGAACGCCTTGCTTCGAGAGATCGCGTGAGGCGAGCGCCGAAGCGACCGTGAACGTCGCGGGCATCGCGACGGGAACCGCGGCCACGAGGAGGACGAGCGTGAACGGGAGAACCTCGCGCATCGCGAGCCCCGAAACCGCCGCGTAGACGAGCACGCAGGCGACGAGCACCACGTCGAGCGCGACGAGCCAGCGCACGATCGAGAGGACGAGCCCCTCGAGGTGGCTCTTCGTGCGCGCGGTCTCGACGAGCTTCGCCGTTCGACCGAAGCGGCTCCGCGCTCCCGTCGCGACGATCGTGCCCGTCGCTTCTCCACGCCGAACGATCGTGCCGGAGTAGGCGTCCGCGCCGACGCCGAGCTCGAGCGGGGCGGATTCTCCCGTGAGCGACGATTGATCGACGAGGACCGAGCCATCGTCGATTCGCAGGTCGGCGGGAACGAAGTCGCCGACGCGCACGCGGATGACATCGCCGGGGACGAGGTCGCGCGCGGGCAGGGTGCGCCAGGCGCCGTCTCGCAGAGCGTGCGCGTTCACCTCGAGCTTCGTCGCGAGCACGGCGAGCGCGTCGCGCGCGCGCCGCTCCTGGAGCGTGCTCAAGACGGCGTTGAAGAGCAGCAGAAACGCGATGATTCCGCTCTCGATCCACTTCTCGAGCACGAGCTCGAGCACCAAGGCGGTCTCGAGCATCCACGGGACCGGGCCGACGAGCTTGCGGAAAAAATCAGCGACTGGGTGCGGGCGCGCTCGCTCGATCTCGTTGGCGCCGTGCGCGCGCAGCGCCTCGGTCGCGGCCGCGCTCGTCAGACCGCCACGGGTGTCAGTGCTCGCGGCCACTCGCTGCGTCGAGGGTAGGCAAGTGTTCGGGCACGAACAATCGAAAGAGTCCGACGATGTCGACGCTGGCGGCCACGAAGAATCCGAGGTGGACGGCAGGGCTCGTGACCGCGTCGAGCGACGTCCCGGCAGGGAGCTGGTCGCCGATCGAGTGTCCAGGGTCGAGCGTGAGCTCGCGCAACAAATACGGGCCCGCCGTGATCGAGCCGATGCCCGTCCAGCCGATGCCGCCGCCGACGAAGAAGTTCTGAGTCGGATCGCGCGACAGCGGTATGCCGATCACCGGAAAGCGCACGAGCCCCGCGAGCGGCTTGTCGGGCCATATGAAGCGCAGCGGCTCGAGCTCGACCAGCGCGAGCGCGACGAACTCGTCGACCGGTTTTCCGTCGATCACGGACGCGTTGCCGCTCGTGCTCACCGTCGGGATGAGCGGCTGGCCGCCCGTCACGCCGGCGCCGATCTCGACGTCGAAGTAGTGGCGACCGACGATGGGGAATCGGAAGGACACCTGGTTCTCGTCGACGTCGCGGCTGTCGTCCTCGATTCCCACCGGAATGGCGTCCACGCGCAGCACCGCGTTTCCCGCCTCGCCGTAGGTCACGAGGTACGTCGGCACGTCCGCCCGAAGCGCGCCGAGCGACGCGATCGCCGTGCGGAGGCTCGCGAAACGCCGCGCGAGCGAGTGCGCGGTCGTCGCGAGCACGCTCGCGTGCCTGACGACACCGTCGGCTGCCGTACGCGCCAAATCGAGCGTGTTGGCGGCGGCCGCCGCGGACGCCTCGTCGTTTCGCGCCGCCGCCGTGATCGCGGCCTCCCGAGCAAGATCGCGCGCGGTGTCGAACGCCTTCGTCGCGGCCGTGAATTCGGAGACGTTCCGCGCGACGCTTTCGGTGGAGGCGGCGTCGGCGCACGCCTCTTGAAGCGCGTTGTCCGGGTGGACCTGCGTCGTGCGGAGCTCGTCGCACCACCGGTGGACGACGTGCTCCGCCTCGGTCAAATCGTCGACCGATCCGCGGCTTCTCGCGAGCCCATCGGAGAACGCGGGCGTGACGACGCCGAGGTACCGCGCGCGCGCGGCGCCGAGCTGCGTGCTCTCGCCGCCGAACGAGAGTGAGGCGATGTGTGCGGAGGAGTGCGAGAGATCGTCGAGCGCCGCTGCGAGGGTCTGTGCGTCCTTCGCGCGACGGGACAGGCCGGTGAGCTTGGGCTCCGCCTCTTGCCCGTGCACGCGGAAGCGGAACATCGACGCGCCCGGTGTGGTCGCGAGCTGCAGGTAGACTCGACGACCCGTCACGACATCGGGCTCCTCGGAGCCGCCGTAGCAGATCGTGAAGGACGACGGCGGCGCGAAGACGATCACGGTCTCGCTACGATGCGCGGTGACGATGTCGCACGCATGACTCGCTCGCGCGAGCGACGGGAAACCGACGAAAAACGCGATGAAGAAGCAGACTGCCCAGCTCGTGCGTGAGGCCATGTGGCGGGCGGCGAAGCAAACGCCGCACCGAGCAAAACCATCGGTCATCGCGCGTTCCGGCGGGGGAGGCGTCGGAAAAAATCCGCGCGACAGCGCTCGAGCCGGGAAAGTTTCCGTTCCGACGCGCGTCGATCTCCGTGATTGCTGCGGAATCGGAGTGGCTTGGAGCTTGCGAGGCATCAAGTCACGGGAGCTTTCATGAAGACCTTGAGAACGGCCGGCGTGATCGACGCGGTGAGCACGATGTATCCGTCGCGCTTGCACCTGCTCGCGGGCAAGCGCGCGTTCGACGACGTCGGGATCACGGTTTACGGCGCGGTCGTCTCGGGTCGCGCGACGATTCGCGCGCCCGGCCTCGTCGCGGAGCTCGAAGCCGGCGGGTTCTTCGGGCTGCCGGGTCCCTGCGAAATCGTCGCCGAAGGTGACGTGATGGTCGTCGAGCGCCTCGGACACCGCGCGGTGCCGTGCCTCGGTCGCATGGAGGAGCGCGGGCGGCTCGTCTACATCGACGGCTGCTCCGACACGGTGCTGTGCGCGCCGGCGCGCCTCGGCGATCCCGTGCTCAACCATTTGCACTTTCCCGCGGGTACGGACCAAAGCGTTCACATCCACCCGAGCACGAGGCTCGGCGTGGTCATTCGCGGACGCGGCGTCGCGCACGGACCGGGGTGGCAGGAGCCGCTCGAGCGGGGGACGGCGTTCTTGCTGCTCGAGCACGAGAAGCACGCGTTTCGAACGACGGATCAATCGATGGACGTCATCGCGTTCCATCCCGACTCGGATTGGGGGCCGACGGACGCCGCCCACCCGATGCTCAATCGAACGTACGTCTGCAAACCCGGCAAGGAGACGTGATGTCGAAGCTCGTCTTCGTCGTGCCGCGAGATCGCGCGTTCTGCGGCCGCGCGTACGTCGTCGGCGCGGACGGCGCGACGCGCGCGGGCCCATTTCGCGCGCTCGGGACCGCGAGCAAGCGAGTCGCGGAGAAGAAGGGTAACGCGGACTGCTCGCCGCTGATGCCCTTCGGCCACCCACCGGCGGGGACGTACGTCATCGCGGCGAGTTTGCCTCCGGGTTACGCGCACCGAAAGCACAAGCGTCGCTACGGCCGCGTCGGCGCCGTCCTCTTGGCTCCGAAGGGAGGCGATGCGCTTCGCGCGACCGCCAACGGGCGAACGCTCGTCGCGATCCACGGCGGCCCGCGCGACACCAAGGGGCGCCTGCGACCGACGCGCGGCGGCATCCGCCTCTCGAACGCCCACATGCGCAAGCTCCTCGCGGCGATCAACGAGGCGCAGCTCGCGAGTGATCCGGTCGCGTCCGTCGAGATCTTCGAGATCGAAATGGAGCTCGCGCGCGAGTCCGATCGAAAGGGCTCGCACGCGCTCGGCCCGAAGCGCTCCAAGGCGGCGCCCGCGGCCACCTCGCCCGGGGTCTCGTCGATGGTGCTGCTACCGTTCGCGCTCGGCGCCGCTGGAAAGTCGAGCGTCGCGCGGCGCGATCTGCTTCGCGCGGCGGCGGTCGCGTTCGGCGCACTCGCGATCCAGGCGTGCGATCGTCCGAGCCACTGCGCGCCGCTCGCGTGCCACCCGTTCGACGCCGACGCAGGCGACGCGGGCGACGGCGGCGACGGAGGCGACGGAGGCGACGCCGGGTGTGATCCGTACGTCTGCGGCTCCGGTGGCGGAGTCGGGTAGGTGCTCGGCTTCTTCGGCTACCACGGGCTCGATCGCGGGGCGAAGGTCGCGGTGTCGCGCATGGCGGAGAGCGTCGCGCCCGTCACCCATGTTACGCAGGAGTGCGCCTGGTTCGGCGCGCGAGACGTCGCCGGCGCCGCGCACGAAGACGATTGGCTCGTCGTCTACGGCTACGCATCCGAGGGCTCTCGCGTGCTCGACGCGCGAGGCCTCCTCGACCGATTGCGGGCGCGGGGAGCGCGCGCGATCGCGGATCTCGAGGGCGAGTTCTCGCTCGCCGCGAAGGTCGACGGCGACGTCCTCCTCGCGCGCGATCGCTACGGCACGCGGCCGCTCTATCACGCGCCGCTTCGCCCCGGTCACGCGTTCGCCACGGCGATCGCGCCGCTCCTGCGCGCGGGGGTGCGGGACGACGTGAATCGCGCGGCGGTGGTGACGAGCCTCGTGCTCGGCTACGCGCCGGCCCCGGCGACGGCGCTCTCCCACGTGCAGCAGGTGCAGCCGGGCCACGTCGTTCACATCGGCACGAGCGTCACGTCGCGTCGCTACTACGAGCCGCGCGAGCGTCCTTCGTCGCGTGGCATGACGAGCTCGGCACGGATGCTCGACCGCGCGCTCACGAAGGCCGTCGAGCGCGCGCCCAAAAAAGGCCGCGTGGGCGCGTTCCTCTCGGGAGGCCTCGACTCGTCGCTCGTGCTCGCGCGCTTGCACGAGCTCGGGCATCGCGTCGACGGGTTCACGCTGCATTTCGGCGATCACTTGCCGAGCGAGATCCGCTACGCGCAGGCCGTCGCGCGACACCTCGGCGCGCGCCATCACGTCCTCGAGCTCGACGCGCGCGCCTTCTGCGACGCGATCGATCCGGCGCTCGATCGACTCGAGGACTTGCTCTCGGAGCCGATCGCGGTTCCGAACTTCGTGCTCGCGCGCTTCGTCTCTCGCCAATGCGACGTCGTGTTCACCGGCGAGGGCGGCGACCCGATCTTCGGCGGTCCGAAGAACGTGGGCATGCTCCTCGAGCGCGCGTACGGGGCGCGCTCGCTCGGCGAGGCGTACATGAGCGCGCACCACCACCTCGGCGACGACCTCGACGCCGCGCTGACGCCCGAATGGCGCCGCGCGTTCGACCGAGAAGCGCTCGCGCGCGCCGTCGAGCGCCGCATTCGCCCGCGCCGAGGCGGCTCGTTCGCGGGGCAGCTCATGGTGACGAACCTCGCGATGAAGGGCGGGAGCAACATCCTCGTGAAGGTCGCGAAGATGGTCGGCGCGCACGGCCTCGCGCTGCGCTCGCCGCTGTTCGACCCGCTCGTCGTCGAGCTCGGTCTCGACGATTCCGCCGTGGCACAAGCTCCACGGAACCGACGAGAAGATCGTGCTGAAACGCGCCGTCGCGCGCTCGCTTCCGGCGTCGGTCGTGAATCGGCCCAAGCGCGGCATGTCCGTCCCGCTTCGTGCATGGCTCGACGCGGACCTCGGCGACCTCGCGCGCGACGTCCTCTCCTCGCGACGCGTGCGGGAGCGCGGCATCTTCCGCGAGGACTACGTTCGAAAGCTCTTCGCGTTCGAGAAGCTCCCGACGGATCTCGCGCGCTCGCGCGTGGCCGAGAAGCTCTGGCTCGTCCTCGTATGCGAGCTGCACCAGCGCGCGATCGAACGCTGGAGGCGCTCGTGACCGCGATGTCGCTCCGCGAGCAGCGCGCGTATTACCCCGCCGGGGTCCTGCTCGTCGACCGCCGCGAGATCGTCGATCTGTTCGCGAAGTCTGGCGCGTTGATCCAGTCGCGCGTCGCGGTGGTCGATGTCTCGGGGCATCCGCGAGGCGTCGTGCGGTGGCTACAAATCGGAGCGCGGGCAGGGCACCGCGTGCCCGTCGGGTACCTCCACGACGCCGCGACGGTGCTCTACCCGTTCTCGTTCGAGCCGCTCCGCACGTTCGTCGCTCGCGGCGAGCTGCGCTTTCGTGACCTCGGCTTCCGACCGGGGCGTGGTTTTCGCGACCCGGAGAAGCGCAAGCGAGTCTTCGCGCTCGCGGACGCGACACCCGCCGCGCTCGTCTCGTACGCGGTACGAGGGGTGCTCGAAATGCTCGAGGGCGACGCGATGCTCGCGCCGCGGCGCGCGCGATGAGGCGCTCTGCAGCGGTGGTGTTGGTCCTCTGCGCGTGTAGCCCGGCCAGCTCCGCGCCCGGCATGACCGACCCCGACGGCGGCGGCTACATCCCGCGCGGCGGCGGCTCCCCGTGCGGGTTCGTCTCGCAAGCGTTCGCGCTGCCCGCGATGGGGTCGGTTCAAGGCGCGCCGCTCCCGAACCTCGCCGGCCAGACCGCGTGCGTCGGGCCCTCGTCCGAGCTCGACTACTTCCTCGCCGACATGAACGGCGACTCGCGCGCCGACCTCGTCGTGACGCGCGCGTGCGACGACGCGAGCGTGGGGACGACGCAGTGGCGCGTGTATCCGAACGACGGCGTGGGCTTCGCGTCCTTCGTCTCGTACCCGTTGCCGTCGATCGCTCAGGCGCCCTGCGCTCGGATCGCGCTCGTCGACGTCGACGGCGATCGCTTGCTCGATCTCGTCGTGACGTCGCTTTGCAGCGACGCCACGGTCGGGACGACGCGATGGCTCGTCTTTCGCAACCAGGGCGCCTTCTCGACGACGGCGCAATCGTTCGCGCTGCCGCCGAACGCTCCGGCGAACGCCTTTCCCTCCACCGAGGTCGACACGCCGAGCTGCGGGGTCGGCCAGCCGGCCTACGCGTTCTTCGACCTCACGGGCGACGGCAAGCCGGATCTCGTGGAGACGTCCGCCTGCGACGACGTGTCGGTCGGGATCACGCACTGGCGCGTCTTTCCGGGAAACGGCGCCGGCGTTGGCTCCCCGATCGCGTTCGGTCTTCCGGACGGCGGCGCGTTCGCGTCGCCCTCGGCGGGCGAGATGTCTTGCGTCGGACCGATGACGTCGCCGCGATACGCGGTCGTAGACATCGACGGCGACCTCGCTCCGGATCTCGTCGTGACCTTGCGGTGCGCGGACGACGTCACGGGGACGAACCAGTGGCTCGCGTTCACGAACGGCAAGACGAGCTTCGCGACCCAACCGACGGTGCTCGCGCTGCCCCCGATCCCGGGCGAGAGCAGCGGCGCCTTCGATTCGCTCGCGGGCTCCACGGCGTGCGGCACCGGCGTGCTCGCGCACGCGTTCGCCGACCTCGACGGCGACCTCAAGCCGGACCTGATCGTGACCAGCGCGTGCGGCGATCGCACCGTTGGAGTGCTCGATTGGCTCGTCTACCCGGGGACCGGCTCGGGCTTCGCCTCGCCCACGGCGTACGCGCTGCCCGCGGTGCTCGGCGCGACGACCGCGAGCCCGGTCACCGCGCTCTCCGGCTCGCTGTCTTGCACCGGCGTCCAGCAGCCGAGCTTCGCGCCGGCGCACCTGCTCGACGCGGCGGAGGACGTGGTCGTCACGGCGACGTGCACGGACCCGAGCGTCGGCGCGTCCCGTTGGCTGGCGCTCCGCGCGTCGAAGTGCCCTCCGTGAGCGCCGAAACTTTTCCCGTGGTTCGTGGAAAACGCGGGCGCTCGAGAAGCGCGCGGCATGTCGTGTCGTGGGCTTGCGAGCGGCGCGGCCTTTGCTCTTCCACGACACATGAAGGCAGCCACGGTCGTCGTCTTCATCGCCGGCGCGGTCCTTCTCTGTCGCGACGCACGCGCTGACGACACGCACGACGACGAGACGCACGACACCGTCGTCGCGGTCGAGGGCGTCGTCGCGAACGAATCGCCGCACGTCGCTTGGGTCGGGTCCGCTGCTCCGGGCCGGCTCGTCGGCGTCGCGTCGTCGAGCTCGTGGTCGCCGTCCATCGGCTTCGGTCTCGACGGCGAGCTGCACATCGCCGGGAACGACACGCTCGGCTTCATCTGGCGCTACGGCGGTATTCATTACTCGACGTCGACCGACGGGCTGGACTCGACGACGAGCGCGGGAGAGGCGCCCGTCGTGATTCGCAACGGACCGCTGAGCGTCTTCGAGCTCGACTTGCCGCTGCTGGGAGGGCTCGGCGGTGAGATCTTCGTCTCGAAGGAGCTCAAGCTCGCGGCGGAGCTCACGTGGGGTTGGGCCTACGCGTGGAGCGCTGCGACGATCCGCACGGCGGACGGCGCGGTGACGCAAGCCATGATGCAAAATGACTCCGTGTACGTGCGGATGGGCGCCGACGCGTGCCTGCGCATGGGCACGCTCGCGTGGACGTGCGTCACGGCTTCAGCGACCTACTACAACGACGACTGGGGCAGCGCGTCGGTCGGCTTGAAGGTGGAGATGTGAAGCCGTTGATGGGCGCCGTCCTCGCTGCGTTCGCGATTTGCACGTTCGCTTGCAACGACGGAGCGTGCGTCACGCGCGGCTCGTCGACGACGTACGAAGGACCCGCGACGTGGACGGGCGCGCTGAGCGGCTCCGCCGTCGCGCTGATCCAGGTCGACGACCTCGACCCGAGCGCGAGCTGCGATGAGGCGTTCGTCGAGCTCACGGTGCGCGTCGACACGTGTTTGCTCTGGGTCGTGATGACGAGCTCCGGAAGGCGCGACGTCGCTTCCGTCGAGCCGAATCAAACGTGCACGTTCCCGCTTGGAGGTGACTCGGTCACGCTCACGACGGACGCTAGCGGTTCGCTGCGCGTCGGCAGCCACGTGCGCCTGCTCGTCTCCGGCACCGTCGGCGGTCCGTCGCCGGGAAACGTGCAGTGGACGTTTCAAGAGTGAGCGTGGAAGACGAACGCGCTCGCGACCTGGACGATCCCGCCGAGGACGAGGGGGCCGAGCGGGCTGATGCGAAACCGCAAGAGCACGAGGAACGCGGTCGCGGCGACGACGCCGGTGATCACGCTCTCGACGCTCGCGCGACCGAGGCTGACCGTCGCGGCGGCGAGCATCCCGATCACCGCCGGCGCGAGAGCGCGCAGCGCGCCCTCGACGATGGGGCTCCGCCGAAAGCGCTCGATCGAGTGACCGACGGCGAGCGCGACGAGGATCGCGGGCGCGAACATCGCGATTGTCGCGACGAGCGAGCCGACGACGCCGCCGACGCGGTAGCCGATGAACGTGGCGCAGATCGCGACGGGGCCCGGCGTGATTTGGCCGAGCGCGACGGCATCCGCGAACGTCTTGCGGTCGAGCCAGTGCTCCTGGACGACCACGGTGTGCTCGATCGCCGGCACCATCGCGAGACCTCCGCCGAACGTGAGGACGCCGATGGGCACGAAGACGCGCACCAGACCGACGAGCGCGCCCGCTCCGGCGCCGAAGAGGATGAGCGCCGGCGACACGGCCTGGAGCCGTTCGCTCTTCGGGGGCTCGTCTTGGCGCTCGCGGTCGCGAGTCGAGACCGCGCGCAAGATGCCCACCGCGACGGCGGCGGCGGCGACGACCGGCTCGCTCACGACGCGCAGCGACAGGAGCGCAGCGCACGCGAGCGCACCGACGAGGTCCCATCGGTTTCGCAGCGCGCTCTTCGCGAGGTCGACCGTCGTCGCGGCGACCACGCCGACCATCGCGGCGCCCATGCCGTCGAAGAACGGGCCGAGCCCAGGCGTCTTGCGCATCAGCCCGTAGGCGGCGCCGCACGCGATCATCAGCGCCATGCTCGGGACGAGGAACGCGGTCGCCGCGACCGCCCCTCCGCGCAGACCGCCGACGCGCTGGCCGAGGAGCGCGAGCAGCGTCGTCGCGGGCGTCCCGGGGAGGCTCTTCGAGAGCTCCGCGAGCACGAGGAACTCCTCCGCGTCGACCCACTTCCGGTTCTCGACGAGATCGCGCCGCAGCTGCGACAGCACCGAGTAGCCGCCGCCGAAGCCCGCGACGCCGTAGTAGAGCGCGAGGCGCACGAGCGCGCTCGTGGGGACGCGCACCGCGGTCATTGCGGCGGCACGACGAGCACGGGACGCGTCACGTGATGCAGCACCGCCTGCGTGACGGAGCCCACGAGCATGCGCTTCACGAAGCCGCGGCCGTGGCTGCCCATGACGACGAGATCGACATCGGCCGACGCCCGCACGATCTCCTCGAGCGGAGCGCCGTCCGTGACGACGCCCTCCGCCTCGACGCCCTCGGCTCGCGCCATCTGTTTGGCCCGCTCGATCTCGCGCTCTCCGCTCGCGCGGAGCTCGCGATGAAATTCCGCGAACGTGACGAACCCGTCGCGCGCGAGCGCGAAGGCGTCGAGCGCGTGGAGGAGCGTCACGCGGCTCCCGAGCGTCTTCGCGAGCCTCGCGGCGTGCGCGACGGCTTGGTCGCTGCACGCGCTCCCATCGATCGGGACGAGGATCTTCGAGTACATCGCCTCTCGATTACCACGCGCTTACGGCGTCATCGCTCCAATCGGCGATCATCCGCGACAGCGCGCCGTACTCCGCGCCGCGGAGGTCCAGAGCGTCCTCCCGCTCCTGCACGTCCCGCACGTCCTGCACGTCGGGCTTCGGCGGCACGAGGGCGAGCGTCAGGTCGTTGCGCGCCCCCACGATCGGCTCGGGCGGCGGCGTGATCCGCACGGCGACGCCGTTTCGGAAGACCAGCGTGGGCGGCGCGGGCGACCAAGCCGTCGTGTCGCCGTCGTGCGACCACGTCACCCACGCGCCCGCGTACTTCATGCCGGGTACCCAACGCCAGCGCCCTTCGTGCCGCACCCAGCGCCCGTGGTGGAGCGTCGCCGCGCCCCAAGGCAACTCGCTCAGCCAGACGACGTCGCCGAGATCGGCGAAGCGCCCGCTCGTCGCGTAGGGGACGAACGTCGCGTCCGACGGCGTCCAGATCGCGCCGTACGTCGGATCCTCCGACCAGACGCCGTAGCCGGCGAGCGCGTCATCGAACTCCGTCAGCGCGCGCGGGTCAGCGTCACCCTCGGGCGCGGACGACGGATGCACGTCGACGGATTCCGCGAAGCGGGACGTCGCAAACGGCAACGTCGACGACGAGCACGTTCTGGAACGTGCCCTCGCACGCGAGCGAGCTCGTCGCGAGCGCGATGCCGAGCAGTGCGTTGAGCGTGTGCATGGTCAGAGTCCTTTGCACGCCTCGGGCAGCGGCGCATCGAGAAGGAGCGGCCGGACCAGTTGCTCGAGCTGTGGCGCTGCGGCGGTATCATCCAGGGCCGCCACAACGCCGTCACAAACTGCCGCGGCCTGCGCCGACTGTGGCTGCGACTGGTGGCGAAGGGCATCGCAGCAGGCGCGCATCGGGTCGCGCTTCGAGCTCGGCGCGGCGCTCTTGGCGGCGACGGGGTGCGTCGTCGTCTTGACCGGATCGAGCGTCGGAAGCGGCGCCGGCCGCGCGGCCGCGGAGCTCGCGGCGGGCGGGCTGGCCGTCGAGAGCGGCGTCAAGACCGCGGCGGACGCCGCAGCCGAGCTCGTCACTGGCGCGGTCATCGTGGACGCGTCCGTCCGCTGACAACCGAGAGCGAGCAAGAGCACTCCGAAACCACAGAAGCGCGCCATCACTGCGACGCAAAAGCAAACGACGTACCGGCAGCCCGTGCATGAATCGCAGGGCTTCGCCGCGCCGCGGCACGGAAAATTTCCCGTCCGGGCACGATTTCTGGGCGCCGTTGGAGCCGCGAAGGCGTCGATCCCGCCGAGTCCCGGCGAGCACTGCGCTTGCAGGATGGGAGGCATGCCGCGGCTCGCGCACGCGCTCTTTGCGGTCTTGGGGCTCGCGACCAGCGATGCGCGCGCCGAGGTGTACTCGCTCCCCGTCTACATCACGGTCGTTGGCACCGGGAGCGTTCGACTCCTGGTTTCGGCGGGCGACACCGTCCCATGCGACTCGAGCGGCGACGTCCGCCTCGTCGACGGGTGGGTCAGCGCGGGGCAAACGCTGGCGCTCCAGTCGCCTTGGCCGTGCATCTGCGAGCAGCACACGACCGGCGCGTTCCGCGAGACGAACTTCACGCCCCCGCAAATGGTTTGTCAGCAGATCAACCCGTTCACGGGAGTGCCGTATCCTTACCTCACGATGACGGTGTCGACCGATGGCTGAGCGAGGCGTCGTGGTCCAGCGGCCCGAGCCTCCGAGCGACGAGCCTCCGAGCGACGAGCCCAAAGCGAAGCTCTCTCGCGAAGAGGTCCACGCGCTGCTCGCCGTCACGCAGGCGACCTCGAAGAAGAGCGGCGCATGGTCGCGCACCGCGCGTCGCGGCGGGATCGCTCTCCTGCCGACCGCGATCGTCTCGACGCTCCTCGACGCGATCCTCGGTTGGTGGTCGATCCCGGTGGTCATCGCGCTCGCGATCGCGTGGGCGGCGCTTCCGCTGATGCGCCAGCGTCGTGACGGGTGGACCTGAGCTGCTAGGGTAAATCCCTTGGGGCGGCTCACGACAAGTCTGCTCGTGCTCGCGGCGTGCGGGGGGCGCTTGCCCGACGTCGCAAGCGACGCGTCGGTCGACGTAGCCGACGCGTCGACGGACGTCGAGCACGGAAGCGACGCAGGAGCGCGAATGGGCTGCGTCGCGAAGATCGCGGCGGGCCTGTGGAACACCTGCGCGATCGACCTGAGCGGCGCGCTCTGGTGTTGGGGAACGAACGCCGTCGGCCAGCTCGGGCAGGGCACCAGCGGCGGCGACGACGCGATGAAACCGGTGCGCGTGGCGTCCCTTGGCAACGACGTCGTCGACGTCGCCATCGGCGGCAACCACGCCTGCGCGGTCAAGCAGGACGAGAGTGTCTGGTGCTGGGGCTACAACCAATTCGGCGAGCTCGGAGACGGAACGAACGAGGCCTCGCCGGTGCCCGTGCAAGTCGTCGCGCTGAAGGCGACGGCGATCGGCTCGGGGACCAACCACACGTGCGCGGTCGCGCCCGACGCGTCGGTGTGGTGCTGGGGCTTCAACTTGACCGACCAGCTCGGCGACGGCACGACCGCGAATCGATCTTCGCCCGTGCAGGTCGCGTCGATGGCGGGCGCGACGGACGTGCGCGGCGGTAACCTCTTCTCGTGCGCGCGCAAGGTCGACGGCACGGCGTGGTGCTGGGGCCACGGCGTCTGGGGTGAACGCGGCGATGGGACGACGACGATCACGAGCGGCCCAGCGCAGGTCCTGACCGTCGGAAACGGTGTGGCTGCCGTGGACACGGGCTGGGATCACTCATGCGCGAGCGAAACGGACGGCGGCCTCGCGTGTTGGGGTCTCAACTCGTCGGGTGATCTCGGTGACGACGCCGGCATCCAATCGACCCCGGCGAACGTCCTCGGCGTCCCAAACGTGAAGTCGTTCGCAGTGGGTGGCGGGCACGTCTGCGTGCTCGACGCGAGCGGCCTCGTTTGGTGCTTCGGTGACAACGATTCCGGACAGCTCGGGGGAGCGACGCCGAGCGGCCCCGCGCCGCGGCAGGTCATCGGTCTGCCGCTCGACATCGAGGAGCTCGTCGCGGGCAACGCGCACACATGCGCGCTGCGCGCGACAGGCGCGGTCCTCTGCTGGGGCAGGAACGACTATGGTCAGCTCGGCGAGGGGACGCCGAGCACGACGAGTTGCGGCTGCGAGCGCACGCCGGTTGCCGTGGAGTCTTCCTGCCCTTAGGGGACGTGAGCTCAGTGCTGGAACGCGCAGGTGCTCGCGAGCTCCGCGCCGGAGCCTCCGCACAAGCACGCTGACTCCGAAAACGTTTGCACCGATTTCTCCCCGTTCTGCGTTTGAAGGCACGTGCACTTCGGGTCCTGCCCACCGGCGCCGCACGAGCAAGTCACCGTGTAAGTGTCAAACCCTGCGTTGCACTTCCAATCGGCCACCGTCTGACAGCCGCCCGCATCCGCCGTTTGCGTCAACACGATCGAAGCGCAGTTCGAGGACGTCGAAGCTTCGTCTGCCGTACCGCCGTCGGAGCTCGAGATCTTTCCCCGCACCCGACGAGGAGCGCAGCCAGCATGAGTCTGTTCACGCGGCTATCCTCCCAAGCGGATCGCGACCACGTTCGCGTTGAGGCGCGGCGTTGGCGGAACGTGCGGCGCACCCGCCTCGTCGATCGTCACGGGCAGCGACTGGTAGTGCCAGCGGAAGTCGACGAGCATCGCGTTCGCGCCGAGCTCTCGCGCGCGGTCGGCTGCGGCGGAGAGGACCGCTTGCACCGAGTCGACGGACTCGACGCGCACGCGCCCGACCTCCACCCACGGCTCGGGCGGCGCGTGACCTTCGAAGAACGCCGCGACGGGCGCGTCGCGCTGCAGCGGCGGCAGCGCAGGTCCGGTCCGCTCGGCGCTCGTGTCGAGCGTCGCGCAGCCAGTCGCGATGAAGAGGAGCGCCGCGGCGGGTTTCATGCTCGTCATCATGGCTCCTTTGGGCGAACGCGCCAGATGTGGAACCGCCGGCGCGCGTTGGCCTCGAAGTAGATGAACCCGTCGTGGCCCCACGCGGGGCTGCACGCGTAGCGATCGCCCTCGGTGAGCTGGACGAGGCCCGTCCCGTCCGCGCGCACGACGAACAAGTTCGCCTGGTCGACCTGCGCGTCGTCGTGGACCACGGAGCAGAACGCGATCGACTTTCCGTCGGGCGAGAACGTGGGCGCGTGGTCGTCGGACGTGCCGTCGGTGATTTGCGTCGCGCTCGAGCCGTCGGCGTTCGCGACGAACACGTGGGAGCGCCCGTCGGTCACGCGCGTGAACGCGATGAGCTTGCCGTCGGGGCTGAACGCGGGCTCGGAGCCGCGCGTCAGGATCTTCGTCCCCGTGCCGAGGAGATCGGTCACGCCGATCGCGCGATCGAACGCCTGCCCTTTCGCGTCCACGTTCGTCACGCTCATCGCGACGAGCTTGCCGTCGGGAGAAACGGCCGGCTGCGACGCGCCGAAATACGCGTCGCCCACGTCGGCGTTGAATACCGGGCGCTCACCCTGCCCGAACGTCTGCACGATGTGGCCTCGGCGCGCGTACACGATCGACGACGCGTCGGGCATCCATGCCGGCTCGCGCCCGGCCTTCGACGTGTAGACCAGGCGCCCGGGCCGGGCGAGCGACAGCACCGCGACGTGCGTTCCGTTCACCTCGTACGCGATCGCCCTTCCATCCGGGGCGATCGCCGGTTTGCGCTCGTCGTCTCGCGAGTGCGTCACCTGCTCGAGCCCGCTCGCCGCGTCGGTCGAGACGAGCGGGCGGAGCACGGACGAATCGCACCCGAAGAGCGACAGCGACAAGACGAGCATCCACGGTCGCATCGGCTCTCCTCACCCGTGATACGGGTTCGTGTCGCTCGTCGCGTTGCTCGACGCGACCGTGGGCGCCATCGGCCACGTGTACGTCTGGAAGCCCGGCACGCGCGGGAAGAGCCAGTTCGGGAGCTTCGACCAGTCGCCGAGGAGGAACGTCGTGCCCGTGCCGCCGAGCTTTCCGAGCGCGTCGTACGCGTGCATCATCACCTGGTTCTGCGTGATGTTCGCGGCCGCCGCCTGCTCCTCGGCGCCCGTGGCCTTCGCGAGCGCGAGCCGCGCCGCGGCCTCGCCCTTGGCCTCGGTCACGCGCGTCGTCGCGTCGGCGTCGGCCTTCATCTTGTCGATCTGCGCCTGCACCGTGACGAGCGCCTTCTCCGCCTTCTTGTTGCGCAGCTCCGAGTCGATGCGGAACTTCTCCTCGTCGGTGTCGCGCTGGATCTCGATCTTCTTCACCTCGAGCTCCGTCGTCGCGGCGAGCTTCTTCTGCTCGGCCTCGGCCTGGAGCTCGAGCTTCTTCTGCTCGGTCTGCGCGGACGAGCTCGGTCTTCTTGTGCGCGGCGCGCGTCTGGATTTCTTCGGTCTGGAGCTCGATCCCGCGCTTCTCCATGCGCGGCCTTGTTCTCGAGGAGCTGCTTCTGCGCGAGCGTCTCCTCCTGCGAGACGACGCGCTCGCGCTGCGACTGCATGATGTTGGGGGCGTAGCCGACCTTCTCGATGAGCACGCTCGACACCTCGATGTGCTTGCCGTGGAGGCGGTTTGCGGAGCTCCTTCTCGATCTCGTCCTCGATCGCGCCGTTCTTCCTCTGGAGATCTTGGTACGACGTGTGCGCGAAGACGCCGATCGCGGCGCTGCGGAACTCGGGGCCGATGACCTCGTCGAAGTAGTTCGGGCCGATCTCGGTGTCGAGCAAGTAGAGCTCCGAGACGATCGGCCGGTACGCGACCGCGATGTGGAGCTCGAGCGGCAGGCCCTCCTTCGAGAGCGTGTGGAACTGCTCCTTCGAGGTCGAGTACGTCACGTCGAAGTCGTCGACGCGCGGGCACTTGTTGTCCGGCGTCCAGAAAGGGCAGGCCGTCCGGTACCAGCCCGGCTGGAGCACCTCGTGCTGGATTCCGCCGTTGACGGGTCGAAGAGCAGCGCGCGGTGGCCTGGTTGCACGAGCGCGCCCGCGCAGCCCGTGCTGCCGAGACACGCGACGAGGACCGCGGTGATGGACGTTTTACGCATGATGAAGTGCCCCTTTCTAACGATGTGGAGGCGCGGCGAGCGCGTCGAGATCGACGCCCTCGAGCCACCCGGCGAGGTTGCGTCCGACCTCCATCATGCAGCCGTACATGATGGGAGCGCCCTTGTCGGGCTGGACGATGCCGCCTTGTCGGCAGCTCGCTTGCGTTTGCGCGAGGTAGACGTTGCCCGCGCGCGCGCGCAGCGTCGCGCGGACGCCGAGCGAGAAGATCACGCGGTCGTCGTCGTAGGACGCCTGCGCGTTCGTGATCTCGACGAAGAGCTGCCAGCCATCCGTCGCGCGCGGATCGACTTGTGCCTGTCGGCCCAGGGAACGGTCGCCGATGCGACCGCGTGACCGAGCGCCGCCTCGACGTCGCCGTAGACGACATTCGAACCGCTCACGCGGAGCGGATCGTGCACCGCGGTCGAGCGCGTGACGACGCGGAGAGGGACCTCCGTCGGATCGGTGAGCGGAATTCCCGCCGCCGTGAGCAGCGGCACCATCTCGGTTCCGCTGCCGCACGCGGAGCAAACGAGTACCACTACGACGAGCGACGCTGTTCGCGACATGACACGAGCGTGCTTCTGCATCGCATGTGCCGCGACCTAACCCGTTGATCGATCGCGGAGCGCGCGCGCCTGCCGCCGGAGATTCTCCCGATGGAAGCGGAGGACCTCCGCGTCGCTCACGCGGTCGGCATCAAGCTCGATCGGCTCCGCTCGGGCGCGCTCGCGCTCTCGCCGTTCACGTCGAGCGCCAGCTTGAACAAGATGGGACCGACGAGCTGGTTGAGCGCGACGGTCGCGATCGCGAGCGCGCGGAACGGCGGGCCGAACCTCGGAAACGCGCGCTCGATCGTCACGGCGAGGCCGAGCACGACGCCGGCCTGCGCGACGAGCCCCGTCCAGCCCCAGCGCTTCAGCACCGGCGGATCGCCCGCCATGCGCCCCGCGATCCGATTCGCGGCCATCGTGAGCAGCACGCGCCCGATGAAGAGGATGACCGCGACGAGCCACAGCTTGCGAAGCAGCGGCAGATCGAGCGCCGCGCCCGCGGTCGCGAAGAAGACGACGTAAACGATGCTCCCCATGTCTTCGATCGCGTGCAGCAGCTTCTCGCCTTGATCCGAGAGGTTCTGGATCAAGAAGCCCGCGACGAGGAACGTGAGCAGCGGATCGAGGTTCAGGAAGTTGAGGATCTCGGTGAACCCGAAGCCGAGCGCGACGAGCACGACGAGGATCTGCCGGTGGATGAACTTCAGGTACGCGACCATCACGAGCCCGAGCGTCGTTCCGAGCGAGATGCTGCCGAGGATCTCGTGACCGAGGTGGTTCAGCGACTCGAGCGAGAGCGCGGCGCCCGGCTCGAGGAGCGGCTTCACCATCGCGATCACGGTCGACGCGATCACGATGACGAGCACGTCCGAGAGCATCACGAACGCGAGGCTGAACGTGGCGAGCGGTCCTTGCGCGCGGGTCTGCGAGAGGATCGCGAGCGTCGCGGCCGGGCTCCGCGTGATGCTCAGGACGCCCCAGAGGAGCGCGACGCCAATCACCATCGCGAGGGCTTGGCCGCGCGCGAACGGCAAGAGCGGAGTCACCGCGATGAACACCGCGGTCGCGCCGATGAACACGAGCACGCACTGCGTGAGCGCGGACGCGGAGAGCGATCGCAGGCTGCGCTTCACGAGGTCGAGCTTGAGCTCCGCGCCGCCCGCGAACGCGATGAGCGCGAGCGCGAGCGTGTTGAACGTCTGGAGTCGCTCCACCGCGGCGCGATCGACGAGCTTGAGCACGTACGGGCCCGCCACCACCCCGACCACGAGATACGCCGTCAGGTGCGGGATGCGGACGGTCTCGAGGAGCTCGCCCACGAGCGTCCCGCAGATGAGGAGGAGGCCGAGCGCCGCGACGATGTCGTAGCCGCTCTGGCCGTGGTCGCCTCGCGCGTAGTGCTTGGCGGCGAACATCGCGCCCCCGAGGAGCGTGACGGCGAGCATCTGGAGGAGTCGCGTTGCGAGCTTCCGCATCGCACCCACGATACAGTAGTTGCATGTCCACCGAGACCGGGAATGGCTCGCGCGCATCGCCGGTTATTCGGCGGTGAAGTGGCCGATCGCCGTGCTCTTGGGCGTCTTGGGTTGCACTACGAGCGAGCTGACGGAGGCGGGGCAGCACGTGACGTTCGCCAACGCCGCCCTCGACGTGTCGGGGTGTGAGGAGCTCGGCGCCGTCGAGTCGGGGGGCGCGCAACCGGGCGATCACGCGTCGCGCACCGCGGCCATCCACGAGCTTCGAAACGCCGCGGCGACCAAGGGCGCCACGCACGTCTACGTCGACGAAGACGCTTATCCCAAGCTCGACCGCGGCACGGCGTACAAGTGCCCCTGAGCTCCGACGGGAACCCTCGCGCGGCGTGGGTGGCTCCTAACGGGAAACGGAGGCTCTCATGTCACGCAACGAAGGGACTCTCGACCGCGTCGTGCGCGTCGCCCTCGGGCTCGCGCTCCTGTCGCTCGTTTTCGTAGGACCGCACACGATGCTCGGGTTGGTCGGCGTCGTGCCTCTCCTCACCGGAGCCGTCGGCTTCTGTCCGCTCTATCGCCTCCTCGGCGTGAGCACCTGCGCCACGGCTCATTGATTCAGCGCGCGCCCTCGAACGTCGCGCGAAATCGCGTCCCGTCTTTCGTCGTCGAGCTGACGCGCAGCGTCCCGTGATGGGCGCGCGCGATCTCCTCGGCGATGTAAAGGCCGAGGCCCAGCCCTCGGCCCTTCGTGGTCGAGCTGCCTCGTTTGTAGGACTCGAACAGCGTCGGCAGCGCCTCGGGTGGAATCGGTTCGCCGAAGTTGTGCACGCTCAGCTCGACGGTCCTGCCCATGCGTTCGAGCCGCGCCTCGACCGGCTGCGCGGGATCGCCGTGCTCGATCGCGTTGCCGACGAGGTTCGACACGAGCTGCGCCATGCGATCGTGGTCCCACTGCCCGAACCCGTCGCCGCGCCAATCCCACGAGATGCGCCGGTCGGGGTAACGCGTGCGGAGCTCGTCGATGACGTTGGCCACGATGTCCCGAAGGTCGCAAGGTGTTCGCGCGACGGGGATGCCTGGGCCGAGCCGAGTGCGCGCGAGGTCGAGGAGGTCGTCGATCATGCGCAGCATGCGCTGCGTGCTGTTGAGGATGCGCTGAACGAGCATCGACTCGGCGGGCGCGAGATCGCGAGCCGCGAGCAGCTTCGCCGCCATGAGCGAGGCGCCGAGCGGATTTCGCAGATCGTGACCGAGCACTGCGACGAATTGGTCGGTCACGTCGACGAGCTTCGCGCGCCGCTCCGCCTGCTGGCGCTGCATCGAGACCCACACGCCCCCGAACGCGAACGACAAGAGCACGCCCACGAAGGCGATCTCGGCCCAGCGCGCGCGGTTCATCGCAGTGGCGACGCGGCTTCTCGCGATGGCGTCGGCATGATCTTGAATCCGGTTGCCCACGCGCCGAATCGAGGCGATGTCCGAGCTGGCGCGCCGAAACTCTTCGGCGAGCCACACGGCGCCGGAGCTCGAGTCCGCGAGGGCGCGACGCATCGAGCCAAGCACGCTGTCGACGAGCCGCTCGAGCTCCGCGATCTCGTCGCGCTGCGTCGAATCCGAGAGCGCGCGCAGCGATGCGATCGCGTCGTGCCGCTGCGCCATGGCCCGATCGTACGGCTCCAAGAACGTGCGGTCGCGGGTCATCAGGTAGGCGCGCTCGCCGCTCTCGGCCTCGTCGAGCGTGGTCACCAAGTCGTCGAGCGCGAGGCGGATCTCGTCCGCGCTCGACAGTCGCGCGACCGCGCGAGTCGTTCGCGACAGGGACTCCATGCCCACCAGGAGGAGGACACAAAGCGACGCGAGCGGCGCCCCGAGCCAGAGCCAACGACGCACGCGCGCGCCGATTGCACGCCGTGTGCCGACGAAAAACCAGGGCGTATCCGTGCGCGCACGGGCTCGAGCGCGGAAATCTTCCGCGAACCAAATCCGCCCGACGCCGGCTCTCACCACCGAGATGAACACCGAAATTGCAGGACGAGGCAGCTGGAAAGAGCTGAAAATAGGCTTCGAAGCCGCGGCAGCGCGTCTGCCCGAGGCGCTCCAAGCGGAAGGCTTCGGCGTCATCACGCAGATCGATTTGCAGCAGACCTTCAAGGCCAAGCTCGGGATCGACTTTCGTCGTTACCGAATCTTTGGCGCGTGCAATCCGTCGTTCGCGCTTCAAGCGGTCCTCGCCGATCCGCACGTCGGATTGCTTCTGCCATGCAACGTCGTCCTCTACGAGCGCGACGACAAAGTCGCGGTGCTCGGCGTCATCGATCCGGTGAGGCAGCTCGGCGCGTCGGACGGTCACCTCGGCGAGCTCGCCAAGACGATCGCGGAACGGCTCGCGCGCGTCGCTGCGACGCTCGGATGACGAGGCCTCGGATGATCCTTCGCGTCGTTTTGTTCTCGCTGGTCGGCGGAGTCGTCGGCCTTCTCTATCAACGCCTCGTCGGGTGCCGCACGGGGACGTGCGCGATCACGTCCAACCCCTACGTGTCGACGCTCTACGGAGCATTCATCGGATATCTCGCCTCGGGTGGCATTCATTAGGAGCAGTTCATGAAACCGATCGCGCTGACCACGGAAACGTTCATCGAGACCATCAAGAAAGAAGGAATCGTCGTCATCGATTTCTGGGCGAGCTGGTGCGCGCCGTGTCGCATGTTCGCGCCGACCTTCGAGGCCGCCGCGAACAAGCACGAAGACATCGTGTGGGCGAAGGTCGACACCGAAGCGCAACCCGAGCTCGCGGGCGCGCTCAAGGTGCGAGCGATCCCGACGCTCATGGTGTTCCGCGACGGCGTGCTCGTCTTCTCTCAGCCGGGCGTCCTTCCGCCGAAGATGCTCGACGAGGTCGTCGAGAAGACGCGCGCGCTCGACATGCTCGAGGTGAAGCGCGGAGATCGAAGAGTCCGCGTCGCCCTGACGCGCGCGGAAAATTTCCCTCGCGCTCGCGGAAACGTTACCGGGCGGCGACTCGCGGCGGGGCGTTTGCGCCGAGCGGCGTGGGGTCGCCCAGACGAGCGGCACGACGGCGAACGATTTTTCGGCTCCGGTCACCCAACGGTTTCCACCGCTGACGGAACGACTCAAGATTACCGGAACGATCGTCACTTCACCGCGACGTTCACCTCGATTCCGTGGCGGACGCTCTGCGTCACGGTGCAGAAGTCTTCGAACGTCGTGAGGCAGCTCTTCAGGGCGGGATCGTCGGGCGGGAGGCTCGTATGGAGCACCACGTCGACCTTCCCGACCCGAAGGCGCTTCTGCTCGTTGCGCACGATCTCGACGTTCACGTCCGCAGTGACGTGCTCGACGGTGGCGTGAGCGCGCTTCAGGCAGAAGAGTAGGCTCGCGGCGAGGCAGTTGCCGATCGCGGCCGCCAAGACGCGCGAGGCGCCTGGCCCGGTATCGCCGCCGAGCGGGGGCGGCTCGTCCATCTTCAGCTCCGCGAACTGCTCTTTGTCGAACTTCACGCGGAACTCGAACCCGGCGACTTGCTCGACATGGAGCGAGAAGCGGCTGGCGACGTTGCTCATTCGCTCAGTGATAGGCAAAATAAAGAGCGTGTCGGGCGAACAAAGACTGAGCCGATCGGCGGCGACTGGGGCACTGTCGAATGACATGTCCGCTGAACGTGCGCTTCGTGCGGTGCCCGCGCGTCCGACCGACGCGGACGTGGTCCGCGCGGCGCAGGCCGCGGAGCTCTGGGCGTTCGAGGCGCTCTATCGGCGGAGCGCGCCGACCGCTTACGGCGTAGTGCGTCGCCTCCTCGGGACCGACGAGGACGTGGACGACGTCGTGCAAGACGCGTTCATCGCGGCGTTCGGCAAATCGGGTCTTTGCGCGAGCCGGAGGCGTTTCGCGCGTGGCTCCTTCGCATCGCGGTCGGCAAGGTCAGCCGCGTCATCCGAAAGCGGCGCGTGCTCGCGGCCGTCGGCCTTCGGTCGCGCGAGTCGCGCGTCGACGTCGATCAGATGCTCGGGCCGAGCGCGCCGCCCGACGTCGCGCTCGAGCTCGGAAGGCTCTACGACGCCGTCGTGGCCTTGCCCGCGAACGACCGCATCGCGCTCGTGCTCCGCCGCGTCGAGGGCTCGAGCCTCGAGGAAATCGCGGACCTCACGAGCTGCTCGCTCGCCACCGTCAAGCGCAGGCTCGCGCGCGCCGACGCGGCGCTCGCCGAGCACGGAGGCGAGCGATGAAGCGCACGGACTTCGCGCGTTACCTCCGGCAAACGCCAGCCAACCACATCGATCGCGGATGGAGGCAGGTCTCCGCGCGCCTGCGCAAGCGCACCTCTCCGCGCGCGTACGCGCTCTCCGCTTTCGCCGTGCTCCTCCTCGCCGTCGCGATCGTCGCGTCGAAGCCGTGGAGCAAGGGTCCTGGCATCGAGGGCACGGCGCTCGAGACCGACGAAGGGCAGACGCAGGCGGTCACGCTCGTCGAGGGGTCGCGCGTCGTCTTGGGGCCCTCGTCGCGGCTCACGCTCGTCAACGTCTCGAGCGATCGCGTGAGGCTCAGGCTCGACCGCGGCGTCATCGACGTCGACGCGACGCACCGCGCGGGCCGCACGTTCACGATCAGCGCCAAGCAGCTCGACATCGACGTCGTCGGGACGCGCTTTCGCGTCGACGTGGGCGACGCCTCGGGCAACGCCGACGTCTCGGTGACCGAAGGCCGCGTGCGCGTCACCTCGCGCGACGACCCGCAGCACCCGCGCTACCTCGGCGCGGGCGAGAGCTGGTCCACGCGCGCCGTCGTGTCGACGTCGTCCTCGGCGACGCACCCCGTCGCGCTCGCGTCCGCGGATGCTGGGGTGCCGCACATGGCGCCCTCGCGCCCGCGCCTCTCGCCCAAGTTCCTCACGCTCTATCGTGACGGGCACTACAACGAGGCGTACGCGCTCGTCGCCGACGAGTTCGCGGCGCGATGCGCGGCGCTCGACGCGGACGGCCTCTACAGGTTGGCCGACACCGCGCGATTGTCGGGCCACCCGCGCGAAGCGGCGAACGCGTTCGACGCGCTCCGCACGCGGTTCCGCACCGACAAGCGAGCCCCGCTCGCGGCGTTCGAGCTCGGACGCATCGAGCTCGACGATCTCGACGAGCCTCGCGCGGCCAAGGCCGCCCTCGACGACGCCGTCTCGCTCCTCCAGCCCGACGATCCGTTTCGTGAGGACGCAGAGGCCCGCCGCGTCCAGGCGTTCGAAGAGATCGGCGACCGCGCCGAATGTGCGGCAGCGCGCGATCGCTATCTCGGCGCTTACCCTCAGGGCTCGCATCGCGGTAGCGTTGCGAAGCGATGCCGCTGACGAGCGCGAGACGATTCGCAGTCGGCACCCTCACGTTCCTCGTCTCCCGCGCCTCGCCGGCGGATGAAACGCCGAAATGCGCGCCGCACGGACCGCTCGAGACGTACGTCGCGCCGAACGAGCAGGACCCGACGCTCGCGCGGCGAACGCTCGACCAGATCGTCTCCGAGCTCGAGAAGCGCACGCTCGAGTGTCCCGCGAGCGAAGGCGAGCCCATCGAGCTCGCGGTCACTTGGCGCACGTCGGACCACGTGCTCGTTCGGCTCTCCACGCGGACCGCCGCTCGCGAGCTCTCGGTCGAGCGCCTCGTGGACCTCGGCCGGGTCCCCGCCGACGAGATCCCGCTCGCGGTCGCGATCATCGCCGACGAGATGTTCGCCGAGGTGCTCGAGCGCGCGGCGGCCGTGGTCGAGCCATCGCCGCCGCAGCGTCCGCCGCCCCAAAAAACGCCCGTTCACGAAAAGCCGCTGACGCTCGGCGCGAGCGCGACTCCGGTCTTCAGGTTCGGCCTGCGCGCCACCTACCAAGAGCTCACGTCGGGTCTCGGCCTCACCGGCTTCGACGCCGAGGTCGCGTGGATCGTCGTCGCGAATTTCCAGCTCGCGGCACGTGGCGGCGTTCGCGCGGCGTCGTGGACGGGAGCGCCCCGCACGCCAGGCAACGGCTACGACTTGAGCGCCCTCGCGCTCGTGGGGACGAGCGCCTACACGCCCTACGGGATCGCTGCCGTGATGGCCGTCGACGTGCTGGGCTTGGGCGACACGGCGCGTGCCTCGCCCGCGCTGGGCGTCTACGCGTGGCAGAAGCTCGGCCACCGCTTCGCGCTCTCGCTCGACGCGCGCATCGGCGGAATTTTTAGCGACCCGACGGAATTTTCCGCTCTCGCTGGTGCTTGTGTGTCGGTTTCCGTCGGAATCGCCACCGAGTGGTGAGCTGATTTCGGCGGGCACGGATACAGGGACCGCGGAGGTTCGTGCATGAAATCGATTCGCATCGTCTCGCTTGCTTTGGGTGTGGCTTGTTTGAGCGTGGCCGCGGTGGCGGCGGCGGGACACGTCCAGGCGCTGAGCGGCGCTGAGGTGCTTGCCGGCAAAGACGGCGGCAAGGCGACGGACCTCGAGCTTGCCGGCAAAGACGGCGGCAAGGCGATCGAGCTCGCTGGCAAAGACGGCGGCAAGCTCGACGACCTCGAGCTCGGCGGCAAGGATGGCGGCAAGGCCATCGAGCTCGCCGGCAAAGACGGCGGCAAATAACTCACTCGACGTCGGACGCGAGGAGCTTCGTCAGCGTCTTCACGTCGATGTCGAGCAGCTCTGCCGTCTGCGCCTTCGTGGCTCCGAGCTTTTCGAAGGCGTAGGCGGCATAGCGCCGTTGCATGTCTCTCATCGGCACGATCTCGCCGGTGAACGTCATCGCGCCCGTCGTGGGTGCGCCGACGGTGTTGGGCAAGTCGAGCGCGTCAGCCTCTTCGCCACGAGCGAGCAGGACGACGCGCTCGATGACATTTTCGAGCTCGCGCACGTTGCCGGGCCAGTCGTGCGCGATGAGACGATCGAGCGCCGCCTTCGAGAATCGCTTGAGCGGCGAGATCGGGTGGCGCGCCTGCGAAGCGGCGAGGAATCGCCCGATGAGGAGCGGCAGATCCTCGCGCCGGTGCCTCAGCGCCGGGATCTCCATCACGATGACCTCGAGGCGATAGAGCAGATCCTGACGGAACGCGTTGATGGAGACGCGCTCGCGCAGATCGCGGTGAGTGGCCGCGATGATCCGCGCGTCGACGGGGCGCTCGGTGTCCGAGCCGAGCGGGCGCACGACGGCGCGCTCGATGACGTCGAGGAGCTTCGCCTGGAGCGGCAGCGCCATCTCGCCGATCTCGTCGAGGAGCAGCGTGCCGCCGCTCGCTTGGACCAATAGGCCGTCGCGGCTCTGCGTCGCGCCGGTGAACGCCCCTTTTTTGTGGCCGAAGAGCTCGCTCTCGAGGAGCGTCTCGGGGAGCGCCGCGCAGTTCACGGTGACGAAGGCGCCGTCGCGCTTGCTCTCGGCGTGGATCGCGCGCGCCAAGAGACCCTTGCCGGTCCCCGTCTCGCCGAGCAAGAGGACGGGCGCGTTGGCCTTCGCGACGCGCGCCGCGAGGTCGAAGACGCGCTGCATCGAGGCGCTCGCGCCGACCATGCTCTGCAGCGAGAAGCGATCGCGCATCGCGATCTCGAGGCTCGCGGCGCGCGCGCGGAGCCGCGCCTCGTCGAGCGCGCGCCCGAGGAACAGATCGAGCTCGTCGAGCTTGAACGGCTTCGTGAGGTAGTGGTACGCGCCGCGTCGGATCGACTCGACGGCGGTGTCGACTGCGGAGAACGCGGTCATCACGATCACGGGGCGATCGGGAGCGATCTTGCGCGAATGCGTGACGAGCTCGAGGCCGTCGACGCCGGGCATGCGCAAATCGGTGACGACCGCGTCGAACGGCTCGGCGAGCTTCGCGAGCGCTTCGGTGCTCGAGGAGACGCCGACCGTGTCGTAGCCGCGATCCATCAAGCCTTCGGCTACGACGCTGCACATGTCGCGATCGTCGTCGACGACGAGCACTCGGCTCATGCGGCCCTCTCTTTGGGTGACGTTCCCGCGATCGGAAGCTCGAGTCGGGCCTCGGTGCCGCCAGAAGCGCGCGGGCCTATCGTGAACCGGCCCTGGTGATGCTTGGCGATCTCGCTGGCGATCGCGAGCCCGAGCCCGCTACCGGCGCCGTCGGGTTTCGTCGTGAAGAACGGCTCGGTCGCGCGCGCCGCGACGCTCGGGTCGATTCCGATGCCCTCGTCTTCGACCGAGAAGCAGACGCGGTCGCCGTCCACGCGAACGCTCGCGCGAACGCGCTGGCCCGATTGGCTCGCGTCGCACGCGTTGAGCAACAAATTCACGAGCGCCTGCTCGAGCAATCGCGGCTCGCCGAAGATCGTCGGCAGCTTGGGCGCCACGTCGACCGCGAGCGCCACCCCGGCGCTGCCGAAGCGATGCTCGACCATGCGCTTCGCGGATTGGAGCACGTCGCTCGGCGAGAGGCGCGCCTGCGCCGCGACCTCGCCGCGAGCGAGCGCCAAGAAGCTCTTGATGATGCTCCTGATCTTTTCGGTCTGCTCGAGGATGGACTGCGCGGCGCGCGCTCCGCGGTCGTCGGCCGCGACGCGCGGGACGAGCATGTCCGTACGCGCGGCGATGACCCCGAGCGGCGTCGCGATCTCGTGCGCGATCCCGGTCGCGAACGCGCCCATCGTCGCGAGCTTGTCGGCGCGCGCCAGCCGCTCTTCGCTGGCTTTCTCTGCTTCCTTCACGAGTAGCTCGCGCTCGAGCAAGAGCTCCTTGCGTTGGATGCGAAGCGCGATGCCACCAAAGATCCCGACGAGCAGTCCCGCGAGGCCGATGCCGAGCAGGAGCCGGTTTTGGGCGCGAATTTCGCGATCTCGAACGCGCAGCGCGGTGGCGACGACCGCCACGGCGTGCCCGCGGCTCGTCGCGATTCCCGCGACTGCGGTGCGCGACGGAAGGCCGATCGCGAACGCGTCGGGACGCGCGAGCTTCAAGGTGTGGTCACCGCGCGCGATCGCTTCCGCGAGGGGTGGGGAAGTGACGGTCGTGCCGTCCAGCCGCCGCAGCACGCCATCGCTCGCCTCGATGACGACGACGGAGCCGGGTTTCTCGATGGACGCCCCCTCGGCGCCGCGCGGCTCGACAGCGACCGCTTCCGCGAGCGCGGCTTGTTCGCGCGCAAAGTCGTTGAGCGCCGCGGTCGCCTCACGGCTCGCGTCGAGATAGAGCGTAACGCCGACGAGGGCGACGGCTGCGAGCATCGCGAGGAACAGTAGGAGGCGGCGGCGCATGGCGGCGCGCTCCAAGCTTAGTCCTTCGTGCGGAGCCCTAGTCATGAATCGGCTTCGGGTGAGGGGTTCTTCGCCAGCCACAGGAACATCACGGGCACGAGGAAGAGCGAGAGCACGGTGGACGAGCTGAGCCCGCCGACGACGGCGAGCGCGAGCGGCTGATTGGCCTCCGAGCCGTGCTCGAGCCCGATCGCCGTGGGGAGCAGGCCGATGATCGTCGCGAGGCTCGTCATCGCGATCGGCACGAAGCGTGATCGAGCGGCGGCGACCACCGCGTCCTCGCGCGACGTGGCTTCATGCAGGCGCCTGTTGGCGTCGTCGACGAGCAGAATGCCGTTCGACACGGCGATGCCGATGACCATCAAGATCCCCATCAGCGCCGTGATGGAGAACCCCTGGCCCGCGCTCATGAGCGCGAGCACGATCCCGACGAGCGAGACCGGGATGGTGAAGAGCATGACGAACGGCAGGCGCAGCGACTTGAACTGCGACGCCATGATCATGAAGACCACCATCACCGCGAGCGCGAGCGCGAGCCCGAGGCCGGAGAAGGTCGTGCGCATGAGGTCGACTTGGCCCACGAAGCTCCAGTCGATCGCGTGCGTGCGCGCGTTGGTGTGGAGCGCCTTGTCGAGGTCGGAGGCCACCGAGCCGATGTCCCGACCCTCCGTCTGCATGTAGATGTGCGCGGCGCGCTGGAGCTGGTTGCGCTCGACGGCGATGGGACCGACGGAGCGACGAACGTCGGCATACGCGCCGACCGGCACGGGCTTGCCCGACTTTCCGATGAGGACCGGCAGCTGCGCGAGCGCGTTGATGTCCGGCACCTTCGCGCCGTCGTAGTAAGAGACGACGTAATACGACTGGCCGTTGTTCGGGTCGATCCACACGCTCGGCGTGTTGATGTTTCCGAGCGTCGCTTCGAGCGTGGTCTGCGCGGCGTCACGCGCGGTCACGCCGACCATGCCGCCGCGCATGCGATCCGTGTCGACGCGGATCTCGGGGTAGTCCATCTCGAGCGATGTCCAGACGTCGCGCACGCCAGGGATCGGTGCGCGCGACTTCGGCGACGGCGCGCGCGCTGCGCGTCGAGCTCCTCGAGGTTGTCGCCGCGAACCTCGACGACCACGGGCGCGATGTAGCCGTTTGCGAAGACGCTCGCGACGAGACCGCCGGGCCACTGGAGGATAGTCGACGCCCGGATACCGCTTGTTCAAGATGTCGCGGACCATGTCGGCGATCTCGCGCTGGGTCAGCTTGCGATCCTCCGGATTCACGAGCGCGAGGCGGATGAACCCCATGTGCGGACCCCAGTTGGGGCTCGACATCGCGCTGCGCGCGTTGTTGGGCGAGCCGACGTTCGTGAGGACGAGCGTGACGAGCCCCTTCGGGAGCTCTTTCTCGAGCGTCGCGCCCATCTCGTCGATGCGCGCCGCCGACTCCTCGAGCGACGTGCCCGCGGGCGAGGCGCACGTAGATGCGCTCCATCGACTCGTCGATCTCGGGGAAGAACGTGCTCGGCAGGCGCGCCGCCGCGATGCCGCTCGCGACGACGAGGGCCGCGGAGGCGACGATGACCGCCCGCCGATACGGCAAGACGAGGCGGAGCGCGTGCGAGTAGCGCTCCGCGAGCGAGTCGATCGCGATCTCGACGCGTTGCATGAGCTTGTGCTTGGCGCCGTGCTTGAGAAAGTAGTGGCACGCGACGGGCGTGACGCAGATCGAAACGAAGTACGACGCGGTCATCGCGACGGCGACCGTGAGCGCGAGCGGCGCGAAGAGCTTCTGCGCGAGGCCTGCGAGGAGCAGCACAGGCAGGAGCACCGCCATCGTCGTGAGCGTCGAGGCGAGCACGGGGAGCGCCACGGCGTTCGTCCCGTCGAGCGCCGCACGGAAATTGGACTGTCCCATGCGCTGATGGCGGTGGATCGACTCGAGCACGACGACTGCGTCGTCCACCAGCCGTCCCATCGCGAGCGTCAGCCCGCCGAGCGTGAACGCGTTGAGCGTCTGCCCCGATGCATAGAGGACGATGAGCGTGATCGCGAACGACAGCGGGATCGCGACCGACACGATGGCCGTGCCGCGGACGCTCTGGAGAAAGACGAGGATGACGATCGCGATGAGGACGAGGGCCTGGATCACCTCGCGGCGGAGCCCGTCGTAGCTCGTTCGGACGAAGGTCGACTGGTCGAACACCGGCTCGACCTTCACGCCGGGCGGGAGATCCTTCAGGTTCGCGACGGCCTTGTTCACCGCGTCGACGATCTCGAGCGTGTTTCCGCCCGGGACGCGAAGCACGTTGAGGTAGACGGCGTTCATCCCGCTGACCGCGACCGCCTGGGTCTCGGGGGCGCCACCGTCCTCGACGTGCGCGACGTCGCGAATGTGCACGGGGGCGCCGTGGTGCGAGCTTGATGAGCGCGTCGCCGATCATGCGGACGCGCGACGGAACGGCGTTGGTGTACACGTTCGCGTCGAAGCGCGGCGCGATGAGCTCACCCGACGGGAGGAGAGCGTTCGAGTCGTGCACGGCGGCGGCGACGTCGCCCGGAGGTGATCCCGCGCGCCTGCGCCTTGAACGGGGTCGATGACGACGTTGATCTGGCGCTGCCGGCCGCCGTTGATCGACGCGCTCGCGACGCCCGGGATGCCCTCGAGGATCGGCTCGATGTTGTTCAGCGCGTAGTCGTAGAGCTGCGGCCCCGTGAAGCCGCCGCCCGAGACCGCGACTTGGACGACGGGCGCGTTCGATGGATCGTATTGGAGGACGAACGGCGGAAGCACGCCGAGCGACTTCGGGACCGCCGCCATCGCGAACGCGACCTGCTGCTGCACGAGCGTCTGCGCGGCGTTCAGATCCGTGCCCCACTTGAGCCAGACGAACACGATCGAGAGGTTGTTGCGCGAGACGCTCTCGACGTGATCGACGCCGGGCGTCGCGCTCACGTATTTCTCGATGCGCCAAGTGAGCGTCTTCTCGACGTCCTTCGGACCGAGCCCCGGAGCCATCGTGCCGACGACGAGCACCGGCGGCGTGAGCTCGGGGAACGTGTCCACGCTCATGCGCGGGGTCACGACGATCGCGAACACGATCAACGCGAGCGATGCCATCAGCACCGCAATGGGGTTGCGGAGCGAGAGCGCGGTCACGCGTGCGCCTCTTCCTCTTGTTGCGGCGCCTCCGGGCGTCGCGAAGAACAGGAACATCACCGGCACGAGGAAGAGCGAGAGGATGGTCGACGACGTGAGCCCGCCGACGACCGCGAGCGCGAGCGGCTGGTTCGCCTCGGAGCCGTGCTCGAGGCCCATCGCCGTGGGGATGAGGCCGATGACGGTCGCGAGGCTGGTCATCGCGATGGGCACGAAGCGCGAGCGCGCGGCCGCGATCGATCGCCTCGAACTTCTCGACGCCTTCACGCAAGCGCGCGGTTGGCGTCGTCGACGAGCAGGATGCCGTTGGAGACGGCGATGCCGATGACCATCAGGATGCCCATCAGCGCGGTGATCGAGAAGCCCTGCCCCGCGGCCATGAGCGCGAGGACGATGCCGACGAGCGACACCGGGATCGTGAAGAGCATGACGAACGGCAGGCGCAGCGACTTGAACTGCGACGCCATGATCATGAAGACGACCATCACCGCGAGCCCGAGCGCGAGGCCGAGGCCGGAGAACGTGGTGCGCATCAGCTGGACCTGGCCGACGAAGTCGAACTTCACGTGGTCGCGTGCGCGGGTCGTGCTTGCAGCGCCGTCTCGAGATCGTCGGCGACGCTGCCGATGTCGCGCCCCTCGGTCTGCATGAGCACGTGCGCCGCGCGCTGGAGCTGGTTGCGCTCGACGGCGATCGGGCCCGACGGAGCGGCGGATGTTGCCGTAGGCGCCGAGCGTGACGGCTCTGTCCGTCGTCGCTGACGCGCACCGGGAGCTGCGCGAGCGCTTGCGTGTCGAGCGACGTGCGCGCCGTCGTAGGAGGTGACGACGTAGTACGACTGGCCGTTGGCCGCGTCGATCCACACGCTCGGCGTGTTGATGTTGCCGAGCGTCGCCTCGAGCGTCGTCTGCGCCGCGCTGCGCGAGCGTCACGCCGACGAGGCCGGCCTTCTCGCGGTCGGTCTCGACGCGGATCTCGGGGTAGTCGATCTGCAGCGAGGAGCGGACGTCGCGCACGCCGGGGATCGTGCGCGCGACCTCGGCGACGGCGTTGGCCTGCGACGTCGAGCTCGTCGAGCTTGTCGCCGCGGACCTCGACGACGATCGGCGCGATGTAGCCGTTGGCGAAGACGCTCGCGACGAGCCCGCCCGGGTACTGCAGCGTCTCGACGCCGGGGAACTCGCGCGTCGAGGATCTCCCGCGCGCTGCGCGGCGATCTCGCCCTGCGAGAGCTTGCGCTCCTCGGGGTCGGAGAACGCGAGCCGCAGGAAGCCCGTGTGCGGGCCGACGTTCGGGCTGACGATGGCGCTGCGCGCGTTCTGCGGCGTGCCGATGTTCGCGATGACCATCTCGACGGTGCCCTCGGGCAGCTCCTTCGAGAGGCGTCTTGCCCATCTCGTTGAGCTGCGCCGCCGCGTCCTCGAGCGAGATGCCGGGCGTGAAGCGGACGTAGATCATGTCCATCGACTCGTCGATCTCGGGGAAGAACGTGCTCGGCAAGCGCGCCGCCGCCCAGCCGCTCGCGACGACGAGCAGCAGCGAGGCGCCGAGGACGATCGTCCAGCGGTACGGGAGCACGCCGGCGGAGCGTGCGCGCGTACGCGTCGGCGATGCGGTCGATGAACGTGCTCGACGACCTTGCCGAAGCGCCCGTGCTCGGCGTGGCCGAGGAAGTAGCGGCACGCGACGGGCGTCACCGCCATGCTCACGAAGTACGAGGCGATCATCGCGACCGCGACCGTGAGCGCGAGCGGCGCGAAGAGCTTCTTCGCGAGCCCGGCGAGGAGCAGCACCGGCAGGAGCACCGCCATCGTCGTGAGCGTCGACGCGAGCACGGGCAGCGCGACGGCGTTCGCGCCCTCGCAGCGCGGCGCTCTGGCGTGCTCATGCCCATGCGCTGGTGGCGGTGGATCGACTCGAGCACGACGACGGCGTCGTCGACGAGCCGCCCCATCGCGAGCGTGAGCCCGCCGAGCGTGAACGCGTTGAGCGTCTGCCCCGAGGCGTAGAGCACGATGAGCGTGATCGCGAACGAGAGCGGGATCGCGACCGAGACGATCAGCGTGCCGCGCACGCTCTGGAGGAAGACGCAGGATGACGAGCGCCGATGAGGACGAGCGCCTGGATGATCTCCTTCTTGAGGCCGTGGTAGGTCGTGCGCACGAACGTCGACTGGTCGAAGTACGCCTTCACCTCCACGCCGGGCGGCAGGTCCTTCAAGTCCGCCGACGACGTTCTTCACCGCGTCGACGATCTCGATCGTGTTGCCGCCCGGGATGCGCAGCACGTTGAGGTAGACCGCGTCCTTGCCGTTGACCGAGACGGACTGCGTCGGCGGCGTGCCGCCGTCCTCGACGCGGGCGACGTCGCGGATGAGGACGGGCTTTCCGTCGCTCGACCTTGACCGGGCGCCTCGCCGATCGTGCTCGACCTGCGGCGGGGATCGCGTTGGTGTAGACGTTCGCGTCGAACTTCGGCGAGATGAACTCGCCCGAAGGCAGGAGCGCGTTCGACTTGCGCGACCGCCGCGGCGATGTCGCTCGACGGTGACGTTGCGCGCCTGCGCCTTCGACGGGTCGACGACGACGTTGATCTGCCGCATGCCGGCCGCCGTCCGGCGCGGCGCTGGCGACGCCGGGGATGCCCTCGAGCAGCGGCTCGATGTTGTTGAACGCGTAGTCGTAGAGCTGCGGCCCGGTGTAGCCCGGCGCCGCGTGACGACGACCTGCACGACCGGCGCGTTCGAGGGGTCGTACTGGAGGACGAACGGCGGCAGCACGCCGAGCGACTTGGGCACGGCGGCCATCGCGAACGCGGCCTGCTGCTGCACGAGCGTCTGCGCCGCGTTGAGATCGGTGCCCCACTTCAGCCACACGTAGATGATGCTCAGGTTGTTGCGCGAGACGCTCTCGACGTGATCGACGCCGGGCGTCGCGCTCACGTACTTCTCGAGGCGCCAGGTGAGCGTCTTCTCGACGTCCTTCGGGCCGAGGCCGGGCGCGAGCGTGCCGATGACGAGCACCGGCGGCGTCAGCTCGGGGAAGGTGTCGACGCTCATGCGCGGCGTGACGACGCCCGCGAAGACGACGAGCGCGATGCAGATCATCAGCACCGCGATGGGGTTGCGCAGCGAGAGGCCGGTCACGGGCTTCGCCTTCGGGCGCGTGGCCGGCGCGGCGTCGTCGGCTCCGCACTTTGGCGGTGACCTTGTCGCCGTCCTCGAGGAGCGCGCGGCCCTCGGTGACGACGTGCGCGCCGGCCGGGAGCGACGTGTCGACGAAGAGACGCCCTTGCGCCTCGCCCTTCACGGCAAACGTCTTCGAGCGCGCGACGTCGCCCTCGACGCACGAAGAGCGTCGCCTTCTCGCCGCGCAGCGTCGCGGCGTAGAGCGGGATCTCGGTCGCGGCGACGGGCTCGCCCACGTCGATGTGGACCTCGCCGGTCGTGCCGACGGGGATCTCGCGCTTCGGGTCGGCGAGGTCGACCTCGAAGTGGACGGTGCGCGTCGCCGGGTCGGCCGCGGGCGCGCGGCGCGTGATCGACGCCGGCGACGTCCTTGCTTCGTCGCGAGGACGTGGATGCGTCACCTTGCGTGCCGGGCGCGACGACGTCGAAGTCGATCTCGGGCGCGTCCGCCGGTCAGCGCACGGTGCTGCGATCGACGACCGAGACGATCGACGTCGCCGGGCCGCACGAACGCGCCGGGATCGATCGTGCGGCGTCGCGATCTCGCCGTCGAACGGCGCGCGCAGGACGCAGTCGTTCACCTCGAGCGCGCTGCGCGCGAGCTTGGCCTTCGAGCAGCGGCGAGCTCGCGCCTGCTCCGCCGCGCTCTGCGCGGCTCTTCTGCTCGGCCTCGTTCGGCGACGACGAACCCGCCGTCGAGCAGCGCCTTGCATGCGCGCCGCCTCGTCGGCGACGCGCCTTCTGCCGCGCGTCGATCGCGCGCGCCTGCATCGCGATGGCCTGCGTCGCGGCGCTCGCGTTGCGGCAATCGAGCGTGGCGAGCACCTCGCCGCGCTTCACCGACGCGCCCGGCCGCACGAGCACCGTGTCGACGTACGCCGCGACGAACTGCGGGCCGATGCTCGGCCTGGACCCACGGCTCGAGCGTGCCGACGTACGTGCGCGAGGGCCGGTAAGTCGCGCGCGTTCGCCTCGATCGACGGTGACCGGCTTGGCGCTCGACGCGAGCGCGACCTTGTTCGTCTTCGACTCGGCGCGCGACATCATCACGCCGCCGAGCAGCGAGGACGACCGCGACGAGCCCGATGATCACGAACAGTACGACGGGCTTGCCGGGGCTCGGCGGCGGCGGAGCTTGCACGGGCGGGACGGTCACTTCTTCAACCCTTCTGCGATGACGCGGTCGAGAGACGCGCGTGCTTTGGCGAGATCGAACTTGCCGATGGCGAGTTGTATTTCCGTGTCGGCGCGGAGCGCCTCGGCGTCGGCCAGCTCGACCGCGGTCCCGAGGCCGGCTTTGAAGCGCGCGTCGGCTTGCTCGTAGTTGGCGATCGCCGCGGTCGCGGCGTGCTCGAGGCCGGGCAGGGCATCGCGCGCGACCTGCACGGCGATGTACGCGCGCTGTACGTCCGCCGTGAGGGTCTGCTTCAACGCGGCGGCGTCCTCGCGAAGCGCCGTCTCCCTCGCCTCCGACGCGTGCCCGCGCGCGACGACCGTCGCGTCGTAGAGCGGCCAGCTGAAGACGAGGCCGACGTCCCAGTTCGGAACGGTGGGCAGCCAGCCGTTGAAGTCCGCGTCCTGCGGCGGCGTGCCGCTCGGACTTTGGCCGCCAGCGCGACCCGAGAACGTCGCCGTCGCCGAGAGATCCGGACGGAGCTCGGCGAAGATCGCGCGCGTGCGCGCCTCTTGCGCTCGGATCTTGGCGAGCGCTTCGGCCACGCGCGGATCGCGCGACGACGCCTGGTCGATCGCGTCCGCGAGCGTCGGGACGTCATGGAGACTCGGGAGGGTTCCGTTCGCGTCGAGCATCAGGTCCGGCGCTGCCGACGGTCGCGGCGAGCAGCGCTTGCGACGTGACGACGCCGCCGTGCGCGCGAATGCGCCCGATGTCGAACCGCGCGAGCTCCGCCTCTGCACGCGTGAGCTCGATCGGTGCGTGGAGGCCCTGGGCGACGCCGGCTTTCGCGAAATCACGATGGATGCGGGTGCGATCGTAAGCTTCTTCCGAGGCCTTGAGCACGCTCTTCGCGGCGAGCACCGCATAGAAGGACTCCTCGACGGCGAAGTCGACGTCGAGGTTCGTCGTGTCCGAAGCGTGCCGCGCGACCTCGACCAACGCGTCCGCCGCCGCGGACTGCGCGGCGATGCGACCGAAGTCGAAGATTTCCTGGCCGACGCCGATCGCCGCGAACGTGCTCCCGTACGGGTTCATCGTCATCGACGAAGCGTTGACGCCCGAAGAGCCGCCGATGCGCGGGACGTCGAGATAAGGCGAGGCGATGTATTGCGCCGTCGTGTTGTTCGCGCTCCCGAAGAACACCTGCGCGCTCGCGCCGAGCTGCGGGTACCACTGCGCGCGAGGCACGTCGGCGTCCGCCTTTGCCGCAGCGATCCGCGCGACCGCGGCGCGAAGCGACGGCTGATGCTCGTGGGCGTATTTGCGCGCATCTTGAAGCGTGACCGCGCGTGGCGCCGTGGCGTCCTGTGCGGCCGCGCTCGGCGCGACGGCGAGCAGCATCGCCGCCACGGAATACAACTCTAGAGCTCTGCTTTGAACCATCGCCAACGATCTCGTCGGTCGGGCCACAAAAGCAAGCGCCGCGCCGACGTGATGCGCCGCAATTCACCGCAATTTCTACGAAATTGGGCGCCACACGCCAGGAAATTTTCCCGGTCGTCAGGAGAATTTGTACGTCAGGAGCAACACCACGATCAGGATGAGGAGGATGATCCCGTCCGGTGCGGACGGCTCGACATCCTTCTCCTCGAGCGGGCGGTGGTTGACGCGATAGGGCGAGAGCACGCCCCATCGAGAGCGAAGATCGCGCCAGCGAGCTCCGAACTAATCCGTTGTGAGCTTCACGAACGCCGCGCGGTCCCGCTCGCCGAGCGAGCCGAGGATCGACTGCGCGACGGCCGAGACCGTCGCGGTCGCGTCCTTCACGAGGGCGCGCCCGCTTCGCGTGAGGACCGCAAACGTCGCGCGCGCGTCGTGCCCGCCCTCTTCGCGCGTGACGATGCCGCGGCGCTCGAGCGGCGCGAGCAGGCGCGTGACGCCCGACGGTGTCAGCGCGAGGCGCTGCGCGAGGTCCACGCGCCGGAGCTTCTGCCCCGGCGACTTGTCGATCGCGTGGAGCGCGGCGAAATCGGAGATGCCGAGACCGTGGACCGCCCCGAGCTCCACGTTCACCCGCGACTCCCACAAAGCGACCGCGCGACGAATGGCCAAGAACTCTTCCAGTGCGCTCATGAGAGGAAACATGAGCCCGAATGCGTGAGTAGTCAAGTATGGGTCATTGAGTTGTGTTGTGGCTCCCCTCGGCCGTGCTCCGGCTCGTCCTCGCCGCGGCGTCACGGCGCGCGCGGAGCGCTCTCCGCGGCTTGCGGGCGAGCCGTGCGCGCGGCCGGTCCCCTCCGGGCGTCGGCTCCGCCGCCGCCGAGGGGACGCGGTGTCCAAGGGGCACGAGGCACGAGCACGAGACACGAGCACGAGGTGAAATGCGCTCGTGAACCTGTCGGCTCAACCCGACAAACGCCCCGTCGACCTCGACGACGTCGTTTCGTCTCACCACCGAGACGTCGTTCATTGCGGCGCGCTCGTCGCCGCGGGGACGCAGCGCCAAATCGGACCCGGTACGTCGCACGCGCACGCCGGCCGTTGACGATCCCCTGAGACAAATCCGCGCCCGCGCCGAGCACGAGGCACTCTCCGTTGTCGGGCTGCGCGCACGCTGTCCCGTCGTGAGCGTCTGAGGGACAAAGCGGGACTTTGCGGGTGCAGCCGATCAGTCCGCTCGCGCACAGAATCTGGTGCGACGTGCCAGGCTGGGCGCAACCAACGCCCGAGTCTTCGGACAAACAACAACTGCACGAGAGTGCACTCCTGCGCAAAGTCACACGTGTTCCCCGCGTCTGAAAACCGGAGCGGCGCAGGCGGGCACGTCGTCAGCGTTGGCTCGCTCCTGCAAGACACGAGGAGGAGCAAGAGGAAGCCGCGCACGCGCGAACTCTAGCGCTCGTGTCTCGTGCTCGTCGTGAGCACCTTGTCCCCTCGGCGGCGGCGGAGCCGACGCCCGGAGGGGACCTGCCGCGCGAAGCGCGGCAGAGGGGAGCACCCAAAAAAATCAGTCTTCGTCCTTTTCGCGCAGCTTCGCGAGCACGCTCGAGATCCTCGAGCGTCGACGTGTCGCCCTTCGTCTCGAGGGAGCCGCTCGCGACCTCTTTCAAGAGGCGGCGCATGATCTTTCCGCTGCGCGTCTTCGGGAGCGAGTCCGTGAAGCGGATCTGATCCGGGCGCGCGAATTTGCCGATCTCTTTGTCGATGTGCGCGGTGAGCTTGTCTTTGAGATCTTTGGTCGCGGCCTGTCCGTTCTTGAGCGTGACGAAGACGACGAGCGCTTGTCCCTTCAGCTCGTCGGCCTTGCCGACCGCGGCGGCCTCGGCGACCGACGGGTGGCTCACGAGCGCGCTCTCGATCTCCGCGGTGCCGATGCGGTGGCCCGCGACGTTGAGCACGTCGTCGATGCGGCCGACGACCCAGTAGTAGCCGTCCTCGTCGCGTCGCGCGCCGTCGCCCGTGAAGTACATCCCGGGGAGCTGCGACCAGTACGCCTGCTTGTAGCGCTCGTCGTCTCCGTAGAGCGTGCGCGCCATCGACGGCCACGGCTTCTTGATGGCGAGCTTTCCGCCTTCGTTGACGCCCGCGGGCGTCCCGTTGTCGTCCTTCACGACGACCGGATCGCAGCCAAAAAAGGGCAATCCCGTCGCTCCGGGCTTGCTGAAGCTCGCGCCGGGGAGCGTCGTCAGCATGATGCAGCCCGTCTCCGTCTGCCACCACGTGTCGACGATCGGGCAGCGCCGCGCGCCGATGTGCGTGTGGTACCAGACCCACGCCTCCGGGTTGATCGGCTCACCGACGCTCCCGAGCAAACGCAGCGACGACAGATCGTGATTCTTCGGCCACTCGTCGCCCGCGCGGATGAACGCGCGGATGGCGGTCGGCGCCGTGTAGAGGATCGAGACGCCGTGCCGCTCGATGATCTGCCAGAAGCGCCCCCAGTCCGGAAAGTTCGGCGCGCCCTCGTACATCATGCACGCGGCGCCGCACGAGAGCGGACCGTAGACGATGTAGCTGTGCCCCGTGACCCAGCCCACGTCCGCGGTGCACCAGTAGAGATCGCTCGGCCGAAGATCGAAGATCGTCTTGCAGCTCACGTGCGCGCCCGCGAGGTAGCCCGCGGTCGTGTGGAGCACGCCCTTCGGCTTCCCCGTCGAGCCCGACGTGTACAAGATGAAGAGCGGGTGCTCGGAGTCGAACGCCTCGGGCTTGCGCGCGCGGGCGAGCGCGCCGATCGACGGCGTGCGGCCGATCGCGTCGTTCCACCAAACGTCGCGGCCTTCCTTCATCTCGACGGGCGCGCCGAGTCGCTCGTGGCCCATGCGCTTGTAGACGACGACCTTCTCGATCGTCGGAGTCTGATCGAGCGCTTTGTCGGCCATCTGCTTGAGCGGCACGATGTTGCCGCGGCGCCACGCGCCGTCTTGCGTGATGAGGACCTTGGCCTTGCAGTCGTTGATGCGATCGCGGAGCGCCTCCGAAGAGAAGCCGCCGAAGACGACCGAGTGCGTCGCGCCGAGTCGCGCGCACGCGAGCATCGCGACCACGGTCTCGGGGACCATGCCCATGTAGATCGCGACGCGGTCGCCCGCGTTGACGCCGAGGTCGGAGAGCGCCGCGGTGAAGCGGACCACCTCGCGGTGGAGCTCGAAGTACGTGAGCGTGCGGATGTCGCCCGGCTCGCCTTCCCAAACGAGCGCCGCGCGCGTGCGCACCTCGGTCGAGAGGTGGCGGTCGAGACAGCTCTCGCTCACGTTGAGCTTCGCGCCGACGAAGAACTTCGCCTTCGGGAGGTTCCACTCGGAGAATTTTTCCCATGGCTGCCGCCACACGAGGTCCTTCGTCTGCTCGGACCAGAACGCTTCCGGCGCCTCGATCGACTGCGTGTAGAGCGCGAGGTACTCGTCCTTCGACTTGATTCGAGCGCGGGCGACGAAGTCGGCGCTGGGCTCGAATTTCCGGTCTTCCTTGAGGCGCGAAACGATGGAATCCGTCATGGGAGGCCGAAACTCCGCAACGCGCGGTCCTTTGTCAAGGCACAACGGGAAAGGTAACCTCTAGGGAATGGCTTTCTTGTGCAGCGTGCGGACCCTCGCGATGGCTGGCGGCGTGTCCCTCGCGGCGTGCTCGCTGCTCGTCCACACGACCGGCGTGCAATGCACCGTCGACCAGGACTGCATCGCGCGCGGCTTCGACGCGGGCGGCACGATGGTCTGCTTGAACAGCGTGTGCGTCGGCCCCGGGAGCGGCGGTCCGTGCTCGACCAACAACGAGTGCATCGTGCGCTCCGCCGGGCAGCCCGCGATCTGCCGCAAGGACACGCAGACGTGCGCGATCCTCGAGTCGTCCGACTGCGCCAACGTCTACGGCGACTACAAGAGCGACGACGCGATCGTCCTCGGCTCGATCCTGTCGCTCAAGGGGACGAACGCGAGCTCGGGCCAATCGGAGCTCAATAGCGCGCTCCTCGCGCTCGACGACTTCACGAACACGATCGTCGGTCTACCCGGCGCCGCGGACGGCAAGCCGCGCCCGCTCGTGCTCGTGGAGTGCGACGACTCGGCGGACGACACGACCGCGCAGCGCTCCGCGACGCACCTCGTGAAGGACATCGGCGTCCCCGCGATTCTCGGGCCCGACTCGAGCGGCCTCTGCACCGGCGTCATCAACAACGTGACCATCCCGGCGAAGGTGCTCCTCATCAGCCCCGCGGCCACGAGCGCGACGCTCTCGGGCATCTCGCAGTACTTCTGGCGCACCTCGCCCTCGGACAACATCCAGGCGGTGCCGCTTCGCCTCTCGGTCGGCGAGATCGCGACCGCCGCGAGCCTCACGACGATCAAGCTCGCGATCCTCTACAAGAACGACTCGTACGGCAGCGGCCTCTTCACGGCGGTCTCGGGATCGCTCCAGATCAACGGCGCGCCCCTCGGGGATCCGAAGAACGCGGGCAACTTCAAGCCAGTTCAATACGCGGCGGACGGCTCCGATCTCGCGTCCGCGGTCGCGCAGGTCACCGCGTTCCAACCGAACATCGTCGCGCTCTTCGGCACCAACGAGGTCATCTCGAGCGGCCTCGACACGATCGAGGCGACGTGGCCGGTCGGCCCCGCTCGCCCGTACTACCTCGTGTCCGACGGAGGCGAGGTGCAAGAGCTCCTCGACGAGATCGCGAAGAACGCGGGCGTTCGCACGCGCGTCCGCGGCACGGTGCCGGGCACGAACAACCCGCTCTTTCAGGCGTTCAACCTCAAATACAACGGCAAGTACGGCTCGCCCGCGAACGTGTTCGGCATGGCCGGCTCGTACGACTCGATTTACCTGCTCGCGTACGCGATCTCCTCGCTCGGGGCGAACGCGACGGTCGACGGCACGGGGATCTCGAACGGCCTCACGAAGATGGTCGGCGGCGCGGCGACCGACGTCGGGACCGGATCCATGCAGTCTGCAATCAATGCGCTGATGGGCGGCGCGGCGATCAACATCAACGGCGCGAGCGGCCCCCTCGACTTCGACACGAAGCTCCACGAGGCGCCCAGCGACATCGACGTGTGGTGCGTCGTCCTCGACGGGCAGGGCAACCCCCAGTTCACGGACTCGACGCGCTCGTACGACGCGACGACGGCGCAGATGGTTGGAACCTACAAATGTCCTTGAAGCGGACGGCGCTGCTCGCCGCGGCGTCGAGCGTCGCGCTCGCGTGCTCGCTCATCGTGCAGACGAGCGGCGTGCAGTGCACCACCGACCAGGACTGTGTCGCGCGCGGCTTCGACGCCGGCGGCCAGCCGATGGTCTGCAGCGCCGACAACGTGTGCGTGGGGCCCAACACGGGCGGCCCGTGCGCGACCAACGCGGAGTGCATCACGCGCAACGGCAACGCGCCCGCGGTCTGCCGCAAGGACACAAGACGTGCCAGGCGCTCCTCTCGACCGAATGCGTGAAGGTCTACGGCGATCCTTCGAACGACGACGCGATCGTCCTCGGCGGCCTCTTCACGCTGAGCGGCGTGAACCAGTCGAGCGGCGCTGGCGCGCATGCAGAGCATCGAGCTCGCGATCGACGACTTCACGCAGACCGTGGTCGGCCTCCCCGGCGGCGCGAACAACAAGCCGCGCCCGTTCGTGCTCGTCGAGTGCGACGACGGGTCGGACAACACGAAGGCGTCGAGCGCCGCGACGCACCTCGTCGACGTGGGCGTCCCGGCGATCATCGGCCCGGGCGGGAGCGGCCTCGCCACGGCCGTCATCCAGAACGTGACGATCCCCGCGGGCGTCCTCGTCATCTCGCCCTCGGCCACGAGCATCTCGCTCTCGGGCATCAGCCCCCTCTTCTGGCGCACGTCACCGTCGGACGTCGTGCAGGCGATCGCGATGCAAGATCAAGTCGGCGCGATCGAGACGCTCTTCAAGGCGCAGAACCCGACGATCACGAAGCTCAAGCTCGCGGTCGCGTACCAGAACAACACGTACGGAACGGGCCTCTTCGGCGCGGTGACGACGGGCCTCACGCTCAACGGCGCGCTGCTCACCGATCCGTCGAACACGGGCTACTTCACGCCGCTCCAATACGACGCGACCGCGCTCGATCCGAGCGCCGCCGCCGCGCAGGTCGTCACCGACAAGGACAACCTCGTCGTCGGCATCGGCACGACCGAGATCATCACGAAGTTCCTCACGCCGGTCGAGTCGACGTGGCCGGCGAGCACCGCGCGCCCGCTCTATCTCTTCTCCGACGCGGGCGAAAAGCCGGAGCTTCTCACCGCGGTCACCGGCAACGATCCGCTCCGGCTCCGCGTTCGCGGCACCGTCCCCGGGACGGCGAACCCGCTCTTCAGCGCGTTCAGCATCCAGTACCTCGGCAAGTACCAAGCGAACGCGACCGTCTTCGGCATGGCGGGCGCGTACGACTCGCTCTACCTGCTCGCGTACGACATCGTGTCGCTCGGCAGCCAACCGATCACGGGGACGAACCTCTCGAACGCGATGGCGAAGATGGTCGGTGGCCAGGCGACGAACGTCGGCGCCGCTGGGATCAAGTCCGCCTTTCAGGTGCTCCAGAGCGGCAACGCGATCGACATCACCGGCGCGAGCGGCCCGCTCGACTTCGACCTCACGAAGCACGAAGCGATCAGCGACATCACGGTCTGGTGCATCTCGAAGGACGGAAACGGAAACCCCATCTACGCGCCGTCGGGTCGCTACTACGACGCGACGACGCAGCAGATGAAGGGGACGTTCAGCTGTCCGTAGCGCGGCTCAGAAGGTCCCGAACACGCCCACCGGCGTCGCGAAGACGCGCGCGTGAGCCTTCTCGACGGGCTCCGGCTTCGCGAGGATCGTCATCACCGTCGCGACGCCGGCGGCGACGATCGTGCAGCCGAGCGCGATGTCGCTGACGAGCGCGAACGCCTTGGCCGAGTCTTGCGCGTTCGTGATGTCGGTCTTCGTCACGCCGTACGTGTTGATCTTCGACTGCGCGTCGCTCGAGAAGACGAGCGCGACCGCGCCGGTCGCGCCCCACGCGACCGCGAGCCCGCCTGTGACTCCCCACGCGATCCAGGGGATCGGTCGTCGCGTCTCGACGGCGAGCGGCGGAGGCGGCGGAGGAGGCGGAGGGGCAGACTCGCTCTCCATGTCGAGCACGACGTTCGTGGAGTCGCCGCCCGCGACCTCGATCGTCTTCGACACCGGCGGCTTGCCGTCGATCGTCGCGGTGATCTTGCGCTTGCCCTGGCTCACGACGAGCGGGTGATCGAGCGGCGAGGTGCCGACCTTCTCGTCGTCGACGGAGATGTCCGCGTTCGCCACGTTGACCGTGACGCGCACCTGCGCGACGCGTCCCTTGAGCTTCGCGATCTCGCCGTCGACGTAGCTCTTTCGCTTGCGGTCGATCGAGCTCCCCGCGCCGTCGAGGTAACGCTGGAACGCGTCGAGCGCGGCGGCGTAGTTTTGCACCTGGTAGGCGGTCTGCGCGATGTTGAAGAGGACGTGATAGTCCTGCGCGATGTCGTAGGCGCGCTTGAACTCGATGAGCGCGCCCGAGAAATCGTTCTCGTCGTAGAGCTCGACGCCCTTTTGGAAGTGCGGCATCGCCTCTTCGAGCTTCTGCTTCTGGTTGCGCGGCGGCACCTGCGCGTGCGCGGGGAACGTCCCCATCACCAGCGCGGCGATGACACCGACACTCACCAAGCGACGCATTCGCCGAAGGATGTCACGCCTTTCGGCGGAAGGGAAATACGAGCTGCGAGACGAACCTCGGCGGGACGTCGGCGTCTGCGCCGAACGCGACGGGCTGCGCGCGCGGCGTCCAGAACGTGCCGAAGAGTAGATCCCAGATCGGCAGGAGCGCGGCGAAGTTCACTCCCGATCGACGCGCTGGAGGGAGCGCGTCCTGGTGCGCGTGGTGCCAGCGGTGGAAGAGCGGCGTCGCGATCACGTAGCGAACGAAGCTCGTGCCGAAAGAGACGTTCGCGTGGAGGAGCACCGCGTAGATTCCGAGCGGCGCCGTGACCACGAGCACGCGCGGATCGAACCCGACGACGAGCAGGAGCGCGCCCACGATCATCGTCTGGAGCGCCTCGGCGAGCGGGTGGTTCCTCGCGCCCGCGAGCCAGTCGAGCGCGCGCGACGAGTGGTGAACCGCGTGGAGCCTCCAGAGCAGGCCGTGATGGAACGCGCGGTGGCTCCAGTACGCGGCGAAGTCCGCGAAGAGCACGGCGAGCGGGGCCTGGACCGCGATCGGCAACCCCGCGAGGCGGGCCTCGTGGTGCCAGACGTCGTAGAGGTGCGAGCGATCGCGCGGCAAGTCGAACACGAACACGAACGCGAGGAACGTCGCGAGGCCCACGACCTTCACGACGGGGCGCGTGACGATCGCGTCGAATGCGACGTGGGCCACGTCGGTCAGCCGCGCTCGCGACGCGAGCCGCGTGCGCAGGGGCGCACCGAGCGCGTCCCGCGCAGGAAAGAGCAACTCGAGCGCACGAACTGCGATCGCACCGATCACCAGGAACAACGCGGCCACGCCCTCACTTCGACGCGTGGGCGCCGATTATTTCATCGGTCCATCGGGTTCGTCACGGAGCGGCAGCGGTCCATGCACGCGATGTTGTCCGCGCAGGACGTCGCGCAGTCGTTGTATTTGCTGGGCTTGCGAGCGCAAGTCGGGTCGAGCTCGCATTTCCGCGGGTCCTTTGCGGCGCTCTGCTCCACCGTGCGGCAGTCCACCGTGGCAGCGAGGCACAGCGCCATGAGAAGGGTCCGCGTCCACATGCCGTCAATGTAAGGCAGGAGTCGCGCCATACAATGGCTTACGTCGCGTCAGCACGACGAATCGTGCGAGGAAGATGAGCGCCGCGGCGATGAGCGACGCCGAGAGGCCCCACCACATGCCGAGCGCGCCGCGTCCGCGCGCGACGCCGAAGTAGAGCGCGAGCGGCAACCCGATGATCCAGTAGCTGACGACGCCGCCCGCGAACGCGAAGCGGACGTCGCCCGCGCCGCGGAGAGCGCCCGCGCCCACGGCCTGCATGCCGTCGAAGAGCTGGAAGAGCGCGGCGACGCGCACGAGCGCGGTGCCGAGCGCGACGATCTCCGGATCGTTGGTGAACATGCGCACGAGCACGCTCGGCGCGATCGCGAAGACGATCGCGCCCGCGCCCATTACCGCCGCGCCGAGCGCGATGCCCGTGAGGCCGGACGTGCGCGCTCTCTCGCGATCGCGCGCGCCGACGGCGTGGCCCACGCGGACCGCGGTCGCCCCGCTCACGCCGAGCGCGCCCATGAACGTGAAGCTCGCGAGGCCGAGCGCGATCTGATTCGCCGAGACCACCGCCGGGCCGAAATGGCTCGTGAGCACCGAGACGAGCGCGAAGACGCCGATCTCCGCGAGGAGCTGCGCGCCGACCGGGAACCCGACGCGCACGACCTCGCGCCGCGCGATCGCGCGCGACCCCTCGAGCGACGCAGGACGGAGCGCGTACGCGGCGCGGACGACCATCGCCGCGAGGAGCACCCCCGCGACCGAGAGCGCGAGACCGCTCCCGAGCGCGCCGAGCCGAGGCAGGCCGATGCGCGGCAGCCCGATCGACGCGAGCGCGTCGTCGCCGCGCACGAGCACGCTGCACACGACGAGGTTCACGACGTTCGCGACGACCGCCGCGACCACCGCGGGTCGCGTGCGCGAGTTCGCTTGTAGATACGTCTTCGACGCGATGAAGCACGGAAAAGCGAAGAGCCCCGGCGCCCACGCGACGATGAACTGCTGCGTGCGCGACACGACGGGCGCTTCGACTCCGAGCGACGGGAGCCCGAGCGTCGCCGCGAGCGCGACGATCACCGTGACGGGCCACGCGACCGCGATCGTCCCGAGCGTCGCTTGGAACGCGCGCCACGCGCGCTTCGGATCGCCCGCGCCTATCGCCTGCGAGGCGAGCGGCTCGAGCGCCATCGCGAGGCCCATCGAGAGCGTCTGCGCGGCGAAGCCGATGTTCCGTCCGAGCGCCGCCGCAGCGAGGTCCACCTTCGACACGCGCCCAAGGACTGCGGTGTCGACGAGTCCCATCGTCATGAGCCCGAACTGCGCCAGCGCGATGGGTAGTGCAAGGTGCGATATGGCCCGCGCCTCATTGACTACGCGGCTGTGTGACTCCGATGTCGCGCTGGCCATGAGGTTCTCGACGCTTTCATAGGCCAAACGCTGACGGAACGCGCGGTCCCGCGGAAGAAATCGCGGGCGTCACGCGTCAATCACCCGGCGGCATCTCGATTGCACCACTCCACCTCGTAACCACCATGGCTCTTCCGCTCCCTACCCCCAAACCTCCCGTGCCGCGCGATGACGACTTCGCGGGGCTCGAGGATCTCGATCGTCCCGAGCTCGACGAAGCTCCGGACACCGACCCCATGCTGACGCCGCTCGACTGGGATCAAGATCTCGAAAGCGGGATCGTGACGAGAAAAAAGAGGGCCTGAGCTATCGCGCGCCCGGAGGCGGCGGACGTGTCTTGTCCGTAGGCGGGCGCTCGCGCAGGCACTTGTCGACCGTGGGCTGGAGCGACTCGAAGCCGCGCGGCGCGCGCGGACGACCCATGACGGGCGACCCGAAGCGCCCCCACTCGACCCCCGTGTCGCGGTAGCTGAGCCACACGAACAGGGCGCGCCCCTTGATGTTCTCGAAGGGCACGCCGCCGCCTGCGCCGCCGAACCACGCGCGCGAGTCGTGGGAGTTGTTGCGGTTGTCGCCCATCACGTAGACCTGGCCGGGCTGCACGTACCACGGGCCTTTGTTGAGCTGCGGGTCTTTGCCGCGGTCGTAGAAGGTCAAGTACGACTCGTCGCCGAGGAACTCGATGAAGAGGTCGCCTTCGTGGTGCGGCGGGAGCGTGTCGGCGTCGTCGTACGCGTAAGAGCCGACGAGGCACGATGGGACCTTCCAGCCGTTGATCACGGGGTGACCATCGTCCGTCTCGAGGCGATCGCCCGGCAGCGCGATGACGCGCTTGATGAAGTCCTGCTCCATGTTCTCCGGGTACGCGAAGACCATGACGTCGCCGCGCGAGGGCGGCATGCGCGTCCAGATGCGCGCTTTCGTGTACGGGATCGCGGGGCCGTAGCTGAACTTGTTGACGAAGATGTGGTCGCCGACGAGCAGCGTCGGGACCATCGAGCTCGAAGGGATCTTGAACGCCTCGACGACGAACGTGCGGAGCAAGAGCGCGACGCCGACCGCGACGAGGATCGACTCGACGAACTCGCGCGCCTCGCTCTTGCGCCATTTTCCGAGGTGAACGTCGACCTCGCCGTCCGCGTGCGCGAGCGCCTCGATGAAGCGCTCCTCGTCGAACTGCTGGATGCGCATCGAGAGGCGCAGCGCCTCGAGCGACTCGCGCAGGCGCGTGCGCTCCTTCGACGAGAGCTCGCGGATGATCGCCTTCTCGTTGAGAGCCTGGATCTGCTCCGCTTCGTCGAGGAGCGCGGCGGCGCGCTCGAAGAGGCCGCGGAGCTTCGCCGGGAGATCTTCACGGAGCGGCGGGTACGCCCACTTCGAGAGCGGCAAGCGCCTTCGCACCGCGCCGAGGGCCATCTCCATGATCGCGAAGCACCCGATGCCGACGGGGACGGGCTGCTCGCGCACCGCGGATTGGATCCACCCGAAGAACCCGGGCTGATCCAGGCCGCTCGGCGGCGTGAGCGCCCAAACCATGACGCAGGCGAAGAGGAGCGGCAGGCTGACGAACCAAATCAGCCAATAGAGGGCGCGCGCGAGCCGCACCGTCGCAGTGATCTTCGGCGCCTCGATCGAGACGAGCGCAGGTCTCTCTTGCTCCTTCGCTTCGGCCGCAGGCTCGTTCTTCGGATCTTCCGAAGGCTTTTCGTCGGTGCTCGTGGCCACGGAGGGGTGCACGCTCTTTAGCCAACCCGCAGGAGGCGCGCAACGTTCCTGGAATTATGGGGCGTCGCCGATTTGCACCACGTACGAGAGCGTGGCAGCTCGGTCGTCGAGGAGCGCCGCAGGGGGCGCGACCCGGCCGGCGGTCGGCGTGTTGTCCCAGACGAGGTAGTAGACGCCCTTCGGCAGCTTGATCGGCTTCATGTACTGAACGCCGTTTTGCAGCACGTCCGCGTAGAGAGGCGTGCCGGTGAGCGGTCCGGACGCGCCCGCGTCGAGGTACGCCTTGAGCGACGCGTCACCGTCCGCCTTGCCGAGCACGAGCACGTCCGCCGCGTCGACGCCGTCGAGCGTCGCCGTGAGCCAGATCGCGCGCCCGTCGTCCTCGATGTAGATCGGGCCCACGAAGTCGCGCTGGTTCTGGTGCACCTCGCTGCGCGTGTTTTCGTACGTGATGCGGTCGGCGCCGTGGACGTCCCACGGGCGGAGCGGCTTCTTGCCGGTGTTGATCACGCCGAGGCCGAAGTCCGCGTTGCCGTCCTTGTCGCGGATGACGGTGAAGCCCTTCTGGAGCTCGCCCGCGAGGAGCTGCTTGCCGAAGTTGTCGCCGATCGGCGTGAGCGAGTTCACGACGTTCGCGATCGGGTTTTCGATCGCGCGCGACTTGAAGTCGCTCTTCGTGATCTGCTTCGTGCGGAAGTACGCGTACATCGTGCTTCCATCCATCTGGAAGTCCTGGTCGTATTCGAGCGTCCCGGTCATGTCGAACGTGACCTTCTTCGTCAGGTTCGTCCACGCGTAGCCATCGCCGCCGAGCGACACGAGGAGATCGCCGTTGTCGAGCGTCTTCGTCGAGCAGGCCGTCGGGAAGAATCGGCCGATCGCGGGCTGGTCGTCGGCGAGCTTGAGCGGCGCGGAGTGCTTCACGAGCTCGGTGCAGAACTGGCCGATGCCGAACGAGAGGATCTCGCGACGGAGCGTGCGGTTCGACGGATCGTTGATCACGCCCGGCATGACGCCGAGGTACGACTGCGCGCACGACGCGCAGCCTGCGCTCGAGCCAGCGAGCGTCAAAGCCACCAAAATCAAGGTGCGTGCGCGCATTTCATCCCTGGGAATAGCACGGCTCATACCGGTGATAGTCTGACGGAATGGGAAGCGGAAAAGTCTCCGTCCTCGGCGCTGGAGCGTGGGGAACCGCGCTTGCAAAGGTGCTCGCCGACAAAGGCGACGAGGTCGTTTTGTGGGCGCGAAACGACGACGTGGTAACGCAAGTCAACGCTCGCCACGAGAACGAACGTTATCTACCCGGCGCCAAGTTGCCGGATTCGCTATGGGCGACGACCGACATGAAGGAGTCGCTCGCCGGAGCGACGATGGTCCTCTTCGTCGCCCCGAGCCACGCGACGCGCGAGGTCGCGAAGCTCGCGGCGCCGTTCATCGAGAAGGACGTCCCGGTCGTCTCCGCGACGAAGGGCATCGAGAACGAGTCGCTCGAGTTCATGGACGAAGTGCTCCACAACGAGCTGCCGCAGCACGCGCGCGAGCGCCTCGCGTTCTTGAGCGGCCCGAGCTTCGCCAAGGAGCTCGCGAACCGGACGCCGACGGGCGTCGTCATCGCGTCGAAGCACTCGTCGACGTGCGAGATCGTCATGCGACGCTTCCACGCGCCGCACCTCCGCACGTACGCGAGCGACGACGTCATCGGCGTCGAGTGCGGCGGCGCGATGAAGAACGTCGTGGCGATCGCCGCGGGCGCGTGCGACGGGCTCGGCTTCGGACACAACACGCGCGCGATGCTCATCACGCGCGGCCTCGCGGAGATCGCGCGGCTTTCGGTCGCGCGCGGCGGCTCGCCGCTCACGCTCGCCGGCCTCGCGGGCATGGGCGATCTCGTGCTCACGTGCACGGGCGAGCTCTCGCGAAACCGCACCGTCGGCGTCGAGCTCGGCAAGGGGAAGAAGCTCGCCGACATCCTCGCGCACCTCGGCCACGTCGCCGAGGGCGTGAAGACGACGAAGAGCGCGTACGACCTCTCGCGCAAGCTCGGGGTCGACATGCCGATCACCTCCGAGATCTACAAAGTGATCTACGAGGACAAGCCGGCCGAGCGCGCCGTCGTCGACTTGATGGGCCGCGAGCTCGTGCCCGAGTTCGACATGAGATGATCCTGCCGTCGCTCGAATCGCTTCGCTGTTTCGTCGAAGCGGCGAGGCTGCTCAATTTTCGCAAGGCGGCGCGCAAGGTCGCGCTCACGCCCGCCGCGTTCGGCGCGCGCATTCGCCAGCTCGAAGAGCAGCTCGGCTCGCCGCTCTTCCAGCGCACGACGCGCGTCGTCACGCTGACCGAGCGGGGCCTGGCGCTCTTGCCCTACGCGCGACGATGCCTCGACGCCGCAGAGGACTGCGTCCGCGCGGCCCACGGCGAGAAGGGGCCGCCGCAAACGGAGATCGTCCTCGGCACGCGCCACGAGCTCGGGATGTCCTGGGTCCTCCCGCAGCTCGGCGCGCTCGCGGAGCAGATGCCGCACGTCGACATCCACCTGTATTTCGGCTCGGGCCCCGATCTCTTGATCCGCGTTCGCACCGCGGAGGTCGACTGCGCGATCACCTCGACGCGCCTCTCCGACACGAAGCTCGACGCGATCGCGCTCCACGAAGAGAGGTACGCGTTCGTCGGCGCGACCTCGCTCCTGAAGCGAAAGCCCCTCACGAAGCCCGAGCACGCGAAGGACCACACGCTGCTCGATGCGTCGACGGAGCTCCCGCTCTTTTCGTATTTCCGCGACGCGCACAAGGGCGAGGCGTACGAGTTCGCGCGCGTCGTCCGCCTCGGAGCGATCGGCGCCATCCGCGAGCGCGCGCTCGCCGGCGCCGGTGTGTGTGTGCTGCCCGAGTATTTGATCCGGGAGGACCTCGCGAAGAAGCGCCTCCAGCGCGTGATGCCGAGCGGCAAGACGAGCGCGGATTATTTCAGGCTCGTCTTCCGCCACGACGACCCGCGGCGCAGCCTGTTCGAGGCGATCGCGAAGCACCTCTCGGACGCGCCGCTCCGCTGATTGTATCGAACGCACAATACAATCTCGTCTCGATCATTCCGATTGTTCGACCGGCGACGCGGCGTCACGTTGAGGGCATGGATGCTTCGATTCGTAGGTTGGCTTTGCGGAGCGCGACGAAGGTCGCCCTCGGCAGCTTGGTTGGATGCGGCGGCATGATCGCGACCGTGCAGCAGGAGGAGCCGGACGCGCACGTGACCGACGCGAGCGCGCACGTGGACGGCAAGGCCAGCGAGACGCTCGCGTGCACGGGCCCCGTCGAGCTCGACGCGGGCGACGTCGCGCAAGAGACGTTCGATTGCTGCCTCGCGGAGGTGAAGACCGTGGTCGGCGACGCAGCCCCGTGGGACCCGAACGGGCCTGACGCGAGCATCGTCGCGAACGATCCCTCCGCGGAGAACTGCTGCCACGCGATCCTCGCGCGGATTGACCACGAGCCCGACGGCGGCAGCTTCTCGAACGACTACATGGCCGCCGCGCAAGGCCAGGTGCTCCAGTGGTGCTGCAAGGCCTCGAACAACCTGATGAGCCCAGCGTGCACGCCGTGGGGGCCGCCCACGCCGCCCGCGATGGAGCTCGCATGACCGCGCTCGATCTCCGCAACGCGGCGCGCGCGTTCGCGCCGCGCATCGACGCGCCGGCTCACCTCCGCCAAGCCGCGATCGCGACGTGGCACGCGCGCATGATCAACGAGTACGCGTCGTCGCGCGTCTTCACGGCGCTCGCGGGGCAGCTCGCGTGCGGCGGGTACGAAGAAGACGCGGACGAAGCGCTCCAGTTCGCCGAGGAAGAGCGCAGGCACGGCGTCTTGTGCGGTGCGGTGGTCGAAGCGCTCGGCGGCGAGGCGAGGGGAGCGCTCTTCCAAGCGCCGGAGTTCCCCTTGCACGAGGACGCTCCTCGGCGCGCCGCGATCGCGCGCAACGTGATCAGCATTTGCTGCATGAGCGAGACCGTCGCGGTCGCGCTCATCGGCGCCGAGCGGCTCGAGATGGAGGAGGGCGAGCTTCGAGCGCTCCTCACGCGAATCTGGGCCGACGAGATCGGTCACGCGCGCTTCGGGTGGCGATTCTTGGAGCGGCTCGCGCCGTCGCTCACGTCGGTCGAGCGCGACGCGATCCGCGCGTACTTGCCGGTCGCGTTCGCGCACCTCGAAGCGCACGAGCACGCCCATTTGCCGCTCCGCGGAGCTCCGCTCGACGGCGCGTCGCTCGGGTTGTGCAGCGGCCTCGACGCGCGGCTACTCCTCCGCGAGACGATCGACGAAGTGATCGCGCCGCGCATTCAATCTCTGCTCGGTTGAAGCTGCCGATCGCGTGACGCTTCGTGTAGGCTCCAACGAGCATGCGGAGACTCACCGCTCTTGGGCTTTTCGTCGCTGCGGTCGTGACCGCGTCGCTCGCGCAGGCGCAGCAGCCGCAACCACACGTCGTCATCGGGCGTGCAGCCGCTCCCGCCGCCGCAAACGTCGACCGCGCCGACGACGACGACGCCACCGCCGCCACCTCCGCCACCGCCCACGGCAACCGCGACGGTGACGGCCACGGCCACGGTCACCGCACCTCCGCCCCCGCCTCCGCCTCCGCCCCCGCCTCCGCCGACGGTGACGGCGACGGTCACGGCACCTCCGCCGCCGCTCCCGCCTCCGACGGCCACGACGACCGAGACGCCGCCCCCGCCGCCTCCTCCCACGGCGACGACGACTCTGCCTCCGCCGCCTCCTCCCCCCATCACGGTCGTCCCGACCGCGCAGCGCCGCGACGACGGCGAGATGGCGTTCCTCTACGCGACGAGCGCCGCGTTCGGCATCACGACGGGCGCGTGGATCGACACGCTGAGCTTGTGCTCGCCGAACAACAAAGCCCCCGATCCGAAGACGGGCCTGCCGACGAACGTGTGCGATCCGGCGGGCGCGCTCGTCGCGCCGCTCCTCCTCGGCACGGCGTTCCCGCTCGCGTTCTTTCTCTGGGACAACTTCTACAAAGGCGGGATGCACCGCGGCGTGCCGTCGTCGATCAGCACGGGACTCATCATCGGCGCGCTCGAAGGTCTAGGCGTCGCGGGCGCGAACTTCGCGATCGCGGGCGACACGACCGGCAACCGCTGGGGCTCCGACGGGATCATGACTTCGGTGTTCGTGGGCTCGGCGCTCGGCGGCCTCGGTGGCTACGCGTTCGGCGAGGCCGTTCGACCCGACCCGCGCAAGATCGCGCTCATCGCGAGCGGCGCGGGTTGGGGCGCGCTCATGGGCGCCACGTTCGGCGGCGGCGTCGCGAACTCCGACGGTCCGTCGGTCGCGCAGGGCATGCTCGTCGGCAACCTCATCGGCATCAACGTCGGCGTGCTCACGACCGGCTTGCTCGCCGCGGCCGGCTACGACCCGTCATGGCAGTCGCTCAAGTACATGTGGCTCGGCGCAGGCATCGGCCTGCTCGGCACGTCGGCGATCATCTACCCGATCTACTTGGCGACCGGGCAGCAGGACAAAACGACGAACTGCGGCGACCCCGCAAGCCCGCACGGCTGCTCGCTCGTGAACCACGGCATGGTCGCGAACAGCTTCGGGATGCTCGCGGGCGTGGTGATCGCGGCGATCCTCACGCGCGACCTCAAGGACCCGGAGCCCGTGCCGGTCCCGCAAGCGAACCCGCCGCCTCCCGGAACGCCGGGCGCGCCGACCGGCCCGACCGCGCGCGCCAAGCCTTGGACGCCGCCGTTCACGTTCTCGCTCTCGCCGATTCAGAACGGCGGCATGGCCGGCATCGCCGGCCAGTGGTGAGCTAGTCCGCGCCGGCGTCGGCTTGAGCCGAGCTCTCGGGGTCGGGCACCATGGGCGGTTTGTCGCCGCCGCAGGCCGCGAGCACGCACACGAAAGCGAAGAGCACCGTCAACGCGACGAAGCGGATCTTCATGGCTTCACAAAATACGAACGGGACGCCCGCGCGTAACGGGCGTCCCGCTTTTCGGGACCTTCGTGACGTTTCAGGTCACGAAGCCGCGGGAGCCGCGCTGCCGCTCGCCGCACCGGACGACGTCGTCGTCGTCGTGTTGCCGGGGTTGTTGGCCGGCGCGTTGCTGTCGCCGCAAGCCACGATGCCCGCAACGAGGCCAGCAATCGCGAGAACTGCGAGAATGGTCAGCTTCTTCATTTGAAAATCCTCCTAGGACTTGCGCCCTTGTACCCGCCGACTTTTTTCAGGTCAACGGTTCTGTCGGAAAACGCGCGAGAGGCCGTGTCCTTACGCTACACTCGCCAGCGCTTGCCGATCCTCAAGTGGTTCCCTCCCCAGGGGTCTCCGCACGTCTTCGCGCTCTACAAACCCGTGAGCACGGTGGGGCAAGCGCTGGGCAACGACGTCTGCGTCAAGGGCGAGCGGGTCGCCCCGACCCACGCCCAAATCCTCTTCGACGGGCGCGATTTCAACCTCGAAGAGGTCGACAAGCAGGGCGACATCCTCATCAACGGCAAGAAAAAGCGCCGCGCGAGGCTGGTCCACGGCGACCGCCTCACGCTCGGGGACGCGGAGCTTTCGTTCAGCATGTTCGACGAGCCGCGCTCCGCGCCGAGGCCCGAGACGGGCACCCCGACGCCCGGGCCGGCCGCGCCCGCCCTCACCGAGACCCAGCTCTGGTCGGCGACGCAGTCGATCGCGGGGATCCGAAAGCTCTACGAGTTCAGCGAGAAGCTCATGACGCTCAAGAGCGTCGACGAGGTGCTCGAGGCGATGCTCGACGCGTGCATCGACGTCACGGGCGCCGAAAAAGGGCTGATCCTGCTGCTCGACGACAGCGGCGACCCGAAGCCGGACAGCGACGCCCAGCCCACAGGTCACGTTTCTGGGCCCACGAGCGCCGGGTCGCGCCTCCGCATCCGCGCCGCGCGGAACGTCCACCGTGAGGCGGTGAGCGAGACGGCGATCTCGGACAGCATCGTGCGCCGGGTCCTCGAGACCGGGCGCCCGGTCATCGTGAGCGACGCGCTCACCGACAACGAGTTTTCCTCGAGCGAGAGCGTCCTCGCGCTCCAGCTCTCGAGCGTCATGTGCGCGCCGCTCGTCGCCTCGGGCCACGTGACGGGCGTGCTCTACGTCGGAAACGATCGCGTAAAGGGCCTATTTTTGCGCTCTCAGCTCGACGTGCTCACGGTCTTCGCGGGTCAGGCGAGCCTCATCTTGCAGAACGCGTTCCTCCTCTCGACGCTCCGCGCCGACAAGGAGAAGCTCGCCGCCGAGCTCAAGGACAAGAAATTCGGCGAGATCATCGGCGTCTGCGCGTCGATGCAGGAGGTCTTCCGCAAGCTCCAGAAGGTCGCCTCGGCGGACAACATCTCGGTCCTCATCACGGGCGAGACGGGCACCGGCAAGGAGCTCATCGCGCACGAGATCCACCGGCGCTCGTCGCGCGCGAACGCGCCGTTCGTCGTCGTGAACTGCGGCGCGATCCCGGAGAACCTGATCGAGAGCGAGCTCTTCGGCCACGTGAAGGGCGCGTTCACCGGCGCGGTCGCGTCGCGCCCGGGCAAATTCCAGGTCGCCGACAAGGGCACGCTCTTCCTCGACGAAATCGGCGAGCTCCCGCTCAACCTCCAGGTGAAGCTCCTCCGCGCGCTCCAGGAGCGCGTCGTCTATCGCGTGGGCGACAGCAAGCCCGAGAAGGTCGACATCCGCATCGTCGCGGCGACCAACCGCGTCCTCGAGGACGAGATCCGCGAGGGCCGCTTCCGTGAAGATCTCTATTACCGGCTCAACGTCGTGAACATTTTCCTCCCGCCGCTGCGCGATCGCGGCGACGACGTGCTCATCATCGCGAAGGCGCTCCTCTCGAAGCACGCCGAGGAGATGAAGTCGCAGGTGCAAGGCTTCACGCCGCAAGCGCTCGCGTCGATCAAGAAGTTCAACTGGCCCGGCAACATCCGCCAGCTCGAAAACAGGCTGAAAAAAGCCCTCGTGCTCTGCGATCGCACGCTCCTCAGCCCCGATGATCTGGACCTCGGCGCGAACGCGGAGTCGCCGATACTCCCGCTCGAAAAGGCGAAGGAGGAGTTCCAGCGCAAGTACGTGCTCGAGGTGCTCGAGCGAAACAACGGCAACCGCACGCAGACCGCGCGCGACCTCGGCGTCGACCCGCGGACGATCTTCCGTTACCTCGAGCGCGAGCAGAACCCGCTGCCCCCAGGCGGCGAGAACAAGCCGGACTGAGTCACTCGCAGGGGCAGCAGTACAGCGCGGACCCGTTCGGGAGACCGCTCACCGAGTGACAAGACGTGGAAGGTGGATCGGACTTCGCAGGTGGAGGTCCGCCACACGAGGCCGCGTACTCGCTCGCCTTGCATGGGTACGTGCACGTCGCTCCGTCGAGCCCGCAGTTGTCCCCCACGTCGCCGAGGCACATTCCGCCCGCGCCGCTCTCGTACGCGCAGAAGACGAAATTCGGGGCCGTGTAGCAGCTCGCGGCGTCGGCGCGCGTGCACGATGACCCAGCGTCGACGATCTCGTCGGCGGCGTCACTCGAGGCCGTCGCGTCGACGGTCGCGTCCGGCGAGCCGACGATGCTGCCGCCGCACGAAGCGATCGCGAGCCAAAACACCAACCTCACGCGCTCATGCTAGCGCGTTCGACCAACGGAGAAAAACCGGGCTCACCGTGCCGAGGCGCAGGTCGGTCCCGTCGTCGTCGAGCGGGACGGCGCGGACGCGGCGGTGGAACGCGTACGTGCCCTGCGTCGAGGAGAGATCGTAGGCGATGCCTTTGCGAAGGAGCAGGTGCACGCGCGATATGCCGTCGTTCAGCACGCTGCGGAGCACGTCGTTGCACTTGGGCGCACGGCCGACGAGGACGCCGAGCTCGAGATCGAGCGGTGACAGGCGGAGCGACGCGGCGCCGTGCGCGCCGTGGAGCTTGAGCGTCCAACCCGAGCCCGTGCCGCCGCCGTTCGTCTCGGTGAGCTCGATCGGGCGTGGGAGGAACGTGATGCTCGAGACCGGCGCGTCGCGGTACGGGTGCGCGACGATCGCACGCAGGCGCGCGGGCTCGGGCAGCGCGACGGGGATCGCCTGCCCGCTCGGCAACGCGACGAGCGCGTAGGCCCCGACGCGAAACGCGATCGGCCCCGTGGCGGCGATCGAGCGCTCGCTCTTCGCGCCGCGCATCGCCACATGCGACGTCCCGCCTTCGGCGGATCCCTCGACCTCGAACCCGATGTTCGTGTGGAGGTCGACGACCGAGAGGCGTGGGGCGCCGTCGTCGAGCCTCGACGCGCGAACGAGCAAATGGCGAAGCGCGATCGTCGGATCGCCGTCGAGGACGACGTCGCACATGCCATGACGGCCCACGACGACGTAGGACCCGGGGTCGAGCGGGACGTCGAAGCTGCCGAAGCGACCTTCCGCCATCCAGTAGAGCCGATACCCTTCGAACGGCTCACCGCGGGCTTTGTCGGCGGCGGTCGCGACGGCGTACGCGGTGGAGAGGCGTGGGGCGTGGAGGGGGAGCTTGATCTGGCAAGGAAGGCACGTCGACGCGTTCGTGCGCATGCTTAGATCTGGTGCAACGGACGTGCGCGCGCAAATCCGGCGAGTTTTTAGGCCGTAGGTTGGCCGAGGCGCCCCGGAATGGATCGGGCGCGCTCCAAATCGGAGCACGTCAGGCCACGTGCTTGCACGGCGTATAGTGAGCGCCAGGTAACCATGGCGGACGACGCCGAGCTCAGCGAGCTATCCCATCCCTGTCCCGACAAGACGAGGTCCGACCTCGAGTGGGATCGTGTGCTCGCAGCCCTCGCCGATCGATGCGTGAGCGCGATGGGCAAGGCTTCGGCCGCGGCGCTTCCGTTCTGCGACTCGCGCGCGCGCGTTCGCGAGGCGACGGCCGAGGCCCGTGACGCGTTCGGGCTGAGGCAATCGGGCGACGCGATTCCGCTCTCGGCGCTGCCCGAGATCGATCACGCGCTCGACCGTTTGCGCATCGGCGCGGTGCTCGCGCCGAACGAGCTCCGCGCGATGGCGCAGCTCCTCTTGTGGGCTCGGTCGGCGAGGCGCTTCCTCACGCCGCGCCAGGAGCGCGCCCCCGCGCTCTACGCCGCGTGCGCCACGGACCCGACGCTCGACGAGGTCGGCGAAGAGGTGCACCAGAGCTTCGACGCGTCGGGCACGCTCGCCGACCACGCGAGCCCGCGCTTGAAGGAGCTCCGCCAGGAGCAGCGCGCGGCGCGCGCACGCATGATGTCGCGCCTCGCGGACCTGATGCAGCGCTACGCGGACCTCCTCCAGGACCAGTACGTCACCGAGCGCGAGGGGCGCTTCGTCATCCCCGTTCGATCCGACGCGCACCTGAAATTCCCTGGGATCGTGCACGGCGCGAGCGGCAGCGGCGGGACGCTCTTCGTCGAGCCGCGCGCGGTCGTGCCGATGGGCAACCGCCTCAAGGTGCTCGAGGGCGAGGTCGTGCGCGAGGAGGAGGCGATCTACGCGAAGCTCTCGGCGCAGCTCTGCTCACACCTCCCGAGCGTGCTCGGCGCGGCCGAGGCGATGTCGCGACTCGACGTGTGCGCGGCGATCGCGCACCTCGCGGACGAGCAAAGGTTGCATTTTGCAACCATCGTCGACGCGCCGCGGATGAACCTGAAGCGCGCGCGGCACCTGCTCCTCGGGCTCACGCTGCCGGGCGTCGTCGCGAGCGATCTCGCGGTCGAGGCGTCGCGCGCGGTCGTGCTGAGCGGGCCGAACGCGGGCGGCAAGACCGTCGCGCTGAAGACGCTCGGGCTCTGCGCGCTCCTCGTTCGCGCGGGGCTGCCGATCCCATGCGACCCGGACAGCGAGGCGGGCATCTTCCACGTCGTCCTCAGCGACGTCGGCGACGATCAGAGCCTTCAAAAGAGCCTCTCCACGTTCAGCGCGCACGTTCGGAACGTCGCCGCGATCCTCGAGCGCGCGCACAAGGGCTCGCTCGTGCTCCTCGACGAGCTCGCGGGCGGCACCGATCCGCGCGAGGGCGAGGCGCTCGCGGCGGGCGTGCTCGACACGCTCGTCTCCCAAGGCGCAGCGGTCGTCGCGACGACGCACTACGAGGGCCTCAAGGCGCTCGCGCTCGGCGATCAGCGCTTCGACAACGCGTGCGTCGGGTTCGATCTCGCGACGATGATGCCCACGTTCAAGGTCACGATGGGCGCGGCGGGCGCTTCGAGCGCGCTCGCGGTCGCGCGGCAATACGGGATCTCCGACGACGTCGTCGCGCGCGCCGAGCGCTTCCTCGCGCCCGAGGTGCGGAGCCTCGACGAGGAGCTCCGCCGCGCTCACGAGCAGCGCGTCGCCGCGGAGCTCGCGCGCGAAGCCGCCGAGCGCGATCGCGAGCGCGCCGCGTCGCTCTCCGCGCAGCTCGAGGACGAGGTCCGTCGCGCGAGGGAACGCGAGCGAAAGGAGCTCTCCGAAGAGGCCGCTCGGCTCTCGGCGGCCATCCTGCGCGCGAAGGAGGAGCTCCGCTCCGCGCAGGCGAAGCTCCGCGCCAAGCGTCCCGACGAAGGGCAGCTCCGTGACGCGCAGCGCTCGCTCGATCGCGCGTCGTCCGGCATGGCGATCGGCGGCGAGCTCGAGTCGCTCCTCGTCGCGCCTCCACCCGCGCGCGAGCGCGCAGTCGACTTGCAGCCCGGCGCGCGAGTCCACGTCGCGCGCCTGCGCCTCGAGGGCGAGATCATCGAGATCATGGACGCCGAGCACGTGCGCGTCGCCGCGGGGCCGCTCAAGGTCGTCGTGACGCGCGACGAGCTCCGCGCGCCCGAGCCGCAGTCCAAGGCGCGCGCCGCGAAATCCGGCCCGCGCGAGCGCACGCCGCGAGCGCTCGAGCCCGCGATCCAGACGAGCGACAACAGCTGCGATCTGCGCGGCCTGCGCGTCCACGAGGCCATCGCCGAGGCCACGCGATTCCTCGACCGCTCGATGCGCGAGGGGCGACGCGTCGCGTTCCTCATCCACGGACACGGCACGGGCGCGCTCCGCGACGCGATCCGCAAGGAGGTCGAGGCGAGCGGCTACGCCGCGCACCTGCGGCCCGGAGAGCCGAACGAGGGCGGCGACGGCGTGACGATCGTTTGGCTCACCTGATGTAAGCTCGTCGCCGTGAGCTGGACCATCGAAGGCAAGAACGTCCTCGTGACGGGCGCGAGCCGCGGCATCGGCCGCGCGACGGCGCTCGCTCTGGCGGAGAAGGGCGCGAACCTGTCGCTCCTCGTGCGCAGCCGCGAGCTCGGCGAGAAGGTCGTCGAGGAGATCCGCGCGCTCGGAAAGCCCGGGAAGGTCGATCTCTTCGTCGCCGACCTCTCGTCGATGAACGACATCCGCCGCGTCGCGCGCGAGTTCCTCGCGAAGCACGATCGCCTCGACGTCCTCATCAACAACGCCGGCGCCATCAACATGGACCGCGAGACGACCGTGGACGGCTACGAGCGCACGTTCGCGACCAACCACCTCGGCTACTTCCTCCTCACGCAGGAGCTCCTCGACCTGCTGAAGAAGAGCGCGCCTTCGCGCATCGTGAACGTCGCGTCCGAGGCGCACCGCGGTCAGAGCATCGGCTTCGACGACCCGATGTACGAAAAGCGCAGCTACAGCGGCTTTCCCGCTTATGGACAGTCGAAGCTCGCGAACATCCTCTTCACGCGCGAGCTCGCCAAGCGCCTCGAGGGCACGGGCGTCACCGTGAACTCGCTCCACCCTGGCGTCATCGCGAGTCAGTTCGGCCGCAACAACAAGGGCGTCTTCGGCTGGGTCATGCGCAACGTCGCGTCGCCGTTCCTCGGGAGCGAGGCGAGCGGCGCGCGGACTTCCGTGTATCTTGCATCTTCTCCGGACGTGGACGGCAAGACGGGCATTTATTGGAAGAGCTCGCGCGAGGCGACGCCGACGCGCCAGGGTCGCGACGACGAGGCCGCCGCGCGCCTCTGGAAGCTCAGCGAAGAGCTCGTGGAGAAGACGGCCAAGTGAGCGACGCGCACGACTCCGTGTTCATCGTGATGCACGACCCCACGTGGGCCGAGGCGTTCGAGCACGCGAAGGCGGACATGGTCATCGCGCTCGGCGCACGCGTCCTCGGGGCCGAGCACATCGGGAGCACGGCGGTGCCCGGGCTCGCCGCGAAGCCCGTCATCGACATCCTCGTCGGCGTCGCGTCGATCGACGAGGTCGCCGCGTGCGTGCCCGTGCTCGTCGCGCGCGGCTGGCAGTGCCCCGAAGACGTCAACCGCGATCTCGTAGGGCGGCGATTCTTTCTGAAGCGAAACGGCGAGGGGCTCCGCACGCACCACGCGCATTTCGTCGTGTACGAGGGGCCGCTCTGGCGCGAGTACGTCGACTTTCGCGACAAGCTCCGCGGGAGCGACGCCCTCCGCGAGCGGTACGCGAAGTTGAAGCGCGATCTCGCCGCGAAATTCCACGATCAGCGCGAGCGTTACACCGCGAGCAAGACCGACTTCGTCAAAGAGGTCCTCGAGATCGACACCGAGCCGCAGTCGCGTGGGTGACTGAATGAAGCGCTCGGCTCGAGCGTTTCATCCATGAAATGAGGCGGATCGTGGCTTTTGTCGCGCTCGCGGCGTGCACGTCGTCGCCGCCGCCCGCGCACGTCTCCATCGGCGCGCCGACCGCCGCGTGGAGCGCGCCGCGCGAGGAGCCCGCGCGCACGATCGAGACGTGCGAGGCGTTTCGCGCGCGGATGAAATCGGAGATGGGCGTCGCCCTCGCGAGCCACGCGCCGCGCATCGCCCCGAACGAAGCGCGCGCCCCGGACACGTTCGTGGGCTTCTGCGCCGAGACGGCCAACGGCTCGTGGCGCGTCGAGATCCCGGAGTGGAAATCGTTGGGCTCGTACGAGGACATCCGCTTCGCGATCGAGGCGCGCTACGTCGTCGTTCACCTCGGGCACGACGGCGTCGCCGCGCGCTACGCGACCGAGACCACGCTCGACGACTACGGCGAGCGCGACGCGAGGCCGCCCGTGCTCTTCGACTTCGATGGCGACGGCGAGCCGGAAATCTTCGTCGACGTGCGCGAGGTGGGCGACGAAGGGCACGTGGCCCGTCAGAGCGCGCTCCTCACGTTCCTGGGCGGAGCGGTCGTGCCGTACGCACCCGCGCAGGGCTTCGACATCGACTCGCTCGCGGACGTCGACGAGGACGGCAGGCCCGATTTCGAAGATTTATGCAGGATACACGGACACGCTCGAGGCCTGCGCCTCGGGGTTTCCGTACGATCACCCGCCGCCGCGCTTCGTCGCGCACTCGCTCCCGGGCGGTGGGTTCAGCGCGGAGGACGCGGCCGCGAAGAGGGTCGCGCTCGCCTGGTGCCCCGAGTCACCCAAGACGATCAGCGACTCGGCGGACGCGATCTGCGCGCGCCTCTGGAGCGGCGACAAGAAGGTCGTCTCGCGCGAGGGCCGTCGCGTCGCTGCGAGCTGCGTGACCGGCTATTGCGAGGGCGCCTCGGGCTCGACGCCCGACTGCGGGCGAAGGCAGCAGTGGTTCGAGCACGAGCCGCCGCTCACGCTCCCGTGACTCAACGAGGCACGACGTGCTTGAGGACGAACGGGTCTTCCTCGGCGACGAAGAGCCCCGCTGCGTCGAGCGCGATCGCGTAAGGCTCGTGGCTCGAGGCGATGGCCGTCGCGGTCGCGCCGAGCTTCGTGACCTTCCCGCGTGACGTGCTCGCCCAATAGACCGCGCTTCCGTCGACGGCGAGATCGTCCGCGCCCTCGTGCGCGAGCGTGATCCACGATCGTCCGGCGGAGTCGAGGCGCAGCACCTCGCGATCCGTCGCGACGTACGCGACGCCGTGATCGACGCGCATCCGCGTGACGTGATTCGGAATCGTCGGTCCGACGAGCTTCGCGCCGGTGGCGAGCGAGGCGCTCAAGAGAACGCCCGCGTCGATCCAGTAGACGGTCGTCGCGTCGACGACGATGTGCTCGACGGTCACCGCGGTGAGGAACGTGCGCCACTGTCCGTTCGACCATTGCGCGACGCGAAGCTCGGGCTGCTCGCCGCGGCGGCGCATCGAGTAAGCGAACGCCGCGGACGAGACCGCGAAGCCTTCGATCACCGTGTCCGGCGAAGAGACGAGCGTCTGGACGCTCTGCCCGCTCGCGAGCGAGACGCGACAGAGGACGGCGTGGTCCGCGAGCATGTAGACCGTCGAGCCCTCGAGCGCGACGTCGCCGAGGGACGTGCCGCAGTGCGGGATCGTCCGCGTGCGGCCCGTGTCGAGGTCGAGCGCGTGAAGGCCGATGAAGCTCGGCCAGACGAGCTCGCCGTTCGCGAAGAGCAAGCGGTGCAATCCGATCGACGCGTAACGACCCGGGCTGCCGATCGTGTTCAGGCAGCGATGCGACTCACTGCACACGGACTGGCCGTATGCCGTCGCGCTGAAGCAACCGACGGCGAAGACGAAGGCAGCTCGAAGCCCGCGCGCCACCTCGAGAGTCTAGCGCCGCTAGACGCTGATCGCACCCTTGCGGAAGTCGCTCTTCGCGATCTTCACGTTGATGCACGCGGGCACCTTGGACGCGAACGCGGCGTCGAGCGCGGGGCCGAGCTCCTCGATCTTCTCGACGTACGCGCCGAAGCCTCCGACGGCCTCGACGACCTTCTCGTAGCGCGTGTACTCGAGGGCGGTCGCGACGGCGCGCTGCTCGCCGTACATCTCGACTTGGCCGCGGCGGATCTGCGTCCAGCCTGCGTCGTTGCCGATGATCGCGATGACGGGGAGGCTCTGCCGCACCATGGCCTCGAACTCCATCGCGTGCAGGCCGAAGCTTCCGTCGCCGTAGACGAGCACGACTCGTGCTCCAGGGTGCACGGCCTTGGCGGCCATCGCGTAGCCAGGGCCCACGCCGAGCGTGCCGAGCGGACCAGGATCCATCCAAAGCTGCGGCCACTCCAGCTTGAGCACGTACGCGGCGGTCGCGACGAAATCGCCACCATCGCCGATGACGATGTCGTTCTTGCCGAGGCGCTTGCCGATCTCGGCGCAGACGCGGAGCGGGTTCGGCGGCGAGTCGTTCGATTCCATCTCGACGAGCATCTTGTCGCGGCGCTTGGTCTCGTCGGCGCGAATGGTTGCGAGCCATTCGAGGCGCTTTCTTGCTTGGGAGCGCGGCGAGGAGCTGCTCGAGCACGAGGCCCGAGTCGCCATGGATGCCCACGTCGATCTTGCGGTTGCGCCCGAGCTCGGCGCCGTCGAGGTCGACCTGGACGAGCTTCGCGCTGCCAAACGAGCGGCCGTAGTCGAGACGGAAGTCGAATGGCGTGCCGAAGACGAAGACGACGTCAGCCTGCGCCAGCGCTGCCTTGCGCGACCGCGAGAACAGGCCGGGGTGATCGGTCGGAAGCGCGCCGCGCGCCATTCCGTTGAGGAAGAAGGGGACTCCCCACGCGTCAGCCGCGCGCCGCACCACGCCGAACGACGGCCTCTTCGAGGAGGTGGCGCCGGCGTGTGGCGCGGACATCACGGGCGACCATCGGATCTGCGTGCCGATCAAGAACACCGGCCGCTGGGCCTCCGCGAGCATCGCGGCCGCGCGTGCGATCGACGTGGGGTCGCCTGCAGGGCGCGGCGGCACGTCGAGCGCCGCCGTCGCGGGCAGGTCCGCGTCGTCGTGCATGTTCATCAAGAGGTCGAGCGGCATCTCGAGGAACACCGGCCCGGGCACGCCCGCCTGCGCGATGCGCATGGCCGAGTCGATGTACTCGGCGATGCGTCGCGTCTCGGGCACCTGCACGCTCCACTTCGTGATCGGCTTCATGAGCGAGACGCAGTCCATGTCCTGCAGCGAGCCCATGTCGGTGAGCAGCCGCGGCCCGGCGCCGCCGATGCATAGCATCGGAATGCCGGCGCGCTGCGCGTTGGCGACCGCGGTCACGACGTCGGTCACGCCGGGTCCGGCCGTCACCGCGCACACACCCGGCTCGCCCGTCACGCGCGCGTAGCCGTCGGCCGCGTGACCGGCGGTCTGCTCGTGGCGCACGTCGACGACGCGAATGCCCTCGTCGAGGCAGCCGTCGTAGATGGCTTGGATGTGACCGCCGCAGAGCGTAAACAAGTGAGACACGCCATGTCGTTTGAGCGCTTGGGCGACGAGGCGCCCGCCGTGAACGAATGCCATGCGGGCGAACTTAGCAGCTTCTTCGCGCGATCGTTGCTCGCGCTCGCGGTCGCCGCGTGTGGCGCGAGCGGGCCGCCGGCTACGCAGATTTGCACGCGCGTGACGCAGCCTCAGGGTCTGGCGGCGCCGAGCCTCGACGCGACGATCGAGCGCGAGGTCGCGACGAGCCGCACGACGTACGTGTTTCGCGCGTCGCGCACGGCGAACCTCGTCTACGCGCTCGACTGCCTCGCGGCGCGTTCGCGCTGCTCGTTCGAGGCCTACGAGTCCGAGCTTGCGCTCGACGATTCGGACCGAGAATCGATCCGAGCGTGGCGAGAGGTGCATCACCACCTCGAAGGCACCATCCGGCCCAGCGAAGAGACGAGCGACCCGGCGGATCTCCCGATCCCTGGACCGTCCGCACGCAGCGTCGCCGCGCATCTGCGCGTCGCGGCGTATGGCGCCGACGACGTGCCCGGCGTCCTCGATTGCATGTCGATCCTGCTCGAACCCACCGACGTCGCGCGCGCGCGTTCGGTCATCGCGAGGTTCGAGCCGCGCCTCGAGAAACTGTGGCTCGCTCGACGCGCCTCGCTCGCGAGCGCCGCGGACGGGTTCGCCTCGCTGATGTCGCGCCCGGACGTCGTCGCCATCGTCGACTCGGTCGCGCGCTTCTACGAGCCCGATCTCCCGCCGGGCGCGCGCGCGACCTTCGAGCTGCTCGCGCGCCCGGAGCACGAAGGCGCGGACTACGGCGAGCAGCTCGGCGACTACGCGCTCGTCGAAATGGTCTCGAAGGAGCGCCCCGAAGAGCGGCTGGACGTCGTGCTACACGAGCTGTTTCACCGCTGGTTCGCGTCTGCGCCGTACGCCAAGAAGCGCACGCTCGCGAACGCGTTCGCGACGTCGAGCGATCCATTCGGCCGCGCGGCGTACGGACTCTTGAACGAATCGCTCGCGACGTCGTTCGGCAACGGCTTCGTCGCGCGCGCGGTCAACCGCCCGGACTTCGAGAAGCGGCTCGCGAAGCCGCTCGGCCTTTATCACGATCGCTTCATCGACCCGACCGTGAAGGCCATCCTCGACTGGCTCGATCGCTGGATCGCGGACAATAAGACGCTCTACGACCCACGATTCGTCGACGAGTACGTCGCGAAGGTGTCGTCCGCGTTCCCGAAGGGCGTCGCGCCCGTCCTCCAGCTGCGGCCGCTCGTCTCCGCGTACGAGGAGTCACTCGAGGACACCGAGCACCACTTCTACGACGCGGTCTCCGCGGGCTGGACCGAGAGCGAAAATGGATTCAACGCCGAAGCGCGCGACCTGCTCGCGCGGCACCCGCGCTGGGGCACGGCGATTGTGGTCACCTCGGACCACGTCGATCGCGTGAAGGGGCTCGACAAGACCGTGGACGCCGCGATGGACGGCGGTCCGTAAAGAGGCCGCCAAGAAAAAGCCGTTCGTCTTGACGCTCGCGCGAGAGAAGGCGAGCCCGGTGTTCGTCTTCGTGGCGTCGGACGCGGGCGCGATGAGGTCGCTGATGGATGGTTTCGTGGCCCTCGACACGCCGCCACCTGCGCTCTGGACGCCCTGAGCCTACGCCAATGTGTGCCAATCGTTCGGCTCCGAACGATCCGGCGATCGCTGTCGCAAAACAATGAAACGGCGTGAATCGGCCGAATTTTGGACTGTGCCATTGGCACTATGCGTGCAACAGGGCGAGTCATCATGCGCCCCTTCCACATCGCTCCTTTCGCCCTCCTCGCAGCTTGCACGCTTGAACGGACAGGACTTCACGGTCGTCCAGTCGAACCTCCCGCGCGACACCTCGCCGAGCGTCTCGTCCGCGGACGCGCAGCAGCTCGCGCGCGACGACGCCGCGTTCGCCATCGACCTCTACAAGCGCGTGGCCGTCGACGACTCGTCGAACCTCTTCTACTCGCCGTACAGCATCTCGCTCGCGCTCGCGATGACGTACAACGGCGCCGGCGGCGAGACCGCGCAGCAGATGGCGCAGGCGCTCCACTTCTCGCTCCCCGTCGATCGCCTCAACGCCGCCTTCGACGGCGTCGATCTCGCGCTCGCGTCGCGCAAGAACGCGCTCGACGACATGGGCAAGCCCGTCAGCGGCTTCACGCTCAACGTCGCCGACTCGCTGTGGGCCGACAAGACGCTCCCGATTGCGCAGCCGTTCGTCGACACGCTCGGTCAGAGCTACGGCGCCGCGCTTCGACTCGTCGACTTCGTGAGCGCGTCCGAGCCGGCGCGCACGGCGATCAACGGGTGGGTGAGCGAGCAGACGAACGCGAAGATCAGCGAGCTCATCCCGCAGGGCGACGTCGACAGCTCGACGCGCATGGTGCTCGTCAACGCGATCTACTTCAACGCCGGTTGGGCGACGCCGTTCGAGGCGACCGCCACGCACCCCGAGGCCTTCACGCGCCTCGACGGCACGGCGAGCACGAGCACCGCGATGACGCAGACGCTCGACACGTCGTACGGACACGGGAGCGGCTGGCAGGCCGTGGAGCTGCCGTACGTCGGCAACCAGACGTCGATGGTCGTCCTCGTGCCGGACAGCGGCCAGTTCGCCGCCGTCGAGAAGAACCTCTCGGGCGACATGGTGCAGTCGGTCTTCGCGGGCCTCTCGGGCGCGTCGGTCAACGTGACGCTCCCGAAGTTCAAGATTCAGGGCGCGACGATCAGCCTGTCCGATCAGCTGAAGGCGCTCGGGATGGTCGACGCGTTCGACTCGAACAAGGCCGACTTCTCGAAGATGTCGTCGTTCCCGCTCTTCATCTCCGACGTGCTCCACCAGGCGTTCGTGAGCGTGGACGAGAAGGGCACCGAGGCCGCGGCCGCGACGGCGGTCGTGATGAAGGCCGGAGCCGCGCCCTCGCAGCCCGTCGCGCTCGACGTGAACCGTCCGTTCTTCTTCTTCGTGCGCGACATCCCGACGAACACGGTGCTCTTCGTCGGACGCGTCGTCGATCCGCAGTGATTACTTCACGGTGATCGTCGTCTTCGGGGCGCTGACCTCGCGCTCGGTGCCCTCGAAGACGAGCACGAGCGGCATCGCGACGCGCACGGTGTACGTGCCCTTCGCGAGCGATCCGTTCGGCTTTCGCGGGTAGCCCATCTCGGGCGGCGTCCCCTTGAGCTTCTCGGGCGCCCACGTCGTCTTCACGGCGTCCCACGGGATCGTCATCTTCGCCGTGCCGTTCGGCACGATCGTGACCTTCGCGGTCTCGTGCGAGGTGGCCTGGCGCGCCGGCGTGCCCTTCGGGAGCGCGGGCGGATTTCCCGCCGGGAGGTCGACGCGCTTCTTTCCCTTCGCGTCGTACGTCTCGGTCGGAAAGCGCGGCGTGGGATCGAGCGTGAAGAAGAGCGCGATCGGCGAGCTCGATTTGTTCGAGAGCGTCAGCGCGAGATCGGCGTGACCGCCGGGCGACACCGTCGCGCTCGACGGCACGAGCGTGACCTCGAGCTTGCCCTTCATGTCGACGGACTTCGCGTCCGGCTTCGGGTTCTCGACCTCGCAAGACGCCTGCATCAGCGCCGCGCCGAGGTCCATCTCGAAGCCCACGCAGGGATCCTTCTTGGGCGCGTTGTCTTCCGGCTTCGCGCCCGCGTCCGCCTCGAGCGCGTTCGCCTCGGGCGGCATCTCCGGGTTCTTCGACTCGTTCGTCGCTTGCTTCGGCTCTTTGTTCTCGGTGCTTCCGCCGCCGCACGCCGAGAGGATCACTGCGCTGATGAAGATGAGGTTACGCATCGCGCCGCGAGGGTAACACGACGGCCGCGAGCGCAACCCCGATCGGATACGCGAGCAGCGCCCCCGAGGCGAAACGCGTCACGTGCCAGATCGGGTGCATGCCGCGGTTCTGCGTGATCATCTCGAGGAGGAGGAGCGCGCCCGCGATCGCGATCCACGACCACATGAGCTTCGGCCCGCGGTAAGGCGCGGCGATGAGCAGGCCGAGCGCGAAGCCCACGTCGAGCCCCATGCAGCGCGAGCACATGGGCATGAGCCAGCCGAGGACGTGGAGCGTTCGATCGGGCAGGCGGTGACACGTCTGGGCCCACGGCCACTCGAGCGCCGCGGCCAATCCGTGCAGACTGCAAGCATGCAGGATCGGCGGCAAGATGGGCCAAAGGAGGATGAACGCGCCGAGCGCGCGCGCGGCTGTCGCAGGCCTCGACTTCATCGGTCCGTCGGCACCGAGATGTCGCCGCGCGCGACGCGCTCGCGGAGCGCCTCGACGCGAGCGACGACGTCCTTGGGGAGGCCGCTCGCGTGCTCGCCTTCGTGGACCCAGTCGACGCCGTGATCGGCGAGGCCGAGCGCGCGCATGCCGCCGTGGAAGCGCTTCTCGATGACGTCCTGGATGGCGTCGAACACGGCCACGTCGACGCGCTTGGTCATGCTCGTCACGACGACGCCGGGCATCTCGTCGTGTTGATCGGCGTCGACCCCGATCGCGAGCACGTGCATCTCCCTGGCGCCTTCGAAGACGCCGTGGCCCGTCGAGCCGGACGCGTGGAAGATCACGTCCGCGCCCGCGGCCGCTTCACCGATCGCGAGGAGCTTGCCCTTCGCGGGATCCTTGAACGCGTCGGGCGTCGCGCCCGCGTACGCCGCCTGGACCGTGCACGACGGGCAGACCTCGGCGACGCCCGCCGCGTAGCCAGCCTCGAATTTTCGGATCAGCGGGATCGTCATGCCTCCCACGAAGCCGACGTTCTTCGTCTTCGAGAGGAGCCCCGCGGCCGCGCCGACGAGGAACGAGCCTTCCTCTTCTCGGAACGCGAGGCCGAGGACGTTCGCGGGCATCGTCGGGTTCGGCGGGTAGTCGACGCACGCGAAGTGCACGCTCGGGTAGCTTCGCGCGACGGCGTCGACGTCGCTCGCGAAGATGAAGCCGACGCCGATCACGAGGTCGAGCTTCTGCGAAGCGAAGAGGCGCAGCGCGGCCTCGCGATCTTCGGTGCTCGCGGGCTCGAGGTAGCGCACCTCCACGTCGAGGTCGCGCTCGGCCATCATGAGGCCCTCGTACGCGGCGTCGTTGAAGCTCTTGTCGCCGCGTCCGCCCACGTCGAAGACGAGGCCGATCCTAGCCTTGGGCGCGTGCGTCCGTTCGACGTGCGTGGTTTGCGTACGCGGCGGAAGCATCGTCGCGCCTGCGGCGACGGCGACTGAGAGAGGTCCCCAAATGCGCGGGCTCATCGGTACGACGTTTCGACGGCGATCACGAGCGCGCAGTGTACGATGTTTTCGTGGACCTCACGGGGACCTTGCTCGGCGGCCGCTATCGCGTCGGCCAAGTCCTCGGCCGCGGCGGCATGGGCCTCGTCTACGAGGCGACGCAAGAGGGGCTCGATCGCAAGGTCGCGCTGAAGGTCATGCACCCGCACCTCGACGGCGACGCGGCCATCCGCGAGCGCTTCAGGCGCGAGGCGCGCGCCGTCGCGATGATCCGCCACCCGAACGTCGTGCAGATCAACGACTGCGTCGAGCAGCCCAACGAGCCGCCGTTCCTCGTGATGGAGCGCCTCTACGGCGAGACGCTCCGCGACGCGATGAAGAAGACGCCGCTCCTCTCTGGGCGTCGCGTGGCGGCGATCGCGATCCAGGTGCTCTCGGCGCTCGACGCCGCGCACAAGGCGCAGGTGGTCCACCGCGACATCAAGCCCGACAACGTGTTCCTCGAGCACACGACCGCGCAGCGCGACATCGTCAAGCTGCTCGACTTCGGCGTCGCGAAATTCAGCGGAGAGGCGGACGGCGCGAAGAAGCTGACGAGGCTCGGTCACGCGATCGGCACGCCCGCGTTCATGTCGCCCGAGCAGGCATTGAGCGACGCCGTCGACGGGCGCAGCGACCTCTACGCGCTCGGCGCGACGATGTACGTCGCGCTCACCGGTCGCAAGCTCTACGACGTGAGCGACCTGCACGACCTCGTCGGGGCGATCGTGCGGCACGTCCCGGCGCCCGTCACGAGCCATCGAAGCGACGTCGACCCGGCGCTCGCGGGAGTTATCGCGCGCGCGCTCGAGAAGAATCCGAGCGCGCGCTTCGCGAGCGCGCTCGACATGGCGAAGGCGCTCGCTCCTTTCGCACAAGGCGCGATCCCGCAAGCGACGCTCCAGAGCGCGCAGGTGGAAGCCCCGCACGACACCGTTCGCGACCCCGCGCCGCCGGTGCCGCGAACCGCGCCGATGCCGATGCCGGTGCCAATGCCGATGCGCGCTGCTCCGCCGCGAGCGCCTGCGCCGCGTGACCAGACCGGTCTCGCCATCACGCTCTCCGCGGCGTTGATTGGAGCGGGCCTGCTCGTCGCTGGACTGATCGCCATCACGACGACCGCCGCGACTCGGGCCGAGGCGCCGGGCTCGCCGCCGCAGCCGCTCATTCGACCGGACCCGTCGCCGGTCCAAGCGCAGCCGCTTCAGGAGATCGCGCCGCTCGCTACTCCGTCGGTGACCGCGACTGTCCCCCCGCCGCTCGAGACCGCGACGACCGCCTCGGCCTTGGTCGCGCCAACCGAGCCGCGCGAGTGCCCTGCGGCGCGCTTGATGAAAGCGCAGGGACGCGAACGGCAGGCGGCGCAGCTCGCGCTCTTGTGCATCCGCAAGGGCGGCTCGCCGCCGTTCTAGCCGAGCCGCGCCGCGCGCTCGGCGAGCCGCGAGCACTTGGCGAGCTCTTCGTGGCGCTTCGGGAAGAGCTTCCGCGCGCGCGCCATCGCGTCGACGACGAGCGGCTCGGCGGCGTCGAAGTCGTCTGCGTCGAGGAGGCGAGTGGACTCGTCTTGAATGCGCCGGTACTCGTTCTCTTCGCTCATGCGTCCGCGCCGGTGAGCCCGCGCCCGTCGCCCTTGCTGTCGACCTCGATGAAGATCTTCCGCATGTGCGGGAGCTCTTTTCGCAGGCGCCGCTCCATCTCGTTGGTGGTCTCCTCGACGAGCTCGACGGCGGCCTTGGGCGTGAACGCGATCTTCAGCGCGAGGATGACGACGTCGGGGCCGAGGTGGACCCCGAGCAGCTGCGTCACGCGCTCGACGCCAGGCACGCCCTCGGCGATCTCGATCACGCGCGCGCGGTCCTCTTCGGTCACGCTCTTTCCGATGAGCAGCCCGTGCGTCACGGACGCGAGCATGATCGCGACGACCGCGAGCAGGACGCCGATGAGCAAGCTCCCGAGCGGATCCCAGAACGACTGTCCCGTGGTCGCGCGCAAGATGACCGCGCCGAGCGCGAGCGTGAGGCCGAAGAGCGCGGTCGTGTCCTCCGCCAGGACGAGCGGCACGGTCGGATCGCGCGCCTCGAAGAACGCGCGGAGCACGGGCTTGCCGTGCGTGCTCTCGCGGAACTCGCGGAAGGCGACGCGAAAGCTCAGCGCCTCGAAGAGGACCGACGTGCCGAGCACCGCGTAGTTGACGATGTTCGACGAGAAGTGGAGGTGAACGCCGAGCACCGTGCGATCGATCGTCGTGATCGGATCGACGCCCTCGACGAGGTGGTGGACGCCCTCGTAGATCGCGAACGCGCCGCCGAGCGAGAACAGGATCAGCGCGACGACGAACGGCCAGAAATAGCGCTCCGTCGCGCGCCCGAACGGGTACTTCGGGCTCGGCGGCTGCGCGGCGAGGTAGATGCCGAGCAAGAGGAGTCCCTGGTTGCCCGAGTCCGCGACGGAGTGGATGGCCTCGGCGAGCGTCGCCGTGGAGCCGCTGACGACGGCCGCAAAGAATTTGCACGCCGCGATGGCGACGTTGCCGGCGAGCGCCGCGATGACGACTTTTCGGCTGCCTTCGGCGGCCATGCGAAGCAGACTCTACACGCGCGTCACTCGGTCATGCACGCGAAGAGCGCCGCGCGCGCGCGATGAAGGAGGACGTCGACGTAAGCTCGGCTGATTCCGAGGGCGGAGGCCACGTCCTCGCCTTGGCGCTCCTCGAGCATTCGCAGCGTGACGACGGCCCGCTGCGTGTCGCAGAGGCGCTCGACGCAGGCGCGCAAACGGACGTGCTCCTCGGCGCGCGCAATTTGCTCGTCGGCGGCGGGGGCGAGCGGCGCGTGGTCCTCGGACAGCTCTTCGTGCGGCCGCGCCACGTGGTGGAGGCGGCGCCGGTTGCGCGCCGCGTTCCGGACGATCCCCGCGAGGTACGCGCCCGGCTCCCGCGGGACCGTGCCGGCGAGGACCTCGCGCAAATACGTGCAGAATGCATCTTGTACGCAGTCCACCGCGTCCTCGGGGGAGAGCCCCTCGCGCCTCGCGAGGCCGACGAGGCTCGCGCGCTCGGACCGAACGGCGCTCGAGAGCTCCTCCAGGACGTCGTGCGTCACGAACCGTAAGATTCCGGACCCTCGGCACCCGTTTCGATCATGAGCGAAATGATCACGGTGACGGACGAGACGTTCGAGCGCGAGGTCTTGTCGCAAAAAGGCACGGTCCTCGTGGACTTCGGCGCGACGTGGTGCCCGCCGTGCAAGGTCCTCAAGCCCATCGTCGAGGCGATCGCTCGCGAGCGCACCGCGTCGCTGAAGGTGGTCTACGTCGACATGGACGACGCGCCCAAGGCCGTGAGCCGCTGCGGCGTGCGCGCCGCGCCGACGCTCGTCGTCTTCCGCGACGGCGAGAGGCGCGCCGTGCAAGTCGGCGCGGTCCCGAAGGAGAAGATCCTCGCGCTGATCGCGCGTTAGCTATTTCTTCCGCATCCCGAGGACGCCAAGCACGAGCCCCGCGATGCCGAACACCGCAGCGACCGGGCCGAAGATCATCATGCGTCGCATGTCGGACGCCTTGATGAGATCGACGACCCACGCCGAGCCTTGGATGTCCGAGAAATGCTCCTCGACGGTCGAGTACTGATAGGCGTTGTACGCGAAGACGAGGAACGCGAGCCCGCCGATCGCGAAGAGGATGCACCCGACGACGATGAGGCCGACGTTGCGCTTCTTCGCGGGCGCTTGCTGCATCATCGGCCGCCTGCGGGTAGGGGTATTGCGGCCCGGGAGGTTGCATGGCGTCTCCTACGCTTTCTCGGGGGCCGTCATCCCCCGCAGCCTGGCGGCGATCGCGAGCGTACGCGAAGACTCGGGGACGCGTTCGAAGAAGCTCTTGCGCAGCCCGTCGTCGACGATGCGGTCGCCGCGCGCGCGAAGGCGCGCCTCGGACTCGATCGCGAGGGAGCGCGCGCCCTCGAGGTCGCCGTTCTTCTCGAGCGTCTCGATGTGCGTGAGGCGGATGAAGGTCTCGCCGTCCTCGACGCTCTCGCCGAGGATCGTGAGCGCGTCGCGCGACTCGGCGAGCGCTTCCCGACTGCGCCCTCGCGCGACGAGCGCGCGCGCGAGGACCGCCTTGGCGAAACCGACGAGCGGCGGGTTCTTCTCGAGTGCGGTCAGCGCGAGCCGGCACTCCGACTCGGCGGTCGCGGGATCGCCGAGCTCGAGCGTCATGAGCGCGCCGTACGCGCGCGCCGCGCCTTCGATTCGCCGATCGCCAATGGCGGCGCCGATCACGGTCGCGCGGCGCTCTTGCTCGCGCGCCTCCTCGAGGCGGCCGAGCGCGCGGAGGACGTTGCCGAGGTTCTGGAGCGCGTACGCGCACACCATCGGGAGGCCCACGCGCTCGGCGTCGCGGTGAACGCGGCGAAGGAGCGCCTCGGCGCGCTCGAACGCGCCGAGCTCGGCGTACGCGTAGCCGAGGTTGATGCGCTGCGAGCTCGTGTTGCGGACCTCGCCGATGCGCTCGAAGGCCGCGAGGCACGCCTCGGTGTTGCGCGCGAACACGGCGAGGTTCCCGTCGTGGAGCGCGCGCATCGCGAGCAGCCAGTTCATCCAGCCGCGCGTGTTGTCGTCGAGGTTCTCCGTGGGCGCGGACGTGAGCTCTTGCGTGATCGCGTCGGCCTCTTCCAGGCTCCCGCCCTCGAGCAGCTGCGTGCACCCGCGCGCGAGGCACACGAGTCGAGCGTTCACCGCGTCGCGGCCCTCGGCGCGGGTCGCGCGCGCGGAGGCGAGCTTCGTCGCGCCCATCTCGAACTCGCGCCGGTACTCGCACGTCGCGATGAGCTCGCCGAGCGCGCGAAACCAGCGCACCGAGCCTTGCTCGAGCGCTTCGAGCGCGGCGACGCCGTGTCGCGACGCGGCGTCGTAGTCCCCCATCCAGCGGCTCGCCTCGGCGGCCGTGGCGTGGAGCACGCCGACGTCCTCGCGTGAGGGCGAGAGCGCGAGCGCCCGATCCGCGAGCGCGACGGCGCCGGTGAGGTCGTTGCCTTCGAGCGCCTTGATCGCCGTCGCGCGCAGGTGCGCGATGGCGCGCTCTGGCGTTCCGCCGCGGACGAAGTGCTCGGCGAGCGCGAGCGGGCCCGCTCCGCCCGTCGACTCGAGGAGCTCCGCGGCGAGGCGGTGGCCGAGCTTGCGATCGTCCTCGGTGAGCGTGGCGTACGTCGCGTCGCGGACGAGCGCGTGACGGAAGCGATACCCGCCGCCCTCCGCGGGGCTCAGGATCTCGGCGCGCGCGAGCTCTTGGAGCTGATCCTCGACGCGGTGACGCGCGACCGTGCCGCCGAGGAGCGCGAACGCGCCGTTCGCGGTGAAGCTGTCGCCGAAGACGCTCGCCGCGCGCAGCACGTATCGCGTCTCGGCGGAGAGCGCGTCGAGGCGGGTCTGGAGCATGCCGAAGATCGAGTCTGGAAGCGTCGCATCTCCGCGCGCCGCTCCGCGCACGAGCTCCTCGAGGAAGAAGGCGTTTCCTTGCGCGCGCTCCACGATCGACCCGATCACGGCGTCGCTCGCGGTCTCGCCGAGCGTCTCGCGCGCGAGCTTCTCGGCGGCGCGCTTCGAGAGCGGCGCGAGCGCGATCGAGACGACGCCGCGCTCCTCCCAGAGGCTCGGGAAGAGCTCCGCGACCTCGGGCCGCGCGAGCGCGATCACGAACAGCGGGCGCGACGCGAGGTTTCGGAGCGCCGAGTCGAGCACGCGCACCGACGGAACGTCGCCCCAGTGCAGATCTTCGACGACGAGCACCACGGGCCGCTCGCGCGACGCGAGCCACGACTCGAACGCAGCGCGCACGAGATCGCCCATGAGGAACGCGTCGCGGCGCGCGGCGCGGAGCGCGTCGCTCGCTTCGTCGGGGAACGGGACGCCCGCGAGCTCGCCGAGGAGCGCGGCCTGGACCTCGTCGCCCGGCGCGAGCGCGACGAGCTTGGCTCGCTGCGACGCGTCGTCGTCTTGCGAGGAGATGCGCGCCTCGCGGCGGAGAGCGTCGGCGATCGCGGCGAACGGCGCGCCCGCGCTCATCGCGTCGCAGCGCGCGACGAGGACGTGCGGCGGCTCGTCGCGTCGAGCGAGCCGCGCGAGGAGCTCGTGGCGAAGGCGTGATTTGCCCGCGCCGGCAGACGCCGTGACGAGCGCGACCTTCGCCTGCGCCTCGTTCGCGCAGTCCTCGTAGAGACCCTCGAGCATCGAGAGCTCGCGATCGCGACCCACGCAAGACGTGGGACGCCCGAGCAGCGTTCGCGGCGTGAGATCGCCCTCCGCTCGGCGCACGACGCGAACGCCGTGCTCGTCCTGCGCGATCTCGAAACCCGCGAGCCACCCCGGGTCGACGCCGCGCAGCCGGATCGTGCCCGGCGGGGTCATGCGAAGCGCGTCCGCCGCGTCGTCGATGACCTCGCCGATCGGCACGCCGAGGCCGCCCGGGAGATCGCCGCGGCCCATCGCGATCGCGATCGGCGACGTGGGAAGCGCCTCGCGCATCGCGAGGGCGCACCGCGCGGCGCGCGGCGCTTCGTCCGTGGGCACGCCGCCCGTGAACGTCGCGATCGCCGTGGCGTCCGCGAGGAACGCGAGCGTGCCGCCAAACTGCTTCACGATCGCGCGAAGCTGACCCGTGCCGGCCTCGTCGTCGGTGATCGTCGGCGCGTCCTCGGGCATCGTCTCGTTGCTCGGGTTCGTCGCGAGAGCGTTCGACGCGAGAACGACCCAGATGACGCGCCGTTCGCGCGTGCCGAGCGCGGGCTGCGAGGCGACCTCGGCGCTCGCGGCTCCCACGTCGGCGCGCGCCGCGCGGAGTCGCTCGGTCACGATGCGCGCAGTCGCGGGGCGCTGCGCGCGGTCCTTCCGCAAGAGCCAAGACACGAGCTCGGTGAGCGCGCGAGGAGCCTTCGGCGCGATCTGGTGGAGCGGCGCGGGCTCTTCGAGGAGCACCTTCGCGAGCGCAGCGGTCGCGTCGCGCGCCCCGAAGGCGCGCGAGCCGCTCACGCACTCGTAGAGCACGCAGCCGAGCGAGAACAAGTCGCTCCGCGCGTCGATGTCGCGTTGCGCGAGCGCCTGCTCGGGCGACATGAACGCGCAGGTGCCGACGATCATCCCGGTGCGCGTGACGCCTCGCGTGTCTCGCGCGTGCCTCGCGACGCCGAAATCGACGACGCGCACGTCGGCGTCGCTCGCGCCGAGGATGAGGTTCGCGGGCTTCACGTCACGGTGGAGGACGCCCGCTTCGTGCGCGCACGAGAGCGCCTCGGCCACGCGGACGCCGAGCTCGACCGCGTCCGCGAGCGCGAGCGGCCCGCGTCGCAGCCGAGCCGAGAGCGGCTCGCCCTCGAGCCATTCCATCGCCAAAAATGGGCTGCCCTCGTGCTCGCCGTGCGCGACGTACTCGACGATGGCCGGGTGCGAGAGCGAGCTCAGGATCTGCGCCTCGCGCTCGAACCGCTCGTGGCTCGACGCGTCGCCGCTCGCGTGAAGGACCTTGAGAGCGACGGCTCGACCTGAGCCTTCGTCACGCGCCTGATAGACGCGGCCCATTCCACCAACGCCTGCCTCGCGTTCGACGAGGAAGCGTCCCGCGACGAGGTCGCCGGTCCGCATTCAAACCAGTATCGCCGCGGGGGAAAGTTCGGTAAAGCGGTGTCGTGCGACGCCTCATATTCATGCGGCACGGTCAGTACGACGAGCTCGCACTCTCGAGGGAGGGTGGCGCACTGACACCGCTGGGCCGAAAACAGGCCGCGCGAACGGCCACGGCGCTCCGCAGGCTCCCGGTCCACGCGATTTGGTCGAGCACGCTCCTCCGCGCGAAAGAAACGGCCTCGATCGTCGCAGCGAAGCAGCCGCGCGTCCGCGTGAAGCGCACGAGCCTCCTCTGCGAGGTCATCCCCACGAGGCTCCCGAAGCACATCAAGCTGCGCATCCCGATCGACGCGGCGCACGTGAAGGGCGACCGAAAGCGCGCCGATCTCGCGTTCGACACGCTCTTTCGCGCCACGCGCCGCCAGCGCACCGAGATCGTCGTCTGCCACGGCAACCTCATCCGCTACCTCGTGTGCCGCGCGCTCGGCATCGCGCCCAAGCTGTGGATGCGCCTCGACTCGACGCACTGCGGGCTCACGGAGTTCCGCGTGCTGTCTCGTCCCCGCAAGGCGGGGGCCCCTGCGCGCGGAACGGTGCGCGTCGTTCGATACAACGACGTGGGGCACTTGCCGGCGAAGATCCGAACGCAGGGCGGCGAGAAGAAGTAGCTCAGCGCGAGGCGAAGCCGAGGTCGACGCGCGCGCCGAACACGGGCTTGCCTTCGTCGAACGACAGCGGCGCGACGCGGAGCGAGCGAACGCCGCCGGAGCCGTACGTCGTGTTCGGCGCCGACCACGCGTGGTACGCGACCCAGAGCTGCGTGCCGTCGCTGAAGAACTCTTGGCCGCCGGGGCCGAGCGCGTCGCCGCGGCTCGCGAAGAGCGGCGCGTCGGTCGTCACCTTCGTGCACGGACCGAGTGGCGAGCTGCACGTCGCGTATCCGACGGCGTAGCTGGCGCTCTGCCAGTCGTTGGCTGAATAGAAGAGGAGGTAGCGGCCGTCGTGCTTCAGCATCGACGGCCCCTCGATGAGCGCGCCCTCCCACGCGCGATCACGCGAGAGGATCGACGCGCGCGCGCCGACGAGCTCGAGCCCGCTCCGCGAGAGGCGCTGCGACCAGATGCGCGGCGCGCCGCGACACGCCGTGCTGTTTTCGTCACTCTTCCACGTCAAGTACGCGGTGCCGTCGTCGTCCACGAACGGGCTCGCGTCGATCGACCCGCACAACGGCTGCGCGCTCGTCTGACACACGAACGCGCGTCGCGCGTCATCGACGTAGGGACCTTCGGCGCGCGGCGAGACGGCGTGCCCGATGCACTGGAAGCCGCTCGTCGCATCGCGCGCGGTGTAATAGAGGACGTAGCCGCTCGCGCGCCTCAACACCGATGGCGCCCACACGAGCGGATCGCGCGCCTCCGCCCACGACGGCAACACGGGGAGCGCGTCGCGCATTGGCGTCCACGCGCGCAGGTCCTTCGAGCGCGCGACTTGCACGTGCTCGCCCGCCGCGCCGGTCGCGAACGCGACGTACGTCTCACCGTCCGCCAAGACGAAGGGATCCGCGAAATCCGGAGAGCGCGCGGGCGGCGCCACGTCCGCCGAGCGCGCCTGGGTCGGCGCCACAGTGGCGAAGAGGACGATGACCGCGCCCACGCGCGCCGTGTCGGAAAGGATTCTCATCGGCAAGAGGGCGGCGGAGCTTACAAAGCGACAGCTGGCGTGCAACCTGCTTTGGGTGCGACATGGCCCAAGCACAGGCGGCTCCGCTGTTCGACGGCGTCTTTTTTGGAGGGTTCGAGTGCTCGTGCCAGCGCCTCGAGGACGGGCGCCGGCTCGACCTGCTCGCACGGACGCGCCACGACGTGCTCGCGCGAGAGGACTACGAGCGCTTGCGCCAGGTCGGCATCACGACCGCGCGCGACGGCGTCTCGTGGGTCAACGCCGAGCCGCTCCCAGGGACGTTCGACTTCGCGACCGCGCGCGCGATGATGCGCGCAGCCCGCGAAGCGGAGGTTAAGGTCGTCTGGGACTTGATGCACTTCGGGTGGCCCGACGACGTCGACCCGTTCTCGCGCACGTTCCCTTCGCGGTTCGCTCGCTACGCGGCGCGCGTCGCGCGCGTGCTCCGCGAGGAGGGCGACGACGCGCCGATGATCGCGCCCATCAACGAGATGTCGTACCTCGCGTGGGGCGGCGGCGACGTGCGCTGCTTGAACCCGTTCGAGGCCGCGCGCGGCGTCGAGCTCAAGGCGCAGCTCGTTCGCGCGACGATCGAGGCGATCGACGCGATCCGCGGCGTCGCGCCGCGCGCGCGCTTCCTCCACCCCGAGCCGATCATCCGCGTGGTCCCCGACGAGCGTCACCCGCTCACGTGGCGGCGCGTCGAGTCGGACAACCTCCTTCAGTACCAAGCGTGGGACATGCTCGCGGGCGACGTCTGGCCCGCGCTCGGCGGCAGCCCCACGCGCCTCGACGTCATCGGCGTGAACTTCTACCCCAACAACCAGTTCAAGCTGGACGGCACGACGATCGAGGTCGGCGACCAGCGCTTCACGCCGCTCTCGCAGATGCTGCTCGACGTCTGGGATCGATACGGGCGCCCGATGATCGTCGCCGAGACTGGCAGCGAGGGCGAGGCGCGCGCGCCGTGGCTTCGCTACGTGGTCGACGAGTGCATCCGCGCGATGGAAGCGGGGTGCGAGCTCCACGGCATCACGCTCTATCCGATCGTGAACCACCCAGGCTGGGCCGACGGTCGTCACTGCCAGAACGGCGCGTGGGACTACGCCGACGAGCGCGGCGAACGCGCGCCGCACGAGCCGCTCCTCGACGAAATCCGCAGGCAGACGAGCCGCCTCCTCCGCGCGCGCGCCGCGATGCTCGCGCAGCGCGCGCGGGGCGAGGTCGACGCGGTCTCGCTGGGCGCGTGACATGGGCGAGATCTGGCCGCTACGCGAGCTGCTCGGTTACGTCGCAGCCCACAAGCGCTACGCGCTGGTCACCGTATTCTTCGGCGCGCTCGGCTTCGTGCTGTCGTTCGCGTACCCGTGGATCATCGGGTCGGTCGTCGACCTGCTCGTCGTGAAATCGTCGATGCCCGCCGCGGAGCGGAGCAGAGAGCTCGTGCACTTCACGGAGCTCGCCGCCGTCACCGCGGTGCTCCACGCGGTCGTCGTGTACGGGCGCGGGCACTTCAACGTGCACCTCGGCGACGGCATCGTCACCGACATCCGCAAGAAGCTCTTCGCGCACCTGCAGTCGCTCAGCCTCCGCTTCTATACGAAGGAGCGCACCGGCGCGATCCTCGCGCGCGTCCTCTACGACGTGCAGGAGGCCGCCGCGCTGATCTACTTCGGCCTCATCGTCGCGGGGCTCGACGCCGTGCAGCTCGTCATCGCGGTGATCCTCCTCGCGGCGATCAGCAAGAAGCTCACGATCGCTTGCGCGCTCGTCTTCCCGCTCTACGGCATCGTCTTCTATTTCATGAACCCGCGCGTTCGCGACGCGAGCGAGCGGATGCGCGTCCACCTCTCGCGCATCGCCGGAAACGTGTCCGAGCAGCTCGCGGGGCAGACGATCGTCAAGACGTACGCCGCCGAGGAGCGCGAGGCCGAGCGCTTCGGGCGCGACGCGATGCACTACCACGCGCTGGTCGTCGCGCAGAGCCACGAGGGCCACCTCGTCGCGTCGTCCGGCGAGATCCTGGTCCACATCGGGACCACGCTCGTCATCGGGTACGGCGGCTTGCTCGCGCTCCACGGGGAGATCACGCCCGGGATGATGACGCGCTTCCTCGGCTACGTGCTCTTGATGTACGGCCCCGTGCGCCGCTTCGCCGAGCTCAACGTGACGTACCAATCGAGCGTCTCCGCGATGAAGCGCGTCTTTCGGATCTTGCACGTGCAGTCGAGCATCGTCGACTCGCCGCGCGCGAGCACGGTCGTGCCGGCGCGCGGCCGCGTGCGCTTCGAGGACGTGCACTTCCACTACGCCGAGGACACGGACGAAGCGCGCGTGCGACTCGAGGAAGAGGAGCGCGAAGATCGGCAGAGCACGTCCGCTCCGCAGTGGGTCCTCCGAGGCGTGACGCTCGAGGCGCGCCCCGGCGAGCAGATCGCGATCGTCGGACCTTCGGGCGCGGGCAAATCGACGCTCGTCTCGCTGTTGCCGCGGCTCTACGACCCGTCGCGCGGGCGCGTGCTCGTCGACGACGTGGACGTGCGCGACTACAAGCTGACGGCGCTGCGCGGCGCGATCGCCGTCGTCGAGCAGGACGCGTTCGTCTTCACGGGGAGCGTGCACGAGAACATCGCGTACGCGCGCCCCGACGCGACGAAGGACGAGGTCGTCGCGGCCGCGCGCGCCGCGTACGCGCACGACTTCGTCTCGCGCCTGCCCGACGGCTACGACACGAGGCTAGGCGAGCGCGGCGTGAACCTCTCGGGCGGCCAGCGCCAGCGCATCTCGATCGCCCGCGCGCTCCTCAAGAAGCCGACGATCTTGATCCTCGACGAGGCCACGAGCGCGCTCGACGCCGAGAGCGAGGCCATCGTGCAGCGCGCGCTCGAGGCCGCGATGAGCGACCGCACGTGCTTCATCATCGCGCACCGGTTGAGCACGGTGCGGAGCGCCGATCGCATCTTCGTCATCCACGACGGGACGGTCGCCGAGAGCGGCAAGCACGACGAGCTCATCGAACGAGGCGGCCGCTACGCGTCGCTCGTGCGTCGGCAGCTCAGACATACGCAATCGTGATGCGACCACGCGCCGACTGGAGGTACGACTGCTCGGCGGAGCGGAAGCGCTCGAGCACCATCCATCGCGCGAGCTCGTCTCGGATCTCCTCGAAGCGCCGGCCGCGGAACGGATGGCTCGTCGTGCGGTACGTCTCGCGCAGCTGGTCCTCGGTCGTCAGGAGAATCGGCGACAGCGCGCGATCGACGTAGAGCGCCGCGTGGGCTTGCCTGAGGAAGATCGTGTCGAGCTCGCGCGGCGTGATGCCCTCGAGCTTCTCGGCGCGCTCGATCCCGGCGGCGCCGCCGACGCGCTGCTCGAGCGCGCTTCGGAGCACGTCGACCGTCTGCGACAGGGCCTTCGCGTCCGGCGCGGGCTCGAGCGGGAGCGCCCCGAGCATCTCCTCGGCGACGTGTGCGTCGAGCGCCGCGCGCACGTGACGAGGCTGCACGACGCCCGAGGGATCTTCTTCGAGCGCGAAGAGCCGCGCCTCGAACGAGAGCTGGCGCGTCGTGATGAAGCGCGGCTTGGACGCGCCGCCCATGTCGGGCGCGAAGAAGCGCACCGCGATCGCGTCCGCGGTGACGAACGAAGGGGTCTCTGGGCCCTGCGCGGACGCGGGGGAGACCGCGAAGACCGCGGCGAGCGCAAGAACGCGCGCCGCGATGCTCACGAAGATTCCGGCGAGCCTTCGGCGCGCTTGGCAGGCTCGCGCTCGTTCTGGAGGTGCTCGTGGTGGTGCGCGAAACCTCGCGCCGCGCGCCGTGCCTTGAGGAACTCGGCGAACGAGACGAGCACGTCGAGATCGCGCGGGCCGAGCCCGTCCGCGAGCTCCTTGAGGTGTGCGCGGCTCGCCTCGGCGCTGCGGCGCCGGCTCGACGAAGATCGCGGGCCCTCCGACTCCGGCAGGCTCGTCGACGATGGGATGGCGCTCTCCGGGCTCGACTCGCGCTCTTCCTCTCCGGGCTCGAGCCATTGCGGGCGCGGGATCGCCTTGATGGCGTGCGCCGTCAGCCACGCTTCCATGAACGTGCGCAGGCGCTCGCTCCGGAACGTGAACCACTTCTCGCGGTCCGGTCCGTACGCCATGAGGACGTCCTTGAAGCGGCGGAACGCGCCCTTGCCGTCGATCGCGACGGTGAGCTTCGCGCGCAGGTCCGAGTCCTCCACCATCGGGATGAACCGCTCCATCCACCGGTATTGCTCCCGCGAGCTCACCGGATCGATGCGCAGGTAGTTCGGGTCCGACGCGATGCGCACGTGCATCTGCGGGTCGGCGACGCCGTCGACGACGCGGAGCACCTCACCCGTGACGAGGTGAAGGTAGGAGTGGACCTCGGGCGCGTTGTTCTCGAACGCGTCCTCGAGGGCCTCCCAGTCGACGGGGACGTCGCGCAGCGGCCCGCTCGGTTGCGGCAGGCTGGGCGTCGACGCGGGCAAAGAATCTTTTTTATCCGACATGATGCTGCTCCCTTCCGTCGGACACGCTCGCGCTTGGGACCATGGGCCCTTTGGCGCTCGCTTCGCGTCGGCCGCCGAGGAAGATCCTCAGCACGTCGTGGGCTGAACGACGTGCACGCGACCGAAGCTTCCGACAAGCTTCAAGTTGGCTGGAACTGAAGTGCTTCAGTGTGCCACGCGCGGAAGGGCGGCTGCAAGGTCGCGGCATCTTCCTTCGGCTCGGCCATCAGTGGTCGTGCTCGTCGGCGAACGAGAGGGTCACGGTCGGGTTTTCCGGGGCCTCGCGGCGCGGGGTGCGCGCTCGGCGATGGCATGGGCGTCGGGATGGGCGTGGGCGTAGGGGTAGGTGTGGGCGTCGGCGTCGGGGAGGGGGTCGGGAATGGCGTCGGCGTCGGGATCGGCGACGGCGGGAACTGGTGCGGGCTCGACGTGGTCGCGTCGCCGCGAGTCGAGAACGCAAACGGCACGGCCGCGACGGTCGCCGCGAACGCGAGGGGGATGAGGACGGAGCGCATGCTCCGTCTCGTTGCAACCGAAATGCCGAAAACTACTCAGCAGCTCACCTGAGTCGACCAGATCGCGCCATCGTTGTCGTCGACACGCGGCAGCGAGACGTTCGCGGCGGGGCCGCCACATCCCCTGGATTATTGGCTCGTGCGCGTCCTCGCCACGGCGTCACGCCAGCGCGCGAGGTGAGCGTCGCGATCGGCCGCGGCCATTTTGGGCTCGAACGCGCGTTCGATCTTGAGGAGGTTCTTCGCGGCGTCGCGCGTGAAGAGCCCGAGGCCCACGCCCGCGAGCATCGCGGCGCCGCGGCCGGTCGATTCGACGTCGAAGGGGCGCTCGATGCGCGCGCGTGCGATGTCGGCCTGGAAGTACATGAGCAGATCGTTTCGTGCGGCCCCGCCGTCGACGCGCAGCTGGCTGAGATCGCGCCCCGCGTCCTTCGACATCGCCTCGAGCAGGTCGTAGACGGACAGCGCGATGCCCTCGAGTGTGGCGCGCGCGAGGTGCGCCCGCGTCGTGCCGCGCGTGAGCCCGACGATCGTTCCACGCGCGCCCTGATCCCAATAGGGGGCGCCGAGGCCGGAAAGGGCGGGCACGAACGTCACGCCCTCGGACGACTCGACCTCTCGCGCGAGCGCCTCGACCTCGGCCGCGCTCTTGATGAGCCCGAGCCCGTCGCGCAGCCACTGGACGGCCGCGCCTGCGATGAAGCAGCTGCCCTCGAGCGCGTACATCGTTTCACCGCCGACGCGCCACGCGACCGTCGTGAGGAGCCCGCTCTTGCTCCACACGGGGCGGGTGCCCACGTTCATCAGCGCGAACGCGCCCGTGCCGTACGTGCACTTCGCTTCGCCCGGCTGAAAACAGGCTTGTCCGAAGAGGGCGGCCTGCTGATCGCCGGCGATGCCCGCGATCGGGATCCCGTCGCGCAAGAACGAGAGGCCGCGCGTCTGACCGACGACCTCGGCGCTCGAGACGACGTTCGGGAGCATGGCGCGCGGCACGCGGAAGAGCGCGAGCATGTCGTCGTCCCACGCGAGCGACGCGAGCCCGAAGAGGAGCGTGCGCGACGCGTTCGTCACGTCGGTGACGTGGACCGCGCCGCCCGTGAGGCGGTTCACGAGGAACGAGTCGATCGTGCCGAACGCGAGCTCGCCCTTCTCGGCGCGCGCGCGCGCGCCCGGCACGTGATCGAGGATCCACGCGACCTTCGTCCCCGAGAAGTACGCGTCGATGACGAGGCCCGTGCGCTCGAGGATCTTCGGCGCTTCACCGCGGCGCTTCAGCTCGTCGCAGACGTCGGCCGTGCGCCGGCACTGCCAGACGATCGCGCGGTGGATAGGCTCGCCCGTCTTCTTGTCCCAGACGAGCGTCGTCTCGCGCTGGTTCGTGATGCCGATCCCGGCGATGTCCTCCTGCGAGGCGCGCGCGGCCTCGAGCGCGCGAGCCACGGAGGCCTCGACGGATTTCCAGATCTCGCTCGCCTCGTGCTCGACCCAGCCTGGCTGGGGGAAATGCTGCGGGAACTCGACGGTCGCGCGGCCAAGCGTGGCGCCGTCTTCGGAGATGACGAGCGCCGTGGAGCCGGTGGTCCCTTGGTCGATGGCAAGCAGATGTTTGGCCATGGACGGTCGATTATCATGAAAAGATGCTGATCGGCCGTGACGCGGAGATGGCGAAGATCCGCGCGCTTCTACCGCGCGCGCGGCTCTTGACGCTCCATGGACCGGCGGGCGTCGGCAAGACCGCGATCGCGCGCGCGGCGATGCGCCACGAGGCCGACGTCGTCTTTTGCGATCTCACGAACGCGAGCACGTACGAGGACGTGTGCTTCGTGCTCGCGGGGGCGCTCGACGTGTCGCTCGGCGGCGGTGCCGATCTCGGCCCCGTCCTCGCGGGCGGGCTCGCGGCGCGCTCGAACGCGCTCCTCGTGCTCGACGGCTGCGAGGACGCGGCCGACGCGGTCGCGCGGCTCGCAGCGGAGCTCGCGGAGACGCGCGTCCTCGTGACGTCGCGCGAGGTGCTTCGCGTCGAGGGCGAGACGGCCGTGGCGGTCGACCCGCTCGCCGACCAAGACGCGGCCGCGCTCTTCGTGTCCGCGGCCCAGCGCGTGAGACCCGGCTTCGAAGCGGGCGCGCACGCTCCGGCGATCCTCGAGCTCGCGCGCGCGCTCAGCGGCGTGCCGCTCGCGCTCGTCCTCGCGGCCTCGCGCCTCTCGGTGATGGACGTCCCGGCGCTCCTCGCGCGCATCCAAGGCACGCTCGATCTCTTGTCGGTGAAGCGGCGCGGCGCGCCCGAGCGTCACGCGTCGCTGCGCGGCGCGTTCGAGTCGTCCATCTCGACGCTCGACGAAAGAGAGCGCGCGGCGCTCGTCGCTTGCACCGTGTTCCGCCGGCACTTCACGCTCGAAGCGGCAGAGCACGTGGGCTGCGACGACGCCAGGCTCCAGTCGCTCGTCGAGAAATCGATCGTGCGCAGTTGGGAAGAAGAGGACGGCGTCCGCTTCGAGATGCTCGAGATCCTGCGCCGCCTCGCGGTCGACGCGCTCGGCGAGGCGCAGTCGGACGTGCGCGCGAAGCACGCCGCATACTTCGCACGAGCCGGCTCGTCGTGGGACGCGGAGAGCTGGTACGGCGGAATCCAAGAGCTCGGCCGCCTCCGCGCGATGCACGACGACTTGATCGCGGCGCATGCTTTCTCCGCCGCGAGCTCGTCGCCCGATGCGCTCGGCGCCGCCATCGCGCTCTACCCGCTCTACGCCGCGCAAGGCCCGTACTCCGCGTTCGTCGCGCTCCTCGACGGCGCGCACGACGATCGAAGCGCGGACGCCGCCGAGCCCTCGCTCGCGGCGCGGTACTTCCTCGTGCGCGGCCGCGGCTACCAGCTCTGCGCTCGTCGCGACGAGTCGGCGGCGGCGTTCGAGAAATCATTGCATCATGCACGTAAAGCCGCGCGGGCCGATCTCGCCGCGCGCGCGCTCGCTTACCTCGCTCTCGCGCGGCGGATGCAGGGGTCGCTCGCCGAGGCGCGCGAGCGCTTCGAAGCTTCGGCGCGGCTCTTTCGCGACGCGGGCGACGCGAGGAGCGAGGCCGTGGTGCTGAGCGGGCTCGCGTCGCTCGATCTCGGAGAGGGCGATCTCGACGGGGCGCGGCGCGCGCTCGAAGCAGCGATCGACGTGGTCATCGTCGAGGATCCGGCGGCCGCGGCGATGATGCGCGTCGACCTCGGCATCGTCCTCCAAGAGATGGGCGATCTCGAAGGCGCGCGCGGCGTCTACGAGGCCGCGCTCGCGTCGCACCGCGCGTCCGCGAACCAGCGGCACGAAGCGATCACCCTCGGCTACCTCGGCACGCTCGAGGACGAGCGCGGCCGGGTCGACGCCGCCGAGGTCGCGCTCGCCGAGGCGCTCTCGATCCTGCGCCCGATGGGCGATCGGAAATTCGGCGCGGTCTTCGCCGGGTGCCTCGCGGCCGTTCGCGCGCAGCGCGGCGACGCCCTCGGCGCGAAGGAGGCGCTCGACGAGGCCGAGGCCGTCGCGCGTGACGGCGAGGCGCGCATCGTCGCGACGGTCGCGCTCCATCGCTTGCGGGTCGAGGTCGCCGCCTTCGAGCGGCGGCGCCACTCGGACGCCGCCTTCGAGCGGCGGCGCCACTCGGACGCCGCCTTCGAGCGGCGGCGCCACTCGGACGCCGCGGGCAAGACCGGCAGGTCCATCGCCGAGCGTCGCGGCGCCGCGATCGGCCTCGTTCAACAGTCCGACGACGTGCGCTTCGCAGCGCGCATGCTCGATCGCGTGCTCGTTCCGCACGACACGCCGAGCCGCGGGCGTGCTCGCGCGCTCTCGGTCGCGGAGGACGCGACTTGGCTCGAGCTCCCCGGCGGAAAGCGCATCGACCTCAAGCGACGCGCGGTCCACCGCCGGCTCGTCGAGCGCCTCGTGCGCGAGCGCGTGGCCCAGCCCGGCGCGCCGGTCGCGCTCGCGGACCTCGTCGCCGCGGGCTGGCCCGGAGAGAAGCTCGCCGAGTCGAGCGCGCAAAACCGACTCCACGTCGCGCTCGCCACGCTCCGGGCCGACGGCCTTCGCGACCTGCTGAAACGCGAAACGGGCGGCTATCTGCTAGATCCCGCCGTCGACGTCCGCGTCGAACGCGGCTGATCCATGGATTCCCCCTCCGATTCACTGAGCGGCATCGACGTCCCCGCCGAAGCCAAGATCATCACGAGCGAAGACGGCACGCGCCTCGCCACGTTCAAGATCGGCACGGGCCCGATCGCGTGGGTGATGCCGCCCGCGATGGGCGCGCCGGTGTTGTCGATGAAGCGCGTCATCGAGCCGCTCGCCGATCGCGTCACCGTCTACACGTGGGACATGCGCGGGTTCTACGCGTCGGACGCGCCGCGCGATCCGCGCGCGTACGACGTCGGCCACCACGTCGCCGATCTCGAGGCCACGCTCCGCGCGTGGAGCGTCGAGCGCTACGTGCTCGGAGGTTGGAGCATGGCGGTGCAGCTCAGCCTCGAGCGTTATCACCGCACGCCGAGCGAGGTCCTCGGTCTGCTCCTCCTGAACGGCCCGTACGAGCGCGCGCTCTCGTCGGTCGCGCCGATCGTGCACCCGCTCCTCGCGCGCTCGCTCGCGCTCGGCCCGGCGCTCGCGCCCGCGCTCAACGCGCTGAGCGCTCGCGTGCTCGGCGATCCTCGAACGGCCGAGCGCCTTCACTCCGCCGAGCTCGTCGCGGCGAACCCCGAGCTCTTCGAGCGCGTCCTCGAGCGATTCAGCCGGCTCGATTGGGGCCGCTATTTCACCGTGACTCGATTCCTCCACGCGCACAGCGGCGCGTCTTACCTCGCCGACGTGCGCGTCCCCACGCTCATCACGTCGGGCACGCGCGACTTCATGACGCCGCCGCGCGTCGCGCGCCGCATGCACGAGCGCATCACGGGCTCCGAGCTCTTCATCGTCGATCGCGCGACGCACTACATCCCGATCGAGTTCGGCGACCGCCTCGCGGAGCGCATCGACGTCTTCTTGCGATCGCGGACGGATAGGAAAAACATGAAACGCGTGATCGCAATCTTCGTCGTGCTCGCGTGCGGAAACAGCGACGCGCCGCCGCGCACCGAGGCCGAGGTCACGCTCCCGAAGCCCACCGCGAGCGCGACCGCGACGGCGAACGCGGGACCCACCGGTGACGCGGGCACGTCGCTATGGGGTGACTCCTCTGGGCGAGCTCCAGCAGACCAACACCGCCCACGGGCACCTCGGCGGCGCGCACCCGCCCGTGGGAAGACTCGCGCCAGAGGTCATCCAGCGGATCGTTCGCGCGAGCTTCTCCAGCGTGAAGACCTGCTACGAAAAAGGCCTCACCAAGGACAAAGCGCTCACTGGCCGAGTCGCCACGCGCTTCGTCATCAGCGAGTCGGGCGACGTGTCGGGAGCGCGTCCCGACGTGACGACGAACCTCTCGAGCCCCGAGGTCGTCGCGTGCATCGTCGCCGTCTTCAAGTCGCTCAAATTCCCGCAGCCCGAGGGCGGCATCGTCACGGTCGTCTACCCGTTGAACTTCTCGCCCGGCGATTAACGCTTCGGGCGCGCGAAGATCGAGAGCACGATCAAGATCACGCCGCACGAGATCGCGCCGGCGAGCGGCCATCGCGCGAGCGCGTCCTCGTTGTGGAAGTGGAGCTCGAGCGCGGCCCACCCGCACGCGACGCCGATCGCCGTGAACATCAGCTGCCGGCCCGTCGCGTAGATCGTCCGCGCGCCTTCTTGCACGCCCTTGACCTTCACTTCGAGCTCGCCGCGCGTCGCGCGCACGAGGTACTTCTTCAAGTCCTCCGGCAGCGTGACGGCGCTCATCGCCATCTCGCGCACCGTCTCGAGCGCGATCTGCTGCCAGTCGCGGCTGCCGAAGACGAAGTCCTGCAAGTACGGCTGGATGATCGCCATCGGGTTGAGGTTCGGGTCGAGCATCGAGCAGCAGCCGTAGAGCAGGATGATCGTGCGCTCGAGGAGCACCCAGTCCTTCGGGATGTGGAACGAGCTCGAGAGCTCCTTCATCCCGATGTTCATCTTCCGCAGGTCGAGCAGGTTCTCGAAGCCACGCTGCGGATCGATCTTGATGTCCTTCAGGTTGAAGGACTCGATCTTCACCTCGTCTTGGAACTTCCGGTGGAAGTACTCGATGATCTTCTCGCTGACCTGATCGTCGGCGCCGCGCGCGAGGAAGCCCATCTTGCGGAGCGCCTTGATGAGGCGATCGGTGTCGCGGCGAAGGACGCCCTCGAGGAACTCCGGGATGCCCTCGCGCATCGACGGCGAGAGCTCCGCGATCGCCCCGAAATCCAGGAGGATCAGCGCGCCGTCGTCGCGCACGAGCAGATTCCCGGGGTGCGGATCGGCGTGGTAGACGCCGTCGACGAAGATCATCTGGCAGTACGCGCGCACGAGGCGGCTCGCGAGATCCTTCTTGTCGATGCCGAGCGCGTCGATGCCCGCGAGGTCGCCGATCTTCTTTCCCTCGACGAACGTCGTCGTGATCACGCGGTGCGTGGACATCTCGCGCACCGGAAACGGAAAGATGACGCGGTCGTTCTCTTTGAAGTTCTTCGCGATGCGCTCGATGTTGTCGGCCTCGCGCGCGAAATCGAGCTCCTCGTACAAGAGCCCCTTGATCTGGTGGTAGTACGCGTCGAGCCCCTGCACGGGCACGAACCACTGCACGATCATCATGATTCGGCGGATCGTGACGAGATCGAGCCGCACCATCTCGTCGATGTCTTTGTGTTGGACCTTCACCGCGACGCGGCGTCCGTCCTTCGTCTGCGCTTCGTGGACCTGGCCGAGCGACGCGCTCGCGATGCACGTGCGGTGGAAATCGGTGAAGAGGTCGTCCACCTTGCCGCCGAGCTCGCCCTCGATGCGCTCCTTGATCTCCTCGAAGGGACGCGGCGGGACCTGGTCTTGGAGTCCCTCGAGCTCGCTTCGGAACTCCTCGGGGAGGAAGTTCGCCATGATCGAGAGGAGCTGCCCGACCTTGATGAAGAGGCCCTGGAGCTCGATGATCGTGGAGTTCACGATCTCGGCGTTGCGTTTGTGGACCGCGCTGATGCGCTGCTTCTTCCAGCTCTGGCCGAAGACGCGGCCCCACCACGCGAGCCACAGGTAGCTGCCGATGACCTGGAACGTGGTCATGTACGCGCGCACGAAGCGCCACGTGTTCGTCGCGCGCGGCCGGTACGCGACCGGCGGCATCGACGGCTTTCGCCGAACGAGCGAGTCCTCGGCCTCTTCGCGCTTTTCAGGCGGGGAAGGGGAGAGCGTCGCCATGGACGGATCGTAACCCATCGCGCTGTCTAACGCCGAAAAGCCAGCGCTTCGCGGGCGAGCGCGTCGTGAACGCGCGGACGCGCATCGCGGATGCGCACGTTGTCGCGCCCGGGCGCCGCCGAGCCGGGAAAAGGGCAGACGCGATTCGTGAGGAGCGCGACGACGACGCGCGCGTCGGGATCCATCCAGAGGCTCGTGCCCGTGAAACCGAGGTGTCCGAACGCGCGCGCGCCGAGCACCGTCCCCGCGGAAGAGCCGTTGGGCGATTTCCCGTCGAAGCCCGCGCGGAGCGTCCCGCCGTCGCGCTCGCGCACGAGCCAGTCGAGGTCGTTTAGATGATCGAGGACGAACGCCCCGAAGCGGAGGACCGCGCCGATCGTGCCGAAGAGGCCCGCGTGGCCGCACGCGCCGTCTCCCGCGAGCGCCCACGCGTTCTCGTCGTGCACGTGACCGCGGATCTCGCCGCCGCGCCACGCGACGTGCTCGGTCGGGACCGCCCGCGCGCGAACGTCGCCGAGCATCCGCACGCTGCCGAGATCGGCCGAGAGCCCGAGAGGAGCGATCACGTGCGCGTCGATGAACGCGTCGACGTGGTCGCGCGCCACGGCCTGCCCCGCGAGGAGATACCCGACGTCGCTGTAGAGCGGCGGCGCGGGCATCGTCCCCGACCGCGACTCGCAAGCCGCGCGGAGCGCCGCGTCGACCTCGACGCGTGCGCCGTCGACGAGCGGCGCAAAGAGCGGAAGGTGAGCCGGAAACCCGGCGCGGTGCGCGAGCAAGAGCTCGAGCGGTGCGTCCTCCGCGGGCGTACCGCGCGCGACCTCGAGCAGCATGCCAAGGCGCTGATTGCGATCGACGCCGCTCCGCGCCACGGCCGTGGCGAAGATCGCCTTCGTGACGCTCGCGAGATCGAACAGCGCGTCCGTTTGCCCCCCGACCGCGCCCTTCCAACCGTCCGCGCCGCGCGCGGCGAACCCGCACGCTGCGTCGGGCGCCACGGCGGAGCTGCGAATTTCCGCGGCGATCGCGTCGCACGTTTTTGACGCTGACTCGTAAAACGGGATACCTTTGTCAGTCATGGCAGAGTGGGTCTGGGAAGCGCGCGGCCCTGCCGGTGAGGTCCGAAAGGGCCTGATGGAGGCGGATGACGAGGAGTCCGTTCAAACGCGCCTCCGCTCGCAGAAGCTCGTCCCCACGAAGGTGAAGAAGAAAGGGCGCTCGCTCTCGAGCTTCTCGCTCGGCAGCGGCGTCTCGCAGAAAGATCTCGTCACCTTCACGCGCCTCCTCGCCACGATGATCGACGCCGGCCTGCCCATCGTCCAGTGCCTCGACATCCTCGGCAACCAGACCGACAACAAAACGTTCTCTGGCGTCATCGCCGACATCAAATCGCAGGTCGAGCAAGGCAAGACGTTCAGCGAGTCGCTGAGCCGGCACCCCGGCGTCTTCGACACGCTCTACTGCAACCTCGTTCAAGCGGGCGAGGCGGGCGGCATCCTCGACACGATCTTGCAGCGCCTCGCCGTCTACAACGAGAAGTCGGTGAAGCTGAAGCGCCAGCTCCGCGGCGCGATGGTCTATCCGAGCGTCGTCGGCGTCGTCTTCTTGGGCGTCTGCGGCGTCCTCCTCGGGTGGGTCATTCCCTCGTTCAAGAACATCTTCAAGGACCTCGGTTCGAAGGACGAGCTCCCGAAGATCACGCAGATCGTCATCGCGGCGTCCGAGTTCTTCGTGAGCCACCTGCCGATCACGTTGCTCCTCATCATCGCCGCGACTGCGGGCACGATGTTCGCGTACTCGCGCCCCGACGGAAGACGCTTCATTCACAAGAACCTCCTCAAGGTTCCGATCATCGGCGACGTCATCCGCAAGATCGCCGTCGCGCGATTCACGCGCACGCTCGGAACGCTCCTCTCGTCTGGCGTGCCCATCCTCGACGCGCTCGAAATCGTCGCGAAGACCGCCGGAAACATGGTCATCGAAGAGGCCATCATGATGGCTCGCCAGAAGATCAGCGAGGGCCGAAACATGGCCGAGCCGCTCACCGAGGCGAACGTCTTCCCGTCGATGGTCGTGCAGATGGTCGGCGTCGGCGAGCAGACCGGCGCGCTCGACGCGATGCTCAACAAGATCGCCGATTTCTACGAAGAAGAGGTCGACGTCGCAGTCGCCGCGCTCACGAGCCTGATCGAGCCGTTCATGATGGTCGGCATCGGCAGCGTCGTCGGCACGGTGCTCATCGCGATGTACCTTCCGATCTTCTCGCTCGCCGGCAAGATCAAGTCGAATTGAGCGCAGACCCCGGGCTCCGTCGCCGCTTGATGTGGGTCACGGGCGCGCGCTTGCTCGTGACGACGCTGCTGCTCGGATCGACCGCGTTCTTCTATTTGCGCGGGGGCCTCCAGCGCTATCCGAGCTCGATGTCGGCGGTGCTCGTGACGATCGGCGCCGCGTACGCGCTCTCCGCCGCCGAGGCGACGTTCCTCCGCGCCAACAAGCACCTCCACGAGCTCGCGTACCTCCACATCGCGCTCGATCAGTGCCTGTGGACGGCGATCGTCTACGTCTCCGGCGGCGCGTCGAGCGGCGCGACGTCGTTCTACGGCCTCACGGTGCTCGTCGGCGCGGTCCTCGTGGGCCTGCGCGGCGCGGCGTTCGCGGGCGTCTTCGGCTTCGTCCTCTACGGGCTGCTTTGCGTCGGGTTTCTCACGCACGCCGTCCACCCGCCGATCGATCAGCCGCACGCGACGTACGCGCTCACGCGTGACGAGATCGGCTACCCGCTGCTGCTCAACGCGCTCGCCATCACGGTCGTCTCGCTGCTCGCGGGGTATCTCTCCGAGCGCCTTCGTCAAGCGGGCGGCGCGCTCGAAGCGGCGACGCGGCGATACACGCAGGCCGAGCGGCTCGCGGAGCTCGGGCGAATCTCCGCGTGGCTCGCGCACGAGATCCGAAACCCGCTCGGCTCGATCTCCGGATCGATCGAGATGCTGCGCGAGGCCGAGTCGATGTCGAACGAGGACCGCAAGCTGTGCGACATCGTCTCGCGCGAGGTCACGCGGCTGAACGATCTCGTTAGCGACATGGTCGACCTCTCGAAGACGCGCGAGCCCGAGATCGAGGGCGTGGACGTCGCGCTCATCGCGCGCGACGTCGTGGAGCTCGCGAAGCGCTCGCGCGGCGCCGAGGATCACCAGATCGAGCTCGTCGCGGAGGTCGACGGACCGCTGCTCGCGAAGTGCGACCCCGCGCAGATGCGCCAGGTCCTGTGGAACCTCGTGCGCAACGCGCTGCAAGCGAGCCCCGCCCGTGGCGTCGTGCGTGTGGGCGTGCGCGCCGAGGGCGAGCGCGCCACGCTTTGGGTCGAGGATGACGGCGCGGGCATCGACGACGAAGGCAAGAGCCGAATCTTCGACGCGTTCTACACGACGCGCGCCCACGGCGCGGGCATCGGCCTCGCGGTCGTCAAGCGCATCATCGACGATCACGCCCGCCACGGCGCAGCGATTGCGGTCGAAAGCGGCGAGCGATCGGGGGCTCGCTTCCGAATCTCGCTCGCGCGAGCTTGAATCAGAGGGCTTTTTCTTGCATGAATGCGGCGCCCACCCGCTCCGTCCTACGAGGGAAGCCATGGTTCGCCTTCGACAGTCATTTCGCCTGCTGCTCGCCTCGCTCACGCTCGCGTTCATGTTCGTGGCCGCCCCAGCGCTCGCGCAGTCGCCCGACGATTTCGTCAAGACGGGCCACGCGCAGCTCGAGACGCTGCTGAAACAGCCTGCTTCGGCTCAGCGCGACGCGCAGATCAGTGCGGCCTTCGATCAGATGATGAACTACAACGAGCTCATCAAGCGCTGTTTCAAGGAGCACTGGAACGACCTCGACGCGGCGAAACAGGCCGAGGTGACCGATCTGCTCAAGCAGATCGTCCGCAAGAACTACAAGAAGAACCTCAACCGCACGCTGAACTACAACGTGACGTACACGGGCGTGCGCGGGCAGGGCAGCGACACGGTCGTGCGGACTCAGGCGCAGTCGAAGGCGAACACGCGCGAGCCGCCCGTGCAGGTCGACTACGTCGTCGAGGGCGCGCCGAACGGGCCGTATCACGTCGTCGACATCGTCGCGGAGAACTCGAGCACGGCGACGAACTACTACCGCCAGTTTCACCAGTTTCTCACGACGCCGAGCCAGGGTTACCCGTACCTCGTGCAAAAGCTGAAGGACAAGATCGCGCGCCTCGAGACCCAGTGACCCAACGGTTCACTTCGGGAACTGACAGATCGCTCGGAACGTCGTGGTCGTGTCTCCTTGCGCGCGCGCGAGGCGCGTGTCGTAGCGGCCGATCTCGATGTGCATCGACGCAGCGCCTGCGTTGACGGAGGGTTCGGTGTCCGCCCACGGCGTCGGAAACGCGGCCGGCGCGGGCGTTCCGTCGAGCCACGTCCACGCGCCGGCGTCGGCGTCGAACACGAGGCCGATCCACACGTCGCCTCCGGCGAGCTCGCGACCGACCTCTTGCATCACCTCTTCGCGCTCGGCGGCAGACTCGAACTTCGCGAGCATCCCGCCGCGCGCGGCGCACTCGGCGCGCGCGTTGTCGAACGAGGCCGCGTTCGCCGTGAGCTCGTAGCGCTTGGTCGCCGCGGTGCGCGGCACGCGGATGCACGTATTTCCGGCCGCCGCGTCGTCGGTGCACGGCGCGGAGTACGCACCGACGGGCTCGCGCTCGCAGAGCACGGCGACGTTCGTCCCCGCGTTGAAGTTGCAGACTTGCTGGACCCAGCTCGCGGACGTGGAGCGCTTCCAGAAAACGCAGAGCTGCGGGTTGGTTCCCGAGAGCGGGAAATCCGCGTCGCCGCCGTCCGCGATGCCGAAGCACCCTGGGCACGTCGACGCCCACGCGGGGACCTCGAGCGGCACGCCCGGCGGGATGTAATACGTCTGCGCGCCCGCGTCGTTGATGGCGCCCTTTTCGAGCGCGACCCACGAGCCGTTACCGCCGTCCGGCGCGCCGGGGAGCGATTTCGACTTGGTCACGACGAGCTGCAGCTCTTGCAAATCCACGAAGCTCACGAGGTGCGCGCCCTCGAGGCTGCAGTTGAGCATCGCGCGATCGATCGAGTCGGCCGGATCCGTCCAGAAGTAGCAATGGCCGGTCTGCGGATCGAGCGCGCCGCCGTCACAGTCGACCTGACACGTCCCGGTGCAGCCCATCACGGCCGCGTCGGGCCCTGGGTCGCACGCCTCGCCGAGCGGCAAGTCCACGAGGCCATTTCCGCACGATTTCGTGGGCGTCGAGACGGCCAGATCCGGTAGGCACGCGAGCGCGGCCATCACGAGCGCTGCGCCCGCGGCAGTCCAAGCAAGTAAGCGCGCCCGCACGACACCCATTTCTACCATGGGCTACACTCCGAGAAGGAGATGGAGCTCCTCGGCCGTTACCAACCGCTCTTCGTCATTGGTCGTGGCGGCATGGGCACGATCGAGGTGGCTCTCGAGCGCGGCGTCACGGACGCGGACGGCCGCGTCGTCGCCCTCAAGCGCATGCTCCCCGGCGTTCGGGATCGGCGCCACGCCGACATGTTCATGCGCGAGGCGCGGCTCGCGACGCTCCTCAACCACGACAACGTGGTGCACGCGTTCGCGTTCGGCGAAGAGGACGGCGAGCTCATCATCGCGATGGAGTACGTCGAGGGCGAGACGCTCGCCGGGTTGCTCGCGCACCTCTCCGGCGAGGGCAAGCGCCTGCCGATCGACGTCGCGACGTACGTGCTCGCGGAGCTCTGCGACGGCCTCCACGCCGCGCACGAGCTGAAGGACGTCACGGGCGCCGCGCTCGGCGTCGTGCACCGCGACGTCTCGCCGCAGAACGTGATGCTCTCCTACACGGGGCACGTGAAGCTCCTCGATTTCGGCGTCGCGAAGCTCGAGTCGGCGCAGCTCACGAAGACGGGCGAGGTGAAGGGCAAGACCGCGTACATGTCGCCGGAGCAGGCGATGGGCGAGTCGCTCGATCGCCGGAGCGATCTCTACGGCGTGGGCGCGATCCTCTTCGAGCTCGTCGCGGGGCGCCGCATGTGGAGCGGCGAGACGGACCTCGAGCACCTGCGCCAGCTCGCGCTCGCCGAGCCGCCGACGCTCGAGAGCGCCGCGCCCGATGCGCCGCGCGCGCTGCGAGAGCTGCACCTGCGTCTCGTCGCGAAGAATCCGAAGGATCGTCCCGAGTCCGCCGCGGAGGTCGCCTCCGCGCTTCGAGCGACGCTCTCCGAAGGGGATCCGCGGGGCGCGCTCCAGCGCATGCTCGAGGACGCGTACGGCGAGGCCATTCGCGACAAACGTCGCAAGCTCGAGGCCGCGATCGGCGTGGCGAGCGACGCGCGCGCCGACGCCACGGGCGTCACCGTCTCGGAGCGCACGCCGCGTGCGCCCTCTCGCGCGGCGCCATGGATGTACGCGATCGTCGGCGCGGCGGTCGCATCGATCGCAGTCTTCGCGCTCTCGCGAAGCAAACCGCAAGCGCCCTCGGCGGCGCCCGCGAGCGCCGCGCCTGTCGCCGCTTCGATCGCCGCGTCGCGAGAGCCGCAGCCGCCCGCGCCGAGCGCCGCGACGAACGCCGTCGAGTCGCGCGTGAGCGCCACGACGCGCGCGCAGCTGCCGCCGCCGCAACCGCGCCTGCACGCGGCGCCCACGCGCACGTCCGCGCCGCCCGCGAACACCTCGACGGCGCAGCCCGCTCAGACAGCGCCCTCCGCGCCCACGCACCCCGCGATCGATGTCGATCCTCACGCGATTTGACGGCCTAGGCCGCAAGGTCGCGCCTTTCTTCTTCGCGCTCGCGCTCGTGGTCTCGCCTTCGGTCACGCGAGCCGCGCCGACGGGATCCGAAATCGAAGACCCCGAAATGCAGCTCTATCGCGAGCGCTTCAAGCAAGGGCTCGATCGCTACGAGGCCAACGACGTCGCCGGCGCGCTCTCGTATTGGGAGCCGCTCTACCGCGATCTCGGACCGTCGCGCGGATACCGCGTGGGCTATAACCTCGCCCGCGCGTACGAGGTCTTCGGCGACGCGACGCGCGCCGCCGAGCGCTACGAGAGCTTCCTCGACGAGGTGAAGCAGCGCCGCGCCAAAGGCCAGCCGCTCGACGACGACGCGATCGCCGACGAAGCGAAGGCCACCGCGCGCCTCGACGAGCTCACCAAGACGCGCGGACGAATCCACGTCGCGCCGACGGACCCGCCCGCTTCGGTCCGCATCGATCAAAGCGAGCCGCGTCTCGCGGGCTTCGTCGCGTACGTCGCGCCGGGCAAGCACGAGATCGTCTTCGCGCCGGGCTCCGCTTCGGAGCGCGCGATGCACGTCGAGGTGCAAGCCGGGCAGATCGTCGAGCTCGCCCTGCCAGAGAAAGAGGAGAGCGCGCCGCCGAAGTTGCCCTCGACGCCGCTTGCGTTTCGCGAGACCGCAAAGCCGCCCTTCTCGCCCAACGTGCTCTGGATCGCGGGCGCTGCGACGCTCCTCGTCGGAGGCGGCGTCACCGGCGCAGCGTACGGCAACGCGATCGCGACGTACGACCGCTACCACTCGCAGACCTCGATCTCGTCATCGCAAGTGTCCGACTACGAAACCGCGCGCACGTGGGCCTACGCGAGCTGGGCCGTCCCCGCGGCGCTCGCGCTCGGCACCGTGGTGCTCGTCGTGTGGTACGCGACCGGCACGAAGCGAACGAAGGTCCCGATCGCGACGGCGATCGCGTTCTGACGCGCATCGCGCCTCACGTCGCGTCTTTGTCGATGCCGTACTTCCGCAGGTACGCGCGCACGTGGTGGCGCTCCATGCCGCTTTGGCGCGCCATCTCGCTCACGTTGCCCTTCGCGCGCTTCACGAGGCCGACGAAGTAGTCGCGCTCGAACGCGCCTATCGCCTGCCGCTTCGACTCCGCGAACCCGGTCTGCGGCGTGGCTCCGCCGAACGTCGCGAGCGGCGGCGGCGCGGGCTCGCGCGCGAGCGTGAGCACGTCGTCGATCGCGTCGGGCGTGTCGGCGAGCGTCGCGGCGACCGACACGACGTTCACGAGCTCGCGCACGTTGCCGGGCCAGTCGTGCGTGCCCATGCGCTGCTCGATCCAGTGAAGGACGATCGCCGAGTGCTGCCCGCGGCCCACGCGCTTGCAGATGTCCTCGACGAGCAGCGGCAGATCCGTGATGCGCTCGCGGAGCGCCGGGAGCTCGATGCGGACCTGCGCGATGCGGAAGAAGAGGTCGGAGCGGAAGCGCCCCGCGTTCATCTCCGCGCCGAGATCTCGCCGCGTCGCGGCGAGCACGCGCACGTCGATCGGCTCGAAGCTCGATCCTCCGACGCGCTTCACCTGACGCTCCGAGAGCGCGCGGAGCAATTTGGGTTGAAGGTCGAGCGGGAGCTCCCCGAGCTCGTCGAGGAAGAGCGTGCCGCCGTCGGCCTCGCTGAGCGCGCCCTTGCGCCGCTCGGTCGCGCCCGTGAACGCGCCCTTCTCGTGACCGAAGAGGATGCTCTCGGCGAGCGTCTCGGGGATCGCGCCGCAGTCGACGACGACGAACGGCTTGTCCTTGCGCGGGCTCGCCTCGTGGATGGACTTCGCGATGCCCTCTTTTCCAGTGCCCGTCTCGCCGAGGATGAGCACCGAGAGCGGCGTCGGCGCGACCTTCTCGAGGACCGAGAACACGCGCCGCATGCGGGGCGAAGCGCCCACGAGCCCGCCGAAGTGATCGCTATAGCCGAGGTCGACGCGGCGTTTCGCGTCAGGCTCGACGACCAGGCGCGTTTGCCCCACCGCGATCTCGGTTCGCATCGTGATGGTCGCTTCTTGAACCTTCACCGGTCCGACGAAGGTCCCGTTGGTGCTGCCGAGATCGCGCACCAAGACGCCGTCGTTCGTCGCGCGAAGCTCGCAATGCACGGCGCTGACCTCGGGGTCCTCGAGCCTGAGCTGGGCGCCTTCTTCACGACCGACGACGATCGGATCGATGTCGATCGTGATGCGGTCGCCGGCGGGGGTCACGATTGTCCCACCGCGAACGAACCAGTTGAGCGGGCGAGTGCGGGTCGTGCCCTGCATCGACGGAGTTATACCAGACGCGCCCACAGGACGTCCGCGCGTCCAGTTGTCACGCGCGCGCGCGAATCGCATCATTGCAGTTAGAGCGATGCTTCGTGCGACCTCCGCCGCTGCTCTGATGATGATCGTCGCGTGCGGCGGCTCCGAGCCTCCCGCGCTCGTGACGAACGCGGAGGCCTCGGCGGAGGTCGAAGCGAGCCTCGCGAAGCTCGCGACGAGCTTCATCGCCGGCGACGAGTCGGGCGCGATCACGATCGCTCCACCGAGCGACGCGTGCGTCGGCGCGACGGTCGCGCAACCGTCGCAACCGTCGAGCGGAACGACGACGTATCACTTCACCGCGTGTCACGGCGTCACGGGCGACGTGACCGTCGCGTGGGCGATCGAAGGGCCCACGTTCCACGCGGACGTGCTCGCGTCGAACCTCGTCGTCGACCTGACGAACGTCACGTCGTGGCACGCGTCGGCCGACGTGACCGCGTCGGGCGCGCAGCGCACGATGATCTGGCAATCGAGCGAGACCGGCACCACCGCCGCGCGCGGATCCGTCCGCGCGTTCTCGAGAGACATCGACGCGACGATCTCGTGGACGCTCGGCGCGAGCTGCGTCGACGTCGACGGCCAAGCCAACGGCGCGATGGACGCATTTCACCTCGCGACGCGCACGACGTCGTTCGTCGCGTGCGACGGCGCGTGTCCGAACGCGGGCAGCGAGCTCCGCGCCGACGACATCGATCACCCTGGCGTGTTCGTGAGCGTGCTCTACGGGCAAGGGACGGCGACGTACACGAACGAGCGCGGCGAGAGCTTCGCGTTCGTCCCCTCGTGCGCGTCGCCCTGAGGCCTCGGGTCTCGCCGCTTGATTTCGGGCGCCTTCTCCGATACGAGCGCCTCATGCGTAAAGGTTCCCTCGCCCTCCTCACCTGCCTCGTCGTGGCCTGCGGCGGCGAGACCCCGACGTCGACCGCGCCCACTACGAGCGCGTCCGCTGCCCCGTCTGCCGTGCCCTCCACGACGGCCGCGACCTCCGCGAGCGCTTCGGCCTCCGCGGCGCAAGTGACGCCGCCGCCCGAGACGGGCCCGAAGCCCATCTTTCACCTCGCCGGCTTCCAGACGCCGGAGAGCGTCGCGTACGACGAGGCGAACGATCGCTACCTCGTCTCGAACATCAACGGCAAACCGAACGAGGCCGACAACAACGGCTACATCTCGCTCGTCTCGCCGGACGGAAAAGTCATCCTCGAGAAGTTCATCGCGGGCGGCGTGAACAAGGTCACGCTCCACGCGCCGAAGGGCACCGCGATCGCGAACGGCAACCTCTACGTCGCGGACATCGACACCGTGCGCCTGTTCGACCTCAAGACCGGCGCGGCGAAGGGCGAAGTGAAGATCCCGGGCGCGACGTTCCTCAACGACGTCGACGCGGACGCGAAGGGCCTCGTCTACGTGAGCGACTCGGGCATGAAGCTCGGCCCGAAGGGCTTCGAGCCGACGGGCACCGACGCGATCTTCACGATCGACAAGACCAACAAGGCGAAGGCGCTCGCGAAGGGCAAAGAGCTCGATCGCCCGAACGGCGTCTACGCCGGCGACCCGAAGGGCCTGTGGGTCGTCACGTTCGGCGCGGCGAAGCTCTACCGCCTCGACGAAAAGGGCAAGAAGCAAGACGAGACGACGCTCCCCGCGGGGTCGCTCGACGGCATCGTGAAGAACGGCGACGACCTCTACGTCTCGAGCTGGGAAACCTCCTCGGTCTACAAGGGCAAGCCCGGCGGCACGTTCAGCGTCGTGATCCCGAACGTGAAGTCTCCCGCCGACATCGGCCTCGACACGAAGCGCAAGCGCATCCTCGTCCCGCTGTTCACCGAGAACGCGATCGAGGCGTACGAGATCAAATAGGTTTTTGGGGCCCCTCCCTGCCGTGCTCCGGCTCGTCCTCGCCGCGGCGTCGCGATAGCGCGCGATACGCTCTCCGCGGCTTGCGGGCGAGCCGTGCGCGCGGCAGACCTCCCCACGGCGTCGCTCCGCGCCGCCGGGGAGGTGGGGTGGTAGATTGAACGCATGAGGGGAGTGCTGTTCATCGCGCCGCTGCTCTTCGCGTGCTCGACGTCGAGCGGCGATGATGCAGGCGTCGACGCGATGGCGGATTGTGCTTGGAACGCGCTCATTCCGGATGCGACTGAGTATGCTTGCGACGCCGAAGTTGCAGATGCTTACGGCTGCGTGGGCGATCCGAAGGACTATTTGAATCGATCTGCGTGGGACGGTGGCGCGATACATCCGCTTGGCTGCCAGGCGACCACACCGCTCGTCTCTGGTTCGGACATCCGTTGCCAAGAAATGAAATGCGGCTGCTCACCGCTCGCGTGTTTCTGTCAAACGTCCGTCGGTGACGCCGCGCAGTGGGTCTGTCCTAACTGACACCGCACCTCCCCGGCGGCGCGTGAGCGACGCCGTGGGGAGGTCCGCGCGCGCGCAGGCTCGCGCGCAAGGCGCGGAAAAGTTTAACGCGGGTCTAGGGGCGCCGCGCCGAGCACGAGCCGAGCACGCGCGGGGAGGGGCTACTCCTCATGCTTGCGGTCCTTCATCGCGCGCAAATACGCGACGACCGCGTCGAGCTCGTCGTCTTTCATGTCCGGGTGCGCCGGCATGTTCCCGTAGCGGAACGTGGCGGGGTTCTTGATGTACGCGCGGATCTGCGCTTCGGGGCGATACTCGGTCACGTTCTGCGGCACGTTCAAATCAGGGCCGACGCGGCCGCCTTCGCGGTTGATCGCGTGGCACTTGATGCAGCGATCGCGGAACGACTCGTAGCCGCGCTTCACCTCGGGCGAGGCGCCTTCACCGGGCGACGTGTGCGGGTAGATCGCGTCGAACTTCGCGATCTCGATCTTCTCGAGCTCCCACGGGCGCGGGTGGGAGTCGAGGTTGGTCTGCTCGGCCTTGCTCCACACGACGTAGAACGGGCCGGGGTTCGCGTGCTGCGGGCCGATGGGCTCCCACTTGTCATGACCTGCGGTGCTGGCGGCGACGTCGAGGTCCTCGATCGCGACGAACGCGCCGTCTTCGGTGACGAGCGAGCCGCGCATCGGAACGGCGTAGCCGTCGCGCGCGCGGAGGACGAATTCCTCCTTCTCGAGGCCCGCGCTCGCGCCGAAGCCGCGCGCGAGCACGCGCGAGAGCTTGAGCGCGCGAAAGCGCTTGTTCTTGCCGTAATACGGATCGAAGCCCTCGACGGTCTCGGGCGTCACCGCGGCGACGAGGTCCGCGCGGCTCAGCGTCGCCACGGTCTTTCCGTCGCGCACGAACGTGAGCGTCGCGTTCGTGTCCGCAGGCGGAGCCTTCTTGCAGGCGACGAGAAGGGCAAGCACCGCGAAGAAAAAGTGGCGATTCATCGCTTTTCGAGAAGCCTCGTCATGAACGGCACGAAGGCCACGTAATAGAGCAGGTTGGCGACCAGGCGAACGAGATAGAACGCGTCGCTCCCGAGCGTCATCAGACCGACGTCGGCGGCGATCCACGTCCCGTACTGGACGAGCTCGAACGTCGTCGCGTGGCGTGCGAGGCTCACCTCCGCGGCGCGCGGAACGCGCACGAACCGCGTGAACACGGCGAGCGCGAAGAACAAAATTTCGTAGAGCAGGAACGTCGAGCGCTCGTCGCTCTCGATTCTAGGGATGCTCCATCGGATGATTTGCGCCGTCAGCGGCACCACGAACGCCCACGCCACGGCGCGGAGGAGCTTCCGGCCGTGCTTCATGCTCTCTTCGACGACGACGAAGTACCGAAAATCCCGAAGATCACGAAGAAGACGCCGACGGCCGTCGCGAGCGCCGTGCTCGGCTTCACGGGCGTCCACGGGCCGTTGAGGTACGCATCGGCCGCGATCGCCACCGAGAAGACGCTCGCGTACGTGCGCGCGATGGGCCGTTTGCGCTGCGCGAGCGCGAGCACGACCGCGGCGACGATGCACGGGAGCAACGTCGCCGCGAGCGGGCTATCGTAGAGGGACTTGAACATGCAGGAGCCCGATCACCTCAGGACCAGCGTCGCGCTGCTCGAGTCGCGCGTGGCGGCGGTCGCTGCGGAGGTGCTCCGCGCGATGTCGGCGCCGCTCGACTTGCCTCCCGAGGTCCTTTCGTCACGCCGCTGGATTACCACGGGCGCGGGCGCATCCGAAGGGCCCGCGCGCGCGCTCGCCACGCTGCTGCGTGAAGGGGGCGTCTCGGCGGATTTTCTGCCCATTTCGAGCTTCGCGCTCGGCGCGCCTCGAGCGGATGCGTGCGTGATCGTCTCGCAGCGGCTCTCGCCGAACGCGCGCGTGCCGCTCGCGCGCGCGCGGTCCTACGCGCACACGGTGCTCGTCACCACGATCGACCCCGAGCTCGCGCCCGAAGGCGTCCGCGTGATCCAACACGGCCCGCGCGACGAGGACGGGCTCCTCCTTCGCGTCGATCGGTCCCGCGGCGGCCACCGCGACCGTCATCCAGCTCGCGCACGAGATCACCACGCACGGAAGGCGAAACGGCGCGGCGTCTCTCGTCGCGCTCGTGTCGAACGCGCTCGCCACGGCGCGCGATCGCGTCGCGGGCGCGTCTGCCGAGTCGCTCTTCGACGTCGTGGGCATCGTCGCGCTCGGCGCCGACGTCGCGCTCGCGGAGGGGCTTCGTCACAAGCTCCTCGAGGGCCTCGGGCGCGCGCACCCGCCGGTATGGGATCTCTGCGGGCTCGTGCACGGGCCGCTCCAGTCTTTCTACGATCGGCCCGCGACGCTCCTGCTCCTCGAGCGCGACGGGCAGCCGGCCGAGCTCGTCGATCGCTTGATGCGTGTCCTTCGACCCGAGCTCCACCGCGTCGTGCGTCTCCGGTCCGCGCTCTCGGGCCCGCTCGCGCTCCTCGACTTCGATCTGCAGCTCGATTGGCTCGTCGCGAGCGCGCTCCGCGCCCGGCCGCGCGATCTCGCGCAATGGCCTGGAAAAGGCTGCGACGCGCCGCTCTACGACCTCGGGATTTAGGTCGTTTCAGACGCACGCGAGGGCAAAGACCGTAGAATGCGCTCATGCGTCGAGCGCTTCTCTTGGCTTCTCTCGCGGTGGTGACGGCGGTATTCGCGCAGCAGATCGCGTGCAGCGACTCGGGACCGACGAACGACGGCGGACCCGAGGCGGCGCCGGACACGAACGTGGGTCCCGCCGCGGCGTGCGTCGCGCTCCCGACCGCGGCCGCGTTTCCGAGCGGGGCCTGCAACGCGCCGAAGCCTCAGGCGCCCGACGCGTTCGACGAAGCGCTGAAGTCGCTCGGCCTCGATCGCTGCACGGTGATGGAGGACCCGAGCAACATGCCGCTGTCGGTCATGAACGTGAACGACAAACGGCAGCTCCCCGATTTCAAGCCGCTCCTCCAATATCCGCTGCGCCTCCCCGATTACGGCAACGAGACCGCGAAGTGGTTCGACGACGCGATGAGCGGCTCGACTCCGGTCGCGAGCGCGATCGCCGCGGCCTCGGTGCGCATCGGGCGCGCGCCTTCGCAGTGCCCTGATCCTTCGTGGTTCATCGTCGACGGAAACGATCCGACGCCGCTCACGACCGCGCTCGGAAACCTCGCGACCGCGTACGGCGCGGACTTCGACGCGGCGGGCACGCAGGCGCAGATCGCGAGCGTTCCGATGGACCTCCAGCGCGCGCTCGCCGTGATCGTGAACACGATGTCGGCCGCGTACCAGACGATCCTGACCGCGCGCGCCGGATCGCAGGGATACCTCGCGCAGTTCCTCCAAGCGCCCGCGTGGGTCCGCGGCCTCGCGGCGTTCAAATGGACGAGCGGGCTGACGAACGCGTGGGACTCCATCGACGTGGGCGCGATGGCGCAGGCCGCGCTCTGGGTCGCGGAGGCCGTCGAGTCGGTGCAGCTCAAACGCTTCGCGGGCGCGACGTTCGACCCGGTGTCGATCCAAACCGCGATCGGCACGATCGTCCTCCACGGCGCGGGCAACGACGACTACGAGCCGGGCAAAGGCTTCGACAACGCGCTCTTGCTCCTCGATACGGGCGGTGACGACACGTACAACGTCCCGGTCGCCGCGACGTCGAACACGCAGGCGCTCTCGATCGCAGTCGATCTCGGCGGCAAGGACAGCTACGGCTACGTCGCGACGCCCATCGCGCAGGACAACGTCGGACATCGTCTCCCGAGCGACTCCGCGGGTCGCCTCGGGTACGGGCCGTCTGCGTCGCGCACGCTCCGCGAGGGCGCGGCGCTCCTCGGCGTCGGCATGATGTGGGACTACGGCACGGACGGCGACAAGTACCGCTCGCTCGCGACCTCGCAAGGCGCCGCGGTGTTCGGCGTCGGCGTCCTCTACGACGAAGCCGGCGACGACGACTACGCCGCGGAGTCGCTCTGCCAAGGCGCGGGCGCGTGGGGCATCGGCCTGCTCCTCGACGGCGCGGGCAACGACAAATACCTCGCGTACAACTCGGCGGAGGGCTTCGGCTTCACGCAAGGCATGGGCGCGCTCGTCGACGAAGCGGGCGACGACACCTACTACACGGACCCGGGCGATCCCGCGGTCGGCGGTGATCCGCTCTATGCGAACGCGCAGCTCCCGACGACCGGCAACACGTCGATGTCGCAAGGCTGCGGCGAAGGCCACAGGCCGGACTCGCCCGATCCTGGCTACCAGTTCGCGGGCGGCCTCGGCGTCTTGCGCGACGCGCACGGCAAGGACAGCTACGTCACGAGCGTCTTCGGGCAGGCGTGCTCGTTCGGCATGGGCATCGGCATGCTCCTCGAGGGCGACGGCGACGACACGTACGAAGGCCTCTGGTACGTGCAGGGCGCGAACGCGCACACGAGCGTCGCGTACTTCGACGACCGCGCGGGCAACGACCAGTACAACCCGACGTTCCCGATCCGCGCGACGAGCATCGGCGTCGGTCACGACTACTCCGTCGCGCTCCACTACGACGAGGGCGGAAACGACGCGTACCACGGCCCTGGGCTCTCGCTCGGAAGCGGCAACGACAACGGCATCGGCTTCATGCTGAACGTGGGCGGCACCGACACGTTCCGCGCGGACGCGCAGAACTCTCTCGGCTCGGCCAACTGCGGCGATCTCCAAGGCACCGCGCGCGCGAAGCTCCAGACGCTCGGCGTGTTCGTCAAAGCGAGCGGCACCGGGAGCTACACGGTCGGCGGCATCGACGCCGGGAGCTACCCCGGATCGAGCTGGAGCTACGCCCCCGACAACAGCGCCGACGGCGGGCTCACCGCCGAGAAGAGCGCGGGCCTCGACCGGCCTAACGCTTCCGCTTCTTGGCCCTGAGGATCGAGAGCGCGAGCGCGCCCGCGACGCCGATCGCGATCGATGCGGGGAACGCGGGCTCGTCGTGCGTCGCGGCAGGCGACGTCGAGCAGCCGTAGAAGATCGCCGGCGTAACGCCGCCACCGTCGGAGCCGCACGCGTCCACCGCGAGGCTCTGCCAGTCGCACGTGGTCAGCTGATCGATGTCGGGCTTGCCGTCGCAGTTCGTGTCGGTCTTGTGCGGGTTCTCGGCGCTCAGCGTGGTGAGGATCGTCTGGAGCTGCGTGTCGTTGAACGCCGTGAGGCCGTTCGTCTTCACGTACACGCCGAGCGGCTTGGTCGCGGTGCCGAGGCCGCCGCTGTTGTTCGTGTGGCAGATCGTGCAGCCGCTGCCGTCCCAGATCGGGTTCGCGCACGTAATCGCGAGATCCGAGACGATCTTGGCCGGGAACTCGGCGGTCGCGTGAGCGCGCGCCGGCGCGAAGAGCGCGAACGCGAAGAGCGCGACGGAGGCGATCGAAGCGAAGTGCCGCATCACAGGTACCCGTGGATCTGAGCGAGGAGTGACGTGCCTTGGTACGTCGGCGACGCGCCTGGAGCCGTCCCCGAAGAATAGGTCGCGTCGAGCCGCATGTCCAAGTGCGGCGCGAAGAACCACCACACGCCGCCCCACACGGCGGCCGTCGTCGTGTTGTAGATGTTGTTCGCCTCGCCGATGTGTCCGTTGAAGAACTCGCCCGACGTGACGACGTGGACGCCTTGGTACACCTCGAGATCGGCCTGGAGCACGCCGGCCATGCCGAAGTGGTTGTTGGCCTTGCCGTTCGTGAACGGCTGCGAGTTGACGAGCGCGTCGACCTCCGCGAGGAGGACGAGCGCCTTCACCGGCGAGATGCGCGTGTGGATCGCGTATGCGTAGCGGCCGATGTGGTCGGCGTTGAGCGATGGATCGAGGTCGGTGCGCGCGAGATCCGCGTACGTGGCGAGCGCGCTGAGGCCGAGGGCGACTTTGTTCGAAGGCATCCACTCCATGTAACCGCTGGCGCCGCGCTCGTGCGGCGCGTCCCAGTTCGGCTCGCCGTGGATCGCGTAGTTGCCCGCGATGCCCATGATCTCCATTCGGAACTTCTCGCCCGAGTACGAGAGCGAGACGCCGTGCTGCTGCGACGTGTTGATGTCCGTGCGCGTGACGCTGCGGACCATGTAGGGGTGCTCGATGAAGCGAATGCCGTACGGCACGTTCATGCGACCGACGCGGAGCAAGAACTCCTCGTCCTTGCCGATGTCGACGCCCATCCAGTATTGCCGTGCGAGCAGCGCGCCCGCGGAGCCAGGCGCGTCGGTGAGCGTCGCGCCGAGGCCGCCGCCCGTGAACGTGAAGTTGCCGTTCGTCGACGACGGCGGCGAGTAGCCGATGCTGCCGTTCAACCGGAAGCGCCCGACCTTCAGCTGCGCCGACTGATCGAGCTGCATGACGATGTCCTGGTACTGCGCCGCCCCGCCGTTCGGGATCAAGGCCATGAACAGGTTGCGGACGTCGGTCTGCAAGAGGAGCTGCTCCGGCAGCTCCACGCCGAACATGAAGTTCCCGATCTTTCCGGGGTCCGCGTCCTTCTTGTAAGGCATGCGGATGACGACTTCTTCCATCCCACGCCCGTACTGCGTGAGGATGCCTGCGCCCGACGGGTCCGCGTGGCATGTGTTGCACCCCGTGTAGCCTTCACGAATGACCCACGGAAACGCCCGCGCAGGTCGCGCCACGAGGAGCACACAAGCAAACGTGGACGCCATCATCACGAGCACGAACGCCCGCTGAATCCACCGCCAAGTCATGCCGGGTGGAGTACTACATCACTCCGTCGCGGTGAACTGCACTTCGACGTCCACGTCCGGCTTTACGGTGACGCCGAGATAGCTCGGGACGTCGATGCCGTAATCGCGGATGTCGACCTTCGTCGTTCCACCGACGTGCAACGTCCCACCGCCCTTCGCCACGGTGTAGTGGAACGTCACGCTCTTCGTCTTGCCGTGCATCGCCATCGTGCCCGATGCGTCACCGGACGTCGTGCCGTCGCCTCCCGGCAAGCGTAGCGTGCTGCGATCGACGGTGAGCTCCGCGTTCGGGTACGTCCCGACCTGGAGGTACTTGTTCTTCATGTGGTCATCGCGCATCGAGATGCCCGTCGAGAGGTTCTTGAGCGGCACGCGCACCACGATCCTGGCGCCTTGATCGTCGACGTCGAGATCGCTCGTCTGTCCGACGATCTTCATCCCGGCCGGGCCTGAAGCGTGAAACGAGACCTGAGGCGTTCCTGTACGTGCGAGCTTTGCATCTGCCGTGATGGCGAAGGTCGTGGTGACGAGGAGGGCCGCGAAGGCGAAATGTGTACGGTTCACGTTGTCTTCTCCAGTGGGCTCGAAGCGTTCGACGGGTTACCGCAATCGAGCATTCACGTCGAGTTGTCCCTCGTGTTTGGGGCAGTCTGGCGCCTCCCCAACTTCGAGACCACAACCTCTCAAAACGCGAGGCCGCTGCCCCATACGTTTGAGGAGCGCTCTGATCGTCAAAACGCGCCAAGTTGCATCCGAGTCGAACGCGAGTGGTGATATGGGAGCTCGCGCAAATTGCGCGCCATCCCGAATGAGAACGGAGTTCGGGCTGGGACCAGCTCGAATCACGTGCGGTGCATTAGGCGTAGAAGTCGGGGTTGCGAATGGTGATGAACTTCGCGATCACTCGAGCCGCTTCGACTGTCAGATCCTTGAACTGGATCCCCATGCCGGGCTTGAACGCCTCATCGCCACCGGATCCGAAGTTGTCATGCTCCTTCCGAACGGCGTTCGCGGAACGGACCCAGCGCACCACGCCCTGGAGAGCGACAGGGTCGCTCGAGGTGGGAAGCGCGAGCGTGACGTTCAGAGCCGTGCCAACTGGCAGCAGCTGTTGTGTCTGCACGAAGAGCCCGCCCTCCGACAGATTTTCGGTGAGCCCCAAATAGAAGTTGTGGTCGCCGAGCACTGTGACGCGTACGGCCATCTCGTACCGCATGCTCGTGCGCCGATCGGCGCCCTCGCGCGACTGCCTCACGACGACCTGAGCGGTTGCGGTGCTCCGGTCGATGATTCGCTTGGCTAGCTCGGCTTCGTCTTTGGTCCTGATCATGGCGATTCACCGTGGTAAGTACGACACGTTCGACGCGCGCGGCGCACGAGTCCGCTGAACCCGAGCACGATCACCACGAGCAGCGCTGAAGTCGAGCGCGGCGCCGGCGCTGCATCGCACTGCGCTGTGAGGCTGTCCGGTGGCTTGTAGAGCACCGAAATGGACGCCGTGTCGTCCGCCGTGAGATCCCGCTTGTGTGCATCGCATGGCGCCGTCGTCACGTACATCGTCGCCAAGGGATCGACGTAGTCCTCGCTCAGCCCGAAGAAATGACCCGACTCGTGCGTCGCCACTGCGCCGATGTCGAACACTTGGTGGCAGGACGACGCGGGCGCCGGAGTGTCAGCGAATGCGTAGCGTGTGTTGAAGACGATGTCGGCCTCGAGGATCGACCCCGTCTCGTCCGACGCGTACGTGGTCGTCACGGCGAGGTCGGTTTCATGGCCCTGGATTGCGATCGGTGCTGCTGACACGACGCTGTTACCGTCGTAAACCGAGCCGCGTCGCTCGCTCGCGTGCTCGAATGTGATACGCGGAATTCCAACGACGTTCGCGTACCACGTCTGCATCGCGTTCATCACGCTGTCTGCGGCACCCGGTCCAAGATCGTCGAGGGAAGGATCGAGCACGACAACGACATCAGGGGCTAACCAGCGCTCGGTGAGGCCGGTTTCGGTCATGCGCGGCGCGGCGCCCGCGAGCGCGATACTCGGCGAGATCGCGACGATGGCCGCCGCAGTGATGGGCAACGCTCTCATCTCATTCATCCCAACGGAACGAATGGAAATCGGATTAAGCACCTCGACGCTGTTGGCGAAGCGATCCTGATCACCTTCTCGGCGTCCGCTTAACCGCTCTCTCTTTCGTTCCGTTGAGGGTGGGTGAAGCGGTGAGCAGAACGCACTCCACCAAGGTCAGCCGTGGGATCCAAATGCATCCGTCTACTACGTGTGCACCGCATTCCTACATCGCGAGGTCGAGCGTCGCGCTTCTCGAGCGCGCTACGCGCGCTGACGTCCATGCTATGTTTAACGCCTTGGACATTGCGCGCTCCTACAAGAACGAAGCTTCATTACGCGCATGCTTCGAGCACTCGGACTTGGAGTGGCGCCTGTCGCAGATCCCATCGACGGCCATGTGCCGCGGTGCGTTTTTCAACATGCTCGAGGATCGTGCGGGCTCGCTGTCGCCCGACGTCCGCGCGGCATACCGCGAGTTCTTCGGTGTCACGCGGTTCGTGCCGTTCCGGATGTACCCCGTGAGTGACTACCTCACGCGCATCGCCATCGTCTGCCAACTGTATTGGGGAGCTGCGGACTTGTACGAGGGCATGCGTACGATCCAGGCATCGGCCTTCGACGCATGGGCCCGCACGCTCCTCGGAAGGGCGGCGCTTGCGGTGATCGACCCGGGCCTCGAGAGCATGCTTCGAATGATCGAGCGAGCCTACGCGTCACGCACGTTGAACACGCACGCGGATTTTCACGTGCTGAGCGTGAGCGACACACAGATCGTGACGCGCTTCGACAACGAGTATCTGCCGATCGAGCACGCAATGGTCGGCGCGCTCGAGGCCGTGCTCTCCCTCTGTCGAAGGCGCGGCAGCGTGGTTGCGGAGCTCGATGGGCCCTTCAACGGGTTCGTACGCATTCAGCTTGCGGAGTGAAATCCGTGGCCCAGAACTCAGTTGCGCTTCAGCTCGTCGACGTTCTGCGTGACTTCGGTGTCGACGCGATCTTCGGCGTGCCGGGTGGCGCGATCTCGGGGCTGTACGACGCGCTCCTCGATCGTCCCGACATTCGTGTGATCACCACGACTCACGAGACGAACGCGGGGTTCATGGCGATGGGCTATGCGCTCGCCACCGGCCGCCCCGGCGTCGTTCTCACGACCGCCGGCCCAGGCATCACGAACGCGCTCACCGGCCTAGCGGCCGCTTACTACGAGGGCGTTCCCGTCGTGCACATCGCTGGCGAAGTGCCGCGTACCGCGTTTGGCCGGGGAGCGCTACAGGAGGGGTCGGCCTCGGGCTTCGACGCCGTTTCACTCATGCGGCGCGTGACGAAGATGGCGGTCATGCTCCAGCGACCGGGCTCCGCGGCGTCGGTTCTGCGCAAAGCGCTCATCACGTGCTTCAGCGGAAAGCACGGCCCCGTGTTCGTCTCTCTTCCGCTCGACGTGAGCGCCACACAGCTCGAGCCCCAGCCCATTCACGGCACGGTCCGCTCGTCGTTCGACGTGGACGGAGTCGCCGCGGGGCGAGCGATGCGCGAGCTCGAGTCCGCTCGTCGTCCCTTGCTCCTAGCGGGCGCTGGCATGCGCGATCCGACGAGCCGCCGCGCGCTCTTGCGCCTCGCGGAGCACGTCGGTGCGCCGGTGGCCGTGACGACGAAAGGTAAGGGCGTCTTTCCCGAGGACCACGCGCTCTACCTCGGCCTGATGGGGTTCGGCGGCCACTCGTCGGTCATCGACTACTTGGAGGGAGGGGTCGACGTGCTCGTGGCGATGGGCAGCGGCCTCAACGATTTCAGCACCAATGCATGGACGCCGCTTTTGCATGCCGGGCGATGCTTCATCCAAGTCGACATCGACTCCGCCCAGCTCGGACGCAACTACGGCATCGATCTTGGGCTGGTGGGCCCTGCCGATGCAGTGCTTGGCCGCATGCTCGAGCATCGAAACGAAGATCACGAGCGGCTGCCCGCAGCTGCGGGGAGCCTTCATCTCGACCCGCCACCGCCTTCTCCGAAGGGCATGCTCACGACGGCGCAGGTGGCGCTCATGATGAATGAAGTCTGCCCTGATGACGCGATCTACACGGTCGACATGGGAGAGCACCTCGGATTTTCGCTTCACTATCTGCGTGTGCGCGCGACGCAAGACTTCCTCACGTGCCTGGGCTTTGGCTCGATGGGGTCCGGCATCGTTGCTGCGATCGGTTATCAGCTCGGAGCGCCACGCCGTCGCACGTACGCGATCTGCGGAGACGGCGGTTTTCTCATGTCCGGCAACGAGCTCGCCACCGCGGTTCGTCACAAGCTCCGAACGACGTTCGTGATCGTCAACGACAGCCGACTGAACATGGTGCACCTTGGAATGACGGCGCAGTACGGTCGATGCCCAGACTTCGCCCACGAGCGGGTCGACTTCGCGGCGATGGCAAGGGCCATGGGGGCGGCCGGCGTCAGCGTGTCGACTCTTGCCGAGCTTTCGGCGGGTCTCACGCTCGAAACGGAGGGGCCACTCGTCCTCGACATTGCCATCGACCCAGACGTGCGCATGCAAGGTAACCAGCGTGTCGCCTCGCTTCGTCATTTCACGGCGGTCACGCAATGAGCTCCGTCGGAATTCTCGGCTTGGGTGTCGGCATGCCCAGCACCGTGCGTACGAACGACTACTGGGCAGACCGCCTCACTGCGGGCGATTTCCTCGCGATTCGAGGACGTGACGATCTTCCGCAAGAGACCGCGGCCGCCATGAGGACCGAGCGAGGCGACGAGTTCGCCGGCGCCAAGCTACGCCGCGTGATCGCGGACGACGAGGATGCGTCCGACCTCGAAGCGCGCGCCGCAATGGCCGCGATCGCTGACGCCGAAGCTCAGCGCCGAAGACATCGATCTCGTGCTTGTCGCCTCGCTGCCCTCCGATCGTCTCGTGCCCACGAATGCACCTGCGCTCCAAGCCAAATGCGGTCTCGTCAACGCAAGCGGGTGGAGCCTCGACGTCGGCTGCGCGAGCGTTCCGCCGCAGTTGCTCACGGCGTCGTCGCTGGTGAGCGCGGGCGCCGTTCGGCACGTGCTCATCGTGCAATCGCAGCTCGGAAGCCGGACGGTGGACCACGCCTCGCGCAACTCTCCCGGCTTTGGTGACGGCGCCGCAGCAGCAGTTGTCGGATGTGTCGACGACGGTTTTGGTTTGCGCTCGACGTTCATGCGCACGGACGGTTCGTACCGAGACGGAATCGTCCTTGCCCCCTCACGCGGGGGCGTGCCCGTGCGTGACTTCTGGAATGCATGTGACGGCCCGCCGGCGCTCGCTACCTTCGATGCGGAGGTAGCGAAGCTAGCGGGCGTGAACGGCCCGGAATTCTGTCGCAAGACCTGCACGGAGGCCCTCGCAGCTGCGGGGCTGACGATCGACGACGTTGACCTCTTCGTGTGCAACCAGAGCATGTCGTGGTTTGCAGATGCGTGTCGTCGCTCGCTTGGCCTTGCCGCGGACAAGCTCGTCGAGACGTGGAGCGAGTACGCGAACGTCGGCGCGGCCGCCGTGTTGCTCAACTTGCATGAAGCGCGGCGAAGCGGCAGGCTCGCCCGAGGAGACGTCGTGCTGATTTACTCACCAGCCGCAGGCTTCACCCGCGCGGCAGCGGTTCTTCGGTGGTGGCCGTGAACGTCCGACCGCGCACGCACCTACTCTATGAGCGCGTGGAGACGGCCGCGCGGGTGGAGGCTGTTCTCTCCGGTTACAAGATCAACTTGGCTACAGCCTTACGCGAGGCCAATCGGATCGGCGGCGTCGGTGACGACGTCGATGTGCTGATCGTCGAGGAGCTCGCGCAAGGTGAAGCGCTGATCGCACACGTCCGATCGTTTGCAGCGGTCGTCCCCGACGCGTTGCTCATTGTGATCGTGGCGCCTGCCAGCCGAGCGCTGCAGGAAGAAGCGCTCCGCGAAGCCGGCGCGCTCGACGTGGTGGATGACGGCCCCGACCTGGAGAGCCAGCTCGCACGCAGCGTCGCAGTCGCTGTCCGATTTCGCAGACTGAAGGAGCAGCAACTCGCGCTGAGCGCAGACCTCGCGCACCGTGAACGCCTCAACGCGCTCGGGCTCCTCGCGGCGAGCGTGGGTCATGAGATCAACAACCCGTGTGCGGTGATTCTCGCCAACGCCGCGTCGGTCCGCGAGGACCTCGAAGCGCTGCGCTCCCGGCCGCGACATCAAATGCTCGACGAGCTGCACGAAAAGGTCGCGGACTGGGCGGAAGCCCTCGGCGACACGATCGGCGCGTGCCGCCGCATCGCCTCGATTGTGGCGACGCTCAGCGTCTTCTCACGCAAGCCTGCGCTCGACGAGCCTGAGTCCGTGCAAGTGAACGACGCCGTCAGCTCGGTGCTGCGCTTCGTTGGAAAGGAAGTGCGTCTGCAAGCGGAGATTGATCTCGATCTTGCGCCGCAATTGCCGCACGTGTTGGCCGCGCCGCACGCGATCATGCAAGTGCTCACGAACCTGTTCGTCAACGCTCTTCAGGCGCTTGCCCAAGGCTCATCAGGACCGCCGCGCCTGCGAATCCGGACGAGCGCCGATGAGACCTCCGTGCTGCTCGACGTGAGCGACAACGGCCCTGGCATCCCCGCCGACGTCATCGGACGCGTCTTCGAGCCCTTCTTCACCACCAAGTTCGGCCTCGGGTCGGGTCTCGGGCTTTCCATCACACGTGAGTTGGTGCTTCGCGCCGGCGGCGACATCTTCGTAGAGAGCGAACCAGGCAAAGGCGCCGCGTTCCGCGTGATTCTTCCGATTCTCGAGACAACGGAGGCTCGTGTGCGACCGGCGTCCGTGCCGCCGCAGGCACAACGGCTGCGCGTGATGATCCTGGACGACGATGACATGATGCTCCGCTCGATGACGCGCTCCTTGCGCGCACGGTTCGAGTGCATCCCCGTGCGTACAGTGGATGCTGCCAGAACGAGCCTCGAGCGCGATGATCGCATCGACGTCGTCGTGGCAGACATCGTGATGCCGGGCAGGGGAGGTCTCGACCTGTATCAGGATCTCTTGCGCGAGCACCCCACGCTGGCATCGCGCCTGGTGTTTCTGTCGGGCGGCGTTGCCTCGGCTGCGTTGCGCAGCGCCCTTCACGCGACCGGTCGTCCCGTCCTCCAGAAGCCGATCGACGTGGACCGGTTCGTCGAGGTCGTGCGGAGCGTCGTTAGTTTGGCAAACAGCACGTGAGTCTGGTGCACCATCGGCGGCAAGGCGGTCGCTGAAGAGCAGCATCGCCCCGAAGATCAGCTCCGACACGCGAAGCGGTCGGATGGCCCGCGGCGAAATCACGCTCGTGACCGTTGCCGTCCGACGCTTTCGAAGTTACGCCCCCGAAACGCAAACCAGGGGTGGATGCATGAATGCAGTCGAGTTCTTCGTCGAAGGCGCTCTCTACCGTTGCTACCGCACATCGCGGCTGAGCACCGGCGAAGAGAGTTACATCGTTGCCGGCGTTGGCAGCGTCACGATCAAACGCGACACGGGCGTGACCGTTGCTGTCGCTCCGGTGATCCATGGCGGCGCGCGCATGCTCGAAACGTTCGCGCCGCTCATTCACGAGGCAGCGCCGCTGCCAGGTTGCGCGTAGAGGTGCTAACCGATCTCGACGGCGATGCCGAGATCGAGAAGTGCGTCACGGTCCGCTTCGCTGATCGCCACCGACACGCTCCGACATCGCGCGATGAACCGCTTCGGTGCCAAGCGCAGAGGCTCCCGCTTGATCTCGATGGGGTCTCGGTGGCGATTCAACAGCTCGAGAAGCAACCACACGCGATTGGTGAATGCGCCGGCGCGGTTCACGAGTGGCCGAACCGGTGGGTCCGCTCGTTCATCGACGATGCCGGTCGGTAGAGCGCCGTCGAGGACTCACGAAGCTCGAAACCGAACATCTCCTCCTCGAGAGTGAGATCGGTCAGATAGGTCGGGCGGGGCATCAGTCCAATGAAGAAATTATGCGCTCGTTCGTGCGACGTCTCGTAGCAAGATGTCACGCGGTACATTGGCCCGGAAGCGAGGCGGCGCGCCGCGCGATCACGGCACGACCTTGTGAACCACCACGGGCTGCGTCGGGCCCGCGTCGTTCGTCGGATCCTCGACGACGTACGTCACGTTGCCGCTGTTCGGTTCGTTGCACGCGAAGCTCACGGATCGCTTCGCAGCGCCGTACGGGCTGACGACGCCGATGCCGACCGCGTCCGCAGGCGCGACGACGACGAGGGGCGTGCCTTGCGAGACGGCCGAATCGCTCGAGACGTCGAGGATGTTCGCGCTCTTGACGAGGTCCGGCATCTGCGGCTTCGGGCCGCCTTGGCCGTCGAGGACGATCACGACGCCTCCGACGTGCGCGAAGTTGGCGAGCGTCGTCGCCCAGCCCGTGCCGATGCCCGCGAGCGTGCTCGCGGGCGCGCTCGATTGGTCATAAACGACGAGCACGTCGGTGTTGAGCACCGTCATGCCCGGGCTCACGTCGCTCGGCTGCGACGCGACCGTGTACGTGATCGTGCGGCCCGCGCCAGCCGCCGCGGCGTTGAGGATGGCTTTGACGTTCGAGACCGCGCCCGACGCGGCGTATTGCTCGTAGGAACGGACGCGGATCTTCGACGCGGGCGTCATGAGCAGCGCGTTGCCGAGGACGCGCGCTTGCGCCGCGCTGTACGAGCCGCCGTAGTCGTGGCCGACGACGGCGTAGCTGCCCGGAACGGCGCCGACGCACTTGCTGTTCGAGCAGAGAAGCGACGGGCAGACGACGCCGCACGAGCCGCAGTTGAGCGGATCGCTCGTCGTGTCGACGCACGTGCCGTTGCAGAGCGTGAGGCCGTCGTCGCATTGGAACGCGTCGACGATCACGTCGCTCGGGTTGCGATCGTTCGGGTTGCCGTCGCCCGGGTTGCCGTCGGTCGTTCCATCGCCGACGGGACCGCCGTCACCGCCGTCGACGAGCGACCAGAGCACGCACACGTCGCCTTGCTGCACGTATCCAACCGCGCACTCACTGTCGACGAGCGCGTTGTCGCGACCGCAGGCGATGATCAAGAGGAGCCAGAGGATCTTCTTCATGGCTGCTTCACCGCGGGGCGCGTCTTCGTGATGATGAACTCCACGCGGCGGTTCTCGCTCAGCGCGTTCGCGTCGAAGCCCTGAACGCGCGGCTTGCTCGCGCCGAACGCCTCGGTCGTCACGCGAGACTCCTCGACGCCGAAGTGGATGAGGAGGCGGCGTACGGAGTCGGCGCGCGCCTTCGAGAGGAGCTTGTTGTGCTCTTCGGTGCCGGTGCGGTCGGCGTGCCCGTCGATGTGAACCTCGAGGATGTCGGGGTTCTCGTGCATGAGAATCGGCGACCTTCTTCACGAGCGCCCAGCTGCCATGGTGCACGCGCGAGTCGTCAGTGTCGAAGTGGATGATGTCGTCGAGGACGATGCGATCACCCTCGACGCGCGCGGGGCCGGAGGAGGGCGGGCAGCCGTTCGTCTTCGGATCGTTGGTCGCGACGCCGGGCACGTCGGGGCACGCGTCGCTCGTGTCGGGGATCCCGTCGTTGTCGCGATCGAGCGGCGGGCAGCCGTTCGTGATCGCATCGTTCGTGCGGATGCCCTTCACGTCGGGGCACGCGTCCTCGTCGTCGAAGACCGTGTCGCCGTCGCGATCGGTGCGCGGGCAGCCGTTCGTCTTCGGGTCGTTCGTGCGGCGTCCGTAGACGTCGGGGCACGCGTCCTCGTCGTCGAAGACGCCGTCGCGATCGCGATCGATGCGCGGAGGTGGAGGAGGCGGTGTCTTTGGCGTCCCCGCGCCGAGGCCGAGCGCGACGCCGAACGAGAGCACGTGCGCGTCCTGCGATTGAAGCCCGGAACCAAGCTGGAAGATTTGCGTGTATCCTGCATACGGTCCGAGATCGAAGCGACCGTCGCCGATCCGGAAGTCCCACCCGAGGTGCGCGTCGAAGCTCGGTCGCACGAGATCGCCAGTGGGCACGACGCCGCCGTTCGCGTCGATCCAGAGGCCGCCGGGGCGCTTCGTGAACGGCCGCACACGTACGCCGACCATCGCACCGAACGCGAACCCCGTGCCCTTCGGCGCGAGCGACGGATCGGACGGCGGCGAGCCCGCGGAGAGGACGGTGCCTGAGAGCTCGGCCTGCACGCCGATGGGCTTCGCGAGTGGGAGCTCCAGCGCGACGGCCGCTTGCCCGCCGAACCCGAACTCGGAGTCTTGCGGCGAGCCGACGCCGTGCGCGAGGCCAACCGCCCCGTGCACGCGCACGTCATCGAGCGCCCACACGCGCGGGGCGGACACGACGACTGCGATGAAGACCCAGCGCGATGGAAGCATCCGTTCTCGACTACGGCCTCTCGCCGAAGATCTTAAGTTTTCGCGTCGAAATCGTGTGCCATGTCATCGGTGAGGGCCACTTCCCAGAGAAATGCATGGCCGACTTCCGGAGTTGCTCACTCGGTTCGGGCAGTGTCGCATCGAGGTCGCGCTCAGCGGGAAGACCCGCGGTGACCTCCGTGGTCAGGTGCCGCGTGGAGCAGGTCGACCTGCGCCTTGAGTGAACAAAGATTCAGACCGTGCAAGGTCACGGTCGAAAGCGTCGAGAACGTGGGTCCCTCTCATCGTGACTCCCTAAGTTAGCGAGGCACGCGTTCTCACGAGGCGGCCTCGTCGGCATGGTGCTGGCAGGCTTCCGTCTATTCGGCGAGCGCTACGATCAAGGATGCTGTGGTCTGACGGCCTTCGCTCGTGAACCATGGTGCGATCATCGCGTGGACCGACCCAGCAGCGGGAAGGCGACGAGCTTCATGGGCGTGCTCTGGAAAGTCGACGGAGACTTCGTCTACATCACGAGCGACCTCATCCCGTCGATGGACGATCAGGGAAGATGGGCAGCCACGGACGCACTTTGCGGGTTGCGCGCGCTAAACAGGGCCGTACGATACCCTGTTATCTCCCATGGGTAGATCGTGCGCCCCGTCACGAACGCGCGTCGTTCTCGCCTGCGCCGGTCTGTTCTGCGGCGCGTGCGCATTCGCCGCTTGCGTCGGCGACGACACTGCTTCGCCTCCGGACGCGACCAGCGATGTCGTCGAAGCGGCAACTGACGCACCGGCCGACGCAACGACAAACGACGTTCAGGACGCTGGCATGCTCGACGCCGAAGCTGGCACCAATACCGACGCCTCTGATGCGTGCGCGCCTGCGCTCGCCGACGGCTCGCCCTATTGTCTCGTCGGAGGCATCTACGGCGTCTGCGCCACGGCGGATGGCGGCGAGACCTGCGGCAACGGGGGAAACGGAACGTGCGCACCTCAGAAGGGGTTCTACGGCGAGTGCTCGCGCCCCTCGGACTGCACCGGAAACCTGAGCTTCTGCGTCGTCTCGGCGGGCGCTGTTGTGACGCCCGGATGCCCGCAGGAGCTTTCCACGGGCCCCGGAGGCGTCACGGTCGGATGCGCGAACGCTTCGTACGTCGTGATGCCGGGCGTGCGCGTCGCCTGCGCGAGCGACTCCGACTGTCTCGTTGTCGCGGACGCGGGCGCGCCGAAGTGCGTCTCCTCAGAAATCGTTGGTTACCCGGCCCTCGCCGGAGTCGCCATCGGGATCTGTTCGCCCTGACCGGTGACCGGCGATCCCAGCCCGGGCTGGACGACGAACGCCTTGAGCGGATGCGCTAATCGGAGGTCCCGAAAAAGAACCGCCGTCGCCGGGGATGCGCTCATCGGAGGTCCAAAAAAGAACCCCAGCGTGTCCGGGTTCCTCGCGGAGCCGATGTGCAGCCACGTGGGGGTAGATAGGCGCCACTATTGAGGTTCAGCCGTGGACAGACCGCCTCTCTGTTCAGGATCTGACGCGGAGGACCACGTCCACCGGTTCAGGGCGCGCTTGTCGTTGGAGCAGTACCGTTGACGCGAGCGACGCTTCGCGATTGCCTACGCGCGTGCTGCTGGATGACCTTGGGGTACCTGTAATCAGATTCTTCGTCAGCTCCTCCATGAACGGAGCACGCGCAATGGAGCTGCGCCGCCTGGTCAAACTCTGGGGCCGCTACCACCGCCAGCTATTCCGATTCTTCTTCATCGAGGATCAGGCCGCGATGGGCGGCCCCGATGCGCAGATGGAGGAGAACGTTCGCGAATGCGACGTGCTGATCATGGTGCTCTACAACGAGGAGATCAGACCAGGCGTGATGAAGGAGTACAACTTCGGCCGCGATAGTCGAAAACCACTGCTTCTGTTTGTAGAACATGGCTTCAAGGAGAAGCACGGCGAAGCGCTCAGCCGGATCTGGCAAGACCGGAGCCCGACGCCGCCGGGTATCGAGACGCGCGGCGCGAGCAAGAGCGCGGTGAGCCGTCGCTTCGTGGCTGCGACGAGCGAAGACGCTCACGGAGATGATGAGCCGGATCTGAGCGCGCTTGCGCTCTGCGCGATGATCATCGACGGCATCCACATGGGCGAGCACCTCGTCGTCGATCGCGCTCGGGATCGACGAGGAGGGCGAAAAGCACGTGCTCGGCCTGCACGAAGGTGCGACGGAAAACGAGACGGTCGTGCAAGACGCTGCATCGCGGACCTCGTCGCGCGCGGCGTGCGCACCGACCGCTCGATGCTCTTCGTCGATCGACGGTAGCAAGGGGCTGGTCGCAGGCGATTCGAAAAGTCTTCGGTAAGCGCGCGCTCGTCCAGCGATGCCAAGTGCACAAGCGCCGCAACGTCGAAGATCATCTGCCCGAGTCGATGAAGGAAGCAACGTCGGTCGCACGATGACGACGGCGTACCGCTGCGGCGACGTCGAGCGCGCGAAGCGATGCGCGTCCACCTCCGCCGACTTTGCGACGAACGAAGAGCTCGTGCAGTTGCTCGAGCGGAGCATTTACTGCGAGATCCTCACCGCGTATCGCCGCTGGGCCCGCGAGCAGGGACAACACGTAGGAAACTTCAGCGGCGAAGGGCAAGACTGATGCTCCCCGCGCTTCGCCAGTCGGCTTTGCCGAGGTTCTTGGATTGGGATGCGTCTCTTGAGAAGGGCTACGTCGGGCACCCCGCTCGTCACGACTACGCCGAATACGTCACGCGGCTCAAGGCGGTAACGGTCGATGACACGGCGCATCTTCGGCTTGAGGCTGCTCTCAACGCCGCCGTCGAATGCGATTTTGACCGCGCTCTAGAACTCGCCGCATCGTGTGAAGTGTCGGGTACGGCGGAGATTGCTCGAAAACGTTTCGTTGGATGCCTCTACAGACAGGTGGGCGCAACGTCTCTCGCAAAAGCCGCGTATACGGCCGCGAGAGAGCTCGCTCGTGCAAGCAGCGGCGAGGGGAACGCTGCAGACGCCGCGATCGCCGTCGACATCGTCGAACTGTCGAATCACGAGCGCGACGTGTGGCAGGCAAATCAAGAGCTAATGCTCCACGCTCCGACCAACACCGCGTACGCATTTGCGCGAAGTGCGAGCGCCAACGCGTTGGCGAAAGAAGCTTTTGTCGAACATTTCCGCACCGAATCATCGATGCGATTTCGCTCAGGCATGCCGGAGGAACTCCGCTGGCACAACGTCTCGCTTGCGGTTGCGTACCTTGTTGGCGATTTCGCCGACGTGCGCGAAGCTCGCCTCGCACTGGGACGTGAGCTGGCAATTCATGCCGACCGAACACGTGACAACGATCTCGGTCTGCTCGCGCTGAATGAGTTGTTAGCGGCCCTCGCGGCGGACGACGTGGAGTCATTTCTCGATCGGCGTGGTCACGAGCTGTATGCGACCATCAACCTCGACCGTCGCATTTCGCAATCCGTCCCAAGGGAGCGCAATGGGGTGGCCGCCGAAGCGCTGTGGCGTGTGCGGCTGTCCCTTCTCAGAAGCTTGGGGCAGTTTCTGAGCGAGACAACTCGTCGCGAGTTGACGTCGGAAATGCTCGCCACGCTCGACGCCGCATTCGGCGGAACCACGGCGCCACTTCTGTCGAGCGCCGCGCCATACCGTTCGCGTCACGCCTTCGTTGAGGTGTTTGGAAACGTCGCCGCGCTGACCGGCGCAGAAATGATCCAACTCGCCGACTTACTTCGTCGCCATCCTGACGAGCTTTCGACGATCAGCAGTCTTTGGCAGATCGTTGCGCGCCAGACAGTGTTCCAACCTGACGATGCGGCCGCGCTACCGGTTGTAACCGCTCTTACGTCTTCGTCACTTCCAGATGATGGTGACGACGCAGTGGCAGACACCGCGGTTGCTCTCAGCAAGTGGTCGAGCAAGGTGGACGCTCTTCTAGATCCGTGGCTGCTCGCGAATCCAAGATGGCTTTCTGGCTTCGACCGTGTCCGCGTCTTCCTAACCCATCGGCACACCGGCGTCGGCGTCGAGAACTATGTAGCCTCGCATATCAAGAGGTTGGCCGAGAACGAGCCCGCATTCATGCGTGACGATGACGCGCGGCAGACGGCCCACGCGCCGCATCTGCTAACAGCGGCGTTCAAGCTCTACGCGGACCTATTTCCAACACCTCGCAAAGCCGAAATCTTGCAGACTCTACTCGAAGCCACGCGCGGTGCCGAAGCTCACATTTCGCACAAGACGTCCATTTTTATTGCCTGCGCGGAGTCGATGGCCGCTGACGCTCGCTTGGCTGACGTCCTGCGCGGTGCGATCGTCGAGCGGGTTCCGCACCGCGAGCGCGGTCGGTCCTCTGCGCTTGTGGGTCGAGACGAGGATGAGGGAGCGGTGATGGCTCTTAGTCTTCTGTGGATGCGCATTCACGCGGGCATCAAATCCACAGAGTCGGATCAATTCCTCGTCGTCCAAGGACACGGCGCACGCTCCACACTCGTGCGCCGTGCTGCCATTGATGTCGCCGGAACGATGTTCAGAAAAGAAGGCGCGCTCAACGGTCGCGTGCTTGTTGAGAGAGCTCTCCTCGATGATGCTCCACGCGTGCGCGCCCGCGCCGTGTGGCAAGGCGTTGCTGAGGCAGCATTTGCCGACGAGGTCACACTATTGCGCGCCGCGTATCAGGCTCGGCCGCTCTGATGAACCCTACGTGCGCCAAGCAGTTGTTCAGGCGTTCTGCGAACCGCTGGCGCCAAATAGATCTTGTGAAGGATGACGTCGCGATGCTGGCGGAGCTCGCGGTCGCCGACGCACACCGCATTGTGCGGCTCGTCGGAACTAAGCTCCTGGCAAAACTGCGCAACATGTCGTCATCGGATTGAGTTTCGTAGCCACACTCGCCGGGTGGCGCACCCGAAGTCCACTTCATCGTTTCCACCCCATTACCAAACGCGACGTGATTCGGTGGTGCACGCCGTCGCGCGCCGACGCGGCCCCAGTCACGAAACCCGCAAGAATCAGCCGCCGCGCGTGTCCGGTCGCCTCGTCGTGAGTGAGGGTGTCAATTCCCGTCGCCCCGGCTCACTGTGTCGGGCAAATCGGACATGCCCGGCACGCCGAGGCTAACTTAGCCGCAAGCATCGCAAGCAGTCGCTCGCCCGCCCGCGCGACGGATCAAGGCCCGAGCGACTGACGAGACCCACACATCGCCCGTCGCCCTGGCGCAACTATGCGGATCGGGATAGTGTATCCCGATGTCATTCATCCGCCTCGCGGCCGAGCAGCCGGACGCGCTTCGCGACTTCTGGACCGTCTACGCGGCCTCCCAAGAGGCGATGCGCGAGGCGGCGCTCAAGGTCGTCCGCGGCCATCCCATCTTCGGCCCGATGGTCGCCGCCATGTCGCAGGAGGACATGGATCGACAGAACCAGGAATCGATCACGCTCCTTCGCCGCGCGATCGAGAACGACGCGTGGGAGCCCTACGTCGAAAGCCTACGCACGCAGGGCACGATGTACGCGCGAATGAAGGTCCCGTTCTCGAGCTGGTACGACATCACGCGCGTCGTACAGCGGGTGCTCGTGCCGCGACTCATCGCGGCATACGGCAAGAAGCCCGAACGGCTGGCGCGTGCGATGAGCGCGATGATGGAGTTCATCGATCACGGAATGGCCCTGATGGCCGACCGCTACGTCACCGACACGGAAGGCGATGCTGCGATGGCCGAGCGCAAGGCGGCCGAGGACAAGCTTCGGGCGAGCGAAGAGAGCCTGTCGACCACGCTGCACAGCATCGGCGACGGCGTCATCGCCACGGACACGACCGGAAACGTCGTGCGGATGAATCCGGTAGCCGAGCGCTTGACGGGCTGGAGCATCGAAGGCGCGCGGGGAAGGCCGTTTACCGAAGTGTTCGACATCGTGAACGAGGTCACGGGCGCGCGCGCCGTGAACCCCATCGAGCGCGTCCTCAGCGAGGGCGTCATCGTCGGGCTGGCCAACCACACCGCGCTCATCGCCAAGGACGGCACCAAGCGCCCCATCGCAGACAGCGCCGCGCCGATTCGCGACGCGCGCGGCACGATGACCGGCGTGGTCCTCGTGTTTCGCGACATGACCGCCGAGCGCGCCGCGGAGCGCGCCATCCACGATGCCAACGCGTTCCTCGATTCGATCGTCGAGAACATTCCGAACATGCTCTTCGTGAAAGATGCCGCCGAGCTGCGCTTCCGGCGCCTCAACCGAGCCGGCGAGGAGCTCCTCGGCGTCTCTCGTGACGCGATCGTCGGAAAGAGCGACCACGATTTCTTCCCGGCGGCGCAGGCAGAGTTTTTCCAACACATGGACCGCGAGGTCCTCGACGGCAGGAAGCTCGTCGACATCCCGCAGGAGCCCATCGACACGCCGCGTGGCGAGCGCTGGCTTCACACGCGCAAGATCCCGATCCTCGACGAGGCGGGCGAGGCGCGCTACCTGCTCGGCATCTCCGAGGACATCACCCAACAGCGCGACATGGTCGCGGAGCTCGAGCGCCGCGTCGAAGAGCGCACGAAAGCACTGCAGGCGAGCGAGGAGCAGCTGCGCCAATCACAGAAGATGGACGCGATCGGACGCCTCGCGGGTGGCATCGCGCACGATTTCAACAACATGCTCTCGGTCATCCTCAGCTACGTCGAGCTGATGCGCGATTCGATCCCGAAGGACGACGCGCTCACGCCCGAGCTCGAGGAAATCCGCCGAGCAGCGCAGCGCGCAGCCGATCTCACGCGGCAGCTCCTCGCGTTCAGCCGCCAGCAGGTGCTAGCGCCTCGCATCACAGATCTGAACGCAAATTCTGACGGGCATGAACAACATGCTCGGGCGAATGATCGGCGAGCACATCGAATTGCGCACCGTGACCGCGCGCGATCTCGCTGCGGTGAGGGTCGATCCAGGACAGATCGAGCAAGTCATCATGAACCTCGTCGTCAATGCGCGGGATGCGATGCCGACGGGCGGCATGCTCACGCTCGAGACCGCGAACGTCGAGCTCGACTCGTCGTACGCGAGCGAGCGGCCAGGCGTCACGCCCGGCGTGCACGTGATGATCGCGGTCAGCGACACCGGAATGGGCATGGACGCCGCCACGCGCGCTCGCATCTTCGAACCGTTCTTCACGACGAAGGAGACCGGCAAGGGCACCGGGCTCGGCTTGTCGACCGTCTTTGGAATCGTGAAGCAGAGCGGCGGACACATTTGGGTCTACAGCGAAGCGGGTGCCGGAACGACGTTCAAAATCTACTTCCCGCGCGCTGGCGGTGCGCCGCGTCGCGCGTCGATGGGCGCGCTCGCGAGGGCGTCCGGAGGTAGCGAAACGATTCTGCTCGTGGAGGACGAGGACCAACTGCGAACGCTCGCGCGAAGAGTTCTCCTGCGGCAGGGCTACACCGTCGTCGATGCGGAGAACGCAATTGCGGCGGCCGCGATCGCCGAGCGTCACGACGGTCCCATTCATCTTCTCCTGACCGACGTCGTCATGCCGAAGATGAGTGGCCGCGAGCTCGCCGAGAAGCTGGGGCCAAAGCGACCGGACATGAAGGTGCTCTTCATGTCGGGTTACACCGACGACACCGTCGTCCACCACGGCGTGCTCGGTTCGGGCGTGGCCTTCCTCCAGAAGCCGATCACGCCCGACATGCTCGCCCGCAAGGTCCGCGAAGTGCTCGACAGCTAGCCGAGCATTCGCCGCCCTTTCAGAAGGTCACGCTGGGACACGGTCGTGGTGGCTTGCCGACACGTCTCGCTTGCTCCGCCGAGCGCCGCGGACGGCCTGCCGATCGGCGGCGTGCCTTTCCGCCCGCAATCCGCACGGTTGCACCGGCACGCTCCAATCGCCAAACGCGACTCGGAAGGCGCCTCCAAACGCCGGACACGCCGCCAGCGCTATGAGAGCACATGATCTCGCGCAGTTGACAGGGTCTCCCGGCTTGCCGGCAAGGTCTCGCCGTTCACGCCGACTCCGTGCACCGTGTGTCGGCACGGCTCGCCCGGTCGCCGGCAGGCTTCACCGCTCAAAGTGAGCGCTCACTGCGCGCTCACTTTCCGCGCGAAGCGCGCAGGCGCGCGTGGATCTTCAACGACTTAGCCGCGGCGAGCGCTGGCGCGCAGCGTGCGAAGGGGAGGTTCATCGCGTCGCAGTGACGCGACACAAGAAAAGGAACTCAGTCATGAAACTCTCGATCAAGAACAACAGCAACAACGTCGCCCGCAGCACCCAGGAGAGCGCGCTCGCCCGCGCGCTCCAGTTTCTCCGCGCGGTGGGGACGGACGCCAACATCATGGAGGCGATGAAGCAGACCGGCTTCGACGAGGCGGCGCAGAAGCAAGGCTGGGCGCTCGTGCTCAACGCGTACGCGGCGAGCAACGGCCCGATCGCCGCGTCGATCAGCGAGGCGCCCATCAACGCCGCGATGGATAAGGTCGACGCGTGGCAGGCGTCGATGTTCGTCAGGGCGCACGCCGCGCTCCGGCGCTTTCACCCCGAGCAGGACGCGTTCGTCTTCACTAACCTCGTGACGGGCTCCGGCATCGCGGCGGTTCCGGCCGTCTCGACTTTCCTCGATCGGCTCGACGCGCTCGAGAGCTCGGCCGAGCGCAAGAGCACGCGCAAAGCCGACCACGCGGCGCTCGAGACGCTCACCCAGCGCGGCGTCACGACGGAGCAGCGCAAGGACATGCGCACGCTCGTGAAGTGGATCGAGACGACGCAGGCGCAGCCGCTCACGGCACACACGCAGTCGCCGCGCGAGGCCGCGCTGCTCGCCGTCTACGAGTGGGTGCAAGACTGGTCCGATTGCGCGCGCACCGTCATCACGCGCCGCGACCAGCTCATTCGCCTGGGCATCGGCAAGCGCCGCTCGCGCAAGTCGGACCAGGTGCAGCCTCCTGCGCCCGTCATCATCCCGCCCGTGGTCGCGACGCCGAGCGACGTCGCATCGACCGATCCCGGTTTGATCCAGATGTCGCGACCGATCGCGCTCTTGCCCAAGGCGAACGGCGTGACCCCGGGCTCGGTCGCCGTGAGCGCCGACGGAGGTGACCATCACTGAGGCTGACATGACGACATCGAAGAGAAGCGCGCGATCGGAGGACGATCGCGCGCTTCTTTCTTTTGTGCGTCTGGAACAAACGCCGCCATCGCCGCCGCGGCCAATTAACGACCTTACTTCTGCAGCCCATATTTCCGCATCAACCGCGTGAGCGCGTGCCGGCTGATCCCGAGCGCATCGGCCGCGCGAGACACGTTCCACCGGTGCTGCTCGAGCGTGGCGCGGAGCTCGGCCTCCCCGAGCTCGGTATCGTCGTTCGCGGGACGCACCACGGCGCGCTCCTCGAACCGCAGCGGCGGCGACGCGCACGAGCGCATCGCGCGGAGCAGGCGCTGCTCGAGCTCACGTACGTTCGTCGGATAGCGTTCGCGAAGGAGCGCCGTGATGAGCGAGGCCGCGACGTCGACCTCGTGTGCGCCGTCACGCACGAAAGCCGCTGCGGCGGGGTTCGTCTTCGCGCCGAGCAAGACGAGGTGACGCACGAGCAGCGGGATGTCCTCGCGGCGCGCCTCGAGCGGCGGCGCCGCGATGTGGACCTTCAAGCGCGCGAGCAGATCGTGCTTGAGCGCCTGGACGTTTCGATTGGTGGCGCACACGAGGCGCACGTTCGCTCGGCGCGTCTGCGTCTCGCCGAGGCGGTGGTACTCGCCGCCGCCGTCGAGGAGCCGAAGCAGGTGCGCTTGCACCTCGATCGGCACCTCGCCGATCTCGTCGAGGAACAGCGTGCCCCCATCGGCCGCGCCGACGAGACCCTCGCGCTCCGGCATGCCGGCGTTCGGGTAGTTCTTCGCGTTGCCGAAGAGCTCCGCGTCGACGAGGCCCGGCGGAAACGTCGCCGCGTTGCGCGCGACGAACGCGCGACGCGCGCGCGGAGAGAGCGCGTGCAGCGCCGCCGCGCACACTTCTTTGCCCGTGCCGCTCGCGCCGTGCACGAGCACGTGCGCCGCCGCGCGCGCCCCGAACGCGAGATCCGCGCGGAGCTTCCACGCAGCAGGTGATTCGCCGACGAGGCCGAGCGCGTCGGGCTCGCCAAACGGATAGCTGGGCCAGTCGAACTGATCGCCGAGCGTGACGGGTCTCGTGACGGCGAGAAACACGTAGTGTCCGACGAGCTCGATGACGTCGCCGTCGTGCACGACTTCCGAGTTCGTGTCCGAGCCGTTCACGCGCATGCGCGCCTGGCCGATGTTCTTGAGCGCGAGACCCGTCGTCGTGCGCTCGACCTCGACTTGGCGACGCGACAAGCTGTCTCCAGCGAGCGCGCCGGTGATCACTGACGCGTGCGGTCGCTGCCGCACGAACGCGACCTGCGCGAGATCGTTTGCGGCGCGTCCGAGCACCCACGGGCCCAATCCCTCGAACAGCGCGACCTCACCGACGCGATGCGGGTCGCGCACGCTCCACGCGATCACCAACGAAGGCGCGTTCTCGACGACGGGGCGCAGTGTCGCTGCGACATCTCGCGCCGACGGGACTGTCGTGTTCCCCGTACCCACGAAAATCGAGGGTGCCAGACTCCACAAAAGCCCGAAGAAATAACCGCACCAGGTATTTTGCTACCTTGGGCAACACGCCTCTGCTCCGCGTTTTGTTGAGGCGTGCAGCATTGGGAACCCGCCGCGCGCCAACTCGGGCGCACGATCGCGAAGCTCCGAAAGGCGCGCGGTCTCACCCAAGAGCAGCTCCTCGGACGGCTCGCCGACAAGGACATCGAGAACTACCGGAAGCTCGAAACCGGGAAACGCAACGCCACGTTCTCGACGTTGCTGAAAGTCGCTGCGGCCCTCGACGTAACCGTCGCGGCCCTCTTCGCGGACGTCGAGAAGCCGTGACCGCGCGCACAAGCGAGCGTCCGACGAGCCCGTATCGTGAGGCCCCGCTCGCCCACGCGGAGCCCTACGTGCGGTGCTCGCGCTGCAACGCGTGGGTCATCGCGGATCGCCACGAGCGCACGAACGAAGCGCTCCGCGAGCACCAGGAGCGCTGCCGCGAATGAACGAGCGCGGAACGCTCATCGCAGAGCGTTACGGCGTCACGCGCAGCGCCGAGTGGCCCGAAGTGGTCCGCGCACACCTGACTCGAAAGCCCGCGTGCGTCGCCTGCCGACATCCAGGCGCCCGCGTCGAGGTGCATCACGTCTTCCCGTTTCACTTCTGCGTGCGTCTCGGGCGACCGGATCTCGAGGTCGACGAGCGGAACCTCGTCACGCTCTGCGCCGAGAGCGACGCGCGCGGCGCAGGCAATCACCACCTGCTCCTCGGGCACTTCGACGACTACGAGTCGATGAACCTGCACGTGCGCTCGGAGGCGAGCCATGCTTTTCATGCGATGAGCGCTGTCGAACTTCGCGCCAGCGAAGCATGGCGGCGAGCGGCGGAGCACCGGCCTCTGCACCTCGCGGCGATGTCTCACGACGACCGCGCGACCTTGCAGGCGTTGATGCACGAGCTGATGCCGCTCCGGCGTTGAGTCAGCGACGCGCCTTCGGCATAGCGTCCTTGCTGATCTGGGCCGCTTTCCAAAAGGCGCCTGCCGCCGCATTCACCTTTCCGAGGCCTTTGCACAGCGAACATGTGACGTCGGGGTCGGCGCGCGTGTCCTCGCAGCACTTCGGGCAGCGCACCAAAGTTGGAGGATCGAATGGTTGCTCAGGCGGCATCGTTCACTTACGCGCGCCAGCCCAAGGTTCGGGCAAGCGCCTCCGTTTTGGGACACAACACGCCCGTCTGCTCGACTCCGTGATCACCTTGGAAGCACTTGGTCGCGTACTCGGTTTCTTGATCGAAGTCGCCGTCCACGGTGATGGGTTGCCCGTACCAGTTGCGGTACCCACGCGCTTTTACGAATTTCTGCCACTCGGCAACATCGGCCCCTAGATCGCCACGATTGAGCACGCTGAGCCTCTAATTCACAGTGGTCGCGTCGAGCCCTGAAGGTTCAACATTCGCGCGAAGCGCTCCGTCAGACGGATGAAGGACTCCGGTGTGTCTGCACGCTTCGAGGAGGGAATGAGCGCCGCAAGACACACGGGAGCATTTTATACGCTACGAGGTGTGCCGTTGAGCAAGCCAGCTTTTCTTTGCGACCGCAGGCGAGACGAGGCGCGCAGCTGGGGCAGAGCGCGTCGGCGGCATAGGCGATCAGCGGGCGTCCAAGACCTGTCGAATCTTTCTCAAGAGCGCGTACGGCGTAAGCGGCTTCTGAAGAAAGGCGACGCCGGCATCGAGCACGCCGTGGTGGACGATCGCGTCATCGGTGTAGCCGGACATGAAGAGCACTCTCATCTGCGGCCGAAGCGGGGCGATGCGCTCTGCGAGGTCCCGGCCGCTCATGCGCGGCATCACGACGTCGGTGAGTAACAAGTGAATCTTGGCCGGGTACTTCTCGCAGACGAGAAATGCCTCCCCGCCGTTCTGTGCTTCGAGGACGTTGTAACCGTTACGACCGAGTATCGCGCGTGTGGCGGCACGGACTTGATCGTCGTCCTCGACGAGGAGAATGGTTTCGGATCCGCGCGGACTGGCGAGCGTCGCTGTCGCGTCCTGGACTGCGTCGACGCGCGCGTCCAGACGCGGGAAGTACACTTTGAAGGTGCTTCCTTTCGAGGGCTCACTGTAGACCCAGATGTGGCCGCCGCTCTGCTTGACGATGCCATAAACGGTCGCGAGCCCAAGCCCGGTTCCCTTTCCCTGCTCTTTGGTCGTGAAGAACGGCTCGAAGATGTGCTCTCTCGTCGCTGCGTCCATTCCGATGCCCGTGTCGCTCACCGCGAGCATGACGTACGGGCCAGCGCTGACGCCGTGGTGCTGCTCCGCGTAGGAACTATCGAGCTCGACATCGCGCGTTTCGATCGAGAGCTGTCCACCTTCGGGCATCGCGTCACGTGCGTTGACCGCCAGGTTCATCACGATTTGCTCGACCTGACCGGCGTCAGCGAAGACCGCGCCGGTTCGTGCAAACGTGAGGAGCGACAGCTCGATGGCTTCACCGAGCAACCGCCGCAACATCTTTTCCATCGACGAGAGCACGACGCTGAGATCCAAAGCCCGCGGCTGTAGAACTTGCTGCCGACTGAATGCGAGCAGCTGGCGGGTCAGGTCGCTCGCGCGCCGTCCCGCATGCTGCACCTCCTCGATATCCGCGCGGAGCGGCTCGCCCGCCTTCAATTCGTCGAGCGCAAGGCTTGTGTAGCTGAGGATGACCGACAGCAGGTTGTTGAAGTCGTGGGCAACACCACCCGCCAGACGGCCAACGGCCTCCATTTTCTGCGCGTGGCGGAGCTGCTCCTCGGTTTTGCGCAGCGCCGCCTCCGCGCGTTCTCGCTCCGCGAGCTCGTGAACCGCCGATTGCAGGAGGCGCGCATTCATCATGGCAAGCGCCGCATGATCCGCTAGGGCCTGCGCCAGATCGCGGTCGTGCTCGTCGAAGACAGCGCCGCCCCCGAAGCGGAACAGCGAGAGCGTCCCGATCGACTCCCCTCGCACGCGGAGCGCGACGACGAGCATACTGTGCACGCCGAGCGCTTCGTAGATCTCAGCGACGTCGTCTCGCACCGTCTGTCGAAATTGCGACGCCTCGAGATGGCGAAGCAGGAATGCTTCGCCGGTATCGACGAGATTTCGTCCCCACGCGTACTCGTCGACATGGCGCGGAGCGTCCATGAACGAGCGCACGCGCGCCGCCAAATCCTCGTCCGCAACCAACCGCTCCACGGGCAGCTGGAACGCGACTGGCGTGAGCCACCCCGTGCTCGACAGCGTGCGTACGATGCAACCGTCCGCGACGACCTGCGCGAAGGCCCGCGAGATGACGTCGAGCAGCTGCTTGTAGTCCGCGGTGGCTTCAGCGAACGCTCGCAGCGTGTCGGAGAGGACGCGAAGTCTCTCCTCAGCGTTCACGCTCGACCCCGTCGTCGACTTCCGCTTCGACTGTTGGCGCTGATTCGATTGGCTTGGGCAGGACCGAGGAGGGGTGGACGTCCGCGACCCACGGATAGAGCGCCTCTCGCATCGCGCGCGCCGAAGGGAAACGGCTGCTTGGCTCCTTCGCCATCGCCCGCGCGATCACCGCGCACATCTCCTGCGTCACGTCGGGTCGCGCTGCGCGCAAATCGTCGGGTTCCTTTCCCTGAATCGCAAAGAGGAGCGCGTTGTAGTTCGCAGCGACGAACGGCGGCCTTTGCGCGAGCATTTCGTACATGACGCAGCCGACGGAGTAGAGGTCGGCGGTCACGTCGGATTTCTCACCACGCGCGTGCTCGGGCGCCATGTACGCGGGCGTCCCGAGCACGGTTCCCGTGTTGGTGAGCCTGCTCGCCGCGTCCTCGGACACGAGCTTCGCGACTCCGAAATCGAGCAGCTTGACGAGATCGCGTATGCCAGACATCTGCGTGAGGAACACGTTCTCCGGTTTCAGATCTCGATGCACGATGTGTGCGGCGTGTGCCGCCTCGAGCGCGTCGAGCATCTGGGAGGCGACGAACGCGCAACGCCGCTCCGAAAATGTCCGGCTCTGAGCGATCGCTTGCGCCAACGTCATCCCAGTCAGTAGCTCCATGACGAGGAAGCACGGACCATCCTCGTCGAGAATGCAATCGACGACGCTGACGATGTTTGGATGGCGCACCGTTGCAATGAGCGCCGCCTCTCGGTGAAAACGCTTGGACGCATCCGGTCGACCCGCGAGGGCGGCGTGGAGCACCTTCACCGCGACGTGGATGCCGAGGTCGACGCGCTCCGCTTCGTATACCGTCCCCATTCCGCCAGCGCCGATGAGCCGCAGTATGCGGTAGCGCCCCGCGAGAAGCGTACCCTCCGCGATGGGTGCGCCGCGAACGCTTCGAGTGCCAGACGTTTTCGAGCGTGCCGATCGGCGTTCTCCCAACGCGCGGGTAACGACGACTGAAAGCTTCGAAAGCTCGAACGGCTTGAGCAAGTATGCGAACGCGCCGTACTCGATGGCCTTGAGGGCGGTCTCGAGCTGTGGCGCGCCCGTCATGAGGATGACTGGAATCCCAGGGATGCGTTCGTGAACGCGTCGCAGAAGCTCGACCCCGTCCATGTCGGGCATCATGATGTCGCTCAGGACGAGGTCGACCTCGTTTTGCTCGAGCATTGCGAGAGCGGCCGCACCCCGTTGTGCTTCCAACACCGTGTGCCCGTCTTGACGAAGCCTTCGCGAGAGAGCGCGCCCGAGAGCCTCCTCGTCATCGACGACGAGGACGCATCCGAGCACGGCGTCCGTCGGTGCAACATCGATAACGCCCATGATCAGTCGGAGCACATGATCGATACATACTTGCGAATTTCGCCCAGGGCCGCGTCGGGTAGTCCCCGGAACTCGAAGCCGGCGGCCGTAAGTCCGCGAGTCGAGCGGTTCCAGCGCGAGGTCGCCGCAGCCTCGACGACCTTGCCCGTCACTGGGAGCGCGAAGCGGACGGTCGCGCCGATCCCGTCGGGGACTGCTCGATCACCCACGAATTGGAAGCCGCTTTCGGAAATCTCTTCGATGCGACCGTCAACGTGCCCACGCTTTTCGGGGGTGAGCCGTGCGAGCGTGACGTACGGCGCGCGCGCATGCCGGCGCCGCCCGGTGCCAGCGCGCGCCTTGGCTGCGGGCGCATCGGCGACGGTCGCGACGCTGTGGCGCCTCGGGTTCGGTCGGTCTTCGAACAGGGTGCTGTTGGTGACGCTGCCGAGCGAGGAATGCAAGGCCTCACGCATCGCGGTCATCGTTACGAAACGCTCGTCGGGATCCCGGCTCAGAGCGCGTCGCATGACCCGCTCCATTTCGATGGGGACGTCGGGGCGTACGCTGTGAAGCGGGGGGATGAGACTCGTCGAGCTCTTCCGCAGGACCTCGGCATAGCCACCTTCGAACGGGACCGCGCCGGTCAGACACTCGTAGAGCATGATGCCGAGCGCGTATTGGTCGACTCGCGCGTCGACATCGGGTGACATGAGCAGCGCTTCGGAGGCCATGTACTCGGGCGTACCGACGAGCGTGTTCTCTTGCGTCAACTTCTCCAAGCTCGCTCGCTGATCGACGAGCTTTGCGATGCCGAAGTCTAGCAAGCGCACTGTCTCGTCGGTCGTCACGAAGATGTTTGCGGGTTTGATGTCGCGGTGAACGACTCCGCGATCGTGACACCGCGCAAGGGCCATGGCGACGTCGATTGCAACGCGAATCGCTTGGCCGACCTCGAGCTTGCCTTTTGCGGCGAGAAGCCCGGCGAGCGTTCTGCCTTCCAACAATTCGAGCACGATGAAGAGCCGCCGATCGGCTTCGCCCGCGTCGATGAAATCAACGACGCCCGACCCTTGTGCGATCGCGAGCGCCTCCATCTCTCGCTGCATGCGCTTGCGCACCTTCTCGGGCGCGCTGTCGTCGAGGAGCTTCACGGCGCACGGCTTTTTCGTGATCGTGTGCTGGCTTGCGTACACGTAGCCGCCGCTCGTCACCTTGGCGAGCGGTCGTATCAGCCGGTAACGCTTGTCCAGTACGGTGTCCATTTCCCCTCTGCGCCTATCCCGGTCAGTCTAGCCTAACGCGCGGCGCGAGGCAAAGGCGCGCGGAGAGCGCTCATGCCGGCCGCGGCGTGTCGAAGGTTTGCGGTAACGAAACGGTGACCGTCGTTCCTTCGCCTTCGACCGTGGTCAGATCCATCTTGCCGCCGTGCTGCGCGACGAGCGTCTGGCTGATCCACAACCCGAGCCCCGTGCCATGCGGTTTGGTGGTGAAGAACGGCTGTGCGATCCGTGACAAGAGCTCGCGCGGCACGCCGGGCCCGTTGTCGGCGATGATTACGGCGATCGCGTCGCCGCTCGCATGGGCACGCACGCGCACCTCGCCTTTCGGGTCGCCTTCGACAGCCTGCACTGCGTTGCGCAACAAGTTCAGAAATATTTGTCCGAGCTTCGAGGCGTAACCTCGGATTGGTGGAAGCTCGTCGAGCGCGACTTCGATTGGTGGGCAGCCCGGCGTTCCGGCACGCAGAAGCTCGACGGTGGACGCGATGATCTGGTTCACGTCGACGTGGGTCTGCGGTTTGTCGACGGGACGACTCATGAAGAGGAGATCGGAGATGATCACCTGCATGCGCTTCGTGGCTTCGTTCATGCCATCGAGCACATGTCGCACCTCGCCCGAGAGGCCATGAGCGTCAGCGTCCTTCTGGAGCTGTCGCACCTGCATTCCCAGCGACATCAGAGGATTGTTTAGCTCGTGCGCCACGCCAGCCGCCAATATGCCGACGGACGCGAGTCGATCCTGTTTCATGAGCTCGGCTTGAAGGTGCACGCGGTCCGTGATGTCACGCGCGTATGAGATGAGAGCGTGCTCGCCGTCCTTCGAGCTGAGAATGAGCGAAGATTCCAGGATGACGTCCTTCCCCCCGGGACCCGGAACGCGCACCTCGAAAGGTGGCACCGTCTCGCCCTGGAACAACCGCCTGCCGCGCTCGCGCACGTGCGCAAGCTGCTCGGGTGGCACCAGCGATTGTGGATCCACGTGCGCAAGTTGGTCGAGCGTCGTAACGCCGATGTGCCGCAGGGCGCTCGGATTCGCGTAGACGTACTTGCCATTCGCGATGATCGAGATGGCGTCAGGACAAGCCTCCGCGACGCGACGAAAACGGTCCTCCGACTCACGAAGCGCGGCCGCCAACGACGCCTTCTTGGTGACGTCGCGCATGAAGACGAAAGCCGCACGAATCCCGTCGACCAAGCCGTAGCCCAGACCGATCTCCACGGGCACGGCTCGACCGTCGGCGCGGACGATGCTCGTTTCGATGAACAGTGGCCCTGGTCGTCCAGGACCGAGCGAGTCGCGAAGCGTCACCATGCGGGCGCGTTCGCCTGGCGGAAGGACGTCCATCGCTGGCATCGCGCGCATCGTCTCGACGTCCACCCCGAAGATGCGCGCGATCGCCTCGTTGGCGTAGACGCGCTCGACTCCATCGGGGCGATCCAGGACCACCGTGCAACCAAGCCCGGCACTCTCGAGCGCCTCGAGCAAAGCCGCGAGCGCGACCGATGGTGGCAGTGAGCCGATCATCGTGAGAAGGGACATCAACGTGGCGTCGAGTGTCAATGGTTCGGTTCGATCTGGCGACGCACGAGGCGCGCAACTGACCCAGCTGACGCAACGGTCACGCGACGCGCGTCGCCGCAGGTGCTGCCAGGAACTTCTCGAGCGCGTTCGGTGACAGCGCCCGCGCGTACAGGAAGCCCTGTGCCGTCGTGCATCCCAGCGACTGGAGGAACCGCGCTTGCTCCGTGGTCTCGACGCCCTCCGCGACGGTCGACATGCCAAGTGTCCGCGCCATGGACACGATCAGTTTGGCGATTGCCGCATCATCGGCTCGACTGGGTAGCCCTGTGACGAAGGAGCGGTCGATCTTGAGCGTGTCGATCTTGAAGCGTTTCAAATATACGAGCGATGAGTAGCCCGTGCCGAAGTCGTCGAGGGCAACACGTACGCCCATCTCGCGAAATGCATCGAGGGTGTCGATCGCATTCTGTACGTCGTGCATGACGACGCCCTCCGTGAGCTCGATCTCGAGTTGGCTGGGTGGCATCTGCTCATGTGCGATGGCGCTCTCGACCTGCGCTCGCACCTCGCCGTGGCGAAAGCTCGTTGCCGAGAGGTTAACGGCGATGCGAGGGACGGCAATTCCGGCAGCGCGCCATGACTTCGCCTGAGCGCAAACCGCCCGCAACACCCACCGATCGATGTCGACGATGAGCCCTGTCTCTTCGGCTATTGGGATGAAATCGGCTGGTGACACGGCTCCGAGCTCTGGCGATGTCCAGCGAAGAAGCGCTTCGACACCGGTGACCTCCATCGTCGCGAGGTCGATTTGCGGCTGGTAGGCGAGCGTGAGCTCGTCGTTCGAGAGCGCTCTCACTAGGCCGGACTGCACGGTGAGCTCGGCGGCATCGCTGTCGATCTCGGGAGAGAAGCAGATGACGTCGTTGCGTCCACTCTGCTTCGCGCGGTACATCGCAGCGTCCGCACGCTTGATGAGCACGTCCGCATCGTCGCCGTGCAGCGGACTGACGGCGATGCCGATGCTCGCGGTCACGTGAACGACGCGATCCGCGACTCTCACCGGCTCGGCGAGGCGCTTCAGAATACGGCCCGCGACTTGCTGTGCAGCCGAGGGCGTTCCGGCCGACGGCAGCAAGACGATGAACTCGTCTCCCCCTTGCCGCGCGACCAGATCGTTGTCCCGCACGCACCGTCGAATGCGCTCTGCGACTGCACGCAGTAGGTCGTCGCCAGCCGCATGCCCAAGGGTGTCATTGACCAACTTGAATCGATCGAGGTCCAGGAAGAGCACCGCAACCGACTCGTGCGGCTTCTCGAGGGCACGAACGAGGCGATTGTGAAGCGTCGCGCGGTTTGGAAGGTCGGTCAGCGCATCGTGCTCGGCGAGATGGTTGATGCGCGCCTCCGCTTCGCGTCGCGCCGTGATGTCCTCATGCGCTGCGACGAGGTGTGTCATGACACGCTGCTCATCGAACATCGGCGTGACCGTTTGGGAGACGACGTACAGCGAGCCATCTTTCCGCTTATTGACGATCTCGCCGCGCCAGCTGGCGCCCCTCGTCACCACCTGCCACATGTCGACGAACGCTTCGCGAGGCTGGACGCTCGCTCGGAGCAACGACGGCGTGTGACCGATCGCGTCGCCGCGCCTGTAGCCCGACATTCGTTCGAATGCGTCGTTCACCCACTCGATTCGACCCTGTGGGTCCGTGATGAAAAGTGCATTTGCAGAGGACGCCATCGCTGCAGCCTGCAAGCCGATCAGTGACTGTTGGCGCAGCAAACGAAGCGCGCCGTTGATCCGCCCCGCCAACGACTCGAGCGCAGCGACGAGCTCGGGCACGAGCTCGCCGGCATTCTCCGCGCAGACGCATAAGGTGCCAAGCGCATCATCTGGACCGAGGAGCGGAATGGCGAGGACCTGCGTTAGACCTTGCTCCACGAGCTTGGTGACGTCGATCGTCGCAGCCAGTTCGGACACGGTCGCCAGCTGAGTCTCCCGTGTCCGGATGGCGAGTCCGTTTGGCCCGTTTCCCGCTGGCGTGTCGTCCCACCGAACGATCGCGTCGGCAAATCGATCCGCAAGCCTGCCGCCGGTCCCCATCCACTTCAGCGTTCCATCGCTGTTTTTCAACCCGACACACGCGAGCGGAACCTGCAGCAAGGACGCGATGCACTCACACACGTTTCGTGACAATTCGTCTGGGCTGGCCCTGTCGAGCACGCACGTGTCCATCACGCGCCCGGCCTGCGTGATCGCGTAGCTCATGTGGCGGGCCGTCACGTCGTCGAGCGTTCCGGCTCCCCCCGTCAGGTCGTTGCGCTGATCATACGACAGGGCCGCGTTCAACTCGCACCAACGGATTGCTCCGGATTTCGTCCGGATGCGCACCGTCTCGCTGACGGATTCACGTTCGCCCTCGAGCATCGCCCTCGCCGCCGCGCGCACCTTTTCTTGATCGTTGGGGTGGACGACCTCGACGAAGTGCTTGCCGAGCGTCTCGTCGATACCATAACCGGTCAACTCGACCCACCGAGGGCTGAGCAAGCGCCAATGTCCTTCGACGTCCGTCTGAAAAATGACCTCACGCGCAGCCTCGATGACCTGCTGGTATCGTGCTTGCGCCTCTTTTCGCTTCGTGATGTCCCGCCATGCGAACACGACGCCAGCGAACCTTCCTTTTTCTCGCAGCGCTCGATACGCCGACTCGCCGCAGACGTAGTCGCGCGTGTGCCGATGGCGAACACGGACCTCGATGTGACCGGGCTGCGCGTCGGGCTGCATCATCGCGCGCATCGCCTCGCGTAGGGCAGGCAGGTCGTCCGCATGTATTACGTCACGCAGATCGGTTCCTACGATCTGCGACGCCTCGTAGCCGAGGACCGGCAACACCGACGGACTGACGAACGTGCAGCGGAACTTCGCGTCGAGGCGAAAGACGAGATCGAGCATGTTGTCGAGCACGATGCGGAGGTCGTCGAGCCGCAGCACGTCACATCTTCTCCATGACCCGTCGAATCGATGACGGCGTCCCCGGCATCGTCTCCTTCGCCGTAACGCCGGAGCGCGTCGGAACACGGCGCGAGTCGTCCATCACCTCGAGCGGCTCGTCGATCGTTCCCGTCATCAGGGCGACATAGCGTGCGACTGACGCGCGTATGTCAGGTGACATCTCCAGTATCTCGATACCGATCGCTTGCGTGGTGTTGGGGCGATCCGTACGTGCGCGTGCCCATTGCACTCGGGCTTTGCACACGGCGATGCGGCCCTCGATGGGTAATGCGAAGCGCACGGAGACTTCCTCACGCGCCACACACGGCGCGCTTGTAAGAAGAAGCATTCCTCCTTCGGAGATATCTTCGCAGTGCCCGTCGACGTCGCCATGGCTCGTCCTGATGCGGACAGGGGTGCGGTAAGGCGCGCGATTGAACTTCCGGCGAGGTTGCGCGTTCGCTGGAAGGGCATCCTCGAGCAATCGCGTGAGCCCGTCGACCTGTGGGCAGGCCGCGCGCAAGGCTTCGGCGAGAGCGGCGACCGTCGCGTAGCGATCCTCGCGCTTTTTCGCGAGCGCCTTTGCGATGACGCGTTCGAGAGTCGAGTCGATCTGCGGCCGAATGAGTCGAACAGAAGGAGGCGCGTGCGGCGTGCAGGCGGCCATGAGCACGCGTGGATAGGCGCCCTCGTACGGAACCGTGCCGGTGAGACACTCGAAGAGCAGGACGCCGACGGCATAGACATCCACGCGTTCGTCTACGTCCTGCGCAAGCAGTTGCTCCGGCGCCATGTACGCTGGCGTTCCGACGAGCGCGCCCGCAGCGGTCACTTTTTCAGCGCCGGGGTCCGTCGGCTTCGACGAGCCAAAATCGACGAGCTTCACACGCTCGAAGTCGCCCTCTCGCACGACAATCATGTTGCCGGGTTTCACGTCGCGGTGCAGAACGCCGACCGCGTGAGCGGCGCCCAGCGCACCGCAGATCTGGAGTGCAGCTCCAATCGCGTCCGAAACGGTGAACCGGCTGCGCGTAACCAGCAGGCTCTCGAGCGAACGACCGTGCAAGAGCTCCATCGCCACGAACGGAAATCCCTCCGCGACGCCCGCGTCCGTGATGGAAACGATGTTCGGATGGCGGATCTGCCCAAGCGCGCGAGCCTCTCGCAAGAGGCGAACGTGTTTCCAGTCGTCTCCGTCCGAGACCTGTACGTTCGCGATCTTCACCGCATGTCGCTGCCCGGTAAACCGATGTACGGCCTCGAAAACCGTCCCTTCGGACCCTTGCCCAAGCACGCGGCGGAGCTCGTAGCGTCCATCAAGCATCGAACCCGTGTGCAGTGGGGCATGAGTCTCGACGTCCATGATCAACCTCCGTAAGCGTCGTGCGGTTGGCACACGAGGCGCATCAGTCGAGATAGCGGCCATTTCCGGATGAGGTATTAAGCCCGGTAGGGCAAGTTTTTTTCAGTCCAAGCAATCAGCACGTGCGGGCTTCACAGGCGTCCGGGTTGAGCCGTAGCGGGTGTCATGCCCATCAGCACGACGCCCAGCGCGCAGCGGCACGACACCTTGGCGGTGCGACAGCGCGAAAGCGCAGCAGGCAGTCGCTCGGTGCTCGTCGTTGATGACGATGTACCCGTGTGTCGGGCGCTGGAGCGAGTGCTGCGCAACGCAGGTTTTCAGGTGTCGGCAACGAACGACTCGGCCTCGGCGCTCGATATGGTCGTGCAGCAATCGTTCGACGTCATTTTGAGCGACGTCAACATGGCGGGCGTGAGTGGAATTGACCTCCTGCGCGTCGTGCGCACCTATGACCTCGACGTACCTGTCATCCTCATCACAGGTAACCCCACGCTCGACGTTGCCATGGAGGCGATGCAGCTCGGGGCGATCCAGTACCTTCCGAAGCCGACGCCAAATGGCGTACTCATCGCCGCGGTGGAGCGCGCGTCTCGGCTGCACCGGATTGCAGCCTTGAAGCGCGATGCAATGGAACGTGAGCAGCGGGCGGCGGGATCCGAAGCCGCGCTTGCGGAGCGCCTTGAGCGTGCGATCGACTCGCTGTGGATGGCGTTTCAGCCCATCGTCTCGCCGAGTGGCGCCCTCTTTGGCTACGAAGCGCTGATGCGTACGGAGGAGCGTTCGCTGCCGCATCCAGGTGCGGTGCTAGACGCGGCGCATCAGCTCGGGCGTGGGCTCGAGCTCGGGCGGCGCATTCGCGCACTGAGCGCAGAGGCATTTGCCCAGGCACCCGAAGGGACCAATCTGTTCGTGAACCTTCACGCAGAAGACTTGCTCGACGCAGAGCTGTACGCGAGCGACTCGCCGCTGAGTAACATTGCAGATCGCGTCATCCTGGAAATCACGGAGCGAGCCGCAATCTCGGGGCTGAAGGACGTCAACGCCCGTATCTCCGTGCTGCGGTATCAGGGCTTTCGCATCGCCATCGACGACCTCGGCGCGGGCTATGCGGGGCTCTCCAGCTTCGTCGCGCTGGAGCCGGAAATCGTGAAGCTCGACATGTCGCTCGTCCGCAACGCGCACGAATCACCGGTTCGCCGCCGTGTTGTCGAGTCGATCTCGTCGCTCTGCAAAGAGATGAAGATCCGGGTCGTCGCCGAGGGCGTTGAAACTTCGGACGAGCGTCTTTGCATGGAGCAAGCTGGGTGCGATCTGCTTCAGGGCTATCTGTTTGCAAAGCCTGCGCGTCCGTTTCCTCCAGTTTCCGCGACATTCTGATGGTCCGGCGCGGCGCGCGTTGGCCGGCGCAGACGGCGCGTCGGTGACCGCACCGCTTGCGCGACGCGCACCAGGGTCGACGCATTTGCGCTTGAAACGATGATGGAACGGCGAGTGCAATTCGCCCCCACGTGAATTTCGACGAGGCGAGCTTACGGGCGGTGGTCGAATCGTCCGTCGTTGGCATCTGGCTCTTGGATGCGACTGGCGAGACGAAGCGCATGAACGAACAAATGATGCGCATCCTGTCGACCAGCGCAGACGATGTGGCGCGGCACTCGCTCGACACGTTTCTCGACGCTCACGAACGTATCCGCGTTCAAGAGGCGGTAGCCTCGGGCGTAACGAAACTATCGTTCTTCGATCATCGGTTCCAGCGGTGCGACGACACGCTGGGATGCGCGGTAGTCGAGCTGAGTCTTCTACGAGACGAGCGAGGTCGATTCGAAGGAATGTTCGCGCTGGTCATCGACGTCAGCGTGTCGAAATCCGCAGAGGACGACACGGAGTCCGAGGCGTTCTACCGGACGCTGTTCGAGCGCAGCCCGCTCGCGAAGCTCGTCGTCGACGCCGAGACTTTGCGCTTCACAGCGGTGAACGACGTGGCGTTGCGAACGTACGGCTACTCCCGTGCCGAGCTGCTCGCAATGACAGCGGACCAGCTCCTTCTCCGCGATGTGCGTGCGGCGTCGCGCGAGCTGGCCGGGCGCCGCACGAGTGAGTTTTCTGGAAGCTGTCAGCACCTGACGAAGGACGGTCGGAAGATCTGGGTCGAGATGACGGCTCACCCCACGACGATAGGGCATCGTCGCTGCTGGCTCGTCGCAGCGAAGGACATCAGCGAGCAACGTCTGCTCGAGGACCAGCTGCGTCACGCCGCGAAGATGGAGGCAATCGGCCGGCTCGCGAGCGGCATCGCGCACGACTTCAACAACGCGTTGTCCGTGGTCCTCTCTTATTCCGAGGGCGTCCTCGCAACGCTTGGAGCAGATGACCCCCTTCGCGAAGAAATCGAAGAGATCCATCGCGCAGGAAAGCGCTCGGCCGAGCTCACTCGCCAGCTGCTCGCGTTTACGCGCCAGCAGGTTCTCGAGCCGCGCGTGGTGAACCTCAACGAGGTCGTTTGTGGCATGGACAAGATGTTGCGCCGTGTGATTGGGGAGGACATCGAGCTGGTCCTGAGGACTGCAGTCGACGTTGGCTCCGTGCGCGTTGACATCGGCTCGATCGAACAAGTCGTGATGAACCTCGTCGTCAACGCTCGTGACGCGATGCCGCACGGAGGGCGATTGCTACTCGAAACGACGAATGTCGAATTGGATGCTGTACGCGCGCGCGCGCTCGGCATCGACGCAGGCACGTACGTCATGTTGGGCGTGACGGACAACGGGTGCGGCATGGACGCGGCGACGCGAGCGCGCGCGTTCGAGCCGTTCTTCACCACGAAAGATCACGGAAAGGGAACCGGTCTCGGGCTTGCGAGTGTCCTCGGGATGGTCCAACAGAGCGGCGGGAGCATTTGGGTCGAGAGCGAGGTCGGTGAGGGTACTACCTTCAACATCTACCTTCCGCGCCTCGACGCGGCGGCGGCGAGCATCTCGCCTCCACCCGCGCGCGCATCCGTCGTCGAAGGAAACGACACAGTGCTCGTCGTCGAGGACGATGCAGCCGTCCGCGAGGCCGTATGCAGAATTCTTCGAGCGCATCGTTACCGCGTCATCTCCGCTGCGAATGGAGCGGAGGCGCTGCGCATGGCTCGCGAGGCGCGCGTGGACGTTCTTCTGACGGACGTCGTCATGCCGCAGATGAGCGGACCGGAGCTGGCCGCACGGTTTGCGACGCTGTGGCCAAACGTGCCGGTCATCTGCATGTCGGGTTACGCCGACGACAGTGTCGTTCGTCACGGCTTGTTCGAGCGCGATTTCGTGTTCTTGCAGAAGCCCATCAGCGCAGAGCCACTCACGCGAAAAATCCGCGAAGCTCTCGATGGTCGGACGGGGCGGACGGCCTAGCTCGGCAAGGCACCGCCATTCCCCTAGCGCGGCGCCACGCGCGGGCACTCGCGCGTCACGGGCTCGCGCGTGGCGGGCTCGATCGTCACGCGCTCCGGCGCTCCGTACGCCGCGATCAACGCGAAGTGCTCGTACGCGCACGGGGTCACGTCGAGTGACTCCGCGTGGCCCGCGAGCGCTCTGCCGCGGGCGATCTGCGCGACGCGGCGCTCCGACTCCGCGTCGCCCGGCACGTGCCGCACGCGCGACGCCACGAACGCGCCGCACCCGAGCGCGAGCGCGACCGTGATGTTGCGGGCGCGTTCGTTCGTCACGAGCGCGCCGATTCCGTCCGCGGCGAACCCTGCGAGCACCGTGAAGATCGGGACGAGAGCGCGCGCGGCGTGGTGCGTCGGCGCGCCGTCGCGGACGTCGCCGTAGATCAAGAACGCGAGCACGAGCGCCGCGCCCGCGAGCGGGAGGACCCAGCGCGCACGCAGCGCGGCGTGACGCCACAACGCGACCGCCGCGACGGCCGAAGCCAACGCGATCTCGGGCGCGTCGTGCACGAGCGCCGCGGGGTACTCGACGACGCGCTGCGGGATGGACATCGCGCCGGCGTTCGCGCGCCGATACGCCGCGACGCGCGCGACGAAGTGGAGCGCGTCGCCGTGCGCGAGCGCGTTGTTCACGAGCCAAAACGCGGGCCCCGCGATCGCCACGAGCGCCGCGACCGCGAGCGCGCGATCTCCACGAGCCGCGCGCATGGCGCACACGCCCGCGACGAGCGCCGCGATGGGCCAAGCTTCGTAGCGCGAGAGCGACGCGACGAAGACGAGCGCCGCGGCCGTGAACGCACGGCGGGAGGCGAGGAAGAACAGCGCGGCCGCCGCGCACGGACCCGCCCATCCCTCGGGCACGGGCGCGAGGCCCAACCACACGCTCCACGGCGTGAGCGACGCGAGCGCCGCACCAGCCCCCGCGACGACGCGTGTACATTGCATCGATCGCAGCCCGGCGTATGGAACGGCGGGCGCGAGCGCGCCGAGCACGAAGGCGATCGCGCGCGCGGCGCCGAGCGATCGCCCGACGACCATCATCGAGGCGCCGTAGAGCCAGAACGGGAAGGGGAGCCAGCTCGTGCCGCTCGGGTCGAGCTTCGGCGCGTGCGCGAAGGTCTGCGCGATCACGGTGCGCGCGTAGTCGTCGTCCGAGATCTGCGCGAACCCGCAGCGGAGCGCGAAGAGCATCGCCGCGACCTTGAGCGCGACGAGCACCGCGATGGCGGATCCGTCGACGGATCCGCCGAAGGCGGGACGTCGCGACTCGGACTCGTCGACGGATTCCGCCGAAGGCGGGACGTCGCGACTCGGACTCGTCGCGCCCGCGGAACGCGGAGCGCATTTCAGGGAGCCGCGGAGCCGCTCGTCGTCGGAGTGGGCGCGGTGTCGGTCGGAGCCGACGTCGGCATCGTGATCGTGTTGGTCGCCGGCGGAGTCGGCGTGCTGCTCGTCGGCGCGGTCTTCGACGCGTCGTCCTTCTTGTGGTGGCCCTTCTCGGCCTTGCGCATCTTCTCGAGCTCGATGCGCGCGGTGAGCGCGCGGTCTTGGGACGAGGACCGGTAGGCGAGCGTGATGGACGTGAGCATGAAGATGGCGGCGCACACGGCCGTCGCGCGCGTCAGGATGTTTCCCGCGCCGCGACCGCCGAACACTTGCGACGCCGCGCCGCCGCCGAAGGCCGCGCCGAGCCCGCCGCCGCGCCCTTGCTGCAAGAGGACCACGAACATGAGCACGCAGCACACGAACACGTGGAGGATCTTGAGGAGCGTATCGAGGACAGCCATGTCTCAGCCTTTGCTCAGGGATTCGGCGGCCTTGGCGATAGCACCGAACGCGCCCGCGTCCAAGCTCGCCCCGCCGATGAGCGCCCCGTCGATGTTCGGCTCGGCCAAGAGCCCCGCGGCGTTGTCTGCCTTTACGGACCCGCCGTAGAGGATTCTCGTGTGGTCCGCGAGGGCAGCGCTCTTCTTCGTGAGCCAGCCCCGGATGGCCGCGTGGACCTCTTCGGCGTCGGCCGGGGAGGCGTTTTTTCCCGTTCCGATGGCCCAAACGGGCTCGTACGCGATGGCGCAAGCAGGCTGGGCGCCCGCGAGGACGTCGAGGACCGCGTCGAACTGCCGCTTCACGACCTCGAGGGTCTTGCCTGCCTCGCGCTCCGCCAGGGTCTCGCCCATGCAGACGATGGGCGTCAGCGAGTGGTCGAGGGCGGCTGCGATCTTCACCGCGACGTCTTTGTCGGTCTCGTGGAAGTACTGGCGCCGCTCGCTGTGGCCGATGATGACCCAGCTCGCGCCGGCCTCGACGAGCATGCTCGCGCTGATTTCGCCCGTGAAAGCGCCGTGCGGCTTGCCGTGGACGTTCTGCGCCGCGACGAGGACGCGAGCTCCGTCGAGCTCGTGCGCGACGGCCGCGAGGGCCGTGTAGGGCGGCGCGACGAGCAAATCGACGTGGGGCACGTCGTTCTCGAGCGCGCGCACCTGCATCGCGAGCTTCACCCCGTCGACCCCGCCGGCGTGCATCTTCCAGTTGCCTGCGATTAAGGGGCGCCGTTTTGCGTTCATCGTCGTTCTCGTTCGAGGGCTTTGCCCTCGAGCTCCCCCTCAGCGCTCCGCGCTTCGGCAAAGGGCGCACTCGCGAGGACGCGAGACCCCCTTTGGAACCCCCGCCCTAGGCTGGCTACTAAGTTCATTCGGTTGGTCCTCGGAGAACCTCGATGCCGGGGAGCTTCTTCCCTTCGATCAGCTCGAGGGAGGCGCCACCGCCGGTGGAGATGTGCTTCATGCCCTTCGCGACGTCCTCGCCGGCCGCGTGCACCGCGGCGGCGCTGTCACCTCCGCCGACGACGGTGAACGCCTTCGACGCGGCGAGCGCGCGCGCGACGCCGAACGTGCCCGACGAAAACGGTGCCTTCTCGAAGAGGCCCATCGGGCCGTTCCAGAAGACGTTCTTCGCGTCCGCGCAGCGCTTGGCGAAGAGCTCGACGGTCTTCGGACCGATGTCGAGCATCATCTCGCCTTCGCCGAGGGCATCGACGGAGCACACGCGGGTCTCCCCCGCGCTCGCGTCGACGGATTTCGCGACAATCGCGTCGACGGGCAGGACGAGCGCGACGTTCTTGTTGCGCGCGCTCTCGACAATCGTGCGCGCGAGCGCGAGCTTGTCGGCCTCGACGAGCGACTTCTTCATGTCCTTGCCGGTCGCGGCGAGGAACGTGTTCGCCATCGCTCCGCCCACGAGGAGCGCGTCGACCTGCTGGAGCAGCGCCTCGACGACCGCGATTTTGTCGGAGACCTTCGCGCCGCCGAGAATGGCGACATACGGCTTCTCCGGACCGAGGACGAGCTTTCCGAGCGCTGCGATCTCCTTCTCGAGCAAGAATCCGCAGCCGCGCTCGCGCATCATCTTCGGGAGCGCGTGGACGCTCGCGTGCGCGCGGTGGACCGAGCCGAACGCGTCGTCGACGTAGACGTCGCAGAGCTCCTTGAGCTGCTCGCGCGAACGCCGGGTCGTCCTTCTCCTCCTCCGGGTGGAAGCGGAGGTTCTCGAGCAGGCACACCTGCCCGTCGCGGAGGTCGTAGACGACCTTCTTCGCCGCGTCGCCGACGCAGTCTTCGGGGACGTGCACCTCGACGCCGAGGAGCTCGGCGAGGCGCGCGCCGGCGGGGACGAGCGAGTACTTCGGGTCAGGCCCCTTCTTCGGCCGGCCGAGGTGGCTCGCGAGGATCACGCGCGCGCCCCGCTCGAGGGCGTGCTTGATCGTCGGCAGCGCTTCGCGGATGCGCGTGTCGTCCGTGACGCGCTCGCCGTCCATCGGGACGTTGAAGTCCACGCGGAGAAAGAGCCGTTTGTTTTCGATCGGCAGATCGCGGATCGAGCGAATTCCCTCGAGTGCGTTGCCCATGGCCTAGAGCTTCGAGGCGATGAGCTGCGCGAGGTCGATCATGCGGTTCGAGAAGCCCCACTCGTTGTCGTACCAGCTGAAGATCTTCGCGAAGTTTCCGCCGAGGACCTGCGTGATCGTCGCGTCGAAGATCGACGAGCGCGGATCGCCGATGTAGTCGCTCGAGACGAGCGGCTCTTCGGTGTAGCCGAGGATGCCCTTCATCGGCCCTTCCGAGGCCTTCTTCATCGCGGCGTGGATCGTCTCTTTCGTCATCTCACGCTCGGTCTCGATCGTCGAGATCGATGAGGCTCACGTCCATCGTCGGCACGCGGATCGACTGGCCGTCGAACTTGCCCTTGAGCTCCGGGATGACCTCGGAGAGCGCCTTCGCGGCGCCGGTCGACGACGGGATCATGTTCATCGCCGCCGCGCGCGCGCGACGCAGGTCGCCCTTGCGGTGCGGGATGTCGAGGACGGCCTGATCGTTGGTGTACGAGTGGACCGTCGTCATGAGGCCGCGCTTGATGCCGAAGTTCTCGAGCATGACCTTCGCGACGGGCGCGAGGCAGTTGGTCGTGCACGAGCCGTTCGAGAGCACGTGGTGCTTCGCAGGGTCGTACGTCGAGTCGTTGACGCCCATGACGATGGTGACGTCCTGGTTCTTCGCCGGCGCGCTGATGAGCACCTTCTTGGCGCCCGCCTGGATGTGCGCGCTCGCCTTCTCCTTGTCGGTGAAGAGGCCGGTGCACTCGAGCATGATCGAGACGCCGAGATCCTTCAGCGGGAGCTTGGCCGGGTCCTTCTCGGCCGTGACCTTGACGTGCATGCCGCCGAGGTCGAAGCCGCCCTCGATCGCCTTCGCGCGAGGCTCGGCGCGTCCGTGGACCGTGTCGTAGTCGTAGAGGTGCGCGAGCGTGCGGCCGTCGGTGAGGTCGTTCACGAGGACGACCTCGAGGTCTTTCGTGAGCTTGCGCTCGACGAGCGCGCGCACGACGCAGCGGCCGATACGGCCGAACCCGTTGATGGCGATCTTGGTGGGCATGGGGACGCGCAAATTAGTGCGGGAACCGTGCCCGAGCAACCCCTCTACAGCGCGGCTCAGCGACGGTTGCGAGGGCGCATGAAATGCAGGCGGACGAGGCTGTCGCCGAGCGCTTCGCCCCCAACCCAAGTCATGCGCCAGCGCCAGAAATTCCGGCCGTCGGCGAAGACCGCGTCGATGCCGATGTCGACGCGCCCTGGCGGCACGCGGGCGGGTTTCTCGAACGGGAAAACGCTCTGGGCCCAGTGGGTCTCGGGCGTCGTCGGGCCCGTGTGCAAGACGACGTTTGGCGAGAGGACCGCATCGAACCAACCCACGAGGCCGTGGACGGTCGCGCCCCGTTCGAGCGTGAGGGTTCCGTGCGTGCACATCGGCTCTGCTTCGTCGACGCGCAGGTCTATCGCGCCCATCTCCGCGTCGCCGAAGACCGCCGCGGCAGGCACGCGGGTCGTCACGCGCCGTGCTGTCGCGAGGGTGTGGAGCGGGCTGAAGTCGATGCCGTACCTCGCTTGGTCGAAGAACTCGAGCTCCGGCACGACCGGGGCGATCGCGAGGCCCGCGCGCATCACGAGCCGGCTCGGGATCACCACGCCGCCCGGCGCGAGGTGCGCGTCACGCACGCTCAGCAGTGCGTCCACCATATGCTCGTTGAGCACGTAGTGCCCCATGCACTCCGAGACGATCACGTCGACGCGCTCGGGGAGCTCGAAGTCGGTGTCCGCCTCGATGAACGTGACACGATCGAAGCCGTTCTGCTTCGCGAGGGCTCTCGCCGCCCGCAGAAACGGGCTGCGATCCACCGCGTAGACGCGCTTGGCGCCCGCGCGCTGCGCGAAGAACGCCAAGACGCCCGAGCCCGTGCCGAAATCGAGGACGGTCATCCCCGGTTTCACGACCTCCTCTACCGCGGCGCGGTACGCCTCCGTGCGCACCGTGTCGCTGAGCATCAGCAGATGCTCGTCGACGAAGTCGTAGGCGCTCAATCGTCAGCCCGGCGCAGGCTTGGGCGGGGTGCTTCCGAAGATGCTCGCCACCTTGCCTTGGCGCTCCTTCTTCTGCTTTTCCTTCTCCGAGTAGGACTGGATGTAGACCTTCGGCTTGTCGGGGAGCTCTTTGCCCTCCCAGAGGAGCTTCAGCTCGGTCTCGTCGAGCGTCTCGCGCTCCATCAAGGCCTTGGCGATGACCTCGAGCTGCTCCTTCTTGCTCGTGAGAAGCTCGCGGACCTTCGCGTACTGGCTCTGGATGATCGCGCGCACTTCTTGGTCGATCTCGCGCGCGGTCTGCTCGGAGTAGTCCTTGCCGTTCGAGGTGTAGTCGCGGCCGAGGAAGACCGCGCCCTCTTCGGCGCCGAACGCGAGCGGACCGAGCTTGCTCATGCCGTACTCGCAGACCATCGCGCGGGCGATGGCGGTGAGCTGGCGGATGTCGTTCGCGGCGCCCGTCGTGAGCTTGCCGAAGAAGACCTCCTCGGCGATGCGGCCGCCGAGGGCGCTCTGGATCTGCGCCTCGAACTGCTCTTTGCTGCGGCCGAGGACGTCGCCGCGGGGGAGCGGCATCGTGACGCCGAGGGCGCGACCGCGCGGGATGATGGTGACCTTGTGGACCGGGTCGTGGTCGGCGTTCGTGATCATCACGATCGCGTGGCCGGCCTCGTGGACTGCGGTGTTCCACTTCTCGGCCTCGGTCATGACCATCGAGCGGCGCTCGGCGCCCATGAGGACCTTGTCCTTGGCCATCTCGAAGTCGAGCTGCGAGACCGCGTCTTTGTCCTGGCGCGCCGCGAGGAGCGCCGCTTCGTTGACGAGGTTCTCGAGGTCGGCGCCGGCGAAGCCCGGCGTGCCGCGCGCGATGATCTCCATGTCGACGTCCGGCGAGAGCGGCGTGCGCTTCGTGTGGACGCGGAGGATCGCCTCGCGGCCGCGGACGTCGGGGCGCGAGACCGTGATGCGGCGGTCGAAGCGGCCCGGGCGCAGGATCGCCGGATCGAGCACGTCGGGGCGGTTCGTGGCGGCGATGATGATGACGCCTTCGTTCGACTCGAAGCCGTCCATCTCGACGAGGAGCTGGTTGAGCGTCTGCTCGCGCTCGTCGTGACCGCCGCCGAGGCCTGCGCCGCGGTGACGACCGACGGCGTCAATCTCGTCGATGAAGATGATGCACGGCGCGTGCTTCTTGCCCTGCTCGAAGAGGTCGCGGACGCGGCTCGCGCCGACGCCGACGAACATCTCGACGAAGTCCGAGCCGGAGATGCTGAAGAACGGAACGCCCGCCTCACCCGCGATGGCGCGCGCGAGGAGCGTCTTGCCCGTGCCGGGCGGGCCGACCATGAGCACGCCCTTCGGGATGCGACCGCCGAGGCGCTGGAACTTCTTCGGGTCTTTGAGGAAGGCGATGATCTCTTCGACCTCGTCCTTGGCCTCGTCGATGCCCGCGACGTCCGCGAACGTCACCTTGTTCTGCGCGTCGGAGAGCATGCGCGCCTTGGCCTTGCCGAAGGACATCGCCTTGCCGCCGCCCGCTTGGAGCTGGCGCATGAACAGGAAGAACATGATGCCGATGAACAGCATCGGCAGGAGCGTGATGAGCGTCGAGCTCCAGAAGGGCGACGTGTCGTCCTTCTCGAAGTAAATCTTCGGCGCCGGAGCTTCCTTGTTGTCGGGCTTGAGCGTCTCGAGCAGCTGCTCGTCCGCGCTCGGGCCGACGGCTTCCTTCTGCACCGCGGTCTTCGCGGTGTCGCCCGTGCGGACGCGGAAGCTGTACTCGCGGTCCTTGATCTTCACTTCATCGACGTGGCCCGCGTGGACCTCGGCAATAAACTCGCTGAAGGCGACGGGTTGGCGCCGCTCGCTCGGGTTCAAGACCTGCCAAATGGCCAGAAACATCAGGATCAAAAGGACCCAGAGTAGGAGCGTCTTGTGCGACTGCTTCACGTTCACCTCAGTAGAACCATCGCGGCGACGGCCGCGTTATCGATGCCAGCGGCGCCCAGAATCACCGTAGCACTTTCCACCTTTAAGACGAGATTTCCCAAAGGGCCAGCTCGGCTTAACGTTTCTTTTCGCTACGCGAGTCGCCTTTTTTACTGTCGCGACGGCGGGTCACGACTAGCCCTCCAGGAAGGAGCACGCTTGCGCGAGCGTTCTTGGTGGTCGCCAGCCTTGCCAGTGCGAGCCGGGCGGCGCGCGGGATCCGGTAAACGCCCACGGCGTCGCCTCGCTCGCCCTCTCGCAGCGCCCCGAGGTCATCCGCCAGATCGCACAAATGCGAGACGATCGAGGGGTCGAGCAAGGAAAGGAGCGGCAGGACCTCGCGGCGGACGCGGGTGCGCAAGAACCGCGGATCCTCGTTCGACGGATCGCGCGAAAACGGCACGGCGTGGCGCTCGAGGTGAAGGTCGACGTCGCGCCGAGTCGCGCGGAGGAAGGGACGGATGAGGTCTTGGTCGCGCGCGGGGAGCACGGCGAGGCCGCTCGGGCCTGCGCCGCGAAGGAGGCGGATGAGGACCGTCTCGGCGCGGTCTTCGGCGTGGTGCGCGGTCGCGATCGCGTCGGCCTTGGAGCGCGCCATCGCTCGCCGGAGCGCCGCGTAGCGCGCCTCACGGGCGCGCGCCTGCACGTTGCCACCCGACGAGACGCGCACGCGCGTGCGCCCGAAGGGGACCGAGGCGCGCTTGGCGTGGGCCTCGGCGAGATCGAGCTCGCGCGACGCGTCTTCACGCAGGCCGTGATCGACGCCGTGCGCCACGAGCGAGAAGCCGAGGTCATGGCGGAGCGACGCGAGGACGTCCAGCAGCGCCATCGAGTCTGGACCGCCGCTCGTGGCGACGAGGACGCGCGCGCCCTTGGGGAGCGCGATTTCGCCCGCGAGCGCGCGCTTGGCGAGCGTGATGAGCGTGGGCGGGTGCGTGCGAGGCTTCGTCACGCGAGCTCGAACTCCTTGCAGAAGACGACCTCGTCCTTCGCGAGCGGCAAGCGGTGAGGTTCCGTCGGCCACGCCTCGCCGCAGCGCTCGCCGTCGAAATGGCAGCAGTGCTCGCAAGCGTGACGCAAGGAAAAGCGCGCGGCCTCGTCGAGAAGACGCGCGTCGACGCGCGTCTTCATACGGCCTTCTTGCGGCTCAGCGCGACGACGGTCTCGGCGTGGCTCGTTTGCGGGAACATCTCGAAGACGTCGACCGACGACACGTCGAAGACCGGCACGAGGAGCTCGAGATCGCGCGCGAGCGTCGCGCGATCGCACGACACGTAGACGACGCGTTTCACGCTTCGCGCCTGCGCGATGCGCTCGCAGGCCTCGCGCGCGCCCGTGCGCGGCGGATCGAGCACGACGAGATCGGTGCCGCTCGGGATCTCGAACGTCGCCGCGTCCGCGCACGTGACGCGCGCCTCGAGACTGCGCGCGGCGAGGTTTTTTCGCGCGGCCTCGCACGCAGGCTCGCTCGACTCGACGGCGCGGGTGGACCCCGCTCGCGCGAGGAGGATCGTGAGGTTTCCCGCGCCCGCGTAGAGCTCGAGGATCTTCTTCGCGCCTTCGGCCAGCTCCGCGACGCGAAGCGCGAGCGAGGCGTTCACGCCTTCGTGCGCCTGCGAGAAGCCTCCGGCCGGGAGCTCGAGCGGCGCGCCGTCGGCGCCGTCGATCACGGGCGTCGGATCGCCGATGAACGCGGCCCTCCGCGCCTCGCCGCACCGAACGCGGAAGCCCTGGAACGCGCCCGCGCGCACGCGCTCGTCGAGGCGGCGCATCACGGCCGGCGCGAGCTCGCGCGACCAAACGATGTCCGCGACCGGCGCGGCGCGTCCGAGCGCGAGGCTCACGTCGCCTTCGCCGCGGCTGCCCTCGAGGAGAGCCTCGAGCTTCGCGCGGGCGGCGTCGACGCGCGGGTCGAGCACGGCGCACGAGTCGACGCGCACGAGCGCGCGCGACCGCGGGGCGAACCAGCCGACGTGGACGCGCCCACGCTCTTCGCGCGCGTGAAGGCGCGCGCGCGTGCGATACGCGAGGTCGTGGTGCGCCGAGTGAAACTCGAGCGTCGCGCCTCGCGCGATGGGCGCCGCGAGCGCGAGGTGCTCCTTGCGCTGCGCCTCTCGCGAGAGGTGCATCCAGTCGCAGCCGCCGCACATCTCGACGAACGCGCACGCCGGCCGCACGCGCTCGGGGCTCGGCTCGAGGATCTCGAGGATCTCGCCGCGCGCAGGGCGCTCCGAGGGATCGAATCGAACGCGGACGAGCTCCGACGGCGCCGCCCCAAGTACGAACACGGCCCTTCGCTCGCCTTCGTGCTCGTGGTGCGCCACGGCCTCGCCGCTCGGCGCCATCGACGTCGTTCGCACGTCGGCTTCGATGAATTCGGTCTTCAAGCGGCGTGCATGTAGCACGCCGACATTCGCCTCGTGCCTCGGCTTCACGGGCGGCACGCGAAGACGGCGTAACCCCCAACGGCCTCGCCGTCCGTGAGCGCGTATTTGTGCGCGACCCAGGTGATCGCGACCTCGTCTTGCGTCGCGGCGATCGCGATCGGGCCGTCGTGCGCGCTCTTCGGGATGCGAATGTCGCTCGCGAGGTCGACGCGCCGGAGGAGCTGCGGAGCCGCTCCGGTCGCGCCGTCGATGACGGCGATCGCGATCGAGTCCTGCTGCTCGAGCGCGACGAAGAGCCTATTTTGTGCCGCCGCGGCGTCGAGCGCGAGGACCGTCTGCGGCTGCGCCGCGCCGAACCCGCCGGAGACGACCGGCGCCGTCTTGCCGCCGAGGTCGTAGCCGCGCAGCGCGACGTCCTCGCCCTTGCCGGCGCCGTTCGTGAGGAGGAACCCGCGCGAGCCGAGCGCGGCGAGCGCGGTCACCGTCGCGGGCACTTGGTCGACGGGGTTGCCGAGGTTCGTCGGGTCCGCGCCGCTCCCGGCGAGGTAGAGCCGCGCCACCGTGCCGGCGAGGCCTGCGTCCCCGACGGACGGGCCGTCGACCTCGACGGCGACGACGCCCGAAGCGCGAACGACGCGCGCCGCGGTGTCTTGCGTCGTGCCGAACGCGGTCGTCGTCTGTGCGGTCACCTTGGTGCCGTCGGTGTGGAGGAGCGTCGCGGCGCCGCTCACGTTCGCGGCGAGCAGGTACCCGGTCGTCGCGCTCGAGCCGAGCGCGTGCGTCGAGAGCGCGATCGTCGGCGCGCTCGCGTTCTGGAAGATGTTGCGCTTGAGCACCGCGCCGCTCGCGTCGAGCGGGAGGAGCTCGAAGCCGCTCTCGCTCCCGGCGTCCGAGGCGCACGGAGGGCGCGACACGATCGCGAGCCCGCCCGAAGCGCCCATCGCGAGCGCGGCGGCGTCGATGCTCGTCTGACCGGGGCAGTGACCGTCGAGCGTCTGTTGGTTCGGCGAGAGCGCGCCTGCGCCCGCGTCGATCGGCTGGATCGTGAGGCGCTCGGTGCCGTCCGCGTCGAGGTACTCGGCGTACGCGATGAGGAACCCTCCGCCCGTGAGCGGGACGATCGCGGGCGCGGTGACGAACGGGCCGCCGTCGAGCGTGTCCGGCAGCGGCCCCGCGCCGACGAGCACCATCGAGCAGCCCGCGCCCGCGTTGGGATCCGTTCCGCTCGTCGGCGGGACGCAGCGCGCGCCGTTGCACACGAGCCCCGTCGTGCACGCGGACGCGTCCGGGTCGCCCTGATCGTCGAGCGAGATGTCGACCGCGCGCGCGTTCGAGACGTCGACGTTCGAGCACCCCGCGGCGATGACGCCGCAGTCGTTTCGCCGCGCGATCGCCGCGAATCCGTAGCGCGCGCTGTCGAGCTTTCCGAGGCCGATGGGCGACGCGTCCGCCGCGAACGCGACGCGATCCGCGAGCCCGGACGGCGGCAATCCGCCCGCGAGCTCCGACGTCGCGGGGCACCCGTTCGGGAACGCTCCGACCTCGATCCACGCGGCCTGATCGGCGGTGTCCGCGGGCAACGAGAGCACCATCGTCACCGTCGGCGGGTTGCACGCGGCGCCCAGCACCACCGCGACGAACGCGCCGGTCATGCTGCGTTTCAGTCGTCGTGCTGGGAGCACGCCGACATTCCGCTCACGCTTCATGGGGAGAGCATGATGACGCCAGGATTCGACAGCTGGCCCGAGACGATGATGACCGACACGGTCTTGCTGACCTTCGGCACGTTGGTGACGAGCGTGATCCGGTGCGTGCCGACGGGGAGCGGTTTGTTGTTGATCGGGCACGAGCCCATCTGCGTCCCGTTGTCGCTCCACGAGTCGCACTTCGGCACGGTGATGAGCGTGAGGAAGCCCTTGTCCGTCGAGCCGAGGTTCGTCGGGATCTGCACGGTCGCCGTGGGCCGCGAGGTCGCGGTGGCGGTCGCGGTCGGCGCGGTCGCGGTGGCGGTCGCGGTCGCGGTCGCGGTGGCGCTCGCGGTGGCGCTCACGGTCGGAGCCGTTGTCGTGCTCGTGGCGGCGGTGAGGGTCGGCGGCGCGGTCGTGGTCGGCGAGAGCGCCGACTTGAACGCTCCGCGCGCGGCGCCGAACGGGCCGTTGCCGGTCGCGCTCGTACCCGAGGTGGAGGTCGCGGTCGAGGTGGTTGCAACTCCAACCTTCGGCTGTCGCGCCGAGGGCACGACGAGCAAGTACACGACGACGAGCACCATCAGCGCCGCGATTCCGGACGCCACGCCGACGAGCCACATCGGCACGCCCGGACGCTGCGCGGGGAGCGCCATCGTCGGCGCTTGCTGGTTGTACGGCATGTTGTACGGCTGCGCGAACCCCGGCGGCGGCGCGAGGCGCGGATCGTCGGGCGCGTACGTCGGCGCGAAAGCCGCGGGCGAATACTGCGGCGTTCGCTGATTCGGATTCGGTCGCGCCTCGACCACGACCGGCGGGCCTTGCGGCTGATCGGGCATGCGCTGGGGCACGGGTCGCGGCGGGACCGCGACCGCGGCGTTCATCGGCGGGAGCGGTTGCGCGCGCGTGGCGTCGTCGTCGCCGTCGTCGCTCGCGGGCGCAGGCGCGCCGGCCGCAGGTCGCACCGCGGGCGCGCGGGGCTGCGACGCGGCGGCGGGCGCCGGCTGCTTGTCGTTGGGTTTCTCCGCGACGATGGTCGCGTCTTGATCCTCGTCGTACTCCTCGTCGCCTGTCGGCGTCGGCGCCATGATCGTCGGACCGTCGTCCTCCATCGAGTCGAGATCGGCGAGCGGCGCGCTGCGGTCCGCGGGTGGCGGAGCGGGCGCGGGTGGCGCGGCAGGCGCGCCCGGACGCGGAGGCATCCCCGCGGCGGGCCGCGGCGGCAGCGCGGCGCTCTTCGCGGGAAGCGGCAGCGTCTGCTTCATCGGGTTGTTGGCGGCCGGCACGCCCTGCGGCTTGGTCGTCGCGCGCTGCACGTCCGAGTCGTACGACTGCACCGAGCCTTCGAAGTCCGGGATCGGCGCCTTCACGTCGCTCTCGCCCGTCTGCGTGACCTCGGCCGCCCAGCGCAGGTGCGCCTCGCGCTTCTCGATGCGGTCGCCGAAGATCGACTTGATGTACGCCGACACCTCGTCGCTCGCGATGAAGAGCCCGCGCTTCATCAGCATCGACTGCAGCGCGCGGGAGAGCTCGCGCGCCGTGCGGTAGCGCTCGTTCTTGTTCTTCGCGAGCGCCTTGAGGACCACGCGCTCGAGCTCCACGGGATACCCGCGGATGATCGTGCTCGGCTTCGGAACGTTGCAGTCCTGCACCTTCGCGAGCGTGTCGAGATCGCTCTCCATGCGGAAGAGGCGCTGACCCGTCGTGAGCTCCCAGAGGACGACGCCGAGCGCGAAGATGTCGGTGCGGCGATCGAGCTGCTCGCCCGCGACCTGCTCCGGCGACATGTACGCGAGCTTGCCCTTGAGCGTGCCGGCGCGCGTCGACGCCATGCGCGAGCTGAACTTCGCGATGCCGAAATCGACGACCTTGGTGTTGCCGTCGTAGGTGACGAACAAATTGTGCGGTGTGACGTCGCGGTGGACGAGGTTCAGCTTCTCGCCGTTCCGGCCGAGCAGCTCGTGCGCCGCGTGCAGGCCCTCGGCTGCGTCCGCGATGACGCGGCACGCGATCTCCGGCGGCATCGGCGCGCCGAGCTCCTCGGTGCGCCGCATGATCTCGCGGAGCGGCTCGCCGTGGAGGTACTCCATCGCGATCCAGAAGCTGTCCGCTTCTTTGCCGAGCTCGAAGACCGTCGCGACGTTCGGGTGCGAGATGCGCGCGGCGACGCGCGCCTCGTCGAGGAACATCTGGATGAAGCTCTCGTCCTCGACGAGGTGCGGGTGGATGCGCTTGATCGCGATCCACTTCTGGAACCCGCCGGGGCCGTCCATGCGCGCGAGGTGCACGCTCGCCATGCCGCCGATGCCGATCTCGTCGACGACGCGATAGCGGCCGAGGAAGTAGGTCGCGCCCGGCTCCGCGGCTGGCAGTTGGCCCTTCGACGATTGGGAGGCCGAGCCCGGCCCCATGGGCGCGGGTGGGTTCGGGCGATTGGGGCGTGCGGGTTCCTGGGCCACGATCTTCTCAGTGCGTTTGAATTTGGGCCGGATCGATGGAGACTTGATTCGGCTTCAACATGAAATACGCCGTCGTCGCGCCGCCGGCTGCGAGCACCGCGCCGCCGATCAGGTACGGCCACGGTGACGACCAAAAACCCCCGCCTGATTTGTGGAGCTCGTCTTTCTCTTTCTCGCGCGCGCGCGACTCGCGCATCGGCGAGGGGCGCACGGTGACGTGCTCCTCCGCGCTGGCGAGCTGGTTGTCGTGAGGGTCGAGCGCGTCGACGCGAATCCGAAGGCTCGCCCCGGGCAGCGTCATCGAGGCCGGGACGCGGAAGCGAACCACCGCGTCCGCTTGCTCTTCGTAGTCGTACTGCTTCGTCGTCGTCGGGTCCTTCACGTGGAGCGACAGGCGCGCGACGAGCGCGGCTTGCGCGGCGTCGAGCATCACGTTCACCGCGAACGGCTCGCCGGACGAGGCCTCCGACGGCGCGCTGAGCGACAAGTGCAACATGCCGACGCGGTTCGATTGTCGGCGCGCGGCCTCCGCGAGCGCCACGGCCTTCTTGCCAGCCTCGGCGGGGACCGTGAACGTGTCGTCGATGAAGAGCGCGGTGCGGAATGCGGTCAGCGCGCCGTTCTTGTTTCCGAGCACGGCGCGCGCGGCCCCGAGGTGAACCCAAGCCTCGAGCGTCGACGCGCGGTCGAGGCCGCCTTTGTCGAGCGCCTCTTGATACGCGTGCTCGGCCTGGTCGAGCTCACCGTCGTCCCACGCCTTTTGCGCGCGCTGGAGAGCGTTCGTCCCCGGGGCCGCGACGGCCGTCGCTGCCATGGAGCAGATCAGCCCCGCGAGGCAAAAAGCCGTCGATGCGTGCACCGTCCCCAAGCGTATCGGCGATGCCGGGGAGGCGCAACGCCCGTCGACGGCGATCACGGGAACGGCTGTGCCGGTTTTCCGCGCTCGAAGTAGAACTGGAACGCGCCCGTGAGGTGGCCGTGGCACGGCGGCGGAGGTCCGAGGCCGCCTGAGCACTCGTCGCGCGGATCGGCGAGCAAGACGTCGAACGTCGCCTGAATGTTGCGCTGATCGGCGGAGAGGCTGCCCGGGTCGCCTCCGTCGGCGAGGCTCGCGTCGAAGAGGTGTTGGAAGGTGATCGTGCTCGTGCCCGTCGGCACCGTGGGCGGGTTAGACCCGCACTGCGCGGCGGCGGCGGCGGTCGCCGCGGTACACACGTCGGCGCCGCCATCGACGCCCGAGGCGCCGTTCGTCGTGACCGTGTCCATCGCGTAGAGGCCCGGCGTCTCCGGACGACACGACCCTTGCATGTAGAGTGCAAACTGGACCCACGCCGGGTTCGCCGTCGGCGTGATCGGGACGCCCGGCGGCACGACGGCCGGCGGCAGCGAGACGGACAGCGTCTGCGGGCCCGACGCGGTGATCGCGTTCGCGATCTCGGTCACGTGCGTGACGAGGATCGACACGCCGTCGCTGAAGTTCATGTAGTCGCTGCCGCGCTGGACGCGGATGAAGAGCGAGTCGTCGTTGGGGTTCGGCGTCGCCGCGAAGAAATCCGGCGAGAGGTTGAAGTTTCCGGACCAGCAATCGGGAACGAAGACATTGCCGCTCACCGAGCCGGTTCCCTGGCCGACGGTGCAGCCGCTCTCGGTCGTCGCGAGCGCGATCGCAGTGATCGCGAGGGTGGACGCGATGAGCTTCTTCACGTGGCCTCCGTGCGGACCGCCTCGATGACGCCGCCGCCGAGCACGCGATCGCCATCGTAGAGGACCGCGACCTGACCGGGCGACACCGCGCCCGCCGAGTCGAGGAACTGGAGCTCGCCGCGCTCGTCGCGAAACTCGGCGCGCGCGCGCACGCCGCCGTGCCGATAACGAACGCGCGCGAGCGCTTCGCGCGGGAGCGTCACGTCGGGGGCGAGCACGAGATCGCGCAGCGTCGCGCTGGCCGCGCGGAGCTCGCTCTTCTTGCCCACGTGCACGGTGGCCTGCTCGGCGTCGATGCGCGTGACGAACGCAGGCTCGCCGAGCGCGACGCCGATCCCCTTGCGCTGGCCGACGGTGAAGCGATGGATGCCCTCGTGCGCGCCGATGACGCGGCCGGTGTCGTCGACGATCGGTCCCGGACGCAGGCGATGCTTCGCGCGGTCCTCGACGAACTTCGCGTACGCGCCCGCACCCTCGCCGACGAAGCAGAGCTCCTGGCTCTCGCCCTTGCCCGCGCCGGGGAGCGCGCGGGTCATCGCCTCGCTCCGCACCTCCGCCTTCGTGCTCTCGCCGAGCGGAAACATCATGCGCGCGAGGAGCGCGGTCGGCGTGGCGTAGAGGAAGTAGCTCTGGTCCTTGGTCGCGTCGCGCCCGGCGAAGAGGTGCCCCTCGGGCGAGACTCGCGCGTAGTGGCCCGTCGCGACCTTCTCGGCGCCGAGCTTGTCGGCGATCGCGAAGAGCTCGCCGAGCTTCACGCTTCGGTTGCACGCGGTGCAGGGGCTCGGCGTCTGGCCGGCGAGGTACGCCTCGACGAACGGCTCGACCACGTTCCGCGCGAAGAGCGCGCGGCGATCGAACGTGAAATGCGGAAACCCGAGCGCGTCGGCCACGCGGCGCGCGTCGTACTGATCCTCGGGTGCGCAGCAGCGCGCGTGCGAGCCCGGACCCTCCTCGGGATAGTCCCAGAGGTGGAGCGTGCAGCCGACGACGTCGTAGCCGGCGTCGAAGAGGCGCGCGGCGGCCACGGAGGAGTCCACCCCTCCGCTCATCGCCACGAGAACGCGCGTCTTTTTTGCCATGCTTTCTGCCAAAACTTTACCACGCAACCCGGCGACGTGCGGGCCGATGGGCACGCGAGGAGTTCCCCATGTCCATTCGGTCAATCGGCGAGGCGGGCCCGAAGATGCCGCAAATCAACGACATCCCGCGTTCGCCCGAGGCGAAGGCTATTGCGCCCGCGGCGACGAGCCCCGGTGAGCGGTCGCCTTTTCAACGCCTCGTCGACGGCCTCGGCAAAGAGATCAGCTCCGGCGAGCGGATGATGCGCGGCGCGCTCGGCGCCGGCGGAAAAGATCTCGGCCCGAGCGATCTCCTGGCGCTCCAAGCAGGCGTCTATCGTTACAGCGAAGCCGTGGACCTCGCGTCGAAGCTGATCGACAAGGCGTCGAACGGCGTCAAAACGGTCATCAACGGCGGAGGCCAGTGAGCCGTCCTACGGCTTGACCCTTTGTCTCTTGAGCTCCCTCGCGATGCCCTCGATGGCCCTCGCGTGGAGGCGGCTCGCCCAGCTCTTGCTCAAGCCGAGCTCCTTCGCGGCTTCGTCGAAGGTGAGGCCGTCGAAGTAGTGGCGCGTGACCAGGTGGCGCTCGGCGTCGGGTTGTTTCGCGACCGCTTCGCGGATGTGCGTGATGAGCTGGTGCTGCGCGAGCTGCTCCTCGGCGGTGAGCGTCGCGTCGCGCACGTCTTCCGGATCGGGTCCCGTCGACTCGCTGAGGAGCCCGACGGCCATCGCGGTCGCGATGCCCGCGAGGTAACCGGTCAAGCGCTGGTCGGCTTCGACCTCGGTCGTCGTCGGCTTCTGTCCTTCTTCTTCCGCCGAGGCTTCGCTCAGGCGATCGCCCGCCTCGATCGCGCGGAGGCGGTTGTAGATGCGCCGGGGGACGCCGCCTTGAGAGCGCACCGCGTCGATCATCGCGCCGCGTACGCGCAGGTTCGCCCACCTGCGGAACGGAACACCGAGCGCCGGGTCGAAGCTCCGCGCCGCGTTCACCAAACCCTCGCGTCCTGCGGACTTGAGGTCGTCGAGATCGTACGAGCCGAGCTGCCTTCGCAGCTGAAAGGCGAGAATGTCCACGAGCGGCATCCCCTCGTGGATGCGCGCGACCGTCTCGGGGGCATCCGCGGGCGCGAGCGGCATCTTCGTCCGATCTAAACGAAAGCGGCAGCGCGGAAAACAAATTCATATATAAGCGAGCCGAAGCGCATGAGTGACGGGGACGAGCCGAGGGTCGCGACTTTGCCGCCGGGGAGGGCGCGGTCGGCTTGGCAAGCGTGGCTCCGAGCTCTCGCTGACGACGCGGAGGCCGCGCTCGCCGCTGCGCTCACGTACGAAGCGCTGGGACCCGCCGAGCGCGACGCTTGGCTCGACGCGCTCGACGAGGACGCTCCGCAGGTGCTCGCGCCGCGCGAGTCGCTCTACGCGCCGCTGCTCCTCGTCGAGGACGACGCGGTGAGGCGCGCGCGCATCGGCGTCGCCTGCGGGGACGCGCCGCTCCGAGGGACGCCGCGCGCCTGGTGGGGCAAGCGCGAGGACGGGCTGCGCGTGTGCGTCGTCGTGGCGCCGCTCTGGCTCCGCTTCGTCGAGACGCTCCGCTGCGGCTTCACCGACGACGAGATCGTCTTCGCCGAGCACGACCCGCTCCGCTCCGACGACGACGTGGAGCACACCGAGCACCGCGGCGCGGAGCTCGAGCGCGCCGAGCTGTCCGTCGTGGTCGAGGAGCTCGCGCACGCAATCCTCGCCGCGCAGCGCACGTCGCGGCAGCTCCCGGCCGCGCTCAAGGCGTTCGCGCACATCTTCACGCCCGAGCGCGAGGCCGTCTGCGCGTGAGCTCGCGCGACGTCGATCTGGCGGGACGCTGCGGGACGTGCGCGCGATTCGTGCGGGTCGTCGAGCGCATCGACGAGAACGGGGAAGTCCTGCGCGCCGGCGAGTGTTTGCTCGGCGTGTGGCCCGCGCCGCTCTACGAGACGAATACGTGTGTAGAATACATCAAACGTGGCACGCTCGGCGCGCAGCTCGCGCGACGAAAACCCGCGGCGCCAGAGCAGCCGCGCCGCGCCGCGAATCGTCACGCTCCTTCGAAAACCCCAACCCCGATCCAGCTGCCGGAGGACCTTCTCGACATGGACGCTGACGAATTCAAGCGCGTGCTTCGGACCGTGATTCAAGAGGAGCTCGCCACCGGCGAGGTCGACCTCGGTGGCCGCTGGCAAGGCGGTGAGCTGATCTTGAAGCCGGGAAAAGAGGGCACGCAGGACAAGCACGTGCCGCTCGAGGCCTTCTTCCACAAAATCGTGATGGTGCGCGACCGGCTCCGCGTGCTCGAGCAGCGCATCAACGCGCACCCCAAGCTCGACGACGAAGAGAAGGTCCAGATGCAGCAGTACGTGACGCAGTGCTACGGATCGCTCACGACGTTCAACGTCCTCTTCGCGGACAAGGACGATGGCTTCGTGGGCCAAAAGGAGTAGCGGGATCCTCGCGATCGGCGCGCTCGCGTGCAGCGCGTCGAAGGGACCGCCGCCGGGCGTGTCGCTCGCGGAGCAGTCGGGCGAGGCGCCGACGTGGGCGTTCGACTCGCTCGACGCGCGCCCCGTGAGCTCGATGGCGTTCGCGGGAAAGCCGGCGGTCCTAGTCTTCTTCACGACGTACGACCCGATCTCGCAACAGCAGGTGAACTTCGACCTGCCGATCGCGCAGGAGTTCCCCGACGTGAGCTTCGCGCTCGTCGCGCTCCAAGACGCCTCGGCGCGCGAGCTCGTCGAGCTCTATCGAGACACGATGCACGTGAAGTTCCCCGTCGCGATCGCCGATCCCGCGACCATCGCGGGCGGAGGAACGCTCGGCGACGTGCACAAGGTCCCGACGACCGTGATCGTCGCGCGCGACGGCCGAGTCGCGTGGCGCCACGAAGGCGGCGTGATGCCCGCCGAGCTCCGCGAGCACCTCAAAAAGCTCTAGCTCACTTCTGGACGGTGATTTTGTTCATGCGCACGGGCGTGCGCGGGCGGTCGTCGCCGTCGGTGGGCGTCGTCTCGATCTTCTTCACGACGTCCATGCCTTCGACGACCTTGCCGAAGACCGGGTGGCGCGACTGACCGGGCGAGAACCAGTCGAGGAAGCTGTTGTGCACGGTGTTGATGAAGAACTGGCACGAGCCGGTGTTCGGGTCGCCCGTGTTCGCCATCGCGAGCGTGCCGGGCTCGTTCGAGATCTTCGCGGTGAACTCGTCCTTGATCGGGCCGCTCGGGCCGTCGCCCGTGCCGGCGCGCGGGCTCTTCGGATCCTTCGAGTGGGGGCAACCGAACTGCACCATGAACTTCGGGATCACGCGGTGGAAGTGGAGGCCGTCGTAGAAGCCGCTCTCGGCGAGCTTGATGAAGTTCTGCGCGGTGATCGGCATCTGGTCGGTGAAGAGCTCGACCTTGATGTTGCCGAGGGACGTTTCGAGGAGCGCGGTGGGGTTAGCCATGGGGTGGGAACCATAACCCGGATTTTTTGCGACGGGCGAGGGCACCGAGCGCGATCGCGATCGAAAAAAAGTCGCCGGTGCCGCCCGACGCGTTGCAGCCGCCCGAGAGGTAGCCGGGGTCGGCCTTGTTGATCGCGTCGTCGATGAACGACGTGTACTTGTCGACACGTGTGTCGTCGCCGTCCGCGTTGCAGTTTTGTGTGGTCGTGAACGAGTGGACGCCCGCGACGACCTGCGCGCCGTTCTTCGTGAGGAGGCTCGGGCCGCCCGAGTCGCCCTCGCAGATGACGCCCGCGAGGCTGATGTGCTCGTCGTCGACCTTGAGGATGCTCGCGTCGGTCGTGCGGCGAGGTCCCGCGGAGCTCACGTCCGTCCCGCTCGATTGGCCGAAGCCGATGGCTTGAACGTGCGTGCCCGCGTCGCCGCTCCCGAGCGAGTCGTGGTTGAGCGCGATCGGCGTGGGCGCGAGCGGCTGCGCGGCGACGACATAGCCGATGTCGTGCGTCGTGGCGCTCGCGGAGAAGCTCGGGTCGAACGTGTACGACGCGGCTTGGACGAAGAGCGAGGGATCGCTCCCTTGCACGGGGTCGAAGGGGTCGTCGCCGAGGAAGATCTCGACGTGATCGATGGGGCCGACGACGGCCTCCGCGAGGCAGTGCGCTGCGGTGAGCACGACGTGCGGCGAGACGATCGTGCCCGAGCAGAGCGCGTCGTTCTGCGTGCCGTTCGCGGACGCGATGTGGATCGCGACGACGGATTTGTCGGTCGTGTCGAGCGTGCCGTTCAAGATCGGGGAGCTCTCGCTGCCGACGGGGGCGCTGCACGCGACGCACGCGACGAGCAAGAGGCGCTTCACGCCGGCCTCGACTTCGCCATCGCGACCAGCGCTGGCTTTTGCACCTTGCCCATCGCGTTGCGCGGGAGCTCGTCCATCACGATCACGTCCTTCGGACACTTGTAAGATGCAAGTTTGTCCTTCGCGAACGCGCGGAGCTCCGAGGGCTCGAGCGAGGCGCCCGCCCGCACGACGACGCACGCGACGACGCGGTCGCCCCAGGTCTCGTCGGGAACGCCGATGACCGCGACGTCGGAGACCGCGGCGTGCGCGCGGAGCGCCTCTTCGATCTCGAGCGCGCTGAGCTTGTATCCGCCGCTCTTCAGGATGTCGACGCTCGTGCGTCCGAGGACGCGAACGTAGTCGCGCTCGTCCTTCGTGACCGTGTCGCCGGTCTTGAACCAGCCTTGCGCAAAGGCGCTCGCGGTCGCTTCGGGCTTGCGGAAGTACTCCGTGAAGACGCTCGGGCCGCGCACGAAGAGCTCGCCCGTGCCCTCGTCGATCTTCGTCTCGACCGTGCGAAGCGGCAGACCGACGGTGCCCGCGCGTCGCTCGCCGTGGAGCGGGTTCGAGAGGCCGACGCCGATCTCCGTCATGCCGAAGCGCTCCAGCGGGATCTTTCCCGCGATCGAACGCCAGCGCTCGGCGAGCGTCACGGGGAGCGCCGCGCTGCCGCTCGTCGCGAGGCGCAGTTTGCTTGCATTCTGCATCCATCGGTCGCGCTCTTCGGCGGCGTCGAGCGCCTCGAAGAGCTTCTTGTACATCGTCGGCACGGCCATGAAGACCGTGCTCCGCTCCATGTCGCGCCAGATGCGCGCGGCGTCGAACGCCGGGAGCATGCGGATCGTCGCGCCCGCGCCGAGGCACGAGAGGAGCGCGATGCAGAGCCCATGCATGTGGTGGAGCGGCAGCGCGTGCAGCAGGACGTCGCTCGAGACCAGACCCCACGTCTCCGCGAGGAGCTCTTGCTGCACGGAGAGGTTTCCGTGCGAGAGGACCGCGCCCTTCGGTTTTCCCGTCGTGCCGCTCGTGTAGAGAATCAGCGCGGGCGCAACGTCCCCGCCCGAAGGAGCGCGCGGTGCGCTCGTGGTCTTTCCGATGGTCGCGAGGTCGACGACTGCGCGAGCGCCGGCGAACGCGCGCGCGCGCTCGGCTTGATCCGCGGTGACGAGGACGAGATCGACGTCCGCGTCGTCGCAGAAGTACGCGCTCTCGGCGGGCGGGTGGAGCGGCGACAGGACGAGGGCGCACCCGCCGCTCGACAAGACGCCGAAGAGCGCCGAGACGAGCTCCGCGCCGGGCGAGGCGAGGATCGCGACGCGCTTGCCGCGGCGATCGCCGAGGTACGCCGCGACGTCCTCCGCGCGCGCTCGGAGCGCGTCGTACGAGTGGTCTCCGCGAGCGTCCTGGACCGCGACGCCGCGCGCGCGAGAGAACCGATCGAGGATCCCGCTCACGCCGTGCGGTTTAGCACGAGTTCAGTGGACGTCGCCGACGAGGAACGCGTGGCCCGAGACGATGACCTCTTCGGGGCTCGCGCCCCCGTGGCGCGCTGCCCCGTGATCGAAGCGGAAGCCGTGATCGCCGAGGACGAAGATCAACGTCTTCGCGGGTTGCGCGCGCGCGTGCTTCGCGATCGCGCGGGCCGCGTCCTCCGCGACGTCGTCGATCACGTCGATGGCGGCTTCGCCCGCCGCGGCGAGGGTCGTCTCCACGACGTCGAGCTTGTAGAGATCGCGCGAGCCGAGGCGAACGCGCCTCACCGTGTCGGCCGTGCGCCCGCGCATCGGCTCGGGATCGCGCTCGCCGTCGGTGCCGCGGAGCGCCTCGATGCCTCGCGCGAGCGCCTCGAGCTGGCGCGGCGTGCTCGACGGGAGCGCTGAGAAGAGCGTGATGCGATCGGCGAGCTGCGCACGGCCCTCGAGGAGCTCCGTCGTGCGCTCGGCGATCTGCGCTGCAAGATCGAAGCGCATGCCGTCGACGAGGAGCACTTGCGCCGTTCGGGCGCCGTGCGCGCGCGCCATCTTCGCCGCGACGTCGAACGCGTCGAGCACCATGCGCGGGCGCTTGCCCGTCAGCGCGAACGTGGGGAGCGCCTCGGAGTACGAGCGCGAGAACGTACGACGGAACTCGTCGCGCGCGGCCTCCGCGCGTCGCTCGGCGAGCCCGCGATCGATCGCGTTGGCGAGCGGGATGTACGCGTTCGAGAAGAGCCGCTCGAACGACGCGAGCGTCTGCGGCCCGCGCGCGGCCTCGAGCGTGTCGACGTAGTCGCGCCACGGGATCGTCTCGTTCGTCGGCGCGACGGGCGCGACCGCGACCGGGATCGGCGATGGCGTCGGCGCGACCACCACCTCGGGCGCCTGCGCGATCACCTGCGCGAGCGAAATCGAGGGCTGCTCCAGCTCGGGCTCCGGCTCGGGCTCGGGCTCGGGCGCCAGTACGACCATCGGCTCGGGCTCCGACTCCGGCGCCGCCTCTGCCTCGATGATCTCGTCGAGCGTCCGCGCCATCACGAACGCCGGGATCCGCTCGTCGCCCTCGTCCAGCGCGACCACGAGCGGCCTCTCCGTCGTCGCGCGCGCGTAGAACGCGATCGTCCGCGCGTCCGCCGCGTCGAGCCCGCCGACCGGAGCGCAGAGCGCGCGAAGCGCGGTCAACCGAATCGCGATGCCGGCGAAGCCGAGCCGCCTCGCGCGAAAGAGCTCGTCCGAGAGGCGCGCGTCCTCGTTGCGATCGAAGCCGATCCCCTCGGCGCCCGCGCCGAGCGCGTGGAGCGCGCCCTCGATGGCCTCTTCGACGTGCTCACCGAGCGCGCCGCGCTGCGTGCCGTACGCCCGCACCGTGACGACGAGCGCGAGCGGAATGTCGAACGCTTGCCCCGCCTCGACGAAGCGCACCTCGCCTCGAAGCTCGACCATGTGCTCGCGTTCGACCGATTCCGTGTAGTGCGCAACGTCCTGCATGCGTGGAGCTAGGCACGATTTGCGGGAATTGGTCCAATAACTAGCGAATCGACCTTGGCATGGCACTTGGTGCCTTGACGGAAAAATCGCGCCTCTTAGGATGAACGAGTTCCCTCTGCCAGGTACGTGATGATTGGAGAACGTGGATCCCTGCCGTCGATGAACCAGGGTGGCAATGACCGTCCAGTGTGCACGCCGGGCCGGCGCAACCCGTCGGATAACTCGGAAGCCTAAAGTGCGGTCAGCGCTTCCCACCTAGCAATCGCTAGGGGTTCATGTACCTCCACACACGGCCAACGGTGGTCGGAACATCTGACGGGCTCGCGGCGAAAACCGCGGGCCCGTCGCCTTTAACGCGCCAAGCACGACCACCGAATAAGCCACCGCGGTCGACGGGCTCGGGTTTTCGTAGCTGTGTTTCTGGTCGCCTCGGAACGCGATGACGTCGCCCTCCGAGAGCGTGGCGCGCTCACCGCTCGCGACGAGGACGATGCTGCCGCGCTCGCACGTGAGGTACTCGCGCGTGCCGGGCGTGTGAGGAACGCCGACCATCTTCGCGCGCGCGCGGGAGCGCGAATCGATCGATCTCCATGCCCGGGATCGGATCGGGCAGGAGCTTTCGCACCTCGACGTCGCTCCGCATCCGGACGGGGAGGCGGCTCTTCGGGATGACCTCGAGCGCGGCGCGTGGGGCCGCGACGAGCTCCTCGAGCGAGACCTGGAACGCGTCAGCCACCGCGCTGAGCACCGCGAGCGTCGGGTTGCCGCCGCCGGACTCGAGGTGGGCGAGCGTCGCGCGCGGAATCGCCGCGAGCTTCGCGATTTGGCTCTGCGTCAGGCCGCGCGCCTCGCGAAGCACGCGGATGTTCCGGCCGAGGCGGTTCGAGAGGTCGGTTCCCATGGCTTGGAATCATGACAACATATTGTCAAAGATGACAACAGATCGACGCCGAGGCCACACGCTGAGACTCGGAGGCGACACATGGATCTTCGAGGCAAGGCAGCGCTGGTGACGGGTGGGAGCCGCGGGCTCGGGGCGGCGCTCGGCGAGACGCTCGCCAAGCGTGGGGCGCGCGTCGTGCTAGTCGCGCGTCCGGCATCGCCGGCGCGCGCAGATTCGGACGCGCGTCCGGCATCGCCGGCGGACGCGCGGCACGAAGATGCGCTCGCTCGCGTCGTCCGAAAGATTCGCGCCGAGGGCGGCGACGCACACGGGCTCGCGTTCGACGTGGGCGACAAGGAGTCCGCGCATCGCATCACTGGAGCCGCCGCGGCGCTCGTCGGCCCGATCGACGTGCTCGTCCAGAACGCGAGCACGCTCGGGCCGATGCCGATGCCGTTCTTGCTCGACACCGCGTGCGAGGATCTCCAAGCAGTGCTCGAGACGAACCTCATCGGACCGTTTCGCGTCGACAAAATCGTGGGCGGCTCGATGGCGCTCCGCAAGACGGGCGTCATCGTGCACGTGAGCTCGGACGCGGCGGTCTCGGGCTATCCGCGGTGGGGCGCGTACGGCGTCTCGAAGGCCGCGCTGGATCAGCTCGGGCGCGTGCTCGGCGCGGAGCTCGGCGAGCACGGCGTCCGCGTTTTCTCCGTCGACCCCGGCGAGATGGACACGAAGATGCACGCCGACGCGATGCCCGACACGGACCGCGCGACGCTCGAGCGCCCCGAGCGAGTCGCGGAGCGAATCGTCGCGATGATCGAGGGCGCGGAGAAGATCGAGCCCGGCGCGAGGCTCGTCGCGTCGGATTGGAGCGCATCATGATCCCAGCGAGCGTCTTCGCGCCCGCGACGCAGACGCGCTCCGTCTCCGAGACGCGGCTTCTCGTCGTCCGCGTCGCGAGTGGAGACGTCAGCGAGGCTCGGTTCGATGGCTTCGCGCGGCTCCTCTCCGCGGGCGACGTGGTCGTGTTGAACGACGCCGCGACGCTTCCCGCCTCGGTCTTCGGCGCGACGGCTCGCGGCGAGCCGCTCGAGCTCCGCTTGCTCGCGATGCCCGACGCGTCCGGCGCGTGCGACGCGGTCGTCTTGGGCGCGGGCGATTACCGCACGCCCACCGAGCGCCGCGCGCCGCCGCCTCCGCTCGCCTTGGGAGGCGCGCTCTCCGTCTCGGGTCTCGAGGCCGTCGTCACACGCGTCGGGACCGAGCGGCGCGTGCGCTTGCGCTTCCAAGACCGCGAGGACGCCATCGCTCGCCTCTATCGCGCCGGGAAACCCGTGCAGTATGCACACGTTCGCGAGCCGCTCGCCCTCTGGGACGTGCAGAACGTCTACGCGGGCGAGCCGTGGGCCGCGGAGATGCCGTCGGCGGGGCGCCCGATCGACTTCGCCGCGCTCGACGCGCTCCGAAGGCGCGGCGTCACGGTGACGCGTCTCACGCACGCCGCGGGACTCTCGTCGATCGGCGATGGCGCGCTCGACGCCTCGCTCCCTTGGGTCGAGCGCTATCGAATCCCCGAGGACACCGCGGCCCACGTCTCTGCCGCACGACGCGAAGGGCGCCGCGTCATCGCGGTCGGCACGTCGGTCGTGCGCGCGCTCGAGAGCGCTGCGCTCGCGACGGGCGCGGTCCGCGCCGGCGAGGCCACGACCGACCTCCGCATCGACGCGGGCCACCGGCTCCACGCGGTCTCGGGCCTGCTCACGGGCATGCACGATCCCAAGACGTCCCACGCCGATCTCCTCGCGGCGTTCCTGCCGCGGGACCTCCTCGCTCGAGCGAGCGCGTGGGCCGTTTCGCGCGGTTTTCTAGGGCACGAGCTCGGCGACAGCTGCTTGATTGTCCCGGCCTGATGCGTTACCTACGGGCGACATGGCGAAAGCAGCGAATGCCGAGCAGCGCGACCCGGACCTCGAGCACGCGATGGAAGTCGACGAGGCGTGGTCCCCCACGAAGCTGACCGGGCTCGGCATCGTCACGCTCGCGATCGCGCTCACGATCATCGTCTTCATGGCGACGCGCCTCGAGACGTGCATGTACCTCGACGGCAGCCACTAAGCCCGAAGCTCGCGTCGAGCGCACGCCCCGCGACGACGGTTGTCACTCGGCAACCCGCGCACCGCAAAACGTGCCCGCGCGGTCGTGATTTGTCACGATCGGGGCATGCAGCTTCAAAGGCCTCTCGCGCAGCGGCTGCTCGCGATGATGGATCAGAAAGATCACTGGGCGTATCCGTCGCTCACGCGGCCCGGGCTTCGTCGCGAGCAGCTCCTCGTCCACTTCCAGCACGAGTACCTCGTGTACGTCCGCGACTTCCCCGTGCTCCTCGCGCGGGCGCTCGGGCAGACGCCGCCGATCCAGGACGTGCGCGCCGCGCTCGCCGAGAACGTCTACGAGGAGCAGACCGGCGGCCTCTCGCGGAGCGGCCCGCACCCGGAGCTCTTCCTCGGCATGATGGGCGGCCTCGGCTTCGGGCGCGAGCTGTTCGAGGAAAACGCATGTAATCTGCACCCATCCGCGCGCAGCTACCGCCAGATGCTCCGCGACGCCGCGGACGCGCCGCCGTGGCAGGCCGCGGTCGCCCTGCTCACCATCTTCGTCGAGGGCAGCCGGAACGAGCGCGCGGAGCTCGAGGGCACGTTCGTTCGGCCGCGCGGCGACGACGCCGTCGCGAAGCACCCGCTCGTCGCCCACTACGGCTGCCCGCCCGACGCGATGAAGCTCACGCGCGCGCACGGCGCGGTCGAAGGCGGCCACCGAAAGGACGCGTGGCGCATCGTGCTCGAGCACGTCCGCGAAGAAGACGAGACGCTCGCGCGCACGGTCATCCAAACGTGCGAGCGCGCGCTCTGGGCGTGGCACCGCTATCGCGACGGCGTCGCGGAGCGCATGGGCCTCCACCGCGAAGCGGCCTGAGTCCTAGCGATCGCGTGAGTGGATCGTGTCTCGAGTATGAGTGGTCTTCGAGATGCGGCAGCGTCGACGACTCCGGCCGGACCGGCACGTTCCGTCTCGATCGAAGCGTGTGGCCAGAACCTCGGTGCGCCTCTCGCGCATTGACGCGGCATGTGGCGGCCCCGCCGCGATTGTCTCGCTGCCGCATGTCGACGCCAACGACAGCGTGGTCTGGTCGACCAGGTGAGCTCCTGACCTCACGGAAACGAGAGGACCGTGGGCTCGCCGAGCGACTTGATCTTGTCGTCGACGATCGCGAGGACGTCCTTGCGGCGTTGATCGGCGGCGGCGACGACGCGCGCGGGGAGCAGAGGCACGCCGGGCTCCTCTTCGCCGAACGCGTCGGCGAGCATCAGCGCGTCGATCGCGCGCAGGCGCGTGACGAGCGATTTCGAGAAGCGGTCCACGCCGCGGAGGAGCGCCATCTGCGGCGCGAACGCGGGCGGTACGGGGTCGAAGAACGCGGCGTCGTTGTCGACGAAGAGGAGCGTGCTCGTCTTGCGATCGATCGCGACGTTCGCGCCGCTCCAGCGGTCCCAGTTCCCCGTGAGCGCGTCGAAGACGACGAGCGTCGAGATCTGCGCGGCGATCGCGAGCTGATCGGCGGGAATGGCTCCGCCGCTCGCGAGCCACTTCTTCCATCGCGCCTCTTCGCTCGGGCTCTCGAACGGGTAGAACTCGAGCTTGTCGATCCACGGCATGAGCGCGCCGAAGACGTGGCCTTTGTGATCGATCACCTCGTCGGCTTCGAGCGCGGACGACCGAGGGTCGGCCTGCGCCGCCGCGCGAAGCTCCGAGCGGACGAGGACGCGCACGCCCGCAGGCGGCACGTTCGGCAGCGCGAGGAGCTTTCCGAGCCGGTACGCCGCGACCTCGCCGCGGTAGCGTTTGTGGCCGCGCTTCGACTCGGGTTTGTACGCCGCGCGGAGGCCGCCGTCGAAGTCGATTCGAAAGACGACCGACGTGTGGCCGATGCTCTTGGCCGCCTTGGGCGTCGCGTTCGCGTACGCGGCGAGCCGCTCGTCGCCGCTCGCCTTCGTGGGCGGCGAAGCGCTCGCGCTGCTAGAGAGAGGCGAGGGCGAAGGCGACGCGTCCGCGAACACGAACGAGAGCCCCGCGTCGTACGCCGCGCCCGCCTCCGGCGCCGCGGACTCGGTCCGGCACCCGGCGAGAAGCGTGCAGACTGCAACGAACGCCGCGCGCATCACGCGGCGAGGACGTTTTCGCGCAGAAACGCGCGGATCTTCTCGTCGACCAAATCGTGCTGCTCGAGCGGCGCGACGTGACTGCCGTTCTTCACGACGAAGAGCTCGGCCTTCGGCATCGCCTTGGCCATCGCCTCCGCGAGGAAGAGCGGCGTGAACGTGTCGCGCTCGCCCGCGACGACGAGTGTCGGCACGTCGACGGTCGCGAGCAAGTCCTCCGCGCTGTGCTCGCCCGCGGCCGAGAGCATGCGGAGAAAGAGCGGCAGATCCATCGAGCGCATGTGCGTCACGTAGGGCCGCATGTCCTCGATGTTGAAATGCGCCGGATCGAGATCGCCCGCCTTGAGCGCGAGGCGGAGCGAGATGTCCGAGGGGATGCGCTCCCAGACCGCGCGCACGAGCGCCTCGTTTTTCTTCACGCCGGCGACGATCTTCGGCAGGATCATCTCGAGGATCGGCACGCCGCGGAACGTCTTCGTCACGCGACCGTACGAGCCGCACATGAGCACGAGGCCCTTCACGCGCTCGCGGTGGTTTCGAAGCTCCTCGAGCACGACCTGGCAGCCCATCGAGTGCCCGAAGAGCACGCACGGCGGGTCGCCCGCGTAGCGCCGGATCGCGGCGAGGTCCTCGGCGTGCGCGGCGACGTCGACGCGCTCGGGATCCGCGGGCATCGCGCTCCGCCCGTGCCCGCGATAATTCCAGTGCACGACCGGCATGTCCTCTTGGAGCTCGCTCCAGAGGTATTTCCAGATGAAGCCATCGCAGGCGATGCCGTCACAGAGCACCGCGTGCGTGGCGCCGGGGTTTGCGGGCCCGGCAGCCCTCACGAACAATCGCGTGCCGTCATCGGCGACCGCGAACGCCGCACGACTCATCGTACGAACCTCGGACCTCCGCTTCGCTTCGGCGTGCGAGGTTCGATGTTCACTCCGTGTCGTCCTCTTCACCGCCCTCGACGTCGTTCACGCTCGGGAGCTTCTTGATCTCGAGCCGCGAGATCTTCCACGCGCGCTGGACGACCCAGGAAAGCGACCGGTCGAGGCGCGCTGCCTCTTCCTTGATCTCCTGGAGCATCGACTCGGGGAAGTAGAGGGACTGCTTGCGCTTGTCGGTCTTCGAAGCGTCGGCGCTGCTGCTGCGATTTGCTGCATCCTTCGTGTCACCGATGGCCAAGGCAAAACCTCCGTCGCTGGGTGTGTCGGGGAACTACATCCGCAGAGTATCAGCGATGTTTGGCGTATGACTACGACAATCCGCTCGCACGAAAGAACGTGCTAACCAGATCCACGATGGCTCGTAGTTCTCTCAGGACCATCTTTGTGCTTTCGGGCACGTTCGCCGCTGGATTCGCGGCCCACGCGGTGGTCGGCACGGCCGAAGCGAAGCCCGCCGCCGAGTCTCCGTACGCTGCCATGGCGCAGCTCGGGCGTGTGCTGACGCTCGTCGAGAACGAATACGTCGACCCCGTCGACCGCACGAAGCTCGTGAACGGCGCGATCGCGGGGATGGTCGACGACCTCGATCCACACTCGAGCTACCTCCCGCCGAACGAGTACCGGCAGCTCCAGGACGACACCGAGGGGAAGTTCGCGGGCATAGGCGTCGAGGTCGAGCTTCGCGAAGAGGAGATCATCATCCTCGCGATCATCGAGAGCTCTCCGGCCGAGCGCGCGGGCATCAAGGCGGGTGATCGCATCTTGGCCGTCGACGGTCAGACGATCAAAGAGATCGGCTACGACAAGCTCGTCCGCCGCATGCGCGGCCAGCCGAACACGCACGTGAAGCTCACGATGGCGCGGGCGAACCGCGCCGAGCCGTTGCAGGTCGACGTCGTGCGCGCCGAGGTGCACATGTCGAGCGTGCGCGGCGGCGTGATGCCGAACGGCGTCGTCTACATCCAGCTCAAGCAGTTCCAAGACAAGACGCACGACGAGCTCGAACGCCTCATCGGCCGCCTGCGGACCGAGGCGAAGGGGCCGTTCACCGGCGTGCTCTTCGATCTGCGAAACAACCCCGGCGGGCTCGTCGATCAAGCCGCTGCGGTCGCCGACGAGTTTCTCACGAGCGGCCCGATCTACACGATGCGGCACCGCGGGCAGATCGTCGAGACGGCGACGGCGCACGGCGGCGGCGCGTTCGCGGATCTCCCCGTCGTCGTCTTGATGAACGAGTGGAGCGCGAGCGCCGCGGAGCTCGTCGCGGGTGCGCTTCAGGACTCCGCGCACGCCACGGTCGTCGGCGCGCAGTCGTTCGGCAAGGGCGTCGTGCAGTCGATCGTCGATCTGCCGGGCGGCGCGGGCCTCAAGCTCACGGTCTCGCGCTACTACACGCCGAACGGGCACGGCGTTCAGGGCGAGGGCATCCACCCCGACGTGATCGTGCAGGCCGCGCACAAAGCCGACGGCGGCTTCTCGTTTCACGAGAGCGACTACGCCAACGCGCTGCCGAGCGAGGGAAGCGGCGGCTCGCGCGACGCGGGCGTCGTCGTGACGTACGAGGTGCCCGACGGCGGCACGCCCGACTCGCTCGTCTCGCGCGACGTCCCGGCGGACCCGCGCACCGCGAACGATCCCGTGATGCGCATCGGCTACGAGACGCTGCTCCGAAAGATCGCCTCGGGGAAGAAGTGAATTCGTCGACGACGCGGTTCAGCGATCGCGTCGCCGATTACGTGAAGTGGAGGCCGCATTATCCGGACGCCGCGATCGACGCGATCGTGCGCGTCACTCGGCTTCGCGCGGGCGCGGCGATCGCGGACGTGGGATCGGGCACGGGGATCTCCGCGCGACCGCTGCTCGAGCGCGGCTACGCGGTCTTCGCCGTCGAGCCGAACGCGGAGATGCGCGCGGCCGCCGAGGCGGATTTATGCGGGTTCCCACGCTTCACGAGCGTGGACGGCACGGCCGAGTCCACAACCCTCGCGGACGCGTCCGTCGAGCTCGCGATCGCCGCGCAAGCGTTCCACTGGTTCCGATCCGCGGAGGCGCGAGCCGAGCTTCGCCGCGTGGTCGCTTCGCCGCATTGGGTCGCGCTCATGTGGAACGAGCGCCTCGTGGACACGCCGTTCTTGGAGGCCTACGAGGCCGTCCTCCGCGAGCACGCGATCGACTACGCGACGGTCGACCACCGGAACATCGACAAGGACGCCATCGCGCGCTTCTTCGGCGGGCCCTTCGAGACGCTCGCGTTCGACAACGTGCAGCGCTTCGATCGCGCGGGGCTCGTCGGGCGCGCGCTGTCGTCGTCGTACGTCCCGCAGAAGGGCCACCCGAAGCACGAGGGCATGATGCGCGCGCTCGATCGGATCTTCGACGAGCGAGCCCTCGACGACAAGGTCGACTTTCGCTACCTCACCTCCGTGCACGTGGGGAGGCTGTCCTGATCGCACTGAGAGCACGCGACCGCGCGTTTCGAGCCGTGATGAGCCTCTCGCGCGACGCGCTCCGTCGCATGGCGGGCGCGCCCATCATCGTCGACGGAAACACGCTCGACGTGGAGACGCAGGTGATGCTCGAGGCCGCGCGGCGCCTGAACGTCGGCCAGCCCGAGGACGTCGAGGTCGCGCGGCGGCAGATGGAAGAAGACAAGACCGCCGTCGCGCCGGATCCGCCAGAGATGGCGACGGAGCGTGACGTGCTCATCCCGAACGCGGTCGGCAGCATGCGCGCGCGGGTCTACGGTCCGCGCACCGCGCGACCGAAGCCCGGGATGCTCGTCTATTTTCATGGCGGCGGCTTCGTGACGGGGAGCCTCTCCACGCACGAAGAGGCGGTGAAGGTGCTCGCGCACGAGAGCGGCGTCGTCGTGTGCGCGGTCGATTATCGGCTCGGGCCCGAGCACATGTTCCCCGCGGCCATCGAGGACGCGCTCGCCGCGTACGAGTGGGCGCGGGCGCACGCGGGCGATTTCGGGGCGGATCGCGCTCGCGTCGGCGTCGGCGGGGACAGCGCGGGCGGCAACATGTCGGCCGTCGTGTGTCACCTCTGCAAGGAGCGCGGCACGCAGCAGCCGTCGCACCAGCTCCTCATCTATCCAGCTGCCGACTGGTGGCGCACGACCGAGTCGTACAAAAAGTTCGCGAAGGGATTCTTCCTCGAGGCGGAGCGCACCGAGTGGTACGAGAAGCGTTACTTGAACGGCATCGACGAGCGCGACGACCCGCGCGCCTCGCCGATTCGGTACACCGACTACGCGGGGCTCGCGCCCGCGACCGTGGTGACCGCGGGGTTCGACATGTTGCGCGACGAAGGGAAGCTCTACGCCGACGCGCTCCATCGCGCGGGCGTGCCCGTCGATTTCTGCGTCGAGACCAGCCTCATCCACGGCTTCTTCAACATGGGCGGCGCCATCAAGGCGGCGCGCGCGGCGAACGCGCGAATCGCGGCGCGCGTTCGCGAAGCGCTCGGCTGATCAAGTCGCAGCGGCGCGCCCGGCTGCGGCGCCCGTGGCGAACGCGGCAAGCACGGTGCGCGCGCGCCCCTCGAGCGCGTCGCCGCACGCGAAGACGTGAGCGCCTGCGACGAGACCCTTGGCGAGGATGCCCACGCGCTCGAGCCCGTCGCCGCCGGGCCACATGAGCGACTCCGGCGCGACGCCGAACACCGAGCCAGGAACGAGGAGCGGACGGCCGTCACGGCCGAGGACGACGGGGGCTTCGTACGAGAGCTGGAACGGCGCGCTCGCAGGCGGCGGGACGGCGCGCGCGGGCGTCGCGTCGCCCGGCGTGTACGCGATGCCCCCCGCGAGGACTCCACCGGTCGCGAGGACGACCGCGTCACACGCGAGGCGCTCGCCTCGCGCGAGCTCGACGGTCAAGCCGTCCTTCGAGGTCGCGACGCGCGTCGCGCGATCGGCGTGCGTCGTGATGCTTGCATTCTGCAACCATCGGTCGCGCGCGGCGTTGAACCGGAGGCCCGCGGGCCCGTCGATGGGGGCGAGCACCTCGCCGCACGGGATCGACGCGAGCGCCGAGAGCTCGCGCGCGCGCGGGGCTCTTGCGCCGAGCCAAGGAGGGAGGAGCACCGCCGAGAAGGTCCCGCCTTGGCCGAGCGCGTCTCGAATGCGCTCGGCGGCGCGCGCGAGGCGCGCGGGCTCGTCGTGCCGCGACGCGAGCTCGCCGTGGCTCATCGAGCGCTCCTCGGTGTGGAGCACGAGGCCGATGTCGCGCGCGACGAACCCGCGCGGGTCGAGCTCGGCGTAGGCCGCGGCGAGCGCGTCGCCGTCCCACGCGTGGTGCGCCACGCGCGCGACGAGCACGGGGCCCTTCGCGTCGTCGAGGTTCGCGAGTGAAGCGTCGCGTCCAGCGGCGCTTCGGATCGTGCCGGCGCTCGTCGCGAGCGTGCACGGCACGAGCGCGTGGAGCTCGAGCGCCGCAACGATGGCGCGCGTCCCTTCGCCGATGTCGCCGAGGTCTCCATCGAGCGCCCCGGAGGTGAGCGAAGACGCGCCCGTTCGACCGCGCACCATCGTGACGGTCGCGCCCGCGGCGTGCGCGGCGATCGTCGCCGCAGTCCCCGCAGCGCCGCTCCCGATCACGACGACGCTCTTGCTCATCGCACGACCGCCGTCGCGCGAAGGCTCGCGATCGCCAGCGCCTCTTGCCGCGCTTGCTCGGGACCGAGCGCCGGCGCGCGCATCTTCGCCTGCTTCAAGAGGAACGCGTGCGCCTGCGCGCGCCCCACGCTCGGCGGCAGCTCGAGCTCGCGCGCGACGATCTGACCGCAGCGCACGGCGCAGCGCATGCCGCCGCACGCGCCGAAGCCGAGGCGCGTTCGTCGCGCGACGTCCTCCACGGTGCGCGCGTGCTCCGCGCGCACCGCGTGCTCGACCTCCGCGCCGAGCACGGGCTCGCACGGGCACACGACCTCTCGCGCGCGCGGGCTCTTGCCGAGGTTCGCCAGCACCACGTGCGCGCGCGCGCCGTGACGGAAGACCAGCCGCCGCGCGGCGATCGGCGTGATCTCGTGCCGCTCCGCGAGCTCGAGCGCGTCGACGTGTCGCTCGCCGCCGGGGAGCGGCGTCGTGTGCGTCGTGCACACCGACGACGGCGCGAGATCGCGCGCGATGCGGTCGCTCATCTCCTGGGCGAAGAGGCGGAAGCTCGCGAGCTTGCCGCCGATCATCGAGAAGACGTTGGGCGCGCCGTCGGCCTCGTGATCGACGATCTCGTGCTCGCGCGAGAGCGAGTCCTCGAGCTTGCCGTACTCGTAGATCGTCGGGCGAACGCCCGCGTACGTCCCGATCGCGCGCGCGCTGCGTATCGCGGGGAAGACGCGCGCGACGCCTTGGACGAGGTAGCGCACCTCTTCGCTCGTCGAGACGACGTCGTCGAGATCGCCGAAGTAGTCGTCGTCGGTCGTGCCGATGATCGTCACGTTCTGCCACGGCATGACGAAGATCTGCCGGCCGTCGATCGCCTCGGCGAGGATGCCGTAGTTCGAGAGGCGCCGATCGTAGACGACGTGGATGCCCTTGCCCGGCCGCACGCGCACGCGGTTAGGCGGCAGCTTTCCGAGGCTCGCGGTGATCGGGCTCCACGCGCCCGTCGCGTTGACGACCGCGCGCGCGATCACGTCGTGGCGCTTCTGATCGAGGACGTCGCGCGCGTCGACGCGCCACTCGCCGGTCGCCGCGTCGCGCTTCACGTGCTCGACCGTCGTGTGCGTGTGGATGTGCGCGCCATGTTCCTCCGCGTCGATCGCGTTGAGCACGCAGATGCGCGCGCCGTCGGTGCCCCACTCGTCGAACGTCACGCCGCCGACGTGATTGCCGACGAGCCCGGGCTCGAGGCGCTTCAAATCCGCCGCGTCGAGGCGCGTGTGCGGCTCGCTGTGCTTGAGCGGCTGGTAGTTGTCGTACGCGCGGAAGTACGCGTCGATGAGCTCGACGAGCACGCGCCCCGCCTTGCCCTGCGCGATGGGCATGATGAACGGGATGCGAAAGAGCAAGAACGGCGCGATCTGCTGGATGTAGCCCGAGTCGCGGCACGACGTCTCCGTCACGCTCGGGTTCGTCTCGAGGTAGCGGACGCCGCCGTGGATCATCCCGCTCGAGTTGCCGCTCGCGCCGAACGCTAGATCGTTGCGCTCGAACAAGACGACGCGGAGGCCGCGGAGGGCGAGGTCGCGCGCGACGCCCGTCCCGTTCACGCCGCCGCCGATGACCGCAACGTCGAAGCGCTCCATCTTCGCAGCCGATCTAGCAGAACTTCACGAGATGCGCGTATGGTGGACGATCGTGGAACGAGGATTTCGCGCGCTCGTGGAAAATGCGCCCGACGCGATCGTCGTCTCTCGCGAGGGCGTCGTGCTCTACGCGAACGACGCGGCGGCGCGACTGCTCGGGCACGGCTCGCCCGACGAGCTCGTCGGAAAGCCGATGACCTTCCTCGACGCGCGCGAGATCGAGACGATGCGGCGCCGCATCGTGCAGATGGAACAAGAGGGGCAGAGGCTCGTGCCGCGCGAGTACCCGGCGAGGCGGCGCGACGGGACCACGATTACGGCGGAGATCGCCTCGACCGTGATCGAGTTCGACGGCGCGCCCGCGGTGCTGGCCTACGCGCGCGACGTCACCGAGCGCGTGCGCCTCCGCGCGCAAATCGCGCACTCCGATCGCCTCGCGTCGCTCGGCAAGATGGCCGCGGGCGTCGCGCACGAGATCAACAACCCGCTCACGTTCATCGGCCTCGCCGCGGAGATGCTCTCGCGTCGCGTCGCCGAGTCGGAGTCGGCGCTCGTCAAGGACGTCCGCTCGGGCATCGATCGCATCGCGGGCATCGTGCGCGATCTTCGCTTCTTCGGACGGCAAGAAGACGAGCCGCAGGGCGCCGTCGATCTCGCGCTCGCGATCGAGTCCGCCGAGCGGCTCGTGGCGCACGAGATCCGCGCGCGCGGGCAGCTCACGAAGGACTTCGCCGAGCTCCCCGCGGTGGTCGGCGTGGCGCGGAGGGTCGAGCAGGTCTTCGTGAACCTGCTCCTCAACGCGGCGTTCGCCGTCGAGAGCAAACCCGACGGGCACATCACGATCGCGACCGAGATCGCGAGCGATCAGGTCATCGTGTCCGTCACGGACAACGGCGTCGGCATCGCGGCGGACAAGCTCGACGCCATCTTCGAGCCGTTCTTCACGACGCGCGCGCAAGGCGGCACCGGGCTCGGTCTGTCGATCTGTCGCGACATCTTGGTGCGCGCGGGCGGCGCGCTGGTCGCCAAGAGCACCGAAGGGCAGGGGACGACGATGATCGTCACGCTCCAGCGCGCGCAGAAGGAGCGCACGTCGACGAAGACGATCCCCGCGCCGCCGCCGTCTTCGGAGGAGCGGTCGTCCTCGCGCCGCGTGCTCGTCGTCGACGACGAGCCGCGCATCGTCTCCGCGCTCATGTCCGCGCTGTCGCGCTCGGTCGACGTGGTCGGCGAGACGAGCCCGGAGCGCGCGCTCGAGCTCCTCGAAGACGGAGCGTTCGATGCGGTGGTGTGCGACGTGATGATGCCCAGCCTCAGCGGGGTCGACATTCACGAGCGCGTCGCGTCGAAGAACCCCGAGCTCGCGAAGCGCTTCGTCTTCATGACGGCCGGCACGTTCACGACGCGCGCCGCCGAGTACCTCGAGCGCTCGGCGGTCCCGCGGGTCACGAAGCCGTTCCCGATCGACGAGCTCCTCGCCGCGATCGACGGCGTCGCCGCGAAGAAATCCTGACTCGTCGACACGCGGCAGCGAGACATCGCCGCGGGACCACCTGCCGCGTCGACGCGCGAGTGGCGCACCGAGGTTTTCGTCGACTCACGCGAACGCTGGTTAGTTGGGGAGCGTGCGCGCGGCCCACGCGACGGGCGCGGCGAGCGCGAGCGTCACGCCGAGCACGACGTACGTCGCGGTCGTCCACTCGCCGGGCAGGCCGATGCGCACGAGCGAGAAGCCCACGACGAGGAGCGCCGCGGTCGCGTTCTCCCGCGTGGGCCACTTCCACAGGAGCCCCGCGCAAACGAGCGCGAAAGGAATCGTCGCGAGCGCGACGAGCCCTCGCCACGTCCACGGGTCCACGTTCTTCGCGAAATAAGCCGCGATGCCGATGCCCGTGAGGGCCGCGAGCACGACCATCGCGATCGCCGCCCAGAGCGCCTGCTTCGGCGGCGCTTTCATGCCTTCCCTCGCTCCGCTCGGTCGGCACGGACAGTCACTCGCGCCTGCGGCGCTCGCTGCGACGGTTTCATCCTCGGACGCGAATGGCGTACGTCAGCTTCACGACGCTCTTGAGCACGTTCGGCACGCGCTTGAACAAGTTGATCGACGGCGGGCGCTTCTCCATGACGCGCACGGGGATCTCCTTGATGCGCACGCCGCCGCGATCAGCGCGGATGACGAACTCGCTCGCGAAGACGTCCTTGTCGACGAGGCACGCGCGCACGGTGTCGAGCAGCGCCGCGCGGCGGAACGCCTTGAGGCCGTGCGTGTCCGTGCCGCGGAAGCCGAGCATCGTGCGGAGCAGCGTCGAGTACGCGATGCTCGCCGCGTGACGCAGGAGCGGTCGATCGTCCTCGGCGCCCGCGAGGAGCTTCGAGCCGATGACGAGGTCCGCCTCGCCGCTGTCGAGGATGTCGAGCGCGCGCCGGTGGAAGTCGGTGTCGCAGAGATCGATCTCGTCGCAGATGACGACCTGACCGCGCGCGAGGAGGATGCCTTGCTTGAGGGCCTTGCCGTAGTTCGGCTCGCCGAGCGTGATGAAGCGCACCTCGTCAGGATATTTCGCCGCGAGCTCCTCGGCGATCTCGACGGTGCGGTCCTTCGACCCGTTCTCGGCGAGGATGACCTCGTATGCCCAACCGAACGGCTTCAGCCGCTCGCGCAGGTCGACGACCGCCGCGTGGAGGATCGCTTGTTCGTTGTAGATCGGGATGACGATCGAAATTCGAGGTTCACGAAGCGAAGCGGGGCGATCCGAGGACATGTGGTGTTTGGGGGTGGAGCCCCCATCGGTAGAGCCGGCCATGTTTGACACACGTTGAACGCGTTTCGGCCCACGCTTGTAGCCGACCGTTGACGTCACGGGCAAGCCGCGCCATAGGTGCGGGCCACGGAGACGAGACACATGGCCGAAGGGTTGAACAAAGTCCTCTTGCTCGGAAACCTCGGCGCGGACCCGGAGCTTCGGGTAACGCCTGGAGGCCAGGCCATCTTGAAGCTCAGGCTCGCGACGACCGAGAGCTACCTCGACAAGTCGAACACGCGCCAAGAGCGCACCGAGTGGCACCGCATCACGATCTGGGGCAAGCGCGGCGAAGCGCTCGCGAAGATCCTCTCGAAGGGCGACCGGCTCTTCATCGAGGGCCGCATCCAGACGTCGAGCTACGAGAAGAACGGCGAGAAGCGCTACTCGACCGACATCATCGCGAACAACGTCATCCTCGCCGGCGGCGGCCGTCGCGAGCGCTCCGAAGGCGGCGGCGACGCCCCGCGCTCGTCGTACGGCTCGCGTGGCGGTGGCGGTGGCGGCGGTCGGCGGCGCTCCGTCGTCTCGCCAGGACGAGGCGCCGAGCTTCGACCCCGGCCCGTCCGACGACTTTGGCGGCGGCGGCGGCGGTGGCGGTGGGGACGACGAAATCCCCTTCTGAGAGCGCGATCCCGCTCGTCGCCGCGTCCGAGCTCGCGCGTGAGCTCGACGCCGCGCCACGCGGAGCGCTCGCGTTCGACGGCGACGGCACGCTCTGGAGCGGCGACGTCGGCGAAGATTTCTTCTATGGCATCCTCGACTCGGGTCGCCTGAGCGACATCGCCACGCGCGCAATCACCGAGATCGCGCGCGAATCGGGCGTCGAGGTCCACGGCGACGGCGTAGCCACCGCGCGACGCATCTACGACGCGTACCTCGCGGGCCGCTTCGACGAGGTGCTCGTCTGCGAGATCATGACGTGGATCAACGCGGGCTGGACCGCGACCGACACGACGGCGTTCGTGCTCGCGACGGTCGGCGCCGAGTTCGCCGCGCGCATCCACCCCGAGGTGCGCGAGGTGATCGAGCACGCGCGCCGCGCGAAGCACGAGATCTTCGTCGTCAGCGCGTCGCCGCGCCCGATCGTCGAGGCCGCGGCCGAGATCGCCGGCATTTCCTCCACGCACGTCCTCGCGGCGACCGCGGTGCTCGAGGGTGATCGCTTCGCCGCGCGCGTCCACCGGCCGATCCCCTACGGCGCCGGAAAGGCAGAGGCGCTGCGCGCGCACCTCGGCGATCTTCCGCTGCTCGCCGCGTTCGGAGACAACGCGTTCGACGCCGAGATGCTCTCGATGGCGGAACGCCCCATCGCCGTTCGACCCAAAATGCGGCTCGTCACGCTCGCGCCACAAATCGCGCGCATCCGCCAGCTCGCACACGAGTAACATCCACCCATGGCCGTGCCGATCCGAGCCGGCGATGTCGTCGGCGAAAAGTACCGCATCGAGCGACAGCTCGGAAGCGGCGGCATGGGCGTCGTCCTCGAGGCGACGCACCTCCAGCTCAATCAGCCCGTCGCGCTGAAGTTCCTCGTCGACAGCGGGCTCGAGCCGGAGATCGCGGCGGAGCGCTTCCTCCGTGAGGCGCGCGCGACCTTCCGCCTTCGAAGCGAGCACACGGTGCGCGTGATGGACGTGGGCACGCTCCCGACGGGCGAGCCCTTCATGGTCATGGAGATGCTCGTCGGCAAGGACTTCAAGCAGCTCATCGCCGACCGCGGCCCGCTGCCCGTCGCCGAGGCTTCGCTCTACATGATCCAAGTGTGCAGCGCGCTCCAAGAGGCGCACGCGCTCGGCATCATCCACCGCGATCTCAAGTCGCGGAACCTCTACGTCGTCAAGCGCGTCGATGGGACGCCGTGCGTGAAGGTGCTCGACTTCGGGATCTCGAAGATGGCGCAGGACTCCGAGGCCGCGCCGCTCACCGTGCCCGAGATGGGGATGGGCTCGCCGCGCTACATGGCGCCCGAGCAGTGGACGAACGCGTCGACCGTCGATCTGCGCGCGGACATCTACGCCGCGGGCGCGGTCTTCCACGAGCTGCTCACGGCGCAGATCCCGCTCATGGGAATGCCGCTCGCGGAGGTCATCAAGCGAATCCGCGCGGGCGCGGTCCCTTCGCCCAAGGAGATCCGCCCGGATTTGCCCGACGCGATCTGCCGCGTGGTGATGCGCGCGCTCCGCCCCCGGCCCGAGGAGCGCTTTCCGACGGCGATGCACTTCGCGCAAGCGATCCGCGAAGCGCAGCCCGAGGCGGAGCACGCGGCGCGACCCAAGGCGATCATGGCGATGACCGTGCCCACCGCGGTCGTGAACCGCGAGGTCCTCCTCGCGCGCGCGCAGATCGCCGCGCACCTCGGCAATCGCGGTCCGAATTCGAACATCCCGACCCCCAAGGAGCGCCCCGACGCGCTCTTGCCCGAGACGGATCCCGAGGCGCCTTCGCTCGCGTCCACGCTCGAGGATGGCGGGCCATCGGTCTCGGCTCCAGGCGACTTCGACGACAACGTCGCGACGATCGTCACGCGCAGCCCCGCGGAAGACGATCGCGGCGCGTACCGCGACGCGGCGAACAACCACGCGACGCTCCAGGTTGCCGAGGTGCCGCCCGAGATCCAAGCGCTGCGCAACAAGATGTATCCGCCGGTACCGCCGCCGCCCGCGCCGCCGGCGCCCGCGCCCGCGCTCCAGCAGCCGAGGACGCAAGACATGGCGCCGCACGCCGTGCCGCCGCGCTTCGACCTCACGTACAACGACATGGCGCAGCAGCAGCACCAAGCGAGCGCGCCGCCCGTCGTTCGAGCACGCGCCCGCTCCGCCATTCCAGAGCCGCCGAAGCACCGCATTCCAGCGTGGCTCTTCTGGATGTTCCTCGTCATTTCGTTCTGCTTCGCGGGCGGCATCGTGGCGGCGCTCTTGACGCACTTCATCAAGTGACGCGATAAGGCCCCACGATGGATTTCGAGCTCACCGAAGAGCAAAAGCTCATTCAGCAGACCGCGCGCGACTTCGCGCAGCGCGAGATCGCGCCGAAGGCCGCGGAGATCGACAAGAGCGGACGCTGGCCCGGCGAGATCGTCTCGCGCATGGCGGAGCTCGGGTTCCTCGGCATGGCCGTCCCGCTCGAGTACGGCGGCGGCGGCCTCGACGCGCTCAGCTACGCGATCGCGATGGAGGAGATCTCCGCCGCGTGCGCGAGCTGCGGCGTCATCATGAGCGTCAACAACTCGCTCTTCTGCGACCCGATCTACAAGTTCGGAACCGAGAAGCAGAAGAAGGAGATCCTCACGCCGACCGCACAGGGAAAGCTCCTCGGCTGCTTCGGTCTGACCGAGCCGATGAGCGGCTCCGACGCGCAGACGATGGTGACGAACGCGACGAAGACCGACGGCGGCTTCATCCTCTCGGGCGCGAAGAACTGGATCACGAACGGCCCGCACGCCGACCACATCATCGTGTTCGCGGTGAGCGATCGCAGCGGGCCGAAGGTCAAGCACACCGCGTTCGTCGTGAAGAAGGGCACGCCCGGCTACACGCAGAACGCGCCCGATCACAAGCTCGGCATCCACGGCGCGCACTCGTGCACCGTGTTCTTCGAGAACTGCAAGGTCGGTGACGACGCGGTCGTCGGCAACGTGGGCGAGGGCTTCAAGGTGGCCATGGCGACGCTCGACGGCGGCCGCATCGGCATCGCGTCGCAAGCGCTCGGCATCGCGCGCGCCGCGCTCGAAGCCGCCGTCGCGTACTCGAAGGAGCGAAAGAGCTTCGGCGTGCCGATCTCCCAGCACCAGGCGATCCAGTTCATGCTCGCCGACATGGCCACACAGCTCGACGCAGCGCGTCTACTCACCTGGCGCGCCGCCACGATGAAGGACCGAGGCGCGCGCCACTCGCTGGAAAGCGCGGAAGCCAAGCTCTACGCGAGCGAAATGGCCACCCGCGTCGCGCACAAAGCCATTCAGATCTTCGGGGGTTACGGGTACTCCACCGAGTACCCCGCCGAGCGTCATTACCGTGACGCACGAATCACCGAAATCTACGAGGGGACGAGCGAAATACAGCGCATCGTGATCGCGGCCGGTCTGCTGCGGTGATAAATTTCCGCTCATGCGGAGAACCCTTGCTTACGCGACTCTAGTAGTTGCAACTGCAACCATCGGCGCCTGCGGTGGTCACGGCACCGGATTCGGCAACGACGGCGGCCCGGACATCGACGGATCGAACGGCAACGACAGCGGGCCGATCTTCGGGTTCGACGGCGGCGGCGACACGGGGCCGAACGGATGCACGCAGTGCTCCGCCGATCTCCACGACGTCCTCACGTGCGGCAGCAACCCGACCGTCGTGCAGACGTGCACTGGCAACACGGGGTGCGGTCCGAACGGGTGCATTCCCGCATGTGACGCGGCCGCGGCGAACAAGAGCTCGATCGGCTGCGACTACTACGCGATCCCCTCCGACGCGTGGAGCACGACGTGGAACAGCGGCGGCGCGGCCGGCAACTGCTTCGCGGCGTTCGTGAACAACAACTGGTCGACGGACATGAACGTCACGCTCGTGTGGAAGGGCCAGACGATCAACGGGAACAACTTCGCCTATCTCCCGCAGGGCTCCGGCACGTCGATCACGTACCAGAAGATTCCGTCGACCGGCATTCCGCCCAACAGCATGGCGATCGTGTTCTTGAACGACTACATCGCGGGCCAGGGCCAACTTAAGTGCAACTGCCCGTCGAGCGTGCAGGCCGCGGTGTCGACGGAAGACATGGTCATCCACTCGACGTCGATCAGCCACGCGATCGAGATCAAGACCGACGTGCCCGCGGTCGTCTACGACATCTACCCGTACGGCGGCGCGACCTCGTACATCGCGAGCGCGACGCTGCTCTTGCCGATCACCGCGTGGGACACGAACTACGTCGCGACGACGATGTCCGACTACGCGTCGTTCCCGCCGGCCGTCGACTTCATCGCGCAGCAAGACGGCACGCAAGTGACGGTGCTCCCCACGACCAACATCATCGCGGGAGGCGGCGTCGGGGCCGCGACGAAGGGCGTGCCCGTCACGTACAACATCAACAAGGGCGAGACCGTCCACATCATGCAGGCCGTGGACGGCTCGGGCCTCGACCTCACGGGCAGCATCGTCCAATCGAACTTCCCGATCGGCGTTTGGGGAGAGCACTTCTGCGAGGTGGCGAACGACCCGCCGCCGTGGCGCATGGTCGGCGCCGTCGACGGCACCACGCTCACGTACGATCCGCCGGTCAGCGGCGCGCCCACGACGATCAAGGAAGGCCAGCTCGTCGAGTTCCCCGGGCCCGGCGCCTTCCACGTGAAGTCGCAAGACGATCAACACCCGTTCTACCTCGCAGGGCACAGGCCTGGTTACGACTGCGACGCAGCGCACCAGCAGATCCCGCCGATCAAGGCGCTCGGCAACGACTACGTCGCCATCGCCAACGAAGCGACGGACTACGGCGTCGGCGGACCCGAGACCGTGAACATCGTCCCGCCGGCGCAGTTCCTCCCGCAGTACATCTTCTTCACCGATCCGTCGTACGGCTACACGGAGATCGCCCTCACGCGGCAGAAGGGCTCGGACAACAATTTCCACGACGTGACGCTCGACTGCCTCGGCACGGTGAGCGGCTGGCAGAACGTCGGCACCGGCGGCCTGTACCAGTACGCGCACGTCGACCTGCGCCACGCGCAAGCGCCCGTCGGAAAGTGCGACAACGGCCTTCACACGATCAAGAGCGACGTGCCGTTCGGCATCACCGTGTGGGGCTACGACAGCGCGTCGAGCTACGCGTACCCCGCCGGCGCGAGCGTGAAACCGATCAACACGGTCGTCGTTCCGCCCACGCCGCACTGATCGGATCTGATAAGTTGGTCGGACATGCGTCCGATCATCGTCACGTCATTGTTCATCATCGCGTGCGGAGGGGGCACGCCGGAGCCGCAGCACGTCGAGGCCGCGCCCACCGCGACGGCCACGACGACCTCGCACGTTCCCGTCGTTCGCCAAGAGCTCGGCTCGATCGACGATCGCGCCGTTTCGAACACGTTTCAGGATCTGAGCGGCCAGTTCGAGGCGTGCCAGAAATCCGGGCTCAAGCGCATCTCGTTCCTCTCGGGCCGCGCGAAGTTCTTCATGCGCGTCGGTGAGGATGGCAAGACGAAGTGGACCTACATCGAGGAGTCGACGCTCGGCGACTACGACACCGAGCGTTGCATGCTCGACATCCTCGAGGGCGCGCAGTGGCCGAAGCCCATCGGCGGCGACGCGACCGTCGAGCGCGATCTCACGTTCGATCCCGGCGAGGCGCGTCAGCCCGCCGATTGGCCTTCGGACAAGGTCGCCGCGAGCCTCGGCAAGCACAAAAAAGAGATCGACAAGTGCCTCGACCCGGCGCCGAACGCGAAGTTCACGGTGACCGCGTACGTCGAGCCGCACGGCAAAGAGGGCAAGGTCGTCGCCGTCGGTGTCGCGACGTCGAGCAAAGAGGGTGGCGCGCAGGTGAAGTGCATCGCCGACACCGTCAAGACGATGAAGGTCCCGAGCCCCGGCGGCTATGCGGCCAAGGTCGAGTTCAAGCTCTGACGAAATTCTCGTAACCGACCGAGCGCTGCCCCGCACAGAGAGTGTGATGTGGCGATTCGCGCTTTGGTCGAGCCTCTTCTGCGCTGGAATGTTGGGTTGTTATCTCTCGAACGGGAGCACCGGCGGCGGTCACCACGGCGGTAGTGGCAATCCCTACACCGGCCCCTTGGCGTCGGTGCCGGGCGACCTTCCGTGCGACGTCGCGAGCGCGCTCACGGTCTGCACGTCGTGCCACGGCTCGACCCCCGCAGCCGGCGCTCCGATGTCGCTCGCGTCGCGCGCCGACTTGATGGCGGACTCGGTGCAGTACCCGGGTCAATCCGAAGCGCAGCGCGCCGTCGCGCGCATGACGGGCAACCCCTCGATCATGCCGCCAGCGCCCGCGTCGCCTTCGCCACAAACCGACGTCGACGCGATCAACAATTGGATCGCCGCGGGCTACCCCGCTGGCACGTGCGGCGGCGCGACCTCGGTCTGCACGAGCGGGCTCGCGGGCCCGGGCGGCGAAGGCTCGTCACGGATGCTGCCCGGCGAGGCGTGCATCACGTGCCACGCGCAGGGCGGCGAAGGGCCCATCGAGACGTTCATGGGCACGGTCTTCCCGACCGTCCACGAGCCGAACGACTGCGTCGGCGCGAGCTCGACGGATTACTCGGGCGCCCAGGTGATCGTGATCGACGCGCAGGGCAAGCAGTTCGCGATGACGCCGAACAGCAGCGGCAACTTCATGGGCTCGCCCGGATCGTTCGCGATGCCGTTCACCGCGAAGGTCACGTACCAAGGACGCGAGATCGCGATGGTGACGCCGCAGACCGATGGCGACTGCAACAAGTGCCACACCGAGCTAGGCGCGAACGGCGCCCCTGGGCGAGTGCATCTTCCGTAGGAAGTTCTAGTAAGCTCCGCGGCCGATGGACCTCGAGCTCAGCGAGACGCAGACCCTCGTTCAACGATCCGCGCGCGATTTCGCGACGCGCGTGATTCTGCCGCAGGCGCACGACATCGACGAGCACGAGCGATTCCCGAAGGAGATCTTGAAGGGGCTCGCCGATCTCGGGCTCATGGCGGTGAACGTGCCCGAGGAGCTCGGCGGGTCGGCCGCGGGCGTCGTCTCGTACGCGCTCGCGATGCAAGAGGTCGCGCGCGCGTGCGCGTCGACCGCCGTCACGATGGCCGTGACGAACATGGTCGGCGAGGTGATCGCGCGCTTCGGGACCGACGAGCAAAAACAGAAGTACTGCCCGAAGCTCGCGAGCGGCGAGTACATGGCGGGCTCGTTCGCGCTCTCCGAGCCCGAGGCGGGGAGCGATCCTGGCGGCATGCGCACGACCGCGCGCCGCGACGGCGACTCGTGGATCATCGAGGGCAGCAAGCAGTGGATCACGAGCGGCGCCTACGCGGGCGTCATGGTCGTGTGGGCGAGGACCGGCGGCGCGGGCACGAAGGGCATCTCGTGCTTCCTGGTCGAAGGCGGAACGCCGGGGCTTCGCATCGGCAAAGCGGAAGACAAGATGGGTCTTCGCGGATCGAACACGGTCTCGCTCCAGTTCGACGACTGCCGCGTCCCCGCGAGCGCGCTCCTCGGCGAGGAGAACAGCGGCTTTCGCATCGCGATGATGGCGCTCGACGGCGGCCGCATCGGCATCAGCTCGCAGGCGATCGGCATCGCGCGCGCTGCGCTCGAGGAGAGCGTGCAGTATGCAAAGGATCGAAAGGCCTTCGACAAGCCGATCTCGGAGTTTCAGGCGATCCAGTGGAAGCTCGCCGACATGAAGACCGAGCTCGACGCGTCGCACTTGCTCTGCATGCGCGCGGCGTCGATGAAGGAGCGCGGCGTTCCGTTCTCGCGCGAGGCTTCGATGTCGAAGGTGTTCTCGAGCGAGGCCGCGGTGCGCATCTGCAACGAGGCCGTGCAGATCCACGGCGGTTACGGCTACATCCGCGAGTTTCCCGCCGAGCGGCACCTGCGCGACGTGCGCGTCACGACGATCTACGAGGGCACCAGCGAGGTGCAGCGCATCGTGATCGCGCGCGGCCTGCTCGCCTGATTCAGGAGCTCACGTCAGTCGACCAGACCACGCGAGCGTTGTCGTCGATACGCGGCAGCGAGACATCCGCGGCGGGGCCGCCACTTGCCGTGTCGACACGCGCGTGGCGCACCACATTCACAGATCGACGCGGCGCGCGCCGGCCCGGCCGGGCTCGTCGACGCTGCCGCGTCTCCACCACCGCTCACGCTCAAGACAAGCTCCACACACGCGAGCGCTGGCTTCGGCACGCGCGATGCAACGCATCCGCGCATGACCAAAGCATTCGTCATCGGGCTCGCCGCGCTCGTTTGGTCCGCCGGATTCGCCGCGACAGGCGCTCTCGTACACGCCCTCGAGCGGCCGCTCCCCGCGCCGCTCACCGCGAACATTGCGGCGCCGGCACGCGTTGCGCAGGCCGCGCAGACGAGCGAGCCGGAGGTGCGTCACATCGTTCTTCCCACGGTGGAAATCGTGACGAGCATCCCGCGCGCGACGCCGAAGAAAGTGACGCCGCACGTCGTGAAGTGCTCCGACTGGCATCCGCTCGAGCAGGGCTCGAACTCGGTTCAGATTTGCGAGTGACCGACGAGATCGCGCGTGATCGATTCGAGCGACGGGCAGCCCGCGAGCGCCATCGCGAGATCGAGCTCGCGCCGTAGCGTGTCGAGGACGAAGCGGACGCCGCGCTCGCCGTCGTGCGCGAGGCCCCACAAAATCGGGCGACCCACGAGCACGGCCTTCGCGCCCAGGGCGAGCGCCTTGAGCACGTCGGTTCCGCGTCGCACGCCGCCGTCCATGATCACCTCGATGTCGCGGCCCACGGCCTCGGCGATCGGACCGAGCGCGTCGAGCGTCGCGGGCGACGCGTCGAGCTGACGGCCGCCGTGGTTCGAGACGACGATCGCGGTCGCTCCCTCGTCGCGCGCGCGCTTCGCGTCGTCGACGCGCACGATGCCCTTGATCGCGAGCGGGAGCTTCGTGATCGAACGCAGCCACGCGAGGTCCTTCCACGAGAGCGACGGATCGATGAGCGACGCGAAGTACGCCGCGAGCCCGGATTCGCCCATTCTCTTTTCCAGATCGCCGTAGCCCGCGGGCACGAGGTTCTTCACCTTGAGGTGCGCGGGGAGGGAGAACGCGTTGCGAACGTCGCGCTCGCGGCGACCGAGGAGCGGCGCGTCGACGGTGAGGACGAGCGCGCGACACCCCGCGGCCTCCGCGCGTCGCACGAGGCCGAGCGTGGCCTCGCGATCGCGATACACGTAGAGCTGGAAGAACGTTCCGCTCGGGTGCGCGGCGGCGACGTCCTCGACGTCGGTGTTCGAGAGCGACGAGAGCGTCATCGCGGTCGCCTCCGCGCGCGCGGCACGCGCGGTCGCGAGCTCGCCGTCCTCGTGCGCCATCTTGTGGAACGCCGTCGGCGCGACGAGCACGGGCATCGACACGTCGACGCCGAGCACGCTCGTCTTCATCGTGCGCACGCTCACGTCCACGAGAACACGGTGGTCGATTGTGCGACGTCCGAACGCCGAGCGGTTGGCGCGGAGGGTGAGCTCGTCGTCCGCCCCGCTCGCGTAATAATCCCAGGCATTTTGCGGGAGTTTCGCCTTCGCGAGGACCTCGAGCTCGAACAGGTTCAAGGGGGAATCGTTTTTCATCCTGGTCCGTAGAAGAGGGTATGAGCTCCTCAACCTGCGGTCATGTTTGCAAAGGTCACGATTCGAAGCACGTCCACGGTCCGAAGTGCGGTCACGCCTCGGTGAAGCACGGCGACCACGTCGACTACGTCGTCGAGGGTCATCGTCATCACGTCCACGAAGGTCACTGCGACGATCACGGGAAGGCCTGACTCAACGTCGCAACCTCGTACCTCCGCTTCGCTCCGGCGTGCGAGGTTGCATGGTCAGAACTCGGCGACGTCGACTGCGATCTTGGGGCGACGTGCGCTCGCGACTCCGATGCGCTCGAGGTGAGCGGTCGCCGCGAGCACCGTCGCTTCGTCCCACGCGTCGCCGAGGAGTTGGAGGCCGATCGGCAGCCCGTCGTGCATGCCGATCGGCGCTGACGCCGCGGGGAGCCCGGTGAGGTTCCCGAAGAAGTTGAAGCGGCAGAGCCCCGCGAGCGCCTGCGCGTCGAGGAATCCGCCTTCGAACTGCGCGTCGCTGACGGCGGGCGCGATCGACACGGTCGTCGGGAGCGCGAGCACGTCGACCTCTCCGAGGAGGCGCGCGGCCTCCATGCGAAGACCCGTGCGAACGCGGAGCGCCTCGGCGAACTCGACCGCGCCGAACTCCTGGACGACGGCCATCGAGATTTGGAGATCGGGCGACATCTCGTCCGCGTGCTCGAGCCAGTCTTGCCGAATGTCGGCGCGCGTCTCGATCGAGATCGCCAGGTAGCCGACCGCGGGCGCCTGCTTCATGAGCGGCGAGGTGACCGTCTTCAGACGCGCTCCGTCCTTTTCGAGCGCGCGGAGCGCCTCGCGTCCGGCGCGAGCCACCTCGGGCGACGCGTCGGCCCACTCTCCCTCTTCGATGCCGATCGTGAGCCCGCTCACGCCGCGGCGGAGCGCGGTCATCAGCGTTCCGTTTCCGATCGGCGGAGCCGCCGCGGTCTCGGGATCGCGCGCGTCCGGCGCGCCGACGATCTCGAGCACGCGCGCGAGGTCCGCCGTCGACGACGCGAGCGGTCCGAGGTGCGCGACGCTGCCGCCGAAGAGATCGCCCGCGCGGCTCACGCGACCCCACGTCGGCTTGATCCCGAAGACGCCGTTGACCGACGACGGGATGCGGATCGATCCCCCGCCGTCGGCGCCGATCGCGATCGGCACGAGGCCCGTCGCGACGGCGACGCCCGAGCCGGTCGACGACCCTCCGGCGACGCGACCAGGGTCGTGCGGGTTTCGCGGCATCGTGCGGTGCGGGTTGAAGCCGAGCGGCGTCATGCCGAGCTCGGTCATCGGCGTCGTGCCGACGATCACCGCGCCGGCCTCGCGCAGGCGGCGGACGATCGTGGCGTCCTCGGGCTGCGGCGCGCCGTCCATGTACGTCGTGCCGCCCTTCGCGGGGAGACCTCGCACGCGCGTTTGTTCCTTGATCGCGATGCACACGCCGTCGAGCGCGCCTTTCGGCGCTCCCACGCGGTAACGATCGCCGGACTCTTCCGCAGCGTTGTGCGCGTCGTCCTCCGCGATGTCGAGCAAGACGCGCATCGACGGCGTCATGCGCTCGAGCGAGCGCGCCGCTTCGAGGACTCGCGCGAGCACGTGCTCGGGGGTCGCGCGGCGCGTCTCGTACGCCATCGCGAACTCGGCGCTCGATCGCGACCACGGAGACTTCGGGAGCGGGAGCCGCGCGTCTTCGAGCCTGCGCGGCGGACGCCCGGAGATCGCGCGGTTCGAGAGCGCGAGCGGGCCGAACATCGACGCCGGAAGATTCGCGAGCTCCGAGATCTTGAGCTCCGCACGCAGCGCCAGCTGAAGCGCAGAGCTTCCCGCGCGGGTGCGCGCCATCCGCGCGAGCGATTTCAAAAGGGAGCCGGAAATCCGAGGCGTTGTGATCATGAAACCTCGCAAGCCGCGAAGCATAGCCCGGGATGGTGCTAAACTGCTCACTCGACATGCGTTTGACCCTCGGGCAGCGCCTTCGCCTCTCGCGAGGGGCCGTCCTTTATTCCGCCGTCGATCGCGCCGCGCACACGCTCGCGCGCCTTCGCTACGCGCTCCCCGATGCGCAACCGGAGCGTCACCACGTGATCCTCGAGCCGAACGTGCCCTACGGCTCGTCGCGCCACGATCACCATCGCCTCGACGTGTACATCCCGATGCGCGCGAAGCGGCCCGCGCCGATCGTCATGTACGTGCACGGCGGCGCGTTCGCGTCGCTCTCGAAGGACACGCACCGCGTCATGGCGCTCGCGATCGCGCGACGTGGGTACGTCGTCTTCAACATCAACTACCGCATGGGCTTTCGCCACCCGTTCCCCGAGCCGCTCGAGGACGTCGCGAACGCGCTTTTGTGGGTGAACGCGAACGCCGATCGCTTCGGCGGCGACCGCTCGCGCATCGCCGTCGCGGGGGAGAGCGCGGGTGGAAACCTCGTCACCGCCGTCGCCGTGATGCACTCGAAGCGCCAGAACGCCCCCTTCGCGCGACGCGTGTATGATGCAAACATCTCGATCCGCGCGATCCTCTCGACGTACCCGTACCTCGATCTGACCGACCGCTACGAGACGCACCCGCGCCTTGCCCGCTGGTACAAGATGGCGCTCTTCGACGCCGCGTCGTCGTACCTGAGCCACCACGTCTTCGCCGAGGAGCACGACATCCTCGCGAGCCCGATCCGCGCGCTCGAGGGCGCGGGGCGCGAAGGCGCAGGGTTCACGCCCGATCGGCTCATCCCGCCGTTCTTCATCGCGTGCGGCTCGCGCGACCCGTTCCTCCAGCAGTGTCAGCGGCTGAAGGAGGCGCTCGACCGGCTCGACGTCCCCGCGGAGCTCTTCATCGCCCCAGGCGAAATCCATGCGTTCGACGCCATGGTCTGGCGCGCCCCAGCACGTGCCAAATGGAAGGCGACGCACGCGTTCCTTTCCAAGCACATGCAGTTGCAGTCGAGCGCGCCTTCCGCAAGAGTGTCGGTATGACGCCATCGGTCGCCATCACCCACGGCATCCGCGTGTCGGTCGAGTCGCAGTACGTCGCCGATCAATCCTCGCCGCGCGCGCGCCGCTACGTGTTCGCGTACACGGTTCGCATCCAGAACGAGGGCACCGAGCCCGCGCGCTTGCGGAGCCGCCATTGGATCATCACCGACGGCGACGGTCGCGTCGAAGAGGTGCGCGGTCCCGGCGTCGTCGGGCAGCAGCCGTTCCTACGCCCCGGCGAGCACTTCGAGTACACGAGCGGCTGCGTCCTCCAGACCCCGCGCGGTCAGATGCACGGCACGTATCAGATGGTCCGCGAAGGCGGCGAGACCTTCGACGCGAACATCGCGCCGTTCGATCTGATGCTTCCGCATTCGTTGAACTAGTAGCTGTCGCTCGAGCCGCCGCCGCGCGCGGCGAGCGCCGCGGCGCCCGTCACGGTATGCTGCCCGCTCTGAATGGACGAACAAGCGTACCTCAAGCTCGCGGACACCACGTTCAAGCGCATCGAGGACATGCTCGACGAGGTCGACGCGGATGACGTCGACATCGAGCGCGCCGGCGACGTGCTCACGCTGGCGTTCAAGAACGGAAAGAAGTGCATCGTGAACACGCAGCGCCCGACGCGGCAGATCTGGCTCGCCGCGGGCGTTCGCGCGTGGCACTTCGACTGGGACGGCGCGCGCTGGATCTCCGACAAAGACAAGGCAACGGAGCTGATGCACGCGATCGCGAACGTCGTGAAGGAGCAGGCAGGTGTCGACGTCGCTGTACGATGAGATCGGCGGCGAAGAAGGGCTGAGGCGCGTCCTTCGCACGCTCTACGACCGGCTCTTCGACGATCTGATGGTGGGCTTCCTCTTCGCGGGGAAGGACAAAGAGAAGCTCATCGAGCACCAGCTGTGGTTCACGGCGAAGTTCCTCGGCGGCCCGAGCCGCTACACGGGTCGCTCGCTCCCCGACGCGCACGCGGCGCTCCCGATCTTGCCCGGTCACTTCGACAGGAGGCACCACATGCTTCGCGAGGTCCTCGAGGAGCACCACGTGCCCGCCGCGGTGCGCGACGAGTGGCTGCGCGTCGATCAGTCGCTTCGCCACGCGGTGCTCAAGTCCGGCGCGCCGGCGCGCGACATCGCGCGGAACGCGAAGGATTGATGCCATGTCGTGCGCGCACGCCATCGTCCAGAACGAGACCGCCTTCGCGATCGACGCGTCGCGAATCGTCTTTGGCGCCAGATGCCTCGACGAGCTCGGCGCGCACGTCGCGTCGCTCGGCTGCACGCGCGTCGCGCTCTTCACGGATCACGCGGTGGGAAGGCTCGAGCACGTCGCGCGCGCGCGCAAATCGTTGCAGAATGCAAACATCGATTTCGCCGTCTACGACGCGGTCCACGTCGAGCCGACGGACGCCTCGTTCCTCGACGCCGCGCGGTTCGCGAGCGAAGGTCGCTTCGACGGCTACGTCTCGGTGGGCGGCGGGTCGACGATCGACACGTGCAAGGCCGCGTCGCTCTACGCGGCTTTTCCCACAGCGGATTTCCTCGACTACGTGAACGCACCGGTCGGCGCCGGAAAGCCCGTGCCCGGCGTCCTCCCGCCGCACGTGGCGTGTCCGACGACGTGCGGCACGGGGAGCGAGACGACGGGGATCGCCGTGTGCGACGTCCTGGCCTTGAAGGCGAAGACGGGCATCGCGTCGGCGCGCTTGCGGCCGTCGCTCGCGCTCGTCGATCCGACGTGCACGTATACGCTTCCTGCGGAGGTCGTCGCGGCGAGCGGGTTCGACGTGCTCTGTCACGCGCTCGAGTCGTTTACGGCGCGCGCGTTCGTCGCGCGCCAGCGCGCGCTGCCGCGGCCGATGAGCCAAGGAGCGAACCCGTGGAGCGATCTCGGGAGCCAGGAGGCGTTGCGCATCGGCGGCGAGAACCTCGTCGCCGCGGTCGAAGGATCCGAACGCGCGCGCGACGCGCTCGCGTGGGCGGCGACGCTCGCGGGCGTCGCGTTCGGAAACGCGGGCGTCCACATCCCGCACGCGATGGCGTACGCGGTCGCGGGCCTCGTCAGGTCCTTCAAAATGCCCGGTTACCCGCAAGACGAGCCGATGATCCCGCACGGCGTGTCGGTGATCCTCAACGCACCGGCGACGTTTCGGTTCACGGCGAGCACGTCACCCGAGCGCCACGCGCGCGCGGCTTTCTACCTCGGCGGGCCGCGTGTGGGGCTGGACGAAGCCGGCGACGCGCTCGCGAGCACGATCGAAGATCTCATGACGAAAGCGCGCGTGCCCACGACGCTTCGCGCCGTGGGCTACACGAACGAGGACGTCCCCGCGCTCATGAAGGGCACCATCGTGCAGAAGCGGCTCCTCTCGAACGCGCCGCGCGACGTGGGCGAGGCCGAGCTCCTCGCGCTCTTCTCGGAGGCCCTGTGACGGAACCCGCGCCGACGCGCGCCGCGTACCGCTTCATCATGCCGATCGCCACGCGGTGGATCGACAACGACGTCTACGGCCACGTGAACAACGTCGTCTACTACGCGTACTTCGACACGGTCATCAACCGCTGGCTCATCGACGAGGGTGGGCTCGACATCGCGCGAGGCGAGGTCATCGGCGTCTGCGCCGAGTCGCAGTGCAAATACGTGCAGAGCGCAGCTTTCCCGGACGCGCTCGAAGGCGCGCTCCGCGTCGCGAAGCTCGGCACGAGCAGCGTGACGTACGAGATCGCCATCTTCCGCGGCGAGACGCTCTGCGCGCACGGCCGCTTCGTGCACGTGTTCGTCGCGCGCGACACGCGCAAGCCGACGCCGATCCCCGAGCGAATTCGCGCGGCGCTCGCGCGCCTGCAGCCTTAGCGCTTGTCCCTTTCCGGGACGTGTCCCGCGGGTACACAACCTCCGCGCGAGCGCGCCCGCGCGCCACGCGGCGTTTTTCACCGGCACGCGCGATGCAAAACAAGGCGCACCATGAACGAAGCCGGCGATACCCAGGCAGTCACGCGCCGTTTGCACTTCACGGACCACAAAGCGCGCATTCTCGTCGCCGAAGACGACGACGACATGCGCGACCTGATCGGCTCGGCTCTCCGCAAGGACGGCTACGAGGTGGTCGTCGCGCGCGACGGCGCCGAGCTCCTCGCGCGGCTCGCGATGGCGAACGCGTCGACGAAGCCGAGCGAGAAGTTCGACCTCGTCATCTCCGACATCCGCATGCCCGCGTACAGCGGCATCGCGGTGCTCGAAGGGCTGCGCGAAGAGAAGTGGACGCTCCCCGTCATCCTCATGACGGCGTTCGGCGACGAGGCGACGCGACAGAAGGTCGAGGACAACGAGGGCATCCTCTTCGACAAGCCGTTCGACGTCGACAATCTCCGCACGGCGGTCCTCTACTTGCTCCACAAACACGACGGCTCGACGGTGTGCATCGCCTCGTACGAGAGCTCGCTCGAGGCGTGGTCGATGAAGTGGACGATCCAAGGCGAAGGCCTCTGGACGGAGCTCCGCGGGCTCGACCTCTACGTCTACGCGCGAGACGCGGACCGCGCGCTCGCGATCATGGATCGTCACTCGTCCTCGCCGCTCCCGTCGTAGTCGTCGGGCGCGTCGGTCCCCGACCAGCGCGCGAGGCGGCGGTAGAGCGTCTTTCTGTTCCAGCCGAGGATGCGCGTCGCCATGCTCTTGTTGCCGGCCACCGCGTCGAGCACGTGCATCGCGTAGCGGCGCTCGACCTCCTCCATCGAGACGAGCTCGGTCGGGTCGTCTCCCGCGACGAGCACGTGCGAGCGTCGATACGAGCGGATCCGCTCCGGGAGATCGTCGGCGACGATCTGTTCGTGCTGCGCGAGCGCGACGGCGTGCTCGATCGCGTTCTGGAGCTCGCGCACGTTCCCCGGCCACTGGTACGCGAGGAGCATCTCCGCGGCCGGCGCGGAGAGCCCGCTCACGGCCTTCTTGCTGCGCGCGGCGAAGCGCTCCATGAAGCGCTGCGCGAGGACGAGCACGTCTCCTCCGCGCGAGCGAAGCGGCGGGAGCGCGATCCGGATCACGTTGAGCCGGAAGAGCAGATCCTCGCGGAACGTCTTCGCCTCGACGGCGCTCTCGAGATCGCGGTTGGTCGCGGCGACGATGCGCGCGTCAAAGGCGATCTCGCCGCCCTTTCCGACGGGGCGCACGGTGCGCGTGTCGAGCGCGCGGAGGAGCTTCACCTGCATCGACAGCGGCATGTCGCCGACCTCGTCGAGGAAGAGCGTGCCGCCCGAGGCCTCGACGAAGAGCCCCGGGTGATCGGTCTTCGCGTCGGTGAACGCGCCGCGCGCGTGGCCGAAGAGCTCGCTCTCGAGGATCGCCTCGGGCATCGCTCCGCAGTTGATCGCGACGAATGGCCCGCCCTTCCGATCGCTGCGATCGTGGAGAGCGCGCGCGACGAGCTCTTTTCCGGTGCCGGTCTCGCCGGTGACGAGGATCGTCGTCTCCGAGCGCGCGACGCGCGTGACGAGCGCGGAGACCGCCTGCATCACGGCGCTGTCGCCGAAGAGCCGATCTTCTCGAGGCGGCTCCTGCGCGAGCCTCAGCCGCCGGACCTCCTCGCGGAGCGAGCGCTGGTGCGCCGCGCGCTCGACCGCGATCGCGAGCGTGTCTTGATCGAACGGCTTCGTGAGGAAGTCGAACGCGCCCGCGCGGATCGTCGAGATGGCCGTCTCGAGCGTCCCGAACGCGGTCATCACGATGACCGGCACGTCGGGGCGATTGGCGACGATCCGCTCGCACAGCTCGACGCCGTTCATCCCGCGCATGCGCAGATCCGTGACGACGATGTCGGCCTCGCCGCGCATCACGCGCGCGAACGCTTCGTCCGCCGAGGTGAGCGCGGTCGCCTCGTGCCCGTGCTTCGTCAGCGCCTCGGCGAGCAGGCGGCTCATCTCGATCTCGTCGTCCACGACGACCACACGGGCTCGCGTCGTCATGTCGCCACCGGGAGGTAGAGGTGGAAGCACGTTCCTCGTCCGAGCTCGCTCTCGACGTCGATGAAGCCGCCGTGGTCTTCCACGATGCCGTACGTGACCGAGAGGCCGAGGCCCGTCCCCGCGCCGACCTCTTTCGTCGTGAAGAACGGCTCGAAGACGTGTGGGAGATCGTCCTTCGCGATTCCCTTTCCCCGATCGCGCACGGAGACGCAGATCCAGTCGCGCTCCTCGGTCGCGCCGGGGGCGGTCGCGCGGCGCGCCGCGACCTCGATCGTCAGGTCGCCGCCGTTCGGCATCGACTGAGCGCCGTTCACGACGAGGTTGGCGAGGGCCTGCTCGAGCTGCGTCCCGTCCGCGTCCGCGAAGAAGGTGGCCTCCCCGTCGAGCACCTTGAGCACGGCTCCCTGCCGCTTCGCGAGCGGCGTGAGGAGGTCGACGATGCGCGCCGCGATCTCCCGCACGTTCGTCCGCGACTTCTTCGCCGGCGTTCGCCGCGCGAAATCGAGCAGGCCGCGCATGATCTTGGTCATCCGCTCGACCTGGCCGGAGATGACGTGTGCATACTGCACGGTTTCCTCGCGCGTGACGCCGTCCGCGGCGATCATCTTCGCGCGCCCGCCGATCACGCCGAGCGGCGTCCCGAGCTCGTGTGCCATGCCCGAGGCGAGCGTCCCGATCGTCGTCAATCGGTCCGCGTGCCGGAGCTGATCCATCGCCTTGATCTTCGCGACGGCGAGCGCGTCCGCCTGCGCGCGCGACTCGCGTAGGCGTTCGGCCATCCGGTTCATCTCGCGCGCGAGCTCGCCGATCTCGTCCTTGGTCTCGAGGTCGAGGCGGCGGTCGAGCTCGCCAGAGCCGATCGTGCGCGCGTGCTCGGCGAGGGCGTTCATCGGCTCGCCGACGATGCGCACGCCGGCGAAGACCGAGAGGATCCCGGCGACGAGGATCGCGACGAAGGCGACGAGGAGCCGTTCGCGCACGACGCCGAGCACCACCGTGCGCTCCTCGCTGAGGTTTTGCGTGAGCTCGATCGCGCCGTGGACCCCGACGGGCACGTAGACGAACACGGTCGGGCCGTCGAGCGTGTCGCGCTCCACGATGATGTCCTTGTTCGCGACCAAGACGTTGCGCTCGTCCTCGGTGAGGCGCGAGAGCTGCACCCACCGGATGTTCATGCGCGTGATGTCGTTGTCGGCCTTCTCGACGAGCTTGAGCGCTCGCGACTCGCCCTCGACCTCGAGCACCTCGCCGAGCGGCGCGCGCAGGGCTCGCCCCGTGAGGACGAGCTCCGAGGCCACGCGCGCGCGATACTCGTCGATCGCGCGCCGCGACTCGATCCACCCGAGCACCGCGAGCACGCAGACGAACGTCGCTACCATCAGGAGCATGATCTTTCGAGCGAGCTTCACGTCGCCTCCTTGCGCGAGAGCGCGATCTGGAGCACGCCCGGCAAGACGAAGAGCGTGAGCAGCGTCGAGAGCGCGATGCCCCCGATGACGACCGTGGCGAGCGGACGCTGGACCTCCGCGCCCGCGCCCGTGGCGAGCGCCATCGGCGAGAAGCCGAGCGCCGCGACCGCGCCCGTCGTGAGGACGGCGCGCATCGTGTGGGCCGCGCCGTGCGCGATGGCGTCGTGCACCGGCTCTCCAGCGTCGATGCGCCGCTTCACCTCGCTCGTCATGACGACGCCGTTCAACACGGCGACGCCGGCGAGCGCGATGAACCCGACCGCCGCGGGGATGCTGAACGAGAGGCCACGCGCGACGAGCGCGAGCATCCCGCCGCTCAGCGCGAACGGCACGACGGCGAACACCGCGGCGGCATATCGCGCGCGCCCGAACGTCCACATGAGCATGGCGAAGATGATCACGAGCGCCGCGGGCACGACGAGCCCGAGCCGGGCCTTCGCGCGCTCGAAGTTCTCGAACTGCCCGCCCCAGTGGATGTCGTAGCCCGACGCGGGATGGACGCTCGCGGCGACGCGCTCGCGCGCCTCCGCCACCCACGACACGAGATCGCGGCCGCGCAGGTTGACCTCGACGCGCACCGTGCGCGTGAGCGATTGGCGTCGTATCTGCGGAGGCCCTTCGGACTCTTCGATCGTCGCGAGCTCCGAGAGCGGCACGCTGCCGCCGCCCGCGGTCGCGACGAAGAGCTCGCCGAGCGCCTGCGCGCTGGGCGTCCGCGGCGGCGCGAGGAGCTTCAGGTCGAAGCGCCGCTGCCCCTCGTAGATCGCGCCCACGGGGATGCCCACGCGCGCGGCCTCGACGACCGCGAGCGCGTCCTCGGTGGTGACTCCGTAGCGCGCGAGCCGCGCGCGCTCGGGTCGCACGTAGAGCGTCGGCGCGCCGAGCACGCGCTCGACGCGGATGTCGCCGGTCCCGCGGATGTCGTGCACGGCCTCGCCGATCCCCTCGCTGAGCTTCTTGAGCTCGTCGAGATCCTCCCCGTAGACCGCGATCTGCACGTCGGCGCGCGAGCCGCTGATGAGCTCGTTCGTCTTGTCCTCGATCGGCTGCGACACGGAGACGAAGGTGCCGGGCACCTCCGACTCGATCGCGTCCTTCATGCGCGACGCGAGCTCGTCGAGGTCGTGCGCGGTCTTCCACTGCGGCTTCGGCCTGAGGTGAACGAGGATGTCCGTGTTCTCGGCGCCGCGCGGATCGGTCGCGACCTCGGCGCGCCCGGTCATCGCGAGCGACGTGACGACCTCGGGGAAGCGCGCGAGCACGCGCTCCGTCTCGAGGTCGAGCTCCTTCGCTCGCGCGAGGTTGATCGAGGGCGCGCGGCGAAGGGTGACGACGAGATCACCCTCGTCGATGCGAGGCAGGAAGTCCGCGCCCGCGCGCCCGAGCACGATCGTCGCGCCCACGAAGAGGAGCGCGGCGCCTGCGACCATCGGCCACCGGAGCTTGCGCGCCGGCTCGAGGAGTCGCGTGTACAGTCTCTCGATCGCGTGGATCCACCGCGGCCCGAGCTTCTTCGGCGGCGGCACCATCACGACGACCAGCGCCGGGAAGATCGCGATCGAATAGACGAGCGCCCCGAGCAGGGCGCAGGCCATGGTCAGCGCCATCGGGCGAAACATCTTGCCTTCGATGCCCTCGAGGGCGAGCAGCGGCAGGTACACGAGCATGATGATCGCGACGGCGAACGCCACGGGCCGCGCGACTGCGGAGGCGATCTCCGCGTACGCCCCAGCGCGCGCTGCGCGGCCGATCTCGCGGCCCGCGACGCCGGCGATCACCGCCTCGAGCAGCACGATCGGGCCGTCGACGAGGAATCCGAAGTCGATCGCGCCGAGGCTCATCAGGTCCCCCGTCACGTGGAAGACGTGCATGCCGATGACCGCGACGGACATCGACGCGGGGATGCCGAGCACCACGGCGAGCGCGCCGCGTATCGTCCCGAGGAAGAGCGCGAGGACGATCGTGACGACGAGCGCGCCTTCGACGAGGTTCGATGTCACGGTCGTGAGCGTCCGCCCGACGAAATCGGACCGATCGTAGATCGTGTCGATCTTCACGCCCGGCGGGAGCTTCGTCTGGATCTCGTCGACCTTGGCGTCGACGGCGTGCACGACGTTTCGGCTGTTCGCGCCCGTCAGCATCATCACGATGCCCGTGACGGCTTCGCCTTCGCCGTCGCGCGTGATGACGCCCTGCCGGAGCGCCGCGCCGATGCGCACGGTCGCGACGTGTCGCACGAGCACGGGCGTGCCGTCGGCGTCCGTTCGGAGCACCACGTTCGCGATCTCTTCCTCGGTCTTCAGCAGGCCGATGCCGATGAGCGTGTAAGCCTCTTCCGTCCTTTCGAGGTACCCGCCGCCGACGTTCACGTTCGCGCGCTCGAGCGCGGTCGCCACGTCGGTGAGCGTCATGTCGTGCGCGCGCAGACGCCCGCGGTCGACGACGACTTGGTACTCCTTGAGGTCTCCGCCCATCGTGTTGATCTCGATCACGCCGGGCACGCTCCGCAGCGACGGCACGATCTCCCAATCGAGGATCGTGCGGAGCTGCGTCGGCGAGTGGTGATCCGAGCGGACGACGAACTGGTAGATCTCGCCGAGCCCGCTCGACACCGGCGAGAGCTGCGGCGGGGTCGCGACCTTCGGCAGCGTGGCTTCGACCGCGCGCATTCGCTCGAGCACGATCTGCCGACTGAGCCAGATGTCCGTGCCGTCCTCGAAGATGACGGTGACCACCGAAAGGCCCGCCCGCGACACCGAGCGTAGCTCGATGAGACGCGGCGTGCCGTTGAGCGACGCCTCGATCGGGAACGTCACCGTGCGCTCGATCTCGACGGGCGAGAGGCCCGGCGCTTCGGTGAGCACCGAGAACTGGATCGTGGAGACGTCGGGCACCGCGTCGATCGGAAGCGTGCGCGTGGCCCACGCGCCGGCCCCGAGGAGCACGGCGAAGAGCACGAGCACGAACACGCGAAAGCGAATGGACGCCTCGATGATCCGCGTCAGCATCGCGTCACCGGAACACCTCGGATTTGAGCGCGAACACGCCCGAGACGACGATTTGCTCGCCGCGCTCGAGGCCTGACGTGATGACGACGTGCGACCCGTCGCGCGCCCCGAGCGTCACCGCGCGCGGCTCGACAGACGTCTCGTCGTGCGCGACGAACACCGTGGGCTTGCCGTCGATGCTCGCGACGGCTTCGAGCGGGAGGACGAGCCCGGCCTTGGTCGCCTTCGTGTGGATCTTGGCGACGACGGACTGCCCCGGCCTCAGCGAGCCGTCGTTGTCCACGACGACACGCACCGGCGCGGTGCGCGTCTCGAGATCGATCACGTCACCGACCTGCGCGACGTGGCCATCGAGCGTTGCGCCGAGGTTCGTCTGCGGCGAGATCTCGACGGCGTCTCCCGGCCGAATGTGGCCGAGCTCGCGCTCGAACACGTCGAGCGCGATCCACACGCGATCCAGGCTCGCGACGCGCGCGACCGTGAACGTCGGCTCGACGTACTGGCCGCGCGACACCTTCACCTCGACGACCTTGCCGCCGATGGGCGCGGTGAGGACGACGACGCCCGTCGTGCCGCCGGATGCGCCCATCGCACGAACGCGCTGCTCGGCCGCGGAGAGCTCTGCCCGCGCGACGATCGCGAGCTCGTGGGCGATCTCGGCGTCGCGCGCCGACGCGATGCCGTAGCCGGTGAGCGCGCGGTTGCGTTCGTCGTTCGCGTTGGCCGCGTCGGCTCGCGCGCGCGCCGCGACGATGGCGGCTTGGGCGTTGCCGACCTCCACGCTCTCGATCTCGACCATCACGTCGCCGGCCTCGACGCGATCGCCCTCTTGGTGCGCGACGTGCCGGACGCGCCCCGCGATGCGCGATCCGAGCGCGGCGACGCGCTGCGGATCGAACGTGACCGTCCCCGTGACGCTCACGATGGGCGACAGCGTTCCCTCGGCGCACGGAGCGACGGCCACGTTGGAGCGCCTCGCGAATTCGGGCGAGTACCGAATCCATTTTCCCTCGAGGCGAGGGACGTCACGCTGCGCAGGGGCTGCGTGCGTCTCGCGCGCGCATTGCACGTACGCCACACCCGAAACGGCGATGCCGAGCGCGACAGCGATTGTCGCGCCCAAACGGAAGCGATTCATGAACAGAGTCCTCCGAACGAGAGACGCTAGAGGCGCCACACGCATGCGGCGCGCCACTCAGAAGCGCGTCAGGTCCGGGGCGGTCGTTCGAGGAGTCGGTGGTGTGCGGATGACGGTCCGAGCGTTTGGAAATCGCCGGGAACGAACGCGTCCACGACGAGCGGCGCGGCCTTCGTGCTCACGGGTGCGGCGATGGCGATCGCCGCGGCGGTCGCGTCGTCCACGTCGTCATCGCCGTCTCCGTCGTCGTCGGTGTCTTCGGTGAACGACGAAATCGCGTGGTGGTGATGGTCGTGCGCGCAACGCACTTCTTCCGTCGTCGCCACGGCGCGTGCCTCTCCTCGCGGGAGCAGCAGCGCTCCGCTGAGGAGCGCGACGACCATCGTCGCGACGAGGAGGATGAGCGTTCGCACCACGTCTAGAGGTGGGCGTTTTGGCGCAACCTGTCAAGCAGTCGGCCTTGACCGAGGGTTTAGGGTGACCTAAACAACAAGTAGAACCCTCACGTAAACGTCAGGCATGTCCCAACCGATCCGTCTCCCCGTCCTTGCGCAGATCGAGAAGGAGGAAAATCTCCTTCAAGTTGGCGATCTTGCGCGCCTAACCGGGAAGACCGTGCGGGCCATCCATCTTTATGAAGAGCTCAGGCTGCTCAAGCCCATCGGTCGCTCCAAGGGCGGCTATCGCCTCTACGACACAGGCGCGCCGCTCCGAATTCGCTGGATTCAGAAGCTCCAGGACATGGGGTTCAGCCTCACGGACATCCAGACCGTCGTACGCGATTGGGAGCAGTCGGGCTCGGCGCCCCGCGCGATGACCAAGATGCGCGACGTCTACCAAAAGAAGCTCGAGGAGACGCGCGCGACGCTGCGTCGCCTCGACCAACTCGAGCGCGAGCTCGAGCGGAGCCTCGACTACCTCGACACGTGCGACGTCTGCGAGCCCGACCGGCTCCTCTCGACGTGCAGCTCGTGCAACCACCACGCGTGCGACGAGAGCGTCGTGCCCGAGCTCGTCTCCGGGTTCCGCGTTCAGAGAGCGATTTAGGAGCTCGGATGAAGCAACCGAGTCTTGTTCCTGTGCTGTTGCCGACATGCGGCAGCGAGAGTTCCGCGTGGATGCGCGCGACGCCACATCCGCCACACGGCACGTGCCGGCGCGGCCGGGATGTCACGCTGCCGCATATCGACCGCAACGCCGCGGCGCGCGCCATTCGCGTGGTGTTGGAGGCAAAGCTATGACAGTCAAGCTCCCCATCTTCATGGACAACCACTCGACCACGCCAGTGGACCCGCGCGTGCTCGAGGAGATGCTCCCGTACTTCACGACGAAGTTCGGCAACGCCGCGTCGCGCAGCCACGTCTTCGGCTGGGTCGCGGAAGAGGCAGTCGACTACGCGCGCGAGCGCATCGCCAAGTTGATCGGCGCGCAGAGCGAGAAGGAGATCGTCTTCACGTCCGGCGCGACGGAGAGCGACAACCTCGCGCTGAAGGGCGTGTTCGAGTTCTACAAGGACAAGGGCAACCACATCATCACGTGCGTGACCGAGCACAAGGCCATCCTCGACACGTGCAAGCGCCTCGAGAAGGACGGCGCCGAGGTCACGTATCTCCCGGTCGACAAAACCGGCCGCGTCGACCCCGACGACGTCAAGAAGGCGATCACCGACAAGACGATCCTCGTGTCGCTCATGCTCGCGAACAACGAGATCGGCACGGTCCATCCTCTCGAAGCGATCGGCAAGATCACGCGGGAGCGCGGCGTGCTGCTCCACTCGGACGCCGTGCAAGGCATCGGCAAGATCGACTTCGACGTCCAGAAGATGAACGTCGACCTCGCGTCGATCACGGCGCACAAGATGTACGGACCCAAGGGCGTCGGCGCGCTCTACGTGCGGCGCTCGAAGCCGCGCGTGCGCCTCGTCGCGCAGATGGACGGCGGCGGTCACGAGCGCGGTTACCGCTCGGGCACGCTCAACGTCCCCGGCATCGTCGGCTTCGGCAAGGCCGCGCAGATCATGATCGAGGAGGGCAAGGCCGAGAGCGTTCGCCTCGTCGCGCTCCGCGAGCGCCTCAAGAAGCGCCTCGAGGACCGCATGGAGGAGGTCTACTTGAACGGCCACCCCGAGCACCGCTTGCCCGGCAACCTCAACATCTCGTTCAACTTCGTCGAGGGCGAGGCGATGATGATGGCGATCAAGGACATCGCCGTCAGCTCGGGCTCGGCGTGCACGTCGGCATCGCTCGAGCCGAGCTACGTGCTCCGCGCGCTCGGCGTGGGCGACGAGCTCGCGCACTCGAGCATCCGCTTCGGCCTCGGCCGCTTCAACACGGAAGAAGAGGTCGACTACGTGGCCGACCTCGTCACCGAGAAGGTGAAGCACCTCCGCGAGATGTCGCCCCTTTGGGAGATGCACAAAGAGGGCATCGATTTGAAGTCCGTCGCATGGACGGCGCATTAGGAGAACGAAATGGCGTACAGCGACAAAGTCATCGAACACGCGGAGAACCCGCGCAACGTCGGAACGCTCGACAAGGACGACCCGAACGTCGGCACGGGTCTCGTCGGCGCACCCGCATGCGGCGACGTCATGCGCTTGCAGATCAAGGTCAGCGACGACGGCATCATCGAGGACGCCAAGTTCAAGACGTTCGGCTGCGGCTCGGCCATCGCGAGCTCGTCGCTCGCGACCGAGTGGATCAAGGGCAAGAGCGTCGACGACGCCGAGAAGATCAAGAACGTCGACATCGTCCAGGAGCTGAACCTTCCGCCCGTGAAGATTCACTGCTCGGTGCTCGCGGAGGACGCGATCAAGAGCGCCATCGCCGACTTCCGCAAGAAGCGAGAGGCGCTGAAAGCGAAGTAGCCATGGAACCCGCGATTTCCGTCACGCCGAAGGCCGTCGAGGTGATCAAGAAGCAGATCCAGAAGCGCGGCTCGCCGAACACGGCGCTCCGCCTCGGGATCCGCGGCGGCGGCTGCTCGGGCTTCTCGTACGTCATCGAATTCCACGACGGCGACCCGCGCCCGAAGGACAACGTGTTCGACTACGTCGCCGAGGACGGCACGCACGTTCGCGTCATCGTCGACAAGAAGAGCCTCGTGTTCCTCGCGGGGACCGAGCTCGACTGGGAGCAGTCGCTCATGCAGCAGGGCTTCAAGTTCAGAAACCCCAACGAGAAGACGAGCTGCGGCTGCGGCCACAGCTTCACCGTCTAACCATGCTCGATCCGTTCGCCGTGCTCGGCCTCCCGCGCGCGTTCGACGTGGACCTTCGCTCGGCGGAGAAGGCCCACCGCGAGCTGTCGCGTGCGCTCCACCCGGACAAGTACGCTGGCGCGGGCGCGAGCGAGCGTCGCGCGTCGTTGACGAAGGCGGCCGACGTGAACGAGGCGTGGCGCATCGTGCGCGACCCCGTTCGTCGCGCCGAGGCGCTGTTCCAGCTCGCCGGCGTCGAGGTCGGCGAGAACAAAGAGCCGAAGCCCGACGCCGAGCTCTTGATGGAAGTGCTCGAGAAGCGCGAGGCGCTCGCAGACGCGAAGGCCGCGCGCGACCTCGACAAGGTCCACGCGCTCGAGGCCGACGTCGAGGCGCGCGAGAAGATCGATCGAGGCCGCGCTCGCTCGTGCTGCGTCCTTCGACAGCGAGCTCGTCCCCAAGCTGGGCGAAATGCGCTTCTACCGCCGCTTCCTCGAAGAGGCCTCCGCCGTCGCCGAATCGCTGGGCGATTGACCAAACGGAGCTGAGCCAGTGTTGTTCGAGATTTTTGACCCGAAGGCGGCGCCCAAGCCCATCGGGATCGATTTGGGGACCACCAACTCGCTCGTCGCGTGCGTGCGCAACGAGAAGCCGCTCGCGATCGCGGACTGCAATGGTGAGATCCTGTTGCCGAGCGCGGTCTCGTACACGGAGGGCGAGCCCATCGTCGGCACGCCCGCGATGCGCCTCGCGCCCGAAAACCCGCGCGAGACGATCGTCAGCGTGAAGCGCTTCATGGGACGCGGCGCCGACGATCCCGAGACGCGACGGCTCGGACCGTACGAGTTCGACGACGCGCCGTCCGGCGTGAACACGGTGCGCTTTCGCGTGCGCGGCAAGACGCTCACGCCGGTCGAGGTGAGCGCGGACATCTTACGCGAGCTGAAGAAGCGCGCGGAGGACGAGCTCGGCAAGATCGGCGGCGCGGTGATCACCGTGCCCGCGTATTTCGACGACGCGCAGCGGCAGGCGACGAAAGACGCCGCGCGCCTCGCGGGGCTCGACGTGCTGCGCCTCCTCAACGAGCCCACCGCGGCGGCGCTCGCGTACGGCCTCCAGACGAAGCAGAACGGTCACTTCGTCGTCTACGATCTCGGCGGCGGCACGTTCGACGTCACTGTGCTCTTCCTCGAAGACGGCGTCTTCCAGGTGAAGTCGACCGGCGGCGACAGCCAGCTCGGCGGCGACGACATGGACCGCGCGATCGGCACCGAGGTCCTCGAGCAGCTCGGTTGGCTCGCCGCGGAGAAATCGAAGCCGCGCCAACTCACGCGGAGCCCGAAGCTCACGCCCGCGGTCGTTCGCCTCGTGCTCGACCAGGCGCGTCAGATGAAGCACGCGCTCACGACGGAGCCGTTCGTCGACGGCGAGGTGCCGCTGCCCGACGGCGGCTCGCGCACCGTACGAATCACGCGAGCCCGGTTCGAAGAGCTCATCGTGCCGCTCCTCGAACGCACGGGCGCCGCGTGCAAGCGCTCGCTTCGCGACGCGGGCCTCAAGCCCGAGGAGCTCGACGGCGTGATCCTCGTCGGCGGCGCGACGCGCGTCCCCGCGGTGCGCGCGTACGTGAAGAAGCTCTTCGGCAAGGAGCCGCTCGCCGACGTCGATCCGGATCAGGTCGTCGCGCTCGGCGCCGCGGTGCAGGCCGACTTGCTCGCGGGCGAGGGGAGGAGCGAAGAGGTGCTCCTCCTCGACGTCATCCCGCTGTCGCTCGGCATCGAGGTCGGGGGCGGCGTCGTCGACAAGATCCTCCCGCGAAATACGACGATCCCGACGGCCGCGCGCGCGACGTACACGACCCAGCAAGACAACCAGACGGGGTTCGAGGTCCACGTCGTCCAAGGCGAGCGCGAGATGGTCGCGGACTGTCGGAGCCTCGCGCGCTTCACGCTGAAGGGGATCCCGCCGATGCCCGCGGGCCTCGCGCGCCTCGAGATCACGTTCCGCGTCGACGCGGACGGCATCCTGAGCGTGCACGCGAAGGAGACGACGACCGGCATCGAGCAGAACGTCACGGTGAAGCCCACCTACGGCCTCGACGACGACACGGTCGAGCAGATGCTCATCGAGGCGCTCGATCACGGCGAAGAAGATCTCACTCGGCGCCGCGTCGCCGAGGGGCGCGTCGAGTCGCAGCGCATCCTCCTCGCGACGCGCAAATCGCTCGAGAGCGACGCGGACCTGCTCGAGGCGGGCGAGCGCGCGTCGATCGAGGCCGCGATGAGCGCGCTCGACGAAGCGTGCCGAGGCGAGGACCCGCGCAAGATCCAGAACGGCATCGACGAGCTCGACCGCGCGACGAAGAGCTTCGCCGGCCGCCGCATGAACCGCGCGATCGCGCGCGCCATCGGAGGCCGCAAGGTCGACGAGGTCAACGCCGAGGTCGAGCACGCCAAGGGCATCGAGCACGCGCACGACGAGGTTCCACCGCCATGGCCAAAGTGATCCTCCACGCCGTCGGCCAGACGTGGGAGGCCGAGGTCCCCGTCGGAAGCTCCATCTTGCAAGCGGCGCAGAAGGTCGACGCGCCGGAGGGGTTCGCGTGCGGCGGCGTCTGCGCGTGCTCGACGTGTCACGTCCACGTCAAGCGCGGCGCCGAGCTCCTCTCCGAGATGGAAGACGAGGAGAACGACATCCTCGACAAAGCCTTCGACGTCCGCGCGACCTCGCGCCTCGGGTGTCAGTCGAAGATCCTGAAGGACGGCGAGGTCGAGGTGGAGATCACCCGCGAGAGCCTCGAGGCGTTCGAGAACGAGCACGTCGAGATGCGTGGAAAGTACACCAAGCGCTGACATCCGCGGCGCGGCCCTGACACGTCGTGGCACAGTCGGATCGCGAACGTGGCTGAAAATAGCGTGTGCCGCGCGGCACAGTCGTTGCGAAGTGTCTCGGCATGCTCGCCCGAACGCTCGCCGCCCTAATCCCCATCTCGCTCGTCGCGCTCGCCGCCCTCGACTGCGGTGGCCAGATCGATCCGAACCTCCTTCCGGCGTGCCCGTCGGACGGCACGTGCACGAGCGACTGCAAGCAGACGCTCACCGACTGCGAGGGCGCACACGAGCTCGCCTGCACGTGCGATTCGACCGGCCACGCGCAGTGCCCCGAGCTCGGGATGCCGAAGTGCCAGAACGAGTGCAACGCGCTCCTTCAAGGTCAGCCCGCGTGCTCCATCGAAGGCGAGAAGTGCGTCGCGCCGATGCAGGACGCGTGCATCGACGCGCCGACGCTCTACTGCACCTGCGAAGGCGGTCAGTTCTTCTGCCCCGCGCCGCCGATGAACTGCCCGAGCCCGACGCCGTCGTGTCCGCCTCCCGATCAGGTGAAGCCCGGCGCGTCGTGCGCGGGCTTCGGGCTCTGCGACACGAACCAGAGCGTGACCGACTGTGACGGAAACGTCGTCGGCGTCGTTTCGTGCAGCTGCACGAACGGGAGCTTCGGCGACTGCATCTCGCCGCCCGTGCCCGTGTGCGTCGCCGACGCGGGGACGCCCGACGGTTGGTGAATCAGCCGAGCGGAACGCAGGTGCCCGCGGAGCAGAGCGGCTTCGCCGTCGGACAGACGACGCCGCAGCCGCCGCAGTTGTAGTTGTCGCTCTTCAGATCCGCGCAGTACGGCTGCACGGAGCCGCCATCGAGCGCTCCGCCGTCGACGAAGCACTCCGTCTGCGTCGACAAACAACTCGCGGCGCATTTGCCGCCCGCGCAGACTTGGAGCGGATCGCACGTGTTGCCGCAGCTGCCGCAGTTGACGTTGTCGGTCGCCGTGCGCGCGCAGTAAGGCGGGCCGGCGTCGGACGTGCAGAGCTGCTGGCCCGGCACGCAGTCGGACGCGCACGTGCCGCCCGCGCAGACCTGCTGCGGTCCGCACGTCATGCCGCACGCGCCGCAGTTCGCGTTGTCGGTCTGCGCGTTGGCGCAATAAGGCTGGCCGGCTTCGGGCAAGCAGCCGATCTCGTTCGGAGGGCAGCCGCCGCCGCATTTTCCGGCCGTGCACACCTCGAGCGCCTTGCACGCGGTGTCGCACGTGCCGCAGTGCGCGTTGTCGTTCTGGAGGTTCGTGCAGAGCCCACCGTCGCCGACCGCGCACGCTTGTTGGCCGCCGTTGCAGAGCTGGACGCAAGCGCCGTGCGAGCAGAGGCTCGTCATGTCGCAGGCGTTGCCGCACGAGCCGCAGTTGCCAGGATCGTTCTGCGGGTCGACGCAGGTCCCGTTGCAGGAGACCTGCGAGGTAGACGGACAAACCGGCGCCTCGGACCCGTTGCAGGCTTCGCCGGCGACGACCGCGAACACGATCGCGCCGCTCAGGACGACGAGCTTCAGCCACGCAGTACGCATCTCGCCAAAGCTTATCATGCTATGCTCGTCGTGGGATGACACGGCGCGGAGGGCTCCTGATCGGGTTCGGTATGCTCGTCATCGCGGCGAGCTGCGCGAAGGCCTCGTCGTCGACCACTCCGAACTGCACGACCGCCCAGACCGCGTGTGGAACGTTCTGCACCGACCTGCAGAAGGACAGCGACAACTGCGGCGCTTGTTACAACGTGTGCCCCTCGCCGCAGGCGTGCGTCGCCGGCAAGTGCACCGACACGTGCCCGTCGAAGGACGACGTGGTCTGCGGAAAGCCCGCGACGTGCGTCGACACGCAGACCGACAACTGGAACTGCGGCGCGTGCGGAAAGATCTGCCAGCCCGGCGAGTTCTGCCACGCGGGCAGCTGCAGCAACACGTGCTCGCAGGCGGAGACGAAGTGCGCGCCTGACGGCGGCGTACCGTTCTGCACGAACACGAGGACGGACAACGCCAACTGCGGCACGTGCGGCAAGGCGTGCGGCGTCCAAGAGTTCTGCTCGAACGGCAACTGCGTGAGCTCGTGCAACACGGATCAAACGCTCTGCACGAGCGGCGACGGCGGCTCCACCGCGTACTGCGCGAACACGTCGACCGACAACGCGAACTGCGGCACGTGCGGCACGGTCTGCTCGGGCGCGCTGAGCGCGTGCTCGGACGGCGGCTGCGTCTCCCAGTGCACGTCGAGCCAGACGCTCTGCACGCCGGACGGCGGCCAGCCCTTCTGCGCGGACACGCAGAGCGACAACCTGAACTGCGGGAAATGCGGCACCGCGTGCTCCGGCACGACGCCGCTGTGCGTCGCCGGCAAGTGCACGAACTCGGGCATCCCGTCGGGCTGCGTCGCGACCACCACGCCGGGCGTCGTCATCTGCATCTCGAACAACCTCGTGAGCACCTACTCGTCTGCGGCGCACTGCGCGGCGTGCACCGAAAAGGGCCTCACGAACTGGTGCACCGACATCACGTCGTGCACCTCGCTCTTCACGAACTCGATCGTGCAGACGCTCTACAACATCCGCACGGGCCTCACGTGCACCGCGTCGACGGATCAATCCGGCACGTGCGGCTGGGGCGAGATCATGACGCCGACGTACCAGACCGCAGGCAACTGCCCGACGCCGCAAGACTGCACGTCCAGCATCAACTGGCAGAACTGCACCTACGGCACCGGAACGTACAGCGCGTACATCTACGGCGTCTGCCACCTCTGAGCTCACTTCTTGGGCTCGTCGTCGTCTCCCTTTTTGTGGGGGCGGACGATGTCCGTCACCGCGCTCGTGAGCTCCTTCAGGCTCGTCGCGCCCGCGAACACGAACAAGATCCCGTAAGCGTCGATGCCCGATGGCTCGAGCGTCGGCGGGTTCTGGTAGACGTTCGGCGCGAGCGCCTGACCCCACCCGTAATAGAGCTGCGCGCCGAGCATCAACGAGCCGCCTGATCGGTGCGTCGCGATGCCGAACGACCAAAAGACGCGGTCGATTTGCGAGAGCGCCGCGACGCCCGGCGCTGGCGTGAGCGCTCCGATCGCGGAGAAGTCGGTCCCGAAGCCGCCGAGGACGCTCAGCGTGCGCAGCGCGTAGATCTCGGCGCCGATGCCCACGTTCACGGTGGGTTGAAAGCGTGACGAGAGCGTCAGCGCGGTCTGCGTGACGGTGTTTCCAGGCACGACGAGCTGCGTGCCGTTGGCCGTGAGCTGGACGGCCTCGTTGTCGGCGAGGGCGGCGATCGCGTCGACCTCGATCGAGCCGCGCGGCCACTTGTAGCCAACGCCGACGTTGAAGCGCGTCGGCTCGTGGGCGTGGAAGCCGCCCGAGCCGAGGTACGTGGTCGCCGACACGTTCGCGGCGCTCGCGAATTGAACGTAGCTGTTCACGTTGCCGTGGCCGAAGACCGACAGATCCGGCGATTCGATGCTCGCGCCGAACACGAAGCCCCTCACGCGCAGCGTCGCGCCGAGCACCGCGCTGAGGCCGAAATCGGTGCCGCTCGCGCCGGAGTTGTAGACGCTCGCCGTGGGTGGGAGCGTGCCGCCCGCGGTCGTCATCGCGACGGCCTGGAGGTAGTTGAAGTCCGTGAACGTGCCGTGCACCGACGCGCCGAGCGCGAAGGCGTCGCTCACGTTGACCGCGTACGTCGGCGCGACGACGAACCTCTGCCAGCCGAAGCGCACCGAGCTCGTCTGCAGCGTCGAGCGGTCGACGCCGGTGCTCTGATAGCCCTGGCCGATCCAGTCGAACGACTGACGCTCGGTCGCGCCGAGACAGAGCGCGAGCTTCTGCGTGCCTTGCTTGCTGTCCGGGTCGGCGCTGCCGAGCCGCGGCAGCCCCGCGAAGAGGCAGAACGTCGAAGGGACCGCGTTCCCCGCGACGCGCGTGATGTTCACGTCGCCTGACTTCACGACGTTGCCGAAGGTCGCAGTGTCGACGTTGCCCGGCATGTACCAGTTGGACGCGTGGAGGACGTCGACGGAGACGAAGTTCAACGAGAGCGCGAGCGACGACTCGACGCCGACGACCGTGGCCGGGTTCATGAACGGCGCTGCGCCATCGGTGCCCATGGCGACGCCCGTGTTGCCCATCAGCGCGGAGCGTCCGCCCGTGGGGGCCGAGCGGTAGTTGCCTTGTGAGAGTGCGCTCGTCGTCGTCGTGACGAGGGCGAGCGCGACGAGCCACCTCATGGCGCGATCATAATCGCACTCGCGCGATCACACGATCACTCGGGCTCGAGTGCCTTGGCGCGCGGGATTAGCTCGTTGTTCACGAGGTGCATCTGCTCGACGAGCGCGTGTGCGAGGTGGTCGATGGCGCGGCGCACGGGGACGGTGTCGACCTCGGGCGAGCTCGCGATGGCGCGGACGCGCCGGAGGTCGTCGTGCAGACGAACGTGGGCTTCTCGCAGCCGCTGGCCCTGAGAACGGACCGTCGCGAACGGCGCGGGCGGGAACGGTCCTCGACCAGCGCGCGCGTCGGCGAGGGACCGAACGTGGCGGAAGAGCACTTCGTCGTCGTACATGCGCGCCAACGTGGACCGCTCGAGGACGTCGAGCGCGTCGGCGAGCGCGCCGCGACCCGCGACGGACCGGGCGTGTTTAATTGCATCACGCGTCGCTGGATGACACGTGTCGACGACGTGCTCGACGAGGCTCGAGACGTCGTCCCAGACGTGGGTGGGAGCCTCGGGGAGCGCGCGGAGCTTCTGCTCCACTTCCGTCGGATCCACGGCGGCGTTGATGCACGCCTCGCGAAGGGAAGCCTCACCTTTGCAGCAAAAATCGACTCCGCAGCTCTCGAGCACCGATTTTGCCGCTTCGCTCGCGCTCGCGATGTCCTTGACGTGCCGGCGGTGGTCGATGTGCATGAGTCACCTCAAGCGACGTCGCGCAGCCTCTTTCCCGAGGGCGGCGTGATCTCCAGTTGCAAGCTCCCGACGAGGCGAGAGAGCTCCTCGACGAGCTGCGTCGGAATGCCATCGGTCACGTCGAGGCCGCGCTCCATTTCGTCAATCAGGGTCCGAACCAGGGCCAGGTCGAGCTTCAGCCGGGACGTCTTCTGCATGGGGCGCTCCTCGCGGTGTGGCCGGAATGCAAGCGGCGCACCAGCCGAAAACCCCTGACGTTCCAACCCCAGTTCCATCGATCGCCGCACCCAGTGCCGTCGTCCCCGCAAACGGTTCGTCACCCCGTGAGGCCGAGCGGCCAGGTGTCGACGTGGGCGCGCACGCTCGCGAGGCATTCGGCTTCTGGCTTGGTGGTGTCGAGGACGATGAGCTCGCCGTCGGCGATTTCGCGCGGGGGCTCCCACTTCGCGGCGAAGGCGTCGAAGACCTCGAGGCGGCCATCCGAGACGTGGGTCTCGGTCGCGCGCTTCTCGAGGCGCTTTCGGCAGACCTCGTCTGGGGCGCGGCACTCGATGAACCGGAACTGGACGCCGTACTTCACGGCGAGCGCGTGCCCCGCGTCACGCATCGCGCGGGAACGGAACGAAGCGTCGAGCACGACCGGACGACCGGAACGCAAGACGGCGTCGGCGCGCCGGATGACCTCCGCGTAGACCTCGGTCGTGAGCTTCGGATCGTACGCGCCCGACCACGCGCGCTCTTCGACGGGGTGCGTCGCCTCCACGCCGAGCATGGACTTGCGCGTACGATCGGCGCAGACGATGGGCGCGCTGAGCGCGCTCGCGACGAGCTCAGCCATCGTGCTCTTGCCGGACCCGATGAGTCCGCCGATCGCGACGACGATCGGATGTACGAGCGCGCGCCTGTCGGCCGCGAGCGCGAGCGTGAACGCGCGACGCGCCGCGTTCGAGGCAGCGGCTCGCGTGGGCTCGTCCGCGGATCGATCGCGCGCGAGGATCGCCGAGACCTTGCCGCGCACCGTCGCGCGGTAGCTCTCGTAGAAGTCGACGAGCTCGTAGAGGTCGAAGTCGTTCGACGCGCGGGCGTAACGCGCGAGGAAGTGCTCGGCGAGATCGACGCGCCCATGCGCGGCGAGGTCCATCGAGAGGAACGCGACGTCCGCGCACACGTCGGCGAAGCGGAAGCGATCGGCGAACTCGATGCAGTCGATGATCGTAGGCGCGGCGCGACCTTGCTCGAAGTAGACGTGCTCGAGGCGGAGATCGCCGTGGCCGTCGCGGACGCGTCCGCACGCGGCGCGGCCCGCGATGATCGGACCGCGCTCGCGGAGGATCTCGCGCTGCCAGGCGACGAGCTCGCGGCTCTCGCTCGGCGTGAGGTAGTCGCCGATCGTGTCCTTGGTCTGCTGGAAGTTCTCCTCGACGTTGAACCGGATCGCGTCGATCGAACCGAAGCGCGCGGTCTCCGCGTCGCTGCGCGCGGCCTCGTGGAACGCCGCGATCGTCTCCGCGACGCGATCGAGCATCGCGCGATCGAGGGCGCCGCGGGCGAGCAGCTCGTCGGCGCGCGCTTCGTCGGGGAGGCGGCGCATGTGCACCGCGAAATCCACGAGCGAGCCGCCCTCGTAAATCGGGAGCACGCCGAGGTACACGTCGGGCGCGAGGCGCGCGTTGAGGCGCACCTCCGCGTCGCACGCGAGCTTTCGCGCCTCGAGCGTACGAAAATCGACGAACCCGAGATCCACGGCGCGCTTGCGCTTGAGCACGTCGTGCTCGCGCAGCTCCACGCGAGAGAGGTGCGTCGTGATCTCCATGCACGGGGCATCGCAAGCCCCGTGCCCGTTCAGCCGTGCAACAAGCCGAGCGCGCGCATTCGACGCCAGAGCGTCGTACGGCTCATGCCCAGGATCGCGGCGGCGCGCAACCGATCGCCGCTCGCCGACTCGAGGGCGCGCTGAATGCGCGCGGTCTCGTCGTTTCCCGATTGGAGCGCGCTGATTGGAACGTCCGCGATGTGCGGCGTGAGGATCTCGCGCGGCAGGTCGTTCTCCACGAGGACGGGGCCGTCGCCGAGCGCGAACGCCGCCTCGATGACCGAGTGGAGCTCGCGCACGTTGCCCGGCCAGTCGTGCCGCTCGAGCCGCGCGAGCGCGTTCGGCGCGACGCGATCGACGCGCCGTCCTCCGCGTTGGTTGAGGACCTCGACGTACTTCTCGACGAGCAACGGGACGTCTCCGCGGCGCGAACGCAGCGGCGGCAGATGCAGCGACACGACGCGGAGCTTGTAAGCGAGGTCCGCGCGGAAGCGACCGCGCGCGATCTCGTCGTTGAGCGACGTACGCGTCGCGGCGATCACGCGGACGTCGATGGGCTGCGGCGCGGTGCCGTCGATCGGCGCGATCATCCCCGCGTCGAGCACGCGGAGCAAGCGCGCCTGCGTGTTCGGCGGCAGCTCCGTCACCTCGTCGAGGAAGAGCGTGAGCTCCACGCCCGCGGCGTTCGTGAGAAGCAGGTGCTCGAGCGCGCCGTTCGTCGCGCTGCCGCACGGGAGCTCGCGGAACGGGCCATTCTTGCGCATCGACTGCGCGTGGATCGCGGCGGCGAGAGTCGCCTTGCCCGTCCCCGCTTCGCCGTCGAGGAAGACGTGAGCTTCGCATTGGGCGACCTTCGACGCGAGCGCGAATAGACGCTTCACGACCGGGTCGCGCGTCCACATCCCCGCGAGCTGCTCGGGCTTCGCATCGGTCGCGGTGCTCTCTTCCGAGAACGTCAAGAGCCACCCCGCGGCGCCGCGACGGCTCATGAGCGGCGTGGCGCGCACACGAATGAGCCGTTCGCTCCCGTTGACCGGGCGCGGAACGAGCGTCGCCACGGCGCGCCCGTTGGAGAGCGCCTCGCCGAGCGGCGTTGCCGTCGACTCTCCGAGCACCTTCACGACGTGGACGCCGACGAGGGGACCGCCGAGCATCCTGTCTGCGGCGCTTGTCGCCGCGACCACGCGAAGAGTCGGATCGAGGACAACCGCGGCGCTCGCGAGGCTCGCGAGAGCATTCGTCAGGAGCGCGACCGGATCCGTCGCGACCTGCTCGGTCGTGAGTTCTTCTTGCACAGCCGAACCATTGATGCGTGCAACGTGCCACGCCATAAGCCCCGCGTTTCGCGGGTTTCGGCCCGCACGGCTTGCGCTCAGGGCGCGCATCCTGCACGCCGACCGTTTCACCGAGGTGCAGAATCGGCCCGCCCGCACGGTGTGTCCCTTGCACGCAGGTCCGCGTGGAGACCCCCTCGAAGCGCCCGGTCGCGCGCGAAGAGCACATCAAGGCCGCGCTCCTCTCGGCCTGGTTCTTCGTGACGGTCGCGACGCTCTGGCTGCTCAAGCCGGTGCGGGTCGCGGCGCTCCTCGCGAACCTCGGCGCCAAAGAGACGCCCTACGTGCGGATCGCGGCGGTGGTCGTCGTCGGGATCGTCGTCGCGCTCTACTCGCTCGTCGTCAACGGCATCTCGCGCGTCCAGCTCGTACGTGGCGCGAACGTCGCCTTCGGCTTTTTGTTCGTCGGGTTCTGGTTCGTCTGGCACGTCGCCGGTCCGCAGATCGCGACGCGCAGGCCCTACGTCTGGTCGATCTACATCCTCGTCGAGCTCTACGCGGTGCTCCTGATCGGCGTCTTCTGGACGTACGCGAACGACGTCGTGACGACGGAGGAATCGAACCGGCTCTACGGCATCATCGGGCTCGGCGGCATCCTCGGCGGCGTCGCGGGCGGCGCCTTCGTCGACCTGTTCGCGCACCGCGTCGGCGCGATGAACCTCTTGCTCGTCTGCGCGGTGCTGGTCCTCGTCTGCGCCGGGCTCGGCTCGCTCACCGAGCGCGTGCTTCGGCCGCCCGCGGCTCGTCACGAGTGGGTCGACGCCGGAATGGGCGCCGCCGTCGAGGGAGCGCGCGAGGTCTGGAAGAGCCGCTACCTCATGCTGCTCGTCGCGCTCGTCGTCGGCTACGAGTTCACCGCGACCCTCAGCGACTACGGCATCAACGTCATCTTCGAGCACACGTTCCGGAGCGAAGACCAGCTCACGAAGATGTACGGCCGCCTCGGTTGGATCGCGAGCATCACGGCCGTCGGGAGCCAGGTGCTGCTCGTCCCGCTCCTTCTACCCTCGAAGCGCATCGCGCTCCTCTTGCCGCCGCTCGCGATGCTCGCCAGCGCGGTCGGCGTCGTCATTCTTCCCATCCTCGTCACCGCGATGATCCTCGGCGTGACCGATCGCGGGCTCAACTACTCGATCCAGCAGTCGACGTGGGAGTCGCTCTACGTGCCGCTCGAGGCCGAGCAGAAATACAAGGCCAAGGCGTTCATCGACATGTTCGTGGACCGAGCCGCGAAGGCCGCCGCCGCGTTCGTCTTGCTCGGGCTGATCGCGGCGTCGGGCGCGACGGTTCGCGTGACGCTCGCGATCAGCACGATAGGCGCGATCGTGTGGGTCGTCTCCGCGCGGCGGCTCGCTCGCTACTGGCGCGGGGGCCAGTTCACCCCTTCGGGTGTCACGAAGCGCGTCACAGAGCCGCGGGTTTCGGCTGGAAGAAGGCGCTCATCGGAGTGGCGTCCACCGTCGTCGGAAGGCGAGGCATCCCGAAGATGTCTTCGATGGTCGCGAGGTACGAGCGATGATCATAGAAAGTCGAGCTGACGAACCCCGGTGAGACGAGCTTCGGCGACATCACGATCGTCGCGAGGTCCGCGGCCGCGCCCAAGAAGCGGAGGCTGCCCTCGTCGAAGAGGATGAAGATCGCGCCGCCGTTCTGGTAGGCCTTCGACGCGGTGATCTTCGCGACGGTCTCGCCGAGCCACGCGTCGGCGACGGGCCCGCTGCAGTTGTGCATGTCGTTGCACATGTTCGGCGAGATCCACATGTACTTGTAGGCGCCGGAGTCGAGGTCGCTCTGGAAGCTCTGTGCGAAGTCGACGACGTGATCGCTGCAGCGCTGCGGGTCCGACGTCATCGACTGGTAGTAGAGGAACGGGTCGTGGTGCGCCGAGTAGTTGCCCGTCGAGTCGAAGTTGCACGACGTGCCCATGTCTTCCATGTACGCGCGCCACGGGATCTTCGCGGCGTCGAGCTGGTCGGCGAGGTTCGCGTTGCCGCCCACGACGACGTTCGCCTTCGGGTCGCCGTCGGTGATGACGCCGTTCGTGCTGCCCGAGGTCAGCATGATGTAGTTCGGCAGGCTCGGGTGAGTCGTCGAGACGTACGACGTCGCGGTCCCGTTCTCGTGCGACAGCTTCCAGAAGTTCGGGTTCGTCGGCGTGAGGACCGTGTCGGCCGCTTCGTTCTCGAAGATGATCGTGAACACGGTGCCCGTCACGTTGGGGTTGCTGACCGTGGAGACGCCTTGCGTGCCGACGTTGGTCGGGCCGCTGCAGCCGGCGAGAATTGCGATCGACGCACCAATGAGAGCGAGCTTCATGGGTGCTCAGTTTCGGTTCGGCCGAGCCTCGCCGCAATGTGGGCGCCCGCGAATGAAACGCGCTGAAACGCGCTGATTCCAGCGTTCACGCGACGACGCAGTTGCGGCCGGCGAGCTTCGCGCGATAGAGCGAGACGTCCGCGCGCTTGATCGACGCGTGCTCGTCGTCGTCGTCGCCGCGCAGCTCCGAGACGCCGACGCTGATCGTGACCGTGCCGCGCGTCGGGTGCTTGAGGCCGAGCTGCTCGATGGCCACACGGACGCGCTCCATCGCGATGCGCGCGCCCGCGACGTCTTGCTGAGGCAGCACGACGACGAACTCTTCGCCGCCGAAGCGATAGACGCTGTCGGCCGTGCGAAGCTCGCGCTCGATCGTGCGCACGATCATCTTCAGCGCTTCGTCGCCCGCGAGGTGCCCGTACGCGTCGTTGTACTCCTTGAAGAGATCGAGGTCGCACATGGCAACGGCGCAGACGCGACCGTACCTTCGCGCTTCCTCGCGCATCGCGATCAGGTCTTCCGTGAGCGCGCGGCGGTTCCGCGCGCTCGTCAGCGGGTCGATGCGCGCGACGGCGAACTGCCGTTCGCTGTCGTGGCTCAGCTGTTTGTTTCGAGCGCGGAGCGCGCGGTGCACGTTGACGACGCGCTGGGCGCAGAGCATCCGCGCTTGCAGCGCGTCGACGTCGACCGGCTTCGTGAGGTACTCGTCGACGCCCGCGCGCATCGCGTTGGCGAGGTGCGTGTTGTCGTCGATCGCCGTGACCAAGACGAAATAGACGTAGCGGTCGTCGTGCTCTCGCACCGAGCGGCAGAGCGTGAGGCCGTCGACGCCGGGCATCATGCTGTCGCTCAAGACGACGTCGGCCTGCGTGCGCTCGATCAGCTCGAGCGCGTGCTCCGGTTCGGTCGTCGCGACGCAGTCGTGCCCGAGCGCGAGCACGACCTTCTTCATGGCGTTCGCCGAAATCGCGTCGTCGTCGACCACGACGACGGAGAGCTTCCCCACATCTGCTTCCTTCGGCGGAGGTGGAAGTACACTCGCGTAACCCATGATGTTTGAGTGAATTGCACGCCGCGCGCCAGCGGACAAAACAGCGAACGGCGCGTCCGCTCGCGCGAGATCGACGCACCGCGTTCGGCAGCGCGTGCATGCGATGCGGCGCGATCGCTCGCAAGCACACGATCGGTCGTGAATCTCGGCGCGGCACGTCCGCTGCTAAGGGGAGACGCGTGATGAGAACTCTCGTCGTTTATTGGCCGCGAGTGAACGCGAACGCTGCTGAGCTCGCAACGGCGCTCCACGCCGACCTCGATTTGATCGTCGCGCGCGAGCCACGGGACGGCTTCGTCGGTTGGCTGCGCAACTCATACGACGCCGTGTTCGGGCGCCCGGTGGAGATCGCTCGCCCAGCGCGCAAGCTCGACGAGTACGACCTCGTCGTCGTCGGCGCGCCGACCTCGGGCACGTCGGTCCCCGGCCCCGTGCGAACGTTCCTCGATCGCTACGGCGTCCGTGCGCACGCGCTCGCGCTCTTCGTCACGTGCCCTGCGAACCGTGAAGGCGAGCGCGCGCTCGGCGCGATGACCGCGCTCTCGCACCAGGAGCCCCTCGGGCAGATCGCCGTCCACGAAGGCGAGCACGAAGCCATCGAGCGATTCGCCCATCACCTGCAGCGCCCGCAGCCGCGCGTGCCCGCCCACGCCCACACAGGGTGAGGTCAGGTCAGGGCACGTTCGGTCGCTCGACACCGGAGAGCTTGAACCCGCGCGCCCCGAGATCGTAGAGGTGCGCGACGAGCGGCCCCTTCGCGACGCCGTCTTCGAGGACGACGCGCACGTACGCTCCCGCACCCGTGTGCGGGACGGTGACGCACACGCGCGCGCCCTCGCGCTTGGTGACCGTGAGCGCCGCGCCGGACTCGAGGCGTGCGGTGTACGAGAAGTGGAACGGCTCGCGGACGCGCCGCATCTCGGCGAGGTCGACGCCGCAGAGCACGTCGCCTTCGACGCGGACGTCGGAGATCGGTGAGAGTCGCGTGAGGTACCGTTCGAGGATCAGCTCGAGGCGACCCTCGAGCACCGCGGCGAGGTACGTAGCCTGCGATTCGTCGGTGAAGTTTCCGCTCCGCGCGAGCGCTCGGACCATCTCGGGCGTGAAGTGCGAGAGGATGCGCGCCATCCACGCGCCGTCGCGCTCGGTCATGCGGCTGAAGGCTTTGTTCGGGTACTCGCTCCTCCAGTGATCGGGCCTGAAGTCGCGGATGTTGAAGAACCCGAAGATCTCGTAGCCCGGCGTTCGCGTTGCGAGGTCCCACGGGCGGATCGGAATGCCGAGCGTGACGAAGTCGCGCGCGAGGTCGCCCCAATCGATGATGTACGACTTTCCGAGGCGCCGCGAGATTTCCTCCCACGCCCACGTCGAGCCGAGGGTCTCGCTCGTGTCGAGCTGGTAGTGGAGGACGATCCCGGGCGACGAGTCCGGCACGCGCGGGTCGCTGGCCATCCACGTGTCGAACGTGTTGGCCGCGCGCGCGTCGAAGCGATCGATCCACGCGGCGAGGACGCGCAGGCCACGCAGGTCGCGGCGATCCTCGTGCGGGATCACGTCGTTCGGATCGTCGCCGCGCGTCCCGTCGAAGGAGTAGTTTCCGATGGGGTGCCCTTCGATCCAAGCCGACGCGCTCAAGCGGACGAGGCCGCCGCGCTTCGTCGACTGCGCGAGCATCGCGTCGAGCGCGTGCTGATCGAACGGCTCCTCGGTTTGGAAATTCTTCTGCATCCGAAGGCCGGGCATGAGCTTGAAGACCGACGGGCGCACGTAGATGACCTGCTCGCACGCCGAGTAGTAACCAGCGGCCCACAGGACCGACGCGCCGATCACGGAGCTCGCGGCCTGGCGCTCCGGCTCCACGTCTTTGTCCTCGGCCTTCAACATGAACTTTCCCTTGCCGGGGACGACGACGCGGAAACCAGGTGAATAGCCGCCGATCTTGCCTCGGTCGATGACCCACGAGCCGTCGGTCGCGTGTTCGGGATCGAGGACCTGGGTTTCTTTGCACGCGCCGCGCGCGACCTCCTCGACGGTCATCGGGTGCGCGCCGATGCGGTTGATGAACCACGCCGAGTCGGGCACCTCGTCGAGCGCGTTGACGTTCACCGACTCGCCGCTCGTGACGAGGCCGAGCGCCTCCGAGAGCGGGCGGAAGAAGAGGTTGTCGCCGCCGTCCCAGTAGAGCGTCGCGTCGTCGTCCGTCGGAGCGCACGAGACGTGGTGAGGGTCGTCGGGCCTCGGGTCCGGGGAGCACCGCGCGCGCACCGGGTCGAGATCCGTGTCGCGCCACATCACGTCGCGCTGCGGAAACTGCGCCTCGCGGCCGCTGCATGCGAGGGCGGACGTTGCGACGAGTGCGAGTGCGAGGGGGCGGCTGTTCATGGTCTTCTTCAAAAGAGCCGCGGCACTCCAAAGGAGACGCGGAACGAATCGATCGACGCGCCGCGATCGAACGTGTCGGTGCCGAACGCGACGAGGACCTCGATCGGTGGGTTCATGAGGGTCGTGGTCAAACCGATGCCGCCCGAGAAGCGGAGGAGCTTCATGTCGAAGCCCTCGAGGTGGGCGCCGAAGACGTTGCCGACCGCGGCCTGGAGGTTGCCGTTCAGCCACGGCGCAACAGGCCAGACGTACTGCACCTGTCCCACCGCGGCGCTCCGGTCACGCAGTCGGCCTGGGTAGAACCCGTGGAGCCAGTTGTCTCCGCCCAGCATGACGAGCTCGGTGTACGGGATGGGCTCGTCACCGATCGGATCGGCGAACGCCGCGGCGAGCGCGAAGCTGAGGATGCGTCCGTGCTCGTCCATGTCGGCGAACGCGGTCGCCGAGCCGCCCCAACGGAGCCAGCCAGAGGCGGGCGCGTGCTCGACGTCTCCGCCGCCTTCGGCTTGCGCCTCGAAGCGCGCGCCTGATCCCGTGGTCGCGTTGCGCTTGCGCGTGTCGAGCGACGCGTACGCGCGCCCGTACGGCGCGAGGTATCCGCGATTGAAGCCGAACGGAACCTCGAACGCGCCGGTGGCCGCCTCCACCTCGAGGCTCGGATCGCTGCCGAAGTGGCCCGGCGCGAGATCGGCCTTGCGAACGCCGCCCTGGATCTCGAGGCGCGACATACGCCACACGTACCTCTCGAGGCGCGCGCTCGCGTCGAACCGCGCCTCGGTGAAGCGGCTCTGGTGGTACTGCGCCGACTCGGGCCCGAGCCCGTAGAACACTTGATCGGGCCGCTTGAAGCCGGAGAAGCGAAACTGCAGCGTCGTCGATTTGTCGAACGACCAGCGGTCGGTGATGTTGCCGGCGTACCAGTCCGTAGGCCAAATCTCGTAGTGGAGCGTGAGGTTGTTCTTGTCGGTGAACGCGCCGTTCCAGAACGTGAACACGCCGACGCTCGGCAGGAACCCGAACTCGACTAAACCAACGGGCGCCCAGCCGATTTTGTGCCCGGGCCCGAACGCGAAGACGTCGTAGAGCTTCTCGGGGATCTTGGCGCGCTCGGCGGCGCGAGTGAGGGCGCCGAGCGGCTGGCGAAGGATGTACTCGCTCGTGAAATAGAGCGGCGAGAGGATGACGCGCAGCGGCCAGAGCGCCGGATCGTCCTCGGACACGGGGCCGCGGCCGTCGTAGTTGGGGAGTGCGCGCTTCGGCGAGGGCTCGCCGGATTGCGCTTGCGGCTGCGGCTCTTGCTTCGTCGGCTCGTCGGCTCGCGCCGTCGCGGAGGCGGCGAGCACCGCGGCAGAAACCCATGCGGCCAGGCGTCGCATCACTCTCTCCGGTACTCGGACTCGAAATCGTCGCTCGAGACCGCGACGAAGCGTCGAATCGACGTGGGTTGCTTGGGCGGCATCCCGATCAGCGCGCGCACGACGTCGAGCGTCGAGATGATGCCGACCGTGACGCCCTGAGCGTCCACGACGACGAGGTGGTGAACGTCTTGGGTGGCGAGGACGCGCGCCGCGTCCTCGATCGTCGCGTCGGGCGTGATCGTGTGCACCGCGTGCGAGGCGTGCAGGTGACTGCGTTTGTCGTCCGCGAGATCGCTGAGGCTGACCAGCCCCACGGGCCGACGCTCGTCGTCGAGCACGGGGACCGCGCTGATGCCGAAATCGAGCATCGGCCGCCTGGCGATCACGGCGAGATCGCCTTCCTTCAGGTAGACGACGTGCATGCTCATGTAGTCGCGGACGTTCATCTGCGAACGCCAGCTCTTGCATGACACGTACCCACCCGCTTCAGTCGCATCCCAACCGTCCGCGACGCTGCAATGAGTGCGGCGTAACGAACACAGTGCGCAGGCGCGAACGTTGCTTTGAGGCATTTCATGACTACGACCGAGCCCTCGACCACCGAATCGATCCGCGACCGGCTCGCAGCTGATCACGTCCGCCTGGGCGCGCTTTTCGAGGACGTGCTTCGCCGCCTCGCGCTCGACGATCGCGACGAGACGCGCGCCGCGTGGAGCGAGTTCGAGCGCGGTTTGACCGCGCACCTCGACGCCGAAGACTCGCTGATGCTCCCCGCGTTCGCCGAGTCCGAGCCCGAAGAAGCCGCGGCGATTCGCTCGGAGCACGCGAAAATCCGCGCGACGCTGCTCGATCTCGGCGTCGCCGTGGATCTCCACTTCATTCGCGCCGACGTCGCGGCCGACTTCATCCAGTCGCTCCGCGAGCACGCCGCGCGCGAGGACGCGATGATGTACCGCTGGGCCGAGGCGCACCTCGAGGGCGCCGTGCGCGGGACGATCGTTCGGAAGTTATGGACGGTGTAGCGCGCCGACGATCGCGCCGCCGATCACGAGCCACGTCGCGTTGACGCGCAGGCGCACGATTAGCGCGAACGATACGATGGCGATTGCGCACGTGGCGAGATCGACCACTGCGGCGCGACCGAGGTCGAGCGCCACGACCGCCATGAGCGCGAGCGACGCGGCGTTCACGCCGTCGAAGAACGCGCTCGCACGCTTGGACGCGCGGATCTTCGCGACGAACCGGCGAGCCAGGGCGACGAGCACGAAACCGGGAAGGAAGATGCCGATCGTCGCGACCGCGGCGCCCGGGCCGCCGCGCAGGACGTAGCCGATGAACGTCGCGGTCGTGAAGACCGGGCCGGGCGTGACCTGACCGACCGCGACGGCGTCGATGAGGACGCGCTCGTCGAGCCAACCGCGCCGCACGACGAGCTCGTCACGAAGGAACGCGAGCAGGACGTAGCCGCTGCCGAACACGAGCGCGCCGATCTTCGTGAACGCGAAGAAGAGCGCGGGGAGCGGCACGAACGAGAGCAGCTTGTCGCGCGTCTCGAACGACGACGCGAGCGCCGCGAGCGCGCCGGCGCCGAGGAGCACGACAATCGCGCCTTGATGCATGAGCGACGCGAGCATCGCGAGCGCGGCGATCGCGACGAGGCGCGGCGAAGACTTGAGCGCCTTCGGGGCGAGCGCGACGAGCGCCGAGACGACGATCGCGATGACGGCGGGCTTGATGCCCCAGAAGACGGACGCGGCGCGCGGGACGTCGTGCACGCGCACGTAGACCTCTGCGAGCGCCGCGGTGATGAGCGCGGCGGGGAGCACGAAGCACACGCCCGCGACGACGAGCCCCGGAAGGCCCGCGCGCTCGTAGCCGATGAACACGGCGAGCTCGCTCGAGCTCGGACCTGGGATGAGGCTCGCCGCGCCGAAGAGGTCCAGGAAGCGCTCCTTCGTCAGCCACTTCCGTCGCTGCACGACCTCGACTTCCATCATCGCGACGTGCGCCGCGGGACCGCCGAACGCGGTGACGCCGAGACGCAAGAAGAGCAGCGCGACCTCGGCTAGAGGGGACATGCAAAACCGACCCTACCGCACCGAATGCGCTCGCGCGCGCACCACGTGCGTTCTGACCCTGGGGAAGCGCGGCTTTCGCGCGTGGTGCCGTTTTTGCTCAGGCTCGAGCCGTGACCTCGCTCGACGCGCTCTTCAAGCCGCGCTCCGTCGCCGTCGTGGGAGCCTCGCGCTCGCGCGAGAGCATCGGCGGCCAGATCCTCCACAACTTGCTCGCCGCGAATTTCAACGGGCCGGTGTTTCCCGTGAATCCGAACGCGCACGACGTTCAGTCGATCCACGCGTACCCCACTGTGACGTCGATCCCCGCCGAGATCGACCTCGCCGTGATCGCGGTGCCGCGCCCGCACGTGATGGAGGCCGTCGAGGACTGCGGGAGAAAAGGCGTTCGGTGCGTGATCGTGATCACCGCCGGTTTCGGCGAGCTCGGCGCGACCGGGCTCGTCGCGCAGAAGACGCTCCGCGATCGCGTGCGCGCGCTCGGCATGCGCATGGTGGGACCGAACTGCCTCGGCGTGCTCAGCACCGACGAGTCGATCCGACTCGACGCGACGTTCGCGCGCTCGTGGCCGCCGAAGGGCACCGTCTCGTTCTGCTCGCAGTCCGGCGCGCTCGGGCTCGCGGTGCTCGACTACGCGCGCACGCTCGGGATCGGCATGCGGCACTTCGTGAGCGTCGGCAACAAGGCGGACGTCTCGACGAACGATCTCCTCGAGTATTGGGAGCACGACGAGGGCACGCGCGTGATCCTGCTCTACGTCGAGAGCTTCGGTAACCCGCGGCGCTTCGTCGAGATCGCCCGGCGCGTCTCGCGCAAGAAGCCGATCATCGCGCTCAAGAGCGGGCGCTCCACCGCGGGCGCGCGCGCGGCGAGCTCGCACACCGGCGCCCTTGCGGGGGCCGACGTCGCGGCCTCGGCGCTGCTCGAGCAAGCGGGCGTCGTCCGCGTGAGCACGCTCGAGGAGCTCTTCGGCGCCGCGAAGCTCCTCGCGATGCAGCCGATACCGCGCGGAAAACGCATCGGCATCATCACGAACGCGGGCGGCCCGGCGATCATCGCGACCGACGCGCTCGAGGCCGCGCAGCTCGAGGTGCCGCGGCTCGACGACGCGACCGCCGACAAGCTCCGGAGCGTGCTCGTCCCCGAGGCGTCGGTGCAGAACCCCGTCGACATGGTCGCGGGCGCGAGCGTGCGCGACTACGACGCCGCGCTCTCGAGCGTCCTCGGCTCACCCTCGATCGACGCGGCGCTCGTGATGCTCGTTCCGACCAAGCGCGCCGAGCCGATCGACGTCGCGGGCGTCCTCCTCCGCGCGCGGACGTACTGCATCGGGAAACCGTTCGCCGCGTGCATCGTCGGCGCGTGGGGCGAGGACGTGCGCGCCGTGCTCACCGAAGGGAGCATCCCCGCGTACACGTTCCCCGAGGACGCGGCCGCGGCGTTCTCGATCAGCGCGCGTTACGCGGAGCTTCGCGCGCGGCCCGAGGGCACGCTCCCGGAGTTTCCGATCCCGCAGATCCCCGCTCTTCCCGACGCGCCCGGCTGGCTCTCGGCCCAAGGCGCGTTCGCGTTGCTCGAGGCATACGGCATCCCGGTCGCGTCGCCCATCGTCGCGACGAGCGCCAGCGACGCCGCCGCTGCGGCCGCGCGCATCGGATTTCCCGTCGCGATGAAGATCGCCTCCGACACGATCGTCCACAAGACCGAGGTCGGCGGGGTGAAGCTCGGGCTCCGCGACGCGAGCGCGGTCCGCGCCGCGTACGACGAGCTCCACGCGCGGCCCGGCGTGACGGGCGTGCAAGTGCAGCGCATGGCGCCGCGCGGGCTCGAGCTCTTCGTGGGCATGACGCGCGATCCGTCGTACGGCCCGCTCGTCGCGTTCGGCGTGGGCGGCACGAGCGTCGAGCTATGGGGCGACGTCGTCTTCCGCGTCGCGCCGGTGACCACGTCGGACGCCACCGAGATGCTCGATCAAATCCGCGCGCGGAAGCTCCTCGACGGGTTCCGCGGGGCGAAAGCGGCCGATCGCGCCGCGGTCGAGGACGTCATCTTGCGCGTGAGCCGGATCGCGATCGATCAGCCTCGCGTCGCGGAGCTCGACATCAACCCGCTCGTCGCGTTCGAGCCGGGTCGCGGCGTGCTCGCCGTCGACGCGCGCGTCCGCCTCGCGTGATCAATCCGCCTTTTTGCGGATCGAGCTCAGCGCCGGCAAGTTGAACTGCGTCTTCGCCCGCGTCTTGCGCTTGAACATCCCCCAGCACTTGGGGCAGCGCCACTCGACCTTCTCCTCGCCCGACGGCTCAGTCGTGCGCTGCTCGCGCCACCCAGCGAGCCCGAGGCTCAGCGAGTAATTGAGCTCCGTCTCGGGCGACTTCTCTTTGCAGTCTACACACAAGTGATGACCGAGAGCCATTCGAGAGACGTTAAGTCCAAAGCGTCCGGATCGGAATTGGTCATTCTACTGACCACGGCGATCACCGTAGAAAGACGCGCGCGAGGCGGCACGCGCCGCCGAAATTCGGCAAGGGGTGCGCGTATCCGATGACGAGCACGCGACCGTCGGGCGAGCGCAGCTCGGCGTGCTCTTGCGCGAGGTAGTTCACGCCCGCGGAGCTCGTGACGAGACCGGGTGTCGTGCCAGCGACGACGACCTCCGGGTCGGTCCACGGACCTTCGAGGTGCGGCGCGGTGCGGAGCGCGATGTCGTTCGAGAGCGGCTTGCTGTAGACGGCGACGTAGCGGCCGAGCCACGGGTTCATCTCGATCGAGAGACCGTAGCTCGCGTTCTCGATGAACCACGCGGCCTGCGTGACGTCGCTCGTGTACGCAGTGCCGTTCCAGAACTCGAACGCGCTTCGCGTCGTGACGCTCGCGACGGGCGCGCGCGCGACCTTGCAGCGATTGCTCTCGCACTCGTAGAGGTACGCGTTTCCGTTCTCGACGGTGATGCCACCATTTCCGAAGAGCGGATCGGGGCTCTGGAAGAGGAACGCCGCGTCGCGCGTCGCCTCGGTCGAGTCTTTCGTGACGTGCGCCGTGCCGATTGCGTCGGCCGCGAAGCCGCTGCCGTTGTTGCTTCGGACGACGTGCTGGAAGAGGACGACCGCGTCCGTGCCGCTCGTCGGCACGACGCCGCCCGGCCACAGCGCGAAACCTCCGTCGAGCGGAGCGGTCTGGTTCTGCGCGATCTCCGCGGGCGTGTATGGGACGAGCTGAAAGGGCAAGCCCGCGTCGTCGACGGGCTCGGTGAGCGCGAGCGCCGCGTCGGGCGCGCTCCAACCGGCGGTGCTCGAGCGCACGCTCGTGCCGTCGAGCGCGGTCTTCTGCGTGAGAAACGTGTCGCCGAACGTCCATACGAGCCGATCGCCCACGAGCGCCGAGTGTGTCCCGTCGCGACCGACGACGGTCGGCGGGGCGGGGAACGCGCCGAGATCCTCGACGTGATCGATCGCGAGCGCCTTGCCCGCGTCGGGCGAGGTCGGAGCGCTCGTGCACCCGATCGCCGTGAGCGCGACGAGGACGCGCTTCACCGCGACCCCAAGAGGGCGCGCGCGTCGAACGCGAGCGCACAAGCGTCGAGGCCCGCGGCGTAGTCGGGGCGCGAGCCGAGGCTCCAGGCGCTCGGGTCGACGCGCTTTCGCATGCGAAGGAGCGGCGTCCCGGTCTTCGTGTCGACGAGCGCGACGCGGATGTCGTGGGGACGCTCGCCGTCGAGCTCCGTGGGCGCGTTCGCATCGCCGGGCTCGTCCATCACGACGAGCAAGAGCTCGGCGCGCCACACGGAGCGCGCGCGCTCGAACGGCGTGTGGTCGACCTCCGAGCGGAGCGCCGCGAGCTCCTTCTCGGTCTGCGCGGCGCGCACGCGCGCTTGCCACGCGGGGCTCATCACGCGCCGCGCGGTGTACGCGTCCGCGAGGCGCTCGACTTTCCCCGCAGCCGGACCCGTGTAGATTGCACGGACCTTCGGGAGCACGTCTTTTTCGCTACGTGAGCGCGGCGGATCCGCGAAGCACCGCGCGAACGTGTCGTCGATGGACGCCGCCGCGGTCTTCTCGATCGACGCCGCGCTCGTGAACGACTCGATCGGCCCGCGCACGTAGACGATGCTCCGCCCGATCGGCGTGGGCGTCGCGAGATCGCCCTCCCACGGGCCCGCGAGGTGGACGAGCACGGCCTCGTCGCGCGCGATCGCGCCGCGGTCCTCTTCGCCGACGTTCGCCGTGCGCGAGCTGAGCGCGTCGAGCACGGCCGCGCGCTGGAGCTCGAGCGCGTGCCCGCTCTCGCGGCGCTGTCGCGCGATCCACACGAGCCCGACGACGAACACGATGATCGACGCGAACCGCAAGATCGCGCGGAGCCGCGCCGCCGCGGCCTCCGGTGACGTGCGCCCCGAGACGCTCTTTTCGACGCGCGCGCGGAGCGCCGGAGCCATCTTCCGGTTCGTGAGGAGCGTCGCCATCAGTCTTCGCTCCGAGCGCTCCGAATGTTTCGCTCGATCAGCGCGAGGAGCTGATCGCCCGTGACGCCAAGGCGCGCGGCAGCGTGCGAGGCGAGCGACGTGGTCGCGACGCCCGGCGCGAACTGGTACGTCGGCTCGTGGCTCGGACCGAGGACGACCTGAAGGAACCGAACGCCTTCGATCTTGCGCTCGCTCTCGAGGCGCTGCGCGAACGCGAGGAAGTGCGTCGTGATGAACGTCTGCGGATCGAGGCGCGTGAGCATGCGCAACACGAGCTCGAAGATCTCTTCGCCCTCGGACGGGTTCGTCCCCGAGCAGAGCTCGTCGAGGATGACCATCGCGCCCGGTGGGAGCTTCTCGAAGAGCTCGCGGATCCGCACGAGCTCCATGCCGAGGCGCCCTTCGGCCTGATCGGCCTTCGTCTCTTGGATGAGCGACACGACGAGCGCGGGCGCGAGCGTCACGGTCGCCTCCTTCGCCGGGACGAACACGCCGCACTGCGCGAGGAGCTGCAAGAGCGCGACGCTCTGGAGCAGGCGAGTCTTGCCGCCCGAGTTCGGGCCCGTGACGAGGACGATGGCGTCGTGGCGATCGACGTCGACGTCGCACGGCACGGGCTTCATCCCGTGCGCGAGCAGGAGCGGGTTGAAGAGGCGATGGATCTTGCGAGGCGTCTTCGCCGGAACGAGCTCGGGCAAGCACACCGAGAGCCCGGCGGCGATCGCGCGATCGCGAAACGCGAGCGCTCCGCGGTAGAACTCGACCTCGCCGAGGAGCTGCACGAACCGGACGAGCTCGTCCTGGATCCCCTCGAAGACCGCGTCGATGAGCCGCGCGATGATCTCGCCGTCGCTGAAGTGAAACCCGCGAACGAAGAGCTCGATCTTCGAGAGCCATCGCCGCGCGGGCGAGTTCACGAACGGGTTCTCGGTGTGCTCCTGGATCGAGAGGATCTCGAAGCCGCGGATGCGCCCGTCCGCGCCGACGCTCACCTTGAGGTTCAGCGTCGCGAGGCGCTCCTCGTATCGAAGGAGATCAGCGAGCGAGCGGTAAGGCTCGCCCGCGCGAACGCCGAGCGCCCACTTCGAGAGCACGGAGAGCCCGGATTTCGCGGTCGAAAAGCGCTCGGCGGCGCAGTCGAAGACCTCCTTCACGAGCTGGAGGAGGTCGAGCTGCCTCCGGTTCGGGTCCCATTTGCCGATGCCCGACGAGCCCTCGAGGAGCGTCCGCAGCTTGCGCAGGCGATCATCGAGCAGGTCGAGCGCGGCGCGCAGATCGGGCGACGACACGAGCTCGGAGACGATCGCGCGGCGGTGCTCGATCGTCTCGCGATCCGCAGGAGGGGAGGCGAGGAGCTTCACGACGTGCGTCGTCGAGACCGGATCCTCTTCTCCGCGGAAGCACATCGACGCGAACTGCGAAACGAACAGATCGTTGACGAACGCGGCGGGCTGCCAGCTCGTGGGCGCGACCGTGGCCTTGTCGAGCGCATCGGTGAAGAGCCCGCCGGAGACGCCGCTGGCGAAGGCGAGCGCGATCGAGAGCTTCGTGTGCTCGACGTTGATGCGGCTCCGCGGTGTGACGTGGAGAATGTCCGGAATCGTCACGTTTTCCAGCGATAGCACGAGAAGCCGAGGCGCCGCCCTTCCGGATCGCGGAAGTAGATCGTGAAGTCGGTCTCGCCCTCGACGCGGACTCGCCGCCGCCGGAGCTTCGCGCGGAGCTTCTCCACGTGCTTCTTGCTGCGGGCGCCGAAGCACACGAGCTCGTACGAGCCCTTCGGATAAGGCGCTTCGCCGACGTCGGCGGCCTCGATCATCAGATCGCGCCGCCGCCCGCGTCGAGCCAGACCGAGCGGATTCGCCCGGTCTCGAGCTCGTTCGTGCGCGTCACGCGCAAGCCGACGACGTCGCGGTAGAACCGAACGAGCTTCGCGAGCTTCGGGGTGCGGAACGCGAGGTGGTGGATGGCCCCGAGTCTAGTTCACGTGTGCACGTTCGGCGTAGTCGACGGCTCCGACGGAGGCTCCGAGGGCATGTGCGGGAGCTCGCCGTTCGACCCCGGCGCTCGCGGATGCTTCGCGATGCCGTACTCGTGCATGCGGTACTGGATGGTGCGCACGCTGATGTCGAGCACCTCGGCCGCCTTCGTCGTCGAACCGCCGCACGCTTCGAGCGTGGAGAGGATCGCGACCTTCTCGATCTCGGCCATCGTCGCGCCGGGGATGCGGAGGCCGTTGGCGCCGCGCGCCTCGGGCGCCGTGTCGATCGGGAGATCCCTCGCGTCGATCTGCGTGCCTTCGCAGAGCACGACCGCGCGCTCCATCGCGTTCTCGAGCGCGCGCACGTTGCCAGGCCAGCGGTGCGCCATGATCTTCGAGCGCGCCGACTCGCTGAAGCCGTCGATGCGCTTGTGGTTCTCGCGCGTGAACTTCTGGAGGAAGTGGTTCGCGAGGATCATGACGTCGTTTCCGCGGAGGCGGAGCGGCGGCATGTCGATGCGCACGACGTTGAGGCGGTAGTAGAGGTCTTCGCGGAAGCGCCCGTCGCGGACGTCTTGGGCGAGGTCGCGGTTCGTCGCCGCGATGACGCGGACGTCGACGTGGATCGGCTCGTTGCCGCCGACGCGCTCGAACGTGCGCTCCTGGAGGAACTGGAGAAGCTTCACCTGCGTGAGCGCCGGGATCTCGCCGACCTCGTCGAGGAAGAGCGTTCCGCCGTTGGCCTGCTCGATGCGACCGATGCGGCGTTTGTCTGCGCCAGTGAAGGAGCCCTTCTCGTGACCGAAGAGCTCGCTCTCGAGGAGCGACTCGGCGAGCGCGGCGCAGTGGAGCTGCACGAACGGGCGCTTGTTTCGCGGACCGAGCTCGTGGACGGCGCGGGCGAGCTCGCCCTTGCCGGTCCCGCTCTCGCCCGTGATGAGCACCGTGGCGCGCGCGCCCGCGACTTGTTTCGCGGTGCGATACACGTTCTGCATCGCGGGGCTCGCGCCGACGAGGCCTTCGAGGCCCTCGCCCGACTTCGTTCGCAGCTGGCGGCGGAGGTTCTCGGCCTCGGCGCGCAGCTCGCGGCGCTCGAGCGCGCGTTCGATCGACACGACGAGCGCGTCGAAGTCGATCGGCTTCGTGAGGTAGTCCTCGGCGCCCGCGCGCATCGCGTGGACGGCGTTGTTCACGTCGCTGAACGAGGTCGCGACGATGACCGGAAGCTCGTTGTCGATCTCGTGGAGCTTCTTCGTGAGCTCGATGCCGTCCATGTTCGGCATCTTGAGATCCGTCACCACGACATCGGGCGCGTGCTCCGCGGCGACGGCGAGAGCGGCTACGCCGTCTTCCGCAACGTCGACGGTGAAGCGATCGCTCAAGAGCTTCTGCAGGCCGCTGCGAGCGGCCGGTTCGTCGTCGACGACGAGCACGCGGGTCGTGTGCGTTTCCATTGGCGAGCCTCCGATGTTCCCTCCTGTCGCGATGCAAGCCGCTTGCCGTGCGGGAAAATCGCGAAAAACTCGAAGGCCGAACGCCTTACGCCGCAGCTTTTGCGACCGGCTGCAGCGGATGCATTCGCGGCGTCACTTGCCGGCCCGATATCGCGCCGTGGGGGTGGCTTTCGCGCGCTCCCCGCGGAGCTCGATGTTGGTGTCGGCTTTCGCACGATTCGCGCTCTTGCGACTCGACTTGCGTGAAGGACGTGCGCCCGGCGACCTCGGTTCGAGCGCGACCGTCGCCTTCTTGCCCGCGTGGACGTTCTCGTGGGCCTTCAGCTTCCGCTTCACGCGGGACTTCTTCGTGGCGTGCTCGGCTGCTTTTTTTTTCGACTTCTTCGACGCGTGATGCTGCTCGTTCGCGCGGAACTGCTCGGAGCGGGTGGGCATGATCATTTCCTTTTTCTGACCGTGAGCACGGGTACTGGTGAGGTGCGGACGAGGCGTTCGGCGATGCTGCCGAGGAGCGCGTGCGTGATGCCCGTCCGTCCGTGTGTACCCATCACGACGAGGTCGGCCTTGTTGGAGTCGATGGCTGCGAGAAGCTCGACTGTCGCGAGCCCGAACAGCAAGAGCGCCTCGGAGCTCGGGTACTTCGTCCGCAACACCTCGGCCGCTTGTCGGAGGGCCTCGCGCGCGGCGTCTTGAACGGGCGTCACGAGGTCGAGCGGCGTCGTCACCATGCCCATGTACGCGTACGTCGGCGGCTCGCAGGCGTGGACGAGCGTGAGGTGCGAGTCGAATTTCCTCGCCAGCTCGATCGCGACGCCGAGCGCCTCTTCGGCGCACGCGCTGAAGTCCGTGGGGACGATAATTCTCTGGAACATGGGGATGACCGTTGCGATGCGCATGCCAGACGTTTCGAGCGTGAAACGTGGCTGCGCTGGGTTTTGGGGTGCGCGAATTGCGCGCGTGCGCGCAAGGGCTTCACGCCGCGCCGAGCCAGTGGACGAGCTCGCGTCGGTCGAGCATGCCGACGAGGGAGCCTCCTTTCAGTACGGGGAGCTGCTCGACGTGGCGCTCCGCGAGCTTGCGAAAAGCGCCGAGGAGCGGCTCGTTCGGCGCTGTGACCGTGAGCCGTCGCGCGGGCGTCATGATCGCGTGGATCGACGTCGCGTCCCACGCGCTCCGCGCGATCTTCACGACGTCGTGGGTCGTGACGAGGCCGACGAGCTCGCCGTCGTCCGCGACGACCGCGAACGCGTGCTGCCCCGTCGGCACGAGGTGGTGCTCGACGAACGCGCGCACGCTCGTGTCCGGCGACAGGAGCGGGCCCGCGCGTCTCATGAGCTGATCGACGCGCATGCCCTCGAGCAGCTCCTCGACGCGGAGCGAGCGATAGCTGCGGCTCGCAGCCGACGCGAGGAACCATCCGATGAACGCGAGCCAGAGCGAATCAGCCGTGCGTGCACCGAAGAAGAAACGCGCGACGCCGATGACGATGAACGCGCCGCCGATGAACTGACCGACGCCCGTGGCGATTCGCGTGGCCCGATCGAGGTTGCGCGTGAGTCGCCACAGGATCGCGCGCAGCACGCGCCCGCCGTCGAGCGGGAACCCAGGCACGAGGTTGAAGAGACCGACGAGGACGTTGAGCGGCCCGAGCCAGATCGCGAGCGTGCCGAGCGCAGAGAGCGCCTGCGGATCGAGCCGCGGGTGGAGGAGGAACGAGCCGATGGTCATCGTCGCGCCGACGCCGATGCTCAGGATCGGTCCGACGATCGCCATCGCGAGCTCGCCGCCCGCGGACGGAGGCTCACGCTCGATGTTCGACACGCCGCCGAAGAGGAACAGGCGAATGTTCGTGACGGTGACGCCGAGGGTGGTCGCGACGAGCGCGTGCGCGAGCTCGTGCGCCAGGATCGAAGCGAAGAAGAGCAGCGTTGCGACGAACGCGAGCCCCGCCGATTGATCCATCGACCACGCGGGGTGCCAGTGATGAAAGACGGACGTCACGTTGAACGTCATCAAGGTGGCGACGATCAACCAGCTCCAGTCGACGACGATGTCGATCCCGAACAGTCGTCCGATGCGCATGCCCTTGGAAGAGCATGGCTCGTGCCACGATCACTTCAGGGCAGCAGGGAAATGCAGGGTGAACGTCGTCCCTTTGCCGACCTCGGTCTTCAGCTCGACCGTCCCCGCGTGGTGTTGCATGCACGCGTAGACCATCGCGAGCCCGAGGCCCGAGCCTTGATCGCCCTTGGTCGTGAAGAACGGCTCGAAGACGCGCGCTTCGACGTCGGGCGGCATGCCTGGGCCCGTGTCGCTCACGCGGACGAACGGGCAGCCGTCGTCTCCGGTGCCGCTCGAGATCGTGACCGCGCCGCCGAGCTCCCTCATCGCGTCGATCGCGTTGATCGTGAGGTTCACGACCGCGTTCAGGATTTCGTCCGCGCGCCCGAGGATCGCGGGAGGCGCGCCGGGCTGCACGACGATGCGCGGGACCTTCACCTTGGAGCCCGCGAGCCGCGGTCGCGCGATCGTCGCGGCCTCCTCCAAGAGGTGGTCGAGGTCGACCGGCGCGGAGCTCGCCTCACGCGTCTGCTGGCCGTAGTCGCGGAGGCGCTCGATGGTCTGCACGCCGCGCGCGAGGAGCGCGCGAATGTCCTGCATGGAGCTCGCGATGTTGGTCGTGTCACCCTTCTTCGCTCCGCGCTCGACGAGCTGAACGTGGAGCGAGAGCGGGTTGAGGATGTTCTTCAGGTCGTGCGCGACGCCGCTCGCCATCTGGCCGAGCGCGCGGAGCTTCTCGGCTTGAACGAGCGCGCGCTGCGTCTTTCGTAGCTCGTCGTGGGCGCGCCGGAGCTCGTCGAGCTGCGAGAGGTGATCGAGCGCGACCGCCGCGATGTCGAGCAGCGCGTCCGCGAGCTCGAGCTTCGCGGGCTCGGGCTCCTTCTTGCGAAAGAGCAAGACGACCATGCCGAAGAGCGCGCCGTGGCTGATCATCGGGCGCGCGCGGGAAGACGCGAACGCGCCCTTCGACTGCTCGACGAAGCGCGCCGCGACCTCGGGCCCGAGCTCGTCGGCGTCCGCGCGCCACCCGTCGAAATCGTGCGGCAGGTTACGCGAGGCGACGATCTTCACGTCGTCGCCGAGCACGCGCACGACGGCGCTCGCGTCCGCGCCGACGTTCTCGACCAGCGCAGCGGCCAGCATGGGCACCACGTCGGCGTCGGACGCGGCCTCCGAGACCTTGCGACTGAAACGAGTGAGAAACGCGATGGTCGAGTCCAATTCCTAGCTCACAATGTAGCCGCGTTGCGGTACGGTGCAGCGGCCGATGAGTCAAAAGTACATGGCCATCCTGAAACTCAACGACGCGGAGCTCAAGAGCCGTCGCGCTTTCTTCGAGATTACGGACGAAGATCTCGCGCGGCTCGGAGGGCTCAAGCCCCTCGCTGAAAGATGGGGCGACAAGCTGGTCGAGCAATTCTACTCGCTGCTTTTGAGCCATCCTGAAACGCGCGCGTTTCTGACGGACCCCGAGTTGGTGCGACGTTTGAAACGTACGCAGTCGGCGTACTTCCTGAACCTCTTCGCGGGCAAGTGCGATCTCGAGTACGTCGTCGACCGGCTGCGCGTCGGAGCCATGCACGAGCGCATAGGCCTCGCGCCGAAGTTCTACATCGGGGCGTACCGCAAATACATGCAGCTCCTCCACGACGCGTTCTACGCGGAGCTCTCGCCGAGCGACGCGGCCGCGGCGTACGCGAGCATCGTGAAGATGATCGCGTTCGACGAGGCGCTCGCGATCGACACGTACATCGCCGCGAACCTCGAGACGCTCGGCCGCCACCAGCAGGCGATCCGCGAGCTCTCGACCCCGGTCATCCGCGTGCACGAGCGCGTCCTCTTGCTTCCGCTCGTCGGCGCGGTCGACAGCGTGCGCGCGCAGCAGATCATGGAGAGCGTGCTCGTCGGCGTCGTCCAGGAGCAGGCGAAGTGCGTCATCATCGACATCGCCGGCGTGCCCGTCGTCGACACGAAGGTGGCGGACAACCTCATCAAGACCACGGCCGCGGTGAGCTTGCTCGGCGCGAAGACGATCTTGACCGGCATCAGCGCGCAGATCGCGCGGACGATCGTCCAGCTCGGCGTCGACATCTCGTCGATGCACACGCAGTCGAAGCTCGCTGACGGGATCGAGCTCGCGCTGCGCCTCTCCGGCAAGGCGATCGTCGAACGGACGGCGTGAGCGTGGAGGTCACGATCCCCATCCTCCGGCTCGGTGACGTCCTGCTCGTCAACGTGCACGTCGAGCTCGACGACGAGATCGCCGCGCGTTTGCAGACCGACGTGCTCCAGGCGATCGAGCGTGCGGAGGCCCAGGGGCTCGTCATCGACATCACGGGGCTCGAGATCGTCGACAGCTACGTCGCGCGAATCATCGCGGAGACGGGGCAGATGGCGAAGCTCATGGGCACGCGCACCGTGGTCGTCGGCATGCGGCCGGAGGTCGCCGCGACGCTGACGCGCATGGGCTACACGATGCTCGGCGTTCAGACCGCGCTCAACCTCGAAGAGGGGCTGACGCTCCTCGGGTACCGGCTCACGCGGGTGTAACTTGCGGATGGAAGTTCTCTCTCGGGAAATGTTGCCGATTCGAACCGAGGACGACATCGTCGTCGTGCGGCGGCGCGTGCGCACGATCGCCGGCGAGCAGAAGCTCGACTCGTTCGCGACGGCCGCGGTGACGACGGCGACCTCGGAGCTCACGCGCAACGCGTGGGTCCACGGCGGCGGCGGCGACGCGACCATCGAGCAGGTCCGCGAGGACGGGCGCATGGGCATGCGCGTGACCTTCCACGACGATGGTCCAGGCATTGCAGACGTCGAGCGCGTGCTTCGTGGCGGCTACAGCACGGCGCGTTCGATGGGGCTCGGGCTCTCGGGGAGCAAGCGCTTGGTGGACGAGCTCCACGTCGAGTCGCAGGTCGGTCACGGCACGACGGTGACGTTCGTCGAAATGGAAGCCTTTCTGATCGATCGCTGGCTCCGTGGGTGCGAGCCCATTTCGACGTTGGACGAGGCGTCGGTCGCGGTCGCGCGCGACCTCGTGCGTCGCGAGGCGGCGCTCGTCGGAATGAAGGAGGACGACGCCGCGCGCCTCGCGACGTGCGCGAGCGAGCTCGGGCACAACCAGCTCCGCCACGCGCGCTTCGGAAGAATCGCGGTGCGGCGCGTCGTTCGCGACGGCGTCGCGGGCGTCGAGGTCATCGCGGCAGACGAGGGCGAAGGGATCGAAGACGTCGAGGCGATGGCCCCGATGGTGACGCGCCTGCCGGACGCGCCATCGCTCGGGATCGGGCTCTCGGGCGTGGTCGAGCTCGCGGGCGAGGTGGACTTCGACGTGCGACTCGGCGAGGGCACCTGCGTGTGGGCCCGAAGGTTCGTCTCCGAGGTGCCGCACGCGCGGACCGTCGCGATCTGCGGGCGGCCGATCGACGGAGAGAGGCACGCGGGCGACGACGCGGCGTTCGTTCGCCTGGAAGACGGCGCGCTCGTCATCGCGGTCGCGGACGGGCTCGGTCACGGAAGAGAGGCGCGCGAAGCGGCGCACATCGCGGTCGAGTGCGTCGTCGCGCACCCCGAGCGAGCGCCCAACGTGCTCTTGGAGGACGTGCACGCCCTGCTCGGAAAGACGCGCGGCGCGGTGATGGGCATCGCGCGCCTCGATCCGACGAGCGTGCTCGACGTCTCGCTCGCGGGGAACGTCGCCGCGCGGTCCGTCGGTCGGAGAGAGAGCGTCGACCGGCGCTACGCGGGCCCGTCGTTCACGCTGGGCTCGCCGGGACGCGTCGCGCGCATGCGCGTCGAGACCGACTCGCTCGGCGCGCACGAGATGCTCCTCATGTTCTCGGACGGCGTGAGCTCGCGCCTCGCGATCGACCCGACGCAGTTCGGCGTGCCGACGATCGTCGCAGCGCGCCGCCTGCTGGACGCGTGGAGCGACCGCCGCGACGACGCGCTCATCGCGCTCGTGCGCTAGAAAATTCGGAACACGACCCGAGTGAGAAAAGCACGTGTTTAGCGCTCTATCCGCTGAGCTACGGGCACCATGAATTAGGGTGCCCGACTGGATTCGAACCAGCGACCTCTCCATTCGTAATGGAAATGTGCGTGTAGGCTCTTGTCGAGTGGGTCGTGTACCTGCGCGAAGAGACGCGCGCCGCGCGCCCACTCTGACACGCTACGCCGCGTCGGAGGTGCGGATGGGATTCGAAACTGCGGAGGGAGCGTCGGAGACGCGACCGACAGTCCGCAGCCCGCCCGCGGCGACGACGCGGCTACGCCGCGTCGGAGGTGCGGATGGGATTCGAACCCACGTATGAAGGTTTTGCAAACCTTTGCCTAACCACTTGGCCACCGCACCGTGGAGGAGCCTCATTACCACACACGTCGTTCCCACCCAAGGGCTGACCAAACGGCGGCTCGACGTTTGCTTCATCGCTCGCTCGAGGTTTTCAATGGGCCGCATCCTTCTCGTCATCGCCAACCAGGGATTTCGCGACGAAGAGCTGTTCGAGACCCAGGCCGCCCTCGAGCGCGCGGGCCACACGTGCATCGTCGCGAGCACCAAGGTGGGCGCATGCAGCGGATCGCGCGGCGGAACCGCGGAGGCCGCGCTCGCGCTCGAGGACGTCGATGCGCGCGAGTGGGACGCCGTGGTCTTCGTCGGCGGTCCAGGTGCGACGGCGCTCTTCGACGACGTGGACGCGCTGCGCATCGCGCGCTCGCTGCACCAGAGGCGCAAAACCGTCGCAGCGATCTGCATCGCGCCGAGGGTGCTCGCGAACGCGGGCCTGCTCGAAGGGCGGCGCGCGACGGCGTTCGAGAGCGAGGTGGACGCGCTCGAGTCGGCCGGAGCGCGCTACGACGGGCCGGGCGTCGTCAGGGACGAGAACCTCGTGACCGCGAGCGGGCCCGATCGCGCCGCCGAGTTCGGCCGTACGCTCGTCGAGGCGCTCAGGCGAGATGCCACGGCGCGCATTCATTCGTGATTCCGGACGGCGTCCCATGGTAATCGGATGCGCTCATGTCGGACGCGTTGACGCGCAAGGGAACGTGGGCGCTGATCGGCGCGGCCGTCTTCGCGGCGGGCGCGGCCGTGGTGCGCCTTACAGCGCGCGAGCCGGTCGTCACGCTCGCGAACGCGCCGCCGCACGACGTCGTGTCGCGGGCGATCGACTCCGAGATGGAGGTCTCGCCGACGCTCGCCGCGCAGCGTGACGGCTCGCTCGCCGTCGCGTGGATCGCGACGTCCGGTGGACGCGAGGCCGACACGCGCTACGTGGGCGTGCGCGTCTCGGAGCCGAACGCGGGCAAGCTCGGCCCGTTGATTCGCTTGCCACACGATCGGCCGAGCGATCCGAGCATCGTTCCGCTCGGAAGCGACGGGTTCTTGCTCGCGTACCTCGTGAACCACGAGGTGTACGCGTCGCGCATCTCTCGGAGCGGCGCGACGGCGCCCGTCGTGGTCGCGAAGGGCGCCTCGCACCCGCGCCTAGCGACGACGCCGAGCGGCGCCGTGCTCCTCGCGTACGAAAAAACGATGGCCGCCGGTGCGTCGATCGCGCTCGCGACGAGCCTCGATGGCGTGACGTTCACCGAGCACGACGTCGCCTCACAAGGCGCCGATCTGCTCGCCGTGTGCGGCGACGATCACGTCGCGCTCGTCACCGCGATCGACGCGAAGCGCACGGTCTCCGCGCACGAGCTCCCGCTCGACCCCGCGGGCCCGGTGTCGACGAGCGTGGTGTCGGGGATCGGCGAGCACGTCGCCGGCACGCTCCCCGCGTGCTTCCTCAGCGGACCGGACGCGTTCGTCGTCTACGCGCTCACGGACAAACCGCAAGATCCCGACGAGAGCGCCATCGCGGACGCGCTCGTCTTCACGCGCTCGAAGGACGGCGGGAAGAATTTCCTCCAGCGGGTGCCGTATCGGCCGCCGACGCGCGTGCTCCACCCGACGCTCACGCACCAGAACAACACGTTCACGCTGCTCGGCGTGATGGGATCGACGGTGGGCGACGCGCACGCGTCCGCGAGCGTGATCGTCCTCAGCGCCGACGGGCGGAGCCAGAACGGCCTCACGCGCACGGTGATCGCGCCGCTCACGATGACCGTCGCGGAGACCGCGCCGGGCTGGATGGGCGACTCGCTCGGGCTCGTCGATGCCTCGGGCGTCACGTGGACGGCGGTCGTCGACAACGCGTCGGGCGAGTCGCACGTCGCGCTCGTGCACGTCCTTTGACACAAAGCGGAGGGCGATCGATGCGCGCGGGCGCGCTCGCCGCGATCGGCGCGGCCGCGTGCTTCGGCGTGACGGTCCCGCTCGTGCAGCGATTCGATCACGACGTGGGCCCGTGGTCGACCGCCGCGCTCCTCTACATCGGCTCGGCGCTCGCCGCGGGCGGCTTCGGTGGAGCGCGCGAATCGCTTCGCCCGCACACGGCGCGCATCGTGATCATCGCGCTGCTCGGCGCAGCCGTGGCGCCCGCGGTCCTCGCGATGGGCCTTCGCCGCATCGACGGCGCGAGCGCGTCGCTCTTGCTCGGGTTCGAAGCGGCGTTCACGGTGCTCTTCGCGAGGCTTCTCTATCGCGAGCCGATCACGCGTCGCCTCGCGCTCGCGCTCGCGGTGATGTTCGCGGGCGGCGTCGTGCTCGTGCGTCCCACGCTCCACGCGCCGCAAGGCGGCTCGGGCTCGGCGCTCGTGCTCCTCGCGGTCTTGTGTTGGGCGGGCGACAGCGCGCTGATGCGTCCGCTCTCGGATCTTTCTGCGACGCGCGTCGTGCGCGCGAAATCGCTCGTGGGCGTGGCGGCGTCGGCGATCGTCGCGCTCGCGTCGGGCGAGCCGCGGCCGCCGCTCGTCGCGTCGGCGCTCCTCGTCGCGTTCGGCGCGCTCGGCTACGGCGTGAGCCTGCGCCTCTACCTGCGCTCGCAGCGAAACGTCGGGGCCGCGCGCACGGCGTCGGTGTTCTCGATCGCCCCATTTTTCGGGGCGATCGTCGCGATCGCGATGGGCGAGCGGGGAGACCTCGTCGCGCTCGCCTCTGCGGCGGCGCTCCTCGCGGCGGGCGTCGCGCTCCAGGCGACGGAGCGCTACGAGCACAGCGTGTGAGTCAAGGCTTCACGAATTTGAGCGTCATGCGATCGCTCTCGCCGATCGCCACGTACTTGGCCTTGTCTTTGTCGCCGTTGCGAAGGACGGGCGGCAGCGCCCAGACGCCGCCTTCGTGCTTGTGATCGTCCTTCGGGTTCGCGTTGACCTCGCTCTTGCCGGCGAGCTTGAAGCCCGCCGCCTCGACGATCTCGATCGCGAGCTTCTCGGAGACGTACCCCGTGTCCGTTGCGACCTTGCGATCCGCGTCGGGATCGGCGCGATGCTCTTCCATCGCGAAGACTCCGCCGTGCTTGAGGACCTTGAACGCCGCGGCGAGCACGCTCTTCTCGCTCCCGTCCTGGAGCCAGTTGTGGAGGTTTCGGAACGTGACCACGAAATCGGCGGAGCCCTCGGGGCCGAGCGTGAGCTCGTTCGGAGGCGCGATGTGCACGACCTCGACCTTGCCGTAAAGGCTCGGCGCCGCGTGCAGCTTGTCCTCGTACGACTGCGCCCATTGGTGCATCTCGCCCTTCGTCTTCGCGGGATCGAAGTTCGTCACGCTGAGCTTTCCGGAGTCGCGGAGGAACGGCGCGAGGATCTCGGTCCACCAACCGCCGCCGGGCCAGAGCTCGACGACGTGGCTGTCTTTCGTCACGCCGAAGAACGCGAGCGTCTCCTTCGGGTGCCTGAACGCGTCGCGCGCGCGATTCTGCGGAGAGCGATGCGGCCCCGCGATCGCCCAATCGAGGCGCGCGTCGCTCGCTTCGGGCGGCGGCCCGAGATCGACGTCGGTGCCCTTCGGCGTCTCGGGTCTCTGCGGTTTGGGAGGAGCGCTGCACGCCGCGAAGAAAACGAACGCCATCGCGGCGCCAGCCGCGGAGCAGGTAACGGCCCGGATCAGGGACATGGCTTGACGTAGATACACGACCGGCGCGTCTCGCGGCCATTGAACGTGATCTTCGACGTCTGGCTCGGGCTCGTGCTCTTCGCGGTCACGGAATAATCCATGTGAAAAGTTTTCATGTCCGGCGCGTACTCGAACGGCTTGAACGCGGCCGGGTGCGCGGGCGTGTGCACCTCGCTCTGGCCCGCGGGCGGTCCGCCGAAGCGCCCGCACATCGAGCCGCCGCACGTCACGTGGCCGTCGGTGTGGATGCCGTTCCACACGCCCGACCATCGCACGACGCGATCGCTGCCGAGAGCGCCTTGCGCCGCGACGCCGCAGATGTTCGGCGTCGTCTGCGTGTGCGTGTCGTTCACGATGTGCGTCCCGACGCCCATGACCTTCGCGTCGACGGTGAACTGATCGGTCATGTCGTACGTCATGACCTTCACGTTGCCGCCGGGCGCGTTGTTCACGTTGTCGAAGTGGAGGACGAGCTTGCCCGGGCCGATGGCGTGCACGCCGTCGCCCGCGCCCATCATCGTGTCACTGAGCTGGACCTGCGCGGCGAGCGAGTACTCGACCTCCCACGCGTTGCACGCTTGCGTCGTGATCTCGTCAGCCGACGCGAGCGCCGGAAGGAGTGCCGCTGGAAAGAGCAGCGCCGCGAGCATTCGCGTCGGTTTCATTACTGGGCAAGGATACCAACCCAAATGTTCTCGCGCACGCCGAGGGTCGACGTGACGACGAGCGTGGCGGTCTTGCTGGAGCTGGTGAAGGCCGCCGTCGACGTGACGGTCAGCATGATTTTGTCGCCGTTCTGGCCGGTCGTCTTGTCGAACGCGAACGTGACCGGCGCGGTTCCGCCACGCGTGAGCGCCTGCGCTTTGACCGTCCACGGGCCGCTCGTCGGCGCGTCGCTGAAGAGATCGAGCTCGAGGGGCACGGCCTGACCGATGGGCACCTTGAGACCCTTGGTGATGATGCCGCCGCGCGTGGTCACCGAATCGGGGAAGACGGGCATCGTGTTGAAGTACGGGCTCTTGTCGGCGGGCACGCACGGATCGTGTCCGGCCTTCGCGGCGACGTTCGACCAGTTGCGCTGGACGAGGTGGTTGAAATCCGTCGGCACGTAGAACGACGACGGGAACTGCGCGCACATGTCGCCGATCTCGCCGCCGCCGAGGAAGAACATCCACGCGACGTGGTTGTCGTCGTTCTGTCCGTACGCCATGTTCGACGTGACGAGCGGATCGGTCACGGCCTCGGAGAGCTCGTGGCTCGCCGTCGTGGTCGCGACGTCGACGCCCGTGTACGAGCCGAACGTCGGGCACTCGGGGAGCACGGCGTACGCGACGTGGGCGGTGCCGATGACGACCTCGCCGTGGTAGCCGCCGAAGCTCGTGCAGCTCTTCTGGTTGCCGAAGCCGCCCGCGTCGGTCGTGCCGCCGTCGGGCGCTGGCCCTCCGGACAAGTAGACGACGGTCGAGGCCGGGTAGAAGAGCGCGTAGATCGCGGTCGGATCGGGCGTCGTGCCGAACTCGGGGTGCGTGCCGTCGAAACGCGATTGAAGCCAGCTCTGGATGTACGCGTCGGTGATCGCGCCGATGTCCGCGGGGACGATCTGCGCGCTCGTGAGCGCGATCGGCGCCGCCGAGGTGATCGGCGCGATCTTGTACTCCGTGAGCCCGGCCCAGTAGCTCGACGCGCCGAGCTTCGACGTGAAGTCGGTCATCTGCGTCGCGTAGTCGAAGCCAGGGAAGTACACGGGCTGGACCTTCGGCGCGCCGAGGACCGGGCCGCCGAGCGTGACGACTTGGGGCGCGTCGATCTTGAACGCGGGGTACGTCCCGCTCGCGTCGGGCCCGGGGTCGACGTCGGGCGACGCGTCGGTCGCCGCGGCGTCGCCTGCGTCGTTTTGAGCGCTGTCGTCGCTGCTGCAAGCGAAGAAAACGGCGGACAAGAAAAGAGTGTAAATCGCACGCATTGGGCCTCTCGAACGGCTGAAGCGCGCGAGCTTACAGGCGCGTCGCGCGCGACAAACGACTTTCGCTTGCGCAGGATTTTTCCATTATCCTCCGCGCCCATGAAGGCTCGGGCGCGTGCGGGGTTCGTTCTCGTTTTCTTCGCGTGTGGCGCGTGCGGCGGTGAGGCGCCGCAGGTCGTTACGCCGCCCCCGCTTCACATCACGGCGACGCCGCCAGCGCCGCTCGCGCAGCGCGCGCGCTGGGTGTTCGCGCACCCGGAGCGCGGCCTCACGGGCAAGCTCGACCTCGGCGACGGGAGCATCGTCTACATCGGACAGAACGGCCGCAGGCAGCTCGCCAAGCCGAACGAGCCGCTCGCGGACGCCCCGACGCTGGCGATCGGCGATCTCGTCGGCGTGCTCAAGACGCCGAAGGGCGAGATCGCGTTCGTCTCCGGCGATGGGTCGGTCTCCATCGCGAAGGACCCGCTCGGCAACCTCGAGAACCCGCGCCCCGGTCCCATCGGCGCCGATCACGCGAGCGCCAAGCTCCTCTCGCCGACGACCGGCAAGTCGTCGATCCTCGGCATCGACCCCGACGGGCACCTGGTCCGCTCGGCGGACTACGGCGCGTCGTGGCGCCCGGTCGACTACGCGGGCGCGGCGAAGCCCTACGGTCGCGCGGCCTCCGTCGCGCTCGACTCGAAGGGCAACGGCGTGCTCCTCCATTTCCCGCAGCGCCTCTTCGTCACGCACGACGACGGCGCGACGTGGGCGCCGCTCGGCTCGCTCCACATGGGCGCGCGCAGCGTCACGCGCGACGGCAAGGACCGCATCTTCGTCACCGGCATGCACTACACGCACGCGATTCTCGAGGGGAGCGCGCTCACGCCGACGACCGAGACGCCGAAGCCCGTCTACGAGGCTCCGCCGCCGTCGACCAACGCGACCGCCGCCGCCACGGCCGCGAAGTCCGACAACGAGCGCACCGACTCGAAGACGATCCTCACCGGCGAGCGCGTCGTCGAGTTCGGAGAGATCACGCGGCACGGCAAGGTGCGCGAGATCGAGGTCGGCTCGGCCGCGCTCGGCGAGAAGATCGACAAGCCCGTCTCGAACACCGATCTCGTCGGCGCGAGCGGCCTGTCGAAGCACATCGCGGGCTACGGGCGCGAGCTCGTGTACCTCCGCGAGGACGACGACGCGGACGAGAACGCGCCGACGACCACGGTCTATCGCAGCAAGGACTACGGCGCGACGTGGCAGAAGGAGTCGCAGCTCCAAGGCGTCGACGCCGCGGAGGGCGAGGGGATCGACGTCGCCGCGGGCCCGAAGGGTTGGGTCTACGTGACGTCGCTCTGCGCGAAGGACGAGACCTCGGGATCGAGCTGCGGCCACCGGCAGATCCGCGCCGCGGGCTCGACCGCGTTCGAGGACATGGCGTTCGTCGAGGAGTTCGAGCCGACGCAGTTCGCGTTCGACGAGGCGCACGACAAGGTCTTCGCGATCGGCCTCCATGAAGGACGCCAGTACGTCTACGAGTCGCCGCTCGCGCAGAACAAGTTCTCGCGCACGAAGCTGCTCGACGCGAGCTCGTACACGAAGACCGCGATCAGCGTGGACGGCAAAGGCACCGCGCGCGCGCTCGAGTACGACACGTCGAAGGGCAACTGGGTCGTGCATCGCCTCGGCGTCGACGCCAAGGAGCAACCGCCGCTCTACGTCGCGATCGACCGCGGCACGATCGCGCTCACCGGCGCGCGCGGCGTCCTCTTCGCAGGCCGCGACCACGGCTGGGAGACGAGCGACGGCGGCGAGACGTGGATGCGCATCGCGACCAACGGCTTCTCGCGCGATCTCGTGTGCAGCGACGCGGGCTGCATCAACGGCGACGCGCAGCGCGTCGGCTGGGACATGCCCGCCGTGACGAGCCAAGAGAAGGTGACCGCGCAGACCGAGCCGGTGAAGTCGACGACGTCGACCACGACTCCGCCGCGACCGAACGTCACGCCGAAGGAGATCACGTGCAAGGTCGCGGGGACGGCCTCGCCCGTCTCGTCGACGCCGAGCACCGAGATGGTCGACGGCGTGGGCGCCGATCGCTGGGCGACGCTCAAGCACGACACCGACAGCAAGACGTCGATCATCGTCGGGACCAAGAACGCCGTGCGCGAGCTCCCGCTCCTCGCGGCGATCCCGAAGCCGAACCCGAAGGCGCCCGCGCCGACCGAGGAGCTCCGCGCGGGTGAGCGCGTTCTCCCCGACGGCGTCGTCGCGGCGCGCTACCGCTTTCCGCCGCGCACGCCGGGCGGCACGTACAACCCCGTCGACGTGGAGCTCTCGTGGTGGTCGGCGCAGACCGGCCGCACGCAGCACCACACGCTCCCGAAGGTCAGTCCGTTCCGCGTCTCGCGCTACGGCTTCAGCGGCACGCCGCAGATCGTCGACGGCGGGCTCATGTTCCAGGGCTCGTCGAGCGACCCGGCTTACTTCATGCGCGACGACGGCAAGGTGACGCAGATCACGCTGCCCAAGGGCAGCAGCATCCAGCAGGCCGATCGCATGGCGAAGCGGTGGATCCTCGCGGACACCGAAATGGGCGCGGTGCAAATCTCGACGTCGGACGACGACGGCAAGAGCTGGAAGCAGACCGCGTGGGGCCTCGACTCGTGGGGCACGATCGGTCTCTCGCTCGTCGGCGACAAGGCGACGATCTCGCTCGGCACGGGCGGCAGCTCGCTCCACACGCTGCTCTTCCCGATCGACGCGACGCTCGCGGACGATCCGCCGCCGCCGATGCTCATCGACAGCGCGTCGGTCGACTCGCCGTGCGACGCGAAGGTCGGTCGTCATCGCTTCACGCAGTACATCTCGAGCGATCGCCGCCCGCTCCGCGTTCAGATCGACACCGCGACGATGTCGCCGTCGACGCGCGTCATGCACGACGCGCCGAACGGGAAGATGTGCACCTCGGCGTACGTGATGACGGGCTACAGCTCCAAGGGCTACGAGACCGCGTTCGTCTACCCCGAGGCGAACGGCACGTACACGGGCTGGCGCTTCCGCCGCCCGGAAGACCACAACAAGACCGGGATGATCGCCGAGCCGCTCACCTGCAAGTGAGCGGCGTCGCCGATCACATCGGCGAGAACGTCGAGTCGCGCACCTGCGAGAGCTTGAGCGCGACGCTCGCGGGCGGGCCCTTCTTCGTCGGGATCCGCACCTTGAACGCCATCACCATCGACATGTGATCGGTCGCGCGCTCGACCTTCGCGTCGAGCGGCAGCGCCGTCTGCATCTCCGCGTCGGCGCGGCCCGACTCGGTCACCGAGCCCTCGGGAAGATCCGGGACCGCCATGCCCTCGATGCCGAGCTTCGCGCGGACGTCGAGGCAGTCGAGGTCGCCGACCTTCGTCGTCCCCGCGAGCCAGACGTCGCCCGTCACGCTCTGCGCGTCGATGCCGGTGTCGTCGTTCAGCGAGGCCTTCGCGAGCGCACCGTTGATCGGCCAGTGCGCGCCGACCGCTTGCGGCGTCTTCGTGCCGAACACCTCGTCGTCGTCGGCGCTGCCAAGACCGAGCTTCAAGAGAGACGAGAGCGCCTCGCGGAGATCGTCGGGCGCGGGCTTTCCGTCCACCACGATCACAGCGTCCTTCTCCTTCGGCGCGCGCGTGATCTCGACCACGCCGTGCATGAGCGGCTTGCCGTCGGAGACGAGCTCCTTGACGTCGTAGCGCGAGCGCGTCGTGCGGCCCTTCTCGTCCACGGCGACCACGGTGTGGACCGCGTCGTAGTGAAGGACGCGCTTTTGGTGCTTGTCCTCGATGACCGCGCCGTCCTGCCCGGTGATCTTCGAGTCTTTCTGCTCGGTCTGATCCATGAGGACGTGCGACCGCTCGCCGACGTGGCTCGCTCGCGTGAGGTGGATCGCATAGGCCTTCGGCGCGTCGGGCTTGGGCAGATCGGCCGCCCCTCCGCCGTTCGCGTTTCCACCACCGCACGCCGTGAGCGCCACCAGAGCGAGGACGAATCTCATGGCGCCGAAATACCACCGTAAATGATATTTCAGACGATTTTTCGTGGCTTCGTCGACGTGGCCTTTGTATGAGGCTCGCACGTGATTTCCCGTCGAATTTTCCTTCGTCTCGTCGGCGCGGGCGCCACCGTCGCGGCTTTTCCGAACGTCGCTTGTTCGTCGACTCCAGCCGTCACCGCGCCGCCCGGAAGCTTCTTCACCGATCAGGAGTGGCGCGCGCTCGGCGCGCTCGCCGACGTCGTTCTCCCTCCGGATGACGCGCCCGGCGGCTCGGGGCTCGGCGCGCCGACGTACATCGACCTGCTGCTCCGCGCGTTCGAGGTCGACCCGCCGCTGATCCACGCGGGCGGGCCTTTCTCGGGGCGAAAACCGTTCGTGAACGGAGACGGCACGGCCTCGGGCGTCTTCCCGGAGGACGACTTCAAGTTCTTCCTCCCGCTCTCGCGCGTCGCCGATCGCGCGTGGCGCCTTCGCATCCTCGGCTCCGCGGGCGTTCCGGGCGGCGGGCCCAACGACGCGCTCCTCGGTCCGGTCGTCGGTCTGCGCGACGTCATCAAGAACGGCCTCGACGCGGCGATGAAGGGCTCGACGACGCCCATCGAGACGCTCGACCTCGTGACGCTCACGAACATCTTCGCCGGGCTCGACGCCGACTTCAGGCAGACCTTCGCCGAGCTCGTCGTCGAGGCCGCGCTCGCCGCGCCAGAATACGGCGGCAACGGCCAGGTCGCGGGGTGGACGCTCGTCCACTTCGAAGGCGACAGCCAGCCGCTCGGCTACACGGTCTACGACTACGCGACCAACGCGTACGTCGAGCGCGAGCCCGTCTCGACCGCCGACCCGGGTCCCGACGTCGATCCGATGGACGCCGACACGCGCGCGCAGCTCGCGCTCTACACGAACCTCTTGAATGGGCGGGTAGCATGACGACCCCGCTCAACGCGCCGGTCGGCAACGCGACGATCTCGAAGTTCGACGTCCTCGTCATCGGGAGCGGCGCCGGCGGCTCCGCGGTCACCGAGGTGCTCACGCGCTTCGGCCTGAAGGTGCTCGTCCTCGACGCGGGCCCGAATTATTGGATCGGCCTCGACGATCCCGCGCCGGGCAAACCGTCGACGTACTTCTCGAACGACGAGCTGAAGCTCGAGCGGCGCTACATGATCCGCCAGGATCCGCTCGCCGAGCCGCGGACGTTCCGCGCGCAGGAGAGCGACGGCGATCGCACGTTCACCGGCGAGGTCTGCGCGATCCCGAAGACCGTCGGCGGCGCGGCGCTCCACTCGGATCTCAAGACGCCGCGCTTTCAACCGCAGGATTTCCAGCTCGGGACGCTCCTCGGAAGCGTGCAGAATGCAAACTTCGCGGATTGGCCCGTGCAGTACGCGGCGCTCGAGCCGTTCTACGGGCACGCCGAGCGCGCGATCGGCGTGCAAGGCGTCGACAACGCAGACCCGAACCAGGGCCCGCGCTCGACGCCGTACCCGATGCCTCCCGGCGTCCCGATGTACGGCCCGCTGAAGGTCGCGACCGCGGCGCAGTCGCTCGGCCACGCGGCGTTCGCGTTTCCGACCGCGATCAACTCGCGCAACTACGACAACCGCCCCGGCTGCATCGACTGCGGCTTCTGCGGCGACTACGGCTGCCCGTCGAACGCGAAGGGCTCGCCCGCGGTGACGATGCTCCGCAAGGCGCTCCTCACGGGCAACTGCCAGCTCCTCCCCGAGACGCGCGCGATCAAGCTCGTCGTCGTGAACAACGCAGTCACGGGCGTCGAGGTGATCGGCCCCGACGGAACGCACGAGACGCTCACGGCCGATCGCTACATCCTCGCCGCGACCGCGATCGAGGACGCGCGCTTGCTCTTCCTCTCGGACCCGCAGGGCCCGGGCATCGGCAACTCGAGCGGCCTCGTCGGTCGCAACCTCATGTTCCACTTCGGCACGGAGGTCATCGGCGTCTTCGACGAGCGCGTCCACGGCGATCGCGGCCGCTCGGCGACGCACGCCATCACGGACTTCCGCGGCGTCGCCGAACGATCCGAATCGTCCGCTCGGCGGCATCGTCGAGATCGGCGCAGGCTACGGCCCGCTCGTCGAGGCGCTCACGTACGTCGACGACATCGCGCCGTACGGCGCGCGCCTCAAGGCGCTCCTTCGCCAGAGCCCCTTCCGCGATCGCGTCGTGTCGTTCCTCTTGCAAGGCGAGGACGCGCCGCAGCTCACGAACCGCGTCGACCTCGATCCCGCGGTCGTGGACCTCGACGGCCTGCCCGTCTCGCGCATCACGTACAAGAACCACCCGTTCGAGACGAGCGCGCGCGACTTCTACTCGCCGAAGCTCCTCGACATCTTGATGGCCGCGGGCGCGAAGTACGCGTTCGTCGCTCCGACCGACGCCGTGCCCGGCGCCTCGCACTTGATGGGCACGCTCCGCATGGGCACCGATCCGAAGACGAGCGTCACCGACGAGTTCGGCCAGTTCCACGACATCGGAAACCTCTGGGCCGCCGACAGCTCGCTCTGGCCGACATCGTCCGGCTTCAACCCGATCCTCACGATCGTCACGATGGCCACGCGCATCGCTGGGCAGATGGTCTTCCCGGGATCGCCGGAGAAGGTCATCGTTTGATGCGGGGGCCAATCGTAATCGTCGCGGCCGCGTTGCTCCTCGCGTGTAAATCGTCGCCGCCGGACACGAGCGACGCAGGCGACGCGGGGCCGCAGGGCGCGTGGCTCGCGCCGCTCGATCCGAATCCGCGCGGGCCGTTTCCGCCGGGCTTCATGTTCGGGTCGTCGACGAGCGCGTATCAGATCGAGAGCGGGCTCAACGCGATCACCGATTTCGGTCTGTGGGCGACCGCGGACGGCGGCGCGGCGATCAAGAACGGCGACAACGCCGACAACGGGCCGCATAGCCGCCAGAGCTACGCGCTCGACGTCGCCGCGCTCGTCTCCTCGCACCAGAACGCGTACCGCTTCGGCATCGACTGGGCGCGCCTCTTCCCGACAGCGGCCTCGTGGGCCGCGTGCCGCACGGCGGGGACGCTCGCGGGCTGCGAGGCCGCGGCCGATCCGACGGAGCTTGCATATTACAAGGATCTCCTCGCGCAGCTGAAGACGAACGGGATCACACCGCTCGTCACGCTCTGGCACGGCACGTTTCCGACCTACATCGACGACGCGACGCAGGACTGGCACACGACGGGCTGGCTCGCGCCGACCATCACGCAAGACACGGCCGCGTGGGCGGGCTTCGCGGCGGCCGAGTTCAGCGACGTCACGTGGTGGCTCACGCTCAACGAGCCCTTCATCGCGATCCAAGGCGACTACATCGACGGCAGCGGACCGCCCGGCGTGCAAGGCCAGCTCGACGCGCTGAAGGCCGCGCTCGGCGCGATGATCCGCGCGCACGTCGCGATGTACGACGCCATCCACGCCGCGCAGCCGAAGGCGATGGTCTCGATCACGCAGGACGTCCACCTCTATTACGCCGAGACGCCCGGCCGCCCGGAGGACGAGCAGTCCGCGAAGGAGTTTTCGTACCTCTCGAACGCGATCTTCTTGAACGCGATCGTCAACGGAAACTTCGACGCCGACTTCAACGGCACGCTCGACCCCGGCGAGCCGCAGAACGATCCCGCTTACAAGGGGCGCGCCGACTACATCGGCCTCAACTACTACGGCTTCAGCGTCGTCCGGGGCTATCCGGGCTTTCCGCTCGTCGACGGCGTCACGCTCTCCGACGCGGACGATCACGGCCTGCCGAAGAACGATCTCGGTTGGGACATCTACCCGCGCGGCCTCGGCGAGGCGCTCGACTTCTGCGCGACGTACAAGCTCCCGATCGTCATCACCGAGAACGGCCTCGCCGACGCGACCGACAGCAACCGCCCGCGGTTCGTCGCCGAGCACCTCGCGGAGCTCGCCGCGAAGATCAAGCGCGGGCGTCGACGTGCGCGGGTACTTCCACTGGGCGACGATCGACAACTTCGAGTGGAGCGACGGCTTCTGCCCGCGCTTCGGCCTGTTCCGTGTAGACTACACGGACCCCGCGCGCGCGCGAACCGCCCGCCCGAGCGCGATGGTCTACCGCCAGATCATCGACGAGAACCAGGTGAGCGACGCGCTCCTCGCCGCGCAGCCCGCGTACTCCGTCACGACGAAGTGCCCCTGAGCTGCCGCTCGACGCGGCGATCCGGGACGAGCCACATGAGCGCGACGACGACGAAGAGCACGTCCGCGACCCACGGGAAGAAGAAAGCGACGGCGATCGACGTGGCGTAGAAGAGCGCCGAGAGGCGGCCCTTCAGGTCGCTTCCGACGGCGGCCGCGAGCGGCGAGCCCTCGCCTTGATCGGCGATGATCGCTTTCTGCAAGACCACGTACGCGATGCCTGCCATGAAGAGGACGATGCGCGTAAGCGACCGTCGGCGCCTTCTCCCCGAAATGCTCGCCGTGCCACGCGGTGCCGAACGGGACGAGCGACAGCCAGAAGAGCAGGTGGTTGTTGGCCCACAAGATCTTGCCGTTGATGCGCTTCGTCAGGTGCAGCATGTGGTGGTGGTTGTTCCAGTAGATCGCGACGAGCACGAAGCTGAGGACGTAGGCGCCGAAGAACGGGAGCATCGGACGGAGCGCGTCCCAGTCGTGGCCATGCGGAACCTTCAGCTCGAGCACCATGATCGTGATGAGGATGGCGATCACGCCGTCGCTGAACGCTTCGAGACGCCCCTTGCTCACACGTGCACGATACCAAGGTGCGTCCAAGTCGCACATCGAGCGCGTTTTGTTCGTAACTTTTTCGTCCCCGTGGCCCACTGATCTTCCATGAGGAAGCCCTTTGTCTTCGCTTCGGTCATCGGAGTCATCATCGCGTGCGGCGGCTCGAGCGGCGTCAACACCGGAGGTCCCGGCGGTGGCAGCGCGGTCTGCGGCGTCAACGGTACGAACCAATGCGGAGGTCAGCAGCCGATCTGCGACACGACGCTCGGTTGCGTCGAGTGCAAGTCCGACACGGACTGCCCCGCGAGCGATCCGCGGTGCATCAACGGTCGATGTCGCGCGTGCGCGTCGAACGCGGACTGCGGCGCGGCAGCCCCATCGTGCTGGGCGGATCACCAGTGCCACGCCGCGTGCACGTCGAACACCAACTGCCAGCAGCAAGGCCTGACGATCTGCGACACGGGCACGGGCTCGTGCATCGGCTGCAAGACGAACCAAGATTGCGTCGGAAATCAGGCGGGCCCCGTCTGCGACACGACGCTCCAGCGCTGCGTCGAGTGCGACTCGAACAGCGACTGCCCGGCGAGCGCGCCGCGCTGCTTCTTGGGCGAGCACCGGTGCGTGCAGTGCACGAACAACAGCGACTGCGGCTCGGCGCAGCCGATCTGCGATCCGCAGGACTTCACCTGTCGCGCGGGCTGCACGAGCAACTCGCAGTGCGGCGCCACCGCGCCGATCTGCAACACGACGCTGAGCGAGTGCGTGCAGTGCGTGTCGAACGGCGACTGCCCGACGGCCGACCCGATCTGCAACACGAACAACGGACGCTGCGGTCAGTGCCTCGCGGACACCGACTGCGCGAAGACGCCGGCGACGCCCTACTGCGATCGCCAGCAGGACACGGCGACCTGCGTGCAGTGCTTGAACGACAAGCAGTGCCCGACGACGGCGCCGAACTGCAACAACGGCACCTGCGCGCCCTGATTCAGGGACACGTACGCGTCTGCAGGACGAGCGGCGGCAGCGGGGTCTGCGCCGAAGTCGAACGCGCCGAAGAGGTCGTTCGCTTGGGCGTCCTGCGCCGCCGGGTCGAGGTCGTGGAGCGTCTGCGTCGAGCCGAAGATGCGCTCGACGAAGCGCGGGATGCTCGCCTGCTCCGAGACCTCTTTGAAGACGAAGCCCTTCTTCGCGTACGGCGAGATCACGATGAGCGGAAGGCGAAAGCCGAGGCCGTAGGGCTGCGTCTTGTCGCACCCGTACTGGCGCGGCGGCGCGACGTGGTCGTACCAGCCGCCGAAGTCATCCATCGTGAAGAGGATGGCCGTGTCCTTCCAGTAGTCGCTCTGCATGATCATGTTGATGTGCTGCACGGTCCAGTTCTCGCCCGCGCACACGCCGCCGATGTTCGGGTGCTCGTCGTTGAGGTCCTGGTTCACGAGCGAGCACGACCGGCGGGAGCGTGTTGTTCGTGATGTCCTGCTGGAACTGGCTGTCGACGACGACCTTGCTCCACGACGGCCCGTTTCGGATCGGAGTCGATCGCGTCGAACATCGACCACACCTCGGGCAAGAGATAGAAATTCGATCCGTAGAATTTCCAGTCGACGCCCTGCGGGAGAACGTCGGGCAAGCTCGGGATCTTGAAGCACGGGAAGACGTCCTTCTCGGCGCACGCGTTCGGGTCTTCCGTCGGCACGAGCGTCGACGACGCTTGGTCGCAGCCCCAATACGGCCAGTAGATCTGCGTGTTCGGGTTGTTGAACGCCCAGCCGGCCTGCGCGGCGAGGACGAACGTGTGACCGGGGAAGCTCGGGCCGAGCACGTTGGCGAAGAAGTGATCGGCGAGCGTGAAGGTCCGCGCGTACTGCCAGTAGTTCGGGATGTCCTTCTCGAGGTACTGCGCGTACGCGAGGTTGTCGCCGTTGACGCTCGAGCCGGTGACCGAGTCCCAGCCGTTCATCTGCCCGTTGTTCCAGTCGGTGAGCGCGCACGCGTGCTCGTGGCAGAGATCGCGCGGCGTCTTGTCGGGCGCTTCGCGGACGGGGATCACGCCGTTCGACGTGTTCGCCGTCGTCGTGCCCTCCGCGCCGGGGAACGTGCCGAAGTAGTTGTCGAACGTGTGGTTCTCTTTGACGATGATGACGACGTGCTTGATCGGGATCGGCCCGGTGTAGCCGGCGTCCTTCTGCGTCGCGTCGCTCGTCGCGTCGCTTCCCTGCGTCGCGTCGCTGCCGGTGCCGCCGTCGCCGTTCGACGGATCGCCCGACGAGCCACACGCGACGAGAACGAGAGAAAGTAAGGCTACTCCACGGCGCATGTTCGCTCTCCAAATACGTAGTAAGTGCGGCGACAGCTCACGCGAATCGTCGCGTCGCGCCAGGCGTACTCGATCGTCTGGCCCCACGGCATGCGCTGCTCGCGGACGAGGCCGTGCTGCTCGGCGCACTTCTTCTTCGTGCACGCGGCCTGCTCTGCCGACGCGCGGATGGGCCCGTCGTCGGAGAACACGTTGTCGAAGCACATCCAGAGCGTGACTCCGAGGAGCACGAAACCGAGCGAGTTGCGCAGTCGCCGCTTCACTTCATGCACTCTACACCAGAGCTCCACAGCGGCACGGTGCGCTTTGTCACGTGGTGGCGAAATGCGAACGCGTCGCGACGGGGTGCATCGCCGGTGCGTCGCGGCGCGCAGCGTGCATGCGCGCATCCCCATGAAAAAGGCCGTCATCGGCATTGTTCAGACGGTGAGGCAGGCCGAGACGCTCGTCTCCCAGCTGAAGGCGTCGGGGTTCAAGACGCAGGACGTCTCGGTCCTCTTTCCAAACACCGAAGGCGCGCGGGACTTCGCGCACGAGCACAGCACGAAGGCGCCCGAGGGCGCGATCGCCGGCGTGAGCGCCGGAGGCCTGCTCGGTGGGGCGATCGGTCTGCTCGCGGGCATCGGCGCGCTCGCGATACCCGGGCTCGGCCCGCTCATCGCGGCAGGACCCGTCATGTCCGCGCTGAGCGGAGCCGCGGCAGGCGCGGCCGCGGGCGGAATCGTCGGCGCGCTCGTCGGATTCGGGATCCCGGAGGTCGAGGCGAAGCTCTACGAGGGCAAGATCCGCGACGGCAACCTGCTCATCGCAGTCCACACCAACGACCCCGAGATGCGCGCGCGCGCGGACAAAATCTTCAAGAGCAACGGCGCCCACGACGTCAGCACGATGCGCGAGGCGGTCGTTCCGAGAAGCCCATGAGGTAGTGCGATGAAAATGTTGTCGATCACGCTCGCGCTGCTCGCCCTCGCCGCGTGCGAAGAGTCCACGTCGAGCTCCGGACAAACGACGACGACCTCCGCGGGCGTCGATGCGCGGCGACGCGAGGTCGTCCCCCGTCGCCCGCGCCCGTGATGGGTCAGCGGCCGAACTCGTACCTTCCGCCGCCGACGCTCCCCGAGGCATCACGAAGGACCGCAAGGTGAGCCTCAAGGGCCAGGTGCGCACCGAGCGTGAGCGCATGGCCATCGACTCGAAGGCGCGCGCGGCCGACGACGTGATCGACGTGGACGACCAAATCGAGCTCGTGCGCTGACGACGTGGTGTAGGCTGCGCCGCCATGCGCAGCCGCATTTTCGTCGTCGCGTTGCTCGCCGCTTGCGGCGGTGAGTCCACGAACCTCCCCGAAGCGAAGCCCGTCGCGACCGCGAGCGCGGCTCCATCCGCGAGCGTCGTGACGCCCGCGGCGGCGAAGGTGACCAAGCGCGTCGTCGTGTCGCTCTCTCGAAAATCGGGGACGAGCGTGACGACCGTGGAGCCCGATGGGACCGTGTCGGTGTCGCTCGACGTGCTCGAGAACGGTCGCGGGCCGCACACGGACGCGAAGATCAAGCTCGCGCCCGACGGCACGATCTCCGAGCTCGCCGCGACCGGGCACCACACGATGGGTACGCTCGTCGACGAGCGCTTCCACCGCGGCGACACGCACGCCACGTGGACCAGCAAGGAAGAGCACGGCGACGTCGAGATCGGTAGCAGACAAGCGTTCTTCGTCCCGGTGTGCGATCTGCCCGACGCGCTCGGCTTTCTCGCGAGCGCCGCGATCAAGGCTGGAGGCTCGATGCCGCTGCTCCCGAGCGGGATCGCGCGCATCGAGAAGACGCTTTCGACCGAGGTCGCGTCGACGACCGGCGAGAAACGCACGATCGTGGGCTACGCGATCACGGGGCTCGACCTCACGCCGACTCACGTGTGGATGAACGAAGACGGGAGCTGGTTCGCGTACGTCTCGCCGTGGTGGTCGGTCGTGCCCGAGGGTTGGGAGAGCGTCATCGATCCGCTCGTCGCGAAGCAGACGCGAGATCGACCGCGCGCCGCGACAAAGCCGTGTTCGACAAGAACGCGCACAAACCGCCGGCCGCGGGCGTCGCGTTCACGCACGCGCGCGTGCTCGACGTCGAGCGCGGCGCCTGGAACAAGGATCAGACCGTGGTCGTCGTGGGCGACGCGATCAAATCGGTCGGGCCTTCGGCGTCCGCGAAGATCCCGCAGGGCGCGCAGGTGATCGATCTCGCCGGCAAGGCGATCTTGCCGGGCCTCTGGGACATGCACTCGCACCTCGGCGACGCGGACGGCGTGCTCGACGTCGCGTCGGGCGTGACGACCGCGCGCGACGTGGGCAACGATCCCGACAAGCTCGACGACTGGAAGAAGCGCTTCGACGAAGGCGCCGCGGTCGGTCCGCGCGTCATCCGCTTCGGCTTCATCGAAGGGCGAGGCGAGAAGGCCGCGTCGAGCAAGGTCACCGCCGAGAACGAAGCCGAGGCGAAGGCGGCGGTCGAGCTCTTCCAGAAGCGCGGCTACGAGGGCATCAAGATCTACAACTCGATGAAGCCGGAGCTCGTGCCGCTCCTCGCGAAGGAAGCGCACGCGCGCGGCATGATGGTGACGGGGCACATCCCCGTGCACATGCTCGCGAACGAGGCGGTGCGCGCCGGCTACGACGGGATCGAGCACATCAACATGCTCTTCCTGAACTTCTTCGCCGACCACGACACCGACACGCGCACGACGACGCGCTTCACGCTCGTCGGCGACAAAGCCGCGAGCTTCGATCTCGAAGAGCAAGCCGGTCACCGAGTTCGTCGCGCTCCTCAAGGAGCACCACACGGTCGTCGATCCGACGCTCGACGCCTTCGAGGATCTCCTCACGGGCGAGCAGGGCAAGGTCATCGCGGGGCTCGAGCCGGTCGTCGCGCGCTTGCCCGTTCAGACGCAGCGAGGCTTCTTGACCGGAGGCCTCCCGCTCGAAGGCGACAAGCTCACGACGTACCGCGCGTCGTACGAGAAGCTCCTCGCGATGGTGAAGCTCCTCCACGACGCGCACGTGACGCTCGTCGCGGGAACCGACAACCTCGCGGGGCTCATGCTCCACCACGAGCTCGCGCTCTTCGTGCGCGCCGGCATCTCGCCGGTGGACGCGCTCCGATTCGCGACGATCGAGCCGGCTCGCGCCATGAAGCTCGACAAGAAGACAGGCACGATCGCGCCAGGAAAGGCCGCCGATTTGTTCGTCGTCGACGGCGACCCGCTCGCGCACATCGACGACCTCGCGAACGTGGTCTCCACGATGCGCGGCGGCGTCCTGTTCGCGTCGGCGCCTCTCTACGAGACGGTCGGCGTAACCCCCCGCCACCCCTAAATCCTCTGGCCCGTGCCGGCCCCAAACCGGCCCACGCCAACCCGAAAAATCGACCCGATCGTTCGGATCCGAACGATTAGGCGTGTTTTCGCGCCTTAGAGCGGTGTGCGTTGGGTGGCATGGGGGGTGCTTTGCGCGGTGGGGATGGATGCTTTGATGTTCGAAACGAAGGCGGCGCATCTTTCAATGCAACGCGTGGGGCGGGGGTTGTTGCGACGGCATGGGCTCACCGTGGCTCGGTTCGATTTGATGAATGCGCTCGGCCACAAGGGGATGCGGCAAAGCGATCTTTGGAAGCGACTGAACGTGGTGCGCTCGGTGATTTGCGAGATGGTGCGCGCGCTCGTTGAAATGGGGTGGGTGAAGCGCGTTCGCGCGGCGGATTCGCGGACGTGGCTGGTGATGCTGACGCGACGCGGACGCGCTTTGTTTCAGCGCGCGTTCGACGAGCACGTCGAGAGCGGGAATGTCGCCGTTCTCATGGACTATGGGCTGGCGCGACGACACGCGGCGGCCGACGCGCTCAAAATTCGTGAGACGCTCTGGTGGCACCTCATGAGCATCCAGTTGACGTTTCGCACGTCGCGTTGGTGGCGCGGCCCGGACCTCTATTGGTGCGATCCGGAGGATTACTACCACTACCTCACTTGGCCGGGAGAGCTCGCCGAGAACGTGCCGTTCGTCAGTTGATCGCTCAGAGCTCGCCAGCGTTGAACGTGTTGCATTGAGCGGGATCGCCGCTCTGGAACCCGCGCGAGAGCCAGCGCTCGCGCTGCTGCGCGGTGCCGTGCGTGAACGACTCGGGCCGGACGCGCCCCGTCTCCTCTTTCTGCAGCACGTCGTCGCCGATGCGCGCCGCGGCGCCGAGCGCGGACTCCATGTCGCCCGTCTCGAGGAGGTTTCGCGCTTGGGCGGAGTGCGCCCAGACTCCGGCGTAGCAATCCGCCTGTAGCTCGAGGCGCACCGAATTTCCGGAGGCGCCCTTCAGGTGGCCGCTCTGCGAGGACTCGAAGGTGCCGAGGAGCTTTTGCACGTGGTGACCGAGCTCGTGGGCGACGACGTACGCGCGAGCGAACTCGCCTTTGGCGCCGAGCTGTTGCGAGAGCGTCCGAAAGAAGCCGAGGTCGATGTAAACGCGCTCGTCGTTCGGACAGTAGAACGGGCCGGTCGCCGCGCTGCCGTAGCCGCAGGCCGTGGGCGTCGCGTCCGTGAAGAGCACCAGCTTCGCGTGTCGATACTCGCGGCCCTCGCTCGCGAAGTCCTTCTGCCAGAACTGCTGTGCGTCATCGAGGACGAACGCGACGAAGTGCGCTTGCGTGTCGGTTTGGTCGGGCGCGCGTGTGCCGCTCGGTGTGGCAGCGTGTCCGCCGACGACGCCTGCGCGCTGGAGCGCGACGTAACCGAGGACGAGCAGAACGATCACCCAGCCGTACTTGAACCGAAGGAGCAGCCACAAAAGTCCCGCCCCGCCCGGAATGCCCGGACCGCGCTCTCCGCGACGATCGATGACATCGCGACTCTCGTGACCTTCTTCCCAACGCATTGGTCCCGCCTCGTGCAAGTGTCACACCGGCCGGCACGTGCGCTGCAACGGAGGAGCGCATCATGAAGCTGTCGATTTTGCTCGTCGCAGCGTGCCTCGCCTCATGCGCGGAGAAACAAACGGCGCGCGCGCCCACTTACCCCGTCGGCATGACGCACACGACCGCGGCCGAGGAGCCCCAGACGATGCCTGGCCTCTCGCCGAATCTCCGCATCTCGTCCGAGCTCATGCGTCGATGCGCGGTCAAGTTCGACAACGTCGACGAGGCTCCGAGGTTCGGGTTCGATCAGGCCGTCCTCGATCCCGCCGACCAGGCGATCCTCGCGCAGATCGCCAAGTGCATCACCGACGGTCCGCTCTCGGGGCGCTCGGTCCGGCTCGTCGGACGCGCCGACCCGCGCGGCGAGACCGAGTACAACATGTCGCTCGGCGCACACCGTGCAGATGGCGCGCAGCGCTTTCTCTTGCAGGCGGGCGTCACGCCGTCGCACGTCCAGACCACGTCGCGCGGCGAGCTCGACGCGACGGGCACGGACGAGGCCACGTGGTCACGAGACCGCAGGGTCGACGTGGAGCTCCAGTAAGCGCCTCGTTCGGCGGTTGCGACCATGGTCCGCGAATGCGCGCGCTGCTTTCAGCCGTAGGCACTCGCGGGGACGTGCAGCCGCTCTTCGCGCTAGCGGTCCGCGTGCGCGAAGAGGGGCACGACGTTCGCGTGCTACTCGCCCTCTTCTTCGTGCGAAGGCAGGGCTGGAGGCGGCGATTGGTCGACGAGCGTCGGCGGCAGCGTGAATGCCGGGCCAGCCCCAGCGGGCACGGCTTCGGGACGCACGCAGCCGACGTCGGTCGCGCAAACGTAGATCTGCCGCTGGCCGCAACCACGAACGTCGAACACGTCGTACGAGGCGTGCGTTCCCGTCTTCGTCGCGACGACTCGTTTTGCGTCGCATCCGTAGGCCGCCGCGAAGGTCGCCTTGGATTGCCACTGAAGCGGTGCAGCCTCGCAAGCAATCAGGGCGACGCACAACGCGAGGCGTTCCATCGTAGGCAGCACGTGCAGCGCGCGTGCCATCGCGGCTTTCTCCTGCGGTTCGCCACGGTCCGCGCTCTCGCGCACGGAGAATTTCCGCGCGGTCACCGCACAAAGACCATCGACCGCTGTAACCTTTGGTCGGATGGGATCCACCGTCACGCTCACGCTGGGTGAATTTCAGTCGATCGCGCTCACTCGCGCGCTCCGAGGGCTGCGCGCGATCGACAGGCAGGCCGAGATCGTCTCCGGCGAGGCGAAGTTCGAGAAGCGCGAGCCGTCGCCGCTCTTGACGAGCGCTGGTCCGCGCGAGCTCGCCGACGAAATCGACGCGGTCGCCGCCTCGCTCCGCGAGCGTCATGCGTCGCGCGCGGAAGAAATCGGGCGCGTCGTGGCGCTCGCGCGCGAGCTCGCCCATGCGCGAAACGCGCTCGACGCGCTCCGCGTCTACCATGACCTCGTCGATCTTCCCGACGCGACCGGCGAGCAGGAGCGCGTCCGCTTCTCGGCCGATCGCCTGCGCGTTTACGTGTCCGTGGAGGGCGCGAGCGAGCGATTTCCTCGCGGCGATCTCGCGTCTCTTCAGCGAGGCGCGCGACACCGATCGCAAGCTCGCGTCGAGCGAGCACGCCGCGCTCGACATCGCCGATTGGCGCATGCGCTCGGGCGCGCCGCTCCGGACGCCGTTCGCGTGCATCGGCACCTCGGGATTTCGCGTGATCCAGACGTGGCTCTCGCTCGCCGATCCGGGACCCGACCACGTGCGCATCACCTCGTGGGACGGCGATTTGCTCTACGGGCTCATCGTCCACGTCGAGCACATCGATCGCGACATGATCGCCGACAAAGAGAAGGTCGAGCCTTACCGATTGCCCGCCGCGTGGCACGCCGCGCGCGCGCGCTTGCGCGTGGGGCCCGACGCGCCGTGCACGGCGTTCATCGGGCGCCCCGTGTTCGAGAACCACGCGGGCGCCGAGGCGGTCACCAGCGCCGCGTTCGACATGGACCTCCTCAAGACCGCGCACCTCCACGCGTCGGCGTGCACGGCGATGTTCGTGAACGGCATCGCCGACTGCAAGATCGCCATCGAGCGGATGACCGGCCCGCAGGCCATCCGCTTCATGCGTGCGGTCTCGGGCAACGTGCTCCGCGATCGCGATCGGCAGACGCTCTCGGCCGCGTTCAACTTGAACACGCCGCTCTCGGTCGAGGGCGAGCATGGCGCCGTCGTGCTCCGCGGTCGCTTCGAGATCGGTCACGCGGGCGTGCAGCTCGCGCGCGCGGGCGGCTTCGACAAGATCGCGTGGGACGGCGCGTCCAACGAAGTCCCGAGCAAGCCCATCGTCGAGCAGATCACGCACGCCGAGCTCGTCGACCTGGTTCACTTCGCCCACGAGAACGGGCTCGAGACGTACGTCTCGGCCGGGATGCTCGCAGACCACATGAAGCACGCGGTCTTCGCGGGCGTCGACGGTGTCGGGATCGGCACGAGCATGCACTACGTCGATCCCAAGACGAAGCTCATGGGCGCGCTCAAGCCCGAGGCGATACACGCGGCGCTCCGCGCGCGCGATCAGGCCGCTGCGCACCCGCTCGGCCGAGCGGCCGCGATGCTCGCGCGCCTCGATCAGATGAGCTTCGAGGGCTCGCTCCTGCCCGACGAGGACAAGCTCCGCGGCGCGCTCCACCGTGCGGTTCGCTCACAGATCGAGCGCGAGGCGCTCGAGGTGCTCGATCACCTCGTCCGAGTCGAGCGCATCGAGCCGGTGTCGCTCCTCGACAGCCCGACGCTCGCGCGCGGACGCCGCAGGCTCGCGCTCCTCCGCACGCGACGCGGCGCGGACACGTCGATGCTGCACGACGCCCTCGAGCGTCGCGACGCGGTCACGGTGCGCGAGCTCATCGCGCACGCCTGACGCACGCCGCCGCCTTTGCCGCTCAGGCGTGCTTGAAGAACTGCACCGCGCGCTCGTGCTTCATCGCCGCGGCGCGCGTCCGAAACGTCCCGAGGTTTCGGCGTTTGCCGGTCTTCGGGTTCTTCTTTCGCGAGTAGAGGCGGTAGCGACCATCGGACAGTTTTCGGATCACGCTCTCGGGTTTAGCAAGAGCCGGTCCCGTGGCTTCGTCCTTGCACCCCGTACCAGCGTCGCCAAAGGAGGCGCGTATGGCCACGACGCTGCAAGGCAAGAAGATCGCGATCCTCGCCACGGACGGTTTCGAAGAGGACGAGCTGCTCAAGCCGCTTCACGCGCTCGAGGCCGCTGGAGCGCAGGTCGACGTGATCTCGCCCGCGGGCGGCTGGATCAAGGGCTGGAAACACGCCGATTGGGGTGAAGAGGTCGCCGTCGACGTCGAGCTCCGCAAGGCCCAACCGAACGAGTACGACGGGCTCGTGCTTCCAGGCGGCGTGATGAACCCCGACAAGCTGCGCCAGACGCCGGAGGCCGTGCAGTTCGTTCGCCACTTCGTCGACATGAAGAAGCCCATCGGCGCGATCTGCCACGGCCCGTGGACGCTCATCGAGGCGGGCGCGGTTCGCGGCAAGACCATGACGTCGTGGCCCTCGCTCAAGAGCGACCTGACGAACGCGGGGGCGCGCTGGGTCGACGAGGAGGTCGTCGTCGACGATGGGCTCGTCACGAGCCGCAAACCAGACGACCTCGGCGCGTTCAACGAGAAGATCGTCGCCGAGTTCGCGAAGAGCTCGCGCCGGAGCCGTGCCAATGGCGAGCAAGCGCGCGCGCCGCGCTGAACGGGAGCAGGAAACATGAACAACACATCGATGATCCGCGTACCGACCGCGCTCGCCACCGGGGCGCTCGCCTCCATCGTGACGGGCTGCGCGCTCGCGAAGGACGTCTTCAAGGCCGGCGTTTGGGTCGGCGTGCTCGCGATCGTGGCCGTGCTCCTCATCGTGGCGGCCGCGACCTCGCTGATGAAGAAGGCGTGAAATGCCCCCGCGCGGCCTCGCGCGGATCGGCATCTCGGGCTGGCGCTATCCGCACTGGCGAGGCGTCTTCTACCCCGAGGGGCTGCGCCAGCGTGACGAGCTCGCGTACGCGAGCCGCGCGGTCGACAGCATCGAGATCAACGGCTCGTTCTACGGCTTGCTCCACGCGAGCGCGGTCGAGCAGTGGTGCGCGGAGGCGCCGGACGAGTTCGTGTTCGCCGTGAAGGGGAGCCGCTTCATCACGCACATGAAACGCCTCGCGGACGTGCACGTCCCGCTCGCGAACTTCTTCGCGTCTGGTGTGCTCGCGTTCGAGGCGAAGCTCGGGCCGATTTTGTGGCAGCTGCCGCCGAGCTTCTCGTTCGAGGGAAACGCGACGAGGCTCGAGAGGTTCTTCGACGCGCTCCCGCGGACCACGCGCGCCGCGAGCCGCCTCGCGCGCGCGCACGACGACCGCGTGAAGAGCGCGCGCACGATCGCCGACGCGGATCGGCCGCTCCGCTACGCGCTCGAGGTGCGCCACCCGAGCTTCCTCGACCCCGCCTTCTACGCGCTCCTCCGCGCACACGAGATCGCGCTCTGCGTCGCCGATCCGCGCGTCGCAGTCGGCGCGGAGGTCACCACCGACTTCGCCTACGTGCGCCTCCACGGCTCTCCGAAGCTCTACGTGAGCGGCTACTCTCGGCGCGCGCTCGAGTCGTGGGCCGCGCGCGTCCGAGCTTGGGTGAAGAGCGGGCGCGACGCGTACGTCTATTTCGACAACGACGCGCTCGGTCGCGCACCGTTCGACGCGCGCACGCTTCGCTCGATCCTTTGCGGCGAGCGGGTGATGCCGCGCGGCGCGAGGCACGTCTTGCTGTAGAGATCGCGGAAGACGCCGCGCGGGTCGAGCATCCGCTTCGCCTCGAAGTGGTTCGCCTTGTTCCACGTCTGCCAGAACGTGTCTTCGTCGTAGTAGTTGTACGAGATGAGCGTCTTGATGCCGTGGAGCCGAAGGAGCTCTTCTTCGAGCTCGGCGTACAAGTTTCGGCCCTCGGGCTGGTCGAGGCCGTAGATCGCGAGGTCGACGAACAGCGCATCGCGGACGTCGTCGAAGTAGCCGTCGGCGATCCACTCGTAGTCGCGCACGCGTTTGTACGGGACGCACCAGAGCGGGTAGAAATCGATGCGCTCGCGGTACCACGTGAAGAACTCCTCGAGCCGCGAGAACGGCAAGAACAGATCGACGGTCACGCCGGGCCGCTCGGGGAGCACGCGATGGAGCTTCTCGCCGAGGCGCAAGAGGCGATCGGAGCGCATGAACCTGCCGAAGAGGAGCCGCCCGACCGCGCTCTTCGGGTGCACGTTCGTCACGCCGCGGTCGTAGCGAAAGAGGTACTTCGGCGTCTCGAGGAAGTCCTCGCGGCGGCGCGCGGTGCTCTTGTAATAGACCTTCGTCCAGTCGTAGCGGTTCGTGTACGGCGCCTCGTCGACGAACCGCCCGAGCGAGAGCACCCATTGATTGCGCGCGTGGATGATCCCGTCGACGAAGTCTACGTTGCCACGCTTGAAGTAATGCGCGATCGCCTCTTGGTACTCGTCGAGCCGGTTGTACGTCTCGTACGTCATGCGCACGTAGGGCTTCGCGGGGACGAGCTTCATCGTGACCTTCGAGAGGACGCCGAGCGTGCCGAAGGAGCCGTGCATCATCTGGAACGCGAGCGCGTGCTCGTCGGGCGTGCACTCGAAGATCGCGCCGTCCGTGGCGACCACCTCGTAGGCCATGCACGTGTCGTGGAAGCCACCGTAGCGAAACGACATGGACTCGAGCGAGCAGCCCGTGACCGCGCCGCCGACGGTGATCGTCGAGAGCTCTGGGACGCACGCGGGGACGAGGCCGTGAGCGAGCGTGGCCGCGACGAGCTTCTCGAACGTGACGCCCGACTCCGCCGTGCACGTGCGCCCGCGGACGTCGATGTCGAGGATCTCGTCGAGGTCGCCAACGTCGATCTTGTCGTCCGTGTGGCGCAGATCGTCTCGCTTTGGGACGAGGTGCGCCGCGGCCTTCTTCCGGATCGTGAGCGGTCGCGACGCGTCGTGGTTGCGGAGCTCACGCGCGATGCGAGCGACCTTGTCCTCGTGACGCTTTGCTACGGACGACGCGAGCACCATGAACCTCGCTCGTGCAATGGTCGCGCCCCGTCGTGGTAAACTCCGCTTCATGAACCGAGCTTGGAAACACGTCCTCACGGGTTTGGGTGTCGGGGTTGCCATCGCGTGCGGTGGAGCGAACGGCGGACCGGGCGGAGGCAGTGCGATCTGCGGGCCGAACGGGTCGAACGCGTGCCCACAGGGCAAATTCTGCGACTTCACGCTCGGGTGCGTCGACTGCGAGAGCGACGGCAACTGCCCCGCGTCCGCGCCGAGGTGCCTGATCGGAAAGTGCGTCCAGTGCAAATCCAGCGGCGATTGCGGAGCGTCCGCGCCGTCGTGTTGGGCGGATCATCAATGCCACGGGACATGCCCGACGACCGCGTGTCCGAACGACATGCCGGTTTGCGACAACGGCGCGTGCATCGAGTGCAAACAGAACACCGACTGTCCGACCGACAACCCGATCTGCAACACGACGCTCGGTCAGTGCGTCTCTTGCATGTCGAACGGGGACTGCCCCGCGGCGGCGCCGCGCTGCTTCCTCCGCGCCGGTCGCTGCGTCGAGTGCCTCGCGAACTCCGACTGCGGCTCGGCGCAGCCGATCTGCGATCCGCAGGATTTCACGTGCCGCTCGGGCTGCACGAACAACTCGCAGTGCTCGGCGAACGCCCCGATCTGCGACACCCAGACGAGCGAGTGCGTGCAGTGCTTGGGCAGCGGCGACTGCCAATCGCCGACGCCGTTCTGCGACACGCAAGGCAGCCGCTGCGTGACGTGCTTGGTCGACGCGAACTGCGCAGCGCCGAACCCGTATTGCGTCCAACAAAAGGGCCAGATGACCTGCGTGCAGTGTCGCAGCGGAAAGGACTGCCCGCAGAGCGCGCCGCAGTGCAACAACGGGACGTGCGGCCCGTGAGGCTCGGCGATGGCTGATTTTCTGGTCATGGGATTTCCGGCCGCCGCGGACGCGAACCTCCGCGGCGAGTTCGCCGCGCTCCTCGGCGAGCTCGCGGAGGTCGAGGTCGGCGTCATGGAGGCGCCGTCGTACCAGGACCTCGCGATGACGCTCGACGCGGGCCGCGCGCAGCTCGCGTGGCTCTCGCCAATCCCGTACATCGCGCTCGCGCAGGCCGGCACGGTGACGCCGCTCGTCTACAACGAGCGCGCGAAGAAGCATTACTGCTCCGCGATCATCGTGCCGGAGACGTCGCACGTGAAGCGCTTGGCCGAGCTCAAGGGCGCGCGCGCCGCTTGGGTCGACCGTCACAGCGCGGCGGGGTTCGTCGTGCCGCGCGTTCAGCTCGCCGCGGCCGGCGTCGACCCGCGCACGGAGCTCTCGGATCAGACGTTCGAGGGCAGCCACGAGCGCGTCGCCGCGGCCGTCGCGGAGGGCCGCGTCGACTTCGGCGCGACCTTCGCGCACCGCGAGCCCGACAACACCGTCGTCGGCCCATGGTCGACGTTGCCCGAGACCAACCGCGTCCGTGTGCTCGCGACGTTCGGCAAGATTCCTTCGGACCTCATCGTCGCGCGCAACGACGTCGACATGGCCGTTCGCGTACGCCTCACGCGTGCGCTCCGCCAAATGAACGCGGACGAGACCGGCAAGCGCATCGTGCGCGAGCTCTTCGACGTGGAGCGCTTCCGTTTGCTCGACGCCGAGGCGTACGACGCGCTCCAGTCGATGGCGCGCGACGCTCGCGATCAGGGGCTGCTCTCCTAGGGCGGTGCGCTTCCTGCTTCACCGCTCCCTGCGAGAGAGGTGAGACATGAGTATCGTCCACGAAGTCCAGAAGAAGGTCGGCCGTGCTGCGTCGGGGATGCGCGCCGGGGCCGACAAGATTGCTTCGCGCCGCCTGGCCGACGAGCAGAGCCGAACGATCTCCGTCGCGAGCCCGGATTTCCCCGCGGGCGGCGAGCTGCCGCGTTCTGCCTCGAAGGACGGCGAGGGCATTCCGCCGACGATCGGCTGGGGTGACGTTTCGGACGCTGCGCGCTCGTTCGTGCTCATCTGCGAGGATCCGGACGCGCCGCTCCCAGAGCCGTTCGCGCACTGGCTCGTCTATGGAATCCCCGCGGGCGTGACGATGCTCGACGCGAGCACGCGCGGCACCGTACGCGAGGGCAAGAACAGCAACCTCCAGGTTGCATTTGCTCCGGCCGCGCCGCCGCGCGGTCACGGCGTCCACCACTACCACTTCCAGGTGTTCGCGCTCGACACCGAGCTCGGGCTCAACGCCGGAGTCGGCCGCCACGAGCTCGTCGAGGCGATGCGCGGCCACGTCGTCGCCTGGGGCGAGGTCGTCGGCACGTACGAACGCGAGTGAGCGTTAGTCGTCGATCGACGCGACGAGGTCGTCGATCGACACGGGCTTCTCGAAGCACGCGACGGCTCCGAACGTGCGAGCGAGCGCGTCCGTCCGGGCCTTGGGTCCGATCACGATGACGCGCGAGCCGCGGAAGGGCTCGTGATCCTGGCCCTCGATGACCTGCTCGTCGGCGATGACGGCGACCGGTGGCGTAGTCGTCGCGCGGAGGTACTTGGCCGTGTGCTGCGCGTCGCCCGTGTCGACGACGGCGAAGCCGCGGCTCTGCAGCGCGTCGCGCATCGCCGTGCGCGACTCCTCGTCGCGATCGAGGACGATGAGGACGGGCCTCGGTCGTGACTCCGCGGCCGGCGCGACGCTCCGGGGTGCTGCTCTTGCACGCTCGGTCGCGGTCGCCCGTCGACGAGCTCTTGGATCTGCTCGTACGCGAGCGCGTTGTCGAGCGCCATCGCCGCGCGCCGCGCGACGTCTTGCGCGAGCTCGAAATCCTGCAGCGAATAGACGCGCCCCGAGTGCGACATGAGTGCGCCGAGGACGCCCAGCCGGCGTGTCCGCCCGACGAGCGGCAAGAGCAGGAGCGCGCGCGCGCCGAGCTGCGACTCGAGCGTCGCGCCGATGGCGGCCGCGCTCGCTGGCTCGAACACTGGCGTCAGCGTCGCGACGAGCTGCGCCTCGTATTTGCGCCACGCTGGGTCGTACGCGTGGCGACGGAGCAAATCGGTCGCCTCGGCGTTCGGGGTGGCGAGCTGGATGTCGACCCTTCGCAGCGGCGCGTCGTCGTCGTCGCCCTCGCAGAGATCGACGAAACACGCGTCGGCGAGCATCGGCACGCACGCCTTCGCGACGGCGTTGAGCGTCGCCTTCACGTCGAGCGACGACGAGAGCGCCTCGGTGATGCTCGCGAGGAAGCGGAACGTCGCCTCCGAGCGCTTCAGGCGCGTGATGTCGTTCAGCATCGTGCGGCAAGCCTTCGCGCGGCCCGTCGGGCCATCGAGCAGCGGCGTGCTCACCGCCTGCAGGACGACCTCGCCGCGCCCACGCACGGTGACCGTGAGCTCGCTCGTCACGCGGAGCTCCTCCTCGAAGCAGCGCGAGACGTGGTTCGCGAACGTCTGCTTCTCGGCGATCGTGACGACGCGCGAGAACGGCAGGCCGACGAGCGCCGACCGGTTCATGCGCAGCAGCGCCGCAGCCGCGAGGTTCGCGTCCTCGATCGTCCCGTTACGATCGAACACGCAGTAGGCGACGGGCGCGAGGTCGAACAGATCCGCGTAGCGGCTGCGCGACTCCTCGAGCTGCTGCTGCGCGTCGCGCAGCTGTTTGTTTTGCATCTCGAGCTCCACCTGGTGGACCTGGAGCTCGTGGAGTAACCGCACGTTCTCGGCGGAGGGCTGCCGATCGGTGGCGCAGAGCGCGTCGATGAGCTCCCCTCGCGACATGCTCTCGTACTCGGCCCGTCGGCTCTTCATCGGAAAGGTCATGGTTGCACCTCGCGAAAAAGAACGACCTCAACGGTCAAACCCCCCATCAACTCCCCCCCATCAACGACTCGTTAGCGACGCGTTAATGCAGCGCGCGACAAGACGCGTCAAGCGCCGCTCGTGTAAATCCTGGCATGCGGCAATGCGCCACGCGGGCGAAGTGCACGGCGTTGTGTTTTGTCGCGCGAAGCGTCGCCAAGCGATTGAATCCACGCTGGCACGCTTCTGGACTACGCGGCGCCGCCATGATGACGAAACTCGCTCTCGTTGCTTGGGGATTGACCGCTTCGTTCGTAGCTTCGAATGGCGCTCGGAAGCTCTCTTCCACCGTGCTCGCTGCGATGGCGGACGCTGCGCTCGAAAATCCCGTCGCGCAAGGCGATGACGGACCGCGACTGACGATGGGCTACGAGGTCGCGATCGCGTGGTTCGAGTCGGCGAACATCTCGAGCGCGATCGGCGACGGCCACGCGTCGTATTGCTGGGGGCAGATCTACTTGCCGAACGGTGCGCACACGCGCGAGGGCTACAGCGGCGACGAGCTCTTGTCCGATCCGGTGAAATGCGCGCGCGTCGTGGTGCGCCTCGTGAAGACGTCGATTCAGCTCGGGCCGAGCGACTGCGAGCTGTGCTTCTACGCGCGCGGACGCGACACCGCGGAGGCGCGTCGAATCAGCAAGCACCGCACGGATCTCGTCCGGAGGCTGCTCGACATCCCGATGCCGGACGAGACGTTCGCGCGGCTTTGAGCAGCCGCCGCGCGAGTTGCGCTACCATGTCGTCGATGGAGCTCTCTCGGCTCGCGACGTTCGCGGCGACGCTGCTGATCGGCGCTTGCGATTTCGGCGTCGACACCAAGGGGCTGTCCGGCGGCGACGCGGCCGCCGCGGACGTCGTGTCGCTCGACACGGGGGCCGAAGCGGCGGTCGACTCTGGGGCGTCGGTGCTCTTCGGCGACACGAACCAAGAGGCGACCTCCTACGCGGTCACCCCGAGCACGCCCGATGGGTACCGCTTCCTCGCTGGCGCGAGCGGAAGCGCGCAGACCGTCTGGGTCTACGTCGACGCCCAGACGAGCAGCGGGACGACGTTCGATGTCGGCATCTACGACGAGGACACGACGACGACACCCGCGCAGCCGAAATCGCTCCTCGCGCAGGCGACGTTCTCGTCCGTCACGCCGGGCGCGTGGAATTCGAGCGCGCTCTCGGCTTCGACGAGCGTCATCACCAACGCCGCTTGTTGGATCGTCGTCGTCGCGAATGGGACGCTCTACGTCGATCGCGCCGGCGGGACGAGCGGCTCGCTCGAGTCCGTGTCGGCCAGCTCGTCGACGCTCCCGAGCGCGTGGAGCATGCAGTCGAACGCGATGGACGGCCCCGCGTCGATGTACGTCACGAACTGAGCGTGCCGTGCTTTCGGAACGGCTCCTGCCGCTTCGCCATCGCCTCGATCTCGTCGGGAGTGAGCTCGATGCGCTCGTGGAAATCGACGCCGACCTGATGCGTCCACAGGTACGCGCGCTCGTCGGGGAGCGGCTCGAGGCGCACGACGCGGCCCGTCACGATGCGCGTCTCTGGCCCCTCGAGCAGGACGTGGAGCTCGAGGCGGAGCTCGTCGCCGATCTTGAAGCCGGGCTTGCGCATGAGGAGGAGCGTGCCGGTCTCGGCGAGGTCGGAGATGAGCGCGGTGATCTTGTCGTCCTCGCTATCGTGCTTTTCGTCGGGGCGCTCGACGTGGGTCGGGAAGCACGCGACGTGACGCATCGCGCGGCGGCGATCGGAGCTGGGAGGTGCTTCGTCGGTCATGTTTCCATCTTACCCAAGTCGTTCGAGAACTGCGACGACGTGCTCGGGGCTCCGCTCGCATAGCTTTTGGAGACGCGTCGCATCGAAGAACGCGACGGTCGTACCGGGGCGAGCGATCGCAGTCACGCTCGGCGCGATTTGGTGGATGGCGTCGCGTACGCCGTAGAACGAGTCGGGTTGCACGACCGAAATGGGCGCGTTCGGCTTTCCGTCCTCGAACAGCGCGATGGACCCGCGCGCGACGAGGCACGCGACCGTGGGCGTCTCGTTCGCGGGAAGGAGGATCGTCTCGCCGTCGAACGTCTCGAACCGCTGGATGCACGAGAGCATCTCGTCGCGCACCTGGACGTCGAGCTGGCCCATCGTCTCGTGCATCGAGAAGAACGAGTCCACGCGGTGGATCTGCTTGGTCTCCGCGATGCGGATGCCGAACGCGAGATCCTCGTCCATCACCTCGCGGACGAGCTTCGCGGGCAGGACCCAGACCTCGCTCACGCGCTGGGCGCGGAGCGACGCGGTGGCGCGCGCGCCGGCGCCCGCGAGGACGCTCGACTCGCCGAGGAGCCAACCCGGAAAGCAGCAGCGCACCATCCACGAGCCGCCCGAGGGCTTCTCGAGCCACACGCCGAGAAGGCCGCTCTTCACGACGAAGACGTGCGTCGACGGATCGCCCTCGTTCACGAGCATGTCGCCGGGGGCGAGCGTGCGGAGCTCGAGGTGCGCTTCGAGCTTCTTTCGCAGGCTCTCGTCGAGCTCGCCGAAGCTTCGCGCGGCGAAGATGTCCTCGAGCGGCTTGAGGCGTGCGCGGCTCTGTTCGAGGAGCATGTGGACGGGCGACCCGACGAACGCGTCCTTGCCGTTGAGATCGAGCGCGAGCGCCGCGGCCTTCTCGAGCGCGTCGAGATCGAATCGATCGGCGAACTCGCGCGCCGCGGCCTCGAGGTATCCGCGCGCGAGCTGCTTCTCGGCGAGCTTCGACTCGACCTCGGCCATGGTGAAGAGCGTCTGTCCGCGCTTTTCGTGATCGGTGAGAAGGCGCGGGAGGAGATCGCGCGCCGCGCGCAGCGACGCGGGATCGCCGCGCGCGATCGCCTGATCGATTCGCGACTCGATCGGCGCCTCCATCTCCTCGAGCATGCCGAGGCCGTCGTCCTCGCTCGCGTCGCCAAAATCCCCAAAGTCGTCCGGCGGGGGTGCGAGCGACACACGCTTCGCGCTCCGCACCGCCTCGATGACGTGATCGGGTCCGAGCACGGGCGACATCTCGCCGCTAGCGTCGACGGTCACGTCGGCGACGTGCAGATCTCCGGAAGGCGCGGCGAGCACGATCGTGACGACCCACGCGTCGCCCGCGACGCGGCGAACGCGCCGAACGTCACGTACGTCGAGCAATCGCCCGAACTGATCGCGGAGCGACTCGGCGACGCGCTTCCACACATCTTCGCGGCCCATGCCGCGAGCATATCAGCGGCAGAGCGTTTGTTCCGAGCAGGCGTGAAAGCGCTCGGAGTGCGGCCGGCCGCAGGTTGCCGTGCGGATCGAGTCGAGGCAAGCGGTCAGCTTGTTCGAGTCGATGTTCTTGTTCTGGCACTGCTGGCCGTGGAGCGTCTCCTGCTTCATCTGGCGCTCGCAGGCGTCGTAGTCGCGGAACTGGTTCTTCCCGCCGAGCTCGTTGCACCCGTAGAAGTGCGTGCAGTGGGCCTTGACGATCTGATCGGCCGCGCCGCTCTGATTGAGGGTGGCCGAGGTCGTCGCCGCTGAGCCGACGCTGAAGTCAGCGGCCGTGTGACAACCTGCCGCGACGACGAGCGTCGTCGCCGCGGAAATGAGGAGTGACTTGGCGTTCATGGAGCGAGATGCAAAGCACGCGACATGCCCCACCTGCTACGCTCGCGCCGGATCACTTCTTCGTCATCACGAACGTGAAGTCGCGGCCTTGGCCGCCGACCGTCGCGAGGTGGATCCAGAGCATCGCGACGTTCTCGAGCACGGACGCGTTGCGGAGCGGACCCGCGTCGACGGGCGCGAAGCCCGCGGTCTTCGCGATCTCGCTCACGGTCGCCTTGGCGGCCGCGTCGTCCCCCGCGAAGAAGACAGTCGCGGGCGCGCCCGCGCGGCCGGGATCGGCGTGGAACTCGGCGCCGAACGTGTTGAAGCCCTTCACCACGCGCGCGCTGGTCGCGACTTTCGCGATCGCCTGCGCGAGCGAGCCGTCCGCGGGAGGGGCCCACACGGGGCCTTCCTTCCACACGAGCGGGTTGTTGCAGTCGACGACGATCTTGCCCTCGAGCATCGTCGCGAGCGATTTCGGCGACCTCGACGGCGACGTTCGCGGGGATCGCGAGGATGACGACGTCGCCCCAGTTCGCCGCGGCCTCGACGGTCTCGATGTGGGCGTCGTTCCCGCAGCGCGCGAGGAGCGCCTTCGTGTCCTTGCTCGCGTCCTTCACGCCGAAGTGAACCGGAAACCCCGCCTTCGACAAACGCGCGCCGAGGTTGCCGCCGACGTTTCCCGTCCCGATGACTGCGATCTTCGTGCTCATGGACGGGAAAGCTACTCCCACTTCAGGCGAGATCGAAGACGAGAAGCTCGCCGCCCGTCGTCCCCTCGATCTTCACCGAGGCTTCGTCGGTCAGGGCGACGCCGTCGCCGTCCGAGACGTCCTTTCCGTTCACGCGCGCGGCGCCGCGCGCGACGTGGACCCACGCGTTCTTCTTCGAGAGCGCGAGCTCCGCCGAGTCGCCCGCGTCGAAGACGCCCGCGTACACCACCGCGGTCGAATGGATCGTGACGCTCCCGTCGCGCCCGTCGGGCGACGCGATGACGCGGAGGCGCCCCTTCTTGTCCTCGCGCGAGAACGTCTTCTGCTCGTAGCCCGGCGCGATCCCACGACGCTCCGGCACGATCCAGATCTGGAGGAAGTGAACCGCGTCGGTCTTCGACGCGTTGAACTCGCTGTGCAGCACGCCCGTGCCCGCGCTCATGCGCTGCACGTCGCCCGGCCGAATGACCGACCCGGTGCCCATCGAGTCCTTGTGCTCGAGCCCGCCCTCGAGCACGTACGAGATGATCTCCATGTCGCGGTGCGGGTGCGTCCCGAACCCACGCCCCGGCGCCACGCGGTCGTCGTTGATGACGCGCAGCGCGCGAAACCCCATGTGCTCCGGGTCGTGGTAATCCGCGAAAGAGAACGTGTGGTGCGAGTCGAGCCAGCCGTGGTCGGCGTGCCCGCGCTCGTCCTTGGGTCGCAGCGTGATCATGCGAGCATCATGCGTCCGACCGCCATCTTGTAAATCGGCAAACGGATGATGTGAATCATCTCCCGGCGAGATGGTCAGAGCCCGTACTTGCTGGCCAGGTACGACTCGATGTTGGCGAGATCGCTCGACGAGAGCGTGCCCTTCACCGCGAGCACCTCGGCGATGTCGCCGTCGAGCGCGGCCGCCGACGCGGACGCCATGAAGCCGATGTCGACCTCCACCCCGCTCTCGGACACGTCGACCGACGAGCTGCCCGACGCGACCTGCGTGCCGTTGACGCGCAGCGTCTCCGTGCCGCTCGCGCGCTGCAAGGCGTAGAGGCGCGCGGTCCCGTCGTTGTAGGTCGCCGCGTATTGCACCTCGGTCGTGGGGTTCTCGAGGTTGCACACGCCCGCGGCGAACGACGTCTTCGAGAAGTCGTAGTCGTTGCCGAAGAAGAGCAGGCCGTCGTTCTGGCCGAGCTTCGTGTAGAACGCGCCGAACGAGACGGTTGGATCCTGCGTCGAGGGATCGTTGTCGAACTTCGCGACGACCGCGATGTAGTAGTCGCCCGTCCCGAACTGGAGGCTCGTCGCGTCGGCGATCGACAAGTACTGCTTGCTCGTCCCGACGAAGTGCGCCGCAGGGAGCGAGTTGATCGACGACGAGACGAGCGTGGGCGCAGGCGAGCCGGCCTTCGCGTCATTGCCTTGCGACGACTGATCCGACCACGAGGTGATCGCGTTGTTGTTCGTCGTGACGCCGACGCCGGCGTTGAGCCATAAAACGAGGCCGGAAATGGAGGCGATCGTGCCCCCGTCGTTCGGGGCGACGTCGATCGACGCGTCCGCGGCGTCCGCGGCGGAGTCGTTCGGCGAGTCGAGGCCGACGTCGCTCGGCGCGTCGAGCGCGACCACGTCGTCGGGCGCGTCGATCGTGACCACGTCGGTGGTCACGTCGTTCGTCGCGTCGACGGTCGCATCTTTGCCCGCGTCGAGCGAGGCGTCCTTGCCGCCGTCTTTCGTCGCGGCGTCGGTGCCGGCGTCGGTCTCGGGGTTGTTGCCTCCGCACTGCGCGAGGAGGAGAGCGGGAAGAAAAGCGAGGGGAAGGTAGTGGAGTTTAAGCATGCGCCCGAGCGTAGTCGGTGCGCGCGGTTGTGCCAGCGTTCAATGCGGCGTCGGGGGAATCACGACCGTGTTGATCGGCTGCACGTTCATTCCGCCGGGGTACGAGTAGCTCACGTTGCAGGTGAAGTTGGCGCCGCCGCCGGTGTCGCCGGTGAGCGGCGTGCCCCACCCCCACACGTTGAGGCCGAAGGGGGCCGCGCTCGTGAGCTCGTGGCGGCCGTTCGAGCAGCCGTTCACGTCCTGGAAATTGCCGGTTTGCAGATCGAGGCGCGTCCACTGGAAGGGGCCGATGTTCTGCCAGCCGCCGATGGGGCCGGTGAGGCAGTCGATCGTGACGTCTTGGAAATTGTTGTTCGCGTCGGGGCGGCGAACGAGCACGAGGTTCGTCTCGGGGTACGTCGGGTCGGTCATGATGACGTAGTGCGAGAGGTACTGCTGCGGCGGGATCTGCACGCTGAAGTCGGGGTCGCCGAAGCCGCCCCACGACCCCACGTCGCAGAGGTTGCTCGTCGACGTGACGCCGGACCAGTGCGAGCTCGACATGTACTCGAAGAGCATGAACGGGTGCTGCGCGTCTTGGCTCGTGACGACGAACGGCGTCGACGTCGCGAACTCGGCCATTTTGCCTTGGTTGATGCTCGTCGGCGCTGCGGGGTAGCCGCTGCTCGCGCCGACGGACGGCGAGAACGTGAGCTGCGTCCCGTCGACCGCGCCGACGACGCGCCAGATCGCGGGCTCGGCGTGGCGTGGTCGATACATGACGCCGACGTACTGGTTTCCGAGCGCGCGCACGGGCGGGAGCATCTGCTCGCCGTGATCGCAATAGAGCGCGCCCGCGGGCATGTTCATGCACGGGTTTCCGGCCATCACGCCGACGGGCACGTTCGACGAGATGATCGAGCCGACGAGATCGGTCGCTTGCTCGATCTGCGCTTGCTGGCCCTTCTGGAGCGTGAACGTGACCGTGGTGTTCGCGGCGCCGCTGGGGATGCCGGCGCCGCCCGTGAGCGCGACGGTCGGCAGGAAGCTCACTTGGGTGTTGTCCTGCGCGGCGATGATCGTGACGCCGGGCGTCCCGGCCGTGTCGGGCGACGCGGTCGACGCGACGTAGTTCGTGTCCCACGCGCTCACCGGCAAGAGGAGCGACGCGCCCGTGACCGCGACGCTCCCGCCGCCGTACGGGTTCATCTCGTACGCGACGACGGGCACGTCGGTCGTGATGTGGAACGAATTGCCGATGCCCGTTCCGTTCACCATCGCGTTCGTGCCCGCCGCGGTCGCGACCGGACAATTCGGTTTGCTGCCCTGCGAGCCGCCGAGGAAGAGGATCGCGACCTGGCCCGCGGGGAGCGCGCCGTTGTAGGGCGCGTACGTGATGTTCTGGCCTTTTCCGCTCGGGATGCGCGTGAAGCTCGCGACCGGGAGCGACTGGCCTTGCCATTCGACGTTGAGGTGCGCGTCGGTGTTCCACGTGTTCGCGACGAACGCGGCGTAGCAATACGAAGCGCCGATCGCGTTCTGCATGTGCGTCGCGTAGTACTCGCAGCCCACGGAGTTCTTGTTGCCGACCGCCGCTTGGCACGCGTTCATGCACGTGCCCGTCGTGACGTTGCAGCCGTCGGTGCCGGTGCACTGCTGGACGACGTTGTTGTTGCAGTCGATCACCGCGTGGAGATCGCTCGAGCACGTGCGCGTCGCGCACGAGCCGCCGTCGCCGAAGCCGCCGTCGCCGAAGCCGAGGCTCGAGTCGGAGCCGCCGTCTCCGATGGTCGCGTCCGCGCCGCCGTCGTTGAAGCCGCTCCCGGTGCCGCCGCACGCGGCGCACGCCACGGCCGCGAATGCGAAAGTGAAGTGACGCATCACGGGGCGAAATATAGCATCCGCGACATGGACATTGCCGTCGGCACGATGAACTTCGGGAAACGCACGAGCGAGCCGGAGGCTCACGCGATAGTCGCGCGTGCGATCGAACGCGGCGTCACGACCTTCGACACGGCGAACGCCTACGTCGACGGCGAGTCGGAGCGCATCCTCGGACGAGCCCTCGGCAAGAGGCGCGGAGACTGCAAAATCGCGACGAAAGTGGGCTTTGGACGCTCCGGGGGCAAGCCCGAAGGCCTCTCGCCGGCGCGCGTCGTTCAGTCGCTCGACGAGAGCCTCACGCGCCTCGGGACGGACTGGGTGGACATCTACTACCTGCACGTACCCGACTACGCGACGCCGATCGAAGCCACGCTCGAGGCGATGTCGCGCGTGCTCGAGTCGAAGAAGGCGCGCGCGTGGGGTGTGTCGAACTTCGCGTCGTGGCAAATCCTCGAAATGAATTTCATCGCCGATCGCACGAGCATGCCGCGCCCGGTGATCGCGCAGCAGATGTACAACCTGCTCGTGCGGCAGCTCGACGTGGAGTACTTCAAGTTCACGGCGCGCTACCCGATCCACACGACCGTCTACAACCCGCTCGCGGGCGGCCTCCTCTCGGGCAGGCACAAAAAGGACGGCTCGACGATCGATGGCTCGCGCTTCGCGGGGAACAAGCTCTATCGAAACAGGTACTGGACCGACGCGTTCTTCGCCGCGACGAAGCGATACGCCGAGATCGCGGAGAGCGCGGGCATGAGCCTCGTCGACCTCGCGTACGCGTGGATCGCGCAGCGCGAGGGCGTGGGCTCGGTCCTCGTCGGACCGGGCTCGGTCGCGCACCTCGACGAGGCGATCGACGCGTGCGCGAAGAAGCTCGATCCGAAGACGCGCACCGCGATCGAGGACGCGCACTACGACATCGTCGGGACGGACGCGAAGTACGCGCGATGAACGATCACGACGTGAACGCGATCGTCGCGCACTACCGCGAGCACGGCTACGCGCACGTGCCGAACGTCGTCCCCAAGGAGACGCTCGAAGCGCTCCGCGCGCGCGCTGACGACGTCATGCACGGTCGCGTCGTTCACGAGGGCCTCTTCTTCCAGCTCGACACGACGTCGGGCCAGTACCGCGATCTCGAGTTCGGCGAAGGCTGGCAGGGACCGTCCGACAACTATCGGAAGATCGAGAAGCTCGAGAAGGACCCAGTCTTCCGCGCGTGGATCGACGACCCGTTCGTCGAACGGATCGTGCGCGCGGTGATCGACGGCGACGTGTCGCTCTACCGCGCCATCTTGATGACGAAGGCCGCGCGCGGCGGCACGGTCCTTCCGTGGCACCAGGACGCGGGGAAATTCTGGGGGCTCGACCGCGATCCTCCGATCCGAAATCTGGACCGCGCTCGACGACGCGCCCGTCGAGGCGGGCTGCGTCGAGGTGCTCCCGGGCTCGCACGCGAAGGGGCTCGTGACGCCGCTCGGAGGGCTCGTGCCCGCGCCGGCGGTGGAGGCGGCCGACGCGGAGACGCGCGCGGTCCGCGTGCCCGCGCGCGCGGGCGACGTCATCGTGATCCACAACCACGTCTGGCACCGCTCGGGCGTGAACGCGACGGACCGCACGCGCCGCGCGTTCTCGGTTTGCTACATGAGCGCCGCGACGAAATGCACCAGGACGAAGCGCGCCCCGCGCACGTTCACGCGCGTCTTCGCCTCGCGCGGGTGATAACTTGGTCGAGTGACCTCGTCGTCCGATCTCACCGTGTTCGGCTACGGCGCAGGAGGCACGTCGTCGGCGCAGCGCAGCCGCATCGCGCGCTTCGCCGAGGTGCTCGCGAAGAAATCGAAGCTCGAGGTCGCGCTGTTCGAGTCGAGCTCGTACGAGGAGCTCGCGACCGCGGTCGTCTCGGGCTACGTCGACGTCGCGTGGCTCGCGCCGATTCCGTTCGTCGCGCTCGAGCGGCACTCCGCGGTGTCGCCGCTCGTGCAGCTCCACCGCGGAGGCAAGTCGACGTTCCACGCGGTGCTCGTCGTGCGCAAGGACGCGCGCTTCCGCGACGCGAGGGATCTCGTGGGCACGCGCGCGGCGTGGGTCGATCGCTACAGCGCGAGCGGCTTCGTCGTGCCGCGCGTCGCCCTCGCGCACGCGGGCGTCGATCCACGAAGCGCGTTCTCGGAGCAGCGGTTCTGGCGCTCACACGAGTCGATCGTGCGCGTCGTCACCGGCGGTCGCGCGGACTTCGGCGCGACGTACGCGGGCATCGCCGAAGACGGCGAGATCGTGCGCGGACCGTGGCTCGACGTGAAGGGAGCCGAGAGCGACCTTCGCGTCCTCGCCGTCCTCGGGGAAATCCCGGGTGACGTGCTCGCGTCTCACGCGGGCATGGACCCGCACAAGCGCCAGCGCGTCCTCGATGGGCTCCTCGCGCTCTCGCGCGATCCGAGGAGCCGGCTCGTCGCCAACGACGCGTTCGGCGTCGAAGACTTTCTCCCGTTCGCCGGCGAGGGCGGCTACGCGGAGCTGAGAGAGCTCACGGAGGCCGCCTCCGATGCGGGGCTGCTCGACGTCGAGGAGACTGCCGACGAGACGGGCGTTCACGTCCCGGCTTCGTGACCGTGACCATCTCGCCACGAACGCTCACGTTCGCCACGTGACTGCGTCAGCCCGACTTCGCGCTGCGTTCGTCGGACGGTGCGCTGGCGTCGATGATCGATGACGCATGCGGACATCCTGCGTGTGCGAGCGCTTCGACCCCCGCAACCGTGCCGAAGCAGTCCTGATCTTCGTCGATGATGCGCGCCGCCCGGATGCCACACACGTCACAGCGCGCCGTGATGAACACGGCGTTTGACGCGGTCGGCGTCGTGCTGATCTTGATGAAGGGCTCGCTCGGCGGCATCGCTCTCGGAAGCATTGCAAAAAGGATGGCGCAGCCTCGCCGATGTGACGCCGAGGCTCGATGCCACGTATGGTGCGTCCGATGAAGGTGATCCTCTTCGGCGCCACGGGAATGGTCGGACAGGGTGTGCTCCGCGAGTGCTTGCTCGACGCGGACGTCGAGCGCGTCCTCACGATTGGTCGCGCGGCGACCAGCCAGCACCACGAAAAGCTCCACGAGATCGTCCACGCCGATCTGTTCGATCTGTCCGCGATCGAGAAGGAGCTCGACGGGTTGGACGCGTGCTTCTTCTGCCTCGGCGTGTCCGCGGCGGGAATGAGCGAGGCCGACTACTCGCGCATCACGCACGATCTCACGCTCTCGGTCGCGCGGACGCTCGTGAAGCACAACCCCGAGATGTGCTTCGTCTACGTCTCGGGCGCGGGCACGGGCGGGAAGGCGATGTGGGCGCGCGTGAAGGCCAAGACCGAAAATGATCTCCTCGAGCTGCCCTTCCGGTCGAAGTTCATGTTTCGTCCCGCGATGATCGAGCCGCTGCACGGCATCAAGTCACACACGAAGGTCTACCGCGTGACGTACGCGGTGCTCTCGCCGTTCTGGCCGCTCCTCCGCAGCTCCAAGAAGAACGTGACGACGACCGAGCGCGTCGGTCGCGCGATGCTCGCCGTGGCGAAGAAGGGCGCGCCGAACGCGATCATCGAGAACGTGGACATCAACGCGCTCGGTTGATCTCGCGCACGAGCAAATCCGCGACGGCGCGGACGCGCGGCACGTCGAGGGCGCTCCGCGCGCACGCGAGGTGGAGCGAGCTCCGCGGCACAGGGACGTGCAGCGGCAGCTTGACGAGCGGGCTCTGCGAGAAGCGATGGCGAACATTGCCGAGGAAGATCGCGCCGAGCCCTTCTTGCGCGGCGCGGAGCTGCACGAGGAAATCGTCGCTCGCGAACGACGGCCGAAACCCCGGGATCATCGCGGCGAGCTCGGGGTTCGGCGAGAGGTGATCCATCGGCGGCGCCCACGCGATCCAGTCGATGTCCGCGATCGTCGCCTTCTTCGGCAAGCTCCGCACGTAGCTCTGCGAGGCGAACGCCGCGACGTCGAGCTCCATGTGGGCGACGGAGACGACGTCACGCTGCTTCGGCGCGGCGAACCGCAGCGCGAGGTCCGCCTCGCGGCGCGCGAGGTCGAGGTATTGCACCGTCGAGATGACCTCGAGGCGCACGTCCGGGAGCTTCTCGCGGACGTACCTCGCGAACGGCGCGACGAAGTCGAACGCGAGGCCCGGTGCGGCCGTGAGCCTGACGACGCCGCGCGGTGACGTCTCGACGCGCTCGGCGACGCGCTCGGTCTCGCCGGCCCACTCGGCCATGCGCCGCGCCGGCTCGAGGAGCCGCTCGCCGAAGCTCGTGAGGTGCGCGCCGCCCTTGTCGCGGACGAAGAGCGGCTCGCCAATCTGCGCCTCGAGGTCGAGCAGGCGCCGGCTCGCGGTGGGCTGCGTGATGCGGAGCCTGCGCGCCGCGGCGGTGAGGCTCCCGCCCTCGGCGACGGCCAAAAAGAGCTGCATCGCGTTCCAATCCATGCGTTTACGTATGGTAGCATGCAAAGATAGCCAATTCACATACGCAGTCGCATGGTGCACGTTCGACCCATGAAACGCACTCACCTCGTCCTCTTGGGCCTCGGCATCCTCACGGTCGCCGCCGCGTCGCGCGCGGCCATCGGCTTCACACCGACCTCGCACGCGGCGCTCGTCGCGGACCTCGGCGCCGCGAGCTCGAGCTCCGCGATGGAGTCCGTGATCGACACGCCAGGACCGGTGACGGTCGAGACGGTCGTCGGCGCGGACTGGGCGGTCACCCGCGCGGGCCTCATCAACCTCGACGACCCGAAGGCGCGCGCCGCCAAGCTCACCGACGGCGACGAGCCCATCGTCGTGCAGTTTCACGCCATCCACCACCCGACGCGCGGCACGTTCCTCGTCGACACGGGCGTCGAGCGCGCGCTCGGCCAAGACCCGAAGAAGTCCGCGTTCGGCGACAGCGCGCTCGTCTCGAAGTTCATGCACCTCGAGAAGATGAAGGTGCGCACCGACACCGCGACGTGGATCGCCTCGCACGAAAAGCCCGCGGGCGTGCTCCTCACGCACCTTCATATGGATCACGTCTCGGGCATGCGCGACGTGCCGAACGACGTGCCGGTCTACGTCGGCCCCGGCGAGGCGCGCTCGCGCACGACGCTCAACTACTTCGTGCGGCCCGTCACCGACGCGGCGCTCGAAGGGAAGGGGCCGCTCCGCGAGCTCGCGTTTCGTTCGGATCCGAACGGCGCGTTCGACGGCGTGATCGATCTCTTCGGCGACGGCACGGTCTGGGCGATCTGGGTGCCCGGTCACACCGAGGGGAGCGTCGCGTACGTGGCGCGCACGCCGAAGGGGCCAGTGCTCCTCACGGGCGACGCGTGCCACACCGCCTGGGGTTGGAAGAACGCGGTCGAGCCGGGGACTTTCTCGGAGGACCGCCCGAAGAGCCGCGAGAGCCTCGATCGCCTCGAGAAGCTCGCCGCGCGCCACCCGAGCATCGACGTGCGCCCCGGACACCAGGCCTTGTGACCGTCCGCCATCCTCAGGGCGCACGTGTGCGTGGGCGACGCAGAAATCACCCGGGTAAATTTCGAGCTGGTTTGTGATCTCCGCCCGGGAGATTGGCTTCGCAAACTGGAGGTGAGCAGACCGTCGAAGTCCTCGCCCATGGCGAGCAAATTTGTAACGCGGCACCCCTAATTTCAGGTGCGAGGATACCTGCACCCTCCGCGGTTGCCCTCGCTCGTCGTTACTGCGGGCGGAGGCGGAACGTCGCTCTCCGAGCTGTTTAGTGTTCCCTTAGTGTCCCGATTCGACACGCATAGCGCCCGTGTCTACGTCCCTGCTGCTGACGTTCGGTCGTCGGCGGGATTCGCACAGCCAACCCTACGACGAGCGTGCGCTTGCACCCGCTCGTTCCCGTTGCATAGCCTTGTTCGTTCTTTGTCCTTTCGTGAAGAAGTCGACGAACCAACTTTGGCTGGCCAGCCGGGAAGGACACAGCACCGCGCGTGCCGCGCGGAAACGCCGAGAAAACGTGAGATCAGCGGTGGCCGGGCCAGGCCCGGGCCGGCCGCGTGTCAGCCGCCGCCGTCGCGCGCGTGGATCGCCGCGACCGTCTTCTCGACGCTGTCGCTCCCGGTGCGGAGGCACGGGTGACAGTCGACGCGCCCGCGACGGCCGCATCCGGTCTTCTTCAAGTAAGGCGTCAGCGCCGCCTCGGTGCGCGCGTCGCCGACCGACGCGGCCTGCGCGAAGTACTTCGTCTTCGTCTCGCAGATGTTCGTCGAGCTCTTGATCGCGAGCGTGACCGCGAGCGCGGGGCTCATGTGCGCCTTCACGGCGTCGTCTTGGAGCGAGCGCTTCGCGTGGGCGATGATCGGGCCGTTCGTCGCGGTGGGCGCGGCGTACGCGAGATCGTAGAGCGCGTCGGCCCCCGAGGCGCCGAGCTGTTGCTCGAGGAGCGCGAACGCGGGCGCCTCTTGATCGCCCGCGGCCTCGGCGACGGCGCGCGCGACCTCTTCGGACTCGGGGTGTGGGGTCGCGGTCCAGAGCGCAGCCTCGCGCACGACGCCCGCGTGATCTCCCGCGGCCGCCGCCGCGAGGCACTTCGCGCGGTGATCCACGGCGGCGTTCGCTTGGGTCTTCGACTTCGAGTCGCTCGAGCGCGTCGCGAGGGCGATCACGAGCACGATCACTCCCACGAGCGCGAGGAGGGCGAACGCGGCAGCGCCCAGCACGGCGTAGAGCTTCTGGCGCGGCGGGAGCTTGAGTGGAATGCGCGCGAGCGGGAGCTTCGCCTCGAGCGCGTCGAGCAGCGGCCCGATCTTCGGCTTCGCGCGCGGCTTCGCCTTCGCGGCGGGCATCGGGAGCGTCTTCAACTGCGGCGGGAGCGAGACCGGCTCGGGCGGCTTCGCGAGGATCGCGTCGATCGCGGCGAGCGCGTCCTCGGCGCGCGCGTAACGCTCCTCGGGCGCCTTCGCCATCAGCTTGCGCACGATCGCTTCGACGTCCGCGGGGACGCGCGCGTCGGGCGAGAGGTCCGCGATCGGCGGGACCGGCTGCGAGACGTGCTTTCCGAGCAGGACTGCCTTGTTCGGATCGTCCCAGGGCCGCACGCCCGCGAGCATCTCGAAGATGATCACGCCGAGCGCGTAGAGATCCGCGCGCGCGTCGATCGGCTTTCCCATCGCCTGCTCGGGCGACATGTACTCGGGCGTGCCGTAGACCATCCCGAGCTGCGTGAGCGGCGCAGCCTCCGCGCCGTCCTTGTTCTCGGGCAGCTCCGAGGGCGGGATCTTCGCGATGCCGAAGTCGAGGACCTTCACGAAGTCGTCGTCGCCGGCGCGCGTCGTGAGCATCACGTTCTCGGGCTTGAGATCGCGGTGCACGATGCCGACCGAGTGCGCGCGCGCGAGCGCCGACGCGATCTGCCGGCCGATTTGGAGCGCGCGCCGCACCGAGAGCCTGCCCGCGGCGACCGCCTCGCGGAGCGTCTTGCCCTCGATGAGCTCGAGCACCAAGAAGAACGACTTGTCCTCGAGCTCGCCGAAATCGGTGGCCGCGGCGACGTTCGGGTGATCGATGCGCGACGCCGCCATGGCCTCGCGGTGGAAGCGCTCGACGGCCTCGGCCGACTTGCTCATCTCCGGGCTGAGGACCTTCACCGCGACGGGCTTGTGCATGTGCACGTGCTCGGCCTCGTAGACCGCGCTCATCCCGCCTTCGCCGATGACGCGAACGAGCTTGTAGCGTCCGCCGACGGTCGTACCGACGAGCGATGCTGCGCCTCCGGGGCGTGATGACGGAACGGCCGTGGTCACGACCAGACGTTATACAGTGCGTTTCCCCAAGACGTCTTGCACGTAGAGCATCTCGACGAGCGTCGCGGCGACGATGCACGTCGGCGTCGCGAACGTGAGCCCCACGACGCCGAACACCGCGCCGAACAGCGTCTGCGCGGCGAGCGTGTACGCCGGCGGAAAATGGACCGCCTTGCGCGCGAGGAACGGGGTCAGCAAATACCCCTCGATGACGTGGACGCCCGTGAAGAGGAGGACGACGCCGAGCGCGCGCGTGGGGCTCTCGCCGAGCGCGAGGAGGACCGGCGGCACGGCGGAGGCGATGGCGCCGATGTACTCGACGAACGCGAGCAGCCCAGCGAGGATTCCGAGCGAGACCGCGAGCGGGACTTGCAAGAAATGGAGGCCGATCGCCGTCGTGACGCCGACGAAGGCCATCGCCACGGCGCGACCGATGAGCCAGCGACCGAGGCGGCGCCCCGTCTCGTAGAGGACCTCGCGCGCACGCGCTTGCCGCTCGTGGGTGACGAGCGCGAGCGCGATGTTGGTGTACGCGTGCGGGTTGAGCGCGCCGTAGAGGCCGACGAACGCGGCGACGACGAGCCCTCCTACGATCTCGACCGTCCCGGTGACCGCGCCCGATGCGCCCGCGACGACGCTCTTGGCTTCGGGGCGAAGGTCTTCGATGCGCGGCAGCGGGATCGTCGCGCCGTCACCGAGCACGTGCCGCGCTCGCTCGAACGCTTGTTGGAGCGCCGAGGGGAGCGTGTGCGCGAGCGTCGTGGCTTGTTCGACCAAGCTCGGCCCTGCGATGACGACGACCGCGATCGCGGCCCCGAAGTGCAGCAAGACCAGCGCGACGACCGTCGCGACGTACGGCAGGCGCGTGTGTCGCGCGATGAGCTCCGCGAGCGTCTTCAAGAACACCGCGAGGAGGACGCCCCCGAAGAGCACGAAGAGCGCGCGCGCTTCGAAGGCGACGAGGAGCGCCGCGACGACGACGACCACCACGCGCCAGAGCACGCGCGGCGGGATGCGTCTCAAGCTCGACCAATCCGTGGACGTCGCCACGACGTCGAAAGCAGCACGAACCGTACCGTGCCCCGCATGGCCACAGCCACACGCCGCGTTCACACGAAAGCCGCAAAAATAAGACAGATCGGCGCGGATCGGCGATTGCAAATCCAGCTCGCGGATGAAGCCCACCCTGCTCGCCGCATGCGTCGCAGTCCTCATCGGTTGCGACACGGCTCCGCCTCCGCCCTTGCGCGCGAGCATCCCGAAAGGGCGAATCGAGCTCACGTCGGCACGGATGACGCGAGAGCTCGCGACGGCGACGCCCGTCGGCAGCCTCGAGGTGGTCGCGGTCTTCGACGCCTCGATGCCGACCGGCGTGACCGTGTCGAGGAGCGGGCGAATCTTCGTCAGCTTCCCGCGATGGGGCGACGACGTGCCGTTCACCGTCGCGGAGCTGAAAGACAAGAAAGTGAGCGCGTACCCCGACGCGGACATCAACCGCGCCCCGAGCGCGGGCGAGCTCGACAAGCGTTTCGTCTCCGTGCAGAGCGTGGTCGTCGATCCGCTCGAGCGGCTTTGGGTGCTCGACACGGGATCGATCGAGATGAAGCCCACCGAGCTCGGCGGTCCGAAGCTCGTCGCCATCGATCTCGCGACCAACAAGGTCCAAAAGACGATCGTCTTGCCGCGCGACGTCGCGCTCGCGTCGTCTTACGTCAACGACGTCCGCTTCGATCTCACGCGCGGAAACGCAGGCCTCGCGTTCATCACGGATTCCTCGGCGAGCGGGCCGAACGGAATCATCGTCGTCGACCTCGAGTCCGGCAAGAGCTGGCGCAAGCTGAACGATCACCCGAGCACGAAAGCCGACAAGTCGTTCGTGCCGATCGTCGAGGGGAGCGTCCTCATGCAGCGCGCGGCCGGCCAGCCGCCGAGGCCGTTCGCCGTGGGCGCCGACGGGATCGCGATCTCGGAAGACGGGAAGACTCTCTATTACTCGCCGCTCTCGAGCCGGCACCTCTTCGCGGTCTCGACGGACGCGCTCGCGAACCAGACCTTGCCGGACGACGCGGTCGCGCGCACCGTGCGCGATCTCGGCGAGAAGGGCGCATCCGACGGGCTCGAGTCCGACGCGCAGGGCCGCGTGTACTGCACCGAGTACGAGGCGAGCTCGATCTTGCGCCGCAGGGCCGAGGGGACGCTCGAGACCGTCGCGGCTGATCCGCGCCTCTTGTGGCCCGACACGCTCTCGCTCGCGGACGACGGATACCTCTACGTCGTCGCGAATCAGCTCGAGAGGCAATCGCGATTCCACGACGGCGACGATCTCAGAGACAAACCCTATGCGCTCTTCCGCGTGAGGGTCGACGGGACGCGCGTCGCGCTCAAGCGGTGACGTGCTGCTAGGATGCGCGCCATGTCGAGCGCACTCTTTCTCGAAATCGCCGATCACGTGGCCGAGGTCGTCCTTCGCACGCCGGGAAAGGGCAACGCGATGGGCCCCGAGCTCTGGCGCGAGCTGCCCGAGACGTTCGACGTGCTCGACCGCGACGGATCGGTGCGCGCCGTGGTGCTCCGCGCGGACGGGCCGCACTTCACCTACGGCCTCGATCTCGCCGCGATGATGGGCGAGATCGGCCCGCTCGCCGCGGGCGGCCTCGCCGCGTCGCGCACGAAGCTCCACGACATGATCCTGCGCCTCCAAAACGCGGTGACCTCGATCGCGCGCTGTCGCAAGCCGGTCATCGCGGCGATCCACGGCTACTGCATCGGCGGCGGCGTGGACGTGATCACCGCGTGCGACGTCCGCGTCGCGAGCCGCGACGCGAAGTTCTCCGTCCGTGAGGTGCGCGTCGCGATGGTCGCCGACCTCGGCACGCTCCAGCGCATCACGCGCATCGTCGGCGAGGGCCACGCGCGCGAGCTCGCCATGACCGGCCGCGACATCGACGCCGAGCGCGCGCTCCGCATCGGCCTCGTGAACGACGTCCACGCGACGCGCGAAGACACCGTGAAGGCCGCGCGCACGATCGCGGCCGAGATCGCGGACAACCCGCCGCTCGTCGTCCAGGGCGTGAAGCAGGTCATGAACGAGCGCGTCCGCGCCGCGGACGAAGCGGGCCTCCGCTACGTCGCCGCGTGGAACTCCGCGTTCCTCCCGAGCGAAGACCTCGGCGAGGCCCTCGCGGCCTTCATGGGAAAACGAAAAGCGGAATTCCGCGGAGCCTGATCATCCGTCGTGGAGGTCGCGGGTGTTCGTCTCCATGATGCCCACGGCGGTGGAGCGCGGGAGGAGGCGGCCCAAGAAGAAGCGCGCCATTTTGTTCACGGCGCCGGGGACGAACGTGGGGCCGGCGTGGAGCGCGCCCAGCGTGCGCGTCGCGACCTCCATCGGATCGAGCGTGCCGGGCGCTTCCTTCGGCGTGGTCTTCAGGTAGTTCGGCGTGCGGATCGCGCCGGCGCACGAGACGAGCACGTCGACCCCGTGCGGCTTGAGCTCGGCCCATAGGCTCTCACCGAGGACGACGTTGAACGCCTTGCTCGCCGCGTAGGTCGCGAGGCGCGGGTTTCCTTGGAAGCCCGCGAGCGACGCCATGAGCACGAGGCCTCCGCGCTTTCGCGCGACCATCGCCGGCGCGAGGGCGTGCACGAAGCGGAGCGGGCCGCGACAGTTCACGTCGACCACGCGCAGAGCGTCCTCGAGCGGCCGCTCGAGGAGCGGCGCGATGAACGAGTACGCCGCGTTGTAGACGCCGAGGCCGATCTCGACGTCGCGCGTGGCGTCCGCGAGCGCCTCCGTGAAGCTCGCGTCCGCGAGATCGCACGCGACCGTGCGCACGTCGACGGCGTGGGACTTCTTCACCGCGGCCGCGACCTCGCCCAGCGCCGCCGCGCGACGCGCGAGGAGCACCAGGTTCACCCCACGCGACGCGATCGCCTCCGCGAACGCAGCGCCGAGACCCTCGGACGCGCCCGCGACGACCGCGTACGCGCCGTAACGCTCCGCGAACGCCTTCATGTTTGGCTGAACGGGTGCTCTTTGCGGAAGCGCCACGTCACGAAGAACGGAAGGAGCCACCACGGGAGGTTCGCCGCGATCACCGTGCCGCGCGCTGGCGTCGCGTACGGGCCGAGCATCTCCTCGAACATGATGATCGAAACGTTCGCGAACATCACGCCGGCCCAGAAGATCGCCGGGATGCGGATCCACTCCTTGCCCTTCACGATGGCCCAGATGGCCACCGCGTAGAACGGACCGAACAGGAGCACGTCGAGCCAGATGGTCGCGCGCCACCACGGCGGCCGCGCGTTCTGGAGCGGGTCGAAGTTGTTGCCCCACCAGTGAACGAGATCGACGAGCCCGTGCGGCGGCCACGCCGGGTAATCGAAGTGCTTCGGGTCGGCGATGACGAGCTGCTCGAGATCGACGATGTACGTGATGAACCCGAGGTTGATGACGAAGAAGCCGAGGATGACCCAGTCGATGGGACGTTTGCGGAGCGGAATCACGTGGTCCGGCGAGTACTACAGGATCGACCGCGATCCGAGTGAGGATCCGCGACACCAAGCCACCGCGTCGCAGGACGCGGAAATAGGCCGATACCGACATGTCGTACCTGCGAACGGCCGCGAAATCTCGCGAGCCATCGCGAACGATCGACGCGTCCGACGGCGGCACGCTGCTCGCAGTGCGTGTCGGCATGAACCCGATGGCCGTCCGCATCTTCTCCGCGTGCTTCGTCGCGTCCGTCTCCGCGCTCGCTGCTGGATGTAGCGCCGGCGGTGAGGACACCGCCACGTCGGAGTCCGAAGCCGCGCTCACGAACTCGCAGAAGACCGCCTACAACTACTTCGTCAGCAAGGGCCTGCACCCGTACCAAGCGGCTGCCATCGTCGGAAACTTGATGCAGGAGTCGAGCGTCAACCCGGGCGCGATCCAGTACGGCGGCGGCCCCGGCCGCGGCATCGCCCAGTGGTCCGTCGGCGGCCGCTGGGATCACGACTCGGGCGACAACATGACCTGGTACGCGAACAAGAACGGCCTCAACAAGTGGTCGCTCCAGGCGCAGCTCGACTTCATCTGGTACGAGCTCGAGACGTTCGGCGGCTACGGCCTCGGCTCGCTCAAGAACAGCAGCAACGTCATCTCGGCGACGATCGCGTTCCAGAACGACTTCGAAGGTTGCGGCACGTGCGCTCAGTCGACGCGCATCGCGTACGCGGAGCAAGTGCTCGCGGCGTACGGCCAGGGCGGCGGCGGCGGCGGGAACAACGGCGCGGGCTGCTGGTCCGGCACGCTCGGCAAGGAGATGCCCGACAACGCGTGCGTCGAGAGCAAGTACGACCACCTCTGGTACCAGTGCGACAACGGCAGCTGGGTCGATCGCTGGTCGGATCCGACCGCGTGCAACGGCATCCACCCGCTCTGATCACTGCGGCGACGTCGCGCGCAGCGTGACGATGTCGAACTGCGCGAGCGGCACCTTCACCGCCCGATACGAGACCTCTCCGCCGAGCTCGACGTCGAAGACGTCGTGTCCGCTGCCGTCGACCTCGGTGAGCACGCGCTTGTCGCCGGGCACGAAGCCCCAACCGATCACGCTCTCGCCGTCGGCGTAGCGGCGGAAGCTGCCTTCGTACGTCGCCGGCCCCGTGCCGACGTACTGCCAAACGAGCTGCGCGGTGCTCGTCGCGGGGTCGACGAAATAATCGACGCCGCGCGCGAGCCCGCCGGTGCCAGCGCCGTGGTCGTCGTAGAGCGTGACGTGACCGTTCGGCGCGAAGCGCGCGTCGTGCTGTTCGTCGAACGTGCCTTGCGGGTCGCCGACGACGTCGATGTGCTTGGCGCCGTCCTTGTTGTAGCTCGATCCGCCGAGCTTCCAGAGGATCTGCCCGCTCGCGCGCGCGACGTAAAAGACCGCGTTCGTCTGGCGCATCGAGACGAGCAGGTTCCCGCTCGCGTCGACGTCGATCGAGTTGCAGTGGAACGCGTCGACCGCGCCCGAGCCGCCGATCGCCGGTTCGAGCGACTCCTGCACCGCGTCGACGTGATCGCGCGCCGACCACGACCAGACGAGCGCGCCCTGCGGATCCACCTCCTGTACGGCGCAGTCGACGAGCGTCTCGTCGGACCCGAGCGCCGCGAGGCCGGTGAGATCCGCGTGAGGGACGAGCGTGTACGTGAAGAGCAGGTGATCGTCGTTCGCGAGCCGCCGGAACTCGTGAGCGTCCGTCGGCGTCCCGAGCGCGCGCACGATCTTCTGGCTCTGGACGTCGAGGACGTGGATCGTGAAGTCGCTCGCGAGGTTCTGCCCGAACGGAGCCGTCGCGTTGGGCGAGAACGAGAGGCGGTACGGAGCGAGCGAGTCGACGTCGAAGACGCTCGCGCCGCGGCCGTACCACACGGGCGTCGCGTTCGTGTCGAGCACGATCGCGTACGTCGCGCTGTTCACGAGGTAGTAGCCCGGCGTCGGCGTGCCGTTACCGCCCACGGTGATCGCGGGAAAGTCCGGCGGCAAGCAGCGGATGAAATACGTCCCGCGCACGGAGAGGAGCTGATCGGGGACGAGGTCGACGCTCGTCGACGTCGCGCCGGTCGTGTCGGTCACCGTGAGCGTCGCTGCGTTGTGTCCTGCTTGGCAGCGAACGGCGTAGTCGAAGGTCGTCGGCGAGAACTTCGGCGCGAGCGTCAGCGGGCTCAGGTCGATCCAAAGCAGTCGATTGGTCGCGGCGTCGATTGGCGAAATGACGTCGACGCCTCCATCCGAAATCGGATCGGAAATCGTCGGCGGCCTCTCGCCGCAAGAAAACAAAAATGCAGTCGCCGCGAACGCGCGTAGACGCATAACCCCACCTCGCTTACAATGTTAACTCACTCTGTTTACGGCGGAAGCAAGAAATTGCTGAGCATGCGTATCGCCGCGAAAAGACGTAAGCTCCGCGCCTCGACCATGCGAACAGCGCTCGGCTTTCTTTTCGTGGCTTGCGCTGCCTGCAACGGGTCTCAAGCGGCCGCCGACGCGGGCGACGACGCCGCCCTCGACGCGAGCGACGATGGCTACAACGGCTCGCCGTCCACGAATTATCCGGCGCCGCACCCGCCGCTCCCGCAGATCGTCAACGCCGCGAAGGGACCCGTGCTCGCCACGCCGAAGGTCGTCCTCGTCTTCTATCCGAGCTACGCGCTCGAGCCCGACATCAAGACGTTCGCGCAGGCGATGGCTTCGTCGCCTTACTGGACGACGACGACGAGCGAGTACGGCGTCGGCGCGCTGACGTACGCGGGCGCGATTGATCTCACGGACACGCCGCCGACGACGATCGGGCAAGCGGACGTGCAGGCGTGGGTCGCGAGCGAGCTCCAGAGCGGCGCGTTCGGAACGCCCGATCCGCAGGCCATCTACACGATCGTGTATCCGTCGACGACGACGATCACGCAGCCGAACCCGGTGAGCACGCTCCTCGGCACGGTCGACAGCTGCAAGGCCTTCCTCGGTTATCACGACGACACGTCGGCCTCGATCGGCGACGCGGGCGCGACGAGCTTCGCGTTCGCGGTGATCCCCACGTGCGGACCGCTCGACTCGCTCACGCAGACGCTGAGCCACGAGTGGATCGAGGCTGCGACCGATCCGCTCGTGACCTCGGGCTCGACGTTCACGCTCACGGGAGGCACGAACGCGGCGTTCTACGGGCCCGACGGCGATCACCTCGTGTGGGCGCTCCTCGGCGGCGGCGAGACGGGCGACATGTGCGAGCCCGAAGGCTTCGGCGCGTACATCACGCCGACCGATCTGAAGCGCTCGGTCCAGCGGACGTGGTCGAACGCGGAGGCGCAGGGCTCGCATGATCCGTGCGTGCCGCACGTGAGCGGCGCGTTCTTCGACAGCGCGCCGGTGCTCGATCAGAACGTTACGTTCACGTCGGCGATCACGGGCTCGGTGACGACGAAGGGCATCGTGATCCCGCAAGGTCAGAGCCAGACGATCGAGGTCGATCTCTTCAGCGACGGAGACCCGGGCGGGCCGTGGACGGTCTCGGCCGACGACGTGCTCTCGACGTACTACGGCACGTACGGGCTCAAGCCCTCGATGACGTTCGCGTGGGACCGCACCTCGGGGCAAAACGGCGAGAAGCTCCACCTCACGATCACGGTGACCGCGCCGTCGCCCGTCGGCGGAGCGCACGCGTTCGAGATCCGATCGAAGCTCGGCGGCCGACAGACGGCGTGGCCCGGGCTCGTCGTCGAGCAGTAATCTCTAGGGGTGGTGGAGGATCGCGCCCGCGCGCGTGACCATCCACACGTCGCTCGCGCTCGAGCCTCCGACGCCGACGACGTCGGACTCCGTGATGGGAACGTCCGACCACGCCGAGCCGTCGTAGTGCAGGACGGAGCCGAAATAACCCACGGCCCAGATGTCGCTTCCGCTGCTTCCCCAAATGGCGCCGACCTCGCGCGGGAGCGTTGTGTTGCTCCACGAAGCTCCGTCCCAGTGGATCGCGGAGCCTTCCCAGCCGACGCCCCACACGTCGCTCGCGGACGCGACGTAGAGGCTGTTGATCATGCCGTTGCCCGTCCATGCCACGGACCACGACGTGCCGTCGAAGTGTCGCACCGTGAGATCGAGGTTCGTGTTTCCCACCATCCACACGTCGCTCGCGCTCGTGCCGCGGATCGCGAAGAGCTGATCCTGCGTGGCGAGCGACATGAGCGTCATCTTCGAGCCGTCCCAGTGCACGAGCGCGCCCTCGTCGCCCGAGAACCATACGTCGTTTGGCGTCGCGCCCCACGCGCCCGTGAACGCGAACGCGTTCGGCAAGTCGTATGCGACGGACCACTTGCTGCCGTCGAAGTGGACGATGCGCGCGCTCTTCGGGATCGGCCCCGCGCCGACGCCCCACACGTCCTTCGCGCTCGTGCCCCACACGCCGTAGAAGGCGATGTACTCGGGCGCCGCGGCGGAGATCGTCGACTCCTTCCACGACGCGCCGTCCCAGTGCTCGATCACGGCGCCGGTCGCGGCGTTGCCGACGATCCACGCGTCGTCCTTCGCGTTCGACCACAGCGCGACCGCGTCGAACGCGCCCCACACGGGAGGCGGCGTCTTCAGCTCGGTCCACGACGTGCCGTCGAAATGCGCCATCACGCCGCCGAGGCCCACGGCCCACGCGTCGTTCGGCCCGCTCGACCACGTCGCCTCGAAGTCGCCGGGGAGCGTGTGCGAGGTCCACGTCGTTCCGTTCCATTGCTCCGCGGCGTTCGCGGAGCCGACCGCGAACGTCCCGAACACCGAGCGGAGCGGCGTCGCGAACGCCGGGAGGATGGTCTCGTGATCGAACGCGCTCCCGTTCCAGTGCACGAGGTATCCGTTCGGATCGTCGCCGGGCGAGATCGTGTCGAGCTGCACGGAGCCCGCGAACCAGACGTCGCTCGCAGACGCGCCGCGGACCCCGGCGAAGCTCGGCCCCTTCGCGTTCGGCGAAGGGACCTTCGACCACGTCGATCCGTTCCATCGCAGCAGCGTGCTCGCGTAGGGGAGGGGCGTGCTCGTGCCGACGGCCCACGCGTCGTTCGGCGCGCTCGCCCAGACGCCGTCGAGATCCTCTTGGGTGATCGGCGTCGGCATCGGCGTCCAAGCTTGCCCGTCGAAATGGAGCGCGAGGCCCTTGCCGCCCACGGCCCACACGTCGTTCGGGCTCGTGCCCGACACGGCGTAGAGGTCGGCGTCCTTGATCGTCTGCGCGACGGACCACGCGCTGCCGTCGAAGTGGAGGATCGTCGCGTCGGTCGGAACCCAGTTGGCCTTGCCGACGGCCCACACGTCGGTCTTCGAGCTGCCCCAGACGCCGCGGAGCTCGGAGCCAGTCTTGCTGTCGGGCGCGGTGAACGCGCTCCCGTCCCAGTGCAAGATCACGCCGGCCGCGCCGACGAACCAGACGTCGTTGGGCGCGCTTCCCCACGCGCCGTAGAGATCCGCGGCCTGCGGGCCGGCGTTCGTCCACGTCCAGCCGTTGCGCGAGACGCCGGGGACGCCGCCGTCGGCGACGTTCACCGGACCGGCCTCGGGCACCGGATTTCCCGAGGCGTCGAAGTCGTTCACGGCGACCATGCGCCCGCACGCGGCGACCGAAAGAGCGAACGAGAAAACAGAGAGCGCGATCCTCATGGCGTCAGCCTGTTCACCGGCAGGAAATCGGTCGAGCCCGCGACGTAGTCGTGCTGATCGCAGTCGAATCCGCCGCTGAAGACGAAGTTGCGACGGTGCGCGTCGAACGCGCCCATTCCGCGCGAGTAGCGCTGCGTCGGCTGCGTCGCGAGGCCGAGCGAGGTCATCGAGAACGTGCTCGCGCCGAGGTCCAGGCGCCACGCTTGGTAGAGGCACGTGTCGTCGGTGAACGCCATCACGTACGTGCACAAATCGTCGTCCCACGCGAGCGACGGACCGCCGCCGAGGATCGACGCGTACCCAGCGACGATCGGCGGGAACGTGCCGTCGACCTTCGTCCACTTGCTCGGCGCGTCGAGCGAGAGCGCCCACATGCCCTCGCCGCCGATGCCGACGAGGCGCCGCGTGGGCGCGTCGACCGTGAGCGACGTCACATGAACGTCCTGTACGTCGGCGCTGTCGTCCTCGTCGAACACCGACCACGAGTCGGACCCGAGATCGAGCGCCCACGTCTTGAGAGGCGCGGTCTCGTTCGAGGCCTTCTCCGGCATGACGAGCATGCGCCGCGCGATCGGATCGATCGCCGCCGGGAGCGCGATGTCACCGGTCTCGCCGTCGGGAAACTTCGGGAGCGCATGGAGCTCGACGCTCGTCCCCGCGACCTTCGCGTAGAAGACCTGCGACAGATCGGGAGGCGCGCTCGGATCGAAGAACGAGAGCGAGCATCCGACCACGATGACGCGATGGTTCACGCCGTCCCAGATCGCGCGGCCGCCCGGGCCGAGCGCGACGCTCGAGTCGCCGGACCGGGTGAACGTGACGGGCTCTCCAGTGCCGAGCCTGACGCCGCTGATCGACTTCGCGGCCACGCCGCTCCCCACGAGGCCGCCGAAGACGAGGAGCAAGTCGTCGTCTGGGTCGAGCACGGCCGCGCCGGTCTGCTGAGCCGTGGCGGTGCGCGCTGGCGTACCGACCGTGACGCCCGCGTCGGGCGCGCACGTCACGGGTCCTCCATCCACGCCGCCGAGCGGGAGCGCGTCGAGCCCAGTTCTGCTGCACGCGATCAGCGAAAGGGCGGCTAGCCAAAGCAAAGAGCGCATTCTGTTAAGAGGTGATGACCGTAGCGCGAGCGTCGCGCGCTCGCCAACGGGCATCCGCGTTGCAGCCATCCTCGAGATGCGAACGTTGTTCAGCCTCGCCCTCATCGCGGCGACGTCGGGTTGTGGCTACTACGGCTACGAGACCGTTCCGGTCGTGGAGGTCACGGCCGCGCCCATCGAGCCGGTCACGCACGGGCCTTACGTGATGTACGCCGGTCGGCCGACCTACTGGCATCACGGGCACTGGTACTACGAAGACGGAGGGCGCTGGTTCCGCTACCACCACGAGCCGGCGGAGCTCCACGCGTACCGCCACCACACTCACTATTACTATTATCCCTGAGGGGGACATCGCGCCGCTCGCCGCGTATCACGCGGTAGAGTAGGCCGTTGGACGCGAAGTGGGCTCAGATTGCGAACGCCGCGCGCGCCGATCGTGACGCGCTCGTCGCGGGGCGCGCCCACGTCGCTCCGGAGCTCGCGCCGCTCATGGAGCGCGCGATCGATCTCGTCGACGGGCGCGGCGAGCTCGGTGAGCCCGTCGCGCAAGGCGTCCTCTCGACGCTGCTGCTCGGGCGGCTTCGCGAACGCCTCGTCGCGTATTGGCTCGACGAAGGCGGCCCGGGCTACGCGACGGCGTGCGCTGCGTACGAGCGGCGATACGTCGCGTCGCACCTGCGCAAGCCCGGCGGCATCGACCTCAAGGTGCGCTTCCTCGCGGTGCGCGCGCCCGAGCAGGTCGCGATCGCGCTCGACATTCCGACCTGGCAGGTGCTCGCGCCCGCGTTCAAGAAGCTCCGCAAGATCGATCGCGTCGCCGCTCAAGAGCGCGTTCGCCCGGCGCGCGCGGGCCTTCCGCTGCCGCTCGCTTGTTACATCGATGGGATCGCGCTCCTCTCGGAGGAGTGCGCGGCGGACGTGCTCGAGGTCGCCGCGGACGGCGCGCAGTGGGACGCCCTCCACGCGCAGCTCGTCACGATGTTGCCGGCGCTCGCGCTCGAGCCCTCGGAAGCGACGCGCGAGGCGGCGAAGGCGATCTTGAGCGCGCCGAGGGTGGGATTGGTGAACCTCGTCGCGCCATACACGAAGGCGATCGTCGACGCGCTCGAGGAAGAAGACGCCGTCGCGCTCCTCGCGCGCATCCTCCGCGACGCGCACGCGGACTCGACCGCGAGCCCCGCGGAGGCGAAGAAGGTCGCGCGGGCGCTCGCGGGCTTCGCGGCTCCGCTCGCCGAGGAGTTCTTCGCGACGCACGTGGACTCGCGCCTCGTGGGCGACGTCGCGGCCGATTACGTGGCCTCGAAGCCGACGCGCGCGACCGCGATCGCGCAGGCGAAGGCCTCCGCGGTGCACGAGCAGCACGAGCGCGATCGCAAAGAGCGCTCGGTGCGCGCGAAGAAGGCCGCGAGGAAGCGCGTGACCAGCGGCGCGTCCGCGCGCGTGCTCGCGAGCGCGCCGGTCGCGGAGGCCGACGCCGCGAGCATCCCGTGGATCCTCCGAGAGCCACCATGGCGCGGCGCGCTCCCGCCGTTCCCGCGGTTTTCGCTCGCTCCTGCGCCGTTCGAGGAGCGCGTCCACTGGACGGAAGACGAAGGCCGCGAGGCCGACGAGGACGATCCGGTTCGCGCGCTCGTGCGCGACGGCGCGCGCGCGATCGACGCCACGCTCGCGATGGGCGACGAGGGATTTCAGGCGCTCCGCCGCGTCGAGAGCCCGCGCGTCGCGGAGCGAATGCTGTCGCTCGCGAGCGGCAAGCGCGCGCAGCTCGCGACTCGGTACTTCGTCGATTACCCGGAGGCGACGACGCTCGGGCTCGCGTCACGACTCGCGCGCGGCGAAGGGGATCCTCGCGAGATCCTCCGCGCGCTCTCGCGCGTCGTCGCCGCTGGCCACGAGCGTGCGATGATCGCGGCGCTCGAGGCCTGCGGCGCGGAGGCGGCGGCCGCCGCACCCGAGCTCGTCGCGGCGGCGCGCTTGATGGATTGCCCCGAGGACGCGTACCCGGTGCCCGACTTCGCGCGCCCCGAGCGCCTCCCGCCGCTGCTCCTCCGCGAGGGCGGACGACTCCCCGAGCGCGCGTCGCGCCACCTCGTCGAGATGCTCGTGTTCCTCGAGGCGGGAAAACCGCCCTACGCGGGCGCGGCGCTCGTGCGAGACGCGCTCGACCGTGTCGCGCTCGACCGGTTCCTCATCGCGCTCGTCGAAGCCGCGGGGAACACGGAGGACGACTGGGCCATGCTAGGCCTCGCGGCGCTCGGCGGTCCTGACGCGATGCGCGCGATCGTCAAGCGGGTGAAGGAGTGGAACGCCTCGCAGTCGACGCGCGAGCGCGCGCTCGACGCGCTCGACACGATGGTCCTCGGCGGACGCGACGCCGCGGCCGCGCTCACGGAGCTCTTGCGCAAGGGCACGCGCGGGCTCGTGGGTGAGCGCGCCTCGCACGTGCTCCGTGAGATCGCGCGTCGCGAGCACCTCTCGGAGGACGAGCTCGCCGACATGTCGACGCCGTCGCTCGATCTCGCGAGCGACGGAACGGTGACGCTCGATTTTGGTCCGCGAACGCTGCGCGTCGTCCTCGGCGACGACCTCTCGGCGATCGTCGTCGACGAAGCGGGCGCGCGCGTCGCGAGCGTCCGCGCGCTCAAGACGGACGACCCCGTGAAGGCGCGCGCGAGCCTCGATCGCCTGAAGAGCCTCAAAAAGGCACTCGGCGAGAGCGCGCGCGCCGCGGCCGCGCGGCTCGAGCAGAGCATGGTGCTCTCGCGCGTCTGGGAGATGGCCATCTTCCGCGATTACGTCGCGCACCCGCTCCTCGGGCGCGTCGCGCGCCGGTTCGTCTGGGCGCGGATCGACCGCCGAACCGGCGGCGTGCTCGCCACGTTCCGCGTATCGGAGGACGGCTCGTTCGCCGACACGAACGACAGCGCGGTCGCGCTCGGCGACGACGAACGCGTCCGCGTCGTACACCCGATGGAGCTCGCCGCGACGAACCTCGCGCGCTGGTCGGACGTCTTCGCCGACTACGAGATCATCCAACCGTTCCCGCAGCTCGGTCGCGCCACGTTCGCGCCGACGCGCGAGGAGCTGGTCGAGAACGCGCTCTCGCGCTTCCGCGGAAAGAAGGCGCTGCAGATGGCGATCATGGGTCGCCTCACGTCGCGCGGCTGGGAGAAGGTCGGCGACTTCTCGATCACGGGCTACGTGAAGCGCCTTCGCGGCGTGACCGCGCACTACGTGCTCGCGCAGCCGATGCTCCCCGGCCCCGACTTCGTCAACGAGACCGAGATCGGCGTCGCGTCCTTCGGGATGCCGCTCGGCAAGGTCCCGCCGATCGCGTTCTCCGAAGTGGCCTACGATCTACACGTCTTCGAGGAGCAGACCGTCACTTGAAGTTCTGCGTGGCCCAGTCCTTCGACGTGCCGACGGTGCTGAATCCGCACGCCGCCTCGGTGAAGTAGTCGGCGGCCATGTTGAGGTAGTGGCCGCACTCCGAGCCGTACTTCCCGTAGAAATCGCACGTCGACGTGCTCATGCAGTTGAGGATCGTCTGGTTGAGCTGCGGCCCGTTGCACTGCGCGCAGGTCGCGCAGTTCGGCTGCAAGCGCTCGGCCCACATCGAGTCGAGGCACGCGACGATGCCGTTCACCGTGTTGCCGTAGCCTAAGCACTCGTCCTGCGCGTTTCCGTTGCACGTCGGGTAGACGCCGTTGATCCACGCGTCGTGGGGGCTGTTGTGCTGCTGGTCGTAGGTCGCCTGCTGATCGACGCATTGATCGATCGCGGTCGTCTCCCAGAGCGCGTACGCCTTGTGGCTCTCGGTCGCGCGGAGCTTGTTGATCTCGTTGATGCACGCGGTGCGCACCGCGGCGAATCCGTCGCCCGAGTCCGCGACGATCGTCCCCGTGTCCTTTGCGGCGTCTTGGGTCGTCGTCGCGTCGCTCGATGTTCCAGTGTCGTTCGCGGTTGCGTCGGAGCCGCCGTCGTCCGTGGTCGCCGCGTCGTCCCCGAAGTTCCCGTTTCCGCTACAAGCCGCCGTGAGCAGAAGCGAAAAGAGGATGGGGTAGCGCACACGATGAATCTATCAGAGGTGAAATAGAACGCCACCGCTCACGGCAAGCTGCCCCCCCCGCTCGCAACGACGAGACGCTGCGAGTGTACAAGCCGAGCCCAGTCCCTCCCAGTTGGCGTTTGGAGGTCCTGAAGACGTCGATGGCCTGACGAAACGTCGAGCAGCGCGGTCCCGAGGCGCTGCGCCTCGCGGCTCTTCTCTTCGAGCGCTTGCGCGGCGATCGTCGCGCGGCGCACGTCGTCCTGCACCGAGCGGAGATCCGATTGGCCGACCTTCGCGCGGACGATCGGCGCGAGCTCGATTCGCACGTGGTGCACCAGATCGATCGCGGCGATGAGCTCGTCGAGCGAGAACGGCTTGGTGACGAATCGAACGACGCCTCGCCGCTGATCACGACCACGAGCGGCGACGGCTGCACCTCAATCACGGCCTCGGCGACGCGCACGCCCGATCCGACGGTCCTGCGCGTCACCGCGGACCGAATCGCCGTATCTGGCGTGCTGCAACCACAGTCACCCATCCTGCCAAATTACACGATTACGCGAAGTGATCGCTGGCTCTGTGCGGCGACATTAACCACCGGCGGAAAGCCGATTTTAGACCTGAACGCGCATTGTGCGTTCTCGCTGCGCCGCCGAAATGCTAAGCGGCGCCTGGAGTTATTTCATGAAGCGCTGGCAGCTCGTTTCGTTTGCATCGCTCCTCGTCGCGTGCTCGGGCCCGGGTGGGTTCAACGACGACGGGGGTACGCCCAAGGACTCGGGCGGTGGCAACGACTCGACGCCCGCAAACGACAGCGGGACGACGTTCGGAGACTCTTCGACCGACTCGCCCACGGGCGGGGACGGCGGCGTGTCGATCATCTACGCGAACACCGACGACACGCTCTACACCCTCGACCCGCAGAGCAACGCGATCACGATGATCGGCAAGTTCTCCGGCGTGAGCGGCACGACCAACGACACCAACGTGACCGACGTCGCCGTGAACTCGAGCGGCGAAGTCTACGTGAACACCGAGAGCGTCATCTACAAGGCGACGCTGCCGACGAACCCGCCTGGCACCGTGAACCTCACGAAGATTGCGACGATCACGCTCAAGACGAACCAGAAGTTCTATGCGCTCGCGTTCACCCCGGCGAATTCGCTCGCGACGAGCGAGGTCCTCATCGCCGGTGACATCTGGGGCGAGCTCTACGCGATCGACACGACGAACGGGAACGCGAAGGACCTCGGGAGCTTCGGCCCCGACCCGAGCCACACCGGCTACAACATCGCGCTCTCGGGCGACCTCGTCTTCTACATGGACGCGAAGAGCAACCCGACGGGCCTCGCCACGGTGCGCCCGTGCAAGCCGGGGACGACGACGTGCATCTCGACGACGGACTACCTCGCCGCCGTCGACATGACCGCGCTCGCGACCGCGTACAAAACCACCGCCGGCGCGAGCCTCAAGAAGGGCATCTACGGCGGCACGACGTCGAGCGACGGCGCCGGTTGCGGATACGGCGATCTCTTCGGCCTCGGCGCGTGGGAGGGCAGCGTCTTCGCGTTCGCGCGCAAGACCACGACGAACCAGACGCCGCTGCTCCTGTCGATCAACACGACGACGGGCGCGGGCACGGTCGTCTCGTCGAGCTTCAGCTTCACCAACGGCTGGTCCGGCGCGGGCGTCACGACCAGCGCGACGATCACCGTCCCTCCGCCGAACTGACGCGATGAAGACGGCCACGCGCGACTCGTGGAACAACGTGAAGCCGATGCCCGAAAAGCGCGCGCGGCTTCCGTACGCGCGCGCGTTCGACGCCGAGGAGCACGCGCGCGTCGTGCGCGGGCTCGTCCCCGCGGAGATGGAAGACAAGTGGTTCGTCTTCTACGAGGCGCCTTGGCTCTGGTTTCACCGAAGCTGGACGGGGATCGCGATCTACGGCGTGAAGCTCAGGCCCGAAGGTGAGGGGAGCGTCGTCGAGGAAGCGTGCGTGAACCGCGCGACGGAGGAGTACCGCGAGACGGAAGACGCGCACGACGCGGCGATCCTCGCGTTCCTCGTCGACAGGCTCCTCCTCGGCCGCGACGTGCCGTTCCCGGTGCGCGCGGATTTCCCCGCCGACAAACGCGAGCTCCTCATCCACCACGTCGTCGGCCACGGCCGCTCGAACGACGAGGACTAATCAGGGGTTACGCTCGCGGCCGGCCGGGTCGGCGTGCATGAACACCTTCGCGCTCCGCCCCACGATCGCGCGGATGTCCTCCTGGAAGCGATCGAAGAGCTCGTGGAGCTCCCTCGCGGTCATGTCGGGGCGCACGACGACGTGGAAGTCGACGTGCGGCATCTTCCCGCGGCGCGTCTTGAAGTCGTGAAACGACTGGATCGACGCGTTCTCCCGGAGGAGCGTCGTGATGCGCTCGACCGTGTCCTTGTCGAGGCTCTTGTCCATGAGCACGTCGAAGCCTTCGCGCACGACGCCGATGCTCGAATAGAGCATGAAGAGCGCGATCGCGATCGAGATGACCGTGTCGGCGAGCGGCTGCTTCGTGACCTTCACGAGCACGAGCGAGACGAGCACTCCGACGTTGACCCAGACGTCCGTCATGTAGTGGAGCGCGTCCGACTTGACGACGAGGCTCCCGGTCTTGCGCGCGATCTTGCGCAGGTAGATCACCGTGCCGATCGTGAGCGCGAGGATCGGCAGCATGACCACGATGCCGAGCGTCGAGTCGTGGCTCTCCTCGCCGACGATCGCTTTGTGGATGGACTCGTAGATGATGAAGATGCCCGCGGAGAAGATGAATCCGCCCTCGAACATCGCGCCGAAGCCCTCGATCTTCGCGTGGCCGTAGTTGTGCTCCTCGTCCGGCGGCTCGTCGCCGTAGCGCACGACGAAGAGGTTCGCGATCGAGACGAAGAGGTCGCCGATCGAGTCGACGGCCGACGAGATCATCGACATGCTGCCCGTGATGACGCCCGCCGTGAGCTTCGTCACGATGCCGATCACCGAGCAGGCGATGGCGACGCGGATCGCTCTGATCTCCAGCCCCGTCTCTCGGGTGTCGGACTCGTCGGGAGCGCTCGTGGTCACGGCACACCGATGGTTGTACACGTAGACGCCCATGACCACGAGATTCGACGCGAACGACGTGAACCTCATGCACCGCGGCACGTTCGCGGGAGAGCTCGGCATCGTCACCGAGGCCGCTTCGCGTGACGGCGTGACCGCGAGCGTCGTGGTGCGCCCGAATCACAGGCAGCCGCAAGGCATCGTTCACGGCGGCGTCTACACGGCGATCGTCGAGACGCTCGCGTCGATCGGCGCTGCGGCCGACGCGCTCGAGTCCGGCAAGAACGTCGTTGGCCTCGAGAACCACACGTCGTTCGTCCGCGCGGTTCGCGAGGGGACGCTCCACGCGGAGGCGAAGCCGATCACGCGCGGTCGCCGCAGCCAAGTCTGGGAGGTCACGATCCGAAACGACGAGTCCGCGATCGTCGCGACCGGTCGCGTCCGCCTCCTCGTGCTCGACCCCGACGCGGAGGTCGCGGGTCGAGCGCTGTCTTGATTCAAGCCCCGAGCTTCGCGGCGAGGAGCGCGGCGAGCGCCGCGTAGTGACGTTCGGCGCACGCCTGGTCGTAGACGGGGGTGTCGCTGATGCACCAGCCGTGCTTCGCCGGGTACGTCTCGATCAGGTGGTCGACGCCGGCCTTCGTGAGCGCGTCTTCGAGGCGCGCCTTCATGTCGTCGGGGAACGACTGATCTTCGATCGCGCCCGCGATGTAGACGCGCGATCGGATCTTCGGCGCGAGCAGGTGCGGGCTCTCGGGCGTGTCGGTCGCGAGGCGGCCGCCGTGGAACGACGCGGTCGCGGCGATGCGATCGGGGTAGGTTCCGGCCGCGGTGAGCGACATGAGCCCGCCCATGCAGTAGCCCGTCGTGCCGATGGGACCGGGCTTCACGTCGGGCTGCGCGGCGATCCAATCGAGGAATTCGCGCGTGTCGTCCATGATCAGCGCCTGCGACGCGTGCGCGAAGAACTTCTCCATGAGCACCTTGCGCTGGGCTGGATCGCTGAACACCGTGTGAGGGTTCATCGGCGCGTAAGGACCGGCGCGATAGAAGAGATCGGGCATGAGCACGAAGTAGCCGTACGTCGCGATGCGCGCTCCGACGTCGAGCATCGCGGGGCGAATGCCGATGCCATCCATGTACGCGAGGACCGCGGGCCATGGGCCTTGGCCGCTCGGGCGAAACACGTACGCGGGGCAAACGCCGTCTCGAGTCTTGATCTCGACCTTCGTCATCCCCCGGTTTTATCAGAGGCGTGCTCCCTCAGATACGCGTCGGGGTTCATCATGCGCTGCGTTCGCCAGAGCATGCGCACCATGTCGAACGCGTGGACTGCCTCGACGCGACGCAGCCAGTCGACGACGCCGCGCTGTCCGCGAAGGTTCAACACCGAGCGTCGCCACGTCTCGGCGTAGAGCTCGAAGAATCGGCGCTCTCCAAGCCGCGGCTCCCAGAGCAGGTGGTGCATGTCGTATTTGAACCACGGCTGCCCCTCGACGCGCTTCGCGAAGCGCTCGAAGCGCTCCGTGCCGGGGAGCGGCGTCAGGAGCGTGTAGCCCGCGCGCTCGAGGCGGTGTCGATCGACGAAGGACCAGAGCTCTGCGAAGTCGTCCTCGGTCCAATCGGGGTCGACGACGAAATTCCCCGTGGCGCCGACGCCGAGCTCGTGCGCGATCTCGACCGCGGCCTCGGTGCTCGAGACGTCCGCGTCCTTCGCGAGATCGTCGAGGCCGCGGTTCGTCGGCGCCTCGAAGCCGAAGAAGACGTCGAGGCGCTCGGCGAGATCGCGCCACGCCTCGAGCAGCTCGGGGTGCCGCGCGACCACGTCGGTGCGCGACTGGACGAGGATCCATTTCTTCTTCACGCCGCGCCGCTTCAGCGCGCGCGCGAGCTCCATGCTGCGCTCGGGCGGGTGGAAGAAGAGATCGTCGATGACGAAGACGCGCTCGCCGACGCTCTCGAGATCCGCGATGACGTGCTCGATCGATCGGAGGCGAAACGTGCGCTCGTTGAACGACCACACCGCGCAGAAGTTGCAACGAAAGGGACAGCCGCGCGCGGTCTCGACGAGCGCGACGGGCCGATGCTGAAGGCAGTAGTAACGAGAGCGGTAGTCGGCGACGAGATCGCGCGCGGGGAGGGGCACGAGATCGAGCGAGACCCGCGGCGCGGGAACCTCGGCGACGGGACGACCGCTTCGGACCGCGTCGACCAGATCGCGCGCCGCTTGCTCGCCGTCGCCCATGCACACGCCGTCGATCGCGTCGCACTCGAGCGCGCGCGGGTACGCGGCTGCCGCGTGACCGCCGACGACGATCGCGGCCTTCGGCGCGAGGCGACGAACCTCACGCGCGAGCGCGACGACTCGGTCGTACTCGAGCGCGTGCAAGCACGAGATCCCGACGAGCGCGGGCTTCGATCGCGCGACGAGCTCGGCGACGCCGGGCCGAAACCTCAGGTCCCCGAGCGTGACGCTCGCTCCGCCGCTGCGAAACGCAGCGGCGAGGTACTCGAGACCGAGCGGCTCGACGCGAAAGAACGGTCCAAGCCCGAATCGGTCGTTGCCGGGGTGCGGCCTGAGTAAGAGGACGTTCACCAATGAATGGCGGTGGCGCCGCGGCTACGGTTCATGGGCACCATTGCTCACGTTGCGTAGTCGCGCGCCACCACCACGGGGCGCCGATGCGGTTGGGAGAACGATTGTTCGCCGTATCGGGCGTCCACTCACGACGGAGTCTTGCTCGCGAAACGAACGAGCTACGTGACATCCATCAAGCTGCGGCACTCACTTCGCGGGCGGGGGCGTCGTTGCGGCGCTGTCTGCCGGGGCCGCGCTGCCGCTCGACGTCGGAGCGGAGCTCGGGTTGTTGGCAGGCGCCGTGCTGTCGCCGCACGCAACGGAGACGAACGCGACGACGAAAAGCGCGAGCACCATCAGCTTCTTCATGGAAACCTCCTTGGGAGGCGGCCGAGGTCAGCACGGTCCAGCTGTTCACGCCTTGACGAATGTCACGTCGCGGCCAACCGGCGAAGGGCGCGCTTCGTCATCACACCGGCCATTTCGCGGCGCCACGCGACGTCTCCGTCGAGGTTCGGCAGCGGGTGACACGCCTCGCGCGCCGCGTCGGAGACCGCGTCGATGACGTCGGCGAGCGCGCGTCCCACGGCGAGCTCCTTGGCGCCCGTCACGACGCGGGGCTTCGCCGCGATCGCGGAGAGCACGACGGCGAGGTCGCGCACCACGCCGCCCTCGAGGTCGACGCGGACCGCGGCCGACAGTAGCGGAAAATCGATCGACGCGCGGCGGCGGAGCTTCTCGTACGCGCTTCGCCGATCTCGGCGCAGCGGGACGCGCAGCGCGGTCACGATCTCGCCGGACTCGAGCGCGTTGTTGCGGACGCCGTCCGCCACCCAGGAAATCAGCCGCCGCGACGACGCGCGCCCCGTGCGACCCGAGGATCTCGAGCTCGCACTCGAGCGCGATCACCGCGGCCGCCGTGTCGTTCGACGCCGCCGCGACGCAATTCCGGCCGCCGGGCACGACGTGACACACGATGCCGTCCTTCTTGATGCAGTTCCCGAGGGCGGCGCGCCACTCCTCGCCTTGGTTCACGTACTGGCAGCGTGTGTCGAGGCAGAGGTTTCCGCCGATCGTGCCGGCGCGGCGATGGTGCGGACCTCCGACCGCTCTCGCGGCCTCGGCGAGCGCGCCCACTTCGCGCAGCGTCGCGATCGTCTCGAGCGACGTCATCGCGCCGATCACGACGTGGTCCGCGTTGTGCGACACGCCGTAGAGCGACTGGATCCTCCGGAGCGACACGACGTGCCTCGGCGACTGAAGGCCGAGCTTCATCGCGGGGACGAGGTCCGTTCCGCCCGCGAGCACGGCGACGTCCGGTCCGTGGGCGCGAACGAGCGCGATCGCCTCGTCGAGCGACTCGGGCGCGTGCGACGCGAAGAGCGGCAGCGGCATCATGAGGCACGCTCGCGCAGCGCGCGAAGAACGCGCTCGGGTGTGATCGGAAGCGTGCGGACGCGGACGCCGATCGCGTCGTAGACCGCGTTCGCGACGGCGGGGATGCTCGAGTGGAGCGGACCTTCGCCTGCCTCCTTCGCGCCGAGCGGCCCTTCGGGATCCTGCGATTCGACGATCAGCGCCTCCTGCTCTGGCGAGTCGAGGCTCGTCGGGATGCGGTACGAGAGCAGGTCGGGTCCGCGGTGGAGACCTTGCGGGCCGATCGCGTGCTCCTCGAGGAGCGCCTCGGCCACGCCCATGTACACGCTGCCCTCGATCTGTCCGACGACGTTCGTCCGGCAAATCGCGTGACCGCAGTCGTGCGCGCACCAGACCTTCACGACGCGCACGACGCCCGTCTCGACGTCGACGTCGACCTCCGCGACGTGCGCGGTGAACGAGTACGCGGGCGAAGCGCCGATCGTGCCGCCGCGGTACGATCCGCCGAAATTCGGGGGCGATTTGTACCAGCCGACCGCGCCGAGCGTGCCGAAGCGGGCCTCCGCGCGGCGCACGAGCTCGTCGAACGGCTGCGCGGTGCCGTCGTCGACCGCGACGAGCTTCTCCTTGATCTGGCGCGCGGCCATGAGCGCCGCGTTGCCGTTCATGAACGTCCCGCGCGACGAGTACGCGCCGAGATCCACGGGGCAGAGATCCGTGTCGCCGGACACGACGCGCACCAAGTCGAGCGGGATGCCGAGCTCGCTCGCGACGATCGTTCGCAAGACCGTGTCGGAGCCTTGGCCAATCTCGCTCGCGCCCGAGAAGACCGTCACGAGCCCCGAGCGATCGACCTTGAGCTGGACCGCGCTCTGCGGCATCTCGTTCGGATAAATCGGGTAGTTCGTTCCGGAGATGTACGCGGAGGACGCGACGCCGAGCCCGCGCCCGTACCCGAGCTTTCCGCGGCGCTCCTTCCACCCGGACGCGCGCTCGACCGCCTCGAGGCACTCGAGGTAGCCGCACGACGTGATGCGCATCCCGTTGAGCGTCGTCGACTCGGGCTTCACGGCGTTGCGCCGCCGGAGCTCGATCGGATCGATCGAGAGCTTCTCGGCGAGCTCGTCGAGCGCGACCTCGAGGGCGAAGCGCGGCTGGACGCTCCCGTGCCCGCGCTTTGGGCCGCACGGCGGTTTGTTCGTGAAGTAGCGCGTCGACTCGAATCGATACGTCTCGGGCGCCGTCGGCATCGCGACGAGCTGGCCCGAGTAGTACGTCGTGACGAGGCCGAACGACGAGTACGCGCCGCCGTCGATGTCGGTGCGCACGTCGATGCCCGCGAGCTTTCCGTCCGCGCGCGCGCCGACGCGCATCCTCATGCGCATCGGATGGCGGCCGCGATGGACGTAGAACTCCTCCTCGCGCGTCAAGACGATCTTGATGGGCCTTCGCGTCAGGAGCGCGAGCTTCGCCGCGACGATCTCGTGACCGAACGGCTCGCTCTTGCCGCCGAATGCGCCGCCGATCGGCGGCTGGATGACGTGAACGTGAGCCGGGTTCATCCCGAGCACGTGCGCGAGCTCGCGGTGGAGGTAGTGGGTGACCTGCGTGGTCGACCAGACCGTGAGGCGCCCGTCGCCGTCGACGTTGGCGATCGTGGCGTGCGGCTCGATCGGCGCGTGCGCCGTGCCCTGGAACGCGTAGTCGTTCTCGACCACGATCGCGTCCTTCAGCGCGGCGTCCACGTCGCCGAACTCGAGCTTCACGTGCTTCGAGACGTTGTCCTTCTTCGCGCCGAGGGCGATCTCGGGGTGCGCGATCGCGGAGTCGATGTCCACCGCCGCGGGGAGCTCCTGCCACGTGACGGCCACGCGCCTCGCCGCGTCGGTCGCGGCGCGCTCGCTCGTCGCGGCGACCGCTGCGACGCCGTCCCCGACGAACCGCGCGACCTCGATCGCGAGCGCCGTCTCGTCGCGCGTCCACGGCAAGATCCCGAAGCGCTCGGGGAGATCGCGCCCCGCGAGCACGGCCACGACACCGGGCGTCGCGAGCGCCGCCGAAAAGTCGATCGCGTCGATCTTCGCGTGCGCGTACGGCGACCGGACGATCTTCGCGTGGAGCATGCGCGGGAGCTTCACGTCGGCGACGAACCGGACGTCGCCGAGGACGCGCTGCAAGAGATCCGCGCGGCCCTTCATTTGCGCGCTCGCGCCGCCGCGTCGATCGCGCGGACGATCGGCGCGTACCCGGTGCAGCGGCACAGGTTCGACGAGATCGACTCCGCGATCTCCTCGTGCGTCGGGTTTGGGTTCTTTCGGAGGAGCGCGTGCCCGGTGAGGACCATCCCCGACGTACAGAAGCCGCACTGACCGGCGCCGTGCTCGTCGAAGGCGTCGAGCAGCGGGTCGCGCTCGCCTCGTTTGAGCGACTCGATCGTGTCGACGCGCCTGCCGGCGCACTCGTGGGCGAGCGTGATGCAGGAGAGGAGCGGCGCGTCGTCGACGAGCACCGTGCACGCGCCGCACTGCCCGAGATCGCAGCCTTGCTTCGCGCCGATGAGATCCAGGTCGTCGCGCAGAAAGTCGAGCAGCGTGCGCGACGAGGCGACCAGCGCGGTCACGCGCTCGCCGTTGACCGTCAACGTGAGCGGGCGCGCGTCGCCATCTTCGTGTCTCGCCGAGGACTCCGACGCGTTCGCGCGTGCGATCTCGGAGTAGCGCGCGACGTCGCGCGGGTCGGCTGACTCGCGGGCGCCCATCGCGGCGAGCTGCGCGAGCAAATGCTCCATCGGCGTGTTGCCGCAGCGCTCGCCGCGTCCGCCCGCGGTGCCGTGTACGCGCGACGCGCCCGCGCGCGCCGCGGCGAGCGCGTTACCCAGCGCGAGCCCGCGGTCGTTGTGTCCATGCCAGTCGATCTCCGCGGCGTCCTCGACGGTCTTTCGCGCGAACTCGACGAGCGCGGCGACGCCCCACTGATCGATGTGCCCGACGGTGTCGCAGATGCAGATGCGCTTCGCGCCCTCCGCGACGGCTTCCTTCCAGAGCGCCGCGAGCACCTCGGGCGGCGTGCGCGTCGTGTCCTCGGTGACGAGGCAATACGAGAGCCCCGCGCGCTTCGCGACGCGCGCCGAGTCGCGAACGCGCTTCGCGACGAGCGGCAGGTCCCAGCCTTCGACGAACGCGCGAATCGGCGACGCGCCGACGAACGCGTACACCTCGATGGGCGTGCCCGCGCGCTCCGAAGCGTTCGCGATGTGCGCGACGTCGGACTCGGTCGTTCGCGCCGCCGCGGTGGGCACGACGTCGAGTCGCTCCTCGCGGATCACGCGAGCGAGCTCGCTCACGTCGCGCCGCGCGCGCTCGCTCGCGGCGGGTAGTCCGAGCGACGCCGCATCGACGCGCAGCGCCGCGAGCGCGCGAACGAACTCGATCTTGCGATCGAGCGGCGGCTCGCGCGCGTCGGCCGCTTGAAGGCCGTCACGCAGCGTCTCGTCGGCGACGCGCTGACGCGATCGCGGCTCGGACGATGCGGCGTTCCAGTCGTACATGCTCCTTCAATGGCGTAGCGCTCGAGGCGCCTCCACGAGATGACCGATGTCATGTCCATCACGTCTCATGTGTTGCATCACGTGACTGTGATCGGCGTCGTCCTGGCGGCGGGGTTCGGCGCTCGAATGGGTGGGCGGAAGGCACGGCTCGTGGTCGGCGGCGAGCACCTCCTCGCCGCGCACGTTCGACGCCTGCGCCTCTCGGGATGTGACGACGTGATCGCGGTCGTGCGCGAGGGAGACGAAGAGCTCGCTGCGCACGTCGTCGTGTCGCCTGCGTACGACCCCGCGGGCTCGCTCCGCGTGGCCCTCGCGTCGATCGCCGAAGCGACGGATTTCGTCGTGATCACGCCGGTCGACGTGACTCCGGCGCGCGTCTCCACGATCCGCTCGCTCGTCGATGCGCTCGCCGGTCCGGAGGCCGACGCCGCGACACCAATCTACGATGGAAGAGGAGGGCACCCGGTCGTCCTTCGACGCGGTGCGCTCGACGCGCTCGAGCGCCATGCGTCGCTCCGCGATCTCCTTCGCGACCTCGGCCCGCGCCGGCGTCGCGTCGTGGTCGACGACCCGGCGGTCGTCACGGACTTCGACGAGCCGAGCGACGTGCTCGCGCAGACCGGCGCTAGCCCCACCTTCGTACGCTGAAATGACATTTGTCACGTCGGCCGAGAAGAGGACGGACCACTCTGCCTCGAGCTCATGAGCCTGCGCACGGAAGCCTACGTTCTGGTGAAGGGTGGCGAGCCACTCGTAAAAAAAACGATCGATCTGCCCGATCCTTCGCCCGATGAAGTGATCGTCGAGGTCGAAGCGTGTGGCCTCTGCCACACGGATCTCGGATTCGCGAACGGGAGCGTCGCGCCGAATCACGCGCTGCCGCTCGTTCTCGGACACGAGATCGTCGGCACCGTGCGCGTCGCGAGCGGAAAGTACGCCGCGCTCGCGAACACGAAGGTGCTCGTCCCCGCCGTGATGTCGTGCGGCGACTGCGTCTTCTGCCGCGAAGGTCGCGGCAACGCGTGCCCGCGCCAGAAGATGCCCGGCAACGACATCGACGGAGGCTTCGCGCGGCACGTGCTCGTGCCCGCAGCAGCGCTCGTGTCGCTCGACGGCGTTCCAAAGGACATGCGCACCGACGCGTTCGGCGTCGTGGCCGACGCGGTGTCGACCGCGTTCCAAGCCGTCAAGCGCGCCGAGCTCGACGTCGGCGACGTCGCGTTCATCATCGGCGCGGGCGGCGTCGGCGGCTTCTGCGCGCAAATTTGCAGGGCGCTCGGCGCGCGCACGATCGTGTGCGACGTCGACAGCAAGCGCCTCGAGCAGCTCGCGACGCTCGGCATCGAGACCGTGCTCGTGAATAACCGCGAGCCGAAGGAGATCCGCAAGCAACTCCACGCGCGCGCGAAGGAGTGGGGCGTGCCGTCGATCGCCTGGCGAATCTTCGAGTGCAGCGGCGCGACCGCGGGGCAGCTCCTCGCGTACACGCTCCTCGATCGCGCGGCGACCGTGGTGTTCGTCGGCTACACGCGCGACATGGTGAACGTCCGCTTGTCGAACCTCATGGCGTTCGACGCGACCGCGCACGGCAGCTGGGGCTGCCCGCAGGGCGCGTACGCCGACGTCCTCGACCTCGTCTACCGCGGAAAGGTCGTCATCGAGCCGTTCGTCGAGCGCGCTGCGATGTCTCGCATCGACGAACACCTCCGCGATCTCGCCGAGCACAAGCTCGAGCGTCGTCTCGTTTTGGATCCGCGCGCATGACCAGGGAGAACGCCATGCAACAACTCGTCAATCATGATCTCGTTCCGGGCTACGAGCTGCGACACGTCAAATACACAACGCGTCCCGTGAAGGACGCGCGAGGAGCGCCGATATCCGATCTGCACCAGGTGTGGATCGCGTTCGACAACGAAAGACAGCTGAACTCGTACACGACCAACGCGGTCAAGGACATGATCCTCGCGCTCCGGCGCGCGAGCGCGGATCGCCGCGCGGTGTGCGTCGTGGTCACCGCGACGGGCGACAAGGCGTTCTGCACTGGCGGCAACACCGAGGAGTACGCGACGTACTACGCGAACCGCCCGCTCGAGTACCTCCAGTACATGCGGCTCTTCAACGACATGGTGACGAGCGTCCTCCTCTGCGACAAGCCCGTCATCTGTCGCGTGAACGGCATGCGCATCGGCGGCGGACAAGAGGTCGGCATGGCGTGCGACTTCACCGTCGCCGGCGATCACGCGCGGTTCGGCCAAGCGGGCCCAAAGCACGGCTCCGCGCCGGACGGCGGCTCGACCGACTTCCTCGATCAGTACGTGGGCTTCGCGCGCGCGGTCGAGAGCCTCGTCTTCTGCGAGCCGTGGTCGGCGCACAAGGCGATGCGCTTGAACCTCATCAACGACATCGTCCGGTGCACAAGGACGAGAGCGGAAAGTTCATCCCGAACCCGTGGGTGATCACCGATCGCTACATCGACGACATGGGTCGCGTCGTCTACGGCGAGTGGAAGGACGGCGCGGCGAAGGACGCGGCCAAGGCGCTCGCGGGAAAGTGCAAGGTCGACCTCTCGCTCCTCGACGACGCGGTCGACGGGTACGCGACGAAGCTCCTCTACACGTTCCCCGACTGCACGCGCAAAACGCTCGAGAGCGTGCGCAAGAAGAAGCTCGCGCACTGGCAGCAGAACAGCGAGTCGAACCGGTCGTGGCTCGCGCTCAACATGAACACCGAGGCCGCCGCGGGGTTCCCCGCGTTCCACTTCGGCGAGCGCAACGAGCGCGAGATCGACTTCGTCGAATACCGAAGGCAACTCGCCGACGGCGCGCGCGTCGATGACGCGCTCACGAACAAAGTCCTCCCTCCGTCTGCACGCAAGCGAGAGCCAAAGTGAACGAAAAAGTCGCCGTCGACCGCGTGTCGAACGGCGCGGTCGCGCGCGTCGCGTTTTCGGGCGACAAGGGCAACGTCCTCACCAAGGCGTTGCTCGAGAAGCTCGACGCGGCGCTCGCCGACCTCGCCAGCGACCGTCGCCTCAAGCTCGTCGTGCTCGAGGGCGCGGGTAAACACTTCTCCGTGGGCGCGTCGATCGAAGAGCACGATCGCGAGCACGTCGTCGCGATGCTCTCGAGCTTCCACGCGTTCATCCGCCGCCTCGCGACGTTCCCCGTCGCGACTGCCGCCGTCGTTCGAGGAAAATGCCTGGGCGGCGCGTTCGAGATGGTGCTCGCGTGCAACTTCGTGATCGCCGCGCGAAACGCGGGGTTCGCGTGCCCCGAGATCACGCTCGGCGTCTTCCCGCCGGTGCTCGCGGCGCTCGGACCGCTGCGCCTCGGCGCGACGTGGGCCGAGCGGCTCACGCTCACCGGCGAAGAGATCGACGCGGAGGTCGCGCGCGTCCTCGGCCTCGTCACCGAGATCGTGCCCGACGGGACCGACGCGCTCGAGCACGCGATGGCCTGGTACGACAAGAGGCTCGCGCGCCGCTCGGCGTTCGCGCTCCGCCAGGCGCTCGCGGCCGTGCGCCTCGGGTCGGGCGTCGTCCACCAGACGACAGAGGCGCTCGCCCAGATCGAGAAGCGATACGTCGAGCAGATCGTGCCGAGCTTCGACGGCAACGAGGGCATCGCGGCATTCCTCGCGAAGCGCGAGCCCGAGTGGAGGGACGCATGAGCGCCATCGAACCGATCCTCGAGAAGGCGCGAAAGCTCGCGTTCGACGTCGAGCTCGAAGAAGTCCGCAAGTGGAAGGCGCAGAACCCCGGGCGCCTCGCCGTCGGCTACATGCCGATCTACGTCCCGCGCCCGCTGATCGAGGCGATCGGCGCGCTCCCCGTCGCGATGTTCGGCGGCGGCGATCAGATCGACATCATCCGCGGCGACTCGTTCTACCAGAGCTACATCTGTCACATCCCGCGGAGCACGCTCGAGCTCGCGCTCACCGGGCACCTCGACGTGCTCGACGGCGCGATCTTCCCGAGCATCTGCGACGTCATCCGGAACCTCTCCGGCATGTGGCAGATGCTCTTTCCGAACAAGTACTCGACGTACCTCGATCTGCCCCAGAGCTTCGATCCCGCGCTCGGCGGCCGGTTCTACATCGCGGAGATGAAGCGAATCGCCCGCGAGCTCGGCGCGCGCGGCGCGATGCCGCTCGAGGAGTCGCGCCTTCGCGAGGCGATCATCCGCGAGAACGAGCGGCGCGCGGCGCTCGAGGAGCTCGATCTCCTCCGCGAGAAGGAGCCGTGGCGCGTGCGCGCCTCGGAGGCGTACGTGATCGCGCGCGCCGGCAGCGTGCTCGACACGGTCGCGCACACGGCGCTCGTTCGCGAGTTCGTGAAGGCAGCTCGCGACCGCGAGACGCGCGTCTACGACAACGTCCGCGTCGTCGTCCGCGGCTCGTTCTGCGAGCAGCCGCCGATGGGGCTCATTCGAACGCTCGAGGCCGCGGGCTGCGACATCGTCGACGACGATTTCCAACTCGGCCTCCGCTTCATCGAGGGCGCGATCCGCGAGACGGGCGATCCCGTCGAGGCGCTCTCGGCCGCATACCTCCAGCACGGCACGGCGACCTCTTCGCGTTACATCGGGACCGAGGAGAAGGGGGCCGCGCTCGTCAAGCGCGTCCACGACACGCACGCCGAGGGCGTCGTGTTCGCGGCCGCGTCGTTCTGCGATCCGGCGCTCCTCGATCAACCGATGCTCGAGGCCGCGCTCGATCGCGCGAAGATCCCACACACGAGCCTGAAGTTCTCCGAGAACTCGGCTCAATTCCAGGTCGTTCGAGAGCAGGCGGGCGCCTTCTCCGACGCCGTGAAGCTCTGGGGAGGTGCCGCATGACCACGTCTCACGTGCTCCGCGAACGAAAGATCGAAGGCGGCGAGGCCGAAAAAGACGACAGCCAGCTCCGGCAGAAGAAGATGATCGCCGATCACTTCGACAAGCTGGCGCGCGCGAAGGAAGAGGGACGCAAGGTCGTCTACACGTTCGTCCCCGGAAACCTCACCGAGCTGCTCGTCGCGCTCGATCTGCTCCCGGTGCTCCCCGAGATCAACGCGCTCCAGTCCGGCATGCGCAAGCTCTCCGGGCAGTACATCGGCGAAGCGGAGAAGGCCGGCCACTCCGAGGACGTCTGCACGTACGTGAAGTGCGACATCGGCATGCTCAAGAGCGGCAACATCGGCCCCACGGGGACGAAGCTCCCCGAGCCCGATCTGCTGCTCCTCTCGTACACGGGCTGCTTCACGTTCATGAAGTGGTTCGAGCTCCTCAAGCAGGAGTACTCGTGCCCCGTCGTGATGCTCCACGTGCCTTATCAAGAGGCCGGGCACATCACGCCGGAGATGCGAAAGTACGTCGTCGATCAGATCGAGAACGAGGTCATCCCCGCGCTCGAGAAGGTCGCCGGAAAGAAGATCGATCGCGACAGGCTCGCCGACCACCTCGGTCTCTCGAAGAAGGCCGAGGACGATCTCGTCCACGTATGGGAGAGCGCGAAGAACAAACCGTCGCCGATCGACGGCTATTTCGGCGGCGTCTACTACATCGGGCCGATCTTCAGCTCCTTCCGCGGGACGCAGGACGCCGTCGACTACTACGCGATGCTCCGTCGAGAGATCGACGAGCGCGTCGCGCAGAAGCTCGGACCGATGACGCCCGACGGCGTCGCGACGGAAGAGAAATTCCGGCTCGTCGTCGAGGGGCCGCCGAACTGGACCAACTTCTTCGACTTCTGGCGCATGTTCAGCCGCGAGGGCGCGACCGTCGTCGCGAGCACGTACACGCGCGTCGGCGGCCTCTACGACCAGGGCTTCCGGCACGACGCGAAGGATCCGATCGGCACGCTCGCCGACTACTGCATGGGTTGTTACACGAACCTGAATTTGCCGATGAGGACGAAGCTCCTCGAGAAGTACATCCGCGAGTACGAGGCGGACGGGTTTCTCATCAACAGCGTCAAGTCGTGCAACTCGTTCTCGGCGGGGCAGCTTCTCATCCTGCGCGAGCTCGAACGCAAGACCGGCGCCCCCGGCGGCTTCATCGAGAGCGATCTCGTCGACCCGCGCTACTTCGGCAAGGCCAACATCGAAAACCGCCTTCAGAGCTACATGCAGATGCTCGACGCGCGCAAACGGCGAGGAGGTGCAGCGTGAAACCGTCTCAGCGAGCGCCGAAGGCGCGAGTGACTGTCCATGGCGACCGAGCGAAGCGAGGGAAGCCATGAAGGTCGTAGTCGGAATCGACCTCGGGTCGACCACCACCAAGGCCGTGCTCCTCGACGCGGATCGGCGCATCGTCGGAAAGGGCATCACCAACAGCCGGTCGAACTACGAGGTCGCGTGCGCGGCCGCGCGCGAAGAGGCGCTCACGCACGCGCGCTTCACGCTCCTCGCGCGTGAGCTCGAGCGCCGCGGCAAGAGTGCGATGCTCGACGCGATCCACGAGACGCTCCGCCACGAGGTCTACGTCGAGCGGCTTGCGATGCTCGAGGAGGAGATCGCTCGCGCGCTCAAGGGCCTCTCCTACCACGGCGACCGGCCGACGCTCGCGCCCGCGGCCGCGGAGGTCGCGGCGATGATGCGCGAGGACGCGCGTCGCCTCTTCGGCGCGAGCGCGACGCGCAAGAGCGATTTCTTCCGCGACCTCGCGTCGGCGAGCTTCATGGGCGCGGCCGAGAAGGTCTCGGCCGGAGGGCGCGTGTCGTTCGAGCGCCTCAGCAGCCTCTTCGATCGGGCGATCCTCGACGTCGAGACGCGCGTCGACAAACGCGATGTCGTCGCGCTGCTCACGAAGGCCGCCGCGCAGCACGGGCTCGAGGACGCCGCGCGCGCGGCAGCCGAGCCGATCGAGGAGGTCTCGTTCGTCGGCACCGGATACGGAAGGCAGACGCTCCCGTTTCCGAAGGAGGCCGTGCGCAGCGAAATCCTCTGCCACGGGCGCGGAGCGCACCGAATCTTCCCGGGGACGCGCACGGTGCTCGACATCGGCGGCCAGGACACCAAGGCGATCCAGGTCGACGACCAGGGCGTCGTCACGAGCTTCCAGATGAACGACCGCTGCGCCGCGGGCTGCGGGCGCTACCTCGGTTACATCGCCGACGAGCTCAACCTCGGCCTCCACGAGCTCGGGCCGCTCGCGCTCGGCGCCAAGCGCGTCGTGAAGGTCAACTCGACGTGCACCGTGTTCGCGGGAGCGGAGCTCAGGGAGCGACTCGGCCTCGGCGAGCGTCGCGAGGACATCCTCGCGGGGCTCCATCGGTCGATCATGCTGCGCGCGATGTCGCTCCTCGCGCGGTCGGGCGGCGTGTCGAACGAGCTCACGTTCACCGGAGGCGTCTGCAAGAACCCGATGGCGACCAAGGTGCTCCGCGAGCTCGTCACGCAGAACTGGGGCGCGGAGATCCACCTCAACGCCCACGGGGACTCGATCTTCATGGGCGCGCTCGGCGCCGCGCTCTTCGGCGCGGACGACGTGGAGGCCGGCAAGCCCGCCATCCTTCCAACTTTCGTCGTCGCATCCGCCGCAGGCGGGACGACGCAGTCGGCAACGCAGCTCGCGAAAGGAGCGGTCGCGTGAAGCACCTCACGGCAGGAATCGATCCCGGCGCGGGCGCGGTGAAGGTCGCGCTCGTCGCGAGCGACGCTGGAAACGGCGGAAAAATACTCGGAACGAGCGTGCAGCGCATTCGGCGTCGCAACGTCGCGGAGGTCGCGCGCGTAGCGTTCGACGAGGCGTGCGCGAAGGCCAACCTCAAAGAGGGCGACTTCACGTACGTCGCGACGACCGGCGACGGCGAGCCGGTCGATTTTCGCACCGGCCACTTCTACAGCATGACCACGCACGCGCGCGGCGCGCTCTTCTTGGATCCCGAGGCGCGCGGCGTGCTCGACATGGGCGCGCTCCACGCGCGCGGCCTCAAGATGGACGAGCGCGGCCGCGTGCTCTCGCACCGCATGACGAGCCAGTGCGCGAGCGGCAGCGGGCAGTTCCTCGAGAACATCGCGCGCTACCTCGGCGTGCCGCTCGAGGACGTGGGCAAGTTGAGCAAGTCGTCCGCGAGCCCCGAGAAGGTCTCGAGCATCTGCGCGGTGCTCGCCGAGACGGACGTCATCAACATGGTCGCGCGCGGCATTTCGACGGCGGACATCCTGAAGGGCATCCACCTGTCGATCGCCGGACGCGTCGTGCAGCTCATTCGCGCCGTGGGCGCGGAGGGGAAGGTGGTGCTCACGGGCGGCCTCTCGCGCGACGTGGGGATCGTCGCGGCGATCGAGCAGACGCTCGAGGGCGAGGGCGCGAAGAAAGCCAAGAAGCAGCACGCGACGATCGTCGTCGAGACGTTCGAGGACAGCATCCTCGCCGGCGCGATCGGCGCGGCGCTGCTCGGCGCGCGCAGGTTCGAACAACTCGAGCGCAAGCGGTCGTCCGCGACCGAAGGAGCAAGGCAACATGGATGACCTCGACAGGCGTCCGGGGGAGACCGACACCGACCACGTGGAGGTGCGCGCCCTCGCGCAGAAGGATCTCGACTGGGTCGTGCGAATCGACGCGCAGCGAACCGGAAGGACGCGGAGCGCGTATTACAAGGTGAAGCTCGAGGAGGCGGTCCAGAGCCCAGGGCTCCGCGTCTCGCTCGCGGCGTTCATCGATCGCGAGCCCGCGGGGTTCTTGATGGCGCGGCTCTATTATGGCGAGTTCGGAAAGCCCGAGCCCGTCGCCGTGCTCGACACGATCGCGACGTCGCCCGCGTTCGCCGGAAAGAAGGCGGGGCGCGCGCTCTTGAAGCAGCTCGTGATGAACCTCAAGGCGCTCGGCATCGAGCGGCTCGAGACGACCGTCGATTGGAACATGACGGAGCTCGTCACGTTCTTCCAGCACGCGGGCTTCAAGCCCGCCGCGCGTCTCTGTCTCGAGAAGGACGTTTAGGCTGCGTGGAGGAGCTGCGGCTCATCGAGGCTGAAATCGGGCGCTTCTGCGCGCGCACGATCGAGCCGCGCGCGTCGCGTCCGGAGGCGCCGATGGCGCACGAGGACGTGCGCGCGATCCTCGCCGACGCCAGCGAGCTCGGTCTCATCGCGTCGGACGAGCCGGGCGCGGGTCTCTGGGACGATCTCGACGAAGCGCCGAGCCGCACGCTGAAAGTCCTCGCGCGGCTCGCGCGAGCCAACGCCGCGGTCGCGTGGGCCGCGCACGTGACGTCGCTCGCGCGCGTGGTCGCGCGTCGCCTCGGTCTCGGCGTTCCGGGCGTCGGCGTGATCGTGCTCGAGGGTCGCCACGGCATCGGGCGTGACGCGCTCGCGCGGTTCCTCGTGGGAGCGGCGGCGGAAGACGGCGACGCGGCGCTCCTCGCGGACGTCTACGGGCTCAGCGGCTCGCGCCTCGCGAGCGTCCCCGAGCGATTCGACTGGCTCGTCGTGCCGTTCGCCAAGGACGGAGCGCTTCATTGGTCGCGCATCGCGCGCGACGCGGCGCACATCGAGGTGCGCGCGCACGCGCACGGGCTCGACGAGCTCGTCACGATCGAGCTCCACGGAGGGTCGGTCACGAGCGTCTCGATGCACGAGGCGTCCGCGCGCGAGCTCTTCGCGTCGGCGCTCGGCGCGTATTCGCTCGCCGCGATGGCGATCGCCCTCGGCGCGACCGAGCGCGCGATCACGATCGCGCGCGACTACGCGCGCCTCAGAAAACAAGGCGGAAGCGTGATCGAGCGACACGACGCGGTCCGCATGCTCCTCGGGCGCGCGGAGGGCGCGGTGGCGAGCGTCTCGGCGATGCTCGACGGCGTCGCGCGCGCGCCCACGACGGCCGCCGCGCTCCCGCGCATCCTCGGCCTCCGCAGCCACGCGCAGCCCGCGCTGTGCGGCGCAGCGAACGACGCGATGCAAATCCTCGGCGGCGTGGGCTACATGCGTGACGCGGGCATCGAGAAGATCGTGCGCGACGTGAACCACCTGCGCGCGACGTGCGGCACGCCCGCGGAGCTTCGACTCGTGGTCGGAGAGTGGGGGCGTCATGTCTCGTGATCAGCTCGGTCAGGCGCTCGGCGGGCACTTGCCGTCGAAGAGCACGCTCGCGCCGCAGACCGCGTTCGCGACGCTCGCGCGCGCGGTGCGCCCGCTCGTTCGCTACGCGCCGCAGGGCGCGTGGGAGCGCGACACCGAGACGCTCCCGGGCCCTCTCGCTGCGTATCGAAGGCGCGTGCGCGCGTTCGCCGAGCGCGTCGTCGCCCCGCGCGCGCTCGAGATCGACGCCGCGCCCCACGGAAAGCCCGGCCTCATGCACGACACCGCGCGCGAGATCCTCTGCGCCGCCGGCCGCGAAGGGCTCCTCTCCGACATGCTCCCGCGCCCGCTCGGGAGCGCCGATCCGCGCATGATCCGCTGGCCGCTCGCGCTCCCGCAGACGCTCAAGACCGAAGAGCTCGCGTGCGCCGACGGCGGGCTCATGCTGCTCGTGTGCGCGCACGCGCTCGGCGTCACGCCCGTCGTGCTCTCGGGCGACTGGCGGCTCATTCGCCGTGAGCTCCTCCCCGCGCTGCGCGAGTGCGACGCCGGTAAGCCGAGCGTGTTCGCGTACGCGATCACCGAGCCGAGCGGCGGCTCCGACGTCGAGCACGGTCACGGCGCGGCGACGTACCGGCCCGGCGTCGTCGCGAAGCTCGACGGCCGCGGCTATCGCCTCACGGGTCGCAAGTGCTTCATCAGCGGCGGCGACATCGCGCAGCGCGTGTGCGTCTTCGCTGCGCTCGAGAACGAGGGGCTCTCGTCGTGGACGGCGTTCCTCGTGCGCGCTCGCTCGCCCGGCTTCCGCGTCGTACGAACCGAGCTGAAAATGGGCATGCGGGCGTCGAGCGCCGCGGAGCTCGAGCTCGACGACGTCTTCGTGCCGAGCGAGGACGTCATCGGCGGCCTCCGCAAGGGTTGGGCGATCAACCGCGCGACGCTCAACCTCTCGCGCGTCCCCGTCGCGGGCATGGCCGTCGGCTTCGCGCGCGCGGCGACGGAGCAAGCCACGAGCTTCGCGTGCCGCTTCCGCTTGGGCGGGCGCGCGCTCGTCGATTACCAGGACGTGCAGCTCGCGCTCGCGCAGATGGAAGCCGAGACGGCGAGCGCGCGCGCGGTCGCGTGGCGTGCCGCGCGCTTCCGCCAGCCGCGCCAAGGCGAGGCCGCCGCCGCGAAGTTCCACTGCACCGACGTCGCGCGCCGCGTGTGCGAGATGGCGATGGATCTGCTCGGCAACCACGCCGTCCTCCACGCCGAGCGCGTCGAGAAGATCTGGCGCGACGCGCGCCTCACGCAAATCTTCGAGGGCACGAACGACATCAACCGACTCGCTCTCATCGAGGACGAGCAGGACCGCCTGCTCGCGCGCATCCCATGAAACACGGCCGATTCTTCGAGGTCTCGCGCACCGCGCGGACGACGTCCGAGGGCGTCGTCGAGCTCCCCATCCTCTATTACGTCGCGACGAACGTCGTCGGGTTGTTCGCGGTAGAGCCGCACCTCACGGGCCCGCTCCTCGACGGAACGGGGCTCGAGCCGATCCTCTTCCGCGACCGCGCGATCGTGGCGCTCTCGTTCTTCGAGTACCTCTCGTCGAGCGTCGGCGCGTACAACGAGGTCGGCACGGCGATCCTCGCGAAGCGCATCGGAGCGAAGACGCGCTGGAGCACGAGCGCGGCGTACGTCGTCGATCTCCCGGTGACCACCGCGGCCGCGAACGCCGCTGGCCGCGAAATCTGGGGCTATCCAAAGTTCGTCACGCCCATCTCGTTCGAGCTTCGAGGCCGCGACGTGCGCTCGGCTGTGAGCGATCCCTCGGGCGGCGAGCCGATCGTCACGATCGCGGGTCGCATGGGCCTCTCGATTCCGTCGCCGCCGATCAGCTTCATGACGTTCACGCTCCTCGGCGGAACGCTCCTCCGCACGAACATCGACGTCCGCGGCCGATGCGCGATCCATCGCAGGGGCGACGTCTCGCTCCGCGTCGGCTCGAGCGAGCACCGCATGGCTCGTAACCTCCGCGCGCTCGACCTCGACGGCGCGCGCCCGGTCGCGATCGTCACGACGAAGCGCTTCGTCGCGCGCCTCCACGCAGGAGTCGCGGCGTGACGGGTTGATCCATGTCAACCGCGATGGCGCGCGATCGTGCTTGGTTCGCGCGCTATGAAGCGCACCAAAGGGTCCCGCACACGATGCCTCCTCGTGCGCCCCGAATTCCTCGAGAGCACGTTCTACAACCCGCGCGACATCTTTCGCGTGCTCGGCGGGCGCTCGGCCGCGCCACCGCTCGGCCTCTTGACGGTCGCTGCGCACTTGCCCGCGAGCTGGGACCTGGATTTCGTCGACGGCGATCTCGAGCCCGTGACCGATCGTCACCTCGAGCGCGCCGATCTCGTCTTCATCTCGGGCAAGGGCCCGCAAGAGATCCCGATCCGCCAGCTCGTGGCGCGCGCGCGCGCGCACGGCGTCACGGTCGTCGTCGGCGGCGCAGGGCCCACCCTCCAGCCCGATCTCTACAAAGACCTCGCGGACTACGTCGTCCAGGGCGAAGCGGAGCCTGTGATGTCGCGCCTCCTCGCGGACATCGAGCGCGGGTTTTCCGCGGGGATCTACAAGTCGCACGACTCGGCCGACCTCACGCACGCGCCCGTGCCGCGCTACGACCTCGCGAAGCTCGATCAGTACATGTTCGTCGGCATGAACTTCACGCGAGGTTGCCCCTTCGCTTGCGAGTTCTGCGCGCAGATCGAGATCTTCGGTCGAAAGCCGCGCACGAAGCCCACGGCGCGGATCCTCGCCGAGCACCAGCGCCTCTTCGACCTCGGTTATCGAGGCATGGTCGACTTCGGCTACGACAACCTCATCGGCGACGTGCCGCGCGCGATCGAGACGCTCACGGCGATGCGCGAGTGGAACCGCGAGCACGGCCACCCGTTCTGTTACAGCACCGAAGCGACGATGAACCTCGCGCGCCTCCCGAAGGTGCTCGAGCTCATGCGCGACAACGACTTCCGTTACTGCTTCATGGGCATCGAGAGCGGCGACGAGGCGGTGCTCGAGAAGACCCACAAAGGTCAGAACACGGCGATGGCGGCGGACGAGGCGGTTCGCGTCGTCAACGGCTACGGCATCGCGGTGAACACCGGGCTCATCCTCGGCTTCGACGGCGAGAGCTCCGGCACCGCGGATCGCATGCTCGACATGGTGCAGAAGACGGGAGCGTTCCCGACGCTCGTCCTGCCGCTCCACGCGCTGCCGAACACGCAGCTCTCGAGGCGCCTCGAGCGCGAGGGACGCCTCTTCAAGCGAGGCGTGATCGAGATCAACGACGAGACGCGCACCGACACGGCGACGACCGGTTTGAACTTCGTCACCCAGCGGCCGCGCGCGGAGGTGCTCGCCGATCTGGCCAACGTGCTCGACGAGCTCTACACCCCGGAGAACCACTACGAGCGGATGCACCGCGTCGTGCGTCAACTCCGCACTGCGCGGAAATTTCGTCCGCCGCTCCGCAAGCTTCTCCGGATGGCCGGCGGGCTCGGGACGATCGTGCGCACGATCGGCGCCGACCGGCGCACCGCGCCTTGGTTTTGGACGGCGGTCGCGCGCGCGGCGCTCACGAATCCTGGCGCGCTCGAAGTAGTTCTGGGTCAAGCCGTGATGAACGAGAACTACGCTCGCCAGTCACGCTCCTACGCGACGGCTCTGCGGGCTCAGGCTCGGGAGGTCGCGCAAATAGGCGAAGCCGAGTTCAACCGGCGAATGGTATGAGGCGATGCGTTTGCGTGACCTGCGCAGCCAGTGCGCGTGAAACGCGAAACGCCCGCGATTTGCGGGTCCAAAACCGAGGCGCGCCAATTGCTAAGGGGTCGTCCTGATGGACGATCTCGTCATCGGTATGGCCGGCTCCGGAGGAGACGGCATCGTCAGCGCCGGTGAAAGCCTGATCGCTGCCGCGGCTTACGAGGGTTATCACGCGCTCATGACCAAGAGCTTCGGCTCGCAGGTCCGCGGCGGTGAGTCTTCGTGTCGCGTTCGGCTTTCGACTCACCGCGTGCACAACCCCGGCGGGGCGCTCGACGTCGCCGTCGCGCTCAACTGGGAAGACTTCCTCAAGTTCGGATCGGAGCTTCCGGTCTCGGGCGAGACGATCGTCATCTACGAGGCGAAGACGGGCGTCGAGCCCAGCAAGATCCCGCTCGTCGGCGTCGCGCCGAAGCAGGTCTTCGCCGTTCCGATCGGCGAGCTCGCCAAGCAAGGCGCCGGCACGGACAAAGCGAAGAACACGGTCGTGCTCGGGTCTCATCGCGGGCTGGTTCGGGATCCCGCGCGAAGCGCTCTTGCGCGGGCTCGCGAAGAAGTTCGCGAAGAAGGGCCCCGAGCTCATCGCCGCGAACGAGAGGGCGTTCGTGCTCGGCGAGCAGTTCGCGCGCGAGCACCCACTGGCCGCGCCGCGCGCGATGGAGAAGCCCGAGAAGGCGACTCGCAAGATGCTCACCGACGGCAACGACATGTGCGCCGCCGCCGCGCTCTTCGCGGGTTGCGAGTTCTTCGGCGGCTACCCCATCACGCCGTCGAGCGAGGTGATGCAGTACCTCGGCCGCGAGCTCTGGAAATACGGCGGGTCGATCCTCCAAGCCGAGGACGAGATCGCCGGCATCGGCGCGGCGCTCGGCGCGTCGTTCGCGGGCAAGAAGGCGATGACCGCGACGAGCGGCCCGGGCCTCTCGCTCAAGACGGAGATCCTCGGGCTCGCGAGCATCGCGGAGCTTCCGCTCGTCGTCCTCGACGTGCAGCGCGGCGGTCCTTCGACGGGCATCCCGACGAAGCCGGAGCAATCCGATCTCTTCGCCGCGGCGTTCTCCGCGCACGGCGACGTGCTTCGTCCCGTCCTCGCTCCCACGAGCGTCGCGGACACGCCCGACATCACGATCGAGGCGTTCAACATGGCGGAGCGCTACCAGACGCCGGTCATCATCCTCAGCGATCAAGAGGTCGCGCAGCGCAAGGAGACGGTCGACCCGATCGATCCGTCGCGCTTCAAGGTCGAAAACCGCCGCGTGCCGAACGAGGTCGAGCTCGCGAACGGCTATCAACGCTTCCGCGCGACCGACGACGGCATCAGCCCGATCAGCCACCCCGGCATGAAGGGCGGCAACTATCAGGGCGCCGGCATCGAGCACAACGAGGCGGGCAACCCGACGGCGAGCGGTCGCATCCACGCGCAGATGAACGAGAAGCGCTTCCACAAGCTCGACCCGCTCAAGTCGCGCCGCGATCTCTTCCACATCGAGGGCAACCCAAGCGCGCCACTCGCGCTCGTCGCGTGGGGCTCGATCGCGGGCGTGTGCCGCGAGGCCATCGCGCGCGCGAAGACGAAGGGCATCGAGGCGAAGCTCCTCGTTCCCTGGCTGCTCTACCCGATCGCCGAGGACGTCTACCGCGACTTCTTCAACGGCGTGAAGGCGGGCTTCGTCGTCGAGCTGTCGCACCAGGCGCAGCTCTATCGAATCATCCGCATGTTCGTCGACGTACCCTCGGGCGTCGTTCCGTTCGCGCGCAGCAGCGGAAATCCCATCCAACCCACCGAGGTCGTCGCGAAGCTACGCGCGGCCGCCTTGGATCTCCAGCGCCCGCGCAACGGCGAACCCCAGTCGTCGGAGGATTGAAGTGACGCAAGCTGCGACCCCGAACCTGCCTGTCTTCCAAGCGAAGGACTTCAAGAGCGACCTCAAGCCGATCTGGTGTCCTGGCTGCGGCGACTTCGGCGTGGTGCAAGCGATCTATCGCGCGCTCGCGTCGATCGGCCGGCCCCCGCACGAGATCGCGTTCGTCTCCGGCATCGGCTGCTCGAGCCGCATCCCGGGCTACACGACCGCGTACGGCTTCAACAGCGTGCACGGCCGCGCGCTCCCGATCGCGCAAGGCATCAAGCTCGCCCGCCCCGATCTCCTCGTGCTCGTCGCGGGCGGTGATGGTGATGGCTTCTCGATCGGCGGCGGCCACGTGCCCCACGCGGTGCGCCGCAACCTGGACATCACCTACATCGTGATGGACAACCAGATCTACGGCCTCACGAAGGGTCAGCTCTCGCCGACGTCGCCGCGCGGCCTTTTGACCGCGACGAGCGAGTACGGAAGCCTCGAGGAGCCGATCAACCCGCTCATCAGCGTGCTCGCGTACGGCGCGGGATTCGTCGCGCAGAGCACGCCGGCGGACATGGCCGGCATGGCCGACGTGATCGAGCAGGCGATTCGCTTCCCCGGCTTCGCCTTCGTCAACATCCAGTCGCCGTGCGTCACGTTCGGCGAGGACGATCAGCAGGTGAAGGCACACCGCGCGCGCATGAAGCCGCTCGACAAGCTCGGTCACGACGCGACGAACCGACTCGCCGCGCTCGACCTCGCGAGCCACTACGGGACCGAGCTCTACACGGGCGTCTTCTACAAGAACCCCAAGCCGCCTCCGACCTACGACTCCCTCGTCAAGGAGCGCCAGGCCGAGATGAAGCCGTCCGCGATTGCGCGCGAGCGGTTCTTCGACGTGTTCCTCCAGAAATAGGCTGATCCACATGGCGACCTACATCACCCAAGACTGCATCAACTGCGGCGCGTGCGTCCCCGAGTGTCCGAACGAGGCGATCTCCGAGGGCGACTCGATCTACGTCATCGACTCGGAGCACTGCACCGAGTGCGTGGGCTTCAACCAGAAGGAAGCGTGTCAGAGCGTTTGCCCCGTCGAGTGCTGCCTGCCCGATCCGAACCACACGGAGAAGGAAGCGGATCTCGCCGCGCGCGCGATGTCACTCCACCCCGAGGACGCCGACCTGAAGGCGCGCATCGACTCCGGCGATTTCCCCTCGCGCTTCCGCGCCTGAGGAGAAAATCGTGCAATCCGCCTGGCTCTCCGCGCTCGCCTTCCTCATCGTGTCGACGCTGGTCGGTGCGAGCATGCTCGGCGCCGCTCGCATCTTGCGGGTGCGCGCGCGGAAGTCGACGGCGCTGAAGTACCGCACGTACGAGTGCGGTGAAGAGGCGGATCAGATGGCGTGGATGCAGTTCCACGCGCGCTACTACGTCGTCGCGCTCTTCTTCGTGCTCTTCGACGTCGAGGCGGTGTTCCTGTTTCCGTGGGCGGTCGTCTTGCGCGAGCTCGGTCACGCCGCGTTCGCCGCCGCGGTGACGTTCGTCTTCGTGTTGATGCTGGGCTGGCTCTACGCGCTTCGAAAGGAGGCTCTCAAATGGCAGTGAAGCTTCCGATCGCGGACGAGAGCGCGCTTCCCTTCGAGCACCCGCTCTATCGAACGCTCCTCCGCGCGCCAGGTCTCTCGGTCGCGACGGCGCCCGTCGACACGCTCCTTCAATGGGGCCTGATGAACAGCATCTGGATCTTCCCGATGGCGACGAGCTGCTGCGGCATCGAGCTGATGGCGGCCGCCGCGAGCCGAGTCGATCTCGATCGCATGGGGACGATCGTCCGCGGCACGCCGCGTCAGGGCGACGTGATGGTGGTCGCGGGGACGATCACCGTGAAGATGGCGCCGCGCGTGAAGGCGCTCTGGGAGCAGATGCCCGAGCCGAAGTGGTGCATCGCGATGGGCTCGTGCGCGATCTCCGGCGACTTCTATCGAAACCTCTACTCGGTGGTCCCGGGCATCGACACGGTGCTTCCGGTCGACGTGTACATCCCGGGCTGCCCGCCGAACCCCGAAGGCCTGATGCACGGCCTCTTGCGATTGCAGGAGAAGGTCGCGCTCCGCCGCGCGGGCAAGCTCGTCGTGCCGGAGCCGAACCCGGCGACGATCGAGATCACGAAGCCGTCGATCGCGCGCCTCTGCGATCCGGCGCGCGATCCGTCGCTCTCGGAGCAGCAAGAGCACGCCGCCGAGATCGCGACCGCTCAGGAGCGCGGCGACACCGGAGTGCGCATCCCGACGCGCGCGAACGGGATGGCGCTCGTCGCGACCGAGGTCGAAGCGATCTTTCGCGAGGCCGGCGTGATGGAATTCCCGAAGGACGCGCCGCCGATCGTGCCGATCGAGCACCACGTCCACGTCGCCGAGCGGCTCAAGGCGATCGGGTATCGCCAGTTCGTCACGGTCGTCGCGACGCACTTCCTCGCGAAGACCGGCGCGAAGCCCGTCCCCGAGCGCTTCGAGGTCGCGTACGCGCTCCGCACGATCGGAAAGGGCTCGAAGCTCGCGAGCTGGCGCGTCGCGCTCGAGCCCGAGCAATCGATCCCGACCCTGACCCACGTGTTCGCGGGCGCCGACTGGCAGGAGCGCGAGCAGTGGGACCTCGTCGGCGTGCGCTTCGAGGGCCACCCGGATCTGCGCCGCATCATGTTGCCCGCTGATTGGACGTCGCACCCATTGCGGAGAGATTTCCCCGCCGACGCAGCGTGCCCGCCATGGCGATGACGACCACGACGATCGAGCGGCGCGACTACGAGGCCGAGGGCGACCTCATGCTGCTGCACTTCGGTCCGCAGCACCCCTCGACGCACGGCGTCTTCCGCATGGACCTCCTGCTCGACGGCGAGATCATCGTCGAGGCGAAGCCGTACCTCGGCTACCTGCACCGCGCCGTCGAGAAGCTCTGCGAGAAGCTCAGCTACGTGCAGAGTACACCCATCGTCGACAAGAACGACTACGTCGCGCCGATGACGAACGAGCAAGCGCTCGTGATGGCGTTCGAGAAGCTCATGAACGTCGAGGTCCCGCGCCGCGCCAAGTGGATGCGGATGATCTTCGCGGAGCTCCAGCGCATCGCGTCGCACCTGCTCTGGCTCGGCACGTTCATGCTCGATCTGGGCGGCGCGCTCGGCGGCGGCTCCACGGTGTTCCTCCACTGCTTCCGCGAGCGCGAGCTCGTCCTCGATTTGTTCGAGGAGGTCACCGGCGCGCGCTTCCACTACAACACGCACACGATCGGCGGAAACCGCCACGATCTCCCCGCGGGCTGGGCGGCGAAGGTGAAGTCGGCGCTCGACGTGATCGACGCGCGCCTCCGCGAGTACGAGGTCATGAGCCTCGGGAGCTCGATCTTCGTCGCGCGCACCAAGGGCGTCGGCGTGCTCTCGGGCGAGCTCGCGCTCGGGCTCGGCATCACCGGGCCGATCCTGCGCGCCTCGGGCGTCGACCACGATCTAAGGCGCGACGCGCCGTATCACGCGTACGACGAGATCGAGGTGCGCGTGCCCGTCGAGAAGGACGGCGATTGCCTCGCGCGCGCGAAGGTTCGCTTCGCCGAGATCCGCGAGAGCATCCGCATCGTCCGAGAGACGATCGACAAGATCCCCGAAGGCCCCATCTGCGGCTTCAAGCCCGTGCGCCAGCCGACGCAGGCGAAGGCCACGAGCGGTCAGGTCTACGTCGCCATCGAGACGCCGCGCGGCGAGCTCGGCACGTACGTCGTCGCGGGGAGCGAGCCGGCGACGTCGCCGCACCGCTTGAAGATCCGCCCGCCGAGCCTCCACGCGCTCTCGGCGCTCCCGCACATCCTCCCCGGCGCGACTGTGAGCGACGCCGTCGCGATCCTCGGATCGCTCGACCCGATCATGGGCGAGGTGGACCGATGAACGCGCAACCGTTCGTGCACGGGCTCGTGTACGGCGGCGTGATCGTCACCGTGCTCCTCACGGTGACCGCGCTCGGTCTGTGGTTCGAGCGCAAGTTCGCCGGGCGCATGCAGTCGCGGCTCGGTCCGACGATGGTCGGCCCGATCGGGCTGCTCCAGCCCATCGCGGACGTACTCAAGCTCCTCCAAAAAGAAGACATCGTCCCGAAGGACGCGGATCGCGCGCTGTTCGACCTCGCGCCGCTCCTCTCCGCGATGCTCGCGATCGCAGTAGCGGCGGTCGTGCCGTTCTCGCCGAAGGCGATCGCGAGCGACCTCGACGTGGGCGTTTTGTGGGTCCTCGCGTTCGGCAGCCTCACGGTGATCCCGACGTTCATGGCGGGGTGGGGGAGCAACAACAAGTTCGCGCTCCTCGGCGGCATGCGCGCGATCGCGCAGTCGGTCTCGTACGGCGTGCCGCTCGTGCTCGCCGTGCTCGTCCCGGTGATCCTCTCGGGCTCGCTGAGCGTCTCGGGCGTCGTCGAGTGGCAAGCGCAGCACCACTGGGTCGCCGTGTGGCCGATCGTGCCGGGCCTCCCCGCGTTCGTCCTCTTCTTCATGTCGATGCTGGCGGAGTCGAACCGCATCCCGTTCGACATCCCCGAGGCCGAGAGCGAGCTCGTGGCCGGCGTGACCACCGAGTACACGGGCATGAAGTTCACGCTCTTCTACATGGCCGAGTACGTGCACACGCTCGTCGGCTCGGCGGTCGCGGCCGCGCTCTTCCTCGGCGGCTGGGACGGCCCCGTTCAACCAGGGCTCGTGTGGATGGTCGGCAAGACGCTCCTCCTCTTCGTGTCGGTGTACTGGGTCCGCTGGTCGCTCCTTCGCTTGCGCTCCGATCAGCTCCTTGCGCTCTGCTGGAAGTGGCTCACGCCGATCGGCGTCGGGCTCGTGCTCCTCGCGGCCGCTTGGGTGGAGTTTGGGCCATGATCCTCGTCGACGCCCTCCGCGCGCTCAAGACGACGATGGCGAACGCGTTTCGCAAGCCGACGACCGTCGAGTTCCCGAAGGTGATCCGGCCGCGCGCGGAGCGCATTCGCGCGAGCTTCGCGCTCCCCGACGACGAGCACGGCGAGATGGCGTGCATCGGCTGCCTCGCGTGCGAGCGCATTTGCCCGTCGCAGGTCATCAAGATGAAGAGCACCGGCAAGAAGGACTCGCCGGTCACGGGGAAGAAGCGTCAGTACGTCGAGACGTTCGTGCTCGATCTCAGCGCGTGCATCCAGTGCGAGCTCTGCGTCCAGGTCTGCAACAGCGACGCGATCTACATGGTGAAGGAGCCCGAGAAGCCCGCGTACTCGCGCGAGGAGCTCGTGCTCGACCTCGACAAGCTCCGCGCGAACGCGAAGAGCCGCACGGCCGCGTGGGGTAGGGGAACGACGCTCCAAGAGGCGCAAGAGCCGCCGAAGGTGGAGAAGAAGCCCGCGCCCGCGGCTGCGAAAGAAGCGGCGGCGAAGGAGACGACGCCATGAACGCCATGAGCATCGGCTTTGGCGTCATCGCCGCGTGCGTCGCGATCTCGGCGCTCTTCGTCGTGCTCAGCCGTCGCTTGGTGCGCTCGGTTCTTTGGCTCGCGGTCACGCTCGTCGCGACCGCGGCGCTCTACGCGATGCAGGGCGCGTCGTTCCTCGCGGCGGTTCAAGTGCTCGTTTACGTGGGCGGCGTCGTGACGCTGATGATCATCGGCGTGATGGTCACGCGGCGTCACGAGGGGATCGGCGTCGAGATCGACACGACCGGTGCGCTCCGCGCGGGCATCGTGAGCGTGGCGCTGTTCGCGGTCTTCGCGTTCGCGGTCCTCACGACGCCCGGCATCGACGCCCCCGTCGAGCCGCAGACGACGACCACCGCGGCGCTCGGCCGCGCGATCCTCGTCGACCACGTCTTCTCGTTCGAGGTCATGTCGTTCCTCCTCCTCGGCGCGATCGTCGGCGCGATCGTCATCGCGCGCCGCAAGGATCCCGCGCCGGAGATCGCGCGAGTCTCTCTCGAGACCGAGACCCCCAAGGAGGCCGAATGACGCTCTCGACGTGCCTCCTCCTCGCGGGCGCGCTCTTCTGCATCGGCGTCTTCGGCCTCCTCTCGCGACGGCAGCCGATCGCGATCCTGCTCAGCGTCGAGCTGATGGCCAACGCCTCGAACATCGTGTTCGTCGCGTTCGGGCGCTATCGCGGCGGCGGCAACGCGACGGGGCAGGTCTTCGCGACGTTCTCGATCGCGCTCACCGTCGCCGAGGTCGCCGTCGGCCTCGCGCTCGTCATCTTGCTCTACCGAAGCCACGGACACGAGGCGCGCCTCGATCGCGCCACGGAGATGCGCGGATGATGACCCAGTCCATCTCGCTCGCGCTCGTCACGCTCCTCGCGCCCGCGGGCGCCGCGCTGCTCTCCGCGGCGATCCCGCCGCTCCGCAGGCGTGGAGGACCCGCCGCGGCGCTCACGATCCTCGCGTCGGTCGCCTCGTTCGTCGCCGCGTCGATGCTCTTGCTCGATCGCCTCGGAGGAGGCGAGCCCGAGACGTGGAGCGTTCCGTGGATCCGTTCGGGCTCTTCGGTCATCGCGGACATCGGCGTCCACGTCGACGGCATCTCGGCCTCGATGCTCGCGGTCGTCACGCTCGTCGCGCTCTGCGTCCAGGTCTTCTCGCTCGGCTACATGCACGACGAGGAGCCCCCGGCGTTCGGTCGGTACTTCGCGTACCACGCGCTCTTCCTCTTCAGCATGGACGTGCTCGTCGTCGCGCCGAACCTGCTCCAGCTCTTCGCGGGTTGGGAGCTCGTCGGCGTCACGAGCTACTTGCTCATCGGGTTCTATTTCCGGAAGCCGAGCGCCGCGCACGCCGCCGTCAAGGCGTTCTGGGTGACGAAGTTCGCCGACATGGGGCTGCTCTTCGGGCTCCTCGTGCTCTTCGCCGCGACCAAGAGCTTCGGTTGGGACGCGCAGCTCTCGCCGGGCGTCGCCACGGCCGTCACGATGCTCCTCTTCTTCGCGGTCGTCGGAAAATCGGCTCAGTTCCCGCTCCACGTGTGGCTCCCCGATGCGATGGAAGGCCCGACGCCGGTCTCGGCGCTGCTCCACGCGGCGACGATGGTCGCGGCGGGTGTCTTCCTCGTCGTACGCGCGAATCCGCTCTTCGCGCAATCGGAGACCACGCGCTCGGTGATGCTCGCGCTCGGCGCGGGCACGGCGATGTTCGCGGGCCTGCTCGCGCTCGTGCAGAGCGACATCAAGAAGGTCCTCGCGTACTCGACGTGCTCGCAGCTCGGCTACATGGTCGCCGCGCTCGGAGCCGGCTCGCTCGTCGGCGGCTTCTTCCACCTCACGACGCACGCGTTCTTCAAGGCGCTCCTCTTCTTGTGCGCGGGCAGCGCGATCCACGCGGTGCATTCGAACGAGATCGGAAAGATGGGCGGCCTCGCGCGCAAGATGCCGATCACGGCGGGCGCGTTCATCATCGGCGCGCTCGCGCTCGCGGGCATTCCGGGGCTCTCCGGCTTCTTCAGCAAGGACCTCGTGCTCGAGAGCGTCGAGGGCAAGCTCGGCTCGTTTCCGTGGGCGGCGCTCCTCCTCACCGCGGGCCTGACCGCGTTCTACATGGGCCGCGTCGTGTTCATCGCGTTCTTCGGCGAGCCCTCGAGCGAGGAGGCGAAGCACGCGCACGAGCCCGGATGGTCGATGCGCGGACCGCTCGTCGTGCTCGGCGCCCTCGCGCTCGGCGGCGGCTTCCTCGCCGCGCCGTTCGCGCGCCTCTATGGCGAGCGCGAGCCGTACCACTTCCACTTCGGCTCGACGTCCGCGATCGCCGCGGCGCTCGCGATCGGCGGCTTCGGCCTCTCGTACTTCTTCTACGGCGGCGGCCGCCGCGCGACGCCCGCGTTCGCGACTTGGGTGCAGGGCATCGCCGAGACGCGCGCGATCAACCGCGTCTACGAGACGGGCTTCCGCGGCGTGACGCTCCCGCTCGCCGCGGCGCTCGCGTTCATCGATCGCTACATCGTCGACGGCCTCATCAACATCAGCGCGTGGGCGACGCTCGAGAGCGGGCGCGCGATGCGCAGAATCCAGACGGGCTACGCGCCCGACTACGTGCTCGCGGTCGTCGTCGGCGTCCTCGGCGTAGCCACCTGGGCGGTGCTCCAATGAGCTCTCACCTCCTCTCGATCGTCGTCTTCGCGCCCGCGCTCGCCGCGCTCGTCGTGATCCTCATGCCGGGCGAAAACCGCCTCGGGATGCGCATCGCGTCGCTCGTCGGCGCCTCGGTCTCGCTCGCGGGGAGCATCGTCGCGCTCACGACCTACGACGGGCGCGCGAGCGGTCTCCAGCGCGTCGAGGACTATCCGCTCGTCCCGTCGCTCGGCATCCACCTGCGCTTCGCGCAAGACGGCTGGTCCGGCCCGCTGCTCCTCTTGACCGGCGTGATCATCTTCGCGGGCGTGCTCGCGAGCTGGACGCTCAAGACGCGAGAGCGCGAGTTCTTCGTGCTCCTGCTCGTGCTCGTCTCCGGCGTGTTCGGCGTGTTCGTCTCGCAAGACATCCTCGTCTTCTTCCTCTTCTACGAGATCGCCGTCTTGCCGATGTACCTCCTCATCGGCATCTGGGGCTCGAGCCACGCTGTGCCCGCGAAGGGCCCGTTCAAGATCGCGTGGAGCCTCTTCAAGGTCGGCGACAAGCAATACGCCGCGATGAAGCTCACGCTGATGCTCCTCGTCGGCTCGGCCGCGATCCTCGTCGCGATCCTCGTCATGTACGCGCACGCGAACGTGCGGAGCTTCGATCTCACGGACCTCGCAGCGGCGCACTACTCGCGGAGCGTCCAGACCACGGCGTTCCCGCTTTTGTGGCTAGGCTTCGGCACGCTCGCGGGCGTGTTTCCGTTCCACACGTGGAGCCCCGACGGTCACGCGTCCGCACCGACGGCGGTCTCGATGCTCCACGCGGGCGTGCTCATGAAGCTCGGCGCGTTCGGCGTGATGCGCGTCGGCATGGTCCTCTTGCCCGAGGGCGCGCAAGTGTGGGCGCCGATCGTCGGCACGGTCGCCGCGATCAACGTGCTCTACGGCGCGTTCTGCGCGATGAGCCAGACCGATCTGAAATACATCGTCGCCTACAGCTCCGTGAGCCACATGGGCGTCGTCATGCTCGGCGCCGCGACGCTCACGGCCGCGGGGTGGAACGGCGCGATCTTCCAGATGGTCGCGCACGGCGTGATGACGGGGCTCTTCTTCGCGCTCGTCGGCCTCGTCTACGAGCGCGCGCACACTCGCGCGATCAAGAAGATGGGCGGCTTCGGTCGCGTGATGCCCGGCGTCGCCGCGTTCTTCACGCTCGCGTGCCTCTCGTCGCTCGGCTTGCCAGGCACGGCGGGCTTCGTCTCGGAGTTCGTCGTGTTCCTCGGCGCGTGGAACAGCGGCCACTACGTGTGGACGATCGCGGGCGTGCTCGGCGCGTTCGTCACCGCGATCTACGTGCTGCGAGCGACGCGCGCGATCTTCTGGGGCGAGCATCACGCAGCGACCGAGTACGACGTCGACCACCTCAAAGACGCGAAAGGCACGGAGTGGGCGTCGCTCGTGCTCCTCGGCGTCGGCCTCGTCGTGCTCGGGCTCTGGCCTCGGCTCGTGATGGACGCCATCGACATCGGGAGCGCGCGCTACCTCGGGATGGTGATCGGAGCGCCGTCATGAACGATTTCCTCGCGCTCTGGCTCCCGCTTTCGGTCGCGGGCCTGCTCGTGCTCGTGCTGCTCGTCGACGTGCTCGCGCCGCCCAAGGGCGCGGTCACGCGCGGACGCGCGCTCGGGTGGCTCACGGCGGTCGGCCTCGCCGGCATCTTCGCCGCGACGTTCTTCGTCGACGCATCCACGCGCACCGCGATGCACGGCGTCTACGAGGCGAGCGCGTGGAGCCTCTTCTTGCAGCGCCTCTTCCTCGTCGCGGGCGTGCTGGGCGTGCTCGGCGGCCTCGACGACGTCGCGAAATACGCGCCGCGCCGCCAAGCCGAGCACTGGATGGTGCTCCTCTTCAGCGTGCTCGGCATGGTCATCGTCCCAGGCGCGCGCGATCTCCTGCTCGTCATCGTGGCCTTCGAGCTGATGAGCATCCCGCTCTACGTGCTCGCCGCATGGGCCAAGAACGACGCCGAGAAACCGCAGGAACGAGGGCTCGCCGGCGAAGCCGCCATCAAGCTCTACCTCGTCGGCGCGACGAGCACCGCCATGACGCTCTTCGGCCTCGGCCTCCTCACGGGCATGCAGGGCACGACGCGCCTCGCCGATCTCGGCGCGATGCCGCTCTATCCGCTCTCGACGCTCGGCCTCGTCATGGTGCTCTCGGGCCTGGGCTACAAAATCGGCATGGTGCCCTTCCACATGTGGGTGCCAGACACGTACCAGGGCGCGCGCGCGCCGTTCGTCGCGTTCCTCTCGGTCGCTCCGAAGGCCGCGGGCATCGCGGTCGTCGCGACGATCTTCGCGTTCGGCATGCACGCGCACGCCGATCGCTGGGTGCCGCCGCTCTCGCTCTTCGCGCTCTTGTCGATGGCGGTCGGCAACGTGCTCGCGCTCCCGCAGACGGATCTTCGCCGGCTCCTCGCCTACTCGGGCATCGCGCAGATGGGCTACGTGCTCGTCGCGGTCGCGACGGGCGAGGCGTTCGGCGCGGGGATGGTCCTCTTCTTCCTCGTCGCGTATCTGTTCACCAACCTCGGCGCGTTTCTCGTCGTGCACGCGGCTGGAGAGGCCGGCGGCAATCACCGCTTCGAGAGCCTCTCTGGTTTGTTCCGCCGTTCGCCGGGGCTCGCGGCCGCGCTCCTCGCGTTCTTGCTCTCGCTCGCGGGCATTCCGTTCGTCATCGGATTCTGGGCGAAGCTCTACGTGTTCCTCGCCGCGTGGCGAGCGGGCCTCGTCGGCCTCGTCGTCGCGGGCGTCGTGCTCGCGATCCTCGGCCTCTTCTATTACCTCCGCGTCCTCCGCGCCGCGTACATGACCGACGAGGGCGATCTGCCGAAGCCGAAGATGGGCGCGCCGCTGCGCCTCGCGATCGCGATCTGCGCGCTGATGGTCGCGGGCCTCGGTTTGTGGCCGCGCCCGCTCGTCGAAGAGTCGGCGCGCGCGAGCGCCGCGCTGCTTCACTGATACGCTCGGTCCGCGATGGCTCGATCTTCCGTCATGTCGGGGAAGCTGCAGAAGGCGGTCAAATCGAATCGGATCGACGAGGTGCGCGCGCTGCTCGATCGCGGCGTCGATCCGAACGATCTGATCGCCGGCTCGAGCGTGCTCGCGCTCGCGGTCTACTGGGGATACGAGCCCATCGTGGAGCTGCTGCTCGAGCGCGGCGCGAATCCGAATCTCGGGACGAGCTTTCCCTCCGCGGGCGGCGCCATGCACGCGGCTGCGTCGCAAGCGCGCATCTCGATGCTGCCCAAGCTGCTCGAGGGTGGAGGCGATCCGAACGCTCCTGGGCAGGACGACCGACGGCCGCTCGCTAGCGCGATCGATGGCCTCCGTCCGCCGGCGAACGATTGGGGTCCGAAGCGCGCGAGCCGCAAGACCCAGGTCGCGATGATCCGCGCGCTGCTCGAAGCGGGCGCTCGACCCGAGCTCGAGGATCGTCATGGCGCGTCTGCGTGGACGGCCGCGATCCGGACCGACGATCCGGAGATCTTCGACCTGATCGCCGCGACCGATCCGTCGCGCGTGAAGCGAGATGGGAAGAAGCTCCTTCGCGACGCCGCGTGGCACGGCTCCAAGCTGATCGACGTGTTGGTCGAGCGTGGCGTTCCGGCCGACAGAGACGCGCTCGACGTCGCGATCGTCCGAGACAACGCGAAGGCGATCGAGCGGCTCCTCGCGCACGGCGTCGATCCGAACGCGAAGGTCGGCGGCAAGACCGCGTTCGACGTCGCCAAGGAGTCGGGATCCGCGAAAGCAGCTCGGGCGCTCCGGCGAACGCGCTAGCCGCCGAACGCGTCGGGCGGCTTCTCGTCGTCGTTGAGCACGTTCTCGCCGAGAAAGACGCTCTCTTCACGCTCCATGTGGAGCGTCATCTCGTCGAAGAGGCCGACGACCACGCGCGCGACGGCCTTCGGGTCGGACTCGGCGTACGTGTCGACGAGCGCGTTCACGAGCTTCTCGTGCTCTTCGATGTGCTGCTCGCTCATCACCTCCTGGCGGACCGGACCCCACCCGTCGAGAGCGGGGAGCACCGTCGACATGAGCTGTTCCTCGCGGGCGTTGTGCGCGCGCACCGCGTCTGTGAGCCCCGTGAGCAGGCGGCGAAGCTCGGCGTGAGCGCCCTCGCCCGCGAGGCAGCGCTCGGTCACCGCGCGGAGCACGCGCATGCGCGCGCGCAGATCCTCGTGTTGTCGAAGGAGCTCGATCCGAATGTCGCTCGGGTTCACCTGCTCATTATAGGGCGACCGGGTCGTCGCCGACATCCTCTCCGCTCATGGGACCTCCGTCGCCGGGCGGGAGCTTGTCGATTTGCTTCTGCACGAGGGCCTCGTGCTGTTTCTCCTCTTCGCGCAGCTCTGCAAAGAGCTTTCGCGCTTCGGCGTCCTGGATGACCTTCGAGGCTTCGGCGAAAAATGCGCCAGCTTTTTGCTCGGAGCGCATCGCCGCGTCGAGGGCCTGGCGAACGCTCATGGTCGCGCGCGCCTCGTCGTAGTCGGGCGCCTCGATGTCGAAGAGCATCTCGCGACGAACGGCGCGCGGCTGATCGCCGAAGAGCTTCTTGCGACGCGCCGCGAGCTCCGCCTCATGCTTGCCCTCGACGTCGACCATGAACCGAAAGAACCGCTCGACCTCGGCGTTGTGGTGGATCTGCATCTGATCGGCGAGCTCGCCGTAGCGGTCCTTGGCCTCTTCCTCGACCAAGACCGCGAGATCGATTGCGTCTCGAAGGTTGAGCTTTTCGAAATCGATCGCCTTCGTCTTCATGCGCCCATTGTAGGTCGAAGGGATCGCGCGAGCCCGAAAAATCAGGGCGTTTCGCGTCGTGAAACGAGCAGGCGATGTGTTCCTTGGGCGCCGTCGTCGCGGACCGCTTCGAGCTCGAGCAGCTTGCCGGTGAAGGCGCGATGGGCGCCGCGTGGTCCGCGCGTGACCGCGCGAGCGGCGCGCGCGTCGCGAGCGCAGCCATCGTCTCGGCGCGCCGCTTGCTCGATCGAGCTTCGCGCATCGGCGCGCCGGATTATCGCAGCTCGTTCCTCGAGCGCGTCCCCGAGCACGCGCTCACGATGGAGCTCTACGCTCGCTGGGTTGCGTCGACACGTTGACGGTTGATACAAGCGCTCTCGTGCGCGAGCTCATCGGACGAGTCTTCGAGGTTCTTCCCGGGCGGTACATGCTCCTCGCGCCCGATCTTCGGATCGTCGGCGCGACCGACGCGTACCTCGCCGCGACGAAGACCCGCCGCGCTGACATCGTGGGTCGCAACGTCTTCGACGTCTTCCCCGAGAACCCGAACGACCCGAGCGCGACCGATCAAGCGAGCCTTCGCCGGTCACTCGAGCGCGTCATCGCCACGCGCCACGCGGACACGATGCCGACGCTGAAGTACGCGCTCCAGCGCGCCGACGGGCGCTTCGAGGATCACCACTGGCAAGTGGTGAACAGTCCCATCCTCGATGACGCCGACTCGCTCGCGCTCATCCTCAACGCGGTCGAGGACGTCACCGACAAGGTGATCGCTCGCGCCCGCATGCGCGAGCTCGCCGCGCCTGTCGTCACCGTTCGCCCGCGCGTCCTTTTGCTCCCGATCATCGGATGGATCGACGGCGAGCGCAGCGAGCTCATGATGCAGACCGTGCTCGATCGCGTGGCCGACGACGGCGCGCGCGCGGTCATCCTCGACGTGGCGGGCGCGGGCGTCATCGACACGGCCGTTGCCTCGTCGCTCATCAAGATGGCGGCGGCCGCGCGCGTGCTCGGCGCGATCGCCGTCGTGACGGGCATCGGACCCGCCGCGGCGAAGACGCTGGTTCAGCTCGGCGTCGAGATCGGCGCGCTCCACACGTGCGGCCGGCTCAGCGAGGGGATCGATCTCGCCGAGAGGCTCATCGCCGACGGTCACGGATAGAACGAGCTCACGGCGTCCGCGAAGATCTTGTTCCACACGGCGCAGCCCGCGGCGTTCGGGTCGACGGAGCCCGCGTCGAAATATTCGGGGTGCCCGACGGTCGCTTCGTAGAGCGGGACGGCGGGCATGAGGCCGTTCGTGCTCACGAGCTGATCGACGGCCGCGTCGAGCGCCGGACCGTTCTCCGAGCAGTACGCCGCGCTGTCGTTCGCCCAGATCGGGTGGACGAGGATGGGGACTTGGTCGGCGGCCTTGACCGCGTCGATCCACCTTTGCGCGTTCGCGGCGAACGCGGACGCGCCGCCGCAGAGATCGTTCGTGCCCATCGCGAAGAACCAGTATTTCACGGGCCTGAAGAGGGAGATGTACGCGCCTATTTCACCCGTCGCATCCGCGGAGCTCTCGCCGCCACCGGTTGCTTCGAGCGGATAGTGCGTCGGGTGCGCGGCCTGGATCTGCGCCTGGAACGAGGGCTGCTCGGCGGCGCCGCGGAGGCTCGCGCAGCGGCGCGTGATCCCGTCACCGTGGAAGAAGAAGCTGTCCTCGCTCGTGGAGGACGCGTCCCAGAGATCGAGCTCGTCGATCGCGTCCGCGGTGCTCGACGTGATCGCGAGCTTGACCCAGGAATATCCCGCGAGCTCGATCAGGTGAGACCGTTCGACGAGCGTGTTCGCGCCGACGGTCGCGACGCGATGGGTGAGCGCGTCGGTCGCGGGGGTCCACGTGCCGTCATCTCCGTTCGTGGAGTCCGGGCTCACGAAGAGCTCGTAATCGCTGACGGTGCGCGCGCCGTCGCCGTCTTGATACGACCAGTCGACGAGGAGCCTCGTCGCGATCGCGCCCACGTTCACCGCGGCCCAGCACGGCGCGCTCGGGGTGCAGTGCGAGGGCTCGAAGCGCCACGCGCTCGCCCCGCCGTACGCGCCGTCGGTGAGGAGCGCGGCGGCGCCCTCGCTCGCGAACGCAGGCTTGCCGGTCGAGACGTGCGGCATGCCCCCGACGGAGAGCGAGCGCGTGACGACCGTGGCGACGTCGACGAGCGCGGGATCGGCTCCGAGCGTCGCGACGACGTGACAGGTCGCGGGGGCGGTCGGCGCCGTGTAGTCGCCCGAGGCGGAGATTGCGCCACAGTCGCTCGGTTCCTGCACGGACCACCCGACGACCGTGTCGGTCCTGCCGAGCACCGTCGCCGTGAAGCGCTGCGTCGCGCCCGTCACGACCGCCACGATATTCGGCGAGATCACGACCGCGGGCGCCGCGGCGGCGTCGATCATGGGCGCCGTGGCGGTCGTGTGCGAGTCGCCCGCGCAGCCGACGAACAAGACTGCCGCGGTCGCTCTCGTGAATCGGGCCATCGAGCGAGGTCGGTGCACCGCGCGTTCCATGGGCGCGCACTGCATGTAAACCGCACGCATGTTCGCGCGCAGCGGCCGAAATCCGCCCTGCGCTGTGGCTTGCGCTTTTCGAGTGTCGGGCGCGATGCTGTTGCAGTTTAGGTTCCCGTCAAGTCATGCGAAGACTCGAGCACGCAGGCGAAGACAAGTTCTGGGAGGCGTGGATCAAAGACGACGCCATCTTCTGCTACCGATTTGGAAAAATCGGCACGCAGGGCCAGACCCGCATCAAACGCCACCCGTCGCGCGCCGAAGCGGAGACCGACCTCGAGGAGAACATCCAGCGCAAGCTCGACGAGGGCTTCGTCGAGAAGGGCGAGGGCGGCGAGGCGAAGCCGAAAGCGGCGCCCGCGCCCAAGCACGACGCGCCGAAGAAGGAGAAGCCCGCCGCGGCGCGTGCGGTCGCGAAGATCCCGCCCGAGCAGATCAGCGCGGCGCGCAACGCGATCGAGGCGCTCCAGAAGGGCCTCGGCGGACGCAGCTGGAAGGTGCGCAGGCTCGCGCGTCGAGCGCGGCGCGCGCTCGAGCGCATCGCGGGCGCCGATCCGTCGAAGGAGGGATTCGGCGACGAGCTCGACGCGCTGATGGGCGCGGTCGTCGCGAACGGGTCACGCTTGCCGCTCGAGGTCGCCGTGCAGCTCCTCTCCGAGCTCGACCCCGCGGCGTTCGTGCGCGCCGTGAAGAGCTGGAAGAACGCGCCCGCTCCCGTGAAGGAGGCCGCGTCCGTGCTCGCGACGAGCGTCGAGGCGGTTCGCGATCCGGACGTGGCGCTCGCGGTCGGCGCTGCGCTCACCGACAGACGCCTCGACGCCGCCTCGTGGCGCAAGCGCTTCGCGCGCGTGAAGCCCGAGCTCGAGGCCGCGCTCGAGAAGAACGGCTCGACGCTCTCGAAGTTCCTCAAGTCGCTCGACGCGTCCGATGACACCGTGCTGCTCGGGCGCATCGAGGAGGCCGCGAAATGACCGAGCGACAACCGATCGAGATCGCCGACATCGAGCGCCTTGCGGCCGCCGGCGCGCCCGATCTCGCCGACGTCATCACCGCGTACCTCGCGCAGTTCTCGAGCGACGAAGAGGAGTACGACGACAACGGCGACGAGATCATCAAGCCAAAGGAAGAAGTCCCCGAGGGCACGATCACCCTCGAGGTCCTGCGCGTGCAGCTCACGCAGGCCTCGCGAAAGCGTGAGAAGAAGCAGCGTCAGGCCGAAGCGTACGACGCGTGGAAGCGCTACCTCGCGCAGGATCCGAAGTACGTCGCGCCGCAACTCGCGCTCGCTGACGTCGTCGCGAAGCTCTACGACGCGAAGGGCAGCGGGCCCGCGCGCGCCGCGCTCCTCGCGGTGATCGCTCACGCGCCGCTCGCGTTCGGCGTGTGGGGCGGTCTCAAGCGCGTGTACAAGCGCGCCGAGACGGATTTCGACGCCGAGGTGCTCGGGGCGCTCATGGCGCGCATCGACGTCGCCGCCAACGATCGCGGGGACGTGTCGCGCGGGACGCAGGTCTACATGCGCCGCCGCGGCTGGCGCTACCTCCGCAACCTCGGAAAATCCACGCCGGAGCTCTACCCGCAGTTCTGCGTCGAGGTGCTGCGGCGCTATCCGGAGGGCACGTCGAACTGGCTCGCGTGGGTGGGTCAGCAGATCGCGAACCACAACGCGAAGAAGTGGGGCGGGTGGAAGCCCGAGCGCGGAAAGAAATTCCGCGCGCCGTACATCGACGCGTGGAAGCGCAGCGCCGATCCGCTGCTCGTCTTGCTCGAGACGTGCGCGTGCGATTTCTCGGCGGCGTTCGCGATCGACGGCCTCCGCGAGCTCTTCCCCGACGTGCTCCGAAACGCGACGCCCGAGTGGCTCGCGCGCCTCACCGCGCGTCCGCTCGCGGCGGCGCACGACTTCGTCATCGAGACGCTCGAAGGGTCACCCGAGTTTCATCAGGGCAAGCTCAAGTCGCTCGGTCTCCACGAGCCGGTGCTCGCGCTCCTCTCGTCGCCGAGCGCGAAGGCGCGCAAATACGCGATCGAGTACGCGCGCGCGCACGCCGCGGATCTCCCGGCGGAGCGCCTCGCCGATCTCCTCGAGTCCGAGCACGCCGAGACCGTGAAGTTCGCGGCGGGCCTGCTCACGTCGCGAAAGCCGCGCGATCTCGGCGCGGCGATGCTCGTGCGGCTTCTCCGCTACGAGGCGTCGCGCAAGTGGGCCGCGTCTTCGCTCGAGTCCGACTTCGACAAGAAAGAGGTGAGCCTCGAGCTCCTCGCGGACCTCCTCCTAAGCGACGACGACGAGCAGAGCGACTGGGCGCAGAAGTTCATCAAGAAGAAGTTCCAGCCGCTCGAGCTCCCGCCGAGCTTCTGGATCCGCGTCCTCGACGACAAGCGCTATCGCGACTACGAAGCGTACGACACCGACTACCCGATCGAGCAGCTGAAGCTCCACCCGATCGCGTCGCTCCCGGGGGATTGGCTCTTCGACGCGCTCTCGCGGAGCGACATCGGCGACGCGATCGTCGAGTGGCTGCAGAAGGCCGACGCGCTCCCCGCGAACCTCGACGTCGACCGGCTCAAGGGCATGGTGTTCGACGCGCGCAAGCGCGCCGCCGTGCTCCAGGTGCTCGGCAACGTGAAGCTCGTGCCGCCGCAGTCGCTCGGGCTCGGGTGGCTGCTCGCGCTCGCGCGTCGCGCCGACCCGCAGCTGCACGAGTGGGCGCACCGCTACTTGCTCCAGCACATGAAGCCGGAGCACTTCGCCGAGGGCAAGGCGGACGTCGCGGCGGGGACCGCGCGCCTCTTCCAGCTCGCGCTCGGAGCGAAGGAGCCCGAGGCCGTGCGCACGTTCGCGCAGACGTACCTCCGCTGCCACCACCCGGTGATCGGCAAGGAGCAACCCGAGACGAAGCAGTTCGGGATCAAGCCTGCGCTCCCGCGCTCGGCGTACACGGTGGAGATCCTCTGGCCCGCGCTCTGGGATCTTCGGCCGGACGTTCGCAAATTCGCCGCGACGATCGCGCGCGTCGAGCTTCGCCGTTGGGGCGCGCAGTCGCGCGTGTACGAGCTAGGCGAGAGCCCCGCGAAGGAGGTCCGCAACGTCGCGTACGACGCGCTCATGCAAGCGGGCGAGCCCGACGCGTCGAAGGAGCTCGCGCTCACGATCGACGAGCTCGACGCGGCGCAGATCTTCTCGATGACCGAGAGCCGCAAGCGCTCGACGCGCGACGTCGCGATGGAGCTGATTCGAAAGCACTACGCGCGCATCGGCGGCGCGGAGCGTCTCGGTTGGTTGATGCAGAGCGCGGATCGCGAGGTGCGCCTCTTCGCGGTGCGCCTTTTGTGGGAGAAGCATCGGCCGCGGTCGATCCCTCGCTCCTGGAAGCCCGCGAAGGGCGCCGTGGAGCTCGGCGACGGCACGTTCCCCGACGTCGAGGCGCTTCGTGACTTGCTGCGGCGCCTCCTCTTCATGATCCCGCCGCTTCGCTCGGCCGAGCAGGTCGAGACGCAGCACGCGCGAAAGCTTCCGGCGAGCGTCGCCAAGCGTCACGTGATCGAGATCGTGCGCGACTTCGGCGTGACCGACGCGGCGTTCGCGGCGCTCGTCGCGCCAGTGCTCGGCGAGTTCACCGGATCGATGGCGAAGGGCGAGTGGCACGCGTGCCTCGCCGCGCTCGTCAGCTTGCGCGCGGCGCACGGCCTCGCGATCGAGGGGATGGTCTAGTGGCGCAGCCGATCGGCAACCTCGAGGAAGTTCGCGCGCTCGCGACGTCGGCGCGCCTTCTCGCCGTGGGCGGCGTGCGCGCGCGCACGACGAGCCAGGTCGTCGTGTACGACACGGCGGCGGAGAAGGTCGAGCGGACGATCGACGTCCCGTCGCACGTGCTCGCGCTCGCCTCGAGCGAGGACGCGTTCGTCGCGGCTTGCGCGGACGGACACGTGCGACTCGTCTCGAAGGCGGACGGGAGCATCGCGAAGGACATCGCGGCGCACAAGGGCGCGGCGACGGCCGTCGCCGTTCACGAGAATTTGATCGCGAGCGCGGGCGCCGACGGCGTCCTTCGCGTGGTCGGGCTAGACGGCAAGAAGGTCCACGAGTGGACGCTCTCGTCGCGCCCGCTCCGCGCGGTCGCCATCAGCCCCGAGGGCGACGCGTTCGCCGCGGCGGGCGACGACGGCGTCGTGCGCGTCGTGTGGCCTGCTCGAAAAGAAGACGCGACGCGCAACATGCCCGGCCACGACGGCGCCGTGAGCTGCCTCACGTTCACGCCGACGGACGGGCGCCTCGTCTCGGGCGGCGAGGACGGGAGCGTTCGCATCTGGTACCTCGCGGGCGACGTCGAGGCCGACGTTCGCGGCAAGGACGACAGCGGCCACGCGGGCGGCGTCACGGGGCTCCTCTTCTTGCCCGCGAAGGACGAGACGGAGATTGGCGAGCGGCTCGCGTCGTGCGGCGTCGACGGGAAGATCCGCGTCTGGCGCATGAGCGAGCGGCGCAAGCCGCGCACGCTCGAGACCGGCTCGAAGGCGCTCCACGCGCTCGCGTTCGCGCCGAAGAAGAGCGCGACGGTGGTCGGGACGCTGCTCGCCGCGGGCGACTCGCGCACGGTGTTCGGATACGCGATCGACGTCCACGGCGCGCCGACGGACGACAAGCCGACGAAGTACGCGCACGGGTTCGACGTGCAGGCCGAGGCGCTCACCGCGTCGGCGCGCGCGCGCCGCGAAGGAGCCGTGAAGGCGCTCGCGGCCCTCGAGGAGCCGGAGGCGCTCGAGCTCCTCGTGCGCGCGCTCGGGACGGACCGCGAACCCGACGTCCGCGCGCTCGCGGCTGCGGAGCTCGCGGAGCACGGGCGGCGTGACGCGCGAAGAGCGCTCCGCGAGAGGCTCGACGACGACCACGCGAGTGTCCGCGCGGCCGCGCTCGCAGCCTTGCGCAAGCTCGAGTCCGACGCGCCGCTCGCGCCGCTCCGGGCTGGCCTCGACTCGAAGTACAACGACGTTCGCGCCGCGTCGGTCTCGGCGCTTCCCGCGCTCGCAGCGACCTCGCCGCTCGCCGCGGGCCTCGTCGCGAGCGCGCTCGACGACGAAGACGTGCTGGTTCGCCACGCGGCGCTCGCCGCGCTCGTCGCGATTCATCCCGCGAAGAGCGCGGAGCCGCTCCGCATCGCGTTCGATCGCGGCACCGCGGACGTTCGCGCCGAAGCGCTCGTCCGCGGCGCGGCCTCGCGTCTCGGCGCGCCTGGCCCCGGCGCGCTCACGTTCGCGCCGCTCGTGGGCAAGGCGCTCGACGACGCGGACGCGGATGTTCGGCGCATCGCGTACGTCGTGACCACGCTCGCGCAGCCCGCGCTCGTCTCCTGGCTCGAAGCGAAGGACGAAGCGTACGGACGCGCGTTGAAGGACGTCTATCGACGCATGGTCGCCCTCGAGGGCAAGACCACCGAGCCGACGGACGCCGAGGCCGCGGCTGCCCGCGCGCGGCTCGTCGACGCGGCGCCCGCGCCCGCGACGCTCGACGAGAAGCAGCGCGAGCCCCTGCTCGCGGCGCTCGCGTGTCGGACGGCGGACACGTCGCTCCGCGGCGCGCGCGGCCTCGCGCTCCTCGGAGACATGCGCGCGCTCGGCGCGTTGCTCACGATCTCACGCGACGCTGACGCGAACCTTCGTCGCGAATCGGCGCACGCGCTCGCGGCGCTCCGCGATCCCCGCGCGCTTCGCCGCCTCGTGTGGATGCTCAACGACGCCGACCCGCAGGTGCGCGACGCGGCGTTCAAGTGCACCGAGGCGCTCGAGCCGGACGCGCTGTCGCTCGCGCGCGCGGCGCTCCACGGCTCGGAGGAGGACGTTCGCGTCCGCGGGCTCGACGTCCTCGTCAAACAAGGAAAGGGCGCGACGAAAGAGCGCGCCGAAGAGCTCCTCGGCGACTCGCTCGAGGACGAGGCCGCGAAGGTCCGCGGCGAGGCGTTCCGCACGCTGTGGGCTTGGCACGCGGACGATCCGCTCGTCGTGCTCGACCGCGCGCTCCTCGGGCGCTTCCCGGATCTGCGCATGCGCGCCGTCACCGAGCTCGATGCGCGCGCCAAGAAGGGCGACGCGCCGTCGCTCGAGCGCCTCGCGAAGACGATCGGCGATCGCGACGCGGGCGTCGCGAAGGCCGCGTACGACGCCACGCTGAAGATCAAGGGCGACGCCGACGCCGACACGCACCTCGGCGCGATCGCGTCGACGCACGCCTCGCTCCGCGCGCAAGGCGCGAAGGACGCGACGAAGGCGCCGATCGACAAGGTGCGCAGCGCGCTCACGAAGCTCCTCGAGGACAAGGAATCCGTCGTTCGCACGACCGCGATCGAGTCGCTCGACAAGCTCCTGCCGAGCGAGCCCGGGCCGCTGCACGTCGGCCTCCAGAGCTCGTATTTGGATTTGCGCGTGCGCGCCGCGGAGCTCCTCTCGTCGCGACGCGACGAGCAGCTCGTCAACCCGATGCAGGCGCTCATCGCGGACAAAGAGCTCTTCAAGCGCATGCCGGAGATCGCGCCGCTGCGTCAGCGCGCGGCCGTCGCGCTCGCGAGCCTGGGGACGCCGAAGCTCCTCAAGTATTTCGCGACCGACCTGATCAAGGACGAAGATCCCATCGTGCGCGAGCAGGCGGCGCGCGGCGTTTCGAACGCGAGCCGTCGCGGCGAAGAGGGGTACCTCCTCGATCTGCTCGGGCACACCGAGGTCGCCGTCCGCTCTTGGGCGGCGGAGGGGCTCGCGCGGCTCGGCGACGCGCGCGCCTTGCCCGTGCTCACGGGCACGCTTCGTCACGAGCACCCGCCGATCCGCGTCGGCGCCGTGCTCTCGTTCGCCGCGCTCGGCCCCGAAGGCTACGGCGGCATGCTCCAGGGCCTCGAGGATCCTTCGCGCGACGTCCAGCGGATCGTCTTGTCGATCGTGCTCGCGCGCGATCTCCGCGCGTTCCGCAAGAACGAGCCGCCGGAGCTGCTCACGAGCGCTCTCTCGTCGGAGCGGCCCGAGGTTCGCTTCGCCGCGGCGCGCGCGCTCGAGCTCCGCATCGAGCCGGATCTCTACCTCGATCACCTGACGTCGGTGCTGATGCCGGAGCGTCCCGAGAAGGCCTCCGACATGGACAAGTGGCCGAACGTCGAGACACGCGCGCGCATGATGGTCGCGCTCGCCGACGCGCTCGCGGGAGACCGCCCCGAGCAGCGCTACGCCGCGGCCCAAGCGCTTCGCCTTCGTGATCGCCCCATCGAGTATTTCCGCGAGGTCCAGCGCGCGACGGCCCTGCGAAGCGCCGCGTCGCCGTGGGTGCCCGAGACGACGCCGCGCGCGGCGGGCGAACCGGCCGAGGCGGGAAGGGGACCGCTGCAGCTCCTCAGGCGTCTCTTCGCGGGAGGCGCGGAGGCGCCGAAGGACGCGCCCGAGGCGCCGTCGACCGTTCCGACCGACGAGCAAAGGCGGCTGCGGCTCCTCGCGTTCGGCGCGTACGTCGGCCTGTTGCGTCAGGCAACGGGTGACGACGAAGGACACCGCGTGCGACGCGACGCGATCGAGCGCATCGTCGACCTCGCGAGCTCGGGTCACGTGTCGGTCCCGAGCGCCGTCCCCGCGCTCGCGCGCGCGCTCGACGATCCGCACCACCTCGTTCGAAAGGCCGCGTTCTCCGCGCTCCAGCGCGTCTACGCCAAAGACACCGAGACGCCGCTCGCGCTCGCGCTCGCGTCGACGGCGGCGGACGTCGTGAAGGCCGCGCTCGACGAGCTCGCGACGCGCGGTGACGCCGCCAAGCCTCGGATCGTGCGCGCGCTCGACTCGAACGTCCCCGAGGCGCGCAAGTACGCCTTCGAGCTCCTCGAGAAGCTCAGCCCGAAGGGCAGCGCCGAGCCGCTCCTTTCGGCGCTCGAGAGCCAGCACGCCGACGTGCGCATCGGCGTGCTCGAGCGGCTCGCGACGTCGCAGGACCGGCGCGTCGCCGCGGCGCTCGGAAAGGCGCTCGAGAGCGATCACGACGACCTTCGCCTCCGCGCGGCCGAGCTCCTCGCCGCGCGCAAGGACGACCGCGCCGTCGACGTGCTCCTCGCCGCGGTTCGCTCGGACGACGAGGCGATCGCCGCGCGCGGTCGCGCAGGCCTCGCGAAGCTCGGGAGCGCGGCCGCCGTGCGAGCGCTCGGGACGCGCTTCGAAGATCAGCTTCCGGATCCAGCGCGCGTCGCGATCGTGCAGTCGCTCGGCGAGACGAAGGCGGCGCCCGCGATCGACGTGCTCGTCGGGCGTTTCGCAGACGAGTCCGAGGCCGTGCGAACCGCCGCGATCGAAGCGTGCCTCGCGATCGTCGGACCGCGAACCGACGAGAAGCGCGAGCGCGGCGCGCCTCCGCCCAAGCCTCGAAACCACGCGCTCCTCGTTCGCGTGGTCGAGGCCACGGCGCACGCGCGCGCGCCCGACGTCCGGCTCTTCGCCGCCCGCGAGCTCGACGACGTGGACAATCCGCCCTCGGCGAGCCGCGTCGAGGCGCTCTTGGTCGGTTTGTTCACCGATCGCGACTCGCGTGTGCGCGTCGCCGCGGTGAGCTCGTACGCGAAGCGAGTCGAGAAGAAGAAGGCTCCGAGCGCGCCGCTCTCCGAGGTGATGACCGCGGGCGCGCGCGACACGCTGCTCCCCGCGGCCGAAGGGCTCGCGCACGAAGGCGTCGCCGCATCGTTCCGACCGCTGCTCCTCGTGGCCCGCGCGGGCGAGGCGGGCAATCGCGAGCGCGCGCTCCTCGCGCTCGGCACGCTCGGCGACAAACGCGCGCTCTCGGAGCTCGAGGTCATCGCGAGCGGCGGCACCGAAGAAGCGCCCGCCGAGCTCACGATGCAGGCCGCCGCCCTCGAAGCGCTCGGCCGCATTTGGAACAAGCTCGAGGGCGACGAGGACCGCGAGCGCGTCCGCGACAAGGTCGAGTCGAGCGTCGGCACGCAGGTCGCCGAGATGGCCGTCGCCGCGCTCCGAGCGCTTCGGTGGATGGGCGGCGAGCGCGGCCGAAGCCGCATCGAAGGCGCGCTCACCGAGTCGACCTCGTCCGAGCAAGAACGGCGCGTCGCCGCGGAGCTCCTCGGAGAGCTCGCCGACGCCTCTTCGGAGAGCGCGCTCGGGCACGCGCTGAACGACGACGACGCGGACGTGCGGTTCGCCGCGCGCGAAGCGTTGATGAAGCTCTTCCCGAAGGAGCGCACGCGCGTCGAGTTCCTCGCGGTCGCTTCGAACTACGCCGACATGTCCGGCCCGGCCGCCGCGTTCCTCGCGGACGAAGGCGACGCGGCGCTCCTCTTGACGAAGCTCGGCGCGCTCAGCAACAGCTCGCTGCGCCAGCGCATTCGATTCGGCCTCGTGCGGCGCGCTCAGGTCGCCGCGGCCGATCTCGCGAAGCTCCTCGCGATGCCCTCGGTGAGCGCGCGCGCGGACGCGGCGTGGCTCGTCGGCGCGCGCGTCGCGAGCCTGTCCGAAGAAGACAAACAGGCGCTCGCGAAGCCGCTCGTCGAGGCCGTGCGCAAGGCGCAAGCGGGCTACGTCGACGCGAAGAAGAAGGACGACAAGACCGCGCTCGCCGCGGAGCAAGACGCGTGGGTGCGCGCCGCTTGGGCCGCGCGGCTCGTCGCGCAATCGGCGTTCCACGCGGACGCAAAGAAGCTCGCGGTCGCGGCCGACGTGCCCCAAGCGGTGCGCGTCGAGGCGATCTTCGCGTGCACCGGCGACGCGCAGCTCAAGACGTGCCTCGGCGATCCCGAGATCGACGTGCGCACCGCCGCGGCCTCCGCGCTCGCAGGCGGTGACGCGCTCTCGCTCAAGGCGACCCCGCTCGACCCCGTGACGCTCGCGCGCGCCGTACGCGAGCTTCCGAAGAACGCGTTCGGCAGCGACGAGGCGCGCAAGGTCTACCTCGCGAGCGCGCTCGCGCGCTCGGCGCGCGCAGCGTCGAGGGCGTGATCGACGTCGCGAACCGCGGCAAGGGACAAGACCGTCTCGACGCGATCGCCGCGCTCGGGCGAGCGCCCACGTCCGACTCGGACGAAGCCCTCCGCGCGCTCGCGTTCTCGGAGGACGAATCCGAGGACGTGCGGCGCGCCGCGTACCGATCGCTTCGCCGACTGATGCGCATCAAGGCCGCCGAGTCCCGCGTCGCCGAGGCGAGGCGCTCACACGAGAAGGAGGAGTCGTGACCGCTCGCGTGCTCGTGCTCGAATACCCGACGACCAGCGAGGTCGCGCAGACCGCGAAGGCGTCGCGCGTCCGGCTCGCCCTCGAGAGCAAGCGCGGCAGCAGGGTCGGCCTCACCGGCCGCGTGAAGGACCCCGAGCTCTTCCGCGACGCGCTCCTCACGCTCGTCGCCGTGATGCAGAGCGACCTCCGCTACAAGGGCAAGGATCGCACGGCGTACCTCGCCTACTTGATGAAGAAGGGGAAGAAGGCGACGGCCGCGATTTGGGAGGCGCAGAAGGCGTTCCTCGAGGGCGCGTACGGCGACGCCGCTCCGCGCGCCCGCGGCCTCGATCCCGTGCTCACGGTCGATCCCGACGAGGTCTCGCTCGAGGTCTTCTCGCGCGACGAGAGCGCCTACGCGCGCCTCGCGCTCTCGAACGACCTCTTCGAGGACCGCGCGGCATCGCACGGCACCACGCTCGCCGAGATCACGCCCGCGTTCGTCGATCAGATCGAGCGCGTCCGCACGTACCAGCCCGTCGAGATCGAAGCGTCCGCCGCCGCGACGCCGCAGGCGCACGCGCGCGAGGTCGATCTCCCCGACGAGTGGCTGCGCGGCTTTCTCCAGGTCCAATCGGCGGCCGCGCTTCCGTCGGTCGTCGCGCCCCTCGCGTCGATCGATCTCTACAACGTGCTCTTCCTCTTGCGCCTTCGTAAGGCGAAGAAGGCTCCGCGCGCGCTTCGGTTCGAGCTCGTCCCGGGATCGCGCCCGCGCATCGTCGTGGAGCCCTGGGAGATCGCGCTCGAGGGACACGGCGCGGTCTACGAAGGCAAGACGCCGCGCATCGTGCGAATCTTCGGCCGCCAGCGCCTCCTCGCGCTCGCCGCTGCGCTGCCGCACCTTCGTCGCGCCTCGGTTCACTTGCTCGGCCCGGGGCTGCCGTCGTTCTGGGTACTCGACATGGGCCTCGCGCGCTTGAGCGTCGCGCTCACGAGTTGGTCGGAGAGCCGCTGGGCGAGCGCCGCGGCGTTCGATGCGCTCATGCCTCGCGCGGAAGACGGCGCCGCGGTCGATCGCGTGGTGCAGCTCCTCCGCGAGCGCGGCCCGCTCCCGATCGCCGAGCTCACGCAGCCCGGAAAATCGCCGCGCGACGCTCGAAACGCGCTCCAGCGCGCGTGCCTTCAGGGCCGCGTGCTCTTCGACGTCGATCGCCAGGTCTATCGCCCGCGCGCGCTGCTCGCCGATCCCGTCGACGAATCCACCATCCGCTACGGCTCCGCGCGCGAGGCGCAGGCCCACCGCCTCCTCGAAGGCAAGGTGGAGGTCACGAAGGTCCACCTCGTCGCCGGCGAAGGCCAAGAGATCTCCGGCGAGGTCGACGACAAGGCCATGCACCGCTCGTTTTCTCCGCGCTTTTTCCTCGACGTCGAGGGCCAGGTGGGCGAAGCATGGTGCAATTGTCCCACGTACATGCGCTCGGGTCTTCGTGAAGGCCCGTGCGAGCACATGATCGCTCTGCGCGTTCAGCACCAGCGCGATCAGGCGGAGGCCGAAGCCCTCCGCGCGACACCCGAAGGCCGCAAACAGGTCCACGCCGAGACGCGCACGTTCATGCGCCGCGACGCGAGTGGATCGCAGACGACGTACCGCGTCTCGCTCGACGACCGCGTCGTGCGCATCGAGAAGCAGCACGCATCACCCGGTCACCCGCTGGGTGACGCGCGACACCAGAGGCTCTGGTTCGACACCGACAAGCAAGCGCGCGAGGCGTATTTCGCGCGGCTCGACGAGCTCGGCGACGAGGGATTCATCGACACGGACGCGACCGCGTAGAAAGGAGAACCGAAGACGAACAGAAGATTCTGAGTGAGGTCGTGACGCACCAGCCTTTGCGCCTCGAGCGCAGGGGCGGCGTTGCGCCGTCCCGGAGAACCGTCACACATCCATCGCAAGGTAGCCTGTTCTTGGCCCTCTCACGGAGGGGTGCTCCCCCGCCTGAGTAGGGCTGAGTCAACAGCGCCAAACCGGTGTTCCCACTCAGGCGGGGGAGCACCCCTCCGTGGAGGGCCGGTGAGGCTACCGTGCAACAAGCAGGAAGGTGATGCGTCACGATCTCACTCAGCGTCTTCTGATCGACTCGGCCAACCATGGCTACGGAGATAGAGAAGAACGTCCCAGCGACGCCGCTCGTCATTCTCTCGCCGGACCAAGTCGTCGCCGCGCGCAAAGAGGATCAAGCGAAGCGCGCCGAAGAGCGCGCGCGCCGCGCGAAGGAGCGTGACGAGCACGCCGCGCGCTGGAAGGCGATCCAAGAAGCGGGCGGCAAGGAGGCGTGGATCGCCGCGGAGCTCCGCGCGCGCGGCCTCGTCGTCGATCAAGAGGGCGGGGCGGTCCAAGACGCGGACAAGAACGCGTACAAAGAGCGCAAGAAGGCCGAAGCGAAGGAGAAGCGAGCGCTCGAGAAGCTCGCGTGGCAGGCGTATCGCGCGACGCACGTCGCGTTCGTCGGCGCGGGCATCTACTACCGCGACGTCGAAGACGAGATGCCCGCGGACAAGGACGCGCGCGTCGCGCGGGCGAAGGAGCACGATCTCCTCGGGCTCGCGACGCCGGACGACCTCGCGAAGGCGCTCGGCGTGACGATGCCGCTCCTGCGTTGGATGTGCTTCCACCGCGACGTCGATCCGTCGACGCACTACCACTACTGGACCATCCCCAAGCGCGACGGATCGCGCCGCGCGATCACCGCGCCGAAGAGCGAGCTCAAGGCCGTGCAGCGCTGGCTGCTCCGCAACGTGTTCGAGAAGCTCCCCGTCCACCACGCGGCGCACGGCTTCCTCGCGGCGCGCTCGATCGAGACGAACGCGCGCGTCCACGCGGGCGCCGACGTGGTCGTGAAGGTCGACGTGAAGGACTTCTTCCCGACGATCACGTTCCGGCGCGTGAAGGGCCTCGTTCGTCGCGCGGGCATCCCCGAGAACGTCGCGACGCTGATCGCGCTCCTCGTCACGGAGTCGCCGCGCGAGATCGTCCAGTTCCGCGGAAAGACGCTCTACGTCGCGAAGGGCCCGCGCGCGCTCCCTCAAGGCGCGCCCACGTCGCCGGCGATCACGAACGCGATGTGCCTCCGCATGGACAAGCGCCTCGCGGGCCTCGCGCGAACGATGGGCTTCGCGTACACGCGCTACGCCGACGATCTCGCGTTCTCGTACAGCAAGAAGCGCGGGCAGAAGGGCTCGCGCACGCCCGCGCCGATCGGCCAGCTCCTCCACGGCGCGCGGCAGATCCTCGAGGCCGAGGGCTTTCACGTGAACGCGAAGAAGACGACGGTCATGCGCGGCGGCAACACGCAGCGCATCACGGGGCTCGTCGTGAACGACGCGCCGGGCAGGCCGCCCGCGCGCGTGCCCCGCGAGGTGGTGCGTCGCCTCCGCGCCGCGATCCACAACCGCGAGAAGGGCAAGGCGAGGGAAGGCGAGTCGCTCGCGCAGATCAAGGGCCTCGCAGCGTTCGTGCACATGGCGGACGAGAAACGTGGCCGCGAGTTCCTCGAGCGCATCGCGGCGCTCGAGCGCGCCGCGCCGCACACCTAGCGCTTCGCTCGCTTCGCGCGCGCGATCGACGTCCCGATGAACAGAATGAACGCGGCGAGCGCGGTCGCGTTCAGGGCTGCGCCGACGCTCCGCACGTCGTAGCGCATCGTCGCGTCACCGAGGAGGCGCACCGCGACCGACGCGTGCAAGAGCGCGAGCGGCGCGTAGAACGCGCGGTGGAACGGTACGCTCGCGCCCGCGACGGCCGGGATGATGATCGGCGCGTGACCGAGCACCATCGAGAAGACGAAGCCGAGCATCACGGCGTGGATCGCGGCGTCGTAGGCGGGCGAGCCCGGCACGAGGCCGCTCCAAGCGAGAAGGACGCCGCCCACGAAGAGCCACGCATACCCGAGCAAGAGCGCGACCGCGATGAACCTCGTGAGCCCTCGCTGCCGAATCGTCCGCGTGACGATGTCGTTCCGCACGAGCCAAACCGTGAGCGCGACGAGCGCGACGCCCAGCACACGAGGGGAAAATAGGCCGATCGCGACGAGGACGAGCACCACGGCGAACGCGATCGTGGCGGCTCGTGACGGCCGGCGCAGGCGCGAGAGCTCGAGGCGCTCGCCCGCGATCGTGAGGACGAGAAAGGCCATCCACCAAGGGATGATCGTGTCGATCATCGCCGACGCGAGCCAGAGCGAGTTTCCGACGAGCCAAGCAAGCGGCCCGAGGGCGAGCGTGAACGTGAAGAGCGCGCGTTGCTTTTCGAACGTCACGGCGGAGGCCGCCAGGAGCGCGGCGCTCGCGACGATGAAGAGCACGCGCGCGACGGCGATCGGCGCGCCGACGATCGCGGCCGCGCCGCCCGCGCAGGCTGCGATGGGGCCGATGAACGCCCAGGACTTCCCGAGCGCGACGGCGCGCTCGAGCGAGACGACCGCGCCGAAGAACGCCGAGACCATCAGCGGCCCGTGGAGCGCGGCGAGCCGCGGCGTGACGAACGGATAGACGCCAGCGCGAGCGAGCCCCGCGCCCACGCCGACGACGAGGCACGCGATCGCGAGCGCGACGAGGCCTACCCGAGGCATTGCCGCGCGTAGTCGGACATGCGGTCCGGGCTCCACGGCGGATCCCACACGAGCTCGACGTCGATCTCCGTCGCGGGCGGCGAGATCTCGCGAATGCGCTCGCGCGCGTCTTCGAGGATGACCTCGGAGAGCGGACACGCGGGCGTCGTCATCGTCATCGCGACGTGGACGCGTCCCTCCGCGACGTCGACGGCGTACACGAGCCCGAGGTCTTCGACGCTGAGACCGATCTCCGGGTCCATCACGTCGCGCAGCACCGCGTGGATGCGCTCCTCGCTCGGCATCGTCACGGCGTGAATCGCTGGACGAGCACTTGGTTTTCGAGGTGGACGTGCTTGAACGTGTCGCTCTCGAACGCTTCGAGCTCTCGCATGAGCGTACGGTAGCTGTTGCAGGCCCACTCGGGGGGAACGAACTCGGCCGCCGACGAACGAAGCTTCGAGAGGAGCTCGCCCACGGCGATGTGCTCCTCGGTCATCTCCGAGATTTCGCGCTGCACCTCGCCTGTCTTGGCGGCGCGGAGCACCGCGGGAAAGAGCACCTTCTCTTCGTCGTCGAGGTGCGGCTCGAGCGCGTCCTTGAGCGCGAGCACCGTGTCGCGAACGTCGACGAGCTTGGGCTCGTGCTCTCCGTGCACGCGCGCGACCTTCGTCGCGAGCTGCTCGAGGAACGGCAGGGTCTTTCGCAGGTAAGCGTGGTGGCGCGTCGTGATGTGCTCGACGAGCTCCGCGGTCGACAACGTCCGCGGATCGCGCTGCGACGGCGCGCGCGACGCGATCGCGTCCTCGAGCGCAGCGGAGACCTCGCGCGCGTCGATGCCCTTTTCGCTGCACGCGTCCGCGAGCGACATCCCGCCGCGACAGCAGAAATCGATGCGGTACGCCTGAAATACGGCTGCGGTGCTCGGGTGGTCGAGGACCATTTCGGCGACAGTCTTCGTCGGATCGAGGTTCATGTCTTACGTGTGGCACCGGCCCGGCGGACGGACCATGGCATTTGTCATGGGCGCAATTTTCGGCCGCAGCGGCGAATGCCGCGACTTCTCGCCGGTTCGTGATCGCGCCGGCGCTTTGCCAACATGTTTGGTTCGTGACGCCCACCGACAGCCAGAAGCTCCTCGCGATCGACCTCACGCAGAGCCACCCCGAGATCCGTCTGCCTCCGCCGCGGCCGTCGGTCGTCGAGCGCCTCAGGTCGCAGGGAATCCTACCCGCCGGCTTCGAGGCGATCCCCGAGGAGACGCTCGTGCTCGTCGAGCAGCTCTTCATCACGTGGCACGAGCTCGACGACGATCGCGCGCGGCGCCTCGCGCTCGGGACGCTGTTCGGCGCGGAGGCTCACGTGCGCGCGGTGCTCCTCGCGGTCGTGCCGATTTACTTCGATCCGTTCTATTTCGACGCGCGAACGCCGACGCGCGATCTCGTCGAGCTCGCGCTCGTCGCGCACCGCAAATGGCGCACCTGGCGCGAGTGGCTCGCGCGCTCGCGGCACTAGACTCGAGCGCGCGCGAGGACCTCGGCGATGTTCTCTTGCGCCGCTCCGAGCAGCGCCCCGGCGCTCGCGACCGAGTAACCGAAGCGCTTCACGAGGACGAGCGCGAGCTGCGGCGCGTTCGCCCGAAGCTCGTCGGCGAGGCACGCGTACGTGAGTCGAATGAAATCCGCGGGCGGGAGCGGCGTCACCGTCGCGTCCGCGAGGAACGTGACCTGGCCAATGCCCACCGGCGCTTGCACGTCCTTCTCCCACTCCGTTTGCAGGAGGGCCGTGCTGTCGAGCACGTCGATCGCCGTGAGCGACGTCGGCGAGATGTAGTTCGCGTCGGCCGGCTCGCGCGCGCAGAGCGCCGCGTTGACGTTCGAGAAGAGGTGCGTGAGCGCGGCGGGCACGAGTCGAAAGCCGTCGTGCTGCCAGCTCGCCGGCACCGACATGAAGATCGCCGCGGGGCGATCTCCCGCGCCGGCGAACTGCGGCGGAAATGGGGCCCACCGCATGAGCGTGTGCGCGAACCGAACGCGGATCGCGCGCCGCTGGACGGCAGGCGGCGACGGAGATTGCGTGAGCGCGATGCTGCGCGCGTTCATCGCGGCGACCTCGCGCCCGACCGCCGCGAGCTGCTGCCCGAGCTGCGGGACGTTCGCCGACACGAAACCCGCGCGCCGCATGACCGCCTCGGACATCAACACCTGACCCGAGCGCGCCGTCTCGTACGCGATCCAAAAGAGACAATTTTCGATGTAGCTCGGCGTCGCTTCGCCGTTCTCGATCGAAAACGCCTTGCCCGGAGTCGAGACGCGCGCGACCCCCTCCCACGCCGGATACGTGCTCACGACGCCGATTCTAAACCGTTCGGCACGGGTCGTGCTCCCTCCGCGGGTCATGGCAACCAAAAAGCGCGCACCGAAGCGCAAGCCCCATTCGATCAAACAACTCGCAAAGCGCGTGATTCGCAGCGCGGAGCAGCAGGCCGAGCGCCTCATCCACGCAGTGGAGAGCCCGCGTCAGAAGGGCAAACCTCGCGTGGCGAAGCGCACCGCGAAGAAGCCCGTTCGTCGCGGGCGTGCGACGCGCGCCCGAGCGCACTAGCCGCGCTTGTGCGGCACGGGTGTGATCTTTACGGTGTGCGGATGTCCTCCGCGCGCATGCCCGTCGCGTTCGTGCCGCACGGTGGCTGAAGCAGAGCCTCGATCCGAGCGAGCACCTCCGCGACGAAGGCGTGCGAGGATCAGGGCGAGACCACGTGGTCCGGCACGTTCATGGGCGTGAAGGTCTCGGGCTTCCATTTCGGAGGCTAAGGCCCTGCGCACACAAGCGCGGACATGGTACCTTAAGTGGAGGAATGCCCCTCTCCACTCGCGTCTGGCTGGTGGTCGCCATCACGGCTCTAGCCTCGGGCTGCGCCGCGCTCTCCGGTCTCGACCAATACTCGAAGGGCGACGACGCCGCCGCGGACGCGACCCCCGATCAAACCGTGGCCGACGTCGTGACGAAGGACTCGCCGACGAGCGACTCGAGCGACGCGACGCCTCCCGACGACACGGGCGTCGACGCGCAAGACGGCGGCACGGAAGACGCGGCGGACGCTGGCGACGCGGGCTGCGGCGCGCTCAACACGATCACCAACTGCTCGAAGTGCGGAGCCGACGTGCGACGGCACGAACGCGACGAGCACGCAGTGCACGGGAACGACGTGCCAGTACACGTGCAAGACCGGCTTCTCGAGCTGCAACAACACCGCGCCCGACACCAATGGCTGCGAGTGCGCGACGCCTTCGTGCTGCGGCGCGGCGTGCGCGACGACGCACATGAACGGCACGGGGCAATCGTATTTCGACTGCGTCGATGCGGGGACGTACAACCAGACGCAAGCGGCGAAGGCGTGCACCGCGTACACGAACGATCAGTTCGCTTGCAACGCGGCCGGCTGCGTCGGTGACGCGGGCGACCTCGTGATCTGCGGCTCTCCCGACGGCGGGGGTTGCGGTTGCTGGGACTACACCGGCTCCGACACGGGCCACGTCTACAAGTCGGGCGTCCAGCTCGACGGCTCGACGACCTGCTTCTGCCCGAGCACCAACGATCCGAATTGGAACTGAGCATGTTCAGCAACACGACGAGCATCTCATGAACGACCCGTCGGCCCCGGCTCCCGCTCCGGCGAGCTCGCCGCTGATGCCGGGGTACTTTCTCGATCGGTACGAGCTCTTGTGCCCGCTCGCCGACGGCGGCATGGCCTCCGTGTGGGTTGCGCGTTTGCGCGGAAAGCATGGGTTCGAGAAGCTCGTCGCGATCAAGACGATCCTGCCGCAGTTCGCCGCGGACGAGCGCTTCCAGCAGATGTTCCTCGACGAGACGCGCATCGCCTCGCGCATCGAGCACGCGAACGTCGCGCAGATCGTCGACGTCGGCGAGCAGCACGACATCACCTACTTGGTGATGGAGTGGGTGGACGGCGACTCGCTCTCGCGCCTCTATCGCGCGCTCAAGAAGAAGAACATCGCGCTCCCGATGAACGTGCTGCTTCGCGTCGTCGCGGACGCGTGCGGAGGCTTGCACGCCGCCCACGAGCTCCGAGACGACAGGGGCGCGCTGCTCGGCGTCGTCCACCGCGACGTGTCGCCGCAGAACATCCTCGTCAGCTCGCGCGGCATGGCCAAGCTCATCGACTTCGGCATCGCGAAGGCGCGCGATCGCGTCGTCGGTGAGACGAACGCGGGCCTCCTCAAGGGGAAGATCCACTACATGGCGCCGGAGCAGGCGCTCGGAGGGGTCGTCGACAGGCGCGCCGACGTGTTTGCGGTGGGCGCGCTCCTCTATCACTTGCTCTCGGGCGCGCCGCCGTTCGACGGTCCGAATCAGCTCGCCGTGCTCCAGCGGCTCACGTCGAGGCAGCCGCCGATGCCGCTCTCGAACGCCGTGGCGCCGCAAGTCGCGGCGGTGGTGAGGCGCGCGCTCGCGTACTCGCCCGACGCGCGGTTCGCGACGGCAGCCGAGCTCCAGGCCGCGATCGAATCCGCGATGATCGAGACGCGCCTCACGTGCACGCAGGCGCAGGTCGCGGACTTCGTCGCCGCGCACGGCGCGAGCCGGACCGCGTCCCGCAAGGAAGCGATCGATCTCGCGCTCAGCGCGGCCGCCGAGCGCGCGCGCGTGCGCGACGTGCTTCGCCCGAACCCGGACAAATCGGCGACGGGCGTGCTCGCGAGCGGTGCGGAGTTCCAGCGTACGGGAGACGTGGTCGTCGGCGAGCGGCATTCTTCCGTTCCGCCGGTCGCCGCGCTGCCGCAGGTCCCGCCGCCCGCGCCGTCGTCGTCGATCCAGGTGGACGTCGACGTGCCGCGGTCGAACACGGGGAAAATTTTGGCGATCGTCGGCGCCGCGGTCTTCTTGATCGCGGCGATCGCGGCGGCCGCGTTCTTCGTCGGGAGTCGGCAAGGCGCGTCGCCGACGGGCTCTGCGACCGTCGCCACCCCGAAGCCGACCGCGACCGCGACGGTCTCCGCGAAGGCCACGCCCGCGGCGACGACCACGGCGGAGATCGAGATCCCCGTCGTGGATCTGAATTCAATGCCCACGGCGACGCCGACCACCACCGGCCCATCGAAGCCGGCGGACACCGCGCGCGCCACCGGGTCGACCACGACCGCGACGGGCGCAGCGCCGACGGCGACCGCGACCACGACGACGAGGAGGAGCACGTATGGGTTCTAGGTTTCGCGCCAGCGCGCTCGGGCTCGCGGGTGTCCTCGCGATCGCCGCTCCGGCTTCGGCCCAGTCCGCCGCGGACAAAGAGACGGCGCGGACGCTCATGGACCAGGGCAACGAGGCGCGCGACAAGGGCGACCTGAAGGGCGCGCTCTCGCGGTTCGAAGCGGCGAACCAGATCATGCACGTGCCGACGACGGCGCTCGAGGTCGCGCGAACGCAGGCGCTCCTCGGTCTGCTCGTCGAGGCGCGCGACTCGCTCGCGCAGATCATCTCGTCGGCGCCGACGCCGCGTGAGCCCGCGCAGTTTCGCGAAGCGCGCGCGCAGGCGCAGACGCTCGACGCCTCGCTCGAAGCGCGCGTCCCGGCGGTGACGGTCACCGTGAATGGCGCCAAGGACGGCGCGACCGTGAGCTTGTCGGTGGACGGCGTCGCCGTGCCCTCCGCGGTCATCGGTCTCCCGCGCCGGCTCAACCCGGGTCATCACGTGATGGTCGCGACGACGAGCAGCCAAGAGGGCCGCGCGGAGATCGACGTCGCGGAGGGCGAGAAGAAGGACGTCGCGATCTCGCTCGCGACCGTCGCGAAGCCCACGACGATCGTCACCCCGCCGACCGAGGAACAGCCGCCTCCCGCGCCGGAGAGCCACCGGTCGTACGCGCTCCCGATCGTGCTCTTCAGCATCGGCGGCGCGAGCCTCATCGCGGGTGGGATCACCGGCGCGATGATGCTCGCGCAGCAGTCGAACCTCGCGACGACGTGCCCGAGCCACGTGTGTCCGCCGTCGCAGTACGGAAACCTCGACAGCGCGAACACGCTCGCGACGATTTCGACGATCACGTTCATCGTCGGCGGCGTCAGCGTCGCTGCGGGCATCGTCACGCTCCTCCTCGGAAAGCCCTCGGCTCCCGCCGCCGCGCAGCAGGCGAAGATCGAGCCCTGGATCGGCCTCGGTTCGGCGGGCGTTCGCGGAACGTTCTGAGTCGCGGCCGGCTCGGCAAATGTGACGAGCCACCTTGACAAGTGGAACCTAGAAATCTAGATACATAGATGTGACGGACAAGCTCGAACGACACGCCGAGCAGTTCGGGGCCCTCGGGCACCCCGCGCGCCTCGCGATCCTCCGGCACATCGTGCAGGGCGGTGCCGACGGCACCACGACGACCGAGCTCCAGGAGAAGCTCGATATTCCGTGGACGACGCTGAACCACCACCTCGACAGGCTCGTCGCCTCCGGCCTCGTGATCGCGCGCCGCGAGGGAAAATTCGCGCTCCACACGGCCGAGTACTCCGCGCTCCGCACGCTCACCGATTTTCTCTGGGAAGACTGCTGCAAGAGGGGCAAGTGCGCCCCGAAGGGATGCTGCTGACATGGAGCAAGAAAAGAGAAGAGCTGCTGCGGCCCGAGCTGCTGCGAACCCGAAGTGGATGTCCGCGAGGTCGTGAAGGCCCGGTACGGCGAGGCGGTCAAGGCCGTGATGAAGGGCGCGAAGGCCTCGTGCTGCGGCTCTTCGGCGAGCGATCCTGCGCTCGGGTTCGACACCGATCCGATCACGCGCGACCTCTACGACGCGACCGACACGCAGTCGCTCCCCGAGAAGGCGCTGCTCGCGTCGTTCGGCTGCGGCAACCCCACGGCGCTCGCGGAGCTCCGCGCGGGCGAGGTCGTGCTCGATCTCGGATCCGGCGGCGGCATCGACGTCCTCCTCTCGGCGAAGCGGGTAGGCCAGACCGGGCTCGCGTACGGGCTCGACATGACCGACGAGATGCTCGAGCTCGCGAACGAGAACAAGGCGAAGGCCGGCGCGACCAACGTCGTCTTCTTGAAGGGGACGATCGAGAACATCCCGCTGCCGAAGAATTCGGTCGACGTGATCATCTCGAACTGCGTCATCAACCTCTCGGGCGACAAAGACGCGGTCCTCCGCGAGGCGTTCCGCGTCCTCAAGCCGGGCGGCCGATTCGCGATCTCGGACATCGTGCTCCGGCGGCCCTTGCCAGAAGAGGCGCGGAAATCGATGGAGCTCTGGACGGGCTGCATCGCGGGCGCGCTCCTCGACGTGGAATACGAGTCGAAGCTGCGCGCCGCTGGCTTCGAGGAGGTCGGCATCGAGCCGACGCGCGTCTACGACGCGAACGACGCGAAGCAAATGGCCGAGGGCGCCTCGTGCTGCGGCGCGGAGCTCACCGGCACGCTCGCGGCGCTCGACGGCGCGGTGATGAGCGCGTTCGTGCGCGCGCGAAAGCCCGCATGACCGCAGAGGGGACGGCGCGGAAGCTCTCCTTTCTCGATCGGTACCTCACGCTCTGGATCTTCCTCGCGATGGGCGTCGGCATCGCGATCGGCGCGCTCGCGCCCGGGGTCCCCGTCGCGATCGAGCGCATGAGCGTCGGCACGACGTCGATCCCGATCGCGATCGGGCTCATCGTCATGATGTACCCGCCTCTCGCGAAGGTGCGCTACGAGGAGCTCGGGCTCGTCTTTCGAAACAAGCGCGTGCTCCTGCTCTCGCTCGTCCAGAACTGGATCATCGGGCCCGTGCTGATGTTCACGCTCGCCGTCGTCTTCCTGCGCGACAAGCCCGAGTACATGCTCGGGCTCATCCTCATCGGCCTCGCGCGGTGCATCGCGATGGTCATCGTGTGGAACGATCTCGCGAAGGGCGACACGGAGTACTGCGCGGGGCTCGTCGCCTTCAACTCGATCTTCCAGGTCCTCTTCTTCTCGTTGTACGCGTACTTCTTCGCGACGCTCGTGCCGACTTGGCTCGGGCTCAAGGGCGTCGTCGTGAACATCACGATCGCCGAGATCGCCAAGAGCGTCGCGATCTACCTTGGCGTCCCGTTCGCCGCGGGGTTTCTCACGCGGCGCGTGCTCGTCTCGACGAAGGGGCTCGAGTGGTATCAGACGCGCTTCGTCCCGCGGATAGGGCCGATCACGCTCGTCGCGCTGCTCTTCACGATCGTCGTGATGTTCTCGCTGAAGGGCGAGGCGATCGTACAGCTCCCGCTCGACGTCGTGCGCATCGCGGTGCCGCTGCTCATCTACTTCATCGTGATGTTCGCGGTGTCGTTCGCGATGAGCAAGCGCGTCGGCGCGACCTACCCGCAGTCCGCGACGCTCTCGTTCACGGCCGCGTCGAACAACTTCGAGCTCGCGATCGCCGTGGCGGTCGCGACGTTCGGGATCCACAGCGGCGCCGCGTTCGCGGCGGTGATCGGCCCGCTCGTCGAGGTGCCTGCGCTCATCGGGCTCGTGAACGTCGCGCTCTGGATTCGCCGAAAGTACTTCGTCGCATCGGCGGTCGCGACGCCCGAGGCGCAGTCGTGACGTCGTTCGCGTCGACCCGAAGCATACTCTTCATGTGCGTCGCGAACTCCGCGCGGAGTCAGCTCGCCGAAGGGCTCGCGCGAAAGATCCTCGGCGCGCGCGTCCGCGTGCAGAGCGCGGGGAGCAAGCCGTCGCGCGTCAACCCGCTGGCGATCGAGGTCGCGCACGAGGTCGGCGTCGACCTCGCCTCGCACGTGTCGAAATCCGTGGACGCGATCGATCCGTCGTCGGTCGACACGGTCATCACGCTATGCGCCGAGGAGGTGTGCCCCGTGTTCCTCGGCAAGGCGCGCCGCGTGAGCTGGCCAATCGCCGATCCCGCGAGCGACGACCCAACGCTCTCGCGCGAGGCGAAGCTCGCGCGCTTCCGAACGGCGCGGGATCAAATCCTCGCGCGGCTCGAGGTGCTCGCGGCGCTCCTCGACGTGCCCGACGGGCCGAGCGGCGAGGAGTTTCACGCGAGCGTGCGCGTGAAGGACCTCGCGAAGAGCGCGCGGTTTTACGCGTGGCTCCTCGGCGACGCGCCGAAGGAGTGGACGCATCGGTACGCGACGTTCGTGCGCCCCGAGCTCGGCACGAATTTCGTGCTGCTCGTCTCGGACGGAAAAGAGCTGCACCACGACACGCTCTATCACCTCGGGATCGGCGTCGCCGACAAGGCCGCGGTGATCGACGCGTACCACCGCGCGAAGGACGCCGGCCTCGAGGTCGAGAAACCGCCACGCACGACCTGGCGCGGGACGCCGCTCCACGAGCTCTGGCTGAAGGATCCCGACGGGAACCTCGTCGAAATCTACGCGCGCCTCACGCCGGACGAGCTGGCCGCAAAGCCCGCGGACCTCGAGCCGACGACGACTTAAGTTGTGGGCATGAACCCGTTCCTCGAGCCGACGCGGTACCTCTTCTTCACCGGCAAGGGCGGGGTCGGCAAGACCGCCGTCGCTTGCGCCGCGTCGATCTCGCTCGCGGACCGCGGCAAGCGCGTGCTCCTCGTGAGCACCGATCCAGCGTCGAACCTCGACGAGATGCTCTCTACGCGGCTCGGCAACGAGCCGACCGCCGTCGCGGGCGTACCGAACCTCTACGCCATGAACGTGGACCCCGAGGCGGCCGCGGAGGCTTACCGCGAGCGCGTCATCGCGCCGTACCGCGGGCACAAGAACGACGAGGAGATCCGCACGATCCGCGAGCAGCTCTCGGGCGCGTGCACGACGGAGATCGCCGCGTTCGACGAGTTCGCGGGGCTCATCGGTGGCGCGGACTCGACGGGCTACGACCACGTCGTCTTCGACACCGCGCCAACGGGGCACACGCTGCGCCTCTTGAAGCTGCCGCTCGCGTGGACGCAGTTCTTGGACACGAACACGCGCGGCGCGTCGTGCCTCGGCCCGCACTCGGGCCTCAAGATGCGCCGCGAGCGGTTCGGCGCCGCGCTTAGCGCGCTCTGCGACGCCGCGCGCACGACGGTCGTCCTCGTCGCGCGGCCGGACCTCGGCGCGCTGCGCGAGGCGGCGCGCTCGTCGACCGAGCTCCGCGCGCTCGGCATCGAGAATCAAGCGCTCGTGATCAACGCGGTGTTCCATGCGCAGGACGCGAGCGACCGGGTCGCCGTCGCGTTCGAAAAGAGAGGAGAGGGCGCGCTCGAGCAAATGCCTGACACTCTCCGCGCGCTCCCATCGTTCGAGCTCCCGCTCAAGGGTTACAACCTCGTAGGCCTCGACAAGCTGCGCGCCCTGTTCGAGGACCGCGCGACCTCCACGACCGCGCGCGTCACCCAGGCCAGCGACGCGCCGAGGCTGCCCTCGCTGTCGTCGCTCGTCGACGAGCTCGCCGCGTCGCCGCACGAGCTCGTGATGGTGATGGGGAAGGGCGGGGTCGGCAAGACGACCATCGCCGCGGCGATCGCGGGCGAGCTCGCGGCGCGTGGCATCGGCGTTCACCTCAGCACGACCGATCCCGCCGGGCACGTGCCGAGCACGCTCGGGCACGACGTCGAGCACCTTCGCGTGAGCCGCATCGACCCCGCCGCGGAGACCAAGGCGTACATGGAGCGCGTGATCGAGCGCAAAGGCCGCGATCTCGACGCCGAGGGGCGCGCTCTCCTGGAGGAGGACCTTCGTTCGCCGTGCACCGAGGAGGTCGCGGTGTTCCATGCGTTCTCGAAGCTCGTCTCGGAGGCGCGCCGTGGGGTCGTCGTCCTCGACACCGCGCCAACCGGACACACGCTGCTGCTCATCGACGCGACGGGCTCGTACCACCGCGACGTGATGCGCGGGCTCGCGCCGAGCGGGCCGAGCAGGCTCGTGACGCCGCTGATGCGGCTCCGAGATCCCACGTACACGAAGATCATCCTCGTCACGCTCGCGGAGACGACGCCCGTGTCCGAGGCGGCAGAGCTCCAATCCGATCTGCGGCGCGCTGGCATCGAGCCGTTCGCGTGGGTGATCAACGCGAGCCTCGCGGCGAGCGGGACGACCGATCCGCTCTTGCGCGAGCGCGCGGCGAGCGAGCTCGTCCAAATCGAGCGCGTTCGCCGCGACTACGCGAAGCGCGTCGCCATCGTGCCGTGGGTGTCCGAGGAGCGCTACATTGCCGCGCATGGACCCCGCGAGCCGCGCACGCCTGAGGCCGACGAGCGCTCGGCACTTCGAGGGTGAGACGCTGTTCGCGCGCGTCGCGCGGGTCGTGTGCGCCGCCGACTGCCTCCCGCGGAAAGAGCTCTTCGAGTCGTGGGAGGTCGCGCGGCGCGTGCGGCGGCGCTTCCGCGGCGGGCGCGTCGTCGATCTCGCTTGCGGTCACGCGCTCGTGGCGCACCTTCTCCTTCTGCTCGACGACACGTCGCCCTCGGCGATCGCGATCGATCAGCGCCTGCCGCCGAGCGCGCGCACGCTCGCCGAGGCGATGGGCGAGGCGTGGCCCCGCATTCGCGCCCGCACCGAGCTTCGCGAGGGCGACCTCGATGGCGTCGAGCTCGAGCGCGACGATCTCGTCGTCTCGACCCACGCGTGCGGCGCGCTCACGGATCGCGTGCTTGACCGCGCCATCGCCGCGCGGGCTCGCGTCGCGGTCCTTCCGTGCTGCCACGACGAGGCCAAGTGCGATCTCGGCGCGCTCGGCGGCTGGCTCGACTCGTCACTCGCGATCGACGTGACGCGCGCGCGCCGACTCGCCGAGGCGGGCTACGCGGTCCACACGCAGCTCGTCCCGAGCGCGATCACGGTGAAGAACCGCCTGCTCCTCGGCGAGCCGTCGCGTTCGTGACGATCTCGGCCTATTTCACGCGCTTCTTCGGCTTGCCGAGAGCGAGCTCGCCGAGGGCCGCGCCCAATCGGATCACCTGCGTCAAGTGCGCGGGCGCCCCCGCCATCTGTCGCAAAAGAGAGCGGAGATAGTCGGACGCGTTCAGTCCCTCGCGTTCAGCGAGGAGCTTGAGGAGCTTCGCTTCGTCATTCGAGAGGAGCAGGTGGAACGAGTTCTTGCGCTCGATCGGCATGGCCATATCATGGCCGGATCATGGCCATCGCGCCAGGAGTCACGGCGACTTGGCGCAGCGGAAGCCGATGACGTTTCGGCGCGAGCCCTTGTCCTCGCTGATGCGGTTGGCCGCGCGGAGCGACATCGGCATGTAGCTGTCCCAGCAGCCGCCGCGCGCGACCATGCGCGCGCTCGCGCGCGAGCCGTCGTAGCGAGCGTAGGTCGTGCTCGTCCATTCCCAGACGTTGCCGGCCATGTCCATCAGCCCTTCCGGCGTGCGCCCGGCGGGGTACGTGCCCACGGGCGCGGTGCCGGCCCATCCGTCGGAGCCGGGGTACATCGCGCGCCACGTGAAGCCCTCTTCTTTCGCCATGTGGGAGCACTCGGCGCCGCACGCGTTCGCGCGCGTCTCGTCGGGCGCGTCTTCGCCCCACGGGTACGTGCGGTCTGCGGCGCCGCGCGCGGCGTACTCCCATTCTTCCTCGGTCGGCAGGCGCGCGCCGGCCCACGCGCAGTACGCCTTCGCTTGATCGAAATCGACGCAGTTGATCGGATGCGTCTTTCGGTCCTCGCGCGCGCCGTTGCAGTACTTGCTCCAGGTCGTCTTGTCGGAGTCGCTGATGCCGCGCCAGTCGACCGTCGTCGGCGCGGCGGTGCACGCGCCCGCGGCGACGCACGTCGCGTACGCGCCGACCGTGACCTCGGTCGCGTCCATGTCGAAAGCCGCGACGTTCACGCCGTGCTGCGGCCGCTCTTCGGCGATGCCGTCGCCCTCGGCCGATCCCATGAGAAACGTGCCTGCGGCGAAGTGGACGCTCGCCGCGTGCGGCGGCGGCGCGACGGACTTTCCGTCCTTCGGCGTCGCGACTGGCGCGGCCGCCCCGCCGCACTGGACGAGCATCACGAGCGAGACGAGCACGTGCCGATGCATGAGCGCAGCGTACCATCGGAGAACCGATGGGCGCTCAAAGCGGCGAGGCGTCTTTCGTCCGAAGGATGCACGGCGATCTCCGCCGGCGGGAGCGCGTAGAGCATCCAGCCGCCGAGGATCTTCATTTGCGGCGCCGCACGCGAAGGAGCATGAGCGCGAGCGGCGCAAAGGCGAGCCACGCGTTCGTGCTCGGTGCACGCGTCGCGGAGACGCTGCAGCCCGCAGGCATGGGGTCTCCCGTGCCTGCGTCCTCGCCCACGACGCCGCCGTCGGACGCGATGCCTGCGTCGAGCGGCGCGCCCTTCGGAACCACGACGAAGTGCACGCGCAAGAGACCGTCTTGCGGTCCGCCGCCGAGCGGAGCGTCCGCGAACCACGTGACGCCGTCTTCGACGAGACCGAACGTGACGTCGAAGTCGCCGACCTCGGCCGCGTCGAGCTTCACGTCGAAGTGACCGACGGCTCCCGGCGCGACGTCGGCCGCGAGCGTCGCGACGCGAGTCGGCGAGAGCCACGACGAGTCCGCGAACGGCGAGGCTTGATCGCGCGGCGTCGGCGCGAGCTTCGTGGTCCCCGCCGTCCACGGCTGCGTCCCCGTGTTCGTGAGCTCGATGAAACCCGCGGCGACGTCGCCTTGGTGCACGGTGAGCGCGTTCGGCGCGAGTGGGAACGACTGATCCTTGAAGTCGCCGCGGTACGCGGGCTCGATCACCTTCACTTGCACTTCGAGGAGGTCGTCCGCGGGCCCGCCTTGACCCGGATCGCTGAACCACGCGACGCCCTCTTGGACGACGCCGAAGTACTCGTAGTACGTGCCCGGTTTGTTCGGCGCGTGGAGATCGAATTTGAATTTGTACGAGGCGCCCGGCGCGACGGTCCCGCTCACGGCCGAAGGACGATTCGCGGCGAGCCACGTGCTGTCCGCAAAGACGCTGTTGCGATCACGCGGCTGCGTCGTCGCGAGGCGCGTATTTCCGTCCCACGTCTTCGTGCCGGTGTTCTTGAGCTCGATGTACGACGGGATGGTCTGACCCTCGACCATCGTGAGCGCGGTCGACGCGAGCGGAAACGATTGGCTCACGTACGTCGCCGACCAAGCCACCGAGAGCCCGACGGGCGAGACGAACCCGCTGATGGTCATCCCCATCACACCGGGCGTCGAGCCGACGGTGCCCGCGTACGCCGGCGTGTTGAGCACCGCGTACGACGTGCTCGCGAACTGCGCCTCGGTCCCGCTCTGCCCACCCCAGTCGCCGCTCACCGTCTCGATCGTTCCGTTCGAATTCACCTTCGAGACGACCGCGGCGTGATCCGCGTAGCCGTTACCTTGGTAGTTGAAGACCACCGCGTCGCCGAGGTGCGGCGTCTTCGAGAGCGTGCCGTGCTTCTGCCCGTAGACGTAGAAGCTGCCCGCGGCGGCGGTGAGCTCGTTCGTGTTCTGCGCGCCCGCGTTCGCCCAAACCCAGCGCGCGAAATCGGCGCACCAGTACTCCGGCGAGCCGCCGTTTCCGGTGCAGCTCGAGTCGAAGTATTTCCCGCCGAGGCTGTTCGTCGAGCACGCCTTCTTGCCGACGTTCGCGAGCGCGAGGGTCGAGATGTCGCCCCCCGTGAGGTCCGCCGTCGACGTGCCGACCGGCTCCGCGGGCGAGTCGGGCATGCTGCCACACGCGCTGGAGAACGTGACGGCAGCGAAAGCGATGAACAAAGAACGCATCGTCGTGCGTTTCGCAAGTGTCACACCAAGGGGTGCGCTTGGTCATTTCGCGGAGATGCGTCGATCCACTCGCGCCCCATCGCGAGCGAGCTCGCGACCGCGCGCGCAAAGCTCGCGACGCGCTCGAAATCGTTCGCCAGTCATTTGCGATTCGCCTAAGTTGGTACGTTGCGCGTTCTGTAAGTCGGACGCAGAGCGGGCTCCGTGGCGTCGCGACGACCACGATAACGGGCTCGACCGGCATCACCGTCACGCCGTGATGAAGTGTAACGCGGTGTAACGCGCGCGTGCGCGTGCGCCGCGTTAGCTTCTTGGGATGGGGCCGTTTCGTTCGGCGTGCATCGCTCTTTGCGTCGTCGCGTGCGGCACGTCCGGTGGTGAGCCCATCGAAGACGCGGCCGTCGATCACGTCGTCAGCGTAGAGGCCGGGGCCGAGGCCGCGGCAGACTCGAGCGTCGTAGACGCCGGAAAGCTGCCGGCGACTTGCCCAGAGGCCTCGAAGACAGCACGCTACGTCTCGGTCAGCGGCAGCGACGGGAGCCCGGGGAGCGCCACGTCACCCTACGCGACGATCCAGCACGCGATCGATCTCTCCGGACCGGGCGACGTCATCCACGTCCTCGCCGGAACGTACACGGGCACCACCAGCCCGCTCGCGTACGTGCGCACGCAGAACAGCGGCACGGCGAGCGAGCCCGTCGTGCTCTGCTCGGACCCGCCTCTCGCCGCGAAGCTCGACGGACAGAACACGCTCGCCACGGGCTTCTACCTCGAGGGCCCGAGCACCCAGGTCATCGGATTCGAGGTCACGGGCTTCGTGGGCGCGGGAGCGTCCGTTTGGAGCACGGACGACCGCCTCGTCGGCAACGTCATTCACGACATCGGGCACGTGTGCAGCGACAGCGATCTCGGCAAGGTCGGCATCTACACGAGCGCGACGAACGTCGTCATCGATCGAAACGTGATCCACACGATTGGCCGCCTCTCGCCCGGGGAGCAAGGCTGCGCTCCGACGAATACCAATTATCAGAACCACGATCATGCGATTTACGTCGAGAGCTCCACGAGCGTCCTCGTCTCGAACAACGTCTTTTACGACAACCAACATGGTTGGGACGTCCACGTCTATTCGAGCTCGGGCCCCGGCAGCTCGGGGCTCACGATCGTCAACAACACGTTTGCGTTCCCAAACCCGTACCGCGACGGCCAGGTCCTCTTCTCGACGCCCGCAGTCTCGAGCGCGATCGTCGAGAACAACGTCTTCTACGAGCCGCAGACCGAGGGCGTGCACTTCGGAAGCGGCGGCGCCTACTCGAACGTCACCGTGAAGAACAACCTCACGACCGGCGCGCCCACCACGGTCACGAGCTCGGGCGGCACCGTCGTCGTGACGGGCAACGTCGATTCGACCGACGCCTTGCTCGTCTCCCCGAGCACCGACGATTTCCACCTCGAGCCGACGAGCCCCGCGATCGATCACGGGCTCACGCTGACGACGGTCACGACGGACATCGACGGGACACCCCGCCCGCAAGGCTCGGCGTACGACCTCGGCGCCTACGAGTGGCACCCCTAGCGCGCGCGGCTCGGGTATCGTCGGGGTGATGCGGACGGAGCTCGAAACCGACTATCTCGTCGTCGGCGCCGGGGCGGCGGGGATGGCGTTCACCGACGCGCTCCTCGCGCATTCGGACGCCACGGTCACCGTCGTCGACCGACGCCACGCGCCCGGCGGACATTGGCTCGACGCCTATCCGTACGTGCGGCTCCATCAGCCGTCGGCTTTCTACGGCGTCGCCTCGGTGCCGCTCGGGCAGGACGCGATCGACACGATCGGAACGAACGCGGGCTTCTACGAGCTCGCCGGCGCCGACGAGCTCAGGGCCTACTACGAGCGCGTCATGCACCGTCACTTCCTGCCGACGGGGCGCGTCCGTTATTTCCCGTGCAGCGACTACGTGGGCGAGCACCGCTTCGTCTCCCGGCTCACGGGCGCGTCGTCGAGCGTGCGCGTGCGCCGAAAGCTCGTCGACACCACGTACATCGAGGGCACGTTTCCCGCGACGAGCCCGCCGCCGTTCGCGGTGGCCGATGGCGTCCGGTGCGTCACGCCGACCGAGCTCGCTCGGCTCGAGACGCCGTTCGAGCGCTTCGTGATCATCGGCGGAGGGCAAGACCGCGCTCGACACGTGCGTGTGGCTCCTCGAGCGCGGCGTCCCGCCCGCGGCGATCCGCTGGATTCGGCCGCGCGACGCGTGGTGGATGAACCGCAAATTCCAGCAGCCGCACACGCTGCTGCCGGACATGCTCCAAGGCACGGCGACCCAGATCGAGGCGATGGCCGAAGCCGCGTCGATGGACGAGCTCTTCACGCGGCTCGAATCAGCGGGCGTCTTCCTTCGCATCGATCCAACAGTCACGCCGACGATGTTTCGCGGAGCCGTCGTCAGCGAGCCCGAGCTTCGGCTCCTTCGCCAGGTCGAGGACGTCATCCGCCTCGGACACGTGCGCAGCATCACGCGCGACGAGATCGTCCTCGACCAAGGTCGCGTGCCCACGGGCGATCGAACGATTCACGTTCACTGCTCGGCGCGAGGGCCTCCCTCGTCCGCCGCGCCGCCCGATCTTCGAGCCGGGCCGCGTCACGATCCAGCCGTTTTTCTGGGCGTTTGCCTGCTACCAATTCGCGATGCTCGGAGTCATCGAGGCCACCGTCGAGGGCGACGATCAGAAGAACGCATTGTGCCCTCCGATCGCGTACTGGGACGAAAACGAGGACTACCTCAGCGCGTTCCTCGCGACGATGGCCCTCACGAGCGCGACCGCCGCGCACCCGACCCTCGCGAGCTGGAACAAGACGAGCCGCCTCAACCCGATGAGCGGCCTCGCTTCATGTAAGGATGACCCGCGCGTCGTTGCCTCGCGCGAGCGCATCAAGCGCTCGGGATTCTCCGCCGCGATGAACCTGCAGAAGCTGCTCTCGAGGTAGCCTCTGCTATGCAACGCGTTCGTCGCGCTGCACGACGTGCGCGCCGTGCGCCGCGTTCATGCGAGTTTTCCGCGCGATGCGAAATGGCATGGATGGTGCTGCTCGCCGCAACGCAGGCGAGGCGAAACATGACCGTATACGCGGTGCTCCAGGACGAGACGGGAAACGAGATTGCGTCGAAACAAGTCGCATACGCCCAGATTGTCGTCTGGCTGGAGCAGACCGAAGCTCGTGCGTGCACCTTGTACAATCGGCATCCGCGCGAAGGGGGCGTCTTCCTGAAGACGCTCCGCCGTAACGACGGGACCTGGTCGTAGCACGTCCGAAATTTTCGTTCGTCGCTCGTCGCGATGCTCGTCCCGAGGGCACGCCACCGGAATGCGCGCGGGTCCGCTGACCCAAACGAGCGCTCGGGTTGTGTTGCGTGCTCCCGTCGCCTAGTGTCCGCCGCCATCATGCGGAGTCTCATCCTCCGCACGATTGAGGAGAACGATGAAAAGTCTTTGGAAGGTGCTGCCGGCGATCGCTGGCAGCGTGATTTTGGCCGCGGCATGCGGCGGAACATCTGAAAATACGACCGATTCGGGCACGGATGCCGCCTTCGAAGCGGCCCCCGTCGAGGCGAGCTCGAGCTGCACTGCACCCGAGAAGATGTGCGGCGCGCTCTGCACGAACGTCGAGACCGACAACGCCAACTGCGGCAGCTGCGGAAACGCTTGCGCGTCCGGCCTCGTGTGCGCGGGCGGAACGTGCGCGCTCACGTGCGGCTCGTTGACCACGTGTAGCGCCGACGGCGGCGCGGCGTACTGCGCGAACACGCAGACCGACAACGCGAACTGCGGCGCGTGCGGAACGACTTGCCCCTCGGGCGAGGTCTGCAGCGGCGGCAAGTGCGGCCTCACGTGCGGCTCGCTCACGACGTGCACGCCCGACGGCGGCGCGAACTACTGCGCGAACACGCAAACCGACGACGCGAACTGCGGCACCTGCGGCAACACCTGCCCCTCGGGTCAGACGTGCAGCGCCGGAAAATGCTCGACGACGTGCGGCTCGCTCACGACGTGCACGCCCGACGGCGGCGCGTCTTACTGCGCGAATACGCAGAGCGACAACGCCAACTGCGGCACGTGCGGAAACGCATGCCCGCTCGGACAATCATGCTCGGGCGGCGCCTGCCAGCTCCCGCCGGGCTCGCCCGCTGCGGGATGCTTCGGCACGAGCGACCCGAACTGGTCGAACGTGATCGCGTACGTCGCGTGCACGGGCAACAGCATCACCGACGCGTCCGGCAAGAGCACGATCGCGACGACCAACAGCCCGACGATCTCCGCGACGCCGACCGGCGCGCCCGGCGGCGCCTCGTGCAAGCTCGGTAACGGCGGGTCCTACGCCACCGCGAAGGGCTTTAGCATCACGCTGCCCTCGGCGCTCGGCACGGGCGACTTCACCGTGGAGCTCGCGGTGTACCAAACGGCTTGGTACGACCCGACGGATCAAGCTTCGAACATCCTCGTGACGAGCTCGGCGTATCCGCCGAACGCGGGTCTCTTCCCGACGTTCTTCTCGAACAGCCAGGGCAGCTACCTCGTCTTCGTGCCGGGCATGGGCGCGACGTTCCACGACAGCGGCTCGGCGCTGAGCACCTGGGAGATCTACGCGGCGTCGCGCGTCTCGGGCGTGACGTACATCTTCCGTCAAGGCGCGCTGCTCACGTCGTTCGCCGACACGACGAACTACACCGATACGAAGGTGTTGGCAGGCCTCCAGGCGAACGGCCCATTCAACGCGCTCATGGGCTCGATTGGCCAGATCCGCGTGACCAAGGCCGGACGGTACACGGGCTCGTACACGCCGTGTGGCGGCGCGTTCGCGACGAAGTAACGCCGCGAGAAAAAAACCTGCTGAGCCGGCCGCGGAAACTCGCGGCCGGCTTCAGCCGGTCTTCTGCGGGACCACGAAGAACACGATGCGCACGAGACGCTCAGCGCGTGCGCAAGACGAGTGCCTCAATCCTCAGTCAGCGCGGCGCGAATCCAGGCCTCCGGAGGGGCGCCGGTGCGGCTCCCCGCGACCGAGTAGACGCGACACTGCAGACCGTAGTCGACGCGGTCGCGCGCGGAGCGGTCGACGTCGAGACCGTCGACGCGCACGGTGGGCGATCCGAGGAAGAGCTCGCGAGCCGCCGCGTCCTCGTCCGTGATGCGCACGAGGCGGAGCTCCGCGTCGGCGCGCGCCGCAGTGATCGCGCTGCGCGCGTTCGCGATCGCCTCCTCGGCGTGCGGGCAGCCGTCGAAGAACAAGACCTCCACGCGCTTCTTCATGGTCGAGCGCCTCCGTCGAAACGCGCTTCGTAACCGCTCCATCTTACGCGAACCAGCCGACGATCCGGGCGCGTGAAACGACTATCATCGGGACTCGGAGGCGGTCGATGCGCAAGATCATCAGCGTGATATCGGTGACCGTTCTTCTGACCCTCGCACTTGCGTCGCACAGTGCGCCGGCCGCGGCGACGACGAGCGCAGGCGGCGAGCCGCAGGTTCTCATGTGCAAGGGGATGGGCGCATCGTGCGGCACCGGCAGCGAATGTTGCAGCAAGTACTGTTGCAACAAACACGGCAATCACTGCGTTTCACAGTCGGCGTCGCAGTCGCTTTGCTGCACGGGTTGACCGAAGGAGCCGTGACCAACCGCTGACGCTCTCGAGCGCATCGGCGGTGAGGAAGTCGCGCGGCCTGGACCGGCCGATGCCGACGCCCACCTCGAGGTTCGTGAAGACGAACGCGGGCGCTGCTCGCCGTGGTCGCCCGCGAGCTTCAGCCACGGCGCAGACATAGCTGCCACGCGTGTGGCGGGAGTGCTCGTCAGCCGCGACGCGAATGGCGGGAGCGGGCCGTGGATTGGCGTCGCTCCGATCGCAAGTTGATGTTCGTGTCGGGCTTCGCGCGATTTGCGCTTTTGCGCGTGGATTTGCGCGATGGCCGCTTGCTCGCGACCCGCGGCTCGAGCGCGTAGGTCGCCTTGCGCCCCGCGCGGCGGTTCTCGTGCGCACCGCGGCCTCTCGGGTCGCGCTGCGGACGGCTCGCCCGCTTCTTTGCCGCTCGGTTGGGCTTGTGAGTGCGTTCCTGCGCGCTGCGAAAGTCTTCGGTTCGGGTAGCCATGTGCCGGATGTGTTGCATGCCGCGCGCCGCGACACCTATCTGAACCTCTACGTCTACTGGCCGCTACACGCTCCAACTACGGCGACCACTTCTTCGGTCCGACATCGTGAAGGCGAACACGCCCGGCCTCACGGCCTGCACGCCGGCTCGCACGCAGTTCCTACGCGCCGTGAAAGTTCACGCGAAGCGGTGGCGCCCCGAGATCAGGTGGAACGTGACGAGCACCAAGACGGCGCCGACGATCGACACGAACAGGCTCCAAATGTTGAAGCCGGTCACGCCGACGTTGCCGAGGAGGTTGAAGACGAAACCGCCTACCAACGCGCCGACGATGCCGAGCACGATGTCGAGAGCGACGCCCTCGCCTGCTTTGTTGACGATCTTGCTCGCGATGAAGCCGGCGAGCAGGCCCAGAACGATCCAACCGATGATGGACATGATGCTCGCTCGCGCTGCAAGTTCGAAGCCGACGGCGACATGCATCTCGGAAATCCTCGTCGACGTGACTTCAGAAGACGGGCAGGGGGTCTTCCGCGCGGAGCGTGCGCGTGTACCAGCTCCGCGACGCGAACAAGCGAGTCGACGTCTCGCCATTGCGGACGAGGATGCCGACGTTCATGAGCGGCGTCTCGACGAGCACCGCGCCCTCGTCTTGGTGGTAGTGAGCGCGCACGTCGATCGAGTTGCCGATGGCGCGGAGGCCGGAAATGTCCGTCTCGCCACGGCCGACGCGAATGCGCGCGGAGGTCGTGAACCCCTGAGAGCCGAAGACCGTGTGCACGATGCCCGGCGCGCCCAGAATCGTCAGCGGGAGCTGCGCGTTTCGAACCTTGCCCGTGAACGTGCCTGACACGACCGCGCCGTGATCGAGATCGATCGCGAGCGGGCTCGCCGAGACGTCAGCCCAGAAGCCGCGCTCGTCGCCACCCGAGACGTCTCGAAGCACGAGGCGCGCGCCAGCGACGTCGCCCCTGTGGGAGCGGAAATCGTAGTCGTGCAGCGTGACCTTGGCGCGACCGCTCGCCGTGACCAGCGTCTTGCGCAACTCGACGCTCGCGTCCGTGACGTCGAGCGTGGCGTGCCCCGACATGTTCTCTGGCGTGATGCTCGCGTGACCGCTGACCGTGGCGGCGCCGGCGCGGAGCATGGGTTCGTCGAAGTACGCGTTCAGCGCCTCGAGACGACTCGCCTTGGCGATGGGGACGTCGATGCTCATCGCCCATCGATCGAAGGGCCTGCTCAGGTCCACGTTGTCGATCTGCGCCGCCGCAAAGATCGTGGGCGCATCCACGACGCGCGTCGCGTCGCGATGGATCGAGCATTCGTGCGTCTCGACCGCGAGCGCGATGTGACGCTCGCCCCGTGGAACGCTGGCGCTCACGAGCGCGGTCGCAGAGATGCCGTCGCGACCGGACCAGGCCTGCACGTTTTCGTGTCGCGCCCACGCGCGACTGCCTGATGCGATCTTGCCGCGATGGACCTCGACGTCGAACTGCGTCGCGCCCGCCCCGCCAGCGACCGAGATGCGTGCAGCATGCAACCATCGATCGAGGAACCGGAGATCGCCCACGTTTCCCTCGCCGCGCGCCGAGGCGTCGAGATTGCGGAGGATCTCGAGGCCGTGGTCGAAGCGCGGGTCGATTTCGGAGAGGCGAAGCCCGAACGTCCCGCGGAGCTCGCTCGCGATCGTGTTCTTGCCGTCGTACACGCTCGCGCCGTCGGTGCGCACTTCCGTGGGGCGAACGTAGAAGCCGCGTTGGGGCTTGAGATAGAAGCCGCCTTTGGCGAAGCCGTGCGTGTCGATGACGCGGATGCTGTCGACCCAAACCTCGCGCACGTCCACCATGGTCGCGTCGTCGATCTGGATCGTCCAGAGGTGGTAGTGCCGATCGTCGACGGGCGGCGGCACGGCGGGTTTGAGCGGTGGATTCGCGAATCCTTCGATGGAAGGCAGCGTCGCCACGCGCGCCGCAGTGGCTTCGGCGGGATCGAGCTTGAACCGAATGCGCGTCGTCACACCGTGAGCTCGCGTGTCGTGGAGCCTCACGCGGCGCGCGAAGAAATCGCGCCCGCCCAACGTCGCTTGCGCCTCATCCGCCGTGACGACCCACTGCACGGCCGAGTCTTCGCCGCGAAAGACGAAACCTTCGACGTGAACGCGCAAGAACCACGGTGAGTACGCGGACCGCCACTCGAAGTGCGCGTGCGCCGGCGCGAGGGAATTGAGCGCGATCTTCGCGATGCCGGTCACGAAAAGCGCGTTGATGACGACGAGGTACGTCATGAGCACGCCGACGAGCAGCGTGACGACCCGAAACGGAATCGTGCGCCAGCGAATCGTGCGTCGACGCGGTCGCATGGCAGACCTCCTGCACTTGCCGGACCATCCCAAGACGGCCTCGGCGACACGGCGCTAGGGCTTCATGACGCGTGCAGCCGCGTCTTTCTAAGCCGAGTACGTTGCGGTGACGACGACGTGCATGTTGCGGCCGCACTCGGAGGCGCCGACGGTGCCGTAGCACCGGTGGTTCACCTCGAAGTGACTCTTGCCTTCGTGCAGACCACGAAGGACGTAGCCGGTCAGATCATGGCCGCCATCTCGACAAGACGGGTCGGCACAGCTGAGCGCGAAGAGGGCCGGGCTCGTCTCGACCGTGATGATGCGAGCGTATTTCGCGCTCGCGTTGGTCAGGCCGTGCGTTTCGGCGATGTCGAGCCGCAGCGCCGCGAGCGTGGGGACGCTGTCGTGGAGGCGCGCGGCGTCATGCTCCCGCTGGCGACGCCCTTGGAAGCGCGTGATGGCTTCTGAATTATGGCGGGATTTCATCATCATGGTCTGGAGAACGTAACCATGACGCGTGTGCGGCGCTCAGCTCGCAAACGCCTCGCGCAGCGCCGTCGCCAGCGACGTCGCATCGGACGAGGCGATGATGCCGCCGATGGCGCGCCGCATGGGTTCGAGACGCGCGCTCGCGAGCGCTTGCTTCAGCTCGGGAATGGCCGTGGGGACGACGCTGAGCGAGTCCACACCGAGCGCGATCATCGCGAGCGCCACGTCGGGACGCACGGCGATCTCGCCGCACACGCCCACCGGCTTTCCCGCCGCGCGCCCGGCGGCGGCGACGCGGGCGATCATGCGAAGAATCGCCGGATGGTACGGGTCGCTCATCGACGCCATCCGCGAGTCCTCGCGGTCCACGACGAGCGCGTATTGCATCAAGTCGTTCGTGCCGATGGAGAGGAAGTCGACCTCGCGAGCGATGTCCGCCGCGAGCTCGACGGCGGCGGGCACCTCGATCATCGCCCCGATTTGCGGCGCGCGGACGTTCGGGAGCGCCTGCTCGATGATCGCCTTCACGCGACGGAGCTCTTCGATCGAGCTCACCATCGGAATCAAGATGCGAAGCGGACGATCCCCCGCGGCGATTGCAAACGCCTGCACCTGATCGCGCAGGACGTCCGGATGATCGAACAGGACGCGGATGGACCGATATCCGTGGAAGGCGCTGCGCGCGGCTGCGATCGAGCCGCCCGAGACGAACTTGTCGCCGCCGAGGTCGAGGATCCGAAAGTGGATCGGTTCGACGGGAAAGAGCTCGTACGCCTTCGCGTAGATCTTCACCTGCTCCGCGCGCGTCGGGAATGCGTCGCGCACGATGAAGGGAAACTCCGTGCGGTAGAGCCCGACCCCCTCGGCGCCGTTGTCGCGCGCGACGGTGAGATCAGACGCGACTCCGACGTTGGCGTAGAGCGTCACGCGGACGCCGTCGGCCGTGCGCGCGAGGACGTCGCGGTACTTCGCGTGCTCCGTGCGCGCGTGCGCGACGCGGAGCTGCTCTGCTTCGTAGCGGGCGACGGTCTCCTCGGTGGGCCGCACCACGACGACGCCCTTCGTCCCGTCGACGACGAGCCGGTCATCGGGCCGAACTTCGGCCAGCATGTCGGCGATCCCCGCGACGGCCGGGATGCTCATCGCGCGCGCCAAGAGGACGCCGTGCGACGTCGCGCCGCCGACCTCCGTCACGAGCGCCTGGGCTCCTTCGGTCTTGAGCTCGACGACGAGCGACGGTGGGATGCGCGCGGAGACGACGATCCGCGAGCCGAAGCGCGCGCGCCCCGCGGTGCCGACGACGTGATCGAGCAAGCGGCTGCGCAGGTCGTCGACGTCGTCGATCTTCTCCTGGATGTAGGCGTCCGGGACGAGGCGCAGGCGCGCCTCGAACTCGTCGAGCGCGGTGTCGATCGCGACAGGCGCGCTCGCGCCGCGCGCGATCTCCTGATCGACGCGATCGAGCAGCGTGGGGTCGTGGAGCAGCAGGAGGTGCGTCGCGAAGATGAACGCGTGCTCTTCGTCAATCTCGCGGGCGGCCGCGGTCTGGATCAGCACCAGATCGTTGTGCGTCTTCACGATCGCGTCTCGCACGCGAGCGCGCTCGGCGGCAGGCTCCCCGGCGGGCTTCGCGCGGGCCGCGAGATCGAGCCGGTAAACGCCGCGAAATAGCGCCGTACCGATCGCCACGCCGGGCGACGCAGCGACGCCGTGAAGCACGCGCTCTCCATCGACCGGCACCGAGGGCACGTGCGGCCGAGGCGGTCTCGGCCGTTCGCCGCGCCCGACGGCTTCGATGATGTTCGCGTCGTCGACGATGTCGGCGAGCTGCGCGCAGCCCGCCGCGAGCGTCGCGATGTCGTCCACCGAGAAGGCGCGGTCCGGAACGGTCCGAAGCACGACCACGCCGAGCGGGCTCTCGCGGAGGATCATCGGACAAGCGAGGATCGCCGCGTCGTTCTCGTGAAGAGCGAAGGCCCGGCGCTCCGCGACCGCGCGGGCCGCGACGAGCTCCGCCTCGGCCTCCGCCGTCGTTCCTGCTCCCCCGAACGCCGCAGCTCGCGTGAGACGTCCGCGCTCGTCCGTGAGGAACGCAAAGCATGCCTCGACGTGAAGCTGCTGCGCCATGACTCGCGCCGCTTCGTCGAGGATGCGCGGCAGCGACTGCGCCTCGTCGACGATGCGGAGGAGTGCGGACGTCAGGCTCATGACCATAAAGTGAGCACTCAGACCCACTTGCGCCACGAGATGAACATCTTCACGCCCTGGGTGAGCAGCACGTAGCAGACGAGCGTGACCGCGAGGAGCGGCCAATACAGACCGGGCAGCCTGGTGAAGCCGAGGTAGGTGCCCAAGGGCGAGAACGGGATGGAGACGCCGACCACCATGACGAGCGCGCTCATCGCCGTCACGAACCGCGACGCGTGGCTCTGCACGAACGGGATCTTCGTCGTCCGGATGATGTGAATGATGAGCGTCTGCGTCAGCAGGCTCTCGACGAACCAGCCCGTCTGAAAGAGGCTCGCGCTGTGCGCCGCGGCTCCGGGCGTCGAGACGTCGAAGCAGCCGAACACGTAGAGCATGATCAGGAACGTCGAATAGTCGAAGACCGACGAGCAGGGCCCGATGAACACGATGAAGCGCGTGAGCTCCTTCATGTTCCACGTTCGCGGCGCCTTCAGGCGCTCGGGGTCGACGTTGTCGGTCGGGATCGCCGTTTGGCTGATGTCGTAGAGCAGGTTGTTGGCGAGGATCTGCACCGGCCGCATCGGCAGGAACGGCACGAACACGCTCGCGCCGAGCACGCTGAACATGTTGCCAAAGTTGCTCGACGCTCCCATGCGCACGTACTTGATGATGTTCGAGAAGACCTTGCGACCTTCGATGACTCCGTCGTCGAGCACGAGCAGCGACCGCTCGAGCAGGATCATGTCGGCGGACTCTTTGGCGATGTCGACGGCGCTGTCGACGCTGATGCCGACGTCGGCGACGTGCAGCCCCGGAGCGTCGTTGATGCCGTCGCCGATGAAGCCCACCGTGTGCTTGCGCGACTGGAGCGCTCTGACGATACGCTGCTTGTGCGCGGGCGACACGCGAGCGAAGAGCGTCGTGTCCTCGGCGGCTTCGGCGAGAGCTTCATCGGTCATCTTCTCGACCGCGTCGCCGAGCAGAACCCAATCCGCGGCGAGCCCGACTTCGCGACAGACCTTGCGCGCGACGAGCTCGTTGTCGCCCGTGATGACCTTGACCCTCACGCCGTGATCTTGAAGCGCATCGATGGCTGCCTTGGCGCTCTCCTTCGGCGGGTCGAGAAACGCGACGTAGCCCTCGAGGACGAGGTCGCATTCGTCTGCCTTTCCGTAGGTCGTCCGCGGCTCGATCTCTTTGGTCGCGATCGCGAGCACGCGAAAGCCGTCGGCGCTCAGGCGGTCGTACTCCACCTTCAGGTTCTCGATGTGCGGGTGGTCCATGGGCTCGAGCTTCGCGTCGAGCCGGAAGCTCGTGCACCGCTCGAAGATCGCCTCGGGCGCCCCTTTGGAGATGATGCGGTCCTTGCCTTCGGGCGTGCGGACGACGACCGACATGATTCGCCGTACGAAGTCGAACGGGATCTCGTCGACCTTGGCGAGCTCGGGGACGCGGGCGTGCGCGTGGGTCTCTTCGTGCGCGAGCACCGCGCGATCCATGACGCTCTTGAGGCCGGTCTGGAAGTGACTGTTGACGTACGCGAGCGCGAGCACGTTCTCGTCCTCGCGCAGCGTCACGTCGCAATGCCGCTCGAGGACGATCTTGTCCATCGTGAGCGTGCCCGTCTTGTCCGTGCAGAGCACATCCATCGCGCCGAGGTTCTGGATCGCGTTGATGCGCTTGACGATGACCTTCTTCTGGCCCATCGCGACGGCGCCCTTCGACAGGCAGACCGTCACGATCATGGGCAGCATCTCCGGCGTGAGGCCCACGGCGACGGCGAGCGCGAAGAAGAAGGCTTCTCTCCAGGTGCCTCGCGTCACGCCGTTGATGAGGAAGACGAGCGGCACCATCACGCCCATGAACTCGAGCATCAGCCACGTGAAGCGGCGGATGTCGCGATCGAACGCGGTCGGCGGGACCTGCGCTTGGAGCGACTCGGCCATTCCTCCGAGGTAGGTGTCCTTGGCGGTCGCGACGACGATGGCCACGGCCGACCCGCTGCCGACGCTGGTCCCGAGGAACGCGACGCTCGTGAGCTCGAGGGGCGCGGTCGCAGCGCGGCTCGCAGCCGCGAACTTCTCGACCGGAAAGCTCTCGCCCGTGAGCGACCCTTGGACGACGAACAGATCCTTGGCCTCCACGACGCGCACGTCGCCCGGGATCATGTCGCCCGCCGCCAGATGAACGACGTCACCCGGGACGACGTCTTCGACCCGAATCTCTTTGGCTGCCCCGTCGCGAACGACCGTCGCGTTGACCGAGATCATCGCCTTGAGCTTGGCCGCCGCGCTGTTGGCCTTGCCCTCCTGGACGAGCTTCAAGCCGACGCTCAGCGCGATCATCGACACCATCATGGCGCCGGCGCGAAGGTCGCCCGTGGCGAACGAGATCGTCGCGAGCACGGCCAAGAGGATCACGAGCGGGTTGAGCACCGCGTGCCAGAGCAACTTCAGGAAGCTCGGGCGACGATCTCTCTGCAGCACGTTTGGTCCGTGCTCGGCGAGACGCGCGATGGCCTCTTCGGTCGTCAACCCGGCGGCGCGGGTCTTCAGCCGCGCGTACGCCGCGGCGACGTCGATGGCCGCGGTCTCGAGGAGCAGCGGCGAGGCGCGGATCGACCGCCGGGCTTGCGCGTGAGCGGCAAGCACCGTCTTCGGGAGAATGGCGGACGATCGTCTCACGCGCTCACTTCACGCGCGAAGACCACTCCTGGCAAGAGCGGGAGCCAAAAACTGAGCCCGCGGAAGAGGAGCGTCGCGGCGAGCGCGACGGCGACGGACACGCCCATGAGCCCGAGCGTCGCGACCGACGCCCTGCGTCGAGCACGAAGATCGCGAGCTGCAAACCCGTGCAGCGCGCGATGAGCTTCGGGTCATGCGAGATCGCCGGCGTCGCCTCGACGAGCGCTCCGAGGAGCGGCTTGATGAGCGGCAGTCGCGTGATCCACCTCGCGGCGATCGAGCGCGCGCACGATGACGAACGTTCCGCTCAAGCCACCGCTAGGAACCACTTGATCGACGACGATCTTCGCGAGACCGAGACCGAAAAACGAACGAAGCGGCCGTGAGACGTTGGCGCGCTCGAGCACACGCTGCCAGATGCGTGCGTCGGCGACGTACGTCGCGAGCTGAAATGCGATCCCGAGCAGCAGCCACGCGGGCCGCGCGTGAAGCGCGAGGCGCCCGAACCCCTCCCACTCGGCGCGGTTGCGGACGACGAGGACGACCGCAACGAGACACGCGATCCCGAGCAGCCACGACAACCAGCGGGTGAAGGTCCGCGATGCGCCGGATGACGGACGGCGACGCGCCTGGCGACTGCAATTGTGTGATCGAGGCGCTGTTCGCTCGCATCGCTCGATTCGTGCCCTAGTCACTCCGCGGGCGTGGTGCTCAGGTTGCGCGCCAGAGCAAATGCAGCAGCCCGCGAATCAGAGCGTGCAGCAGCATGTAGCCGACGATGGCCACCAGGAGCGGCCAAACGAAGTGCCCCGTGCCGATGCCCGTGCCGATCGTGGTGGTCGCGAAGATCCCTTTGAACGGCGCGTAGAAGACGTCGGTGAGGTTGCCGATGATCCGCACGAAACCGACGTCGCGCGCGCCGAAGAGCTCCAGCATGAAGCGCACGAAGAGGAGCGCGTAAAGCGCGCCGAAGAGCCAATCGATGACTCGCTCGAGCACTCCGAGGACGCGGTGCGGGGCGTCCCTTTCGTGGTCGAGGTGACGGTGGGCTTCGACATGGGTTGCCATGAAGGGTGACAACGCATCTCGCGTGCCAGCGCGTGGCGTCAGGCCGCCGCGGCGGGCGTCACCGCGTCGACCAAGAGCCAAACCTCGTTGCGCCGCAAGAACCACAGCGTCCACGGTGGGTTGTAGCGATTCACCTCGGGCTCGCCCGCGACGGTGAGTCCTCGGCTCTTGGCCCAAACTCGGAGCGCCTGCGAGCGCTCGAGCATTCGCTTGTCGCTCCAACGCCCGCTGAACCGGACGACCGCGAAGCGTGATGCAGGCAGCTCGCGCAGCACGACGCGCGAGTCGGTGGGCTGCGGAAGCGATTCGAGCGTCTCGCCCTCCGGCATGGTGAACGAGACGACCCAAGCGTCGCCCTCTCGTCGCTGCCCGACGGGCGCGGTCATCGCGATCTTGCGGCTCTCGGCGCGCTGCGCCACGGGCGCGGTCATCGCGATCTTCGCGCGCTTCGTGTTCTTGCCGAAGATGTAGCCGGCGAGCCGACCGAAGCCCTCGTTTCCGCTCGCGTCCCATTTGCCTTGCACGACGGTCTCGGCGACGACGCGGGGCTGGTAGGTGCGAACCTCGAAGTCCCCGTCTTTCGTCTCCACGGAGTAGCTCGGCTCTTTGACTGTGGTCATGAGGCTCCACGCGAGATCGGTGACGAACGCTGCGCCCGCGACCAGCGCCACGGCCATCAGCACGCGTTTCGTACGTCTCTTCACGCTACGCAATGTCGGCACGGTAGTTCTGGACCGCAACGACCCGAAAGCGCGGCATTTCGTCACGCGTGTTGGCACGGCAGTCGCTTCGAGGTGAGATCGTGGTCGAGCGAACGAAAGCCGACGAGGACCTGCTGGATCGGCTTCAGCGCGCCGCATTCGATTACTTCCTGCGTAACGTCAATCCGGACAACGGCCTCGTCGCGGACAGGTCGCGCGACGGCTCACCGGCGAGCATCGCCGTCGTAGGGTTCGCGCTCGCGTCGTATCCGCTCGGTGTAGAGCGAGGTTGGCTGAGTCGCGCCGATGCGGTGACGCGCACGCTCGCGACGCTGCGATTCTTCTCGAACAGCTCGCAAAGCGCCGACCCCGACGCGACCGGTTTCAACGGCTTTTATTATCACTTCCTCGACATGACGACGGGGCGCCGCGTGTGGCAATGCGAGCTCTCGCCGATCGACACAGCGCTGCTCGTCGCGGGCATGCTGACCGCGAGCGCGTATTTTGGCGAAGACTCGCAAGACGAACGCGAGATTCGGCACCTCGCCCAAGTGCTTTATTGCCGGATCGATTGGCGGTGGGCACAAAACGAGCGCGCGCCCGTTTCGCAGGGCTGGAAGCCCGAGTGCGGCTTTCTGCACTACGGATGGGAGGGCTACAACGAGGCGACGGTTCTCTACGTGCTCGCGATGGGGTCACCGACGTATCCCGTGACAGCCGACAGCTTCCTCGCGTGGACGCTGACGTATCAGTGGGAGAATCTGTACGGATACGATGTCTTGTACGCTGGGCCGCTGTTCGTTCATCAGTTTTCGCACGCGTTCATCGACTTCCGCGACATTCGCGATCGCTTCATGCGCGAGAAGCGGAGCGACTATTTCCAGAACAGCGTTCAGGCGATCTTGGTGCAACGCGAATATGCGCGGCGCAATCCTCTCGAGCTCGAAGGATACGGCGAGCGGTGTTGGGGGCTCAGCGCGGGCGACGGGCCGTCGGGCTATAGCGCGCGCGCCGTGCCGTACGGGCCGGACGACGGGACGATCGCGCCGTCGGCGACGCTGGCTGCGCTCCCCTTCACGCCCGACTTGGCGCTGTCCGCGATTCGGCACATGCGGGAGCGATATCCGAACATCGCGCCAGACTTCGCGTTGCCGAGCGGCTTCAACCCGACGCGCGCGTGGGTATCGGAGGGTCATTTCGGTCTCGACCAAGGCCTCGTCGCGCTGATGATCGAGAATGATCGCTCCGAGCTGATTTGGAATCTCATGCGCCGATGCCCGCACATCGAGCGGGGCCTTCGACGCGCTGGGTTTCGCGGCGGGTGGCTCGGATGAGCGCGTACAACCTCGTCGTCATTGGCGGCGGTCCGGCGGGCATGCTGGCGGCGATACGTGCGGCAGAGCTCGGCGCGAAGGTCGCGCTCGTGGAGCGGGCGGCGCTCGGAGGCGTCTGCTTGAACGTCGGCTGCATCCCGTCGAAGGCGCTCATCGCGACGTCGCGGGTCGTCGCGGACATGCGCAATGCCGAGCACTTCGGCGCGCGCGCGCCGCGCGATCTCGACGTCGACTTCGCGCGCGCGATGGATCGCGTGCGTCACGTTCGAGCGCGCATCGCGCGGACGGCGACCGCCGAGCAGCTCGAGTCGATGGGCATCGACGTGGTCTCGGGCGACGCGCACTTCGTCGACTCGCGCTCGGTGCGCGTCGGCGGTCGAACGCTCCGCTTCAAGAAGGCGCTCGTCGCGACGGGCGCACGCCCCGCGCCGCCCACGATCCCCGGGCTCGCGGCGGCGGGCTATTTGACGTACGAGACCGTCTTCGAGCTCCAGGCTCGCCCCGCCCGCCTCTTGGTCCTTGGCGGCGGCCCGACAGGGTGCGAGCTCGCGCAGGCGTTTTGCCGGTTGGGGTCTCGCGTGACGCTGGTGCAACACGAGCCGATGTTCTTACGACAAGAAGAGCGCGACGCAGCCCAGATCCTGTCGGACGTCTTTGCGCGCGAGGGAATGGAGATACACCTCAACACCGAGGTCACCTCCGTTCGCATGGAAGGTCAGTCGAAGATCGTCGCTCTCCGCACCGACGATCACGAGAGCAGCGTCACCGTCGACGAGATCTTCGTCGGAACGGGCCGCGTCGCGAACGTCGAGGGCTTGAACCTCGACGCCGCTGGCGTGAGATTCAGCGACGCCCGCGGAATCGTCATCGACGATTTCTTGCGGACGACGAACCGCCGCATCTACGCGGCGGGCGATGTTTGCTTCGAGCACAAATTCGTCCACATCGAGGACGCGTCGGCGCGCATCATCGTCGACAACGCGCTCTTTTTCGGCCGCGAGCGCCTCAGCGCGCTGACGATCCCGTGGTGCACGTACACCGATCCCGAGATCGCGCACGTCGGGCTCTACGTGCGAGACGCGCTTGAGCGCCACATTCCCGTCAAGACGTTCACCGTGCTCATGCACGACGTCGACCGCGCCGTCACCGACGCGGAAGAGGACGGCTTCGTCAAAGTCCACGTGAGGGACGGCACCGACGAGATCCTCGGCGCGACCGTCGTCGCCCGTCACGCGGGCGAGATGATCAACGACCTCTCGCTCGCGATGACCAACGGGATTGGCCTGCGCTCGATCGCGCGCGTCATTCGCGCGTACCCGACGCAAGCGGCTGCGATCAAGATGGCCGCGGACGCGTACGAGACGTCGCGGACGACGCGGACACGCAAGAAGCTACGCGCGTCGTGGAACGCGCTGATGCGCCGAATGTGAGCCGAGACGGACGCGGACCTCGCGCGTGCCCGTTCGGCTCGGGTCCAAAGCGATGCGGCTCGAGCCGATTGGCGAGCCATCGAGCGTCGTCGCCACGACGCCGGTCGCGACGCCGTCGGGGTTCTCGACGACGACGTGAATGCGCTCTTGGCCCAGGCGGACCCACGCTTCGAACCCTTTCCAACTCGGAGGAATGCACGGGTCGATGCGGAGGTGACCGTCCTCCTTTCGAAGGCCGAGGATCGCCTCGACGCCGAGCCGCCACATCCACGCGGCCGCGCCCGTGTACCAAGTCCATCCGCCGCGGCCCACCCACGGCGGACAGCTGTAGACGTCGCCGGCGAGCACGTACGGCTCGACGCGGTAGCGGTCCGTGTCCGTGCGGAGGATTGGATTGAGCAACCGGAAGATGCGCTCCGCCCGCTCGCCGTCTCCGAGCGCCGCGTGCGCCCACCCGAGCCACGTCGCAGCGTGCGTGTACTGCCCGCCGTTCTCGCGAACGCCCGGCGGATACGCGCGAATGTATCCGGGATCGTGCAGCATGCCGCCGAACGGCGGCCAGAGCAGCAAGACGAGTTTTTCCTCCTCGCGAACGAGCTGATCGTCGGCCGCGCGCACCGCCGCGCGAGCCCTGACGTCCGGTGCTTCGGCGTCGGCTCTCGAGAGCACCGCCCACGACTGCGCGATGGAGTCGATGCGGCACTCGCGATTTTTCGCGGAGCCCAAACGCGAGCCGTCGTCGTGGAACGCGCGCACGTACCACGTGCCGTCCCAAGCCGTGTTCTTCACGGTGTCGCGCAGCGACGCCGCTCGCGCTCGCCACTTCGAGGCTTCGTCGTGGTCGTTCGAACGCGCTGCGAGCGCGGCGAAGCGGTCCATGCACGCGCACAGGAACCAACCGAGCCACACGCTCTCGCCTCGCCCCTTCGCGCCGACGCGGTTCATCCCGTCGTTCCAGTCGCCGTCACCCATCAGCGGCAGACCGTGCGGGCCTTTCGTCACGGCGCGCTCGAGCGCTCGACGGCAATGCTCGCGCAAGGGCACGCGCGACGGCGTCGCGGTGTACTGCGCGTACCGGTCGTGCTCGTCGGGGTGGAGCGGTTCGCCCGTCAAGAAGGGCACCGGCTCGTCGAGAATTCCGACGTCGCCGGTCGCGTCGACGTACTCCGCGGTGACGAAGACGAGCCACGCCAAGTCGTCGGAGCACCGCGTTCGCACGCCGCGACCGGACGGCGGGTGCCACCAGTGGAGGACGTCGCCTTCTTCGAATTGGTGCGCGGCCGATTCGAGGATGTGCGCGCGCGCCCGTTCGGGCGCGGCGTGGAGCAACGCGAGGACGTCCTGGAGTTGGTCGCGAAAACCAAACGCGCCGCTCGACTGATAGAAGCCCGTGCGACCGAAGATGCGCGCGGAGAGGCTCTGGTAGAGCAGCCACCGGTTCAGCATCAGGTCCATCGCGGGCTCCGGCGTCTTGACGCGCACGTCCCCGAGGATCCCGTCCCAGAACTCGCCCAGCGCGGTCCACGCTTCGTCGACGGCGGCGCGATCGCGGAAGCGCGTCACGACCGCGCTCGCCTCGTCGCGATTGGACGCCTGTCCGAGGACGAAGTGCGTCTCGATCGCCTCGCCCGGCGCGAGCTCGAGGTGGATCTGCAGCGCAGCGCACGGGTCGACGCTCGGATCGACGGACCCCGACATGCCCCAGCGCTCGAGCGCTTCGGGTCGCGCGTAGTCGCCGCGACGACCGAGGAACTCGGTGCGGTCGGTGGTGAACCCGTGCACCTTCTTCTCCGAGGCGAGGAACGCGACGCGCTCGCCGAACTCCTCGTTCCAGTTGCACGTCGCGAAGAGGCACGCCCTGTCGTGGTCGTGCTCCGAGATGACGTACGGCCGCTGCTCTTCGCGCCGGCTGCCGAGGACCCATTCGGCGTAGTACGTCGCGGTGATTCGCCGGTGGCGCGCGAGCGTGTTCTTGATGCGCAGCCGCACGACCTTGAGCGGCGCGTCGGGCGGCACGAAGACGGTCAGCTCCTGCTCGAGGCCGTGACTCTCCTTCTCGTAGGTCGTGTATCCGGCGCCGTGGCGTACGAGCGTCGGGTCCTCGCGTCCCGCGGGGAGCGGCGTCGGCGACCACACCGACGCGGTCTCTTCGTCGCGGAGATAGAGCGCCTCGGACGGCGTGTCGAACACGGGATCGTTTCGCCACGGCGTGAGCCGGTTCTCGCCGCTGTTCTGCGACCACGTGACGCCGAGCGACGATTCGCTCACGACGCAGCCGAGCTCCGCGTTCGCGATGACGTTGCACCACGGCGCCGGCGTCGCCTTCCCGGGCTCGACCGAGACGACGTATTCGCGACCGTCCTCGGTGAACCCGCCGGCGCCGTTGTCGAACGACAGCTCGGGCCTCGGTCGCGCGCGGACCTCCGGCAGCACCTCGTCCACCAGCGTCGGCTCGAGACGCGGCAGCTTCGGCGCGCTTCCGCCGATTCGTCCGAGCCGCGCCGCGAGCGAGCCGTCGCGAGTGTCCAGCACGACACGCGCGCTCGCCTCGAGGTGGCGGCGCTCGCTCTCCGGCATTTGGTCGACCGCGATCACGAAGATGCCGCCGTGACGATTGAGCCATTCCTCGTCGTCTCGGAGCAGCTTTCTTCGCAGCGTGCCCGAGCCTTCGCTCGCGTATCCCGTCGCGCGCTCGTCCACGAGGACCAGATCGAGGCGCAGGCCGTACGACCGGAGCAATCGTTGGGCGGCGAGCACCTCGTCGAGCATCGGTGCGTCCGGATCGTTCACGCGCACGAGCACGATGGGATCGTCGCCGGAGATCCCTCGCCCCCACAGACGACTCTTGCAAGGCCGCGCCGCGAGGAGCGTGTCGGACGAAGCACGCAGCGCGGGGTCGACGAAGAGTAGCGCCGAAAAGAGTCGCTGAACGGACGGCAGCAGCCGCGGGTCGAGCCGCGTGCGCTGCAAGTGCCTCCGGCACTCGCGCCCCGCGTCGTGGAACGCCCAACGGACCGCGTCCATCGACCCGTATTTGCGCGCGAGCGCCACCGCGGCGCTCCGCGAGCGCGCGACCGTGGTCACGAAGGCGAGCGTCACGGACCCCTTCGGTTTGAGCTCCACGGCGGCAGTCAGGCTCATGACGGGATCGATCACCGCGCCCGTGCGACCGTGAAGCCCGCGCTTTCCGAGGAGCGCAGCGGGCGCGCTCGCGCTCCTCCCACGACCGAAGAACGCGCCGCGATCGGTCTCGTAGCCCGCGAGCTCGACGCCGACGCCTTCGCTCACGAGACGGTGCACGAGCGCGGCGGGCTTCTCTTTGACGGACTGAGAGCGGCGCACGAAGAGAAGCCCGTCCACGTCCGCCAAGTGTTCGCTCTCGACGAACATGCTCGAGAACGCCGGGTGCGCCGGAGCTTGCTTCGCGTCGATGAGCACGGGCCTGCCCGCGGTCGTCACGGTGAGGCGGCGCGCGCGAGAGGTTTCGTTGTGGAGCGTGATCTGCCTGACCTCGACGTCGTCCGCGGGTGCAACCGCGACGTCGACACGGATCGACAGTCCCTGATCGCGCCGGTGGAGCTCGGCCCTGTCGATCGAGAAGGTGGTTCGACCGTCCGCAGACGTGGCGAGCGACACCTGGCCGCTGTCCTCGTCGCGCAGGTAGATCCATACGCCGTCGTCATCGCGCGTGGCGTCCGGTTGGTAACGCGTGAGCGCGAGGCCCTGCCAAAACAGGCCGCCACCGCCCGAGTCGGTCAGCAAGCTCGTGAGCGCACCGTTGCTCAGCGCGAACGCCTGCGGACGGTCGTGCGCCTCGAGCGTCCACGGGCTCGGCGCGTACGGTGACACCGACGGTTCCACGGCGGCGGCGCTCTCGGCACCCGCGAGAGGCCACTCGCGTGGGGCCGTTTGCGGCGCTTGCTCGTTGAGGAGAAGCTCCCCCGTCTCGATCATCGGGCTCGCGTGAAAGCGATCGACCATGCTCCGATCGTTCAAGAGGTTGCCGAGCGCCACGAGGAGCATGCCTTGGTGGTGCGCCATGTACGAATGCACGACGGCGTGAGCGCGCCCGGGCGGCGTGCGCTCCGGCGTCCGGTCGAGCGCCTCGAACAGGCCGTACGAGCCGAGCATGCCCATCGACGTGAGCTCGGCCAGGTTGTCGACGACGGCGCGCGGCCGAATCGACACGGCGAGCATCGACGCGTACGGCGTGACGACGCGATCGGCTTCGAGCCCGCGCTTGAAGCCAAGCCCGGGGACGCCGAACGACCGATACTGATACGTCTGGTGCGCATCGACGCGAGAGAAGGCCGACTCGGACACGCCCCACGGATCGCCGCACCGCTTGCCGTACGCGATCTGCGCATCGACCGCGAGCTCGCTGGTCCTCGCGAGCAGCGTACCTTCCGCGCTCCTCATGAGGAGGTTCGGCATGAGGTACTCGAACATCGTCCCGCCCCACGACAAGAGCGCGGGGTCGCCCTCGACGGACGTCATCGGTCGGCCGAGCGCGTACCAGTGCGACTCGGGCACGTCGCGTTTGACGATGGCGAGGTAGCTCGCGAGGCGCGCCTCCGAGGCGAGCAAGTCGTAATAGTGCCCGTCGATGCGATCGAGCGTGGCGTTGTAGCCGATGTGAAAGAGCTTCCGTTCGGGGTCGTAGAGGAGTCGGAAGTCCATCCCGCGCGCTTCTTCTTCCGCGCGCTCCGCGAGCGCGAGCAGCTCCCCCACGAGGGCGATCGCGGTGAGCTCTCCGCTCCGAAGCGCATCGATGAGGCGTCGCGTGGAGGCGTTGGGCTGCGACTCGAGCTCGGCGCGCAGCCGCTCCCCCACCGCCGGAATTTCGTCGAGCCGGACGGTGGTGGGCAGATCGAGCGCGCGCGCCGCGGGCTCGTCCGTCAGCGCGAGCCACGGCAAGAGCGCGTCGACCTCCTGCCTCATCTGCTGCAAATGTTGGTCGAGGCCGTCGATGGAGGTGCGCAACGCATGGAGCAGGTCGCCTTCGTGCCGGTGGGTCCCGGTCTCGAGGAACGCGAGAAGCTCGCGATGAAGCTCGGCGGAGGTTTCCTCGCACAGCGTTCGAAGCGTCGCGTAGGCGTCTTCGGGGTCGTCGCGACCGTGCATCACCGCCGCATGAATTCGCGCGATCACCGACGTCAGCGGGCTCAGCGCCGTGTGCGAGAGCGAGCTCACCGCCTCCTCCACGAGATCGACGGAGTCGCCGAGACCGTCCCACGCCTGCGGGCGCAGGACGGGTGCGCTGGCCACGTCGAGGCACCCTTGCTTCAGCGCGAGCAGGCACCCCGCGAAGTTCCCGCTGTCCACCGTCGAGACGTACCGCGGCAAGAGCGGCTGAAGGTTCTTCGTGTCGTACCAATTGAGCAGATGCCCTTGGTAGTGCTGAAGGCGCGCGATGCTGTCGAACGCGCGTCGCACGCGCACGGAGAGCTCGCTCGGACCGACGTAGCCGAAATCGTAGGCGGACAGCGTCGAGAGGAGCATCAGTCCGATGTTGGTCGGCGACGTGCGATGAGCGGTCTGCTCGCGGGGGGCCTCCTGGTAGTTGTCGATGGGCAACCACTGGTCGTTCGGCCCCACGAACGCGTCGAAGAAGCGCCACGTCTTGCGCGCGAGCAGGCGCAGCTTTCGACGCTCGTGCGGCTGCAGCGGCTCGGCGCGGGCGTGAAACGGACGGCTCACCCAACGCGCGATCTCGGGAGCGAAGAACCACACCACGAGCAGCGGTGCGGCGGCGACCAGGGCCGAAGGCCGGACCCACGCGACGAGCACCGCGATGGCCGTCGCGAGCAGCGGCGATGGAGCCATCGTTCGCCAAAAGACGGACCGCCCCGACTTCGTCTCGAGACCGAAGGCCGTGTCGGCGGCGCTCGTCCACTGGAGCAAATGCTTTCGGGTGATCGCCTTGCGCACCGCCACGCGAACGATGGCGTCGACGACGACCTCGGCCTCGTACGCGAGGAACGCGATCGCGAGCGCGCACCGTCCGAGGTTTTCCGTGCGCCGATGGCGGCCGTGGGCGAGCGTCGCCAAGAGCGGCGCGAGCAGGACGGCGAGGACGCCCAGCGTCCAGAAGAGCGGTCTCGTGGGGAGCCACGTCCAGCCGAGCACGAGGAGCACGAGGACAAGAGGGCTCGTCAGGCTTCGCCTGAGGTTGTCGATGATCTTCCAGCGGTCGACTCCGGCGAGCTTGTTGCGGAGGCGCTCGCTGCCCGCCGACGGCACGCTCGGAAACAGCCACGGAAGCAGCTGCCAGTCCCCGCGAACCCATCGGTGCATGCGCTTCGCGTGGACGACGTAGTTGCTCGGGTATCCCTCGAACAGGACGATGTCGGTCGCGAGCGCCGTCCGCCCGTGGACTCCCTCGAAGAGATCGTGACTGACGAGCGCGTTCTCCGGAACGCGGCCCTCGACGCTGCGCATGAACGCGTCGACGTCGTAGATGCCTTTGCCGACGTAGATCCCGGCGCCGAACAGGTCTTGATAGAGCTCGGAGACCGCGTGCGTGTAGATGTCGAAGCCGACGTCGCCCGCGAAGATCCGTGAGAAGCGCGTCTGGCGCGAAGACGACGGCGACGTCTCGATGCGAGGTTGCACGATCGTGTAGCCACCTTTGACGCGTCCGGTGTCGTCGTCGAACATGGCGCGGTTCAACGGATGCGCGAGGAGGCCCACCAGGCGATGCGCGCTCTCCATCGGGAGCTGCGTGTCGCTGTCCAACGTGATCACGAACCGAATCCCGAGCAGCCCGTCCGGGTCCCCGACGTGACGCGCGTAGCTCGTTCCTGTGTCTCCTCGAAGGAGGCGATTGAGCTCCTCGAGCTTTCCGCGCTTGCGCTCCCAACCCATGAACCGCTGCTCGCTCGGGTTCCACCGAGGCTCGCGGTGCAGGAGATGAAACGGTCCGATGCCCTCTCTTCCGTGCTTGGCGTTGAGCTCCGCGACGCCGCGCGCCGCGCTCTCGAGCAAGGTCGCGCTCTCCGACATCGCCTTCGCGTCGAGCTCGTCCGTCAGGAGCGCGAATCGGAGCTCGGGGTCCGGATTCGAGAGGTAGTGGAGCTCGACTTGGCGAATCATCGCCTCGACGTCGTGCTCTCGGCCGAGCAGCGTCGGGATCACGACGAGCGTCCTCTGTTCGCGAGGAAGACCTTTCGTGAAGTCGAGCTTCGGTAGCGTGCGCGGGCGAAGCAAGCGCGCGAGCGCCCATTGCACGACGGCGACGGCGACGAGCGACGCCGGCACCGCACCGACGATCACCGCCGCCGCGATCGCGAAGGGCGGCGCGCCGGCGCGCGCGAGGTAGACGGCCGCCGCGAGCAGCGGGCCGGACGTGATGAGCGCGAGAGGCGCGAGGTACGAGAACATCGGCCAGCGCATCACCGCTCGCCGCACGCGCTCGGCCCCGGCGGCGTGGTAGCCGAGGCGCGCCTCGAGCTCGGGTCGTCCCGCGCCCACGAGGTAGTAACCGACGTGCGATCGGCGCTCGTCCGCTGCGCTCTCGCTCGCGAGCGTGACCGCGAGGTTCGCGACGTCGTTCTCTGCGACGCCCGTGGCCCAAGCGAGCGCCTCGACGACCTTGCGATACGAATCGCACGTCTCGAAATCCATTCGCTCGTAGACCTGCGCCGGGTCTTTGCGCAGTACGGCTTCGACGCGGCTCGTCTTCGCGAAGAAGGTCTTCCAGTCGATCGCCTCGAGCACGCGCAGCGTTCGAATCGAGCGCTCGACACCGGTCACCGAATCGAGCGCCAGCGAGGTCTGCCGTTCGTCGAGGAACTCGAGCATGTGTTCGAGCACGCGCGTCCGCAACAACGTCGGAAGCGCCCAGAGCTCGGCGATCGTGAGCGGCGACACGTCCTGGTACGCGTCGACGAAGCGCTGCACCACGGCGGGATCGAGCTCGAGGCGGCTCTTCTCGACGAGCGCGCGCGCGAGCGCATCGATCCGCAAAAGGCCTCTCGAGTGCCCTGATGCGCACTGAGGCAGGCGGCGAACGAAGCCGCGCGGAAGCTCCTCCTCGATCTGTCGCGCGACGCGGCGAATCAAGTAGTAGTTGTCGAGAAACCACTCGGCCGTTTTCGCGACCGTCGCGTCCTCGCCATGGCTGGCGGCGAGACGCTTCCGCGTCTGCTCGAGCGCGTGAGCGATCGGCGAGGCTTCGAAGAATCGCGCGTTCGTTCGCGTGGCTCGTTCGAGATCACCATTCGTGTCGGCGAGCTCACGCGCGACCGCTTCGAGCGCGACTGCGTTCGCAGCGTCCTCGGCAGCCGCTGGCGTCGTCACACCGTCTCCGGCGGACAGCTCGCGCGCAGCGGCGGCGCGGCCTCTTCGTTGGCGTCCGCGGAGCGGCGTTGCTCGGACTCCGGGAGATCTTGGAGAACGAGCAACGGCACCATCGAGTGCGTGAGGAGATGCGCGGTGACGCTCCCGTACGCTCGCTCGGCGTCGCACGCCACGCCATGCGCCGAGAGCACGATGAGGTCCATGTGCTCCCTTCGTGAGATCTCGAGCAGGCACTGACGCTCGTTGGCGTGCCGAACGACGAGCGTGCGCACCGACGCGACCTCTCGGGGCAGGCGTTCACGGAGGCCCTCCAAGTAGAGCTTGGCGCCGGCCTCGAGACGCGACGCGAGATCACGGGCGATCTGCAGATCTTCCGGCGAGTGGAGCACCGCGCTCGCGAGAGGTTCTTGTACGACGTGCACGAGGAGCATCTCTCCGCCGTCGGCGATGCGCGCGGCGATCGGCAGGACGCTCTCCGTGCGCATCGACCCATCGAGCGGTACGAGGACCCGCTTCGTCGACACCGGCGAAGGCGCGCCGGCGGACGCGTGCGCGACGAAGACGGAGCTCCGCGTCACCGCGAGGACCTGTTGCACGGTGCTACCGAGATTCCACGCCGTGATGCCGCCCTCGCCGTGGCTCGCGAGCACGGTGAGGTCGGCGCCGATCTCGCGCGCGACGTCGAGGATGCGCTCGGCGGGATGCCCCATGCTCGAGCCTCACCTCGATGGGGCGTCCCAGCGCTGCGGAGACTTCCACCTCGATCTTGTCGAGGTAGCCCCGCGCTTCTTGTCGAGAGATCTCCCAATTGAGCGCGGCCGTCGTGTGCTGCCCGCCATTTTCGTGGCGAGCTTGCATGACGTGGAGCAGCGTCACGGCGCTCCCGAACGTTTGTGCGAGAGAAACGGCGTAAGGCAGACACACTTCCGCAAACGGCGAGCGGTCGAGGCACACGAGCATGCGGTGGTGAGGTGTCGTGCTTGCGGTACCCATAGCGCCCTGCCCTTCAAGAAGCTCGCCAACCACGCGATGTGAGCCGCACGTCGGGCGAGTCGAGCGAGCACGCACGTCATGCGCTGTCGTCGCGCGGCCTGCGTTTAGCGTGAGATCGAGTGTGGCGTTCATGCGTCGTCATCGGGAACGACTCATGCATTTCGGTGAACCGGAGAATCCTCATGAAGACGACGAAGTTTCTTTGCAGCGCGGTCTCCTTGGTCGCCTTGGCGTGTGGTGGCGGCAACGAAGCCAACGCCCCGCACCCCACGGACCAAGTCGCGTGGGGGCAGGAGCTTTACGGGAAGCACTGTGCAAGCTGCCACGGCGATCAGGGACAAGGACACGCACACGACAACGCGCCGCCCGTGGTCGGCAAGGAAGCCCTCCCGCTCGACCCACCGTCGACTTCGAAGGTTCGCAAGGCGCAATTCCACACTGCAAAGGACGTATTCGATTTCGTCAAAGCGAACATGCCGAAGGGCAAGGCTGGCTCGCTGACGGACGAGCAATATGCGGCGATCCTCGCGTTCGATCTCAAGGCCAATGGCGTCGACCTCGCGGGCAAGCAACTCGACGCGACGACCGCGACTACGTTCGTGTTGCACCCCTGACGCGCGCGATCGGTTCGACCTTGCGTGACCCGAGCAAGAACCCACGCCGCTACAGCTTCGGGAGCACCGCGGCGATCGTCACGAGCATGGGGATCATCGTGGGCTTCAACGCGACGATGCCACGAAGCACGGTCATCACGAGCCTGCTCATCATCGCGCTCGCCGACAACATCAGCGACTCGCTCAGCATCCACGTCTACCAGGAGTCGGAGAACCTGGCCGGAAGGGCGGCCTTCCGCGCGACGATCACCAACTTCGTCGCACGGCTTCTCGTCGCGCTCAGCTTCGTGGGGTTGGTCGCGGTCCTTCCCTCGCGATGGTCGGTTCCCGTTTCGCTGACGTGGGGTCTCCTTCTTCTTGCAGCGCTCACGTTCTTCGTAGCCCGCGCGCGCGGCGTGAAGCCATGGCCCGAGGTCCTCAAACACGTCGCGGTTGCGGCCCTCGTGATCATCGTGAGCCGTGTGGCGGCGGCGGCGATTTCCTCTTGGGTGTCTTCATGAGCTCCGCGGCGCGCGCGTCGGGCGAGTCCAGGAACTCGCGCAGCGAATCCGCGAAGGCGTCCGGCTTGGCGGGCCTGCGCATCGCGCGGCACGTTCTTCCGGATCCTCGACATTCCCGTCGCGATCACGCGGCCGGAAGCGTGACCTTGAACGTGCTGCCCGCGCCGAGTTGGCTCGAGACGTCGATGCGGCCGCCGTGCGCCTCGATGATCAGGCGCGCGATGTAGAGCCCCAGGCCGAGGCCGCTCGCACGAGCTCGGCCCGCCGCCGTTCGATAGAACCGTTCGAAGAGGTTGTGTTGATGCTCGGGCGCGATGCCGATGCCTTGGTCCGTCACGGCGAGCTCGACGAAGCCGTCGCGGCGCGCGAGACGCACCTTCACGGGCGCGTCGGCCGCGGAGTATTTCAGCGCGTTCGTGAGGAGGTTCGCGATCACGCGTTCGAGCCGTCCAGGATCGCCGAGCACGCCGAACGACGCGCCGTCGCTCTCTACCGTGACGCGACTCGCGAGCCCGTTCGCCAATCCTTCGACGATGCCCAGGGCGAGCGCGTGAAGCTCACACGGCTCGCGGCGCAACGTCACGCCTCGCGCCTCGAGGCTCGTCGCCTCCGTGAGCTCGTCGAGCATCGCCGTCATGCGCTTCACGTTGCGCTGAGCGCGCTCGGCGAGATCGAAGAGCGAGCCCTTCTGATCCGTGAGCGACGCCTTGAGCAAGGAGACGAACCCGAGCATGTTCGACAGCGGAGTGCGAAGATCGTGAGAGACGAGCGCGAGGTACTCTTCGCGCTCTTTCTCGAGCAGCCGCAGCTCGGTGATGTCACGAAAGACGACGATCGCGAGGCTGACCTGCCCGCGGTCGTCACGCACGTTCGTTCCAGTCGACACGATGCGACGTCGCTCGCCGTTCGGCCGCTGGCGGACGGTCTCGTAATCGGTGAACTCCTCACCCCGCAGCGCGCGCATGAGCGGGCGCGCCTCGAGCGGGAGCGCGCGACCGTCGAGGTCGAAGGCCTCGGCCGTGTTGAACGCAGCGAGCGTCGGGACATCGTCTTTTTCGAGCCCGTTGATCGCGCGACCCGCGTCGTTCATGAGCGTGACGCGGCCGGTCGTGTCCGCGATGACGACGCCTTCAGTCAGGTTCTCCAGCAGCGCCTTGAGCCGCTCGGCGTGCTCCTGCTCGCGGAGACTGCTCAACACGAGACGTTCGTTGAGCGCACGCTGGAGCTCTTGCGACTCGACCTTCTCGTCGCGCCGCGAGATCGCGCGCTCGACGCACAAGACGACGGCATCGTAGTCCAAGGGCTTGATGAGGTAGTCCTCGGCGCCGGCATGCATGCTCTCGATGACGGACTTCATGTCGGAGTGCGCGGTCATCACGACCACGGGCAAGTCCTGATCGAGCTGGCGTAGGCGCTTGCACAGCTCCACGCCGTTGATCGGATGCATCTGCAGGTCGGTGAGGACGACGTCGGGCAACGACCGCCGAGCTTCCGCCAGCGCCGTGACGCCGTCCTGCGCCGCCGTGACCGTGAACCCGTCGTCGCGCAGCAAGCGCGCCAGCGCCCCGAGCGCGCTGTTGTCGTCGTCGACGACGAGGACGTGCGTGCGCGCAGCGCGCCTGCCGGGCTCGACTCGATTGTGGTGCATGCCCCCCACAGGCTCCTGATGACCTTTCATGACCTACCTTTGAGATTGCTCGCCACGATTTCCTTGCGTGGACACGCAAGAACCGCGTGCCGCCACTCGAGAAGTGCAGCAAGAACAATCGAGCCATCCGCGTCCATGCACGTTTCGGACCTCGGATCATGAACCGCTTGTCAGTCTGCGGGGAAACTGCTCGGATTTGGACATGCGACTTCGCATGGTGGCGTGGGCGCTCGGGCTCGGTGCCTGCAACGAGACTGCGGGCTCGGCGCCGGTGTGCACGTTCACGCCCGCACCGCCGGCGACGGTGACGCTCGGCAGCACCGTGACGCTCGAGGCGACGTGCACGAACGGTCCCACGAGCTACGCGTGGAGCACGACGCAAGGGAAGCTCGGCACGGGTGCGTGCAACAGCGGCGCGACGTGCTCCGACGAACAGGCTACTCCCACCACGGTCACTTACTCGCTCACCGCCAGCAACGGGCAGCCCAGTGCCCCCATCTCCGCGACGGTCGATTGGGTCGCCGGCACCGGCGCGCCATCGAGCTGCGCGATCACGGCAGTGCCCACGTCGCTTCCGATCAATGGCGGACCGGTCAGCTTGAGCGTCGCTTGCGGCGGCGGCGCGCCGCTCACCACCTTCGCCTGGTCCGCGACGGGCAGCGGCTGCAGCAGCACGTTCGGGAATCCGACGACGCCCATCGCCACCGACACGCTCCCGCCCAATTCGGGCACGTCGGCGACCGGCTGCACGTACACGGCGACCGTCGGCAACGGCACCGCACCAACAGCCGCACCGTCGCTCTTGGTACCTGTTGCGGCGCCGCCGACGGTGATCGACTGCAAGGCCGCCGGCGTGCTCGGGATCACCGGCCCGACGATCGTCTACGACGTGCCGTGGGTCGTCGACAGCGGCAACGCCGACCACACGGGCAACGGCACGATTCCCGACATGCAACCAGGCATGGCCTGGGTTGGAGTCGTGCACGTGCCGCCGACTGCGCCCGCGAACCCATCGAACACGGGCCGCATGGACATCCACGAATATCCCGACGCGCCGTACATGCGTTGGGTCACCGTCACGACCACGCCGTGTACGTGGGGGCAACCCGGCGACGGTAGCGCGACGCTCTTCAATCTCGGCCCGAGCTTCCTGTTCACGATCGGTCCCAACTCGTTGGGAAGCGCGGTGCTGCAATTCGTCGCGGGCGGCACGTACTACGTGAACCTGCGCATGCAGAAACCGACGAACCCCACCGGCAACACCTGTGGCGGGACGACATGCAACTTCGTCCTCGAGTTCTTCAAACCGAACGGGACCTGACCTGCGCCCTCAAGGGTCGAGTAGATCCGCGCCGCGACGGAGAACCTCTGGGCTCGGTGCGAACTCGACGGTCGTCGCGGTCTTTTCCTTCAGGTCCCCCACCATGTACCCGAGGTCCGTCTGCGACCGGTCGGCGAATGTCGAGATGCTCGCGTTCGAAAAGTAATACGCCTGATCGGCGCTCGTCACGACGAGCGCGGTGCGAAGGTGATATTTCAACATGAAGCGCCCGGCGTTCCTCAGGTTCGTCGTCGAGTGACGCGCACACGGCTCGACGATGATGGAGCTTCTCGGGGATGCCGCGCTGGTGCAAGTACGCCTTCATCGTGAGCGCCTCGGTGTAGGGCGTATTCGCGGGAGCGACGTTTCCGCCGGACACGAGAATGATGCGCGACTTGCCCTCGTGATAGAGCGCCACGGCCTCGTCGAGCCGCGCGGCCGCGACGGGGTGTACGTACGTGAGCGGCTTGTCCGCGTCGCTGGGCGTGTACCCCGGCACGATCAGGAGATCGTACGGCGTCGCGGACCGCGCGTTGAGCGCATAGGACTTGAGCACGTCCTCGTTCTCGTGCGAGAGCGACAGCGCCGCGGGCACCTCGCAGTACGACCAGGGCCCGTAGACCTTCACCACGTCCGCGGATGGCGTGGACCGAATGGCGGGCGCTCCGCACGATCCCACGCAGAGGCTCGTGAGCGCGAGGAGCATGCGGGCGAAGCGTTCACCCATGCTTCTACGATTGGGCGCACCGTGCGTGGCGTCAACGTGCGGTCGCATCGAACGAGGGCATCCGTGTTGCAACGGCGTGCGTATGGACGAAGAACCGTTCGAGCTCACACAGCGCCACGCGGACAACGCGGGCGTCTTGCGCGACGTGCGCGCAATCCTCGCAGGCATGCTCGGATCGGAGGCGCGGAATCTCGTCGTCCTCGTGAAGGACGGCGAGGTCACGCTCTTGGGTCGCGTTCCCGAGCGCTGGATGCAGCTCGAGGTCGAGCACGAGTGCCTTCGAGTCGAAGGCGTTCACTACGTCGTGAGCCACCTGCTCGCAGCGAATCACGCCGCGCATTGACGCGTTGGCACTTCGCTTGCTGTTCAGCGAGGGCATGAAACGTTTTCTCGTATTCGGTTTGGTCGCGTCCGTCCTCGTTGGGTCCGTCGGCTGTTGGGGCCACCACGGTCGAACCGTGGACGTGCGCGTCGAAGAGCGTCGTGAAGAGCCGCGCCACGAAGATCGCCGCGAGGAGAAGCGCGAGAGGCGCGAAGAGAAGCACGAAGAGCATCACTGAAGATGCCAGTACGCGCCTCCGCTCAGGTTGCGCGCGCGAGCAAGTGCAGCAGCCCGCGAATCAGAGCGTGCAGCAGCATGTAGCCGACGATGGCCACGAGGAGCGGCCAAACGAAGTGCCCAGTGCCGATGCCCGTTCCGATCGTGGTGGTCGCGAAGATCCCTTTGAACGGCGCGTAGAAGACGTCGGTCAGGTTGCCGATGATCCGGACGAACCCGACGTCGCGCGCGCCGAAGAGCTCCAGCATGAAACGCACGAAGAGGAGCGCGTACAGCGCGCCGAAGAGCCAATCGATGACTCGCGCGAGCACTCCCAGGGCGCGGTGCGGCGCGTCCCCTTCGTGGTCGAGGTGACGGTGGGTTTCGATATAGGTTGCCATGAAGAGTGACGAAGCAGCGCGCGTGCCAGTGCGAGCTGGCGTCGTCACTTCTTCACGGCGATCGCGCCTACTTCATACACAACGCGCCGGTGCGGCACTTGTCGTATCGCGTGAGCGTGTCGAACGGGGTGCTGCACTCTTCGCCCTTGATCGCCATCATGCAGCGATCGACCGCGTCATTGTCGAGACCGCGCGGGCAGTTGTACGCGTTGAGATCGTTTCCGATGTCTCCGCGAAGCTTGTCCATACAGAGGGCGCGCGACGCGAACTTTTCACGAGGCCCGATGTTGTTGCACCGTTGCTCTTGGTCGCAGCGCGCGCTCACCAACTTCTCGACCACCGCTTTCTGAGCGATGTTCTGCGATGTGACCGTCGGCTGATCGGCGGCCGTGTTGCTGACTGGCGTCTGCTGATTCGAACCACAGGCGATCAGCAGCCCAGTGGTCGTCAGCGAGATCGCGACATTTCGGAGTGTATTCATGCGCCGGGCAAGTGCAGCTGTCATGCCGGGCACGAGGATCGCGACGGCGTGATGCGCTCGACGACAGAATCGCGCCTTCCACGCCGGAGATGCGCATCCGAACGGCGACGACGCCGCGACGTCTCGCCAACACGGCGACATCGCAGCGTCGTTCACCAGCGCGCAGCGCTCGGCGCCTTGCGGCGCGCCTACCTGCGGCTTCTGCTCCAGTAATAGCCGCCGCCGCCGCCGAACACGAGGAACAGCACGAGGAGTAACAGGATCAACGTCGTCGTAGTCATGACGATTCTCCATCTTTCGAAACCGTTTATTTCTTCACCGTCCGCTTCACCGCATGCTTCACGTCCTCCACGGCGCCTTTCGCTGCGCCCTTGGCTTCGTCGAGCTTGCCCTCACGCTCGAGCCTCTTGTTGCCGGTAATCTTGCCGGCCGTTTTCTTGATTTTGCCTTTGACCTTGCTGATGAGCTCGCCCATGGCTTCCTCCGCAGGCTACGCGTGCGAGTGGCTGCGACCGGCGATGATGCGAAATAGGACGGCCGCGACCGCGAGGACCAGCAGCACGTGGAGGAGGCCACCGGCCGTGAAATTCATCGCGAAGCCGAGGACCCACAGCACCACGAAAATGGCCGCGAGGGCCCAGAGTAGATCGAGCATGACGTTTCTCCTTTTCTTCGACGACGGTGCATCGCGCATACCACCGCGATGAGCTTCCGGCGACGCGAGTGGCGATCGCAAACGCTGCCGGGTCTTTCAGAAGAGGGTGAAAGAGTCGTCCGCGCGGAGCGGCGGCGTCTCGACGAGCCCGGTCGGTTGCGTGATGGTGGGCGCGCACCTCGATCGAGTCGCCGATGACGCGCAGATCGGAGATGTCGGTGTCACCGCCGCCGACCCGCACGCGCGCGGACACGGTGAACCGTCACGGAGCTTCCTCGAGATCGATCGTGAGCGGGTTCGCCGAGACGGCACGCGTGTAACAAGAGTGCGCCGTCAGCCACCGCGGCGTGAATGGCGCGTGCGGGCAGTGTCTTGGCGTCGCTCCGATCGCAAATTGATGTTCGTGTCGGGCTTCGCGCGATTTGCGCTTTTGCGCGTGGATTTGCGCGATGGCCGCTTGCTCGCGACCCGCGGCTCGAGCGCGTAGGTCGCCTTGCGCCCAGCGCGGCGGTTGTCGCGCGCCGCGATCAGCGTCCTGCACGTATCGGACCTCGGATCGTGAACCGCTTGTGAGTCTGCGCTGTGAACAATCAGGGGTCGAGCGGATCAGAGCCGCGACGGAGAACCTCGGCGCTCGGTGCGAACTCGACAATCGTCGCGGTCTCTCCCTTCAGGTCCCACCATGTGCCCGAGGTCCGTCTGCGACCGGTCGGCGAACGTCGAGACGCTCGCGTCGTGGACGTGCGCGTCGAAGAGCGTCGCGCGCGAGCAAGTGCAGCAGCCCGCGAATCAGAGCGTGCAGCAGCATGTAGCCGACGATGGCCACGAGGAGCGGCCAGACGAAGTGCCCAGTGCCGATGCCCGTTCCGATCGTGGTGGTCGCGAAGATCCCTTTGAACGGCGGCGCTCAACCCACGCCGATCGCGTGCAGGAAGTGGCCGATGAGCGCCGTCGCAGCCATGGCCGCGCTGCCTCCGATCATCACGCGTAGCGCGGCGCGCCCTTTCGGTGCGTCGCCGAGATGGCCACCGAGCGCCCCGAGCACGGCGAGGCTGAGCACACAGACGATCGCCACGACCGCGATGCGAATGGACGCCGGTGCGAGGAGCAGTCCGACGATCGGCAGCATCCCGAGCGACGCAAAGCTCGCAGCCGAGACGAGCGCCGCTTGGATCGGTCGTGCGAGCTTGGCTTGGTCGAGCCCGAGCTCGTCGCGCAAGTGGCTCTCGAGCCGACGGCTCGTGCTGAGCTGCTCGGCGACCTTCATCGCGAGATCCGCGTCGAGGCCGCGCGCACGATAAATCGCGGCGAGCTCGCGAAGCTCCCCTTTCGGGTCCGCGACGAGCTCCTTCCTTTCTTTGCCGATGTCGGCGCGCTCCGCGTCGCGCTGTGAGCTCACGGAGACGTACTCGCCGGCCGCCATCGAGAACGCGCCGGCCACGAGACCCGCGACCCCCGCGATCAACGTCGCTTCCTTCGAAGCCTCGGCGGCCGCGACACCGATGATGAGGCTGGCGGTCGATACGACGCCGTCGTCGGCGCCGAGCACGGCTGCCCTCAGCCAACCCCCGCGTTCACCACGGTGCCGTTCGCTCGGGACGATTCTAGCAAGCGCGCTGCTCATGCACATTCGACGAGCAGCTATCGTGCCTCATCGAGCGACGAATCCTATGCCGATGGAGCAACGTTTTTGCGCGGCTTGCGCGAGGCACCGTCGAGTCACAGCTTCTCGAGACGATGGGCGAGATCATCCTGCACGGTCGACAGTTCCGCTACCTCGAGGCGGGCCGCGGCTCGCTCGTGGTCCTGTTGCACGGTATCGCCGGGAGCTCGGCGACGTGGAGCAAGGTGATCCCGCGGCTCAGCGACCATCACACGGTCATCGCGCCCGATCTGCTCGGGCACGGTGAATCCGCCAAACCTCAGCTCGGCGACTATTCGCTCGGAGCGTACGCGAACCTGATCCGCGATCTTCTCGAGGCGCTCGGTCAACCACGCGGCACCATCGTCGGACACTCGCTCGGCGGTGGCGTCGCGCTCCAGTTCGCGTACCAGTTTCCGGAGCGCTGCGAACGGCTCGTCCTCGTGTCGAGCGGCGGCCTCGGGCGCGAGGTCCATCCGATCCTCCGAGCCGCGGCGCTACCGGGCGCGGAGCTCGTTCTGCCTTGGCTCGCAGCGGGAGCGGCGCGTGGCATCGGTACGATGATGCGGGCGATGGAGAAGATCGGTTTCCGCGCCAGCGCCGATCTCGGCGAGACGTGGCGAAGCTTCGTCTCGCTCGAGCAGCCCGAGGCGCGACGCTCGTTTCTCCACACGGTGCGGAGCATCATCGACCTCGGCGGCCAGCTCGTGAGCGCCACCGACAAGCTCTACCTGGCCAAAGGGTTGCCGACGATGATCGTTTGGGGCGAACGAGATCCGCTCATTCCCGTTCGGCATGCGCTCAGCACCCACGAGCTCATGACGGGCAGCAGGCTCGAGATCTTTCCCGGCGCCGGCCACTATCCGTATCTCGACGATCCAGAGCGCTTCGCCGCCATCCTCCTCGATTTCATCCGGACGACGAAGCCACGATCGTTCGATGCGCAACAGCTGCGCACGAGCCTTCGGGGCGAAGCCGCGGCACAATAGTCGCTTCGAACGAGGCGTGCTCCATCGCCTCTACCTTTCACCTGGGATGTTCGGCTTCGGCCGGCTCGCCGCGTACGACTATTTCACGCACGTCGAACGCGCCCTCTCCGAACGTTTGCGCGCCGCGGGCGACGAGGTCCAGATCCACGTCGTGCACGTCTCGCCGACGGCGTCGATTCGACGGCGCGCGGCGAAGCTCGTGGAGAAGGTCGCGAGCACTTGCGATCTTCCCACTCGGGATCGCGGGCCCATCCACCTCATCGGACACTCGACGGGCGGTTTGGACGCGCGTCTCGCCGCCTCGCCGAGCGTATCGCTCTCGGTCGCTGCCGAAGCGCTCGCCTGGCGGTCGCGACTCGCGAGCGTGACGATGATGAACACGCCGCACTACGGGACGCCGCTCGCGAGCTTCTTCACGACGGTGAGCGGCGGGCGGGCGCTGCGCGCGCTCAGCGCGCTCACGGTCATCGCGCTGACGATCGGCTCGCCGCCTCTCTCGGCGATGAGCGCGCTCGTCGCCGCGTTCGAGCGTGGTCCGCGACTCAAAGTGCTCGACCACGCGACCAATGCGCTTCTGCGAGGCCTCGACGCAGCCCGCAGCCGCGAAGTGCGCGACTACGTCGATGCGATGACGGAAGACAACGGCGCGATGGTCCAGCTCATGCCCGAAGCGATGGACCTCTTCGCCGCGGGAATCGAAGATCGCGCGGGCGTCCTCTATCAAGCGACCGCATCGATGGCGCCGCCTCCGTCGGCGCGCTCGCTTCTGCGCGGGCTCGTGCGACCGCGCCACGCGCTCAGCCAAGCGATGTTCACGACGCTGTACGGCATCACGTCACGAGCGGACGCACGCTACCCCTGCGCGGCTCCGAGTGCGGGCGAGGACAGCGAGCGGGTGCTTGCGGGCGCGTTTGGGCGCGTGCCCGGCGTGCGCGCGAACGACGGCGTCGTCCCGATCCGTTCGCAGATTTGGGGCAAGCTCGTCTGGGCGGGCCACGCCGATCACCTCGACGTTCTCGGTCATTACAGCGGCGAGGCGGCGGAAGGCTCGCAGACGCGTCACGTCGACTGGTTGTGCAGCGGAAGCGACTTCGACCGCGCGCGATTCGAGTCGCTCATGGATGCGATCGCAGGCGGTCTCGTCTCGAGCGCTACGGATGGCCGCGAGGGCCCAGAGGCCCACCACGCAGCGCCAGCAGCTTCGCAGCGGCGCAATTGCGCCCCGTGGCAATGACGTAGGTCGAGTCTTTGGCGCGTGGCTTGCTGCCGGTCTGTCGTGAGCAACGCTGCAAGGTCCGACGCGCTCGTCTTCTTCGGCGCGACGGGAGATCTCGCACACAAGAAGATCTTCCCGGCGCTCTTCGCGATGGTGAAGCGGGGACGCCTGAAGGTGCCGGTCATCGGTGTGGCAAAAGCTGGTTGGAACCTCGCCCGACTGCGGGACCGAGCGCGCGAAAGCCTCGAGGCCCACGGCGCCAAGATCGAGGATGAGGCCTTCGAAGAGCTATCGTCGCTGCTTCGCTACGTCGACGGCGACTACGAAGACGCGTCCACGTTCGATCGTCTCAGTCGCGAGATGGGCTCGTCGCAACGGCCGCTACATTATCTCGCCATTCCGACGGGCCTGTTCGAGACCGTCGTCGCTCAGCTCGGCCGGTCGGGCTGCGCGAGAGACGGACGCGTCGTCGCGGAGAAACCGTTCGGGCGCGATCTGGCGTCGGCACGCGCGCTCAACCGTGCGCTCTTGGCCGTGTTCCCCGAGCAGGCCGTTTTCCGCATCGATCACTACCTCGGCAAGGAGCCGGTGCAGAACCTCCTCTACTTCCGATTCGGCAATTCGTTGTTCGAGCCCATCTGGAATCGCAGATACATCGCGCGCGTGCAGATCACCATGGCGGAGAGCTTCGGAGTCGAGGGACGCGGGAGCTTCTACGAACAGGTCGGCGCGATCCGCGACGTCATCGAGAATCACATGCTGCAGGTGACGGCGTGTCTCGCGATGGATGCGCCGCCCGACGCGGATCCCGAAAAGCTTCGCGACGAAAAGGCGCGCTTGCTCGAAGCGATCCATCCGCTCGATCCCGCGAGCGTCGTGCGCGGACAATTCCGTGGCTACCGCGACGAGCCCGGGGTCGCGGCCGATTCGCGCGTCGAGACCTTCGCCGCGCTTCGGCTCGAGATCCACAACGAGCGTTGGGCCGGCGTGCCGTTCTACATCCGCGCCGGCAAGCGGCTGCCGGTTACGTGCACCGAAGTGCTCGTCGAGCTCCACGCGCCATCGCGCTCGCCGTTCGGCGAGAAGACGCAGCGGCCGAACTACGTGCGCTTCCGGCTCGGGCCCGACGTCGCCATCGCGCTCGGCGTACGCTCGAAGGCTCCGGGCGAGGCGATGGTCGGCAAGGGCGTCGAGCTCGTCGCGGCGCAAGACGCAGGCGACGAAATGGACGCGTACGAGCGTCTGCTCGGCGACGCGATGAAGGGTGACGCGACCCTCTTCGCTCGCGAGGACGCCGTCGAGGCCGAGTGGCGGATCGTCGCGCCGATCTTGGCGAGCGCGGCCCCGCCGCACGAATACGAGGCCGGAACGTGGGGACCGGTCGAGGCCGATCGACTCATCGATCGCGCAGGCGGCTGGCACGCGCCCGAACCCGCACCACCGAAGAGGTCGTCGTGAAAGCATTCGAGATCGATCAATCGTGCGTCGATACGCTGCGCTTCTTCTCGGTCGACATGGTCGAGAAGGCGAAGTCCGGACATCCTGGCCTGCCGATGGGCGCGGCGCCGATGGCCTATGTCCTGTGGAGTCGATTTCTTCGTCACAATCCGAAAAACCCGCACTGGTGGGACCGCGATCGCTTCGTCCTCTCCGCGGGCCACGGCTCGGCGCTCCTCTACTCGCTGCTCCATTTGACGGGTTACGATCTCCCGCTCGATCAGATCGAGCGCTTCCGTCAGTGGGGAAGCGGCAACGAGCTTCGCAGAGGCATGACTCGCTCCGTGCAAGGGAGAGACCACGCTCGACGCGCAGTGTTTCAGGGCGCGACGCGCGGCAGCCGGATGGTGAAGGTCGTCGTGTGATCCGCGGAGCGCACGTCGAGCGTGCCGCCGTGCGCGACCACGATCTCGTGTGCAATGTAGAGGCCCAAGCCGAGGTTGCCGGCCTTGGACCTTTCCTCTTTCTTCGCGCGGCGGAAGGGCTCGAAGATGAACGGAAGGACGTCCGCCGGAATGGGCTCGCCCTGGTTCGTCACCGCGACGAACACGTTCGGTCCATCGGCGCGGGCCTCGACGATCACGGGCGTCTGCGGCGTGTGGTGCTCGACAGCGTTCCCCAAGAGGTTCGAGAGGACCTCCGCCAAGCGATCCGCGTCCCAGCTGCCTGTCACGTCGCCGTCGACGCGCAGCTCGACTGGCGTGTCGAACTCCTCGGCGACGTTGCTGCAGATCGCACGCAGATCGGCCGGCTTGCGCTCGAGCGACATCCCGCCGCCGAGACGAGCGCGCGTGAGGTCGAGCAGCTGGGGGATCATGCGGGTGATGCGCTGGGTGGCGCGGACGATGCGCGCCGCCGTCGCCGCGTCTTCCGCGTCGAGGTGGCCACGTCGCAGCAGCACCGAGCACGCGAGGGCGATCGACGACAGCGGATTGCGCAGGTCATGCCCGAGGATGCCGATGAAGAGCTCCCTGAGCTCGGCGATGGCGCGGAGCTCGCGCTCGCTCGACTCGGCGCGCTCCTTCGCCACGGCCGCCTCGAGCGCGACGTCGTGCGCGCGAAGGGCCGAGCCCACCATCTGACTGTTCGCTTCGGCCTGGTCGACCAGCACCGTATCGACGCGTGCCCTCTCGCCGGTCAAGTCCTCGTCGGTGGTCTTCCGCTGAGCGAGGAGAGCCAAGAGCGAGCTGACTCGAGGCCGCGCGTCCGCCCTTTCCCGTTCGCTCCGCAGGCTCTCGTCGGTGAGCACGCGCATCTCATGGTGCGGGCCACGGACGCCGTCGGCCGCTGAGATCGCGAGGCGCGCGAGCACATCGACCGGCTTCCCAAGCGTGGCGAGCGAGGCGACGGTTTCGTCGTCCAACTCGACGGTGATTCTCTGGGTGGGCACACCACCAAATGTAAGGCGTCGGTCCACATTCTGCAGGCCGAATGCGGCGTGGCAGAAATGCCATTTTACGAAGCTGCCGAATTCGCGAATGGACAGTAGACATGGGGTGACTGCGGTGCGATGACACCCAACCGTGGGGGAAAATGGCAAACGCGGAGCACCAGTCGGCACGAACGCGCGTCGCTGCACTACTGGTTGACCGCGAGTTGTCGACCCACGGCGTCGCCGGCGTGACGCACGTTTACGAGCGCACGTTCGCGCAGCTCGCGCCGATCCTCGGCCGCCGAGGCGTGCACGCTATCTTTGCGCGCAGCGCGGAGCTCGTTCGCGCCGAGGCGCCGCTCTTGTCGTCGTTCGACGCCGGTGACGATCTGGACACCGTGGTGAGCTCGCTCGCGAGCTGCCTGCGCGACGCGCCGATCGAAGCGGCGCGTCGCGATGCGACCGTGCTCTTTTCGAGATTCTTTGGGCTCATGGTCACGTTCGTGGGTGCGGAGCTAACGACTCAGATCGTGCGCGCGGCGTGGCCCGACGTGGAAGTTGATCTGAAGGAGGAGTCATGACCGACCGTGTGACGATTCGGACGCTTCAGTCCGGTGTTCCGGGCTTCGACGAGGTCCTCGGCGGCGGCATTCCCGAGTTCTCCTTGAACCTCATCGTCGGAGGTCCCGGCTGCGGCAAGACCACGCTCGGTCACCAGATCGCGTTCGCCAACGCCACGAAGGATCGCACCGCGCTCTACCTCACGATCATCGGCGAGCCCCCGATCAAGATGCTCAGGTACCAGCAGCAGTTCAGCTTCTTCGACGCGAAAAAGGTCGGAGACGTCATCCGCTTCCTCCACCTCGGAGAAGAAGCGGGCACCGGCGGGCTGAAGCACGTGCTCCATCGCATCGTCGAAGAGGTCGCGCGCACGAGCCCGGGCATCGTCGTGGTCGATTCGTTCCGTTCGATGATGCGGCAGCCGTCCGACACGTCCGAAGGCGCGATGGAGGTGCAGGAGTTCGTCCAGGAGCTCGCGATGCACCTCACCACGTGCACGGCGACGACCTTCCTCATCGGCGAGCTCGCCCACGAAGCCGAGCACGACAGCCCGATCTTCACGGTCGCCGACGGCATCATCTGGTTGAATCAATCCGCCGATCGCAACTCCGTCGTCCGCAAGCTCCAGGTCGTCAAGATGCGCGGGCAGGGCCAGATCCCCGGCCTCCAGACGATGCGCATCACGGGTGATGGCGTGAACGTGTTTCCGCGCCTCCTCAACCCAGAGACGCGCACCGAAGCGAGCAACGCGCTCGAGAGTCGCGTGACGACGGGCGTCGAGGGCCTCGACGAGATGCTCGGCGGAGGCATCCCGAGCGGCTACTCGATGCTCGTCGCCGGGCCGTCGGGCTCGGGCAAGACGCTGCTCGCCAACGAGTTCATCCTCGAAGGCGCGAAGCGCGGCGAGCCGGGGATCATCGCGGTGTTCGAGCGCCGGCCGAACGAATACATCAACACCACGCCCTTCGGGCCCGAGTTTCACCGGCTCATGCGCGAGGGCCTGCTCGAGATCCTCTACATGCGCCCGCTCGATCTCTCGATCGACGAGACGCTGGTCGAAATACGCAACGCAGTCCGACGCCTCGGGGCGAAGCGCGCCGTCATCGACTCGCTCTCCGGGCTCGAGCTCGCGCTCGCGCCGACGTTCCGTGACGACTTTCGGGAGTCTCTGTATCGCATGGTCGGCGCGCTCACGAGCGCCTCCGTCACGCTCTTGTCGACCGTCGAGCTCGACGACACGTTCAGCGACTTGAGGTTCAGCCCGCAGGGCATCGCGTTCTTGAGCGACGCCATCATCATCCAACGGTACGTCGAGCTCGACGCCGAGCTGCGTCGCGCGATGGCCGTGGTGAAGGTCCGCGGCAGCGCGCACAGCAAGGAGCTGCGCGAATACATCGTCACGCCGCAGGGACGCTTGAAGGTCGGCGCGAGCCTCCGCGCGTACGACGGGCTCTTGACCGGCAGGCCGCTGCTGCGCCCCGAGAGGAAGCCATGAATCAGTTCGAACAGCAGCGCGACGCGAACGAACGGCTCGTCCTCGCGCTCCTGCGCGAGAGCCGCCGCGCCGACGCGGCCGAGGACGGGCGCACGGCGGCGATGGCGGCCGAGCGCGAGCTGCGTAACGTCGCAGAGTTCCGCGAGCGACTCATCGGAATCGTCGGACACGACCTCCGCAATCCGCTCAACGCCGTGATGATGGCGAGCGGCCTTCTACTGTCGGGCGGGAAGCTTCCGCTGACGGAGGCTCACCTCGCTGGGCGCATCCTCGACGCGGGCCATCGGATGAAGCGCATCATCGTCCAGCTGCTCGAGTTCACGCGCGCGCGGCTCGGCGGCGGATTCGTCCTCGACCGCACGCGCACGGATCTCGGCGACGTGTGCCGGCGCATCACGGCCGAGCTTCGTCTCGCGTCCGGGCGGGACATTCACCTCGACGAGATCGGCGACGTGTCCGGCGTGTGGGACGCGGAGCTCCTCGGGGAGGTCTTCTCGAACATCATCGGCAACGCCGTGGAGTACGGCGAGCGCCACGCTTCCATCCAGATCACGCTCGCAGAGCAGGGGCCGTCGGTGATCGCGGCCGTCACGAATCGCGGTCCCACCATCCCCGCGGACGTGCTCTCACACCTGTTCGATCCGTTTCGTCGCGCCGACGACGGCGAGACGGCGCGCGCGGCCGGCAACCTGGGGCTGGGGCTCTACATCGCGAGCGAGATCGTGAACGCCCATGGCGGGGCGATAAGCGTCCGATCTGCGCAAGGAGACACCACGTTCACGATCGTGCTTCCGCGGGAGCTCGCGTGAACGATCTTCCACGGCGCCGCGATCGTGACGAATTGCTACCGTCGACGCGTCGGATACGCACGAATGTGACAGGCACGCACCATGCAGAGCCGCCACCATGCGTCATACCGTCGTCGTGATCGATGACGATCCCGCGCTCTGCGCGCTGATCGTCGCGGAGCTCGGAGCACATCGCGTCCTCACCGCCGCCGGCGCGGACGAAGGGCTCGCGCTCGTTCGCGACGAAGAGATCGACGCCGTCATCACCGATTTGAGCATGGAGGGCATGAGCGGCGTCGAGCTCTGCGCCCGTCTCCACGCGCTCAGGCCGAGTCTGCCGGTGATCCTGATGACCGCGTATGGGACGATCGACGCCGCGGTCGCCGCGATGCGCGCGGGCGCCTTCGATTTCGTCACGAAGCCATTCAACCGCGAGCAGCTCGTGATCGCCGTCGAGCGCGCGGTCGCGACGAGCGCCGTGGGTCACGAGGTCGCGCGCATTCGCGCGAGCGGAGCGCACATCGGCGCGAACGAGCTTCTCGGTCGCAGCGCTGCGATGGACCGGCTGCGCGATCTCGTCGCGCGCGTCGCCGACTCCGACACGACGATTCTCGTCACCGGCGAGAGCGGAACGGGCAAAGACCTCGTCGCCCGCGCCATCCACGATCTCAGCGGGCGCAAAGGCACGTTCGTCGCGATCAACTGCGCCGCGATGCCCGAGCACCTCCTCGAGAGCGAGCTCTTCGGCCACGCGCGCGGCGCGTTCACGGACGCGAGGACGTCGCGCGCTGGATTGTTCGTTCGCGCGAACGGCGGAACGATCTTGCTCGACGAGATCGGCGAGATGCCGGCGGGCATGCAAGCCAAGCTACTGCGCGCCGTCCAAGAGCGACGCGTGCGCCCGGTCGGGAGCGATCACGAGGTGCCGTTCGACGCGCGGATCGTCGCTGCGACGCACCGCGATCTCGAGCGCGACGTGGTGGACAAACGCTTCCGCGAGGACCTGTTCTATCGAATCAACGTCGTTGGAATTCCCGTGCCGCCGCTCCGGCAGCGCGAGAACGACGCGCTCCTGCTCGCGCAGCGATTCCTCGACGCGACCGCCAGCTCGCCGTCAAAGCCCAAGGGCTTCTCGAGGGCCGTCGCGCAGCGCCTGCTCGCGTACGCGTGGCCGGGCAACGTACGTCAGCTCCAGAACTGCATCGCCCGTGCGGTGTCGATGTCGAACGGCGACGAGCTGCAGCTAGGAGATTTGCCGATCGAGATCCTCGTCGACGAGGTGCGCAAGGGCGACATCGGGCTGACCGTCGGAGGCGAGATGCCGACCATGGACGAGGTCGAGCGCCGTTACATCCGACAGATGCTCGTCACCTTTCGGGGCAACAAGACCGCCGTCGCGCAGGCGCTCGGCCTCGATCGTCGAACGCTCTATCGCAAGCTCGCGCGCATGGGTGCGACGCCGAGCGACTAACACGAACGCCACACGTCGATGCCTCGGGCGCGCGCTCGAGCGCGGGCGTAGAGTGACGTGTTTACCAAAGATGTCCCAAGCCTCTTTCGAAGGATCGACGGTGCTCGTCGTCGATGACGACGCCGACGGCCGCGCGCTCGTGGGTCTCGGTCTCGAAGCCAAAGGGTTTCGAGTGGTCCAGGCGAGCAGCGGCGCCGAGGCGATCGAGTGCTTCGAGCGCAACTACGTCGATTGCGTCGTGCTCGACGCGCAGATGCCGGAGATGGACGGCTTCGCCACCTGCCAGCGCATCCGGTCCATGCTCCGCGGCGGCGAGACGACCATCCTCTTTCTCACCGGCCACCGCGACATCGACACGCTCGATCGGGCGCTGCGGGCAGGCGGCGACGACTTCGTCACGAAGCCAGCGCTCCCCGACGAGATCTTCGTCCGCGTCGAAACGGCGCTGAGCTTGCGACAGCTACGAGCGGAGCACCAGCAGCAGCACGCGCTCCTGAAGCAGCAACACGACGGCCTACTGCGCCTGCAGCTCGAGAAGGAGCGCCTCATCGCGTTCATCGTGCACGACCTCAAGGGTCCCGTGAGCTCGGTGAGCCTGCACGCGCAGGTCGTCATGCGCGAAACGCGCGTGACGGCGGAAGTGCGCGAGTCCGCCGCGCAAATTCAAGCAGAGGCGCGGCACCTCAATCGCATGATCTTGAACATCCTCGACGTGAGCAAGGCCGCCGCGGGGCGACTCTCGCCCGAGCGCTCCGAGGTCGACGTCAGCGCCCTCGTCGCAGACGTCGTCGCGGAGCTCGACGTGAGCACGCGCGCACGCGACGTCACGATCCGCACGCTCCTCGACGTGCCCTCGATCCGAGCGGACAAGGAGCTGCTGCGACGCGTGATCGCCAACCTGCTCGAAAACGCGACCCGGCACGCGCCGAGAGGAAGCGAGGTCACCGTGGCCACCACACCCGGCGCAGGAGGAACCGAGCTTCGCGTCGCGGACCACGGCGTCGGCATTCCGCCTGGGATGCGCGAGCGAGTCTTCGATGCGTTCGTGCAGGTCGAGGGTGATGGACGACCGTACGCGGGCGGTGGACGCGGGCTTGGTCTCACGTTCTGCAGGCTCGCGGCGCTGGCGCACGGCGGACGCATCTGGGTCGACGACGCCGCGCCGGGCGCCGCATTTTGCGTGAGCTTTCCGGTGACGCCGACGCTGAGCTCACGATGCTGATCCGCGATCCCGCGGCGACGAGCCCCGGGACGCGAACGAGCGAGTCGAAGCTTTTTTGCAGCCGCGGCGCGCTCAGCGGTGTCGTGGGTCGCGCTCGGGTTGTCGCGCGACGGGCCGCGTCTGCACCTGTTGCGGGTGCACCTCGACGCGCGTGTCGACGCGCGGCGCGTTCATGACGTGCTCCTCGACGTGGCCGCGCTCTTCGACGTGCACGCGCGGATCCGCGCCGTGCTCCTCGACGCGGACGCGCTCGTCGACGCGCACTTGCCCGGGCTCGTGCACGATCTCGCGCGCGTCGGTGCGAACGACCGCGCGGGGGACGACGAATGCCCCGCGCTGATCCGCTACGGCGCCGTGAGCGATCGCTCGGGACGACTCGTGAACGAAACGTTCGTGCTCGACGACCACGTTCGCTGCGACCGGCGCGAGCACGACGCGTGCGCCGGGCTTCACGTCGATGTCGGGTCGAAAGACTACGCCGCGCCGCTCCACCGGAACGTCCCAGCGACCCGGCTGAAGGTAGTAGCGGCCGCCCGTCGTCACGTAGCGCGGCTCGACCCACGCGACGCCCGCACGCGGCGGACGCACCCACGTCCCTGGCGTCCACGCGTACGCGCCTCCGCGATACACGTGGTAACCGGGCGTCCAGACGAAATCGACGCTGGGCGCCGGCGGCCGCACCTCGACGCGCATCGGCGGCGGCGCGACATCGACGACCTCGCGCGCGTAGCCGCGCGGGCCCCAGTAGCCGGGCGACCAGACGAAGCGCCCGCTCCGCGGCGTCCACGATCCCGCGACCCACGTTTGATCGGGCGGCGGACGCCTCCACGCGCCGCCGACCCACACGTACCGCGCGAGCGGCGCGCTCCACCACCAGTAGCCGGGGACCCACGTGGAATCGGCGTCGGGCTGCGCAGGACGCGCCGACTCGTCGACCGCTTGCGGCGGCGGGGCGAACGATGCGGAGTAGCTCGCGGGAAGGTTCGCAGGCGTGCCCACGACAGCCTCGTTGAGTGGGATGTTCGAATCGGCCTGAACGACCGCGGCGGGCGGCGCGATCGTGACGCCGGCGTCGTCGTCGATCGCGTTGTCGGGCGCCACGGCTGCGACGATGTCGGCCTTCGCGCTGGCGGTCGCCGCCACGGCGAGGTCGCCGCCGTCGGCGGTCGCCGCAGTCCGGTGACAACCCTCGGCGCCAGTGACGGTGAGAAGGAACGTGATCGCCGTGACCGTGTGCTTCGTCATCCGACGAGCATCACGCCCCAAGGCGCCCGACGCAAGTCAGTGACGCTGTACGTATGCGTGGCCCGGCGGTGAAGCGCGAGCGAGCTCGGCTGTGCCGTCCGCTGCACATCGTCAGCGCGCCACGGCGCGCGGCTCATGGGAGATCGACGTCGCGACCGGCAGCGCGACCTCGCTCGCCGCGGACGAGAGCGCGGTCGGTAGTCTCACGGTCGACGGCGCGTCCGTCTACTGGACCGACCTCGTCCTCGGCAACATCGCAGTCGTCGCGAAGTGATCCGCGATTCACACGGGGCCGTTCGCGTGCAGCGCGGCGATCTCGGACGATTGAAGGAGCCGCTTGTAGACGCGCACGTCGCGCATGCGCCCGTTGTAAAATCGCTTCGTGCCGTAGCCGGTGTCGTCGTTGTGGCAACCGAGGCGAAGAGGAGTCGGCGCGGAGGGTGGCGGCGTGTCCGCGGTGACGGGCGTGAGCTGCGCGCCGTCGACGTAGAGCGACGCGCTCGCCGCGTCGATCACGATCGCGACGAAGTGACGCGTGCCCGGCGAGTACGACCCCGCGATCGAGTGGAACGCAATGCTCGCGTTGGTGCCCGTCTCGACCGCGAGGGCGTTACCGCCGCCCCACACGTCGAGCCCCATTCCGAACCCGCCGAGCGCCGGAACGTCGCCGCTCAGCGCGTTCGGGGGAAACGGCGTGAGCGCGTACGCGTTCGCCGATTCGTCGGCGCGCAGCGCCGGCGTGAGCCACGCCGTGATCGTGACGGGCGCGACGCGGAACGAAGCAGCGACGCTCGCCGCGCCGCAATTCTGGACGAACGTCGCGCCCTCTCCCCACGCGACGTTGCCGACGTCGACGTCGTAGTGATTCGCGGTCGAGTCGTGAGCGATCGAGCCGGACGTCTCATCGAGGCGATACCAAGCGAAGTCGGGCGAGAGATCCGACGCCGCATCGAGGGCCGCGTCCGGCCTCGGTCCGTCGAGCTCGGTGCGCGCTCCACACGCGGCGACCGCGATCACGAGCCACGCCGCGCGCATCACTGGGCGCTCGACGCGCGTGAGATCACGGACACCCAATCGCGTCGAAGCTCCCGGACAGGGCGACGTGCCACCATATTGCTCGGTGTTGTAGCTCGTGCCGACACCGTCCGGAAATGCTCGTAGCGCGAGAGATGACCGTCGGCCCACTCCGTGCTCGACCGGTTGCGTCAGTTGACGGGGATCTCGCAGCGCCCGCTCGTGCACGGGACGCTGTTGCAGCACGGCTCGCCGCCGTCGCCGCACGCCTGACCGTAGAGGGCGCAGCCGCCGCCCGCGTCGGAGCAATCGCACGTTCCGCTGATCTACCCCGATTGGATGTTGCACTGGCGCGTTGACGATTCAGACGGACGTCGACGTCTCGATATTTGCTCACACCAGCCCCTGTATGTCGAAGCTATGCTTCGAAAGATGAAATCTTTCTTTTTGCTTATTGCAGTTGCAACGCTGATTCCGAGTATGGCCTTCGCGCAACCCACGGCTCGGTCGGGGCCGAGACTGAGCGCCGGCGTGGGCGCCATCGCCGGCTTTCGGATCGAAGGGCCGAACGAGAGCGGAGACGGCGGGCTCGGTTTGTATTTGCGGGGAGGTGTGCAGCTGAACGATCTGTTCGGCATCGAGGACGATCTGGCTGCTGTCGCCGGGATCATTCCACTCGCGGGAGTGAGCGTCCTCGTCCGCGACACACTCGACTTCACGGTGACGCCGATCGACTGGCTCACGCTCGCAGCCGGTCCGACTTACAGCTGGGGGACATCCGAGTCTGCGTCCGCCGTCGGCGGCACGCTTCGAGTCGACTTCCATTTCCCGCACCAGCGCTCGGCGAGCAACGCGCGTCGCGCGTGGACGCTCGGCCTCGCGGGCGATCTCGGCGGCGTGGTCAAGCGCGACGGCGCCGAAGGAGGCGTCGCGTGGGGAGTCTTCCTGATGTTCGGCTATGGTTGGTATTGAAATGAAGATCCTCGTCCTCGGCGCCTCGCAGGGAACAGGCGCGCTCTGCGTCAAAGCCGCGCTCGCGAAGGGGCACTCGGTGAGCGCGTTCTCGCGCACGCCGTCGAAGCTCGACCTCACGCATCCCTCGCTCACGAAGGTCGCGGGCGACTTCCACGACGCAGCGTCGGTGCGCAGCGCCGTCGCCGGTCATGACGCCGTGATCATCTGCGCGTCGCCGACCTCGCTGAGCGCGATCAAGGACAAGCCCGACTACTTTTCGCGCGGCACGAAGCACTGCATCGACGCGATGAAGGAGCACGGCGTGAAGCGCCTCGTGGTCCTCACCGCGCACGGCGTCGGAGACAGCGAGCACGCGGCGAGCTGGTTTCAGAGGAAGCTCCTCATCGGAGGGCTCTTGAAGGGCTTCTTCCGCGATCACGACGTTCAGGAGCGCATGACGCGCGAGAGCGGCCTCGACTTCGTCATCGCGCGCCCGACGCGGCTCACGAACGGCAAGGCGAAGGGGAAGTTCGTGCGGACGACCGAGCTCGTGAGCGTGCCGGGGTCGATCTCGCGGGCGGACCTTGCCGATTTCTTGGTCGAGGCGTGCGAGTCGACGACCTGGGTGGGAAAGGCGGTGCACCTTGGCGGGTGACCTTGCGATCATGCGCGTACGATCGATGTTGCTGGTCGCGCTCGTCGGGGCCGGTTGCGGCAGCACGACGGTGGACGTGGACGCGGCCGCACAAGACGCGACCATCGACGGGGCAGGGGACGCGTGCGAGGGCTTTGGCTGCGTCGACGCTTTCGCTCAGCCCGACGGGGCCGTCGCGCCAATCGTGTGCCCGGACGCCGGGTACTTCATCACGGTCAACGGCGACGGCGTCGCGAAGACCCTCTCCAGCGGCTTCGACGGTTTGCCCATCGCGCAATTCATCGACTGTTGCGGGTACACGGCCTTTAGCATCGTCGGCTCCGAGAGCGCCGACGGGGGCGCGAGCATTCGATTGGAGCAAGCGAGCGCCGAGAGCGCGGACGGTGGCCTGACGTTCGGCGCGAGCGCGAACGACGCGTACTTCCGTTCCGACGGCACCCCATTCGCCTCGTCTTATGTGCCTGACGCCTCACCGCCGGTGACCACGTACACGCACGTCGATCCGCCGGGCGGCACCGTCGCAGGCAGCTACGCCGTCACCGTCGCGACATCCGCGCAGCCTGATGCAGCAGCGCTCTCGCTGTCGGGTACGTTTTTCGTGTGCCGGGTAGACGACGTCTACTGCGGTTGCCCGCCACCGCCGCACCCCTGACCGTTCATTTCCGGAGGCCGGCCTTCTCGTCGAACCACTCGCCCACGTCCGCGAGCTGAATGCCGACGTGCGTGCCCCTCTTCTCGAGGCCGACGGCGAGGACGCCCAAGTCGAGCTCGGCGAGCCACGGGCTCGGGTCGCGCGTTCCGTCGTAGGTGGCGCGTATGCGCGCGTGCGGGTGCCCGATGACGCCCTCGGCGTTCGCGCGCGCGTCGACGAGCTCGAGCTTCGTGTGCTTGCCGAACGTGCCGATCGCGTCGGCGTTGTACGGTCCGATGCCCAGCATCCGGTTCACCCACTCGGGCACGCCGTGGAGGTTGCGGATCGCGGTGATGACGGGATCGATGTCGCGATAGCTCGCGTGGATCGTGCCGGTGTAGTGCGGCTCGCCCTTGAAGTGCATCGTCCCGCGCGGGAGCTGCGCGTAGCCCCACCAGTTTCGTGTGTGGGAGTCTCCGTTGTCGAGGTCGGTGTCCTCGGCGCGAACGCTCGTCCCCGAGAGCACGAAGTCGCTCTCGCTCGACGCGCGCACGATGGGGAGCTTTCCCGCGACGCGGCCGCGGAGCTTCGTGTCGCCGAACGCCATCGCGATCATCCCGCTCGAGAAGACGAGCTCGCCTTCGAGCGCGCCCTTCGGGAAATCGCCCGAGATGTCCGCTCGCCCCGTGGACGTGCCCTCGACGATCCTGAAATCCGAGTTGCGGAAATATTCGTTGAGGACCGTGAGGCGCGGCACCACCGCCTTCGGCGCGTGCGCGTCGAAGACGAAGCGCATCGTCTTCGGGTTCGAGAGATCGAGGTGCGACGCTGTCGCCTTGGAGCGCGTGACCGCAATCGAGACGAACGGGGTTCCCTTCGCCGTCGTGACCTCGCCGCGCGTCACCTCGGCGCTCAGCTTCGCGACGGGACCGTCGGGGGACGCCTCGAGCCTCGCCTCGGCATCGACGGCTCCGCCGACGCCGGTCCCCGCGAAGCCCACCCAGATGCCGCGGTTCGAGACGCGCGCGAAACCGGGCGTCGCGAGCTGACCGTGATCGAGCTTGCCGACGACTGCGAACGAGCCACCGTCGCCCGAGAAGACGAGCGGCAGCTTGGCCAGGTCTTGCATGAAGCGCATGTCGCCGATCGTGCCCGCGACCCTCGCGTCGATCGACAGACGCCTGAACGCGTCGGCGTCGACGGCGCGCGGGTCCACGGGATCGAGCATCACGCCCACGCGCGCGAAGAGGCGCGGCAACGCGGTCTTCCGCCCGACGAGCACCTCGCCGCCGTCGAGGTCGACGACGAAGTCCTGGATGTCGAACAATCGATTCGGCGTCGTGTGCGCCGCACCCTTCGCCGCGAAAGCTCCGTCGTATCGCGCGCCATCGACCCAGAGCTCTCGCCCGTCGGCGACCGCGAGCTTCACCGCGACGGTCCACTTCGCGAGGCTCTCGTCGACGACGGGCACAGGCGGCGCAGCCACCGCATGGAGCGGCACGGGCGCGTCGATCGTCGGATCGACGGGCTTCGCCGACGCGGGCGGCTTGCCCTGGAGCGCGACGCCGCTCGCGTGGATGTCGAGCGAGACGCGATGGTGGAGCAAGCCGATCATGCTCACGTCGATGCTGAGGTGATCGATCTGGCCTTGGTACTCGAGGCCCGTGAACTGCCCCCAACCCGAGACGTTCTTCAGGTGAAAGACGCCCGGCAGGATCGTGTAGGCCGAGCTGTACTCGGCCTGGAGGATCTGCGGCTTACCGTTGACCTTGGTCTTGGCCCAATGCGACGCGAGCACGGCGTTCACGACGACCAGGTAAATCAGCCACAACGCGGCGATCGTGCCGACCACCCCTTGCGCGATCCGAATGGCGACGTGCCACCCCTTCTTTTCGTTCACGACCTTCCACCGCCGGCGCAAACGCGGCAGAGCCGACGAGAACGGGATCGATCGCATGCGTAAGCCGTAGCAACCGATGCGCCGTTCACGCCGCCTTCAGTGCCGCTGACGTGACTGCGCTCACAAGGCTGCGGTGATCTGCACCCGGGCTGCGAATTGTGCCCCACTGGCAGGCAGGATGCCGAGCGACGCGTTCGGCACCGCGATGCTCGTCGACTGCGCGTCGAACATCGTCTGGAGATCGATCTGGATCTTCAAGCGGTTCACGTCGGGCAGCACGTAGTAGGCCGCGCCGACGGTGAGCGTGCGAAATGGCGTCGTGCCTGGCTGGCCTTCGGCGAAGTACGACGGAAGCGGCGCGCGCGCGCCGACGGGCCAAACCGCGTCGAGCTGCGTGAAGAGCTCCGTACGGCGCGCGGGGAAGATCGATCCGAAGAGCGCGCCGCCGAGCTGCTCGATCGCGACGCCGCCTTCGGGCGCCCAGCGCATGTACGTGGTCGACGCGAGGAGTGAAAAGCCGCTGCCTCGCACGCTGACGTCGCCGCCGCCGAGCACGAGATCGTACGCGGGATGATCCTCGAGCGCGCGGCGAGTCTGCCAGTGGACGACGCCGCCCAAACGCGCCGTCACGCTTTGTCCTTTGCGAAACGACGGCTGGACGTCGAACCCGCGGACGCGTCGAGCGCCGATCGGCACGTCGACGCGCGCCGTCGTGGCGATGTCCGCGACGATCGGCGCGAGGACCTCGGCGAACCCAGAGCGCGCGCCGTTGCCGACCGTGAGATCGACGTGCACGGGCCCGTCCCAAGTGAGCTGGAGGCCCTGCGTGTCGCCGCCGGAGAACGTGTTCGCGTACGTGCAATAGTCGACGGTCGATAGATCCTGCGGAAAAGGCTCGTCCGGCGCGACGAGCAGGAGGAAGAACTGGCCCGCCGTGAGCGTGAAGCGTCCGAGCTTCCCGCGCACGTAGGCCTGCTCGAAGGTTGCCGTCCCGTCCTGTCGTGCGCCGACGCGCAGGTGGAAGATGACCGCATCGAACAGCGTCGCGGTCAGTCCGAAGCGCGCGCGCGGCACGCTGAACGTGCTCACCGTCGGGTCACCTACGCGCTCGCCGAGCGTCCAACGCGCCTGCACGAGGGGCTCGAACCCCAGCGAGCCCGCTTCGCCGAAGTGCAACACCGGCTCGAACGTCGCGGCCTTCTCGAACAGTGATGGCACGTCGCCGCGCGCAGGCGTCGCGACGAAGATCGCGACGGCGACCGCGGCGAGTCGGGCGCTAGCCTCACCAACTCCCATGGGTCGGCGACAGCCAGCGCTGCGCGAATCGATCGTCGGGCGGCACCCAGCACCAGCGGCCGTCGCGCGTCACCCAGCGTCCGCGATGGAGCGTCGCATACGGAACCACGTTCGAGTCGTACGGCGTCCAGATGGTTCCGTAGACGTCGTCGTTCGACCAATAGCCGTAGTCCGCGAGCGCGTCGTTGCCCGCGGCCGGTGCGAGGGTAACGGACGGACTCTCCACCATTGCACCCTCGAAGAGCTCGTCGCATCCGAGCGAGCTCACGACGAGCACGAGACCGATGACGAACGCCGTGCGCATGGTCGAACCCCTTTCCAGAGCCTCGCTTCAACGGCTGAGCAATCGACGTACCAATCCCAAACGACGAATACGACGTGCGCGCCGGCGCGTGGACGCGCACATCGTTCGTCTTCGCGAAAGCGAATTCATGGAAGCGCGGTCCGTTGATTGCTTCGATCGCGTGCGATATGGCGTGGATCCTCGTCGTGGTGCGCGCGGGCGTGATCCTGAGCGTTCTCGCGGTCGGGCTCACGGCGGGTGCGCGCGACGTGACGTTCCTGCTGCGCCGCCCGCGCAAGCTCGCCATGGCGATGATCTCGATGAACGTCGTCATGCCGCTCTTCGTCGCGGCCACCCTCGCGCTCGTCCACGTTCGGCCCGCGGTCGCGCTCGCGCTGATGACGCTCGCCGTGTCGCCCATTCCGCCGATCCTGCCGAAGCGCGCGATGAGCGCGGGCGGCGCCGCACCGTATACGATAGGGCTTCTGGTCGCGGCCGCGCTCTTCGCGATCGTGATCGTGCCGTTCGCGGTCGTCGTCGAATCGCACGTTCCGGCCCTCGCCATCGTGCGCGTCATCGCGCTCACGGTGCTCGCGCCGCTCGCGATGGGCATGCTCGTGCGCCGGCTCGCGCCGCGATTCGCCGAACGAGCGGTGCGTCCAGCGTCGATCGCGGGGCTCGCGCTCGTGTTCGCTGGTTTTTTGCCGATGGTCGTCGTGGCCGTGCCGGACATGGCGCGCTTGATCGGAAACGGCACGCTCGCAGCGCTCGTCGCGTTCAACGTGGTGGGGCTCGTCGCAGGGCACGTCCTCGGCGGGCCAGTACGCGAGGAGCGCACCGTGCTCGCGCTCACGACGTCGTCGCGCCATCCGGGCGTCGCCCTCGCGGTGAGCACGGGGCTCGTCGCCGATCCGAAGCCCGTGTTCGCGGCGCTGCTCATGTACCTCGTCGTGAACTTGCTCGCATCGACCGCGTATGCGGCGTGGGCGAAGCGGTCCCACACTTAGTCTGCGTGCGGAAGGTGCGCCCCGTGCGCAAAGTCTCGAGGCGACGCATCGCGCGACCGAGCGACGCTCGTGCGTTTCAGGCGGCATCGTGCTTGCAGCCGTCCGCCGTACCCATGCGCCTCCCCAAACCCGCTCTGACGGCTCTCGCGTGCGCGCTCCTTTGGATTCCGGCCGCGCCAGGCGTCGCTTCCGCGCAGGAGCAGTCGACTCAGCAGGTCACGCGCATTCCAGACGCACAATTGGATTCGCTGGTCGCGCCGATCGCGCTCTATCCCGACCCGCTGCTCGCGCAGGTGCTCGCCGCGTCCACGTACCCGCTCGAGCTCGTCGAGATGCAGCAGTGGATCGGTCAGCACAAGGACCTGAAGGACCAGGCGCTCGTCGACGAGGTCTCGAAGCAGACTTGGGACGCGAGCGTTCAGGGGCTCGCCGCGCTGCCCGAGGTCGTCAAGAAGATGACCGAGGACATCAAGTGGACGACGTCGCTCGGCAACGCGTTCCTTGCTCAACAGAGCGACGTGATGGACGCCGTCCAGCGCATGCGCGCGAAGGCGAACGGCGCGGGCCAGCTCAAGTCGAACGACAAGATGAAGGTTCAGACGCAGACGGTCGACAACCAACCCGTCATCGTGATCGAGCAGTCCAACCCCCAGGTCGTCTACGTGCCCGACTACAACCCGACCGTCGTCTACGGCGCGCCAGCGTATCCGTATCCCGCGGTGAGCTATCCGCCCGTGGGGTATTACGCTGCGGGCGCGGCGATTTCGTTCGGCGTCGGCATGGCGATGGGCGCCGCGTTCCACGGCGGCTGGGGATACAACACCGGGTGGCACGGCGGCGGTAACAACAACATCAACATCAACCGCAACAACGACTTCGTTCGAAATAGCGAGCGCACCGGCGGCGGTAATCGCGGCGGCGGCAACCAGTGGCAGCACAACCCGCAACACCGCGGCGGCGCACCGTATGGCAATCGCGACACCGCGAACAAATTCGGCGGGACGACCGGCGCGCGTGGAGAGGGCGCTCGTGGTGGTGCGGGCGGGCAGCGCGGAAGCGGTGACCTCGGTGGTGGCGGTCGCGGTGGCGGCGACAGAGGCGGCAATCGAGGAAGCGGCGGCGGTGGGCTCGGCGGCGGGCAAGCGCGTCCCTCACAGCCCACGGCTGGAGGCGGTCGCGGCGGCGCTGGCGGCGGCGGTGGCGGAGGTGAGCGCGTAGGAAATCGCAGCGTTCAATCCGGCAACACGAGCCGCGGCGGCGGAGGTGGCAACGCATTCGGCGGCAGCAGCCGCGGCGGCAGCAACGGACAAGCAGCGCGCTCGAGCAGCTCGCGCGGAGGTGGAAGCATGGGCGGTGGCGGTCGCGGCGGTGGTGGCGGTCGCGGTGGCGGTGGCGGTGGCCGGAGGTGATGACCATGAACAGCAAGCTCCTCTTCGTCATCCTCAGCGTCGCGCTCGCGTGTACGCGTGAAGCGTCCGCGCCGACGAATCCGTCCGAAGGTCGCGCGTTCGCGTCACCCGAAGAAGCGGGAAACGCGCTCATCGCGGCCGCGGCCAAGTGGGACGTCCCCGAGATCGTCGCGATCGTCGGGCCGGACGCCAAAGACCTCGTCGCGTCGCAAGACACCGCAGGCGACAAACAACGCGCCGCCAAGTTCGTCGCGAAGGCACGCGAGAAGCACGGGATCATCATCGCGTCCGACGATCCGGATCGCGCGACGCTCGTGGTCGGAAACGACGATTGGCCGCTGCCGATCCCGATCGAGCGGCGCGATGGCAAGTGGTCCTTCGATGCCCAAGAGGGGCGCGACGAGCTGCTTCGTCGGCGCATTGGCAGCAACGAGCTCGACGTGATCACGATTTGCCGCGGCTACGCCGACGCGCAGCACGACTACGCGTCGCAGCTCCACGACGACTCCGGCGTGCACGAGTACGCGCAAAAGCTCGTGAGCTCGCCGGGCAGGCAAGACGGCCTCGCGTGGCAATTCCAAGACGGCACGTGGGGTGGCCCAGTCGGCGAGACCGTCGCGAAGGCGATCGAGCAAGGCTACAAGCTGGGCGAGGGCTACCACGGCTACTACTTCAAGGTCTTGAAGGGGCAGGGCGCGCACGCGGCGCTCGGACCGCTCGATTACGTCATCGAAGGGCACATGCTCGGCGGCTTCGCGCTCCTCGCGTGGCCCGTCGAGTATCGAGTCACGGGGGTGAAGACGTTCATGGTGAGCTGGGACGGCGTCGTCTACGAGAAGGATCTCGGCCCAGGTACGGCCAAGGTCGCGCCGGCGATCGATCGCTACGATCCCGATGGCACGTGGGCACGCACGGACGACGAGTGGTGAGCGCGTGTTCGCGCTGCGTGACGACCCGCTGCTCCTGCTCCTGGTGGTCGCGCCTGTCCTGATGGTGGCGACGGAGCTCGGATATCGGCTCGGCCAAAAATTCCGCGGCGAGGACGAGAAGCTGCACGAGCAGTTCGTGACCACTCGCGATCAGGTCGGGCTGCTCCTCAGCTTGCTCCTCGGGTTCACGCTCGCGCTCGCGACGTCACGATACGATCTGCGCTGGCATCAAGCCGTCGAGGAGTCGGACGCGGTGGGCACGGCGAGTCGCCGCCTGGATCTCTTGCCGGAGCCGATGCGCCCCGAAGCGCGGCGCATGTTCGACGAGTACATCGACACGCGCCTCGAGTTCTCGAACGCGCGCGACGAGGCGGCGATGCAGCGCGCGCACGAAAAATCGCTGAAGGTCGAGGGCCGGATTTGGGCGCAAGCCGCGGCCGCCGCCGAGCAAAAGCCGACCCCGATCATGGCGAGCTACATCGCGTCGGTCACCGACGCGATCGACGCGTGCGACCGGCGCGTCGCGGGCCTCGAGAACCGAATCCCACGCACGATTTGGATCATGCTCGGCGTGCTCGCGCTCGTCGCGTCGATCACCGCGGGGCTCAGCATGCGCAAGCGCGCGCTCGCCGCGATGATCCCGCCGATCGTCTTCGCGATCGTCACGCTTCTCATCGCCGACCTCGACGCGCCTGGGAAGGGCCTCATCCAGACGGATCAACGCGCGATCGCGCGCATGCGGGAATGAGGAGGGACGTTTCGAAACTCCTGCGCGCCGCGCGTCACGTGGCGGGCGCGGGCGCCTTTCCCTCGGCCTCTGCCTCCATCTTCGCCAGCCGCGTGTAGTAGTCCGGAAACTCCTTCAGGTGCGCGAGCGCGATCTTGCCGGTCACGATGGGGTCGTTGGCCGTGACGTTCGTCTCCGCGTCCACGACTCCGTGCTCCAGCTCCACGTCGAGCCCCATTCGGTACTGCTCCACGTCGAATGGCGCCGAGCTCCAGTCGATGCCGACCGCGTCTCCGATCGCCTGGGCTTGCTCCGTAGTGAAAATCTTCTTGGCCATGGGACGTCTCCTGATGTCGTCGAGCATCGGGCATGCCATGGCCGTCTAGCACCGAGTGCACGCGATCCGCACTGGGTGCGCCGAGAGGCCGGCTGAGCGGCCACTTCGCGGCGACCTGGTCTGGCGTGGCAGTTGCTCCAAGGCTCGGACGGGTGTCGCCATGCTGAAGGAGCGAACGTCAACCACGCACGACGACGAGCGACTCGCACCGAGCGAGAAGCGCTCCTCGTACGTCTTCCGTCCCACGCGCGACGAGCTTCGCGCAGAGGGCAAGAATTTGCGGCAGAAGTGCCCTCGCTCCGCGCACGCGGTCTGGCACGCGCCAGATGATCGCCCGGATCCGGTGCGCCTTATGGAGGGGTCCAGCCAAGGTCGCATCCCGGAGCTCATACCCATTCGCTACGGTCGCATGCTGCAGTCGCCGTTCACCTTCTATCGCGGGGCGGCGCTCAACATGGCGGCGGACCTGCCGCCACACCCGCGAGCGGCCTGCGCGTTCAGGCTTGCGGTGACAGCCATCTGCTGAACTTCGGCGCCTTCGCCACGCCGGAGCGGCGCGTCATCTTCGACATCAACGACCTCGACGAGACGCTGCCTGGTCCGTGGGAGTGGGACGTGAAGCGTCTCGCCGCGAGCTTCGTGCTCGCCTGCCGCGACAATGGCTTCAGCGAAGACGACGCTCGCGACGCGGCGCTCACTTGCGTGCGGTCGTACCGAGAGCACATGGCGGAGTACAGCGAGATGCGCGTGCTCGACGTCTGGTATGCGAGCATCGACATCGAGAAGGCCTTCTCGACGATCGACGGACGAAGAAGCGCGCAAGCGCGGCCAGAAGCGCGTGGAGAGCGCTCGGCAACGGAGCGTGCTGGAGCACGAGTTCCCCGAGCTCGTCACGCTCGAGGGCGAGGCGCCGACCATCAAGGAGAACCCGACCCCTGATCTATCCACCCACGCGAACACGCGCATGAGGAGTTTGCGCGCACGCTCCAGAACGCCTTCGCGGCTTACCGGGAGACGTTGCCGGAGCACCGGCGCCTGCTCCTCGACCGCTTCGAGCTCATGGACATGGCCATCAAGGTGGTCGGCGTCGGCAGCGTCGGCACCATCTGTGGCGTCATGCTCATGATGGCCGAGCGACAAAGACCCGCTCTTCCTCCAGCTCAAACAGGCGCGCCCGTCGGTGCTCGAACCGTATGCGGGCAAGAGCGCTTACTCCAACAACGGACATCGCGTCGTGCATGGGCTGCCAGCTGATGCAATCTGCCAGCGATCTCTTCCTCGGCTGGACGGAGGGAGCCCTCGGCCGGCAGTTCTACATCCGTCAGCTCAAGGACATGAAGATCAAGCCGATGGTGGAGGTTTTCACACCAGGCGTCATGCGAGCCAGTACGCCGAGCTGTGTGGATGGGCCCTCGCACACGCGCACGCGCGGTCCGGCGCGCCGGCCAAGATCAGCGGCTACCTGGGGAAGAGCGACACCTTCGACGAGGCCATCGCCGACTTCTCCGTCGCCTACGCCGACCAGAGCGAACGCGACCACGCGGCCCTCGCGAAGGCCGTGAAGGCGGGCAAGCTCACGGTGATCGAGGAGTGAGAAGACTCACGGGAGCAGCTGACGAAGTTGCCACGCCTGCACGACGAGCTTCCTCTCGGTGACGGTGAGGTTGCCTCGAAGCTGCGCCGCGAGCACCGTCGCGGCGACGAGACACGTCAGGTTCATCGTGACGAGCAGCACGAGCGACCAGAACGGGCGCAGGTGCACCATCACCGGAAGGACGTGCATGACGCCGTCGCTGAACGAATACGACGGCGGCGCGAGCCCGAAATGCGTCGCGACGAGCGGGGCGATGATCGGAACGAATCCGAGGAGGAGAACGAACCAGCGGTGGCGCTCGACCTGCGTCACGAGCGTGACGGTCGACAACATCGCGAACGTCGGCGTGACCACGAGCGGGCCGAAGAGCATCGAGGACGCGGCGTTGACGACCGTGCAGATCAGCGCGAGCGCGATGGGGGCGCGATTGCCCGGGCGCTCCATGCGCGTGATGACCGCGCAGCCGACGAAGAAGAGCGCGAAGCCGCCGAAGAACACGGCGAACGTCGCCCAACTCTCGACGCCCATCGCGATCATCACCGGCGCGAACATCGCGAAGAGCGGAATCGTGTAGACGCCGTAGCTCGAGCTCTTGCGGCGTTGCTCGTCCCAGCTCGCATCGAGCTCGCGCTGCGCCTCTTCGGGGACGCGCTCGGGCGGCTCGGTCAGCAAGCGCAAGAGGACGCGTTGTGCGTCGTCGTTGGTCGGGTCGAGCGCTAGGGCGCGACCGGCTTCGGAGAGCGCGACCTTTCGATCGCTCGTCGCCTTCGCGACCTCCGCGTGACGTGCGGCGAGCGTGCGGCGAAGCTCGGTGTCGCGATCGTGATTCAGGTAGCGCTCGATCGCGTCGTGGAGATCGCGCGCCGTCGCGAAGCGGTCCTCGCGCCGTTGGGCCGTCGCGCGGACGCAAATCGCGTCGAGCTCGGGCGGCACGTTTCGCCCGGGGGCGCGCGCGTCGGCGTGCGCGTCGGCTCCGCGCAGCGTCGACTCGACGAGCGCTTCGACGGTCTTGCCCTTGTGCAGACGCTGGAGCGCCAGGATCTCGAACAAGATCGCGCCGAGCGAGTACACGTCGCTCCGGTCGTCGATCTCGTCGAGCTCGCCCATGCATTGCTCCGGTGACATGTATCCGGGCGTGCCGATCATCGAGCCCGCGGCCGTCGCGTCCGCGTGCATCGGCAGCTCCACCGGCTCTTCTGGGAGCGCCGGCGTCTCGCGGATCTTGGCGACACCCCAATCGAGCACGTAGACCTCCCCGTAGTCGCCGAGCATCAGGTTCTCGGGCTTGAGATCGCGATGAACGACGCCGCGGCTGTGCGCGAACGCGACGCCGAGGCACACGCTCCCGAAGTCGGTGAGGAGCTTGCGCTGCGTGAAGCGCTCCGAAGTGGCGGCGTCGCCCTTCGCGAGCGAGGCGAGGACGTCCTTCAAGGTCCGCCCGCGCACGCGCTTCATCGTGAACGAGGTCTCGCCGCTCGCCGAAACGATCATGTCGTAGAGCGGAACGATCGTCGGGTGCTCGAGCTGACCTTGCACGCACGCCTCCCGGACGAATCGCTCGAGGTTCGTGCCGGGCCGGCTGCGTTTCAACGCGACACGCCGGCCGATGCGTCGATCGAGGCAGAGCGAGATCTCGCCCATGCCGCCGCGACCAATCTCGCCGAGCGGCGCGTACCGCTCACCGCGAACGTCGGTGTGACGCAGGCTGACGACCGCTTCTTCTTCGGCGACCGTCTGCCCTTCCGCAAGCGTGGGTTTCTCGTCGCTCATCGCTGCATCATAGGTCCGTAAGTTGCAACCGTCGGCGTCCATCATGACCCCCACCGCGCGCTTCGCAGGCCTCGTCACCATTCTCGCGCTCGTCGGTTGCTCGAACGAGTCGACCTCCACCACGACCACGACGGCGGCCAATCCGCCTAACGCCAAGGACCGCGAGCGAGCCGTGCGAGAGCTCGCCGACGCGACCCAGACGCTCCGTGAAATGAACGTGTCGAGCCTCGTCCCGGGCGAGTGGCTCGCCCGCACGCAATGCGCGGTCGTCATTCCGTCGCTCGGCAGCGGCGCCTTCATCGTCGGCGCGAGCAAAGGCAGCGGCGTCGCGACGTGCCGCACCTCGACGGCGTGGAGCGGCCCGATTTTCGTCAAGCTCGGCGGCTTCAGCGCTGGTGCCCAAGCCGGCGGCCAATCGTCCGACGTGCTCATGCTCGTGACGAGCAGCAAGGGCCAGTCGAAGCTCTTCGCGTCCGGCGGATTCAAGCTCGGCGGCGACATGTCCGTCGCGGCGGGCCCCACGGGCATCGGCAAGAGCAGAGCGGGCAACACGAGGACGAGCGCCGACATCGTCACGTACGCGCGCTCGAAGGGGTTCTTCGCGGGCGTCGAGGTGACCGGCATGTCCCTCAACCGCGACCTCGACGCGATCGCCGCGCTCTACGGCCAAAGCGCAACTCCGGAAGCGATCCTCGGCGGCCGCGTCGCGCCGCCCCCGGAGTCACGCGCGTTCCTCGAGCAGGTCAAGGTGACGTTCTCGTCGCCTGCGCTCGCGAGCAACGAGTGACGCGTGGCGTGACAGGGCGACCGTGAGGTCGTGGCGGAACGCGTGTCCGCCTTGCGCGCGGGGGTGCAGCTTCGGCACGCCACGACCGGGCCGGTTGGTGAAACACGCTCGGCTTCGTCGCACTTTCCTGCGCGGCGTGCCCTTTGCTTGAGCTGCGCTCGATGCGTCTCCGCGCACTTTCACTTCTCGGAATGCTCTCGCTCGGGGCGTGCATGGTCGGGCCCGATTTCAAGAAGCCCAAGGTCTCGGTCGCGGACAACTGGAGCGGCAAGAACGATCCGCGCCTCACGAGCGACGCCGCCACCGACGCCCGCTGGTGGAAGTCGTTCAACGACCCAACGCTCGATGCGCTGATCGATCTCGCGTACCACCAGAACCTCCCGCTGCAGATCGCGGGGCTCAGGGTCGTCGAGGCGCGCGCGCAGCTCGGGATCTCGAAGGGGATGATCTGGCCGCAGGTGCAGGAGGCGTACGCGAACGGCTCGGTCACGAGCCTCACGCAGCAGGCCTCGAACGCGCTCAAGGTCGATCGACCGTACATCGGTTATCAGGTCGGCTTCGACGCGGTCTGGGAGCTCGACTTCTGGGGAAAGTACCGCCGCGGCATCCAAGCCGACTCTGCGGCGCTCCTCGGATCGGTCGGCGAGTACTACTTCGCGCTCGTCTCGCTCACCGCGGAGGTCGCGCGGACGTACACGGTGATCCGCACGTACGAGGAGCTCATCGACGAGGCGAACGACAACGTGAAGCTCCAAGAGCAGGCCGTACACATCGCGGAGTCGCGCTTGCGAAACGGCGCGACCTCGGAGCTCGACGTGACGCAGTCGACGACGCTCCTCGAGAGCACGCGCGCGTCGGTCCCCAAGCTCCAAGGCGGCCTGCAACAGGCCAAGAACGCGCTCGCGACGCTGCTCGGTCAGCAGCCTGGATCCGTCGAGCCGCTGCTCGCGGGCGCGCAGAAGATCCCCAGCACGCCGGCGAAGGTGGCCGTGAGCATCCCCGCCGAGATGTTGCGGCGACGCCCCGACATCCGCGCCGCGGAGCTCTACGCGTCGGCGCAGTGCTCGCGCATCGGCGTCGCGAAGGCCGATCTCTATCCGAGCTTCTCGATCTTCGGGTCGATCGGCTTCGCGGGTCTCACGAGCAACGGGACCGCGGCCAACCCATTCAGCGCCGACGGCCTCGTGTACTCGTTCGGTCCGCAGATCAACTGGCCGTTCTTCCAATACGGCCGCGTGACGAACAACGTCCGCGTGCAGGACGCGCGCTTCCAGCAGCTCCTCGTCGGCTACCACAACACGGTCCTCAAGGCCGCGCAGGAGGTCGAGGACGCGATGGCCGGCTACTTGAGCGCGCTCGACGCCGCGATGTTCGAAGAGCGCTCGGTGACGAGCGCGAAGCGCTCGGTGGAGATCTCGGTGCTCTCGTACCAAGAAGGCGCCATCGACTATCAGCGCGTCCTCGACGCAGAGCGATCGCTCCTCGAGCAAGAGAACCACCTCACGCAGACGCGCTCGTCGACCGTGACGAGCCTCGTCGCGCTCTACAAGGCGCTCGGCGGCGGCTGGGAGTTCAGCTTGGGCCAACCGTTCGTGCCGGAGAAGATGCGACGTGAAATGAAGGACCGAACGAGCTGGGGCGACATGCTGACCGAGCCCGAGTCGGCCGAGACGAAGAAGCACCCGTAGAGGCGCAGCGGACGCAGCGACTGCGGGAACTACGCAGGAAGACCGGCGCACGCTCGTCGCGCGCTCGCCTCAACGCTCAGGCACACGAGCGCCGCTCAAGCGGACCGTTTTTTGCTCCCGTGGGCGGTCGAGGCCGTCATGAAGATCAACAAGAAGCGGGCGTTCAAATGGGCGATGGCGCTCGCCGCGCTCGTCGTCGTCGGGTTCGTCGGCTTCCGGTATTGGAAGGCGCGGCAAGCCCCGCTCCCTCCCGGGATCGCGTCGGGTAACGGGCGCCTCGAGGCGAAGCTCGTCGACGTCGCGGCGAAGGAGCCGCTGCGGGTCAAAGACATCCTCGTGGACGAAGGCGCGGTCGTCCTGCCGGGCCAGGTGCTCGTTCACCTCGACACGGTCACGCTCGAAGCGCAGCTCGCCGAATCCAAAGAAAGCGTCCTCGCCGCTCAGGAGAAGCTCGCGTTCTCCAACGCGTCGATCGTGAAGCAGCAGAGCGAGATCGAGCTCGCCGACATCGAGGTCAACCGCTCGACCAACCTCGTCGCGGAAGGCGCCGGATCGCAGCGCGAGCTCGACGTCCGCAAGACGAAGCTCAAGACGACGAAGGCGACCCTCGGCGAATCGATGGCGATGCTCCAGACCGCGAAGCAGGAGATCAAGGTCGCGCAAGCGAACGCAGCGACGATCCAGACGCGCATCGACGACGCGACGCTCAAGTCGCCCGTCACGGGTCGAGTCCTCTACCGCCTCGCCGAGCCCGGCGAGGTGCTCGCACCCGGCGGGAGGGCGCTCACCGTGGTCAACCTCGACGACGTCTACATGGAGATCTTCCTCCCGTCGGAGCAAGCCGCGAAGGTCAAGGTCGGCGCCGAGGCGCGCATCACGGTCGACTACGACCAGACGCACGCGATCGCCGCGTACGTGAGCTTCGTCTCGCCCGAGGCGCAGTTCACGCCGAAGCAGGTCGAGACGAAGAGCGAGCGCGACAAGCTCATGTTCCGCGTGAAGATCCAGGTGCCCAAGGAGCTGGCGAGCCGCTACCTCGACAGCATCAAGACGGGCGTCCGCGGCGTCGGTTACGTGAAGCTCGATCCGTCCGCCGAATGGCCTGCGAAGCTCCAAAACCTCGTCGGCCCCCCGGCGGTCGCCTCGCGTGAGTGACCGTGAAGCCCGTCGTCTCCATCCAAGACGTCACGCACCGCTACGGCAAGGTCGTGGCGCTCGACCACGTCTCGCTCGACATCCCCAGCGGCATCATGGTCGGCATCGTCGGCCCTGATGGCGTCGGGAAGTCGACGCTGATGGCGCTCGTGGCCGGCTCCAAGAAATTGCAGGAGGGCCACGTCGTCGTCCTCGACGGGCAAATGGGCGAGGTCCGTCATCGTCGCACCGTGGGCCCGCGCATCGCGTACATGCCGCAGGGTCTCGGCAAGAACCTCTACCTGGAGCTCAGCGTCTACGACAACGTCGACTTCATGGCGCAGCTCTTCGGGCTCTCCGCCGAAGAGCGAAAGGTCCGCGTCAGGCAGTTGCTCGAGGCCACCGGCCTCGGCCCGTTCGGCGATCGCCCCGCGGGCAAGCTCTCGGGCGGCATGAAGCAGAAGGTCGGTCTCTGCGGCGCGCTCGTCCACGATCCCGATCTCTCGATCCTCGACGAGCCGACGACCGGCGTCGATCCGCTCTCGCGACGTCAGTTCTGGACGCTCATCGACAACATCCGCAAGGACCGCCCCGGCATGAGCGTCGTCATCTCGACGGCGTACATGGACGAGGCGCAGCAGTGGGACTGGATCGTCGCGATGGACGACGGAAAGGTGCTCGCGACCGGCACGCCGAAGGAGCTGATGGATCGCACGAGCACGAAGGATCTCGAGCAGTGTTTCATCGCGCTCCTCCCGGAGGAGAAGCGCAAGGGTCACACGGAGCTCCACATCCCGCCGCGCGAGACGGGAACGGAGGTCGCGATCGAGTCGCACGGCCTCACGCGCCGCTTCGGCGATTTCGTCGCGGTCGATCAGGTCACGCTGAAGATCGAGCGCGGCGAGATCTTCGGCTTCCTAGGGTCGAACGGCTGCGGCAAGTCGACCACGATGAAGATGCTCACTGGCCTCTTGCCGCCGAGCGAGGGCACCGCGACGATCTTCGGAAGCTCCGTCGAGGCGGGGAGCATGGAGGTCCGCAAGAACCTCGGGTACATGACGCAGGCGTTCTCGCTCTACGGCGAGCTCAGCGTGCGTCAGAACCTCGCGCTCCACGCGCGCCTCTATCACCTGCCCCACGCGAAGGGGAAGGCGCGCATCGAAGAGCTCGTGAAGCGTTTCGGTCTCGGCTCGCACATCGACGCGGCTGCCGGGGAGCTGCCCATGGGCCTGCGACAGCGATTGTCGCTCGCGGTCGCGGTCCTGCACGAGCCTCAGATCCTGATCCTCGACGAGCCGACGTCCGGCGTCGATCCCGTCGCGCGCGACAGCTTCTGGGAGCTCCTGGCCGAGCTCTCGAGGAACCAGGGCGTCACGATCTTCGTGACCACGCACTTCATGAGCGAGGGCATGCGCTGCGATCGCATCTCGCTGATGAACGCAGGCAGAGTGCTCGCGTGCGACGCGCCCGAGAAGCTGATCGAGACGCGCAAGGCCGCGACCCTCGAGGAGGCGTTCATCGCCTACATGGAAGATGGAGCCGCCGCGGACGCGGCGAAGCTCCCGAGCAAGCCCGTCGTCGTCGAGACGACCGCGGCGCCGTCCGCGACGAGGTCGAAGCTCTCGCCGTGGCAGCTCCACGTCACGCGCATGCTCGCGTACGCGCGCAACGAGGCGGTGCAGATCCTCCGCGATCCGATCCGGCTCGCGTTCGCGTTCATCGGGTCGGCGCTCCTGATGCTCGTGTTCGGCTTCGGCATCACGACCGACATCGAGCACATCCGCTACGCGGCGATGGACCTCGATCAGTCGCCGGAGAGCCGCCTCTACCTCGATCAGTTCGCCGGCTCGGAGCGCTATTTCCTCAGGACCCCGCCGGTGCGCTCGGCCGACGAGGCCCTCAAGCGCCTGCAGTCCGACGACGTCTCGGTCGTGCTCGAGGTCCCGCCCGGTTTCGGCCGCGATTTTCGCCGCGGAACGAGCCCTCAGATCCTCGCGCAGGTCGACGGCGCGATGACGTTCCGCGGCGACACGGTCGAGCAGTACGTCAATGGCGTCCACGCGACGGCGCTGCGTGATCCCGCGAGCGGCCTCGCGACGTCCAAGCCGCAGAAGAACCAGGTCGATATCGAAGAGCGCTACATGTACAACCCGACGTTCGAGAGCGTCTACGCGATCGTCCCGAGCGTCCCTGCGCTGCTCCTCTTGCTGATCCCCGCGATCCTCATGACGGTCGCGATCGTGCGCGAGAAGGAGCTCGGCTCGATCATCAACTTCTACGTCACGCCGACGACGCGGCTCGAGTACCTGCTCGGGCGCCAGCTGCCGTACGTCGTCATCGGGATGATCAACTTCTTCATCCTGTTCGCCATCTCGGCGCTCGTCTTCGGCGTCCTCGTCAAAGGCAGCTTCTTGCTCCTCACCCTGTGCACGTTCCTCTACCTCGTCGTGACGACCGCTATCGGCATGTGTACCTCCGCGTTCACGAAGAGCCAGGTCGCGGCCGTGTTCGTCACGGCGATCCTCACGATCGTGCCGACGATCCAGTTCTCGGGGCTGTTCCAACCGGTCGCCACACTCACCGGAAACGCGGCGCTCGTCGGCTCGGTGTGGCCGGCGACGTACTACATGCACGCGAGCTTGGGCGCGTACACGAAGGGGCTCGGGTCCGGCTTCCTGATGAGTGACGTCCTCTACATGCTCGCGGCGATCCCGGTCCTCTTCGCGATCAGCCTCGCCGGACTCCGAAAGCAGGAGCGGTAGCCATGAAATCCTTGTTGAACATCTTGTGGCTCGGTCTCAAGGAGATCCGCAGCTTGTCGAGCGACGTCGTGATGGTCGTCTTCGTCGTCTACGCGTTCACCCTCGCCATCTACATCCAGGCGACGGGCACCTCGAGCGAGGTCAACAACGCGTCGATCGCGTTCGTCGACGAGGACGAGTCGGCTCTGTCCAAGGAGATCTTCAACGCGTTCTACCCGCCGCGGTTCAAGTACCCGACGCTCATGCCCGCCGAGGAGGCCGACAAGGAGATGGACAAGGGCAACCTCATGTTCGTCGTCGTGATCCCGCCGCGGTTCGAGCGCGATCTCCGCGCGGGCAGGAACCCCACGCTCCAGGTGAACATCGACGCGACCGCGATGCAGCAGGCGGGCATCGGTTCCGGCTACATCAAGAACATCGTCAACGAACGGGTCGAGTCGTTCCTCACGCGACAGAACGTGCAGAAGCAGCTCCCCGTCGACATGGTCGTTCGCAAGCTCTTCAACCCGAACTCGGTCTCGTCGTGGTTCAAGAGCGTCGTCGCGATCATCAACCAGATCAGCCTGCTCACCGTCGTCCTCACGGGCGCCGCGGTGATCCGCGAGCGCGAGCACGGGACGCTCGAGCACTTGCTCGTCATGCCGCTCACGTCGTTCGAGATCGCGATGGCCAAGGTCTGGGCCAACAGCCTGGTCATCCTCGTCGCGACGGCAGCCTCGATCATCGGCATCGTGCAGCTCGCGCTCAAGGTGCCGTTCGCGGGATCGATGGCGCTTTGGTTCCTCGGCGTCGTGCTCTACCTGTTCTTCGCGACGGCGCTCGGTATCTTCCTCGGGACGGTCTCGCGTTCGATGGCGCAGTTCGCGCTCCTCATCATCTTGGTCATCGTCGTGCTCATGCTCCTCTCGGGCGGGAACACGCCGATCGAGAGTCTGCCGCGCTGGCTCCAGTACGCGACGTACCTCTTGCCGTCGCGGCACTTCGTGAGCTTCTCGCAGGTGATCATCTACCGCGGCGGCGGCCTGGGCGCCGTGTGGCGCCAGTTCGCCATGGTGTCCGCGATCGGCCTCGGCTTCTTCATCTACAGCCTGAGCCGCTTCCGCAAATCGATCGCGGTGAGCAAGTGAGCAAGTTGAAGCGAAAGGACTACGAGAAGGAGCTCCGGCGGCTCCAAGCCGAGCTCGCCATGGTGCAGGAGTGGGCGAAGCGCACGGGATACCGCGCGATCATCGTCTTCGAGGGGCGCGACACGGCCGGAAAGGGCGGGACGATCCGCGCGATCACCGAGCGCGTGAGCCCTCGCGTGTTCCGCGTCGTCGCGCTCCCCGCGCCGTCCGACCGCGAGAAGACGCAGATGTACATCCAGCGGTACGTCGCGCATTTTCCCGCGGCCGGCGAGGTCGTGATCTTCGATCGCAGTTGGTACAACCGCGCCGGCATCGAGCACGTGATGGGGTTCTGCACCAAGAGCGAGTACGAGCGGTTCCTCGATTTGTGCCCGTTGGTCGAGCGAGAGATCGTGGACAACGGCATCCAGCTGATCAAGCTGTGGCTCGACGTCGGACAAGACGAGCAGGACCGCCGAATGAAGGCGCGCATCGACGATCCGCTGCGCCAGTGGAAGCTCTCGCCGATGGACCTCGAGTCCTATCCGCGCTGGTACGACTACTCGCGCGCCCGCGACCGGATGTTCGACGCGACGGACACGAAGCACGCGCCCTGGTACGTCTTGCGCTCGGACGACAAGAAGCGCGCCCGCCTGAACTGCATCTCGCACTTGCTCGAGCTCGTTCCGTACAAGAAGAAGCACGAGAAGAAGGTGAAGCTCCCGAAGCGGAGCACGAAGCACGCGTATGACGACCAGGGCGCCTTGAAGAAACGAAAGTTGGTCCGAGAGAAATATTGAGCCGAGTCGGCGTCGAAGCTCGCAGAGCGCCGTTCTGGTACGCTTCGCGTAATGGCATGAGCAACGCGCGCTCCGATTTCTTGAAGGGGCTCACGCGCTCGCTCCCGTTGCTGATCGCCTTGGCGGTCTTCGCCGTGTCGATGGATTCGATATCCCAATGGGGCGCGAGCCACGATTACTCGTGGGCAAAATATCAGGCGCTCTTGGTCGTTCTCTTCTGGAGCGGCGTCGCCGTGGTGGTCGCCCTCTTCGCCGCGACGGTCTACTTCTGGAGGCGCGCGCGGTGGATCAGCTACGGCATCCTCTCGTCGGTCGGCCTTGTGATCCTCGCCGGCGTGGGCTTCCTCTTGCTGCTCGTCGCGGGCATGCCGGGTCACGACTGAGTCGTTCAGAGAATGACGCGCGAACGATCCGCCGGGTTCGCGAAGACTTCGATCGTGCTGCCGTCGTCGCGCCGACGAACAGCGGCCAGAACAATAGGTCGAAATGCTTGTGAAACGCCTGAATGAGCGCACTCACGCGCGGCACGCTCACACGTCACGAACGGCGGGTCAAGGAAGGTAGAGTAGTCTTCGTCTGATGCGTCATGGGGTGGTCGCCTGGTTCGTCGTCGTGAGCGCTTGCGGCACGACGACGCCGGCCGAAGATGCTTGCGGCAAATACTTCGACTCGCTCGTCTCGCTTCAAAACGCGTGCGCGACGAGCTTGGTCGATCCGGGCGAGCGGTCCTCGTTCGTGGCGTACTGCGCGACGATCACGGCCGCGCCGGGCACGAAGGATCTCGTCGGGGCTCTCGGCACGTGCACGGCCGCCGCGAGCTCCGCACAGTGCACGAACGCCGACGCCGTCGCGACGTGCAACGCGCGCGGCACGCTGCCGGACGGCTCGCCATGCGCCAGCAGCGTCCAATGCGCCGGCGGCGACTGCACCGGGTTCAAGCAACAAGACCCGTCGTCGGAGCTGCAATGCGGCGTCTGCGCGACCTTCACGCCGCTCGGCGGCGCGTGCGGTGCGACGACGACGGCGTGCGATCCGACGACCGCCGGCTGTTTGAACGGCACGTGCGCCGCCCCGATGGGACAAGGTGGAGACTGCCACATCAACCCCGACACCTCGTGCCAGGCGGGCCTCTTTTGCGACTTCTCCACGTTCACTTGTCAGACGCCGCCGAACCTCGGCGAGGCTTGCACGGGTGATTGCGCGGTGCCGTATCGCTGCTTCAACCAAACGTGTCATGCGCCGGTGTCGCAAGGCGGCTCTTGCGCGAGCGATCCGTGCGCCGTCGGCCTCACGTGCATCGACAACATCTGCACTGGCGCTCCCGTCGCGCAGAAGGGAGCGCCGTGCGGGTCTGCCGTCTGCGCGAGCGGGCTCGTCTGCCAGGGGACATGCCAGCCGCCGATCGGCGTGGGAGCGCCGTGCATGGTTGGACACAAAGACTGCGGAAGATACCTAATCTGCGTGAACGGAGCCTGCGCCGAGCCGGACCTCGGTGCTTGCAAATGAACATGGTCGCTCGAATGTTCGTGGTCGCTAGCGTGCTCCTCTCGTGCAGCGTGCACGAAGGCGACTCGTGCAAACCGCCGAGCGGCAAGTGCACCGGCGCGTCCGAAGCGCTCGCGTGCGTCCGCGGCACCGTGACGCGCGTCGAGTGCCGCGGGCCCGCGGCGTGCAAACCCAAGGGCTCGAGCGTGACCTGCGATCAGAGCCTCGCCAGCGAAGGCGACACCTGCATCGCGAGCGGCGTCGCGTGCACGGTCGACCACAGCGCGCTCCTCATTTGCAAAGATGGAAAGTTCGTCCGCGGCGCCGATTGTCCCCAAGGATGCGTCGTCACCGGCGACCAGGCGACGTGCCCGGCCCCGGCGCTGAAGTCGCCGCTTCAGTGAACCGAGACTACGGCGTAGAAATGTGACGGAGCGCGGCACCGCTGTCGTGGTCGTAGTCGATCCAGAAGATGACGCCGTTGTGCAGCGTCATCGGCTCGACGAACAGGTCGGCGGGTGACGGCCCGCGCGTTTGCGTGAGGAGCGCCTCGGCTCCGCCGTCGAGGGGCGCGTCGTAAATGTTCGACGAGTTGATCCAGTAGGCGCGCGCCGAATCGACGACGATCGCGCTCTCGGACCCAGAGTGGGCGCCGGTCGAGATCGCCGAGATCTGCTTGGTAGCCTTGTCGAGCCGCACGATGGACGAAGACGATGTGGTCCAATAAATCGCGTTGTCGTCGATGGCGAGCGCCGTGTCGATGTCCGCCGTCGTCGTGAGGACCTCGATCGCGCCACCCGTCTTGGGCATCCGCTCTACGAGCTCGATCACGCCTCCATCGTCGAGCGACGCCGTCGTCCAGTACAGATTGGCGCTGTCGACCAAGAGCCTCTGACAATTGAAGATTTGGCTTTGCGTGAGTGTCTCGGGCTGCCCACCCGCTTTCGAGACGCGCATGAACCCGGTTTGGTCGAGCCAGTAGACGTACGCGTCGTCGACGGCGATGGCCGGACCGCTCGTGCCCGTCGTCGCGAGCTGCTGGACCGCGCCGCCGTCCTTCGGAAGGCGCATGACGGCTCCGGCATCGGCGGCAACCGTGGAGAAGTAGATCGCGTCCACGTCGCCGACTTGATCCTGGGCGAGCTGCTGCGCGACGACGGACGTGGAGCCCCCATCGAGGCTCACGCGAAGGATGCCGTATGACAGCGTCTGATGGTCGGCGCTGACGCCAACCGTTCCTGCGATCCAGGCCGAGTCCTCATCGACCACGAGCGACCAGGCTTGTGTGTCGATCGGCGCGATCAGCGTCGTCGGAGGTGTCGTCGAGCAACCGACGATCGCGACGATGATCACACCGGCGGGCCGCATGACGGAAGTATAGGGCATCACGGAAGCGCGTCGAACGTCTCCAAGCTCGCCGCGTGGACGTACCACGCCGCGCGCGAGGCAAAGTGGATGTTGCGGCGCGGCTTCTCGCTCGTCGCGTCGTCGAGAGAGCCCGCGGGGACGAGGAACATCGTGCCCGGCCGATTGAGCCACGGCATCGCCGAGCCGCACGTCCCGCAAAACGCGCTCGACCAGCGCGTGCCTTCGAGGTCGAAGCGCTTCACGTCGTCTTCGCCGCGAAGCCAGCCGAATTGCGCGCGCGGCACGAACGCGTTCGCGCAGTGTGCAGAGCCCGATTTCTTTCGACACCGGCTGCAGTGGCAATATTGAAACGCGGCAAAAGGCTCTTCGATTTCGAACGCGACCGCGCCGCAAACACACGAGCCTCGAATCTTCATGGCCCGATCATACGCCCGAGACTCTCAGTGGACGGCGAGGTGGCCACACACGCCGGATTGGCCGCCGCCGCCGCACGTGTCGGGCGAGGTGCAGGCGCCGCAGTTGAGGAGGTTGCCGCAGCCGTCGCCGGCCGGTCCGCAGTTGAAGCCGAGCTGCGCGCACGTGAGCGGCGTGCAGGTCCCCGCGTCCGGCGTGCCGCACTGGCCGTATCCGCCGCCGCCGCAGACCTGGTTGGTGCTGCAGTTGCCGCAGGCGAGCAGGTTGCCGCAGCCGTCGCCCGCGGGGCCGCACATGATGTTTTGCTGCGCGCAAGTGAGCGGCGTGCACGCGGGCTTCGGCGGCGGAGGCACGCACGACGCGAGGTCCCAGATCATGTACTCGAGCGCCTTCTCCTGGCCCGTCATTCCCGCGCTGCTGCACTCGTTGGGGAACGTCACGCCGCTCGTGTTCGATCCGGTGACGTGGAAGTCGCTGAAGATCACGCGGCCGCACTGGGTCGTCTGACCCCAAGGCGTGTCGAACGTGTAGTGGAGCGGAAAATCGGGATTTTCATTCACCGTGTACATCCACCGGAGCGCGGGCGACGTCACGGAGTCGAAGTCGTGGCGCGGCGAATTGATCGTCATCTGCGGCGGGTTGGTGTTGATGTTGAGCGCGCCGACCAGATCGAGCCACTGGGCGAACGTCTTGCCCTTGGTGAAGGACGTGTCGATCTCCGCCGTCGTCGAGTTGAGGCTCGCCGCGTTCACGTTCCACGCGGCGGTCTTGTCCCACGGCGAGTTCGTGTAGAGCCACGTGTAGCTGAAGTGCGTCGCGAAGACGCGGCCGCCAGAGTCGCCGTAGGTGATGAGGTTCGAGAGCGGTGTCGCCGGCTTGTTGACCTGCGAGCCCCAGCACGGGAAGAAGATCTGGTCGTAGTTGTCCATCGTCGTCGTCGTGCTCACGAGCGTCGACTCCGCGGGCGTGTTCTTCGAGATCTGCGCGCCGTTGCCTTGGTAGAGCTCGATGCGACCGCCGCCGCCCGGGTTGGTGAACTCGGCCTGATCGACGCCCATCTTGAGCAGCACGCACTCCATCGCGTCGACCGCGCCCGTCGAGAGGGCGGTGAAGGGGATGTCGCCTTCGGTCTGGTTGCGCGGCATGTGGATGTCGCCGATCGCCGTCGAGACGCAGCCCGTGACGTTGAAGGTCAGCTGCCGGCGCCAGCGACCGAGCTGGATCACGACCGGGATGTTGTTTCCGACGGGCACGTTGGTGAGCGTGAATTTCCCGTCCACCCCCGTCGTCGCTTCGACGAGCGGGTTTCCACTGACGTCGGCGCCGCACTGGCTGCACTGAACGCCCTTCGTGAAGGCCTTCACCGTGCCGTTGGGCACGTAGACGAGGACGTTCGGAACGGGATCCGGGCTGCCGTATTTCGGCAGCGTGCCTGCGACCACGCGCCCGGTGAGCGTCGTCAGCGGTCCTCCGTCGCAATTCGTCTGCTGCAGGCACAGGCCGGTGCACGGCGTGCCGCCGCCGCACACGCTCGGCTTGCCGCCGCCGCCGCAGATGTCGGGGAGCGTGCACGACCCGCACTGCAGCAAACCGCCACACCCATCGCCCGCAGGACCGCAGTCGAAGCCGAGCTTCTGGCATGTCGTCGGCGTGCACAGTCCGCCGTCGGCGATGATCGTCCCGCCGTCCGCGGTCACGCCGACGCCACACTTGCTGTAGCCGCCGCCGCCGCAGAAGTTCGGCGACGTGCACTGCCCGCAGTCGATGATCCCGCCGCACCCGTCGCCGTTCAAGCCGCAGGTGTACCCCGCGCTGGTGCAAGTCTGCGGCTGACACGCCCCGCTGGCGTCGCCGCCGAACGCGAGCCCGTCACCGAACATCGTGGCGTCGCCGCCAGTCCCGCCGTCCGACGTCCCCGAGTCGTCGCTGCCGCACGCAGCCACGCCCACGACACACGTCACCAACAAAGCCACGCCGAACGCCTTGAGCGACATGTTGTCCTCCTCACCACCCGCATTGGGCGGCGATGGTCTCGATGTCTAGTGAGCCGTTCGTGGAACGAAGTTTCAATTATCTCGTCAGGGGCGCTTCGTCACGTCGGCGCGAGCGGGCGCATGGCGGCGCGAAGACGAACACCGAGCGTGTAGAACATGCACGCAGGGTCGTGATCGAAGGTGACGGCCGCGTCTTCACCAGTCGGCGCCCGCGCGCGAGATCGTCGCCCGTCGCGCGACCTCGCGCCGAAGACGCTGGGCGACGTCGCCCATCAGTCTTCCGATCGACGCGCCCGCGAGCGATCCTGCGCGACGAGCGTCCACCGGAACTGCCCCGTGCGCGTCGCGTCGAGTGGTGCCGCGCGGGTCGGGATCGCGGTCGGACGAGCGTGGAGCTCTCGTCGCTCATGAGGCAGTCGAAGGTGCCGAGATCGACGGATGCTCGTCGCGCGGCGAACGGTTCGGATGTGAGCATCGATCGTGTTCTCGTTGGACATGATTTCGCCAAGCAATTCGAGCGCCAGCGCAAGCACGGGATAATCCGCGCGAAGGTCCGCTCGTCGTGTTCCAAGGCGGAGCGCGTGGAACGCTCACGCGTAACGCCGGAGCTTGCGCCACAGCGTGTTGCGCGCGATGCCGAGCACGCGCGCCGCGTCGGTCTGCGATCCGCCGCACGCGTCGATCACGTGGACAAGTGCTTTCGCTGGCCGGCGGCGAGGGCGCATCAGACGCCAGCCCGCACGAGGTCTCCTCGGTCGCGACCTTCGGCGCACGGCACTCTCGTCCGGCAGGCCCTCGACGTCGACGACCGCGCCGCGCGCGAGCGCCGCGCCGTGCTTCACGGCATTGGCGAGCTCGCGCACGTTGCCCGGCCACGGGGTAGCGCTCGAGCAGGCGCCTGCCGCCGCGGTGAAGCGGAGCTCGGCGCCGCCGCCTCGCTGCGCGACGAACATCTGCGCGAGCGGCAGCGACGTCCTCGGCGCGCTCGCGGAGCGGCGGCACGCGCGACGGTGAGCACCTTCAGGCGATAGAAGAGGTCCTGGCGGAACGCGTCCGTCGCGACGCACATCGGCGAGGTCGCGGTGCGTGGCGGCGACGATCCGCACGTCGACAGCGAACGCACTGCGTGTCGCCGACGCGCCGCACCTCGCCGCTTGCAGCGCGCGCAGAGCTTCGCCTGAGCGCGAGCGGCATCTCGGCGATCTCGTCGAGGAAGAGCGTGCCGCCGTCGGCCGCCTCGAGCAGCCCGCGCTTGGCCGTGACGCGCGCCGGTGAACGCGCCGCGCACGTGCCCGAACAGCTCGATTCGAGCAGATCGACGGGAGCGCCGCGAGTTGACCGCGACGAACGGCGCGAGCGCTCGCGGGCTGCCGCGTGAATCGCGCGCGCGACGACGTCCTTGCCGGTGCCGCTCTCGCCGAGCACGGCGACGGGCGCCGACGCGTTCGCGAACTGCGCCGTACGACGAAGCACGGACTGCATGGCTCCACTGCGACGCGATGATCCAGGTCGTCGAATCGTCCGCCGTGGATGACCTGAGTGAGCCCGCAGACGTCGCACCGCCCGGCCGTCCAACCCGCGCAACACGAGGTGATTTCCCATGTGATCCAAGATCAGGCGTCGCGCGCGGCGCGCACTGACAAACGTCAGGACCGCTGGCGCGGCACAGCTCGGTGCACGGAGGCAACGTATGAACGAGATCCAAACCTTGAGCGTCAACGGCCGGATCGTGAGCGAGAACCCCGCGACCGCGCGGCTCTTCATGCAGCACGACATAGACTTCTGCTGCCACGGTGAAGTCGCGCTCGGAGACGCATGCACCGCCCGTGGCATCGACGCCGACGACTTCCTCGCGCGAGTCCGAGCGATCGCCAGGGCATCGCCGCCCGATGGCGTCGCGAGCCTCACCGAAGCCGATGCGCGAGCCATCGCCCAAATCGTCTCGCGCCGACACGGGACCCGCTCCGAACGATGACCGCATCGTGCGTCGTGAACGTCGGCGCCCACGGGCACCCGAGCGCACTGGGAACTGCGAGGAGGTGGACCTGCGCGCGCTCGAGCCCCACCTCGACGAGGAGGAGTCGGAGCGCTTCCCGATGCTCATGTCGCGCGATACGAACCCGGACCGCGTCGCGATGCCACGCCGAGACTCGCGCCGAGCATGAAAGCGTCGGCGGCTCGCTCGCCCGCATACGCTTGCTCGCAGACGACTTTATCGCCCCGGAGTGGGCGTGCAAGAGCTACCGGCTGAGCTCAACGAGCTCCTCACGCTCGAGGAGGACACGATGCGGCACGTGCACCTCGAGAACCACGTCCTGATGCCGCGCTTCGCGCGCCGCCCCAGCCCTTGAATATAAATAGGTACGCGTTATACCTATTTGCATGCGGCTGCTGCTCTTCACCGACTACGCGCTCCGCATCCTCTTGTACGTCGCGACGCACCCCCGCGCGCCCGTACCGGCGTCGACGATCGCCGCCGCGTACGGCATCTCCGCGGACCACGTCGCGAAGGCGACGAAGACGCTCACGCGAAAGGGATTCCTGCCCGTGACGGGCCCCATGACGCGTCGAGGGTCGCGCGAGTCGACTGCGTGCGCGGTCGTGCCCGCGTAGGCGTGACAGCGCGTCGTCTCCTGCCTCCAAGACGGCGGAGCACCGTGCCGCATCGAGCGCGTATGCCGGCTTCGGCACGTCTTCGCGCAGGCGGAGGCTGCGTTCTTCGGCGAGCTCGACAAGTGGACCCTCGCCGACCTCCTGGGCAACGAGCCCATGCTCGTGCGCCTGCTCCGCGCCCGCGCGTGATCGTCGGCGGTCAGACTCGTGGCACCAACCGAATTGAACGAACCGCCGCGCCGGCAGCGCCGGTCTGCTCGGCTAGCGAACCCTATTCGAGCAGCCACGCTCGCGCAGCGTCGATCGTCGAAAAGGCTTTCATTTGCTGGCCGGAGGCGAGGCCCATGGCAGACACGACCATCCACCACGAGGTTTTTTCGGTCACGACTGCGACGCGCGCCATTCTGTCGCGTGCGCCCGCGCTCCACTTCACGAAGGCGTCGCGCGCCGCCGCCTCGTACGAGGTCATTTCCAGCGCATTGACGAGCAACGCGGTGGCGCTGGGATCGATCGATGAGAACGCGTCACTCGCGATCGATTCGGCGAGGTGCCCTCTGAGATGGAGGGTCCCAACTATCAATCCTGACGGCACATCTCTGAGTGGAGCGCTGCGACCACAGAGTTACGAGAAACTGAATGACCCACTGGCTCCGCACGCACCCCTGGTCACTGACCGTCGATGACGTGCGCGAGCGCCGCGCGCGCGACTTCCCAATCGTCTGGGTTGTTGCTCCAGCTGATCGGCGCATACGTATACGAGCAGTCGTTCAGATCGTGGCACGGCTGCTCCCACAAAACCTTGGGCACCAGTTGATCCACGAGGGCCGAGACGGCGGTCGCGTCCTTCGCGGCGGCGAGCGTCAGGTAGTCGACGTCTTGAACGCCGCGGCGCCAGTGCTTCAATCGAAGGCTGACGATGGGGCCGTCGAGCGCGTACGAGCTCGCGGGGAATTTCACGTCGGTGCCCGGATAGAAGAACAACCCGTTGCCGTTCGCGCCGCCTGCTTGACCATACGCCGGGTCCGCGTGCGTCGAGCCGAACGTGTTCGCGCTTTGGAAGAGATCGACCGTGCCGAGGCCCGCCTGGAAGTCGTCGTAGTAGGTCGCCTCCCACCAGAACCAGCGATCGATCTTCTTCTTGTACTGGCCCCACGGCTGCTCGCGCAGCGCGACACCGTCGTCTTCGGTCGCGCAGGAGCCGGCTCCGGGCCGCTGGCCGTTGTAGGAGTAGATGCGCCGCGCCGGTTCCGCGGCGAGCACTGCGTCGGCGGCCGATTGATCCGCCGCAGTCGTTCCGTCGCTGAACGGCCAACCCGACGTGGGATCGCTGAGCGTCGCGGGCGCGCCGACGAGTGGCTGCGTCGCCAACGTGTGGAGCTTCGCGCCCGGGCCCGAGATCGCGCTCCACCACCCGAGCTGCGTCGCGAGCGTCGGGCTCCCGGTCGTGCACTGGATCTCGTCGCATAGATAGACGAACCGCTCGGTGCTCGGAGCGTTGGCCTCGAACCACGTCTCCCAACCGTTGAACGCGTTCGTGAAGGCCTGCTGCGTCGAGCCCTCGGTGATGCTTCCGTAGGTGCCGATGGAGTACACGTCTTGTCCCGTGCTCGCGCCGGGACCCGCGTAGCCATTTCCCGCGGTGAAGAGCGAGCCATCGAGCACGCCGACGTAGTCTTTGCCCGGCTGCGTCCCAGTTTGGTTCGCGTCGTCGCCGATGAGCGAGATCTTGTGCCGGTGCGCGACGAGGCGCTGGTTCTTCAGCGCGGTCTGCACGAGCGCGTCCTGGCCGTACCGCGGAAAGATGTCGCCGTACGAGGTCACCAGCATCGTCTTCGCGCTCGGCGCGTCGGGCAGCGCGAAGTTGCGAACGCGCAGGCTGACGGGGAGCTTGTGGGTCGCCGTCCCGTTCTCGGAGATCGTGACGATGCCGCCGTAGACGCCGGGCGTCGCGGACTTCGGGATGTAGACGTCGGCCCAGATCGATTGATTGTTCGCGGAGGCGATGTCGAACGTCGGCACGAGCTCGAGCGGCACCGCGATGTCCGGGTAGAATTTGTTCGCGACCGGGCGCGAGGCCCACGCGCAGCCCGCGCCCGTCGGCTTCGAGTCGGGAGTCGCCTGCGTCATCCCCGGACACTGCGCGCGCCTCGGGAACGTCGCCTCCTGCCAATCGGCGAGCGTGCCGTACGCCTGTTGGCTGAGGCCTGTGATTTGAAGGTAGCGGACGTAGAAGAGCTCCACGTCTGTCGTCGTCCAGTCGAAGAGCTTCGACTTGTCGCGCGGCGCCGAGCGGATGACCGCGCCGCCCGGGCCCGTGAGATCGCCGAGCGTCACGGTCACCTTCGAGGCCGCGGAGGTCGCCGCCTCGAGGACGACGTCGAACGAGATCACCTCGTTCTGAGCTCCGAAGACGCGGATGCATTTGCCGTCCCACACGCTGCTCGTCACGGCGCTCGCGTGCCCGGTCGCGCGGAGCTCGTCTCGAGTGACCTTGTCGCCGCCCTCGTTGGCCCAAACTGCCGAGATGGCCGTCGTCGACGAGACTCCGCTCACGTCTGCCGCGCACGGATCGGGGCCGCTCGTGATCGAGTCGCCGGCTGCGTCCGCGGCGCCGTCGGGCGCGCCGCCTCCACCGCCTCCGCAAGACGTGCTCGCGCCGGCGACGAAGACCGACGAGACCGCGAGCGTCGTGAGGAGCAGCGAGCGAGCACCCATGAGACGATGATACGCCCGTGACCAACGGGTGACATCCGGCTGGAGCGAACGCGCTATTTGTCGCGTACATGCAATCCAGCGTCGAGCTCACCTGGCAGCCCGAGCGCGCGCGCGCCGCCGCGCACAGGCCCGCGAACCTTGCTCGCAGCGTGTTTCACTTCTCGTCCGCCGCGGTCGCCCTCGCGAGCGTCGCGCTCCTACCGTCGCGAGGGTGGCTGATCGCGATCGCGATCGCATTCGCCGGGTACTGCTGGAGCATGGAGATCGCGCGCCGCATCAGCCCCGCGTTCAACGATCGACTGATGCGCTTTTACGGGCCCATCGCGCACGCGCACGAGCGCTACCGCGTCAACTCGGCGACGTGGTACGCGACCGCGCTCGTGGTGCTCGCGATGTTCGCGTCGAAGCCCGCGTCGATGGCGGCGCTCGCGGTGCTCGGCGTGGCCGACCCCATCGCGGCGATGATCGGACGGCGCTGGGGTCGCCGCAAGCTGCGCGCAGGCCGGTCGCTCGAGGGCACGCTCGCGTTCTTCGCTTCAGGGACGATCGCCGCGACGATCGCGCTGGCGCTCGGCGGCGTCGCTCACGCGGCCCCGCTGCTCGGCTTCGCAGCCCTCGCGGGCGTCACCGGCGCGCTGACCGAGCTCCTGTCGACGCGCCTCGATGACAACTTCACGATCCCGGTCGTGGTCGGCGCGATCGTGACGGCGACGTCGCTCTTTGTGTGAGCGGTTTCACCAGCCGCCGCTGCCAAAGCCCATGTTCATGTTGCCGAGGCCCTTGAGGCCGTTACCCAACGCGGCGACGCCGGCGACGAGGAAGCCGACGAGCACCGCGACGCCAATGGTGCCCAAGACGACGGCCGCGACAGCTCCGCCCGACATGCCGTGTGGCTCCGGCGTGATCGGTGCGGTGGGAACCTCGTCGGGGACATCGCGCACGAGCGTGCGGAGCGTGCTGCCGAACTGCGTGACCGCGGTGCGCGCGTCCTCGGGCGTGACGTCCGGTGAAGGCGTGAGCTCGATCACGACGTCGCGCCGCGCGTCTCGGGCGACGATGCTGACGGTCACCGGGATGGCGTCGTCCGGCATCGCCGTCGAGCACCGGCCGTCGAGGAAGCGCACGTCGAGCGGCCGCGTGCGCTCGCCCGCCCTGACCTTCGTGGTGATGCGACACGCAGCAGCCCAGACGGCGACGTCGCTCTGAATCGTCGTGAAGCGCGCGCGCACCGGCTCCAGCTCGCCGTCCGCAAATGCCGTCGTCGTCGAGAGCACCATCGCCGCCGTGAGCCCGATCCAAACCTTGCGCATGTAAGCGCGTAGTGCAGCCGCCGTGCCACGCCGTTGCGCCGCGGAAATCACGCGCCAAAGGCGAGCGATTGAGCAGCGCGCTGCACGCCGCGGAAACGGCGCTGCACGTCGGGCTTCGCGCGGTAACGTCGAGAACCATCGAAGAGGCCCACATGCCGAAGGTCATCATCTACTTCAAGGCAGACGACACGAAGAATGCGTACACCGAGCGCGGCAACGGCGGCGCGGCAGTCCATCTGTCTCGCGTACCCGTCCCGAGCGAATACATCCGCATCAATCACGAGGAGTACTGCGTCGAGGTCGTCCGTCACTGCGATCAAGCGGCGGAAGGCTACGATGCGACGGTGTTCGCTCGCGTAGCTCGATTCGCGCCCTAAAGGTGCCGCAGCACTGCGAAGAGGCGTTAGGGGCAGTTTCCCGCGCGGATCATCGGCGGGTCCCAGAACGGACCTGCCCACGGCGGCCCGCCGTCATAGCTCCCGTACCAGCGCGTCGCCGAGCCCGCGATCGAGAACGGACAGCGCGTGTTCGTCTTCGGGTAGTACGGCACGAGGGACGTCGAGACGAAGTACGAGCGCCCGCCGACGAGCTGTACGTTCGCCGGGATCTCGAACCAACCCGCGTCGCCCATCGGTTGCGCTGGCGTCGGCGGGACGATCTCGGCGCCCGGTCGCCCGGTGCCGTCGTCCGCGTAGACGCGCATGACGGAGGTGTCCGCGTGGATCGCGATCCACGCCGCGAATTGGTCGCACCCGACGGGAAACTCGTAAGCCAGCCAAATCGCGCCCTGATACCAGTTCGGATTGAAGGTCTCGTTCGCGTTGAAATCCGCCGAGCACGTTCCGCACGGCGCGACGGGGCCGTCGTACACGGAGGGCGCGTCGCTGACGGCGTCCGCTTCGGCATCCAAGGCCGCGTCGAGGACGGGCGCGTCCAGCGTCGCGTCATGGTGATCGCTCGCGTGGTCGGCGGGGTGGTCAATCGTTGCGTCGACGGGCTCGCCGACGTCGAGCTCGGTGCGCGATCCACAGGCGAGGAAGCCGGCGGCCACCGCGAGCGACGCTGCCACGAGCCGAGAGCGCCGCGAGAACCAGACCACGATGCTCTCAGACTATGCCCGAAGAGCGCAGCGATAGTCAGGAAAGGGCGCCCCCACTAAAAACTCAGCACCCACAGAAATCGTGCGCAGCATCGCTCGCCGTCTTCCCAGCCCCGTAAACGACCGGCGCCCCCGGCACGAGCTCGCGACACAGCGCTTCCTCCGTCCGGTCCCAGCCCCTCGCGCTCCCCACGCGCACATGCCGCTGCACCATCTCCACGCAAGCGCCGCACGCCGCAGCTCGCGAAGGCGCATCGAGCGTCACGTCACGCGCGTGCGCTCTCATCGCATCGAGTGAGGCCTGCGTCGTCTTCGCGCACCAGTCGGCTGCGTGCGCGCGGTGAAACACTCGAGCGAGCGCGAGCGCGCGATCTTGGGCGACGGCGTTGGCGTCGGTCGTCGCGGGCCACGGAAGACTGGGATCTTCGTACGAGACGTGGCCGCCGCGGCCCGCGTAGGCCGCGTTCGGCTGCGTGCCCATGAACGTGCCGAGTCCACCTTCGGCGGCTTCGGTTCCGTCCGGGTTTTGCGCCGAGAGAACGCGCGCCATCGAGGCGGCGCGCATCATGTCGATCCGGAAGCGCGCGCGCGTCCCGCCCGTCAACGCGACCTCGCCTTGGGAGGTCGCGACGACCGGAAGCGCGAGGCTTGCGACGCGCGCGTCGAGGGGAACGCTGAACTGCACGCCGGCGACGCGCAGCTCGATTCCGGCGGCTTCGAGCATCGCGCGGTTGGTCACGCGCTGACCGACGCACTCGACGCCGGTGGGATTCACTACGGCGGAAGATTGCGGCTGGATGGCTCCGTGGCGCTCGCCCGATGCTCGATAGACTTCTGCGATCCCCGCAGCGGCGCACGCGATCAGCTGCCCGTGTTGTTCATCGAACGCGGGCGTGAGATCCGCGAAGTAATCGTCTCCAAGGCCAGCGACGATCGTGGAGGTGCCGCCGAGCAAGAACCGCACGTCGGGGTGAGGCGCGCAGAGCGCGTCGTCCACGTCGAACGTCGTCCACGCGGGCAAACGTTGAAGGACGCCGCGCGCGCCGTGAATCAGGCCCGCGGCGAGCGCGACGAGCACGGCGTTCGCGCGGCGATCGCCGTCGCTCGCGCCGGGAAAATCGGTGAGCTCCGCCGAGCCCCATCGCTGCCACATGTGCCCGCTGCTCCACGTGTCCTCGAGATAGTGCTGGGCGACGGCTTCGAGCGCGAGCGCCTCGTTCTCGCAGTCGAGCACGTAGTCGTCGAAGCGCGGCTCGTCTTTGCCGAGCGCGTCCGCCATCGCATGACACGCGGTCGCGCGCGCCACGGCCATCGCGTGTCCCCGCGCGTAGAAGTCGCCCGATTGCGGCGGAAAGTGATTCGCGTTGACGGGCCCCATGTGCGACGCGAATTGATGGCACGTGATGGCGTCGAGCGACGCGTCGAGCGGGCACGTTTCGTTTCCGGTCGCCCAGTCCCAGAGGCCGTAGGAAAAATCTGGGAGCTGAGCGAGCTCGGCGATCGACGTGTATCGAACGACCGACGCCGTGGCTTGTTCGAAAGGCACCGGGCGCAGCGAGTCGACCGCTCCAGAGACGAAGACGGGCAGCGCGAGCGTGCCCGCGACCGCGTCCGGAAGGCCCGCCGCGCGCCGGCTCTCGTCGAAGAGCTGCCGGTGCTCGTCGAGCGGACCGATCCAACGCGCGCGCGCGACGTCGGGCCCCGCGCCGGGCGCGCACTCGCCGATCGGCGCCACGGTCGCGTACGCCGAAGGCGACAGCGACGGATCGGCATAGCGATAACACTTCGACTCCCACGCGAAGGCACGCGCGGGCGCGAGCGAGACGAGCCCGAGCGCGAGGATCGAAGCCGCGCGTCTCATGGCGACTCCAACGCAGAGCGAACGCCCGGAAAGCAGTCTGGCGACTCGAACCACACCGAGTCGAACGCTGCCGCGGACGACGCGCCGGCGTTGCGCGCTTGGTGGTACGCGTCGCGGCACGCGGCCGGGCAGCACGACTGCGATTCGTTCCACGGCGTGGACGTCGCGCACGTGCGCGCATCATCGACGCATTGATCGAGCGAGCTCGACGCCGCGCAATACGACACGAGATCGGCGCACGCGCCCAGCGCGGTGATGGCGTCCGACTGCGACGGGTCGAGATCGAGCCGTGAGCCGGCGATTTCGATCAGCGTGATTCGTCCGGTGGCATCGCGCGGCAGCACCGCGAGATCGACGTCGGGCAGCTTGGGCACGTCGATGACGCACGCCGCGACCACCAAGAGCGGCAACGCACGAAAGTTTCGAAAGAGAGACAGCACGCGGAGCCTCGCCGTAGCACGTTAGATGCCAAACGAACGGCACGAAACCCCACGACAAACCACGGATAGTGAATCGACGGCGACACTCCGGGCTCGCGTCGCGTACGCGTATACCGAGCTACGCGGCGCGATCGTCCCTGCGCACTCAGGACACGACGGTGAGCCCTTGCTGCTCGAGGAGATCGTGCCCTGTCTTGCTCAGAAGGAACGCCACGAACTTCTCGGCCGCGGGCGGCGGCGTCGCTCCGAACAGGGCGACGTAGAAGGATCGCGCGAGGGGATAGCGCCCCGAGATCACGGTGTGACGGGTCATCTCCACGTCGTTCACCCTCAGCACGTGCGACTCGGGCGTCACGTGGCGTGACGATACGAACCCGAGCGCGTGCGGGTCGCTCGCGACCTCCTTGATCAGATCGGCGGACGTCTTCATCAGCTTGCCCGCTAGCAGCTGGTCGCCGCCCACGACCAAATCGCGCAAGGAGCGTTGGGTGTTCGACTCTTGGTCGCGAGTGAGGAGCGTGATCGGCGCGTCGTCTCCTCCGACGGTCTTCCAGCTCGTGGTGAGGCCCTGATAGATGCCGGAGAGCTGCGCGACCGTGAGGTCCTTCACGGGGTTTTGTGGGTGGATGAGGAGCGCGATGCCGTCTCGGGCCACCAGGTAGTTGCGAAGCTCGAGATCGTCCTCCGCGGGCTTCACGTCGCGCGTCATCGTCGCGACGTCGATCGAGCCGCGCTTGAGCGCCATGACGCCCGCTGCGGCGCCGCCCGCCTCGCTCACCACGGTGACGTTCGGGTTGTCCTTGATGAAGGCCTCGACGATGGGCTTCAGGTAACGCTGCATCGTCGTGGAGCCCGCGATGAGGATCGACTCGCGCGTCACGCGCTTGCAGCTCGAGACGATCGGCGCGAGGGCCAGCGCCCCGAGCGCCGTCAACGCTTCCCGGCGCGTCATCATGGGACCCTCGCGGTGCAGGGGAACTCGCCTTGCTCTTGGATGATCTTCTGCCCCTTGTTGCTCGACAGGTAGTCGACGAGCGCGTTCGCGAGCTTCGACGCCGGCTCGCGAACCCAGAGCGACGACGTGCGGCTGATCGGGTAGCTCTTGCTGCCGATCGTCTCGACCGTGGCGTGCACGCCGTCGACCGATAGCACCTTCAGGTCGGCGCCGTTCTTGAAGCCGACGTAGCCGATGGCGTGCTCGGTGATCGCCTTCTTGTATTCCGGACCGACCACGACCTTCGCCGACGTTCGGATCACCGCGTCCGCGCCCATCACGCGATCTCGGAACGTCTCGTACGCGCCGGTCGTGGGCTGGTGCGAGACGAGCTCGATCGGCGCGTCGACGCCCCCGACGTCTTTCCAGTTGGCGATTGTCCCGTTGAAGATGTCGTGGAGCTGCCGGAGCGTCAGGTTCGACACCGGGTTCTTCGGAGCGACCACGGGCACGATCGCATCGCGAAAGACGTCGACGCGCGAGAGCTTGACCTTGCGCTCCTGCGCGGCGGACGCGAGATCCTCGGGCAGCTCGTTCGTGGCCATCGCGATCTCGGCGACGCCCACGATCACGGCCTTGAGCCCGTGCGACGCCGCGCCGCCGCTGAGCGCGATGATCGTCTCGGGGTGCTCGGCCATGTAGCCTTCGGCGACGCGCTGCATGACGGGCAGCATCACGCCCGCGCCGCGGAGCTCGAGGATGTGCTCGGAAGACCGAACGATCATGCGGTCACCGCCTTGTCGAGCGCGGCGGTCACGTGATGGTTGGCCGCGCCGAGGCTCGCCATGCAGCGATCGAAGAGGAGCACGTCCCCGAGCTTCGCCTCCGGGTAGCGCTCGAGCATCTTCACGCGGAGAGCGTTCAGCGCGTCGCGCATCGCGAGGAGCTCGGGGCGATCGATCGGGCTCGCCGAGGCCTCGAGGGTGCCGAGCTTCTTCTCCACGCCGGTGATCTCCGCGAGGTAGCCGCGGAACTCCTCGTCGTGCATCTCGGGCTTCGGCTCGGCCCCCTTGAGCCACTTGACGACGACGATCGCCATGCCGCCGAACGACATCACGAGCCCGAAGATGCTCGCCATCTGGTTCCACGTCTCGAGCGTCAAGATCGAGTCGTTTCGTTTGAGGAACATCGTCGTCGCGGGCGCGATCGGATAGCCCGAGGGCGTGCTGATCGTCTTCTCGTCGAGGGTGACCCGCAGCCGGCTCTGCGTGGAGGGTGAGAACAGCGTCTCGAGCACCCTCGACCCCGCCGCAGGATCGATCTTCGAGTTCGCGACCAGGTACATGTTGATCGTGACGGTCGAGATGTCCTTCTCGGGCACCGGCGGATCGACGCTGTACGTGTAGGCGAGGATCTTCCCGGTCCCCGCCCACCCGTAACGAAGGGCGAGCGACTGCGGGAACGGGATCTCGAGGAGCCTGTAGCCGCGCTCGTTCACGAGCGCCTCGACGAAGTACGACGGCACCGTCGACACGGTGAAGATGGCGTCCGGCATCTTGCGATCGGGGATCGCGAGGAGCTCCTCGTGCGAGTAGTTCGTCTCGACGTAGTCGATGTCCGGCCGATACGTCGCGAACTCCATGATGCGCCGCGCGACCTGGCGGGCGCCGCTGTTCTTCGCGCCCAGGTTGATCGAGTGGTCCTTCAGATCGCCGAGCCCCTTGATCCCCGGCTTCGCGAGGAGATGGAGATATTCGGGCATGACCGCCGCGACGTGCTCGACGTTGGGAAACGACTTCTCGACGCCGCCCTGGATGAAGGCCATGTCGAGCTCACCCGAGCTGACCCGCTCGAGCGACGCGAGCGTGCTCGTCGTCGGCTTCACGACGAGGTTCAGGTTCTTCTGCTTGCCCTCGGCCTGGACGACGCGCGCGATGTAGTGCCGGTTGTCGACGATGTCGCCGCCCGAGACGTTGAGCGTGTAGCTCCGCGGGATGAGCTGGTAGACGGCGCGCCCGGCGACGCCGAGGAGCGCCGCGACCAAGAGGACGCCGAGGGTGATGCGGATCACCCGACTCGCCTGGAGGTAGTCGATGAATCGCTTGAGTAGCGCCTCGGATTCAGCGGTGCTCATCGTCGCCGCTGAACCTACCGCGATCGAGCGCCGCGTTCACGACTTTGAAGCGACGCCTCTGCCGGTCAGCATGTCGCGGCGGACCTCGTCGGGCAAAAGGTGCTCGTCCCACCGTCGCACGATGAACTGAATGTCCGCGCCGAGGAAGCCCCGCTTCATCATCTCGTCGCGCTCGCGCGGGTCGATGTGGATGCAGCCGTGGCTGCACGAAAGGCTCCTCGCGAGGCCCGGCGGGCGCGTTCCCGCCTCCGTGTCCGGCGTCGTGTGCACGTAGAGATCGCTCGGGACGAGGTTCCACGCGATCGGCCCGAAGTCGCTCTTGTTCCAGATCATGTAGGTGACGCCGTCGCGGGTCACTTCGGGCAGGCCCTCGAAATCGGTGTCGTCGAACGGCTCCTTGAGCGTGGTGGCGGGGTTGCTCGTCGCCCACGCCCACTCCGAGCGACCGGGCCACCGATACTGGTAGCCGCCACCGTTCGGACGAATCTCCGTGCCCCACGGGATCTGACTGAAGTACCAGTTGCTCGTCACGTGAGCGTGCGCGGGGCCGAGCCTGTACGTGCCCGGCTTCGTCACGACCGCGACGTGCTTGGCGTCGTCGATGAGCGTGGACGGGGGACCGCCGCGACCGCGATAGCAAGCGACGATCGAGCGGCCGATGCGCACGTAGATGCTGCCCTCTCCCACGGGCGGGCTCACGTCGCGGTAGCTCCCGCCTTTCTTCGTGACCTTCTCTTCGATTCTCGCGGTTCCATCCGTCGATATCCTCGAGCTCGCCCGGGTAGAGCTCGAGACGAACCTCCCAGGGCATCACCTTGCGATCCGAGAAGCGGAAGCCCATCGCGAAGAGGACCGCCATCGTCTCGTCGCGGAGCTTGCCGTCGGCCGCGGCGCCGCTGCCCGCTTGAAGCCGGGCGATGATGCGCGCGTCGGACTCGGTGAACTCGGCGCCCTTCTCGAGGAGGTTTCCGCGGAGGTACGCGAGCAGGTCGCGCCGCTGGTCCCCCTTCCATGTTTCGTTGTCGAGCTTCGCCGCGGCTTGCAAGGCGGCGGCGTCGAACCCCGCCTTGTCGCGCGGCGCGCCGCGGGCCTCGATCTTCGCGCGGTCGAGCTTGCGCGTGAAGCCGCCTGCCGCGACCTCGGCCTTGGGCTCGACCTCCTCCTTGAGCTCGGGCTCCGGCTCGCCCGGCTGATCCGCGCCGGCCTGCACGGGCGCGGCGGACACGACGAGCGGCGTCGCCTCGGCAGGCAGCGATCTCGTCGGTGGCGCCGCAACGGCGACGCAGGCGCCGAGGACGACCGGCGCGACGATCACGCTCGCATGTCTACCGGACCACATAATGCCCGCTCCGGACCTCTACGTCGGGCGGCACGTGCTTCACTTCGAACGCGTCGTAGCCCGACTTGAGATCCGACCAAAACGGCGCCCACTTCGAGGTCACGTGCTGCATCGTGTTTTGGGCCGTCATCCGAAAGGGAAAGACGTGCACCGCGATCGACTGCTGCCCCTTCGCGAGCGCTGCCTGCGCGAGCAAGTAGATCTCCTCGATCCCTGGGTCCGTCATCGCGAAGCAGCCAATCGACACGCAGTTGCCGTGCACCATGATGAAGCTCCCGGTGCGGCCCAGCGAGCGGTCGTAGGCGTTCGGGTAACCGATGTCGAAGGCGAGGTGGTAGTTGCTCATCGGATTGAGCTTGGAAGCCGTGAAGCCGTAGAACCCCTCCGGCGACTGCGCGTCGCCCTCTCGCTCTTTCGGGCCGAGCGTGCCGGACTCGGCGCAGATGGGGTACGTCTTGAACAGCTCGTATTGCGCGCCGTGCTGCAACCAAACTTCGAGCTCGGCCTCCGCTTTGAAAATGCGGATGTAGACCGCGCTTCCCGACGACAGGCCCTTCTTCGCCAGAGCGCCGTCGAGCCTCGCGTGAGCCTCGCGCGCCGAAGAGCCTTCGAGCGTGCCCCAAGAGGGAAGAACCCCCAACATCACCGCCACCATGACCAAAAAGGAACGAAACCGTTGCTGCATTTAACCTCAACATAACGACGTTGAGGCACTTGGCTAGCTGAAGGGGCGGATGGTTTCGCGGCAGAGCTAACTCGTCATCGCAGCTCAGGCGCACACCATCACTTGCAGGCGCCGCCGCCGTCGCAGCTGCAGCCGCCCTTCGAACAGTCCGTGAACGAGCACGACGCGTCGGGCATGCAGTCAATGGCGCAGTTGCCGCCGGAGCACGCGAAGCTGCAGGTCGAGCCGGCCGCGCACGCCATGAAGCATCCGCCGGTGGAGCAGCCGACCGTGCACGTGCCACCAGGCGGACACGACACGTTGCAGTCGCCGCTCGAGCAATCGACGTTGCACGGACCGGCGCTGCAGTAGTCGACGCAGTGACCGCTCGAGCAATCTTGGGTGCATGGACCCGTGGGCGCGCAGACGAGCTCGCAGTTGCCGGACGAACAGTTCTGCGTGCACGGCGGCGTCGCGCACTGCGCGAAGCAGTTCCCGCTCGCGCACGTGCACGTAGAACCGTCGGCACCGCCGTCGCACGCCTGGACCGGACGAGGAGCCGCGCCGTCCGGGCGCGTGTCCGGAATGGGCGGCGCGTTGTTGAACGTGGTGCTGTCAGCGCCCCCATCGACGATGACGGAGCTTCCGCCGCCGCACGCCACGAACGCAGATGCCACCACCAACGACGTCACGCAAACTCCGACGAGAGCGATCCGCATGTCCATCCAGTGGGCGCAGCGGCCGCAAGGGTTACGAGAATGTGCGTCGCCGGCAGCAATCCGAAGTACACTCCCCGTCGATGAACGCAGCCGCTTTGGCCTTGGTTGGGCCATATTGCGACATCGAGGAGCGCATGACGCGCGTTCCCGCCACCGCGCGCGTTCGCGGCGTGCTCTTTCGCGCGATCGACACGCAGCTCGAGAAATGCGGGCTGCTCGCGGAGTACGAAGCAATCTTCGGCGACAAGCGCGCCGCGATCCCGTTCTATCCGCTGACGGACTATCTGCTGAGGATCGCGGTCGCCGGAGCGCTCGTCGCGTCGCCGGCGCGATTGCACGAGGGGATGTTCAGCATCTCGAAGGGCAACGCGCGTGAGTTCGTGGAGAGCGTCCTCGGCCGCGTGCTCCTTCGCTTGCTCGCTCGCGATCCCGTTCGCCTGACGGAGCAGGGATCTGCGGCGCGCCGCCAGATGGCGTCGTATGGACGCTGGTCAATCGCGCGTCACGGCGAGCGAGCGATCGCGATGGTCTACGAGAACGAATACCTGTGGATCGAGTCCGCGGTCGCGGGCTCCGCGATCGGAACGTTCGAGGCGTGCGGCTTGACGCCGACGATCGAGACCAAGCTCGTCGATCGCTTCAACGGCTCCACCGTCATCGCCTGGTAACGGAAGAATCATTTTGCCACACGGCTATTGCTTGTCGCGATGCTTCGCGTTACGTGGGCCACCGAAATGATGGGGGGATGGAGGTCCTCTTGGTCATTGCCTATTCCGCGGCGACCGTGCAACCGGTTCCCGAGCCCAGCGAGCGGAAGTCGGACATCCGGCAGCTCACACCCGCGCCGAAGCACACCGCTGCTCGCGCGCTGATATCGGCGCTCGTCGCGGCGGGCGTGGACACGTTCTTCGGCATTCCTGGCGGGCCCGTCTCGCCGATCTTCGACGCGATCCTCAGCACGCCCGGTGCTCGACTCGTCGAGTCGCGCCACGAGACGTCTGCGGCGTTCGCCGCGGCGGGCTTCCATCGCGCGACGGGAAGAGTGCCCGCAGTCGTCGTCACGGCGGGACCCGGCGCGACGAACGCGGTGACCGGGATCGTCTCGGCGCACCTCGAGCGCGTTCCGATGCTCGTCATTTGTGGTGACGTCGCGTGGGCGGCAAACGGCGGCCGCCTCCTTCAGGATTCCGGTCCCGAAGGGATCGCCGTCGAGCAGATGTTCGCGAAGTTCATGCGCGCGACGATCCGCGTCGCGCAGCCGGCCTCGGCGATGACGCAGGGCATGGCAGCGCTCGCCGCCGCGACGGATCCCGGTCGCTCTGGCCCCGCGCTCTTGGTGGTCCCGATCCAGACGGGCGCGGCGGCCACGCCGAGTCACCGCGTGATCAGCGGTCACGCGAGCCGTTCGGTGCCTGCGCCGGCGGACGCCGTGCGCCACGCGTGCGAGTGGCTGTGCGCGGCCGAGCGCCCGCTCGTGGTCGTCGGCGCCGGATGTCGTCCGTACGCCGGCACCATCCGAAAAATGCTCGACGCGTTCGACGTGCCGTTCTTCACGACGCCGCGCGCGAAGGGGCTCGTCAGCGAGCGGCACCCGCGATCGCTCCGCCACGGCGGCCTCGGCGCGTCGATGTGGGCGCGGCGCTACACCGATCTGGCGCAAGGCGGCGTAGACGCGTGCCTCGTCCTCGGGACGGATCTCGACGATTGCAGCGTCGGACCCACGCCTTACGTCGGCAAGCACGGTCGATTGATCCACGTCGACCTCGACGCTTCGGTCTTCAATCGGAACGTCTCCACCGCGCTCTCCGTCGTGTCCGACGTCGGCGATTTCGCCGAGGCGATGTACAGGCACATCACCGAGCACGGCATGCGAAACGGTCGTTGCAAGGCGCGCATCGCGGCGACCAAGGCCGAGTCGCCGTTCGAACAACCGGGCTTCGCGAGCGACGAATGCCTGACGATTCGTCCTGCTCGCGCGCTCGCCGATCTCGAAGCGGCGGCCGGTGATTCAGCGCGCTTCGTCACCGACATCGGCGAGCACATGCTCTTCGCGCTCCACTACCTCACGGCGAAGGGGCCCGACTCGTTCGACATCCGACTCGGATTGGGCAGCATGGGCTCGGGCATCGCCACGGCGATCGGCCTCGCGCTCGGCGACGAAAACCGACGGGTCGTCTGCGTCTGCGGTGACGGGAGCATGCAGATGGTCGGCATGGAGCTTCTCGTCGCGCTGCGCGAGCGCTTGCCGATCGTGTTCGCCGTCTTCAACGACGCTCGCTACAACATGGTCTACCACGGCCACAAACAGGTCTTCGGTCGCGCGGCCGCGTGGGAATCGCCGTGGGTCGACTTCGCGGGTTGGGCGCGCGCGCTCGGAATTCCCGGCGTCAGAATTCACCGGCCAGGCGAGATCACCGCGGAGCTGTTCGATCGCATGACGGCGCTCGGAGGCCCCGCGGTGCTGGACGTGCGCATCGATCGCGACGTGCGGCTCACGGGCGGCGGACGCAACGAGGCGCTCCAGCACATGTCGATGGCGAGCGCGCGATGAGAGCGGGGATCCTGGGGCTCGGACAGTGGCTCCCCGATCGCGTGCGCCGCAACGACGCGTGGCCAGCGGAGTTCGTCGCCGCTCACGGCAAGCGCGCTCGCGCCGAGCTCACCGAAATTCGTACGAACCCGTCGGGCGACGAGATCGACAAGCTCGTCGCGCGCTACGTGTCGGCCGAAGAAGCCGATCCGTTCTTCGGGACCGTCGAGCGCCGCGTCGCCGAGGCGGACGAGACCGTCGAGGCCGTCGAGATCGCCGCAGCGCGCGCCGCGCTCGCGGACGCTGGGATCGACGGCGGCAAGATCGATCTCGTGATCTCGCACGCGGCGGTTCCCGATCGCACCATGCCCGCAACCGCGCCCGCGGTGGCGCACGCGATCGGCGCCACGGGTGCGCTCGGGATCGGAATGGAGGCCGCGTGCGCGAGCTCGGCGATCGGGATCGATCTCGCCGCCGCGATGATCGAGAGCGGTCGCGTTCGCTTCGCCGTGGTCACGCAATCGCACCTCGTGACGCGGGCGGTGCCGTTCGCGCACCCGGCGTCTCCGAACCTCGGTGATGCGGCGACGGCGATCGTGGTGGGGCGCGTGGATCGCGGCGGGCTGCTCGCGACGCGCGCGGTCTCGCACGGCGAGCTCTACGACGCCGTCGTGTTCGCCCGTCGAAAGGGAGAGCCGCCGATGCACGAAGCGGGTGGCGCGATGTCGCTCGGGAGCAACGCGCCCGAGATGGCGTCGAAGCTCGTCCGTGACACCGTGCGCATCGGCGCAGCGACCGTCCGCGAGGCGCTCGACCGCGCGAGCCTCGCGCCGGCGGACGTCGACGTCTTCACGAGCATTCAGCCCCGAGCGTGGTTGCCTCGCGCGATCGCGGAAGCGGCGGGCATCGACGCGCGAACGGCGGTCGACACGTTCGAGAAGTACGCGCACCTCGGGGCGTGCGGCCCCGTCGTGAACCTCATCGCCGCGCGCCGCGCCGGACGCATCAGCCGCGGAGCGCGCGTGGCGTTCTACGCGCAGGGCGCAGGTTTCACGCGCGCCGCTTCGGTCATCGAGTGGTAGTTTGCGGGACGTGACGCAGAAGCTCGTCGTCCTTGCCTCGACCCAGTCCGTCGCGGACGAAATCGAGCGCGTCGTCGCGGAGAGGAAATCGCGTGGCGAGGTGATCGTCCTCGTCGTCGAAGGCGCCGCCTCCGCGGCCACGGCGACGGCGCGGAGCACTCATCCGAGCGAGCCGCTCGCCGTGGTCGCGAACGCAGAGGCCGACGCGATCGAAGCGATCAGCGCCGGCGCGGACGAAGCGCTCGTCCTTCCCGCGATCGACGCGCGCAACGTCGAGCTCCTATTCGATCGGACGAACGCGCGCGCACGCGTGCGCCTCATGAACGCCGCCGCGCACGGCGACGTCGCACACGCCGAGAAGCTCGCGGCGCTCGGGACGCTCGTGGCCGGCGTGGCGCACGAGATCAACAACCCGCTCGCGTCGGTGATGCTCTCGGTCAGCGCGCTCAAGCTCGTCGTCGAGCCGCTCATGCGCGCGAACGAGGAGCTCCAGCGCCACGCCGCGGCGAACGAGCCGCTGCACGCCGACGACGTGCGGCGCCTCGCGATCCGATCTCGAAACGGCATGAGCGCGAACGACGCTCGCACGATGCTCGACGACATGGCGGTCCAGACGCAGACGATCGCCGACATCGTTCGCGACCTTCGCATCTACTCGCGCTCGGACGAGCACGAGGCCGCCCAGGTCGTCGACGTGACGAGCCTGATCGATCAGGTCCTTCGAATCGTCGGCCCGCAGATCCAGGACCACGCGCACATCGAGCGTGACTACGCCTCCGATCTGCCGCTCCTCGTCATGCCGCGCTCGCGCGTCGTCCAGGTCCTCACGAACGTGTTGATCAACGCCTCGCACGCGATCGCCGAGGTTCGGCGCCCCGTTCATCGCGTACGGATCACGGTACGCGCCGACGCCGAGTTCGTCGCCGTCTCCATCTCGGATACGGGGCCGGGCATCCCGCCCGAGCTGCTCGCCCGCATCTTCGATCCGTTCTTCACGACCAAGGAGGTCGGCGTGGGCACGGGTCTCGGGCTCGCGATCTCGCAGCAAATCTTGCGACGCGTGGGCGGCGATCTGCTCGCCGAGTCGGTCCACGGCGTAGGCGCGACGTTCATCGCGCTGCTGCCGGTGCCCGACGCCGCGGCGGTCACGAGGACGATGCGCGCCCGCCCGAGGGACCAGGTCGTCAACCAATCCGCCCAGCGCCCCGTCGTCCTCGTCGTGGAGGACGACGAGCGGCTTCTCCGCGCTTATCCGCGGACGCTCCAGGAGCACTACGACGTCATCACGGCGTGTGACGGGCAGGAAGCGATCGATCTCCTCGTGTCGGGCTCCACCGCGGACGTCGTCATGACGGATCTCGCGATGCCTGAGGTCGACGGCCAGGCCTTCTATGCTTGGCTCGTCGACAACCAACCCGCGCTCGCGCGGAAGACGCTCTTCGTCACCGGCGGCGCACGCGACGTCAAGTCCGCCGAGTTCCTGAAGCACCTGCAAGGCCACGTCGTGCTCGAAAAGCCCGTGACGCGCGACGCTCTGCTCGCCGCAATCGACCGCGTCCTCGCTGCGCCTTGAATCAGCGGGCCTTCGGATCGAAGCTGAACGCGGCTTCGTAGGACGCGCCGCTCGCGCGGCTCGACAGCGACGCGGTCTGCGCGCGGAGGTCGAAGCGAAACGTCTCGTCGGCGACCGTTTCTTCGAACGTGCGCGCGCCGCGGTCATGATCGACGAAGCACGCGTGCGGCAAGTCTCCGCCGTAGACGTCGCGGCCGCTGCACACGAAGCGCACGCGACAGGGTTCGAGGTTCACGCCCGACGGAGCGACGTAGAGCTCGCAGCTCGACGCGTCGAACGGAATCGTGCCGCTGGCGCTCGTGAGCGTCGCGTGGAGCCTGACGTTCTTGAAGCGCGGCGCGGCCTTCTCCCAATTCTTCACGGGCGAGAAAGCGAAGTCCGCCGCCGTCTTCGCCTCACCATGGAGCGACGGCTTCACGCTGAGCCACGCGAGCGCCACGAGCCCGAACGCGGCGACGCTGCCGAGCCACCAAAGCCAGCGCTCGCGCGTGCGCGCCGCGAACGCGTTCTCGATCGACTGCTCTTCTTCCGCCGCGGCGCTCGCGTCGGCGCGCAAATCGAGCCCGATGACGCTCGGCTGAGCGCAGTACACGCACCGCACGATCGGCGTGTCGCGCGTCTCCGGGAGCGCGGCTTCGCAAGCGCGGCATCGAAAGGGCTCGCCCGGTCGCGCAGGCTGTCGCGCGCCGAATCCGATCACGGCCGCGTGCAGCGCGAAGCGATCGGTCATGCGGGCGCGCGCGAGGAGAAACGCCGCGAACGTGAGCAAGATCGGAAACACGACGAGCGCGGCGAGGTGCTTCGCGCCGGACACCGTCGGGTCGAAGGCCCGCACGCCGAGGAAGATCGCGACGGGCCACGCGAGCGCGATCGGAATCGACGCGAGCGCGATCGCGGTCATCGCATGGCTCGCGGACGGCTGCGACTCGAGCAGACGAAGCAGCTTCGTGTATCCGCTCGACCGCCCCTTCGCGAGCGTCTCGGCGGCCTGAACGCGCTGCCGTGCGTCTTCCGGCATCGAGACGGAGTGATTGCAAAATCGACACGTCACGCTCGCGGTCGCGGCGGGCGCGACCGCCGCGCCGCAGTGGCCACACACGACAGGCGAGGGGACGTCGCGCTTCGGCTGTGCAGGCTGCTGCGCCTGCCGCTGCTGCTGCTTCTTCTTCTTTTTGCTCTGCTGGGGCGCGGGCGCGTTCGTGTTCGCCTCGGCGTCGAGCGGCGCGGGCCTGTCGTGCCAGCGCGACGAGCGGATCGTCGCGAGCAGCGCCTCGAGCGACGACTCTTCGATCGGCAGGTCCCAGCGATGCCGCGCTCGTCGATGACGACGTCGCTCGGTCGCTCGTCGAGCGCGAGGCGCGTGTGGCGCTACGCGTAGTAGGTGAGCACGCCGCCCGCGACGGCGAGCGCGCCGCCGACCGCGAGCGCGAGCTTGCCGTCGACGTCGAAGAGCTCGAACCCCGTGTAGGCGCCGAGCGCGACGAGCAACAGCCCCGGAAAGAACGCCGACGCGCGCGCGACGCTCCAGAGCGACGACGTCCCGATTTGAAGCGGAAGTCGAATGCTCGTCACGCGATCCGCGCTCATGGCACTCAGTTCGGATTGATGGTGCCACCGCCGTCGGCGCAGCCGTTCGCGGATTGCTCGATCGCAGCGAGCGCTTCGACGAAGCCTTGCGGGTTACCGTCGCCTACGTTCCAGTGACGGCACGGCGCGGGGCTCGTGCCGCAAGCGTTCGTGAGGGTTCCGACGGTCGCCGCGTGCAGCGGCGCGTTTCCTCCCTGCGCAATCGTCTCGAGGTTCGCGTCGGTCGCGCCCGTCATGCCGATGACGTACGTGCGAAGCGTCGTCGCCGTGTAGTGCGTTTGAAGGAGGTTCGAGAGATTTTGCAGGTTCGTGTCGCACACGGTCGGATCGCCGTCGGTCACGAGAATGCCGATCGTGACGCGCCCACCGCGGCGGTTGTTCGAGGTGTATGCCGTCAGCCCGCGAATCGCGGCTTCCGTCGGCGTCTGTCCGCTCGAGCTCTGCGAGTTGAGGAGCGCGTCGAATGCGTTCGTGGGCAGCGTGATGAACGGCGGCGGCGACGTCGGCATCGCCGCCACGTCATAAGGCTTGCCCGTCGAGCAGGTCGAGCTCGGAGCGTTCGACAGCGAGAAGAACTGGAGCGCAGCCGCGTTGCCCGCCGCGCTCGGCGAGTTGAAGTATCCCGAGAGCGCGTTGATCGCGTGGCACCACTTCGAATTCACGGACTCACCAATGTTGCAGTCGGTGCCCATGCTGCCCGAGCGATCTTGCATGATGTACATGTCGACGGGCGCGTAGCAGCCCGATCCGTCCCCGCCGCTGCCGTCGCCGCCGCTCGAATCGAGATTGCCGAACGGGCTGTCACCGCCCGTCGTCGAGTCGGTCGCTGACCCGGAATCGGGATTGCCCTTGTTGTCGTCGCCGCCGCCACACGCCACGAGCGCGACCGACACGACGAGCCATCGAGCGAAAGTCTTCAAGGCAGCACCTCTGGGTCGAGGATAGCACGCGGCGGCAGCCGCTTCTTCCGCGCGCTCCGCGCCTTCACGTCGCGCGAGGCGCAGGTGTAGCTTTCGCTGATGATCGCAAAGAACACTGTCTGCCTCTGGTTCGACAAGGACGCCGAAGAGGCGGCGCGCTTCTATGCCGCCACGTTCCCGAACAGTGAGGTGCGCGCGGTTCACAGGGCGCCAGGCGACTTTCCGGGAGGCAAAGAAGGCGACGTCCTGACCGTGGAGTTCATCGTCCTCGGGATTCCGTGTCTTGGTCTCAACGGCGGCCCGCAGTTCGAGCACAGCGAGGCGTTCTCCTTCCAGGTCGCGACGGACGATCAAGACGAGACCGACCGTTACTGGCGCGCGATCGTCGACAACGGCGGGAAGGAGAGCGCCTGTGGTTGGTGCAAAGACCGCTGGGGCCTCTCCTGGCAAATCACGCCGCGCACGCTCACGGAGGCGCTCACCGCGGGCGGCGCGGAGGCGAAGCGTGCGTTCTCCGCCATGATGACGATGACGAAGATCGACGTCGCGACCATCGAGGCAGCGCGACGCGGGTAGCGGTCACAGCTCACGAGCCCGAGCGGCCAGTATCAGCGGCGCGAGTCTCTCGTCGCGGTCGTCGCGCCGAGCAGCCAGGGTTCGGCACGCCGGCATAACGTCGCAACGTGACGGACACGACAAACTTCGCGTGAACTTTGCGTTGAGTAAAGCGCTTCAGCACCACGAGTGCGCCCCGCCCCGCAGCACACGAGGGGGGCAAGCATGCCGCGAAGCGGGTACGCGATCAGTCATGTCGCACGACCGCGCGAGCGATCACCTGACTTGCATCATGATGCGCACCAATCACGCGGCCTTCGGAAGGCGCCGCCGCATCCACGCGAGGACGCCACCCGCGAGGAAGACGTCGCGCTGTCTCGGCGAGAGATCGCAGCGCACGGCCAGGCGCGCGCCCTTCGTCACGTTCTCGACGACGGGGGTCGCGCCCGATTTCAGAGACGCGCTCAAACCCGAGACGCGCAGCACGTCGTCACGGCTCGGCGGCGCGCCGACGAGCACGAGCGGCAGCACGCCGAAGTTCACGAGGTTCTGGAGGTGGATGCGCGCGAAGCTCTTCGCGAGCACCACGCGGAGACCGAGGTGCGCCGGCGCGAGCGCCGCGTGCTCGCGGCTCGACCCTTGGCCGTAGTTTCGCCCAGCGACGATCGCGTGCGGGCGGCCGGCGGCGCGCTGCGCGTACGACGGATCGAGCGGCTCGAACGCGAACTTGCTGATCGCCCCGATGTTGCTGCGGAACGGAAGGACGCGCGCGCCGGCGGGAAGGATCTCGTCGGTCGATACGTCGTCGCCGAGCTCGAGCAGCACGGGAAGCTCGAGCTCGTCGGGCGGCGCCGAGAGCTCCGGCAGGGAGGCGATGTTCGGCCCCTTCACGAGCTTCACGCCGCGCGAGACCTCGGTCGACGGCGGCGCGGCGATCATCTCGAAGTCGACCGTGTACGTCGCGGGCTCGAAGACGTCTGGATACGCGCCGAGCGTGCGCGGATCCGTGATCACGCCCGCGAGCGCCGACGCGGCCGCGGTCTCGGGGCTCACGAGGTAGACCTGGTCCTCTTTGGTCCCGCTCCGGCCCGGGAAGTTCCGCGGAACGGTGCGGAGGCTGATCTTGTCGGTCGCGGGCGCCTGCCCCATGCCGATGCACCCGTTGCAACCGGCTTGGTGCAGCCGCGCGCCGGCGTGCACGAGCGCGACGAGCAGCCCGCTTCGCATCAAGTCTTCGAGCAGAGCGCGCGACGTCGGATTCACGTCGAACGAGACGCGCGGGTGCACCTTTCGCCCTTCGACGATCTTCGCGGCGATCGCGAAATCGCGGTAGCCCGGATTCGCCGACGAGCCGATGTACGCCTGGTAGATCTCGCGCCCGGCGACCTCGCGCACCGGAACGACGTTGCCGGGGCTCGTGGGCAGCGCGATCAGCGGCTCGAGGAGCGACAGGTCGATCTCCTCGCGCACGTCGTACTCGTCGGCGTCGGCTTCGATCGCGACGAAGTCGTCCTCGCGACCGTGAGCGCGCAAGAAGGCTCGCGTGCTCTCGTCCGACGGGAACACCGTCGTGGTCGCGCCGAGCTCCGCGCCCATGTTCGCGATGACGTGACGGTCCATCGCGCTCAAGCACGCGAGTCCGGGTCCGTAGTACTCGATGATGCGTCCGAGCCCGCCATCGACGCCGTGGCGCCGCAGCATTTCGAGGATCACGTCCTTCGCGCTCACCCAATGCGGCAGCTGCCCGACGAGCCGCACGCCCCAGATCTCGGGCATCGCGAAGTGAAACGGCTCGCCGGCCATCGCGAGCGCCACCTCGACGCCGCCGGTCCCGATCGCGAGCATGCCGATCGCGCCCGCCGCGCACGTATGGCTGTCCGAGCCGAGCAGCGACTTGCCTGGGGCGCCGAAGCGCTCTTGATGCACGGGGTGGCTCACGCCGTTGCCGGGGCGGCTGTACCAGATCCCGAATTTGCGCGCGGCGCTCTCGAGGAAGAGGTGGTCGTCGGCGTTGCGGAAGTCCTCTTGGATGAGGTTGTGATCGACGTACTGCGCGGACACCTCCGTGCGCACGCGGTCCAGGCCCATCGCCTCGAGCTCCAGCATGACGAGCGTCCCCGTCGCATCCTGAGTGAGCGTTTGGTCGACGCGGACCCCGATCTCTTCGCCGGCGATCATTCGGCCCGACACGAGGTGCGACGCGATGAGCTTCGTGGCGACGTTCATGTCTCGGAATCATGCAACTCCGCGACCGAGGCACTCAACCGCCCACGCAGGGAAGGCAAACTGAACGACAGGCTACGGCTGACGCTGTTCGCAATCTCCGTTGACGCACCACTGCGTGCAGCACTCGCTGTGACGGTGACAGGCGACCTTCTCGGCCGAGCAAGTGGCTCCCGTCGTGTGGTATTCGGCCGTGGCGGTCGCGCCGCAACCGGCGACGAGTCCGCACACGACGACCACAATCGCTTTGAATCTTCGCATGCCAATTTCGGCGGCAAGAGACGCACCAGCGCTGCGTTCTCGAGTCGAAAGGCACCTGAATATGAAGTATGAGCTTCTCAACGCATGAGCATCTGCTTCAACGCGGAAGACGACGACAAGCGGGCCGAGGCGCTCGCGCTCCTCCCGACGCGCAAGTGGCCGGCCGTGCAGATGCCCGCGGTGGTGCGCGATCTCGGCATGATCCGCGCGCCCGAGATCGTGACGTTCATGGCGTCGCTCGTCGGCAAGAGCTCCGTCAAGGACGCTCCCATCACGTGGCTGTGCGCCCATGCCGACTACGCGCGCCCCGTGCTCGATAAGTCGAAGACGGACGCCGCAAAGCTCGTCTTGCGGAAGCTCCCTCGATAGGGGCTCAGCCCGCTTTGCCGTCGATCCGCGGTGCGACGAGCATCGGCGCGAACCCGACGAGGTAGAGCACGAAGGCGAGGCTCCACAGCGTCGCCGCGACCTCGAGCGCCACGAAGTGCCAGCGCATCGCCACGAGCGGGACGCCGACGCGTGCGACCGCCGCGGCGGTCATCGACGCGAAGGCCCAAGCCGTCGTGCGCGGCGCGGTGAGCGAACGTCCCGTATGTCCGAGCGTCACGCGCGCCATCATGCCGAGCGTGAGCGCGCCGATCGCGCCGACCGTGAGCGCGTGGGTGGCGAGCGAGCTCCAGACGGGCAGCGCGCGCAAGAAGAGTCCGACGACGATCCAGGCGTGGCCGACGTGCAGGATCCAGAGCAGCGGCTGCCGGAACGTGTGATGCATGCCCCAGGGCGCGGCGCGAGCGAGCACGAGCCCGCCGGTCGCCGCCGCTACGATGCGCGCGATGGCCGAGCCGGGGAGCGCCGCGTCGACGACGACCAGGAGCGCCGCCGCACCCGCGGCCGCCCTGTCGAGCGCGGGGACGGAGCGGATCGTCGCGACGGCCGTCGCGTTGCGCGTGAACATCGAGACCACGCGGCCCGCCATCACGACGATCAGGAAAATCACGACATCGACCGCGGTCAGACAGGCGCGACGTGCCGAGCCGAGCGGCACCACGCCGAGCGCGTCGAGGTGGACGACGAGGTTCGCGGCGAAGAGCACGGCGACGACCGCGAGCATCAAGAAGTTGCGACGGTCACGCGCGGCGACGATCGGCCGCGCGAGCGCAACGAACAGCGCAGGCAAGAACGCGAGGTCCGCGACCGCCGCGACGCCCCGCGGGAGCGAGCCTGCGACGCTCATCGCGAGCCGGCCGAGCACCCAGAGCGCAGCGAGCCCGAGCAGCGGCGCACCGACGGCCGTCTCGCGCTTCGTCCAATTGCCGACTGCTGTAAGGAGGAAGCCCGCGATGACGGCCGTCGCGTAGCCGAAGATCATCTCGTGCGCGTGCCAGCTCCACGCCTCGACGTACGTGCTCGGCGGCAGAACGCCAGAGACGACGAAAATCCAGATGGGAACGATGGCGCACGCATACAGCGCAGCGAGAAGAAAGAACGGACGAAACCCCTTCGCCAGCAGCGCGACACGCGGCCGCGTGGCCGGCTCGGGCATTGCGCCGGAGAGCGGTAGCGCACGCATGCGGCGTTTGCACTGCACCCTGCATGCCGCGCGTTTTCGCGTGCAAAACGCGCTGCTCAGCCATCCAACTGCGCGCAAAGCCAGCGCGCCGCGCAGGGCGTTCGCTGCTGGTGCGACGCGGACCACGTGAAGACGGCCTTTCGGAGTGAACCAGTGACGAACGGTGATTTAGCATCGAGCGACATGGACCAAGACCCCTATCGAGCCGAGGCGAGGCGAGACCCGAAGCTCGAGAAGCTCGCCGCCGAAGGGCGCCACCAGATCGCCGACGCGGCCGCGAGCGACGCGATGGCGCGACGATCCGCGGAAGAGATCGGCCGGGAGAGGAACCTGCGCGCCGCTCTCGGCGCGTACTACGGGACCCCTCTCCGCACGTTCTCGCTCGCGCTCCTCGTCGTGTGCCCGGTGATGGGCGTTGGTTGGATCGTCGTCTCGCTATTTCAGGATCAGTTCCTGGACCACCACGCGCCGCTCGCCGTCGCGTTGAAGCCCATCCAGGACTTCTGGTGGTTGGTTCCTCTCTCGGCCATCCTCGTGCCCGTCGCCATCATCCTGAGGTCGGTCGTGCGGCCCCTCGCGAGCCCCGCGCGCGTGGCCGCGGAGAGAGCGTGGGCCAGGTCCCTGCCCATCGGATTCGATGACACCTACTTCGACGTCCTCGCGTCGGATCCCGTGTCCGAGTGCCGCCTCGAGATCGAGATCACGGGCGAGGACGCCTTGCCAGCCCTCGACATCATCCAGGGAGTCGTCGGCCTCGTCGATACCAAGGCGAGTGTCGGTTCGAGCAAGAGCAACGTCGTGACGGTCGTGAGTGGCCCCATATCGGGCGAGACGGGCGTCACCGTGAGCACCAACGGAGGTGCACCCTCGTCCATATTGCGCAACGACAGGATCGTCGCGTACGTGCACGACTTCGTGGGCAAGGTCTTGCTCCCGCTTCACGAGAGCTCACCGATCGCGCAGGTGACGTTCCCGAGAGATCCCCGGATCGAGAGCGGCGAATGACGAGGATGCCACCCGACGGTTCGTCGCCGGCGATCAACCCTCGGTGAGCGCGTCGCGAACCAGGCCACGCGACCACGAGTAGCGTCGGAGGATCCGCCCGGATCCACGAATGGGCAACGCACAATCCGGTGTGATTACGAAATCACCGTCATTTTCCACCAGGAACCGAGCCGGTGACGCGGCACGTTCTGTGCGATCGAGCCATGCATCGAGCGGGAGGTGATCATGAAACGCGAGGAATTCTTCGTGGGCGTGGTGGTGTGCCTATTCGGCTTCGGCGGCTGCGCCAGCACGTCTACAGACGAAAACACGCACCCGTCCGAAGGCGGTGCAGAGGCGCAAGCAGAGGCATCGACGCTCGACGCGTCGCCTGGATTCAGCGACGCGTCCACGAGCGACGGACCCGCTATCCAATCCGTGACGTTCTACGCAGACGCCACTTGGACGTGCCCACCCGACGTCACGACGATCTTCCTGACCGGAACCGGTGGTGGGGGAGCAGGTGGCGGCTTCGGGACCGGCTCCACGGCTGGATATTCAAATGGATGTATCGACCCACAGCAAGGTGGTTGCTTCGAAGGTGGAGGCGGTGGTGGCGGCGGCGCGGCCGCCGTCGCGAAACAACAGATCACGGTGAGTCCGGGCACCGCTTACACGATCGTCATCGGGCACGGAGGTGGACACTCGCCGCCCTATCAGGTGGGCATCGCTGGCGGCGATACCACGTTCGGTTCCTTGCTCACGCTCGCGGGCGGTGGCGGGGCCAACAACGTCTTCAACGGCGCTCCCGGCGCGGCAGGCGGATCGGGGGGCCAGGCCGGCGCGCAGGGTGGCAGTCAGGGAGGGAAAGGCGGCGACACGTCGTTCGGGATCGGTGGTGGGGGAAGCGGCGCTGGCGATCCGGGGACCGGCTACGGCGCGGGCGGCGGCGGCACGACGTGGTCCGCGGCCGGCACGGGAGGAGACGGCGCGCCGGGGTTCTTGGAGATCGAGTGGTACGCCGCCGCGGTGTCGCAGTGAAAAGGCGCGCGCCTCGAGCGTTGATTGGCGCGGTGGTCGGCCTCGCCGGTTGCTCGGGGCCTTCGGCTAGCGAGGCCGATGCTGCGTCCGACCTCATTTGGTCGAGCGACTTCGAGACGGGTGACCTCAGCGAGTGGTCGCAAGTGCAGGCATGTCCTTCGGGCGTGACGGTGGTGACGAGTCCCGTGCGTCGCGGGAAGTACGCGGCGAAGCTCACCGTGGCCGACGACGACACGAACGCGAAATGCCCGCTCGTACCGACCGCCAATCCGCGCGCGCAGCTCGTCGGCCCGCCCGGGCTATTTCACCTCGGCGACGAAGTGTACATCGGGCTGTCGATGTATTTTCCTGCCGACTTCCCCACCGTCAGCGCGTGGCTCATGACCCACGAGGACTACGGTCCACCGTGGGTCGGCTCCCCCACGATTCAGCTCAACGTCACGGGCGACCGCATCGAGATGCGCAACAACGTACCGAGCGGCATCGACCAGCAGATTTGGCTCGCGACCGAAGACATCCACAAGGGGACGGGCTGGGAGGACTTCGTCATCCACGTCTTGTGGTCGACCGATCCGACCCTCGGCTTCGTCGAGCTCTGGCACAACGGAGCACAGCAGACCTTCAACGACGGCGAGACGCGCGAGCACTACGCGACGTTCGTCCCGTCCATCAATGGGATCTCGGACACCGTGTACGTGACCCAGTATCGCAAGGCCGGCTACGACCTCGGGACCGTCGTCCTCTACCAAGACGACGTTCGCGTCGGCCGCACGTACGCGTCCGTAGCGCGATAGCACGCTATGCTCATCGGCATCGTGCGTGTCGGGGACGTCGTAGCCGAGCGTTTCGAGCTGCTGTCGCTCGCCGGAAGCGGTGGGATGGGAGCGGTGTTTCGGGCGCGCGATCTGCAGGACGCTCGCGAGGTCGCGCTCAAGGTCCAGCGCGGCGGCATCACTCCCGAGGAGGTGCTGCGCTTCGAGCGCGAGGCGCAGGTGCTCGAGCAGGTTCGTCACCCGTGCGTCGTCGAGCACGTGGCTCACGGCAAGACCGCGCGAAATCAGGCGTGGATCGCGATGGAGTGGATCGACGGCGAGGACCTCCACACGCGGCTCAAGCGCGGGCGGCTCACGATCGAGGAGTCGCTCGAGCTCGCGAGCGGATTGGCGAGCGCGCTCGCGGCGGCGCACGAGCGCGGCGTCGTGCACCGCGACGTCAAGCCGCACAACGTGATGCTGGCGGGCGGCGACCCTCGCGCGCCGAAGCTGCTCGACTTCGGCGTCGCGCGCGTCGAGCTCGATTCATCCATCGCCGACCTCACGGAGGTGGGTCAAATCGTCGGCACGCCCGCGTACATGGCGCCCGAGCAAGCGCGTGCAGACGCGACCGTCGACGCGCGCGCCGACGTGTTCTCGCTGGGCTGCGTGATGTACGCGTGCCTGAGCGGGCGCGCGCCCTTCGTCGGGGAGAACCTCGTCGCGCTGCTGACGAAGGTCCTCTTTACCGACGTCCCGCGCGTCTCGTCGAGCGTCCGCGACGTGGCACCCCCGCTCGACGAGCTCGTCGCGCTCATGATGTCGAAGGACCGCGAGCGGCGGCCGCGGGACGGCGTCGCGGTCCTTCGCGCGCTGCGCATGATCGACGCGCCCCGCGCCGCGTACCCGCAGCGATCTCCCTCGGTGCGGCCCGGCGCGCTCGGCGCGCGAGAGCAGCGGTGGGCGTGCGTCCTCGTCGCCGCGATGGACGCAGCCACGATCATGCAAGGGGCGCGGGCGGAGCGGACGGAGGTCGATGCCGCGAGTGGCCTCTTCACCGTCGTGCGGCAATCGGGCGCGCGCCTCGAGGTCCTCGCGAACGGATCGCACGTCGTGGTGTGGTCGGGCACGGGTACGACGGTCGACGCGTCGCGTGCGGCGGCGCGCGCGGCGCTCGCAGTGCGAGAGGCGCTCGGCGAAGTGCCGATAGGGCTCGCGAGCGGCCGAGCTTCGACGGACGACGCGCAGCCCGTGGGCGCGGCGGTCGAGCGTGCGGCCGCGCTCGCGGATCGTTCGACGGGCGAGGTGCTCGTCGACGAGGAGCTCGCACGAATGCTCGCGGGGAGGTTCGACCTCGAGCGACGCGGCGACTCGTTCGTGCTCGGCGCGGAGCGGGACGCGCGCTTCGACGCGCGCACGCTGCTCGGCAAGCCCACGCCGTGCGTGGGGCGCGACGTGGAGCTCGCGACGCTCGCCGCGATGTTCGCTGAGTGCGTGGAGGAGGGCGTCGCTGCGGCCGCGCTCGTCACCGGCGACGTCGGCATCGGCAAGTCGCGCGTGCGCTACGAATTCGCGAGGGCCCTCCAAGCGAGCCACCCGGCGGCGCGCATCTGGAGCGCGCAGGGCGACGTGGTGAGCGAAGGCGCGGTCTTCGGCGTCGCGGCCGCGCTGGTCCGCGACGCGTGCGGCGTGGGTTTGGGCGAGACCAAGAGCGCGGTGCGAGCGAAGATCGTCGCGCGCGTGAGCGAGCACGTGCCGCCGGCGGACCGCGCGAGGGTCGCGTCGCGCCTTTGCGAGATGGCAGGCGCGCCTTGGGAGTCCGAGGTCGACGAGGCGCTCGCGAATGGGCGGCGCGAGCCGATCGTGATGGGCGACCAGCTGCGCGTCGCGTGGGAGGACTTTCTCGTCGCCGAGTGCGCGGACGCGCCCGTGGTGCTCGTGATCGAGGATCTGCAGTGGGCCGACCGCGCCAGCGTTGCGCTCGTGGATCGCGCGCTGCGCAACTTCGGCAAAAGGCCGTGGATGGTGATCGGCGTGGGGCGCCCCGAGATTGCCGAGCGACTCCCCAAGCTGTGGGCCGACCACGGCGTGCGCGAGTCGAGCCTCGGTCCGTTGAAGGACCGCGCGGCGGAGCGACTGGTCCGCGCCGTGCTCGGTGACGGTCACCAGGCCGAACGCGTCGCGCGGATCGTCGAGCGCGCCGCGGGCAACGCGTACGTCCTCGAGGAGCTGGTCCGCGCGGAGGCGGAGGGCCACGGCGACGCGGTGCCGGAGACGGTCCTCGCGATGGTCGAGGCGCGCCTCCTCCGCCTCGGCGCGGAGTCGCGGCGCGTGCTCCGCGCGGCAAGCGTGTATGGTGCACGCTTCGAGGCTCGCGGCGTCGCGGCGGTCCTCGAGGACACGACCGGCGAAGAGACGCTCGAGTCCCTCGTCGCGCAGGAGTGGCTCGCGTCGCTCCCCAACGGCGGCTACGCGTTTCGCCAAGCGACGGTGCGCGACGCCGCGTACGCGACGTGGGTCGAGGACGAGGCGCGCCTCGCGCACTTGCGCGCGGCGGAATGGCTCGAGGCGGGCTCGGAGGGCGAAGCCGCGACGGTGGCGGATCACTTCGAGCGCGCAGAAGCGGAGGGGCGCGCGGCGGCGTGGTGGACCAAGGCCGCCGAGCAAGCGCTCGAGGGAAACGACTTCGCCGCGGCGCTGGTCCGAGCGGATCGCGCGATCGCGTGCGGCGTGCAGGGGGAGGCGCTCGCGCGCTCGTGGCTCGCGAAGGTCGAGGCGCACAGCTGGCGCGGTGACTCGGTGGCGCTGCTCGAGTCGGCTCGCGCCGCCGCGAACGTCCCCGACGCGTCGGTCGACGTGCGCGCCGAAGCGACGCGGTGGATCGTCGTCGGAGGACAGCGGCTGGCTCGACGAGACGTGGTGAGCGAGGCCGTCGCGCGACTCTCCGAGACCGTGGACGCGCACGGCGAGCGCCCGCGCGTGCTCGTCGCGGCGCTCGCTGGCTCGACGGCCGCATTCGCAGCGGGAGACCGAGACGCGGCGGAGGCCCTCGCCGAGAAGGCGGACCGCGCCGCGGAGCGGATCGCGGCGCCCGACGCGCTGCTCCGCGCGTGGGTGCTCACGACCGATGTCTACCGGACCCACACGCGCCACGAGTCCGAGACGTACGCGCGGGGCGGCCTCGCGGCGGCGCGCGCGCTCGCGGAGGCAGGCGCGGTGCGGCGTGCGTGCGTCCAGCGCGGGAACGCCGGCTACGGTCTGCTCCTGCTCGGCGCGCACCGCGAGGCGATCGACGTGCTCGAGGAGGCGCTCGCCGAAGCGACGCGCCTCGGTGTCCCTCGCGCCGCGGCCGTCACGCAACACAACCTCGGGCTCGCGCTCTCTCGCTGCGGCGATCACGCGGGAGCCGAGCGCGCCGAACGCGCGGCGATCGAGTTCGCGATCGGCGGCAAGGACAAGCACTGGGAGGCGCTGTCACGCGACTATCTCGCGCGAATCCTCGTCAACGCGGGCCGCGCGGCGGAGGCCGAAGCCGAAGCGCGCAAGGCGGCCGAGCTGCTCCCGCCCGCCCAGCACTCGGGCGTGGTCTGGGTGTCGCTCGCGGACGCGTTGCTCGCGCGCGGCGACGCGCAACGGCGCGCGGAGGCGCTCGAGCTGGTCCGCCGCGCTCACGCGACGCTCGTCGCGGGAGCGTCGCAGCTGCACGACGAGCCCTCGATCATCTGGCGCGTCTACATCGACGCGCTCGAAGCCAACGGCATGCACGACGAAGCCGCCGCCGCACGAGAGCGAGCGCGCGCGTGGCTCGTCGAGAGCGCCGCGCACATCGACAGCGAGCACTACCGCCACACGTTCCTCTACGAGGAACCGGACAACGCGCGAATCATGGCGCGGTGACCCGCCGCTCAGCAGAGCGCGAGTCCGACGTCGAGCGTTATCGGGCGCCTCTCGCGACGGCCATCGCGGGGCGATGAACGCGTAAGTCGTCGAGCGGCTCGGCGATGCGCCTGGTTGCCGTAGTGCGCTGAAGGTGAAAGAACATGAGCAACATGGCGGCCGCCGTCATGAGGTGCCAGAGGCCGTGGCCCTGCCACACCGTTTCCGAGGAGCACAACGAGCCGCCCGTCTTCGACGGAATCCACACCGCGATCGCACCCGCGAACATCACGAGCGCGCACACGAGCGGCGCTCAGCAAATGCTCATGGGCTACACGGCGCAGCAAGCCGGGTTCATCGAGCCACGAGTGGGTCTTGGGGATCGCGCTTCCCTGCGACGCATCGTCGATATCCGCACCGCACGTGCCACGTTGTTCAGACGATGACGATGCAAGCACCCGCGCCTCCCGTGCTCGACGCGATCCCAGCTGGGCCCTTCGGGCTCGTCGAGGCCTTACTCAAGTCTCCCGCCACGATCCTCCGGGAGGGCCGCACGGGTTATGGAATGATCCTGCGCCTCGCCGCGATCGTCGCCGTCACGGCGTCGTTCGTCGGGCTCGTGATGGCGCTCTTCAGTGGTGGGCTCCAGCTCGTGTTCGTTCCGCTCAAGCTCTCGCTCGGCATCTTCTGCTGCGCGCTCCTGTGCTTGCCGAGCCTCCACGTGTTCTCGTGCCTCTCGGGTGCCGAGCAGAGCGTCAAGGACACGCTCACCGCGCTCATGCTCGGGGTCGCGCTCATGGGCGTTCTGCTCGTCGGGTTCGCGCCCATCGCGTGGATCTTCTCGCAGGCGACGGCGTCCGCGGCCGTCATGGGCGCCGTGCACCTGATCTTCCTCGTCATCAGCTGCCTGCTCGGCCTCGGCCTCGTGAATCGCGCGCTCGCAGCGATGAACCGAAGCCCCGTCCGCACGCGCCTCTGGAGCCCGCTCTTCGTGCTCGTCGTCCTCCAGATGACCACGACGCTCAGGCCTCTCGTTGGACCGGAAGACGGACAGATCCTCCACGGCCGCAGCTTCTTCGTCGCGCACTGGATCTCGAGCCTCGCCGAATGACGAGCGCGATCGCGTTCTGCCGGCTGGACGAAGACCTGATCGCGCAGATCCAAAAGAACAAAGACGTTCGCCCCGTCCTCTTCTCGGCCGCGCGCACGATCGTCCTCGGCGCGGCGAGCTACGGGCTCGCGTTCGGGATCTGGCGCGCCCCGACGCAAGCGGTGTTCTCCGCGATCAAGCTGCCCGTGCTGCTCCTCGCGGTCGCCGTGTGCACGATCGGTCTCGGAGCGATGCTCGCGATGCTGCTTCGCTCGAAGCTCTCGCTCGGCCAGACGGGCGTGTGCATGCTCCTTTCGTTCGCGGTGACGTCGGCCGTCCTCGGCGCGCTCACGCCGGTATCCGTCGCGCTCGACGTGCTCGTCCCGAGGACCGTGGCGACCGGACGAGCGCTGCTCTTGTTTCACACCGGAATGATCGCGGCGGCGGGCGTCGCTGGTGTCGTTCGGCTTCGAACGCTCCTCGCGAGGCTCGGGCTCGAGCACGTCGTCGCGCGGCGCGTGCTCGTGAGCTGGATCTCGGCGCAGTTCCTCGTCGGCTCGCAGCTCTCGTGGCTCCTTCGGCCGTTCTTCGGCGAGCTGCACGCCCGTCCGACGTTCCTCGCCCACGACGTGCTCCGGGGAAGCTTCTTCGCGGCGGTCGACCAAGCGATGCGCGTGACGTTCGGCGCATCGGCACCCTTCGTCTATTGGACGGTGGGCATCGGCTTCGTGATCATGCTCGGGAGCGCCCTTCGCGCGGACCCGAGCGACGTGACCGTCGAGATCGGCGGCTCGGGTCTCGCAGTCCAGGGAGCGCAGTCCACGGAGCCGCGCTTCGTGAGCTTTCGAGACGTCGCGAGCGTGCGCTGCGCCGAGGCGTCGCTCGTCATCGAGCTCGCCGCAGACGAGGCGCTCGCCCGCGAGACGCTCCGCGTCCGATGCGCGAGCCGCGAAGCCGCAACGTCGCTCGCGCGACGGATCAGCGACGAGCTCGCGCGCGTGGGAGCCGGTCCGTTCCGGACGCCCGCTCGTGGCGAGGGTGATAGTTCGGCATGCCACCGGTGATGGCGAGCTGCGATCGCGTTACTTGGGGTTGTCGGGCTGCTACAAGCACGTCTCGCCCGGCGAAGCGTTCCTCGCCGGACCGCTTCTGGCCGCCGAGCTCGAGAGCGATCGGCGCGAGAAGTTCGAGAGACTCCCACCAGAGATGCGCGACCAACGACGCACGACGACGCCTCCTCCGGAGGTGGACCGCACGCCGCCGCCCGCACGCCGCTTCGATCCGACCGCGGCGCTCGTCGCGCTTCACGCGGTCGACATGTCGCGCTGCGCGCCTTCCGCCGTGCGCATCCGCGTGCATGCGCGCGTGACCTTCGACGCCTCCGGGCACGTGGCCAACGTGGTGTTCGATCGGCCTGGTCCGCTCTCGCCGACGACGCTCGAGCGCGTCACGCAGCGCGTGTCGAGCGTCCGGGTGAACCCGTTCGACGGTGAGCCGGTGACGGCCGGCGTGAGCTTCGACGTCGACTGACTATGCTGAACCCGTTGTCTCACCGACACGTGAAGCGGTCGGCGAGGTACCTCGAGATGCTCGTGCCGAGGCGGCCGGCGAGCTCGCGCATGCGATGCGACGCGCCTTCGGTCGCCACGGGTCTCAGGCCGGCGATGGGCGCATCGTTGGCGACCACCGCCGTGCCCTCGACCTCGACCTGTTCCACGAGCGCCCCCGTCGAGTCGACCACGTCGACGACGATCGTCATTCGCGCTTCGCGACGCGACCAGCCGCTTTCGAACCCAGGTTCCCAGCTCCTCATCTTGGGTCGCAAGAAGAACGTGTTGCTCGGCACACCGGGCTCGAAGAAGTCAGCGCCTAGCTGCTGGACGGAGTTGGCGAACGTGGTGCTCGCGTCGTCGAGGTCCTGATCGAAGCTGGCCGAGAAGCTCTCGTCCTTCTCGCCCTCGTACTTTCCAACACTCTTGCGACCGACCATGAGCGCGGTGTGATCGACGGGGCCAACGACGACCTTGCATCCTGGTTGGGTGAAGGGGCTCGGAGCGGCGGCGTGGAGCACGACGTAATCCTGTGGCTCGTTCGTCCAGCGACCAGACGGGCTGGCGGCTGCGTGCGGCGACGCGCAGGCGGCCAAGCCAAAAAGCGCTAGCGCGCGCATCGGTACGTCGCTCGACGTTCTCCCGCGCGGAAACCGTCGCGGCTGCGAAAGAAGCACGTACACAACGCGACCCTTCACGGCGTTCAGCGTCACATCTACGTGGATGAGGAACCATAGTCATTTCTTCCCCATCTCGCACGCATCGCGGTTTCAGTCGGAAATGGGCAGATCCGCCACGTCGTGGCCGAGGTGCTCGAGCTTCTGCACCTTCACGCGATCGTCGGCGATCGAATAAACGAGATCGTCGAGAAAGATGCTCCGCTTCACCTGCGAGCTCGCGTGCGACCACCACGTCGTGCACGCCGCGTTCTTCGTCCCGTGGTCGACGCCGCCGGTCCGCTTGAAGCCCTTCTCGACGTCGACGCCGTAGACGAGCAGACCGCTGAAGGCGAGCTTGTCGCCGAACGAGCCGTCCCCGCCGCCATTGCAGACCGTCATCGGGATCGCGAGCAAGCCGCGGCTCGGGAGGTAGTTGAACGCGAGGTGATCGGTCGCCGCCTCGGAGCTCGAGCCGCGCGTGCCGATCTTCTCTTTGTGGAGGAGCTTGGGCTCGGTCGGATTCTTCACGTCGAAGAGCTGGAGGATCACGCCGTCGAAGTAGGCGAAGTCGCCGTGGTCGTTCGCGTCGAAGCCGATCGACAGGAGGTGGTCGGCGTCGATGCGATGCATGTACGTCGAGAATCCCGGGATCTTGAGCTCGCCGAGGATCTTCGGGTGCTGAGGCTCGAGCGTGTCGAGGACGAAGAGGGGGTCGGTCTTCTTGAACGTCACGATGTAGCCTCGCTCGCCGTCGAAGCGGACGGAGCGGATGTCCTCGCCGGGCGCGATATGCTCGACGGCGCCGACGCGGGTGAGCGCACCGCTCGGCGTCTCCGCCAAAATCGAGATCGCGCTCTCGACGTTCGGATCGGGCACGCGCCCCTTGGTCGTCGCGACGCGCAGATATCCGAACCACTCGTCCATCGCGAACTGATTGAGCACGTGGCCGGGGATCGTGCCGGTGCCCACGTAGCGCGTGTCGCTCGGCGATGCGCCGATCCGGAACTTGTGGATCTCGCTGACCTCGTCGAGCGCGCCCTCGTAGTACGCGTACCAGCGCTTCGCGTCTCGTTTGCGATGCACGACGGACACGTAGAGGCCCGACTCGGACGCGAAGACCGCGCCAGGGCGGCTCTGCATCGTCGCGGTCACGGGCGGCGTGCGATCGTTCGTCACGTCGAACGAGACGATCGACGTGAACGCTTCGCCGTCGCGAAGTGAGGTGCGCGCGAGCCCGCTGCACATGCGCGTCGTCTTGCCGTTCTCCGTGATCGTCGGAATGCGTGACGCGCCGGCGCGAATCGCCGTCTCGTTCTCGGCTTTGAGCATCGTGAGCTTCGCGGCGACGACCGCTTGCGTCGGGCCGCACCACGACGTGTTCACTGGCCACGACTTCCATCGCGCGAACGGTGCGTCATTGTCCGCGACGACCGTGTGCACTGCGTTGCCGATGCGCCGAGCGGCGATGAGCGAGCCCGACAGATCGATCTGGCGTGCGAGCTTCGGCGAGGCGCGATCGGACACGTCGTAGACCGAGACCTTCGTCGTCGTGCCGTCGCCGCCGATCGAGCAATCGTAGCCGTAGGTGCAACGGGTCTCGCGCGAAGTGCCGCTCGAGCTGTACACGACCGCGCGATTCCCCTCGACGAAGAGCTCGCGCGCGACGCCGTCGATGTGCGTGACCGAGACGACCGTCGGATTCATGGCTTCGACGATTCGCAGCGCGCCGTTCGCGGCGAGGTAGACCTACTTGCCGTCCGTCTTCACGATGTCGGCTTCGTCGACGGCCGTTTGGTTGTTCGTCTTCGAGAACTCGCGCGCGCTTCGTGCGCCTGCGCCGTGGCCGAGCGTGCCGATGTTTCCGAGGCCGATGCCTTCGCCGCGACCGCCGCCGCCGTAACCTGCGCCCGTGCCCGTGAGGCCGAGGCCGCCCGCGCCGAACGAGTCGCCGATGTCGTTGCCCCACATCGATCCGGGGGCGCCAGAGCACCACTGCTGCGCTTCGACCCACCCCTTGAACGACGCGTCGATCGCCTTCTTCATCTCGGCGATCTCGGTTTCGACGTCGTCCTTCTCGATCACGTCGCACGTCGTGGAGACCAAGCGCGCTTGGGCGAGATCGGAGACGGAAGGATCTCCGCTCATCGTCGTCGTGATTCCTCGCGGCGGCTCGGGGAGCGCGAGCGCCACGACGGCCTTCTGCTGGGGTTGCTTCGCAACGGCGGTTGCGTCCTGGGAGAGCTTGTGGCTCGTGCAAGCCCACGCGAGAAGGGGCACGATGAAGATCTGCCGCATCGTCTCTGCACAGACGGCGCGGATCGCGGTTTGTTCCCGCGACCGGTCATGCGAAACGGTGGCGAAGACGCTTTGGTTTTCGGCAGCGCCCGAGCATCAGAAAACCACCCTGAGCGAGTATTGGCACCTCACTTGCTACCGCTCATCCTCGCGCACCCGCACGCATCGACGAAGGATCTCCGAGCGTTCGTGTCGAACGCATTCGGAGATCAACCCGATCAGCAGCAGATCACCGAGCTGCTCCTTGGGCTTCGTCGTTTGCCTCGGCGACAGTGAGCTCGCCGAATTCCTAGTTGTGTCGTCGGCTCCAGTAGTAGCCACCGCCGCCACCAAAGAAGAGGAACAGCACGACGAGCAGAATGATCAACCCTGTTGTACTCATGACGGTCTCCTTTACCGCGCGGCCTTCTTCACCGCGTGCTTGACGTCCTCGACGGCGCCTTTCACTTTGCCTTTGGCTGCGTCGACCTTGCCTTCACGCTCGAGCTGTTTGTTGCCGCTGACTTTGCCTGCGGCTTGCTTGATCGTGCCTTTGAACCACGGGCGGCTACGGCGCGCTCGGCGTTCAGATCGTCGTGAACTGAGGCACCAGAGCTCGTCGGCGCAGGTCTAGTCTTCGATTATCGGAGCGCCGTTCCTCAATGCCAGGTCGACCTTTTCTCTCGCCGCTTTGATTTCTTCGGGAGGATGTCTCGGCCAATCTCTTACTTCAGCGACCACCCTGAAACCTTGCTGCGATCGAAACGAGTTCGTGGGATTTCCGGGAAATTTCTTGTCGGTCAGATTGGGGTCGTCCTCGAGCGTACCCAAACACTCGACGACGTAGATCCTGCCGGGTCCATCGCCGACGGCAAGCTCCGCCGCCCAAATCGCCACATTCAGATTCGACGACACGTAAACGAATTGCGCCTTCCGCTCGCCGTAATTCGCATCATTGCCGGGGACGATGAGATCTCCCACTTTCATATGCGCTTTGGTGCCGTGGAAATAGCTTCGAATGAAATTGGGGTGGTTCATCGATGGCTCGTCGAGGATCACGGGCACGGATTCGGCGGCGACGTGAGCGAGCCGGACGTCGCGGGCGGCGCGACGGCGACCGCGTCGAAGCCGAGCCCGATCGAAATGCCGTTGCACGGCGCGTTCGCGTGGTTCGTGCCGTCGATGAGGATGTCGACCGCCTGACGCATCTGATCGTCGACTCCGGCCGACGCGCCCCCGCAGAGCGCAGCGGATAGCTCGCCGGAGATCGCGTCGAACGCGGCCACGAGCTCGTTCGGGTCGAGGACGCCGGAGATCGTGCCGTCGGTGACGTCGTTCGGATCGACGTGCGTGAAGGACACGACGGGGACGTGGACGGTGAGCTTCATCGTGATGCTCGGCGACAGCGGAAGCTCGACGACGAGCGCATCGGCGGACTTCAGGACGACGTTGCCGCTCGTCACCGAACCCGTGAAGCTCGTCGGCGTCACGCCGGACAACGTCGGCCAGCTCGTCGACGAATCGAACGCGGGCGTCCCCGGATACGTCGCGCCCGCGACGAGCACCGCGCCCAGCCCGCTCGCGGTCTGTTGCGGATCGTTGCTCAGGCCCGTGACCGCGATGAGCAGCGTCGTCAGCCCGGTCTGGATGGCGCTGGTCGCCGTCACGCTCGGCGTGGGTTGGCTCGAGATGGTCTGGAAGATGGGCAGGATCGACGCGCCCCACGAGTTGTCGATGCCGGCGTTGCCGTCGACCTGCACGCCCTTGGGCGCTCCCCCCGTGAGCGTGCACACGTCCGTCGACGTCGACGTCGTCACGAGCCCGTCGATGTTCGTGCCGTAATTCTTCCAAGCGAAGGGGCCGATGATGTTGCCGCTGCGATCAGCCTCACCGAGGTACAAGCGCTTCACAGCGAACGGGGTGCCGCTGAAGGTCGGCGAACCGTCGATCGACGTGTCGTTCGCCGAGTCGCTCAAGACATCGGCGCCGCCGTCCGTGGGGGTCGTGGTCTGTCCGCCGCAGGCGAGCGCGGCCGCGACGACGAAAGAAGTGAAAAAAGAGAAGCGCATGCACGGAGACTACGCCTCGTGAAACGGTCGGCAAGACGAGTGCCCGCCGCTGTGAAGTTGCGCCTGCGTCGCGTCGAATCCGATCCCGATCGAGATGCCGTCGTACGTCTTCTGCGGATCTTGCGTGCCGTCGCTCAGGATGTCGGAGGCCGAGGCTCGTGAGGGCCGCCTGATTGCAGATGTTGAGCGCGTAACCGAGCCTCGGCCACGGCGCGTTCACCCCAAAGCGTTCGGGGCCGCGCGCTGTGTTCGTCGTCACGCGCGTTTTGCACTCACGGTCCAGCACGCGTGACCGCGGACGTGCGCCCGGCGCGTTCGCATTTTGCATGAGCCATGCTCATGGCGACGCAAGTGCCACGCGAAGGGGCGCGATTGCGCGTGCGCAAGTGGGGCAGGCGACTGGCGAAGTGGTGCGCGTTGCTGGCCGCCCTCTCGGTCGTCGCGGTCTTCGTGCTCCTTCATAACCTCGATCAGCCGTGGGTGAAGCGGCGGGTTCAGACGATCGTGGCGAAAGAGCTCGGCGTCGACATCGACTATGGATCGGTGCGGCTCGCCGTTTCGTCCGGGATCGACGTGGACGATCTCGTCGTGTTTTCGCCCGAAATGCGCGGCGCCGTACCCGAGCTCGCGCGCATCGGTCACGTTGGGGCACGCTGGTCTCCTCGCTCGCTCGTCTCGGAGCACGCGCGCATCGAACGCCTCACCCTGACCGACGTCGCCGTGGCGATCGCGGTCGACGAGAACGGACGCACGTCGGTCGACGCGCTCCTGCCGCGTCGTGTCTCGCTATCGGGCGAGCCCGCGTCGCTGCTCGGTGCGTTGCCCGCGGGTGCCATCGACGCCACGCGCGTCGAGGTGACGATCGTCGACACGGACCACGGCGTGGCGGTCGAGCGCACGACTCTGCGTGGCCTCGCGCTGTCCTTGCAGGCCGAGCCGGACGCTCGCGACGGCGCTCGCTTGCGGCTGGGCTCGGAGTCGTCGCCGCTCGAGCTCGACCTCGAACGCCAGGGGAGCCAAGTCGCCGAAGGCACCGCGCGCGCGTGGGGGCACGCGATCGTCGTCGCCAACTCCGCGGACGTCGTCATGACGATCGATCTGCACGTCGTCGATCAGGACCTCGTTCCTGCCGCGGGCGCGCGGCGCGCGCTCCGTGCCGCGGCGCGCGGCCATTTCGACGCGCCCGCCGCTCGGACCGACGTGATGCTCGACGCCGACGCCGTCGAGGGCTCTCTCGAGGGCTTCGTGACCCTTCCCGACGAAGGCCCGCCCGTTCTTCACCGCGTCGTCGGCGACCTCGACGCCGCGGGACTGATCCCCGCCGAGCGCGCCAATCTTCGATGTCGGATCGTGGAGGCGACGCTCTCGACGCCGCCACTTCTTGCAGACGGCGGTGGGATCGACGTCGCGGGCGAGGTCGAGAAGCTCCGGATCCCGATCGACGAAGGGAGCTCGCTTCGCGTCGACACCGGCTCGCTCGCTGTCCGCATGTTGCCCGATGCGTCGGGCGCGGTGATCCACGGCTCGATCGCCCTCGACGGCGTGACGCTCGGAGGCGCGCACGCGACGGGCGCGGAGATCGGCATCCACGGACGCACGAGCCCGGGCGGCGCGCTCGATGGAACCGTTTCTCTCCGCTTCGCGTCGCTTCACGCGACGGCGATGGACGCGCGCGGCGGAGACCTCGTTCTCCGGCTCGGAGACGTGGTTGTGGATCGCGCCCATCCGCTCGCGACCCGAGGCGAGCTCGCGCTGACCGGCGACATCGCGTCCGTCTCCGCGCGTTCGAGCGTCGCGAGCACGCTCGCCGTCAACGCTCAGGCGCACCTCTCGGGGCACGCGCCGTACGCCGCGAAGGCAGAGTTGGTCGCCGCGCGCTTGCGGATGTTCGGCCTGGACGCGCCGGCACGCCTCGCGATTGAGGCGACCAACGCGGTACCGGACTTCGCGCGGCCGATCGCGAGCACCGGCACGGCGCACGTCGAGGTCGCGCTCGGAGACACGAAGGCGGCGATCGACGCCGCGAAGGAGACCGACGCGCTCGACTACGAGCTCCACGCGAACGCTCCGTCGCTCGAGGGCGTGCGTGCGCTCTTGCCGCCCGACACGGCGGCGCTTCTGCCGGAGACGACGGCGGTCGCGCTCGACTCCAAAGGTCGCATCGAGCGCCTGTCGTCGGCGCTCCCCGAGATCCGGCATCGCTCGAAGCTGAGCCTCGAGCGTCCCGCCATCGGAGCTCTTTCGGCGCGCTCGCTCGCGCTCGTCGTCGATGCTCGCGGGACGACGATGCGCCACGACGTCGATCTCGACCTCCGCGCTCGCGAGCTTTCGATCGCGGGGAAGGGCACCGGCGACGAGCACGTCACCCTCTCGGCCAACATCGATCGCGCGCGGCCCGCGGTTCGTGTGACCGCCTCCACCGAAGGGCTCGCGACGGGAAAGCTCGCGGTCGCCGCGTCGTTCGATCGGGCTCGCCACGCGCTCGCGTACGACGTCGACGGCAGCGCCTCGAAGCTCGCGTCGATCGCGCCGCTCTTCGCCGACGTACCCGGCCTCCAGCACGTCGATTTCGCGAACGTCGAATTCGGCGTCTCCGCGAAGGGCGAGCTCCTCGGCGTCATCGCGGGTGTGGGCGCCGACGGCACCGTGCAACTCGAGCCGCATCCGACGGTGACCGCGGCGCTGAACGGCCCGATGGACATCCGCGTCGAGCACTTCGGGCTCGGGCGCGGAGACTTCGCGCTCGCGGCGCCAAAGCTCGCCGTGCACGCCGACTTCGGCCTCGCAGACGGCCGTCGGACGCTCGAGAGTCGCCTCGACACCGGCAGCGTCTACCTCGTGTCGGGAGCGCACGAGGTCGACGTCGGCCGCATCTCCGACCGGTTCTCCGCCACGGTCACCGGCGATCTCCGCAACCCGGACGCCGAGGTCAGAAACCACGTCACGTTCTCCGACGTTCTTCAGGAATTCGTGCCGGGCTATCCGACCGGCGACGTGTCGGTGGACCTCGCCGCGCGCCGCGATCACCGCGGCACGGTGCGCCTCGACCGCCTCGATGTCGCCGGCGCGGCGGGCGGCACGAAGATCTCGGTCACGGGAACGCTCGATCTCAGCGGCGAGCGGCGCAAGCTCGCGCTCGAAGGCGCGATCGAACAAGACCTCGCGCGCGTCTCCACGAAGGCGGGCGCGCTCGAGGGTCGCGGTCGCGCTTCGGCGACGCTCCGCATCGACTCGGCCGACCTCGTCGTGTTCCGCACGCGGGGCGACGTGCACCTCGACGGCGTCGACCTGCGGTTTCCGCGTGAAGGCATCGCCTTCGAGGCGCTCTACGGCGAGGTCCCCATACGGCTCGAGCTTCGAGCGGCGAACGGTCGCGTGACGTTGGTCCGCGGTCGCCAGTCGAGCCCGTTCGCGCTCCTGCGGTTCGTGGATCAGCAGCCGCTGCTCAGCGAAACGAGCTATCTCCGCGCGGCCAGCATCACGACGCCGTACACGACGATCGCGCCCTTCGTCGCGAACCTCCAGATCGATCACAACGTCGTCTCGCTCGCGCAAGTCGAGATGGGCGTTCGTGGCGGGCGAGTGACGGGCGCGTGCACGCTCGACTACGCCCAAGAAGGCTCGACGCTCGAAGTGCACCTGCGCGCGAGCGGCCTTCGATCTTCGAACGGCGAGCTGCTCGACGCCAACGCGGCCTTCCTCGTCTCGCAGCAAAACGGCAGCGTCGACGGTCGCGGCGAGATCCTGCGCATCGGCGAAGGGCAATTCGTCGAGCTGCTCGACATCGTGGATCCGCCGCACACGAACGCGTCGGTCAACGGCGTGCGACGCGCGCTCAAGTGGGGCTACCCGGCGCGCGTGAACCTGGCGTTCGACCACGGATTCGCGAACGCGCACGTCGAGCTCGGAGGCCTCGCGTCGCTCTTCACCCTCCGCGACGTCCGCGGCATCCCGACGGGCCCCGTCTTCGAACGGATCCTGAGGGCTCGGCGCGGACCGAAAGGAAGACGATGATGCGCGCGCTCCTCCTCGCCAGCGCCTTGGCCGCCGCCGGCTGCATCAAAGCGCCGGAGATCGTCGTGGTGGATCGCGCGACCGCGCTCGAGCAGCAGGCCAGCGGCTCTTACGTGGAGCTCGAGAAGAAGCTCGCGCAAGCGGCGGTCACGCCGCGCCCGGTGCCGCTGACGCCGGCCGAGCTCGACGCCCTCGGGATGCCCTCTGGGGCGATGGCCGACCAAACCGAGATGACCGACGCCGACCGCGTCGACGAGATGCTGCGGCGAGGCTGCGTCGGCGAGGGGCGAAGCGGACGGCTCGAGGACACGTCCGACGTTTGTCACGGCGCCGTCGATCGGGACGAGCTCGTCAAGCGCATCGATCGCGTCAACCGCGCGCGCGAGCAGCTCTGGCGCTGGATGCACGAGCAGCGCCCGGAGCTCTCGCTCGACGAAGTGCGCACCCGCTGGCGAAAGGCGCACGTCACGAGCGTCGTGTGCGGCGGTTGGATCGAAGGCGACGATGGAAAGTGGGTGGCCAAGTCATGCTGATGGCTCGCCGGCTCGCCGTCTGCGCGCTCTTGGCGATGGTCTGGACGTTCGCCGCTCGCGCGATGGCGCAGGACGAGCCCTCCGACAGCCTTCGGCGGCCGCGCCGTCTCACGGCGGGCGTCGGCGACCAGCTTCTCGGGCAGCTCGCGCCGGACGGCAAGACCCTCTACTTCGTCTCGACGCGCAACACGACGCACGAGCTCCTCGCGCAAGCCCTGGAAGATGGCCGCGTTCGACGTCTCGAAGCCGACAGCGCCGACGTGACGTGGCCGCGCGTCGCGCCCGACGGCAAGTCGATCCTCTACGTGGCGTTCCGCGATGGCGTCGCCGGTCGGCTCTGCGTGCGAGATCTGCCCGACGGCGGCAACCCGCGCTGCCTCGGTGGCTCGGCGCCGGCGGTGCAAGCCGAGTGGATCGATCGCTCGCGGATCCTGGCGGTGCTCCGGCCGACGGTCGAGGGCGGTCTGCGCGTCGTCGAGATCGCCGTCGGCTCGAGCCTGTCGGTGCGCTCCGGGTTCGACCGCGACGTCAGCGCGCCCGCCGTCTCGCCCGACGGAGGATGGCTCGTCTACGTCCCCGTGGACCGCTCGAGCGCGCGAGTCGGTCCGTCGTTCGCGGCCAGAGCAGAGAAGCACCTCGTGGCGGTGCGTCGCGATCACCCGGAGACGCCGTGGCCGCTCGACCTCGATCTACCCGGACGGACGGGGCAGCCCATCTTCTCGCGCGACGGCGGCTACCTCTACTTCGTTCAATTCTTCAGCGACTCGAACCACGACGGCAACATCGACGCTGACGATCACGGCGTGCTCTTTCGCGCGCCGATCACCTTCTCGAGCGGCCCGCGCCTCGGCGCGCCGGAGCAGCTCACCGACACCTCGTGGAACTGCCAGTATCCCGCGCCGACCGCGACGCAGCTCGTGGCGACGTGCACGCGCGATCGCAAGCTCGACGTCTACACGCTGCCCCTCGACGGCGAGGTCCCGCGCGCGTGGGACGCCGCGCGCGTGGGCGCGGAGCTCGACGTCGTCACGAGGACCGCCGATCAGCAGCTCCTCTATCAGCACCGGCTCCTCCGCGCGGCCAGCGACACGGGGCGCGAGCTCGTCATGGCGAACCTCGTTCGCCTGAACCTCGGCATCGACGAGTTCGACGTCGCGAGATTCTACGCCGAGCACATGGCTCGGCTCGACGACCCGAGGACCGCCGGGATCGCGCGTCCTCTCGCCGCGCTCGTCGAGCAGCGCCGCGCCCTGCGAAAGCGCGAGCTCGGTCGCGTCGAGGAGACGTTCGACGACGAGGCGCGCGCGCGATTGGACGGCCTTCGCGAGGAGCCGGGCGACAGCCGCGCGACCATGGCCCTCGTGCACGTCGTGCGAAGCGAGCTCGCCGACACCATGGGCGACAAGACACGCGCCCGCGCGGAGCTCGAGCTCGCGAGCGTGGACGAAAGGACGCCGCGCTCCGTCCTGCGCTTCTACTACGATCGCGCGGACGCGCTCTATCGCGAGCTCGACGATCGCCCAGCGCTCGTCGCCGCGTGCAGGCACCTCGCGACGAGCACGACGAGCGACCTCGAAGAGCGGCTCGACTACGCGCGCGCCGCCGCCCGCGCGATGACGCGCGGCCTCGCGGCAGACGCCGCGGACGCCGAGCTCGTGCGCGAACGAGCGACGGCGCAGGGCGACTCGGAGCTCGGCTTCGCGATCGATCTCGCGCGCGCCCTGCTCGCCGTTCGCGATCCGCGCCCGTCTCGGCCGGTGCTCGACGCCATCGTCACGCTGTACGAACGACAAACGCGACCCGACCGGCGACGCCAGCTCGTGCTCGACACGCTCCAGCGCGCGGCGCAGGTCGGAGCCGAGCCGGTGACGGACGCGATCGCCGAGCGCTACCTCGGCGGCACGGCACCTGGCACGTTCGAGCGCAAACGAGCGGAGTACCTCTATCAGCGCGCGATCACGAACCGCGCGTATCGCCGCGCCGCCGCGGGGCAGACGGACGCTGCGCGCGCCGACTTCGACGCGGTCGCCGCGAAGACGGGCTCGCTCGAGAGCGTCGCGGCCTCGATCGATCTGCGCGTGCGCTCGGGCGACACGCCGGAGGCCATTCGGGCGGACTACGAAGCACGCGGCAAGGCGTACACGCCCGACGCGCTCGCGTTCGTGAAGGCCTACACCATCGCGCTCGAGCTCCCGTCGCTGCGCGGAGACGCGTTCGACGATCGCGCCGCCGCCGCGCACGCGGCGCTGCGCACGTCGGTGGACCCGAGAAACCAGCGCATGGCCTCCGCGCTCGACGGCGCGATCATGCACCAGCAGTTCATCGAGAAGGGCGACTCGACGCTCGCCATGCGCGCCAACGTCCACGACCTGATCGCGCTCGACCTCGCCGGGAACGACGCGCGCATGCGCGCCATGCTCCTCGGTGCGCTCGGCGTCTTGCACGCGTCGGTCGGCAACTACGAGCTCGCGCTCTCGTATCTGAAGCGTCGCGACGAGCTGCCTTGGGTCGACGACGCGGCGAGCCTCGCGGCGCGCATGGCGGAGGCTCGCGCGCAGCTCCACGCCGGGCATGATCGCGACGCCGCGCGCATCGCCGACGAATCGCTCGCGATGACGGAGCGCGCGCCCGGGCTCGCGGAGTATCGCGTCGTCGCGCTCGATCGCGCGGCGCTCTACAATCTCTCCGCGGGCCGCTTCGACCGAGCCCTCGCGCTCTACGACCGACTCGTCTCTCTCCTCGGCGAAGGTTCGCCGCGCGACGCCGCCTCAGCGCGCCGAAACCGCTTCGTCGCGCGAACCGCGCGGGCCGCCGCGGCGATCGGCGCCGGGAAGCCCGCGCGCGCGCTCGAAGACCTCGCGGTGATCGAGCCGGCGCTCCGAGACCCGAGCATGCGCGACGTGCTCGCGTGGCCGCACGCGAACGTCGACGACACGATGGCGACGTACCGCACCATCACCGCAGGCTTGCGCGCGAACGCGCACGGCGCGCTCGGACAGCTCGACGCGCAAGGCCGCGCGCTCGCCGAAAATCGCGCGCACTACGCAGAGCGCTTCGCGCGCACGAACCACGACGACCTCTTGCGCGCGCTCGGCCTCGTCGAAACGCGCCTCGCGACCAACGCCGCCGACCGCGGCGACGCCAAGGCCGCGGGCGACTGGTTGGCCGCCGCGCTCACGCACGCCGACGCGTTGAGCGTGCGCACGTCCCCATCCATCCCACGCGCGCAGATCGACGTCATCTGGCTCGCTTCCGAGCTCACCGCGCTCGTCCACGTCCAGCCGACGTTCGACGTTCACAAACGCCTCGCCGCCGCTCGCGCCGACATCTCCACCCGCCACGATCGCCGCCTCGATCGCGTCGCGCGCTGGCTCGAGGTCTACGACGTCCTCATTTCGCCGTGAGGCGTCACCGTCGGGTGTGCGTCGCGACCGTGGATGGAGCGTTGCCGCATCCTCCGCTCGCGCAGCGCAAGACGCGGACATTCGGCGCGGCAGCGTGAAGGTCGATGCTCGCGTGTGCAGCGTGATGCCGCACACGGCGGACCAACGTCGGTCAGTCAACGCTTCGTAAGCCGCTGAGCACCCAGCTCGCGAGCAACGACCTTGACGCTCTTACGCACTCGCGACGATCAGGTACTTCTCGCCCGTCGACATCTGCGCGCACGCACGCAGCGTCGCGAGATCGAGCAGCTGATCGAGCGCGATCCGCGCCGTGTAGTGGCTCGCGAACGTCGTGGTCAGCTCGCTCGCGACGCGCGCGAACATCCGCGTCGCGACCTCCGGGCCGAGCTTGCCGAGCGCGTTGATCACGAGATATCCGCCGACGCTCCACGACAGGCCGAACGTGCGCGCGAGCTGCGTCGGCGAGCGGTCGAGCGCGCCGTAGATGTAGAGCTGCTTGAGCGTCGACGAGCCATAGTGGCTGAAGGTGGTCATCGCGCGGCTCGCCACGCGCTCCATCGCGTCGAGGATCTGCCCGCCGAGCGTGCCGCCGCCGATCGCGTCGAACGCGAGCGTCGCGCCGGTCGCGGCGATCGCGTCGACGAGGTCCTGCCCGAACGTCGGCGCGGAGCTGTCGAGCACGTGATCGGCGCCGAGCGCGCGGAGCTGCTCGACGTGGGCAGGGCGCCTCACGATGTTGACGAGCGGCACGCGATCGGCCGCACAGATCTTGACGAGCATCTGACCGAGGTTCGACGCGGCGGCGGTGTGCACGATCGCGGTGTGGTGCTCGGCACGCATCGTCTCGACGAAGCTCAGCGCCGTCATTGGATTGACGAACGACGACGCGCCGACCTCCGCGGCGATGCCCGGCGGAAGCTCGCGCACGGTGGCCGCCGGGAACTTACGATGGGTCGCGAACATCCCTCCGTTGGCGGCGACCAGCTTGCCGATGAGCGCCTGCGCCGCTGGACTCGTTCCAGCCGCGATCACCGTGCCGCAGCCCTCGGCACCGAGCGGCAACGCCTTGTCGATCCGGCCGGGAAAGATCTGCAGGACCGCCGCCGGCACAGGCGCGATCACCGCGCCGTCGCTCTCGGTAGCGCGCGACAGATCTGCTCCCGACAGCATGAGCGCGAGATCCGTCGGATTCACCGGCGTCGCATCGACGCGGACGATCACCTCGTCGGCGCCGATGGCATCGAGGTCGACCTCGTCGAGCGTGAGCCGGATGTTGCCGTCAGCGGTGAGCGTGGAATGGAGTGCACGTGCCTTCACGTGCGCAGTCTACGATACTTGCTGGAGCTACGATCGATCTGCAACGCTGCTCGAAATTGCACCGCAGTCGGCCTGACGCTGACACGCGTCCTGATTGCAATGAGGAACGCGACGACAAGATGCTTGACCATGAATCTCACCTCGTTGGCTCACTGCTTCGCTTCGGGTGCTTCCTTGAACGTCAGTAGGCAATTCGACTTCGGGCACGTGGCCGACACGTTCGTGAACAGCAAGCTGAGGACGGCAGCGCGATCGAAGCGAGCGTCGTCACCGTAGACCGACTCAATAGGCGACGAAGACGCCGCCCTCGCGGCGCACGATCGGAACGCCGGGCGTCGCGGTCATCGGGCTCGCTGGGCCCGGCGCCCACGTCGCGCCGTCGAAGGTCCAGGTGTCGTCGAGCGCGTCGAGACCGACGGCGCCGGGGTAGAGCCCTCCAAACACGACGAGCGTGCCGCCGACGCCCGCCCCTTGGGCCGCGTAACGCGCAGCAGGAGAGACGGCCGCGTGCAGCTCCGTCCAGTCGGCTCCATCCCATTGCCACGTGTCGGCATAGATGGCCCCGCTGCTGCTGCCGCCGAACAAGACGATCTTTCCACTGACCTCGCCGGCGCACGCCACCGAACGCGCCGGCGGCGAGTGACTGGGTTGCAGCTCGGTCCAGGTGGATCCGTCCCACTCCCACGTCTCGCTCACGTCGCCCGCCATCGTGTGGCCGCCGAAGAGGAGCAGCTTTCCGCCGTACGACACGAGCGTCGCGCCGGTTCGCGCGCTCGGTGAGCGCGGCGGCGCGAGCTGCGTCCAATCCGCGCCGTCGAATGTCCACGTCTGATCGTACGTGTTCACGCCCGCGGCGCCTCCGAAGAACACGACGCGGCCCTGGTACGCCGCGGCGGAGCCCCAAAACAGCGCGGGCGGCGACGACGTCGTCTGGACTTGGTGCCACGTCGACGTGTCCCAGACCCACGTGGTCGCGTCGCTCGTGTACAGCATCACACCGCCGCCGAGCGCCGCCGCGACCAAGCCCTCGGCGTCCACAGGCTCGATGGGTTCGCTCGCGTCCGTCCAAGTCGAGTCGCCGTATACCCACGTGTCTTGATTGCTCGAGTCCCCGGCGTTGGCCATCATCGCGCCGCCGAAGAGGAGCGCGTGCGTCGCCACCGGATCGTTCGGTGCGATGGCGTTCGGCGACGGCGACGGAGCTGCGGAGCATGCGGTCGCGAGAATGCAAAACGAGAGGCGGCGAGCCATGCAGTAACTCGAAGCGAGAACCGTACCGCTCGTAGAAACGAGCACGTCGCCTCGTTCGGTCGCGTAGCGCGCTTCACGATCGTGCAAGACGCTGCACACGCGCGGCTCGCGCCAACGAGGCGAAGCTCGATCGGTACGTTCTTCGCTTCTCGTCGACGCATGCGATTCGTGTGCTTGCTGGCCGTGTGCGCGTGCGGTGGTCGCGTCGACGCCCTTCCGATTCCACCGGCGGTCGACGCGGCGGCGGAGGCCTCGTCGTCGAGCGACGCGGCCACCGAGGCAGCGCCTGCGCCCGCGAGCGCGTGCAGCGGTGATGGAACGGCGACGCTCCTCCCGATGGCGTCCACCGGAACGATCGGGCAGCCATCGAGCTTCTCGACATCGGCCGACGCGCTATTCGGTGCGTTCATCGCCAACTACGTCCTCTACACGACCACGCGCGCGACCCCGACCGACACGTTCGATCACTTCGTGGCGCAGGGCCTCGTGAACCCATTCGAAGCGTCGATGACCGGCGACGGTTTGACGCTCTACTTCACCGCGGGCGCCGACAGCGTCCTCGACATCCAGCGCGCGACGCGCGCGACGACGGCCGATGTCTTCACGAACGTCACGCAGCTCCCCAGCATCTCGACGTCGACGAGCGCGCAGTGGCCGTACGTCCTGCCGAGCGGCGACGTGCTCTACTTCATCCGCGGCCAGGGCAACGGAACCATCGTGCGCGCGGAGCGGAACGGCGACGACTTCGTCGAGTCGGCCTTTCAGCCGTTCGCCAACGTCCCGCTGTACGTCGCGACCGCGCCAGTCGTCACGCCGGACGAGCTCACGCTCTTCTTCGGGTGGCAGGGCCCGAGCGGAGGCAAGGGTGGCTACGACGTCGTGCGCGCCACGCGCAAATCAACGTCGGACCCGTTCGACGATTTCCTGCTGTTGAAATCCGCGAACACGCAGGGCAACGACTACCCGTCCGCAATCTCCGCAGACGGATGTCACCTGATCTTCAGCGCGTCTGGGTACGCGAGCACGCCGGGTGGGATCTACATCGCAAACCTGTGAGGCGCACGAACCCGACGGACCCGGCAGCTCTGCGCCGAGCACGGCGGAGGACGGCGGAGGAGGGGCCCCACCTCCAACGAGATTGGTTGCGCGGGGGCGATTTGGAGCTGTCACGGCGAACGCATGACGCGCGCTGAGCGGACGCTCGCGGTCGCGACTGACGTCGCGCTCGCGGTCCACGGATACGTTCGCGACACCGAAGACTTCGACATCGCCACGGCGACTTTCCGAGTGCTCGGCCTCCTCGAAAAGGAGCTCGGCTTGCGCTACGACGTCGAGCTGGTGACGCCTGATGCCGATGATCCGCTAGGTGGATGTCTCAACGTCACCGGCGACGACTTCGATCTCGTTCAGATCGTCAACTTCGAGAATCCATATCGCCCAGGAGCTGGTGGCGCCGCGCCGCGGTGGACACGGCCACGCCGAACGTAGCTCGGGCGTCGACATCGGCCGACGACAGCTCGGCGATGTGCGTCGGCGCGACGAACGGGGCCGCCGTCGATGGACGCGTCGTCATCCAAACGTCGCCCTCCGGCCCGAATTTCGATTGGTGACCGACCCGCGCGGAAGCAGCTGTTAGCTAACGTTAGCGTCACCGTCGATGGGTACGACGACGACCGACCGCGAGCCACGCGAGGAGCGCGCAGATCGACGTCGCCCACATGTTATCGCCACCGCCTACCGCGCAGGAGGGGCCCCCAAATCCTCCACCAAAGTTCGGCGGCGGACAGTCGTGTGCGACCTGACAGGGCGGCACACAGGTGTTCGGAGGAGACGCATCCGTTCCGGTCGTGCACACGGTTCCATTCACGCAGTCCGAATCCGAGTCGCACGACGTCTTGCACGCGCCAGCATCTGGATCGCAGATGTACGCTCCGCACGGAATAGGTAGAGGGAATATCGCGCCTCCACGTGTGCACTGTCCCAAGCCGTCGCAGCCGAACTGGAAATAGCTCGATGAACTTCCGCCGTCGGTCGACGCGACGCACTCCGAACCGCAAAGCCCCACAGTCCCGCCGTCGGCCGCGAGGGCGCCGGACACTACCGGCGTGCACGTGGCGACATGCGCCCCGTCGCACGAGGTGCTCCCACAGACGGAGCCGTTTACGTTCTCACACGGTGGGCGGGGGCCGTGTGGATTGCCTTGGACAGCCATGCACTGCCCCGACAGCGGGTATGGAGGGACATCGCACGCCTCGCACTGACCGTCACACGCGGAACTGCAACAGACACCGTCAACGCAAAAGCTTGACGTGCACTGCGTCCCGTCGTTGCACGGGGTTCCGTTCGGTAAATTAACGGAAACAGAGCCACTGTCTGGCGTTCCACCCTCATCCAGTCCAGCATCCGCACGCGCCGTACGTGCCTGCTGCGTTATCAGAGCGAACACGGCAATGATCACGACGTAACCACGGTTCTTGCTCGTCCAACAAACCTGGTAGTTTCGTGAGCTCACGCACGGTCATCTGCGAGCTGCATGCCATCAGTGGAATCGGCTGTCTTCGCTCTTGGATGGTGCGCCTGTGGGGGCACACATGTACAAATCGCTGCACACCTACACAACGTCCTGCTCGTCCTGGCACTTGCCGACGAAATCGTCGAGCACCACCCCTGCGCTGAGGCGCTGGTCGAAGTCGACGTCCTCCCAGCGGAGCGCGGCGAGCTCGCCGGCGCGCGCGCCGGTGTAGATGGCCGTCGCGTAGAGCGCGTAGACGTTCTCGCCCTCGGCGCGCGCGGCGCGAAGGAACCGAGCGAGCTCGTCCTCGGTCCGTAGGTAGCTGTAGTCCTTCGAGATGAGACGCACGCGCGGCTTTCGGATGCGCGGGACCTTGGTGAGCCAACCGAGGTCGACGGCCACGTTGAGCATCGCGATGAGCAGCGTGAGGTGATTCGCGACCGCCCAGGAGCTGGTGGCGCCGGACGCGCCGCGGTGGACACGGCCACGCCGAACGTGCTCGGGCCGCTCGCGGTCGCGGACGTCGCACGTCTCATCGCGCTCAAGCTATACGCCGCGCGATTTTACGCTGTATAGTTCGCGCATGAAGCGGCTCGTGCGTTCGCTGTCGTGGGTCGTCTCGGTGGCGGGGGTGGCGTTTGCGTGCGGGGACTCCTCGCCGCCGACAAACACCCCCGACGGGGGCGACGCGCAAACCGACGGAGCGTCGCCCGACGGCGCGCCGACCACGTGTGCGCCGAACGCCACGCTCCCTTGCACGTGCAGCGGCGGCGTCGGCGTTCAACGTTGCTTCCCCGACGGAAGCCGCTGGCTCGCGTGCGAGTGCGTGAGCTACGGCGCCGAGCTCGCCGTCAGCCCGACAGGGAACGACGCGGCGAGCGGCACGCTGAGCGATCCGTTTCAAACGCTCGGGCGCGCGCAAACCGCGGTGCGCAGCCTCGTCACGTCCGGCATCCCTAGCGGCGGCGTCGTCGTCTGGCTTCGCGGCGGCGACTACCCGATGACGACGACGTTGACGCTCGGAGCGGCCGACTCCGGTACCGCCAGCGCGAGGGTCACGTGGAGCGGTTACCCCGGCGAGAGCGCGCACCTCGTCGGAGGAACGTCAATCGACCCGGCCGCGTTCGTCCCCGTGACGAGCGCGTCGCCGGTGTGGAATCGACTGGATCCCTCCGTTCAAGGCAAGGTGCTCGTCGCCGATTTGAAGTCGCTCGGAATCACCGACTACGGGACGCTCGTCTCGAGCGGAAACGATTGCTCGACGAGCTCCAAGGCCTCGGCGCTCGAGCTCACGATCGACGGCTCCGAAATGCCGCTCGCGCGCTGGCCAGACGCCACCGAGAACACGGACGTCGCGCCCGACGTCAACGCGACCTCGCTCCACGTCTTCGGCACGGGCCTGACGCCCGACGTCAGCGGCGATTATGCGAAGACCGGCGTCGCCGACGGCGTCTCGCAGTTTTCCCGAACGGGTCTCGTCGGCGGCAAACAATACAATCTGCATCGCGACACTTGGTCGGACACGACGGGCTCGCACACGGCGTGGTTTCTGACGACGTCGGCGAGCGGCTATCCGACCAACGCCGACCCGTGGTTCTACGTTTACACGCCCACGCTGGAGGACATGAGCCCGAGCAACGGCGCGTCCGGCACGCCGTCGTTTCGCGATCCGGCGAGCATCCACAAAGGCTTCGTGATGGTCACGAAGGGCATCTCGGGGACGCAATTCCAATATGCCAATCCCCGTCCCTCGCGCTGGTCGCAAGCCAACGACGTTTGGCTTCACGGACTATTTCAATATGGCTGGGCCGAGTGCCATACGAAAGTATCGTCGCTCGACGCGACGGGCAAGACGATCACCGTCGCGACCGCGCCCGGCTACGGCATCGCCAGCGCCCGGCCGTACTATGCAGAGAATCTACTCGAGGAGATCACGGCGCCGGGCGAGTGGTACCTCGATCGCGCGACCGGCAACCTGTATTTGCTTCCCCCATCGAGCCTGACGGGCAAGTCGATCGTGGTCTCGATGACGAGCGCGCCGCTCGTCTCGCTCGGGGCGGCATCGAACGTGACCCTTCGCGACATGTTCCTCGAGAACGGTCGCGCGAACCTCCTCGAGGCAACGAACGCCAATCACGTGCGCCTGATCGGGCTCACGCTCCGCAACGGGGGTGCTTCGGGCGCCGACGTGCAGGGCACCGACATCGGCGTCTCGTACGCCCACATCTACGGAACGGCGAACGGGGGCGTGGTGATGTCGGGCGGCGATCGCCCGAGCCTCACGCCGGGCAGCGACTACGTGGAAAACTCGCACATCCACGACTACGGCCGTTGGGACTGGATGTACACGGCCGGCGTGACCATGTCGGGCGTCGGCAATCACATCAGCCACAACAAGATCCACGACGCTCCGCACAACGGGATCCTCTTTTCGAGGACGAACGACGCGCGCGTCGAATTCAACGAGATCTACAGCGTGTGCAGCAACACCGCCGACGCGGGCGCGATTTACTCCGGCCGCGACTGGGGCGCTCGTGGCGACGTGGTGAACGGCAACTACATTCATGACGTCACGAGCTCGCTGACCGACGTGTTCGCCGCGTCGATCGTCGGGATCTACCTCGACGACTGCCTCAGCGGTCTAGAGGTGCAGGGCAACATCATCGATCGCGTCGGCGGGCTCGGCATCGAGCACGGCGGCGGCCGCGACGACGACATGGAGAGCAACATCATCGCCAACTGCAAGGAAGCCGCGATGAACACGGACGCGCGGTGCGTGACGTGGGCCGCGGGCGGCAACGCAAACCTCCTGAGCATCCTCGAGGCCAACAACTATCAGCAGGATCCCTGGCTCACGCGCTATCCCAAGTGCGCCGCCATCCCGGACAACCTGGCGACGATCCAAGCCAACGGGTGGGGGCTGCCGCAAGGCAGCGTCTTCTCGCGCAACGCGGGCTTCGGGAACGCGACGTGGCAGTCGGCGAGCGACGCGTTCGCGGTTCCGGCGTTCGCAGAAATGGTCGACAACCTATCGAACGCGACGAACGTCTTCGTCAACGAGGCCGCGGGCGACATGAACCTAGCGTCGGGCTCCCCCGTGCTCGCGATTCCCGGGTTCGTGCCGACGCCGTTCTCCCAAGTCGGCATTCAGCCATGAGCGCGGTGCAAGCGTGGATGCGCGAGATCTTCGACACCGCCGCTCACCCCCTGGCAGAGCGCGGGTTTGTCGTCAGCGGCTGCGAGGCGCAGCGGAGGCACGGAAGCACGCTCCAGCAGATCTACCTGCAGGCCAATCGTCACAACCACGATGACTTCGGTTCGTTCTTCGTCAACGTGGCGATCACCTTCGACGCGCTGCGAGCCCTTGATTTTGGCGAGGCGATCCCGGGGATCGTCGACTGGTGCGCGAGGCTGGAGCGTCTCGTGCCGGACGTTCCCTCGAGCTGGGAGCTGCGAAACTCGTCGGACCGCGGCGCGCTCGCTGCGCGGCTGGGCGCGGCATTGCACGGGACGCTCGAGTTATTGGAGAGGGTGCGCTCTCCCGAGGACGCGGTCGCCGAGCTTCCCGAGCTGGAAGGCTTCGAGCTGGTTCTGCGCGCCCGGTTGAAGTACGTCAGTCGCGATTTCGAGGGGGCGCTCGCCGATCTCGTCGCGCTCCAGCAGACGTTTCCCGATCGCGTGGACATCCGCGAGATCGTGACGAGAGAGAACCTGTCGGAGCTCGAGCCGAGGACCCGCTGACGTTCTGAACGGCTCGTGTGCGATGGCTTGCGCGACTGCGCAGCGCCGTGCACATGGCGTCGCACGTACGCGACCTCGTTTGCAGGCTTTCAGCGCGTGGCTTCCGGTTTGCACGACCGACGTTCATGCTTGGACGGACCCGCTTTTGGGCCTTCGCCCACGAGCGTCTACTGGACCGACTTCACGAACGGAACGGTGATGCGGCTGACGCCGAAGTGATGTGATGAGCGGCGAACGGATATTTGCGAGTGCGCTTTGCGTCGTGGTCGTGGGTTGCACGCCACGTGACTACTTCGCGCCCACACCGCAGGTGCCTCGATGCACGCGTCATGTTCCTGTCCTCGACAAGCGCCAAGTGTCGCAACGCTATGAGGTCGTGGAGCAAGTCTCGATACGATGCTCGAGCGACTGCGACGAGGAGCTCCGAAGGCGCGCGTGCGAGGTCGGCGCCGATGCCGTCATCGTCGGCGAGGTAGGGTCTGTCGTTACTGTGCGCGCCGGATGGACGACACCCGGCTCCGACAGGCAAAGGCCACGCTCCGGGAGCTACTCGACCACGAAGGACGGCGACCTCGTCATCTGGAAGGAGTAAGTGAAGCTGTAGCGTGGCGGCAAAATTTCGCGGCTACGCGAAGGCGCGCGTCGTTCGATCGTCGACCGCGCCACCGAACATTACCTCGCGATGAAGAGCTTCGTGGTCTTCGGGTTTTCGGCGCACGACGGTCGTTCGAAGACGCTCCGGCGCATGATGGATTTTGGCGCGCGCCTCGGCGAGACGTCCGACGTCGACGTCGCGGTGACGCCGGTTCCTTCGTACGAGCGGCTCGCCCAGCTCGTCCAGCGCGGTGACATCGACTTGGCTTGGCTGTCGCCGATCTCGCTCGTGTCGCTCGCGCGCAACCGTCTGGTGCGACCGATATTGAGCCTGCGCCGCGAAGGCGCGATCCACTATCGGTCTGCGCTGATCGTCAACGCGAGCAGCCGCGTCTCTTCGGTCGCGGACCTTCGCGGCGCGCGCGCCGCGTGGGTCGACCGTCACAGCGCCAGCGGTTTCGTGCTCCCGCGCATCGAGCTCGCGGCGCATGGCCTTCGCAATCGGGACCTCGGCAGCGAGCGCCTTTACGGGAGCCACGAGGCCGCGGTTCGCGCCGTGGCAGCAGGGCAGGCGGACTTCGGCGCCACGTTCGTGCGCGTCGACGTGAGCGGTGCGTCGAAGGGCTCGTGGTCGAGCTCACCGGGCCTCGAGAAGTCGGTGCGCGTGCTCTCGGTCTTCGGCGACATTCCGCCCGACGCGCTCGCGACGCGTCACGGCGTGGACGCCGAGCTCCGGGATCAGCTCTCGCGCGGCCTTCGGACGATGATGGAGTCGCGTGATGAGCGACAGCTCGTCACCGAGCTCTTCGGCGCCCTCGGGTTCGACGTGCCGAGCCGTCGAACGTACGAGCCGCTTCGCGACGCGGTCTTCGCTGCCTACCGCGCCGGCTTGCTCGAGATCGACGCGGCCGCGGCGCAAGTGACGAGCGACGCGGGAGCCACGGTCGAGCGCCGCGCGCCGCGCGACGTCCCTTCGCGGCGCAAGCTCACGTCCGAGATGCGCCAAAAGGACGACGTCGAAGAAGCAGACGTGATCGAGATCGTCGACGCGATGGCATGAGTCGCGCGGTGACTAGTCCATGAGCCCGCGCGCCTGAGCGGAGCCGTCCCCCGGATCACGGTCGAAGCACGCGGCGATCTCGCGTTGGCGGGCGTCGAGCATTGCGCCGAGCTGCGCCGCCAGCGCGTGCATCGCACGGCCGCGGAGGAGCGCCTCCGTCGCGCGGATGCACCACCACGTGACTAGCTCGTCGTGGTGTACCCGCGCGTACGCGTCGATGAAGTCGTTCACGCTGCGCGCAGCGACCTCGTCGGAGGACTCGGCCGCGTCGCACGTCGCGACGATCGCGCGGACGCACGTCTCGGTCCAGCGGTCCTGGTGCAGGAGCACGCTCGACAAATGGGCGAGCGCCGAGGCCTTCGCCTGCGACCACTGTCCTCGCGTGAGGCAAAGGACGGCTCGCGCACGCTCGACCTCGTCGATGAGCGATCGCTCGTGCGTGCTCGAGACCAGGCGCTCCATCTCATCGAACGCGTCCGCTGCGCTCGCGTCGGCGCTCAGCGAGAGGAGCTCCGACAGAGCGATGTGCGACGGCGCGAGGAGCACGCGCTCCGTATTGCACTCGATCGCGGCTCGTACGTGGTCGATGGCGCTCGCGAGGTCTCCTCGCAGGCTGACCAGGTTGCAGAGCACGTGGTGCGCCCTCCGCCCGGCGAACGTGTGAGCTGGGTTCGCGAGCAGCTGCCGCGCGACGCGCTCGGCGCCACGCAGGTCGTCCAAATAGAAGTGCGAGCTCGCGAGGCCGCTCGCGGCGAGCATCTCGAGCTCGCCGTCGCCGACGAGACGCGCCATGCGACAAGCCGCCTCGTAGTGCTTCCGCGCTTCGCCGTATTCCAGCGCGAAGAGGTGGCGCGACGCGATGGCGCGCGACAAGAGCGCGCGATGGACGTGCACCTCGGGGACGCGGTCCTCTTCGAGCCAGCCGGCGACGAGCGCGATGGCTGCGTCGGCCCGCTCGAGCGCGTTGGCCCGCGTGATCCCCAAAATGGCGTTCGCGGCGAGGCGCACTGCGGCGTCGTGGTCGCCGCCCCTGCGATACAGGACCGCCGCGGCGAGCGACGTGTCGGAGTGGTAGCTGCCGAAGTGAGTGACCAGCGCTTCGGCGGTCTTGCGCAAGATCTCGGCGGCATCGCCGCGCTCGGGTAGACGCTCGAGCGCGGCGTCGACGAAGAGCTGGTGCTCGAAGCGGTACGCCATCGGCCCGGCGACGCGGATGAGGCCCGTGAGCAGCGCGCGATCGAGGAAATCGTCGACGTCGGATGCCACGCACTGCCGCAACACCTGCTCGTCGAAGCTCGCGCCGAGGAGGGCCGCGTGACAGAGCACGCGTTCGGCGTCGACACCGGGAGCGAACCCGGCGATGAACGTCTCGACGCGCCGGGTGAGGACAGCGCCGCCGCGCGACCGCGCTGCGAGCTCCGCGATCTCCGTTCGGTCGGCCATGTAGAGGCCGTCCTTCGCGACGAGCAGCCCGTCGTCGATCCACGAGCGAACGGCCTCCACGATCACGAGCGCAGGCTCGTCGAGCGCGGCCGCGACGGCCGCCGCGACGTCGTGCTCGACGGGCCCGGCCATCTCCACGAGCTCGGCGCGCTCGTCGCACGAGAGCGGCGGAAGCTCCTCGAGCCGAGCGCCACCGGCTTGGATCCGCCGCAGCCACGCGGCGGTGGTCGGGTGCTCGGCGGTGCCGCTTCGCATCGTGCACGCCACGAGGACTCGAGCGCTCGACGCGAGCAGTTGCTCGACGAGCGCGCACGCGCCGTCCGTCGACCAAGCCACGTCGTCGAGCCACAGAAAGATCGGCTCCAGGCGGGACGCCGCGGCGATGCCCATCGCCGCGAGCTCCGCGACCAGCTCGGTCGGCACCGCAGCCGTCGAGGACAGCCATGCGTGGAGCTTGCGGAAGTCGACCCCGGGTTGCGGCACCGCCGTGAGCCATCGCCACCTGCCCTCGAGGGCGTCGTCGACGGAAGACCCCGCTTCGAGCGGGCCGAGCAAGCGATCGACGCACGCGCGCAGTCCCATGGCCTCGCGCGAGAAGACCTCGTCGTACCTCGCTGCGGCGCCCACCATCAGGCCGAGGCCCTCTACCTCGGCGAAGGTCTGTCGCACGAGACGTGTCTTGCCTTCACCGGCGCGCCCCGACACCACCATGACGCGCGCGCCGCGGCCTGCGATCACGTCATCGACGAGCCCGCGAACGCGTTCGATCTGCGCGTCGCGGCCGACGAGGGGAAGAGACCGAAGCCAGTGCATGACGCTCGAACCTTCGCCAGCCGTCGAGCCGAGCACGCGGCGCTCGCTGCGGTCCGCGAGTCGAAGCGTCGGCGCGAGGGCACCGACCGCGTCCGATCGTGGCGGCTGCATCCATTGGTGCATCCGCGGTGCGATCGCTTCGAGCGCCCGTTTGACGCGCGCGGCGAAGCGAGGGCGCAGCTTGGGGTTCGGCGCGAGCAAGCTCATGACGAGGTCCGCGAGCTCGGGCGGGCCTTCCATGGAGGGGTGCAACCGGAACGGCTCGACGCCGAGCAGCTTCTGGCGCAGCACGTCCGCGAACGGCGCGGTCGGGTCGAAGGGGGAGGTCGCGCCGAGCACCTCGTAGAGCATGACCCCCACGGCGTAGAGGTCGGTCGAGGGCCCGATGAGATCGGTGTCCAGCACTTGCTCGGGCGCCATGTAGAAAGGCGTGCCTTGAACGCCAGTGTCTCGGCCCTCGACACGGAGTGGATCCGCGACGCGCGCCACGCCGAAGTCGCTCAGCTTCACGCGACCGTCCGGGGTGAGCAGGACGTTGCCTGGCTTCAGGTCGCGATGGACGATGCCTTGAGCGTGCGCCGCCGCGAGCGCATCGAGCACCTCGCAGATGACGCTGCACACGAGACCCGGAGCGGGACGCTCCACGAGCCATTGTTCGAGGTCGGCGCCAGCGACGTACTCCATGACGAGGAAGGTCGCGCCCCGCTCGTCACGACCGAGATCGAGGAGCTCGACGATGTTCGCGTGCGAGAGCTGCGCCGCCGCGGCTGCTTCGTTGAGGATCGAGCGCAGCGCGTGCGGGTCCGTCGTGGCGCGGACCATCTTGATGGCGACGACCTTGCCCGTCGCGAGATGAACCGCTTCGTAGACGCGGCCCATGCCGCCCTCACCGAGCAAGCGGACGAGCTCGTAGCCACGGGCCGCGATCGCGAGATCAGCCACCGTCAACGCATCCTAACATCTGCGCGACCTCGGTCCGGTACACAGGTGGTGACGATCAGCCCTGGAGCTTGCGGAACTTCTTCGGCTTGTCGACGTCGCCGAGGCGCTTCTTCTTGTCCTCTTCGTAGTCGTCGAAATTGCCGGCGAAGAACGTGACCTTCCCGTCGCCCTCGAAGGCGAGGATGTGCGTCGCGATGCGGTTGAGGAACCAGCGATCGTGGCTGATGACGACCGCGCACCCGGGGAACGCGAGCAGCGCGTCCTCGAGCGACTGGAGCGTCTCGACGTCGAGATCGTTGGTCGGCTCGTCGAGCAGGAGCAGGTTCCCGCCGTCCTTGAGCAGCCGTGCGAGGTGCACGCGGTTGCGCTCGCCGCCGGACAGGTCCTTGACCTTCTTCTGCTGGTCCGAGCCCTTGAAGTTGAATTGCGTGCAGTATGCACGGCTGTTGAGCTCGCGCTTTCCGAGCGAGAGCGTCGGCGCGCCGCCCGTGATCACGTCCCACACGCTCTTGTCGCCCTCGAGCGCGTCGCGCGACTGATCGACGTACGAGATCTTCACCGTCTCGCCGAGCTTGATGCGTCCCGGCGTCGGGCTTCTCTTGACCGACGAGCATGCGGAAGAGCGTGGTCTTGCCGGCGCCGTTCGGCCCGATGACCCCGACGATGCCGCTGCGCGGCAAGATGAAGGAGAGGTCGTCGATGAGCACCTTGTCGCCGTACTTCTTCGCGAGGCCGCTCGCCTCGATGACGACGTCGCCGAGGCGCGGGCCCGGAGGGATCGTGATGTCGGCCTGATCGCGATCGACCTTCTGCGAGCTCGCGAGCAGGTCTTCGTACGCGGCGAGGCGCGCCTTGCTCTTCGCCTGGCGCGCGCGCGGCGACGAGCGCACCCACTCGAGCTCCTGGCGCAGCTTGCGGCGCCGCGCCGACTCCTGCTTCTCCTCTTGGGCGAGGCGCGCGGACTTCTGCTCGAGCCACCCGGAGTAGTTGCCCTCGAACGGATAGCCGCGGCCGTGGTCGAGCTCGAGGATCCAGCCGGCGACGTTGTCGAGGAAGTAGCGATCGTGGGTGACCGCGACCACGGTGCCCGGGTACTCGTGGAGGAACTGCTCGAGCCAGAGCACCGACTCGGCGTCGAGGTGGTTGGTGGGCTCGTCGAGGAGCAGCATGTCGGGCCGCGAGAGGAGCAGCCGGCAGAGCGCGACGCGCCTTTTCTCGCCGCCGGAGAGCACCTTGATGTCGGCGTCCTTCGGCGGGACTCGCAGCGCGTGCATCGCGAGCTCGACGTGGCGATCGAGGTTCCACGCGTCCGTCGCGTCGATCTCGATCCTGGAGCTTCGCCTGCTCCTCGAGCAGCGCGGTCATCGCGTCGTCGTCCATCGGCTCGCCGAGCTTCGCGCTGACCTCCTCGAAGCGCGTGAGGAGCGCCTGCGTCTCGGCGACGCCCTCGCTCACCGCGTCCCAAACGGTCTTCGCCGACCCGAGATCCGGCTCTTGCGCGAAGTAGCCGATCTTCGTTCCCGGGAAGGGCTTCGCGTCCCCGGCGTGCGTCGTGTCGAGGCCCGCCATGATGCGCATGAGCGAGCTCTTGCCCGAGCCGTTGGCGCCGATCACGCCGATCTTCGCGCCCGGGTAGAACGCGAGGTGGATGTTGTCGAGGACCTTTTTGTCGGGCGGGTGAACCTTGGTCACCGCGCGCATCGTGAAGATGAATTCCGGCACGGGAGCCTGATAGCACGAGACGTCCTCGGCGCTCACGGTCGAGGTCGCAAGAACCAGTGACGCGAGCTACCGCAGCTGCGTCTGAAGCGCCTTTCGCACGCGCGCAACCGCCGCCGCGACATCCCGCTCGACAGTTCCGCCTCGACCCGCACCACGCGCCACCCGGGCCCCTCGATCACGCGCTGCCGGTACGCATCTCGCTCCCGCTGCGCGCGATGGACGCCGCCGTCGATCTCGACGACGAGCCTCCGCGTCGTGCACGCGAAGTCGACGATGTACGCGCTGATCGGATGCTGCCTGCGAAAGTAGAAGCCGAGCCTCCGCGCGCGCAGCTCTCGCCAGAGGAGCGCTTCGCTCCGCGTGGGCGCCTTGCGATTCTCGCGAGCGAACCGAACGAGCGTGAAGAGCGAGGGCGTGTCGTTGCGATGGTGCATGCCCTTCACAGCGAGAAAGGCGTGCCAGCCGCGGCCGTCCCGCGCGTAACCCGATGCGGCTGGCGCGACTTTCTCGCGAGCGGCGTGCACCATCGCAACGACGCGCCCTCGCGACGCTCATTTCATCCGCGAACGAGAACCCCGTGCGCAAGCCCACTCATCGCGAGCGAGCCCAAGTTGTTCTCGAAATCCTCCCCGGCGGAGGCGAAGCCGACCGCCGTGGGGAGGACCGCGCGCGAAGCGCGCGGAGGTGGGGCCCCAAAAACGAATTGGTTGCGCGGGGGCGATTTCGACGCTGGAACGCACGGTTTTTGTGGACTTTGAGGAGATGCTTGTGTGAGCGCTGCGGTCTCTCCTGCGTTGTACTGCGCCGCTTCGCCGGCGCGCCTTGTCGCACGCTCCATTCAGTCATGAAGCACGTTGTCGTCGAGGGGCTTTCCTCGTCCTGGTCGGTACCGCGTGCGAGTATGCTCGGCGAATGGGGAAGGGGATCCACCCCCACATCGAGCTGGATGTGCGGCGCCAATGCGACGCGTTGGACTACGCGGGCGCTGCAGCAACCGTCGTGCGCGAATTTGGGCCGGAGATCTTCGGCTTCCTGCTTGCCACGCATCGTAGCGATCAGGATGCGAGCGACGTCTTCTCTGATTTTCGATCGCGACGCTTCGCGGGCTGCCGTCATTTCGATGGGACAGCTCGCTTCGAACCTGGCTGTACGCGCTCGCCCGAAACGCATCGCATCATTTTCGTCGCGACGCATCACGTCGTATCGGTGAGCGAGGGCGCGCATCGATGAGCGCCCTCGAAGATGTCGCGCAACAAGTCCGCACGGCGACGTTGACCTTCGCGCGGACACAGACGCGATCTCGCCTGGAGAAGTTGCGTGACGAGCTTCCGCCCGAGGATCGCGAGCTCCTCGTGCTGCGTGTTGATCGCGGCCTTGCGTGGGACGACCTGGTGCTCGCATTTCACGAAGGTGCCGCCCCAATCGACGACGCGACCAGAGCACGCGAGTCGCAGCGGTTGCGGAAACGCTTTCAACTCGTCAAAGAACGGCTTCGCGACATGGCGCGACGTGACGGGCTCGTCGAATAGATGTCGGACTTGCCGGAAGACGACGCTGATTCGCTGCTTCGCGCCATCGCCAGCGCGCCTAGCGCGACGCCGCCAATAGAAGATGAACGCGACGGGCGAATCGGGAAGACGATTCACGAGAAGTACACGATCGACGCCGTGCTTGGTGAAGGTGGCATGGCGATCGTGTATGCCGCGACACATCGCAATCGCAAACGGTTCGCAATCAAGATGCTCCGGCGCCGAATGTCGTATTCGAAGGACGCGCAGAGCCGATTCGTGCGCGAAGGGTACGTCGCCAACACAGTGAATCATCCGGGCGCGGTCGCCGTGCTCGACGATGACGTCTCCGAGGATGGGTCGGCGTTCATCGTGATGGAGCTCCTCGACGGAGTGCCCGTCGATCGATTGTGCGAGACGATGCCCGTCCAAACCGCGTGCGACATCGGCATCCAACTGCTCGATGTGCTCGTTGCCGCGCACGACAAAGGCATCATTCATCGCGACATCAAGCCGCAGAATCTGTTCCTCCAGCGTGACGGCACGTTGAAGGTGCTCGACTTCGGGATCGCACGAATGCGCGAAGGCGCGTCACGCGTCGACACGACGCAATCCGGCGTGATGATCGGAACGCCCGCGTTCATGCCGCCCGAGCAGGCGCTCGGCAAGACCGATGAGATCGACGCGCAGAGCGACATTTGGGCCGCCGGCGCGACTTTGTTCGCAATGCTCTCCGGGAAGATTGTCCATGAGGGCGACAATGGAATGATGGTCACGGTGCGCGCGGCGACGACGCCAGCGCGCTCGCTCGCGACGGTCGCGCCAGCCACACCGGCCTCCGTCGTGGCGATCGTCGATCGCGCCCTTGCGTTCGACAAAGCCGCGCGATGGCCGAGCGCGACCGCGATGCGCGACGCGCTCTCGAAGGCGCGGACATCCCTGGGTGACGCGTCGGTCGCGTTGCCGGCGACGCCACGAAGCGCGGGCGTCCGCACGATCGTGATCGGCGTCGGTCTGCTGGTGGCGGCTTCCGGCGGCGCTCTCTTCCTCGCTCGCCACGGCACGAACGAAAAACCGCCGGCGCCGCTCGAACCTTCGGTCGCGATCGCATCGAACACCGCGCTCGCGCCCATTGCGGCGCCGACCGTATCGACCGTCGTCACGACGACGACGACCGACGCGACTCCCGCGCCGACAAAACCAGCGAACCACGCGCCGTCGTCCAAGCCTGCCGTTCCACAGTGTGATCCGCCGTACACCCTCAGGCCGAACGGCAAGCGCGTTCCCAAGCCGGAGTGTCTCTAGTAACGTCGTTCGAACATGAGGTGGGTGGGCGCTCTTGCGTTCGGATTCGCCGTCGCGACATCGAACCCATGCCGCGCGGACGACAAAGCTGATTGCGTGAGCGCCTACTCCAACGCTCAAGATCTCCGGCTGGCGACGAAGCTCGGCGCGGCGAGGGAGCAGCTCGAGGTGTGCTCGCGCCCCGTATGTCCTCGGTTCATCGCACATGATTGCACGTCGTGGCTCGCCGAGGTCGATGCGAGCATGCCGACGATCGTGTTCGCCGCGAAGGACGCGAGCGGGCGGGACGTCACCGACGTTCACGTCATGATGGACGGAAAAGCGATCGCGGATCGACTCGACGGTACGACCATCGACGTCGACCCCGGCGTGCACTCGATCGAGTTTCGGCGCAATGGATACTCGACGATGTCCGAAAGTATCGTCGCTCGTACAGGCGAGAAGAATCGCCAGATCATCGTCACGCTCACGCCCATCGAAGTACCGCGGGAACGGCCAAACAACGTCGTTGTCATCCCGCGACGGCTCGAGCCGAGCGTGACAGCAGTCACGAGCGAACGTCGTCCGCTCGTGACTGCCGCCGTCGTGCTCGGCGTCGTCGGCGCTATCGGGTTGGTGACGGGCGCTGCCACGGGCATCGCTGCGATCGCCACAAAGGACGCCCAGTGCACGATGAACGTGTGTGCGTCAGGAACCCTATCGACGCTGTGGTCGGAGACCAGCGTGGCCACCGCGGCGCTGATCGGCGGCGGCGTACTTTTGACCGTGGGTGTGGTTTTGTTCTTCGTCGGTCACAAGACGGATCACAAAACCGCGTGGCGCGGGCGCGAGCTCGTCTATCGCTTTTGATCACGGAACGATCGGTACTGCCCGCGTTCGCGTGCTGGTTGATGCGATGCCCGGCGCCAGGTAGCTGGTTGTGACGAGGCGGGCTTGCAGCGGTGGCGCGGGGATGATGCCTCTGATCGCATCAGGCAGATGGGGGAGCGCGGACGTCTTGCCGGCTGGGACCGTCACTGTCCAAACAACGCCCGCCCCGCCCGATTGAACGACGTAGAGATGGACGTCGTCGGCCGACGTGGCGGTGGCATCGAGCACCGAGCCTGCAGAGAGAGTGTCCGTGATTGGAAGCGGCAGCTCGAGGTTGTCGAGCACCTGCATGTTCTTTGGGAATCCGGCAACGTTTCGAAGGCTCAACGACCCGTCGGCCTGGAGGATCTGACCAAGTGTGTATGGCGTGACGCCGGCGTAGGCCACGTATTCGACGGTGTACGCGAATGAGCTCTTGTCGGCAGTGACGCTCATGGCGGTCGCCTGGCCGATGTTGGCACCGCTCGTTTGGACCGTTACCCACGCCGACGATGCTCCGCCGAGCGGACCCGAGTCGCCCCCGGGGATGATGATCTCGCCAGTCGCTGTGGCGGTTGGATCGGCCGGAAGAGCTGTGATGTCGATGTCATATGTCGTGTTGTCGGCCGTCAGACTGGGATGATCAAAATGGAAGAACTGAACGACGTCGAAGGTGTATTCGCGCGCGAACAACGACGCTCCCGGGTAGTTGCCTTCCACGCCGTAAACGGTGAACAGCTGTCCCGGCTGCACCGCCATCTTGTATGGCGTCAACGCCGACATATGGTCGGCGATGAACAAGCCGCGCTGCGACGTTTGCATGGAGAGGGCGTCACCGACCGTGACGGGCTTCACCGTGCCGACGAGATTGAAGGTAGGTGTCCCTTGCGCGAGCGGAACTCGAACCTGCTTCATCGAAGAAAAATCAGGTTTGACGGTGCTCGTGATCGTGCGCGTCGCATCCAGCGCGGCCGTCACTGAAACAACACCGCTCGCGATGCCGGTTCCCGTGAACACGACGTGCCCCATGGCATCCGCCGTCTCGAGCTCGCTCGTGCCGTCGACGAATTCGAGGTACGCGAGCGCACCACTCAGTCCAGTCGACGGCGACTCGTCCTCGACCACGTCGAACGCGATCGTTTGTGCGGGTGAGGGCGGCGGCCCGGAACACCGCACGAGGAGGGCACACGTTGTCGTCAGAAGAGCTCGTACGGAGTGGCGATGTCTCATGAACGGGTAGAGCCCGGTGGATCGAGCTCGTGAACGAAATTCGCACGTCCCGTCATTGGCAAAGTCCGTAAGGCGTGCCGTCGATGTTGGTGACCGGCATGCACGTCACGACACCGGAGTCGGATCCAGCGTCGCAGTCGTCAAAAGCGAGCCTGCACCATTTCGCGCAGGTTCCCGTCGACACGATGCATGAGTAACCGGGCGCGCAACTCGTGGCGGCGTCCAAACACGCGCCGGCGCCAATTCCGCTGCCGACCTCACCGAAGCAGTCACCGTGATCGCTCCCGTCCCACGGCACTGGATTGCACGTCACGTTCGGCTCGCAGACGGCGCTCGGATTCAGCAAATCGCATCCCGCGGTACACACCCGCAGACCGGGAACCGGAGCGCCATCCGCCATGATTTGCCGGCAGACGCGATTGCCGGAACAGTCCGCGGATGATTCACAAAATGGTTTGCACACTGAGTCGACGCACTGCGCGCCCCTCTGACACTCAAAATAGGTGCTCTCGTCGCAGTGACTCCAAAGCGGCTTGTTGCCGATCTCAGCGCAGAACGTCGTTCCAGTCGGAACCATGACTGCGCAGTTCTGGTACGACTTGCAGCCGCACGCATGCTGCGGCGACGGATTACACGCGCCCTGGCACGCGTCGGTGTCGACGACGTCCGACATGCTCGCATCGATCTCGGTGAGCGCACCGAGATCGAGTACTTGTGCGCACGCCACCAAGGCGGCGCAGAGCGCTATGACTCGAGCGACGCGCATTTCGTTGCGAAACGATAGCCCGGACCATGAAGCCATCAGTCACCGACGCCGACTGGCGCTTTGATCTTGGTCATGCGTTCCCCTAGTCAGAGCAGCTTAGCTCAGCTCAGCTCAGCTCAGCACAGTTCGGCGCCGCTCACAGGCAGGTCGACACCGAGCTCGCGGATCGAGCGCTCCTTGCGCGCACCGGGCAGCGCATCGCGGGGCTGATCCAGATCCTCGCCGACGGGGACAAGTCCGCCTACATCTGCAGCGCGCAGCGCGACCTCGCGTCGCAGGCGAAAGCCGAGAAGGCGGCGGTCGCGCGGCTGAACGAGGCGAAGCGCAAGCCGGAAACCGTCCCGGCCGGCAGCTCGGTCATCGCGCTGACCTGCGCGTACCTGAGAAGTTCGTCGTCAGAGTTCACCTGGCAGCCCTCCTTGTGGAGCGGCGTGGAAGATGAATTCCGCGCGTCGGCAGTTCTCGGTCACGAATTCGCGAAATTCGTGAACGAACGGGCTATCTGGCCTGGGACCGGCATCGAGGTCACCTCGCCGCTAGTCGCAAGGCTCGTGTTGCCGCGTTCAGGGAGGGCTACGGCCAGTTCGGGGCTGACCGCATGCTGCTTGACGCAGCTGGGAAGACTGTTGGCTCGAACACGGGCAAGGCGTGGTCTACGAGTTCAGGCGACCCAACACCACGAGCCCGACGCGGACCCAAAACTCAGAGATGATCGCCAGCGACGGCTCGGCTTCAGTGTCGCGGTCAGCGTTAACACGGCGATCAGTTGAGCTGAGCTTCTGCATGCGAATGCCTAAACCAGCCAGCGATCTTCTCGATTGGCGTCGAAGCGCGCAGGCGGCGGACGGCGCGTAGGAGCTCGTCGTGTGCGGAGATGGCGAGCGAGCGAAGTCGTCGTTTGATATCGGCCCAGAGGCGTTCGATCGGATTCAGCTCCGGGCTGTAGGTCGGCAGGTAAACAGGGAAGCCGCCGGCGTCGAGAATCGCTTCGCGGACAACATGCATCTTGTGGATGTTGAGGTTGTCCATGACGACGATGTCGCCCGGATAGATCCACGGCGTCAGTCGCTCCTTGACGAAGCGAAGGAACTTTCGACCGTCGACGGCCGACTCGCTCGTCATGATCTTGGGCTTCTCGCCAAGTCGGATTGCGCCGATGCGCGAAACCGTCTTCCACGATCGAAACGGTCGAAAGCCCTTCACGCGTTGCCCGCGCAGCGACCGCCCATGCTCGCGACGCATTCCGGTTTGCACGAAAGACTCGTCGATGAAGACGAAGCGTTCGAGATCGGTTCCGTTCAGGAGCGCGCGGAATTCTTCGCGACGTTTGAGGTTCTCTGGCGTGTCGCGCTCCGTCGCGACGAAGGACTTTTTTTTCGAGAGAAGCCGAGCCGCGCAAGCGCGCGCGTGACGCCTGATCGACTCGTGGTGATGCCGGAGCGTCGCATGAGCATCTCCGCGAGTTCGACGACCGTCGCGTCTGGTGTCTCTGCAACGATCGCAGCGAGCAGCTCGGCGACGCGATCGTGGATCGGCGACCCTTTGTCGGGGAGGCCGGATCGATGTCCTCGAAGTGGGTACCGCAGCCTGAGCAGGCGAACATCCGCTTGGTTGTCGCTTACGTCGACCCGCGTCTACCTTCCCAAGTGCGTTGTCGACGCCCGTCCGCGTTCGCGATTTTCGTATACTCAAAGAGGGATCATGTTCCGTTCGAGCATCGCTCGCCTTTGGAGCGTGCGCGCGTGGCTTCGCGTGAGAGGTTGCGGGCTCACGCTCGTCGCCTTTGCGACGGCATGCGCGGCGAGCCCGGGCGAGCGCGTCACGGTCGTCGCGATCGCGCCGGCGGTGGACGCCTCGGCCCCCACGGTCGTCACGTCGCCGCCGGACGTGCGCACCGCCGCGAACGACTGTGTGGGCGCGGACGTCGGCGACGCGACCGCCTCGGAGGCGCTGCCGCGTGGCGCCGGAGGCTTCTGCGTCGACGCCGCGTCGACGAGAACCTACGGCGCCAACGCGAAGCTCACGATGGCCGACGTGTGCACGACCTTGCTCGATGGCGAGTGCGAGATCTACGTCAAGCTCGGCGTGCGTCGGATCGTCGCGGCGCGCTACGTCTCGACGGCGAGCGCGTCGCAGGCGGTGTACGTCACGCTGTCGCGTTTTTCGGACGCGTCGTCGGCGGAGGCCCTGTTTCGCATGCGCACGAACGCCAACGCCGCGACGTCGCCGCCCGGTTCGATCCTCGTCCCGATCGTCACGACGAAATCGGCGACGTACGTCGTCGTCGGCCTCCACGTCGCCGAAATCATGTTCGTATCGGAGGAGCCGCCGCGGGTGACCGAGCACGAGGCGCAGCGCGGGCGTGCGGCGACGCTCGCGATCGCGCGCGCGATCGACGAAAAGATCCGCGCGAGGTGAAGCTGCCGCTGCCGCCTTTTTTTTGCGCAGTTCAAAGGACTCATGTGCCGTGTGCGATGTTCCCGGTGCCGACTGCGTCGTCGCGATCACCGCGTCACGGTGAGCGTCTCCTTCACGCCCGCGCCTTTGAACACGCCGGTCTTGGTATAGTCGTCGTATTTCAACGTCCAGAAGGTCAGGGTGATGGTCCCCGAGGTGTCGGAGAGCGCGAAGTAAACGACCCACGCCGGCAAGGGATCCAGCTTCTCGGGTTGGAGCGTCGGCGCGAAATCGCCCCCGCCCAGGGCGGGAGGAGCGAGGTTGCGCGACACCACGAAGCCTCGGGCCTCGAGCGCATTCGTGAGCGCCGCCCGGAGATCCTTCCTAACCATTTCGAGCGCACCGCTCGCTGGCGTCGAGGCGCTCATGCCCGACGCGATGTGGACGACGCGATCGCCGCCCGAAGCGGTCCGCTGCACGAGGTCGGCCACCCGGACGGCCGCGTCGGCGACGTTCACCGCGGCGGGCTGGGCGTCGGTGGCCGTCGAATCTTCGTTGCGGGGTGCGGTCATCTTGTTTCCGTGGCACGCGACCAGGAGCCACGCGACGACGAGAGAGCGTAGCGGCGAACATCATTTCGGTCGCGTTGCCCCTTTTGGTCCACCCACCGCAGCGCGGCCGCTCATCGTTCTACTGTGCGCGTGTAGCTCGGCACTGCCTAACGCGACGCCGAGCGATTCGTGTCGCGTCGTGCAGCGAGGGAACACGTGCCGGAGAACAAGGCATCATCGGGAGGTGGCGTTCGGATTTTCACGTGTGAACGTGTGGTTGGCAGAAGAAGAGTGGCGTCCTCCGAGCTCGCGGGCGAGCGTTGCGTTGTCGAATCGAAACGCACACCGAACAAGGAGGACGCCGATGGAGAAATACATCGGGCTCGATGTACACGCCACGAGCTGCACTGCGGCCGTTGTGAACGGGCAGGTTCACGTAGATTCCCGTGCCGCCACCCCCGGCCTGAAGATCCACGACAGGCAGCATCGATCCGTCGAGGCGATGAGAGCGCCCGGCGCTCCCCGCGAAGCCGTGCTCGCGAAGGAGCGGCGGCAACGTAGTCTTCAGCCTGGCGTGGAAAGTGAGCTTGGCGGACATGTCTGCCTCTGGACGGGCGTCGTGGGCGCGTAGGAAATGCTATCGCGGTCGGGCGCGACAGTTTACGAAATCGCGCGAGCTTCTCCTATGCTCCCTTCGGAACACTCACCCGAGCCACAATTGGTTGTCGTGTCCACGCTACCGACAGTCAGCGGAAGTTTTTTCGAGCGTGCACGAGCAATCGGGACTCAAGGGCGTTCACTGGCGCTCGAAACACGCGCCGTGCATACAGGGCAGCCGAGGCGCATTCTGAACGCGATGGGACGCGCGTATGCTCGACGCGCGATGAGGTCGTGCGTCGTTCTCTGCGTGTCGCTTTGTGGCTGCGTTCACGACGAGCCCAGTGTGGTGTCGATCACCGCGCCGCCCGCGACGAGCACGACCGCGCCGCCGAGCGCGAGCGCGGCGAGCGGCCCGCACATCAAGGTCGCCACCGAAGGCACGTACGAGTCGTGGACCTCGTCGTGGGAAGGTCTCCCCGCGATCTCGCCGGACGCGCGCTCGGTCGCATACGCGTACCAGCTCGACGACGGCGGACGCGGATTTCCGAACCTCTACCTCGGCATCCTCCCGATCGGCGGCGAGCACGAGCAGACGATGACCATCTTCACGTCGGAAGAGATTTCGCGGAGCCCGCCGTCGCTCGCGACCGACGTGCAGCAGCGCGTCGCGCAAGCGAACGTGCGCCTTCGCGGGTTTTCGCCGATGGAGAAGTTCGTCGCCGAGGAGCGCTTCCCAGACGGCGCGACGCAGCGCGTGTCGGTCGCAGGCCTCGAGTGGAGTTACCGCGCGCCGAAGCTCGTCGTTCGTGATCACGATCGCGAGATCTTCTCACGCGCGCTCGACGCCGGCCCCGCTTCGGACGACCACTGCGCGTACGGGGCACGATTGCGCATCGCATCCGCCGACGTGCAGCGCCGCGTGCTGCTCGTTGGGCTGCGCTACCAGGCCCCGCCTGATTTTTGCCCCGACACCGACGTGTTCCGCGCGTTCCGCTACTGAGACCTCATTGGATTCCCACGACCTCGTGCTTGAGCTCGCGCGAGCGCGACGTCACGACCGGCAACGATTGGCTCCGGAACGAAGGTGACGTGAAGATCATGTTGCGCAACAAGGCCGCGACACTCGGCGCGAACATCGCCACGCTCGACGTGCTCAAGACCAGCAACAACCTCGTCGCAGGGTCGGGGCGCGCGTTCAAGTGCCCCTGACATCGGGGCGACCGTCGCGAGAGCGAGACACATTGCGCACCCGTAATTGTTGGCGCCACCCTTTCCACAACATGGGCCCGCGACCGCCCTTCGCATTGCTTCGGCGACGGCTCCCGATGGCGCCTCCTTGATGAACACCGAAGGCGCTAGCGACGAACGCGATGGTGCCCTTGCAGTTGAAGAAGCGGAGAGCGCCCCGTAGTCGCTCTTGTTGAGGACGTCATCAAAGATAGCTGTCGCAGCGGAGACGCTGGCGGCTACGTCAACGGACTTGATGTACGGCCATCTAGCCGGCCAGAGCACGCGCTGAGCGACCGTGGCACCGTCCTTGCTCCACGATAGGTCGGCGATTTTGCTCGTGCTAGAATTTCAGCGAGGACGATGCGTGGCACATGGACTCCGTCGAGGTCTTCTGCGCGCGGGACCTATTGGGCGTCCTCTTCTCACGCTACGAAGAACGTCCGGGCGGCGTTATCTTGAGACTTCCGCTCGGTGCGCCACCGGCAGGGGCAACATGGAGTTGGGAGTCGGACGACGTCTATTGTGAGTCGGAAGTCCTTCTTTGCGGCACGCGAAGCGGTGCCAGCGTGATCTTCCCATGATTACCCAAGAACAGGTTCAGGAGATGATCGCGAATGTCTCTGACGCCGATGCATGCCTCCAGGAGTGTCGCGCCGCGATTCGAAACAACGAAGCTCGCGCGAAGGGGTCGGGGCCGGGGCGGACCGCAATGTGGGAAGCTCTTGCTACGTTCAGCCATCGAGAACAGACAGCCACGGCCGCAGGACTGGCGACGCGCGGGTTCGCACACACATTAGCAGGCTGCTGAAAAACTCGCCGCGGGGGATCGACACGGAGATCGCGGTGTGATCTAAAATGGTCATGCGAGGCGAGAACACGAAGCAGTCGTCGATGTTGATGCTGATGTCGCCGGAGTCGCGGGTGCCGACGAATCACCCGATTCGGCGCATCAAGAAGCTGGCCGACGACGCGCTCGCGAAGCTGTCGCCGGTCTTCGACGAGATGTATTCCGGGACGGGCCGGCCTTCGATTCCGCCCGAGCGGCTGCTGAAGGCGACGCTTTTGATGGCGCTCTACACGATTCGGAGCGAGCGGCAGTTCTGCGAGCAGCTCGACTACAACCTTCTCTATCGCTGGTTTCTCGACATGGACATGACGGAGTCGAGCTTCGACGCGACGGTGTTCACGCACAATCGCGAGCGACTGATCGCGCACGATGTCGCGGGAGAATTCTTTCGTGCGGTGGTCGAACAAGCGCGCGCCGCGCAGTTGATGAGCAGCGAGCACTTCACCGTCGACGGCACGCTGATCGAGGCGGCTGCGAGCTTGAAGAGCTTCAAGAAGAAGGACGACGACGACACGACGCCGCCGGACGACCCCGGAAATCCGAGCGTCGATTTTCACGGCGAAAAGCGAACGAACGAGACGCACGAGTCGACGACCGATCCGGATGCGAAGTTGATGAGGAAGAGCAACGGCACGACGGCGAAGCTCTCTTACTCGGCGCACGCGCTGATGGAGAATCGCAACGGACTCCTCGTTGATTTTCAAGTCGACGTCGCCGACGGACGCGCCGAACGACGCATGGCGCTCGTGATGCTCGACGAAAGTCTGCCCGGCGATCGTCGGATCACACTCGGCGGCGACAAGGGCTACGACACACGCGAATTCGTTGCCGAGTGCCGAGCTCGCAACGTGACGCCGCACGTCGCGCAGAAGAAACATTCCGCGATCGACGCGAGGACTTCCGGCACGGATGGCTACGCGATCAGTTTGCGAATTCGAAAGCGCGTCGAAGAAGTCTTCGGCTGGATGAAGACCGTCGGCAACTTTCGAAAGACTCGTTATGTAGGAATCGGCAACAACCAGCTCGCAGCAACGATGATCGCCACCGCGTACAACCTGATCCGAATCGCAACTCTGCTCGAGCAGCCCGTGTGACGATGACCGTGGAGGCGATGTCGTCGTTGTCGGCGACGAGAGAGGGATCACGCCGTGCGCCTCAAACGGACGTTTTGCAGCGGCCTGTTAGATGCCATGCGCAAACGGCAACGGGATGAGCAAGTGCTTCTGTTTCATTTTTGGGCACCAGATCGTCTATTCACGGTGTTTGTGACCGAGGACGGTACGATGCTCGGTTGTGTTCGTGTTGAACTTCATGCCGAATCCCAGAAGTGACAGCATGTAAGCACCGGCGCAATGCAGCGGCTTGTGCAGGATCACGGTGGCGCTCCCGCCTCGAAGCTGCGCAAGAGGCAAGTCAAACAGGGCGACCGCATCGCGACGTCGGTCCCGGGCTCAAGGAGTGAACCGCACGAAGTTCCCGACTGCGTCGAAATAATCCTGCGTCGGATTGTTGGCGGGGCCGAGCGCGAACGGACCGTGCGAGCCTCCGAGAACGATCACCTTGCCGAAGTTGGACGGCACGACGCCGTATCCGAACGACGTCGCCGAATCGCTTCCAGTCGCGACAGCGGCGGCGATAGCGTTGCCGGAGGGGTCGAAGACCGCGACGTACATCTTGTCGTAGCCGTTCGCGGTGACCGGCCCAGCGCCGAAGTCGGTCGTGCCGACCATGGAGCCGGTGATGATGATCCTCGAAGGATCGACGGCAGCTGCGAAGGCGGTCTGGTCGTTGGCATCCCCGAACCGATGTGCCCAGATCGGGGAGAACGCCGGCGTGAGCTTCGCGACGAAGATGTCGCGCCTGCCCGCGGTGAGCAGCGACCCCGACCCGAAATCGATCCGGTTGTCGAATTCGCCCACGAGGACAACGTCACCAGAGTCGTCCAACTTCACGGAGTGACCCCTCGTGTAATCCCCCGCGGCATCGAAATCGCGCGCGGCCACGAAGCCACCCGTCGCGTCGAGCTGCGCGAGAAAGAGGTTGTAACCGGATTGAGGGACATTCAGCGGTCCACCCCCAAAATCGATCACGCCTGAGAACTCGCCGAACAAGTAGAGGTTTCCCACGGCGTCCGTCGTCAGCGAGTCGGCCCAGTCGCTTCCCGTCTGGCCGAACAGCTTGGCGTAGACGTACTCGCCGCACGCGCTGTAGCGCGCGATGAAGATGCTGTTCGTCGCGAGCGCCGTCATGGAACCGCCGCCAAAATCCGCCGAGCCGAAGAGACTTCCCGCGATGACGACGTCTCCCGAAGCGGTGACCGTGAGCGTGTAAGGCGCGGCCTTGCCCGAGCCGACGAAGAGCCGCTGGCTCAACGCGATCCCACTCGCGTCGAGGTGAACGAGGTAGCCCGTCCACGGTGGAAGCGCACCGAAGCCGAAGTCGACGTGGAAGTTGGCGTTGCCCGTCTCACCTACGATCCAGAGCGTGTCGTCAGGCGCGACGGCGACCGTGACCTCGTTGTCGCCCGTTCCGTAAGTCTTCGTGGCGAGCGCTTGTCCCGTCGCGTCGAACTTCGCCAGCACGACGTTCGGGTAGCCACCCGATGCGACGACGTGGCCTTCGTGATCTTGTGTGAGCTCCGTCGCCAGCGACGGCGATGTCCGCCACCAGTCAGCGGTGCCTGCATCGGGCGCGGTGGCGTCGATCGGCACGAGCGGTGTGCACGCGACCTCCGCCTCGACATCCGCGACGACGTCCACGACGTGGACATCGAAGGACGCGTCGAGGCCTGCCTCTACTGCGACGGGCAACACGTCGGGCCCGCTGTCGTCGTCCTCGGGCACGTCGAGTGCACTGCGGGCGCCGCAGGCGAGCACGAACAGCGTTGCAGACCACCATGAACGCATGATTGGCGTGCGTTGGATGATGCCTCGTCGTCGCACGAGCGCGGATCTAAATTATCGAAGCGGTGCAACTTGTCGCACAGCTGGCCATTCGCGAAGTAGACCCGGGCACCAGATCAGAGCGACAGCACACCCAACTCATCGATCTCGGCCCCTCCAGCCTCACCTTGCGTGGAGCGGCGCCGCACCAGGGGTTCGTCAAGCGCGCGTTCCCGGTCCAGAACGACGTGGTGGCCTTCTCGGACGAGACCCTGCAAGTCCTCGACATCAGCAACCGCAATCAGCCCAGCACCGCCGCGCAGATCAGCTTCTGATCGCTCGCCTCTGGTTCGGGCCGCTCCTCACCTCGGTCCGCGATCTCGCAACCATTGAACACGCGCAGCCCGGACGAGAGGTGTATTTTCTCTCTCGAACGCCGGTCTTGTATCCTCGGCGTGTGGTTGGTCGTTCGCTCGTGCTCGTCTCTCTATTGAGCGCATCCAGTTGTTGCTCGACAACTCGTAATGGGTCAGCCAACAGTAAAGACGTAGGAGGTGGACGATGCGTAGACGAGCGCCTGTGATTGGCTCGCTGCTGCTCGCTTCGGGCGTGGCTTGGGCGGCGGGTAGCTGCGGAACGACGCCCGATACGAGTGACGCGAGCGCGGACGTGACGCCAGCGCCGGATACCTTCGTCAGCGAGGGTGGCACGTCGGATGTCGTCGGGCTGGACAGCGCGAAAGGGGACACCGGCACAGGGAATCCTCCCGCCACGTGGTCGTTCAAGCTGGAGCACGTCGGGTATGCCGACATGGACCCATTTGTGGCGGCCGTTCCCGATGCCGGCCAGGGCGTCTGCGTCGCAGCCGAGGGTGCTCCGGGCGCGAATGTCGGCACGGGCCCGCTGACGGCGGCCGGAACGTTTGTGGCCGCATTTAGCATCGGCGATGCGGGGCCGTTGTTCGGACTGCCTAAATCAGTGTCGATGTACAACGGCCTACGTATCACAGGACAGTTGTCACGCGTAGCAGATACAACGGCGACATATCTTCATGAAGAGGTGAACCTCATCGGCGCCAATTACTTCGAGAGCGCTGCGGGTTGTGCAGTCCTTCTTCCGCTTCCGACGCAGTACGGAGGTGCGCAACGTTATCATCACACAATCGATCCAGTTGACGTAAGAGCTGTCGACGGGTTGACCTCTGGCATTGGGGGTGCGCCCGTGTTCAAGGGCATGACTGGCCCCTTGGGTACCACGCCGGGCCACGTGGCCCTGGGTTCGGGAGGTCAGGGCAACGGAACCGCGACTATCCTTGCGGGAGATGCCGGTCCCTATCCCCTTGCGATCGATGCGGTCGCTAGCATTCCCGACAATAACCCCCAACTCGTGTTTGCCGGGCGGATGGCGGGTCCGTTTGCCTTCGACGTCAATGCGCCGGAGACTCCCGGCACCGGCTACGTCGTCTGGTCGCTCGATGCGACGACGCTGGCGGTGAAATGGGTTCGGGTGTTGGGCGGAACGCCGCTCCAGGACGTGAGCCTCGGCCCAACCACCGCAGAGGCGACGTCTTTTCGCGCTGTGCCTGGACCCGGAACCGACGCTGCTTTTACGTTGCCCTTCGAAGGGACGCTGAACCTCGGGACCAAGACGCTGACGGCACCTGCAGGGGCTCAAGCGACCGCGGTCATATCGTTTGATGGTACTGGCGCCGTCAACCTGGCTTGGATGTTTCCGAAGGGCCCCGCCTCCTCTGGAAAGTTGAGCCGGCCATCAGCTGTTCGGATGACCGTAAACAGCTATGTCTTGCTCGATACCGTGTGGGACACAATGCAGATCGGTGGGACTACGGTCACGGCAACGGCTGGAGCTGACGTTGTGCTCGCGGAGTTCGACGCGAGCGGTAATCTCACGTCATATAGGCTCTATGGTGGTCCAGGTGACGATGAGGCATACCGAGTTACCGGTGCGCTTGTACCAAATGACTACCTCATTCTGGGACACTCAACGCAATCGATCGACTTCGGTAATGGGGCTCTTACAACTAGTGCTGTCGAGGGCGAAATCTGGGTCGCTCGGGTCCCGCAATGAGGGCGTCGCGCCAGCCGGCCGCCCTACGATCTCTGCGCGCTCCCGTCGCTTTTCTCACACTCCTCCCGTTCATCGCCGCCCAGTTTCCAACACGGTTCGTAATCCGCTACGATTGCACGTGAGCTGATGGTGGTCGCTTCGAAGGTTCTCGGCTGGCGGGTTTCTTCGCGGGCCCCAATACAGTCGGCGATTCCGCCACGATTGCGCGTGAGCCGATGAAGGTCGCATCGAACGTTCTCGGCGGGCGGTTTCTTCGCGGGGGCCCATTGGGCGTCCTCTTCCCTCGTTGTCCGATCGCACGTACGGTGATCTGCCTGCCGAAAGTTGGGCCATTCATTGCTAAAAATTTGACTCTCTCCGCCAGCCACGGAGAGGCGCATGCGAAAGAGTCGATTCACCGAAGAGCAGATGGTCAAGATCGTGCGTGAGGCCGACCGCACGCCGGTCGCCGAGGTCGCGAAGAAACACGGCGTGAGCGACGAGACGATCTACGTCTGGCGACGGAAGTTCGGCGCGATGAGCGGCGACGACGCGAAGCGCCTCAAGTCGCTCGAGGTCGAGAACACGAAGCTGAAGAAGATGCTCGCCGATCGGATGCTGGAGATCGACGTGCTGAAGGAGATCAACGCAAAAAAATGGTGAGCGCGCGCGGTCGACGGCAACAAGTCGGCTACGCGCGCTCACGCGGCATCTCCGCTCGACGAGCGTGCCAGATCGTCGGCACGGCGCGCTCGGGTCTGAAGCTCGAATCGAAGCGCGAGAAGGCCGACGCGCCGATCCTCGCGCGCATGCGCGAGCTCGCGGCTCAGTACCCGCGCTACGGCTATCGCTTCATTCGAATCTTCCTCGAGCGCGAAGGTCACGCGATGAGCGCCGACCGCGCCTATCGATTGTGGCGCACGGCGGGCTTGCAGGTGCCGCGCAAACGTCCGCGTAAGCGCGTCGCGGCGTCGCCCCCGCGACCGACGCCGCCGAAGGGGCAGAACGACGTCTGGGCGATCGACTTTGTCTTCGACGCGTGCGCGGACGGCCGACAGATCAAGTGCCTCACGATCATCGACGAGTGGACGCGCGAATGCCTCGCGATCGACGTGGCCGGCAGCATTCGCTCGAGGCGCGTCGTCGACGTGCTCGCGCGCCTCGTCAGCGAGCGCGGCGCTCCGCGCTATGTCCGCAGCGACAACGGGCCGGAGTTCGTCTCGAAAGCGCTTCTGCGCTGGACGAAGGACGAGCGCATCGACACGGCCTTCATCGAGCCGGGCAAGCCATGGCAGAACGGAATGGACGAGAGCTTCAACGGCACGTTTCGCTCGGAGTGCCTCTCGATGCAATGGCTTCGCAATCGCGTCGAGGCGGCTGCGGTCATCGAGATGTGGCGTCGCCACTACAACGAAGTACGGCCACATTCGAGCCTGGACTACCGAACGCCCATTGAATTCACGCGAGAGGCAAATGGGTGTAATAAGAATTTGAGATCAAGAACGAGAGAGTCGAGTTTGGAGCAATCGGTGGTCTACTGAAGGCAGGCAGGTCACTCGCTGCGCGCGGCTCCCGTTCGTCGTAGGCTGGTCGTGTGGGACGGACTTTCTGGTCGCGCGAACCCATTGCACGCCCTCTTCTCGAGACTGCATAATGTTGACGTAAACGACAACAGTCACCACTGGCGTCCGTGGGTGAACGGCCTACCGGTCGGAATGCAGCCGGTCTACTGGATTACCGGACAGTGGGAAAACGGAGTTTATTACTACTATGCTGCGATCTTTGGTCGTGGAGTCTGGAAACGTGAGGCGCGCGGTGGCGATCTCAGGCTGCTGCAAAACGGGGTTGATGCGCGCGGCGTGATCCCTCTCTCGTCGCCGACGACGACGACTCGCCTCACGGTCATCGTGACGCGGGCTGCGTGAGCAGAGTTGCGATTGGGATCAGGTTGTACGCGGTGGCGATCATCGTTGCTGCGAGCTGGTTGTTGCCGATTCCTACGTAACGAGTCTTTCGAAAGTTACCGACGGTCTTCATCCACCCGAAGACTTCTTCGACGCGCTTTCGAATTCGCAAACTGATCGCGTAGCCATCCGTGCCGGAAGTCCTCGCGTAGATCGCGGAATGTTTCTTCTGCGCGACGTGCGGCGTCACGTTGCGAGCTCGGCACTCGGCAACGAATTCGCGTGTGTCGTAGCCCTTGTCGCCGCCGAGTGTGATCCGACGATTGCCGGGCAGACTTTAGTCGAGCATCACGAGAGCCATGCGTCGTTCGGCGCGTCCGTCGGCGACGTCGACTTGGAAATCAACGAGGAGTCCGTTGCGATTCTCCATCAGCGCGTGCGCCGAGTAAGAGAGCTTCGCCGTCGTGCCGTTGCTCTTCCTCATCAACTTCGCATCCGGATCGGTCGTCGACTCGTGCGTCTCGTTCGTTCGCTTTTCGCCGTGAAAATCGACACTCGGATTTCCAGGGTCGTCCGGCGGCGTCGTGTCGTCGTCGTCTTTCTTCTTGAAGCTCTTCAAGCTCGCAGCCGCCTCGATCAGCGTGCCGTCGACGGTGAAGTGCTCGCTGCTCATCAACTGCGCGGCGCGCGCTTGTTCGACCACCGCACGAAAGAATTCTCCCGCGACATCGTGCGCGATCAGTCGCTCGCGATTGTGCGTGAACACCGTCGCGTCGAAGCTCGACTCGGTCATGTCCATGTCGAGAAACCAGCGATAGAGAAGGTTGTAGTCGAGCTGCTCGCAGAACTGCCGCTCGCTCCGAATCGTGTAGAGCGCCATCAAAAGCGTCGCCTTCAGCAGCCGCTCGGGCGGAATCGAAGGCCGGCCCGTCCCGGAATACATCTCGTCGAAGACCGGCGACAGCTTCGCGAGCGCGTCGTCGGCCAGCTTCTTGATGCGCCGAATCGGGTGATTCGTCGGCACCCGCGACTCCGGCGACATCAGCATCAACATCGACGACTGCTTCGTGTTCTCGCCTCGCATGACCATTTTCAGATCACACGGCGATCTCCATGTCGATACCCCGAAAGCGAGTTTTTCAGCAGCCTGCTAGCCCGTTTACTCTCATTTGCGCTGTTATGTTGACGACCGCTTGTGGTCAAATGCAGGGTGCGCCCGACATCGTCTTCTCATGTGGTGATGCGGGTTTCGATGTTAGCTGCCACTCCGCTTCCGAGTATTGTGACATCCTCACGAGTGGCAGCGGCCTGAAAGATAGCAGCCTGACACTTGCGAGCTCGTCCTGTAACGCGCTCGGTGCATGCACGACGTGCGACTGTTTGCTGGATGGTGGAGCAATCAAAGCATGCACTGCTCCCCAATCGTGCAGCGCCAACGGCAACGCTCTGACCGTGCAACAGGCCTGCCCAGGGATGTGAGTTGCCTCAAATCGGGTCGGTGATCCCGGCGTCGCTGCGCGCGGCTCCCGTTCGTCGTAGGCTGGGTCGTGTGGGACGGACTTTCTGGTCGCGCGAACCCATTGAGCGTCCTCTTCTCCCGGAAGTGGTGGTGGAAACGTTCGAGCGTTTCTGCGTCGCGTGAAGTAGGTCAGAAGAAGGACCCATTCCATCCGGGAAGGTTTGGCATGGAGGGTGACGGGCGCGCTTCGAAACGCGCAACGACGCTGTCGGGCTTCGCATTGTACTGCGGAACGAAGTAGACGAACTCCCCATCGAAAACGGCGCCCATAAAACCTCTGGCCATCGCATCGATGGTCGACACGTCGAAAGTCGACCAGGACGCCGAGGCCGTGAAGCTCGACGTCGTGTCCACTCGCGCCACGAGGCCGGAGCCGCCGCCTCCGTAGGGTACGAGGTACACGAAACGCCCATCGAAGGCAGCACCGGCAAAGCTAGGACGTGTCAGCGCCGAGTTGACCGTAGAGACGTCGAAGGTCGACCACGAGGCCGAAGCCGTGAAGCTCGCCGTGGTGTCGAACCGAGCGGCGACCGTGTCGTTGAATGGCACGAGGTAGACGAACCTTCCATCGAAGGCGGCGCCGAAGAAGCCAACCGCGCGCGTGTCGATGGTCGACACATCGAAGACCGACCACGACGCCATTGCCGTGAAGCTCTTCGTCGTGTCGAACCGCACGACGAGGCCATCCCCGTAGACCGTGCTCACCGCGCTGTGAAACGGAACGAGATAGACGTACCTGCCATCGAAGGTCGCGCCGATGAAACCGCCGGCACCTGCGTTCACCGTCGATACATCGAAGACGGACCACGAGGCTGAGGCGGTGAAGCTTGCCGTCGTGTCGAGCCGCACGACGATGCCATCCCACGCCAGGCTGTTGTTATTGGGGATGAAGTACAAGTACTGCCCATCGAACGTCGCCCCGTCGAAACCTTTGGCGCCGGCGTTGATGCTCGTCACGTCGAAGGTCGACCACGATGCTGCAGACGTAAAGGGCGCGGTCGTGTCGAAGCGCGCGATGACCCCATCCGATCCAGTCTGGTTGCCGTGGGGCACGAGGTACACGTACCTGCCGTCGAACACCGCGCCCTCGAAGCCCCTCGCATTGGGATTCGTCGTGGACACGTCGAAGAACGACCACGACGACGAGACTCCAAAGGATCCCTTGGTGTCGAAGCGAGCAACGAGGCCGTCAAAGCTCGTGGTGATCCGAGGCGCGAAGTAGACGTATCGGCCATCGAAGGCCGCCCCGTCGAAGCCTTTGGCGTCCGCATTGATCGCGGTGATGTCGAAGGTGGACCACGAACACGGGCCGTCGAACGTGCTCCCAACGATGCACGAACCAGCGTCGTCGGCGTCGGTCGCATTCGCATCGGCGGGCCCCACCGCGTCTGCCGACGCATCCCCTCCGCCGTCGACGCCGCCGTCCGGAATGTCGGCGATGTCGCCGCAAGCCATGAGACCCGCGAGCAACAGCGCCGGAGTTGACCACGCGAAGCTCTTCATCCGAAACCCTACGAGGCAGTGTACATCCTGGCGATGAAGAGGCTCGTTGTGCGTGTCTTGTCACAGATCGCGTCCACAAGGACGGCGTCATTTGTCGACGTTTGGTCAAGCGTCCCCGCCGATGGGGTGCTGCACCTCGCGCGTGAGCTTGGAAGTCTTCATCGAGCGTGACCCTCAAGACGGCGTTGCACTGTGGACGTGCCGACTCCCAAGACGCGGGCAATCTCCCGAACGCTCTTCCCTTCGGCGCGAAGTTCCCGAAGTTGGCCTTCGTCGAGTCGAGCCCGAGGTCTTCCAAGCCGAGCCCCACGACGACGGGCGGCGGCGACGCCCGATTTCACGCGCTCAATCAATGGCGAGCGCTCGAACTCCGCCATCGCCGACACGATGTGGAGCAAGAGCTTGCCGCTCGGCGTGGACGTGTCGAACGGTTCGGTCGTGCTCACGAACGCGATGCCCAGAGCGGAGAATTCGTCGAGCGTCAGCACCATGTGCCGGCGCGAGCGAAAGAGGCGGTCGGCCTTGTAGACGATGAGCGCGTCGAACTTCCGCTTGCGTGCGTCGGCGAGGAGACGGTCGAGTTCGGGACGACGATCTTTCGCGCCGGAGATGCCGTGGTCTTTGTACGTCTCGACGAGCTTCCACTGGCGGTTACGGATGAACGTGGAGGTCTCGTCGGCTTGTAGCGCCGTGTCTTGGTCGTGGCGGCTGACCCGAAGATACCGGCCAACCCGAAATTGTTTCATTCCGGTGCTACCCGTGGACGTTGGCGACGATCAACGACGAGCGTGCCGAAATCGTCGCCGGATGTCGGGTCGGAGGTGGCTTGTTTTGGCCGGTGCCGGGTGCGAAATCCAAATCGGGTCGGTGATCCCGGCGTCCCTGCGCGCGGCTCCCGTTCGTCGTAGGCTGGTCGTGTGGGACGGACTTTCTGGTCGCGCGAACCCATTGCACGCCTCTTCTCTCGCCGCGTGATGACTTCGCGGTGGTGTGCGCGAACTGCCACCGAATGATCCATGCACGAGGCGCACCCGCTTCATTCGAAGCGTTCGTGGCGCACTACCGCTCGTTGAATTCTCAAGGGACTGGTTCCGCATAAGATCGACGCGCGCGTGGCGCGCTCGCGCGTTCCACGAAGTGATCGACCTCGCGCACGGGACAACTCGACGCGCGTGCATGCTCTTCATCGAGCGATGCAGCGGTGGCGCTCGTGCTTCGCTTCGCTGACGAGCGAACGCGATCTGGCACACGCGATGCAGCGCATCTCTGCGTTAATTCGGAGGTCGTCATGAAGCTCTATCGACTCGCGTTCGTCATGTTTCTCATTCCGTGGAACTGCTTCGACAGCTTCGCGTGGTCGGGCTCGGTCGACGCACCGAGCGTCGCGCAGCTCGCGCCTCAGTGAGGCCTCGCGAGCTCGCGCGCGAGCTCGCGGAGCATCTCTTCGAGCATGCCCGCGCACGCGCAGCAAACCTCGAGCGTCGTCGCTCGATTCGATTCGACGTCCTGGTTCTGGCCGAGTGGCTAAAAGCGCCGTGATCGCACAAGCGAAACTTTGTTTTTGCAAGTGCTCGCGAGCGATCCATAGATCGAACTGCATAACCGCTCCCCGTGGGGTAGCGACGTGGTGAGTACTCCGCCGCTGCGGAGGAGGGGCGACGTCGTAGTTGCGGTCTTTCTCGAACGCGAAAGGCCGAACTATGACCATCGAAGTCGGAACGATCTACGCAGCGAAGTACCGGGTTAGTGCAACGTCGAAGAAGCGCGAGCCGCAATCGAACGGCGACGTCATCCCAAATCGGGTCGGTGATCCCGGCGTCGCTGCGCGCGGCTCCCGTTCGTCGTAGGCTGGGTCGTGTGGGACGGACTTTCTGGTCGCGCGAAGCTCCGCGCGCACGAACGCCGATCGTCACTGCGCGGCGCACCAGTCGAGGGGTATCTGGACTGCGGCCTACTTCGGACACGCCGTATTCGCGGCGGCAGGAGCTCTTGTCGAAGAGCCTGAGCTACTTCGGCGTGGACAGCACGTACGCGTTTGCCATCGCGATCGTGCGGCGCATCTTCGAGCTCGAGATCGCGCGCGACCCCTAATCTTCGCGCCAGAACCGCGCGAGGAGCTGCGCGCGCGTCATCGTCCCGGACTTCTTGAAGAGCTCCGCGACGTGCGACCCGATCGCGCTCTCGGCGCAACCGAGGGCTCGCGCCATGTCCGTGTCCGACTTGTCCTCGGCCAGGAGACGCAGAACGTCGATTTGCGGGCGCGAGAGCTCCCAGTCGACGGTGCACTCGTCGAGGCAGGTCTCGAGCGAGCAATCCGCCTCGTTCTCACCGACCTCGATCCCAGCGACGATGCGTTGAATCGCAGCGCGCGAGGCTCGGCCGACGCGCCCGAAGAGCGTCCGCGACTCGGGCAAGCGCACCCAGTAGATGCCGTAGTCGTCGCCGAGGTCGGTGCGCAGCATCTTCACGGGAGGCAGATCGAGGTGGCGCGTGATGCCGCGAAGCGCGCCGACGCTTCCGCGCATGTACATCGGGTTGGGGCGCACGCTGGGTCGGAGCCGCATCGTGACGCACATGTCGTTGCCGCCGAGATCCTCGCACTGGAAACGAAGCATCGGCCACACCATCGGGTCGAGGACCTCGATGACGAAGCGCACGAACGCTTTGGGCTCGATCATCGCGCGCCCGAGCCGGCGGAGCTCCGGCAGCACGGCGTGGTAGCCGTCTTCGAGCAGCGCCGAGAGCGTCTCCGGGCCGCCGACGATCGCGGCGGCGTTGTCGCAGATCGTGACGTAGTCGTCCCACGCGATGCGCCGCCGTCCCTTCAGATCGCGTTCGCGAAACGGAAGCCCCTCGAAGAGTCCGTCGGTCGGGAGAGCGACGCGCTCGAACATGCGCACGATGGCCACGACCACGCGCACGGACACTTCGTGTGAGGGAACGCCCACGATTCGACGATACATCATGGCGTGCTCTGATTTCCCCTATTACAGCGCGTACAGCGCGCTCCGCTCGAGCTGATGCCGTAGCGCTCGCGCAAGACAGGATCGCGTCGAGTGGCTCCGCATTACCTCTTCTCGCGGACCTCGCGAGCGGCAATGCGGTCCACGACGCCCGGTGCGACGAGCTTGAGCCACATGCCGAGGCGCGCCTTGCGCGTCATCACCACGTCGCGTGCGCGGCGATCGACGGCGTCGACGATGATCGACATGCACGCCGGCTCCTTGCCGGTGACGTCGCCGTGGCCTGACGCTCCCGCGTCGCTGGGACCTCTCCACCCGTAGGCCAAAATCGCTGCGAAATCGCCGCCTCGAACAGGCCTTGCCTCAGCACGGTTCGTGATTCCGCTTACGATTGCACGTGAGCTGATGGTGGTCGCTTCACGCATCGTCGACGGAGGGTTTCGTGCAGCGGGCCCCATTGGTCGCCCTGTCCCCCGGAATCGAGGCGCTTTGGCAGGTGTGCGACCACGACGCTATCATTCCACCCAACGACCCATGGACTGACGAATGGGACCGTACCGCCAAGAGACCTCTGATCCTTATGCAGTCGAGTGGGCGCGACTCAGACGCTCGGTGCGGATCGCAAAGTACGTGACGTGGGGCGCCCTTCCGTTCCTGGCGAACGAGAGCTCAATCTGCGCTGCGGAGCGTGCGGCGTTGAGTTCGGCACACCAAAAGTCGGTCGTAAGCTAGGAGCATGACGGTCGTCGCGCTCTACCGAGGCAAGCCGGGCTCGCACAACGCAATGGCGGTGGATACGGTCGCACCGGCGCGAGAAGAAGACGAAGAGGTGGCCGCCGAGCGGGTCGTGCTTGAACACGTCGCGCACGATCACCATCAGGCTGTCGGCCCCCTTGCGTCCGTCGACGGGCTGCGTCGCGACGAACACGCGAACGCTCGGCGGAAGGCTCAGCATTCGAGCGTTTCGACCAGGGCGAGAAGCGCCTCGATCAATCGAGGCCGGCACACGCAGCGTCCGACCTACCCGCAGGACGACCTCGACGCGCTCGGGCTCGCGCACCGCGAGCTCGACGAACGCCGGAGCGGTCGCGAGGCGCTTTCGCCAATACCGAACGCGCTGCACGTCGAGGCCCTCGCGGGCCGCGAACGCGGCGACCGATAGTCGAGCGCGCTCAGCGCGGCGCGCGCATCGGCCGCGGTCCATCGGCGACGAGCCCGGTACAGGTTGACTTCGGCATGCAAAACTCCTCCGCATCGAGCATGCCACGCGGCCGGCTCCCGCCGCCTCACGCCTCTCAAGGACGGCTGACGGTGCGCCCTCAATCCTTGCGACAGGAGCTGCACCCTCGAGAAACCCCGCTCGTCGTATAGACGCAGCACTGCAACCCGAATTCGGTTCGAGAGCCAGCAGAAACCTCTCATGCGGCGAGCCGACGCCCGCAGAGGCTGGCGATACCGGGCGACGCCGCCGATCTACCCGGTTGGTGTCTCGTCGGCTTGGTGAGACAGTATGCGGAACACGCTCGGCCGCCGCGTCGTTCGAACCTCGTCATGTCCCTCGCGAAGACGCTCCTGTTCGCATCGGTGAGCTCGTTCGCCGCTTGCGCGAGCACGCTCGCGCGACCGAACGCCGAACCTGCACCTGCCGTTCCTGACGCTGCACGGGAGCAGGCTGGTCTCGGCGCGCGCCCCGCGGCGTGCGGCGATGCCGGCGACGCGTTTTATCTGGTGACGACGTTCACTCCTCGAGATCCGTGGGCGCACTGGGCGCTCCACGCGCCGGGACGCAGCGCGATGTACGAGCAGTGGCCTCTCGATGTCGATGCGACGGCTTCGTCGCTGCGCGTGGGACCTGCCGACGATCCGTCGAATGACGAGACCGCTCCTTACGAAGCGGGCTCGTTCGGGCGTTGGCTCGTCGACTTGTCTCGTGGAACTTGCGACGCGGCGGGCTCGGACAGCTCGGTTCCAGGATGCGTTGATGTCCGGAGCGTGGAGCGACTTCAAGGCGAGCACGAGAGCGCCGAGCAAAGCTACCGCGTCTCTCTGACCATCGCGCGCGGCGACGGAGCGCACACGTGGGGCGTGCGCGCCGATCTGAGCCTCACAGGACGCGTCGATACGCGTAGCAAGCTGTTGGTTCGAGCGAAGCTCAGCGGCTCCGTGCACGTGCAGGCCAGCTCGCAAGGAAAGCAAGAAGGCGATCCGGGGAGTCGGTCCGTCTACGATCGGCCGGTGAGCGTGACCATCGAACGCGCCTGCGAGCCGCCGCGCTAACCTGGCCCGATGCCGCACACCGACCCGTTCGAGCGCGTCATCACGTCGCGCTCGGCCAGTCAACGTTCCTCACGCATCGCATCGCGCGCGCGCGCCGGTTTCGTTCGTCACTTCGGCGCGGCGAGCACGCGCCCCGGGCCCGATGGATTCTCGTACACGGTCCAGTAGACGCACGCGTCGTCGACCGCGATGCCGATGGCTTGCGCGGTGGGGTCGGCGCCGAGCACCGTCGTCGGACCGCCGGTCTTGCTCGTGCGCACCGCCGCACCGCCGTGGCGATCGGTGAAGTAGACGTCGTCGCGATCGACGGCGACGCCCCACACCTCGCTGCCGTAGTCGAGGAGGGGCGTGGCGCCGTTGGTCGACTTGTCGATGCGCCACACCGTCGCGTTCGCCGTGTCGTTTGCGTCCGGCCCGCCGACCCCGAACATGACATCGCCGTCGTCGACGAGATCGGTGAGCGACACGGGCGACACGGTCTTGAGCTGGCCGCTCGCGAGCACGCGCAGGCCGCCGACCATCGGCGCGTACGCGAATGAGCCTTGGTCGATCACCTTCGCGAGGTACGAGTCGATGGCGATGGGCGGCGCGGTCGCCTTTCCGGTCGCATCGAGCGCGTAGAGCCCGAACGGAGACTTGTTGTCCACGTTGACGTCGTTCCACGTGTAGAATCCGCCGGAAAATGCGCTGACGTGATCGTCGTAAGCGGTGGGGAGCGCCGACTGCTCGATGACGGGCCCGCCGCTCTTCGCGACCTGCGCGAGCTTCGCCGAACCGCTCGCGACGAAGGTGATCGTCGTCGCGTCGATCGCGAACGCCGAAAGGTTCGGCCAGTCGTACTCGAGCCGATCGGCGAGCACTTGAGTCGGGCCGCCGCTCTTTGGGACACGCCGGATCGACGTGCTCGTATGGAAATAGACATACTCATCGTCGAGTGCGATTTGGTCGGGCATCTCGTCGTCGATCCCGTGCGGCGTGATGGTCGCGAGCGTCGTGAGCGACGTCGCGGTGCAGACGACACGCTGCACGCCCGGCGGCTGCGCGTCGGGTCCCGCTACCACCGTTCCAGGCGTCGTCGACGTGTCGAGCTCCGTTCGCGCCCCGCAGCCCGCGATCACCACGGCGAGGCAAGCCATCCACTTCACCCGATCATGTTAGCGCGCGTACGCATCCGGTGATGCGACCGGTTCCGGGTTACTTCGCAGTCGCGCATCGACGACGGCTGCGGCGGTGAGTCTCAGGCGAGCTCCGACGATGTAAGCTTGGAGCATGCGCCGATTCCTTGGATTCGTCCTCTCGGCTTTCGGGGTGTTTGTCTTGACCGCGCCGATCGTCACCGCGGTCGGTGAGACGGGCTGCGGAGGTTGCTACGGCAAGTCGTGCCCATGCGCAGACGGCACGACGCAGCCGAGCACGAACGCGCCGTGTGGCTGCGGCACCGCGTGTCAGGGACACGGCGGAGTCTGCAACAGCGGCGAGTGTACGCCGGACGCGGGCGGCGCCGACGCGGCGACCGATGCGCCCGTCGATGCACCGAGCGACGTGGTGACCAGCAACGACGGCGGCCTCGGACAAGGCTCTTTGTGCGACCTCCAGAAAGACATGTGCGGCGCTGGCCTCAAGTGCTGCAGCGAGCCGACGCACATCCCGGACGCATCGACGCACGACATCTGCGTGCCACCCGAAGACGGCGGCATATGTCCCGCATATCCGTAAGGTCGAAAGGAAGGGCCCCTCGAAAGCGAGGTTCTGACGTGCACCCTTCTTGCTTCTCTCGAGGTCGAGCGGTGCATGAGCACGACCACGCAAGTCCTCCGTCACGAGCATGCCGAGCGCGCACAGCGTGCGGCTCACGACTTCGTCCACGTCGTCGTGCCTCTGCTGCTGCCGTTCGTCATTCTGCTCGTGCAGCTCGCGCTCTGGCGCTACCTCCAGCCGTTTGCGTGGGTCCTCTTCTATCCCGCAGTGATTGCGAGCTCTTGGCTCGGAGGGCTGCGGCACGGGCTCGTCGCCACGTTCGTTTCAGCCGCGCTCGTCTGGTGGTTCTTCGTTCCGCCGGAGCACACCTTCGTCAAAGATCCTGATCGTCTCATCCCCGCGACCATGTACCTCGGCCTTGGCGCCGTCACGGCGTTCACGCACGCGCACGTTCGTAAGGCGAACGTGCGGATGCGCGCGGCGATGCACGAGCAGCGCATCTTCGCAGCGTTCATCGACAACTCGAGCGACTTCATCGGCATCGTCGACACGACCGGAACGCCTCGATATCTGAACCCGGCCGGTCGGCGCCTCGTCGGCATGGCGGCCGATTATTCGCTCGAGACGACACGAATCACGGACTTCTACCCACCCGCGCTTCGCACGTCGACGGCTGCTGCCGTCGCGTCGTTGGGCGCGAGCGATCATTGGGAATCGGAGACGAGCCTTCGCAACTGGACGACGGGCGAGACCATTCCCGTGTCGCAGGTCCGCTTCGTCATCCGCGAGCCGAAGAGCAAACGCGTGCTCGGCCTCGGCACGATTGCGCGGGACATCACCGAGCGCAGGCGACTCGAGCGCGCTCTCGGCGAAACGTCGGCTGCGCTCGCGCGCGCGCAATCGGTCGCGGCCGTGGGAAGCTGGCGTCTCGACGTGAGGCGCAACGAGCTCCTCTGGTCGGAGGAGAGCTACCGCCTCTTCGGCATTCCGCAGGGCACGCCGATGACGTACGAGGCATTCCTCGCGTGCGTGCATCCCGACGACCGCGCGTACGTCGAGCGGAGCTGGGCCGCCGCGCTCGAGGGCGCGCCGTACGACATCGAGCATCGCATCGTCGTGCGCGGCGAGACCCGGTGGATCCGCGAGAAAGCCGAGCTCGAGTTCGAGGACGGCACGCTCCTCGGCGGCGTCGGCATCGCGCAGGACCTCACCGAGCGCAAGCGCCTCGAAGAAGAGCTCCGCCTGTCGGAGGCGCGCGCGTCCGGAATCGTGTCGATCTCGGCGGACGCGTTCATCTCGGTCGACGAAGACCAGCGCATCACGTTGTTCAACGAAGGCGCCGAGCGAATCTTCGGCTACTCGAAGGCGGAGGCGCTCGGCGCGCCGCTCGACCTCTTGCTGCCCGAACGCTCGCGCGCGGTGCACCGCGAGCACGTCGCGGGATTCGCAGCCGGCGCCGAGGTCGCGCGACGCATGGGCGAGCGGACCGCCGCGATCACGGGCATCAGGAAGAACGGCGAGGAGTTTCCCGCCGCCGCGTCGATCTCGAAGCTCGACATCGGCGGCAAGCGCATCCTCACCGTCGCCGTCCGCGACATCACCGAAGAGAAGCGCGTCGACACCGAGCAGAGATTCTTCGCGGAGGTCGGGTCGGTGCTCACGTCGACGCTCGACTATGAGCAGACGGTGACCAACATCGTGCAGCTCGCGGTGCGCGACCTCGCGGACTTCTGCATCGTGGATCTGATCGAGATCTCCGGTGAGCTGCGCCGGTTTCGCGTCGGCTGTCGCGATCCCGCAAGCGAGTGGATCTGCGACGTGCTCGCGCGCGTCCAGATCGATCGCAAGCAACCCTACTTGACCGGAGCCGCCCTCGACACGATGCGCCCGGCGCTGCTCCAGGAAATTTCGCCCGAGATGATCGCGTCATTCGCGCGCAACGAGGAGCACGCGGCCGCGCTCCGAGCGATGAACGCTCGCTCGGCGATCGTCGCACCGCTCGTCGCGCGCAGCGGCTTGCTGGGCGCGATTGGCGTTGTCTCGTCGGGAACGTCGCGCCGTTACGGCGCCAGGGACATCGCGCTCGTCGAAGAGCTCGCACGGCGCGCGGCGCTCTCGGTCGAGAACGCGCGCCTCTATCGCGCCGCTCGAGCGGCGATTCAGTCGAGGGACGACGTCATGGGCATCGTCGCTCACGATCTGCGCAATCCACTCAATACGATCAACCTCCACGCGATGCTGCTCGCAACGCACGACGTCGCGAAGGAGCCGGCCGGCGCGATTCGTCGCGCGTCGCAGCGCATGAACCGAATCATCCAAGACCTCCTCGACGTGACGCGAATGGAGGCAGGCCGGCTCCCGCTCGACCGCGTGCGCACGCACGTCGAGTCGCTCGTCGCGGACGTCGTCACAGCGCAACGGCCTCTCGCGTTGGCTGCGGGGCTCGAGCTACGGCACGAGCTCGGTCGAGAGATCCCTGCGGTCTGGGCCGATCGCGATCGCGTGTTCCAGATCTTCGAGAACCTCGTCGGCAACGCGGTCAAGTTCACGTCTCGCGGCGGCACCGTGACGATCGGCGCCAGCGCCCGCGAGAACGAGGTCCTCTTCTGGGTGGCCGACAGCGGCGCGGGCATCGCGCTCGAAGATCAGCCGCACGTGTTCGACCGCTTCTGGCAAGCGCGAAGCACGCGCCGTCACGGCGCCGGTCTCGGCCTGCCGATCGTGAAAGGCATCGTCGAAGCGCACGGCGGACGGCTCTGGCTCGAGAGCACGCCGGGTCGCGGGACGACGTTCTTTTTCACGCTCCCGGCCGCGGTCGAACCAGCTTCCGAACCTTCTTGACGAACGTTGCGTGCAGTCGCCGCGCGTACGAAGACGAAGCGCTCGGAGTTCTGCGCGGCTGTCCAAAGCAAGCGCGTGCGCCTATCCTGCGCGTCGATGCGAAGCCGGCTCGTTGGGTGTGCGCTCGCTTTCGGAGTCGTTGCCTGTGGCTCCGGCACGAAGGGCGCAGCGCACGTCACCACCGCGCCGCCACCAACGGCGGTGTCGTCACCCCCCTTCGCGGTGACGACGCTAGCCCTCCCAGGCGGTGGCCCGGACGGTGTTGCGATGGACTTCCTCGCATTCGACTCCGAGACTTCGACCATCTGGGTGCCGGCCGGCAACACAGGCTCGGTCGATGTGATCGACTCGAAGAGCCGCAAGATCTCGCGCATCGACGGGTTCGCTACGCAGCAGTTGGAAGGGCGCGGCGGCAAAAAGCGGACTGTCGGCCCGAGCTCGGTGACGTTCGGCGAGGGGATCGTCTACATCGGCAATCGAGGCGACTTCGCCGTTTGCGCGATTGATCCGAAGAAGCTCGAACGCGTCGCTTGCGGGCCGAAGCTCGACTCGATGCCCGACGGGATCGCGTTCGTCGCAGCGTCCAAAGAGGTTTGGGTGACCACGCCTCGCGACAAGTCCATCCGTATCCTCGACGCGCGGACGCTCGAACAGAAGGAGCGCATCACGTTCGAGGGGAGCCCCGAGGGATACGCGGTCGACGCGCAGCGGGGGCGCTTCTACACGAATCTCGAGGACAAGGACGTGACCCTCGCCATTGATTCGAAGTCGCACAAAACTCTGGCGCAGTGGCAGGCGCGCTGCGGTGAAGATGGACCGCACGGACTGCGCCTCGCCGAGGCGGACGGCCTTCTCTTCATCGCGTGCAGCGACAAGGTCGAATCGATGGACCTTTTGCGCGACGGCGCCATCGTGAGCACGATCCACACGGGCGACGGCGTCGACGACATCGACTACGTGCCCTCGACGCGCCTGATCTACGCGGGCGCAGCCAAGGCCGCATCACTCACGATCATTCGCGCTGACGCTCACGGCGCCCTCTCGCTCGAAGCGAAGGTCCCGACAGCCGAGGGCGCAAGGAACGCCGCCGTCGATGCGAGCGGTAACGTCTACTTGAGCCACTCGAAGGGCTCGGAGATCCTCGTCGTCTCTTCCGCGAAGCGATGAAGAATCGCGTCCCTCACATCGTCTTCCTCTATTGGGTCATCAAGATCGCTGCGACGACGCTCGGCGAGACTGGCGCCGACATGTTCTCGATGACGTTCAAGCTCGGTTATGGCGAGACGATCGCCATCTTCATGACGCTCTTCGTCGCCTTCTTCGCGATGAAGTTGGCGCTGAAGGGCTACCACCCGCTCGTCTACTGGCTCACGTTCACGGCCAGCGCGGTCGTTGGCACAGCCATCTCGGACTTCATCGATCGCACGCTGCACATGGGCTACGCGATGGGCTCTCTCCTGCTCGTCGTGCTCCTCTTGGCTGTCCTCGCCGCCTGGTACATGAAAGAGCGGTCCGTGCAGGTGGAGACCATCACGACGCCGGGTGCGGAGAGCTTCTATTGGATCGCGTTCCTCATCGCGAACACGCTCGGGACGGCCGCAGGGGACTTCATCTCGGACAACCTCGGGCTCGGCTTCATGGCAGGTGCGGGTGTGATCTCGGGGCTCCTCCTTGTAATCGCGTTGCTGCACTACCTGACCAAGGCGCCCAAGATGCTCTTGTTTTGGCTGGCCTTCGTGCTGACGCGACCCTTCGGCGCCACGTTCGGCGATTTTCTGACCAAGCCGACCTCTCAAGGTGGCATTCAGTTTGGAACCGTCGGCTCGTCGATCGTGTTCAGCGTGATCCTCGTGTTTGCCATCGCGCGCGAGACGCAGTTGGAACGACGGCGCGCTGCGCAGTGACGATCGACCGGGAAGACGTGTCCCGCGACAAGGTTTCGTCGCGCTGTAAAAATCATCGCCACATTTCGTCGTGCGCTTCGAGCTGATCTTCGCGCCGCGAACATGAAACACGAAGTGCTCATCACGATCGTTGCATTTGCGTTGGCGTGTAAAGGAACCCCACTGAGCGCACCGCGTGAGCCCCGATCACCGTCAGTGCATCGTGACGATGTACGCCTTTTGCTGCGTGAGGATGAACTCAGCGAGAAACGCCTGGTCGGAGGTGTTGCGGACGCGCCAGACATGATTGATGTACGTACCCTGCGTCACGTTCCCAGTGGGAGCGACGGTGGAGTACTTCTGTTCTCCACACTGGTAGTTGACCCAGATGAGATCGACGGACGCGTCCCGTTGGTTGAAGAGTTGGAAGTTGATGGCATTGCCCGTGTTGCCCGAACAGATGCCCGCGTCAGCGCCGTCGAGCGTGTATTTGCCGCCCGTGATCGTGATGACGGGCCCGGCATCCTGACTCGCGTCGATCGTTCCGGTGTCCACGCCCGTGTCGGCGACGGGCGAATCGTCGGCACCGTCAGCGGGCACGACATCGGAAGTCGTTGAGTCAGCTACGAGACCGCCGTCACCACCATCGAGGATGCTCGAGTCGAGGCCGCCATCAGAGCCGAACGGCATGAGACCAAATTCGTCGAGCGAGCAGCTGGCCACGAGCAGAAGAGCGATCCACCTCCACCTGCCCATCCGCGAAGTATAACCCCAGCGCGAAGGCGAGGAGCAGCGCGGCTATTCGCGCTCCGTGTCGACGCTGACGACGTCACCCGTGTCGGCGTCGACGTTCACTTCCTGGATGATCTTGCGCGTCTCGCCCGTCGGCTTGATCTCGAACGAGTAGACCCAACGCCCGTCTTCATGCTCGAGCTCTTCGGCGCGAACGACGCCTGACACTCGCGCCAGCGCGATGGATCGAGCAGCGGAGGGCGAGACGACTGCTTGATGCCTAGCGGCAGGCGCACATGCGACGGCCGCAATGGCAGTGGTCAGCACGAGAACGGATTGGAGGAGACGCTTCATCGCGTGTGCAGGTTGCGCGCGATTTCGCGAAAGGCAAACGACTCAACAGCGGAGCGTCGCTACCGTGTCCGCGAATGCCTCGCGATCGCATCGAATCGCATCCGTCCGCGCAGCAGCGGCTCGCTCCGAACCTCGAGCAGCGCCCGAAGGTGCTCCCTACACCAGGCCCCGATGTTCGAGCGGAGCACGATCTCGTCCGCCGTGGCGTCGTTGACTTGATCGATTCGAGAAATCGTCGTGCAGAAGGGGCAGTCCGTCACTCAACATCCTGAGGGTGCGGGATGACACTTCATCGTCGAGGTTTCGCACCAATAGCCGCCGTAGCATCCGTTCGCCTGGCAGCTTTGGGACGCACTGCACGCGTGGCATGCCGACGTCGTCGCCGGCTCCGCCCATCCGCTGCATGACGACGCGTTCGCGCTCCCCTCACTCGGCGGCGATGCGTCGTTCCGCTCGGTGCCGCCGACGACGCCGACCGCGCAGCCAGAGAGTACGAGGAGCATCGAGAGGAGTCGGAACATGCACTAACGCAATGTCGCGCATGTGGCTTGTTGATCACTGGCCGGTTTGCGGCTCGAAGAGCAACTGTCCGTGGCAATCGCGCCCCTCAGCCGCCGGAGGAGGGGAACTCGGTACGCGGCCGAGGAGCGCCTCTCACAAATGTCGCGCGGACGGCATCTCGATCACCCGCGCGTCGACGACCTCGATGACGTCCGCTTCTTGCGTCTCGTCAGCGCGGCGCTTGGGGCGCGTCTCCGACGTGAGCTTTCGTCTCGTGGGTGACGGTACCGCGCGCTGCTCGGTGGTCGCTGCGCCTTCGCTGGCCACTTGGGCGGCGACCGCGTCGATCTCGAGTAGCCCGTCGCGGTACGCGCCGAAAACGGCTTTGCGGAGCGATTCGTATGTTGCTCGCCGAGGCGTGTCGAATCCGCGCGCACCAAAGATGTTGGATAGGAGCTGGCGATCGGCGGCCGACTTCGTCATGGTCGTCAGGGCGCGCGTGAGGCGTGTGCGTTGCGCGTCGTCCATCCCGTACCGTGTCGCAATGGCGTCCGGTGGGATCTCGCCGAACGTGGTCATGACGCGCAGCGACTTCTCGAGACCGGGCGTCTGCGACCACGCGCCCCGCATCGCTTCGTTCTCGTCGACGTGGACGAAGGTGGCGCCGAAGTCGGCGCGACCCGACGCGACGGCACGAACGACCGCGTCGTGGCTGCCATACAGGCGCTCGAGCCCGAGGCTGCTCTGCCCGACCCCGTGCGCCGCTAGCTCGATGCGCGGCAGGACGAAGCCGCTCGCACTGTGGCGATCGACCCACGCGGCCCGCTTGCCGCGAAGCTCCTCGAATTTCGACAGGCGGCTGTTCGCGCTCACGATCAACGCGCATCGGTAATGGAGCAAGCCATCGCGCCTGAGACTCAGCATCGGTCTCACCAGACGGCTGCGAGCGAGCGACACGAGCGAGATCGGAGATAGCCACGCGAGGTCGAGATCGCCGCGCTGGATGAGCTGCGCGAGACGTTCGTACGACGGCACCGACGTCACGGCCACGTCGATGCCGGACAGCTCGCCGAGCCGCGTCGCGAACTCCATCAGGCGGTCGAGCATCTTCGATCGCCCGTCTTGAGATGCGTATCCGAGGACGGCAAAGCTCTTCATGTCGCGAACGCGCTTACCATCGCGATTGAAGCGCGACAACGTGCCGCTCGCGAGAAGCCGACCGAGTCCGACGAACGCCTACACACCAGAACGTCTCGACGCGACGTTGCGTCGCACGAGCGTGCTGAAATTGTTCTACTGCAGCGTTGATTGTAGCGGCCGAGCAACTTTTCTTGATCAACGTCACAAAGCATCGACATCGCCCAATCGATGTCCCTCTCGAATCGATTCTCCGCTTGGTTCGCCGTCGCATCGCTCGCTGCATCGATCGGCATCGCAACCGCGAGCTGCGCGCAAGACGCGAGCTTCTGGGATGGCGGCGCCGAGCCCGACGCGGCGCTCGGCGCGGATGGCAATCCGCTGCCGCCGAACCCAGCGATTTGTCCGCCATGCGTGACGAGCTCGGACTGCTCGAACGGCAGCGTCTGCTCGCAGATCGGCGGCGACTCGTACTGCGCGAAAGCCTGTCCGAATGGCAATGAGTGCGACTCCACGCACACCTGCCAAACCGTGAGCACGATCGACGGCACCGAGGCGAACGTCTGCGTGCCGAACAACAACGCGTGCGGAACGCCGCCGCAGCCGCCGAGCAGCGACGGTGGCGCGCCGCCGCCGAATACGTGTCCTGGCCTCGCCGATCCGACGACGACGGCTGGTTGCTCGTCGTGCTCCAAGACGAGCAAGACGTGTCAGCCCAACGGCTGCTACGGCGGATGGTGGTGCGACACGCAGACGCTCAAGTGCCAGGCGGCGCCGACGAATTGCGGCGGTAACGCCGACGGTGGCGGCGGCTTCGACGGCAGCGTGCAAACGCTCGATGGTGGTGTGACCTCGAACATCGGAGCGAACGGCGGCACCGAATCGACGCTGTACTTCGCCGTAATCGGCGACACGCGCCCGGCTGTCATCGACGACACGAGCGCGTACCCCACGTCGACGATCACGAAGATCTTCACCGACGTGAACGCGCTCAATCCGAAGCCGCCGTTCGTGGTCACGACGGGCGACTACATGTTCGCGTCGACGAGCGGCTCGCAGGCGACACCACAGCTCAAGCTCTATCTTGGCGCGCGCTCGAACTACTCGGGCGTCGACTTCCCCGCGATGGGGAACCACGAGTGCACGGGGGCGACCACCTCGAACTGCGGCTCTGGCAACACGAACGGCATCACGAGCAACATGTCCGCGTTCATGAGCGACATGCTCGGGCCCATCTCGAAGACGACGCCGTACTACTCGATCAACGTGGCGTCGCCGACCAACGCGTGGACGGCCAAGATCGTCTTCGTCGCGGCCAACGCGTGGGATTCGACGCAGTCGAGCTGGCTCTCGTCAACCTTGTCGAAAAGCACGACGTACACCTTCATCATCCGGCACGAGTCGGCGACGGCGAACACCGCGCCCGGCGTCACGCCGAGCGAGAACATCATGAAGCAGTACCCGTACACGCTCTCGATCGTCGGGCACGCGCACACGTACAGTCATCCGAGCACGAAGGAAGTTTTGTTCGGTAACGGAGGCGCTCCGCTCACGAGCGGCAACTACGGGTTCGGTCTCATCACGCAGCGCGGCGATGGCGCGATCATGGTTGACGCTTACGACTACTCGACGTTGAAGGCGGACGCGAACTTCCACTTCGTCGTCAAGCCCGACGGAACGCCGACGCAGTGAGCACTGCGAGCGACGACGGAGAGAGGATCGGGTTCGTTGTCGTCGCGTTCGTCGTCGTCGCAGCCCTCGCGTTCGCTTTCCGCGCTATTCGAACGCACGGGCCTCACGCACCACCGGCTGGCTCCGTCGCGGCGGCTGCGAAACTCGAGGTTCCTCGAGCGAGCGACACGCTTCAACTCGACGGCGAGCTCGACGAGCCCAGCTGGCGTGAGGCCGCGCGCTCCGGCGCCTTCCTCGCGCCTGCCGGGAAAGAGGCCACGCCGTATTCGGATGCGCGGTTCGCGTGGAGCCACGGCGCGCTGCGCATCGGTCTCTACGCAGCCGACGAAGACATCGTGAGCGCGGACTCGTTCCACGTCGTGCTCGACGTCGGCGGCGTCGAGCGCTCGCTCGACGTCGATCCCAAGTGCGCGCTGGCCGACTACGGATGGAAGAGCGGGGCCCGCCTGGCGTGCGATTCGGACGGTACGATCGACGTGGCCGGCGACCGCGACGAGGAGTGGGTCGTCGAAATGGAAGTGCCGCTTTCCACCTAGGTCTGCGTGGCGAAGCGGATGAGCACGTGACCGTGCGCGTGAAACGGTGCGATGTGGGCAGCGGAGGACCGAGCGCGCAGCCTTGCGGCGAGATGCGGCCTGCTGTTCTGACATTGCGCCGCTAGAGGTGATCGCAGCGAGGCGCGTCGCACATTGTTCCTTCGTCGATGGCAGCCGCGAAGGGCGTGACCCAGCGCGGCGAACGCGCGCGCGAGCATCGGCTGCGTGCGATGGTCGACGAGCACTTCCCGTTCGTTTGGCGGTCTTTGCGCGCGTTTGGCGTGTTCGAGGCAGACGTTGATGATGCAGCACAATCGGTCTTTTGGATCGCTTCGCAGAAGCTCGACGCCATCGCGTATGGCAAAGAGCGCTCGTTCCTGTATTCGACGGCGCGCGGCGTTGCGGCGAACGTGCGGAGGTCGCAGAAGCGACGTCGCGAGGATTTCGAAAAGCACGACACCGTCGACTTCGACGAAAACCCGGAGCGACGCACCGAACAATCTCAGGCACGGAGGCAGCTCGACGAAGTGCTCTCCGAGATGTCCGAAGACCTACGGACCACGTTCGTGCTCTTCGAGCTCGAGGAGCTCACGATGGTCGAAATCGCCGAGATGTTCGACATCCCCGTGGGAACCGCAGCGTCACGGCTTCGACGCGCACGTGAGGAATTCCGGCGCCTCGTGGCGCTCAAGTTCGGAGAGGAGCCGTAATGCGTGATCCAGTGCGCATCCTCGACTCGGCCGACGCGACGGACCTCGAGCGGCAGTTGATTGCGTCGTGGCGCGACGAGCGGCCGCCACCGAACGCTCGTTCCGCGACGCTCGCTGCACTAGGGTTCGCGGCGAATGCACCGACCGCGACGGCGACGGCGACGACCCTCACCTTCTTCAAGTGGCTCGCCATCCTCGTCGTCGCGGCCGGCATCGTCGCTGCGCTCATCGCTGGCTCATCCACCCATGATGCGCAGTCGGTCTCGCGACCTACGTCGACCGTCGCCCACGTGCCGCTCCAGCCCGTTCTGGTCTCCACCTCGTTGCGCGCGGCTGATGACTCGCCCCGTCCGTCGCAGCCTTCACCGAAGGCGGTACGAGCGCAGCAGACGACGTCGTTGGCCGACGAGGTTGCAAGGATCGATCGTGCGCGCCAGGCGCTCGACAGCGGCGACGCACCGACCGCAATGACCTTGGTGGACGCGTACGAGGCGCGATATCCAGGCGGGGCGTTCGTGCAGGAAGCGGACGTCCTTCGCATCGAAGCGCTGCTCAGGCTGGGCAAAGTCGCGGAGGGTACGCGCGCAATCCACCGCTTTCTCGCGTCTCACACGGACAGTCCGCACGAACCACGGCTCCGCAAGTTGCTCGAAACGCTCGGGTCGTGATCGTGTCGGGGCCGTGACAAGCGGGCATGGAGAGCGTTTTCGTGATCGGTGCGCTCGTGTGTGCACATTTGGTGGGTGCTTCACCGGAGATCTCATGCGCCAGCTCGTCTCATTGGTCGTCCTTTGCGCCGCGTGCTCGTCGCACGGTGGATTTACGGATGGTCCGGACGGCGCAAAGCCGGAGCCGGAGACGGACTCCGGAAGCGATGGGACGACCGGTCCGATGCCCGACTCGGGGCCGGCCAACTTCGGCGATTCGTCGACTGACTCCCCGAGCGGCGATGGTGGGACGGTGACGACCGTCTACGCGAACACCGACACGACGCTCTACTCGCTGAACCCGCAAACGAACGCGATCACGCTGATCGGCAATTTCGCCGGGACGAGCGATGCGGGGAACGACAGCACGATCACCGATCTCGCGGTCGACTCCGCGGGCGACGTTTTCGTGAACTCGGAGAGCGTCATCTACAAAGCCAACATCCCGCAGCAGATTCCGGGCACGGTGCAGCTCACGAAGATCGCGCCGATTGTGCTTCAGACGGGACAGAAGTTCGTCGCGCTCGCGTTCACGCCCGCGGGCTCGCTCGCGACCGGCGAGGTCCTGATCGGTGGCGACACATACGGTGAGCTCTACGCGATCGACACGACGAACGGCACGACGAAGGACCTCGGCAGCTTCGGTGTCGACCCGAGCCACAGCGGCTACGACTTCGCGCTCTCGGGCGACCTCGTCTTCTACCTCGACGCGAAGAACAACCCGACCGGGCTCGCGACGATCCGTCCGTGCAAGCCGAAGTCGACGACGTGCATCTCGAGCAGCGACTATCTCGCCGCGGTCGACATGACCGCGCTCGCGAACGCGTACAAGAGCTCGACGGCCGCGACGAGCCTCCTCAAAGGCATCTATGGCGGAACGACGTCGAGCGACGGAAACGGCACGAGCTACGGCGATTTGTTCGGGCTCGGCGCGTGGGAGGGAAACGTCTTCGCCTTCGCGCGCAAGACGAGCTCGAACGCGACGCCGCTGCTCCTGACGATCAACACGACCACGGGTGTGGGCACGGTCGTGTCGTCGAGCTTCAACTTCACCAACGGCTGGTCTGGCGCGGGCGTGACGACGAGCGTCACGGTGACCGTGCCGCTGCCCAACTGAAACCCTCGACTTTCGAGCTGTGCGAAGGTCGCGCGATCGAATGCGGTTTTCCGTTCTTGCCGCGCGATGGAGCCGCTCTGGCCTCGATGCGCTCTTGTTCGCGGTCGGCGCGCTCATGGGCGTGCTCTCGTTTGCGTACCCGTTCGGGCACGATCAGGGCGTTCACTACTACGTTGCGCGTGAGTGGTTGCTCCGTGGGGCGATCCCGTACCGCGACACGTTCGACTACAAGACGCCCGGCATCTTCGTCCTCCACGCGATCGCCATCGTGCTCTTCGGCGAGCACACGTGGGGCATCCGCGTCCTCGAGCTCGCGTGCGTCGCGTGTCTCGGCGTGATCGTCGCGGGGCTGCTCGACGGCTATGGGCGTCGTGGGTTCGTGGGTCTGTGCTGCCTCGTCACGTTCGTTCTCTACTTCGGGTACTTCACCTTTTGGGACGGCGCGCAGTGTGAGATTTGGGCGGCGAGCTTCGCGGCGGGTGCGATTCTCGCGGCGCGCTCCAAGCGATTCGCGCTGGCGGGCGCGCTCGCGTCCTTCGCGTTCCTGATGAAGCCGCCGGGCCTGCTCTTGGCGTTGCCGGTCGGGTGGTACTTCTCGAGTCGGCGCGACCTCGTGCGCGCGGCTGGCGGTTTCATCGCTCCGGTCGCGCTCACCGTCGGATATTTCGCGGCGCGCGGCGGCCTTGGCGCCATGCTCGACATCCTCGTGGGAGCCGACGCGCAGTACGTCCTCGGCACACGCCTCGTGAGCTCGCCGGGTGACCTCTACGAAAAGTGCGTCGATCTCGTGTGCTGGTTTCACCCGTTTGGAGCGCTGCTCGTGGCTCTCGCGCTCGGCGCGATCGGCAAGGGCGTCGCGGAGCGGCGCATGCCCGACTTACCGCGCGAGCAGGTGGCGCTCGCCGTGCTCGCGACGCTCGCGGTCGCGATTCAACTCAAGTTCTACCGCTATCACTACGCCGTGCTCGTCCTCCCACTCGCGCTCGGCGTCGCCTATCTCGCGCGGCGTGTCGTTCCGGAGCGGCCTGGGGTGGCGGCCGTCGTGGTGCTCGCGCTGTACGGCATTTCGGGGGTTCCGTCGCGCAACTGGCTTTGGGATCAGCGCTCGGTTCTTCGGTACGTCTCGGGGAACATCAACGCCGAGGAGCTCGCCGCACGCTTCAAGATTCCCGCGCTCGCCTACGACGCACACGACAGCGAGACCATCGGCTGGTGGGTGCGCGACCATTCTCGCGCGGACGAGCCGCTCATGGTGCGCACGTTCCAACCCGAGATCTACGCGTACGCGAAGCGGCGCGCGCCCGGGCGATTCTTTTGGAGCACGCCCATCATGGACGCCAAGCGGAGCTACAAGCGTGACGCGTGGCGCGCCGAGGACGATCGAGCGATCGCGACACAACCACGATTCGTCGTGACGGCGAACGACGCCACGGGCGCCGATGCCGTCTCGCGCTTCGTCTCCCTCGGTTGGGAGCGGTGTCACGCGTCGGGCCACCTCGTCGTCCTCGCTCGCCCGCGCTCGACCGAGTGTGACGCGCTCTGATTCGTCGGCGCTCACAAACGCATGGCCAATCGCGGGGCGTGAGTGAACGTTACGACCAATGCGGGCGACTTCAACGGCTTCGCCCGCACGTTCGCGAACCCGGCTCATGGAGATCGCCGCACGACGGCCTCACGTCATGTAGATCCCCCCGTTGACCTGGATCGTCTGGCCCGTCACCGACGCGTTCGACGCGACCGCGACCACGACCCCAACATCGGAACGGCAACGACACTGCGAAGCAGTGTTCGCTGACGGTCGGACAGCTCACAACGGTCAGGCGTCTGGCTACCATCGCGACACGCACGTGAGTCTCCACTAGATTCGACGACGCCGCGAAGGCCGATTGCGAGCGAGGAAAAGGTCCGAGGCACATCGCGATGCGACGAAATGCATATCCCGAAATCGCCACGCAAGGTCTTGTCGACTCGGGCGACTGGTTGGCCGTCACACACGACGCCCGCGCGTGAGCCCGCGTAGCACATCGCCGCTACGAAATGTTCTGGGCGTATTGCGTTGTGTCCTCGCCCGCGTACGTTGGCACGATGGGGGACGCTCTGGAAATCGACATCCAAGGCATCGTGCTTCGTTGCTATCGAACGGCGTCGCGTGGTGAGGACCTGGTCGATCACTACATCGTCGCCGGCTTTGGAAGCATCAGCGTTGCTCGCGACAGTGGTGAGATCGTGAACATCTCCGCGATCACGCCGAGCGGCGCGGCTCTCCTAAAGCAGTTAGCTCCGCTCATTCACCGAAGAGAGAGCGGCAAGTACCGCGTCTAAGAGGCGGCGTTCCGCTGCACGCACATACTACGCGCCGCTCGTCGTCGAGTTTCGCACAAAGGGGAGACTGACCTGCCTGCCTTCAGTGGACGAATACCTGCTTTGCTCACTGGTCTGGCGACAGCTACAAGCCCGGCGATTCCGCTACGATTGCGCGTGAGCCGACATCGAATGTTCTCGGTGGGTGGGTTTCTCTGCGGGACCCCATTGGGCGTCCTTCTCGCCGGCACGTGGTGGTATGGGCGCGGCGGCTAACACGGCGATCAGTTGACCTGAGCTTCTGCATGCGAATGCCGAAACCAGCCAGCGATCTTCTCGACGGGCGTCGAAGCGCGCAGTCGGCGGACTGCGCGTAGGAGTTCATCGTGCGCGGAGACGGCAAGCGAGCGAAGTCGTCGTTTGATATCCGCCCAGAGGCGTTCGATCGGATTCAGCTCCGGGCTGTAGGTCGGCAGGTAAACAGGGAAGCCGCCAGCGTCGAGAATCGCTTCGCGGACAACATGCATCTTGTGGATGTTGAGGTTGTCCATGACGACGATGTCGCCCGGATAGATCCACGGCGTCAGTCGTTCCTTGACGAAGCGAAGGAACTTTCGACCGTCGACGGCCGACTCGCTCGTCATGATCTTGGGCTTCTCGCCAAGTCTGATTGCGCCGATGAGCGAAACCGTCTTCCACGATCGAAACGGTCGAAAGCCCTTCACGCGTTGCCCGCGCAGCGACCGCCCATGCTCGCGACGCATTCCGGTTTGCACGAAAGACTCGTCGATGAAGACGAAGCGTTCGAGATCGGTTCCGTTCAGGAGCGCGCGGAATTCTTCGCGACGTTTGAGGTTCTCTGGCGTGTCGCGCTCCGTCGCGACGAAGGACTTTTTTTTGAGAGAAGCCGAGCCGCGCAAGCGCGCGCGTGACGCCTGATCGACTCGTGGTGATGCCGGAGCGTCGCATGAGCATCTCCGCGAGTTCGACGACCGTCGCGTCTGGTGTCTCTGCAACGATCGCAGCGAGCAGCTCGGCGACGCGATCGTGGATCGGCGACACGTTGCCACCGCCGCGAGGCCGAGGTTCGAGTGAGTTCGTCTCGCGATGCAGGCGCATAATGCGGTTCACCGTCGCGCGACCAATGCCGAGCAAAGCAGCGACCTCGTCGTACGTTCGACCTTCTGCGCGCGCACGTAGAACCGCGGCGCGCAGTTTCAACGGGGTGATCACGTCCAGCAAAGATCATGTCCGTGGGATCGCGTCAAGCGGTCGCCGTGTTAGTGCCCCGGCGCGCGTCGTTCCGTACGTCGTCGACGTGACGAAGGACGCGCCCGTCGGGCAGACCGTGAGCGTCTCGTACCAGGGCTAGCTCGGCGGAAACCTGCGCAGGACGACGGGCGGAAGTGGCTCAGCGATCGACGACGACGGCCTGAGCGCACGGGCCTGCGTCCCATCCGACCTGGTCGCAGTACGCGATGATGTCGCCGACCATCGCGTCTCGATCGAGCACGAGGTCCAGCTTGGGCGTCCGCGTCGCGATCCAGAGGCGCGCGCCGACGTAGAGGCATGCAAACACGAACGCGGGAACGACGAAGAGCGCGCCGCGCTTGTAGATCGCCTTCGTGTTCGCATCCATGGGATTCATGAGACGCTAGCACCGTGCTGGACGTCGGCGACGGAAACGCGATCGCGTGGGAGACGCTCGGGAGCCCGGAAGGGAAGCCCGTGGTCTTGCTCCACGGCGGTCCCGGTCAACGCTCGTCGCCGAACATGGCGCGCGCGTTCGACCTCTCGAAGTGGCGCGTCGTCCTCTTCGATCAGCGCGGGTGCGGACGGTCCACGCCGCACGCGAGCGATCCCCGAACTCACCCTAGCAGGCTGCTGAAAAACTCGCCGCGGGGGATCGACACGGAGATCGCGGTGTGATCTAAAATGGTCATGCGAGGCGAGAACACGAAGCAGTCGTCGATGTTGATGCTGATGTCGCCGGAGTCGCGGGTGCCGACGAATCACCCGATTCGGCGCATCAAGAAGCTGGCCGACGACGCGCTCGCGAAGCTGTCGCTGGTCTTCGACGAGATGTATTCCGGGACGGGCCGGCCTTCGATTCCGCCCGAGCGGCTGCTGAAGGCGACGCTTTTGATGGCGCTCTACACGATTCGGAGCGAGCGGCAGTTCTGCGAGCAGCTCGACTACAACCTTCTCTATCGCTGGTTTCTCGACATGGACATGACGGAGTCGAGCTTCGACGCGACGGTGTTCACGCACAATCGCGAGCGACTGATCGCGCACGATGTCGCGGGAGAATTCTTTCGTGCGGTGGTCGAACAAGCGCGCGCCGCGCAGTTGATGAGCAGCGAGCACTTTACCGTCGACGGCCCCAGGTGTAATCCAAGTACACATAAAGCTGATATGCGGGATTGAAGATGGATCTCTTCGAACGGGAGCCGCGCGCAGCGACGCCGGGATCACCGACCCGATTTGGCAGCGGCGTGCTCACGCTCACGCAAACCGGCGCGCAGGTCACGGCGCAATACACCGGCGACGCAGAGCTGACCGGCGCGCTCGACCTCACGCTGAACGCCGCCGCGACCGGCAGCGCAATCGCGGGCCAGAGCCTCACCGCGCGGTGCGAGCTCGACCCCACGACAGGCGAGCTCCCGATCACGGCCGCTTCGCTCACGGCGGAAGACGGCACGGTCTTTCTGTCTTTCGCCGGTACGATGAGCGCGCGTGCCCCGGCGCGGAGAAGATCGCGACGCTCGTGTGCGCGAAGAAGTGACGGCTCAGAACGCGACGTGCAGGGTGAGCGTCCCGAGTGCGCCGGTGCCCGTCTGCGGTGGGAGCGTCGCATCGACCGTGCCGTGCGCACCGACGTAGACGATGTCGCCGTTGCTCGCGGTCACCGGAGTGCCGATCGAGGAGATGGTGACGGTGAGTGTTCCTTGGTCCGGCTGACCCGAAGCGCCATGCGATTCGACCCACGCGTTCGTAGTGCTCTGGATGACGTCCGCACCGGAGCTCGGCATCGTCGATTCGGTGAAGGTGCCCGTCGACGGGCTGCCGGACGCGAGCGTGGCCGCGACCGCCCAACTGCTCACGGTGGCGGGAGCAGTGACGTACGACAGCCCGAAGACGGCTTGCTGCTTGCTCGCGGAGAAACCGAGCGCCGGGTTGCAATCGCCCGTGGCGGTCACCGCGCCGCTGAACGTCGCGACGCAAGTCGTCGCGGCTCCGTCGTTGCCCGACGAAGCGTCCGCCCCGACGGTGGTCAACTTTTCGGAGCAGCCGCACAAGAGCGCGAAGAAGAGAGACACCGCATGACGCATGGGCGCGCATCATACGTCATGGCAAACCGAACCTACGCTGCGTTTAAACCGGTCGCGCCCTACTTCGAGCTCGTGCGAGGTGCCGCCATTCGTAAAAGATTGCGCTGGCCAAAGCTCGCGCATGCGGCAATGCTGGACTGTGGGTCATTCCGGCCGAATCCTCGTCGTCGACGACGAGCCTGTGGAGGCTGCGTTGTTGAAGGCGACGCTCGAACAAGACGGCCACACAGTGTTGGCCGTCACGGCGCCGAATGACGCGCTAGCTCTGTCAGACGTGCATCGACTCGAAGAACAAGGTCATCGCGTGCATCGCGGACGACGCAGGCAACGGCGGCACGTGCCTCGGCGGTCCGACGTGCACGGACCAAAACTGCCATCCCGGAGGCTGCTGCAACGGGAACATCTGCGCCCTCGGCGACCAAGACACGCTCTGCGGCAACGGCGGCGCCTGCGTCGACTGCACGCAGAACGGCGGCACGTGCGTGAACCAAGCGTGCGTGTTTCCGCATCAGTGAGCAGGCTTCACTCGGGTCCCGCGTCGCTCGTCAGATCGAGGCGCGGCGTGCTCGCGAACCGCTTGCCGCAGCAGGCCGTGTCGTGCGGGGCGCCCCAGTCGGCTGTCGTCGACACGGTCGCTCCGCCGGAGAGTTGCACCGTGACGAGGCAGCTCCCGCCCGTCGTGGGCGGCGGCAATGCGAGCATTTGACACGGGCTCGCGCCGGAGCACGCCGCCGTCTGACCACACGAGTCCTGCGCCGAGACCAGGTTCGGCGTGGACGACGTGATCGACATCGAGCTCGAGATGCACGCGATGTCACACGCGGTGTGCATGCTGCACCCGAGCGGGGCGACGGCTGCCAAGAAGTAGAGCAAGCGGTTCATTCGGCGTGCTCCTCGCAAGAGCGAGGCCACCCTGAAACGCCACGGATTCGTGCGTGCACCGCGCGTCCGCGCCCTGATAGTCGCGTCATAGTCTGCCAACTCAATCCACACTCCATGCGATGATGACATCGTGAGACGAGGGGTGGCGGTGCTGTTCGTACTGCTCGTGTCTTCGCGCGCGAGGGCGCTCGACCCGCAGTTCGGCGCGCGCGGACAGGTCGTCGTCACGAAGAACGCGGACGCGAGCATCTCGTGGACGGGTTACGACTCGGGCGCGACGTTCTTCAGCGCCAACCTGGTGCCGAGCCTCGATTGGTTCGCGTGGCGCAACGTGTCGCTCGGCGTCGAGCCGCAAGTCGGTTACGCGAGCTCGCACTCGTTCAACGCGTACAGCGAGCTCGTCGACGACAAGAACGCGAACGCCTCGCTAGGTCTTCGCGTCGGCGTCAACTTGCCCGCGAGCCGTTGGGTGTCGTTCTGGTTGCGTGGGACCGTGTACCTGCGCTGGAGCCAAGATCAGCACGACCCCACGATCTGGCAGACGACGTCGCAGTTGGGCACTGCGCTCACGTTGTTCGTCCCGGTGCTCTTCCAGATTCGCCCGCATTTCTTCGTCGGCTTCGGCCCGGCGCTCTCGCACACGTTCGACTACGGGCTCGACGGAAGCAACCCGCCGTCGGAGACGACGACCGTGTCGCTCCACACGATCGTCGGCGGCTACATCGGCGGTGAAAAAGACACGCGCGTCGACGAACTGCCGATTCACTGGAGACCGTTCGGCGAGCCCCAAGAGACGGTGGTCGACGGCAGCGCGGCGCTCACGTGGCAGACCGCGACGAACGGCGGCCCGAGCTACGTGTCGTCGTCGGGCTGGGTGGGCGTGGACCACTTCGTCGCTCAACACGTGTCGATCGGCGTCGGCGCGGGCGTGTCGTACGCGCGAAGCGACGGCGGCTCCACGACGCGGGAGAGCTGGAGCGTCTACCTCGCGCCGCGCGTCGGCTACGACATCCCGATCTCGCCGCGATTCTCGTTCTATCCGCGCGCGGCGCTCGGCTTCGGCGTCGACAGCTACAACCTCGAGTCGGGCGTCGCGCAGAACGCCTCGACGACGCTGTTGATCTACGTCGGCGCGTACGCGCCCATCCTCTGGCACGCCGCTCCGCACTTCTTCGTCGGCTTCGGCCCGTCGATCTCGCGCGATCTCGTCAACAAAGATCCGTCGTACCCGTCCACCAGCAACCTCTCGACGACCGTCGGTGCAGCGCTCACGGTCGGTGGTTGGCTGTAACGGCCGGCGCCGGCTCGTCGACGCTGCGGCGAGCCACGCGGCGAAGAGGAGCGAGAAGTCGCTATTCGATCGTCGCGATCTTCACGTCACCCGCGTAGATCGCGCCGGACATTTCGACGAAGCCGTCGACTCGATGAAACGTGCATCGCAGATCGATCGACGGCGCCACGACCTCGTGTGACAGGCTCCCGGCGAGCTCGGACGTCGCGAGCGTCTTTCGAAGCTCGACGTCCGCCGCGGCGCTCGTCCTCGACACCGCCGCAGTGAAGCGCTCGCTCAATCGGCCAAGGATGCGGGCATCGGCGCGGCGTCGTGCCTCGATCTCCGTGAGCGCGCGGCGAATCAGGTCCGCGTCCTTCAGTTCGGTCGCGACGCGTAGAGCGGCCTCGAGCGGGTCACTCGGACCACTCGCGGAAGGCGGATCGAGGCGGACGTCAGCCGGAGACGTTGGCCCAGAAACCTGCTTTTTCGGGTGTGGAAACCGGACTTCCTGAATTTTCGAATCCCTCTAGGGACGCAACTTCAGAACAGCTCGTTTTCGCTCGTGTTCCGCCGGTACCCTTCGCGTACTTTGGAACTCGGGCTCACGCCTCGTGCACTTCGATCGTCACGTGCGCGAGCTTCTCGTCGTGGAGCCTCGCCGCGTAGTCGAGCGGCGTGACCCGCGTGTTCGTCACCACCGTCGCCAAGCACGCACGCGCCTTTGGTCCGATCTCCCAGACGTGCAGATCGACGACTTCGGTTCCGGGCACTCCTTCGAGAAGACCGCGTATGCGCGTCGCAACGTGGGCCGACGGCACGACGTCCAGGAGCTGGCGCGCTGCACTTCGGCACAACGTGTAGCTCCAGCGTGAAATCACGATGCCGCCCACGATCCCCATGAGCGGATCGAGAAATCGCCAGCCAAAGTAGCGGCCACCTACGAGCGCGAGAATCGCGAGCACGCTCGTGAACGCATCGGCCAGAACGTGAACGTATGCGGCTCGGAGGTTGTGATCATCGTGATCGTGTTCCTCGTCGTCATGTTCGCCATGGTCATGGTCATGGTGGTCGTGGTCGTGATGATGCTCATGCTCGACATGCAAGAGCTTGATGCTCGCGAGATTGACCAGAAGGCCCACCACTGCGACGGGCAAAGCCTGACCAAAGGCAATCGGCAGTGGGTGCAAGAGCCGCGTCGCGGATTCGTACATCATCCAGAGCGCGACGACCGCGAGCACGATCGCGTTGGTGTAGCCCGTGAGCGCGTGGACCTTTCCCGTGCCGAAGCTGAACACCGACTCACGCGAACGCGTGCGCGCGAACCAGTACGCAAGGGCCGCCATCCCGAGCGCGCCGGCATGCGTCGCCATGTGCCAGCCGTCGGCCGTGAGCGCGAGCGAGTTGGTGAGGTAACCGACGATGAGCTCGCCGATCATCATCGAGAAGGTCAGGACCACGACCCAACGCGTGCGGGCCTCGTGCGTGGACGCGGCGACGCCGTGATCGTGATCGTGGCGCAGCTTGTCGACGAGCGAAGTGACGGACGATACCATGGGGGGTATGGTAATCTGCGATGGCGCACACGACACGTGAGAAAGACAAGCTGCTCAATCGCGTCCGTCGCATCCGTGGGCAGGTCGACGCGATCGAGCGCGCGCTCGAAGAAGAACGCGACTGCGGGGAGGTCATGCACTTGCTTGCGGCGTGCCGCGGCGCGGTCGGGAGCTTGACGGCCGAGGTCCTCGAGGGCCACGTTCGCTCGCACATCGTCGATCCGGACGGGGATACGAAGCGGGCGCGCGCTGCGCACGAGCTGATCGAGGTCTTGCGCACGTACGTTCGATGAAAGCCTTGCGGGCGGCCGCTCGGTGCGTTACTCGTCGTCGCACGCAAGCGGGGTAGTTCACCCGCCTCCACCGCCCGATGGACGGCGAACACGATCTCGACGAGCTCGCGTTCATCGCGTCGGTGACGAACGAGCGGCGTGGCGCAAGGTCCCCGGTACCGCATCGCGCACGGTGCGCATGCCGCGTAAACGCGAAGAGCCTGGCCGGAAGCGCGTCCTGCTTTTCAGATGTGAGCCACGCGACGAACACGAGCGCGAAATGACCGTCCCCGACGCTTACCGCCGGTATCCGACCCGAGCGGCCATCGATGCGCTCGCGGCGCGCTTGGGTTGCCAAATGATCCCCGTAGTCAGGACTGGGAATACGAGGTCGCCGACGCATCGCGGCTCGCCGAGTTTGTTCGCGCTTTGGAAGAAGAAGACTTCACGGACGATGAACGCTTCACCTTGTCCGAAACGGTCATGCAGTGCTTCGAAGACCTGGCGGACGAGCAGGGCGCTGCTGCTCTGGGGCGTAGCGACGAGTGGCTCCGGTTCGTTGCGCTGCTGCGCCGCCGGCCCGAGCTGCACGCTCACACATTGTTTTACTGGGCGAGCCTCGAGTCGACTCTCGAAGACGCGTGGCGCATTGCACCCCTTGTTCGACTGCTCTGGGCCGAGCTCGAGCCGGTGATCAAAGGACGCCGGTAGTGAGGGCCTCGCGCAGCGTTCGCCTGCGCTAGCCGAGCGGCCGTGTCAATCTGCGGAATGCGAAGGGGGATCGCCGCGCTCGCCGTGCTCGTCGCCGCATGCGGTGCCCGCAGCACGCTCAGAGGCGGTGAGGGCGTCATCGCGTCGCCGATTGCGTGCGCACCTGGCGATCCGCCGGTCGTGCTCGTGAGCCACGCGGGCGACACGAAGGTGATCGCGCTCGCCACCGACGGCGCGTGGCTCTACGTCGTGCAGGCCGATTCGCCGTCGACGCTCTTCAGCGTGCCGGCCGGCGGCGGCCCCACCACCACGCTCGACGCTGCGCCCGTGGCCTCTCCGATCGCGTGGGAAGACGGCGTTTATGTGAACACGAGCGAGGGCGCGAACGGCGCGGTGTGGGTCCGCCACGACGGGCTCGCGCGACATGGCGTGTACCGTGGTCTCTTTTCTCCTCCCGACGAAATCGATCTCGAGCTCGTGGACAGCAACGCGCTGTGTTGCATGGGCTGGACGTTCTACTCACGAGCGATCGAAGACGGCCACCACGAGCTCGCGTTCTTCGTGCGCGCCACCCAGACGTTCGGCATCGGGCTCAGTGGAGCTTACGTTCATGAGTTGGCGTCCGCGCCCTCTGGAGGAATGGTCGACGTGCGGTTCGATCGAACGACCGCCGCCGTGCACGACACGGTCGATCTGGGGATGACTTCTCTCGCCCCGGCGGCGATTCGTCTCGTGAACGGCCCCAACGCGTTCTGCGCGCAGAACGTCTGCGTCCTCGACGACGCGACGCAGCCCACCGTCGTCGACTTCGACCCGACCGCGCTGCGCGCCCTCGACGAGGACTTCGTCTACGGAGCGAGCAACGGTCAGCTCGTGCGGGTCGGGCTTCGCGACTCGCGCCGCGACGTCGTCGCGGAAATCGATCCACTGGCCGTCACCACGGCGAGCGGATGCATCTACGTCGCGTCGGCCAACGAGGTCCTTCGTGTGTCGCCGCCGAATTGAGG
>CAWIUL010000013.1:0-123344 GCA_963839305.1 uncultured delta proteobacterium
GCTCTTGCTGTGGGAGTTCGCTTCCAGCACGACCCGGCACGACTGCATTTCAGGCTCTTGCACGAGCGCCGCGGCCTTACGCTCTGCGTACTCGCGGAGCGCGTCGGAGGCGTCCAGTCCGACGAATGAGACTTCGGTCATGCACCGACCTTGTGCGATGGGCATGCCACGCCACCTTGGACGGCTTTTCGCGCCGCGGAGCGTCACGGCCCGCGCGAATTGCGTGCGGGGGCGCAATCGGTGCGGGTCTACTTCTTCGCCAAACCGTACTCGTGCAGCCGGTACTGGAGGGTTCGGACGCTGATGTCGAGCATCTCGGCGGCCCGCGTGGTCGAGCCGTCGATGGCGTCGAGCGTCGACAGGATCGCGAAGCGCTCGATCTCGGCCATGGTGGCGCCGGGGATCCGCAGCGGCGCCATGCGACCGGCGCCGTCTCGAACGGGAGATCGCTCCTCGTCGATCTTCGGCCCTCGCACAGCACGACGGCGCGCTCGATCGCGTTCTCGAGCTCGCGGACGTTGCCGGGCCAGCGGTGCGCGACGATCTTCGTGCGCGCCGCGTCGGTGAAGCCGTCGATCGCGCTTGTCGTTCTCCGCGCGAAGCTCCGGAGGAAGTGGTTCGCGAGCACGAGCACGTCGCCGCCGCGGATGCGGAGCGGCGGCATCTCGATGTGGACGACGTTCAGGCGGTAGTAGAGGTCCTCGCGGAAGCGCCCGTCGCGGACGTCGGCGCGAGATCGCGGTTCGTCGCGGCGATGATGCGCACGTCGACGTTGATCGGCTCGTTGCCGCCGACGCGCTCGAACGTGCGCTCCTGGAGGACGCGCAGGAGCTTCACCTGCGTGAGCGCGCGGGATCTCGCCGACCTCGTCGAGGAAGAGCGTGCCGCCGTTGGCCTGCTCGAAGCGGCCGATCCGGCGCTTGTCGGCGCCGGTGAACGAGCCCTTCTCGTGACCGAAGAGCTCGCTCTCGAGGAGCGACTCGGCGAGCGCGGCGCAGTGGAGCGCGACGAACGGCTGCTTCGCGCGCGGCCCGAGCTCGTGGACCGCGCGCGCGAGCTCGCCCTTGCCCGTGCCGCTCTCGCCCGTGATGAGCACGGTCGCGCGCGACGCGGCGACCTGCCTAGCGATGCGATAAACCTTCTGCATCGCGGGCGCTCGCGCCGATGAGGCCCTCGAGGCCTTCGCCGTCGCGCTAGCGGATCTGCCGGCGCAGGTTCTCGGTCTCGACGCGGAGATCGCGCCGCTCGAGCGCGCGCTCGACCGCGACGACGAGCGCGTCGAAGTCGATGGGCTTCGTGAGGTAGTCCTCGGCGCCCGCGCGCATCGCGTTGACCGCGCTCCCCACATCGCCGAAAGCGGTCGCGACGACGACCGGCACGCTCGGGTCAATCTCGTGGAGCTTCTTCATCAGCTCGATGCCGTCCATGTTCGGCATCTTGAGATCCGTGACGACCACGTCGGGCGGGTGCTCGCCCGCGACCGCGATGGCCTCGACCCCGTCCGAAGCGACGTCGACCTGGAAGCCTTCACCCTTGAGCAGCTTCTCGAGGCCCCCTCGCGCGGCCGGCTCGTCATCGACGACGAGGACGCGTGTGTTCTTGGCTTCGGTCATGTCGAGCTCCGTTCGGGTGACGCGTGCAGGGGAAGCATGACCCGAAATAGCGTGCGCCCGGGACGGCTGTCGACCTCGATCGTGCCGTCGTGGTCGGTGACGATCCTGTGCGTGATGGCGAGACCGAGCCCGGTACCCGCGGGTTTCGTGGTGTAAAACGCGTCGAAAATGGGCGCGTCCTCGCTCGGAAGCCCCGGTCCGTCGTCCTCGACCTCGATCACCGCGTCCTTGGGCTGGCGGCGGAGGCGAATGACGACGTGCCCGCCTGCCTGGCCCGCGAGGGCCTCGACCGCGTTGCGGGCGAGGTTCAAGACCACCTGCTCGATCTTCGGCGAGTCCACGTCCGCGACGACGTCTTTCGAGGGAAAATCACGCGACAGACCGACGTGGGCTGCGTTGGCTTCCGCCTCGATGAGCGCCGTCGCGCGCTCGATGAGCGCGCGCATCGAGCTGCTCTTGCGCTCGAGCGCCGTGGGCCGCGCGAAGTCGAGGAACTCGGTGACGAGCGTCGCGAGCCGCTTGATCTCCTCGGCGATGACGCCGGCGGCCTCGAGCATCTCCGAGCCCGCGCTCGCGCGCTTGAGCGTCCGCTGGAGGTAGGCGACGTGCAGCTGGGCTCCGTTGAGCGGGTTTCGGATCTCGTGCGCGAGGCCCGCGGCGAGCGTTCCGACCGCCGCGAGCTTCTCGGCTCGGCGCGAGCGCTCCGCGAGCTTCTTCTCTTCGGTGTAGTCGTGTCCGATGAGGCACACGTGCACGTCGCCGATGCGCGTCGTCGCGATGTCCCAGCGGACGTCGCGGAGCTTGCCGGCGCGCGTGCGCAAGAACGTGTCGACGCGGAACCGCTGCGGATCGTTCGTCTGCGGCATCGAGAGGATCTTCGCGAGCATCTCGCGCGATTCCTCGGCGATCAGCATCGTCAGGAGATCGCGGCCGATCATCTCTTCTCGGCCGTAGCCGGTGGTCGCCTCGGCGCCCGCGTTGAAGAGGCGCACCATCCCGCGCGAATCGAGCCCGATGACGAGCTCGCGCGTGAGCTCGATCGCGGCGACGTCGGCCTGCGCGAGCTCCGGAGACTCGCGCTCGAGCGCCTGGCGTTTCTCGACGCGCGCGGACTGAGCGTCGCGGTAGGCCTCGAGCATGAACGCGAGCTCGAGATCGAGCGCCTTGTGGAGCGCGGCCCTCGTCGCCGCGGCGCGATCGCGCGGCGCCCGTTCGCCGATCAACTGGTCGAGGTCGACCCGGATGCGCGACATCGCCGTGAACATGTATCGCTGCGGCAGGCCGATGCGGACGTGCACCTCGCCGATGCGCGCCGTCTGGCGGTAGTACGCGGTGTCGTACATGCCGCCGAACAACCGACGCAGCCAGGCCACCATCGAGCGCTGCAGCCGCTCGATCTGATCCTCGCCCGTGAAGACCGCGTGGGCCTCTTCGTGCTCTCGCGTCTTGTCGTAGAACTCCTGCGCGATGCGCTCGAAATCCGGCGCGATCGCGTCTCGCACGTCCACGAGGCTCTTGGCTTCGTCGACGCCGAAGTCGACGTACTGCCGGAGCTCCGCAACACGCTTCTCCAGTTCCACGACCTATGACTCTAGGGCGTTCCGACGCCGGCGCGGACGAGAGCTGCGCTGAGATCGTCGTAGTCGAGTGGTTTGGTGAGCACGATGGGCTGCGGGTCGAGCGAGCGCGGCGCGAGATGAGGATACCCCGTCACCATGATGATGGGCATATCTGGCTTACGCGACCGCGCGTAGTGGGAGACGGTGCCCCCGTCCGCGTGGGGCATGCGGATGTCCGTGATGAGCGCCGTCGGCGCGGGGCTGTGCGAGAGCTGCGCGATGGCGTGCGCTCCGTCGACGGCGACCTCCACGTCGTACCCGTCCTCGCGGAGCATGTTCGCGAGCGTACGCGCGGAGCGCGCGTCGTCGTCGACCACCAGGATTTTGCGCTGAGAGCCCATGATCAAGGTTTGGTGTTGGGCGAGTGAATGGTGAGGACCGGGCGCGTCGACGTGCGGATGATCTTCTCGGCGACGCTGCCGAGGAGCGCGCGAGACAAGCCCTTTCGTCCGTGCGTGCCGATGACGATGAGATCGGCGTTCACCTCGTCTGCGACGCGATGCACTTCTTCCCAAGCGACGCCCTGACGGACGATCTGCGAGATGTCGACGCCCGAGGCCGCTCGCGCCTTGCACGCGGCGTCCAGCGCTTCTTGGGCGCCGCTCATGATCCGCGTCGCCATCTCGACCGACGCCACGAGCGCGCCGCTCGGAAAGCCGTAGACCGGGAGCTCGTACGCGTGCATCACGACGACCTTCGCGCCGAGCTGCTTCGCGAGATCCACCGCGTAATCGAACGCTGCATCGGCGGTCTCGCTGAAGTCAGTCGCGACCAGAATTCGCGTCGGAAGCTTCATGCACGGCCTTGGTGCAAAATGCTTGCCCCTCGCGCAAACCGCGTACTTTTCTGTCGATCCGCGCACGGTTTGCGAATCGACGCATCCCATGCGCTCGAAGCCGAGGTCGACCGCACGATGAAGCTCGGTCGTCACCTGCTCGTGGCATGTTGCCCCGTGAGCCCTTGCAGCGCGACGGCCTGCGAGTTGCCTGAATGCCGACATGAGCAGGGTGGGATTGGCTGAAGTGTTGCGCGCGCGGCGGACCGAGATCCTCGACGCGTGGCAACGAACGGTGCAGTCGGATGCGGCGATCCGCCCAAACAACGTGTCCGCTCCACACCTTCGCGATCACGTGCCCGATCTGCTCGACGCGTTGATCGACGCGCTCGAGCACAGGGGCGAGGGCGAGCGCGCGGCGGCGGCGCACGCGCTCAGCGCGAAGCTCCTTCCCTACAGCCACGCGACCGAGCGGATCGTCGAAGGCTACTCGCTCGGCGGCGTGCTCCGCGAGCTGGCGCACCTGCGCACGCAGATCCTCGATGCCATGTGGAATTCGACTCAGCACACTGCCGCCGACGTGCCCGCGCTCGACGAGCTCGAGTTCTTGCACGGCGCGCTCGACGAGTGCATGACCGTGTCGGCCGTCGAGATGGAGAGAGCTTCGCGCGCCGAGCGCGAGCGCATCGTCGGAGTCCTCGGTCACGACCTTCGCACCCCGCTCAACGCGGTGAAAATGGCGGGGTCGCTCATCGCGCGCGGGCTATTGCCCGAGCAACACATGGCCTTCGCCAGGAAGATCGTCACCGCCGCGGATCGCATGAACCGCATGATCGCGGACCTCCTGGACTTCGCGGCCGCGCGCTCCGGCGGCCTGAAGATCGAGCGGAAGCCGTGCGATCTGCGGACCGTGTGCCAGCAGGTCGTCGACGAGCTGCGCCTCGCGCACGGCGATCGCGTGATCGCGTTCGAGGCCACGGGCGACGCGCGCGGCGAGTGGGACGAGGAGCGCATCGCGCAGGTCGTCTCGAACCTCGGGACCAACGCGATCAAGTACAGCGAGCCGGAGAGCACCATCGACATCCACCTGCGCGGAGAGGACATCTCCGTCGACATCGCGGTGCACAACGTCGGCGAGCCGATCTCCGACGAAGAACAGCGCGAGCTCTTCGCGCCGTTCAAGCGCGGACGCAAGCAGTCGCCGATGGAGGGGCTCGGGCTGGGTCTCTTCATCGCGCGCGAGATGGTGCGAGCCCACGGCGGGCACATCGATCTGGAGAGCGAGCGCGCGCGTGGCACGACGTTCACCGCTCATCTTCCGCGATGGCGCTCGTAGCGTTCGGACCCAAGCGTGGCGCTTTCGCCGCGAGGTCCACATTGTTTGTCGCGTTTAGACACGGCGCGACGTTTGCAAACTGCGGCGCTCGGAGGACGCATGAACGAACACCGAGGCGATTGGCGCCGCCGCAACCGAACGCCGCTGTCGCGATTCATCCGCTGGGTCAAAGGGCTCGTCCAAATCGCCGCGGTGCTGAGGGACGTCCCATGACGCTCGACTCGATCATGGAAAAGAAGCTCCCGCTCATCCTCGAGACGTTCGTGAGCGAGGTGCGTGTCTACCAACTGGTGCCTGGGCACAAGAGCAACACGGAGATCGCGAACCAGATCGAACCATTCTTGTCCGCGGTCGTCTACGCGCTCCGGCGCGGGCACGAGAAAGACCCGGAGGCGCTGCGGCTCGCGGGGTTCCACGGCGAGCAGCGCGCGCGCCTCGGTTACGACCTTCGCGCGCTCCTCGCGGAGTTCGGCATCCTGCGCTCGACGATCGTCGAGATCGCGTCGCAGAACGAGGCGGCGACGGTGCCCGAGGTCGAGCGGCTCGCGGAGATCCTGCACGCGAGCATGATCGAGGCTGCGACGCGCTTCAACGCGCAGTCGAGCCGCGTCACGGCTTCGAGCGCCACACGCGCCGCGCTGAGGCCCGGCTCGGCGTCACGCTGACATCGAGATCCCGCAGACCTCGGCCAGCGGCTTGCCCGTGCGCTTCGCGTAGCGAAGCTGCGCGTAGCGCCAGTACGTGTAGACGACGGGGATGAGCTCGAGCGTGAGGAACGCGCTCGACAAGAGCCCGCCCACCATCGGCGCGGCGATGCGCTTCATCACGTCGGCGCCGCTCCCCGTCGCCCACAAAATCGGGATCAGGCCGACGAGCATCGTGCCGACGGTCATCAGCTTCGGCCGGACGCGCTGCACGGTGCCCTCCGTGTGCGCGTGGATGATGTCCTCGAGCTCGTTGATCTTGCCCGCGCGGAGACGCCGCTCGAACGCGTGATCGATGTAGACGATCATCACGACGCCCGTCTGGGCCGCCAGGCCGATGAGCGCGATGACGCCGACCCACGCCGCGGTCGAGAACCGGTAGTCGAGCAGGTACATGAGCCAGATGCTCCCTACGAGCGCGAACGGGATCGAGAGGAAGACGATGAGCACCTCGGTCAGGTTCTTGAACTGCAAGTAGAGGAGGACGGCGACCGCGAGGAGCGCGAGCGGGACGAGGAGCTTCATGCGCTCGCGCATCGTCTCGAGCAGCTCGTACTGTCCGGTCCATTTCAGGTAGACGCCTGGCCCGAGCTTCACGTCGCCGCGCTTCTGGGCCGCGGCGATCGCGGATTTCGCGGAGTCGACGTAACCGCCGAGGTCGCGCGAGGGATCGATGTCGACGTAGACGTACCCCACGAGCAGGCCCGCTTCCTCGCGCACCATCGGCGGGCCCTCGGTCACGCGCACGTCCGCGATTTCCTCGAGCGGAATCGTCGTGTCGCGCTTCGGAAGGCGCACCAGCGTTCGGCGGATTTGCTCGGGGCTCGAGCGAAAATCCTCCGCGTAGCGCACGTTGACCGAGAAGCGCTTGCGGCCGTCGACGGTCGTCGCGACGCGTTCGCCGCCGAGCGCGCTCTCGACGACGCCGTTGAGATCGTCGACTTGCATGCCGTATCGAGCGAGCGCGTCGCGCTTCGGGACGATGTCGACGTACGCGCCGCCGAGCGCGCGCTCGTAGAGGACGCTGCGCGTCCCGGCGACGTTCTTGAGCGCCGCCTCGATCTCTCGCCCCGCGGACTCGATGTGCTCGAGGTCGCTGCCGAAGATCTTCACGCCCACGGGCGTGCGCACGCCGGTCGAGAGCATGTCGATGCGCGCCTTGATCGGCATCGTCCACGCGTTGGTCCACCCGGGCATCTTCGTCGCCGTGTCGAGCTTCGCGACGAGCTCGTCCCAGCTCTCGGGCTCCTGGCGATCGCCGTACCAGTGGTGGCGCTTCATCTTCGGCCACTCCGCGGGCGGCTTGAGCTGGACCACGGTCTCGACCATCGAGAGCGGCGCGGGATCGGTCGGCGTCTCGGCGCGGCCGACCTTGCCGAACACGGTCTTCACCTCCGGAAACGATCGGAGGACGTCGTCCTGGCGCTCGAGCTGCTTCTTGGCTTCTTCGATAGACAGGTTCGGGAGCGTCGTCGGCATGTAGAGCATGTCGCCTTCGTTGAGCGGCGGCATGAACTCGCTGCCGATGCGCGTGTACGCGGGGATCGCGGAGAGCACGGCGAACGCGCCGATCGCGAGCGTCGTGAGTGGACGGCGAAGCGCGACGTAGACGAACGGCCTATAAAAGGCCTGGATCACGCGCGACACGGGGTGCTCGTGCTCGCTCCGGATGCGGCCACGGATCAGCGTGTCGCGGAGCGCGGGCGCGAGCGTGATGCTGAGGACCGCGGCCGAGAGCATGACGAAGGTCTTCGTGTAGGCGAGCGGGCGAAAGAGACGGCCCGCTTGTCCGTTCAAGCCAAAGACGGGGACGAACGAGATCGCGATGATGAGCAGCGAGAAGAAGATCGCGGGCGTGACCTCCCTCGCGGCCTCGTGGAGGAGTCGTCTTCGCTCGGGCTCGGGGAGGTCCTTCGGCGCGTGCTCGAGCTTTTTGTGGCACGCCTCGATCATGACGATCTCGGCGTCGACCGTGGCGCCGATCGCGATCGCGATCCCGCCGAGGCTCATGATCGTCGCGGGCACGTCGAAGAGGCGCATCGGAATGAACGCGAGCGCCACGGCGAGCGGCAGGCTCACGATTGGGAGCGCGGCGCTCCGAAGGTGCAAGAGGAAGATGATGATGACGAGGCTGACCGTGATCATCTCCTCTGCGAGCGATCCCTTGAGCGTCTGGATCGCGCGCTCGATCAGCGACGACCGATCGTAAGTCGTCACGACCTCGACGCCCGCGGGGAGCGTCGGGCGGAGCTCGTCCAGCTTGGTCTTCACGCGGCCGATCACGTCGCGCGCGTTCTCTCCGTAGCGCGCCATCACGATCGCGCCCACGGTCTCGCCTCGTCCGTCGAGCTCCGCGAGGCCGCGACGGATGTCGCCGCCGAAGCGCACCGTCGCGACGTCGCGGACGCGCACGGGCGTGCCTTGCGCGTCCGCGCGGATCGCCGTGTCGGCGAGCGCCGCGATGTCCTCGAGGTAACCGCGCCCCCGAACGAAGTACTCGCGGCCGCTCATCTCGAGGACGCGTCCAGAGGTCTCGCTGTTGTTGCGGCGCACGGCGTCCGCGACGTCGCCGATCGTGACGCCGTACGAGCGGAGCTTCTCCGGGTCGATCGTCACCTGGTATTGCCGCTCGTACCCTCCGACGCTGGCGACCTGCGCCACGCCGGGAACGCTCTCGAGCGCGTAGCGGAGCGTGAAATCCTGGAGCGTGCGGAGCTCGGCGAGATCGTGCTGCCCGGTCTTGTCGACGAGCGCGTACTCGTACACCCACCCGACGCCGGTCGCGTCCGGGCCGATCTCGGGCGTGACGTCCGGCGGGAGCTTCGAGCGGATGCCGCTCGTGTACTCGAGCACGCGCGAGCGCGCCCAGTAGACGTCCGTGCCCTCGTCGAAGAGCACGTAGATGAACGACATGCCGAACATCGAGTACCCGCGCACCGCGGTCACGTGAGGCGCGGCGAGGAGGCTCGACGCGATGGGGTACGTGACCTGATCCTCGACGAGCGTCGGAGAGCGCCCCTTCCACTCGGTGAACACGATCACCTGCGGGTCGGAGAGATCGGGGATCGCGTCGAGCTTCGCGCCGCGGATGGAGCTCACGGCGACGATCGCGAGCGCGATGTAGATCAAGAAGACGAACCAGCGGTACTTCGCCGAGAGCTCGATGATCCGGGCGATCATGTCAGCGCCACGGCTTCGGGATCGCGTTCTTGCAATCCGTCGCCATGCTCCCCATGCCCGCGTGGACCTGCTCGCACTTCGCGCATTCGGCCCATTTTTCGGGGTATTTCGATCTGTCGAAGTCCGCGTCGCACGCGTTCGCCGAGGGGCCCCCGTCGTTGCTCGTCGCCGTCACCGAGGCCTGAAGGCGGCTCTCGGAGTCGATGAGGAACGTCGCGCCCGACACGACGCGATCGCCGGGCTCGACGCCCGATTGGATCGCGATTTGTTCGCCGTCCTCTTCGCCGAGGACGACGAGACGCGGCGAGTAGTGACCGCCGCCCTCGTCGACGAACACGTAGGTCTGGGTGCCGGTGTTCACGACCGCGTCGCGCGGCACCATCGTCAGCTTGCGCGCGGAGGCGGCGAGCTCGACGGTGCCGTACTCGCCGGGCAAGAGGCTCTTGTCGGCGTTGTCGAGCTGCAGGCGAACGCGGGTCGTGCGCGCGTCGGCGCTCACGCTCGGGTAGACGAGATCGACCTCCGCCTTCCGAGCGCGCTCGGGCTCGCGGCTGGATCGGAACGTTGCGCTCGCGCCGACGTGGATCGCGCCCAAATCGGGCTGGAAGACGTTCGCGATCACGAACACGCGCGAGAGGTCTTGGAGCTCGTAGAGGACCGCCTCGGGCGTGACGTACGAGCCGAGCGTCAGGCCCTTCTTCACGACGTAGCCGCCCTTCGGGGCGATCACCGCGATGTCGCGCTTCGGTTTTCCCGTGCTCTGGATTTCGTCAATCTCGCTCGGCTGCATCCCGAGGAGCTCGAGCTTCGTGCGCGCCGCGTTCGAGATCGGATCGCCGCCGTCGCTCGTCCAGCGGCGGCTCGCGAGGAGCTCCTGCTCCGCCTCGAAGATCGACGGCGCGTAGAAATAGAAGAGCGGCTGGCCCGCGCGAACCGCAATGCCCGTCTGGTTCACGGCGACGCTCTCGACGAACCCGGGCGTCCTCACGTGGACCTCGGACGCGCCTTGCTCGGGCGCCTCGATGATCGCGCTGATGCGCGCCGCGTGGGTCACCTCACGCGACGCCGCGACGGCGGTGCGGACGCCGATGGCTTGGATGCGATCGAGCGAGAGCTGGATGGGCGTCGCGCCAACGGGCGTCTTGTCCGTCGGTTTTCCCGCGTCGAGGGGTCCTTCTTCGAAGGGCTCGAGCGTCATGTGGCAGATCGGGCACTCGCCGGGCTCGTCCGAGACGATCTGCGGGTGCATCGGGCAGCGGTAACGAACCGTCTTCGCGGGGGTGGTCGCGCTCGTCGTGTCCGAGCGCGCGAGCGTGACCCACGCGAACACGGCGAGCGCAACGGTCGCGGCGAGGAGGATCCATCGCACGATCGCCATCACGTGCACGCCGCGCGGCGGCCGCTCGGGGCCCACCGGCATGTCGTCCGTGGCGTTCATGGCATCCTCCATTGCGCGAGGGGCTCTCGTGGGACCGTGAAACCTGCGGCCGCGTCGAGATCGACGAGCGCATGCTCGAGGGTCGTCGCGGCGACGAGACGCGCGAGCTCCGCGTCGACGAGCGATCGCGTCGCGAGGAGCAGCACGGGCAAATCGGTCTTCGCCGTCGTGTAGCTCGCGAAGGCGACGTCGAGCGCCTTGTGCGTCGCGGGTAGCACGAGCTCGTCGTAGGACTTCACGCGTAGCGCGGCGGCGACCGCGTCGCGCCACGCGAGCGAGACCTCGCCCGCGACGTCGACGCGCGTGCCCTCGACGCGCGTGCGCGACGCGCTAGCCTCGAGCCGCGCCGCGTCGAATCGCGCCTTGCGTTCGCCCCAGAGCCAAGGGAGCTCGACGGTGAGCGTCGCGCCGGCGCCGCTGATGTTCGTGGGTCCGACGGGCGCGAAATACAGAGCGCCCACGGTGATCGTCGGCGCGAGCCACTCGCGCTTCGCGACCGAGCTCCGCGCATCCTCGACCTCCGCGGCCGCGCGCGCCATCGCCACCTCGGGCCGCCTCGATTGAGCCTCCTCGACGATGCGCGTGATGCTCCACGCGGGCGCGGCTGGCGCGGCCGCGACGGGATTGGGCAGCGCGGCCTCGGCCCCGCGAACGAGGAGCGCGTTGATCTCCGCGCGCGCGCCCTGCCGGCGCACGCGCGACTCTTCGTGCTCGACCGTCATGGTCGCGAGCTCGACGTCCGCTTGCGTCACGTCCGAGAGCGGCCCGCCCACTTCGGCGCGCGCGCGCGCGGCGGCGAGGATGCGCTGCGCGAGCTCCACGTGCGTCCCGTGGAGGCGAACGCGCTCGTTCGCCTCGTAATAATCGGTGAACGCGTGAGCCGCGCGCTTGCGCAGATCCCGCTCGACGTTCGACGACTCGAGCTTCACGCCGCGAGCCTCCGCGCGCACCGCGTCGGCGCGCGCGCCGAGGGCGAGCCCCATCGCGGGGAACGATTGCCGCACGCCAGCCATGAGCATCCCTTGCGTGCTCGTGAACGGCAGCTGCCACACCTGGACCTCGAGCTCGGGGCTCGGGAGCTTGCCCTCCGCGTCGGCGCGGCGCTCGACGGCGCTCGCACGCTCTTGGGTCGCGCGAATCGTCGGATTGCGCGCGAGCGCGAGCGACACGACGGCGTCGCGGTCCAGGGGTGCCGGAATTTCTTGGGCGATCGCGCGCGGGCTCGCGAAGAGCACGAGCGCGCCCGCTGCGAGCGTGCAGCAAAGACGCATGACTTCCTCCTGAGTTCGATGGAACGCGGAACCCGGCGGTCAGCCGGGCGCGCTCACAGGAGGAAGACGGAGAGTCGTGCGCGTCGCTGATCGCGCGGTGGCCCGGTCCAATCGGGCAACGCGCCGCTTTGGGCGCGCGAGGACGGCGCGGGCGCGACGATCGCGAGCGGCGCGCCAAACGTCGGCGGGAGATCGCTCGTCATCGCCGCGGTGATCGTGGGCTGAACGGCTTCGCCCGGCGAAGCGTGGGTGCGCACCTCGCAGCAGCTCGCGACGTCGAACGCGGGCGCCCTGTCGTGCTGCTCGGTCGCGCAGCACCCGTCCATCACGGTGTTCGTGGTGCGGCAGACCAAATACCCGCGCCCCGCGACGAGCACGGCAGCGAGGAGCGCAGCGGCCAAGAGGAGGCCGAAGGCTCGACGCATGAATCCGCCACAGCCGTGCATGGTCCTAATTGTGGGCATGCGGCTCCCTCCGGGTCAAGTGCGGTCGCTTCAGGCCGAGGACGACCTTCATGAACTGCACCAAGAGGAGGTAGGTCGAGGTCGCGATGACGAGGAACACGAAGTAGCTCGCCGGAAGCGGCACGAAGCCGAGGAGCGGCGCGAGCGGCGTGAGCGGTAGGACGCACGCGATCGTCACGACCGCGCACGTGGTGGCGGCGAGCGCGACGCTCGGCTTGCTCCGGAACGGGTTCTTCATGGTGCGGATGACGAAGATGACGAGCGTCTGCGTCGCGAGCGACTCGACGAACCACCCGGTGTGAAAGAGGCGCTCCGACGCGTGGAAGAAGTGGAGCAGCACGTAGAACGTCAAGAAATCGTACGCCGAGCTCACGGGCCCGACGAACAGCATGAAGCGCCGCACCGCGGCGATGTCCCAGCGCTGCGGCTTGCGGAGGAACATCGGGTCGACGTTGTCGGTGGGGATCGTGATCTGCGCGACGTCGTAGAGGAGGTTATTGAGGAGGATCTGCGTCGGCAGCATCGGCAAGAACGGAAGCACGAGCGACGCGCCCGCCATGCTCAGCATGTTGCCGAAGTTCGAGCTCGTGCCCATGAGCAGGTACTTCGTGACGTTTCCGAACGCGCGGCGCCCGTGGAGGATGCCCGTGTGGAGCACGCGAAGGTTGTGCTCGAGCAAGATGACGTCGGCCGCGTCGCGCGCGACGTCGACCGCGCCCGAGACCGAGATGCCCACGTCGGCCGCGTGGAGCGACGGCGCGTCGTTGATGCCGTCTCCCAAGAAGCCGACGACGTGGCTGCGGCGCTTGAGAGCGAGCACGATGCGGTTCTTCTGCGCAGGCGACACGCGCGTGAAGACGCTCGCCTGCTCGACGACGTGCTCGAGCGCCGTGTCCGTCATGCGGTCGATGTCGTCGCCGAGGATGATTTCGCTCGTGTCGATGCCTACCGCGGAGCACACGTGGCGCGCGACGAGCTCGCTGTCGCCCGTGAGGACCTTCACCGAGACGCCGTCGCGCTTCAGCGCGCGGATCGCGGAGCCCGCGTCGTCGAGCGGCGGATCGGAGAACACGACGAACCCGTCGAGGACGAGCTCACGCTCGTCGGCCGAGGAAAAAGCCGCTCCGGGAGGCACCGATCGGTGCGCGACGGCGATGACGCGGTGGCCCTCGCGGCTCAGTGACTCGAACGTGCGCATCGCGGCGGCGCGCGTCTCGTCGGAGGCGACGGCGAGGCGGATGATGGCCTCGGGTGCGCCCTTCGTGACGAGGATCCAGTCGCCGCTCGCGTTCGAGGCGACGACCGAGAGCCGGCGGCGCTCGAAGTCGAACGGGATCTCGTCGCGTTTCTCCCATCCCTCCGCGGCGCGACCGCGCGCCTCGAGGATCGCGGCGTCGAGCGAGCTCTTGATGCCCGTCTCGAAGCTCGCGTTGATCGCGGCGTAGTCGAGCGCGCCATCGTGCGGGTTCCCGCTCGGGTCGAGCGACGCGTGGAGCGTCATCTTGCCGGACGTGAGCGTGCCCGTCTTGTCGCTGCAGAGGACGTCGATGCTCCCGAGGTTCTGCAGCGCCGAGAGGTGCTTGACGATCACCTTCTCGCGCGAGAGCGCGACCGCGCCCTTGGCGAGCGTCACCGACGTGATCATCGGCAAGAACTCGGGCGTGAGGCCCACCGCGAGCGCCACCGCGAAGAGCAGCGACTGCATCGCGTTGTGGTGCATCGCGATCTCCGCGACCAAGATGAAGAGCACGAGGAAGAACACCACGCGCATGATCAAGAAGCCGAAGCGGCGGATGCCTCGGTCGAACTCCGTCGGCGGCGTGCGCGTCGCGAGGCGCTCGGCGATCTGACCGAAGGACGTCTTCGTTCCGGTGCACGTGACCTCGGCGACGCCGGTGCCGCTGACGACGGACGTCCCGAGGTAGACCGGCTCGCCGACGTGCTTCTCGACGGGGAGCGACTCGCCCGTCAGCGCGGATTCCTGCGTGTGGAGATCGCGCTCCTCGAGCAATCGCGCGTCTGCGGGGACGAGATCGCCCGCGCACAAGCGCACGACGTCGGCCGGGACGATCTCGCGGCGAGGGCGCTCCACCCAGTCGCCGTCGCGGAGCACCGTCGCGGTCGGCGCGACGGTCTCACGGAGGCGATCGGCTGCGCGCTGCGAGCGATACGTCTGCCAGAAGTTGATCGTGATGCCGAGCGCGAGCACCGTGAGGATGATCGTCGCGCCCGCGACGTCTCCGAGGAACGCCGAGGCGACCGTCGCGAACAAGAGGATGAGGACGAGCGGGTTCGCGAAGCTCGAAAGGAGCTCGAAGATCGCCGGGCGCTCTTTGTGCGGCGCCGGATCGTTCGGCCCAGCCTCGAGCAAGCGCGCTTGCGCCTCGCGCGACGAAAGACCTTGCGGTGCTCGTCGGGCGTCCATGCTCCCAACGTAAGGCGGTTACGGCGGACTGCAGACGACGGCCCAGGCATTGGGATCCGACGTTCGAGACACGTGCGCACAGTGCTCGCATGCTTGACACACGAGCACTGGCATGCGCACGCGGCGCCGCGGGCAGTCCACCGTCGCCGTCCCGACGCCTCGATCGGCGTCGTGCACTTGAAGGAGGAAGACCCGCGACGCGTTCATCATGACTTCGTCGTCTTGATCTGGATGTTCTTCGGCTGCTGCTCCGGTTTCTTGGGAACGATCACCGACAGGACGCCATCTTTGAGATCGGCTTGCGCCTTTTGAATGTCAGCGCCGTCGGGGAGCGTGAAGGACCGCGTGAAGCTGCCGTAGCTGCGTTCGTACGTGTAATACGTATCGGTTTGCTTCTTCTCCTCGCTTTCTCGTTTGCCAGAAATCGTGAGCCGGTTGCCGTTCGCTTGGATGTTGATGTCACCCTCCTTCACCCCAGGGACGTCGACCTGGAAGTGAAAGCCATCTTGCGTCTCCTTGACGTCGAACGCGGGGAGGAACTGCTCTTCGGCGAGCATCGGGGTGGTGAAGAACGGCTCCATCTCGCGGAACGGATCCCACCCGAACAGCGCACGCATCATGCGCGAAGGCTCGGAGATCTCGCGACGCGCGGGACGTGCAACCGGTTGGTGTTGGTCCTTCCTGACGGCGATGTTGGCCATGACTAGCTCCACTCTTTCTTGGGTTCGGGCCGGGCTCACTTCAAGGGGCGTTCCACCGAGAAAGTCGCTTATTTTTCGATGGACGAGCCATCGCCGAGCGCGCCCGGTGCGTGCGAACGCACGGCTTGCGGGCTTCGGATAAAGTGAGGCTAGATGCGCATCCCGATGTCCGTGGCGTTCGAGCGCGCCGGCGACACCGAGCTCGCCGACAGGCTCGACGATCTGCCCATCGACAAGAAAATCACCTCGCCCGAAACCGATCTGTGCTGGGTCCGCAAGGCGCTCCGCTCGGAAAAACGCGGGGACCTGCCGCTCGCCCAGAAGCTCGCGCGCGAGTTCGTCGACCGCTGGCAAACCGCCGACGAAATCCCGCCCGCCGTCACCGAAATGAAGCGCGTGCTCGCGAGGACAAAGTGAGCTAATCCCGGTTTGTCTGCGCCCGTAGCTCAGCTGGATAGAGCGTCGGCCTTCGAAGCCGAATGTCGTGTGTTCGAATCACACCGGGCGTACCCATTTTCCCGCGATTTTCGCGGCAGATCCGAGAAGCGAGGAAGGTCGTTTGCTCCGTTCGGTGCCGCTGAATCCATAGAAACTGTCACACCTGTGTCACAGCGCTCGATGGTTCGGTGAGAGTTTGACGATCGTCTTGTGAGCTTGGCGCGACCAAGCGCGAGCGCGTCGGCCATCGAACTGCCCATCGTGACGACGCGGTAGTAGAGCGTCGTCTTCGGGATGCCGCTCGCGGCGGCCCAGGCGTCGAGCGTTCGCGTCACGCCGTCGACCGTGTACTGCGCGTGGACCTCCTTCGGCGTTGGCACTTGTTCGATCGTCTCCACCGGAGCGCGCCGTCTTTTGTCCCGAGCTGCGTGGGCCTTCGTCGCAAGTCGTGGATCGATGGCGTCGAGAAGGCGGTCGGCGAGATCCTCGTCGCGAATCTCTGCGTACCACCGCTGTGTCGTCGCGATGTCGCGGTGGCGAAGGAAGCGCGACACGATCTCCAACGGAACACCGATGTCGATCATCCATTGTCCAGCGCTCCGGCGGAGGTCGTGAGCGGATACAGACGTGACCGCCATGTCCAGGCACGCAAGATTGAGATCGCGCCAAAAGTTGTCGAGTGGAGCAAAGAGCATCCCGTCCGCTCCCTGGCCATGCTCTCGCGCGTACGCGAGGAGGATGCGTTGTTCGTCAGTGACCACCGGAACGTCGTCGTATCGCGCCTCGTTCTTCGTGCCACGAACGATGATCTTCACGCAGTCCACCAACTCGCTCGGGATGTCGCTCCGCAATGCGCGGCGTAGAGCAGAGCGTTCAGCCCCCGTAGCAAGCGCGAAAGCCATCGCAGCGGCAGTGTTCGGCGTCAGCTTCGGAAACAGCTTCAGGGCCTCTCGGCGAGTGATCGTGTCCCCCTTCGCGGGCGGCGACGGGTGGAAATCGGGTGGGATGATGTTGTCGAGATCTCCGGCCCAACGTCCGTGGCTCTTCGCAAGCCGCAGGCTCATGGCGAGGACCTCAAGCTCTCGCTCGATCGTTCGATCACTTGGTGGCTTCTTGCGTGCGCTCAAGCGCCGCCGAGCTTCGATGTAACGGCGGCCCGTGGTCGTGTCGCGAATCGCGCTGATCGGAAGGTCATGGCCGAGAATGGTTACGAGCGGCCGAACTTTCTCCTCGATGAACCGGACGTTCGCTTCGCTGGTGCTTGCCTGTCGCTCTTCGATGAGGGTTTGAAGGCAGTCGTTCAGGCTTTGTGGCTCTTGAGCGGTGGGATCAGCGGCCTGACGTTCCCAGTCGGCGAGACGGACGCGAGCCGCCTTCTTGTCGCTCGCGCCCGTGCTCCTCCGGATGCGGGCGCCGTTTGCGTCATAGTACCAACACCACCAGATGTTGCCGCGTCGGTAGATAATGCCACATCGATTGATTGACCGCATTGGGATGGTAACGTGACCTGCCCTCTTGCTGATCTTCGTGGCCCTTGGAGCAGTCGCTTGTGACCACGACTCGAACGGAAGCGCGGCGACCCCGACATCAAGCGCAACAACTGCGGCATCTACGTCATCAGCGAAGCCCGAGTGCCCGCCTGCAAAACAGACCACCGATGTCTGTGCTGCCGTCATGACCTACGCGAAGGATCCGGCGAGCGGACGTTGCTGTTCGTATCCGAGCCCCTGCTCCGTTCCGATTGCGGGCCAGCAGTACAGCGACTCGGCGTGCACCTCCCCAATGGGTAAGTGACGCCGCGCCATCAGTTGCAGAAGCTCGTCTGGCACGTCCCCAAGATGCACACGTAGTGGAGGCATCCTTGCCCATTCTTGCAAGACGTACAGAAGTTAGGCAAAGGTCCGAGCAGGTTCGCGCAATCTGCCGCAGTCTCGCACTCAACTGATCCGGCGTCGGAGCACGCGCAAGGACCGTAGGCGGTACCGGCGTTGTTGCACACCTGATTCGAAAAACAGCCGCCAAGGCCTGTGCACGCAATCGACTGTCCCGGAATGCAGACTGGCGTCGAGCCGTCGTTGTCGACGCATCCGCACGGGCCGTAGCCAGTACCGGACGTATTGCAGACTTGGTTCGAGATGCAACCACCTGTCCCCGTGCACGCGATTGACTGACCGGGAACACACGGGGTGCTGGCATCGATCGTTTGCGTGCAGTCGCACGGACCGTAGGCAGTACCGCTCGAATTGCAAACCTGGTTCGACGTGCACCCACCACTTCCCACGCACGCGATCGACTGACCAGGAACGCAGACCGTCGCTCCGTTGGGCGCGCAGTCGCACGCACCATAGCTTTGACCATCGCTGTTGCAGACCTGGTTGGAAGCGCACCCACCCGACCCCACGCACGCGATCGACTGTCCAGGGATGCACGCGGTCGCGGTCGAACTACCGTCCGTAGTGCCGTTCGGATCCAAGAGGTCCGTGCCTCCGCATCCAGCAGCCGTGACGAAACCCAGGCCGAGCGCGATGAACAAACCCGATTGGCGGCGCATGAGGCGAGAACCCTACTCCCAGACCGAGAGTTGTCCACTGAGCGCACGTGGCAGCGAACGCTGCCCCGCCCTCTGCATCAACCTGATGCCACCACCCGAGATGTACCGGTAAGCACCGACCGCACGACCCGCGTTCGCTGCCATGCAGGCGCGTCAGAACGGCGACCCGAGCAGGACGATCTCCGGCATGAACGCGATCGTCGAGCCCGAGCCGAACGCGGCGGCAATCTTCAGCGGCGCGATCATGATCGCCATCCGATCGTTTCCGATCCGCAGCCCGATGCCGGTCGTGACGAAGCCGGGACCGGCGATCTTCCAGGCGGAGATCGATTGGGTCCCGTTCGCGTCGGTCGTCTTCGCGGACGTCTCGACGGGCGCGCTGAAGTCGGCGTAGCCCAGCCCGAGCAGCACGTACGGCCGCACACCGGGCAGCGTCAGCGGGTGGCTGCCCAGCACCCAGGTCGCGCGCGCTTCAAGGATCGAGAAGTACGTTCCGAAGTCGACGACGTTCACGTTCGACGGGTGAAAGTAGAAACCGTAGCGAACGCCGAGGAGAAACCCGTCCGTGATTGCGAAGTCGAAGGTCGCCGTGGACTGTTCGGTTGCGAGACCGCCGAAGCCGGCTCCCACATGTGCCGGAGGTGCGGACGTCAACGTCCCGCCGTTGGGGTAGACCGGACCGTCACTCTGCGCACACGTCCACTCGGGCTCGTTGCACACGTCGTTGCCCGACGACGGATGAAAGACGGTCGTGAGTCCGAACGAGAGCCCAGCCCAGAGACGATGGAGCTTGTGCGGCTTGGCGGGCTGGTCGTCGTCGGCGCGCGCCGACGCTGCGATCATCGCGGTGATAACGAACGTTGCGGCCCCCAAGCGACGCATGTACGGATTCTACGCCTTGTACCGGCGATACGGCGTCGTGATGACGCGGGACAAGGAGACGCTGCGAGCCGCGTCAGAGGACCGGAAGCAAGCGGAATCGAGCAGCCCGCTCACGGAGGGCAGGGCTGTGGTTGTCCGTCAGCGACACGTAGTGTGCAGAACGTGCCCGACAGTGGCCGGAGCCGCCTTCCATGTGAACCGCCGTGATGAAGACCATGACCGAATCCTTTCGGGCGCGGCGCACACGCGTGCGATCGCGCCTGAATGCTGGACGAGGAGTGGGGTGCTGACCTGACGTTCACCTGTCGCGTGATGGCGCCGTACCCTTTTCCGTGCCTTGACGATGGTTCTCCCTCACGTCACCTTTCGAGGCAGGAAGGAGGTGAAGGAGATGTTCAAGCGCTTCTTGGAGTGGGCGAAACCCGCCGTTGCCAAGCTTTGGAACTGGGCGAAGCCCGTGGTGAAAGACGCACTCGTCGCCGGGGCCAAAGCCGCCGCGCTGTTCGTTCTCAACGCGGCGAGCAAGCAGCTCGCTGCGGCTTGAACGACCACCCCACCAAGAAAGGAGATGACGACCACGTTTGAGCGTAAACCCGGTGGCGTAACCTTCAGTTGGAGGAAGGCATCGTATCGATTTTGAACGGTTGGCAAAAACCCTTACCGAAGGACCCCAAGCTCTCTACATCAGGCGCCTCAACGCGAACTTGAACCAAAGGCCGACAACGACCAAATCCCATCAAGGCAAGGCCCTGAGTCGCAGCGAACTCGCAGCTAGGTCGAAAGGGGAACGCCTCCCATCACCATGCGCGACGTGAAGGCGAACGATTTCGACGGCACGAATGGACGCATTCGTGCCGTCACTATTTTGTCAGTCGTCACTCGCAACGCAGACATTCGGGGCACATACCCGATCCCACGTTGTGCAGTACCCCCGACACGACAAAAAAAATAGCAGAACGCTGATCTAGACGCTGCGCGATGGGAGGCCGAAGCGCGCCGCGACTGCGCCCGTGCAAAACCTCGCGGCGCTGCTCGTGCTCGCGCCGATGACTACGGCGGACAGTCCCCAACGAGCGCCGCCCTCGTCTCCTTCGTCATCGTCATCGTCATCGTCATCGTCATCGTCATCGTCATCGTCATCGTCATCGTCATCGTCATCGTCATCGTCATCGTCATCGTCATCGTCATCGTCAGCCTCGACGCCGAGATGAGCGCTGTATTCCTTGGCCGTAACGGTGCCGTTTGCTTTGGCTTGGTCCCACAGGTAGTCCACCATCTCGACGTGAGCTTGCTCCTTCTTCGTGAGCTTCGGAATCTTGGGTCCCATCGTTCAAAGGCTACCATCCCACTCACGCGGTTCAAGACCGGGCGTCGAAGCGGGTGGGCTGGGCGAACGCGATACGCTTCGGCGATGCTGCTCATCGGAACCGACCGCAAAGAGTACGACGTGAATCCGAGCGCCTCGAACCCGTACGACATCGAGGTTACTCTCGATGGCACTATCGTCGGGCACTTCCACGTTTCGAAGGAATCTCACCCTTGGGGACCTGCACCCGGACACGGCCGTGATGAAGGACCTCGCGACTCGGTACGTGAAGAACACGAAGGCCAACACGCCGACGAAGAACTGACTAGCTCCGCGCCTTACCCACACGCTTCAACACAGGCCCGGAACCCCTCAGGCCTGCGCATCCCGGCGTCGCGCCAGGACGATTCTTGGAGCACCGCACGTGGATGCTACCCACGCACTCGATCGAATCTTGCGTGGATTGGTGCGGCGACCCATTCCGAGTCAGCGGAGTCCATCAACTCCTTCGCAGTCGGACGCGAGGATCGTCGATGGGCTCGCGATCAAGATGTTGCCGCAGCACCCCTCGTGACCGTCGTGGCGGCATCGACCGTGGTGCCATCCTCGAACGTGATCGAGACGCTGCACGTGCCTGTCGTGGTCGCGTGAGCGATGCATACGAAAGGCGCGGTCGCGTCATCAGGACAATCGAGCGGCGCTGCGTCGCTCGCGGGCGTGCACGCGCCGGCTGCCGACGCGTCCGCGACCGTGCCGCACGGACCTCCACGGGGACGATCCCGCTCACTTGGCAAAACGCGGTACAGACGTCCAACGTGTTGGGGCTGGCGTCGTTGGGTCCGGCGTCGAAGGTCGTCGTCGTCGTGTCGCACGCGATGAGTGATCTTTCCCCGCTGGGCGGACAGGTTTCGTAACTCACGCGGCTATCTCGGTGATGGTCCGCTTCCATTCAAACGTGATCGGGGTCTCGTAACGAAGGAAAGAGTGCCTACGCCGGACGTTGTAGTAGCCATCGATGTACGCGGCGACGAGGCGCGTCTCGGCGTCGTGGTCGGCGGGCACGTGGTAGATGGCCTCGGTCTTGAGGGTAGCGTTGAAGCTTTCGGCGACGGCATTGTCCCAGCAATCGCCTTTGCGGCTCATGCTCGCGACGATGGCGGAGGTGGAGAGCGCGGCACGGTAGGCGGCGCTCGCGTAAGGGCTGCCGCGGTCGGAGTGGTGGACGAGCCCGGCGCGGGGCGACGCTCGCGCAACGCTGCTCTGAGAGCGTAGAGCGCGAGCGCGGTGTAGTTGGTATCGCTGGTAGCCCAGCCGACGACTCGGCGCGAGTACAGGTCGAGAATGGCGGCAAGATACAACCAGCCGGCGATCGTCGCAAATGGACGTCACGTCCGTCACCCAGACGCGATTGCGTGCGTATGTGGTGAAGTGCCGCTGGAGCAGGTTGGGCGCGATCGGCTCGGCGTGAGCCGAGTCGGTCGTGGCGACGAAGCGCTTGCTGCGGCTCGCAACGAGGCCGGTTTCGCGCATGATGCGCGCGACGCGCTTTTCGTTGACGACCTCGCCGTCGGCACGCAGCTCCTGAGGGACGCGAGGGCTCCCATAGCGGCGGCGATGGTCTGCGAAGATGGCGCGGACCTTGGAGGCGAGCGCGACGTCGCGACGCTCACGCTCGGTGAAGGGCTCGGCGAGCCAGTCGTAGTAGCCGCTCTTGGAGACGCTGAGCGCCTCGCACATGGCCATGACCGGGCAGGCCACCTTCTGCGAATCGATGAACGCGTACTTCACGCGCTCTCCTTCGCGAAGAAGGTGGCCGCCGCTTTTAGGATGTCGCGTTCCCGCTGCAGGTGCTTGACCTCTCGTCGCAGCCGCGACAGCTCCTCGCGCTCCTGGGTCGTCAGCGCGTCGCTACGCTCGCCGGCATCCGCCTCCGCGCGCCGTACCCACACGTGCAGCGACGTTGCCGTCAGATCGAGCTCCCGCGCCACCTGCGCGACCGACTTGCCGCTCTTCACGAGCCGCACCGCGTCGGCCTTCTGCGCCGCCGTGAACGTCCGCCGAGCGCGCCGTTTCTTAAGTTCCTTCTTTTGTCCCATCGTCGAACACTCCCGCGCAGTATCGCGCTATCCGAGGTGTCCGTCAGCAGGGGGGAAGATCAGGAGCACGAGCGTGAGCCAAGCGAAGCGCCCCATGACGGAAGGGTAGCTCCTACGAGTTCGGCGTGTGCGAAAGCAACGACCTTCCTAGCGCCTCGGACGAGACGCCTCGGACGGCACCGCCACAACATCGTCATTCATCAAGCGCTCCCATGAGGACGAGCGCGGCTGCGTCCTCAGCGGCTTGATCGAAGCGGAAACTTGCACACCAGTGTCACACTCCACGGTGAGAGGACACGGTTTTTGCGGCGTTTCTTCACCATTTCAGCGGCCTTCGAAGCCGAATGTCGTGTGTTCGAATCACACCGGGCGTACCGAAAGCTCAGGCGACGGCTCGGTGCAGCACGAGCGAACCAACACGATGGACCTGGCAGACGTGGCGGAACCCCGCCTGCGACAGGGCTTGGGCCTGCTCTTGGATCGTTGCGTATAGATCGTGATCCTGCATACCGCCGAGACCGGCGAAATGATCGCAGACGAGGTAGAGGCCACCACGTTCCAAGAGCGCTCGCACGGCTCGGTGAAGTGAAGGCGCACGTCGCTTGTGGCGCAGCTCGTGAACGGCTTGCAGTGTGACGATGGCGTCGAAAGGGCCGAGCCCTTCAGCCCAAGCGGGCTTCGAGAAATCGGCCGTGATGTAAACGCACCTCGAGGCATGGTGGGCAAGACGTCCGCGCGCGAGGTCGTGCATGGCGTCCGAGAAATCGAGCAACGTGTAGCTCCGAACGGGCACGACTTCGAGAAGGGCTTCGGCGAGGAATCCTGGACCGGACCCGAGCTCGAGCAACGACGATCCTGGCGCCACCTCGCGAAGCTCCTCGGCGATCCGAGCAAAGACTTCACTCCGATACGGACGGGCGCGGTTGGCCTCGGCAGCCCACCTCGCCGCGGTTGCCGGATCCCGAAGATCGATCGGGCTGGGTACGTCTTTCATCATCAGCTTCGCTGATTCCCATCAGCGCGGGACGCGGAGGTCTCGATCTCCCACAATCGCGTGGCGAAATCCTAAAAAGGCGAACAACAGAGTCCCCGCCTCGAGCACGACCAAGACAGGCCACCGAAAGGCGCCAGGGCTCTCGCGCGGAAGCTCGGCTTGCGGGCGTCGGCCCTCGAGCACCTCGTCCACCTGCGCGACGAAGAGGCTCGCCGCGTGCTCCGTGCCGACCTGTTGCGTGAGCGTGAGCGTCTGCCCGGGCATCTCGAGCGCGAGGTGCCCGCTCTTGCCGGTGACGTAGATGGCGCGGGTCACGTTGGTCGCCGTCACGTGCGTCGCGCGCGTCGCGCCGAGGATGTGATCGGTGAGCTCGCAATCGAGCGCGCGCGGACCGGGTATCGCTCGGCACGTCAAATCCGCGGTCCACGTCGCGGCGACGAGGAACCAGAACGCTGCGGCGAGCCCGACCAGGCCGAGGAACGCGCCGAAGATCCGTCCCGGAACCCCGGTGATGCGGCGGCTCATGGAGCGAGCCTATCGCACCTCATCTCGTCACGCGGTCGTCGGCTTTCGGCGCGAGGCGCGGATCGACGTGCTGATGTGCAGGATCGCGCCGATGGCGGTCACGAGGACGAGCGCCTTGCCGATGAGCTTGATGGACTGGTGGGACGGCGAGAGGCTGAAGACGAGCTCGGCGAAACGGACCGTGAACCACTCGTCGGTGTTCGCGGGGTGGGTCGGCGCGTGCTCCCAGAAGTAGCGCGTCAGCGTCGTGAGGAAGCATTCGCCGAGGAGCCGCTCGGACGCGAGGTTCAGGATCACGAAGATCACCGCGTAGATTGCGTACGCGCGCGAGAGTCGCGGCCACCTCTGCCAGAAGAGCAACGGTAGCCCGAGCGCCCAAGCGAGCATGAAGAGCGCGTGCGCGAAATCGAGGAACGTGGCGAGCACTGCCATCGGTTCGGTGCGTTGCAACTTGGCTGCCAAATCCGCCAGGCGAACCGCCTGCGTGCTACACCGCGCGCGTGCGTCGCGTCCGTATCATCCTCGCGCTGCTCGCGCTGTCGATCGCGCTGGGGCTCGGGACGAGAGCCGTGGCGCGGCGACTCTTGTTTCGCACCGAGCGCGCGACCGCGACCGCGATCCCAAACGACGCCGAGCTCGAGACGATGATCGCGCGCGATGGCGTGGCCGTTCACGCGCTCGAGCTTCCTGCGTCGCCGGGCGCTCGCGTCGTCGTTCACTTCCACAACAACTCGGAGACGATGGCGGGGCCGCTCGCGATGGCGCGCGCGCTCCATGCCCGCGGGCTCGGCGTCGTCCTCGTCGAGTACCGCGGCTACGGGCTCTCGAGCGGTGCGCCCGAAGAGGAGGGGCTCTATCGCGACGCGGAGGCCGCGCTCGATTCGCTCGCGGCGCGCGGGATCGGGCCCGAGCGCGTCGTCCTCTCGGGGACGTCGCTCGGAACCGGGGTCGCCGCGGAGATGGCGCGGCGCGGTCGAGGCGCGGCGCTCGTGCTCATCTCGCCGTACACGTCGATCCCCGATCTCGTGAGCGATCGCGCGCCGCTCGTGCCTGCGCGCTGGCTCGTGCCCGATCGATTCGAGACGCTCGCCAAGGCCCGATCGATCGACGTGCCCGCGATCGTGATCCACGGCGACGCCGACGAGGTCGTCCCGTTCTGGATGGGCGAGCGCGTCGCGAGCGCGCTCACGAGGGCGCGATTCCTCGGCGTGCGCGGCGGCGGACACGGCGACGGCGATCTCTTCACGCGCGACGGCGAGCGCCTCGTCTCGGCCATCGTGCAGCTCGCGCTCGCGCGCTAGTCAGGAGCTCAATGCCGCATCGACGGCGGGATGTGCGGGCAGAGCGGATCTTCGTCCGTGGGGTTGCCGGTCGCGGTGAACGCGCGAGCGCGTGAGCCGCCGCAGACGTGGCGGTACTCGCAGACGCCGCAGCGTCCCTGGAAGCCATCGACGTCGCGGAGCGACTTGAAGAGCGACGACTCGCGGTAGACGCGGAGCGGGTTCTCGAGCTTGGCGTTGCCCGCCGAGAGCGGCAAGAAACCCGAAGGCGAGATCGCGCCGTCGCGCGCGATGAACATGACGCCGTTGCCGTCGCGGATACCCGCGGTGTGGCCTTGCGGCGCCTCGCCGCCGCCCTCGCGCTTGCGCTGCTCGAGCACCACGCGGCGGAAGAAAGGCGCCTCGGTCGTCGTGAGGATCGGTCCCGGCTCCTTCGACTTCGCAGCGAACCACTCGAGGAGCTTCTCGGCCTCGTCCGCGCTGATGGGCTCGAGCACGGTGCCGCGTCCCACGGCGACGAGGAAGAAGAGGCTCCAGCGCGCGGCGCCGATCGATTTCACGAGCTCGTGCAGCGCGGGCATGTCGCCGATCGTCTCGCGGCTGACGAGCGTGTTCACCTGGAACATCAGATCGCGCGCCTTCGCGCGCTTCGCCGCGAGCATCGTGCGCTCGAAGCAACCGGGCACGCCGCGGAGCGCGTCGTGATCTTCTGCGCGCACGCGGTCGATGCTCAGCGAGATCGCGGAGACGCCCGCGTCGGCGAGGCGATCGATGGCAGCCTCGTCGAGGAGCGGCGTCGCGCTCGGCGAGACCGACACTTGGAGGCCGAGCGCGCGCGCGTCCGCGATGAGCTCGAACAGATCGGGACGCTTGAGCGGGTCTCCGCCGGTGAAGATGACGTGGGGCGCGGGCTTCGCCTCCGCGAGCTGACCGAGCAAGCGCTTCGCAGCGCGCGTCGTGAGCTCCGAAGGATCCGCGCATGCCTGAGCCTCGGCACGGCAGTGACGGCACGCGAGGTCACACGCACCAGTGACCTCCCAATAGACGCGAGCAGGCGCGTCCTCCCAAAGTCGACCACGAGACGCCATGGTCAGGCTCTTTCGCAATTCCGAGGCCACCGAAAGAGGCGCGAAACGCCGGCGTTTCCTGCGGATCAGGGCGCAAGGCGTGCGCCCCCTGCGCAGTCTGCGCATCGAGGCGCATCAAGCGCGGCATGACCATTGTCATCACGGGTGTGCTCGGAAGTTGCAACGGTTCGTAGCAGGGCATGATCGTCACGCACAAAGAGCAGGCCCTCGCGCTCACGCGGCAGGCGATGGTTCACGCCGCGCGCGGCGAGTGCGTGTCGGTGGAGCTCGAGGTGCCCGCGCGTCCCGTCCTCGGGCAGCTCGTCGACGACGGCGCGCTCCGGACCGCGGTGCTCCTCCTCGAGCGCGACGGCTCGCACGGGCGCATCGCCGCGCGTCCGCGACGAAAGGGCGGCGCGACGACGATCGCGGAGCTCTTCGAGGAAGATCACCGGCGCCTCGACGAGATCGCCGCGCAGATGCGCCAGGTCGCGCAGGTGGATCCGGTTCGCGCGATCGTGCTCGCGGGGATGCTCGTCTGGGGATTTCGACGCCACATGAAGATCGAAGAGACGATCGTCTTTCCGCTCCACGAGGCGCAGACGAAGTACGCCGCGACGACCGCGCGCATGCACGCCGAGCACCGCGCGATCTCGGCGTACGTCGATCGCATCGAGCGCGACGCCGACGAGCTTCGCATCGCGTCGAGCCGCCAGCGCGTAGTCACGAAGCTGCTCGAGGCGGAGGCCGCACTCGCCGCGGTCGTCGCGGATCACAATCAAAAAGAAGAGCGCGCGCTCTTCCCGCTGCTCGATCACACGATGCCGGCGAAAGACCGCGAGCGCATGCTGCGGTCGATCGTCACGTTCTGATCGACGTCGCGATCTGATCGCCGTCCGAACCTCGTACCTCCGCTTCGCTCCGGCGTGCGAGGTTCGATGCTCACTCGCCGTCGGCGATCTTCCGGAGCAGATCGCGATCGACGATCTCGATGCGCATGCGGTTCGTCACGACGGCGCCGCGCTTCGCGAGCGACGCGACCGCGCGCGAGAGCGTCTCGGGCTTCATGCCGAGGAGGCCCGCGATCACCGAGCGCGGCAGCGAGCGCGCGACCTTGCGCTCCGCGCCGTCGAGCAGCCACTCGGCCACGCGCTGCGGCGCGCTTCCGTCCGCGGTCGCGCGACGCGGGTTGTCGCTGCACCAGGTGAGCAGCATCGTCTCGAGGAGCACGCGCGCGGCTCCGTCGCGCCCGGTCCACGCGACCATGTCGTTGCGCGGCGCGGCGCACACGGTCGCGTCGGTCACCGTGCGCGCGGTGTCGATGTACGTCTCGCGCACGAGCCCTTCGACGCCGAGGAGCGAGCCCGCGCGACGAATCGCGTGCGGCGTTCCTTCACCGTGTTTGTCGCCGGATGCGCGCGCGAGCGCGACCGCGCCTTGCTTCACGTAGAACACGGTGTCGACCGGCTCACCCGCGACGAACAAGCATGTGCCGGCGGGTCTCTTGCGATCGACCATCGGACAAGAACCGCCGCGCCCCACACCCGACGCAGCTCCAACCGGACACAACATGCAACTAGGTGACGGTGAAGCTGTTGCGTTCTCCATGAGCGCATTGTGCGCGCTCTGTGCCCGCGCGCAATATGACTTTCGTCAATGGCGCGCGTCGAGCGCTCCGTAGAGTGCGCGCCACTTCATGAGCCAACTCGATCCGCTGTCCCTTTATCGTCTTCCGTGGAGCCTGACCGACAACCCGATTGCCTGGCTCGAGCCCACACAACAGTGCAACCTCTCGTGCGACGGCTGTTACAGGCAGAACGTCAAGAGCCACAAGTCGATCGACGAGGTCCAAGGCGAGCTCGACACGTTCAGGCGCCTTCGCAACTTCGACGGGGTGTCGATCGCCGGCGGCGATCCGACGCTGCACCCCGAGGTCGTCGAAATCGTGCGCCGTGTCACGCAGATGGGCCGCAAGGCGATCATCAACACGAACGGCCTCGGGCTCACGATCGAGATGCTCCGCGATCTCAAGAAAGCGGGCCTCGTCGGGCTGACCTTCCACGTCGACTCGCACCAAGGTCGGCCGGGCTGGCGAAACAAAACTGAAACGCAGATGAACGCTTTGCGGGACGAGTATGTCGATCTCGTCTCGCGCGTCGGCGACCTCGCGATCGCGTTCAACTCGACGGTCTACGAGGACACGCTCGACCAGGTGGGCGACGTCGAGCGTTGGGCCGCGCGCAACATCGACCGCGTCAACACGGTCGTCTTCATCATGTACCGCGCCGCGCAGCAGGCGGGCTTCGACTACTTCGCGAGCGGCAAGAAGGCGGACATGTCGAAGCTCGTCTACACGATCGACGCGCCGCGCAAGACCGACATCAAGGCGAAGGACGTCGTCGCTGAGCTGAAGAAGAGCGATCCGCTCTACGAGCCGTGCAGCTACTTGAATGGCACGTTCGATCCGGAGTCGTTCAAGTGGCTCGTCGCGCTCCGCGTCGGCACGCCGAACGCGATCCACGGGTACGCGAGCGCGCGCATGATGGAGCTCACGCAGGCCGGGCACCACGTGCTCACCGGTCGCTACATGAGCTACGCGCCGCCGGTCATGCTCTCGTCGGGCCGCTCGGCGCTCGCGACGGCGTGGGCGATCGATCCCGGAATGCGCCGCGCCGCGCGTCACTGGCTCGGCTCGATGGTGCGCCACCCGCTCGACGCCGTGCGCAAGCAGTACTTCCAGTCCGTCGTCTGCATCCAGCCGATCGACGTGCTCGAGGACGGCCGCGACAACATGTGCGACGGCTGCCCCGACATCACGGTGCACGAGGGCAAGCTCGTGTGGTCGTGCCGCCTCGAGGAGTACCGCGAGTTCGGCACGCTCCTCTCGTGCGCGCCGAAGCCGAAGAACGGCGACAAACGCAAGCTTCCGATGGAGCCGACTGCGTGATGGACGCCGCCAACGCGAGCCGCTTCAGCCTCGCTGACTTCTTCGGGCCGGAGACCGACGACCCGCTCGAGCCTCCGCCCGATTACGCGGAGTGGCGCGACGCTTCGGTGTGGGCGACGGCGCTCTACGAGCGAAAGCTCCTCGCCGCGCCCGCGCCGCGCACGATCGTCGACGCGGGCGGAAGCCAGCACCACGTCGTGAACCTTGCATCCTACAACTATCTCGGGCTCGCCACGCACCCCGAGACGATCGCGGCCGCGAAGGCCGCGCTCGATCACTACGGAACCGGCGCGTGCGGCTCGCCGGTGCTCTCGGGCAAGACCGATTTGCACGCGGCGCTCGAGCGCGAGCTCGTCGATTTTTCCGGGCGCGAGGCCGCGCTCCTCTTCAACAGCGGCTTCGGCGGCGCGCTCGGCACGCTCGAAGGGATCCTCCGCAAGGGCGACGTCGCCGTGCTCGACGACAAATCGCACATGTGCCTGATCGACGGCGCGAAGCTCGCGTCGGCACAGGTACAGACGTTCAAGCACAACGACCCCGAGGCGCTCGACGAGGTGCTCACGAAGACGAGCGGCAAGCGCCGGCTCGTGATCGTCGAGGGCATCTACTCGATGGATGGCGACATGGCGAACCTGCCTGCGCTCCTCGAGGTGACCGAGCGGCACGGCGTCGGCGTGATGATCGACGAGGCGCACTCGATCCTCGCGATGGGCGCGACCGGCGGCGGCGTCGCCGAGCATTTCCACGCCGACGATCGCATCGCGCTCAAGTACGCGACGTTCTCCAAGGCGTTCGCGTCTTGTGGGAGCTTCGTCTCGGGCCGCGCGAAGACGCTCGAGTATCTCCGCTACTACGCCAACCCCTACGGCTTCTCGTGCGCGCTCCCGCCGCCGGTCGTCGCGTCGATCCTCAAGGCCCTCGAGATCGCGCGCCGCGACGACTCGCTGCGCGTGAAGCTCGCCGACAACGCGCGCTACTTCCGCGATCAGCTCCACGGGCTCGGCATCGACACGGGCGAGTCGACGACGCACGTCGTCCCGATCGTGCTCGGGCCGCACCGCGAGCTCCTCTACATGCTGTCGTACGCGATGCTCGCGCGCGGGCTCTTCGTCGCGCCGGTCGACTACCCGTCCGTGCCCGAGGATCAAGTGCGCTTCCGCGCGTCGATCACGGCGGCGCACACGCGCGCGGATTTGGACGAAGCGCTCGACGTGATCGAGCGCACCGTGGTGAAGGCGCTGAAGAGCGCGCCCAAGCGAAACGCCAAGGTGGCCTCATGACGATCGCGTTCATGTTCCCCGGTCAGAGCTCGCGTGACCCGCTGATGTTCGAGCGCCTTCGAGCGCTCGACCCGGTGGCGACGCGCGACGTGCTCGAGCGCGCCGTGCGCGTGCTCGGACGCGACGTGTCGACCTCGTTCGCGACCAACCGCGACGTGCAGGTCGCGGTGTTCGTCGCCAACCACGCGCACCTCGTCGCGCTCGAGCGCACGGGCGTCACCGCGGACGTGTCGCTCGGCTTGAGCCTCGGCGAGTACAACCACCTCGTCCACGCGGGCGCGATCTCGTTCGAGGACGCGCTCGCGCTCGTCGACGCGCGCGGAGCGGCGTACGACGGCGGGCCCGAGGGCGCGATGGCGTGCGCGTTCCCCATCGAGCTCGAGGATCTGAAGACCATCGTCGATCGCATGCGCGGCTTTGGCCCGCTCGAGATCGTGAACCTCAACTCGCCGACGCAGCACGTGATCGCGGGCGCGCGAGGCGCGGTCGCCGCGGCGTGCGCGGCGCTCGAGGAAGAGGCCGGCGTGAGCAGCGTCCTCATCGAGGACCGCATCCCGATGCACGCGTCGATCTTCAGGCCGGTCGCGGTCCGCTTCGCGCGGGCGCTCCAGCGCGCTCGGTGGCAGACGCCGCGCCTCCCGTATCTGCCGAACGTGACGGCTCGCGTCGAGCGCGCTCCGTCGCCCACGCGCATCGCGCACCTCCTCGCGCGACACGTGTTCTCGCCCGTGCTGTGGCGCGAGTCGATCGACCTCGTCACGGCGCGCCATCCCGACGCGATCTTCGTCGAGGTCGGCCCGCGCACGGTGCTCTTCAACATGCTCTCGCGCTCGTGGAAGCGAAACGCCCGATTCGCGACGGACGGCGGCCACAAAGGCCTCGCCACGCTCGCCAAGGACATCGGCCATGCTGCTTGATCCCACGTTCAACGAGGTCGTTCGGCGCGCGCGCAAGAACCGCTTGTGGACGCGCGAGGGGACGACGAAGACGCTCGATCTCGGCCGCGCCGACGTCGACAAGATGCTCCCGCACCGCGATCCGTTCGCGTTCGTCGACGGGATCGTCGCGTTCGATCCCGTGCAGCGCGCGGTCGAGGGCGTGCGGCGCATCCACAAGGACGATCCGATCTTCGTCGGGCATTTCCCGAAGCACCCGGTCTACCCGGGCGTGCTCCTCGTCGAGACGATGGGGCAGCTCGCGTGCTGCCTTCGCGGCCTTCTCCAACCGAAGGACGGCCCGCTCGACGTGCGCGCGCTCTCGGTGCAGTCGGCGACGTTCCTCGCCGAGGTGAAGCCCGGCGCGAACCTCACCGTGCTCGCTCGCGAGCTCGACGACGACGACACGATCGGCGTGTCGGCCGGACAGATTCTCGACGGCGATCGCATCGTCGCCACGTGCGTGATGGAGGTCTACTTTGTCGACTAGTACCAAGCAGCAGCGCATCGCCGTCACCGGCATGTCGATCAACACGCCCATCGGCGACACGCTCGCCGAGTTCGAGACGAACTTGCTCGCGGGGCGCTCGGCGCTGAGCAACTGGAAGACGCTCGACACGTCGCGCATCTACGCGAAGGTCGGCGCCGATCTCTCCGAGTATCCCGTCGCGCGAAAGCTCGCCGACCTCGAGGGGCAAGCTCGAGCCCGAAGCGTTTCGGCGCTTGCGCAAGCTCGTGTCGAAGTCGCCGTGGTCGACGAAGCTCTCGATGCTCCTCGCGGCCGACGCGTGGGTCCACGCGGGCCTCCGCGGCGTCTACAGGCCCGAGCGCATCGCGTCGATCGTCGCGGGCCACAACATCAACTTCAACCACCAGTACGAAAACCGCCTCCAGTTCGTCGAGGAGCCCGATTACATGGACGCCCTCCTCGCGCTGACCGGGCTCGACACCGATCACGCGGGCTGCGTCTCCGAGGTGCTCAACGTCCGCGGGCCGATCTACACGGTGGGCTCCGCGTGCGCGAGCGGCAACACGGCGCTCCGCTGCGCGATCGACGAGATCCGCTACCACGGGTGCGACGCGGCGCTCGTCGTCGGCGCGGTCCTCGATTTCTCGCCTGTCGAGCTCCACGCGATGGCGCTGCTCGGCGCGATCACGTTCCAGAGCTTCAACGACGACCCGACGCACGCGAGCCGCCCGTTCGACACGCGCCGCGAGGGGTTCGTCCCCGCGCACGGCGGCGCGGTGCTCGTCCTCGAGCCGTGGGACGCCGCGGTGAAGCGCGGCGCCGACATCTACGCCGAGGTCCTCGGCGTCGACACGTGCTCGGACGCGAACCACCTGCCGAACCCGTCCGAGGACGGCCAGTCGTACCTGATGAAGAAGGTGCTCGACGACGTGGGTCTTCGTCCCGAGGACATCGACTACGTCAACGCGCACGCGACCTCGACGCCGCTCGGCGACATCACCGAGATTCGCTCGATCAAGCGCGTCTTCGGCAAGCACGCGCTACTCGCTCAAGATCAACGCGACGAAATCGATGCTCGGCCACACGTGCTGGGCGGCGCCGGTCGTCGAGACGGTCGCGGCGATCCTGCAGATGAACGCGGGCAAGCTCCACCCGTCGATCAACGTCGAGAACCTCGACCCCGAGATCGACCTCGACGTGCTCGCGAACCGCGGCTGCGACGCGCGCGTTCGTTACTGCATGAAGAACTCGTTCGGGTTCGGCGGCATCAACGCGGTGAGCATCCTGCGTACGCCCGAGCCGAGCGAGCGAAGGAGGCGGTCTTGATCCTCTTCGTCACCGGCGGATCGCGCGGCATCGGCGCGGCGATCGTGCGCGACGCGGCGCAGGCGGGCCACGACGTCGCGTTCACCTACAAGAGCAACGAGGACCAAGCGAAGAAGGTCCAAGAGGAAGCGCGGCGCCTCAACAAGAGCGCGCGCGTCCTCGCCTTCCCTCTCGACGTGAAGGACTCGGCCGCGGTCGAGTCCGTCGGCGACGCGGTGCTCGACGAGCTCGGTCGCGTCGACGTCGTCGTGGCGAACGCGGGCATCAACATCAACGGCCTCGCCGCGAACCTCACCGACGAGGACTGGCGCGAGGTCATCGACACGAACCTCAGCGGCTCGTTCTACTGCGCGCGGCAGTTCCTCCCGCAGATGGTGAAGAACCGCTTCGGGCGCCTCGTCTTCGTCTCGTCGATGGGGTGGACCGGCGTGAGCGGCCAGGTCGCGTACGCCGCGAGCAAGGCCGGCTTGCTCGGGCTCTCGTCGACGCTCTCGAAGGAGTACGGACGCCGCGGCATCACGAGCAACGTGATCGTCCCCGGGTTCTTCGAGACCGACATGACCGACAAGGACATGTCCTCGTCGAACCGCAAGTTCTGGCTCGAGTACTGCCCCCTCGGGCGGCTCGGCAACCTCGACGAGCTCTCGCAGCTCGTGTTGTTCCTCGCGTCGAAGGGCGGAGGGTTCATCAACGGCGAAGCCATCCACGTCACGGGTGGACTGGACTGGGCGCCATGAGCACCAAGCCTGTCGGCATCGACAAAATCCGCGTGTGGCCCGGGTCGCTCGCGCTCCCGATGGACGCGCTCTGCAAGGCGCGCGGGCGCTCGGTCGACGAAGCGCGCGACGTGCTCATGGTCGACGAGCGCTCGGTGAATCCGCCTTGGGAAGATCCGGTGACGATGGCCGTGAACGCGGCCGACCAGATGCTCACCGACGAAGAGCGCGCGTCGATCCGCTTCTTGCTCGTGTGCAGCGAGAGCGGTGTCGATCAAGAGAAGCCGCTCAGCGTGTGGGTGCACCGCTGGCTCGGACTCGACTCGCGCTGCAAGAACCTCGAGGTGAAGCACGCCTGCTACAGCGGCACCGGCGCGCTCGGCCTCGCGGCGGCGTTCGTGTCGTCCGGCGCTGCAGGCCCCGGGGGTCGCGCGCTCGTCGTGTCGACCGATCAGAGCCGCATGCACTTCGGAAAGCCGTGGGAGCTCGTGATGGGCGCCTCGGCGACCGCGGTCCTCGTGTCGAACGAGCCGCGCATGCTCGAGCTCGAGATCGGAAAGAGCGGCGTCTACACGCGCGAGGTGATGGACGACCTCTGCCGCCCGACGTCGCGCGTCGAGCAAGGCAACAGCGAGACGAGCCTCCTCTCGTACCTCGAGGCGCTCGATCACGCGGTCCCCGCGTACATCGAGTCCGTCGGCGAGAAGATCTCGTACGACTACTTCGCCAAGAACATCTACCACGTGCCCTTCGGCGGCATGACGCTCCGGGCGACGCGCCGAGCGCTCGAATACTTCGGCGAGTCCACGCGCGCGAAGGCCTCGGCTGTCTGGGAGCAGAAGACCAAGCCGTCGCTCGTCTACTCGCGCCGCATGGGCGGCACGTACTCCTCGAGCACGTTCATCGCGATGCTCGGGATGATTGCATCCTGCAACGATCTCCGTCAGCGCGACCGCATCGGCGTCTTCGCCTACGGCTCGGGGTGCTGCTCGGAGATGTACAGCGGGCTCCTCGGGCCGCAGTTCCGCGAGATGGCCGCCGAGGCGGGCCTCGCGGATCTCCTCGACCAGCGCAAGCACGTCACCGTGCGCGAGTACGAAGACTGCGAGCGCGAGCGCGTCGCCTACATCGACAGCGGCGACTTCGAGCCTTCGACCGACGGCCTCGGCGACTGGTACGCGCGCCGCTACGGCGGGCGGCGCCTTTTGACGTTCCGCGGCGCCAAGGATTTCTACCGTCGCTACGAACGGAGCTGAAATGCACATGATCACGCTTCCGAAGTCGCTCTCCCGCGCGGGGCTCGCCGAGCTCACGAAGGCGCTCGCGTCCGCACCCAACGAAGACAGCGTGTGGGTCATCGCCGGGCGCGATCACGTCTTCTGCACGGGGATGGACCTCGACGCGGCGACCAGCGGCAACGGCGAAGAGACCGCCGCGATCGCCGAGTACGCGCAGTGCCTCGATGCGCTCCGGCGCGCGCGCAGGCCGACGATAGCGTTCGTCGACGGTGAAGCGTCCGGCGGAGGCGTGGGCCTCGCCGCGGCGTGCGACTTCGTCCTCGCGACGCCGCGCGCGACCTTCGCGCTCCCCGAGTCGCTCTTCGGGCTCTTGCCGTCGCTCGTCTTGCCCGTGCTCATGGAGCGCCTCACGCCGCAGCGCGCGCGGTGGATGGCGCTCTCCGCGGGGAGCATCGACGCGAAGGCCGCGGCCGCGATCGGGCTCGTCGACGCGGTCGTCACGACGGCCGCCGCGCACGCCGAGCTCGCCGCGCGCTCCCGCATGCTGTCGCGCGTCGATCGCGAGCGCGTCGAGAAGCTTCGCGCCTGGATGCTCGACATCCCGACGCTCTCTTGGCCGGCGCAGCTGGCGCACGGCGCCGCACTGACCGCGGAGCTCGTGCGCGATCCACGCACGCGCGCCGGTATTCGGCGTTTCCTCGACGAGGGAACGCCTCCGTGGGTCGCATCGATCGCAGAGGAGCACCAAGCATGAGCAGCACCATTCACCTCGAGCGACGGACCGACGGCGTGGCGATACTCGCCATGCACAGCGAGCGAACGAAGAACGCGATGACGCCGCGCTTCGTCACCGAGCTCCTCTCGGCGATGCGCCAAGCCGCGCACGCGCCGGCCACCAAGGTCATCGTCCTCACGGGGCTGCCCGAGGTCTTCTCGAGCGGCGCGAGCCCCGAGCTCCTGCGCGCGTTCTCGCGTGGCGAGCTCGCGCCCACCGAGATCTCGCTCCCGCGCGCGCTCCTCGATCTTCCGATCCCGCTCGTCGCGGCGATGGAGGGTCACGCGATTGGCGGCGGCCTCGCGCTCGGGCTCTGCGCCGACATCGCGATCATCGCGAAGGACAGCCGCTACGGCGCGACGTTCATGGACTTCGGCTTCACGCCGGGCATGGGCACGACGCAGCTCCTCTTCCACGTGCTCACGCCGGCGATCGCCTTCGAGATGCTCCTCACGGGCGAGCCGAAGAAGGGCTCGTCGTTCATCGGATGCAGCGGTTTCAACGCGATCCTTCCGCGCGCCGACGTGCTCCCGCACGCGCTCTCCGTCGCCGAGCGCATCGCGGACAAACCCCGCCTGTCGCTCGAGGTGCTCAAGCGCACGCTCGCGATGAAGCGCCGCCGCGCGTTCGAGGAGACGTACACGACCGAGACGCTCATGCACCACGCGACGTTCGGACAAGAAGAGGTTCTCATGCGCATCGAGGCTCGCCATGCCGCACCGTGACTACGCGGGACGCGCGGTCCTCATCACGGGCGGCACGATGGGCATCGGCCTCTCGGCCGCGCTCGCGTTCGCGCGGAGCGGCGCGCACGTCTACATCACGCACAAATGGGGAACGGCGGACGACGAAGAGGTCCTCGAGAAGTTCCGCAAGGAGAAGCTCCGCGAGCCCACGATCGTGCAAGCCGACGTCGCCTCGAGCGACGACACCGGGAGGCTCCTCGCGTTGATCCGCGAGGACCACGACGCCATCGACGCGTTCATCTCGAACGTCGCCGTCGCGCTCGTGATCCGCGGGCTCGACGACTACAAGGAGCAGTCGCTCTTCAAGAGCATCGACTACTCGGCGTGGCCGATGGTCGAGTACACGCGGCGCATCAAAGAGGTCTTCGGGCAGCTGGCCGCGCTACGTCGTCGGCGTCTCGAGCGGCGGGCCCGACGCGTTCTACAAGAACTACGATTTCGCCGCCGCGTCGAAGTCGGTGCTCGAGACGCTCTGCCGCTACATGAGCTACCGCCTCTTCGACGACGGCGTCCGCGTCAACGTCGTGCGCTCGCGCCTCGTCGCGACCGAGAACCTCTGGAACACGTTCGGCCGCGAATTCGAGCCGTTCTGCGATCGCTTCAACATGCGCCGCCAGTTCGTGAGCTGCGAAGAGGTCGCGAACTCCATCTACGCGCTTTGCTCGGGCTACCTCGACGCCATGAACGGCCAGGTCCTCATGGTCGACAAGGGCACGAGCTTCTTCGACAACCTGATGCGTCTCTACGAAGAGCGCGCCCATATCGATCAATCAAAAGGAGATCATTCATGAATCGAGATCACGTGAAAACCGTCGTCGTCAAACACCTCGTAGCAGCGGTGGACACGCTCGATGCAAGCAAGCTCGATACTTCGATGTCCATGAAGGACATGGGCGCAAACAGCCTCGACATCGTCGAGGTGGTCTCGGCCGCGATGCGCGAGCTGAAGATCAAGGTCCCGCGCGCCGAGCTGTCGAAGCTCACGAACGTCGATCAGCTCATCGATCTCCTGCACCGCACCGCCGAGCTCGCGCCGCCCGCTCAGGCCAAGGCGTGATCGAACGATGATCCCGGATTATCGCGGCAAGGCGGTGCTCGTCACGGGGGGCACCGCCGGGATCGGGCTCGCGACGGCGCTCGCCTTCGGGCGATGCGGCGCCGAGTGCACGATCACGTACCGTTTCGGCACGGCCGACGAGGACGAGGTGCGCCGGCGGTTCGAAGCCGCTGGCGCTCCCCCGCCCTTCATCGTGCAGTCCGACGCGTCGAACGAGGACGACACGCGCGAGCTGCTCGGCATGCTCAAGGGCCGCCATCGAACGATCGAGGCGGTCGTCGTGAACGTGTCGAACGCGCTCGTGACGAACAAAATCGAGGACTACGACCGGCGCGGGCTCCTCAAGAGCATCGAGTCGAGCGCCTGGCCGCTCGTCTCGTACACGCGCGGCGTCAAGGACGCGTTCGGAAAATACCCGCGATACGTCATCGGCATGTCGTCGACCGGCGTGAGCTCGTTCGCGTCGGGCTACGACTTCGTCGCCGCGTCGAAGTCGGTGATGGAGTCGCTCGCGCGCTACATGTCCGTGCGCCTCTACGACGAGGACACTCGCATCAACGTGATCCGCTCGCGCAGCATCGTGACGAGCTCGTTCGAGTCGACCTTCGGGAAAGACTTCTTCGAGTTCGCCAAGCGCTACTGCGACACGGACAAACACTTCCTCACGGCCGACGAGGTCGGCGAGGCCGCCCTCGCGCTCGCGAGCGGCTTCATGGACGGCGTTCGCGGCCAGGTCATCACCGTCGACCGCGGAACGACGTTCTTCGACGATTTCATGCGCATCTTCGACGAGCGCGAACGCTACGGAATTTGAACGAAGGAGGGGGCGATGACGGTCGAGATCAGGAAACACGAGCCCGGGCGCGACACCAAAGACTTCGTGCGCGCCGGCGAGGAGCTCTTCAGGAACGACCCCGCGTGGGTCTCGCCGCTCCGATTCGAGATCGGCCAGCGCCTCCACCCGAAGCACAACCCCTTCTTCGAGCGCGCGGACGTCGCGCTCTTCACCGCGTGGCGCGGCGGGCGGCTCGTGGGCAGGTGCTCGGCGTCGATCGACCGCGAGCACCTCCGCGTGTGGAAGGACGACACGGGCTTCTTCGGCTTCTTCGACACGATCGACGACGTCGAGGTCGCCCAGGCGCTCCTCGCCGAGGCCGAGCGCTTCTGCGCGTCGCGCGGGATGAAGCGCATCCTCGGCCCGATGTCGCTCTACGCGAACGAAGAGGTCGGTTTGCTGGTCGAGGGCTTCGAGCACCCGCCGGTGATGATGATGGGCCACTCGCTCCCGCACCAGCGCGCGCTCGCCGAGGCGTGCGGCTACGAGAAGGAGCTCGATCTCTACTGCTGGAAGTACGACAGCGATCTCCCGCTCCCCGATCGCACGCTGAAGGCGTGGGAGAAGGTCAAATCGCTCCCAGAGGTGAAGCTCCGCAGCCTCGACAAGAAGCACATGAAGCGCGAGCTCGACGCGATCATGGAGATCTACAACGACGCGTGGGGCGACAAATGGGGCTTCGTCCCCGCGACGCCGTCCGAGGCCGACAAGATGGTCAAGGAGCTGTCGATGATCCTCGACCCGGACCTCGCGTTCATGGCCGACATCGACGGCAAGCCCGCCGGCATGTGCATCATGGTGCCGAACTTGAACGAGGCGATCGCGGACATGCGCGGGCGCCTCTCGCCCGTCGCGCTCGCGAAGCTCTTGTGGCGCCTCAAGGTGAAGCACCCGAAGTCGACACGCCTCATCATGCTCGGCATCAAGCGAGAGATCCGCGCGAACGTGAAGCGCTACGGCGGCCTCTCCGCCGCGATGTACGTCGAGACGTGCAAGCGCGGCGTCGCGAAGGGTTACAAATGGGCGGAGCTCTCGTGGACGCGAGAGAACGACGCGCCCATCAACGTCGGAATCCGAGCGATGGGCGCGAAGCGCTACAAGACTTATCGCGTGTTCAAGAAGGCGCTGCCCGTCACTTCCCCTTGAACGAGCGGACCCAGAAGAAAAGAGAAGGAAAGGGAAGAAAAGAGAGAAAAAAAAAAAAAAGAAAAGAAGGGAAAGAGAGAAAAAAAGAAAAAAAAAGAGAAAAAAGAGAAGAGAAAAAAGAAAGAGAAGAAAGGAGAAGGAGAAAAAAAAGATAAGGAGAAAAAGAAAAAAAAGAAAGGAGAAGAAGAGAAGATGAAGAAAGAAGAAAAAAAGAGAGAAGAGAAGAAGGGAGAGAAAGAAAGAATGAGAGATAAGGGAAAATAGAAAGAGAAAAAGGAGAAACAGAAGAGAGAAAGAAAGTGAACAAAAAGAACGTGATGGCGACGAGGAAAGGACTGACAGGGCGCGACGACAACGAAAACGCGACAGCGCGACGACGCCGCCGACGACGCAACGCACGACACCCGCCGAGCCGACACGACACCGCGCCGACGCCGACGAGCCTGCAACTTAATACTTTTGTGAACCTCGTAGACAATAACAGTGGACACCCAGTGATTGTCGTCCCACTCCACGCGTGTGGCAGCGCCGTGCGCGTCACGGGCGTACAGCCGAATCGGCTCGTGGGCATCGATGCGAACGTTCCGAACACGTCGTTGTGGTGGGCAATCGGCATGGCGTGGGCGACGGAGACCACGGTAGACGTTTCGGTCAACGCCGCGTTCATGAACCAGGCATTGCAATTTCGGCCGTTCGAGCTCGATTGCGGCGTGAAGACGACTGGGCCCGCGGTGCAGATGCCCAAGGTCGCCCAGTTCTCTGCTCCTGAAGTCGGCGACCCGGCCCCAAACGATCCGGCGAACTTAAGTGCTCGACTGCGGATCGATTCACATCAAGAACATGTCTCTGGCGTGCTCGTCGACCTGTATCGATTCGATGGAACCACATCAAGGGAACACCGAACTACCAACAGTCTCCCGGTCTGCTCTACACGCAAACATGGTTGGCACGTACGCGAGCGCCACCTCGGAGATGTGGGTCCTGCGTTCGCGCCAGCTCGAAATCGATGATTCGGTTGTCGCGCAGCAGCGCATCTGCGGGAATACCTCACCGATGTCGCAAGGCGCTGCCATCGTGGCTGGGACAACTATCAAACGCAATGACATCCCCACCACATATGCGAACTCGCGAGCAATCTACCAAGCGCGAGGCTCGCGATTGCAACTGACTTGGGCGTACCCTTGGAATTCAATGGCAGCGTCTACTTGTTCTTCGGAGATGCTGGACCTTGGGGCGGTGCGCTAGCGATTGAATGCCAAGGGCAGGAGGTGTGTAAACCGATCTTCCGCGTCCACCCTGACGCGAACGGATGCCTCACGTCGAGCCCACTCACTGTGGTGACTTTCAGAAGCTCGAGATCGACAGCGGACTGTCTCCGCTAAGCTTTATGGAAGTACCAAGCGGTGCGTTCAGTTACGACGGCAAGATCTACTTGTTCATCACCAAGTCCATCGCCGGCAGTAAGGCCTTTCATAATAGCGACAACATGGCCAGCTCCTATCTCGTGAGCGCGACCAGCGAGTGCCAAACCTTCCACGAAGAGCTCCTCGTGGACTCGTCGCAATTCGGCGATCCCGTTAACGACCTCGGCAATCCACTGCTGAGGTTCATTAACGTGCGTCCAGTCGTCATTCGCAATGCCGATTGGCCTGGGTTGCCTCAGGCGACCGGTGATGGTGTATTGCTCTGGGGAACTGGAACTTACCAAGCTAGCGATGTCTTCCTGGCATGGGCTCCACTCACACCAGAAGCGACCATCACTATTGACGATTTGCAGTTTTGCACTGTCTCAGGCAGTCCTAGCTTCAAAAAAGGAGTCGCCAGGGATCTCCTCGCCGACTCTTTGTCAGCCGGACTAACCAAACAGCAGACCTGGCGCGAGCTATCGGTCGCGTGGATCCCTGGACTGAATCGCTGGCTCATGCTTCCAAGCGCAGGCGATATCGTCGGATTTACGGCCAAACAACCGTGGGGCCCTTGGACGCCGCTCTCTTCGGAGATCTGGTCGCCTTCCGACAACGATGTGACGCAGATGCGGAGCCCTAGCGGTGCGTACGGCATGTACATCATTGAATCGACATGGGATGCGGAGAAGGCTATTGCGTCGCTCGACATCATCGTTTCGTTCAATGGGATCGGCCAGCCGGGCCCGTTCTTCTACGGCACGTATGTACTGCGTGTGGAGCTGACATGTACCGGTTAGTCGCGTTGTCAGCGATTCTCGTGGTTACCGGCATGGGTGTTTCGTGTGGCGGTAGCAGTCGCACGACCGAACTGTCGCTGACCGGTGTGGCGCAAGTGAGCTGCGGTGCAACCGCTATTTGCGCCATCCAGAACGACGGCATTGTGGTCTGTTGGGGAAGTAACGGATCTGGCGAGCTGGGATCTGCTGCCGCCACGGACGGCGCGCACCCGAACGTTGTCCCGTTGCCGGAAAAGAGCACGTTCGTTCGCACCAACACGGCAGTCGGTGCAGCTGCGTGTGCGCTCGGCGCATCCGGTCAGGCGTACTGCTGGGGCGCAGTTGGTGCGGTGGACCCAACGCTAACTGGTTCGCCGTGTCGAGATCATCCGGACTTGACATGCTCGCCACCAACAGCCGTCAACCAGCCGGTGGCCTTCTCGACGATTGCAGAGGGGAGTTACCTGGGCGCGCCGCTTGTCTTTGGCGGTGTGGCCGGCGATTGGTACGAAGCGAATGCTGTGTGCACCGGCTCGATGACGGACAACTTGGCGTTGGTTCCGCGGTTGAACGGAGCGCAGGCAGTTACTGTAACCCATTACATAGAAGGCGGGGTTCTCTTCACCAACACGTGCAGTCCACCGTTTCCTCAAATCGCATTGCCTCGGCCGGCAGTCGCCGTTTCCGGATCGTGCGTACTCTTGGACGATGCGACAGTTGCGTGCGCCGGCTTTGCGGGCACGAAGCTCGGCGCTTGGGATCCGAGCTTTGACTACCTGGCGTGGCACGTCGTGCCCGGACTACCACCGGTTGTCTCTGTCGCCGCCGAGGCTAGCGGCGTGGCTGCGTGCGCACGAGAGGCGTCAGGAACGGTGTGGTGTTGGGGCGATGCGGCGTTGGTCCCTGCCGAGGCTGGTGATCTGACGTGCCCCGCCGTAACGGGGAACATCCAGCCGACACCGTGCTTGCCACCAACTCAGATCCCAGAGTTGTCCGGAGGGGATGTGTCTTTTGGATCTCTGTTCGCGTGCGCTCGTCTTCCGAACGCGACCGTTCGGTGTTGGGGCGAAAACAACGGGCAACTTTGGTAGCCGACGTCGACAAACCCTGGTTGTGGGTCCAAGTCGCGGACTACTTCCCCTTGAAGCTGCGCACGGTCTTCACGAGCTCGTCGAGCTCGGGCTTGCCGTCGAGGTCGGGGTTCGCGGGCATCGCGGGGCTCTTTCCCACGGCGGCGCCTCCGTAGAGGATCGTCTTCTTGATGTCCTCGTCGCTGACCTTCGTTTGCCAGGCGACGTCGGTGTAGTTGCGCGGCTTGGGGTTGAGCGCAGCCGAGCCGGGGCCGTCTCCGTGTCCGGACTCGCCGTGGCAGGGCGCGCATCGCGTCTTGAAGAGGTCTTCGGTCGGCTCTTCGGTCGTAGTCGTCGCCTTCGCCGTCGCGGCCGCTCCTGTGGTGCTGCTCGTACCCGAAGCGTCCGGTTTGTTGCACGCGATCGCGATGGCCGCGACCGCCAAGGTCAAAAACGTTGCTCTCATGAGGACAGAGCATGCAAGCGGTCGCGTCGTTTGGCGCTGATGGATGTCATGCCGTTTTTGGCACGCAGCATGCAAACTGTTCGCGCCAACAACATGCTCACCTCGTCTACACGCGTGGCCTCGATCGAACGGACGTTGAAGGCCTCGCACCTCTTCGGTGGCGTCGACGCGGTCGTGGAAGGGTTTGCTCGCATCGCGATCAGGCGCCAATTCCACCAGGGCGACTACCTCTGGCACCACGGCGATCCCGCGCTCGCCATCACGATCATCACGAGCGGCCTCGTGAAGATCTGCCAGCCGAATCAAGAGGGCGAGAGCGCGATCGTGGCGCTCTTCGGCCCGCGCGAGAGCATCGGGGACATCGCCGTGATTTCGTCGGGGGCCTACCCCGCCGACGCGATCGCCGCGACGCGCGACGTCGAGGTGCTCACCATCGAAAAGACGCCCGTTCTCGACGCGATGCACCGCGACGTCGACCTCGCCCAGGCGATCAATCGCTCGCTCGTGTCGCACACCGTCGCGCTTCGCCAGAAGATCCGAATCATGACCGCGGGCCCCGTGGAGAGGCGCCTCGCGGCCCTCTTGATGCACCTCGCCGAGCGCTTCGGCGACGAGTCGGCGAACGGGTCGATCACCATCCCCGTCGCGCTCTCTCGCAGCGATCTCGCGCGCCTGGTCGGGGCGACGATCGAGACGACGATCCGCACGATGAGCCGCTGGCAGAAGGCGGGCGTGCTCTCGACGACCCCTCAGGGGTTCGTCATCCACCAGCCCCAAGTGATCGACATCGCGCCGCTCTGAGCACGCACCGGTTGCGCGCTCGCTGCAAGCGGTGCACGCCTCAGGGGCCTGCGCGCTGCATTTGACGCACGAGATTCGCGCGGCCCTCGTCGTCGACCATGCCGTCGATGGCGGGGTAGAGGATGCCCTCTTCCTTCGCGTTGTGCTCGCCAAGGACGTTCACGAGCGTCTCGAGGGCGGAGTCGAAGGTCGTCGCGTCGCTCCGCTGGAGCGCGCCCTCGAGCTCGCGGAGCGCGTCTCTGATGTGCACGTGCTCGAAGCGCATCACCTGGGTCGGGCCCGCGCCCGACCTCACCGCGTCGAAGATCGGAAACACGATGTTCTCCTCGGCGTCGATGTGGCGCTCGAGCCCGCACACGAACTCGCCGAAGCATTTTCGCGCGTCCTCCACGCGCGCGGCCTCGAAGAGATCGATCGTCTCATCGAGGAGCGCGTCGAGCCGCGCGTGGTCCCACGAGAGGTATTCGTCGACGCCGCGCGGCGCGTGCGCGTCGCGCTTGGTGATCGCGACGCGGAAGATCGCGCCCTTGTCGAGCACGCTCCAGTCGAACTCGTTCGGTCGCGCCACGATGAGCTCTTCGAGCAGAGGCAGCGGGTAGTGATCGTTGGCGAGCACGAGCGACTCGCCGACCGCGAGGGCGTCGAAGACCTCGAAGATGCGCGGGTGGCGAACGGGACGAGGCATCTGCGTGACGTCGAGGAGCTTCTGAGCCATGGCCTGACGATGCTGCGGACGCGGCCGCCGAGCGATGAGATCCGTCATCTCAGGTCACGATCGTCTTCATCTCGCTCATCACGTCGGGCGTGCGGCGGGCGCGGATCTCCGCGAGGAGCTTCTGCTGCTCGGACTCCTCGAGCTCCTTGATGACTGGGAAAATCGTGGACTCCTCGAGCGCGAGGTGGACGTCGAACACGGCCGCGAGGCGACGCGCCTGGGGAAGCGTCTCGCGCCCGTCGACGCTGCGCGGATCGGCCTCCATCTTGTCCCACCGCGGGAAGAGCTCCGCGAGGATGTCGTGCAAGAGACCGTGCTGGTCGTGCATCTGCTCGAGCGCCTCGATCTGCTCGGGCGACGCGACCTCGACGAGCGCCGGGGTCACCGTCTCTTCCTCGTCCGCCTCGTGGAGCGGGAGCGCGACGCGGAAATAACGCAAGAGCCGGTGGCTCGCGTCGACGATCTGCGCAGGCTCGAGGTCGGCGCGGTTGGCGACCGCGAGCGCGAGCTCGGAGAAGTGCCGCATGCGCGTGTGGCAAGCGAGGAGCATGTCGAGCGGGCCTTCGGGCTTCGTATGAAGGTCGCGTCCCGTTCTGATCGAGTGCAACATGGGTCCCAAGTTGAGGCCTCGTGGAACGCAACGCCATGCGAAACGTCATGCCCCCGTGTGGCTGTGGCTGGCGAGGCCGCCGGCGGGCCGTGCGCGGGAGGCCGCGTGGGCGCTCTGCGAGCGCGCGCTGCGTGACGTGTGTGGAGCGCTCCCCGAGATCGCGAAGACGCCGAACGGCAAGCCGTACGCGCTCTCGGGCGACGTATTTTTCAGCGTGTCGCACGCGAAGGGGCTCGTCGCGTGCTGCGTCTCGTCGGAGCGCGAGGTCGGCGTGGACGCCGAGCCGCTCGCGAGCGGCGCGCGCGTCGTGAAGATCGCCGAGTACGCGCTCACGCCCAAGGAGATCGCGCGCCTCGCGCGCGCGCGTCACCCACGCGATCGCGCGGCCGTCCTCTGGTCGTGCAAAGAGGCCTACGTGAAGGCGTTCGGGACGCAGCTCGGCGACGTCGACCCGGCGAAGCTCGGGTTTCGCGTCACGAAGGACCGGGCGCGCGTCGACTCAGGCGGCGTCGGCGTTGCGGCGCTCCGTGTGCTCGTCCACGAGGAGCACGCGGTCGTCGTCGCCGCGCGAGGCTCGCGCCCGTTCCGCCTTCGCGTCACGAAGTAGCGCGACGAGCAAGAGCACGAGCACCCCAGCGTTTCCCTGGTGGATGACCGCGAGCGCCGGGGGAACGTGCTGAAGGACGAGCAGCGCGCCGAGCGTGAGCTGGAGGAGCGCGCACGCCGCGAGCAAGAGCGCGAGTGCGCGTTCGCGAATCGAATCCGCGAAAGCGCGCGCCCGCGAAGACGAGCGCGAACGCGACGACCGCGAAGGCCGCCGCTCGATGCGCGAAGTGGATCGTCCACGCGTCCGCGAGCGACAGCCGAAGGCCCTCGGGGATCCACGCGCCGTTCATCTTGGGGAACGTCGGGCACACGAGCCCGGCGTGATACCCCGCCATCAGCGCGCCGAGCGTGATCGTGACGAACGTCGCCACGAGCGCGATGACCCCGCCCGGCGAAATCCGCACGGGGCGCGACGCGCTCGGCTCGAGCGCCGACCACGCGAGCGCCGCGAGGAGCGCCATGCCGACGACGAGGTGTCCCGTGAGCCGGAACGGGCTCACGTGCGGCGCGTCGACGAGCCCGCTCGCGACCATGTACCAACCGAGGACTCCCTGCCCGAGCCCTGCCACGAGCACGACGAGAAGCGGCCGCGCGCGCCTCAACGTCCATCGCCGGGTCACGAGGAGCGCGATGAGCGGAACGCCGAGCACGAGCCCGATGAGCCGGCCGAGCAAGCGATGCCCCCACTCGACGAGGTAAATCGCCTGGAAATCGTGGAGCGACATCCCCGCGTTGACGAGCGTGCCCTCGGGCGACGCGCGGTATCGAGCGAACGCGCTCTGCCACGCTTCTTCGCCGAGCGGCGGGAGCGCGCCCAAGATCGGATCCCACGTCGTGATCGACAGGCCCGAGCGCGAGACGCGCGTGTAGCCGCCGAGCACGATCATCGCGAGCACCATCAGCGTGCACGCGCCGAGCCACGCCTTCTTCTTATCCATCCGTGAATCGCTTCGTCCAGCGCGTCGCGATCATCCAGCTCGCGTAAGCGAAGGCCGGCGCCGCGACGACGTCGATCGTGTAGTGCACGTGCTGCCAGAGCACCGCGACCCCGACGATGACCGTCGCGAAGGCGAAGAACACCTTGAGCTCCTTCCTTCGCACGGCGAGAAAGAGGATGACCATCGTCGACGTGTGACCCGAGAAGAAGAGATCCTTCGTGAGGACCGGCGTCGCGACGACGTGCTGCGCGAACGGATCGGTGAGCACGATCATCCCCGGCGGCGGCGCGAGCGGCGTCAGGGTCATCGTGAGCGCGCGCAGGAGCATCAAGATCAGGTAGGCGCGCACGCCGCGCACGAGCGCGTAGGGCGCGGACGCGAGGTTCGCGAGCGCGAGCGCGAGCCCCACGTAGATGATGCCGAACGTGAGCCAAGTGAGGTCGTGCGGCTTGAGCCACGCGAGCACAGGGTCTTCGAGCGCGACGACGGTGGTGCGCCGCTCGTTGCGCGTCAGCACGACGGAGAGGATCGACATCGTCGCCGCGAGCGCGAGCGCCGTTCCGACGCACGCCACGCGGAAGCGCTTGCGGCTCCACGCGTCGACCCACGCGCGCAGCCCGTCGCTCGGATACTCGGCGCTCGCTTCGGTCGCGTTCAAGGCTTCGAGGGGGGATCGTTGGAGAGCGCGCGCCGCATGAGGACGTTGTTCTCGAGGTGGATGTGCTCGTGGAGGTCCGTCTCGAACGCCTCGATCTCGCGATAGAGCGACGTGTACATGGCGCACGCGTCGGGCGGCGTCTCGTACCCGGACGTCGCCTCGCGGAGCTGGCGAAGGATCAGCGAGACCTCTTCGTGATCGTGATGCATCACGCGGATCGACATGCGGAGGCCCTCGCGCGCGGTGGGCGAGCAATCGGGACGGGCCATCTGGAGGATCGCCGGAAAGAGCGTGCCCTCCTCGACGCGCATGTGGGGCGCGAGGTCCGCGCAGAGGCGATTGAAGAGCTCCGCGACGCGCACGAGCTCCGGGTGCCGGCTTTCGTGTGTGTTTCGGACTTTGTTCATCATGGGGGTGACGCGCGAAATCGCCTCGCGCGCGTAGGCGTGGTGGGTGTCGATGATGTGCGCGACGAGCGTGCTCAGCGAGGCCCAGTTGCGCATCTCCGCGGGGCGGAGCGCGTCGATCTCGGCGAGGACGGTCTCTACGGAGACGTGCGCCTCGACGCACGCTTCACGGAGCGTGCGCGTCCCGCCACAGCCGTAGTCGATGTGATGCGACTCGAAGACGCGTGAGGCGCCGGGTATGCGCGACGCGATCTCTCCGACGCTCTGCGACTCGACCACCATTCCGTTCTTCCGCTCTGATTCTGCGTCCGCCGAGGGCGTCGCGACTTGACATCGGTCATGACGATGCGGCGATTCCGTTGCAAGCGTCACTCGACGGTGAGCGGAATGACGGTCGTGTCGTCGCCCACGCCGGTGACGCGAAGCTCCCACATTCCGGGCATCGCGCAGACGACGTTCGTCACGAAATAGTCGCCATTTCCGCGCGGCGTGACGGTCGGCGTCATCGACGTTCCGTGGCCCATCGCGGGCATCCACGGGACGACCGCGACGTTCAAACCGTCGACGGCCATGTTCATCGAGTCGCTCACCGAGAGGAGGAGCTCCATCTCGCCACGAACGGGCGGCTGGTTCGGCGCCGTGCGCAGAGCGATCGCGTAGCTGCCCGACGCGCTCTGGGTCGTCGCGTAGGGCGTCTGCGGGAAGGTCACGTTTCCTTTGTCAGCCGCAGGGGCGCAGCAGAGGCAGACGCCGAGCACGAACGTCGATACACGCATCTTCGATTCTCCTGTTTGATTCACGCGGCGAGATCGGCCCTTCGGAGGCGGCGCTGGGCCGCCCAAGCGCACGCGCTCCCGAGCGCGATGGGCCACCCGACGCCCACGGCGAGCGTCCAGCGCGGACCGAGCGTGTTCGAGAGCCAGAAGCCGACAGGACCGAGCACGGAGAGGTCCGGATCGATCCCGGTCAGGATCGCGAGGCGCGCGCCCTCGACCGGGTTCATCGCGGCGAGCGCGAAGACGGCGCTCGGCGCGATCCGCGTCTTCAGGAGGAGACCAATCAAAGCGAAATCGTGGAGCGCGCTCGCGCCGAGCCACGCGAGCAGCGCGTAGACGATCGCGCGCTCGGGCGTGCGCGCCGCGGCCGACACGTAGAGCCCCACGCCGACGAAGGCCCACACGAGCGCGAACGCGACGAGCGCGCTGCGCGCCACGAGCGACGCGAGCGCCGGCTCCTCGGTGCCCGCCAGGAGCGTCACGAGCAAGAGCGCGATGAGCGGGCCCGCGATGACCGTCACGCGCGACGCGAGCACGGCCGCGAACCAATCGCTTCGCTTGCACGGCTGCGCGAGGAAAAGCTCGAAGAACCCCGTGGTGCGCGCGCGGACGATCGTCTGGCTCGTCGCGACGAGCGCCACGAGCGGCAGCACGATGACCACCGCGTTCGACACGTTGAGCACGACGCGCGAGAGGCCCGTGAACCCGAGCACGCTCGACTCGCGCAGGCCGAGCCACACGAACGCGCCGAAGACGACGACGTAGACGGCCCCGGTGAACGCGAGCCAGCGCGACCGGAGCGCGTCCGCGAGCTCGAGACGAAAGAACGCGGTCTTCGCTTTCATCGCTTCTCTCCCCGCTGCGCGGCAGCCTGATCGACCGCCAGCCAATCCGCCGTGCCCTCACTCGACGGCGCGTAGCCGTAGTCCATCGGGCTCGCGGCGAGCTCGTAGCGCGCCGACTTCGCGTCGACCCAGCCGCTCCGCTCGTGGACCCACATCCCGCGGACGCGAAGCTGCGGCGACGACCGCTCTCGAACGAACGACGCCATGCAACCCGGGTCGTCGAAGTAGTAGCGATCGCCCGCCTCGGTCGTGAGCTGCGCGCCGAAGCGCGGCTCGCTGAGGAGCATCGCGCAGTGCGCGCACGCCTGCTTGCCCCAAACGGGCTCGAGCGGCCGCGACGCGTCCTCGCACGCGAGCATCACGATCGCGAGCGCAATCGCGAGAAGAGCGGCCTTCATGGCACGACCTTCAAGAACGATTTCTTCACGGGTCGCTCGTGCGCGAGCACCTCGTCGCGCGAGACGTGACCCTCGCGCATCTCGACGACGCGATCGACGAGCCGCTCGACCTCCTCGGGGCGGTGCGAGCAGAGGACGACGATGCGATCCTTCGGGCGCCGATTCACCTCCTCGAAGAACGCGTTGCGCGAGTCCTCGTCGAGGTTCGCCGTGGGCTCGTCGCACACGAGCACGTCCGCGTCGGTCGCGAGCGCCATCGCGGCGAGGAGCTTCTGCTTCATGCCGCCCGAGAGATCGCGGAAGCGCGTCTTCGCGATGACCTCGAGGTCGAGCCCGAGGCGCATCGCCGTCTCGCGCGTCTTCTTCGGGTCGATGTCGCGGAGCGCCGCGTGCGCGCGCACGACCTCGGACACCGGCGCCTCGATCGGCGGCGCGATCTGCGGGATGTACGCGACGCGCTTCAGCGCGAGCTCCGGGCTCTTCGCCACGTCGATGCCGGCGATCGTGATGCGCCCCTCGATGCGAAGGAGCCCGAGGATCGAGCGCAGCAAGGTCGTCTTGCCGGAGCCGTTCGACCCGACGAACGCGACGCGCTCGCCGCGCTCGATGCGGAGCGTGACGTCCTCGAGCGCGACGACGGGACCGAACGATTTCGAGACGCGGTGGATGTGGATACATCGAACCTCGCAAGCCGGAGGGAAGCGGAGGTACGAGGTTCGGACCGGCATCCGTGGCCTCGGCGCGGTCATGGAGGGGTGCTCGTCGACGAGCAGGCTCTTGCTCGACAGGACGGGCACGGCGCGCGCGATCGCGTCGAACACGCGCGAGCGCGCCCGTGCCCTGGAAGAAACGAATCGAAGGGTGCGCGTCGGTGAGCTCGCTCGAGAGCTCCTTCACCTCGAAGCGCACGTCGCCCGTGCCGTCGCCGTCCAGGTCGTAGCCCTCGTACTCGGTCCAGTGGTTGCGCTCGAACTTCACGCCGAGCGCGTCGCCGCCGCCCTCGACCGCGGTCACCTCGACGTTCTGGTGGAAGTCGTTCTCGGTGAAGGTCAGGCCTTCTTGCGACGAGAGGAAGCGCACCGCGACGTCGTTCAGCGCGAAGACGTCGTGCTCGAAGACGACGGGGTGCGACACGTCGCGCGGGGTGCGATCGAGGTAGACGCCGGTCGTGTTCGCGACGATCCAGTTGTCCTCGACGCGGACGCCGTCCGACTCCTTGAAGCCGATGCCCATCCCGGCGGGGCCGCGCGCGCCCGCGAGCACGTTGTGCTCTGCGCGGAGGCGCGCGCTGTACATGACGAAGATGCCGACGACGTTGTTCTCGAGGCGGCTGTTTCGCACGATCGCGTCGTGCGAATACATGAAGTGCGTGCCGTAGCGGCCGTGGCGCACGACGTTTCCGTCGAGCAGCGCGCGGCTCGAGTACCAGACGACGAGATCGCGCCCGTGATCGACCACACACGAGCGCACCGTCGCGTCGTGCGCCTCCCACAGCTTGATGCCGTCGCCGCGGAGCTCGTTGTCCTCGTCCTCGGGCCCGCGCACGCGGCTATTTTCGATGACGCAGCTCGGGCACGGCGCGAGCTCGATGCCGAAGAGGCAGTCGTCCACCGAGACGTGCGAGATGCGCACGCGCGACGCCTTCGCCTTGATGCCGGCGTCTTCCACCGTGAAGCGGCGGCCCGAACGGCGCACGCTGAGATCCTCGAGCACCACGTCGTCGGCCTGGATCGTGACGACGGTCCCCGTGCCGTTGCCCTCGAGCACGGTGCCGCCCGTGCCATGGAGCGAGAGCGTTCGGGCGATGACGAGATCGCCGCGGTAGGTCCGGTCGCGAAGCCAAATCTCGCGGGGACCTGCCGCGTCCGCGACGAGCCGCGCGAGGTCCGCGTCCGTCTCTGCGACCACGGCGCCCGCGGGGACGGCGCGCGCGTACGTGCCCGCGTCCTCTCGAGGCGGCGCGGGCCCGACGAGATCTCCATCGCGCGTGCTCGCGCGCGCGGCGATCCCGAAGAGCCCAGCCGCCACGAGCGCGGACAGCGCGCGGCGCGCCGATTGGTTCACGTGGGGTGCTCCTTGCCGAGGAACGCGTTCTTGCAGACGGCCCCGCACGTGCCGCGCTCGGAGCAGTTGGCGCAGACGCTCCGCTGCCGGAGATACGTCGCCACGGCGACGATCAGCGCACCTCCACACGCGATCCAGAAGCCCTCCGACGGCGCCGCGAACGTCAGAAACTGGCCGATTTGCCCGTTGCCGAACATCTGCGGCGTGAACGCCGGGAGGTGAATCGCTGCGTGCTTGTCGAGCGCGTGGCCGGTGAGGTGCAGCCAGTAATACGTGTCGCCCATGAAGATGAGCGGGAACGACAGCGCGGGCAGCAAGATGAGCCAGCCGCTCCTTCGTCCCATGAAGAGCGTCATGAGCACGAGGATGAAGCCGAGCCCGCCGACGCCGTACGAAGCGAAGTGTCGCTCCATCGGCGCGACGCCCTCGAGCTTCGCCATCCCGATGTAGTGATTGAGCTCGTCGATCTCGCTCACGTCGCCGCTCACGCCCGTGAGCGAGATCGTCATGTTGAGCCCGTGGGGGTACTGCGGCGCGTAGAGCGTGAAGTGCCACCAGGGGAAGAAGAACGCGCTCGCGATCATCGCGACGGCCGCCGCCATGAGGCCGACGACGAGCCACCGCCTCCACCGCGGCACTGCGGCCGCGGTGGTTTGCTGCACGCTCAGGTGAACGTGATGGTCGATGTCGGTCATGGCGGCCATCGCTACTTCTTCGGCTTGACGAGCAGGTAGCCCGTCATCTCGAGGTGGAGCGCCGAGCAGAACTCGGTGCAATAGAACGGGTAGACGCCCGGAGTGTCCGCCTTGAAGCTGATGTTCTCGGACTTCCCAGGCTCGAGGCTCAGGTTGATGTTCAGCATGTCGATCGTGAAGCCGTGCGTCTGGTCCTCGGCCTGCTCGACGCTCGTGATGTGCATGTTGACCGTGTCGCCTTGCTCGACCTCGATTTGGTCTGGCGTGAAGTGGCTGCGGATCGCCGTCATGAAGACGTCGACGACGTTGCCGTGCCGCTCGATGCGCTCCTTGCCGCCCTCGACCGCGTTCGGATCTTTCTGTCCCGTGACGGGGTTCGTGCCCGGCGAGAACATCTTGATCGGGTGGAGCTTGTCCGCCTTGATCATCTGCGCGTAGTGCGGCTCGCCGATGCCGATCGGCATGTCGGCGAGCAGGCGCATCTTCTCGCCGCTCGTGTCGATGAGCTGGAAGTTCTGCGGGTAGAGCGGACCGACGCTGTTGAAGCGGTCGATCGACATCTTGTTCATCGCGACGACGTACTTGCCGTCGGGGCTGACCGTGTCGCCCTCGGCCGCCACGAGGTGGCCGATGTTGTAGTGGACGGGGATCTTCTGGATCAGCTTGAGGTCCTTCACGTTCCACTTGGCGACCTTGCTCTCGATGAAGAGCGACGTGTACGCGTTGCCCTTGTCGTCGAACTGCGTGTGTAGCGGCCCGAGACCGAGCTCCACCTGGCCGCGGATCGCGTCCTTGTACGGCAGGATCGGCAAGCCGTAGGGATCCTTGCCCTCGAACTTGCCTTGCTCGATGAGCGATTTGATCTTGGCGAACTCGTAGACCGTAGCGTGCGTGTCGAGCTTGCCGGCGACGACGATCTCCTTGCCGTCCGGCGTGACGTCGCATCCGTGCGGGCTCTTGGACTCGCCGACGAGCGAGAGCACACCCTCGGGACCGGTCACCGACATCGGCAGGATCTTCATGCCGGCGATCGTCATCGCCTTTCCTTGCGCGACGAGCTGCTCGGCTTTGCGCCAGTTGATGATGTGCATGTAGTCCATGTCGTTTTGCGAGGCGCCGCTCTCGATGGGCGGCTTGCCGTCGAGCGTGCCTCCCGTCGCCATCTCGGTGTTGAGCGAGTTGATGAACGCCCACCCGTCGCTGTCGAGCTTGCCCGCGTCGGCGAGGTCTTGCGTGTACGGCGGCAGCTCGAGGCCCCAGCTCTTGTCCGGGTCGATGCGGCCCTTTGCGCGATCGAACTTCCAGAACATCACGACGCCGCGATACTTGTCCTTGTACGCGGAGAGCGGCTCGTACTCTCGTCCGAGCGGCGCCGGGTACTGGCTGCCTTCGATCACGTAGTCCGTGTTGGGCGTGACGAACGTCGCGCCGTGGTTGCTCATCAAGATCGGGTCGGCGATGATCTGTTTGGTCGCGAAGTCCTTGAGATCGATCACGGCGACGCGCCCGTTGGCCTTGTCGTTCACGAACAAGAATTCGCCGTCGTAGTCGCCCTTCGTCTCGCTCAGCGCGGGGTGGTGCACGTCGGCCCACGTGAGCTTGTGGCCCATCTGCGTGCTCGCCTGCACGATCTTGTCGGTGTCGTCACCGTAGCCGTAGCCCTGCCACGGCTCGGGCGTGAAGACGGCGATGACCTTGAGCAATCGCATCGACGGAACGCCGATGACGAGCACCTGGCCCGACTGTCCGCCCGAAGCGAAGATTATGTACTCGTCTCTCTTGCCCGTCGGCACGTACGTCTTGAGCGCGGCCTCCACGTCCGCCTCGGAGAGGCTGCGTGCCTTCATCAAATCTTTGATCGACGTCGAAGCGCCGAGGGCGCCCGTTTGCTGCTGCTGGAACTGCTCTTCTGCTTTGTTGCTGCAGGCGAAGACGCCCACGGCACCAAGAAGCAGGAATCGAATGATCGTTCGCATGGTGAGCTCCCGTGGGCGGAACTTGCGTCCGTCGTGCCGAGAAGGACATGACGTTCGTCAGTGCGCGCTTGACGGCGAAGGCGAATATTTCCGCTTGATGAGCCGCAAAGTTGGCGGCGTGGATGCAAACGGTGCTGATTACTGAAAATCCGGGAACGGCGCGGAGGGCGCGAGCGTCGCCGTGAAGTGGCGCAGGCGCTCGGGCGCGCGCACGATTCGCATCGCGGGCAGGCGCGATCTCACCGCAGCGACCTCCTCGCCGATCGCGCCGACGTAGTCGACGTGGCTCTGCGTGTAGACGCGGCGAGGCAGCGCGAGCCTCACGAGCTGTTTGTGCCCGGCGCCGCCGGGGAACATGAGCTCGCCGATCTCGCACGAACGCACGCCGCCGCAGAGGTAGAGCGCGCACGCGAGCGTCTGACCGGGCAAATCGCTCGGCTTGAGGTGCGGGAGCGCAGCGCCCGCGTCGAGGTAGACGGCGTGCGAGGCGGCCGAGTGCACGGGCCACCCCGCGCGCTCGAGGGCGTGCGCGAGGTAGTCCGAGGCGGCTTGCCTGTACGCGAGGTAGCTCTCCTCGAGCACCTCCTCGAAGCCCGTCGCCATCGCGTCGAGATCGCGGCCCGCGAGGCCGCCGTACGTCGGGAAGCCCTCGGTGCGAACGAGCTCGACGCGGATCTTCTCCGCGAGCGCCTCGTCGCGGACGCCGAGCGCGCCGCCGACGTTCACGATGCCGTCCTTCTTCGCGCTCATCGTGAAGATGTCGCAGCTCGCGAACATCGAGTGGACGATCGCGCGCAGATCGAGCTCGGCCGCGCGCGGCTCGCCCTGCTTGATGCGCCACGCGTTCTCCGCGAAGCGGCACGCGTCGAGAACGACCGGGATGCCCTTCGAGCGCGCGCGGTTCGCGGCCTCGTGGATGTTCTCGAGCGAGACGGGCAAGCCGCCGAGCGTGTTGTTCGTGACGGTCATCACGAGCATCGCGACGTCTTCCTTCGCGAGCGCTGCGTCGAGCGCCTCGAGGTCGATGTTGCCAGAGAATGTGCCGCCGTTCTCGACGGGGATGTCGAGCCCGCGCGCGCCCGCGGCCTCGATGTTCGCGCGCGTCGTGTCGAAGAGCCCGTTCGACACGACGACCCGTCCGCGCAGCGGCACGACCGCGCACAAAATCCGCTCCGCGGCGCGCCCTTGATGCGTCGGAAAGATGAACTTGACGTTCGTGAGCTTCCGCAGCTCCTCTTCGAAGCGGTAGAAGCTGCTAGCGCCCGCGTACGACTCGTCGCCGCGCATGATCGACGCCCACTGCTCGGCGCTCATCGCGCCCGTGCCTGAGTCGGTCAACAAATCGATGATGACGTTCTCGGCGCGAACGCCGAAGAGGTTGTACCCCGCTTCGCCGAGGATCTTCCGCCGCTCGGAGGCGGTGGTCATGCGAATCGGCTCGACGACCTTGATGCGAAACGGCTCGATGATCGGACGCGTCATGAAGTCACTTTGCTCGATGGCGCCTCACGGAGAGATGACAATCGTCATTTACACTCACATAGTAGGCTCGGGACGTGAGCTCCAAGACGACCTTCGAGAAGAAGCACCCCGACGCCCTCGCGATTTACTGCTCCGACGGTCGGTTCACCGACGCCGTCGAAGAGCTCGTCCACGGGCTCGGGCACCCACGCCTCGACGTCCTCTGCATGCCGGGCGGTCCCGCGCTGCTCGATCTCGGGAGCGCGAGCTTCTCCGCGCTCGAGGCGATGCGCACGTCCGCGAGCTTCTTGATCCGCGGCCACGGGATCAAGCGCGTGACGCTCATCGCGCACGAGGGCTGCGGCTACTACAAGGAGCGATACCGCTTCGAGACGCCCGAAGAGATCGTGCGGCAGCAGCAGGAAGATCTCCGCACCGCGGCTCAGTGGCTCTCGGGCGCGCACCCCGACCTCGCGATCGCGCTCTATTTCGCGAAGCCCGAGGGCAAGCACGTCGCGTTTCAGGAGGTCGAGCGGTAGCTCTCGATCGTCGCCTCGGCGTCGTACTCGTAGCGGAAGCCGATCGTCTTCTTGAAGCGCATGCTGTCGATCACGATCGGGTACTTGATGTGCGCGATCGCGCCCTGCGGAAGGCCAGGTAGACCGAAGCGGCCGAGCATCACGCGGAAGAGCCCCTCGGGCACGGGGAGCGTCTTCTTCCCCGCGGCGTGCGCGATGACCGAGAGCGGCAGCGGCGGCGGCCCCGACACGTTGAAGACGCCGCGCGTCTTCTTCTCGAGCGCCACGACGATCGCCTCGGCGGCGTCGTCCTCGTGCATGAACTGGAAGAGCGGGTCGAACCCGAGCACGAGCGGGATGCGCTTCGGCGAGAGGAACGTCGAGAGCGTCCCGTGGTGCGAGGGTCCGAGCGTGTAGCAAACACGCAAGACGCACGTGTCGATCTCCGGATAACGCCAGAGCGCGGAGCCCGCGTAGAGATCGGCGGCGACGAGATCCGCGAGCTCGGGAAACGACGTCGCGCCGCTCGGGGGCTCTTCTTCCGTGTGATAGAGCGGCGAGTCGGGCGCGGCGCCGTAGTACGTGTGGCGGCCGACGAAGATCGCGTGGCGCACGCCGTACGCGTGGCAGTGATCCAACACGGCGCGCGTGCCGCCGAGGTTGATGCGGTAGCGCTCCTCGCTCTTTTGGAGGAGGTGCGTGACCGTCGCCATGTGGATCACCGCGTCGGGTTTGAACGTGCGAAAGACGTCCTCGGCCGCGCGCTTTCGAATGTCGATCGTCTGGAGCACGAGCCCGTCTGGCATGTCCGGCCACGGGCGCGAGTCGATGCCGACGACCTCGTGCCCTCGCGCGAGGAGCTTCCGCGCGACGATCCGCGCGAGCAGGCCCGACATGCCGGGGAGAAGCACTTTCATGATCGCCCTGGAAGCGAGAGGAAGCCCGCGCGCTGGCGCTCGCCGTGCTCGACGAGCTCTGCGATGCGCGTCTTCACTTCGTTCACTTTGTGCTCGATCGTCGCGTCGTCTTCGTTGCCCGTCCCCTCGAAGCGCATCGGCTCGCCGTAGTGCACCGCGAGCTGGACGGGGAGCGGCACGGGCAAGAGGTACGCGGAGATCGGCACGTACGGCACGCCCACCATGCGCCCGAGGTCGACGGCGTTGAACACCGTGGGGAGCGCGTCGCCGCCGCCGATGAACCCGAACGGGATGATCGGCGTCTTCGTCTGGAGCGCGAGGCGCATGAAGCCCGTTCCGAACTGGACGAGCGACGTGCGCTCCCAATAGAGCTTCGCGGTGCCGCGCGCGCCCTCGGGGAAGACCATGAGGATGCGATCGTCCTCGAGCAGGTGGAGCGCGTTCTCGGGCAGCCCGGTGAGCTGCCCGACGCGGTTCATCCAGAGCGAAGCGAGCGGCATCTTGTTCAGGAATTTCTCGACCATGCCCTGCGCGAGCCGCGGTGGCTCGAGCTCGAAGAGGCACGACGCGATCACCATCGCGCCGTCGATCGCGATGCCGCCCGAGTGGTTGCCGATGAGCATCGCGCGCCCGCGCTTCGGGATGTGCTCGGTCCCGTAGGCCTTGACGCGGAAGTATTCCTTGTAGAGTACACCCAATAGGGTGAACCAGTACGCGAGGTGCTTCTTCGAGATGCCGTAGTTGTCGACCCCGAAGCGGCTGAAGGGCAGCTCCAAACGGTCCACCCTTTCGCGGGTTTCGCGCGCGATCGAGTGGGGTCCGAACAGGGCCGAGACGAGGCTCATCCGGGCGGCGATGGTAGCCCAGATCTTTTGGCTGGCTCGGCCGTCTTTTGGGGATGCGAAAGCACCTCCTCCTGTCCGTGGCGTTCTTGCTGTCTGCGTGTGCGAAAGACCAACAGGTCGCGGGCTCGGCGGCGGCCGCGAGGTTCGAGGAGACGCCCGGCTCGCCCGCCGCGAGCGGTGTGGCGATGAACGCGCCCATCGCTGCGGCGACCGCGACCGCGGCGCGAGAAGCGAAGGCCGCCCGAAAGGGCGCCGACAAGGACGAGCTCAGTGGAGGCGCCGGCATGATCGGCGGACAAGGGCAGGCCTCCGCGATCCGCGCCGGCGAGTGGGACGACAACGCGAACTACCGCGAGTTCCAGCGCTACCTCGGCTCCGTGAGCGAACCGATCCACGGCGCCGACGTGCGCGGCCGCCGCTTTTTGATCGTGCGCGACGTCGCCGGCAAGGCCGTCTCGCGCTGCCCGATCACGGTGACCGACGACGCGCAGCACGCGGTCACGCTCACGACGACCGCGTCGGGCCGCGCGATCCTCTTCCCGCACGCCGAGGGCCTCACGGGCAAGAGCTTCAAGGCGAACGCCAAGTGCGTCGAAGGCAGCGCGCAGACGACCGTCGCGCTCGACGACGACGGCGACGGCACCGCGGAGATGCGCCTCACCTCCGCGCGACGCAGCGACGCGCGCCTCGTCGACCTCGCCTTCGTCCTCGATACGACGGGCTCGATGAGCGAAGAGATCGCGAGCGTGAAGTCGACGATCCAGACCGTCGCGCGCACCCTCCAGGGCAACCAGCTCCAGGTGCGCATCGGCATGATCGAATACAAAGACCGGAGCGATCCCTTCGTGACGAAGGCGTACGCGTTCACGAGCGACCTCGCGTCGTTCTCGAAGAAGATCGCCTCGATCGAAGCAGGCGGCGGCGGCGACATGCCCGAGGACATGAACGAGGGCGTCCACGCCGCGATCACGCAGCTCGAGTGGGACTCGCAAGCCGTCGCGAAGATGGCGTTCATCATCGCCGACGCGCCGCCGCACCTCGACTACCCGAACGACCCCGACTACGCGCTCACGATGAAGACCGCGTCGCACCGCGGCATCCAGCTGTTCGGCATCGCCGCGAGCGGCATGGACGGCCTCGGCCAGGCCGTGCTCCGCCAGATGGCGCAGTACACCGGCGCGACCGAGATGTTCGTGCTCCGCGGCGGCGCGGGCCCGCAGTCGGTCGGCGGCGGCGATCCGCTCTCGAGCTGCGGCGGCACGCAGGAGCAATACGCGAGCGGCAACCTCGACGGCCTCATCGTCTCGAAGATCAAACGCGAGCTCGCGTCCCTCGACGCGGACCCCACGAAGATCCCCGGCCTCCGGACGGATGAATCGGCGAAGCCGTGCAAGGAGCGATTCGCGCTGGCGTACTAGCCGTCTCCGTCTACGCCCTCAGAGTCCCGCCGCCGCGAACACGCGCCCCAAGTTCCTCCGCACGACCACGTCGTGGTCCTCATGGACGCGATGGATGTAAAGCGGCGCGGTCAAATCATCGAACGCGGGATCGCTCTCGAACCGCTTGAACCGCGCCCGATCGAGGGCGCCCGCGGCTTCGAGCCCGTTCATCGTGATGTGCAGGAGCTCCTCGGTCGTCGCCATCGCGCCGCCGCTCGGCGTGTAGAGGATGCCGATGCGGTGCTGCGGAGCGCCGGAGGCTAGCTCGCTCGCGGCCACGCTGAGGAAGTGCCCCACGGCGCTCTTGGGATACATGTAAGCTGCATCCATCAGGATCACGTCGGTCACGAGCGCGCCGCTGTCCTCGAGGATCGGCTCGAGCGCCTGGTACCCGCCCGATGACGCCGCGAGCGCGAGCCGGCGCACGTCCTCGAGGCGTGCGCCGTTCGTCTCCGTCGAGATCGCCGCGAGGAGCTCCTCGACGTACGCGCGAAACGCGCCGTGCTTCGAGAGCTCGGGCGCCTCCGCGCTCATCACGTCGAACGACGTCTCGGGGATCACGACGATCGACTTCGATCCCTCGCGCTCGAGCTGCGCCGCGATCCGATAGCCCGGGCGCATCTCGTTGTTCTTGGGCGAGCAGACGATGCCCGCGCTCGTGTAGCTCTCGATGCAGTTCTTGAACCCGTGGAAGAGGAACGTGAGCCGCAGGTCCGGAGCCGCGTCGAGCGAAGACGGCACGTGGATCCACGTGTTGGGGCGGCCCTCAGGGACGTGCTCGCCGTGCTCGAGGCGCATCGTCAACGTGCGCGCGGGTCGTGATGCGCGCGGCTGCTCCTTCAGCGCCGGGCTCGCCTGCGCCTTCGAACGGTGCGCGGCGAGAACGTGCGGGCGAGGCGGCGCGTGGAGGATCGGCGGTGGCGCGTCCGTTTGGATGCCATACGCCGCAAGGAGCAGCGCGCCCGCCAAATGCGGTCCAACTGCGATGGCCAAACTGCCGATCCTGACGCCCACGCAACCGGCAATTCTATCCCTATATTGAGCGCATGTGCGGCCGAACGCGACTCTCAGTCCCGCCTGGCGATTTGGCGGATGTGTTCGAGGCGCCGCTCGCGCCGAGCGTGCCGAACGCCGACGACGCCTTGAACCTGAATTGTGCGCCGACCGATCCAATCCTCGTCGTGCGTCGCGCGCGCGACTCCGATCACCGTGAGCTCGTCCTCATGCGGTGGGGGCTCGTCCCCTTCTACGTGCACGATTTCCGAGACGCGAAGCCGCTCATCAACGCGCGCGTCGAGACGGTCGCGACGAGTCGAGCCTTCCGCGACTCGTTCAAGAAGCGCAGGTGCCTCGTTCTCGCGGACGGCTTCTACGAGTGGCGCCACGAGGGAAAGAAGAAGCTCCCACACCTCGTGCAGCGGCGCGACAAGCGCGTCTTCGGCATGGCGGGCGTGTGGGATCGCTGGAAGGGCGAGCGACACGGAAAGATCGAGCGCGTCGAGACCTGCGCGGTGATCACGCGCGATCCGAGCGCCGCGGTCGCCGCCGTTCACGACCGCATGCCCGTCGCGCTCGAGGAACAGGATCACACGGCGTGGCTCGATCCGAGCACGGAGATCCCCGAGCTCAAGTCGATCCTCGATCGGTCGATCTCCGATTGGGTCGTGACGCCGATCGAGCGCATGCCGGATCCCGCCGGCAAGAAGCAAATGCGCCTCTTCGCGTGATGGTCACGCTCCGCGCGCTCCTCGGCCTCGTGTTCCTCGGCGCGATGATGGCGCTCGCGCTCTTCGCGCCCGCGCGGACGCTCCGCTGGGCCGAGGCGTGGGCGTACATCGGCGTGTTTCTCGGGGCCTCGCTGCTCGTCACGATCGATCTCGCGCGGCGCGATCCCGCGCTCCTCGAGCGGCGCACGAAGGCGGGCCCGATGGCGGAGCCGACGCGAAAACAAAAAGTCATCCAGGCGTTCGCGTCGATCGCGTTTCTCGGCGAGCTCGCGCTCCCGGCGCTCGATCATCGGTTCGGGTGGACGCACGTCCCGCCGGTGATCGCCTTCGCCAGCGAGGCGCTGGTCGCGCTGGGCTTCTGGATCGTCTGGCGCGTGTTCCGCGCGAACACGTTCACGTCCGCGGTGATCGAGGTCGGCGCGAAGCAGCGCGTCGTCACGACCGGACCGTACGCGATCGTTCGTCACCCGATGTACGCGGGCGCGTTCTTGCTCATGGGAGCGACGCCGATCGCGCTCGGCTCGCTCGTCGGCCTCGCCGCGTTCGTGATGCTCGCCGCGATCGTCGTGCTGCGGATGCTCGACGAGGAGCGCGTGCTCTCGAAGGAGCTCGAAGGCTACGACGCGTACCGCCAGCGAACCCGCTGGCGGCTCGTCCCGTACGTCTTTTGATCAGTTGCCGATGCCGCCGCAGGTTCCGAATGGCGGGTTCAGGCCCCAATCCGTGATCTTCACCGACGAGCACGGCTGCGTGCTCGAGCAACCCGTCGGCCCTGCGTCCGTGTCCTGACAGAGCTGCGCCTGGTTGTTCGGGTTGCACGTCGCCTGGCACTGCGACGCCACCTGGTTGTTCTGATCGATGAACACGCAGCAGACCTGCGACCCGCAGTCGTTGCCGATGCATTTGAGCGTGGTCTGGTTCTGCTGACACGACGCGGCGCACGCGTAGGTCGTCTGGTTGTTGGCCGTGTTCGCGCAGCAGACGTCGCCGTTCGTGCACGACGTGTTGCCGCATGGAACCGTGACCGGGTTTCCCGAGTCGTTCAGCGTGGCATCGCTCGCGGTCGATGCGTCGCCGGTCGTCGAGCCGTCGCCGGTCGTCGAGCCGTCGCCGGTCGTCGAACCGTCGTTGTTGACCGTGCCGTCGTTTCCGTTGGGCGCGTCACTGCCGCCATCGGTGAGGGTGCCATCCGTGCCACCGCACGCAAACGACCCCAAAGCAAGCGCAAGACAAAGAGCTCTCATGCGTCCTCCTGAGGACACAGTGGGCTCGCGATCAAAAAAAGTTACGACCTGTGAGCGGCCCTATTTTCCTGCGCGCTCGATCAGCGACAGAAACGTGAGGACGCCGTGTCCCGTCGCGCCCTTGCCGTGCCACGCGTAGGGCCGATCGGCCTGCGCCGGACCCGCGATGTCCGCGTGGACCCAGTTCTTGGTCTTGCCGATGAACTCGCGGAGGAAGAGCGCCGCGGTGATCGAGCCGCCCCAGCGCTCGCCCGTGTGCTTCAGGTCGGCGACGTCACTCTTGAGCTGCTCGCGGAGCTCCTCGATGAGCGGCATGCGCCACATCTGCTCGCCCGAGCCCTTCACGGCGGCGCCGAAGCGCTGCGCGGTGTCTTCGTTCGTCGCGTAGAACGCGCTGTACGTCTGGCCGAGCGCGACCACGCACGCGCCCGTGAGCGTCGCGTTGTCGACCATGAGATCCGGCTCGAGCTCCTTCGCCGCGTACGCGAGCGCGTCCGCCAACACGAGGCGTCCCTCTGCGTCCGTGTTGATGATCTCGACGGATTTCCCGTCGTACGATCCCCACACGTCGCCCGGGCGATACGAGTTTCCGTCCGGCATGTTCTCGGCGCAGCTCATGATCGCGTGCACCTCAATGTTCGGCTTGAGCGCGGCGACCGCGATCATCAGGCCGACCATGTTCGCCGCGCCGGACATGTCGTGCTTCATCTCGCCCATGCCCTGCGCGGGCTTGATGCTGATGCCGCCGGTGTCGAACGTGATGCCCTTGCCGACGAACACGTAGCGCTTCTTCGACTTCTTCGACGGCACGTACGACATGTGCACGAGCACGGGCGGGTGCGAGCTCCCGCGACCCACCGCGTGGAGGAGGTGCATCCCGCGCTTCACGATCTCTTTGTCGTCGAAGACGGTGACCTTGAATTTGTGCTCTTTGCCCGCCTTTTGCGCGGCCTCCGCGAGCGCCGTCGGGAACATCACGTTCGGCGGCTCGTTCGACAGATCGCGCGCGACGTTGACGCCCCCGGCGATCGCCTGGCCGAGGCTGATCGAGCGCTTCGCGTCGGGCGGCAAGCGACGCTCGGTCGCGATCGTCGCCTCTTCGAGCGACTCCTTGGGCTTGCGATCGCCCGTCAGGTATTTCGTGAAGCGGTACGCTCCGAGGTCGAGCCCTTCGGCGACCGTGCGAAGGCGTGCCTCGAGGCCGTCGGGCAACGAGAGCACGAGCGACTTCGCCTTCTCCGCGTTCGCGATGCGCGCGGCCTTCGCCGCGAACGAGCGGACCTCCGCTGGGCCGGCCTTGTCGCGATCGCCGAGCCCGAGCAGGACGAGCTTCGCCGCCGGCAAGCGGCCGAGCGTGGGGACCGACAGCGTCTGATCCTTCTTGCCCGTGAACTCTTCCTTCTCGATGAGCCGCGCGACGCCTCCGCCGAGCGCCCGATCGAGCGCCTCGACGAACGGGTTCTTCGCGTCGCCCTTCTTCTTTTTGTCGTCCTTGTTCTTCGAGGACGGAAACGTCCACGTCCCCATCACGACGACGTCTGCGTTGAGATCCAAGGGTTGCGCCGAGCGTGCGGAGATCTTGAGCGGCATGGGGCCGCAAACTATTGCAGAAACCCCCGGCTCACATCAACCGCCATCGTCAGTTCGAGGGCTGGGAAGAGGCCTGGGACCACGCCTGGGTGACCTTCGGCTCGGCTCGCGCGGCGAAGCTCTTTCGCGTGGGAATGCCGTCGACGGCGAGCGCCACCGAGCACGGACTTGCATAATGCACCCATTTCACGATGCACGGGATCACGTACTCGACGCCCGCGACGGCGTCGGTCACGCGCAAGAGGACGCTCGCGCCCTCTGGGATCGGCGCCGCGCTCGTGACGAGCAAAGCTCGCGCGAGCACCGCGCGCAGCTCGACGGCGTTCATCGTCCCCGCGCCGATCACTTGAGCAGGCAGGGCGTTGCCGTTTTGCGCGAGCGGCCCTGGCGGGGGCACCTCGAGGTCCGTGGTGATGAGCTGCATCCAGGAGAGGAGCTCGACCTGCTCGTCCTTCGACAGCGGCTCACCGACGGTCGCATGACGCGCAGTCAGCTCCCAGAAGCGCACCATCAAATCGAGCTTTTCCAACATGGTCTCTTCCTTCAAGCAGCGCGCATGCCAGCTGCGCACCTCTGTTTGACGGAGCAGCCGCGCGAAAGGATCTGAGCGTTTGCACGTGATGACGCGGCAGATTTGCCGCTACGTTTACGACCCCATGACCCCCGCGCCATGCGGCGAGCCTTACGCGGTTACATGCAGTACAGTGCAGTACCTGGTGGACGGCACCTTTCAGGTCGGCGCTTCGAGCCTCGGTGACGAGACGTTTCGCGGCATCTGCAAAGACGTCCTCGAGACAATCGGCCGCACGCCGATGGTGCGCCTCAATCGCGTCGTTCCTGCACGGGCGGCCGAGATCGTGTGCAAGCTCGAGTTCTTCGCCCCTGGCGGCAGCATCAAGGACCGCGCGGCCCTCGCGATGATCGAGGACGCGGAGAAGCGCGGGCGTATCGTGCCCGGCGCGACCATCGTGGAGGCGAGCGGCGGCAATACTGGCGTGGGCCTCGCGATGGTCTGCGCGGTGCGCGGCTACCGCTGCGTGATCGTGGTGCCGGAGACGACATCGACCGACAAGCTCAGCGTGCTCCGCGCGTTCGGCGCGGAGGTGGTTAAGGCGCGCGCCGACGTCGAAGCGGACGACCCCGAAGGTTACATCGGCAAGGCCGAGCGGCTCGCGCGCGACCTCTCGGGCTTCATGCCCGACCAGTTCGACAACCCCGCAAACCCCGACGTGCACGAGCGAACCACGGCGCTCGAGATCCTTGCACAATGCAATGACTCGGTGGACGCGTTCGTCGCGTGCGTGGGCTCGGGCGGGACGCTCGGCGGCGTCTCGCGCGTGCTCCGCGAGCGCATCCCGAACGTCGCGATCGTCGGCGCCGCGCCCGATCCCGCGCACGCCGCGGGCGCCCACGGATCGGTGGTCGAGGGAGTCGTCGAGCTCGACGCGCGCGCGACGGTGCACGGCGTCGCGCCCGATCGCGTCGAGCTCGTCTCGGACGGCGACGCGGTCGCGATGATGCTCGCGCTCGCGAAGGAAGAAGGCATCCTCGCAGGCACGTCGTCCGGCGTCGCGGTCTCGGCGGCCATTCGCGTCGCGGAGGAGCTCGGCCCCGGCAAGCGCGTCGTCACGATCATCCCGGACACGGGCCGAAACTACATCTCGTCGTGCCTCGATCCTGCGTGGCGCGCCGCGCGAGGTCTCCCGTGAGGCGCTGGGCGCTCCTCCTGCCGCTCGCGATGTTCTCTTGCTCGGAGGCGCGCGTGTCGCTCTCGGGCGGCGCGCGCGAGTACGTCCCGTCGGACTACAACACGGTGCTCAATCGATGGACGCGCACCGAGCAGCTCATCACGCTGAGCGAGCTCGACGACATGCTCACGGCGACCGCGACGTTCGAGTCCTGGGATTTCCGCTGGGCGTACGTCGTTCGCTACTCGTCCGACTATCGCCTCACGATCGAGCAGCGCCGCGAGCTCTTGCAGCGCACGCTCGCCGACACGCAGGTCAAATACGAGTTCTACGTCGCGCTCTACGGCACCAAGTTCAAGTGGGACGACCTCACGAGGCCGACGTCCGCGTGGATCGTGAGGCTCATCGACGAGAAGGGAAACGAGACCGCGCCGGCGAAGCTCGAGCTCGTGAAGCCAGGGCCGATCGAGTACCGCTACTTCCCGTACACGTCGGTGCACCGGCACTGCTTCCGAATCGACTTCCCGCGCGTCAGCGCCAACGGAAGGCCGACGATCGCCGACGACGCCGCGTGGTTCGGGCTCCGCTTCGCCGGCGCGCAGGGCAACGAAGAGCTCCGGTGGGAGGTCGAGACGCCCTCGAAGAAGGCCGCCCTCGCCGCGCCGCGCGACGTCACGATCGAGTGACTCACATCCCCGCGAAGATCTCGAGGAGCGGCGGGCAAGTCACCATGAGCTCCTGAGCGATCGCGCGGTCCGACGCGAGCAGGAGCACGCCGCCCTTGCCCGCGCGCGCGGTGGAGGTCGCCTTGCCGCCGCCCATGATCTCCGACGGAAAGAGGAACTCGCCGGCGCTGACCTGGCCGGTGACCGCGCCGTCGGTGACGAGCTCGATCGTGCCCTGACCGACGAGACACAAATCGCGCACGGGGTGGCCCGCCTCGACGATCACGTCGCCCTCGGCGAGCTCGCGCAGCTCGAGCTTGCTCGTGATCTGCGCGCGCAGCGTCGCGTCGAGGCGATCGGCGAGGGGCCCGAGCGTCACGCCGACGAGCGCCTGCACGTGATTCGCGATCGCGCGCAGATCGTCCTCGACCCACGGGCACGCCTTGAACGCGGGCTCGATCTGCGTCGCGTCCCACGTCGCGACGACGGCGCTATCGGACGCGCAAATCAGCCTGAGCGGCACGCTCTCGGCGACGGTGCCCTTGGCCTTGAGGACCGAGCCCTTCTCGACGCGGTGCGCGGGGACGTCGACGATCTGCGCCGCGACGTCGACCGCGCCGTCGACGACGTACGCGAGCGCGAAGCCCATGATCTCTTCGTCGCGTGAGAGGCGGTGGATCTGCGCGACGCGCTCGAGCTCTTCGCGCGCGTCGTCGGGCAGATCGGCGAGCGCGTCGACCGACGCGAGATCGACCTCCGTCGCGGCCTTCGGCTCGGCTCGCGGCGGCGGCTCGACGCCGGCGGACACGAGCGTGGCTTCGGGCTCGTAGCGCACGACGGGCGGCGCAGGCGCGGGCGGCACGATCGGCGGCGGCGGCGCAGGCGGTGGCGGCGCGGACTGGGCCGCGCGCGACGCGGCGACGGCGGCCGCGATCGCCGCGCGAACCTCGGGCGGCGGCGGCTGGATCTTCGTCACCTGCTGCGAGAGCTCCTGCATCGGATCCGGCGCGAGCTCGGGCGCGAGATCGGGCTGTCCCGGACGAAGCGGGGTGATCCTGATGGGCGGCGCGGGCGGAGGAACGGGCGGCGGCGCGGGCGACACGGTCGGCGGCCTCGGCGCCGGGAGCGGCGCGTTCATGATCATCGCGGGCTCCGCCTCCGGGAGCATCAAGCGCGCGCTCGTGACGACCTCGTCGTCGTAGGCGTCCTCGCTCGACGCGATGGAGCTCGGCGCGGCGGACTGATGCACGGGCGGCAGCTCCTCGGGCGGCGGCGCGCCCCACGGATTGAGCATGCCCGCGTGAGCCTCCGCGGCGGACTGCACGTTCTCGGATGATTTCTCCGACGCGACGCTCTGAAAGACGACGGGCGACGACGGCTCCGAGATCGGGATGAGATCGCTCGTCGTCGGCGGCATCGGGATCGGTATCGGCATCTTCACCGGCATGAACGCGGTCGGCGCGGTCGGCGCGCTCAGCGAGACGCCGGGCATCTCCTCGATCGGAATGTCGCGCAGCAAATCATCGACGCCGCCCGTGGCGGACTCGTTCGGCGGGATCGACGACGGGAGCGGCGGCGCGGTCGAAGCCGGCGGCAGCGGGTTGTGCGCGATCCAATCCGAGAGCTCGGCGGCCTCGCGCGCGAGCTCGAGCGCGCGATCGTCGTTCTCCGCGTCGTTCGCAGCCTGCGCCGCGCGACGAAGCCACACGATCGCGTCGACGCGCTCGTTGCGCTTCCAAAGCGAGGCGGCCGTCTGGAGGGCCCAAACCACGTCCTCGACGTCCGTGTCGACTGCGGGCGGAATGCCGATGTTCATGGTTCTGGTCGCTTCAGCGCTCAAGATAGTACACAGCGCCGTCGTCGGAGGCGACGACGAGCGACCCGTCGCCGAGAAGCGTCGGCGGAGCATCCACGTCGCCCTCGGTGCGCAGCGTAAAGAGGAGCTGGCCGCTCGAGCTCATCGCGTAGAGCGCGTCGTCTTGTGCGCCGAAGTAGAGCTGGCCCGCTTCGTCCTCGAGCGGGCCGCCGTGGACGCCGAACTCGAGGGCGCCGGTGCCCGGGACATCGAAGCTCCCCTTCTCGGCGCCGCTCGCTTCGTCGAGCCGGACCACGCGCGAGCGCGGGCCATAGACGCCCGCGAGCACGTCGCCGCCGCGCGCGATCGACAGCGGTCCGCGCACGAAGCCGCCCACGTGCGCGCTCCAGAGCGTGCCTCCATTTGGGTCGAGCTTCACGACCTCGCCGGCGTCGGTTCCCATCACGAGGACGCCATCGTCGTCGATCGCCGGCGATCCGTCCACGTCCGCGCCGAGGTCCACGGCGAACGCCTTGCGGCCGTGGTCCACGCCGTACGCGCGGTGGTCCTGCGAGCCGAAGAAGACGCGTCCGTCGTCGCCGATCGCGGGCGCGGTGAAGATCTTCCCGCGCGCCGCGAAGCGCCACGCGACGTCGCCGTTCGGCGTGACCGAGTAGAGCGTCTTCCCCGCGGCGAGGACGACGTTGCCGTCGGGCGCGAGCGCGCACGCCGTGTCGCCCTCGTCGTCGAGGTCGAGCGTCCACTGCACGTGGCCGTCGGGGCGGACCGCGAAGAGCTTCTTCGCGTCACTTGCAGAGTACACGTTTCCGCGCGCGTCCACGCACGGCGTCGCGTAGCTCCGCCCGCCGAGCGGCACGCGAAACTTCACCGCGCCGTCCGCGCGCGCGAGCGCGACGAGCTCTCCGCCGAAAGTGACCGCGTAGAGCACGGACTCGTCGGGCGAAGGGATCACTTGCGCCTCGATCGCGCCGAGCCCCGGCGTCTTCCATTTCTGCTTCAGCGTCTCGGGGCCGCGCACGGCCTCTCGCGCGCAGCGCTTTCGATCGCCGTGCTGCATGCGGATCGGCGTCGGCGTCGCGAGGCCCGACGACGGAGGCGCCGCGATCGACGGCGCGCGCGCGTCGGTCGCGCTCGAAGGGATCACCATCGCGCGAGTCGTCGTGGTCGTGGGCGAGCGCCGCGTGACGCGCGCGACGACGACGACGACGAGCAGCGAGACGAGCAGCGCGAGAGGCGCGCTACGAATCGCGCGCGCGTTCGCAGTCGCACTCACCTAGCGCGTCGACGTGCGCGGTGGTCGGTCGCTTCGGCGACGCCGTATCCGTGCGCGGATTCACCCGGCTGGCGCCGCGCGAGCCACCCGATGAGCGTGAGGCCTGCAGTCTTCGCCGACTCGGGCACGCACGGATCGTGGAGCAGCTTCGAGATGTCCGCGATGAGCCGCACGCGGTGGCGCTCCGCGAGGTGTCCGCATTGATCGCGGTGCGCCGGCCACCGCGGCGAAGCACAGGACGCGGGTCCTGCGCCCTCCGTCGCGTTCGGGGTCGTCGCACTCGGGAATTCACCCGACTGTTCGAGATCGTCGTGGGGTCGAGACACGAGCCTCGGCAATTTAGCGCGAATTTCGCTCACGTCGAGTGGATCCTCATATCGAGCCGATTAAGACTTCCCGGTCCTTGGCGCCGTTCGCCGGACCCACGATTCCCTGCCGTTCCATCATCTCCACGATGCGGGCGGCACGGTTATAGCCAAGGCCGAGCTTTCGCTGGAGCCACGACGTCGAGCAGCGACGAGTGTCGGCGACCACGCGGACGGCCTCGTCGTACATCGAGTCCTTGTCCATCTCTTGTTCGTCGCTCGAGGCTTGGTCGTCGTCGCGCGGCTTCAAGATGTTTTCGTCGTAGACCGGCTCGCCTTGGAGGCGGAGGTGGTCGGTGATGGCCTGCACCTCTTCTTCGGTGACCATCGGGCACTGCACGCGCTTGGTCTCGTTCGTGCCGTTGAGCTTGATGAGCATGTCGCCGCGACCGAGGAGGTGCTCGGCGCCTTGTTCGTCCAAGATCGTGCGCGAGTCCACCTTCTGCGCCACGCGGAACGCGACGCGCGTCGGGAAGTTCGCCTTGATCATGCCGGTGATGACGTCGACGCTCGGGCGCTGCGTCGCGAGGATGACGTGCATGCCCGCGGCGCGCGCCTTCTGAGCGAGCCGCGCGACCGCCGATTCGACGTCCTTGCCTTGCTGCATCATGAGGTCGGCGAACTCGTCGACGACGATCAAGATGAACGGGAGCCTCTCGGGGAGCGGCTGCGTCCCTTCTTCCCCGTCCTTGAACGCGTCGGTCGTGCCGTCCGGATTTTTTCCGATCGAGGTCAACGGCCGCGGGTTCTTGATGTCGCCGCGCCGCACGCGATCGACCCAGTTGTTGAACGTGCCGATGTTCTTCGTGCCCGCGTCGGCGAACATCTGGTAGCGCCGCTCCATCTCGTCGACGGCCCACTTGAGCGCGTTCGCCGCCTGCTTCATGTCGGTGACGACCGGCAAGAGCATGTGCGGGATGCGATCGAACGGCGCGAGCTCGACGACCTTCGGATCGATCATGAGGAGGCGCAGCTCGTCGGGGGTCCGCCTGTAGAGGAGGGACGCGAGCATGACGTTGAGCCCGACGCTCTTGCCCGCGCCCGTCGCGCCCGCGACGATCACGTGCGGCATCGACGCGAGATCCGCGTAGACGGGGTGACCTTGGATGTCGCGCCCGAGCACGACGGGGAGCGGCGCGTTCATCGCCTGAAACCGCCGGTCCTCGACGAGATCGCGCAAGCACACCGGGATTCGGCTCTTGTTCGGGAGCTCGAATCCGATGCGGTTTTTCCCTGGGATCGGCGCGACGATGCGCACCTTGCGCGCGAGCGCCAGCGCGAGATCATCGGCGAGCCCCGCGACCTTCGAGACCTTCGTGCCGGCCGCGGTCGAGACCTCGAACGTCGTCACCGTCGGTCCCGGAAGGACCTCCTCGACCTTTCCGGTCACGCCGTAGTCCGCGAGCGTCTTCGTGAGGAGCTCGGCGTCTTTGTAGAGCGACTCGCGATCGATCGTGATCGTGCTCTCGATGCCCGCCGCCGTGAGGAACTCGATCGACGGGAGCTTGAACGCGCCCGCGTGCTTCTTCTCCTTGGGTGCCGCGACCGGCTTCTCCTGCTCGAGCGCCGCGGAGGTGTCGACGATCGTGAGCTCGCCGTCCTTCTTCTTCGGCGCGCGCTTCGACTTCGGAAGAGGCGCGGGCGCCTCTTGTTCCTTCGGCGCGACGATCGCTTCCGCGATGTCCATCTCGGGCTCGGGCGCGGGCTCTTTCTTCTTTCGCTCGCGCTTCGGCTTCGCGACGGGCTCCGCCTCCGCGACGGTCTCCGTCTCGGTCTCCGACTCCGCCTCGGTCTCCGCGTCCGAGTCCGCTTCGGGGAGCGCGGCGATGATCGCCTCGTCGCTCTCGTCCGCGTTCACCTTCGGCAGCGACGCGATGCGCTCGCGCTCGCGCTCTTCCTTCTCGAGCTCTCGCGCCGTCTTCCACGCCTCTGCAACGCTCCGCGCGCCGCGCGCAGTTCCCGACGCGCTCTTCGCGCCGAGGCGCCCGACCCAGTTCACGAGCGCGATGAACGAGAATGCCGCGCGGCTGATGAGCAGCAGGCCGATGCACGCGAAGCCCACGAGGAACGATCCGATCGTGGAGAAGAGCGAGCGCGCGACCTCGCCGAAGAGCTCGCCAACCGCGCCCGCCGCGACGTGTCCTTCGAACGCCGTCTTTCCGGCCCAGCCGACTTGAACGAGCGCGGCCGCGACGACCACCATGAGCAGATCGCCCGCGAGGCGCGCGGGCGTCGCGAGCGAGTCCTTGTGACGAACGAACGGGATCCCGAGGAGCGCGAGCTCGAGCGGGATGGCCCAAGCGATCACGCCGACGAGCCAGACGAACGCGCCGCCGACCGCCTCGCCGACCGGCCCGACCCAGTTATTTCCGGTGCCGTACGACGCGAGCGCGAGCGTGATGAACATCGCGCTCATCCACAAGAGAAGCGCGATGGCTTCACGTCCTCGCGCATGGCCGGCTCCCGAGCCGACGATGCGGAGCTTCACGTTGGAGGGACTCGACGCATTCGGTTCGCGTGGCGCGAAGAGGGGAACCATTCCGACCTTATCCTACATCGGAACCTATTATTCTCGGCGAATCGGGCCAAGTTTTGAGTACCATCCGCGCGATGGCACAACGCACGCCGAGAGCCAGCACACTGCTGCTCTTTTTGGGGCTGACCGCGGGGTTAATGACACCCATTGCCGGTTGCGCAGTGAGTGAGAGCGACGTCCACCGGTGGGAGGGCACCGAGCGTGGTCCGGAAAAGCTCGTCGCGGTCGTGACGCACGACAAGTACTCCATGCAGCTTCGGACCGAAGCGGCCATGTCGCTCATTCGGATGAAACCGCGCGCGGGCAAACGCATCGGGATCGATCAATTGATTGGCGCGCTCGCGACGCTCACCGACGACGACCGACGCAAGATCGCGATCGGCATGACTCCGGAGCTCGTGAAGGAGATCGAGGCGCCGCCTCCGCAGAAAAAGCCGGATGGCACGATGCCCTTCGACGAGACGGTTCCCTTCAAGGACGCCGCGTTCTCGATGCTCTCCCACGAGCCGCCGCTCGTCTCCGACGAGAAGAGCAAGACCGATCTCTCCGCCGCGCTCATGAAGTGGGGGCAGACGGACTTCGAAGATCGCATCGACAACAGCGCGCAGGCGTTCGGCGTCGAGCAGATGATGCGCTTCTTCGGCGCGCCCGCCGTGAAGGGTTTGCCGCCCCTCATGACGGAGCAATCGTCGAAGGTCGATCGCATGGCGTCCCTCGTCGCCGACCTCGGTGACGAGCCCACGAAGCAGAAGGCCTCCGAGCAGCTCCGCGCGCTCGCCGAGGCGCTCGACGGTCCCGCGTGGATCGCGAAGCAGAAGCCGCTCGTGCAGGAGGCGAACAAACGCTCCGGCGCGAACGTCAACGATCAGCAGCTCGCCATCCAGCTCGACAAGTTCCAGGAGCAGGAGCTCACGAAGGTCTTCTCGTCGATGAAGAAGGTCGGCGGGCGCCCCGTCATCGACTACTGCCTCAAGTTCGCCGCGAACCCGAAGAACAGCGAAGAACGCCGTAAGGCCGCGCTCGCCGCGCTCGAGGGACGCATCGACAAGACGAACACCGCGGACGTCGACGCGGTCTTCAACATCGCGAAGGACGACAGCGCGCCGGACGGCGTTCGTGATCTCGCGTTCGCGCGCCTCGGCGAGCTGCCGAAGGAGCAGGTCGTCCCGAAGCTCTACACGCTCTTCGAGGCGAAGAAGTGGAAGGTCCGCTGGGCCGCCGCCGACCTCGTCTTGAAGACGATGACGACCAAGAGCCTCGGCGAGTTCATGCACCACCTGCCCGCGTCAGCGGCGACGAAGATGGGCCTCTCCGAGCCGCTCACGTACGGCGGACGCATCGCCAAGATGGACGCGCCCTCGGGCGAGCCCAAGCCGCGGGAGGCCATTTTGCCGTATTTGAACTCGAAAGAGCTGGGCCCGCGCCTGGCGGCGCTCGGCTTTTTCTACCAGGGTAAAAAAGCCGACATTTCGGTGGTACAATCCCGAGAGTCGGACAACGCACCCGTCCCCAAGTGCGACAAAGAGGACGAGTGCGGCTGGACGTGCGAGGTGCCGAAGGCTCCGGGCTCGAACGAGACCGAGTCGAAAACAATCGCGACGGTCGGTGATTTCGTGAAGTTCTGCATCGTCCCATCGATGACCAACAATTGAGTTCCCCGTGAATGCAATGAGCTCCGATCCGAACAAGAAGAGCACGCGTTCGTTCCAGTGCCGGGACGTGCTCTGGGAAACGTTCGAGCAAATGGCGCGCGAGCTCGAGTGCAGCGTCGATTACCTGATCAACGAGGCGATGAAGCAGTACGCGCGTCAGCGGAGCTATGGCCCCGGCGCGTCGAAGACGCCTTATCCGGGTCGCGAGAACGCGCCGTCGATGACGGGCTCGAGCGCGTACGGTCCGCCGCCGCAGCCGATGCAGCAACAGCAGCAGATGGGCGGCTTGCCGAGCAGCATCCCGACGCCGGCGGTTCCGCCGCCGCCGCAGATGCGCGGCGCCGGACCGCTCCCGCCGCCTCCGGGTCGGCTCCCGCCGCCGGGCGCGATGGCGCGTCCCGCGAGCGGCGTGGGTCTGCCGCCTCCTCCAGGTCGATTGAGCGCGCCTCCGTCGCCTCCGCAAATGGGAGGGATGGGTCGCGGTCTTCCGCCGCCTCCAGGCATGACGCCGTCGCGTCCGCCGCCGCCGCCGCAGATGGGGCAGATGCAGGTGCCCCAAGCTCCGCGCAGCGTTCCCCCGCCGATCCCGCGCCAGCCGCAGCCCGGTTACAACGGCTACGGCGCCGCGCCCGCGCAGTCGACGGGCGTCCTCAGCGTCATCTACAGCGGCGAGAAGATCGCGATCAACAAAGAGCGCTTCGTCATCGGCCGCGGCAAGCAGTCGAGCGATCTGACGCTGAAGGATCCGAACGTGTCGCGCCAGCACGCGATGGTCGAGTTCCAGAACGGCGTGTACTTCATGGTCGACATGGGCTCGACCAACGGCGTCGAGTACAACGGCCAACGCATCGCGCGGAAGCAGATCGCCGAGGGCGACGCGTTCCGCATCTGCGACCACGAAGTTCGCTTCACCTACCGCTGATCAGAAGATGAGCATCGAACCTCGCACGCCGTAGCGAAGCGAAGGTACGAGGTTCGAACGATGACCAAATTCGCTCCGCGCCCGATGCGGAAGCTGCCGACGCTCGAGTCGCGCCGCGGCGCGCTCGAGAACTGCGTCTACTGCCCGAAGCTTTGCCGGAGCGCGTGCCCGGTGTCGAACGCCGAGCCGCGCGAGACGCTCATCCCGTGGGGGAAAATGTCGACCGCTTACTTCGCGGCGCGCGGCGACGTGCCGCTCGAGGAGCCGTTCGCGGAGCCCGCGTGGGCGTGCACGGGGTGCCGCGCGTGCAGCGAGGCGTGCGACCACAAGAACGACGTCGCGGGCACGCTCGTCGAGGCGCGCGACGCGTTCGTGCGCAGCGGCCTCGGACCTGCCGCCGCGAAGAAGACGATCGCGTCGTTTCGCGCCCACGAGGAGCGCACCGCGCGCGCGCTCGATTCGTTGCAAGATGCAAGTACTTCGACGCGCGGCGTCTCGCTCGTCATCGGGTGCACGTACGCGCGAAAGCTCCCCGACGTCGCGAGCGCCGCGCTCCGCGTCGCGAAGAAGCTCTTCGGCGACGTGTCGCTCGAGCGATCGTGCTGCGGCCTTCCGCTCGCGCTCGCGGGAGATCTGAAGGGGTTCATGGATCACGCGACGCGCTTCGCCGGGCGAGACATCGTCGCGGTGGATCCCGGGTGCGCCGTCGCGCTACGCGCCGCTGGCGCGCGCGTCACGATGCTCGTCGAGCGCGCCGCCGAGCGCGTCTCGGAGCTCCGCGCAGGCGACGGCTCGCGCGAGCTGCGATGGCACGACCCCTGTCAGCTAGGCCGCGGCCTAGGCATCTACGACGCTCCTCGCACCGTGCTCACGCGCGTCCTCGGCCGCGCGCCCCTCGAGTTCGCCATGCGCCGAGAGCGCGCCGAGTGCAGCGGCGCCGGCGGCCTCGTCCCCCTGACGATGCCCGAGACCTCGCGCAAGATCGCCAAGAAGCGCATCTCGGATCACGACGCGCAAGGTGGCGGAGAGCTCGTCACCGCGTGCGCGTCGAGCGTGATCCGCTTTCGCTCCGCGGGAGCGAAGGTGCACGACCTGATGTCGTTGATCGACGAGAGTCTCTGACTACTAGAACGTCCCCGCGAGCGACAACCCGTAGAACCCCTGACCGATCGCCGGCGCGACGTGCGCGAGCACGGCGTTGTGCTTCTTCTTCGGCGCGAGCACGAACAGCGTGATCCCGCTGCGACCGCGACGCCGCCCGCGACGAAGAGGATCGTCGAGACGAGCGCGGCGTCTTTCGCCTGCGAGCGGAGGTCCAGGCCGACTGCGTCGCACGTGTTCTGCGCATCGCAGTGGTTGGCCGCGTTCGAGTCGCTGAGCTTTCCGGCCGCGACGAGACCGAGCGCGCTGCCGACGCCGATCGAGATGAGGCCCATCGCGCCGACCACGACGCCGCCGACGTGATACCCGAAGCCCGGGTCGCCCTCTTCGACGGGCGGCGGCGGCGGCGCGGCGGACTCTTCTTTCTCGAGCGGGCCGATCGTCATGGTGACCGTGTTGCCGTCACCGGAGACCTCGAGCTTCTTCTTCCACTCTTTGTATTTGGGCGCCGTCGCGGTGATGACGTGCATCCCCGGATCGAGCGGCACCGCGAGGCCGAGGTCGGAGCCCTCGAGCTTTTCGCCGTCGCGCGTGACTTCGAGCCCGTCCGGTTTGCCTTCTTGCGGCGCGAGGATCGTGAGCTTCGTGAGGTGCGGCTCGATCTGGTTCAAGTGCTTCTGCGCGACCTTGTCGCGCTGCTGCTTGTCCTTGCGCTCGATCGCCATCTTCTGCGCGTCTTTGTAGGTCTTGTACGCGCTCGCGGTCTGGCCGTTGCGGTCATAACAATCGGCGAGCCAGAGCAAGCCGCCGACCTGCGGATCGAGCTTGTTGCTCGCCTCGAACTTCGGGCACGCCTCGGCGTACTTCTTGTCCTTCATCAGCGCGGCGGCTTCGTCGAACAGCTTGTCCGCTTCGCTCTGCTCGGCGGACGCGGGCCGCGCGCTCATCGCGATCGCGAACGCGAGCGTCGCGACAATCGGTTTGCCCCAGGCGCGCATCGACCGTTACTTTCGACCGCCGAACTCTTTGTTGTCAACCGCGGTCGGATTCGTCGGCTTCGGCTTCACGACCCACGTCGCGGTGGGGCGCGCCGTGTGCGTGGCGGTGGCGGTGGCGGTCGCGACCGGCAAGCTCTCGATCGGGTGCGCCGTGACCTCGGTCGTGGTGGGCGGCGTCGGCGAGCTCGTGGTCGTGGTCGTGGTCGTGGTCGTGGTCGTCGTCGTCGTTTCGTGCGGAGCTGCGCTCGTCGTCCCAGGCGGCGTCGGGTGCTTCACGGGAGTCCCCGCGTTCTGTCGAAGCCCCAAGAAGACCGCGCCGCCGATGATGATGACGGCGGGAATCAGCAGCGTCCACATCGGCAAGCCGCGACCCGGCGGCGCCGGCGCGACGACTTGCTGCTGCTGTTGCGGAGGCCACCCAACGGGCCCGCTGGCGATGACGGGTGCGGGCGGCATCGCGGGCAGCGCGGCCATCGGGTTGAACTCGCGCGCCGTAGCGACAGAGACGTATTGCTGCCGTGCCTCGCCGCCAACCGACATGACCGGCGCGGGCGGCATCTGCATGTTCATCTGCATTTGCGGAGGCTGCTCGAGGGCGCGAGAGGCCCCCGACGCTGACGGATCCGGAAGCTGCTGGATGCGCGTCGCGTCTTCTTCGTCGTCGACGCGCGTGGCCATGTCGAGGTCGTCGTCGTCGAGCCCCGCGAGGTTCGCTCCGGAGCTCGCCGCGGTAGGCGCCGCGGCTTCGGGCGGCATCGGCGCGCGCTCGAGGGTGCGCGCGACGCCGCTCTTCGAGACGTCGCTGCGCCCGAGCCACGCTCGCACGATCTCGCGCTGCTGCGAGATGTCGAGGCCGATCATCTCGTTCACGAACGCGGCGGTTTGCCTGACCGTCGCGACGAGGTTGTACGTGCGCGCCGCCTGCTCGAGCGCCTCGGCGAAATCGGCGGTCGTCGCGAATCGATCCGCGGGGTGCGCGGCGAGGGCGCGACGAATGACGACCTCGACCTCCGGAGGAACGCCCGGCTCGAAGTTGCGAAGCGGCGGGACCTCCGCGGCGACGACCTTGAAGAGCGTCTCCGCCTCTCCGTCGGCCTTGAACAAGCGCTGCGCCGCGAGCAGCTCCCAGAGCACGATTCCCGCTGCGAACACGTCGGCGCGACGATCGACCGGCATGTTGCCGCGCACCTGCTCGGGCGACATGTACGCGAGCTTGCCTTTGAGCTGACCGCCCTGCGTCGCGTTCGCGAGCCGCGCCTGCGCCTTCGCGACGCCGAAGTCCGTGATGCGCGCGACGCCGTCGACGCCAACCAAGATGTTCTGCGGCGACACGTCCCGGTGAACGATCTCGAGGTGCGTGCCGTCGTCGTCGGTGAGCTCGTGCGCCGCGTTCAAGCCAGTGAGCGTGTCGAGCATCACGCGCACGACGATCGGGACGGGGATCTTCCTTCCGACGTTCTGCGCGCGGGCCATCAAGTGGCCGACGGTGTCGCCCTCGATGTACTCCATGACGAGGTAGTACTGCTCGTTCTTCTGGACGCCGATCTCGAGGATGGGAACCACGTTCGGGTGGTGGAGGCGTGCGGCGAGGCGCGCCTCGTCCAGGAACATCTGGATGAAGTCTTGCTCTTTCGCGAGGTGAGGATGGAGCCGTTTGATCGCTACGAAACGTTTGAAACCGGCGACACCGACAAAACGCGCAAGATAAACGGTGGCCATGCCACCCGCAGCGAGCTCCGCTACGAGCTCGAAACGATCAAGCCGTTCTCCCTCGCCCGGCACGGCGAGAATTTTCGTCATAGGCGACCCTCGATGTTAGCGCGGAGGTCCCACTTTCGTCAGGTTCTTGGCGTGACAGCACGACATTTCGTGCGAGTTTCTGCTCCGAAGTCGCCCGGTGTGTGAAACCTCCGTTAACGTGATGAGGACGTGACCACACCTGTTTCAGAGCCGTCTCGCAGAACGGTAGCTACACGTGTGCTGTTGTCGTTCGGCGTGACCCTGCTCGCATTTGCAGTGACCGTCGGCTGGAGCGTCGCTGCGCAGCGCAGGACCGCGGCATACAGCGAGGAGCTCTCGAAGGGTTACCTGCCCGTCGCGCTCAAGCTCGGTCAGCTCAGGGCGACGCAGGCGACCCTGGCGACGCTGATCGATGGGCTCCCCGACGAGCGCGACCCCGTCTCGGCGCGGCTCCTCCTCGGGACGCTCTCGAGCGCGCGCCACACGAAGTTCCTCGAGACGAAGGCGGCGATTGTGGAGCTCGGCCAGCTCAAGCACGACGAGGGGCGACCCGATTTCGGATCCGACCTCGCCGGGATCGAGGCGGACGTCGACGGCGACAAAGCGGGGCTCGACCGGCTCCTCGCCGCGACGTTCGAGGGCGACAAGGACGCGATCAACCGCGAGATCGTCCAGGTCGGCGCGATCGAGCACGCGGGCGACAAGCGCCTGCACGCGCTCGCCGATCGCGTGTCGAGCTCGATGGAGATGCTCTCGAACGACGCGAAGGTGCGCGAGTCGCGCTCGATCTACGCGCTCATCGCGCTCGCGCTTCTCACGCTGGGTGTCGGCGTCGCGATGTCGCTCCACGTGCGAAGGCTCCTCGCGCCCCTCGGGCAAGTCACCGAGCGCGCGCAGGCGGTCGCGCGCGGAGACCTCGCGCCGCGTGACCTCCCCCGATTCACGAGAGGGCGCGACGACGAGATCGCCGAGCTCGCCCAGACGTTCGAGCACATGGTGGGCGCCGTCGCGCGCGCGCGCACGGAGGCGCTGTCGAACGAGCGGCTCGCGGCGATCGGAAAGATGGCCGCGCACGTCACGCACGAGATCCGGAACCCGCTGTCGTCGATCGGCCTGAACGTGGAGCTGCTCGAAGAGGAGCTCGCCGGTGCGAAGGACTCGGACGCCAAGAACCTGCTCTCGGCGATCTCGCGAGAGGTCGGACGCCTCGAGCAGCTGAGCGAGGAGTACCTGCGTGTCGCGCGCCTCCCCTCGCCGCGCATGGAGGCCGAGGACGTCGCCGCGCTCGTGCGCGACGTCGCGGCCTTCACCAAGAAGGAAATGGAGCGCGCGGGCTGCGTGGTGAACGTGACCGTCGCGGAGAAGGTCCCACCCGCGCTGTTCGACGAGGCCCAGCTCCGACAGGCGCTGCTCAACTTGCTCCGAAACGCGCGCGAGGCGATGCCCAAAGGCGGAGAGATCGACGTAGAGGTGCGCGCCGAGGGAATGAGCGTGGTGGTCATCGTCGACGATCGCGGCTCGGGGATCTCCGAAGAGGTGCGCGCGCGGATCTTCGATCCGTTCTTCTCGACGAAGGGCGAAGGCACCGGGTTGGGCCTGGCGATCACGCGGCAAATCGTGGAGGCCCACGGCGGGACGATTTCGTGCGCGCCGAGGGACGGCGGGGGAACGAGCTTTCGGATCGCGTTACCCATCGCGCCCGCCCGCGCGACGTAGACGCGCCTCACTGTCTGAGGCGGAGCACGTTGACCAGCGTGCCGATGATCTCGTCGAGCCGGTTGCGCACGCGCAGCGCAGCCTCGACGTATCGCATCGCTTCCGCGGAGTCGTAGCAAGCGAGCACCTCGCGCGCGCTCCCGAGCGCCGAGTGGTAGCGCTGCTTCCGATTGCCGCCGAACGAGCCGCTCCCCTCGGCGATGTTGAGCACGACGCTCGTGGCCGCCCTTCGTAGCTGCCTTGCCAAGTCCGAATCGAACTTCTCGATCACGCGCGCGATCACGCCCGCATCCCGACACATCTCCACGGCCACGTCATAGATTCGAAGCATCGAAACCTCCTACGCGACCGCCCTCGCGATCGCGCCTTTCCAACGCCACCGCGCGCAGGCCGGCTCAAGGCTCGGCGAAGCCGACCGCCGCCTCCGGCGGCGGCTTGGCCTTGAACCGGCCGAGCACGGTGGCATCCTCGCAAAGGCGAGCGAGCCCCCACACGCTCTCGCTCCCCCTCACGCGCACGCGCACGCTCACGCACACGGCCACGCTCACGCTCGTCCACGCGTTGGCTCCCGCTCCCCCGCGTGTTACCACCCTCGCCCATGCGTCCCGATAAGCGCCCCCTCGACACCCACCGTCCCGTCGAGATGCTCTGCGGCTTCCACCGCATGTCCGAAGGGTCCGTGCTCTACAAGGCGGGGTCCACGGTCGTGCTCTGCGTTGCGTCGATCGAAGATCGCGTCCCGCCCTTTCTCGAGGGCAAGGGAAAGGGGTGGATCACGGCCGAGTACCAGATGCATCCGCGCTCGAACCCGCAGAGGCGCGAGTCGCGCGATGGGCGCGGCAAGGCGCCGAGCGGGCGCACGATGGAGATCCAGCGGCTCGTCGGGCGCGCGCTGCGCGCGGCGGTCGATCTCGACAAGCTCGGCGAGCGCACGATCACCTTGGATTGCGACGTGCTCGAGGCGGACGGCGGAACGCGCACGGCATCGATCACGGGCGGATTCGTCGCGCTCGCGCTCGCGGTGAGCGCGCTCACCAAGAGCCAGCGGCTCCAGACGCGGGTGCTTCGCGACGCGGTCGCGGCGACGAGCGTCGGGTGCATGAAGGATCAATCGCTCGCGCTCGACCTCTGTTACGTCGAAGACTCGACGGCCGAGGTCGACTTGAACGTGGTCGCGACCGGTCGCGGCGGCATCGTCGAGGTGCAGGGCACCGCCGAGGGCGAGCCCGTGCCGCGCAAGACGATCGATTCGATGGTGGACCTCGCGCTCTTGGGCGTCGAGTCGCTCGTCAAGGTTCAGCGCGCCACGCTCGCGGCCGCGAACGTCGACCTCGACGCGCTGCTCGTCAAGGCCTGAGGGCTCATCGCGCCTCGAACGCGCGGTGCAGGCGAACCTCGGGCGTGTCGCGCGTCGCGAGATCGCGCGGCGAGTAGCCGGAGTAGACGCGTGTCACCGTCACGACGCGATCGCGCACGACGAACGACGCGCGAAAATCTTTGATCGCGATCTCGAAGTCGTCGTCGCCGCGCTTTCGGATCCGACGGTACGCATGCGGCGCGGGGCCGAGCGCGAGCGAGCGCTCGAGCGCAGCGCGGAGATCGTTTCCGTGCGCCGCGAGCCACTGGAGCGCGCGAATCGCCGCAGGAGCGAATCGGACCACCCAAGCCGCGATCGGATCGCTCGGCTCTCCTCCCACGCTCGCGCTCGCCTCGTCCTCGAGCCAACCGGCGCGCGAGCTCGGGAACGCGTCGGCATAAGGGACGTACGGCTTCACGTCGAGCACGGGCGTCCCGTCGAGCATGTCGATCTCCGCGACGTGGAGCACGAGGCCCTCGACGCGCACGAGGCGCACGACCGAGAAGCCGATCGGATTCGGGCGATGCGGCGAGCGCGTCGCGAGCACGCCGCGGCGCTTCGTGCTCCGCGGCGGCTGGACCTTGGGGCGCCAGCCGGTCACCTCGTGGAAATGGAAGATCACGACGATGCGCTCGAAGCCCTCGAGGTCCTCGATCGCGTGCTCCATGCCGCTCTTCGGCAAGAGCTCGATCGTCCCCTCCGCGCCGCCCGCGACGCCCTGGCGCGGCGCGCTCCGCTTCTCGACGAATGGCGAGCGCACGAATCCGATCGGTTCGAACGTCGCCACGAGCCCGCGTTTGCCACGACGGGCCGCGATTCGCAAGCGGAGGCGATCCATGGAAGACTGCGCACGCCGTGCTCTCCGGACCCGAGCTCGAACGATTCCTCGCGGCGGCGTTTCCAGATCTCGAGAGCGGTCCCATCTCGGTCGCTCCGGTCAACGAGCGCGAGCTCGTCATTCGCCTGAACGCGGGGACCGCGCACCTGCGTCCAGGCGGGACCGTGTCCGGCCCGGTGCTCATGATGCTCGTCGACACGGCGGCTTGGCTCCTTCTCGTCAGCAGAGACGGCACGGGCACCCCCGCCGCGCCGAGCATCGCCGCGCGGAGCGTCACCTCGAGCATGTCCATCCACTTCTTGCGGAGACCGATGCCCGGCCAGCTCGTGGCGACGGCTCGTCTGTTGAAGGACGGGCGCCGGCTCTTCGTGAGCGACGTCGTCATCGCGCGTGACGGCGACGAGCAACCTGTGGTTCAAGCGACGGTGACGTACGCGAAGCCCGATGTCTAAGTACCCCATCATCGACGAGGTCACGACCGAACGTGGCATGGTTCGCCTCGCCCGCCCCGTGCGCGGCGTCGTGCAGACCGTGGTCACCGGCTACGCGACGAACGCGATGGCCGATCGCATCATCGCGTGGGTCGATCGCGCGATCGCCGACGGCGAGCGGCCCTCGGTCTTCCACGACTGGGACGGCGCGACCGGGTACGACCCCTCCGTGCGCCCGAAATTCGCTGCGTGGTACGCGCGCATCCGCCGTGACGTCGACTCGGTCCACGTCTACACGCGGAGCCGCGTCGTCTCGATGGGCGTGACCCTCGTATCGCTCGCGATGAACAACGCGATCGTCGCGTACCGCGAGCGAGGGCCGTTCGAGGTCGCGCTCGCCGCCGCGATGAAGCGAGCGCGGTGATATGCTCGCCGCCGTGAGCGGGAGAATTCTCCACACCCTCGTCATCGCCACGTCGAACCGCGGCAAGCTCGAAGAGCTCCGCGCGCTGCTCGAAGGGCTGCCGATCGAGATCCGCACGCTCGCCGAGGTCGGCGCGGGCCCGGACAAGCTCACGATCGTCGAAGACGGCGCCACGTTCGAAGAGAACGCGACCAAGAAGGCGCGCGTCGTCGCCGACGCGACGATGACGCTCACGCTCGCGGACGACTCCGGCCTCGAGGTGGACGCGCTCGGCGGCGAGCCCGGCGTTCGCTCCGCGCGCTTCGCCCACGACCGCGCGACCGACGCGGAGAACAACGCCGCGCTCATCGCGCGCCTCGAAGAGGCCGGCGGCGAGAGCGGAGAGCCCGCGTTTCCCGCCCGATTTCGCTGCGTGATGGCGCTCGTCGATCCGTACTCGGGCTTCGAGCCGCACCTCACCGAGGGACGCTGCGAGGGCAAGGTCACGCGCGCGCCGCGCGGCACGGGCGGCTTCGGCTACGACCCGCTCTTCATCGTCGAGGGTGGAGACAAGACCATGGCCGAGCTCGAGGCCGAGGAGAAGAACCGCATCTCGCACCGCGCGCTCGCGTGCCTTCGGATGCGCCTCGTGCTCGAGCGCCTCCTCCTCGACCGCGACGAAAAGATCCGCAAGATGCTCGTTTAATGCAGCGCGGTTGGAAGCAGGCCTATCGCTTCGGCAACATCGGCCTCGAGCTCTTCTTGTCGATCGTCGCGGGCTTCTTGCTCGGCCGATGGCTCGATCGGAAATTCTTCGGCGGGCACGGCTACGGCACCGCGGTCGGGACGGTCGTCGGCGTCTACACGGGATTCCGTGCACTCTACAAGCTCGCGCAGCAGGCCCAAGCCGAGGCCGCGGCGGACGAAGAGCGCGACCGCTCGCAGGCCGAAAAGGACGCGAAGGTCGAGGCGTACAAACGCGAGGTCTCCAAGGACGATGAAAGCTGAGCCCGCGCTCTTCGCGTCGGTCGCGGCGAGCGGCGTGGCGCTCGCGCTCGGCGTGTGGGCGTTTGGTGGAGCGAAGGCCGCGTCCTCGACGGCCGCGGGCGCAGCGATTGCGGTCGCGAACCTCTGGGCGCTGCGGGGCATCGTGAACGTGCTGGTCGCAAGCGCAGCCGGTGCGCGCTCGAGCACGGGAATGGGCTTTTTCCTCGTGCCGAAGCTCATCGCGCTCTTCGGCGTCGTGTGGCTTTTGCTCATGCGCCACGTGGTCTCGGCGGGCCCCTTGGCGCTCGGCTACGCGTCCCTACCGATAGGGGTTGCGATCGGGGCGCTGGTCTGCGAAAAACCGGCCCCGTAAGGGCCCATGCCGGAACACACCTCGTTCTTCACGTACCTGCTCGAGAAGCTCTTCGGGCACACGGCCATCGAGCACAACATGGAGGGCCTCTTCGGCCACTCGCTCACCGGCAAGCCGGTCGGCCTCCACTCGGCGGAGCCGCTCGCCGCCGCGCTCTTCGTCGTGCTGCTCGCGATCTTCCTCGCGTTCCGCGCGCGCGCGAAGGTCATCGACTACGACAAGTCGGTCATCCCGGACGAGCAGCTCACGCTCCGCACGTTCTGGGAGATCTTCATCGGCTACTTCTACGGCCTCATGAAGGACATGATGGGCGCGGACCGGGCGAAGAAATACTTCGGCCTCGTCGGCACGTGCGCCGTCTTCATCTTCTTCTCGAACATCCTCGGCCTCGTGCCGGGTTTCTTGCCGCCGACGTCGACGTGGAACATCACCGCGGGCTGCGCGCTCGTCGTGTTCGTGGTGTTCAACTACTACGGCCTGAAAGAGAACGGCTTCGGCTACATCAAGCACCTCGCGGGCCCGTGGATTCACCCGGCCGCGCTGCCGATCAACATCCTCATCTTCTGCATCGAGGTCCTGTCGACCTGCATTCGCCCGCTGACGCTGTCGATTCGTCTCATGGTCAACATGGCGGTCGACCACATGCTGCTCGGCCTCTTCGCTGGGCTCGTGATGGTCTTCATCCCGATCCCGATCATGATGCTCGGCACGCTCGTGGCGCTCGTTCAAACGCTCGTGTTTTGCCTTCTCGCCGCGATCTACATCTCGCTCGCCACCGAGCATGAAGAGCACGGCGAGGCGCACGCGCACTGATTAGCCATCGCCACCCGCATTTCATCTAGCCAAGTGCGTCGAAAAGCACTAACAACCGCCCGCGTGAAGGAGACCCGTCCGATGTCCAAGAAAGTCGCAGCAGCGACCGCGTTTGCAGTGAGCTTCTTGTTGCCTCTCGTTGCGTTCGCCCAGCCGGCAGCCGGCGGCGGTGCGGAAGAGGGCAAGATGGGCGCGTACATCGGCGCGGGCATCGCGATGGGCTTGGCGGTCCTCGGCGGCGGCCTCGGCCAGGGCCGTGCGGCCTCGTCGGCGCTCGAAGGCATCGCGCGCAACCCGAGCGCGGCCTCGAAGATTCAGACGCCGATGCTGATCGCGCTGGCGCTCATCGAGTCGCTCGTGCTCTTCGGCCTCCTCGTCGCGTACCTGCTCCAGAGCAAGTAAGCCCGGCTTCGGATCATCGGCAGCGCGCGGCGAGCTCCGCTGCGCGCGCCTTCGTCGCTTGCGGTGCACGCCCGCGCGACACGCTCGGTATCGCGGCGCACGACGTCGGCAGATCGTGAGCGTTCGTCGCGCCGAGGGCCGTGAGCGCGAGCGTCTGCGACTCCGCGTCTGCGCCGAGCGCGCCCGCGAGCGGCGCGTCGAGCGTCTTCGGGCATCGCTTCACGGCCTCCGTGAGCGGGCCTCCGAGCGCGCTATACACCGCGTGATCGCGTGACGCGAGGAGCGTCGTCCAGAGGCGCGCGAGGCGGTCGCAGGGCACCGCGGACTGCCCCGATGCGCGCAGCAGGCCGGGCTCTGCGCTCTTCGCGAGCCACTCGAGCGCGCCGTCGTCCTGCGCGGCGATGCGCGCCGCAGCGCCCGGACACGAGGCCGCGTCGCGCGAAGACTCGGGAGCCTTCATGAACGCCGCGCGCGCGTCCTTCGACGACTCGGTCGAGCCGATGCCCGAGCACATCGCGTCGCGCGTCTTCGGGTCTGCGAGGCGCTTGTCGATCGCGCTCGTCGCCGCGGGGCCCGTTGCGCTCGCGAGCGCCGCGCCGCACGACATGTCGCAGCCGCGCTCGAGCGCCGCGTCGAGCTCTGGAACGAACGTCGAGACCTGCGGCGCACCGCGCTTGATCGCGTTCGCCATGTCGTTCATGCGCACGCTGTCGCCGAGCGCGCGCTTGGTCAGGTCGAGCGCCCACGTGGCGTTCCGCTCGACGCCGCTCCAGACCGCGAGGTACACGTCGAGCGAGCCCGCGCCGCCGTCGAGGGCGTGACCGCCGAGCGTGCTCCGCGAGAGGGCGTCGAGCTCTTCTTGCGCGCGCTTGTCGTCATCTGCCACGCGACCGAGCGCGCCGATCGCCTCCGGCGTCCCGCTCGCCGTGAGCCATTCGACGTCGCGCTTCTTCTCGGCGTCCGCGACGCTCTGTGGAGTGCACGACGCGAGGAGCAGAAAGATCGGCACTGCGGCGGCGCGGTTCACCCGGGCATCATACAGTCGTTCATGCGAATCGCGATTTCTGGTGCGACGGGCTTCGTAGGCTCGCACCTCGTGCCGGCGCTGCTCGATCGCGGCGACGACGTGACGGTGCTCGTGCGCCCGTCGACCGACGCGTCGCGCGTGGATTCGCGCGCCAAGCGCGCCGAGGCGAGCGCCGAGTCGCTCGCGGGCGTCGAGGCCGTCGTGAACCTCGCGGGCGCGGGCGTGCTCGACGAGCGCTGGACCGAGCGACGCCTCGCGCTCGTGCGTTCGAGCCGCGTCGACACGACGAAGCGGCTCGCCTCGCTCGCGAAGGACGCGCAGGCCTTCGTGAGCGCGTCGGCCGTCGGGATCTACGGTATGCGCCGCGACGACGTGGAGCTCGACGAGTCATCCCCACTCGGCGAAGACGCGCTCGCGCGCATTTGCGTCGACTGGGAGAGCGCTGCAAAGGAGGCGCGCGGACGCGTCGCGATCGCCCGCATCGGGATCGTTCTCGGCAAGGGCGGCGGCGCCCTCGAGCGCATGGTGCCGATGTTTCGCCGCTTCGTCGGCGGCCCGCTCGGCTCGGGCGAGCAGTGGCTCAGCTGGATCCAGATGGTGGACGTCGTGCGCGCGCTCTTGCTCGCGATCGACGACGCGCGCCTCGAGGGTCCCTTCAACGTGACCGCGCCCGCGCCCGCGACGATGAACGAGCTCGCGCGAGAGCTCGGCCGCGCGCTCCACCGACCGCACGCGATGCGCGTCCCCGAGATTGCCCTCCGCGTCGCGCTCGGCGAGGCCGCGAACGTGCTCCTCACGGGCCAGCGCGTCTTACCGAAGAAGCTCCTCGCCGCGGGCTTCTCGTTCCGTTACCCGGACCTCACAAACGCGCTTCAGAGCTCGATCTGAGCGCCGAACTCGACGACGCGGTTCGGCGGGATCTGGAAGAACGCGTTCGCTGGGCGCGCGTTGCGCGAGAGGAACGCGAAGAGGACCTTGCGCCAGCGCGCCATGCCGGGGCGGTCGGTGATGACGAGCGTCTCGCGTCCGAGGAAGAAGCTCGTGTCGCTCTCGTTCGTGATGAGCCCGCGCTCTTTGCAGCGCTGCATGATCTCGGGGACGCTCGGGCCCTGCATGAAGCCGTAGCTCGCGCGCACCTGCCAGATGCCCTCGCCGAGGTCGTTGAGCAGGTCGAGGCGCTGGCTCGCGGGGACCTCGGGGACGTGGTGCGTCGTGATCGAGAGGCACACGACCTGCTCGTGGAGCACTTTGTTGTGCTTGAAGTGGTGCAGGAGCACGGGCGGCGCGGCGTCGGGGTTCGACGTCATGAAGACCGCGGTGCCCTTCACGCGCTGAGGCTTGGTGCGCGCGAGGTCCTCGAGGAAGTCCTTGAGCGGCAGCGTGGTCGACGCGATCGCCTTGCCGAGCTCGATGCGGCCGCGCTTCCACGTGACCATGACCGTGAAGACGAACGCCGCGATGCCGAGCGGGACCCAGCCGCCCTCGGCGATCTTCACGGTGTTCGCCGTGAAGAAGAGGAGGTCGATGAAGAGGAACACGCCGCAGAGCCCCAGCGCCTTGCCGAGGCCCCACTGCCACTTCTCGCGGACGAGCACGAAGAAGAGGATCGTCGTGATGCTCATCGTGCCGGTGACGGCGATGCCGTACGCGGCCGCGAGATCGTCCGAGTGCTTGAAGCCGAGCACGAGCGCGACGCACGCGACCATGAGGCCGTAGTTGATCTCGGGGACGTAGATCTGCCCTTCGGCCTCGCCCGACGTGTGGCGGATGGTGACGCGTGGCCAATAACCGAGCTGCACGGCTTGCTGCGTGAGCGAGTACGCGCCCGAGATGAGCGCCTGCGACGCGATGACCGTGGCGGCCGTCGCGATGGCGACGAGCGGGTAGTGAAACCACGAAGGCGCGAGCGCATAGAACGGGTTCTTGATCGCGAGATCGCCTCGATCGGACAAGAGCATCGCGCCCTGCCCGAAGTAGTTGAGCATGAGCGACGGCAGCACGAGCACGTACCACGCCCATTTGATCGGGCCGCGGCCGAAGTGGCCCATGTCGGCGTAGAGAGCCTCGCCGCCCGTGATGCAGAGGACGACGGAGCCGAGGATGAAGAAACCGAGGACGCCGTGGTGCAGGAGGAACTTCACCGCGTGGACCGGGCTCACGGCGAAGAGGACCGACGGGTGCGCGATGATCGACGGAAGACCGATGGCCGCGATGGAGGCGAACCAGACGAGCATCGCGGGCCCGAAGATGGAGCCGACGCGCGCCGTGCCGCGCTTCTGCACGAGGAAGAGCCCGACGAGGATGACGACCGTGAGCGGCACGACGAGCCGCTCGAGCGCGCCTCCGCTCGTGGGCTCCGTGACGGCCGCTTTCGCCGCGGCCTCGAGCGGCTTCACCGCGAGACCTTCGACGGCGGACAACACGGAGATGGCCGGCGTGATGATCCCATCGCCGTAGAGCAGCGCCGCGCCGAACAGACCGAGCGCCACGAGCCCGAAGCCGCGAGCCTTTCCGTCCGTTTTTTTTGCGACGAGCGCGAGCAGCGCGAGGATGCCGCCCTCGCCGCCGTTGTCCGCGCGCATGATGAACGTGAGGTATTTCACGATGATCACGAGCACGAGCGACCAGAACACGAGCGACAAGATGCCGAGCACGTTGTCCGGGTGTCGCGAGAGTCGCTCGAGCGGTTGCCCGAGCGCGTCGTTGTGCTGCGCGAAACACTCCTTGATCGCGTAGAGCGGTGACGTGCCGATGTCGCCGTAAACGACACCGAGCGCGCCGAGCGCGAGCTTTGCGAGATCGCTGCGCGTACGCGGCGCGGCGTGCGAATGCGGTGCCGCCGCGACATCCATGGTCTGATACAGGTAACGAATGACCAACAAATCGGTCAAGCGTTTGGCCGCGGCGGCCACGCTGCTCATCGGGCTCGTGCTCCTGGGCAGCGCTGGCTACTTCGTGCTGGGCGCAGGCCGTTGGTCGTTCTCCGAGTGCGTGTACATGACCGTAATCACGCTCTCAACCGTCGGCTTTGGGGAGCTGGCGCGCATGGGCGAAGTGCCCGGGGCGCGCGCCCTCACGATGACGCTCATCGTCGGCGGCGTCGGAACGCTCGCGTACGTACAAGCCAACGTCACGGCCGTGCTCGTCGAGGGCGCGATCGGTCAAGCCTGGCGGAGAAATCGCATGCGCAAGAAGATCGAGGCCCTATCCAGGCACATCGTGGTCGCGGGCTCCGGCTCCACCGGCAAACACGTCATCGAAGAGCTCATCGCGACCAAGACGCCGTTCGTCGTCATCGACCGCAACCACGAGCACCTCGAGCGACTCTCCGAGAACATGATGGGTGGCGAGATGCTCTTCGTCCACGGCGACGCGACCGAAGACCACATCCTCATGCTCGCGGGGGTCGATCGCGCGTCTGGGGTCGTCGCCGCGCTGACGCACGACAAGGACAACCTCTTCGTCACCCTCAGCGCCCGGAGCCTCAACGCGTCCGCCCGCATCGTCTCGAAGGTCACCGAAGACGAAGCCGCTCCGAAGATGGTCAAAGCCGGCGCGACCGCCGCGATCAGCCCCACGCAAATCGGCGGCCGCCGCATGGCGAGCGAGCTCATTCGCCCCGAGGTGAACGAGTTCTTGGACCAGATGCTCCACGACAAAGACAAGAGCCTCCGCCTCGAAGAGGTCGTGATCCCCAAGAGCTCGCCCTACGTCGGCCACGCCCTCCGCGAGGCCCCGATCCGCCGCGAGACGAACCTCCTCGTCATCGCCGTACGCCAACCCACGCGCGAGTTCGTCTACAACCCCGAGCCCGACTTCGTCCTCGAAGCCGGAATGACCCTCGTCGTCATGGGCGCCGCCGACGGCGTCAAAAAACTCCGCACCCTCGTCACCGCCCCCTAACCCCAGCCTGGCCCCATGCCGGCCCCGGCCAGGCCCGGCCACCGCTCCCAAACCTGCTTGCGTTCGGATCCGAACGAAAAGGCCTCTGAGCGTGGGGGCGGCGCGGTGGCATGGGAGGTGCTCTGGGGGCGGGTGGAGGATTGGCGTGGACCAAGTTTTTTTTGCGGTGAAACGGGCGCATCACGCGGTGTTGAAGTTTTCGCGGCGGGCGCTTGCGCGGTTTGGGGTGACGCCTGCGCGGTTCGACATGATGCAAGCGATCATGCTTTTCGACGGGGCGACGCAACTCGAGCTGCGGAAATGGCTGGGGCTCGCGCGGTCGTCGGTCAGTGAAATGCTGGCGGCGCTCGAGCGGACTGGGCTGATTTGGCGAATGCGCCATCGGCGAACGCGGATGGTCTTCTTGTCGCAAAAGGGTGAGGCGCTCTTCGAGCGGGTGTTCGATGCGTGTTTGAACACGGGCGATGTGCCGGTGATGGTGGACGGTGTCCTCACGGATTACGACGCCGAGAAGGACAGCTTGCAGAAACGGTTCGAAGTTCACGACCTGTGCGCGCGGCTTCGGAGCGCGTTCGGCGACTCGGCGCGATCGGATCTCTACCCGTGGTGGCACCCCGACGAGTGGCTCGAGGCGATCCACGAGCTGGTGGATCTAAGCGGCGATGCCGCGGGTTCGTAGGATGTCGCGCAGCGCGGTTTGGACCTCGGGCGTGGCGGACGGGAGCGCGGCGCGCGCGAGCTCGATGAAGCGCGCGGCGCGCGAGCGCTTGAGGCCTTCGAGCGTCGCGGTGCGATCGGCGGGGGCGCCGTGCTCGAGGACGCCGAGCAAGAACTCGGCGGCTTCGGGGGTGTCGACCTTCGCGAGCGCGCGGAGAGCGGCAGCGCGCGTCGTGGCGCGCGCGGACTCGCGGACGATGCGCGAGAGCGGGTCGAACGCGTGCGGGAACGTGAGCGCTTCGGTCGCGCGCTCGGCTTGTTCGACCACGGCGGCGTCCGCGTCGCGGAGCGCGCTTCGCACGGTGACGAAGCTTCGCTTGAAGAAGAGCATTTGCATGGCCGAGAGCACCGCGACGCGCACGGGACGATCCGGGCGCCCGAAGAGCCGCTCGAGCGGAGAGAGCACGCCGTAGAGGCCGAGCTGCGAGAGCTGCTCGCACAAGCGCACGCGCGCCGCGGTCGTCGCTTGCGAGGCATCTTCGGGTTGCGACTCGACCGCGAACGCCGTGAGGCGCGCGAGCATCGCCTTGCGGCGGATGATGTCGGGCCAGTGGCGATCGAGGAGCACGTCGGCGCACGCCTCGGCGGCGCTGCCTTGCTGCTCCCACTCGATCAGGTCGACGTGCCAGACGTCGGGGAACTGGTTGTCTTGGCGCAGGTGCATCGGGAGCGGCGCGGCATCGAGCGGCTCGTCGCGCACGCCGTCGTAGCGCTTCGCCGCGCGGCCGTAGTGCTTCGTGCGCGCGGGCTCGAGGTCCATCGTCGCGAGCTCTTCGTAGAGCTTTCCGACTCGCGAGTATTGTCCGGCGTCGCCGAACGCGAGGATCGCGGCGAGGAGCGCGTTCTCCGCGATCTCCGGCGGCGCGCCGCGTTCTTTGTGCTGCTTGGCGACCTCGCGCCAGAGCTCGGCTTGCTCGAGGACGTAGTGCGCGCTCGTCGGCGCCATGCCGAGCGCGCGCGCGTAGTCGGCCACCTCGCGCGCGATCGTCGCGGCCGCGGAGAACTCTTGCTGCTGCTTGGCTGCGACGAGCGCGTCCTCGAAGTACTGGAGCGCGAAGTACTTCAGGTGGTCTTCGCGCAAGATGCGAATGCAGTTCACGAAGCCCTCGAGGACGTCCTCGAACATCGAGCTCTCGCGGCCGATCTGCACGAGCACCTGGAAGCAGTCGAACGCGCGCTCGCGCTGGCCCACGGACTCGAAGTGGTCCGCGGCCTCCTCGACGAGGCGCACCGACGCGACGATCGCGTCGTGCGCTTGCCGCGCGTCCTTGCACTGCTTCGCGCACCGCGCGAGGTTGAACTGCACGAGCGCCGCGTTGTACGCGTCGGCGCCCGAGCTCGTCACCTGCGCGAGGCGCGACCAAAGCGCGCGCGCGCCCACCCAGTCTTGCGCCTTTTCCTTGTAGATCGCGGCCGCCGCGACGAGGCCCGCGTTCTCCATCTCGCGCGCCGCGCCCGCCATGTCCGAGAGCGCCGCGAGCGTGCGCGCGCGGTCCACCGGCGGCACGTCCTTCATCTTCGCCTGCGCGCGCTTCGCGCCGTCGCGCTCGGTCTGAAGCATGTACCAGAGCACCGTCAGGGCCGAGCGCGCGTCGCCGCGCTTCATCAGCACCTCCTCGAGCGGTCGCAGCACCGCGACGTAGTCGTTCTCGGGGATGTTCGTCTGCGCGGCGGCCGTGACGAGCGCGTTCGCCGCGTCGTCGAGATCGCCGCGTGCGAGCGCCTGCCTCGCGCGCTCCCTCAAGTAGTAGAGGTCATCGAGCACGTTGCGTTACCGCTCGAACTGCTTGTTGCCGAACAAGTTGTCGCGTTGCTCGGCCGTGAGCGGCGTCGCGTTGCGCCTGTCCTTGAGCAGGTCGAGGCCGCGACGAACCGCGGGGCGCGCCTCGATCGCATCGAGCCAACGCGTCACGTTCTTGAAGTGCGCGAGCTGCGCGCGGAGCGACGGGTTACGCACCCAAGGGAAAATCGCCATGTCCGCGATCGAGTACTCGCCGGCGACGTACTCGACCTTCGCGAGGCGCGTGTCGAGCACCTTCACGAGGCGGAGCGACTCCTTCGTGTAGCGCTCGACCGCGTACGGGATCTTCTCCGGCGCGTAGCGCGTGAAGTGCCCGAGCTGGCCGAACATCGGCCCGACGCCCGCCATCTGCCAGAAGAGCCACTCGAGGACCGTGTATTTTGCACGCGTCTCCTGCGGGAAGAACTTGCCGGTCTTCTCGCCGAGGTAACAGAGGATCGCGCCCGACTCGAAGACGCTCATGGGTGCCCCTCCGCCGAGCGGCTCCGGGTCGACGATCGCCGGCATGCGATTGTTCGGGCTGATGGCGAGGAACTCGGGCGTGAACTGCTCGCCCTTGCCGATGTCCACGGGGATCACGCGGTAAGGGACCGCGGCCTCCTCGAGAAAGATCGACACCTTGAACCCATTCGGCGTGGGCCATGCGTACAGATCGATCACTGAACCCTCACTTGCTGGGAGGAATGCTCGGCGTGCGACGACGCTCTCGGCGAGCCCCCGACATACGACTCGGGATACCGACGAAGAACTCGACGAGCGCGAGGACGATGTAGCACGCGAGCAACCACGTGAGCACGAACGCGGGGTTCGTCTGCAGCGAAATGATCGCGCTGGAGGCCACGATGAAGAGCACGAACGCCACGGTGCGCGCGTTGAACTTCAGCTCCTTGAAGGAGCGGAACTTCATGTTCGACACCATGAGGAAGCTCAGGACGACCGTCAGCGCCGAGAGCGGCCAGACGTACTGCGGGCTCCGCAGGTTTCCGCCGATGGCGTGGTTGGCGAGGACGAGCGAGACGAGGATGCTCGCGGCGCCCGGAATGACGAGCCCGACGACGTATTTGCCGGGTTTGGTGGGCTTTCCGCCCTCGCCCATCGACAGCACGTTGAAGCGCGCGAGCCGGACCGCGCCGGCGCCCACGAACAAGAACGAGCAAATGATGCCGACGACGCCCGCCTGGTTGAGCGACCACTGATAGACGAGGAGCGCCGGGGCCACGCCGAACGAGACCACGTCCGCCAGCGAGTCGATTTGCAGCCCGAACGCCGATTGGGTCTTCGTCAGACGGGCGACTCGGCCGTCGAGCATGTCGAACAGCAGAGCAAAAACCAGAAGGATCGAGGCGCGATAGAAGTCGTTGGCGTCCTGCGCTCGAGCCGAGAGGCGAATCGAGTCGAACCCGCAGAAGATGGACGACAGCGTGATGAGGTTCGGAAGAAGAAACAGGGTCTTCTTCAGGTCGATTCGACGCGGTCGAGGGGTCGCCACGGGGGAAGCCCCTTCGATACCAGAAATTAGCCTGAAACGCTCTCCCGACCTACGCTTGAAGCAGCATGAGAAGGAGTATTGTCGCGCTCGCTGGCTTGTCCCTGGCCTTGCCGCTCCTCGGCTGCGCTCGAAGCGCCGAGGAGCGTCAGCTCGCCGAGATGCGCGAGGCGATCACGCAGGTCGACCAGGACCAGCCCTTCGGCGAGAAGCTCACGGCGAAGGAGCTCGCGGAGATCGGAAAGGTGCGACCCGATCGCACGCCGATGGCGCTCGGCTCGCGCCAGCGCACGGTGCGATTCGACGACGGCTCCGAGGAAGACTCGGCTGCGCCGTCCGAGACCGCGGGGTTCGAGGCGGCCGACGATCCCAACACGAGGCCCACGATCAAGGTGAAGGGGATCCCGCACGCTCGTGGCGGTGACGTCGTCGAGCAGACGATGCCCGACGAGAACGCCGAGCAGGGCGCGCAGAACACGACCGCGCCGCGGCCGAGCGCCCTCGACCCCGAGGCGCGCAAGGCCTACGACGCGGCGCTCGCGCTCGTGAACGGCAAGCAATACAGCCTCGCGCTCGACGCGTTCGCCGCGTTCCTCCTCGAAATATCCGGATCACCCGTTCGCCGCGAACGCGATGTACTGGCGCGGCGAGGCCTACTTCGCGCAAGGCGACTACGTGCGCGCCGTCGAGCAGTTCGACGGCGTGATCGCGCGCTTCCCGCTCGGCGGAAAGACGCCCGACGCGCTCCTCAAGCTCGGCATCTGCCAGCAGAAGCTCGGCAACCCGCAGAAGGCGCAGACCTATTTCGAAAAGCTCGGGCGCGAGTGGCCGCGAAGCGACGCGGCGCGCCGAATTCCCTCGTCATCGTCCTCGGAGAAGCCATGAAGAAGTCGCGACTGTTGATCGCTGCGAGCGTCGTGTCGCTCGCGCCCAGTGCGTTCGCGCAAGATCAGGGCGGCGGTGGCGGGGCGCAACCCGGGGGCAACGGCGGCGCGCAAGGCGGACAACCCACGAACGTCGTCGTGACCCAGGTGCCGACGTATCCCGGCGCGGTCGCGCCTCCTCCGCCCGGCGTCCCCCTCGGCGGCGGCAACAACGTCTACTCGTCGTCGCAGCCGATCACGGGCAACGGCGAGGATCACTTCGACATGGATCCGACGAAGGGAGGCGGCGGCGCCACGGTCTTCGGCAACCCGAACGGCACCGCGGATCTCAGCGGCGGCGCGCGCGGCGGCTCGTTCACGATGGGACAAGGTCCGACCGGCGTCGTGCCCGACGCGTACACGGTCAAGCGCGGCGACACGCTCTGGGGGATCTGCGACACGTTCTTCCAGAACCCGTACCAGTGGCCGCGGATCTGGTCGTACAACCCGCAGATCCAGAACCCGCACTGGATCTACCCCGGCGACGAGGTGAAGCTCCGCACCGGCGGCAGCGCGCCGCAGTCGCAAGGGCTGCCTGCGATGCAAACGCAGCCGCAAGGCGGGAGCCTCGTCGATCGTCGCCGCCAGGTGGTCCCGCAGACCGTCTTCTTGCGCGACACCGGCTTCATCTCCGACGACGACAAAGAAGACTGGGGCGAGGTCAACGGCGCCGCCGAGGACAAGATGTTCCTCACCGACACCGACGAGGCATACATGCGCCTCGGCCCGAACCACGACGTGAAGATCGGCCAGGAGCTCACCGTGTTCCGCCCCGTGCGCAAGGTGAGCGGCGGAAACCTCGTGCAGATCCAAGGCACGGTGCGCATCAACCGCTGGGATCCGCAGACGCGCATCGCGCGTGGCACGATCACCGAGTCGCTCGACGTCATCGAGCGCGGCGCGCGCATCGGCCCCGTCGGCCGCAGGTTCCAGGTCGTACCGCCGATGCGCAACGAGAAGGACGTCAACGCGCAGGTCCTCGCGAGCGTCTACCCGCACAACTTCTACGGGCAGAACCAGGTCGTCTTCATCGACAAGGGCGACGAGGACGGGCTCAAGGTCGGCAACCGACTCTTCGTGATTCGTCGTGGCGACGCGTGGCGAAAGAGCCTCGCGAGCGACGTCGCGGGCCAGCGCATCGCGCTCGAGAGCGAGAGCGCCGCCGAGACCGAGAAGCCGCCGACGATCAACGACCAACACGCGCCGATGGAAGTCATCGGCGAGCTCCGCATCCTCACGACGCGCAAGCACACCGCCGCGGCGCTCGTCACGCAATCCACGCGCGAGATCGAGCTCGGCGACTCCGCAGTGGCGCGCAAGGGTTACTAGCTCTAAGACTTCGCCCATCATGGCGAAGACGATCATCGTGTGTGGTTACGGCGTGGGCATCTCGAAGGCCGTCGCGCAGAAGTTCGGCGCCGAGGGATTCTCGGTCGCGCTCGTCGCGCGAAACGCTGACAAGCTCGCGACGGGCGTGAAGGAGCTCGAGGCCCAAGGCGTGAAGGCCGCGGCGTTCACGGCAGACTGCGGCGACGCGAAGGCCGTCACGGACATGGTCGGCAAGGCGCGCGACGCGCTCGGTCCGATCGCAGCGCTCGAGTGGACGGCGTACGTCGGTGAAGCGGGCGATCTCCTCGCTGCGGACACGACCGCGATCCATCGCGCGCTCGACGTCGCGACGACGGGTCTGCTCGCCGCGGTGAAGGCGGCGCTCCCCGATCTGAAGGCGCAGAAGGGCTCGGTGCTCGTCACGAACGGCGCCTTCGGGCTCGTCGATCCGAACGTGGACGCGATGTGCGTGAAGTACAACGCGATGGGTCTGGCGCTCGCGAACGCCGCCAAGCACAAGCTCGTCGGCATGCTGCACCAAAAGCTCAAGGACGACGGCGTCTACGTCGGCGAGGTGATGGTCCTCGGCTTCGTGAAGGGCACCGCGTTCGATCAGGGCGGCCCGGGCGGGCTCGAGGGCAAGGCGATCGCGGACAAGTTCTGGGAGATCCACACGGCGCGCAAAGACGTGACCGTGAACGTTGGGGGTTAGTCGTACCGCTCCGAGTGCACCTGTGCTCGGGGAACGCCCATTTGCTTCCGCAGCAAATCGCGCACGCTGCCCACCATGCGGTGGAGCCCGCAGACGTACGTGTGTGGCGCGCTCTCGCCGCGCGCCTCCATCTCGCGCCACACCTTCTCGACGTGCGTCTGGACGTAGCCCGTGAGGCCCGTCCAGCGCGCGTCGGGGCGCGATAGTGTGTAGAATGCACGCACGTTCGCGTGCGCCTTCGCGAGCGCGTCGAGCTCGGCTTTGTAGAGGATGTCCGCCTCCGTGCGCACGCCGAAGACGAGCCAGAGCGCGCGCGTCTCGCCCTTTTTCAGGGCGTCATGGAGCATCGCCCGGAGCGGCGCGACGCCCGTGCCCGTGCCGACGAAGAGCGCGGGCCCGGGCTCGCGCGTGAAGAACCCCTGCGGGCCGGTCACGTCGAGCTCCGCGCCGATGGGTGCAGAGTGCAAGTACGTCGAGCCCGGCCCGCCTTCGACGAACGTGACCGCGAGCTCGAAGCGTCCCGTGCCGTCGGGCGCGGACGCGATCGAGTACGAGCGCTTCAGGATCTCTCCGTCGTTCGGGACCGCGAGGCTCACCCACTGCCCTGCCTCGAACGGCAGCGGCTCGCCGCGATCGAAGACGATCTCGCGGACGTTGTTCGAGAGCATCTGCGCCGACACGATGCGCGCTTTGAACGTGGGCGGGATCATTTCGGAAGCGCCTCTTTGCGGTACGCGAACGCGGGCTTCACGCGCGAGAGCGAGCGGAGAGCGTGGTCCATTCGCAGGAGCGCGTCGAGGAACGCGTGCGTGCCGAGCTTGCGCGCGCGCGCCTCGGGGATGAGCGCGCGGATCGCAGGCGCCGCGTCGGCCGCGTGGAACACGGCGCCCGGAAGGAGCGCGATCCGCTGCGCGAGCGGGACGCCCACGACGCGCCCGTCGACGAGGCCCGACGCGCGCTCGAGCGCGTCGCGGAGGCCGCTGGTCGTCGGCTCGCAGACGAGCTCCGCGCCGCTCCATTCGTCGACCAGGAGAAACTGCTCGCCATCGGCCGTCACGCGGAAGAGCCCGCGGTGCGCGCGCGCGAACGGCTCGACGAGCGCCGAGGTCTCCGGGGCGAGCTCGCCGCCGAGCTCGCGACCGAACGCGCCGCGAGTCAGAGCGTCGTCCCAAAAGGCCGCGCTGCGCACCTCGAAGAACGGGGCCGAAAACGCGCCGGTTCGAGCCTCGAACTCGGCGCGCATGGCTTGGACGCGCTCGGCGCGCGACGGCTCCGCCGCACGTCCGAGCATCTCCTCCACCGCTCGCCCCACATCCATCATTGCCCGCGCGAACCTCCGCGCGTAAACGTAGAGCGTAGGCGTGCAGAATCGCATCTTCTTTCCGCAGTCGGCGCTCGATCAATGGGTCGTGGACGGTCTGGTCGACCTGGCCGGCAACCAGCTCACGATCGTCGGTGAAAACCGCCAGTATCGCATCGCCGAGGCCGTGCACGTCCTACGCGAGGTCTCCGGTACCGTCGACGCCAACGACATCATCGGCAAGGTGAAGTCGCGCATCTTTTTCGAGGAGCTCGGCGCCGAGATCCTCGAAGACTCGATGATCATCGGCGAGAACGCCTACGACGTGAAGACCGGCTGGCTCGGCGCGCCGACGAGCCCGTTCGTCGAGCACGTCCGCAAGCGCCCGCCTAACGCGGCCGCGGCCACGTTCACGGAAGAGCCCCGGACGGACGAGGATCTCCTCGCCCGGTTCCTGCTGAAGAACTTGTAGCTGCTATAGTGCGCCGAACGCCCATGGCGAACGCGCTCCTCTACCTGACCGCCGCGACGTATTGCGTCGCCGCGTTCGCGTTCCTCGTGCACCTCGCAGGGCGAGCGCAGAGCTCGAACGTGCAGCGCGCGGGCGTCTGGCTCATCGGTATCGGCGCGGCGCTCCACGCGACGCACATCGTCGTCTCGTCGATGGTGCTCCAGATCTGCCCGATCAAGGGCATCCACTTCGCGCTGAGCGTGACGTCGATGCTCGCGTGCGTCGCGTACATCGTCATGCGCGTGCGCTACCGCATCGACGCGGTCGGCGTCATCGTCGCGCCGCTCGCGCTCACGTTCCTCGTCGGCTCGCAGGCCGCGCACGCGGAGGCCGGCTCCACGCTGAAGAGCGCCGTGCTCCCCATCCACGTGATCGCGAACCTCTTCGGCGAGGCGCTCTTCGTGCTCGCGTTCGCCGCGGCCGTCGCGTACCTCATCGCCGACAAACAGCTCAAGAAGAAGAACGTCACGGGCGTCGGCTCGCGTCTGCCGCCCCTCGACGTGCTCGATCGCGCCGAGCACGCGTTCTTGCTCGCGGGGTTTCCGCTGCTCACGGTCGGGATCATCACCGGTGCGCTGTGGGCCGAGCGCGTCGAGTCGGGCTCGGTCGTCGACGTGACGCGCTCGCTCTTCGGCTACGCGACGTGGATGCTCTTCGCGGGCGTCTTGCTCCTCCGCGCGTGGCGCGGCTGGCGCGGAAAGCGCGCCGCGTACGGCACGATCGCGGGCTTCGCGTTCGCCTTCGTGGTGCTCGTCATCTACCTGGTCCGCAGCTTCACCGTTGCATGAGTTTTGGCGAATGATCGTCGTCGTCGGTCTCTCCTTCCGCACAGCTCCTGTCGAGGTTCGCGAGCGATTCGCCAGCCATGGGACCGAGACCGCGCTCGAGGAAGTGCTCGCGCGCCTGTCGAAGCGCGTCGAGCTCGACGAGGTGATGTTCCTCTCGACGTGCAACCGCGTCGAGGTCCTCGCCCGCCCGAAGGGCAACACCGACGTCGACCGCGCGCGCTCGCTCAAGGCGGTCCGTGAGGTGCTCGCGGAGCGCGGCGGCATCGCCGAGGCCGATCTCCAGCCGGTGCTCTACGAAAAAGAAGCCGAAGAGGCCGTGCGGCACGTCTTCCGCGTGACCGCGTCGCTCGACTCGATGGTGCTCGGCGAGCCGCAAATCCTGGGGCAAGTGAAGAGCGCGTACGACGCCGCGGTCGCCGCGGGCTCGCTCCGGAGCTTCCTCGGGCGCTGCGTGCACCGCGCGTTCTCCGTCGCGAAGCGCGTGCGCACCGAGACGGCGCTCGGCGCGGGCACGGTGAGCATCTCGAGCGTCGCGGTCGAGCTCTCGAAGCGCGTCTTCGGCGAGCTCGACGAGCGAACCGTGCTCCTCCTCGGCGCAGGCGAGATGGCCGAGGCCGCCGCGAAGAGCATCGGCAAGGGCGCCAAGGAAATCCGCGTGTGCAACCGCAGCATCGAGCGCGCCGCAGCGCTCGCGCAGCGCTTCGGAGGGGCCGCGTCGCCGCTCGCCGATCTCGAGGCCGAGCTCGGCATCGCGGACGTCGTCGTCGCGTCGACCGCGTCGCCTTCGTTCGTCGTCACGCGCGATCTCGTCAAGCGCGTGATGCGCGCCCGTCGCGGCCGCGCGCTCTTGTTCGTCGACATCGCCGTCCCGCGAAACGTCGAGCCGCACGTGCACGAGATCGACAACGTCTACGTCTTCGACATCGACGACATGCAGCAGCAGGTCGCCGCCGGGCTCGATGCGCGCAAGGCCGAGGCCGCCGCCGCCGAGAAGATCGTCGAGCAGGAGGTGATGCAGTTCCTCCAGTGGGCGCGCGGCCTCGACGTGCAGCCCGCGATCGTCGCGCTCCGCGCCAAGACGCGCAGCGTGATGCTCTCCGAGCTCGACCGCACGCTCCAAGGCCGCTTGAAGCACCTTCAAGAGGGCGATCGCGCCGCGCTCCTCCAGATGGTCGAGAGCGCGACGAACAAGCTCCTCCACGCGCCGACGACGCGCCTCCGCCGCGCCGCGGGAGACGGCGACGCCCAAGCGTTCGCCTCGACGCTCCGCGAGCTCTTCGAGCTACCGACGCTCCACGAAGAAAAAGACGACGAAGCGGGCGCGTCGGAAGACGACAAACAGCTCGTTCAGTGACAGGCCGCGCCGCCGGTCGTAACGGCGGTGAGCTCGATGCCCGCGCCGGACGGCGTGCCGTGCGGCGTCATGTCGCCAGAGCCGGGCTTCGTCGAGATGAGATCGGAAGGAAGGAAGCGACCGAAGCTGCCCATGGCCGTGAGGCTCCAGCCCTGCGCGCCGACCGGCATCGACAGGACGTGCTCGTCGTCGCCCGGGAAGTGCATCCCGCCGATGCGCTGGAGCGAGACGTCGCCTGACTTCGCGCCCGCGAACGGGCTCTGGGCTCCGAGCGACGCGAGCGACGGCATGCACGTGCCGTCCGCCGCGGTGACCGTCGTGGAGAAGTTCTCGACGGTGCCTTGCACGACGTAGCTGTCGCCGTCCTTGAGCGTCGTGCCGCCTTGCCACACCGCGAAATGCGCGGCGCTCGTTCCGACCGCGTCGAACTTGATGCGCACGGCGACGCGCTTGTTCGGGTCGAACGAGCTCGGGCCCGTGCGCGCGGCGACCGTGCCCTCCCACGCGCCGAACGTCTGCGACGTGTCGATCGCCTTGCCCGAGATGACGATGACCGGCTTGATGCTCGTTGCCTCGATGACGTCGATCTTCGTCTTGAAGACCGGGTCCGTGCCCGTCCCGATGACGCCCGTGACTTTGTAGAGCGTGTAGAGGTTTCGGTTGCTCGGCATGTGGATCGATTTGACGAGCGCGTTCGACGTCGACGACGTGAGGCTCACCACGTTGCCCTTCGAGTCGGCGAGCGCGTACGACTTGCCCTCGCGCGTCGTGAAGCGGCCGCCCTCCATCATGTCGCTGATGCCGACGTAGAGCGTCGACGTGGAGCTCGTGACCTTGTCCTTCGGCGGACGCACGAACGGGAGCGTCGTGAACGTCGCGTCGCAAATCGTGACGGCGTCGCCGTCGGCGGACGTGCCCGAGTGCTGCGTGGCGCAGACCTTCGTCGCGCTCACCTCGTCATCCGCGGCGGCCGTCGGATCGGTCCCGTCCAGAGCACACGCGGAAAGAAGCAGCGCGATTCCCCCAAGCAGCGTCCGTTTCATGGGGCGCGGCTATAGCACACCCTGGACCAGGTTATCCTACATTGTGACCCACATTATTCCGAGCACTTGACGCGCATGACGCGGATCGTCATGCGCCCACCCTGAGGAGGCCGCGATCCAGCAGATCGTTCGGATCCGAACGATCTGTCGCTTTTTTTTCACTTGGTGAGGACGGTCACGTCGGCCGACAGGCCCGCTTGGAGCGGGACGTCCGCGGGGAGGTCGGTGAAGACGAGCTTCACGGGGACGCGCTGGACGACTTTGACGAAGTTTCCGGACGCGTTGTCCGGCGGGAGGAGCGAGAACTGCGCGCCGGTGCCGTACGAGATGCTCTCGACCTTCGCGTGGAAGGTCCGCCCGGGCAGCGCATCGATCGCGACGTGCGCGGTTTGGTTCGGACGCATGTCGCCGACCTGGGTCTCCTTGAAGTTCGCGACGACGTACGTCGTGCTCGGGAGCACGTTGGTCACGACCTGACCGGGCGACACGAGCTGGCCGAGGTGGACGCCGAGCTTCGAGATGTGACCGTCGAACGGCGCGGTGATCACCGTGTACGCGAGCTGCTGCTTCGCGAGGTCGAGCGCGGCCGACGACGCGTCCGCACGCGCATGCGCGAGCGCCGCTTGCGCCTTCGCGACGGCGAGCTGCGCGTCGACCGGTTGGCTCTGCTCGACGCGGCCTTGCGCCTCGGTGATGCGCGTCTGCGCGTTCACCTTCATCTCCTGCGCTGAGGACGAGCTGCGCCTGCGCTTGAGCGACCGCGGCGTGCGCGGACGCCGACGTCGAGCGGTACGTGTCGAGCTGCGCCTGCGGGATCGCGTCGTCCTTTCGGAGCTGCTCGCCGCGCTTCAAGTCGGTGTCGGCCTTGGCCGCGTCGGCCTGCGCGCGCTCGAGCGCCGCTTGCGCGGCGGCGATCTGCGCGTCGGCGCCAAGCGCCGAGGCCGCCGTGCCCGAGAGCGCCGCGCGCGCCGAGGTGAGCCCGCCCTTCGAGCTCGACTCGACGATCTTCATCTGCGCGTCCGCCGCGTCGGCCTGCGCCTTCGCCGCGGCGAGCTCCGCTTCGGCTTGTTTCACGCGGTTTTGGTAGTCGACGGGGTCGATCTTCGCGAGGACCTCGCCCTTCTTCACGACCTGGTTGTCGGTCACGTCGAGCTCGACGACGTTGCCGCCGACGCGCGCGGAGAGCGGCACCATGTCGGTCGCGACCTGCGCGTCGTCGGTGCTCTCCTTGCCGGCGGTGAACCCGCGGTAGGCGGCGTAACCGATGGAGGCGACGCCCACGATGACCGCGAGCACCACGTACGGTCGCGAGCTCTTCTTCGCCGCGGGAGGCGCCGGCGCTTCTTCGACGGTCGGCGCAGAGATCTCGGCTTTGGAAAGTTGCTTGGCCGTGGTCATGGTCACTCGATTCCTATGTCGATGTGCTCGGAGGAGCGTTTTTCGCTGACGCGCAAGAAGAAGAGCAAGGGTAGGACGATGACGAACGCCACCGCCTGAAGCAAGAACGTCTTTTCGAACGCCAGCACGGCCGCTTGCAGGTGAACCGAGCCGCTGACGGCCGCGAGCGCCGTGTGCTGCGCCGCGACCACGTCTTGGCCGCGTGCGGCCGCGCCATGCGCGATCATGTGGAGGCGGTCCATCGCTTCGGGCCTGAGGGGCGTCACGTCTTCCGATAGCGATGCCGCAGCGCGCGTTTGGTAGCGGCCCAAGAGCGTCGCGAAGATGGTGAGACCGAGCGACCCGCCGATCTGCCGCACGAACGAGTTGAGCCCGCTCGCGTCGGCGAGGCTTCCACGCGGGATGAACGTGAGCGCGGCCGTGGTGAGCGGCACGAAGAGGCACGCGAGGCCGACGCCCGTGATGATGAGCGGCATCATGATGTCGGCCGAGCCGCTCGCGAGCGTGATGTGGCTGAGCTCGTAGTTGCCGATGACGAAGAGCACCGCGCCCACCGCGACGACGATCGCCGGCGGCACGTGGTTGTAGATCTTCCCGACGATCGGCGTGACCACCATCATCGCGATCGTGCGCGGCATGAGCACGAGGCCCGATTGGGTCGCGTCGAAGTGGAGGAGCTCCTGCATGAAGACGGGGAGCAGGAACATGCTGCCCATGAGCATCGCGAACATCACGCCCGCGATCGCCGTCCCTGCGGCGAACGTGCGGTCGCGAAAGAGCCGAAGATCGACGACGGGGACTGGGGCGGTGAGCTCGCGGATGACGAAGGCGACGAGCGCGACGACGGCGATCGCCATGAGCGCGGTGATCGTCTTCGACTCGAACCAGTCGTCGCGCTGACCTTCTTCGAGCACGTACTGAAGGAGGCAAACGCCGACGCACATGAGCACGATGCCCGCGATGTCGAGGTGCTTTCGCATCGCCTTCGCGCGATCGCGGTTGGCGCGGAGCACGTCGTCCGGCTCGATGACGTTGCGCCACGTGAGGAAGATGCCGAGCGCGCCCACGGGCACGTTGATGTAGAAAATCCACGGCCAGCTGTAGTTGTCGACGATCCAGCCGCCGAGCGTGGGGCCGACGGCGGGTCCGACCATGATGATCATGGAGAAGATCGCCATGGCCATGCCCTGCTCTTTCGCGGGGAAGGTCTGGCGCAGGATCGCTTGCTGCGTCGGCTGCAAGCTGCCGGCGCCGAGGCCTTGGATGATGCGGAAGAAGACGAGCATCGGGAGCGTGCGCGCGACGCCGCACAGCATCGAGCCGATGACGAAGAGCACGAGGCTCGCGAGGTAGACCCGCTTCTGGCCGAAGAACGCGCCGAGGAAGCCCGTGAGCGGCATCACGATGACCATCGCGATGATGTAGGCCGTCGAGATCCAGGTGATCTCCTCGAGCGTCGCGCCGACCGTGCCGCGGATGTTCGGGAGCGCGACGTTGACGATCGACGAGTCGATCGTCGCCATGAGCGAGCCGAAGCCGATCGACAGCGCGACCAGCCACTTGTTGGGCAGCGGCCGCGATTGCGCGGGCGAGAACGGAAGGACCGCCGCCGTCATCGAAGCGCTCCGTGGCAGAAGACTTCGACCGCGCGCGGCGCGAGATCCGCGAGGTTTCCCTTGTCGTGGATGCGTTGGAGGAGCACGCCGCGGAGGATGCTCATGAACACCGTGGCGAGGAGCTCGACCTCTTCTTCGCGGACGCGCTTCTCGCGGACGCCCGCGCGCATCACGCGCTCGGCGCGCGCCTGCATCTCGTGGCCCACGGTGCGGAGGCGCCCGGACTTGTCGCACATCATCTGGAGGCGCAGCGGCTCCGACGCGAGCACGACGCGCATGAACTCGCGGCGCGCGTCGTAGTGCGTGAGGAGGAGGCGCGCGAACGCCTCGAGCTGCACGGCGAAGGGCTCGTTCGTGAGCGTCTTCATCTCCGCGTCGATCTTCGAGACGAGCTCGGCCTTGCGCTCGGTGAAGAGCTCACGGAAGAGCTCCTGGCGATCGTTGAAGTAGTTGTAGATGGTCCCGACGGCGACGCCCGCGCGCTTGGCGATCGACGCGAGGCTCGCGCCCTCGACGCCCTCTTCGACGAGCGCGCGCTCCGCGGCCTCGAGCAGCGAGTCGTGAACGGCGACGCGCAATCTCGCGCGCAAACCGCCGTCTTTGAGCGGGGAAACCATTTGATGAATCTTGATTCACTTTCTATATAGCTGGTACTAGTTTCTGAATCCAGAGGTCATATGCGCATTTCATCGATCGCGGGGGTGTTGGCACTGATCGTCGCGTGGCCGTACGCGGCGCGCGCCGAAGAAGGCGACGCCCAGCAGCCGCGGCGCATGTCGGTGGCGGACTGCGTCGCCGAGTCCCTCGTGAAGAACCCCGACGTGCGCACGGCGCAGGACGAGACGGCCGTCGCGCGGGCGCAGCGCTGGGAGATCGGCGGCCAGACGCTGCCTCGGCTCCACGTCGATCTCGCGGGGCAAGCGTGGGGACAGCCCTACGACATCAATTTCGGCGGGCAGCCGTTCCGCATGCACGACGCGTTCACGTGGGAGTTCACCGCGGAGTTCGTGCAGCCGATCACGCCGCTCATCCCGCTGCTCGACGCGTATCACGTGCGCGATCTCGGCGTGGACATCGCGGGCATCAAGCGCGACGCGACCAAGCGCGACACGGCGTTCCGCGTGATCGAGGCGTACTACCGCCTGCTCCAGACGGAGCGGCTCTCTTCGGTCGCGGGAGAGTCGGTCGACCTCCTCGCCTCGCAGCTCAAACAGGCCAACTCGTTCCACGACGCGGGCGTCGTCAGCAAGGACGACGTGCTCCGCGCCGAGCTCGCGCTCGCCAACGCCAAGCAGCGCGTCATCCAGATGAAGGGGCGCGTGACGGTCGCGCGCGCGCACCTCTCGACGGCGATCGGCGTCTCGCCGTCGCTCTACATCGACGCGGTCCCGCTCGGCGGTGAGCCGAACGCGCAGAACGAGACGACGCTCGATCGCGCGGAAAAAGAGGCCCTCTCGTCGCGCGTCGAGATCCGCGAGCTCGAGCAGCGCGTCGGCCAGGGCAAGGCGAACGTGCGTATCGCGTGGGCCAAGCTCTTTCCCAACATCAACCTCGTAGGCGCTTACAACCACAACGAGCAAGTGAGCAGCGGGATCCAGTTCGTCGAGAAGGACGCGGTCTATCTCGGCATGGGGCTCTCGTGGGACGTGTGGGACTGGGGGTCGAACATCTCCGGCATCCACGAGGCCGACGCGAAGCTCCGCGAGGCGCACACCGCACGCGACAAGATGCGCGATCAGATCGACCTCGAGGTGCGCGAGGCGTTCACCAACGTCGACACCGCCGTCGAGGCGATGACCGTCGCGAAGGCCTCGGTCGTCTCGGCCGAGGAGCACTATCGCCTCGTGAAGAAGCGCTACGAGGCGAACACGACGACGTCGTTCGACGTGGTCGACGCGGAGAACCTCCTCACGCTCGCGCGCGCGCAGCTCGAGACGTCGATCTACGACTACCTCATCGCGCGCACCGCGCTCCGTCGCTCGATGGGCGAGTCTCCCGAGCAGCAGCTCCGCCCTTGAAACCGTTCGAGCGGCTTCCGTTCGAGACGCTCCCGGAGAAACCGCGCGTCGCGCACGACTTCGCGCGCACGCGCGGCGTCGACGTCGCGCTGACCTCGCGTCCGTTCGGCGAGATGAAGGCGCATTATCGCGAGCTCGGGGCCAAGGACGCGCCGCCGCTCCTTCTCGTGCACGGGCTCATGACGTCGAGCTACTCGTGGCGTTATGTGGTCGCCGCGCTCGCGGAGAAATACCGCGTGATCGCCCCGGATTTGCCCGGGGCGGGCCGCACGGACAAACCGCGCGCGACGTACGACGCGGCGTCGCTCGCAGAGTGGATCGGCGAATTCCAGCGCGCGCTGGGGATCGAGGGGTGCCTCGCGATCGGAAACTCGCTCGGCGGATATCTGTGCATGATGCACGCGATGCGCGAGCCGCGCGCGTTCGCGAAGCTCGTGAACATCCACTCGCCCGCGTCGCCCGATCTCCGGTATCGCGCGCTCGGCGCGCTCCTTTCGCTCCCGGGGACGACGTCGCTCCTCGCGGCGCTCGTCGGCAAGGACGGCCGGCGCTGGACACACAAGAACGTCCACTATTGGGACGAGTCGCTGAAGTCGCTCGAGGAGGCCGAGGAGTACGCGCTCCCGCTGCGCACGCCCGAGGGCATCGCGGCGTTTCGATCTTATTTGAAGGACGCGGTCTCGCCCGCCGGGTTCACCGCGTTCGCGAAGGCGCTTCGCGACAAAACGTTTCCGGTGCCGCTGCTCTTGCTCTACGCGAAGACCGATCCGCTCGTGTCGCCCGACAACTGCGCGTACCTCGCGAAGCTCGTGCCCGCGGCGGAGGTCGCGTGGATCGAGAATTCGTCCCACTTCGCGCACGTCGACACGCCGGGCGCGGTCGTCTCCGCGGTCACAGAATTTTTCGAGCGAACGCCGCGAGCCGACGCTTCTCCGTGAGGCGCTCTTTGTCCGCGCGCGCGAGGCGCTTCACGGCCGCTTCGAGCCGGAGCGCGTCGCCCTTCGACGCGCATTTTCGCACGGCGCACACCGAGAGCGGACCGCGGCCGCGCGTGTAGCGCGCGCCTTTGCCCGCGTCGTGCTTCGCGATGCGCTCGGCAACGTCGCGCGCGATGCCCGTGTAGAGCGACTCGTCCGCGCACCGCGCGATGTAGACGAACCACGTGTCGATCATCTCGGACGAACCGACTCGACGAACGCTGCGAGCTCGTCCGCCGGCACGTCGATCTCGGCGCCGAGCCAACGTGCGCCGTCACGCACCTTGCCGCAAATGTGACGGCGCGCCCCGCGAAAGACCGCGCGCGCGAGCGTTCGCTTGAGCGCGACCGACGCGCCGTCGCCTTCGAGCACCAAGCAGATGAACACGCGCTCGTCGGCGGCGAAGCTCGTCACGAGCTCGCGCTGCTTCCGCGCGACGTCGCCACGCGGCGCGGGCGCGCCCTCTTCGATCACGAGCAGCGCGCCGAGGGGACCGGTGGGAAGCTGCGCGCGCGCGAGGCGCAATCCGATCTCGTGCGCGTCGAGCGCGGCGACGTCGAGCTCCTCGCCGCGCACCTGCACGATGACGTTCTCGCGTCGGACGAAGACGTGCTTCGGCGTCTTCCAGATCACGTGCACGGTGTCGGTCACGGCGACTCCGAGTAGAACACGTCCCACCGCCGACCGGCGCCTGCGCACTCTTCGAACATCACGGTCTGCTCGCGCCCGCCGTCGCGGTGCGAGACCATCATCCAGTCGAGGCCCACCCTGCGCGTGGACGTCACGGCCCCGTTTCGAACGTACGCGACGCGGTCCTGCTCCCTCAGCCGGAAGCTCTTCGGGGGCAGCGGCAGGTGGGCGCAGCGCCAGAGCGCGCGATAGCGATCCTCTTCGAACCCAGTCACCGTTTGCACCGTTTGGAGCGCGGGGCAATCCTTCACGAGGCGCATGACGTCGACGTGCTTCGGATCGAACGCTGCGACGCCGCGAATCGCGCGGTCCCACGCGACGACCAACGCCGCGTGACGGCGCTCGGCGAAGCAGCCCGCGCGGCACGCGGGGCGCGCGGACGAGTCGACGCGCGACGCGCCGGGCACTCGGTTCGCAGAGTCTGCTCTTCGAGATCGTGACGGTCGTCGAGCGGCGGGAGGGTCGCGCGGAGCGAATCGCACCGACTCGACGGCCAGACGTCGCGCTCGTCGGCGAAGAGTGACGCGCTCCAATCGCCGCCCTCGACGTACGACGCAGCGTCGCGCGAGGCAGCGTGGAGATCGCTGCACGCCGCTTGCGGATACTTCGGGTCGTTCATGTCGTGGTCGCCGCCGCACGCGGAGAGACACGCGAGGAGCACGGCTCGCCTCACCACTTGTCCACCGTCCACTGCGATTGTCCGCACCCCGCGTCGCCTTCGACGAGCCTCAAACGGAGAAGCGGGCCGCCCGGGTAGAACGCGCCTTCTGCGGTCATCGTCGTCAGCTTGCCGATCGTGGTCGCGAGGTGGAATCGCCGGGGAGGAAGCGGCAATTTCTCCTCCGTCCACAGGCGGCGAACCTGCGCGTCGTCGTAGGTCGCCGCCGGCACCTTGGCCTCGAACGTGTAGAGGCCCATCATGATCCGCGCGAAGATCGCCTTCGACGCGAGCCGCCGCCGGTCGACGAGGCACACGTGACGGCAGCCGCCGCGGACGCGCGCGTCGAGCTTGCCGACCGCGGCGGTGCACTCGCGCTGGAGCGTCTCGTCTTCGAGATCGTGTTTTTCGTCGAGCTCCGGAAGCGCGGCGCGCATCGGCTCGCAGATGCCGTCGCACTCGCGCCGACTGGAGAGGACGTCGCGCGTGAGGTCCATCGCGAGCTCGCGCGCGTTCCGCGTCATGTCGCGGCGCTCGGGCTCGTCGATGCATTTCCCGCGGAGGGCGAGCTCGTCGGGGAAGAGCTCGTGCTCGAGCGCGGGAGGCTCGGCGTATTGCGCGACGTCCGCACCCTTCGGGTCGCACGGGTGGTTGCGCTCTTCGTGCGGGTCGTAATCCGACGCCACCTCGGCGTGGCCACGCGCGCACGCCGCGAGCGCGAGCACCGCGACCAGCCTCATCACGTCTTCGCGAAGACGAACTCGCCGCCGTCTTTCACGTCGACCTTCACGACGGAGCCCGTCGTGTAGCCGCCCGCGAGGATCTCTTCGGCGAGCGGGTCTTGCAGCTTCTTCAAGATGGCGCGCTTGAGCGGGCGCGCGCCGAACGCGGGCTCGTACGAGATTTCGACGAGCGCGGCCTTCGCGGCCTCGGTCAAATCGAGCTTGAGCTCGCGATCCGCGACGAGCTTCTCGAGCCGGCGGAGCTGGATGTCGACGATGCCGCGGAGATCTTTCTTCGAGAGCGGGCGGAAGATGATGATGTCGTCGATGCGGTTCAAGAACTCGGGCCGGAGGAAATTCCGGAGCTCCTCGCGGAGGACGTCGCGGAGCGCCTCGCGGCCTTCGGCGCTCTCGAAGAGCTTCACGTCGGTCTCGAGGATGCGCTGCGAGCCGATGTTGCTCGTCATGATGACGACGGTGTTCGAAAAGTCCGCCGTGCGCCCGCGGCCGTCGGTCAATCGACCGTCGTCGAGCACCTGGAGGAGCAGGTTGAACACGTCGCTGTGGGCTTTTTCGACCTCGTCGAAGAGGAGCACGCTGTACGGCCTTCGGCGCACGGCTTCGGTGAGGAAGCCGCCCTCTTCGCTGTCGACGTAGCCGGGCGGCGCGCCGACGAGGCGCTGCGCCATGTGCTTTTCCATGAACTCGCTCATGTCGAGGCGAGTCATCGACTGCTCGTTGTCGAAGAGGAACTCCGCGAGCGCCTTGGCGAGCTCGGTCTTGCCGACGCCGCTCGGTCCGAGGAACAAGAACGACCCGATCGGCCGCCCGGGATCGCGCAGGCCCACGCGGCCGCGGCGCACCGCGCGCGAGACCGCTCGCACCGCTTCGTCTTGTCCGACGACGCGCTTGGCGAGGCGCTCTTCCATCTTGAGGAGCTTGTCGGCCTCGCTCTCGAGCATCTTCGCGATGGGGATGCCGGTCCAGTCGCCGAGGACGACCGCGACGTCCTCTTCGCCGACGATGTTCGGGAGCTGCGTCACGCCCTCTTTGGTCACCGCGGCGTCGGCCGCGTCGAGGCGGCGCTTCACGTCGGGGATCGTCACGTGCTCGAGCTCGCCGAGGCGCGCGAAGTTCTGCGCCTTGCGCGCCTCTTCGAGCTCTTTGTTGAGCTTGTCGTACTCCTCGTGGAGGCTCGCTTGCGCGGCGAGCGCGCCGCGGCGCGAGTCGATCCTCGCGCGGAGCTCGCTCACGTGCGGCTCGAGCTCGGCGATCTCCTTGTCGATGCGATCGCGCGTCTTCGTGCTCATCGCGTCGGCGTCGTCGGCGAGCGATGCGCGCTGCGCCTTGAGCGACGAGAGGCGGCGAATGGCGTTGTCGACCTCGGCGGGGACGCCGTCGATCTCCACGCGCTTTCGCGCCGCGGCCTCGTCGAGGAGGTCGATGGCCGAATCAGGCAGCGCTTTGTCTTGCACGTAGCGCTTGGCGAGGTGCACCGACGAGACGATCGCGGGATCGCCGATGCGCACGTTGTGGTGCTTCTCGAATCGCGTCGCGATGCCGCGGAGGATCTCGATCGCCTGATCGGGCGTCGGCGGATCGATCGTGAGCACGGTGAAGCGCCGAAGGAGGGCCGGATCCTTGTCGTTGATCTTGCGGAGGCCCTCGGGCGTCGTCGTGCCGAGGAGGCGCACTTCGCCGCGGTTCAAGAGGGGCTTCAGCATGTCGCCGATGCCGCCGGTCTGACCTTGGCCGAGGAGCGAGTCGATGCCGTTGACGAAGAGGACCGTCTCTTTGACGTTGGGTCCGCCCTTGATCGAGGCGAGCGTCTGCTTGAGGCGCTCTTCGATCTCGCCGCGGAGCTTCGCGCCCGCCATGAGCGAGCCGACCTCGAGCTCGACGAGCGCGATCGTCGCGAGGTTCGACGGGACGTCGCCCGCGCCGATGCGCGCCGCGAGCGCGCCGACGATCGTGCTCTTGCCGACGCCAGGCTCGCCCACGAGGAGCGGGTGGTTCTTCTGCCGGCGCTCGAGGATTTGAAGGAGGCGCCGCATCTCGACGTCGCGCCCGATCACGGGGCCGAACGCGTCGCCCTTGGCGCGCGCGACGAGATCCGCCGTGAAGCGCGTCGCGGGATCGGACGTGCCCTCGTACGAGCCGACGTCCCGCGGGACGCTCTTCAGCGCGGCCATGTGCGGGCGAAACGAGCCGGGCCCGAGCGCGAACGCTTGGAGCACGATTGCCGCCGCGCCGCGGATCTCTTGCGAGAGCGCGTTGAGCAAATGCTCGACGCCCACGTTGCCGCTGGGGCCCCCGCTCGCGGGGCTGAGACCGGCGGCCTCGCGCTCGGCGCGAGCGAGCAAGTCGAGCATCGCCGACGAGAGGTACGCGAGCCCGCCGCTCGATTTCGCCATGCGGCCGAGCGCGCCCTCGGCCTCGACGGCGACGTCACGGGGCTCGGCGCCGGCCTTGCGGAACACCTCGGCCACGCCGCGATCGCGGTCGAGCGCGCGCACGAGCAGGTGGATCGGCTCGACCTGCGAGTGCTTTCGTTCGTCTGCGAGGCTCTGCGCGCCGGCCACGAGCGCCTTCGCGTCAGGGGCGTATTTTTCCAGGTGGATCGTCTGCTCGGGCATTCGCGGACCGATGGTAGCACTTGCTTAAGGACGCGGAGTCCGCACGTTAAGCGGGTCATGAGCGACGTTCAGGTCTACACGACGGACTATTGCCCCTACTGCGATCGCGCGAAAGCTCTGCTTCAAAAGCGCGGCATCGCCTACGAAGAGATCGACGTGACGAGCGACCACGAAAAGCGCGCCTGGCTCGTGAAGGCGACCGGCCGTCGCACCGTGCCGCAGATCTTCATCAAGGGTGAATCGATCGGCGGCAGCGACGAGCTCCACGCCCTCGACCGCAGCGGAGAGCTCGCGAAAAAGCTCGGTTGAGCTATCTTCGGCGCCCGATGCGCCGAGTGATCCCGTCGTTCGTGGTGCTGTTCCTCGCGGCCGCCGCTTGCAGCAAGCCCGCCGCGAACGAGGCGTGCAAGAAAGAAGGCCAGCAGGTCTGCGCCGACGATCGCGAGTCGCTCGTCTGCGTCGACGGCAAATGGGAGAAGCTCGTTTGCCGCGGGAGCGGCGGGTGCAAGTCCGCGGGCGGCGACGTCGCGTGCGACAACGACACGTTCGCCGTGGGCGAGCCGTGCGATCTCTCGCAGAACGACTACGAGTGCGGCCCCGACAAGGTGAGCGTCGTGCAGTGCAAGAGCAAGCACTGGAAGCTCGCGGGCAAGTGCCCCGGTCCGAAGGGCTGCACGTCGCTGAAGCAGAAGGTCTCCTGCGACGACTCGATCGCCGACGTGGGCATGCAGTGCGCGACGGAGGGCTCGTCGGCGTGCTCGGGCGACAAGCAGGTCCTCCTCAAGTGCAAGAACGGCGCGATGGCCGAGGACGCGAAGTGCCGCGGCGCGAAGGGCTGCGACGCGACGACGGGCCTGCCGAAGTGCGACACGACGATCGCGCAAGCGGGCGACGCGTGCGGCAACGACGAAGAGGCCGCGTGCTCCGCCGACGGCAAGCAACTGCTCCGCTGCCGCGCCCACGTGATGGCGGCGATGCAGGCTTGTAAGGGAGCTTGCAAAGTCACGGGGAGCGAGATTCTCTGTAATTGATGGAAGCGCATCGCGCTCGTGCTCGCAGGCGGCGCCGCGCGCGGCGCGTACGAGGTCGGCGTCGTCCAGCACGTCCTCTACGAGGTCGTCGAAGTCGCTGAAGCGCGACATCAAGTTCGACATCCTGTGCGGAACGAGCGTCGGCGCGCTCAACGCGTGCGGCCTCGCGGCTTGGGCGCACGAGGGACGCGCGTCGGTCAATCGCATGCTCGACGTCTGGCAGCGCCTCGATCTCTCGTCGCTCGTCGAAGACCGACGTGCGCGGCGTCATGTCGGCCCTTCGCCTTCGGCCGCACCGATTTCCCGCTGCGCGAGGGCGGCATCCTCGATCCGACCGGCATCGAGCAGGTCGTGAAGGACGCGATCCCGTTCGAGCGCATCGACGACAACATCGCGAGCGGCCTGCGTCCACGCGGCGACGGTCTCGACGACGCACGTGCAGAGCGGCCGCACGACCGTCTTCGTGCAGACCCAGCGACGGCAGGCTGCCGCCGTGGAGCCAGGACCCGACGATCGATCCGCGCGCCGACGAAGATCCGCGCGCACCACGCGCTCGCGTCCGCGGCGATCCCGATCCTCTTTCGCTCGGTGCGCATCGACGGCGAGTTCCACTGCGACGGCGGCCTCAGACAGAACGTGCCGCTTTCGCCAGCGCGTCGCCTCGGCGCCGACGCGGTGCTCGTCATCAACCCGCGCTTCGTCACCGACGACGCGCTCGCGCCGCAGGATCCCAAAAAAGAAGAGGCCTTCCCCGGCCCGCTCTTCTTGCTCGGAAAGACGCTCAACGCGCTCTTGCTCGATCGCATCGACACCGACCTCGCGCGCCTCGAGAGCGTGAACAAAATCCTCGACGCCGGCGTGCGCGCCTACGGCCCCGACTTCGTCGCGAAGCTCAACGCCGCGCTCGGTCACCGGGCCGGTCACGGCCTTCGCCCGATGCGCGCGATGCTCATACGCTCCTCGCGCGACATCGGCGGCCTGGCCACGGAGTTCGTGCGCGCATCACGCGGGCGATCTCACCGGCCTCACGGGGCGCCTCATCAAGCGGCTCGCGGGGTCGAGCGACGATCCCAACGAGTCCGACCTGCTCTCGTACGTGCTCTTCGACGGCCGCTTCGCGAAGACCCTCATCGACCTCGGCCGCGAGGACGCCGAGTCACGTCACGAGGAGCTCTGCGAGTTCTTCCGCGCGCTCGCCTGATTCAACCGCCGAGCGGCGCGAGCGCCTCGACGAGCTTCGGGATCTCCGCCTCGCTCACGCCGCACAAAGCGACGCGAACCGCCTTCTTTTGCGGCACGACGAAGACGCCCATTTCGCGCATGCGCGCGGCTTCCTTCGGGCCGTCGTCGCAGAACACGGTGACGAAGAAGCCGCCTTCGTAGCGCGGGTAGCGGAGCTTCACCTCGCGCGCGCGGCTGTTGAACGCGGCGACGCGGCGCAAGAGGAGCGACTTGAGCTCGTCGCGCTCGGCCTTCACCTTGGTCGAGAGCTCGGGATCGGTGAGCAGGCGCTTGATCGCGACCTGGCCGCCGCGCGTGCAGTTCGACCACGTGCCGCGGCACGAGTAACCGAACGCGGCGTCGACTTGCGCTCGCTCGGCCTTGTCGGGCACGCACGCGACGATCGCGCCCGTGCGAAGGCCGTAGTGCGTGAACGATTTGCTCGCGCTGTACGCGAAGAGGAGCTGCGCGCGATCGAGCACGCGCTCGAAGCGGCCGAGCCCCGCACGGAAATCGCGCGCGCCGTAGTCCGCGTAGGCGATGTCGACGAGCACGGTCACCGGGATGCGCTCGCCGTGCTTGCGGATGACGTCGATGGCGCCGCTCCACTCGTCGTCGGTCATCGAGTAGCCCGTCGGGTTGTGGCACGGGTCGTTCAGGAAGATCAGCGTGCGGCGTTGATCGGCGAGCGCGCGATCGAAGGCTTCGACGTTGAAGCCGCCCTGGGCCGTGAACATGTCGAACGTGACGATGCGGCGGCCGGCCTCGTCGGCGAGCGTTTGATACGGGCCCCAGTAGAAGCTCGACGTGAGGAGCGCGTCGCCGGGCTCGAGGAAATTCGTGATCGCGTGGTGGAGCGCGCCCGTGCCGCCGGGCGTCGCCGCGGCGATCGCGCACCCGCGGAGCGCGGGGTGAGCGCCGAGCAAATCGTCGCACACTGCGCGCAGGTAATCCGGAAGGCCCGCGATGGGCGCGTAAGCGGCCCACTCCGCGGGGGGAACGTCGTGCACCGCGCGCGCCGCGGTCGGCAGCACGGCGAGCTTTCCCGAGTCGTCGAGGAGCGCGCCGACGGTCGCGTTCACGATCGTCTCGCCGCGCGCGCGTCGCTCGGTCGCCTCCTTGTTCAGCGCGAAGATCGGATCGTCGCCCGGACGCCCCTCGTGAGACGGGATCAAGTGGAGCATGCGCACCACGGATTATGACGGATCGCGCGCGAGCGCGAGTGTCAACTTGTCATCTGACTTGGCTGCCGCCGGCCGGGCATGTCAACTTGACTGGATGGGCTCGACTCGCACGCGTGAAACCCCGCGTTTCGTGATGGCACGCGCTATGCTGAGGCAAGCCCTGAGACTCGACGCACCCATGCGCCCGCTTGCCCGATTGCTCGCTACTTCGATCCTCGCCTTTGCCGCGTTCGGCGAAGCGGACGCCCACGCGACGATCACGGGCATCACCGTGACGACAGCCGCCATTCACCGCGTCGCCTCGGACGGCACCACGCTCTACTCGTGCCCCGGTCGCGGCGGCACGAACGCGGGCTGCGTCGTCTACGGGCAATTTCAGGGCATCGGTCATCGCGATTGCCTCGACGACACCGAGATCAACATCTCCGCTCAGGTCACGGGCCTGCCGGACACCGCGAACCACATCGAGGTCTGGGCGGGAACGGGCGACTGCACGGTGCAAGGCGCGACGAAAAACAGCTCGACCGGCACGTGCTGGCCCGTGGCTCCGAACCCGACGATGTCGACGCCGCTCCTCGTGAACATCCGCGTCGCGGACATCGTGAGCCAGCTCGGGAGCACGTTGCCGTTGCAGACCTACACGCCCGCGGTTGCGGCCACCGCGTGCAACAACCAAGCGGCGAGCACGACGACCAATGTGACCGACGACGCTGGCAACTCGACGGCCGTCGTCGGCGAGTCGACGGTCAACATCTTCTTCCTCGTGTATCCGAACGGCCAAAACACGCCGTCGCTCAGCGCGCCCGCGTATCCGGTGAAGGTGAAGCTCGTCGGCCCCGCAGCGGTCTCGAACGTAGCCGCCGGTCCAGGCGACGGCGTCATCATCGTGACATGGAACCCGCCGGCGGGCGATCCGTCGATCACCGGCTTCAACCTCTACGCCGCACCCGCGGGGAGCACGTCGAGCGAGGGCGGAACCGTCACGATCTGCAACGACGGCGGCCAGGTCCTCGACGACGCGGGGCAGCCCGTCGTCGACGACGCGGGCAACCCGATCACGCAAGACGCGGGCTGCTACACGCAGATCGTCCCACCGGGCACGAACACGTGCGGCAGCGGCACGGCGACGATCGACATCTCCGGCATCACGTGCGGCTCTGCGACGAGCACGGGAGACGCCGCGCCCGCCTCGAGCGGCGGGACGTGCACGCAGATCAACGGCAACACGAACGCGAAGGGAACGCTCACGGGCGTGAGCAACAACACGCCCTACGACGTCGCTGTCGCCGCGTTCGACACGTACGGCAACACGGGCACGCTCTCGAACGCCGCGTGCACCACGCCACAGCCGATCAACGATTTCTGGACGATCTACAACCAGAGCGGCGGCAACGCTTTCTGCGCGCTCGAGGTCGTCGGAAAACGCGGCGGCGGCGTCGTCGCGGCGATCGCCGGCATCATCGGAATGATTCTCGTGAGGCGCAGGCGAAATCGATGACGAGGACAAAGTTCGTCGCGGGCGCGATCGTCGCGCTCGCATCCATCACGGCGTCGGTTCGCGCGCGCGCCGCCGAGAGCGACTTCGCGAAGCCCAAGGAGTCGCGGCAGTGGTTCGCGGTCGAGCTCCGCTTCGCGCCGTACTGGCCGATGATCGACAGCCAGCCCGGGCTCAGCGGCACGCCGTACCACACGACGTTCGGCGACATGCCGCGCCTCCTCGCGGCCCTCGAGATCGACGCGCAGGTGCTCCGCATCCCGCATTTCGGCTCGCTCGGCCCTGGCTTGTCGTTCGGCTATACGCAGATGAGCGCGCCCGCGCCGCTCGCGAGCGGTCAGGGCGTTTCCTCCGAGAACACGAACATCGAGGTCTTCCCGATGTACCTCGCCGCGGTGCTGCGCATCGACGTGCTCCTCCGCGATTTCAAGGTGCCGATCGTGCCGTACGCGAAGATCGGCGTCGCCGCGACGATCTGGCGGAGCTTCACCGACGCGGGCACGTCCGTCTTCAACGGCCAAGACGCGCTCGGGGTCACGTGGGGCGAGCAGTTCGCGGTCGGCGGGGCGATCAACCTCGATTGGATCGACCGCCAGGCCTCGGTGCAGCTCGATGAGAGCACCGGCATCAACCACACGTACATCTTCGGCGAGTGGATGCTCGCGAACCTCGACAATTTCGGCTCGTCGAAGGGCCTCCGCGTCGGGACGAACACGTTCTGCGGCGGCCTCGCCTTCGAGTTTTGAGTTTTTGGGGCCCCTCCTCCGCACGTGCTCGGCTCGTGCTCGCCGCGGCATCGCGGCACGCGCGTCAACCTTTCCGCGGCTTGCGCGCGAGCCTGCGCGCGTGCGGACCTCCCCACGGCGTCGCTCCGCGCCGCCGGGGAGGTTTTGCGCCGTTGTCGGGCATTGTTTGACGACTATTTTTTTCGGAATGTTTTCCCGCGAACCCCCGTTACATCAACGAACGACGGCGCGGTGGATGCGTGAACCGCCTCCCCCTGAACCGTGAGAAAACGTTACATACCCGCCAAGCCCAACACGTTTTTTCGCGCAACAAAGGCGCAAGGCTCGACAGCCGCATGGGACCCTCCTCCCGAGCCCGTCGCGCACCGCCGCGTCGTCGTCCAATCATTCTCGTTTCGAGGGGCTTCGCCCCTCGAGCACCCCACAGCATAATGAGGCTGTGAGGCTGCACCTCGTCGACGGCACGTTCGAGCTCTTCCGCGCGCACTTCGCGCCGGTGCCCTACAAGCCGAAGAAGGCCACGCTCGGCATCGTGCGCTCGATGAAGGCGCTCGCCGCCGACAAGGACGAAGCGCCGACGCACGTCGCGATCGCGTTCGACAATCCGATTCGATCGTTTCGAAACGATTTGTTCGCGGACTACAAATCGGACGAGGGCGTCCTCCCCGAGCTGCGCGAGCAGTTCGACGAGGCCGAGGTCGCCGTGAAGAAGCTCGGCATGACGGTGTGGTCGATGCGCGAGCACGAGACCGACGACGCGATCGCCACCGCGTGCGTGAAGTACGCGCGCGACTTCGATCAGATCCGCATCCTCTCGCCCGACAAAGATTTCGGTCAGTGCCTCCGCGGCGATCACGTCGTGCAGGTCGATCGCGTGCGGAGGAAATTCATCGACGAAAAATCGATGCGCGCGCTCCGCGGGTTCGGTCCGGCGAGCGTCCCGGATTGGCTCGCGCTCGTGGGCGACACCGCGGATGGGATCCCCGGCATCACCGGCTTCGGCGACAAGAGCGCCGCGGTGCTGCTCGCGAAGTTCGAGCACGTCGAGAACATCCCCGACGACTTCACGAAGTGGCCCGCCGGCGTGCGCGGCGCCGAGCGCCTCGCGAACGAGCTCGCGGCGAACCGGGAGAAGGTTGCACTCTACAAGCGCCTCGCGACGCTCGTGACGGACGTCCCGCTGCGGGAGTCGAAGGACGATCTCGTCTGGCACAAAGAATCGTTAGCAAGCTAACGATCTCGCGCGCGGAGCCCATTTTTCCGCCGTTTGGTGTGTGGCACTTCGGTTGCAAAATCACGCGCCCATGAAAACGACCGCGTGGGCGGTTCTCTTGGCGGCTTCGTCCTTTGCGTGCGGATCGAGCGGCGGCGATCAGGGCGACGCGGGAGCGGACGCGGGACCTCCCGCGTGCGCGAGCGATCTCGCGACGAGCGCGCAATCGTGCGGCTCGCTCTCGTGGCAGACGAGCGCGACGAAATCGCGCCTCCGCAACCACCACATGACGTACGTCACGCGCGCGCAAGACGGCTCCGCGTTCTTGGTCGCGGTCGCCGGCGTGAACGGCGGCACGGTGATGCGCGACGTCGACATCGCGCCGATCGCGCCGGATGGAACCGTCGGCGCGTTCACGTCGGGCCCGCCCTACGGCGCGTACGTCGGAGGCCTCACCGGCGCGAACGCGAACGGCGTGCTCGTCGGCGCGGGCGGCAACACGGGCTCGTCGCTCGCGGCGGACGTGTTCACCTCGGTCGTCCAGCCCGACGGCTCGCTCGCGGATTGGCACAAGCAAGCCCCGATGAACGTGAAGCGCATGCACGCGGCGTCGTTCGCGGTCGGCTCGCGCATCTGGATCATGGGCGGCTTCGACACGGACGTGCACGGCGACGTGATCTCCGCGGACGTCGGCGCGGACGGGACGATCGCTGCGTGGAATCCGTCGGGCACGCTCCCCGCGCCGCGCACGCATTTTTCAGCCGCGTACGCGCGCGGCTTCGTCTACGTCACCGGCGGCATCGCCGCGCTCCCCACGATGCCGTCACCCTCGTTGAAGGACGTGCAGCGCGGCACCGTCGAGCCCGACGGCACAATCGATCAGTGGACGAAGCTGTCGCCCCTCCCCGTCGGCATCTGCACGCACTCGAGCTTCGTCTACGGCGGCTACCTCTACGTCGCAGGCGGGATCGACGACGCACCCGAGCAGCTCGCGACCGTGCGCCGCGCCCCGCTCGAAGACGACGGCACGCTCGGCGATTGGGAGACCGTCGCGCCGCTGCCCGTCGCGCGCGGCCACGTGCACCAGCTGCCCATCGTGTTCGACCACGTCTATTCGGTGTCGGGCGCGACCGATTTTCGCTGAACTCGACCGACGGCGTCTTCGTGGGGAGCTTCCTATGATCGATCCGAAACAACCCAAGCCCGACGACCCGGTGCCCATCCCGCCCGAGCCGAGGCCCATACCGATGAGGTTCGGATGTCAGCCTTGACTGCGCTGCGCGTGTGTCTAGGTTGAACCTTCGAGAAAGGACAACCTTCCCCATTCGGGGGCGATCGGCTTCGACGGAGACGACGAACTCCTTGCAGCGTGCCGTGGGTTCCGTGAACCACGTAAAAATTATGGAAACCCTAATTGCGAACGATAACGCAATCGCTCTCGCGGCCTAAAAAACCACGATAGCCGTCCGACCCAGAGGCCAGTCGGCACCTCGGGAAGGGCGTAAACAAGTCCGGCTGGTGACTCATCGGGTGTCCGGGTGAGCCATGAGGAGAAACAGGGCAATAGCCTCGCTGAGAGCCTGCGGGCCGGCGCGATGCGAGGCGATCCAATAGACCCGCTACGCACGTAGAAGCAGAGAGCAAGGCGTTTTCGGACCCGGGTTCGATTCCCGGCGCCTCCACCAA
>CAWIUL010000014.1:0-253117 GCA_963839305.1 uncultured delta proteobacterium
CCCGTGATGCCTTGCACCAAGAGGCGCGTGCTCTTGTCGACGAGGACGCTCATTTCGCACCTCCCGTCCTACGGCCGCGACAATTTTCGCCGCGCCGTCCGCCATCGTCGTCGCTGCCTCGATCGCGAGACCGCTCTCGTTCAAGATTTTCTCCCGAGCTCCACGTTCGTCCCTTCGAGCCGCACGATGAGCGGCACCTTGAGGCCGAGCTCCTTCGCCGCCGCGACGACGCCGCCCGCGATGACGTCGCACTTCATGATGCCGCCGAAGATGTTGACGAAGATCGCCTTCACCTTCGGGCTTGCAGGATCATCTTGAAGGCCTTGGTGACCTGCTCCTGGTTGGCGCCGCCGCCGACGTCGAGGAAGTTCGCGGGCGCGACGCCGTGCTTTTCGCCGGCGTGCTTGATGATGTCCATCGTCGCCATCGCGAGGCCGGCGCCGTTGACGAGGCAGCCGACGTTGCCGTCGAGCGACACGTAGTTGAGGCCGCCTGCCTTCGCCTCGAGCTCGACCGGATCTTCTTCGTCCTTGTCGCCGAGCTCCTTCCACTCGCGGGTGGCGGAAGTCGGCGTTGTCGTCGAAGTTGACTTGCGCGTCGAGCGCGACGACGTCGCCGTCCTTCGATGTCGACGAGCGGGTTGATCTCGCAGAGCGAGCAGTCCTCTTTGACGAAGAGCTCGTAGAGCGCGCTCATGAGCTTCGTGAACTTGCCGACGCGTCTCTTCGGCATCGAGGCCGAGGGCGAACGCGAGCTCGCGCGCTTGATACGCCGACGAGGCCGACGGTCGGGTCGACGTGCACCGTGAGGATCTTCTCCGGCGTCTCCGCGGCGACCTTCTCGATCTCCACGCCGCCTTCGGTCGACGCCATGAACGCGATGCGGCGCTTGTCGCGATCGATCACCGCGCCGAGGTAGAGCTCGCGTTTGATCGGCGAGTCCCTGCTCGATGTAGAGGCGCCGCACCTTCTGGCCCTGCGGACCGGTCTGGTGCGTGACGAGCTGCATGCCGAGGATCTTCTGCGCGAGGTCGCGCGCTTCTGCGGCGCCGCCCTTCGCGACCTTCACGCCGCCGCCCTTGCCGCGACCGCCCGCGTGGATCTGCGCTTTGACGACGACGACGTTGCTCTTGGTCTCGTCGACGAGGCGCTTCGCCGCCGCTTCCGCCTCGTCGACGGTGAACGCGGGGTACCCTTTCGGGATCGGGACGCCGTACTTCGCGAAGAGCTGTTTGCCTTGATACTCGTGGATCTTCACGGCGAACGTGGGTACCACATGCGCCGCTCGGCCGTCACCCTCGCCATCGTCTTCGCGGTCTCGACCGCGACTCGTCCTTGTGACGCGCAAACGACGGGCTACAAGGTCTCGCGAAAGCCACGCATGGGCCTCGTCTATGCTGGGGCGGGCATGCTCGCGGGCGGATTCATCGCGAGCTTCATCACGGCGATCGCCTACTCGTTCAAAGGTCTCTCGCCGGTGGTCCTCGTGCCCGTCGCCGGGCCGTTCATCGGATTTGGCTGGGACATGGCGAACCAAAGCCGCTGCCCGCTCGACGTGAACACTGGAAGCTGCTCGTCGTTGCTCGTCGATCCGGGTCTCTTCGCGATGGGTCTCGTCGAGACGATCGGCGTCGGCTTGCTCTCCGTCGGCCTCGTGCCGCACGAAGTTCGAACGCCCGTGAACGTCTCCTTCACCGGTTCACGTTTCACCCTCAGCGTCGGTTTCTAGGTTCGTCCGATCCGGGGGTGGATCGTAGAGGTCTCAGATTTCGCCCCACCGAGGGCTCGGAATTCGCGAGAATTCGCGACCTCGCGAGATCGCAACGGATCGCAAACGGGTCGGCACGGCGCCTGCACCTACATGTGCGCATGACGTCTCACACGTTTCGGAATCTCGTTCGCGATCAGCGCGGCGCGACGATGGTCGAATACGCGATTTTGCTCTTCCTCGTCCTCGTCGTCGCGGCCGCCGTCTATCGGACCGTCGGCAAGAAGGTTCGTCAGTCCGGCGACATGACCGCCCAACAATTCACGTGAGGAGAGAGACGATGCGCAAAGTGATCTTCGTGCTGGGCGCTCTCGTTGCTGCGTGTAGCGCGGCGCCGATCGACAACGTCAACGGGACGAGCGGCTCGGGACCGGACGGGACCGCGTCGCTCCACACGGGCTCGCACGTCATCTCGCAGAGCCTCAACGACGTCGTCGTGGTGAAGCCCGACTCGCTCGTATTTCCGTCGTCGGCGTGGGACGAGCTGAAGGCGATCCCCGAGAGCGACGTGCTCATCGGCGATCGTCAATCGCCCGGGACGTCCGGCCAAAACGCCGAGGGCTACCTCCGCCGCATCTCGTCGGTCACTCGGCAATCGGACGGCACGGTGCTCGTCGCGACCAAGCCCGCGATGCTCCCCGAGGCGATCGACTCGCTGAAGTTCCAAGGCACGCTGCAGGTCCCCTCGCTCGGCCTCACGGGCCCGACCGGGCAGAGCGCCGGTCCGCACTTCGCCGATCTCAAGGGCGGCACGACGATCAACGTGCTCGACTTCTCCGGCACGAAGCTCCTCGATCAAACGGGCAACGTCACCGTCAACAACCAGAGCGTCGGGTATCACGCGTTCGCGAGCATCGAGACGGGCACGCTGAGCTTCTCGCCGAGCTACGACGTCGGCGCGGACATCGGCTTCCTCAAGATCAACTCGTTCCACGCGACGGCGACGGGCGAGCTCGACGCGACGCTCCTCGTCGACGCGGGCGTGCAGCTCACGACGACGCTCGACAACGCGACGTTCACGCAGCTCGTCGCGCAGAAGGTGTTCGGCTCGAAGTCGAGCACGATCGCCGACTACAACGTGAACCTCGGCAGCCTCAAGGTCGGTCCGTTCAACATGCCCTCGAGCGCGCACTTCACGGCGACGCTCGCGTGCGACTTCGCGTGGGGCGGCGGCGTCGAGGTGAAGGTCGGCGGGACCGCGAAGGCGAGCATCACCGCGGGCATCAAATACGAGAACGGCGCCATCAGCCCCGTGTTCGACAAGTCCGGCGATCTCTCGCAGACCGGGCCCGACTGGACCGTCGACGGCGCGACGCGCGCGTACTGCTCGATCACGCCGAAGCTCGAGCTCCACTTCTTCGGCGTCGCGATGGCGCAGCTCACCGCGACGGGATACGCGGGCGTCGGCGGCTCGGTCGTCTGCGGCGGAACGGACTCGGGCGGCAACTCGCTCGGCCTCATGCACGGCGATGCCGAGGCGGGCGTCTCCGCGACCGTGCTCGCGAAGGTCGATCTCTTCGGTCTCTACAAGTGGCAGAAGGAGTGCACGCTCTTCGACTACGACGTCGAGTGGCAGAAGGACGACACGTTCGTCCTCCCCGGCGGCAAGAACGCGTCGTGCAGCATGAACAACGACTACTCGCTTCCGCCGAAGCCGCCCGTGAACCCCGCCGCGTGCTTCGGGAGCGATCCGGCGCCGGCCGACGGCGGATCGAGCATCATCCCGGGCACGTGCACGCACGACGTCTGCACCGCGGGTGAGAAGCTCGGTCAGCAGTGCGACGCGTGCACCATGAAGGTCTGCGCGAAGGACCCGTACTGCTGCGACACCTACTGGGGCCTCTCGTGCTTCCAAGACGTCCAGGATCTCTGCGGCCAGACGTGCCAGTGAGGAGGATGCGATGAACCTGACCCAGACGACTTGGATCTTCCTCATCGCGATGACCGCGCTCGTGGCCGCGCTCCTTCGGGTCCACGTCTAGAGCTCGGCGTCGATGCGCGGTCCGCCTCGCGCGAGGACCGCGCCCGATGCGTGCAAAATACACGAACCGCCCTGCCCCGGAACGCGCGGCTCGCCTTCGCCCCAGTTCGCGTTGACGACGTGCATGCCGAGCTTCGAGAGGAGCTCGGGGCGAGTGTCCTCCTCTTCGACCCATGCACTGGGGAAGAGGAGGACGTCGGCCTGCGGGAAGTCCGCGAAGTGGATGTCGAAGCAGACCGCGATCGTCACGCTGAACGTTCGGATCCGAACGATCTGTGCGATTTCGGTCCCTGGCGTCGCCCACTCCTCGGGGTACCAGGGGTGGCGCTTTCGATAGTGAAGGATCTCGCGGCCTTCGGGGTCGAAGCCGAGCATCGCGTTGTAGACGGCGTCAGCCGTGACGCTCGATGAGCGGTCCGACGAGGTGCGTTCGGTGTTTGCGTGCGAGCTCGGCGAGCGCGCGCGTCGTGGGGCCATCCTTCTGCTCCGCGAAGCGCGAGAGATCGAAGTCGCCTTGCGGCGAGACGTAGCCCGTGAGCGACGCCTCGGGGAGCAGCGCGAGATCGCACGGCCCACGCGACAGGAGTGAATCGACGAGCGCGAGATTGTCAGCGGCGCGATTGTACCGCGCCGGGATCTCGAGCGCGGCGACCCTCAACGTCTCAGGACTTCTTGCAGACGTCGACGACGGACTGGACGCTCTTCGCGCTCTTCTCGAGCATGCCCTTCTCTTCGGCCGTGAGCGGGATCTCGACGATCTTCTCGACGCCGCCCTTGCCGATGAAGGCCGGTACGCCCATGAAGAGGTCCTTGTAGCCGTACTCGCCCTCGAGGTACGCGGCGCACGCGAGCATGCGCTTCTGGTCGTGGAGGTACGCGGTCGCCATCGCGACGGCGCTCGACGCGGGCGCGTAGTACGCGCTCGTGCCCATGAGGTTCACGATCTCGCCGCCGCCCTTGCGCGTGCGGTCGATGATCGCCTGCATGCGATCGGCCTTGATGAACTGCGTCGCGGGGACGCCGTTGATCGTGCACATCGAGAGCACGGGGACCATGTCGTCGCCGTGGCCGCCGAGCACCATCGCGCGCACGTCTTTGATGCTCACGCCGGCCTCGCGCGCGAGGAACAGCTGGAAGCGCGCGCTGTCGAGGACGCCCGCCATGCCCGCGACCATGCCCTTGGGGCAGCCGGTCACGCGCTTGTACTCGTAGACCATCGCGTCGAGCGGGTTCGAGATGACGATCACGAACGCGTTCGGGCAGTGCTTCTTCGCGTTGTTCGCGACGTCGCGGATGATCGGGAGGTTCACCGCGACGAGATCGTCGCGCGACTGGCCCGGCTTGCGCGGGATGCCCGCGGTGACGATGAGGACGTCCGCGCCCTCGAGATCGGCCCAGTTCGACGTGCCGGTGATCTTGGCGTCGTAGCCGAGGACGCTCGAGTTCTGTTCGAGGTCGAGCGCCTTGCCCTTCGCGAAGTTTTCCTTCGCGGCGATGTCGAAGAGGACGACGTCGCCGAGCTCCGCGTTCGCGCAGAGACGAGCGAGCTCGCCGCCGATGTTGCCCGCCCCGATGAGTCCGATCTTTTTCCGGTTGGCCATGCCGCCGTACTTAGTGGACGGCGGGGCCAACCTCAAGGCTTGGGCAGACGAATCACGACGCGACCAGGGTTCCGATGCGGTCTTGCTCCCTGGGCCGGCGCTGTTCGCGTAGTCACCCGCGAACGCTCGATTGGTCAGTTCGCAGCGACTTCGCTGTATAGTCGCCGCATGAGGGTGGAACGGACTGCGGCTTTGGCCATCGGCTTGGCATTGATCACGTTTGCGTTCCGCGCGCGCGCGGCACCGCAGCCGGTCGACTACTACGGCGGCCCCGTCGTCACGAACGCCGCCGTGATCGAGGTGAGCTGGGGCACGGGAGTGGACGCTGCGCTCACGAGCGCTCTACCTGCATTTTACACGCAAATTCTTGAGAGCCCGTACATGGACTGGCTCGGCGAATACGACACGGTCGGCAAGACTGGAAAGATCGACGGCCAACCCGGATCGAACCAGCGCATTTTTCCGGGCTCGTTCGGTGGCGCGCTCACCATCTCGCCGTCGAACACGGCGACCACGCTGACATTCGCGGACATCGCCACCGAGGTCGCTGCGCAGGTGCAGAACAAGAGTCTGCCCGCGCCCGGCCTCGACGCTGCGGGCAACGTGAACACCATCTACGCGATCGACTTTCCGAAAACGATCACGATCAAGGACTCGCAGGGCAACGCTTCTTGCCAGACCTTCTGCGCCGCTTACTGGAACGTGCAGATAGGCGGCAAGACGGTGCCGCTGATGCTGCTTCCCGACACGGGAGCTGGGACCGCGTGTGCGGGCGGTTGCGGCACGGGAACGGACCTTCAAAACGCGACGCAGTGGCACTCCTTCTTGCTGCTCGACGTCGTGACGGATCCGCAGTTGCCGACCGCAGCGAACTATTGCGGCCGGCGGCTTGGTCGTCTCAGCAGGGCTCGCCTGGTGACGATTGCTTCGCGAGCAGCACCAACAAAGGCGTCGTTGCGGGCTACACGGTGGCTGCGGGTTGGTCGAATCGACTCAACAAGTGCATCGTCTCCGATCCGAACCTGGCGCTCTGCACCGGAGCGAACCGCCGTGTCGCGCGTGCACGACGGGCGACTGCACGGGCGCGACGCCAGCGTGCGAGACGACTCCCGGCAATGCCCATCAGACCGAATGCGTCGCTTGCACGAAGGACTCGGATTGCAAAGCGCCGACGCCGTCGTGCGATCGAACGACCGACACGTGTGTCGCTGCGCCCCCCGTCGACGCCGGTGCGGATGCAAGCACGACACCGGACGCCGGCGGCGCTCCCGATGCGACGATGGACGGCGGGACGAGCACCGGCGGTGGCGGCGGTTGCAGCTGCACAACGGCACGCCGCGATTCCACGCCCTTCGGTGCAGGCGCGTTCTTCGCAATCGGCGCGGCTGCGGCGTTCGCGCGCCGCCGCCGCGTCAGTTCGCCGAGTACTTCGCCTTGAGGTAGCTCTCGAGAGCGCCGGCCTCTTGCGGCGTGAACGAGCCCGCGCGTCGCACGACGACGACCTCGGCGACTTTCATTGCGAACGTCGCGGTGAAGAGCTCGCCCCAGAAGACGTTGCCGATCGAGAGCGGGACTGTGGGCTGGCTGATGTCGATCGGCTGCTGAAGCGTCGCGACCTCTTCGAGGCCCGATAGCTTCACGTGCAGGCTCGTTCCGCCGACGCGGCGGGCGATCATGACGTGATAGTTGCCGTCGCTGATGTCCTTGCTCGACTTCAAGTCGACGCCGGCGTCGAGGTTGCCGGTCATGTCCCAGACCTCGGGCGCGTTCGACGTCGTGCTCGTGAGGTTCGTTCCGAAGACGAACCCGTCGCCGAGATGCGCCGACGGTTTGTATCCAGCGATCTTCGCCTTGAAGAACGCGAATGCGCCCGGTGGACCAGCGGTGCCGTTCGTCGTCTGCATGACGGCGGCCATGATGAAATCGTCCGTCGCGCCGAGCTCGAGCTTCGCGACGCTCGGTGTCTGCACGTTCACGTTCGTCCCGTTGAAGTTGAGGACGACGTGGCCGTTGGGGGTGACGTCGGTCAGCGCGGAGCCGGAGAACGTGACCGGAGACTGGCTCTGATCGAGCCACGTCAAACCGCCCGCGTCGTCGTTGCCCACGCCCACGTCGCCCTCGAGCCACAAGACGAGATCGTTGCCGAACGACGAGGGCGCCCACGCGCCGCCGTCCCCGCCGTCCGTCGGCTGCTGCGGCGCGTCGTTCGTGCTCGTGTCCTTCGTCGTGACGTCAGCGCCGCCGTCGGTGTTGATCGGCGTGGAGTCGCCCACGCACGCCGCGACGGAGATCACACCCCAAGCGAGTCCCCCAAAATCCATGCGCGCATCGCGCGAAGTCTACATGTGCGCGATGATGTTGTCGCCGAACTCGCTGCACTTGATCTCCGTCGCGCCTTCCATCTGGCGGGCGAAGTCGTACGTGACGCGCTTGCTCGCGATCGCGCCGTCCATGCCCTTGATGACGAGATCGGCGGCCTCGGTCCAGCCCAGGTGGCGGAGCATCATCTCGCCCGAGAGGACGACGGAGCCCGGGTTGACCTTGTCTTGGTCGGCGTACTTCGGCGCGGTGCCGTGGGTCGCCTCGAAGATCGCGTGGCCGGTGACGTAGTTGATGTTGCCGCCGGGCGCGATGCCGATGCCGCCGACCTGCGCGGCGAGCGCGTCGGAGAGGTAGTCGCCGTTCAGGTTGAGCGTCGCGATGACGTCGAACTCCTTCGGGCGCGTGAGCACCTGCTGGAGCGTGATGTCGGCGATCGCGTCCTTGATGACGATGCCGGGCTTTTCGAATCTTGCACCACGGGCCGCCGTCGAACTCGACCGCGCCGAACTCGCCTTCGCGAGGCGTAGCCCCAGTCGCGGAAGGCGCCTTCGGTGTACTTCATGATGTTGCCCTTGTGGACGATCGTGACGCTCTTTCGCTTGTGCGCGATGGCGTACTCGATCGCGGAGCGCACAGCCGCTCGGTGCCGAGCTTGCTGACCGGCCTTGATGCCGATGCCGACCATCGGCTCGGCCTCTTTGCCGAAGCGGATCTTCGTGAAGTCCTTCGGGAACTCCTTCGCGAGGAAGTCGAGGATCTTCTTCGCCTCGGCCGTGCCGCCGGGCCACTCGATGCCGGCGTAGATGTCCTCGGTGTTCTCGCGGAAGATCACCATGTCGACGTGCTCCGGGTGCTTCACCGGGCTCGGCACGCCCTTGAACCAGCGCACCGGGCGCAGGCAGACGTAGAGGTCGAGCATCTGGCGGAGCGCGACGTTGAGCGAGCGGATGCCGCCGCCGATGGGCGTCGTGAGCGGGCCCTTGATGCCGACGAGGTATTTCTCGAAGGCCTCGATCGTCTCGTCGGGGAGCCAGTTGTTGAACTGGTTGTAGGCCTTCTCGCCGGCGTAGACCTCGTACCAGCTGATCTTCTTCTTGCCGCCGTACGCCTTCGCGACGGCCGCGTCGAGCACGCGCACGCTCGCGCGCCAGATGTCGCGGCCGGTGCCGTCGCCTTCGATGAAGGGGATGATCGGGTGGTCGGGGACGTTGAGCTTGTTGTCGGCGCCCATCGTGATGGGCTGGCCGGACTTCGGGGGTGCGAAAGATGCCATGGCGGGTATGTCGGGCTTTAGCAGGGGGCGGGCGCGGTACGCAACGACGCGCGCAGTCAAAATGGTCACGGTCGAGCGCGTCGAAAATTGATTTTCGGCACACCGCTCGGCTCCGCGTTGTGAATCGCCGGTGCGCATGGCGAAGGCGAGCGTGGGCTGGTAACAAGAGGCGCCATGCTCTCTCCTGTTCCGCGGCTCGCGCCGCGATGGGCCAAAATCGCGACTGGCTTGGTTGCGCTGGGTCTCGCGGTGGGTTCCACGACGTCTTCGAGCGGCGCGGTGACGTCGACCGTGCGCTACACGGACGTGACGCCCGACGGCATGATCGAGGCGGCCAAGGCCCGCGCGCTCGGCAACGGGACCGTCGCAGCGCCGGAGCACGCGGTGCTCGGAGCCATCGCGACCATCGCGTCGCTCTCCGAGCGTGCTGCGGATGGGGCGTCGGAGAAGGCGCTCGGCGCCATCGCGTCCTCGACGGTCGCACAAGACATCCGCGATGAAGCGTCGCTCGTGAAGCGATCGCTCGCGGCGGACGAAGGCGAAGCGGCGGGCGTCACCGCGGACGCGGCGCTCGGCGTGCTCACGCACGTCGCCGTGCTCGGTCCTTTCCGCGACACGGGCGGCGGCCTCACGCGCAAGGAGGGCCCGGAGAACAAGGGCGCTTCGGCGTTCGATCCGAAGGAAGACGACTCGTGGGGCACGGTGCAGGTCGGCTGGCGCGAGGTGCCCGAGACCTACGCGCAGGCGTCGGGCATCCCGCTCGACGTGTTCGTGGAGCCGCGGCGCGAGAGCTGCTCGTACGTGGGCTCGCGCATCGAGCTCGCGAAGGCGGGGTCGATCGTCGTTCGGCTCGCGTCGACGGGACAGGCGCGGTTGCTGTTCGATGGCGCCGACCTCGGCAAGAGCGAGGAGCTCTACACGAGCATGGAGCTCGATCGCATCGCGGCGAAGGTCGAGGCGACCGCGGGCGAGCACGTCGTCATGGCGAAGGTGTGCACCGCCGCGCTCGACGACGAGGGCCGCGTGCGGCTTCGCGTGAGTGGAGCCACGTTCAAGAGCGACATCCAGCCACCGAAGGGCGCGATCGCGATCGGCAAGCAAGCGATCCAGAAGCTCGTGACGCCGCTCGAGCGCGTGATGGGCGCGACGAACAAGACGACCAACTCCGACGAGCTCCTCGACGCGGTCCTGATGCGCACGCTCGGCGGCGCGGACGACGCGAAGAGCCCGCGCGCGCCGGGACTGCTCGACGCGCTCACGCACCTCGTGCCCGACGACGCCGATCGGCTCGCGATGGCGGGGTGGATCGCGCCGAGCGGCGCGAACCGCAGCGGGTGGCTCCACGCGGCGGCCACGGCGGCGGCGCGCACGCACGACGACCGCGCGCGGAAGTTCGCCGAGCGCCGATTGATCGCCCAGCACCTCCAAGCGCGCATGCCGGATTGGGCGCGCGCCGCGGCGAACGCCTCGCTCAAGGGCGAGACGGACGCGGAGGCGGTGCTCACGAACGCGATCGTGGACGAGAGCCTCTCGGTCGACGCGCTCCGGCTCGACGCGATGCGGACGCTCGCGACCTACGTGGACGCGCACGCCGACGCGCCGACCTCGATGCTCGAAGAGCTCGCGAAGCTCTCGGGCGGGTTCGATCCTGCGCGTGCGCACGCGACGCGCCAGAAGCTCCGCGCGCGCGGGCAGCGTGGTCCGTCGTTCGTCGAGTCCGTCGCGATGCATGGCTCGCGCGCGGACGTCGTCGCGGCGGCGCGCTCCGCGCTCCAGACCGGCTCGGTCGAGGACGCGGACGACGTCGTCCACCTCGTTCGCGCGGTGGGCGGCGCAGGAGCGCACGACGAGGCGCTTCAGCTCGCCGCGATCGCGGTCGCGATGGCGCCGAACGAAGACGAGGCGTGGTCCGTTCTCGCGGAGCAGACGCGCGGCGCCGATCGCCAGAAGGCTCAGAAGATCGCCGGCGCGCTCGGCGCGCCTTCACCCGAGGCGCTCATCGACGCGGCGCTCCGCCGCGCGCGCGAGCTCGCGCCGAGCAACGCGAGCTATCGCGCGCAGCTCGCGCTCCTCGAGGCCGGTCACGGCAAGCACGTCCTGAACGCCGACAAGCCCCAGGCGCACGACGACGAGAAGTACATGGTCGACGCGAAGACGATCCTCGCGCGACGCGTCGCCGTGCCGGCGCAGCCCGACGTCGCCGATCGCCAGCTCCACTGGGTGCGCGCGGTCGTGATGCACGACGATCGCCGCGTGTCGCAGCTCATTCACTACGCGCGCGAGATCGTCATCGCGCCGCGCTCTCAGGAGGAGCTCTACGAGGAGATCCCGAACGAGGGCGACCTCACCGAGATCCTCAAGGCGCGCGTTCACCGCAAGGACGGCGGCACGGCGTTCCCGCTCGAGGAGCAGAACGAGGGGACGCGCCCGCGCATCCGCTGGCCGGAGCTCTCGCCCGGCGACGTGGTCGAGGTCGCGATCCGAACGTGGACCGCGAACGCCGTCGGCGGTCGCGCCGATCCTCCTTATTACTTCCTCGACTACGCTGGCTCGACCTCGAATCACCCGATTGCGTACAACGAGGTCGACGTGGAGGCGCCGGCGAGCTCGCCGATCTACATCGACGTCCTGCACGCCGCGCCGAACACGTACGAGCGCACCGAGAAGGACGAGAAGGGCGTCCACGTGACGAAGCTCGTCTGGACGAAGCCCGTCAGCGTGTCCGAGGAGCCGCTTGCGCCCGCGCTGAGCGAGACCGTGCCGCTCATCATGGGCTCGACGTTCAAGTCGTGGGGCGACTTCCGCAAGTGGTACGAGGAGGCCGTCCGCGGCTTCACCGAGCCCGACGAGCAGGTGAAGCGCCTCGCCGCCGAGCTCACGAAGGGCAAGACGACGCGCGAGCAGAAGCTCAAGGCGCTCTTCGACTTCGTCGCCGACGACATCCGCTACGTGAACTACCAGAGCGGCGAGTTCTGGCTCCCGAACAGGCCGCAGCAGCTCCTCGCGCGGCGCGAGGGCGACTGCGACGACAAGGCGATCCTCCTCATCACGCTGCTTCGCGCCGTCGGCATCGACGCGCAAGAGGTCATGGTGCAGACGCGCGAGACGGGGCAGCCGTCGGTCATCACGGCGAAGAACGTCGCCGTGCCGCTCTTCGATCACGGCATCGCGTTCTTGCCGGGGCCGAACGGCGGGACGTACCTCGACGCTACGTCGCCGCAGTCGCGCCTCGGGCCGCTTCCGTCGATGGACACGCGCGCGGTCGCGCTCCGGCTCGACAGCGGCCCCGCGGACGTGGTGCAGCTCCCTCCGGGCTCGCCCGAGGATCACGGCGCGGACGTGACGTGGTCGATGACGCTGAAGGACGGCGGCGGCGGAGACATCGTCGGCGAAGAGCATCACTCGGGCGACAGCGCGTTCTTCCTCCGCAGCGGCATGAAGGAGGCGGACGCGCGCGCGCAGTACGTCGAGGACAACATGCTCACGGGCTGGTTCTCGACCGTGCGCGTCGACAAGGACGTCGCGTTCGAGAGCGATCTCGGCGCGGGGCAAGTGCGTGTAAAATACACGGCTCACTCGGACTCGCTCGCGCGGCGCGAGGGGCACGACCTCGTCGTGCCGCTCTCGCCGAGCTGGACGTTCACCTCGGCGCTCGCGCCGCTCGTGACGCGCACGCTGCCCGTCGTGCTCCCGCCGCAGCTCGCGCCGAGCCACCAGAACCGCACGCTGCGCATCACCGCGCCCGCGGGCTACAAGTGGACCGAGCTCGCGCCCGGCGGCGACGTCGTCGCGGGCGAGTTCGGCCGCGCGTCGCTCGAGGTGTCGCGCGATCCCAAAGACCCACGCGTGCTCGTCGTGAAGAGGAAGATGATCCTCGACCAGCACCTCATCCCAGTCGAGAAATACGCCGCATGGCGCGCGTTCTTGCAGCGCGTGGACGCGCTCATGCACCGCACCGTCCGCGCCGGAGGTGTCCAGTGAGCTTCGACAAGTTTGCAGGCCCCAAGCTCGCGGTTCGCCCCAAGCTCGGGTTGATCGGCAACGTGGTTCGCCTGTCTCGTTCGAGGGCTTTGCCCTCGAAGGCTCCCCCTGAGCGCTTCGCGCTTCGGCAAAGGGGGGAGTTCGCGAAGACGCGAACCCCCCGTTGGATTCCCCGCGCAACGCTGCTCACAACGTTGGTGTGGGCCGCAGCCTGCGGCGGGCCCGGCGCGAAAACACCCGAGCACGCTTCGGGCGAGCTCCCTGGCGCGTTCGTCGCGGCGGCGCGCGCCGAGATGAACGGGGACGACAAGAAGGCCCTCGACGGTTACGACCAGGTCGTCACGATGGCGCTCGGCGTCTCGTCGGACGCGCACCGCGTCTCGGCGATCCTCGCGTCGCTCGACGCGGTCGCCGAGGGCGGAGCAAACGCGCTCGACGACGCGTCCGTGCACACGGCGATCCTCGATCGCCGAACGGACGGCAAAGGCGCGATCGCCGCGCTCGGGACCGCTTACGGTCTCGGGAGCGATCCGTTCGGCAAGGGGCTCATCGCGAACACGCTCGCCGAGCGCGCCGCGCAAGCGGGCGACGCGCAGACCGCCGAGCGATGGCGCGTCGCGACGGGTTGCGCGCGCGAGGTCACCGCGGTCGGCCCGGTCGACTGGGCGCGCATCTCGACGGTGCGCGACGGCGGGCCGCTCGAAAAGTTCGACGCGCCAATCGAGGCCTCTTATCCGCTGCCCGGTCCGTTCGCGGACAAGCTCGCGCCGGTCGTCGTGAAGGGGCGCACGTGCGTCCACTCGGCGTCCACGTTCGGCACGCGCCACGGCGTCCGCGACGTCGCGGTCGACGTCGACGTCGCCGAAGAGCAGGACCTCGGCGTCATGCTCCAGGCCGATCGCGCGGCCACGCTGCGCGTCGGAGGCAAGCTCGTCATCGATCGTCCGAGCGAGCTCGGAACGGCAGACGTCTCGCGCTTCGCGCGCGTGCACGTCGGCAAGGGACGCGTGCGCGTCGTCGCGCGCGTGGGCGACGGCGATTTCGAGATCGCCGTGCTCGGCGCGAAAGGCGATCCCCTCCCGATGCACGCGCCCGCCGTCGGCGACCGCGGCACCTCGGCGGCGACCACCGTGAAGGGCGCGTCGCCGAGCGATCTCCCCGAGCCCGGAAACGACGCGGAGCGCTCGCTCTTCGCCGCGGCTTCACTCGCGTCCGGCGACACGCACTCGGCCGAGCGCATGCTCGCCATGCGCGCGAAGGACGACGCTGCGCCGCCGGAGCTCCTCCTCCTCTATGGACGCGCGCTCGACTCCGCGCGCGACCTCGACGCCGTCCACCGCGCAGAGCGCGCACGCGCCGTCTACGACAAGGTCCTCGAGAAGGCGCCCGGAACGTGGGAGGCCACGCTCGCGCACGCGAAGCTCGCCGCCGTCCGCAAGGGCGCAAGCGAGGCGAAGCTCGAGGCGCTCCGCGATCTCGACGAGCAGCGCAAGAAGGGCAAGGTCACGCAGCCGCAGCTCCTCGACGCGTTCGAGGCCGCGCTCGCAGGACGCGAAGGGCTCCACGATCGCGCGCACGACGCGCTCGAGCGCGCGCGACCTTCGCTCGAAGGCACGGCGCTCTTCCGTGACGTCGAGCGCGCCGCGGTCGAGCGCTCTCCCGAAGAGCGCGTGGCGTACGAGTGCGCGCAGGTCCCAGGCGCGCAACGCGCGACGCTCGGCTGCTACTACGCGCTGCGCGACGTCGGGAAGATGGACGCCGCGCTCGCCGAGCTCGACCGCGTCCGCAAGGTCCGCGGCGCGCCGAGCGCGTACGCCGGGTTCGTCCTCCGCGACGCGCTCGTGAAGAACGACATGGCGCTCGCGCGCAGCGCATACGATCAGCTCCTTCCGGGCGAGCGCTCGCTGAGCAACATGCGCGCGATCGAAGGCACGCCGAAGGATCCGAGCGCGCTCCGCGCACGCCTCCTCGGCGCCGCGCCGGAGATGTCCGACTCGCCGAACGCGCTCCCCGCGCTGCTGCTCACGCTCGGCGACGATCCCGCGTCCGAGTTCGACGGCATCGCCGCGCGGCTCGCCGCCGAGGATCGCAAATCGCCGAAGCTCGCGAGCGCCGCGACCGCGGTCCTCGCGCACACCGAGCGCTACGACGTGGGGCCCGACGGCCTCATTCGCTACGTCTTCTTCGACGTGCGCCGCGTGAGCGGCACGACCGACATCGAAGAGAACGCCGCCGCGCGCGCGCCCGATCTCCACGGGCGCACGACGATGCGCGTGCTTCGCCGCCGCATCCACAAACGCGACGGCCGCGTGCTCGAGCCCGATCGCACACCCGGCGCCGCCCAGAGCCACGCCGAGCTCGCGCAGCTCGAGCAAGGCGACGTCGTCGAGGCGCTCTACGTCGGCCTCGCAATCCCGAGCGAGACGGGCGACGTCGGCATCGACACGCCGGATCTCCTCCCCGAGCGCACCGCGGTCGCGCGCGCCGACATCGAGCTTCGCCTCCCGCAGGGGCTGAAGCCTTCGCTGTGGGTCCATCCGATCCTCGGCAAGGCCGCGGAGACGACGGTCGGCGACAGGCGCGTGCTCAAGTGGTCGATGACGGACCACAACGCGCGACGCCTCGAAGAGGGCGTGCCGCGCACGGAGCGCGAGGTGGGCATCGTCCTCGGCACGACGACGTGGACCACGGTCGCGCGCGCGCTCCGCGAGACGCTCATGTCGCTCGAGGATCACGACGACGAGGTCGCCGCTTGGGCGAAGACCGCCGCGGGAAATCGACCCCGCGAAATCGCGCGAGCTCGTCGAGGCAATCGTCGCGCGCGCGGGCGAGTCCGTCCGCGAGGCTTCGGGGTCGCTCATCGCGGACTTCGGGTTTGGCTTCGGTCGCGCGCTCTCGACCACGGCGCGCACGATCCTCGTCGACCACGAAGGCAGCCGCACGTGGCTCATCGCCCGCGCGCTCGAGGACCTCGGCGTCCGCGTCGAAGTCGGCGTCGCGGAGAACGAGCCCTTCAGCGCCGACCCGAGCTACCCCGCGCGAATGAGCCGCTTCACGCATCCGCTCGCGGTCGCGCACCTCGCAAAAGAGGACGTGTGGATCGACGCGGACGTCAGCGGACCGCCGCTCCCCGCGGGCCGCATCTCGCCCGAGCTCCGCGGCCGCGCGGTGCTCTTCGCGGACGAATCCATCAAGCCCGCGCCGACGATGTCGCTCGAGAAGGAGCGCGACGAGGTCGACCTGCGTCTCGTCGTCGACGACAAGGGCGACGCGAAGGGCGAGCTCACCGTCCTCCTCCGCGGCCGCGCCGCGCAGCAAATCGCCGAGGCGCTCTTCCGCCTCGTCGGCTTCGAGCGCGAGAAGGCGCTCTTCGGCATCGCGCTCGGCTGGGTGCCGTTCGCGAACGTCGACAAGGTCGCACTCTCGTCGAGCGAGGGCAGCTGGCAGATCGCGCTCCGCGCGGAGATCTCCGTGCCCGGCTACGCGCAGCCCACCGAGCCGGACAAGAACAGCAAGGCGAAGGTCTGGCTGCTCCCCGGTCTCGAGCCGATCCACTACGTCTTCCCGCGGTCGAGCGTCTCGACGGTCGCGGCGACGTACGCGGGTCAGTCGGCGCGTGAGAACGCGCTCTCGATCCGCTCGGCGGTCCAGTACCACGTGCACCGGCGCGTCGAGCTCCCGAAGAGCGCGACGGTGATCAAGTCGCCGGGCCCCGCGGACGTGCGCTCGGCGAACCTCGAAGGCAAGCGCGCGATCTCGGTCGCGCAGAACGTCGTCGAGGACGAGTTTCAGCTCTCGGTCACGACCGGCACCGTCTCGCCCGACAAATACGGCGATTTCGTCGAAGGAGCCCGCAAGGTCGACGACTCGTTCCTCGCGAGCACCAAGGTGAAGCTGCCCTGACTACGAGAGAGAGTTGAACAGGGAGCTCGCGAAGAACAGGAATTTGAGGGTTCACAAGCTCCGAGCTTCCGATCCACAAAATCCTTCCTGAGCTCCCGATCTTCCTGTTCCCCTCTCTGCGGCCATAGGCTGAACTGAGGGCCTTTGCTATACGAGGGCCATGGCCGACTTCGCCGAAATCGAGAAGCACGCAGCGGACATCAAAAAAGACCTCGCCGTTCCGAAACAGAACGACGTCTTCGCCGCCGCGGCCGAAGCGGGTTACCTCGCGGCGTGCGCCGACGGGAGCGTCGACGACGACGAGCGCGCGACGCTCGTTCGCGCGATCGAGATCCTCTCGACCGGCGGCGTCATCGAGTGGGAGGTCGAGGACCTCCTCGAGTCGAGCGCGGCGCGCGCGAAGGCCGAGGGCGAGTCGAAGCGCGCGGACGCGGTCGGCGGCACGCTCAAGGAGCTCGGGCAACCCGAGGCGGGGCTCCTCTTCGCGGCGTTCGTCGCGCAGGCGAGCGGCGGGATCGACAAGAAGGAGTCGGCCGTACTGCACGCGATCGGCAAGGCCGCGGGCCTCGCGAAACCGAAGGTGACCGCGCTCTTGAAGCGTGTCGGCGCCGCAGCATCGGAGTAAGAAGAGGCCATGAGCGGGCATTCCAAGTGGGCGACGATCAAGCACAAGAAGGGCGCGCTCGACGCCAAGCGCGGCAAGCTCTTCACGAAGGTGATCAAAGAGCTGACGGTCGCGGCGCGCATGGGCGGCGGTGATCCAAGCGGCAACCCACGCCTTCGCAAAGCCATCGACAACGCGCAGGGCGCCGCCATGCCCAAGGACACCATCACGCGCGCCATCAAGCGCGGCACGGGTGAGATCGAAGGCGCTTCGTACGAAGAGGTTTTGTACGAGGGCACAGGCCCTGGCGGCACGCTCTTCCTCGTCGAGGGGATGACCGACAACCGGAACCGCACCGTCGCCGAGATCCGCAAGATCTTCGAGAAGCACTCGGGCGTCCTCGGCGGCGCGAGCACCGCGGGCTGGGCGTTCGATCGCAAGGGCACGATCCAGATCGACAAAGGCGCGGTCGAGGAAGACGCGCTGATGGACGTCGCGGTCGGCGCGGGCGCCGAAGACTACGCGGCCGAGGGCGACGAATGGAGCGTGACGACGCCGCCCGAGGCGCTCAACATCGTGCTCGAGGCGCTCGAGAAGGCGAAGATCCCCGTGAAGGGCTCGTCGATCGCGTTTCTCCCGAAGAACAAAAAGGCGCTCGCGGGTCGCGACGCGGAGGTCGCCGTGAACCTCGCCGAGGCGCTCGACGATCACGACGACGTGCAGAACGTCTACTCGGACTTCGACATCTCGGACGAAGAGCTCGCCCGCCTCGGCGGATGACCGTGGGCGAGATCGTCGTTCTCGGGCTCGATCCGGGGACGCGCAAGTTCGGATGGGGAGTGGTCGCCAGGCGCGGCACGCGCCTCGTTCACCTCGCGCACGGCGTGATCGCGCTCGGCGACGGGCCGCTACCCGCGCGCTTGACCCAGCTCGAGCGCGAGCTCGACGACGTCGTGCGCGCGCACAACCCCGCGCAGGCGAGCGTCGAGACGCTCTTCTTCCACAAAGACCCGCAGGCCGCGGCGAAGCTCGGCCACGCGCGAGGCGTCGCGCTCCTCGTGTGCGGTCGCGCGCGCCTCGACGTGCACGAGTACGCGCCGGCCCGCGTGAAGCGCGTCGTCGCGGCGCACGGTCGCGCCGAGAAATCGCAGGTCGCGCAGATGATCCGCGTCATCCTCTCGCTCACGGCCGTCCCGGCGCCGGACGCCGCCGACGCCCTCGCGCTCGCCGTGACGCACTTACAAAACACGATGCTGCAGGCCATCCGCCGATAGGGATTTTCCTGCGTGGTATGGTTCCCGAAGGAGCACCCCATGTTCGCGCTCGCCCTCCTCGCCCAGCTCACCTCCGCGCAGATCGTGTCGAACGTCGACGCCGTCTACGCGAAGATCACGACGTACCGCGCGCCGTTCACGCAGACGTTCTTCGCGCGCGCGTACAACCGGACGCAGATCGAACGCGGCACGATGTCGATCGTGCGGCCGTCGCAAATGAGCTTCGCGTACCAGAACGGCAACTCGGTGAGCGTGAACGCGACCGTGGCGACCGCCTGCCAGAACGGCTCGTGCACGACGCAGCAAATCTCGCAGACGACGTTTCCCGCGCTGGCGTTCCTCGCGGGCGGCGGCTCGCTCGCGTCGAGCTTCACGTTCACGGATCCGCCGCTCACCTTCCCGGGCGGCCTCATCCTCGTGGGCACGCCAGTTCAGCCGATGGCGCAGTACACGAAGGTGCTTTTTTACGTGGATTCACAGACCGCGCATGTCCGCAGAATCACGATGCTCGACGCTCAGCGGAACACGAATTCTTTCGAGTTTTGACAGGAATCAAAACCCGGCTTAGTTCGTCCAACGGAGCAAACATGATTCGGAAGCTCATCGCTGCATTCGCGCTCGTCGCCTCGGCCATCACTGGCGCGCCGCCCGCGGCCGCGCAGAACGCGCAGCCCACGCCGGACGTCGCGACCGCGGTCGCGAGCGTGCAAGGCTTCTACAACCGCACGACGACGTTCAGCGCCGACTTCACGCAGCAGTACCTCGCGAAGGCGTACAACACGACGAAGACCTCGAGCGGGCACGTCATCTTCTCGAAGCCCGGCAAGATGGATTGGGAGTACACCGACCCGAAGGACAACCGCATCGTGTCCGACGGGTCGACGCTCCGCGTGTACGAAGCTGCGAACAAGCAGATGTACGAGCAGACCGTGAGCCAGTCGCAGTATCCCGCGGCGCTCTCGTTTCTCACGGGGCAAGGGAGCCTCTCGTCGAACTTCGATTTCCAGGTGCTGCCGGGCGCGCAGCTCCAGTACACGGGCGGCTACGTGCTCGTCGGCACGCCGAAGACAGCGACGCCCGCGTACACGAAGGTGCTCTTCTACGTCGACGCGCAGACGTCGCAGGTGCTCCGCGTGCTGATCCTCGACGGGCAGCAGAACCGAAACCGGTTCGACTTCACGAACGCGCAGGTCAACACGAACGTCGACGCGACCAAGTTCACGTTCACGCCGCCCTCGGGCACGACGATCGTCAAGCCCTAACAACCCCCGCACTGTTGGCTGACCGCGCGGCGCGCGCGATCCACGCGGGCGCGCGCGTCGCTGCACTCGTCGGGCTCGGAGACGGCGCAGAGGTGGTTGGCGGCGCGCTCGAGCGACGCAAGCGCCTTGCACGCGGCTTGGCAGTCGGAGGCCGCGGCGTCGAACTGCTGCTGGTTCGTCTGGAAGTCCTGGCGCGCGTTGCCAATCGTGTACCACTCGGCGGGGTGCGACTCGCTCGCGCCGCCCGCGGGCGTCGTGCTGCTCTTGCTCTCGCTCGACGCGGCCGCGCACGCGACGAGGCCAACGGACAGGGCGCAGGAGATCGTGCGTCGCAACATGCCGCCAGGGTAACGCATCCGCGCGCCCGAACCTTACACGTGCTAATCCCGCGGCCATGACGGATCCGGATCGCCCGTCCGAACCTCGAACCTCCGCTTCGCTCCGGCGTGCGAGGTTCGATGATTCGCCCGGTGCCGACCTCGCGAAGGTCTACGGCGAGGCCATGCGGTGTCCGGCGTGTGGCGCGTTCGCCATGACGCTCCCCCACCCCGAGCACCACTGGGTGTGCGCGATTTGCGGCGCGCCGCGCGTGGTGATGCCCGAGGGCGAGCCGCTCCCCGAGGAGGCGACGCTCGCGCTCCGCGAGGCCGCGACCGCGCAGCGCACGGCGGCGATGCAGCGGCTCATGACGTGGGCGATGGGGATCCCCGCGGGGATGGCGCTCCTGCTCGCGATCGCGCTCGCGCCCGCGAGCTTCATCGCGGCGGGCGCGATCATCGGAACGGGGATCGTGCTCGCGCTGCTCGCGTCGCGCGCGTCGCGGCGCGCGGCGACCGAGCGGAAGCGGCTGCGGGGCGCGGTCGAGCGCGCGTACGAGTCCGCGATCGGCGCGCTCGCGAGCAAAGATCAAAACGCGCAGCAGATCGCGACTGCGCTCCGCGTCCCCGAGGCCGACGTCGAGGCGGCGCTCGCCGTGCACGGACAGGTGCGCGTCGACGTATCCGCCGCAGGCGGGACGTCGCAGGCGGCGATCGTCATCCCGCAGCGCATCGCCGCGCCCGCGGCGGAGCCCGAGCCCGAGGCGGCCGAGGAGATGGAGAAGAAGACATGATCGGCTTCGCTCCGGCGTGCGAGGTTTCATGAGGCGCGCGCTCACGAACGTGGGCGGCGAGACGGTCCGCGAGGGCGCGCGACAAGAGTCCGAGGCGCTCGCGCGCGCGCTGGACGTCGCGCCAGCCAAGGACGAAGACGAGGCGCGCGCGCACGTCCACGGCTTTCACGTCTACCCCGCGCGCATGCACCCGGTCACCGCGACGCGTCTCGTCGAGCTCACGAGCGTCGCGGGCTCGAAGGTGCTCGATCCGTTCTGCGGCTCCGGCACCGTGCTCGTCTCCGCGATGCTCGCGCGTCGCGACGCGATCGGCGTGGACCTGAACCCGTTCGCCGCGCTGCTCGCGTCGCGCAAGGTCGCCGCGCGCGACGACGCGCAAGTGAAGAAGCTCCTCGAAGCCGCGACGCGCCTTCGCGAGCTCGCCGACGAGCGCCGCAAGGCCAAGGCCGGCACGCTCCGCATCTACGGGCGCGAGGACGTCGCGTCGTTCGATCCTCACGTCCTCCTCGAGCTCGACAGCCTCCGAAGCGGGATCGAGCAGGAAAATGAGGTCTCCGTGCGCGACGACCTGCGCGTCGTCCTGAGCGCGATCCTCGTCAAGGTGAGCCGCCGCCGCTCCGACACGTCTCCTGAGATCCGCGCCGGAGGCGCGGGCGACAGCCCGAAGGGCGCTCGGACGGGGGAAGCTCCCAAGCGCATCGCCGCGGGCTACCCCGCGAAGCTCTTCGTGAAGAAGACCGAAGAGCTCGTCGCGCGCGCGCGCGAGCTCGAGGCGCTCATGCCGAAGCCGCGACCACGCGCGCTCGTCTTCATCGACGACGCGCGCTCGCTCGAGAAGGTTCGCGACGGCGAGTGCGTCGCGGTCGTCACGTCGCCGCCCTACGTGGGCACGTACGATTACCTCGAGCACCACGCGCTCCGCATGCGCTGGCTCGGCCTCCACTCCGGCCGGCTCGAGCGCGGCGAGATCGGGTCGCGCCGCGACTTCGGCCGCGGCGGTCGAAACGCGCTCGGAGATTGGGAGAAGCAGCTCCACGAGATGCTCCGCGCGATTCACCGCGCGCTCGCGCCGCGCGGCCGCGCTGCGTTCGTCATCGCAGACTCCGAGCTCGGCGGTCGCGTCGTGCGCGCGGACGAGACGCTGCCGAAGGTCGCGTCGCGAAGCGGCTTTCGCGCGGTGGCGCGCGCGTCCCAAGCACGACCGCACTTCCACGACGCTCGCGCCTTTGCAAAAACGCCACGCTTCGAGCATGCGATCCTCCTCGAACGCGTGTAAAAGAACGCCGCCATGCCGCGCATCGTGTTCATCGGGCTCGAGGGAGAAACAGCAGAAGCGGACGTGCCCGCGGGCGCCGCGCTCGTCGATCTTTGCGACACCGTGAACGCGCCCATCCCATTTTCTTGCCGCAGCGCGAGCTGCGGGACGTGCCGCCTCGTGGTGCTGGAGGGCGCGAACCTGCTCGCCGAGGCCGAGGACGAAGAGCTCCAAGTGCTCGACGCGTTCGGTCAGAAGCCGCCCGACCGGCGACTCGCGTGTCAGGCTCGGCTCAAGGCCGGGCCCGGCCTCGTTCGCGTACGCGCCGCGCGCGACGACGAGTGACGCCAGCGGTTCGCACCGCGCAACCGCGTTCGCGGTAAAAAGCTCATGGCGGAACGTTGACGGTCCCGTGAAACTGGGCGCAACCTTGTCACCGCGCAGCGTAAACCGGGCGATGCTTCAACCCATCTTGAACCATCAAGTGCGTTCGGCTGCGCGTGCAGTCGAGGCGCCGACTACCCTGCGACGGATCGTCCGAAACATGGCGGTCGTCGACGGGATCGCGTTTGGTTATTTCGCGGTCCTCGCGTGCGCGCTCCTCGCGACGCGCCACGCGAACTGGGTGGGTTCGCTGAAGGACGTTTGCATCGACTGGGCGATGCTCGTCGTCATGTTGATGCTCGTGCGCGGCGAGCTCGTGCGGACCGCGGTGGCGTCGGTGCTCTACCGGCTCGGCATCATGCTGCCGATCGTGCTGTCGTACTTCCAGCTCCGGTGGATCCTCCCGGCGATCGCGCCGCGCTCGCTCGACGCGCAGCTCTACGCGTTCGACCTGCGCGTCTTCCACTACGAGCCGTCGGTCGCCTGGGACCGTTTCGTGACCCCCGCGACGACGGAGTGGTTCGCGTTCTTCTATTTCGGCTACTTCATCATCGTCGCGATTCACGTGCTGCCGTTCCTCGGGCTTTCGCCCGACAACAAGCTCCTTCGCCATTTCGCGACGGGCCTCGTCGCTCAGTTCTGCATCACGCACGTGCTCTACGCGGTCGTTCCAGGCTTCGGCCCGTACCACGAGCTCCGTTTCGAGCACGAGCTCCAGGGCGGCGTCTTCTGGAGCCTCGTCCTCCACTCGGTGCACTCGGCCGGCGCGCTCAAGGACATCTTCCCGAGCCTCCACACCGGCGCGCCGACGTTCTTCGCGATCTTCGCGTTCGTCCACCGCAAGCACCTGCCGTTCAAGTACACGTGGCCGATCCTCGCGTTCTGCGTCTCGCAGATCATCGCCGCCACCATGTTCCTCCGCTGGCACTATCTCGTCGACATCGTGGCGGGTTTCTCGCTCGCCACCTTCAACGTGCTCTTCTGGGGCCGGGTCGTCGATTGGGAGCTTGCTCGGCGGGAGCGCCTCGGCCTGTCGTCGGTCTTCGGCCCCGCGCCCATCCAGTCGCTGATCGAACGCGTCCGCGCCCTTCGCGCTTCGTGATCGTTTAGCCGGTTTGGTGACATTCACCCACCGACCCTTGACGGCGGCCGTGTACCTATGGGATGCACTCCGCGCCGAAACTACGGGACGGAGAAAAACTATGAAGAAGCAGTTGGCTTGGATTCTTGGTGGCGCGTCGATGGTCGGTCTTGGAATGATCGCCAGCCTCAACGCGTGCAGCGGTGACACCCAGGGCACCGATGCAGGCGGCAAGGACTCGACGGCGAAGGATCAAGCGGTCGACAACGCCGTGCCGGACACCGGGACGCAAGACGCGGGCAACGACGTCGTCACGAGCGGCGACTGCGGCTCGACGCCCACGCTGCACACCTCCGAAGCCGGCGCCATCTTCTGCGGCTACCTCCCCGACGGCGGCCCGTCGTTCAGCTGCACCACCGGCCAGGAGTGCTGCCTCGGCGGCAAGACCGGCAACACGTTCGCCCCCGAGAAGTGCGACACGTTCGGCGCGGTTTGCGACAACCCGTCGCCCGACGCGTCGACGAGCCCCGGCCTCGCGATCGAGTGCAACCAGAACGCCGACTGCACCGCCAACGGCAAGACCGGCAACGTCTGCTGCTTGCAGGGTGCGTCCGCTCCGGCTCAAGTCAGCGGCTGCAGCTACTACAAGGCGACCGGCGGCACGGCCATCGCGTGCGAGACCGCGAACGCGGGCGCTTGCACGGGCGGCACGGACGTCCAGATCTGCTCGTCGACGTCGGATTGCCCGAGCGGCAAGACCTGCACGCCGATGAAGTGGAAGCTCTATCAGCTCGGCTTCTGCCTCTGATCTACTTTGCTCGATGAAGGACCCAGTCGGCCATCGCGTTCGCGATGGCCGGCCCCTCGGGTTCATTGAGCACTTCGTGAAGTAGCCCGTCGCGCGCGTCGAGCGTTTTGTCCTTGCTCGCGATCGCGTCGAACAGCTCGCGTCCGCCCGCGACGACGGGATCGGCCATGCCGAAGACCAAATAGACCGGCAGCGTGATGCCCTTCGCGCCCGCCATCACCTCGCCCTGCGCGCGCTCCGACTCCGTGAACCACCGCGCGTTGGCTTTGGGGAAGATGAGCGGGTCCGTGTCGTAGGCCTTCTGCTGCGCGGGATCGTGCGTCATCTGCGCGCCTTTGAGGCCCGACGCGAGGCCGATGCCGGGGAGGATCTTGGAGACGAGCTTGCCCGCCGCGCGCTTCGCCGCGGGGACCGCGAGCGCGACGCGCATGTACGGGCTCGACAGGACGAGGCCGCGCTGCGTCTTCGGATTTTGCACGGTCCACGACGCGGCGACAAGCCCGCCGAAGCTGTGGCCGAACAGGAAAATCGGTTTGTCGTGCGCGCGCACCTCGAGCAATGCGAAGAGCTCCTTCACGTCGTCGAGGTAGTCGTCCCAGCGCTTGCACGCGCCGCGCGGGCCCTCGGCGTGGCCGTGGCCGCGGAGATCGATCGAGACCGACGCGACGCCGCGATCGGCCCACGCGCGCTGTACGTGGTCGTAGCGATCCGAGTAGTCCGCGTAGCCCGGGACGATGCCGATGATCGCGCGCGCCTCGTCCTTTGGCGCGACGGATACGTAGAACAGCGAGGGGCCCTCGGTTCGAGAGCGCTTCAGCGTTCCGCGCTCCGTGTGCGTCGTCATGGCGAGGAGGCTAAGCTGTCTTCGACATGTGGTCGAGGTTCCTCGCACCAGCGTTCTGCGCGATGATCGCGAGCTCGAGCGTCACGACGCGCGCCTCGCGCGACGCGTCGCCCGCGACGTCGATGCGTCTCGACTCGAAGAAGAGCGCGACGCTCGCGACGACCGACGCGCCAGATCTCCTCGGCACGATCGTGCAGACGCACACGGACGAGCACGTCGCGCTCGACGACTCCGCCGCCCTTCAAGCGCGGTTCGAGGAGCTGCTCGCCGATCGCGTCACGGGGCAAAAGCACGCCGTCGATCCGCGCCTCCTCGCCGCGCTTCGCGAGCTCGCGCGACGACACGGCGGCGCGCGCATCGAGATCGTCAGCGGCTTCCGAAGCGAGAAGCTCAACGAGACGCTCCGCAAGAAGGGCCACCACGTCGCGACGCACTCGCAGCACTCGCTCGGAAACGCCGTCGATTTCCGCCTCGTGCCGGATGGCGCCGCGCGCGCGCTGAGCCCACTCGAGATCGAGCGCGAGGTCCGCGAGGATCTCCACTGGGACGGCGGCGTCGGCGTGTACCTCTCCGACAGCGACTGGTTCACCCACATCGACGTGGGCCCGAACCGCCGATGGAACGGGCTCTAATCAAGAAGAGAGTTAACAGGGAGATCGGGGAGATCGGGAAATTTGGGGTGACGGAACCCAAATTCCTGATCTTCCTGATCTCCCTGTTAACAACTCTCGAGGGTGCGAGTTAGGGGCGCGCGGGGACGTTGAGGGTGAGCTGGAGGAACGCGTAGTGCGAGAGGTCCGGCGGGACGAGGATGCCGGAGCTGTTCTTCGAGACGCGGTTCTCGGCGATGAGCATCGACTTCGCGCCGTCTCCGAGGACGAGGAGCGAGTAGCCCGCAGAGATGTTCAGCGCGGGCCACGGTCGGTACGACCAGACGAGGTCGATCTCGTGGCCGAGCTCGTCGCTCGTCGCGGTGCCGGTGGGCGCGACCGGCACGAGGTACGTGTCGAGCCAGTCGCCGGTCTTGTCCGCGAGGCGCGCGTAGCGGTACTCGACGGCGAGGCGCATGTCGGTCGTCGGGACGATGCTCACCGCGCCGTGGATGTCGATGAGGTTCGACCACGCGAACGCGCCGAGGAGGCCGTGGTTCACCTGCACGTCCGGGTAGAGCGGATCGAACTGCGTGTACTGCGTCGTCGACTTGCCGCCGCTCGCGTAGCCCGCGCCGATCTTGATCATCGGCGTGAGGACGACGCCGTCGAACACGCGCGACGCGTCGCCCACGACCGCGTAGCCGAGGCGATCGAGCGTGGGACCGCCGAGGAGCGGGACGCGACCGAGCTGTAGCGCGCCGGTGACGCCGTATTTCCAGCCCTTCGAGTCGCCCGAGAGGCCGAGCGCGACGGTCCAGTTGTCGCCGTGGACGCGCGACTGCGCAAAGTCGGTGCCCTCTGGCGTGAACGTCGTCGCCGACGAGCCCGGCGCGGGGCGGAAGAGGCCATACACCTGCGCGCGAAAGAGCGGATCGAGCGTGAGCGACGCGAGCGCGCCGTAGAGCTGCGTGCCGCCGTTGTAGCTGCCGTTCGGATCGTTGAAGCCGATGCCGATCGGGCGCGGCACGTCGAGGATCGACGCGAAGCCCTCGAAGTCGAGCGAGCGCCACCCGACGTGGCCGCGGATCGCGTCGAGCGTGCGCGCGACCGGAGAGAAATCCGCGTTGCCGAGGAGGCGCCCGCCGTCCCACACGATCGCCTGGCGACCGATGCGGAGGTACTGCGGGGTCTTCGCCGTCCCGTCCGTCTGCGGCGGCGGCGTCGGCGAGGTCGTGTGGATCTCGATGAAGCCTTCGTAGAGGCCCGTCGACGAGAACGTGTCGTTCGGTGCCCAGATCGCGGTCGGCGGGGTCGTGCCCCAGACGCGCGCGTCCTGGATCGTGATCTGCGCCTTGAGCGCGCCGCGCTCGGCGCCGATGCCCACGCGCGAGCGCTCCATCACGGCCCACGGATCTTCCGTGTAGTACGACCCCGGCGTGAGGCCGCCGCCCATGTCGACGGGGCTTCGCCGGTACTCGCCGCGCGTGCGCACCTCGAGCTCGGGGGAGAGCTCGAAGTCGCCGACGGTGATCGTCGGTTTGGCCGCGGGCGTCGTCTGCGCGAGCGCGATGCTGGAGAACGAGGTCACCGCGACGACGCTGAGGACGAGGAACGCGCGCACGGCGCGACCGTACCATATTTAGGGGAGCATTTTCTTGGCCAGGGCGAGCAGCGTTTCACGCTCGTTTTTGGCGGGATCCGCGATCACTTCTTCGAGGAGCGCGTTCAGGATCTTGCCGATGGCGGGACCGGGCGCGAGGCCGAGGTCCTTCATGAGATCGCGGCCGTCGATCTCGAGATCGCGCGTCGTGAGCGCGGCGCCCTGAGCGAGGACGCGCGCCACGTGCTCCTTCAGCGCGGCGAGCGGCGACAGGTCCGGGCCCTCGACGCGCCCCTTCGCGCGGACGTCCGCTTCGTTGAGCGCGTAGAGATCCTCGAGGCGCTCGATGCCGACGCGCTTGATGAACCGCCGCACGGTCGCGTCGTTCCACTCGCTCGTGTAGTGAAAGAGGTGGTTCCGAACGAGGTGGACGATGCGCGCGCGCTCGTCGTTCGAGAACCGAAGCCGCGCGCAGATCGGGTCGGCAATCTCGGCGCCGATGCGCTCGTGGTCGTAGAACGTCCAGTCTTGCGTCTTGTCGCTGAACGCGCGCGAGCGCGGCTTGCCGACGTCGTGGAGCATCGCGGCGACGCGCAGGATGGGATCGCCCGGGCACCCGTCGAGGCACTCCATGCCGTGCTTCCACACGTCGTACGTGTGCCACTTGTTCTGCTCCATCCCGACGCCCTCGAGCATCTCGGGGCAGGTGATCGCGAGGATGCCGTTCGTGCGCATCACGTCGAAGGCGCGCGACGGGCGCCGCGCCTTCATCGCCTTCACCCACTCGTCGCGCACGCGCTCTTGCGAGACCTTCTTGAAGACATCGAGCGTCGGCGAGATCGCCTTCTCCGTTTCGGGATCGAGGTCGAACTCGAGCGTCGCCGTGAAGCGCGCCGCGCGGAGCACGCGAAGGCCGTCCTCGTTGAACCGCTCGAGCGGCTTTCCGACTGCGCGGATCAAGCGCCGCTGGATGTCTTTCTGGCCCTCGAACGGATCGATGACGCGGCCGTCGTCTGGGTCGAGCGCGATCGCGTTCACCGTGAAGTCGCGCCGCGCGAGGTCGGCGGTGATGTCGCGCACGAACTCGACCGTGTCGGGGCGACGGCCGTCGGTGTACGCGCCTTCGCCGCGGAAGGTCGTGACCTCGTAAGGCTCGCCGTGCATGAGCACGGTGACCGTGCCGTGCTGGATGCCCGTCGGGATGACGCGCGGGAAGATCTTCTTCACCTCCTCGGGCGTCGCGTCGGTCGTGACGTCCCAGTCCGAGGCCTGCTTGCCGAGCAGGAGATCGCGGACGCAGCCGCCGACGATGTACGCCTCGTGGCCGTGCGCCTTCAATTGCTTGCAGATTGCACGCACGTCCCCGGGGACTTTGTCGAGGAGCGACTTCATGTGCGCGCGTACTCCAGGTCGCGCATGAGCTCCGAGTAATCGATGGGCGGAAGACGGTCGAGCGCGTACGTGCACGTCGCAGACGCGATCGTGAGCTGCTGATCGGGATCGCCGCCGTGACCGACGGCGGGCGAGACCTCGAGGCGCGCGGACGCGCCGCACGGGAGGTCCTTGGTGTACTCGGTCACGTCGGGGCGCCGGAAGTCGGCGCGCCAGTCGCGACGCCCGAGCTGGAAGAGACGTCCGCGCGTCGTCTTCGCGTCGAGCACGCGCTTGATGTCGTGCTCGCCGATCTCGCTCGGCTCGAGCACGAAGAGCTCGCGGCCGAGCTGCGGGAAGGGCTGCATGATGCGGTAGTCGGCGAAGCGCGCCACCCAGGCCTCGCGGAGCTCCGCGCTCATCGTGATCGGGTGCGCGACGCCGATGGGGACGTCACCGATCGCGACGTGCGCGTCGTGCGCGTCGGCGAACGTGCCGTCCTCGGCGACGCGGAACGTCTTTTCTCCCGCAGTGAAGACGACGCGTCGACCGAGGTGGCGCAGAAACGGATGCTCGAGGAAGCGCTCGACGAACGCGGCGTGGCGGAACGTGCGCTTCGAGCACATCATCCGCTCGAGGAGCGCGACCTGGAACCGCGCGACAATCTTCGCGTCCTTCACGATGGTCGTGAAGCGCTCTTTCTCCGCGGCGTGCTTCTTGGCGTCGTCGTCCTTGCGCGCGCGCGGGAACGTCGCGTGGCGCTCGTCGTGCTCGTCGATCAAATACGGCGTGAGGGCTTCGTCGAAGCCGATGCGATAGACGTGCGTTCCGGTGTCGAACGTCGCGGAGCCGTTCGCGTCGAGGCCCACGTCCGGCACGGGCGCCTCGACGTCGTCGAAGCGCGTCTCTTCGCCACCGAGCGCGAGCGTGGCCTCTTTGCGGAGCCATCCTTGAACGCCGCCTTGCGCGATGTCCTCGAGGAGCAAGCGCGCCGTCTCGCTGCCGATGGCGACGAGGATCGCGCAGCCGGTCCGCGCGAACGCGAAGCCGTGGTTCTGATCGCTCGCGTTCCGAGCCCACGCGCGGACGCGCGTCGCGATCTCGCGCGCGCACGCGTCGCCGCCGATCTTTCCGCACGACTCGAGCGCCCACGCCTGACGCGGATCTTCCTCGGCCTCGCGCCATCGCTCGAGGAGCGCGAGGGCGAACGCGTCGAGCGACGCTGGATCGCACGCCTCTCGAACCTGCGCGACGCCCGCGTAAGGGTGCGCGAGCGGAGAGAAGCGGAGCATCTCGCCGAGCGCGCGGACCGCGTCGTCCGGGAGCGGCGTGCCGTCGCGGAGCGTGGGCCTCGGGAGCGCGGACACGTCGAAAAACGCGGGGAGCGCCGCGACGGCCTCGGGCACCGCGGCGAGCTCCTTCTCGGCTTGCGCGTCACGCTCGCGCGCGACGTAGGCGGCCGCTGCGGGCTCGTGCTCGAGCATCGACGTCGCGCGTGGGTCCTCGCGCGTCGCGAGCATGAGTGCCTCGTGGAGATCCGCGCGAGCCGCGAGCGGGCGGAGCGCGACCCACGGCTCGAGGCCCGCGCCTTCGATCGTCCCGAAGACGGCCCCGAACGCGAGCGCCGCGTGCGCGGCTTTCGTCCCGTCTTGCGCGAGCGCTTCGACCGCGCGCGGGTGACGGAGCATCCACGCCTCCGCGGGCGAGCGCGCGTGGCTCGCGGAGTCCTGACGCGTGACGACGCGCTCGAACGCCGTGTTGGCCGCGGTCCGCGCGAGCTCGACCGACTCGATCGGCATCGCGGCCTCGAGGAGCCCTCGCTCGGGGGGAGCTCCGCGCACGATCGCGACGGCGTCGTTCACGAACGACTCTCCGAGCCGCCCGAGGACGAGCTTCAACGTCGCAACGTCCGTGGTCGATGCGTCGAGCTCGGCCGCGAGCTCCGCGAGCTTGTCGTCGCCGAGCCGCGCAATCTCACCGGCGCGGAGCGGGACGCGCTTGTCGAGCTCGCCCAAGAGACGCTCCAAGACCTTCTCTTCGGCGGCCTCGGCGAGCTTCGGCGCGCGCTTTCCAGCGAACTGCTCTCGCTCGCCCTCGGCCCAGACGAGCTTCGCCGGCGGCGCAGAGCGCGGCGCGCCGACGACGCGAGCGACCTCGGGCGTGGCCGGACGCCTTCGCCACGGCGGATCTACGAGCACGCGCGGAAGTGCCATCGCGGGGAGCATAATTGGTTTTGCGCGGGCGATTACTTTTCACGTGGGAAACGCGCTAAGCTCGGATTTCGAGCTTTGGACCAGGGAGTCGTTCAAGTCGGTCGATACAGGCTGATCGCCGAGCTCGCGCACGGCGGGATGGGCGACGTGTACCTCGGCGTGGCCCAAGGGCCGGCCGGGTTCAGTAAATTGATGGTCATCAAAATGCTCCGCCCCGCCCTCGCGGAGGATGAGCAGTTTCTCGCGATGTTCCTGGAAGAGGCGCGCCTCGCCGCGCGGCTCAACCACCCGAACATCGTGCAGACCGTCGAGGTCGGCAACGAAGGGCGCCGATTCTTCCTCGCGATGGAGTACCTCGAGGGCCAGTCGCTCCAGCGCCTTCGCCAGCGCGTCGCGAAGGAGCACCCCTTCCCTCTTGGTGCGCACCTTCGCATCCTCGTCGAGGCGCTGAACGGTCTCCATTACGCGCACGAGCTCGTCGACATCGACCAGAAGGCGCTCGGGATCGTCCACCGCGACGCGACCCCGCACAACGTCTTCGTCACTTACGACGGGCAAGTCAAAGTCGTCGACTTCGGCATCGCGAAGGCGATGGACAGCTCGCTCGAGACGCGCACCGGCGAGCTCAAAGGAAAAGTCGCGTACATGCCGCCGGAGCAAGCGAGCGCGCAGCGCGTCGATCGGCGCGCCGACGTCTTCGCGCTCGGCGTGATGGCCTGGGAGGCCGCCGTCGGGCGCCGCTTGTGGAAGGGCCTCAACGAGGTCGCGATCATGCACGAGCTCCTGACGGGACACATCCCGTCGCCGCGCGAGGTCGATCCGCGCGTGCCACCCGAGCTCGACGCGATCTGCAAACGCGCGCTCGCGCCGCGCCCGGAGGATCGCTACGCGACCGCGGCGGACTTCGCGGCCGCGCTCGAGCAGTTCCTCGCGAACATCGGCGATCGCACGACCCCGCGCGACATCGCGCGGCTCGCGAGCGAGGCCTTCGAGGCCGATCGCCGCGAGCTCCGCGAGATCATCGACAAGCAGCTCCGCATGCTCCGCGCGGGCGACGATCAGCTCGCGCCGATGCCGAAGCTCCCCGCCCCAACCGGCGGCGGCACGCCTTCGCTCTCGCTCGCGCGCCCTTCCGCCGCGCAGCTCGATCAGAACGTCGCGCCGTCGTACACGACGGGCGGCACCGCGTCGGCCGCGCAGCCCTCCGTCACGACGAAGAAGCGCGGACCGCTCGTCGCGGCAGCCGCGATGATCGCGGCCGCCGTGGGTCTCCTCGGCGTCGTGATCTTCCTCGTCGTCCACAAGGACCCGAAGGCCGCCGGGGCCGCGCCAGTCGAGACCGCGGGGCACCCTAGCGCCGAGTCCATCGAGCTCAGCATCACGACGAACACGCCGGCGCAGCTCTTCATCGACGACGCGCCTCTCGGTCCGAGCCCGTACCACGGCACGTTCCCGCGCGACGGCATCTCGCACCGCCTCCACGCCGAGGCGCAGGCGCCTTGGGGCCCGCGGACCGAGATCATCGTCTTCGACAAGCCGAGCGCGCAGGTCGAGATCCCGCTCATCAAGGGCACGTTCGGCCTCCCGTCGAGCCTCGCGCCGCCCCCGCCCGCGACGAACAACAACGCGAGGCCGGCGCTGCCGCCGACGCACGCCACGGCGACCAGCACGACGCAGCCGAACCCGTTCACCACGCCGACCGCGACCAACACCGGCCACAAGCCGCCGCGCACGATCGACACCTCCTTCGGCCCCTGAAAAACCTGCACGCCCCGAGCTGAACAGTATTGCGGGACGGATCGGCGCGGCGCATACTGCGCTCGGCTTTTCGGAGGGTCGATCCATGCGCAAATGGTTAGCTTTGGGGGTACAGGTTCCGTTCGTCGCGATGATGTGGGTCGCCTGCAACGGCGACAACAACAACGGCTCGGACGCGGGTGACTCCTCCGTCCAAGACGTGAAGGTGGACAAGAAGGCCCCCGCTGACGTCGCGCAGGTGGACACCGGCGGCGGAGGCTGCTCGCCCGAGACGACGATCGACACGAGCCAGATCAAGTTCGTCCCCCCGATCACGCCGAATCCCAATGCGTGCAGCGACGCGCAGATCCTCGCGCTCTACAACGCCTGCTTCGGCACGAGCGCGACCCAGGCTGCGTGCACCGCGTTCGAAGGCGCAGCCGCCAACACGACCTGCGTCGGGTGCATGCTCACGACGTGGGGCACGAGCACCGCGTTCGGAACGCTCGTCGCCATCAGCGGCGTCGACTACGCGAACACCTCGGGCTGCATCGCGATCGAGACCGGCGATCAGTCGGCGACGAGCTGCGCGGCGAAGGAGCAAGCGGTCCTCAACTGCGAAATCCTGGCGTGCTCGACGAGCTGCCCGAAGATCACCGACCAGACGACGTTCACCGAGTGGACGAACTGCACGACGGCGGCGGACAACGGCATCTGCAAGACGTACGTCGACGCGGTGTGCAACCTGGCCGACGCGGGCGCCGAGGCCGGCGCGGCGTACCAGACCTGCCAGAACCACCAGAGCTTCCAGGACTATTACAACGCGCTCGCTCCGATCTTCTGCGGCGGCTACGCGGCCGACGCGGGCGCCTCCGACGCCGGCTCGTCCGACGCGGGCGACGGCGGCCTCCTCGACGCGGCGCTCGACGCTCCCGACGGCGGCGGCTGATCTTCACGCGACGCGTGCGATCTCGAGCGATCGCTTCTTTCCAGCGATCACGACCTCGCACTCGTCGCCCGTGTGCTTTCCGACCAGCGCGCGCCCGATCGGCGACTGGGCGGTCACGATCTGCACGTCGCCCACGCGGTGCCCTCCGCCGTGCGGCGCGAGCATGAACGCGAGCTCCGCGTCGTCCTCGAGGACCACGACGACCGCGCCGAGCGCGATCGGGTCCTCCTCGCGGAACGCGCGTAGCGGCATCTTCTCCGTGTCCGCGAGCGCCGCCTCGAGATCGCGCACGCGCGTGGCCTGACCGCGCGCGACGTACGACTGCTCGAGCGCGCGCGTGTCCTTGTCGTTCTCGGGCTTCGCCTCTTCGTGCGTCGCGGCCTCTTTGGTCGCCTTGTGCACGCGCATGGCCGCCTCGAGCTCCGCGTGGAGGAGCGCGCAGAGCCCTTCGTGGATGTCTCGCTTGGGCGGGATCTTCACCCCGCCATCCTATGATTTCACGGACGCGGCTGCAGCACGGGCAACCGGCGCCGCACAGGAGCCGTGGGCGGCGGGTGCACCACTCGAACCGTCGCGGGCGGTGAGCGTCCGAGGCGCCGAGCCTCGAAGCGCGCACGCACCTCGAACGCGAAGCTGTCGAGGATCTCCGGGTCGACCGCGTCGCCGTTGACGGGGACCGTGAGCGACGCGAGGCCCTCGCGCTCCGCGACGTGGAAGTACTGCGACTCGGCGATCTTGTTCGGCATGCACTCGTGCGGGCCGACGCTCACGACGCCGTCGATGAGGCCCATCGCGGTGCTCGTGGATCGGGCCGCCGAGCGTGAGGATCGCCTCGCCCGCGAGGTCGCTCGCGAACGTAGGGCCGCGCCGCGGCGGCCGTCTGCTCCACGGTGGTGCGCTCGTGCCAGCCGAGCTCGCCGGCCATGATGCGCGTACGTCTTGTCGAGGATGCGGCGCTGCACCATCGTCTCGAGCGTGCCGCCGATGAGGCTCTTCGTGCCGCGGAGCGCGGCGATGTAGTCGGTGTACTCGAGCCACTCGGTGAACGGCGCGAAGCGCGCGCGGAGGCCGCGCCGCTCGAGCTTCTCGACGACGAAGTCGTTCGCGAACGGATCGAGGCGAACGTAGATCTCGCCAACGACCGCGACCGTCGGAATCCTCCGGTTCGTCTTCGACGGCCGCGAGCTCGCGCGCGGCGCGCGAGAGCACGTCCGCGACGCCGAAGAGGCGGCCGGTGCCGACCGACAAGAGCGCCGAGGCCATCGAGAGATCCTCGGCGCGCCGCGAGCTCGAGCCGCGAGAGCAGCTCGAGCCGGTAGCGCTCGTACGATCGCGTCGGTCGCGCCCGGCGTGCGCTCGACGGGGCGGACGTAGAGCTGCGCGGCCTGAAGCGCGTCGTACGCGGCGAAGCCCGTCATCACGAGCGCCGTGAAGCCGACTGGCAGCCCCGCGAAGTAGTCGCTGTCCGAGGGCGACCAGATGCGCACGCGCTCGCTCGCCGACGCGCTCGAGCACGATGCGGTGGAGCACGTTGTAGACGCCGAAGCGGCAGGGCCCGTTCGCGGTCGGCATGAAGAACGCGAAGCGCTCGTCGTGGCGCGCGCGCGTTCGACGCGCTCGAGCAGGCTGCCGAGCGTGACCGTCATCGGCACGCACTCCTTGCCCGAGGTGTGGCGCCGCCCGAGGCGCAGCGTGTCGCGCGTCGCGCATCGGCAGGCACTCGGCACGGACGCCGGTGCCGCGCAGGCACGCCGCGACCGTCTCGGCGCCTTCGCCCATGCGCGGGAAGAGCACCGTCTCCTTGCGCGCGGCGGATGTCGGCGAGCGTGACCTGTTGTGCGTCGACGTCGACAGAGATCGGCCGCCGGCTTCGTCGCGGTCGACGCGCTGCGCGAGATCCTCGCGCACGCAGTGGAGGAACGCCTCGACGCGCGTCTTCGTGCCCGCGTCGCCGGAGTGCCCGTCGGTCTCCACCACGGCGAAGGGCTTGCCCGCCATCGCGTAGGCAGAAGAAGTGCAGGTTGAAGCTGTCGGGCCCGCAGGAGTAGTTGCTGCACCAGAGGCGAGTAGAGGCCCGGCGTGCGCCGGACTTGGTGCGCGGCGCGCAGCGTTGCGCTGCCCGTGGCCCCAGTAAATGCCCTCGAACTCGGCACGACTTCGTGACGACCGGATAGCAGTCGATGGGGATGGCCGATCGCGCCCTGCTCGCGCAGGAGCGCGGGGACGTTGGAGTTCAGCGACGGCGTTGTAGATCGTGTACGGCCGTCCCCAGCACGACGACCGGCGATGAGCCCGCGCTCGCGGCAGAACGCGAGCGCTCGCTCGGCCGATGGCGAGGCACTGCGGCGTCGAACCTCGCCTGCGCCGTCCTGCGCCGACACGAAGCGCGCGCCACCAGTCGGACGGTGGCGACGCCGAGCGATTTCGCGAGCGCATGGCACGTCGCGATCGTCTCGGCGGAGTCGAGGCCGTCGTCTCCGAAGTCGATCACCGGCGAGAGGATCTTCTCGCCGCGCGCGCCGAGATCCGAGGCGGAGGATGTCGGGGCTCGCCTGCACGATCGGGCAGGCGCACGCGTGCTTCTCCGTGCCGGACGCGCGGCATCTCGCGCAGCATCGGCGCGAAGATGAACGTCGGCGTTCGCGTCGGCCATCTCGTCACGAGGCCGTGATAGAGCTGCATCGGCGCGCAGAACGGGACGTTCGCCCGCTCGATCCCGCGCTTCAGCGTCTTCTGGCTCGGCGCTCTTCTCGTACGACGACGTCGAAGCCGAGCTCGTGGATGAACGTCGCGAAGAACGGGAAGAGGCCCTTGAGCTGGAACTCGTCGGTCATCGCGACCGTCGGCCGCCCGCGGCGCTCGGCCACCCGCGCCACGATGCGCCTCGACGAGCGCCTCGCGCTCGCGGAACGGATCGGGCGCGAGGTCCGGCAGCTTCTTCTTGCCCGTGCCCTTGTCCCAGAGCGAGCAGCTGCCGCCCCAGGTGAAGCTCTGCTGCTTGCCGCCGACCACGCGTGCGCGATGCGGTCGATGCGGCAGCGGTTGCCCGCGCTCGCCGCAGCCCTTCGTCGATCTTGCAGACGAAGGTGTCCTTGCGCCGCGCGATCTTGCGCCTCGAGGAAGCGCGCCGGGTCGAGCGCGCGCGCGCTCCGCGAGGGCGACGTTCTTGCGCGTGAGCAGCGCGATGCCGAGCGCGCCGACCGTGCCCGGGTTCGGCGGCACGATGACCTCGGCTGCCGGTCTGGCGCGCCACCGCGGCGGCGAGCGCGTCCGAGGCGAACGGCATGCCCTGGCAGAAGACGACCTGACCCACCGAGCGGCACGCCCTTCACGCGGTTCAGGTAGTTCTGGACGATCGAGTCGTAGATGCCGGCGATGACCGCTGCGGTTGTCGACGCCCGCCGCGACGGCCTCGTCGATGATCTCGGCCATGAAGACCGAGCAGTGCTGGCCGAGCGAGACGCCGCTCGCCAGCGGCGAGCGCCTCCTGCTCCGAGCTGCGCGACGCTGCCGATGCCCCGAGAACTTGCGCCCCTGCTCCTCGATGAACGAGCCGGTGCCGGCGCTGCAGGCCTCGTTCATCGCCGCGTCGACGACGCGGCCGCTCGGCGAGGCGGATGTACTTCGCGTCCTGGCCGCCGATCTCGAAGATCGTGTCGACGCGCGGATCGAAGTACAGCGCGCCCTCGGCGTGCGCGGCGATCTCGTTGAGGACGAAGACCGGTCTCGGCGCCGTAGCAGGTCGACGAGCAGCGAGCCGACGATCTCGCGGCCGCTGCCCGTCGCGCCGAACGCCATGACGGGGTGGCGCGACGCGTCGGCGACTCGAGGAGCTGGCGCATCAGCGTCTGCGCCGCGCCGACCGGATCGCCGTTCGTCTTGATGTAGCCCTCCCAGATCGGCTCGCGCGACGCTGCGATCGATGCGCGACGGCCTTCGAGCCGGTCGAGCCGATGTCGAAGCCCACGATGAGCTCGCGCGACGCTGCGCTCTCCGGCGCCGCGTCGGCTGTCGAGCACGCGCGCACGCGCGAGCAGCACGCTCGCGAGCGCCGGCACGCGATCGAGCGTGGCCTCCTCGCGCGCGACGACGAGCGTTCCGAGCGACGGCACGCGCGCGGGCCGCTCGGCGGCGAGAAGCGCGCAGCCGAGCGCCTCGAGGTAGAGCGCGTCCTCGCCGGCCGCTTCGAGCAGCGTCATGCCGTGCTGCGCGAGGAAGCGCGCGGAATCGATCGCGCACGCGCTTCGAGCGACTCACGCCGCCCGACGAGCAGCACGCGCGCGCGGGCTGACGCCGGGCTTGATGAGGACCTGCACGTTCTCGCAGACGGCGTCGTAGAGCCCCGCGAGGATGCGCGCGCGGCCCTCGCCCTTGTTGGCGAGGTGGGTCATGTCCGTCTTGAGGATGACCGGGCAGCGGCCGGAGAGCGGCGCGGGATCCGCCACGTCCGCGCAGAGCGCGCTCGCCTCCTCGATGCTCAGGTCGAAGCGCTCGACGAGCTGGCGCAGGAAGTTGCCCGTGCCCTGCGAGCAGCGCGAGTTCTCGCGGTACACATCGACGCCGCCGCCGCGCAGCTCGAGCACCGAGAAGCCGTGGCCGCCGATCGAGACGATCGTCGCCGGCTCGTCGCCGAACAAATGCCGGAATCCGGCGGCGACGGCTTGCTTCGTCGGAATGCGTGGCAGGTCGACGAGGCGGCTCATGCGACCCGTCGCGCACGCGCCGGCGAGGTCGTCCCAGCCCGCGCCCTCGAGCGCCTCGAGCAGCGCGCGCCCGGGCTCTTTCTCGTGGGCGACGATGGAGCGGCGCGTCCACGCGCCCCCGACGACCTCCACGAGCTTCAAGGTCTCGGTGCCGACGTCGATCCCAATCGTGCGTGTGCTCATGGTCTCTCCGCTGACGTCGCAGTCACCTGACGTTCTGCGGCAGCAGAAATCAGGCGGCTGGTGGAGAGACGACGCTAGACGCGAGCGTCAGTGAGCGACTTGACCGAAGTCACCTATGCAGCAGCGGTTACTCCGCTGCGGCCGAGATCTCGTCGGGCGCCTTCTTCGTCTTGCGTGACTCGCGGAGGATCGTGAGGTCCTCCTTCACGCGCGAAGCGAGCACCGGGGCTTGCTCCTTGGCGGTCTTGACGAGCTCCACGACGACGTGCGGAGCGCTCGTCACCGCGGTCTGCGTCTTCTTCGCGGTGTCGAGGACGCGCGCGCGGAGGCGCTCGACGGCGCTCGTCTTGATGAGCGGCGCGACCTCGGCGACGAGATCGGCGCCCGTGCCCGCGTACTTGTGCGGCGCCTTGTGGAGCGCGCTCGCGTAGCGAGGGTTCTTCGCGAGGAAGTCCTTCACCTCGTCGCGCGTGACGCCTTGCTCGAGGAACGCGCGCTCGAGCTCGCTGATCGCCGCTTGCTTGGCCTTGAACAGATACATCTGCACGCGCGAGTAGAAGTTCACGCGACCGTCGCCGCTCGTCTCCACGGGGCAGAAGATCGTCCCGGGGAATTTCTCGGTGATCGCGCTCTGCACGCCGTCGGACACCGACGCGCTCGGCATGCAGCCGAACGGCTTCACGCTGAGCGTCATGTGGCACTTGCTCTCGACGACGTTGATGATGAGCTTGCCGACTTCCATGTGGCCTTCGCCGCCACGGAGGTTGTTGTTGTAATACTCGTGCGACACCTTCGCGACCTTGCCCATGTCGGGGAGGTGGTAGCCGTAGAGGCCCGCGCAGTGCGCGAACGTCTGGAAGAGCGCCCGCACCGCGACCTCGGCGGCGCTCACCGTCGCGACGCGTTTGGCCGCGCCCCACGCGCCGAGCCCGTCGAGACCGAACTTGCCCTTGTCTTGATTGCGCAGCGCCTCGCGGTCCATCGTGTCGTGCTTCGACTCCCAGATGTTGTAGAGGAGCCACGCCGTCACGAGCTGGATGTCGTTCTCCGCGCCCTCGCCCTCGAGGAACTTCTGCAATTGATAGTTGCCGTCGCCTTCGGTGGTCATCGCCCAGAACTCGCCGATGATGCCGACCTTCGGCTTCGGGTTCAGGCGGTCGACCTTGACGGCCTTGAAATGCTTCTTGCTGCGCAGGAGCGCGGCCAAGATGCTCTTGTTGTTACGGAGCGCCTGGTAACAATTGTTGCGCGCCTCCGCGAGCGCCTTGTCGGTCGCGCCCGGCTCGACCTCGAACGGACGAATCCGGTAGCCGATCGCGTTGAGCACGTCGCCCGCGATGATGCCCTTCACGATCCCAGCGAAAAAGGCCGGGTTCATCTCGAGGCCCGACTCTTCGCCGGTCGCCTGCTTGAGGCCGCCCGTCTGCTGGAAGAGCATGACGCGGAAGCCATCGAAGCCCGCGTCGCGGAGCGCCTTGCGGTACTCGGTGACGTACATGCCGAAGCGGCACGGACCGCACGCGCCCGCGGTGAGGAAGACGTATTTCTTCACGACCTCTTGGCTCGTGAGCCCGTTCTTGTCGCGAAGGTCGATGAGCGTCTTCACCAGATTACCGACTGTAAAGTACGTCGGGTTGCACTGGCCGCGGTTGCCGTATTCCTTGCCGGTCTGGAAGGCCGCGTTGTCCGGGCTCTCCATGTGCTGCACGTTGTAGCCGAGGCCCTTGAGGGCGGCCTCGATGAGCGTGTCCTGGATCATCGTCAGGCCGCCGATGAGCAGCGTGATGTTCGGCTTCTCGCTCTTGGTGAAGTCGAGGCCGACCATCTTGTCCGTCCAGTGCTCGACGTTGTCCTCGATGCCCAGGCGCTTGCGCTCCTCGGCCTCGAACTTCGCGAGCTCCGCCTCGACGTCGATGTCGGACGAGCCCTTGGCGTTGATCACGGGAAGGCTCTTTTTCGTGCTGTTGGTTTCCATCATTCACCTTCCTGAGCGATTGGTTCGATGTCGTTCTGCGGAGCGGCAACACGGATGATGTTGCCGTCCTTGGTTTTCTTGCCGAGCTGCATGAGACCTTTGGGCGGTTCCGCGGGCGGAGCCGGCGGCGCTTCGTACGCCGCGACCTTCTCGCGGAGCGCCTCGATTTGCGCGAGCATCGCCTGGTCGGAGATGCGGCGCGCGGCGAGCTGCTCGGTGCGCAGCTCGAGGAGCTCGAGGCGTTTCTTGTCGAGTGCGTGCTCGAGGTCGCGCCTGCGCTTCGAGACGTCGGACAGGCGCTCTTCGTGGAGCTTGAGCGCGTGGGCGTACGTGCGGACGCGGATCTTGATCGACCCGCCCGGCTTGTTCGCGTCGATGTCGTGGAGCGCAGCGTACGGCGTCTTCGACGCCTCGACGATCGAGTCGACCATGCCGTACGTCGGCGCGTCGTGCCCGCACTTGAAGCTCGAGAGGTCGAGCAAGACGACGTTCGGGTGGTGCGCCGCGAACGTGGTCGCCCAGACCTTCTGAGCGCTGTTGGCCGAGTAGTTCTCCGGCCAGACGTGATTGAGCTCGAGGGGCGACTTGATCTTCCCCGACTGGAGCTCTTCTTTGTAATAGCGATCGAGGTACTCGCGCGATTTCGGGATCGAGCGAATGCTCAAGACCGGATACCCGAGCACCTGGAACTCCTCGGGGATGCCGTGATTGAGGCCCGGATCCGAGTGATACGGACGTCCAATCATGAGGATCGCGACGCGATCTTCGGCTTCGACCGTCTCCAAAATCGCGCGGCCCTTTTCCTGAACGTCCTGGTCGAACGCGTCGAGCGCTTTGACGGCCTCCGCCACGGCGTGGTCGTTTTCGTCCTCGGTGATGCCCAACCGCGGGCCCCACGTCTGGAACATGCGCTTCGCCGTGAGCGTCATCTCCGCGAACGACACGGCGGGGTCGACGTACTCGATGCCGCGCGTCGCGAAGAAGTCGACCTCCTTCGTGAATGCGGCCTTCATGACGTCGGGCGCGCCCGCGACGATCGGACACGCGGCGTTATCCATCGTGTCTTCGACGAAGTTCGGGACGTGCGTGAGGATCGGGAAGAAGATGTACTTGAGCGGCTTCTTCTCGGTGTGCTGCGCGAAGAGCAGGTTGTGGACGTGCGCTTGCGCGACCTTGCTCGGGAAGCACGGGTCGATCGAACCGTATTTTCCGCCCGCGACCCAGAGCTCCTCGGTCGTCTCGTCGGAGAAGACGACGTTCTGCTTCTGAAGGCCGATCGCCTCGAAATACGTGCGGAAGAACGGACCCGTCGAATACAAATTCAAGACGCGTGGAATGCCGATTCGCACGCGTCGACGCGCCTCCCACGACTCCTTCGAGCTGCGCTTGAACGGGCGCTTCACGGGGACGCGGCGGACGCCGAAGATGCCTTTGCGTACTTCGATGTCGTCGATGAGCGCGCCGTCCTCGGGCATCGGGACGAACTTGTAGAAGTGCGAGAACGCCTTGAGCGCCTCGTACGACACCATGTTCGGATATTGCTGCGCGACCTTCTTCCGCTCGGCGACGAGGTCGAGCATCGCCTCTTTCGACTCGACGGTGCCCTTCTCGCACGAGAAGCCCGCGATGTAGCGCGAGGTCGACCCGTCAGGCCGCCTCGTGTCGATGAACGTGCGCTTGCACTCGTTCGGACAGAAGTGACACACGGTCTCGTCGTCGTTCTTCGTCGTGTATTCGAGGTCGATCGCGGCCTGGACGCCGATGAAGGACGACTTGCCCTTGCGCATGACGACGCGGCGCGTCTCCATCGCCGCGCCGATCGCGCCCGCCTCGCCCGTGTGCGGGTGGACGAACACCTCGGCGTTCGGCACGCGCTCTTTGATGTAATCGACCTGCGCTTTGACGGCGGCCAAGTTGTATTGCGTGCCGCCCTGCAAGACGAATTTGCGCCCGAGAGACGCCATACGCGGGATCTGGACGACGTATTGCCAGACGTTCTTCGGGAGGACCTGCGCGAGGCCCGCGAGCATCTCTTCCTTCGAGAAGCCCTCTTTCTGGAAGTTCACTCGGTCGGTGTCGAGGAACACCGCGCAGCCGTACGAGAACTTCGGCGCGAGCTCGGCCTTGAACGCGACCTCGGCGAAGTCCTGAACTTTCACGCCGAATTGATCCGCGGTCGCCTGGAGCAGCGTGCCGTTTCCGGCGGAGCACGAGTTCGACAGGCGGAAGTTTTGGATGTCGCCGTTCTTCATGAAGAGAACTTTGATGTCCTGACCGCCGATGTCGCAGATGACGTCGACGTCGCCGAAGAAGTGCACCGCGCTCATCATGTGCGCGACGGTCTCGACGATGTTCACGTCGCTCTTCACGCACTCTTCGAGCACGTCGGCCGCGTAGCCCGTCGCGCCGAAGCCCTTCACGTCGAGCTTCGCGCCTTGGTCTTCGACGTACTTTTGAATCTGCGCCAAGAGCTCTTTGGCGTCCTGGATCGGGTTGCCCTTCGAGAGCTGGTACGCCTTGCAGAGAATCTTTCCGGAGTCGTAGTCGATGAGCACGGCCTTGCTCGACGTCGAGCCGCCGTCCAAACCGATGATGCCGTGGACGACCTCGTCCTTGTCGAACGTCGCGGGGTCGAACTTCGGGATCGCGTAGAGCTCGCGAAAATCCGTGAGCTCTTTCGCGTTCTGCGAGAGCGGCGGCCCCGCCGTCTCGCCGAGGCGCGCCTTGCGTCCGTGCGTGATGTAGTCGCGAAGGCCCTGCAAATCCTTGAGCCAGCCGACCGACGCGTCCTCGTGGAGGCCGTAGATCACGGCGCCGTACGCAGCATAGAGGTGGCTATTTTCCGGGACGAAGATGAGCTCCTCGATCGGAACGTCCTTCGGGTACTCGTGCCCGCGCTCTTTCCAAGTCTGCGGGATGCGAAGGCGCCAGCACTGCTGGAGGAACTTCAGGTACGTGTTCGGTCCGCCGAGGAGCAGCACCTTGTGCTTCAGCGTCGAGCCGCGCGTGAGCACGCTGAGGTTCTGCATCACGATCGCGTCGGCGAGCGAGTTCAAGACCTCGCTCGCGGGGATGCCGCTCTTGATCAGATTGACGATGTCGGTCTCGGCGAACACGCCGCACTTCGCGGCGACGTGGTGGAGCTTCGTCGGATCGAAGTCGAGCGACATCACCATCTCGGGCGGCGCGTTCACCTTCACGAAGCACTTGTCGATCGTCGCGCCCGTGCCCGACGCGCACTTGTCGTTCATCGACGCGAGCGCGGTCTTTCCGACGCCGGCGTCTTCCTCGTCTTCGTCCTCTTCTTTTTGACCATCGGGGTTCGAAGCGGAGAGCACCTTGAGGCGCTTCTTCTTTCCGCCCGAGTCCTTGAACATGATGATCTTGGCGTCTTGTCCACCGAGCTCGATGACGCTGCCGACGTCGGGGTGGAGGTTCTCGACGGCGAGCGTCACCGCGTTCACCTCTTGAACGAACTTGCCGCCCGTGGGCTCGCAGAGCGGCGACGCGCCCGAGCCGGTCACGAACATACGGAAGCGCTCGACGGGCACGTCGGGCATCGCCTTGAAGATCGCCTCGAGCAGCTCCACGACCTTTTCAGGCTGCTTCGTGTGGTGGCGCTGGTAGTCGCTCCAGAGGATTTTCTTCGTCTCCGGATCGACGACGACCGCTTTTACGGTCGTAGAACCGACGTCCATTCCAATCGCGAGGGGCCGCGTTTCGCTCATCCCGTGCCTCCAAGAATGGACTGACTGACGTGTCAGTCGAAGGACTGGAGGCTAACGGCGGCTCAGCCCAAGCGCAACCATGAACGGCTATATTCCTCAGGTGCCCAGGGGCGTGCCGCTCTTCCTCGTGGTCGTGTGCCTGGCCTGCGGGTCGCGCGCCGAGCTGGATGGCGAGCGCGCGGCGACCGCGCCTGATGTGCCGGATTTCGTCTGGTTCAAGCTCAACCTTTGGCTCGATAGCGGCGGCGGCGCGATGGTCAGTCGAAACCGGGGTCGGCGATACGACGGGCTTTCATGCGATCGATGCGCCACGCGCCGCGGAGGTCGAGTCGTTCGGCGCTCGTCGTTCGAAGCGCGAACGCGGCGACGGTCTACCTCGACGATGCCGTGCTCGCGCAAACGAGCGCGAACGATCCGCCGACCGTGAGCCCGCCGCGCCTTCACCTCGGCTGCACCAATGACGACACCGGCTACGGATCGAAGGGTTTCTTCCGCGGGCGCATGCGTGACGCGCGCATCTACAACCGCGCGCTAGACGCGTCCGACATCGCGGCGCTCCGCGCGGCCGGCCCGGTGTGACGAGGCGATGCCGTCGGTGTAATGTACAAACGTGAGCACCAAAGGGCCTGAGGCGGCCGAAAGACGCCGGGCCGCACCCGACAAAGCGACGCGGCGGCAAGAAATCCTGCAGTCGGCGCGGGACGTGTTCGCAAAGCACGGCTATCACGCGGCGAAAGTCGAAGACATCGTGCACGCCGCGGGCGTCGCGCGCGGCACCTTCTACCTCTACTTCGAGGACAAACGCGCCATCTTCGAGGAGATCGTCGATCGGCTCCTCGTCCGCTTCGGGATGGCGATTCAGCGCGTCGACGTGGGCGGTGACGTCACCGACCAGGTCCGCGCGAACATCCGCCGCATCGTGCACCTACTCCTCGAGGACAAGCTCACGACGAAGATGCTCCTCTCCGACGCGCACGGCGTCGATCCCGCGTTCGATCGCAAGATCCACTCGTTCTTCGAGCAGGTGCGCGCGCTCCTCGAGGAGAGCCTGCTCGACGGACAAGAGCTCGAGATCGTCGTGAAGGGCAACGCGCGTCTCCAAGCGATCTTCACGATCGGCGCGCTCAAGGAAGTCATGAACCAGGTCGTCGTGCGCGGGTGGGACGACTCCGAGGACGACATCGTCGGCGCACTCTTCGAGTTCCTGCGCCACGGGGTGCTCTCGCTCTGATCACTCCGGATTCTTCGCGATGACGGCGACGCGCACGTCGGCCAACGTGATGCGCGCGCGAAGCTGCGCGATGACGCTGTAGAGCGCGGGCAGCACGACGACCGCGGCGAGGAGGCACGAGACCTCGCCAACGGCGGCCATGCACCCGAGCGTGCGGATCGCGCGGTTGTGCGAGCCGAGGAGCGCGACGTAGCCGAGGAGCGTGGTCAGGCTGCAGAGGACGACCGCGCCGCCGCTCGTGCGGAGCGTCGCCGCGACGTCGCGCCGTTCGCCCTCGGCGTGGCGCTGCGCGACGTTGATCGCGTAGTCGACTCCGATGCCGAACGTGATCGGGAGCGCCGCGAAGTTGAGGAAGTTGATCTTCACGTCGGCCAGATAGAGATACAGCGCGACGCCGCCGATGCCGCACCAGAGCGCGAACATGACCGCGTAGAGCTCCTGCTTGCGGCTGCGGAACGTGATCACGACGATCGCGAGCGTGAGCGTGAGCGAAAGGAGGACCGCGCGCGGCACGGCGCGCACGACCGACGCGAGGATGTCCGCGAAGATCACCGCGCTCCCCGAGCCTTGGACGACCTTGCCGTTCGGGAGCGTCGTCGTTCGGTACGCGTCGGCAAAGCGGACGAGCGTGCGAAGATCGTTTCCGGTATCGGGCGTGGCCTCGACGAGGACGAGCGTGCCGCGCGTGCCGTTTCGCTCCGTGAACGGGCCCGCGATCGACTCGGGGAGATCCGCGACGCCGAACGTCTTCACGTCCGCGGGCGGGACGATCGGCGCGAGCTTCTTCCAATCGGCCTCGCTGACGAAGCCGCGATCGTGCGCTCGACGCAGGCGATCGCCGAGCTCGCGGACGAGCGGGAGCTTCTGCTCTTGGCGTTGCGGGACGAAGTCGGCGAGCGCGTGGACCGCGACGAACGGCTTGTGACCGTCGGGCGCGGCGCGCCACTGCGAGCGGAGCGTCTCGGTGAACGCGCGAGCGTCGGGCTCGGAGTCCGTCGCGACGACCATCGCGCTCTCGCTCGCGCCGAGGATCTGGTTGCAGACGCGCCACGCGCGCTGAATCGCGGCGCCACTGGGATCGGTGGTCTGGAGCGTTCGCGTGTCGTAGTCGAGCGGGTCGTGCACGATGTAGAGGACGCCCGCGGTGGTTCCCGCGAGCGCGACGGCGGTGCTCGTGACGAGGAGCGCGCGCGGGACGCGCTTCGAGAGCCACGCGAAGGGCCGCCCGTACGCCATCTCGAATCGGCGGAGCGGCCGCGGTGCGTCGGGGAGCGCGCGCTCGAGCAGCACGAGCAGCGGCGGGACCATGAGCGTCTTGACGATCCAACAGACGATCATGCCCGTCGCGGCGATGAGGCCGAAGTGTCTGAACGCGCGGAAATCGGTCGCGATGAGGGAGCCGTAGGAAGCCGCGGCCGCGAGGGCCGCGATGATCGTCGGCTGCCACGTCGCGACGATCGAGCGGCGCACCGCGTCTGCGGCGGACAGGCCGCGGCTGCGCTCCTCGAAGTAACGCGATTGGTAGAGGATGCCGACGTTGATCCCGTTTCCAGCGACGATGCTGATCAAGAACGCCGTCGCCATGTTCAAGTGGCCGATCGCGATGCGCGTGAGGCCGAACGTCCAGACCAGGCCGACGAAGATCGTGACGCCCATCACGAGGACCGCGCGCGCGCGGAGGAAATAGAAGACGACCGCCGCGAGCACGAGCGCGATGCCGACCGCGCCCACGTCGAACAAATCGCCGAGGACGACGTGGTACTCCGCGAACGCGGTGGGCATGTCGCCTGCGTACGAGACGTGGATCGACGCTCGCTCGGACGCGCCAGCCTGCGCGCGGTGCACGGCGGCGTACATCGCGCGGAGCGCTCTGTCGACGCGCGGCAGGTCTCCGGCGGGCACGGGCGAGTGCGCGGACACGACGAGCGCCGTGCCCTCGGCGTTCTCGAAATAACCGGAGGGGAATCGATCGACGACGCCGCTGTCGCGACGCATCGACTCGGCCGTGGGGAGCGGCGGCGGCGGCGCGTCCTCGTCGAGGAGGGAGCCATCGGCCTTCGCGACCTCCCAGTCCCACCGCGCGTCGATCTGCGCCTCGATGCGCGCAAGATCGGCCTCGCTCGAGAAGAACGCGCTGCGCGGCGCGACGAAATCGCGGGCTGCTTGCGTGCCGTCGGCGGCGCTCGAGACGACGTCCGGGCCGAGCGCGCGAAGCTCGCCGACGACCGAGTCGCCCATGCGGCGGAGCGCGTCGCGATCTTTTCCCTCGAGGAGAACGAGCAGCGTCTGCGACGCGGGCGCGCGCTTTCGCAAACGGTGGAGCTCGACCACGCTCGGCGCTTTGTCCGGAAGGAGCGCCTCGTACTGCGTGCGCAGCGTGAGGCTCGCGGCCTGCCAGCCGAGGAGGATCGTCACGACGAGCACGAACGCGAGCGGCACGAGCGGCCTGCTCACCTGGACCTCGACGAGCCGCTCGACGAGCCGCTTCATCATCGCGCCCGCCGATTCGCCCAGTCGACGAAATATGCCTCGGCGTAGGCCGTTGGAAGATCTCGAACGAACATCCAAAGGCCGGCGCGTGCTTCAAACGTGCCAGATCAATCCGGCCACGCGCACCCCGAGGCGCGGCGCTACGCCTTCTGCGGCCGCGCGGCGAAGCGTGTCACGAGGTCTCCGACGCCGGCGTCGAGCGCGTCGGCCGTCGCCTCCGGTCCGCACAGCTCGCGCACGTGAGGCGTGAGCCACTTCACTCCGTCGCCGATCGCACCGAAGACCTTCACGGGGTGCGGAGCGGGGACGATCATCTGCATGCCCGTGAGCACGCTCCGGTGCATCGCGCCGGTGAGGCCCTCGGCGAGGATGACGGTCGCGGACGCGACGCGCGACGATTCCCAGCGCTTGATGATGCGCGTCATCTTCGCGCGCTCGTCGCTCGTCATCTTCGCGCTGCTCGGAAAGATGACGACCATCTCGACGAGCTTGCCGCGGAGCTTGTCGTGCCACGCCGCGCTGCGCGTCTCGATCTCGTCCATGTCGTCGACGGTCACCTTCCCTTCGAACAGGTGAACGCCAAAGCGCTTCCACAGGCCGGTCAGGAGACACGGCATCTCGATGATGGGTTCGAACCTCATGGCCACCGACGCCGACGACGCGCTAGCCCGAGCGCGAGGACAATCGCGCCCAACGGTGAAAGCGACGCGCGCGAGCTCGCCGTCGTGCAACCGCAGCCGCCGCTCGATCCGGGATTTCCGGTGCCGCCGTCGCCGCCCGCGCCGCCGTCGCTCGTGCCGCCGTCGTTCGTCAGCGCCGCCGTCGCCGCCCGTCGGGCTCGCGCAGTCGAACGACGTGTTGCTCTCGTCGACGCCTTGCGCGCGCGGGCCATACGACGGCACCGGACAACCGAGCTCGTACGCGCCGAGATCGGGCGCAGCGCCCTTGAAGCCGTCGTTCAGCCACGGAATCGGAACGCCCTTGTCGATCGCGAGCGACGCGCTCGCGAGCGTCACGTCGGGCGGTGGCAGCTCGGGCTGATATTGCGAAGGCGTCTGGAGGCCGCTCGCGAAATTCGACGCGCCGACGAGGAGGCCGTGCTGCTCGAATCGCCCCGAGGCCTGCACCGCGGCGAAATTCGCGTACGTCGTGTTCGTGCCCGTCTTCGAGTATCCGAATTCGAACAGGCCGTCGGGCGAGTAACCGTTGTAATCGAGGAACGTGGTCGGATCGACGATCGGCGTGTCCCAGCGCACGGAGTAGTTGTCGCTCGGGTTCGCGACGAACAAATTGTTCTCGAGGAGAAAATTGCCGGCGACGTCGGGCGTCGAGAGCTGCAGGCTCGACCCCGCCTTGACGACGGTGTTGTGGAGGATGAGCCCGCCCGACGGCACGCTGCTGCCGCCGAGCGCGTGGAGCTTGAACGGCTCGTCGGCGACGTTGACGATCACGTTTCGGAACAGATACGCGGGACCGCCGTAAATCGGCTGGAAGCTCGTCGTCGCGTAGCAGTTCGTCCACCGGTTCCGGAACGCGCGCGTGTTGCCGTACGACGTGTCGAGCTCGATGGCGTTGTCGTACGAGAAGAGGACGTCGTTTCCGTAGAAGTCGTTCGCGCGCGTGAGGTCTTGCTCCGTCTTCATCGCGTCGCCGAAGCCGCTGATGCGGTTGTAGGCGATGACGTTGCCGCTGCCGCGGATGTTGAGGCCGTCGTCGTTCGCGTGCGCGCCCGAGTCGTCCTTGTAGACTTGCGGCCAGACGAGGCGGCCTTCGAGCGTGTTGTCCGCGACGTAATATCCGTTCGCGTCGGCGTTCGTCGTGATGCCGAGCGTCACGTTGGTGATGCGCAGGCGACGGAACACGTTTCCCGAAGTGCCGTTCGTTTGAACGCGAAGCGCGCGCGAGGCGTTCTGGATCGTGAGGTTCTCGAGGTGGACGTTGCCCGTGTTGTAGTACTCGACGACGTTGCACCCCGTGCAGCCGCCGCCGTCGATGACGACGCCAGCTTGGCTCGCGCCGCGGATGACGATCGGGTTACCGGGCGCGCCCGACGCGGACACGTTCAGGTAGGGACCGTAGTTGCCGTTCGCGAGCACGATGACGTCGCCAGGCTTCGCGGCGGTGACCGCGGCTTGGAGCGAGGTCTGGTCGGTGACGTTGACGACGTGCGGGCTCGGCGGATCGCCCGGCACCGCGAGCGTCTTACCGGTGATCGTCTTGGTGAAGTCGCCGCCGTCCGGGTCGACCGCGTGGAGCTCGATGTCGTAGCTCGTGTCCGGCGCGAGATCGAAGATGCTCCCCGCGAACTGCGCGGGCGGCACGTTCGCCTGGAGCTGCTCGGGGTGCACGCGAAAGAGCGGCATCCCGCTCTTCCACGTCGAGTCGCTCGACCTCTTGTAGCGAACGCTCACGGTGGCGTTGAAGTTGTCGTCCCCACTGATGAGCATCTGCACGCCGAGCGTGACGACCGTCGGCAGGTCGAGCGTGGGATCCGAGACGGTGAGCGCGTTTCCCGCGTGCGCTCGCGCTGCCACGAGCAGCACCGCGACAGCCGTGGCGACTCGGTGGATTCGCATCTCGAGAGCATATGTTAAAACGTGGCGTGCGCTTCGCGTGGCTCGCCCTCATCACGGCCTGTCAGACGTCGGCTGCCTCGCCGACGCCGACGCCAACGCCCAAGCCGACGCCCACGCAAACCCAAGCGCCCGCGCCCGTCGCGGCGTCCGCCGAGATCGTCGACGCCGGAAGACCGCAGCGCGAAAAAATCGGTCCCTTCGAGGCCACGATGCTGCCGGGCCGCAACGTCTGGTACGCGCTGCCGCGCGACGAGGACGAGCACCGCCTCATTGCCCATCTGCACGGTCAGTGCGGCGGTCCCTCGTACGCGTGCGGAAACTGGATCGACGCGGGCACCGAGCGCGGCTTCATGGTTTGCCCCACCGGCAACGAGCACTGTACGTCCCCGATGGGCCCGCCGATGTGGGACGAGTCGTTCGCGCTGATGGACCAGGATCTCGAGCTCGGGATCAAGATCGCGCAAAGGAAGACCGACGGCGGATTCACGCGTGAAAACGAGGTGCTCACCGGGTTCTCGCGCGGCGGCTGGGCGGCGATCGACCTCGTCCGGATGCACCCGGGTCGCTGGCCGTATTTGATCCTCATCGAGGCAGACGTGACCATCAACAAGGCGTATCTGGAGGCCTCGAAGGTACGCTCCGTCGCGATGATCGCGGGCGAGCTCGGGACCGAGCTCCCCGGCGAGCGAAAGAGCGTCGAGGCGATGAAGGCCGCCGGCTACCCCGCGGAGCTCTTCATCATGCCGAAGACCGCGCACTTGTATTCTGCAAATATCGACGACGTGATGCGCGATGCCTTGGCGTTCGTCTTGGCCCATTGAGCTGAAAGCTGACAGCCGACAGCCCTTGGACTACGCTCCGCCCATGGGCCGTCGGCTTCACCTCGTTCTTCCTTTTGTCGCGCTCGTCGCGGCCATCGTCTCTGCGTGCGGGTCGCGCGCGGACCTGACGGACCCGAACCAAGTGGTGCCGCCCGACGGCGGGTTGCCCGACGGCGTGACCCCGCCGCCCAACACGTGTGGCGATGGCGTTTGCCAGACGACCGAGTCTTGCAACAACTGCCCGATCGACTGCGGGTTCTGCACCACGTGCGGCAACGGGACGTGCGACGAGGGCGAGAACTGCCTCGGCTGCCCGCAAGACTGCGGCAAGTGCCCGTCGTGCGGCGACGGCGTGTGTCAGTCGACCGAGAACTGCGTGAACTGCGCGCCCGACTGCGGCAAGTGCGAGTCGTGCGGCGACGGCACGTGTCAGAAGGACGAGAGCTGCTTCACCTGCCCCGACGACTGCGGCAAGTGCGCGGGCTGCGGCGACGGCACGTGCTCGTCGAGCGAGAACTGCATCTCGTGCCCGCACGACTGCGGCGTCTGCTCGGTGTGCGGCAACAACAAGTGCGAGACGTACGAGACGTGCTCGAACTGCCCGCAAGACTGCGGTCAGTGCACGACGCTCAGCTGCTTCGCGGCCTTCACGTGCGCGATCAAGTGCATCGACACCAAGACGCAGCCGCCGACCGTGAGCGTCTCGTGCGTCGCGAACTGCTTGGCCCAGGGCTGCCCCGACACGCAGTTCTTCTTCGATCAGGCGTTCAACTGCGCGATCCAGGCCGCGTTCGGAAAATGCGGCGGCGACGTCAACTGCATCACGACCGCGTGCAGCACCGAGATCGCCGCGTGCCTCGGCTCGACGTGTCCCTAGTTGTCTAGGACGCAGCGAACGAAGGCGACCGAGCCCGACGGGAGGTCGCCAGTCGCGCCGGTGGAGAAGTCCACGGCCTTCGTGCTCGTGCCGTTCGGGCTCATCGACCAGAAGAAGTTGGCGGGCGTGCCCGGGAACGCGTTCGGATCGATGTAGCGCGGCACCGCCTTGCCCGCGTCGGGATCCCATTCGTCGTGCGGGTCTTCGTCGACGAGCGTGAGGAGCTCGCGATACGTCGGTAGCCGCATCTTCGGGGGAAGCGGTTGCGGAGGCTGCGCGCACCACGCAACGGCTTGCGTCTGCGACATCGGTCCCAGCGTGATGAATCGCTGCCACTTGAGCGACGTCTTCTTGTCGAAGATCACGGGCGTGCCCGGGCTGAAGGACCCGTATTGATCGATCGGCGCGTCCGCGCTCGCGAAGAGCGCGAACAGCGTCGCGGCCACGAAGGCTCCAGTGCGGATCACCTGACGCAAAGCACACCTGCCTGCTGGGGGATCGGCAACGGCTTGATGTCCCCGCTGCCGCTCGTGATGATCGCGAACCAGATCTCGAGCTTGTCGTTGGTGACGGGGCGGAAATAAGAGGAGGTCCAGAGCACGCCCACGTTGCCCGCGTCTTGGAGCACGGGGTCGAACTCGGGCGGGAACATGGCGGTCTGGACGCGCGTCGTGTCGAGGAGCGAAGCGATCTCGATGCGCGTCGGCAGGCGCGCGCCGTTCTGGACGCAGTAGGCGACGGCGGCGTCGAACGACGAGGTCGACGTCATCGAGAGGTACCACTTGAGCCCCGTCACCTCGTCGATGAAGTAGCCGGGCACGCTCGCGTCGAACGCGCGCAAGCTCGCGTCGCTCGCGCCGAGGGCGACCTCGGTCGCCGTGTTCGGCATTCGCCACTGCGCCCAGCTCGAGGCCTCGCTCACGCCGTCGGGGAGCGTGAACGCGTCGTTTCCTGCGTCGACGCTCGCCTCGAGGGATCCGTCGTCGGTGCTGGCGTCGCAGACTGCCGCGTCGCACTTCGAGAAGTTGTCGAGCCCGAGGATCTGCTCGCACGCGACCAACGCCAAAGCGGACGCGATCGCCAGCGCGATGAGCTTAGAACGCACCATGCACCCCGAGCTGACCGAGGCCGATGTCCGGGACGATGCGCAAGCCGCGAAGCGAGTCCTTCGGTGACGTGTGCGTCGCGAGGCCGACGACGAGCATGACGAGGCCGATGCCGGCGACGGTGAAGCCGATCGTCGACGCGAGCGCGGCGCTCTTCGCGGCGTCGAGATCCCTCGACGCTTGCCCGATCGGGCACGCGCTCCCCTGACACTCCGTCGTGAGGCTGCTCCTTCCGGCGATCGCGACGAGGCCGCCGATCGCGCCGACGACCACGCCGGCGCTCGTGATCGTGATGCCGGCGATGATGACGCCGCCGAGGCCGCGCTTCGGTTGCATCTCGGGAGGCGCGGGCGTCGTTTCGTGCGGCTCCTTCGGCTGCACGGCGACGGGCGCGGCAGGGGGCGCGAGCTGCACGTCGCCCGTTTGTCCTTCGCCGAGGTCGGCGGTCGCCGAGACCGTGGCCCCTCCCTCGACGTGCGCCGTGACGACGTGGTGACCGGGGTTCACCATGCGGCTCTCCGCGAGCGCGACCGAGGGGACCGCCGCGCCGTCAATCGCGACGATCACCTGCGCGGGCGCCTGGAGCGACACGTGGAGGCGAAGCGACGCGATCCGCGGACGAAGGTCCTCCGCGAGCTTGGCTGCGTCTTGGCGCGCCTCGGCGGAGCGCGCGGTCTCGTCGGATTCGACGGGGAGGCGCGCGATGCCCAGGCACGTCTCGCGCGCCTCGACGAGCAACTTGAGCTGCGCTTGCGTGCGCGCGAGCTCGATCCCGGTGAGCGGCGTCCGACCGAGCGCGTGCGCGGCCTTGAGCTTCTCGAGCGCCGCGTCGAGCTTGCCCGCGGCGCGGAGATCTTTTCCTTCTTTGTAGAGAGCGCGCGCGGTCGCGAAATCTTGGGCGCTCGGGTTCGCCGCGAGGGCCGCCGCGGGGGCGAGGAGCGCGGCCGCGAGCGCAACGGCGAAGACGCGCTTACTTGATGTCATCTTCATTTCCCGTGGGGACCGGGCGTGACGTCGAAACAGCGGACGCGGACGCGAGAGGCTTCGTCGGAGCTTTCACAATCGCGGCGTGCGTGGCAAGCACCGCGGGCGCGCTCGACGCCGCGGGCGCCGAGGCGACGACGAGCGGCACGGTGGTCGCGGGGAGCGGCGGCGCGACGGAGACCGTCGCCGAGGCCTGGATCACGAGCGACGACTCGGGCGAGACGTGCGCGTTGCGATCGCCGCTCGCGAGCTTGAAGACCGAAAACGCCGCCACCGCGGCCCCGATCGCGATCGCGCCGATCAGGAAGTAGCGCGTCTGCGACGGCTTGCTCCGCGTGTCGGGTCGCTCGACGCCCGCGTACGACAGCGCGTTCGAGTCCACGAGCATCGGCACGGAGTCGGCGACCGTGTTCGCGAGCGCCATCGGGCTGCTCACCGGCGCCATGGAAGAGCCCGACGCGGTCATCGCGCTCTTCGTCGAATCGCCCGAGACCGCGGCGATCAGCGCGTCGGCCATCTCCTTCGCGGTCGAGAATCGGTCCTTTGCATTGCGCGCGCACGCCCGAAGAAACCACGCGTCGATCGCGGGCGTGAGCGTGTCGCAGCGCGCGCTCGGCTTCGGCGGCGCTTCGTTGTGGATGCGGAGCGCGAGCGCGCCCATCGTCTCTCCGTCGAACGCGCGCGTCCCCGTCATCGCCTCGAAGGCGACGACGCCGACGGACCACAGGTCGGTGTGGAAATCGATGTCCTTCGCGCCGACGAGCTGCTCGGGCGACATGTAATACGGCGAGCCCACGACGGTTCCCGTCTTCGTGCTCTCGTCGAGCTTCTGCGTCGTGCCGCCCTTGGCGATGCCGAAGTCGAGGAGCTTCACGAAGAGCTCGCCGCTTCCCGCGTCGCACAAGAAGATGTTCTGCGGCTTGATGTCGCGATGGACGATTCCGCGCTCGTGCGCGCGCGCGAGCGCCCGACAGAGCTGAGCGACGATCTCGGCGACGTCCTTGACGGGGATGCGCCCGAGCTCCTCGATGTGTGACGCGAGATCGCGACCCTCGAGGAGCTCCATGACGATGAACGGCGCGCCATCGTCGCTCACGCCGTGGTCGAGGATCTGAACGACGTGCGGGCTCTTCACCTGCGCGGCCGCCGCAGCCTCGCGCTCGAAGCGCGCGATCGCCTCTTTGTTCTTGGCGAGCCCCTCGACCATGAACTTCACGACGACGTGAGTGTGCAGGGCGAGGTGATCGGCGAGCCAGACGCTCCCCATTCCGCCCGCGCCGAGGGGTTTGACCAGTCGAATCTTCGACGTGACCAGGTCGTCAGCGCGCGGTTCGCTCAAGGTCCCACACTCCCGCCTACCAGCATGCAAAAGTCGCGAGCATGAAGCAAGTCGACTGCTACAATAAGAACGCTTGAAATTGACTTTGGGAGGATTGCTCGTCGCCTCGCTGCTCGCCTCGTGCGCGAGCATGCCCTCGAATGGTCCATCGGACGCGGGCACGGAACCGGACGTCACCGGCACGCCGGACGGAGGCGGCGCCGACACCAGCAGCTTGAACTTCCCGAAATACGACCAGGGTCCGGGGCTCCTGTTCGTCGATGGCCTGGTGACCGGCACCACGAGCGTTCCCGGGTTGAAGCTCGACGACGTGCGTGTGTGCGTGCGCTCGGGCAGCGTGTTCTTGAAGGACCACGCCCTCCCGGACGACGAGCCGATGCCGCTCGCGAATTATCCCGGCGTTCGGCGCGGCACCGGGCTCGACCTCGGACAATTCGCGCCTCAACCGCTGACGCTCGAAATCTACTCGGCGGGCACTCTCGCGGCCGACTCGGCCTGGGCGCCCCCGAGCGTCCGCAGCGACTTTGCTTGCTCGAACATCAGCTGCTCCGGCGGGCCTCCGTGCCAACCGCACGTGTCGCTTTCCGTGACGCTCGCGGTGGGCGCCATGAACCTCGTGGCGCTCGTCGACGAACCGGGAGACGTCGGGACCGTGCAGCGCTCGTTCTCCGATGTCGTCTTCAACGGAGGCCCAGGCTCGCTCTACGGGACGGTGATGGACGTGTCGGGCTGGCGATCGAGCGACACGATCAGCGTGTTTTATGGGGTCCCGACCGGCAGCGCCACGTCGGATAAGGAGCTCGTGAGCGCGCTCGATTCGCAATCCACGCAGGTTCCGGGCGAGCTCACGGGGAGCCTCACGGCTTATGAGGACGTCGGCCTCCGCTTCGAAGCCATGTCGGACGGTGGCGTCGTCCAGTTCGGGCAGTCGCTCGATTCGATCGCGTACGTGTCGAGCCCCGCGGCGACGCCGCCCGCGTTCTTCGGCGTTCGCGAGAACTTCGTCTTCGCGCTCGTCGGGAGCCCGAACGACACGACGAGCGTGCTCCAGAACGGCGGACGCAATCCCACGTTCGACGGGACGGGTCTCCACATCCTGGCGATCCCTTACGCGACGCCGCAATGACCGTCCGCGGATGGGTCGCGATCGCGCTCGCCTTCGCGGCTTCCGCGTGCGGCAGCAGCATCACGCTGTCGCGAGACGCGGGCGTCGACGCGAAACCATCCGGATACGACTCGGGCGTCGATGCCGGAGCGGGTGATTTCGGGTCGAGCCTCGTCTTCGTGAACGGCCTCGTGAACGGCAACGCGACCGATCAGAACGGCGCGCCCATCGTCCTCGACGACGTTCGCGTCTGCGTCGCGACCAGCGGCACGTCCTACGCGCTGCCCGATTCGGCGCCGATGCCGCTGACGAACTACGCCGGCATCCAACGCGGGCGCGGGGTCGACCTCGGGAAGGCCTCGCCGGGCGACGTCACCCTCGAGATTTATCGCGCCGCGGAGCTCGCCGCGGACGCCGCGTGGGTGACGGATCGCAGCGCGTTCACGTGCCAGACGATGAGCTGCGTGGGCACGGGCCTGCCGTGCATCCGCCACGTGACGATCACCGGGTCGCTCGGGCCCGGCGTCAACGTGGTGGCGCTCGTCGACGCGCAGAGCGGCGTGAAGCTCGAGACCACGTCGTTCACCGACCTGACCTTTGGCGGCAGCACGGGGGAGCTCTGGGGCACCTTCGTCGATTTCTCCGGGTGGCACTCGACGTCGGAGCTCGGGGCTTACTACGGCAACTTCGTCGACGGCGCGGTCACGAACGTGACGCTCGTGGACCCGCTCGTGAAGCCGCCGATTACGCCGAAGCTCGTCGCCGCGCTCTCGACGTACGACGACCTCGGCATTCGCTTCGACGCGTGGAGCGGCGGACACGCGTTCGATCGCTTCGGCCAGTCGCTGGACTCGATCGCGTTCGTCTCGAACGCGACGCTCACGCCGCCCGCGTTCTACGGCGTCCGAGAAAATTTCGTGTTCGCGCTCGTCGGCGATCCGAACGATCCCACGAGCGTGCAGAACCTCGGCGGTCGTGACCCGCAGTTCGACGGGCGCGGCCTCCACGTCGTCGCGATCCCGTATGCTACGCCGCAACCTTGATCACCGTCGTCCTCCTCGTCCTGTCGAACTGCTTCATGACCTACGCGTGGTACGGCCACCTCCGCACCCTCCGCACGGCGCCCTGGTACACCGCGGCGTTCGTCAGCTGGGGCGTCGCGTTCTTCGAGTACATGCTGCAGGTCCCCGCAAATCGCCTCGGTTACCCGCGGTTTTCGCTCGGCCAGCTGAAGATCATCCAGGAGATCATCACGCTCTCGGTCTTCGTGCCGTTCGCGGTGCTCTACATGAAGGAGAAGATCAAGCTCGACTATCTCTGGGCGGCGATGTGCATGGCGGGCGCCGCGTACTTCATCTTCCGCGAGCGCGCGTGACTCACGGCGGGAGCGCCTTTCGCTTCGTGCAGCATTCGTCGTTTCCCGCTGCGCAGCATTTGTCGTACGCCGCCGCGGCCTTCGCGAGGTCCTTCGGAGCGCCGCGACCGGCCTCGTAGAAGACGCCGGCGTTGCGGCACGACGTGTCGTCGTCCTTGCTGCAGCCCTTGTCGTACTGCGCGAGCGCGCCGGCGAGGTCCTTCGTGTAGCCCGCCTGACCGCGCTCCATCATGACGCCGAGCTCGTTGCAGCCGCCGCCTTCGCCCTTGTCGCAGGCCTTCGTGAGGTAGTCGACGATCTCGACGTCGGGGAGCTTGATCTTCTTCTCCATCCCGTAGTGGCCGAGGTCGAAGCACGCGGTGGGCTCGTTCTTCCCGCACGCGGTCAAGAGCGCCTTCTCGCCGCGCGGCACGTCCTTCGTGATGCCCGCGCGGCCTTCGATGTAATAGACGCCGAGCGACGTGCACGCTCCGTACGACTCGTTGGACGAGCACGCGCGGTCGAGGCGATCGAGGCCCGTGATCACGTCGCGCGGGATGCCCTTCGCGTTCACGAGCGCCTGCCCGGCCATCTTGCACCCGTTCATGATCTTCTTCGTGCACGCGATCTCCGCGGCGCGGTACGCGGCCGCGAGGTCCTTCGCGGTGCCGAGGGCGAGGTCGTAGTCGATGGCGACGTTCAAGCAGCCCTGCCCGTCTCCGCCGTCGCAGCCCTTCTTGTCGTAGACGAAGCTCTTGTCGACGTCCTTCGCGACGCCGTTGCCCTTGTCGTACGCGACGCCCGCGTTCACGCAGCACGCCGCGTCGCCCGCGTCGCAGCCGGTCACGTAGTAGGTCACGGCCTGCGCGGGGTTCGTCTTGTCGCTTCGCTGGCCGAGCGCGAAGCACGCCTTCCATTCGGCGGCGGTGCAGACGTCGTCGCAGATCGACGTGTGGTCTCGCTCGCCCATGGCGACGGTCACGGTGCCCGTGCAGTGTTGGCCGGTCGCGTTCTTCGCGGTGAAATCGAAGCCGCCGCCCGATTTCGTGAGGACGACGTCGGTGAACCCTTCCTCCGCGAGGTAGCGCTGCGCGGCCTTCTGGCGGTTGCAGGCGACGAGCGTGAAGAGGGCGACGATGGCGAGTGGACGTATTTTCATCGGATCACGAAGTTGTTGAGGACCATGGTATACGCGGCGTGGATGCGGCTCTGCGTGTTTTGTGGATCGAAGACGGGCACGCGCCCGGCGTTCATCGAGGCGGCGCGCGATCTCGGCACCGCGCTCGCCGCGCGCCGAATCGGCCTGGTCTACGGCGGCGCGAGCGTCGGCGTGATGGGCGTCCTCGCGGACGCGGTGCTCGCGAAGCAAGGCGAAGCCATCGGGGTCATCCCGCACGGAATCTTCAATCGCGAGGTCGCGCACACGGCGCTCACCGAGCTCCACGTCGTGCAGTCGATGCACGCGCGCAAGGCCTTGATGAACGAGAAGTCGGACGCGTTCCTCGCCCTTCCCGGCGGCCTCGGCACCTTCGACGAGCTCTTCGAGGCGCTCACGTGGAAGCAGATCGGCATCCACGACAAGCCCATCGGCCTGCTCGACGTCGCCGGGTATTTCTCCGATTTGATGAAGATGGTCGGACGCGCCGAGGAGGAGGGGTTTCTCGACCGAGCGCCCATCTCGATCGTGTCGCCGTCGATCGACGACGTGCTGAAGACGCTGCTCCCGCGCGCCCACCGCCGTTAGACAAATAACGCCGAGGGAATTTTTCGCGGCGTCCGGCGGTAATGAACGCTGGCATTCGCCATGCAACTGATCGCGCGAACCTTCGGGAGGACTTCATGAAGCGCTTATTCACGAGCGCCTTGCTCGCGACCCTCGCGGTCGCCTGCAGCGGCGCAGACGGCACCGGTCTGCTCGGAGACTCGGGCTCGCAGCCAGAAGGAGACGCCGCGGCGGTTGGACCGGATGCGTCCGCCGAGGACGCGACCACGACCGACGCGACGTTCGACGCGCAAGGCACCGACGTCGTCGTTCACGAAGACGCCGCGGTCGACGCGCCCGTCGACACGTACGTCGGGCCCGCGGACTCGAAGATCCAATGCGGCCAGAGCGCGTGCAGCGCGCAAAACGAGATCTGCTGCTGGCACCAGAGCAGCACGACGAAGCAGTTCGAGTGCATGTCGAACGCGAGCGCGTGCGGCGGCATCTACGACGTGCAGGTGACGTGCTCGTCGACGGACAACTGCGCGTCGCAAGGACACGCGGCCTACCAGTGCTGCGCGGTCGGCGGGAACCTCGGCTGGGGCACGTGCTCGAACTACGACGTCGCGTCGACCGTCGCGTGCAAGCCGAGCTGCGGCTCGATGGACTACGAGATCGGCTGCAGCGTGCAGAAGCAGAACTGCACCGACTCGCTCCAGACGTGCGTCACGAGCAAGTGCACGTACCCCGGCGCCACCATGTGTTACTGACCCGGCATGCAGTCGTACATCTGCCGGTAGTGCGTGAGCACCGGCAGCGAGCTGTCGCTCGCGGGCGTCTCGACGATCGTGACGCGCAGGTACGTGCGTGACTTCTGGCCGATCGACTGGAGCTTCGGGTCGACGTCGACGCCCGTCCACGTGGTGATGTCGGGGCCCGTCACGGTCGCGAGCGGGACGCTCGGCGCCGCGGAGAGCGCGGCTTGCGTGTCGGCGCTCTGCGCGCTGAAGGCGAGCGAGGAGTCTCCAGGCGTGTGCGTCTGGAAATCGAAGAAGTGCCACACCGGCACGAGGCCCGACGTGCACGCGCCGGCGAAATCGATGTACTCCGCCGTGCCCGCGTCGGCGCCCGCGTCGATGATCGTCGGAGGCGCGTACGCGTCGTCGGTGAACTGTTTGAGCGCGCCGTCGGGATCGCCGATGGGCGGCGGCGTGGCGTTCGAGCACGCGACGAGGGCGAGCGACGCGAGGATCGGGCCGCGCATGAGATCCATCAGGATACCTCGCCGCGCGCGAAGGTCACGTGCGCGCCGAGCGGCAGGGCGTGGAATCGATCGCGATCGGCGCGCGCGATCACGGCGATGATCGGGTAGCCGCCGGTCGTCGGGCCGTCGGGGCCGATGACGATGGGCGCGCCGCCGTGCGGCAGCTGGATCGCGCCGACCACGGTGGGCGACGACGGGAGCGTGCCGGCGTTCGCGTGCGCGAGCGATGGGCCTTCGAGGCGAGCTCCCACGCGATCGCTCGTCGTCGAGACGCGCCACGTGGCGGCGAGTAATTCTTCGAGCGCCGCGTGCTCGTCGGGCCCCGCGAGGACGCGAACGGCGCCGGCGCCGAGCGCGGGCGCCGGGACGCGATCGCGAACCGCGTAATGCGAAGAGCCGATGCGGTCGCCCGTTCGGAGCGCGCGACCGATGCCGCACGCGGCGAACGTCGAGCGGCTCCCGAGGACGAAGGGCGCCTCCACGCCGCCCGCGACGGCGAGGTAGCGCACGCGCAGAGACGGATCGGGCTCGACGACGAGCTCCTCGCCCGGGCGGAGCGAGCGCCAGTCGCCGCGCTCCGTCGCGACGTCGATCGCGCGCTCGGCGACGCACGCGAAGCGCCCGAAGATCTCGACGCACGCGGCGTCCGAGTCGTTGCCCACGGCCGCGTTCGCCGCGTGCGCGAGCGCGCGAACGAGCGCGCCGCTCGCCGGAAGCCCCTGCGACGCGTAGCCCACGCGTCCGTCGTCCTGCACCGTCGCGAAGCCGAGCACCTTGCGTACGACGATCACGAGATCACGCGAAACCGCACGCGGTCTCCGGGCATGAGGAGAGCGCCGCGCGTCGTGTCGAAGAGCTCGACCGAGACCGCGGTGCCGAGGATGCGCCAGCCGCCGGGGCTCTCGAACGGATAGACGCCCGCGTAGGGTCCCGCGATCGCGACGGCGTTCTTCGGCACGCGCGCGCGCGGCGTCGCGAGGCGCGAGACCTCGAGCGCCTTCGGCAGGCCGCCGAGATACGCGAATCCTGGCTGAAAACCGAGAAAGAGAACCGTGTATTCTGCACGCGAATGGAGCGCGACGACCTCGGCGGCGTCCTTGCCGCACGCGCGCGCGACCTCTTCGAGGTCCACGCCGTCGTAGCGGACGCCGATTTCGATCGTGCGCGACGGCGCGTCGTCCGCGGGGAGAGCTTCGAGCGCGGCGAGCGAGCTCGGGTCCACCCGAGGGGACGCGTGCTCCGCGAAGATGACGCCGATCCACGCCTCGGTGAGCGCGACGTCCACGACGCCGGGCCACTTTCGTACGGCCTCGACGATCGCGGCGCCGTTCTTCCCGCGCGGGCGCGGGAGCCGCAAGGCGCCATCACCGAGCCGGTTCATGCGGCGTCCAACGCTGCGCGCACGGCGCGCGCGACCGCGAGCGCGTTCTTTCCGTCTCCGTGCACGCAGACGGTGTCGACCTTGCCCGCGAGCGCCCTCGCCTGCTCCGCGGCGCGCGCCGGGTCGTCGATCATCGCACCCGGCTCGCCCCGCGGGACGAGCGTTCCGTCCGCGCGCGTCCCGCGGTCGGCGAACCCTTCACGCGCGTAGCGAAGCCCGAGCTCCGTCGCGACGTCGCGCGTCGCGCCCGCGCCGGGACCGATCACAGTGATCTCCCACCCGAGCGCCTCGACCGCGCCTCGCAACGCCGCGCGAGCGATTGCCGCGTCGCCGTTTGCCGCGTGATAGAGCGCGCCGTGGAGCTTCAAGAAACCCACGGGCGCGTCGTTCTCCGCGCGCGCGCACGACGCGAGCGCATGGCACTGCTCGGCGATCGCGTCGGTGAGCGCCTCGGGCGTCATCGTCATCGGGAGCCGCCCGAACCCGGCGCGATCGGGATACGAAGGGTGCGCGCCGACGCGCGTACCGAACTGGTTGCAGAATGCAATCACGCGCCGCATGGATGCGTCGTCGCCGGCGTGTCCTCCGCACGCGACGTTCACGACGTGCGCGAGCGAATAGAGCTCTTCCGGCTCTTCTTCCAGCTCGCCCGCGTCCACGTTCAGGAACATTCGCGCTACGATTCTGCCATGCCTCTTCCGCCCGGGCCCGCTCTTCATCCGGCGCTGCTCATGTGGCGTTGGATCCGCACGCCCTTCGAGCTCCTGCAAAGTTGCCACGCGCGGTTCGGCGACATCTTCACGATCAACCTCCCGTTCAACGAGAACATCGGCCTCGTCGCGATCGCCGATCCAGCGGCGATCAAGGAGATCTTCTCGCTCGGCCCCGACGAGGCGCACGCGGGCGAGGCGAACATCGTCCTCCGCCCGTTCCTCGGTCACAACTCGCTGCTCCTGCTCGACGGCGACGCGCACATTCGACACAGGAAGATGATCCTGCCCGCGTTCCACGGCGAGCGCATGCTCGCGTACGGGCGCACGATGATGGACCTCGCGCGGGCCGCGATCGAGCGCATGCCCATGGGCCGCCCGTTCCCGGTCCACACGCCCATGCAGTCGCTCACGCTCCAGATCATCGTGCGCACGGTCTTCGGCGTCGAAGAGGGCGAGCGCTTCGCGGAGCTCGCGGACCGCCTCGCGCGGAGCCTCGACGCGAGCGCGTGGCCGGGGCTTCTCTTCCCGTTCATGCAGCGCGATCTCGGCCCGCTCAGCCCGTGGGGCCGATGGGTTCGCCTGAGAGACCGCGCGAGCGAGCTGATCATGGCGGAGATCGCGCGCGCGCGCGCCGCGAAGGATCGAGGTCGCACCGACGTGCTCTCGATGATGCTCGAGACCGAGCTGTCGGACGAAGAGATCCACGACGAGCTCGTGACGCTCCTCGTCGCCGGCCACGAGACGACCGCCACCTCGCTCGCGTGGGCGCTCCGGTGGATCCTCCCGAACCGAAGGCTCCTCGGCGAGCTCCGCGAGGAGATCGTCGCGGCGGGCGACGACCCCGCGAAGATCGCGAAGCTCGAGCTCCTCGACGACACCGTGCGCGAGACGCTGCGGCTCCAGCCCGTGATCCCCATGGTGGGGCGCGTAATCAAGAAGCCGATGTCGATCCTCGGCTGGGATCTGCCGCGCAACACGCTCGTCGCGCCGTCGATCCATTTGGTCCACCGCCGCCCGTCGCTCTACCCGCGCCCCGACGAGTTCGACCCGCGGCGCTTCCGCACGTTCAAGCCCGCCGCGTGGGAGCTCTTGCCGTTCGGCGGCGGCCTCCGAAAGTGCATCGGCGCATCGTTTGCGATCTACGAGATGAAGATGGTCCTCGCGACGCTACTTCCGCGCGTCGAGATGCACCTCGCGCGCACCGATGTCCGCGTCGCGCGCCGGAGCATCACGCTCACGCCGTCGCACGGTTTGCCCGTCGTGGTCACGTCGCGCCTGTCGCCGGCCGCTTCGCGCGCCGCTTAAAGTCCCTACTGCGCATTGCGCGAGCGCACGCCGTCCACTATCTCACTCGCCCATGAGCAAGGTCGTCATTCGCAAGGTGGGCGTCATCGGCGCGGGCGTGATGGGCAGCGGCATCGCCGCGCACATGGCGAACGCCGGGCTCGAGGTCGTGATGCTCGACATGGAGGACTTCGCGGCCGCCGGGCTCGACAAGGCGGTCAAGGCTCGGCCCGCGGCGTTCTACGCGAAGGAGCGCGCGCGCCTCGTGAAGACGGGCAACATCAACGACCTCCAGAAGCTCTCGGACTGCGATCTCGTGATCGAGGCGATCATCGAGAAGCTCGAGCCGAAGCAGTCGCTCTTCGAGAAGCTCGAAAAGATTCTCCCCGCGCACGCGATCGTCGCGTCGAACACGAGCGGCCTGCGCATCGCCGACATGATGAAGGGGCGCAGCGCGGCGTTCCAGAAGCGCTTCCTCGTGATGCACTTCTTCAACCCGGTTCGCTACATGAAGCTCCTCGAGCTCGTCGGCGAAGACGCCGAGACGCTCGCGGCGATGAAGCAGTTCGGCGAGGACGTGCTCGGCAAGGGCATCGTCATCGCGAAGGACACGCCGAACTTCGTCGGAAACCGCATCGGCACGCACGCGATGATGCTCGGCATCCACGAGATGCTCAAAAACAACCTCACGCCCGAGGACGTCGACGCGATCACCGGCGAGCCGATGGGCCACCCGAAGAGCGCGAGCTTCCGCACGGCGGACCTCGTCGGCCTCGACACGCTCGTCCACGTCGCGGACAACTGCCACGCCGCGCTGACGGGCGACGAGGAGCGCGACGTCTTCGCGGTCCCCGATTTCATCCGCAAGATGGTCGAGAAGAAATTCCTCGGCAACAAGACCAAGGGCGGCTTCTACAAGAAGACGTCCGGCAGCAAGGACATCCAGACCTTCGACCCGTACAAGCTCGAGTACCGCGCCAAGGCGGGAGACCCCGAGATCAAGGCGACGACGAAGGGCCTCAAGGACGTCGAGACGCCAGGCAAGCGCGTGAAGAAGCTCGTCGCCGACCAGGGCAAGGCGGGCAAGTTCGCCTGGGCCGTGATCTCGCGCTCGCTCGCGTACGCAGCGCGCCGCATCCCGGAGATCACGGACGACGTGGTCGCGATCGATGACGCGATGAAGTGGGGTTACAACTGGGAGCTCGGTCCGTTCGAGACGTGGGACGCGCTCGGGTTCGCCGAGACCGTCGACCGCATGAAGAAGGACGGCGTCTCGATCCCTGCGTCGATCGAGAAGATGCGCGCGAGCGGCGCGACCGCGTTCTACAAGGGCGACGAGGTCTGGGACCTCCAGAAGGGCGCGTACGTGAAGCGCAAGGTCGACCCGCGCAACGCGACGTTCGAGATCTTGAAGCGCGGCACCGCGCCGGTCGCCTCGAACGGCGGCGCGGAGGCGTGGGACCTCGGCGACGGCGTCCTCGGCGTGCGCTTCAAGACGCACGTCAACGCGATCGACGACGAGGTCGTCGCGATGCTGCACACGTCGATCGCGCGCGCGGAGTCCGAGTTCCGCGCGATGATCATCTCGAACACGGGTCCGCACTTCTGCGTCGGCGCGAACCTCATGAAGGTGATGCAGGTCGTCATGGCCGGCGGCTGGGACGACCTACGCAAGACCATCGCGGATCTGCAAGGCGCGGTGCAGCGAATGAAGTACGCGCGCGTCCCCGTCGTCGCCGCGCCGTACGGCATGACGCTCGGCGGCGGGCTCGAGATCTGCCTCGCAGCCGACGCGGTGCAAGCCGCGGCGGAGACGTACTGCGGTCAGGTCGAGGTCGGCGTCGGGCTCATCCCCGGCGGCGGCGGCAACGTGAACCTCTTGTGGCGCGCGCTCGAGGGCGTGCCCGAGGGCACGATGGTCAACACGCTCGAGTACGTGACGCAGGTCTTCAAGAACATCGCGCTCGCGAAGGTCGCAACGAGCGCTGACGAGGCGAAGGTCTTCGGCTACTTCCGCCGCAGCGACGGCGTGTCGTTCGATCAAGCGCGCCTCGTGACCGAGGCCAAAAACCGCGCGATCGGCCTCGCGGAGGCCGGCTATCACCCGCCCGCGCCGCGCGCCTACGTGCTCCCCGGCGAGAGCGGAATCGCGACGCTCAAGATGATGATCTCGACGCTCGTCGCCGGCGGCTACGCGACCGAGCACGACGCGAAGATCGCGACGAAGCTCGCCGAGGTCCTCTGCGGCGGCGCCGGCGGCTCGGCCCACGAGGTCACCGAGGAGCACATGCTCGACCTCGAGCGCGAAGCCTTCGTGAGCCTCTGCGGCGAGCCGAAGAGCCAGGAGCGCATGCAGTTCATGCTGATGAACAACAAGCCGCTGCGCAATTGAGGGTTTGGCGCGAGACCATCGGCGTGTGCGCGGCGCTCTTCGCGTGCGCGCTCGCGTCGTGCGCCTTCAACGATTGGCACGCGCCGCACACCGACGCGATTGTCGCGCTGCTCACGACAGCCATCGCCCTCGGGACGTGGTGCGCGCGGAGGCAGCTCGTGGCGCGCAGCGCGCCGCTCGACCACCACGGCGTCCTGTCGACGCGCTCCGGGACCGCGCGGACGCTCGTATTCGCCGCGCTGGGCGGGCTCGTCGTCGGAACGCTCGGGTCGTACGCCGTCGTGGTCGTGCTCGACTCGTGGACCTCGCTGGTGGTCGCGTCGATCGTCGGTTCCACGTGGATCGGGGCGCTCCCGCTCTTTCCGATCGTCGTCCACCGCATGGCCGAGCGCAAAGTCAAGGTTGGTCTCGACGCCGTCGCGATCGGCGGCGCACACGTTTGGTTGCGCGACATCGAGCGCGCGGAGGCCCGTGATCACTCCATCGTCGTCATCAGACGCGACGGCTCCCAGCTGACGATCGCTTGCGCGACCGAGCGCATCGCGCGCGACTTCGCCGAGCTCATCACCACACGCGCGGGGCTGATGGACGTTCCGCCGATGCTCGCGCGCCAAGGACGGACGCTCGCCACGTGGCGCGCCGAGCTCGCGTCGCCGGACTACCGCACCGCGCTGGTCTCGTTGGATGACGCAGAGCGCGTGCTCCTCTCCGGAGCTGCCGCGCGCGACGAGCGCATCGGCGCCGCGCTTGTGCTCGCGTCGCTCGGGGCGCGAGAGCGCGTCGCGAAGGCTCGCGATTCGTTCGTCGATCCTGCGATGCGCAACGTGCTCGATCGCATCGTGGACGACACGCTCGACGACTCGTTGATCGTCTGAGACGATTGCTACGCGGTTGCTGCGCCGGTCCACTCCGACCGCACAAGCGCGTAGAGCACGTGATCCACGAAATGGTCGTAGAGCCATTCGGCCTGACGCATCACGCCTTCGGCCCGAAACCCGAGCTGCTCCGGAATCGCGCGGCTTCGCTGGTTGTCGACCGCGACCGGAATGGTCACACGGTTGATGTTCAGATCCTCGAAGGCGTGGCGGAGCAGCCGGGCCACGCAGTGGGTCATGATCCCGCGGCGCTGATGATCCGCCGCGAGCCAATACCCGACCTCGCACACTCGATTGACCGGCTCGATCCAGTTGAACCCAGCCACGCCGCACAGAACGCCCGACACCTCGATCAACCAAACCGAGCCGCGAGCGGCTTTCTCGCGTTCGAGCGCCGCGTGGATGAATGACTCCGTGTCTTCGATGCGCCTGTTTTGATCCAGCCAAGGAAGCCAAACACGCAGCTGCTCGCGGTTCGCGTCAATCACCGCGAATAGCCGCTCGGCGTCGCGGACCGTCACGGGCCGAAGCACGGTCTGCGCGTCGATGTCGAGGCGTGGTGACATCGAATTAGCCTCCGCACGGATCCGGCGGTCCCGGCGGCGCCGTGACGACCTGCGTCGGGTCGTGAACGAGCACCGCGTCGAAGCCGAGGCCGATCGAGATCGCGCTGCACGCGACGTTCTGCGCGTTCGTCCCGTTCTGGAGGATGTCCTGCGCCTGCCGGATTTGATCGGCTATCCCCTGGAACGCAGAGCCGCAGAGCGACGTCGAGATGAGCCCGGCCACTTTTTGCAAGGCGTCGATGAACTCCTGCGTCGCCATGACGCCCGAGATGACGCCGTACGACGCGACCGCGTGCGATGGGTGCGAGAACGTGAGGACCGCGTCGTGGATCGTGAGCGGCATCGAGACGCCGCCCGCGGCGAGCTGGAGCGTGATCACGGCGCCCGACTGCCCGCTCACGAAGACGCCGTTCGAGACGTACGACGACGCGAACTGCACCGTCGAGCCGCTCGCGATCGTCTTTCCGTCGTTCACGGAGGTCGAGAGCACGGGCCAGTCGGTGGTCGAGTCGAACGCGGGCGTCCCGCTGCCGTACGCGCCGCTCGTGAAGAGCTGCGACGTGAGACCCACCGCGTTCTGCTGCGGATCGTCGGAGAGGCCCGTCACTTGGAGCTGCAGCGTGTAGTTGCCTTGATCGATGAACGTGGTCTCCGTCGCCGACGGATTCGGAATGCTCGCCGCGGTCTGGATGATCGGGAGGAGGATCGCGCCGAACGCGTTGTCGATGCCGTTCGTCCCGTCGACTTGGTTCACGAGCGGCGAGCCCGTGGCGAGCGTGCACACGTTCGTCGAGGTCTTCGTCGTCGTGAGGCCGTCGATGTCGTAGCCGAAGTTCTTCCACGCGGTGGTGCTCGGCGCGCCGCCGCCGTACGGCGCTTCGCCGAGGTAGAGCGTCTTGATCGCGAACGTGTAGACGCTCGTCGTCGGGGCGCCGCCGTCGGGCGGAGCAGGCGGCTTTCCACCGATCGGCGGAGGGGGACCGGCGTCGAACGGTGGCGCGACGACGTCGTTTCCGACGTCGTTCACCACGTCCTTCGCGACGAGGTCGTTCTGGACGTCGCTCGGCGCGTCGCTCCCGCCGCCGTCTCCGCCGTCACCGGTTTCCTGAGTCGTTCCACCGCACGCAACGACAAAAATAAGAATCAAGTGGAGTCGCATGTCGCCAATCATAGCGCTATGGTCCCCGGCATGAAGAACGTCGTCATCATCGAGGCCGTCCGTTCGGCCGTCGGTCGTGCACTCAAGGGCTCGCTCGCGCAGAAGCGCCCCGACGAGCTCGCGGGCGAGGTCATCGCGGGCCTCCTCGCGCGCGTCCCGAAGGTGAAGCCGGAGATGGTCGAAGACTTGATCCTCGGCTGCGCGATGCCCGAGGGCGAGCAGGGGCTCAACGTCGCGCGCGTCGCGGGGCTCCTCGCGGGTTTGCCCATCGAGACGAGCGCGATGACGATCAACCGCTTCTGCTCGAGCGGCCTCCAGGCCATCGCGCTCGCCGCGGGCGCGATCGCGTTCGGCTCGAACGAGATCGTCGTCGCGGGCGGCGTCGAGTCGATGTCGATGGTCCCGATGACGGGCAACAAGCTCTCCGCGTCGCCGCGCGCGATGAAGGACTGCCCGGACGTCTACACGCCGATGGGCATCACGGCCGAGAACGTCGCGAAGAGGTTCAACGTGACGCGCGAGCAGCAAGACGACTTCGCGCTCGCGAGCCAGAAAAAGGCCGTCGCGGCGATCGAGACGAAGAAGTTCGAGGCCGAGATCGTCCCCGTGAAGGCGGTGAAATACGACGGCGACAAGCGCGTCGAATTCGACTTCGTTCGCGACGAGCTCCCCCGCCCCGACACGACGAAGGAGGGCCTCGCGGGGCTCAAGCCCGTGTTCGCGACGACGGGCTCGGTCACCGCCGGCAACAGCTCCCCGCTCTCGGACGGCGCGGCCGCGTCGCTCGTCATGAGCGAGGACAAAGCGAAGTCGCTCGGCCTCGAGCCGCTCGCGTATTTCCGCGCGTTCGCGACGGTCGGCGTCGACCCGTCGATCATGGGCATCGGCCCGCTCCCCGCGGTGAAGAAGCTCCTCGCGCAGACGAAGCTCTCGCTCGCCGACATCGACCTCATCGAGATGAACGAGGCCTTCGCGAGCCAATCCGTGTATTGTGCACGCGAACTGGGCATCCCGATGGAGAAGCTCAACGTGAACGGCGGCGCGATCGCCCTCGGTCACCCGCTCGGCTGTACGGGCGCGAAGCTCGTCGCCACCGCGGCCCATGAGCTCAAGCGTCGCAAGGCGAAGCGCGCGATCATCACGATGTGCATCGGCGGCGGCATGGGCGCCGCGGGCCTCATCGAGCGGCCGTAGCTCGCACCAGCTTGATCGCCTTCTCCGGGCACGCGGCGACGCACTCGCCGCAGGCTTGGCACGCGTCCGCGCGCGGCGTGTACGCGCTCTTCATGCCGTGGGCGCGCACCTTGAGGCGCGCGAAGAAGCCGAGCGCGTCGTAGTCGGCGGCGTCGATTCGCCTCACCTCGAAGACCTCGTACGGGCACACGCGGAGGCAGTCGCTCTTGCCCTCGCACTTCGATCGATTCACCACGGGGACGAACTCGCCGGGGGCCGCCTTGCACTCTGGCTTGTCGCTCATCGACCGAAGCTTCGCCCGAAAACCGGGCTTGGTTCGTGAAGAAGCATGATTAAGATGCGGCCCCATGATGGACCTTCGAAGGTTGGCGCTCGTTTTCGCCCTCACGACGACGGCTTGTCCAGCGGCGCCGGTCGTCACCACGCCTGACGCCTCGGCGACGACTCCGGTCGCGTCGACTCCACCGCTCGCGTCCGCGGCGCCTCCGCCCATCGTTCCGCTCTCACCGGGCGCGCGCACCGAGGACGAGCGGAACACGATCGCGATCTTCAAGTCGGCGGCGCCATCGACCGTGTTCGTCACGCAGACGCGCGTCGTCTACGACCTCTACGCCGGCGCAGCGGAAGAGGTGCCGGCGGGCTCGGGCTCGGGCTTCATCTGGGACGCGCAGGGCCACGTGGTGACGAACTACCACGTCGTCCAAGGCGCGGAGTCTCTGACGGTCACGTTCGGAAACGACAAGACGTTTCCCGCGACCGTGCTCGGCGTCGACCCGCAGAAGGACGTCGCGGTCCTCCAGGTGAAGGCGCCCGCCGCGCTCCTCGTTCCCGTGCGTGTCGCGTCGGGCGGCTCGCTCGAAGTCGGCCAGAAGGCGATCGCGATCGGAAACCCGTTCGGGCTCGATCACACGCTCACGACCGGCGTCATCAGCGCGATCGGCAGGCAGGTGCACGGCATCGGCGGCGTGACGATCCGCGACATGATCCAGACCGACGCGGCGATCAACCCGGGAAACTCCGGCGGTCCGCTGCTCGACTCTTCGGGCGAGCTCATCGGGATGAACACGATGATTTACTCGAAGAGCGGCGCATCGGCCGGCATCGGCTTCGCGGTCCCTGCGACCACGGTCGCGCGCGTCGTCCCGCAGATCATCAAGTCGGGCCACGCGACCGAGATGTCGCTCGGCGTCGAGGTCGACCCGCAGGGGCGCATCGAGGGTCGACTCGGTCTCCAGGGCGTCGTGGTCATCTCGGTCCCGCCTGGCTCCGCCGCCGCGCGCGCGGGCCTGCGCGGGCTCCAGCGGACGACGCAGGGCCTCGTGCTCGGCGACGTCATCGTCGGCCTCGGCGGGACGAAGATCGCGAGCTACGACGATCTCTACAACGCGCTCGACGAGAAGAAGCCGGGCGACAACGTCGACGTCGCGGTCTTGCACGACGGAAAGCCGATGACGGTGAAGCTCCCCGTCGTCGCCGCGCAGTGACGCGCGTCAGCGGTGCCGAACGGCTTCGTCGAAGATCGCCGCGTCGAACACGGCGCCGCGAAGTCGCTTCGCGGTCTCGACGAAGAGCTTCTCCCACTCGGCCTGCTCCGCGGGCGTGAGCCTGTAGTGGGTCATGCGAGCCTCTAGGCGCGCGAAGGCCGCGTCGTCCTCCGCGCGGATCCGCTGCGTGAGCGCCGCGCCCGCGACGCGACCGGTGTCCGCGATGATCGCCTGCGCGTCCGCGGGCACGGCTCGGTAGCGCGCCGACGAGAACACGAGCGCGCCGATGCCGATGCCCGCGACGTCGTCACCCATCGTGTCGAGCCGGCTCGCCCACTGGAGCTGCTCGGCGACGAGCGCCGGCGCCGTGAGCATGTCGATGCTCCCGCTCGTGAGGCCCGGCAAGATCTCGGGCACCGCGACTTGGCGCGGCGTCACGTCGCCGATGAGCGAGAACACGACCGGCGCGATCGGATCGCCGGGCAGATAGAACGCGCGGCGGTGCTTCACGTCCGCCGGGACGCGCACCGCGAAGCCCTTGCTCATCGAGTGCGCGCGCCCCACGTCGCCCCATCCGAGGACCTTGAAGCCCTGGCGCTCGAACGACGCGTCGAACCCGGACCGCATGTCGTTTCGCGCAGCGTCGAGCTTTGGCCACTCGCGGAATAGCCCGGGGAGCTGGAGGACGAGCACCTGCCGATCGATCTCGCCGAGCCCCGCGCCCGCGAGCGTCGCGCCGTCGAGCTGGCCGGTGCGGATCTTCGCGACCATCGCGCGGTCGTCGCCTTGCTGGCCGTTCCAGAAGAACTGGAGATCGATCGCGCCCGCACGAGCGCTCGCTGACGGCGCGCTTCCACACCTTGAAGACTTGGCCCCACGGCGAATCGGGCGGCGCGAGCGTGCCGATCTTGAGCGTCGTGACGTCCGCGAGCGCGGCGGTCGCGAGGGTCAGCGCGATCGAAAAGGCTGCGAATCGCTTCATTAGAGCAAGAACGACACGCCAACCGTCGACATCGGGAAACCGAGTCGCATCGTGAGCGTGATGTGGTCGTTGAAGTTGTAGCGCGCGCCGACGAAGAGCGCGGGCACGAGGTAGATCGGCTCGCCGCCCAGGGAGCTCGGCACGCTCATCGGAAACTCGATCGCGACGCCGGGCTCGCCGAACACGGACCAGTGCTGCGTGAGCCAGAAATTCCACTGAAGGACGACCGGCGTGACGAGGCGCACCGTGCCGTCGATGCCAGCCACGAAATCCGCGCCCACGCCGATGGCGACGCTGTCGTTCAGCTTGGGGATGAAGCCGTCCTTGAGGATGTTGAAGCTCGCGCGAGCTCCCGGTCCGAAGCCCACGGTGCCGTAGCGGCCGAGCGCGAGAGGGCCGCCCGAGTAGGCGACGAGGCCGTGAACGTCGAGCTCCACGAAGTAGCTCGGGTGCTGGTCGGGCTGTTTGATGACCGACTCCTCCGCGCGCGCGCTGCTCGCGACGAGCAAGGGAGCGATGACGGCCGTGAACGCAGCACGCTTGAGCATGCCCTCTTGCATATCACCGGGTCACTCGGAGCGGATCGCGAGACGCGCGACGTCGGCGCCGAGCCGCGCGTCGCTGACTGGGCTCTCGAAGCGGAACGTCCACGTCGCCTTGTGCGCGCCGCTGAGCGTGTAGCGCGCGTAAGGCGCGAACGTGGGTTGCGTGCCGATCTCGATCGAGAGCACGGGGCCGCTCGTGCCCTCGGTTCCGAACGGGTGATACACGTAGGCCACGGCAGGATCGAACAGGTCCGTGACCTGGCGATCGAACGCGTCGACGATCTCGCGACGCGATCGCGGCTCGACCCAGACGTCCGGCTTCAGGGCGATCGGAACGAACAACGCGACCGGCCTCGCGTCGGTCTCCGCGCGATCCACGAGCGCGAGGAGCTCGTCGCGGACCTCGGCGCGCTCGACGCGCACGCGCACTCTGTTTCGTGTGTCTTCGTACGCTGCCCGGAGCGCGAGCGTCGCTCGATTGGCGAGAGGCCCATCGGGGAACCGACGCAAGTACTCGCGGATCGGCCCGATTCCTCGCGCCTTGGCCCTCGCGAGGAGCGACTCGTGAAGCTTGAGGCGCGCAGAGACAATCTCGGCTCCGAGACCGCAGTCCGCCGAGCTCTCCTCGAACGCGTGGAGCGCGTCGAGCGTGCCCGCGGCGGCGAGCTCCGCGCGACACGCGGCGTCGAAGCGGTCTCGCGCCTCGCGCTCGACGCTCGAGCTCGGGTAGTCGCGCAAGAGCGCGCGGAGCGGCTGGATTCCGCCGCGCGCCGCGGCCTCGTCGAGCGCCGCGCGCGGGAGGCGATTCGTGCGGACGTCGGCGGCGTGCCGCTGCCCGCCCGCGTCGAGGTACTTTCGGTACGCCGTCGTCGTGTGCGCGCGGCTCGCCTGCGCGAACATCGACTCGTCGCTCGCGGCGTTCCGCACGTCGACGAGGAAGAACCCGAGGATTGCGCACGCGGCGAGCGCGATCGGCAACGTCGCGCGCGAGGGCGGCTTCGGGAGCGGCGCGGGCGCAACCGCGAGGCCTCGCCACTCCTCGGTGAAGCCCTCTTCGCCGCGCAGCGCGTCGAACGGGTCGTCCTTCGCGCGGCCCGCGTGCGTCGCCTCTTCGACCGCGTGCTGCGCGTCGAGGATGCGGACCCATAGGCTCGCCTCCTTCTTCGCTCGACCGTGTGGCGAAGCGACGAGCTCTTCGAGCGCGCTGTCGGCGTACAAGATTCGGACGCGGTGCGCGGCCTCGTCGACGCGCACGTCTCGGGCCTCGCCGAAGGGCCGAATCGTGATCGTGCCGGGGCGCACGTCGACGAGATCGAGCGGCAGGAGGTGTCGCCCGAGCGGCAAAGGCGCCCAGCCCTCGTCGGACAAGGTTCGAACGAGCGACCGCACCGAGAGCGCGATGGCGACGAGCGCGCCGAAGTAGACCACGGCCATCCAGCGCGGTTGGAGGACGTTCGCGCTCGACGCGTCTCCGAGGCCGTTGTCGGCCGCGAGAGAAACGACGAGGATCGCGGCGATGAGGCCGCCGAAGGCGACGCGACGCGACTCGCGCGGCGGGCCGGACGACGCGATCGGCCCCTCCGCGCCGCGGCCCGTGAGGCGCGCGCTCAGGAGCTCGCGCGTCGCTCGCGGAAGATCCTTCGTCGCGATCGTGAGCGCGGCGCCCGCGTACCGGCCGCTGCGCACGCCGAACTCGCGCTGCTGCCGCTCACCGCTCCGGTACATTCCTCGGAGCGTATCTCAGAACGTGCCGGCGAACCCCAGCGAGCCGGGCCCCACGACGAGGGACGCGGAGGTCGTCGCGGCGGCCTTCGGCGGGATCAACCAGAGCGCCAAGAACGTGCCGCCCACGGCGAGGCCGATGAGGCCGATGACGAGGCCGGTGTTCGCGACGGCCTGTTGCGTCTTGCCGCTCGAGACCTCGCCAGCGAGGTTCGACGGGCACGGCGACGTCCCGCACTTCGATTTGAGGTCGTTGTACGTGTTGTTCGACGCGATCCCGGCGATGGTGAACGTGAGCATGCCCACGACGCCGACGCCGCCGCCCACGATCGCGACGGGGAGCATCCACGATTTGCCGGCGCGGTTCGTCGGGTGCGATTCGTCGTGGCCGGGCGCGACCTGACCGTTGTTCGTCGTCCCGCCACCGCTCGGCGCGGCCGCGTCGATCTCGAGCGGGCGCTTCTCTCCCGCGCGGAGCGTCAGCGTCTTTCGGATCGGGAGCACGCCGGGCGTGACGACCTCGACCTCGACGTCGCCAGGCTTCACCGGGACCGGATCGCTCCACCCCGCGCGAATGAGCGGGCTGCCGGCGACGGTGACGGTCGTCGACTCGTTCGAGTTCTTGATCCCGAGCTGCACGAAGCCGATCTGCGGCGCGATGCTCGCGCGCTCGGCGAGCGCGGCCTCGGCCGCCTTTCCGTAGCGTCCGTCCTCGCGCTCGTGCTCCTTGGCTTCGGCGGCGGTGCGCCCGAACTCGGCGTACGCCTCGACGAGGCGACCGAGCTCGCGAAGCGTTCGCGCGACGTAGAGGCGCGCGTTCGGGCTCGCGACGATCTCGAGCGACGCGCGGAACTCCTCGAGGGCGCCCGCCATGTCGCCCTTGTCGAAACTCTCCTTGCCCTTGAGGAAGTGCGCGTTGGCCTGCTCTCGCTGGACCGCTGTCGCGTTCGCCGGATCGGCGCCGGCGGCAAGCGATGGCGCTGCGACCGCGAGCATGCTGCAGAGGACGAGACTCGAGACGAACGTGCGCATCATATCCCCATCGGATCGTAAGTCGGTCGCGGCCGCGCGTGCGGCCTGTGAGAAGAATCGGGCGCGGGCCCGCCGGTGGTGGAGGTCGCGCTCGCGCTCGTGTCGGGCTCGGTCGCAGAGTCGGAGGCCGCGGGCGCGCTCGCGGTCGTGGTTGCGGTCGCGGTCGCGGTCGCGGTGACCGTCGCCGTCACGGTGGCGGTCGCGGTCACGGTGGGGATCGTCGTGGCGCCCGTCGCGGCGTGCGTGGGCAGCTTCCGATCGGACGCCGGCGCCATCACGACGCGCATGACCGCGCCGATCGCGATCAGCGCGACGAGCACGCCCGCGATCATGATCGCGACGCGCCCCTTCTTCTTTCCGAGCCCGGCCGGAACGACGGACATCTCGACCGCCTCGGGCGTCGGCTCCGAAGGCGAAGACCGCGTCTCGGGCGTCTCGATCGCGGGCGGCGCGATCACGGGCGGCGCGGCCGCAACCGCGATTTCGACCGGCGGCGGCGCGACGACAGACGCTGCTGGAGCCGCGGGTTTCGGGGCGACCACGGGCGCGACGACGGCCGCGACCGCGCCGATCGGCCTCGTCGGCGCCTCTTCGGCGAAATCCTCGAGCGAAATCGGCTCTTCGGACGCGGGCGCGCTCTCGGTCGCCTTCGCGGCAGCGAGCTTGAGCGGCGGCGCCGCGGGTCGTGGGCCAGTCCTCGCCTCGACGGGTTTCGGCGCTGGGGTCGGCGCAGGCGTCTTCGTCGAGACCGAAGGAAGCGGGGCTTGCTTCGGGATGACGGGCATCGCGACCGCGCCAGGCTTCGGCGTCGGCGGGCGTGAAGATGCGCGCATCGACGAGAGCGCGCGCGTCGCCTCCGCGGGGAGCGGCGGGCGCGACGGGCGCACCGAGACGCGCCCCGCCTCGCTCGCCTCGGGCAGCGCGTTCGCGTTGCGCCGCGCGAGGATCTTCTCTCCGGCGAGCTTGTCGACCGCGGCCGAGACGCGCGGCGGCATCGCGAGCTTCGAGCGCACCGCGAGGCGAACCGCGGCGGCCATCTCCGCGGCGCTCGTGTAGCGCGCCGCGGGATCGTTCGCGAGCGCGCGCTCCGCGACCGCCGCGAGCGGCACTGCCCAAGCCGCGTCCGGCGGCGGCGTCGGCTTGCCCACGGGCATCGTGCGCGCGGCGCGCCCTTCACGCGTCGCTTTTGGAAATAGCTTTCGCCGCGAGAGCGTCTCCCAAAGGAGGACGCCCACCGCGTAGAGGTCCGCGCGGACGTCCGCGGGGCCGCCCTTGAGGACCTCCGGCGCGGTGTACGAGAACCAATCCGGCTCGGCGGCCTTCCCGGCGAGGCGCCCTCGGAACGGACGCACGACGCGCGTCACGCCGTCGAAGCCGACGATCGCGTTCGCCGCGGTCACCTCGCCATGCGCGACGCCGCCCTCGCCGAGCGTGTGGATCGCGCTGATGGCGCCGAGCACGTCGACCACGACGCGCACGCCGACCTCGATCGAGAGCTCTTTGCCGCCGACTCCCAGCCTTCGCAGCTCCTCGAGGCTCTCGCCCTCGACGAACTCGCACGCGACGCAGAGGTCGTCGTTCTCGCGCCAGACGTCACGCACCGTCGCGACGTTCGGGTGCCGGAGCGACATCATCTTCCGCGCGTCCGCCTCGAGGTGCTGGAGCGTCGCCGCGTCGAGGCCGGCGTAGCGCTCGACGACGACGAGCTCCGCGCCGCTCGGCGAGAACGCGTGAGCGATCGACGCGGGGACCTTCCGGCCCGCGAGCGCCTTCACCACGCTCACGCGTTCGAACGTCCGCCCGACCGCGCTCGCGAGTCCGCCCTCAGCGTTCGCATGCACACACGCATTGTACACACGCAGCGCCCAGATGCCCAAAACGTAGGCGCCTCGGCCATTTCGAGGCGATTAGTGTGGCGGCGAGGGAGGTGGGACCTTGAAGTACTCCCACGCGGGTGTGTGGTTGCCGGTCGTGTCCGGCTGATTCCACAAATAGAGCGCCGCGAACGTGTGAACGGCGCCGTTTTCGACGATCACCGGCGTGATGAACAGCTGAGGGAGCGTCCCGACGCGCGTCGAGCTGAAGACGAGCCAGTAAAACGTGCGTCCGTTGGGCGTGGTGTCGACGCTCGGCGACCATTTCGGCCACGAGTTCGTGACACCTGGGCTGGTCTTGCCCGAGCACGCGGGCGGGTCGTTCGCCTCGAGGCGCGTCGCCACGCCGCCGCCCGCGGGCACGATGAAGATCTCCGCGTTCGGCTGGTTGTACATGTTCTTGTCGTTCGCGACGCGGTTGAACGCGATCATCGAGTCGTCGGGCGCGAACGCCGGGTAGTACTCCTGATAGAGCGGGTCCGACGCGCCCTGAACCGGCGCGATGGTCCCTCCGGCGCGCGCGTTGAAGGGCACCGTGTAGAGGTCGGCGAGAGAGCCGGGGTCGTCCGCGTCGAAGACGTACCCGCCGAGCCTCCCGTCGACGGCGTGGTTCGTCGCCGTGTAGACGATCGTCTTGCCGTCGTGGCTGAACGACGGCGCGCCCGCGATGGGCCCCGCGGCCGCCGAGCCGACCCGCGCGATCGTCCCGCGCGCGCTCCCAGGGTTCGTCGCCTCGACGTCGATCCACTGGAGGTCCGGGTTGTCGCTCGCGATGACGAGGCGATCGCCAGTCTGCCAGTGCGCCTTCGAGATCGACGCCATGCCGAGCGGACCTTGCAGGAGCGACTGCACGCCTCCGCTACCTTCGTAACTTGGTACCGATCCGGGAGCGCCGCCGTCGCCGGTGTTGATGTCGGCGAGCACGTTGCCCCACGTCGCGTTCTGACCGTTCGCGGTCGGCGAGACCGAGATGACCACGGCGTTCCCATCCGGCGTGCCGACGTGGCACCCCACGCACTGGACGCTCTGCCCCTGGATCTGCGACGGCGCGAGCGCGCTCACGACCGTCTCGTCACCGACCGAGAACCCGTTCAGGCCGAGCGTCCCCGTGTAGCCGTTCGTGAACCAGTAGACGATGCTGCCGGGCGCATCGACCGGGGCGACGCCGAGCGGACCCGTGCTGCCCGACGCGACGTTCCCGAGCGTCGCGCCGTCGTACGTCCCGCCGCGGATCGTGAGTGACCACTGCATGTCATTCGAGTGGTTGCGAACGAGATCCCACATCGTCTTCGGCATCGTCCAGCTCGTATCGGTCGTGTAGACGAGCAGATCCTTCGACTGGTTCGGCGCGTGCACGCGGAGCTCGAAGAGGTTCTCGGCGCCGCTCGCGGTCCATCGGAACCGCGGGCGCAGCCAGTTGTGCGGGTAGAGCGAGTTGATCTCGGGCTCGACGAGGCACGGCCCGCCGCCTTGCACTTCCGCGGCGCCGCCGAAGAGCCCTTGCGAGCTCGAAGGCGCGGTCCCCGTGAAGATCGGATCGCCGAAGTCGGAGTACATCCCCGAGAGCCCGCCGTCGAAGGAATCACCTCCATCGCCCGTCGGGGCGCTCCCGTCGAACACGGAGCCGGGCGCGTCGCCGCAGGACGTGAGGGACAACGTGGCGACCGAGATGGCGACTGCGATCGTGCTGCGCATGCCGATCGCATAGGCATGTCCCGCACCACGACCGTTTTACCTGTGATGCGGGCGATGCGGGGGCACGTGGTGCGTTCCTGCGTCGTGACGTTGCGGCGCGACGTGCGCTCCCGCGTCGGGGATCGTCAGGGTGAAAGCGCGGCCATCCGTCACGTCCGCGTCCGAAAGCGGCGCGATCGAGGCGTCCGTCGTGGCGTCCGTGCTCTCTGCGTCCGCGGGCTCCGCGTCGACCGCGGCGTCGAGTGCCGCGACGTCGGTCGGCGCGTCGACGAGCGTCGCGTCGACGAGTGGCGTTTCGACCGTGGCGTTCGACGACGCGATGGGCGGCGTCTGCGTGGCGGATTGTGCATCGGCGCTCCCGACCGGCGCGGGCGGCTGCGGCCCGAAGGCCTGGTAAACGAGCTTCGCGGCGACCGCGGTGAGCACGATGATGGCCAGCCACAAGAAGAACGAGGCGCTCGTCTTCTTCGGTTCGACGTGCTCGACGGGCTCGGGGGGAGGAGCGACGGGCGGGGCCGCGCGCTTCTTCGGCTCGGTGACCTCGCCTAGCTCGAGCATGCCGCTGTCGATCTCGATGGTCTCGCCGCCGAGCGTCTCGATCGCGTCGTTCACCGCGGCGCGCATCGACGCCGCGTCCGGCCAGCGATCGTCGCGCTTGAACTCGAGGGCGCGATCGATCACGCGCGCGGTCGCCTCGGAGACGTTCGGCGCGACGCTGCGAAGCTTCGGCGCGGGCTCCTTCGCCATTCGCGCGCAGATCGCGAGCGCGCTCTCGGCGGGGTGCACGGTTCGGTTCGCGAGGATGCGAAAGCACGTGGCGCCGAGCGCGAACAAATCCGAGCGCGCGTCGACCTCGAACACGCGCCCCGCGGCCTGCTCCGGCGGCATGTACGACGGCGTCCCGATGGCGACGCCGGCCATCGTCTTGTTGCTGCCCTCCGCGATGCGCGCGAGCCCGAAGTCGAGGATCTTGAGCTTCGCCTTCTCCGGATCGCTCGTCAGAAAGAGGTTCTCCGGCTTGAGGTCGCGGTGGATGACGCCCGCTTTGTGCGCGGCGTCGAGCACGTCGAGCACCGCGCGTGCGATCGCGAGCAGCTCGCGCTCGGAGATCGGCGGACCGCGCTCGAGGCGATCTTCGATCGAGTGCCCCTCGAGCAGCTCCATGACGAGGAACGCGCCGTCGGCGTCCGGGCCACCCTCGATGACGTCGTCGTCGAGCACCTTCACGACGCCGGAGTGGTTCACGCGGTTCGCCGCGTAGCCCTCGCGGAGGAACCGCTCGCGCACCTCGGGCCGCCGCGCGTACGACGGGTGGAGGATCTTGATCGCCGCGCGGGCGCCGTTTCGGTGGACGCCCGCGTACACCGCGGCCATGCCGCCGATGCCGATCAGCCGCTCGAGCGTCCACTTGTCGTTGAGGACGCTCCCGACGCGCTCTGCCGCTCTCTCGTCGCCGTCGTCGCTCACGCGACGGAACTGTACCTCACCTTGGTCGAGATCAGCGCGGCGGAGCGTCGGCGAATCGGTAACCCACGCCGCGCACCGTCTCGATGTACTCGCCGGCCGCGCCGAGCTTCTCGCGGAGGCGCTTCACGTGCGTGTCCACGGTTCGCGTCGTGATGTCCGCGTCGATGCCCCAGACGTCGCTCAAGAGCGCCCCGCGAGTTTGAACGCGGTTTCGCCGATCGTGCAGCGTCGCGAGGAGCTTGAACTCGAGCGCCGTGAGCTCGACCTCTTTGTTGTTGACCCACACGCGATGCGCCTCGCGATCGACGCGCAGGCAGCCGAAATCGAACGTCGGCGCGACGGGCTGCTCGCTCCAGCTCCGCCGCAAGATCGCCTGCACGCGCAAGAGGAGCTCGCGCACGCTGAACGGCTTGACGACGTAATCGTCGGCCCCGAGCTCGAACCCCACGACGCGATCGATCTCCTCGCCCTTCGCCGTGACGATCACGACCGCCGCGCCTTGAGTCGCGGGCTCGCGCTTGAGCGTGCGGCACACCTCGGTGCCCGAGACGTCGGGCAGCATCAAATCGAGGAGCACGAGATCCGGCGGGTTCTCGCGCGCGAGTTGCAATCCCTCCTGCCCGTTCGACGCGGTCATGACGTCGTGGCCTGCCTGGCGCAGGTTGTAGGCGACGACCTGCTGGAGGTCGCGCTCGTCTTCGATCACGAGGATGCGTGCCATCGCTGGATGAGCCTACTTCGTGAATGTAACGCGGAGGTGAATTTGGGTGGTGTTGCTGCCGAGATGACCTGCCAGTTCGGCGCCATGCTCGCAACCGACAAGCGGCAGCGTCGACATCCCCGGCCGGGCCGGCACGTGCCGCAATGGCATGCAGGAGCGGCCATGCGGCGGCCTGGCCGCATGATTTCGCTGCCGCATGTCGCCGGCCATGCTGGGCGAGAACCCGCGCGCCTTTTCCTCTACCATCGCTCCCATGAGCGACGAATTCGAGCAACGACTCTCGTTCGAGCCCGGGGAAATGGCCGCAAACGTGCGGCTCGGCAAGCTCGAGATGATGTACGAGGAGCTCTTCGCGGAGGTCATCGAGGACGGGATCATCACGCAGGAAGAGAGGCAAAAGCTCGACAAGATGGCCGAGTCGCTCGGCCTCGACAAAGCGCGCCTGCGCAAGCTCGAGCTCGCGCTCCAATCGGCGTACGAGTCTCGGCACCAGGTCGTCATCAAGGAGCTCTACGAGACCGACGAGGACATGGAGGCGCCGCGCGCGTCGCTTCAAGTCGGCGTCGACGTGCCTTCGCTCCAGCGGCGCATCGCGCAGCTCGAGTCGCGGGTCGTCGATCTCGAGCGGCAGCTCGAGGAGGCGCGCGCGAACGTGTCCGTCGAGGTCGATCTCTCGGGCGTCACGGCGAAGGAGGTTCCGGACGACGATCCGATCGAGCTCCAGCGCCGCCTCCGCCACGATCCGCGCGACGAGGCCGCGCTCCACTCGCTCTACCGCGTCTACGAAAAGAAGAAGGACGAGGACGGAAAGTGGTGCGTCGCGCAGGCGCTCGTCTTCTTGGAGCAGGCCTCGCCCGACGAGCGCGCGCACTGGACGAAGTTCCGCGAGACCGCGCTCATCAAACCGAAGAACGCCCTCACCGCCGACGCCTGGTCGCGCCTCTTGCTCCACCCGGACGAGGAGCCGCTCATCGGCGAGATCTTCGCGGTCGTCGCGCCCGCGGTCCTCCTCGGGCGGCTCTCGGCGCTGCGCCGCGACAAGATGCTCCCGAAGCTCGACGCCGAGAAGCGGCAGGACCCCGCGACGTCGACGATCCAAGCGGTGCGATGCTTCGCGTGGGCCGCCGCGATCCTCGGGATGCACGCGCCGGTGCTCTTCGTCGATCCCGAGCTCGACGGCACCGCGGAGCTCGTCCCCGCGATGCCGCCCGCGACGAAGATCGGCCAGAAGGCGCTCTCCGGTCGCTCGGCCGCGGAGCTCGCGTTCATCGCGGGCAAGCACCTCGCGCACCACCGCGCGCAGGAGTTCATGCGCGCGCTCATCCCCGGCATCGCGGACCTCGAGGACATCTTCCTCGCCGCGCTCTCGATCGGAAACCCCGCGATCCCGCTGAACGACCGCGCGAAGAAGGTCGTCGTGCCCATCGCGAAGGCCATCGAGCCGATCCTCGAGCCCACCGCGATCGATCAGCTCCGAGGCCACTTCCTCCGCTTCGTCGAAGAGGGCGGACGCACGAACCTCCAGCGCTGGGCGAACGCCGTCGACCGCACCGCGTGGCGCGCGGGTTTTCTCCTCTCCAACGATCTGCGCGCGGCGCACAGCGTGTTCGAGATAGACGACAAGGAGCGCGCGAAGGAGCGCATGGACGATCTCCTCACGTTCTGCTCGAGCGATCGCTACGGAAAGCTCCGCAAACAGATCGGGATCGCGGTCGCCGGATCCGCCGAAGGCGGGACGGCGCGAACACCGGACGCCGGATGACCGAGCGCCCCGCCTACGCGAAGAACTATCCCGAGGACGACGAGCTCTTCGCGCTCGTCGCGGCGTTCGAGGCGGGGAACTATCGGAGCGTTCGCGAAGGCGCGGCGCGCATCGCCGCGAGCGACAAGCTCGAGGCCGTGAAGTCCGCGGCGCGCGATTTGAAATCGCGCACCGAGGCGAGCCGCGCGCAGATCGCGCTCCTCGTCATCGCCGCGGTGCTCGTCGTCGCGCTATCGGGCTACGAGATCGCGACGCACGGACCAAGCGCGCCGCACCCGTCGCCCAGGCCGGTGATCGAGCGCGTGCGCTGAGCTGGCCCGCCCGTTGCACCGCTCATCGCGGGCCGCGGGATTTCAGGGGTTTGCGTGCTTTCACCCCGCGTCTCCCATGACACGTGCGTCATGGCCTCTTCTTCCTTTTGCTTTGTTGGGAGCCCAAAGATGGCGCGAATCGCACTCGCCGCGGGATTGCTCGCTTCGACCTTCGTCATGACCCACTCACCGGAGGCGCGCGCGTGCGGCGGCTGCTTCCACCCGCCGACGCCGCCGACGCAGAACGCGAGCGTCATCACCGATCACCGCATGGCGCTCGCCGTCTCGCCGACGCAGACCGTGCTCTGGGATCAGGTGCGCTACTCGGGGGACCCGCAGGAGTTCGCGTGGGTGCTCCCCGTGGGCCAGGCGGCGTACATCGAGCTCGCGCGCGACGAGTGGCTGAGCGCGCTCGACGCGGTCAGCGCGCCGACCATCGCGGCGCCACCCCTCCCGGCGCGGTGCGGGTCGTACGGCAACGCGAGCGGAGGCGGAGGTTTCGGGTGCGGCGCTTCGAGCGCGCCAGACACGTACTACGGCGGGAGCGACGGAAGCATCAACGCGCAGTTCGACAGCGGCGACGGCGTGCAGGTCGTCTCGCAGAACGTCGTGGGCCCGTACCTCGCGGTGCACATTCGCTCGACGAGCGGCGAAGCGATCACCACATGGCTCATCGACAACGGCTTCGAGATCCCCCAATCGGTTCAGCCGATCCTCGACGCGTACACGAACCAAGGCTTCGACTTCATCGCGCTGAAGCTCGCGCCGAGCGTCGGTGTCCAGGCGATGCAGCCGGTTCGCGTCGTGACGCCGGGCGCCGATCCGACCTTGCCGCTCCGGATGGTCGCGGCCGGCATCGGAAGCTCCGTCGGGCTCACGCTCTACGTCATCGGCGAGGGCCGCTACGACTCCGCGAATTTCGCCAACGCGACGATCGACCCGTCGAAGATCCTCTGGGATCCGACGGCGGTGCGATCCAACTATTCCGATCTCTTCGCGGCGGCGACGTCGGGGTCGAGCACGTGGGTGACGGAGTACTCCGGGCCGCCGGGCAAGCTCTCGCAGCTCTATCAGGCCGCATGTTTGAGCAAACCCGAGATCGCCGTGGCCTGCGCCGACGACGGAGGCGCCGACGCGAGCCCCGAAGCGAGCGTCGACGACGCGGCCAGCGAGGCCTCCATCGACGACGCGGCGCTCGACGATGCCGCGAGCGAAGCCTCGACGGACGACGGGGGCGCCGACGCGCAAGCGAGCGACGCGAGCGACGCCTCGACCTGCGTCACCTACGTGAGCGCCTGTAGCCTCTTCACCGATTGGGATATCGCCACGAAGGGACTATCGCCGTACGATGTTCGCGTGACCCGTCTGCGAACGACGCTCCCGTCGACCGCGCTCAACGTCGACTTGAAGCTCGAGGCGGCGAGCACGCAGGCCACGGTGACGAGCTCGTTCACCGCGACGGGCTACACGCAGCCCAACTATGACCCGTGCCCTCCGCCTCCGAGCTACCAACCGAAGGACGGATGCGGCTGCGACACGGCCGGACAAGGTCCCGCGGTGGTCTCGACTTCACTCGGCGTGATCGCGCTCTTCTCGCTCGCGCGAAGGCGGCGGCGCCCGCGATGAGACGACTCGGTCTCGCGGCGATCGTCACGATCGCGTTCGGTGCGGCGGTCACGGCGCGTGACGCGCTCGCAGACGAGGACGCAGGGAGCCCCGACCCCGACGCGGCGATCCTCGACGCCGCGCAGCCCGACGCGTCCGAGCCCGACGCGGGCGTCTCCGACGCGTCTGCGGCGGTGATCGTTTCGAAGCCCACGTTCCCCAGCGCTGAACCCTCCGAAGAAGAAGCGCCCCCGTCGCTGCTCGCGCCCACCAAGCCGAGGCGCGATCCCGGCGAGCTCGTGCTCTTGTACCTCGTCGGAATTCAGTGGGGCGGAACGCTCTCGTTCTTCATCGACGCGGCCTCGCGGTCCGATAACCCCTACGCGGCTGCCTCACCCATCGCCTACTTGGGCGCGCTCGCGACGGCGGGCCTCGGCGTCGCGCTGCCGCCGATCGTCGACGCCTTGTACGGCCGTCGCCCTGGCGCCGCGCAGACCGTGACGACGAGCATGCTCATCGGCCTCGCCGAGGGCGCCGCGTGGAACGAGTACTTCTCGAACCGCGCGACGACGTCGTTCCACACGTACACGAAGGACATGTACTGGATCTACGGCGGCGAGACGCTCGGGCTCGTGACGGGGCTCACCGTCGCCTCGTTCGTCCACACGACGCACGGCGGCGCCGCGTGGGTCGAGACGACCGGACTCTTCGGCGGCTTGTTCGCTGCGAGCATCGCCGCCGCGGCCACGCGCCCGACCGCGGTCACGACGAACGACGAGCAGCGACGAAACGCGGGCATCACGGGCGCGCTCGCCGGCATCGCGGGAACGGCGACCGGCGTCCTGACCGTGAACGTGCTCCACCCGAGCGCTCTCCGCGTTCACCTCATCGATCTCGGCTGGCTGGGCGGCGCGCTGATCGGCGGTCTCGGGTGCCTCTCGAATTGCAAGCCCGCGGACACGTACGCCGCGTTGGCCGTCGGCAGCGGGCTCGGCTTCGTCGGCACGTTCATCGCGACGTCGTGGCTCCCGAAGGACTTCGGCAAGGGCAAGCCGTTGCCCATTCACCCGTACGCGATGCCCAGCGCGAATGGCGGCTTCGAGGTCGGCTTCGGCGGGCCCCTCTAGCTCACAGCGGCAACACGGTCGTGTCGATGTTCACGTGGGCGACGCCCGTGCCGAGCTCGCCGAGCGAGTCGTGGAGCGTGACCGTGACGTCGAGCGGCTTGCCGAGGAATTGCGTGTAATCTACACCGTTCGCGTCGAGCTGGAACCGAAGCCCGTAGAGCTTGCAGAAGCCGCCGTCGTCCGGGAGATACGTGAAGACGACCGAGTACGGCGAGACCGTCGCCCCCGTGCCCGGCTGCACCGCGGTCACCGTCGTCGTCGTGCCCGACTGCTTCAGGTTCTGCATGCGCGTGGCGATCCAAATGTGGTGCCCGCCCTGCGGCCCCGTCTGCGCTTGCACGGTCTGCCCGTCGGAGAGCGGAAGATAATCGGTCTGGCCCTGGCCCACGACGACGACGGGCGCGCCGGGGTTCGCGGGCCGGCACGCGTCGGGCGTCGCGTTCGGCCAGTTCGACGCGTAGTCGCCGAGTGAGGACGCGACGATCCCGTCCGGCTGGCACTGGCCCGCGATGCACGTTTGCCCGGGCACCGAGCAAGTGGGCCCGACGAGCCCGCCGGGTGGCGGCACGAGGACGCAGAGCGCGTCGAGATCGATCCGCAAGAGCTTGTCCGACGGCGCGGGCAAGAACGTGGTCTCCGCGGTGCGCACGATCGCGGGCGGAGACGCGCTCGGATCGTCCGTCGCGAAGCCTTCGACGCGCACGGTGACGCGCGCGTTCGGATCGCCGTGGGGATCGACCTTCACCTCGTGCGGGAACACCGGGCCCTGCGACGCGCGGAAGACCACGTCCTTGTCGGCTGCGCCGTCGACCGTCGTCACCACGTGCAAGCTCTGGATGTAGTCGCCGAGCGCGCTGCCTTGCACTCCGACCGTCAGCGACCCTGGCGCGCCCGAAGAGCACGCGATCGCGAGCGTGAAGCCCGCGAGCGCGACGGTTCTATTTCGCACGACGCTTCAGCAAGAGCGCCGCGAGCGCGCCGAACGCAGCCAAGATCGTCGCGCCGCCGGGCGCCTCGCTGGTCGTCGAGCAACCGTCGCCCGTCTGCGTCGCTTGGTGGATGTTGTCGTACGGCGTCTGATCGGCCGCGGCCTTGAGCACGAGATCCTGATCGAGCGCGCTGACCTTCAGGTCCGCGCGAAGGCGCGTGAGGAACACGTCCGCCTGGTTCATCCCGGCGGTCGCGGTCGTGAGGTCGTCGAAGTTGCACTTGTCGTACGAGGAGCCCGTGCCCCCGTCGCCCGATCCGCCATCCGTCGTCGTCGTGCCGGCGTCGGTGTCCGCGTCGGCCGTCGCGGCGTCGAGATCCGCGTCGGTCGTCGCGCCGTCGAGATCCGCGTCGGTCGTGTTCGCGTCCGTGGTCGACGAGTCGCCGAAGGACGCGTCGGGAAAGCCCGGCCCCGCGTCGACGGGAAAGTCTGCGCCGTGGACCATCTGGTACGGGCACTTCTGCGCCTGCGAGATGCTCTGCGTGTAGATGCTCGCGAACGACTGATTGCCGTTGAACGTGTTCGACGAAAAATCCTGGCTGAAGAGGTGCCCCGCGAACTCCACGGTGAAGTTTCGCCCGTCGCCGCTCGTCATCGCGGTTTGGATGAGCGTGTCGTAGTTCGACGTGTTCGAGTTCTTGTTCCACTGGAGCTTGGTGAAGTCGACCTGCGTGTTGTTGAAGTTCGCGGCCTCGTAGCGCCCCTCCGAGATCACGTAGAGCAAGATGCTGACGTCGCTCCCGACGCCCGCGGCGACCATGCGGAGCGGCAGCGTGGGATCGGCGCCGCTCGTCACGACGCGGACGGGCTGCATCGCTGCGACGCCCTGACCGGGCTGCAAGCGGAGCGCGATGAAGTCGAAGCCGCCGCTCACGTACGCGGCGATCGTCGGCTGCACGCTCGCGGGGATCTCGTAGCCGTGTGACGCGAGCCAGCTCTCGAGCGCGTTCGGGTCCGTCGCGCGGAGCGTCGCGACCTCGTACGGGCCGACGACTTCCTGGTTGACGACTTGCACGCCGCCGCCGTTCGGCCCCTCGTACGACGCGTTCGAGGCGCCGCAGCCGAAGCCGCCGCCGTTCGACTGCGTCGGACCTTGGATGATCGGCGAGCTGTACGCGTCGAGCGCCGCGATGAACTCGTCGTGCGCGAGCTCGACCTTCGCGCTCGCTGCGTGGACCGGGAGGACCCAGGCGAAATCCTGCGGGTTACCCGTGTACTCGAACTGGTCCCACAAAATGGATTGCTGCTGCGAGACCGAGAACACCATGCGATGAGCGTTCACGACGCTCACGACCTGCGAGGGACGGAAGCAACCACCGCACGCGCGCGCGTGCGTTTCGGCCATGGGAATCGCGGCGAGCGCAACAGCGCCCAGTGCAAGGAAGCGCAAGTTCATGCGACGAGTTTGTCAGCGTTTGCGCCTTCGTGCCAGGGTGTGAATGGCCAAAGCCAAAAACCCAGCGAGCGTGAACGCCATCCCGCTCCCGTCGCCTTCGGGCGAGACCGCGCAGCCGCCGCCGTACGTGCTGATTCCGCCGTTTCCGCCGTTTCCACCCGGGCACGGCGGGTACGTCGGACACGCGGGCGCGTTGATCGACTTCGTCGGGTAGCGAAGGTTCGAGAGGTCTGCCTGATCCGCTGACGCCTGGAGCGTGAGGTCTTGCGCGAGCGACGCGCGCGCGAGATCGGAGCGGATGCGCGTCACGCGGACGTCGTTCGGGTTCATCCCGGCGAAGAGCGTCGCGAGATCGTCGGCGCGCACTTGCTCGGGCGACTCGGCGCCGCCGTCCGCGGTCGTGACGGACGAGTAGTCCGAGCCGGCGTCGTAGCCGTAGTACGGAAAATTCGTGCCGCCGTTGTCGACGAGCTGCGTGAAGTTCTGCTGGTAGAGCGGGAGCGAGCTCTCGACCTCCCACGCGCTGTTTCCGCTCTGCTGCTCGTAGAGCTGGCGGAGCTGCGAGAAGTTGCTCGACGCGGTCGAGTAATCCCAGACGATCTCGCTGTCGGCGATGTGAAACCACGGGAAGTTCTGCGGCTCGTAGCGTCCCTCGCCGATCACCCAGAGCGTGATGCCGACGCTCGAGCCCGTGCCCGCGGCGACCATGCGGAGCGGGAGCACGGGCGATGCGCCGAGCGTCGTCACGCGCACGGGCCGCATCGCCTGGACGCTCGCGCCCGGCACGAGCTTCAGCGCGAGAAAACCGAAGCCCTCGGTCACGTAGGCGTCGATGATCGGTTGGATGTCCGTCGGGATCGCGTAGCCGTGGCTCGTGAGCCAGGTGGAGAGCGCCGCCGGGTCCGAGCTCGAGAGCTGCACGGTCTCGTACGGACCGACGACCTCCTGCTTGATGATGTTGACGCTGCCCGCGTCGCCGTAGGCCACGCTGGCGTCAGCGGCGCCGGACGTGGGCGCGTTCGCACAATACGGCGGCGCGGGGCAGTTGAGCGGCGGCTGATAGACCGTCGTGTGCGTGAGCGTGTCGAGCGTGCCGAAGACGACGTCCGCGGAGAGACCCACGTCCACCGTTCCGTTGATCGGGAGGACCCAGGCGAACGACCCCGGCGAGCCCGAGTAGTGGATCTGATCGTAGAGCGTGGTCTCGGTCACCGACACGCTCAGGATCATCCGGTGGTCGGTGACCACGGTCGGCGTCTCGTTCGGATCGTGGAAGCACCCTCCGCACGCGTGGGCCGGTGTGGGTCGCGCGAAGAGGGCAAGCGCCACCGCGCCCGCGAAGAGGATGGATGTCCGCATTGTCCGAAGGACACTGCACGGACGGTGCCGACGTCAACCCCGCGTGATTTCACGAGCTCCGGCGCGCGCACCCGGACACTTCACCGGAGGTTGGCTCAGCGCGGCACACGCCCTCAGGGCGCGGTGCCGTCGAAATATTTCCCCGCGAGCGTCACCGCGTCGATGCCGACGAGGCTCCCGAGCTTGCGTCCCGCGAAGTCGTCAGCGGTGATGTGAATGCCGCCCCAGATGCGCGACTGGCCCGCTTGATCCGACGCGTCGTAGTACGTCGCCCACTGCAGGTGCACGTCGCTCGACGGGCCGCGCTCGAACGTGAGCCACTGGTCCTTCGGAAGGACGTACTCCGCGAAGCCGCCCGGAAAATACGGTGAGCCCGTGAGCGTGACGAGCACCTCGGCGGCCGCGCGGCTGAACGTGCTGTGCCCCGAGATGAACCCGGGGAAAGCGGGCGTGACGAACGTGCGGCGCTGGTACGGCATCCAGTCGACCGCGCGGATCCAGTCGACGCCGGCGACCTGCGATTTGCGATCGGAAGGATCGCCGCGCCACGCGCGGATCGCGATCTGCCCCTTGTAGAGCGCGAGGTGCTCGTGGCGCTGACCGGGCGCGCACGAGGCGTCGGTGATCGGCTCGATGACCCCGGGGATCGTCGGCAGCGTGCCGTTTTGGCCCATCCACCGGATGAGCGAGATGGGGCGCACGCTCGTCGAGCGCCGCTTGAGATCCCACGCGGTGATCCCCGCGTCGTGGACCGCGCCGTTCAACGCGAGGTAGACGTGGACGTCCCACGCGAGCGCGTCGAGCGGCGCGCCGGTCCCGTAGAGCTGGAAGCCGAAATTCGGCGAGTCCGCGACGAGGTTCGCGATGACGTTCCAGTGACCGGGCGGGGTCTCGCTGTTCGGCCCGTCGGCCCAGAACTCCGCCATCGCGCGACCGAAGTCGGCGCGCGGCAGGACGTTCGGCGCGTACGGCTGGTTCGTGATCGGGTTTTGGGCGCGCCCCGCGCCGTCGTTCGCGCCGAGCGTGTTGTTTCCGTACGCGCCGGGCGACGCGTCCATCGTCACGCCGTCGCTCGGATCGAGCTCGCTCGATCGCGTGAGCACCTCTTCGAGGTAGCCGTTCATCGCGTCGCCGACGGTGGGCGCGGGCCCTGGATCGTGCCACGGCACCTGATCCGACGAACGCGTCATCGCGAACGGCGTGACGCCGCCCCACTGCGAGCCGATGTACGTCTGGACGCCCGCGGGCTGGATGATTCCGTTCTGCGTCTGCGCGACGGAGAGGTTCAGCGGCTGCCACACGTTCGGGTCGACGAGCGTCGCGCCGGGATCGTCGACGACGAGCGGAGGGTTGATGGGCTTGTACGGGCTCGGATCGGCGTAGTTCTGCGCTTGGTCGCTGCCGTCGGTCGCGCCGAACAGGGCGATCGCTGCGCCGATGCGATTTCCGAGCGCGCGCGGCGTCGTCCCCGTGTCGGTCGCGTCGTCGGGGTCGTAGCCCATCGCCTGCATCACGGCGCGGTAGCACGCGACGTCGATCGCGCCGCCGATCGCCTTGGTGTAGCGATCGAGGAGCACGCGATACGCGGCGTACGACACGGCCTCCGCGCGCGCGAGCCCCACGTCGGTCGCGGTCTGCTTCTCTTTGACGAACACGCCCTTGGCGGTCGTGTCGTAGGCGGCCCACGCGTCCCACATCGCGGCCGACACGTGGAAGAGGTTTCGCGCGTGGACCGTGGGCCGCGGGAGATCGCGGCGGATCGACGCGAGCATCTGCTCGTCCCAGCGGCGCGCCGCGGATTTGTTCGCGGCGACGTCGATGACGCTCTGCGGGCACACCGCGGGAGGCGCCGCGTCCACGTCGGCGCCCGCGTCCGCGACCGCGAGCTCGATCGGCGCGATCGGATCTCCGCGGTGGATCATCGCGCCGCCGTCGAGCGCCGCCGAGAGCACGTTGCCCCCGACGGACCAGACGCCGCCTTTGTCGTCGACGTAGACGGAGTGGAGCGAGCCGACCGCGACCGCGAGGCCCGTGTCGACTGGCTGGAGCTTGCCCGAGACGAGCTGGTAGACGAGCCCCTTCTCGCCGCTCGCCCAGACGTTTCCGACGGGCGCTTCGTAGACGCCCTGCAAGATGCCCGACTGCTGTGGAGACGCGTCCTTGAACGCGTTCGCGTTGCCGAGGAGCGCGTAGCCGTTGCTCGTGCCGCCGACGACGACCACGTCACCGCCCGCGCCGTGCACCGTGAAGAGCGCCTCGGTCGTGCCCGAGGGGACGTTCACGAACGGGTCGGCGCCGCGTTTGTGGAGGATCGTCCCCCAGCCGCCGACGACCCAGACATCGGACGCGCTGCCCCACACCTTGAAGAGGCCAGGCGCCTCGCCGTTCGAGAGGCGCGGCACGTCGGTTGGCAAATCGATCGACGTGAACGCGCTCCCGTCATAGTGCCAGATGAAGCCCTCGCGTCCCGCCGAGCCGCCGACGGCGTAGACGTCGCTCGGGCTCGATCCCCAGAGCCCGAAGATCGTCTGTCGTGCGAGCGCGAAAGGGACCTCGAGGCGCTCGAACTTCTGCCCGTCGTAGCGAAGGATCTGGCCGCCCGCGCCCGCGAAGAACACAGGCCCTGACGGAAACGCGTGGACCCACCAGAGATCACCGGTGAAGCCCGTCTTCATCTGCGTCCACGCGACGCCGTCCCAATGGACCACGAGCGGGCCGCTGCCTTTGTCGGACCCGACGGCCCACACGTCCTTGGACGACGTCCCATCGACCGACATGAGCGCGCTCGGCAGGTTCTCGCCGACGGTCTGCCAGGTCACGACCAGCGGCGGCGTCGTGTCGCACGCGAACGGCAACACCACGGCGGCGAACGCGACCCCGAGCGTTCGAAAGAAAGGCATGGGCGCGAGGCTAGCAAATCGAGGGCCACACGAGCGCGCGGCGAATCAGCAGCTTTCTCCGGGCGAACCGTGCCGCGGCCATGACACGGGTGTCAGGCGGACGGCGTACGCCGCGAGAGCCACGCGGCGAACGTCTTCGCGACGTCCTCGAACGATTCGCCTTTGTGGTTCGAAGCGATGAGCTCGTCGCCGTGGATGAGCGCGATGCGCGCGCCGAGATCGATCGGCCCGGCGCTCCGCGGGATCTGCTTCTCGCGTTCGATCGCGCGCGACGCATGGTCGAGCGCGTCGCGCACCTCGCGGCTCGACTCTTCGACGAGCGCGTCCGGCGAGAGCGGCTTTCCCGTGAGGCTCTCGACGAGCGACAGGAACGTGCGCGAGTTACCCGGCTTCCAGTAGTGCGCCGCGAGATCGGGTCCGATGCGGGGGTTGTCGAGGAGGTGTCCATCGCGCTTCATGAAGAACGCGCGCGTCTGCTCGACCGCCATCTCCGCGAGCACGTAGCCGTGGTAGTACGCCGAGCTCTCGCCCGAGATGAGGTGCGGGATCGACAGCGTCGGCCGCGGGCTCGTGTCCAAGAAGAGCAGCTCGCGCTCGATCTCGCGCGTGCGCCGGAGGATCGTCTCGGTGTTCAGCTCCGCGTCCGCGAGCTCGTAGAGCATGCGCTCGACGTACGGCACGAGGAGGAGCTGCCGGATCCCGTTCGCCGCGAAGCGCTGCCTGCGCGTAACGGCCTCGTCGAGGAGCGCGCGCGGCATGTCGCTGCCCTTGCGATCCTTCGCGTAGCGCGCGCGCCAGTCCGCGTCGGACGTGAGGCTGTCGCAGAACATCGACTGCGTCTCGGCGTAGGCGACCGACGTGGGCGCGAACTCCTGCGAGAAGCACGGCGCGGGCATGAAGATGTTCGAGAAGTGCGCCGCGTGACCGCCCTCGTGGAAGAGCGTCTGGAGCGCGACGAACCCCGCGCCGATCTGCCCGGGCGTGCCGAGCGACGTGAAGTTGATGCGCGCGGGCCGATACGTTCCCTTGTCGACGAAGCCCGGAAACGGCCCGTGCATGAAGCCGTTCTCGTATTTGCCCGAGCGCGAGATGAGATCGAGCGTGAGCGTCGCGCCGTGGTAACGAACGCCGAGGTTCATGAACGAGCGGCCCCAGCGCTCGAGCGCCGACTCGAACCCGAAATACGGATCGAGCTGCGCGGTGAGCGACCCCGACGTGAAGAAGCCGAAGTTGTGCGCCTGGTCCGCGCTCGGCCCCTTCTCTTTCTTGAGCGCTTCGAGCGCGCGCTTCGCGGGCTCGCGCGTGCGCCGCTCGAGCTCGTCGAGCATCTCGAAGAGCCGCTTCTTGTCGAAGCCCTCGTTGCGCGAGACTTTGTAGTCGTAATAATCCGCGTAGCCGAGCGTCCGCCCGAGCCGGTTCCGCGCGCGGAGGATCTCGATGAAGCCGCTCCCGAGGACGTGCGGCTCGATCTCGCCCATCCCCGCGAGCGCCGCGCGGCGAGTCTCCTCGTCGGGGTTCGTGCGGAGCGTCAGCGCGAGCTCGAGGTAGTCCGCGGGCACGCGCTGGTGCGTCTTCGGATCCGCGTAGCCGAGCTTCATCGCGGCGCGCGAGCGCTCGAGCGCGCCCTCCATGCCGATGAGATCGTTCGCGAGCTTCTTCGCTTCGTTGGGCTCGATGACGTTCGCCTCGAAGAACGTCTTCCAACCCTCGAGGCCGACGCGGTCCTCGGCCGAGAGGTCCTTGCGCTCGAGCTCCTTGCGGACGCGCACGAGCATCGAGTCGTCGCTCGTCCAGTCTCGAAGCGTGATCTCCGCGCGCTCGAAGCTCCCCTCGGCATACGCACGAAGCCCCATTTTTTGCGCCCAAAACGCGTCCTCTTTGGCGACATGCGCCGCGAGGTATTGTGCGTTCAATTCTTCGAAGAGGCTCACGCGAAGATCGTTAGCACATTCGCGCGCCTGACTGGATTCGGGACGATCACGACATGCCGAGGACCGCGCGGATCAGCGCCTCCACGCGGCTCGAGCCGCTCGTGGTCTGACGCTGCACGGACATGCGCGGTGCGGGGTCGCCCTTGCACGAGAGCGAAAGGCCGCACGCCTCCGAGTCCATGTGGGCCGACTCCTGCGCGTCGCGCGCGTCCGTTGGCGTGACCGCCGTGAGCGCAGCACGAACACGCGCGCAGTCCGCGGCGGAGAGCTGCGTGCTCGATTTGTGCGACGTGCGCGCGGAGGCGTCCGGCCTCGGTGGAGGCGCGTTTGCAGACGGCCACGGCCCGCTCTCGCTCTCCGTCGTCCTCGTGCACGTCGCGAAATCGATGGTCGTCGTGCGCGAGCTCGATCCGAGGCCCGGGTGGCTGAGCCCGCACGAGTACGCGAGCGTGCACGCCGGCACCGTCGCGTCGTCCACGACGAACGCGGGAGCGCTCGCCGACGAGCTCGCCGCGGCGCTCGCACTGACCGAGCTCTTCGGATTGCACGCCGCGACCGCAAAGAAGACCAGCGCAACTCTCATCCGCCGAATCCTCGCACGAGCTTCACGAGCTCGTCGACCACGGCGGGCTTCGCCTCGAGGTCCGGGTTCGGCGGCATGAGCGGGCTCTTTCCGAGCACGGGACCGCCCTTGACGATCACCGAGCGGAGCTGGCCGTCGCTCATCGTCTTCTGCCACTCCTTGCTCGTGAAGTCGCGCGGCTTCGGGCTTAGCGTCGCGGACGCCGGGCCGTCGCCTTTGCCGGTCGCGCCATGACACGGCGAGCAGCGCGTCAGGATGAGCGCCTTGGCTTCCTCCGCAGGCGCGAGCGCAGCGGGAGCGGACGCGGACGCGCGCGCCGACCCCGATGGCGATGGCTTGTTGCCGCGATCGGCGCCGTCGTTGCACGCGAGCATCGCCGCGATCGCGGCGAGCCCCCACGCGAGCCTCACTTCTTTGGAGCGGGCTCCGCGCCTTCCTTCTTCTCGGCGGGCGCGCCCTCTTCTTCGTGCTTGATCGGGTTCTCCCAGCTTCCGGGGGCTTTGTCGCCCGACCCGAGGAACACGCGGTTTCCCGCCTGCGGATCAAGCTTCTCGCGGTAGCTCACGTCGTTGAGCGTGAGCGCGAAGAAGACGCCGATGAAGGTGATCGCGGAGATGAGAATGATCGAGTTGAACTTGTTGTCGTCCTTCAGGTGCATGAAGAACGTGCACACGAGCGCCGCCTTGATCGATGCGATGACGACCGCGACGGCGAGGTTCGCCTTGCCGAGGTGGATGCTCGCGACGCCGACCGTGAGGAGCGTGAAGAAGATGAGCCCCAAGAACACGGCGAAATAGCCGCGATACGACCCGATGTGCGCGTGGACCTCTTCGTCGCCGTAAGGCAAGTCCTCGTGATCGCCGTGGTCGTGATGCTCGTGCTCGTGCTCGTCGTCGTGCTCGTCGTCGTCGTGCTCGTGCTCGTGCTCGTCGTCGTGCTCGGTCTCGGTCTCTTTGTCGTCGTCTTTTTCGCTCATGACGATCAGCCCTTGTGCCCGTGCGGCACGTAGTCGATCAGGTACATCATTGGGAACAGGTAGATCCACACGAGGTCGACGAGGTGCCAGTAGAGCGCCGTCACGTCGACCGGCGTGAAGTACCGCTTCGAGAAATCGCCGCGGAGGTTCCGCTTCAAGATCCAAACCCATACGCCGATGCCGATGATGACGTGCAGCGCGTGGATTCCGGTCATGATGAAATAGAGCGAGAAGAAGACATGCGTGTGGTCCGGCAGCTCGGCGGCCACCGAGTGGTGTCCTTGGAGCGGCTGCATCGTGAGCATGTCGCGCGGCGTCCCGAAGAACGAGCCGGGCAAGAGGCCGTGGTCGAACTTCACGTGGTACTCGAAGTACTTCACGACCAAGAAGATGAACGCGCACGCGATCGTGATGACGATCCACATCGACGTCTCGTTCTTCTTGCCGAGCTGCGACGAGCGGACCGAGAGGGCCGCCGTGAGCGACGAGAAGAGCAGGACGCACGTGTTGGCCGCGCCCATCGTGCGATTGAGCTCGTGCGAGCCCGCCGCGAACGCCTCGCCGTACCAGGTGCGGTAGATCGCGTACGCGACGAAGAGCCCGCTGAAGAAGAGGAGCTCCTGCGCGAGGAACGCCCACATGCCGATCTTCGCGGCGTCGAACTGTTGGACCGGCGTGTCCCAGTGGTGTTGGAGCCACTTGGGGTGATCGCCGTGGTGCTCGTGCTCGCCGTGCTCGCCGTGCTCGGCGTGTTCGGCGGTCGTCGCTTCACTCATCAGGATGGCTCCTCACCGAGCTCTGCGTCGGTCGCGAGGTGATAGTCGTACGGGCCGCGCGTGAAGACGGGCTGCTTGTTGAAGTTCTCGAGCGGCGGCGGCGTGGGCGAGGCCCACTCGTAGCCGGCCGAGTTCCAGGGATTCCACGGCGCCTTCTTCCCGTTGCGGAGCGACTGGATGAACATGAAGAGCATCCAGAAGCCGCCGATGGCGAGGATCCACGAGCCCACGGTCGAGACCTGGTGGAGGAACTTGAACTGCGGCAGGTAGTCGTAATACCGGCGCGGCATGCCGCGCGAGCCGAGGACGAACTGCGGCAGGAACACCGTGTTGTAGCCCGACGAAGATCAGCCAGAAGCATCGCTTCGCGGTCGTCTCGTCGTACATCTTGCCGGTGATCTTCGGCCACCAGTAGTGCAGGCCGCCGAAGAACGCGAAGACGGTCGAGCCCACCATGACGTAGTGGAAGTGCGCGACGACGAAGTACGTGTCGTGCAGGTGGATGTCCGTCGCGAGCGTCGCGAGGAACAAGCCGGTCAGACCGCCGATGCAGAACTGGAAGAGGAACGCGAGCGCGTAGAGCATCGGCGACGCGAGTCCAGATCGACGCCTTGTAGAGCGTGCCGGCCCAGTTGAAGACCTTCACGCCGGACGGGATGGCGACGAGGAACGTGAGCGCCGAGAAGACCATGTTCGCGTACTCGCTCTGGCCGCTCGTGAACATGTGGTGCGCCCACACGAGGAACGAGAAGAGCGCGAGCGTCAGCGAGCTCACGAACGACCGCGCGGTAACCCATGATCTTGCGGTGCGAGAACGTCGCGAGGAGCTCGTTCACGATGCCCATGCCGGGCAGGATCATGATGTAGACGGCGGGGTGCGAGTAGAACCAGAAGAAGTGCTGGAAGAGCACCGGGTCGCCGCCCTTGTGCGGGTCGAAGATGCCGATGTCCATCGTGCGCTCGAGCATGAGGAGCAGGAGCGTGATCGCGAGGACCGGCGTCGCGAGGACCTGGAGGATGCTCGTCGCGTAGATCGCCCAGAGGAAGAGCGGCAGGCGCGACCACGTCTGCCCGGGCGCGCGGAGCTTGTGGATCGTGACGATGAAGTTGACGCCCGTGAGGATCGACGAGAACCCTGCGATGAACGCGCCCATGACCATCGCGACGACCGCGCCGTTCGTGGTCGTCGAGTACGGCGTGTAGAACGTCCAGCCGGTGTCGACCGCGCCGTTCACCATCGAGAAGAGGGCGAAGCACGCGCCGAGGACGTAGATGTAATAGCTGAGCAGGTTCAGCCGCGGGAACGCGACGTCCTTCGCGCCGAGCATGATCGGCAGGATGAAGTTGCCGAGCGCCGCCGGGATCGCGGGGATGATGAACATGAAGACCATCACCACGCCGTGGAGCGTGAACACGCGGTTGTACGTGTCCGGGTCCATGATCGTGCGGCCGGGCGTGAGCAGCTCGATGCGCACGAGCAGCGCCATGATCCCGCGCGAACACGAAGAACACGAGGACGGAGATCAGGTACATGATGCCGATCCGCTTGTGGTCGAGCGTGATCAGCCACGACATGAGCCCCTTCTTGACGTTCAGGTAATCGACGCCGGGCTCCCCGCCGTGATCCCCTTGACCGTGTTGGTCCGTCGTAATGGCTGCCATGTTCTGTCGTTCTCCTTTTACTGCAACGTCTTCATGTACTCGATGATCGCGTCGATCTGCTTGTCGGTCAGGTTGTAAGGCGGCATGACGGGGTTGAAGCCCATCACGACCTTGGCTGCCGGCTTGGCGATCGACTCGTGGACGTAGGCTTCGTCGACCATCGCGTTGCCCACGCCTCCAGAGAGACCCGCGTTGAGCTCGACGGGCTTGCCGTACATGCCCTTCCAGGTCGGGCCCGTGCCCTTGGTGCCGTCGGTCGAGTGGCACGTGAGGCACGCGTTTTCTTTGTAGAGCTTGGCGCCCCACTGCGCGTCGCTGAGACCTTCGGGCTTCTTCGGGCCTTCGCGCACGAACTTGTCGAACTCCTGCTGCGAGACGACGTGGATCATCGCCATCATCGCGGAGTGGCCGCCGTGAGGCGCGCCCTCGAGCGCGGGCTCCGGGTAGCCGAGCGGGGCGCCGCAGTACTCGGCGCAGTAGACCGGCATGTCGCCCTCGACCGTTCGGCGTGAACACCATCGTCGTGTACATGCCGGGGACCGCGTCCTTCTTCACGCGCGAGTCGGGCACGTAGAACGAGTGGAGCACGTCCGCCGCGGAGATGACGAACTTCACCTGCTTGCCCACGGGCAAGTAGAGGTGGTTGTTCTCCTCGCGGCCGTTCGGGTACTTGAACGTCCAGAACCACTTCTGACCGCGCACGCGGATCTCGAGCGCGTCCTGGCCCGCGATCGCCTCCCTCATGTACGCCTTGAAGCCGACGTGGAAGAGGAAGATGACGAAGAAGATCGGGATCACCGTCCAGATGATCTCGAGGCGCGGGTAGTGCGGCGTCTCGATCCTCTTGTCTCCCTTGCGCCGCTTGTAGATGCGGACCCAGTAGAGCATCAGCCCGGTGATGACCACCGTGAAGAAGACGCTGATGTAATAGATCATGTTGTACAGCCAGTCGGTGTCCGCCGCTTCGGCGGTGAGCGCCGGAGGGAGATCGAAGGCTGCAGGCGGAGGCCCGAAGAGTCCGAGGAGGTGGATCATGCGTGTTTGACTACCTGGAGAGGTTCAGGAGCTTTGTTCTTCTTGCGCTCGCGCATCACGAGCAAGCCGATGAGACCGGCGACGAGCAGCAGCGTGACGCCGCCGCCGATCTCCATGATGTGCGTCGCGAACAGCGAGTATTTCCGCCCGTGCGGATCGTAGTGGTAGCAATAGAGCTTCACGCGCTCGATCGTCGTGATGTTCTTGCCTTCGCTCGCGTCGAGCAGGCCGACGCTGAGGTCCGTCGGCGCGAGCTCGATGCCGTAGATGTAGCGGGCGACGTGGCCGTTCGGCTTGAGGAGCATCACCGCCGCGGGGTGCGCGATCTCGCCGTCGATGTCGCGATGGAACCTCCAGCCGACCGAGTCCGCGATGCGCTGGGAGTTCTGCGCGTCGCCCGTGAGGAAGTGCCAGCCCTTGCCCGAGCCCTCGCGCGCGTACGAAGCGAGGGTCTCGTTCTTCTTCGCGAGAGCCATCGCCGGCGTGTCGCGCGGATCGATGCTCACGGTGACGACGTCGAACTGCTTGCCGACGCTCCAGTCGATCGCCTTCGTCGCGTCGAGCACCGCGCGCTGGACGAAGGTGCAGAGCGTCTTGCACGACTGGTACGCGAGGACGAGCACGACCGGGCGCTTGCCGTCGACGAAGTCGCCGAAGCGGACCATGTTGCCGCTCTCGTCCTTGAAGATGGTGTCGAGCGGCACCGCGCCGTCGAGCTTCTCGTCGACGCCGACGTCGTAGATTTCGGGCGGCGCGAGGTTCGTGTCTGCCGACTGGAGGCCGCCAGCGCCGGTCGTCCTGACGACGCCAGGATCCGCCACCGCAGGCGCCGACCACATCGCCAGGAAGAGGACCAGGATCATCGAGACGAGACGACGCACTACTTGCCTCCGTCCTTCGCGTTTTGCGGCGGAGCTGCGCCGCCATCCTTCGGAGCGGCCGCGTGCGGCGCGCCGGCGTCGCCGGTCGCGGTCGCGGTCGCGTGAGCGCCACCGTCGGCCGCCATCGTCGCGCCGGCGTCGCCGGTCGGCGGAGCGGGCTGCTCGGGCGCGGCGGACGTCGCCTGCTGCGGCGGGAGGTGAACCTCGTGCTGCAGCTTCGCCCAACCCTTGAGCGGATCGACGTCGTCCGATTGCTTCGGCGTGATGAGCTCGCTGGCGTTGTCACGACCCTTCGCCGCGAGCGTCTGCATCGCGACGCTGACGGGGATGTTGCCCTTCTCGCCCTTCTCGATCGCCGCCATCTCGTGCGCGCGGACTTGATCGAGCTGCTCCGTCTTGGGCAGGAGCGAGCGCTCGTACGGCTCGACCTGGCCGAGGTAGTACGAGTCGAGCACGAACTTCACGCCGGCGAACAGCGAAATGCCGATGACGAAGACCGTGAAGAGCATCCTGACTCTGGGACGTGAATCGTCTGAAGCCATTTGAGTTGCCTTACGCGTTGACGAAGTGGACCGAGCGCTCGAGGCGCGGGTCGCCGATGGGGAGTAGCGGGTACTGGGAGAGCTGACGGAACGCGACGGCGAGGAACACGCCGACGGGCCCCATGAACCCGAACACGTCGATCCAGCTCGGGGCGAACGACGCCTGGTGCGGGATGTTGGGCATGATGAGCCAGTACATGTCGATGACGTGCATCGTGATGAGCAGGAGCGCGCCGATCCGGAGCATGCCGAGGTTGCGCTTGATGTTGCGCGACATGATGAAGACGAACGGGAAGATGAAGTGGAGGAACACGAGCCCGAGGCTGATGTTCTTCCAAACTCCCGAGTCCCACCGGTGATGATAGAAGGTCAGCTCTTCGGGGATCGCCGCGTACCACTGCAGCATGAACTGCGAGAACGAGACGTACGCCCAGAAGCACATGAAGCCGAAGAGGAGCTTGCCGAGGTCGTGGTAGTGCTCGACCGTCACTTCCTTCTGGAGCACGCCCGCGTTGCGGAAGCCGAGGAAGACGAGGATGAGGGTCGCGAAGATGCAGACCATCGACCCGGCGAAGAAGATCACGCCGAAGATGGTCGAGTACCACGTCGGGTCTAGCGACATGATCCAGTCGAACGCCGCGAAGGTCAGCGTGAGCGCGAGGAGCATCACGCCGGGCGCGGAGAAGCGCGCGAGCTTGCGGCTGATCAGCGGGTCCTTCGACTTGTCCTGATCGGTCGACCACTTGAGGAGCGTCGTGCCGACGAGGTACCAGACGAGGAAGTAGAACGCGAAGCGCACGTAGAAGAACGTCTGGCTCAGGTACCAGGTCTTGTCCTTCATCACCTCGGCGTGCTCTGCGGCGAGCGCTCGATCTTCCGTGCCCCTGTTGGTCTGGATGTGAACCGGCGAGGCGCCGGGGCCGCCGCGCTGCACGTCGGTTCCGCGCGGGATGCCGCCCGGGCCGCCGTGCGGGTTGAAGCCTGGACCGCCGCGCGGAAGGCCGTGCGGCTGTCCGCCCATCGGCTGCCCCATCTGAAGGTCGTTGGCCGCGAGCTCGTAGTCGGAGATCGGGGTCTCAATCTGCGCGTGCTCCTTCGGCGCGTGCGCGTCGGTCCCCAGCCACTGACCGAAGAGCGTGCCGCGCATCGCGACGACCGGGACGACGAGGAGGATCAGGACCCAGGACGTCGCGCCGAAGATCTCGGCGACGCGCCGGACGACGATGCCCCAGCTGCCGCTCGTGAGGTGGTGCATCATCACGAAGAGCATCGCGCCGATCGCGAGCGTGAGCGCGCAGATGAACCCGAAGAGCCACGCGTACGCGAAGCGCGTGTGGTCCGGTGTAGTAGCCAGCGCCGGCGCCGACGATGCCGATGAGGCCCACGCCCGCGAAGGTCTTCCAGGCGTTGGCGACGGGATGATCGGGCGAGAGACGGAACGCGTCGGCCGGATCCTTTTCCTTCTTCTTCTTCTTCTCGGCCTTGGGCTTCTCCGCGGCCTTCTCGGCGGGCTTCTCGGCGGCCTTCTTCTCGTCGGCCTTGGCTTCCGCCTTCTCGGACTTCTCGGACTCTTCGCCCTCGTCCTTCGGATCTTTTTCGTCCGTCACGGCTTCTTCTCCACCTTCGGCGCTTTTGCGCCGATGCCTTGCTGGCTGAGTTGCAGCGCGCGCACGTAGGCGACGATCGCCCAGCGGTCGTGCGTCGGGACCGTCGGACCATATGCGGGCATGTTGCGTACGCCGTTCTCGATGGTCGCGAAGATCTGTCCGTCTGGCATGTGGCGGATGCGATCTTGGTGGTACGTCGGCGGCGGCACGAGCCCGCGCTTCACGACGATGCCCTGGCCCGAGCCGTCGAGGCCGTGGCACATCGAGCAGTAGATCCCGTAGCGCTCCTGCCCGCGAGCGAGCATGCGGTCCATGCCGCCGTGGCGCTCGATCTCCTCTTGCGGGATCGTGAGCACGTAGCCCGTGTCGTCGTCGAGGCGGCCGTGCGCGATGCGCGGATCGATCTCCATCTCGCGCGAGATCGTGTCTTCGACCTGCGGGCGCATCGCCCGGCCGTCTTCGAAGAACGCGCCAGCCTGCTGCATCTCGTACTTCGGCTGGTGGTACATGTTGCGGATCGGGACGATCGGCGGATCCTCGGAGGTCTCTCCGCGGCAGCCCGCGATCGCGGCCACCGTCATCGCGAGGAAGAGAAGCTTCTTCATGAGTGGTGCTCCTCTTCTTCGACTTCTTCCTCGATCGGCTCTTCGACGAGCTCGACCAACGTCGGGTGCGTGCCCTCGAGGATCGACTTGGTCTCCGCGAGATCGAACTTCGGGTCCTCCGCCTCGATCGAGATGAAGAACTTGTCGTCGGTCGCCGCGCGGAAGGTGTCCGACTCGAAGAGCGGGTGGTGGTGGCGCGGCATCTTGTTCAAGTGGAGCATCCCGAAGAGCGCGCCGAAGGCCGAGAGGAGCACCATCAGCTCGAACATGATCGGCACGCTCGACGGCAGCGTGAAGCCGGGCTTGCCGCCGACGACGAGCGGGTAGTCGACGCCGCCCATCCACCACATCATCAGGTAAGCGGCGGACACGCCGGTCAGACCGGAGAAGAAGACGATCCAGCCGACCTTGCTGTCGGGAAGGCCCATCGCCGCGTCCATGCCGTGCACGGGGAACGGCGAGTGCGCGTCGAACTTCGTGTAGCCCGCTTTGCGGACCTTCTCGGCGGCGTGGAGGACCTTCGCCGAGCTGTCGTACTGCGCCAAGTAGAGTGCGACTCGTTTCTTCGCCATGATCATTCACCCGGAGCAGGCGACGGCTTCGCCCGCGTGCTCCTCTGCGTGGTGGGTCTCGTCGTGCGGGTCGGCTTGCGGGAGCACGCCCTTCACCTCGGCGATGGCGACCATCGGGACCCAGCGGATGAAGAGGAGGAAGCACGTGAAGAAGAAGCCGAGCGTGCCGGTGTAGATGCCCATGTCGACGAGCGTCGGCCGGTAGTAACCCCACGACGAAGGCAGGAAGTCGCGGTGGAGCGACGTCACGATGATGACGAAGCGCTCGAACCACATGCCGATGTTGACGAGGATCGACACCACGAACATCACGGGGATGTTCGTGCGGAGCTTCTTCGACCAGAACAGCTGCGGGACGAGCACGTTGCACGTGATCATCGTCCAGTACGCCCACTTGAACGGGCCGAAGGCGCGGTTCAAGAACGCGTATCGCTCGTACTCGTTGCCCGAGTACGCCGCGATGAAGAACTCCATCGCGTACGCGTAACCGACGAGCGATCCCGTGAGCAGGATGATCTTGTTCATCAGCTCGAGGTGCTTCATCGTGATGATGCTCTTCATGCCGTAGACCGCGCGGGTCACGAGCATGAGCGTCATGACCATCGCGAAGCCGGAGAAGATGGCGCCCGCGACGAAGTACGGCGGGAAGATCGTCGTGTGCCAGCCGGGGATGACCGACGTCGCGAAGTCGAACGAGACGACGCTGTGCACCGAGAGGACCAGCGGCGTCGAGATCGCCGCGAGGATCAGGTACATGCGCTCGTAGTTCTGCCAGTGGCGGTTCGCGCCGCGCCAGCCGAGCGCGAGCGACCCGTAGACGAGGCGGCGGATCCTGCCCGCGCGGCCCTTCATGCCCATCGCGCGGTCGCGCAAGAGCGCGAAGTCCGGGATGAGGCCCGAGTACCAGAAGAGGAGCGACACCGTGAAGTAGGTGCTGACCGCGAAGAGGTCCCAGATGAGCGGCGACTTGAAGTTCGGCCAGATCGCCATCTGGTTGGGGACCGGGAACATGTAATACGCGAACCAGATGCGACCCACGTGCAAGCCGGGGAACATCAGCGCGCAGATGACGGCGAAGATCGTCATCGCCTCCGCTGCGCGGTTGATCGCGGTGCGCCACTTCTGACGGAAGATGAAGAGGACGGCGCTGATGAGCGTGCCGGCGTGGCCGATGCCGATCCACCAGACGAAGTTGGTGATGTCCCACGCCCAGTAGACCGGCGCGTTGTTTCCCCAGACGCCGATGCCCTGCCAGAGGAGGTAGCCGACGCAGAGGCCGAGGATGCCGGTGAACGAGGACGCGATGAAGAACGCGATCCACCAGTTGCGAGGGGCCTTCTTCTCGGTGACGCCGCAGACGGTGTCGCTGATGTCACGGAAGGACATGCCCTCCTTCGTCAGGTACGTCTCGCCGATCGACTTGATGGGGCGATTCAAGCTGCTCATTTGGGCGCCTCGCCGTTGCTACCTTCGTGCTTCTGCTCCGTGCCCTTCTTCGGGCGGAGGGTTGGGCTCGGGTTTCTGATCTTGCCGAGGTGAGTCGTGCGCGGGTGCGTGCCGAGGACGGCGAGCAGCGCGTAGCCGCGGTCGCTGCGGTTGAGGCGCGTGACCTCCGACCTCGGGTTGTTGAGGTCGCCGAAGGCGATCGCATCGGCCGGGCAGGTCTGCTGGCAGGCCGTCTTGATCTCGTTGGCGCCGAGCGCGCGCGAGTCGCGACGCGCCGCGATCTTCGCCTCCTCGATGCGCTGCACGCAGTAGGTGCACTTCTCGATGACGCCGCGCATGCGCACGGTGACGTTCGGGTTGAACGCCATCTTCTCCGTCTCGGGGATCTCTTCGTACGTGTCTTGGACGCGCTGCTGCGCGCCTTCCGGTCCACGCCACTCGAGGAAGTTGAAGCGGCGGACTTTGTACGGGCAGTTGTTCGCGCAGTAACGCGTGCCGATGCAGCGGTTGTAGGCCATGTCGTTCAGGCCTTCGGGGCTGTGCGTCGTCGCGTTGACCGGGCAGACGTTCTCGCACGGCGCCTCTTCGCACTGCACGCAGGCGACGGGCTGGAACGCGACCTCGGGGTTGTCCTCGCTGTCGCCGACGAAGTAGCGGTCGATGCGGAGCCAGTGCATCTCGCGGCCGCGGAAGACCTGCTCCTTGCCGACGAACGCGATGTTGTTCTCGGCGATGCACGCGACGACGCACGCGTTGCAACCGGTGCACGCGTTGAGGTCGATCGTCATGCCCCACTTGTGGCCCTCGTACTTCGCGCGATCCCAGAGCGGGAGGGTCTTGGGCGTGGGCGATCCGGACCGGACGAGCTCGCGGTGGAGCGGGCCGGTGTCGACCGCTTCCTTGCGCTCCTCGTTCGGGAAGAGCACGAAGCTCGGGTTCGCTTTGTACTCGTCGAGCGTCGCGTCGATGGCGAGCGGGCGCCCCTCCATCCGATCGTGATCCTGCGTCTGGACGATCTTGTAGGTCTTGCCGGTCTTGGAGACCTTCGCGCCGTCCATCGATGTCCATCGTCTTGATGGTGCGGAGCGGCGCGACGTTGAAGCCGCGACCGTTGCCGTAGCGGCCGACGTTCTCGCGGCCCCAGCCGAGCGCGAGCGCGATCGTGTTGTCGGCCTGGCCCGGTTGGATCCACGCGGCGACCTCGACGGCTTGCGCGCCGTCGCGCGAGATCGAGATCACGTCGTGCGCTCTCGATGCCGAGCGCCTTCGCCGTGGTCGGCGAGACGAGCGCGGCGTTGTCCCAGACGATCTTGCTGATCGGATCCGGGCACCTCGAGGAGCCACGGGTTGTTCGCCGACATGCCGTCGTGGAGCTTGTTGTCCGGCGCGATCGTGACCTCGAGGTTCGACGCGTTCACGGGCTTCGGGAGCGGGACCTTCTTGATCGCGGCGGCCGACGTCGGCGAGCGTCGCGTGCGCCTCGAACTGAACGGAGTTCGACCCGGCGTCGAGGCCGAGGCGAAGCGCGCTCTTCCACGCGCCCTCGAAGCGCGACGGCGTCGCCGCGCGCTCCTTGAACGTCGCGCGAACGAGCTCGTGGCCGTTCGGCGCTTCGTCGGTGAGGCGCGCGAGGATCTCGATCGCCGAGCGTCCGCCGTGGAGCGGCGCGATGAGCGGCTGCTGGATCGACCACGTGCCGTCGAACGCGCGACCGTCGCCCCACGACTCGAGCGCGTGCGCCTTCGGCAGGTGCCAGGTGCAGTGCTCGCTCGTCTCGTCGAAGTGCGAAGAGAGGTGGACCGTCGTCGGCACCTTGTCGAGCTTCTCGGCGAGCTTGATGTCGCCGGGCGCGTCGTAGACGGGGTTTCCGCCGAGGATGAGGAGGACGTCGACCTTGTTCTGGTCGATGTCGTCGGCGAGCGCCTTGAGCTCGGCGCCGAGGTCGCTCGGCTCGGTGACGTCCGCGACGGGCGCGTAGGTGGCCGTGCGACCGACGTTCTCGAGCGCGGTGTTGAGCGCGTGGACGAGCGCGTGGACGTGCGGCGGCTGACGACGTCCCGCGACGACGACGCTCTTGCCCTTGTTGGCGAAGAGATCGTCCGCGCACGCCTTGACGAACGCATCTGCCCCCTCGGGCGCCTTTGCGTCCGCGAGCGCTTCCTTCACGGGGCCGAGGTCGACGCCGCGGGTCGCGAGCTCGGCGGCGAGCGCGCGCGCGAACTGCGTCGACGTGGAGCGCGGGCATGCGGAGCCGCTCGTCGGCGTTCGCGCCGGTGACGGTGAGCGTCGGCTCGACGACGTAGAGGCGGCTCATCGGATCGCTCGGGCGATCGAGCCTGCGTCCGCGGACGAAGCCCTTGGTCGCGTGGAGCGAGCCGTGCTCGGTCTGGAGGAAGTCCGCGTCGAGCGAGACGATCGCCTTCGCGAACGCGTAGTTGTACCGCGGCGTGACGGCCTGACCGAACGCGATGCGTCCGCCCTCGTGGACGTTGCCTTCGCTCACCGGCGCGTAGGTGTGGACGCGCGCGTGCGGGAACTTCTCGGTCGCGAGGGTGCGAAGGCGCGCCATCGTCGGCGACGAGGAAGGACGCACGAGGATGCGGAGCTTGCTGCCGCCGTCGCCCTGGAGCGTCTTCAGGATCGCGCCGAACGCTTTGTCGAACGCGCCCCAGTCGCTGCGCTTGCCCTTCTCGCGCACGTAGGTCGAGCGGTCCGCGTCGTAGAGATCCATCGTCGCGGCTTGAAGGATCACGTCGGCCGAGCCGAGGCTCGTCGGGTGCTCTTCGTTGCCTTCGATCTTCGTCGGGCGGCCTTCGTGGCTCTCGACGAGGACGCCGACGGTCTCGCCGCGGCGCGAGAGGATCGTCGCGTAGTGATCGGCGACGCCGGGGATCGCGTACTCCGGGGCCTTCGCGTACGGGTAGATGTGCTCGACGGGGCGGCGAATGCACGCCTCGCTCGCGAGCGCCGCGACGGACGCGCCGAGGCCGAGGAAGCCGCGGCGGCCGAGCGACAAACCGGCCGGCGTCAGGAGCTCCTTCTTCGCGTCCTCGAGGGCGTGCGTCGGATCCTTCTTCTCGTCGAGGCTCTTCCAAACGCGCTTCGAGGTCGGCGCTTCCGGAACGGTCGGGAACGGCTCACGCTTGCTCATCGGTGGCACCCGCTGCAGTTGGTCGGGGGATGCACTTCCGGCGGCTTCCAGCCGGGGGGCGCTTGTTCGGGCGTCCAGCTCATGTTCGTGATCTGGTCCTTCGGACGGAGGTTCGGCTCTGGGTTGCGGTGGCACTGGAGGCACCACTGCATCGCGATGGGTTGATCGAGCCGCACGACGTCCATCTGATCGATGCGGCCGTGGCACGTGACGCACGCGACGCCGACGGCGAGGTGCGCGCTGTGATTGAAGTACGTGTGCTCGGGGAGCTTGTGGACCTTCACCCACTCGACGGGCGTGTTCGTCTCCCAGCTCTCGCGGACCGGCGCGAGGAGCGCGCTGTCGGTCTTCACGAGCGCGTGGCAACCCATGCACGTCTGCGTCGACGGGATCATCGCGTGGGCCGATCGCTCGACCTGCGCGTGGCAGTAGCGACAGTCCATGCCGAGCTGTCCGGCGTGCAGACGGTGGCTATAGGGGACGGGCTGTTTCGGCGCGTAGCCGACCTGGAGGTTCTTCGGAGAGAAGTAGTACCAGGGGATTCCGATCGCGCCGACGAGCGCGATGAGAGAACCGACAGCGCCGAAGAGCGGCAGCTTGTTCAGAGCTCGGGGGAAAATTTGCATTGGCTCGTTCGCGATGGACGTCGCTGTCGAGCACGCTGTCTTACGGCCGTTGCGGTGCTCGATCGATCGCGCAAAGCGCGATTCAAACGCTCGTTCGCGTGCGACTTATAGGGGACGCAGGCCTTGCCGCACAAGAGGCTTTCGCGCGGGATCCAAAGCGCGAAAACGTTTCGCGCTTTCGCGTTTCAGCGCGCGACGGCGTCGACGGCGATCGCGGCGAAGAGTCCGACCAAGTAGAGCAGCGACGCGCCGAACGCGGCGCGCGCGGAGCGCATCGAGGCGCCCTTGCGGAGGCCGAGCACACACACCGACACATACGCGGCGCCGAGGACCATCGCGCTGGCGAGGTAAATCGCGTGCGCGACGTGCAGCGGGTAGAGCAGCAGGCTCACGGCGACGAGCGCGCTCGCGTGGCGCACGATGCTGTGACGCGCGGCCTCGTCGCCCTCGACGTTCGGCAGGACGACGAGCCCGGCGCGCCCGTATTCGAGCTTTCGGAAGAGCGCGATCGAGTGAAAGTGCGCGATCTGCCAGAAGAACAGGATGGCGAAGAGGACGAGGCCGCCCTCGTCGACCCGTCCGGTCGCTGCGGTCCAACCGAGCAGCGGAGGGATCGCGCCCGGAACCGCGCCGACTTGGAGCGCCCAGTGCGAGCGTTGTTTCAGCGGTGTGTACGCGAGGACGTAGAGCAGGTTGGCGAGGATCGCGAGGAGCGCGGTCGTACCGTTGACGCCGATCGCGAGGATGGGAACGGCTGCGACTGAGACTGCGACACCGAACCAGAGCGCGAAACGCGGCGGCATGCGGCCGGCGGGGAGCGGGCGGTCTTTCGTCCGCTTCATGAAGCCGTCGATGTCGCGCTCGATGTACATGTTGAGCGCGTTCGCGCCGGCGACGATGAGGCACGTGCCGAGCAAGGCGAGCGTGATCGTGAGGCGCGACGTGTGCGCCGGGCTCAACCAGACGCCGCCCGCGGACGTGAGGAGCACCATCAGCGTGATGCGGGGCTTCGCGAGCGCGACGACGTCGCGCACGCTCACGAGGTTGGAGGTGGCCTTTCGTGCGTTGACGAGGGCGCTGCCGATCATGGCGTCGCGTACGCTTATGGAAAGAAATGACTTCCGTCAAGGACGGTCAGGCGAGGAGGCGCGCGTTTTCAGGCACGCGCAGGAACGCCGCACGTGTGTGCTCGTCGGCGATCGCGGCGGCTCGCGTGACGAGGCGCTTTCGCCCCGTGTCGCGCACACTCTGGGCCTCGGCGGAGCCCGAAGCTGCGAGGGCCTCGGCGCGCGCCGCATAGACGATCGCCTCACCCGACTCGACGCCCGCGGTCTGGGCGAGCTCGATCGACTCGGCCGACGCCGCGAGCGCCGCCGCGACGTCGCCGCGCGCGAGGTGGACGAGCGCGAGGGTCGCGAGGGCGTGCGCGCGCGCCGGCGGCGATTTCGCGAGGAGATCTCGGGCGCGCTCGGCCTCGCGAAGCGCTTCGTCGACCTTGCCGCGACGGAGGAACAGCTCGGCGAGGTGCGCGCGAATGCCGCCCTCCATGCGCGCGTTGCCTTGCGACGAAAAGGTCTCGAGCGCGCGATACTGCGCGGCGATCGCCTCGTCGACGCGACCTTCGCGCGCGAGGAGGATCCCGTCCAAGTGTCGCGCGAGCGCGACCGCGGAGAGGAGCCCGCGCGCCTCGGCCTCGCGCGCGCCGTGATCGAGCCGCGCGCGCGCCTCGCCATCCACGCCGAGCTCGCAGAGCGCGGAGGCGAGGTTGAGCTCTTGGACGCAGGCGCTCCGCACGTCGCCCGCGCGCTCGAGGGCCTCGACGCTCGCGTGGTAGTGCCGCACGAGCTCCTCGAGCTCGCCGCGAATTCCTGCGCGGACCGCGTACGCCTGCTCCACGCGTCCGCGTGCGAGGTCCGAGTCCGCCGCGGCCGCGGCGCGTGAGAGGAGCTCGTCCGCGCGCGCGTCACCGCGCACCGCGAGCTGCATCGCCGCGCGGCTCCACGCGATCGAGGCCGCGGTCGACGCCTCCGACCGGCGTCGCGACTCGGGCGTGGCGACGGGATCGCGCGGGCTCGCCGCGAGCTTCGCGATCGCCGACTCGAAGGCCTCGGCAGGTCCCACGCTGCCCGTGATCGCGGCGAGCTCGGCCAGCGCGCGGAAGTAGCGCGCGCTCCCGACGGGCAACATCGTGATCGCTTCGGTCGCGTGCTTCGCGGAGCCCTCGTAGTCGCCGCGCCAGCGGTGCGCCTCCGCGAGCACGACGAGGAGCTCGCCGCGCTCCTCGCCTTCCCCGAGGTTCGAGAGCGCGCGCTGGCCGAGGTCTGCGCACGCAGTGAGGTCGTTGGCCTCGAGCGCGCTCACGGCCGACGACGCGAGCCACCTCGCGGCGCGCTCGGGCTCGCCCGCGTTCGACCAGTGATCGGCGATGACCGGGCCGGGCGCGTGGAGCGCCCCTTCGAGGAGCGCGGCGGCGTGCGCGTGCGCGCTTCTGCGATCGGCCTCCGTGAGCATCGCGTAGGCGACGTCGCGGACGAGCGCGTGGCGGAAGCTCCACACGCCGCCGCTCTGCGAGAGGACCTCGCGCTCCGCGAGCCATGCGCACCACGCGTCGACGAACTCGCGCGAGGCGTCTTCTCCGAGGAGCGCGGCGACGTTCGCCGACGAGAACTGCGCGCCGAACACGCTGCCCGCGCGGAGCACGCGGCGCGCCTCGGGCTCGAGGCTCGTGAGGCGCGACTCGAGCATCGCGAGCGCCGCGGTCGACGCGGCGCGACCGCCTTCGGTCTGCGAGGCGCGCACGAGCTCCTCGGCGAAGAACGGGTTTCCGCCCGAGCGCTCGACGATGCTCGCGACGAGCGACGCGTCCGCGGCGGCTTCGCGCGACAGCGCTTGCGTGACGAGCTTCTCCATGGCCTTCGTCCCGAGCTTGCCGAGCGCGACGCCCGTGGGCTGGCGGTCCGCGACGAGCCGAAGGTGCGTGTCCTTCGCCTCGGGACGACCGAGGAGCAAGACGAAGAGCGGCTTGTCTCGCGCGACGCGGGCGACGTCGGAGATGGCGCGGACCGACGCGGCGTCGGACCACTGCAAGTCTTCGATGACGAGCGCGATGGGTCCATTCGAGAGCTCGGCGACGACGAGATCCTCGAACGCGCGCCGGACCTGATCGCCCATGAGCATCGGCTCCTCGCGCGCGGCGCGGAGCTGGTTCGACGGCTCGCCGACGTGGATGCGCAAGAGCTCGGAGAGGAACTCGACGACGCGCGGACGATCGGCGTCGGACACGCGCGCGCACGCGCGTGACGACAGCGCCGTGCGCTGGTGCATTTCGTCGTCGTCTTGCGCGATGCCTGCGGCCGACCGCACGAGATCGGCGATGACGCCGAGGACGAAGCTCGCGCGCGTCGGATCGGCCTGCGCGCTCCACACGCGCGGCGCGTGCTCGCTCGCGGCGATCTTCGCGAGGACCTCGTCGCGCACGCGCGTCTTGCCGATGCCGGGCGGCCCCGTGACCCACACGACGCGCGGATCGGGCTCCTCTGCGCACTCTTCGAACGTCGACACGACGAGCCCGATCTCGCGATCGCGTCCCACGCAGCGCGTCTCGCGACCGAGGAGCGTCGTGCGAGAGTGCGGGCTCGCGCCTTCCCGCAAGAGGACCAAATCGCCGAAGCCCGCGTCGCTCGACTCGGGCCGCACGACGAAACGATCCCCGAGGAGGCGCGCCGTATCGGCGTCGACGCGGAGCGCGGGTGCCTCGGGGAGCGAGTCGAGCGCCGCGACGAACCCCGACGTCTGGGACACGCCCGCGACGAGCGAGGCGCGCGCGTGCGCGTCGAAGCGACGAAGCGCGAGGGCCGCGCGCGCCGCGCGAACGGCGCGCTCCACCGCGGACGACTCCGTGCTCCACATGCACGTGAGGCGCTTGCCGTCCCGCGTGATCGCCGCGCCGAGCGACTCGAGCTCCGCCCCGAGCCGCGCGTTGTCCGCGGCGGCGGTCTCGGCGACGAGCACGTGCGCGGCGCGCGCCTCGGCGTCCGTCACGGAGCCGGACGCGGATCCTCGTGCCTCCGACGCGAGGCGCACGCTCGAGATCGCGGGCGTGCTCGCGCGATTGAACGCGGCGAGCTCGAGCGCGACGGCCGCGGCGTCTCGCGGCCGCTGCTCGGGGTTGCTCGCGAGCATCCGCGCGAGGAGCCGCACGACCGAGCTCGGCACGCCGGTGAGGCGCGACGTGACGCGCGCGGTCTCGCCCTCGAGCATCCGCGCGATGACGCCCACGTCCGTCTCCGCGGCGAAGGGCTTCTCGCCGACGAGGCACTCGTACATCACGCACCCGAGCGAGAAGACGTCCGCGCGCGGCGTCGGTGGCTCGCCGCGGGCCTGCTCGGGCGCCGCGTAGCCGACCGTGCCCGCCGCGCCCTCCGCGCGCCCATGCACCGCGAGGCCGAAATCGAGCAGCTTCACTTGCTCGACCTCGTTCTTCACGAGCATCACGTTCGCCGGCGTGACGTCGCGGTGGGTGATGCCCCACGCGTGCGCGGCGGCGAGCCCCTCGGCGACGCGGCGCGCGAGCCGGAGCGTCTGCCCGAGCGGGAGCGGCCCGCGCATGAGGCGCGAGCGAAGCGTCTCGCCCTCGAGCCACTCGGTCGCGAGGTAATCGCTGCCCTCGTCGGTCGTACCGAACGCGATGCAGCGAACGACGTTGGGATGCAAGAGCTCGAGGAGCGTGCGCGCCTCCGCCGCGTTCGTGTGACCGGGCGTGTGGAAGATCTTGAGGGCCACGCGACCCTCGCGCTCGCGATCGCGCGCGCGGTAGACCTCGCCCATTCCGCCCTCGCCCGCGAGCGCCTCGATGTCGAACCTGTTTGCGACGACGTCTCCGGGGTGGTGCTTCATGGGGACGGCGGTCTCAACGAGCTCCCCGATTTCCGCGCGGGCATCCCGATGGCGACCTCGGTGCCCCTTCCCACCTCGCTCCGGATGTCGACGTGCCCGCCGATGGCGCTGATGAGGCCGTAGACCGCGGACAAACCGAGCCCGCTCTTCATCACGCCGGCCTTGCCCTTCGCGCGGAAGAACGGATCGAACACGCGCGAGAGCTCCTCGGGCGCGATCCCCTGCCCTTGGTCCGCGACCGACAAGACGATGCGATCGCCCTCCTTGCGCACCGTCGCTTGGATCGTGCCGCCGCTGGGCATCGCCTCGACCGCGTTGCGCGAGATTTGATAGAGCGCCTCGGCGAGCGCGGCGACGTGGACCTCGAGCGAGCCGACCTGCGCGTCGTAGTGGCGCTCGATCACGACGCCAGAGCGCGCGCGGCCGATCGCGCTCTCGAGCGCGAAATCGAGCATCGCCGCGACGTCCGCGGGCTCGAGCACGCCCTCGGCGGCCATCGCGAAGCGCCGCAGGCGGTCGACGGTCTTCTTGATGCGCTGCAGGCCCCCGTCGCTCCGCGCGATGGCGCCGCGCGCAAGCTCGAGATTGGCGGAGAGATCGCGCGCCGCCTGCTGGTTCGACGCCATCGCGACCGCGAGCGCGTTGTTGAGCTCGTGCGCCATCCCGCCGACGAGCACGCGGAGCGCTTCGAGCTTCTCGACGACGACGAGCTGCTCCTGCATGCGGCGCATGCGCTCGAGCGCCGCGGCGAGCCGCTCCGCGCGCATGAACGTGTGGAGCGCGCGGTGCTGGCGCGCCATCGCGAGGACCACCGAGCCCGTCGCGGACGCGAGCACGACGAGGTGAACCGGCAGCGGCGAGCCCGGGCTCGCGACGAGGAGCGCGCCGTAACACGCGACGCCGCTCAGCGCGGCGACCCACGGATCGGCGGGCACGACGCCCGCGTAGAGGACATGCGACAGCGGGAGCGCGAGCAAATAAGGGCTCGACGCGCCTCCCGTGAAGCGCGCCGCGAAGCCCCACGCGAGCTGGCTCCCCACGGCCGCCGCTCCGTGAATGACGAGGATCGCGCGGAGCTGCCTGCGAAACACGAGGACGAGCGCCACGGCGAGCGCGAGCACGACCGACGCGGCCGCCTCGGCGATCGTCGCGCGCGGATCGGGCGAAAACGACGCGAACGCCACGTCGACCACGGCGACCGAGGCGCCCATGATCGACGCGAGCGCGAGGCACGGCACGAGGTACCGAATGAGCGTCGAGCGCCGGTCCGCGAGGAAGCGATCGCGCGGGCGCCCGCGGCGCCGCGCCTGCTGCACCGCGCGGTCGGCGCGATCGCGAAGATCGCCCGCTGCGGGAAGCGAGAAGCTCGACCTCGCCGGGGGCGGGACCATGCTCGCATCATAAGCTATGAAAGGGCGCATGCCGCGCAAGACGACGTTCGCCCTCTTCATGTTGCTCGCTGCTTCTTGTGGCCCGCCGGAGCCGGGTCAGCCGAAGGTCCCCCCGATTCATCCGCAGCCGGTCGCGAACCCGGTGAAGAAGCCCGAGCCGCAGGCGCAGAAAAACGACGCGGACGACGCGGACATCGCCAAGGCAGGACAGGCGTTCGTCGACTTGATCGTGAAGATCTCGCCCGAGACCGCGACGCAGCTCGGCCTTCACCAGCGCGACGACGAGCTCGACGATCGGACGCTCGCGGGCTTCGAGCGCGACGTCGCCCTCGAGGAGAAGATGCTCTCCGACTTGAACGCGCGGTTCCAGACGCCGCACGCCTCGCGCGCCGCGCTCACCGATCTAGCGATCATCGAGCACTCGCTCGCGGTCGACGTCCGCATGAAGCGCGCGCAAGACCCGCTCCGCCGAAAGCCGGACACGTACATGGGGCCGATGAACGCGCTCTTCTTGATGACCGCGCGCAACTACGCGCCGGCCGACGTGCGCGCGAAGAACGCGCTCGCGCGCATCGAGAAGATCCCCGCGCAGCTCGAGGACGCGAAGAAGAACCTCCAGAAGCCGCCGAAGGTGTGGACGCAGATCGGCATCGAGTCGGCCGGCGGCGCCAAGCAGTTCTTCGACGACGAGCGCGCCCCGCTCGTGGCCGCGCTCCCCGCCGAGAAGGAACGCGTCGAAAAAGCCCTGAAGAACGCCCAAAAAGCGTATGCAGACTACAAGCAATTCCTCGAGAAGAGCGTCCTCCAGAAGGGCGGCGACGACTACGCCGCGGGCCCCGAGCTCTTCGACTTCCTCTTGAAGCAGGACTTCTTCGTGACCGAGGGCGCGGCGGATCTCGTCGCCATCGGCGAGAAGATCTTCACCGAGACGGACGCGCAGATGGCGACGCTCGCGAAGCGCATCGACCCGAAGGCCAAGGGCTGGCCCGAGGTCGTCGCGAAGGTGAAGGGCCACCACCCGACGGCGAAGGAGCTGCTGCCGAGCTACCGCGAGCGAGCTCGCGCGCGCGCGCAAATTCCTGGTCGACAAGGACGTCGTCACGCTCCCCGAGGGCGACGACTGCGAGGTCATCGAGACGCCGCCGTTCCAGCGCTCGACGGTCACGGCCGCGTACGATCAGCCGCCGCCGTTCGACTCGGTGACGAAGGGCTTCTTCTTCGTCACGCCCGTCGACGACAAGGCCTCCAAGACCGAACAGGAGCAGATGCTCCGCGAGAACGACCACGGCGACCAGGTCGACACGTCGACGCACGAGGCCTACCCCGGTCACCACCTGCAGCTCTCGATCGCGCGGCGGCATCCGTCGGTCGTGCGCAAGGCGACGGGCCCGGCGATCTTCGCGGAGGGCTGGGCGCTCTACGCCGAGGAGCTCATGAGCGAGCTCGGGATGTACACGGACGAAGAGCGCCTCATGCAGCTCGAGTGGACGCTCGTGCGCGCGGCGCGCATCGTCATCGACGTCGGCCTGCACACGCGCGGGATGACGTTCGATCAGGGCGTCGCGTTCCTCACCGAGAAGGTCCACCTCGAGCACGCGCTCGCGATGTCCGAGGTGAAGCGTTACACCGAGACGCCGACGCAGCCGTCGAGCTACCTCCTCGGCCGCCAGAAGATCCTCGCGATGCGCGAGCGCGCGAAGAAGGAGTGGGGCGAGAAGTTCTCGCTCAAGCGCTTCCACGACGCGCTCTTGTCACACGGGACGATCGCCCCGGGGCTCGTGGAAGAGGAAATGTTCGCGGCGAATTAGCTGGCTTCGCCGCGCCTCGGCTGATCTTCGAAATCTCCGAAGCGGCCGCAGTCTTCGCCTCGATGAGGTAGCGGTCTCTGGCGGGGCGTGGTGTTGTCCGAGGTCGTCCGTTTTGCGACCACCGAGTGTGGGTGGCGCACGGTCTTTTTGCGGGGCGTGCGCGTTCTCATGCCCTTAAGCTTCGCATCGCGCGCCCGGCAGGCAAGGCGCGTCAAAAAGTCAGGTGAATCCCGAAGGGTGACAGCGCGACCTTGGCCTGCGCCTTCTTCGGCGCCGTCACGTACACGACGACGCCTGCGACCACGCACGCGGCGGCGAGCGCGAGCGTGACGTCGGCCGCGGTGCGGAACGCGAGGCCCTCGGACTTCGTCGACGGGTTCTGGTAGTTCGCCTCGGTCGGCGTGTTGTACTGGTTGGCGAGATCGATCGAGCGAACGCCGGTGAAGATGCCGAAGCCCGCGAGCGCGACGCCGGTGCCGAAGAGGACGTAGCTCACGACGCGCTGCGTGCCCGGTCCCGCCTGCGCGTGATCTTGGTCGCGGGGCGAGAGCGTGAGGTCGACGACCTTCGCGCCTTCGCCGTCGACGTCGACGCGACCCGTCCACGTCTCGTGATCGGGCGCGGTGGCCTCGAGCGTGTGCGCGCCGATCGCGACGCGCACGTCGGTGAGCTCGCCCGCGACGAGCGAGAGCGGCTTTTCGTCGAGCGTCGCCGTGGCTCCCACCGGCGAGACGCGCACGCGGAGCGTGCCGAGGTGCTTGCGAACTTCGGCGAGCGTGCCGCGCGCCGTCTGGAGCTCGTCGGCGGTCGCGCCCGTGTCCTCCGCGAGGAAGCGCGTGAGGTCCTGCTCCGACGCGACATAGTCGCCGACGTGGAACTGCGAGACGCCGAGGTCGAGCAAGATGCTCGGGTGCGGAAAGAGCTTGTAGGCCTCGAGAAAATCGTCGCGCGCCTCGGTCCACTTTTGCTTCTGCACCGCGGCGACGCCTCGGCGGAAAGCGGCGCGCGACTCGTCGCGCTGCTCGGAGTCTTGCGGATCGTCGCGTGTGTCTTGCGCGCGCGCGAGCGGCGCCGCGAAGACGACGAGTCCGAATGCGAGCGCCGCGAGCCTCACCTTAGAAGAAGTTCACTGCGCCGAGCCAGACCGTGCTCGACGTGCCGAGATCGCTCTGGATCCAGAACGGCGCGCCCCCGATGACGTTTCGAAGGAGCGTCACGGTCATCGTGATCTTGTCTCCGTTCTGGCCGGTGTCCTTGTCGAGCACGAACGAGAGCGCGGGTTTTCCGCCGAAGAACGCGCTCGTGATGTCCATGACCGTGACCTTCCACGGGCCGGACGTCGGCGCGTCGCTGTAGAGATCGAGCTCGACGTCGACGCTCTGCCCGATCGGGACCTTGATGCCCTTGGTCTTCGTCGCCACGCCGCCGACCTGGATCGTGATCGTGTCGCTCACGAGCGGCGCCGAGTTGAAGTACGGCGTCGTCCCGTCGGGCTCGCACGGATCGTGGCCCGCCGCGGCGTTCGCGTTGGACCACACGCGCTGCACGAGGTGATCGAAGCCCGTCGGTTTGTAGAACGAGTCGGGGAACGCGCCGCAGAGATCGCCGATCTCGCCGCCGGCGAGGAGCTCCCACGCGTGGCTGTCCGGGTCGACCGTGATGTACGCGGGCTTCGACGACGGATACGGATCGGTCGCGGCCTCGACGAGCTCGTGCGACGCCTCGGCGGTCATCTGATCGGCGTCGGTGACGCCCGCGACCGGCGGCGGCGGGCAGCGCGGGACGATCGCGTAGATGACGTTGCCGCTGGCGCCGCCGTCGACCGTCGACGAGAGCGCGTACGAGTCGTGGTAGCCCTGAAACTGGCTGCACGTGATGCCGCCACCCATCGTGACGTTCGTGCCGCTCGGGTAATAGAGCGTGTAGATCGTGCTCGCGTCGGGCTGCGGGAACGTGTTGTCCGTCTGGATTTTGTTCGTGAGCCACGCCTGCACGTCGGAGTCGGCGAGGGCCGCGGGGGGCGTCTCGGCGGCGTGGTAGACGACCTGCGTCACCGGACCGACGCCGTACTCGAAGACGGCGCCCTTCCAATAAGCCGGCGAGCTCACGAGCTGCGACGAGAACGCGTCGATCGCGCTTTGCAGCGGATCGTTCTGGAACGAGATGGTGACGAGCTTGGGCGCGGCGATGACCGAGCGCGCCGCTGTTCACCGCCTTGGGCATCGGTGCGTGCGGCGCCGGGTACGGGATCGGCGCGGCCTCCGCCTCATTGCCCGCGTCGTCCACCGCCGTCCGGTTGTCCGCCACCACCGCTGCATGCACACGCGACCGCGCACGCGAACACCACACTGAGTCTAAGGCTCACCCCTCCTTAATAGCGCGGTTCGGTCGTGATGTGCGGGCCCGTCTGCGTCGGCGAAGTGTTTCGTTTTGGCGGGCGCCATCGCGGTGGAACGCGGCGTCCCGCGTCCGGCGCGTCGATGATCTCGAAGGTCGGGAGCGCCACGCTCGTCGCCGAGGGCTCGAGCGGCGCGGTCGCGGAGCTCACAGGCAGCGCTTGAACCGTCTCGATCGTGTCGGCGGTCTCCGTCTCGAGGCCCGCGGGGCGCGCCTTCGGTCTGTGCAGCGCGATGGCGATCGCGATGGCGGAGCCGAAGACGCCGAGCGACGCGACGAGGAGCCCGAGGCGCGGGACGAACCCGTAGGCCCGCATGTGCGTTCCTGCCGTGAGCGCGGTCTGCGTCGCGTACGTGGGCGCGATGGTCGTGCCGAGCTGCGCGCGCGGCGTCTCCGTCGCGGGTCCGAGCGCGCGCCACGCTTGCTGCATCTCGCGCGCGCTCGAGAAGCGATCGCCTGGGCGGCGCGAGAGCGCCTTCGCGACGAACGCGTCGAGGCCCGCGGGGATCGCGACGACCGCGTAGTCCTTGAGGCGCTTCGCGCGGCCCTCGAGCTTCGCCGCGAGGATCGCCATCTGTCCCGAGGCGTCGAACGCGATGCGACCGGCGCACATCTCGAACACGACCATCGCGAGCGAGTACAAATCCGCACGACCGTCGACGTCCGACGCGCCGCGGATCTGCTCGGGCGCCATGTACGAGACGGTCCCGACGGACTCGCCCGTGACCGTGAGCTTCGGCCCGTCGCTCGTGTCGAGCTTGCAGACGCCGAAGTCGAGGATCATCGCGCGCTCGATCTGGGTCGCGGGGAGCCACGCGGTCGCGGGCGTGTGCGCGGGGATCGTCGGCTCCTCGACCGTCTCGAGGAAGATGTTTCCGGGCTTCAAGTCGCGGTGCACGACGCCGGCCGCGTGCGCGTCCGCGAGCGCGGAGAGCACGTCGTCGACGATCCGCTCGACCTCGGGCCAGTGGAGCGCGCGCCGCTCCTTGAGCCGCGTCGCGAGCGACTCGCCGTGGAGGCGTCGCATGACGAGGTAGAGCTCGCCCTCGGCCGTGCGATCGATCTCGTAGACCTCGGGGACGTAGATGCTTCGAATGCGGCGCGCTGCGGTCGCCTCGCGCTCGAGGCGCGCCATGAGCGTGTCGTCGACGATGCGGTGGCTGACGACCTTGATCGCGACCTCGCGACCGTCATCGGTGCGCTTGGCGGCGAAGACTTCGCCCATTCCTCCGCGCCCAATGCTGGAGGTGAGCAGGTATTTTCCCTGCAAAACAGCGCCGACCTCGAGGTCCACTAATCGTAAATTCTACTTCAATTTCAGGGTTTGTGCTTCCCGTGGCCGTGGCCCCTGCCCGGTGGCGGCGGGCGGCGCTCTTCGCGATCTTCTTCGTCGGACGAGCGTGGGCTGCGGAGGCGGCGCGTAGGTCGCGGCGGGCGTCGTCGCGGCGGGCGTCGTGTCCTTGTGGCCGAGGGCGGCGATCGCGAGCGACGCGACGAGCGCGCCAGCCGCGAAGAGGAGCACGATGCCCGCGCCGAGGAGCCAGAACATCGGAACGCCCGCGATCTCGCGTCGGTGAAACGGAGGCGCGACGTCGGCGCTCACGCGCGTCCGCTCGGTGGGCGACGCGATGGGCGCGGAGACGGCGCTCGCCGCCCCGACCAGCCGGCTCGAAGGCGTCGCCTCGCGAACGAGCGCGCTCTCCGGCGCGGCGTGCATCGTCGGCTCGAGAACGTTCGCGCTCGCGAGCCGCGCGGGCGTGCGCGTCGCGACCTCCGAGCCGGGCGGCGGCGCGATCGCCAGATCGAACCTCGGACCTCCGCTCCGCTCCGGCGTGCGAGGTTCGATGATCGCCTCGGCCATCGGCGCGTTCGTCGCGGCGCGCGCGGCGCGCGTCGTCTCATCGGGCGCGATGCGCCCGAGGATTTCACTCGGTGCGCTCCGCTTCGCTTCGCGCACCTCGACTTGCATCGAGCGCGCGTCGGGAAAGCGCGCGTCGCGATCGAACGCGAGCGCGCGATCGACGATGCGCGCGACGTCGGCCCGCACGGGCACGACCGACGCGATGCGCGGCGCGGGCTCGCTCAGCACCTTCATCATGAGCTCGACGTCGCTGTCCGCGCGGTGCGGCGTCGCGCCCGACGAGCATGCGGTACATCGTCGCGCCGACGCCGTAGACGTCCGCGCGCGCGTCGATGTCGCTCCCCTTGAGCTGCTCGGGCGGCATGTACGCGACCGTGCCGAGCGTCGTGCCCGTCTTGGTCTTGAGGTTCTGCTCGCCGGGCGCGTTCCTCGGGCGAAGCTGCGCGATCCCGAAGTCGAGCACCTTGATCGCGCCGCTCGGAAGAACGAACAAATTGTCCGGCTTGATGTCGCGATGGATGATCCCTTGCGCGTGCGCCGCCGCGAGCACGTCGAGCACCTCGTCGGCCACGCGGAGCGCGTCCTCGGGTGTGGACGGCTTCTCGCGAATCACGTCGGCGAGCGATTTCCCCTCGAGCAGCTCCATGACGATGAACGGCGCGCCGTCCTCGGTCGTCTCGAGATCGCGCACCTCGACCGCGCCCGGGTGCTTGAACCGGTTGAGCACGTGCGCTTCCTGCTCGAAGCGCGCGCGCACCTGCTCGCTCCTCGCGTACTCGGGGTGCAAGATCTTGATGGCGTCGAGCCGCCCGATTTTGTGCCGCGCGACGTACACCGCGGCCATGCCGCCGACGCCCACGAGCTTCTCCAGCGTCCACTTGTCGCGGAGAACCTTCCCTACGCGCTGGGCGCTGAGCTCGGCGTCATCCATCGGTCACGCGCGGGTTCGGAGCTCGTTCTTCAGGACCTTGCCCGTCGGGTTTCGGGGGAGCGCGTCGATGAACGCGTACTCGCGCGGGATCTTGGGCCCGGCGATGCGCTCGCGGAGGAACTGCTTGAGCTGCTCGCCGTCGATGCGCTCGCCGGCGCGCGCGACGACGAACGCCTTCACGCGCTCGCCCCACTCGGGGTCGGGCACGCCGACGACCGCGGCCTCGAGCACCTGCGGGTGCTCCTCGATCGCGTTCTCGACCTCCGCGGGGTAGACGTTCACGCCGCCCGAGATGACCATGTCGCGCTTGCGGCCCTCGATGAAGTAGCGCCCGTCCGCGTCGCGCCGCGCGAGATCGCCCACGCTGAAATAGCCCGAGTGCATGCTCTCGCGCATCGCGTCGTCGTTACCATGGTACCCAGCTACCAACATCGCGTTCTTCACGAAGAGCTCGCCGACGTCGCCATCCTTCACGGGGTTCTTGCGCTCGTCGAGGAGGAGCACGTCGTTGCCCTCGACGACGGGGCCGATCGTGCCGGGCGCCGCGCGGAGATCCGCGGGGCCCGCGAGCGTCACGATGCCGAGCTCGGTCGCGCCGTAGAAGTTGAAGACCACGTCGCCGAGGAGATCCATCGCCTCGATCGCGAGCTGCCCCGGGAGCTGCGCGCCGCCGCAGAAGATCGCGCGGAGCGAGCGCGTGCGCCGGCCGCGGATCGGCCCCTCGCCGAGCGAGACGAGGCGCTGGAGCATCGTCGGGACCATCGCGGTCGTCGTGACGCGCTCCTTCTCGACGAGCTCGAGGAACGACTCGGGCTTGAACTCGTCGGCGATGACGACCGTGCCGCCGACGGCGTGGGTCATCGTCAAAAAAGCCCACGCGGTCATGTGGTACATCGGGCAGACGACGAGGTGGACGTCGTCGCACTTGATCGGCGTGACGGCGAGAAACTCGAGGATCTGCGTGAACATCTCGCGTGGGAAGCGTCGCACGGCGCCCTTCGGCTTGCCCGTCGTGCCCGACGTGTACGTGACGACCGCGGCGGCCTCGTCGTCGCCGGCGATGGTCGAGCTTCGTCGCCGAGAGGAAATCCTCGTAGCGCGCGCAACCCCCGAAGCTCGACGGAGGGTCGCCGCCGACCGCGACGAAGCGCTCGAGCGGCAAATCGATCTTCGAGCGCGCCTGCTCCACCGTCGGCCACAGCTCGTGATCGAAGAAGATGAAGCGCGCGCCCGAGTTGCCCGCGAGGTACGCGAGCTCCGACGGCGTCGAGCGCCACGAGACCGAGACCGCCGCGGCCCCGACCCGGCCGGCCGCCGCGCCGATTTCGATGAACTCGGGGCGGTTCTTCATCATGACGAGCGTGCTCTGCTTACGCTGCAGGCCCCGCTCGACGAGCCCCGACGCCAGCCGGTCGATGCGATCGTCGAGCTCGCCATAGGTCGTCGACCGCCCGCGGAATCGAATCGCGACGCGATCGGGCTGGTTTTTCGCGTGGATCGTGAAGACCGCCGAGGGGTTCTGGTAGTCCCGGTTCATCATCCGCAAGAGCTGGGCGATGCCGCTCGGGCGGAGCTCCCAAATCATCCCGGTGCTGCGGCCCATGTGCCAGGCCGCGCGCGCGCGAGCCGGCGCGTCCTTGACGCGGTTGCGAAATGCCTCCAAGCGCGACGCCATGATAGAAGTAGATGTCTAACATGGACGGCTCGGAGAAGCGGCAAGCGGAGCGCGCGGCCATCACGCTCCGCGTCGATTACAAACGGCTCAACACGTTCTTCGCGGACTACACGAAGAACATCTCGAAGGGCGGCACGTTCATCAAGACGGCCAAGCCCCTCGACATCGGCACGGAGTTCGTCTTCGTGCTCTCGCTGCCTGCGCAAGACACGCAGCTGAAGCTGCGCGGCAAGGTGATTTGGGTCACGACCGAAGCTCAGGCGCAGACGAACACCGACCCCGACCGCCGGACGCCCGGGATGGGCATTCGGTTCCTCTTCTCGGACGACAAAGAGCGCGTCGCGCTCGACGACGTCGTCGAGAGGCTCATGTCGGACGCGCTGGGCGAGCACATCTCGGGAAAGCTTCTGGCTCGCAAACCCGAGGAGTGAGCCCTACGTTGTAGGCATGGACTACGAGGCCGAAATCCTCCGGCTCAAGAAAGAGCGGAACGCGGTTCTGCTCGCGCACTACTACCAAGAAGGCGACATCCAGGACGTCGCCGACGTGATCGGCGACTCGCTCCAGCTCGCGCAGGCCGCGAAGAAGACGAACGCCGACGTCATCTGCTTCGCCGGCGTCCACTTCATGGCCGAGACCGCGAAGATCCTGAACCCCGACAAGATCGTGGTCGTGCCGGATCTCACCGCGGGCTGCTCGCTCGCCGACGGTTGTCCTGCCGATCGCTTCAAGGCGTGGCGCGACAAGAACCCCGGCGCGGTGTCGGTCACGTACATCAACTGCTCCGCCGAGGTGAAGGCGCTCTCGGACTACATCTGCACGTCGTCGAACGCCGAGAAGATCGTGAACGCGATCCCGCGCGACAAGACGATCCTCTTCGCCCCCGACAAGAACCTCGGCCACTTCCTCGAGAAGAAGCTCGATCGGCCGATGAAGCTCTGGCAAGGTAGTTGTATAGTGCACGAAACCTTCAGCGAGCGAAAGCTGATCGCCCTGAAGACGCGGCACCCGGACGCGGAGATCCTCGCGCACCCCGAGTGCGAGGACGCGGTGCTCAAGATGGCCGACTACGTCGGCTCGACGACCGGCATCCTGAAGCACGCGCTCGCGAGCCCGAAGAAGGAGTTCATCGTCGCGACCGAAGCGGGGATCCTGCACCAAATGCAGAAGCAGGCCCCCGAGAAGACGTTCATCGCCGCGCCCCCCGAGGGCAACTGCGCGTGCAACGAGTGCCCGCACATGAAGAAGAACACGCTCGAGAAGGTCTACCTCGCGCTCCGCGATCTCGAGCCGCGCCTCGAGATGAGCCCGGAGATGATCGAACGCGCGCGTGTTCCGATCGAACGGATGCTCGCGCTGAGCTGAGGCGCGGGCGCGGCGACGCATGTCGCCCGTCTTCGTGAGCTGCGCGTCACCGCCTTCGGGCCGTTGGGCGTCTACGCGGGCGCTCGAGGCTGCTCCGTCGAGCGAATGAGACCGCGCCTTCGCCAACCGGTTCCCCCGAGCCACGTGGCGGATGGAACCGTCGGAGACGCCAGGCGAGGCGTCGCGACGTGGAACGCGAAGCCGCGAAACCATGGCGCCGACGAGAACGCGTCGACGCCAGAAGGCACGCGCGCGCCGTGCTTGCGCGCGTTCATCAGCACGTAGACGAGGGCGTTTCGGACCTCGCGGGGCGTCCGGAGCTCGCGCGCGTGGTAACGGTCGCCCCACACTTTGCCGCGCACGCGAAGCGCACGATTGACCGCGCGAGCGAGACGAACCTCGAGGCCTTGAACGCCACGCGCGAGAGCAATCGCGTCGGACGCTTCGACGACGAGGTGCACGTGGTCGTTCTGAACGGAGAATTCGACGATGCGGAGCGCGCCGCGGGCGTTCGCGTTGGCGATCGCGTCGCGTAGCTCTCGGAAGATCCCTCGATCGCGCAGCGGCGGCAGCCCGGAGCGAGCCCGCAAGGTGACGTGAACGGGGTGCGCCGCGCGGTGCTTCACGCGTTTGCGGTGCGGGACGCGCGAGAGGCGCGTGCGCGGACGACCGGCGCCGGCTCGTGCCCCGCCCCAGCTGCGGAAGCGAAGCTCTTGCTGCCTCATTTTCGTCATCTTGAATAGGGCAATGTTTGTTCGAAGCTGACGAAAGTCAAGCAAATGGTTGTGCACACGCGGTTGTCTGCGATGATGGGCGGATGCGTAGGGTGCTGCTCGCGGGGGCTTTTGTTTGCGGCTCTTACGCGTGCGCCAATGGGTTGATTGCGGATGACGCGGGCGTCGACTCGTCGCTCGGGGACTCGTCGAGCGGCGACTCTCAGGTGAAAGACGCGGCGCAAGACGTCATCAAACCCACCGCGGACGGCGGGTGCCCGGGAACGCTCACGCCGTGCGGGCAGGCCTGCGTCGATCTGAAGACCGACCCGACGCACTGCGGGAGCTGCACGAACGCGTGCTCGACGGCCGACGCGGGGACCGCCGGCGACGCGGGGACGATCACCGCGGTGTGCGCGGCGGGGCAATGCGGGATCAACTGCGGCGGGAACCTCACGCAGTGCGGTCAGGCGTGCTTCGACGAGAAGAACGACCCGCAAAACTGCGGCGGGTGCGGCGTCTCGTGCGACGGCGGCTCGTGCTGCACGGGGCAGTGCGCCGACACGACGAGCGACAACGCAAACTGCGGGAGCTGCGGGCATGCGTGCGACGGAGGCGCCGTGTGCGTCAGCAACGCGTGCTCGACGTCTGCGCCTTACGACGTCGGCTACTACACGCCCTTCTCGACCACGGGCTCGTTCGGGCTGAACTACCTGCTCGGCGAGAAGATCACGCTCACGAAGGCGGCGACGCTCCTCGACTTCGGGCTCATCGACGCGACGAGCGGGCAGCACGTCGTCATGGCGCTCTACACCGACAAGAACGGCGCGCCCGATCAGCTCGTCGCGTACACGTCGTCGGCGGTCCTCACGAGCAGCGACCAGAAGCTCGCGCCGAACACGCAGGCGTCGTTGCCTGCGGCCTCGTACTGGATCATGGCGGTCTACGATCAGACCGCCGGCCCGCTGCGCGACAACTCGACCACGAACCCGATCGACTACATCGCGTTCACGTTCGGCGGCACGCTGCCCCAGACGTTCCCGACGCCCACGTCGTACAACGGGCAGTTCTTCAACTATTACCTCGTCGTGCAGTGAGCCACGACTCGATGCACGCGGTGTGGATGCCGCCGTCGGCGTCCGACCAGTGCACCTCCGAGCCGGCGCGGTAGCGCTTTCCGCACACCGCGCAGTCGCCGCCGAGCGGGCTCTCGATCACGGGAGGGACGCGCGCGTTCTTCTTCGAGCTGGGGCGCCGTGGCTTCGGCGTCGGGCGCGGCGTGGGGCGCGGGGTCGGGCGCGGCGTCTTGCGTCGAGGGCCCTCCGCCTCGCGGATCTCCAGGTTGTGCTCGCGAATGAGCTTCGCCGCGAGGAGCGCCGCGTTGCGGGCCTCGTGCATGTTCGGCGAGGTCGCGAGGGCTAGGAGCTTGTTGACGCGATCGAGGATGCTCGCCACTCCACCAACATACTGCGATACTGAGTTCATGCGCAGGTCGCTCGTTCGCGCAGGCGCTTCTTCGCTGGTCGTCGCCGCCGTGCTCTTCGCGTGCGGCGCGCGAACCGGCCTCGTCGCGCCGGAGCCGCCGCCCGACGCGACGTCGATCGACGTCTCGGTCGACCACACGCACCCCGACGGTCCCCTCTTCGAAGGCGGCCCGCTCGACGTGACGACCGACTGCCCCGACTCGAGCACGTATTGCGATCCCGAACGATCTCGGGTTCGTCTACGCGTGCGGCAAGCGCGTCTTTCAGTGCAGCTCGCTCGAGCAGTGCGAGAAGGGCCAGTGCGTGAACCCGTGCATCGACACGCTCGGTCAGGACACGTCGAACGGCTGCGAGTTCTACATGGCGGAGATGGACATGACGCCCGAGGCCGCGGGCGTCTGTTACGCGATCTTCATCGTCAACGAGTGGAAGACCGGCGAGCCGGCGAAGATCCAGGTCGATCTCGGCGGCAACGTGCTGCCGATCGCGCAGTTCACGCGCATCCCGAGCGGCACCGGTACGAACATCGTCTACGACCCGTACGACGCGAACGCGGGCCTGCCGACGAACCAGGTCGCGGTCCTCTTCCTGTCGCGCGATCCCGCGGGCGACAGCGATCCGACCCCAACCGATCCGCGCAAGCTCGCGAAGTGCCCGCCCGACGTCTTGCCCGCGGTGAACGGCGACGCGTCGCTCCACGGCACGGGCAAGGCTACGGCGTTCCACATCAAGACGAACGTCCCCGTCGTCGCGTACTCGATGCTCCCGTACGGCGGCGGCAGCGCGCGCGTCACCGGGTCGACGCTGCTCCTGCCGACGAACGCCTGGGGCGACAACTACGTCGCCGTCAACGCGTACGAGAAGCCCACGGCGTTCACGCGAAGATCGCGCCGGGCCGACGATGATGATCCTCGCGCAGGCCGACAACACGACGATCACGATCAAGCCCGTCGTCGACATCGTCGCGGGCGGCGGCCTCGCGGGCATCGGCGCGGGCACGTCCGGCAGCTACACGATCAACAAGGGCGAGTACGTGCAGTTCACGCAGCCGAACGCGCTCACGGGCAGCGCGATCCAGGCGAGCGCGCCCATCGCGGTCGTCGGCGGCTCGACGCTGATGGACGTGCCGACCAATCACATCCGCGCCGACAGCGCGCACCAGATGCTCCCGCCCATCAAGGCGCTCGGGCACGAGTACGCGGCCGTGCGTTACCGCTCGCGGGACACGCAGATCGAGGAGTACTCGCCGTACCGCATCGTCGGCGTCGTCTCGGGCACGACGCTCACGTACGAGCCGAGCGTGCCTGCCGGGTGCGCCGTCGACCATCGGCGCAGGTCAGGTCGTCGAGTTCATCCCGAACTCGCCCTTCGTCGTTCGCAGCCAGGACGCCGCGCACCCGTTCTACATGGCGCAGTACATGACGGGCGGCGAGCCCTACGACGGCACGGGCGATCCCGAGTTCGTCTCGATGCTCACGCCGGAGCAGTACCTCCCGCGGTACACGTTCTTCACCGATCCGACGTACCCGGAGACGAACCTCGTCGTCGTGCGCGTGAAGGACGCGCAGTTCGGGTTCCCCGACGTGAAGCTCGACTGCGCGGGCACGATCGGCGGATGGCAGAACCTCGGCACGAGCGGCACCTATCAGTTCACGCGCGTCGATCTCTCGACGGGCAATTTCCAGGGCGTCGGAAACTGCAACAACGGCGTCCACGTCGTCGAGGCGAGCTTCGGGAACGACGCGGCGACGGGCGCGCCCAAATTCGGCATGACCGTGTGGGGCTGGGGCAGCGGCGCGACGTTGCAACAGGACGATCGAAGCCAACCCGCTGTTCACGCGCTGGGTCAGCTACGGCTATCCCGCGGGCGCGGACATCACGCAGCTCAACAGCGTCGTCATGTCGGCGAAATGAACCCGGGCATCTTCGCGCTCGCCGCCGCCGCGTCGCTCGGCCTGAACGTGCACCAATCGAGCACCGTCGGGCCGAACGCGACCAAGGGCTCGTCGCTCGGCTGGGTGCGCATCGACGCGAACTGGCTCGACGCGGAGAAGTCGCAGGGCCAATTCGACTTCACGCTGTTCGACTCGGTCGTGAACGCCGCGCGAAGCCAGGGCCTCGAGGTGCTCGCCGTGCTCGCGTACACGCCTGCGTGGGCGTCGACCGGTGACACGCTCGCCGATGGCCCGAACAACGACGTGCCGAAAGCGGGCACGTACGCGAGCTACGTGACGGCCGCGGTGAATCACCTCAAGGATCGCGTCACGCACTACGAGCTCTGGAACGAGCCGAACCTCCAGCAGTTCTTCGAAGGGACGCCCGCGGACTACGTGAGCGACGTCCTCGTTCCCGGCGCCGATGCGCTCCACGCCGCGTGCGCGACGTGCAAGGTGGTCGCGCCCGCGCTCGCGACCGTCGGCACGAACTACGACACGTGGCTCGACGCGGTGCTCGCGGGCGCGCAGAGCAAGATCGACATCATCAGCGGCCACGACTACGCGAAGTTCCCGCAAGACTCGCCCGGCGCGGGCGGCGCGTCCGACAGCTTCTACAACAAGCTCGAATCGCACCGCGTCGTGATGGTCGGCTCGAGCGTGCTCTACGAAGGCCCGCTCTCGTTCAAAGAGGTGATGGACGCGCACGGCGCGAAGCAGCCGTTTTGGATCACCGAGACCGGCACCGCGGCGGTCTACGGCGACGCGACCCAAGAAGCGTCGCAGACGCTCTACTACCGACGCGTCCTCGAGAGCATGCTCACGCGTCCTTGGTGGAACGCGACGATCTTCTACGAGGCGTTCGACGAGCCGCCCGCGCCGTACCACGATGGCGTGTGCGTCGACGATCCCGACGCGGGCCTCGGCTACGACGAAAAGCCCGTGATGGCGCTCCTGCGAAAGGCCGCGCAAAACCAACCGCTCTTCGGCGGCACGGGGACGGACTGCACCGACGGCCTCGACAACGACGGCGACGGGCTCATCGACTCGGCCGATCCCGATTGCGCCTCGCTCGGAAACGAAGGGCTTCCGCCCGTGGACGCGGGCACGGACTCGGGCTCGGGCGACGCGGAGATTTCGGACGGAGGCTCCGGCGGGTGCGATCTCGGCGGCGGCGCGCCGAGCGGGCTCGCGGCGATCGCGATCGCGCTGGGCCTCTGGATCAGGTCGCGCGCTTCGCGCGCTTGAGGGAGAACTCGCTCCGCGGCGCCTTCTTCTGACCTCCGCCGTCCGGGACGAAGTCGGGATCGTCCTTGATGCGGCGGAGATCGCGCGCGAGATCCTTCGCGTACGCGAGCCACCACTCGCGCCCCGGGTCGACGTCGCCCTCGGGCACGGCGGCGCGCAGCGCGGCGATCACCTCGGGCGAAGCGATGTTCGTGAGGAGCGCGATCGCCTCCGCGCGCCCCGGGTAGCGATCGGAGGGCACGGGCTCCTGCGGTGCGGCGGCGACCGGGTAGACGTCGCTGAGGCGCTCGCGCGGTCCTTCGCCGCGCGTGAGCCAGTCGACGCTCACCGCGAGCGCGTGCGCGAGCCTCCGCGCGGTGTCGAGCGGCAAGCGCCCTCCCCGCTCGCCGCTCTTGAGCGAGTTCACGTACTGCGCCGTGAACCCCGCGCGCCGCGCGAGCTCGCCGCCGCTGAAGCCGCGCGTCGCCATCGCCTGCGCGAGGCGCTCCTGCCAACCTTCGTTTCCGTCGCGGTCGATCACGGCTTCACCCTGAACGTAACCGTTTTGCGGAACCATGCCCGGAAACTTCAGCACCATGTGTTGACAACTTTAGTTTCTAGCATCAACTTGGGTTTCATGAGAGCCCATCCTGATCCCTTCCCGCCCGCTCCCCGCCCCTTCCGCGTCGACGCCGCAGCCGCCAGTGACGTCGGAAAGCAGCGCACGAACAACGAAGACCGCGTCGTCGTCGCAGACCTTGGGACGGGACTGGCGATCGCGAATGGCGCCGCGACGTCGTCGGACGCGTGGTGCGGCGGCTGGCTCGCCGCGGTGTGCGACGGCATGGGCGGCGAGAACGGCGGCGAAATCGCGAGCACCCTCGCGATCGACGCGCTCCTCGCGGCGATGTTGGGATCGCGGCCGGCGCTTGGATCCGCCGGAGGCGGGACGGCGCAGACTCCGATGAGCTCGGAGCGCGCGGCCGACGCGCTCAAGGAATCGGTGCTCCACGCGTCGCGGATCGTGTTCACCGCCGCGCAGCGTAACCCTGGGCTCTCGCGCATGGGGACGACCGCGACGGTCGCGACGCTCGGCGACTCGGAGATCCTCATCGCGCAGGTCGGCGACTCGCGCGCTTACCTCCTTCGGAACGGCGCGCTCTTCCAACTCACGCGCGACCAGACGCTCGCCGCGCTCCTCGCGGAGCGGCTCGAGAAGCCGCGCGAGGAGATCGAGGCGACGTACGGGTCGAACGTGATCCTCCAGGCCGTCGGTTGCCGCCCGCACGTCGACGTCGCGCTCACGCGCGTGCCCGTCACGTCGGGTGACGTTCTCCTTCTTTGCTCCGATGGTTTGTTCGGCCCCGTGGACGACGACGTGATCCGCGACCTGCTCGTCGCGAACGACAAACCCGCCGACGCGTGCGCAGCGCTCGTCGCGGCCGCGAACGAGCGCGGAGGACCCGACAACGTGAGCTGCGTCGTGGCGCGCTTCGAGCGGCCCTAGAGCGATTGGTGCGTGTCCGTCTTGGCGCTCCCGTCGACGCCGGTCGAGACGTGCAGGCGCATGCGAGGGCGCATCGAGGCGCGTCGCGGCGTGACGGCGGATGGGATGATGCGCTCGATCGCCTCGACGACGGCGCCCGCGTGCGGCGGACGATTCGCGCGGTCCTTGTCGAGCATCTCCGCGCAGAGCGTCTCCACCTCGGCGGGCACCTCGATCCAGCAATCCGACAGACGCGGGGCTGGCTCCTTGAGCAAGCGCAGCAACATCATCGCGATGTTGCCCGTGGTCGCGAACGGCGCTCTGCCGACGAGGCATTCGTAGAGGAGCGTGCCGAGCGCGAAGACGTCGGTGCGCTCGTCGACGACCTCTCCTCGCGCCTGCTCGGGCGACATGTAGAGCGGCGTGCCGATGACGACGCCCGTGCCGGTCCTCTCGTCCTCGATCCCGCGCGTCATCACGCGCGCGACGCCGAAGTCGAGCAGGCGCGCGCGGTCCGCGCGCATGTCGTGGAGGAACACGTTCGCGGGCTTCAAGTCTCTGTGGATGATGCCCGCCGCGTGGAGCGGGCAGAGGGCGCGCGCGATGCGGCGCACGACGTTCAAGCTCTCCTCGAGCGACAGCGGGCCGCGCTGAAGGCGCGCGCAGAGATCCTCGCCCTCGAGCCACTCGAGCGCGAGGTACGGAATGCCCTTCGTCTCGCCGTGCGCGACGTAGCCGACGATGAAGGGGTGCTCGATGACGCGAGCGATGCGCGCCTCGAGGGCGAAGCGCCAGGGGTCGCTCGCCGCGTTGAGGACCTTCAGCGCGACGTGATCGCCCGTGTGCGAGTCGTACGCGCGATAGACCGTTCCCATGCCGCCCGCGGCCGCGATGCGCTCGATCACGAAGCGATCATCGACGGTGTCTCCGACGTCGAATGTGGTCATGTTGGTGCCCTCCAACGTGCAGCTTCCGCCAATTCGTCCGTGCAGCCATGTGCCGGAAGTCACACGACCAGAAAGCACGTAACAGGCCAACGCCGCACGCCCGAAGAACGCGAGAAAAGCCCGCGCGCGGGCGTGCAGCGAATTTCACGACCGAGCGGGCCGCTTCACGGGTGCGTCGGACAAACCACGACGAGCCCGTTGCCCGTCGAGTCCACCGCGCACGCGCACTGCCCGAAGAACTGCTCGATGCACGCGCAGGTCGGCTTCGGCAAGCAGGCGATCGGGATCTGCGTGCAAGCGTTTTGGCCGGCGTCCGGATCGCACGTGCTCGCGTCGCCGAGCGACGCGTCGTCCGCCACGGGCATCGGACCGCCACCGCCGCCGAAGAAGCACATGTCGAGCGTGCCGTCGCAGACGCAGTTGCCACAGAGGAACGGGCCGCCGCCGTTGAACTTCGTCGCGTCCACGTCGGAGTCGAACGCGGCGTCGGCGAAGGGCGACGCGTCGTTCTGCGTCGTCGCGTCGAAGAAACCAGCATCCATCGGCGGAATATCGTCGACGAAGTTACTGCCGCATCCGAACAGGAAAAGAAGCGAAGCAAACCGCCGCACCAGCGGATCGTAGCAGGCCTCAGATGTCCGTCATCAGCGTCGTCAGCACGTAGTCCGCGCAGAAGATGATCACGATGCTCGCGACGACCGCCTTCGCGGTGGCCTCGCCGACGCCGCGCGCGCCGCCCGACGCGTGAGAAGCCCTTCTTGCAGCAGATGATGCTCACGAGTCCGCCGAAGACGATGGCCTTCACGAGGCACATGCGGATGTCGCGCCACAGGAGGAATTGGCGCACGCGGTCGATGAAGAGGCCGGGGTCGATGCCCTGCCAGATGACGCCGACGATCCACGCGCCGAGCATGCCGGCGAGGCCGAAGACGATCGCGAGCATCGGCGTGACGATGAGGCTCGCGAGCACGCGCGGCACGACGAGGTACTGCACGGGCGAGACGCCCATCGTCGTGATCGCGTCGATCTGCTCGGTGACGCGCATGTTGCCGAGCTCGCTCGCCATCGTGCTGCCCGCGCGCGCCGTGAGGACGACCGACGCGAGCACGGGCGCGAGCTCACGCGCGAGCGCGAGCGCGACGACGCCGCCGACCATGTTTTCGGCTGAAAACTGCCGGAATCCGACGATCGTGCTGACGGTGAACGCCATGCCCGTGAAGACGCCGACGAGGGCGACGATGAACGTCGAGCCCGCGCCGATGAAGTCGAGCGCGCCGAGGAGCTGCACGAGGCGAAACGGCGGGCGTATCGCCCACGCGAACGTCTGCGCGCCGAGCGTGACGGTGCCGCCGATGTCGTCGAGGATGTCGAGGAGCGGCTTGAACCCCGTCGCGAGGATGTCCGTCGCGCTGGTCTCGTCCTCGTCACGCTCTTGGTTCGCGCTCGACCACCGCGTTTCCCATTCATGGCTCGCGGTAGAAGCGCGGGACGCGGCGCGAGACCGCGGTGAGCACCTCCCACGGGATGGTGCCGATCGCGTCCGCGATCTCGTCCGCCGTGATCTGCGTCCTTTCCGAGCGGGCCCTCTTGCGCGCCGAGCACGACGACCTCGTCGCGGAGCTGCGCGCCGGGGACGTCGGTCACGTCGATCATCGTCATGTCCATCGACACCGCGCCGACGATGGGCGCGCGCTTGCCGCGGACGAGCACGTGGCCGGCGTTCGTGAGGCCGCGCGAGAGGCCGTCGGCGTAGCCCATCGGGATCGTCGCGATGCGCGAGTCGCGGCTCGTGCGGAAGAGCGCGCCGTAACCGACCGGCGACCCCGGCGCGATCTCGCGGAGCGAGACGATCTCGGTGCGCACGCGCATGACGAGCCGGAGATCTTCCGCGAGGGGCTTCTTCCACTTCGCCAATTGCGCCGCCCGCCTTCGGCGGATCCGGCGACGCGCGGCGAGACGCCGAAGATCGCGATGCCTGGACGGACCGCGTCGAGGCGCGCCTCTTCGTGGAAGAGCGCGGCGCTGTTGGCGGCGTGGCGCACGGAAGGACGCACGCCGTGGCGCGCGAGCAGCGCGGTCGCCTCGTCGAACAAGACCATCTGCTCCGTCGTGCCTTCAGCGCCGCTCTCGGCGCACGCGAGGTGCGTCATGAGGCCGTCGATCTCGACCTCGGGATACTCGCCGAGCGCCGCCGCGAGCGCGGGGAGCGACTGCATCGTGACGCCGAGGCGCGCCATGCCCGTGTCCACCTTGAGGTGTACGCGGACGGGGTTCTCCGCGTCGCCGGCGCGAACGAGCTTCGCGAACGCCTCGACCTGGCCGATGTCGTACACGACCGGCGTGAGGTTTCGCGCGAGCACCTCGGCGTGTGCGCCGGGGTAGTACCCGCCCATGACGAGGATCGGCGCGACGATGCCCGCTTCACGGAGCTCGACGCCTTCTTCGAGGAGCGCGACGCAGAATCCGTCGGCGCCTGCGCGCTCGAGCGTGCGCGCGACGGCGGGTGCGCCGTGGCCGTACGCGTCGGCCTTGAGCACGGCCCACACCTTCGCTCTTGCTCGCGCCGCGGCGTGACGCTTCACGGCGCGCAGGTTGAGGCGCAGCGCTTCGAGGTTGATCTCCGCGCGCGTCGGGCGGACCGCGTCGGACGGCGCGGCGCGTCGCGGCTTCAAGACCCGCACGGAGGGCCGATCTTCGGGCACCGGGTCCGGACCTGACGACTTCGTGGTCACTGCAGTCTTATACATCGAATCGACCGTGCCAACGGCACGGCCGATGGCTCTTGCTGGGAAGCGCGGCGGAGCCGCGCGTTCCCAATGGAGAACGCCGTGGCCGCGACCTGCATTTCATGGCCATTTAGGGGTGAGCGCGTGGGAGCGTCGTTAGGCTTGGAGACATGAACGCCGACACCGTGGTCATGTTCTCGCTCGACGACATCGACTTCGACCTCGAGACGGAGCTCGACCTCGTCCCGTGGAGCGGCGTGCGCCCCGAAGAGGAGGCGCTCGCGGCCGCGCTCCAAGCGCTCGACCGCGTCGACGCTCCGAACTGACACGGCCCTCACCTCTTGCAGAGCTGGGCGTCTGCGCACGTGCCGTAGCGCACGACCGTGTCTTCGGGCGCGTCGCAGTGGAGACTGCGGATGTCGTCGAGGCAGCTCGAGAGCCGGCCCGCCGCGACGCCGTCGTCGCACGCCGCCCCATAGAGGGTGTCGCGCATCGTGAGTCGAACGCTTCGCGTGCACGTGTCGTAGTCGCGCCACGTCTTTCCCGCGCCGACGTTGGCGCACGAGAGCTCTCGCCCGCATCGCGCGTCGGTGAGCGCGTCGAGCGCGTGCTCGCGCGTGAGCGACGGCGCGCGCGCGGAGGTCGTCGCGGGCGGCGGCTCCGAGCTGCTGGCGCACGCGGCGAGGAACGTGAAGACCGGCACGAGCATGATCCTCATGCCTTCCCCGAAAAGCAGAAGCCGCGCCAGCCGAGCTCAGGCGGCCGCGAACTGCAAACGGTGGAGCTTGGCGTAGAAGCCGCCCTTCGCGAGGAGCTCCTCGTGCGTCCCCTGCTCCACGACGACGCCCTTGTGCAAGACGATGATGCGGTCGACCGCCTTGATCGTGGAGAGGCGGTGCGCGATGACGACGGCGGTGCGCCCCTCGAGCACGGCGTCCAGCGCCTTTTGCAGGCGCGCCTCGGTGTCGGAGTCGACGCTCGCGGTCGCCTCGTCGAGGATGATCATCGGCGCGTCGCGATAGAGAGCGCGCGCGAACGCGATGAGCTGCCGCTCGCCCGCGCTGAAGTTTCCGCCGCGCTCGTCGACGGGCGCGTCGAGCCAGTCTTTGCCGCTGCGCCTCTCGAAGAGCGACGCAGCGCCCACGCGCTCGAGCGCGAGCCGCGCGCGCTCGCGATCGGGCGTTGCGTCCGACATCGCCACGTTCGTGAGGAGCGTGCCCGGAAAGAGGTAAACGTCTTGTGGGACGACCGCGAAGGCCTGGCGGAGCTCCTCGCGTTTGTAGCGGCGGATGTCCCGATCGGCGACGCGCGCGACGCCCTCTTTGATCTCGTAGAGCCGGAGCAAGAGGCTCGCGATCGTCGTCTTCCCCGAGCCCGTCGCGCCGACGAGCGCGATCTTCTCGCCGGGCGCGGCCTTGAACGTCACGTCACGGAGCACCGGCGCACCCGGTTTGTACTCGAACGTGACGTGCTCGAGCGAGAGCGCCTCGCCGGGGCGATCTTCGGCGCAGTGCTCGGGCAGCGTGTCGAGCTCGACGTCGGCCTGATCGAGGAGCTGGAAGATGCGCTCCGCGCCGGCCATCGCGCTCTGCAGGATCGTGTAGCGCTGCGAGAGCATGCTGATCGGCTCGAAGAATTGCTTGATGTAGCTCGTGAACGTCACGACGAGCGCGAACGCGGCCGCGGAGTCCGCGCGCGCCCCGGGGCGATTGAGCGCGACCCAGAGGAGCACGCTCGCGATGCAGAGCGTCGCGACCATCTCGATCGCCGCGTCGAGGATCGCCTCGTAGTAGATCGAGCGCTTGTTGGCGTCGCGGTACGCGTCGTTGATCACGTCGAACTCGCGCTCGGTGGCCTGCTCGCGTCCGTAGGCCTGGACCACCGCGATGCCGTTCACCTGCTCGCCGAGGAACGCGTTGAGGCGCGCGGTCTTCGCGCGGATGTCGCGGAAGGCCTCGCGCGAGCGCTTGCGGACGAACGTGACGATCGCGAGCACGATGGGCAGCGCGGCGAACGCGATGAGCGACATCTGCCAGTCGAGGAGCGCCATCGCGATGACGTAGCCGACGAGCGACACGAGATCGCCGATCGCGTTGAGCACGCCCTGCGCGAAGAGCTCGCCGAGCGCGTCGACGTCGTTGGTCGCGCGCGTCACGAGGCGGCCCACGGGCGTCTTGTCGAAGAAGCGGAGCGTGAGGCGCTGCAGGAACCGGAAGACCGTCTCGCGCATGTCGGCCATCGCGCGCGCGCCTGCGAGCTGCATCTGGTAGAGCTGCACGAAGCCGAGGAGCTGCGAGCCGATCACGAGGCCCGTGAGCACGAGGCCGTCGCGGAATAGGCCGTCGCGGTCGTGATTGGCAGCGTGCTTCACGACGGCGCCCATCACGAGCGGGCGCGCGAGGTTCAGCGTCGCGACGACGAGGAGCACGCCGATCGACACGACGAGGTGGCTCGAGTGCGGCTTCACGAACGGCCAGAGTCGCTTGAGGAGCTCGGCGTCGTACGCCTTGCCGAGCACGGCCTCCTCGTGGAACGCGCGGAGGCGCTGCTCGGTCGTCAAAGCCTCGCGGGGCGTGGCGGGCGTCATTCCGCGACCTCCGCGGGCGCGCGCTCGAGCTCTTCGAGCTCGCGCGCCGCGCGCTGCTCCTCCGCGAACGTCGCGTAGAGACCGCCCGCGCGGCACAGCTCGTCGTGCGTTCCGCGCTCGACGATGCGGCCCGCGTCGAGCACGACGATCTCGTCGCATCGCGCGGCCGCGGCGACGCGGTGCGTGATGAGGAGCACCGTGCGCTTCTCCGCCTGGCGCTCGATCGAGTCCAGGATCGCCGCCTCGGTCTTCGCGTCGACGGCGCTGAGCGGATCGTCGAGGAGCAGAATCGGCGGCTCCCACGCGAGCGCGCGCGCGAGCGCGATGCGCTGCCGCTGTCCCCCGGAGAGCTGAACCCCGCGCTCGCCGACGACCGTGTCGAGCTGCTCGGGCAGATCGAGCGCCTCTTGGAGCACCTGCGCCTCGCTCGCCGCGGCGCGGACCTTCGTCATCGCCTCGGGCGCGTCGGGGTCGTCGATCGAGAAGCCGATGTTGCGCGAGACCGTCGTCGAGAAGAGAAACGCGTCCTGCTGCGCGTAGCCCAGGCGGTGGCGCAGCTCGTTGAGCGGCATCTCGCACACGTCGACGCCGCCGATGAAGACGCTGCCGCGCGGCGTCGGCAAGAGGCGCACGAGGAGCTGCGCGAGCGTCGATTTGCCCGACCCCGTGCGACCGACGATCGCGAGCGAGCGGCCCTCGCGCACGTCGAACGAGACGTCGGCAAGGACCTCGTTCTTGCCGTACGCGAACGAGAGGCCGCGGACGTCGAGCGCGCCCTCCTTGGCGTTGAGGATGCCGTCGTCGCGGATGTCGGGCTCGGTGTCGAAGATCTCCTTCAGGCGCGCGAAGCACGCACGGCCGCGCTGGAGGATCGAGTACGCGAAGCCGAGCGCGATGATCGGCCAGGTCATACGCGCGAGGGCGAGGTTGAACGCGAAGAAATCGCCCTTGGTGATGCCGCCGTGGGCCTTGTCGGTCAAAAGGAGGATGCCGCCGTACCAGAAGAAGAGGAGCACGCCCGCCGCGCTCGACGCGCCGAGCGTCGGGCCCATCGAGCCGCGCAGGCGCGCGAGCGACAGGCTCGCCTCGAGGTACTCGCCGTTCATCGCGCGGAAGCGCTCCATCTCGCGCTCCTCGAGCGCGAAGCTGCGAACCACGCGCACGCCCGCGAGGTTTCCCTGCACGAGCGCCGCGAGCTTTCCGAGCGTCTCCTGGTTGCTGCGCGTGCGGAGAAAGAGCTGCTTCGAGAAGCCGCGCGTCGTGATGACGACGATCGGGACCATCACGAACGCGGCCCCCGTGAGGCGCCACGAGATCGCGAGCATGACCTGAAGCGCGCTCGCGAACGCGAAGACGACGTTGACGACGTTGAGCACGCCGAACCCGAAGAGCAGGCGCACCTGCCCGAGGTCGTTCGTCGCGCGGCTCATGATCTCGCCGGCGGACATGCGGCGGTAGAAGGCGCTGCCGAGATCGTGGAGCTTCTCGAGGAGCTGCTTTCGCACGTCGTACTCGACGTCGCGGCCGGCGTTGAACACGAAGTAGCGGCTCGCGATTCGCGCGAAGAACGCGATCACCGCGAGGCCGAGCATGATCGACGCCGAGCGGATCGCGCGCGGGCCGTCGCCCCCGAAGACCGCGTCGATCGCGGCCTTCGAGAGCCAGTCGACGCGATTCATCGCGAGCTGGAAGGCCGCGAGGAAGACCGCTCCGGCGACGTACGCCCGAAGGTGGCGACGGAAATGACCGCCAAGTGAACGCGTCGAAGGCGCCGCGCTCACGTCGTGGGTTTCCTGTGCGAGCTCGAGAGCACCGGGCGCCCGCGCTTCTTGTCGGCGATGGTGAGATCGCGGAGCTCGACGCGCGCGTTGAGCAAGCCGAACAGGACGCGCGCGCCGCCCTTGCCGTCGAGCTCCTGGACGACGCCCGCTTGACCCGCGAACGGTCCCGCGAGCGCGCGGACGTGGGCGCCGCGGTCGATCGGCTGCTTCGGAGAGGGCTCGGGCGCGGGCGGCGGGGCCGGCTTGGGACGCACGCGCTTTCCGCGACGCGAGGGCCGCTCGTGCTCGCGCGCTGCGAACGCCGTCGCGCGCTCCGCGGACCACGAGAGCGTCTGGAGGATCCGCGCGAGCGCGAGCGCGAGGTCGTCCCACCAGTCGAGCGCGTGCCCGCGGATCGCCTCGTCGCGCGCGACGCGCACGCCGATGACGAGCGGAACCTCCGACTCGAGCGCCTGCTTCGCCATGCGCGCCACGTCGCGCGGGGCCATGTCGCGCGCCTTCGGCGCGCGAGGCGAGAGCGAGGCTCGCGCGGCGATCGACACGTCCTCGGGAAGCGCCTCCCACAGCGCCGCGACGTCTTCTTCGTGGTGCGCGAGCACGTCACCGGCGTGCTCGAGATCGACCCGAGCGTCGCCGCCGAGCCACAGCACGAGCGACACAGCCGATGCATCGATGCGCACCTCGATGCGCGCGTGACCGAGCTCCGGCCGCTCCTCCTCGGGGAGGACCCCACGGCCCAGCGTGTGCTGCATCTGACGCCGTGCCGTGCGCGATCTGAACAAAAAAGCCGACTGCGCATCGACGCGGTGGCCGTTGCGCGAGCTCGGGTGCTCGTCCGTCGCTGACACGTCGAGATCGATGCCCTCGGCCGCAAGGCGTTGCGCCACCTCCTCGGCCCAGGAGCGGAGGCGCCGCTTCACCGCCGATCTCGGCGCAGTCATTGCGGTCGCCCGCGTACGCTCGACAGCGTACGCGTCGAAGTCCGCAGCTTTGAGCTCGAGGGGCACCACGGACTAGCTCTTTACCATGCGGTGAATTAGAAAGAGTCGATCGTGCCGCGCAAACCTTCGCAACAAAAACCCGCCCAGCGCAAAGCGCCGCGCAAGAAGAAGGACGCGGCTGCGCTCCCGCCCGACTCCGAGCAGGCGAGCGAGCGCGACGACCAAGAGGCGGAGGCGGCCGACCCCAAAGACCCCGAGGACCGGGAAATCGAGGACGGCGGAGACACCACTGCCGAGATCGGTGACCTCGAGCCCGTCGCGAAGGCGACCGCGTCCGACGGGGCGATCACGCGATTCGACCCGTTCGCCGCGTACATGCGCGAGGTCCAACGACATCCAGTCCTCACGCCCGAAGAGACGCACGCGCTCGCGACGAAGTTCGTGCAAACGCAGGACCCTGCCCTCGCCGCGTCGCTCGTGACGGCGAACCTGCGCCTCGTCGTGAAGATCGCGTACGAGTACCGCCGCGCTTACAAGAACATCATGGACCTCATCCAGGAGGGCAACATCGGCCTGATGCAGGCCGTGAAGCGCTACGACCCGTATCGCGGCGTGAAGCTCTCGTCGTACGCGGCTTGGTGGATCCGCGCCTACATCCTGCGCTTCATCTTGAACAACTGGCGCCTCGTGAAGCTCGGGACGACGCAGGCGCAGCGCAAGCTCTTCTTCAACTTGAGGAAGAAGCGCGCAGAGCTTCAAGCGATGGGCATCGACCCCACCGACGCGGAGATCGCCAAGCGCCTCAACGTGCCGGAATCCGACGTGACCGAAATGGATCAGCGCCTCGCGTCGACCGAGAAATCGCTCGACGCTCCCGTCGGGGACGCCGAGGGCCGCTCGATCGCGAAGGTCGACCTCATGCCGTCCGCGGCCGAAGGCCCCGAGACACTGATGGCCGACGGCGAGCTCCAGGCGCTCTTGAAGGACAAGCTCCAAGACTTCCGCAAGACGCTCATCGGCAAGGACAAAGAGCTCGCGATTTTCGATTACCGGCTCATCGCCGACGAGCCGCTCACGCTGCAAGAGCTCGGTGACAAGTTCGGCATCTCGCGCGAGCGCGTGCGCCAGCTCGAGCAGCGGCTCACGTTGCGCTTGCGTGACTTCTTGCGCGAAGAGATGGGCGACGCCGCCGAGCTGGCCTGATCGCTGCACTCGTATGGGGTCGTGCGCCCCAGCCATTTCATCGCGTACCTCGGCTTGCTCGCGTGCGGCGTCACCGGGGCGACGGGTGAGATGCACCGCGCGACGTTCTCGTACGGCGGGTGCGTCGGGACGTGCAGCGTCGATCAGCCGATGATGGTCGGCACCGAAGAGACGATCCACGTGGTGGCGACGCCCATTCCCGCCGTCACGGTGACGTCGAGCGCGCCGTCCGTCGTCGCCGTGCATGACGTGACGCGCGGCTGCTGCGACACGCTCGACGTGCGCGTGATGGCGCTCTCGCCTGGGGTCGCGGACTTCACGCTCGCGACGAGCGACGGGGCGACGTACGACAGCGTGCGGCTCCGCGCCGACGCGCCGAAGTCGCTGACGCTCACGTGCGGCTCGAGCTCGGGCGCGGTCACGCTCGCGCGCGGCGCAACGTGCGCGATTGCGTGGACCGCCGCGCGAGACGACGGCACCGCGCTCCGCACGTCGAGCGGCGTGACGCTCGAGAGCACGAACGCGGACGTCGTCTTGATCCAGCCATTTCTAGGCGTCGCATCACCCACGGTCGAAGCGAGCCAGGGGCTCTTCGGCCCGCAGCTCGTAGCCGTTGGTCCTGGTGACGCCTCCATCCACGCGACCGCGCTCGGCGGGGCGACGACGATGAGCGTGCACGTCACGCCCTGAGCGCGTAGGCTCGCGAGCGCGTTGCTCTTCGTCGTCGCGACCCCCATCGGGAACCTGAAGGACGTCACGCTGCGCGCGATCGAGACGCTGCGCGAGGTCGACGCGATCGCCGCCGAGGACACGCGGCACACGAAGAAGCTCCTCTCGGCGCTCGGGATCGAGGGCAAGCCGATGCTCGCGCTCCACGCGCACTCGACGGAGCGCGACGTCGCGCGGATCGCCGAGCGGCTCGCGGCGGGAGAGTCCGTCGCGCTCGTCACCGACGCGGGGACGCCAGGCGTGAGCGATCCCGGAGACGCGCTCGTGCGCGCGGCCATCGCGGCGAGCGTGCGCGTCGTGCCGATTCCCGGGCCGAGCGCGGTCCTCGCGGCCCTCACGGCGAGCGGGCTCGGCGGTGGAGGCGCGTTCCGCTTCTTTGGATTCTTGCCGCGCGACGGCACGGCGCGCGCGAGGGCGATCGCCGCGGTCGCGAGCACGCCCGAGCCCACGATCCTGTTCGAGTCGCCCGAGCGTACGCAGCGGACGCTGATCGATCTGTGCGAGGTCCAGCCGACGCGCTCGGTCTGCGTCGCGCGCGAGCTCACGAAGGTGCACGAGGAGCTCGTCCGGGGGACGCTCGCGGACCTCGCCCACGAACGAGACACCTGGCGCGGCGAGATCGTGATCGTGCTCGGCGCGCAAGAGATCGCCGAGGCCCAGGTCGACGACGAGGCGCTCGACGCGCGCATCGACCAGGAGCTCGCGCGCGGCTTCGGCGCGAAGCACGCCGCCGAGCTCGTCGCCGCCTGGAGCGGGCGACCCAAGCGCGAAGTGTACGAGCGCGTCATACGGCGCAAGCCACGCTGACGCGTCACACTCGCGCGTCCTCGTGCGACGATCCGCTGTGAGACGCCTCGCCTTCACCCTCCTCTTCGTCGCGGCGTGCGACAAGCCCGCGGCGAGTCCCGCGCCCGCCGACTCGTCCGCGCCCGACGCCGCTTCGCTCATTGCCTCCGACGCTGCCGCGGACTCCGCTCCGGACGCCACCACCGCGCAGCTCGATCCCGATGGCGACGATGATCCCGAGGATCCGGGGGCCGGAGCTCGCCCCACGACCGGTCACTTCACGCGCGTCGGGCGCACTTGGCTCAGTCTCTCGCGCATTTGCGATCTCACGCCGTTCGACGGCGCGCTCTTCGCGGCCCACGCGTACGCGCCGCTCGGCGTCGATGGCGCGACGATCACCCGCTACGACCACGGAACGAACAAGCTCACGGTCGCATTCGATTGGAACCGCCCGGGCGAGCCCGCGGGCGGCGGCGGCGCGGGGCAAGGCTTCGTCCGCGTGCACGCATTCTCGGGAAAGCTCTGGGTGCCCGACGCGGATCCGCCGTACGACGGCTTCGGCCTCGTCGATCAAGGGACCGAGGGCTACGTCTTCGTCTCCGACGAGCACGGGGCGTTCGCGAAGGCGCAGAACCCCGCGAGCGCCAGCGACGAGCGCACGAAGAAGGTCCACTTCCGCCCGCCGAAGACCGCCATCGTGATCCCGCGTGCGTACCACGATCTCGACGTGATCCATTTTCGCGGCAAGGTGTGGGCCTCGACGGGCTCGGTGCCGCCGACGGAGCGCGCATGGCACGGCTCGTCTCCCGGCGCGCTCAACGTGCTCGACGAAGAGTCGCCGCCTCGAAGCGGCGGCGCGACGTCGAAGAACCGGTTCGCCTACGTCGTGGGCTATCCGAGAGACGCCACGACCGACGTATGGCGCCTCACGTACATGGTCCGCTTCGAGGACAAGCTCTACGCCGGCATCCAGGAGTATTACCCGCGCGAGACGAACGACTTCGTCGTCTTCGACGGCGAAAAGCTCACGGGCAAGCGCGTCACCGACGACGGCGGCGCCGAGACCCTCCGGTGGTACGCGGATCGCGGCTCGCTCTATTGGATCGCGATCGACAAAGACGGCTCGAGCAAGCTCCGCGTCACGCGCGACGGCGAATCGTGGCGCGAGATCGCGCTCCCCGTGACCGCAGGGCGCCCCGCCGACGTCGTGCGCTTCCGCGACGGCCTGGTCGTGCTCGCCGAGCGCGCGCTCTTCAAGCTCGACGACGACGCGCTGACGCCCATCGCGACGTGGGACGACAAGAAGCTCTTCGTGGTCGACGACATCTTCTGCGCGCCGCCGCTCGCGGTGTACGACGGCGATCTCTACGCGGGCTCGCAGAAGGATGGCGCGCTCTATCGCCTCGAGTGACCTGTGCGGCGATTCAGGTCGCGTGGCCGAGGGCCTCGTCGACCGACGCGGGGTTGAAGCCGACCATCACCTTGCCGCGGACGTCGATCACGGGGATCGACCCGGTTCGCATCCCCGCGTTCTTGAGCTTGGACTGCATCTCGCGCGCGGCCTGCGGATCCTTCTCGATGTCCTTCTCGATGTACGGGATGCCCTTGCGGCGAAGGTACGCGGCGGCCTCGTGGCACGCGCCACACCACTCGGCGCCGTAGATGATCACGGTCGAGCGGCCCTCGCCGGTTCCCGTCAGCCCTTGGCCGCCGTGCTGCGGATCGCTCGGCGCAGAGGACGAAGCCGACCCGGACGCGAGCGCGGAAGCCGCGGTCGCGAGCGTGGGGCCGCGCTTCTCCCTGCGATCCTCGGCGATCTTCTCGAAGTCGCCGCGCGACATCGTCGTCACGGGGTAGGTGCCGTCGGCCTTCGCTTGCCGCAGATCGACGACGAAGACCTTGCCCTCGTGCGTCCCTTCGTCCTTCGACGGATCGACGACCCGCACGGCGTCGCGGCCCATCATCGGCACGTCGGACACCTTCTGCTCGACGTGGAAGTCGCCCTTGTCGTCGACCCACGTGAGGAGCAATCCCTCGCTCGAGTCTTTGACGGTGAGGCCCGGGTCGTCGGGCGTGGCGACGCCCTTCTTCTTGCATCCGCCGAAGACGACGAGCAGCGCGACGAATAGCGGCAGGAGGCGCCTCACGACGAGGCCTCCTGGAGCTTGGCCCACTCGTTCATCATGCCCTCGACTTTACGCGATAGCTCCTGTTCGCGCTCGGCGAGCTCGGCCAAGCGGCTCCAGTCGCCGCCGTGGTCCTCCTTGAGCTTCTCGCGCATGAGGCCGATCTCGGTCTCGGCGACGGCGATCGAGCTCTCGAGCTCCGCGATGCGGCGCTTTTTCTTCTCTTCGTCGCGCGCCTTGGCCTTCGACGCCTCGTAGCTCGTCTTGCCGACGGGAGGCGGCGGCTCCGACTTCTTCGCCTTCGGCTTCGGCTCGGGGAGCGCCTGCACGAAATCGCGGAAGCCGCCGTTGTAGACGTCGACGCGCCCATCGCGAACGCTGACGATGCGCGTCGCGACGTTCTCGAGAAAGCGGCGGTCGTGCGAGACGAGGATGACCGTGCCCTCGAACGACGCGAGCGCCTCTTCGAGGATCTCGGCGGCGGGGATGTCGAGGTGGTTGGTCGGCTCGTCGAGGAAGAGGAGGTTTCGCGGCTCGAGGAGCAGCTTCGCGAGCGCGAGGCGCGAGCGCTCGCCGCCGGAGTAACCCGACACCGAGCGGAGCGGAGCGTCACCCCAGAAGCGAAACCTCGCGAGGTACTCGCGCGCCTTCTCGACGGTGAAATCGCCACGCACCGAGCGCACCTCTTCGACGGCCGTGTTCGCCGGGTTCACCTCGCCGAGGTGCTGATCGAAGTAGCCGTCTTGGAGGTTCGTGCCCCGGCGCACCGTGCCGCGATCGTCCGGCTGGCCGCGGCCCGCGATGATGTTGAGGAGCGTGGTCTTGCCGGCGCCGTTCGGCCCGACGACGCCGATGCGCTCGCCGCGACGAACGAGGAGCTCCACGTCGTCGAAGAGCGTGCGGCCGCCGCGCGACGCAGAGAGGCCCTTGCAGTCGAGGACGATGTCGCCCGAACGCGCCGCGGGCGCGAAGCGGACGCTCATCTTGTCGGCGACCTTCCAGACGTCCTCGGGTCTCTCGACGCGATCCAATTTGTCGAGCATCTTGCGGCGAGACTGAGCCTGCTTGGTCTTCTGACCCGCGATGTTCTTGCGGATGAAGTCTTCGGTCTTGTCGATGAAGTCTTGCTGTCGTTCGAGGATGGCTCGCTCGCGCGCGAGATCGTCCTCGCGCGCCACCGCGTAGTCGCTGTACTTGAGCGGATAGGCGCGAAGGCCCTTGCGACCGAGCTCGAACGTGCGATCGCACGTGTCGTCGAGGAACGCGCGATCGTGAGACACGACGAGCACCGCGCCGCGGTACGACGCGAGGTAGCCCTCGAGCCACGCGATCGTATCGAGGTCGAGGTGGTTCGTCGGCTCGTCGAGCAAGAGAAGCGCCGGCTTCTGCGCGAGGACGACGCCGAGCCGAAGCCGCCCGCGCTCGCCGCCCGAGAGCGACACCACGGGGCGCGCGAGATCCGCGTCGCTGAAGCCGAGCTGGTGCGCGATCGCAGCGACCTCGTGCTCGAGCGCGTCGCCTCCGGCGATGTGGTACTCGTCGGTCACGCGCGCGAGGCGCTCGAGCGCGTCTTGGTCGCCCGCCGCGACCGCGTGCTGCGCCTCGGCGAGCTTCTCGCGCAGCGCGAGGACGTCGCCGTAGCCCGCGAGGAGCGCGGTCAAGACGTCGCCGCGCGAGTCGGCGGAATCCGCCGGAGGCGGGACGCCGCAGCGACGACCAGTCGATCTCGTGCGATTGGCGGTAGTATCCGACCGTGGTGCCCTTCTTGATGACCGCGCTGCCCGCGTCCGGCTCGAGCTCGCCCGCGACGATCCGCAGCAGCGTCGATTTCCCGGCGCCGTTCGGCGCGACCAGCGAGGCGCGCTCGCCGAGCGCGAGCGTGAACGTCACGTTTTCGAAGAGGACATCGCCGCCGTACCCGAAGCGGACGTCGGCGACCTGAAGCACCGTCATGGGTCGGGCGTTTTACTAGCATGACTCGCGCTGCGGCAGCGGCCACCTTCCTGCTCGCGGCTTGCGCCGCGCATGGCCCGAGCGTGCTCACCGTCGTCCCCGTGCGTGCGACCTCGGCGACCTCACCCGTCGCCGTGGAGCTGCGCTACGACGATCTCGGCTGCGGCGTCTTCGCGAAGGACGGCCCAGCGCCGAACGCGCGCGCGGGGCGTGACTGCCTCGAGCGGTCGCTCCCGAAGACGCCGTGCGAGGGCGGCGGCTCGCCGGAGCTCGCGACCCTCGAGCTCGCGGTCTCGCTCATCGACGGCGCGGGTGGCCCGGCGGACGTTCCGCGCGCGCGCAAGCTGCTCGACGGGTGCTTCGCCGACGTGGCGCGCGAGGCCGTCCTCGAGCACGCAGCGGCCAAGCAGAAGAACGAAGCGACCGCGCCGCTCGAAAAGTGTGACGCGTACGCGCAGACGACCCTCGCGATGACCGAGTGCACGATCGAGCACACGCAGACCGAGCGCGCGTGGCTTCGGCGAATCGAGCACGAGCTCGCGCCCGACCTCCGGACGCTCTTCGCGTCGGCGACGCTCGCGTTCGAACGCTACGCCGAAAAGATCGGGGCGATCGAATACGAGAGGTACGCAGGCGGCACGATGCGCTCGCCGGCGATGGCCGCGAAGATCCTCGCGCTGCTTCAGAGGCGACGCGCACGCGTCGCGACGCTTCGCGCGTTCGTTCCTGCCCACGTCACGAGCGACGAGCTCAGGTCCACACGCGAGCAGATCGAGAGGACCTCCTCGACCGCGCGCGACGCCGAGCCCGAAGCTCCAGCCGCCGTCGACGACGCGATCAAGGCTTGGATCCCCTATTTCGAAGCCGAATTGGCGCTCTACGAACGCGTCAGCCCAAACTCGCGCGACAGCGTCACCGTGCTGCTCGGGCAGGAGCACGCCGCCGATCTCTGCGCGAGCGTGCCGCCTTGAGCGGCCTCGCTCACCACGCGTGGACGATCTGGTAGATGACGACGAAACCGAACGCCACGCTCGCGAGGCCCGCGACGCGCGCGATCGCTCGCTGCACCTTTTGTGCGCGCGTCGCGAACGCGAGCGGCACCGCCATCGCGAACGTCACGACGGTCATCCCCGCGACCGTGCCAAGGCTGAAGATTAGGAGGTAGAGCAGCGCCGTTCGCACGTCGCGGATCGTCGCCAGGATCATGAGCGCGATCGCGGTCGACCCCGCGAGCCCGTGTACCATGCCGACCCCGAACGACCGCGCGGCGGTTCGCGCCGCGGCCGCCTCGTGCGAGCCGAAGAGCGTGAAGAGGCCGATCACGATCAGCATGAGGCCAACCGCCAGCTCGAACACGAGGGCCACACGCGGCGGGATGACGACGCCGAGCGCGATGATCGTGCCGCCGACGAGAAACACCGTGAGCATGTGACCCGCGCCCCACATGGCGCCGAGCTTCGAGATGACCGACGTTCGCTTCTCGCGGCTCACGAGCGCCGCCACGGCGATGACGTGATCGGCGTCGGTCGCGTGGCGCACGCCGAGCAAGAGACCAACGACGAGGAGCGGAACGATCGACACGCAACGCCTTGCCTAGCACGCGCGCGCTTCATCGTCGCGTGGCTGTCGTTTTGCATGGGCCGCACGCATGCATACGGCGGTTGCACTCAACCCTCCGCTAACGGTCGAGCGGTCCACGGTGCGCGTCGTCGATGCGCTCGACGCGCTCGCGCGTTTGGAGCCGAACAAGTACGCGCTCGCCGACTGGCTGAAGTGTGCTTGGCGATCGGCGCTCGTGTTGCCGCACCCGGGCCCGTTCTCGCTGCGTGTGTCGACGGACGTCGACGTGGCGATTCGCGCCGCACAGGACCAACTGGCGACGGCGCGCGAAGCCGCGTGCGCCGCGGGAGAGCGATTCCTCTCGACCCTGCCGAACCTCGTGAACGTCGTCCGGGTGTACGACTCGGCGGGAGGCAAGGCCTTCGCGCCGCTCGATCTACCGGGCGCCACGCTCGCCGCGCGCGGGCTCTCGTTGCTCCTCGCGCACTACCTCACCCGCCCGTCCGATTACTCAGCGAATGGCCTGTTGCAGCAAGGCTACGGTGTCGGCAAACGCGACCTTGTCTTGCGCGTTTTGCCGGAGTAGCTGCTCGATCTTCGGCATCTTCGCGATCGCCTCGTCGAGCTCTTTGTCGCTGCCCTTCGCGTACGCGCCGAGCGTCACGAGATCGCGCTTCGCCTCGTAGACGCCGAGCAGCGCTCGCAGCTTGCGCGCGGCCTCGCGGTGCTCCTTCGAGACGACGCCGTCCATCACGCGCGAGAGCGACACGGTGACGTCGACCGCGGGGTAACGCCCGCGCGCGGCGATCGTGCGATCGAGCACGACGTGGCCGTCGAGGACGCCGCGCACCTCGTCGGCGATCGGCTCGTCCATGTCGCCGCCCTCGACGAGCACCGTGTAGATCGCGGTGATCGATCCGCGCTCGCCCTGCCCGCTGCGCTCGAGGAGGCGCGGGAGCATCGCGAACACGCTCGGCGGATAACCGCGACGCGCCGGCGGCTCGCCAGCCGCGAGGCCGACCTCGCGCTGCGCGCGCGCGAACCGAGTCACCGAGTCGACGAGGAGCATGACGCGCGCGCCGCGATCGCGGAAGAACTCCGCGTACGCGGTCGCGACCTGCGCCGCGCGCAATCGTTCGAGCGCCGCGACGTCGCTCGTCGCGACCACGACCACGCTCTTCTTGCGACCCTCCGCGCCGAGCGAGTGCTCGAGGAACTCGCCGACCTCGCGCCCGCGCTCGCCGACGAGCGCGACCACGACCACGTCCGCTTCGACGCCGCGCGCGACCGCTCCGAGCAGCGTGCTCTTTCCGACGCCGGATCCAGCGAACAACCCGATGCGCTGCCCCTCGCCGAGCGTGAGCAGACCGTCGAGCACGCGAACGCCCGTCGAAATCGCGCGGTCCACGGGACGTCGCGAGAGCGCTTCGGGCGGATCGCGATCGACGAGCACCACGTCGCCGGCTTCCATCTCTGGCCCGCCGTCGATGGGTCGTCCGAGGCCGTCGACGACGCGTCCAAGGAGCGACTCCGACGCGCGCACCGTGAAGGGTCCTCCGGTCGACTCGACGACGTCATCGGGCCCGACGCCCGCGAGCGCGCCGAGCGGCATCGCGACAGCCTCGCCCTCGACGAACCCCACGACCTCGCACGGCAGCGGCTCGCCGCGCCGCTTCACGTGGACGACGTCTCCCACGCGCACGCCAGGCATCGCGAAGCGAATCGAGAGCCCCGTCACTGCGATGACGCGCCCGGTAGGCCGCGTCGTCGGAGTCGCCGCGAGCCGCGCGCGAAGCGCGTCGATGTCCATCGCGGGCTACTTTACAGCAACTTTGCGCGACTCCGTCGCCACTCGGCCCGCGAGCTCGTCGTCGAGCTCCGCGAGGAGCTCCTTCGCGCGTGACGAGAGCTTCGTCGGCACGTCGACGCGCACCTCGACGATCAGCGAGCCGCGCCCACGCCCGTCGAGCCGCGGCACGCCGCGACCCTTCAGCGTGATCACGTGGCCGTTCTGCGTGCCCGCGCCGACCTTCACGGTCTCGCTCTTGTCTTTCTCGGAGCCTTCGGGCTCGAGCGTCGGCACGGTCACCTCGCCGCCGAGCGCCGCGACGGTGAACTGCACGTGCACGCGCGTCACGAGGTCGACGCCGTCACGCTCGAAGCGCGGATCCTCTTCGACGTCCATGTCGACGTAGAGATCGCCGGTTGCCGTTCGGGCCGGGCATGCCTTGCCCCGGCACGCGGAGGCGTTGCCCCGCGTCGATGCCCGCGGGGAACGTGACCGTCACGTTGCGCGTCTTCTCGACGAGGCCGTGACCGGAGCACGTCTTGCACGGCGTCTTGATCGACACGCCGCGCCCGCCACACTTCGCGCAGGGCGCCGTGAACATCACGAACCCGCGCGCGTTCGACACCTGACCGGTGCCGCGACACACGCTGCACTGCTCCGGCTTCGTGCCCTTCGCCGCGCCCGTGCCTTCGCAGTCTTCACAGTGCGCCGGCGCGTTCACGCTCACGTCACGCTTGCAACCGAACGCCGCCTCGACGAGCGTGATGCGCTCCTGGACGCGCAGGTCGCCGCCGCGACGCGCGGTCCGTCCGCCGAAGCCGAACGGCCCCGAGAACATCTCCGCGAACAGGTCCTGCATGTGGGACAGCACGTCGCCGATGCCGCCCTGCGCTCCGAACCCGCCGCCCTCGAGGCCCGCGTGGCCGAAGCGGTCGTAGACCGAGCGCTTCTCCTCGTCCGAGAGGACTTGGTAGGCCTCGTTGATGATCTTGAACCTTGCCTCGGCCTCGCAGTTGCCCGGGTTGCGATCGGGGTGGTGCTTGAGCGCCTCACGCTTGTACGCGCGACGAACCTCTTCCGGCGACGCTTGTCGCTCCACGCCGAGAACTTCGTAAAAATCCGCTTTTTCGCTCATGCGTGGCAGAGCTCGAGGCCCGCGAAGGGCAAGGTAAGTCCAGAGGTTAGGGTGTCAACGTTGATCACGGACCGATCGCCCATTTCGCGCGGAGATACGCTTCGACTTGCGCGCGCTCGGCGTCTTTCAGCGCGTTCGTGTAGACGATCGCTTCCGCGATGTCACCGTCGGTGAAGACCGAGGCCGCGTTGGTTGTGAGAAGGGGTAGGACTCCGCCGATGTAGAGGAGCGCGATCGGTAGCGGGATGGTCGTCATGCGCTGTTCGTCGAGCACGCCGTCGGTGTACGTGTCAGCCGTACCGTTCGCCTGCCACGTGGCCGACGCGAGCGAAGGGCCGCCGTCGAGCGGCACGCGGAGCTGAATGTAAGTCGGCGACGTCATCCCCGCGCTGAGAAAGAAGCTCGGATTCGACTCGAGCCCGTTGCCGTCGACCGGGAAAATCAAGAACGGGAACGTGCCGACGCTCGACTGAAAGCGAAGCGCGGACTGCGGATAACCGCGCGTGACGATGAACATCGAGACCGCCGCGCCCCCCGGCCCAACCCACGGCGTCACGAGGAGGTCGAGCTGGCTCGCGACGAAGTGAATGACGGGAAGGCCGTTCAGCGCGTTCGCGACGCGCGTGGGCGCGTTCGTTCCAGCTCCAGCGGGGACGGCGTCTCGAGCGTTGGTCGAGCGATCGTGCCAGCGCGTCACGGCCGCGCCGCCATCGGCGACGTCGACGGCGTAGGTCGCGTCGAGCCAGAGGGCGAGGTTCGGCAAGCTCGACGGATCGAATGACGGCGCGTCAGAGTCCTCGAACTCCGGCGCGTCGATGGCGGAGTCGTGGACGTCCGGCGTCGCGTCGGGCTCGCCGCCGTCGGGACCGAGGCCCGCATCGTCGAAGCTCGCGCCGATGAGCGACGCGCAACCCGTCGCGGCGAGCACGCCCGCGATCACCGCCGCGCGCCTCATCGGAACGTCCCCGCGACGAGGAGGCCCGGACCGCCGAGCCCGACGGTGACGGATTTGTGGGACGCGAGCGACACGACGAGGAGCGTCGCGCCCAGGGCGACGAGCGCGCCGCCCGCGATGAACGTCGCGGTGCTCACCGTCGCCCACGTCGCGCCCTCGTGCGCCGCGTCGACGCCGGTCTGCGTGCAGAGGCCTTGCGCGTTGCACTGTCCGCTTTGGATGTCGCGCCGATCAATGGCCATCATCCCCGCGAGGCTGCCGACCCAGACGCTCGCGACGCCGAGGCCGAGCGTCGCGATCGCCGCGGGCTTCATCCACGCGGCGCCGTGCGCGCCGGGCTGGTTCGCGCTCGAAGAACCGCTCTCGGGCAGCGACGTCGGCAGCACGGCCTCGAGCTGCGAACCGGGCGAGACGTTGAACGCGCGCGTCTCGCCCTCCGCGACGTCGACGTCGTAGCGCGCGCCGCGGTAACCGACGGCGGTCACGCGGATCGCGTGCGGCCCCTTCGCGAGGTGGAGCGGCGCCCCCTTCGAGTCGACCACGGCGCCGTCGACGGTCACGACCGTGCCTTGCGGCGCGTCCTCGCCCAAGTGGATCGCGATCTTCGCCGCGTGCTGCTCGATGCTCTCGAGGCGCGCGCGCACGCGCGCGGCGCGATCGTCCGACTCGTACATGCGCGCGACGGCGGTGTGATAGCTCGTGTACGCGCGCTCGAGATCACCGAGGTGCTCGGCGCAGTCGCCGAGGTTGATGAGCGTGCCGACGCCGGGATCGAGCCGAAAGCTGTCCTCGAACAGCTTGCAGGCGTGCGCGAAGTCTCCGCGCTCCGCGGCGTGGCGGCCGTCTTTGAAGAGACGATCCGCTTGGGCGACGGCGCTGTCGGTTGCGTGAGCGCGCGCCGCGACGAGGGCGCACGCGAGCGCGAGCGCGGTCACTTGCGCCGGTCGAGCCAACTCTTCCTCGTCGTGCTCGGCGGGTGCGCCGAATTCGAGGCCATCGGGTGCACGCTCGCGGAAGCGGATGGCACCGCGTCGATCACGGCGACCGCCGTGGCGCTCGCGCTCGTGCTCCTACTCGTGACCGGGACCGGGACCGGGACCGCGGGCGGAACCGACACGGTGGCCGCGGCCGTGGCCGTGGCCGTGGGGATCGGCGCGTTCTCGATCGCCGTGCGCTGGGCGGACACGCGCTTGCCGACGAACGCGGCGATCCCGAGCACGACGGCGCCGAGCACCGCGCCCACGACCGCCGCGCGCACGAACTTCGACGCGCGCCCCGCGGTCTGCGCGACCTCCACGGGGCCGATCGTCGGCCCGCGCCCGGTCATCCGTTGATTCTCGATCGTCGGCGCGTCGTCCCCCGAGAGCGGGAGCTGCGCGGCGAGCGGTTTGTTGTGATACGGCGACCGCGCGTCGACCGTCGTCGAGTCGTTGTTGCTGCTCGGAGGCAAGCTCAGCGCGGGCCTGGACCCCGGTCCCCAAGAAATCGCGAGCACCGCCTCGGCGAGGGCCTTCCTCAAGGCGACCGCGTCGCGGAATCGGTTCTCCTTCGTGAACTCGAGCGCCTTGTCGATCACCTCGACCATCGGCGTCGGCACGGTGGGCGCGACGCGCGAGAGCGACGCCGCCGGCAGCGTCGCGGCCGCCACGAGCTGCTCGTTCGCCGTCTCGGCCTCGTGCACCACGCGACCCGACGCGAGCCAGAAGAGCGTCGCGCCGAGCGCCCACACGTCGCTCGTCGCGTCCATCTCGTTCGCGCGTCCGCGCGCTTGCTCCGGCGGCATGAACGCGGGCGTGCCCATCATCGTGCCGGTGCGCGTGCCCGAGTCGCTGACGCCGGTCGCGTCCGCCACGCGCGCGATGCCGAAATCGAGGACGACGACGCGCCCCGCGGTCGTGATGAACACGTTGTCCGGCTTGATGTCGCGGTGGATGATGTTCACCGCGTGCGCCGCGGCGAGGACCTCCGCGACCTCTTGGCCGATGTACGCGACCTCTTGCATCGGCAGCTTGCCGCCGAGGCGCTCGGCGCGCGCCGCCGCGGTCTCGCCCTCGAGCAGCTCCATCACGATGAACGCGGAGCCGTCGTCCGCGACGTCGTCGTCCAGCACGCGAGCGACGCCGGGGTGACCGATCGTGTTCGCCACGTAGCCTTCGCGCGCGAAGCGCTTGCGCACCGTCTCGTTCATGGAGAGCTGCTGGTGCAGGATCTTGATGGCGACGCGACTGCCCGTGCGGTGCGTCGCCGCGTAGACGGCCGCCATGCCGCCCATCCCGATGAGGGCGTCGATGTGCCATTTGTCCTTCAAGGTCTTCCCGATGCGCGCACGCACGAGGTCGACGACGGACTGGTGGAGGTTGCTCATCGGGCGAGGGCTTTGCGCTCGCCAATCTTATCACGCTCGCTGCGTCCACCGCTCGACGAGGCGCGCATGTGTTCACGGGTGCGCGCTTACGCGCCTTGACCTGCTCCGGCGCTACGCGCCGATGGTCTTCAGCTGCTCGATGAGGACGGCTTGTTTTTGCAGCTCCGCGCGGGCGTCTTCGAGCTCGCCTTCGCCTGCAAGCTCGTGCCCGACTTTGCGCTCGAGCTCGGCGATTCGCCACGCGCGCGCCTCGAGCTCGCTCCGCTGCTTGGCGGCCAGGATCGCGAGCTCGTCGAGTTTTTTGTGGAGGTCTTCGTCGATGACGGGTGCGCCGCCCGTCGCGAGCCGCGCGACGAGCTCCTTCACGAGCTTGTCGCGGCGCGCGAGCTCCACCTCGAGCTCTTTGACGCGCTCGCCGCGATCGCGGAGCTTCGTCTCGAGCGATGCGACCTCGTCTTCGAGCGGTTCGACGCGCGCAGGCGGTGGCGGAGCGGCAGCAGCCGCGACCATCGCGGTCTCTTCGGCGTGCGCGATCGCAGCCTCGAGGTCCGCGATGCGATCGCGCTGCGACACGATCGTCCGCTCCGCGAGGTCGACGCCTTCCTCGAGCGCCGCGGCGCGGATCTGCGCCTCCGCGAGCTGCTCTGCGAGATCGCTCGTGTCGTGCGCGGGCGGCGACGGCGGCGGCTCGCGCCTCGCCGCGTCGAGCTCTCGCTCGAGTCGGGACGCGCGCGCCCGCTCGTCTTCGAGCGCTTCGAGCGCACGACGCGTGTCTTCTTCGGCGCGCGCTTGCACGACGCGCGCTTGCGCGAGCCCTTCGACCTGCGCCTCGAGGACGCTCGTCCGAAGGCGCGCCTCGGCGAGCTGCGCCTCGGCCTCGGTCGCGCGGGCAACGCGCCCATCGACCGAGCGCGCGGCCTCTGCGACCTCGAGCTCGATGACCGCATACGCGTCGAGCGCCACATCGCTCTGCGACGCCAGCGCCACGAACGCGCTCGGCGACGACCGTTCGCCCGCGAGCTGCGTGTCGACGCGCACCGCGCTCTCGACCTCGTCTTGTCCGAGCTCGGCCATCGTCACGCCGTAGAACGGCATCGCCGCGATCATGCGGACGCTCTCGAACTGGAGCGACACGAGATCGTAGAGCTCGTAGTAGTCGAGCCCCTTCGTGCCGCTGCCGCTCGCCCCTTCGGCGTCGCGGTTGCTCGCGGCGCACATCACCGCGCCCTCTTCGCCGACGACGCGACGAACGCGCGCGAGCAGCGCGGCCGCGTCGGGCACGACGGAGAGATCCGGCACGATGGCGAGATCGAACGCGCCGTCGCGCACGTCGAAATCGCCCTCGGGGAGCCCGCGAAGGACGGTCCCTCGCGCGGTCGGCGGGGTCTGCCGCATCGCGCGCGCGCCGTCGGGATCGTAGACGTGGACGAGCCGCGCGCCGAGATCATGAACGAGCTCGTGCAGACGGAGCGAGGAGTCGCCGACGATCATCACGCGACGTTCGGATACGAGAGCCTCCGCGAGCACGGCGAGGGCGCGAGCGAGATGCGATTCGAGGATCATGTCTTCAGGCCGTCAAACGAGGGCTTGCAGCGGGTTCTGCGAGTTCACCATGTTGGCGCCGACCCAGCACGAGAGCGCACAGATGGTCATCGTCGGGTTGTACCCGCTCGACGTGGGAAAGAGCGCGCCGTCGCTGCAGTAGAGGTTCGTGATGTCGTGGAGCTTGCCGGTCGCGTCGCACACGGACTTCAGCGGGTCGGCGCCGAAGCGGAGCGTGCCCATGATGTGCGCGCTCGCGGGGACGTCGTCTCGCGGCGTGACCGCGGCCCACCGCGCGCCGGCGTTCTTGAAGATTGCGCCCTTGCCGCCCGCGTCGGTCACGTCGACCATCATCTTGCCGCGGTAGTCGCTCGCCGCGAGCTCGTACGGGTGGTTCGCGTACGTGACGCGCGGCACGGGCGTGCCGAAGAAATCCACGACGGCCGGATCGAGGTCGACGCGGTTCGTGAGCTGCGGCGCGTCCTCGGCCTGCATCGTCAGGACGGCGATGCGATCGCGGAACGGCGACTGTCGCATCATCTTCTTGAAGATGAAGCTGTCGAACTTGAGCAACACGCGCATGATCTCCGCGTAGTACTGCGCCTCGTTGATTGGCCGCTCGCTGCCGCTGATCTCGACGATGCCGCCGAGCGCGGTCGCGGGATCGCTCGGGTTGTAATTCACGGCGCTCCCTCGGAAGTCGGCGAAGCCCGTGTCGACCGTGCGCCCGCGGTGACCGTGGAGGCGGTCGTTGAAGATGCCGACCGCGGAGGTCTGAAGGTGGAACATCAAGTTGCGCCCGACCATGTCGCTCGAGTTGCCGACGCCGGGTCCTCCCGGATCGGAGAGCAAGAGGATGCGCGCGTCCTCGATCGGGCTCGCCGCGAGCACGAAGCGCGCGGCTTGGTACTGGACGACCTTGCCGTCGGGATCGATGCACTCGACGGCGGTGACGGTGTCCTTCGCGCCGTTCATGACGAGCTTCGTCACGCGCGTCTCGGCGAGCATGAGGCAGTTGCCCGAGAGGAGCGCCTTGCGGAGCATCGTCACGGCGGTCGAGCTCTTCGCGTTGATCGGGCAGCCGTAGTCGCTGCAATACCCGCAGTCGTTGCACGGCAAGCGGCCGTCGTAGGGCTGCGAGTTCACCGCGGTCGGATACGGAAACGCCGTGTACCCGCTCGACCCGAGCGCCGTCGTCATGAGCTTCGACAAGTACATCGGTAAGCCTGGCGGCATCGGGTAGTCCGTGCTGCGCGGGGGCTCGAACGGGTTCGCGCCCTTCAGGCCCTGGATGCCGATCGCCTTCTCGGCGAACGCGTAGAACGGCTCGAGCTGCGCGTACGTGATCGGCCAGTCGGCGAAGCTTGCATTCTGCACCTTGTTTCCAAGGAGCGTCGCCATCTGGAAATCCTGCTCCTCGAAGCGCGGCATCTTCACGTCCGCGTGGACCATGCCGCCGCCGACGTGCTTCGGAAGGCCGTTCACGTCCGTGACGAGCACGCGATCCTTGGTGGTGTCCGTGCGCCAGCTGCGCGGATCCATCGCCGGATCGATGTCGATGAACGTCCTCACCTGCGACTTCAGCTCGTCGTTCGAGTGCTCGGGCACGGGCTGCTGCGCGGGGTCGTCGAGGTGATCGAAGTGGTTCGCGCCGGCTTCGAGGACGAGCACCTTGAGCCCGTTCTTCGCGCAGAGGTACGCGACCGGACCGGCGCCGGCGCCGCTCCCGACGACGCAGACGTCGAACGTGGTGAGGGCCGAGTTACCGACGATTCGTGCGCTCATGAGAATTTCCGCGCGTAGGTGGGGAAGGCGCTGATCACGGTGTCGATGAACGCGGCGACGTCGGCGCTGAGCGGCTCCGGATCGGGACCGCCCGCGGTCGTCATCGGCGCGTCGGCGCGCTCGACGTATTGGTTCTTCGCGGTGCTCCACACGCTGTAGCCGAGCGGCTGTTGGTCGCCCTCGAAGTGCGCGAGCTTCCACCCGCCGAGGGCCTTGTTACCGCCGTACTCGGGCGGACAGAAGCACGCCTGCTGGACGAGATCGATGATGAGCCCGCGGAAGTTTGCTTCGATCTTGTTGAGGTAGTCGACGAGATCGGTCTGGCTCAGCGTGGCGAGCTCGCCGTAGCCGAGATCGATCGAGCCCTTCATCGCGGCGGCGAGGCCTGTCTTCAGCTGATCGCGCAGGCCGACGATCGGCTCGACCTCGGGCACGTTCGCGTTGGGCTGGCCGCCGGGGAGCGCGGAGGGTCCGAAGATCGCGAGACGCCAGCCGGCGTCCTTCACGCGATCGAGCGGCAAGAACGTCGCGAACGAATTCGTCGGAAAGCTCGCCGAGGGGTTTCCTTGATCGTCGGCGAACGGCGCGCGACCCGAGAACGGGCCGCCGGCGTAGATCGCGGGCGGGTGCGTCGCGTCCGCGGCGTCGAACGCCGTGAGGAGGCCCTCGATGTACTCGACCGCGCCGAGATCTTTACCGCCCGGAGTGTCGTCCGGCGGGAGGACGGCGTTGGCGAGCGCTCCGAGCGCGGCGCGCTCGGCGTCCGTGAAGAAGCCGGTCTGCACCGGAGGCGACGACGAGCACGCGACGATCGGCACGGGCACGAGCGTCGCGACCGCCACGCCGCCGCCATAGCGAAGCAAATCCCGCCGCGTGAGAACGGGCAGCGACTTTCGAAACATCGCCCCGCACTATGCCAGAGAACGCGCCGTTTTGCGTGCGTTTGGGGGCAGGCGGCGGTCGACGCCGTCGAACCCTTCCGCGAGCACGACGGGTCTACTTTGCGCCGTCCCGCCTTCGGCGGCTCCGACGACCCGGCGATCTCGGAGCACCGCGGCGAGATCGCGGACGAGGGAGGCGGCAGCGTAAACGGACGGGCCTTCGGGCTCGAAGCGGAAGACGCGCTCCTCGACCTTGCGGCCGGGGAGAGGACGCTTCGTCGGGTACGCCGAGGTCATCTTCGCGGACGCGAAGCTCCCGTCATGCACGCGGACGAGCACGTCGAACGACGCGAGCAACGCGCCCCCTGCGCGGTCCCACGCGACGCCGATCTCAATCCCGGAGGCGCCCGGCATCGCGAGGCGCGGGGTCACGAAGAGGCGCATCTCGTCGTCGCGCGCGAACGGCGCGACATCTAGATCCTCTTCTCCTTCGAGCGCACGTGCGAGGGGCGCGAGCGCGGCGCCTTCACGCGCGGCGCTCGCGGGCATCTGGCGCGACGTTCCCGTGAAGAAAGTCGGGACGAACGCGAGCGCGTCGATCGCGAGGAGGTACGGAGCTGCGCCGCCGGCGGCGCGCGCGAGGTGACATGCAACCGCAACCAGCGCGACGAACGCCGCGAGGACGAGCGCGCCGCGTCGCGTCGTCGCGTCGAGAAAATCCGCAGGCGACCGCGCGACGCCGAACGCGTCCTCGGGCTTCGTGGCGAGCCACGGCGATGGAGCGCGCACGCCGCGCGGACGAGCCGCGATGCGCCACGCCGAGAGCGGCATCGCCGCGGCGACGAGCGCCGCGCCGAGCGTGAAGCGTCCTTGCGTCTCGACGAGCACGCCCGCGCCGAACAGCGCGCCCGCGAGCGCTGCGCGAACCGAGCTCGGGAGCGGTACGAGCCCATAGGCCTCGGGCGGCAAGACGCGCGACTTCGCGAGCGCCGCGGCGAAGAGCGCGAGGGCACACGCCGCGACGACGAGCGCCACCCCGATCGGCGGACGCTCGGGCGCCGCGTCCATCGCGGGCATCGGAGGCGCCGCGCGCAGCGCCGGATCGCTCACGAGCGCGAGCGCCTTCGGATCGACGCGCGCGAAGAACGTCGCCGCGTCGCCCTTGGGCACGTGCGGCCGCACGAGCTCGAGCTCGTCGCGCTCGGCCGTGCGACGGAGGTTCGTCGAATCGGCCGCCATGTCGCCGTCGGTGATCGCGCGCGGCTCCGTCGGCGCGGAGGGGAGCTCGAGCACGACGCGCGCGCCGTCGATCGGCTCGCGCATCGGCGGGAGCGCGAAGCGAACGCGCTCGAACGCGCCGTCGCGCGTGAGCCGCCGGCCGACGAGCGAGCCCTCGTAGACGAGCTCGAACCGGTAGTCGCCTCGCTTGAGTCCCTTCGGATCGTCTACCGTGACGTGGAGGACGTCTTTGTCGTCGCGCGTGACCGAGGCGCCGAGCGTGCGACCGTCGGACGAGGTCACCGCGGCCGTCGGCCGAAATCGCAGATCGTCCTCGAAGCCCGAGAGCGCGATCGATCGCAGCGTCCCCGCGACGACGCGGTACGCGACCACGTGCGTCACGGTCATGCGCCCGTCGCGCTCGATCACGGCGCGCACGTCCACGCCCGCCGCGTGCGCTTCCGTGTAGTTTGCACGCGCCTCCCCCGACGCGAGGATCAAGAGGAGGAGCACGAGGACACGCCGGAGCATGTCCCACATCTACCCACTCGGCTCGATTGAGCCAAAAAAAGGGCTATCGAAAGATTCGCGGGCCCACGGCGAGGACGTCCGCGAGCGCCGCGCGCGGGACGCGGACCGCGAGGGTCAGGTCATGGTCGCTGCCGGTCAGGCCCTCGGTCGCCATGAAGACGAGCGGCGTCGTGTACTGCGACTGCGACGAGATGCCGAGGAGCGGATCGTTCGACGCCTTCCAGCGCGGGTTGCTCGTGAAGAGCCACGAGAGCGGCATGCCGAGCCCGAGCGCGCGCGGCGTGATGAAGCCACCCGCGTTGACGCGCGCGGTCTTGAGCGACTCGAGGCCTGCGCGGCCCGCGAGCGTGCTCTGGCCTGCGAGGATCGCCTTGACCTTCGCGACGGCGGTCGCCTCGTCGAGCGCGCTCACGATCCACGCGCGCGACTGATCGGGGACGATGAGCGTGTGGAGGGTGAGCGTGATCGGCGCGCGCTTCTTCGGCTTGCCGCTCGGCTGCGAGTAGTCCCACTCCTCGTGCGCGTACGCGAGCGTGAGGTGCACGGAGCCGGCGGGCGCGCTGCGCGAGGCGCCGGCGACGCGCCACTTCGGCGCTTCGCTCCCCATCGCGGTCGCGATCCCGGGACGCGCGAGGACGGCGGTCCAGTCCTTGAACACGTTCGCGATGCGGTCGGGCGCGCCCTCGACGCCGAAGACGTCCCACCCCGCCGCTTGCTCGATGCCCGCGCGGATCTTCGCGGCGTCGGAAGCGTCCGTGAGGCCGGAGACCGCGGGGATCGCCTTGCTGAAATCGACGCCGCGCGCGTAGACCATCGGCAGCGTCAAGAGGTCGACCGTGTGCGAGAGCGCGTCCGTGAACGCCTTGCGATCGGCGTCTTTCACGTGGTTTTCGCGATCGAGCGCCGCGTCCGTCGCGCGCACGAGCTCGTCGCGCGGCGTCGCGATCTGATCGGGATCGAGGCCGTGCGAGAAGAGCGCGATGTCGGACTCCTGCGGGAGGCGCAAGAACACCGACGGGAGCGGCTCGGCGCGTTCGGGGTGCCCCGTGAGGACGCGCGTCACGAGCGCGCGCGATCCCTTCGCGGAGATCTTCATCTCGGCGCTCCCGGTCTTCGAGTCGATGCTCGCGTCGAGCGTCGCGCGCTCCGCGTCGAGGAAGCCGTCCGCGAGATCGGAGGCCGCAGACTCCCAGAGCGCGCGGAGATCGCTGCCGCCGCCCATGAAGCGCGTCGCGCTCCGCGTGATGCTCGCGCGCTCGCGCTTCACGAGCTCGCGGAACGGCCCGGGGCGCGCCTCGACGTGGACGTCGCTCTTCGACTGCGCGAGGCTCGCGACGCCGCGCGTGAGGTACGGGAGCACCGCGTCGCGCAACGTCGCGTCGCGGCTGCACACGACGCGCCCTCCGCCCGCGCCGGGCGCGAGCGCGCAGCTGCGGAAATCCGAGTCGCCGTCGTGTCGGTGGCCGCCGCCCGTGCGCGTGATCTCGAACGCGCCGTTGCCGATCGGCAAGAGCCCGTACTCGCCCTGGAGCGCCGCCTTCGCGCTGTCGAAATTCTTCACCGAGAGCGCGACCGCGAGGTGCGTGTCGGGATCGCGATGGCCGCCGCGATCCTCCGCGATGATCACCATGTCCGACGGCGACTCGAGGTCGACGACCTTCGCGAGGCGCTCGCCGATCATCTCCTGGAGCGCGCCGTCTGCCTCGAGCTGCTGGCCGGCCCACTCCGAGAGCACGTCCGCCGTCGCGGAGACGTGCGGCGTGTGCAGGAGCACGACGACCGACTCGGGCATCGCCACGGGAGAGAGGTCGATCGGCGGCGGCGCCGCGGAAGCGCTCGCTTGCGTCGACGGGAGCGTCGAGACGTTCTGCGCCTTCTGCGGCGTGCCTCCGCAAGCGGCGTAAATTCCGACGGACGCGAGCGCTACGAGCGGAAAAATCTGGCGCATGAGGACGCAGCATAGGCGCGTTGCGGCGCAGGCAGAAGGTGCCCCGAAAAGCAATCTTCCATCGCGCGCGCCGCCATGGAACAACGCGCCTCGCAGCATGGCCATCCCGCTCAATCCGGCGCAAAAGCGCGCCGTCGAGCACTTCTTGGGTCCGATCCTCGTCCTGGCCGGCGCCGGCTCCGGGAAGACGCGCGTCATCACCGAGCGGATCGCGCGCCTGCTCGAGCGCGGCATTCCGGGGAAGTCGATCGTCGCGCTGACGTTCACGAACAAAGCCGCGGGCGAGATGGCCGAGCGCGTCGCGCGCATCGCGAAGGAGCGCAAGCTCACGCACAAAGACGTCACGATCTCGACGTTCCACTCGTTCGGGCTCATGGCGCTCGGGCGCGAGCGCGCGGCGATCGGCGGCGCGTTCACGATCTTCGATCAGGGCGACGCGCTCGGCGTCGTCAAGGAGTGCCTGCGCCACACGAACGACGGGCGACGCTACGACGCGCCGGCGATCCTCGCGCGCATCTCGCTCGCGAAGAACGCGTTCGTCGAGCCCGAGAGCTACGCCGCGAACGAGGACGACGAGTACGACGTCATCACGCGCGAGGTCTACCCGCGCTACCAGTCCGCGCTTCGCTCGTTTCGCGCGTTCGACTTCGACGACCTCGTGTGCGAGCTCGCGCGCCTGCTCCGCACGCGCGAGGACGTGCTCGCGCGCTTCCACGATCGCTACCGATTCGTCCTCGTCGACGAGTACCAGGACACGAACGTCGCGCAGCTCGAGCTCCTTCGATTGCTCGGCGCGCGAGACAAGAACGTGTGCGTGGTCGGCGACGACGATCAGGCCATTTACGGTTGGCGCGGCGCCGACGTGCGCAACATCCTCGAGTTCGAGACGCACTTTCCGGGCGCCGCGGTCGTGAAGCTCGAGCAGAACTACCGCTCGCGCCCCGAGGTCCTCGCGGTCGCGAACGCCGTCATCGACAAGCGCACCGACGGGAGCAAGCACAAGAAGACGCTCTTCTCGACCAAGCCGAGCGGCGAGAAACCGATCGTCCTCACGTGCTCGTCGCCCGAGGCCGAGGCGGCGCACGTCGCGCGCGAGATCCGAAGGCTCGTCCACGACGAGAAGGTACGCGCGAGCAACATCGCGGTGCTCTATCGCTCCAACGGCCAAGCGCGCCCGATCGAAGAGGCGATGCGCGAGCAAGGCATCGGCTACCGCCTCGTCGGCGGCCAGCAGTTCTTCGAACGAAAAGAGGTGAAGGACATCCTCTCGTACGTGAAGCTCTCGCTCCACCGGAACGACGAGATCGCGCTCCGGCGCGTCGTGAACTACCCGGCGCGCGGCATCGGCGAGCAGAGCCTTCAGCGCCTCGCGACGCACGCGACCGCGCAGGGCTGGACGCTGTGGCAATCGATCGAGCGCGCGGACGCGATCGACGATCTCCCGAACGGCGCGCGCTCGGGCTGCCTCGATCTCGAGCGGACCATCGCCGAGACGCGGAAGAAGCTCGTGATCGAGCGCCAGCCCGCGAGCGCGGTCGTGCGCTGGCTCTGCGAGCGCGTGAAGCTCCGCGACGACATCGACCAGAGCTCGACGAGCAACGTCGCGGGCGCGCGCAGGTGGGGAAACGTCGAGGCGCTCGCCGAGACGCTCTCGCGCCGCGAGACGCGCGTGCGCGAAAAGGGCGGCGATCCCACGAGCGAAGACGGCCTTCGCATGTTCATCCAGGCGATGATGCTCGACACGAGCGACGACGGCGACGACGACAAGGCGCCCAAGGAGCTCGTGCTCCTCTCGACGCTCCACGGCTCGAAGGGTCTCGAGTTCGATCACGTCTTCTTGATTGGCTGCGAAGAGGGCTACCTCCCGCACGCGCGCACGCAAATGGACAAAGCGACCGACGCGACCGCGAGCGAGATGGCGCGCGAGATGGGCGTCTCGAGCGACGTCGAAGAAGAGCGCCGCTTGCTCTACGTCGGCGTCACGCGCGCGCGCGAGCGCCTCACGATTCTCGCGCTGCGAGGCCCGCGCGATGCGCGGCAAGGGCGTGCCGCGCACGCCGAGCCGGTTCCTCTCCGACATCCCCGACGAGCTCGTGACCTTCCAGGTTTGCCGCGACGCGCGACCGATGAGCACCGAGGAGGCCGCGGTGCAGGCGAACGCGCTCCTCGCCGCGCTCGAGGGCCTCGGCTAGGGCGCGAGCGCCTGCTCGAGGTCGGCGATGAGGTCTTCCGGCTCCTCGATGCCCACCGCGAGGCGGACGAGGCCGTCCGCGATTCCGATTTTGTCGCGGCGCTCTTCCTCGGTGAGCTCGTAGAAGCTCATCACGGCGGGCTGCTCGACGAGCGTGTCGACGCCGCCGAAGCTCGGAGCGATGCGTGCAATCTGCATGCGATCGACGACGCGCCGCGCCCCCGCGAGGCCGCCGCGCGCGACGAAGCTCACGACGCCGCCGAAGCCATTCATCTGCGCCTTCGCGAGCGCGTGGTCCGGGTGCGACGGAAGGCCCGGGTAGTAGACGCGCTCGATCTCCTTTCGGCCCTCGAGCCACTTCGCGATCGCGAGCGCGGACTCGTTGTGCTTGCGCACGCGGAGCGCGAGCGTCTTCAGGCCGCGGCCGATGAGGAACGCGGCGTGCGGATCGGCGACGTTGCCGACCACGCCGCGGAGCTCGCGGATCAGAGAGCAGAGCGCGTTCGTCCCGCAGACGACTCCACCGAGCACGTCGTGGTGGCCGCCGAGGTACTTCGTGGCGCTGTGCGCGACGAGGTCGACGCCGTAAGACGCAGGTCGGAGGTTCACGGGCGTCGCGAACGTCGCGTCGACCATCGTCTTGAGGCCGCGCTTGCCGTTGCATGCAAGGACGAGCTTCTCGAGATCGATGCATCGAAGGTGCGGATTCGTCGGCATCTCGCCGATGACGAGGCGCGTCTCTTTTCGGAGCGCGCCCGCGACCGCGCTCGAGTCCATCGGCACGAGCGACGCGGTCACGCCAAAGCGCGCGAGCGTCGTCTCCACGAACTCGCGCGTCATGCGGTAGCACTCCGAGAAGAGCACGACGTGGTCGCCGCTCTTCGTGAGCGCCAGGATCGTCGTCGTGATCGCCGCCATGCCGCTCGAGAAGAGCACCGCGTCCTCGGTCCCCTCGAGCGCGGCGAGGCGCTCCTCGACGGAGCGGCACGTCGGATTGCCGTAGCGGCCGTACTCCTCGCGATCGGCGCGCGGGTGCGTGCCCTCGGTGTGCGCGACGATCTCGTCCGAATTTTCGAACGTATACGTCGAGGTCTGCGCGATCGGCTGCGGGACCGCGTCGAACGCGCGGTGCTTGGGCTCGCCCGCGTGGACGGCGTCGGTCGACGTGATGGCGTGCTTCTCTCGAGTCACGCGCGAGAGGTTACCTCAGATCACGTCGCGAGGAGCCCGGGCAGCGGCCCCGAGCTCGAGTCGCCGAACGACGTCATCGTGTCGCCGAGCGCGTTGCCAATCGTCAAAAGCAAATCCGCGTGGCGCCGATACCCGAAGTCGTAGAGCTTCCCGGTTCGGAGGGCGTTGCTCCCTCCGGCGAGCACGAAGCCCATGTCGTCGTGCGAGTGCGTGTTGCCATCGGCGATTTCGCTGCAGAGGAGCACGATCGTGTCGTCGAGCATCGAGCCCGAACCCTCGGGCCGCGCGGCGAGCTGCGACAAGAGGTACGCGAGCTGCTGCACGATCCACGTGCGCTGGAGCACGTACGACGCGAACTTCGGATCCGACGAGACGCCGTAGTGCGAGGCCTGATGGCTCCGCATGTCGTAGTTCGGGTCGTACATCTGCGTGTTCGGGAAGCGGCTCATGATGAGCTCGCTCGTGTGCTCCGAGAGCTGGAGGACGCCCACGCTCGTGAGGCCGCACGCCATCGCTTGCACCATCACGTCCATCTGCGCCTTGAGCACGTCGGGGAACTGCGCGGCGTCGTAGAGGCGCGTCTCGTCGATCGAGCTCACCGAGGCGATCGCTTGGTTGCACGCGGGCGTCTCGTTCGCGAGCGACTGGATGCGCTTCTCCGTGTCGCGGAGCGCCTGCACGTGGAGATCGAGCTTCGTCTTCTCGACGTCTCCGAGCTGCGCCTCGAGGTCGCCGAGATCGGAGAGCGCGTCGTCGAGGATGCTCCCGGCGTTCGGGCCCGCGACTTGCTGCGTCGATTGTCCTCCGCCGAAGAGGTTCGTGAACGCCTTCACCGGATCGTCCTCGGGGCCGACGGTCGTGCCCGGCGCGACGTACGAGACGAACTTGTCGCCCGTCGCGTTGTTCTGGAGCGCCATCGCGCCGAGGTAGACGTGACGGAACGGCATCGACGCGCCGATCGTCGACGCGAGGTGGCGGTCGAGCGAGATCCCGTTTCCGCCGTCGGTCGCCGTGAGGAGCTTCTTCGCGCCGCCCGGATGACTCCCGGAGTCGGTCGGGCCCATCGAGAGATTTCGAAAGAAGCAGCAGCTCGACAGATAAGGCGCGAGCGGCTGGAGGCACGTCGAGAGCGTGACGTTGCTCCCCTGCCCCGAGGCGTACCATTTGCTGGGTCCTCCCGGCGGTTCGGGGATCCCGTCGGGGAAATAGACGACGATGAAGCGCTTCGCCGGCGTCGTGAGCACGCCGCCCTTGGCGCTCTTCTCGAAGAGCCCCGTCAGCGGCAGCGTGATGGCCGAGGCCGCGAGCGCGCGGAGGATCGAACGGCGATGAAGCTGTCGGCGTGCAGGTAGCACGCCGACACTTGCCTCGTGCCTCGGCTTCGTCATTGGCGCACCAGGAAATCCGGAGAGAGGACCACCGCGACCATCATCTCGACGGGATCGCCGCCGCTCGCGACGAGCTTCGTCTTCGAGGGCGCGAGCGAGCACGAGTCGGGCTCGATCGTGCCGCGCGCGAACCTCCAGTACTGACGCACGACGCACGCCGTCGCCGCGTCGCTCGAGGCGAGGATTTTTCCGAGGCCCGTGAGGTCCGTGAAGGGCGCGTGCGTGCTCGTGCCGAGCGCCTCGACGTCGTTCATGTCGCCCGCCGAGTCGATCGGTTTTCCGTTGTCGGTGTCGCGCTGGCGGCCGACGGTGTCGAACCGCTCGAACCCGAACCCGACGCCGTCGATGTACTTGTGACAGCTCGAGCACGCGGGATCGGCCGAGTGCTGCGCGAAGCGCTCGCGCGTGGTCGCGTTGGGATCCACGGGCGGGAGCGCGCCGCCGTTGGGAGGAGGCGGCGGGAAATCCTGGCAGAGCAACCGCCGCCGCACGAAGAGCCCGCGACGAATCGGCGAGGTCTCGTCCGACATGCCCGTCGCGACGAGGACGCTCCCGTGCCCGAGCACGCCCGCGCGCATCGCGTCGGGATACTGCACGACGCGCATGTCCGAGCCTTGCACGCCAGCGATCCCGTACTGCGCCGCGAGCGCGTCGTTGGCGATGGTCCAATTCGCCGTGAAGAGATCGCTCGCTCTGTGCGTGTCGAAGAAGATGCGCTCGACGACCTCGCGCGTCTCTTCGCGCATCGCGGCGCGCATCGCGGGGCTGAAGTCGGGGTAGAGCTTCGCGTTCTTGTCGACGGTCGACACGTTCTCCGCGCCGAGCCACTGCTCCGCGAAGACGCCGATCTGCGCGCGAGCGCGCGGGCTCGCGAGGAGACGCCGCGCCTCCTTCTCGATGCCCGCGGCCGTCGCGAGCTCGCCGCTCGCGGCCGCGGCGAAGAGCTCCGCGTCCGGCATCGTCCCCCAGAACGTGTACGAAAGGACGCTCGCGGTCTCCCACGGCGTCAGGCGATACGTTCCATCGGCCTGTTTTTGGCCGATTTCACTGCGATAGAGGAGCGCGGGCGACACGAGCATCGCCGCGACCGCCGTGCGCACGCCCGACGTGAAATCGCTGGCCGTCGTGACGAGCTTCTCGAGCCGCGCGGATTCGCTCGGCGTCAGCGGCCTCCGATACGCGAGCTGACCGAACGACGCGACGAACGTGTGCGCGCACCCGTTCGGATCCGCCTTGCCGTCGCACGTCACGATCTTCGCCGTGTCGATCGCCGCGGCGACCGCGAGCGCCGAGCGAAGGTACTCGTCGGTGTGGACCGACGTGACGACGCGACCGGGCCCGTTGTCGTCGAAGAAGAACCCGAGCGGCCGCGTGTCGGGCGGCAGGTTCTTGCCCACGTCGAGGACGGGCGGCGCCGCGGGACAGCTCACGTCGATGAGCGAGTTCTGCCCGCCGAATCCATCGGGCGCCGTCTTCGGATCGCTCGGGTCGGCGATCCACTGCGATTCGTCGATGACGAGCTTGTACTGATAGCTCCCCGGTTGGAGCTGCTTCTGCACCGACCAGGTGCCGTTGCCGAGCGTCATCGCCCAGCCGCCCGCGGCGATCGTCCCGGGCCACCCGTTGAACGAGCCCGCGACGTGGACCTTCTGCGGCTGCGTGCCCTGCACCGTGTACGAGAACGTCGTGAGCCCGCACGGCGGCGCGGGCGGCGCGGTCGTCGCGATGCCGGTGAGGTCGGCGATCGTCGCCTGGTACTCGCGCGTCGTGAGGAGCCGCATGCCGCGCGCGACCGCTTTCGGGGTCGTGCAGTCGAGCGCGCCCGTGAACGTCGCGAGGATGTAGTCCGCGACGTCCTCGGCGCAGTCGCCCGTGCAATCGCCCGCCTTGCCGAGCGGCATCGTCGTCGCGATCGTCGTGACGAGCGTGTCGTGCCCCTTGCCGTAATTCCGGAGCGACGGACCCGCGCCGCCCTCGCCTTGCCCGCCGTGACACGACTTGCACATCGAGTCGTAGAAGGCCTGCCCCGCCTTCACGCGATCGACGTTCGTGTCCGACGACTTGCTGCATGACACGAGCGCGAACGAGACCGACGCTGCGACTGCGGCCGTGACGACCGCGGCGCGAATGTGCATGACGAGCCCTCCGTCGAGGCGGGCACGCTACCAGCGCGCGGCCGAGGCGCAACGAAAAAGTAACTCAGGCCTGAGTGACGCTTTCTGCCGCGGTTAAACCGCGGGTCGCAGCGCGAGCACGATCGACGCGACGTTGGCCGTGTCGTCCCGCGCGATCTCGAAGACGCGCGACGCGCAGTCGCCGTGGTGCGCGAGGCGTCGGCGCAAAACCGCGGCGTTCGTTCCTGTCGAAGCGTCGCGCTCGGCGGGCTCCACGAGCACGATCGCGCTCGGCAAGAGCCAGAAGTCCATGAGGCATTGCACCGCCGTATGCACGGCGCTGAGCGTGCCGAGCGCGTCGCTCGCGACGAGGATGACGGCCGTGGACGCGCCCAAGCCAAGCGCGAGCGTCGTCGCGTCCGCGTCGTACGTGATCGGCGAGAGCACGCCCCCGGCGCCTTCGACGACGGCGTGATCGTACCCTTCCGCGGCCTTCACGACGCGTCCGACGAGCTCGTCGAAATCGAGCGAGACGCCTTCCCGCTCGGCGGCGAGCGCCGGCGTCAGCGGATCGCGCAAGCGCACGAGCGCGCGCTTCGGCTCCGCCTGCCCCGTGCTCGCCGCGAGGAGCTCGCCGTCTCTGGCACCGTTGTGCGCGCCCGTCTCCACCGGCTTGATCGCGACGACGCGCTTTCCGCTTTTGGCGAGCTCCTTCGCGAGCGCGCAGCTGAGCCACGTCTTGCCGACACCGGTTCCCGTTCCGGTGACGACGACGTACTTCAAACGAGCGCGGCCTTCACACGCGCCGCGATCGTCTCGACCGCGCTCGCGAGCGGGACGAGCTCCGCCTTCTTCGGATCCTTCTCGGTGCGCGGCTTGAGCTCGATGTTGCCGGTCGCGAGGCCCTTGCCGCCGATCGTGACGCGGAGCGGGATGCCGAGGAGATCGGCGTCCTTGAACTTCACGCCGGGTCGCTCGTCGCGGTCGTCCCAGAGCACCTCGACGCCGAGCGCCTCGAGGCCGTCGTGGATCTTCTTCGCGGCGTCGATCACGGCGGCGTCGCTCCCCATCGTGCAGACGTGCACGTGATAAGGAGCGACCGGCATCGGCCACGAGATGCCGTTTTCGTCGTGGTGCTGCTCGATCGTCGTCGCGACGAGGCGCGACACGCCGATGCCGTAGCACCCCATCACGACGGGCCTCTGCTGCTGCTGCTCGTCGAGGAAGGTCGCGCCCATCTTCGCGGAGTAGTGCGTGCCGAGGACGAAGATGTGTCCCGCCTCGATTCCCTTGTAGGCCTGCAAACGGCCCCCAGAAACGTCACCACCGCAGCGCGGGCAGAGATCGCCGCTCTGCGCGAGGCGCACGTCGACCACCTCGGCGTCGAAGTCGCGCCCGTGGTTCACGTTCGCGAGGTGGTGGTCGGTCTCGTTCGCGCCGGTGACGCCGTTGCGGACGAGCGCCGCGGAGCGGTCGATGTAGATCTTGCCCTTGAAGCCGATCGGGCCCGCGTAGCCGACCTCGGCGCCGGTCGCGGCCTTCACGTCGGCCTCGGTCGCCAGGTGCGCGGCGGACGCCTTCAGCACGTGCGCGAGCTTCACCTCGTTGAGCTCGTGGTCGCCGCGCATGATGACCATGACGACCTCCTTCGAGCCCTCCGCCGTATAGAGGAGCGACTTCAGCATGTCGCTCGGCTTCACGTTCATGAAGGTCGAGACCTCTTGGATCGTGCGCTGGCCCGGCGTGTGGACCTTGATCATGCGGATCGTCGTCGCCATCGCGCGGCGGCCCGGGTCGACGACCTTCACGTCGGCGACCTCGACGTTCGCGGCGTAGTCGCACTTGTCGCACGCGACGATCGCGTCCTCGCCCGAGTCGACGAGGACCTGGAACTCGGCGCTCGTGTTACCGCCCATCGCGCCGCTGTCGGCCGCGACCATGCGGAAGCGCAGGCCCATGCGCTCGAAGACCTTGTGGTACGCGACGCGCATCTTCTCGTAGCTCGCGAGCGCCTTCTCTTCGCTCGTGTCGAACGAGTACGCGTCCTTCATCAAGAACTCGCGGCAGCGGAGCAGGCCCGCGCGCGGGCGCGGCTCGTCGCGGAACTTGGTCTGGATTTGGTAGAGGTTCTTCGGCATGTCGCGGTACGACTTGATCTCGCGACGCGCGATGTCGGTGACGATCTCCTCGTGCGTGGGCGCGAGGTTGTAGTCGCCGCCCTTGCGATCCTTCAGGCGGAAGAGGACGTCGCCGTAGACGTCCCAGCGGCCCGTCTCTTTGTAGTACTCGCCGGGCAGGAGCACCGGCATGAGGATCTCGAGCGCGCCCGCGCGGTCCATCTCGTCGCGCACGATGCGCTCCACCTTGCGGAGGACGCGGAGGCCGAGCGGGAGGAAATCGTAGATGCCAGCGCCGAGGCGGCGGATGTAGCCGGCGCGGAGCAAGAACGCGTGGCTCGCGCTCGTTGCGTCCTGCGGGGCCTCCTTGAGCGTGGGGATCAGCGCGTTCGAAAAGAGCATGGGACCACGCGGAATAGCACACCTTTGCCGCGGGTTCTCCCATCGTTGAGCCCTTTCATGCGGCGCCTCGTGGCGCTCACCGCCGCCGGGCACGTCGTATTTTTCGCGGCGCTCGTCTCGGCTGGCCTGCCGTGGATCGCGGCGCTCGCGGTCGCGTTCGGCAGCGTCGCGATGTTCGTCCGGCGGGCCAACGTCTACCTTCGCGGCGAGCGGCGGTCGCGCCTCGCGGTCGCGCTCGTGGATCTCCCGTACTTCATCCACTGGACGGCGGGGTTCATCGCGCTCCCCCTCGCGCTCCTCGCGCTCGCGTTCTTGCGCGTGCAGGTCGCGTTCGTCTCGGCGTACCTCGTCGCGCTTGCGGTTGCCGCGTGGGGTGCGCTCGTGCGTCGGCGCGCGTTCTCGATCGAGCGCGTCGAGGTCGCGATCGCCGATCTCGATCCGCGCTTCGACGGGTACCGCATCGCGCACCTCTCGGATCTCCACATCGGCCCGTGGACGCCGCGCTCCTGGGGTCTTCGGTGGGCGCGAGCCGCGAACGCGCTCGGTTGTGATCTCGCGGTCGTCACGGGCGACCTGATCGCCGCGGGCACGGAGTTCCACGCGGACGCCGCGGACGTCGTCGGCGCCCTCCGCGCGAAGGACGGCGTGCTCGTCGCGATGGGCAACCACGACTACGACCACGCGAGCGGCGGCGACGCGCTCGTCGCGCTCGTCGAGTCACGCGGCGCGCGTGTGCTCCGCAACGACGGGCTCGCGCCGCGACAGGACGACGCGCTCTTCGTCGCGGCGATCGACGATCGTGCCTCGCGCCGAGCCGACCTCGATCGTGCCCTTTTGCACCGACCGTGCGGCGCTGCCACAGTCATGCTCGCGCACGATCCCGCCGATTTCGACGGCGCGGCGTCGCGCGGCGTCGACCTCGTGCTCTCGGGTCACACGCACGGCGGACAGACTCGCGATGCCGCTCGTGGCGAGGCACGTGAACCTTGGGCGAATCTCGCATCGCCACACGCTCGGATTCTACCGAGAAGGACGCAGCGCGCTCGTCGTCCACCCGGGGCTCGGCACGAGCGGCCCGCCCGTGCGCGTCGGCGTCGCGCCCGCGATCCTCGAGATCACGCTCCGCGCCGCTTCGCTTTCCGCTCGATGAGGTGCGAGAGCTTCCCGTCGGTCTCGGCCAGCGCGTAGTTCAAGAGCAGCCGAACGACGTCGGCGCGCGTGAGATCGAGCCCGCTCGCCTCCGACTCGCGAACGCACCGATCGACGCGATCGACGAGGGCCTTGGGAAGACGAAACGACAGCTGCTTGGTCTTCATTCGGGCGCGCCCGAGTGCACGGATCGATCCAACCGTGCGGCGGCGCTCAGCCCGCCTTCCCCTTTTGGACCAACGTGCTCCACGTGTCCTTCAGCGTGATCGTGCGGTTGAACACGAGCTTGCCCGGCGTCGAGTCCAGGTCGACGCAGAAGTAACCGAGGCGTTCGAACTGGACGCGCTCGAGCGGCTTCGCGGTCTCGAGGCTCGGCTCGATCTTGGCGTGCGCGATCTCGAGCGAATTCGGGTTGAGCGTCTCGAGGAAGTTCTCGGCGTGCGTCGGGTTCTCGTCCTTGAAGAGGCGATCGTAGAGGCGAACCTCGGCGTCCTTCGCGTGGTCCGCCGAGACCCAGTGGAGCGTGCCCTTGATCTTGCGATTGTCCTTCGGCTGCCCGCCCACGGCCTCGGGGTCGTAGGTGCAAATGAGCTTCGTGACGTTGCCGCTCGCGTCTTTCACGACTGAGTTGCACTTGATGATCGTGGCCCAGCGGAGACGAACCTCCGTGCCCGGCGCCAAGCGGAAGAACTTCTTCGGCGGGTCCTCCATGAAGTCGTCGCGCTCGATGAAGACGCGGCGCGACATCGGCACCTTGCGCTTCGCTCCCTCGGGTTTTTCGGGGTCGTACGGCGCCTCGATCCACTCGACCTTGCCCTCGGGCCAGTTCTCGATCTCGATCTCGAGCGGCCGGAGGACCGCCATCACGCGCGGCGAGGTCGCGTTGAGATCTTCGCGCAGCGTGTGCTCGAGGAGCGACACGTCGACCACGCTGTCGCGCGTCGAGACGCCCACGCGCTCGCAGAACGCGCGGAGCGCCGACGCGGTGTAGCCGCGCCGACGAAGCCCCGCGAGCGTCGGCATGCGCGGATCGTCCCAGCCGCTCACGCGCTTCTCCTCGACGAGCTGCTTCAGCTTCCGCTTCGAGAAGAGCATGTACGTGATGATCAGCTTCGCGAACTCGATCTGCTGCGGGTGCGACTTCAAATGCTCTTCGCCCACGGCGTCGATGAACCAGTGATAGAGCGGGCGGTGGTTGACGAACTCGAGCGTGCAGACCGAGTGCGTGACGCCCTCGATCGCGTCCGAGAGGCCGTGCGCGAAGTCGTACATCGGGTAGATGCACCACGTGTCGCCCGTGCGGTGGTGGTGCGCGTGGCGGATGCGGTACATGAGCGGGTCGCGCATCTTCACGTCGGTCGACGCCATGTCGATCTTCGCGCGCAGGACGTGCTCGCCGTCCTTGAACTCGCCCTTGCGCATGCGACGGAGGAGGTCGAGGTTCTCGGCGGTCGTGCGATCGCGGAACGGCGAGTTCTTCCCGGGCTCGTGGAAGCTCCCGCGGCCGTCCTTGATCTGCTCTTCGTTCTGGCTGTCGACGTACGCGAGACCTTTGTTCACCATGAGCTCGGCGAACTCGTAGAGCTTCTCGAAGTAGTCGGACGCGTAGTACTCGCGCTTGTCCCAGTCGAAGCCGAGCCAGCGCACGTCGTTCTTGATCGAGTCGACGTACTCGACGTCCTCGGCGACGGGGTTCGTGTCGTCGAAGCGAAGGTTGCAGATCCCGCCGGGCGCGAGCGCGGCCGTGCCGAAGTTCAGGACGATCGACTTCGCGTGCCCGATGTGGAGGTACCCGTTCGGCTCGGGCGGAAAGCGCGTCATCACGCGCCCGCCGTGCTTGCCTGTCGCGAGGTCTTCCTTGACGATGTCCGCGACGAAATTTCCGGGGCTGTCGTCTGTCATGGCAGCGAATTCTCTAACACGTATTTGCGCCGCGAAGGCCGCGCTCGCGCGCATGGGTTCGGGGCGATAGGATGACCCGATGACGACGCGCCAAGACGCCTTCGCGGCCACGGTCGACAGCGCGGGGAACAAGACCGTCGCCGATGACGTCCTCGGCGCGACGGTCGCGGCGCCGTCCACCAGCGCGCCGACCCAGGTTCCCTCGACCACGCTGACCGCGACCACGCGGCCCGCCGTGCTCCCGCGCGCGAGCGGCGCGCAGCTCCCCGAGGAGACGGGCGAGCGTTACGCGAAGAAGCGCGTCCTCGGCGCCGGCGGCATGGGCGAGGTCGTGCTCGCGGAAGACCGCGACATCGGGCGCAACGTCGCGATGAAATACTTGAGCGCAGCGCACGACCCGTCCGCGCTCGCGCGCTTCGTCGACGAGATCCGCATCGTCGGCTCGCTCGAGCACCCGAACATCGTCCCCATCCACGACGTCGGGGTGGACGACAGCAGCCGCTACTACTTCGTCATGAAGCACGTCGAGGGCGAGACGCTCGAGGCGATCATCGAGAAGCTCCAGGCGGGCGACGCGAAGTACGTGGAGAAGTACACCTTCACGGTGCGCGCCGAGATCTTCATGGCGCTCCTCCGCGCGCTGCAGTTCGCGCACGCGAACGGGTACGTCCACCGGGACATCAAGCCCGCGAACGTGATGGTCGGCCGCTTCGGCGAGGTGATGCTCATGGACTGGGGCGTCGCGAAGCGCACCAAGGCGCCCGAAGAGACCGGCGGCGACGTCGCGGCGAGCGACGACACGACGAAGTCGATCCACGAACGGCTCTTCACGACGCGCCGTGGCGCGATCGTCGGCACGCCGGCGTACATGTCTCCGGAGCAAGCGCGCGGCGAGGTCGACAAGATCGACGAGCGCAGCGACGTCTACTGCGCGAGCGTCCTCTTCTACGAGCTCATGACGCTGTGCCACTACCTCGGCGAGCAGACGACGCTCCCCGGGCTGCTCGCGGCGATCCAAACGCAGCCTCCGCCCACGGCGCACGCGCCGCTCATCCATCCGGCGCAGGGCGTCGCGCCAGCCGAGTACCTCCACTACGCGTTCCGCGGCTTGCAGAAGGATCCCGTGGGGCGCTTCCAGAGCGTCAACGAGATGATCGACTTGCTCCAGGCGACGCTCGACGGGCGCGTGAAGGTCCAGTGCCCGGTGACGTTCACGAAGCGCTTCACGCGCGAGCTCGGACGCTTCGTCGATCGTCACCCGACGATGGGTATGTACGGGTTCTTCGGCGGGACGTTGGCGCTCGTCGCGCTGCTCGCGTTCTCGATCTTCGCCGCGATTCGCCTCCACGGATGAAGCGCGCGGGCTTCGTGCTCTTGTTCGTCCTCGCGTGCGAAGGACAGCCCCCGAAGACGGCAGAGACGCGCCCGACGCGAGCGGCGCCAGCCGCGACGGTGTCGCCCGCGTGGATCGAGGACGACTACGCCCGCGCCCTCGCGGATGCGAAGAAAGCGAACGTACCGATGTTCGTCGACGCGTCCGCCGTGTGGTGCCACACGTGCAAGGCGATGCGCGCGTTCGTCCTCGACGACGCGTCGCTCCCGAAGGGGTTCGTGCGCTTCTCGTTCGACATCGAGAAGGAGCAGAACGCGGCGGCCACCGCGGCGTTTCCCGCGCACGTGCTCCCGACGTTCTTCGTCGTTGACCCGCAAGACGGCGCGATCCACGGGCGCTGGGAGGGCGCGGGCAGCGTCCAGCAGATGCGCGCGTTCATGACCGACGCGGCGCGATCGATCGCGCTCGCGCACACGAACGAGCTCCACCCCGATGATCCGCTAGCGCTGCTCCTCGCGGGTCACCGCGCGACGCTCCAGAAGAACGCGAAGGAAGCCGCGGACGATTTCGAGCGCGCGCTCGCGAAGGCTCCTCCGAATTGGGAGCACGCGGTCGAGGCGCTCCTCGGTCTGATCAAGGCCAAGGAGCACCTCGGCGCTGGATGCGCGGAGCTCGCGGAGCGGACGCTCGAAGCCGATCGACTCGGCCACACGTCGCTCGCGGCCGACTTCGCGTCCGAGGCGATGCGACTGCGTCGAGAAGGATACTGACGCGCGCGGCAAGCACGTGCGCGAGCTCGTCGCGAAGGACGTGCTCGAGATCGCGCGCGACGAGGGCGCTCCGCTCTCGCCCGACGATCGCTCCGACGCGTGGAAGATCGTGTGGGACGCGCGCGAGGCGCTCGGCGACAAAGCAGGCGCGCAGGACGCCGCGAAGGCTCGCCTCGACGTGATCATGAAGGCGGTCGCGGCGCACCCCGAGCCCGAGATGTCGACGACGTTCGACGGCGCGCGAATGGAGACGCTCGAGTACCTCGGTCGCGGCGAAGAGGCCGCGCAGTTCCTCACGGCGCAAGAGAAGGCGCTGCCCGACGACTACAACCCCGCGCACCGCCTCGCGCACGTCTACTTCAAGCTCGGAAAGAACGACGAGGCGCTCGCCGCCGCGAACCGCGCGCTCGCGAAGGCGTACGGCGCGCGCAAGGGGCTCATCCTGCGCCTCAAATCGGACATCCTCGTCGCGATGGGCAAGAAGGCCGAGGCCCGCGCCGCCCTCGAGGAGCAGCTCGCGCTCTATCGGTCATTGCCCGAAGGGCAGAAAAAACCCGGTTTCGAGAAGGCCGTCCAAGAGCGGATCGACAAGCTCAAGTGAGCTCCGCGTGACGAGGCGACAGCTCGGTGCGACGATGGGCGCACGGATGAAGACGCGCCTCTTTCTTGCCGGTGCCGTCGCCTCTTGTCTCGTGGTCGGGCGTGCGCGCGCGGGCGACACGATGCTGCACGTGACGACCGACGGCAACGGAGCGACCCTGCTCGTCAAGGAGACCCCGATCCGTCGCATCGAGATCTGCAAGCTGCCTTGCGACGTCCGGGTCGACGTTGACGGCGAGTACCGCTTCGTAGGCGCGCCGGGCAGCAACGTCCGCGAGTCGCAGCCCTTCACGCTGCCGAACGTGCCCTCGCTCGACCTCGACGTCTCGACGCGATCCCAGATTCGCTACGTGGAGGGATTCATCCTGCTCGGCGTCGGCGGCGCGTCGGTGATTGCCGGGATCGTGATGATGGTCGTCGCCCACGACATGAACCAACAGACGCCACACAGCGGAGACGTGTACGAGGGCGTCGGTTCGGCCGCGGGAATCGTCGCCGGGCTCCTCACGATCGCGTGGGGCGCGGGCGAGGTCGCACGCAACGGCAACACGAGGATCAGCGCGGGCACACCGCGGTCGCAGCCATCGACGACGACGACGTCGCCACCACCCCAGAGTTTCGCGCCGCGCGAAGCGCCGCCCGCCTCGATGCCGCTGCTCCCGACACGTGGGCTCGCGCTCCAGCTCTTGTCGATTCGGTTCTGAGTCACTTCGGCGTTCGCTTCACGATGCGCCCATCGCAAGCCTTGATCGCGTAGGGCGTCCCGTCGGCCCAATACACGCTCGTCGAGTCGATGGTCATCGCCTGTGGACACCCCGGGCTCGCGAGCACGGTGGGGTTTCCGCCACAGCCCGAGAGCGGACACTTCATCACGGAAGTGGCGTCGTTCTTCGTGTCGACGGCGATGTCGAGCGCAAACGCAGGACCAGTCTGCAAGGTGGCGAGCGTGATCGTCTGAGCCCCGCCAGCTTCGCCCGCGCCTGGTGAGTCGCCCACGACCTCGGCCTCAGCGTCGTGGAGCGCGGCGTCGGTGGCTGCCCCGTCGCCGTCCATGGCGATCACGCCGCCGCACGCGATGGCGAGCGCGAAGAGCAAGCCGAGCGAGAAGGAGGAGCGAGCCACGCCCTCTGATTCTGCGGCTCGCGCGGATACATGTCGAGCGCGCCCACGTGAACGCGATCGTCGCTCCGTGACTTGCAGTAAAGTCATGGCTCGTGACGCAGGACTCCAACTTCGACGTCGTCGCCCAAGACGGGCGCGAGCTCTCCGGCGACGCGACCGCCACCGGCGAGAAGACGTTCGGCCGCCAGGACGAGGTGCACACGCTCGCGCGCACGCTCGCGAGCGGGCGGAGCGCGGTCCTCGTTGGACCGAGCGGCGTCGGCAAGACCGCGATCGTGCAAAAGCTCCTCTCGTATTTGCGCGACGGGCGCGTGCCCGAGATCGACGCGTCGAAGATTTACGAGATCTCCACCGTGGGCCTCTGCGCCGACACGCGCTTCACGGGACAGCAGGAGGGTCGCATCCGCTCGATGCTCGCGCACGCGACGCGCAAGCGCCTCCACTACATTCCGGACATCTGGAACCTGCCGTTCGCGGGGTCGTACTCGACGAACCCGCGCGGCGTGTACGACCTCATGCGGCCGGGCATCGAGCAGGGCAAGCTCGTGCTCTTCGGCGAGGTCACGCCGGGCCGCTGGGACAAGCTCGCGCGCGAGCAGCCCGCGTTCGTGCGCGACTTCGTCGCGATCGCCGTCGCGGAGCCGAGCGAAGAAGAGACGCGCGAGCTCTTGATGCGCGTCGCCGCGGACATCTCGCCGGCGTTCGAGAAGCAGGCGATCGACCGCGCGTACTCGCTCACGAAGAAATTCGTCCCGACGCAGAGCTTCCCCGGCAAGGGCGTCGAGCTCTTGCGGCGTGTGTCGCAGGAGCCGCACGCGCCGGGCGTCCGCCTCGACGCGCCGTTCGTCGAGGAGGTCTTCGCGAAGCAGACGGGCCTTCCGATGCACATGCTCTCGCCCGCCGTGCGCATGACGTACGACGAGATGCACCGCTTCTTGTCGGAGCGCGTCCTCGGGCAGAGCGAGGCCGTGAGCGCCGTCGCCGATTTGCTTGCACTCTACAAGACCGGCCTCAACGACCCCAATCGGCCCGCGGGCGTGCTCCTCTTCGTCGGCCCGACGGGCGTCGGAAAGACCGAGCTCGCGAAGGCCACGGCGGAGTTCCTCTTCGGCGCGCGCGAGAAGATGCTCCGCGTCGACGTCAGCGAGTACAAAGACTTTCACTCGTTCGAAAAGCTCATCGGCGATCCGCGCCAGAACAAGACCGGCCTCCTCACCGACTACGTCCGCAAGAACCCGTTCTCGGTCGTCCTGCTCGACGAGTTCGAGAAGGGCCACCAGAACCTCGCGGACCTGATGCTCCAGGTCTTCGACGACGGGCGCCTCACCGACGCGTTCGGCGACACGGTCGACTTCCGACACACGATCATCATCCTCACGTCGAACGTGGGCGCGAACATGCGCGAGCTCGGGTCGTCGATCGGCTTCTCGGGCCGCGCCGGCGACGTGCCGAAGGACATCGTGCGCGACGTGCGCCGCACGCTCGAGCACGCGTACCGCCCCGAGTTCTTGAACCGCATCGACAAGATCCTCGTCTTCGAGCCGCTCGAGAAGGCCGACATGCGCCGCATCGCGCAGCGCGAGCTCGGCAAGGTGTATCGGCGCGAGGGCCTGCTCGAGCGCGATCTCTTGCTCGAGGTCGACGACGGCGTGATCGATCTCCTGCTCGATCGCGGCTTCGATCCGAAATACGGCGCGCGGCCGCTCAAGCGCGCGATGGAGGAGCTGCTCGTCCTGCCGCTCGCGCGCGCGGTCCTCGGCGCGCCCGCGCAGCGCTACCAACTCCTCCGCGTCGCCCGCAAGGGCGACGGCGTGAGCCTCAGCTTCGAAGAGACCGAGACGTCGCGAAAGCTCCAGAGCCTCGAGCGCCGCACGCGCGTCACCGACGGCGAGGGCCGCGACGTGCGCATGTCGCTCGCCGAGGTGAAGAAGGCGCTCGCCGAGATCTACGCGCGCCTCGCGAAGCTCGAGGAGAAGGCCGACATCCAGACGATGCGCAAGGAGCTCGAGGCGCTCGAAGAAAAGACGAAGAGCCCCGCGTTCTGGGACGAAGCGTTCGGCCGGAGCGGCGAGGTCTACAAGCGCCACCGCTTGAGCGTCGAGCTTCGTCGCCTCGAGGATCTGCGCCAGCGGACGGATCATCTCCACGAGTAGGTCGAGCAGGCGTTCCTCGACCCGCGCAAATCGCGTGCGGGCGCCGACGTCTCCGAGCTCGTCGGTCGCTACGCGCGGCTCGAGCGGGGCCTCGCGCGCGCGGAGCGCGAGATCGTGCACTTCGACGAGACCGATCGCGGCGACGCGCACGTCGTCGTGCGCGCTGTGGGCGGAAAAGAGGGCGCGAGCGCGTGGGCGAAGGAGCTCCTCCAGATGTACGCCGCGTGGGCCGAGGAGCGGAAATACGACATCGAGCAGAGCGGCACCGAGCTCCTCGTCAAAGGCCCTTATGCATACGGTTATCTAAAGGGCGAGCACGGGGGCCACCGGCTGATCGCGGCGCCCAAGGGCAAGGAGCACAAAGCGCGCGGCGACACCTGGCTCGCGCGCGTCGAGGTGCGGCCCCTTCACGGTGAGGGGGGCGCGCCGCTCTCGGTCAAGAAGGTGCGCGACGACGAGCCGCCCATCCGCACCTACGACCAGCTCCATTCGCGCGGCGTCCGCGATCGCCGAACGGGCCACGCCGACGGCGACGTGAAGCGCGTGCTCTCGGGGAAGATCGACGCGTTCCTCGAGGCGTCGCTCGAGGACGCGCCTCGGGAGTGATCACGTCTTGCTCTTTCGTTTCTCGTCGAGCGCGCGGATCGCCTCGCGCGCCTCGTCGCCCTCGGGGATCGCGCGCCCGCTGTCGCGCCATTGCACCGCCGCCTTGAAGCCTTCGGTCTGCGCGTAGCGACGAAACCACATGCCCTCGGGGTTGTGGCGCGTGATGCCGTCGAAGAGCGTCGCGAGCTGCTGCGTCTGCTCGATGCCCATCGCGAGCATCACCTGGTTGACGACCATCTTGTGCATCGCGAGGTGACCGCGCGGCACGCCCGCGATGCGATTCGCGAGCGCCATCGTCGCCTCGTCGAGCGACGCGGCGGGGACCGCCTCGTTCGCGAGCCCCCACGCCGCCGCGGTCTTTCCGTCGATCATGTCGCCCGTGAACATGAGCTGCTTCGCGCGCGTCGGCCCGAGCCGGTACGTCCACATCGCCGTCGTCGGGCATCCCCAGACGCGCGTCGGCATGTAACCGATGTGCGCGTCCTCGGCCATCACGAGGAGATCGCAGCAGAGCGCGATGTCGCTCCCGCCCGCGACGGCGTGCCCGTGCACCTTCGCGATCGTCGGCTTCGCGCTCCGCCAGAGGCTCATGAAGTCCTCGGTGTTCCTCTTCATGAACGCGTAATCGAGCATCGGATCCCACGGCTGCCGCTCCTGCTGACACGGATGCTCGATGTCGCCGCCGCCGAAATGGCTCAAGTCGTAGCCGCCGCAGAAGCCCTTGCCCGCGCCCTCGACGACGATCACGTGGACCTCGTCGGTCTCGTTCGCCCACTCGACCGCCGCGCGGATCTCGCGCGGCATCACCTCGTTGATGGCGTTGAGCTTCTCGGGCCGGTTGAGCAAGAGCCGCGCGACGCGCGGGTTCGCGGCGTCTTGCGTAATGCGAAGCGTCGTGAAATCGGGCATGCAGCCAAGGTACCTCGTGCGACAAAGCTCGACAGAGTGGATCGGCTGAAACCGGCCTCGAGTCCCTATTTGATTCGGCGCTGGCCACTCGCGCTCGTGCTAGACCTCGCGTCGCTCGCCGTTCACTACGTCGAGTACCACGTGATCATGGCGCCGCGCGTCTTCCGCGAGCCGATCGCCGCGGGCGATCGCGCGCTCGCCGTCGCGCTGGGTCTTCAACGGCCTCTTCGTGTTCCGATGTCGATCTGGAAGTTCAGCGATCCGTACTTCCGCAAGCAGCTCGGCCCGCTCTACTCGTGAGCGTTCATCCGCGTGGATGAACGGGTTCATCTGCGTAGATGAAGCCGGCCCCACAATCAGAAGAACGAGCCACGAAATCCCGGCGGAAGCGCAGGAGGGTTGCGCGCGTCGAAGCGGCACACCCCGTCGCCAGTTGCAAAATACATGTAGCGGCCGTCGAACGTGCCCGCGGCGAACTGCACGCATCCCGGCGAGGTTGCCGTCGTATCGAATGTCGTCCACGACGATGCCGCGCTAACGTCAGCGAGCGCGTCGCGCGCGAAATGGCGCCGTTTTTCGAGCGGGGGGGACGCACGCCTACCTGACCTCGACGCGAGGCCGCGGGATCAGGCGATGTCGCCGGAGGTGAGCCGGCGGATGACCGCGCTCCTGTAGTGGGATCCATGTCGACGGGAACATCGCGTTGTCCGACGCGGCGTCGCTCGCGACGGCGCTCCGCGAGGCCTATTCGACCTGACGAGATCGATCAGAACTGCAGGTGAATGAGCTCGTCGGCTTCGCCGTGGAGGCGACGCTTTTGCGCCGCGAGCACGCGTCGCACGTCGTCCGACCAGGGCGATTCCATCGCCTTCTCGTAGCGCTTCTCGGTTCGGGCGCGCGAGTGGCGGCACGTCGCGATGGAGTCTCCCGTGTTGCGCCCGGCCGCGAGCACCCAGACGTCGCGCCCGGCTTCGCGCGCGAGCTCGGCCCACGAGCCCGGTTGATGGCGCGGCGTGGGTGAGTCGAGCCGCGCGAGATCCGCGATGAATTGCTCACGCTCGTGCGCCAGCCGCTGCAGCGCTTCCGCGCGTCGCGCGTCGACGAGCTTGCTCTCGTGCTGAAGCATCCGTTCGTCATCCACGCACGCGCGGATGAGCTTTTGCAGAGTCGACATGACGCGCCTCGTGGAGAACGAAGCGAGCATGTTCCGCGCCAGGCCTCGAACTTGCAGCGCGAGCGGAACATCATGTCCATCATCGGCTGGGTCGTTCTGGGGCTGCTCGCGGGGTTCATCGCGAGCAAGATCGTCAACAAATCGGGCGCGGGTGTGTTTCTCGACATCGTGCTCGGCATCGTCGGCGCCGTGGTCGGCGGTTTCCTGTTCAACCTCCTCGGCGACGTCGGCGTGACGGGCTTCAACATCTGGAGCCTGTTCGTCGCCATCGTCGGCGCCGTCGCGTTGCTCCTCCCGTTCCATCTGATCTTCGACCGTCACCGCTACGCGTGACCGCTCGCGACGAGACCGCGCGCGCTCGACATGCGTGAAATAGTCGTACGAGGCGAGCCGCCCGAAGCCGAACATCAGGCGAAAGGTAGAGCCGATGGAGCACGCCCTCGTTCGAAGCGACTCGCGTGCCGTCGAGCGGCGCAAACGTTGCTTCATCGAATCCATGGCCCGGCTCTCGATGAAGACGGCCCACCACTTGGGAAAAGACGAGGCGCAGCGCCGGCTGAAGGACAAGCTCGGCGTCGCGCTCGCGGCCTACGGGCGCAAGGCGACGGATCTGCACGAAGAGTGGAGCGACGGCACCTTGTCCTTCGAGTTCAAGACGATGGGCGCGAGCGTCGTCGGCACGATGGTCGTTCAAGACAGCGAAGTGCGTCTCGCTGCGGACGTCCCCTTGCGCCTCGCGCTCTTCAAGAAGCTGATCGAGAGACGGATTCGCGCCGAGCTCGGCAACTTGCTGTCATGACGGCCGTGGTGAGCGTACGCGATTTCAGCGCTGTTTTCCCGTGACGCGAACGTCCGCGTCGCGCGCTTCGCGGAGCGCTTCGCGCGCACGAACCACGTCGAGCTCCTGCGCGCGCTCGGCCTCGTCGAGACGCGCCTCGCAGGCAACGCGGCCGAGCGCGGCGACGCCAAGAGCGCAAGCGACTGGGCGGCCACCGCGCTGACGCACGCCGACGCAACGCGCGCGAGCACGACGGCTTGTTGATGCTTGTGCGGAGATCGCCGCGGGGAGCAATCGGCGGCTTGATCGGGTTGCGCGCTGGCTCGAGGTGTACGAGGTGCTCATGGAGTTTTGAGTCGGGGGCCCGCGAGGGCGTCGCGAGATCGGCAGGCGCCTACGCGGAGTGAAGCGCTTCTCTCGCGGAGGGTCTTCATCGCCTCAAGCGCCCGCCGTCTCGAGGCTCGTGCGCCCTCAGCGATTACGCAAGATCGCAAACGACTGATTGTCGCTCGCCTCGGAGGGTCGCTTGCCCTCCCACGCAATCGCCCGCCCAGAGACGAGCCACGATCGATCCGGGGTTGAAAGCTCGCGCCATTCACCCGGCGTGCTCGCCGTGGTCTTGCCCTGGTGGTGGAAGGTCATCGCGTGAGTCACCTCGACCCCGTAGGGAGCTCGGTCGGCGCTGGACCGCGCTCCACCTTGTTCGACCGACCAATCAGAGACGGTCAGCTGCCCGCTGTCGCTCAATGCGGCCACGAGCTGCCCGGAAGCGTCGAGGATCAGTCCGTCGCAATCCGGCACGCGTGAGCGCCGCCGGCAATCGATCGTCACGTCGATTGACTCGCCTTCTCGAAAAGGCGGCTTCCTCGAAGAGGGGACGATGAGGACGTGAAACGGCCGCCCGCCGGCGACCTCGACGCGCCACCAGCGGTCGAGGCCCGAGTCACCTCGCGGCGGTCGAAGACTCGCTACGGCACCGCGAAAATGCACGAGCTCCTGCGGTGTCCCCTCGAGATAGAGGCTGGCGGCACCGGGGCCGGCGGCCGTTCCGTCGTCCTTCACCGGCGCTCTCGTGCACGCTGTCGCCGCGATGATCGTCACGGCCAACGTTCCGGACGCAATTCCGTGCGTTGGGCGCACCAAGCTGCCCTCTCTCATGGAGGGCACTCTACACCCGAGCCTTGCTGACTTCGTCGCGGCGCGAAGCGTGAGAAATCGCGCGTAGGACTTGAGCGGCCTGGCTCGAGGCGAGTCAAGCTCGCGACCCTCAGTGTGCTGAGGGAAAGCCGTAGAGTGCCGAGCGGAGGCGCTCGGCCATCGCCGCGAGCGCCGGAGGCTGACCGAGCGCGCTCAGATACGCGAGCGGGATGGTGTCGCTGTCGACGACGTATGCGAGCTGCCAGCGCGGCAGCGATCCCCGCCCGCCGCGCGACGAGAGCTCCACGCGAACCTCTTCGTGCCGGGCTCGCGGGACGCTACGCGCCGCGCTCCGCAGAAAACCCCAGCGCGCCGTCACGATGTCGATGCGGTCCGCAAAAACGGTGACGCGGACGCGCGTCAGGCGCGAAAGCGACGCAGCCACAGCGCTGACAAAGACCACGAGCAAGAGCAACAGCACACAGCCGAAGGCCATGATCATGCCGAAGGCGCCGCCTTCCGAGGTCGCGTCGAGGACACGGTGCTCTCCGGGAGCGAGGGACCGGATGGCGGCGACGTTGTCCTTCGCGTGCCCGCCGAAGGTGAGCGTCGGACCGAAGGCCACGCAGTCTTGTGGGGAGCGGCCACTGACATGAACGAGATGGACCTCTTCGAGCTTCGACTCGAAGTAGAGCGGGCTCAGTCCTTCACGCTTCTGAGCACACTGCACGGCGTCGCCCGAACGCGTGCACTCGAGCGTTACCGGCGCCCGCGCAGTCGAAAGCACATACGCCCCCGTGACGGCGACAACCAAAAGGACGAGGCCGACCAGCAACGCCAAGAAGGAGGCGAGGCTCAACAGCGACCCCGTGGCCCCAAGATCGATCACCGCCGACTGCGCGAACGCCGGCTGACGGTAGTTCATGGAGCCGAGGGTAGACCGGGAGAGCGGGGAGCGGTCACGGCACGCACGGTGTGCCCTCCAGACTGACCCTCACGCATTCATCGCCGGCGGGACCGACTCGGCCCACGAAAGTGCACCGCTCGCTCAAACATTTTCGCGCGGTGTCGCAGCGCCCCGCCTGCGCGTATCGCGGCGTTCCGAGGAAGGCGTCCGCGCTCGTCCGAAGCCGCCCCACAGTCGAGCCCGTGTGGTCGGCCTTCGAGATGCCGAAGTCGAGCACCTTCACGGTGGGCATACCCGCCGCGCCGCGCGCGATGAACAGGTTGGCCGGTTTCACGTCGCGATGCACCATGCCCGCGGCGTGAGCCTCGGCGAGCCCCTCGCACGCTTGAAGCACGTAGTCGCACGCTTCCTGGACGGGAAACGCCCCGCGCTCTCGACACAACGCCTGCAAGTCCTTGCCTTCGAGGTATTCCATCGCGATGAAGGCCTCGCCGGTGTCGAGCTGGCCGGCGTCGAGCACCCGCACGACGTGCTCGCTCTTCAAGCGCGCAGCGAGCTTCGCCTCGCGGATGAAGCGCGCCGTTGATTCGGTCGTTGCGCTCTCCGACAATATCTTGATGGCCACGAGCTGATGGAGCTCGACGTGGGTCGCCGCGACGACGAGCCCCATTCCGCCGCGGCCGAGGTCATTCTCGTACCGGTACTTGCCCGCCAAGACACGGCCGACCATCGGGGATTGCATCTTGACCTCATTCGCCGCCTTCGCACCATTGTGGCAGCGACTTGTCGTCGGCGTCTTTCGTGCCCTGCCGGCGACTTCTGCTACGGCACCAAGTGCTGCAACGGCAACTGTACGTCCGGCTGTCCGTGCTGATTTGAGTGAGCGACGTCGTGGAACCTCGGTGCCGGCACCGCCGCGTCGACGAGCGCCTCAAGCTGACGCCGGAGGAGCGATTGCTCGACCTCATGCGCATGCAAGAGTTCGCGGAAGAGATTGCGCGCGCGCGTCGCGAGGCGTCGATGACCGACGATCGCGCGCTGCTCACGGCGCTCGCGCGGCCTCCCCGAGCTTGACTCAGAGGCGCGCGGCGGCCTCGCGAACACGCGCCGCGGCGTCCTCCTCGACGACCGCGCCGTGACCGGGGACGACGCGCACGACGTCCTCGGCGATCGCCTCGAGGTCCGCGCGGAGCGCTTTCTTGTCCTTCGCGAAGATCATCGTCGTCGGGCGCGGCACGGCGAGCGTTCCCGTCGGGTGCATCATCCACCCGAGCGGGCCGGACATTTTCGGGAGGTTCAACAGCGTGTCGCAGAAGATCGCCGTCGTCCCCTCGCCTTGCCGTAAGAGGAGCACGCCCTCGCGGTTTCCGATGCCCGCGAGATCGCGCGCGGAGAACGTGTCGTCATGCGGCGCGTCCGCGTACGTGCCGTGGACGGGCGTGGCCTTCGCGGCGCCGTCCACGGCGCCGGTCGGCGCGTAGACCTTCGCCTTCGGGTAGCGCTCTTGCCAGATGCGCGCGTCGTTTCGGTGAAAGCGGTTCGGGACGAGGATCGCCGCGACCTCGCCCCACGCGTCGAGCTTCGCCATGCTCGCGTCGTCGAGCGCGATCGCGCTGTGCACGACGACGCGCCCGTCCGCGAGGCGCGCGAGCACCATCACGCGGCGGTTCGAGCGGTTCATCTTCTGCTCGACGCGCCACAAATTCGGCCCGAGCTCCTCGATGGGCTCGTGGGGTTTGACGGTCCAAGTGGTGGAGTCCGACGGCCATGATCAGAAAGTCTCTAGGACCTTTTCTTCGTTCGTCGAGCGCAGAACGACCTGGCAGCGCGTGCAGCAATAATCGACGCGCGACGGGTACGGCGTCGCGCCGAGGCAGAGGAGGATCCACTTCGGCGGGGAGAAATGAAGGCGCGGCGCGACCATCGGGTGCTCGAGGCGATAGCCGCACTTGCAGCGCTCGGGAAAAGTCTTTCGATTCTTCGCCACGACGCGCAGTGTAACTCCTGCTAAAACCCCGCGGCGTGAGCTTCACGCTTCTTCTCGAGATCGGCTGCGAGGAGCTTCCCTCGTCCTTCGTCGACGGCGCCCTCGAGGCCCTGCCGGACCTCTTCCGCACGCGCCTCGCCGCGCTCCGCGTCACGCACGACGAAATTCGCGCGCTCGGAACGCCGCGGCGGCTGACCGCGCTCGTCCACGACGTCGCCGAGGTGCAGGCCGACCTCGACGAGATGGTCATCGGCCCGCCCGAAACGGCCGCGTTCAAGGACGGCAAGCCGACGAAGGCCGCCGAGAATTTCGCGGCGAAGCTCGGCGTTCCCGTCGATCAGCTCGTCGTCCAGGACCTCGACGCCTCGAGCGGAAAAAAGCCCGGCCGTTACGTCGTCGGTCGCCGCGCCGAAAAGGGGCGGCCCTCGGTCGAGCTCCTCGGACCGCTCCTCGCGGACGTCTGCAAGTCGATCCCGTTCCGCAAATCGATGCGCTGGGCCGACTACGACACCCCGTTCGGGCGCCCCGTGCAGTGGCTCGTCGCGCTCGCCGACTCGCGCGTCATCGACTTCGAGTTCGCGCACGTGAAGAGCGGGCGGCGCACGCGCGGCCACAGGTTCCTCTCGCCCGCGTTCTTCGACATCGGCAGCGCGAGCTCGTACGTCGAGCAGCTCCGCACGGCGCACGTCCTCGTCGATCGCCAGGAGCGCGAGCGCACGATGATGGCGCGCGTGAACGACGCGGCCCGCGCGCTCGGCGGCGCTCCCGATCCGGAGCCGGCGCTCGTCCGCGAGAATGCGTCGCTCGTCGAAGAGCCGCACGTCGTCGCGGGAGGCTTCGACCCCGCGTTCCTCGAGCTCCCCGCCGCGGTCATCCGCGCGATCGCGCGCGGCCACCAGAAGTATTTCGTCGTGCAGGCCTCGGCCGAGAGCGACATCTTGCTCCCGCACTACCTCGCCGTCGTGAACACCGCGAAGAACCCGAACAACGTGCGCAAGGGCAACGACAGCGTCATGCGCGCGCGCCTCTCCGACGGGCGCTTCTTCTTCGAGGAGGACAAGAAGGTCCCGCTCGCGAAGCGCACCGAGAAGCTCGAGGGCATCGTCTTCCACGCGCGCCTCGGCACCGTGCGCGAGAAGGTCGAGCGCATCGAGAAGCTCGCCGCGCACCTCGCGAAGGCGATCGGCGCGAGCGACGCGGAGTCCGCGCTCGCGGTCCGCGCCGCGCACCTCTGCAAGAACGACCTCGTCTCGCTCATGGTCGGCGAGTTCCCCGAGCTCCAGGGCATCATGGGGCGCGCGTACGCGCTCGCCGCGGGAGAGCCCGCGCGCGTCGCCGACGCGGTCCGCGATCACTACGCGCCCATCGGCGCGGACGGCGCGGTCGCGACCGACGACGTCGCGCGCATCGTGGGCCTCGCGGATCGCTTCGACACGCTCGTCGGCGGCTTCGCCGTGGGCCTCCAGCCGACGGGCACCGCGGATCCCTTCGCGCTCCGCCGCGCGTGCATCGGCATCTTGCGCGCGCTCATCGAAGAAGCGCCGGCCGCGTTCGCGAAGCTCCGCTTCGGCGAGATCGCGACGTTCGCGCACGGCCTCTTCGCCGGAAAGAAGCTCGATCTAGACGCCGCGCAGACCACCGCGGCGCTCGAGGCGTTCGCCACCGAGCGGCTCCGCGGGCTCATCGAGTCGCGCACGAGCAAGCCCGCGGCCGCCGCGGTGCTCGCGGGCTTCGCGTGGATCGACGGCGCGCGCGAGGCGCCCGTCCAGCACCCCGCGTTCGCGCTCGCGAAGGCCCGCGCGCTCCAGCGAACGCTCGACGAGAAGGCGCCGTGGCTCGAGAAGGCGCGCACCGTCGCCAAGCGCCTCTCGGGCATCAGCAAAGAGGCGAAGCCCGAGCTCGTCGCGCGCGCCGTCTTCACCAAGCCCACCGACGCTGCCATCGTCGACCTCGTCGAGGAGCTCGATCGCAAGACGCGCGAGCTCACGACCGATCACGCGACCTCCGAGGCGCTCTTCACGATGGGCGCGCTCGCCGAGCAGGTCGATCGCATCTTCGTCGAGACGCTCGTGAACGATCCCGCCGACCCGAAGACGCCCGAGCGCCTTCGCCTTCTTTCCTACGGCGCGTCGTGCATGCTCCGCATCGCCGACTTCACGAAAATTGCCTGATCTGTAGGTCTGGGTAGTATGGAGACCTACGTTTCACGGCCCCGTGAACGCACGTTGACTGAGCGGCGTTCGCGCTAGTTATTCCAAACACTTGGCCGTGGCACTTCACTTGCGAAGGGTCCGGTTGCAATGCGTTTTACGGGCTTCATCTTGGCGGTTCTCGGGGTGGTTGGGTGCGTCGGTGCGCCCGCGCCGGAGGCCAACGGCTACAACGTGCAGCTCTTTTTTCAGGGCGTCCCGCTCGGCACCGAGACCGTGATCGGCGATCCCGCGACGGTCGTCGTGCGCCGAATCGAGCAGCGCACCGAGCAATGCACCACTGGCGCCTGCGATCCGACGACGGTCACGCCGATCGCGCTCGTGTCCGCGAAGTGCGACGACGTCTGCACCGTGACGCCCGTGCCGACCACCGATGGCTCGGTCGCGCTCCAGGCCGTGGGCGAGCGCGCAGGGTCGACGACGCTCCGGGTCGTCGTGCGAAGCCTCGTCGACGGGTCGGAGTGGGAGGACGGGTTTCCCCTCGCCTTCCGCGATCCGCCGTCGGCGCGCGAGCTCGCGCCGAACGTCTTTGTCGACAACGCGGCGCACGAAAAGTAAGAAGCGGCGTGCTCATCGCAAAGGGTCAAGGCGCCAGCCCCGGGCGCGCGACGGGTCCGCTCGCGCTCTCGCCCGAGTCGGCGCTCGCGCTCGCCGCGAAGGGAACGCCACCCATCTTCGTGCGCAACGAGATGGACGCGGCCGACGTCCCCGCGATCCGCGCGTCCGCCGGCGTCGTGATCGCGCGCGGCGGAATCACCGCGGACGGCGCGGTCGCCGCGCGCGCGCTGGGCAAGCCGTGCATCGTCGGTTGCAGCGGGTGCGCCGTCACGGCCGACTCGCTCCGCGGCGCGTCGATCGTGCTCGAGGGCGCGACGCTCACGATGGACGGCGCGACCGGCACGCTGGAGCTAGCCTGACCTAGATCACGCCCGCACGAATTCGGCGAACTCGACGTCCTTCTCGGTCGTCGCGGGCCGGCGCCACACCTCGCGCCACGCGGACCAGTCGATCGCCGGAAAGTACGCGTCACCTTCGACGTCGCGGTGAACGAACGTGACGATCATCTTCGTCGCGATCGGAAGCGTGAGCGCGAAGATCTCCGACCCGCCCAAAATAATCGGCTCGGGATCGGTTTGATACGCAAGCGTGAGCGCCTCCTCGAGCGACGTGACGACCTCCGCCCCCTCGCGCTTGAGCGACGCATCGCGCGTGACGATGATGTTCCGCCGCCCCGGAAGCGGCTTGCCGACGGAGTCATACGTCTTCCGCCCCGAAATCACCGCGTGCCCCATCGTGACGCTCTTGAAGTGCTTCAGGTCCTCCGGAATCCGCCAAGGAAGCCCGTTGCCCTTCCCAATCACGCGCGAGTCACTCATCGCGAACACGAGGCAGAGCGGCTTCATCGCCGAACCCAACCTCCCCCGGCGGCGCGGAGCGACGCCGTGGGGGAGGCAGCCGCGCGCAGGGCTGGCGCGCAGAGCCGCGCGCAGCCGGAAGCTTGTAGAATGCACTCATTGGCCGGCGAGCACGGCCGAGCACCAGCCCGAGCACGGCTGGGAGGGGGCACACCCAAAAACTCACACAGCCACCGGCGCGCTGATCGCGGGATGCGGGTCGTATCCCTCCAGCGTGAAGTCCTCGAGCTTGAACGCGAAGAGATCCTTCACGTCGGCGTTGACGCGCATCTTCGGGAGCGCGCGCGGCTCGCGCGAGAGCTGGAGCTTCGCTTGCTCGAAGTGGTTCATGTAGAGGTGCGCGTCGCCGAACGAGTGCACGAATTCGCGAGGGCGCATGCCGACGACCTGCGCGATCATCATCGTGAGGAGCGCGTAGCTCGCGATGTTGAACGGCACGCCGAGGAAGACGTCGCCGCTCCGTTGATAGAGGTGACACGAGAGCTCGTTCAGCTCGCCCGGCGTGACGTAGAGCTGAAAGAGCGTGTGGCACGGCGGGAGCGCGACTTGGTCCGCCTCCTTCGGGTTCCAGCCCGTCACGATGTGGCGGCGCGAGAACGGCTTCTCGCGGAGGTCGACCAAGAGGCGCTTGATTTGGTCGACGCCGTCGTCCGCCCACGAGCCGTCCGCGCGCGGGGTCGCGCCGAAGTTTCGCCACTGGTGCCCGTAGACCGGGCCCAGATCGCCGGCTTGCCGGCCGAAGCGCGCGGTCTGCTCCGCGGTCGCCCACTCGTCCCAGATCGTGACCTTTGCAGAATGCAAGCGATTCGACGGTGGTCTCGCCGCGGAGGAACCAGAGGAGCTCGTGGATGATCGAGCGCAGGTGGACCTTCTTCGTCGTCACGAGCGGAAATCCCTCGCGCAGATCGAAGCGCATCTGGTGGCCGAAGATGCCGCGCGTCCCGACGCCCGTGCGATCCGGGCGATCGACGCCTTCGTCCATCACGCGCCGCAGCAGGTCGAGGTACTGCTTCATTTCGGCTTGCGGGTCACGACGATGTTGCCGTGGTGATCTTTGTCCGGGTAGCCGTAGCGGAAGCTGATGTCGGTGTGCGGGTTCGACAAGAAGAGGTTCTTGAGGTCGGTCGCGTTCTTCGCGTCGACCGTGCCGAAGGGCTCGGGCCACGTGTACGTGCCGTACGTGTCTTGCACGAAGCCCATCTTCTTCGCGTACGCGGGCGTGAAGCCCGTGCCGTCGGAGATCATCCAGTCGGTGTGCGTCGCGAGGTAGTTCCGGATGATCGAGAACGCGTCGGACCAGAGCAGGTGGCTCGCGGCCTTCGTCATCGCGGAGACCTTCGCGCCGCGCGCCTCGAGGTACTTCAAGAGGCGCGGGTTCGCCTTCATGTGGTCGTCGTCGAGGTTGAACGCGACGTGACGAAGGACGCGCGCGGGAGAGGTCGCGTCACCCTTCTTTTTGAACCGAAGCTCCATGTTCGAGAAGAACGCGTCGTCGACCTCTTCGCGCTTCTTGCGGCCGGCCTTCACCGCCGCGTCGGCCGCGTCGAGCTCGGCTTGCTCGAAGTAGTGGAGCGAGCCGTCGTCGTTGAACTTGAAGTATCGAAGGCTCGTGGGCTCGTAGCCGTGAAGGACGAGCGCGACGAGGTCGAAGACGATCTCGCCAGGAAGGACGCTCTTGCTGCCGATGTCGAGGTTGTCCGTGCGCGAGTGCGCCTTCTCGAAGTACTTGCCGAGCACCATGCGGTAGCGCGCGAGCTCGGGCGCGAGGCGGCCCTTCGGCACGGCGTCCACCTTGCGAACGTCCGCGGCGATCTCGAGCGAGATCGTCGTGAACTCGGTGCCGCTCGGGTACGTCGCGAGCGCGCCGAGCAGATCGCCTCCGCCGAACGGGTAGACCACGGTCTTCGGCGCGTCCGCGGGGACGAGCTTCGCGATGAAGGGCATCGCGACGTCCATCCAGGACTTCTTGTATTCTGCAAACATCGACGCCATCTCTTTGCAGTAGGCGTCGACCACGGTCGCGTCGAACCCGTCGGGCACGGGCGAGTCGGTGTTGCCGCACGCGGCGACGCGGAAGAGCGTCTTCGCTTGGGGCGCGAAATCGGCTCCCGCGAGCACCTCGGGCGGAGCGGCCGCGGCCTCGACGGCCGCGTCGGCCTCGACTCGAGCGACCGAGCTCACCGCGGGCGGCGCGGTGGAGGTGGCGGCCTCGGCGTTCCCTTTCGTCGCGTTCTTGGAGTTCCCGCACGCGAAGACGACTGCAACGAGACCGAGAGAACAGAAATACCGCGGGTTCACCGGCGGCAACGTAACGCAGAAGGCTTTCAGCTGTCAGCTATGAGCTTCGACGCGATCAGCGATGGCGGTGGTGAGCTTGCGGCAGCGAGTCGATCGAGATCGTCTCGCCCTGCTGGATGCGGGCCGCGCTTCCGTACGCGAGGACGCGCGCGCGGATGGTGGTGTCGAGCTTCTTCGGCGCGTGGATCGAGATGCCGACGGGGCCGTCCGTGTTTCCGGCGGTCGGGGCGAGCCGGGCGATTCCCGCGATGAACACGAGCGACGCGGCCAAGCTGAGGCTGCCGATGACGATCTTCACGTTGGCGCTTCGGCGGCGGTAGACCTGCGTCGGCGAGAAATTCGTGATGCGCGGGCCGACCGCGGCCGGGTACGGACCCGAGTATTGCGGCGGCGTCGGGAACTCGAGGTCGTCGCCGGCGTCGACCGTCCACGGCGGCGGCACCGTCGACGGGATCTCTTCGCGATGCGGCGGAGGCGCGGGCGGGAGCGGTTTGTCGGCCACTTCGAGGACGTCCTCGACGAGGACCTCTTGGGTCGCGTGGACCGAGAACGCCGGCGGACGGAACTCCTCGGGCGGCGGCGGCCGGAACAGCTGCTTCGGCTCCTCGTGCTCGACGATGATGTCGCCGTCGTCGAGCGCTTCGCTCGAAGGAAGCGCCGGGCGGAAGAGCCGCGGGGCCGCGGCCTTCGGGACGATCAGCATGATGTCCTCGACGCAGATCTCTTCGGTGCCGTCGGCGCGCACGCGGCGCGGCGAGGTCACCTTCTCGCGAATCACCGGCACGCCCTTCGGCAGCGTCACCAGCTTGTTCGTCGCGCTCGTGTCTACCGAGCCGATCGCGCTCCACGCGCGCGCGCTCGACACGTGCGGCAGTGGATTGGTCTCGGCAGAGTCGAGCTTGCCTGTGCTGTCCGGCGGCCTCGGCGTCACGCGCGCAGTTTCGCTCAGCCGTGGCCAAAGTCCAGGCGCAAAAAAAGTTCGATGACGCTGTTTTTAGAGGGAAAATCCGCCTAAACGCCACATGACGAACGCCGCGACGATCGCGAGCAGCGCGCCGAAGAGCATCGCCACGGCGGCGGTCGCGACGAAGCGCTTGCTGACCTTCGTCGGGCCGAGGAGCGTGACCTCAGTCGGGCGCGCGGCCTTGTGGACGTTCCACACGGCGCGGCGCGCGACGACGCGGTCGAACACGAGCTCGCTCACGTCGACCTCCTGCGCTTCGTCCGCGTCGGGCACGTCGTCGAGCAAATCGGCGGAGTTGAGCTCGCGCACGCGCGCCGAGCGGCCCGCGGCGGCCGCGCGGAGCTCCTCGACCACGTCGTCGACGTTGGCGTCCTTGGCCTTCACGACGCGGAGCGGCTCGCGCACCGCGCGCCCGATTTGCGGGCGAACGCGGGTCGGCATGGCCTCGAAATCACCCGTGGCCGCCGCGCTCACGGCCGTCGGATCCGCCGAAGGCGGGACGACGCGAACGGCGACGCGGGCCTGCACGCGCGTCTCGAGGTTGTCGAGATCGTCGAACTCGGACCACGCGCCCGAGCGTGAAACGGCGCTCACGTCGCGTGACGAGCTCTCGTCTGGAAATCGAAATCGCGGGAGGGTGTCCATGTCGAGAACGAAGCGCCCCTTCTCATGCAAATCGGACGCCGGATCAAGTTCTTCGTGAATCCCCGTGAATCGCACGACCGCCACACGAAAACTGGATCGCACACGCTGGTGCACGAGCGATCCACTCGTGGTAGAGCGCACGCGCATGAGCAACTCGTTCGGCACCAAGTCGACGTTTCAAGGCAAGACGATCTACAGCCTCCCGACGCTCGAGAAGAAGTTCGCCCTCCCATCGCTCGCGAAGCTCCCCTACTCGATGAAGGTGCTGCTCGAGAACCTCCTGCGCCGCGAGGACGGCGAGGCGGTCACCGCGGACGACATCGAGGCCGTCGCGAAGTGGGACGCGAAAGCGGAGCCCTCGCGCGAGATCGCGTTCATGCCGAGTCGCGTGCTGCTGCAAGATTTCACGGGCGTCCCCGCGGTCGTCGACCTCGCCGCGATGCGCGACGCGATCGCGCGCCTCGGCGGCGATCCGAAGAAGGTGAACCCGCTCCAGCCCGTCGAGCTCGTCATCGATCACTCCGTGCAGGTCGACGAGTACGGCTCGAAGGACGCGCTCCGCATCAACGGCCTGCTCGAGTTCCAGCGAAACAAGGAGCGCTACCAGTTCCTCCGCTGGGGTCAGAAGGCGTTCGACAACTTCCGCGTCGTCCCGCCGGACACGGGCATCGTCCACCAGGTGAACCTCGAGTACCTGGCGCGCGTCGTCTTCGTGAACGACGCGAGCGGCGAAGCGTACCCGGACACGCTCGTCGGAACCGACTCGCACACGACGATGGTCAACGGCCTCGGCGTGCTCGGCTGGGGCTGCGGCGGCATCGAGGCCGAAGCGGCGATGCTCGGCCAGCCCGTGACGATGCTCCTTCCGCAGGTGATCGGGTTCGAGCTCAAAGGCAAGCTCCCCGAGGGCGCGACCGCGACCGACCTCGTGCTCACGGTCACGCAGATGCTCCGCAAGAAGGGCGTCGTCGGCAAATTCGTCGAGTTCTACGGCGAGGGCGTCTCGAACATCAGCGTCGCGGACCGCGCGACGATCGCGAACATGGCGCCCGAGTACGGCGCGACGTGCGGCATCTTCCCGATCGACGAGAAGACGCTCGAGTACCTCCGCTTCACGGGCCGGAGCGACGCGCAGGTCGCGCTCGTCGAGGGCTACGCGAAGACGCAGGGCATGTTCTTCGATCCGAAGCACGTGCCGTCGTTCACCGACACGCTCAAGCTCGATCTCGGAAGCGTGCAGCCTTGCATGGCCGGCCCGAAGCGCCCGCAAGACCGCGTGCTCCTCGGCGAAGTGAAGCAGAGCTTCTACGGCTCGCTCGACTCGATGCTCAATCGCCCGGCGGGCGGCGCGCGGTCGAACCCGACGGATGGAATCGATCACGGCTCGGTCGTCATCGCGGCGATCACGAGCTGCACGAACACGTCGAACCCGAGCGTCCTCATCGCGGCGGGCCTCGTCGCGAAGAAGGCCGTCGAGCTCGGGCTGAAGACCAAGCCGCACGTGAAGACGAGCCTCGCGCCAGGCTCGCAGGTCGTCCCCGAGTACCTCACGAAGGCGGGGCTCACGCCGTTCCTCGAGCAGCTCGGGTTCCACGTCGTCGGCTTCGGCTGCACCACGTGCATCGGTAACAGCGGGCCGCTGCCAGCGCCGATCTCGAAGGCGATCGACGCGGGTAACCTCGCCGTCTGTAGCGTGCTCTCGGGCAACCGAAACTTCGAGGGGCGCGTCCACGCGGAGGTCCGCGCGAACTACCTCGCGTCGCCGCCGCTCGTCGTCGCGTACGCGCTCGCGGGCACGGTCGACATCGACCTCACGAAGGATCCGCTCGGCAAGGGCAAGGACGGCAAGGACGTCTTCTTGAAGGACATCTGGCCGACCACCGCGGAGATCGACAAAGCGATCGCTCAGAGCTTGAGCAAGCAAATGTTCCAGAGCGTCTACTCCGACGTCTTCAAGGGCGACGAGCACTGGCAGAAGCTCGACGTCCCCGAGGGCGAGCGCTTCGCGTGGCAGGACTCGAGCACGTACGTGCGTCACCCGCCGTACTTCGAGCACATGACGCGCGACGTGCCGGGCGTCGTCGACGTGAGCGGCGCGCGCGCCCTCGCGATGCTCGGTGACAGCATCACGACCGATCACATCTCGCCGGCAGGGAGCATCAAGGCGAAGTCACCCGCGGGCCAGTACCTCTCGGCGCACAAAGTCGATGCGAAGGACTTCAACTCGCTCGGCTCGCGCCGCGGCAACCACGAGGTCATGGTGCGCGGCACGTTCGCGAACGTGCGCCTCCGAAACCAGCTCGCGCCCGGCACCGAGGGCGGCGTCACGACGCACTTCCCGAGCGGCGAGGTCATGTCGATCTTCGACGCGTCGGAGCGCTACAAGAAGGAAAACGTCCCGCTCGTCGTCATCGCGGGCAAGGAGTACGGGTCGGGCAGCTCGCGTGACTGGGCGGCGAAGGGGCCGTCGCTCCTCGGCGTCCGCGCCGTCATCGCCGAGAGCTACGAGCGCATCCACCGCTCGAACCTCGTGGGCATGGGCATCCTCCCGCTCCAGTTCCAGAGCGGGGAGAGCGCGAAGTCGCTCGGCATCGCGGGCGACGAAATCTTCGACGTGCGCGGCCTCGCGAGCGCGGTGAATCACGCGAAGGTCGGCCAGACGCTCAAGGTGAAGGCCACGCGGAAGGACGGCTCGCAGATCCAGTTCGACGCGGTCCTCCGCATCGATACGCCGAACGAGTTCGAGTACTACCGCCACGGCGGCATCCTCCACTACGTGCTCCGTCAGCTGCTCAAGTAGGTGCCGTGTGGTCGAGCACGTAGGTGCCGAGCGGTCGCTCGCCGTCTCCGTCGACCGCGAGCACGACGAGCGTGTTTTGTCCTGAAGGAAGCTTGCGGATCTGCTCGCACGGCTCGACGAACGCGACGACGCCGCGCGCGCGATCCTTGGGCACGTCGCGAAAGCCGACGCCGCGGGTCTTCGTGACGTCCACCCGCGCGACGCCCGCGAGATCGGCCTCGAGCTCGATGAGCGTGTAGACGTCCTCCTTCGCGACCGAGCACGCGACCGAGGCGTCACGCGCGACGCGATACGTCCGCGACACGAGGCCTTCGCGCCGAAGGTGCTCGAGCATCGCCGGGGTCACGGCCACGCGCACGCGGCCGCCCGTCACGAGCTCTCGCACCGCGTCGCCCATCGAGAGGAGCCGCTCGAGCTTCTCCGCGCATTCGGAGCATCCGAGGACGTGCTCGTCGACCTCGGCGGACTCGCGCTCGTCGAGCTCCTCGAGCGCGTGCGCCGCGAGCCGTTCGAGCGGGATCACGACGAGCCTCCCGTGATGCACTCGTGGAGCCGCGCGAGGGCGCGGTGGCGCGCGACGCGCACGCTCCCTTCGGACATCTCGAGCTCGCGAGCGATTTCTTCGGAGGACCGCTCGTCGAAATACGTGAGCACGACGATCGTGACGTCGCGGCTCTCGAGGCGCTCGAGGCAGCGCACGAGCCTGTCGCGATCGAGCACCTGCGCCGGCTCGCTCGTCGCCTGGAAGCTCGGGCCGAAGCGCTCGAGCAGCCCGAGCTTCGTGCGCTCGCCGCGCCTCCACGCGAGCACCGTGTTGCGGCACGCGCCCGAGACGAACGCCGCGACCCGCGCGGGGTCCTCCACCTTCCCGGCGCGGAGCGCTTCGATCACGACGACCGCGACGTGCTGCGCGAGATCCGCGGCGGCGGCTTCGTCGCGCAGGTGACGAAGGCCATACGCGCGCACGCGTGGCAGCAGCCGTTCGCACAGCGTCGCCTCCGCGTCTCGGTCCCCCGACGAGACGCGCCGCGCGAGCTCGGCGTCCTCCATGCTCGCGAGCGTACCACCTCAAATGTCGAGCGCGTCGCCGAGCGCGTGAAGGAGCTTCGCGCCGTCCCCGCGAAACGCGGACCCGTGCATGCACGCGAGCGTCCGCGGCTGCGTCGCCGTGAGCTTGTCGAGGAGCGGCCGAAGGCGCTTGCCGTACGAGAAATAATCCATGGGCGAACGAAAGGCTTCGCTCGGCCCGAGGATGTCGCCTTCGGTGAGCGGCGGCGTGTCAGCGCCCGGTTGAGTGAAGAGATCGCCGCAGAGGAGAGTCTTGGTCGAGCGCTCGAACATGAAGCCGCAATCCCAAGCGTGCGGGAGGTGGGGCGCGTCGAGCCATTCGAACGTGCGCTTTCCGGTGGTGAGCGTCTCGTGGTCAGCGAGCGCGCGTGGCTCGCGGACGGCGTAGTCGGTGATGCTCACCATCGCCCCGACGTGCCCGCAGACTGGCGTCGCGTGCGGCGCGACCGCGAGAAACTCGTTGAGCGCGCCGCACTCGTCGGCCTCGAAATGGGAGAAGCTCACCCATCGGAGCTTTTCGGGCGGCATCACGCGCGCCATCGCCTCCCGAACGCTCGCGAAGAGCTTGCGTCCGCCCGTGTGGAAGAGGAGCGGCTCGTCGTCGACGACGAGGTACTGGTTGAACGAAAATCCCCCAGGCATTTCGGGGATTGGGGTGTGGATACGGAAAATCCCGTCGGCGACCTCCGCGAGCGTCGTGTTCATGGATGGGTGTGTCGCGAGCCGCCAACGCGTTACGGTTGTCGCTGTAAAGTCACCCGCATTTCTGATGGAGGCGATGGCGCAGCTGCTCGACGCGCTCGCGCACGCGCACGCGCGCGGCATCGTCCACCGCGACATCAAGCCGGACAACCTCTTCGTGACGACCGAAGGCACGCTGAAGGTGCTCGATTTCGGCATCGCGCGGCTCCTCGAGAGCGAGATGGCGCTGAACGTGACGCAGACGGGCGCGCCGATGGGCACGCCCGCGTTCATGTCGCCCGAGCAGGCGCGCGGGCGCGCGAAGATGGTCGACGCGCAGAGCGACATCTATTCCGTCGGCGCGACGATGTTCACGCTGCTCTCGGGTCAGCTCGTCCACGGCGCGGAGATCACGATCTCCGAGTACGTCGCCGCGGCGTTCACGAACCAAGCGCGCCCGCTCGCGAGCGTCGCGCCCGACGTGCCCGCGCCGATCGCGGCAGTCGTCGATCGCGCGCTCAGGCTCGAGAAGTCGGAGCGGTGGCCGTCGGCGAGCGAGATGCTCGTGGCGCTCCGCGCGGCGTTCGTCGCGGCGTTCGGTGAAGAGCTCCCGCCTCCGTCCGTGGTCCCGCCGCGCGTATCGCGCCCGTCGCTCATCTCGACGCACGAGGGGCGCTCGCTCACGCCGGTGTCGCGCGTGGGGCGCGACAGCTCGGAGACGTTGCCCCCGCCGAGCATGCCGTCGCAACCGCCCGTCCCGCCATCGCGCGCCGCACGGTGGGGCGTGATCGGCGCCGTGGTCGTCGTCGCGGCCATCGCGAGCTTCGCGGGCGCGCGGGTCATGCAACGCGACGGTCGCGTGAACGCCGCGCCTCCGCCCGAGCACGTCATCCCCGTCGAAGTGAAAGCGGCGCAACCCGCGCCGCAAGTCACCGCCGATCCGCAGCCGCAGGTGACCGCCGCGCAGTCGAAGCCGCTCGAGCACGTGTCCGCGACGCTAGGCAACGCGAAGCCCGTGGCGACGACGAAGGCGCCCGCGGCGGCGAAGCCTTTGGCGTCCGCAAGCGCGGCGCCCTCTGCTTCCGCAGCGCCGTTGTCGCCAACGCCGACGGTAGACGTGTACGATCGACGGTACTGACGATGCGAAAGATTGTGGCTGGCGTCCTCGCGGCGTGGTGCCTACTCGCACCGATCGCGGCGCGCGCGGATCATGACCAAGTGCTCGCGGAGGCGCTCTTTCGACAAGGCCGCGACGCGGTCAACGCGGGCGATCTTCCGACGGCGTGCGAGAAGTTCGCGCAGAGCTACCGGCTCGACCCGGCGGCGGGCACGCTCCTCAACCTCGGTGATTGCGAGGAGCGCCGCGGGAGGCTCGCGAGCGCGTGGGCAGACTTCAACCGCCTCTTCGACACGCTCGCGCCGAACGACGACCGTCGCGCCCTCGCGCGCAGTCGCGCCGACGCCGTCGCCGCGCGTTTACCGAAGATACGCGTCATGCTCGCGAGCGGCACGCCGCCCGAGGCGCGCGTGTTCCGCGATGGCGTCCCCATCGACGCCGCTGCGATCGGGACCTCCGTCCCGACCGATCCGGGCGCGCACGTGTTCTCGCTGCGCGTGCCCGACCACGCCGACTCGAGCGCCGAGGTGAAGCTCGCCGAGACCGAGCAGCGCGACGTGACGCTGAAGCCCGGCGCGCCGCTCCCGCACCCGGTCGTCGCGGCGCCTCCGCCTCCGGAGCACCACGGCCTCGGCGGCCGTCGCGTCGCGGCGCTCGTCGTCGGCGGCGCCTCTGTCCTCGCGCTCGGCGCGGGCTTCACGACCGGCGGCGTCGCGCTCGGCAGCGAGAGCCAGTCCAAGGCGTACTGCTCGGGAAACGTCTGCTTCGATCAGCGCGGAGTGGACCTCCACCAGATGGCGCGAACCGAGGCGCTCGTATGCGACATCCTCGTCGCGACGGGCGTGGTCGCGCTCGCCGCGAGCGCCGTCCTCTGGCTCACTGGAAAGCCGCATCACGCGCAGGTCGGCCTCGCGCCCGCCGCGGGCGGCGTCGTCCTCGGAGGTGTGTTTTGAGCCGCGCGCCTCTCTTCGCTCTCTTCGCGTTCGCGGCGTCCGCGTGCTCGCTCGTCATGGCACGACCACGCGCACGCTCTCGCTCGACGGCGGCGAAGACGTGACGATGAACGCCGAAGCCGGCGACGACGCTGGAAGCGACGCGACCCCTCCTGGGGACGCGGGCCCCGACTCGCCGTCGTGCTCGATCGTCGGGTGCCTCGCCGAGGCTGGCGTGTGCGGAGCGAGCTGCGGCGTCACGTCCGCGAATTGCCAGGCGGCTTGCAAGACGCAGAGCTGCAAGACCCAGTGCCAGTCGAGCGAGGCCGCGTGCCGCTCCGCGTGCGCGGCGACCTGCTACGCGTGCACCGTCGGCGCGGGCTGCCAGGATCAAGCCTCGTGCAACGACGCGTCGGCGATGTAGCGCTCAGCAGCCCTTCGTCTTCGGATCGGCGACGACGACCTTCGCGGGGACGTGCGGCGTCGTGAAGACGGCGTCGTGAAATCGAAGAAGTCGAGGAGCGGCTCGGCGTTCGCGTCGCGATCGCTGCACGCGGGCAGGTCGAACAAGAGCTCCATGAACCGCAGCACCGACGTGTGGCTGTAGACCGTGTGCGAGACGTGGTGCGGCTTCGAGTATGGGCTCGCGATCACGAACGGAACGCGGAATGCGGCGTCCTAGCAAATTTGCACCCCTCGGCAAATTCGGATGTGTGGCACCGTGAGGCCATGCGAATCGCGGGCGCCTTCGTGCTCTTCGTCGTCGCGTGCGGCTCCTCGCAGCCCGGTGGCGCGGACGCGCAGAGCGACGCTCCGGTCCCGGGCGATGCGTCGCTCGACGCGGCGAACGACGTCGTGAGCACGAACGACGGCGGCGCGCTCTGGACGCCGCCGCTCGGCGCGCGCTGGCAATACCAACTCCAACCGAACGCGACGTACGCGTCGACGGGCGGCGTGAACGTGGGGATCACGTCTGCGCCTTACGGCGGCGGAGGCGCGGTCGCGCCCGACGTCTTCGACATCGATCTCTACGCGAGCGACGGCACGACGCCGGACTCCGCGGGCGTCGCCGCGATCCACGCCGCGGGCGGCCACGCGATCTGTTACGTCGACGCGGGCACGTACGAAGACTTCCGTCCCGACGCCGCGGACTACACGGCGTTCGACGCGTCGTGCAGCGGCTGCTTGCTCGGGCAGAACAACGGCTGGCCGGGCGAAAAATGGCTCGACGTGAACGACGACAAAGGCCAGCGCACGTTCATCCTCGCCGAGCTCGGAAAGCGCCTCGACAAATGCGCCGCCGCGAAATTCGACGGCGTCGAGCTCGACAACGTCGACGGCTACGCGAACACGACGGGCTTCACGATCAGCGCGGCGGCGCAGGAGACGTTCGACATCGCGCTCGCGAGCCTCGCGCATCAAAAGGGTCTCTCGGTCGCGCTGAAGAACGACGTCGCGCAGATCTCGGACCTCGCGCTATACTTCGACTACGCGGTGAACGAGCAGTGCGCCGAGTTCGCCGAGTGCGATCAGTACGCGCCGTTCTTGAACCAGGGCAAGGCCGTCTTCAACGTCGAGTACAACGTCGCCCCGTCGTCGTTTTGCGCGCCCGCGGTCACCGCGAAGACGAGCTCGATCGCGAAGCAGCTCGCGCTGAACGACGACGCCGTGGACGCCCTGCAATTAGTCGTCGCTCGCGTCCCAGTCGATCGGCACCTCGCCCGCGGGGACTTCGGGCAGCACGATGACCTGACCCGTGAACGGGTTGCGGCCCTCGCGGCGCGGGCGCGGCCTCAGCGTGTCCATCGGGAACTCGGTCCAGATGCGGCCCTTCATCAGCTTTCGTCCGTGGTGATCCATGCGCGCGCGGAAGCGCTCGTCGCGCGCCACCTCGTCGTAGCGTTTGCCGGAGACCGGCTGCACGCGAGTGTAGTCGCCGAGAAAGACGTCGAGGCCGGCCATGTAGACGCAGAGGAACGGGACGTCGTCGTTGTCGATGAGCACGATCGGGAGCTCGCCGAGCGCGTCGGGCGAAGGCGTGACGACGAGCACGCGGCGCGACTCCGTCCCGCCGGGCAAGAGGAAGCACGTCCGCATCGTCGCGAGGTCGAAGGTCTCGCCCCCGATTTCGCCGAGCGTTCGCGGGGTCCACGCGAAAGCCGGCGCGCGCGTGAGCCAGCCGAGGCCCTCGAGCCACGAGGCGTCGTACGCGAGCAAGGTCTTCAAGCTCGGCGGAACGGGAACGCCGCCCGGCAACGTGAGTGCGAGTGACTCGAGCGTCGCTTGGTCGAGCGGTTCGGGCGAGTCGATCCCAAGCGCTCCGGACGCGATCGCGCGCTCGACCAGCCTCACGCCTTCCAGGATCATGCGGGAATGATAACCGTCCCGCTTGCGGCGCGCGCTCGCGTGACGCATCGTGCGACGGTCCATGCACCCGATCCGGCTGCGCGGGGCGCGTACGCACAATTTGCAAAACGTCTCGGTGGAGCTCCACCCGGGCGAGCTCGTGTGCGTCACCGGGCCGAGCGGCTCGGGCAAGTCGTCGCTCGCGATCGACACGCTCTACGCCGAGGGACAGCGGCGCTTCGTCGAGAGCTTCAGCCCGTACGCGCGGCAGTTCCTCGAGCGGCTCGAGCGTCCGCCCATCGAGTCGCTCGATCCGATCGCCGCGACGGTCGCGGTGGATCGGCGCGCGCCGATCAAGTCGAGCCGCTCGACGCTCGCGACGATGGCCGATCTCGAGCCGTACCTCGCGGCGCTCTTCGCGCGAGAGGCCGTCCCGACGTGCCCGGATTGCGGCGCCCCGGCCATCTTCACGGCTCCCGCGGAGGCCGCCGAGCGCGCGATCGAGTCTTCAGGCGGGACGTCGCAAAAGGCCATCGTGAGCTACGGCGTTCGCGTGCGCGACGCGGAGCATTTCCTCGAGGTGCGCGAGTCGCTCGCGCAAGACGGGTACAGGCGGTTGATCGTCGCCGGCGAGGTCCGCGACATCGACAGCGTCCGCCCGAGCGAAATCGATGGCGCGCGCGTCGAGGTCGTGGTCGACCGGCTCGAGCTCGCGCCGCCGAGCTCTCGGCGCCTCCAGCAGGCGATCGAGTCGGCGTGGGAGCGCGGCGAGGGCTCCGCGAAGGTTGGAGCTCAAACCATCGTCCGCGGGCTCGTGTGCCCGAAGTGCGCGCGCTCGTTCGAGCCGGCGCGCCCGGGCCTCTTCTCGTACAACTCGCCCCTTGGCGCGTGCGAGGAGTGCCGCGGGTTCGGCCGCATCATCGCCGTGGACTGGGACAAGGTCGTCCCGAACCCCGAGCTGTCGGTCGACAAACGCGCGATCAAGGCGTGGGCGGGCAAGAGCGCCTCGTGGGAGCGCCGCGAGCTCGTGAAGTTCTGCCAGCGCGAGAAGATCCCCGTCGACGTCCCTTGGCGCGAGCTCACGGACGCGCAGCGCTCCGCGATCATCGAGGGCGACGGCACGTGGAAGCGCGGGAAGTTCCCCGGCATCCGCGCGTGGTTCAAGTGGCTCGAGACGCGCACGTACAAGATGCACGTCCGCGTGTTCCTCTCGCGCTTTCGCGAATACGTGGAGTGCCAGAAATGCCACGGCGCGCGGCTCAACGCGACGGCGCTCACGTACCGCGTCGCGGGGAAGAACCTCGCCGACTGGCACGCGCAGACGGTCTCGGGCGCGCTCGCGGCGGTGCGCGATCTCGCGCCGAAGGACGGCCAGGGGCGCGTCGTGCTCGAGGAGCTTCGCGCGCGTCTCGAGTACCTCGACGCGGTCGGGCTCGGATACATCACGCTCGATCGCCAGGCGCGCACGCTCTCGGGCGGAGAGGCGCAGCGCGCGGGCCTCACGACGGCGCTCGGCGCACGCATCACGGGCGCGCTCTTCGTGCTCGACGAGCCCACCGTGGGCCTTCACCCCACGGACGTGCCGCGCCTGTCGCGCGCGACGCGCGAGCTCTCGCGCGCGGGCAACTCCGTGCTCGTCATCGAGCACGACGAGCACGTGCAGAAGACCGCCGATCGGATCCTCGAGCTCGGACCGGGCGCAGGAGCGCACGGCGGGCGCGTGCTCTACGACGGGCCCCCATCGAAACTTGCAGAACACAAGGACCTCCCGACGGCGCGCGCGTGGGCTCAGCGAAAGGACCTGCCGCGCAAGACGCGCAAGCCGACCGGGTTCCTCGAGATCCGCGGCGCGCGCGAGAACAACCTCGCCGGCATCGACGTACGCATCCCGCTCGGCGTCGTGTGCGCGATCACCGGTCCGAGCGGCAGCGGGAAGTCCACGCTCGCCGAGGACATCGTGTACCGCGCGATCGCGCGCGGGCTCGGCGACACACGCGTCGCGCGGGCGGGCGCGTTCGACTCGATGAGCGGCGAGAAGGCGCTCCACGCCGCGGTGCTCGTCGATCAGACGCCGCTCGGTCGCACCGCGCGCGGCAACGCGGCGACGTACACGAAGGCTTGGGATCGCATCCGCCAGCGGTTCGCGGCCGAGCCGTCGGCCGAGCGCGCGGGGCTCGGGCCGTCGTCGTTCTCGTTCAACGTCGCGGGCGCGGGGCGCTGCGAGGCGTGCTCGGGCGAAGGCTTCGAGACCGTCGAGATGCAGTTCCTCGCGGACGTGCAGCTCGTCTGCGCGGCGTGCCAGGGCAAGCGCTTCGAGGCGTCGGTCCTCGCCGTCGAGCTCGAAGGAAAGAGCGTCGCCGACGTGCTCGCGATGACGGTCGAAGAGGCCCTCGCGTTCCTCGACCCTCCGAAGAAACGCGACTACGTCATCGCGCGCACGCTGCAGCCCGTGATCGACGTCGGGCTCGGATATCTGCCGCTCGGGCAACCGCTCTCGACGCTCTCGGGTGGCGAAGCTCAGCGCCTCAAGCTCGCGCGCGCGCTCACGGAGAAGGCCGCGGGCACGCTCTTCGTGCTCGACGAGCCGAGCGCGGGCCTCCACGCGCTCGATACCGCGAACGTCACCGCGGCGCTCTCTCGCCTCGCCGACGACGGCGCGAGCGTCCTCGTCGTCGAGCACGATCTCGACGTCGTGCGCGCCTCCGACTGGGTCATCGACCTCGGCCCCGAAGCCGGCCCCACCGGCGGCCACGTCGTCGCCGAGGGCACGCCCGCGCAAGTCGCGAAATCACGGACGCGCACGGGCCAAGCTCTTCGCGGAGAGCTCGAGAGGCTCGCTCCTGCGAGCGCAACGAAGCCAAGCTCGACGGAAGAAATCCAAGTGCTCCACGCGCGCGAGCACAACCTGAAGAATGTATCCTGCAACATTCCTCACGGCCTGCTCTCCGTCGTCACCGGGCCGAGCGGGTCGGGCAAATCGTCGCTCGCGTTCGACGTCGTGTTCGCCGAGGGACAGCGGCGATTCATGGAGACGCTCACGCCCTACGCGCGGCAGTTCCTCCCGACGCTGCCGCGCCCGGACGTGGACCGCGTGACCGGCGTGCCGCCGAGCATCGCGCTCGAGCAGCGCACGACGCGCGCGGGCGCGAACTCCACCGTCGCGACGGTGACCGAGGTCGCCCACTACCTGCGCCTCCTCTACGCGAAGGTCGGGACCGTCCACTGCCCGACGTGCGACGCGCCAGTGCGTCCGAGCTCGCCGGAAGATCTCTTCACGCGCATGCGCTCGGGGGCGAGCGGCAAGCACACGATCTACGCGCCCGCGGTCCGCGCGCGAAAGGGCACGTACCTCGATCTCTTCAACGACGCGTCGCGCGCGGGCTTCAAGACGGCGCGCGTCGACGGAGCCATCGTCGCGACGGATCCGCCGCCGAAGCTCAAGAAGGCGATCGAGCACGACGTCGATCTGATCATCTACTACGGCGAGCTCGGGGCGCTCGACCGCGCGACGTTCGATCGCGCGCTCGCGTTCGGCCAGGGCGCCGTGCGCATCGCGACGGGCGCGCCGAGCGCCAAGCCGCACAAGAGCGAGCGCGTCCTCTCGACGGCGCGCGCGTGCACGGAGTGCGGCACCGGCGTGCCCGAGGTCGACCCGCGCTGGTTCTCGTTCAACACGAAGCAAGGCCAGTGCGAGCAGTGCCTCGGAACGGGCCGCGCCGATCCCGAGGACGAGAGCAGCGAGCCGTGCGACGTGTGCATGGGCACGCGCCTCGCGGTGATCCCGCGCCGCGTTCGCCTCTTCGGCGAGACGTACCCGAAGCTCCTGTCTCGCGACGTGACGACCGCGCTCGCGCGCGCGAAGAAGATGCAATTCACCGGAAAAGACGCGGTGATCGCGAAGGCGCCGCTCGCCGAGCTCCTCCGCCGGCTCGAGTTCGTCGAGCGCGTCGGGCTCGGCTACCTCGCGCTCGACCGCTCCGCGTCGACGCTCTCGGGCGGCGAGATGCAGCGCCTTCGGCTCGCCGCGCAGCTCGGGAGCGGCCTCACCGGCGCGCTCTACGTGCTCGACGAGCCGACGATCGGCCTCCACCCGCGCGACACGGGGCGCCTCCTCGACAACCTTCGCGCGCTCGTCGACACGGGCTCCACGGTCGTCGTCGTCGAGCACGACGCCGAGACGATCCGCGCGGCCGATCACCTCGTCGAGCTCGGCCCCGGCGGCGGACGCCACGGCGGGCACATCGTCGCGCAAGGCGACGCGGCCGCGGTCCTCTCGACCGACACGGCCACCGCGCGCGCACTCCGCGAGCGCGCGCCCGTCCGCGAGATCGCGCGACCCGATCCCGAGCGCTTCATCGAGGTCACCGGCGCGCGCGAGCACAACTTGAAGGACGTGCGCTTCCGCGTCCCCGCGGCGCGCATGTGCGTCGTCGCGGGCGTGAGCGGCTCGGGCAAGAGCACGCTCGTGCGCAAGGTCTTCTATCCGGCGCTGCGCAAGGCGCTCGGCCTCGTCACCGACAAACCCGGCGCGCACACGTCGATCAGCGGAACGAAGGCGGTTCGCCGCGCGCTCGCGGTCGACCAATCGCCGATCGGGAGGACCCCGCGCAGCGTGCCCGCGACGTTCCTCGGCGTCTGGGACGAGATCCGAAAGCTCTACGCGTCGCTCCCCGAAGCCAAGACGCGCGGCTTCGGGCCCGCGCGGTTCTCGTTCAACACGCCGAAGGGCGGCCGATGCCCTGCGTGCGAGGGCCAGGGCGTGATCGTCGCGGAGATGGCGTTCCTGCCCGACGTGATCTCGCCCTGCGAGACGTGCGGCGGCTCGCGCTTCGAGCCCTCCACGTTGGATGTGAAATACAACGACTTGTCGATCGGCGACGCGCTCCACCTCACCGCGGAGGACGCGGCGCAGCGCTTCTCGTTCCACACGAAGATCGCGCGCCCGCTCGCGACGCTCGTCGATCTCGGCGTCGGCTACGTGCAGCTCGGGCAAGCCGCGAGCACGCTCTCCGGCGGCGAGGCGCAGCGCCTCAAGCTCGCCGCGGAGCTCACCGCGGGCGTCGCGCACGAGCCCACGGTCTACGTGCTCGACGAGCCGACGACCGGGCTGCACCTCTCCGACGTGCGCAAGCTCGTGAGCGTCCTCGAGCGCCTCGTCGATCGCGGCGACACGCTCGTCGTCATCGAGCACCACCCGGACGTCATCGCCGCGGCCGACTGGGTGATCGAGCTCGGCCCCGAAGGCGGCGCGGGCGGCGGGAAGATCGTCTTCGAGGGCCGCCCCTCGAAGCTGCCCTCCGCGAAGACCCCGACGGGTCGTTTCTTCGCCGCGGCTTAGTCGAGCTCGCCGCGCGACATCCACTCGCCGAAGCGCTCGCCCATCATGATGCACGTGAGGTTCGTGTTCGCGCTCGGGACCGTCGGCATGAGGCTCGCGTCCGCGACCCAGAGGTTCGTCGTGCCGTGGACGCGACCGCGCGAGTCGGTCGCTTCGCCCATCGGCACCGTACCGCACGGGTGATAGCCGGAGTCGCACGCGCTTCGAATCGCGTCGTGCATGCGATCGGAGAGGAGCGTCGACTGCCGCGGCCAAAAGAGGCGTCCGAGCGCGCGCATCGGCGGGCTCTGGGCGATCTCGAACGCGCGACGGAGCGCGGCGACCGCGCGCTCGCGATCCTCGCGGAGCTCGAGCACGTGCGACGCGATGCGCGGCTTCGCGTGCGGGTCGGCGCTGTCCCAGTGGATCTCGCCGTGGCCGCGCGGCTTGCCGACCTGGCACATGAGCGAGACGAGCGGGATCGTGACCCACGGAAACGGGAGGATCGATCCCGCCTGGATCTGCATGTCGTTCGGCCAGTCGCTGTCCTTGCTCGTGAAGCGATAGAGCACCTGGATGAGCGGGTCGTCGAGGTCGACCGAGCCGAACGACGGCATGAAGAAGATCGCAGCGCCGTGGTGATCGAGGACGCGCGCGCCCACCGACGGAAGATCGTGCACGAGCTCGACCCCGAGTCGCTCGATGCGCTCGCGCGGGCCGATGCCCGAGCGGATCAAGATGCCCGGCGTGTTGATCGCGCCGCCCGAGAGCATGATGCGCTTGCCGCGGATCGTCTCGACGCGCCCGTCGCGCTCGACCTCGACCCCGATCGCGCGTGTCCCCGAGAAGAGCACGCGCCGCACGAGCACGTTCGGCTCGATGCGCAGGTTCTCGCGCTTGCGCACCTCGGGCGTGAAGTAGCAGCGGAGGACGCTCATGCGCTCGCCGCCGACCTTGTTCATCGCGTGCGGTCCGGCGCCGCTCGCGGTCGGGTCGTTGTGATCCGGGCAGTCCGGGATTCCTTGCAGTTTGCACGCATCGAGGAACGCGGCCTGCCACGGGACGAGCTCGCTCCGCGGGTGGCGGCGGATTGGGATCGGCCCGCTTTTGCCGTGCCACTCGCCGTCGAAGTCGAGGTCGGTCTCGAGCCGCTTGAATGCGGGCAGACATTTGTCCCAGGTCCAGTCCGGAGAGTCCCACTCGTCGTAGTCGTAGGGGCGCCCGCGGAGCGCGATGCACGTGTTCACCGACGACGACCCGCCGACGATGCGCCCGCGCGGAAACACGAACGGGATGCGCTGCCCGGTCGTGGGGACGTGCGCGTAGCCCCAATCGTGCCGGAAGTACGAGTTGCGCCCGCCGAGGACGACGTCCTTCGGGAGCGCGTGCGGATAGTCGGGCCCCGCCTCGAGGAGGAGCACCCGCACGCGCGGATTCTCCGTGGCGCGCGCGACCGCGACGCCGCCGGTCGAGCCGGAGCCGACGATGATCCAGTCGAAGTCCTCGCCGCGGAGCATGGAGGGAGCAGACGGTAGCGGATGAATGCGTCTCCGTCTGCGTCTCCTCGTCCCGTCTCCGACTCCGTCTCCAGGTGCTAAGCTTCGCGGCGTGTGGAGGCGCGAGGGGCAAGGCGGTGACTATTGATTAGGGGACCTTCTTCACACTCCCGCCTGTTTACGCTGGGCGCAGCATCCGTCTTGATGATTGTGGCAAGCAATTGCGGACAGATGAGTGTGTCATGTGATCGAAGTAGCGCCTGCCAAAACGATTCGGTGTCTCCGTGGGGAACCGGTGCGGCATGTCAATATCGGGCGGCTGGCGGATGCGGAACGCTCTGGTCGACCTATTTGTCATGTCTCGAGACAAAGCAGACGTGTTTGGGTAATGGCGTGACCGATCAGGTTGCCCTTAACAACAGTTGCGCTGCCGAGCAATTCGCTTATTTGCAGTGTTGCGAAGGCCCCGACGGCGGCACGGACACGAAGGGCTGCTCGCCACCATAGCAGTGCTTATGGGACGCCGAGACGATGCCGCCTTCGATCGCGATGACGGCTTGGGCTGATACTCGTGTGGGAGTTTGGTGGCGTGCTCGGGCGGCACGGCGCGAAATTGGGAAAGCAGAGCGACCACACCCTGGGCTCCAACTCCGAATCCGGGTGCTACGCTTTCCCGCCATGGCCACCCTGACCGTCGACGATCCCTACACCCTCGAACCCGGAGTCTCCGTCGAGCTCGCGAACGATGCGCGCGTGAACGACGTGCTCGATCGCGCGCGCGCTGCGTTCGCGAAGTTTCGCGGGTCGAGCGTCAAGGAGCGGATCGAGCTCGTGGAGCGCGCGACGCAGGCGTTCGAGAAGCGCAAGGACGAGATCGCGATCGATCTCGCGCGCATGATGGGAAAGCCCATCGCGCAGGGTCGTAACGAGGTCGGCGGGATGGCGCAGCGCGCGAGGCACATGGCGTCGATCGCCGAGGAGTCCCTCGCGGACGTCGTGCTTCCGAAGGACGGGTTCGATCGGCGCATCGTCAAGGAGCCGCTCGGCGTCGTCATGGATCTACCCGCGTGGAACTACCCGCTGCTCACCGCGGTCAACGTGGTCATGCCCGCGATCCTCGCGGGCAACGCGGTTATCGTGAAGCACTCGCCGCGGAGCCCGCTCTGCGGCATGCACTTCGCGCGCGCGTTCGCAGAGGCCGGCGCGCCGAAGGATCTCGTCCAGTCGCTCGACTGCGATCACCCCACCAGCGAGCGCATCGTGGGCGACGCGCGCGTCGATCACGTCGTCTTCACGGGCTCGGTGTTCGGCGGGCATCGCATCCAGGAGGCCGCGTCCAAGCGCTTCATGCACGTCGGGCTCGAGCTCGGCGGCAACGACCCCGCGTACGTCGCGGCCGACTGCGATTTCCAGCAGACGGTCGACAACGTCGTCGACGGCTGCATCTACAACTGCGGCCAGAGCTGCTGCGCGGTCGAGCGCGTCTACGTGCACCGCTCGCTCTACGGGAAATTCGTCGAGGCGTGCGAGCCGCTCGTCCGCGCGTACGTCATGGGCGACACGCGCAGCGAGAAGACGACGCTCGGTCCGGTCGCGCAGCCGCACCACGTCCCCGAGCTCGAGGCGCTCGTCGCCGACGCGAAGAAGAAGGGCGCGCGCATCGTCGCGGGCGGTCACGCGACCAAGGTCGACGGTCGCGGGCGCTTCTTCGAAGCGACGCTCCTCGCCGATGTCGCGCAAGGCGCGGACCTGATGCAGCGCGAGTCCTTCGGGCCGCTCGTCGTCATCGCGCCGGTCGACTCCGACGAAGAGGCGCTCGCGAAGATGAACGACTCGAAGCTCGGCCTCACCGCGAGCGTGTGGACGAGCGACGCGGACCGCGCGCGCCGCATGGCCCGCGCGCTCGAGTACGGCACCGTCTACATGAACCGCTGCGACTCGGTCGATCCCGCGCTCCCGTGGACCGGCGTGAAGGACTCGGGCCGCGGATCGAGCTTGAGCGCGCTCGGGTTCGACCAGCTGACGCGGCCGAAATCGATCCATTTCCGCCTCCATTTCTGACGGGTCCAAGCCGCGCCGGTCATTCGGGGTCACAAACGCGTGCTTCCCGTCCTCATCACTGCATCCATCCTCCACGACGGCACCGTGCGTGACGTCATGGTCGGCAGCGAGGTCGAGGTCTCCGTCGGCGATCGCGTCGAGCTCCACGTCCCTCGCCAAGAAGGCGGCGCGACGTATCACCTCGAGGGCGTCCCCGAGAGCGCGAAGGCCGCTGCCGACGGAGAGAGCATCGTCGTGCGGTGGCTCCCGACGGATCGCGACGTCGGCACGCACGACGTGACCGTCGACGTGCAACAAGGCGACGACGATCACCGCCGCACCGTGAGCGTCATCGTCAACGAGCGCGGTCACCAAATCTTCGTGCCGGGCGCGGTGGCGTCGCTCTTCGTGCCGAACGATCTGCAAAACCTCGGCGCCTTCGCGGGTGGCGGCGTGGAGCTCGTCCTCTTCAGCTACGCCGAACAAGGCAGCGTCTGGGTCCCGAGCCACGGGCGTTTCTATCTCGACGCGCTCGTGCTCGCGTCGACGCACCCGAACATCAATCCGATGTTCTCCGTGTCGCTCGGGTTCGATCTCACGATCGAGCGCTCGCCGGGGCGGCGCTACATGCTCCCGTTCGTCGGAATCCAGACGGGCATCGCTTACCAGAAGCAGTCGAGCTCCTACGGATGGGCGATGCCGCTCGTCGGGCTCTACGCGTGGGCGTCGCACGCGCTTCGCATCGCGCTGCAGGGCGGATATTTGCTGCCGACGACCGCAGCACAAGACGTGCGCGGCTTCGTCGTGATGACGTCGCTCGATTTTGCGCCGTTCTGAGTTTCGATCAGTGCGGCGCGGCCGTGATGCCGCGGAAGATCGTTCCGGTCGTGGCGGTCGCGAGCACCGTCCCGTTCGGGTTCGTGTTCACGCCGTCGTCGAGGTACTTGATGATCATGTTCGCGCTCGAGTCGCTCGACGTGCCGATGACGACGACGCCGTTCGACGACGGGAACGCGGTGACGCCGCGGAAGCCCTTGGTCGTGCCGTTCGTGAACGTCGCGATCTTCGTCCACTTCGTGCCGTCGAACACCCACTTCTGGATGCCGCCGCCCGAGGTCTGCACGCTGTCGTCGGCGACGTAGAGCGTGTCGAGGCCGCTCACCGAGCCGTCGAGATCGAGCATCGAGAAGCCGTACGGGCTGCCCGCGTCGCCCGCGAATCCTGCGAGGAGCGCGCTCGTCTGACCGGGCGTCGTCGGCTCGCCGGTGCCGACCGCGAAGACCCCGTTGTATGGCGTGAAGGCGGTGCTCACGTAGAGCTGGCCGCCGAAGACCGCGACGACGCGCGTGTTCGCCGGGACGCCGTCGATGCCGCTGCTCGCGCCCGTCGACGAGAGCATGACGTACTGCACGCCGCCGCCGAGACCGGCGTCCGCCGCCGCGGATCCGACGGCCCAGAACGAGCCGCCGTCGTCCGTCGCGGCGCCGCGGATGTTGTTCTGATCGAACGAGGCGAGCTCGGTCGACGTGTCGACGTTCCCCACCGAGTCCACGCGCGCGATCACGCGAAGCGCGCCGCCGTCGGTCGACGTGGTCGCGACGCTCGCGAGGCCGGGAGCCGCCGCGTACCCCGCGACGATGACGAACCTTCCGTCGGGCGAGGTCGAGAGCGAGCCCTCGGAGGTCGCGGTGCCCGAGATCGTGAGCGGCTGATTCGAGCCGCTCGCCGTCGTCGGAAGCGCAAGCGTACGGACGAGCGAGCCGTCGCTGACGTTGCGCTCCTCGAGGAAGACGGGCTGCGAGACGCCCGACGGGATCGCCGCGTCCGTGCCTGCGTCCACGCTGCCGCCTGCGCGAAGGACCATGAACGTGAGCGACGCGCCCGCGTCGGCGTCGCTCGCCGTCGCGTCGGTCGACCCCGAGTCGGAGGCGTCCTCGGTGCTCACGTCGTTCGTCACGTCGTTCGTCGCGTCGCTCGTCGCGTCGCTCGTCGAGACGTCGCTCGTCGTCGAGTCCTTTCCGCCGTTCGCATCGGCCTTCGCGTCCGATCCGCCCGAGTCCGGACCCGCGTCGTTGCCGCCACCGTTGTCGCTGCACGCGAACACCATCGCGCCCGAAGCGGCGAGCGCGAGACCCGAGAGGACGAGGAGGCGAGCACGGTTCATGCGGGGCGCTTTAGCCCATCTCGCGTTCCGCGTATCCAACACTTTTACGGTGTGTCTGTTTTTTTCTTCGGGCGTGTGCTGCGCGCGGGGTTCGCGGGGAGCGCCGCGAGGGCGGGACGCTTCTCTTCGAGCTCGTCGAGGTTTCGCGGCCAGTCCTCGCGCAAGAGACGCGAGAGAGAGCGGTCCGCGAGGAGCTTGCCGCCCGTCTGGCACGTCGCGCAGTAGTTCGTCTCGTTGTCGGCGTAGACGATCCGCTGCACGCGCGCGCCGCACACGGGGCACGGTTTTCCGTATCGCCCGTGGACGGCCATGTCCTCGCGGAACGCGGTGACGCGCTCCGGGAAGCCGTCCTTCGACTCCTCGCGGATGATCTTCGTGCGCTCGGCGAGGATGCGCTTCGTCGCGTCGACGAGCCGCGTCCACTCGTCGGGCACGAGCTGCGAGGTCAGCTTGAGCGGCGAGAGCTTCGCCGCGTGGAGGATCTCGTCCGAGTACGCGTTGCCGATCCCGCTTAAAATCGTGGGATCCGTCATCGCGCGCTTGAGCGTGTGGCGCTCGCGCGTCATCGCAGCGACGATCGCGTCGCGCGACGCGGTCATCACCTCGAGCCCGCCGCGATCGAAGTCCTCGAGCGCAGCGGCGCCCTTCACGACGTGGATCGACGCGCGCTTCTTCGAGCTCGCCTCCGTGAGGATGAGCGTGCCGGTCTCGAAGTCGAACGCCGCGAGGCCGAGCTTTCCGGGGATCTTCGCGCCCTTCGGCTCCCAACGAAATCGGCCCGCGACCATCAGGTGGACGACGACGATGAAGTCGTCCTCGAAGTGAAAGACGATGCGCTTGCCGAGCCGCGTCACGTCGCGCACGCGCTTGCCGAAGACGTCGCGAATCGGCGGGATCGCCGTGCGAAGCACGAACGGCGACGCGAAGCGCACGTTCTCGAGCGCGCGCCCCTTCACGCGCTCCGCGATGCGCTCGACGTAGACCGTGATGTCCGGCAGCTCCGGCATGCGTCGAAGCTTAACCTAGGCGGCGACGAACTGGCGCTCGACGAGCTTTCTGTAGAGGCCGGCCTCGCCGACGAGCTCCTGGTGCGTGCCCTGCTGGACGACGCGGCCGCCATCGAGGACGAGCACGCGATCGGCGTTCTTCACGGTCGAGAGGCGGTGCGCGATGACGAGCGTGGTGCGTCCTTCGAGCAGGCGGTCGAGCGCCTCTTGGACGAGGTGCTCGCTCTCGGCGTCGAGCGCGCTCGTGGCCTCGTCGAGCACGAGGATCTTCGGGTCCTTGAGGACCGCGCGCGCGATCGCGATGCGCTGCTTCTGCCCGCCCGAGAGCTGGACGCCGCGCTCGCCGACGAGCGTCTTGTAGCCGTCCGGGAAGCGCGTGATGAAGTCGTGGGCGTTGGCGACGCGCGCGGCGTGCTCGACCTCGGCGTCGCTCGCGCCGGTTCGGCCGTAGCGGATGTTGTCGGCGATGCTGCTCGAGAAGAGCATTGGCTCTTGCGCGACCACGCCGACTTGGCGGCGGAGCCACTGCGGATCGAGCTCGCGGAGATCGCGGCCGTCTAGCCGGACCGTTCCGCCCGTCGGATCGTAGAGGCGCGAGAGGAGCGCGGCGATCGTGCTCTTGCCCGCGCCAGACGAGCCGACGACGGCCACGACGTGGCCCGGCTCGATGCGCAAGTCGAGCTGCGAGAGCACGGTCGCGTCCGGTCGCGTGGGGTAGGCGAAATCGACCTTGGAGAGCTCGATGAGCCCAGTGACGGCGTCGGGCGCTTGCCCACCGCGGCTCGCGATCGACGGGACGCGATCGGTGATCTCGAAGACGCGCTCCGCGGCGCCCGCTGCGCGCATGAAGTCCGCCCAGAGATCGCCGAGCGCGCCGAGCGAGAACGCGACGACGAGCGTGTAGACCAGGAACGACGTGAGCTGGCCGACGGTCATCGCGTTCGCGGCGACGAGCCGCCCGCCGTAACCCATCACGAGCGCGATCGCCGCGGTCGCCGAAGACATCGCGATGGCGAAGAAGACGCCGGTCATCACGTTGCGCGTCTTCGCGAGGCGGAACGAGCGCTCGACCGCGTCGCCGTAGCGCTGAGCCTCTTGGTCCTCGGACGCGAACGCGCGCACGGTGCGAATGCCGACCAGGCTCTCCTCGCCGACCGCCGACGCGCGCCCGAGCGCGTCCTGCACCTCTCGCGAGAGCTTGCGCACGCGGCGCCCGTAGATCACCGCGCCGAGCGCGACCGCGGGCACGACGGCGAGCATGAGCAGCGTGAGCCGCCACGAGGTCACGAAGAGCATCGCGAGGCCGCCCGCGACGGACGCGAAATTGCGCATCGCCATCGAGAGGTTCACGCTCACCGCGTTCTGGAGCACGGTCGTGTCGCTCGCGAGGCGGCTCGTGAGATCGCCCGTCTTGTGCTCGTCGAAGAATGCGATCTCCTGCTCGAGGAGCTTCGCGTACGCGTCGTGGCGAAGGCGCGCGACGATGCGCTCGCCGGCGACCGTGAAGAGCACGTAGCGCGTCGCGCCCGCTGCCGCGGAGACGACGCCGATGCCGAACATGAAGAGCGCCGCGCGATCCACCGCGGCGCGCGTGCCGCTCGCGAGCGCGCCATCGACGAGGACGCGGATCGCCTGCGGGAAGGCGAGGTTCGCCGAGCTCGCGACGACGAGGCACGCGAGGCCGAGCGCGAGGCTCCGCCACTCCGGCCGCGCGAGCATCAACATGCGCGACATGAGCTTTCGCGCGCGCGCAGGTGTCTCCGAGGCCATGGACGCATCTTAGGGTCCCGCGCGCCGCCGAGCCGTGAAGAAGTGTAGAGTGGTCTCCCATGGGTTGGGTCTTGGCGGTCGTCGGCGCCTTGTGCGTCGGGGGTCTTTTGTTCAGCTTCTTGCGCGGCGGCGCCTCTGGAACGAGCACGCGAGTGGGGGCCGACGGCTTCTTCTTGCGCGGCTACGACCCGGGAACGCGCGTTCGCTATCGCGTGCGCGTGAACGGGACCTGGCGTGACGGCGAAGCGGAGATCACGAGCAGCGAGACGTTCGTCTACACGGGCGCGACTCCGACGGAGCTCGAGATCGTCGACGTCGAAGGCGGCGCGGCGTTGACCTCGGACAGGCCATCTCCGCCGCCGTCGAGCGGCAGCGACGACGTGTTCTCCGGCTTCCCCAGCGCGTATTGAAGCCGCGCGTCGTCGTCGTCGGGAGCTCCGAGCTCCTTCGCGCACGGACCACGCGCTCGCTCGCGCGCGCCGGCGCGAAGGTGGACGAAGCGTGTGACGCGAGCGGTCTCGCTCGCGCGCTCGCGCCCGACGCGCCGACGTGGATCCTTCGCGCGGGCGCGTGGATCTCTTCGGCGCCGGAGTTTCTGCCGAGCGCGACGAAGAAGCCGGTCGTCGCGTTCGGCGCGATCGCGGGCGACGGCGCGTGGGGCGAGCTGCTCGCGCGTTCGAACGGCATCTTCGAGCGCGCCTTCGGCGGAGCGCGCGTCGGGAGCTTGCTCGTCGAGTCGACGGGCGCGCTCCGCCGCGCGCTCCAGACGCGAGACCTCGACGACGCAGCGTGGGAAATCGCGCGCGATCCGGGCGCACGGGCCGTGCGATTTCACGACATCGACGTGGGCTACGACGAGCGCGTCCGCGCGTGCATCGCGATCACCGCGCTGAGGCGCGGCGGAGCCGAGCGCGTCGCGATCGACACCGCGATCGCGCTTCGGCGCGCGGGCGTGTCCGTCCTCTTCGCGGTCATGGGGGCGCGCAAAGCCGGCGACTACGAGGCGCCAGAAGGCACCGTGTGGGTCCGCGAGCTCGCGAATCGACACGCCGAGCTCATCCCGGCGCTCGCATCGACCGCCGAGCGCTTCGGCGCCGACGTCGTGCACGCGCACCTCTTCGAGTCGCAATCGATCCGCGAGCTCGCGGCCACGGGAATGCCCGTCGTCGTCACGGTCCACAACGATCGCGCGCGCTGGCCCGAGGGCTTCGCCGCCGTCGCGACGGACGCGGCGGCGCTCACGCTCGCCTGCTCGTGGAGCGTGCGCGACGCCGCCGCCACGGAGCTCCCCGCGCTCCCGCTCCGCGTCGCGCCGAACGCCGCAGCCGTGGAGCGGACGCGCGGCGATCGCGAAAAGACGCGCCGTGAGCTCGAGGTGCCGGGCGAGGCGCTCCTCGTTTTGTGCGTCGCGAATGCACGTCGCCAAAAGCGCCTCGATCTCGCCGTGGAAACGCTCGCGTCGCTGCGACGCACGTGCCACGCGCGCCTCGTGATCGTCGGAGATCCCGTCGAAGGCGAGGACGGCGCCTCGGCTGACGCGACCCTCGCGCAGGCCATCGAGCGCACCGGCGCGAGCGCCTACGTTCGGCGCGTGGGCGCGCGCGACGACGTGGGCGCCCTCCTTTCGGCGGCCGACGTGTTCCTCACGACGAGCGAGTACGAGGGCATGAGCGTCGCGCAGCTCGAGGCGCTCGCGGCGGGCGTCCCCGTCGTGACCACCGAGGTCGGCGGCGCACGCGAGATCGCGCGCGCGCACGCGAATTACCGCGTCACCGCGGCGTCACCGGACGAGCTCGCGCGCGAGATCGCGCTCGCCGCGCGTGGCGAGCGCCCGTCGCTCGCGCCGCAGTTCGCGCCTCCTGCCCTCGCCTCGCGGCACGAGCGCGCGTATCGCGGCGCGTCGCTGCGCGGTGGAGCTCGCCGCGGGCTCGTGCTCGTCATCAACAACTTCTCGACCGGCGGCGCACAAGCGAGCGCGCGGCGCCTTCTTCTCGCCCTCCGCGCGCGCGGTCACGAGGTCGCCGCCGCGATCCTCCAAGAACAAGCTCGGTTCCCGACGGCGTGGCGCGCGGAGCTCGAGCGCGCGCTCCCCGTGTTCGTGGGCCCGAGCCGCGGCTCGGACGCCTCCGCGTCCGCGGCGGCCGTCGCCGCGTTCGTCCAATCGCGGCGCGCACGCACGGTCGTGTTCTGGAACGCGATGACCGCGCACAAGCTCCTCGTCGCCGACGAGCTCGCTGGGCTCCGCCTCTTCGACGTGAGCCCAGGCGAGATGTATTTCTCCGCGCTCGAGCGCTACTTCGACGCGCCGCGTCCGGATCTGCCCTACGGCGACGCGCGCGAGTACGGCACCCTCCTCGAGGGAGCTGTCGTGAAATTCGCGGCCGAGGCCGAGCGCGCGCGTCGCGTCCTCGGCACCAAGGTTCACGTCGTGCCGAACGGCGTACCGATCGCGCAACGCGCGCCGCGCAGCGCGCGCGATCGATTCGTCATCGGCACGCTCGCGCGCATCTCGCCCGACAAGAAGCTCGAGGAGCTGCTCGAGGCCGCGCGTTCGCTCCCCGCGGGCTGCGAGGTGCGCGTCGCGGGCCGCGTCGAGCGCGGTTGCGAGGCGTACGAGCGCGCGCTCCGCGAGTCGGCGCGCGATCTGCCCGTGGTCTTCTCGGGCGAGGTCGACTCGAGCGCGTTCCTCGCCGACCTCGACGCGTTCGCGATGGTCTCCGAGCCCGAGGGCTGCCCGAACGCGCTCCTCGAGGCGATGGGCGCGGGCCTAGCGGTCGCGGCGACACGCGTAGGCGGCGCGAGCGACGCGATCACGGACAGCGAGACCGGCCTCCTCGTCCCACGTGGCGACGGCCGCGCGCTCGGCCTCGCGCTCGCGCGCATCGCTGGCGACGCGCCGCTTCGCGAGCGGCTCGGGGAAGCCGCGCGCGAGCGCGTTCGCGAGGCCTACAGCGTCGAGCGCATGACCGACGACTACGAGGCGCTCTTCTTAGACGACTGACATCGCGCGTTCGCGCGCTATGCTTGAGGCGTGCAGCGCATCCATGTCGCGTCGTTCGCCGTGGCCGCAACGCTGAGCGCGTGCGGGCTCGCCGAGAGCGGCTTGCTCGATGGCGGCCTCCCGCAGCCCGACGCGAGCGGCACCGACGCGCACGTCACCGACGTGGTGGTCCTCGGCGACGGCGGGGGCATCGTCGACGCCGCGCCCGACGTCCCCGCGATCGACGCCGCTGCGCTCTGCGCGGCCGAGTGCTCCGACGCGGGCGGCACGTGCCTCGACGGCGGCGCTTGCTACTTCGACTGCACCGGATTCGGCGACTGCACGGACGCGATCACCTGCCCGAAGGACATCCCGTGCATCGTCGACTGCAGCGGCTATCAGTCGTGCACGAAGGCGCTCGACTGCACCGGCGCGAGCTCGTGTGACGTGCGCTGCATCGGCGACTTCTCGTGCCAAGATCCGATCACGTGCGCTGGCTCGGCGTGCAACGTCGACTGCGCTGGTTACGACTCGTGCACCGACGACATCACCTGCAGCGCGAGCGCGTGCACGATCGGTTGCAACGCGGACCTCACGTGCGCGAAGAAGACGTCGTGCAATGGCTCGACGTGCGACGTCGAGTGCCTCGGCTACCAGGCGTGCGGCGACGACGTCACGTGCACCGCGAGCTCGTCGTGCAAGGTCGGATGCTCGGGCACCGACTCGTGCCGCGGAAAGGTCACGAGCGCATCCAACACGAGCGAGCTGTGCTGCGCGGGCTACGGCACGTGCAACGGCACGCTGTCGTGCAGCGGTGCGGCGTGCATCTACACGTGCGCCGGGCCGTTCCAGAGCACGTGCAACGGCGGCACGTCGTGCACCGCGAGCAAGTGCGTGAACGACGCCGGCTGCCCGTGAGCTAGATTCTCCGCCTAGCTCCAGACACGAAAGAGCTCAGCTTTTGATGGCTTCGACGATCGAAAATGGTAATGCGTCACGACCGCCTTTGGGGAGCGCCTCCGCGCAATTGCGCAGCACCGTGACGCACTGCTCGTCGCTCCAGTCATGGAGGATCTGTTTGAGCAACATCACGTCTCCCTGAGGCACCGACTCGAAGAAGTCACCTGCGACGGCTTCACAACGCTCGGCGAGGCCGATCGCCGAGAGCGACTTCTTCACGGGCTCGACGACGTGTGCGAGATCGAGCAACACACCTTTGGTCTTCGGAAATGCGCGCAGCACGGCGCTGACGAGCGTTCCTTTGGCGCCACCGACGTCGACCACACGACCGACGTTCGAGAAGTCGATCGCCTTGGTCACCTCCGAAGCGACTTGCGCCGCGAGATTGTCCATCGCCCCGCTGAATGCGGCCGACTCTTCGGAGTACCAATCCCACAACTCGGTGCCGAGCGCTTCCGGGGACGTTCGAGCGAAGCGTGACCGCTTGGCTCTTGCGGGCGATGCGCGATCCGCGCTACGTCCGGCGGCATGGGGAAAATGGGGTGGGTGGTCATGGGTCTGCTCGCGGCGAGCGGAGCCGTCGGCGTCTTGAACGCTTGTAGCAATTCATCGGGAACGACGGATGCTGGCGCGGAGGGTGGCGTTCCCACGTGCGGCACCGCGCCGTACGCGAACGTGAACGCGAGGGTCACGTCGCTCACGACGGGGCTTCCGCTCGAGGGCGTCACCGTCACGGCCGATCCGGGCCCGTGCGCTGCGTTCCAGGCGACGACGGACACGAACGGCGTCGCCGCGGTGCGCATACAGCTCAACACGCCGGTCAACGCGCGCGTCCAGCAAGCCGGCTACCTGACCGAGCGCGCTGGTGAGGCTGTCTACAAGGGCGATTTCGACGGCGGCGCCTTCATGGTGCCGACCGTCGTCGCTGGAGCGCTCCCGCACTACAGCGCGACCACGCCCGACATCCTCACGATCATCTACGGCGGGTCGCCCGACGCGGGATCTGCGGACAGCGGCGCGCCTCCTTGCACCTCCGTGAGCGGCGCGACGTTCTCGGTCGTCGGCCATCCCGAGGCCGTGATCACGTACTACCAGCCGCCGGTCGACGGGGGCCTCCCCACGCCGGACACGACGCTGACGGGGACGACGTCGATCGGCGCGGCGGAGATTTCGGGCCTCACGGCAGGTCAGACCGTGCAGCTCCAGGTCACGACGCCCAACTGCTCGACCGCGGGCTACGCGAGCTATCCGCTCACGGGCAAGTTCTACCTCGAGAACAACGTGCTCACCCTGGCGCCGGCGTTCCTCGTTCCGACGCCGTGACTGCTCCCTGATCCAGCTAGCGGGCTTTCCAGCGGCCGTGCATGCTCTCGACGCGCGCGACGAGCATCTCGCGCTGCAGCTTGAGCGGCTTCGGCATCCGGTCGCCGATCATGTCGAAGAACTCCTTCTGCGAGTCGAGCTCCACCTTCCACTCGTCGAGGTCGACCGAGGTCGCCTCGTCGACGCGCTCGGGCGCGATGTCGAGGCCCGAGAGATCGAGGTCGCCCGCCTTCGGCACCCAGCCGAACGGCGTCTCCTGACCGCCGACGCGAAGGCGCGCGCGGTCCACGATCCACTTGAGCACGCGCATGTTCTCGCCGAAGCCTGGCCAGAGGAACTTCCCGTCCTTGTCCTTCCTGAACCAGTTCACGAGGAAGACCTTCGGCGGGTAGTCGATGAGCGCCTGCATCTCGAGCCAGTGCGCGAAATAGTCGCCCATGTTGTATCCGCAGAACGGCAGCATCGCCATCGGGTCGCGGCGCACGACGCCGACCTTGCCCGTCGCGGCCGCGGTCGTCTCTGAGCCGAGCGTCGCGCCGAAGAAGACGCCGTTGTTCCAGTTGAAGCCCTGCATGACGAGCGGCACGGTCGACGCGCGCCGACCGCCGAAGATGATCGCGCTGATCGGCACGCCCTCCGGATCGTCCGCGAAGCGTGATTTCACCGGGTTGTTCGACGCGGGCGAGGTGAAGCGCGAGTTCGGGTGCGCGGCCTTCTCGGTCGAGCCCTTCTTCCACGGGCGGCCTTGCCAGTCGGTGAGCTCGTCCGGCACCTCGCCGTCCATGCCCTCCCACCAGACTCCGCCGTCCTTCGTCATCGCGACGTTCGTGAAGATCGTGTCCTTCATCACGGTCTTCATCGCGTTCGGGTTCGACTTCATGCTCGTGCCCGGCGCGACGCCGAAGTAGCCCGCCTCCGGGTTGATCGCCCACAAGCGTCCGTCCTCGCCGACGCGCATCCACGCGATGTCGTCGCCGACGGTCCAGATCTTCCAGCCCTTGAAGCGGTTGGGCGGGATCATCATCGCGAAGTTCGTCTTGCCGCACGCGCTCGGGAACGCCGCGGCGACGTACGTCATCTCGCCCTCTGGCGACTCGACGCCGAGGACGAGCATGTGCTCGGCGAGCCAGCCTTCCTTCTTGCCGAGCGCGCTGCCGATGCGGAGCGCCAAACATTTTTTCCCGAGAAGGACGTTGCCGCCGTAGCCCGAGCCGATCGACCAGATCGTGTTGTCCTGCGGGAAGTGGCAGATGAAGCGGCGCTCGGGGTTGCAGTCGAGCACCGAGTGAAGGCCGCGGTTGAACTCGTTCGAGTGGCCGAGCATCGCGAGCGCGCCCGCGCCCATGCGCGTCATGATGCGCATGTTGAGCACGACGTAGACGCTGTCGGTGAGCTCGACGCCGACCTTCGCCATCGGCGAGCCGAGCGGGCCCATCACGTACGGCACGACGTACATCGTGCGGCCCTTCATCGAGCCGTCGAAGAGCTTGCCGAGCTTGGCGTACGCCTCCTTCGGGTCCATCCAGTTGTTGGTCGGGCCCGCTTGGTCTTTCGTCTCCGAGCAGATGAACGTGAGGCCCTCGACGCGCGCGACGTCGTTCGGGTTCGAGCGGTGCAGGTAGCAACCCGGGTGCTTCTCCTGGTTGAGCGGGATGAGCACCTTCTGCGAGACCGCGAGCTCGGTGAGGTGGTGCTTCTCGTCGTCCGACCCGTCGCAGAGGACGATCTTGTCGGGCTTGCAGAGGGTCGCCATTTCGTCGACCCACTTCGAGAGGTGCGCGTTCTGAATCGTGGTTGGCTTGCCTGCGGAGTCGACGATTTGCGCCATGGTGACCTTTGGGTCGGTTTCTACCGCATTCGCCCGCGACGTGCATCACGTGCGAACGCGGGAAGCAGATAAGCTCTCGCGCATGACGCTCGAGGAAGCCCGGGAGAAGCTCAGAGCCGCGCCTTTGGCCGATTTCACGAAGGTTCGCGCCGAGATCGCCAAGGAGCTCAAGGAACAAGGGGACGCGCACCTCGCGCGTCTGCTCCTCTCGGCGAAGAAGCCGGACAAGGTCGCGTGGGCGCTCATGCGCGTCGACGACGACCTGAAGACAAAGGTCACAGAAACACGCGCCGCCGCGGAGCATGCTCAGTTGAGGGCGACGGGAGACGAGCTGCGTGAGGTGCTCGCGGAATATCGCGCCGCGGTCAATGCGGTGATCGACGCAGCGAAGGACGTGATGAAGGACGCCGAAATGCCGGTGAACGCGGCGACCGAGCGCGCCATCCGCGCGGGCGTCGAAGGCCACCACGAGGATCCGCTCGAGGTGCTCACGAAGCGCTGATCATTTCGGCTCGCCGCGCGCCGCATCGTGAAGGCGAGCGTGATCGCCGGATTGAAATGCGCGCCCGAGACGTCGGCCATCGCGCTGCTCATCGCCATGACGAGGAGCCCCGTGGCGACCGAGCGCGCCACGGGTGTGACGTCGCCGTGGCTCAGCTGCGCGGTCATCGCGGCGCCGCAGTCGACCGAGACCAACAAAAACGTGCCGAAACCCTCGCAAAATAGCCGCCTAAACGCGGTGAATGGTCGCGCTGGTCGGAACGGATTCGCGGGCTCTTGCCGCGGCTGCATGGAACTTCCGGCGATTTCGTCCATCATAAGGAGAGCAATGCGCACGCCACTGCTGCTGCTTTCGCTGACCGCGTGCTCGTCCCCGAACGCCGCGCCTCCGCACGTCGTCGTGGCCGCTTCCCCTCCGGCGGACGACGGACGCGCGTCCGAGGGCGGCAGCGGAGGCGACGAGCACGCCGCGGCGCTCGAGGAGCTCAAGACCGCACCGCTCACGCTGCGCATCGACAAGCAGGCCTCCGTGCGCATCCCGCTGCCGGACGCCGAGCACTGGATGCGCGTGAAGTTCTGGACCGTGCCGACGCTCCTCGGGTTTCGCTACGGGCAGGGTCACCACGCGGTCGTCGGCGGGTACGTGACGCACGTCCCCGACAACTCGGTCCCCGGCGCGTGCGCGCAGAGCTTCGAGAAATGGGCGCTGCCGCTCATCGACATGTTCGACATCGATCTCCATCGCTACTCGCCGGCCGCGGTCCCTTGGCGCGAGGGGCGCATCGCGGAGATCGAGACGCTCGACGCGAAGGCCGCGACGCTCGTCGAAAAGGGCGAGCAAGCCGTCGCGTACGGGGTCTACCCGGCGTGGCCGGGCGCGTGCCTCATCGTGGGCGTCGCCGTCCCCGCGCGCGACGGCGAGAAGCAGCGCGCGACCGACGTCCGCGACCGCTTCGTGCGCGAGGTCCTCCCGAAGATCGAAGTGATCCGCGCGACCGAGCCCACTGAACGCTACTGAAATCCAAAGCCGACGATCGTTCGGAACCAGAGCGGCCCGAACGCGTCCTCGCCGGCGACCATCTTGTGGTGCACGTCGTCGAGCCGCACGTAGACGCCGCTCGTCCAGAAGAAGCTGCCGAGCGTGACGCGCATCGTCGGGCCGAGGTAGCCGTGCGGTCCGCCGTTCCAATCGCCGCCCGTGTCGAAGCGCATCCAACCTTCGATGCCGGGGCTGAACGACGGCGTGACCTCGTACGTCGCGCCGAGCGTCGGGTTCGCGACGAATTCGTTCACCCCGTTGAAGTAGAACTCCTCCTCGAACCACGCGTTCGCGAGGAGGCGCAACTTGCCGAAGCGCCGCTCGAGGATGAGCTTCCACTCGAGCTCGATCTCCGTGGAGAACTCGACGACCTCGAGATAGAGCGCGACGTCGATCGGCCAATCGCCCTGATCGGCGAGGCGCCAGCGAATGCGCTGCTTCGAGCCGGTTCCTTCGGTGAGCGCGGGGCCGTCGAAGCCTGGAACCGACGGCGACACGGCAGCGTAGAGCCCGAGCTCGACTTTGTTCGAAAGGCCGTACTCGATCTCGGTCTGGAACTGCGTTGCGACGTACTGCTGGGCGGCGCCGTTGGCGTCCTTCGCGAACACCGGCACGAGATCGACGTACTGCTCGACCTCGCCCTGGCCCTTCGGGTTCGTGTCGGCTCCGTACGTGAACGGGAGCGGCTTCGGCGTCGCGAGCGCCGCGGAAGTCATGAAAAACAGGGCAGTCGCCGCCGCTGCACTATTGAAAGTGACTTTCATCTTCACTTTCAATAGCCCAGCTGGGCGGCTCAGTCAAACGCGAAGTTCAGGGCGCGCCCTCGCGTTCCGTTTCTTCGCGATCGTGGCGAGCGCCTCGGCGTACGACTTCGCGAACGCCTGCACGCCTTCGTCTTCGAGCTCGGCGAGGGCCTTGGCGAAATCGACGCCGCGCATTCCGAGCTGCGCGACGAGCTCGTGCGCGTCGGCGACGTCCTTCGTGACGCGCAGCTCGGGCCGCCCGTGATCGAGGTACGCGCGCACGGTCTCCTTCGTCATCGTGTCGACGCTGTCGGGTCCGGCGAGCGCCTCGGCGTAATACACGTCGGGGTACGCGGGGTCCTTCGGCGAGGTCGACGCCCAGAGCACGCGCTGCGGACGCGCGCCGAGGTCGGCGAGGCTCTTCCAGCGCGGCCCCGAGAAGATTCGATCGTGCGCCTCGAACGCGATCTTGGCGTTCGCGATCGCCGCGTGCCCGCGGAGCTCCGGCGGCACCTTCGGATCGATCTTCACGTCGACGCGCGACACGAAGAAGCTCGCGACCGACGCGACGCGCTCGATCGGCATGCCCGCGCTCCGCCGGTGCTCGAGCGCGTGGAGGTACGCGCTCGCGACCTCTTCGTAGCGCTCGACCGAGAAGAGCAGCGTGATGTTCACGTTGATCCCCGCGGCGAGGCACTGCTCGATCGCGCGGAGGCCCTCGCGCGTGCCCGGGATCTTCACCATCACGTTCGGTCGCGCCACCGAGGTCCACAGCCGTTTGGTCTGCGTGATCGACTCTTCGGTGTCGTGCGCCGCGAGCGGTGAGACCTCGATCGACGCGAACCCGTCGCCGCCCGCGGTCGCCTCGTAGGTGGCGCGAAATGCATCACACGCGAGCTGGATGTCGCGGACGCAGATGCGCTCGAAGATCCGAGCCACCGTCTCGTCCGGCGCCGCGCCCTCGATGAGGTCGTCGTAGTCCTTCGAGCGCGCGATCGACTTCTGGAAGATCGTCGGGTTCGACGTCAGGCCGGAAATCCCGTCGTGCTCGATCATACGCCGGAGCTCGCCGGACTCGACGAGCTCGTGGTTGACGAAGTCGAGCCAGACGCTCTGCCCAAGCTCGCGCAGGCGATGAATCGCGTTCATGCACGCGATCGAGCATCCAGCGTGCCACGACTGATCTACTCTCGCCTCATGGCGGATGGGGTCAACTGCGGGAACTGCGGCGCGCCGGTCCAAGGACCGCCGGGCGTCATGCGATGTCCATACTGCGGGGCTCGTGTCGACATCCCGCTCGCGGCGCCGCCGCCACGTCAGCTGCTCGAAGAGGAGCGACCCGAGGAGCGCGCTCGCGCTCGCCGTCACGACAACTACGACGAGGACAACGAGCGCGAGGAGCGCAGCTCGAGCTCCGGCGCGAACGTCGGGGCGATCATCGGCGCGGTCGTGGCCTTCGTGCTGCTCTCGATCACGATCGGCGCGCTCGCCTCCGGGCGCTCGAAGAAGAAGACCTCCACGAAGGACGAGCGGAGGCCCGTCACCGTCGCGGCGACCACGAAGGCGAAGCCCACGCCGCCGCCCTCGGACACCGAGTCGGTCGTCGTGCCGTCTTGCACGTGCGCGTTCGGCGACGGGCAGTCCACGCCGCTCGTCACGCTCTCGCTCAAGGCGCCGCCGATCGTGGATCCGCTGCGCCCGCTCTACCTGGGCATCAAGCGCCAGTCGGGGTTCACGACCGAGCTTCACACGACGACGCTCCAGGTCTCGTCGCCGACCGTGCTCTCTCCGCCCGACGGCACGTTCCCGACGCACATGGGCGTCGCGTGCGACACGGGGGTCTACGTGCTCGTCGCGGACAAGGTCGCAACCGGCTGGTCCTCCGTGAGCGCGACCTGGAAGTGGACCACGGCTCTTCCGGCGACGATGGTCGACGGCGCGCCAAGCGAAGCCGGCGCGCCTCCTCCGCCGAAGAACACGGTTTTCTCGACGTATTGCACGCCGCTCGCGACGCAGAACGGAAACGCCACGATTGCGCTGGCGAACGGCCGCCGCGCCACACTGTCACTCAAGGACGGAAAGCTGCGGTAAGCTCGAATCCATCATGGGAGGCATCAAGCTCGCCGTCGCGGCAAAGACCGACGTCGGCAAGGTCCGCACGAACAACGAGGACGCCTATGTCGTCGCGGATCTCAACCGCGGCGAGCGCGTCTCGGCGGACAAGCCCACGGACTTCGACCTGAAGGAGCGCGGCGCTCTGCTCGCCGTGTCCGACGGCATGGGCGGCGAGCAAGCGGGCGAGGTCGCGAGCGCGCTCGTCGTCGAGACGTTGCGCCAGGTGCTCGTCGAGAACGCCCCCGAGAACGAAGACGGAAAGACCGCGATCACGAAGCTCATCGAGACCGCGGTGACCAAGGCCAACGAAGAGGTCTTCGCCGCCGCGAAGGATCCCGGCAAGCGCGGCATGGGCGCGACGCTCACGGCGGTCTACCTGCACAAGGACGCCGCGTACATCGCCGAGATCGGCGACTCGCGCGCGTACCTGATCCGCGGCCGGCGCGTGCGCCAGATGACGAAGGACCAGAGCTTCGTCCAGCTCCTGCTCGACAGCGGCGCGATCACCGAAGCCGAAGCGGTGAGCTACCCGCACAAGAACATCATCCTTCAGGCGATCGGCCAGCAGAAGAACCTGGCCGTCGCGCTCGGGCGGCTCAGGCTGCGTCGCAACGATCGCATCCTCATTTGCTCCGATGGTCTCTCGAACAAGGTGACGCCCGAGGAGATGCGCGAGATCGTGTGCGCGGCGACGTCGCTCGACGACGCTTGCACCAAGCTCGTCGAAAAAGCCAACGAGCGCGGCGGCGACGACAACTCGACCGTGGTCCTCGCGCAGGCGACGGGCGACGGCCTCGAGGCGCACCGCGACGAAGAGACGGTGACGCAGACGTTCGAGGTCATGAAGGCGGGGCCGAACACGGACATCAAGTCCGACCGCCCGCCGCCGCCGAGCACCGACTCCATCGAGGACGAAGACGAGGACGAGGGCGCGAAAGACGCCGATGCGGCACCCGCGCCCATCGAGGCTGGAGAAGGCGACATGAAGTCGCGCCCGCTCCAGCTCTTCGTCGCGGTCCTGATGATGGCCGTGATGATCGGCGTCTTCTACTTGCTGATGCGGGACTGACCCGTCAGGCGCGCGACAATCGCGCGGACCAGCTGGCTGAGAGGGCGAAGCACGGACGCGACGGTCGTCGGCTCGCGCGGCACCTCGACCCTGCGCCGCGTCGGGGGCGGCTCCACCGGGACTTCGCGCGCCGCCTCCTCGAGCGCGCGCGCGAGGCTCGCCGCGTCCATGGGCTCCGCGGACTGCAGCACGGGCTGCGGTTGCGGCGGCGGTGCGACGGCGGGGAGCACGCGTCGAACCGGTTGGCGGTCTTGCGTCGTCGCGACGACGCGCTCGATCTCGCCCGCGTCGAGCCACACTCCGTGCAGATTACACACGTCGATCACGGCGCCAGAGATCGCCGCGAACTCGAAGCGCTCCATCGGCTCGTCGCACGTCGGGCACCGCACGACCTGTTCGAGGTCCAGCGTCGCCGTGTTTGGCTCGGAGATTGGCGCCGCCGTTCGATACGGATCGCCCGGGCTCGGGACCTCCGGCGCGACCTCGGCGAGGACGACCTCGGGAAGCGGCTCGTGCGCGAACGCCTCGAGGAGCGCGTTCCACTCGCTCGCGGGCAAGAACGAGCCTTTGCATCGTGGGCACGCCTGGAGCGCGACGGGACCGAGCGCGTACTGAATCAAGCGCGTCTCGTGGCAGCGCGGGCAGGGCGCGTGGATCCGCTTCTCGGCTCGTACGTCGCGCCCGGCGCCGCACCGCCGGCACTGCTGGTCGTCGCCGACGTCGCCCCCGCAAAAGAAGCAATGATCGCTCATGACGAGCGGCTCACTTCATCGCGTCGCAGATCGCGCGCGTGAGCTCCGCGGTGGTCGCCTTGCCGCCCAGGTCGCCGGTCTTGATTCCGCGCGCGTAGACGTCGAGGAGCGCGCGCTCGACGCGCGTCGCGGCCTCGTGCTCGCCGAGGTGCCTGAGCATCATGATGCCGCTCTGGAGGACGGCGGTGGGGTTCGCGATCCCCTGCCCTGCGATGTCGGGCGCGCTGCCGTGCACGGCCTCGAACACCGCGGCCTCCTCGCCGATGTTCGCGCCTGGGACGATGCCGAGGCCGCCGACGAGGCCCGCGCCGAGATCGCTGAGGATGTCGCCGTAGAGGTTCTCGGTCACGATCACGTCGAGCTTGTTCGCGTTCTTCACCATCTGCAGCGCGCACGCGTCGACGATGATCTCCATCGGCTCGATCGTCGGGTGCTTCTGCGCGACCTTGCGGAAGCAGTCGAGCAAGAGCCCGTCCGAGAGCTTCATGATGTTCGCCTTGTGGACGACGGTGACGCGCTTGCGCCCGTTCTGCTCGGCGTACTTGAACGCGTACTCGCAGATGCGCGTGCAGCCCTTCTCGGTGATGAGCTTGATGCTCTGCGCGATGCCCGGCATGATCATCAGCTCGAGGCCGGCGTAGAGGTCTTCGGTGTTCTCGCGGACGATGACGATGTCCGTCCCCTCGAACCGCGGCTCGATGCCAGGAAGGCTCCGGATGGGGCGCACGTTCGCGTAGAGGTCGAGCGTCTGCCGCAGCGTGACGTTCACGGAGCGGAAGCCCTTGCCGATCGGCGTGCCTATCGGGCCCTTCAGCGCGACCTTGTTCTTGCGGATCGAGTCGAGCACCTCGGGCGGGAGCGTCGTGCCGCGCTTCTCCGCGACCGCGGCGCCCGCGTCGTGGAGCTCCCACTCGATCTTCACGCCGCTCGCGTCGAGGATTTGACGGGCCGCGCTCGTCACCTCGGGACCGATGCCGTCTCCCGGAATCAACGTGACGCGATGCACGCTCGCACAGTACAAGATCGAGCGCGGACGATGAGAAGATTTCGCGCGCGCGGCAACGGTCTCGAGCTTTCCGTCGTGGAGTGGGGCGCGAGCGGCGTCGCGTCCAACGATGGGCGTGCGACGTGCCTCTTGCTCCACGGCTTCATGGACGCAGCGGCGACGTTCGATCTCGTCGCCCCTGCGCTCGCCGCCGCGGGCGTTCGCGTCGTCGCGCCCGATTTGCGCGGGTTCGGCGACTCGGACCGCGTCACCGGCGGCGGCTACTACCACTTCCCCGATTACGTCGCCGACATCGACGCGGTCGTGCGCGAGCACGTCGACCGAGGCGAGCTCTACGTCGTCGGTCACTCGATGGGCGGAACGATCGCGACGCTCTTCACGGGCACGCGCCCAGAGCGCGTCGCGAAGCTCGCGATCCTCGAAGGCCTGGGTCCTCCCGACAACGAAGCGGAGATGGCGCCGCTCCGAATGCGAAAGTGGGTCGAAGACCTCCTCGCTCCGCCCGCGCCGACCGCCATGACCGAAGAGGAGGCGATGCGCAGGCTCGTCGCCGGACACCCACGCGTGCCGCGCGAGATCCTCGCGTCGCGCCTTCCGCTGCTCGCGGCGCTCGGAGCCGACGGGAAGTACGCGTGGCGCTTCAATCCGCTCCACCGCACGACGTCGCCGATGCCGTTCTTCGCGAAGGTGTACGCCGCGTTCGCCGCGCGCGTGTCGTGCCCAGTGCTCTACGTGAGCGGCGGCGCGCTCGGCTATCGCGTGCCGGACGAGGCCGCGCGCCTCGCGGCGTTCGCGGACGCGCGCCACGTCGACCTCGACGGCGCAGGACACATGATGCACTGGACCGCGCCGGACGCGCTCTCTCGGGCGCTCGTCGACTTCTTCACGTGAATCACTGACAGCAAATCGTCTTCGCGCCGACGAGGCTCGCGTCGCCCGCGACGGGCGCGCTCGAGACGGTACACGACGCGTCCGGCGGCGCGAGGCTCACGAGCACGGACTGGAAGTTCGTGTTGTTGTCGAAGACGTTGCACGTGCCCACGGCGTACGTGTGGACGAGCGCGCCGCCGTCGTTGCAGCTGCTGTTGTCGAAGCCGGTCACGGTGCCCGTACAATCTCCGGGAGGACCCGCGTCGCACGCGCACGCGGCGCACCCCGGGTCGACGCCCGTGCCGACGCGCGCGAACGGTTGGAATCCCGATGGGCAGCCCACCGAGCCCTCGGCCATCACGCAGCGCGACGGACCGCTGCAAAAATCGGCCGCGCAGCCCGGGATGCAGACGGTGACCTCGTCGGCCGCTGCGCCGCTCCCCGCGTCGTTCGGCGCGAAGCACCCGACGCTCCCCGTCGCTTGGACGACGTGCGCCTCGAGGTGCTGCGCGGAGGCTTGCGTGCACTGCCCCGGCGGCGCTTGCGCGATGGGGTTGTCGCCGCAGTTGTTTCCGCCCGAGATCGGCGTGGGCTTCGTGCACGTGAACGCGCCGACGACCGAGCAGCCGCCGCACGCGCAGCCGCCATCCAACAAGCGCGGGTTCGTCACGAGCGTGACCGAGCTGAAGCCGCTGCTGCATCCGCCGTCGCCGATCGCGACCGGCTGCCACTCCGAGCCGAGCGCGCCGAGGCACGCGGCGTCGAGCGTCGAGCACGCCTCCGGCAGGTTCGCGTCGACGCCGATCGCGCCCGCGTCGAGGAGCCCGCTCTCCGAGAGAGAGCACGCTCCCCCGAGCGCGACGAGCACGAGACCCAAGATGCGCGGCTTCATGACCCCGCGAATTTCTTCACCAACGACTTGAGGCGCCGGTCTTCCCCGCCCTCGAGCATGCCGACCGCGACGACGTTCAGCCGCTCGGGTCGAACGAGCTCGCGCGCCACGCTCACGATCTCGTCGCGGCTGCACGCGACGAGCCGGTCGTAGAGCTCGCGCGGCGTCCGAAGGCGTCGAAAGAGCACGCCGAGCCCGAAGAGCGCCCCGAGATCCTCGGCGTGATCTTGGATCGCGGAGAGCTCCCAGAGCCGCCGCGCGCGCGCCTTCTCGAGCTCTTCCTCGGTGGGCCCTTCCTTCGCGAGCTCTTGCATCATGTCGAGGAGCTCGCCCGCGACCTGCGCGGTGCGCGCGTGCTGCACGCCCGCGGACAAATCGATGACGCCGTCGTCTTCGTACCCGTCGTACGTGCCGCTCACGTCGTAGCAGAGGCCCTGCGCGTCGCAGATGCGGTGGTAGAGCCGCGTCGACATGCCGTCGTCGATCGTGCGCATGAGCGCGTCCATCGCGGCGCGTTCGGGCGACTCCTCCGAGAACGCGCGAAAGCACACGCGCAGATCGGTCTGGCTCGAGACGCTCTCGACGAGCTTCATGCGCGGCTTGTCTTGCTTGTGCACGGGCGGCGTCGCGGCCGTGCGCTCGCCCGCGGGGAACGCGTCGAGGACGCGCGCGCCGAGCTCGAGCGCGCGCTTCGGATCCACCGCGCCCGCGACGACGACGACGAGGTTCTCGCCGCGGTAGTGCTTGTCGTGGTGCGCGCGGAGCATCTTCTGATCGAAGCGCTTCACGTGCTGCTCGGTGCCCGTGATCGTGAGTCCGAGCGAGTGCGACGGGTAGATGAGCGCGCGCGAGACGTTGTCCGCGTCGACCTGGCGCCCCTCGTCGTCGAGGTCCTCGAGGATCTCCTCGAGGACGATGCCCTTCTCGATGTCGATGTCCGGGAACGTGGGCCGCGCGAGCACGTCGGCGAAGAGGCTCGCGGCGGCCTCGAGCGTCTGCGGCGGGAGCGACACCGAGTACACCGCCCAATCGACCTGCGTCGCGGCGTAGAGCGAGCCGCCGAGGCGCTCGAACGCGAGGTTCACGTCGTGCGCGGTCGCGAGCGCGGGCGTGCCGCGATAGAGCATGTGCTCGAGGAAATGGCTGATGCCGCTCGTCGCCTCCGACTCGAAGCGCGAGCCCGTGCGCACGTAGAGCGCGAGGTGAACACGATGCAGGTGAGACTGCGGCACGACGACGACGCGCCCGCCGCGCGCGTGCTCACGCACCTCGAAAGACACGTCGAGGTCGGAGGCGCCGTTCTTCATGGACGTTGAAGCTCACTCGGACTGACGGGTTGCGCCGGCGCGTCCACCGCCATGCGGCGGCGGCCTCGCCGCAACCTCTCGCTGCCGCTTGTTGCCGACCATGCATGGGCAAGACTGGATCGCTGCATGGCGTCTTCTAATTTCAGGGCTCTTCGTCGTCGGTTCCCGCGCCGGCGTCGCTCGTCCACTCGGCCATGTACGACTCGTCGCGCTTGATTTCGGGGCGCGAGGCGTCGAGCAGGCGCTTCATGTAGAGCGCGAGCGCCTCGTTCTGGCGCGCGCGGAGGAGCGTCTCGGTGTACGTGACGCGGTCCTTGTCGAACTCTTCCTTCGTCGCGAGCTTGTGCTCCTTGAGCGCGACGAGATAGTAGCCGCCGTTGTCCATCTTCAGCGGCTCGGGCATCGTCTCGCCGTCCTTCGCCGTGAAGGAGAACTCGATGAGCTTGGCCGCGTCGGCCATCGCGACGTGCGGAAGGACGTCACCGCCGCGCCGGATCGACGTCGACGTGAGCGTCTGCGGGCGATCGTCGTCCTTCATCGGATCGAGCCCCTCGGCGCGAAGCGCCGGAGCAGATCCGGTCTGCTTCGGCGCGGCGGGCGCCGCACCTGCGTCGCCCGTGGTGGGAGCCTTGACGCCTGCGTCGGACGCGCTCGCGACGCCCGCGTCGCCCGTCTTGGTCGCGCGCTCGAGCGACTTGTCGAGCGTGACCTTGATGAACGGGATCGGCTTGAGCGCGGCGATCTCCTGCCTGATCGCGTCGTCGGCCGATTTGCCGGCCTTCATGTCGCCCTGGATGCGCGACGCGAGATCCTTCGCGGCGTCCTCCGAGCGCGACTTCGCGTAGAGCTCGCGCGCCACGTCCTTTGTGAGGCGTGACGCGTCGTCCTTCATGATGAGGTGGTAGCCGAACTGCGACTCGATGGCGGTCTTCGTCATCTCGCCGTTCTTGAGCGCGTCGGCCGCGGCCTTGAACGCGGGGACGAACGAGTCTGACTTTTCGGTCTCGAGCGAGCCGCCGTGGCTCTTCGTCGAGTCGTCCGAGAGAGCGCGCGCGACGTCGGCGAACGACTCGCCGCGCTCGATGCGCGCGTAGGCCTCGGTGATCTTCGAGAGCGCCGCTTGGTGTTCCTTGTCGCCGTCGGTCGGAGAGACGCGCGCGAGGATGTGGCGGATGTTGCCGTCCTTGGGCGCATCCTTCTTCCGCAGGTCGACCGTCGACTGCACGATCGCGGCGTTTTCGGGCTTCTTCGCCCACGTGTCGACCTCGATCTCGGTCGGCGCCGTGGTCGCGTAGCGCGCGACGAACGATGGCTTGATCTCGACGTACGAAAGGACCGCGAAGCTCTTCTCCGCGAGGTACGACTCGAGCGCCTCGGCCTCGCTCACGCGGACCGGCGCGCGCACGAGATCGCGCATCTTCGCGGCGAGGATCTCGCGCTCCTCGAAATTGCGGAACTCGACCTCGCTCTGGTTGACGAGGTTCTTGAGGTTGCGCCTGTAGACCTTCTCGTCGAACTCCTTCGTCTTCGGATCGCGGAACCAGAAGCCGAAGTAGCGCTTGCCGTCGTACGCCTGGAGCGATACCTGGAGCTCGGGCTTGTCGGCTGGGATGCTCACGCGCAAAAACCCGCTGATGATCGCGTCGGTGACCTCGTCCTCGGTCGCCGTGAGGCCGATGCGTTTGGCCTCGTCGATGAGCAGCTCGCGCTCGATCAGCCCGTCGAGGGCGATCTGCGGGATGTGCATCTGCTTGGCCTTGCCGATGAGGCGCGCGCCGTGCTCGTCGAACGGCACGAGCATCATGAACGCGGCCTTGTGATCCGACGGCTCGATGCACTCGCCGCGCACGGTGGCGGCGCACGACTGCGTGAGCTTCGCGGCCTTCTTGCCGGCGCTCGGGTTGAACTGAACGACGAACACGACGACCGTCGCGACGATGAGAACGCCATAAATCGCCGATTGCAGCCCTTTGCTGCGGAACATGTCGAGCATCGCGGTGCGAGGGGTAACACGGCTCCCTCGCTACGCCAAACCGAGCTCGCCCTCGGCCGTTGCCTCGCGCTCGTGCGTTCGCCTTACGGCTCACGCTGACGGGTCATGTTCGAGGGGCATGGGCCCTCGAGCTCCCCTCGAATTTAATGCCGGCTCTCGGCGGTCTGCGCGATGCCGATGGCGAAGCGGACCAGCTCGAGCATCTCGGCGCGGTCTGCCTCACGCTTGACGAGGACGAGCTCGAAGAACGTGTCGAGCGTCTTCTTCGCGTCCGCCGGATCGTTCACCGGCGCGGTGCCCGTATGCGCCTCTTCGAAGCCGCGCTCCATCGCGGCAGCCGCGAGGTGACGGAGACGCGCGAAGAGTTGCTCGTCGGACTCGTTGGGGTATTGGCCGCGCCGGAGGCCCATGATCAGGCGCACCTCCATCGTGGCGCCCGCGCGAACGCGAACGCCCGAATCGAGGATGAGGTTGTCCCGAACGCGATCGGCGACGATGACCTCCTCACCGGTCGTACGATAAACCTCGAGCCCGGCCTGGACGATGGATTGCTTGATTTCTAGGGGTGTCAGCTGGGGGCATTGAAGCTTGGTCGCCCGAGTGGCGTCAAGTGCGGTAACATACAAGTGGTGAAGAATCGTAGAAGTCTCACGCCCGACATCGGCGTGCCTGCCGTGGGCGGCGCGCACCCGGTGCGCAGGGGCGGAGCGCGCCACGAGGTGACCGACCGTGTTCGGCTCGTTGGCAAGAACATGAAGCTACGAGACGGCTGGGCGCTGAACATCAGCCGCGGTGGGGTCCGTGCCATCCTCGAAGAGAGCGTGGAGCTCGGCGAAGAGTACGAAATCACGATCGGCGAGGAGGGCACTCCCGGATCGCTCACGCGCCGCGGCCGCGTCGTGTGGCTCCAAGACGAACCGGACGGCGTGATCGCCGGGTTCGAGTTCATCTTCGGCTCCGGTTCGGGCGCTCACGCGACCGCCCCCGACGACGTGCCGAAGCCGGACGACGACGGCTGAATGCCCTCCAAGAGCGTCCTGCCCGCGTGCGGTCTCTACCGCACGACGAAGCCGCTGCCGGACCACGACGAAATCGGCGCGAACCTGCTCGTGTATTTCCACAACCACTCCGACGCGGGGCTCCCGGTCGTGCTCGCGCCCGATCACAACATCTTGAACCGCTGGCATTTTCACGGCGCGGGGATCCCGTTCCGCGGCCTCGCGTGGGCCGACAGCTTGGTGCGCCTGCCGCCGGAGGGCTTCTACACGCTCCGAAAGAGCCTCGAATTCGACGGCGGCAGCTGGCCGAAATCGACGCTCGTGCAGCTCGGTTTCACGCGCACCGCGGATCCGATTTTGTTCATCGCGCAGCTTCGCGCCACGCTCGACGAAAATGATCTGTTCTTCTCGGATCGCGGCGTGGGCATCGCGCGCGAGCAGCTCGCGCTCCTCGAGCCGACGAACGTGTACGTCGAGCCCACCGAGCCGGGCGGGCATGGCACCGGCCAACACTGAGCTATAGTCCGCTCGTGGACGTCGACGAGCGAGCCAAAATCATCGGTCTGATCGAAGCAGTCATCTCCGCGGACGGAGTCGTCTCCGACGAGGAGCGCGAGTTCTTGCGACGCGTCGTCGAGAAATTCGGCGTGAGCGACGCGGAGCGCGCCGATCGAGCCGTGACGAGCTCCCTCGGCGAGACGACCGCGACGCTCCGCGGCCTGCCGCCCGACGTCCAGGCGCGCGTGATGGCGCTGCTCGTCGAGGCCGCGATCGTCGACGGCAACGTCGCCCCCGAGGAGCGCGCGCTGCTCCTCGCGTCCGCGGCGACGCTCGGCATCGAGGCGCAAGCGCTCGAGGAGCGCATCGCGCGCCGGCTCAAGTCGAACGTGCCCGGGCTCTGAGCTACTCGCAGACGCCCGAATACGCGGGCGACACGCCGGCTGCGTTCGCGAAGCACGAGTTCGTGTACGTCTTCTTGTCGCAGCCGCAGACCGGGTTGTAGAGCTGCGGGCAATTCTGGGGCTTCGGCTTGCACAGCCCGGCGCCGCCGCAGTTCGCTGACCCTTTGTCGCAGAAGTCGGCGAGCGAGCAGCTCGCGTTCGACGTGCACGAGTTCGACGCGTCGCTCTTGACGACGTCGCTGGTGACGTCGAGCACGATGGCGTCGTTGATCGCATCCGTGACCGCGTCGGAGCTCGTGTCGAGCGTCGCGTCGGTCGCGTCGCTCCCTGCGTCTTTCGTCGCAACGTCGCCAGGCGCGTCCGCCGACACCGTGTCCGTCGTCTGGTCGACGGAGGCGTCGATCGCCAAATCATCCGCGCCGCCGCAAGCCAAGAGGACCACGCTCAAGATCGAAATTCGCTTCATAAGACCTTCAGCTTACCTCGATTCACGAGGCCTTTCCTGCTCCCTTCGAGCGCCGGGGTCTTGATGAACGATTTTTCGTCCCACACGTCGAACTTCTCGTCGAGCGGCCCCGGGAGCGTCGGCTGCGCGGTGCGCTCGAGGAGCTGGAAGTCGTGGCGAACGACGAGCTCGAGCGGCAGCCCCTTCCCGGGTCCGCCAGCCTTGAACCACGCGCGCGCGGCGTTCACGTTCTGGACGAGCACGTAGTGCTGCGGGTCGGTCTTCGCCGCGGTGCTGAACAGCTCCATCATCGCGTCGAGATCGCCGCGCGCCTTCGCGATGCACGCGAGGTGGTTGTACGCGAGCCCCGGGAGCGGATACCCGAGCTCGAGCGCGCGGCGCACGTGCCGTTCGGCGAGGTCCCAGCGCCCGTCGCGGTAGTACGCCGCGCCGAGGTCCATGTGGGCGGCGTGGTGCTCTCCGAGCCGCTCGAGGATCGCTTCGTACTCGGCCGCGGTCGGGACGTGCATCGTGCGAAGCCCGCTGTTGTGCGCGAACCACTCGTTCATCACGGCCGTGTCCGCTTCGCTCGCGTCGAACGGCGTCTTCAGCTCCTGGAAGGTCTGTGTAAAGTACACGTTCCGATCGAGCCAGGCCTTCTCGGCGTCGTCGAAGTCGCGCGTGCCCGGGTAAATCGACAGGCACGAAAAGATGTACTCGTCGGGGCGCGCCTTCTCGAGGAAGTCGAGCGTCTCGCGGAACGTCTCCGCGGTGTCGCCGCGGTTTCCGAGCATCATGTAGTAGCGGACCTTGATGCCGTATTTCTTCGCGAGCTCGGTCGACTCGCGGATCTCGGCGACGGTGATCTTCTTGTCGATCGCGTCGAGGATGCGCTGCGAGCCGCTCTCGACGCCGAGCGAGAGGCGCTGGCACCCCGCGAGGCGCATCTCGCGGAGGAGCTCGTCGGTCAGGAGGTCGACGCGCGTGTCGCAGCTCCAGAGGAAATTCAATTTGCGCTCGCGGATCCCGCGGCACAGCTCGAGGACGCGCTTCTTGTTCGTCGTGAACGTGTCGTCCTTGATCTGGATCATCTTCACGGGCAGGCGCGCGAGCACGCTCTGCATCGCGTCGAGCACGTAGTCGATCGAGTTCGCGCGGAAGCCGCGGCCCCAGCTCGTCTCCGCGCCGCAGAACGTGCAGTTCCACGGGCACCCGCGCGACGTCATCAAGATGTGGGTGTCGAAGTAGCTCTGCACGCTCGCGAGATCGTCGAGGTCCTTGATCGCCGCGCGCTCGGGTCCTTGCACGATTCGTTCGCCGTCACGCCAGAACGACCCCGCGATGCCCTTGGTGTCGTGGCCCTTCTCGACGCGCTCGACGAGCTCGAGGAACGTGACGTCGCTCTCGCCGACGCACGCGGTGTCGACCGCGGAAAATATTTCAGGACCTCGTGCGGGAGCGGCGTCACGTGCGGGCCGCCGACGACGACGTGCGCCTTCGGGTGCTTCTGCTTGATGAGCTCGGCCACCATGCGCACGCCGCGGCGGTTCGCCGTCCAGCACGACATTCCCCAGAGCGGCGCGTCGAGCCGCTCGATGATCTCCTCGACGCGCGGCCACGCGATACGAGGACAAATTGACGACCTTCACGTCGTGCCCCGCGCGGATCGCTTGCGCGCCGAGCGAGAAGAGCCCATACGGCGTCTGATAGAAATCCGCGTCGAGATCGCCCGGCCGATACCCATCCGGCGGCCCCTCCGCCTCGGGATAAGGCAGGCCGCCCTCGGGCGCGATTTTCCAAGGCGGCGGATAAAGCAGGACGATCTTCACAACGACGAGTGTATGCGGGGAGCTCGAGGGGTGCACTCGAACACGAATGACCGCGTGAGCCGAAAGGCGAACGCACGAGCACGAGGCTACGGCCGAGCGCGAGAACTATGCGGTTTCCGTATTTCGATCGGCTGAGCGCCAAAGACAAACGCATCTACTTGCGGTCGGACGAGATCCGCGTCGTGAAAATTCCCGACGCGCCCGCGCTCGAGCCGCTCGTGGAGGAGCTCAGGCAAGCGCTCGAGGCGGGCCGGCGCGTCCGCGCGACCAAGGCGGCGAACGCGCTCGTCCTTGCACTATGCAAGCAATTGGGCGCGCCGCCGGTCCGCGTGCGCATCCGCGAGACGCGCCCGAGCTGGGACGGCGGCGAGCTCCACGGGCTCTACACGTTCGCCGAGGACGACGGGGTCGTCCCGGAGATCGAGGTCTGGATGCGCACCGTCGCCCACGGGCGGATCGTTCGGTTCCGAACGTTCATGCGAACGCTGCTCCACGAGGTCTGCCATCACCTCGACGCGACGACCTTCGACATGAAGGAGAGCTTCCACACGCACGGCTTCTTCGCGCGCGAGTCGAGCTTGACGAAGCAGCTCCTCGGGCAGCCGAAAGAGGCGCCGGCTGTGCCGAAAGAAGGTGCGCCGAAAGAGGCGCCGAAGCAGCTCGATCTGTTCTCGGGCGTCGGATCGAGACCGATCCGTCCGCGCTGAACCGAAGGAACTTTGGCGTCAGCGCGTCGTCCAACGACGTGTGCCGTATCGGGTCGTCGCGCGTGACGAAGAGGCGTCGTGGACCGCGCTCGCGGTCGAGGCCAACGCCGCGGCGCTCGCGCATGGATGCGTCGTGCGGAAGCGCGTTCGTATCGCGTATGCGGCCGTCGTGCTCGCCTGCGCTGCGCTTGGCATCGTGATGCTTCAGGATGTGCGCGTCGATTACGCCCATCGCTCGCGTGAAGGGGGCGCCGACGTGTGCGGTCCTGGGCTCGTGACGTGCCCCGACGGCGAGACGTGCGAGCTGCCTTGTCGCACCGAGCACCAGGTATGCTCGAGGACGCGACCACCGAGACGGTGCGAGCTCATCGGCGAGCGCGACGCGCTCCAGTGCGTCCGTGTCTACAGCTTTCTCAGGTGAGCTAGCGCTCAGATCTTGCCGCTCTCGAGCGCGCGCGTGGCTTGCGTCGCGAGCGCGCGGACGCCCCAGATGAACGACGCGAAGCGCTCGTCCTTCGTGAGGCCCTTCTTGTAACGCGCGTAGATCTGCTGCACGACGACCGCGGTCTTGAAGAGCGCAAACACGTAATAGAAGAGGACGCGCGAGAGATCGCGCCCCGATTTTTGGGCGTAGCGGTCGATGACCTCGCGCCGCGTGAGCGAGCCCTCGGCGATCGTGGGCGAGAACGCCGCGGCCTTCAGGAGATCGTCGTCGCCCGCTTCGATCCAATAAGAGAGCGTCGTGCCCACGTCGATGAGCGGGTCGCCGATCGTGGACATCTCCCAATCGAGGACGCCGATGATCTTCCCGAGGTCCTCGCTCAGCACGAGATTGTCGAGCTTCCAGTCGTTGTGGACGATCGTCGGCGTGCCCGACGCGGGCATGTTGTCCGTGAGCCACTTCGAGAGCGCGGGCATGTCGGGGATGTCGTCGGTCCGAGCGGCGACGTAGCGCTCGCTCCAACCGCGCACCTGGCGCTCGACGAACCCCTCGGGCTTGCCGAGATCGAGCAGACCGTGCTGGGCGAGATCGATCGCGTGGAGCTCGGCGAGCCCGTCGACCACGAGCTCGTTCACCTCGCGCGTCTTTTCGGGCGAGATTCCCTCGGGCATGTTTCGGCGGATGACGACGCCGCGGACGCGCTCCATCAAATAGAACGGCGCGCCCAGGATCGACTCGTCCTCGGCGCTCGCGACGACGCGCGGGGCCTTGTCGTAGTGCGGGCCGAGCCGCGTGAGCATGCGGACCTCGCGACCCATGTCGTGCGCGGTCTTCACCGTGTTGCCGAACGGCGGCCGGCGCAGCACGAGCTCGCGCTCCCCGGTCTTCACGAGGTACGTGAGGTTCGAGTGGCCGCCGGGGAACTGCGTGATCTGGATCTGCTCCGCCGGGACGTCGAGGAAGCGCGCGAGCGCGGGGACGTCGAGCTCTTCCCCTTTGCGCACGGGTTTCGTACCGTCGAACGAGGCTTTCATGCGACGCAGCATACTAGTCCTTCTCGGAGCGATCGCGTGCACGCGGGCGCAAGGCGGGACGAGCGCGACCACGAGCACGAGCACGAGCGCGGTCGCGAGCACGACGGCGCATGCGAGCGTGGGGCCGAGCGTGCGGTCGTTCTTCGTGACGCCGTCGGACTCGGGGCTCCAGCCGGTCGTCGACGCGATCGCGGGCGCGAAGAAGTCGATCCGCATGATGATGTTCCACCTCACCGTGCCCGAGGTGGTCGACGCGCTCGTCGCCGCGAAGGGGCGCGGCGTCGACGTGAAGCTCATCCTCGACGCCAAGAGCCTCGAGAGCCGCGGATCGGCCGCGATCGCGCAGCGCCTCGTCGATCACGGCGTCGAGATCGTGCGCGAGCTCGCCGGGCTTCAGCATCACGCACGTGAAGGCCATCGTCATCGACGACGCGCGCGCGTTCGTCATGTCGATGAACCTCACGCGGCCCTACGACCACACGCGCGACTACGCGATCGTGACCGACGACGCGGGCGTCATCGACGAGTTCCTTCGCGTCTTCGCGGCCGACGTCGAGAACGCGACGAACCGGACGAACGTCACGCCGCCGCTCGCGAGCCCCGCGCTCGTGTGGAGCCCCGGGGCCGAGTCGCGCATCGTCGCGCTCATCGACTCCGCGCAGCACACGATCGCTGCGAGCACGGAGAACCTCGGCGACAAGCCCATCGGCGAGGCGTTCGCCCGCGCGGCCAAGCGCGGCGTGAAGGTGCGCCTCGTCGTTCCGCTATGCGATCAGGGGACGAGCCCGCTCCGCAACGTGAAGTTCGTCGAGGAGCTCGATCACGCGAACGTCGACGCGCGCGTCATGCCGGGGCCGCCGACGCACGAGCAGCCGTACGTCCACGCGAAGATGATGATCATCGACGGCGCGCGCGGGTTCGTCGGGTCGATCAACTTCTCCGACAACTCCACCAAGCGCGCGCGAGAGCTGGCGATCGTCTTCGACGATCGCGCCGCGATCACGGCGTTCTCGAACGCGTTCGACTCGGACTGGAAGTTCGCGATGCCGCCGCCGCGCGACACCGACGGCGTCTGCGGCAAGGGCGGCGGTCAGGCTCAGACCGATTTGCCCATGGCGTGGTAGCCCTTGTCGACGTAGACGACCGAGCCCGTGATCCCCGCGCTGAGCGGGCTGAGGAGGAACGCGGCCGTGTTCGCCACGTCCTCGGCGGTGATCGCCTCGGGGAGCGGCGAGTTCACGCGCGCGTACTCGACCATCGCGTCGATGATGCCGATCGCGCTCGCCGCGCGCGACGCGTACGGGCCCGCGGAGATCGTGTTCACGCGCACGCCGTATTTCCGGCCCGCTTCGAACGCGAGCACGCGCGTGTCGCTCTCGAGCGCTGCCTTCGCGCTCGACATGCCGCCACCGTAACCGGGGATGACGCGCTCGCTCGCCATGTACGTGAGCGAGACGCACGCGCCGCCTGGGCGCATGAGCGGCGCGAGGCGCGACGTGATCGACACCATCGAGTACGCGCTCACGCCGACCGCCATGAGGTAGCCGGCGCGCGACGTCTCGAGCAGCGGCTTCTTCACCTCGGAGCCGTTCGCGAGCGAGTGGACGAGGTAGTCGATCGGTTTTTCGCCGAAGTCGCGTACGAGCTGGGCGGCGAGGCCCTCGACGGTGTAGTCGCCGCGATCCGTGTAGCGCTTGCTCGTCTTCACGTCCTCGGGGACGTCGGCCATCGTGTCGTACGACGCGTCGAACGGGTAGATCTTCTCGAACTCGAGGAGCTTGCCGTTCGACATCTTGCGCGAGGCGTCGATCTTCCCGCGCGCGATGAGCGTCGTGAGGATGTTGTACGCCGGCGGCCACGTCGCCGCGATGACCGTCGCGCCTGCCTCGGCGAGCGCCTTCGCGATCGCGAAACCGAAGCCGCCGTCGTCCGCGATGCCCGCGACGACCGCGCGCTTGCCCGTGAGATCGATGGAAAGCATGCGCGCGTGTCTCGCCGATTTCGGCCTCTTGCACAAGCTCTGCAGCTCATGTAGGTAACCGCCTTACACTTCCAGGGGAGAGCCAAATGAAGCTTCAAGCCGTGTTTGCAGTCGCCGCGATCGTCCTTTCTGCCTGCGCCGTCTCGAGCGAGCCGACGGGCACGAACGACGGAACCGACGAAGCCGCCAAGAAGACGTGCGTCGAGACCGTGATGTGCGTGCAGGGTTACGTGTGGTCGACGCGCTCGTGCTCGTGCGTCCCGGCTTCGAACACGTGCGGCAACAAGGTCTGCGGAAAGAACGAGTACTGCTGCTCGTCGACGTGCGGCATCTGCGAGAAGATCGGCGCGATGTGCCCGGCGCTCGCGTGCCCGTGAGCTACGGACAGTAGCTCTTGTCCTTGCGGGCGACGGCCTTGCAAACGGCGTCGCTCCCACAATAGCTCGCGTCTCCGCTCGCGACGCCCTTGCAGAAGTCCGTGCGGCAGTAGCTCTTGTCCTTCCGCGCGATCCCCTTGCAGTCGTCGGATTGGCAGTAGCTCGCGTCCATCTTCGCCCAGCCCTTGCAGTCGTCCGACTGGCAGTAGCTCGAGTCGTGGCGGACGATCCCCTTGCAGTCGTTCGTCGTGCAGTAGCTCGCGTCGCCGGAGGCGAGCGCCTTGCAGTCGCCGCTCGACCAATACGTGATGTCGGCCGTCGCGCTCGAAGCGACGGCGATCGTCGCGAAGGCGAGCGTGGACACGAGGAGCTTCTTCATGTGCGGAGGATACGCCGCTGCGGGGAATTGCTTCCTCGGCGAGCCCGTCAGCTCACCTTGAGGCCGTAGCCCCTCAAGATGCGGCGCGCGACGGTCGATTTGTGGACCTCGTCGGCGCCGTCGTAGATCCGCGCGGCGCGCTCGAACCGGTAGAACGACGCGAGCGGCGTGTCGTCGGTGATGCCGAGAGCGCCGTGCGTCTGCACCGCGCGATCGACCGTCTTCATGAGCACGTCCGCGACGAAGAACTTGAGGAGCGAGATCTCCTCGCGCGCCGCGTACGCGCCCTCTTTGTCCATCTTCCACGCGGCGTGGAGGATCATGAGGCGCGAGGCGTGGATCCCCGCGCGCGCCTCGGCGATCCACTCCTGCACCATCTGGCGCGTGCCGAGCGGCTTGCCAGGCTCGACCTCGCGCTTCGCCGCGCGCTCGCACATGAGCTCGAACGCGCGCTCGCAGATGCCGACCCAGCGCATCGCGTGGTGGATGCGACCGGGACCGAGCCGCTCCTGCGCGAGGAGGAATCCCCCGCCCTCTTCGCCCAAGCGGTTCGACTGCGGCACGCGCACGCCCTCGAATTTCAGCTCCGCGTGGCTGATCCAACCGTCGCCCGCGTGGCCCATCACGGGGATGTTGCGGATGAAGCGAACGCCGGGCGTGTCCATCGGCACGATGATCTGGCTGGCGCGCCCGTGCGAGGGCGCTTCCGGGTTCGTCACCGCCATCACGATGCAGAACGCCGAGCCCTCGGCGCCGGTCGTGAACCATTTGTGCCCGTCGATGACGTAGTCGCTTCCTTCCTTGCGCGCGGTCGTCGAGAGCCACGTCGGGTTCGAGCCCGGGCGATCGGGCTCGGTCATGCCGAAGCAGCTCCGGATCTCTCCCGCGGCGAGCGGCGCGAGCCATTTCTTCTTTTGCTCGTCGGTGCCGAAGCTCAGGAGCAGCTCCATGTTGCCCGCGTCGGGCGCTTGGCATCCGAAGATGTAGTGGCCGAGCGGCGAGCGTCCGAGCTCTTCGCTCACGCGCGCGTGCTCCATCAGCGAGAGGCCCATGCCAGAGGCCTCCTTGGGGAGCTGCGGCGCCCAGAGGCCTTCCTTCTTCACGAACGCGCGGGCTTCGCGCAGATCCGGCTCGATCGCTGCCGAACGAGCCCCGCTCGCCGAAGAGCCGCTCGAGCGGCATGACGCGCTCGCGGACGATCGTGCGGATGCGTTCGAGGATCGGAGCCAGCGTGGACGGCATCGAAAAGTCGATGCGCGCATCCTAATCCAATCTCACCCCTCGAAGTCGTGCGCGGCGATCACCACCAGCGTGTCGCCCTTCACGAGCACGCGGTCGTTGGCGTTGATGTGCGACTTTCCGTTCTCATCCATGACCGCGACGAGCGTCACGTTCTTCTTCTTCTTCATGTCGACGAACGCGTCGACGAAGGGCTTGCCAGGAAGTCCGGCGGGCACGTCGATGCGGCAGAATTTGTGCCGTACTCGTAGCTGAGGAGCTCCGAGAAGACGTTGAGCGTGCCGCGGTTGAGCGCCGCCTGCGCGAGCAAGAACGCGCTGTGCTCGCCGCCGACGACGTAATCGTCGACCGCGCCGAGCGTGAGGTGCTGCGCGTACTCGCGGCGATTGAGCTCGGCGCACGTGTAGACGCTCGGGCGCAGCTTCTCGACCGTGAGCGCCGCGAGGATCGTGCGCGCGTCGGCGTCGCGCTCGTTTCGCCCGCGCGTCGTGTCGCTGAGGACGACGCACGTCGAGGCCTTCTTCACGTTCGCCTTCTCGAGCGCGGAGATCTTCGTGAAGTCGTCGTCGAGAAAGAGCACGCGCTTGCGCAGGGTCGGATCGGTGAACGTCGGCGGGCCTTCGACGCGAGCGATGACCACGACCGGCATCGGATCGTCGCGGTGGGCGGCGTCGTACTCGCGCACGATGATCTCCGCCTTGCGGTTCCAGCCGCAGATGATGAGGTGGCCCTCGAGTCTTCCCAATCCATCGCTGCTCCTTCGTCGCGCAGGGTGTGGAGCACCGCCGCGGACACGCTGCCTGTGAAAAGTGCGAACGTGCTCAACCCCACGAAGATCAGGACCAGCGACACGATCCGCCCGCCGAGCGTGATCGGCGGCTCGGGCGTCGGCTGCGTCGCGAAGATCGAGTAGAGGCTGAACCAGAACGCTTGACCGAAAGTTCGCATCGAGCCGTTCGTGGGCGACTCGAACGCGAGGAGCGCCGCCGTGCTCGTGAGCGCGGCGAGCAAGATGAAAGCCGCGAGGCCGAGCGCGCGGCGCGCGGTGCGTCTCCGCGCGAACCCAGGAAGCGTCGGCAATCGGCGGGCGATCGCGATGAAACGCACGACGCGAAGCAGACGAAACAAGCGCGTCGCCGGCCAGAGCGCCGCGAGGCCCGGCGCGGCCGACGCGATGGCGACGAGGTCTCCCCAGTGCTCGCGGAAGAAACGGCTTCGCGTCGTCGACGCGACGTAGCGGAACACGAGCTCGATCGCGAAGAGGACGGCGAACGCGAACGAGAGCCACTCGAGCCATCGAACCGGGACGCGATCTCGGTAACCGTGACGCCCAACCACGCGAGGATGAGGACGCCACCTCGCCTGCACCATCGGGCGCGCGAGCCACGTGCGCAGCCGGTGGTACATGTCGAGCTCGCGGGGCGCCTTCTTCGCCACGCGACGTTTTCGCACGAAATCGCCAGCGCGCGGGAACAAAGGCGGGCTCGCCCGCGTAGCAACATCGGGATGGTCGCGAACCGCGACGTGAGGGAGAGCCTCCTCGGGAGCGTCGTCGCGTTCGCGATGACGATGGCCGCGCTTGGAATCGCGACGGTGGTCCGCCTCGCTGCGCCGAGCTGGTCGATCGCGACGACCTCCGCGATCCTCGCGTCGATCGCGCTCCTCGGCGTGGCTGCGAAGGCGCGGGCCCGCGTCGCGACGGGCGCGGCGATCGGCGTGCTCTGCGCGCTCGTGCCGGTCGTGCTGCTCGGGTGCAGCTGGTCTCTCAGCCAGCCGCTCGCCTGGACCGGGTCGCGGTGTGGGATGGGCGACCTCGGCTTGCCGTTCATGGTCGTGCTCGTCGGCTTCGTGGGGTCGGCGTTCGGCTTCGTCGTGTCGCTCTTCGCGCGCCGCGCGGTCCGCGCAGCCCCTGTCGCGGCGGTCGCGTCCTGTCGTCGCGGGCGCGCTCGTCGCGACGCTCGGCGCGCGCTCGCTCTCCAAGCCGGAGCCCGACTCGTACCTGCGGCTGTTCGAACAAATTCCCATCGACGCGGGCGCGTCCGTCGCCGTCGGTGACGAGGCGATTCGTCTACGACGCGACAATGCACCCCGCGTCGCTGCTCGGAGACCGCTGGTGCGACCTTCACGTTGGGACCAAGAGGTCAGGGTCGACGTGTTCGACGAGTGCCCGTCCCTCGTCGTCGCGCGCGATCCGAAGAGGGGCCTCGTGCTCGTGCTCCGCAAGGACACGCGCGAGCCCATCGCGATGATCGGCGCGATCACGAGCTACAC
>CAWIUL010000015.1:0-23753 GCA_963839305.1 uncultured delta proteobacterium
GCGAGCTCGTCGTGAAGCACGGCGAGCACACGCTGCTCGACGGCGACTCGGTCCGCGCACACGCGCGCGCCGAGGCCCGCAAGCTCGTCGCCCGCGCCGCCGTTTGAGCTAGCGCACCTTGACGATGAAATAGCGCAGCACGTCCGCGTCGGAACCGTTGCGCAGCGCGAGCGTCGTTCCGAGCGGGAGGCGCACGACGACGCCAGGCGACAGCGGGATCGACTGCTCGCCGACGCGCGCGTGACCGCGCCCCTCGGTGACGATCACGATTTCCGCGCACTCTTGCTGCACGTGCGCGCCCACCGTGCCGCCCGCGTCGAGCTCGCACCCGAGCACGCAATCGAAGGGCGGGAGCGGGCCATCGAGCATGCTCCACACGCGCACCTCGCCGGTCCCACCGAAGAGATCCCGCCGGCGATCCGGCTCACCGCGTCCGATCCACATGCCGAGCTAGGTGATCGAGCGCCCCTCGGCGTCCTCGATTTGCGTGAGGACGACCGCGAGCGCGTCCTTCGCGCGCTCGAGCGCAGCCCGGTCCTGCTCCCACTTCGCGAACGCCTTCTCGGCGCGCGCCATCTCGCGCGCGTGCGCGCTCTTCGTCTCGGAGAGCTCAGCGCGAAGCGCCGCGGTCTCGGCCTCGAGCACGACGATGCGGTCCTTGGCGGTCGCGAGATCCTTCTCGAGACCGTCGCGCGCTTGCGTGAGCTCGCTGACTCGACGCTCGAGATCCGCGATGCGCGACGCGGCCTCTTCGGCTTGCGCGTTCTTCGCCTCGCTGAGCTGCGCCATGTCCGCGCGGAGCGCGCCGACGGCTTCGTCTCGCGCCCTCTCGATGTCCGCGACCCGCGCGTCGCGCTCGCGCTGCGCCGTCGCGATGCCTTCTTCGCGCGCCTGCTCGGCCGCGGCGAGCTTCTCGTCGCGATCACGTAGGGCCGCGGCGACCTTCTCGTCGCGATCGTGCTCCGCGGCGGCGACCTTCTCCGCACCGTCGCGGAGGGCCGTGGAGACCTTCTCGTCGCGATCGCGCTCGGCGGCCGCCACTTTTTCGTCGCGATCCTGGAGCGCCGCAGCGACCTTCTGCTCGCCGTCGCGGAGGGCCGCGCCGACCTTCTCGTCGCGATCCTGCTCGGCAGCGGCGACCTTCTGCTCGCCGTCGCGGAGGGCGGCGCCGACCTTCTCGTCGCGATCCTGCTCGGCGGCGGCGACCTTCTCGTCGCGATCGCGCACGGCCGCGGCGACCTCTTCGACGCGACGCTGCTCGGCGGCCTGGAGCTCCGCTGCGCGCTTCGCCTCGAGCTCCGCCTCTCGCGACGCGAGCTGCGCGGCGGCGGCGTTCCTCGCCTCTTCGAGCTCCTCTTCGTGCTTCGCCTGCGCGAGCGCGACCTCGCTCGCGTGGCGCGCGGCGATGCCGTCTTTCTCTTGCGAGTGCTCGTTGCGGAGCTTCGACATCTCGTCTTGGTGCGCGCGGTGTAGCGCGCCGAGCCGTGAGTCGTGCTCCGATTTGCAGCTCGCTCTCGCGCATCGCGAGCGCCTCTTGCAGATCCGACACGGCCTTCTGCTGCGCGGCCTCGAGCGTCGCGGATTTGTCCGCCGCCGCCGCTTCGAGCGCTGCTGCGCGCTCGGCCTGCTCCTTGGCGAGCGAGCTCTCGTGATCGGCCTTGGCCGCGGCCATCGCCGCTTCGTGGGCCGCGAGGTCCTCCGCCGCCTTGACGCGCGCGTCTTCGAGCTCGCGCGTGCGCGCGTCGAGCTCGCTCTGCGAGGTCGAGAGCTTCGTCTTCGTGTCGTTCAGCTCGTTGGTCCGCGACTCGAGCTCGGTCTGCGACTTCTGCAGCCGGTTCTTGAAATCCTCGGAGGCCTTCTTCGCCTGGTCTTTGTCACGCAGGAGCGCTTCCGCTTTCTCCTTGCCCTCTTCGACCTCGCGAAGCGTGGAGATGACCTTGTCGTCGAGATCGGCCTTCTGCCGCTCGAACGAGAGCGCGCGCTCGCGAGCCTCGACGATGTCCTTGTCCTTCTTCCCGAGCTGCTCCTTCAGCGCGAGGAGCTCCTTGTCCTTCTTGTTGAGCGCCTCGCGAAGATCGAGGAACTCGCGGCTCGAGACGCCGCCCTTCGAGCCTGCGGTGGCGAGCTTCTGTCGAAGCTCGTCCATCTGCTCGTCCATCTTCTTCTGCTCGGCCTCCATGCGCGAGTCGAAGTCGGCGCGGAGCTGCGCGGCCTCCTCGCGGGCCTTCATCAGCTCTTTCTCGAGCTCCGCGATGCGGACGTCGTCGACGATCGCGGCGGGCGGCGGCGCGACGCTCTTCTTCTTCGGTTGCTCGGAGATCTCGGCGACCGTGCTCGTTCCGTTTCCGTTCGCGGACGCAGCGGCTACGGGACTGGGACCGCCGCCCGGCGCGGTCATCTTCCCGAACCCGCCCTCGATGAACGCGTCGATGTCGTCGTCGACGTTCTTCAGCTTCGCGGGCGCTTCGCTCGGCATGCGCTTCGGCGCGGTGGAAGCGCGCCTCGCTGGCGGAAGCGGAGGCGCAGCCGCAGCCTCTTCACGCTCCACGACGAGCGTGCCCTCTTCTTCGATGTCGATGCTCGAGATCTCGTCGTCGATGACGATCCCCTCGCTGTCGTCGGTCGTCTGACCCGCGCCGCCACCGAGCTGGATGAACTGGTTGATGTGCTGCAGCAGCTCGCCGAACGCGATCGGCTTGTGCACGTAGTCCTCGGCGCGCGTTCGGAGCTTCTTGTGCTGCTCGAACGTCTCGTCGCTGGACTCCGTCGACATGATGATCAGCGGGACGTCCTTGAGCTTCCCGTCTTTCTTCAGCTTGTTGCAGACGGAGAAGCCGTTCATCCGCGGCAGCTCGATCGACAAGAGGATCAGATCGGGTTTGCTCCCCGCCGCTTGCTGCAACCCAGCGTTGCCGTCATCGACGACGGTCGTTTCGCATCCGAGCTTCGCGAGCTCGCTTCGGAGCTCGCCGGCGAAGGCCGCGTCACTCTCGAACACAAGCACTTTGGTCGACATTTGACGGCTTCAAAGGGTACACGAAAATGTCTAGCGATTCGCTTTTTCGTCGTGCCCGCTCTGGCCGAAGCGCCGGTCCAGCTCGGCGAGCACGTCGCGCACCGGAACACCGCGGTGCCGCAGCGCGACCATCAGGTGGTAGACGACGTCCGCCGCCTCGCTGACCACGCGCGAATCGGCCTCCGCGTCGACGGCGCGCGCGAGCTCGTCCGCTTCTTCCCGCAGTTTCGCGCCGATTTTCAGCGCGCCGCCGTCGTAGAGGCTCTTCGTGTAGCTCTTCTCGCCCGTGCTGTTCTTCCGCGCCTCGAGCACGGACTCGAGCCTCAGCACGAGCGGGACGCGAGCGCCCGCGAAGCACGTCTCGCTCCCCGTGTGGCACGTCGGGCCGCGGGCGTGCCCGAGGTAGAGCGCCGCGTCCTCGTCGCAGTCGAGGCGCACCTCGCGCACATCGATCACGTTGCCGCTCGTCTCCCCTTTGACCCACGGCGCGTTTCGCGATCGCGAGAAGAAGGTCGCGTGCCCTTCTTTCTTCGTGCGCTCGAGCGCCGCTTCGTCCGCGTAGGCGAGCATGCGCACCTCGCCCGTCAAATCGTCCTGCACCACGACCGGCATCAATCCCTGCGAATCGAACTTCATGCGATGGGGCATGCTACACCGCCGAAAATGATGGAGCTCGCGTTCGCCACGCCCCGAAAATTGCCGCGCGCGTCCGAGTTGCGCGGACGCGTGGTCGTGCTCGACGTGGCCTTCGCGTCCGAGGCCTCGGGCGGAGGGTTCGACAAGCTCACCAAGCCGTTCATCGAAGGCCTCGGATCGCGCCTCGCCGCGTGGGTCGATCACCACGACCACCTGCTGCACGAGAAATACAAAGTCGATCCGCGCTTCGTCCTCGCGACGAAGGCCGAGCACGGCGCGTGCCCCGAGATGGTCACGGCCGAGCTCGTCGCGCGCGTCGGCGCGGTGGACACGATCGTCTGCCACACGGATTTCGACGGGCTCTGCAGCGCCGCCAAGTGGATGCGCGGCGGCAACGAGCCCTACGCGGGAGCCGACGACGACGCGCGCGCGATCGACACGCGCATCGGGACGCCGAGCCCGGTCGCCAACCGCATCGACCGAGCCATCCGCGCGCGCCCGCGCGACATCGCGCTCCTCGGCGTCATCGTCCGTCACCTCGCGACCGGCCTCACGGACGCGTCGCTCTGGACGTCGATCGACGAAGCCGGCTCGCAGCTCGCAGCGCTCGAGACCGAGGCCCGCCGCGTCGCCGAGCGCTACGTCCGCCTCGATTCTTTCAGGCGTCGCGCGCGCACGCACGCTCGCGTACGTCGACGCGACCGAAGCCCACGGCCGCTACGACAAGACCCTGCTCCTGCTCCTCGGCCAGCAGCGCGCCGACGTCGCGCTCGTCCTCGACCGCGACACGGTCACGCTCGCCGCGCCCTTCAACAGCGGGATGAATTTCCTCGCGCTTTTGGGCCTTTCCGGCGGGATGCCGACGCTCGTGTCGATTCCGAAGACCAGCTTCGACCTCGCCATGCGCCAGCTCGGCGTGGGAGCCGACGATCTGGCCAAAATCGCATGATTGCAATGCCGTACCCAACCGTGCGGATGCCGAACATCACTGTAAAGATGGCGGCCTAAAGCTACGATTTGTCACCTATTCCTGGTTGACCATCTCACCGGCACCGTAGTACTGACATTTCACTTTTGAAAGGTGCTCTTACACCGGCGCATCTTTCACGACGTAGCCCAATTTCAAAGATGCAGGGTGGGTGAGAGCAATGGCGGCAAAAGCCTGGGGTGGAGCGCAGCAGAAGAGCGTCGAGGAAGTCTTCTTCCAGAACGATGCCGTGTCCTTGTGCCTGATGATTCACCGTCGCGCGAAGACGATGCGCGTGATCGATTTCCGAGCGGGGCCGAGCAACGCAAAGCGCATGTTCGTTCTCGCGCTCGCACAGCGCGAAGGCGTCGAGAAGGTCTACACGCTCGTCGAGCGCGACGAGGTCTCGACGTGGCTGAAGCTCGGCTTCGCCCGCGAAGGCAACATCCCCGGCTTCTACAAACGCAGCGACGCGTTCTTGCTCGGGTGCAGCGTGGCCAACGCCAACACGCACATGCGCGTGCAGAGCGAGATGCGGCTCACCGCGGCGCGTGAAGCGAACGATCTCGACGTCGCCGAGGAGCCGGAAGAGCCCGCGATCGACGCGCGCGCTCTCGAGCTCTCGGAGCGCACGATCGTCCACGGCAAGAAGGCCGCGAAGGCCCTCTCCGGCAAGGCACTCCCGAACGTCAAGATCGCGCCGATGACCGAGAGCGAAGCGAAGAAGCACGTCGCCGCTGCGGTGAAGGCGAACCGCGCGCTCACGGGCTTCGAGCCGTTCGGTCGCGACGTGGAGCGTCACTACTTCTCGCTCACCGGGCGCGGCGGCTACGAGCTCGTCGTGTCGACCGAGTCGCAGGCGTGCTTCGGCAACGCCTTCCTCGAGATGCTCACGCCGCCCAAGACCGACGGCGAGCGCCTCGGTGTGGTCGGCGCGCTCCGTTCGATGTGCGACAAGCTCATCGCCGACGACGCCGTCAGCGTCTTCTCGCTCGCTCCGTCGGACGACGTGTCGCTCGCGACGGCGTTCGCCTTCAACGGCTTCCGCCGCACGGGCCTCCTGCAGAACCACCTGCAGGTCGGAAACGCCCGCAAGGACGCGATCATCTGGTCGCGCCGCTTGGCGAATCCCGCCGATATCCAGTGACAGCCGCGCCGCTTGCCGGCCATACAGTACTGTTGGGATAATCCACCGTTACTGTCCTTGGCGGAGGCGAACATGATGAGGCGTGGATCGGCGTGGGTGTTCTTCTTCGCGCTCGTCGTGGCGATCGTCGCCGCGTGCGGTTCGACCGATGACAACTTCGTCAATCCCGATGGGTCCTCCGGACCGGACGGCACGATCGGCTTCGGCGAGGCAGGGTTTGGCGACGGCCAGGTCGGCTCGCTGACGATCTCGCCCGCGAACTCGACCGTGAACGTGGCCTACGGCACCCCATCGCCGTTCCAGTTCACGGCCTACTACAACAACGCGCCCGTCTCGGCGACGTGGGACATCGACCGCGGTGAGCTCGGCGCGATGGACAACTCTGGCGTTCTCACGACGACGAGCAAGCTCGGCGGCAAGGCGACGATCAGCGCGACCGCGGGCAACGGCGCGAAGGGCTCGACGACGGTCACGATCGTCGTGACGTACACACAGAACGGCGATCCGAACGCGGGCGACGCCGGCGGCGGCTCGGGCGGCGTCGGCGGCGTCGGCGGTGAAGGTCCCGGCGCGTCGGTGTCGACGGGGACAATCGCGACGCTGAGCGGATCGTCTTCGACGGACCCTGGCCTCGCGTGGCTCTATCCGTACGACGCGACCGTGTGGCCGCGCGGGTTGCTCGCGCCGCTCCTCCAGTGGCAGGTCGGCGCGCAGGGCGACTACGACGCGATCTACATCCACGCGCACGAGAACGCGTTCGACTACAAAGGCTACTTCGCGAAGACGAAGACGCCATTCAGTCACCACCCGATCCCGCAGGCGGCGTGGCAAGCGATGACGTACTCGAACGCAGGCGAGGACCTCCAGGTCGACCTCGTCTTCTCGAAGGGCTCGAACGCGTACGGGCCCATCACCGAGAAGTGGAAGGTCGCCAAGGGCGTGCTGAAGGGCACCGTCTATTACAACTCGTACGGCACCGCGCTCGCGAAGAACTACTGCTGCTCGTACACGGGGCAGACGTTCGGCGGCGCGACGCTCGCGATCCAAGGCGGGTCCACGTCGCCCGTGCTCGTCGCTGGCTCGAACGGCGGCAGCGCGCAGTGCCGCGTGTGTCACTCGGTGAGCGCGGACGGCTCGACGCTCGTCACGCAGCACGGCGACAACTACGCCGCGACGAGCCAGTACAACCTCAAGAGCAACAACGCCGAGACGCCGATGAGCCCGGCGGACTATCGCTTCGCGTTCCCCGCGCTCGCGCCGGACGGGAGCTTCCTCTTCTCGAGCTCGTGCCCGCTTCCCGGCATCGGCGGGTCGGCCGCGAGCGCGCTCTTCCAAGTGCCTTCGGGCACGCCAATCGCCGCGACGGGTCTCCCCGCGGGGCTTCGCGCGTGCACGCCCGTCTTCTCGCCCGACGGCAAGCACGTCGCGTTCAACTACTACGCGGGCGCCAGCGCCGACGGGAAGTCGATGGCCGTGATGGACTTCGCGAGCAACGCGTTCACGACGCCCGTCGTGATCGATACGCCGAGCGGAGCGCTCCCGAATCTCTATCCGTCGTTTCTCCCGACGAACGACGCGGTCGTCTACGAGCGCGAGACGGCGAGCGACGGCGAGCTCGGCGCGACGCGAAACGGCTCGCGCGCAGAGCTCTGGTGGGCGACGACGTCGAGCCCCCAAGCCGCTCGCCTCGACAAGCTCAACGGCGTCGGATACCTGCCGACGTACGGCACGAACCACGGCGCCGACGCGACGCTGAACTACGAACCGACGGTGAACCCGGTGCCTTCGGGCGGCTACGCGTGGGTCGTCTTCACGAGCCGGCGCGCGTACGGAAACGTCGCGACCATCGACCCGTTCTGGAGTGATCCGCGCGACCACGACATCTCGCAGACGCCGACGACGAAGAAGCTGTGGGTCGCGGCGATCGACCTGAGCGCGCAGCCCGGGACCGATCCGAGCCACCCTGCGTTCTACCTGCCCGCGCAGGAGCTCCTCGCCGGCAACTCGCGCGGCTATTGGGTCGTCGATCCGTGCAAGGTCGACGGAACGAGCTGCCAGACCGGCGACGAGTGCTGCGGCGGTTATTGCCGCGTGGAGGACGGAGGGCTCGTGTGCCAACCGCCGACCGGAGGCTGCGCGAACGAGTTCGAGAAATGCACGTCGACCGCGGACTGCTGCGGCGGGCTCAACCTTTCGTGCATCAACGGCCGCTGCGCGCTGGCGAATCCGAACTGAACTAGCTCGTGGCTTGGCCTGACGGGTTCTCGCCAACGTGGCGCTCGACAAGCGGCAGCGTGAGGTCCCGGCCGAACCGGCGCGTGCCGTCTCGATCGAAGAGTGTGGCGACGAGATTCGCATCCTCCGCCAGCACGGACAGCCACGAACGTTTCGCGGCCCGGCCGCGAAGGTCTCGCTGCCGCATATCGACGACAACGCTGCGGCAAGACCGATGATTTTTGCTCAGGCTTCCGAACTTCCAGGCTAGCGTACGGGCAAACGCGTGCGCTTCGAGATCGTCCATGAGTTCGAGATTCCCCTCGACGCCCTCGAGCTCGCGGTCGATTTCACCCGACCTCTTCTCGAAGCTGAAGACGCGCCTCGCCAACGTCGAGGACGTGCGCCAAAAAGAGCACCACCTCGAGGGCGGCGTTTTGCACCGGGTCTGGGCGTACCAGGCGAACTTCAAGGTGCCCGTGCCGGTGTTCGCGAACAAAGTCGTCACACGCGAGATGCTCTCGTGGGACGAGAGCTCGACGTACGACCTCAAGGCGCACGAGGCCGATTGGAGCGTCGCGCCCAACGTGAAGCCCGAGTGGAAGAAATACTTCCAGGCCGGGGGCAAATACCGCCTGTCGACGGACGGGCAGGGAAAAACGAAACGCACAGTCGAGGGCGAGCTCTTTTTGCGCGTTCCGATCGTGCACAAGCTCGGGGAACGCGCCATCCTCGGCGAGGTGCGTCGGATGTTCGACGCAGAGGCGGAAACGCTCCGCGACATGGCGACTCTCGTCTAGGACCCCATGAAAAGATCGTTTGCCGGCTGCGCGTTCGTGCTGTCGATGTTGGTCGTGAGCGCCGCGCGCGCCGACGCGCCGGAGCCTCAGCGCGCGACGCGCCTCGACTCGTTCGGGCGGAGCGCCGCCAGCGAGGACGGCGCCGAGGCGATTCGGCTCAACCCCGCGAACCTCGGGTGGACCCCGTCGTGGGAGCTTCGCTACGACGGCGTCTATTGCGAGGGCACGAACAAGATCAACTGCGGCCACGCGCTCGAAGCGTCGACGCCGCTGTGGTTCGGGTTCGCGACCGGCGCGCGCGTCGACTACGTCCTCACGCCGAGCACCGCCGATCCGATTTATCGGAGCTCGAGCTACACGTGGCTCACGTGGGCGCTCGCGTGGCACCTCGGTGACACGCTCTCGTTCGGTGGGTCGATCCAGGGCGCGCTCTCCGGCGAGGCGCTCTTCAACGGGCTCTTCGGCGTCACGCTCGGCGGGAGCTTCCGGCCCGATCCGCACCTCGCGCTCTCGTTCGTCGTTCAAGACTTGAACCGACCGAAGACGACCCCGCTGCCCAACGGGCAGCCGCTGCTCAATCGCAGCTACACGATGGCGGCCGCGTTCCGACCGACGGGCAAGCGCGACATCGAGATCGGCGTCGACGTGCGCTACCTCGAGGGCGCGGACGTCCCGGGCGGCGATTTGTGGCTCCCGCGCGCCACCGTCGCGATCGACATCCCGAGCGTCGGGCGCGCGCGCGGCGACTTCGAGATCTCGCACATCGAGGACGACGCGAAGCGGAGCTTCATCGCGAGCGCGTCGCTCGAGCTCGCCCTCGGACACTTCACCGCCGGCGGTGGCGCGATGTTCGGCAGCGGCCTCGGCGGACACGACGTCGGCGCGTTCGGGACGGTGTCGTACCAGGGAACGCGCCAACCGGGCCTTCCGCTTCCCGGCCACGCGGTGTCGATCCGCATCGAGTCGACGCCCGGAACGCGCGGGCACGTCGCGCTCTTGCGAAAGCTCTGGCGCCTCGCGGACACGCGCAACGTCGACGCGGTCGTCCTCGTGCTCCGCACCGAGCCCGCGTCTTCCTACGCGCACGCCGAGGAGCTCGCCGACGCGGTCCGCGTGCTCCGCGCGCGCGGCAAGAAGGTGCTCTGCAGCTTCGAGGACAACGGACCGAAGGCGCTCTACGTCTGCGCGAACGCCGACCGCATCGTCGTGAACCCGGCCGGCGGCATCCGCTACTCGGGCCTCAAGTCGCAGTACTACTACCTCGCCGGGCTCCTCACGAAGCTCGGGATTCGAGCCGAGTTCGTGCGCATCGGCGCGCACAAGAGCGCGCCCGAGCAATTCGAGAACGAGCACGCGTCGCCCGTCGCCGCGGCCGATCACGAGGACTACCTCCGCAACGTCGAGGCCGTCTTCGTGAAGAACCTCGCGAACGGGCGCCACATGAGCGAAGAGCGCGTGCGCGCCGAGACGCTCAAGGGCCCGTTCATCGCGAAGGAAGCGAAGGACGCGAACCTCGTCGACGGCACGGCGTTCGACGATCAGCTCGACCACGTCGTGCGCGAGATGGTCGGGCACCCGGTGTCGGTCGAGAAATACGAGGACCCGTCGGACGCGCCGAAGGCGTTCGGATCGCGCAACAAGGTCGCGATCCTCTACGTCGACGGCGACATGGTCGACGGCCGCTCGTCGACGATCCCGATCCTCGACATGAAGCTCTGCGGCTCGTACACGATCGCCGACACGGTGCGCGCGCTGCGCGACGACTCGAGCATCAAGGCGGTCGTGCTTCGCGTCGAGAGCCCCGGCGGCTCGTCGATGGCGGCGGACGTGATGTGGCGCGAGCTGCACCTGCTCGCGCAGCGAAAGCCGCTCATCGTCTCGATGGGCTCCATCGCGGCGAGCGGCGGCTACTACATCGCAGCGGCGGGCAAGGAGATCTACGCGCTCCCGCTCACCGTCACCGGGTCGATCGGCATCTTCTACGGCAAGGCCGACGTGAGCGGGTTGCTCTCGAAGATCGGCGTGACCATCGACACGTACAAAACCACGCCGCGCGCCGACGCGGAGTCGCTCTTCCGCCCGTTCACCGAGGACGAGAAGGTCGAGCTCCAGCACAAGGTGAAGCAGTTCTACGACATGTTCCTCGAGCGCGTGGCCGAGGGACGCCACATGAAGACGACCGAGGTGGACGCCGTCGGTCAGGGTCGCGTGTGGGTTGGTCAGGAAGCGATCGAGCGACGGCTCGTCGACAAGATGGGCGGCCTGCGCGAGGCGCTCGAAGAGGCGCGCGCGCTCGCCGGTCTTGCGAGCGACACGCCCGTCGCGGAGTATCCGGTCGTCGAGCGCAGCTTGCTCGAGATCGCGCTCGGGCTGAACGAGGAGACGCACGCGCTCGCCATCGACGGCCTGCCCGTGCAGCTGCGCGAGGCCGCGCGCGCGATCGCGCCGATGGCGGTCTACACGCAGGACGTCCCGATGGCGCGCACCGAGTGGGTCTCGCTCGACGAGAACGTCGGCAAGGACTGAACGCTCACGCGCGGCGAAGGGTGATCTCGACGATCGCGGGGGCGACGCCCAAGCGGATCGGCGGGCCGGTCGTGCCGAGGCCCGGGTGCACGTAGAGCGTGCTCTTGCCGCGGCGGTAGACGCCGAGGTGGTGATGGTGCGAGAGCTTGCTGAGGTTGTAGCGGCGCGCGAAGAACGGGACGGCGATCTGGCCGCCGTGCGTGTGACCGCTGAGCACGAGGTCGACGCCTCGCTTGGCGGCGGCGCGGAACTCGTCGGGGTCGTGCGCGAGGAGGATGGTCGGCGTTCCCTCGGGCCGCTCACGGAGCGCGCGGTCGAGATCCGCGCGGCGCGTCCAGGTGTCGTCGATGGCTGCAAGATACACGCTCGCCGCGCCCCGCCGGATCGTGTCGCCTTCGTTGCGCATCACGCGAACGCCGGCCTCGATCAGGAGTGACATGAGCGGCTCGCCGTCGCCGCCGAAGTAGTCGTGGTTGCCCATCGAGACGACGACGCCGTCCTTCGCCCGGAGCGAGCCGACGACCGTCGCGATGTCCGCGTGGAACGCGGTGCCGCTCGTGACCATGTCGCCCGTGACGACGGCGAGGTCCGCGGAGAGCGCGTTCGCCGCTCGCGTCCAGCGCAGGCCCCACGACCTCGGCGTGAGGGCGCCGATGTGCAAGTCCGACAGGTGAACGATGCGGTAGCCGTCGAAGGCTTCGTCGAGCCCCTCGACGCGCACGTCGACGCGCCGGGTGAGGAACCGGCGGCGACGATAGACGATGCCGTAGCCCGCGAGCGCGAGGCCGACGACGTAGGTCGCGGCGACGCCGTCGAGGGGAAACGCGATCGGCAGGCCTCGAACCACGTCGACGACGGGCGAGATCGTGACGACGAAGATCGACGCGATGGTCGCGAAGAGCGACGCGCACCAGTGCACGAAATAGGGCTCGTCGACGAGGTGCAAGAAAGGCCACGCTCGCGGCACGTCGACCACGCGCGAGCGCGCGCGTCCGACGAAGAGGCCCACGCCGTACGCGAGCACGACCGCGCCGTAGACCCATGCGTTGCCGAGGTGGGCGCGAGACGCGAGGTGCGCGACGGCGATCGCGGGCGCGATCTGCGAGATCGCGGTGAACGCCAGGAGGGCCCACAAAAACCGCGCCATGCGCGGGCGATGGCCGATCGCTCGCGTCGCGGCGCGCGGAGGAGGCGGCGCGCTGGAGCTTGCCGCAGGAAAATCAGTGGAGCTCGACATCGAGGCGTGGGCTCAGGGGAGAAGACCTTCGAGGATCGCCCCGTCCGTGCAGAGCCCACGCACGAGCCGCGGTCCTGCCCAAAGCGCGCAGACGCCCGACGTAATGGGCAGCTCGGTCGACATTCGAATCCACCGGTCCGCCGTGTGTCGAACGACACGCGCTTTGTTCGCGCCGGCCCAGCTGGTGCCGTCGCTTGTCACGAAGACGGAGAGCAAATCGGCGGTGGTTTGAACCGCTTCGAGGTGCCAGTCCAGCGCGGGCGTGAGAGAAATGCGTGGCCGCCCGTTCCGACCGTGTACGCGCCGCCGTCGGGCGAGCTCGCGATGGCGAAGAGGTCGCCCTGGCAGAGCGTTCCACGGAACGCGATGCCGTTCCAATCGATGCGAACGAGGACGCCGTCTTCGCCGACGGCCGCGTACGTGCCCGACGTGAGCCGCGTGACCGCGCGAAGACGCGTCGTCCGCGGGACGTCCTTCACTTGAACGATGCGGCGGCCTTCGTACTCGGCGACGAAGCCCGTGCGCGCGCCACGCTGCACGCGATCGGGCCGCTCGCCGACGAGGACGAGCGCGCCGCGAGCGTCGACGTGACCGCCGAAGAGCGTCGCCTCGGCGTCCGAGACGGGGAGCACCTCGAAGGCGCCGATCGCGCTCAGGCGAACGAGCAGCCCGCCCGTGCCGAAGAGGAGCGCCTCGCCGCGCGGCAGGCTCAAGACCCCGCGGATGCGGCCGGCGTCGAAGCCCGGCGGAAGGCCGATGCCGATCCAATGCCCGCGCTCCCACCGCGCGACGCCGTTCGGGCCGACGCCGATCGCGGAGCTCGCGTCCTCGGAGAACGCCGCGGCGCGCACCACGTCGGGCTTGATCGCCGGCGTCGCGATGCGCCAGAGCCAGAGGGACGGATCGGACGTGTCGCCGCGAGGACGAATGGAGACCGCCGGCTCCGCTGAGCTCGCTTGCGGCGACGCGACCGAGCGGTGCGGGATCGGCGACGGCGCAGACGGCCGCGTCTTGCTCGCCTCGAGCATCACGGGCAAGTTGCTCGGGCGCTCGAAGGCGGGGACGATCGCGGGGATCTGTCCCGGCAAGAGCGACGCGGCGACGTTCGACATCGACGCCGGCACGGTCTCCGAAAACGGGAGCGCGCGCGACGCGGGCGGAGGGACCGACGCGCCTTTCTCGGCGGCCGCTTTGAGGATCGGCTCGATCGCCGAGAAGAAGTCCATGACCGTCGCGTGCCGCGCGTTCGGGTCGGCGGAGAGCGCGCGGCCGATGTGCGTGTCGAGCACGGCTATCAAGTCGGCGCGCGAGCAGAGCTCGGGCGCGAGGGACTCGCTCGTCTTCGCGAGCTGCGGGCGCGTCTCGTTCAAGATGCGCGTCACGATGAGCAGCGGGTTTTCGCCGTCTCGGTACGGAAACGCCATCTTCCCAGCGAGGCACTCGTACGTGATCGCCGCGAGCGAGAAGACGTCGGTGCGCTCGCTCACGCGCTGGTTGCCTTGCTCGTACTGCTCCGGCGGCGCGTAACCGAGTGACGCGCCCGCGAGCGTCGCCGTGCGCGCGAGCCCGACGTCGACGAGCTTCACGAGCCCGAAGTCGGTCACCTTCGCGACCTCGCCGCCGGACTCGTTCGACAGCAAGATGTTCGACGGCTTGAGGTCGCGGTGGATGACCTTCTTCGCGTGCACGACCTCGAGCGCCTGAGAGACCTGCCGCAAGATGCGGCGCGCGCGTTCGACCTGCATGCCGCGACCCGGCGCCGCGTCGAGCACCTTCTCGAGCGTCGTGCCGTTGACGTACTCGAGCACGGTGAACGGCAGCGTGTGCGACGACTTGTCAGGCCCGGTGATGACCGCGGTCGCGTGATCGAAGAATCGAACGATGTAAGGGTTCGGCTGCCCTTGCTGCGAGAGCATGCGAAGGACGTCCGCCTCGCGCTGGAAGCGGCGGAGCGTGTCCGTGTTCACGGCGTCGGGGCGCAGGACCTTGACGATGACGACGAACCCGCCCGGCTCGTCCCAGTTCGCCGTGAAGACCCAACCCTGCCCGCCTTCGCCGATCCGTTCGCGAAGGTGATATTGGACCCGCCCGCTCCCACGGAGCACACGGCCCGGTAGGCTGTCGCGAAGCGCGGCCAGTCGCGGGTCGTTGCCGAACAAGGCGCTCAGCCTTCGAGGAGCTTGATGAGAGTCTCTTTGTTGGTGACGCCGACGTGCTGGCCTTTGACCTCACCCCCCTTGAACACCATCACCGTGGGCACGCCCTTGATCCGGTACTTCGACGCGATGCTCGGGCACTCGTCGATGTCGACCTTGGCGACTTTGTACTTGCCGACGTTCTCGTCCGCGATCTTGTCGACGACCGGCGCGAGCTGCTTGCAGGGACCGCACCACGTGGCGGTGAAGTCGACGAGCACGGGCGCGTCAGCGCGGAGCACCTCGCTGTCGAAATTCGCATCGGAGATCGTGACGACGTTGCTACTGCCAGCCATTGAGTTCTCCTCTCGAGAGTCTTCGTAAGTTACTCACGGGCGGGGCGAAAATCCAGAAGCGCCAACCCCTCCGTCCGGGGTCGCTGGTCTTTCGGGTAGGGGCCTGGGTGGGGGCGTGAACGCGGCGCCGAGGACGGCGCGGACGGCGCGCGCCATTTCGGTGGCCGGCGCCGACACGGAGAGGTCCAGCGCTGGGCCGTGGGCCTCGAGCCGCGCGGCGTCGAGAATGCCGGAAATCCCCGCGAAACGCGCCGCGGGCTCGGCCGCGATCGTCTTGCGTCGGCGGTCTAGGAAGTCCCGGAGGGTCGCGCAGGCCGCGTCCGTCTCGCACTCGAGCTCGGCGAACACGTCGAGCTGGTCGTCGCGCGACGCGATCGAGAGCGCGACGGCGCGGACCGAGAGGATCGCGGTCATGGTGGCGGTCTTCGACTCCGATGACGCGGCCTCGTCGGCCATCTCGTTCTTGAGCCTGTCGCGGAGCGATTTCGGCAGGACGGCCGTCGCGACGAGGATGGCTCCGCCGTGCGCTCGCGCGAGGGCCTCTTTGCGGAGCGCGGCGTGCTCGGAGTCCGACTCGGCGCGTGGTGAGGCGCCGTCGAGCGCGCCCTGCATCGTCGCGAGGTAGTCCCCTCGTGCGACGAGGAGCGGAGAGCCGTCGCGGTAGGCGATCTTCGCGCGTGTCGCCTCGCTCAAGATCCCTTCCTGCTCGAGCACGGTCCACGAGCCCTTCTGCGTGAAGCGCGGCATGGCGCTGCGGATGCTCATCACGCGCTCGGCGCACTTGGCGAGGTCGGCCTCCGCGAGGTCGTGCGTGATCGCGATGCCGAAGACGCCGTCGGGCTTCTCGGGGACGCCGATTGCGATCGACTTCGCACGCGCGAGCGGGTCGAAGCCGCACTCCTCGGAGACGTCGCTGACCTCGCGGAGGGCCGAGAGCTCGCGCGAGAGCGGAGACTCGCGCAGCTTCACGAGGTCGAGCGTCACGAGCAAGAACGCGCCTTGCGGGATGGCCGACGACGCGGTGCGCTCCCGCGCTGCAGGCGCGAGGAAGAACGCTCCCGCGATCGAGAGCGCGAGCACGACCGCGAGGACGATCACGTTGCGTTGACGCGTCGTCAGCTTCTTCATCGTCTCGAGAAGCGGAGCCTAACATCACGCACCCCGAAACCTTGACGCCACAACGGAAGAGGCGGACTCTTTCGCCATGCTCGTCGTCTTGGGCATCGCCGCGATGGTCGTGGTCGTCATCGGCGTAGTCGTCGTGATGGCGCTCGCGCGAAAACAGGTCGAGCGCGACGAGGCGCCGGCGAGCGAGCGTGGCGATTTCGTCGCGCCCGTCAGCTCAGGGGCCTATCGCTTCCGCCAGCCGGACGAGTCGCCCGAGGACTTCAAAGCACGCGTCGCTCGAGAGAACGAGGAGATCGCCTCGAGCGGTCGTGGAGAGCAACCGCAGACGAAGTGAGCCGGTTGCGTGACTCGTGGCGCAGGATCTCGAGCGCCTCGACGGCCATGCGCACCGCGAGCGGCCCCAAGAGCGCGCCCCACGCGCCGAACGCGGCGATGCCGCCGATCATCGAGACGAGGACGACGAGGACCGGCAGCTTGAGGCGCCCGAAGCGCGCGAGCATCGGGCGCACCAAGTTGTCGATCAGGCTGATCACGACCGCGCCCATCAACGTGATCGCCGTCGCGCGTGCGTAGTCACCCGTGACGGCGAGCTCGATCGCGAGCGGGATCCACACGAGCCCCGTGCCGATCGCGGGCACGAACGACGCGACCGCCGTGAGCGGCCCGAGGAGCCACGCGCGCGGGACGCCGAGCGCGACGTACGTGATCGTCGCCGTCGTGCCTTGGACGAGCGCGGTGCCGCCGCCGCTCACGATGATGCCGCGACCGGTCTCGTGGAACGCGCGCGCGAGGCGCGTGAAGGCGCGATGCGGGATGGGCGCGTGCGCGAGCATCCACCGGTAGCTCTGTAGGCCGTGGGCCGCGAACGAGTAGAGCGCGGTGATGAAGACGACCAACCAGAGGAGAACCCACATCGAGCCCTGCGCGACGGCCAACCCCGCGCGCCACGTGTTCGTGGGATAGCGCGTCGCGATGTGGAGCCAGTCGCGGAACGTGTTCGTGTGCGAGCCGTCGCCGACGAGCACCGCGGAGATCGGCTCCTGGCCCTCGTACGCGGCGCGCACGTGCAAGACGAGATCGTGCACGCCGTCGATGACGCCCGCGGTGAGCGCGATGATCGGCACGAGGACGACGACGACGAGGAGCGACACGATGACCGCCGCGCCGCGACGCTGGCCGCGAAGGATCCGCTGGAACCGGTGGACCAACGGCTGAAGCAGCGCGGCGACCCACGCGGCCAGCACGAGCGGCGACCAGAACGGCGCAATCGTGATCGCCGCGGCGATCGCGAGCGCGAGCGTCACGAGGCGAAGCGTCGATCGCGGCACGTCCGTCATGCGATCATCAACAAGGGAAAATCGTGCCGACCCGCGCGGCGGCGATTACGGCCGAAGCTTTCGCGCCCGCGCGCGCCTCCTGCGGTCGCGCTGCAAACGATGCGACCGCGTTTCAGCCGTTTCGTCGCGTAAAGCACAGGTACGCGCCTTGCGACTCGAAATGCGATGGAAGCGGTCCTCCGCGCGCGAAGCCTGACGAAGGTCTACCGGATGGGCGAGGTCGACGTGACCGCGCTCAGCGGGATCGACCTCGACCTCTTCGCCGGCGAGTTCGTCGTCTTGCTCGGACCGTCGGGCAGCGGCAAATCGACGCTCCTCAACATCCTCGGCGGGCTCGACGCAGCGAGCAGCGGCGACGTGCATTACCGCGATCACGATCTCGTGCTCGCGGAAGAGGCCGAGCTCACGCGTTATCGGCGCGAGCACGTCGGCTTCGTCTTCCAGTTCTACAACCTCATCCCGAGCCTCACCGCGCGCGAGAACGTCGACCTCGTCACCGAGATCGCGCGAGACCCGATGGAAAGCGACGAGGCGCTCGACCTGGTCGGCCTCGGAGAGCGCAAGAACCACTTCCCCGCGCAGCTCTCCGGCGGCGAGCAGCAGCGCGTCGCGATCGCACGCGCGGTCGTGAAGAGGCCCGACATCCTCTTGTGCGACGAGCCCACGGGCGCGCTCGACTTCCGCACCGGGCGCCTCGTGCTCGGCGTGCTCGCGAAGGTCAACCGCGAGCTCGGCACGACGACGGCGATCATCACGCACAACGCGACGATCGCGTCGATGGCCGATCGCGTCGTCACGCTCTCGCAGGGCACCGTGAAGAGCGTCGAACGGAACGCGCGGCGCAAGTCGGCCGAGGAGATCGAGTGGTGAGCGCGCTCGACAAAAAGCTCTTTCGCGATCTGCTCGGCCTCAAGGGTCAGGCGATCACGATCGCGTTCGTGGTCGCGTGCGGGATCGCCGGGTACGTGAGCATGCAGAGCACGTGCTATTCGCTGCAGCGCGCGGGCGATCGCTTCTACGAGGAGACGCGCTTCGCGGACGTGTTCGTCCACTTGAAGCGGGCGCCGAACGAGGTCGCGGCTCGCGTCGCGACGCTCCCCGGCGTCGCCGCCGTGGAGCCGCGGGTCGTCGACGCAGTGCTCCTGCCCCTCGCGGACATGTCGGAGCCCGCCGTCGGAAAGGTCGTGACCGTTCCGGAGAACGGGCGGCCCGCGCTCTGCGACATCGTGCTGCGCGAGGGACGAATGCCATCGCACGGGCACGCCGACGAGGTCGTCGTGCTCTCCTCCTTCGCCGTCGCGCACCACCTCGAGACGGGGAGCACGATCCCCGCGGTGATCAACGGCGTATTGCGCGACGTGCGCGTCGTCGGGATCGCGATGTCGCCCGAGTACGTCTTCGCGACCACCGGTGAGGGGCTCGTCGACATGCGTCGCCTCGGCGTCTTGTGGATGGATCGCGACGCGATCGCTCCCGCGTTCCAGCTCGACGGCGCGTTCGACGATCTCGTCGTGCGCCTCGAGCCCGGCGCGAGCGAAGCAGCGGTGACCGAGTCGCTCGATCGCATCCTCGAGCCCTACGGAGGGCTCGGCGCCGTCACGCGCAAGAAGCATCCGTCGGCCTTCATGCTCTCGCAAGAGCTCGATCAGCTCCGCGCGCTCGCGACGCTCGTGCCGATCATCTTCCTCGCGGTCGCGGCGTTCTTGCTGAACGTCGTCCTCTCGCGCGTCGTGGGGCTCCAGCGTGGACAGATCGCGACGCTCAAGGCGCTCGGCTACACGAACGGCGAGATCGGTCTTCATTTCGGCAAGCTCGTCGCCGTGATCGCGCTCCTCGGCACGGGCCTCGGGGTGGGCCTCGGCGTCTGGCTCGGTCGCGGCATGCTCGATCTCTATCGACCGTATTTCGAGCTCCCGGACATGACGTATCACCTCGACCTCGGCGTCACCGCGACGAGCGTCGTCGTGAGCCTCGGCGCTGCGTTCGTCGGCGCGTTCCTCGCGGTGCGCAAGGTGGTGCGGCTCGCCCCCGCAGAAGCCATGCAGCCCGAGCCGCCACCGACCTACGCGCCTTCGATCTTCGAGCGACTCGGGGTCGATCGCGTGCTCGGGGGGCTCGGCCGAATGGTGCTGCGCGAGCTCACGCGGCGACCGCTCCGCACTGCGCTCTCGATCGCGGGCCTCGCGCTCGCCGTCATGGGCCTCGTCACTTCGCGCTTCGGCTACGACGCGGTCGACGCGTTCGAGCTCATGCTCTTCGAGACCGCGCAACGCGACGACCTCGCCGTCACGCTCCGCAACCCCGCGCCGGACGACGCCGCGCGCGAGATCGCCCATTTGCCGGGGGTGCTCACGACCGAGCGCCTTCGCGTGGTCCCCGTGCGCGCGCGCATGGGCCCGCGCTTTCGCGACGTGGCGCTCGTCGGCCATCCCGAGGGCGCGCAGCTCCGGCGCGTCTTTTCGTGGCCTCCGAAGGAGGCGGTCGTGCCGGACCAGGGCGTGATGCTCACGACGAAGCTCGCCGAGATCCTCGACGTGAGGCTCGGGGACGACGTCGCGCTCGAGGTGCTCGAGGGCGATAGGCGCGTCGTCCACGTCCCCGTCGTCGCGCTCGCAGACGAGGTCTTCGGCCTTCAGGTCCACGCGAGCGAACGCACGCTCCACCGCTTGCTCGACGAGCGCGAGGGGACGACGACCATCGCCGCGCGGATCGACGAGAGCAAGGAGCCGACGATCGAGCGAGCGCTTCGCGACATGCCGAACGTCGCGAGCGTCGTGCGCCGTCGGACGATGCGCGACGAGTTCCATTCTCGAATGGGCGAGACGCTGTGGACCGAGTCGCTCATCCTCACGCTCTTCTCAATCGTGATCGCCGTGGGCGTCGTCTACAACGACGCGCGCATCACGCTCTCGGCGCGCGCGCGCGACCTCGCGAGCCTGCGCGTCCTCGGCTTCACGAGGCGCGAGATCTCGACCGTGCTCCTCGGCGAGCTCGCGACCAACGTCGCGCTCGCGGTCCTTCCGGGGCTCGTGCTCGGCTGGCTCGTGCTCACGCGCGGAATGCCGCGAATGGTCGACCCCGAGCTGATGCGGTACCCGGCGCTCACGTCGGACAAGACGTTCGCGCTCGCGGTCCTCGTGCTCTTCGCCTCGGCGCTCGCGACGGCGCTCGCCGTGCGGCGCAGGTTGGACAAGCTCGATTTGATCGAAGTGTTGAAGACGCGGGAGTGACGATGGCCAAGCGAAACGGACGACGATGGGTGCGACGCGGACTCGCGGCGGCGTTCGTCGTCGTGGTCGCGGCGCTCCTCGTGGTCGTGTGGATGCCCAAGCCGCTCCCGGTCGAGACCGCCCGCGTCGCGCGCGGCCCCATGCGCGTCACGGTCGACGAGACGGCGAAGTCGCGCGTGCGGGATCGCTACGTCATCAGCGCACCCCTCTCGGGCGATCTGCTGCGCGTCGAGCTCCACGCGGGCGACGCGATCGAACGCAGCGCCGTGCTCGCTCGCATCGTCCCCACGGCGCCGCCGCTGCTCGACGCGCGCGCGCGCCTCGAAGCAGGCAGCAGGCTCGCGGCGGCGCTGGCGACGCAGAAACAGGCCTCGGCGACGAAGGCCCGCGCCGACGTCGCGTTCGAGCACGCGCAGAAGAACGCGGCGGACGCGCAGCGACTCTTCGACACGAAGGCCATCAGCGAGACCGAGCGGCGCAACTCCGAGCTCGACGAGCGCCTGAAGCGCCAAGAGGTCGCGTCGGCGAGCTTCGCCGTTCAAGTCGCCGACAACGAGGTCGAGCTCGCGCGCGCCGCCATGTTGCGCGTCGCGCCGAGCAGCGGCTCCGAGCAGCTCGACGTGACCGCGCCCGGAAGCGGCGTCGTCCTCCACGTGATGCGCGAGAGCGCCGGGTTCATCCAGGCCGGCACGCCGCTCGTCGAGGTCGGCGATCGTCACAACCTCGAGATCGTGTGCGACGTCCTCACGAGCGACGCGGTCACGGTGAAGCCGGGCGCCAGGGTGTATTTCGAGCGCTGGGGCGGCGGGCGCCCGCTCGAGGGCCACGTGCGGCTCGTCGAGCCCGCGGCCTTCACGCGCATCTCGGCGCTCGGCGTCGAAGAGCAGCGCGCGCCGGTGATCATCGATCTCGACTCGCCGCCCGCGGAGTGGGCCGCGCTCGGCGACGGTTACCGCCTCGACGCGCACGTCGTCGTCTGGGAGAACCCCGACGTGCGCACGGCGCCTTCGAGCGCGGTGTTTCGCTCGGAGGGCGCGTGGGCCGTCTACGCGGTGCGCGACGGTCGCGCGCGCCTCACGCGCGTCGAGGTGGGACGACGAAACGACACGACCGTCGAGGTCACGGGCGGCCTCGGAGACGGCGACGTCGTCGTCATGCACCCGAGCGATCGCCTCGTGAACGACACGCGCGTCGTCACGCGCTAGTTCAAACCGACAGCCGCTCCTTCACGACGGTCCCGTCGTCGGCGAGGCCCGTGAGCTGCACGTAGTCGACGCCGAAGAGCTTGATCTTCACGAACACGCTCGAGATGCGCGCGGAGACGCCGTTGATGGTCGTGCTCGCGCTCGCGACGCATTTTCCGCCCTCAGCCCGCGTGTGGATCGTGATCGTGCGCGCCGGGAGACCTCGAAGGACGACCCGAACACCGTCGCGATCGACGTCTTGCTTCTCGATTCCGAACGCGCGCTCTTCGCCTCGCGAGAGCGCCTCGGTCGCGTCCGGGCTCTTCTCGAGCATGCGCCAATACGCATGAACCGGCGCAGCGCCCACGGGCACGCACGTGTCGTCCACCGCGACCGCGTAGTGCACCTGGTTCTTGTTGGTGCTCTTCACGATGGATAGCGCGCTCTCGATCTCGGAAGACTGCGCGGCCTTCGTCGTGGGAGAGGCGAGCAAAAACGCAGCGGCGAGCGCGGTCGTGAGGATGTGTCTCATGGGCTCCGGAGAAGTTACGGCGCGGGGGTGCGTGCGCCAGGTGGGCTCGACGGTATTGGAACGACGTGGAACGGCTGCGCCGCACGGTTTCAACCGAGCAGCAGCGTGATCTCTTCCGAAGGCCGAGCCACGCGCGCGTCGTCGAGATCGAAGAACGCGACTCGCGAACGCGCGACATCGAGGATGGCGCAGCACGGCGCGGAGTCCAGCGCGAGCGTTCCCGGATTCACGAACACGAGATCGCCGAAGCGCCGAACCATGCGCTCGTGCGTGTGGCCGCCCACCGCGAGCGTGAAGCGCCCCTCGCGAAGGAGGGCGGCGAGGGCGTCGTTGCTCTCGAGCGCGTAGCCGTCGTCGTCGGGTCCGAGGCGCTGCATGTCGTCTTCGCCGACGCCGTGGCAGAGCAGCATGAGGCCCTTCGGCGTCGCGATCTCGCGCACCGTGGGGAGCGACTCGAGCAGCGTGACCGAAGCGCCGGCGAGCGCGTCGCGCGTGTGGGCGCGCGGCAGCGAGCGCATCGTGCCCGCGAGGAGCCAGCGTTCGTGATTTCCGCGAACACCGAGCGCACCAGCCGACGCGAGCAGCTCGCAGCACCGATCCACGTCGCCGTCTCCGTCGACGACGTCACCGACGAAGAGCACGCGATCGACGTGCTCGTCCTCGAAGAGCTCGAGCGCCGTCGCGAGGCGCTCGTCCTCCGCGTGGATGTCTCCGAGGAGCCCGAAGCGCGCGGCCGTCATACGGCGTCGCTCGCGCTCGCCATCTCGAAGTCGTCGCAGCAGATCATCGGCACGCGCATCACCTCACCCGAAGCGGGGACGCGATAGGTCTGCGCCGTCATCGCGACGACGCGCGTGAGCATCTTCACGGGCGACTCGTTGAATCGAAAGTTTCTCACGGGGCGCGTGACACGACCATCTTCGATTAGAAGAGCCCGTCTCGCGTGAGCCCGGTGACGAGGATCTGCTCCGGATCGAGCCAGCGCGTGTACCAGAAGCGCGTGACGAGGAGCCCGCGACGAACCCCCGCGACGAGGGCGGACGGCGAGCGGCCGAAGGCCGTCGCCGCGACTCGGACGCGGACGGCGCGGTCGGCTCCGACGACGTGAGGTGCCACGTCGCGTGCGCGCCGGTCTCGGGGCGCTTGGCCTGCTTCGCCCAGAAACGTGTATAATACAATTGACTGAACTTGCCGCCGTCGATCCACGTCGTCGGCAGGAGCGGCACGCCGTCGCCGTCCCACGGACAACCCGGCGTCGCGGGGTCGAGCGGGTCCGAGCGCAGCGTGACGCGCGGGTCGAAGATCGCG